>NZ_JAPEOS010000002.1:1485000-2587499 GCF_026340975.1 Streptomyces sp. NBC_01214 | reverse complement strand
CTTGCGTTCAGGGTCGGCGCAGTAGGTCTCGGTGTCGCCGTGGACGGCCGATCCGGGCGGGCCGTAGGCACCGATGTGGCTGGAGGCGCCGTGTCCCTCGGAGTCGGAGATGGTGTAGCCGGGGCCCAGCACCACGGAGGCTTCCGGGGCGGCCATGGCCGTCGCGGGCAGCAGGGTGCCTGCCGCGAGGGCGGCGACGGCGACGGCCAGGTGGGCGGGATGGGCGGGGCGAAGGCGCATAAGGAGGAGAGGGTCCTGTCGGTGGAGAGGGGAAGTCGGGTGCGGTCGACGGTGAGTCAGTAGGCGCGATGGGCCAATGACGGCCGAGGGGCGGGGCTCTACGGCAGGAGGGTGGTCACCGCGCCCGGGCGGCAAAGGTCCGAACTTGCCGGGCCGCGGCGGCGGGGGGCTGGCTGGTCCGTACCGGTGGAGCGCCGGGGATCCACAGGCGTACGTACTGGTCGATCGCGGCCCGCAGCCGGGTAACGCCAATGCCGACCCAAGGGGGGTGCTCGCTGTGGTTCCAGTCGTTGAAGGTGCCGTACTCGCCCTGGCCGGGCTTGTGTCCGAGGCGCCGGTCTCGGGTGTCGAAAGCGCCGTGGTCGGCGAAGCGCAGCACGGCGGTGTCGATCGGTCCTTTGTCGAGGTGCACGATCCGCAGTCGCAGCCCGTCGTAGCGGTCGGCGTAGATCGTGGGGGCGAAGTCGATGCGGAGCCGCAGCGGGAGGTCTGGGGCGGGGGCGGCGTAGTAGGCATGGCCGACGACGGCGGCCTCGGGGTAGGGCAGCGTGAGGTGGTCGGCGAAGAACTGTTCGGTGAACAGGGCCAAAGGGGTTCCTCGTTGTCGGTCAGCGGCGTACAGCGCCGCGGGCGGGAAGGGCAGCGGAGGGGGTGGTGGCGGTGCTCCAGCGCGGCACGCTGCCGACCGCAGCGGGCGGGTGGACCCCGATGCGGGGGCGGAGATCGCGGGGAGTCGGCACCGGAGGGCGGGGCGGTACGACGGGCATGAGCTGCGCGAGGGCGGCGAGCTGACGGTCGAGGCCCTGCTGCCAGCGGGCCACGGGAGTTGTGTCCGTGAACGCCTCCGCGGTGGCCGCGATGAGGTGAGAGGGCGTACCGGGGCTGAACGTGATCTCCGCGCGGGTGCCCCAGCCCGGAGGGCCCGCCCACAGTTCCGTCCCGTCCGGCAGGTCGCGGCGGGAGCGGTTGATGTAGACACCCGCGTTGCTGTCGGGAGCGGCCAGCTCCACGATGCCGACCTCGGCGCCCGTGCGCTGCCAGCCGGCTGCGACCAGCGGTGCCACGCTGTCGGCCCAGTACGCCGACGGGGCCGCAAGGAAGCGGTCCTGGCCGTCGGCCCAGTCCCGGGCGAGGGCGGTGGTGAGGGCGGCGACGAGCTCGGGCGGGGTGTTCTGGTTGGCGATCGCGGTCCACTGGGGTCCGGAGACCGCGTCGGGCGCGGCGCTGATCGTCCACAGGTCGTAGTCGTCTCCGGCCCAACCGATCCGGATGCGGTGGTCCGGGCTGGTTACGACGAGTTGGTGCGGGCCCTCGTCGAGGTGATGGTGGGGCCAATGCTTGACGGGGGCGAAGCCGGCATCGCCGTAGCCGGGCGATCCGGCGAGGTAGCGGGGGGTGACGTAGACGTCGCCGTCCACGGTGGCGGCGGACTGGGGGGCGGATGAAGGCAAGGGCGTCTCCACGAACGAAGGGGGTGCGGTCAGAGCGCGGCGGTCAGGGCAGCCGGGGCGGCGAGGGCCGGCCTGGGAGGGAGCGCGGAGGGCAACACGGTGTCCAGCCTCCGGATGACGGCGAGGTCGGCGAGGACCTCGCGCTTGGCACGGGCGCGCAAGGCCGGGGTGAAGGTGTCCGGCTCGAGCCTTCCGTCCGCGGTGGCGTACGGGCAGAGCCGGGCCAGGATGCGGGCGGCGGCGGCAGGCTGCGCGGCGACGAGGCGGTCGAGGGCCGCGTCGATGGCCTGGCGCCGTCGATCGTGGTCGGGAGCGGTCCGGCGCCGGTCGGTCACCGTGATCGCGTACTGGCGGATCAGGCGGTTGTGTTCGGCACGGCGCTGCCAGGCCGCGACCAGGAACCGGCGCGCGTTGAGAACCTTGAAGGCGTCGGGTTCGGGCATGTCGGCGAACCCGTTGGGCAGGGAGCCCAGGGCCGAGGAGCTGGAGGCCCTGGCCACCGGCACGGTCAGGCTGGTCAGTTCCTCCAGTGCCGAGTTCCAGCGCCGCTGCAGCAGCGGGTGGCGCAGCGCCGGATCACGGTCGTTCTGATCGCGGGCGTCATCGGCGACAGCGCTACGGAAGGCCACGGCTCCCATGGACAGCAGGCGATCAACCTCCGCTGTGCGGGGCGCGGGGAGGTAGCCATCGGCCCAGCCTTCCTCGACAGTGTCGAAGATGTCCTTGGCCAGCGGGCGCGCGGGCAGCCCTGCGGCGACGTGAGCCTGGGCGAGGAGCTGGGCGAAGAGGACGGGATGCGCCTGCGAGAGCCAGCCCCGGGTCGTGGTGACCGTGTCCGTCGAAGGAGTCTCCTCGGATTCGCGCGTGCGGTCTTCGGACCGGCGCAGCGCGGCGGTTTCCCGGTGGACTTGGTGGCGGGCGGTACGGACCTGCCTCAGCTGGCGGGCGGTACGGGTGGCGCGCGGGTCCTGGCGGTAGGTCATCCGCTCGACGGCGACCTGGAGGTCGCCCTCGGCGAAGGTGAGGGCGTCACGCAGTTCGTGCAGGCGAGTGGGAGCGTGGAGCAGGTCGTGCTGGGCGGGGCGGAGGTGGCCGCCGGCATCGGCTATCGCGGCCGTCACCAGGTGCTCGAAGCGCTCCTGCAGATAGTGGGCGAACGCCTCGTCGTCGAGGGCGGCCACTTCGCGCAGGCGGAGGCGAAGGTGCTGCGGCTGGGTGGAGTCGGTGGGCTCGGGCATGGTGGTCCTGTTCGGGATGGCAGGCGGGGTGGGAGGGGTCAGGCGGGGAGCGGGCGGCGGGTGGCCGGATGGGTGCGGAGTTTCGCGAAGGCCACGGCCAGCCCGACGGCCTGCAGGACGGCGCAGGCGGTGATGGCGTGGCCGAGCAGGTCCGGTGGTGTGAGCGCGACCAGGGCTCCGGCGAGGGGGAACGGCGCGAGGAGCAGCAGGATGATCAGCGAGAGGGTGCTGCCGAACACCTCGGCCGGGACGAGGTGGGCGCGCAGGGTGCGCAGCACCACGGTCATGCCCGCTTCGCCGGCCATCAGCAACGCCACCAGGACCAGGAAGACGGTGTAGGTGTCAGCGGCTGCCAGAGCCAGGCAGGCCAGGGAGGCGAGGGAGGCTGCGGCAGCTCCGACCGGCCACAGGCCGGCGCGGTCGATCGCGAAGCGGGCGAGGGTGACCATGGCCAGGGAGGCGATGGCGGCGGCCGACCAGACGAGGCCGACCTGGCTGCTCGTGCCACCGAGTTGCTTGATGACCAGGACGGGGCCGGCGGCCTGCACGAGGCCGATCGCGCAGTTGGACAGCACCAGCCCGACGCACAACCACCCCAGGGCGGGGAGCGACCGCAGGGTCCGCCATCCGATCTTGAGGCCCTGGGCGACGGGGACCGGGGCCTCTTGGGGCCAGACGGGACGCTGACGGGGGGCCAGGGCCGCGCCGAGCAGGGAGCAGGCGGCGATGATCAGGAGCATGCCGGTGGCGCCGCTGTACTGGAGTAGCACGCCGGCCAGGGCCGGGCCGGCAAGGGTGGCGCCCTGGTCGATGCCCAGCAGGACGGCCTGGACGCGGTGTGCATGGCCTCCGGCGTCCCGGCTCGCGGCGCCGCCCGCGGTCTCGGCCGCGATGTAGGAGAACTCGGTGAGGACGCCTGTCGTGGCGGCCAGTGTCATGACTGTGATCACGGCGCTCGATCCCTCGCCCACGGAGGGCAGGACGGCGGCTGCGGCGAGGACGACCGCCGCGCGCAGGACCGAGGCGATGCGAAGGACCCGTGTGCTGCCGAACCGGTCCACGGCGGCGCCCGCGAGGGCGAACGCCCCAAGGCGGGGAACCCATTCGAGCATGAAGGCCAAGCCGGTCAGGGTGGCCGAGTCGGTGACGGCCAGGACGAGCAGCGGGATGCCGTACGTGCTCATGGCGAAGGCACCGGCATCGGCAGTGCGCGGGACGTAGACGCCGCGTACGGGTCCGAAGTCGGGAGTGCGGACATGTCGGCCGGTGGGTGGCCGCAGGACGGCAGCGTGCTTGGGGGGCATCGTCTTTCCGGGGTGGGGCGGATACGTTCGGGGAACAGACCGGCTGGACGGTGACGACAGTCCGAGCGGGCGGCAACAGCGGCCTAGCGGAGCGTCGAGACCGAGTGGCGCGGGTGGCTGTGGCGTGGGCGGCGGTGGCGGCCCAGGCGTCGGCCGGGGCCGAGTTTGGGGTGGGCGGCGGTCAGGACGGTCAGCGCAGTTGCTGCGCCGGCGGCGGGCAGGGCAACGAGGATCTGCGGGCTGGTGGAGAGAGCTCCGGCGAGCGCGGTGCCGGCGGCCTGCCCGGTGCCGACCGAGAGGATCAGCCAGGCGTACGCCTCGGTCGTGCGGGAGGCCGGGGCGAGGGCGTCCACCGTGTGGAAGCCATTGGTGATGATCAAGGTGAGGAAGAGGCCCGGTATCCCCACGAGGCCGACGGCCGCTCGGGGGCCTGGGTCGGCCAGCAGGGGAAGCCAGCCGAGGAGGAACAGGACGCTGGTGCAGAGCAGTTGCGTGGTCGTGGTGCCGGGCCAGGTCCTGCGGGCGTAGACCAGGCCGCCCAGGAAGCTGCCGGTGGAGAACACGGCGGGAAGGAACCCAGACAGCATCGGCTGCTCCTGTACGGCGGCCATATCGGCGGCCCAGACGTTCATCGCGCCGAGCGTGAACCCGGTCCCCGCCAGGCCGGCGAACAGCATGACCAGCCCGCTGCTCATCAGCCGTCCGGTACCCGCGCCGCCCTCTGTGGTCGGCCGCCATGTCCTCGACGGACCGGCGGTCAGGACGATCGCCGAGCCCGTCAGGCCGAGTGTCGCAGTCACCAGAAGAGCGGTATCGGGGCCGTGCGTGGTCGCCAGCCACGAGGCAAGCAGTGGGCCCACTACGTAGAGGAGTCCCTGCGAGCCGCTATCGAGGGCCTGCACGACGCGCCGCCGCCTCGCATCCGGCAGGACCGTCGGCCACAAAGCCCGCAGTCCGGCCTCCAGGGGCGGGGTGATCAGCCCGGCGAACCCCACGACTGCGGTCACCACCACCTGTTGTCCGTCGGCACCGACCCACGGGAGCGCCAGCAAGCAGGAGGAGTTGAGCACGGCGGCCGGGATGGAGATCCGGGTCTGCCCGTACCTGTCCATCAGCTGGCCCTTGACCGGCTGAGAGAGGCCCGAGGCCAGGCCGTAGAGCGCGGCGAGGAGTCCGCCGAACGCCAGCGTCCCGCCGCCCGCAGTGATCCACAGGACGAGGCTCACCGGGACCATGCCGTTGGGCAGGCGCCCGATCAGGGTGCCACCGAGCAGGCGGGCAACGTACCGGCTACCAAGGACGGATCCGTACGTGGCCGGCGGGGCGGTGGCGGTCAAGCGAGCGGTCAACGGGGGCTTTCCGTCAGGGCTCAGCGCCAGGGCGCCGGGAGCGAGGGAATACCGGCGGCAGGCGGCCGGAACATGGCAGTGGTCGGTTAGGCGTCACCGGCTCGGTCCGCTGGTCGGTGCGGAGAACAGATCCACGGGCCGCCACCCGGTGGCCGGGGCCGGGGCCGGGGCCGGCGGCTGGGCTACGGCCACGGCCGGGCTGGTCTTGCGGGCCTGGTGGGCGGCCCACTGCCCGGAACGGGTGGCGGCCGGGATACGGGGTGCGCCCCAGACGGGGTGTGCCTGGGCCTCGGGAAGCGGGCGGGCGATGGCCCAGGTCGAAAGAGCCAGGTAGATCGGGGCGAGGGCCTGGCCCGGGGCGGTCAGCTGCAGCGAGGCGGCGTCATCGCGGGTGACGGCGACCAGGCCGTCGTCGATGAGCCGACGGATCGGCGGGTAGATCGCGCTGGGGCTGTGGTCGGGCATCGCCTCGGCCGAGAGCGCGGCCATGGTCGAGGTCCCGCGGGCCTTGAGGGTCCACAGCAGCACGGTGGCGTGCCGGTGACCGATCACGGCGAGGGTGTCCTCGGCGTTCTGCGCAGCCGGTATCCGCTCCGGCTCCGTCCTCCCGGTGACGGGGTTGAGGACGAGGTTCTTCTCCAGGTGTCCGTCGCCCCAGCCCGCCAGGGCGGTCAGCGACGGCATCAGCTCCCGTCCGCGTGCGGTCAGGCCGTAGGTGACGTGCAGTCGGGTCTGGGCGGTGCGCTCGACGAGCCCGGCATCCGAGAGCGCCCGCAGCCGCGGGTGGAGCTGGCCGTCGCCGAGCCACGGCAGGTGCTCCTTGAGCTTGGTGTAGCGCAGCGGGCCGGGCTGGGAGGCCAGCGTCATCAGCACCCACACGCTCCAGCGCGGCGTGATCATCTCCAGCGCTTCGGCAACGCGGGGCAGGTCGTTGGAAGGCAGGTGGGCAGCAGCCAAGGCGGTAACTCCAGACGGCGCGGGGTGGACGAGAAGAAGGAGAAAGGAGGGGGTCAGCGCGAGCGGGCAGGCCCGTCAGACGCGACCGGCGGCATGGCCGGTGTGACGGCCGTGGCCTGGGAGGCGGGCGCCGGGGACTCGGTGTCGGGGACACGAGCCAGGCTGTTCAGAACGTCGCCGAGAACCTGGGCGTGGGAGTCGCGGACGGTGACTGCGTGTGCCAGGCGGCGGGTGGCGTCGGAGATGTGGCCGACATCCACGGATTCGATCGTGCGGTCGGGGTGAGTCAGCCGGTGGAGCTGCTCGGTGTGGAAGGCGACGGCGCGGTCGGCGTACTGCAGGGCGGCGAAGCTGTTGAGCAGGGCGTAGCGCATGCTGCCGGGCACGGCGTCCGCGGCGAGGCCGGTGACCGGGCGGCCGTAGAGCGCTTCGATCTGCGCGCCCGTCGCCCGGGAGGCAGAGTACGGATCGGGCACTCAGCGTCCCCGGGCCGCCGCCACGTCCTCGGCGCCGGTGGGCGCGGGCCGTAGGCCGCTGCCCACGACGGCGGACCGGACCTGGAGGGGGGCGGCCGGCGGCCGGGCGGCTGGCGGTGGCATCGCGGAGAGCAGCTTCTCCAGCGCGATGCGGTAGCCGGTGCGGCCGGCCAGTGCGGCCTCCAGCCACTCGGCGTCGAACCGGAGCGTGTCCGAGGACAGCGAGTCCAGTTCGGCGTCGGGGGCCATGGCAGCGTGGACACGGTCGCGGACGCGTACGACCTGGGCCTCGGCCAAGGCGAGGAAGGCGCGCAGTTCCAAGGCCCGGACCAGGGCGGGCGAGCTGCCGGGGCGGACCGCGCGCTGGTGCAGCTGGCCCAAGGGCCCGCCGAACACCTGCTCCAGGCGGGCGTCTTGGGTACTGGGCTTGCGAGCATCGCTCATCGGGCACCGCCCCTGATCCGCGCGGGCTGTGCCGGGACGGCAGTGGGCAAGGTCGTTGTCACCCGGGGTCCGAAGCGCCGCTGGATGCGGGCCTGCTCGACGGGGGACTCCAAGAGGAACCGGAGGACCTGCGCCCGACCGTCACGAGCGGCAACCGCGTAGTTCACACGGTGGGCCAACTCCATCACCGGGTCGTCCAGCACGTCCCCCGGCGCCGTCTCCAGCGCGGAGACCAGAGCGTCCTCGGCCGTCTCCACTCCCTGCTGCGCCTCGGTGAGCAGCGCGTACCAGCGGACCACCTGGGTGGCACTGGGGTAGGCGTGCGGAGCGGCCTGGACGGCCTGGGCCAGTTCGGGCAGACCCAGGCTGAACTGGGCCTCGATCCGCTCGGCGAACAAGCCGAGCACGTCGCCGTCGAAGACGTCGGGGATGTCGGACACGAAAGGTGGCTCCTGGAAGAGGGGAACGTACGGGTGGGTCAGTTCGGGCGACGGCAGCCGTCGCGACGGAGGTCACCGTCGTCAACCCAGCCGGTGATGCCCGAGGCAGTGGTGACGTGCAGCCAGGCGCCGTCGGTGACCGAAGCCGTGAACGGCTCCCCGCGCCGCAGCACACCGACGGCCGTGGAGTCACCGTCGGCACGGGCACGGACGGCGACGGCGAGCACCGGCTCGGCCCGCCGAGCCGAAAGGGGCGTGACGGAGCTGACTACCGCGGAGGCGGCGCAACGGGATGGGGTGCCGCTCAGGACGGTGGCGGTGATGGACGCGGGTGTGTGGCACACAGCGGATGGCTCCAGACCAGGCAGAACAACAGGAAGTGACCGCCCTCAGTGGGGCGGTGGTGTTGCAAAGGGTCCGGAGAATCCCCGGTTTCCGAAACCGGGGATCGGCGGCTATATTGCGCGCCGCCGGTCCGCCGAAACGGGCTCGGCGAAAGCCGTGTTCAGCGTCCTTGAGACCGACGGGAGACCGGCGGCAAGGGTGTCGCCGGCGCGGTCTGGGCCGGGCTGCGGCGTGCGGTCGGAGCCGGCGGCGGTAGCGCCGGGGCCTCCTCGTCCGACCATGCCTCCCACCAATCGACCGCTGCGGCGTAGGTCTCGAACCCGCCTTCCCGCAGGGTGTGGCTGTTGGAGTCCCAGTCGAACTGCTCCAGCAGGATCCGGAATTCCGGCGCCGCCTGGGGGTCAAGGGAGCGCAGCATCACGACCGTCTGTACGGGGTCGCGCATGTCGTCGGTGTAGCTGGCCAGCAGGGCGAAGTGGTCACCATCTCCGCGGACGCGCGCCTCCAGGGCCCTGGTGCGGTCGTCTGCGGGGTCGTGCACGCCCTCCGGTGCGTCGAGCGCGTCGGAGGGACAGCCTCGGGCTATCAGGTACGACTGGGCCATCGCGTACAGCGGGAGTTCCTTGGAGTCGACCTCGAAGGTGCGGGCGCGCAGGTCACGGGAAACGTGAACGGCTCGGAGCTGCGGGCTTCCCGGAATGACGTACGTGGCTCCCTCGTCGAGGAGGACGAAGTAGGCGTCGGTGTACGTGCGGTACTCGCCGAGCACCTTGAAGGAAGAGATGTCGAGATCTTCGTAGTGCTGCTGATGGCCGTCATCGGCGGGCTCGAAGCCGTCCAGTTCGTAGTCGGGTCGGTGAAGAGGCACGTGTGGCGGGCTTCCTTCTTCAGGGGCGGAGGGGGACGAACCCCGGGGCACCTTGGGTCAGTGCTGTCGGGCTTGTGCCGGCCAGGCCCCGGCCGGGCGGGCAGGCAAAGGCGTGGCCATGGCCGGTGGACGGCGGGTGCCGAGCAGCGCGGTCCGGCCGGTGTCGGTCAAGGCGACCGGCTGGCCGACGGTTAGCGCCCGGGACGTGTCCCGGGTGACGAGTCCGTGGGATTCCAGGCGCTGGAATGCCGGAAGGTCGATGAGACGGCCCTGGACTGTTCGGACCGAGACCCGGTGGGTGAGGAGGTGTTCGCGCATCGTGCCGCCGCCGGCGAGCGAGAGGAGCGCCGCGAAGTCGTGCGCCGTCAGCTCGTCGTCAGCGGGGACGAGGGCAGGGGCGGCGGCCTTGACCGCCTCCAAGGCGGCAGCGACACCCTCCTGCAGCCGGTCGCGGGCGGCCGTGGCCTGGGCCAGGTCGTGCACAGTCCGGCGCAGGCGGTCCAGGAGCGGGGTATCCACGGGGTAGCTGCCGGAGGACAGGCGCTTCAGTACGTTGCGGTGGTACGCGACCGCGCCCTCGGCATTCACCAGTTCCCGGTGTACGGCAGCGAGCGCGGCCCGCTCCGCCAGGAGCAGCCCGCGGAGATGGTCGTGATGCAGAACGGTCAGGTCGCCGACGACTTGCTCAATGGCGGCGTCCAGGGCGGTTGCCGGGGATTCGCAGGCGCTCACGACGGACGGCAGTCACAGTCGGCCGGGATGGCGGCCAGAAGGGCCGAGCGGCGGTAGGACTTGCGGCGCCGGCCGTCGCCGAGGGTGATGTCGCGGCTGGCCACCTCGTACGGGCGCAGCAGGGTGGCCAGGCGGGTCTGGGTGAGTTCGGCGTACGGCCAGCGGCCCTCGGCGAAGCCGGGCAGGGTACGCAGCTCCGCGACGAGGTCGACGGAGGACAGTGCGTCCGGGCTGCCGTGGAAGGCGAAGGCGTCCAGGCAGGCGGCCAGGATGCACGGGGCGGCGAAGGCGGAGACCGCATTGTCGGCGGTGCGGCTCAGGACGGTCGGCGGCTGCTCGGAGTCGGCGCACGGCGGGCAGCAGCTGTCGGCGCCCAGGAGGTGCGAGACCTGTCGGCCCGCCTTGGCGTGCTCGACCAGCAGATTGCTCAGGTCGTCGAGTTCCTTGTCCTGGGCGGCTTCGGTGGTGGGCTGCGGTCGGCTGGCCCAGGCGCTCAGTTCCGCCTCCACTTCCAGCTGACGCTCGCGAGCATCCAGCAGGGCCTGGTGGCGCGGGTGCGGAGCCGGGCGGGGCTCGAGGAGGGCCGTCATCAGGGCCTGGAGCAGGGAGGAGGACTGGGCGGTGAGGTTGGTCATCGCGAAGGACCCTTCGGGGAATTCGTGGTGGCGATGCGGGCGGGTGCGGGGAGTCCGGGGACCGGGAACGCTGCGGCTCGAGGCGCCGGCGTGAAGGCAGGGCGCGGCCGGACTTGTGGCGAGAGGGAGCGAGCCGCGTACGCGCGGGGCCCGGCTGCGGGGCGGGGGCGGCCGACGCGGGCCCGGACGGTGTCGTAGATGTCGTGCTTGGCGCGGGGGCGTACGGCGACGATGTGGACGTTGGTGCGGTGGCTGGAGCCGGGCGGGGCCGGGCGGTAGTCGTAGACGATGCGGTACTGCACCCGGGAGCCGAGGTAGAGCTTGCGGTAGCCGGTCAGCTCGGCGGTGAGTTCGGGCCCTCTCACCTGGGCGCGCACGACGTCCTGGATGAGGGCAAGCCCGAGGTCGCGCATGTCGCCCGGAGCGGCGAGCAGGTCGTTGAGGGCATCGGGGTGAAAGGAGAGGCCGAACGCCGGCGGAGGCTGCGGTGGGTGCGTCACAACCCGGCCCCGTCCGGGGCCGGGGCGCCGCCGGTCGTCTGGGCCTCCGACTCGCGGGCGGCGGACCGCGCGGAGGGGCCCGGCCCGCGCAGCAGGCGGTGCTCGGCACGGTCCGGGTCGGTCTGGCAGGCGCTCAGGGGGCCGCCGGGGGCGCGGACGTAGGCCATGCAGTGGGTGAGGAAGTCCCGGTGCCACACGAACATGCCACTGGGGCCGGCCTCGGCGTCCTTGTGCTGGTGGTAGGCCATCCACAGCGCGTGCAGCCACGCGACGACGTCGAGGTGCTCCTGCCACTGCTCGCACCATGGTGCCGCGGTGGTGATCTCGGCGCCGTAGACGTCCATGAGGTGGTCGTCCACCCAGTCCGTCAGCGCAGCGATTTCGTCCTCGTACTCCTCGCCTTCCAGCTCCAAGATCGGCTTGGGGTCCGGCGGCGGGGCTGGGGCGGTGAACGACGGCATGCCGGGGAACCCGGCGAAGGGCATGCTCGCGGCCATCGGGTCCGCAGGCGGCGCGGAGGCCAGTGTGTCGATCATGCGGGCCTGCTCGGCCGACTGGTCGAGCAGCTTGCGGACGGACGCCTCGATCGATTCGAGGTCAGCGTCCGGCAGACGGACCGGCTCCATTTCCCCGCCATGGCGGGGCTCGGCAGATTCGGACACGAAAGGGGTTCTCCTTGCAGCCAGGGCCGTGAATTCGATGGCCCTGATGGTCCGGAGAATCCCCGGTTTCGGAAACCGGGGATCTGCCGCTATATTCCGCCCGCCGCGGGATCGGGCTGTGGTGCAGCTCGGTCAGGAGGTCAGGGCGAAATCGTCCTGGGAATGCACCTGATGGGCGGTATCGGTGAGGCGCTCGGAGGCAACAGCCGCGTACTCCTTCGTTTTCTCGATGCCGATGAAGTCGCGTCCCTCCAGCAGCGCGGCGACCCCGGTGCTGCCCGATCCGGCACAGAAATCGAGCACGGTGCCGCCGGGCGGAGCGATCTTCACCAGCTCCCGCATCACCTCGACCGGCTTCTGCGTGATGTGCCGGCGGGCCTTGCCCGAGGGCTGCGAGGCGCTGTACAAGCCGGGCAGGTAGACCGGGTTCGCGGCGGCGTCGATCTTGCCCTTCGCGCCCCAGACGATGAACTCGCAGTCCTGCCGGAACTTACCCTTCTGCGGCCTGGCCTGCGGCTTGTGCCAGGTCAGGACGCCCAGCCACAGCCAGCCAGCGGCCTGGAGCGCGTCCGTGGTCGCCGGCAGCTGCCGCCAGTCGGTGAACAGCAGCGCCGTGCCCCCGACCTTGGTGGCCCGGTGGGCCTCGGTCATGATCTGGGTCAGCCAGAGCGTGTACGAGCGCTGGTCCATGTTCTCGCCGACAAAGTCCGGCAGCGCATGCTGGGCGTCCGCGGAGACGTACTTCTGGCGGGCTGAGCGGCTCGTGCGCTCCTTGGCAGTTCGGCCGCCGCTGTTGTACGGCGGGTCGGTGATGACGGAATCGGCGCAGCCGTCGGGCAGAGTCGCGAGCACGCTGAGTGCGTCGCCCTGGTGAAGGGAAAACGACAAAGGGGAACCCCAATTCGGTGAGGGATGCAGACGGGAAGGCTCCAGACCGTGCGGCGGCCATCGCAAGACATGCGGACAGGCGGCGCGGGGAGGTCCCAAACTGTAGGTGAAGATTCCCGGTTGAGGCGCATCGCCGACCAAGAACCCCGGAAATCAGGCGGATTCCGCCCGTGATTTCGGTGACCGGGGATTCGGGCTTACTGTCTTGTCACTGCCCGGCGGACACCGCTGATGGCGACCCTTCCCCGTTTCCCCCTCTCCCGCAGGAGGCCCCTGTGTTCCGTCCGTGACCCCGCACGCAGCCATCGCTGCCGCCTCGCCGTTCCCTGCCCGCCCGCCCGCCGCAGACCCTGACAGGGAGGTTGCCCATGTACCGCCCCTGCTGACCTCGCCCGTGTTCCCCGCAACTGCGCCGGCCGAGGAGGTGCCGCTCATGTTCCGCCCGTAATCCCCTTCCGCCCTGGTGGGTGAGGCAACGCCCACCAGGCACCCCAGTTCGATGCCGGTTTCCCGCCCCGGCACCCCTCCAGGAGTTCGCTGATGTTCCGCCCGTAAGACGCCCCGCCGTCCCGATCTTCACCAGCCCGCCGCTGCGGGCCACTCCTTGAACGTCCCAGGAGGCACACCCATGTTCCGCCCGTAACCTCCCCCGTCCCACCGGGTGTGTGAGGCAACACGCACCCGAGCCGGGGCTCTTCGCCCACCTCCACCGCTCCGGCCGCACGGCCCTTCCCCTTTCACACCGTGCGGCCGGGGCCCACCCCGAGGACCTCCCCGTGACCCCTTCCTCTCCATCGCCACGTGACATCCCCGCAGCCCGCCGGCCGGAGGCCGCCCGGGAGTGAAAGGCATCGCCGCCGCGATCGGCGTGCTCTGCCTCTCCCCCGCGCTGCTGGCTGGCACAGCCGTCCTCGCCGCAGCTGCGAGCCACTCCTCGAGCCCGGGCACCTCCTGCGTCACCGACTCGGTCGACACCGACGCCGTACGGCGCCAGGTCGCCGCCGTCCTCGGCGGGTCAGGCGCTCAGAACGTCCACGTCGAGGGCCTGGACCTGCCCGCCGAGCAGATTCCCCACGCCCGGACCATCGTCGCCACCGGCATCACGCTCGAAGTGCCCGCGCGCGGCCAGATCGTGGCCCTGGCCACCGCCATCCAGGAATCCCGGCTGCGCAACCTCAGTTACGGCGACCGCGACTCGTTGGGCTTGTTCCAACAGCGGCCCAGCCAGGGTTGGGGCACTCCCGCCCAGGTGCGCGACCCCGTCTACGCCAGCACGAAGTTCTACCAGGGCCTGCTGAAGGTTCCCGGCTGGCAGCAGATGACGGTGACCCAGGCCGCGCAGGCCGCCCAGCTGAGCGGATTCCCCGACGCCTACGCCCAGTGGGAGCCTCTCGCCCGCGCTCTGCAGCAGGCCATCGCCCCGACGCTGAAGGGCTCCGGGCCGCCCACCGAAGGCCAGACCCCGGGCATCCCGGCGACGGACCCATGCGCTCCGGGCGAAGACGGCAGCGGATCCGGACCGATCCCCGAAGGGGCGGTCCCCAAGGGGTACTCGATCCCCGCCGACGCCGACCCCCGCGCCAAGACGGCCATCACCTGGGCCATGAACCAGCTCGGCACCCTCTACCAGTGGGGCGGCTCGTGCCTGGATCCGCACGGTCCGGACCCGATGGGCCGTTGCGACTGCAGCTCGCTGACCCAGCAGGCGTACAAGAAGGCCGGGATCACCCTGACCCGGACCACGTACACCCAGGTCAAGGAAGGCAACGCCGTCCCGCTGAACCAACTTCGCCCCGGCGACCTGGTGTTCAGCCGCGGCACCCCGGCGGTCCCCGAGCACGTCGGCATCTACGCCGGCCACGGCTACGTCATCGAGGCCCCGCGCACCACAAAGCCGGTCCGCTTCAGCACCCTCGCCGACTACGCCGCCCACAGCGCACGCCGTCTCCCGTGACACCGGTCCGCCCGGCCAGCCCTTGAGGCACCGGGCGGACCGGACCACCTTCGCGCCGCAGCGCGCCCCTTCCCCCTCCCCCCTTTTTCTTCCTGTTCCCGGCAGGGCCCGTCGTGTCCTGCGCATGCAAGGAGCGCACCACCATCTCCCCCGCCAATCTCACTCCACCCCTGTCCGAACGCATCACCCTGCTTGCCTACGATCCGGGCGTCTCACCCAAGGGCGGCGGCCTGCCCGGCCTCGACGTCCTGCGCACCGTCGTGAACTCGATCAACCTGTTCGGGATCGTGGCCGTGGTCGGCGCCCTGGCCGTCAGCCTCGGCGTCTGGGCCTGGGGCCACCACTCCGGCGGCCACCAGGCCGAAGCCAACGGCAAGAAGGGCGCGGTCGTAGCCGCGGCCTCGGCCCTCGGTCTGGGCGCGGCCAACGGCATCGTGGCGTTCTTCAGCGCGCTCGGCCAGCAGGTCCGATGAGGAAACGTTCCCTCGACGTGCTCGGCCTGGGCTGGCAGCCACCCCGGCGCGTCCTGCTTTTCGCCGGTGTACTGGCCGCGCTGCTGGTCCTCGCCGGCGCCGTCGCCTGGTGGACCGGGAGCCACCAGAGCCCCGAGGCATCCGGCAAGCAGACCAGCCCGACCGGTGCACCGAAGGCCCCCTCCGCTCCCGTACCGACAGCGCCCGCAGCGGGGTCCGCGGTCGCCGGGCCGCCGCCGATCTCCGATCCGCTCGCGTTCGCCCGGGCGAGCGCGGTGATGCTGTGGACTTTCGATGCCCGCACTACCAGCCGCGACGCCCAGCTCGCCGGCATGCACAGCTGGATGACCGGCGAGTCCGCATACGCGGACTGGGACTCCGTCCAGGCCCAGATCCCCGACCCGGTGCTGTGGTCACGGCTGAAGGACAACGGCCAGCACGCCAGCGCCACCACGTCGGAGGCGCACTTTCCGTACGCGTTCAAGCAGGCCCTGGCCGACAACCCGCAAGCCATCACCGAGGCGTACATCTACGCCGTCACGGTGCGCGGCAAAACCCAGCTCGCCTGGAACGGCGGCGGAGGCGGTGCCGAAGACCGGCAGATCACCCTCGCCGTCCAGTGCCGACCCGGCAAGGACTGCCGCCTGGTCGCCATAGCCCCGCGCGTCGCCCCGTAGCCACCGCCTGTACCTCCCGAAAGGACGCCCGACGTGGGCTTTTGTGACCTGCCTGTCGCCGGCTACCTCTGCAAGGCCGGCGATGTGATCGACTTCGCCTCCGATCCCGTCGGCGCGATCGGGAAGTGGATGGCGGAAAGCGCCGGTGACGTCGCCGCCGCAGCAGCGGACCTCGCGTCCAAGGCCATCGACCGCACCACCAACATCGACCTCGGAGCGGGATGGTTCCGCGACAACTACGAGACGATTCTGCCGATCGGCCTGCTGATGCTCGTCGCGACGTTCTGCGCGCAGCTGGTGAGAGCCGCGATCCAACGCGACGGCCAAGCCCTCGCCCAAGCGGTGACCGGAACGGCCTCCGGCGTCTTGTTCGCCTTCTGCGCCATCGCCTTCACCACCGTCGCCATCGAAGTCGTCGACGCCCTGTCCAACGGGCTGTTCGCGGCTTCCGGTACGAACATCTCCTCCGCCGTGCGCAGGATCGTCAAGGTCCAGCAGATCAGCTCCATCGCCGGAATGGGCTGGCTCGTCGCAGTCGTCGCAGCCCTCGGCAGCGCGATCGGAGCGTTCCTGTTCTGGGGCGTGATGATGGTCCGCAAGGTCGGCATCCTGATCCTCGTCACCTTGGCCATTTTCGCCGGAGCCGGCGGCGGCTGGGAAGTCGCCCGACGGTGGCGCCGCGGCTGGATCGAGGCCACCGCCACCCTCGTCGTCTCCAAGCTGCTGATGACGATCATCTTCGTGCTCGGCATCGCAGCCATGGGCAAGACCGAAGCCAAGGACGGCGTCGCCGCCCTCGCGGACGTCGCCGCAGGCATGGTCATCATGCTCATGATCCTGTTGTGCCCGTACATGACGTTCAAGTTCGTGCACTGGGCCGCTGAGGGAACCGACGGCGAGTCCCTCCACCGCGCCGGCGGCGCCGGCGCGACGGTTGCCCGTCAGCACGCCGAGAACGCGGCGCGCAAGGCTGCTGCGGCGGCCACCGGCGGCGCGGCGGCCGGAGCCGGCGCTGCCGGTGGTGGCGCCGAGGCTGCGGGCAGCGGCGGGGGCTTCCCCGGCGACATCGCCTCCAACCCGACCGGCGGCATGGACATGGGCAAGGGCGACTCCGGCGGCAGCTCCGGCGGGGGCTTCCACGACCTGATGGAGCAGGCCGCGCCCCCGCAGGCCCGGACCGGAAGCGGCCAGGACACCGGCCAGGCAGACGGTCCGCCGAGCTGGAGCGGCCCCGGGTCCCAGCAGAGCGGGTGGAGCACCAGTGCGCCCGCCGATCCGATGCCTCCGGCCCACGGCGCTCCGGCCAACGGTGACAGCGCCTCCCAGACCGGCTCGCCGACCGGCCTGTAGTCCCTCCGCCAGCCCACCCCGGGGCAGGGCCACCACACTCCCTGCCCCGGGCCGACCCGCCCCGGGAACCGTCCTTGTCCGAAGTCCTCCCCCTCACCGTCAAATTCCCCACCCGGTCACGGCGCGGGATCCTGCTGGGCCTCTCCCTCCCGCAGCTAGTCCTCGTCTCCTCGACCCTGGCATTGCTGCTGGTGGCCGTGCTGACCGTCGGCCTGATGGGCGCCGTCGCACTGGCCCCCGTCTGGATCACCACCGCCGTCCTGGTCGGGGTGCGCCGGGAAGGCCGGTCCCTGATCGACTGGGCGCCCCTGGTGGCCCGCTACGCCCACCGCCGCCGCACCGGTCAGACCATGTGGCGGGCCCGGCCCGTCTCCCGCCCCCAGGTCGAGGGACTGCTGCACCTGCCCGGCACCACCGCCTCCCTGCGCGTGGCCACCGCCGCCTCCGGCGCCTCCGCGATCCACGACCCCCACCGCCAGACCCTCACCGCCGTCGCCCGGGTCAGCTCCCGCGCCTTCGCACTTCTCGATCCGGCAACCCAGAACGCCAACGTGAGCGCCTGGGGCAGGGCGCTCGCCGGCATCGCCCGCACCGGGCACGTCGCCACCGTCCAAGTCCTGGAACGCACCGTGCCCGACTCCGGCGACAGCCTGGCCCGGCACTGGACCGAGCACGGCAACCCTCAGGCCCCCGTGGCCGGACACATCTACTCCGCGCTCGTCGACTCCGCCGGCCCCGCCGCCGCACCCCACGAGGCATACCTGGCCATCGCCCTGGACCTCAAGGCCGCAAAGCGCCTGATCGGCCAGGCAGGTGGAGGACTCCACGGCGCGTTCACCGTCATGGGGCAGACCACGGCGTCCGTCGCCCAGGCCGCCCGCGGCGCCGGGCTCACCGTCACCGGCTGGCTCGGCTCCCGCGAGATAGCCGCCGTGTTGCGCACCGCGTACGACCCCGCCGCCACCGCCCGGCTGCAGCAGTGGTCCTCCACCGGCCGCGCCGAAGCCGACCCGGCCGCCGCCGGCCCTGTCGCCCAAGTCGAGGAGACCGACCGGGTCATCACCGACAGCGCCCGGCACGCGACGTACTGGATCGAGAACTGGCCGCGGACCGAGACGAGTTCGGGCTTCCTGCACAGCATCATGTTCAGCACCGGCGTCCGCCGCAGCTTCTCCCTTGTATACGCGCCGCAGGGCATCGAGTCCGCCCTGCGGGACGTCCAGCGGCGTAAGTCCGCGATCATCTCGGACGCCTCCGAGCGCCGGCGCCGCGGCCAGGTCGAGTCCGAAGCCGACAACGTCGAGTACGCCGACGTCAAGACCCGCGAGAAGCAACTGATCTCCGGACACGCCGACGTCGCCCTGACCGGACTGCTCACCGTCTCCGCGGACACCGACCAGGCCCTGGACGCCGCCTGCGCCCAGCTGGAGACCGCCGCTGCCAGTGCCCAGGTCGACCTGCGGCGGCTGCTCTTCCAGCAGACCGACGCCTTCACCGCCTGCGCCCTCCCCCTCGCCCGCAACACCCTCTAGCCCATCCGCCAGTCCACCCGCCGCCCCCGGCGTCCCCCTCCCACGAGGAGCCCCTTGTCCCCTGACGAACACCCCGTCGGCGACGCCCACCCGTACCTCCGGGCGGCCACCGCCGGCCTTCGCCACCACACCCGCCTCCTCGCCACCCGTGCCGGTCAGCCAAGCGACCGACACCACCTCGACACCCTCCACGCCCACCTCACCGACCTGCACCGCCTCCTGGACCAGCTCGCCGGGCACACTCGGCCCGAGCGACCTGCCTCTGGACGTCACCTGGCCACGGCCCGCACCCGCCTGTGGCAGGCAGCCGACGCCGTCCACGCCGCCTTCCACTTGCTCCCCGCCGCGTCTGACGACACCGGCTGCCACCCTGAGCGGCTCCCGGACGGCCCGCCCGTGCTGACCATCTGCCAGCGGCACCTCGCCGCTTCCCATGTAGTGCGGCGCAAGACCACCCCCGCCGACCTCGCGTCCTGACCGCCACCACCCCGGAAGCATCCTCTTGTCCCACCGCCGCGAAGCCAGCGCGACCCCCCTGTTCACGCCACAAGGCATCGGCCGGGCCCAGCGCCGTGCCCTGCGCAAGCAGACCGCCCGCGCCGAGGCCCGCGCCCGCGCCGCCGCCGGCCCCAGCTCCGAGCAGCAGCCCGCCGAGGCCATCTACCCCGAGGCGGCCTACCCACCCGCAGGGCGGCCGGGCCCCTTCTCCGCCCGCGGCAGCCGCCTCAAGCTCCCCGCCCACCGCATGACCACCGCCGTCGCGAGCGCCGCCTACCCCTTCCTCGCCGAAGGCGGACTCGGCGCCGACGGCATCTACATCGGCAAAGACCTCCACGCGGAGGGCAGTTTCACGTTCGACCCCTTCGAGCTGTACGGAAAGGTCGAGGGCTTCACCAATCCCAACGTGCTGCTGGCCGGTGTGATCGGGCAGGGGAAGTCCGCGCTCGCCAAGAGCCTGGCACTGCGCTCCGTCGCCTTCGGGTACCGGGTGTACGTGCCGTGCGACCCGAAGGGGGAATGGACGGCCGTCGCCCACGCTTTGGGCGGTGCGTCCATCGCCCTCGGGCCCGGGCTCCCCGGCAGGCTGAACCCGCTGGACGCGCCGCCCCGGCCTCCCTCGGTACCGGGGGCGGAGTGGGAGGGGGAGGTACGCAAGCGCCGCCTGCTGCTGCTCGGCTCCCTGGCGCGTACGGTCCTCGGCCGCGACCTGCTGCCGATGGAGCACACCGTCCTGGACGTCGCGCTCGGCACCGCCGTCGCCCGGGCTGCCGCGTCCGGCAGGCCCCCGCTGCTCGGCGACGTCGCCCACGCCCTCGCCGACGGGCCGGGTCTCGACCTGGCCGGCGGCCTTCTCGCCGGGCGCCTCGGAGACGCAGCCCGCGACCTCGCCCACGCCATGCGCCGACTGGTCTTCGGTGACCTGGCCGGGATGTTCGACGCTCCCTCCACCACGGCCTTCGACCCGTACCGGCCCATGCTGTCCATCGACCTCTCACGCCTGGGCGGCACCGACGACGCCGCCCTCGTACTCGCCATGACCTGCGCCTCCGCCTGGATGGAGGCAGCCCTCACCGACCCGTACGGCGGCCGGAGATGGGTGGTCTACGACGAGGCGTGGAGACTGATGCGCCACCCGGCACTCCTGATGCGCATGCAGGCCCAATGGAAGCTGAGCCGCGGCCTGGGCATCGCGAACCTGATGGTGATCCACCGGCTGTCCGACCTACTCACCGCAGGCGACGCCGGCAGCCAGAGCCGGGCCCTGGCCGAAGGCCTGATGGCCGACTGCTCCACCCGCGTGATCTACCGCCAGGAGACCGACCAGCTCGCAGCCGCCGCCGGACTCCTCGGTCTGACCAACGTCGAATCCGGAGCGCTCTCCCACCTCACCCGTGGCCGTGGCCTGTGGAAGGTCGCGGGTCGAAGTTTCGTGGTTCAGCACCAGTTGCACCCCGCTGAACTGCAGCTTTTCGACACAGACGCCCGCATGCATTGACCGCAGAAACGTTCAACCAACCCGGGAACCCATGCCCTCAGCACGCACCGACCTGTCCCTCTTCGCCGCCGCGCTCGCCGCCCGTCTCCCCGGGCAGTGGACGAGCGAATACCAGCGGCATCCCACCTACCAAGACCAGTTCGACACCATCGAACGTCTCTGGGACACCGCTCACGTCGAGTACATCGTCCACCAGTACGTCCTGGGCCACGAGGCCGTACTCCACGGCCCGGACGGCCAGCACCTCTAGGTCAACGACAGGCCGCTGCGGCCCCACCAGTTCGTCGTCGCCCCCCTCAGCCCCGACGTCAAGCCGCACCACTTCGTAGGGGTCGAGGAGCCCAACGGCATCGCGGTCCCCAACGATTCCGTCCGGGCCGCCGCCCACATCGCCCGACGGCTGCTGCCCCGCTACGAGATCGCTCGTCACGCGGTACGCCGCAGCCTCATCGACCGGCCCGGAACCCCGCACCGCAAGGCCCCTCCGCAGGTCGACCAGACCCTCACCCTGACCTGGTACGAGGACGGGGCGCTCGGGACGCCGTACAAGGACGTGCCGGAGGAAGCCAGGGAAGCGCTGTACGTCCACGGATTCCAGTACGTGCCCCACCAGGCCGCGTTCCTCCTCCCCGCCTCCTACGGCGAGGCTGGCCGCGCCGTACGGATCCAGGCCGTCGCACTCCGGCTCGCCGCGCACGGGATCGGCGTGAACCTGCGTCACGCCACTCCTGCCGCCGCGCTCCCGCCTCGCCCACCGGCCGTGGCCCGGCCTGTACCCGCTCTGCCCGCAGCCCCGGCCGCCCGTGCCCGCTGACCACCTGCCCGAAGGAAACCGCCATCAGCACCCGCAGCTTCATCGCCCGTCCCACCGGTACCGGCTACGAGGGCATCTACTGCCATTACGACGGCTACCCCGACAACCAGCTCCCGCTCCTGCTCGGCGCCGCCCGCTACCGCTTCGGCGGTGACCTCGACGCTCTGCGCCGGCACCTCATCGATGGCCCCCACGACTGGAAGGACCTCGGCATGGACCTCCTGGACAGGGCCCCCGACAACGTGCGGGAGCGCCTCGACCCCCACGGCGACCGCGGCCCGAGCGCTCCCTTCGACAACGTCTTCAACGTTGACGGCACCCCCGCGAAGCCGATCCCGGTCACCGACGCCAACGCCGATGCCATGGGCCTGGAATGGGGCTACGTCCTACACGACCACGGCATCGAGGTCATCGCCCTGACCTGGTACGACAGCGGTCCCATTGTGTCCTGGGACACTGACCCCCTCTCCCGGATCTCCGGCACCCCCTCGCTGTGGGACTCGAACCGGCCCGCGCCCATCCAGGCCCCCGCCGCCCCACTGAAGATCACGAAGCCGGTCACCCCGGCACCCGCACCCGCCCGACCGCGGATCACCCGCTGAACGCCCCGCCCATGGACCGCACTCCGGAGAAATCTCTGTCCGCCCCGCAGATCACCGTCGTCATCGCCACCCAGCTCCGCCCCGAGCGCCTGCCCTACCTGCAGGAGATGCACGCCAGCCTCACCCGGCAGACCGTGCCCTGGGAGGCAGTCCTCGTCCTCGACGGCGCCGACCCCGCCCTCGTGCCTGCCCCGATCACCGCCGACCCCCGGATCCGGACCCTCGCCCTGCCTCGCCCGGTCGGCGCCGCCTGCGCCCGCAACCTCGGCCTGAACGAGGTGCGCACCGAGTTCGTGAACTGGGCCGACGACGATGACGTCTTCCCCGACTGGAGCCTGGGCGTACGTCTGGAGACCTTCACCGACGAGCTCGGGGGGGGCGCCGGATACAGCGAGGACTGGCTGCCGGACGGCTCCCGGCGCCTGTGGGAATGCCCGGCCCCGCCCGGCTATCACGCCGCCGGCGACGTGGTGACGTACTGGCCCCGGCCGCAGGACACCATCCCGGTCGGGCCGACGACCATCCTGGCCCGCACCCGCCTCGTGCGCGCGGCGGGCGGCATGGGCGGACTCGTCCAGGGCGAGGACTACATGGCAGCCGTCGGCGTCACCGCGCTGGGCCCCGGCGTGCTGCTCCCGCTGCCCGTCTACCGGTACCGCAAGCACGACGGTCAGATGACCCGCGGCGAGCAGTACGAGGAGCTGGAGCTGGCCGCCCGCCGCCATGCCCACGCGTTCGGGCACGGCCTGCGCAACGCCCTCGCCAGCCGGGCGTGAGCATGGACGACCGCACGACGCCCCGCCCCAGGGGCCTGGCACAGATCATCCTCGCCCTCAGCCCGGCCGACGGCCTGGTCGCCGTCCCCGTGGGCGAGCAGTACCGGTGGGCCAACACCGCTCTTCAGCTCACGCCCGGATTCGAGCGGCGCCCCGACGGCACGTACGCCCTGCGCGACGTGGACAGCGCAAAGCCCAACCTGCTTGCTCTCGCGGAGAACGCGCGCCGACACCGCGTGCTCCTCTTCGGCGGCGCCCGCCCGTACCTGGGCGACTACGCAACCGCGCTGGCCGACGGCCTGCCCGGGACGTGGACGGTGAAGGTCGAGGTCTACGCCCACCCGGTGTGGCAGGAAGACCTCGTCCCGCTCCTGTGGGACGCGGGCGAACTCATCGACTCTGTGGAACACGGCCGCCTCCCGTACGCCGCCCAACTTACAAACGGCGCAGGCATCGAACTCCTCCTGGTCGAACGGCTCGGCAGCGCCCACGACTACCTGCTCGGCGCCTTCGCGAGCGCCTCCTTCGACGACAACTACGCCGACCCGTACGCCCCCCGCTCAGTCGTGCTGCCCTCCGAAGCGGCCCACGCCGCCGGCCTGGTCACCGGCACATTCCTGCCCGCGTACGAGCAGGCCGTCCACGAACGACTCCTGGCCGCCGTCGAGGCAGCACACGGCAGGCTCGAGGAACTCCATGTGAAGTGGAATGCAATCCGGCAGTCCAGCCTCTACAGCGACGGCACCCGCCTGGACCCGGCCACGCCCGGACACACCGAGCAGCAGTACCTCGAAGAGAGCTCCGTGGAGTGGCGCCGCGTGCGCCCCTACGCCGCTGAACTCCTCTCCCGTGTGCGCCCCGTATCGGGCTCCGAGGACTCCGCCCCCCTGGACCGCCTCCACCAGCTCCTTCACCCGGACGCGGCGGAACCCTCGTGGCCGGCGGCACCGTCCTCGCCTGCCGCCCTGCCGCCCAGCACGGCCGAGACCCTCCGCCGATGGCGCACCGACGCGCCGGCCCTGCTGCGGCAGGCCCGCGCCACCCGACCCGGCGGCCCTGCGACCACGGTCCGGCCTGCACTTCCCGCTGCTGCCAAGGCCGCGCCCTCCGTCCCCGGACGAGCGCCCTGCAGTCGATGACCTCCCCCGACCCATCTGGACGCCCCCCATGCAACCGCACTTCCATTTCGGGCTGCACGCCGAGCACGGTGTGGTCGCCCGTCCCACCACAGCCATCACTTCCCACCTCGCGGCCTGGTACCTGGAGCGCGAGCAGTTCGAACCTGTACCGGGCCGAGCGGATCTGTTCCGGCTGACCCAGCCCGATCACGACCTGCGGCGCCGCGCCCGGCAGACCGTCCATGACCTCCGCCGACATGGGTTCACCGTGCATGCGGACCTCTCCCTCGATCCAGCCGAAACGGCCCCAGCGAACGCCCCGGTCCGAGCGAACTCCGCGTCCGAACGGCTGGCTCGCATCGCCCGGGCCGCCGCCGCCCAACCTCCGCAGCACCGCGTAAACACCCCCCAGGTTGCCTCCGCGCCCGTACCCACCCTCGGCGCCCACTCCTCGGCTGCCAGACGAACCCGGTGACCACGACGGGCCCCTCCCCGGCCTGACAGCCACACCGCACCGACACACCCCCTACCCCGATCCAAGGACACCTGCCCTGCCGCCGACCGCCACCATCACCCTCCACCGCACCACTGCCGGCACCCTGACCGGCCACGCATCCGGAGCGCGTCACCAGTGGGCCGAGACCTAACGCTGTGCGACCGGCTCACGCGACCGGTCCAGCCCTCCACCCCTTCTGTTGCAAGGAGTTCTCCGTGGCCATCCCCACGTCCTTTGAGATCGTCCACAGCTGTGGACACACCAACACCCATGACCTGTCGAGCCGTTCGGCGGACCAGCGCGCTGGATACGCCCGCTGGCTCGCCGCCCGGCAGTGCACCGACTGCTGGCGGGCCGATCAGCAGGCGGATGCCGCCAGCACGGCCGAGTGGCTGGCCGCCAAGCGCGCCGAAGAACAGACCGCCGCTGCGGACTGGGCAACCCAGTTCGACATGCCGCCCCTGGAGGGCCCCGAAAAGATCCTGGGCTGGGGCGAGCGCAGCCGCCACCAGCTGGTGACCCGCGCCTACACCGCGCTGGTCGCCGAAGGGACCTGGGACGAAGCCGACTGGGCCCAGTTGGAGGAGCAGGTCCGGCTGCTGACGAGAGCCGGGTGGTGGGTCGACCAGCGCGAGGCTGAGGGGACCGATCTGCCCGAGCTGCTGGAGGCCGCCGACGACCGCGACCGGCCCACGGAGAACCCGTTCCGGTAGGCCGGGCGGCGCGCAATATAGCCGCCGATCCCCGGTTTCGGAAACCGGGGATTCTCCGGACCCTTTGTCTTCCACCGCCGCCCAGCGTCTTCGTGGAAGGACCTCCGTGCCCGAGACCCACCCCGTGTACCTCCCGCCCGACCCGCTCACCCCGGAGCGGGACATCACCCACCAGCACTTCCGCCCAGGCGAGCACGTCGTGGTCCTCAAGGGCGCCGCCGGCGGAGAGCTGTGGGGCGACGCGATGAAGGTCGTGGCCCCCTCCTGGCACACCCCCACCGACGAGAACGGCTGGAGGCTGCTCGACCCCACCGGCGGTGACCGGTCCTACGCCACCGCCCACCCTCGCTACCTGGTGCACCTGTCCAAGCGGTGCCCGGAGTGCCTGATGCACCAAAAGGCGCTCCGGGAGTACCTGGTCAAGCGCCTCGGGGACGCCGAGGAGGCCGTGGACTGCCGCTGGTACTCCCTGACCGCCCACGCCCAGCTCGTCCACGTCGCCGACGCCCGCCCCGGCCGGTGATCACCGCCATCCTGCCACGGCGCGAAGCCGCCGGCCCGCAGCCGCCCTTCGAAAAGCCCGACCCCGAGCGAGACCATGATCATTGAAGTCCACTCCCGCGACGTGACCGCCGACGAAGCCCTCGCAGAGGCGCTCGGCCGCGAGATCAGCATGCAGGAGGGCCTGACCACCGAGCCCGGCGGCACGGTGGTGGCCCACTGGAACCGGCTGGACCACTACACCGACGACGACCGGATATGGGAGTCGGCGAGGTGGGCCGACCATCTCGCCGACCCGTCGCTGGAGCACCCACTCGTCTCCGGGCCCGGCGGCGACCGGCGCGCGATCCTCCACATCACCGCGCACCTGCACCCGCTGGACCGGGAGTTGAACCACGCCGAGTGGTCCGAGATCGGCTATCGGATCGCCCGTGCCGCCGGCATCGCGCCACCCGGCGACGACGCGGCATGCCGGTGGATCGCCGTCCAGGGCCAGCCCGGCCGCCTGGACGTGATCGCCAACCTGATCCGCGCCGACGGCACCTGGAGCACCCCTCCCCGCCGACTCCTGCAGGCCCTGGTCACCGAGGCGCGAAACATCGCGGCCGACCTCCTTCTGCACTCCATCCCCCAGCAGCGTTCCGGCCCCCAGAACCCGCCAGCCGGCCCGGCGGTCACCGCCTCCCCGCGGGTGCCGACCGCGACCAGCCCGCTCGCGGGAATCCTGCGACAGCTCGCCGCCGAGCAGTCCGGCCCGATCGCCGCCGTGCGCCAGCTCGTGGAGGAGGTCGGTCGGCAGGCCGCCGCGCTGTCCGACAACCAAACGGACGCCGCAGCAAGGGACTTGTTCTGGGCAGCCCGCCGCCTGTACGGGCTGCAGGAGCAGCTGGGCGAGATCGCCTCGCGACTCCAGCCTCCCGCGCCTCCGGCCCCCGTTGCGCCGACACTGCCCGTGCAGGCAGCCACCTCGGCCCGTGCGATGGCCCGGTGAACGAGCCTGCCGCCCCGCGCAAGGCGCCGCCCATCACAGTCACCAGGGACGCGGACACCGGACGGATCACCGCCCACGGCGGTGACGGGCTGGCCCACGGCATCCTGGAACGCACGTTCTTCCTGCGTGAGGTCCGCGGGGTCACCTGGCACCCGATGTCGCCGACCGTCGAGCCGGCGGATGAGGCGGCCGTGGCCAAGCTCGCCGTCGCCCGGCTCCAGGCCGCCGGATACCGGGTACAGGCCGACCCGCAGTTCGCGACCTCGACGACCGATCCCCGCTACGTGACGACGGGCCGGTCGATCGCGAACCTCGCAGAGTCCATCCGAGAAGCGGGCAACCCGGCCGAGGTGTCCGACCGTCTGGAGGAGGTGACCGCCGCGCACGACGGCATCCTCGCCTCTCTGGGGCAGCTTCTCCACTCCCTTGCCTCCGTCTACGACGGCCTCGGCGGACCTGCGGACCGGCACGTCGCGGCCCGGGTGCGCTACCTGGCCGAGCACCGGCTCGGTCCCATCACCGCCGACCTGCTGCACACCCGCGCCGAACTCGCCGACCGCACCACGGCCCCGGCCAGGCCAGGAACAGCCCTCCCCGCTGCCGCCCCGCCAGCCTCACCCGCCCCTACCGCCTCCGGACGGACCCAATGACCCCCGCCCCAAGTTCGAGGAGCCCATGCCCGCCCCCCGCCCCCTGCCCGACGACGACGGCCGCGACGTGGAGTCGTTCGCCACCATCCTCTCCGAGGAACTCCCCGGCCACTGGACCGTCCAGTACCACCAGCACGCTGGGCACGAGGAGCAGTTCACCCACGCCGAGAACGTATGGGACCTCAACGAGGTAGCCTCCGCGCTCGCCGAGTACGCCCTGGGCGCCGACGCCCACCTCGTCCGCGACGACGGCATGGGCCTGTACGTCACCGTCCACCCCCGGCATGAGGAGGAGTTCCTCGTCGCCGCCATCGCTCCGGCCGGCGTCGCCCCCGAGGCGTACGCCGGGGTACGCGAGCCTGACGGGATCGCCGTGCCCGCCGACGCCGAGCGCGCCGCCCGCGCCGTCACCGCAGATCTGCTGCCGCGCTACGACATCGCCCTGGCCCAGGTCCGGCACAACGCGATGAACCCCCCGCCGCCCGGGCCCGGCGCGCGGCAGGAGCAGGTGGTGATGACCTGGCTTGAGGACGGTTCGCTCGCCGCGGTCACCACCACCCGTCCCTCAGCCGAGGTCCTTCTCGCTGAAGGGTTCGTCTGGGAGAGCGCAGCGAAGGCGTACGTGCTCGGCGGGGACGACACCCAGGCTCAGGCCCACGCCGTCCGGGCCGCCGGCGCCCGCCTCGCCCGCCTCGGCATCCCCACCGTGCTGCGCGCCGCCGCCCGCCCGGCCGCGGAGGCCACGCTGCCCACGCCACAGCCCGGTGCCCGGACCACCGCCCGAACCCGGTGACCGTGCCCGACCCGCGCCAGACCAACCGCCCCCAGCCATCGGCTGACACTCCTGACGGTCGGCCCCGTGTCCCGCTGCTCAGCGCGGCCCGCCGACCGGCTCTCGCCCGCTTCCTGTTGCGCCGCTACCTGCGCGCCGTCGTCGTCAAAGCCGCAGGCACCGACCGGCCCCGGCCCGCGATGTCACCGCCGCGCCGCGTTGGCGCACCGGCCGCCTCCATCCACCGCCACACCCGCTGACCGCCGTCGTGGGTAACGCACAGCACCCTGGACCGCCCATGACCCCACCCGTCACCGCCGACGCCCTCACCGCGGGCATCACCCTGCAGCTCGACCAGCTATCCGAGCGGCTGTCCCAGGCCGGGCCGCAGCAGGCCGCCCAGATCCTCCGGCAGGTCCTGGATGCCGACAGCGGCGTCCTCGGCAGGCTGTCAGCCCTGGTCGGCACTGGTACCTACGTGACCAAGCACCATGCCCAGAGCGGCGTCTTCCCGGCGGAGATGTGGCTGGCTCTCGGGCGCACCGCCAACACGTTGTACGACCTCGCCCTCGACCTGGACGAACACCAGGAAGTCTTCGAGGAGATCGCCACGCGCCACCCCCTGACCACGTCGCCTCCGACGGCCACGCAGGCCACCGCCCTGGTGGCGCGTGGGAGGCACCGGTGAGCCGACAGCAGCAGTGGACCGGCTGGGGTCAGGCCCAGCAAGCTGAGCAGCACTACCTGATCGAACCGCGCTACCTGGCCGGCGGCGGCGACCTGCGGCATGTCAGCGAGTTCCTGCGCGCTTCGGGCTGGAAGGACATCACCCGCAAGTCCGGCACGACGCTCGCCTTCGACTCGCCCGACCAGATGGTGCGCGTCGCCTACCAGCCGCCGGGCGGCTGGCAGATCCACGGCGCCGCCCAGGGACATCAGCCGGCCTGGCAGGTCACCCTCACCCCGCAGACCCCGGTGGAGATCGTCGCGGGCCTGACCGACGCACTCACCAAGCCGCGCTCGGCGCACGCCCCGAACGTGTGGGCGCCGCTCACCGAGAAGTCGTGGAGCATGCAGCAGGACGACTACTTCGTAGCCCAGAGCCCCGACCGGCACGCCGTCGTGCAGTACGTCAAAGCCGGCGGTGACGGCAGCCAGGACCACTGGTGGGTCGGCGCCCGCAACGAGCACGGGCCTGTGTGGAACGTGCAGGCCACCGCGAGCACCCCGCTGAACCTGATGCAGTCCCTGACCACGGCCTTGGCCGACCCGGAGCCGGTGATGCGCCCGCGCGGACACGTCCCGCTCAGCAACCGGATCCGCGCGACCTCCGTGTCCGTGCGCCCCGACCAGCTCGGCGCCTGGCAGCAGGCCCGTCTCTCCGCCGCCCGCGCCGCCACCTGGGGCCGCAACTGGGTCTCATCCCGTGCCCGGACCAGCAAAGCACCCGGCTATGCAAGAACCCGATGACCGGCCCGGTCCATCGTCGCCCCTCCTCGGCCGCGCCCTTGGGCGACATCTCACCCCGACCACCAGTCCCGGCCCGGCACCCGGCGCCTCCACCGCCCGGTCACGGCCTGATACCCCCGCGCTCCTGAACCGCCTTTCCCCTCCCCGGAGCTTTCGATGACCGACGAACCCACCACCCAGCTGACCGCGGAAGAGGTCCGCGCGTCCGCCCAGACCCTGCACCGCCTCGCCGCCCACCTGCGGACCGGTCCCAGCCTGGCCGATGCCCTTCCCTTGATCGCCGCGCTCGTCGACGCCGATACAGGTACCGCAGCCCGCCTCGGCGAAGCCCTGCGCGGCATCGCCCGCTACCTCGCCCAGGAGACCACCGTTCCCCGCACCGAAATCGTCGAGGCGACCCTGGGCGAGTACATCGAGGCGGCATCCGTCCTGCAGGACCTGCGGCTGCTCGACCTCACCCTGGACCCCCTGCGGACTGCCTCCGTCCGCAGGGCACCCGCCCAGGCGGTCCCGTGGCGGTAAGCCCCACCCAGCGGGCCTCGTACGCCGAGGACCACGCCACGAAGATCCCCTTCGAGACCACGCCCCGCCCCCTCGCCGGGCCCGGCGACCCACGCCACGTCACCCACGCCCTGCTCGCCGCCGGCTGGACCCTCACCTCCGCCCCCGGCGACCTCCGGATCGCCCTGGCTGGCCCCGACGAGGCCCGGCACCAGCTGGTGATCGATCCGTTCGCCTCCGGCTCGCCGTGGCGGATCCAGTCCGTCGACTGGACGTGGAACGCCTCCTTCGACCGGATGGTGCCGGCGGAGATCATCGCCGGATTCACCGACGGCCTTCTCCACGGACCGCGCCGAGGCGACAGCAGTCCGTGGGAGCACATGCAGATGGCCGGCTGGGCCCTGGAGCGCCAGCCGGACGGCACCGGCCAGGCCCGCTCGCCTGCACCGGAGCTGCCGATCAGCGCCGAACTGCGTCCGATCTTCAACGACTGCTCCGACCAAATGGCTTGGCGGATCGTCCAGCCCGACCACACCGGTGCGCCGATCTGGAAGATGTGGATCAGCGGCCCGGTCCCGGACCACCTCATGGCCGGCCTGGCCGAACAGCTCGTCTCGGCCGCCCCCGTCCTGCGCGGCATGTACGACCTCGATCACTACAGCGCCCGGCAGAACCCCAGCCCGCTCACTCCCCAGCAGGCAGTCGAAGCCCACTTCACCCGCATCGACGCCGCCCGGGCACAGGCCCGCGCCCAGCGCCGCACCCACCTCACCACCCGCCTACCGGCCCCGGCCGCCCCGGCAAGTCCGGCGCACTCCCGTACATCCCGCCCCTGAAACCCGAGAAGGCCCGCCCTTGCTCCAATCCGCCCCCCTCCGGCAGCACTGCCGTCCCCGGCCTTCAGGCGATGGTCAGCCGTCTTGCGGCCTTCCTGCGCGCGGCGGATGCGGCGGTCGACGCCTGGGACCTGTACTCCGACGAGCACACCGATCTCGATGGCTGGCCGTACGACCCGGAGAGCTACGACGACCGCAAGGCCGACCGGGACCACGTGGTGTGGAAGGCGTTCGAACCGGTCAGCGAGGAGGCCGGCGTCCTGCTCGACGCCGCCGAGGCCGACCTCGAACGGGTCCCCGCCTCCTCCGTCCAGAACCGTTGGGCCTGGCAACTGACTCAACTGCGCGATGCGCTCGACCAGATAGCGGCCATCAGGACGGAGTGCCGAACCCGCCTCGCTGCCCATCCTCATGCAAGCGCGGAGGCCCGCCAGGCTGCAGTTGACGCCCGTAACGCGGAGGCGTGAAACGCCCTTTACGGCTGGTTCGTCCACGGCCGCGCCGTCCTGGAGATCCATACCACCGCCGTACGCACCGCCGCGGGCCCTCGGATCGAAACCACCACCCACATCCCCCTCAGCCCGGTCGTACGGCTCACCCGCCGCGACCGCCAAATGGAATCGCGCGCCCTTGTCTCAGCCCAGCTCCTCCGCCGACGGCTACGACATAGCCTTCAAGGCCCTTCTCGGGGCCTTCGCCGTCGCCATCCCCCTCACCCACCTCGCCTGGCTCGGCGGGAACCTCACCTCCCTGGCCACCAGCAACGCCTGGGCCGCCTACCGGCCCGCCGACGCACTGATACGTCCCGACCAGCTCTGGCCCGACCTGGGAGAAACGTCCCTGCTGATCGGTGCGCGGATCCTGCCCGTCCTAGCCCTGCTCGCCCTTGCCGCCGCCGGCGGCCTGTGGTGGAGCCGCCACAAGGGCACGCTCGGCGGCAACAAGAAGCGCCGCATCGAGGGCACCGCGAAGGCCAAGGACATCGCACCGGTCCTGGCCACCGCGATCACCGAAAAAGCCCGCAGCCTGCGCCTGAGCCTGAAGGACGCCCAACGCATCGCCCCGTCCGACACCGGGATCCTCCTCGGCAACCTCCAGGGCAGCAAGACCGAAGTCCGGATGGGGTGGGAGGACGTAGCGGTCGCGATCATGGCCCCCCGCTCCGGAAAGACCACCTCGCTGGCGATTCCCTCGATCCTGGCCGCCCCCGGCGCCGTGCTCCTGACCAGCAACAAGGCTGCCGGTGACGCCTATACGGCCTGCTTCGACGCCCGCAGCCGGGTGGGTCGGGTGTGGTCGATGGACCCCCAGCAGATCGCCCACGCACCGCGCACCATGTGGTGGAACCCGTTGGCCGACGCGAAGTCCCTGGAGGGCGCGGGACGTCTGGCCGGCCACTTCCTCGCCGCCTCCGTGGACGCAAGCCAGCAGGGCGACTTCTGGTCCAAGGCCGGCAGCAACGTCCTGAGCCAGCTGTTCCTGGCTGCGGCCCTCGACAACCGCCCGATCACGGACGTGATGCAGTGGCTGGCCTTCCCCGCCGACCGGCGCCCCCTCGACATCCTGCGCGACCACGGATTCACCGCTGTCGCAGCCCAGTTGAAGGGAACGGTCGAGGGTCCGCCCGAAACGCGCGACGGGGTGTATGAGACCGCAAGACAGTACGCGTCCGCCCTACTCAGCGCCGACATCGCCACCTGGGTGACCCCGCAGAAGGACGTCCCGGAGTTCCGCCCGGCCGATTTCGTGGCCTCCACCGACACGCTGTTCCTGCTCTCCAAGGATGGCGGCGGCGGAGCCTCCGCGCTGATCGCTGCGTGCGCGGACTCAGTGATGCGGGCCGCGACCACCCGAGCCGAACGTACCGGCGGGCGCCTCGATCCGCCCATGCTCGCGATCCTCGACGAGGCCGCCAACGTGTGCAAAATCTCCGATTTGCCGGACCTGTACTCGCACCTGGGTTCCCGCGGGATCATCCCGATCACGATCCTGCAGAGCTACCGGCAGGGTCAGAAGGTGTGGTCGGACGCAGGCATGGACGCCCTGTGGTCGGCGGCAACGATCAAGGTAATCGGCGCCGGCATCGATGATCCCGATTTCGCGGACAAGCTCAGTCGTCTGATCGGTGACCACGACGTCGAGACGAAGTCCACCAGCATCTCCGACTCGGGCAAGTCCACCTCGATCAGCATGCGGCAGGAGCGGATCCTGCCCGCGGACCGGATCCGCGCGCTGCCCAAGGGCACCGCCCTCCTCTTCGCCACCGGGCTCCGCCCGGCCGCGCTCGACCTGCGCCCCTGGTACCTCGAACCGGGCGCGGGCGACCTGGCCGCCGCATCCAAGGCAGCCTCGGACGCGATCACCGCGCGGGCAGTCGCCAAAGCCGCCCCTGCGCAAGCCGACTTCAAGAAGGCCGCGTGATACCGCACCTCACACCCGTGCGCTTCCACATTCTAAACAAGGACGGAAAGCAAGGAATGACCCGACGCCAATGCACCGGGGGCCATACAACGCATCATAACGAGCCCCCTGCCCTCGGCCCTCGCCCGGGAAGCCGCTGACTTCCTCACCCAGCAACTTCGCGCGCAACAGGAGCAGGACTTCCGTATCGGCCAGCGGCACCAGCCACTGAAGCAAGCCGCGAATGCGAACATCGTCCGCTTCGCGCACCGCCTCGACTATCGCGTCGACCAGCCCCGCGGCCTCGTCTGGGGCAGGCGCCGGGCTGGCCGCGGGCCCAACCTGACCGGCCCGCCCGGCGCCCTCACAGGGTAGGACGTCAGCCATCGGCTGTTCCCTGCTCGCACCCATGCACGGTTGAACGACTGGCCCCCCTCCAGAGTCACGGTCCTCGTCAACCCACCCTCCCCGCATCGCAGCGCCTCGGGCACCGCCCTCCGCGGGCCCTTCCACGCCCCTACAGAAAGGTCACGGCCCTGTCTCGATTCTCAACAACTCGCCCATTTCACGGAAGTGCTCAATGGCGCAGCATCAGGGACTCCTCTCCCAGTGAATGGACTGACGTCGTCGAATTCGACGCGGCCATCCATCAGGGCAATGCCCGCGCGAACGCGAGCGGCAACCCGCTCCTCGGCCAGGCTTTTCTGCACCGCTCCCGGGCGCCCCTTTCCGAGGCGCCGATCGACCATGTCACCGCAGCAGAATGGGCCGCCCTCCAGCAGGAGAACGACGCTCCGGACGCGGAGGCTCTCGAAGCCGGTGTCGTGGACGGCTGCTCGCCGTGGGCCTGCCGGGGTGAGCAGCCCGAACCGGTCCGGGACGATTTCGGGCTGGCCGTATGAGAGACCTCATCGTGGACCTCTTCGCCGGTCCGGGCGGTTGGGGACATGCCCTGCACGTGCTGGGTGTGCGCGACGTCGGCCTGGAGTGGGACGAATGGGCCTGCAAGACTCGCGCCGCAGCCGGGCAGACCACGATCCGTACCGACGTCGCGCTCTACCCGGTCCGGCCCTTCGTGGGGCGGACCCGCGGGCTGATAGCGAGCCCGCCCTGCCAGGCATGGAGCATGGCCGGCAAACGTCTCGGGCTTGTCGACCAGCCTCTTGTCCACCAGGCCGTTGCCGACCTCGCGGTCGGCCGCGATACCCGGCCCCAGCTGCTTGCCGCCTGCCAGGACCCGCGGTCGCTACTGGCAGCCGAGCCCATGCGATACCTCCATGCCCTCCACACCGTGGGCGAGCCGGAGTGGGTGCTGATGGAGGAGGTGCCCGACGTCGCACCGCTGTGGAAGCAGTACGCCGCCGTGCTGCGCACCTGGGGATTCTCCACCTGGAGCGGCATCCTGAACGCGGCCGACTACGGCGTACCGCAGACCAGGAGGAGGGCGATCCTGATCGCCTCCCGCATCCGTCGGGCCGCCCCGCCCGAACCCACGCACGCCAAGCTCGGCGAGCAGGAATCCCTCTTCGGGCCCGGCCGCCAGCGATGGGTGTCCATGGCCGGAGCCCTGGGCTGGGGCCGCACGGACGGGCCCGTGCCCACGGTGTGCGCCGGCGGCGGACCCGGGGGCGGGCCCGAACCCTTCCCGTCCGGCTCCCGTAAGACGCTGTCCGACGCCCGCGACCGCGGCGCCTGGCAAAGCCCCCCGCCCCGCACGGACCTCTCCCGGAGCTCCAAGACCGGCTCGCCGTGCAGGTGCCGGGAAGGGGCCCGGCCGTCGCCTCGCTGCGCGGCCGGACCGGACTGGGTTCTGCGCAGCAACAGCCAGGCGAATGCGGCCGTCCGCCCCGTGACCGAGCCGGCCGCCACCTTGTTCTTCGGCAACCGCGCCAACGAATGCATCTGGACCACCCGCTCCGCCACAACCCTGGGCTCCGCCGCGGCGCCGGCCATCCGGATCACCGCCGAGGAAGCCGGGATCCTGCAATCCTTCCCGGCGGCTTACCCCTGGCAGGGCACCAAGGGCCAGCGCTTCTCGCAGATCGGCAACGCCGTCCCCCCGCTGCTCGCAGGGCACTTGATCGCGCCGCACGTGGAACGCACGCTCAACCGCGACGACTTCGTCCTGGCGGCGTGATGCCCGACCACGCCCGCGCCGCATCCGAGGAAGATCTCCTCGGGGATCCGGCACCTCTGCCCGTGGTCCACTACGCCGAGCAGGCCCTGCTCGGCGCCCTGCTCCTGGTACCCGACCGCCTGAAGACCATCGGCCCGCTCGAGCCCGAGCACTTCTCCAGCGCTGCCCACGGCAGCCTGTTCGCGGCGATGCGCACGGTGTCCCCGCCCACGCCCGAGGTCCACCGCACCAGCCCGGTGTGGCCGAACCAGCTCCTCGACGCCGCCCAGACCCGCGCCCTGAATGCCGCCTACCTGCACATCCTCATCAGCAACTGCCCCACAGACGCCCATGCCCCGGCCTATGCCCAGATGGTCCGCTCCGGACATGCCCGCCGCCTCCTGCGCCGGCACGCCGGGCTCCTCTCCCAGGCCGCCCGCACCCCGGGGCCCGACCCGGCCGGAACCGTACTGGCCCGCGCCGACGAGCTCGCCGTCTACCTCGACGAGCTGGCCACGGCCTTCCCCTCTCACCGCGGGTCGATGCCCAGGACCCCGGCGGCATCCGGCCCGGCAGCCGAGGCGTCGGCGGAGGCGGAAGACGAGGAACGGATGCTGCTGGCCGCAGCGACCGCCCGCCCCGACGACCTGCCGCGGATGCGCTGGCTACACGAAAGCGACTTCACCGTCCCCGTGCACGCCGCCCTCTTCGCCTGCCTGACGGCCCTCGCCCGCAGAGGGGCGCCCGTGGACCCCATCACCCTGCTGTGGGAAGCCCAGCAACGCGGCCTGCTTAACTTGGGGTTCGGCCCTGACAGGGTCCTCGACCTGGTCTCCTATCCCGCCGGCGCACCGGAGCACTGGGGCCAGAAGATCCTCCAGCGCGCGCTCCTCAGTCAGGCCGTCACGGTCGCCTCCCGAATCGCGACGCTGACGTCGGACGAGGCAACCTCCGTCCACCAACTGGCCACCGGCAGCCGCCGGGCACTCTCCACGCTGTTCTCCGTCCGGAACCGCTGGCACCACGCCACCAACGACCCGGGCGTGAAGCCCCCTTCCCGCCCGTCAGCCGCCCTTCAAAATCCGGCCGTGCGAGCCGGCTCCGCCGCACGAACCCCAGCCCGGCCAAGCCGATGACCATTCCCGCCCCGACCGAAAGCCCCTCATGCCTCATGCCTCCGCCGACGCTCACATCCGCTTCGCCCTCCACCCAGACCACCACCCCAGCCGTCGTCACCACGATCTCCGGCTCCACGAGCGACGCCGCTCGCTCTCACCTGTACGACCTCGGCTTCCCCAGCATCGGACCCGGACACCATGGTCCTCGCCCGCATCGACCACAAGGAGCCGTACTACGCGAACACCGCAGCCAAACAGCTGAGTCGATACCGCTTCACCGTCGAGATCGAGACGGCCCTCCAGGAAAGGATCGACACGGAACGGACCTGGGGCAACCATCCCTTCCCCTGGTGTACCCGCGACGAAGTACGTGAGGTCAGCGCCGAAGCCCAGCGCAGCCACAACGACATCGCCGAAGGCCGCCTGGTCATCCGACACCGGGGATCGTGGGGAAGATGGCGACCTCCACCGCCACGTCCCCGCTCGATCCGTCGAAAGGCCCCGCCGAGAACCCGAATGCCTTCCCGAATTTCACGGACAGCGCGCTCCGCTCGCTCAGGGCGAGGGCCCCAGCGCTCGGTCGCCAGGCCCTACGCCACCGCAACATACGACAGCCGAAACAGGTCCAGCGCGCGCTCCACGTCCTTCTCCGAGTGCAACTGGACCTCCAGGTCACCAGTGCCGTGGTGTCCCAGCCCCGTCACGTCCCTCGTGAAGCCCGAAACGAGGTCGACGGCCGCCGGGGCTGCTTTGAGGTACGCCAGGAGCTTGTCCTGCCTGGCCGTGACGCAGGCGAAGTTCCGCAGCCTCTGGTACGCGTCGTACTGCTTGCGCCGGACCTTCGAGACGTCCTCGCCCAGCCCCAGGAGCACCTCGTCCACCGCTGCCGCAAGCTCCGCCATCGCTCCTGACGCCTGCCGCGCAGGCGCTGGCGCGTCAGCGCCACGACGACGCGGGCGCGGAGACGCTTTGGCCTGCCCGGCGACCGAGGCGACCGTCTCGAGTGCGATGTGGTGCTCGCCGAACAGCCGGTACCGCACCAGGTCGATCGATCTCCGGTGCTCGCGGATCGCGTGGAGGTCGTAGCGGGTGAAATCGCCAGCGACGCAGATCAGCCGGGGCGCGCTCCACAACACCTGCGACGCCGCAGTCACCCCGAGACGCTCGCGGACCAACACCTGGAACTCGGTGCGGTGATCCATCAGCCAGGCCAAGTAGAACAGCCCTTGCGACAGCACGCCGGGGTCAGTGGATCGCTTGTACTCGACGATCACCGGAGCACCGTTCTCATCGAGCCCCAGCGAGTCGATGCGCCCGCCGTGAACGGGACCGGTGCTGTACTCGGAGGCGAGGAATCGAACCCCGAGCATCGTCTCCATCGCCCCCTCGACCAGGCCCTGTACATCGGCCTCAGCCTCAGCCAATCGCGGCATGACCTCAGTCACGCCGTTCTTCGTGTAAAACAGTTTCAGGCTCGACACCCCCCTTGTCGCACGTGCCAGGGGGTAACACACGCAGTCTCAGAGTTATTTCCGCCCAGTCGAGCCCGACCAAGATCCGGACCCATCCCGGACCAGCGCTGCACAACCCAGCCCCGACCGCCACGTCTCCGCAGGTCAGGGCGCCGCGAGGCTTGTACCACCAGCACACGAACCCCCTATGGACCAGACACCGTTCGACGTCCGGTCGTCACACCGCGTGCCCAACGCTTCCGATCGGCAATGCCTCTCGGACAAGTCAGGGACCAGTTGCACCTCGGCACCGTCACTCAATCGGCGACGGCGGCGCCATGGCGCTCGGGCGTACGACAGGCTGGTGCGGCACACATGAGCCCGCCGACTCAAAGCTCGTCAAGGCCCGGGAGCGCCACCGGCTGGCTGGCTCCACCTGGGCGTGCATGTCGCAGTTCGTGCCTGCCGCTTGTCCACCGCAACCAGGCGCGAGTATCTTCACGAGTGGTGTGCCGGGAAGTCTGGTCGGCGGTTAGGGGCCGTGTGCCTGCCGTACCGACTCAGGGGGCCAGCATGGTCTCGCACGCCTTTCGTACCCAATCCCTGACCAAGCGGTACGGCCCCGTCCTCGCGCTGGACGGACTGGATTTGAGCGTCCCGGTCGGCGAGGTGTTCGGCTTCCTCGGCCCCAACGGTGCTGGCAAGTCCACCACCATCCGGTTGCTGCTGGGGCTGGCCCGCCCCACCGCCGGCCGAGCATGGATCTTCGGCACTGACGCGGCTGACGTCGCCGTGACGCACGGGCGCCTTGCGTACGTGCCGGCTGATGTGGCGTTGTGGCCGCAGCTGACCGGCGCAGAGATGCTTGAGCTGCTGGCGCGCACGGGACCCGGTACCGACCGGTCCTACCGGGATGAGCTGGTCGAGCGGTTCGATCTCGACCTGTCCAAGCCGGGGCGGACGTACTCGACGGGCAACCGGCAGAAGGTGGCGCTGGTGGCCGCGTTCGCCACCCGGGCGCCTCTGCTCGTGCTGGACGAACCGACCAGTGGCCTGGATCCGCTGATGGAACGCGAGTTCCGTCGCGCCGTCCGCGAGGCCCGGGACAACGGCCAGACGGTATTCCTCAGTTCCCACATGCTTGCCGAGGTCGAGGCGGTCTGCGACAAGGTGGCGATCCTGCGGGCCGGGCGGCTCGTCGATGTCGCCGCCGTGACGGCGCTGCGACGGCTGCACCGCACGGAGGTGACGGTGTGCTTCAACGGCGCGCCCCCGGATCTGGCACGAGTGCCCGGTGTGGAGGCGGTCGAGGTGACCGGCGCGGCCTCGGTGCGGTTCACCCTCGCCGGCCCGCCCGGGGACGCCCTGCAGGTCTTGGCGGCTGCGGACGTGGTCAGCCTCACGATGCGGGAACCGTCGCTGGAAGAGATCTTCCTCGGCTACTACGGCGGGGAACAGCAGTGATGGCCGTCAGCTCGCCGGCCGAGCAGGCAGCCCCCGACGCCTCGGCGGGGCGGGCGGTCCTCTCCCTGGCTCTTCGGCAGACTCGGCGCGGCGCACTCTTCGTGATCGGCCTGATGGCAGGGATGTCGGCAGTGGCGGTGGCTGCCTACGCAAGCACGGTCAAGGACCCAGCGGATGCGGCAGCCTTGCAGACGCTGGCGGGCAATCCGGCAATCCGCACTCTGTTCGGCGAACCGGTCGCGTTGGATGAGGCTGGCGGGTTCGCCGTGTGGCGCACGGGGACGGCGTTGGCGGTGGTGCTGTCGGTCTGGGTGCTGCTCGCTGCGACCCGGATCACCCGGGGCGAGGAGGACGCCGGCCGATGGGATGTGCTGCTGGCCGGGCGGCTGCCGGTCACGGCCGTGGTGGCATGGCACGTCGCTGTCCTGGTGGCGGCGTCGCTCACCGCGGGCACTGCCGCGTTCGCCGGTCTGGTCGCTGCCGGTGCGGCTGTGAGCGGCGCCGCGGTGCACAGTGCCGCTCTGGGGTTGTGCGGGGTGTTCTTCGCTGCGGCGGGCATGATGAGCGCTCAGGTGTTCGCGACCCGGGCGGCGGCCAGTGGCGCGGCGGTGGCGCTGCTCGGCATCGGCATGCTGCTGCGGATGGTCGGGGACGGGGTCGCCCCCCTTGGGTGGCTGCGCTGGCTGTCGCCTTTCGGTCTGATGGCGCTGGCCCGCCCGTACGACGGGAACCGGATCTGGCCTCTGGTGGTCCTGCTGGCCGCCTGCCTGGCACTCGTCACGGGGGCCGTGGTCGCTGCCGGGGGGCGTGACATCCGCGGCGGATACCTGCGCTCGTCCTCCGGGCGGGCTGCGCGTACGTGGCTGCTCGGCTCGGTCCAGGCGTTCGCGGTACGGCGGCTGGCGCGGCCGCTGGCCGCCTGGTCTGCGGGTGTCGGGGCGTACTACCTACTCATCGGGGTGCTGGCCGTATCCATGACGGATTTCCTCACCGACAATCCGAGGTTCGCCGAACTCGCCGCGCAGGCGGGCTTCACCGGGCTCGGCACGGTCCCGGGATACACCGCGACGCTGTTCGCGCTGCTGGCAGTTCCGGCTGGAGCATTCGTCGCGGTCCGGCTCGCCGCACTCGCCGCAGACGAAGCCAGTCGGCGCCTGACCCTCCTGTACGGCCAGCCGCTCACCCGGGCGACCGTGCTCACTGGCGAGGTCGCCGCTGCTTTGGGCGGCGTCGTCGTGCTCACCACCGTCGCCGGCGTTGCCACCTGGACCGGGACCAGGGCCGTCGGTGCCGACCTCGGCCTTGCCTCCGCGTTGTCCGGCGCCTGGAACGTACTGCCGGTCGCACTCCTCTGCCTGGGCGCCGGTGTACTCGCCCTCGGCTGGGCGCCGCGCGCGGTCACCGTCATCGGATCGTTGCCGGCCGCGGGCGGCTTCCTGCTGAAGGTGCTCGCCGAAGGGTCCGGCCTGCCGGCATGGATCGGCCGGCTCTCCCCGTTCGCGCACCTGGCCGCCGTACCGGACGCCCCCGTCAACTGGCCCGCGGCCTTGCTGATGACTGCCGTCGCCACGCTCGCCGCAGCCGTCGGACTCATCGGCTACCGACTGCGAGACCTCCGTACCTGAACGCACAGTGCACGCGGGCCACGTCCTACCGCACACACGTACGGCGCACACGCGGGGCGTCGCCCTCGGCGCGGCGGTCTCGCCACGCTGCCGGGCGGGCGTCGCCCCGACAGCGGATGGCCGGCTCAGCCGAGTTCGGCGAAGGCTTCCACGTCGCGCGTCTTGCCGGTGACGATGATGACGTCGCCCTTCTCCACGAGGGTTTCGGCGGTGGCGTGGGTGAAGTCCTGGCCGGGCCGCTTGATGCCGACGACGGTGATGCCGTACTTGCTGCGGACCGCGCTCTGGGCGAGGGGGACACCGGTGATCGTGGTCGGGGTGATGGTCTTGACCAGGGCGTAGTCGTCGTCGAACTCGATGAAGTCGAGCATGCGGCCGGTCACGAGATGGGCGACGCGTTCGCCCATCTCGTGTTCGGGGAGGACGACGTGGTGGACCCCGAGGCGTTCGAGGATCTGGCCGTGCTGGCGGCTGATGGCCTTGGCCCAGATGTTCGGGACCCGCTCCTCGAGGAGGTTGGAGGCGATGAGGATGCTGGCCTCTATGTCGGTGCCGATGCCGACCACGACGCTCGGGAAGTCATGCACGCCGAGCTGGTGGAGGACTTCCGGGTCGGTGCAGTCGGCGACGGCGGTGTGCGTGAGGGCGTCACTGTGCTTCTGCACCAGGGAGGCGTCGGTGTCGATGCCCAGGACGTCCCAGCCGCGCCGGGTCAGTTCGTGAGCGAGGGAGCTGCCGAACCGTCCCAGTCCGATGACGGCGACGCGCTGGTCGGAGTGCAGCTGGGCGCCGAGGTCGAGGAGGCGCTTGCGGCGGCGGTGGCGCAGGGAGTTCAGGTAGTTACCCAATGACGGGTCGCTCCTCGGGTAGCTGGTAGCGGCGGGTCCGCTCGCGCAGGGCGAGGGAGGAGACCAGGGTGATGGGTCCGAGCCTGCCGATGAACATCAGCAGGATCAGGATGAGCTGACCGACGGCCGGGATGTCGGCGGTGATGCCGGTCGACAGGCCGACCGTGCCGAACGCGGACACCGCCTCGAACAGCACCGCCTCGGCCGGGGCCTTGGTGACGGTGAGCAGGGCCAGGGTGGCGGTGATGACCAGCCCGATACCCAGGAGGGCGACCGTGAGGGCCTGGCGCAGGGCGTGGGGGGCCAGGCGACGGCCCATCACGGTGGAGTTGGGTTCGCCGCGGACTTCGGCGAGCATGGCGGCGGCCAGGACCGAGAAGGTGGTCACCTTGATGCCGCCGGCGGTGCCGGCGCTGCCGCCGCCGATGAACATCAGTGTGCAGGTGAACAGGATGGTCGAGGCGTTCAGTGCGCCCATGTCGATGGAGTTGAAGCCTGCCGTGCGGCTCATCGCCGAGTAGAAGAATCCGTTGAGGATCTTCTCGTCCCAGTCGAAGGCGCCGAGGGTGCCGGCATTGGTCCATTCCAGCAGGCATGTCATGACCGTGCCCACCAGCAGCAGGACCGCGCTGGTGACGAGGGTCAGCCGGGTGTGCAGGGACCAGTTGCGCCGCCCCGTGGTGCGCCTGCGGGTGCGGTGGCGCAGGAGTTCGAGCAGCACCGGGAAGCCCAGACCTCCCAGGATCACCGCCGCGGCGATCGGCATCGTGAACCAGGGGTCCTGCGCGTAGGGGACGATGCTGTCGGCGTGGAGGCCGAAGCCCGCGTTGTTGAAGGCCGAGACGGCGTGGAAGAAGCCGGAGTACGCGGCCTCGGCGTAGGAGCGGTCGTAGCCGAACCGCAGCCGCAGGGCGAGGAACGCCCCCACGGCGAGCTCCACGGCAAGGGTGCAGCCGGCCACGCCGAGCAGGACGCGCCGTACGTCACCGATTCCCAGGCTCTTCGTCTCCGCGGCGGCGGTGAGCTGCATCCGCAGGCGCAGCCGGCCGGAGACGAGCAGGGCGAGCAGGGAGGCCATCGTCATGATGCCGAACCCGCCCACCTGGATGAGGGCCAGGATGACGCCCTCGCCGAAGCCGCTCCAGTGGGTGGCGGTGTCCACGACGACCAGCCCCGTCACGCACACTGCGGAGGTGGAGGTGAACAGGGCGGTGAGCGGGTCGGTGACCGAGCCGTCGGTGGACGCCGCAGGCAGCATCAGCAGCACCGTGCCGATGGCGATCACCAGGGCGAACGCCGACACCACGCTACGGGCGGGATGCGCGGTGAACAGCCGCCACACCCCGGCCACACGTCCAGCCACTTCGCCCGCCCTCCGACACGGTCCCCGCAACGGGCCCTGCCGTCAGGGATGCGTCAAGGACCGCGGCGGCCCAGAGTACCCGCAGGCAGTCGGACCGGCGCACGGGTGGGGAGGGTGTTCGTACCGGCTCCCTCCTGTCGGCCGTAGCGGATGAGAACGTGAGGCGTCACGTCAGGGCCGCCCGGGGAGCATCGTGGGGCCCCGTCGCCGCTTCGGCGGTGGGAAGGGTGAGGACCATGGTCAGACCGCCGCCGGGGGTGTCCTCCGCTGTCAGGGTGCCTCCGATGGCTTCGGTGAAGCCGCGTGCGACGGCGAGGCCGAGGCCCACGCCGGCTCCGGCGGGGGCGTCTCCGTAGCGCTGGAAGGGTTCGAAGATGCGGTCCTTGGCCTCGTCCGGGATGCCTGGGCCGCGGTCGACGACGCGCAGTTCCACGCGCTCGGCCAGCGCACTGGCCGAGACGAGGACGGGTTGGCCTTCGGGGCTGTACTTGACGGCGTTCTCGACGATGTTGGCGACTGCCCGTTCGAGCAGACCGCGGTCGACCGCGACCATGGGGAGGGTTTCGGGGATGTCGAGTTCGACGCTGTCGTCGGGCACTCCGGCCAGGGCCATCGGGACCACTTCGTCGAGGTCGGTCTCGCGGATCAGCGGGGTGACGGTGCCGGTCTGGAGGCGGGACATGTCGAGGAGGTTGCCGACCAGGGCGTCGAGCCGGTCCGCTCCCTCTTCGATGCCTTCGAGCAGGTCGGCTTGGTCCTCTTCCGACCATTCCACGTCATCGGCGCGGAGGGAGGTGACGGATGCCTTGATTCCGGCGAGGGGCGTGCGGAGGTCGTGGCTGACGGCTGCCAGCAGCGCGGTTCGGATGCGGTTGCCCTCGGCCAGGCGCTGGGCCTCCTCTGCCTGACCGACGAGGCGCTGGCGGTCGAGGACGACGGCGGCCTGGGCGGCGAAGGCGCCAAGGACCCGGCGGTCCTCGGCCGGGAGGACGCGGCCGGTGAGGGCGAGGGCCATGTTCTCGCCGATGGGCATGTCGACGTCGGCGTCCTCGGGTCGCGCGGCCGGAGCGGGTCCGGTGCCGGCCGCGAGGGTCCACGGTTCGACCTCGTTGTCGCGTTCGAGCAGGGCCACCGATTCCATGGCGAAGGTCTCGCGGACCCGTTCCAGCAGGGCGGGCAGGGCGGTTTCGCCGCGCAGGACGCTGCCGGCCAGGAAGGAGAGGATCTCGGCTTCGGCGCGCAGCCGGGCGGCCTGGTGGGTACGGCGAGCGGCGAGGTCGACCACGGAGGCGACGGAGACGGCGACCGCGAAGAAGACGGCGATGGCGACGATGTTCTTGGGGTCTGCGATGGTCCACAGGTGCAGTGGCGGTGTGAAGAAGTAGTTGAGCAGCAGGGACCCGAAGGCGGCCGAGGCCAGCGCGGGGAGCAGTCCGCCGAGCAGGGCTGCGGCCACGGTCAGCGTGAGGAAGAGCAGCATGTCGTTGGTGAGCCCGAGGTCGGGCACGACGGTGCGCAGCAGTACGGTCAGGATCACCGGTCCGGCGATGCCGACCAGCCAACCCCAGATGATGCGGGATCGGCCCAGGCGGGCGCCGCGTGCCACGGGGAGGCCCCGGCCCTTGGCGGCCGCGTCGTGGGTGACGATGTGGACGTCGAGGTCGGGTCCGGACTCGCGGGCGACGGTGGCGCTGACGCCGGGGCCGAAGATGTACTGCCAGGGGCGGCGGCGGCTCACGCCGAGGACGATCTGGGTGGCGTTGACGCCGCGGGCGAATTCCAGCAGGGCGTCGGGGATGTCGTCGCCGATGACGTGGTGGAAGGTGCCGCCGAGGTCCTCGACCAGGGTCCGCTGGACGGCCAGTTCCTTGGGCGAGGCGGAGGTGAGCCCGTCGCTGCGGGCGATGTAGACGGCGAGGACTTCACCGCCGGCGCCCTTCTCGGCGAGGCGTGCGGCCCGGCGGATGAGCTGTCGGCCTTCGGGACCACCGGTCAGACCGACGACGATCCGCTCGCGGGCTTGCCAGGTGGAGCGGATGTTGTGCTCGCCCCGGTACTCCTGGAGGTACTCGTCGACCCGGTCGGCGACCCACAGGAGGGCCAGCTCGCGCAGGGCGGTGAGGTTGCCGGGGCGGAAGTAGTTCGACAGGGCGGCGTCGACCTTGTCGGGTTTGTAGACGTTGCCGTGTGCCATGCGCCGGCGCAGGGCCTGCGGGGACATGTCGACCAGCTCGATCTGGTCGGCCCGGCGGACCACCTCGTCGGGCACGGTTTCCTGCTGCCGGACCCCGGTTATGGCCTCGACGACGTCGCCGAGGGACTCCAGGTGCTGGATGTTGACCGTGGATACGACGTCGATGCCTGCCTGGAGGAGTTCCTCGACGTCCTGCCAGCGCTTGGCGTTACGGGAGCCGGGCACATTGGTGTGGGCGAGTTCGTCCACGAGTGCCACGGCAGGGCGTCGGGCCAGTACGGCGTCCACGTCCATCTCCGTGAAGACGCCACCCCGGTACTCCAGCTCGGCCCGCGGGATCTCTTCGAGTCCGTGGAGCATGACCTCGGTGCGGGGGCGGCCGTGGTGCTCGACGAAGGCGACGACGGCGTCGGTGCCGCGCTCGATCCTGCGGTGCCCCTCCGAGAGCATGGCGTACGTCTTGCCGACGCCCGGGGCGGCGCCGAGGTAGATCCGGAATGTGCCGCGTCTCATGTCGTTCAGCCTTCGAAGCGGTAGCCCATGCCGGGCTCGGTGATCAGGTATCTGGGATGCGCCGGGTCCGCTTCCAGTTTGCGCCGGAGCTGGGCCATGTAGACACGCAGGTAGTTGGTCTTGTCTTCGTACGTCGGGCCCCACACCTCAAGCAACAGCTGACGCTGGCTGATCAGCCTGCCGGGGTGGGTGATGAGGATTTCCAGCAGGTGCCACTCGGTCGGAGTGAGCCGGACATCCCGGCCATCACGCCGAACCTTTTTGGCCACCAGATCCACCGTGAAGTCGCTGGTCGTCACCAGGACCGTCTCCTGCGAAGGCTCAGCGGCCTCCTGGCGGCGGACCGCTGCGCGCAGCCGGGCCAGCAGCTCGTCCATGCTGAAAGGCTTGGTGACGTAGTCGTCGGCTCCGGCATCGAGCGCCCTGATCTTGTCCTCGGAGGTGTGGCGGGCCGACAGGACGAGGATCGGGACGCGGCTCCAGTCCCGTACGCCCTTGATGACTTCGATGCCGTCCATGTCGGGCAGGCCGAGGTCCAGCAGTATGACGTCCGGTTTGCGGGCGGCGGCGAGGCGGAGGGCCGAACTGCCGTCGGTCGCCGACTCGACGTCGAACTTGCGTGCCTGAAGGTTGATCCTCAGGGCGCGGACGAGCTGCGGGTCGTCTTCCACCACCAGGACCCTGGTCATCTGTGTGGCGCCTTCCTTCCGCGGTGGGCGTGCTGGATATGGGGCGGAGCCGGCGGGACACGGAAATCCCGTGTCCCGGCGGCTCCGAAGCCCGTTCAGGCCGGGCATCAGCGCTTGGCCAGATCCTTCAGCGCGAGGTTGAGCTTCAGGACGTTGACGTGGGGCTCGCCGAGGAAGCCGGCGGTGCGGCCCTCGGTGTGCTCCTCGACCAGCTTGGCCGCCTGCTGCTCAGTGAGGCCGTTCTCCTTGGCCACGCGCTTGATCTGAATCTCCGCGTACTCCGGGGAGATGTGCGGGTCGATCGCGGAGGCGGAGCCGGTGACCGCGTCCTTGGGCACCTCGGATTCCGGGACGCCGTTGAACTCGGCCACCTGCTTCTTGGCATCGGTGACCGCTTGCACCAGCCGGGAGTCGGACGCGCCGAGCTGGCTGGAGCCGGTGGCCAGGGGGTTGTAGCCGCTGTTGGACGGGCGCGGCTGGAACCACTTGGGGTCCGGACGCGCTGCCTCTTCCTCGTCATCCGGGTTCTTCTTGGGGAGGTCCCAGCTCTGGCCGATGAGCGAGGAGCCGACCTCTTGGCCATCGGCCTTGACCAAGGAGCCGTTGGCCTTGTCGTGGAAGAGCGCCTGGGCGACCCCGGTGACGGCGAGCGGGTAGAGGATGCCGGTCACGACGGTCAGCACCAGCAGCATCCGCAGCGCGGCGACCAGGAGACGGCCTGTGTTGGAGACGGAGTTGTTCATGGCGATCAGCACGTTCCTAATTCAGGCGAGCCCGGGGATGAGGGAGATGAGCAGGTCGATGAGCTTGATGCCGATGAACGGGGCGATCAGGCCGCCCAGGCCGTAGATCCCGAGGTTGCGGCGCAGCATCTTGTCCGCGCTGGTCGGCCGGTACCGGACGCCCTTCAGGGCGAGCGGCACGAGAGCGATGATGATCAACGCGTTGAAGATGACCGCGGAGAGGATCGCGGACTCGGGCGAGGCAAGGCCCATGATGTTGAGCTTGTCCAGGCCCGGGTAGGCGACCGCGAACATGGCCGGGATGATCGCGAAGTACTTCGCGACGTCGTTGGCGATGGAGAAGGTCGTGAGCGCACCCCGGGTGATGAGGAGTTGCTTGCCGATCTCGACGATCTCGATGAGTTTGGTGGGGTTGGAGTCCAGGTCCACCATGTTCCCGGCCTCCTTGGCGGCCGAGGTGCCCGTGTTCATGGCCACGCCGACGTCGGCCTGCGCGAGGGCCGGGGCGTCGTTCGTACCGTCACCGGTCATCGCGACGAGCTTGCCGCCGGCCTGCTCCCGCTTGATGAGGGCCATCTTGTCCTCGGGCGTGGCCTCGGCGAGGAAGTCGTCCACGCCCGCCTCCTCCGCGATGGCCTTCGCGGTCAGCGGGTTGTCACCCGTGATCATGACCGTCTTGATGCCCATGCGGCGCAGCTCATCGAACCGCTCGCGCATGCCCTCCTTGACGACGTCCTTGAGGTGGATGACACCGAGGACGCGGGCGCCCTTCTCGTCCTCGACGGCGACCAGTAGCGGGGTGCCGCCGGCCTGGGAGATGGTGTCGGTGAGTTCCTGGGCGTCGGCAGCGACCTGGCCGCCCTGCTCCTTGACCCAGGTGATGATGGAGCCCGAGGCGCCCTTGCGGGTCTTCCTGCCGTCCACGTCGACACCTGACATGCGGGTCTGGGCGGTGAACGGGACCCAGGAGGCGTGGGTCAGTTCGCCCTGGTGGCGTTCGCGCAGCCCGTACTTCTCCTTCGCCAGGACGACGATGGAGCGGCCCTCAGGGGTCTCGTCGGCCAGCGAGGACAGCTGGGCGGCGTCCGCGAGCTCGGCTGCGGTGGTGCCCTTGACGGGGACGAACTCCGACGCCTGGCGGTTGCCCAGGGTGATGGTGCCTGTCTTGTCGAGGAGCAGGGTGGAGACGTCGCCGGCGGCCTCGACGGCGCGCCCGGACATGGCCAGCACGTTGCGCTGGACGAGGCGGTCCATGCCGGCGATGCCGATCGCGGAGAGCAGGGCGCCGATGGTGGTGGGAATCAGGCAGACCAGCAGTGCGGTCAGCACGATCATCGACGTCTGCTCGTCGGCGCCCGCGTAGATCGCGAACGGCTTCAGCGTCACCACGGCCAGCAGGAAGACGATCGTCAGGGAGGCCAGCAGGATGTTCAGGGCGATCTCGTTCGGCGTCTTCTGCCGCGCCGCGCCCTCCACCAGGTTGATCATCCGGTCGATGAAGGTCTCGCCCGGCTTCGTCGTGATCTTGATGACGATGCGGTCCGAGAGAACTCTCGTACCGCCGGTGACCGCACTGCGGTCGCCGCCCGATTCACGGATGACCGGGGCGGACTCGCCGGTGATGGCGGACTCGTCGACGGACGCGACACCTTCGACGACGTCTCCGTCGCCGGGGATGATGTCGCCGGCCTCGCACACCACCAGGTCGCCGATGCGCAGCTCCGTGCCCGGGACGCGCTCCTCGTCCTTGCCGACTATGCGGCGGGCGACGGTGTCGGTCTTGGCCTTGCGCAGAGTATCTGCCTGCGCCTTGCCGCGTCCCTCGGCGACGGCCTCCGCGAGGTTCGCGAAGATGGTGGTCAGCCACAGCCAGGCCGTGATGGCCCAGCCGAACCAGTCGGTCGGGTCCAGACACACCAGCACGGTCGTGACGACCGAACCGATCAGAACCACGAACATGACCGGCGACTTGATCATCACACGGGGGTCGAGTTTGCGCACCGCGTCCGGGAAGGACTTCAGCAGCTGCTTGGGGTCGAAGAGACCGGCGCCCACGCGCCCGCTGTCGGGCTTGTGGCCCGTCGGGACGTCGCTGTGCGGCGCCGGGGTCCCGGTAGTGGTGGCGGTGGGCATCGGGTCCTCGTGGTTCTTTACGTTGGTGGTCATGACCCCAGCCCCTCGGCGAGCGGACCCAGCGCCAGCGCCGGGAAGAACGTCAGACCGGTAATGATCAGGATCGCGCCGACGAGCAGGCCGGTGAACAGCGGCTTCTCCGTACGCAGGGTGCCCGCGGTGGCCGGGACGGGCGCCTGCTCGGCGAGCGAGCCGGCCAGCGCCAGCACGAACACCATGGGCAGGAACCGGCCCAACAGCATGCACAGGCCCAGCGCCGTGTTGAAGAACGGCGTGTTGGCACCGAAGCCGGCGAACGCGGAGCCGTTGTTGTTCGACGCGGAGGTGTAGGCGTACAGAACCTCGGAGAAGCCGTGCGCCCCGACGTTGGTCATGGCCTCCTTGCCGTCCGGCAGGGCCATCGCCACCGCCGTGCCTACGAGCACCAGCGCGGGGGTGATGAAGATGTAGCAGGCCGCGAACTTGATCTCGCGGGTGCCGATCTTCTTGCCCAGGTACTCGGGCGTACGGCCGACCATCAGACCGGCCAGGAAGACCGCGATGACCGCCATGATCAGCATGCCGTAGAGCCCGGAGCCCACGCCTCCGGGCGCAATCTCGCCCAGCATCATGCCGAGCAGCAGCACACCACCGGACAGTCCGCCGTAGGAGTCGTGGAAGGAGTTCACCGAACCGGTGGAGGTCATGGTGGTGGAGACCGCGAACAGCGAGGACGGGCCTTCGCCGAAGCGCTGCTCCTTGCCCTCCATGGCGCCGCCCGCCAGCTGCGAGGCCGTGCCGGGATGCGCGTACTCGAGCCAGGTCACCAGAACCACGCCGACGAACCAGATCGTCCCCATCGCGGCGACGATCGCGTAGCCCTGCTTGACGTTGCCGACCATGCGGCCGAACGTGCGCGGCAGCGAGAAGGGGATCACCAGGAGCAGGAAGATCGTCAGCAGGTTCGAGAAGCCGTTGGGGTTCTCAAAGGGATGGGCGGAGTTGGCGTTGAAGTAGCCGCCGCCGTTGGTGCCCAGGTCCTTGATGGCTTCCTGGGAGGCCACCGCGCCCGGCGAGATGCTCTGGGGCTGCCCGGTCACCGTGGTGAGGTCGTGGATGCCGCCGAAGTTCTGGATGGCGCCCGCGGCGACCAGCAGGATCGCGGCGATCACCGAGATGGGGATCAGGATGCGGACGGTGCCGCGCACCAGGTCCGCCCAGAAGTTGCCCAGCTCGCCCGTGCGGGAGCGGGCGAAGCCGCGTACGAGGGCCACCGCGACGGCGATGCCGACGGCTGCCGAGACGAAGTTCTGGACGGCCAGGCCGGCGGTCTGGGTGACGTGGCTCATGGCCGTCTCGCCTGAGTACGACTGCCAGTTCGTGTTCGACACGAAGGACGCGGCGGTGTTGAACGCCTGGTCCGGGGTGATCGCCTCGAAGCCGAGTGACAGCGGCAGGACGTGCTGTACGCGCTGGAGCACATACAGCAACAGCACGCTCACGGCGGAGAAGGCGAGGACCGCGCGCAGGTAGGCGGACCAGCGCATCTCAGCGTTCGGATTGGCGCCGACGCTGCGGTAGATCCACTTCTCGACCCGCAGGTGCTTCTCGGAGGAGAAGACGCGGGCCATGTAGTCGCCCAGGGGGCGGTGCACCAGGGCCAGGGCGGCGATCAGCGCCGCCACCTGGAGCACGTCAGCAAGAACGGGGCTCATATCGGGACTCAGAACCTCTCCGGCTTGACGAGGGCGAGGACGAGATATCCCAGCAGAGCGACGGCCACGACCAGGCCGACGATGTTCTCGGCAGTCACAGCTTCGTCACCCCCTTGGCGATGAGAGCCACCAACGCGAAAACCGCGATCGTGGTGACGACGAAGGCCACATCGGCCATCGTGAGCTCCTGGAGGAAGTGGAAGTAGGGAATCGGCCAGCTGGCCGATCCAGAGCTAACCGCATCCCGGAAGCATCGTTAAGGGGCCTTGACGGCTCCCATACGCCGGACGTGGCGCCTTTGACGGAATCCTTACGCGGCGCGGATACGCAAGCCCTGTTCAGCCCTCGCCGGGCAACGCCGTGTCGAGGGCGGAGCCGGTCAGGTCGGCGAGTGTCGCAGCCACCCGGCGCGCCTGGACCGAAGGCACCGAACCCGGCGTGGGGGCGAGCATGAACCGGCCGTAGTAGTGACCGTTGCCGCTGGCGCGCACTTCGGTCTCGCCCTCGGGCCGGGCGTTGCGTTCCAGATCCCAGGCGCGGCGGCCGACCGACACACTGCCGTCGTGCTCCAGCCGGGGGGCGGCCGAGCAGGGACCCGTATTCGAAGCGGCATCCCCGCAGCTCCAGCAGCTCAGTGAGATCGCCCCGGACGTGGTCCACCACGGCCTCGGGAGATCCGGCGCGCTGGGCGAAACAGCCGCGAGCTCCCCGGCGAGGCGGGTGCCACGGGTGACCACCAGGGCGGCGGCCACCAGCCGGATCAGTGCTTCGCTCGTCTCCGCCAGGCGGCTGCGGAAGGGCACGAGCGCGCGACCAGGAAGGGCAGGAGGAGCTCCCGTCAGTGCGACACGGTCACTCACAAGGTATCGGGGCACGGTCTCCACCCCAGCTCATCCGTCTCGGGACGACCACGAAGAGTGTCGACTCAGAACTTCTCCGGGTTGATCAGGGCTGCCACGAGGTAAGCGAGCAGGGAAACGGCCACGAGCAGCCCGACGACATTCTCCAGATCCATCTGCAATCCGTTCTCTCGGCCAGGCGGGGCGGATGCCCGCAATGCGACGATGCACCCGCGCCGGGTGGACCGCGCCCGTGCTGACGCTGTCTTGTCGGACTTCATACGGAAACCGTCCAGTACTCGCCGGCACCCCGTGACGCGCAGGAACCGGCACCTCCGCGAGCCGGCAAGGCCGGCGGATCCATACCTGTTGACGTGTCACTGACGGAGTCTTGACGGAAGTCACCGCACACCCGTCAAGACCTCGCCAATTGCCGACTCCGGATGCTCGGCATGGCCTCAACGAGCGGTAGGTTCCTGCCCGTTGTGCCGCCAGGGGACCCGCACGTCACGTGACGAGCCGGAGGGGCCCTATGGGACGGGTCCCCGGCGGTGCATCCCTCGTCCGGCCCAGCCGATCCCACCGATAGGTCTCTCCATGCCTCCCGCCGCCACCCGGCAGGTACCTCCCGTCCGGACCCCGTCGCAGGCCCCCGTCAACCGGCCACCCCGCAGACGCCCAGGGAGGCGGCCCCTGCTGGACTCCGTACAGCAGGCGGCTTCCTTCCAGGAAGCCCTGCGCAAGCTGCGTCCCCGTGAACTCGTCAGGAAGCCCGTCCTGTTCGTGGTGGCGGTGGGGTCCGCTCTGACCACCCTCTCGGCGCTGGTTCACCCGTCCGTTTTCACCTGGGTGATCAGTGTCTGGCTCTGGCTGACGGTGATCTTCGGCAACTTCGCCGAGGCCGTCGCCGAAGGGCGCGGCCGGGCTCAGGCCGAGTCGCTGCGCCGGGCGCGCACAGACACCGTCGCGCTGCGCCTACGTCACTGGACGTACGGCCTGAACCTCCGGCATGCCGAGACCGAGGCCGTCTCCCCGGCCGACCTCCAGCCGCTCGATGTGGTCCTGGTGGAGGCGGGGGAGCTGATCCCCGCCGACGGCGATGTGATCGACGGCGCCGCAGCGGTCGACGAGTCGGCCGTCACAGGCGAATCGGCCCCGGTGATCCGGGAGTCCGGCGGCGACCGATCAGGCGTGACGGGCGGTACGACCGTGCTCTCCGACTCGATCGTCGTACGGGTGACCTCGCGCCCCGGGCACAGCTTCATCGACCGCATGATCGCCCTCGTGGAGGGCGCCACCCGGCAAAAGACCCCGAACGAGATCGCGCTCAACATCCTGCTGTCGGCGCTCACCGTCGTCTTCATCCTGGTCGTCTTCGGACTCCAGCCCATGGCCGCACACGCGGGCGCCGCTCAGACCACCACCGTGTTGGTGGCCCTCCTCGTCACCCTGATCCCCACCACCATCGGCATCGCCGGCATGGACCGCCTCGTCCAGCGCAACGTCGTCGCGATGAGCGGGCGCGCGGTCGAGGCCGCCGGCGACGTCAACACCCTGCTGCTCGACAAGACCGGCACCATCACCCTCGGCAACCGGGAGGCGGCCTCCTTAGCGCCGCTCCCCGGGGTGGACCACCCGCCGAGCGGGCCCCGGGGGCGCTGCGTTGTCCCGTCTCACCGCTTGTCGCTATGGGAGTGATCCTCACGATCGCCGGGGCCGCCCTTTACACGACGCCTGGTGAGCGGCCGGAGATCGTCGCCGCCGGCGCACTCGTTCTGTCGGCCATCGCCGCTTGGTGGTGTGCCTCCCGCCAGGGGTGATCACGACCTGACATCGAAGCGTTCGTAGGCGGGTGCGGGGCAGACAACCCGGCCTCCGGTGGATACGGTGTAAGCAACGTGTCAAGAGCTGGCACGCGGTGTGCCGGGAAGTCTGGTCGGCGTCCCTAGGGCAGTGCGCCCTTCTCGCCGACGCCGAAAGCAAACCGCGATGCCCACCGCCCCACGTGGACACTTCCTCCCCCGACCGCCACTCCTCGGTGTCCCACCCCGGACCGGGCGCACCGCTCCCATGACCGAGACAGTCGGCGCGGACGGGTACCACATCTGATGGCCGATGGCGGCACCTCGCTGTTGGCACCGGTGATCGTCATCGCTGCCCTGGTCATCCGGACAGCGCTCACCGAGCTCCGGGATCCGGGCAGTGCCCGGCGGCAGTGGGCATTCGCCGTCAATGCCCGGGCCATGACGGCCGGCGCGACGGTCGCCTCAGCCATCATCTTGATCGGCGGTCAGCGCTTCGGCTGGGCGGCCGCCGCCTGGGCGCTTCTCGCCGGGGCACTCACCGCGTTCCTCACCGGCCGTGACGCTCCCGACCCCACATCCGCAACAGCGCGGAGCAAGGAGCATGCCGTGTCGGAACGGCAGATCGGAAAGGTATTGGCGGCCGTTGGCGCGCCTCTCACCCTGGCCGGAGTGGCGATGCACATCCTGCCCGGCCCCGGATTCCCCTTTCTCATCATCGGCCTGGCCCTGCTGATCACCGGCCTCGCCATGGCCGCCTCAGCCCGCCGCCGATAGCACCTTCACTGCTCTCTCCCCCACCCGACCGTCGACCGGAGCCTGCAAGCCATGACCTGGCAGTGGATCGGGCGAGGTGGCCGCCCGGCAGTAGACCGGCCCGACGTGGACGAGACGGCAGAGGGGACCGAACCGGACACCACGCCGCTCCCCCGCGCTCTGTCACTCTCTGCCGCGTTCGAGGGCAGTGAGCCGATTGCCGGGGCTCGGCTGCTTGCCCGCTCTTTCTTGACCGACGTGCAGAGAGTCCATGGCCTGCGGGTCTCGGACCGCTTTCTGGATCTGGTGGAGCTGGTCGTCAGCGAGCTGGTCACCAACACCCGCAAATACGCGCCCGGCCCCAGCCTGCTGACCCTCCAAGTCCGGAACGGCTGCGTGGATGTGACCGTCTGGGACAGCAACCCGGCCCTGCCGACGATCCTGACTCCAGACCCCACCCGCGTGGGACAGCACGGCCTCGAGATCGTCATGGCCTCCGCCCGGACCTTCCAGGTCCGCCGCGAACCCGTGGGCAAACGGATCACTGCCTCCCTCCCGCTCACCGACGATCCGGCCACGGATGCCGCAGGCGGCTGACGATGAGAGATCGCGGCCTTTCCGATCGGGGCCGACGGAAGCGCACGCCTGCGTAGGAGGCTGCCCTCCTCGAAGGCGTGGACCTCGTCAAGGCTTCAGTCCTCAGCTACGGCGTCACGGAGCGGCCGCCGCCCAAGCCCCGGGCGAGGTTCAGGAAGCGGGTCAGGATCGTGCGGACTGCGCGGCCGGTTCCCGACAGAATTCATGGGTAAAATCTCACAAAAGGTATCAATGGTCGCTCTCCTTCGCTTACGAGGAGGCGTGAGGCATGGATTCCTGGCTGATCTGGCTGATTGCCGCTCTGGCCTTGGGCGCAGTCGAGATCATCACGCTCACTGCCGCGCTCGGGTTGCTGGGGGGTGCAGCGCTGGTCACAGCCGTGTTCGCCGCCGCCGGCTTGCCCCTTCCCTGGCAGTTTCTGGTGTTCGCGGTCGTGTCGACGGTCGGCTTGGTCTTCGTCCGCCCGGTCGCGCTTCGCCGCCTGTCTTCCTCGCCGGACGGGCGCTTCGGCGTGGACGCCCTGATCGGCGGGGCCGCCTACGTGACATCAGAGGTGTCGAAGTGGGGTGGCAGAGTCCGTATCGGCGGTGAGGAATGGACGGCGCGCGCCTACGACGAGACGCTGGTGATCCCTCCCGGCACGACCGTCGATGTCATCGAGATCAAGGGCACCACCGCGCTCGTCTATCCCCGGGAGTGAGCCATGGAGATCTCCGCGTTCCTCATAGCCGGCCTGCTCGTCGCGGTCCTCGCGGTCTTCACCGTGGTGCGGGCGGTCCGGATCGTCCCCCAGGCCCGCGCCCGCAACGTCGAGCGGCTCGGACGCTACCACCGGACCCTGAAGCCCGGGCTCAACGTCGTCATCCCCTACATCGACCGCGTCTACCCGGTGATCGACCTGCGCGAGCAGGTCGTCTCCTTCAAACCCCAACCGGTCATCACCGAAGACAACCTGGTGGTCGAGATCGACACCGTCCTCTACTTCCAGGTCACCGACCCGCGCGCCGCCGCCTACGAGATCAACAACTTCCTCCAGGCGGTGGAACAGCTGACCGTCACCACCCTGCGCAACGTCGTCGGCTCCATGGACCTGGAAAAGACCCTGACCTCGCGCGACACCATCAACAACCAGCTCCGCGGTGTCCTCGACGAGGCCACCGGCAAGTGGGGGCTGAGGGTCAACCGGGTGGAGATCAAGGCCATCGACCCGCCGCAGTCCATCAAGGACGCGATGGAGAAGCAGATGCGGGCCGAGCGGGACAAGCGGGCCGCCATCCTCGGGGCCGAGGGTCAGCGCCAGTCCCAGATCCTCACCGCGGAAGGCGACAAGCAGTCCGCCGTCCTACGCGCCGAAGGCAACCGGACCGCCGAGATCCTCAAGGCCGAGGGGCAGTCGCGAGCCATCGACGAGGTGTTCCAGGCCGTCCACCGCAACGACCCCGACCCCAAGCTGCTCGCCTACCAGTACCTCCAGGCGCTCCCCCAGATCGCGCAGGCACCGGGCAGCACGCTCTGGGTGATACCCGGGGAGGTCACCTCCGCCCTCCAGAACGTCACCCGCGCCTTCAACGAGGTCCTCCCCCAGTCCACCGCCACCCGCGAGGCGTCCTCGGACGATCTCGCCGTCCAGGCGGCGAACGACGCGGCGAAAGCGGCGGAAGCCGCTGCCGAGGCCCTCGCCGACGCCGCAGAGGCCGACAGCGAAGCCGCCAGTGCACTCGCAACACGTCGCAAGGCCGGTGGACGCGGCGACGAGGCAGCACCGCCGCCCGGTCCGCCGAACTGACACCACTTCACGTCGATCACGACGGGACCCGCCCGAAATGCGCCGCCTCCGGTCTCATGCACGGGAGATGTACGAACACAACCGCTCGAACAACTCGGCGGCCTCGTCGACGTGTCCTCCACCGGGTGACTCCTCCAACAGGTAGCGGCATGGCGGGCCGTTGCCCGTTCAGGCGATCAGCAATCACACGCGTGGTCGCGGGCATGCGTGGGTGGCCGGCCGGCAGAGCCCTGCTCAGGGGAAGGACCGGCAGCGAGGCCTTCAGGGGCCCTTCCCGGCGACATGTGCGCAGCGGGAGCGCCCGGCAGGATCCCCCCTGTGCGCCGGCCAGTGATCACGTCCCTGGCCCGGCACCTCGTCCCGACCACCACGGTTCTCGGCGCCCCCTTGCCGACCTGGCTGAGGACCAGCGCCTACGGAGCCAGTCGCCGCTTTCCCCGAGACCGGTCAGCAGAGCGGCGCTGACCGCACATGCCGAGAGGGAGGCGAGTTGGTCGGCAATCAAGCTGATGCCCCAGATGAGCACGGTGACCATGGCCCACCAAGCCGTGAGTGAGTTCCAAGACCGCCGCCCAGACTTCCTGGCACTCCACCGGCTGCTTCACGTATCCCTTACGTCGTCGTCTTGACGGGGCTCTGACGGCAGTTCGGACTGCCATACATTGCCGGAACCCGGCATGAATGCGTCACTTATCGGCCGTCTATCGTGGGCATACGCATCAGAGAGGTGTCCATGAACGGAAATCCGCTGTACCACGGCATCGCGCTGGCGGTAGGCACACTGCTCGTGCTCCCCCTGGCGCTGGCAGTGCTCAGCGGCTGGACGCCGCGCGGGCTCCGGGGGCGGCGGCTGGCCGTTCGTCCCTACGCATGGGCCCTCCTCTGCCTCTATGCCGTGATGCCGCTGAACGCCGTCCCGCGCATGATCGACGCACCCTCGGGCGTCGTCATGGCCTGCACGGGTCTGGGCTTCGGTTTCGTGGTGGCGGCCGCAGCGTGCTTCCTGCGCGCCGAACGGACCTCCCGCAGCGTGAACTCGCGGGCGAAGAGTTGACCGCGATGCCTGGAGGCAGGCTCCTTGGGTGGGTGCGACGCAACCTCACGGAACGCCGTATGGCGGTCGTCCTCGTGATCGTCGGCGTTCCTGTGACGCTGGCCGGCGCCTTGCTGTACGCCCTGCCGGGCCCCGGTTTTCCGGTACTGGTCATTGGCCTCGCCACGCTCATCACGGGCCTGGTCATGCTGGGCTCACGGGCCGGCCACGGCTGAGCCGACAGGAAGACACCCTCGGCGCTCCTGCCAGTCCGCGCCGACCGTGGGGAACGGTGCCCGCTCGCGCGCGGTGTGCTGCCGTTCAACGTCGGGCGGCAGCCGAAAGTGTCTGACGACAACGGTCGTGCGGGAGTCAGTCCGAAGGTGGGCGTCCGCCGCTGGTGTACGCGACCAAGGTCCCCGCCAGCTACGCCCAGGGCAGCGGCCGGCGACCCGGCCGACCGCCAGCTGGCCAGGGCGAGAACACATGCCACCATCGCCCCGGCCGCCCACGCACGCGGATCCCACAGAAATCGCCGCTCTCGACGCCCGGCCCCGGGTTCTCGCAGCTCGGTGACCGCTGTCCTGATCACGAGGGCGGCGATGACGATCGCCGGCCCCAGGAGTGCTGCGCCCGCCTGCACTCTCCTTCGCGTCAGCCGTTGGAGCCGGGCGTGAGGGTGCGCCGGTAGATGTCGGGTATCCCGTCGGCGTCGGCGTCGAGGGTCTCCTCCTCGTACAGACTCCGGTAGATCTTGTTCCTGCGCCGGAGCAGGACGGCGGCGAGCACGGCCGCGGTGAGGGAGGCGATCAGGACGGCGGCCTTGACGTGCTCACCGACCTCTTGGCCGGGGAAGGCCAGTTCGCCGATGAGGAGGGCGACGGTGAAGCCGATCCCGGCCAGGACGGAGAGGCCGAGGACGTCGGCCCATGCGAGGTCGGGGTTGAGCTCCGCCTTGGTGAAGCGGGCGGCGAGGTAGGTGCCGAGGAAGATGCCGAGGACCTTGCCGACGACGAGGCCGATGAAGACGCCGAGGGGCTCGGGGCTGGTGAACACTTCGGCCAGCGCGGGTCCGGAGATGCTGACGCCGGCGGCGAAGAGGGCGAAGAGCGGCACCGCGACGCCTGCCGAGAACGGGTGCACCAGGTGCGATACGCGGGCCCCCGGGGAGATTTCCTCGCCCTTGTCGCGGGTCGTCCGCAGGATGAGCCCCATGGCGACGCCCGCGACGGTGGCGTGGATGCCGCTGTTGTACATCAGGGCCCAGATCGCGATACCGAGCGGTACGTAAAACCACCAGCCGCGGACCCGGAGCCGCTGGAGCAGGTAGAAGACTCCCAGGCCTGCGAAGGCTCCGCCCAGCGCCCAGAAGTTCAGGTCGCTGGTGAAGAAGATCGCGATGATGAGGATGGCGCCGAGGTCGTCGACGACGGCCAGGGTGAGCAGGAAGGCGCGCAGGGCGGAGGGGAGGTGGGTGGAGATGACGGCGAGGACAGCGAGTGCGAAAGCGATGTCGGTGGCCATCGGCACGGCCCAGCCGTCGAGGCTGCCGCCCCCCAGACCGGCGGTGAGTGCGTACAGGGCGGCGGGCACGATCATGCCGCATGCGGCGGCGACGACCGGGAGGGCCGCCGTGGCGGGGGTACGTAGCTCGCCGACGACGAGTTCGCGCTTGAGTTCGATGCCGGCGACGAGGAAGAAGACCGCCAGGAGCCCGTCGGCGGTCCAGTGCCCGACCGACAGTTCCAGCCCGAGGGCGGGTATCCCGAAGTGGAAGTCACGTATCGCCTCGTACCCCCCGCTCCACGGGCTGTTGGCCCAGACCAGGGCCACGACTGCTGCCGCCAGCAGGACGAGGCCACCGATCGTTTCGGTGCGCAGGGCGGAGGCGATGGCCTGGCGTTCGGGCCACGGCATGAGTCCGAAGACGATGCGCGGGCGCGGGTCGATCATTGGGGTGGCCTTCCGGGGCGTCGGCTGGAAATGGGCACACGGCCCCTACATCGCCGACCAGACTTCCCGGCACACCGCGCGTCACCGGCAGCTCGGCTGCCCCATTGACGCGTTCTTTACACCCTATGGGAGATGCCCGGATACCACCAGAGGGGTTCTCACCTGCTGAAACGCAGATGAGTGGGCTCGTACACACCAAGGCGCGAGGTATGTACGAGCCCACTCAGGAGCCGGGCCGCCGGGGGGACGGTCAGACGGTGGTCTTCACCGGCTCCTGGTCTTCGTCCTCGTCGGCTTCGGTGTCCAGGCCGGCGTCGCGGCGGCGGACGAAGTCGAGGAAGGTGTTGAGTTCCCGCTTGACCACGGGGGCCAGCAGGTACAGGCCGATGATGTTGATGACCGCGAGCATGAACAGCACCGCGTCGGCCATGTCGATCAGGGTCTGCAGGGTAAGCAGCGAACCGGCGACCGCGAACAACGTGTAGAAGACCTTGAAGGTCAGCTCGCTGGTCCTGCTGCGGCCGAAGAGGTGCGTCCAGGCCTTCATGCAGTAGTAGCCCCAGGTCAGCACCGTGGAGATGGCGAACAGCATCACCGCGATGGTGAGGATGTACGGGAACCAGGGCAGGACCGTGCCGAAGGCGTCCGAGGTGATCGTCACGCCGCCGACGCCTTCGCCCTTGCGGGCCTCGCCCCAGCTGGCCGGGTTGGCGATGACGATCGTCAGGGCGGTCATGGTGCAGATGACGACCGTGTCGATGAACGGCTCCAGCAGCGCGACCAGGCCCTCGCTGGCGGGGTGCTTGGTCTTGACCGCGGAGTGCGCGATCGGCGCGGAGCCGAGACCGGCCTCGTTGGAGAACGCGGCCCGCTTGAAACCGATGATCAGCGCACCGAGGACACCACCGGCGACACCCTCGGGGTTGAAGGCACCCTCGATGATCGTGGAGATCGCGGACGGTACGGCGGAGACGTTGACGAGGATGACCACGATGCAGGCGACGATGTAGATGCCGGCCATCGCGGGAACGAGCTTGCTGGTGACGGAGGCGATGGAGCGGATGCCGCCGAGGAGCACGATGCCGACGATCGCGGCGATCAGGATGCCGAAGAACAGGGCGCCGGCCGAGGAGCCCATCATGCCGCTCTCGCCGCCGGTGACGGAGACCAGCTGCGCGTAGGACTGGTTGACCTGGAAGAGGTTGCCGCCGAAGAGACCGAAGAACAGGATCATCGCGGAGGCGAGGACCGCCAGGACCTTGCCGAGGGTCTTGCCGCGGGCGCCGAAGCGCTCGGCCAGGCCCTTGGGCAGGTAGTGCATCGGGCCGCCGGAGACGGAGCCGTCGGCGTGCACCTCGCGGTACTTCACGCCGAGGGTGACCTCGACGAACTTCGTCGCCATGCCCAGCAGGCCGCAGAGGATCATCCAGAAGGTGGCGCCCGGGCCACCGATGGAGACGGCCACCGCCACACCCGCGATGTTGCCGAGGCCGACGGTGCCGGAGACGGCCGCGGTCAGCGCCTGGAAGTGGTTGACCTCACCGGCCGACCCCTTCTCGTCGTACTTGCCGCGCACCACGTTCACCGCCAGGCGGAACTTGCGTATCTGCACCAGCCCGAACCAGCCCGAGAAGACCAGGCCGGCCACCACGAGCCAGGCGACGATCAGTGGAAGCTGGGTTCCTCCGACGGGGACGGAGTAGAAGACGATGTCTCCGAGCCACTTGGCGATGGGCTCGAAGAATCCGCTGACGGCTTCGTCTACGGAGGTGGTGATGGTGTCGAGTGACATCAGGCTTTACCTCGATGGCGCAGAACCGGCGCAGTGCGGTGCGACGGTGTGAGTGCGGGCGGGCATGGAGCGAACGCCGTTGTCCGATCGGCGACCCTGGGCGTCTCGATCCGCGGACTCGGACCGTGACCTCCCTGGCCGTGCAGAGCCGGTGCATGCCGGCACTCCGCGATCCGGCGAGGGGTGGTACCGAAAGCGGAGTTGCGCATTCTTAGCACGCTCTTTATGGATTCTTTAGTGACGTGGATCACTCACCAGGGCCCGCGCCCTGGAAACCCAAGGGCTGGTGATGCGATCGTTATCCGGATTTGAGGTTCCACTGAGCGAACGAGCCTGCCTGATCTGCTGCGGTTCGGACCGATAGGTCATTGGGTGAGAGGGCCGCGGCGGGCGAAAGGAGTGTCAGGTGAATGGGATGGTCGACATCGCGGGGCGGCCCTGGTGCTGTTCGTCCTGCGGGATGTCTTCCACACGCTGCTGCATCCGACGAACCACGGCGGTCCGAGCAGGCTGGTCATGACGGGGCTGTGGCGGCTGTCCGCTTCGGTGGCCTCACGCCGTCGTGCGTCCTGACTGGCCGGCCCGATCGCGATGGTCGCTGTCGTAGCGGTGTGGGCGCTGGCCGTGGTCATGGGATGGGCACTGATCTACTGGCCGCACATGCCGCAGGCGTTCACCTACACCGCCGGGCTCTGGTCCCCGCCGAGCACTCGTCGTTCACGGACGCCCTCTACATCTCCTTGGTCAACATCTCGGCGCTCGGCCTCGGTGACATCGCGCCCACCGAGGGATGGCTGCGGATCCTCGCCCCACTGGAAGCCTTCGTCGGCTTCTCCCTGCTGACCGCAACGGTTTCCTGGACACTCGGCATCTACCCGGCGCCGGCCAGCCGCCGGGCGCCGGCACTCAGGCTGTCCCACCTCTCGCGCACGCATCTCACGGCGGAGCAGATCGACACGGACGCGCCCGACGTCATGCTGTCCGCCGCCGTGCTCCGCACCGCGCTGGAGGACCTCGCCGTCATCCTCGACCAGCGCTTCCTCCACACCCAGGGCAGGCTGTAGCAGGTCTTCGTCGCCTTCGCAGACGATCACGGACGCCACTCCGATGCCTGAGGCGACTCACTCCTCGCGGGCCGCATGCCTGCCGTTCGGGCGGATGGGCAGGTGGCGGGAGTCGGTGGCGCGAGTGATGGCATTCTCCACGGCGGCTACCCGGTCGGCGAGCAGGCCGAGTGCGGCCACCGCCCGGCTCAGGGGGTCGTCGCCGGAGCCGCCGAGAGCCTGCGAGCGGACATACGAGGCGGTGATCTCGGCCCAGCGGGTCGCCTGGCCATGGGTGAGGGCACCCCGGAGGGCGGCGAGCTTGAGGAGGTTGGCCTCGGCTCCGGTGGTGAGGGTTTGGGCCTCCGATGTGTAGTGGTCGTCGATCAGCGCGGTCAGTTCGGCGTCGTTCATTGCAGGTGAAATGCGAGCCGCGATCTTGTTCATGTTGCGGTAGGAGCCTTGGAGTCGGAAGGGCGGCTCGGTGCGGCTCGCGTCGGTCTGGGCCGCGGAGGCGATGTAGGCGTCGTTGACCGCGAGGACCGTCTGCCGGGCGGTGAGCAGGTGGCGCAGGACGGCGAGGATCCGGTCCAGTTCGGCCGACGGGTAGGGGTGGGTGAGCCGGTCGCGTCGGGCAGTGGGGTCGTCGTCGGCGAGGCGTACGAGCAGATCCAGGTCGGCGCGGTCTCGGGCGGCGAGTGGGGCGAGGACCGGGTTGGAGGTGAGGGCGTTCTCGACGAAGCTGAGGGCGAAGGCGTCCTCCTTGCCGGTCAGAACGTCCCCGAGGTTCCAGACGTCTGCGCGGTTCGCGAGCATGTCGGGGATGCGGAAGCGTTGCCCCGACTCGGTGTACGGGTTGCCGGCCATGCAGACGGCGAACCGCTTGCCGCGCAGGTCGTGCCCGTTCAGGGTGCGGGTCGCGTCGCACAGCGGGATGAACTTCTGGAGCAGCTCGGGCGAGGTGTGCTGGATGTCGTCCAGGTAGAGCAGCACGTTGTTCCCGGCGGTGAGCGCGAAGGCGATCTTCTCCAGTTCGCGGCGGGCGGCGGCATCCGGGGCCTCGGCCGGGTCGAGGGAGGTCGTGTGGTGGCCGAGGGCCGGTCCGTCCACCTTGACCAGGAGCAGCCCGAGGCGCTCGGCTACGTACTCCAGGAGCGTGGTCTTGCCGTAGCCGGGCGGGGAGACGAGCAGGAGCAGGCCGCTGCTGTCGGTGCGCTTGGCGTCCCCGGCCGCGCCCAGCTGCTTGGCGAGGCTGTCGCCGATGAGGGGGAGGTAGACCTCGTCGACGAGGCGGTTGCGGACGAAGGAGGACATGACCCGGGGCCGGTACGCGTCGACGCGCATCTGGGTGCGCATCGACGCGAGGAGGGTGCTGCGGCGCTGCTGGTAGGTACGGAAGCCCGGGACGGCCTCGGCCGCGAAGTCAGTGGTACGGGAGAGGAATTCGTCCAGCCTCAGGTTCAGGGAGCGCCCGGTGATCTGCGGATGGGTGCCGAGCAGGCCGGTGACGGTTGCCGTGGTCTCGCCGGTGACGTCGTAGCGCTCCAGGGAGGGGCACAGTTCGACGGCCGCGGCCTCGGCGATGTCGCCTGCGTCGATGTCCTCGCCGCAGGCCGCCGCGTAGGAGGTGAGCCAGCCCTCGACGAGGTGCCGGCGTACGGCCGGGTCGGGGAGTGCGGCCAGGTCCTGCTCGTACGGCGATGCCCCTACGCTGCGGTGGAACTTCTCGAGGAGGATGCGGGCCGAGGCGGACACCGCGAATCCGGCGGGACCGGAAACCAACTCCTCGAAGAGGTATTCGGCAGCGCGGCCGACATCGGCCTCCTCGGTGAACCGGGTTACCTCGGAGGTGAGTTCGGCCAGCAGTCCGTCGATGGCGGGGGTGAGCCCGAAAGTCTCGCGAGCCCTGGCCAGGGACACCGCGCGACGGGCGAAGTGGTCACGGAAACCCTCCGTCGTGCCGTGGGCCCAGAACAGAGCGGCCGCCGCGCGCTCGCGCGGAGGGTAGCGCAGCAGTCCGGCGCTCTCGCGCAGCCTCAGCAGCACGGTGAGGATCGCGGTGGCGTCGTGGTCGTGGACGCCCCTCTCGTAGCCCTCGTCGTACGCGGCTTCGGCGGCCTGCCGTACGAGCGTGGGCAGGTCAGCGGCGGCGAGGGCATCGGCGCCGTGCTCGGCCAGCAGCCGCGCGGCCAGGTGCTCCGCCCGGTACACCCGGGGTGACTCGGACGGCAGCAGCCGACCCCAGTAGGGCCGGGTGGCGGCGAACTCCGGGTCGGTGACCGGGTGGCGGTAGTCGGTGCCGTTCAGGGCGAAGGCCAGGCCGTCCTGGTGCGGTACGAGGGTCAGCTCGGGGGCCTGGCGGGTGACGGCGAAGCTGTGGCGGCCCAGGCGGATCGTGTCGCCGCCGTCCGTGAACAGGTCGCCGCGGTCGCGCAGGGCACGTCCGGCCTCCTGGCGGGCGGCCAGCAGGCGGCCCGCCAGTTCCTCCGCCCTGACCGAATCGCCGAGCTGCCGCAGTTCGTCGGCGGTGCGGCGGACCTTGGCCGCCATCGGGTCCGAGGCGAAGTATGTGTTGATCTCGTCGAGGTTCTCCAGCCCCGATGCCCGGCGGGTGACCGTCTCCAGAACCCGGCGCGCGGACTCGGAGAGGGCTTCGGCGCGCCGGGCGCGGGCGTCCCGGAGGGTCTGCTGGCGCGAGGAGAACGCGTCGTGGATCTCGGTCCGCTTCTCGGTGATCTCGGCGAGGAATCCGTCGTGCTCGGCGAAGCGCGACTCCAGGTTCTCCAGTTGGAGGAGCAGTCGGGCGAGCTGGGCCTCGCAATCCTCGGGCGTGGCGGCGGCGGCCAGAGCGCCGGTGACGGCCTGGCCCAGGAGCGCGAACTCGGCTGCGAACTCGGCCCGCCCTTCGCGGTCGAGGAGTTCTCGGCGGCGGGCGCCGAGCGTGGCGCGGGCCCGGTTCACGGACCCGAGGACCTCGGCGATCCGCTCCAGGATGGTGGTGCGTACGGTCGCGTCACCGATGTCCAGGCCCGCGACGACCTCGACGAGGGTCTGGAGGCCGAAGGTCCGCTCCTCCAGCCGCTCCTCGACGGGGACGGCCTCGGCGACGGTGGTGATGCCCTCGGCGTCGGTGGTGAGCTGTTCGGCCTCGGCGTGATGGGCGGTGAAGGCGTTCTCGCGGTGCAGGAAGGCGACGGCACGCTGGGCCGTGGAGGTGATGTCGCCCTCCACGTTGGCGGCCAGGGCCTCGATGCCGTCGGTGTCCGCGTACCGCATCTCCTTGAGGGTGATCAAACGACCCTGTGCCCGGCGCAGTTCGGTGATGCGGTCGATCCACTCCTCGGCGGTGGCCGGGGCCTCGCCGCGGATACGGCGGATCAGCCGGGCGATCGACTGAGCGGATTCGGCGAGGGCGTCGGCAGCTTGCCGGGTGAGGACCTGGACGCTCTCGAATTCCTCCAGTACGTGTGCGGTGGTGGACCGGACCTCTTCGAGGGGGCCGCGCAGGTCCCCGGTCTCGGCGTCGCCGAGCCAGGGGAACCGGTCGGCGGCCCGGACGCAGGCGGCGAGCAGCGTCTCGTACACCGCCCCGGAGTGCGTGGCTTCGGTCTCTGTGGCTTGGCGTGCGATGGAAAGGCAGTCGGCGATGCCCCGCACCAGGTCGGCGTTGCCGATGCGGGCGAGCGGGCCGTTTCCGGAGGATGAGGCGTAGGTGTCGGAGGTGTAGGGGGTGTGCCAGATCTGCACGGAGTGCATACGGGCGGGCTCGGCGACGCCGGCGCGCAGGACGACGAGAGCGCCGTCGTCGAACAGGGCATGGCCGTGGCAGGAGATGGGGGCGGCGACCTCCTTGCGGATGAGGTTGTAGGAGAGCAGCAGGCCGCGTCCTTCTGCGCGGGCGTGGAAGGTGAAGAGGACGTCCTCGCCGTTGGGAGCGCACACGGCCTTCTCGAATTCCAGGTCCGTCGTGTCCGTGTCGAAGGTCTTCACGGTGCCCGACGCGAGGCAGTAGCCGCCGGGGAAGACGATGCCCTCGTCGTCCGGCAGCCGGCGGCAGGACTGGCCGATGCCGTCGAGGCGGACAACGGTGTTCGTGACGGTGTTGAAGACCAAGTGACGGCTGGTCTGCTCCTTGTAGGGGCGGATCCGCAGCAGGATCAGCGAGCCCACGGTGGCGTAGGCGATCTCGGCATCGGCGAGGGACTGCAGCGGCTCGTCGACCGGCTCGCGGTGGATGCCCTCGCCGGTCTCGGTGTCGTCGACGGTCTTGACGGTGAGCGCCCCGCCGACAGTCGAGACGAAGAGCCGCCCCCCGATGGAGGTGTGAGGGTGGCGGCCCAGAACGTGGTCGTCCCGGGTGGTCTCCCGCCACTCGACGTCGTGAGCGGGCGGGAAGACGTGGTCGCGCTCGCCCTGGGCATCCAGGAACCGTGCCTCGCCGGACGGGGTGAGGGACCAGCGCAGGACGCGGATGTCCTCGGCCTGCTCTCCGGTCTGGAAGACGGCCAGCAGCTTGCCGTCGACGTGGCGGAGCTGGAGCAGGCGCGCGGCCTGGTAGTAACGGTGCAGCGCCCCGAACTCCCGGATGAAGCCCGGGTCGTCGAGGAGGCCGGGCGCGGCACCCTCGGGGAGCGGGCTCAGGTCGCGGTCGTACAGGGCGAGCACGTCCCCGACGGACATCTCCCGCCCCTGGCTGGGGGCGCCGTTGAAGCCGAAGAGCAGCACGTCCCCGATGGCGGCGATGTCGCGGGGTACACGACGGTGCTCGGTGCGGATGCGCTCGGAGCCCGAAAGCGTGAGCCCGGCTCCGCCGAACTCGGCGATCCTGACGGTGTTGAGGGCCTCCGCGCGCCGGGCCAGCTCGCCGGCCTGCGCCGCCAGCCGGTCGCGCAGCACCTCGGACGTACGGGCGTCCATCGCCGTGGCCGTGGTCATGTGTTCCAGCTCCCTCGTATGCAAAGTGGTGCTCTTCCGGAGCCGCCGACCCCTCCGCGGCGGCTCCGGAACGTGACCGCACCCCCGTGGCGGTCAGCTCTTGGCGGTGCCGTTCAGGCCGGCGAGTGCGGTCACCGGCATGTCGGCCAGGCCCAGCTGCCGGGCTTTGGCCATCAGCTCGTCCAGCTGCCCCGATCCGGTCGGCATGAGCTTCATCAGCAGGGCCGAGACGGTCAGGTTCTGCACGTCGGACGTGGACACCGAGCCCAGTGCCTTCGTGAGGTCTTCCGTGAAGGAGCCGGAGCCGTCCAGCCAGGGCCCGGCCAGGGTCTGGGCGGTCTGGGAGTTGTCCATGAACCCGTCCACGGCCCGGCCCATCGACATCGCTCCGACGATGCGGTCGAAGAACGCCGACTCGCCGCCGATGATGCTGATGTCGGCGCTTTCCAGCCCGGTCGCCAGGACGGTTGCCTGGGCTTCTGCGACCTGGCGCTGCATGTCCAGCCCGGCGAGCCGGATCTCCTTCTCCGCCTCCAGCCGCAACCGGTACTCCTCGTGGCCGCGCGAGGCCTCGTCGAGCGCGGCCATGGCCGCCGCCTTCTCGGTCAGGCCTTCCGCCTCCGCCTTCAGCTTCTCGCCGATGGCGGTCGCCTCGGCGAGTGCCATCTCGCGGGCGCCGTCGGCCTCCGCCTTGAGCCGCGCCGTCGTGGCTCCGGCCTCGGCCCGGCCAGCCTTCTCGATCGCGTCCGCTTCCTTCTCCCGTACGGCGACGGCGGCCAGGCCCTCGGCGGCGGCCTCCGCCTGGATGCCCTCCGCGAGGCGGATCTTGGCGCGGGCGTCGAGATCGGCGGTCTTGTTGCGGGCCTCGGCGAGGGTGAGTTCCTCGGCCGCCCGGTGCACAGCCGCCTGCTCGGCCGCTTCCGCCGCCTTGATGTCCTTGACCAGCTTCTCCTGGGCCTGCGCCTCGGCGGCGATGACGACGGCCTGCCGCTCCCGCTCGGCCTCCTCCACCGTCCGCAGCCGCTTGATGGACTCCTCCTGCTCGGCGACCGTACGGTCCACCGCGATCCGCTCCCGCACGACCTCGGCGATGTCCCGCTTCTCGGTCTCGACCTCCTTGTCGGCAGCGATCCTTGTCAGCTGCGTCTCCCGCTCCCGCGCGATGACCTCCAGCAGACGGTCCTTCTCGATCCGCTCGTTCTCGATGGCGATGACCCGCTCGCGGTTCTTCTGCGCGACGGCCACCTCGCGAGCCTGGTTCTCGCGCTGGATGCCGAGCTGCTCCTCCGTCTTGAGGAAGGCGCTCTGCGCCCGCAGCCGCTCCTCCTCCACCACTCGCGCGGTCTCCGCTTCCTCCCGCGCCCGCACCGTCTCGATCTCGCGGCGCTGTTTGATCTCCGCGTCCGCCTGGCGGCGCTCCAGCTCCAGGATCGCCTCGCGGGCGTCGACGTTCTGGCGGGTGAGTTCCTTCTGCTCGTGCTGGCGGAACTCGTTGGTACGCACGCTCTCGACGGCCGTCAGCTCGGTGATCTTCCGGATGCCCTGGGCATCCAGGATGTTGCCGGCGTCCAGCTGGGCGAGGGGGGTCTGCTCCAGATAGTCGATCGCCGCATCCTCCAGGCTGTAGCCGTTCAGATCGGTGCCGATGATGTGGATGATCCGGTCGCGCAGTTCGTTGCGCATCGTGTAGAGGTCGGTGAAGTCGAGCTGCTTGCCGACCGTCTTGAGCGCCTCGGAGAACTTCGCGTTGAACAGCTCCTGCAGGGTCGCCTTGTCCGAGGCCCGCTGGGTGCCGATGGCCTGGGCGACCTTGATGACGTCCTCGACGGTCTTGTTGACGCGGACGAAGAACGAGATGCGGATGTCGGCGCGGATGTTGTCCTTGCAGATCAGACCGTCGCGGCCGGTCCGGGAGATCTCGATGGTCTTCACCGAGATGTCCATGATCTCGGCCTTGTGCAGTACGGGCAGCACGACCTGACCGGTGAAGGTCACATCGACCTTCCGCATCTTGGAGACGATCAGGGCCTTGCCCTGCTCGACCTTGCGGAACAACCGGGTCACCACGAGCAGAGCCGCGATCACGAGGACGAGAACGACGATGACGAGCGTGCCAAGGCCCAAAGAGATGGCATCCATGAGGAGTCCCCACGTGAGAAGTCGAAGCTGAGAAGCCCGGGAAGGCTGAGAAAGAGCGGCGGATCAGCCGCGCGGGTCGAGCGCCGCATCGAAGGGCGCGACCCAGAAGAACTCGCCTGCGTCGTCGTACGCGTAAAGCAGCGCGGTGCTGCCGAGCGTGAGCGGGTCGCTGCCGTGCTGGCGTACCTGGACGATCGAAGTGGCGCCGTCCCCTGCCGCGACCTCGGCCTGGCCGAAGACCGCGTCCACCCGCCCCGTGCGAATAACGCAGGTCAGACCGACGAAGTCCAGCCGGGACGGACCGGGTTCGTCGGGAAAGAGCTTGGCCAGGGGCCGTACGACGTGTCGGGTCACGCGCCAGGACACGAAGACCGAAGCGAACAGCAGTGCGACGCCGAGGAAATGGACCAGCGCGCCGGGCCACCCTGTACGGGCAAGGAGCACGGAGCCGGTGAGGCTCGTGAACCAGGCCAGGCCGATCAGCAGCGAGGCCGACACCGTGACGGGCACACCGCCGATGCCGAGAGCACTGCTGCCGGAATCGGCACCGACACCGTCGTGATCCGCGGCCCCGCACAGCACGAGCAGCCAGAACCCGAAGACAACGACCAGGGCGGCCGTGAACGGCACGGTGGGGAAGCCCAGAACGGCCCTGATGAACTCGTCCACGCCTCCCCCTCCCTTCAGGCACCCGGCATCAGGTGCGTGGGCCCGTCCGGCCCCGGCCCATCCTGCCCCGACGGGAGCCCGCCGCACATTGCCGATCACCGGCAGTCTTTACGCCGCTTTGACGCCGATCGCAGGGTGGTGCGGGCGACAGGAGCTGACGTTACTGTCTAACTTAAGTTAGTGACTAACGAGAGGTGGCTGTCATGCCCACGATGACCGTTGTGATCGCCGGTGCCGGGCCGACCGGACTGGCGACGGCCTGCGGACTACGCGCGGCGGGAGTCTGCGTCCGGGTGCTGGACAAGGCGCCTGGACCGGCTCCGACCTCGCGGGCCCTGGGCCTTCAGCCTCGCGGGGCAGAGGTGCTCGACCGTCTCGGGGCGCTTGGCGACCTGCCCGAGCGGTCGGTGCGCATCGCCCACGTCACCACGTACGTGGACGGCAGGCCCCTGGCCAGACTCCCCGTGGGACAGCCCACGAAGCTGGTGACCAGGCCCGGCCTGCTCATGTCCCAGGCCGAGGTCGAGGCCCGGCTCCGGGACCGCCTGGCCGAACTCGGTGTCGAAGTCGAATGGGGCCGCGAGCTGCTGGGGGTGCGCCAAGGCTCGGACCGGGTCGTCCTCCGCCTTGGCGACGCTGAGGAGCGGGCCGACTGGCTGGTGGGGTGCGACGGCGCGCACAGCCGCGTACGCAAGGCCGCCGGGATCGGTTTCCCCGGCGTGCCCGTCGTCGAACGCTTCCTGCTGGCCGATGTCACGGCACGTCTGCCGATCCCCAGGGACACGGTCGCGGTCTGGCTGCGCGGAGACGCGATGCTGGGGGCGTTTCCGCTTCCGGGGGAGAACGTGTGGCGCCTGATGGCGCCCGCAGCGGCCGGATCCGCCGCGGACCCGATGGAGACGCTGACGAAGCTGCTCCTGCACGAGGCCGGCATTCCCGGCACCGCCGTGCGCGAGGTCCTCTGGACCTCCACGTTCCGGATTCACCGGCGCCTCGCCTCGTCATACCGCCAGGGCAGGATCCTGCTCGCCGGCGACGCCGCGCACATCCACAGCCCCTTCGGCGGCCAGGGCATGAACACCGGCCTCGGCGATGCGGAGAACCTGGCCTGGAAGCTTGCCCTGGTCGCCTCAGGGCGGTCCGGCGACGGCCTGCTCGACACATACGAGGCCGAACGCAAGCCCATCGCACGCGAGGTACTCGCATCCACGACCGCCATGACCGGCGTGGTCCTCGGACAGACCACGTGGGCGCGGGCCTTGCGTGATCACGTCTTCGTCCCCCTGCTCAACCGGCCCGCAGTCCAACGCCGGCTCTGGGAGAAGTCCTCCCAGCTGACCCTGACCTACCGCAAAGGCCCGCTCGGTACCGGCCGTCAGCGCCCCGGCTCCGCCCCGCGCCCGGGCGACCGCGTACCCGACCTCGCCTGCACCCGCCAGGACGGCACACCCACCCGCCTGTACGAGGAACTGCGCACGGGCTGGGCCCTGCTCACGCCCAGAGCGGCACCCGCGGCCCAGGGAGCCGTCGCCCTGCGGCACCTCGGCGTCGGCGGCCTGACCGCGCTCACCCTGCCGGGAAGCCGACAGCACAGCCTGCTGGTACGACCGGACGCCCACCTGGCCTGGCACGGAACATCGCCGGCCGCCCTGGACAGGGCACTGGCACGCATACTCGGGAACGGCACAATGCAGTGAGCGAGCACCGAGAACGCCCGGAGGCAGCAGGCCCATGAGTACGTCCCCCACGCCGGCTCCCGGACTGCGTGAACGGAAGAAGGCGCAGACCCGCCGGACGATCCAGGAACAGGCGCTGCGCCTGTTCCTGGACCAGGGCTACCAGAACACCACCGTCGAGGAGATCTCGGCCGCGGCCGGAGTCTCCCACATGACGTTCTTCCGGCACTTCCCCACCAAGGAAGCCGTCGTGGAGTCCGACGACTACGACCCGCTGATCGCCCGGCTCATCGAGGAGCGACCGCCTCACGAGGACAGCCTCACCGCCGTCTGCAACGCCCTCAGCCAGGGCCTGGAGACGGTGTACGCCACTGGCAAGGACGCCCTGCTCATCCGCACCAGGCTCATCTTCGAGACACCGGCCCTGCGCGCCCGTACCTGGGACAACCAGTACGCCACGCAGCGGCTGTTCGCCGAGGCTCTCAGGTCACGCAACCCCGCCGAGAGCGACCTCTCCACCCGGGTCGTGGCGGCGGCCGCCCTCGGCGCCGTGACAACGGCCCTCGCCGCCTGGGTCCAAAGCGATGGCGCCCTCGACCTCCCCGCCCTGGCCGACGAGGCGTTCCGTGCCTTGCGCCCATCCTGACGGGTACCAGCCCGTGCGGCCGTGCCCCGCGTGCAGCACGGCCCGACGCTGCCAGGAAGCACCTCACCCACCAGTGCGGCGGTGGCTGCGCCCGCGAGCAGCGCCCCCGCTGGTCGCAGTCGGCGAAGTCATCTACCGACCGGCGCTGTCAGGGTGCCTCGCCCTCCGTACGACCGGGAATGGCCAGCTCGGTCGACGGCCGCTGTCACGCCACCGTATCCGGCCAGCCCAGTAGGCGAGCGCCGATCACCGCGGTCTGCAGGGTGTAGCGGTTGTGCGGATCCGCCGGGTCGGCTGCGGTGAGGGTGTGGATGCGCTCCAACCGGTAGGTGAGCGCGCGCACGCTCAGCGAAAGCCGCCGCGCCGCCTCGGTCGCCACGCAGCCGCTGTCGAAGTACGCGGTGAGCGTGTCCAAGAGCGGCTGGGCACCGCCCCGGGCCTGCCGCAGCGGGCCGAGGACACTCTCCACCAGTTCGGCCATGGCCTGCCGGTCCCGGGTCAGGACCGGATAGACCAGCAGGTCGGCCGAGTGCAGCACTGGCCCCTCCAGACCCATCCGCTCCGCGAGATCGAGAGCGTTGAGCGCCTCCTCGTACGCGTGCACGACGCCGCCCGCACCGGAGTGTGACCGGCTTATCGCGACGCGTCCGCCGTCCGTGGCCGCGTACGCCTGCTTGGCGAAATAGGCCAGGACGTCCGGCTGGTCACCGGGAGCCACGCAAATCAGCCTGCCGTCCTTCGTGGTCAGAAGGATCTGCCGGTTGCCGAACCGGGCCAGGACGGTCTCCTCGATCCCGCGGGCCACGGGGTAGCCGTCGCCGTACGGCTCGGACCCCTCGGCGACCGCCACCGCGTGGGCCTGCGAAAGCCGCAGCCCGAACCGCTCGGCCCGCTCCGCCAGCCGGCCCAGGTCACTGCGACCGTACAGCAGGTCGTCGACGAACTCCCGGCGCGCGGCCTCCTCCTGCCGCACCGCCTGGTGCTGCGCCCTCTCGTACCCCTCGGCGAAAGCATCCACCGCCTGTTCGACGGCGGCCAGCAGCGGACCCACCGACCCGGACGGCAACCGCGGATGCACCTCCCGCGCTGCCGCCAGATGGTCCCGAATCAGGCCACGCAGCGCCAGTCCCGCGTCCGCCGCCCGGGCACCCTGAGCCCTCCGTGACTCCAACTCGTCGCGGGTGAGCCGACGCCCCGTGGCGCAGGCGTCGAGCAGAATCTCAGCGCACCCCACCACGTGCTCTGTTGGCGCTGCCGCCTCGGCCATGTCGCTCCCCCGATCTCACGCCTGTTGACGCGCCTTTGACGCAGGGACCAGGGTGACACGCGCTGAGCGGGGCGCCGCCATCGGCATCAGGATGACGTAAAAGCTGCCGGTCACCGGCAATGCGCCGCCGCACACGGAACGGGCAGGATCAGATCACGAGAGGAGAGCAACACCGCCCGGATGCCGGATGGCGGAAGCGGGGAGGATCTGGGCTGGTGGCGGATTTCGCACAGGTGATGGCGCGGCACACGGGTGGCGGTCTCAGATCCACACCCCAAGTGTGCTCGCCAGGACAGGGGTCGCCTGCGACAGCAGAGATATCCGTGCCGAACCCCCTCCAGATCGCTCAACCAGTCGACAAGGGATCCAGCAAATGCGTTACGACGACGAACCCGTCTTCAGGCGAAGCAAGTGGGGGACGAACCGCTACTACTACAACCCCAATAATCCCATCGGGCTGGCGCTCATCGTGATCACCCTGGTCTTCACCGCCACGATGGTGATCCTCATTGTCAACCGGGCCGGCCCCTTCAAACGGGAGACCGCCAACACGCCGTGGAGCCCACCGCTATACACCCACTCCTGGCCGCCGCCTTCCAGCGCTCCGACGCCCTGGCCCACATAACGCGCAAAGCAACCGTGAAGAACCGCGCCAGGGAGCCGATCAGCTGCGGTGGCGCCCCGCTCGAGAGGGCCGGCTTCCGCCGTGTACGTGCACCAGAGGCGGCGAGCCTCTGCGAGAAGGGCCAAGCCGAACATCCTCCCTGAGAGGGCGGCCCCATGGAGACCAGCACCTCGCACGACATCAGGGAGGAGCATTGAAGACCGAGCCCGTGTTCGTACGGCACGAGCGCACCAAACAGTACGTGTACAATCCGCGCAGCCGTTTGGGCCGCGCCCTCATCGTCCTCACGCCGATCGTCGCGAGCAGTGTTCTGTACTCGCTGTACAGCGGCTGGCACTGGAGCGAGGGCGAGCTTCGTACGGCCGTCCACCGAGCCGCTGACGCCCTGAACGCCAAACCCCAGTACGCGAGCCCCGAAGCACCCCAGGACTACCTGATCCGCAACGCCATCGAGGAGAGCCGCACGGGACCCGGCCATGGAGTGAGCGTGTACGGGGACGGCCCCGCCGGTTACACGATCTCCACGCAGGACACCGATACGAAGTTCTGCATGCGCCTGCTCCTGACCCCGGTCGACCCCGACAAACCCTTCCCTGCCGCCCTCGAACGCCATCATGTGATCGCGACCGCCACAGAGGGCCCATGCCGACGCCCATGACGTTGAGCACCGCCGACGACCTGGAGGAGGGCCGTTGAGCGAGGACCCCGTCTTCGCGCGGAGTGCATGGGGGACGAACCGGTATGTGTACAACCACCGCAACCCGGTCGGTCTCGCGCTCATCGTCATCGCGCCGATCGTCGCCATCTGCGCGATGATCGGGCTCCGGAACAGCTCCCGGTGGAGCGAGGGCGAACTACGCACGGCCGTTCACCAAGGTGCCGAGGACCTGAACGGGAGCACGCAGTACGTAAGCCCCGACATGCACTTGGGAACCCTGATCAGGGACGCTGTGGAGGACAGCGGTACGGGGCCCGGCCTGGGCCTTGACGTCTCCCAGGCCCTTGTCGAGGACGATGGCCACGACTACACGATCTCGACCGAGGACACCAACACGAAGTACTGCATACGCGTCACCATGGCCCGAGTCGATCCGAACAGCCGCTTCCCGTTCATCCGCCAGGACCACCACCTCACGGCCAAGGCAACCGAAGGCTCCTGCTGAGAGGTCCACTCAGGATCGTCCAGGGTGTGGCGTGCGCAAACGTGACCTTGGTTTACCGCTCGGAGCGGACCTGGACAGCGGCCGGACACGTCCTTCTCCTGCTGCTACCAGGGCGAGACACGCGGCCACGACGGAGAGCGCAGCGAGGGCAGCGAAGAGGTAGGGGTACCCGCCGAGTGAGGCCGCGAGAGCCATACTTGCCCAGGAAGCCAGGGCTGCTGCGATGTGGACGGGTACGCGCAGGAGTCCGGAGAGGCCGCCGTAATGGGTGGTGCCCAGCGGTCAGAGCTCGACTTCTCGGTACGCGCTGAGTGCGCTGCGTTCGACTTTGGCGAGCAGTCCCTGCTGGGTCTGTTCATCCATCTTCCGTTCCTGGGCCCACTCACGAGCCATGTCGACACCTTGTGTACGCAGCCGGTCGAAGCGCTCCTCCTGGGAGGCATTTTTCAGATTCTGAAGCCATGCCGCCGTGAGATGGGCGGCCCGGGGGTCCTGAGCGCTCTTGGGGGAGGCCTGTCCGTCCAGCAGGGTGTCCACGACAGCCGTGCGCCACACCCGTACCTGCCTCTTGTCCTTGCCGTGGGTGACCGCGTCGGCGATTCCATCGAGGATGCCGAGTGCTCGTGCGCTCTCCGTCGGTGGAACGCTGAGGCTGTAGTTCGCAGCGTCGGCGGGGACCGCCGCGAGCCGCTGCGCCGTGGTCCGGGTCTCCGTCATGCGCAGCAATGCGTAGGCCTCGGGGTCCTGCGCGACAGCGCGGACGATGCCCCTGAGGGTGTCGGGAAGGACGGTGAGGTGGTGGGTGCCGTCGGACTGCCACGGCGGGGCCTGGGGTGCGGCCTTGGCCAGGAAGTCGGTGATGCCGATACCGCCGAGCATCTCGTGCAGATCGGGTGCGTAGTCGGCCAGAGCGGTGGCGAGAGGGACACGCAGGGCGGGATCCAGGGTGAGTTTCGCTGGATCTTCGGAACCGAGGACGACGAGGACGTCCTTCAGCGCCTGGGCCTGAGCCTGGGTGTGACGGCCAGGCGCGTTCCCGGCCGATGCGTTCACTATGGCCTCGGCAAGAGCTGCGCAGCTCGTGCCCGGGCTAACGGCCGCGCCCACTGACTTCTGCACACGTTCGTCCCCGGCCAGGCCATTGCACGGTTCAGCGGCTCCCCTGCCGAGCAGCAGCCATGCCCCGACGCCTCCCAGCAGAGCCAGACATAGCCCGAGCACGATGAATGCCTTGGCTGGTGTCGTGCGGCTGGAAGTCTCCTGTGGCATGGCTGCCTTCCTGTGGGGGTGTCAGTTAGTGGTTTCGGTCAGATACTTGTGCGTGGTGTTGCTCCCTCGGTCGTGACCGTCGAGGATGCAGGATTCGCGCCGAGCAGGGCCGCGAGAGGGGCCGGGATGCTATCCGGTGGCCGCCGCCCACCTCCCATTTTTGCGCATCATCGCCAAATCAATTCGTTTGCCTAGAGCAAAGGTTAGCGTGGCCGTGCCCAAAACTTCCGGGCACCACAGCGCCGGTGCCGGCACCGGCGAACCGTCGTGCACTCCAGGAGGCATGATGAAATCTCATGCACGCAGCACCCGCCCCCCGTCCCGTCGTCGCCGTGGCCGCCTGACCGCCGCGGCAGTCGCCTTCGTGGCGGTCATCGCCACTGCAACCGCATGGCTCGCACTCAAGAACAGCTCAGCCGACGAGTCGGTCTCCGCTAACCTCCCGACGGCGGCCTCCGGTCTGACAGCACCTCAGGCGGCCAGCACCGACGCAGTCACCGAACTGGACAAAACCTTCCTCACCAAAGTCCGACAGGCCGGACTGTGGGAGATACCGGCCGGCCGCCTCGCCCAGACAAACGCATCGAGCGAAGCGATCAAACGGGCCGGCTTGCATTTGCTCGAGGGACACAGCAAGCTCGACCAACTGGTTCGCGAGGACTCCCAGGCACTCCAAGTGCCCATCCCCGACCTGGCGACAGCCGAACAGCAAGCTTGGGTTGACCAGTTGCGAAAAGCCCGAGGCAGCGACTTCGACCAACTCTTCGTGGACCTGCTCCGGGCTTCCCACGGCAAGGTGTTCATTACCATCGGCGAGGTTCGCGCATCCACCAAAAACTCCGTGGTACGACGGCTCGCAGCCCAAGCCAACACCACCGTCCAGGACCACATGGATGTGCTGGAGGACACCGGCCTCGTCACTGACGCCATCTTGGACGATGTCGCCTCCACCATTCCCAAGTAACGACCACCGCCTGCGCCGAGAGGCCTCTCGACTTCCCATCGCGCCTCCGAGCGACGTGCGGGTGCCTCAGTTGTCGATCAGTACTCCCAAGTCGACGGGGTCGGCCTCAAACCCACCGCGTACGTGGCAGCATCCACGGACAGCAGTGCACGCGCGATCGGCCATCTCAGGTCCTTGCCGACCGACAGTGACCTCCTTGCCCGGTATGACTTTTTTCCTTTCGTTCGGATGCACAGATGGATGGAGCGACCGCCCGAGTCAGTTTTCGGGCCCCGCGCAATGCCGAGATCCCTGCACGCTCGCAGGACCATTCGAATGTGCACGAACGAACAGCCCTGGCGTGTCGTCGGTGCGGGGTTAGCTGCGGTGCGGCATGTTCTCTCCGAAGACCGATCTCTCACAGACGAGATGGTCCGGGTCTATGCGGAGGTGCCCGATGGGTGCGAGCGGCGTCGGACACGAGCCGCCGGATGACGTGCCACCCCCGGCTGTCGGAGGGACGGAAGACGCCAATGCACCCGCCGCGGCTCGAGCTTCGCCCGGCAAGACTCCGGGAACCGCGCATCCGGACGTCGAGACATCAGGGCCTGGTCCGCTGGCGCGGCCGGGCAAGGCCGTACGTTCGCCTGCGCGGGCGGGGCCGCCCCCGGGGCCGGCCCGTCCGGAGTTCTGGCGCAGCCCGCTGCGCGGTCCGCGGCTGACCTCGCTCTTCGGGCTGGTCCTGTTGTTCGGGATCACGGTGCTCTTCGTGACGGGCCTGCTGTCGTACGCGGCGTACAACCCCGATCTCGCGGCGGTCAACGACCAGACACCGAACAAGGGGTGGCTCGGCTTCTACCTGTTCTCGTGGCCGACTTCCCCGTACTGGCTCTACCGGCTCACCCAGGGCGTCCACGTGACGCTGGGCATCGTCCTCGTGCCCGTCCTGCTGGCGAAGCTGTGGTCGGTCATCCCGAAGCTGTTCGAGTGGCCACCGATCCGCTCGATCAGCCACGCACTCGACCGCCTGTCGCTGCTCCTGCTGGTCGGCGGCGCCGGCTTCGAGTTCGTCACCGGCATCCTCAACATCCAGCTCCACTACATCTTCCCCGGCTCCTTCTACACCCTGCACTTCTACGGGGCCTGGGTCTTCATCGGCGCCTTCGTCGTCCACGTGGCCTTCCGGCTGCCCAGAGCCCTGCGGGCCGTACGGCCGCGACGCGGGGAACCTGCGGCGGGTAGCGAGGAAGCGTTCGGGCTGGTCGCGCCGAGACCCGCGGCGCCGACCATCTCCCGCCGGGGCGCCATGGCCATGGTGGGGCTCGGTTCGGTGGCGCTGCTGGTGGTCACGGCGGGGCAGAGCATCGGCGGATGGTGGCGGCGGACCGCGCTGCTGGCCCCTCACGGCCGGGACCCGGGTTCGGGCCCGAACGGGTTCCAGATCAACAAGACCGCTGCCTCGGTCGGCATCCGGCCCAGCGACGTCGGCCCCGCGTGGCGGCTGACCGTACGCGGCCCGGGGCGTCAGGTCGACCTGACGTACGAGCAGCTCCTCGCGATGACCCAGCACGAGTCGGCCCTGCCCATCGCCTGCGTGGAGGGCTGGTCCACCACCGACCAGCGGTGGGGCGGGGTCCGGCTCACCGATCTGGCCGCACTCGTCGGGCTGGGTGTGAACACGCCCGAGGTCCTCGTCGAGTCGGTGCAGCGTGGCGGCTCGTTCCGCTCGGCCGTGCTCAGCGACCACCAGGTCCGTGACAGCCGCTCGTTGCTGGCCGTCCGCGTCAACGGGGCGATCCTCTCCGCCGACCACGGCTACCCGGCGCGGGCCATCGTCGCGGGGGCTCCGGGGGTCCACAACACCAAATGGGTCACCCGCCTCACCTTCGGAGAGCCCGCATGAGTGCCCCGACCGCGTTCCGGCGCCGCTACGGCGCCTCCCCCCTGCACCTGCTCCTCGTCCTCGTCTCCTTCGCCCTCGCGCTCTACGCCGGTCTGCGTCTGTTCGAGGGGGACGCGGTCGGCGTGGCCGTGTGGTTCGTCGGGGCGGCCCTCCTGCACGATCTCGTACTCCTCCCCCTGTACTCGCTGACCGACCGGGCCGTACAGGCCCTGTTCACCCCGAGCCCCGACGACGGTCGGCCCGCGCGGCGGGTAAGCGTGAACTACGTCCGCGTACCCGCGTTCGTCTCCGGCGTCCTGCTGCTGGTCTGGTGGCCGCTGGTCTTCCGCCAGGTCGGCCACTACACCGCCGCGACCGCCCTCCCCGCGGACGGCTTCCTGGCCAGGTGGCTGCTGATCACCGCGGCGCTGTTCGCGGCCTCGGCCGCGGTCCTGTTCGTACGGACCTGGCGCTGGAGCCGGGCTCAACGGCAGGCGCGCAGCGCGACGAAGTGACGGCCTCCGGAACTCTTCCAGCGCTCGGCCTCGGCCCATCCCGAAGAGGCAGCGTGTCGGCTCAGCGCCGCAGTGCCGACCGTGGCCCACGGGAAGACGCTGCTCACGGGCCGGCTTCCTGCATGAATGCGGACGCGGCGACGTTCGTCCACGTCCCCGGCAGCGGTCTCCACCAGGAGGATGCCTTCCTCGCGCACAAGGTCCCGGACCCGGCGCAGCAGCCGCTGCGGGTCACCGCCGATACCGATGTTCCCGTCGATCAGCAGCGCCGTCCCCCACCGGCCCTCGTCGGGGAGGGGTTCGAAGACTGACCGGCTCAGGGCGGAGCCACCCCGGCGCACGGTCGTGATCACGGCGGATGGACAGACATCGATGCCGAGGACGTGGTGACCCCGTCCCGCCAGTGCCTCGACCAGCCGGCCAGCACCGCACCCGATGTCCAGCACCCGGCCGACGCAGCGCTGCAGCACCGTGGCGTCGCCCGCATCCGCCTGGGCGGACCACCGCTCCAGGTCCAGTGAGAGGCACCAGCCCTGCGCGTCGCACAGGGACAGGGCTCGCTGCGGAGTCTGGAGCGCCCGCGCGTAGGAGCCGCTGCTCCAGGCGCGGTGTTCGTGAGCGGTCATACCCCATGTCTCGCCGCACGCCGTGCCGGTGGTGCGCTCGGGACTGCGGATTCCCCCGGACGGCCCCTCACCGCGAACCGCCGGGTATGCGCGGCCGGCCCGGGCTCGGCCGGCCATCTGGCCAGGCATTCCAGGGCAGGGTCTTCACTGTCAGCGCAGCCTCGACAGCCATTTCCACTGGGACGGACGGTCGTGCTCCAGGCCCGCATCATGCCCACGCCCGGTTCGCACCGCGGGCTCCGTCTCCGTCCTCGCCGACAACGGAGGCGGGCGACCTCGTGGCCAACTCCTTCATAGGCCTCAATCCCCGGCAAACCGGCGAACCGACTCCGCGAAGCTCCACGTCGGCCACGGCGTCCCGCTCGACCCGGAATGCGTACGACGCTGGACGGAACGGGAGCAACGATGCCTGTCCGGCCGGGCAGCTCATGGCCGCCCCTGTTCCTCCCTGCCAGGAGACGCGCCATGCCCCGACCCTCCCCCACCGGGTCGGTGGTGTCGCCTCTGGGTGCATTCGGAACAATCCTGGCCGCAGCAGGCACGTTCCTGTACTTGCACCCCGGCCCCGGCCTGCTGCCGCCCGCCCTGGGCGCACTCGTCCTGGCGGTCTCGGTCGCGGTCTGGTTCTTCTCCCGGCAGCACTGACCTCTTAGGGCCCTTCGGCGACCTGAGCGCCAGCCTCGAAGAAGGCCCACGCATTACCGCCCGGATACCGCCCCCCATTTCCATGGTTCGGCATCCGGGCGGTAGTGCGTTCCCCCGTGCCCTGATCCTGCCGCGTTCCGCGCCCACACACACTGCCGGTGACCGGCAGTCTTTACGCGCTCCTGATGCCGATGACGGAAGCGCTCGCGGAACGTGACACTCCGGTGCCCGCGTCAAGGAAGCGTCATGGGCGCGTCAGGACTGGGGGAAGTGCGTGACGTACCGAACGGCACGCGCGGAAGGGGAGCATGCCGTCCGGCCTCCCATTGCGCGGCCTGATACGCAATCACTTGGCGGCGGTGCAGACAGTACGGCCCGTTCCCTCGTCGCCCGGTGGACTGCTTGCGGTGGTGGAACAGGCCGTGGACGCCTTCGTCGAGGGCTACGAGCGCGCCCAGCAACAGGCCATCCGTCAAGAAGAGGCCGCGCGCCGCGAGTTCGTCGACGACCTCCTGTACGTGCGCAGTGATCTCGGCCGCCTCTCTGAACGGGCCGAGCACTTCGGCCTTCGTCTTTCTCAGGCCCATGCGGTGGCCGTAGCTGTCGGCCCCGAGCCGTAGGGCGACGGTTTCCGGGTGGCCCGGGGCATCGAGACGGCGGTCCTGGCCCGCTTCCCGGGCCGACGGATCCTTCTGGCCACCAAGGGGGGCCGGCTGATCTGCGTGGCCCCCGGGGACCAACCCGACGTACTGGCCTTCTTCGCCAAGCAGGCGTACGCGGCCACCGACGGCGGCAAGGTCGCCATCGGTGGCTCCCACCCCGGCGCCGGAGGAGTCGTCCACTCCTACGAGGAAGCCCTCGGCGCCCTCGACCTCGCCGAGCGGACGGGCTTCGACGGGCCCGTGCTGCACGCCGTCGACCTGCTCGTCCACCCCGTCCTGACCCGCGACCGGCAAGCCACGGCCGACCTGGTGGAGACCACGCTCGGTCCGCTGCGAACGGCGCGGGGCGGGGCGGCGCCCAACCCCTCATCGATACGCTCACCGCCTACTTCGACAGCGGATGCGTGGCCACCGAGGCCGCGCGCCGCCTGTCGCTGAGCGTGCGGGCGCTGACCTACCGGCTGGAGCGCATCCGGAGCCTCACCGGGGCCGATCCTGCCGATCCGTCCAACCGCTACGCCCTCCGCACCGCGGTGATCGGCGCCCGCCTGCTCGGCTGGCCCACAGCCGCGGGCTGAACTGCGGCGTAGCGCAGCCAGCGTGGGGAGCGGATACGGCGACGGATGCCGCGATCACTACGAGTGCGTACTTGTCTGGTCCTGCCGGTGTCCGGCATTCACAACGTGGCACGTCGCCATCTAGTCTGGGCGGGTACCGGAGAGGCCCCAATGAACGGAAACCCGGCGTACCACGCCCTCGCGCTGCTCGCCTCGACCCTGCTCCTGCTCCCGTTTCCGGTGGCGATCTTCGCCGGCTGGGTCCCTCCCCGTCTCGGCGACCGTTCGACCGCTCTGCCGTACGCGTGGGCAACACTCTTCCTGTACGCCCTGGTGCCACTCAACGCGCTCCCCCGCATGATGAACGCGCCGGCAACGGTCGTGATGGTCTGTACCGCAGCCGCACCGCTGTTCAGCCTCGCGGCCGTAGCCTGTCTCATGCGGTCGTACAGGTGTGCACGGCGCGCCACCTCTTCCCGGACAGAAAGCTGACCACCCATGCCGGATGTGAATGTCCTCGCCTGGTTCCGCAGGAACGTCACCGAGTTCCGCATGGCCGTCACAGCTGTCGGTATCGGTTTCGTGTTCACGGTGGCCGCCGTCGTCCTGTACGCCCTCCCCGCCCGCGGCTTCCCGGAGCTGGCGATCGGCTTGTCCTTCCTCACGACCGGCCTGGTCATGCTGGGCTCGGGTTCCCTGAAGCGCTGAGCTCTCAGCGCCAGCAGCGGGGCGGCACCTCGTCCAGACGCACGAACGGGATCCTGCGTCCGGCTTCCCGGAAGAGGTCCGTTCCGTCCGCCGGATTGTCCAGGCCGAGGTAGCGGCATAGTGCGCGTGCGGCTCGCGGGTGCCGGGCGGTGTATGCGGCCATCACGTCGGCACCTTCCTCTGCGGTCAGGAAGTGGGCATTGACTGGGTAGAACGTCCGCCCGACCTGGATGGTCACCTTGGGGATGTGGCGCAGGTTCCGGTACCACTGCGCGGCGGTCCCGAACCCCGAGGCCACCGTCCAGCTTCCCCGGAGCCCATCGTGGGCCACCACTTCCAGGCACACCTCGCGGGTCTGGCCGGACAGCCGTCCTGTGTGCTGGAGGATGAGCATCCTTTTGCCGAAAACCGGGCCGAGGCCGATCCGGTAGAAGGCGATCGGGAGCCGGGCGACGACGCGGCGCCAGCCTGTGGGTGGCTCGGGGCGGGAACGGCGGCGCGCCATCAGCACATGGCCCCCGAGTTCCGCATCGCCCTGAGGAATACAGCGGGTGGGTAGCGGTGGCATAGCGATGTGGTTCGCCGGGCAAACTTTTGCATAGTCTAAACGTGACACGTGGCGGAGCACGCATCAACCGCCCTGCCCGTGTCGATCGAAATGGACGGGTGCCGCGTTCGCCGCGCCGACGAGGAGCCGGGAGTACGACGTGGATGTCCATCGTTCCGGGAGTGTCCCGGTGAAACCCGCGCTGCTCGCGATCCCCTTCGTGGTGATGGCCCTCGTCGCAGCTGCCGACGTCACCGCGGGACCGGGCGTCGGCCTGCTGCCCCTCGTGTCGCTTGGGCCGGCCTTCGCCGGTCTGGCGGGCAGCTGGCGCCGTACCGCCACCATCGGGGCCGCGGCGATGGCCCTCTGCTGCGCGCTCGGGCTCTACGACGGTCTGTTCCCGAACCGCCGCGGGTACACCGCCCTGGTAGCGGTGGCAGGGGTGACCGTCGCCGGGGTTGCCGCCGCGGTGGTGCGCACCCGCCAGGAACGAGAGCTGGCAAGCGTCCGTACGATCGCGGAGGCCGCGCAGCGGGTTCTGCTGAGACCGGTGCCGCGCAGCGCCGGGCACCTGCGCGCCGCGGTCTCCTACACCTCGGCCGTCGCCGAGGCACGGATCGGCGGGGACCTCTACGAGGTCGTACCAGTGCCCGGAGGCGTGCGGGTGATCATCGGGGATGTCCAGGGCAAGGGTCTGGAGGCAGTCGAGACGGCCGCCACCGTGCTCGGCGCCTTCCGGGAAGCCGCACACGACGAACCCCGACTGAGCGGCGTAGGCGCCAGGGTGGAGCGTGCCGTCCAGCGCTCCCTGGAGGGCGAAGGGGACGGCGAGAAGTTCGTCACGGCCTTGCTGGCCGAAATCACGGAAGGGGGCGATGTCGCGTTCCTCAACTATGGTCACGCGCCCGCCATGCTCGTCCGGCCGGGGAGCCCCGCAGCCTTTCCGGAGCCCCCTCAGCACGCCCCACCGCTGGGCCTGATCTGGACCGCCTCCGACTCCCCCGAGCCCTACAGCGTCGGTTTCGGCCCCGGAGACCAGCTGCTCCTCTACACGGACGGCGTCTCGGAGGCCAGGAATTCCCTTGGCGCCTTCTACCCCTTGGGGGAGCAGAGCGGCCTGCTGTCGGACCCCGACCCCCAGCGCGCGCTTGATGCGCTGCGCGAGGATGTGGTGGCGTATGTCGGTGGACCTCTGCACGACGACGCGGCGATGCTGCTGCTGCGCTGCCGGCAGGAAGACGGCGAACCGCCGCGCCATGCGAGCGCGTCACAGGACCCAGTCCGAGCACCCTCGCCAGGGACGTCAACGGTGCGCCTGCCCGAGCAGCGCCGTCCCAGCGACGAAGGCGACGATCAGGGCAGGTGAGAGCCAGAGCCACCCCGGCCCTGGCCTCGGCGCTGCGAGGCCATCCCAACCTCCGGTCCGATGGCCGTACCGAGGTGGCTGACTACGCTGGACCGCGCCGTGGACCACCCTGTTAACGTCAACACCCCTCCTGCTTCTTGGCGCGCGGCCTGGTCGTACGAGGTACTCCGAGAGCAGAGGAGGTGAACGGCCGTCGGTACGGCACTCTTGTGCGCCGCCCTCGCGGTGGCCGTGCTGGCGCTCCGTGGCGCCGTCACCGATCTCAAAGCAGGCGAGCGCAGCCGTTCACACCGCCCGCGGCACACGATCCGGCTCGCGGCCACGGCCGTCGCCGTCACCGCCGTCATGCTCGCCCTGCTCAGCCGACTGGCGGGCTCGGGGCTCTGGCCCGTGGGAATCCTGCTCGGCTTTGCCCTGGCGGCCGGTCTGGCCGCGGGAGTGATCCGCCGCCCTTGACGCAGGATCCGGCGGCCAGAGCCGGTCCCCGAGCCGCCGCCTACCCGTCGCTCCGGCGCTGCACCGGTTCGCTCCACCCCAGAGGAAAGAGCGAGCCATCCCCATCGCGTACGGTGGGCTCCCCGCCGGCGGCGTTGAACGCGGTGAGCGCGTCGACCAGGGCGGCTCGCTGGCCATGATCGATGCGGGCGGCGATGGCCGCGATCTCTTCCCTGCGCCGGGCCGTGACCTCTTCCACCAGCCGCAGACCGCCCGGCGTCACTGTCAGTATCGTCTCGCGGCGGTTCTCGGGGTTGGGCCGCCTGTCGGCCAGTCCAGCCGCGATCAGGCGGTCGACCATGCGCATCGCCGTCGAGGGGTTGACCCCCAGGGCTTCGGCGAGCACCACCAGCTTCGCCGCGCCCCGGGTGGCCAGCACCACCAGCATGCGGAACTGCGCGAGCGTGACCTTGTCCTCGGCCGCCGCGAGCGAGCGGGCGGAGACTGCCACGAGGAGCCGGGAGGCCGTCAGGAGGGCGCGGGTCACGTCGTCGACGTCGGCCGCGTCATCCACACGCGGTGGGGACGCATCGGCGTGCGGTAGTTCGGTCATACCTCTTTCTACCGCTTGGGCTCTCCCCCGTGCCTACCCGGCCCCGCCCCGCTCGGCGAATCGGGGTGGAGAGCCCGCTGGGCGCTCTGACGGGTGAGCCACCCGACCAGGTGCCCGTCTTCGGTGTCGAAGACCGGAAGGCCCGTTCCCGAAGAAGAGACGAGGAGGTGGAGAGCCGTCCCCAGGCTCATGTCCGATGTGAGGGGGTGCGGTCGCTCTGCCAGCTCCGCAGCGGTCTTCCGTGCACCCTTCGCGTCGTCGGGGGCTTCGGCGAGCAGCTCGGCGACGGCCTGAGCCGTCAAGGCCCCGCGGAATCCGCCTTCGGAATCCACCACTGGAAGGACCCCGTGCGGTGACCGGGACAGAAACTCTGCCGCGTGGCGAGACCACAGGCCGCCAGGAGCGGTTCCGGGGCCTTCTCCAGCCCCGGGCGAGCCGCTGGCCGCCGAGCGGCGCGCCCGGGGCGGGGGCGTCCAGGTCGATACCCCGACGCCGGAGCTTGAGGGTGTAGATCGTATCGCGCGACAGCAGCTTGCTGGTCAGCGCCGCAAGGACGATGGCGAGCATCAGCGGCAGGTGATCGAGTACTCACCCGTGAGCTCGAAGAGGATCACCACGGCCGTGATGGGGGCGCGGGAAGCGCCCGCGAACACGGCCCCCATCCCCACCAGCGCGTAGGCCCCGGCGTTCCCCGCGGTCCCTGGGAGCAGGTGTTGACCCTCGCCGTATGCCGCACCTCTAACCATCCAGTCAGCGACGAAACCCTCAGGCCGCCGACAAACGCATAACGTTCAGGTGGAAAATGTGGCACAGAGCAAAGACGTTATATTGTCGTTACAAAATCGCAGGTCGGGTGGAAATATCTGGATTCTTCATGCGGATATGACCTCACGGTCCACACCTCTGCACCCCCGAAGGGTGCGCTCTAATATCACCATCAAACCATCTGACATAACCCCCTAGGCCCATGCGATTTACTCCATCCCTGGGTAACTTCGGCCCGCATGACTGCTCATGCAGAACTGGCCCGTTACAGAAAGCACCTCCCGACCGCTCCGACCCCCTTCACGATGCGCATCGACCGCCCCCGCCCCGGGGACGGCCCACTGCTCTGGCGCCTCGCGCGCGATTCCGGGACGCTCGACCTCAACTCGGCGTACAGCTATCTCCTCTGGTGCCGTGACTTCGCCGGCACGTCCGCCGTGGCCCGTGACCCCTCCGGGCGAACCGTCGGGTTCGTCAGCGGGTACCTCCGGCCCGAAGCTCCCGGAACACTGCTCGTCTGGCAGATCGCCGTCGACGAATCCATCCGCGGCCTGGGAGTCGCGGGGACGCTGCTCGACAGCCTCACCACCCGCGTGGCGGCGGAACACGGACTGGACCACCTGGAAGCCACCGTCTCGCCCGGGAACCGTGCTTCGGAGCGGCTGTTCGCCTCGTACGCCGAACGGCACGGCGCCACTCTCACACGCGAAGTGCTCTTCAGGACGGACGAGTTCCCCGAGAGCGGGCACGACGCCGAGGTCCTCCACCGCATCGGGCCGCTCCACTTCTGACACCGCTCCCTTCGACAAGTGCCCCGGGCCGATGCCACCGGCCGCCGCAAGACCACCGAACACCCACTGGAGAATCGCCTTGACCATGACCGAGCCGGTCCTGTCCGTCTTCGAGACCGTGGAGTCCGAGGTGCGCAGCTACTGCCGCGCCTGGCCCGTCGTCTTCGAGCGCGCCACGAGAAGCCGGCTGTACGACGAACACGGCCACAGCTACCTGGACTTCTTCGCGGGCGCCGGATCCCTGAACTACGGCCACAACAACCCCGTCCTCAAGCGGGCCCTCCTCGACTACCTCGAGCGGGACGGCATCACCCACGCCCTGGACATGTCGACGACCGCCAAGCGAACCTTCCTGGAGACCTTCCGGTCCACCGTCCTGGAACCGCGCGCCCTCCCCTACAAAGTCATGTTCCCGGGGCCCACCGGCACCAACGCCGTCGAGGCCGCCCTGAAGCTGGCCCGCAAGGCCAAGGGCCGCGAGGCCGTCGTGTCCTTCACCAACGCCTTCCACGGCATGTCGCTCGGCTCTCTCGCCGTCACGGGCAACGCCTTCAAACGGGCCGGCGCCGGCATTCCCCTGGTCCACAGCACTCCCATGCCCTTCGACCAGTACCTCGGCAGCCAAACCCCCGACTTCCTCTGGTTCGAGCGCCTGCTGGAGGACCAGGGCTCCGGCCTCAACCACCCGGCGGCGGTCATCGTCGAGACGATCCAGGGCGAGGGGGGCATCAACGTGGCCCGGGCGGAATGGCTCCGCGCCCTCGCGGATCTGTGCAGGCGCCGCGACATGCTCCTGATCGTCGACGACGTCCAGATGGGCTGCGGCCGGACCGGCGACTTCTTCTCATTCGAGGAGGCGGGCATCACGCCCGACATCGTCACGCTGTCCAAGTCGATCAGCGGGTACGGACTGCCCATGGCACTGTGCCTGTTCAAGCCCGAACTCGACCTGTGGGAGCCCGGCGAGCACAACGGCACCTTCCGCGGCAACAACCCGGCCTTCGTCACCGCGACCGCGGCCCTGGAGACGTACTGGGGCGACGGAGTCCTGCGCGAGCGAACCCTCGTCCAAGGCGGCCACGTCGAAAGCGCGCTGCGCGAACTGTGTGCCGAACACGGTCGGCTGGGGGCGACCTACCGCGGTCGCGGAATGGTGTGGGGCATCGAGTTCACCCACACGGAACGCGCCGCGGCAGTGTGCCGCAGGGCCTTCGAGCACGGTCTCCTCATCGAGACCTCGGGCCCCGAGGGCGAGGTGGTGAAGCTGCTCCCGCCCCTCACCATCACCACCGACGAACTCGACGAGGGCCTGGACATCTTGGCCCGCTCCGTCCGCGATACCGCCTGACCAGCACCCCCGTACAACGTACGCACGCACCACGAAGGGCACCACCATGATCGTCCGCTCGTTCCGGGACATCGAGGGAACCGACCGCCACGTCAGGGCCGCGTCCGGCACCTGGGAGAGCAAGCGCATCGTCCTGGCCAAGGAACGCGTCGGCTTCTCGCTGCACGAGACCGTCCTGTACGCCGGCACCGAAACATCCATGTGGTATGCGAACCACGTGGAGGCCGTGGTCTGCACGGAGGGCGAGGCCGAACTCAAGGACGAGGAGACGGGCCTGATCTACACCATCACGCCGGGAACCATGTACCTCCTCGACGGCCACGAGCGGCACACCCTGCGCGTGACGCGCGAATTCCGCTGCCTGTGCGTCTTCAACCCGCCGGTGACCGGCCGGGAGGACCACGACGAGAACGGCGTGTACCCGCTGCTCACCGAATCCGACGACAGCTGAGAGCGAAGAGAGGAGAGGCAGGCACCACCATGACCAACGCATCGACCCGCACCGTCACCGACCTGTATCCGACGCGGGGTTCCGAGGAGGTGCTCATCGGCCGCAAGGACCCGGTCGTGTGGTCCGAGCCCGGCACTCCCGGCCCGATGTGGGCCCACGAGATGGAGAGCTACGAGCGCGACGGCTTCCTGCCCGTCGACCAGCTCATCACGCCCGACGAAGTGGACCTCTACCGGGCCGAGATGGACCGACTGCTCCGCGACCCTTCGACGCTCGCCGATGACAGGTCCATCGTGGAGCCGAAGTCCCGTGAAGTCCGCTCCGTCTTCGAGGTGCACCGGATCAGTGAGGTGTTCGCGGCCCTCGCGGCCGATCCGCGCATCGTGGGGCGCGCGCGGCAGATCCTGGGCTCCGAGGTGTACGTGCACCAGTCCCGGATCAACGTCAAGCCCGGTTTCGGCGCCAGCGGCTTCTACTGGCACTCCGACTTCGAGACCTGGCACGCCGAAGACGGCCTCCCGAACATGCGCACCGTGTCGGTGTCCATCGCCCTGACCCCGAACTACGCCACCAACGGCGGGCTGATGATCATGCCCGGCTCCCACCGGAGCTTCCTGGGCTGCGCCGGGGCGACGCCGAAGGACAACTACAAGAAGTCCCTCCAGATGCAGGACGCCAGCACCCCGTCGGACGAGGCCCTCACCAAGTTCGCCTCGGCCTGCGGCATCAAGCTCTTCACCGGCAAGGCCGGATCCGCCACCTGGTTCGACTGCAACGCGATGCACGGGTCCGGCGACAACATCACGCCGTACCCCCGCAGCAACGTGTTCCTGGTGTTCAACAGCGTCGAGAACCGGCCCGTGAAGCCCTTCGCGGCCCCGGTGCGCCGCCCCGCGTACATCGCTTCGCAGGACTTCACCCCCGTGGGCTGACCGATCCGACCAGATCCGGCCGGCCGGTCCGGCACGAACCGGACCGGCCGGCCCCGCTCCCGCTCGACCGGCCACCGAAAGGAACGAGATGCCCCAGCACAAGGCCCTGTCCCGAAGAGGGTTCTTCTCCCGAACGGCGCTGCTCGGGGGCGCCGTCCTGGCTCCGGGTCTGGTGGCCGCGTGCAGCCGCACCCAGGTCGGCACCGGAGCTCCTTCCGACGACGGGAAGCTGCTGGAGAAGCTCCGCGCACAGGGGTACGTCCGCATCGGATTCGCGGGCGAGGCCCCGTACGGGTTCAAGGACGGCAACCGGCTGGCCGGCGAGGCGCCCACCCTGCACCGGGAGATCTTCTCCGCCCTGGGGGTCGCCGAAATGCGCCCCACACTCACCGACTTCGGCGCGCTGATCCCTGGACTGCTGGCCGACCGTTTCGACGTCGTCAGCGCCGGCATGGCGATCACCCCGGAACGCTGCGCCAAAGTCGCTTTCTCCGAGCCCGAGTTCGTCTCCCCGACAGCCCTGATGGTGCCCAAGGGCAACCCCAAGGGCCTGAGCGACCTGAAGTCGGTGGCTTCCACCGGGGTCACCGTGGGGGTGCTGACCGCCGCCGTCGAGGCGACGTACGCCAAGGGGGCCGGTGTCGGCGGATCCTCGGTCAAGTCCCTCGCGAAGCAGCAGGACGGGCTCGACGCGCTGGTGGCCGGGCGGATCGACGCCTTCGCGCTGACGGGCATCTCGCTGCGCTGGCTCGCCAAGACCAACGCGGAAGCACCGGTCGAGGTCCTGGAGCCGTTCGTGCCGGACCTGAACGGCACACCCCAGTACAGCCCCGGCGGTGCGGTCTTCCGGCCCGGCTCCACGGCCCTGCGCGACGCGTTCAACGGCGAGCTGGCGAAGATCACCGGCGATCCGGACCGCTACGTCGCTCTGATCGGCCAGTACGGGTTCACCGCGCGAGAGGTACCGCCACCCACCTTGCGCACCGTCGACCTCTGCGCCGTCTGACGAGCACCGCACATGACCGGTTTCTTCGAGGAATTCGTTCACGCCCTGCCCAGTGTCGGCGAAGGCGTGGCGGTCACCCTCCTCGCCACCGCGCTCAGCGCGGCCGTGGCGCTGATCGTGGCCTTCGCCTTCGGACTCCTGACACGCTCGACCCGGCTGCTCGTGCGGGGACCGTCCCGGTTCACCGTCGAGTTCTTCCGCGGCACGTCCCTGTACGTACAGCTGTTCTGGCTGTTCTTCGCCCTGCCCGTGCTCGGCTTCCGTCTGGAGCCCATGGCCTGCGCCGTCGTCGCCTTCGGGCTGAACTTCGGCGCCTACGGATCCGAAGTGGTCCGCGGCGCACTGGAAGCTGTCCCCCGGACCCAGTGGGAGGCGGCCGTGGCCCTCGGGATGAGCCCGCGGCAACGCATGATCAGGGTCGTGATGCCCCAGGCCTGGGTGCAGATGATCCCGCCGTTCGGGAACCTGCTCATCCAGCTGCTCAAGGCCACTCCCCTGCTGTCCCTGATCACCATCGCCGACCTCACCTTCGAGATGGACCAGCTGAGGTCCCTCACGGGCAGCACCGCCCAGGCCTATCTCGCCGTCCTGGTGATCTACTACGCCATCGCCGCCGTACTCAACTCGTTCATGAGGGCGGCCGAATCAGCGGCGAAGACCCGGCTCGGCCAAGATCCGGGGGGTTCCTGATGTGGTCCTGGGAAACAGCCCGCGAGGGCCTGCCGGTAGTCCTGAGCGGCTTCGGGATCACACTGCTCGCTACCGTCCTCGGCTCGGCCGTCGCGATGCTGCTGGGCCTGGTGCTCGCCGTGGCACTGCGCACGCCGACGCGCTGGGTCACTCTGCCCCTTCGGGTCATCGCAGACTTCGTCCGGTCGACGCCGTTGATGATCCAGCTGTTCGCCGCCTGGGTCCTCGTCCCCGGGCTGAACGCGCTGACCCTGGGCATCGCCGTGCTCGGCATCCACTACGCGACGTACACCTGCGAGGTGTACCGCGCGGGGATCGACGCCGTGCCCCGGGGCCAGTGGGAGGCCTGCACCGCGCTGTCGCTGCCCCGGCGACGGGTGTGGCGGGCCGTCATCCTCCCGCAGGCGGTGCGCAACGTCCTCCCCGCCCTGGGCAACTACGTGATCTCCATGTTCAAGGAGACCCCGTTCCTGTCGGTGATCGCCGTCCAGGAGATGGTCCACCGGGCGAACGAGTACGGCAGCGTGCACTTCGCCTATCTCGAAGCCTTCACCCTGGCCGCCACGGTCTTCCTTCTGGCCAGCTATCCCACCTCCGTGCTGATGAGACGACTGGAGAAACGCCTTGCCCGGTGAAACACAAGCCGCGGACGTGGACATGGTCCGCTTCGCGGGCGTCATCAAGCGGTTCGGCATCCAGACCGTCCTCGACGGACTCGACCTACGGGTCGCCCGGGGCGAGAAGGTCACCCTGATCGGGCCCAGCGGCTCGGGCAAGACCACCATCCTGCGCCTGCTGATGACCCTGGAACGGGTCACAGAAGGCACCATCCACGTGAACGGGAAACCCTTCTCCCACATGCCCGCGGGCGCCGGCAACACCCTGGTCCCCGCCGACGAGAAGTACCTCGCCGGGCCGCGCCGCCGGATCGGCATGGTCTTCCAACAGTTCAACCTCTTCCCTCACATGAAGGTGCTGGAGAACGTGATGGAAGCGCCCGTGCACGTCCTGGGCCTGAGCCGGGACGAGGCAGCCGAGCGGGCGCGGGACTTCGAGCAATGTTGCGGCACGCGCACCACGAGGCCGGCGGTGTTACCCCCGGCCAGCAGAACGTGCGTTGCCCGGTTGGGTCGAGTTGTATCACGGTCCGTCAGCTCCGCGTGCGGGTTGGCCTGCGATTCCCTCGATCGTGGTGCAACTACCGCATCAGTGTTGCGCTCTGCGCATCACCGCGTGAAAGGTGAGGCCCTGTACCAGACACGGAGAGTGACAGATGGGTCAAAGTGCCGCAGGAGGCTCGGTAGCTGTTCCAGGCGTCGCGACGCTGCACGTGCTGCCGGGTGTGGCGATGCTCCGCCCCGAGGAGGCCGTCTTCGAGAAGACGCTGCTGGGCTTCGCGGACCATCAGCGGGCCCGCAGGCTGTCCTGGGACACGGTCAACACCAGGGCTCGTATCGCGCGCCAGGTCCAGGCGATGTCCGGCGGGTATCCGTGGGAGCCGGTCTGGGACAGGCGGTTGTTCGACCGCTGGTCGGCGATGCTCGCGGACACCGTCGCGACGTCGACGATGCGCAAGTATCAGAACGACCTTGCGCTCTACCTGAGTTACCTGAGCGATCCGGCCTACGAGTGGCCGCAGGTGTGCCTGAGCACCTTCGGGACGTTCACCGGCTTCGCGCTGAGGGATCTGAACGCGGTCCGACACGCGCAGGAGTACATCGGCCAGCCCAGTGGCAACCGGCCGTTGACCAGGGCAGAGGTGAAGACCTTCTTCGGGCAGATGGACCCGGAGATCAAGCGTCTGCGCGAACAGGGCCACAAGGGAGCGCTCGCCGCGGCCCGGGACCTGGCGATGTTCACGACAATGTACGGCTGGGGCCTGCGCCGCAGGGAGACGGCCCGGCTGGAGACCCACGACTGGCGGCGTCAGGCGAAGCTGCCCGAGTTCGGGGACTACGCGGGGCTGGCGGTCCGCTGGGGGAAGGCCGGCGCCGGACAGCCTCCGAAGCGTCGGATGGTGATCTCGGTATGGCCATGGGCGGTTCGCACCGTGCAGTTGTACATGGAGAACGTGCGCCCGCTGTTCTACAGCGACCGCCCGGACGACGGCGTCATGTTCCCCACCGAGCGCAACGAGATGATCTCGGAACGCGCGGTGAACCAGCGGTTCCAGCACTGGCGTGAGCTGGGCAAACTGCCCGCTCAGCTCGGCCCGCACTGCATGCGGCACACGTACGTGACCAGGCTCATCGAGGCCGGCTACGACGGCCAGTTCGTCACCGACCAGGTCGGTCACTCGCACGCCGCGACCACCGCGATCTACACCGCGCTCAGCAACGACTTCAAGAACCTCAAGGTCCGCGAAAGTCTCGACGCGGCGGAGGAAGCGGCCCTGGCCCGCGCCTTCGCGGTGGCCGACGCCGAGGCGGACATGGACGACGACTTCAGCGACCAGACGGCACAGTCCCGCTCCGGCGGTTCGAGGAGGACCCGGTGAAAGCGGTACCGCACGGCGACGAACCGCAGGCCAGGAGCGCCCTCGAAGCCCTCCAGCCCCGCTACGAGTGGCGGCTGCGCGAGCTCATGGCGCTTCGCCGCAACTGGTACACCACCACCAAGCTCGCACCGGAACTCAGGAAGTACGGCTTCGACCTGGACCGCAGCAACATCTACCGGCTCGTGAAGGCTGACCGCCCGCCCAAGATGCCCGTCGAACTCATCCTGGCGCTCTGCAAGATCCTCAAGTGCACGTTCGAGGACCTCGCCGTCGAGATCGAGCCCGACGCCGCCCCCGCGGAACCCGCCGCGCGAGGGCCCCGGCCCGTGGTCCCGGACATGCCGCTGCTGTCCGACGACTTCTTCGACGTCGAAGGCTGACGGACCACCATGACCAAGACCGCCACCTGCGTCCGGTGCGGCCGGGACAAGGCCATCAGGAGCAGGGGCCTCTGCCACGCCTGTCACCGGGCGACAAGCCCAAAGGAGACCTGTTCCCTCTGCGCCCGGCCGGGAACCGTCGCCGAGCGCCGCGCCGACCAGCCGGTCTGCCACCGGTGCTGGCAGCGCGAACGCCGCAAGCCGCAGCTCTGCCACACCTGCGGACAGGCCAGGATCGCCGTCAGGAAGACCCCCGCCGGCACCGTCATCTGCACCGGCTGCCACCGCAAGACCCTACCCAACGAGCCCTGCTGGGCCTGCGGCAAGCTGGTCGTCCCAGCCGCCCGCACCGCGGAGGGCCCCTGGTGCACGCGCTGCCGCCAGCACCACCTCGCCGAACCGTGCTCACGCTGCGGCCTCACCAAACCGGTCGGCCTGCGCCAGGACGACGGCAGCCCCGTCTGCCGAGCCTGCTACCAGCACGTTCACCCCCGCCCGCTGCACCACTGCGTGGACTGCGGCGACGCCAGACCGGCCAGCCGCATCAGCGAGGACGGACCGCTGTGCGAAAAATGCGACAACCGCCGGGCGCCGATCGTCCTGTGCCCGCAGTGCGGCCGGAACAGAAGGATCGGCATCCTCAGTACGGGCATCTGTCGGGCCTGCACCCGCCAGGCCACACCACGCCATCCCTGCGTCAACTGCGGGCGCCTCCAACTCGCCGTCTACCGCGACGAGGACGGGAAGCCGTGGTGCGACGGCTGCCGCCGCGCGGACCAGGCACAGCCCTGCACCGGATGCGGACGCCGCGCCGTGGTCACCGCCCGCGACGAGCGCGGCCCCTGGTGCGGACGCTGCTGGGAGAGCGTGCGACCCGGGCCGCTCTGTGGCGACTGCGGCACCCGGCCCTCGGCCCCCGTGACGACCGGGGACGGGACACCGCGCTGCATGCCGTGCTACTCCGCCGCCATCGTGCCCTGCACCCGCTGCGCAACGCCGGCCCGAGCAGAGCGCCGCTGGCCGGAAGGACCCGTCTGCCTCGCCTGCGTCGACGCGGTCCGACTCACCCACGAGCAGTGCCACCGCTGCGGACAGCTCGGCGGAGTGTTCCGCCGCGAGGACAACGGGCCGCTGTGCCCCGAGTGCGCCGGCGTCACTTTCTCCTACCGCTGCCCGACCTGCGCAGGGATGGGTCGCCTCCTCCAAGGGCAGTGCCTGCCCTGCCGAGGCCGACTCGTCCTCGCCGAGGCGTTCACCGACGCAGACGGCCGCCTGTGCGAGCGGCTCGCGCCGCTGGCGGAACTACTGGAAAGGTACGACAACCCCTACTCGATGATCCTCTACCTGCGCCGGCCCGGCGGCCAGCTCATCCGCGACATGGTCAACGGAAAGCTCCCGTGCACCCACGAAGCCCTCGACGCACTGCGCCAGACCACTTCCGTCCAGCAGCTGCGGGGCCTGCTCGTCCTGGCCGAGATCCTCGAACCGCGTGAAGAGCAACTTGCCCAGCTGAAAAGAGACTTCGCCCACAGCCTCGACGAGTGCACCACCACGCCGGACCGGGTGCTCCTCGCGCGTTACGCGCGCTGGCACCTGATGCCCCTCGCGCACCAGCACGTCAGCCGTAGCGGCTTCACCCGCTTCCAGCGCGAGCACCTGCGTCGTCAGCTGAACGCCGCCCGGCTCCTCCTCGGCCACCTCCGCAGCCGCGGGCGCACGCTCGACAGCATCACACAGCACCTCATCGACCGGTGGCTCGTCGCCAACCCGACCCCCCAGCACTACGCCCGGCCGTTCCTCCTCTGGGCCGCGACCTGCGGCCTCGCACCCGCTGACGTTGCCATCGCCACCTCCAGCAGGCACGGTGAACGCGCCATCATGAACGACACCGACCGCGTGCTCGCCGCGCTCAGGCTGGAAACCGACGAGAGCCTGCCGCTCGCGGACCGCGTCGCCGGCTGCCTCGTCCTGCAGTACGGCCAGAGCACCGACCGCATCGTCAACCTCACCCTCACCCAGGTCCACATCCACCCCGACGAACCCGGGGTCCTGGGCCTCCAGCTCGGCCGCGAAACACTCTGGCTCCGCCCGCGCCTGTCAGCCCTCCTCCAACGACTCGTCCACGAACGCCACCCTCTGTCCGCGCCCCTCAAAGACCAGGAGACCCCCTTTCTCTTTCCCGGCCTCCGCCCCTCCCGTCCGCTCAGCTCGAATACGCTGCAACGACGCCTCCAGCGCCTCGGTGTCCCCAGCGCGGGCAAGGCACGTAACGGTGCCTGGCTGGCACTCGTCGGCGCGGTCCACTGGAAGATGCTCGCCGACCTCCTGGGCGCCGCAGACGGCACCGCTCACTCCTGGCACAAATGGAACGGAGGAGACCGCGCCAGCTACGTCGCCAGCTGCCTCAAGACCGCCACGGCGCCGACGAGTCCTGAATAGATAGATGGGCCTCCACCGTAGGTGTCCTTCAGGCAGATGGGTGGTTACCGATATAGATCCCACCAAGTTGACCCCCAACAGACCCAGGTGTTCCATGGACCTGAAGCCACAAAGTGGAGGGACCTCGGTAAACGCCCCGATGCCCCTTTCATGATCGGCAGATCTGAGGATGAGTACGCCGTAAGCCTCTCTCCATTTCTGCGACTAAAGGGGTAGGGCCATGTCCGAATTTGAGGTAGGCGGGAAGATCGCCGAGCGATGGCGCGCATGGGGCGGAGCCGATGGAGCGTTTGGTCGAGCGCTAGGGCTTGAGGAGGATGTGCCAGGCCGTCCCGGACGGCGTCAGCAGTTTGAGCGTGGAGAAATCTGCTGGTCGCCTGGCCAGGAGATGGTCGTCAGCGTCTTTCGGTTGCGCAACGAGGCGTGCTTCGAGTGGTCGAGAACCAGGTTCGATTACAAGTATTACCGATATGATATTTCGCATGACGGGGTCGCACAAGGGCATATCGACCTGAAATATCCAGGCCCGGAATTAATATGGACGAGGCTTCAAGGATTTGGAGAGTACACCTTCCATGTAGAGGGCTGCACTGTTCCACTTATCTCCCTCAACCCATTGGGCATCTTGGAGGAACATAGCGATCAAGGTTTTACTATTCCTGTACGCCTCCAGCTCGACGCTTCCCACCACGAAACCACAGATCCCGATCCTGTAGGATTCCAAGCTGGCGACATAATTTCGGAGCGCTGGCACGAGATCGGCGCCTGGGACGGCCCACTCGGCAAGGATCTCCATGGGGAGTTCGCCAATCCGGACGACCCTCGCGAGCGCCTTCATGAATTCGAACATGGATCGATCTCGACAGCGCCTGAATTCGGGCAGAGAATGGTGACCGCCGCCTACCGGCGGGGGTCTTCAATAGAGATTAATTGGGGAGGGGCAGACGCGAATTACAACGCGTTCCTCGTGGCCATATTCTACTTTGATCAAAAGTTCGCGGAAGAGGTTGTCTGGCTTGAGGACCCAAAGAATGAGTGGGCCCGGCCGGGAATCGGTAGCGGCCAGTTCCGCCTCAACGAACCCCGAGACGGCAAGTATTCGTTCAGCATCCATCCCATGACAGCGCCGTCTGCCCCATCTCCCAAGGAATTCGTTGATGCCAGCGGAACCCCGCAGGTGGTCGTTTTCTATCAGCGCGACGCTCCCAATACCACATCCGTCCCGGTTAATACCCGTGACGTCGATCTCGGGCCCCCCATCATCGACCCTAGCCCGGCGCACGCATTCGCCAGTCATGCAATGCGGATGGACGCCATCGCTGAACATTACGCAGTTCACCAGCCATTGCGGGTGGCATTCTGGCGACCCGACCCAGGCCATCCCGAGGCTACGGAGGACGACACCTTCCAACTCATGGCACATCTGCATCTGTCATCCAAAGACCGCGGCTTCCGCGTTCCGGGCGAGTTGCCGAGCCTTATCCTCGCCAATATTAGACTGAGGCAGCTGCGTCCTGGACATATGGGCACCGCCATTGATAGAGATATCGAAGTGCAGGGCTTCGACCTAGGACACGTCTCCCGCAAGGGAGACTACGACATGGCACTCAAGGGGATCATCGCCATCGCCTATCGCTACCGGCAGCTGTTGACCGAGGACGGCCTCGCCTTCATCCTGCGAGAGCTAGTTCCTCCCGAACTCTTCGGGGGTCATGATATTATTACCGATTGGTTCGAGCTAAAAGGTCCGATCGGACCCCTCCCTTCCGTCGCGTTCCCCATTGCGGAGACTGAAAACCATCGCTTCATGATAGAAAGCTGCAGGTATCTGGCCAACCAGCTCCTTCTTGAGCGGACGGGTGACCGCCAGAAATACGACAACGATGATAATGGCCTGACGGCATGGTTGCTCGAATCCATGCAGACGCTCGTTAAGCATGACTTCCTTGAGTTCAACGCCCGCCCATACCAGCGCCTCTCGCTCCACGCCCTGCTCAATCTCCACGAGTTCGCCAAGAACAAGTCCGTCAGGACCGCCGCTCGGATCGTGCTCGACTATGTGAGTGTGAAGTTCGCTGTCTCCAGCAACCGGCAGCGCCGGATCTGCCCCTTCCGCCGCCTGAAGGAAAACGTCAACCGTCCTGACCCCGATGCCCACAACGAGCTCCTGTGGTCTCAAAAGGGTGACCAACTGACCGGCTTCTTCCTCATGTACCTCGGACCGACCGACGCCAACGGAAATCCAGTGCAACGATTTCCCGAAACTTGGACACAGCACGCGCTGATCGCCGGGTCGGCTGCCTACCGACCACCGCCCGCCGCATACATCCTCGCCATTCGTCGAGACGCCTACCCTGCCCAGCACCGCTTCTACCACGGGGACCGGCCCCAGCTGATAGCCTCGCCCGACTCTGCCGAAGGTGGAGTTGAGATCTACTATAACTCGCCGTCCTTTCTGCTAACTGCCGGCGGAATGTTCCTTAATAGCGGTTACGGTTTCGACGAATTGGATTCCGCTCAGATTGCCATTGCACAGTCGACCACTCTTCTTCCTACCCGGGCCGACGCAAAATTTGCGGACCTCATCCGATTCGACCCTTACCCGGGCGAACGCGATGCGGTCAGCACAGGAGTGCACCTCGGTTTCGCCTGCGGGCCCAATCTACGGTTCCCCCTGTCGCTCCTGCCTCAAATGACGCGGATCGGCAACTGGTTCCTGTTTGACCTCCATACACAACTTCATCTCGGTCTGTACGTTGCGGCCTATCGGACGCCACCCGCACTTCTGCCCCAATTCCTTGATCACCTGGACAACTTGGGGATGCTGTATGCGATCGAGGCAGACCACATATCATCGTTCAGCGAGTTCGCAAAGATAGCCAAGCTAGAGGGAAACAAGCCCCTTCCTGAACTTCTGCATTACGGTGGAACATACGAGTTCCACACCCCTGACGAGCCTGACGCAGTCGGCGGGCACGTCTTCACCTGCAAGCTTTCGACGGACGGGGCGAAGCGCGCGACCCGAATCCTCGCAGTGGACGGCCAGGCGATCGCGGATCCCGGCTCGCTGCCCCTGGTAGAGGGCCCCTATCTCAATTCGCTCCGCCGCCCTGATGGCCAGGGCGGCCACGACGGCCTCCTCGAAATCCGCTACCCGGGCTGTGCCGTCCCTCTCGTTCTCGACTTCCGTGAGGCCGGAGACCCGATCCGTCGGGACAATGCAGGCAGTTGCCCCCAACCCCAGCTCGGCCGGGCCCAGGCCCTCGTTGAGGTTGCCCAACAGCTCACGAGGACGCACCGGGTTCGGTTGGCGGCGGAGGCCATGACACAGAGGGTCGAGGTCTACGAGCGGCTGTCGGAGGCCGACCCCGACAAGTTCCGGCCGGCCCTGGCCGAGGCCCTGTACGACGTGTTGTTCGAGCACCGAAACGGGTTGGAACCGGCGACGGCGATGGCACTCGCCCAGCGTGCCGTGATGGTTGACGAAGTGCTGGCAGGGATCCGCCCACCCGGCTCCCAGCAGCCCGTCGACTACCGGCAGCTGGCCGGATTCACCCCGAATCAGTACTGGGACCATCCCTACCTCGGCCGGGCGCTCTACCTTCTGGCCATGTTCCAGCAGAGGGCTGGCGACCTCGCCACCGCGGCAGCAACCATGACACAGAGGGTCGAGGTCTACGAGCGGCTGTCGGAGGCCGACCCCGACAAGTTCCGGCCGGCCCTGGCCGAGGCCCTGTACGACGTGTTGTTCGAGCACCGAAACGGGTTGGAACCGGCGACGGCGATGGCACTCGCCCAGCGTGCCGTGATGGTTGACGAAGTGCTGGCAGGGATCCGCCCACCCGGCTCCCAGCAGCCCGTCGACTACCGGCAGCTGGCCGGATTCACCCCGAATCAGTACTGGGACCATCCCTACCTCGGCCGGGCGCTCTACCTTCTGGCCATGTTCCAGCAGAGGGCTGGCGACCTCGCCACCGCGGCAGCAACCATGACACAGAGGGTCGAGGTCTACGAGCGGCTGTCGGAGGCCGACCCCGACAAGTTCCGGCCGGCCCTGGCCGAGGCCCTGTACGACGTGTTGTTCGAGCACCGAAACGGGTTGGAACCGGCGACGGCGATGGCACTCGCCCAGCGTGCCGTGATGGTTGACGAAGTGCTGGCAGGGATCCGCCCACCCGGCTCCCAGCAGCCCGTCGACTACCGGCAGCTGGCCGGATTCACCCCGAATCAGTACTGGGACCATCCCTACCTCGGCCGGGCGCTCTACCTTCTGGCCATGTTCCAGCAGAGGGCTGGCGACCTCGCCACCGCGGCAGCAACCATGACACAGAGGGTCGAGGTCTACGAGCGGCTGTCGGAGGCCGACCCCGACAAGTTCCGGCCGGCCCTGGCCGAGGCCCTGTACGACGTGTTGTTCGAGCACCGAAACGGGTTGGAACCGGCGACGGCGATGGCACTCGCCCAGCGTGCCGTGATGGTTGACGAAGTGCTGGCAGGGATCCGCCCACCCGGCTCCCAGCAGCCCGTCGACTACCGGCAGCTGGCCGGATTCACCCCGAATCAGTACTGGGACCATCCCTACCTCGGCCGGGCGCTCTACCTTCTGGCCATGTTCCAGCAGAGGGCTGGCGACCTCGCCACCGCGGCAGCAACCATGACACAGAGGGTCGAGGTCTACGAGCGGCTGTCGGAGGCCGACCCCGACAAGTTCCGGCCGGCCCTGGCCGAGGCAAGGCTAGACGCGGCAACGTTCAGCCATTCCTAGGCGCGCTTGTCCGGGGGCTGGAACTACAGCCCCCATCGCTTGAGATACTTGCCCACTCCCTGCTCGGTCAGCCGCACCCGGTAGAGCAGGGCGATCAGGTCGCTGACGATCGCCCGGGTGCACAACCGCTCACCCAGGCCCAGGTCTTCGGGCCGGTGGTCGGTCAGGGGCTGCCGGACGCAATGCTGCTGGTCCGGATCGAGCACCTGGTGCTCGCCCGCCCGGCGGCCGCGGGTCCTTGGACACCAGTGCCTCGCAGCCGCTGGCCTGCCAGCTGTCAACCGACTCCACGGTCACACCCAGAAGTTCGGCTACCTCACGGCGCTCCCGGTCGTCGCGACCCGTGAAGGTGGGCGAAGGCGCGGGGAGGCCGCTCAGGGCGGGGGTGATCTGTGGTGGCAGCTGGACGGTGATGTCCCGGCCCTGGATGACCGCGTGGAAGAACACCCCGCCGGTGATCTCGTTCGACACCGCCGCATCTGGCGTCCGGCGCGCGTCGCCTGTCATCGCTATCCCTCCGGGGGCAAAGATGGTGATGCTGGAGGGCTGCCGAATGAGACGCCGGAGAAGTCCCGGCCCTGCAGCACTGGACCGTAGAATTTGGGGTTGCCGCTGATCTCGATGTGAACGTCACCGTCCCCGGTCTTACTCACCTCGATCTGCTGGTACCACCGTTCCAGCCCAGTCCGAAAATCGGGATCCACCGCCGCCCGCTGCGCGAGTGTGGTGCTGAGAGCCTGAGCACGGTCGACGTCCGCCGGCGCCTGCTCAAGAGCGTCCAGCTCTGCTTCCCCCGAGACGATCGCCGAATCCGCCGCAGCCGGGCGTCCTACCAGTGTCCTCAACCACGCCCATGCTTGCCTGGCCGCTTCACCACCCACACCGCCAGCCAACGCGGTCAGCAGCTCCGTCGAGATCGGGTCCATCACACACCACGCCTCGCAACGCTTGCGCTATCCCTTACCTTCAACGCTAGGCGAGGCCACTGGCCTGTGCAGATCCGACGGTGGCCCCTACCGAGGTCACTGTCCGTATACACGCGGTGAGACATTCGGCAGGGTCGAGTATTGCTCACCGCCAGCAACTCCTGGATCTGGTCGGGCTCTACGACAAGCGCGGCGCGCACCCGACCCGGCTCTCCGGAGGCCAGCAGCAGCGGGTCGCCATCGCCCGCGCACTGGCCATGCGGCCGGACGTCCTGCTCCTCGACGAGGTCACCTCGGCGCTGGACCCGGAACTGGTCGCGGGCGTCCTCGACGTCCTGCGCGACATCGCGCGGACCACCGACATCACCATGCTGTGCGTGACCCACGAAATGGGATTCGCCCAGGACGTCTCCGACCGGGTCCTCATGTTCGACCACGGCCGCGTCCTGGAAGCCGGCCCACCGGAGCAGCTCTTCGAAGCACCGGCACACGCGCGGACTCGGGCATTCCTGAGTGCGGTGCGGTGAACCGGGCTGCCCGGCGGCGCGCTTCGTGGAGACCTGGACGGGCCTGATGGCACCGACACCCCCGTGGGGCCCGGCTCACTTCGTGGCGCGGTAGCGGAAGGCGTCCATGGTCAGAGTCTTCTCGGCGGCGGGCATGGAGATCGTGAACTTCTCTCCGAACGAGTCGTATGTGGTGGTGCTCGTTCTGCCGTCACGCTTCGATTCCAGCAGGAGCAGCCGCTGCTCTGCATCGTCGATGAAGTAGACGTCTTCGGTCTTTCCATCGCCGACTCGTACCGCTCCTGCCTGCCTGCCTCCTACGGTCCGGTCCTTCCCCTTGGCCCGGCGTCCGGTTTCGGCGATCTTGAAATACATCGCGCAGCCGCCTTCCGCTTTCGTGGTCACGTAGGCCGATCTCAGCTCCGCGGGAACGGTGATCTGCTGGCCCCGCTGACGCAGGGCTGCGGCGAAGAGGTCGGCGCTGGTGTAAGCGGTTCCGTCTTTGCAGTAGATGTCGCCCAAGGTGGCGCCGGTGACCTCCACGTGGAGACCTTGGACAGGGTCGGACCACATTTCCTGCTTCCCGCCGGCGAAGGCGGTAGTGGTCCCCGACGAATGGAACGACTCGGTCTGCATCCTCGTGTTCGCGGCCTTGGCGGCCGCCACGGCGTCGGCGTCGGGCTTTGCCCCGCTTCCGTCCCCGCAGCCCGCCAGGGTTGTGGTGAGCACAGCTGACAGGAAGACGGACCAGACGGTGGAATTCTTCACGTGCATCGGTGGGACAGTCCCTTTCGGACCAGTCGGGACCAGAGTCGCAAGGGGGCGTCCAGCGTTCCGGAGTCGCCAGTGGCCTCCATCGCCGTGGGTCCACAGCCTTGCACGATGCGCCTGCGGCGTCATTGCCGTTCCCCGGCAGAGAAGATCGCCACGAAGTGCCGGAGCCTGAAGGGGCCTACAACAGGGCTGCACGGCTGAACGCGAAAGCGCCTACCGTGCGGTTGGCGGGACCCAGCGATGGGCCGCGACGCGCCGAGGCCGCTTGCAGGGGAAAGGGCGAAGAATGCCGTTGCTCAGCTACGGCTCGATCGATGGGGAGGGAAGGAACCATGACGACGTGGGGACTCGTTCTGGAGACCACGGTGGGCTTGGGAGAGCGCAAGCACACCGAAGCCTACGTAATGGCGCACGTGGAGGGTCCGCGTGAGACGGCTCTGGCAGAGTTGGAGAAGCGGGCGCGTGCTTACAGTCCGGAGCACCCCAGGAGCCCTAAACGCCGCCGTCTGTTCCGTAGCGATAACGGATTCCTGCTGGTGATCGACGGCACATGGCAGTCTCACGCCACGCGCTTCTCCGTCGCCGAGCTCATGGACGACAACGACCGCCCAGCACCGGCGGAAGCCGTCGGCGACGGGTCGGCGGCGCCGAAACCGGAGCCGGAGCCGCAACCCGTGACGCCGGCTCTGCCAACCGTGACTGTGGAGCGCGACGAGGACGGCGTACCGGTGAAACCTGCGTGGCTGGGACGTACAGACCTGGCGTGACTCTCCGGATGCCGTGCGTTGGGGTTTGGCCGGTGTCATAGGCTCCGCCCCAGTGAAGAGCCGCCGAGCACAGGCTGGGGCTGTCATGCCGATGTGGAACGGGAGCGGGTTTGGGGGCTGCCGGGTGAAGCTGACCCGACTGGCCTTGCCCCCTCCTGCCGGGACCCGATCAGGGAGTAGCCGGCCGGGCCGGTCCCTAAGTCAGCTTTTCCGGTGAGCAGCGGGTCGACAAGCACGGAACCCAATGGATCAGATGAGCCACAACCACAGACCGATCGCAGCCAACAGCACGACGAGGAACTGGACCGTCATGGCAATGGACCACTGGCTCTCCCTGGCAAGGCCACCTTGTTCCTCGTTGGCAGCACTGCGGGCGAGCTCTTGGCGACGACCCAGCAAACCCAGCGGGAAGGCCAAGACGACCAGCGAGTACATGGACAGGGCCTGTTCGGGCAGCATGCCCTCGGCGCAGTAACGCGTGGTCGCGAATGCTGCCATGCCCACCGGCACGAGGATCATCCTCGCTTTGAGGCGTTTCGTCGGCATCCATGAGACGAGAGTCATCAGGAAGACCGCAGTGGTCACTGTGGCGATGAGCCACCAGGCAGGGACGGGTATCGCGGCCGCGTTCACGTTTCATCTCTCCTTTGGCACGCGGGGTCCAGCGGCCGAGTTCGCCGGGCACCGCCCGAATGCCGCCGCCGTCTTGCACTTCGGCGTCTGAGCGGTGCTAGTCCCCCGTACCTTGATCCTCTCGCCCGATGGAAGTCAGCGCATTGCCGTTGACCGGCAGTCTTTGCGCCCTTTTGATGCCAGTGGCGGCGCCCGTCACTGCCCGCCTCACGCTGATCTCCAGCAGTCCGGCAAGACGGTGGAGATCATCGGCCTCAACGACCCGAGTGCCGACCTGCGCGGCAAGCTCACGGGCGAACTCACGCGCCACTGAGGCACACGTGGGCTAGAGCACAGGATCCCGGCCGTCGGCCGGGGCCCCGTAATCTCATGGCCGCAGCAAGATCAGCCAGGGCGTGGCAGCCACCGGGTCCGAGGCGTGGGCCCGTACCTCAGGGAGTGCCGCTCCTCCGGGTCGCACGGTGAATGCGGCGGCGCAGCCAGTGGGCCGTTTCGCCGAGGCTGATCAGGAGGGCGGCGCTCGCGGCACACCCCAACAGGGCGGCGGGCGAATCGCGGACGTGCCCTCCGGCCCAGAAGAGGAGGGTGAGTGATCCCCACCACAGGACTATGGAGACGGCATCCGCGCGCCGGTTGTAATTCATGTACAGGCTCCGTTCTTCCCTGGCCAGTGCGGTCGGGGATGGCCATTCGTCACGCCAGGGCGAAGTAGCGAAGCCACAGGTAAAGGGCAGAGATGGCGATGGTGACGGCGGTGACGACAAGGCCGTATTTGGTAAACTGCCAGAAGGTAATGGGGTGGCGGTTGCGTTCGGCGATGCCGAGGACGACGACGTTGGCGGAGGCTCCGATGGCGGTGGCGTTGCCGCCCAGGTCGGCGCCCAGCGCGAGGGCCCACCACATGACCTGGTCGGGGTCGCCGCCCATGTCGGTGACGAGTTCGCTGGTGATGGGGGCCATGGTGGCGACGTAGGGAATGTTGTCGACGATCCCCGACAGCACGGCCGAGCCGCCCAGCAGGAGCATCGTGCCGCCCAGTTGGGCTCCGCCGATGACGTCCGCGAGGGAGCTCGCGAGCTCTGCGATGACGCCGGTCTCGATGAGCGCGCCGACCATGACGAACAGGCCGGCGAAGAAGGCGAGGGTGGGCCATTCGACCTCGCCGAGCACCTCCCCGGTCTCGACCTTGGAGATGGCGATCAGCAGACCGGCGCCCAAGAGGGCGACGACGCTGGGCGCGTAGTGCAGCACGGGGTGCAGGACGAAACCGGCCACGACCAGGGTCAGAACGCTCAGACCCTGAATGAGCAGCCGGGGCTCTTTGATCGCCTCGCGTTCGCGCAGCTCCATGATCTCCGCGGCGCGCTTCTCGTCGTAGACGAAGTGCTTGGCGAACATCAGTCGACACAGCAGCACGAGGACGATGGTCAGGACCGCGGCCAGCGGAGCGAGGTGGACCAGGAAGTCGTTGAAGGTCAGGCCGGCCCGGCTGGCGATGATGATGTTGGGCGGGTCGCCGACGAGGGTGGCGGTGCCTCCGATGTTGGAGGCGAACACCTCGGCGAGCAGGAACGGCACCGGCGACAGCTTCAGTCGGTCGCACACCAGCAGGGTCACGGGGGCGACCAGCAGCACGGTGGTGACGTTGTCCAGCAGCGCCGAGGCCACCGCCGTGATGACGATCAGCATGGCCATCACCCGGAACGGTTTCGCCTTGGCCTTCTTCACCGACCAGATCGCCAGGTACTCGAAGAGCCCGGTCCGCTTGAGGACGCCGACGATCATCATCATGCCGAGCAGCAGGAAGATGACGTTCCAGTCGATGCCGGTCTCATCCGAGTAGAAGGCCGACGTGTCGTCGGTGGCCCCGATCGCCAGCATCAGAGCGGCACCGCCGAGGGCTGCGGCGACGCGGTGGATCCACTCGGCGATGATCAGGATGTAGACGCCCGCGAAGACGGCGACTGCAGCCCAACTCTGCCAGCCGCTCACGCCCCGCCTCCCACGTCGAGCAGGTGACGCATCAGAGAGGCGGCCGATACCACCCCCACCAACCGGCGCCCGTCGTCGTCCCGGTCGATGACGGCCACCAGCGGGACATGGGTACGCGCCATGAGCGCAGCGATCTGCAGGACCCCTGCCTCAGGGCCGACGAACGCCGGCTTGAAGGAACGCCCCGGGATCCACTGGGCGACGGTCTTGCCGGCCAGGTCCTCGGTGAGGCTGTCGGCGTGCCGGTCGTCGATGACGGCCGCGAGCAGCGGGTCCTCCATGACGTACTCGGGCAGCAGCTGTCGCACCAGCTGGGACCCGGGCACCACTGCGTGCGGCGCCCCGTCGGATTCCAGGACCAGGAGTGCGGCAAGATTGTGCTCTGCGACCAAGCGGACCGCGTCCACGGCCCGGTCGTCGGTGGTCACGTGTGGGTAGGGCTCAGCGAGATCACGGGCGATCATGGCGCTTCTCCTGGTCGGGGGCAATGCTCGGGGCGGGAACGGTGTCGGTCGGCTTCGGGGCGTGGTCGTGGTCGTCGTTCGGGATGCCTGCGAGGTCTTCCACGTCGAAGAGGCGGGCGATCGGTACGTCGGTGCTGGAGTGGGCGATGATCGAGAAGGCGATACAGACCGCGATCAGCGTGTACGCCTTCTCACCCTCGGGGATGCCGGCCTGGAGAACGAGCAGGCCGTAGACGACGGACGCGAAGCCCTTGGGGCCGAACCAGGCGGCGACCAGCTTCTCCCGCCGCTCGATCCGCGCACCCAGCAAGGACACCAGCAGGGAGGCGGGACGGATCAGCACGATCGCCAAGACCACGGCCACGTACCCGCCCACCGACAGGTCCCCGAACAGGGCGGGGGTCAGCAGGGCGCCGAAGACGAGGAGGGCAGCGAACTTGGCCAGCTCCGCGAGCATCTCTCCGAGCGGCTCGAAGACCGTCTTCGCCTCGGGCGAGACGGAGGCCAGGACGGCGCCGGCGGAGAACGCGGCCAGGTAGGGGTTGGCGTGAGTGAGGTGGCACAGCCCGTACAGAATGATCCCGGTGGCCAGCGGCAGCAACGGCTGGAGCTTCGGCTCGGCGCCCAACAGCCTCAGCCGTACCAGCGCCGCCACCGCCAAGGGCAAGGCGACGCCGAAGACCAGGCCGAGACCGAGCTCCAAGGCGATCTCGCCGACGGAGGCGTCCGCCTGGCCGGAAGTGGGGCCGGCCGCGGCGATGAGGAGCAGGACGACGGGCAGCGCGAGGCCGTCGTTGATTCCGCTCTCCACGTTCAGCAGCTGCCGCAGCCTGGCCGGGACTTCCTTGCGGCCCACGATCGCCGAGGCGAAGACCGGGTCGGTCGGCGCGAGCACGGCGCCGACGAGGAACGACGTCGTCCAGTCCAGCCCCACCAGGTAGTGGGTGATCAGCGCCATACCGGCCATGGCCAGCGGCATGCCCAGCCCCAGCGCCCGTGCCGGGTTCTTCCAGTTCTGCCGCAGCTTCGGGAACGAGACGTGCATGCCGTCGGTGAACAGCACCGCGAACAGGGCCAGATCGGCGGTGACCGAGACGATCTCGCTGTCGGCCGTAATGTGGATCAGCCCGAGGAAACCGTCGCTGACCAGAGCCCCGCCCAGCAGGAACAGCAGCGAGGTGGAGAGGACCGTGCGGGCGGCAAGCCCGGACAGCAGCACGGCGACCAGCAGCGCCACACCGAATACAGCGACGAGCACCATGACGTCAGACTCCGATCCGCGAAGAGAGAGCTATCCCCTATCGCCGACCAGACTTCCCGGCACACCACGGCGGACTTTACACGTCCCTTACGTTGCATTGACGGCTCCCTAACGGCAGCCCGACAGGCCGTACTTTGCCGAACTCCGGCATGAACGTGTCATGAATGCCTCGTCTTTCGTGGACTTCCGACCCCGAGAGATAGCGATGAACGGCAACCCCGCCTACCACGCGATTGCCCTCGCAGCGGTCGTGCTGCTCGTGCTGCCCGTTTTTGTGGCGATCCTCGTCGGCTGGACGCCACGCGGCCTCCGCGGGCGACGGCCGGCAGCCCGCCCCTACGCCTGGGCCCTCCTCTGCCTCTACACCCTCATGCCGCTCAACGCCGTCCCCCGCGTGCTGGTTTACACGGGTCTGGGCTTCGTTCCCGTCACGGCCGCCCTCATCTGCTTCATCCAAGCCGGGCGCGCCACGCGGCAAACCGATTCGCAGCGGGTGTCCTGAACAGTGGGCAGCCTCAGCACCGCTGCATGGGTACGCCGCAACATGACCGAGCGCCGTCTGGCTGTCACCTGGTAGCGGCAGGGGTTCCCGCCACCCTGGTTGGTGCTGCCTCTACATCCTTCCGGGCCCAGGCTTCCCCCTCCTGGTCATCGGGCTCTCCCTGCTGGTCGCTGGGCATGTGATGCCGGCATCGGCCCACAAGCGCTCCCCCAGCGGACGCTGTACCTGCGCGAGGCCGAGAACAAGGCCGAGACCGACGCGGCGACCGCCCAGGCCAACGCCGCAGGTCCCTCGCCGACGCCGACCGGCGCAGCAGATCCACGCCGAGCAGGAAGCGGTCGCCGAACGCCAGTCGGCACTGACCGACCGCCAGCTCGACACCCCCGTCCGCAAGCCCGCCGACGCCCGCCGCTACCAAGCCGAACAGGAAGCCGAAGCGCTCCGGGTCGCCCGCGTCAAGCAGGCCGAAGCCGAGCGGCTCGCGGCCATCGCCGCCGCCCAGGCCGAGGCCGAGCGGGCCCGGCTGACCGGCGAGGGCGAGAAGCAGCGCCGCACCCGCCATCGCCGAGGCAGTACGCCCGGAGGGCGACGCGGAGTGCGCCGCCATCGCCGCGAGCACTTCCCTTGATCATCCGCGTGACCGAGAGGGCATCCTTAGGGCGTGACATCAACCTACGGGCAGCAGCAACAGACAGACCAGCAAGTCGGGATGGTTGTCTGCGGCGACGACGGGCTCGCTCGCCGACTCGCTGCCGAGCTGCGTGACGTGTACCGGGAGCACGTCACCCTCGTCGTACCCACCACCGGCGAGGCTCGGTCCAGCTCTGCCCGCAGACCGGCCGGCGGAGGGCGATTCGGGCTGCTGGGACGGATTCCGGCCGCGCGAGCAGCCATGGCCGACGCCCAGGCGACAGCAGTACGTGGACGCACACTCGAGGCGGGAGAGCCAACAGAGGAGGTGCTCGCCGCCGCAGGAGTGACCCGAGCTGCAGCCCTGGCGCTCGTGTACGAAGACGACGCCACCAACCTGCGCGCCGCTCTGATCGCTCGACGGCTCAACCCACGACTGAGACTGGTCATCCGGCTCTACAACCGTAAACTCGGCCAACACCTGGAGGAACTCCTGGACCAAGCCGCGATCGTCGCGGAACCAGGCATCGACCTGCGGGAACTCGACTCCTCGACGACCGTGCTGTCGGACGCCGACACCGCCGCGCCCGCCCTCGCCGCGACGGCAGTCGCAGGCACCAGCAAGATCGTGCAGGCGGACGGCCTGCTGCTGCGAGCGGTGGAGCGCACACCCCCGCAGCGTGGACAGACTGCCGACCCCGGCCTGTGCACGTTGGCCTTGCTCTCGGCGACGACCAGCGATCCCGCCGGCAACGAGGGGTCCGAGCTCAGCGGAGACCAAGGCCCGCAACTGCTGCCCGACGACCGTGAGGTGACCGCCGCGACAGGGCGTGGCATCGTGGCCCTGGAAGCGGTGACCCACACGGGAGCCGCGCAGGCCGCACCCCGCCTGGGCCCCGCTGCGCTCCCGTTCGGCTCGCTCTTCTCACGGCAGCTGCGCTGGTCGCTGGTCGGCATCGTGGCGGCCGTCGCTGCCATAGCCGCGGCCTCCTGGCAGACGACGGGGGAACACCCCCTGCATGCGGCGTACATCACTCTCCTGGACATCTTCGCGATCAACGATCCGGCGGTGGACGAGCCGCCGCAGCGCCAGGTTCTGCAGATCCTCTCCGGCTTCGTCGGCCTGCTCCTACTGCCGGTCCTGGTGGCGGCCGCATTGGAAGCCCTGGGAGCCTTCCGCACGGCGACGGCCCTTCGGCGGCCCCCGCGCCGCCTGTCCGGGCATGTGGTGCTGCTCGGCCTCGGCAAGATCGGGACACGCGTACTGGTACGGCTCCACGAGCTGCAAATCCCTGTGGTGTGCGTCGAGAACGACCCCGAGGCCCGCGGACTGGCCCTCGCCCGCCGCCTGCGCATCCCCGTCGTCCTCGGCGACGTCACCGAAGAGGGCGTGCTGGAGACCGCCGGCATCCACCGGTCCCACGCCCTGCTCGCTCTGACCAGTTCCGACACCACCAACCTCGAAGCGGCGCTCTATGCTCGCTCAATCAACGCCGAGGTTCGTGTGGCCCTGCGCCTGTACGACGACGGCTTCGCCACAGCCGTCTACCGCACTCTGCGAGCCGCGCACCCCACCGCCCTGACCCGCAGCCGCAGCGTCACTCACCTCGCCGCCCCCGCCTTCGCCGGAGCGATGATGGGACGACAGGTACTGGGCGCCATCCCCGTCGAGCGCCGCGTCCTGCTGTTCGCCGCCGTCGATGTGGCAGGCCATCCACAACTCGAAGGCCGCACCATCACCGAATCCTTCCGTCCTGGAGCCTGGCGGGTGATCGCCATCGACACCACCGCACTCGAGGAACGCCGGCCCGACCTGGCCTCCTCCGCACGTGAAGACGACGGCCGACACCCCGGGCTGATCTGGGAGCTCCACCCAGGCTACGTACTCAGGCCGCAGGACCGTGTCGTCCTGGCCGCCACCCGCCGCGGTCTCGCCGAACTCCTCGGCCACGTGGCCCCCCACACCACAGACCACCCAGGTGGTGGCTACCGCTGAGGACTCCAGGAGCACGGTCGACTGCGACTGCCGCCTGGAAGGCTGGTCTCCTGCGGCGAGCGGCAGTGGTGCGTCGACGGCACTGCGGACCCCGCCGTGGACCTCATCAGGCGTACTCCAGGCAACCGAGGACCAGCACACACCGACGGAAGGTGACGGGACCGCGCGGAGCGGGTGCGTACCCAAGGCCTCGACATGGCCCGCACCTGGGCACAGGCCCGCAACATGGAGGAACAGACCCGGCAAGACCTGTTCTCCACGGTGGGAATCAGCGTCCACTCCGCCCGGGGGAAATGAAGTCCTGACGGAGCTCTCCTTCGACAAGGCCGATTTCGGGCTGGTCGGTTCCCGCCTGTGGAAGAACGCCTCGGCCTCCTCCCATTTCGTGGGCGGAGCCACCGGAGCGGTCTCCCGGACACAGGCATGGGTGCTGCTCCCCACAGGTTGCGCCAAGGAAGTCCGGCCGACCTCACAGCCCGCCGATGTGCCAATGCTCAAGACATACCTCACCCGGGCCGCAGCAACTCGGCGGCTCTGTCGCGGGCCGCGGTGAGCATCGCCCAGCACGTCGCCGAGGGCCTCGGCTGCACGGACACAAACGCGCTGAAGATGCCCTCTCGCCTGCAGGTCCGGTCGATGACACCGAACCGGCTGACGCCTGCGGCGTAAAGGGCTTCCGGCTGCCGGAAGCCGCCCTCTTCGAGGGGAGGACGCAACCGGGCACGGCGCACGTCACCGGCCAGGCCGGGCGTGCTGACGTTTCCCAGTGACGCCGGCTCCCTTTCCTCATGGTCGCGTGCGTGCCGCCCGCACTGGCACATCGGCGGCGGTGCCCCGGCGCGCGGGCACCCGTACCGCACAGGACAGTGGGTGCATGACGTACGACGAAGGGCTGGCCCAGCGGATCCGGGAGCGGCTCGGTGAGCGGCCCGCCGTCACCGAGAAACGGATGTTCGGCGGTCTCGCGTTCCTGCTGCACGGCAACATGACCGTGGGCGTGTCCGGCGACGAGGTCATTGCCCGTGTGGGTCCGGACGGGACCGAACAGGCTCTCGCCCGCCCGGAGGCCCGGCCCATGGACTTCACCGGTCGCCCGATGCGCGGCTGGGTGACGGTGAGCGGCCCGGCCCTGGCGGAGGATGCCGTGCTGGACCACTGGGTCACGACGGCAGTGGCGTTCGCGGACACGCTGCCGCCCAAGTGAGATCCGTGGTCACCGCTCCAGCAGCGCCTTGAGTGCCGCCAGGTCCTTGTGCTGGGCGCGGCGCATGGCCGCCGCCATCACGATGGCGCCGAGGGAGGCGAATCCGCTGGGCTCGCCGCGGTTACGGAGGGTCATGCGGGTGCGGTCCAAGCCTTCCCCGTACGGCTCCCAGGTGTAGGTGGTCTCCATGGGGAAAGGGCCTTCGTCCATGCGCATCACCAGTCGGCGCCCGGGCTCGTGCGCGGTGATCTCGTACGTGTAGGCCAGCCGCCTGCCGAGGAAGCGGGCTACGAAGGCCACCTTGGAGCCGATCGCCACCGGTGGCGGGGTCCGCCAGTCGGCGGAGGTGATGTTCGCGTACCACTCGGGTGCGTGCGTGGGGTCGGCCGCGTAGGCGGCGACCTTGTCGCAGGGGGCGGCGATCACGGCCTCGGTCAGCACGTCGACCTTCATCGGAGAGCCTCCGCTCAGGACTCGGGATCGGTCTTGGTGACCCGGTGGCGCTGGTAGTGCCGTGCGACGCGGGCACGGTTGCCGCAGCCGGCCGAGCACCATTCGCGGCGGGGGTGCTGCTTCACGAAGTAGAGCACGCAGCCCGGCGCCAGGCAGGCACGCAGCTGCGGCCGCATGTCGCCGGTGAACAGGTCGACGGCTTGTCCGGCCAGCATGGCGACCACCGCCTGCCCCGCGAGGTCGCTGGTGCGCACGATGCGGATCGGGTCGCCGTCCGAAGGCCAGTGGAGCGTCGCCCACACCGGCGTCGCACTGCACGCCTCGTTCAGTGCCGCGAGTGCGGCGTCCCGGGTGCCGATGGCCGACTGCGCGTCCGGCCTCGGGTCCTCGGTCGCCTCGGCGGCGAGCCTGCGCAATGCGTCCCTCAAGCCGCGCAGCCCGGCAGCGGCCTTTTCCGCTCCGGCGGGCCGTTCGGCGTCGAGCCAGGCACCGACCGCGGGAGCCGAGGGCGTCAGTCGGGGGCCGACGGCCCGCAGCCATGCGACAGCTCCGTCGGGGCCGGCGATCGCGTCGTGTACGCCGTCCCGATCGGCCCAGATCGTGTTCATCAGCTCGATCGGGAGCGGTTCGCCGAGCAGCGGTGCGCTCGTACCGGGGTCTGTGCTGTCCACGCGCCCCAGCCTACCAGGCGACTAATGGTTGAAGAGGCTTCAGACCATTTGACTTCCTCGAAGGCAGCCACTTACGGTTCTAACGACAGGAGCGCATCACAACCATTAGAACGATGGTGTCGGTGTCGCCGTCTCCCCTCAGAAAGGCCATGAACATGTCGAGGCTCACCCCGATCGACCCCGCCACCGCGACCGGCCCGGCGGCCCCGCTGCTCGCCCAGGTGCAGAAGTCCCTCGGCCTCACCCCGAACATGACCAAGGTGATGGCCAACAGCCCGGCCCTGCTCAAGGGCTACCTGGCACTGTCCGGCGCCCTGGCCGGCGGCGCCCTGGCCGCAGGCGTGCGGGAGCAGCTCGCGATCACAACCGCCGAGTACAACGGGTGCGAGTACTGCCTGTCCGCCCACACCTACATCGGTGAGCACATCGCCAAGGTCGACCCCGGTGAGCTCGAGCGGGCCCGCCACGCCGAGGCATCCGATGCGCACACCGCCGCCCTGCTGACCCTGTCGGATGCCGTCGTCCGCGGCAGGGGCGCGGTGGACGACGGCGCCGTGCAGGCGGCGCGGGACGCGGGCGTCACCGACGCCGAGATCGGTGAGGTCGTGGGCCACATCGCGCTGAACGTGCTGACGAACTACTTCAACGTGCTCGCCGAGGTGGAGAACGACTGGCCCGTCGTCACGCCGCACGCGCACGTCGCCTGACGCGGAGCCCGGCCCGCCCTCCCGGCAGGGCGGGCCGGGACACCCGCCAGGCCGTGCCACCGGCCATCCGTCCCGCCACGATCAGGAGACGGTCATGAACCGATCGAACGAAATGCCTGCCGAGGTCTTCCACCCCGGCGAGCTCGCCGTACAGCAGCAGGCCGGCGTGCGCGCAGAGGCCGCCCGGCTCTCCGGCATGCTCCGCCCGCCCGACCTGCGTGGCGGGGCGGCCGGCTTCCTCGCCGAACGCACACTCGCCGCGATTACAGCGCGCGACGACTTCGGCCGGCTGTGGATCTCACCGCTGACCGGACCGCCCGGCGTCCTCGACGTCATCGCGGCATCCACTCTGCGCGTACGCACCGCACCCGCCGCCGCCGACCCGCTCCACTCGCTCCCTCCCGGTCAGCCGGTCGGCCTGCTGGCCATCGACTTCGCCACCCGCCGTCGCTTCCGGGTCAACGGGACGCTCACCACCGCGGACGAGGACGGCCTCACGCTCCAAGTCGATCAGGCGTACGGCAACTGTCCCCAGTACATCCAGCGGCGTCACCTCCAACCCGGACCCGCTGTCGCCGGGGACGGGGACGGCGCCCCGGTGCGGTACGCCACCTCCTTGGCGTCCGATCAGGCCCGGCTCATCCGTGCGGCCGACACCTTCTTCCTGGGCACCACCCATCCGGAGCGCGGCAACGACGCCTCGCACCGTGGTGGGCCGCCCGGTTTCGTCCGCGTCGAGGACGACAGCCTCTGGTGGCCCGACTATCCGGGCAACAACATGTTCAACAGCCTCGGCAATCTGGCCGTCGACAGCGCCGCGGCACTGGTGTTCGCCGATTTCGCCACGGGGCACGCCGTGCACCTGTCCGGCACCGCGGTCCTGGAGTGGTCTCCTGATGGCTCCGACGACGATGAGGGCGGCACTGGCCGCCGGGTCCGTTTCCACATCAGCAGCGTGGTCGACGGCTCCGGCGCACCCCGACACGCGCCGCATCCGGTCCGCCGCCCACCGCACAGGAAGGACTGACGGCCATGAACGAGCCGACACCGGAATCGAACGGCCGCACCCGCCTCGCCTACCTCCTCGGGGTGCCGCTCGCCCCGGAGGTCGAGCGGCAATGGCCCCAGATGGGCGAGGTCGTCCGCGGCAGCAAGCTCATCGGTGAGGTCGAGGGGAACTTCCCCGAGCTCACGCTCGAAGTGGGACGACGGCTGCGCCTCGACGACGACGTCATCGTCGTGGAATGGACCTGCGACTACGGCGACGGCCGCCTCTACCGCAACGTCACCATCGCCGAGCTCCGCGACGGCCGGGCCGTACGGGTCACCGACTACTGGGGCGAACCCACCTCCACTCCCCCGTGGCGCCGACCGCTCACCGCCCGCCTCGACATGCCGGGCGACGGCATCTGGAAGGACCACGACCACCTCGGCCACCACTGACGTCCCGCTCGAGGCCACCCGGCCGTCACGCCTCCGTCGCAGTTCCCGCCGCTCCCGTATGACAGAAGTCTTACGTGCGCGCGTGGGATCCCCCTCGGGGGCTACGCACTGCGTAGCGTCCGGAGCATGCGCGTACTCGTCACCGGAGGGGCCGGGTTCATCGGCTCCCACATCGTCACCGCCCTCAAGGACCGCGGGCACGACCCCGTCGTCCTCGACGCCCTGCTGCCCGCCGCCCACCCCGGCACGCCGCCGCTTCCCGACGCCCAGTTCATCCGGGCCGACGTACGGGACGCCGACGCGGTCAGAGCCGCGCTCCGCGGCGTCGACGCGGTGTGCCACCAGGCGGCCATGGTCGGCCTCGGCAAGGACTTCGCCGACGCCCCCGACTATGTCGGCTGCAACGACCTCGGGACGGCGGTGCTGCTGGCCGAGATGGCGGCCGCCGGGGTGAGGGATCTCGTGCTCGCCGGGTCGATGGTGGTCTACGGGGAGGGCCGGTACACGTGCGAACGGCACGGAACGGTACGCCCCGGGCCGCGCCGGACCGAGGACCTGACGGCGGGCCGGTTCGAACCCCGCTGCCCTGACTGCGGAGCCGAACTCGCGCCGGGCCTCGTCGGCGAGGACGCCCCGACGGATCCGCGGAACGTGTACGCGACGACGAAGCTGGCCCAGGAGCACCTCGCGGCGAACTGGGCCCGGTGCGTGGAGGGCCGGGCGGTGTCGCTGCGCTACCACAACGTGTACGGACCCGGCATGCCGCGCGACACCCCGTACGCCGGGGTGGCCTCCTTCTTCCGCTCCTCGCTCGCCCGGGGCCAGGCGCCGCGGGTCTACGAGGACGGCGCGCAGCGAAGAGACTTCGTCCACGTCACGGACGTGGCCGCGGCCAACGCGGTGGCACTCGAGGCGGTCGATGCCCGGCAGACGGGCGCGCTCGCCGTGTACAACACCGGCAGCGGGGAGCCCCACACGGTCGGCGAGATGGCCACCGAGCTGGCCGCGGCGCACGGCGGACCCGCCCCGGTGGTGACGGGCGAGTTCCGCCTCGGCGACGTACGGCACATCACCGCCGACTCCGCCCGCCTGCGCAAGGAGCTGGGCTGGCGTCCGACGGTCGGCTTCGTCGACGGCATGACCGAGTTCGCCCGGGCCGGCCAGCGCGAGTCGGCCGGTGTGACCGGCTGAGCCCGGGAACCGGCCGAGGTCGTCGGCCGGTTCCACTGCGGGTTGAGCGCAAAGGACCTTCTCAGCGGACGACGTCGAAGACCATCTTCTGCAGGCCGTTGGCGTAGGCCTCATGCTCGACGAGCTTCAGCTTCTGGGTGTCCTTGTCCGTGCCGCTGAACAGACGCTTACCGGCTCCGAGCAGGAGCGGGAAGACGAGCAGGTGGTAGCGGTCGATCAGGCCCGCGTCCGAGAGGCCCTGGTTCAGCGCTGCGCTGCCGTGGACGATGATCGGACCGCCCTCGGCGTCCTTCAGCGCGGCGACCTCGTCGAGCGAGCGCAGGATCGTGGTCTCGCCCCAATTCGACACCAGGTCGTCCTCGGTGAGGGTGGTGGAGACGACGTACTTCGGCATCACCTTGTAGTCGGCGAAGTCCGCCATGTCGGGCCACACCGGGCTGAACGCCTCGTAACTGCTCCGTCCCAGCAGCATCGCGGCGGCTTCCTTCTGCTCCCGCCCCTTGATCTCGAATGCCTCAGGGAGGAACTCGACGTCCTTGAAGGTCCATCCGGAGTTGCGGTAGCCGGGCTCCCCGCCCGGGCCCTCCACGACGCCGTCGAGGGAGATGAAGGCGGTGCTGATCAAGGTGCGCATCTGGGTTCCTCAGTATCTGTTGTCCGGTTCTCAGCAGATTCGATCGATGCGCGCCGGGGCACATACCCGCCTGCCACACACCCACCATGATCTCTGACTTTGGATCATGAAGGAACTCATCGGTCGTCGCCGATTTCGATTCCGTGATCCGACCGGAACGGCCTACGCAGTTGCGGGGAGGGTCAGTTCGAAGCGGCAACCGCCGGGCACGTTGTGGATATCCGCGCGCCCGGAGCGGGCCTCGACGATGCCCCGGACGATCGCCAGGCCCACGCCCGCACCCGAGGGAGGGGTACGGGCCTGACTGCCCCGCCCCCGCAGCTTCGCCGGAGGCCGGGTTCGCTGCCGGATGCCATGCCTCCACAGTGACACCGTGCGGTGCCGCGCGGACCTGGGCCTGGCTCCGCGCGACGCGGCGTCCGCGTTTCGTAAGGTCTTCGGGCGCCCTTCTCCGCCCTTCGGTTCCTACGGTGTGGAGGGTGACTCCTTCTGCTTGTCGTCCGCCCCGCGCGGACCTCGTACTGCCGTGCCTCGACGAGGCGGAAGCCCTCCCCTGGGTCTTGGCGCGGGTGCCGGCCGGGTGGCGGGCCATCGTCGTCGACAACGGCTCCACCGACGGCTCGGCCGACATCGCCCGCTCCCTCGGCGCCACCGTCGTAAACGAGACCCGGCGCGGCTTCGGCGCCGCCTGCCACGCCGGACTGCTAGCCGCACGCGCCGAACTGGTCTGCTTCTGCGACTGCGACGCCTCCATGGACCCCGGGCTGCTCGCCCCCATGGCCGAGCGGGTCGCGGGCGGCGAGGCGGACCTCCTGCTCGGCCGGCGCCGCCCGCAGGGCCGCGGCGCCTGGCCCGCGCACGCGCGTGCCGGAAACATCGCCCTGGCCCGCATGCTGCGCCGCCGCACCGGACTGCGGCTGCACGACCTCGGACCGATGCGGGTCGCCCGCCGCGAGGCACTGCTCGGCCTGGAGCTGACCGACCGGCGCAGCGGCTACCCGCTGCAGATGGTCGTACGGGCCGCCGACGCGGGCTGGAAGGTGGCCGAGACGGACATCCCGTACCTCCCCCGATCCGGGAAGTCCAAGGTCACCGGCACCTGGCGGGGTACCTGGCGCGCGGTACGGGACATGCGCAGGGTCCTGGCCGAGCCGCCGGGCGCCCGACCCGCACCGACCGAGGGGGTCTCCGCATGAGCACCCTCCTCGTCATCGCCAAGGCGCCCGTCGCCGGGCGCGTGAAAACCCGACTGACCACGCAGTTCACCCCGCAGCAGGCCGCCGACCTGGCCCTCGCCGCACTCCAGGACACCCTCGCCGCGGTCCTTGCCACGCCGGCCCGGCGCCGCGTCCTGGTCCTCGACGGACATCCGGGCCCTTGGATCCCGGACGGCATCGAGGTCGTCCCGCAGTGCACGGGCGGCCTGGACGTCCGACTGGCCGCCGCGTTCGCGCTGGCCGAAGGACCGAGCCTGCTGGTCGGCATGGACACCCCGCAGGTCACTCCCGGCCTGCTCGCGCCCGGGCTCGACTTCACCGGGGCGGACGCCTGGTTCGGGCCCGCCGACGACGGAGGGTTCTGGGCCCTCGGCCTCGCCCACCCCGACCCCGCCCTGCTGCTCGGCGTCCCCATGTCCGTGGCACACACCGGCGAGGTCCAGCGGCAGCGCCTGACCGATGCGGGGCTCTCCGTACGGGACCTGCCCGAGCTGTGCGACGTGGACACCCCCGCCGACGCGGAACAGGTCGCGGCCGCAGCCCCGCGGACGCGCTTCGCCACCCTGCACCACGGCATGCGCGCGGTGACCCGATGACCGCCCAGCTCGCCGAGCCCGCCACCCGTACCTGGCAGGCGGATCCGTACGCGGTCGCCCTCCGCACGGGGCAGGGGCCGCTGTTCCTGCGTCGACGCGACGGCTGGCTGCTGCCGCTGGAGGTCGAGCGGTGGTGCGCCGAGCCCGACGCGGCCGACGACACCGTCCTGGCCCGGTGCACCGGGCCCGTCCTCGACATCGGCTGCGGACCGGGCCGACTGGTCGCCGCCCTCGCCGGGCTCGGCCATACGGCACTCGGTGTCGACGTCACCCCCGAGGCCGTGGCCCGTACCGAGCGGGCGGGCGGCAGCGCCCTGTGCCGGTCGGTGTTCGACCCGCTTCCCCGCGAAGGCAGCTGGGGCACCGTCCTGCTCATCGACGGCAACATCGGCATCGGCGGGGACCCCGGAGCCCTGCTGCACCGCGCCGCCGAACTGACCGCACCCGGTGGTTCCCTGCTGGTCGAGGTCGCCGCCGCCGACATCGACGAACGCGTCGAGGTGTACGTCGAGGACGGCACCGGCGGCCGCGGAGCCTCCTTCTGGTGGGCCCGGCTCGGCGCCCGCGCCCTGTGCGCCGCGGCGAGGTCCGCGGGCTGGACCCCGTACGACACCTGGCAAACGACGGGCCGGCACTTCGTACACCTCACGCGCTGACCGGTTGCCGAGCGGCGAACCACCGGGTGGGATCCGCAGCAGTGCGGATCCCACCCCCTGAGGCGCTCACCCTCGACCAGGGCGCCTCGGCGGGCCGCCGCAGGTGAGGGAGTTCAGCCGACGGTGACGACCATCTTCCCGAGGGCTTCTCCGGCCTCCATGACCCGATGGGCTTCGACGATCTCACCGAACCGGAAGACCCGGGCGGGACGGGCCCGCAGGACACCGGCGTGGACCTTGGCGTAGATCTCGTCCAGCGGTACGTCGGTGAGCGGGAACGCCGGGGTGCCCAGGACGAAGGCGCTGCCGAAGAAGCTGAGCCGGACTCCACTGGGAAGGTCGGCGATCGGGTCGAAGTCGCGTACGGGCTCGAATCCTCCCAGGAAGCCGAGCTGGCAGACCCGGCCGCGCGGCCGGACCAGGGCCAGCGAGTCGCGCAGGACGCTGTTGCCGACGACGTCGAACACCGCGTCGACGCCGATCTCCCGCTCCGCGACCTGGGTGGCGAGCGCGCCGTCGTCGATGAGTACGTCGGCAGCCCCGAGCTCCTTCAGCAGGGGCGCCCGCAGCGGGTCCCGGGTCGTGGCGAGGACGGTCGCGCCGTGGTCGACCGCCAGGTTGACCGCAGCCTGGCCGAGCGAGGAGGTCGCTCCCCTCACGACGACGGTTTCGCCCGGCCGCAGGTCCAGATTGCCGAACAGGCCGCTCCACGCCGTCGCGTACACCTCGGGTACCGCCGCAATGTCGGCCCAGTCCAGCGAGGAGCGCACGGCGACCACGTTGGTCGCCGGTACGGTCACCAGCTCCGCGTAGCTTCCGTTGCGGGTCCGCCCCATGCCGCCGAGGATCGCCACCACCCGGGTCCCGACGGGGAGTTCGCCGGACGGATCGTCCTCTACCAGTCCGGCGCACTCGATCCCGGGGACGGCGGCGACCTTTCCCCAGGTGCCGCTGCGCATGTAGGCCTCGGCGTGGTTGAGGCCGAACGCCTTGACCCGGATCAGCACTTCGCCGTCGGCGGGCACGGGGTCGGGCAGTTCGGTGAGGGTGAGGACCTCGGGGCCGCCGTGGGCGGAGATGACGATGGCCTTCATGTACCGACTCCATTCTTGAGCACTCATTCAACTATTGGTGCGAAGAAAAGGGCCACCGCGAGCGGTGGCCCGTACGCCTCGCCGTCAGGCGAGAGCGGCGAAGACGTTGTCGACGATCGCACGCAGGAGCGCCTCGTCCGGGTTGGCCTTCCCGACGACCATCAGCCCCTGACAGGTGGCGACCAGCAGCTTGGCGCTGCCGACGCAGTCCAGGGAGGCTCGGACCTGCCCCCTGCGGGCCGCGTTCTCCAGTGCGTGGGTCATGCACTGCTCCAGCCGGGCCAGGTGGCCACGGACGACGGCCGCCGCCTCGTCATCCTCGGCCGCGTTCTCGATCGCCGTGTTCACGAGCAGGCAGCCCTGCCGGCCCTCGGGGCTGAGCAGATCACGCACCAACCCGTCGAAGTACCCGCGGATCTCGCCCACCGAGGCGCCCGGGGCCTCCAGCTCGCCCAGCTTCTCGGGGACCACCAGCCGCGAGTACCGCTCCAGCGACTTCAGGAACAGCGCGCGCTTGCCGCCCGGGAAGGCGCTGTAGAGGCTGCCGGGCTTAACTCCGGTCGCCTTCACCAGATCCTCGACGGACACCGCCCGGTACCCGCGCTCCCAGAACCGCAGCATGGCCACGTTCAGAACGGCGTCGGGCTCGAACTCTCGCGGTCTGGGCATGAGAAGAAAATACATGAACGACCATTCAAGAACAATGCGCGTACCCGGCGGCTTTCCGCGGCACCGCTCCGATCAGGCCCGACGGCTCTCCCGGTCCACACGGCGCGCCACGGCACGCACGCCGACGTACGCGAGGGTGAACAGCGCGATGGCGGCCAGGGCGAGCAGCCAGTTGCGCAGGTAGTCGAGCGGCAGGACGGTGGGGTTGGCCACGCCCGCCGGACGCAGCAGCGGAGGAAGGGCGATCACGGTCAGGGAGCCCGCGACGATCAGGGCTCCGCGCATTACCCCGTGCAGGCGCAGGCCCGCCACCGCGACGAGGGCGGCGATCGCCATCACGACGGGCGCGACGAACCCGTCGTGCACCACGACCGCTCCCCCGAGCCAGGCGGCGATCCGCCACGGCTCGGGCTGCTGGAGGAACAGCCACCCGCCCCAGGCCGCGCACACCAGCCCCGATCCGCCCATCACGTATCGAAAGTTCATCACGCCACCTCCAGTCGGCCGACCCACTTGGTCTGCAGGACACCGGGCCGGTTCGGGGCGATGATCCGCGCCGGGTAGCCATGGTCCAGGGACAGCACCTCACCGTTCAGCCGAAGCGCGAGCAGCGTGAGCGGGTCCTGCGCGTAGAGGCGTCCCATCTCCATCACCCGGTAGGCGCCCGCCGCTTCGAGGGAAACCACCCGGGCCCGTGCGTCCGGGCCGGCACCCGCCCGCTCCAGCAGGTCCCTTACGCGTACCCCTGTCCAGTGCGCGGACTTGCTCCAGCCCTCGACGCAGGCGATGGGCAGGGTGACGTCATGCTGCGGCAGGGCGCGCAACTCCTCCAACGTGAGGCTGTAAGGACGCGGCCCGTCCACGGTCAGCCGCCAGTCGGCCAAGGAGGCCTCGGAGACGCGCGCGGCAGCAGCCGTTCGGTTCACGGGGAGCCCTTGGGCCCCGTGGGCGGGGCTGCGCGGGCCGAACAGTTCCAGCGGGCCGAGTGCGGTGACGGACTGTCCGACCGTGGTGAGCGTGACTGCTCCGACCGCGGCTGTGACGCCGAGGAGGAACTGCCGGCGGTCGGGCCCGTCGGCCTCGGGCAGGGTCAGGGTTCCGGGGGAACGGAGCGTGAAGTGGTCGCGGATCTTCGGCCATTGCACGGCGACGTGCAGCAGGAGCGATCCCAGCAGGAGCCAGGCGACCGCGTAGTGCACGGGAACGAAGTTGAAGGGCCACGGGTACCACTGGAAGGTGTTCAGCAGCCCGGTGAACAGCTCGAACAGTCCGGCCGCGACCAGGATCGCCACCGAGATCCGCTCCAGCGTATGAAGGACCGATCGCACCGGAGGCCAGGCGAACAGCCGCGGATAGACCGCCCACAGCTTCGCCAGCAGCAACGGGATCGCCGCGATGCCGGACGCCACGTGCAGACCCTGGGTGAGCCGGTAACCCCAGTACGGGCGGCTCGGCAGCGAATCGGCCAGCCATCCGGGCGGGTGCTGGAGGTAGTGGCTCAGCACACCGGTCGCGAAGCAGACGGCCATGGCCAGGCCGAGCCAGCGGCCGATGGCGGTCGCGGTACGGGCATCGTGCAGGCGCGCCTTGAAGGTGACGGGCGGTCCGGAGGGCAGGGTGAAACGCATGCCCCCATCACACCCCCGACGAGGCCCGAGCAGGCTGGCGGAACACCTTACGAAACACGGACATCCGAGATGGCACGGCCCACGGGAGAGCCGATCCCTGGAACGATTCCGCAGGTGAAAGCCCTTACCGCCCTCACTCCTCGCACCGCGCTGGTGACCACCGCCCTCGCCCTTGCCGCACTCACGACGCTCCTCGCCCGCACCGTCGTGTACGGGGGCTACTTCAGCGACCCCGTCGGCCTGTTCTGGTGGTACGCGGCCTGCTGGGTGCTCTTCACCGTCGCGCTGCTGGCGCTGCGCCGGGTCCCGGCCCGCCACGCCGCGTGGCTGATCGCCGCGGGGGCCGTCGCCGTCACGCTGACCGGGCTGATGGGGCCGCCGCGGACCAGCACCGACTCCTACCGCTACGCCTGGGACGGCCGCGTCCAGTCCGCCGGCCTCTCCCCGTACGACCACGCCCCGCAGGACCCGGCGCTCGCCCGGCTCCGCGACCCCTGGCTCTTCCCCACCGGCGCCGCCTGCACGGGCCCCGACCTCGCCCCGATCCCCCACACCGGCAGCACACCCCACTGCACCCGCCTCAACAGGCCCGCCGTCCACACCATCTATCCGCCCGTCGCCGAGGCGTACTTCATCGCCGTCGACCGCCTCTCCCCCGCCGACTCCCGCCACAAGCCGCTCCAGATCGGCGCCGCCCTGATCTCCCTCGGCGTCACCGGCGCGCTCCTCCTGATCCTGCGACGGCGCGGCGACGACCTCCGCAAAGCCGCGTACTGGGCCTGGTGCCCTGCCGTCCCAATCGAGGCCGTCAACAACGCCCACGCCGACGTCCTGGGCGTACTCCTCGCGGTCACCGGACTCGGCCTCGTCGCCTCCCGGAACCTGACCCGGCGGGCAGCAGGCGGAGTGCTGATCGGCGCCGCCATCGCCACGAAGCTCATGCCTGCCGTCGTCCTCCCCGGCGCCCTGTCAGGGATCCGCCGCGTCCGCGACGCGGCCGCCGTCCTCCTGCCCGCCACCGCCTTCGTCGTACTCACCTACCTCCCGTACGTCCTCCTCTCGCACGGCTCGGTCTTCGGCTACCTCGGCGGCTACGTCGAGGAGGAGGGCTACGACGACGCCTCGGCCGGATCCCGCTACTCGCTCCTGCGCCTGGTCCTGCCGGACACCTGGGCCTTCCCCGTACTGCTCGTCATCGTCGCGGCAGTGTCCCTGTACGTGATGTGGCGCGGAGACCCGCGACGCCCCTGGAGCGGCGCCCTCCTGGTCACCGGCTGGTCCTTCGTCCTCCTCACCCCCGGCTACTCCTGGTACGCGCTGCTCCTCATCGCACTCGTCGCCCTGGACGGACGCTGGGAATGGCTCGGCATCCCCCTCGCAGGCGCCGCCGTCTACGTCCTCGCCCCGACGCTCCACTTCCAGCCGTCGCTGAGCAACATCGCGTACGGCGCAGCAGCGGCCCTCGTCCTCGTGATGACCTGGGTCCGGCGGCGAGCCAGGGTGAGGGGGGCCGGGGCCCCGGCCACGGCGTCACGGAATCCGTACCCGGCTTGAACCCCGACCGGCCTGGGAACCCGGAAACGGTTCAACGCGGCGCGGGTGCCGCGCCTGGCCTCGGTCGGCGCCCGGTCACCACTCGGCGATGAGCGGCGCGTCCGGTTCGTGCTGCCGCCAGGCGTCGGCGAGGCGGAGGAGGCGGGCAGGGGCGGCGATGCCGCGCACGGTTGCGATCTTGCCGTCTGTGATGTCGAACGTCACCGCGCCGACGACCTTGCCGCCGGGCACGAAGAGGAGGGCGGGGGCGCCATTGACGAGCGCGAAGTGGACCTCGGAGACCCCTCCGGCGAGTCGCTGCTTCGCGGGCGTGGACTTGAAGCCGGCCCGCGCGATGGCGGCGATGCGCTCCGGAGTGTCGTACTGCAGCAGCTTCTTGGTCAGGCCGGCGCCGTCGGAGATCGCGGAGGCGTCGTGGGTGAGCAGCGCCACCAGCCGTTCGGTGCGGCCCGAGGAGGCGGCGGCGAGGAATTCCTCGACGATCCTGCGGGCGGCTGCCGGGTCGAGTTCACCGCTGCGGCGCGCCGTGGTGATGTGGCGCCGGGCCCGGTGGAGGTGCTGCTGGCTTGCGGACTCGGTGATGTCGAGGATCTCGGCGATCTCGGCGTGGCCGTAGGAGAACGCCTCGCGCAGGATGTAGACGGCCCTCTCGAAGGGTGACAGGCGTTCCATGAGAGTGAGCACGGCGAGGGAGACGGTTTCGCGCTGTTCGAACGTGTCGGCCGGGCCGAGCATCGGGTCGCCGTCGAGGAGCGGTTCGGGCAGCCAGGCGCCCACGGTGCGTTCGCGGCGGGCCTGTGCCGAGCGGAGCCGGTCGAGGCACAGGTTGGTGACGACCTTGGTCAGCCATGCTTCCGGCACCCTGATCCGCTGCCGGTCGGCGGCCTGCCAGTGCAAGAACGCGTCCTGTACGGCGTCTTCGGCGTCGGCGGCGGATCCCAGCAGCCGGTACGCCAGCGAGGCCAGCCGACTGCGGCTGGCCTCGAACCGGCAGGTGTCGAAGCGGTCAATGTCAGTGCTGTCCACGGGGATTACCCTAGGCGGGCTATGCGGCCACCCTTGCGGCGGCCCCATCCGGCGCGGCGGCCAGGCGGCGCTTGCGCATGGGCAGCCCGAACGTCGGGTGCGAGGTGGTCCACAGCGACATCTTGAGGATGGCCGCCTTGATCCGCGCGGCCTTCCGGCCGCCCATGTACTTCGGCTTTGCCTGCGCTTCATGGTCGACCATCTGCAGGATCCCGTCGCGCCGCCCGAGGCTGATGTGGTTGCCCGGGTAGCTCAGCTTGACGTTCGCCGTCTTGCTGCCGGTCAGGCATCCCACGATGGCCTTCATGGCCTGCATGCCGGTGAAGCCGGCCGATGCACAGGACATCGGCAGCGGCCGGCCGTTGTCGCCGATGGTGTAGACGCTGTCGCCGGCGGCGTAGACGTTCGGGTGCGAGAGCGACCGCATGGTGCGATCGACGACGATCCGACCGTCGTCGGTGACCTCCAACCCGGCTGCGGCGGCGATGGGGTCGACCGCGAACCCGGCCGTCCACACGGTCGCGTCAGACGCCAGGGGGCTCCCGTCGGCGCACAGCACCCGAGTCGCTTCGACAGCTTCGACGCTGGTGTGCTCCAGGACGGTGATGCCCAGCCGGTCGCAGGCCTGGCGCAGGTGGCTGCGTGCCCCGGCGGAGAGCGGGGCGCCCAGCTCGCCGCGGGCGACCAGGGACACCGACAGGCCGGGCCGGGACTCGGCGATCTCGGTGGCGGTCTCGATGCCGGTCAACCCGTCGCCGACGACCAGCACACGACCGCCCTCGCCCCGCCCGCCCAGGCTGTCCAGGCGCTCGCGCAGGCGCAGCGCCGCCGGACGACTGGTGACGTGGAAGGCGTGCTCGGCCACGCCGGGGACGCCGTGGTCGGCGACGTGGCTGCCGAGCGCGTAGAGCAGCGTGTCGTAGCCGAGCTCGCCGCCACCGTCGGCGTCGGCCACGGCGACGACCTGGCGCTCGGGATCGACGGCGGTGACACGGGCCAGGCGCAGCCGTATCCCCGTGCCCGCGAAGACATCGGCGAGCTTCGGAGCCTCGATCTCCTGGCCGGCCGCGAGCTGGTGCAGCCGCAGCCGCTGGACGAACTCCGGCTCGGCGTTGACCACGGTGATCTCGGTATCCGCCGGGGACAGCCGACGAGCCAGAGTCCCGGCCACGTAGGCCCCGGCATAGCCGGCGCCCAGAACAACGATGCGGTGCTTCATGTGATGCTCCTGTCGGTTCGCTTGCTCTCGGTGACTTGAGCGGAACAGCACCCCGATTGCTGACAGGAACCCCATATGGCTTGCATCACACATCGCAAGCATGTCGCCCAATGAGGCCGGCGCCCGGCACCGTCCCCCTGCCGGCCGAGATCCCCCTCGTCTCCGCCGTCAAGCTCGCCCGACACGACCTGGCGCGTCCTGACCGACAGCCAGTGCACCGAACGCCTCCCCTTGGGCGGAGACGGTCTCGCGCCGCTCATGTGCGGCGCACACCCCGCCCCGCCGCCCCAGGAACCCGCGAACCAAGATCCGAACTATTTCCGGACCAGTCCCCTCCAGCGAGTCGTACGGACGGCCGTCCCCGCTGGTCAGGATGGGTGCAACTGCTGTACCAGCGGCAGACGAAGACCCGCCGGGCGGCCATTCAGCCGGAGCCCGACCTCATGCGTGCCGATCACCCCAAGTAGCGAACTACAGGGAACTGATCCACGTCACCCATCAGCCTGCAGCCAACCGCCCAAGACTGACGGTTGGTCAATTTAGCCGACTTTGCGGCCGATCCACGGTGGAATATAGCTGGAGATCCCCGGTTTCGGAAACCGGGGATCGCATAGATGATCGAAGCTCCACCGCGCCACTCCCTCCCCCCCCTAGTCGAAAGGTATTTGCCGTCCGATGGCACAGCTTCGATCTCGAAATCCCTAACCCCGCTCTGTTACGGGAGCGCCACGGCGCCCAAGACCGTTTTCAGGAAGCCAACACCACGCCACAGCCCGAACGGGATGCCTTCCACCTCAGGGCTGAATGGTCCGGTTGGGCGCAGTGATCACTCAGTGAGCCACAGACCCTCGAGAGCAACCGGTACCTCGGATGGCCCCTAAGCCAGCCGCACCGCCGCGGGAGTTGTTCTCCGTGTGCGAATCCAGTGGCTTTTCGCTGGACTTTTCAAACGTTCCCTCTATGGTCGTCGTCCCACCATTCCTCCACCCAGGGGAGCGTGACCAACCTGCCTCTTGCACCGACTCGCCCGATCGGCGTTCTGCGCCATCGCAAGGACCCCATGTCATCCCAGGAATCCGCGAAGAGCGGACGAAACGTTTCCCCCGACCTGGTCACCGGCAAATGGCTAACGACCGACGAACTCGCGGGCATCTTGAACCTCGATCCCTCCACGCTCCGTCGCTGGCGCACTGCACGCCCCCTGCAAGGGCCGCCGTTCGTCCATGTGTCCGATCGCATCACCCTGTACAGCGCGATTGACGTCGAACACTGGCTGCGCAGTCGCCGTGTCGATCCCGAACAGGCGGCCTGACATGGCGATAGCGACACCTGCTTCAGCCGTCGAGGCCGTGCCGGTTGGCGTCCGCCTCACCGCTGATGTCGAATACCGACCCAACCGGCCTTCGCCCTACCGAGCTCGGGTGCGCTGGTGGGACCCCACGACAAAGTCCCGCAAGTCCATCTCCGAAGCCAAGGAGACCGAGGACGAGGCCCAGGAGTGGATCTCGGCCCTGGTCGAGGCCGCTCAGGCCGGCGTCAACCCGTCGCTTGCCACCATGCCATTGGCCGACTACGGCACCGCGAACATGAACCTCGCGCTTCGAGGACTGGAGCTCAAGACGCTCGACCCCTATATGGCCGGTTGGCGTCTGCGCGTAGTGCCCTCCCTCGGGCATCTACCGGTTCGGATGATCACCAACGGTGCAGTGGACCGCACCGTCTACCGGTGGATCGCTGACGAGTACAGCCGCTCCACCGTGAAGAACACCATCGCCGTCCTCGTTCGCGTCATGGAGCAGGCCGTTCGAGACGGGCTCATCAAGGTCAACCCCGCGCGAGTCAGCGGCTGGCAGCGCCAGTACCAGCAGGTCGAGGACGAGCTGAACGACCCGCGTGCGCTCGCCTTGCCCGACTGGGAGACCCTCCAGACCCTCGCCAAGGCCCTGGTCGCTCGCTCATACGGCCAGTACCAGGGCTGGGGCGACGTGGTCACTTTCGCCGCGTCCACGGCAGCCCGCATCGGCGAGGTCTCCGGAGTCCGCGTCAAGGACATCGACACCGACACCTGGATCTGGACCGTACGACGGCAGACCACCCCCGCCCGAGGCGGGCTCGTCGACAAGGCCACCAAGGGAAAGCGCGCCCGCAAGGTACCCCTCATCGAAGAGGTACGGCCAATGGTGGCTCAACGCCTGCTCGCCGCCGGCGACAGCCCAGACGCCCGGATCTTCTTCGGCCCCCGCGGCGGACGCATCTCCACCGCCGTCCTGCGCGACGCCACCCACTGGGACAACGTCGTCACCGAGCTCGGTTTCGAGCACCTTCGACGACACGATCTGCGCCACACCGGGCTGACCTGGTTCGCCGACGCAGGCGTCCCCCTCCATGTCCTGCGCAAGATCGCCGGACACGGCTCGCTGACCACCACTCAGCGCTACCTGCACCCCGACGCCGGCCAGATCACGGCAGCTGGTGCCGCGCTGTCTGCGCACCTCATGGTGCTCCGTGCACCTCGTTCGCTGCCAGTCACGGCCGTTACCGCCGTCTGACCCGCACTGAGCGCATTGGTCCCCAACTGGTCCCCAAAAACGATCAAGGGGCCGTTTCAGATTGCTCTGAAACGGCCCCTGATCTGCGACTCTTTCGAGTCGGGACGACAGGATTTGAACCTGCGACCCCTTGACCCCCAGTCAAGTGCGCTACCAAGCTGCGCCACGTCCCGATGCGCGCTGACCTGGGGTTTCCCCTGGTTGAACGCGCAGGAGAACGATACCGCACTTCGTGGGGTGCTTGCGCGCACCTTTCCGTCTCCGGGTCCGGGCGGCCGTGTCACCGCCCTCAGCCCGTGTCCGCGGTCAGCTCCGGATGCGCGGCGATCAGGCGCTTGGGGGCCGCCTGGAGCCAGGAATCGGTGAGGATGGAGCGCAGCTCGGCCTCGTTCCGCACGGCCTCGAGTCGGACCCGGATCCAGGCGTAGTGGTCGTCGTGGCCCGGGCGCAGGAAGAACTTCTCCGGCTCCGCCGCGATCAGCTCCGCCCGGTCCTCCATGGGGCACTTCACCCCGATCGAGGTGTCGTCGTCGGCGAGCGAGACGAAGATCTTCCCGCCCACCCGGAAGGTCGGCATGCCCCAGGCGAGCTTCTCGCTGCTGTCCGGAAGCGACAGCGCGATCAGGCGGACGTCCCGTGCGGTCGTGGCCATCCCGGTTCTCCTCTCCAGCCACCGGTGAACCCTTGTCCGACGACCGTAGCCCCCGCCACTGACAGACCCGCTCACCCCCGCCGGTCCTCCCGCTCGTGCACCAGCGCCACCAGGTCCGCCGCGAGCGCCTTCACCGTGGCGAGCCCCTCCGTCCCCCACTTGCGGGGCACCACGTCCACCGCGCACACCGTGCCCAGGACGATCCCGCGCCGGTCCGTCAGCGGCGCGCCCGCGTACGACCGCACCCCGCTCTCGTCCACCACCGCGTTGCCCGCGAAACGCGCGAAGTCCCGCACGTCCTCCAGCACCAGCGCCCGCCGCCGCACCACCACGTGCGGGCAGTAGCCGTGGTCGCGGGCCAGCACGCGCGCCGGGTACCCGCTCGCCGGGGCTTCGGCGGCGTGGTGCAGCCCGGCGAAGAACTGCCGTTCCTCGCCGATGAAGTTGACCCCCGCGTACGGTGCGCCGAGCGCGTCGGCCACGCGCCTCGCGAAGGCGTCCAGTTCGGCGTCCGTCCGCTCCCCCAGGCCCAGCTCGCGCAGCCGGACGGCACGTGCGGGTGCCTCCCGGTCCACCGGCGTGAGCAGCAGGTGTCCGTTCGATTCGTAGTACGTCATGGCGGTTCCCCCGACTCCGAAGACGAAGAGCTGACCGTGGACATGCAGAGCAGGTGCCGGACGAGGGCGGCCAGCGTCCCCGTCCCGGAGCTCGCCAGGCGCGCGTCGCACCGTACGACGGGCACCTCGGGCCCGAGCCCCACCGCTTCGCGGACCTCGTCGGGCCCGTAGCGGTGACCGCCGTCGAACTCGTTGACGGCGACGATGAAGCCGATCCCGCGCCGCTCGAAGAAGTCCACGGCGGGGAAGCAGTCGTCCAGGCGGCGGGTGTCGGCGAGCACCACCGCCCCGAGCGCGCCCGCGCACAGCTCCTCCCAGAGGAACCAGAAGCGGTGCTGTCCCGGGGTGCCGAAGAGGTAGAGCACGTGGCGCTCGTCCAGGGTGATCCGGCCGAAGTCGAGCGCCACGGTCGTCGTGGTCTTCTCCTGAACGCCGTGCAGCGGGTCGAAGCCCGCGCCGAGTCCGCTGAGGAGTTCCTCCGTGCTCAGCGGTTCGATCTCGCTCACGGCGCCCACGAAGGTGGTCTTGCCCGCCCCGAACCCGCCCGCGACCAAGATCTTCAAGGTCGCGGGCGGAGCTCCGGCCGCCGGGGTCGGGGCCGGAGCGGGGGCGGGACCGTCACAGTCGTTTACGTAGGCCATCGAGCACCGCCAGGAGCAGGGACCGGTCGTCGGCGGCGAACGAGCTCCCGCCCGGGAACCGCGGCGCCTGCGCGACGACGGCCCCGTGTTCCATCAGATCGGACAGCAGCACCTTCACCACGACGGCGGGCAGCCGCAGCTGCCCGGCCACCTCGGCGACGGTGACGGTGGGGACGCCCGCGCACAGCCGCAAGGCGAGCGTGTGCTCCGCCCCGAGCGGGACGTGCGGCCGCACCCCGGTCGCCGTCACCAGCGAGAGCAGGTCGAGCGTGAAGCCCGGCCTGGTCCGTCCCCCGCTGGCGGTGTACGGGCGCATCACGCGGCCCGCCGAGTCGTCGAGCCACGGTGTGTCCCGCGCCTTCGCGCACGCCCCCGTCCCGCGGACCCTCATCGCTCCGTGTCGGCGACGGGCCGCCGCGGCGGGGCCGCGAGGTACGGACGTACGCTCTTGACCAGCATCGCCATCTCGTAGCCGAGCACCCCGGCGTCCGCCTCCCGGTCGGCCAGGACGGCCAGACAGGTGCCGGATCCGGCCGCGGAGACGAAGACGAGCGCGCTGTCGAGTTCGACCACGACCTGCCGCACCTCGGCGCCGCCCGCGAAGCGGGCCCCGGCGCTGCGGCCCAGGGAGTACAGCCCGGAGGCGAGGGCGGCCATGTGGTCGGCGCTGTCGGCGTCCATCCCGTGCACGCAGGTCACGAGCCCGTCGGCGGTGAGGAGTACGGCGCTCCGCGTGTACGGCACGCGCTGCACCAGGCCGCTGAGCAGCCAGTCGAGGTCCGAGAGCCGGCCGCCGGTCTTCGTCGCCATATCGCCGCCCATGGGGGTGCGCTCCTTGCTGATGGGGGGAGGGGTCGGGGTCATACCTGGTTCTCCGACTGGGCCAGGCCGAAGCCCCGTTGGAAGGCGGCCATCAGGCCCGGGTCGTGCACCGGCTGCTCGGGGGCCGCGGCCCGCCGGGGGGCGGGGGCCTCGCGCAGCTGGGGCGCGAGGTGCTCCTGGGCGCGGCGCCGGGGCAGCCGCGGCCGGTCGCCCGTGGCGGGCCGGTCCGGTGCGGGCTCGGCCGCGGGTGCCGGGCAGGGCGCCGGCGCCGGCGCCGACCAGGCCACCGCTCCGGTCGATGGATCCGGCACGGGCCCGATCCGGGGATCGGCAGCGGGCGCCGACCAGGTCACCGCCCCGGGCCCGTCCGTCGCCCCGGACCGGGGCGCGGGCAGGGACGCGGGACGGGGCTGGGGCCGGGGCTCGGGCCGGGGCCGGGGCACGGGCCGGGACGCGGGTTCCGACGGGGTCGCCGCTCCGGGCCCGGGCCGCGTGCCGGTGCCGGCCACGGAGACGGGGGCGGGCACGGAGACGGGGGCGGGGACGGGGACGGGGGTGGGGACGGGGGCGGACGGGGAGTGGGACGGGGATGCGGGTGCAGGTGCGGGTCCGGGGTGCAGCCCGGGTCCGGGGTGCAGCCCGGGTCCGGGGTGCAGCCCGGGTCCGGGGTGCAGCCCAGGTGCGGGGTGCAGCCCAGGTGCGGGGTGCGGCCCGGGGTCGTGCGGGGCTGCGGCCCCCGGGCCCCCGAAAGCCCGCCGAGCTTCCGGCCGGGGCGTCGGCAGGGGCATCCGTACCGGCTCCAGCGGGGGCACCGCCGCCCCCTGCCCGGTCCCCCACGAGGTGGCCCGCGAGCCGCCCGCCGCATCGGCCGCGGTGGGCGCCTCCGCGCCCAGCAGCTCCTGCGGCAGCACCAGCACCGCGAGCACACCGCCGTAGATGTTGGACTTGAGCTCGACCGCGATCCCGTGCCGGCGGGCCAGCGCCGACACCACGAACAGGCCGATCCGGCCGTCCGCCAGCAGGTGCCGGACGCTGATCTGGTCGGGGTCGCCGAGCAGGGCGTTCATCCGGTGCTGCTCCTCGGCCGGCATGCCGAGTCCCCGGTCCTCCACCTCGACGGCGATCCCGGCGGTGACCCGCTCGGCGCGCAGCACCACGTCGGTGTCGGGGGCGGAGAAGACCGTGGCGTTCTCGACGAGTTCGGCCAGCAGGTGCACCACGTCCGCGACGGCGTGGCCGCGTACGCTGCCGCCCGCCGGGGGCACGACCTTGACCCGGGTGTACTGCTCGACCTCCGCGACCGAGGAGCGGAGCACCTCGCTCAGGTCGATGGGCCTGGTCCACTGGCGGCGGGACGCCGCGCCGCCCAGCACGGCGAGGTTCTCGGCGTGCCGGCGGATGCGGGTGGCGAGGTGGTCGACGTGGAAGAGCTCCTTGAGCAGGTCCGGGTCCTCGACCGTGTCCTCGAGCTCGTCCAGCAGCGAGATCTCGCGGTGCACGAGGGACTGGAGCCGGCGCGCGAGGTTGACGAAGACCTCGATCTTGCGGTCGCTGTCGGTCGGGGCGGCCGGTCCGGCCAGCCGCAAGAGGGTCGTGTGCGCCTGTTCGCGGGCGCCCCGCAGCTCCTGGGAGAGCAGCCAGAACTCGTCCATCCCGGCCGGGTCCCCGCCGGGCAGCGGCGAGCTCGGCCCACCGCGCACCGGGCGCGGCGGGGTCTCGCCCCGTTCCAGCCGGTCGGCGGCCGTGCGCAGCTCGCCCCGGCCGCGCACGCTGGAGCGGCGCAGCGCCTCGCACCGGTCCCGTACGGCCTTGGCGGCGCGCTGGGCCCCGAGCAGGGCCGCGGCGAGTGCGCCGACCACGAGGAGGGCGCAGCCGGTGAGTACCGGCCACAGCCGGGCGTCGCGGTCGCCGGCTCCCCCGCCGAGCTGGAGGGTGAAGATCACCGCGGCGGCGCCGCTGAGCCCGGCGGCGAGCGTGGGCAGCAGGGCGGCGCGCACCAACTGGGGGCGTATCTGCCGGGCGGGACCGGAGACGACGTGTCTCGACGGGGCATGGCGGGCGGCGCGGAGTCCGGACATGTGGGCGTCCTCGGTACGTGGGGCCCGGCCCCCAGCGATCCCGGGGCCCGGTGTTGATCACCGAATACCCACGCTAGACCCCATCGCAGCACCCCGGAACGCCAGTTGGTGAACTTCGCGGGGGTGCTTCCCGCTCCCGGTGGAGCGCTCGCACAGCAGCCCGAATGCGCCGTTCGGCCCCGTGGGACCGCCCCGGCGGCGCCTCTCCCCGGCCGGCACCGATCGCCGGGCCGGCGGCGGCACCGTGCCGTGGCGGTGGGAACTCGTCCCCGCTGTCGGTCACTTGGGGTAGAACTGTCGCTGTCGGTAGCTGAACCACCCTCTGGAGCACGACGAATGACCACAACGGTTCCCCCTTCGGGCGAAGGTGTCACCCCGGCACCGTCCCCCACGGGAACGACCGCCCCGACTCCGGCCGCACCCGATCCGGCGGCCGTGGCCGCACAGGCGGCCCTGGAAGACCGCGTCAAGAAGGAGGCGCTCGCGCAGCTCCGGGGCTGGCTCGTCTCCTCGGTCCTGTTCGCGCTGATGCCGACACTCATCCAGTTCCTTGCCGGCCGGCAGACGGCGGGCTACGTTCAGCCCGAGTTCCTGGAGATGGCGAGCAAGGCCCAGCTCTACCTGGTCTCCATCGGCGTCACGATCCAGGCCCTCGTCCAGGCCCTGATGGAGCTGCGCAAGAGCGGGAACGGCAAGCTGATCAACCTCTCCCTGATGAACCTCATCATCCTGGCCGCAGCGATCTTCCTGGCGTCCACCGCGGACAGCAACGACGCGCTCAAGACCGTGGTCGGCTATCAGTCGCTGTGCCTGTTCCTCGCGGCCCTGGTGTCGTCCGGACGCAGCACGTGGATCTGCGCGAAGGAGGCTGCACGCCGTGATGGATGAATGGGTGGCCGTCGTGGCGGCCATGGCCTCCGCGCTGTTCGGCCTCGTGACCACGTCCGAAGCCCTCAGGGAGTGGATCAGGCGCCTGCGGCGGGGAGCTCGGGAACGCCGCGGGCTCTGAGCCGGAAGGACCCCCGCGGGTACGTCCGGCGGGGGTCCTTGCGTGTGTCCGGGGGCGGGCCGGGCCGGAGCGGTCGGTCCCCACCCCGGAGCCGTGCGTTACGAGCCGACGGACTCCGACTTCTCCTGACCGTCGGCGGTCACGGACGCCACCCGTGCAGGAGCCGCCGCTGCGCCCGCCCCGAGCGGCGGCACGGACGCCCGGCCGTCGAGGGGACCGCCCGCCGGACCGGCGGCGACGAAGGGCCGCCACCACGGTGCGGTGGGCGCAGCCGCCGAGCCGGGCTCGAAGGGCTGCCCCGGGATCGGGAGCGCGATGGCCGCGCCCGCGTTCTCCGATGCGGTCAGCGTGCCCTCGCCCGGCTCGTCCCACGGGTGCAGGGCCAGGTTGAAGGTGCCCCAGTGGATCGGCAGCATCGTCCCGCGGGGGGTGCCGCCCTGCAGGTCGAGGTGGGCGCGCATGCCCTCCTCCGGCGTCATGTGGATGTCGGGCCAGTACTCCGAGTAGGCGCCGATCTGGATCATGGTGGCGTCGAAGGGCCCGTGCTCGGCACCGATCTCCTCGAAGCCCGGGAAGTAGCCGGTGTCCCCGCTGTGGTAGATCCGGTGCTCGTCGCCCGCGACGACCCAGGACGCCCACAGGGTGTGCTGCTGGTTGCGCAGGCCGCGGCCGCAGAAGTGCCGGGCGGGGGTGGCCGTGAGCGAGAGACCGGCGATCTTGGTGCTCTCGTTCCAGTCCAGCTCGCGCAGCCGGTCGGCCGGTACGCCCCAGCGCTCCAGGTGCGCGCCGACGCCCAGCGGAACGGCGAAGACCGTGTCCGTCCCGGCCAGCGCCTTGATCGTCGGCAGGTCGAGGTGGTCGTAGTGGTCGTGCGAGATGACCACGACGTCGACCGTGCCCAGCAAGGCGAGCGGGACCGGTACCGGGTGCAGTCGCTTGGGGCCGGCGAAGGGGAAGGGGGAGCACCGCTCGCCCCACACCGGATCGAACAGCACCCGGCGCCCGTCGATCTCCGCGAGCACGCTGGAGTGCCCCATCCAGGTCAGCCGCAGGCCGCTCGCGGGCGGCTTCGCCAGGTCCGCGAGGGTCGTCGGGTGGACCGGGATCGGCGCGGCGGGGCTGCGCCGCACCCGCTGCTCCCGGTGGAAGTAGATCTTCGCGAACTCCGCCATCGACCCCGAGGGCCTGTTCCGGGCCCCGACCGGGTTCTGGAAAACGCCGTCGGCGAAGTTCGGCGAGCGGCGGATCCGCTCCAGCCGGGCACCGGACGGGTCCGCACCGAAGGCTTCGGGCCGCAGGGCACGCAGCCGCGGACGCAGGGGACGGGAGCCGGTCAAAGCGCCTCCAGGGAGGATGGGGTCAGGATGGTCGTCGCTCTACGACCATCCCAACGCACACCGGCGCCGAAGGATTCCGCTTCCGGCTTCCCCGCCCGCTACAGCGGCAGCAGGTCCGGCCGCTTCGCCTCCACGTGGTCCCCGGAGGACTCCCCGCGCAGCCGTCGGCCGATCCACGGCGCGAGGTGGTCGCGCGCCCACTGGATGTTGTCCCGGGTCACGTCCACCGAGCCGCGCGGCCGCTCCGGGGGCCACGGCTGGTCGGGGTCGGCCGGCACGTCCAGCCCGAGCACCTGCGCGGCGCGCAGCGCGACCCGCGTGTGCCCCTCGGGCGAGAGGTGCAGCCGGTCCGTGTCCCAGGCCCGCCGGTCCTGTACGGACTTCAGCGACCAGAGGTCGAGCACCGGGCAGTCGTAGCGGTCGGCGATGGCGCGGACGTGCGCGCTGTACGTCGCCACCTTGCCGCGCAGGTGCTTGAGCACCGGTACGCCCCGGGTGTCGAAGCCCGTGGTGATCATGACCTGGCCCACGGCCCCGGTGAGGTCGGCCACGGCCGCCTCGAACCGCTCCGCCACGTCGTCCGGGTCGGTCCCGGGCCGGATGATGTCGTTGCCGCCCGCGCAGAAGGTCACCAGGTCCGGTGCGAGGGCCTTGGCCCTCGGAAGCTGGTCGGCCACGATCTGGTCGAGGAGCTTCCCCCGCACCGCCAGATTCGCATACCGGAAGTCGTGCTCTTCGCGCTGATCGGCCAGGAGCACGGCGAGCCGGTCCGCCCAGCCGAGAAATGAATCCCCGGGTCCCGGGTCCCCCACGCCCTCGGTGAAGCTGTCCCCGATCGCCGCGTACGAGCCGATGGTCTTGAGTTTCGTCGTCGTCGCTGCCACGAGAACCCATCCTTCACTCCCGTAACCAACCTACGCCAACGTAATGAGGGGTTGACGGGCCGTGATCTATACCACGCGGGAGATAAGGAATAAGTACACGTGGGGCCGGGACCCCCCTCGGGTCCCGGCCCCACGCGTGTCGATGCTCCTGCGGCGGGTGCCGTCAGAGGCTCGCGCCCTTGGAGCGGAGGTAGGCGATCGGGTCCAGGTCCGAGCCGTAGGACGGGGTCGTACGGATCTCGAAGTGGAGGTGCGGGCCGGTCGAGTTGCCCGTGGAGCCGGAGAGGCCGATGGTCTGCCCCGCGGTGACGCTCTGACCGGAGGAGACGGAGAGCTGGGACAGGTGGGCGTACTGGGAGTACTTGCCGTCCGCGTGCTGGATGACGACCTCGTTGCCGTACGAGCCGCTCCAGCCGGCGGAGACCACGGTGCCCGCTCCGACGGCCTTGACGGTGGTGCCCATGGCGGCGATGAAGTCGACGCCGGTGTGGTAGCCGGAGGACCACATGGCGCCCGCGACCTTGTACTGGGTGGAGATGCCGCCACCGACCGGGGCCACGAAGCCGGCGGCCGACTGCGGCGCGGCGGCGGGGGCCTCGGCCCGGGACTCGGCGGCGGCTCCGGGGGCCGGGGCGGCCTGCTCGGCCTGCTTGCGGGCCTGCTTCGGCGCGACCGGCGCAGCCGGCTCCGCATCGGCTTCGGGGGCCGGGGCGGCCTCGGCCTCGGCGGGAGCCGCCCCGCCGGAACCGCCGAGGGTGAGCTTCAGGCCCGGGTGGATCAGCGACGGGTTGCCACCGACGGCCTCGCGGTTGTCGGCGTACAGCTGCTCCCAGCCGCCGGACAGGTGGCGCTCGGCAGCGATCTTGGAGAGGTAGTCGCCCGGCACGACGGTGTAGACGGTAGGCGCGGCCTGCACGGCGGCGACGGGGGCCGCCTGCAGGGCGACGGGGGCCTGCGGCGCCACCGCGGGGGCGGCGGCCGGGGCGCCGGCCGCGTGGGCGCCGGCGGCACCGATCAGCGGCAGCGCGAGGGCCGCGCCACCGGTTCCGGCGACGGCGAAACCGCGGGAAAGGGAAAGGGACTTGGGGCGGCGGTGCTTACCCTTTGCAGGCATGACGAATTCCTCTCCGGCGCCTGCGAGGTGAGCTGTCGGGTTCGAACTGGAGATGTCCGGCCGTACATGTACGGGACATGCACGTCTTCACCCCGAGCCGTCCCGGCGAATGGATCTCCGGGTCGGCGGCTTACCTGGTTCCCCCGCTCCTGCCGCGCGAATAGGTCGGATGCGGTTTCCGGGAGGCGGCAGGATTTGGCGGTCCACCCGGATCGATCGCGAAGGTAATCCCTTGCGACCTCGGGTAACAAGCCGCGAATTCCCTGACGGAATAACAGGCATGAGGGACCGCCGGAATTACCGTCACCCTGCGTCCATTCCCCACCGCCAACAACCGCCCCGACGGGGCCATTCGCCCTTAGCGATCAGGCACTCACGGTCACCGTATGATCTGGCTCACGGGGACGTGCCCGGTCTCGCCTCCGGATATGGCAAGTTGGCGCCAAATAGCGTAATTCGGACAGAGGACCCAGGACGTGGCGGAGGAGTTGCTTTGACCCAGCAGATACAGGAGCCGGAGCTGTCCGGAGTGCGCAATTTCCGCGATGTGGGCGGATTGCCGACTTCTGACGGACGAACGGTCAGGACGGGACGACTGTTCCGAAGCGGACATCTCGCACATGCCACCGAAAGCGATGCAGAGTTCCTCGCTTCGCTCGGCCTCCACACCATCTTCGACTTCCGCAACGTCGCCGACCACGCCCTGGAGGGGCCGGACGTCGAGCTGCCCGGCGTCCGGAACGTCAACATCCCGCTCTCGGACCCGGCCGACGGACGGGAGTTCTGGCGGCTGGTCCGCGACGGCGACCTCGCGCAGCTGCGCGAGATCCTGGGCGACGGCAAGGCGGCCGCCCGGATGTCGCACTCGTACCGGGGGATCATCCGGCAGCGCACCGCCGAGCACAGCCGGGTCGTGCACGCCCTCGCCGAGGACAGCGTCCCCGCGCTGATGCACTGCGCGGCGGGCAAGGACCGGGCCGGCCTGTCGATCGCCGTCACCCTGCTCGCGCTGGGCGTCGAGCGGGAGGCGATCGTGGCGGACTACCTGGAGTCGAACGCCCCGCACCGCCGCTACCGCGTGCGCCGCAGCGACGAGTCGGCGGCCGCCCGCTCCCCCGAGGTGATGGAGCTGCTCGCGCCGCTCTTCGACGCCCGCGCCGAGTACCTGGTGGCCGCCTTCGACACCATCGACGAGCTCTGGGGCGGGGTGGACCGCTACCTGGCGGAGGGCCTCGGGCTGACGCCCGAGACCCTCGACCGACTGCGCGACCGGCTGCTGGTCTGACGCGGCGGGGACCGGCGTCCCCCACGGGGTGGGCGGGCCGTCAGCGCGCGGCGACGGCCTGCTTCACCAGCGTCCTGCCGAAGTCCCAGATCAGCCCGGACCCGCCGTGCGCCTCGTCCATGACCTCGCGGAAGGCCCCGACGAACCGGTCCACGTCCGCCTCGTCCACGATCAGCGGCGGGATCAGCTTGATCACCTCCAAGTGGTCCCCGGAGACCTGGGTGAGGATCCGGTGCTTCTGCAACAACGGCACCACGACCATCTGCGCGAAGAGCCCCTTGCGGGCCGCCTGCAACATGGTCCACCGGCTGCGCAGGCCCAGCGAGGACGGCCGGCCGAACTCGATGCCGATCATCAGCCCGCGCCCGCGCACCTCGTGCAGCAGCTCGTACTCGTCCACCAGCGCCGCGAGCCGCGCGCGCAGCAGGTCGCCCGTGGCCCGGGCGTTGGCCACGACCTCCTCGTCCTCCATGACGGACAGGACGGCGAGGCCCGCCGCCATGGCCTGGGCGTTGGAACCGAAGCTCGCGGAGTGCACGAGCACCCGGTCCATGGACGAGTAGACCTTCTTGAAGATCCAGTCCTTGCCCAGGGTCGCGCCGACCGGGACGTATCCGCCCGACAGCGCCTTCGCCACGCACACCAGGTCCGGCTCCACGCCCGGCTCGTGCTGGTACGCGTAGAAGTCCCCGGTACGTCCGAGGCCGGTCTGCACCTCGTCCGCGATCAGCAGCGCCCCCCGCCGGTGCAGCAGCTCCTGCGCGGCGAGCAGGAACCCCGGCGGGGCGGCCAGGACCCCCTTGCCCTGGATCGGCTCGACGACGAAGGCGGCCACGTCCCCGCGCTTCAGCTCGCGCTCGAGCGCCGCGAGGTCCCCGAGCGCGATCCTCGTGTCGGGGAGCAGCGGTGCGAAGCCGTCGCGGAACCCGCCCTCCCCGTTCACCGAGAGGGAGCCCGTGGTCAGCCCGTGGAAGGCGTGGTCGCAGTAGAGGATCCTGGGGCGCCCGGTGGCGTACCGGGCGAACTTCAGAGCCGTCTCCACCGCCTCGGTGCCGCTGTTGCCGAAGAAGACCCGGTCCAGGTGCGGGCTGTACGAGAGCAGTTTCTCGGCCAGTAGACCGGGCAGCGGTTGGCAGTCGAACCGGGTCAGGTCGGCGAGCTGGGCGTCCAGGACGTCGTGCAGGGCCCGGCGGACGACCGGGTGGTGCCGGCCCAGGCCCATCACCCCGAACCCGGCCAGCATGTCCAGGTAGTCGTTGCCCTCCGCGTCCCAGAAGTGGGCGCCCTCGGCCCGCTCGTAGACCTTGTCGAAGCCGATGGTGTGCAGCATGCGGGGCAACTGGTGGTTGAGGTGCCGGGCGTGCAGCTCGTACCGCTCCGCGCCGCGCTCGGCCAGCAGGGCGCCGAGGTCGAAACCCGGGCCCCGGCCGCCCCCTTCCTCCCCCGGCCGCCCGCTCATGCCGACTTGTCCCGGTTGCTGGCGATCGTTTCCCGGGCCGCGCGCAGGGATTCCTTGAGGGAGCCCATGGTGGCGAGGACGGCGGTCGGCTCGTAGCCGCAGTGCGCCATGCAGTTCGCGCAGCGCGGGTCCTTTCCGCGGCCGTACTTGTCCCAGTCGGTGTCGTTGATGAGCTCGCGGTACGTCGGTACGTAGCCGTCGCTCATCAGGTAGCAGGGGCGCTGCCAGCCGAAGAGGGAGTAATTCGGAATGGCCCAGGCCGTGCAGGGGAAATCGACTTTCCCTTCCAGGAAGTCCAGGAAGAGCGGGGAGTGGTTGAGCCGCCAGCGCCGGCGGTTGCCGCCCGCGAAGGCCTTCCTGAAGAGTTCTCGGGTCTGTTCGACGCCCAGGAAATGCTCCTGGTCGGGGGCCTTTTCGTAGGCATAGGCGGGCGAGATCATCATTTCGTCGACCTGGAGGTCGTCATTGAGGTAGTTGAGCACCTCGATGATCGTCTGCGGGGTGTCGGTGTTGAAGAAGGTGGAGTTGGTGGTCACCCGGAACCCGCGCCTCTTCGCCTCCTTGATGGCGGCGACCGCCTCGTCGAAGACGCCTTCCTTGGCCACGGACTCGTCGTGGCGCTCGCGCAGGCCGTCGATGTGCACGGCGAAGGCGAAATACGGGGAGGGGGTGAACTTCTCGATCTTCTTGCGCAGCAGCATCGCGTTGGTGCAAAGGAATACGTACTTCCGCCTCGCCACCAACTGCCGGACGATCTCGTGGATCTGCGGGTGCATCAAGGGCTCGCCGCCCGCGATGGACACCATGGGCGCACCGGACTCCAGTACGGCGCCGACCGCCTGGGCGACCGGCATGCGCTGCTTGAGCACCCCGGCCGGGTGCTGGATCTTCCCGCACCCCTCACAGGCCAGGTTGCAGGCGTAGAGCGGTTCCAGTTCGACGATCAGCGGGAACTTCTCGCGCTTGCGGAGCTTTTGTTCGAGAAGATACGTCCCGACCCTGATGGACTGGCGCAGCGGCATGGCCATCTGGCTCACCTCCTGGGGAGCAGCAACGAACGGTGCCATTCATGAAACGCGGGCAGTACGGCACGCAGGACACGGAAGGCCGATATTCCCCCGCGAACCGTGCCGATACGGACGAGCTCGTGCTCCGGAGCGTCCACGATCACCCGGACGGCCGCAACCGGACGACCGCCGCCCCGGGTGGCGGCCCACAGGGTGGCCGCGGACTCCATGTCGACCGCGATGGCGCCGGTGGCGCGCAGGTGTGCGCGTTCCTGGCCGCGGACGACGTGGTCGGATCCGCTGAGTACGCCGCGGTGCACGGTCCGGCCCGGGACGGCCCGGGACAGTGCTTCGGCGAGCAGGGCGCTCCCGGTGCAGGTGACGGTCCCCAGCGGGTCCCGGGTCTCCTCGGCGACGACCAGGTCCCCGGGGTGCATGCCGGGGACCAGCCCGGCGCAGAACCCCGTCGCGAGGACGGCGGCGAGGTCCAGTCCCGGCCGGTCCAGCGCCCGGCCGACGGCCCGCTCGGCCGCGCGCGGACCCATCCCGGTGCGCAGCAGGACGTGCCCGCCGGCCGGCCCGCCCCCCTGGCTGCGACAGGCGCTGCGCAGCGCCGCCTGCTCGATGCGCAGCGCGCAGGCCACCAGCAGCGGGTCGGGCCTGCGGGCCCGGTCCCCGCCGGTGGCGGTCATCACGCCTCCCCGGCCGCTGCCGGGTGCGCTCCGGCCGTGGCGAACGGTTCCCCGTACAGGTAGCGGCCGAGCGCGGTGAGCGGGAACACCTGCCGGTACAGGTGGTAATTGATGGAGAAGTCCCACGGGAAGCCGGTGCCGGTGAAGTACGGCTCGTCCCAGGTGCCGTCCTCCTTCTGGGTCTCCACCAGGTGGGCGATGCCCCGCTCCACGGCCTTGCCCTCGCGCTCACCGGCCGACAGCAGGGCCATCAGCGCCCAGGCGGTCTGCGAGGCGGTGGAGGCGCCCTTCCCGGCCCAGGACCGGTCCTTGTAGGAGCGCTGGTCCTCGCCCCACCCGCCGTCCTCGTTCTGTACGGATTCCAGCCAGCGCACGGCCCGCCGGATCGCGGGATGCCCCGGGGAGATCCCGGCGGCGGCGAGGGCCGGGACCACCGAGCCGGTGCCGTAGACGTAGTTGGTGCCCCAGCGGCCGAACCAGCCGCCGCTCTCCTCCTGTTCGTCCAGCAGCCAGGCGATGCCGCGCCGGGTCCGGGCGTCCCCCGCGCGGCCCTCGAAGGCGAGCATCTCCACCACGTGTGCGGTGACGTCGGCCGAGGGCGGGTCGATGACCTCGCCGAAGTCGCAGAAGGGCAGCTTGTTCGGCAGGGGGCTGGTGTTGTCGGCGTCGAAGGCGCCCCACGCCCCGTTCCTCGACTGCATGCCGAGAGTCCAGGACACCCCGCGGACGATGGCCGCCTCGATCCGGGCCGGGTCCGGGTGCTTGACCCGGCGCAGGGCGAGGACCACCTCGGCCGTGTCGTCGATGTCGGGGTAGGTGTCGTTGTGGAACTCGAACGCCCAGCCGCCGGGGGCGAGCCCTGGCCGGCGCACGGCCCAGTCGCCCGTGCGCACGATCTCCTCCCCGAGCATCCAGTCGGCGGCCTTGACCAGCGCCGGGTGGTCGGGGCGCAGGCCCGCGTCGGCCAGGGCGATCGCGGCGAGGCAGGTGTCCCACACCGGGGACTGACAGGCCTCGATCATCCGGGCGCCGTCCGCGCGCCACACCGCGAACCGTTCCAGGGACTCCAGTCCGGCGCGCATCACCGGATGCCCGAGGTCGTAGCCGAGCAGGTGCAGGGCGATGACCGAGTAGACGGCGGGCGGCTGGATCCCGCCCCAGCAGCCGTCGTTCTCCTGGCGTTCGACGATCCAGCGACCTGCGGTGGCCATCGCGGCCTTGCGCAGCCGGCGCGGAGCGAACCGCCGGTAGACGTGCAGGGCCTTGTCCATCCGCTGGAAGGCGCCGTCCCAGGTGGTCAGCGGGGCGAGTCTGCTGGCGGGGTGGGGCGTCCGCGCGTCGGCGTGCAGCTCGTCGAGGGCGAAGGGGGCCGGGCGGACCGGGCGCAGTGCGGAGACCACGGTGAGCGGGACGATGGTCTGGCGGGCCCAGCAGCCGAAGTCGTAGATGTTCAGGGGCACCCAGGGCGGCAGGAAGACCAGCTCGGGCGGGAGTTCGGGAAGGTGCTCCCAGCTCCACCAGCCGAACAGGGCCAGCCAGATCCGGGTGAAGACGCGGGCGGCGGCGATCCCGCCGTGGGCCCGGATCCAGGCCGAGGCGCGGGACATGTGCGGGGCGTCCGGCGCGTCCCCGGCGAGGCGCAGCGCGACGTAGGCCTCGATGGTGGCGGACAGTTCGGGCGGTCCGCCGTGGAAGGTGGCCCAGGTGCCGTCCTCGCGCTGTTCGCCGCGGATGAAGAGGGCGGCGGCCCGGGTGGTGGCCTCGTCCCGGATCCCGAGGAACTGACGCAGCAGCAGGTCCTCCGCGTCCATGGTGACGTTGGTCTCCAGGTCGCCCTTCCACCAGCCCTCGGGGTCCTGGCGGTCCAGGAGGTTGCGGGTGGCGCGCGCGGCGGCCTCGTACACCCCCGGCCGGGTGCCGGCCGGCGGCCGGGGCAGGTCCGCGGTGGTCCGGCCCGGCCGGTCGGACCCCGGGCCGGCGGACGGGTCCGCGGTGAGGGCACGGCCGCCGCCCCGGCCGGTGTTCGGCCCGGGCGGACCGCCCGGCTTCGCCGCGGGCGGCATCGTGGCCACGCCCTGCCGGCCGGCGGGCGGGGCGGGCGACCCCGGTTCGGCCGTCGGCGGGGCGGAACGGGCACCCTGCGCGCCGGCCGTGCCCGGCGGGCCGTACTCGGCCCGCGGGCGTGCCCGGCCCGCACGGGACGGGGCGGGCGGACCCGGTTCCGCGGCCGGACCACGGGCGCGCCCCACGCCGGGGCCTGCCGGGAGGCCCTGGGCCCCCGGGGTGGATTCGCTGCCGGCGCCGGCGCTCTCGGCGCTGCCGTCGGTCGTCGCTGTCATGGCTTCCCCTTAGAACAGTGTCCTCTGCTGTGCTGGGGTCTGCCGTCGGCCGGTGCGCGCCACGCTCAGGTGGCGGCGCCGGCCGGCGACTCGCGATTCATATCCGCTGTCGGGTGGCGATCACCTCTTGCGCACGACGACGAAGTCCGCGAGGGCCACGAGCTGGTCGCGCACGCGCTGCGGCATGTCGACGCCTTCCAGGGCCCGGATCGCGACGGCGTGCTGGCGGCGCGCCTCGTCGGCGGTCCACCGGCGGCCGCCCGCCGCCTCGATGAGGGCCGCGCGGGCCGCGAACTCCTCCTCCGAGAAGTTCTCGAAGTCGCTGCTCTTGGCGTCGGCGGCGAGCAGTTCGGCGAGCTGCTCGGAGGCCTCCCCGCCGGCGGCGAGGGCGGCGACCACCGGCAGGGACTTCTTGCGCTGGCGCAGGTCGCTCCAGGTCTGCTTGCCGGTCGCCTCCGGGTCGCCCCAGATGCCAAGCAGGTCGTCGATGGCCTGGAAGGCCAGGCCCAGGTGGTAGCCGTACTCCTCCAGCTTGTCGGCGGTGCGGTCGTCCGCGCCGCCGAGCACCGCGCCGATGGAGACCGCGCAGGCGAGGAGCGCGCCGGTCTTGTTGCCCTCCATCTCCAGGCACTCCTCGACGCTGACGCGCTCGCGGTGCTCGTAGGAGATGTCCTGCGCCTGGCCGTCGATGAGCTTGCGGCTGGCGGTGGTCAGCCGGCGGGTGGCGCGGCCGGCCTCGACGGTGCCGAGTTCCAGCAGGACCTCGTTGGCGAGGGCGAACAGGGCGTCGCCGACCAGGATGGCCTGGGCCGGTCCGTGGACCTTCCACACGGTGTCGCGGTGGCGGCGCTGCTCGTCGCCGTCCATCAGGTCGTCGTGCAGCAGCGAGAAGTTGTGCACGAGCTCGACCGCGACGGCGCCCGGGATGCCGACCTCGGCCGCGGCGCCCGCGGCCTCGGCGGAGAGCAGCGCGAGCGCGGGACGCACGGCCTTGCCGCCGTCGCCGTCCGCCGCGTTGCCCTGGGCGTCGATCCAGCCGAAGTGGTAGGCGGCGACGGTGTCCATGGGCGCCGCGAGCCGGTCGACGGCGGCACGGAGCGCGGGGGTCGAGAGCGTACGGCCGCGTTCCAGGAGCGCGATCGTGTCCGCCTTCTCCACGCCCCCTCCGGCTGTGCCCACACTGGCATCCGTGTTCTCGACAGCCGGGTTCCCCGGGTTCACTGGCTCTCCTCTTGTTCCTGTACGTGCGGTGCTGGTGGTACCGGTGCTGTTGGTGCCGGTGCTGCTGATGGTGCTCGTCATGCCGCCTCCTGCAGAGGGTGTTCGCGGTGGCGGCCGAGCGCGGCGAGTGCGGCGTGGGCCGCGTTCAGTCCGCTCCGGACGGCGCTCTCCATGGTCGCGGGCCAGCCCGTGGCAGTCCACGCACCGGCGAGATAGAGCCCCGGCGTGTCGGTGCGCGCCCCGGGGCGCAGCCGGCCGACGCCGGGGGTGGGGGCGAAGGTGGCCGTCCGCTCCCGGGTGACGAAGAAGTCCCGTACCTTGGCGTCGCGCGCGGCGGGCAGCAGCCGCTCCAGCTCGGGCAGGTACTTGGCGCGCAGGACCGAGACGGGCTCGTCGATGTCGTCCTGGGCGACGGATTGGGACAGGGCCAAGTACTGGCCGCCGTCGGGGAGTCCGGAGGATTCCGTGCGGTCGAAGACCCACTGGACCGGGGAGCCGAGGGCGGCGAAGAAGGGCTGCTTGAGCACCTTGCGGTCGTAGACCACGTGGACGTTGAGGATGGGCGCGGTGCCGATGTCCAGGAGCGCGTCGCGGTCGGGGAGGGCGTCGGCGGGCAGCAGTCCGTGCGCCTCGCGCTGCGGGACGGCGAGCACGACGGTGCCCGCCTCCAGGGACTCGTCCTCGGTGTCGATCCGCCACGCCCCCTCGGACATGCGGGAGATGTCCGTGACGCGGGTGCGCAGCTCGGTCCGTACGCCGGCCGCGTCGAGCGCCTTGCGGGCGAGGGTGTCGTGCAGTTCGCCCAGCGGTACCCGGGCCCAGCCGATGTCGGCGGCGCCCTTCTCGGAGAGCAGGCCGGTCTTGAAGACCATGGCGGCCAGGCCCAGCGAGGACTGCTCGGCGGTGGCGTTCAGGGTGGCGATGCCGACCAGGTCCCAGAGGGCCTCGATCGTGCGGGCGGACTGCCCGTAGCGGCCGAGCCAGGTCGCGAAGTCCACGCCGTCGAGCGCCGGGTCGGTGGGGTCCAGGCGGCGCAGGGCGAGGGCGGCGCGGCCGACGCTCAGCCGTTCGGCGAAGGAGAGGTGCGGGTAGCGGGCGAGCGATCCGGCCAGGTGCAGGGGCACGGGCAGGGCGCTGCGGCGCAGCCGGCCCAGGCGCGGTCCGCCGGGGCGGGCGACGTCCAGGACGGGTACGTCGAGCCGGTCCTGCAGGGGTGCGAGGGCGGCCCCGTCGACGCGGTCGAGGAACCACCGGTAGGCGGTGCAGCAGCGCAGGTAGACGTGCTGTCCGTTGTCCACTTCGAGGTCGCCGCGCTTGAAGGAGAAGGCGAGCCCGCCGAGCCGGGGGCGGCCCTCCAGCAGGGTGACGCGGAGCCCGGCGTCGGCGAGTTCGAGGGCGGTGGTGACCCCGGCGAGTCCGCCGCCCACGACGACGGCGTGCTGTTCGAAGCCGTTCATGCGCCCTCCCCCGTGGTGCGGTGGCCCTCCGGGCCGGCCGGTCGGTCCTGCACGGGCGGGGCCGCCCGGTGTGCGGCGGCCCGGCCCGTGTGGCCGTGGTCCGCCGGAAGAGACGCACCCGCCGCCGGGGCGGTTGCCCGGGCGGCGTCCCGGCCGGGACGGCCGGTCGGGCGCGGGTGTGTGCGCGCCGCGGGTGCGGCCGGACCGGCCGCCTCCGGAAGCGCGGTGATCGTGGTCATCAGGCTCGCCTCCGGGTGTTCTGGCGGGAGACGGTCCGTGCGTCGAGGCCGGACAGGCCGCGCACGGCGACGTACGCCTTCTCGTGCGGCGGCAGCGACACGCGGCCCCGCAGCACCGCCTCCGGTTCCCGCTCGATGCGGTCCAGCAGGCGCCGGTAGATGCCGGCCATGGCGGCCACGCAGGCGCCGCTGCGCCGGTCGAGCATCGGCAGCAGCCGGTAGCCCTCGGCGAACAGGGCGCGGGCGCGCCGGACTTCGTGGTGGACGAGTCCGGCGAAGTCGGAGCCGGCGGGCATCCGGTCGCTGCCGAAGCCTTCCGAGCAGCCGAACTTGGCGAGGTCCTCGGCGGGCAGGTAGGTGCGCCCGTTGCCGGCGTCCTCGCGAACGTCCCGGAGGATGTTGGTGAGTTGCAGGGCGAGGCCGAGGGTGTCGGCGTACTCCCCGGCGCGCGCGGCTTCGGCAGCTGCGAGGCCCGGGCCGTTCACCGTGCCGAACACGCCGAGCGAGAGCCGCCCGATGGCCCCGGCCACGCAGCGGCAGTAGGTCTTGAGGTCGTCCCAGGTCTCGTAGGTCTCGCCGCGGACGTCCATCAGGACCCCGTCGATGAGCTCGTCGAGACCGCCGAGCGGGATCGGGAAGCGGCGCGCGGCGTGCGTGAGGGCGACGGCGACCGGGTCGGTGTCGTCCTCGTCGACCTCCTCGGCGAGGATCCGCCCGAGCAGGGCGCGGGTCTCCTCCAGCCGGGCGAACTTCGCCTCGGGCGCCAGCGTGCCGTCGCCGATGTCGTCGACCCGCCGCGAGAAGGCGTACAGCGCGGACATCGCCTGCCGCTTGTCGGTCGGCAGCAGCCGGATGCCGTAGGCGAAGTTGCGCGCCTGTGAACCGGTGACGGCCTCGCAGTAGCTATAGGCGGCCTGGACCGGTGCGGACACGTGTGTGAGGCCCTCCACGGTCGGGCTCACCCCTTTCTCGGCGCTGTGCGCAGGACGGCGGCCACCTCGCGGAGCAGGCCGTGCTTGGTGGGCTTGGGCGGGCCGGGGAGTACGTCGAAACCGGCGGCGGTGACGGCTCGCAGAGCCGCGCGCCCCCCTCCCACGAAGCCCGCGAGCAACAGCCGGAGTCTGCCGTGCACGCTCCCCACGAGCGGGGTGCCTTCGTCGAGCAGCTCGCGTGCGCGCTCGGTTTCGAATGCGATCAGGGAGCGTACGGACGCGCCGGCGGACGGGGCCGCGAGCTCCGCCTCGGTCACGTGGAAGCGGCGCAGGTCCTCGGCGGGCAGGTAGATCCGGTCGCGGCCGAGGTCCTCGGCGACGTCCTGGAGGTGTTCGACGATCTGCAGGGCGGTGCAGACGGCGTCGGAGCGGCGGATGCGTTCGGGGGTGCTGGTGCCGGTGAGGGAGAGCACCAGGCGGCCGACCGGGTTCGCGGACAGCTCGCAGTAGCCGACCAGGTCGGCGTACGTCCCGTAGCGCGTGACCCGCTGGTCCTGGCGGTTGGCCTCGATCAGCCCGAGGAACGGTTCGGGGGTCAGGTCGTGGGCGCGGACGACGGGCCGCAGGGCCTGCAGCAGCGGGTGCCGCGGCGGGCCGGCGGCGCTGCCGGAACCGTTGAAGACCCGGTGCAGGTCCGCTTCGAGGGCGTCGAGCATGGCGAGCCGGTCGTCGACCGCGGCGGGGTCGAGACCGAGGAGTACGGCGTCGTGCCCGCCGGGGGCCAGGTCGCCGTCGCCGATGTCGTCGACGAGGCGGGCGTACCCGTAGACGGCCGTCAGTCCGTCGCGCCAGGCGCGGGGGAGGAAGACGGGAGCGACGGGGAAGTTCTCCGCCGCCGCCTTGTCGAGGGTGGCACTCACGTGGACCGTGTCGGCCGGGGGTCGGATGCCGAGCCCCGGGGTCACCGCCCGCCGCCCGGGGCGGGGACGGCCGTCGTGCCTGGGGGCCGGAGAATTCCCGTAGCCATTGCCGTCACATCTCCCGTTCTACACTGCCGACCCATTACATCCTATTTCGGACACGCCGCCGGGGGATTCCCCGGGCTGCCCCAAGGCCCTTCAACTGCGGGGAATCGTCCCCTCTTGCCGCGATTGAGGACCGCCTCAGCTTACGCTGTAGAACGTCGCGGAGCCCTCCCGGGTATTCGCTCCGCCACCGAATGTCGCCGCGAAATGCGAGAACACGATTGAGGCCCCCGCCGCGCTGAGCGGCGGGGGCCTTCGGGAGAAGCGGAAAAGCGCCGGAAGAGGGCGCCGCGCGACCCGGAGGTCAGCCGTTGGTGGCCTTCTCGTATGCCGAGACGACTTCCTCGGTGGGCCCGTCCATCAGGAGCTCGCCCTTCTCCAGCCACAGCACGCGGTCACAGGTGTCGCGGATGGACTTGTTGTTGTGGCTCACCAGGAACACCGTGCCGGCCTTCTGCCGCAGTTCGCGGATCCGGTCCTCCGAACGCACCTGGAAGCTGCGGTCACCGGTGGCCAGGGCCTCGTCGATCATCAGGACGTCGTGGTCCTTGGCCGCCGCGATGGAGAAGCGCAGGCGAGCCGCCATACCGGAGGAATAGGTACGCATCGGCAGGGAGATGAAGTCGCCCTTCTCGTTGATGCCCGAGAAGTCGACGATGCTCTGGTAACGCTGCTTGATCTGCTCGCGGCTCATACCCATCGCGAGACCGCCGAGAACGACGTTCCGCTCACCGGTGAGGTCGTTCATCAGGGCCGCGTTGACGCCCAGCAGCGAGGGCTGGCCGTCGGTGTAGACCTTGCCCTCCTCGCAGGGCAGCAGGCCCGCGATGGCGCGCAGCAGGGTGGACTTGCCGGAGCCGTTGGAGCCGATGAGGCCGATCGCCTCGCCGCGGTAGGCGGTGAAGGAGACGCCGCGCACGGCGTGGACCCGCCGGACGCCCGGGGCGTCGCCCTTCTTCCGGCGGACTATCTTGCTGAGCGCGGCGGTGGCCGCGCCCTTGCCGCTGCTGCCGGTGTTGACCCGGTAGACGATGTGGACGCCGTCCGCGATCACTGTGGGGACGCGCCCCTTGGTGTTGTCAGCCACGGCCGTAACGCTCCTCAGACTTCCAGAAGTACACGAAGCCACCGATGCCGATCACCGCGGCCCAGCCCACCGCGAAGGCCCACACGTGCGGGGGCAGGTTCTCGGCGGTGTAGTCGTCGATCAGCGCGAACCGGATGAGGTCCATGTAGATCGCGACCGGGTTCCACAGCAGCAGGTCACTGATCCACGCGGGCTGTTCCTTGAGGTAGATCCCGATCGGGAACATGACGCCGGAGGCGTACATCCAGGTACGCATCACGAACGGCATCAGCTGCGCGAGGTCGGGGGTCTTGGAACCCGCCCGCGCGAAGATCATGGCGAGGCCGGTGTTGAAGACGAACTGGAGCGCCAGGGTCGGGATCACCAGCAGCCACGAGAGCTGCGGGTAGTTGCCGAAGCAGACGGCGATCACGAAGACGACGATCATCGAGTACAGCAGCTGCTGGAGCTGCTGGAGCGAGAAGGACACCGGCAGGGCGGCGCGCGGGAAGTGCAGCGCCCGTACCAGCCCGAGGTTGCCCGAGATCGCCCGGACGCCCGCCATCAGCGAGCTCTGGGTGAAGGTGAAGACGAAGATGCCCATCACCAGGAACGGGATGTAGACGTCCTTCGGCATCTCCCGACCCGCTTTGAGGATCAGGCCGAAGATCAACCAGTAGACGACCGCGTTCAGCAGCGGGGTCGCCACCTGCCAGACCTGGCCGAGCTTCGCCTGGCTGTACTGCGCGACCAACTTGGCCCGGGAGAAGGCCATGATGAAGTGGCGCCGGCCCCAGAGCTGCCGCACGTACTCGCCCAGGCCCGGCCGGGCGCCGCTGACCGAGAGGCCGTACTTCCTGGCGAGCTCCGCGGGGCTCAGCCCCGCGTCGTCGGACAGCGGCCTGCTCGTGGCGAGGGCGCCGTCGTGGGTTGTGTCACTCACAAGTTGAAACTTTCGTCTTCAAGATGCGGCCAGGTGGGCATCAGGCTGGTGGCTCGAGGCCCGTGATCGCGTCATGTTCCCAGACGCGGGCTGGTCAGATGACAGGAGGTCGACCCAGTCGGGTCAACCGCCAGACCGTTCGCCATCTCATCGGGCGGCGGGGTCCGCAGGGAGTGGTCCATCCCTCCCGGAAACCGCCGAACCAGGCCTTGAGCGCGGGTGCCGACGGCCTGCGTACGAGCGTCAGCAGGAGCCAGACGCCCAGGTAGACCGGGACCAGCGGGGCGGGCAGGTTGCGGCGGGCGAGCCACACCCGGTTACGAGCCACCATACGGTGGTAGACCGCGTGCCGGGAGGGGGCAGTTGTCGGGTGCAGCAGCACCATGTCCGAGCGGTAGTCGATCAGCCACCCTGCGTCGAGCGCCCGCCAGGCCAGATCGGTCTCCTCGTGCGCGTAGAAGAACTCCCCCGGCAGCGCTCCGACCTGCTCGAACACCGTCGTGCGGACGGCGTTGGCGCCGCCCAGGAAAGTGGTCACCCGGGAGGAGCGCATCGGGTCGGAGGCGCGCAGCCGCGGCACGTGCCGGCGCTGGGTCACACCGGTCTCCGGATCGGCGATCCGGAAGCTGATGATCCCGAGCGCGGGGTCCTCGGCGAAGGCCTGCCGGCACAGCTCGGCGGTGTCGGTGCGCTCCAGCAGACCGTCGTCGTCCAGGAAGAGCAGCACGTCCACGTCGCTGCCACCGGGGCCGAAGGCCTCGATGCCGACGTTGCGCCCGCCCGGGATGCCCAGGTTCTCGGGCAGGTCGATGCTGCGGACGCCCTCGGGCAGGCCGGTGACCTGCACGCCCTGGCCCACGACGACCACGTCGACGGGGGCTCCGTCCTGGCGGGCCACCGAGTCGAGGAGCGCCTTGAGCTCGTCGGGCCGGTTGCCCATGGTGATGATCACGGCGCCCAGCCGCAGCGGGGCGCTCACTTGAGCCTGCTGGAGGCGAGGATGGACACCAGGTGCAGCACGGTCTGGAGCATCGCGATGGCGGCCAGTACGGCGACCCCGACGCGGGACCAGTACAGGTCGCCCTGCACCTGGTCCACGACGGCCAGCACCAGGATGAGCAGCGAGGCCTCGATACCCAGGACCAGGCGGTGGAACTTGAGCGCGGCGGCGGCCCGGCGGGCGAGCGCCATGCCCTTCGCGCGCGGCTCGGCCGCCGCGTCCTGGACCACGGGCTTGCCGGCCTGGTGGCGGGCGACGCCGACCAGGTCGGTCTCGGCCTTGATGAGGATGGCGCCGAGCGCGGCCAGGGTGCCCAGGAAGGCCCACAGCCAGTCGGCTCCCCCGGGGCCCCACAGGTCGGCGGCGCGCAGGCCGAAGCCGACCAGGACCGCGGCGTCGCACAGGTAGGCGCCGACCCGGTCCAGGTAGACCCCGGAGAGCGAGTACTGCTTCTTCCAGCGGGCGACCTCGCCGTCGACGCAGTCGAGCAGCAGGTACATCTGGACCGCGATCACGCCGAGGACGGCGCCCCAGATGCCCGGCACCAGCAGGGCCGGGAGGGCGAGGACGCCGGCGAGGGTCATCAGGTAGGTCAGCTGGTTCGGCGTGACCTTGGTGGTGACCAGGAAGCGGGTGATGCGCAGCGAGACCTCACGCATGTAGAGGCGCCCGCCCCAGTGCTCGCCACTGACCCGGTCCTTCACGCCCGCCGGGTGCACGACGGGCCTCAGTTCAGCTACGGATGGTCTTGGCATAGTCGGCGTAAGCGTCCCTGATCTCGGCTGCGGACAGGTTGAGGTGCTCCAGGATCGTGAAGCGTCCCGGGCGGGTCTGGGGGGCGTACTCGACGGCCGCGACGAACTCGTCGATGCTGAAGCCGATCTCCTCGGGGCCGACCGGCAGACCGTGCCGGCGCAGCACCTCGACGAAGTAGCCGGACTGCTCGGCGGCGCCGCGCAGGTGCATCGCGAAGGCGGCGCCGATGCCGACCTGCTCGCCGTGGAGCGCGGAGCGTCCGGGGTGGAGCAGGTCGAAGGCGTGGCTGATCTCGTGGCAGGCGCCGGACGACGGGCGGGAGTCCCCGCTGATCGACATGGCGATGCCGGAGAGCACCAGCGCCTCGGAGAGCACGGTGAGGAACTCGTCGTCGCCGCACCCGCCGGGGTGGCGCAGTACGGACTCGCCGGCGGTACGGGCCATGGCGGCGGCCAGGCCGTCGACGGGCTCGCCGTTGATCTTGTGCGAGAGCTCCCAGTCGGCGATCGCCGAGATGTTGGAGATCGCGTCACCGATGCCGGCGCGGATGAACCGGACCGGGGCTTCCTTGATCACGTCGAGGTCGATCACCATGGCGATCGGCGTCGGCACGCCGTAGGAACCGCGGCCGTTGTCGTTGTCCAGGATGGACACCGGCGAGCAGATGCCGTCGTGCGAGAGGTTGGTGGCGACGGCCACCATGGGCAGCCCGACCCGCGCCGCGGCGTACTTGGCCACGTCGATGATCTTGCCGCCGCCCAGGCCCACGACGGCGTCGTAGCGGCGGCCCTTTATGTCGTCGGCCAGCTTGACCGCGGAGTCGATGGTGCCGTCGACGACCGCGTACCAGTCGGCGTGCGGCAGCACGGGCTCCAGCCTGGCGCGCAGCGCCACGCCGGAGCCTCCGCTGATCGCGATGGCCAGCTTGCCGGAGGCGGAGATCCGCTGGTCGGCCAGGAGGCCGGCCAGGTCGTCCATCGCCCCGCGACTGACGTCGACGACGACGGGCGAGGGGATGAGCCTCGTCAGTACTGGCATGCGATCGTCCGGCCCTTGGCGAGGTCGTCGTGGTTGTCGATCTCGACCCACTTGACGTCGCCGATGGGGGCCACGTCGATGGTGAAGCCGTCGTTGACGAGCTGCTGGTAGCCGTCCTCGTAGTAGAGGTCGGGGTCGCGCTCGAAGGTGGTCTTCAGGGCCTCGGCCAGCTGCTCGGCGGCCTCGGGCTCGATGAGGGTGACGCCGATGTACTCGCCGGTGGCGTCGGCGGGGTCCATCAGCTTGGTGATCTTCTGGACGCCCTTGCCGTCGGCCGTGACGACCTTCATCTCCTCGTCGGCCAGGTTCTTGACCGTGTCGAGGGCGAGGATGATCTTCTGGCCGTTGCCGCGGGCGGCGAGCAGGGTGCGCTCGACCGAGACCGGGTGGACGGTGTCGCCGTTGGCGAGGATCACACCCTGTGCCAGGACGTCACGCGCGCACCACAGGGAGTAGGCGTTGTTCCACTCCTCGGCCTTGTCGTTGTCGATCAGGGTGATCTTGACGCCGTACTTGGCCTCCAGGGCCTCGCGGCGGGCGTACACGGCTTCCTTGCGGTAGCCGACGACGATGGCGACCTCGGTCAGGCCGACCTCGGCGAAGTTGCCCAGCGTCAGGTCGAGGACCGTGAGGCTCTCCTCGTCACCCTCGGGGCCGACCGGCACGAGCGCCTTGGGCAGGGTGTCGGTGTAGGGGCGCAGACGGCGTCCGGCACCGGCCGCGAGTACAAGGCCGATCATGCTGGTTCTCCTTCGTCATGTACGGCGGGTGCTCCGGAGGAGACCCAGAATCGGATGCTCTCCACGAGCACCACGAGTGCCACGAACACGGCCACGGCCGTGAGCGCGACGGGGAAGTCCGCTTCGCGCGTTACGAGGACGGCCGCCAAGGCCGTGATCAGCAGGACCCGGCCTTCGTGGCCGCCGATCGTCCGCACCAGCCAGTGCGGGGGCGCGCCGGTGCCGCCGCGGATGCGGTACACCGTGTCGTAGTGATGGTAGGCGACCGCCGCGATCAGGCCGAATGCCGCCGGGAGGGCCCCGGGGACGTCCGCCTTGACGGCGAGCGCGAGGACCGTGACGTACTCGGCGGCCCGGAACAGCGGCGGGATCAGCCAGTCCAGGGCGCCCCGGAGCGGTGCGGCGACGGCGAGGCCGGCCGCCATGACGTAGATCACTGCGACGGCGATCACCCGGGGGTCGCCGAAGGGCAGGAACACGGCGCCCGCGATCATCACCAGCGTGCCGAGGGCCGCCACGTACACGGAGCCGAAGGACCCGGCCCGGCCGCGCAGCAGGCGGGCCTGGAGCTCGGCGAGCGGTCCCGAGTCGGCCAGGTCGGCCAGCGCCCGGGCCGCCCGGTCGGTGCGGGTGGCCCTGCGCGTCAGGGAGCGCAGGACCCGGCCGGCGGTGGTGTAGAGCGCGCCGAAGGCGCAGCCGACCAGCAGGGCGTAGAAGACGATCCGGGGGGTGGTGAAGGCGGTCAGCACCGCGATCATCGCCCAGCGCTCACCGATCGGCAGGATGATCATCCGGCGGATCCACACGGTCCAGCCGACGCTGTCGAGCCGGTCGGAGAGGGCGGCCGTGGGGCTGGTGTTGGCGGTGGCGTCGTGGTTGGCCTCGTTGAAGGAGAAGTCCACGACGTGCCGGCAGGTCATGAGGATCATGGAGCCGACGGCCAGGGCCCAGACGTCGTCGCCGTTCCGGGCCGCGCCGAGCGCGAGGCCCGCGTAGAAGGAGTACTCCTTCGCGCGGTCGAAGGTGGCGTCGAGCCAGGCGCCCATCGTCGAGTACTGGAGCGAGTAGCGGGCGAGCTGCCCGTCGGTGCAGTCCAGTACGAAGGAGACGAGGAGCAGCACGCCGGCCGCCACGTAGCCCCAGCGTTCGCCCGTGGCGGCGCAGCCGGCCGCGATGAGCGCGGTGATCAGCGAGGCGGTGGTGACCTGGTTCGGGGTCAGGCCGCGGCGCGCGCACCAGCGGGCGATGTAGCGCGAGTACGGGCTGATGCAGAAGGTGGTGAAGAAGCCGTCGCGGGACTTGACGGCGGTCCGCAGGCGCACGGCCTCGTCGTCGACGGCGGCGACGGCGGCGGTCGCCGCTTCGCGCTCCGCCGGGCCGGCGGGGACGGCGGCGACGAGGGTGCCCAGTTCGGGGCGCTGGACGGCGGTCCCGGCGGCCTCGACGGCGGCGGCGAGCCGGTCCGGGTACGGGCCTGCGCCACCGGACTCCGCGGCGGCGCCGGCGACGGCCTGGTCGAGGGCCCCCCGGGCCCCGGCCTGGACGGCGAGGGCACCGGTGACGGCGCAGGCGTCGAAGCGCGGGTCGGTCAGTGCGAGGCGCAGCGCGTGCACGTGCCCGACGAAGGCGCTGTCCACGACGGCCACCCGCTGGTCGGCGGGTACGCCCGCCAGTGCGGCGGCGGTGTCCTGGGGACCGGCGGCCGGGCGGACGTCGAAGCCGAGGGAGCGCAGCTCGTCCGCGAGCGGTGATCCGGGGACCGGCAGGCCGGTGAGGATGACGGTCGGCAGACGAACTCACTCCTTGTAACGGATTCCGAACGCGCGCCCTCATGGGGTGGCGGCACGTCGGCAGAGGCTATCGGATGAATGGAAGCAGGGGTTCACCACCCGTTTACGCCCCGATAAGCCGAATATTCGGGCCCCGGGCCGGGTTCCGATCATCATTGACGATCACGGCGCCGTACCACAAACGGCCCTGATGTTACGGTGGACGCGCCCCTGAACGTGTCGAGTGGAAAGAGGTGGGTTGATGACCGTCGTAGTGGTCGCGGCCATGCGCAGCGAACTCCGGTGCATCCCCCATTCCTTCCGGGCACCCGGCCGGGCCTGACCACACAGCTGGGCCTCGTCGGCCGGAGCCCCCGTTCCAAGGGTTCACGTTGACCGACAGCAATTCCTTCGACACCGCCTCCGATCTCGACGGCGTCGACGCCTTCACGCACGCCTTCTTCGCCCTGCACCACGGCCTGCCCCGGCAGGCTCCGGGCTCCGACGCGAGCACCCGCCACCTGTTGTCCCTGTGCGGACCGCTGCCCGAGCGGCCCCGCGTCCTCGACCTGGGCTGCGGCCCGGGCCGCAGCGCGCTGCTGCTCGCCGCCGAGGCGGGCGCGGCGGATACGGGCGCCGAGGTGACCGCCGTCGACCTGCACGCCCCCTTCCTCGACGAGCTCCGCACGGCCGCCGCGGCCCGCGGACTCGCAGGACGGGTCCGCACCGTGGAGGCGGACATGGGCGCGCTCCCCGGCGAGGGCTTCGAGGACGGCTCCTTCGATCTCGTCTGGGCGGAGGGCTCCGCCTACCTCCTCGGCTTCGACACCGCGCTCGCGCGGTGGAAGCGACTGCTCGCCCCGGGCGGGACCCTCGTCCTGACCGAGTGCCAGTGGTCGGTCGCGCAGCCGTCCGCGGGCGCCCGTGCCTTCTGGGACCCGCACTACGCGCTGCGCACCACCGCCGACAACTTGGCGGCCGCCCAGGCCGCCGGGTACCGGGTGCTCGGCGTGCACGAGCTGCCCGACTCCGACTGGGCCGAGTACTACGGCCCGCTCGCCGAGCGGGTCCGGGCCCTGTCCGCGACCGGCGGCCCGGCGATGGCGCGGGCCCTGGCCGCGACCCGCGAGGAGCTCGACGTACGGGCCCGCCACGGGCACGAGTACGGGTACGCGGGCTACGTGCTGCGCCCGGTGAGCGCCGGGGACGGCGACGCCTGGCCCGCCCGGCCGGAGACCGCGGCCGACGCGACGGCCGTACGCGAGATCAACCTGGCGGCCTTCGGGACCCCGCTGGAGGCCGACCTCGTGGACGCGCTGCGCGCCGACGCCGCCTGGCTGCCCGGGCTGTCGTACGTGGCCGAGGCCCCGGACGGTGCGGTGGCGGCGCACGCCCTGCTGACCCGGTGCGAGGTCGACGGCGCCCCGGCGCTCGCGCTCGCCCCGGTGGCGGCCGATCCCGCGCTCCAGCGCTCGGGCGCGGGCAGCTCGGTCGTACGGGCCCTGCTCGCGGCGGCCAGGGAGCGCGGGGAGTCACTGGTCCTCGTCCTGGGGCACCCGGAGTACTATCCGCGCTTCGGTTTCCTGCCGGCGTCGCGCTTCGGGATCCGGGCCCCCTTCGAGGTCCCCGACGGGGCCATGATGGCGCTGGTGCTGGATGCTTCCCGTCCGGTGCCCGCGGGAACGATCAGGTACCCGGATCCGTTCGGGGTCTGACGCGCACGTCATGTGAGGTGACACGTGATGTGATCCGCCCCTCGTCGCCTAGCACGCGACGGGGGCGGACATGCGTGGTTCTGCGAAGTGGGGACAAGCCTCTTTTGTACGGCAGACTGAAGGCCGAAGTCCGAAGCGAAGGATGGGTATGCCGACCACACCAGCCACCGCCGCGAACAGCGCGTCCAACGGCACCGGTACGCAAGAACCGATCATGCTCGAACTGGTCGACGAGGCCGGCAACACCATCGGTACGGCGGAGAAGCTCTCCGCCCATCAGGCGCCCGGGCAGTTGCACCGGGCGTTCTCCGTGTTCCTCTTCGACGAGCAGGGTCGTCTGCTGCTCCAGCAGCGGGCCCTCGGGAAGTACCACTCCCCCGGCGTCTGGTCGAACACTTGTTGCGGGCACCCCTATCCCGGGGAGTCGCCGTTCGCGGCCGCGGCCCGGCGCACCCATGAGGAGCTGGGCCTGTCGCCCTCGCTCCTCGCGCAGGCCGGGACGGTGCGCTACAACCACCCGGACCCCGTATCGGGCCTGGTGGAGCAGGAGTTCAATCACCTGTTCGTGGGACTCGCACAGACCGTCGTGCAGCCGGATCCGGAGGAGGTCGAGGACACCGTCTTCGTCACCGCCGAGGAACTGGCGAAGCGGCACGCCGAAGCGCCCTTCTCGGCCTGGTTCATGACCGTGCTGGATGCGGCGCGGCCCGCGATCCGCGAGCTGACCGGCGACGCGGCGGGCTGGTAGCAGCCCGTACGCCGCTCCGCTCCTGCGCGCTCCCGCCCTCCGCCACCCCGCCCTCCGCCGCCCCGCCGGCCGCCGCTCACCCGACGGTCGGCGGGGCGGCGAGCGGCAGGGCCGCCCAAATCACCTTGCCGCCGGTCGAGGTGTGCTCGACGTCGCAGACCCCGCCGGCCTCCAGGGTGATCTCCCGGACCAGGAGCAGGCCCCGGCCGCCGGTCTGACCGAAGTCGGCCTCGAGCGCCTTGGGTCGGTAGGGGTGGTTGTCCTCCACGGCCACCCGCACCCACGCACGGCCGATCGCGACCTCGACCGCGACCTCCGGCGAGAGCAGGGCGGCGTGCCGGACCGAGTTCGTCACCAGCTCGGAGACGATCAGGAGCAGGGAGTACACGAGGTCCTGATGGGCCGGCACCCCCTGGCGCCCGAGCAGGTCCCGGACCGCACGACGGGCTTGCGGAACGGATTCTTCAACCGCGGGAGCGGTGAACCTCCACACACCCTCATAGGCAAGGGGATCGGCCGGGGCCTCCGCCTCACCCGCCTTGGCCGGCGGGACGCTCCCGCTGACATCCATTTTCCGTCCCCCGTCTTCGCGCTCGATCGTCTCCACGCGACAAGAGTGGGGAACGGGCTGGTGCGGCCCGGACTGCTGACCAGAAGTCAGCGTCTATCGGACACATTCTGACCGCTGGCGTATGACAGAGTCAGTTGTTCGACTATTCCTGATCTTCTGTCCGCCGCTTCCCGGCCGCCTCGCCCGCCCCGTCCCCCGCGGTCGCCGCTGCCGGATCCCCATCCTCCCTGACCAACCCCAGGATGCGACGGGAGCCCATGCCCATGGCCACCAGGCTCAGCCCGTCGAACAGCAGGGCGAGGGAGAAGAAGGTTCCGATCACGTACAGACTGTTGCCGGGCCAGTTGGAGAGGATCAGGAAGCCCAGCAGGATCCCGAAGGCGCCCTGGACGACCGCGAGCCCGACATTGGCACCGCGCACCACCAGCGCTCCGACCAGCCGGAACACCCCGCCCGTCAGGAAGAGCAGCGCGGCGAACATGGTCAGCGCCTCGGCGCTCGCCTCGGGACGGCGCAGGATCACGAAGCCCGCGGCCAGGTTGATCGCGGCGACGATGACGGCGAGCCAGAAGTAGTTGCTCCTGCGCCACTGCACGGCCTGCAGCAGGCCCACCACACCGCCGATCAGCAGCAGCCAGCCGAAGAGGAACATCGAGGTGAGGGTGGCGACGGCGGTGTAGACGAGGCCGACCAGCCCGGCCAGCGCCAGCAGTACCCCGAGCGCCGTCATCAGCGCGAAACTGCGATTGAGCTTCTTCTTCTCGCGCTGCGGTTCCGGGCCCCCGACCATGGCCCCCGTACGGTCTGCACGATCTGCGCCCATGGACGTGCCACCTCCTCGCACCCCTTGATCATAGGTATGACCGCCCGGGATAGCATCCGGCGCATGGACGCAGCCACGGACGCAACCCTCCTGCACACGGTCGCCGACGGGGTGGCCACGATCGTCATCTCGCACCCCGCCAAGCGCAACGCCATGACCGCCGCCATGTGGCGGGCGCTCCCGGAGCTGGTGACGGGCCTGGCGGACGACCCGGCGGTACGGGTGCTCGTGCTGACCGGGGCCGGAGCGACCTTCTGCGCGGGCGCCGACATCTCCTCGCTGACCGGGGACGTCACGGACCCCGGGGACGCCGGGGACGGGGACCCGCGGGACCTGGCCGTGGCCGCCGAGGAGGCCCTGGCCGCCTTCCCCAAGCCCACGCTGGCGGCCATCCGCGGCTTCTGCGTGGGCGGCGGCAGCCAGCTCGCGGCCGCCTGCGATCTGCGCTTCGCCGAGGAGGGGGCCTCCTTCGGGGTGACCCCCGCCAGGCTCGGCATCGTCTACCCGGCGTCCTCCACCCGCAGGCTCGCTTCCCTGGTCGGCCCGGGCTGGGCCAAGTACCTCCTCTTCTCCGCGGAACTGATCGGCGCGGAGACGGCGCTGCGCGCGGGGTTCCTGAACGAACTGCTGCCGGCCGGCCAACTGGACAAGCGCGTCGCCGAGTTCAGCCGGATCCTGGCCTCGCGCTCACAGCTGACGCAGGCGGCGGCCAAGGAGTTCACGGACGGTCGGACCGACCGGGACGCGTACTGGAAGGACCAGGCCGCCGGGAGCGAGGACACCGCGGAGGGGGTCACCGCGTTCCTGGAGCGCCGGGCCCCTCGCTTCACGTGGACCCCCTGACGGCCGGCCGTCAGCCGGGCGTGCCACCGCTGCGCAGCATCTCGACGAGGGCGGCCGGGGCCTTCTCGGGCGAGCCGGCGTCGTAGGGCGGCTGCGGGTCGTACTCGGTCATCAGCTGCACGGCCCGGGCGAAGTCGTCCCCGGCGATCCGGCCGAGCAGGGTGAGGCCCATGTCGATCCCGGAGGACACCCCCGCGGCGGTGACGTACTTCCCGTCGAACACCACGCGCTCCCCGGTGGGCTCCGCCCCGTGCTCCGGCAGCTGCTCCAGGTACAGCCAGTGACTGGTCGCCCGTCGGCCGTCGAGCAGTCCGGCGGCGGCCAGCAGCAGGGATCCCGTGCACACCGAGGTGGTCCAGGTGGTGGTGGCGTCGACCGTGCGCAGCCAGTCCAGGACCACGGGGTTGGCCATCTCCCGCTCGGGATGCGGTCCGCCGGGCACGATGACGATGTCGGGTCGGGTGACCTCGTCGAGCCCCTTGTCGGCGACGAGCGCGAGCGACCCGTTGTCGGTCCGTACGGGGCCGGGCCGCTCGGAGACGAAGACGACCTCGACGTCGGGCAGCCGGCCGAGCGTGTCGAAGGGCCCGATGGCGTCCAGGGCGGTGAAGTGGTCGTAGAGAAGTACGGCGATCTGCATGGCTCCTCCGGAGCGCTGGTCGGAACAGTGCGCCGCCCCGGTGGGGCGGCTCCTTCTTCTGGGCGCGGCGCCGGGGCCGGCCCTCAGGGGCGCGACGTGCGGAAACGGCGGCGGTACTCGGCGGGCGGCTGGCCGAGGGTCCGGACGAAGGCCCGGCGCAACGCCTCCGGGTTCCCGTACCCGCAGGCCCGGGCGATCTGTGCGATCCCTTCCCCGCTCTCCTCCAACAGCCGCCGTGCGTGGTCCACCCGGACCCGTTCGACGTACCGGCCGGGCGTGACCCCGGTCTCCGCCTGGAAGGCCCGAGCGAAGTGCCGCGGCGACAGTCGGGCCCGGGCGGCGAGGTGCTCGACGCCGAGCTCCTCCCCAGGGTGCTCGGCGATCCACTGCTGCACGTCCCGCAGCGGGTCCCGGCGGGCCGTCTGGGCGGCCAGGTGCGCGCTGAACTGCGCCTGGTTGCCGGGCCTGCGCAGGAACACCACCAGGTGCCGGGCGATCGTCAGGGCGACGTCCTGCCCGTGGTCCTCCTCCACCAGCGCCAGGGCGAGGTCGATCCCCGCCGTGACCCCCGCCGAGGTGGCCACCGGTCCGTCCCGTACGTAGATCGGGTCCGGCTCGACGGCGACGGCCGGGTAGTCCCGCGCCATCCGCTCGCAGGCGTTCCAGTGCGTCGTCGCCCGCCGCCCGTCCAGGAGCCCCGCCTCGGCCAGCAGCAGTCCTCCCGTACACACGGAGACCAGCCGCTCCGCGCCCCTCCCGTGGGTACGGAGCCAATCGGTGAGCCGGGGATCGAAGTCCCCCGAGAACCGTCCCCCGGGCACCAGGACCGTGGTCCCGGGCCCCGGCCTGGCGCTCGCCAGCTCCCCGTCCGGCACCAGCGTCAGCCCGCTGCTGGTGCGGACGGTCTCTCCCGCGGGAGAGACCGTCCGGATCGCGTACCCGACCCGCCCCGGGAAGTGGGCGAGCGCGGCGAACACCTCCACCGGCCCGGTCACGTCCAGGCTCTGGACCCCGTCGTAGAGGAGGACGAGGACGGTGCGCGGCGATGACGACATGGCTTCATGGTGTTCCGCGCCCCCGATAGCCGCAATGACGTGCTTCCCACCTATCCGGCCATGCCGGGCGCCCGTTCGCGCGCGGATAGGATCGGCACATCATGACTGCAACCCTCGTCGCCAAGAAGCTCACCGCCGCGCACGGTGAGCGCACCCTCTTCGCCGATCTCGACCTCGTCGTCGCCCCCGGCGACGTCATCGGCCTCGTCGGCGTGAACGGCGCCGGGAAGTCCACCCTGCTGCGGCTGCTCGCCGGGCTGGACACCCCCGAGACCGGGGAGCTGCGGCTCTCCCCGCCCGGTGCCGCCGTCGGCCACCTCCCGCAGGAGCCGGAGCGCCGCCCCGAGGAGTCGGTCCGGGAGTTCCTGGCCCGCCGTACGGGCGTGGCGGCCGCGCAGGCCGAGCTCGACGCGGCGACGCAGGGTCTGGTGGACGGGACCCCGGGAGCGGACGACGCGTACGCGAACGCGCTGGACACGTGGCTGAACCTCGGCGGCGCCGACCTCGACGAGCGGGCCCAGGAGGTCGCCGACGAGCTCGGCCTCGCCGTCGGTCTCGACCTGCCCATGACGGCGCTCTCCGGCGGTCAGGCGGCCCGCGCGGGCCTCGCCTCGCTCCTCCTGTCGCGCTACGACGTCTTCCTGCTCGACGAGCCCACCAACGACCTGGACCTGGACGGTCTGGAGCGGCTGGAGCGGTTCGTCAAGGGGCTGCGGGCCGGCACGGTCGTGATCAGCCACGACCGCGAGTTCCTGACCCGGACGGTCACCAAGGTCCTCGAGCTCGACCTCGCGCAGCAGCAGATCAACCTCTACGGCGGTGGCTACGACTCCTACCTGGAGGAGCGCGAGCGCGCCCGCAACCACGCCCGCGAGGAGTTCGAGGAGTACGCGGGCAAGAAGTCGGCGCTCGAAGGCCGGGCCCAGATGCAGCGCAACTGGATGGACAAGGGCGTGCGCAACGCCCGCCGCAAGGCTTCCGACAACGACAAGATCGGCAAGAACCTGCGGGGCGAGTCGAGCGAGAAGCAGGCCGCCAAGGCCCGCCAGACGGCGCGGGCGATCGAGCGGCTGGAGGTCGTGGACGAGCCCCGCAAGGAGTGGGAGCTGCGGATGGAGATCGCGGCGGCCCCGCGCTCGGGCTCCGTGGTGGCGACCCTGCGCGAGGCGGCCGTCAAGCGCGGGGACTTCGCCTTCGGCCCGGCGAGCCTTCAGATCGACTGGGCGGACCGGGTGGCGATCACCGGGGCCAACGGCGCCGGCAAGTCCACCCTCCTCGCCGTCCTGCTGGGCCGGCTGACCCCGGACTCCGGCTCCGCCACCCTCGGCTCCGGCGTCCTGGTCGGCGAGGTGGACCAGGCGCGCGGCCTGTTCCTCGGCGACGAACCGCTGCTCGAAGCCTTCTGCGCGGCGGTGCCCGAGACCGAGCCGGCCGAGGTGCGCACGCTGCTGGCCAAGTTCGGCCTCAAGGCGGCCCACGTCCTGCGCCCGGCGGCCACCCTCTCCCCGGGCGAGCGCACCCGTGCGGCGCTGGCCCTGCTCCAGGGCCGCGGGGTGAACCTGCTGGTCCTGGACGAGCCGACCAACCACCTCGACCTGCCGGCGATCGAGCAGCTGGAGTCGGCCCTCGACGCCTACGAGGGCACCCTCCTGCTGGTCACCCACGACCGCCGCATGCTGGACGCGGTGCACGTGACCCGCCGCCTGGAGGTCTCCGACGGCAAGGTCACCGAGCTCTAGGGAAGCCGGTCCGGGCGGGCGGCGATGTCCGTGGCCCAGGCACGGAAGGCACGCAGGTCCTCGGGCGGGATGCGGAGTTCCTCGGGGACGAGGTCGGAGCGGGCCGCGACGAGGAGGTCGGCGAGGCCGAGGTGGAACCAATCCCAGTGCACGGAGTTGTAGGCCACCACGAGCGGCCGGACCCGCTCCCGGATCGCGGCCGCCTCGGTGGCGTCGACCCCGGCGGCGGCCAGCCGCTCCAGGGTCGCCGCCCGGGTCCGGCGGTCGAACTCGGTGTCGAGGAAGGGTTCGAGCAGGTCGCCCCAGACGTCGGGCCGGGAGCGCAACGGGATCCCGTTGTCGGTGCAGAACCGCGCCAGCTCCGCCTGTCGAACGGACGTCACGAAGACGATCTCGCCCGAGCGGGTGCGGATCTCGGGCGGAACGGCGGCCGGGTCGGCCTCCCGGACGGCGGACGCGCCCAAGACGCCCCCGGGTGCGGCGTCGGGCAGGTCGCCGTCGCCTTCCGAAAGGCGGACGCGGTCGCCCTCGAAGAGCGGGTCGAAGATCACCCGGGCATCTTCTCCCACGACCGCCCCGCATGGGAACGTTTGTACGAGATTACCTATTCGGGGCCCTTTCGACGGCCCCGGTACCCGTGGCCTTGCCCCGGGCGGTCGAGGCGGCTCGCCTCGTCCGTGTCCGCGGCGCGGACGGGCCCGGGCCCGGGCTTCGGAGCGTGCTTCGGACCCGGCTTCGGGCGCTGCTCGGGCTGCGGGACGTGCCGCTCCTTCGCGTCGTCGTTCCCGGCGCGGTGCGGGCTTCCTCCGGCTCCACCCTGTTCGTCCATGGCGCGTCCTCTCTCTCACCCGGCGGCTGCCCGGGACGCGGCGCCCCAAACCGGGCCCGTTCAGCCCGCCCGGTCCGCCGGCGGCCGACGCTTGCGGGCCATCCGCGCGGCCACGAACGTGCGCGGCAGGTGGCGGGCGGCGAGGGCGTAGGCACGGTAGCGGCGGCCGGTGATGCTGACCGGGCGGCGCAGGGCGAGGTCCTTCAGGGCCTGCGCGACCACGGCCTCCGGCTCCAGCCAGACCGCGTCGCGCAGCGCGCTGACGTCCATGCCGGCCCGCTCCTGGAACTCGGTGCGGGTGAAGCCGGGCACCACGGCCAGCACCCGGACCCCGTACGGCGCCATGTCCACCCGGAGCGACTCGCTGAACGCGGTGATCCAGGCCTTGGCGGCCCCGTAGGTCCCGGTCGGCAGGAGTCCCGCCACCGAGGAGACGTTGAGGACCGCGCCCCGGCGGCGTGCGCGCAGGCCCGGCAGCACGGCGTGGGTGAGTCGGAGCGGGACCTTGACCAACAGGTCGAGCATCCGCTCCTCGTCCTCGACCGGGCTGTACGGGAAGGGCGCGGGCAGCCCGAAGCCCGCGTTGTTGACCAGGATGTCCACGGGCCGGGCCGGGTCGGCGAGCCGCTCGGTGACGGCCGCGCAGTCCACCGGGTCCAGCAGGTCGGCGGGCAGCACCTCGGACGCGGTGCCGTACGCGCGGGCCAGTTCGGCGGCGACGGCGTCGAGCCGGTCCTTGTCGCGGGCCACGAGGACCAGGTCGCAGCCCTTGGCGGCGAAGCCGCGGGCGAAGGCGGCGCCCAGTCCGGCGCTGGCCCCGGTGATCAGTACGGTGGTCAAGACTCGTTCACTTCCTCGTGGTGGCGGGCGCGGCGTACGCCTGGGCGACGTCGACGAGGAACCGAGCCTCGTCCGCCAGGTCCCCGCCCTCCTGCGAGGTGTGGATCGCGGCGGGCAGTTCCAGCGCGGCCGCTTCGCCCGGCTGCCCGGGCGCCCCGTCGAGCTTGGCCTGCCGGGCCTCCTTCAGTACGCGGGCCAGCGCGGCGGCGGTGGCCCGCTGCTCGGGGACCCCGTCTCCGGTGGCCTGGCCGCGGGCCTGTTCCAGGGCGCCCGGGGCCACGTACTCGCCCAGGATCAAGATCGCGTCGCGCGTCTCGATGACCTTGCGGTACACGAGCAGGTTGCGCGGGACCGGCGGCCACATCAGCTCCATCACCCGCCAGGCGCGCGGCTTGTTGAGCGCCACGTGCGGCACCGCTTCCACCAGGTCGCGCCACAGAGGCCACAGCCGCCAGGTGGTGGCGATGTCGGCGCAGGTGCGCCGGAAGGTGAACAGCGTGGGCACGAGGATCGCTGCGGCGCGCAGCAGGCCGTGCAGGTTCATGAGCAGGGGGAGGGCGGGCATCGCCCAGGTGCTGCCGAACAGGGCCTTGAGCAGGTACGCCAGCCAGAACAGTCCGGCGAGCGCGGTGCCGAGACCGAACAGTCGCAGCCCGGCGGCCAGGCCCCGGCTCTCGGTACGCCGGCTGTAGCGCGAGCACAGGGCCACGCAGACGATGTTGGCGGTCACGTGCGCGGAGATCAGGACCAGCCAGTACGCGAGGGAGGGCACCGGGTCGCCGACCGGCGGCATGGTGTGCGTGCCGTGGTCGGGCGCGGCCGCGTCCAGCGCGAGGAGCGCGCCGAGCCAGGCCACGGTGGCGACGCAGGCGGTGAGCTGGAGCCGGCGACCGCGGGTGGTGGCGGCCACGAAGTAGAGGACGGCGCCGGCCGACAGCACTCCGATGAGGTTGCGGACGAGGCCGATGGTGTGGGCGTAGCCCGGGCCGCGGCCCATCGCGTACGAGACGACGTCCGGGAGGTTGAGGGTCATCGCGGCGGCGGCGGTGGCGACGGCCAGCCACAGGCCGCGCTGCTGGGGGGAGCGCAGGGCTCCGGGGGCGCGGAGCAGGACGGCGATCCACAGGCACACCACGCTGGGGACGGCGAGCCAGTTGCCGAAGGCGGTCAGGTCACTTGCCATCGGTGCCCCGCTCGTACCCCATGGCGGACTCCAGTCGGGCCAGGGTGCCGCGGGCGCCGTTCGCGGACCGCGGCCCGGCGTTCGCCGTGCGGATGCGGATCATGCTGGCGAGCATCTCCGCCTCCTGCTCCTGCCGGGTGGTGTAGTTGGTGCGGCCGAGCACCACGGGGGCGTTCCCGTCGGTCTCCTCCCCTTCCAGGGAGTTGTGGCCGAAGAGGATGTGGCCCAGCTCGTGGAGGACGATGTGCTCCCGGTGCAGCGGGGTGGTCTGCGCCTCGTAGAAGACGTAGTCGACGCTGGCCGTGCCCACCCACAGTCCGCAGACCCCGGACTCCGCCGCTTCCTTGGGGAGCGGATGGAGCCGGATGGGACGGCCTCGCCGCTCGGCTATCCGTCGACACAGGTCGTCGAGGGAGAAGGGGTGGGTCAGATCCAGATGGCCGAGAATCTGCTCGCACCTTTTGCGGATGCTGAGTTGCCGGTGGGGCATGTGATCCCTCTTCGGACCCTTTCCGGGGCAACGGCGGTAGGCGTGTATGGGCATGGGCATGACGTCCTGTGCCTTCGAGGCGGCCTCGGGGAATGCGGTCCTGAGGGGAAAACGCGGAAGCCCGTCCGCCGAGTGACGAACGGGCGTTCCACCATGCCTACAGATCTTGTACGCGAGTTGGCAAGGCAAGTCCCCAGGTGGGGAAGCTATTCGGCCACTCGGTACGAAGACCGACACGCGCCGGGTGGCTGCAAGACACCCTTGACGGCTCCTACTTCTTGCGGCGCTCCTCGGGGGCGGTGAGGCCCGCGCGGCGCAGGGCGTCGGCCATCGCGCTGTTGGCGGGGGCGGGGGCGCTGCCGCCGCCCTGCCGGCGGCCCTGGCCGCGCTCGCCCTGACCGCGCTCGCCCTGGCCCTGGTTGCGGCCACCCTCGCGGCCACCGGACCCGCCGCGCTGCTGCGGCGGACGGCCACCGCCGCCTCCGCCGCCACCGCCGCCGCGCCGGTCCTCGCGCTGCCGCGGAGCACCCGCGCCGCGCTCCGCCCCGGCCTCGTCCTCCAGCCGCAGGGTCAGCGAGATCCGCTTGCGCGGGATGTCCACGTCCATGACCTTCACACGGACGATGTCGCCCGGCTTGACCACGTCCCGGGGGTCCTTGACGAAGGTCTTCGACAGCGCCGAGACGTGCGCCAGACCGTCCTGGTGGACGCCGATGTCGATGAAGGCGCCGAAGGCGGCCACGTTGGTGACCACGCCCTCCAGGATCATGCCGGGGGCCAGGTCGCCGATCTTCTCGACGCCCTCCTTGAACGTGGCCGTCTTGAAGGCGGGGCGCGGGTCGCGGCCCGGCTTCTCCAGCTCGCGCAGGATGTCCGTGACGGTGGGCAGGCCGAAGGCCTCGGTGACGAACTGCTCGGGACGCAACGAGCGCAGCACGCCCGAGTTGCCGATCAGGGCCGCCACCTCGCTGCCCGCCGTCTTGGCCATGCCCCGGACCACCGGATAGGCCTCGGGGTGCACGCTGGAGAAGTCCAGCGGGTCGTCCCCGCCGCGGATCCGCAGGAAGCCCGCGCACTGCTCGTACGCCTTCGGGCCGAGCCGGGCCACGTCCTTGAGCCCCTTGCGGCTACGGAAGGGGCCGTTGGCGTCGCGGTGGGCCACGATGTTCTCGGCGAGGCCGCCGCTGATGCCCGAGACCCGCGAAAGCAGCGGCGCGGAGGCGGTGTTGACGTCCACCCCGACGCCGTTCACACAGTCCTCGACGACCGCGTCGAGCGAGCGCGAGAGCTTCACCTCGGACAGGTCGTGCTGGTACTGGCCGACGCCGATCGACTTCGGGTCGATCTTGACCAGCTCGGCGAGCGGGTCCTGCAGGCGGCGGGCGATGGAGACGGCGCCGCGCAGCGACACGTCCATGCCGGGGAGTTCCTGAGAGGCGAAGGCCGAGGCCGAGTACACGGAGGCGCCGGCCTCCGAGACCATCACCTTGGTGAGCCCCAGCTCGGGGTGGCGCGTGATGAGGTCCCCGGCGAGCTTGTCGGTCTCGCGGGAGGCCGTGCCGTTGCCGATGGCGACCAGCTCGACCGCGTGCTCCTTCGCGAGGCGGGCCAGCTTGGCGAGGGACTCGTCCCACTTGTTGGCGGGCACGTGCGGGTAGATCACGTCCGTGGCAACGACCTTGCCGGTGGCGTCCACGACGGCGACCTTCACGCCGGTACGGAAGCCCGGGTCCAGGCCGAGCGTCGCCCGGGTGCCGGCGGGAGCCGCGAGCAGCAGGTCGCGCAGGTTCGATGCGAAGACCCGCACCGCCTCGTCCTCGGCGGCCTGGCGCAGCCGCATCCGCAGGTCGATGCCGAGGTGCACCTGGATCTTCGTGCGCCAGGCCCAGCGGACGGTGTCGGCCAGCCACTTGTCGCCGGGGCGGCCGCGGTCGTTCACCCCGAAGCGGCGGGCGATCATGCCCTCGTACGTGGACGGGCCGGGCTCCTCGCGGGGCTCCTCCGGCTCCAGGGTGAGGTCGAGGACGTCCTCCTTCTCGCCGCGCAGCATGGCGAGGACGCGGTGCGAGGGCAGCGCGGTGAACGGCTCGGCGAAGTCGAAGTAGTCGGCGAACTTGGCGCCCGCCTCCTCCTTGCCCTCGCGGACCTTCGCCGCGAGCCGGCCCCGGCCCCACATGCGCTCGCGCAGTTCACCGATCAGGTCGGCGTCCTCGCCGAACCGCTCGGTGAGGATGGCCCGGGCGCCCTCGAGGGCGGCCGCCGGGTCGGCTACGCCCTTGTCGGCGTCGACGAACGCGGCCGCGGCCGCGGCCGGTTCCACCGACGGGTCGGCCAGCAGGCCCTCGGCGAGCGGCTCCAGACCGGCCTCGCGGGCGATCTGCGCCTTGGTGCGCCGCTTGGGCTTGAAGGGCAGGTAGATGTCCTCCAACCGGGCCTTGGTGTCGGCCGCGGCGATCCGCGCCGCCAGTTCGTCGGTGAGCTTGCCCTGCTCCCGTACGGAGTCCAGGACCGCCGCACGGCGGTCCTCCAGCTCCCGCAGGTACCGCAGCCGCTCCTCTAGGGTGCGCAGCTGGGCGTCGTCGAGCATCTCGGTCGCTTCCTTGCGGTAGCGCGCGATGAACGGCACGGTGGAGCCGCCGTCGAGCAGCTCGACGGCGGCCTTGACCTGCCGCTCCCGTACGCCGAGCTCCTCGGCGATCCTGCCTTCGATGGACGTCGTCACGATCGGGTCCCGCCTGCCTTCGTTTGCACTGGAAGGCTGCCAATTGTGGCAGGTGGCGGTGGCGGACGGCGGGAACCCTGCCCGTTCCGCCGGTCAGGCCCGGCCGAAGAGGTCGCGCGGGAAGGCCCCGGCGCCGATCGCCTTCGTGACGAAGGCGCCGCCGAGTTCGGCGAGGCGGGCCAGCCCCTCCTCGCCCAGGTGCTCGTACGGGGCGGCGTCGAGGCGGTCGGTGTCCGCCTCCAGGCGCTCGCGCACGGCCTTGCCCTCGTCGGTGAGCCCGCCGTCGGCGTCGAGGATGCCGCGCGCACGCAGCCGCTCGGTCGCAGCGTCCAGGTCGGACTGCTCCCAGCCGCGGATGGCCTTGATCCACTTCGCGGTCATGCCGCGGCCGGTGGCGGTGTGGCTGACCAGGGCCTCCACCGGGTCCAGGCCCGCGAGGAGCAGGGCGGCGAGGTGGCCGTCGCCGCGGTGCTCGCGCAGCAGGGTGGTGGCGTGCCACAGGCGCAGGTGCGGGGCCTCGGGCACGGGGAGGTCGGCGTGGGCGGCGTAGAGCGTGCGGGCGTGCCGGGTGCAGCCCTCGGTGGCGAGCATGGCCAGGTCGGCGGCCTCGGCCAGCTCGGCCGATTCCACGGTCTCGGTGCCCAGGAGCCGGCGCAGGGTGCTGTCGGCGGCCCGCAGGCGGGCGGCGAGGACCTGCTCGGGCGTGGCGGTGCCCCAGACGGCGGGCAAGTGCCGGGTGAGCAGGTCGTGGCGGTAGTTGTAGAAGGTGGCGGTGACCGTGCCGGGGCCTACGGCGCCCATCGCGGCGGAACGGCTCGCGAGGTTGACGGCGACCGGGTCCGTGACTCCGAGGGCCGCGAGCTCCTTGGCGAGGTCCGGCGAGAAGTAGATCGTCGCGTGCAGCGGGTTGATCGCAGCATGCCAACAGCGACGGGCGGCGAGCGGGGGAAGCGTCATGCCGGGAGGTTACCGACTGTTCGGTATGTCGGGTAGGGCCGGGGCCCGTGGCGCGGGTCTCACCTTGCGGACGGCGGGCCCCCGTACGCCGCCCAGGCCCGGGAGGGCCGGGCCACCAGCTCCACCAGCCGCGGCTCGGGCAGCGTGAACGGGAGCCGGACGTACGCGTCGTGGTCGCCCGAGGGGCCGGTCGCAGCCCCGGGGACCAGCTCGACGCCGTGCCGGAGCGCGACCCGGGCGAAGACAGCGGCGCCCGCGCCGCGCAGTTCGTCGTAGGCGGCGACCACGGTGGCCCGGCTGACGCCCAGGGCCGCGGCGAGGGGCCGCTCGGCGGGCAGCCCGTCGCCGGGCGCGAGGTCGCCCGTACGGACCGCACCGCGCAGGGCTGCGGCGAGGCGCCGGTACGGCGGGCCCGGACCGGCGAGCCGGCCGCCGAGCACCGCGTCCGGCTCGGCCGGCGACCAGGTGTGCGACGCGGAACGGTCCACTTCCCCCTCCATCGGGCCGCGGCTCTCACCCCTCCCCCCGGCCCCGACCAGCCTCGGCGCATGCCCCTCAGCACCCTCCTCGCCTTCGTCGCCGCCGCATCGGCGCTCGTCCTCCTCCCCGGCCCGAACACGGTCCTGATCGTCACCCGCGCCGCCGCCCAGGGCCGCCGCGCGGGACTGGCCACCGCCGCGGGGGTGGAGAGCGCCACCGTGGTGCACATCGCCGTCGCCGTGTCGGAGGGCGCGGAGCTGGTGTTGCGCTCCCCGGCCGCGTACCTGGTGCTCACCCACGCGGGCGCGGCCCACCTGGTCCTCCTGGGCGTACGGGCCCTGCGCGCCGGCCCGTTCCTGCCCGCCGTTGGGGAGGCGGCGCCCGCGCGGTGGGGCCGCGCCCACCTCGACGGCGTGCTGGCCAACCTCCTCATTCCCAAGGTGACCCTCTTCTTCCTGGCCTTCCTCCCACGGTTCGTCCGGCCGGATTCGGCCGATCCGCACGCCCTGATGTGGCTGCTGGGCATGGTGTTCCTCGCCCTCGGGGCCCTCCTCGACATCGGCTACGCCTGCACCGGCGGGGCCCTGAGCCGGTGGTTGCGCCGCAGGCCACGGGTCCTGGCCCGGCAGCACTGGGTCGTCGGCGGGCTCCATCTGGCGCTCGGTGCCCCCGACGCCGCCGCGGCGCCGCCCGTCGGCCCGTGACGGCCGAATGGCGATCGTGTGACAGCAGGGGCCATGGACATGACCTGGCGCTCACGGGTGAATACGGTCGAGCGACAAGGCCTTGGACCACTCTGTGAACCGATCTGTCTCCCCTACCACTTGGAGCCATTCGTGCACCGCAAAGTCATCGCCCCGAGCGTGCTCGCCGCTTCCCTCCTGCTGGTGATCCCGGCGTCGGCGGCGGGTTCGGGTTCGGGCGCCCCGGGTATCGGCGATCCCTACTACCCGGCCAGCGGCAACGGCGGATACGACGTGTCGCACTACGACCTGCGCCTGCAGTACCAGCCGAAGACGGACCTGCTGGAAGGCACGGCCACCCTGCTGGCCACCGCCAAGCAGGACCTGTCCCGCTTCAACCTGGACTTCGGCCTCCAGGTCAGCGAGATCCGGGTCAACGGGGTCAAGGCGAAGTTCGCCACGTCCGGCTCCCACGAGCTGGAGGTCACCCCGGCGAAGCCGCTCGCGCGCAACACCCCGCTGTCCGTCGTCGTCAAGTACGCCGGGAAGCCCTCCGAGCTGAAGGTGGACGGCTGGACGGCCTGGCAGCGCACCCCCGACGGCGCGGTCGCGGCACAGGAGCCCGACTCGGCGGTCTGGTGGTTCCCGAGCAACGACCACCCGCTGGACAAGGCCACCTTCGACGTCTCGATCAACGTGCCCGACGGCACCCAGGCGATCAGCAACGGCGTGCTGCAGTCCCAGACCTCGCGGCTCGGCTGGACCCGGTACAACTGGCGTTCCAACAAGCCGCAGGCGACCTACCTGGCCACCCTCGCCGTCGGCAAGTTCGACATCACCACCGACAAGACGGCGAGCGGGCTGCCGATCCTCAACGCGTACAGCAAGGACCTCGGTGACAACGCGGGCGCGGCCCGCGCGAGCGTGGAGCGGACCGGCGAGGTCACCGAGTGGCTGGAGGGGGTCTTCGGGCCGTACCCCTTCAACGCGCTCGGCGGCTACGTGCCGAACGTGACCGCCGGTTTCGCCCTGGAGACCCAGACGCGGCCCTTCTACGGCCCGGCCCAGTTCCGCAACGGCGCCAACGTCTCGGTGGTCGTGCACGAGCTGGCGCACCAGTGGTACGGCGACAGCGTGTCCGTCGAGGGCTGGAAGGACATCTGGATCAACGAGGGCTTCGCCCGCTACAGCCAGTGGCTGTGGTCGGAGAAGGAGGGCGAGGGCACGGCGCAGGAGCTGGCCGACTGGGCCTACGCCCTGCGCCCGGCCGAGGACGCGTTCTGGCAGGTCAAGCCGGGTGACCCGGGCCCGGAGAACCAGTTCCACGGGGCCGTCTACGACCGCGGCGCCATCGCCCTGCAGGCGCTGCGCAACGAGATCGGCGACGAGAAGTTCTTCGAGATCCTGAAGGGCTGGCCGACCGAGCGGGCCTACGGCAACGCCAAGGTCGGGGACTTCGTCCGGTACGCCGAGAAGGTCTCGAAGAAGCCCCTCGCCCAGCTCTTCGAGACCTGGCTCTACACCCCGGGCAAGCCGGCGGCCTCGGCCCTCAACCCGTCGGCGGCGGGGCCTTCGGCCCGCTCGCCGCAGCAGGCCGCCCCGGCGAAGCCCGCCGCGGAGCCCAAGTCCTGGAAGAAGATCGCGGAGACCAACACGATCCACGACACCGAGCACGGCTCCGGGCCCGGCCACCGGCACTGAGCCGGCGTCGGCCCCGCGCACCGCAACCGTGCCCCGCAACCGCGCACGGGCTCCCGCTTCCGGCGGGGGCCCGTGCGCCCCGGGGCCCGTCAGCGGCCTCCCGCGTGCCAGGCGGCCCGCGCCCGGTAGGCGATCGGCAGGTACCGCAGCCGCTCCGGCAGCAGCGGTACGAGGATCCGTACGGCCGTGCTGAACCGCCGGAGCGTGCGCTCCTGGGCCGGGCTCCACTCCAGCCCGATCGCGGCGCGGGCCTCGGGCGGCATGTAGCCGACGGTGACGAAGGCCCGCAGGCGCAGGAACGCGGCCCGCAGCACCGGCCAGGTGAGCCGCAGGAGCAGGCGCACGGCGGGCGAGCCGGCCTCCGGCCGGGGCAGCCGCACTTCGGTGGAGATCAGCTCGCGGGCGACCGCGGTGGGCTCGATCTCCTCGGCCAGCATCCGGCCCCAGTAGGTCCAGTACTCCTCGATGCTCTGCGGCATGTCCCGGTCGTGCAGACCGAGGATCCGTCCCACCTGGAGCCACTCCTGGTAGAGCTGCCGTTCCTGGGCGGGGGTGAAGCGGCGCAGCAGGTAGCGCCCGGCGTACAGGTAGACCGGGAAGCCGGTGGCGTGGACCCAGGCGTAGCAGGCGGGGTCGAGGGAGTGGTAGCGGCGGCCGCGGGTGTCGGTGCCCTGGATGTCCTTGTGCAGGCGGCGCACCCGGCGGCCCTCCTCCGCCGCCCCCTCCCCGCCGTACACCCACAGCTGGACCGAACGCAGGGAGCGCTCTCCGCGGCCCCAGGGGTCGGTGCGGAAGACGGAGTACTCGTCGACACCGGCCGCGATCGCGGGGTGGGCGACCTGCATGGTGAAGGCGGCGGGCAGCATCAGCAGGGCCCTGACGTCACCGGCGATGGTCCACAGCACGCCACCGGGCGGGGGCGGCTCGGGGTCGGTGCGGCGCGTGGCCGCAGGTCCGGCGGGGTGTGCGGAGTCCGTCTTCGTCATACGACAAGTATGCGAGCACCGGACGGCCGTCTCACGGACAGAAAGCCTCTGCACGGGTGTTACCCAGAGGTAACTGCTGCTGCTTGTATGACGGCGTCGATCTTCCCCCGCAGGAATGATGGAGACCTTCATGCTGCTTTCCTCGCCCCGCTCGCGTCGCGCCGCCGCCACGGCCGTCGCGGCGGTCGCCGCGGGCGCGCTGGCCGCCGCCACCGCGCCGGCCGCCTCGGCCGCGGAGACCGCCGCCGCCCCGCGGCTCAGCGTCCTGTCGTACAACGTGTTCCTGATGAGCAAGAACCTGTACCCGAACTGGGGCCAGGACCACCGGGCCGCCGAGATCCCCAAGACCTCCTTCTACAAGGGCCACGACGTGGTCGTGCTCCAGGAGGCCTTCGACAACAGCTCCTCGGACGCGCTGAAGGCGAACTCCGCCGCGCAGTACCCGTACCAGACCCCGGTCGTCGGCCGCAGCAAGAGCGGCTGGGACGCCACGGGCGGGGCGTACTCCGCCACGACCCCGGAGGACGGCGGGGTCACGATCCTCAGCAAGTGGCCGATCGTCCGCAAGGAGCAGGTCGTCTACAAGGACGCCTGCGGCGCCGACTGGTGGTCGAACAAGGGCTTCGCCTACGTCGTCCTGAACGTGAACGGCACCAAGGTGCACGTGGTCGGCACGCACGCGCAGTCCACCGACCCCGGCTGCGGCGCGGGCGAGGCCGCGGAGATGCGTGCCCGTCAGTTCCGTGCCGTGGACGCCTTCTTGGACGGGAAGAACATCCCGGCGAACGAGCAGGTCATCGTGGCGGGCGACCTCAACGTCGACTCGCGCACGCCCGAGTACGCGAGCCTGCTCGCCAACGCCGACCTGGCGGACTCCGACAGCCGCACGGGCCACCCGTACTCCTTCGACACCGCACTGAACACGATAGCCAACTACCGCTACCCGACCGACCCGCGCGAGGACCTGGACTACGTCCTCTACCGCAAGGGCAACGCCCGCCCGGCGGGCTGGGAGAACAACGTGGTGAAGGAGCAGTCGGCGCCCTGGACGGTCTCCAGCTGGGGCACCTCCTACACCTACACCAACCTCTCCGACCACTACCCGCTGATCGGCCGCTAGGCCTGTCGTCGCCGGCCCGTAACTGATCGAGAACCTCCATTGCGCTGCCACTCAACGGCACCTGGACCACCAACCCGCTCGCCTTCAGCCACGGGTGCCACCATCAAGGTGAACTGCGGGTTGAGCGCGCCGCGGCTCCGGTACACGAACATGCTCAGCGGCCAATCGTCCCCGCGCGCCTCACTCGGCCTCACCCGGCAGTCAACGAGGATCATCAACAGCGGCTGGGCCAGCCAGTGGTACGGCGTCTCCTGAACAGCACAACGCCCCCTTCCGGCCCTTCGGGGTCGGGAGGGGGCGCTTTCGTGCGTCCGGGCTCAGTCCAGCGGGAGGGCCCGGTGTGCAGCAACGATCGCGTCGATGCGGTGCGCAAGGTCGAAGTCAGCCCGCGTCAGTCGGTTGCCCGCGTCGTGCGTCGTGATCGAGGCACGCAGGTGGTCGATACGGAGGTCGAGGTCGGCGTGATGCTGGATGCGCCGGGACCGGTCTGCGATGGTGACGATCGCGGCCACCGCGGCGTGGTAGCGGATCTCGTACGTCCGGGTGATCGCATCGCCCTCCTGTACCCAGCCCGGCAGCTTCTCCAGGCCTTCGGCGATCTCCTCGTGCGTCAACGGATTCGGTACACCCATGTCAGCTCCCCTCGTTCACGGGTGCCAGAACCTCCGCGAGGTCCCGACCTACCGGGGCATCGTGCCACGGCCGCATGGCCCGCTCCAGGCCCCGCAGTTCACGCAGCATGCGGGCCGACCGGGTCTCGGCCGCGATATCGGCGGCCGCGCGGGCGATCTCGACGGCTTGTTCCGGCTGGCGGGCGCCGGCCGCCGCGGTGGCGTGCCGGGCGAGGTACACGCCGCGGTCCCGGCGGGCCGTCGCGGGTACCTCGTCGAGGACCTGCGACCACAGATGCTCGGCCTCCCGGCCGAGGCCGAGCCGCCCGTAACAGGTGGCCCGTTGCACCTCGAGGTAGCCGGGGGTGCGGCGGCAGGCGTTGCCCCAGGGCAGGTCGTCGTCGACGCGGCCGAGGAGCTCTGCGGCGTCGTCGATGAGCCGGTCGACGGCCGTACGGTCGCCTGTGAGGCTGGCGCCGTGGGCCTGCTGCTGCATCGCCATGATCCGCACCTTCGGGAACAGGCGGTCGTCGTCGAGGGCGGCTTCGCACAGGTCGATGACGCCGTGGCCGTCGCCGAGGTCGGTCCGCACGTGGGCGAGGTTGACGAGGCCGTAGCCGATGAGGTGCGGGTCCTGGGACCTGGCCGCTATTTCCTGCGTGATCCCCCGCCAGAACGCGGCCACGCCGAGGTCGCCGGCGTCTTGGTAGAGCCAGCCGACGAGCGCCGCGTACGCGGCTCCGACGCGCAGCAGCCCGCGCCGGGTCTCGCCCTGTGCGGACCGGACGAGCTTGTCGATGAGCTGGTACTGGGCAGACACGGTGCCGATGAGGTCGTGCGGCCCGAGGAACATGTCGGCCCGGTAGTGGCCCTCCAACTGCTGCTGGAAGTAGTCGATGAGCGCGGGGTCGACGTGCTGCCTGGCGGTAGGGCCGGGCAGGAGCGCGGCCGCGGTGACGTTGACGAAGGTCCTGCGGTTCACGTCTTCCCCTTGGTGTGCCTCGGGGCGGATCCAGCCGGCGGGTGCCGTGAATCCCAGCTCCTCGGGCCACCGTCCGAGCGCGTCGTGCAGCACGGTCGCGGTCTCTTCCGGCGGCCAGCCGGGTGCACCGCCTTCCCACCGGCGCCACGTGCGCGCGCTGACGGTGAAATGGGCGTCGTCGAGGAACCGTTGGCCGTGCGCCTGTAGCGCGCCGGCGGCCTGTTCGATGCTGCGCCACCCGACCCGGAGTCGGGCGGCCCTGAGCGCGTCGTTTCGGGGGCTCATGGCCCCAGTGTGAGGTGTCATCGCGTCTGTCCCCGGCCGTGGCCGCTACGTGGCCACCGATGGCCATGCGATGGCCTATCTGCCCATCTGCACGCCCGCCCATCATCCTCCTATGACGACGAGCGGCGCAGACGAACAGCACCGCAGAACAGGCGTGTTGCCGGAACTGTGGCCGGGGCCCAGTGCTGAGCTGGTGGCTCGTGCGGCTGTCGGCTGGGAGCGGTTCCTTCGCTCCGCGGCAAAGCTGCCTTCTCCCTGCCGACGACTTCATGATCGTCACGGCTACTCTCGCCCGCCAGCACCCCGAGCTGGGCTGGGTCGCCGCAGAGCAGCGGGTGGTCGAGGCCTTGAAGTTCGTCGCCACGGTCGCACACAGCGCCGCCACCGATCTGGCCCCCTCCGGCCCGGTCGATGCCGGCTGGCACGCCCTGATCTCTTGCACCGTGACCTACGCCGAACTGTGCGCGCGGTTGGGTACGGTCGTCCACCACCACCCCGAGGTCACCGGGGCGGCAACTCCCGCACCCGGCTGGTTGGACCGCACCACGGCCGCGATCGAGGCCGCCGGGTACGACATCGCCACGGACCTGTGGTGATCACCACCGAGTACGTGACGTCGATGACCGACGTCGTCGTCTGTGAAGCCTGCTGGGTCGAACTGGTCGAAGCCGTTCGCACGACGGCACACGGTCACGGCCGGGACCTGCTGTGCATCCCCTGCGCCGAGGCCGGCTACCCGACCCGCGTCGACCTGTTCCCCCCGCTCGGAATCTACGGACTCAACGGAAGGAAGCTGAAGATGGGTAAGCACGGCTCCGGAAGCCCGAAGCTGCCGCCGGATCCCGGCCCGCCGCTGCCGGCTCCGCCGCCCACCCCTACACCCGGCCGCCCGCCGGTGTAGGGCCATGAGACTGCCCCGGCCGGCAATCCCCCCGTCGGCCGGAGCTACTCGCGGACCGGCACCGTCGTCAGCGCCGGCCGTCGAGTGGCGGGGACGCGGAGGACGGCTCGGCCGCGTCGGCCTCCGGATCGCCGGACGGGCCGATGCGGATCTCGAATTCGCCGCCGTACTCCTCGTGGCCCGCAGCCACGGCCCCGGCCACGGCTTCCTCGCCCCGTTCGCCCTGGATGATCAGCGGGTCCCGGCGCAGGTCCCGCATGAGTGCCACGCACATACCGATCATGACCAGGGTGAACGGTGCCGCCACGAGGATCGTCAGGTTCTGCAGTCCGGCGAGCGCGTCGCCCTCGCCGTTGCCGATGAGCAGCATGATGGCCGCGACGGCGCCGGTGACCACTCCCCAGAAGACGACCACCAGTCGGGACGGTTCGAGGACGCCCTTCTGTGAGAGCGTGCCCATCACGATGGAGGCGGCGTCCGCGCCGGAGACGAAGAAGATCGCGACGAGGATCATGACCAGCAGGCTCATCACGGTGGCGGCGGGGAACTGCTGGAGCAGCCCGAAGAGCTGTCCCTCGGGGGTGCTCTCGCGGGGGAGGTCGCCGCTCTCCTGGAGCTTCATGGCCGTGCCGCCGAAGACGCAGAACCACAGCAGGCTGACCGTGCTCGGTACGAGGATGACGCCGCCGATGAACTGCCGGATGGTGCGGCCGCGGCTGATCCGGGCGATGAACATGCCGACGAACGGGGTCCAGGAGATCCACCAGGCCCAGTAGAAGACCGTCCAGCTGCCGAGCCAGTCGGCGACCTCGCCGGCGCCGGTGGCCTCGGTACGGCCGACGAGCTGGGGGAGATCGCCGAGGTAGGCGCCCAGGGACGTGGGCAGGAGGTCGAGCACGATGATGGTCGGCCCGGCGATGAACACGAAGACGACGAGCACCAGGGCGAGCACCATGTTGATGTTCGACAGCCACTGGATGCCCCGCTCCACGCCGGAGACCGCGGAGGCCACGAAGGCGACGGTCAGGACGGCGATGACGGCCACGAGGAGTCCCGTGCCGACCGAATCCATCCACCCCAGCTCGCGGATGCCGCTGCCGATCTGGAGGGCCCCGAGGCCGAGCGAGGCGGCGGAACCGAAGAGGGTGGCGAAGATCGCCACGATGTCGATGACCCGGCCGGCCCCGCCGTGGGCGTGCCGGGCGCCGATCAGCGGCTCGAACACGGCACTGATCGTCTGGCGACGGTCGCGACGGAAGGTGCTGTAGGCGATGGCGAGCCCGACGACCGCGTAGATGGCCCACGGGTGGAGCGTCCAGTGGAACAGGGTGGTGGCCATCGCCGTCTGCATCCGCTCGGCCGAGTCGACCGGATGCGTGCCGGGCGGGGGCGTCCCGTAGTGCGCCAAGGGCTCGCTGACGCCGTAGAACATGAGCCCGATGCCCATGCCGGCGCTGAACATCATGGCGACCCACGAGACGGTGCGGAACTCCGGGACCTCGTCCTCACGACCGAGTCGGATCCGGCCGTAGCGGCTGACCGCCAGCCAGAGGGCGAAGACGACGAAGCCGCTGGCAGCGAGCATGAAGGCCCAGCCGCAGTTGTGGATGAGCCCTTCGAGCAGGCTGCTCGACACGCTCTCCAGCGAATCCGTCGCCACGGCGCCCCAGAGGACGAACGCGAGGGTCAGGCCCGCGGTGACCCCGAACACCACCTTGTCCGTGCGGGAAGGCTGATCGGCCGGCAACGGAGCCCCCTTCCCCGAAGGGCTGGAACCGCACATCGTGACATAGCATCATGTGATTCACATTTAAGCCCATGTCGACCGATGAGGGCCGCAGCCGCAGGACAGCCGCGCGGCGGCTCTCAGCTCCTCCGCTCCCCGGTGCGGTGAGCGCGGATCCGGCCCACCGCACCGGTGCGCCCGGGCTACACCGTCTCGTACGGCTCCTCGTACGGCTCCTCGTACAGGCCGTCGATCAGTGCGCCGTACTTGTCGCGGACCACCTGGCGGCGGAGCTTGAGCGAGGGGGTGAGCTCCCCGGTCTCGGGGCCCCACTCCTCGGTCAGCAGCCGGTACCGCTTGATCTGCTCGGTCCGGTTGAGCCGGGCGTTGGCCGCCTCCACCGCGCGGGCGATCTCCTCCCGGACGGCGGGGTGCGCGGCGAGCTCGGCCGGGGAGGTCGCCTCGACGCCCCGGGCGGCGGCCCAGACCGGGGCCAGCTCGGGGTCCAGGACCAGCAGGGCGACGAGGTAGGAGCGGCCGTCGCCGTGCACCAGGGCCTGGCCGATCAGCGGGTGCTCCTTGACCGTGTTCTCCACCAGGGCGGGCGAGACGTTCTTGCCGTTCGAGGTGATGATCAGTTCCTTCTTGCGGTCGGTCAGCCAGAGGAACCCGTCCTCGTCGACCCGGCCGATGTCCCCCGTCGCGAACCAGCCCTCGGGGTCGGCCGCGCTCTCCACCGAGCCGTCCGGCCGCAGATAGCCGCCGAAGACGGTCGAACCGCGCGTGAGGATCTCCCCGTCCTCGGCCAGCCTCAGCTCCAGCCCCTCGATCGGGCGGCCCACCGAGCCGAGCCGGAAGCCGTCCGGGCTGTTGACCGTGCACACGCCCGAGGTCTCGGTGAGCCCCCAGGCGTCCATGATCGTGATGCCCCAACCGGCCCAGAAGCGGATCACTTCGATCGGCATCGGCGCACTGGCGCTGGCCGTCCACATCAGCCGGTCCATGCCCGCCAGCCCCAGCAGCGGGTCCAGCACCTGCTCCTTGGCCCGGGCGTACGAGGCTTCGAGCGCGGCCGGCACCTCCTCGCCGCGCTCCCGGTGGGCGGCCCGGGCGCGGGCCAGGTCGTTGGCCGCCTCGATGGCCGCGCGCTGCCCCTCGGGGAGCTGCGCGAGGACCGCGCGGACCGAGGCGGCGAGCTTCTCCCACACCCGGGGCACGCCGAAGAACTGCACCGGGTGCAGCTCGCGGACCGCCCCCGAGACGGCGGCGGGGTCGGCGCACAGCCGTACGTGCGAGGCCCGCAGCAGGGGCAGGTAGATGCCGAGGACCCGCTCGGCAATGTGCGCGAAGGGCAGGTAGCAGATGTGCTCGGCGTGCTCGGGCAGGTCCACGTGCCGGTCGACGCGGATCGCCTGGAGCATGAGGTTGCGGTGGGTCAGCCGCACGCCCTTCGGGTCGCCGGTGGTGCCCGAGGTGTAGACGACGGTCAGCGGGTCCTCGGGGCGCGTCTCCTGCCAGGCCTTCTCGAAGTCGTCGGAGCGGTGGAGCCGGGCCCCGCCGGAGTACAGGGAGCCGTAGGTGGAGTGCCCGCCGGCCTCGGCGGCCTCGGCCACGACGAGACGCTCCAGGGGCAGGCCCGGGTCGGCCAGCAGCGGCTCCCACCGCACGAGTTCGCGGGCGCCCTCGACGACGGCGACCCGGGCCCGGCTGTGCCGGGCGATGTGGGCGAACTGCTCGGGGGCGGAGGTCCCGTACACGGTGACGGGCACGGCGCCGAGGTGGACGAGGGCGAGGTCGCTGAGCCAGTGCTCGGGTCGGTTGCCCATCACCATCAGCACGTGTTCGCCGCGCTCGACGCCGAGGGCGGCGTATCCGGAGGCGAGGACGGCGACCTTGCGGCGCACCTCGCTCCAGGTGAGGGTCGTCCACTCGGCGGCGTCGGGGCCGGCCCGCCAGGAGAGGGCGGGCAGCTCCCCGTGCTCGGCGGCGTTGCGGGCCAGCAGGGCCGGCAGGGTGACCTCTTCAGGTCGTCCGGGCAGTCTCAGATTCGTGGGCATGGGCAGCTCCTCGCCGTTTCACATCGTTGGTGCGACAGCAATACTGTTGAACCCAAGCTGTGGAGCAGAGAGCGAGGCGCAGACGATGGCCGACCAGGCACCCGAGCCGATGCTCACCGTCGACGAGCTGGCGGCCAGGGCGGGCGTCACCGTGCGCACCGTTCGTTTCTACAGCACCCGCGGGCTTTTGCCCCCTCCCGTGATCGGCCCTCGTCGGGTGGGGCACTACGGGCCGGAACACCTGTCCCGGCTGGCACTGATCGAGGAGCTGCAGCACCAGGGCATGACCCTGTCCGCCATCGAGCGCTATCTGGACGCGCTGCCCGACGACCTGAGCGCCCATGACCTGGCCATCCACCGGGCGATGGTGGCCAGTTGGGCTCCGGACGCGGCCCAGGATGTGTCGCGGGAGGAGCTGGAGAAGCGGGCGGGGCGGAGCCTGTCGGACACCGATGTCCGGCGGTTGACGGCGATGAACGTGCTCGCCGCCTCGGGGGACGGGTTCCGGGTGGACGTGGGGCTGCTGCGGCTCGGGGTCGCGCTGCTCGACGTACCGATCGCCCACGAGACGATCCTGGCGGCGCGCCGGGTGCTGATGGAGCACACCAGGTCGGCGGCGCACGAGCTGACGGCCCTGTTCCGGGACGAGGTGTGGGGGCCGTTCACGGAGGGCGAGAGCGATCCGGAGCGGGTGGAGTCGATGAAGGCGCTGTCGGCGCACATGCAGCCCATGGTGGTCCAGGCGCTGGTGACGGCCTTCCAGCGGTCGCTACGGGAGGAACTGCGGGCGGCGTTCGCCTCGGAACCGGAGGCGGAAGCCGAGGCGGAAGCCGGGTCGCGCGACCGGTCGACGCTCCTGCCGCCCGGGTAGTTTGTGGATCATGGCTGTCATTCACCGCACCACCATGTCGCCCGGCAAGCTCGAACTCCTGGCCGGCTGGCTGCCCCGCCGCCCCTGGTACCGGGGCGGCACGGGTACCCCGCAGCTCGCCAAGGCCGGCGGTTTCCGGCTCGACGACCCCGAGGGCGAGGTGGGCATCGAGTTCATGGTGGTCACCGACGCCGCCGGGGACGGGCCGGTGACCTACCTGGTCCCGCTGACCTACCGCGGGGCCCCGCTCGAGGGGGCCGGGGACGGCCTCATCGGCACCTCCGAGCACGGTGTGCTGGGCCGTCGCTGGATCTACGACGGGACCCACGACGTCGTCCTGGTCGAGCAGTTGCTGGCCCTGCTGGCGGGCCGCACGACGGCCCAGGACCAGAACGAGAGCGGCGTCCCCGACCCGACGGTCGAGGTCCTTACCGAGGGGGCCGGGGTGCCGCAGGGCCTGACCGGCCCCGGGACCGTGACGGACACCGCCGACGCGAGCCTCGTCACCATCGGCCCGGCGGGTCAGGAAGGCCCGGTGGCGACCCTGACCGTGCCCCGCGTGCTGCACGACGGTCCCGTCCCCGCCGGGGACGGCGCACCGGGACGGATCCTGGCCGGCTGGTCCGCCCCGGACGGCGCCCGCCAGCACGGGCTGTTCGCCCACCTGGCCGCGTTCGCGGGCTGACCGGAAGGACACCCCCGGGCCCGCTCACGGGCGGGCCCGGGGGTGCCGCGCGGTCAGTCCGCGTAGGTCTCGCCGCGCTCCGACTTCGCGACCAGCGAGGCCGGCGGGATGAAGCGCTCGCCGTACTGGTCGGCGAGCTCGCGGGCACGGGCCACGAAACCGGGCAGGCCACCCTCGTAGCCGTTGATGTACTGGATCACGCCGCCCGTCCAGGCCGGGAAGCCGATGCCCATGATGGAGCCGATGTTGGCGTCGGCGATCGAGGTGAGCACGCCCTCGTCGAGGCAGCGGACGGTGTCCAGGGCCTCCGAGAAGAGCATCCGCTCCTTCATGTCCTCGAACGGGATCTCGTACCCCGGCTTGGCGAAGTGCTCGCGCAGGCCCGGCCAGATGCGGGCGCGCTTGCCCGCCTCGTCGTACTCGTAGAAGCCGGCCCCGCCGCTGCGGCCGGGGCGGCCGAACTCGTCCACCATGCGGTCGATGACCGCGTCGGCGGGGTGCTCGGTCCACGCCTTGCCCTCGGCCTCGAAGGCCTTGCGGGTCTCGTTGCGGATCTTGCGCGGCAGGGTGAGGGTGAGCTCGTCCATCAGCGAGAGCACCTTGGCCGGGTAACCGGCCTGGGCGGCGGCCTGCTCGATCGAGGCGGGCTCGACGCCCTCGCCGATCATCGCGACGCCCTCGTTGATGAACTGGCCGATGACGCGGGAGGTGAAGAAGCCGCGCGAGTCGTTGACCACGATCGGGGTCTTGTTGATCTGGCGGACCAGGTCGAAGGCGCGGGCGATGGCCTCGTCGCCGGTCCGCTCCCCCTTGATGATCTCCACCAGCGGCATCTTGTCCACGGGCGAGAAGAAGTGCAGTCCGATGAAGTCGACCGGCCGCGCAACCCCTTCCGCGAGGCCCGTGATGGGCAGCGTGGAGGTGTTGGAGCACAGCAGCGCGTCCGGCTCGATGACGTCCTGGATCTCCTGGAACACCTTGTGCTTGAGGGAGGTGTCCTCGAAGACGGCCTCGATGACGGCGTCGCAGCCCGCGAGGTCGGCGGCGTCGGCGGTCGGGGTGATCCGGGCGAGCAGTTCGGCGCGCCCCGCCTCGGTGGTCCGGCCCCGGGAGAGCGCCTTGTCGAGCAGCTTCTCGGAGTACGCCTTGCCCTTGGCGGCGGCCTCGGCGGTGACGTCCTTCAGCACCACCTCGATGCCCGCGCGGGCGCAGGAGTAGGCGATGCCCGCGCCCATCATCCCGGCGCCGAGGACGGCGACCTTGCGCACCGTGCGGGGCTCCACGCCCTGCGGGCGGCTGCGGCCCGCGTTGACGGCCTGGAGGTCGAAGAAGAACGCCTGGATCATGTTCTTGGCGGTCTGACCGGTGACCAGCTCGGTGAAGTAGCGGGCCTCGATGGTCAGCGCGGTCTCGAAGTCCACCTGGGAGCCCTCGACGGCGCAGGCCAGGATGTTGCGCGGGGCCGGGTACGGGGCCCCGTTCAGCTGCTTCTTCAGGTTGGCCGGGAAGGCCGGGAGGTTGGCGGCGAACCGCGGGTTGGACGGCGTACCGCCCGGGATCTTGTAGCCGGGTACGTCCCAGGGCTGCTTCGACTCGGGGTTCGCGTCGATGAAGGCGCGGGCCTTGGCCAGCATCTCCTCGGGGGTGGCGGCCAGTTCGTGCACCAAACCGTTGTCCAGGGCGCGCTGCGGGGTGTACTGGGTCCCTTGCAGCAGCACCTTGAGCAGCGCGTCGGCGATGCCCATCAGGCGCACGGTACGGGTGACACCGCCACCAGCGGGGAGCAGGCCGAGGGTGACCTCGGGCAGGCCGATCTTGGAGCCCGGCGCGTCGAGGGCGACGCGGTGGTGGGAGGCGAGGGCGATCTCGTAACCGCCGCCGAGGGCCGCGCCGTTGATGGCGGCGACGACGGGCTTGCCGAGGGTCTCGATCCGGCGCAGGGAGCGCTTGATCTCGGTGCCGGTGTCGAAGGCGATCTGCGCGTGCTCGGGGCGCAGTTGGATCACGTCCTTGAGGTCGCCGCCCGCGAAGAAGGTCTTCTTGGCGGAGGTGTAGATGATGCCGCGGATGGAGTCCTGCTCGGCCTCGGCGCGGTCGGCGATCGCCGCGATGGAGTCCTTGAAGGCCTGGTTCATCGTGTTGGCGGACTGGCCCGGGTCATCGAGGATCAGGGTGACGACGCCGGTCTCGTCCTGTTCCCAGCGGATCGTGGTGGACTCGCTCATGGTCACTGCTTTCGTTTCGGAAGGTCCGGTGGGCAGGGGGAACAGGGCTGATCAGAGGCGTTCGACGATGGTGGCGACGCCCATGCCGCCGCCGACGCAGAGGGTGACGAGCCCGTAGCGCTTGTCCTGGCGTTCCAGCTCGTCGACGATCGTGCCGAGGATCATCGCGCCGGTGGCGCCGAGCGGGTGGCCGAGCGCGATGGCGCCGCCGTTGACGTTGACCTGGTCGAGGGACAGGCCCATGTCCTTGACGAAGCGCAGGACGACGCCCGCGAAGGCCTCGTTGATCTCGACGAGGTCGATGTCGTCGATGGTCAGTCCGGCCTTGGCGAGGGCCTTGCGGGTGGCGGGGGCGGGGCCGGTGAGCATGATGGTGGGCTCGGAGCCGGAGACGGCCGCCGAGACGATCCGGGCGCGCGGGGTCAGGCCGTTCCGCTCCCCCGCCTCGCGGGAGCCGATGGCGACGAGCGAGGCGCCGTCGACGATGCCGGAGGAGTTGCCCGCGTGGTGGACGTGGTCGATCTTCTCGACCCAGTGGTACTTCTGGAGCGCGACCGCGTCGAAACCGCCGAGCTCGCCGATGTCCGCGAACGAGGGCTTCAGCTTGGCGAGGGTGTCGGCGGTGGTGCCGGGGCGGACGAACTCGTCGTGGTCCAGGACGATCAGGCCGTTGCGGTCGGTGACCGGGACCACGGACTTCGCGAAGCGGCCGTCCTTGATGGCCGCGGCGGCGCGCTCCTGGGAGAGGGCCGCGTACTCGTCGACGTCGCGCCGGGAGAAGCCCTCGATGGTGGCGATCAGGTCGGCGCCGATGCCCTGCGGGACGAAGCCGGTGTCCCAGTTGGTCATCGGGTCGGCGAACCAGGCACCGCCGTCGGAGGCCATGGGGACGCGGGACATGGACTCCACGCCGCCCGCGAGGACCAGGTCCTCCCAGCCGGAGCGGACCTTCGCGGCGGCCAGGTTGACGGCCTCCAGGCCCGAGGCGCAGAAGCGGTTCTCCTGGACGCCGGCCACCGTGTCCGGGAGCCCGGCGGCGATGGCCGCGATCCGGGCGATGTCGGAGCCCTGGTCGCCGACGGGACCGACGACGCCGAGCACGATGTCGTCGATGGTGGCGGGGTCCAGGCCGGGGTTGCGCTCGCGCAGGGCGTCGATGAGTCCGACGACCAGGTCGATCGGCTTGGTGCCGTGCAGGGCGCCATTGGCCTTGCCGCGGCCGCGCGGGGTGCGGATCGCGTCGTATACGTAAGCTTCGGTGCTCACTGGTCAAGCCTTTCGGAGGTGTCCACGGGGGAGGTGTCCAAGGGGGAGTTCTCCACGGGGGAGGTGTCCACGCGGAAGGTGTCCACGGGGAAGGTCAGCCGAGCAGCGAACGGCCGATGATCTCCTTCATGATCTCGGTCGTGCCGCCGTAGATGGTCTGGATGCGGCCGTCGGTGAAGGCCCGGGCCACCCGGTATTCGGTCATGTAGCCGTAGCCGCCGTGGAGTTGCAGGCACCGGTCGGCGACGCGCTTCTGCAGCTCGGTGGCCCACCACTTGGCCATCGAGGCGTGTACGTGGTCCAGTTCGCCGTTCGAGTGGTCCGTGATGCAGCGGTCGAGGAAGGTCCGGGTGACGGCGACCTCGGTGGCCATCTCCGCTATCTCGAACCGGATGTGCTGCAGCTTGGCCAGCGGACGGCCGAAGGCCTCGCGCTCCTTGACGTACTGGGTGGTGATCTCCAGCAGGTGCTCGGCGGCGGCGATGCCGGCCATCGCGATGCCCATCCGCTCCTGCGCGAGATTGGTCATCAGGTGGACGAAGGCGCCGTTCAGCTCGCCGAGCAGGTTCTCCTTCGGGACGCGCACGTCGTTGAAGAACAGCTCGGCGGTGTCCTGGGACTTCTGGCCGATCTTGTCGAGGTTGCGGCCGCGCTCGAAGCCCTCCGCGCCGCGCTCGACGACCAGCAGCGACAGGCCGTGCGCCCCGCCCTCGGGGGTGGTCTTGGCGACCACGATCACCAGGTCGGCGAGGATGCCGTTGGAGATGAAGGTCTTGGAGCCGTTCAGCACCCAGTGGTCGCCGCGGTCCTCGGCGGTGGTCCGGATCCCCTGGAGGTCGGAGCCCGCGCCCGGCTCCGTCATCGCGATGGCGGTGATGGTCTCGCCGGAACAGAAGCCGGGCAGCCAGCGGCGCTTCTGCTCCTCGGTGGCGAGCGAGGTCAGGTAGGGCCCGATGATGTCGTTGTGCAGGCCGATGGCCAGGCCGGGGGCGCCCGCGCGGGTGAACTCCTCGGCGATCACGGCGGCGTAGCGGAAGTCGGTGTTCCCGCCGCCGCCGTACTCCTCCGGCACGGCGAGGCCCAGCAGCCCCTGCCGGCCCGCGGCGCGCCAGGCCTCGCGGCTGACGATGCCGTCTTTCTCCCACTGCTCGTAGTGCGGCAGCACCTCCTTGCTGAGGAAGGTGCGCACGGTCTCGCGGAACGCCTCGTGGTCGGCGTCGAAGATGCGTCGTTGCATCGGGGCCCCCTAGAGCCAGCTCTTGACGGTTTCGATCAGCTTGGCCGGGTCGGGGCCGACCGGTGTGACGTTGAGCATGGTGACGCCCGCCTCGCGGAAGGCCTCGACGCGCTCGCGCACGTAGCCCTCGGGCCCGCACAGCGTCATCAGCTCGCAGAACTCGTCCGGGACGGCGGCAGCGGCGTCCCGCTTGCGCCCGGCGAGGTACAGCTCCTGGATCCGGCGGGCCTCTTCCTCGTACCCGTAGGCGACGGCCAGGTCGTTGTAGAAGTTCTTGCCGACCGCGCCCATCCCGCCGACGTACAGGGCGATCTGCGGGCGCGCGAGGTCCCGTGCGGCGGCCGCGTCCGGGCCGATGGCGAGCAGGCCGCCCGCGACGGTCTGGAGCGGGCCGAGGTCCGGCGACCGCTTGGCCGCCCCCTCGGCGAGCGGACCGCCCCACACCGCGGCGGTCTTCTCCGGGATGAAGAGCGTGGGCAGCCAGCCGTCCGCGATCTCGGCGGTCAGCCGGACGTTGGCCGGGCCGAGCGAGGCGATGTAGACGGGGATCTCGGGGCGGACCGGGCGGGTGAGGATCTTCAGCGGCTTGCCGAGCCCGCTGCCCCGCTCCGGCGGCAGCGGCATGTCGGTGATGCCGTGGTGGTCGATCGTCTCGCGGCGCCAGATGCGCCGGCACAGCTCGACCGTCTCGCGCGTGCGGCCGAGCGGCTTGTCGTACGGCTTCCCGTGCCAGCCCTCGACGACCTGCGGGCCGGAGGCGCCGAGCCCGAGCAGCGCTCGGCCGCCCGAGATCGCGTCCAGGCCGGCGGCCGTCTGGGCGATGAGGCCGGGGGTGCGCGAGTAGACGTTGAGGATGGCCGAGCCGATCTTCAGCCGCTCGGTGCGGGCGGCGAGGTAGCCCATGATCGTCGGGGAGTCGAAGCCCCAGGCCTCGGCCACCCACACGGCGTCGAGCCCGGCGGACTCCAGCGCGGCGGCCTCGTCGGCGGCCCGGCGCGGGTCCCCGGCGTAGTCGAGCATCATCGACAGTTTCATCAGGCCTCTTTCGGGAGCAGGGCCGGTACGTCCCAGTCGGCGGCCACCGACTCGGTGTCCGCGCCGGGCAGGGCGGGTTCGGAGGTCACGCGGGTCGGGGTCGCGGAGAACCGCGGAGCGGGCGCGGGCTGGACGATCCCGGCGTACTCGGTGAAGGTCCCGCGGGCGGCGAGGTGCGGGTGGTCCGGGGCCTCGCGCAGCGACAGCACCGGAGCCACGCAGGCGTCGGTGCCCTCGAAGACCGCCGTCCACTCCTCGCGCGTACGGGTCCGGAAGCGCGCGGCGACGGCCTCCCGCAGCTCGCCCCAGCGGGCGACGTCCTTGCGGGCCGGCGCCCGGTCCCCGATGCCGAGGAGCTCCGTGAAGGTGTCGTAGAACTGCTGCTCCAGCGCGCCGACCGCCATGTACTGGCCGTCGGAGGTCTCGTAGGTGCCGTAGAAGGGACAGCCGCCGTCGAGGAGGTTGGCCCCGCGGCGGTCCTGCCAGCCGCCCGCCGCCATCATTCCGTGGATCATGGCGGTGAGGTGGGCGGTGCCGTCGACGATGGCCGCGTCGACGACCTGGCCGGAGCCGGTGGCGCGGGCGTGGTGCAGGGCGGCGAGGACCCCGATGACCAGGTAGAGCGAGCCGCCCGCGTAGTCGCCGACCAGGTTGGCGGGCACGGCCGGCGGCTCTCCCGGCTTCCCGATCATGCCGAGGGCGCCGGTGACGGCGATGTACGCGATGTCGTGCCCGGCGGTCTCGGCGAGCGGGCCGTCCTGGCCCCAGCCGGTCATCCGACCGTAGACGAGCTGCGGATTGCGGGCGTGGCACGCGGCCGGTCCGACCCCGAGGCGCTCGGCCACCCCGGGCCGGAGCCCCTCGACGAGCACGTCGGCCCGCTCGACCAGGTCCAGGACGCGGGCGGGCCCGTCGGCGGACTTGAGGTCGACCAGGACCGACCGTTTGCCGCGGTTGGTGATGTCGTAGGCCGGATCGACCGCGAGCCCTCCGCCGCCGGGCCGGTCCACGCGCACGACGTCGGCGCCCAGGTCGGCGAGGAGCATGGCGGCGAACGGTCCGGGGCCGATGCCCGCCAGTTCGACGACGCGCACCCCGGAAAGCGGGCCGGGCCCGCTCGCGTCCCGGTTCCCGTTCCCTGTCACTGCCATCGGGCCCCCAGCGGCTCTGGTGTGCATGGTGTGCGTGGTGTGCGGCTATGTGACACAACTGATGTAACACCAGTGATGCTAGGAACGTGTTCCATCGAACACAAGCCCCCGGGCGGGGCTCCCGGCGGATCGTGCCGCCCCGGAGTGTCCGGCTCCGCACGATCGGGCGGGGCGCCGTTCTCCGCTGACCGGCGCGCCGTACCCGCTCGCGCTGACGGTCGAGCACCACGCTAGCCTCGGCCACCGAAACCCCCTGGGAGGAGCCGTTCATGAACGCAACTGTCCCGCACGACCGGCCGGAACGCGCCTATGACGTCGTACTGTTCGGCGCCACCGGGTTCGTGGGCGCGCTCACCGCCGAGTACCTCGCCGCGCACGCGCCCGCCGGCTGCCGGTGGGCGCTGGCCGGCCGGGACACCGCGAAGCTGGAGCGGCTGCGCGAACGGCTGGCTTCGATCGATCCGGCATGTGCGCGGCTGCCGCTGTTGCGGGCCGACGCCCAGGACCCCGCGGCCGTACGCGAGCTGGCCGCGTCCACCCGGGTGCTGGCCACGACGGTGGGCCCGTACGTCTGGTACGGGGCGGAGCTCGTGGCCGCCTGCGCCGGGGCGGGCACGGACTACGTGGACCTCACCGGGGAGCCGGAGTTCGTGGACCGCATGTACGTCGAGCACGACGCACGGGCCCGGGAGACCGGGGCGCGGATCGTGCACGCCTGCGGCTTCGACTCGATCCCCGCCGACCTCGGGGCGTACTTCACGGTCCGGCAGCTGCCGCAGGGGGTCCCGCTGGCGGTCGACGGGTTCATGCGGTCCAACGCCTTCTTCTCCGGCGGCACCCTGGCCTCGGCGCTGACCGCGCTGAGCCGCGGCCCCCAGACCCTGGCGGCCGCGCACGCCCGCCGGCTGCACGAACCCCGCCTGCTGGGGCGGCGGGCGCGCGGGCCGGTGGGGGCGCCGCGGTTCAGCCGGGAGACCGGGACCTGGGCGCTGCCGCTGCCCACGCTGGACCCCCGGATCGTGGCCCGGTCGGCGGCCGCGCTGGAGCGGTACGGCCCGGACTTCCGCTACCGGCACTACGCCTCCGTCAAGCACCTGCCCGTCGCGGTGGGCGGTACGGCGGCGCTGGGCGCGGCGGTGGCCCTGGCGCAGGTGCCGCCGGCCCGGCGGTGGCTGATGGACCGCTGGGAGCCGGGCCGGGGGCCGGACGCGGAGCGCCGCGCGCGCAGCTGGTTCAGCGTGCGGTTCGTGGGCGAGGGCGGCGGCCGGCGCGTGCTCACCGAGGTGGCGGGCGGCGACCCCGGCTACGGCGAGACGGCGAAGATGCTGGCCGAGTCGGCGCTCTGCCTGGCCCACGACGCCCTACCGGAGGCGGCCGGGCAGCTGACGACGGCCGTGGCGATGGGCGACGCCCTGATCGCCCGCCTCCAGAAGGCGGGGATCACCTTCCGGGTGGCGGACACCCGCTGACCGGCGTGACCGCCGACCGGCCGGCCCGACCGCCGGCGGGACCGCTGACCAGCGGGCCGACCGGGCAGGGTTCACCGGCCGGGGCCGACCGGCCGGGCGGGTGCACCGGCCGGGTGCGTCAGGAGGCCTCCCGCAACGCCCTGCGGCACAGGGAGTCGGCGTGCCGGGTGGTCTCGGGGATCCGGAAGCGGGGGCTCAGGGCCAGGGCGTGCGCGCAGGCGTTGTCCAGCGAGACCCGGTGCCCTACGGAGACGTAGACGGGCTTGATCCCGTCCTGCGTGCGCAGCGCCCGCCCGACCTCGGCCCCGTCGGCCGCGAGCAGTGCGGCGGCGTCGCCCCGCCGGGCGCCCGGTTCCTCGTAGGTGAAGGTGAACGGATTCTTCGCGACGCCGATGGTCGGGAGCCCGGTGACCACCCCGAGGTGGCAGGCGAGGCCGAAGCCGCGGGGGTGCGCGAGGCCGTAACCGTCGCAGACGACGAGGCCGGGCTCGGTCTTCAGGGAGTCGAGGGCGGCCAGTACGGTCGGCAGCTCGCGGAAGGCGAGCAGCCCGGGCACGTAGGGGAAGCTGACGCGCCCGACGGCGGTGGCCTCCTCGACGACCTCCAGGGTGGCGGCGTCGAGCACCACGGCCGCGGCGGCGACCAGGTCGCGCCCGTCGTCGTAGGCGACGTCCACTCCGGCGACGAGGCCGCGGCCGGGTGGCGGGCCGGGCTCGGTGAGCACGACCTGATGGCGTAGTTCGTCCTGTATCGCCCGGGCCTCGGCCTCGTCGGCGGGGGTCTTCACACTCGTCATGATGCAGCGAGAGTAGCCTGGCGATCATGTTCGTCATGGAGCTCAGCTACACCGCCCCCCTCGAGTCCGTCGAAGAGCAGATGGACGCTCACATCGCCTGGCTGGACGGCTACTACGCCGCCGGCGTCTTCCTCGCGTCGGGGCGCAAGGTCCCGCGCGACGGGGGCGTGATCCTGGCCGGCGGGGTGTCCCGGGCCGAGATCGAGCGGATCGCGGCCGAGGACCCCTTCTCGGTGGCGGGCGTCTGTGACTACACCATCACCGAGTTCATCGCCACGAAGACCTCGGCGGACCTGTCGACGGTGCGGGAGAACCCGGTCACGTAGCGCTGTGACCGGCACGGCCCACCGGTGGCGACGCCCGGCACCGCACCGGACGACGCCGTCCGGGGGCGGACCCCCGGGTTGCCGGACCGCGCCAGGGCGTCCCGTACGAGCCGCGGCCCTTCGCCCGGTACCCCTCCCGGCGGAAGGGCGTGTCCGCAAAGTCCCGCCCGCCCCGCGACGCCCGGCACCGGACGCCGCGGGGCTCGCCTTCCGGGCGGCCGGCGCTACTTTGCGTACACGCCCCAGCCGTGGAAGACGCACCGCACCTGACGCCGCAACCCGGTGACCCCTTCCAGGTCACACCACCAGCCGCGCGGGGACGGCGCCGGCCCTGCCCGACCCGCCGCCTCGCTCCCCCGCCTCGGCCCGCCCTCCTCGGCCCGTCGTCCGGCCCCTGCGTCGGGCTCGACCGGCCCGCCTCCCATGCCCGCCCGACCGCCCCTGCCCACCGGAGTGTCCATGCAGCCGCGCCCCGCCGTTCCCGCCGACGTCCCCGAGCTCATACGCCTGCGCGCCGTCGCCCTCGACTCCCTCGGGGTCGACCCCGGGCCCGCCGACACCGCCTGGCGGCAGATCGCCCGCACCTGGTTCCTCGACCGCATCGGCGAACGCCCCGACGTGCACTGCCTGGTCATCGGCGGAGCTCCCGGCGAACCGCTGCTCGCCACCGGCATGGCCTGGGTCACCTACCACCTGCCCAGCCCCCTCTGGACCGACGGCCGGCGCGGCTACCTCGACGGGATCGTCACCGACGCCGCCGCCCGCGGGCGGGGCCACGGCCGCCGGATCGTCGACGCGCTGGTCGAGTGGCTCGACGGCATCGGCATCCACTACGTCCAGCTGCACGCGAGCCCGGACGGCGAGCCCGTCTACCGGGCCGCGGGCTTCACCGCCGGGCGCTACCCGGGCATGGACCTCGTCACCGCACCGGCGCCCCAGACACCCCCAGTGCCCGGGGCACCCGCTCCCGCGCCCGCTCCCGCGAGCTGATCAGCGCCGCCGTTCCAGCCGCGCCACGCGTCCCTTCTCCCCCGCCGCCCAACATCCCGCGCCGGCCGCGCAGTCGACCGTGTCGAAGGATCCCGCGTCCAGGGACCGCCAGCTGCGGCCCCCGTCCGTGGTCACATCGGTGCCCGTGGGCCCCACCGCGAGGGCCGTCGCCCGGCCGTACGGGAACCAGGCCGCGCCCGAGCGGTAGGCCGGCGGCGGCGTCGCCGCCTGGGTCCAGGTGCGTCCGCCGTCGGCGGACACCGCCGCGGCCTGCGGGGAGGCCTGCCCGGTGCGGTAGTCACCGCCGACCGCCAGTCCCCTCGTACGGTCCCGGAAGGCGAGGGCGAAGACCCCGCGCGCCGGATCGCCCGCCGGGACGGTGGATTCGGCGACCCGCCAGGTCAGACCGCGGTCCGCGGAGTGCAGCACCCGGGCGCGGGCACCACCGCCGGTGGCCAGCCAGACATCGCGCGGGCCGGAGCTCACCAGGCACTGGCCGCTCGCGGCGAAGCCCGCCTCGCCCGGTAGGGCCTCGGGCATGCCCCCGCTCGGCAGGACCCGCCAGTTCCGCCCGCCGTCGTCGGTGGCGAGGATGCGGAACTTCCCGTCCACCGGATCGCTCATCGCCAAGCCGTGCCGGGCGTCGAAGAAGGTGAGGCAGTCGTAGAAGGCGCGCGGGTCGGGGTTGCGGAAGGTCTCGGTCCAGGTGGCTCCGCCATCCTCGGTGCGCAGCACCCTGGAGGCCTCGCCCTCTCCGATGGACAGGGCCACCGCGCGCCGCGCGTCGAAGGCCTCGATGTCGCGGAACTCCAGGGCCTCCGCGACCGCGCCCGGCGGAGAAACGTCACGCCAGCTCCGGCCGCCGTCCACCGTGCGCAGCACGGTCCCCTTCGAACCGGCCACCCAGGCCGTGGTCCGGTCGACCGCAGCGAGCCCGCGGAAGCGCACGTCCTTCCCGGTGTCCTTCAGCGCCCAGCCGGCGCCGCGTAAGTCCTGCGCCAGCGGGGCCGGGTCGGGGGCCTGGGCCGCATCGGCCTGGGCGGGGGCGGCGAGTACCCCCACGACCAGGGCTGCCGCGCACATGCCGATTCCGAGTTCCAGAAGTCTCATGGCGCCGGAAGCTAACGCACCCCGGATGCGCCGTCCAGGGCGCCTTCCGGCCCCTGCCACCCCACGTGTCGGCGCACGTGTCGGCGCACGTGTCGGCCCACGTGCCGGAGCACGTACCCGCGCGCTCGTTCCCCGGTCACAGGCTCGCGGCGCGGTGGGTCACTGTGCCGTCGACGACGGTGAGGAGCACGGGCAGGTCCGGCAGTTCGGTGGCGGCGACGGTGAGCGGGTCGTCGGCGAGGACCGTCAGGTCGGCGCGGTGGCCGAGGGCGATCCGGCCCGCCAGGTGCTCCTCGCCCGCCGCACGGGCGGCGTTGACGGTCATGCCCTGGAGGGCCTGCAGGGCGGTGAGGGCCTGCTCGGGACCGTGCGGGGCTTGGGTCAGGTCGCGGCTGGGGCGGCGGTGGCGGGCGCCGCCCATGACGCCGAGCGGCGGGTACGGGGCGATCGGCCAGTCCGATCCGAGGACCACGGTGGCGCCGGAGTCCCACAGGTCACGACAGCGCCAGGCCCGCGAGGCGCGCTCCTCGCCGAGCCGGCGGGACCAGTTGTCGGTGTGGTCGGCGCGGGTGAAGTCGCAGCAGTGGGTGGGCTGTACGGAGGCGATGACGCCGAGCTCTGCGAAGCGGCGCAGGGTGTCGTCGGGAACGGTCTCGATGTGCTCGACCCGGTGGCGGACCCGGGGCCCGGGCCCACCGGAGGCCTGGGCCTTCTCGACGGCGTCGAGCACGTGCCGTACGGCGGCGTCACCGATCGCGTGGGTGGCGGTGGGCACCCCGGCCCGGTGGAACTCGCCCACGATCCTCGTGTAGACCTCGGGGTCGGGCCAGAAGGCGTGCGTGGACTCGCCGTTGCGGTCCGGGTGTTCCAGCCAGGCAGTGCCGTTGTCGATCGTGCCGTCCATGAAGATCTTCACGCCCTCGGTGCGCCAGAGCCTGCCGCCGACGCCCTGCTGGGCGATGAGCGCGCGCACGGCGTCGGCGTCGATGCCGGGCTGGCACCAGGGCGCGACGCGCAGGCGCAGCGGCAGTCGTCCGGCCCCGTCGAGTTCGGCGTAGAAGTCGAGGCTGTCCCCGTTCGCGTCCATGGCGTGGCCGCCGGTCAGCCCGGCGGCGGCCATCTTGAGCAGCGCCGCGGCCAGCCGCTCGCGGCGCTCCTCGCGGGTGGGCTGCGGGGCGACGCGTTCGACGAGTTCGCAGGCGGCGTCCTCCAGGAGCAGCCCGGTGGGCCGACCGGCCGCGTCGCAGACCACTTCGGCGGACGCCTGGTCGAAGGTCCGCGGTCCGTCGACGCCCGCGAGTTCGAGGGCGCGCCGACTGGCCAGCATGGAGTGGGCGTCGAAGAGCAGGAGGGTGGCCGGCACGCCGTCGAGCACGGAGTCGAAGGGGGCGGTCTCGACGGGCCGGTCCCCGAAGGCGTTCGGGTCCAGGCCCCAGCCGCTCAGCCAGGCGCCGGGCGCGAGTCCGCTTACACCGGCGGCGAGTGCCGTGCGTACCTGTTCCAGGTCGGTGCAGCCCGACAGGTCCAGTCCGTGGGTCAGTTCGGCGCCCGAGACGGGGTGGATGTGGCCGTCGACCAGTCCGGGGGTCACGACGGCTCCCTTGAGGTCGACCACCGTGGTCGAGGCGTCGGCGAGGGCACGGATGTGGCGGTCGTCGCCGAGCGCGGTGATCTGTCCGCCGGAAGCGGCCAGGGCGGTGTCCGGCAGGAACCGGCCCGTGGCCGGATCGAGCAGGCGGGCGTTGAGCAGGACGAGGGGGGTGCGCACGGAGCCTCCAGCGGGGGCGGGGTGGGGTACGTCGGGCGGGGAACGTCGGGCGGGGAACGTCGGGCGGGGAACGTCGGGCGGGGAACGTCGGGCGGGGGGAGGCTCGGGTGGGGAAAGGGCCGGGCGCGAGCGGTCAGGCGTCGCCGGCTGCTTCACCCGCGGCGTCACCGGCTGCTTCGGCGGCGGCGTCACCGGTGAGGGCGCCGCGGGGCAGGCCGAGTTCGCGTTCCGCGGTGGTGACCGCCATCCGGGTCACCGCCTCGGGGCGGTCGCGGTCCTCGGTGTTGGCGTGGACGCCGAGGCCGTCGAGGACGACGAGGATCTGAATGGCCGTCACGTACGGGTCCTCCGTACGGAACTCGCCGCGCTCCACGCCCTCGCGGATCACCCCTTCCAGGCGGCCGCGCCAGGCGGCCTCCTGCTCGGCGACCCGGTCGCGCAGGAGGGGCCGGTAGCGGCTGAGGTGGCGGGCGTTGATCCAGAGTCGACTGATGGCGTCGTAGGCCCCTCCGGACGTACGGGCGAAGAACCGCTCCAGCCGCCCGGTCGGGGTCGACGCGCCCCCCTCCGCTCCGGCCGCCCCGTTCACCCCGGCCGCCCCGTTCACCCCGGCCGACCCGGCCACCCCGGCCCACCCGGCCGGCCCGGCCGCTCCGGGCTCTCCGGGCGGCAGCAGGACCTCCAGCTCGGCCCCGGCGGCCGTCCCGAACGCCTCGGCGACCAAGTCCTCCACCGAGGGGAAGTAATGGCTGATCAGACCCGGCCGGACGGCGAGCTCTTCGGCGATGCGGCGCAGCGTGAGGCACTCCAGCCCTTCGGCCAGGGCGACGGTCGCGGCCGTGTCGACGATCTCGGCCCGCCGGGCCTCGGGGGACTTGCGGATCCGCTTGCGCTGGACGCTTGACGACATACCGGGGATGCTATTGAGTGTGCGACCAATAAGCAAGCGAGGCGGACACGCCCAGCATCCGGAGGTCCCCCATGGCGTCCCCGATTCCCGACCCGCCTCCCGGTTCGCACCCGGCCCCCGGAACGCTCGGACAGGCCGCGCCGACCCCGGAGCGGGCCACCCGCATCGAGGCCCACGGCATCGACCACATCCCCGATTCCGAGCGCCACGGCCGCCCCCGGGACCTCTTCGCCGTCTGGGCGGCGGCGAACGTCAACTACCTCAGCCTGGTGATCGGCGGCGCGCTGGTCCTCATGGGGCTGAGCCTGTGGCAATCCGTCGCCGTGATCGTGGTCGGCAACCTGTTCTGGCTGCTCACCGGCCTGCTCGCCACCTCGGGCCCGGCCGCCGGGGCACCGAGCGAGGTGATCACCCGGGCCATGTACGGAGTCATCGGCAACCGTGTGATGAACGCGGTCGGCGGCTGGTTGGTCTCCGTCTGCTACTTCGCCCTCAACCTGGCCGCCGCCGCGGCCGCCGCCTTCGCCCTCGTGGACCGGGTCGGCATCACGACGAACACCGGGATCAAGGCCGCCGTCATCGTGACCATCGCCGCGCTCACCCTGGCCATCAGCGTCTACGGCCACGCGATGATCATGAAGCTCTACCTCCCGATGACCCTGGTCCTGGCCGCCGCGTTCGCCGTCGTCGGCTTCTCCGTGGTCGGCCACACGGACTTCGCCTACCGGCCCGCCCCGCCCCTGACCGGGGTCGCCCTCTGGGCGGCGCTCCTCGCCGGCACCACCCTCATCGCCTCGGGTCCGCTCTCGTACACCACCAGTGCCGACTTCTCCCGCTATCTGCCCCGCGCGTCCTCGCGGAAGGCGATCATCGGCTGGACCGCCCTCGGAGCCTTCCTGCCCAGCGTGGCCGTCTGCTCCCTGGGGGCGTTCGCCGCGACCGCGGTCGACATGAGCGACCCCCAGGCCGCACTCCAGAAGATCCTGCCCGGGTGGTTCTACCCGGTCTTCCTGCTCGCCCTGATCCTCGGCACGATCTCCGTCAACGCCCTGACCGCCTACAGCGCCGGTCTCGCCCTACAGGCCGTCGGCATCCGCATCCGGCGCTCCGTCAGCGTCCTGTTCGACGGGGCCGTCGCCGTCGCCCTGACCCTCTACGGCCTGCTCGTCTCCAACCTCCTGGACACCGTCAGCAACTCGCTCCAGCTGGTCGTCGTGCTGATCGGCCCCGTCATGGCGATCTACGCGACCGACATCCTGCTGCGCCGGTTCCGCTACGACGGCCGGGCGTTGGCGGACGAGACCCCCGGCAGCCCCTTCTGGTACGTGGGCGGCGTCAACCCGGCGGGCGCCCTCGCGCTCGCGGCTGGCGTGAGCGCGGCCGCCCTGTGCGTCAACACGCTCTACACCGGGCCGGTCGCCTCCGCCCTCGGCGGCATCGACCTTTCCCTGCCCGTCGGCATGGCCGTCTCCGCCACCCTCTACGCGGCCTTGATGCGGACCCTTACGCCGGTGGAGTGATCGGTAACCAGCCCTTCTCCGAGGCACCCCGGACCCACCGCGGATCGGGGCCGCCTTCGGGCACACCCACCATCCGGTCACTCTGTGCGATCACACGGATTGGTTCAAGCCAATCGGTGACACAGCTCACGCAACGGCCCATGCACGGATTTGCCGATTCCGGCGTCTATCGGGTTGCCGGGCTCCACCCCAACGGTCCGGCAGCAGATCCGCCGCAAGGGAGTGAGCCTTGATCACTGTCATCGAGCAGGCCGCACAGGCCCGTCTGGTCGCCACCGCGCCGAAGGTCGAGACCGTGCCCGTCACCCTCTGCTACGACCGTGCGGATCCGTTCGCCGTGCGCATGGCGTTCCCGGCCCCGGCCACGCTGGAGGGCGTCGAGGTGTCGTGGACCTTCTCGCGCGAGCTGCTGGAGTCCGGGCTGGACCGCCCGTCGGGCTACGGCGACGTGCGCGTACGCCCGTACGACGGCGACCGGACCACCATCGAGTTCCACGCGGCGGAGGGCGTCGCGATCGTGCTGATGCTGACGGCCGAGCTCCACCGCTTCCTGGAGCGGGCGGCGACCGTGGTGCCGCCCGGCCTCGAACACCTCTACCTGGACATGGACCACAACCTGGCCGAGCTGATGCGCGACACCTGCTGAATTAATTGCTTTGCGGGCGGCCTCGGCCGCCCGTAGCTTCGAAGACGGCACATCACCGTCGAAACGGAGCAGGACATTGCTCGTCTGAGGTTCGAGACACCGACCACCACGCCCCACGGCTGAGCCGTCGGCTGTCTCCCCGCGTTGCACGCACCACTCACGCAACCTGGAGGCCTCCATGAGTAACGCCCCTACGTTCATCACCTGCTCCGCACTGTCCTTCGACTGGCCCGACGGCACTCCCGTCTTCGACGGGTTCCAACTCACCGTGGGCCCCGGCCGCACCGGCCTGATCGGCCTCAACGGCTGCGGGAAGTCCACCCTGCTGAAGCTGATCGCCGGCGAACTGGCCCCGACCGAGGGCCAATCCTCCGTCGCCGGCTCGGTCGGTTACCTCCCGCAGAACGTCACCCTCGACACCACGCTGCGCGTGGACGAGGCGCTCGGTATCCACACCACCCGCGCCGCGCTCCACGCCCTCGAGGCGGGCGAGGCCACCGAGGCGAACTTCACCGCCGTCGGCGACGACTGGGACGTGGAAGAGCGGGCCCTGGCCACGCTCGACCAGCTCGGTCTCGCCCGGATCGGCCTGGACCGCACCGTCGGCGAGCTCTCGGGCGGCGAGTCCGTACTGCTGCGACTGGCCGCCCTGCTGCTCGCCCGCCCCGACGTCCTGCTGCTGGACGAACCCACCAACAACCTGGACCTGCGGGCCCGAAGCCGCCTGTACGCGGCGGTCGAGTCCTGGTCCGGGGTGATGCTCCTGGTCAGCCACGACCGGGAACTGCTGGAGCGGGTCGACCAGATCGCCGACCTGCGCGACGGCGAAGTCCGCTGGTACGGAGGTAACTTCACGGACTACCAGGACATGCTCGCCGCCGAACAGGAGTCCGCCGAACGGATGGTCCGGGTCGCGGAGGCCGACGTACAGCGACAGAAGCGCGAACTGGCGGACGCCCAGGTGAAATTGGCGCGGCGCAAGCGGTACGGGCAGAAGATGTACGACAACAAGCGCGAGCCGAAGATCGTGATGGGTGCGCGCAAGCGCGCGGCCCAGGAGTCGGCGGGCAAGCACCGGATCATGCACACCGAGAAGCTGGTCCAGGCGAAGGAACGTCTGGACCAGGCGGTGGAGGCGGTGCGCGACGACGACGAGATCCGGATCCAGCTGCCCGCCACCCAGGTCCCGCCCGGGCGGCAGGTCCTGACCCTGAGCGATCTGCGCCTGGCCCACGGAGCCGCCGTACCGGGCGAGTGGGAACTGCGGGGGCCGGAACGGATCGCCCTGGTGGGCTGCAACGGCTCGGGCAAGACCACCCTGCTGCGCACGATCGCGGGGCAGCTCCCGCCGGTGTCCGGGGCGGTCGTGGCGCACGTGACGACGCGGTTCCTGCCGCAGCGCCTCGACGTCCTGGACGAGAGCCGCTCGGTCGTGGAGAACGTGGCGCGGTTCGCCCCGCAGGCCACCAACAACCTGATCCGGGCCCGGCTCGCGCACTTCCTGTTCCGCGGCGCCCGGGCGGACCGTCCGGCCGGCACGCTGTCGGGCGGCGAACGCTTCCGGGCGGCCCTGGCGGCGCTGCTGCTGGCGGAGCCGGCTCCGCAGCTGCTCATGCTGGACGAGCCGACGAACAACCTGGACCTGTCCAGCGTGCGGCAGCTGACCGACGCGCTGGAGTCGTACGAGGGCGCGCTCCTGGTGGCGAGCCACGACGTGCCGTTCCTGGAGTCGATCGGCATCACGCGCTGGCTCCTGCTGGACGGCGAGCTGCGGCCGACGACGGCCGAGGAGGTCCGGGAAAGGCTGTGGTCGAGTGAATGAGACCACGCCGGTGCGGGCGGCCGGCGGCTGACGGCTGGCAGCTGGCAGCTGATAGCCCGCGGCTGACGGCTGGCCGCTGACGGCGGGCGGCTGACGGCTGGCCGCGGGCCGCGGGCCGCGGGCGCCCAAGGGGCGAGTCGGCTCTGGCTCGGGCCGTCACGTGGGGTGCGGTCCCCCGGCTGGCGCGCCGCCATCCGGGGGACCGCAACCACCTCCGCACCGCACCCGCGCTCACCCCCATCGGCCTGCCCCCACGCGTGAACGGCGAGGGCCGGATCGTCGCGCCCCGGGTAAAGCGGAAGCGATTTCTTGCGTCAAACCGGGGGGCGCCAAACCACCTACTGGCGTGATTTCGGCCCCTCGGACCCCCCTCTGACCTCCCATAAACTGCATAGATAACTGGATGTAACCGGACATACACCTGCCGGGGGGTTGGCTGGCCTTGATGTCACGCTTAACCTACGACTCCGTAGGCTACGGAACCGTAGGTAGTTCGCTTTACACCCAGGAGTACCCGTGACGATCACCTCTCCCCACCTCGGCAGCTCGGAGGCGTGGACGGACGCCAAGCTGCTGTTCGCGCTGGAAGAGGTGGTCGAAAAGGAGCTCAACCGCCATCTGAAGGTCACCAAGGACTGGATGCCCCACGAGTACGTCCCGTGGAGCGAGGGCCGGAACTTCCCGGGCTTCTTCGAGGACGGCGAGGCCTGGGACCCGCAGCAGTCCAAGGTCACCGACATCGGCAAGATCGCGCTGGTCGTGAACCTGCTGACCGAGGACAACCTCCCCAGCTACCACCACGAGATCGCGACGCTCTTCGGCCGCAACGGCGCCTGGGGCACGTGGGTGCACCGCTGGACCGCCGAGGAGGGCCGCCACGGCATCGTGATGCGCGACTACCTGCTGGCCTCGCGCGCCGTGGACCCGGACAAGCTGGAAGCCTTCCGCATGCAGCACATGTCGGAGGGGTTCGAGTCCGACAACCGCCACTCGATGCTGCACTCGGTGGCGTACGTGGCCTTCCAGGAGCTCGCGACCCGCATCTCGCACCGCAACACCGGCCACCAGTCCGGTGACCCGGTCTGCGACCGGATGCTGGCCCGCATCGCGCAGGACGAGAACCTGCACATGGTCTTCTACCGCAACCTGCTGGGCGCGGCCTTCGAGCTCGCCCCGGACCTGACCATGCAGGCCGTGCGCGACGTCGTCGTCAACTTCCGGATGCCCGGACACGGCATGCCCGGCTTCGAGCGGATGGCCGCGCAGATGGCCATCGGCGGGGTCTACAACCTGCGGATCCACCACGACGACGTACTGAGCCCCGTGATCCGCTTCCTCAAGATCATGGACATCGACGGCCTCGGCCCCGAGGGCCAGAAGGCCCAGGAGGAGCTCGGGCTGTTCATGAACGGCCTGGACTCCGAGGCCCGCAAGTTCGACGAGAAGCTGGCTGCCCGCGCGGCCCGCCTCGCCGCCCGCAAGGGCTGACCGATTTCCGCTCGCTCGGGCGAGTGATGCCGATTGCCCTGGCAGGGCCCCGCTCTGCCAGGGTTTCGCGTCATGACCTCGCTCCAGGTGGACATCGACCAGCTGACCCGTCTGACACGCGCTCTGGACTCCTCGCTGGTCTCCCTGCGAGAGGCCCGGCGCGCGCTGAACCACGTACGACCCGACCAACTGGGCACGGCGGACCTCGACGCGGCGTGTGACGGCTTCCAGGAACGCTGGGCCTACGGCACGCAGGAGCTGACCAAACGCGTCAAGGACGTGCGGGAGGGCGTGGACCGCAGCGCCGCGGAGTACGCGGAGCTCGATCAGGCCGTCCGTGCGGCCTTCCTCCGGGCGGCGGCCGCGCGTGGCTGAGTACGCGGCGCTGGGCTTCGACCCGGCCCCCGGAAATCCCGCGACGGTGCTGGCCCTGGCCAAGAAGCTCAGCGCCTCGGCCACCTCCCTCGGGGAGGCCTCCCGGGTGGTGAAGGACCTGGTCTCCCACAGCTCGGCCTGGCAGGGCGAGGCCGCCACCGCCTTTCGCGCCTCCCTCTCGCGGGACCTCCCCCGCTACCTCGGATCGGCCCACACCTCCCTCGCGGAGGCGGCCCGCCGGCTCACGGGGTGGCACGACATTCTGGTCTCCCACCGCGCACTGGCCACCCGGTACGAGGCCCAGGCCGCGGCGGCGAAGACGGAGGAGGCCCTCACCGACGCCCGCCGCCTGGCCCGCGAACTCGCCGCCGAGCACGGCACGGCCGCCCGCCGGGTTGCGCAGACCCTGAACGCGGCGACGGACCGACTGGCCCCCGAGGAACCGGGCCTGCTGACCTCGATCTGGAACAAGATCGTCGACGATCCCGCGGACGCGATGTCGAACGCATCGGCGATCCTGGGTGCGATCGGCGCGGGCGTGGCCCTTGTCTGCCCGCCGGCAGGGCTCGCGATCATGCTCGTCGGGAGCGGCCTGTCCTTGGCCGCTCTGGCAATGCACACCTCGGACCCGAAGTTCCGCAAGTCCCTGTCCGACGGCTTCACGAAGGGCCAGTTCGACGCCGACTTCTGGAAGAGCAGCGTGACACTCCTCGGAGACACGGTCGGCACGGTCCCGGGTGTGGCCGCGGTCGCCTCCGGCGCCAAGGCGGGCACGGCGGCCGCCCGAGCGGCGATGGCCGCCGCCCCGGAGGGCAGCGCTGTCGCGGGCCTCGCCCCTGGGGCCACCGCGTTCCGGCAGGCGGCGTGGAGCACCTCGGACGACCTGCGGCAGCTGGACAGTCCACTCACCGGATGGGCCATGCGTTCGTCAAGTCAGCACGCCAGAGACCGGGTGGGCGCAGCAGTGGCGGGTACTGGTGCGCTGACCGCCGCAGGAGATTACGGCCCCGACAGCGAAGCTATCGAACACAGCTCGACGGCTGTGGACGGCACGCGAGGAGTCCTGGACGATGCTCCTTCAGCCATCAGGAAGTCGGGCCACGTCTGGTCGGCGCTGCGGACATGACACAGGAGAACAGCGTCCCGCCCGTCTGGTTCCGCCTGCCTCCGGGCTTCCATGACATCGGCCCTGGCGACGCAGCACCGTTGAACGCAGTCGCAGATGCCTTGGACAGCCCGGCTGCCCAAAAGGAACTGTCGCAGCTTATGGACAGCCTTGAGGAACTGGCGGGGCACGACGTCGTCCACACCGCGCTCGGCTTCCATCCCGAGGATCCGGCCGGGGTCAACACCTCCCTGTTCTCCCTGACGATCCGGCGGGTCGAGCAGCCCAACCCCCGGCTCGCCGTGGCACGTACGGCTCTGGCCATCGCCCGCTCATCCCTGTGGACCAGAGCCGTCCGTAGGTTCATTGACCTACCGTCGGCTCTGCCGTGTTCTCTGGTCGCCGGGATCATTTCCGTACCAGATATCGAGCGTCACCTGTTTCAGGCCAGGGTCGCAACGCTGCATCCCGATGGACTCCATTTACTCGTCCTCGATCTGACCAGTGCCTGCACCGAGCATGCCGCTGCCTATACGGACATCCTCGAAGCGGTCGCGCACACCCTCCAGTTCACCGACCCCGACCCAAGTGCGCCGAAGGCCACCGGAACCTCACGCATCCTGGAGGTACTCCTATGAGCGTCACACTCACGAAGACGGCCTGGGACCACCCGCCAACGGCGATCGGCTACAAACGATTGGTCGTCCGCCGCCTCAATTGGGTGCTCAGCCTCGGTGTTCCTCCGCTGACCGCCCTCGTCTGCGTCGGTCGTGTCCCGCACGCGGCATGGGCCTTCTGCGTCATGCTCATTCTCGTCACGCCCTACTTGCCCTGGGTGATCGTCGCCTACTTCCGCCGACGCCGCGTCGTTGCGGTGCTCCAGTCGTATCCGTGGCGTGAGTGGCCGTGCCGACACCCGCGCAGGCCGCCCGGAAGCCCCGCGACCGTCGCGATCCCCTTCAAAGACGACTTCACTGCCCTGTTCCGGATCATCCCGTTCCCTGTCGAGCCAGGGACGCTGAAGGGAGACCACCCGGACCGGATCTGGTTCGCCGGGGACCCGCGCTTCGGTGGCGTCGTGTCGCCCGTCGGGGGGCACTATCCCGTCCGCGTCGTGCCCCACACGCCACGCCGGGAGGAGTGCGGTGGTGAGGGGTTCGACCTCGCGCGGCGCGTGGGGCTGGTGCGTGGGAGCGGGAAGGGGACGCGCACCTGATCAGCTGCGGCGGGAGCGCAAGGCCAGGCGCTCGGCTTCCGAGAGGCCGCCCCAGACTCCGAAGCGCTCGTCATTGGCCAGGGCGTACTCCAAGCACGCCGCCCGTCCCTCGCACGCCCCGCACAGCCGCTTCGCGTCGCGAAGCGAGGAGCCGGGCTCCGGGAAGAAGAAGCCGGGGCCCGTCTGGGCGCACAGGGCAAGGTCGTACCAAGCGGTGTCAGTGGTTGCGGCAGTAGTGTTAATCGACATGCCGGAGATACTGACCGCTGCCGATGGACGTCCGATCAACGGCTGATCAACACGTCGTCATGACCCGGGCGCGGGCATGCTGGCTATGACCGCGAATCGCGCCCCGAAGGGGTCCGCCAGCTTGGCGAACCGGCCGACTCCCTCCATGGACACCGGGGTGAGGCGAACCTTGCCGCCCGCCTCCTCCGCCTTCGCCGCCGCGGCATCGCAGTCGGCCACCTCGAAGTACGGCGTCCAGTACGGTCGTTCGGCGTCCTCCACCGGGTCCGTGGAGATCGGCACCATGCCGCCGAAAGCCGCCTCGTCCGTCGTGCCGGCCGGCTTGGCCATCGTGTACGTACCGCCCTCGTAGGGCATCGCGCTGGTCTCCCAGCCGAAGACCGCGCGGTAGAACTCGGCGGCCCGGGCCACGTCGCCCGTGTACAGCTCCGTCCAGCACAAGGCGCCCACGTCCGTCACCGCGCCCAGGACGGTGTTCACCCTGGGCTGCCACACCCCGAAGCCCACGCCCGCCGGGTCGGCGCATATCGCCATCCGGCCGAAGTCGAGCACGCTCATCGGCGCGAAGGTCACCGTGCCGCCCGCCTTCGTCACGGCCGCGGCCGTCGCGTCCGTGTCCGCGCTTTGGAAGTACACCTGCCAAGCGCAGGGGCCCTGCTCCGCCGGCACGTTCATACCGCCGGCGACGGTCTTGCCGCCGAGGTGGAACATCCCGTACCCGCCGACCTCCTCGCTGCCCGCCTGGAAGTCCCAGCCGAACAGTGCCCCGTAGAAGTCGGCGGCGCCGTCGATGTCGGGCGCGCCGAGGTCCACCCAGTTCGGGGAGCCGTCCTTGTAGTCCGTGGTGAGCATGGTCCGCACTCCTTCCGACCTCGTCTTCGAGCCCTGTCCTTCCTCCTCGAGCATCGCACCCGCCACTGACATCGCCACTGACAGCGGCCGCCTTCCTCCACCGAGTGAACGACCGTGCGTTCGGTAAGATGGTGGTATGGCTGACGGACGCGTGGAACGCGGCAACCAAACGCGGCGGGCCGTTCTCGACCGGACGATGAGCATCGCTTCCGTGGACGGTCTGGAAGGCCTGTCCCTCGGGAAGATCGCCGCGGATCTCGGCCTGAGCAAGAGCGGGGTGTTCGCGCTCTTCGGCTCCAAGGAGGACCTACAGCTCGCCACCGTCCGTGCCGCCGTGGACGTGTTCAAGGACGATGTGGTGCGGCCCGTGCACCGGGACCCGGACGGTCTCGCCAAGGTGTGGCGGCTGTGCGAGCGCTGGCTCGACTACTCCGGACGCCGGGTCTTCCCCGGCGGATGCTTCTTCTACTCCGTCTCCGCGGAGTTCGACGCGCGCCCCGGCCCCGTACGGGACGAGATCGCCAAGGCACGGTCCGACTGGACGCGCTACGTCGAGCGACTGCTGGACGAGGCCCGGCTGACGGGCGGGTTCCGGGACGCATCCGATGCGGACGAGGTGCCGCAGATCGCCTTCGAGCTGACGGCCCTGATGGAACGGGCCAACGCGCATTCCGTCCTGCACGGCGACCCCCTGGCGTACGAGCGGGCCGGCCGGGGGATCCTCCGCCGGCTGCGCGCGGTGGCGGCCGCTCCGGACGAACTCCCGGAACGACCGCCCGCGTTCAGCTCGCCTTCCTGACCCCGCTCCTCACCACGTACGTCGCACGGTCACGGACGTGGGCGGGGTCGTGGGCGCGGACGCAGGCTCGCGTTCAGGCTCGGACCGCACGAAATCGACCGCTGTCGCGATGACGTCGGGGTCGGCCAGGATGCGGCGGTGGCCGAGGCCCGTGGTCTCGATCAGGCGGGCCTGCGGGCCGTAGGCGGCGGCGATCGCGCGGGACTGGGCGGGATCGATCACGTCGTCCTGCGTGTCGTGGACGAGGAGGATCGGCGCCCGCATGCCGGAAAGGCGACGGCGGGCGTCGAGACGCTGCCAGACGTCGGGGTCGCCGGGGAAGAGGCGGCGCTCGACATGGGTGCGCAGGGCGCGCCCGATTCCCTCGCCGAGGTTCAGCCCGGCCCGGAACCGCTCCACGAGGTAGTCGAACTGGGCCACTCCCCCGAGGCCGACCACGCGGTCGACCCGCATGCCGTCGTGCAGCATGGAGAAGGTGGCGAGCACCCCGAAGGAGTGGGCCACGACGGCCGAGAAGTCGCCGTGCTCCGCGTGCAATCGGCCGATGATGGCCCGGTAGTCGAGGATCGTGGAAGCCCGGCCGTCCGACTCGCCGTGCCCCGGCGCGTCGAAGGCGATCACGGTACGCCCCTGGGCGCGCAGGGCCTCGACGAAGCCGGCGAACCGCGAGGCGCGCGAGGACCAGCCGTGCACGATCAGCACGGGCCGGTCCCCGTCCCCCCAACGGTAGGTGGTCACGGGCGTGCCGTGCACGATCATCCGCCCGATCTCCGCCCGCGCCATCACCTCCGCCTCTTCGGGCCGTAGTCGCGCGCGCCCGAGGGGCCGAACGAAGAGCGCGAAGGCCCGGGGCCCGGACAGTCCCGGGGCGAGGCGGGTGGTGATGTTGAGGGTGGTGCTCAGGAGTGAAGCCATGGGGTGCATGTGCGGGTTCTCCGGAATTCTCCTCAGGGCAGCCCGATGCCCGTGGCGAGCCAATGACAAGATATTAGCACGATCGTTCGTGTTGTTTTGTGGGGCCGCCCTCGCCCACCCTCAATCGACGGAGGTGTCGACCGTCATCGAATCGAGGCGCTTGCACCGGGGGTGCTGGATGCCCGTCTCTGCCGGGGTGGATCTTTCTCCGTCACGACGCTCGCTCGTGAACCCGTCGCGGGCGGCGTCACGGGCGCCGGCGAGGGAAACCTCCCGGCGCCCGACAAGGAACCCCGGGATCGAACTCAAACTCGCCCTGTTCTCCGCCGAGTTGTGGCAGCAGCTGGCTGACGTGCTGCCGTCCCGCATCGAGTACGCCCGAAGGGCAGCCCGGTCGTCGCCTCCGACGAGAGCGGCATGCGGGCCCTGCGCGACTTCGCCGCCGGCGAGGAGCCGGCGGGCGTACACGCGCTGGCCGCACTCGACGAATCGCCCGCGCCCCCGGTGACCCCCTCCATCCGGCACCCCCTCCCCGGGCGATGGCCGTGACCGGCGGACCGCGCAGGGCTCAAACCGCCCGGGAGGGCGTGTCCCACACCTCGCGCAGGACGTCCCAGACCTCGCCGACCGTGGCGTACGCGGCGAGGGCCTCCTTCATGGGATAGAGGACGTTGTCGACGCCTTCGGCCGCCCTCTTCAGCCGGACGAGTGCGTCATGCACCCGCAGGAAGTCGCGTACGGCACGCAGCTTGCAGAGACGTTCGGCCTGCCGGACCTCGACCGCGAGATCGGTGACCGTCGTCCGCGCGGCGAAGAGGAAGGAAGGCCGGGGCGCGAAGTCGTCGGCGTCCAACCCGGCGGCCGCCGTGCCCCACTTCGGCATCTCGGCCTCGCAGTACCGGAAGACGTCCGCGATCAGCCTCATCGACGGCTCGGGCGGGAAGGCGTACGACTCCCGCTCGACGTACTCCTTCCGCACGTACTCCGTCAGCACGTCGCTCTGGAGCGTGCCGGCGAGCCGGCCCGCCGCGACGCCCTGTTCCTCGCCCACCAGTTGGCACAGCAGCAGGAACGGCGCACCGCCCGGAGCGTGGATCTGCAGCGACGTGGAGACCTCGGCCAGCGGGATGCCGCCGAAGAGCACCCGCATGTCGTCGATGGAGTCGATGGCCACCCCGGCCCTGCCCACGTTGCCGGACGCGATCGGGGAGTCGCTGTCGTGGCCCATCCGGCTCGGCAGGTCGAAGGCCACCGGCAGGCTCGTCGAGCCGCTCGCGACCAGCTGCTTGAACCAGGCGTTGGACTCGGCCGCTGAGCCGAGTCCGGCGCACTCGCGCACCGGCCGGGACTCGCGTGTCACATGCTGTGCGTCGATGAGAGTTCCTCCCGCGTAGCGGTTTCGCCCAGCTCCCGCACGCCCTCTTCGAGGTCGATCCGCGAAGTCGATCCGCGGGCGGTGCCCGAACATCGGAGCGGAGCCCTTCCGCCGGAGAACCCCTGCCCGGTCGTCAGGATCGCGAAGACCCGGAGGATTTCGCGTCGGGCCCCGATCGTCATTCTTGTCGTTCATGCGGAGTTCGGGCAGCTTAATTGCGGCTGCGCCTCATCGAATGAGCCAGAGCGAAGCAGCACGTGGTTGTGGCCTCGTCTGCACGAACATCTCGAACAACTCATGCCTCAGTCAAGGTCATGCTGGACAACCCCTCACATGTGTCAGGTAGTTGCCATTCTCCGCGGCTGCCCGGACGGGTTGCGCGTCGCCCGCTGCCTGCGGATATCGCGAAGATCCGGGGTGGTTTCCCATTCTTCGGGACGAGAATTACGGCGCATCCTCACGCCGCGAACGCTAGTTGACCGAATGGAGGTCAGCCAATCTCCGACCGGCCGATTTCGTCACCACCGGGCGCTCCCGAGGTCCGCTTGGTTCAATACGTTCATCCAGGCGGCATCATGCGCTCGCGGCTTGGCAGCTTGCGGACAACAGCATGGCGGAGAGGTGCGATCCACGCGACGATGTGCTTCGCCGATGTCGTCAGCACGTCGTCCGGCCCGGCACGACCGAGAGGAAGCGGAATTCATGGCGCAGATCGGTGACCGAAGTGACCTGTGGATACGGGGAGTTGGTCGCACGGTTCGACAGGACGCGCCCGTACGCCTGGTGTGCTTCCCGCACGCGGGCGGTGCGGCACCGTTCTACCACCCCCTGGCTGCCGCGGTGGGTGAGGCGGCCGAGGTGCTGGCCGTGCAGTACCCGGGACGACAGGACCGCCGCGACGAACCGGCGTGCGTGTCCATCCCCGAACTGGCCGACCGCGTCCACGACGAGATCCAGGCGTGGACGGACCGGCCCCTGGTGTTCTTCGGGCACAGCATGGGTGCCGTCGTCGGCTACGAGGTCGCCCGCCGCATGCAGCGGCAGGGCGATCACAACCCGCTCGGGCTGATCGTCTCCGGCCGCCGTGCGCCGTGCTTGCCCAGCGTGGAGCGGAACATCCACCTCAGGGGCGACGTGGGCCTGATCGACGAGCTGCGACGACAGAACGGCACGGCCTCCAGCCTCCTGGAGGACGAGGAGGTCGTGCGGATGATCCTGCCGTCGCTGCGCGGTGACTACCGTGCGATCGAGACGTACCGCCACCAGGAGGGTCCCGAACTCACTTGTCCGATCACGGGGTTGACCGGCGACGAGGACCCGGGCGCCACGGTGGAGCAGGTGGCGGCGTGGGAGAACCACACCCACGCGGCCTTCGAGATGCGCGTCTTCCCCGGCGGCCACTTCTATCTCAGCGAGCAGTGGGACGCGGTCGGCGCGGCCGTACGCGACTGCCTCACCGCGTTCGCCCGGCCCGTGGCCACCCACTGAACGGGCGGGCCGGTCCCCCGTGAAGCTCTCGACGAAGACGCTTCGCGTGGGGCAGCCGATGGAGCCGGTGGCACTCCCCGGGAAGGGGGGAGCCGCCGCAGCTGTGGCTGGTGCATGCGCAGGAGGAGTACGCGGCGGCGACCCGTTCGGCGTCCAGCCGCCGCGGGACCGAGCTCTCCGTGGAGGGCACCGGCTCGATGCCGACCGCTTCCGCGACCGGCGCCGGGGTGAGCAGCCGTAGGTTCCGCAGGCATTCGTCGCGCACGATGCGGAACGTCCAGGAGGCCAGGAGGCCAGGGGGCCGGAGGCGCGGAGCGTGCCGATCTCCCGGTAGAGGATGATCCATGCTTCGAGCCGCTTCCTCGGCGTCCTGGGGTGTGGCGCACAGCGACAGTGCGAGCCTGCGCACACGGGGCTGCGATTCCATGACCACGGCGGTCAGCGAGGTGACCCCGCCGCCCTGGGCGGCCTCGAGCAGCCGCTCGTCCGGCCAGGAGCGGCTGCGGCTCATGCCCCTGCCCGTGCCCCCTGCCCGTGTCCAGTGATCCGCCGCGGTGGCCGGTGCGGATCGACCACGGCTCCGGCTCCTCCGTTCGAGCAGCGTCACGCTGCACACGTAGACGAGCAGCACTCCGACCACGGTGACGATCGCGATCACCATGCTTCGTCCTCCTCGTGGCTGCCGGCCCGCGCGGCCCCTCCACGCACCCCAGGCGGTGGAGGCGGAAGAGGATTCAGCCCCGTCGCCAGGGGTGGGTCGGGCCACGTCGTGCCTACGGCGTATCCGAGGCCGCGCCCGTCCACGCGGCGCGCAGCGCCCTCTTGTCCACCTTGCCGATCTTGGTCATCGGCAGCTGGTCCAGCAGGACCGTCCTCCGGGGCGTGTACAGGTCTCCCAGCTCGGCGGTGACCGCCGCGCCGACCACGTCCGGGTCGACGTCAGCGCCCTCGGCCGTGGCCAGGAAGATCTGCACGGCCTCCCCGTAGTCGTCGTCCGGAACGCCCAGCGCTGCCGCGTTGCGCACGCCGGGCAGCGTGAGGAGGAAGTCCTCCAGGACCCGGGAGTAGACGTTGTCGCTGGTGCTGCCGGTGACGATAATGTCCTTGGCCCGGTCGACGAGATAGAGATACCCATCGGTGTCGAGATAGCCGATGTCCCCGGTGCGCAACCAGCCGTCGTGCATCGCCTCCGCGGTGCGCTCCGGGTCCTCGTAGTAGCCGAGCATCACCGACTTGCCCCGGACGCACACCTCGCCGACCTGCCCGATGGGCAGCGCAGCCGTGCTGCCTTCGCCACGGATCTCGATCTCGGTGTGGGAACCCGCGCGGCCGCAGCTGCGCCAGAGTTCGGGCCGCCGGGCTCCCTCCGAGGCGAGGGCCTCCGCGCTCAACCCGGCGATGGTGAGCGCCTCCGACTGCCCGTAGCCCTGGCTGAGTACGGGCCCGAAGACCTCGACCGCCTGCTGGAGCCGGCTGGGTGACGTGGCGGCGCCGCCGAAGAGGATCCGCTGCAGCGCGGGCAGTGTGCCCGGCCCGCACTCCGGGTGGTCGAGAAGTGCGTACAGCATGGGCGGTACGAACATGGTGGCGGTGATCCGCTCCTCGCGCAGTACGGCCAGTGTGGCGCCCGCTTCGAACTCGGGCAGCACGACGAGGGTGGAGCCCGTCAACAGCGCCTGAAGCGAGGTGAGGTGGCCGCTGCCGTGAGTGAGCAACGTGGCGACGAGCACCCGGTCCGGGCCGGGGTCTGCGGTCGGGTCCGTAGCCGGGCAGGAGTCAGCGGGGCAGGAGTCAGCGGGGAGGGAGTCCCGCTGGGTGTCCTCCACCAGGTCCAGCAGCGCGTCGTAGAGCCGGTGGCTGTGCGCGGCGAGCTTGGGGCGGCCCAGGGTACCGCCGGTGTAGAGGACGGTGATGGGCTCGTCCGCTCCCGGGGCGGGCACGCTTTCGGGGCGTACCGCGGGGCACTCGGCGGCCACGGCCAGCAGGTCCGTACACCGCTGCCCGCAGGGCCCGAGACCGAGCAGCACAGGTGCGTGGACGCTGCGGCCGGCGGCGTCGGCGGCCCGCCCCGCGAACAGCGGGTCGGTGACCACGGCGCGCGCCCCGGACTGCTCGACCAGCGCGGCGAGCTCGCCGGGCCCCGGCTCGGGCGGCAGGAACACGACGCGGCAGCCTATGAGGTGGACGGCGAGCTGTACCAGGACGGAGTCCAGGCGATTGGCCAGGAACAACCCCACTCCGTCGCCGGGCGCGAGTCCCAGCCGGCGCAGCGCGTGCCCCAGTTGGAACAGCCGCTGCCGCGCCTCCCTCCGGGTCAGCCGCTGCGCGCCCTGGACGAGTACCTCGGTGTCCTCGTCCTCGTGCCAGTGCTCCAGGATGTGGTCCACGTACGTCTGAGGCTCGGACGTTACCCGTGCGTTGACGATCATGAACCTATGCAAACACGCCTCTCGGGAACCGTGTTTTCCCAGGGGACAACTTCGGCCATCGGCCGGCCGAGCACTCTGCCCCGGTCCGGGAGGGTTGGTCGGCTCTCCACGGTCGGTGTCGGCGAGGTGGGTTGATCCGGGGCCGCAGCAGCGCCGCCCCCGTGCTCGCCCGCGCCCCTGGCGGGTTCGTGCGCGCCCGAACTCCGTTGCAGGACAACCCCGTCGTGTCCGTGCACGACGGGGTTGTCCTGGGTTTTCGGGGCGCCTCGACGGCAGAGGTTAGGAACGGCGCGGCACGGGGATCACGTACCGGCTGAAGACCAGCTCACGCAGGACGTCGTCGCCGCCTTCGACGATCGAGACGTAGCGAATGTCCCGGACCAGTTTCCCGATGGGCATCTCGTTGGTGTACCCGAGCCCGCCGAACATCTCGGACCCGGTGCTCGCCACGTCCCAGCCGGCCTGGCCGCAGAACATCTTGGCGGTCAACGCCGACTTCAGCGTGCCCTGCCGGGCGAAGACGCCGGCCGCGTCGGGGCCTTCCATGATCTTGTCGTAGTCACGGGCCGCCCTGAGACAGTGGCTTTTCATGACGTCGATCTGCATTTCCATCTGTCCCAGCCGCTGCGCGAAGACCGGGCTGTCCAGCAGGGTGCCGTCCCTGAAAGGCTTGTTCTTGGCGTAGACCATGCAGTGGTCACGTATCCGCCTGGCGACCCCGATCGCGGTCGCCGCGATCAGGATCCGGCTGGCGTTGAGACCGATCTCCAGCAGCCGGAGCCCGGAACCCTCCAGCTGGTGGCTGGCGGGGACCCGGCAGTTGTCCAGCTTCACCTGGTACGTGTACGAAGCTCGCAGGCCGATGACGTCCCACCGCTTGACGATCTCCACACCGGGAGTCCCCCTCGGCACCAGGACCGCGTGGTAGGCCTCCGGATCGTCCGCCGACCTGGCGACGACGATCAGGAAGTCCGCGAAATCCGTGTTGGTGGAGAAGAACTTCGCGCCGGTGACGACGAGTTCGTCACCATCACGGGAGACAACCGTCTCGATCTTGCTGAGTTCGCTGCCCGCGTTGCGCTCGCTGCCCAGCGTCGCACAGAAGGATCCGCGCGTCGCCATGGAAGCCAGGTACTGGGCCTTCAGCTCGTCGGACCCGTACAGCTGCACCATGCTGGTGCCCAGGACCGAGATGAACAGGGTGAAGGCCACCCCGGCGTCGCCGTAGGCGAGTTCATTGACGATCTCGACGCTGTCCTCCAGGCCGAGGCCGCGGCCGCCGAGTTCCTCGGGCAGCCACCAGTTCGAGAGGCCGGTCTCGCGGAACTTCTCGTACACGTCGAGAGGCTTGTCGGACAGCGCGTCCACCTGCGTGTTGTCCCCACCGAGTTCGTCCTTCACGAACCGGCGAACAGTCTTGAGCTCTTCGGATTTCACCGTTCCACCTTCACTTGAACCACTCGACTCACTCGCAGCACTTGACTCACTCGAAGCACTTGACTCACTCGAAGCACTTGACTCACTCGAAGCACTTGACTCACTTGGGTTACTCGGCTCGCCCGGCTCACTCGACGAACGCACGCTTGATGAGGCTCTCGACGTCCATGGCGTCGAGCTCCTCGTCCACCTCGTCCGCTGCCCCGGCCTCGTCGTCCTGCGCCTGCGGCGACTCCGCGTCCGGCGCGTCCTCGGGGAACAGCAGTTCCCGCAGCCGTTCCGCCAGTGCCATCGGGGTCGGGTAGTTGAAGATCACCGTCGCGGGGACCTGAATCCCCGTGTCCTTCTTGACCTGGTTGCGGAACTCCACCCCGCTCAGCGAGTCGAAGCCGATCTCCTTGAAGGACAGGTCGGCGTCGATGTCGTCGACGTCCGGGTAGCCCAGCACCACGGCCGCGGTGGACAGCAGCAGATCCAGCAGCTCCTCGAGCTGCTTCTCGGTCGACAGATCCCTCAACCGCTGCGCGATCGACGGCTCGGTGCGCTCCTCGACCCGCTTGCGCTGTGGCTTGACCAGGCCGCGCAGCAGCGCGGGTACGGATTCGGCCTGTTGCAGCGCGGCCCTGTCGAGTACCGCGGGCACCACCGACGCCGCATCCAGTGCCAGCGCCGCGTCGAACAGCGCGGTCCCCTTCTCAGCGGCCAGGGGCACCAGCCCGCTGCGCCGGAACCGCGCCAGGTCGGCCTCGCCGAGGGTGCCCGCCATACCGAGCTCCCACGGGCCCCAGGCCAGTGAGATCGCCGGCAGACCGGCGGCTCGCCGGTGCGCGGCCAGGGCGTCCAGGAACGTGTTCGCCGCGGCGTAGTTCGCCTGACCGGCATTGCCGACCGTGCCGACGACCGACGAGTACAGGATGAAGGCCGACAGCCCCAGGTCCTTCGTCAGTTCGTGCAGGTGCCACGCCGCATCGACCTTCGGCTCGAACACCCGGCTCAACTGCTGCGGCGTCAGCGACTCCGAGGCGCCGTCGTCGAGCACGCCCGCCAGGTGGACGACCGCGGTGAGCGGCGCTCCGGCCGGGATCTCTGCGATCCGCTCGGCCAGCGCGGCCGGGTCGGACACGTCGCAGACCGCCTGGGTGACGTCGGCTCCGAGCGCGGTCAGTTCCGCTTCCAGTTCGGCCGCACCCTCGGCCGCCGGTCCCCTGCGGCTGAGCATCAGCAGGTGCCGCACCCCGCGTTCGGCCACCAGGTGCCGGGCGAACAGTGCGCCGAGGGCGCCCGTCGCCCCGGTGAGCAGCACCGTGCCCTGCGGGTTCCACGCCGTCCGTCCGGCCTCGGCCGACGGCGCCGGCGCCGGAACCAGGCGGGGTACGTGGGCGACGCCGCCGCGGATCGCCAGCTGCGGCTCGCGGGACAGCTCCAGCGTCTCCAGCGCGCGCAGCGATTCCTCGTGTCCGTCCGTGTCGACCAGGACGAACCGGTCCGGGTGTTCCGCCTGGACCGACCGGACCAGGCCCCAGACCGGGGCACTGGACAGATCGGGGGCCTCGTCCCGGGTGACCGACACCGCGTGCCGGGTCACGATGACCAGTCGGTTCTCGTCGGACCGCTCGCCCCGCAGCCGCTTCTGCACGAGGTCGAGCACCTCTTGGGCGGTCGCCCGTGCCGCCGCGGGGACGTCGCCCTCGCCGCCCGCCGCCACGTGGGCGAACTCCAGCTCCGGCGCCGTGCGGCCGGGGTCGGCCGCCTCGGGCAGTGCCGACCAGTCCACGGCGTACAGCGAATCGGTCACCGCACCGCCGGTGAGCTGCTCGACGGAGGCGGGCATGAGCGTCAGCGACTCGACGGACAGCACGGGGGTGCCGCTGGGACCGGTGATCCGCAGCGACACCTCGTGGGTGTCCTTCCGCGCCACCCGGACCCGCAGCTCGGTGCCGCCCAGCGCGTGGAACGAAACGCCCGACCAGGAGTACGGCAGGAGCGTCTGCGGGCCGTCCGAACCGGCGAGCAGCGCCAGCATCGGGTGCAGGGCCGCGTCGAGCAGTGCCGGGTGGACGGCGAACCCCGCGGCGGACCGCGGTGCGTCGTCGGGAAGCCGGATCTCGCCGTAGGCCTCGTCCTCCGAGCGCCACATGGCCCGCAGGCCCCGGAAGGTCTCGCCGTACTCGTAACCCCGGTCGACGAGGTCCGGGTAGAAGTCGGCCGACTCGACCGGCGTCGCTCCCTCCGGCGGCCACACGTCCAGCCCCGGTGCGTCCGGTACCTGACCGGGGTCGGCGGACAGGACGCCGGTCGCGTGCCGCGTCCACGGCCCTGTTCCGCCGGACACCGCACGGGAGTAGATCCCGATGTCGCGCCGGCCCGAGTCCTCGGGCGCGCCGACGACGATCTGGAGCTGTACGGGGCCCTCGCCGAGCATCAGGGGGGCTTGCAGGGTCAGTTCTTCGATGCTCAGGCAGTCGGCGCCGTCCATGGCGTGCACTGCCGCCTCGACGAAGGCCGCTCCCGGGAACACCACGTTGCCGAAGATGGCGTGATCGGCCAGCCAGGAGTCGTCGTCCAGGGAGATCTGGCCGCTGAGGACCAGCTGGTCGCCGACGGCGAGGTCGGTGGAAGCGGCGAGGAAGGGGTGCTCGATCGCGGCGAGTCCCGCGCTGCTGACATCGCCCTGCGGCTTCGCCTGAAGCGCCCAGTACCGCTGCCGGTCGAAGGCGTAGGTGGGCAGATCGACGTGGCGTCCCGCGACCCCCACGGCGGCGAGGTACGCGCGCCAGTCGACCGGCACTCCCGCGACGTGCAGTCGCGCCAACGCCTCGGCGGCCGAACGGGATTCGGTCCGGTCCTTGCGGACGACCGGTATCGCGGGCAGGTCCGGGGCGACCTCGGCCAGGGTCTCCTGGGCCATGGCGGAGAGGACTCCGTCGGGGCCGACCTCGACCAGGACCTCGGCCCCGGCCTCGACCGTGGCCCGGATGCCGTCGGCGAAGCGCACGGCCTCCCGGACGTGGCGCACCCAGTACTCCGGCTGCTCCAGTACGCCTTCGCCGGCGATGGCGCCGGTGACGTTGGAGATGATCGCGATGCGCGGCGCCGCGTAGGACACCGACTGCGCCACCTCGCGGAACTCCTCCAGCATCGGCTCCATCAGCGGCGAGTGGAACGCGTGCGAAACCCGCAGCCGGGTGGTCTTGCGGCCGTCCACCGCGAGCGTCGCCTCGACCTCGGCGACCGCGTCCTCGACACCGGAGATCACCGTGGAGGTGGGGCCGTTCACCGCGGCGATGGAGACGGACTCCTCGTAGCCCTCCAGCGCGTCGCGGACCTCGTCCTCGTCCGCCTGGACGGCCACCATCGTCCCGCCCTTGGGCAGGGCCTGCATCAACCGGCCGCGGGCGGCCACCAGACGGGCGGCGTCGGCGAGCGAGAACACGCCCGCCACGTGCGCGGCGGCCAGCTCTCCGATCGAATGCCCGACCAGGACGGAGGGCGTGACCCCCAGCGATGCCAGCAGGCGGTACGCCGCCACCTCGAACGCGAAGAGGGCGGGCTGCGTCATCGCAGTCTCGTTCAGCAGGCGCGCCTGCTCGGAGTCGGGCTCGGCCGCCACCACTTCGTCGACGGAGTGTTCCAGCAGCGGGTCGAGCACGGCGCAGACCTCGCGCCACGCCTCGGCGAACACCGGGAACGTGCGGATGAGTTCGCGACTCATGCCGAGCCGCTGGCTGCCCTGTCCGGAGAACAGGACACCGACGTTCGGCGCGGTCGCCGCACTGCTCGTGCCCACGATCAGGCCCGCAGCGCGCTCGCCCTTCGACAGCGCGGCCAGGCCGGTCAGCAGCTCCTGACGCCCGGTGCCCAGCACCACCGCGCGGTGGTCGAACGCCGTGCGGTCCGTGGCGAGGGAGAGCGCCACATCGGCGACGTGCGGCGCCGAATCGTCGGCCGCCGCCGTCCGCAGCCGCTCCGCCTGTCCCGTCAGCGCGTGGGCGCTGCGCGCCGACACCAGCCACGGTACGACTCCGGCGGGCTCCCGCCCTTCGGCCGGGTCGAGGGCCTCGTCGGGGTCGCCCTGCTCGATGATGACGTGCGCGTTGGTGCCGCTGATCCCGAACGACGAGACGCCGGCCCGCCGCGGCCTGTCGGTGGCGGTCCACTCCCGCGGCTCGGTCAGCAGTTCCACGGCGCCGGACGACCAGTCGATCTGGCTCGACGGTTCGTCGACGTGCAGCGTCTGCGGCAGGATCCCGTTCCGCATCGCCATGATCATCTTGATGATGCCGGCGGCACCCGCTGCGGCCTGGCTGTGTCCGATGTTCGACTTCACCGAGCCCAGCCACAGCGGCTGCTCGCGGTCGTGTCCGTACGTCGCCAGCAGCGCCTGGGCCTCGATCGGGTCGCCCAGCGACGTGCCCGTGCCGTGCGCCTCGACCGCGTCGACGTCCGCCGGGGAAAGACCGCCACTGGCCAGCGCCTGGCGGATCACCCGCTCCTGCGAAGGGCCGTTGGGCGCGGTGAGACCGTTGCTCTCGCCGTCCTGGTTGACCGCCGAGCCGCGCACCACCGCCAGCACCCGGTGGCCGTTGCGCCGTGCGTCCGACAGCCGCTCCAGGACCAGTATGCCCACGCCCTCGGACCAGCCGGTGCCGTCGGCCGCGTCCGAGAACGCCTTGCAGCGGCCGTCGGCGGCGAGGCCGCCCTGCCGCGCGAACTCGACGAACATGCCGGGCGTCGACATCACCGTCACACCGCCGGCCAGGGCCAGGGAGCAGTCCCCCGACCGCAGGGACTGGGCCGCCATGTGCAGCGAGACCAACGACGAGGAGCAGGCCGTGTCGACGCTCACCGCGGGCCCTTCGAGGCCCAGTGCGTAGGCGATGCGGCCGGAGACCACGCTGGTGTGACCGCCGGTCAGCGCGTGGCCGGCGAGGTTGTCGGGTACGTCGCTCAGGCGAGGCAGGTAGTCCTGGCTCATGGCGCCCATGAAGACCGCGGTGCGGCTGCGGCGCAGTGCCGCCGGGTCCTGGCCGGCCCGCTCCAGCGCCTCCCACGCCACTTCCAGCACCAGTCGCTGCTGCGGGTCCATCGCCAGGGCCTCGCGCGGGCTGATGTGGAAGAAGCTCGCGTCGAAGTCCGCGGCGTCGGCCAGGAAACCGCCCTTGCGGGCGAAGTCGGCGTGGGGGTCCACGTGCCAGCCGCGGTCCTCCGGGAAGCCCGAAATCGCGTCCACGCCCTCGGAGACCAGCTGCCACAGATCCTCGGGAGAGGACACGCCACCGGGCAGCCGGCAGCTCATGCCGATGATCGCGATCGCGTCGTCCTCGGCGCTGGAGCCGGTGGGTACTCCCAGGCCCGGAGAGACGGAACTGCCGTCCTGCGTAAGCCGGTTGTCGCCGCCGGTTCCGGACACCTTCTCGTGGATGTGCTGGACCAACAAGGCGGGGGTCGGGTAGTTGAACAGCAGCGAGGTCGGCAGCCGCAGTCCGGCCGCGGTGTTCAGCCGGTTGCGCAGCTCCACCGCCGTCACCGAGTCGAAGCCGAGCTCCTTGAACGTGCTGTCGGGGTCCACCAGTTTGGGGTCGGCGAGCCCGAGTACGGCTGCCGCATGGGAGCGGACCAGCGCCCGCACCTCCTGCTCGGTCATCCCCGGGGACAGCGCCTCCTCGAACTCCGCCCCGGCCGGCTCCGTCCCCACGGCTCCGGCCGCCGGGAGCGCGCGCGGCTCGACGCGCTCACCGGTGACCCAGAACTGCTGGCGCTGGAAGGCGTACGTGGGCAGCTCCACGCGGTGGGCGCCCTCGAAGGCAGGCCGCCAGTCCAGGGCGACGCCCTTGGTGTACAGCTCGGCCATCGACAGCAGCAGGCGCCGCGACTCGTCCTCCTGCCTGCGCAGCGTGCCCTGGACCACCGCGGTGTCCACGGTGTCCTGGATGGGCATGGTCAGCACCGGGTGCGGGCTGATCTCCACGAAGACGGTGTACCCGTCGTCCGCCAGCTTCTGGATGGTCTCCGAGAAACGCACTTCCTGACGGAGGTTCTGGTACCAGTACCCGGCGTCCAGATCCGCCACGTCCGTGCGGCGGGCGGTGACCGTGGAGTAGAACGCGATGTCGACGGCGGTGGTCGCGATGGAATCGGCGACCCGCAGCACCTCGTCCCTGATGGACTCCACCTGGACGGAGTGGGAGGCGTAGTTGACCGGGATGACCCTGGCGGGGATCCCGCGCGCCTCGCACTCGGCGACGACCTCGCGCACCGCGTCGACCTCGCCGGAGATCGCGACCGCGTTCGGGCCGTTCACCGCCGCGACCGATACCCGGTTGCGGTCCACGTCCGCGGCCGGCATCGCCAGCGAGCCCATCGTCCCGTGGCCCGAGAGCCCCGCGTCGATGGCCAGGCTGCGCCCGACCACCAGCCGCATTCCGTCGGCCAGGGAGATGATGCCCGCGGCGCAGGCGGCGGCGATCTCGCCCTGCGAGTGCCCCACGACGGCGTCGGGGACCACGCCGACCGAACGCCACACCTCGGCCAGGGAGACCATCACCGAGAAGAGTGCGGGCTGCACCACGTCCACGCGGGCCAGCGCGTCCTGGTCGTCGAGCACGTCGCGCAGCGACCAGTCGACCAGACCGTTCAGCAGTTCCTGGCACTCCGTCATCCGGGCGGCGAACACCGGGGAGGAGTCCCACAGTCCGCGGGCCATCCCGACCCACTGGGAGCCCTGGCCGGGGAAGACCCACACCACGCCGGATCCGGCGGTGGTGGAGCCGGCCACGATGTTCGGCGACGCCTCGCCCGTCGACAGTGCCGTCAGGCCGGCCAGCAGTTCGGCGCGGTCTCCGGCCACGACGACTCCGCGGTGCTTCAGCGCCGAACGGGTCGTCACCGCGGAGTAGCCGACGTCCGCCGGGCTCAGGTCCGGGGCGGCCTCCAGCCACTCGTGCAGTCGCCCGGCCTGGGCGCGCAGCGCCGAAGCGGACTTGCCCGACACCACCACCGGAACCGGGGTGGCGATCTCGGTTCCGGATGTGGCGCCGGATTCCGTTCCGGGGGTGGTCGCCGCTTCCTCCGCCGGTGTGCCGGGGTGCTCGGCGACGACGATGTGGCAGTTGGCGCCGCCGACGCCGAACGAGTTGACGCCGGCGATCCGGCGGCCCTCGGGCCAATCCCCCGTGGCCGCGTTGACCTGGAGCTTCCACTCCTCCATGGGGATGGAGGGGTGCGGCTCGACGAAGTTGAGGCTCGCCGGGAGGGCTCCGTGCTTCATCGACAGCGCGACCTTGATCAGCCCCACCACTCCGGCGGCGGCGTCCAGGTGCCCGATGTTCGTCTTCACCGACCCCACGAGCAGCGGCTGTCCGGCGTCGCGGCCCGAGCCGAGCACCGCACCGAGCGCACCGGCCTCGACCGGGTCGCCCGCCCTCGTTCCGGGGCCGTGCAGCTCGACGTAGCGCACGTCTTCGGGTTCGACCCCGGCCCGGTCGTACGCCTCCCGCAGCAGGGCCCGCTGCGCGTCGCCGTCGGGGACGGTCAGCGCGGAGCCGTCGCCGTCGTGGTTCACCGCCCCACCGAGCAGTACGCAGTAGACCGGGTCGCCGTCGGCGACCGCGTCCGCGAGGCGCTTGAGGACGACCACTCCGGCGCCCTCGCCCCGGACGAACCCGTTGGCGCGCGCGTCGAAGGTGTAGCTGCGGCAGTCCGGCGACAGTGCGCCGGCGCGGGCGAGGGCGAGCGTGCTCTCCGGGACCAGGTTCAGGTGCACGCCGCCGGCCAGTGCCAGCCGGGTCGCGCCCGACAGCAGGCTCTCGCAGGCCATGTGTACGGCGACCAGCGAGGAGGACTGGACGGTGTCCACCGTCAGGCTGGGCCCGTGGAAGCCGAGTTGGTGGGACACTCGGTTGGCTATCAGCCCCCGGCTCAGACCGGCCAGCGAGTGGTGGGACACCGCGTCCGGTCCGTGCCGGTGGACGAGCGAGGCGTAGTCGTCACCGGTGGCGCCCAGGAAGACCGCGGTGGAACTGCCGCGCAGACCGTCCGGTGCGGCGCAGGCGTCTTCCAGCGCCTCCCAGCTCAGTTCGAGCGCGAGGCGCTGGCGCGGGTCCATGGCCGCGGCCTCGCGCGGGGAGATGCCGAAGAACCCGGCGTCGAAATCGGCGACGCGCTCGAGGAAGCCGCCCCGGCGGAAGGGTGCGAGCTCGGGAGCGTCGTACCCCCGGTCCGCCGGGGCGTCCGTGATCGCGTCGACGCCGTCATGCAGTAACTTCCAGAAACTGGGGATGTCTTGAGCCCCCGGGACCCTGCACGACATGCCGACGACGGCAACGGCACGGTCGTTCATCGGTATCTCCTGGCCATTGGGCCGCCGCTCGGCCTGATTCTCGTGCATGAGTTCCGGATCTCCCCGTTCCCAAACCAAAGCAAGTCCCGTCGCGCATGTGCAGCGAGACTCACGAAACAGATTCCTTCATTACCGCCGTGGCAGCCGCTTCAGTCGCTGCGGCTACCCGCAGCCATTGCGGCTGCGCGGCGTCTACTTCGGCAGATCGACTCAGGTCAGCCCGCAGCCTGGTCCTGCCACCTGCGCTCGATCGTTCGCATCAGCTTCGGGTACACGATCGCGTACCGGATCGGCTTGATTCCGGCCATGTAGACCTTGCCGAACTGACCGTTCGGCTTCACCAGTGCGGCCATCTGACCGTGGTACCCGTCGCCGGTCTTGTCCTTGACCCAGCCGACGTGCATCAGTACGTGCACCGTCTGGTTGGCCATTTCGGCCACGTACTCGTCGTGTGTCTGATAAACCCCCTTGAACGGTGCCGCGCGGAAGTCCGCTCCGCGCGGCCCCTCGAGGAGGTCCTCCGGCAGTCGGTCACGCAGCGACGGAACCCGCTTGCCGATGCCGGCCTCGGGCTTGTCCCAGCCGAGCACCGCCCCCAGCTTCCAGCGGATTTCGAAGAGCGCACGGACGGCCGGGTTGGCAGGGCGCGCTCCGTCGCCGGAGGTCATCTGCCGCACCAGTTTCTCGAGCCCGTCGGGGCCGCCCGGTGTCGGTAATTCCCATACGTCCTCGACCGTGAAATCGCTCGCCACGTCATGGATTCGCCAGGGTTGCGCAGTGTGCGCAGCATTCGGAAGCCTCATGCGCGGATCTCCACCCATCTTGGATTGACAATGCCCTGGAAGAGCATTGTGCGGCTGCCCTTTTCCTGGTCTACTCTACGGCGACCTTGTCCGGTGCGGGCGTCGCACGCCGCGCCGGAATCGCCAACGCGATCGGCACGCCGACCAGGGCCAGAACCGCTGCGGTGGCGATGGCAGCGGTGAATCCATCGCTGAACTCCTGAGCCGAGCCGTAACCGCCCACAGCGGCGAATACAGCGGTGGCTATGGCGATCCCGAAGGCGCCGCCGAGCTGGCGCAGACTATTGAGCGTGCCCGACGCCGACCCCGATGCCTCGTCCGGGACCGCGCCGAAAACCGCGGTCATCACGGCCGGAATCGCGATCGAGATGCCGATGCCGCCGATGACGAACGGCCCCACCATATCGCCGTAGGCCATGTCCGGTTCCGCGATGATCGCAAACCAGCCAGATGCGATGGCCTGGAGCAGCAATCCGGCGGTGACGAGCGGCCGCTCGCCGATCCGGCTCACCAGCTTTCCAGCGATCGGCGCGAAGAAGAACACGGTCACCGTCCACGGCACCAGTCGCACGCCGGAGTCGAGCGCACCGTAATGCATCACGGTCTGTAGGAACTGCGCGTAGAAGAACAAGCCGGCCATGGCCGAGCCGAACAGCAGGAACATGGCGGCGTTGCCCGCCGAGAACGCCCGGGCGCGGAAGAAGTGGATCGGCATCAGCGGCTGCGGGGTGCGCAGTTCCCACAGCACGAACCCGACGAGCGCGGCCGCGCCCACCACGAACCCGCCGACGGTCTCGAGGCTGCCCCAGCCCGCCTCGTTGCCCCGCACCAGACTCCAGCCGGCCCCGAATGCGGCGACGGTGGCCAGGCCGATGCCGCCGAAGTCGAGCCGGCGCGCTTCGCCGACGCTCTCGCCGAGCTTGGTGAGGACCAGCGGGACCATCACGAGCCCGATCGGCACGTTGATCCAGAAGATCCACTGCCAGGAGGCGTATTCGACGATGACACCGCCGATGACCGGTCCGCCCAGGGTCGCCAGGCCCGTCACAGCACCGAACAGGCCCATGGCCTTCGGCCGCTCCTCCGGGGTGAACGCGGCGCTCAGATGGGCCTGGGCGACCGGCACGATGGCCGCCGCGCCGACGCCCTGCAGCGCGCGGGCCGCGATGAGCCAGCCGATCCCGGGGGCGAGGGCGCAAGCGACCGACGCCAGCGTGAACACGACGAGTCCACCGGCGAACACGCGCTTGCGGCCGTACCGGTCACCCAATGCCGCGCCCGCCATCAGCAGTACAGCGAATGGCAGGAGATAGGCGTTGACTGTCCATTCCAGTTCTTCGACTGACGTTTCCAGATCGAGTCTGATCGCTGGCAGCGCTGTCGTCACCACCAGCGCGTCCAGGGCGGTTATCAGCGAGGCCAGTGAGGTCAGCACCAGGGCCCACCGCTGTTTGACAGTCATGTCGTCTACTTCCTTGAAATCGCTCGCGAGTGGCGCATCTCGACGGGTGGACGCGTCCGCCCGTCGCGTCGCCTGGAAATCCCCCGCAGTCAGCACCCGGTGCCGGGACCGTTCCCGGCCTCCGTCACCCGGTGTGCCGACTCATCGCACCGGGTCTAGGCCAAGGACGCCTCCACCTTCCGGGGCCTGAGCTCCATCAGGGTGTCGTGCTCGGGCACGATGACGACACCGCGGCTGCGCGTGCCCTCCGGCTTCGGGTCGGCCCGGTGCAGCTCGCACGTGGACAGCACCTCGCGGAGCACGACCTTGATCTCGTGGATCGCGATCCTGTCGCCGAGGCAGCGCGTGTGGCCGCCTCCGAACGGGATCCAGGTGTACATGCCGGGCTTCGTACCGACGTAGCGCTCCGGACGGAACTCATCGGGCTCGTCGTAGCGGGTGGGGTCGCGGTTCAGCAGATGGGCGCTGGCCCACAGCTCCATGCCGGGCTCGTAGCGCACCCCGCCGATCTCGATCGGCTTCACCACCTTGCGCAGGATGATGTTGGGGAGCGGCGGCCACAGGCGCAGCACCTCGTTCACGACCGCCGTGAGGTAGTCGTCGTCGGTGCCCTCCTCGATCTCGGCGAGCACGCGCCCCAGGACCTCGGGTTCGCGGCTCAGGCACTCGATGGCCCGGCAGATGGCCGACGCGGTCGTCTCCGTGCCGGCGATGAACATCGTCATGATCTCGTCGCGCAGCTCCACCGAACTCAGCGGAGTGCCGTCGCCGTGCTTGATGCCGAGCATGACGGAGAGCATGTCGTCGCCGAGCTCGCCGGAGTCGATGCGCTCCTTGAACGCCTCGGCGAGCAACTCGTCCGCGCGCGCACGGTGCTTGAGGAAGTCGTGCAGACCCGTGCGCCGGAACGCCGTGAGCCCCTTCACCACCAGACTCGGCATCTTGTGGAGCATGAGGACCGTCGCTATGTGGTTGTTGAACTCCACGACACCCATGACCTCGTCGAGGAGCTCCTCCCAGCGCTCGGGGTGCTTCTCCCCGAAGACCACCTCGCCGATGACCTTCATCGTGTAACGGTGGACGTACGGGTGGAGCGCGGTGACGTGGTTGCGCGGCCACGTGGCGACCTCCTCCTTGGCCCTCCTCGTGGCCGCGGCCTCGATGCGCCGGAACGCGTCGCCCTTGAAGCTCGGCATCAGGGACCTGCGCCGGTTCAGGTGCTCCGACTCGTCCAGGAAGGCGAGCCCGGTGTTGCCGAAGAACTTCTGCAGCACGTCGCTGCCGTTCCCGGTGTGGAGGGAGTCCCGGGGGCTGAGGAACATCGCCTTGACGTCGTCGGGGTCCGAGAGCATGTAGATGTCGGAACCCGGCCTGATGTTCAACCTCACGCGCGTGCCGTAGGCGTCGCGGAGCTGTGTCAGCCAGGTCGTCCGGAGCGTCCGGTACTTCCAGAGCTGCTTCAACATCGGTTCCCGCGGACCGGGCAGCCCGGCGGCGGGGATGACCGCCTTGGGACGCGCGGCGGTGTGGTCGACCGGGCACCCGGCGGCCACTGCCGCGCCTCCCGCAGCACCGACCTCCTGGTGCTCACCTTGGGGTGAGTTGGCAGTATCCATTGCTGTGTTCCTTCTTCCTTTCACGTAAGCCGAGAGGTCAGACGGTCTGTCGTGGTGCTGTGGCGGACAACTCCGGTGCAGGGGCCGAAGTACGACGCTGCTCGGCTCCGATCGCGAGCAACGCGAGTCCCCCGGCGACGCCGCAGGCCGCCATGAAGAGGAATGCGGTGTGGAAGGCCGAGACGTCCGGTCGGACGTTGAGGATGGCCGTGACTGCCGCGACGCCGAGCGCGCTCCCGACCTGGCGGCACATCGTCGCCATCGCGGTCCCGGTGGCGAAGCGTTCGGAGGGAAGGGATGCGGTGGCCGCCATCGACAGGCACGGCAGCATGAGGCCGATGCCTATCCCGCCGATGACCGACCCCGGAAGGAAGCTGGCGGCGTACCCCTGACCGGTGTCCGTCACCACTGCCCACCAGATGCCCCCGGCGGCGAAGACGACGCCGCCTACCATCCCGATCCCGCGTACGCCGTGCCGGGTGGCCACCAGACTGGCGGGCACGGCGCACAGGGTGGCGACCACCGGTCCGGGACCCACCTCCAGGGCGGCCCGCAGGACCGAGTGGCCCCACACCTCCGTCAGGAAGAGCGTCGAGGAGATCACCATCGCCCCGAACCCCGTGAAGAACAGCAGCGTCGCGAGGTTGCCGAGCGCCACGGACCTGATCCGGAGGATGGCCGGCTCGATGACGGGGGAGGGATGCCGGAACGCGCGCCGTGCGGTGAACGCCGCACCGAGCACACCCACGGCGATCAGGCCGAGGACCCGGGCGCTGCTCCACCCCCAGGGCTCGCCCTGCACGACCGCCGTGACGAGCGCCCCGACGGTCGCCGCGAGCACCAGGATGCCGAGCACGTCGGGAACCGCGCGCCCCTCCTCACGGACCTCCGGGAGCGTCCGCACGCCAATGAGCACCGCTGCCACGCCGAGGGGGACGTTGACCAGGAACGCCCACCGCCAGTCGATCTGTACGAGGAGTCCGCCGATCGGCGGCGCGAGGGCGGCGCCGGCTCCGTTCACCGCCGTCCACAGCCCGATCGCGGCTCCGCGCCGCTCGGCGGGGAAGAGAGCGAGCAGCAGACCGAGCGAACTCGGCATCATCAGAGCCGCGCCGATCCCTTGCAGGACACGTGCGGCCACGAGCACGTCGAGCGAGGGAGCGGCGGCGCAGCAGGCCGACGCCACCGTGAAGAGCGCCATGCCGATCAAGTACGCCCGCTTGCGCCCTGACTGGTCCGCCCACCGGCCGCCCGGCATGAGCAGCGCCGCGAACGTGATCGCGTAGGCACTCAGCACCCACGAGAGGTCGGTCAGGCTCGCCGAAGGGAACGAGCGTTCCAGGTCGGGGAAGGCGATGTTGACGATGAGTACGTCGAGCGCCGAGGCGAAGACACCGACGAGTACGACGGCGACAGCGCTGCGCCGGGACGCACTGCTTCGTTGGGACGGGCTGGCTTGTCGGGGCACGCCGTCTTGTCGGGGCACGCTGCCTTTCATGCCTCGATCCACCTCTCCATCGCGGTCGCGGTCTGCGCCGCCGCGGGCCCGATCAGGCCGAAGTGATCGGCCTCGACCTCGACTTGGTCGCTCACGTCCTGCCAGGTGGCCCACCCCGACGGGGTGTCGCCGCCGCCGAGCGACACGGCCGCCCGTATCAGCAGGGTCGGAGTCTCGATCCGCTTCGCGGGTCGCTCGCCCAGCAGGCGCATGTACGTGCCCATGGCCAGCCAGTCCGCGTCGTCGACCGACGCGGTCTGTTCCGCACCGCCGAGGATGTGGGTCATCACCTGGGAGAAGATCCGGCCGACCTCTTCCTCGCCGCCCTCGGGCGCCGGAGTGTCGATCAGGACGACGCCCGCCGGAGCGGCGCCCGCGTCCTCGAACCGGGCGGCCAGGGAGTGCGCGACGGCGCCTCCGATCGAGTTGCCGACCAGGACGAAGGGGGAGTCGCCGATCGTCCGGCGGATCGCGCCCTCCAGAACCTCCATCGCGGCGTCCCAGGATGCCGGCGCCGGATCGGTGCCGCGGAACCCCGGCAGCGAGCAGACGAAGACGTCCCGCTTCCCCTCGAAGTGATCGGCGATGCGCATGAACTGATGCGGGCTGGAACCCACCACGAAGGACGGCACGCAGACGAGCTTCGGCAGTCCCTGGCCGGAGGCGAGCTGGACGACATGCCCGTTCTCGCCGCCCTGCTCCCCGGACGACGCGAAGGTCGGGCGGAACCGCGACGCCTCGATCAGCCACGGCAGTGCTTCGAGCAGCGCCCCCGAAAGGTGGGCGTGGCGGAGCAGCGTGCCGAGCGTCCCTTCGACGCCCCCGCCCGCGGCCTCGTGTCCGGGCTCCGACGGGGACCGGCCGAGGTCCCCCAGGATCAGCCGTGCGGCATCCGCCGGGGTCGGGTGGTCGAAGACCAGGGTGGCGGGCAGCCGCAGCCCACTGGCGCGGGCGAGCCGGTTGCGCAGCTCGACCGCGGCCAGCGAGTCGAACCCGAGCTCCTTGAACGGCCGTTCGGGGTCGATCGCCGCGCCGGAGGCATGCCCGAGGACGGATGCGACCTGTGTCTGGACCAGTTCGAGTACGACCTGCTCCCGGTCGGCCTGTGCCACTGCGGCCAGCCGCTGGGCCAGCGACCCGCCCGTGGACTCGGCGCGCCGAGCCGGTACGCGCACCAGTCCGCGCAGCAGGGGCGGCAGCACGCCCGCACGGGCCTGCACCCGCAGCGCGGCCGGATCGAGCCGCACCGGCACCAGCAGCGCCGTGTCCGCACCCAGCGACTGGTCGAACAGTTCCAGCCCGCATTCCGCCGAGAGCGGCGCGACACCCATCCGCTCCAGCCTGGCCAGACCCCGCTCGTCCAGCCCTTCCGTCATGCCGGTCGCGTCCGCCCACATGCCCCAGGCCAACGAGATACCGGCCAGTCCTGCCGCCCGCCGCTGGTGCGCGAGCGCGTCCAGTGCGGCGTTGGCCGCCGCGTAGTTCGCCTGACCCGGGTTGCCGATCAGCGCGGCCCCCGAGGAGAACAGCACGAACGCCGACAACTCCGTGTCTGCCGTGAGCTCGTGCAGATGCAGCGCGGCGTCGACCTTCGGGCGCATCACGCGCGCCAGTCGCTCCGGGGTGAGCGCCTCGATGACACCGTCGTCCAGCACACCGGCCGCATGGATCACCGCGGTGAGCGGGTGCTCCAACGAGCCGATCAGCTGAGCCAGTTGGTCCCGGTCGGACACGTCGCACGCGGCGACCCGGGCCTGAGCGCCCAGCTCTTCCAGCTCGGCGACCAGCTTGTCCGCGCCATCGGCGGCCGGGCCGCTGCGGCTGACCAGCAGCAGCCGCTTGGCGCCGTGCCGCTCGGCCAGGTGGCGTGCCAGCAACGCTCCCAGACCCCCCGTACCGCCGGTGATCAGAACCGTTCCCTCCGCGTCCAGCGGAGCCGGACCGGAGAGCACCGTACTGGCACGGGCGAGGCGGGGAGCCAGCAACCGGCCCTCGCGTACGGCCAATTGCGGCTCGTCCGGATCGAGCAGCGTCTCCCAGCGGGGCTCGCCGTCGCCCTCATCGCCGTCGATGTCGACGAGTGCGAGCCGGCCAGGGTGCTCGGACTGGGCGCTGTGCACCAGACCCCACGCCGCGGCCTGCGCCGCGTCCGGCGCCCGGTCGTCCACCGCGACCGCGTTACGGGTCACGACCATCAGCTGTGACCCGCTCAGCGACTCGTTCGCGAGCCAGCGCTGCACCAGCTCCAGTGCCCGCCCTGCCGTCTCCCGCGCGGCCTCCGCCGGATGGTTCGTTCCGGCAGGTGCCGCGATCGCGGTGACGACCACCTCGGGCGCCGCCGCTCCGTCGGCGAGTGCCTGCTCCAGGACGCCCAGATCCGCGAACCGGTCACCGACCCCGGCCAGATCGCCCAGGATCGCCGCCTGCCGCGACGGCTGTCGCGACGGCTGTCGCGACCCAGCTGTGACCGGCGCCCAATCGAGCTGGAACAGCGAGCTCTGCCCGGTCCGGCCCGCCGCTTGCAACTGCGCCTGCTCGACGGGGCGGACAGCGAGCCGTGCGATGGTCGCGACCGGCTCGCCCTGGCCACCGGCGATGTCGATCCGCGATGCGGAGTCACCCGCCGGCAGGATCCGCACCCGGACCCGTGTGAGGCCGGCGCCCTCCAGTCGCACCCCCGACCACGAGAACGGCAGCACAACGGAGTTCGTCGGCCTGTCCTCCAGAAGTCCACCGTGGAGCGCGGCGTCCAGGAGGGCGGGGTGGATCCCGAATCCTGCCTGGTCGGCGTTGTCGTCCAGGGCTACTTCGGCGTAGATCTCATCGCCGGAGCGCCATGCTGCCCGCATTCCTTGGAAGGCGGGGCCGTACTCGTAGCCCGCATCGGCCAGCCGCTCGTAGAGCCCTTCGACGGCGATGGGTTCGGCGCCGGCCGGGGGCCACTGGAGCGGGAACGGCTGCGAAGGCTCGACGTCCGTGGCCAGCCAACCGCGCCCGTGGCACGTCGCCTCGGGCACACTGTCCGCCTCGTCCGCGGTTTCGAGGCGCGAGTAGATCGCGACCTCACGGCGCCCGTCCTCTCCCGCCGGACCGACCGCGACCTGAACCTGCCGGGCGACGTCCTCTTCCAGGACCAGCGGCGCCTCGAGCACCAGCTCGTCGAGCACGGGGCAATCCACTTCACGCCCGGCCGTCAATGCCATCTCGACCAATGCCGTACCCGGCACCATCACCAGCCCGAACACCATGTGGTCACGGGTCCAGGCCTGTGCGTCCTGCGAAAGCCGCCCGGTGAACACCCACTCGTCGCGGCCGGCGAGTTGCACGCTCGCGGCCAGAACCGGGTGTGCGACCGTGCCGAGGCCGGCAGCAGCAGCGTCCGCAGCCCCCGCACGGGGAGTCAGCCAGTACCGCTCGTGCTGGAAGGCGTAGGTCGGCAGTGAGACCCGCTTGGCGCCGGCACCGTCGAACAGGGTGGGCCACTTCACGCTCACGCCGGTGACGTGCGCTTCGGCCAGCGAGAGCGTGAACCGTCCCAGACCACCTTCGTCACGCCGCAGGGAACCAACGACACCGACACGGTCCTCGGCGCCATGAGCCGTGATCGTTCCTTCGACGGCCATCGTGAGGACCGGGTGCGGGGAAACCTCGACGAAGCAATTCACACCGCTGTCGATCAGCGCACGGATCGCGGGCTCGAAGCCGACCCGGCCACGCAGATTGCTGTACCAGTAGGCAGCGTCAAGAGACTTCGTGTCGATGAACCCGCCGGTGACCGTGGAATAGAACGGAATCTGCCCGGAGACCGGCTCGACCGGCGCCAGGACCTTCAACAGTTCGGCCTCGATGGACTCGACGTGCACCGTGTGCGAGGCGTAGTCCACCGCGATCCGACGAGCCCGCACCTCATCACGCTCACACAACGCAATGAGCTCATCCAGCGCCCCGGGCTCCCCCGCGATCACCACAGAGGCAGGGCCGTTCACCGCGGCAACGGACACCCGGCCCTCATACGCCTGCAAAAGGTCCTCGACCTGGTCCACCGGCAGTGCCACCGAAACCATGCCACCGCGACCGGCCAGCTCCTCCAGGACCAGCCGGCTGCGCAGGGCCACGATCCGGGCCCCGTCGGTGAGAGAGAGGCCACCGGCGACACATGCGGCAGCGATCTCACCCTGCGAGTGACCCACCACCGCCGAAGGCTCCACACCATGCGCACGCCAGAGCGCAGCCAGTGACACCATCACCGCCCACAGAGCGGGCTGGACCACATCGACCCGCTCCAACGAAGGCGCACCCTCCACACCCCGCAGAACATCCTCAAGACGCCAATCGACGAACTCCGAGAGCGCCCCACCACATGCCGCGATCTCCTCGGCGAAGACCGACGAAGACTCCAAGAGCTCCACGGCCATGCCCACCCACTGCGAACCCTGACCCGGGAAGACGAACACCGTCTTCCCAGTGACCGGGCGACCCTCGAAGACATGGGCTGCAGGGTCTGCCACGGACAGTGCGCCCAGACCGGCCAGCAGTGCGCCACGATCCGTGGCCACCACCGCGGCACGCCGCTCCAGCTGCGCCCGCGTGGTCACCGACGAGAAGCCGATGTCCAGCAGCGATACCTCGGGGTGCGAGACCAGATGCGCGCGCAGGCGGTCGGCCTGCTCCCGCAACGCAGCCTCGCTCCGGGCCGACACCAGAACCGGCACCGCAGACAACGGGCGCGACTCAACCTCGGCCAACTCCTGGGCCGGTGCTTCCTCCAGGATCACGTGCGCATTCGTGCCGCTCGCACCGAAGGACGACACTCCCGCACGCCGGGGATGCTCTCCGGCGGGCCACTCCTGCGCCTCGGTCAGCAGGTCGATCTCGCCCGCTTCCCAGTCGACGTGCGGGGACGGCGCATCCACGTGCAGGGTGGCGGGCAGCACGCCGTGCCGCATCGCCATCACCATCTTGATCACACCGGCCACACCGGCGGCCGCCGAAGAGTGTCCGATGTTCGACTTGATCGACCCGAGCTTGAGGGGACCACGGCTCCGCTCGCGGCCGTAGGTCGCCAACAGCGCCTGAGCCTCGATCGGGTCACCCAGCTTCGTACCCGTCCCGTGGCCCTCGACGGCATCCACATCGGCCGTGCTCAGCCCCGCGTTGGCCAGCGCCTGGCGGATCACCCGCTCCTGCGAGGGTCCGTTGGGGGCGGTCAGGCCGTTGCTCGCACCGTCCTGGTTGACCGCGCTACCCCGCACCACCGCGAGCACATGGTGACCCTTGCGGCGCGCGTCCGACAGGCGCTCGAGGACGAGGACGCCCAGGCCGTCGGAGAAGCCGGTCCCGTCGGCCGCCGCCGCGTACGCCTTGCACCGGCCGTCGGGCGACAGGCCGCGCTGCCTGCTGAACTCCACGAACAGGGCCGGCCCGGAGAGCACGGTCACGCCGCCGACCAGCGCCATCGAGCACTCGCCCGAACGCAGGGACTGCGACGCCTGGTGCAGGGCCACCAGCGACGAGGAGCACGCCGTGTCCACCGTGACGGCAGGCCCTTCAAGGCCCAGCGTGTAGGAGATGCGCCCCGACAGCACACTGGTCAGCACCCCCATGCGGTACCCCTCCAGCTCCGGCGGCATCGCATCGCCGTACTCCGAGCTGAAGGCGCCGGTGAAGACGCCGGTGTCGCTGCCGCGCAGCGAGGTGGGGTCGATGCCCGCGTCCTCGAGCGCCTCCCACGAAGCCTCCAGCAGCAGCCGCTGCTGGGGGTCCATCGCCAGCGCCTCACGCGGACTGATCCCGAAGAACTCCGCGTCGAAGTCTCCCGGCCGGTCAAGGAATCCACCGCCCCGCGTGTACACCTTCCCGATCTGGTCGGGGTCCGGGTCGTACAGCCCCTCGACGTCCCAGCCGCGGTCGGTCGGCAGCCCCGACACCGCGTCGCGGCCCGAAGCCACCAACTCCCACAGCTCCTCCGGCGACGTCACACCCCCGGGGTACCGACAGCTCATACCCACGATCGCCAACGGCTCGCTCGACTGCGCCAGGAGCCGCCGGTTCAGCTGCCTGAGGCGCTCGGCCTCCTTGAGCGACTTCCGCAGGGCATCGACGAGTTCGTTCTTCTCGGTAGCCACGCCTACTCCTCCGCGTCCGGGCGCCCAGTTGCCGCTACGTTCCCGACTGTCGTCATTCCACGTCCTCTTGGGCCATCCGGATCAGGGCGGCGGCGTCCATGTCATCGATCGACTCGGCAGCCTCGTCCGTCGGTGCGTCGTCGTGCAGATCGCCGGCGGCCAGCTCGCGCAGCGTGTCGAGCAGCCCCGCCTTGCGCAGGCGGTCGACGGGGATCGCGGCGAGCATGGCGCGGATCTGGTCCTCTTCCGTCTGCCGATGCCCGTCCGTCCCGGCGCCCGGTATGACGACTGGGATCAGATACCGCGTGACGTCCGCGGGGGTGGGGTGGTCGAAGACCAGGGTGGCGGGCAGCCGCACACCGGTGGCGCGAGTGAGCCGGTTGCGCAGCTCGACCGCGGCCAGCGAGTCGAACCCGAGCTCCTTGAAGGCTCGGTCGGGGTCGATCGCCGCGCCGGAGTCGTGGCCGAGAACGGCCGCGACCTGCGCCTGCACCAGTTCGAGCACGACGCGTTCCCGGTCGGCCTCCGCCACTCCGGCCAGCCGTCGGGCCAGCGATCCGCCCGTGGACTCCGCGCGCCGCTCCGGTGCCCGCACCAGTCCGTGCAGCAGGGGCGGCAGCATGCCCGCCCGGGCCTGTGCCCGCAGTGCTGCCGGATCCAGCCGCACCGGCGCCAGCAGCGCCGCATCCACCCCGAGGGACTGGTCGAACAGGTCCAGTCCGAACTCGGCCGGCATCGCACCGACACCCATCCGCTCCAGCCGTGCGAGCTCGGCCTCGTCGAGCTCACCGGTCATTCCGGTCGCGTCCGCCCACAGGCCCCAGGCCAGCGAACTCGCGGGCAGTCCCGCGGCCCGCCTGACCTGCGCCAGCGCGTCCAGGGAGGCGTTGGCCGCCGCGTAGTTCGCCTGCCCCGGGCTGCCGATCAGAGCCGCCATCGAGGAGAACAGGACGAACGCCGACAGCTCCATACCCGCCGTGAGCTCGTGCAGGTTCCAGGCCGCGTCGACCTTCGGACGCATCACCCGCGCCACCTGCTCCGGAGTGAGCGATTCGATCACCCCGTCGTCCAACACACCCGCCGCATGCATGACCGCGGTGAGCGGCTGCTCCAACGAGCCCAGCAGTTGCGCTAGTTGATCCCGGTCGGTGACGTCGCAGGCGGCGACCCGGGCCTGAGCGCCCAGCTCTTCCAGCTCGGCGACCAGCTTGTCCACGCCATCGGCGGCCGGACCGCTCCTGCTGACCAGCATCAGTCGCTTCGCACCGTGGCGGCCGGCCAGGTGCTTGGCGAACAGCGCGCCCAGACCACCCGTACCACCGGTGATCAGCACCGTTCCCTCGGGATCCAGCGGAGTCGGAACCGTCAGCACGATCTTGCCGATGTTGCGGCCCTCGCGCAGGAAACGGAACGCGTCCTGCGCCCGGCGCACGCCCCAGGTGCGGATCGGCGACGCCACGAGCACACCCTGCTCGAACAGCCGGGTGATCTCGACCAGCATCTCCTGGATCCGCTCCGGGCCCGCCTCCAGCAGGTCGTAGGAGCGGTACCGCACGCCCTCGTGCTCGCGAGCCACGACTTCCGGGTCACGGATGTCGGTCTTGCCCATCTCGATGAACCGTCCGCCGCGCGGCAGCAACTCCAGCGTGGCGTCCACGAACTCACCCGCCAGCGCGTCCAGGACCACATCCACCCCGGCCCCGCCGGTCGCCTTCAAGAAGGTGTCCCGGAAGCCCAGGTCACGCGAGGAAGCGATCCGCTCGTCCGGGATGCCGAGGGCCCGCAACGCGTCCCACTTGGGCTGACTCGCCGTAGCGAAGAGCTCCGCACCGAAGTGGCGGGCCAGCTGCACCGCCGCCATGCCGACACCACCGGCAGCGGCATGCACCAGCAGCCGCTCACCCGCACGCAAGCCGGCAAGATCGACCAGACCGTAGTACGCGGTCAGGTACACCACCGGAACCGCCGCCGCCTCCACGAACGACAGGCTCTCCGGAATCGGCACGATCATCTGCCGTTCCGTCACCGCCATCGTCCCGAAGCCATCGATCATCAGGCCCATGACGCGGTCGCCCGGCGCCAGGTCGGTGACGCCCGAGCCGACTTCGAGGACGACTCCCGCCGCCTCGCTGCCCAGCGGGGTCTCGCCCGGGTACATCCCGAGTGCGATCAGTACGTCGCGGAAGTTCAGGCCCGCGGCCCGTACTCCGATCCGCACCTCGCTCGCGCCCAGCGGCCGGTCGGCGTCCGACGCGGAGATCTTCAGGTCCTCCAGCGAACCCTTCCGCTCGATCGACAGCCGCCAGGCACCCTCGCCGGCACCCGCGGGTGCCGCGGGCACGCGGGCGAGCCGCGGCGCCAGCAGTCGGTCGCCGCGCACCGCGAACTGCGGCTCGTCAAGGTCGAGCAGCGAAGCCCACTCCGGCTCGCCGTCGCCCTCATCGCCGTCGATGTCGACGAGTACGAACCGGCCAGGGTGCTCGGACTGGGCGCTGTGCACCAGACCCCACGCCGCGGCCTGCGCCGCATCCGGCGCCCGGTCGTCCACCGCGACCGCGTTACGGGTCACCACGATCAGCCGCGACTCGGGCAGCCACTCGCTGGCCAGCCAGCGCTGCACCAGCTCCAGTGCCCGCCCGGCCGTCTCCCGCGCAGCCTCCGCCGGATCACCGGCCGCAGCCGGGGCCGGAATCCCGGCGAGGACCGCGACCGGCGTCGCCGCTCCGTCGGCGAGTGCCTGCTCCAGGGCGTCCAGATCAGCGAACCGGTCGCCCGAAGCCGCCAGTTCACCCAGGACCGCCAGCTGCGCCGGCTCCGGTGCTCCGGCCGTGACCTGTACCCAGTCGAGCTGGAAGAGCGAGCTCTGCCCGGCCCGGCTCGCCGCTTCCAACTGCGCCTGGTCCACCGCGCGGAACGCGAGCTTGGCCACGCTCAGCGCCGGTTCGCCGGTCTCGCCGACGACGTCGATCCGCAGCGCGGACTCGCCCGTCCTGCTGATCCGTGCGCGCAGCTGAGTCAGGTTGGTCTGCCCGACCTGTACCCCCGACCACGAGAACGGCAGGTCGACCGACGATTCCGCGCCCTTGTCGAACAGTGCGCCGTGGAGCGCGGCGTCCAGGAGGGCGGGGTGGATCCCGAATCCTGCCTGGTCGGCGTTGTCGTCCAGGGCTACTTCGGCGTAGATCTCATCGCCGGAGCGCCATGCTGCCCGCATTCCTTGGAAGGCGGGGCCGTACTCGTAGCCCGCATCGGCCAGGCGCTCGTAGAGCCCCTCGACGGCGATGGGTTCGGCGCCGGCCGGGGGCCACTGGAGCGGGAACGGCTCCGAGGGCTCGGCGTCCGCAGTCAGCCAGCCACGGGCGTGGCACGTCGCTTCCTGCTGCTCGTCGCCGCCGGACTCCGGGCGGGAGAACACGGTCACCTCGCGGCGCCCGTCCTCTCCGGCCGGACCGACCGCGACCTGAACCTGCCGGGCGACGTCCTCTTCCAGGACCAGCGGCGCCTCGAGCACCAGCTCGTCCAGCACCTGGCTGCCCACCTCGCGGCTGGCTACGGACACCATCTCGACCAGTGCGACACCCGGCACGATCACCAGGCCGAACACCATGTGGTCGCGGGTCCAGGGCTGGGACTCGATGGACAACCGGCCGGTGAACACCCACTCGTCACGGCCGGCGAGTTGCACGCTCGCGGCCAGAACCGGATGCGCGACCGTGCCGAGACCGGCAGCAGCAGCGTCCGCAGCCCCCGCACTCGGAGTCAGCCAATACCGCTCGCGCTGGAAGGCGTACGTCGGCAGCGGGACCCGCTTGGCACCGGCACCGTCGAACAAGGTGGGCCACTTCACGCTCACGCCGGTGACATGCGCTTCGGCCAGCGAGAGCGTGAACCGTCCCAGACCACCTTCGTCACGCCGCAGAGACCCAACGACACCAACACGGTCCTCGGCGCCATGAGCCGTGATCGTTCCTTCGACAGCCATCGTGAGGACCGGGTGCGGGGAAACCTCGACGAAGCAATTCACACCGCTGTCGATCAGCGCACGGATCGCAGGCTCGAAGCCGACCCGGCCACGCAGATTGCTGTACCAGTAGGCAGCATCAAGAGACTTCGTGTCGATGAACCCGCCGGTGACCGTCGAATAGAACGGAATCTGCCCGGAGACCGGCTCGACCGGCGCCAGGACCTTCAACAACTCGGCCTCGATGGACTCGACATGCACCGAATGCGAGGCGTAGTCCACCGCGATCCGACGAGCCCGCACCTCATCACGCTCACACAACGCAATGAGCTCATCCAGCGCCCCGGGCTCCCCCGCGATCACCACAGAGGCAGGGCCATTCACCGCGGCAACGGACACCCGGCCCTCATACGCCTGCAAAAGGTCCTCGACCTGGTCGACCGGCAGTGCCACCGAAACCATGCCACCGCGACCAGCCAGCTCCTCCAGGACCAGCCGGCTGCGCAGGGCCACGATCCGGGCCCCATCCGCGAGGGAGAGGCCACCGGCGACACATGCGGCAGCGATCTCACCCTGCGAGTGACCCACCACCGCCGAAGGCTCCACACCGCGCGAACGCCAGAGCGCAGCCAGTGACACCATCACCGCCCACAGAGCGGGCTGGACCACATCGACCCGCTCCAACGAAGGCGCACCCTCCGCACCCCGCAGAACATCCTCAAGACGCCAGTCGACGAACTCCGAGAGCGCCTCACCGCATGCCGCGATCTCCTCGGCGAAGACCGGCGAAGACTCCAGGAGCTCCACGGCCATGCCCACCCACTGCGAACCCTGACCCGGGAAGACGAACACCGTCTTGCCAGTGACCGGGCGGCCCTCGACCACTCCGGCGGCCGGTTCGCCGCTGACGAGTGTCTCCAGGCCGGCGAGCAGTTCGTCGCGGTCCGTGGCCACCACCGCGGCGCGCCGCTCCAGCTGCGCCCGCGTGGTCACCGACGAGAAGCCGACGTCCAGCAGGGACACCTCGGGGTGCGAGACCAGATGCGCCCGCAGGCGTTCGGCCTGCGCACGCAACGCAGCCTCACTCCGGGCCGACACCAGAACCGGCACCGCAGACAACGGGCGAGACTCAACCTCGGCCTCGGCCAACTCCTGGGCCGGTGCTTCCTCCAGGATCACGTGCGCATTCGTGCCGCTCACACCGAAGGACGACACCGCCGCGCGCCGCGGCCGGTCCTGCGAAGCGGACCATTCCTGCGTCTCGGTCAGCAGCTCGATCTCGCCCGCTTCCCAGTCGACGTGCGGGGACGGGGCATCCACATGCAGGGTCGCCGGCAGCGTCTTGTGCTGTAACGCCATCACCATCTTGATCACGCCCGCGACACCGGCCGCGGTCGATGAGTGTCCGATGTTCGACTTGATCGACCCGAGCTTCAGCGGACCATGGCTCCGCTCGCGGCCGTAGGTCGCCAACAGCGCCTGAGCCTCGATCGGGTCACCCAGCTTCGTACCGGTGCCATGGCCTTCCACCGCGTCCACATCGGCCGGGCTCAGACCGGTGTTCTCCAGCGCCTGGCGGATCACCCGCTCCTGCGACGGACCGTTGGGGGCCGTCAAGCCGTTGCTCGCACCGTCCTGGTTGACGGCGCTGCCCCGTACCACCGCGAGCACGTTGTGCCCATGGCGCTGGGCGTCCGACAGCCGCTCCACCACGAGCAGGCCAAGACCGTCGGAGAAGCCCGTTCCGTCGGCGGCCGCCGCGTACGCCTTGCACCGGCCGTCGGGCGACAGGCCGCGCTGCCTGCTGAACTCCACGAAGAGGAAAGGACCGGCGAGCACGGTCACGCCGCCGACCAGCGCCAGCGAGCACTCGCCCGAACGCAGCGCCTGCGACGCCTGGTGCAGGGCCACCAGCGACGAGGAGCACGCCGTGTCCATCGACACCGAGGGACCTTCAAGGCCCAGGGTGTAGGAGATCCGGCCCGACACCACGCTCGTCGTCGATCCGGTCAGGCGGAAGCCCTCGATCTGCGGCAGGGCGCCCGCCGGCGCGGCCGCGTAGTCCGAGGCCCCGACACCGCAGAACACGCCGGTGTCGCTGCCGCGCAGCGACGTCGGGTCGATGCCCGCGTCCTCGAACGCCTCCCACGCCGCCTCCAGCAGCAGCCGCTGCTGAGGGTCCATCGCCGTGGCTTCACGCGGGCTGATCCCGAAGAAGTCGGCGTCGAAGTCGCCCACCCCGTCCACGAATCCGCCCGTGCGGGTGTACGACGTGCCGGGCTGGTCGGGGTCCGGGTCGTACAGCCCCTCCAGGTCCCAGCCGCGGTCGGTCGGCAGCCCCGACATCGCGTCGCGGCCCGAAGCCACCAGCTCCCACAGTTCCTGCGGTGAGGTCACACCACCGGGGTACCGACAGCTCATGCCGACGATCGCTAGGGGTTCGTTCGCCCGGTCCTCGTACTCGCGCAGCTGCGCCCGGGTGTTGTTCAGATCGACGGCCATCCGCTTGAGATAGCGAACGAGCTTCTCCTGCTGCTGTTCGGTGCTTTCAACGCTCATCTTCATTCCCCGTCATGCCTCGCCGAACTGGGCGTCGATCAACTGGAAGACCTCGTCAGCCGTGGTGGCCGCTTCGATCAGCTCGCTGGTGCTCTCTCCTCCGTCGGTGATGCTGGACAGGAGGGCGCGGAGCTGGCCCGCCACGCGCTCCTGCTCACTGGCGGTGATCGCGGCGAGCATGCCTTCGAGCTTCTTCAGTTCCTGGTCGATGAGCGGTTCCGCGACGGTGCCGCCGATCTCGGAAAGGAGCAGCTGGGCAACGGCCAGCGGTGTCGGATGGTCGAAGACCATGGTCGCGGGCAACCTGAGCCCGGTGGCCTGGGTCAGCCGGTTGCGCAGTCCAACGGCGCCGATCGAGTCGAACCCGAGGTCCTTGAAAGGCCGTTCCGGTTCGATCGCAGCACCGGAGTCGTGGCCGAGGACGGCCGCGACCTGCGCCTGCACCAGTTCGAGCACGACGCGTTCCCGGTCGGCCTCCGCCACTGCGGCCAGCCGCTGGGCCAGCGACCCGCCCGTGGACTCGACGCGCCGTGCCGGTGCCCGGACCAGCCCGCGCAGCAGCGAAGGCAGCAGTCCCGCACGGGCTTGGACCCGCAGCGCGGCCAGGTCCAGCCCGACGGGCGCCAGCAGCGCCGCGTCGAGGCGAAGGGCCTGGTCGAACAGGTCCAGCCCGAGCTCGGTCGGAAGTACGCGGCTACCCATCTGCTCGAGCCGCGCGTGGTCGGTCTCGTCGAGCTCGCCGGTCATACCGGTCGCGTCCGCCCACAGGCCCCAGGCGAGGGAGTGCGCCGGCAGCCCTGCCGCGCGCCGCGTTGCCGCGAGCGCGTCCAAGGTGGCATTGGCCGCCGCGTAGTTCGCCTGCCCTGGGCTGCCGATCAGCGGGGCCACCGAGGAGAACAGGACGAACGCCGACAGTTCCGTGTCCGCCGTGAGCTCGTGCAGATGCAGTGCCGCATCGGCCTTCGGGCGCATCACCCGCTCCATCTGCTCCGCGGTCAGCGACTCGACGACACCGTCGTCCATCACACCGGCCGCGTGGATCACCGCGGTGAGCGGCTGCTCCAACGAGCCGAGCAGTTGCGCCAGTTGGTCTCGGTCGGTGACGTCGCAGGCGGCGACCCGGGCCTGAGCGCCCAGCTCTTCCAGCTCGGCGACCAGCTCGGCGATGCCCTCGGCGGCCGGACCGCGCCTGCTCACCAGGAGCAGTCGCTTCGCACCGTGGCGGCCGGCCAGGTGCTTGGCGAACAGCGCGCCCAGACCACCCGTACCACCGGTGATCAGCACCGTCCCCTCCGGATCCAGTGACGGCGCCTCGTCCGACGGCTCCGCGGTAGCGCGTACGAGCCGCGGTGCTGTCAACCGGCCCTCACGTACGGCCAGTTGCGGCTCGTCGAGGTCCAGGAGCGAGCTCCAGTCCGGGTCACCGTTGCCGTCGGCATCGACCAGCACGATGCGGCCCGGGTGCTCGGTCTGGGCGCTGCGCAGCAGACCCCAGACCGGTGCCTGTACGACATCCGGTGCCTCGTTGCCGACCGCGATGGCGTTACGGGTCACGACGATCAGCCGCGACTCGGGCAGCCACTTGCTCGCCAGCCAGCGCTGCACCAGCTCCAGCGTGCTCGTGGCGACCGCCCTGGCCGCCTCGGCCACGTCGCCCGTCGCGGCAGGTGCCGCGATCGCGGTGACGACCACCTCGGGCGCTGCCGCTCCGTCGGCGAGTGCCTGCTCCAGGGCGTCCAGATCAGCGAACCGGTCGCCCGAAGCGTCCAGTTCACCCAGGACCGCCAGCCGTACCGGCTTGGGCGACCCGGCCCGTACCGCGGCCCAGTCGACCTCGTACAGCGGACGCTGACCTCCCTGCCGGGCGGCCTCGAGCTGCGCCTGCTCCACCGGACGGACGTCGAGCCGTTCCACACTCGCGATCAGCTGACCGTCCGTACCGGCAATGTCGAGCCGCAGCGCGGACTCGTCCGCCAGACCGATCCGCACCCGCAGCCGGGTGCGGCCGACCTCGTCCAGCCGCACTCGGGACCAGGAGAACGGCAGCCCGCCCGAAGCGTTGGCGTCCCCACCGAGCATGCCGAGCCCACCGTGCAGCGCGGAGTCGAACAGCGCGGGGTGCAGCCCGAAACCTTGGGCGGAACCGGCGACGTCGGGCAGCTCCAGCTCGGTGTAGACGTCGTCACCGAGGCGCCATGCTTCCTGGACGGCCCTGAAGGCGGGGCCGTAGTCGAAGCCGAGGTCGGTCAGGTGTGCGTGGTCGTTCACACGCTCGTAGAGCGTTTCTACCGGGACGGGTTCGGCGCCGGCCGGGGGCCACTGGAGCGGGAACGGCTCCGAGGGCTCGGCGTCCGCAGTCAGCCAGCCACGGGCGTGGCACGTCGCTTCCTGCTGCTCGTCGCCGCCGGACTCCGGGCGGGAGAACACGGTCACCTCGCGGCGCCCGTCCTCTCCGGCCGGACCGACCGCGACCTGAACCTGCCGGGCGACGTCCTCCTCCAGGACCAGTGGCGCCTCGAGCACCAACTCGTCCAGCACGGGGCAATCCACTTCACGCCCCGCCGTCAATGCCATCTCGACCAATGCCGTACCCGGCACCAGCACCAGCCCGAACACCATGTGGTCGCGGGTCCAGGGCTGCGACTCGATGGACAACCGGCCGGTGAACACCCACTCGTCACGGCCGGCGAGTTGCACGCTCGCGGCCAGAACCGGATGCGCGACCGTGCCGAGACCGGCAGCAGCAGCGTCCGCAGCCCCCGCACTCGGAGTCAGCCAATACCGCTCGCGCTGGAAGGCGTACGTCGGCAGCGGGACCCGCTTGGCACCGGCACCGTCGAACAAGGTGGGCCACTTCACGCTCACGCCGGTGACATGCGCTTCGGCCAGCGAGAGCGTGAACCGTCCCAGACCACCTTCGTCACGCCGCAGAGACCCAACGACACCAACACGGTCCTCGGCGCCATGAGCCGTGATCGTTCCTTCGACAGCCATCGTGAGGACCGGGTGCGGGGAAACCTCGACGAAGCAATTCACACCGCTGTCGATCAGCGCACGGATCGCAGGCTCGAAGCCGACCCGGCCACGCAGATTGCTGTACCAGTAGGCAGCATCAAGAGACTTCGTATCGATGAACCCGCCGGTAACGGTCGAATAGAACGGAATCTGCCCGGAGACCGGCTCGACCGGCGCCAGGACCTTCAACAACTCGGCCTCGATGGACTCGACATGCACCGAATGCGAGGCGTAGTCCACCGCGATCCGACGAGCCCGCACCTCATCACGCTCACACAACGCAATGAGCTCATCCAGCGCCCCGGGCTCCCCCGCGATCACCACAGAGGCAGGGCCATTCACCGCGGCAACGGACACCCGGCCCTCATACGCCTGCAAAAGGTCCTCGACCTGGTCCACCGGCAGTGCCACCGAAACCATGCCACCGCGACCGGCCAGCTCCTCCAGGACCAGCCGGCTGCGCAGGGCCACGATCCGGGCCCCGTCGGTGAGAGAGAGGCCACCGGCGACACATGCGGCAGCGATCTCACCCTGCGAGTGACCCACCACCGCCGAAGGCTCGACACCGCGCGAACGCCAGAGCGCGGCCAGTGACACCATCACCGCCCACAGAGCGGGCTGGACCACATCGACCCGCTCCAACGAAGGCGCACCCTCCGCCCCCCGCAGAACATCCTCAAGACGCCAGTCGACGAACTCCGAGAGCGCCCCGCCGCATGCCGCGATCTCCTCGGCGAAGACCGGCGAGGACTCCAAGAGCTCTACGGCCATGCCCACCCACTGCGAACCCTGACCCGGGAAGACGAACACCGTCTTGCCACCGAACACGTCGCCCTCAAGGACGTTCTCCGCAGGTCCGGCCACTGCCAATGCCCCGAGGCCGGCGAGCAGTTCGTCGCGGTCCGTGGCCACCACCGTGGCACGGCGCTCCAGCTGCGCCCGCGTGGTCACCGACGAGAAGCCGACGTCCAGCAGCGACACTTCCGGCCGCGAGACCAGATGCGCCCGCAGGCGGTCGGCCTGCTCCCGCAATGCAGCCTCGCTCCGGGCCGAGAGCAACACCGGTACCACCGACGGCGGTTGAGCCTCAACTTCGGTCAGCTGCTGGGCCGGTGCTTCCTCCAGGATCACGTGCGCATTCGTGCCGCTCACACCGAACGACGACACCGCCGCGCGTCGCGGCCGGTCCTGCGAAGCGGGCCATTCCTGCGCCTCGGTCAACAGCTCGACCTCGCCGGACTCCCAGTCGACGTGCGGGGACGGGGCATCCACGTGCAGGGTGGCGGGCAGCACGCCGTGCCGCATCGCCATCACCATCTTGATCACACCGGCCACACCGGCGGCCGCCGAAGAGTGTCCGATGTTCGACTTGATCGACCCGAGCTTGAGGGGACCATGGCTCCGCTCGCGGCCGTAGGTCGCCAACAGCGCCTGAGCCTCGATCGGGTCACCCAGCTTCGTACCGGTGCCATGGCCTTCCACCGCGTCCACATCGGCCGGGCTCAGGCCGGTGTTCTCCAGGGCCTGGCGGATCACCCGCTCCTGCGACGGACCGTTGGGGGCCGTCAGGCCGTTGCTCGCACCGTCCTGGTTGACCGCGCTGCCCCGCACCACCGCGAGCACATGGTGACCGTTGCGGCGCGCGTCCGACAGGCGCTCCAGGACGAGGACGCCCAGGCCGTCGGAGAAGCCGGTCCCGTCGGCGGCCGCCGCGTACGCCTTGCACCGGCCGTCGGGCGACAGTGCGCGCTGCCTGCTGAATTCCGTCAGCAGGTACGGCCCCGCCATCACCGTCACACCACCGGCCAGCGCCAGCGAGCACTCGCCGGCGCGCAGCGCCTGCGATGCCAGGTGCAGGGCCACCAGCGACGAGGAGCACGCCGTGTCCACCGACATCGCGGGGCCCTCAAGGCCCAGCGTGTAGGAGATCCGGCCCGACGCCACGCTGGTGGTCGTACCGGTGAGGCGGTACCCCTCCAGCTCCGGCTGCGACCCGCCGCCGTAGTCCGTGGTCACCACGCCGGTGAAGACGCCGGTGTCGCTGCCGCGTACCGAGGTGGGGTCGATGCCCGCGTCCTCGAGCGCCTCCCACGAAGCCTCCAGCAGCAGCCGCTGCTGGGGGTCCATCGCCAGCGCCTCACGCGGACTGATCCCGAAGAACTCCGCGTCGAAGTCTCCCGGCCGGTCAAGGAATCCACCGCCCCGCGTGTACACCTTCCCGATCTGGTCGGGGTCCGGGTCGTACAGCCCCTCGACGTCCCAGCCGCGGTCGGTCGGCAGCCCCGACACCGCATCGCGGCCCGAAGCCACCAACTCCCACAGCTCCTCCGGCGACGTCACACCCCCGGGGTACCGACAGCTCATACCCACGATCGCCAACGGCTCGTCGGTCACCACTCGGCGCCGCGACCGCTTCGCGGGGCTCGGAGCCTCGGCGACCGCGCCGACCTCGGTGAGGATCAGCCGGGCAACGGCCACCGGGCTCGGGTGGTCGAAGACCAGGGTGGCGGGCAGCCGCACACCGGTGGCCTGGTTCAGCCGGTTGCGCAGCTCGACCGCACTGAGCGAGTCGAAGCCGAGGTCCTTGAAGGTCCGTTCGGTAGCGACCGCGCCGGCGGAGGCGTGGCCGAGGACGGCCGCGACCTGCGCCTGCACCAGTTCGAGTACGACGCGTTCCCGGTCGGCCTCCGCCACTGCGGCCAGCCGCTGGGCCAGCGACCCGCTCGCCCCGGCACGTCGTGCCGGTACGCGGACCAGTCCGCGCAGCAGCGTCGGCAGCAGCCCCGCGCGGGCCTGCACCCGCAGCGCGGCCAGGTCCAGCCGCACGGGCGCCAGCAGCGCCGCGTCGAGGCCAAGGGCCTGGTCGAACAGGTCCAGCCCGAGCTCGGTGGAGAGCGCGCCGACACCCATCTTCTCGAGCCGCGCGAGGTCGGCTTCGGCGAGCTCGCCCGCCATGCCGCGCGCATCGGCCCACAGGCCCCAGGCCAGTGAGGTGGCGGGCAGCCCTGCCGCGCGCCGCGTTGCCGCGAGGGCGTCCAGGGCGGCGTTGGCCGCCGCGTAGTTCGCCTGACCCGGGCTGCCGATCAGCGCGGCCACCGAGGAGAACAGGACGAACGCCGCCAGTTCCGTGTCCGCCGTGAGCTCGTGCAGATGCAGTGCCGCGTCGAGCTTCGGGCGCATCACGCGCTTCACCTGCTCCGCGGTCAGCGACTCGACGACACCGTCGTCCAGTACGCCCGCCGCGTGGACGACCGCGGTGAGCGGCTGCTCCAACGAGGCCAGCAGTTGGGCCAGTTGGTTCCGGTCGGTGACGTCGCAGGCGGCGACCCGGGCCTGAGCGCCCAGCTCTTCCAGCTCGGCGACCAGCTCGGCGATGCCCTCGGCGGCCGGACCGCGCCTGCTCACCAGGAGCAGTCGCTTCGCGCCGTGCGAGGCGGCGAGATGCCGTGCGAACACCGCGCCCAGACCGCCGGTACCGCCTGTGATCAGTACGGTCCCGTCCGGGTTCAGCGGCTGCGCCTCACTCTGGGGCGCCGTGTCGGCGCGGCCGAGTCGCGGCGCCAGCGCCTTGCCGTCCCGTACGGCCAGCTGCGGCTCGTCCGTGGCGAGCAGCGCTGCCCAGTCCGGCTCGTGACCGTCGAGGTCGATGAGCCCGAACCGGCCGGGGTGCTCGGACTGGGCGCTGCGGACCAGACCCCATACGGGGGCCTGCGCGACGTCCGGCGACTCGTCGCCCACCGCGACGGCGTTGCGGGTCGCCACCACCAGTCGGGTGTCGGCCAGCGGCTCGCTCGCCAGCCACCGCTGCACCAGGCCCAGTGCGTCTGCGGCGGCAGCCCGTGCGGCGTCCGCCGTGGCGACGGCCGGGTTCGTCGCCCCGATGGGGGCGACGACCGCCTGCGGTACCTCGGCGCCTTCGGTGAGCGCCTGCTCCAGTGCGTCCAGGTCCGCGTAGTGGTTCTCGGCGCCGGTGTCGCCCGTACCGAGGTACGCGACGCGCTCCGGCCCTGTGGTCTCCTCGGCCGTGACCGAGGTCCAGTCGAGCTGGAACAGCGAGTTCTGCCTGCCGCGCTGGGCGCCTTCGAGCTTCGCCTGCTCGACCGGGCGTACGGCGACGGAGGCGACCGAGACGACCGGGACGCCGGAGTCGTCGACCGCGTCGAGCCGTACGGAGTTGTCGCTGGTCGCGATGGAGCGGACGCGCAGTCGCGAGACGCCCTGCTGCTGGAGCCGGGCGCCGGACCAGCTGAACGGCATCTTGTGCCGGCTGTCGTCGCGGTCGGTCAGCAGGATGACACCACTCTGCAGCGCCGCGTCGAAGAGCGCCGGGTGGATCCCGAAGCCCTCGCCGTTGGCACCGTCAGGCAGCGCCACCTCGGCGTAGGTCTCGTCGCCGGCGCGCCAGGCGGCCCGCACCCCCTGGAAGACGGGGCCGTAGTCGTAGCCGAGGTCGGCCAGTTGGGCGTAGAGCGTGTCGACCGGGAGCGGCTCGGCGCCCTCCGGCGGCCAGGTGGTGGGCCATGCCTCGGTGGGTTCGGCCGTGGCGGCGAGGGTGCCCCGTGCGTGGCAGGTGACGTCCGGTTCGGCGTCCTGCGCCCCGGTCTCGGGGCGCGAGTAGATGCCGACGGCGCGGCGGCCGTCCTCGTCGGCCTCGCCGACGGTGACCTGGAGCTGCCGTGCGACGCCGTCCTCCAGGAGCAGCGGTGCCTCCAGCACCAGCTCGTCGAGGACCGGGCTCGCGACCCGCCGTCCGGCGGAGAGCGCCAGCTCGACCAGGCCGGTGCCCGGCACCACCATGTTGCCGAGAAGGACGTGCTCGGCGGCCCAGGGCTGGGTGTCGGTGGACAGGCGGCCGGTGAAGACCCACTCGTCGCGGTCGCCGACGGAGACCGCGGCTGCGAGCAGCGGGTGGTCGATCCGGCCGAGCCCGGCCGCGATCGCTGCCCCCTCCCCGGTGTTCGGGGCCAGCCAGTACCGCTCGCGCTGGAACGCGTAGGTCGGCAGGGCCACCTGCTCCGCCCCGGTGCCCGCGTAGAACGCCGGCCAGTCCACTCCGACACCGGCGATGTGCGCCTGGCCGAGGAATCCGGCGAAGGTCTCGGCCTCGGGGTGGCGGGCGCGCAGTGCCGCGGTCAGCACCACGTCGGTGGCGTCCTCGAGGCACTGGCGTGCCATCGCGGTCAGCACACCGTCGGGGCCCAGCTCCAGGAAGCGGCGGACGCCCAGCGTGTGCAGGGCCCGGATGCCGTCGGCGAACCGCACGGCCTGCCGTACGTGCTTGACCCAGTACTCCGGGTCGGTGACCTCGCTGCTGACCAGCTCTCCGGTCACGTTCGACACGATCGGGATCTGCGGCTCGTTGAACCGCAGCCCCTGCGCCACCCGCCGGAACTCGTCGAGCATCGGTTCCATGTGCGGGGAGTGGAACGCGTGGGACACCCGCAGCCGGGTCGTCTTGCGGTCCTTCCACTGCGGCAGCCACTCCTCGGCGGCGTCCGCGTCACCCGACACCACCACCGCACGCGGTCCGTTCACCGCGGCGATCTCCAGCCGGCCGTCGAACCCGGCGAGCGACGCGGTGACTTCGGCTTCGTCGGCCTGTACGGCGACCATCGCGCCGCCGCCCGGCAGCGCACCCATCAACCGGCCGCGCGCCGCCACCAGCTCACAGGCGTCCGTCAGCGACAGCACGCCCGCCACATGCGCGGCAGCGATCTCGCCGACCGAGTGCCCGATCAGGTAGTCCGTCCGTATGCCCAGCGATTCGACGAGCCGGAACAGCGCCACCTCGATGGCGAACAGCGCCACCTGCGTGTACTCGGTGGCGTTCAGCAGCGCCGCTTCATCGGATCCCTCCTCGGCGGTCAGCAGATCCCGCACCGACCGCCCGACCCTGGGGTCCAGCTCCGTGCATATCTCGTCCAGGGCCTCGGCGAAGCGGGGGAACGAGGCGGCCAGTTCCGCGCCCATCCGGGCCCGCTGTGCGCCCTGTCCCGTGAACAGCGCCGCGGTCTTGCCGCCGGTCTGGCGGCCTTCGGCCACGCCGGCACCCGGCTCTCCGGCTGCGAGGGCCTCAAGACCGGCGAGCAACCGCTCGCGGTCGGGGGCCACGACCGTGGCGCGCTGCTCCAGCAGAGCGCGCGAGGCCACGAGCGAATAGCCGATGTCCGCCGACGACAGCTCGGGGTCCGCGAGCACCCGCGCCCGCAGACGCGCGGCCTGGGCCCGCAGTGCCGCCTCGCTCCGGCCGGACAGCAGCACCGGCACGGCGCCCAGCGGCTGCCCCGCCGGACCGTCGGTCCGCGCCTCGTCCTCGACCGGCGCTTCGACCGGTGCTTCCTCGATGATCACGTGCGCGTTCGTGCCGCTGATCCCGAACGACGACACTCCGGCGCGGCGCGGCCGTCCCGAAGCGGGCCATTCCTGCGCCTCGGTCAGCAGCTCGATCTCGCCCGTTTCCCAGTCGACGTGCGGGGACGGGGCATCCACGTGCAGGGTGGCGGGCAGCACGTCGTGCCGCATCGCCATCACCATCTTGATCACACCCGCGACACCTGCGGCCGCCGAGGTGTGCCCGATGTTCGACTTGATCGACCCGAGCTTCAGCGGGCCGTCGGTGCGCTCGCGGCCGTAGGTGGCCAGCAGTGCTCGGGCCTCGATCGGGTCACCCAGCTGCGTGCCCGTGCCGTGGCCCTCCACCGCGTCGACTTCGGCCGTGCTCAGGCCCGCGTTGGCCAGCGCCTGGCGGATCACCCGCTCCTGCGAGGGTCCGTTGGGGGCGGTCAGGCCGTTGCTCGCACCGTCCTGGTTGACGGCGCTGCCCCGTACCACCGCGAGCACGTTGTGCCCATGGCGCTGGGCGTCCGACAGCCTCTCCACCACGAGCAGGCCGAGACCGTCGGAGAAGCCGGTCCCGTCGGCGCCCGCCGCGTACGCCTTGCACCGGCCGTCGGGCGCCAGACCGCGCTGCCTGCTGAACTCCACGAAGAGGAACGGACCGGCGAGCACGGTCACGCCACCGACCAGCGCCAGCGAGCACTCGCCCGAACGCAGCGCCTGCGACGCCTGGTGCAGGGCCACCAGCGACGAGGAGCACGCCGTGTCCACCGTGACAGCGGGCCCTTCCAGACCCAGGCTGTAGGCGATCCGGCCCGAGATCACGCTTCCCTGGGTACCCGTCAGACGGAACCCTTCCAGCTCCGGGAGCATCGACCCGCCGTAGTCCGAGGTCACCGCCCCGGTGAACACACCGGTGTTGCTGCCGCGCAGCGACGTGGGGTCGATGCCCGCGTCCTCGAACGCCTCCCACGCCGCCTCCAGCATCAACCGCTGGGCGGGGTCGATGGCCAGTGCCTCGCGGGGGCTGATCCCGAAGAACTCCGCGTCGAAGTCGCCGACGCCGTCGATGAACCCGCCCGAGCGGGTGTACACCTTCCCGATCTGGTCGGGGTCCGGGTCGTACAGCCCCTCCAGGTCCCAGCCGCGGTCGGTCGGCAGCCCCGACATCGCGTCGCGGCCCGAAGCCACCAGCTCCCACAGTTCCTGCGGTGAGGTCACACCACCGGGGTACCGGCAGCTCATACCGACGATCGCCAGGGGTTCCGCCTCGCGCTGTTCCAGCTCCCGCGCACGGCGGTTGGCCGTGCGCAGTTCCCCTGTCACCTTGCGCAGGTAGGTACGGAGCTTGTCTTCGTCGGTCATCGATCCGCCCCGCACGTTGTCCGCGTTTTCGGTCATGCCGACCCGAGCTCCTTGTCGATCAGTTCAAATATGTCGTCGTCGGACGCCGCGTCGAGGTCGTCGTCGGACACGTCGTCCGTGACGGTGGGCTGGCTGCCGGCCCTGTTGAGGACGGTCCTCAGCCGATTGCTGAGGTAGCGCAGCCGCGGCTCGATCTCGGCGACCCGCTCTTCGTCGCTCGACACCGTGATCAGCAGCGCTTCGAGCTGCTGTAGTTCCGCTTCGAACGGCGAGGAGGACTGCTCCTCGGCGCCGCCGCCGACCTCGGTGAGGATCAGCCTCGCGACCGCCATCGGTGTCGGGTGGTCGAAGACGAGGGTGGCGGGCAGCCGCAGCCCGGTGGCCTGGGCCAGCCGGTTGCGCAGCTCGACCGCGGCCAGCGAGTCGAACCCGAGTTCCTTGAAGGCCCGTTCCGGTTCGATCGCCGCGCCGGAGTCGTGGCCGAGGACGGCCGCGACCTGTGTCTGGACCACGTCGAGCACGACCGGCTCCCGGTCGGCCTGTGCCACTGCGGCCAGCCGCTGGGCCAGCGACCCGCCCGTGGACTCCGCGCGCCGTGCTGGTACGCGTACCAGTCCGTGCAGCAGCGACGGCAGCATCCCGGCCCGGGCCTGTGCCCGCAGTGCGGCCAGGTCCAGCTGGATCGGCACCAGCAGTGACGCGTCCAGCCCGAGCGACTCGTCGAACAGTTCGAGACCGAGGTCGGCCGCGAGCGCGCCGATGCCCGTCCGCTCCATGCGTGCGAGATCGGCCTCGTCGAGCTCACCGGTCATTCCGGTGGCGTCCGCCCACAGGCCCCAGGCCAGCGAGGTGGCGGGCAGCCCCGACGCGCGCCGCGTTGCCGCGAGGGCGTCCAGGGCGGCGTTGGCCGCCGCGTAGTTCGCCTGGCCGGGGTTGCCGAGTTGCGCTGCGGCCGAGGAGAACAGGACGAACGCCGACAGCTCCATACCCGCCGTGAGCTCGTGCAGGTTCCAGGCCGCGTCGACCTTCGGACGCATCACCCGCGCCACCTGCTCCGGAGTGAGCGATTCGATCACCCCGTCGTCCAGCACACCCGCCGCGTGGATGACCGCGGTGAGCGGGTGCTCCAACGAGCCGAGCAGCTTGGCCAAATGGTCCCGGTCGGTGACGTCGCAGGCGGCGACCCGGGCCTGAGCGCCCAGCTCTTCCAGCTCCGCGACCAGCTTGTCCACGCCATCGGCGGCCGGACCGCTCCTGCTGACCAGCATCAGTCGCTTCGCACCGTGGCGGCCGGCCAGGTGCTTGGCGAACAGCGCGCCCAGACCACCCGTACCACCGGTGATCAACACCGTCCCCTCCGGATCCAGCGGAGCCGGAACCGTCAGCACGATCTTGCCGATGTTGCGGCCCTCGCGCAGGAAACGGAACGCGTCCTGCCCCCGGCGCACGTCCCAAGTGCGGATCGGCGACGCCACGAGCACACCCTGCTCGAACAGCCGGGTGATCTCGACCAGCATCTCCTGGATCCGCTCCGGGCCCGCCTCCAGCAGGTCGTAGGAGCGGTACCGCACGCCCTCGTGCTCGCGAGCCACGACTTCCGGGTCACGGATGTCGGTCTTGCCCATCTCAATGAACCGTCCGCCGCGCGGCAGCAACTCCAGCGTGGCGTCCACGAACTCACCCGCCAGCGCGTCCAGGACCACATCCACCCCGGCCCCGCCGGTCGCCTTCAAGAAGGTGTCCCGGAAGCCCAGGTCACGCGAGGAAGCGATCCGCTCGTCCGGGATGCCGAGGGCCCGCAACGCGTCCCACTTGGGCTGACTCGCCGTAGCGAAGAGCTCCGCACCGAAGTGCCGGGCCAGCTGCACCGCCGCCATGCCGACACCACCGGCAGCGGCATGCACCAGCAGCCGCTCACCCGCACGCAGTCCGGCAAGATCGACCAGACCGTAGTACGCGGTCAGGTACACCACCGGAACGGCTGCCGCCTCCACGAACGACAGGCAGTGCGGCATCGGCACGACCGTCCGCCGGTCCGCCACCGCCACCGGTCCGAACGCGTCCGGGATCAGGCCGAACACCCGGTCGCCCGGCGCCAGGTCGGTGACGCCCGAGCCGACTTCGAGGACGACGCCCGCCGCCTCGCTGCCCAGCGGCGCGTCACCCGGGTACATCCCGAGTGCGATCAGTACGTCGCGGAAGTTCACACCCGCTGCGCGTATCCCGATCCGCACCTCACCCACACCGAGCGCCCGTCCGCCGTCCGACGGGACGATCACCAGGTCCTCCAGCGAGCCCTTGCGCCGGGTCGACAGCCGCCACGCGTCATCGGCCGCCCCCGCGGGGGCACGCTCCAGTCGCGGTACCAGCAACCGGCCCTCGCGGACGGCCAGTTGCGGCTCGTCGAGGTCCAGGAGCGGACCCCACGCCGGCTCACTGCTGCCGTCGACGTCGACCAGCACGATGCGGCCCGGGTGCTCGGACTGCGCACTGCGCAGCAGACCCCAGACCGGTGCCTGTACGACATCCGGTGCCTCGTTGCCGACCGCGATGGCGTTACGGGTCACCACGACCAGCCGCGACTCGGGCAGCCACTCGCTGGCCAGCCAGCGCTGCACCAGCTCCAGCGCATTCGTGGCGACTCCCCTGGCCGCCTCGGCCGCGTCGCTCGCGGCGAGAGGCACCTCGACCTCGGCGAGGACCGCGACCGGCGCCGCCGCTCCGTCGGCGAGTGCCTGCTCCAGGGCTCCCAGATCAGCGAACCGCTCGCCCGAAGCGGCCAGTTCACCCAGGACCGCCAGCCGTACCGGCTTGGGCGACCCGGGCGACACCGCGGTCCAGTCGACCTGGAACAGCGAGTTCTGCTTGGTGCGCTGCGCGCTCTCCAGCTGGGCCTGGTCCATGGGACGAACAGCGAGGGCGTTGACGGCCACAACGGTGGCGCCGGTGTCGTCGACGACGTCGATCCGGAGGGCGGACTCGCCCGTCGAGCCGATCCTTACGCGGACCTGCGTGAGGCCCGTCCGCCCGAGCCGGACGCCCGACCACGAGAAGGGCAGGTCCACCGGGGACCCCGTCTCCTTGGAGAGCATCGAGCCGTGGAGCGCGGCGTCGAACAACGCGGGGTGGATACCGAACTCTCCGGCTCCGGCGTTGTCGTCCAGGGACACCTCGGCGTAGACCTCACCGCCGGATCGCCATGCTGCCCGCACGCCCTGGAACAGCGGACCGTAGTCGAGTCCGATGTCGGCCAGCCGCGCGTAGAGCGTTTCGACCGGTACGGATTCGGCGCCGGCCGGGGGCCACTGGAGCGGGAACGGCTGCGAAGGCTCGACGTCCGTGGCCAGCCAACCGCGTCCGTGGCACGTCGCCTCGGGCACACTGTCCGCCTCGTCCGCGGTTTCGAGGCGCGAGTAGATCGCGACCTCACGGCGCCCGTCCTCTCCCGCCGGACCGACCGCGACCTGAACCTGCCGGGCGATGTCCTCTTCCAGGACCAGCGGCGCCTCGAGCACCAGCTCGTCGAGCACGGGGCAATCCACTTCACGCCCGGCCGTCAATGCCATCTCGACCAATGCCGTACCCGGCACCATCACCAGCCCGAACACCATGTGGTCACGGGTCCAAGGCTGTGCGTCCTGCGAAAGCCGCCCGGTGAACACCCACTCGTCGCGGCCGGCGAGTTGCACGCTCGCGGCCAGGACCGGGTGTGCGACCGTGCCGAGGCCGGCAGCAGCAGCGTCCGCAGCCCCCGCACGGGGAGTCAGCCAGTACCGCTCGTGCTGGAAGGCGTAGGTCGGCAGTGAGACCCGCTTGGCGCCGGCACCGTCGAACAGGGTGGGCCACTTCACGCTCACGCCGGTGACGTGCGCTTCGGCCAGCGAGAGCGTGAACCGTCCCAGACCACCTTCGTCACGCCGCAGGGAACCAACGACACCGACACGGTCCTCGGCGCCATGAGCCGTGATCGTTCCTTCGACGGCCATCGTGAGGACCGGGTGCGGGGAAACCTCGACGAAGCAATTCACACCGCTGTCGATCAGCGCACGGATCGCGGGCTCGAAGCCGACCCGGCCACGCAGATTGCTGTACCAGTAGGCAGCGTCAAGAGACTTCGTGTCGATGAACCCGCCGGTGACCGTGGAATAGAACGGAATCTGCCCGGAGACCGGCTCGACCGGCGCCAGGACCTTCAACAGTTCGGCCTCGATGGACTCGACGTGCACCGTGTGCGAGGCGTAGTCCACCGCGATCCGACGAGCCCGCACCTCATCACGCTCACACAACGCAATGAGCTCATCCAGCGCCCCGGGCTCCCCCGCGATCACCACAGAGGCAGGGCCGTTCACCGCGGCAACGGACACCCGGCCCTCATACGCCTGCAAAAGGTCCTCGACCTGGTCCACCGGCAGTGCCACCGAAACCATGCCACCGCGACCGGCCAGCTCCTCCAGGACCAGCCGGCTGCGCAGGGCCACGATCCGGGCCCCGTCGGTGAGAGAGAGGCCACCGGCGACACATGCGGCAGCGATCTCACCCTGCGAGTGACCCACCACCGCCGAAGGCTCCACACCATGCGAACGCCAGAGCGCGGCCAGTGACACCATCACCGCCCACAGAGCGGGCTGGACCACATCGACCCGCTCCAACGAAGGCGCGCCCTCCGCACCCCGCAGAACATCCTCAAGACGCCAGTCGACGAACTCCGAGAGCGCCTCACCGCATGCCGCGATCTCCTCGGCGAAGACCGGCGAAGACTCCAGGAGCTCCACGGCCATGCCCACCCACTGCGAACCCTGACCCGGGAAGACGAACACCGTCTTGCCAGTGACCGGGCGGCCCTCGAAGACATGGGCTGCGGGGTCTGCCACGGACAGTGCGCCCAGACCGGCCAGCAGTGCGCCACGATCCGTGGCCACCACCGCGGCACGCCGCTCCAGCTGCGCCCGCGTGGTCACCGACGAGAAGCCGATGTCCAGGACGGACACGTCCGGCTGAGCGATCATGTACGCGCGCAGGCGGTCGGCCTGCTCCCGCAGGGCCGCCTCGCTCCGGGCCGAGAGCAACACCGGTACCACCGCAGGCGGTTGGACTTCAACCTCGGCCTCGGCTGTCGCAGGCTCCTCGGCAGGTGCCTCTTCCAGGATGACGTGGACGTTCGTGCCACTGATCCCGAAGGACGACACTGCTGCGCGTCGCGGCCGGTCCTGCGAAGCGGGCCATTCCTGCGCCTCGGTCAGCAGCTCGACCTCGCCGGACTCCCAGTCGACGTGCGGGGACGGGGCATCCACATGCAGGGTCGCCGGCAGCATCTTGTGCTGTAGCGCCAGCACCATCTTGATCACACCGGCCGCGCCTGCGGCCGCCATGGTGTGTCCGAAGTTCGACTTGATCGACCCGAGCTTCAGCGGGCCGTTGGTCCGCTCGCGGCCGTAGGTCGCCAGCAGGGCTTCCGCCTCGATCGGGTCGCCGAGCGTCGTACCCGTCCCGTGGCCCTCGACGGCATCCACGTCGGCCGGGCTCAGCCCCGCGTTGGCCAGCGCCTGGCGGATCACCCGCTCCTGCGAGGGTCCGTTGGGGGCGGTCAGGCCGTTGCTCGCACCGTCCTGGTTGACCGCACTGCCGCGTATCAGGCCCAGGATCCGGTGGCCGTTGCGGCGCGCGTCCGACAGGCGCTCCACCACGAGCAGCCCCGCGCCCTCGGCCCACGCCACGCCGTTGGCGGCGGCCGCGTACGCCCTGCACCGGCCGTCGGGCGACAGGGCCCGCTGCCTGCTGAACTCCACGAAGTTGTTCGGCCTCGGGAGCACGGTCACGCCGCCGACCAGCGCCAGCGAGCACTCCTTGCCCCGCAGGGACTTGATGGCCATGTCCACCGCGACGAGCGAGGACGAGCACGCGGTGTCCACCGACACGGCGGGGCCCTCGAACCCGAGGGTGTAGCTGATCCGCCCCGAGGCGACGCTGCCCGCGGCGGCGGTCGGGAGGTAGCCCTCGATCTCGGCGCTCCGCTCGCTCATCCCCGCGACGAACCCGTAGTCCTGGAACATCACGCCGGTGAAGACGCCGGTGTCGCTGCCGCGCAGCGACGTCGGGTCGATGCCCGCGTCCTCGAACGCCTCCCACGCGGTCTCCAGCAGCAGCCGCTGCTGGGGGTCCATCGCCAGCGCCTCACGCGGACTGATCCCGAAGAACTCCGCGTCGAAGTCGCCGGCACGGTCCAGGAATCCGCCGTGCCGTGTGTACGACGTACCCGGATGATCGGGGTCCGGGTCGTAGAGCCGCTCCAGGTCCCAGCCGCGGTCGGTCGGGAACTCCGAGGTCCCGATGCGCTTCTCGGCCAGGAGCTGCCACAGCTCCTCCGGAGATGTCACACCACCCGGAAACCGGCAGCCCATTCCGACGATGGCCAGTGGCTCGCTCGCTCGGTCCAGAAGTTGTTGGTTCTGTCGCCGGAGACGCTCGGTCTCCTTGAGCGACTGCCTAAGGGCTCCGACGATGTCGTTCTTCTCGGTAGCCACTTCTACTCCTCCGTGTCAGGGCGCCCAGTGGCAGCCACGTTCCCGACTGCTGTCACACCACGCTCGCTTGGACCGTCCGGATCGGGGCCTCGGCTGTCAGCCTGAGGTGCGATTCCCACGATCACGGTGTGTTGTCGACTGGCGCCTGTCATGGCGATCCCCGTCACCGCATTCCCCCGCCATGGACTACATGTCCGATGAACACAAACCACGCTACGTAGGCTCGTCTGCGACCAACGGGTCGCTGTCCACTACTTGCCAAAGTGATCGGGGTTGGCTTCGAGCATGTTGCGTACACAGCATCCGCTGGTCGTGTCCCACGACCTGGTGTAGGGGATCAGGCCTTACCCATTCCGGTTCGAGGCCCGTGGTGATCTGCGCGGAGGTGGCAGCCCGAGGGGCACGCCGGTAAAATGAGTTGGATGCCCCATCAGACGCAGTTGCGCTCCCTGGCCTGCGGATTCCCGTGTCTTGATCCCCCACTCCACCTGACGGGACACCATCCATCCGCTCGCCGGTTGCCATGGGCCGCGCCGTCAGTCTGTGGGGGTATGAACCGTCTGCCGACGCGGATTTCGGGTCGGCGCCCAGGTTCCGGTTCTCCTCGTTGGCCTCGATCACCCTGGGGTCCGCACGGGGGTGTGCCATGGGAGACCGGCTCCTCTTGGATCGGCGTTCATGCCAAAGCCCCTGCCGGAGCGACCCCGTGGCGGTGTCAGGTTTTGACCAGCGGCACCTGCCGGTAGCGGTAACAACTCCGTGGTATAGAGCTCCGGTTAGCCACCATATGGGCGGTGGCTGCTACCGGGGTTCACCCGACCGCCCCCCGTCACTCTCGGTGTCCTCGGGCAAGCGAACGCCCCGTACAAGCCTGTACGGGGCGTGACTGCCGGAGGGATCCGGGGGAGTCAGGCGGAGCCCGGAGGGGTGGAGCCGCCGGTGGGCATCAACGGCCGCCGGGACGGCGGCGCGCCGAAGCGCGTCTCGCACGAAGCGGCGGTGGCGATCAGCTCACCGGCCACGCAACTCTCGCCGGGGGAAAGGCGTTGGGTCCGACCAGCCGGTCCACCCGGACCACGTGCCGCACGGTGAATCCGGGTGTGGACCGGCCGGTGGAAGACCACCTTGCGGGCCGCGGCCAACGCCCGGCCCGGTGCTCGACCAGGTAGAAGTGGCGGCCGGGAAGGACGGTGAGCTCGAAGCCCTTGGGAGCGATGTCCGCCCCAGGTCGCCATGGCCTCGGGTGTGATGTGCGGGTCCGCGTCGCCGACATAGGCGTGTACGGGGCAGCGCTCCGTCGGTCCCGCCGAGCCCGGGCACCTCGTCGATCAGCGCCTCGTCGCCACCCCGCGGGCGAAAGGCAGCTGAGCCGGCCGACCCGGCCCCCTTCCTCGGGCAAGGGGCCGCCACGTAGCTCCCGGCGCCCGTCAGTCCTCGTGCTTCGCCCGGCTGGGCTGGACGCGCTTGGGCTCGCCCGGCATCTTCGGGTAGTCCGGGGGGTAGGGCATGTCCCCCAAGCCGTGCTCGTGTTCGTCGCGGGCCGCGAGTTCCAGTACGGCGTCCAGGGCGAAGGCGTGCTCGTCCATGTCGGCGTGCAGATCGCCCAGTTCGGCGAAGCGGGCCGGCATCGTCACGATGTCGAAGTCGCGCGGCTCCGCGTCGTCCACCTCGTCCCAGCGCAGCGGCGCCGATACCGGGGCGTGCGGGCGGGGGCGGACGGAGTAGGCGGAGGCGATCGTGCGGTCGCGTGCCGTCTGGTTGTAGTCAACGAAGATTCGCTCGCCGCGCTCCTCCTTCCACCAGGCCGTCGTGACCTTGCCCGGCATGCGGCGTTCCAGTTCTCGGCCGAGGGCGATGGCGCACCGCCGGACCTCGGTGAAGGTCCAGCGCGGCTCGATCGGCACGAAGACGTGCAGTCCGCGGCCGCCCGAGGTCTTGGGCCAGCCGCGCAGCCCCAGCTCCTCCAGTAGGGCCCGCAGTTCATGCGCGGCGGCCACCGCATGGTGGTAGTCGGTGCCAGGCTGCGGGTCCAGGTCGATCCGGAGCTCGTCGGGACGGTCGGTGTCCTCGCGCCGCACCGGCCAGGGATGGAAGGTGAGGCACCCCAGGTTGGCGGCCCACAGCACGGCGGCCGGTTCGGTCGGGCAGATCTCGTCGGCCGTGCGGCCGCTGGGGAAGGCGATGTGGGCGGTGGGGATCCAGTCGGGGAGGTTCTTGGGTGCCCGTTTCTGGAAGAAGGACTCGCCCTCCACCCCGTCCGGGAAGCGTTCCAGGGTCGTGGGCCGGTCGCGCAGGGCGCGCGTGATGCCGGGCGCGACCGCCAGGTAGTACTCGGCCACGTGCCTCTTGGTGAGGCCGCGCTCCGGGAAGTACACCTTGTCCGGGCTGGACAGCCGTACCGTCCGCCCGCCCGCGTCCAGCTCGATCGCATTACCGGCAGCACCCATGTGCGCCACGGTAGGCGGGCCCGGCCATGCCCGCATACCGGGCAGGTCCGGACGTACCACCGCAGAATCGAAGGCATGGATCTGCCAGTGATGCCGCCCGTGAAACCGATGCTCGCCAAGTCCGTCTCGAAGATCCCACCGGGGATGCAGTACGAGGCCAAGTGGGACGGCTTCCGGGCCATCGTGCATCGCGACGGCGATGAGATCGAGCTCGGCAGCCGCACCGGCAAGTCCCTGACCAGGTATTTTCCCGAGCTGGTCACGGCTCTCAAGAGCAACTTGCCCGCTCGTTGCGTGATGGACGGCGAGATCGTCATCGTTCATGGCGGGCGCCTCGATTTCGACCGGCTGACCGAGCGGATCCATCCCGCACAGTCCCGCGTCGCCCTGCTGGCCGAGACGACGCCCGCCAGCTTCGTCGCCTTCGACCTGCTCGCCCTCGGCGACGACGCGCTGCTCGACACCCCGCTCGCCGACCGCCGTGCCGCCCTCGTCCGTTCCCTCTCCACCGCTCGGCCCCCCGTGCATCTCGCGCCCGCGACCACGGATCCCGCGCTCGCGCAGGAGTGGTTCGAGCGGTTCGAGGGCGCCGGGCTCGACGGGGTGATCGCCAAACCCCTCGATCTCCCCTACCGGCCCGATGCCCGCCTCATGTTCAAGGTCAAACACGAACGTACCGCCGACGTCGTCGTCGCAGGTTTCCGTTTCCACAAGAGCGGTCCGATTGTCGGATCACTGCTGCTCGGCCTGTACGACGTCCACGGCACCCTCCAGCACGTGGGCGTGTGCGCCGCCTTCCCCATGAAGCGCCGCGCCGAGCTGGTGGAGGAACTCGAACCCCTTCGGATGCCTGATCCGACCGGCCACCCGTGGGCCGCCTGGGCCGAGGAGTCCGCCCACGAGAGTGCCCGGCTACCCGGTGCGCAGAGCCGCTGGACCGGCAAGAAGGACCTCTCCTGGGTTCCGCTGCGACCCGAGCGGGTCGTCGAGGTGAAGTACGACCACATGGAGGGCGACCGCTTCCGGCACACCGCCCAGTTCCACCGCTGGCGGACCGACCGGACGCCCGGGAGCTGCACCTACGCCCAGTTGGAGGAGGTCGTCGGCTACGACCTCGCCGAGGTGCTCGGCCCCACCGCCGGCGCCGCCGATGCCGACGGCTCCCCCGGCTGAGCGACCGACCACCGCCGAGCCGCCACCACCACCAAGCTGCCACCGCGCCATCACCACCGGGCCGCCTCCCCCTCGGCTCAGCCCGCCGTCAGCTTCTCCCACTCCTCCCGGTCCGGCCCCGACGCGTTCGGCGCGTAGTGCGGCCGAGCCGCCAGCCAGCGGGCCACCCTGGCACGGATCTCCGGATCCGCGTACGCCCGCCCCGGCGGCTCCGCCAAGTGCCGGACCCTCGCCCGCGCCCGCATCACCTCCGGGTCCTCCAGCGCGCAGTCGAACAGCGCGGACACCTCGCGCGCCGTCCCGCCGCGCACCGCCCGGGTCGCGAAGCGCTCCCCGATGGCCGCGTCCGCGACGACCTGGAAGTCGAACCACGGTTTCAGGGTGCCCTCCGCCCAGGCGTGGTGATCGGCGGCGTACCGCGCCGATCCCGGGTCCTGATGCGCCGTACGGGCCACCCTGCGCGCGGCCCACAGCGCGAGCGAGGTGCCCTGCCCCAGGGTCGGATTGGTGTGCGTGATCGAGTCCCCGACCGGCACCAGCCCGGTCACCACCGGGCCCGCCTCGTCGACCAGCGCGCTCCACCGGTTGTCCAGGCCCGCCGTGGCCAGGACGCCCGACAGCGGCTCGGCGCCCAGTCCCAACCAGGCCGCGCCGGGCGGGAAGGCGCGCGCCGCCGCCTCGAAGACGGCGGGGTCGCGCAGCGCCGCGCGCGTGGAGTCGGCGGTGTGCACGAACAGCGTCACGGCGAACATCCGGTTGTCGGCCGGGAAGACGGCGCAACCGGCGAAGGGACCGCCGGTCACCGCCCACGGCCGGCGCGGCCCCTCGTCCCTGCCCGCGGGCAGCCGGTACCAGCGGCAGAAGTACGCGAGCCCGGTGCGGTGCCGTTCCACGACGGGCGGCCGGCAGCCCGCCTCGGCCAGCCTGCGCTCGGTGCCACCGCGCCGCCCGCCGGCGTCCACGACGAGGTCCCCCGGGTAACTTCCGATCTCGGTGGTCACTCCCGTCACCTGGATCCCGACGCCCTCGGACGGCCTCGGGGCCGTGATCAGCCCGGTGACCGGCTCCCCGTACCGGACGACGACCCCCGGTTCCGCGCGCAGCGCCGTGGCCAGCGCGCTCTCCAGCACGATGCGCCGGGCCTGGAGCATCACGAGGTCCTCGTCGCCCGGTCGCGCGGGCGGCCGTACGTCGAACCAGTCCAGCTCGTGCCGTTCGCGGGCGCCGAGCCGGAGCATCTCCTCGTGGACGTCGGGCAGATCGCCGCGCAGCACGTTGCGGGCGGCCCCGAGCAGCACGTGCGGCTGGGCCGCCTGCGGTACCGTCGGCCGGCGCCAGCCGAAGAAGTCACGGTCGAGCGCCGTGCCAGGGGCCCGCGTATCGCGCTCGAAGACCTCCGCCGTGTGTCCGTGCCGCGCCGCGAGCAGCGCGGTGGCGGCCCCCGCGACACCTCCGCCGATGACCAGCACATGTGCCATGGAGCGTCCCCCCGAGCCGTTGGACCGTACGACGATCACACCGCCCAGAGCCTGCACGGGCGAGGGCCGACCGAAACCCGCACAGATGTCCGAAAAGCGCTCCAGTGCTCGCCCCGAGCGGCCCCTCCCCACACACCCCGCACCGCGTACCGCGTACCGCATACCGGACACCGAAACCCAGCCCGTACGCCGGCTCACACTCCGGCGCCCGCGCGGTGGGCCCGAACGGCCCGCCGGGTCTCCGCCTCGATCAGGTCGGTGTTGATGGCCACCGCGGCCCGCACCCCCTGGGCGGCCGCGCCCGGGACCTTCTCCAGCGGGGAGGTCACGTTGCCCGCGACCCAGACCCCGCGCAGGGCGGTGGCTCCGGTGGCCGGATCCGACGCGATGCAGGTGCCGATCGCCCGGCCGTCCCGCTCCACGACCGTGGTCGGCAGGCCGAGGCCGGTCAGGACACCCGAGCGGGCGGTGAACCGCGGGGCGACCACCAGGGCCCGGCACTCCACCACGGCGCCACCCGCCAGGGTCACCCCGGTCAGCTCCTCGCCCCGGACCGCGAGACCGGTCACCTCGCCCGCGACGACCCGGACACCGAGGGCGGCCAGCAGTTCCCGGTCCTCGGCGGTGGGCCGCCAGGTGTGCGCGAGCAGGGTGATCCGATCGCTCCACTGCCGCCAGAGCTCGGCCTGGTGCACGGCGAGGGGCCCGTCGGCCAGTACCGCGATCGGCTGGTCGCGGACCTCCCAGCCGTGGCAGTACGGGCAGTGCAGCACGTCCCGCCCCCAACGCTCCCCGAGGCCCGGCACGGCGGGAAGCTCGTCCACCAGGCCGGTCGCGACCAGCAGCCGGCGCGCCACGGCGGTGCTGCCGTCCCCGCAGCGGACCAGGAAGCCCCCGTCGGGCAGCCGGTCCGCGGCGACGGCCGTGCCCGGCCGGACCTCCCCGCCGTAGCCGGTCACCTCCGCACGCCCCTTGGCCAGCAGTGCGGCGGGGCTCTCCCCGTCCTGCCCCAGGTACCCGTGCATGTGCGCAGCCGGGGCGTTGCGCGGGCTGCCGGAGTCGATGACCAGTACCGTACGGCGGGCCCGGACCAGGGTGAGCGCCCCGGCCAGCCCGGCGGCCCCACCGCCCACGACCACCACGTCGAAGGAGCTGTCGCTTGCGTTGTCCATACCTGCGAGGGTCCGCCCACGGCGGCCCGCTTGACAAATGTTGTTGCTGAAGCGGCAAATGGATCCATGGCCACCGAGGAACAGGACGAGGAACTCGCCGGCGTGCTCACCGCCGTGGGCCCGCGGCTGCGCGCCCTGCGCCGACAGCGCGGCACCACGCTGGCCCAGCTCAGCGAGACCACCGGCATCTCGCTCTCGACCCTCTCCCGGCTGGAGTCCGGGCAGCGCAGGCCGACGCTGGAGCTGCTGCTGCCACTGGCCAGGGCGCACCGGGTGGCGCTCGACGAGCTGGTCGGCGCGCCCGAGACCGGGGACCCCCGGGTCCGCCCGCGGCCCTTCGTCCGGCACGGCAGCACCTATGTGCCGCTGACCCGGAAGTTCAGCGGGGTGCACGCCTTCAAGCAGATCCTGCCGCCCCTCGACGGTCCGCCGCCCGAGCCCGAACTACAGGTCCACGAGGGCTACGAGTGGCTGTACGTGCTCTCGGGACGCATCCGGCTGTTGCTCGGCGGGCACGACCTCGTCCTCGGCCCCGGTGAGGCCGCGGAGTTCGACACCCGCACCCCGCACGCCTTCTTCAACGCGGGTCCCCAGCCGGCGGAGTTCCTCAGCCTCTTCGGCCCCCAGGGCGAGCGGATCCATGTCCGGGCCCGGCCCACCCCTCCTTCGGAAGGACGTCCATGAGCACCTCCCACGAACGCCCCGAGCGGGCCGCGCCGCAGCCGCATGCCGTCGTCGGTGTCGGACTGGTCGTCCTGGCGGCGGACGGCCGGGTGCTGCTCGGTCAGGCGCACGACGGCCGCTGGGAGCTGCCCGGCGGCAAGGTCGACCCCGGGGAGGGCTTCGAGCAGGCGGCCGCCCGGGAACTCGCCGAGGAGACGGACCTGCGGGCGGCCCCCGAGTCGATCCGGATCCTGTCCGTACAGATCGACGCGCAGTCCGGCTTGACCAGGCTGACGGCAGCCGCCGTCACCACCTCGGCGGAGGGCGTCCCGGCCGTCACCGAACCCCACAAGATCACCCGCTGGCAGTGGTTCGCCCCCGCCGAGATCCCCTCGGCCCTCTACGCCCCGTCGGCGGCCGTGCTGCGCGCCTGGCGGCCGGACCTCACCACGCTGCCGCACGACGAAGCCTCGTACGCCTACCCGACCTCGAACCCGGCGCCGACGCCGCCGCCGGCGCCGAGTGCCTGAACGTCCGCGGTGCTCGGTCTAGGTGGTGGCCGTCAGGACCGTCACCGTGGTCACCGTCACCATCGCGGCCTGCATGTCCCGGATGGCCGCCCGCACGCTCTCGGCCGCCCACTGGCCTTCGGCCATCTGCGCCGTCCTCGCGCTCACCTCGTCGGGCTCCCGGCCGGGGAAGGCGAGCCGGTGCAGCTTGGCCGAGTGGATCAGGGCGATGAGTCCCGCCGTGCGCTCGTCCGGCTCGGCGCCGCCGATGACGACTGCGTGGAGCCGCTCGCGCAGGGCGTGCTCGACCGTGCCGTCCGCCTCCGGATAGCGGCGCTGCGGGAACACCCCGAACACCTTGTGCACCTGCGCGACCACCAGCCCGCGCTCGCTCAGTCGTTCCAGGGCGGCACCGACCGCCTTGGGCTGGTCCTTCGTCAGCCAGTCCGACGCCCGGCGCTTGCCGCGGCTGCGCAGCCAGGCCTCCATCAACCGGATCCGGCCGTCGAGCAGTTCTTCCCCGGTGGACTCGGTGCTCCTGAGCTCCAGGTACTTGCCCGACACCGACACCCGTTCCGCCAGGACGAGTTCGAGCAGGAGCGCGCCCGCCACGGCCCAGCCCGCCGACTGCCGCTGCCGCGCCGCCCCGGACTCGTCGTCCAGGGACAGCAGCATGATCTCCTCGGCCAGTGTGATCCTCACGAGCGCCCCCCGTCGTCCGTCTGCGGTCCGGCTGTCCCACCGCCTCGTAGGGGAGGACGGTGGACGGATCCGCGAGGTTCCGTTGCGGGCCGGGGTCTACCGCCGCACCACCACCTTTGGCGCGAAGTTGCCCTCCCCCAGGTCCTCCGCGAGCAACCGTTTGGCGATCGCGTCCGACGCCACCCGCAGTTCGGCGCTCCGCGGCCGCCCCCGGTCCTTCTCCAACTGGTCCCCCAGCCATTGGGCCCACGCCTTCGAAATCACGTCGGCCTCCCGCTGCCCGGCCGCGGTGAGGGTGACGAAGCCGTCCTCGCGGCTGACGAAGCCCTCGTCCGCCATCCGCTCGTAGACCGGGATCAGCACCTCGGGCGGCAGGGACCGGCGGCCGGCGATCAGTACGAGACTGGCGTGGCCGATGGTGCGGGTCATCAGCTCCACCTGCATCACCGCCCAGGCGCCCGCGATGTCCAGCCGGGTGTCGGAATCCCGGACGATCCCCCGCGCCGTGTCCGCGCCCATGTTCCGTACGAGTTTGCCGACGGCCAGCTCCAGCAGCTTGGCCGAGTCCCCCGAGGCCGTGGCCGGTGAGCCGAACCCGTCTCCCATGTCCGTGGAGCCGGCCCGGGCGCTGTCGCGCAACCGCACCTGCTTGAGGAAGAGCGCCACGACGAAACCGACCACGGCGACCGGGACGGTGTACAGGAACACGGTCTGCAGGGCCTGCGCGTACGCGTCGATCACCGGGGCGGCGACCGCCGGATCGAGCCGGTGCACCCCTTCCGGGGTGGACGCGGCCCTGGCCAGCTCCTGCGGATCCTGCCCGGAGAGCCGCGCCGCCTCCACGTACGCCGCCTCCAGTCCGGGCCCCAGGTGGTTCGCGTAGATCGTTCCGAAGACCGCCGTCCCGAAGGCGCTGCCGAGCGTACGGAAGAAGGTGACGCCCGAGGTGGCCGTGCCCAGGTCGGCGTAGTCGACGGTGTTCTGCACGGCGATGGTCAGCACCTGCATGGACAGGCCGATGCCCACGCCGAACACGAACATGTACAGCGATTCCAGCAGGGTGCTGGTCCCGGGCCCCATCCGCGACAGCAGGTACAGGCCGATGCCCATGACCGCGTTCCCGACGATCGGGAAGATCCGGTACTGGCCGGTCTTGCTGGTCACGTTGCCGCTGAACACGGAGGCGATCAGCAGGCCGATGACCATGGGCAGGGTCCGGACGCCCGAGATCGTGGCCGAGTCCCCGTCCACGTACTGGAGGTACGTCGGCAGGAACGTCATCGCGCCGAGCATCGCGAACCCGACGACGAAGCTCAGGACGGTGCACACGGAGAAGACCGGATTGCGGAAGAGCCGCATGGGCAGCATCGGTTCCGCGGCACGGGTCTCGGCCAGGCAGAACAGCGCCAGCGCGACCGCGCCGCCCGCGAACAGGCCGATGATGACCGGCGAGGTCCAGCCGTACTCGTTCCCGCCCCAGCTGGTGGCCAGGATCAGCGCGCTGGAGCCGACGGCGACCAGCGCGATGCCCAGGTAGTCGATCACCGGCTTGCCCGAGGCCCGGACCGCCGGGATCGTCTTGGCCGCCGCGATGACGACGAGGATCGCGATCGGGACGTTGACGTAGAAGCACCACCGCCAGGTCAGCTGGTCGGTGAAGAACCCGCCGAGCAGCGGGCCGATCACGGTGGCGACCCCGAAGACGGCGCCGATCATGCCCTGGTACTTGCCGCGTTCGCGCAGGGGCACCACATCGGCGATCAGCGCCATCGCGGTGACCATCAGACCGCCGGCCCCGATGCCCTGAACGCCGCGCCACACGATCAGGAGGGTCATGTTGCTGGACAGGCCGCACAGGAAGGAGCCGCTGATGAAGACGATGGCGGAGATCTGGAAGATCAGTTTCCGGCCGAAGAGGTCACCGAACTTGCCGACCAGGACCGTCGCCACGGTCTCGGCGAGCAGGTAGGAGGTCACCACCCACGACATGTGGTCACCGCCGCCCAGGTCCCCCACGATCGTGGGCAGCGCGGTGCCCACGATCGTCTGGTCGAGCGCCGCCAGCAGCACGCCGAGCATGATCGTGCCGAAGATGACGTTGCGCCGCCGCCGGTCGATCTCGGGGGGCGCGGGGGCCGTGGCGGGGGCAGTGGTCACCTTCGCACTGTCACAGCGCGCCCGCCGCGGCGCATGTGGCGCTGAGCCGTACGGGGGAACCGCCCGCCGGGCTCGACGCAGGTGGACCGGGCCTCAGCGCAGGTAGGCCAGGCCCGGGTGCTCCGCCGCGTACCCGTCGAGCAGCCGTCGGGCCACCCCCACCGAGTCGACCAGCGGATGGAGCGCGAAGGCCTTGACCGCGTCCGCCCGCGCACCGCTCGCGGCCGCCGCCAGGACCTCCCGCTCGACCGCCTTGACCGCCGTCACCAGGCCCACGGCGTGCAGGGGCAGCTGTGCGACGCCCACCGGGTGGGCGCCGTTCGCGTCGACGAGGCAGGGCACCTCGATGACGGCCTCGGCGTCGAGGACGGAGAGCGTAGACCGGTTCCGGACGTTCAGGATCAGTGTGGCCCGCTCGTCCCGGGCGATGGCCCGCATCAGCGCGAGCGCGACCTTCTCGTAGCCCCCGGATTCGAGGTCGCTCTCCTCGCGCTCCGGGGCACCCGCCGCCTCGCGGTTCTCGGCCATGTACGTGGCCTCGCGCTCGGCCCGGGTACGGTCCCAGGCGGCCAGCGCCGCCCCGGCCGGCGCCCCGGCCCGGCCGGCCTCGGCGTAGAAGCCGCGCTGCTGGTCGCGCAGGAAGGCGCCGCGGGTCTGCTTGGCCTCCTGGTACGCCCGTACCGTGTCACGGTTGAAGTAGTAGTAGTGCAGGTACTCGTTGGGGATCGCGCCGAGCGAGCGCAGCCATTCGGCCCCGAAGAGCCGGCCCTCCTCGAAGGACTCCAGGGCTTCGGTGTCGGCCAGCAGCCGGGGCAGCTCGTCGCGGCCGCCGATGCGCAGCCCGCGCACCCAGCCCAGGTGGTTGAGGCCGACGTAGTCGATCCAGGCCTCCTGCGGGCGGGCGCCCAGCAGCCGGGCGATGCGCCGGCCGAGGCCCACGGGGGAATCGCAGATGCCGATCACCCGCTCGCCGAGTTCCTCGGCCATGGCCTCGGTGACCAGCCCGGCCGGGTTGGTGAAGTTGATGACCCACGCCTCGGGGGCGGTACGGGCGATCCGGCGGGCGATCTCGCGCGCCACCGGCACGGTCCGCAGGCCGTACGCGATCCCGCCCGCGCCCACCGTCTCCTGGCCCAGGACTCCCTCGGCCAAGGCGATCCGCTCGTCCGTGGCACGCCCTTCCAGGCCGCCGACGCGGATGGCGGAGAAGACGAAGTCCGCCCCGCGCAGGGCTTCGTCGAGGTCCCTGGTGACCGTGACGGCCGGGACCTCGACCGCCGGATCGGCCGCCGATGCGGCCGACGCCTGGTCGCGGAGCACCCGGGCCATGGCGGTGAGCCGCGCCGGGTCCTCGTCGTACAGGGTCACATGGGACACCCTGCCCTCGGCGCGGTCGCCGAGGAGCGCTCCGTAGACGAGCGGTACCCGGAAGCCGCCCCCGCCGAGGATCGTCAGCCGCACGCCCCTACCGCCTTTCGCCCGTGCAGATCCCGTTGCCGGCGCCGCCGTGCCGGCCGGTGCCACGATCGGTGACACGATCGGTGACGCGATCGGTGACGCGGAAGCCACGGCTCACGTCCGCCGGCACCAGTCTGCCCCGGTCGGTCACTCCACCGGCGACGGCACGGCGCGCAGCCTGGCGCCCTGCTGCTGCGTGAAGCCCGCGCCGCTGCGGACGGGGCCCGTCGGTGTACCCGTGGGCGTCGAGAGGATCAGGGTGATCCGGGTCAGTCCCATCTCGCCCAGCATCCGAGTGGTCTCGGCCACCATCCGGCAGCGCACCAGCCCCCACCGCGGGTCGGGGTGGCGCACGGTGCGCACCGCCCCGTCGAGCTCGGCGGCGTCGGCCCCGTGCGTGCTCAGCCAGTGCGGCACCCCGTACCGGTAGGCCGCCTCCATGAACGGGTCACGGGCCACTTCCTGGCGGATGCTGCGCAGCCCCTCGTCCTCGGGGGCCCCGGCCAGCGCGGTCGCGAACTGGGCCAGCAGCGGTACGCACCAGGCGGGTTCGTGGTCCTCCAGCACGGCGGCCGCGTCCGGGTGGAACAGCACGAAGCGCAGGAAGTTGTCGTCCGGCAGGGCCGTCGGGTGCGGTCTGACCGACTGGAAGAGCTGGTCGAAGGCCGAGTTGGTCAGGGCCACGTCCCAGCGGTGGTCCACCAGGAAGCTCGGGTACGGCACGGACTCCATGAGGGCCGCGTAGTCGCACAGGTAGTCGCGCTGCGCCGGGTCCTCGGGCAGCCGGTTCTCCTCGGCGGCCCGCCACGTGGGCGGCGGGTCGCGGTCGACCATGACGCGGAACAGCCAGAAGCACTGCCGCTCGCTCATCTCCAAGGCCTCGGCCAGGGCGAGGAGTTTGCGGTCCGTCCACTCCTTGACCAGGCCTCTTTCCCAGTTCCCGTACGCGCGCACGCTGATGCGCAGCCGGGCGGCGAGGTCTTCCTGGCTCAGGCCCAGCTCCTCGCGGCGCTGGCGCAAAATCTCCTTGCGTCGCTCCGACCGCACGGCGCCGCGGGCGGGTTCTTCGCCCGCCAGGCGCTCTTCAACGGCTCGGGCGAGTCCATCGGACGGGCCCACCGCTGCGAGATGTGGCACTGAGAGCTCCCCCTCCTCCGGTCTGGATCTTCATTTCCGTGTGGCGATCCTGCTACCGACTTCATTCGAGTGTCAACTATTGTGGCAATTCCAGCCTCTTGACAGCTCATTCCCGCCACAGCTGTGGCACGTTCTAGCCCTTCTAGGAAAGAGCGGCTAGATTCCAGAAGCCGACCATGTGCCCATACCGACTTCGCGCGATCTAGGAGAACCACTGGTGACAGACGGCTTCCCGGCTCCCGTCGCGGTAGCCGACGCACCCATGGCAGCCACCATCACGCGTGTCGCCGAACTCGCGGGCAAGATGGGCCGCGACCTGAACCAGGTCTTCGACCTGCGGCGGCTCTCCGAGGCCTCCGGCGTACCCACGGACGTGGTCAGGACCCTGCTCGACGGCAGGCCGGCCGGCGAACCCGATCTACAGACCCGGTTCCTCCAGCGTCTCGACCTGCTCCGGCGGACCCGCGTCAAAGCGAACGGCCGCCGCTACACCCAGCAGGAGATCGCGGACGGCGCCGGCATGTCCCGGCAACAGGCCGGTGCGCTGATCAACGGCGACCGACGCCCCACCATGGAGCATTGCGACGCGATCCAGCGGTTCTTCGGAGTGCACGCCGGCTTCCTCACGGCGCACGACGCCGACGCCCTGACCGACGCGCTCCAGCGGACCGAGCAACAGCTGCTCCAGGACTTCGCGGGGCGGGCGCGGGAAACCGTACCGGCGTCGGCCGCATCGGCGGGCGATCCACTGGCAAGACTCCTCCAGAACCACGGTGTACGGGGCATCGCCTGGCGCGCCGCCCAACTGCCCAGCGACAAGCACCGGGACAAGGTGACCGAATGGCTGGACATGCTCCTCGAAAGCGTCAAACCGAACGAATCCTGACCCAGTCGAAAGTCTGGGTCTGATCCTTGAGTCCTGATCCGGATCCGCGCCGACGGGGAGAACGGTGAGCATAGGCAGAGAGCAGCGGCGGTTGTGCGGGGAGTTGGTGGCCGGCATCCGGTTGACCGCCCCCGTGGAACCCGTGGACCTCTACGCTGCCCTCTGCGAGGGCATGAGCAGACACCGCGGTCGCCGGGTGGACTTCCGGATGGCCTCGTTCCCGCCGCGGACGGCCAGCGGCCTGTGGCTCGACATGGCGGACCGCGATCTCGTGGTCATCGAGGAACGCACCGCGCCGGACCACCAGTTGGTGATCCTGGGCCACGAGCTGTGGCACATGAAGGCCGGCCACTGTAGCCACCACGTCGACGGCGCCGCCGTCGCCGCGCGGCTGCTGACCGACGAGGCCGACATCGGCGAGACGGTGCGCCGCGTCGCCGCGCGCACGCGCGCCGACGTCCGAGAGGAGACCGAGGCCGAAACCTTCGGCTTACTGCTGGGTAGTCGGTGTCGGAACTGGCTCGCCGGATCGGCGAGCCACCGCGCTCCGGTCCAGCGCGATCAATTGGCGGGCCGGATCGAGGCTTCGCTGGGCTACCGGGGGCACAGGAAAGAGCGTTGAACGGCAAGGACTACTACATACCGGCGGCCGCGATGGCGGTCTCACTCGCCTTCAAGCTGCCGGCCCTGCGGCACAACTGGCGCGACCCCCTCCTGAGGTCGGTCGTCGCCCTGCTGACCCTGGCCGGAGCGGTGTTCACCTTCGCGGCCCCGCCCACCATCGCTGCGGTCAACCGCTGGACCGGGATCGTCAACGTCTCGGCCCCCCTGGTCTACTGCCTGATCACCGCGTTCAGCGCCTCCTGCCTGGTCCTGATGGTCAACTGGCGGGGCGGCCCGCCCGAACAGACCCGGCTCGTCTCGCGCCGCTGGATCCTGGGCTACAGCGCGGTGGTCCTCTCCCTGATCATGCTCTTCGCCCTCGGCGAGACCCCGGTGGAGCGGCTGCGCGACTTCGACACCTACTACGCGAACACGCCCTACATCGGCCACATGATCGCCCTCTACCTGCTGGCGCACTGCGTGGCCGCGGTGGTGATGGTGGTCCTGTGCTGGCGCTGGTCGCTCCAGGTCCGCGGCTGGCTGCGGGTCGGCCTGGTGATCATCGTCATCGGCTACATCTTCAACCTCTCCTACGACGCGACCAAGATGACCGCGGTCGTCGCCCGCTGGTCGGGTCACGACCTGGACGGCCTCAGCACCTTCGCCGCTCCGCCGCTCGCCTCCCTCGGGGCGCTGATCAGCGCGATGGGCTTCGTGGTCCCGCTCGTCTGCCAGCGGCTGTCGGACCACTGGCAGACCTGGGCGACGTACCGCCGGCTCGGCCCGCTCTGGCACGAGGTGCAGATCTCCGCGCCCAGCGGCACCCCCTCCGTCCAGATGGCCTGGTGGTCCGCGGCGGAACTACGGGTGATCCAGCGCGAGTCGGACATCCACGACGGCTTCCTGCACCTCGGGCCGTACTTCGACAAGGGCCTCGGCGACGGCGCCTACGAGAGCGCCGTCGCCGCGGGTGCCGACGAGGAGACGGCCCGCGCCGTCGCCGAGGCCGCCATGGTCGCGGCCGCCGTACGGGCCCGCTCCGCCGACCCCGACGGAAAGGTCATCGGAGAGGACGAGGAGACCGTCCTCGACGCCGCCGACGGCCCGCGCGACCTGCTGCGGATCTCCCACGCACTGCGGCACTCGCCGGTGGTGCAAGCGGTCCGGCGCGAGGTGACCGCGTAGCGGCGGACGGGGAGTCCGCCGGCCCTCAGCGGCTGGCGACGGCCGCCGACGCCGTGGCCGGGAACAGGTCCTGGAACGGTGCGGCCGAGTCGATCCCCTCCCGCCCGTACGGCGCGTCGAAACTCCACACCATGAAGAGCAGGAACACGATCAGCGCGCTGAACAGCCCGGCGAGCAGCAACTCCCGTCCGGAGCGTCGGATCTGCAGGGTGAAGATCAGCCCGACCGTGACCAGCCCGCCGACCAGCAGCCCGAACCACACCACGCCCGGCAGCGTGGACTCGGAGCTCTGCGTCCGCGAGTGCCGGGCGTCGTCGGCGGCCGCGATGTGGTCCAGCAGCGGCTGGTAGGCCTGCGCCTGGAGCTCGTTGGCCGGGCTCTGGTGCGTGACGTCGGTGCGCAACTTGCCGAGCAGCGCAGCGCCTTCGGGCGAGGCGCTGTCGCCGGAGGTCAGCAGCGGCCAGTCCACGGCGACGGTGTGGGAGACGTACGCGTCCACCTCGCCCCGGATCCGGTCGCGGACGGCCGCCGGGTAGACGTCGGCGCGCTGGGTGACCTCGTACAGGGCCTGGGCCTCACGGCGCACGCTGTCCTCGGCGGCGCCGCGCGCCTCCCAGACGCCCGCGATGGCCAGGCCCAGCACGATCGCGTAGACCACCCCCACCATCATCGTCATGTACTCGATGACATCGGGGGTTTCGCTGGTGTCCTCGTCGGCGGCGGCCCGGCGGTGCCGGATCGCGGTGATGGCGAGGACGAGGGCGCAGACGAGCGCCATGGCGATGGCCAGGACCAGCCATTCGGACACGTGGATTCTCCCGGTGCGGATCGGTGTTCGACGGATCGGTGGATCGGTGGATCGGTGGACGGGGGTGCGAAGGGTTCGGCGGCGGTCAGCCGCGGCTCTTGGAACGGGGGCGCAGGGCGGCGGCGGCGAGTACGGCCGGAGTGGTGACGACGACCATGAGCGTCATGGTGGACATCCCGCCCGGGCCGCGCCGCTCCAGGGCCACCGAGCGGTACGGACGCACGTGAAAGGCGCTCACCCGTGCGGCGGCGGCCCTGGCCGCGGGCGGGGCGGGTGCGTCGGCCGACGCCGGTTCGTCCCGGCCCTCGGGACCCGGCGCGGGCTCCGGCGGCTCCGACCGCCCGGCCCTTGCCTGCGCGGAAGGCTCCACCGCTGCGCCGGGCGGACGCCGCTGCGCAGGCCCGACCGGCCGCACGGGCCGTTCCGCGGGGGTGGCGGACTGTGCGGGCCGCCCCGGGTGACGCACGGTCGGCCGGTCGGCGCCGGGCACGACCACCCGGACGGAGGGCCACCCGGACGGAGGCCGCAAGACCGGCCTCTCCGGCTGCCCGGCCGGCACGCACAGGTCGACGCGGGCTCCGTAGCCGTGGCCGTAGCCGTCGCCGTCTCCCTCGCCCGCGACCGCCACGTGGCCGTGCAGCGGGCAGAGTGCCGCCACCAGGCCCGCCCCGGCGAAGTATTGCCAAGCGGTCACCGCGCGCCTCCCGAAATCCGCAGCAGAAGTAAGGGCTACCGCTGAAGAAACGATCAAGGGGCGGCTTCGACACGCCGCGGACGGGTGCTCATCCGCGATGCGGCATGATGTCGCCATGGGGACCGAGGGGGCGAACGCCCGGCTGATCGCAGGGCGCTACCGGCTGGACGCCAAGCTCGGACGCGGTGGCATGGGCATCGTGTGGCGCGCCACCGACCAGCTGCTCGGCCGGAACGTCGCCGTCAAGGAGGTGGCGCTCGATCCCGCGCTGTCCGAGGACGAGGCCCGGCACCAGCGTGAGCGCACGCTCCGCGAGGCACGGGCGGCCGCGCAGCTCAAGCACCCCCACATCATCGTGGTGCACGACATCGTCGAGGACGGCGAACTCCCGTACATCGTCATGGAACTGGTCGAGGGCGGTTCCCTCGCCGACCGGCTCTCCCGGACCGGCCCGGTGGACGTCGTCGAGGCGGCCCGGATCGGGATCGCGCTGATCGGCGCGTTGCGCACGGCGCACGCGGCCGGGGTGCTGCACCGGGACATCAAGCCGGCGAACGTGCTGTTGGAGGCGCCGGGCGGACGGCCCGTGCTCACCGACTTCGGCATCGCGCAGGTGTCGGGCGCCACGACGCTGACCACCACCGGGTCCTTCGTCGGTTCCCCCGAGTACACCGCGCCCGAGCGGATGTCGGGGCAGACGCCGGCGGGACCCGAAGCCGATCTGTGGTCGCTGGGCGCCCTGCTGTGCGCGGCCCTCAGCGGCGCCTCGCCGTTCCGCCGGGACTCGCTCGGCGGGATCCTGCACGCGGTGGTCTTCGACGAGATCCGGCCGCCCGAGGCGTGCGGCGCGCTGTTGCCGGTGGTGCGGGGGCTGCTGGAGCGCGATCCGGCCGGGCGGCTCGAAGCGGAGCGGGCCGAGCAGATGCTGCGGGCCTGCGCGGAGGCGGCGGCCCAGTACACCCCGACGCAGTACGCCCCGGCCCCGCAGGACCCCGCCCCGCAGAACCCGGCCCCGGCCGCGCCCACTGCGATGCCCGCCCCGCACGCTCCGGTCCCGCACGACCCGACACGGCCCGGCGCGACCCCGGTGTCCGCGCCGACGCCCGTATCGGCCGCCGTACCCGCGCCCGGGCCCGTACGCGCCCCCGGGAAGCGGCGGCCGGGGGCGGCGCTGATCGCGGGTCTGCTGGTGGCCGCGATCGCCGGTGCGGGCGTGTCCGCCGCGCTGCTCATGAACGACGGCCAGCGGGGCGGGCAGACGTCCACGAGCGGGGCGGCCGGCCGACCGCACGCGCCCGCCACCGGGACCGCCGCCCCCGCCACCGCCGCCCCCGCCACCCCCGGCGAGCGGATCGACACGGGCTCCCCCTCGTCCGACGACGAGCCCGCTCCCGCCGGCTACCGCGTCGTCACCGACCCGGAGGGATTCTCGCTCGCCGTACCGCTCGGCTTCACCCGCAAGGTGGAAGGTCCGCGGATCTTCTACATGTCACCCGGTGAGACCTTCCGCATCGGCATCAAGGTCGCCGAGCCCGAATCGGGCGGCCCGCTCGCCGTCCATCAGCGGGCCCATGCCAAGGGGCCTGGGACCAACCCCGGTTACCGTGACGCCGAGGTCGTGACCACCTCGCAGAACGGCCGGCAGGCCGCCCTCTGGCTGTTCACCTGGGACGGCTTCTCGACGACCGAGGGCCCCCGGCACACCCGCGACCTGTGCTGGGAGGAGGACGGCCGCCTGTACGACGTGTGGGTGTCCTCGCCGGTCCGCCAGGGCGACGAGGCCCGGGGCTACTTCGACACGGCGGTGCGGACCTTCGTACGCACCGGGGGCTGACAGCCGCCGCAGCGCCCCGGTTCACCCGCCAGGCGCAGCCCACCGCAGCACCCGCCCCGCCCCCGCTCCATGATCGGGGGAGCGGACCGGCGGGCCCCCTCAGGGATGGTGGCGGATGGAACCGGACAGCCGGGGCACCCCTTGAGCACGGCTCCCCCGGCCCCCGCCGATCCGGCTCCGTCGCCGGCCCCGCAGGAGCCCGCGGGCAAGGGGTTCAGCCTTCCGAGCGCGCTGACCGTCCTGGCCGCGGTCGACCGCGGCATCGCCCGCCTCGCCCACCGGTTGCGCCACCGCGGCACCTTGCTGATCGCCGCCGTGATGCTGGTCTTCTCCGTCCTCGGCACCGTGGAGGGCTCCGCGGCCGATCGGCAGGGCCGCCGCCCAGGACACCCCTGGACACCCCCTAGGCTGGGGAGACATGTCCCACTCCACGCCCCTCCACGAACCGGCGGGCCTTCCGCCGGTCGCCCTCCTGGCCGCGATACGCCGGCCGCTGCGGTTCCTCGGCTCGTGGTGGCCCTGGCGGTGCTGGGCGTACCTGGTCAGCGGGTTCCTCATCGGCTATCCCGTGCTGGTCGTCCTCGTCCTGCTCCTCGGGGTAGGGGTGGCGCTGGCGGTCGTCGGGATCGGACTGCTGCTCCTGCTCGGCGCCGTCGTCGCCGGGGTACCGCTGGGGGCGCTGGAGCGGTGGCGGCTGCGGTGCGTGGAACCCGAGCCCGTACCGGACCCGCACGCCTCCCTCGCCGGGGCCGGGCCCGCGGCCTGGTTGCGGACCCGGCTGCGGGAACGGGCCACCTGGCGGGAGTTCGCGTACGCCACCCTGCTCGGGCCGGTGTTCGGGGCGGCCGGGTTCGCCGTGATCGCGCTGCTGGCGTTCGCCCTGATCCTCGTCGCGACCCCGGCGATCGTCTGGGCCATCGCCCCGGACCACGTGATGCTGATCCCCGGCCGGCCGGTCTCCGGGCCGCTGGAGGCCCTGGGCGGCACGGCCGTCGGACTGGTCGGCATGCTGGTGGCGGCGTACGCGGGCGCCCTGCTCGCCGCGGCCCAGGTGAAGACCGCCCGCCTGTTGCTCGGACCGCGCGTGGAGGCCGACCGGATCTTGGAGCTCACCCGCTCCCGGGTCCGCCTGGTCGACGCCTTCGAGGCCGAACGCCGGCGCATCGAGCGGGACTTGCACGACGGTGCGCAGCAGCAGCTGGTCGCCCTGAGCATGACGCTCGGCCTCGCCGAGCTGGAACTGCGCGGCATCCCGCAGGCGGCCGGGGCCGCCGCCCTGGTGGCCCGGGGGCGCGGGGAGGCCAAGGTCGCCCTGGAGCAACTGCGCGAGCTCGTACGGGGCATCCACCCGCAGGTCCTCACCGACCACGGGCTCGCGGCGGCCGTCGCCGAAGTGGCCCTGCGCCATCCCGTACCGGTGACCGTGGACCTCGACGTGCCCCGACTGGCCGAATCGGTGGAGATCACGGCGTACTTCACCGTCACCGAGGCGCTCGCCAACGCGGCCAAGCACAGCGGTGCCTCGCGCGTCGCCGTGGTCGGTAAGGTCGAGGGTGACCGGCTCACTCTCACCGTCACCGACGACGGTCGCGGCGGCGCCGATCCCGGCGCGGGAGCGGGCCTGGCAGGACTCGCGGACAGGGTGGCGATGTTGAAGCGCAGGCTGGTGGTGTCCAGTCCGGTGGGCGGACCGACCCGACTCCGGGTGGAGGTCCCGTGCTCCGGCTGATCCTCGCCGAGGACTCCGTACTGCTGCGCGCGGGGCTGACGGAGCTCCTCACCCGCGGCGGCCACCAGGTGCTCGCCGCCGTCGGGAGCGCCGATGAGCTGGTGCGGGCGGTGGAGGCGCAACGACCGGACGCCGTCGTGACCGATGTGCGGATGCCGCCCGGCTTCCGCGACGAGGGTCTGCGGGCCGCACTCGAACTCCGCTCCCGGGACGCCTCGTTGCCCGTGCTCGTGCTCTCGCAGTACGTGGCCACGGCCTACGCCACCCAGCTGCTCACGGGTTCCTCCGCGGCCGGGCTGGGCTATCTCCTCAAGGACCGGGTCGGCGAGGTGGCCGAGTTCCTCGACGCCCTCCAGCAGGTCGCCGAGGGCCGCACGGTCATCGACCCCGAGGTGGTACGGGTCCTGCTCAGCCGGCAGTCCGAGGAGCGGCCGCTGGCCCGGCTGACCCCGCGCGAGCGGGAGGTGCTGACCCTGATGGCCTCGGGCCTCAACAACCAGGCCCTGGCGGCCCGGCTGTTCATCACCGAGGCCGCCGTCGTCAAACACGCGTCCAGCATCTTCATGAAGCTCGACCTGGACGCCACGGAGGGCAACCGCCGCGTCCTGGCGGTCCTGGCCCACCTGTCGGGCCAGGAATCGTAGGCTCTGTCGACCTCGCGGTCTCGCCGGCAGGTCCGCCTCGCGAGCGCCGCTTCAGTCCACCGGGGAGCGGCAGCGCACCGAAGGCGAGGGGGCCGGCCTGAGCAGGGTGCTCCAGGCGGCCACGGTGATCCCGCGCCGCTTCGGCGCGAGGTGGACCAGCGTCGCAGCGTCGCGTTCACCGCGAGGAACAGAACAGACCTGCGTCGGGGGCGAGCGTGATCGCCGGGGCGATCGGGGCGCTGATCACCTGCCGGCGATCCCGCGCCACGCGGGGAGTTCGGCGGTCAGGGCGGTGGCGAAGGCGGTGGCGGCCGTCGGGTTTCCGCCGTTCACGCGGTGCACGGCGCGGTCGGTGAGCACGATCTCGACGTGGCGCCCGCCGTCGGTACGGCCTCCTGGACCACCGCGAGGGGGATCTCCCTACGGGTGCGGCCGTCGACGAGCCGGAGACCGCCGTCTCGCGGCACGGTCTCGGCGCCGTCGCCGCCGATCAGTACCTGTGCACAAGCCGTCGCTCGCCGCCCTGTTGACGCGGGGTCCTGAGCAGCAGGGCGGCCGGCAGGGTCGCGAGCAGGAGGGCGCCGGCCCCGCACCAGAGGGTGGTGGTGTAGGCGCTTAGCATCCGGGCGAACACGTCGGTGTCGTCCGAGACCTGGCTCAGGCGGCTCACCAGGACGGTGCCGAGCACCGCCCCGCCGATCGACTGGCCCAGGTAGTGGGCCGCGCCGAGGGCCGCCGAGGCCGCACCCGCGTGGCGCGGGGCCACCCCGGCGGTCGCGGTGGCGTAGAGCGGGGCCAGGGCCAGGCCCAGGCCGATGCCGGTGAGCAGCATGCCGGGCAGCACCCCGGTCGCGTAGGTGGACGCACCCCCCACACCGGCCAGCAGGGCCAGCCCGAGGGCGGCGACCACCAGGCCCGGCAGGACCAGGACGCGCGGCGCGACACGGGGCAGCAGGCGGGCGGAGACCTGGGTGGCGACGACGAGGGCCGCGGCGACCAGGGGCAGGTGGGCCGTCCCGGACGCGGCAGGACCCTCGCCGCGGATCTGCTGGGCGAAGAAGCCCAGGGCCGGGAGGAGGGCGACCAGGGCGACGCCGGTGAAGAGGACGGCCAGGAGGGAGGCGAGGCGGCTCCGGTCGGCGAGGACGTACGCCGGAAGCAGCGGGCCGGACGTTCCGGCCTGCCACCACAGGAAGGCGGCGAGCAGCGCGGCGCCGACCACGAGCAGGAGCAGGCTCGGGACGACGGCCCAGCCGGTCGTCTGGGCCCGGGCGAGGCCGTAGGCGAGGGCGGCGGATCCCGCCGTGCCGAGGAGTACGCCGAGTCCGTCGAACCGGGCGCCGGTACGGCCCGGACGGGCGGGCAGCAGGGTGAGCGCGCCGATCAGCGCGAGCACGGCGAGCGGGACGACCGACCACAGGGCCCAGCGCCAGTCCAGGGTCTCGACGAGCCACCCGCCCGTGAACACGCCGAGCGCACCGCCGCCCGCGGCGACCGCCGCGTAGATCCCGAAGGCCCGCCCGCGTTCCCGGGGGTCGGTGAATCCGGTGGCCACCAGGGACAGCGAGGCCGGGACGAGCAGGGCGGCGAAGGCACCCTGGAGGGCGCGGGCGGTGATCAGCGGTCCGGAGCTGCCGGCCGCGCCGCCGAGCACGTCGGCCGCAGCGAATCCGATCAGGCCGGCCACCAGCATCCGTCGGGCCCCGAGCAGGTCGACGAGGTGCCCGCCGAGCAGCAGCAGTCCGCCGAGGGCGACCAGGTAGGCGCTGAAGATCGGGACAAGGCCGTCGGCGCTGACGGCGAGGTCGCCATGGATCTGCGGAACCAGCAGGTTGAAGTGCGCCGCTTCGACGAGCACCAGCAGCTGCGTCAGGGCGAGGACCGCGAGGCCCCACCAGCGCCTCGGGTGCGGGGGTGCGGGGACGGACGGGTCGCCGGGGAGGGGGCCCGGGGGCGGACCGAAGCCGTCCGCGGGACCGAAGCGACCGGGCGCCGTGGGGGCATACGCGGGCGGCGGGGGCGGTGTCACGGGCGGCAGGGGCGGTGTCACGGGCGGAGGGGCGTCCTGCCGGGACTGCGCCGGCACGCGGCGGGGGTCCGGCATCTTCTCGACGGGGGTCCCCTCGACTGGGGTCCCCTCGGCAGGGGTCCCGCCGCCGGCTCCGACTCCCGCCGGGGACGCCGGGGCGTAGTCCAGCAGCCGCGCCGCATGGCGGCCCAGTTGGGCCAGCACCGCGCCCGGAAGCCATTCCCCGACGGCGTCCGCTGCCGTACGCGCCGCCACCTCCTCGGGAGTGGGCCGCAGGGCCGGGTCCTTGTGCAGGCAGGCGCCGACGAGTTCGACCAGCGACTCCGGTACCCCGGTCAGGTCCGCCTCCTCCTCGGCGATCCGGAAGAGGTGGGCGTTCAGACCGGTGTCCTTCGCGCCGAAGAGCATGCGTCCCGTGGCGGCGTACACGAGGACCGCGCCGAGGCAGAAGACGTCGCTGGCGGGGCCCAGTTCGAGGCCGCGGACCTGTTCCGGGGACATGAACCCCGGTGAGCCGATCAGCATGCCCGTGCGGGTGTGCAGGCTGTCGCCGGTCAGGCTGTCCATCGCCCGCGCGATGCCGAAGTCGATGACGCGGGGCCCGTCGACGGTGACGAGCACGTTGGACGGCTTCAGGTCGCGGTGGACCAGGCCCGCCTCGTGCACGGCCCGCAGGGCGTGGGCGAGCCGGTTGGCGAGGGTCCGCACCGAGTCCTCGGGCAGCGGGCCGAACTGCCGGGCGACCACGGTCTGCAGGTCCGGCCCCGGGATGTACTGGGTCGCCACCCAGGGCACGGCGGCCTCGGTGTCGGCGTCGAGCACGGCCGCCGTCCAGCTGCCGCCCACCCGCCGCGCGGCTGCCACCTCGCGGGCGAACCTCCTGCGGAATTCGGGGTTCCCGGCGAACTCCGTCTGGACCACCTTCACGGCAACGGTTCGGCCGCCCTCGGAGCGGCCCAGGTAGACCAGGCCCATGCCACCCGCACCCAGCCGGGCGATCAGGCGGTACGGTCCGATGCGGCTCGGGTCTTCGGCGATCAGCTGATCCACGGAGCGAAGGCTAGTGCAACGAGCCAATGCGCAGGGGGCCGTCAGGCGAAACGTCCTCCCTACCGCTCGTTCCGTACCCGCGGCCGCCCGTCCGAGGGTCGGAGCCGGAACGAGCCCGCCACCACCCGCGAGACACCCGGTACGGCCACCGAGCGGGCCCAGACCGACAGCAGGACCGGCAGCGCCAGGTACCCGAAGCGGCCCGCCGGGGCCAGGAGGAAGGCCAGCGCGAGACCGAGGGCGAGGCGGTCTGCGGCGGCCACCACCGTACGCGGCGGCCGGACGAGCAGGGAGAGGGCCACCGCGAGGCCCCCCGCCAGCAGCAGACCTACCGTCAGGTACCATCCCCAGGACCCGAGTTCGGCCAGGAGGCGCCCGGGCAGCGGGCTGCTCGCCGGGGTCGGCACCTCCGCCCGCCCGGTGGGGAAGGCGAAGACCTGGCGCCACAGCTCCGCCGGCTGGAGCAGTGCGGCCGGCAGCACCAGCAGGGCCGTGCCGCCGGCCGCCGCCAGAGCGCAGCGCACCGCCGGCCGCCCGCCCCGGCAGACCGCGAGCAGGGCGACGGCCACCGCGACCGCGGGCAGCGCCGTCCACTTCAGTGCGCACGCCCCGGCGAGGGCCGCCCCGGAATGGACGGGCCGCCCGGCGGCGGCCGCTGCCAGCGCGAGGCAGCAGAGCCCGGCCAGCGGCAGGTCCACCCCGCTCACCGCCAGGGGCAGGGCCACCACCGGCGAGGCCACGAGGACGGGCAGCAGCCGGACCGCCCCACCGACCGGTCCGGCGCCGGTCCCGCCGCCGGTCCCGCGGCCGGTCCCGCCGCCAGCCCCACCGACCAGCAGCCGCCGGGCCGCCCCCAGGCAGCCGAACAGCACGACCGCGCACCAGATGCGGGCGTCCCCCAACAGCCGCACCACCCAGCCGTCACCGCCACCGTCGCCCCCGAGCAGCGCCCGCGGTACGCCGAGCAGCGCCATGCCCGGCAGGTAGGGGGTGTACTCCTCGACGTGCCCGGGCCGGTCGACGTAGAGCCGGCCGGACTCCAGCAGGAGCCGTCCGGACCGTTCGATGACCGTCACCTCCGACTGCCCCTGGCCGGTCAGGACCAGCCAGAGGAGGGGTACGGCGACGGCGCCCAGCAGGGCGGCGGCGAGCGCCGCGCGACGGCGGCCGAGTGCGGTGGCCGCGGCGGCCCCGAGGTATCCGGCGGCGGCGCACCAGCCCCACAGCCGGTGCGGCGCCAGCGAGGAGAACAGCGGGAAGGACAGCGCCCACGCGGCGGCGAGCAACCAGGGCAACCAGCCGGTGGCCCACCGGGCGGTACGGGAAGGGATCATGGGCCCATTCCAGCCGCGCGGCCCCGGTCGGGTCTGCACGGCCAGGTGGACGGTCAGCGGTGGGGTTTCCCCTACCCTCGCCCCTCCCCCGTCCTCCCTGCGGGCATGCGAGAGGGGCACGACCCCGGCGGGTCGTGCCCCTCACTCAGCTGTCACCGGGCCTCAAGGGGCCTCGGGCCTCCGGACCTCCGGGCCCTCCGGCCTCAGGCCTCCGGGTTGCCGCCGAACCGCTCGCGGTAGGACTCCAGGTCCTCCTCGGTGACCCGCGCGAACAGCACCGGCGGGACGGTGAACGGGGCGCCGGCCGGAACGGCGTCCAGGGACCGCGCCTGCTCCGGGGTGATCCACGTGGCCGTGTCGTCGGCGAGCGCGAACGAGGAGCGCATGGCGCGCGCCGAGGCCGGGATGAACGGCTCGGAGACCACCGAGTAGAGGTGGATGAGGTTCATCGCGGTGCGCAGGGTGAGCGCGGCGCCCTCCAGGTCGGTCTTGACCTCCGTCCAGGGGGCCTTCTCGTCGAGGTAGGCGTTTCCGGCCGACCACAGGGCGCGCAGCGCGGCCGCGGCCTTGCGGTACTGGAGGGTGTCCATGTGGCCCTCGTACTCGGCCAGCAGCTCCGCGATCTGCTCGCCCAGCTTGGCCTCGGCCTCGCCGGCGGGGCTGCCCGCGGGGGCCTCGTCGCCGAACTTCTTGCGGGAGAAGGTCAGCACGCGGTTGACGAAGTTGCCGAGGGTGCCGCCGAGGTCCTTGTTGACGGTGGCCTGGAAGTGCTCCCACGTGAACGACGAGTCGTCGGACTCGGGCGCGTTGGCGATGAGGAAGTAGCGCCAGAAGTCGGCCGGGAGGATCTCCAGCGCCTGGTCGGTGAAGACGCCGCGCTTCTGCGAGGTGGAGAACTTGCCGCCGTAGTACGTCAGCCAGTTGAAGGCCTTGACGTAGTCGACCTTCTTCCACGGCTCGCGGGTGGCCAGTTCGGTGGCGGGGAACATCACCGTGTGGAACGGGACGTTGTCCTTGGCCATGAACTGGGTGTAGCGGACGTCCTCGGCCTCGTACCACCACGACGTGTAGTCGCGGTTCTCCGGGTCCAGGTCCGACCACTCCTTGGTCGCGCCGATGTACTCGATCGGGGCGTCGAACCAGACGTAGAAGACCTTGCCCTCGGCGGCCAGCTCGGGCCACGTGTCGGCCGGGACCGGCACGCCCCAGTCGAGGTCACGGGTGATGGCGCGGTCGTGCAGGCCCTCGGTCAGCCACTTGCGGGCGATGGAAGAGGCGAGCTGCGGCCACTCCTCCTCGTGCTCGGCGACCCAGGCCTCGACCTCGTGCTGGAGCTTGGACTGCAGGAGGAAGAGGTGCTTGGTCTCGCGGACCTCCAGCTCGGTGGAGCCGGAGATGGCCGAGCGGGGCTCGATCAGGTCCGTGGGGTCCAGGACGCGGGTGCAGTTCTCGCACTGGTCGCCGCGGGCCTTGTCGTAGCCGCAGTGCGGGCAGGTGCCCTCGACGTAGCGGTCCGGCAGGAAGCGGCCGTCGACCGGCGAGTACACCTGCCGGATCGCGCGCTCCTCGATGAACCCGTTCTCCTGCAGCTTGCGCGCGAAGTGCTGGGTGATCTCGCGGTTCTGCGCGGAGGAGCTGCGGCCGAAGTAGTCGAAGGACAGCTCGAAGCCGTCGTAGACCGCCTTCTGGGCGTCGTGGGCCTGCGCACAGAACGCGGAGACCGAGACGCCGGCCTCCTTGGCGGCGAGCTCGGCGGGGGTGCCGTGCTCGTCGGTGGCGCAGATGTAGAGGACGTCGTGGCCGCGCTGGCGGAGGTACCGGGAGTACACATCCGCCGGAAGCATCGACCCGACCATGTTGCCCAGGTGCTTGATCCCGTTGATGTACGGAAGCGCGCTGGTGATCAGGTGTCGAGCCATCCTCGGATGCTCCATTTCCTATGTGCGGTACAACGTGACGTAACGGATTGTGAATGCGGTTCATCGTATCGAACCGCCGCGAGGCCACGCGCCGCATTTGTTCATGGGTGGACGTAAAGCAAAAGCGAGGGCAGTGACCTCTCCGTCACGGCCCTCGCGATCAGGCACATGTTACAGCCGGACCGCGGCGCACCCGACCGGTGCCCGGGCGACGGCGGCGACCGCAGTGGCGACGGCGCCGACGCCGGCATCTGAGATGGCACCGTCGGCGGGCATATGCAAACGCGCTGGCTGGAGCCGCGCGTGATCGAGGTCGATCACGAGTCGATCATCCGCGACGTATTGCTTGCAGCTTTCTTCTCTGCGCCCTCCGAGTGCGCCCGCGCTGCTTTCCTGTTCAGCACAGGGGATGAGGTGGAGCGGTGAACGATGGCGGACCGGAGGAGTCCGGTGGGGCCGTGGGACTACCGAGCCGGCGTCGGCGGCCGACTCCCATGAGCCAATGGGATCCGACGGCGCGCCTGTCGTACTGGGCCTTCCACGCCAATCGGCGGCCCGCGTACATGCGCTTCGCGTATCTGCAGCTGGGCTCCGACGCGGCGGCGGAGGCCGCGGTCGACGCCGCTTTCGACTCGATCATGGATGAATGGCTGCGGATGCTCCACATGGACCGCCTCGACGCCTACGCCTGGACCGTCCTCAAGCACTGCCTGGTCGACCGGCAGCGCCGGCGTCATCCCTGGCAGCAACGACCGGAGCCGATGGACATCAGCGCCTTCGAGGCCGCCCTCAAGGAGGCCCACGCCGATCAGTACGAGGTGCTGACGGACACCATCCGCTTCTACTCCGCCGTCTCCCGGCTCGCCGAGCGGCAACGCGACTCCGTGCTGCTGCGGTACGGGCTCCAGTGCACCCCCGGTGAGGCCGCAGCCGTGATGGGGGTCGACGAGGCCACGGTCCGCTCCTACCTCGGACAGGCCCACCGGCGGCTCGCCCGCCTGCTCGCCACGTCCACCGCATCCGCCCCATCACCCGACTCAGCAGAATCAGCAGAATCAGCAGAAGAACCAGCCGAATCATGAGGCGCCACGAACGGCAGGAGCTGCAGGACGGCGACCCGGTCGCCCGCTCCCTGGCCGAGTTCCTCGCCCGGGCGGGCGTCCGCGACCGCTACCGGTACTACGACCTCGGCGCCGCCGAGGCCCGGCTGCTGCGCGCCACACCGCACCCGCCCGCCTCCGGACACTGCGCCCGGCGCCGGCCGGTGCACGGCTGGAGCGACCCCGCACGGGACTGCCCGCTCGAAGCCGAACGGGCCCGGCGTGACCTCAAGGCCGTCTGCCTCGCCTCCGCGTGCGCGCCCAAGGCCGCGGCACACCTCGACTCCTTCCTCACCGAGGGACACACCGACCTGTCCGGGGCGGTCGTCTTCGGCTGCCTGCTGCACCTGGCCGGGCTGCGCGAAGGAGCCCGCTTCTGGTGGCAGTTCGCCGCCGGCTCCGGGAGCCCGCGGACCTCCGCGGCCGCGTACTGCCTCTTCCTCGACCACTCCCGGCGCGGCGAGCACCACGACGCCCGGCACTGGGCGCGCGAGCTGGGCCGGCGCGGCTTCCGGCCGGGGGGCCGACGGGATCTGCGGGAGGTCCGGCTGTGCACGCAGGCGGCCGTGCTGCGCTACGTCGACCAGCTCGAGGACCCCGACCTGGGCCCGGTGCCGCTGCCGAGGCCGGGGCTGTCCGGGGTGCTCACCGCGTTCCTGCCGCAGCAGCCCGCCGCGGTCGTCGCGCCGGTGGCGGCCCGGCCGGCCGCCGGCCCGCTGCGCCACCCCGCGCTGACGGCCGCGGCCCGCGGGAGCGTCGTACGCGGCGGTACGGGCGAGGCGCTGGCGGAGGCCCGCCGCGCGCTGGGCGTCGTACGCGTCCTGGAGCAGCATCCGTTGGGGGTCCGGGCCGGCCAGCTCGCGCGGGAGTCGGGCCTCGCGGAGGCGCAGCTGGGCCCCCTCCTGGCGATGCTGTGCGAGGAGGAGTACGCATACCGGCCGGGGGCGGGGGTGTACGGGCGCGGCCCGGCCCTGGACCGGCTCGCCGCCCCCGGCGGCCACGGCCTGGCCGGGCAGCTCCAGCGCACCCTGGCCCTGGCCCGGGACAGCGCGGGCGCCGCGGTGTACCTCAGCCGGTACGCGGGGGGCGAGGTCCACATCACGCAGATGGCGGCCGGGCCGGCGACCCCGCCGGTTCGGGAGTGGGTCGACTTCCGGGACGCCGCACACGCCAGCGCGGTCGGCAAGTGCCTGTTGACCCAGCTCGACCACGACCGCCGCGCCGATCACGTGGCCCGGCACCGGCCCGCCCGGCTCACCGCGCAGACCATCACCGACAGCCGGGCCCTGTTCACGGCGCTGGACGCGGTGGCTCCGGGCGCGCCGGTCTTCGACCTGCTCGAGTACTCCCCGGGGGTCGTCTGCTCGGCCGTTCCCATCGCCACGGGCGGCGCCGCGGGGAGCCTGGCGCTGTCGCTGCCCGCGGCCCATGCCCACCGGTTGCGCTCGGCCACCGAGGCGCTGCGGCGCAAGGCCGTGCCGATCCTCCTCGCCCTGCTCCTGACCGGCGCGATCCCTCCGGACGCCCCGGTGGCCCCCGCCGTCGAAGCCGACTCCGCGCCCGGCCGGCCCGAGGCCCGGCCGCTGCGGGCCCCGGTCACCCCGGAGACCCTGCGTCACCTCCGGCTGCTCTTCCGCACCCCGCTCGCGGAGGCCGCGACGGCGGCGGCGCACGGCCCGCACCTGGTCAGCGACACCACGACCGCGGCGGCCTACCTCTTTGAAGCCGCCCCGGACGGCGCGACCCCCCGGCTGTCCCTCCCCCGCACCTTCACGTCGGTGACCCCGGGCAGCCTGACCCGCCCGACGGACCCGACGGGTCTGGTGGTGCTGGGTACGTGACGACGGGCCGGCCGGCTCCACCGCCAGGCCGGCAAGGGGTCAGGAGGCTCCCTGGGCCTGAGGCCGAGCTCGTCGCAGCGCCGCTGGTACTCGGCCGCGGCAGCGGCGTCGCGGAACTCGACCCTGTGCCAGCGTTCGAGGTCGTAGCCTTCACAATCGCGCCAGACCTGCAGGCCGTAACAGAGGGCGTTCCAGTTCTCGCGAATCTTGTCGAGGCGCCACTCGTCCCGGGCGTGGAGCACGGCCTCGGACGGCGGCGCCCATACGAGGACCGGCGTGGTGCCCCGCCTCGTGCGGTAGGGCCTCCAGAACCGCTCCCGGACGTCCCCCTCCAGGTGCAGTACGGCGCTGACCAGCATCCGGGCCAGCGCATCGGCCGTCCTGTGTTCGTCGGTGCCCGGAGCGTGGCCGGCTTCCAGGGCCTCCAGCCGCGGGTTCAGGAACGCGTAGACCTCCCAGAGGTCGTCCTCCGTGATGTCGCAGGCGTACCGCAGTGGCGCCCGTTCCGTGTTCATGTCCGCCCCCGGGATAACAGCAGGAGCCCCACACTAGGTGTGGGGCTCCTGCTTTTTGTGTCCGAGGGGGGACTTGAACCCCCACGCCCGATAAAGGGCACTAGCACCTCAAGCTAGCGCGTCTGCCATTCCGCCACCCGGACTAGGTGGTCGGCCCCGGTTTCCCGCGGCGACATGGACAACAATAGCAAAGGATCGGCGGGGCTCCGACCACTTATCCGGGCGGTGATCCTCCGCCACGCCGGGCTGACCTGCACGCATGCACCGAAGGCCGTAGCGAGACGGCCCGTCTCGCCACCGGCGGGGCGGCCGCCCGGTCCCGGCGGCGGGAAGAAGGGGATGCCTCGCGTCCACTTCTGGGTGCCGATACCGGCTGGACATCAGGGGGAGCCGGGCGGTCGGATGGCTGCGCACACGTCCGGGGGGAGCCGCGCATGGAATCCGAGCACCGCGTCAGCACGCTGGAGCTGTTCTTCGACCTCGTCTTCGTCTTCACCATCACGCAGTTGACGGTGCTTCTGGCGGACGACCTGAGCCTGCGGGGCGCGGGGCAGGTGGTGCTGATCTTCACCGTCCTGTTCTGGATGTACGGGGGCTACGCGCACCTGACCAACCAGGTGCCGCCGGACCGGACAGTCCGGCGGGTGCTGCTGATGCTGGCCATGGGGGCGTTCATGGTGTGCGCCCTGGCCGTGCCCACGGCCTTCGGGGCGGGCGGCGTCGCCTTCGGCCTGGGGTACCTGCTGGTCGTCCTGGTCCACGGCGCGCTGTTCACACAGGCGCACGGCCGCGGGGTGCTGTGGTTCGCGCTGCCCAACGTGCTGTGCGCGCTGGCCGTGACGGCAGCCGGGTTCTTCGACGGGCTGCCGGCCTGGGGGCTGTGGATGCTGGCGCTGCTGCTCCAGTTCGTGACGCCGATGGTCGTGCAACGGGTCACGGCGAGTGGGACCGCCACGGAGCCCGAGGTGCCCGAGCAGACGGTCGGTGACCAGCTCGGCGGGATGAACGCGGCGCACCTGGTGGAGCGGCACGGCCTGCTGCTGATCATCGTCTTCGGTGAATCCGTGATCGCGATCGGCATCGGGGTGGGCTCGCTGCCGCTGTCCCCCGGTATCGCCGGCGGCGCGTTCCTGGCCCTGACGGTCGCGTCGGCGATGTGGTGGATGTACTTCGTGCGCGACGAGGGCCGGGCCGAAGAGGTCTTCGCGCAGACCCCGCCGGCGCGGCGTTTCAAGCTGGCGATGGTCGCGTACTACTACGCCTTCCTGCCCGTGCTCCTGGGCATCGCCGTCTTCGCGGCCGGTGTGAAGAAGACGATCGGGCACCTCGGGGAGCACCTGCACACCGGCCCGGCGGTCGCGCTGGCCGGCGGGGTCGCCCTCTACCTGGCAGGGAACCTGGTCTTCCGTGCGGTGCTGGGCATCGGGCCGGCCCGCTACCGCGCGACGGCGCTGGTGCTCGCGCTCGCCACCGTGCCCGTGGGGACCAGCTGGACGGGAGCCGGCCAGCTGGTGGCCCTGTCGGTCGTCCTGGTCGGCGCGGTGGTGGCCGAGGGCGGCCGCTCCCCCGCCGCGCAGGCGCGGGGAACGGACGCCGGAGCCGTCACGGGCAGCTGATGACCTGGCCCGCGTAGGAGAGGTTGCCGCCGAAGCCGAAGAGGAGGACCGGGGCGCCGGAGGGGATCTCACCGCGCTGGACCAGCTTCGACAGGGCCATCGGGATGCTGGCGGCCGAGGTGTTGCCGGACTCGATGACGTCGCGGGCGACGACGGCGTTGACGGCGCCGATCTTCGCGGCGAGGGGCTCGATGATCCGCAGGTTCGCCTGGTGGAGGACGACCGCGGCCAGTTCCTCCGGGGTGACCCCGGCCTTCTCGCACACCTTGCGGGCGAGCGGCGGGAGCTGGCTGGTGGTCCAGCGGTAGACCGACTGGCCCTCCTGGGCGAAGACCGGCGGCGAGCCCTCGATCCGGACCGCGTTGCCCATCTCCGGGATCGAACCCCACAGGACCGGGCCGATGCCCGGCTCCTCGCAGGCCTCGACGACGGCCGCGCCCGCTCCGTCACCGGTGAGCACGCAGGTGGTGCGGTCGGTCCAGTCGGTGATCTCGGTCATCTTGTCGGCGCCGATGACCAGCGCACGGGTGGCGGAGCCGGCCCGGATGGCGTGGTCGGCGGTGGCCAGGGCGTGCGTGAAGCCCGAGCAGACGACGTTGATGTCCATCACGGCGGGTCCGCCGCCCATGCCCAGCTTGGCGGCGACGCGCGCGGCCATGTTGGGCGAACGGTCGATCGCGGTCGACGTGGCGACCAGCACCAGGTCGATGTCGTCCGGGGTCAGGCCGGCGCCGGCCAGCGCCTTGCCCGCAGCCTGGTAGGCCAGCTCGTCCACCGGTTCGTCCGGGCCAGCCATGTGGCGCGTGCGGATGCCGACGCGGGACCGGATCCACTCGTCGGTGGTGTCGACCATGGCCGCGAGGTCCTCGTTGGTGAGCACTTTCGCGGGCTGGTAGTGCCCTAGCGCCACCACGCGTGAACCGGTCATGGGCGGGGTCCCCCCTTGTACGGAAGTCAGGATCACCCAGCTTTGCCTGCTACTGGTGGGTACGTGTGCGTGTGACCCGACAGGATTCCGGCCCCGGATTTTGGAGCTTCCCGAGGATCCACCTGCCGGGGGCGTCGTGTGAAGCGGAACCGGGACAATGAGCTCGTCGGGAGCCGGCGGAAACGAAGACCGAGAACAGAAGGGGTGGGCTGATCACCATGGGACGGGTCACCGAGCGCCGTCGCGTCGTCCGGATCCGGAGCGGCGGGGCGGGTGTCCGGCCGGACACACTGGTGGCCGAGGAGCCGCTGGAGATACGGCTGAACGGCAAACCGCTGGCCATCACGATGCGCACGCCGGGCGACGACTTCGCCCTGGCGGTGGGCTTCCTGGTCAGCGAGGGCGTGCTCGGCGCCGCCTCGGACGTGCAGGCCGTCACCTACTGCGAGGGGGCGACCGAGGAGGGTTCGAACACCTACAACGTGGTGAACGTCCAGCTGGCCGCCGGAGTCCCGGTGCCGGACATCACGCTGGAGCGGAACGTCTACACCACCTCCTCCTGCGGCCTGTGCGGGAAGGCCAGCCTGGACGCGGTCCGTACGGCGACCCGCTTCCCGGGGATCGCCGCCGATCCGGTACGGGTGCCCGCGGAGGTCCTCAGCGCGATGCCGGACCGGTTGCGCGCGGCCCAGAAGGTCTTCGACCGTACGGGCGGACTGCACGCGGCCGGGCTGTTCACGGCCCAGGGCGAGCTGCTCGACCTGCGGGAGGACGTCGGCCGGCACAACGCGGTGGACAAGATCGTGGGCCGGGCGTACCAGTCCGGGCGCCTCCCCCTGGCGGGCGCGGTCCTGCTGGTGTCGGGCCGGGCCTCCTTCGAGCTGGTGCAGAAGGCCGTGATGGCGGGCATCCCGGTGCTGGCGGCCGTCTCGGCGCCGTCCTCGCTGGCGGTTGACCTGGCGCTGGAGTCGGGGATGACGCTGGTCGGCTTCCTGCGGGGGCCGGACATGAACATCTACGCGGGCGAGGAGCGGATCACCCTGTAGGGGTGCGCCGGAACAGCTCCCTGCCCCGTTCGTAGCTGCCTATGAACGAGGCCCACACGTCGCTGCCGTCTCCTGCGGTGCCCCCCTTGCCGGTGCCGTGGAGCGTGAACCAACCGTCGCAGTCCTGTACAGCGGGCGTTCCGTCGGCAGTGAACTTGATCAGGATCAGGATCCCCGGGTCCTCGTCGGAGAGACTTCTGATGGTCCAGCTGCCCTCGCCGGTGAACGTGCCCGGCTGCGGGCCTTGACCGCATCCCCAGCCGTCGAGCTCCGTGAGGCGGACCCGGCCGTCGGCCAGCACCTCGATCCGGCCTCCGCGGTCGCCCTGCCACGTGCCGGTGACGTTCTGCGCCCTGAGCGGAACGGAGGGTTTTCTGTCGAACAGGTCGAGGGACAGGGCCATCCAGACCACCAGAGCGACCAGCAGGCCGAACAACACGAGCACCGTGCGCGCGAGGTTCTGCACGTCAGCGCCCCCGGCGGCCGCGGCGCGGGGAGTCCTTGGCCGGCTTCGGGGTCGGCGGGTCGATGCGGTGCAGGTCCAGGGTGGGCGGGAGCGGGGTGGTGCCCGGGCCGCCGGATTCGGCCCAGGCGATGATCTCGTCCGTCGCGGTGTCGTCCAGGGCCCAGCCGAACCAGGTCGCGCGGGCGCCGCGGCGCCGGGCCGCGGTGGTGGGCTGGACCACGATGACGTTGGCCTGGGCGCAGGGGCCGAGGCACTCGCTGGTACGGACGGCCAGGCGGCCCCCGGAGGCGGCGGCGGCCTCGCGCAGCCGGGCGAGCTGGCCGGCGTGGTCGGAGCCGGGGTTCTTGCGGGGGTCACCGCAACAGCAGCCGCGGCAGACCACCAGCGTGCAGGGGCGTTCGGCGTGCGCGGCGAGCGGGCGTATCCAGGTCACCACCGAACGTTAACGGGCCCGGGACGCGGGCCGTTCGAGCGCGGGCGAGACGTCCGCCACACGGTCGGCGGCGAGTTCGGGCTCCGGGTCCTGGGCGCGGCGCCGGGCGATGACCGCGCAGACCATCAGCTGCATCTGGTGGAAGAGCATCAGCGGAAGCACGGCGAGGGCGGCATGGGGCCCGAACAGCACGCTGGCCATGGGGAGTCCGGCGGCCAGGCTCTTCTTCGACCCGGCGAACTGGATGGCGATGCGGTCCGCGCGGCCGAAGCCGAGGCGGGCCGGGCCGTACCAGGTGGCGAGGAGCATGACGGCGAGGAGCACGGCCTCCACGAGCATCAGGGCGGCGAGCCGCGGGAGGCTCACCCGGTGCCAGATGCCCGCGACCACGCCCGCGCTGAAGGCGGCGTAGACGACGAGCAGGATCGAGCCGCGGTCGACGTGGCCGAGGACCTTCTCGTGGCGGGAGAGGAAGCCGCCGACCCGGGGGCGCAGGGCCTGTCCGAGGAGGAAGGGCAGCAGGAGCTGGAGGGTGATCTTCAGGAGGGAGTCGGGGGAGAAGCCGCCGCCCGCGCCGCCGCCGAGCAGGGCGGCGGCGAGGAGGGGGGTGAGGACGATGCCGGCCAGGCTGGAGAAGGAGCCCGCGCAGATCGCGGCGGGGACGTTGCCGCGGGCGATCGAGGTGAAGGCGATGGAGGACTGCACGGTCGAGGGGACCAGGCAGAGGAAGAGCAGGCCGCTGTAGAGCGGGGCGGTGAGCAGGCCGGGAACGAGGACTCGGGCGGCGAGGCCGAGGAGCGGGAAGAGTACGAAGGTGCAGGCGAGCACGGTGAGGTGGAGCCGCCAGTGGCGCAGGCCGTCGAGGGCCTCGCGGGTGGAGAGCCGGGCGCCGTAGAGGAAGAAGAGCAGGGCCACGGCCGCGGTGGAGGCGAGGTCGGCGGCGGTGGCGGCCGGGCCGCGGGCGGGCAGCAGGGCGGCGAGGCCCACGGTGGCGAGCAGGGCCAGGACGTACGGGTCCAGCGGCAGCTGGGCGGGAAGGTGCGGGCGGCGCATGCGGGGGTGCTCACTTGCTGTCGGGGCGGGGGCTCCCCCTCATGGTCGGCGGTGGACGTTCATCGGGAAACCCGCATACCGCACTCACTGCCATCGTGAATCGTGATGAGCGGCTAGCGTGGCGGTATGTACGACCCCGTCCACTTGCGGACCTTCCTCACGGTGGCCCAGACGCTCAGCTTCACGCAGGCCGCGGGGCGGCTCGGGGTGGGGCAGTCCACGGTCAGCCAACACGTGCGTCGGCTGGAGGAGGCGACGGGGCGGCCGCTGTTCGTCCGGGACACGCACAGCGTGGGGCTGACGGAGGACGGTGAGGCGCTGCTCGGTTTCGCGCGCACGATCCTGGAGGCGAACGAGCGGGCGGCGGCCTTCTTCGCGGGGACGCGGCTGCGCGGGCGGCTGCGGTTCGGGGCCTCGGAGGACTTCGTGCTGACGCGCCTTCCGGAGATCCTCGAAGGGTTCCGGCACGAGCACCCCGAGGTGGATCTGGAGCTGTCGGTGGAGCTCTCGGGGACCCTGCACGAGCGGCTGGACGCGGGCCGTCTCGACCTGGTGCTGGCGAAGCGGCGCGGGCCGGGGGACGAGCGGGGCCGGCTGGTGTGGCGGGACCGGATGGTGTGGATCGGCGCGGAGGGACTGCGGGTGGACCCGGAGCGCCCTGTTCCGCTGATCGTCTTCCCGCCGCCGGGCATCACCCGTGCCCGGGCGCTGGAGGTGCTGGAGGGTGAGGGGCGGGCGTGGCGGATCGCGTGCACGAGCGGCAGCCTGAGCGGCCTGATCGCGGCGGCCCGGGCCGGGCTCGGCGTGATGGCGCACGCCCGGGGGCTGATCCCGCCCGGCCTGGTGCGGGTCGGCGGGCTGCCGGAGCTCGGGCCGGTGGAGTTCGCGCTGCTCCGCGGGCCGCGTCCGGCCGCCGCGGCCGAAGCGTTGGCCATGGCCGTACTCTCCGGCGCGGACCGGCTCAGTCGCACGTCAACGGCGTGAACACCGTGATCACTGGGGAGGTCTTGTGGAGGTATCCGAAGGCCGGTCACCCCCTGTTGACCATGAGGTACGTTCACCGCGGCGCGCGGAGAGGAGCGGGGCCTTGCGCGAGATCACCGTCCCACCCGTCGTCACGGGCGCGCCCGTCGGCGGCCTGGCCGACATCGTTTTCCAGCACGCCCGCGAGGAGCCGGACCGGGTGGTGCTCGGCCGGAAGACGGACGGGGTCTGGCGGGACGTGACGTCCCGGGAGCTGGCCGCCGAGGTGCTCGCGCTCGCCCGGGGACTGCTGGCCCAGGGGGTGCGCTTCGGGGACCGGGTCGCCGTCATGTCCCGCACCCGGTACGAATGGACCCTCTTCGACTTCGCCCTGTGGGCGATCGGCGCCCAGCCCGTCCCGGTGTACCCGACGTCCTCCGCCGATCAGGTCCACTGGATCCTCTTCGACTCCGACTGCACGGCCTGCGTGGTCGAGGACGAGGACCAGGCCATGACGGTGGGATCGGTCATCGACCGGCTCCCCCACCTGCGCCGGCTGTGGCAGCTCGACGCCGGGGCCGTGGACGGGCTCGTCGCCGACGGCCGCGGGGTCGCCGAGGACGTCGTGCACCGCCACCGGGGCGCCGTGACGCCCGACGCGACCGCCACCGTCATCTACACCTCCGGGACGACGGGCCGGCCGAAGGGGTGCGTGCTCACGCACGCCAACTTCATGTACGAGACCGACACCCTGGTGAGCCGCTGGGAGTCCGTCTTCCGGGCCCGGCAGGGCGAGGAGCCGTCCACCCTGCTCTTCCTGCCGCTGGCCCACGTGTTCGGGCGGATGGTGGAAGTGGCCGCCGTCCGGGCCCGGGTGAAGCTGGGCCACCAACCGGTACTGGCTGCGGCCGAGTTGATGCCGGACCTCGCCGCCTTCCGGCCGACGTTCGTGCTGGGCGTCCCGCACGTCTTCGAGAAGGTCTTCGCGGGCGCCCGCCGCAAGGCGGAGGCGGAGGGACGTGCGGGCCCCTTCGACCGGGCGGTGGAGACGGCCGTGCGGTACGCGGAGGCGCGCGAGCGCAAGGCCTTCGGCACCGGGCCGGGGCCGTCGGCCGCGCTGCGCATGGAGCACCAGCTCTTCGACCGGCTCGTCTACGGGAAGGTCCGCGAGGCGATGGGCGGCCGGGTACGGCACGCCATGTCGGGCGGTTCGGCGATGTCGCGCCGCCTGGGGCTGTTCCTCGACGGGGCCGGGATCACGGTGTTCGAGGGGTACGGGCTGACCGAGTCGTGCGCGGCGGCGACCGCGAACCCGCCCGGTGCGACCAAGTACGGCACGGTGGGGCGGCCGATCCCGGGCAGTACGGTGCACATCGCGGACGACGGGGAGGTCTGGCTGCACGGCAGCCACATCTTCTCCGGGTACCTCAACGACCCCCGGGCCACGGAGGCGGTCCTGCGCGGCGGCTGGCTGGCCACCGGCGACCTCGGCCGGCTGGACGCGGACGGGTACCTGACGATCACCGGGCGCAAGAAGGACATCCTGGTGACCTCCAACGGCAAGAGCGTCGCGCCCGCCGCGCTGGAGGAGCGGGTCCGTTCCCATCCGCTGGTGTCGCAGTGCGTGCTGGTGGGCAACGACCGGCCGTACATCGCGGCGCTGCTCACCCTGGACATGGACGGGATGGCGCACTGGCTGTCGATGCGCGGCCGGCCGCAGTTGCCGGCGGCTCAGCTGGTGGGTGACCCCGAGCTGACGGCGGAGGTGCGCCGGGCGGTGGTGGCCGCGAACACCCTGGTCTCGCAGGCGGAGGCGATCCGCACCTTCCGGGTGCTGGGTGAGCAGTTCACGGAGGAGCGGGGCCTGCTGACCCCCTCGCTGAAGCTCAAGCGCCGGGCGATCGAGAAGGCGTACGCGAAGGAGGTCGCGGCCCTGTACTCCTCCTGAGCCGGGTCCGGCACTCCTCCTGAGCCGGGTCCGGCCGGGGACGTCGCGGCGCAGGTCCGGGTCGTCCGCCGGGCACCCGCACCCCATAACTGACGGATCGTCATTTCCATCTGTCGACAATATTGACGATCCGTCAGGTCGCGCACAGAATGCGGGGATTCCAACCGGAGGGGATCCCCGACATGTTGCGACCGATCCGCACCCTGGCCGCCGCGGCGGCGGCCCTCGCGCTCGTCTCCGCCTGCAACTCCGCCTCCACCAACGGAACCTCCCCCGGTAAGCCCGGCGACACGGCGGGCAACTCCCGCGGAGTGAGCGACGACTCGATCAAGGTCGGCGGGATCGTGTCGATGACCAGCGCCAGCGGCTACAGCAAGAAGGACACCGACCTCGGGGCCAAGGCCCGCTACCTCCGGGCCAACGCCGAGGGCGGGATCAACGGACGCAAGATCGACTACCTCGGCGCGGAGGACGACGGCCAGGACCCCGCCAAGAACCTGGCCGCCGCCCGCAAGCTCGTCCAGCAGGACAAGGTCTTCGCCGTCTCCCCCATGAGCTCGGTGACCTTCTCCGGGGCCGACTTCCTGGAGCAGGAGAAGGTCCCCACCTTCGGCTGGGGCACCCTGCCCGCCTTCTGCGGACCCCGCCACATCTACGGCTTCAACGGCTGCCTGGTCCCCACCCCCGGCGGCACCCTCAACCAGACCTGGCCCGAGGGCATCGGCCAGATCCTCGGCGGGGCCCGGGGCAAATCGGTCGCGATCATCGCCAACGACAGCGACGCCGGCAAGTTCGGCATCCGGACCTTCCAGCAGGGCTTCACCAGCGCCGGCTTCAAGGTCTCCTACGCCAAGGCCTCCGTGCCCGCCACCGCCGTCCCGAGCGACTGGTCCGCGTACGTCAAGGAGATCCTCGCCGCCAACGACGGCAAGGCCCCGGACGCCGTCGTCTCCGTCATGCAGCCCCCGAACAACATCGGACTGTTCACCGCGCTCAAGCGCAGCGGCTACCAGGGGCTGCTCTCCGACCCGACGGACTACGACCCCGGGCTGCTCGCCAAGGACGCCACCAAGCAGGCCCTCGACGGGGTGCACGTGCTGCTGCAGTTCCAGCCCTTCGAGTCGACCGATCCGAAGATGGCGCAGTTCAAGGCCGACATCAAGGCGGCCGCGGGCGGCCAGGAAGTGCCCCTGAACATGCACATGCTCACCGGGTACATGTCGGCCGACCTCTTCCTCGCCATCGCGCAAGAGGCCGGCAAGGACCTGACCGTCGAATCCTTCCAGGCCGCCGCGCAGGGCTTCTCCGACTCCGGCACGCTCGTCGGCGACCGCGCGGAGCCCAAGGGACAGAAGGACAGCTTCGGCTGCGGGGCGCTCGTACAGCTGAAGAACGGCGGGTACGAGGTCTCCGTACCGTTCAAGTGCTACGAACCGATCCCCTTCAAGTAGGGCTGCGACATGGGGGATCTGCTCGTCTTCGTGCTGAGCGGTCTGGTCTCCGGCGCCCTGTACGCACTGCTCGCCACCGGGCTGGTGCTGTCGTACTCGGCGTCCGGACTGTTCAACTTCGCGCACGGGGCCACCGCCTACCTGTGCGCGCTCACCTTCTACGAGCTGCACTCGGGGCTGGGCTGGCCCGCCGTCCCGGCCGCCCTGCTGGTGGTCCTCGTCCTGGCTCCCGGTCTCGGCTGGGGGCTGGACCGGCTCATGTTCCGGCGGCTCGCCCGGGTCGGCGAGACCGCACAGATCGTGGCCACCATCGGGCTGCTGGTGGCGCTGCCGGCCGCCGGGTTGTGGCTGGTGGAACTGCTGGCGGAGGCGGGCGCGCCGGTGAAGCCGGCGGAGAACCAGTTCGGGCTGCCGGGCGTGGGGCCCAGCCCCGCACGGTCCTGGCAGCTCGCGGACGGCGTCGGCATCGACTCCGACCAGCTGATCACCTGGGTGGTGACGGCGCTGGTGGCGGTGGCCCTGTGGGTGCTGATGCGGCACACGCGGCTGGGGTTGCAACTGCGGGCCGCCGTCGACAACCGCTCGCTGACCGAGCTGCGCGGCATCAGTGCCGACCGGCTGTCGTCGGTGGCCTGGATGATCGCGTCGGGCCTGGCGGGCCTCGCGGGGGTGCTGGCGACCCCGCTGCTCGGACTGTCGGCGCACGACTTCACCCTGTTCCTGTTCGTGTCGGCCACGGCGGCGGTCATCGGGCGGTTCGCTTCCGTGCCGCTGGCCTTCGCGGGCGGACTCGGGCTGGGGGTGCTACAGAACCTGGTGGCGGGGTACGCGTCCTTCGCCGAGTCCGTCACCGGCTTCCGGACCGCCGTGCCCTTCCTGATCCTGTTCGGCGGGCTCCTGGTGCTGACCCGTACGGCGCGGACGGCAGGGGTCGCTGCCGTGGACGCGCCGCCGGTCGACCATCTGGCCGGGGCCTCGTGGGGGCGGCGGTGGGGGGTGTGGGCGGCGGGTGCGGCAGCGCTGTGCGTGGCGCTCTACACCGTGACCACCCCCTTCTGGAGCGGACTGCTGGCGCAGGGGCTGGCCATCGCGCTCGTGTTCATGTCCTTCACGGTGGTGACCGGGCTCGGGGCGATGGTGTCGCTGGCGCAGGGCACCTTCGTGACCGGCGCCGCGCTCGTGGCCGGGCTGCTCATGAGCCGGGGCTGGCCCTTCGTGGCCGCGCTGGCGGTGGGCACGTGCGCGGCGGCCCTGCTGGGGGCGCTCGTCGCGCTGCCGGCGCTGCGGCTGGGGGGCAGGTCCCTGGCCCTGGCCACGCTGGCGCTGGCCTTCCTGGCCGACCAGGTGCTGTTCCAGCTGCGCTGGCTGCGCAACGGCGATGCGGGATGGTCGATCCCGCGGCCGGTGTTCGGACTGGTGGACCTCTCCGACGACCGGGCGCTGGGGGTGGCCCTGGTGGTCCTGGTCGCGCTGGTGGCGGCCGGGCTGACCGCGCTGCGCCACTCCCCGTCGGGGCGGGCGATGTTGGCGGTCCGGTCGGCCCCGGCGGCGGCCGTCGCCTCGGGGGTCTCCGTCCTGCGCACGAAACTGCTGCTGTTCACGCTGTCGGCGGGACTGGCCGGGTTCGGGGGCGTGCTGTACGCCTCGTACAACACCCGGATCACGGCGACGGACTTCACGGCGATGACCGGGCTGGTGTGGCTGGCGGTGGTCGTGGCTGCGGGTGTGCGCAGGCCGCAGTACGCGGTGGTGGCGGGGCTGGTGTTCGCGGTGGCTCCGCGGGTGCTGGCGGACCATGTGACGGAGTCGGCGCACCTGCCGGTGATCCTGTTCGGGCTGGCGGGGCTGGCCCTGGCCAACGACCCGGACGGGTACTGCGCGGCGGTGCCGGTGCGGTTGGCGAAGCGGCGAGCGGTGGGCCATGCGGGCGGCTCGTCCCCCACCCCGCCCCTTCCCGAAACCGGGGCTGCGCCCCGGACCCCGTACGTGCGCTGCGCGCCCGCGCCCTCAAACGCCGGGCGGGCTGAATCAGCCTCGCCGGCCTTTGAGGCGCGGGGTCTGGGGCGGAGCCCCGGGAAACGGCGAAAGGGCGGGGTGGGGGAAAGCCCCGCAGGGCCCGGCCCCGCCGCAGGGCCCGGCCCCGCCGCACGGCTCGGCTCCACCGCACAGTCCGGCCCCGCCCCACGGCCCGCACCCGCCCTCGCGCTGCGCGGGGTCACGGCCGGGTACGACGGGGGGCTCGTGCTGCACGGGGTCGATCTCACCGTCCGCGCGGGCGAGATCCTCGCCGTACTCGGGCCGAACGGGGCCGGGAAGAGCACCGCCTGCCGGGTCGCCGCCGGATTGCTGCCGGTCGGGGCCGGGACGGTGTACGTGGGCGGGCGGGACGCGACCCGGGACGGGGCCGTACGCCGGTCGCGGGCCGGGGTGCTGCTCGCCCCCGAGGGACGCGGGATCTTCCCCGCGCTCACCATCGAGGAGAACCTGGCCCTGTACCTGGAGGACGCCGACGCCCGGGCCGCCGTCTACGCCCGCTTCCCGCGGCTCGCCGAGCGGCGCGCGATCCCCGCCGGAGCGCTCTCGGGCGGGGAGCAGCAGATGCTGGCCCTGGCTCCGCTGCTCCAGCGGCCGCCCGCGGTGCTGATCGCCGACGAACCTTCGCTCGGGCTCGCCCCGCGCGTGGTGGAAGAGGTGTACGCGCTGCTCACCGAGCTCCGCGACGCGGGGACGGCGCTGCTCCTGGTGGAGGAGAAGGCGGCCGAGATCCTCGGGATCGCCGACACCGTGGCCTACCTCTCCCAGGGGCGGGTCTCCTGGTGCGGCCCCCGGGCCGAGGTGCGCGCGGACCGGCTCACCGAGGCCTACCTGGGGATGGCGACATGAGCGGGAGCGGGTACGTACTGGAGGCCCGCGGGGTCGGTGTGCGCTTCGGCGGCGTCCGGGCGCTGACCGGGGTGGATCTCGGGGTGCGCGCGGGCGAGGTGTGCGGGCTGATCGGGCCGAACGGCGCCGGGAAGACCACGCTGTTCGACGTGCTGTCCGGGATCCGCCGCCCCGACCAGGGGCGGATGCTGCTGGACGGGGCGGACGTCACCCGCCGCTCCCCCGTTTGGCGGGCCCGGCACGGGATACGCCGGACGTTCCAGCGGCAGCAGTTGTTCGGGCAGCTGAGCGTGGCCGACAACGTGCTCGTGGCGCAGGAGTGGCGGGGCGGCGGGGGCGGGCCGGCCGCCGATCTGCTCGCCCTGCCGGCCCGGCGGGCCCGGGAGCGCGAGCGCCGGGCCCGCGGCGAGCGGGTGCTGGCCGACTGCGGGATCGGCGCGCTCGGGGCCTCGTACGCCGGCGGGCTGCCCGTCGGGCAGGCCCGGATGGTGGAACTGGCGCGCGCGGTGGCCGATCCGCCGCGGGTGCTGCTGCTGGACGAGCCCGCGTCGGGCATGTCCGCGCCCGAGCGCGACCGGCTCGCGGAGGTCGTGCGGGCGCTGGCGGAGCGGGAGGGCTGCGCGGTGCTGTTGGTCGAGCACAACGTGGCCTTCGTGATGGAGCTGTGCGCGCGGGTCGTCGTACTGGACCTCGGGACGGTGCTGGCCGAGGGCACTGCCGCCGAGGTCCGGGCGAACCCGCTGGTGCGGGAGGCGTACCTCGGGACCGCGTGAGGGCGCGCACGGAAAGATTGGCGGGAATACGTCGTACGAGGGGCCGGTTATCGCCCCTTGTGCGACGCTCCACCACCGCCGCGCCGCCGCACCGCCGCACCGCCGCTCCGACGTGAGGGAAAGACCAGACGTGAACCAGGTCCCCGCCATCAAGCTCAACAACGGCACGCTCATGCCCCAGCTCGGCTACGGCGTCTGGCAGGTGCCGGACGCAGAGGCGGAGCGCGCCGTCGGGACCGCCCTGGAGGCCGGTTACCGCAGCATCGACACGGCCGCCATCTACGGCAACGAGGCGGGCACCGGCAAGGCCGTCGCCGCCTCCGGGCTGCCGCGCGAGGAGCTGTTCGTCACCACCAAGCTGTGGAACGGCCGGAAGCAGAAGTGGGGCCGGGACCAGGTGCTGCGCGCCTTCGACGACTCCCTCGCCAAGCTCCGCCTGGACCACGTCGACCTGTACCTGATCCACTGGCCGCGCCCGATGCGCGACGACTTCGTCGCCATCTGGAAGACCTTCGAGGAGATCGCGGCGAGCGGCCGCGCCAAGGCGGTCGGCGTGTCGAACTTCCGCCCGGCCGACCTGGAGCGGATCGCCGCCGAGAGCGAGCTGGTCCCGGCCGTGAACCAGGTCGAGCTGCACCCGCTCTTCCCGCAGGCCGAGCTGCGCGCCGTGCACGCCGGGCGCGGGATCGCCACCGAGGCCTGGTCCCCGCTGGGCCAGGGCAAGGAGCTGCTGACGCTCCCGGCCGTGGCCGCGATCGCCGCCGCGTACGGCCGCAGCGCCGCGCAGGTGGTGCTGCGCTGGCACCTGCAGCACGGGAACATCGTGATCCCGAAGTCGGTGACCCCCGCGCGCATCCGGGAGAACCTGGACGTGTTCGACTTCGAGCTGGCGGCCGCCGACATGGCGGCGCTGGACGCCCTGGGCGCGGGCGCGGCGGGCCGGCGGATCGGGCCGGACCCGGCCGAGTTCGACGTGTGAGGCGATCCGGGCCCTCGGCCGGGTCTAGGACCGGATCCGATCCGGGTCCCCGCCGGGGTCCCGGTCCGCGCCGGGGTCCCGGTCCGCGCCGGGGTCCCGGTCCGCGCCGGGGTCCGGGTCCGCGCCGGGGTCCGGGCGGGCCTGCGTGCGGGTCAGACGCGTACGAAGCTCCGTATGCGGTACGTCGGCTCCGCGCGCGGAACGTCCTGGTCCGGCAGCAGTTCCAGCCGGGCAGCGAGCTCCTGCGCGGTGATGCCGCGCGGGACGATCCGGGAGGCGTACCGGCCCGCGAGCAGGGACTCGGCGGAGCCGCGCGGGGTACGGCCCTGGCCGTGGCCGGTGAAAAGGGCCTCGCCGACCGCGAGCAGGCCCGCCCTGGCCGCGTAGGCCTCGACCTCCCCGGAGGCGTCCGAGGGGGTCGGGGTCAGGTGCGCGGCGAAAACGGCGTCGATGTCGCTGCCGACGTCGTGCGCCGAGTCCTTGTCCACGGTGGCGAGGAAGACCCCGCCGGGCCGCAGCACCCGGGCGGCCTCGGCGATCACCGCCGGCACCAGTCCCGGCTCGCGCAGCAGGTGCAGCAGCCACACCGCGCTGACCGCGTCCAGGGACTGCGACCGGACCGGCAGCCGGGCCGCGTCGGCGAGGGTCACCGGGATGCCGCGCCGCAGCGCTATCGCGGCCATGCCGTGGGAGGCGTCCGCGCCCAGGACGCGCAGGGCCGGGCGGCTGATCCGGCTGGTGACGATGCCGGTGCCGCAGCCGATGTCGAGGAGGGTGTGCGCGTCCGCGGGGAGCAACTCGAGGACGGCGGCGGCCGCGGCCTCGGCGCGCGGGACGCCGCCGCGGGTGGTGTCGTAGGCCTCGGCCTCGGCGTCGTAGTCGAGCAGGGATCTCACGGACGGTATGTGCGTGGTCATCAGCTCGCGCCGTGGGCCGGGGCGAGGGCCTCGACGCGTTCGGCGAGGGCGAAGTCGGACTCCGTCACCACCCCGCCGGCATCGTGGCTGTTCACGGAGAGCCGGACCGTGTTGTAGCCGAGGGTCAGGTCGGAGTGGTGGTTCAACTCCTCCTGGACGGTGGCGATGTGGACGACGAGGGCGCTCGCGGCGAAGTGCGTGCCCAGCCAGTAGGTGCGGAAGATCCGGTCGTCCTCGAAGGCCCAGCCGGGGAGCTCCCGCAACCGGTCCTCGATCTCCTTCTGTGACAACGGCTCACTCGGCATGCACCGGCTCCTTTTCCCCGTGACGTGTAGTCAAGGTTCCCACAGTGCACACCGGACCAATCCTTTCGCGCCATAGTGCGCTCGGGTGCTCCTGCACCTTCCGGGTCCGTCGCACCCCCCATATGCTCCTGCGCCGAACGCACTGTTACCAGCGGTAACGAGGGGGCATCCGTCATGGCGGGCACAGGAAGTTCCAGGCGTACGTTCCTCGCGGGCGCGGGCGCGGCGGCCACCGCCGGGGCGGTCCTGGCCGGGGCCGGGGCGGCTCCCGCGGCAGCCGCCGGGGCCGGACCGGCTCCCGCCGGACGGCGCGTCGCGGTGCTCGGCGGCGGGGTGGCGGGCCTGACGGCGGCGCACGAACTCGCCGAGCGCGGGTACGCCGTGACCGTGTACGAGCGCCGGGCCCTCGGCGGCAAGGCGCGCAGCATGGACGTACCCGGCAGCGCCCGCGGCGGGCGCCGGCCGCTGCCCGCCGAGCACGGCTTCCGCTTCATCCCCGGCATCTACCACAACCTGCCCGACACCATGCGGCGCATCCCGTTCCCCGGGAACGCGGCCGGGGTGTGGGACAACCTCGTCGCCCCGCGCGAGATGATGTTCGCGCGGGCGGCCGGGCGCGAGGACCTGCGCGGACCGATCCCCTGGCCCGGGCACTCCCCCGCCGAGCTGACGCCCGAGGAGATCCGGCGCGCCCTCGCCGGCATCCTGCAGACGCTGGTCCGGCTCCCGCCGCACGAGAGCGCGTACTTCGTCGACCGCGTGCTGGTCTTCCTGACCAGCTGCGACGAGCGGCGCGAGGAGGTCTGGGAGCGGACGCCGTGGTGGGACTTCGTGCGCGCGGAGCGGATGTCGAACGAGTACCGGCGCATCCTCGCCGTCGGCATCACCCGCAACATCGTGGCGACCAAGGCCGAGGAGGCCTCCACCCGTACCGTCGGCACCCTCGGCGAGGCCTTCGTCCTCAACCTGCTGGGGCGCGGGGCGGACGGCCCGCCCGACCGGATCCTCAACCTGCCGACCAACGAGGCCTGGATCGACCCCTGGGAGGCCCATCTCCGTTCCCTCGGCGTGGAGTTCAGGATCGGCTGGACCGTGCGGGAGGTGCGGTGCGCGGGCGGGCGGGTGAGCGGGGTCGCCGTCGAGGGGCCGGACGGCGCCGCGCGGACCGTCACCGCCGACCACTACGTGAGCGCGCTGCCCGTCGAGCACGCCCGCCGCACCTGGAGCGCGGCGCTGCGGGCCGCCGATCCGATGCTGGGGCGCTGCGACGAGCTGGAGACGGACTGGATGACCGGCATCCAGTTCTATCTGACCGAGCGGGCCGAGCTGGTGCACGGCCACCTCAACTGCATCGACTCCCCCTGGTCGTTGACGGCGATCCAGCAGGCCGAACACTGGCCGTCCCGCGACTTCCCGGCCGACTACGGCGACGGGACGGCGGTCGACTGCCTGTCGGTGGACATCTCCGAGTGGGACAAGCCGGGGATCCTGTACGGGAAGACGGCCAAGCAGTGCACGCGCGAGGAGGTGGCGCGCGAGGTGTGGGCCCAGCTGAAGGCCTCCCTCAACGACACCGGGCGGACCGTGCTGACCGACTCCACGCTGCACTCGTGGTTCCTGGACCCGGGCGTGGACGGGCTCGGCACCCCACACCCCACCAACCAGGACGAGCTGCTGATCCACCCGGTCGGCACCCTGTACAACCGGCCGAGCGCGGGCACCCGCATCCCGAACTTCTTCCTCAGCGGGGACTACGTCGCCGTCGACATCGACCTCGCGACGATGGAAGGGGCCAACGCCTCGGCGCGCGCGGCCGTCAACTCCCTTCTGGACGCTGACGGTTCCGGAGCCCCGCGGTGCACCGTCCATCCGATGTACCGGGCGCCGGAGCTGGAGCCCGCCAAACGGCACGACCGGTGGCGCTACCGTCTCGGCCTGCGGAACGTCTTCGACCTGGGCTGACCCCTTCTCGGCTAACGTCGTACGCATGACGACGACGAGTGTGGGCACCCTGCTGCGCGCCTGGCGGGAGCGGCGCGGCATCAGCCAGCTGGAGCTGGCGGGCCGCGCCGACTCCTCGTCCCGACACATCAGCTTCATCGAAACGGGCCGGTCCCGGCCGAGCGAGGAGATGGTGCTGCGGCTCGCCGGCCATCTCGACGTACCGATGCGGGAGCGCAACTCCCTCCTGCTCGCGGCGGGTTACGCCCCGCGCTACGCGCACACCGCGCTGGACGACCCGGCGATGGAGACGTTGCGCGAGGGCATCGCCCGCCTGCTGGCCGGATACGAGCCCTACCCGGCCCTGGTCGTAAACGCCGTGTACGACGTCGTCGCCGCCAACCAGGGCATCGCAATGCTGCTGGACGGACTGCCGGAGCACCTGCTGACCCCGCCGCTGAACGCCATGCGGATCACCCTGCACCCCGAGGGCCTGGCCCCGCGGATCCACAACCTCAGGGAGTGGCGCGGACACCTGCTGGCGCAGATGGAGCGGCAGATCGCACTGGCCCGCTCCGAGCCGCTGCGCGCCCTGTACGAGGAGGTGTCGGCCTATCCGGTCGCCGAGCGCCCGGGCGACAGCGCTCCGGAGGAGCCCACCGCGTACATCGCACTGCCGCTGGTCATCGAGCACGACGGGCACCTGCTGTCGTTCGTGTCGTCCATCGCGACCTTCAACACGCCGATGGACGTGACCGTCGCCGAGCTGGCCATCGAGACGATGCTCCCGGCCGACCCGGCGACGGTGAAGTACCTGCGCTCACTGGGAGGCTGAGCCCGAGCGCAGGGCCAGCTGCTGGAGCACGGCGAAGCCGCCCACGGTGACGGCCTGGGCCGGGATCCACAGCAGCCCGGCGGCGGTGGGCTCGAACCAGAGCACCAGCGACGCCAGGCTGAGGGCGGCCCAGGCGTAGTTCGTCTCGATGACGAGCTTCACGGGAAGGACGGGCGGCTGCCGCCGCGAGGCGAGCCATCCGACGCCGGCCCCGTACGCGACGAGGAGGATCCCGAGTTCCAGCAACAGCCCCTGCCCGACCCCGAGCAGCCGGCCGAGCGGGGCGGACAGGGCGACGTACGCGAGCCCGTTGGCGGTGGTGACGACCGAGTCGAGGGCGAGGATCCGGCGCAGCGCGGTCTGCGGGACGCGGTTGCGGGCGAAGCCGGTGAGCGGGGTCGCGGACATGGGAATCAGCCTCCATCGAGGTCGAACGGCCAGGTGGGACACGGATCCCGGGACCGAGTGCGCGGCCCCGGAACCCGATGCGTCCACTGTGCCGGGGCCCGCGAGGAGGGTCGATTACCCCGGAGGTAACGAGCCCCCTCCGGGGACGGGCTCAGGGCGTCCGCGCGCCGTGCACGTGGACGATCGCGTTCAGGCGAGCACGTCGTCTTCACGGCCGGGCCAAGCGAGCGTGATCCCGACTCGCTCGCACAGGGCGACCCACCGCGACTCCGACGGCTCCCGCTCCACCCAGAGGACGGCGCGCACGGAGTCCGCCCGGTCCGTGAGCCTGTCGTGGTAGTCGAGCAGTTGCCCGATGCCCGTGCGCAGCTGACGCGTCTCGTTGGCCGGCGTCAGCGACTTCACCTCGCACACCGTCAGCCCGGCAGCGGTCAGCCGCCACCCGAGGTCGAAGTCGGGGTCGCCTATGCCCGGTGAGAGCACCTCGAGTCCGTGCGCGGCGGCCGCCTTCGCCAAGTCGTTCTGCAGCTTGCGGTGCGCCTTGAGGTTCCTCCCCACGAGGTCGGAGTCAGCGGGGCTGAGCTGGGCGGGGGACGGTTCTACCGATTCGTCCGCCACGCGGTATCCGCAACCGACGGGGACGCTCGCCGGCTGGGTGGTCGTGCCGACCCGCGCCAGGTGGAACCGGATGACCTTCCGGAGCTGCCCGCCGCCCGTCTCCGGGGCCTCACCCCAGGAATACGGCTGCTCCGGGTCCACCGCGAACTCGCCGACGTAGCGGACGACGCCGCGCGACCCTTCGAAGAGCCGCAGCGCGAGCCCCAGACCGACGTGGTCGCGGGTGGAGGCGTTCCCCAAGGTGTCGAAGGTCTGCGGCCCGATCTGGCCGTCCCCCGTGTAGTGGAACGTGCCGTCCTCGGCCCACTGGTCGAAGTAGCCGTGCTGGTGACCCGTCTTCGGATCGCTGAACAACAGCACGTTGTCCGACTTGGCGCACTTGCTGATGCCGCCCTGACGGCTACCGCCGTACCGGTCGTGCAGTTCCTTGCGCTTGATGGTCTGGCCCGGGAGCAGATGCCATGCGGGCGCCGCGTCCTCGGCCCGTCCGTCGGCGAAGGCCTCTTCGAAGGCGCTCCACTGCTCCTCCGTCACCCGGTGCGGGTTCGTGGCGAACAAGGAGCTCAGCGGGGACCGCTCCTGGAAGCGCGCGTCCTCCTGGAAACGCTGCCGCGGGACCGCCCGCCCCAGCCACTCGTCCATGACCAGCGGCGCGTACCAGCGCGTTCCGGGGTCTTCTTGCCAGTACTCATCGGGGGCGCTCGCCTGCTGCGTCGGGGCGCCGGTGATGCGCCCCCTGCCGACGAGGCCGCCCCGGGGCCCCGTCACCCACATGACGAACCGGTCGCCGGCGGCCAGGTGCTTGAGGTGCCGCCCGACGCTCCAGGAACTGAGTTCGTGGCCGTCCTTCCGGTACCTGTCGAGCTCGAACATCTCCTGGTTGCACGCCAGAAGCCACGTCGCCATACCCACCCCCGTTGGGTCGAGGAGATCAACTACACGAGGCTACGGCAGAGCACCGACAATCCGCGGAGCCCGCCCGCCGGGCACCCGCACGCCCGCCCCCGAGGCGGCGTCCAGTCTCACGGATGATGCCGCACGGCCGCGTACGCCCGCTCGATCTCGTCCGCGCTGCGCGGCATGTCCGTCGACGAAGAGGTCCGATCGTAGAGGGGTCAGGAGCGACCGGCCATCTCACCTCCCCTACGGGCGGAGCTTGTTATTCCGTTTAGTGGCGGGGGATCGATGCCCACCCTTTTTGAGCTGTACGGCAGGAAACGTTGGGGTTCCCCTGGTTCGGCCAGGGGCAGGAGGCTAGGCTTCGCGAAGCCGAATCACTCGAACGCCTTGTCGACATATGGAGAATCCGCCGGTGCGAGCCGCCGCCCGACCCGATCTCGCCGCCATCTGGCGTCGCACCTGGGCCCTGGCGCAGGAGCACGGGCAGGATCCGTCCGAGGTGCTGGCGGTGGATCGGCTGAGTCATCTCTCCGGGGTCGAACCCGGCCGCGTGCCCCAGGTGGTGGCGGGCACCGCCGTGGAGGCGCCGCTGGAGCGGCGGGTGCACCAGCGGTTCATGCGGCTGCGCGCGACCCGGCGCGACAAGCACGGCCGGGAGTGGCCGCTGGCGGCCATCGCCGACGAGTTCGACGCGCCCGGCGCCTCCCTCGGGCCGCTCAACGCCGGTACCGGGCTGCCCCGGATGGGTCACGCGGCCGGTGTGCAGCGGTTCTTCGGCGTCCATGCCGGTTTCCTCCTGGCCGACAGCAAGAGCGCGGTGGAACGGGCCCTCGCCCTGTCCGCCACCACCGTCCCCACCGTCCCCGACGGACGGGACGACCTGGAGCGCCTGTCGTACCTCACCGGGATGACCCCGCAGGCCATCCGACTCACCCTGGACGGGAGGCCGCCGCGACTCCCCCTCAAAGAGCAGGTGCACCTACGGTTCGAGCACCTGCGCCGCACGCGCGTACGCGAGGACGGCCAGCCCCACTCGCTGGCGGCCATCGCCAAGTCCTTCGACGCGTCGGGGCAGTCGCTGACCCGCCTCGCCCGGGGCGAGGGCCTGCCGAACCTCGCCGCGGCCGCCGGGATCCAGCGTTTCTACGGCGTCGAGGGCGGCTTCCTGCTGGCCGACGACACCGAGGCGCTCTCCAGCGCCCTCGCCCTGATCGAGGGCGAGTTGGAGTCCGCCGTGCGGGACCGGCAGAACCCGATGCTGGCGGTGCTGCGGGCGCACGACGTACGCAGCATCGTCACGCGGGCCGGGCGGCTGTCGCCCCAGGGCTGGAAGTCACTGGCCGACCACTTGGACGACCTCCTCGCGCGCGAGGGGCAGCTCCGGGTTCCGGGCACGAAGGGCGGGGCGCCCATCGAGGGCGCCGCCGCTGAGGGAGAAACACCATGAGGACCACCCGGGCCATGCGCAAGCTGGCCTCCGATCTGCTGGAGGGCGCACGCCTGACGCCGCCGGCCGATGCCGGGGAGATCATCGGGGCGCTGTGCACCGCCTACGCCGGGCGGCGCGGCGGAGAGCGGAAGGTCGATGTTCATTTCACCTCCTTCCCGCCCGACACCGCGAGCGGGCTGTGGCTGGAGCTGGACGACGTCGACCTGATCGTCGTCGAGCAGCACACCCGGCCCGAACACCAGCTCGTCATCGCGTGCCACGAACTGTGGCACCTGGACGAGGGGACCAGCGACAGCGTCGGCCCGGGCATGCTGGTGGCCGCCCGGCTGGCGGGACACCCCGGCCGCCTCGCCGAACTACTGGCCTCCGAGTCCGGGCTGGAGGCAGTGGTCCGGCAGGTCGCCGCCCGCGCCGACCAGGGGGATCCGGACGAGGTCCGGGCCGAGACCTTCGGCCTGCACCTCGGCAACGCCCTGCGCTCCTACCTGCCGTCGCCCCGGGAGCAGGAGCTCCCCGAAGACATCGAGCGCATCAAGTCCTCACTCGGTTGGGGAAGCCCCGTGCCACGCCGCGACGCAGCCGCCGGTCGCCGCATCCCTCACGCCGATGCCCTCAGCACGGCCCTGACAGAGAGCACGCCACGATGAACCAGTCCACCCCGCCCCGCCACGCGATCGTCATAGGCGGCAGTCTGGCCGGCCTCCTCGCGGCGGCCGTCCTCGCCGAGCACGCCACGGTCACCGTCATCGACGCCGACCCGCTGCCCGAGGGTCCGGCCCCGCGCCGTGGGCTCCCGCAGGCCCGGCACACCCATCTCCTGTGGTCGGGCGGTGCCCGTGCCATCGAGCAGATCCTGCCCGGCATCACCGACGACTGGACGAAGGCGGGGGCCATCCGCCGCAGCCTCCCCACCGACCTGGTCAGCATGACCGCCCACGGATGGATCCCGCGCTGCGAGGAGAAGCAGTTCAACATCTCCTGCAGCCGCGATCTCCTCGACTCGGTGGTCCGCGCCCGGGTGACCGGGCTGAAGGGGGTCTCCACGCTCCAGCAGAGCCGGGTCCGCGCCCTGGAGGGCACGGCGTCCCGGGTCACCGGCGTACTGGTCGACACCCCTGAGGAAGCGGGCCGGCTCCTGACCGCCGACCTCGTGATCGACGCGAGCGGCCGCGGCTCGCGCGCCCGGACCTGGCTCCAGGCGCTCGGCGTCACCGGGATCCGCCAGGCCGAGGTCGACTCGGGCCTCGTCTACGCGACGAGGATCTTCGAAGCCCCGGCCGGAGCCCACGCGATGGGCTTCCCCATCGTCAACGTCCAGTCCGACCCGCGGGTGCCGGTCCCGGGCCGGACGGCCACGATCGTGCCCATCGAGAACGGCCAGTGGCAGGCCACCCTCTCCGGGACCCGGGGCGGCCAGCCGACCGGCGACCCCGACGCGTTCATCCCGTTCGCCCGGGCCGTCCGCGACCCGATCGTCGGTGAGCTCCTGGAGGGCCGCAGACCCCTGACGGACGTCGCCGTCACCCAGGGCACCGCCAACCGCCGGATCTACTTCGAGAAGGCCGACCTGCCCGACGGGTTCTTCGCCGTCGGCGATTCCGTCGCCACCTTCAACCCGCTGTACGGACAGGGCATGTCCGTCGCGGCCCAGGGCATCCTGGCCGTGCGCACCCTGCTGCGGGCGAAGGGACTGGAGCACCCCGGCATCGGCCGCGAGGCGCAGCGCGCCATCGCCCCGCAGGTCAGCACCGCCTGGGAGCTCGCCACGTCGCAGGACATCCTGTATCCCGGGGCCACCGGAATGAAGCCGCGCGCCGGCACCGGCCTGCTCAACCGGTACGTCAACCGGCTGATGACGGGAGCCACCACCGACGAGGCGCTCACCGCCGCCCTGCTCAAGGTCCTCACCATGAGCACCGCGCCCACCCACTGGATCCGCCCGTCGGTGGTCTGGCACGTCCTGCGCGCCTCGGACCGGGGCGCGCTGAAGGCGCCGCCGCTCACCGCCGCCGAGCGGGCCGTCGCCGGGCTCGACCGGGCACCCGGCACGACGTCCGGCACCGGCCCGGGCACCGGCCCCGTCACCGGCACGACGTCCGACACCGGCACCGGCACCGGCCCGTCCGCGGACCCGGTCGGGCCCGCCGACGCCGTCGGACAGGCCCGATGAGCGGCAGGATCCTGCCGCTCCTCCCCACGTCCCTGATGGTCCTGGCGCTGCTGATCAAGATCCCGACGCTGCGCCGGGACTGGGACCGGCCGCTGAACCGGACCGCGTGCGCGCTGCTCACCGTCGGGGCACCCATCAACTTCCTGGCAACACCGTCGACCATCGCCTCGGTCAACCGCCACACCGGCGTGGTCAACTTCTCCGCGCCCCTGGTGTTCGGCCTGTGCACGGTGTTCTCCGGGCTGTGCGTCGTCCTGGTCCTGCAGTGGCGCGGCGGGCCTCCGGCGACCGTGCGCCGGGCCACGCGGCTGACCACGGCCCTGTTCGGCACGGCGACCGCGGCGATCGTCGTCCTGTTCGTGATCGGCGACGCACCGGTCGAACGGCTCCGGGACCTGGACACGTACTACGCGACGACGCCCTGGATCCGCGAGATGATCGTCTGCTTCCTCGTGGCGCACACCCTGGGCACCTCGGCGCTGACCTGGCTGTGCGGCAAGTGGCTGGCCCGCGCGGACCGCGCACTGCGCCCGCTGCGCACGGGGCTGGCCCTGATCGTGGTCGCCGGGCTGATGGACCTGGCCTACCTGGCCGCCAAGTGGGCCTCGGTCGTGGCCCGCTGGACCGGCCACGACCTGGTGTTCCTGTCCACCGACGTGGCGCCGCCACTGGCCGGGGCCGCCGGGCTGCTGCTCGGTGCCGGTTTCGTCGTGCCGCTGGTCGGCGGGTCGGCGACGTGGCTGGCCTACGGCCAGTACCGGCGGCTGCGCCCGCTCTGGAAGGCCCTGCGCGGATTCGCCGCGACCCAGGGGCGGACCGTCCCGCTGGCCTGGTGGTCCCCGGTGGGGATCCGGCTCATCCACCGCGAGTCGGTCATCGACGACGGCATCCTGGCGCTGGCCGGCTGGTGCGACCCCCGGGTGCACGGCGTCGCGTACGAGGAGGCCCGGGCCCGGGGCATGAGCGAGGCGCGGGCCGCCACGGTCGCGGACGCGGCCGTCCTGGCGGCCGCCTGCCAGCGCAAGGCCGCCGCCGCGCACGGAGCCGCGCCGGGGCCGGCCGCGGTCCCGCAGCCCTACCGCCTGGGCCGCCAGCCCCTGACCGCCCTCGCCCACGCGTTCCGTACGTCCGACATCGTCGCCGCGGCCCGTGACGCTGCCACTGCCGCGGCGCCGGGCCCAGATCCCGACCCGGTCGGCGTCTGAGGCGCACGGAGCCCCGTGCGTGCGGACCGGCCCACCGGCTCCGGGGAAAGCACGACGCCCCGGACCGGGGGACCGGGGGACCGGGGGGCCGGGGCGTGCGGGCGTGAGCGCGTGCGTGCGTACGTACGTCGTACGCAGGAGCCGCGTGGCGGGATCAGAGCTCCGCGAGGTCCAGTCCGGCCTGCGCGGCGGCCGCCTGCACGGTCTGCTCCAGCAGTACGGCAATGGTCATCGGGCCGACCCCGCCCGGCACCGGCGTGATCAGTGAGGCACGGGCGGCCGCCGACTCGAAGTGCACGTCGCCGACGTTGCCCTCGTTGTACCCGGCGTCCAGGACCACCGCGCCCGGCTTGATGTCCTCGCCCCGGATGAACTCGGCCTTGCCGACGGCGGCGACCAGCACGTCCGCCTGGCGCACGATCGAGGGCAGGTCCTGGGTGCGCGAGTGGCAGTAGGTGACGGTGGCGTTCTGCTCCAGCAGCAGCATCCCGGCCGGCTTGCCGAGGATCGCGCTGCGGCCGACGACGACGGCGTGCTTGCCGGTCAGGTCGACGTCGTAGGCGGCGAGCAGCCGCATGATGCCGCCGGGGGTGCAGGAGACGAAGCCCGGCAGCCCGAAGCCCATGGCGGCGAAGGAGTGCATGGTGACCCCGTCGACGTCCTTGCCCGGGGCGATGGCCTCGAAGGCGGCGCGCTCGTCGATGTGGTGCGGGACGGGGTGCTGCAGCAGGATGCCGCTGATCTGCGGGTCCGCGGAGAGCGCGGTGAGGGTGGCCACCAGCTCTTCGGTGGTGGTCTCGGCCGGCAGCTCGACGTGGCGGGAGGTGATCCCCGCCTTGGCGCAGCGGTTCTGCTTCATGCGGACGTAAGTCACGGAGGCCGGGTCCTCGCCGACCAGCACGGTCGCGAGGCAGGGGGCGGTGCCGGTGCGCTCGGTGATCTTCGCCGCGTAGGCGGCGGTCTGCTCCGAGATGCGGCGGGCGAGGGCCGTGCCGTCCATCAGCTGGGCGGAGCCGGCGGCAGGGGCGGCGGCAGTGGCAGTCTGGGCAGTCGTCACGGGGTCTCCTGAACGTCGCTGCGGATCGCGGTTCGCCCAGGCGCGCGGCAGTCGACGTACCGGAGGTCCACAGGTACGCCGGGCCGCTCCCCGGTGGTGATCCACCCGAACGCCAGTCACGGCCCGCCGACCACTGTAGTCGACATATCCGGTGGTTGTCGGGCGTCCGACCTGGGACGATCAAGGCATGACGCGTACTTTCGACCACCTTGTCGCCGAGGCCGAGTCCGTCTCCGTGGACGGCTGGGACTTCTCCTGGCTCGACGGCCGGGCCACCGAGCAGCGCCCTTCCTGGGGCTACCAGAAACTGATGAGCGAGCGCCTGGCCCGGGTCCGGTCCGCACTGGACATCCAGACCGGCGGCGGGGAGGTCCTGGCCGGGTGCGCTCCGCTGCCGCCGCTGACGGCGGCCACCGAGTCCTGGCCGCCCAACATCGAGAAGGCGACGCGGCTGCTCCACCCGCTGGGCGCGGTGGTGGTCGCCGACGCCGACGAGCCGCCGCTGCCCTTCGGCGACGCCGCCTTCGAGCTGGTGACCAGCCGGCACCCGGTGTCGATCTGGTGGGAGGAGATCGCGCGGGTGCTCACGCCGGGCGGCAGCTACCTCTCGCAGCAGGTCGGCCCGTCGAGCGTCTTCGAGCTCGTCGAGTACTTCCTCGGGCCGCAGCCGGAAGAGGTCCGGCGCGGCCGGCACCCCGACGACGCGGTCGCCGACGCCACCGCGGCCGGACTCGAAGTCCTCGATCTGCGCTCCGAGCGACTGCGCACAGAGTTCCACGACATCGGAGCCGTGATCTACTTCCTACGGAAGGTGATCTGGATGGTGCCCGGCTTCACGGTCGGGCAGTACCGGGACCGGTTGCGCGAGCTCCACGAACAGATCGAACGTGAAGGTCCGTTCGTCGCTCACACCGCCCGCTTCCTCATCGAAGCCCGTAAAACGGGCTGATCTGAAGGGCGGACGGATCTATGCCGGATCGGGTTGCGCGGCCACAGCGTGGCGCAGGTCACTCAATTCAGCGCGTAACGAATCTACTCGGGCATGCGATGAACCGACAGGTGTCCTCGCGCGGCCCGGAATACAGACCCCCCTCGGGTCTGTTTCCCGAGTTCGCGCGATGATGTCCCGCCCACCATTTATCTGTTCGCAACGAGAGGCTCCTTGTGTCGCTCAGCCCGTCCCGTACGTTCCCTCCGGAGATCGCCGAATCCGAGGCCCTTGTCGCGCTCGTCGAGCGCGGCCGCGAGCAGGGTCACATCAACGGTGACGACGTGCGCCAGGCCTTCGAGGCCGGCCGCATCCCGGTGGACCAGTGGAAGCGGGTCCTGCGCAGCCTGAACCAGGTCCTGGACGAGGAGGGTGTCGCCCTTCACGTCAGCGCGGCCCCCGCCACCAAGGCCGCCGCCAAGAAGCCCCGCAAGGCTGCCGCCGCCCCGGCCCGCACCGTGGCGAAGAAGGCCGCCGCCGCGCCGCGCCCCATCGGCGCGCGCAAGACCGCGGTCACCACCGCGGCCACGGCTGCCACCACCGCCACGGCGATATCCGCTTCGTCGGCCGCTGCCATCGGGGACGAGGCGTCGGCCGAGGCCGCCGTCGAGCCGAAGAAGCGCACGGTCAAGAAGACCGCCGTGAAGAAGACCGCCGTGAAGAAGACCGCGGCGAAGAAGACCAGCGCCAAGGACGCCGACGAGGGCGAGACCCCCGTCGTCGAGGGCGAGGACTGGGCTGCCGAGGACCTGGTCGACGAGGCCGAGGACGAGGCTCCCAAGGCCGGCGGCACCCAGGGCTTCGTCCTGTCCGACGACGACGAGGACGACGCCCCGGCGCAGACGGTCATGGTGGCCGGCGCCACCGCCGACCCCGTCAAGGACTACCTCAAGCTCATCGGCAAGGTGCCGCTCCTCAACGCCGAGCAGGAGGTGGAGCTCGCCAAGCGCATCGAGGCGGGTCTCTTCTCCGAGTACAAGCTCGAAGAGGAGGAGGACCACAAGCCCGCCTTCAAGCGCGAGCTGGAGATCCTGGTCGAGGACGGCCGCCGCGCGAAGAACCACCTGCTGGAGGCCAACCTCCGTCTCGTGGTCTCCCTCGCCAAGCGCTACACGGGCCGCGGCATGCTCTTCCTGGACCTGATCCAGGAGGGCAACGTCGGCCTGATCCGCGCCGTGGAGAAGTTCGACTACACCAAGGGCTTCAAGTTCTCCACGTACGCGACCTGGTGGATCCGCCAGGCGATCACGCGTGCCATGGCCGACCAGTCGCGCACGATCCGCATCCCCGTGCACATGGTCGAGATCATCAACAAGCTCGCCCGCGTGCAGCGCCAGATGCTCCAGGACCTGGGCCGCGAGCCCACCCCGGAGGAGCTGGGCAAGGAACTCGACATGACCCCCGAGAAGGTCATCGAGGTCCAGAAGTACGGCCGTGAGCCGATCTCCCTGCACACCCCCCTGGGTGAGGAGGGCGACAGCGAGTTCGGTGACCTCATCGAGGACTCCGAGGCGGTCGTCCCGGCGGACGCGGTTTCCTTCACCTTCCTCCAGGAGCAGCTCCAGTCCATCCTGGGCACGCTCTCGGAGCGCGAGGCGGGCGTGGTCTCCATGCGTTACGGCCTCAACGACGGCCAGCCGAAGACCCTGGACGAGATCGGCCGCGTGTACGGGGTCACCCGTGAGCGCATCCGCCAGATCGAGTCCAAGACCATGTCGAAGCTGCGCCACCCGTCGCGTTCGCAGGTGCTGCGCGACTACCTCGACTGAGTCGATCTCCTCCAGAACGCCCCCGACCCGCGGATCCGCAGGTCGGGGGCGTTCTGCGTCCGGCCGGGAGCGATCAGGCCCGATCCGGCCAGGCCAGGCCAGGCCAGGCCAGGTCAGTCGGAAGACGGGACCCTTGGGGGTGAACGGCAGGGAGGCGCCCTGGGGGATCAGGTACGCGTGTTCGCGCCGGATGCGCAGGGTGTCGCACCAGCCGTCCGTGATCACGAGCACCGGGGCCCCGGGCGGGAAGTCCTCCGCCCGCTGGAGCAGGTCGATGCCGGGCTGCAGCTCGGTCCCGCCGCGCCCACGGACCCGTACCCGGCCCGCGATCTCGGTCGGGGGCAGATAGCCCGCGTCGTACGGCGCCGCGTCGCAGAAGACGACCCGTGCCGCCGGTACGTCGCGGGCCTGCGCGTACGAGGCGATCGCGCCCAGGGCCTTGCCGAGCAGGGCGGCGTTCATCGACCCCGAGGTGTCGAGCACCACGCCGAAGGTGCAGCGGGCGATCTCTTCGGGCGGGAAGTAGCGGCCCGCGCGCGGGATGTCCGGGGTGGAGGCCTGGCGGCGCGCCGGGCGCGCGAAGCTCCGTACCGGCTCGGGGCGCGGCACGTACTCGTCGAACCAGCGGGCGAGCCGGGCGTCCCACGGCACGGGCGGGTGGGCCAGGGCCCGGATCTCCTGGATCAGCCCGGCGGGCAGCAGGCCCCGCTCCCCGTACGCGTGCAGGTCGAAGCCCTGGACGAGGCCGCGCCGGTAGAACTCGTCCAGGTCGGTGTACGGCCCGCTGCCCGGGTGGGGCAGCGGCTCGCCCAGGATGTCTCCGCGGCCCTTGCCGCGCAGGGTGGCGAGGCGGCGCATCCGGCGCAGGTCGGCGGTGATCCGGTCGTAGACCTCCTCGACGGAGAGGTCCCTCAGCTCCGGGTCGTACAGCAGCCCGGCGGGCATCTCGCCGACGCCCATCTCGACGAGCCAACCGTTGACCACGTAGTCGGCGGCCACGTTGTGCAGGTACGGGTCCCGGGCGCCGCGGCGCTCGCCGTGGCGCAGGGCGGCGTGCAGCATCTCGTGGGCCAGGATGAACCGCCATTCCCCGTCCTCGAAGCTGCGCAGCGGGTTGACGTAGATCTCCCCCGCGGTGGCACTGACCGCGGCGACGTCGATGTCCTGGGCGCGGGCCAGCTCGGCGTCGGCGACGATCTTCAGGCCGCTGGCCAGGCCGCCGAGGAGCGGGTACGAGGAGACGAACCAGTTCAGGGCGCGGTCCCACGGGCGCTGCGCCGCGCGCTGCCCCGTGACCCGGTCGCGGCGCCCGCCGGCGACCTCCATGGCGGCGGAGACGCTGCGGGTCAGGGCGTGCGCGAACGCGGTCTCCCAGTCGGGAACCTGGGTGGAGTTCCATGCGGGCCAGGTGACCAGGAGCTGGTCGGGGTGGTCGCCTGCGGTGCCGCAGTGGGCGAGGGCGGCGGGGATGCCGTCCCGGCGCCAGCGGGCCGCGAGCAGTTCCTCGTCACCGCCGGGGTACTCGGCCGGGAGGTCGTCGGGGGGCCGCAGGGACGGCTGGGTCAGCAGGAAGCGGTTGACGACGGCGCAGCGGGCGGCGAGGTCGAAACGGTCGGGCTGTACGCGCTTGTCGACGGCCGCGGCCGGGACGTGGCCGAAGCCGAGGTGGAGCAGGGCGTGGGCGAGGGCCCAGGCCCAGGCCGCGGGGTCGGCGCGCAGCCCGGAGCGGACGTGGAGGACGCCGTTGGAGTCCACGGCGACCAGGCCCGCGGCGGGGGTCCCGGGGCACTTGGACTGCTCGCACACGCTCCCGCCGACGGCGGCGAGGGCCGGGTTCCGTTTGACCAGGGCGAGCCCCTCGGCGAACGCCTGGGCGGCGGGGTCGGGCGGGGCGGCCTTCTTCGACCGGGGGCGCGACACGCTCACCGGCGGGCCTCGACCAGGCGCGGCATGTCCCGGGCGGCCTCCACGAGGAACCAGGAGGGCAGCACCGGCAGGCCGTCGACGTCCTCGGCGATGACGGTCTGCGCCACTTCCACGGAGATCTCGGCGAGCTGGACCAGCAGCGCCTTGGCCCGGTAGGCGGTCTGGCGCAGGGCGGGCGAGACGTGCTCGCGCTGCGCGGGCAGCTCCTTGACCAGGCGGCCTCGGAAGGCCTCGGCGAGGTAGTAGAGCAGGTCGCGGTCGGCGGGGCGGGTGGGCCAGGAGGCGTCGCCCTTCATGATCGCCTCGATGCCGAAGCTGTGCCGCACGATCTTGGCGTAGCCGCAGAAGGAGACGGCGTGCGCGGGGGTGAGGGTGCCGTGCGCGATCACCTTGAGGGTCTGCTCGTCGAGTTCCGCACCGAAGGAGTGCAGGGCGTCGGAGAGCATGTGCCAGGAGCGCGGGGTGGAGAAGGGCTCCTCCGTCTTGGGCGGCTGCGACCAGAGGTGGTCGGGACGGTCGGTGAGGTAGTCGGTGACCCAGGGGTGGATGCCGTGCTCGCCGGCCCAGACCAGCCAGTCCCCCGCGGACGCCTGGAGGTGGACGTGGGTGAGGCGGTTGACCAGCGCGGAGGCGATCGGCCGGGCCAGCGCGTTGTCGGTGGCCCGGTTGCCCGCGCCGATGACGATGGAGCCGGCCGGCAGCTCGTAGGAGCCGATCCGGCGGTCGAGGATCAGCGAGTAGAAGGCCTTCTGGACGTCCGGGCTCGCGGCGTTGAGCTCGTCGAGGAAGAGGCAGTACGGCTCGTCGCGGGCGATGGCCTCCGGCGGGCAGAAGACGGACCGGCCGTTCTGGATCTGTGGGACGCCGATCAGGTCTTCGGGGGCGAGCTGGGTGCCGAGCAGGCTGACGCACTCCAGCCCGAGCGCGTCGGCGAACTTCCTTACGAGCGAGGACTTTCCGATGCCGGGAGCCCCCCAGAGGAACACCGGCCGGACGGTGGCGAGGCCGAGCAGCAGTTCGGGGATCTGGGCGGGGGTGACGGTGACGGCGGCCTGCACGGGCGTGGATGTCCTCGGGGGTGTGGCGGGTGTGTGGTGCGGCCAGTGTGGCCGCACCACACACCCCGGGGCATCCGGTTTTCGCCCCCCATGCCGCGCGCCGTCAGCGGGTTTCGAGGAGGTGCTTGAGCTTCGCCTCGCCCCGGGGCATCTCCTTGCGGACCATGGGCCTGACCACGAGGGGTACGAGGGCCCGGCCCAGCCCGCGGCCCTCGAAGTCGACGTCCAGGGTGACGCGGGAGCGGGCGCCGCCGTCGAGGGGTTCGACGGTGCCGCGCACATCGGGGCGTACCGGCCCGTCGACCCCGTGCACGTGCCAGCTCCTCGGCGGGTCGAGCTCCACGAACTCCATGGTCGTGGGGACCCGCCGGCGGCCGATCTGCCGGGTGACGAGGATCAGCGAACCGACGTGCACGGGGAGGTTTCCGACCGGGACGGCGGACACGGCGCTGTCCTGCCACTCCGGCAGGTGCGTGGGATCCGTCAGGTACGCGTAGACGTCCTCGGGCCTGCGGTCGATGTCGATGCTCTTCCTGAATGCGGACATGGTGACCCCTTGGCGCCCCCTGGGCGGCCCCTCTTTCCAAGCTACTCCGCGGGTGACGCGGCGGCGCGGTGCTTCTTCGCGGACAGGGCGGCGTAGACGAGGACGCCCGCGAAGAGGAAGAGCACGCCCTGGTAGACGGCCGCGTAGCCGGAGCCGGCGACCAGCCACATCGAGAAGCCGAAGGCGAGGGCGGCGAGGATGCCGTCGCGGGCCAGGCGGCCGGGGTGGACCCGCTCGCGCTGCCCGGAGAGCAGGAAGTAGATCTGGGCGGCGGTGGCCAGCAGGTAGGGGACGGTCGCCGTGAAGGTGGTGATCAGGACCAGGCTCTCGAAGACGCCCCGGGTGCCGGCCGTGTAGTTGTAGACGGTGAGGGCGGAGGCCAGGGCGACGGTGACGACCACGCCGACGACGGGGACCCCGCGCTTCTTCGTCTCGAAGGCCTTCGGGAAGAGCCCGTCCTTGGCGGCCGCGTACGGGGTCTGCGCGCTGAGCAGGGTCCAGCCGTTGAGGGCGCCGAGCATCGAGATCACTGCGGCGCAGGCGACCACGGTGCCGCCCCAGGTGCCGCCGGCCCCTCCGTCTGCGGAAAACATGGCGTTGACGGCGTCCGTGAAGGGGGCGGTGGAGGAGACCAGCCGGTCGTGGGCGACCAGGCCGAAGACCGAGACGGTGCCGAGCAGGTACACGGTGGCGGCGCCCACGGTGCCCAGGACCGTGGCCCGGCCGACGTTGCGGGCCGGGTCGCGGACCTCGCCCGCGCTGACGGTGGCGGACTCGACGCCGAGGTAGCTGAACAGCAGGATCGCCGCGGAGGCGGAGACGGCGCCGGCCGCGCTCTGGTCGGTGGCCCGGAAGGGGCCGAGGTTGGCGGGGTCGAAGAAGAACAGCCCGCCGACGGCCACCAGGAGCAGCGGGGCGAACTTCAGCACGGTGGCGACGACTTGCACCGCGCCGACGTAGCGGGTGCCCGCCAGGTTGGAGAGGGCCGGGAGCCACTGGACGGCGAGGGCGGCCAGGCACATGGACCACTTGTGCTCGCCCGCGGCGGGGAACAGCACCGTGAGGTAGCCGACGGCCGCGACGGCCAGGGCCGCGTTCGAGACCCAGGCGGTGATCCAGTAGCTCCAGGCGGCGAGGAAGCCGGCGAAGTCGCCGAAGGCGGCGCGGGCGTAGACGTAGGGGCCACCGGTCTGCGGGTGGCGTTCGGCGAGCCGGCCGAAGACCAGGGCGAGGGCGATCGCGCCGGCGGTGAGGACGGCGAAGGCGACGAGGCTGATGGTGCCGAAGGGGGCCACGGAGGCGGGGAGGAGGAAGATGCCGCCGCCGATGATGTTGCCCATGACCAGGCAGGTCGCGACGGGGAGGCCGAAGCGGCGCGCGTGGGGGTCGCGGCCCTGCTCGGGGGGTGCGGCGGCCTCGGCGGGCAGGGTTGCGGTGCTGGTCATCGGTGGTGCGCCTCGGGTCGTCTCACATGGTGGGCGGGTCGACACATGGTCGACGACCGGGCGGGACGTACCAAATCAGCGGGTTTCGTCCCGCGCGGGCAACCCATCGGACGGAAAGATTCCGCCGATGGGGGCCTCCGGCGGGCAATCCTGCGGCACCGCACGCGGGGGCCGCTCATCCGGACCCGGCACGGGCGGCGGCCCACCTGCCGGGTCCGCGGGCTGCCGCCCGGCCGGGTCCGGGAGCCCCGGTGGTCCGGGTACTCCTCGCGGATCCTCGGCGTCGGCTACGGCTCCGTACCTCCACGCCTCCGTCCCGGGGCACCCCGGGGGTACCGCGGTCGCCGCCGGGGTGTGCCCGGTACGCGGTGGGTCCGGCGCCTCGCGGGCCGCCGCGAGCGGCGCCGCGGGCTCCTGCGCCGGTTCGCCCACCGACGGAGCCAGGGGCGCGGCCACCACCGGTACCTGCGGCCCGTCCGCCTCGCGCAGCCAGCGCCGCAGCACGGCGTGCACCGCCTCCGCGCCGGCCAGTTCCGCACCGGGGTCCGACAGCTCCGAGGGCCACATCAGGAACGGGCGCCCCTGCTCCCCGCCCAGACCGCCGTGCGAGCCGATCTGTTCCTCGAAGGCGTGCACCGCGCCCGTCCGGGGGTCGTACGCCGAGTTGACCATGACGTCCGCCACGTGCGGGAAGGCGTCGGTCCGCCGGACGGCCTGCGCCGCACCCGGGCCGAAGGGAGCCAGCAGCTCCTCGGCCTCCCCCGGGACGTCCAGCCGGGCCGCCCTCCCGTCCCGGCCCAGTACCACCCCGTCCACCAGCAGGAACCCCACGCCCGGATGGTTCGCCAGGGTGGTCAGCAGGGCCGGGTGCGCGCGCTCCACGCGCGCCCGCGACGCCCGGCCGGGGATGTCCGGGAAGGAGATCAGGCCGAGGTTGCCCGAGGCCAGCACCACCGGGTCGGAACCCGGTCCCGGGTGCGCCTCCTCGCCCTCCTCCACCGGCCGGTGGAGCGCCGCGAGCACGGCCGCCCGGGCCTCGGCCCCGCTGCGCGTACGGCCGGCCCGGCGCGGGACCGGCAGCCCGCAGCCCGCCCGGACCAGGTCCCCCAGGGTCAGCCCGTACCGGCCGAGGAAGGTCTCGCCCGGGCTCTGGCCGTGGTCCGAGAGCAGCACGATCCGGTACCGGCGCGGCGCGTGCTCGGCGACCCGGGCGATCAGCGCGAGGCTCCGGTCCAGGCGCTGCAGCACCCGGTCGGTGTCCCGGCCGTGCGGGCCCGAGTGGTGCGCGACCTCGTCGTAGGCCACCAGGTCGGCGTAGACCGCGGAGCGCCCGGCGAGCATGTCGCCGATCACGGCCGCGACGACCACGTCCCGTTCGACCACGGTCGCGAAGGCCCGGATCAGCGGGTACAGCCCGCCGCGCGACACCCGTGGCCGGTCCCCGCGGATCCGTGCCCGCAGTGACTGGACGGCCTCCCGGACCACTTCGGCCACGAAGGACACGGCCGTACGGACGGCGTTGGCCGGATCGGAGAAGTACGCGAAGTAGCCCGCGCGGGACCGGTTGGCCCGCCCCCGCCGGGCCGAGACCGACAGCACCAGCGCCAACTGGTCGGCGCCGCCGCTGAACAGGTTGCCCCGGCTCGCCCCGTCCAGCGTGAGCAGTCCGCCGTCCCCGGTGCGCGCGACGGCCCGCCGCTGGAGCTCGGCGGCGCTGGTCGGCCGGTTGCAGACCATCACCTCGCCGGTTTCCTTCTCGTACCAGCGGAAGGCGGGCACGTCGAAGTTGGAGCCGTGCAGGATCCCGAGCTGGCTGGCGCCGGTCTGGCTCGACCAGTCCGTGCGCCAGGACCGGGCGCGGTGGCTGCCCTCCAGCAAGCCGGTGACGGTGGGCATCAGCCCGCTGCCGCACGCGCGGCGCAGCTCTTCGTACCCCACCCCGTCCAGCTGGAGCACGAGCAGGCCCGGCGGGGTCTCGGCGGCCCGGGACGGGACCGCCCTGCCCTGCCTGCGGCGGCGCCGGTCGGCGAGCCGGTAGAGCCGCCGCCGGTAGGCCTCGTCGTCGCGCACGGCGAGGGCGGTGGAGGTCGCCGACGCCACCGCGGACATCACGGCGGCGACGACCACCGCGGTCTCGGGGGCCACCTCGCTGCGGCCGTCCGGGATCAGGTCGAGCGCTATCAGCAGGAGCGAGCCGTTGAGGAAGAAGACGAGCAACCCGAGCACCAGGGCGGGCACCAGCAGCAGGGCCCGAACGAGGACCGGCCAGACCAGCGCGCTGAGCAGACCGAAGGCCCCGGCGGCCCACGCGGCGGTCAGCCCGATCTGCGTGATGCTGTCCCCGTCGTCGGACTGGAGCCGGAAGTCCGGCAGGATCCCGGCGAGGGCGAGCATCGTGAGGGTGGACACGGCCCAGACCAACAGCACCCGCACCAGGGCGCTGCCCGCGGTCCGCCACCGTCCTCGCCCCACGCCGCCACCTCCCGCGCGCCCCGTCCGCCTTCCAGGCTCGCACAGCCCGGCGCACCAGGTCGGGCGACGCGGACGGCGCACCGGGGCACATGGCGGGGCGGCCGATCGGCGTGGGTCAGGTCAGGTCAGGTGCCGTCGTAGCCGGCGGTCGGCATGGACAGCCTGCGGTGCACCTCGGCCTTCATCGCGGAGGTGTACCGGGGCTCTTCGCCCCCGGCGGTCTCCAGCCGTACGCCGCGCCGCTCGCACTCGGCGGCGAACTCCTCGACGGAGCGCAGCGCGCGGGCCAGCACCCGGTGGTTGGCGGCGACGAAGAGGTCGACCTGCCCGGTGTCGACGTCGGACCAGAGCCCGCAGTGGTCGGCGCGCAGCCCGTAGACCAGCAACTGCTTCGTCACGACGTAGCCCCGGTCGGCGGCCCAGCGCGCGCACATGGAGTGCTGGCCGCGGGTGTCCACGGCGAAGGGGTCGGCGTCGAGGTCTTCGAGCGGGGCCAGGCTGGTGATCGCGGCCACGCGCAACTCTTCCATGTCGCCGGACCCTACTCCGATACTCCGCGGTAGAGGAGGGGGCTGCCGAGATCCGGTTCCGAGCGCCCGCGCGGGGCAGACTCTAGGCTCGTGAACGGGGCGCGAGGGAGGGAGGTCCGGGTGCCGGTGGAGATCACCTGGTGGGGTCATGCCACGTGCACCGTCGAGGACTCCGGGGTCCGGCTGCTCACGGACCCGCTGTTCGCGCGGCGGCTCGCCCACCTGCGGCGGCGGCGCGGTGCGGTGCCCCCGCCCGAGGCGTCGGTGGCCGACGTGGTGCTGGTCTCCCATCTGCACGCCGACCACCTGCACCTGCCGTCGCTGGCGCGCCTCGCGCCCGGCACCCGGCTGCTCGTGCCGCGCGGGGCGCGCCGGGCCGTGCCGGGGCTGGCGCGGGTCGCAGGGCTGCGCGGGCTGGCCGTGACGGAGGTGGTGCCGGGCGAGGAGGTCCCCGTACGGGACGGCGTACGGATCCGGGCGGTCGGCGCGCGGCACGACGGACGGCGGCTGCCGTTCGGGCCGCGCCTGTGTCCGGCGCTCGGGTACGTGGTGCAGGGCGCCGTGCGGACCTACTTCGCCGGGGACACCGGGCGGTTCGACACGATGGCCGAGGAGGTCGGGCCGGTGGACGTGGCCCTGCTGCCGGTCGGCGGCTGGGGACCGTACCTCGGCCCGGGGCACCTGGACGCGGGGCGGGCGGCGCGGGCGCTGGCCCGGCTGGCGCCCGCGGCGGCGGTCCCGGTGCACTACGGGACGTACTGGCCCGTCGGGCTGGACGCGGTGCGGCCGCACGAATTCCACGCTCCGGGCGAGGAGTTCGAGCGGCTCGCGCGGCAACTGGCGCCCAAGGTGACCGTACGGGTGCCGCAGCACGGCGAGCGGGTGCGGCTGCCGTGACGTGGCGCGAGCTGGCGGCGGCGGCCGGCCAGGTACCGCCGGAGAGCACCCAGCAGGCGGTGGGGTACCCGGCGCTGTTCCTGCTGGTGGCCCTGGGTGCGCTGGTGCCCGTCATCCCGACGGGTGCGCTGGTGAGTTCGGCGGCGGTGGTGGCCTTCCACCACCAGTCGCCGCCCTACGGGGTGCTGCTGGTGTTCGCGGTGTCGGCGCTGGCGGCCTTCACCGGGGACATGACGCTGTACTGGCTCGGGCAGCGCGGGGTGCGTTCACGGGGCGGCTCGCGCTGGCTGGAGGCACTGCGCGGCCGGGCCACGCCGGAGCGGCTGGAGCAGGCGCGCACGAGGCTGGACGAGCACGGGGTACTGGTCCTGGTCCTCTCGCGGCTGGTCCCGGCGGGCCGGATCCCGGTGATGCTGGCCTGTCTCCTGGCGCAGATGCCGCTTCGCCGCTTCGCCCGCGGTGACGCCCCGGCCTGCCTGGCCTGGGCGGCGACGTACGGGCTGATCGGCATCCTGGGCGGCACCCTCTTCGCGGAGCCCTGGAAGGGCGTGGCCCTGGCGGTCGGCCTGGCCCTCGCGATCAGCGCGGGGCCCTCGCTCTGGCGCCGCCTGCGCCCGCGGCCCTGAGCCGGCCCGCACCTCCCCCACCGCCCCCTATCGGTCCCGGCCGTGTCCCGGCTGTCCCGTCTGTCCCGGCTGACCCGGCCGTGCGGCGGCCGGTGGGAACGCGAGACCCGTCGGCGTGTTGAGGCCGGTGAAGGCGAGCGTGACCTGTCCGCCGCCCGTCTCGCGGACCCGTACCACCCGGTTGTTGAAGCCGTCGGCCACGTAGAGGTGGCCGGAGCCGTCGAGCGCGAGGCCGAGCGGGGAGCTGAGGCCGGTGGTGGGCACCGTGCTCTGCGCACCGCTGCCCGCGGCCACCTTCACCACGCGGTTGTTGCCGCTGTCGGCGACGTAGAGGTCACCGGCGGCGTTCGGGGCCAGTCCGGTCGGCTGGGAGAGCCCGGTGGTGGGCACGGTGCTCTGGCCGCTCCCGTCCACGGCCACCTTGACGACGCGGTCGTTGACGAAGTCGGAGACGTACAGCTCCCCGCCGGGCGCCCACGCCAGCCCCCAGGGGTGCAGCAGCCCGGTGGTGGGGACGGTCGTCTGGCCCCCGCCGCCGGCCGGCACCTTCACGATCCGGTCGTTGAAGCTGTCGGCGATGTAGAGGTTCCCGGCCGGGTCGACGGCGAGCCCCAGTGGGCGCGACAGGTCGACGGTGGGAACGACGGCCTGCGCCCCGCCGTTCGGGGGCAGCACGAGGACCCGGTTGTTGCCGGTGTCGGAGACGTAGAGCCGGCCCGCGGCGTCCCAGGCCAGGCCGGTCGGCCGTACCAGGCCGTCGAGGGGGACGGTGCTCTGGTCCCCGCCGTCCGCGGGCAGGGCCAGCACCCGGTTGTTGCCGTAGTCGGACACGTACAGCGGCGGCCCGGCGGGTGACCGTACGTCGCCGGGCGGCGCGGCGCCGGCCGCGCCGGCCGCGCCCGCGGGGAGTGCGCAGAGCACCAGCAGCGCCACCGCGGCGGCCAGTCGCCGGGTCCACCGCCGGGCGGCCGGGGGTGCGTGCGTTCGCGACTCGGCCGTCATGCGTTCCACGACTCACCCACCTGATCCGAACGGTCGGCCGGCCCGGTGCCGTGCCCCCGCCGACCCTAGGAAGCGTCGGGCGCGGGCGCGGGAGCCACGCCATCGGAGCGGCCGGCGGCCACTCCAATGCCCGGGGAGGGCGGTTCCGGCCGTGGGGTGGTCGAGGCCGGTGCAGATCCGATCGAGGAGGGTGGGCAGCACGCGGCCCTCGGGCGAGGGGGTCGGGTTCGCCGGGCGCCGAGCGTGACGTCGTCGTCCGGGGCCGGCGGCGCGGGAGCCACCGGCGAGCGCGAGGGCCGTACGGGGCGCCAACAGGGCCGGGGAGCGGTGGCGCGCTCGGGAGGTCTTCGTACGTGCATTACGCGCATCACGACCGTCGCGCTCGGCCCCCGAGGCGGGCGGAACCGGCCAATTTTGCCGGGGGGAGGCCGTCCCCCGCCCCTCCGCCACACCCCCGCCCCCTCCCCGCAGGGGCGGGATCGGGACGGCTGCGGACGGCGACTGGACCTCAAGTGCGCTTGAGTTCATAGGGTCTTGGACAGCGCACCAGGCTGCACCACCAACGGGGAGTTGATCCGCCATGGAGTACTCGCACGATGACGCCGAACTGATCCGCCAGCCCATCGGCTACTGGAGCTGGGCCGCCTACGAGGCGGTCGTGAACCGCACCCGTGGCGCGCTCGCCGGGCTCGGCATCAGCCAGCCGCAGTGGTGGATCCTCGCCCGGGTCGCGCGGGCGGGCGACGAGGTCAGGACCCGGGACGAGGTGACCGAGACGCTGCGGGGGTACCTCGCGGTGGGCGAGGGGGCGCTGTCCGAGGAGATGGACACGGTCATCGTCCAGGGTTGGATCACCCAGGACGCCGAAGGGCGCCTGGAGATGACCCCCGAGGGGCGCGAGTTCTTCGCCGAGGCAGCGGCCCTGCAGGGGGACCTGTGGGACGAGCGGCACGCCGGGATCTCCGACGAGGAGTACCTGATCACCCTCAAGGTGCTCCAGCGGTTCATCCACAACGTGGGCGGGCAGGCCTGGCACCACTGAACCGTCAAAGCCGCGTCACGCGCCGACCCCGGCCCCGCCCGGCAGCGTGCGGGAGGCGCCGATCGGCAGGTCCCAGAGGTCCTCGCGCGGGAGGCCGGCCCGGTGCCAGGCGGCCAGCGTGCGGGACAGGGGTTCCATGACCGGTTCCGCGGAGAGGACGAAGGTGGCCCAGTGCATGGGGGGCCATCCGGCGGGCACCGAGGTCGCGACAGGCCCGGACGGCTTCCTCCGGGTCGGCGTGGACGTCGCCGAGCCACCAGCGCGGGGCGTACGCGCCGACGGGCAGGAGGGCGAGGTCGATGCCGGGGTGGCGGCGGCCGATCTCGCCGAACCAGTGCCCGTAGCCCGTGTCACCCGCGAAGTAGAGCTTCCGCGGCGCCGCACTCAGGGTGTCGGTGAGGATCCAGCCGCCCCACAGGGACCGGCACGTGTCGATCAACGACCGCTTCGACCAATGGTGGGCGGGGACGAACTCGAAGCGTACGCCGCCCAGTTCGGCCGATTCCCACCAGTCGAGGTCAGTGACCCGGGTGAAGCCGCGGCGGCGGAACCAGCCGGCCAGGCCCGCCGGTACGAAGAGGGGCGTGTGCCGGGGCAGCCGCTTGAGGGTGGGGGCGTCGAGGTGGTCGTAGTGGTTGTGGCTGATCACCACCGCGTCCACCGGTGGCAGGTCCTCCCACCGCACCCCGACCGGGGTCATCCGGGCCGGGGTGCCGAGGATCCGCCGGGACCAGACCGGGTCGGTCAGTACGGTCAGCCCGCCGGTCCGCAGGACCCAGCTGGCGTGCCCGGCCCAGGTGACGCAGACGCTGCCGGGGGGCGCGGGGGGCAGCGGGCCGGGCTCGTACGGCAGGTCGGGAATGCCGCGCAGGCCTTCGGGGCCGGGCCGGAAGGCGCCCTCGCGGGCGAGGCGGGCGTAGCCGCGGACCCCGGGCAGCGGGGTGGTCAGCCGGTCCGCGAACGAGCGGGGCCAGCGGCGGTGTTCACCGAGCGGACGCGGCGCGGACGCACGCTCCGGTGCGGCGGGGGCCAGGTCGGGTGCGGAGTCGGCTGAAGGGGCCGGGGCCGGGGCCTGGGCCGGGGCTGGGGCCGGGGCGGGAGCCGGCGCAGGGGCGGGGGCGGGGGCATCCGTCCGGTCCCTCATCGCGAAGTCTCCGTTCACCGGGGTCGGGTGGTCAGGCCAGCCCGGCCAGGACTGATCCGAGGAGTTCAAGGGAGTCGCGTACGTGCGGGAGCGCGAGCGGATCGCGGGCGGTGAGCGCGGCCAGCCGCTCGTGCGGGGTGGCGCCCAACAGCGGCCCGGTGGACAACCGCACCCGCAGCGCGCCCAGTTCGTCGGCGAACCGCTGCCCGCCCGGTGTGGGTGCGCCGAGCCGGCCGCCGAGCCAGTCCTCCAGTTCCATCGCGTCGCCGACCCCGTGCCGGGCGAGTCCGGCGCGCAGCGGGGTGAGGTCGGCGTACAGGTGCCGGCCGGCCTGCGGGGGCCTGGCCAGCGCCCCGGCCTCCAGCAGTCGGTGGTGCGCGGCGGCGGCCACCACCCCGTGCAGGGCGGCGGCGGCGTACGCGCGCCCGGCGACGGCGTCGGGTTCGTCGAGGGCGTGCGCGGCGGCCGCCGCGACCGGTCCGGCGACCATCGCCCCGGTGGCGGTGAGGACGTCGAGGGTACGGGCGCGCAGCCAGGTCCCGCGCGGGGTGTCGGGGAAGCGGACGACGGCGGCGGGCCAGCCGGCCGGCAGCATCGCGCCGGCCAGGTCGACGAGGACGGCCGCCCGTTCGGGGAGCATCTCGGCGGGGCTCAGGACCAGGGTGTCGTGGGGCCGGTGGACGGTGTCGCGCCAGCTCTCGTCGCTGACGACGAACAGCCCTGCGGATTCGGCGGCCTCGCAGGCCTCGAGCAGCATCTCGGGCGGCGGCACGGTCGCGGTGGGGTCGTCGGCGACCGACAGCAGCAACACGCGCGGGTCACCGCCCTCGGCGCGCACCCGCCGGACGGTCTCCAGCAGGGCGTAGGGGTCGGGTACTCCGCCGCACTCGGCCGGGGTCGGCACGTGGTAGGCCCGCCGTCCCAGCAGCCGGACCTGGGGGGTCCACCAGGCGGGACAGGGGCGGGGCAACATCACGTCTCCCCCGTACGCCCCGAGCAGGGCCAGGAGCAGCGCGGGGGCTCCGGGGCCGGCGGCGACGCTCTCGGGGGAGGTGGCGAGCCCGCGCCGTCCCCAGTGCCGGCAGGCGGCCTCCCGTACGGCCTCGCCGCCGCCCGGGGGCTCGGGCGCGGCCCGTCCGGCGGCCGCGGCGAGGACGGAGACCAGTTCGGGGAGCACGGGCAGGCCGGGTTGGGGGGCGGGCGGGCCGTACCGGACCGGGCCGCGGCCCTCCGCCGCCGTGCGCTGCATCCCCGCCACCGCTTTCCGCCTTCCGCGCTCGCCCTGCCGCGCCCGCCGGGCCCCGCGACGCACCGCGGTACCCCACGACGCACCGCGATGCCCCGCGGTGCCCCGCCGGACCTGACCTTTATACGATTATTTATGGCTCTATGCCTGTTGTGCGGGATGCCCGCCCCTGCGTTGCGCGTCAGCCCCTGCGTTGCGCGTCAGCCCTTGCGCCCCACCATCGCCAGGAGCCTCGTCTGCGCGTCCGCGCCCGCCGTGACCTCCACGGGCTCTGCGTACGCACCACTGGCCGCGAGCCCGTCGGCGTACGGCATGATCTCCTTGATCGAGAACTCGACGAGGCCGTCGGGCAGTCGGTCCTGCGCGCCGATGCCCCGGGCGAGGTCCCAGGTGTGCACGATGCAGTCGGCGGTCAGCTCCGAGCAGTACGCCGAGCCGAGCGCGGGCCCGTACGACAGGCGCACGGTCCGGTCCAACGCGCCGGACGCCGCGAAGGCGGCGTGCGCGGCGGCCGAGGCCCGGTCCCAGGCCGCGACCGGGTCATCGCCCAGCACGTCGCCGGAGAACATGCCCTCCAGCTGCTCGACGGTCCGCCCCTCGGTGACCAGCGGCGGGATCCAGAGCTGCTCGGCGGTGACGTGGTTGACCAGCTCCCGCACGTTCCATTCCGTGCACGGGGTCGGCTCTCCCCACTGGTCTCCGCGAACCTCACGCACCCGCTCACCGAAGAGCCTCAGCGCCTCGGCGTGCCGTTCGAGCAGCGCGTCCGTCATGACCCTCACCGCCCTCTGCCCCGGGGATGTGCCCCCTTGTGGCCACTCTCCTCGCACCCGCATCGCCCTGCCACCGCCCCGCCCCGTCCCCTTGGGGCACGGCACTTCTGTCCACATGTCAAAACGCCGATCTCAAATGACGAACTGATCGTCTACGGTGGGGGCAACGCTTCGACGAGGAACGAGGAGGGGTCCGGTCATGAACGCCGCCAGGGAGACCGCCGTCTACACGCACGGCCACCACGAGTCGGTGCTGCGCTCGCACCGCTGGCGCACCGCCGAGAACTCCGCCGCGTACCTGATCGGCGCGCTGCGCCCCGGAATGCGGGTGCTGGACGTCGGCTGCGGCCCGGGCACCATCACGGCGGACCTGGCGGAGCTGGTCGCGCCGGACGGCCGCGTCACCGCCGTCGACGCCGCCGAGGACGTCCTGGTGCAGGCCCGCGCGTTCGCCGAGGAGCGCGGCCTGGGCGACGCCGTGTCCTTCGCCACCGCGGACGTCCACGCACTGGACTTCCCGGACGATTCCTTCGACGTGGTCCACGCGCACCAGGTGCTGCAGCACGTGGGCGATCCGGTCCGGGCGCTGCGCGAGATGCGGCGGGTGTGTCGGCCGGGCGGGATCGTGGCCGCGCGCGACGCCGACTACGCCGCGATGACCTGGTATCCGGCCGCCCCGGGCCTGGACGACTGGCTGGATTTGTACCGGCGGGTGGCCCGCGCCAACGGCGGCGAACCGGACGCGGGCCGCCACCTGCGGGCCTGGGCCCGGCAGGCCGGTTTCACGGACGTGACCTGCTCGGCGAGCGCCTGGTGCTTCGCCACCCCGCAGGAGACCGCCTGGTGGTCGACCCTGTGGGCGGACCGCACGCAGGCGTCCGCGTACGCCGCCGTCGCCACCCGGGGCGGCCACACGACGGACGCGGACCTGGCGGCCGTCGCCGACGCCTGGCACGCCTGGGGCGCGCACCCCGACGCGTGGTTCTCGGTCCTGAACGCCGAGATCCTGTGCCGGGCCTGACGCGGTGGGGACTCGGCTACGGGAGTGTCGGTGGCTTGATATAGCGTGCACACGTCAATGAACACGTCACGCACATCGGGGGACACACCCATGACCAAACCGCCGCAGCCGGGCACCAACCCGTACGGACAGCCCGGACAGCCCGGCCCGTACGGCCAGCAGCCGCCGCAGGGACAGCAGCCCCAGCAGTGGTCCGCCGCGCCGCCGGCGCCGCCGACCCGGCGCGGGGGCATGGGCGTCCTGAAGATCCTCAAGATCATCGGCACCGTGGTCGTCCTCATCGCCGTCGGCGTGGGCTACTTCCTGAGCCAGGACGACGCCGACCACGCCAAGGCCGGCGACTGCCTCAAGAACAACGGGTCCCTGGTCTCGCCCGACCTGCAGGTGGTCGAGTGCGGCGGCGCCACCGCCGAGTACAAGGTGGTCCAGGTGCACCAGGACACGCTGGACACCGCCAAGTGCGAGGGCGTCTCCGACGCCGGCTACCAGGAGCAGACCAGCGGCGGCCGGCGCTCCTCGGGCAAGCAGTTCGTGCTCTGCATCGACAAGATCAAGAAGTAGACGGCCGCATGCGGAAGTCGTAGCGCGCGGGCAGCGGGCAGTCGGTGAGGGTGGACCAGACCTCGGCGAGGGTCTCCTCGCCCTCCCGCAGGTCCGGCAGTTCGAAGCCGTCCTCGAAGAGCCGGCGGGCCGCCCGCACGTGCCCCTCCGCCGCGAGGAGCCGGGCCGCGAGGAGCCGGAAGCGGCCCTGCTCCCGCAGGGCGGGCCGCAGCCGGTCCCAGACGGCACGGGCCTGCGGCAGCCGGCCCGCCGCGAGGAGGGCGGCCATCGCCTCCTGCCCGAGCGCCGACTCCGCGGCCGTCCACGACTCGTCGCCGCGGCTCTCCTCGGCCAGATCGTCGAAGGCCGCCGCGAATCCGTCGGCCGCCCGCTCCGCATCGCCCGCCAGGGCGTCCGCCACCGCCAGGCACCGCAGCAACGGCCACCGCGAGGGGGCCAGCGACAGCCCCCGCTCCCAGCTGCGCACCGCCTGGGCCACGTCCCCGGCGTGCCACTGGGCCACGCCCAGGTGGTACTCCGTCAGCGGATCCGCCGGGGCCGTCTCCAACATGTCCCGCCAGTGCGCGGCGACCAGGCTCGGCCCCGGCGGGACCACCCGGCGCGGGTCCGGCAGGACGCCCGTGCGCCAGAGCTGGAGCCACGGCTCCTGCTCCTCCTCGAGCAGGTCCTCCCCGAAGGGGGTGCCCGGCAGATCGAAGCCCCCGCACAGCAGCTCCAGCGCGCCCCAGCCGGAGCCCCGTGCCAGCCGCTCCCCCGGGTCGGTGTCGGCGCGGCCGCGCCACGCCTCGTACGCCGCGTCCACCCGCTCCCGCGGCAGTACGGCGTCCAGCGCGCCCTCGGCCGCGCCGCGGGCCGCCGCCCAGTCCGCGCCGTGCACCTGCGCCGGATCCGCCGACAGCGGCCCGTACGCCTCCAGCCAGCTGAACTCCGCCCCGCCCTCCAGCCGTACGTGCTCCAGCTGGGTCCGGGCCAGCCCGGCCTGGATCTCCGCGTAACCGCCCGTCCCCGGCTCGGTCAGCCACTCCTGCCAGCGCCGGCCACCGTCGCCCGCGCCCCACACGAACAGCTTGCGCCCGCTCAGCCGCGCGGTGGAGGTCTGCACGAGCCCGTGCCCGGCGGCGTCCAGGGCGGCGATCCAGGGCCGGGCCCCGCCCTGGACCTCGTAGAAGAAGTCGGCCGGATGCTCGCCGCGCAGCGGGTACGTGCGGTCCGCGCCCTCCCACTCCGGTACGGGGACGCGGCGCAGCGCGCGCTCGTAGCCGAAGTGCCAGGCCTCGTCGGCGGGGGCGAGCACCCGGGTGCCGGAGTCCTCCGGGACGGCGATGTTGGACCACCAGTACACGGGGGCGGGGCGCTCGTGCGGGTTGCGCACGCGGACGCCGACGTAGAGGAACTCCGAGTCCTCCGGCAGCCACAGGTCCACCTGGAAGGGCAGGTCGCGCAGGCGCTCCCACTCCCACAGCCGGACCATCTCGCCCCCGTCGGGGGCCGGGACGAGCGCGGCGTGCACCGGGGAGCAGGACAGGGTGGTGTGCCCGGTCGCACCGGTGTTCCACTCGATGCCGCCGGAGAACCAGGCCCCGTTGAGCGCGAAGTTGGCGGGCTGGAAGACCGGGTTGCGGTAGAGGAGTTCACGGCCGGTCGGCAGGTGCACGAGCGAGTGGACGCGCCCGCCCAGGCCCGGGAGCACGGTGACCCGGAGGTGGTCGTTCTCGATGACGATCGACTCGAACTCCCGCTCCGCGCGCTCCCGTCCGTACCCGTCCCTGATCCGTACGGGCAGGAGCGAGCGCAGCGGCTCGTAGCCGATCTGCCGTGCCATGTCGCGCGGCATCCCCTCGCGCCCGGGGGCACCTCCCAGCGGTAGCTGGGGGAGCTCGCCCAGTGCGTGCACCCCGTCGGGCGCGCGCAGGGCGGGCAGCGGGTTGTCCGAGCCCAACGGGGCTGCGGGGAGGGTCAGTACGGCGCGTCGGACGGTGGTGGCCATGAAGGAAATGGAACACGCCACGGCGGCCGGTGCACAGGGGTTCCGCAGATCACCACCGGTCAGGATTACGCAAAGGCGCCCGCGACCAGGTCGGCCAGGAGGGCGCCCGCACGTCCGTCCGGATCCAGGTCCGGGTCGTAGATCGTGACGTTGAGCCCGGCGCAGCGCGGCGAGCCCACCAGGACGGCGAGCAGTTCGGCGAGTTCGTCGGGGAGCAGGCCGCCGGGGTCGGGGCTGTCCACGGCCGGCATGACGCCCGGGTCCAGCACGTCGGCATCCAGGTGCACCCAGAACCCGGCCGTGTCCGGCGGGTGCAGCCCGTCCAGTGCCGCCCGGGCGACCGGTCCCGCGCCGCGCCGGCGGATCTCCCCGACGGTGGCGACGGAGATCCGGGCCGCGTGCAGTTCGGCGAGGTCCGGGTCGCCGTCGCGCAGCCCGAAGAGCCGTACGTCCTCGTCGCGCAGGTAGGGGCCGCGCCCCTCCAGGTCGGCGAGGTCCGCCTGGCCGCGGCCGGTCGACAGGGCCAGCTCCTCGCCGCCGGCGGCGCCGACGGGGCCGTTGACGGCCTCGTTGCCGGGGTGGCGGAAGTCGGCGGAGCCGTCGATCGCGGCGAGGCCGTAGCGTCCCAGGCGGCGCATGGCGAGGGCCGCGCCGAGCTGGATGGAGCAGTCGCCGCCGAGCACGACGGGGAACTCCCCCGCCCGCAGGTGTCGTTCGATGCGGTCGGCGAGGGTGACGGTGTACGCGGCGAGGGCCTCGGCGTGGAACACGCCGTCGCCCTCCCGCCAGTCGCCGCGGTCGTAGCGCGGCGGCACCACCACCCCGCCCTCGATGGCGCCGAGCCGGGCCAGCAGGCCTTGTTCGCGCAGGGCCCCGGCGAGCTTGTAGACGCCCGGTACGGCGCCGGGCGCGGGCGGGCGCAGCCCGAGGTTGGAGGGTGCGTCGAGGAGCACGAGGGTTCGCATGCCCCCATCCTGTGCGATGCCACCCCGCCGGGCCCGGCATTTCCCCGGCGCAGCCGCACCGGGCCGGCCGTGTCACCGGTTCCCGTGGTCCTCCACCAGGTCGCCGATCAGCGCGGCCAGCGCGTCGACCCGGTGCCGGTCCTCGCGCTGGTTCCGCAGGGCCTCGTCGACGGCCCGCAGCCCGGCCAGGGCGGCCGGCTCGCGGTCCGTCACCCCGTCGATCAGCGGCGAGGTGACCAGATCCAGGCATGCGGTGAACAGGCGACGAGTGGCAGTGGTGGGGGCACCGGGATCGGGCGGGACGAAGGTGGTGGTCAGGTACCGGGCCGGGTCGGTCAGGCTCCAGCCGACGACGGCGGCGCCCTGGACGAGCAGCGCCACATCGGAAGCGATCCCGATGCGGGCATCCAGCGGCTCGTCAAGGACGTCGAGGTCACGCAAACAGGTCAGCACGGTGTCCCCGGGGGCTCGGCAGAGGAGCGTGGTCACCTCCAGCCGAAAGTCCCGGACGTGGTCGGCGCGAAGGCCGCCCGCTCGGGCGAGCGGTGCGGCAGGGACGCGAGCAGCGTCCGCGGCATCTGCGACGGAGGAGGGCAACCTGCGCTCAGCGCCGACGAGTTCCCGACCGGCCGGGTCGAACCGGAGGTCGTCGGGTGCGTCCCACAACCAGTCCTGGCTGCCGAACGTGCCCAACTGGAACTGGTCGCGCTCCTCCACGTCCGCGTACGTGGCGATGCGCACGCGGAAGTCCCGGAAGTCGAAACGCGGGGCGATGTCCAGGGGGCGCCCCGTCACCGTCGCCGTCCAGTCGCCGTCGATGGTGAGCCTCACCCGTTCCCGTAGTCCTCCACATAGGTGGCGATCAGCGCCATTAGGGCATCGGCCCGCTGCCGGTCATCACGCTGCGCGCGCAGCGCCTCGTCGGCGGCCCTCAGCCGCGCCAGGCTTCATGATCATTGTCGCCTCGTCCGATCTGCACCCCTGGAGCCATGTAGCCGTTCTCGGCGGCAATCCCATCACCAGTTCCCGTACTGCTCCACCTTGTCGGCGATCAGCGCGGCCAGGGCGTCGGCCCGGTGCCGGTCCTCGCGCTGGTTCATCAGGTTGTTCTCCAGCGCCTGGAGCCTGGCCAGGGCGACCGGGTCCCGGTCCCTCACATCGTCGAATACCGGGGTGGTCATGATGTCCAGGCATTCGGTGAACAGGAGCCGGGTGGCCGCGACGGGAGGAGCGGGGTCGGGGGCGGCGAAGCCGGTGGTCAGGTAGCGCACCGGGTCGGTCAGGCTCCAGCCGACAGCGGCGCCGCCCTGCACGAGTAGCGCCACATCGGGAGCGATCCCGATGCGGGCATCCAGCGGCTCGTCAAGGACGTCGAGGTCACGCAGACAGGTCAGCACGGTGTCCCCGGGGCCGCGGCACAGCTCCGTGGTCACCTCCAGGCGGAAGCCCCGGACCTCCTCCGCGCGAAGACCGCCTGGCTGGGCCAAGGGTATGGCGGGAACGCGGGCAGAGTCCTCAGCGTCGGCGGCCTCACCGGCGATCTGGAACTCGGCGCCGACAAGTTCCCGGTCGACCAGGTCGAACCGGAGCTCGTCAGGTGTATCCCAGAGCCATGCCGTACTGCCGAAGGTGCCCATGAGGTACCGACCCCGCTCGTCCGCGCTCGCGTACGGCGCGATGCGCACAGAGAAGTCCCGGAAACTGAAACGGGGGCTGATGCGCAGCGGTTTCCCCGTCGTTGTCGCGGTCCAGTTGTCGTCGAGAGTGAGTCTCATGTTCAATGCCATCTCATCTGACCTGCTCTGCGGGGGGTTGGAATCCGTTCTTGCCTGGAATCCTGCCTTCAACCACGTCTGCGTGCGTGATCGGCCCACCGGGATCGAGGGGTGAGCCTCCCAGCGCCTCGGCCCCGGACGGACCCTTGATGCCGGACGAGCCGTATGCCGTGATGACGTTGCCTGCCCCCATACGGTCAGCCCGGACCACCACGATGTCCTCCCCTTGACGGAAGATCAGCTTCCCGGTGCCCGCCGGTGTGTAGTACACCGCGTCAGGCTTCTTGAGGATCTTCATGACTTGTTCCTCAGTAAAGCCGTGGTCATGCGCGTGGTAGTTGTCGGCCTTCTTTATCTTGCCGCCCTGTGCCCTCTCGACGATGTCGTTGATCGCGTTGAGGGAGTCCTGCTTGGCCTTCTGGGCTTTCTCCTCCTTCGTGTACTTGGGCATGAGGCCCAGCGGGTCGCATCCGCTGTGCGGGTTGTCCACGTACGCGACGGGATTCGGGGCGGGAGCCAGCCCGAGGGGGTCCGGGGAGGTGTAGCGGCCGGTCTCGGGGTCGTAGTGGCGGAAGAGGTTGTAGTGGAGGCCGGTCTCGGGGTCGTAGTACTGGCCCGGGAAACGGAGCGGGGTGTAGGTGTTGCTGTCGCGGGCCCAGGCGGTGGTACCCCAAAGAGTGGCCCGGGAGCGCCAGGCGATGTCGCCGGACTCGTCGATCAGTTCGGTGGGAGTGCCGACGAGGTCCGTGGCGATGGCGAAGAAGCGGCGGTCGATCTCCTCCTGGCGGTCGTCGGTCGTCAGGATCCGCTCGGCCTGGGACAGCGGCACGCCGCCGCGGTGGTCCCAGGTGAGGGCGACCGTGTGCGGGGCGTCCGGCTCCCGGCTGGTCTGTTCGCACAGGGTCATCCCGTCCCAGGTGAACCGGACCTCCTCGACCACGCTGTCACCGTCGGCCGCCAGGCGCTGCTTCGCAACGCGGCGGCCGAGCGGGTCGTAGCGGTACCTCCACATGGTCCCGTCAGGGGTGGTCACGGAGGTCAGGCGGTTCTCCGTGTCCCACGCGTACCGCCAGGTATCCGGCTTCCGGGAGAGCCGGGTCTTCTGCCGGAGTGTGACCCGTCCGAGGGCGTCGTACTCGAAACGGACGTCTCCGGCGCAGGTGACGTTGGTGCCGGTGTAGGTGCGCGATCCGGTGGCTTCGCCGCCGGGGTGGTCGGCCGGCCAGGATGCCCAGGTCTGGTTGCCGGTGTCGTCGTAGGCGTACTGCTCGGTCCAGCCCTGGGCGTGGACGGCGGTGACCCGGCCCGCCTGGTCGAGGTCGAACGTGCGGGTGCCCGACAGTCGGTCCGCGACGGATATCAGGTGGCCGTCGGCGCGGTAGCCGTAGGTGCGGCTGTTGACCGCGCGCCCTGCGGCGGTGATGTGCTGCTCGGCGAGCCGTCCCGCCTCGTCCCAGGCGGAGGCCATGGTGATCGTGTCGCCGAAGACGCGGGCCAGTTCGCGTCCGGCGGCGTCGTGCGTGAACTCGATGCGGTGGCCGCCGGTGGTGAGGCGATGGGACCGTCCGTCGGCATCGTAGGCGTAGGAGGTGACATGACCGGTGGGGGTGGTTCGGCGCGTGCGACGGCCGAGGGGGTCGTAGGAGTAGGCGATGGGGCGCCCGTCCACCAGCTCGGTCTTGGTCAGTCCGCGACGGTCGTACTGGTACCTGAGTTCACTGTCCGGTCCGATGGCCTCCAGCAGGCGTCCGGCCCTGTCGTAGACATAGTCCGTCGCACGGCCGTCGACGTCCTTGCGGACCGCCTGGCCGAGCTGGTTGCGCTCGAACGAGATGGTGCCGCCGAGCGCGTCGACGCGGGCGGCCAGCCGGCCCGCTTCGTCCAGCTGGTAGGTGAGGGTGCGGCCGTCGAAGTCGGTCTCGGAGACTATGTCGTCGGCGGCGTCGTACTCGTAGGTCCAGGCTCGCCCGTGCGGATCGGTGACCCGGGTGAGGCGTAGCGCGGCGTCGTGCTCGAACTCGTAGCGCGCGCCGTCGGGTCCGGTGCGGGATGTCGGCAGGTCGAAGTGGGTGTACTCGAAGCGGGTGATCCCACCGGAGGCGTCGGTGCGGGCGAGCAGGTTGCCCTCGCCGTCGTAGGTCCACATCTCGGTGGCGCCGTCGGGGCTGGTGCGCCGGGCGAGCTGCCCGTCGGCGTGCCACCCCAGGCGGGTGATGCCGCCCATCGGATCGGTGATGCGGACCGGCCGGCCGAGGGCATCCCGCTCCGTGCGGGTGAGGGCACCGGCCTGATCGGTCACCTCCACGGGCAGCCCCGCCGCGTCGCACACCACATGGGTCGTGGCTCCTACCGCATCGGTGAGCGAGGTAAGCCGGCCCGCCTGGTCGTAGGTGTAGCGGGTCGTGAAGCCCGCCGAGTCGGTGACCGCCGTACGATTGCCGCGTTCGTCGTACTCGTGGAGCATGCGGGAACCGTCGGGCCCGAAGACTTGCACGGGCAGACCGAACGGGCCACGCACGGTGTGCAGTTCACTTCCGTCGGGGCGGACGGCGCGGACGCGGCGGCCGTCCTCGTCGTAGGAGAAGACGGTGGTGAGACCCAGCGGGTCGGTGCGGGACAACAGGTTGCCGCGCAAGTCGTATGTATGGCGGGTGGTGTGGCCGAGCGGGTCGGTGACAGCCAGGAGCTTGCAGCCGGGGCCGAACAGGTGGTGGGTCGCGTGCCCGTCCGGTGTGGTCAGCGTGGTGGTGTAGTGACCCGTTTCCGGGTCCGGTTCGCTGTAGGAAAGGGTGATCTGGATGTGGCCGGCCTCGCCGCCCTCCGCCACGACTCGGTCGCGGTCGTCGTAGACGTAGTCGTAGCGACTTCCGTTGGAATCGATCCAGGCGGTGACGCGGCGCCGGTCGTCGTAGACGAAGGCGGTGGTGGCACCTGACGGCTTGGTGACCGTGATGAGGTTGCCGTCCTCGTAGCCGTAGTTCATCAGCGGCAGGTCGGCACCGCCGGGGCCTGCGCCGGCCAAAAACAGGGCGGTGACCAGGCCGTCGGCGACGGACAGCGTCATGTGATGGCCTGCCGAGTGGACCAGACCCAGCGGCACGCCGTCCTCGTCACGCTCGATGTCGATGGCGTGACCGTTGCGTTCGGATATGCAGGACAGCCAGGCTTCACCATCATCTGCCGGTTCGCTGCCGGTCGGGGCAGTGAAGTGGAAGACCAGACCGCTGTCGGGTTCCGTGACCGTGTAGTTGCCTTCGGCGTCGCGGGCCAGCAAGGTGCGGACGCTGCCGCCTTCCGGCCGTGTGGGCACGCCCGGGGCAGGATGGGGGTACGGGATCAACAGGCCTTCGGCGGTGACGTGGACGACGCCGACCGCATCGATCTCCAGGCGCTCGTCGATGGTGGAGGTCCAGGCGGCCCCCAGGAAGCGGCCGACCGCACAGCCGGATTCGGTGCGGCGGGTGAAGACGAGCGGCAGGATGCCGGGCAGGTCGACATCGGTCTGGGGCAGGAACATCCGCCCGGTGGCGAGGTCCACCGGGTCGCCGCCGGCCTCACGGTCACCGTCCGCGGTTTTGTGGGTGCCGTCCGGGGCGTCGTCGATCAGCTTGCGCGCCCGCGCGGCGGCGGCCGCGTCGTCGAGGTGCTTGGTGGCGGTGGCAAACGTCTTGGCGGCGCTGGTGCCCTTCGATCCGATGAGTTCGGGTATGAGTTTGCCGAGTCCTTCCGACGGGTCCTTCATGAACTCGTCGAGCATCTGCTTGCCCGCGCCCATGGGGTCGTTGGCCACGACGACCAAGCCGGCCACGGTCGAGTTCAAGTTGGTCAGGTACTCCGCGGGGTGGCTCAGGTTGTAGGGGTCCAGCGGGTTCAGGCCGCGGGCGAAGTTGACCACGCCGGCCGTGCCCTTGATGACACCGCCGACCAGATGGGTTGAGGCGAGGTCGAGGTAATCGAGGCCGTAGCTGAGCTGCTCGGCATACGAGGGCTTGGGCGGGGCCGCGTCCCGGGCGGCACGGACGGCCGCCGCGACGGTGCCGGCCTGCTCGTTGCGCTGCGTGCGGGCGCTGTTGAGCTTCTCCTTCGCGGCCTTGGCCATCTCCGTCCCGGGATCGGGGTATTCCTCCGACGGCCGCGGCGGCAGGTAGTCCGACTTCGCCTTCAGGGCGTCGTTGTAGGTCTTGCGGAGCTTCTCGTGCGCGTCGTAGGCGGCTTGGGAGACCTTCAGCGCCTTGTTGTAGTCGTCCAGTGCCTCTTTGGCCTTGCCCTGGGCCCACTCGACGGTCTCGGCGAACCGGCCCATGGCATCGGCGGCCTTCCCGAAGGCGTCAGCCGCGTTGAACCAGCGCGGCGGCTCCTTCGCGACGGACTCCCGGAACGCGGTGGCGGCCGCGCCCTTGAACCCGTCGGGCTCGGCGAGGTTCTTCAAGCCGTTTCCGACGGACTCGAAGGCCTTCTTGAAGTCGTTCAGGTGGGCGACCTGTTCACGGATCTTGGCAGGGCTGCCGTAGACGAGCTTCTTCGGGTCCTCGGTCTGCCCGAGTTCGAGCTCGGCGACCTCCGCGCCCAGCTGGTTCGCGGCGGAGCGGCTCTTGTCGCGGAGCCAGTCGCTCGCACCGTCTGCGCCGACTTCGTCGGCCCAGCCGGCCGCCTTGTTGCCGCCCCACTCGACGATGTCACCGACGTCCTCGGCACGGTCCTCGGCCCAGTTCTCCGCCGAGTCCGGTACCCAATCCCGCCAGCCCATCTAGTCGTTCCCCCCATTGCCCATGCCGGACTGGTCCAGCAGGTCCTTCAGCGAACCGACCTTCCCGTTCGAGGTCACCGTGTCCTTCGTGTCCGACCAGGTCTGCTTCATGTCCTGCTGCCCCTTCTCGAACGACTCGGCGCTGTAGTCGGGCTTGTAGACGTCCGCGCGGAAGATGTCGCCCCACTTCTTCTGCTCGATCTCGTCCTCGCTGGCATACGGATTTCCGTACGCGGCGTTCGCAACGACCTTGAAGGAGCCCTGGATGTACTGCTCCTCCTCCCACATCGTCCCCGCCGCGATCCCCAGGTTCCCCGCGAGCGTCGACGCGTCCTGGATCAGGGCTCGGACCCCCCACTCCCAGCGCTCGCAGAAGTCCTCGAAGTCGGTCGCCAGCCCCGGGTGTCCGGTTTCCATCCCCGTCATCGACAGGTTTTCGAACCCGGCGCCCTGCGAGGCTCCCGCCGCGTCCCCGGACTCGCGGAGCTCGGATATCGCCGCCCTCAGGCCGGACTGGATCGCCGAGACCGCTTGTGGGGAGACTTCGAGGTCACCATCACCCGCCATCAGGCCACCGCCCCACGACCGCCGTCAGCGCCCGGATCGACGTCCACGGCGAAGGCGTCGGCGACGATCCCGGCCACCGGCGGGAACAGCATCGCCCCGTCGCCGTCCGCCACGTCGACAGCGACTCCCGTTGGACGGTCCGACATCGGCACCACCGCGTCCAGCAGCCGCGCGCCGAGCATCGTCAGGTACGGCCACTCATGGCCGCCCTCCCCCCGCGCGTGTACAAACCGGGCGAGGGCCTCCTCGTCCGTGAACGCGTACAGCCAGCGGATCCCACCCGACACCGCCGACATCAGACCACCGGCGGCAACAAAGGGACGTTCGGCATCCGAATCGACGTCGGTCGTGGTGAGTGGCACGAGCAGGGAAGTACGGCGGAACTCCCCCACCAGGCGCGCCGGATCCCCCAGGCCTTCACGGTAGCTGACTATCTGTCCGATCAGTCCCATGGCGCCGCGTTCCCTCCGCATGATGCACACGCAAAGGACGAACAGTATCGTGATCGCACCATCGGATCGACACCGCCGCCGGGCGGTGGCACCATCACCGAGTGATCATGAACGAGACGACGCGGACGGCGCTGCTCCGTAGGGCCGCGCTGAACAACACCGCCTGGTGCGGGGCGGTTTGTCGGGCGCACGGGCTGGAGCCGCGGTACGACGGCGAGCAGCTCTGGTTCAGTGCGCGGCGGACTCCGCCGATGTATCCCGATGCCGTGACCCTGGAACCGGGCGTGCCGGCGCGGAACGTGGTCCGGGGCGTCGACACCGCCTCCGCCGGCTGCTCGGTGAAGGACAGCTTCGCCGACCTGGACCTGGCCGGCGACGGCTTCGAGGTGCTGTTCGAGGCGCAGTGGATCCATCGGCCCGCCGGGGCGCCGCTCCCCGCGGCGGAGCCGGAGGCGGCCGGGCTGGAGTGGTCCGAGGTCTCGGACGCCGAAGAGCTGGCGGCCTGGGAGGCCGCCTTCGACGGCGGGGAGGGCGCCGGTGGTGACGGACCGTTCCGGCCGGGCCTGCTCGGCGAGGGGATCGTCTTCCTGGCCGGGCGCGTGGACGGCCGGATCGTCGCCGGGGCCGTCGCGAACACCGGCGGGGGCGTGGTCGGCGTGTCCAACCTGTTCGGGGCCGCCTGGGCGGGTGTCCTCGGCGCGGTCCGCGCCCGGTGGCCGCAGCTGGACGTGGTCGGCTACGAGCACGGGGAGGACCTGGAGGCGGCGGTCCGGGCCGGCTTCGCCCCCATCGGCCCGCTGCGGGTCTGGCTCCTCACCCAGTGATCGACTTCGAGTCAGACCGGCGAGGTGACATCGGATCAAACGGGTCGACCCGTCGGCGCGATGTTCGGGCTCGTCTTCGTCCTGGCCCATGCCGGGGCCCTGCCCACGGCCGCCGCCGTTCCGGTGTGCGCCCTCGGGATCGCCTCGTTCATCTGGCTGTTCGTCGCGTTGCGCAGGGTACGGACGCCTCCCGGCGGCGGCGGGGGCGGGGCCGTGCCGAGCGGTTCGGGCGGAGCTTTCCTCGTGCCGCCGAAGTCGCCGTCGCGGTGGCCGGTTTCCTCGTCATCAACCTCGTGTTCCCCGCCCCGCGGGCCGCGGCGCCCCGGCTCAGCCTGGTCGTCGGCCTGCACTCCTTCGGTCTCGCCGCCATCCGGCGCATGCCGTCGCTCCGGCTGCTGGCGGCCTCGACGGCCGCCTGCGGGGCCGCCGGTCTGGTCCTTGCCGCCTGCGGGGCTTCCCTCGCTGTCATCGCGACCGCCTCGGGCGTCGCCCCCGGCGCCCTGCTGCTCGGCTCCGTCCGGTGGAGCCTGCGCACCCCCTAGCCGGACCCCAGTTCCAGCCGCGGCACGTCGGTGCGTTCGATCCCGAAGACCTGGGCGTACAGGGACAGTTCGGCCTCCAGCGCGCGGATCATGGTGTCGGCCCGCCGGAAGCCGTGGCCTTCGCCCTCGAAGGTCACGTACGCGTGCGGCACCGGCCGGTCCCGCAGGGCGTCGAGCAGCCGCTCCGCCTGGGCCGGCGGGCAGATCGGATCCTCCAGCCCCTGGAGGAGCACGAACGGCGCCGTGATCCCGTCGGCGCGGGCCACCGGGGACCGCTCGCGGTTGAGCACCGCCAGGGTCTGCTGCGGCCCGGCCAGGCTGTCGATGTAGCGCGATTCCAGGTCGTGGGTCTCCTCGGCGAAGCCCACCAGGTCCAGCACCGGGTAGATGATCGCCGCGCACGCGTACAGGTCGGTGGCGGCCAGCGAGGCCGCCGCGGTCCAGCCGCCCGCGCTGCCGCCGCGGATGGCGAGCCGGGCGGCATCGGCGGTGCCCTCGGCGGCCAGCGCGCGGGCGACCGACGCGCAGTCCTCCACGTCCACCACGCCCCATTGCTCGCGCAGCCGCTCCCGGTAGGCGCGGCCGTAGCCGGTGGATCCCCCGTAGTTCACCTCGGCCACGCCGATGCCGCGCGAGGTGAAGTAGGCGATGTGCAGGTCGAGTACGGGCGGCACGTGGTCGGTGGGTCCGCCGTGCGCCCAGATCACGTACGGGGGCAGTTCGTCGGCGGCGGCCCGGACGGCCGGGTGGTGCGGCGGGTAGACGTGCGCGTGGATCTGGCGGTTGTCGGGGCCGAGGAAGGTGCGGCTCTGCGGCTCCGGGTAGTAGGCCGGGTCCACCGGGTCCGGGCGCTGCCCGCCGATCGCCCGGGCGTGCCCGGTGGCGGTGTCCAGCTCGACCACCTCGTACGCGCTGCGCGGGCTGGCTGCGACGCCGTAGACCCGGGTGCCGTGCACCGCGAGGGTCGGCTGCCAGGCGGTCCACGGCCCGGCGGCGTCCACCAGGTCGCCGCTCTCCGGGTCGAGGATGCCGAGCACCGAGGAGCCCTGCCCGTGCAGGACGGCGACGAGCCCGGCCCCCGAGCCCACCGGGTGCGGGGTGTCCCCGGGGAGCGGGGCGAGCCACCGCAGCCCCGGCTTCCACAGCGGGCCGCCGAACTCCTCCTCCCGCGGGCAGAGGTTGATCGCCCAGCCGGTCCGCGGGTCCACGCCGTACGGGTTCCACCAGCCGCCGCGGTCGCTGACCGCGAGGAGGGTCCCTTCGGCCGTCCACTCGACCTGGGCGACGGCCTCGTCGGGGCCGCCGAGTACGGTCCGGGCGTCGGCGAGCTCCCCGTCCCCGGTGACCTCGGCCACCCTGAGCTCGGTACCGTCCCACGGCATCAGGGGGTGGTCCCACACCAGCCAGGCGGCGCGCCGGCCGTCCGGGGAGAGCCGGGGCCCGGTGGTGAACCGGTACCGGTCGTGCGTCAGCTCCCGCACCGCGCCGCGGTTCCCCGCCGCCGAGCCGTCCAGCGGTACGGCGGCGAGCATCCGGCGCACATCGGTCGGCGCGGGCCCGGTGAACTCCTCCAGCACGCACCAGACCTCGTCGCCGCGCAGCACCGGGTCGGCCCAGCGCAGGCCGCCGCCGGTCCGGGAGACCGGGGTCAGCGGCCGCGGCTCGGGGCCGCCGGGGGCGTCGGGCTCGTACGCGTACAGCCGCTGGTCGGCGAAGTGGACGAAGACCAACAGGGGTCCGCCGGTGGGCCGTTCGACCCCGGCCCAGGGCAGGCCGCCGTACTCGGTGACGCGACTGCGCACGTTCCACGGGGCGGGGAGCTCGGTGATCTCGGGCCCGCCGTCGGCGAGGCGGCGGCGCACCAGGGTACGGCGGCCGGCTTCCTCGGGCCGGGGTTCGGTCCACCACACCTCGGGGCCGACCGTGCCGAGGTACTCGGGCCGCCCGTCGAGACAGGCGGCGAGGCCCGCGTCGATGGGTGAGGGCCAGCTGCCGTAGGGCCGGGTCGTCGCCGCCATCACCGGGCCCCGTTCACAGGGTCCGCAGCGCGTGGTCGAGGACGCGGACGCCGAAGTGCAGGGCTTCGACGGGCACCCGCTCGTCCACGCCGTGGAAGAGGGCCCAGTAGTCGAAGCCGGGCGGTAGCTTCAGCGGGGAGAAGCCGTAGCCGGTGATGCCGAGGCGGGAGAACTGCTTGGCGTCGGTGCCGCCCGCCATGCAGAAGGGGATCACGTGGCCGGCCGGGTCGAACCGTTCGACCGACTCGCGCAGGATCCCGTACGTCCGGCCGTCCACGGGGGCTTGGAGGGCGACCTCCCGGTGGTGGAACTCCCAGCGCACGTCGGGGCCGGTGAGGGCGTCGAGGGTGGCGATGAACTCGGCCTCGCCGCCGGGCACGGTCCGGCCGTCGACGTAGGCGGTGGCGTGCTCGGGGATCACGTTGAGCTTGTAACCGGCGCTGAGCATGGTCGGGTTGGCGCTGTTGCGCACGGTGGCACGGACCAGCGAGCCGGCCGGGCCGAGCCGGTCGAGGAGCTCGTCGACGTCGAGGCCCGGCCGCCGCGGGTCCACCGACAAGCCCTGCAGGGCGGCGAGTTCGGCGATGCAGGCGGTGACGGTGCCGGTGAGCCGGACCGGCCAGTCGTACGCGCCGATCCGCGCGACGGCGGCGGCGAGCCGGCTGACGGCGTTGGCCCTGTTCGGCTTGGAGCCGTGACCTGCGGTGCCGTGCGCGGTCAGCTTCAGCCAGGCGGTGCCCCGCTCCCCCGCCGCGATCGGGTAGAGGGCGCGGCCGCCGGGGCCGCCGTGCACGGTGAAGGCCCCGGACTCGCTGATGCCCTCGGTGCAGCCTTCGAAGAGGTGCGGGTGGTGGTCGGCGAGGAAGCCGGAGCCGTCGACCGCGCTGTCCTCCTCGTCGGCGGTGTAGGCGATCACGATGTCCCGGCGCGGTCTCACTCCCGCGCGCGCCCAGGCCCGTACGACGGCCAGCACCATCGCGTCCATGTTCTTCATGTCCACGGCGCCGCGCCCCCAGACCACGCCGTCGCGCACCTCGCCGGAGAAGGGATCCACGCTCCAGTCGGCGGCCTCGGCCGGAACCACGTCGAGGTGGCCGTGGACGAGGAGGGCCTCGGCACAGGGGTCGGTGCCCTCGATCCGGGCGACCACGTTGGTGCGGCCGGGGGTGCGTTCCAGCAAGAGCGGCTCCAGACCGGCGGCGGCGAGCCGCTCGGCGACGTACTCCGCCGCGGGGCGCTCGCGGCAGTCGCCGCCGCCCCGGTTGGTGGTGTCGATCCTGATGAGGCCGGAGGTGAACTCGACGGCCTCGTCGAGAGCCACCGCGTCCACCGCGTCCACCGCATCCACCACGTCCACCGCAGCCGATACGCCCGCCGCGTCCACCGGTTCCGCGGTGTCGACGGCGCCGGCTCCGGCTCCGGCTCTGGCGGGGATCTCGGCGTTGATTGCGCACATGTCAGCCATACTGCTCCTCCACGGCCGCCGAGACGACCGTCGTGACCGCTTTGAAGGCCCGGATCCCCTCGTACATGGTTTCGCTGGTGTACGCGACCTTGCGCTCCCCGGACCGCTCCACGCCGGGGACCACGGTGGCGGACATGGCCAGGTGCGCCGCGTCGAACTCCAGCTCCACGGTGAAGGGGCCGCCGCGGACCGGATCGTGGCGCACGGCCAGGGCGGTGGCCTCCTTGGCCGCGGCCCGGATGTCGGCGGCGGTACGGGCCGGGGTGCGGCACACGGCGGCGTAGCGCGAGACGTGGTCCTTGACGGCGACGGTCGCGGCCCCGGGGGCGTATCCGGCGGCGTCCACGCAGGTCAGGTCGTCGCCGGTGACCAGGATGACGGGAACCCCGTACTCGGCGACGACGTGCGCGTTGAGCAGCCCCTCGCTGGCGCGCGTCCCGTTGACCCAGACTCCGGTGATGGAGTTGGCGAGGTAGGTGTGGGCGAGGACCCCCTCGGAGCCGGCCCCGGTGTGGTAGCCGACGAAGGCGACGCCGTCGACGTCGCCGTGCTGGACGCCCTCGACCATGGAGAGGGTCTTGTGGCGGCCGGTGATCATCTCGGCGCGGGCGTCGAGCTTCTCCAGCAGCAGGTTGCGCATGGTCCAGTGCGCCTCGTTGATGAGGACCTGGTCGGCTCCGCCGTCGTAGAAGCCGAGCACGGCGGCGTTGACGTCGGAGGTGAACATCGCGCGGCAGCGTTCCCACTGCGGGGTTCCGGGCAGCACGTCCGCGGGCCAGGTGACGCCGGTGGCGCCTTCCATGTCGGCGGAGATGAGGATCTTCATCGGGCCCCCGGGCGGTCGGTTGCGCTCAGGGTGCCACCCTAGCCGCCGGGGCCCCCGGCGGCCGTGGGGCTCGCGCCCCGGCGCGGCGCGCGGTGCGCGACCCCCGCCGCGCGGCCCGTCGGTGCGCGGTATCCCGGCCGCGAGCCGACCGCCTGACGAGCCGTCCGCCCGTCCGCCCGTACACCCGTACGCGCGTCCGCCCCTCCGCCCAGCGAGCTGCGGTCCGCGGGCGCTCCGGGTTCACCCGATCCGGTGAGGCCGTTGTGCCGGCCCCACCGTCAACGCCGTTGCTCAGCGCTCCACTTCGGTGGCCAGGTTCTCCAGCACGGTGTCGTAGATCCGGCCGAGGCCCTTGGGCGCGAAGGTGCGCTCGAAGAAGCCGCCGATGCCGCCGGCGCCGTTCCAGACGGTGGTGACCACGGCCTTGGACTTGCCCTCACCGGCCGGGGTGACCCGCCAGGTGGTGACCATGGAGGAGTTGCGGTCCTTCTCCACCAGCTCGCCGTCGGTGGGCTCGCTGACCTCGAGCAGACAGTCGCGCACGCGCTTGCTGGTGGCCTGGAGCTTCCAGTGCACCAGGGTGCCCTCGCCGTCGCCGCCCTCGCGCACCTCGTACTCGCTGAAGTGCTCGGGCAGCAGCTTCCCGCGGGTCCCGGTGTAGTCCGCCAGCGCGTCGAACACGGTCTCCGCGTCGGCCGCGATGATCCGCTCCGTGGTGGCCTCGACCTGCGCCATAGCTGTTCCTCCAGCAGTTGTGTCCGCTCGTCACGGCGAAGCCAACCACCTCCGGGCCGGTGACCCAAATCCGGATCAGACGTGGCAGCGGACGTGCACGAGGAGGGTGTCGTCCGGGAGGCCGGCGAGGTGGGCCTCTCCCGCCCCCGGCCGTTGCGTGTACGGCGGGGTGTGCGGACAGGCGCCCTGGTCGTCGCAGGCACCGTGGACGGGATCGTAGCCCTTCTCGCACCACCAACCGTCGAGGGTCAGCACGTTGCCGTGCGCGACCGCCCGGTCGGCGCCGAAGGCGAGGAATTCCTCCCGGCCGTACCCGCCGACCCTCCTGAGAGGGTCGTCCACGTGGCGCAGGACTTCGCGGAAGAACCCGGCATCCAGATGGTCCGGAAGCCCGGCGAGCCACGCGCGAAAGGCGGGGGCGGGCGGCTGCGCGAGGTACCTCTCCCAGCCCGCGTGCCGGGCTTCGGAGTCGACGCGGAGGTCGTACGCCGTTTCCGGCGCCAACGCCGACGCCGGGGCGAACTCCTCCCACGGCCGGCCCGGCGGGTGCTCCGCCGCCATCTCGTGCCAGCGGTCCCAGGCGATGCCGGCCAGTTCGGCGGCCCGCTTCTGCGGCTCGCCCAAGGCGAGCAGTCCGCGCGGCCCGCCCGTGCACCAGCCCGGTCGGCTCGGCCTCCGGGTTCCGTCCCGCAGCGGCTGGTCGTGAATGATCCGGGGGTCCGCTTCGTGACCGGGACGGATCGGGTAGCCGCCGTCGTCCGCGCCGCCCGTGATCCACCAGTGGTCCCAGATCCACAGGTCGTCCGAGTAGGGCCGCGGCCCCCCGATCTCGAAGGGCGCCATCGCCTCGCCGACCGCTTCCACCAGCCGGTCCCGGGCCCCGCCCGGAAGGCACACCGTGAGTCTGTATCCCGCCATGCGGCGCAGCCTCACACGCCGGCCGCAGCGCTGACCAGCTATTTTCGAGGCCCGCACGATCATGGGAACACTTGTTCTATTCTCGGGCCTCAGAGCTACCGAGGGAGGCGCACCATGCGCTGGGAGAACCTGGCCGAGGGGTCCGCGGGTCCCGCCGCACTGTTCGGGGCCGACGCCGTCGTGACCCGGACCATCGACACCCCCGAGTTCCGGGGGATCACCTTCCACGAGGTACGCGCCCGGTCGATCGTCAACCGGGTGCCCGGCGCCTCGCGCATGCCGTTCGAATGGACCGTGAACCCCTACCGGGGATGCAGCCACGCCTGCGTGTACTGCTTCGCCCGCAAGACGCACAGCTATCTCGACCTCGACACCGGCCTCGGCTTCGACTCCCAGATCGTCGTCAAGACCAACGCCCCCGAACTGCTGCGCCGCGAGCTCGGCTCGCCCCGCTGGACCGGCGCGCACATCGCCATGGGCACGAACGTCGACTGCTACCAGCGCGCCGAAGGCCGGTACCGGCTGATGCCCGGGATCATCGAGGCCCTGCGCGACCGCGCCAACCCGTTCTCGATCCTCACCAAGGGCACGCTGATCCTGCGCGACCTCCCCCTGCTGCGCGCGGCCACCGAGGTCACCGAGGTCGGCATCTCGGTCTCGGTCGGCTTCACCGACACCGGGCTCTGGCGGACCGTCGAGCCGGGCACCCCCTCCCCCGCCGCCCGGCTGGGCGCCGTACGGGCGCTCACCGACGCCGGGATCGAATGCGGGGTGCTGATGGCCCCGGTGATCCCCTTCCTCGGGGACTCCCCGGAGCAGCTTCGGGCGACCGTACGGGCCGTGGCCGAGGCCGGCGCGACCTCCGTGACACCCCTGGTACTCCATCTGCGGCCCGGGGCGCGCGAGTGGTTCACGGCCTGGCTGGGCGCCCACCACCCCCACCTGGTCCCCCGGTACGAGCGGATGTACGCGGGCGGGTCGTACGCGCCCACCTGGTACCAGCGCCGGATCACCCGCCAAGTCCACGAACTGGCGGCCGAATTCGACATCGGCCCGGCCCGCCGGGGCGAGACCCGCAAGATCGTCGCGCCGGTGCCGCCGAACGGCTCCGCGCCCGCCGCGGCCACGCAGCTCAGCCTCCTGTGACGGCCGGCGCCGCCTGAACGGTCATCACATCGGGCCAATCGGTGGCCCAATCCCGCCTTCCAGGCTCGGTTTCCGGGACGATTCCGCCCAGAACCCTCGGCTGGGAGGCCCCATGCTCCACCCCTTGAAGAAGCGCGCCGCTGTCCTGCTGTCGATCTCCACCGTCGCCGCCGCCTGCGCCGCCGCCCTCGCGAGCCCGGTGACGGCCGCGCCCGCCGCCCCGGCCGATCCGGCCGCGCAGGCGCCGGCGCAGGCGGCGCTGCGCTGGACCGGCTGCACCACCCCGCGGTACCCCACGCTGCAGTGCGCGTCCCTCAAGGTGCCCCTCGACCACGCGCGTCCGGACGGCCGCCAGATCACGCTCGCCCTGACCCGGGTCCCCCACACCGGCCCCACCTCCCAGGGCCCGCTGCTGGTCAACCCGGGCGGCCCGGGCGGCAGCGGCCGCAGCCTGGCCGGATACATCGCCTCCGCCCTGCCCAAGGAGGTGGCCGCCCAGTACGACGTGATCGGCTTCGACCCCCGGGGCGTCGGCAAGAGCGAGCCCGCCCTGGACTGCGCGGCCGGGCACTTCAAGCCCGCGCGGCCGGACTCCGTCCCCATGGACGGGGCCACCGAGCGGGCCAACCTGGACCGGGTGCGCTCCTTCGCCGAGTCCTGCGGGGCCAAGCACGCGGACGTGCTGCCGTACATCGACACCGTCTCGGCCGCCCGGGACATCGAGGCGCTGCGCGGCGCTCTCGGCGCGGAGCGGATCAGCTACTTCGGCTACTCGTACGGGACCTACCTGGGCGCGGTGTACGCCAAGCTCCACCCGGGCCGCGTGCACCGGCTCGTCCTGGACTCCGTGGTCGACCCGGGCGGGGTCTGGTACGAGGACAACCTCGCCCAGGACCTCGCCTTCGACACCCGCCACAAGGCCTTCTTGGCCTGGGTGGCCCAGTACGACGCCACCTACAAGCTCGGCACCGACCCGGCGGAGGTCGAGCGGGCCTGGTACGCGATGCGCGACGCGCTGCGCGAGAGCCCGGCCGGGGGCAAGGTGGGGCCGGCGGAGCTGGAGGACACCTTCATGCCCGGCGGGTACTACAACGGCTACTGGCCGAACCTGGCCGAGGCCTTCGCCGCGTACGCGGTGGCCAAGGACCCGAAGCCGCTGGTGGCCGCCTACGAGCGGTTCGGCGCGGTGGAGCCCACCGCCGGCAACGGCTACAGCGTCTACACGGCGGTGCAGTGCCGGGACTCGGCCTGGCCGAAGGACTGGAACCAGTGGCGCGCGGACATGTGGCGCACCCACGCCAAGGCGCCGTTCATGACCTGGAACAACGCCTGGTACAACGCCCCGTGCGCGTTCTGGCCGACGGAGCCGCTCGAGGCCCCGGACGTGACCAACGCGGACCTCCCGCCCGCCCTGCTGCTCCAGGCGACGGACGACGCGGCGACCCCCTTCGAGGGGGCGCTCAGCATGCGGGAGAAGCTGTCGGGTTCGGCCCTGGTGGTGGAGCAGGGCGGCGGCAACCACGGCATCGCCCTCAGCGGCAACAAGTGCTTGGACGAGAAGGTGTCGGCCTACCTGACGACCGGCAGGGCCACGGACGCCACCTGCCCCGCCCAGGCGGCCCCGAAGCCGACCACGGCGACCCGCGCCGTGCCCGCCTCCGCGGGCGGTGCGGCCCTGCACGGCCTGCTCGGCTTCCGCGGCTGACGCCCACCCGGCCCACCCCGTCAGGGCGCGAGGGGAAGGGGGCAAGATCGTGGCCATGACCACGACACCGTCGCACAGCAGCCACCTGACCCGTATCGCCGCACCGGAAGGAGTCGCCGCGAGCCCCCACTACAGCCACGTGGCGTGGGGCACGGGGCGCTTCGTCGCCGTGTCCGGACAGTGCGCGCTCGACGAGCGGGGCGAGGTCGTGGGCGAGGGGGATCCGGCCGCCCAGGCCCGGCAGGTGTTCGAGAACCTGCGCCGGTGCCTGGCGGCGGCCGGGGCGACCTTCGACGACGTCGTGAAGCTCACCTACTTCGTGACGGACGTCGCCCACCTCCCGGCGGTGCGGGAGGCCCGCGACGCGGTGATCCCGGCCGACCGCCTCCCGGCCTCCTCGGCCGTGCAGGTCTCCGCGCTCTTCCGGCCCGAACTCCTGGTCGAGATAGAGGCCTTCGCGGTCATCGCCGCATAGCGGGCCGCGATCCCCGGCCTGCGCACCCCGGCCTGCGCACTCCAGCCCGTGCGCCTCAACCCGCGATGCCCGGCCCGCGCACCTCAACCCGTGCGCCTCGGCCCGCGCGCCTCAGTCCAGGTTGCGCAGCGCGGCCGTTGCCGCCACCGCCAGCCGGGGGTGGGACTGGGCGCGGGTGAGCAGTTCGCGGGCCCGGGGATCGGCGAGCGCACCGAGGCCCTCGATGCAGGCCAGGGCCACCCGCCAGTACGGGTCGTGCGGGTGCAGCAGCCGCGAGAGGGTGGCCATCAGGGCCGGTACGGACTCGGGGGCGCGCAGGGCGACGAGCAGCCGTACGGGCTGCAGGGCGTAGGCCGTGCGCAGGGCGTTGGTGGCGAGGGCCGCTGCCGCGCGGGCGGTGCGCGGGTCGTCGAGGACGGCCAGCGCCTCGGCGGCGGCCGCGCAGCGGGCCGGGTCCCGGTGGTTCAGGAGCAGCACGAGGGATTCGAAGGCGCGGCGGTCTCCCGCGAGGCCCAGTCGGTACGCGGCCAGTTCGCGGGCCCACAGGGGCAGCCCGGCCGAAGTCAGGGAGGCGGCGAGACCATCGGGGGCGGCGGTGAGCAGCACCTCGTACTCGGGTGACGGTCCCGCCTCCGCCCGCAGGCGCTCCAGCACGTCGTTCACCCGGCCACCCTAGGGGGACGCAGCGGTCGCCGTGCCGGGTTTCGGGACATCGGGGACGGCCCGTTGATCGATGATCGATGATCGGTACATTTGGGCGGTACAGGTCACATCTCCGCGCTCTGGCGGACCAGTTACCGGCGGGTTACTGTCGTTGCAACACGTACGAGGGCGGCCTGGTGACGCAGCCGCCTCGTGCCGGTCGGTTCGTTTCTTCACGGTGTGACCCCGGGACAGGGTTCCGCCGTTTCCGCCCCGGGGACTCGTTCTCCGCGGGCACCCCCTCTTCGGGCCCGCTCACCCCGGGTCCTTCACCGCACGGCTCTTCCGTACGGCATCCGCGCGCGCCGTGCGCCGCGCGCCCTCTCAGTCGTCACCCTCATCCACTGGAGTCCCTCGATGGACCGTCAGTCCAGTCAGCCCACCCTCCAGACCATCGCCGTCGTCGGCCTCGGCACGATGGGCACCGGCATCGCCGAGGTCCTCGCCCGGGCCGGCCGCGAGGTCATCGGCATCGACATCAGCGAGGCCGCCGCCCAGCGGGCCGCGACCTCCCTCGCCGCGGCCACCGCGCGCTCCGTCGCCCGGGAGCGCCTCACCGAGCAGGAGCGGGCCGACGTGCTCGCCCGCTTCCGCACCTTCACCGATCTGGGCGCCGCCGCCGAGGCCGATCTGGTCATCGAGGTCGTCCCCGAGTCGTACGAGATCAAGCAGCAGGTGTTCCGCGAGCTCGACGCGATCGTGCGGCCCGACACCATCTTGGCCACCGGCACCAACGCCCTGTCGGTGACGCGCATGGCCGCCGAGTCCCTGCGCCCCGAGCGCGTGCTGGGCCTGCACTTCTTCAACCCCGCCCCCGCGATGAAGCTGGTCGAGATCGTCTCCTGCGTCCTGACCGCCCCGCCGGCCGTCGAGGCGGTCACCGAACTGGCCCGCGAGCTCGGCAAGGAGCCCGTTCCGGTCGGCGACCGGCCCGGCTTCGTCGCCGACGGCCTGCTCTTCGGCTACCTCAACCAGGCCGCCGCCATGTACGAGGCGCGGTACGCCTCCCGCGAGGACATCGACGCGGCGATGCGGCTCGGCTGCGGGCTGCCCATGGGCCCGCTCGCGCTGCTCGACCTGATCGGCGTGGACACCGCCCGCACCGTCCTGGAGGCCATGTACGCCTCCTCCGGCGACCGGCTGCACGCCCCGGCCCCGATCCTGGGCCAGCTGGCCGAGGCGGGCCTGACCGGGCAGAAGTCCGGCCGCGGCTTCTACACGTACGAGGCGCCGGGCAGCTCGGTGATCGTCCGCGACCTGCAGACCCCGCTCGACGGGTCCCTGGTCGGCACCGGCCGCCCCGTCAGCTCGGTCGGCGTGGCCGGCTCGGGAACGATGGCGAGCGGGATCGCCCAGGTCTTCGCGCAGGCCGGTTACAGCGTGGTGCTCGCCGCCCGCAGCCAGGAGAAGGCCGAGGCCGCCAAGGCCGCGATCGGGAAGTCCTTGGGCCGTGCGGTGTCCAAGGGCCGCCTGACCGAGGAGGGCGCGGCCCAGACCCTGGACCGGATCACCCCGGCCGGATCGCTGGACGCCTTCGCCGAGGTGGACCTTGCCGTCGAGGCCGTCGCCGAGGACCTGGCGGTCAAGCAGGAGCTCTTCGCGACCCTGGACAAGGTCTGCAAGCCGGGTGCGGTGCTGGCCACCACCACCTCTTCGCTGCCGGTGATCGCGGTCGCCCGCGTGACCTCGCGTCCGCAGGACGTGATCGGCATGCACTTCTTCAACCCGGCCCCGGCGATGAAGCTGGTCGAGGTGGTCCGGACCGTCCTGACCGCCGACGACGTGCACGCCACGGTCCGCGAGATCTGCCTCAAGGTGCGCAAGCACCCGGTGGACTGCGGCGACCGGGCCGGCTTCATCGTGAACGCGCTGCTGTTCCCGTACCTCAACAACGCGATCAAGATGGTCGAGCAGCACTACGCCGACATCGACCAGATCGACGCGGCGATGAAGCTGGGCGGCGGCTACCCGATGGGCCCGTTCGAGCTCCTCGACGTGGTCGGTCTGGACGTCTCGCTGGCCATCGAGAAGGTCCTGCACAAGGAGTTCCGCGACCCGGGCCTGGCCCCGTCCCCGCTGCTGGAGCACCTGGTGGCGGCGGGCTGCCTGGGCCGGAAGACCGGCCGCGGATTCCGTGAGTACGCCGCCCGCCGGTAATCCGTCGGGCCACGAGCCGGATGCGTGGGGAGGGCTGCTCGGGCCCGCCGGACCCTCACGGCGGGCCAACCCTCACGAGCCCAGTGCGGGCCCTCCCCCGCATCCACCCCTCTCTCACCCCCCGCAGGCGCGCACCCCTGCACGAATGAAGTACTTTCGCTCTATGTCCCAGCCCGCCAAGACCTCGCCCCGCGCCGCCACGGCCTCCGACACCCCGGAGAGTCCGGCCGGCACCAAGGCGGCCGCCCAGCGGCTCAAGATGCGCCGCGAGCTCGCTGCCGCGGCCATGGAGCTCTTCGCGACCAAGGGGTACGAGGCGACGACGGTCGACGAGATCGCCGCGACCGCCGGGGTGGCGCGGCGGACCTTCTTCCGGCACTTCCGGTCCAAGGAAGAGGCGATCTTCCCGGACCACGACGACACCCTGACCCGCGCCGAGGCCGTCCTGGACGTGGCCCCGGCGCACGAGCACCCGCTCGACACGGTGTGCCGCGGGATCAAGGAAGTCATGAAGATGTACGCCGCCTCGCCGGCGGTGTCGGTGGAGCGCTACCGGCTGACCCGTGAGGTGCCGGCGCTGCGGGAGCGGGAGATCGCCTCGGTGGCCCGGTACGAGCGGCTGTTCACCCGCTACCTGCTGGCCCATTTCGACGAGCACGACCACCACGACGGCAACGACGACCCGCTGCTGGCCGAGGTGGCCGCCTCGGCGGTGGTCACCGCCCACAACCACGTGCTGCGGCGCTGGCTGCGCGCGGGCGGCCAGGGGGACGTCGAGGCGCAGCTGGACCACGCCTTCTCGATCGTCCGGAAGACGTTCGGCACGGGCATCGGTGCGGGCCGCACCCTGAGTACGGAACCGGCCGCTCCGGCGGCCGTGCGCACGCAGGGCGAGGTGTTGGTGGCGGTGGCCCGGACCGACGCCCCGCTGGACGAGGTCATGCGGACCATCGAAGAGGCGCTGCGCGCCAAGTAGCAACCGCTCCCCCAGTGACCGCCGGGGGTGCGCCTGGTCACAGTGGCCGCTCCCGTTCCGGGGGCGGCCACTGTCGTATGTCCGGCTTGCCCCTACTCGCGGGTAACTCTGATCGATCATCGCTCATCGGTGCAGGTCAATCCGCAAATGAGAGAAAGTTTTGGCACGCGGTGCCTTGCCGGGTGACACGGGGTGCCATACGTTGAAGTGGTCCGGATGTCCCCGCGACCCACGCCCACCCGGCGTGGAACGCGCCCCGGATCGCCTGCGTCACCAGGCACCGCACGCCTCACCACGGGCGTCGCCCAGCACCACTGCACCAGCCGGACCGACGGCACACCGCACCCGCACCACGCACCCCGTTTACCTCAGCGCACCCTCATCAGCGCTAGCCGGAGGCTCACCGTGAAGGACATCCTGGACGCGATTCAGTCGCAGTCCGCCACCGCAGCAGACTTCGCGGCCCTGCCGCTTCCCGAGTCCTACCGCGCGATCACCGTGCACAAGGACGAGGCGGAGATGTTCGCCGGGCTCACCACGCGCGAGAAGGACCCGCGCAAGTCCCTGCACCTGGACCAGGTCCCGGTGCCGGAGCTCGGCCCGGGCGAGGCCCTGGTCGCCGTCATGGCCTCGTCGGTCAACTACAACTCCGTGTGGACCTCGATCTTCGAGCCGGTTTCCACCTTCAGCTTCCTGGAGCGCTACGGCCGCCTGTCGGAGCTCACCAAGCGCCACGACCTGCCGTACCACGTCATCGGTTCCGACCTCGCGGGCGTCGTGCTGCGCACCGGCCCCGGCGTCAACGCCTGGAACCCGGGCGACGAGGTCGTCGCGCACTGCCTCTCGGTCGAGCTGGAGTCCTCCGACGGCCACAACGACACGATGCTCGACCCCGAGCAGCGCATCTGGGGCTTCGAGACCAACTTCGGCGGCCTGGCGGAGATCGCCCTGGTCAAGTCGAACCAGCTGATGCCGAAGCCCGACCACCTGAGCTGGGAGGAGGCCGCCTCCCCCGGTCTGGTCAACTCCACCGCCTACCGCCAGCTGGTCTCCCAGAACGGCGCCGGCATGAAGCAGGGCGACAACGTCCTGATCTGGGGCGCCAGCGGCGGCCTCGGCTCCTACGCCACCCAGTTCGCGCTGGCCGGCGGCGCCAACCCGATCTGCGTGGTCTCCAGCCCCGAGAAGGCGGACATCTGCCGGGCCATGGGCGCCACGGCGGTCATCGACCGCAACGCCGAGGGCTACAAGTTCTGGAAGGACGAGCACACCCAGGACCCGCGCGAGTGGAAGCGCTTCGGCTCCAAGATCCGCGAGCTGACCGGCGGCGAGGACATCGACATCGTCTTCGAGCACCCGGGCCGCGAGACCTTCGGCGCCTCGGTGTACGTCACCCGCAAGGGCGGCACCATCACCACCTGCGCCTCGACCTCGGGCTACATGCACCAGTACGACAACCGCTACCTGTGGATGTCGCTGAAGCGGATCGTCGGCTCGCACTTCGCCAACTACCGCGAGGCCTGGGAAGCCAACCGCCTGATCGCCAAGGGCAAGATCCACCCCACCCTGTCGAAGGTCTACTCCCTGGAGGAGACCGGCCAGGCCGCCTACGACGTCCACCGCAACCTCCACCAGGGCAAGGTCGGCGTCCTCGCGCTGGCCCCCGAGGAGGGCCTGGGCGTCCGCGACCACGAGATGCGCGCCAAGCACCTCGACGCCATCAACCGCTTCCGCAACGTCTGAGACCGTTCAAAGGCCTAAGGGACAGCCTGAGATGACAGAGCGCCAGAAGGACCGTCCGTGGCTCATGCGGACGTACGCCGGCCACTCCACGGCCGAAGCGTCCAACGAGCTGTACCGCCGCAACCTCGCCAAGGGCCAGACCGGCCTGTCGGTCGCGTTCGACCTGCCGACGCAGACCGGCTACGACCCCGACCACATCCTCGCCCGCGGCGAGGTGGGTCGGGTCGGGGTCCCGGTCTCCCATCTGGGCGACATGCGGCGGCTGTTCCAGGACATACCCCTGGAGCAGATGAACACCTCGATGACGATCAATGCCACGGCCATGTGGCTGCTGGCGCTCTACCAGGTGGCGGCCGAGGAGCAGGGCGCGGACATCGCCCAGCTCCAGGGCACCACCCAGAACGACATCGTCAAGGAGTACCTCTCGCGCGGGACGCACGTCTTCCCGCCGGGGCCGTCCCTGCGGCTGACGACGGACATGATCGCGTACACGGTCAACCACATTCCCAAGTGGAACCCGATCAACATCTGCTCGTACCACCTCCAGGAGGCCGGGGCCACCCCGGTCCAGGAGATCTCGTACGCGATGTCCACGGCGATCGCGGTCCTCGACTCGGTGCGCGACTCGGGCCAGGTGCCCCAGGAGCGCTTCGGCGAGGTCGTCGCCCGGATCTCCTTCTTCGTGAACGCGGGCGTCCGCTTCATCGAGGAGATGTGCAAGATGCGCGCCTTCGGCCGCATCTGGGACAAGGTCACCAAGGAGCGCTACGGCATCGAGAACGCGAAGCAGCGTCGCTTCCGTTACGGCGTCCAGGTCAACTCCCTGGGGCTGACCGAGGCGCAGCCGGAGAACAACGTCCAGCGCATCGTGCTGGAGATGCTCGCGGTCACCCTCTCCAAGGACGCCCGCGCCCGCGCCGTGCAGCTGCCCGCCTGGAACGAGGCGCTGGGTCTGCCCCGGCCCTGGGACCAGCAGTGGTCGCTGCGCATCCAGCAGGTCCTGGCGCTCGAGAGCGACCTGCTGGAGTACGAGGACATCTTCGCCGGATCCCACGTCATCGAGGCCAAAGTCGACTCCCTGGTCGCCGACTGCCTGGCCGAGATCGACCGGATCCAGGAGATGGGCGGCGCCATGGCCGCCGTCGAGTCCGGTTACCTGAAGGGCGAGCTGGTCTCCTCGCACGCCGAGCGGCGGGCGCGGATCGAGGCCGGCGAGGACAAGATCGTCGGCGTCAACTGCTTCCAGCAGACCGAGGAGAACCCGCTCACCTCCGACCTGGACGGCGCCATCATGACGGTCGACCCGGCAACGGAGGCGCTGACCGTCGAGCGCATCGGCCGCTGGCGCGCCGAGCGGCAGGAGTCCTCGGACCGCCAGGGGAACGGCGACCCGTTCGTCTTCCCCACCACCCAGCAGGCGCTGGAGCGCCTCAAGGAGGCCGCGGCGGGCACCGAGAACCTGATGGAGGCCACGCTGGAGTGCGCCCGCGCCGGTGTCACCACCGGCGAGTGGGCCAGCGCCCTGCGCGAGGTGTTCGGTGAGTTCCGCGCCCCGACCGGGGTCTCCTCGGCCCCGGTGGCGGTCACCGCGGAGCCCGGTACGCCGATGCACGAGGTCCGCGAGAAGGTGTCCCGCACGGCCGACGAGCTCGGCTCGGGCCGGCTGCGCCTGCTGGTCGGCAAGCCCGGCCTGGACGGGCACTCCAACGGCGCCGAGCAGATCGCCGTCCGGGCCCGCGACGCCGGCTTCGAGGTGGTCTACCAGGGCATCAGGCTGACCCCGGAGGAGATCTCCACCGCGGCGCTGGCCGAGGACGTGCACTGCGTGGGACTGTCCATCCTGTCCGGCTCGCACAGCGCTCTGGTCCCGGACGTCCTGGAACGGCTGCGGACGGCGGGGGCGGGTGACATCCCCGTCATCGTCGGAGGCATCATTCCGAACGCCGACGCCGTGACGCTCAAGGCAGCGGGTGTCGCCGCCGTCTTCACGCCGAAGGACTTCGGCATCACGGAGATCATCGGCCGTATCGTCGACGAGATCCGCAAGGCCAACAAGCTCGCCCCCCTCGACATCGACAACGCACTCGTTGCAAGCACGGAGGTCCCCGCATGACCACGCCCGTCCACCCGGTGAACCGCCTTCGCCCGCGTCGCTCCTGCCTCGCGGTGCCCGGATCGAACCCGCGGTTCCTGGAGAAGGCCCAGGGCCTGCCGGCCGACCAGGTCTTCCTGGACCTGGAGGACGCCTGCGCGCCGCTCGCCAAGGAAGGCGCCCGCCACACCATCGTGGACGCGCTGAACAACGGCGACTGGACCGGCAAGACCCGCGTCGTCCGCGTCAACGACTGGACCACCCACTGGACCTACCGCGACGTCATCACGGTCGTCGAGGGCGCCGGCCAGAACCTCGACTGCATCATGCTGCCGAAGGTCCAGGACGCCCAGCAGGTCGTGGCCCTGGACCTGCTGCTGACCCAGATCGAGAAGACCATGGGCTTCGAGGTCGGCAAGATCGGCATCGAGGCGCAGATCGAGAACGCCAAGGGTCTGGTGAACGTCGACGAGATCGCCGCCGCCTCGCCGCGGCTGGAGACCATCATCTTCGGCCCGGCCGACTTCATGGCCTCCATCAACATGAAGTCCCTGGTCGTGGGCATGCAGCCGCCCGGCTACCCGGCGGACGCCTACCACTACATCCTGATGCGGATCCTGATGGCGGCCCGCATGCACAACCTCCAGGCGATCGACGGCCCCTTCCTCCAGATCCGCGACGTGGACGCCTACCGCGAGGTGGCCGGCCGGGCCGCCGCGCTGGGCTTCGACGGCAAGTGGGTGCTGCACCCCGGCCAGGTCGACGCGGCCAACGAGGTCTTCTCCCCCTCCCAGGAGGACTACGACCACGCCGAGCTGATCCTCGACGCGTACGACTGGTGCACCTCGGAGGCCGGCGGCAAGAAGGGCTCGGCGATGCTCGGCGACGAGATGATCGACGAGGCCAGCCGCAAGATGGCCCTGGTCATCGCCGGCAAGGGCCGGGCGGCCGGCATGGAGCGCACCACCAAGTTCGAGATCCCGGAGGCCTGATCCCGATGCAGTTCGGACGCACGTACGAAGAGTTCGAGGTCGGGGCGGTCTACAAGCACTGGCCCGGAAAGACGGTCACCGAGTACGACGACCACCTCTTCTGTCTGCTGACCATGAATCACCACCCGCTCCACATGGACAGCAATTACGCGGAGAACACGACCGACTTCGGCAAGAACGTGGTCGTGGGCAACTACATCTACTCGCTGCTGCTCGGCATGTCCGTGCCGGACGTCTCCGGGAAGGCCATCGCCAACCTGGAGATCGAGTCCCTGCGGCACGTGGCGCCGACCTTCCACGGCGACACCATCTACGGCGAGACCACGGTCCTCGACAAGACCCCGTCGAAGTCGAAGAACGACCGCGGGATCGTCTACGTGGAGACCAAGGGCTACAAGCAGGACGGCACCCTCGTCTGCGTCTTCCGGCGCAAGGTGATGGTCCCGACCGAGACGTACATCAAGGAGCGCGGCGGCGAGCAGCCCGGCCGCCCCACGCTGAAGGAACAGGGGAAGTAGCCATGGCCCGACTCGCCCAGACCGCCGGGCTGACCGACGTCCAGCGGGAGATCCTCAAGACCGTCCGGGAGTTCGTCGACAAGGAGATCATCCCGGTCGCCACCGAGCTCGAACACCGTGACGAGTACCCGCAGCAGATCGTCGACGGCCTCAAGGAGCTCGGCCTCTTCGGCCTGATGATCCCGGAGGAGTACGGCGGCCTGGGTGAGTCGCTCCTCACCTACGCCCTGTGCGTCGAGGAGATCGCCCGTGGCTGGATGTCCGTCTCGGGCATCATCAACACCCACTTCATCGTGGCGTACATGCTCAAGCAGCACGGCACGCAGGAGCAGAAGGACCACTTCCTCCCGCGCATGGCCCTCGGCGAGGTGCGCGGCGCGTTCTCGATGTCCGAGCCGGCGCTGGGCTCCGACGTGTCGGCCATCACGTCCAAGGCGGTGAAGGACGGCGACGAGTACGTCCTGAACGGCCAGAAGATGTGGCTGACGAACGGCGGCAGCTCCACCCTGGTGGCCGTTCTCGTCCGGAGTGACGAAGGACACCCCGAGGGCACCGCGCCCCACAAGTCGATGACGACCTTCCTCGTCGAGAAGGAGCCCGGCTTCGGTGAGGTCCGTCCCGGCCTGACCATCCCCGGCAAGATCGACAAGATGGGCTACAAGGGCGTCGACACGACCGAGCTCATCATGGACGGACTGCGCATTCCGGCCAATCGGGTACTCGGCGGGCAGACGGGCCGAGGGTTTTACCAAATGATGGACGGGGTCGAGGTCGGCCGCGTCAACGTGGCGGCGCGTGGCTGTGGCGTCGCTCAGCGTGCCTTCGAGCTGGGTGTCTCTTATGCCCAGCAACGTCACACTTTCGGCAAGCCGATCGCCCAGCACCAGGCGATTCAGTTCAAGCTGGCCGAGATGGCTACCAAGGTCGAAGCCGCCCATGCGATGATGGTCAATGCAGCACGCAAAAAGGACTCTGGGGAACGAAACGACCTCGAAGCAGGGATGGCGAAGTACCTCGCCTCCGAATACTGCAAGGAGGTCGTCGAGGACGCCTTCCGCATCCACGGTGGATACGGATTCTCGAAGGAGTACGAGATCGAGCGTCTCTACCGGGAGGCCCCGATGCTGCTGATCGGTGAAGGTACCGCCGAGATCCAGAAAATGATCATCGGGCGACGCCTGCTCGAGGAGTACCGGCTTCAGGGCTGAAAGTCCCTTTTGCAGCGAATCATCCATGGGTTCGTTGCGAAAGGATCACTGGCAGTGACTGGCTGACGGTCATCGACTCGGCTTCTGGCTTGCCCAGTTGTTGCGCGCAACCGATAGCATTCCAGTAAAGCCGCCGTCCCGTCCCCCCGTTTGCGGCGCGGCAATCACCCGCTACGAAGGTCATCCATGCCCCACAGCCAAACCTCTGCACCTCGCGACAGCCTCCTTGGCGTACGCCTCGCGCGCGGAGCATCGCCGTGGCTTCTGCCGACCGTCGCCACCGCGGCGCTCAGCCTCACCCGGGCCCGCAAGTCCGGACGCTGGGCCGCGGCGGCCGTGCCCGCCACCGCGCTCGCCGCGGGCATGCTGTGGTTCTTCCGCGACCCCGAGCGTGAGATCGCTCAGGGCCGTGTCATCTCGCCCGCCGACGGTGTGGTGCAGAGCATCATGCCGTGGAAGGACGGACGGACCCGGGTCGCGATCTTCATGAGCCCGCTGAACGTCCACGTCAACCGCGCGCCCCTGGCGGGCACGGTGACGTCCGTGGAGCACATCCCCGGCGGATTCGTCCCGGCGTTCAACAAGGAGAGCGAGAACAACGAGCGCGTCGTCTGGCACTTCGACACCGAACTCGGTGACATCGAGATGGTGCAGATCGCCGGCGCCGTCGCCCGTCGCATCGTCCCGTACCTGCCGGCCGGAACCAAGGTGGAGCAGGGCGAACGCATCGGTCTGATCCGCTTCGGCTCCCGCGTCGACATCTACCTCCCCGAGGGCGTCGAAGTCGCGGTCGAGGTCGGTCAGGCCACCACCGCGGGGGTGACACGAATTGACCGTGACTGACCCTGAGACTCCGGCCGCGGGCTGGGTTCCCGAGCCCGCCGAGGAGGAGTCCGCCGAAGACGACATGCCGCTCTCGCTGCGGCTGTCGATAGCGGACACCCTCACTCTCGGTAACGCGACGTGCGGATTCATGGCGGTGTACTTCACCACCACCGGGATCCTCATTCCGCACCTCACCGGCAGTGGCGAATCGGGCATGGCCCGTAACAGCGCCGCGACGGCAGTGATACTGATGCTGCTCGCCGCGGTCTTCGACCTCTTCGACGGCATCGTGGCCCGCAAGCTGCGCAGCTCGCCGATGGGTGCCGAGCTGGACAACCTGTCCGACCTGATCAGCTTCGGCCTCGCGCCGGCCTACTTCGTGCTCGTCTACGGCATGGTCGCCGTCGACGCGCACCAGAAGATGTCGGCGCTGGCCGCGATCGTGGTGCTGCTCGCCGTGGTGCTCAGACTCGCGAGATTCAGCTGCGTGACGATGAAGGACGGCATGTTCCAGGGCATGCCGAGCCCCTTCGGCGCGCTCACGGTCGTCTCGATCGTGCTGCTGGAGCTGCCGTTCGTCCCGACGCTGCTGGCGATCATCGGCGTGGCCTGGCTGATGGTGAGCCGGGTCGAGTACCCCAAGCCGCGGGGCGTCCTCGCGGTGGCGATGCTCTGCTGGATCATCAGCGCGATGGGGCTGCTGGCGGCCTGGGCGTTCGACGCCCCGGGCGGTCAGCTGCTGCTCCAGACCGGCTGCGCCCTACAGATCGCCATGGCGGCGACCATTCCGCTCTTCGCGACGACCCGGAAGGCCAACACCTTCCGGCACAACCGCCGCGAGGCCCGCGCCACGACGCTGCGCTGAGCTCAGCTGTGAAAGAGGGCCCCGGATGCCGCTTGGCATCCGGGGCCCTCTTGTCGTTCGGGCTGTGGGTCGGCTGCTGGGGCTCCGCCCCGGTCCCCACGCCTCAAACGCCGGCGAGGCTGAAATATCCGCCGTAGCCTTGATGTCGGAAAACTGCCAGCCCGCCGTCACCGGAACCCCGAAGCTGGACGCATGCACACCGACACCGAGCGCTGCGTAAGGGCCGTGCAGTCGAAGGACGCCCGCTTCGACGGCTGGTTCTTCACCGCCGTGCTGACCACCCGGATCTACTGCAGGCCCAGCTGCCCCGCGGTACCGCCGAAGGTCGAGAACATGACCTTCCTGCCCAGCGCGGCCGCCTGCCAGCAGGCCGGGTTCCGCGCCTGCAAGCGGTGCCGGCCCGATACGAGCCCCGGTTCGCCCGAGTGGAACGCACGGGCCGACGCCGTCGCACGCGCGATGCGGCTGATCCAGGACGGCGTGGTGGACCGGGAGGGGGTGCCGGGCCTGGCCACACGGCTGGGCTACTCCACCCGCCAGGTGGAGCGGCAGCTGAACGCCGAGCTCGGGGCCGGTCCGCTGGCCCTGGCCCGGGCGCAGCGCGCCCAGACCGCCCGGCTGCTCATCGAGACCTCCGAGCTCCCGATGGGTGATGTGGCCTTCGCCGCCGGGTTCTCCTCCATCCGGACCTTCAACGACACCGTCCGCGAGGTCTTCGCCCTCTCCCCGAGCGAGCTGCGGGAACGGGCCGTCAAGGCCGGCCGCGGGAGGAACGCCCCGCCCCGGATCCCGGGGACGATCAGTCTGCGGCTGCCGTTCCGGGCCCCGCTGAACCCCGACAACCTCTTCGGGCACCTCGCCGCGACCGCCGTCCCCGGGGTCGAGGAGTGGCGCGACGGCGCCTACCGGCGCACCCTGCGCCTGCCCTACGGCACCGGGGTCGTCGCCCTGACCCCGCAGCCCGACCACATCGGCTGCCGGCTCGCCCTGACCGACCTGCGCGACCTCACCATCGCCATCAGCCGCTGCCGCTGGATGCTCGACCTGGATGCCGACCCCGAGGCGGTCGACGAGCAGTTGCGCTCCGATCCGCTGCTGGCCCCGCTCGTGGACAAGGCCCCCGGGCGCCGGGTACCCCGTACGGTCGACGCGCCGGAGTTCGCCGTACGGGCGGTGCTGGGCCAGCAGGTCTCCACCGCGGCGGCGCGCACGCACGCGGCCCGGCTGGTCACCGCGCACGGGGAGCCGATCGAGGACCCGCTGGGCGGGCTGACCCACCTCTTCCCCTCCGCGCAGGCGCTCGCCGGGCTGGACCCGCAGGCGCTGGCCCTGCCGCGCAGCCGGCGCGCCACGCTGACCACCCTGGTCTCGGCGCTCGCCGACGGCTCGCTGGCGCTTGGCTTCGACAGCGACTGGGAGGCGGCGCGGGAGCGGCTCTCGGCGCTGCCCGGCTTCGGCCCGTGGACCACCGAAGTGATCGCGATGCGGGCGCTCGGCGACCCGGACGCCTTCCTGGCGTCCGATCTGGGGGTCCGGCGGGCGGCGCAGGGGCTCGGGCTGCCGTCCACCCCCTCGGCGCTCACCGCGCGGGCGGCCGCATGGCGGCCCTGGCGCGCGTACGCCGTCCAGTACCTGTGGGCCACCGACGCCCACCCCATCAACCACCTGCCCGCCTGAGGAGCACCAGCGATGCGATCCACCACGAACAGCGCCAGGACGCACACCGTCGTCGACAGCCCCTACGGCCCGCTGACCCTGGTCGCCACGGACGGGGTCCTCAGCGGCCTCTACATGACCGGGCAGCGCCACCGGCCGGCCGAGGAGTCCTTCGGGGAGCGGGTGGCGGCCGCCGAGGAGCCCTTCCCCGAGGTGGCGCGCCAGCTGACCGCGTACTTCGCCGGCGAGCTCACCGAGTTCGCTCTCCCGTTGCGTCTGGAGGGCACCGATTTCCAGCGCAGCGTCTGGGACCAGCTCGTGCGGATCCCGTACGGCGAGACGTGGTCGTACGGGAAGCTCGCGGCCAAGCTCGGCAAGCCCAACGCCTCGCGCGCGGTGGGCCTGGCGAACGGGAAGAACCCGGTCGGCATCATCGTGCCCTGCCACCGGGTGATCGGCGCGTCGGGCGGGATGACCGGCTACGGCGGCGGGCTCGACCGCAAGGTGCGGCTGCTGGCCTTCGAGTCCGGAGAACAGACCTGACGTCCTGTCCTGAACGCGGGTCCCGCAGGCCGGTCCGGCCCTGCCCCTTCCGAAATGCGGAGTTTTTGAAGCGGTTGTATGAATGAAATACCGCTACATGATCGGAGTCGGGCATGGACGACTATCCGCTTCTCAACATCTTCTGGACGATGCTGTACCTGTTCCTGTGGATCATGTGGTTCTTCCTGCTCTTCAAGATCATCACGGATATCTTCCGTGACCACAGCCTCAGCGGCTGGGGGAAGGCGGGATGGCTGATCTTCGTACTCGTGGTGCCCTTCCTGGGCGTGTTCGTCTACCTCATCGCCCGGGGCAAGAGCATGGGCGAGCGCGACCTGAAGCAGGTCCAGGAGAACGAGGCCGCCTTCCGCGACTACGTCCAGAAGACGGCGGGCTCCGGCGGCAGCGCGGACGAACTGCACAAGCTCTCCGCCCTCAAGGACAAGGGCGACATCACGCAGGAGGAGTTCGACCGCGCCAAGGCCAAGCTCCTGGCCTGACCCGGTCGGGTCAGACGACGAGCAGCGGAACGAGCAGCGCGAAGGCGGCTCCGGCCTCCACCGCGTAGTTGTAGAGCGAGGGGTGCTGGACCGGGGCGGCGAGCAGGACGACGCTCTGCTGGGCGGTGGCGGCCGCCACCCAGTCGGGGTCGGCGCCGAGGTTGCCCTGGTACCAGCCCTCGCAGGAGCCGGGACCGGTGACGGCGAGGAGGTCGTCCTCGCGGCGGTAGAAGGCCTGCCAGTCGGCGGCCGGGGCGGACCAGCCCTCGAAATCGGTGAACTGCGCCCAGCCGCCCTCGCGTATCGCGGTGTCGAAGAGCCAGACCGGGGTCCCGTCCGGAGTGACTTCACCACCGGCCTGTTGGTCGGTGGTGAAGTGCACCATGGGAAGGGCGTCGGGCCCGTCGGCGGTGCTGGGCCAGGCGTACATCGTGATCATCTTCTGATTCTGTCCTGGTCGAGGTAAGTCCGGTGTTACGGCGCGCCCCGTCACGAAGTGACCGGGCGCCGGCCGTTCTCCAGCTCCGCGGTGCCCTCGCCCGACTGCACGATCCGGTATGCCTCTTGGATGCGCCGTCCGAGCGATTCGGGCAGGTAAGTGGTGAGTTCGGCGGGCTCGACCAGCCGCCAGGAGATCAGCTCGTCCTCCTGCAGCGTGACGGAGGCGAGCTGGGCCCCGTCGAGTACGCCGCCGTCGTAGACGTAGGCGACCAGCGGCGGGCGGCCGGCGCCCAGCACCCAGTCGACGACCAGGAGACGGCCGAGGGGAAGGTCGAGGCCGATCTCCTCGGCGCTCTCGCGCCGGGCCGCGGTGCGCGGCGACTCGTCCTGGTCCGACTCGATGGTGCCGCCCGGCAGGGCCCAACCCTCGCGGTAGTTGGGCTCGACGAGCAGGACCCGACCCTCGGCGTCCCGGTAGAGGGCGGCCGCGCCGGCCAGCACCCGGGGCAGGCTCGCGATGTACGTGGCGTAGTCATCTGCGGTGGTCACGGCGCCACCCTAATTCCTCCGCGAGGACCGCGGTGGTGCCGGGTGGCACGGGAGGTTCGGTCCGCTCGGGGACCACGGACGCCCCCGTGACGATTGTCCTACTGATGATATTGTTGCCGCTCGCCCGGGTCACTCGCTTCCGCCCTGTGGCACCAAGGGCTCCGGTAGCTGGTGCGCCTCCGCGTCGTCGGCCTGGTGGTCCACTGCCGACGTCCTGCTCTCGGCACTCAGATCGTCAGGCACCCGCCGGCGGTCTTCCGCACTCGGAGATTGAAGACAAGCCCCTCCATGCAGAACGCAGCAGCCCCGGCACGCGACGCAGCCGACCGGCCGGCACCCGTGCTGTCCGTCGTCATCCCGATCTACAACGAGCAGGAGGCCCTGCCCCTGACCGTGGCGCGCCTGCGCCCGATCTTGGACGGCATGGAGATCAGCTACGAGGTCGTGGGCATCGACGACGGTAGCACCGACGCCACTCCGATGATCATGCAGAAGATCCGCCAGGAGTGGCCCGAGCTGCGCATCGTGCGCTTCGCCCGCAACTCCGGACACCAGGCCGCGCTGACCGCCGGCATCCACCGGGCCTACGGCGAGTACGTCGTGAGCATCGACGCCGATCTCCAGGACCCGCCGGAGAAGATCGTCGAGATGTACGAGCTGGCCCGCGAGAAGGACCTGGACATCGTCTACGGCGTCCGTGGCGACCGCGGCACCGACACCTTCTTCAAGCGGCGCACGGCCGGCGTCTACTACTGGCTGATGCGCAAGCTCGTCGGCAAGAACATGCCCAACCAGGCCGGCGACTTCCGTCTGCTCAGCCGGGCCGCCGTCGACGCGCTCAAGTCTCTGCCCGAGCACCAGCCGGTCTACCGACTGCTCGTGCCGTGGCTCGGCTTCAGCAGCGGCGAGGTCGTCTACGTCCGCGAGGAGCGGGTCGCCGGCAGCACCCACTACCCGCTGTCCAAGATGGTCCGCCTGGCCCTCGACAGCATCACCAACTTCTCCGCCAGCCCGCTGCGGCTCGCCACCTGGCTCGGCCTGCTGAGCTTCCTCGTCTGCTTCTGCCTGGCGATCTACACGACGCTCCAGTACGCGTTCGGCTCGACCGTGCCCGGCTGGTCGTCGCTGTTCATCGGCATGCTCTTCATCGGCGGCGTCCAGCTCATCTGCGTGGGCCTGCTCGGCGAATACATAGGCCGGATCTACTCGGCCGTCCAGGCCCGACCCGCCTACTTCGTCGGCTACGACTCCGCCGAGGACTCCGCGGCCGCCGACCGCGACCAGCGGGTCTCCGAGTACGCGGCCTGATCCCTGGCACCCCGGTCCGGGGCGCTCCCGGCCGCCCCGGACCGGGGCGGCCGACGCATAGCAGGTAGGGAAGAAACAAGAGATATGGGTACAACTGGCAGCGCCGCGCCCGAGCGGACCGCCCACGGGGCGCGGCCGCTGAGCGGCTCGTCCCCGTCCCCCACGACCGACCTGCCCGGACCGCACGCGTTCTGGCGCTTCCTGCCGGCGGCCGCCGCGTACCTCCTCCTGGTCTCCCTGCTGCTGGCCTCCGACACCCCGGTCAGCGACGTCGCCCGGTACACCTTCTACGTGCTCTGGGGCGTCATGCTCCCCGGCACGCTGGTCTTCCGCGCCCTGCGCCGCAGGCCGCACTCGCTGGTCGAGGACCTCGCCTTCGGTGCGGTCACCGGCCTCGTCCTGGAACTGGCCGCCTGGGCGGTCCTCGTCGGCGTCGGCGCCCAGGCGCTCGCGCTCGCATGGCCGCTCGCCGTGGTGATCCCCTTCGCGGCCGTACCGAAGCTGCGCCGGCACTGGCGGCCGCGCGGGTACACCAGCCCCTCGTTGGGCTGGTCCTGGTCGGTCTCCGGAACGGTGATGCTCAGCAGCGTCTACTTCCACCAGGTCTTCCTGTCCCTGTACCCGGTGCTCCCGGACAAGGAGGACAGCAGGCTGTTCGGCGACATGCCGTACATGCTGTCGCTCGCCGCGAACGCGAAGCAGAACGTCCCGCTGACGCTGCCCCAGGTTTCCGGCGAGCCCCTGTACTACCACTGGTTCACCTTCGCCCACATGGCGATGACCGACATGGTCGGTCACCTCGACCTCGCGGTGATCGAGTCCAGGCTCATGGTCCCCGCACTGGCGGCGCTCGGCATGGTGATCACCGCCGTGGTGGCGCAGCGCCTCATCGGGCGGGCCTGGGCGGGGCCGCTGGCCGCGCTGCTGGTCTTCGCGGTCGCCGAGTTCACCGCCGCCTACCCCAACCCCGTCCCCACCTGGACCTTCGGCGCCCCCGCAGTCCGGCTGATGTCCTGGTCGAGCCTCTCCCAGACGTACAGCCAGCCGCTGCTGATCGCGCTGATGGGGGTCGTTGGCGACGCGCTGCGCAGGAGCCGCAAGGACGGCGGGGCGGCCACGGACGGCGAAGGCGCCGACCGGGCCCCGCTCTTCGGCCGCGGGGTGTACGTCCTCGTCGCGCTGTTCGCCCTGGCCTCCACCGCGGCCAAGGCGAGCACCCTGCCCGTCACCCTGGCCGGCCTGGCCCTGACCGGCCTCGTCCTGCTGATCACCACCCGGCGCATCCCGTGGCACGTGGTCGGGTTGGGTGCGGTCCTCGGCGGTGCCCAGCTCTTCGCGACGGCCGTCATCTTCCACTTCGAGAGCTACGGCCTCGAAGTGATCCCGTTCGGCAACATCCGCGGCTACTGGGCCGATCCGGAGCACCTGCGCTCGCCGGCGTTCCAGGCCCTCGTGGTCGTGGGCACCCTGGTCGCCTTCGTGCTCAACCACCAGCTGAAGCTGCTCGGCATGATCCCGCTGATCTCCAAGCGGCGCTTCCGGCTGGAGCCCGTCCAGTGGTTCCTACTCGGTGCCTCCGTGGCGGGACCGTGCGCCTACCTGGCCGTCAACGGCTACAACGCCAGTTACTTCACGCTCGCCGCGCTGCCGTTCGGGGCCGTGCTCTCGGCCTGGGGCTTCTGCGAGACCTTCGAACGCGCCGCGCTCGGCGCGAAGGCCAAGGCCGCACTCGCCTTCGGCGTGCTCGTCTTCTCGGCGCTGCTCACCTTCGGGATCTACCGCTACTCCGGCCGTTGGTCGACCTACGTGCTGCGGCTCGCCGGGGACGAACGGAGCGCGGTCACCTCGTACTCCGTGCTGCTGCCCGCGCTCGCCCTGGCCGCCGTACTGGTCCTGGCCGCCCTGGTCGGCGCGGTCCTGTGGCGGCTCGGCGGTCGGGTGTGGCCCGCGCTGCGCGGTCGCGGCGCGATCGTCCTGCTGACCGCCGCCCTCACGGCCGGCACCCCGGGGCTCTTCCACGACGTCCTGCAGTCCCGGGAATCCCTGTGGTCGTACTCCTGGGTCATGCCCGGCTCGCAGGTGCAGGCGGCGCGCTGGATCCGCGCCCACAGCGAGCCGTCGGACGTGCTGGCCACCAACAGTCACTGCTGGGAGCTGGAGGGCCCGCTGCCCGCCGGGGCGTCGTGCGACAACGTCCGCTCGCAGTGGCTCAGCGCGTATGCGGAACGGTCGGTGCTGGTCGAGGGCTGGGCGTACGCACCGCGGGCCATGGCGCTGTCGGGTGGCTCGGCCGCCTACAACGGACCCTTCTGGGACCAGGAGCTGTTCCAGCTCAACGAGGACGCCGTCTACCGGCCGACGGCCGAGATCCTGAGCCGGCTCCACGACCGGCACCACGTCCGCTACGTGGTGGCGCACCGCCCGTCGGGCGCCGAGTCGCCGCTCCTGGCCGATCTCGCGAAGAAGGTCTACGACAACGGCCGGATGGCGGTGTACGAGCTGTCCTGACGGGCTCGCGAACGTCCCCCGCAGGCCCGGGGTCCCCGTAGGCGTGATGCCTGCGGGGACCCCGGGCCTGCGCCGTCCGCCGACCACGGCCCGGACCGCGTCCCGCATCCCGTGCAGGGGGTGGCGCCGGGCGGGACCAGCGCCGGGGTCGGTGCGGAGTTCCTTCACCAGGGCCCGGCAGAGCAGCCGCCGGTTCCCCCTCCCGGGGTGTCCGGGCGTGGCTGCTCCAGTGATTCCGCGCTCATGCGGCCCCACCATGCGGGCGTATATCCCTATTTACGGGCATGGCGCGCCGGGTGTGGCCCAGGCCACTCATGGGCATAGGAGGATCCTCCGGATAAGCTCATGGCGGCGCGACTGCACTGTTCGATAGCAAGGGAATAGCAAGGTGACGGACGGAGCAGTAAACGAGGCCGCGCGCGTGCTCATCGCCGCGGACAAATTCAAGGGCTCGCTCACGGCCGTTCAGGTCGCGGAGCGGGTGACGGCCGGTCTCCGCAGGGCCGTACCGGACGTGGAGGTCGAGACCCTCCCCGTCGCGGACGGCGGCGACGGAACGGTCGCGGCAGCCGTGGCAGCAGGCTTCGAGCGCAGGGAGGTACGGGTCACCGGACCCCTCGGCGACCAGGTCACGGCCGCCTTCGCGCTGCGCGGGGGCACCGCGGTGGTCGAGATGGCGGAAGCCTCCGGACTACAGCTGCTGCCGGCGGGCACCTTCGCCGCGCTGACGGCGACCACGTACGGCTCGGGCGAGCTGCTCAAGGCCGCGCTGGACGCGGGCGCGCGCTCGATCGTCTTCGGCGTGGGCGGCAGTGCCACCACCGACGGCGGCGCCGGCATGCTGGCCGCACTGGGCGCCGTGTTCCTGGATGCGAACGGCGAACCGGTCGGTCCGGGCGGCGGTGCACTGGCCGAGCTGGCCTCCGCCGACCTGTCCGGCGTCGACCCGCGCTTCGCGGAGGTGGAGTTCGTCCTCGCGAGCGACGTGGACAACCCGCTGACCGGCCCGAAGGGCTGCGCCGCGGTCTACGGCCCGCAGAAGGGTGCGTCGCCCGAGGACGTGGCGACGCTCGACGCGGCGCTGGCGCACTTCGCCGTGGTGCTGGAGAAGTCGATCGGCGCGAAGGCCGCCGAGTGCGCGGTGCTCCCGGGTGCCGGTGGTGCGGGCGGCATCGGCTACGGGGCCCTGCTGCTCGGCGCGACGTTCCGGCCCGGCATCGAGCTGATGCTGGAGGTGCTGGGCTTCGCCCCCGCGCTGGAGCGGGCCACGCTGGTCATCACCGGTGAGGGATCGCTGGACGAGCAGACCCTGCACGGCAAGGCCCCGGCGGGCGTCGCGGCCGCGGCGCGCGCGGCGGGCAAGCCCGTGGTGGCCGTCTGCGGCCGTCTGCTGCTGAGCCAGGAGGCGCTGGAGGGGGCCGGTATCCGCAAGGCGTACCCGCTCACGGACCTGGAGCCCGACCCGGCCAAGTCCATCCCGAACGCGGGTCCCCTGCTGGAGCAGGTCGCGGCCAACATCGCCGACGACGTCCTCTGACCCGGCTCGGCCGCCCGGACCCCGCCCGGGGTCCGGGACCCCACCGTGCCGGCTCCGCCAAACGCAGCCCCGCCGGCGATTGAGGCGCAGGGTTTGGGGCGGCGCCCCAGAAAACCCGGCTCCGCCAAACCCAGCCCCGCCGGCGATTGAGGCGCGGGGTCTGGGGCGGCGCCCCGGGAAACCCGGCTCCGCCGGGCACCGGGCTCTGCCCGGACCCGCGCCTCAAACGCCGGCGAGGCTGAGGTGGCCGCAAAGGGCCGGCAAGGGTCGGGCGGCTAGGACGCGAGGAGGTCGGCCGTGGTGACCACGCGGGCGAAGCCGCCGCCCTGGAGGTTCACCGCGGTGGCGGTGGCGAGCTCGTCCGCCGTCAGGGCGAGGCCCGCCGGCCCGGCGAGGTCGAAGGTGTGCGTGGCGTCGAGCGGGACGAGCACGTCGTAGCCCAGGTTCCCCGCCATCCGGGCCGTGGTCTCGACGCACATGTTGGTCTGGATGCCGACCAGCACCAGCTGGCCGATGCCCCGGGCCTTCAGCCAGTCGGCCAGGTCCGGGGTCCCGTAGAAGGCCGAGTTCACCGTCTTGGTGACCACCAGGGCCCCCTCCCTCCGCTTCTCCACCAGGTCCTTGAAGGCGTGGCCGGGGTGGTCGGCGGCGAGGACCGAACCCGGCTGCACGGACGCGTGCTGGACGAGGACCACCGGGCGGCCGGCCGCCTGCCAGTCGTCCATCAGGGCCGCGATGTTGTCCTCGGCCGCCGGGTTGTTGCGGGGCCCCCAGAAGGACTCCTCGTCGAAGCCCTTCTGCACGTCGATGACCAGTAGGGCGCTGTTGGGGGCGATCTCGATCGCGGTCGTTGTCATGGCTCCATGCTGTCCGCCGGGCCGCGGGCCCGACAGCGCCCGCGAGGCCCCGTACCGATGAGATCCTGCCAGTCTGGCAGTGGTGGCCGCCTGGCAGACTGACCGGATGCGCCGTGTCGCGATCGTCGTCCAGCCCGGTATCCGCAGCTTCGACCTCGCCGTCATCACCGAGGTCTGGGGCCCCGACCGCAGCCGCGCCGGGGTGCCGGGCTTCGAGCTGCGCCGGTGCGCCCTGGAGCCCGGTCCGATCCCGCTGCCCGGCGGGCTGACGCTGGCCCCCGACCGGGGACTCGACTGGCTGGCGACCGCGGACCTGGTCGTCGTACCGGCGCTGGCCGAGCCGGCCGATCCGACGCCCGCGCCGGTCCTCGCCGCCCTGCGCGAGGCGCACGGCCGGGGCGTGCCGGTCGCCGCCCTGTGCGCCGGGGCGTTCATCCTGGCGGAGGCCGGTCTGCTGGAGGGCCGCCGGGCGGTCACCCACTGGTGGCTGGCCCCGCAGCTCGCCGCGCGCTACCCGGGGATCGTGGTCGAGGACGCCCCGCTCTACGTCGAGGACGGCGGGCTGTGGACCTCCGCCGGGGTGGCTTCCGGGATCGACCTGTGCCTGCACCTCGTCCGGGAGGCGCACGGCGCCGAGGCCGCCGCCGCCATCGCCCGCTCCATGGTGACGGGACCCTTCCGCACCGGGGACCACGCCCAGTACCTGGACCGGCCGGTCCCGGCCGCGGACCGGACGGCCGAGGCACTGGCCGCCGTGCGGGCGCGCGCCCTGCGTTCGCTGCACGAGCCCCTGTCCGTGGCGACCCTGGCCGGCTGGGCCGGGATGTCCCCGCGTTCCTTCGCCCGGCACTTCACCGCCGCCACCGGCACCACCCCGCACCGGTGGCTGCTGGGCCACCGGCTGGACGCGGCCCGCAAGCTGCTGGAGCGCACCGACCATCCCGTGCCGGAAGTGGCCCGGCGGGCCGGTTTCGCCAGTGAGGTCACCTTCCGCCAGCACTTCACCGCGCACGTCGGCCTCGGCCCCCGCGCGTACCGTGCGGCCTCCTGCGCACCGGCAGCCGCACCAAACCCCCCGGACAGTGTTAGAAAGGGCTCATGACCGGACGTTTTGGTCGCCAGCCGACCGGGCGGGGCTCGCGCCTGTTCGCGCGCCTGTCCCGGTGGGCACGCAGCGTCGCCGGTCAGGTCTTCGCCCTCCAGGCGATGATCGTCCTCCTGCTGATCGCCGCCGCCGCGGCGGCCCTGGTGTTCCAGGCCCAGTACGACAGCGAGCGCGACGCCCGTCACCGCGCGCTCGCGGCGGCCGAGTCCTTCGCGCACGCCCCCGGTATCGCGTCGGCGCTGCTCTCGACGGATCCGACCGCCCTGCTCCAGCCGCTGGCCGAGGCCGCGCGCCGGGGCTCGGGCGTCGACTTCATCGCCGTCATGAACACCGCCGGGATCCGCTACACCGACTCGCGCCCCGAGCTGATCGGCAAGCGGGCCACCGGTGACCTCAGCCGCGCCGTCGCCGGCCGTGCCTTCACGGAGACCTTCCGGGGCGAGCCGAGCGACGCCGTCCGGGCCGTCGTCCCGATACGCAACGCCGACGGCGTCGTCATCGGCCTGGTCGGCACCGGCATAGACGTCGAGAACGTCTCCCAGGTCGTCGAGGGCCAACTCCCGTTGCTGCTCGGTGCGGCCGCGGGCGCCCTGCTGCTCGGCACCGGTGGCGCCGCCCTGGTCAGCGGCCGGCTACGGCGCCAGACCCGGGGCCTGGGAGCCGCCGAGATGAGCCGGATCAACGAGCACCACGAGGCGGTCCTGCACGCCGTCCGCGAGGGCGTGGTCATCGTCGACGCCGACCAGCGGCTCGTCCTGGCCAACGACGAGGCCCGCCGGCTGCTCGGCCTACCGCCCGATCCCGAGAACCGGCACGTCACCGACCTCGGCCTCGACCCGCGCACCGCCGAACTGCTGGCTTCCGGCCGGGTCGTGACGGACCACGTCCACCTGGCGGGCGACCGGCTGATCGCCGTCAACGTGCGGCCCACCGCGCGGTACAAGGGCATGTCCACCGGCAGCGTCGTGACCCTGCGCGACTCCACCGAGCTCGCGGCGCTCTCCGGCCGGGCCGAGGTGGCCCGTGGCCGGCTCCAGCTGCTCTACGACGCCGGCGTGCGGATCGGCACCACCCTGGACGTGGTGCGGACCGCCGAAGAGCTGTCGGAGGTCGCCGTCCCCCGGTTCGCGGACTTCGTCACGGTGGAGCTCCTGGAGCCGGTGCTGCACGGTGACGAGCCCTCCCTGGTCACCGGTCTCTACACCGAGATGCGCCGGGCCGCGATCACCGGCGTGCGGGCCGACTCGCCGCTCCAGCCGGTCGGCGACATCATCCGCTTCGTCTTTCCGACGGCCCCGATGGCGGCGGCCCTGGACGCCGGGCACGCGGTGCTCGCCGCCGACCTGAACGCGGCCATGGGCTGGCGGGCCCAGGACTCCCAGGGCACCCGGGTCGCGCTCGACTACGGGCTGCACTCGCTGATCTCCGTACCGCTCCAGGCCCGGGGCGTGGTCCTGGGCATGGCCAACTTCTGGCGGGCCGCCGACACCCCGGAGGCCTTCGACGAGGAGGACCGTTCCTTCGCGGCGGAGCTGGGTGCGCGCGCGGCCGTCTCCATCGACAACGCCCGCCGCTTCACCCGCGAGCACGCCATGGCCGTGACGCTCCAGCGCAGCCTCCTGCCCCGGATGCTGCCCGCCCAGAACGCCGTGCACGTCGCCCACCGCTACCTACCCGCGAAGGCGGGAGTCGGCGGGGACTGGTTCGACGTGATCCCGCTGCCGGGCGGCCGGGTGGCGCTGGTCGTCGGCGACGTCGTCGGGCACGGGGTGCACGCCGCGGCCACCATGGGGCGGCTGCGGACCGCGGTGCACAACTTCTCCACCCTGGACCTGCCGCCCGACGAGCTGCTGGGACACCTGGACGAGCTGATCAACCGGATCGACCAGAACGACGCCGGGAGGGGGCTCGCGGGCGGGGCCGGGGAGGGGAGCGCCGGGGACGCTCCGGACGGGTCCGCCGAGCCGGCCTCGGTCACCGGTGCCACCTGTCTCTACGCGGTCTACGACCCGGTCTCCGGGCGGTGCCAGATGGCCAGCGCCGGCCACCCCGGGCCCGCGCTGATCCGCCCCGGAAGGGCGGTCGAGTTCCCCGAGCTGCCGGCCGGACTGCCCCTGGGCGTCGGCGGCATGCCCTTCGAGGCCGCCGAGTTCACGCTCCCCGAGGGGAGCCGGCTGGTGCTGTTCACCGACGGCCTGGTGGAGGACCGCGACCGGGACTTCGATACCGGTTTGCAGCTGCTCGGCGAGGCGCTGGCGCGGCCCGACCGCAGCCCCGACCAGGCCTGCTCGGACGTGCTCGCCACGATGCTGTTCCCGGTGCCGAGCGACGACATCGTCCTGCTGGTCGCCGACACGCGGCGGCTGGAGGCCGACCGGATCGCCGAATGGGAGGTGCCGGGCGAGCCCGCAGCCGTCTCGCGCGTGCGCAACGCGGGCGCGGCGCAGCTCGCCGCGTGGGGGCTGGACGAGCTCTCCTTCCCCACCGAGCTGATCCTCAGCGAGCTGATCACCAACGCCATCCGGTACGGGAGCCCGCCCGTGCGGGTGCGGCTGCTGCACGACCGCGCCCTCGTCTGCGAGGTCTCCGACGGCAGCAGCACCTCACCGCACCTGCGGTACGCGACGACCACCGACGAGGGCGGGCGCGGCCTGTTCCTCGTCGCCCAGTACGCCGCCCGGTGGGGCACCCGCTACACCGAGCGCGGGAAGGTCATCTGGGCCGAGCTGCCGCTGACCGGGGGCCCGGAGCCGCTGCTGCCGGACCCGCTGGACCTGGACGCGCTGGAGGACCTGGCCTGGTGACCCGGCCGTCCGGGGCCCGGACCCCCGGGCCGGGGGGTCACACCGCCCGGGTGCGGGCCAGCAGCACGGCGACGTCGTCCTGCTGGGCGCAGGGCAGCAGCAGCCGCAGGATCCCCTCGCACAGCTCCTCCAGGGGCTGCTCCACCTGGCGCAGGGCCTCCGCCAGCTGGGCCATGCCCTGGTCGAGGTCGCGGTCCCGGGCCTCGATGAGGCCGTCGGTGTAGAGCACGAGCAGGCTCCCCGGCGGCAGCCGTACCTCCTCGGTGCGGAAGTCCTGCCCGCCCGTGCCCAGCGGGGTCCCGGGCGGGCCGTCGAGGAAGGTGATGGCTCCACCCGGGGTGACCACGGCGGGCGGCGGGTGGCCGGCCCGGGCGATCACGCAGACGCCGGAGGCCGCGTCGTGGACGGCGTACACGCAGGTGGCCATCTCGTCCTCGCCCAGGTCGGCCACGACGGCGTCGAGCGAGCAGAGCAGCCGCGCTGGGGGCACGTCGTGGCGCGCGAGGGTCCGTACCGCCGTGCGCAGCTGCCCCATGACGGCGGCGGCGTGGATCCCGTGGCCCATGACGTCCCCGATGACCAGCCCGGTCCGGTCGCCGGGCAGCGGGATGACGTCGTACCAGTCCCCGCCGACGTCGTGGTCGCTGGCGGGCAGGTAGCGCCCGGTGAGTTCGAGGCCCGGGACCTCGGGGAGCGCGCTGTTGGTGAGGCTGCGCTGGAGGGTCAGGGCCGCCTGGCGCTGGAGGGTGTACATCCGGGCGTTGTCGATGTTGAGGGCCGCGCGGGCGACCAGCTCGTCGACGAGGACGCAGTCCTGCTCGTCGAAGGGTTCCCGCTCGCGCGTGCGGGTCACGGCGACGGCGCCGAGCACGGTGCCGCGGGCGACCAGCGGGACCAGTCGGGCCGAGCCCAGGGTGGCGAGGTAGGTGCGCAGTGCCTCGGCGCGCGGGGAGGTGATCAGTGCCGGGATGTCGGCGAGGTAGAGGTTCATGGGCCGTCCCTCGGCGATGACCTGCTCGTAGGTGGTGCCCATGGGGATCTGGAAGGTCTGGCCGGGGGCGAGTTTCGCGGTGGGGGCGGTCGGGTCGGGGAAGTGGGCGGCCAGGCGGCGCAGGACGCCGCGCGTGGAGGCCGCGGGGACGGGTCCCTCGTCGGGGAGCAGGACCGCTTCGAGCAGCTGTACGTCGGCCGAGTCCGCGAGCTGCGGCACCAGCACGTCCACGATCTCCTGGGCGGTCTGGTGGAGGTCCAGGGTGGTGCCGATGCGGGTGCCCGCCTCGGCGAGCAGGGCGAACCGGTGCCGGGCCCGTTCGGCGTCGGCCTGGGCCTGCTGGCCCTCGGTGATGTCGATGAGCGAGGCGATCACGCCGAGGGCCCGGCCGGAGCCGTCCAGCAGCGGGGCGTACGAGCAGGACCAGGTCCGATCGTGCTCCGGGTCGGCGGAGGTCCGCCCGGTGCGGCGGACGTCGACGACGGCGGTCCCCCGGTCGAGGACCTGCCGCATGGTGGCCTCCAGCGCGTCGGCGTTGACGCCGGGGACCACCTCGGTGAGCCGCTTGCCGAGGTGTTCGGCGGCGGAGACGCCGTTCATCCGGGCCAGGGCGTCGTTGACGCGGAGGAACCGCAGGTCGGTGCCGAGGGTGGCGAGGCCGATGGGCGACTGGGTGAACAGGCTCTGGAGGGCGGCGAGGGAGTCCCGCATGTGGAGCACCTCGGAGGTCTCCACGGCGATGAGCATGGCCCCCGTCCGGCCCTGCGGGTCGGCGGCGGGGACGATCCACATCTCCATCGGGACGCGGTGACCGTCGCGGTGGCGCACGGGCAGGGTGCCGACGACAGTCTCGCCGGACTGGACGCGGCGGGTCAGCTGGTCGGCGAGCTCGTGATTGGCCTCGGGGACGAGCACGGCGCTGCCGGGGAGGCCGATGATGTCCTCGGGGCGGTGCCCGAGGAGGTCCTGGGCGGCCAGCGACCACTCCACGATGCGTCCGTCGGCGTCCTCCCGCCACAGGGCGATCGGCAGCAGCTCGCTGAGTACGCCCGCGTACCCGACAGCCGCGGGCGGCGGGTCCGGCACCTCGCTCGTCGCCTGGTAAGTGTCCAACGCACCGACCTCACCCCGGGGGGTCTGATTCCTACCGATTCACCCTATCCGAGGGGTGGGCGCGGGGCCCTGCGTCGGCCGGTCCCGACCGGGGCGCGGACCTCGACCTCCTCGACCTCCTCGGGCGCATCACCCGCGTCGCTCATACGACCACCACCTCGACGCAGGCCACGCGGTTGCAGCCGTAGCCGCGGGCGTTCCACGGGGCCCGCGGCGGCTGCGTGTCGCCGTGGGCGTCGGTGGCGCGGGAGACCAGTCGGTACGGTCCGGGCCGCTGCGGCGTCCACCGGTACGACCAGCTGCTCAGCCGTACGGGCCGGCGGGCGCGTCGAGCAGGGCTCCGTGCCAGCCGCGCTCGCGGTGGCGGTCGTCGTCCTCGTACTCGGCGCGCAGCTCGACGCTCCGCAGCGGCACCCCGCCGCCCGCCCAGGCGCGGCCGCGGACGAGGGTCTCGTGGCCTCGGCGCACGGCCGTGTCCGGCTCGGGCTCGGTGATGAGCGACTTGACCCGCACGCCGGTCACCGGGCCCTCGGGGGTGCCGCGGGAGGCCACGTAGAGGTACTCCTCGCTCTGGAAGACACCGGTGAACGGCCGGGTCACGGCCCGGGCCCCGACCAGCCACTTCACGTCGGCGACGGCGTAGCGGCCGGGGACCACCAGGCGGACCGGCGCCCCGTGCTCGGGAGCGAGCGGCTCCCCGTTCATGCGGGTGACGAGGAGGGTGTCCGGGTGGAGCGCCACGGCGAGCGGGAGGCTGCGCTCGAAAGCCGTCCGGCGGCCGCGCACCGGGCCGCAGTCGGCCCCGGTGAAGACGATCTCCACGGCCGACGGTCCGATCAGGGCCCGCTCGGCCAGGAGCCGGAAGGGCACTCCGGCGAAGTGCGCGCAGCCCACCGCCTGCTGGCCCCACGGCAGGCCGGGTGGGCGGGGTGTCATCAGGCTGCGGCCGTTGCCCGCGCACTCGACGACGACGTCGAGTTCCCGGTGGTCCATCGCGAGCAGCTCTTCGTAGCCGAGGGCGAAGGGCGCGGCGGCCGCGGCGCCGCCGACCCGCAGCCGCCAGCGGTCGGGCGGGGTCCGCGGGATGCCGAAGTGGTCGCGTACGAAGAAGGCTCCGACGGGGGTGACCGGCTCGGCCAGCGCGGCCGAGGGGGTCTGGGCGTTGTACGGGTCTGCGGTGACTGTTTCGGGCGCCCAGACCGTGGCGCCGGGCCCTCGGGCCGCTCCTGAAACCGGCCATGTCGTCATGGCAGCACCTTCCGTCGGGCTCGTGCCGAGCGCGACGCGGATTTCTTTACAGACTACGTCTGAACAAAGCCTTGACTCGGTGGAAATCGGGAGGAAACTCATCAATACACCGGAATACCGGAAAGAGCCGCACCTCCCTCTGGAGACGTCCTCAGGCCCGCGTGACCCTTGTCCAGGCTCTGGCCAGGCCCCCGGCAGCACTCGTCGACCAGGGGAGCCATCGGCGACGGCGGATGGCTCATGGAAACGACGGACTGCCGGGGACTGTCATGTCGTCGGCGCGGGAACTCCCCCGCGGCTCCCCTACGCCTGGACGGGGGCCGCTCCGGAGGACTGCTGCTGGCGGGGGAGCGTCGCGATCGTACGGGGCGCGTCGCCCGCGCCGAGGACGCCCGCGATGCCCCGGGCGAGGCAGGGGATCCGGTGCGCAGGGATGCCCGCGATGTTGATCCGCCCCGAGGTCGTGCCGTAGACGGCGTACTGCCTGCGCAGCCGCAGCATCTGCTGCGCGGACAGCGGCAGCATCGAGAACATGCCCTTCTGCCGGGCGAGCGAGCGCGCCTGGTCCGCGCAACCGAGCGCGCCCAGGTGGGCGATCAGATCGGCCCGGTTGTCCATGATCCGGCCGCGCATGACGTCCAGCTCCGCCCGCCAGGCGGCCCGCAGCCCCTCGTCCTCCAGGATCGTGGTCACGACGGCCGCGCCGTGCTCGGGCGGCATCGAGTAGAGCGTCCGGGCGGCGTTCTGCAGGGCGGTCTCGGCGTGCCGGACGGCCTGGCCCGAGGCGCCGAGCACGATGGCGCAGCCGACGCGGTCGCTGTAGAGGCCGAAGTTCTTCGAGCAGCTGACCGCGATCAGCATTTCCGGGACCCGCGCCGCCAGCATCCGCGTGGGCAGCAGGTCGGCCTCCAGGCCGTCGCCGAGCCCGTGATAGGCGAGGTCGACGAAGGGCACCCAGCCCCGGCGGGCGGCCGACTCGGCGAGCGCCTCCCAGTCGTCCAGCAGCGGGTCGACGCCCGTGGGGTTGTGGGCGCAGCCCTGGAGCAGCACCACGTCGTCCCGCTGCGCGTCCTGGAGTTCCCGCAGCACGCCGGCCGTGTCGAACCCGCCCTCGGCGTCGCGCCAGCCGTACGTGCGCACGCGCAGCCCGGCGGCCTCCAGGATGGGCCGGTGGTTGACGTAGGCCGGATCGCTGATCCACACCGTGGCGCCCGGGCGGGTCCGGCAGATCAGGTCGGCCAGCAGCCGCAGTGCGCCGGAGCCCGCGACGGTCTGGACGGCCGCGGCCCGGTCGGTCGGCCCTGCCTTGCCGAGGACCAGTTCCAGCAGGGAGCGGTTGAAGGCGGCGTTGCCGGAGAGCCCGCGGTACTCCTTGGACTCGGAACGCTCCGCCAGGCGGATCTCGGCCTCGCGCACGGCGGTCATGACGGGTGTGGTGCCCGTCTGGTCCCGGTAGACGCCGAGGACGAGGTTGAGGCGTTCGGGCCGCTCGTCGCTGCCGAACTCGTAGGTCAGGTCCCACAGCGGGTCGGTGGGCGGCGTGGGGAGGAGCTCAAGCATCTGCGGGAACCTTGGGTCGTGGGCGGCGGTTGGCGAGGACGACGCCGGCGGTGATCAGGGGGACGCCGACGAGTACGGCGAGGGTCGGCCTCTCGCCGAGGAGCGGGACGGCGAGCAGGACGACGGCGACGGGGCTGAGGCTGCCGAAGACGGCGCTGCGCTCGGCGCCGAGGCGGCGGATGGCGAAGGCGTACAGCAGGCCCGCGCACAGGCCGACCCCCAGCCCCTGCACGACGAGGAACAGCGCGATGTCGGCGCCCGCCGCGTGCGCGATGCCGGTGGGGAGCACCCCGGTCAGCACCAGGGCCCCGATCACGGCGAAGGAGGGCAGGCACAGCAGTCCGATCGACCCGATCGGGTCGAGGTCGACCTCGCGCAGCCCCACGGTGTAGAGGGCCCAGAGGCCGCTGGCCACCAGGAGCGTGCCGGCGCCGGCGAGCACGTCGGTGTCGACGGGCACGACGTAGCGCCAGACGAGGGCGGCCACACCGGCCGCGATCAGGGCGAGCCCGGCGGCCTGCGTGCCCCGGGGGGCGCCGTGGCCACGGCGGATCATGATCGCGGAGACGAACAGCGGGACCATGCCGGGGACGATGGATCCGACGAAGGCGGCGGACGTCAGCGCGCCGCCGTGCATCGCGGCCAGGAAGAACGGCACTCCGGCACCGCAGACGATCTTCACGGCGGGGCCCGGCCGGACCGCGGCGATGGCGCGCCGGCGCCGCCACAGTGCGGGAAACAGGACGACGAGGGGGACGCCGAAGCGCAGGAGGGCCGCGTCGGCGGGCAGCAGGGAGGAACGTCCGAGGGCCCGGGCGCTGAGCGCGAAGGCCGCCCAGATCGACACGGTGACCAGCAGGGCCAGCATGCCCTCGGCCTGTGGGGAGAGCCCGCGCCGGCCGGGGTGTCCGGCCCGCGGGCCCGCCGCATCGGGAGGCAGGGTCGCCCGGGTGGTGTTCGTCGCGACCAAGGAATTGCTCCAGCCTCTGAGACCCGGACCGATCCGGTCCGTGCCTGGGCAACGCTAGGGCTTGGGGCGGGGCAGCCGATTGCCAGTTCTGCCTCTCGGACATACGTTTGGGGCAGAATCTGCCAAGGAGTGCCCATGGACGCAGTGGATCTACAGATCATCAGGGAATTGCAGGCCGACGGGCGCCTGTCCAACCAGGACCTCGCCGACCGCGTCCGGCTCTCCCCGTCGCCCTGCCTGCGCCGGGTACGGCGGCTGGAGGAGGCGGGCCTGATCCGCGGCTACACGGCCATGGTCGACCAGGTCGCCTTCGGGCTCCCGGTCACCGTCTTCGTCCGGATCCGCCTGGAACGCCACACGGCGGAGGCGGTGCGACTGTTCGAGGAGCACGTCGCGGTCATCGAGCACATCCAGGACTGCTATCTGATGGCGGGCAGCAGCGACTACTTGCTCCGGGTCGTCATCGAGGACCTGGAAGCCTACGAATCCCTGGTGCGCCACCGGATCCACGCCATTCCCGGGATCGCCTCGATCGAATCGAGCTTCGCGTTCGGCAGCGTGAAGCAGTCCCGGACCTATCCGCGGCCCGCCCCGGGCACCTCCGGGCGCCCGCCGCGCTGACGGATCCGCCGGCGGCTCGTGGCTCCGCGTGGCTGCGCGTACCACCCGGCGGGCGGCTCGGCGTACGACCCGGCGTACGACCCGGCGGGCTCAGGGGGCGGCCGCCACCGCCGTCTCGAAGGCCTCGTAGGCGGCTGCGTCGAAGAGCACGAACCGCACTTCCTGCACCTCGGTACGGGCGCGGCGCACCGTCTCCACCGCGATCCGCGCCCCGTCGTCCATCGGCCAGCCGTAGATGCCGGTCGAGATGGCCGGGAACGCGACCGTACGGGCCCCCAGCTCGTCGGCGATGCGCAGCGACTCGCGGTAGCAGGAGGCCAGCAGCGCCGACCGGTCCTCCTCGCGCGACCAGACCGGGCCCACCGTGTGGATGACGTGCCCGGCGGCGAGCCGCCCGGCCGTGGTGGCGACGGCCCGGCCCGTCTGCAGCCCCTTGCCGTAGTGCGAACGCCGCAGGTCCTCGCAGGCCGCGAGGATCTCCGGCCCGCCGCGCCGGTGGATGGCGCCGTCGACCCCGCCACCGCCGAGCAGCGAGGAGTTCGCCGCGTTGACGATCGCGTCGACCTTCTCCGCGGTGATGTCGCCGCGGACCAGGGTGATGCGGACCATCAGGAGCCCTTTCGCAGGTGCCGCCAGACCGCCTTGGCGGCGTTGTGGCCGGACATGCCGTGCACGCCCGGGCCCGGCGGGGTGGCCGAGGAACAGAGGAAGACGGCCGGGTGCGCCGTCGTGTACGGGGTGAGGGAGACCTTGGGACGCAGCAGGAGCTGGAGGCCCGAGGCGGCCCCGCAGGCGATGTCCCCGCCGACGTAGTTGGGGTTGCGGGCGGCGAGCTGGGGCGGGCCGGCCGTGGCGCGGGCGAGCACCAGGTCGCGGAAGCCCGGGGCGAAGCGCTCCAGTTGGGATTCGACGGCCTCGGTGAGGTCGCCGTCCCAGCCCGCGGGGACGTGTCCGTACGCCCAGAACACGTGCTTGCCCTCGGGCGCCCGGCCGGGGTCGACCAGGCTGGGCTGCGCGGTGATGAGGAAGGGCGCGCGCGGGGCCCGGCCGCCGGAGGCGAGCTGGAGGGCGGCGTCGATGTCGCGGGCGCGCGGGCCGATCTGGACGGTGCCGGCGCGGCGCGGCGCCTCGGCCGTCCACGGGACCGGGCCGTCCAGCGCGTAGTCGAGCTTGAACACGGAGGCGCCGTACCGGTAGCCGTCGTACGCGCGCCCCAGGCGGGCGATGCGGGCCAGCGCGGTCGGCGAGGTGTCGAAGACGTAGGTGCGGGCGGGCGGGAGGTCGTCGAGCCGCTTGACCTCGAAGCCGGTGTGGATGGTCCCGCCGAGGTCGCGCAGGTACCCGGCGAGGGCGTCGGACACGGACTGCGAGCCGCCGCGCGGCATGGGCCAGCCGTTCGCGTGCGCGGCCAGCGCGAAGACCAGGCCCACCGCACTGGTGGCGATCCCGCCGAGCGGTGCGATGACGTGGGCCACGAGGCCCGCGAACAGCGCGCGTGCCCGCTCGTCGCGGAAGCGGCTCAGCAGCCAGGTGGAGGGCGGTAGTCCGATGAGCCCGAAGCGGGCGAGCGTGAGGGGGTCCCGGGGCAGCGCGGTGCTCGGCAGGGACATGAAGTCCCGGGCCAAGGTGTCCCATTTGCCGAGGAAGGGCCCGACCAGACGCCGGTAGGCGCCCGCGTCGCGCGGCCCGAGGGACGCCGCCGTCTCCGCGACCGAGCGGGACAGGACCGCGGCCGTGCCGTCGTCGAAGGGGTGCGCCATGGGCAGCGGGGCGTGCAGCCACTCCAGGCCGTAGCGCTTCAGCGGCATGGTGGCGAAGACCGGCGAGCCGGCCCCGAGCGGGTGCACCGCCGAGCAGGGGTCGTGCCGGAAGCCGGGGAGGGTGAGCTCCTCGGTCCGGGCACCGCCGCCGACCGTGCCGGCGGCTTCGAAGATGGCCACCGAGAAGCCGCGCCGGGCCAGTTCGACGGCGGCGGTCAGCCCGTTCGGCCCCGCCCCCACCACGACCACATCGAGAATCGACGGCACTTGCGACTCCTTCGTCTCCGGTGGCGCCTGCGCCTCCAGGATATTCCGCCGCCCGGACCGTCCGGACCTGACCGGACCCGCCGGGACCGCACCGGACCCGGTCAGACGCCCCGGAGCAGTTCCCGGATGCGTACGGTGGTGGCCTCGTCGCGCCCGACCGCGAACGGCAGCGCGTTGTCCCGGTCCACCCGGAAGGGGACCCCGTCGACCGTGCTCTGCGTTCCGCCGGCCTCGGCGACCAGGAGCAGCCCGGCCGCGTGGTCCCAGGCCGAGGGCCAGGTGAAGGCCAGGCCGTCCATCTCGCCGCGGGCCACCTTCAGGTATTCCAGGCCCGCAGAGCCGCACGGGCGGGCCGCGACCCCGGGCACGTCCAGCCGGGCCAGCGTCCGCTTGTTCTCGTCACTCGTGTAGAGGGGGTGGGCGATGGCGACCCGCAGCGCGGCGCCCGGCTCCGGCGAACCGCTATGGATCCGCTCGCCGTTGACGTACGCGCCCTGCCCGCGCACGGCGGTCGCCAGCTCGTCCAGTGCCGGGGCGAAGGTCCAGGAGGCGAGGATCTCCCCGCGCAGGGCCAGCGCGACCAGGGTGCAGAAGGCGGGGTCGCCGTTCACGAACTGGCGGGTGCCGTCGACGGGGTCGACGATCCACACCGGGGCGTCCGCGCGCAGCGCCGCGTACACCCCCGGGTCGGCGTGCACGGCCTCCTCGCCGACCACGGCGGAGCCGGGCAGCAGCCGCGTCAGGGCGGTGGTGAGGTACTCCTCGGCCTTGCGGTCGGCCACGGTCACCAGGTCGTGGGGGCCGTTCTTCTCGTCGACCTCGTGCTCGGCGAGCTGCCTGAATCTCGGCATGATCTCGATCGCCGCCGCCTTGCGGACGGCCTCTTCCACATCGGACAGGCCATGGGCCAGGAACTCATCGATCATGCCTCCAGCAAAGCACGCCCGACCGACAAACCCCACTGCCATTCCCGTACCGGCACCTGGACACCGGATGTCCACCGGGTGAAGCAGCCCCGGGGAAGGCAGGTCTCGCGCGGTGGGGTCCGTCGCCCCGTGTCCGCTCGCGCCGCCTTCGAGTACGTTCCCGGCGGCGATCCGCTGTGAGGGAACGACGACCCGTACAGCGAGAGCCAGTTCACGAACTCGAAGTACGCGGGCGATCACCCCGAGCGTTTCGGCCTCCCGAAATGCCGCAGACGTCATGAATTAACGATCCGGCCAAGCGCAGGAAACCCTCACCAAAGGCCACATGGCGACACAACCGTCTCACCCGACTCGAGATCTTCCGCACGGCGCTCAAGCGCTTCCCCGCATTCCCGGCCGATCCGGCCTCCCGTCGGATTCGAGAAAACGCGAGAGGGGAGGGGAGCGGAAACCCTACGATGAATTCCATGAGTGCGCTGATCTTCCTCCTGTCGCTCGGCACAGTCTGTCGCGTCACCCGATTCATCACCAAGGACGCCCTCGCCGCGGGGTTCCGCTCCCGGATCGCCGACCGTTTCGGCGAAGACTCCCACCCGGCGTATCTGGTCACCTGCGGATGGTGCGTCAGCATCTGGGTCGCGGGCACCGTCACCGTGCTCGCCCACTGGGCCGGTGGGGAAACGTGGTTCCAGGCGGGCGCCACGGCGCTCACCCTTTCCTACCTCACCGGCCTCGCCGCCAACTGGCTTGATTGACGGCCACGTTGGAATATTCCAGATCATCGCCGCCACGTATAAATATGACTATACGGCGGCGCGTGTCGGCGTGCGGTGCCCGGGGATAAAGGGTAAAGGGAACGGGCCGGGGCCCGGCCCTACCCCGGAACTCCCCGGCCCTCCCCTTGACCGGCCGCCGGAGCGGCCGAACAGAAGGAGGAAGACCATGGCATGCAACTGCGGACGCGCCAGCCGGTCCACGTTCGTCTACCGACTAGTCCTCCCCAACGGGGTCACGCGCCAGTACCCCACGCGACAGGAGGCCGACGCCGCCAACAGGAGGGCGGGCGGGCACGGTTCCATCACGGCGGTCCGCCAGTAGGACCGCTGCCTGCACAGGGAAGCGGCGGGCTCCCGTGGACGGCACGTCCTCCGGGACGCCACGGACACACAACGAGCCGTACGCCGCACCGCACCACCGCGCCGGTGACACGGCGCGGGCCCCGGTGGGCACCCCGCCCCACCCCGGCGGACCGCCGGAAGGGTAACGCCCCCACCAGCAGCCCCTCGGCGTACCGGACAGCCGGTGCACCGAGGGGCTGCGGCATGCCGTGGCACCCCTGGAATTGCGAATACCGCGGAGGAATACCACGGTTCGCTCAGCGCGGAATCCTTTCTCTTCCGCCCGTGAGTCCGCCAGACTGTCCTGGGAGCGCGAGTACGCCCCGGCACCGCCCAGCCATGCACCCGGAAAACGACGGAAAGGGAAACCTTTCCTCTCGCGAGAATGCATCAAGGCGCCGCATAATCCGGGTTTATCGCCTCTCGTGCGCCTGAGTGCGCTGAGCCGAACGAGTGGTGTTTTGTTCACCCATCTAGCCCAAGTCCTCAGCCGGAAGGCCTACTGCTGATATCAGCAGGTGATGTGCCCCGACTCCGCGTGGACAAGGGCTCTTAACGGAACGTCCCACCAGTGTTTTCTCGTGCGTTCCGTGCTCCGCCAAGCGCCATACGGGCGAAGAGAATCATCTGCTTCCGCGGGTCATCCGAAAGGGAGCCACACCATGGCCAGTTCGACCACCACCGTGACCTCGGCACCGGATCCTTCCGTCTTCGGCCAGTCGGTCACCTTCACCGCCACCGTCCAGCCGGAAGTCGCCGGCCCCACCCCGACCGGCAGCGTCGAATTCATCGTCGACAGCGTGCCCGTCGTGACGGTGCCGCTCGACATGAGCGGCCAGGCCCAGTACACGACCAGCGGTCTGGAGGTCGGTCTCCACGGGATGGAGGCCAACTACTCCGGCGACGCAGAGTACGACCCGTCCACGGGTGCGGACACCCAGGAGGTCACCCTCGCGAACACCACCACCACGCTGGTCTTCGACCCCGAACCCTCGGTCTGCGGCGAGACGGTGACCGCCACCGCCCAAGTGACCCCCGTTCCGCCGGGTGCGGGAACCCCCACCGGGCTGGTGTCCTTCATCGTCAGCGACGACGGTCCGGTGCTGACCGCCCCCGTGGACGTGAACGGGCAGGCGCAGGTCAGTTTCAGTGGCCTGGACGTCGGCTTCCACCAGGCAGCCGCCTTCTACACCGGCGACGCGGACTTCAACGGGTCGAACTCCCCGCTGACCGTCCACGTCGTCAACCCCGCGCCCGTCTCGGTCACCGTCTCGGCGAACCCCGACCCGTCGGTGTGCGGTGAGACGGTGACGCTCTGTGCCACTGTGGCACCGGTCTCCTCGGGCGTCGGCAATCCGTCGGGCTCGGTGACCTTCACCGGCCCCGGCGGGCTCAACGAGACGGTGGCGCTGGACGCGGGTGGCACGGCCTGCGTCACCACGACCGTGCTGGAGACCGGCACGGTCACCGCCTCCTACGGTGGCGACGAGTGCTACGCGAGCGGGACCGGCACCTTCGACGTGACGGTCAATCAGGCGTCGAGCACGGTATCGGTGACGGTGGAACCCAACCCGTCGGTATGCGGCGAGACCGTGACCGTGTGCGCCACCGTCACCGCGGTCGCACCCGGCAGCGGCACCCCCACCGGAACCGTCACCTTCACCGGACCCGGCGGACTGAACGAGACCGTACCCCTGGACGCCGTCGGCACGGCCTGTCTGACCACGACCGTACTGGAGACCGGCACGGTCACGGCCACCTACAACGGCGACGAATGCTTCTCCGCATCGACCGGCACCGCACCGGTGACCGTCAACCCGGCGTCGAGCACGGTGTCGGTGACGGTGGAACCCAACCCGTCGGTATGCGGCGAGACCGTGACCGTGTGCGCCACCGTCACCGCAGTCGCACCCAGCAGCGGCACCCCCACCGGAACCGTCACCTTCACCGGCCCCGGCGGACTGAACGAGACCGTGCCCCTCGACGCAGGCGGCACCGCCTGCGTCACCACCAGCAGCCTCACCAGCGGTACGGTCACGGCCGTCTACAGCGGCGACGGATGCTTCTCCGCATCGACCGGCACCTTCGAGGCGACGGTCAACCCGGCGTCGAGCACGGTGTCGGTGACGGTGGACCCCGACCCGTCGGTGTGCGGCCAGTCCGTGACGGTGTGCGCCACCGTCACCGCAGTCGCACCCGGCAGCGGCACCCCCACCGGAACCGTCACCTTCACCGGCCCCGGCGGACTGAACGAGACCGTGCCCCTCGACGCAGGCGGCACCGCCTGCCTGACCACGACCGTGCTGGAGACCGGCACGGTCACGGCCGTCTACAACGGCGACGGATGCTTCTCCGCATCGACCGGCACCGCACCGGTGACCGTCAACCAGGCCACCAGCACGGTATCGGTGACCGTGGAACCCAACCCCTCGGTATGCGGCGAGACCGTGACGGTGTGCGCCACCGTCACCGCAGTCGCACCCAGCAGCGGCACCCCCACCGGAACCGTCACCTTCACCGGCCCCGGCGGACTGAACGAGACCGTGCCCCTCGACGCAGGCGGCACCGCCTGCCTGACCACGACCGCACTGGAAACCGGCACGGTCACGGCCACCTACAACGGCGACGAATGCTTCTCCGCATCGACCGGCACCGTGGACGTGGCGGTCAACCCGGCGTCGAGCGCGGTGTCGGTGACGGTGGAACCCAACCCGTCGGTGTGCGGCCAGTTCGTGACCGTGTGCGCCACCGTCACCGCAGTCGCACCCAGCAGCGGCACCCCCACCGGAACCGTCACCTTCACCGGCCCCGGCGGACTGAACACGACCGTACCCCTGAACGCAGGCGGCACCGCCTGCGTCACCACGACCACACTGGAGACCGGCACGGTCACCGTCTCCTACACGGGTGACGCCTGCTTCCTGCCGTCGACGGGTTCACTGGACGTGACGGTCACCCCGGCGTCGAGCACGGTGTCGGTGGCGGTGGAACCCAACCCGTCGGTGTGCGGCGAGACCGTGACGGTGTGCGCCACCGTCACCGCAGTCGCACCCGGCAGCGGCACCCCCACCGGAACCGTCACCTTCCTGCTGCCCGACGGCAGCACTCAGGTCGTGGGGCTGGACGCGGGCGGCACGGCGTGCGTCACCACGACCGCGCTGGAGACCGGCACGGTCACGGTCTCCTACGCGGGTAACAGCTGCTTCCTGCCGTCGACCGGCACCTTCGACGTGACGGTCAACCCGGCGTCGAGCACGGTGTCGGTGACGGTGGAACCCAACCCCTCGGTGTGCGGCGAGACCGTAACGGTGTGCGCCACCGTCACCGCAGTCGCACCCGGCAGCGGCACCCCCACCGGAACCGTCACCTTCACCGGCCCCGGCGGACTGAACGTGACACTGGCGCTGGACGCCGAAGGCACGGCCTGCCTGATCACCAGCAGCCTCACCACCGGCACCTACTCGGCCACCTACAACGGTGACTCCTGCTTCGCCGGCTCCGAAAACCTCTTCGACGTGACGGTCAACCAGGCCGCCAGCACCACCACCGTATCGGTCGACCCCAACCCGTCGGTATGCGGCGAGACCGTGACGGTGTGCGCCACCGTCACCGCAGTCGCACCCGGCAGCGGCACCCCCACCGGAACCTTCACCTTCACCGGCCCCGGCGGACTGAACACGACCGTACCCCTGGACGCAGGCGGCACCGCCTGCCTGACCACGACCGCACTGGAGACCGGCACGGTCACGGCCGTCTACAACGGTGACGAATGCTTCTCCGCATCGACCGGCACCTTCGACGTGACGGTCAACCCGGCGTCGAGCGCGGTGTCGGTGACGGTGGAACCCAACCCGTCGGTGTGCGGCGAGACCGTAACGGTGTGCGCCACGGTCACCGCAGTCGCGCCGGGCAGCGGCACGCCCACCGGAACGGTGACCTTCACCGGGGCCGGGCTGAACACGACCGTACCCCTGGACGCCGGTGGCACGGCCTGCCTGACCACGACCGTGCTGGAGACCGGCACGGTCACGGCCGTCTACAACGGCAACGGATGCTTCTCCTCATCGACCGGCACCGCACCGGTGACCGTCAACCAGGCCGCCAGCGCGGTATCGGTGACCGTGGAACCCAACCCCTCGGTGTGCGGCGAGACCGTGACCGTGTGCGCCACCGTCACCGCAGTCGCACCCGGCAGCGGCACCCCCACCGGAACCGTCACCTTCACCGGCCCCGGCGGACTGAACGAGACGGTGCCCCTCGACGCCGGCGGGACGGCCTGCCTGACCACCAGCAGCCTCACCAGCGGCACGGTCACGGCCGTCTACAACGGTGACGGATGCTTCTCCGCATCGACCGGCACCGCGCCGGTGACCGTCAACCAGGCCACCAGCGCGGTATCGGTAACGGTGACCCCCAACCCCTCGGTATGCGGCGAGACCGTGACGGTGTGCGCCACCGTCACCGCAGTCGCACCCGGCAGCGGCACCCCCACCGGAACCGTCACCTTCACCGGCCCCGGCGGACTGAACGTGACACTGGTGCTGGACGCCGAAGGCACGGCCTGCCTGACCACCAGCAGCCTCACCACCGGCACCTACTCGGCCACCTACAACGGCGACTCCTGCTTCGCCGGCTCCGAAAATCTCTTCGACGTGACGGTCAACCAGGCCGCCAGCACCACCACCGTATCGGTCGACCCCAACCCGTCGGTGTGCGGCCAGTCGGTGACCGTGTGCGCCACGGTCACGGGAGCCAGCGGCACCCCCACCGGAACGGTCACCTTCACCGGCCCCGGCGGACTGAACACGACCGTACCCCTGGACGCAGGCGGCACGGCCTGCGTCACCACCAACAGCCTCACCAGCGGCACGGTCACGGCCGTCTACAACGGTGACGGATGCTTCTCCTCGTCGACCGGCACCGCGCCGGTGACGGTCAACCCGGCGGCCAGCACCACGACCGTGTCGGTGACCCCCAACCCCTCGGTATGCGGCCAGTCCGTGACGGTCTGCGCCACCGTCACCGCAGTCGCACCCGGCAGCGGCACCCCCACCGGAACCGTCACCTTCACCGGGGCCGGGCTGAACACGACGGTGACCCTGGACGCAGGCGGTACGGCCTGCCTGACCACCAGCAGCCTCACCAACGGCACGGTCACGGCCGTCTACAACGGCAACGGGTGCTTCTCCTCATCGACCGGCACCGCGCCGGTGACCGTCAACCAGGCCGCCAGCACCACCACCGCATCGGTGACCCCCAACCCCTCGGTGTGCGGCCAGTCCGTGACGGTCTGCGCCACCGTCACCGCAGTCGCACCCGGCAGCGGCACCCCCACCGGAACCGTCACCTTCACCGGCCCCGGCGGACTGAACACGACCGTACCCCTGAACGCAGGCGGTACGGCCTGCGTCACCACCAGCAGCCTGTCCAGCGGCACGGTCACGGCCGCCTACAACGGCGACGGATGCTTCAAGCCGTCGAACGGCACGACGGGCGTGACCGTGAACAACGCCCAGACCACGACCGCGCTCACCATCACCCCCAACCCCGTGATCTGCGGCCGCCCGGTGACGTTCTGCGCCACGGTCACGACCGTCGCGCCGGGCAGCGGCACGCCCACCGGGACGGTCACCTTCACCGGCCCCGGCGGCTTCCTCCAGACCGTGGCGCTCAACGCCAGCGGCACGGCCTGCGTCACCACCACCGCGGGCGCCAGCGGCACGGTGACCGCCGTCTACAACGGCGGCACCTGCCACAGTCCCTCCGCAATGGCGGCCAACCTGACCGTGAACCCGGCTCCCACGACGCTGACGGCGACCCCGGCACAGATCCGCCTGCGGACGAACGGCACGTTCGTCATCCCGTCGATGAGCGCCACGCTCAAGGTCACCTCCAGCGCCGCTCCGCTCCCGGGACAACTGGTCACCTTCAAGGCGAACACGACGCTCGGACCCATCGTCCTCGGGACCGCGCTCACCAACGCCAGCGGGGTGGCGACACTGGCCCCGCCGATGCTGACGGTTCCCAGCACGGTGATCACGGCGACGAGCTACACCGCGTCCTTCGCGGGGACGAGTTGCTACGCCGCTTCCTCCGTGACGGCGCCGCTGACACTCGTCCTCTTCCCGCTCCTTCCCTGACCGAACACCGGTCACCGCTCCGGGAGCCACGGGCCGGGGCGGGCCGGCTGACCGGGGCGGTGGCCGCCGCCCCGGTCAGCGGCGACCGTGCAGACACACGTGGTGCCTAAAAATGGGCCGGGGCGACGCCGACGAGGGTTCGGCGCCGCCCCGGTCCGCTGCGGGGCCGCCGGACTCCGGCAGATCTGCCCGTGGGGCTGGTCGGCGTACCGCTCGGGCTCCGCACCGATGGCGACGAACCCTCCCCCGCGGTCGCGGCGGATGCGACCATGATCCTGGTCGCCCGCGAGCGGCGGCGGACGCACCCCGGGCGCCGGCAAGAGGCCACGCCCCTGCCCGAGTCGCGGGCCCGGAACCTGGTGCTCCTGTCCCTGGCGCTCGCTTCGCCCGTAGTCCGAACGTCCATGAGTACGACCGCGCCCCCGTAGAAGGCAGCCCGTCATGAGTGAAGCCGCGAGCCGTGGCCCCCAACGTGTCGTCATCGTCGGGGGGAGCCTTGCGGGCATGCTCGCGGCAGCAGCGGTCAAGGACCACGTCGATTCCGTCGAGATCCTCGAGGCCCACGATCTACCCGCAGGGCCCGGACCGCGCACCGGAGTTCCCCAAGCCGCCCACATCCACTGGCTGCAAGCCGGCGGCGCAGAGGCGATCAACGCCCTGCTCCCCGGCAGCATCGACCTGTTGATGGCCGCGGGTGCTCACCGCATACCGGTGACCACCGACATGGTGATCTTCTCACCCGAGGGGTGGTACCGCCGCTGGCAGCGCGCCACCCACTACGTGATCACCGCGAGCCGGGACCTGACGGACCTCGTCGTCCGGAACGAGGTCCTCAAGAACCCCCGGGTCACCGTGCGTACGCACACCAAGGCCGTTGGACTGCTCGGCGACCGCCGTGCCGTCAGGGGCGTACGACTTCGCGATGCCGACGGCATCGCATCGGACCTGCACGCCGACCTGGTCATCGACGCCTCCGGACGGGCCTCCCGCCTGCCCCGGTGGCTCGCCGAGCTGGGTGTCACCGGCCTCGTCGAGGAGCGCCTCGACTCCGGCATGGTCTATGCGAGCCGCCTCTACCGGGCCCCCGTCCCCACGCGCGGCTGGCCGGTCGTCGGAGTGCAGGCCGACCCGTGCCTGCGCCAACCCGCCAAGGCCGGCGGCATCCTGCCGATCGACGGCGACCGCTGGCACGTCAGCCTGATGGGAGCCCCCGGTGGAGAGCCCACCCGGGCCGCAGAGGACTTCGAGCCCTTCGCCCGTACGCTGCGCCATCCCGTCATGGCCGACCTGCTGGAGCACGCTGAACCGCTCGGCGACGTCAGCGTCACCCACAGCACCGCGAACCGGCGCTCCTACTACGAACGGCTCAGCACCCGGCCCGATGGCCTGGTGGCCCTGGGGGATTCCGTCGCCACCTTCAACCCCGTCTATGCGCAGGGCATGTCGGTGGCCGCGCTCGGCGCGCTGGCCCTGCGCGACCTGCTCGCGGCCGGCCCGACCCGCGACCTGGCCCACCGGGCCCAGCGCGCCATCGCCCGGCCCGTGCACACCGCTTGGACCCTCGCCACTGGTCAGGACATCCATTTCGCCACGACCAAGGGCCGGCGCCCGACGTTCGCCGATCGTCTCCTGCGCCGCTACGTCAGCCGTCTGTCCCGCACGGCGACCGGCTCGTTCCGTGCCGCCACGGCGCTGACGGACGTCCTGGCCCTCCAGGCCCCGCCCACGTCCCTCGTCAGACCCGGTGTGTTGCTGGCCGCCCTGGTCGGCCCCTTGCGTCCTCAGCTCGACAGCCCCCAGTTCAAGGCTGCGGAACGCACGCTCCTGAACGCCCTGTCCCACCGGAGGACCTCACGGACCTGAACGCGGGGCGGGGCCGACCCTTCGGTCGGCCCCGCCCCGCCGGCGTCAGTTGAACAACGGGATGACGTTCTGGCCGTACGCGTCGATCGTGGCCTCCCGCGCGTCGTGCATGTCGTAGACGGCAAACTGGTCGACGCCCAGGTCGCGCAGGACCCGCAGCTTCTCGACGTGCGCCTCTACCGGGCCGAGCAGGCAGAAGCGGTCGACGATCTCGTCGGGGACGAAGTCGGTGGACGGGTTCCCGGCCCGCCCGTGATGGCTGTAGTCGTAACCCTGACGGGCCTTGATGTACTCGGTGAGCTCGTCGGGGACCATCGAGGAGTGCTCGCCGTAGCGGCCGACGAGGTCCGCGACGTGGTTGCCGACCATGCCGCCGAACCAGCGGCACTGGTCGCGGGCGTGCGCAAGGTCCTCGCTCACGTACGCGGGGGCCGCCACGCAGATGGTGATCTCCGCCGGGTCGCGGCCGGCCCGGGCGGCGGCCTCGCGGACCGACTTGACCATCCACTCGGTGAGGTAGGGGTCGGCGAGCTGGAGGATGAACCCGTCGGCCTTCTCCCCCGCCAGGGCCAGGGCCTTGGGCCCGTAGGCCGCCATCCACACGGGGAGCTTCCCGTCACGGACCCACGGCAGGCGGATCGGGTTGCCGTCCACCAGGGCCTCGCGGCCCTCGGCCAGGTCCCGGATGACGTCGATGGCCTCGCCCAGGCGGGCCAGGGTGTTGGGTTTGCGTCCGGCGACCCGCATCGCCGAGTCGCCGCGCCCGATCCCGCAGACCGTGCGGTTGCCGAACGTGTCGTTGAGGGTGGCGAAGGTGGAGGCGGTCACTTCCCAGGTGCGGGTGCCGGGGTTGGTGACCATGGGGCCGATGTGCAGCTTGCGGGTGTGTTCGAGGATCTGGCTGTAGATGACGAACGGCTCCTGCCACAGCACGGCGGAGTCGAAGGTCCAGCCGTAGCGGAAGCCGTTGCGCTCGGCGCGCTTCATGAGGCTGATGACCTGGGATGCGGGCGGGTCGGTCTGCAGGACGAGGCCGAAGTCCATGGGGCTGCTCCTTGACGCTTTTACAGGTACTGGCAGGTGGAGCGGGGGACGAAGGCCCCGTGGCCGGCCCGGCCGGTGAATTCGCGCTGGTCGATGACGAGTTCGCCGCGCGAGAGCACGGTGTCGACGCGTCCGGTGATCCGCTTGCCCTCGTACGCCGAGTAGTCCACGTTCATGTGGTGGGTCTCGGCGGAGATGACCTGCTCGGCGTGCGGATCGTAGAGCACGATGTCGGCGTCTGAGCCCGGCGCGATGGTGCCCTTCTGCGGGTAGAGGCCGAACATCCGGGCCGGGGTCGCGCACGCGATCTCGATCCAGCGTCGGCGGCTGATGTGCCCGTCCAGGACGGCCTGGTGGAGGAGGTCCATACGGTTCTCCACGCCGGGCAGCCCGTTGGGGATCTTCGAGAAGTCCCCGCGGCCCAGTTCCTTCTGGCCCCGGAAGCAGAAGGGGCAGTGGTCGGTGGAGACCACCTGGAGGTCATTGGTCCGCAGGCCCCGCCACAGGGCTGCCTGGTGCTCCTTGGGGCGCAGCGGGGTGGAACAGACGTACTTGGCGCCCTGGAAGTCGGGCTCCTCCAGGTTGTCGGTGGACAGGAACAGGTACTGCGGACAGGTCTCCCCGAAGACCGGGAGTCCTTTGTCCCGGGCGGCGGCGAGCTCCGCCACCGCCTCCTCCGCCGAGACGTGCACCACGTACAACGGGGCGCCCGCGACCCGAGCCAGCTGGATGGCGCGGTGGGTGGCCTCCGCCTCCAACAGCACCTTGCGGACCTCGCCGTGGTGGCGCGGATCGGTCTCCCCGCGCGCGAGGGCCTGTTCGACGAGGACGTCGATCGCGATGCCGTTCTCGGCGTGCATCATGATCAGCCCGCCGTTGGTGGCGCCGCGCTGCATGGCGCGCAGGATCTGCCCGTCGTCGCTGTAGAAGACGCCGGGGTAGGCCATGAACAGCTTGAAGGAGGTGACCCCCTCGCCGACGAGGTGGTCCATCTCCTTGAGCGTCCTCTCGTTGACGTCCGAGAGGATCATGTGGAACGCGTAGTCGACGGCGCAGTTGCCGTCGGCCTTGGCGTACCAGGTGTCGAGCCCCTCGCGCAGGGAGTGGCCCACGCTCTGCACGGCGAAGTCGACGATGGTGGTGGTGCCGCCCCAGGCGGCGGCTCTGGTTCCGGTCTCGAAGGTGTCGGAGGCCGAGGTTCCTCCGAAGGGAAGTTCCATGTGGGTGTGCGCGTCGACCCCGCCGGGGATCACGTACTTTCCGGTCGCGTCGATCGTGCGGTCGGCCGTCCAGGCTCCGGCGGCGGCCGAGCCGTGTGCGGCCAGCGCCGCCACGCGGCCGTCCTCGATCAGGACGTCGGCGTGCAGTTCGTCGGAGGCGGTGACGACGAGGCCGCCGCGGATCAGGGTGCGGGTGCTCATGTGATCCCCCTACTCAAATGCTGCGCAAGGCCTGTTCGAGGATCTCGGCGCCCTCTTCCGCCTCGGCGACGGTGAGGGAGAGCGGCGGCGCGATGCGCAGCACGCTGGTGTTGTACCCGCCGCCCTTGCCGAGCAGCAGGCCGCCTTCGCGGGCCGCCTCCAGGACGGCCGCGGCCGCGTCCGGGTCGGCCTCGTCGGTGCCCGGCTTCGTGAGTTCGAGGCCGGCCATCAGGCCCCGGCCGCGGATCTCCCGTACGCCGGGCACGGTGGCGGCGATCGCGCGCAGCCGCTCCAGGAGCATGCCGCCGACGCGGCGGGCGTTGCCCTGGAGGTCGTGCTCCAGCAGGTACGCGAGGTTGGCGACGCCGGCCGCCATGGTGACCGGGGAGCCTCCGAAGGTGGAGATGGAGTTGGAGTCCAGGCAGTTCATCACCTCGGCACGGGCCACGACCCCGCCGATGGACATGCCGTTGCCGATGCCCTTGGCGAAGGTGAGGATGTCCGGCGGCCCGTTCTGGGCGTGTGCCTGCCAGCCCCAGAAGTTGTCGCCGGTGCGGCCCCAGCCGGTCTGCACCTCGTCGCTGATCCACAGGATGCCGTGGCGGCTGAGGACCTCGCGGAAGGCGCCGTAGAGGCCGTCGGGCGGGGAGGTGAAGCCGCCGACGCCCTGGATGGGTTCGGCGATGAGGGCGGCGACTCCCCCGCGGGCCTGGCCGAGCACGTCCTCCAGGTCCTCGACTGCGGCGGCGGTGAACGCGGCGTCGTCCAGGTGGGCGAGGGGGCCGCGGGTGCGGACCGCGCCCTGGACGTAGTACGTCTGCAGCGGCGAGAGGCTGGTCGGGGACCAGCCGCGGTTGCCGGTGATCGAGACGGTGGAGAAGGACCGGCCGTGGTAGCTGTTGCGCATCGCCAGGATCTGGTTGGAGCGGCGGTACGTCGTCGCGAGCAGCAGCGCGGTGTCGTTGGCCTCGGTGCCGGACGTGGTGAAGAAGACCCGGGCGTCGGGGATGCCGGAGAGGGCGGCGACCCGCTCGGCCAGCTCGATCATCGGCCGGTTGAGGTACAGGGTGGAGGAGTGGATGATCCGCCCGGCCTGCTCGGACACGGCCTTGGTGACCTCGGGCAGGGCGTGGGCGGTCATCGTGGTGAGGATGCCGCCGAAGAAGTCGAGGTAGCGGTTGCCGTCGGCGTCCCAAACGTGGCGGCCCTCGCCGTGGGTGAGCTCGATGGGGTGCTTGTAGTAGAGCGCGAGCCAGTCGGGCAGGACGGTGCGGTGGCGGCTGTGGAGCGGGGTCGGGTTGGTCACGGTTGTACGAGCCCTCCGTAGGCGTCGGGGCGGCGGTCGCGGTAGAAGGCCCACTGGTCGCGGACCTCCTTGATCAGGTCGAAGTCGAGGTCGCGGACGACGAGTTCCTCGTCCTTGTCGCTGGCGACCTCCCCGACGAACTGACCGCGCGGGTCGACGAAGTAGCTGGTGCCGTAGAAGTCGTTGTCGCCGTACTCCTCCTGGCCGACGCGGTTGATGGCGGCGACGAAGTACTCGTTGGCGACGGCGGAGGCGGGCTGCTCCAGCTGCCACAGGTACGCGGACAGGCCGCGGGAGGTGGCGGAGGGGTTGTAGACCAACTGGGCTCCGGCAAGTCCCAGTTGGCGCCACCCCTCGGGGAAGTGGCGGTCGTAGCAGATGTAGACGCCGATCCGGCCGACGGCGGTGTCGAAGACGGGCCAGCCGAGGTTGCCCGGACGGAAGTAGTACTTCTCCCAGAAACCTTTGACCTGGGGGATGTGGTGCTTGCGGTACTTGCCCAGGTAGCTGCCGTCGGCGTCGATGACGGCGGCGGTGTTGTAGTAGAAGCCCTCGCTCTCCAGCTCGAAGACCGGTACGACGATCACCATGCCGGTCTCGCGGGCGAGGTCCTGCATGCGGCGTACGGTCGGGCCGTCGGGGACGGCCTCGGCCCAGCCGTAGTGCTCGGGCTCCTGGACCTGACAGAAGTAGGGGGCGTTGAAGACTTCTTGGAAGCCGATGATCTGCGCGCCCTGGGCGGCTGCCCGTCGGGCGTGCTCCTCGTGTTTGGCGATCATCGATTCGGTGTCTCCGGTCCAGGTGGCCTGGACCAGCGCGGCGCGGACGACTTGGGCCATGAGCTGCTCCTCGCGACGGGAACGCCGAGTTCTACGCACGTAGACGGTATGCGTAGGGAGTAGAACGTAGGCCTCGTCACAGCGTGGGGCAAGACCGCCGTGCGCGGTTGGAGTAGTCGATCACGTTACGTCGCCCCGCGGTCGAATGCGGTCACCAGGCGGGCGGGTTACGCCCCGGCGATGCCCGCCACCCGCAGGGCGTGGACCAGGTCGCGGTGGTGGGGTCCGGGCAGCGCCCGGGCCGCCCGGAGCAGTCGCGGGGCGAACCACTGCGGGTCGTACCGGGCCAGGCCCGCCGCCTCCTCGGCGGTGCGCACCCGGACAAAGGCGCCGAGCAGCGCGTCGGCCTCGCGGATCCGGCCGGCCCCGCCTAAGGCGAGCGCCGCGTCCGCGACTTCGGCGGCCGGCCGGGCCGCGCCCTGGCGCAGCAGGGCGTCGCAGTCGACCTCCCGGCCTGCGCCGCCGAGGGCGGCCGCGGCCGCCGCGAGTCGCTCGGGCGGGAGCGAGGCCGCCTCCCACAGCAGGGTGGCCCAGTCGGCCGCGAGCCCGGCCAGGGTCAGCTCGGCGGCGAGTGCGGGCAACTGCTCGGCGGGCCGGGCCGCGGCCTCGCACAGCAGGGCGTGCGCCTCGCCGCTGCGGCCCTGGGCGCGCAGGGCGAGCAGGGCGGCGGCGACGGGTCCCGGGACGCCCGCCACGGGCCCTGCCGGGTGCTCGGGGCGCGGTACGGGGCGGGGCGCGGCCTCGGCGGCGCCTGGGGCCTCGGGTGCGGGGTCGGCCGGGACGGCGAAGCGGGCTCCGCGCGGCGCGGGGAGCGCGGCGCCGGGACCGGAGCCCGGCGTGCCGTCCCCGCCGGGGTGTCCCGGCGGCGGGGTGAAGGCCGGGGCCGTGGGGGCCGCCGAGCCCGCGTACCGGGCGCCCCCGGCCCGCCGCGCACCGCGCAGCCACCGCCCCTCGGCCCGGCCGACCGGCGGCTCGGCCCGCGCGGCGGGCTCCTCGACGGCGGCCATGTCCGACCCGGCGCTCGGTACGGCGCTCGACCCGGTGCTCGGTGCCGAGCTCGGAGCGGTGCTCGGAGCCGGGCTCGGTGCGGCGCTCAACCCGGTGCTCGGAGCCGGGCTCGGTGCGGCGCTCAACCCGGTGCTCGGAGCCGGGCTCGGTGTGGTGCTCGGTGTGGTGCGCGCCTCGCGCTGCCGGGGCACCCCGGGCAGCCACGGCGCGACCTCCGGCCGCGCCGGCCAGAGCCCGTCGGGGCCCACATGCAGGGCCCGCAGCCGGGCGGCCAGGTCTTCGTGGCGGGCCACGGCGCGGGCCACGTCGTCCTGGGCCCAGGCGAGTTCCCGGGTGAGGGCGTCCGCCTCGGCCCGGTCGACGGCCCGGCCCAGCCGTACCGTCAGGTTCCGCAGGGCCGTCTGCACTGCGGCCCGCTGGGCCACCGCCGCCGCGAGCTGGGTCCGTAGCTCCCCCTCGCCGCCCGGCAGCCGGTCCCACACGGTGACGGCCGCCGCCCGCAGCTGGGCCGCGTATACGGTCTCCCGCGCCGCGAACTCCGCACCCCGCGCCCCGGCCAGGTCCCGCAGTAGCGATTCCACCATGTCCCACGGGGGCATAGCCGCCCCGTCGAGACAGGCCTTCACCCCCGCCGGATCCCGGCGCAGGAACTCCCCGTACCAGCCTGTCCCGGGATCCAGTCTCTGCGTCAACCCCAGCAAGTAGCCCGAGAGTTGACTGATCGCCAGCGAAGTCGCGGTCTCCATGACCGCATTGGATCCCACCCGTGTTACGGGCGGGCTACGGGAATCTCAAAGCTTGACGGCGATCGCGGTGTGCGGACGCTTGCCCCGGCGCGCCAGGGCGGCGGGCACGTCCAGCACCCAGAACTGCCAGGTGTACTTGCGCGACATCAACTTCCGCACCCGCCGCAGCCCCGCCTCGTCGAGCAGCCGGGCCTCGCCCTCCCGCGCCGGCGCCCCTTCCTCGACGCGCCCGCGCATGTCGCAGGCGGTGACGGTGACCCGCCCGTTGTTGCGGATCCGCTTGACCTTCCACGAATCGCTGCGCGTCCACACGTACAGCTCACCCCCGTCGGCGACCGCCCACACCGGTGTCGCCACGGGCGTGCCGTCCTTGCGGAAGGTGGTGAGGCTGACGTACCGCGCCCTGCCGAGCTCTTCGAGATCCATGTCCGCACCCTAGGGGGTCAGGCGGGCGGGGTCTCTCCGTGGCTGACCGTTTCCCAGGCCACGAACAGCTCGTCCGTCCCGGCCGGCCGCGTCTTCTCGACCAGTGCGCGGGTGTACGGGAGCTTCGCGCCGGTCCGGGTCTCGTAGTGGTGCAGGGCCACCTCCAGGTCGGGCCCCATGGTCCGCTCCACCTTGCCCCCGCACAGCCATGGCGGGGCCTCGGCCCCGAGCTGGTACTTCGCGTGGAACTCCAGCGCGGTGCGCAGCCGGGCGGACTGCTCGCCGTACAGGTCGACGCCCTGGTGCCAGGCGGTCTCGGCGATGTGCGCGGACGCGGCGAGGGCGTAACCGACGTGCATCAGGTTGCGGCAGGTCTCCTGGGCGATGCCGTCGACGTAGGTGCCCTGGTCGAACCAGTACGCCTTGACCTGGGCGGCCGTCTGGAGGGCGGCGGACCGCGGGGCCATCGGGCGCGGGCCGTCCATCCGGAGGTAGAAGTACGCCGGCACGCGCGCCCGGAACCGCTCCAGGGACTCCCGGAAGACCGCTCGGTCCTCCAGGAAGACGGCGATGGAGACGGCGGCGTCGGTCATGGCCAGTTCCCAGTTGCCGTTGTAGGCGGGCACCTGGGTGCGGACGGCCGGTAGGTAGGCCTTGCGCAGCATCTCCTTGAACCGGGCGACCCGGGGCCCCGTCCAGTTCGGGTAGTCGGCGTGCATGATCTCGGCGGCCCGCGCCCAGCTGGATCCGGACCAGGCGGCCTGGAGTCCGGCGTTGTCCTCGCGGTGCGTCTTCATCACGGCCGACCAGGCGTCCATGATCTGTACGGCCTTGCGCGCGTGGGCGGTCCTGCCGTTCACCGACCACAGCAGGGCGTGGCTGTAGGCGGCGATCGCGTCCTGCCGTTCGTCGAGACAGGACTGCGGTCCGCTGTTGAAGGGGCAGGGCACCACGTCGGCCGGGTGCGGGGTGTAGTCGAGCGAGGCGTAGCGGCTGCCGAGGAGCGCCCGGTAGGCGGAGAGCCAGGGTTCCTTGCCGGCCGCGACCATCTGCTTCGCCTGTCGGAGCTGGCCGTGGCTGACGACGACGCCCGGGTGGTGGAAGACCACGTCGCCGGCGCGGTGGCGGCCGTCGGGGGCGGTGCACGCCGCGAGGAGCAGGCCGCCCGCGAGGAGGGCGCCGACGACTGCGAAACCGACTCGCTTGGATGCGTTCATGGCTGACACGCCTTCACGCTTGCCCCGTGCTCTGCACCTCCCACCGCCCATTGGGCCGTCTGGCCGCCGGGCCCGCCCGAACGACAGAGCCCGACGGGACTTCGACGACAGGCCCTAGTAGTGCTTGGTCAGGTTGGTGTTGGTGTGGGTATGCCGCGGTGGCAGGTGGGGCAGACGCCGGTCCATGTCGCGAGGAGGGTCTGTAGCTCGCGAACGATGCGGTAGAGGCTCAGGCCGGCGCCGTGTCTTTTGGGGCTCTGGCCAGTCGTTGCAAGGTGCAGAAGGCGTGCGCGACGGAGACGAGGGTGACGTGGTGGTGCCAGCCGTTGAAGGTGCGGCCCTCGAAGTGGGCCAGGCCCAGGGCCTGTTTCATCTCGCGGTAGTCGTGCTCGATGCGCCAGCGGAGCTTGGCCAGGCGGACCAGGGTGGTCAGCGGGGTGTCGGCGGGCAGGTCGGACAGCCAGAACTGGACGGGTTCGGCCTGGTCGGCGGGCCATTCGGCCAGGAGCCAGCACTCGGGCAGCTCCGGGCCGTCGGCCGCCTGGCGGACCTCGCGGCCGGCGGGCCGGATCCGCAGGGTCACGAACCGCGAGTAGATCCGCTTGAAGCCGCTGCGGCCGGTGCCGGGCCGGGAGCCCTCACGCCATTGCACCGGCTTCGCTGTTTTCCGGCCGGCCGCGATGACCAGCTGTTTCACCGACTGCGACTTGTCCGGGTACTTCGCCACCGGCCGGCGCCCGATCCCGGAGTACGGGTCAGCCACGGGCACCGCGTGGCCGGGCTGGGCCGAGAGGGTGGTGGAGATTCCCACGACGTAGTTCAGGCTCCGGGCCTGCAGGCCGTGCCGGAAGGCGGCCGCGTCTCCGTAACCGGCGTCCGCAATGGCCACCGGCACCTCGATGCCCCAGGAACGGGTCTCGTCGAGCATGTCGAGTGCGAGCTGCCATTTCTCCACGTGCCCGATGTCGTCGGGGATCTGGCAGGCGGTGCGTCGGGCGACCTTGTCGGGGTCTGCCTTCGGCGAGGCGGGGTCCCAGGTCTCGGGCTGGAACAGCCGCCAGTCGACCGCCGCCGAGGCGTGATCCGAGGCCAGGTGCAGCGAGACTCCCACCTGGCAGTTGGTGACCTTGCCCGCGGTGCCGGTGTACTGCCGCGACACACACGCCGAGGCATTGCCGTCTTTGAGGAAGCCGGTGTCATCGAAGACCAGCACGGTGGGCCGGATCGCCTTTTCCATCTTCCAGGCCAGCCGGGCCCGCACATGCGCCGGATCCCACGGGCTGGTGGTGATGAAGTGGGCCAGGGCCTGACGGTTCCCGTCCTCGCCCAGCCTGGCGGCCATCGGCTCGACCGACTTGCGCTGCCCGTCCGTGAGCAGGCCCCGCAGGTAAACCCGCCCCCACCGACGCTGATCCTTCCGCGCGAACGGCTCGAAAACCTCCGCCGCAAAGTCCTCCAACTCGCCACGTACAGATGCAATTTCCTCCGGCGTCACACGTCTAGAACGACACACCGAGCCCTTAGGACACGCAACGCCAGCCCCAACCTGACCAAGCCCTACTAGGAGTTGTCGTCAAAGTGTCACGCCCACATCAGGAGCGAGGCGAGGGTGACGGCTGCTTGGTAGGCCTGGGCGGTCTTGTCGTATCTGGTCGCGATGCCGCGCCATTGCTTGAGTCGGTTGAAGCACCGTTCCACCACGTTGCGGTGCTTGTAGACCTGCTTGTCGAAGGCCGGCGGCCGGCCGCCCCGGCTGCCGCGCCGCGCACGGTTGCGGACCTGATCGGACCGTTCCGGGATCGTGTGCGTGATGCCGCGGCGCCGCAGCCAAGTACGGATGGCCTTCGAGCTGTAGCCCTTGTCGCCGATGACGTGGTCGGGCCGGATGCGCGGTCGGCCCGGTCCGGTCCGGGGCACTCGTATCGCGTCCATCACGGCGGTGAACTGGGTGCAGTCGTTCGTGTTCCCACCGGTCAGGACGAACGCGAGGGGTCTGCCCGTGCCGTCGCAGGCCAGGTGGATCTTGCTGGTCAGTCCGCCGCGGGACCGGCCGAGGGCCGGGCTGCGGAGCCCCTTTTCGGGCCCCGGCCGCGTGCTGGTGGGCACGGACAACGGTGGAGTCCACCGAGACCAGCCACTCGATGTCGCCTGCCGCGTCTGCTTGCGCCTGCGCGGCCTGGAGCATCCGATCGAAGGTTCCGTCAGCTGCCCACCTGCGGAAACGGGTGTGGAGGCTGGCCCACGACCCGTACCGGTCAGGCACGTCCCGCCAGGCGACCCCGGTCCGGAACTTCCACACGATCCCGTTCAGGATCGTCCGGTCGTCCAGCCGCGGCCGCCCCAGCACAGGCCGAGGCAGCAACGGCTGCACCAGTTCCCACTCGGCGTCCGACAGTTCATGGCGACGTATCACCCAACCATGATCCACAATGCAAGATCACTTTGACGACAGACCCTAGGCCGGGACGGCGGCGCAGCGGCGCAGCAGATCGTCCAGGGAGAGGCCGAGCGCTGCGGCGAGGGCGGCGACCGTGAAGAAGGCGGGGGTGGGTGCCCGGCCGGTCTCGATCTTGCGCAGGGTCTCGGCGGAGAGTCCGGCGCCGGCCGCGACCTCGACCATGCTCCGGTCGCCGCGGGCCTCGCGCAACAGGACGCCGAGCCGCTCGCCGCGCTCGCGCTCTTCGGGGGTGAGGGGGGTACGGACCATGCCGCCATCCTACCCCGCGCACCAATAACTATCCCGTTATTTTTATACCGGTATAGTTATTGGCATGGTGAAACTGAAGACGGATCGAGAGATCGACGAGATGCGGGCCGCGGGCCGGGTGGTCGCCCGCGCCCTGGCCGCCGTACGGGAGGCCGCCGACGTGGGGGTGTCCCTGCGGGACCTGGACCGGGTGGCCCGGGAGGTGCTCCGCGAGGCCGGCGCCACCTCGCCCTTCCTGGGCTACCGGCCACCGTTCGCACCCGTACCCTTCCCCGCCGTGGTGTGCGTCTCGGTGAACGACGCGATCGTGCACGGCATCCCCGACGACTACCGGCTGCGGGACGGCGACCTGGTCAGCGCCGACTGCGGGGCGGAGCTCGGCGGCTGGACCGGGGACGCGGCGGTCAGCTTCACCGTCGGTCCCGCCCGGCCCGCCGACCTCCGGCTGATCGAAACCTCCGAGGCGGCCCTCGCCGCCGGCATCGCCGCCGCCGTGCCCGGCAACCGGATCGGCGACATCGCCCACGCGATCGGCACCACCTGCCGCGCCGCCGGGTACGGGGTGCCGGACGGCTTCGGCGGCCACGGCATCGGCCGCACCATGCACGAGGACCCGGGCGTGCCCAACGAGGGCCCGCCGGGACGCGGCATGAAGCTGCGCCCCGGCCTGGTCCTCGCCATCGAGCCGATGCTGATCGCGGGCGGTACGGACGACTACGCGTGCGACGCGGACGGCTGGACCCTGCGCACCGTCGACGGCAGCCGCGCCGCCCACTCGGAGCACACGGTCGCGATCACCGCCGACGGCCCGCGGATCCTCACCGCGCTCTAGACACCCCCCGGGGAGTGGCGCTACGGCTTCCCGTGCGGGTGGACCACCATCGCCGAGCCGCCTCCCCGGCGGCTGGTCTCGGCCGCCGCCAGCCAGCGCCCGTCCGGCAGCCGCTGCACGCCGGTGGCCGCACCGATCTCCGGGTTCTGCCGGAAGCCGTGGCCGATCGCCTCCAGCTGCGCGCGCAGCGGGCTGTTCCACAGGCCCGGCTCCAGCTCGGTGGTGGTCTGGTTGCGCTGGCTGGCCCGCGGCGCGGCGATCGCGTCGACCAGCGGCAGACCCCGGTCCAGATGGCCGATCAGGGTCTGGAGCACGGTGGTGATGATGGTGGCGCCGCCCGGGGAGCCCACCGCGAGCACCGGGCGGCCGTCCTCCAGCACGATCGTCGGGGACATGGAGGAGCGCGGCCGCTTGCCGGGGCCGGGCAGGTTCGGGTCCGGGACCCCGGGCGCGGCCGGGGCGAAGGAGAAGTCGGTCAGCTCGTTGTTGAGCAGGAAGCCGCGTCCGGGAACGGTGATGGCGCTCCCGCCGGTGGACTCGATGGTCAGGGTGTACGAGACCACGTTGCCCCAGCGGTCGGCGACCGTCAGGTGCGTGGTGTTCTCCCCTTCGTACGGGGTCGGGGCGGCCTGACCGGAGCCGCCGCAGGCCACCGGGTGGCGCGGGTCACCGGGGGCCAGCGGGCTGGTCAGCGTACGGTCCGGCGCGATCAGGCAGCCGCGCGAGTCGGCGAACCGCTGCGAGAGCAGCTCGCGCGTGGGCACGTCCACCGCGGCCGGGTCGCCGACCCAGCGGCCCCGGTCGGCGAAGGAGATCCGCGAGGACTCGATGAAGCGGTGCAGGTACTGCGTCTCGGACAGCTTCGAGAGGTCGGTCCGCTCCAGGATGTTCAGCGCCTCGCCGACCGTGGTGCCGCCGGAGGAGGAGGGCGCCATGCTGTAGACGTCCAGGCCGCGGTAGTGCACCTGGGTCGGGTCCTGCCGCTTGGTCGCGTACGCGCGCAGGTCGGCGGTGGTCAGGTCGCCGGGGCGGACCTTGCGGGTGGCCGCCGGGTCCACCGGGGGTGTGCGCACGGCCCGGACGATGTCCTCGGCGAGGGGTCCGCGGTAGAGGGCGCCGGTCCCCTTGCGGCCGAGTTCGGCGTAGGTGGCGGCCAGGTCCGGGTTCTTGAAGGTGGAGCCGACCACCGGCAGGGCGCCGCCGGGCAGGAAGAGCTTCGAGGTGGCCGGGAAGTCCTTGAAACGGTCCTGGTTGAGCTCGGTCTGGGCCCGGAAGGTGCCGTCCACCGTGAAGCCTTCGCGGGCCAGTTTCTCGGCGGGTTTCAGCAGTGCGTCGAGCGGACGGGTGCCCCAGGCGTCGAGGGCGCTCTTCCAGGTGGCGGGGGTGCCGGGCACGCCGACGCCGAGGCCGCTGGTCTGGCCCTCCGCGAAGGGGATGGGGAGGCCGTTCTCCTGGAAGAGGGTCTCGGTGGCCGTGGCGGGGGCGGTCTCGCGGCCGTCGATCGTGTGCACCCGGCGCGAGCGGGCGTCGTAGTGGACGAAGTAGCCGCCTCCGCCGATGCCCGCCGAGTAGGGCTCGGTCACCCCGAGCGCGGCGGCGGTGGCGATCGCCGCGTCCACGGCGTTGCCGCCGGAGCGCAGGACGGCGATGCCCGCGGCGGAGGCGTCGGCGTCCACGCTGGCGACCGCCCCGCCGTAGCCGGCGGCGACCGGTACCTTGGCCGGTGGGGCGACCGCGGTGGGCGGGGCCGCGGCCCCGGTGGAGACGAGCGCCCCGGCGAGGGCGACGAGCGCTAACTGACGTGCGGCGCGAGCACGCATCCGGTTCCTCCGGTCAACGGCCTGTCAGGTCTGGTTCGCGCAGCGTAACTTCACCGCACCCCCCGCGTCAGGAAGGCGGCCCGGCCGCTACCATCCGCCGCATGAACGACGACGTGCGCAACATCGTGCTCGGGGTGATAGCCACCGCCCTCAGCGGCGGCTTCGGCTGGTTCGCCCGGACCTATCTGTGGCGCCGCACGCTGCGCCGCAAACAGGCGTTCTTCGGACTGCCGGCCGGCGCCGAGTGCCTGTTCGTGGTCAACCGGCAGATGGGCGGCAAGGAATCGTCGGTGCACCGCAACGACGCGTTCGCGCTGCTGGAGATCTCCGCGCTGATCAAGGACTGCGGGGCGAACGTCCAGATCGTCACGCACGACGAGGCGCGCCAGGGCTTCGGTGACCGCGCCGAGTTCTGCGTCGGCGGCCCGACGTCCAACACCCGTACGGTGGCGCACCTGGCCTCGATGCTGCCCGGGGTACGGGTGAACGTCGACACCCAGGAGCACGAGGACCGGGGCGCGATCCAGGTGGGCGGCGAGAGCTACCGGTGGGCCAAGGGGCAGGTGGAGTACGTACTGCTGGCCAGGCTGACGGGCGCACAGGGCGGCCGACCCGTCTTCCTGCTCTCCGGGCAGACCGCGGTCAGCAACCAAGCCGCCGCCCGCTATCTCGCCCGTCACCACGAGCGGCTGGCCCGCACGTACGGGAAGGATCCCTTCTGCCTGGTGCTGAAGGTGGTCAACTCCGACGCTTACGGCCCCGATGTGACCGAGCTCGCGGCCGATGTCACCCGGGCCGCCCTGACACCCGAACCGGTAGCCGTGTGATCCCGTTGATGAAGTTGGAGACCAGCCGGCGCGGCGGTCCCGCCAGTTCCGGCACGGGCATGGCCGCGCACCACTCCTCGTAGAGGATCCGCAGCTGGAGCCGGGCGAAGTGGGCGCCGAGGCAGACGTGCGGGCCGTCCCCGAAGGAGACGTGCGGGTTGGGCGTCCGCGCCAGGTCGAGGCGGCCGGGGTCGGTGAAGACGCGCTCGTCGTGGTTGGCGGAGGCGTGGAAGACCACCACCTTGTCGCCGGCGCGGAGGGACCGCCCGGCCAGTTCGGTGTCGACGGCGGCCGTGCGGCGGAAGCTGAGCACCGGCGGGTGGACGCGCAGGAGTTCGTCGACGGCCCGGTCGAACGGGACGGATCCCTGCGCGAGCCGGCGGTAGGCGTCCGGGGCCCCGGCCAGTGCGAGCAGGCCGCCGGGGGCGGCGCTGCGTACGGTGTCGTTGCCCGCGACGGTGAGCAGGAAGAAGAACATCTCCAGTTCGGCCGGGTCGAGCCCGGCCCCGGCCAGTGCGGTCAGCACGTCGTCGCCGGGGTGGGTGCGCTTGTGGTCGGCCAGTTCGCGGGCGTACGCGAACATCTCGCCGAGCAGGGCCGGGGAGCGCGGGTTGAGCGGGGTGCCGTCCGGGCCGATCAGCGGCGCCGGGGCGTCGTCGGGGTCCTGGTACCCGATGATCCGTACGGTCCACTCCAGCAGCAGGGCCCGGTCGGCGGCCGGGATGCCCAGCAGGTCGGTGAGGTTCAGCAGCGCGTACTCGTCGGTGACGGCGCGTACGAGGTCGACGGCGCCGTCCTCGGCGTCCTGGCGGGCTGCGGCGAGCAGGGCGCGGGCGCGCTCCCGTACCCGTCCGGCGAAGGCGTCGACGCGGGCGGGGGTGAAGGCGCGGGACACCAGCCGCCGCAGCCGGCCGTGTTTGGGCGGGTCCTGGTTGAGCATGGTGCGGCGCAGGAAGGGCAGGTCGGCCGGGTCGGGGTCGCGGATCTGGGTGGCGCCCAGCCAGGAGGAGTACGTGCGGTGGTCGCGCAGGACCCGTACGACGTCGGCGTGCCGGGTGACGGCCCAGAAGCCGGGGCCGGCGGGCCAGCCCTGGATCTCCGGCTCCGCCTGCCGGGCCACGGGGTGCCGCTCGCGCAGCAGCCGGTAGCGCTCGTGCGGGATGCCTGCGGCGTAGATCCGGGGGTCGAAGACGTCGGGGACGTCTGCGGCGTGGTCCATGGGGCCACCGTGACGGGTGCGCGGCCCTGACCGCAAGGTCGCGGTCAGGGCCAGTGGACGCTGCGCCCGTCAGCGCTTCAGATCACATTCGGCCGGGGCGAGGGTGGTGTCGGTGCCCTTCAGGGTGACGGGGCTGAGGGTGTCCTTCTTGGCGGAGATGCCGATGGTGCACACGAGCTGCATGCGGGCCAGTGCCGACAGGTTGCCGACGGCGAACGGCACCCAGACCGTCATCCCCTCGTCCGAGTGCGGGCTTACCGCGAGCTGCTCCGTCTGACCGGCGGGCAGCCGGGGCAGTCCCGTGGTGAGCCCGGCCTCGCCGGCCCGGCCGCGTGGGCCGTCCATCAGCAGGCGCAGCAGCACCACGGGATTGAGGTCGGAGTCCAGCGCCAGGCTGAACGGGGCCGGGACGAGCCGGTCGCCCTCCTTGGAGAGGAAGTAGAGGTAGGTGTTGTTCTTGCCGTCGGCGACCTTGATGGTGGCGGCGTGGCCGCTGTCGATCACCCCGGTGCGTTTGATCCCGCATCCGGTGAGCAGTAGCGCACAGCTCACCAGCGCCGCCGTGGCCGCGGCCGCCCGGGACCTCGTCCTCGCCTTGCGCCCCGTCATCCGCGGGCCTCCAGCGGCATGTCGAGGGTGAAGACCGCTCCCCCGGAGGGCCCGTTGGCCGCGCGCAGGGTTCCGCCGTGCAGGCGGACGTTCTCCAGGGTGATGGCGAGGCCGAGACCGCTGCCGGCGGAACGGGTCCTGGCCGCGTCGGCCTTGAAGAAGCGGTCGAAGATGTGCGGCAGCACCTCGGGAGCGATGCCGGGCCCGCTGTCCGCGACGTCGATCAGCAGCCGTTCGCCTTCCTCGCCCGGTGCGGTCCGTACGGTGATGCGTACGGGGGCGCTGCCGTGCCGCAGGGCGTTGCCGACGAGGTTGGCGAGGACGACGTCGAAGCGGCGCGGGTCGAGCCGGGCGCGCACCCGGTCCGGCAGCTCGGCGACGATGCGGTCGTCGACCCAGTGGCGGCGTTCCAGGGTCTTGCGGACGGCTTCGGCGATGTCCACGTCGTCGAGGTTGAGCTCGGCCGCCCGGGCGTCGAAGCGGGAGATCTCCATCAGGTCCTCGACGAGGACGGCGAGCTTGCCCGTCTCGGTGCTGACCAGGCGCAGGGCCTTGGCGGTGTCGGCGTCGAGGCGTTCGGCGTCCTCGTCGAGGACCTCGGTGACGGCGAGCATCCCTGCGAGGGGGGTGCGCAGTTCGTGGGACACGTCGGAGGCGAAGCGGCGGGCACGGACCTCCGCGTCCTGGAGCTCGCGCACGGACTGTTCCAGGGCGCGTGCGGTCTCGTTGAAGGTGCGGGCGAGTCCGGCGAGCTCGTCGGCGCCCCGGACCTCGATCCGGGTGTCGAGGCGGCCGCGGCCGAGGTGCTGGGCGGCCCGGCGCATGTCGCGGACCGGCCGCAGCACGCTGCGGGCGGCCAGCAGCGCGGGCACGATGGCGATGGCCAGGCCCGGGACGGCGCCCTGCTTGGCGGCGTCGACCATGGCCTCCACGGTCTGCTTCTCGGTGGAGAGCGGGACGCTGGCGTAGAAGACGGCTCCGGTGGATTCGGTGAAGCCGTTGTGCTCGAAGAGGGCGGGGACGCCGATGGTGAGCCACGGGTTGCCGCGCGCGTCCTCGACCCGCTGGAAGGCGGTGTAGTCGTGGCGGCGGACCTTCTCCCGCAGGTTGTCGGTGATCACGCTGGAGGTCGGCGTGCCGGGGTTGGTGGAGACCCGCACGCTGCCGTACTCGCCGAAGATGATCCACGGGTGCGGTTTGCCGCGCTTGCCGAGTTCGATGACGATGCGCTGGAGCTCCTGCTGGTCCAGCGGAAGTCGGAACTCCTGCTGCTCGACCTGGTCCCGCAGGGTGCTGACCGCGGTGTCCTGGGTCTGCTTGAGGATCGCGTTGCGCGCCTGCTGGTAGGTGAGGGCGGCGGTGGTCACCGCGCTGATCGCGGCGACCAGCAGGAAGGCCGCGATCAGTCGGGTGCGCAGGCCCAGCGGCGCGATGCGTCTCACGGTCGCCTACAGGGGACCGAAGCGGTAGCCGAAGCCGCGCACGGTCTGTATGTAGCGGGGGCTCGCGTCGGGGTCCTCGACCTTGGTGCGCAGCCGGCGCACGCAGGCGTCCACGAGCCGGGCGTCGGCGTGGTAGCTGTGGTCCCAGACGTATTCGAGGAGTTGCTGGCGGGAGAAGACCTGCTCGGGCGAGGCCGACAGGTGCAGCAGGAGCTTGATCTCGCTGGGGGCGAGGGGCACGCGCTCGCCGTTCTTGGCGACGCTCAGCCCGGCGCGGTCGATGGTCAGCTCACCGTGGCGCTCGACCCCGGAGCGCGTGCCCACGGGGTCGCTGAGCCGGCGCAGGACGGCCTTGATGCGGGCCTCGATCACCTCGGTGCGGGCGGGTTTGACGATGTAGTCGTCGGCGCCGGCCTCCAGGCCGACGACGACGTCGAAGTCGTCACCGCGGGCGGTGAGCATGATGATCGGCACCTGGCTGGTCTCGCGGATGCGGCGGCAGACCTGGACGCCGTTGATCCCCGGCAGCATCAGGTCGAGCAGGACGAGCTCGGGGCGGAAGCCGCCCATCAGCGCCAACCCTTCCTCGCCGGTCTCGGCGGAACGCACGTCGTGGCCCCGGCGGCGCAGGCCGAGGCCGACCCCCTCGCGGATGGAAGGGTCGTCCTCGATCAGCAGTACGCGTGGCATCCGGTCAGTATCCCAAAGGCGTTGCGGGGCTTACACCCCCGAGCGGCCGATCCTGCGCCACAGGGAGTTCAGCATGTCGGTGATCTCCGTCAGGCGCAGCGGCCCGGCGAGGATGACGACGACGAGGGCCAGGGCGACGGTTCCCGACCCGAGCGCGGCGAGGTTGCCGAACCCCTCGGCGGCGCGGGCGGCCGCGTACCCGACGGCGGCCGCCGGTGCGCAGGCGACGAGCAGCCGCAGGTGGGTCCGTACGGCGGTCGCGCGCCGCTCCGTACGGGTGCCCGCGCGCGGGCCGAGTCGGCGGGCGAGGGTGTGGGCGGTGACGGCGGCGCCCGCGAGGAAGGCGACGGAGGAGGCCGCGGCCATGCCGGTGACGGCCCAGCGCGGGGACAGCAGGAAGTAGGCGGCGACGGACAGTCCGGCGGTGAGCGCGGCGATGACCAGGTTGAGGAAGAAGGGGGTCCGGGTGTCGGACAGGGCGTAGAAGCCGCGCGAGAGGACGTACTGCGCGGAGTAGGCGATCAGGCCGGGCGCGAAGGCGATGAGGATGCCCGCCATGACTTCGATGTCGGCGGCGCCGGTGCGGCCGTACTCGAAGACGCTGCCCATCACCCAGGGGGCGAGGGCGGCGAAGAGCGCGGCGGCGGGCACGACGAGGGCGGCGCTGGAGCGCAGGGCGTAGGAGATGTCGCGGCGCACGGCGCCGAGGTCGCCCTCGGTGGCGGCCTCGCTCATCCGTGGCATCAGGGCGGTCACGAGGGAGACGGTGATGATGCCCTGGGGGACGATCCACAGCTGGTAGGCGTTGCTGTAGGCGGTGTAGCCGGCACCGCCCGCGAGTCCGGCGTCCACGGCGTGCTGTCCGGTGGTGGTGGAGAGCCGGGTGACGACCCAGTAGGCGATCTGGTTGGTGAGGACGAGCATGACCAGCCAGCCCGCGTTGCGCAGCGGGCGACCGAGGCCGCTGCCGCGCCAGTCGAAGCGCGGGCGCCAGCGGAAGCGGGCGGAGCGCAGCGAGGGGACGAGGGCGAGGGCCTGGACGACGATGCCGAGGGTGGTGCCGAGGCCCAGGAGCCGGGTCTCGGCGGCGGTGAGGCCGTCCGCCGCATCGTGGGAGACGTAGAGGAAGAGCCCGAAGACGCCGATGACGACGAGGTTGTTGAGGACCGGGGTCCACATCATCGCGCCGAACCGGCCGCGGGCGTTCAGCGCCTGACCGAGCAGGGTGAAGAGTCCGTAGAAGAGGATCTGCGGCAGGCAGTAGCGGGCCAGGGCCACGGTGGTGCTCGCCTGGGCGCCGTCGTAGTCGGTGTACACCGAGACGAACAGCGGGGCGGCGAGGACCGCGACGGTGGTGAGCGCCACGAGGGCGACGGTGCAGGCGGTGAGCAGCCGGTCGGTGTAGGCGGTTCCGCCGTCCGCGTGCTCCTTGGCGGCCCGGACCAGCTCGGGTACGAAGACGGCGTTGAGCGCGCCTCCGATGAGCAGGATGTAGATGATGTTCGGGACCGTGTTGGCGACGGCGTAGCCGTCGCCGAGGAGTCCGGTGCCCAGCGCCGCGACGACGACGGCGGAGCGGATGAAGCCGGTGGCGCGGGAGACGATCGAACCGGCGGCCATGAGCGCGCCGCTGCGCAGCACCGAGGTCTTCCCGGACGGCGCGTCTGCGGCTCCGGGGGCGACGGCCCCTCGGGTGTCGGTGCCGGTGTGGGTGCCGCTCTCGGTGTCGGTGGCCGTCACCGGCGGGCCAGGTAGGCCTGGAACGCCTTGTAGAGCGCCGCGTTGGCGACTCCGTCCATCGGTATCTCCCACTCTCCGAGCGTCTCGACGACCTGTCCGCCGGTGCCGAGCTTCCAGCGCAGCAGTCCGAAAGAGCGTTCGTCGGGGTCGAGGGTGGAGGGTACCCCGCGCATGTCGTATTCCTCCGCCCCGAGGGCGTGCGCGTCACACATCATGCGCCACTGTAGGGCGTTGCTGGGCCGTACCTCGCGGCGGTGGTCGGCGGAGGCGCCCGTCTGGTACCAGACCCGGTTCCCGGCGGTGATCATCGTGTGGGCGGCGAGGATCTCCCCCCGGTGGACGCCCAGGTAGAGCCGCATGCGGCCGGGCTGTTCCTCGTTCAGGACCCGGTACTGCTGCTCGTAGTACGCGAGGGAGCGGCCGAGGCGGAAGCCGTCGCGCTCCTCGGTGATGCGCAGCAGCCGGTAGAACTCGGGGAGGTCGGCGTAGGTGCCGATGACCGTCTCCACGCCGGCCTTCGTGGCCTTGCGCACGTTGCGCCGCCATTCCTGGTTGAGACCCGACCACACCTCGTCGAGGGTGCGGCCGGCCAGCGGCACGCGGAAGACGTGGCGGGGCTGGGCGTCGCCGTCGTCCTCGCCGCCGCACCGCTTCCAGCCGCGGGTGCGCAGCCGGTCGGCGAGGGCGGCGCCCACCGGGTCGACTTCGGTGGCGAGCACGTCGGAGATCTGCCGTCCGGGCCCGGTCGCGGCCTTGGCGGTGGCCGCGTCCCAGCGGCGGTAGACGGGGGTGGGACCGATGCGGACGGCGAAGGCGCCGGAGGCGCGCAGGTGGCGCAGGAGCGGGTTCAGCCAGCGGTCGAGGTGCGGATCGGACCAGTCGACGACGGGCCCTTCCGGGAGATAGGCGAAGTATTTTCGCGTCCCGGGGAATTGCCGGTAGAGAACGAGTCCGGCTCCCTGAATCTCTCCGTCCGGATAGTGCCATCCGACCCTTTCCGAGCGCCAGAGGTCCTTTACCCGCGCCCAGGAGGGGTACTGGAGAAAGCTCGCACCTCCGTTCCAGTGGAGGAAGGTCTGGTATTCGGTGACGGACAGGGCGCGCACCCGGAGCTGCCCGTCCTGGTCATGGTCCTGCTGGGCGGGGTTCACGAGCAGTGCACACACGGCCGACAGCCTTCCTGTTCGTCCTGACGGTCTCTCACAGGACTCTCACAGCCGACCGTGACCGAACTGCGCGGCGTTTGTGACCGGATGATGACCGTTTCGCTGCGGTCGACGTCACAAGCGAGAGCGCGAGCTTTTCTGCCGAATGCGGAACCTAAAGTCGCCTCGTTGGCATCTCCTTTTGCGAAACGTTCATCGCCACCACCACTCGAAGGGCCCTTCGTTGAGCCGTATACGCCGCACCGCCATGGCGGGCACCGCACTTCTGGCCGCCTCGCTCACCGCCTGTTCGGGCGGGAGCGACGGTGGCGGCGACGACAAGGGCAAGACCGAGCTGAAGCCGAAGACGGCCATGGCGGTCTCGGTGAACCTCACCGGCGACCAGGTCAAGGCGGGCCAGCCGGTGACGGTGACCGTCGCCGAGGGCAAGTTGGCCCAGGTGAAGGTGACCGACGCCAAGGGCGCGGAGCTGCCGGGGAAGATCTCCGACGACGGGAAGACCTGGACCTCGGAGCGCAATGCCCCGCCCGGTGCGGAGTACAAGGTCGAGGCGCAGAACACCGACAGCCAGAGCGCCACCACGCAGTTCAAGACCGGCCCCGCCGACAAGGTGAACAAGGTCTCGATCAACATCTCCAAGGGCGGCACCGTGGGCGTGGCGATGCCGGTGTCCCTCGTCTTCGACAACCCGGTGACGAACAAGGCCGACGTGGAGAAGCAGCTCAAGGTCACCACCTCGGACAACACCGAGGGTTCCTGGGGCTGGATGAAGGACCACGACGGCAAGGACCGCGTCGACTGGCGGCCCAAGGACTACTGGAAGTCCGGCACGGACGTGAAGGTCGACATGCACCTGAACGGCGTGGACTCCGGCAAGGGCGGCGGGCTGTTCGCCCGCGACTACAACACCGAGTTCAAGATCGGCAAGGACCGCCGGATCCAGGTCAGCCTCGACACCAAGAAGATGTCGGTCACCCAGGACGGTCAGGCGCTCAGGACGATCCCGATCTCGGCCGGCACTCCCGGCGGCAAGAAGGCCTCCTGGTCCGGGAAGATGGTGATCATGACCAAGGAGGGCACCATCCGGATGGACTCCCAGACGGTGGGCCTGGACAACGCCTACGACAAGATGGTCGATTACTCGATGCGGCTGACCTGGTCGGGCATGTACGCGCACGCCGCCCCGTGGAACGAGGGCAACTTCGGCCGCACCAACAGCAGCTCCGGCTGCGTGGGCATGAGCGACGCCGACGCCAAGGAGTTCTTCGGGCAGTCCCAGGTCGGCGACCTCTTCGAGGTGGTCGGCGAGGGCTCGAAGGGCCAGGCGCCGATCGGCAACGGCTACGGCGAGTGGAACCTCTCCTGGGACGAGTGGAAGGCCAAGAGCGCCCTGTCCGGCGCCCCGCAGAACGGCTGACGGCCGGACCGTAGCTGACCCTCCGCAGCCGGTCCGCCACCACTGACCAATCGTTACCGGCACGTAACTTACCCATGGGTTACTTTCGGTAACACGCTCCCGTTACCGTCGGGTCACTTTGACAACCCGGCGCACGCGCGAGGAGCGAGAGATGCGACGCACCACCACCGCCGCGGCCGTAGCGACCCTGCTGGCCGTAGCCGCCCTGGGCCTGGGGCCCCACCAGGCCCAGGCGGCTCCCACCACCGCGGCGGCCGGCGCCGACGCATCCTCGCAGATCCGCTTCCACGACATCCCCGGCTCCGGCGGAATCACCCTCAAGGGCAACGTCTTCACCCCGGCCGGGGCCTCGAGCGGCCGGACCTACCCGCTGATCGTGTTCCCCACCAGCTGGGGCCTGCCGCAGGTCGAATACATCGCCCAGGCCAAGAAGCTCGCCGACTCCGGTTACGTCGTGGTCAGTTACACCTCCCGCGGCTTCTGGCTCTCCGGCGGCAGCATCGAGGTGGCCGGCCCGCCGGACATCGCCGACGTCAGCGCCGTCATCGACTGGGCCCTCGCCAACTCCCCCGCCGACGCGGACCGCATCGGCCTCGGCGGGGTCTCGTACGCCGCCGGCATCACCCTGCTGGCCTCCGCGCACGACCCGCGCATCAAGGCCGTGGTCGCGATGAGCGGCTGGGCCGACCTCATCGACTCCATCTACTCCGGCCGCACCCAGCACCTCCAGGCCGCCGGCATGCTCGGCGCCGCCGGATACCTCACCGGCCGACCCGGACCCGAACTCACGACGCTCCTCGGCAACTTCCTCGGCTCCCGGCTGGACCAGGAGCAGCAGATGATCGAGTGGGGCAAGAAGCGTTCGGCCTCCGAGCAGGTGGACCGGATCAACGCCAACGGCGCCGCGATCATGCTCGGCAACGCCTGGGGCGACACCATCTTCCCGCCCAACCAGTACGCGAAGTTCTACGAGCGGCTGACCGGCCCCAAACGCCTGGAGTTCCGGCCCGGGGACCACGCCACCGCCGAGGGCACCGGCCTGCTGGGGTTGCCCAACGACACCTGGACCAACGCGCACCGCTGGTTCGACCGCTACCTCAAGGGCGAGCGCAACGGCATCGACACCGAAGCCCCGGTACAGATCAAGTCCCGTAGCGACGACGGGTACGAGGGCTACGCCGACTGGAAGTCGGTCGGCTCCGGGGGCACCGAGAAGCTGGCGCTCTCCGACAGCGAGCACCTCTTCGCCAACGTCGACTCCGGCGCCAACGGCGGCATCCTCCTCCTGTCCAGCGCCCTCGACCAGTTCGTGAAGGCGCCCCCGATCGCCTCCGTCCCGCTGCTCCCCCGGGCCTTCGCGGCCGTCTGGCAGTCGCAGCGCTACGACGGGGCGCGCCGGATCCGCGGCACCGTGAAGCTGCACACCACCGTCACCCCCACCAAGGGCGACGGCACCTTCGTGGCGTACCTCTACGACGTGGGCCCGCTCGGCATCGGCAAGCTCGTCAGCAATGCCCCGTACACCTTCCACGGAAAGGCTCCCGGCCGGGCCTTCGGCGTGGACCTGGAGCTGTTCTCCACCGCCTACGACGTTCCGGCCGGCCACCGGCTGGCCCTCGTCATCGACACCGTCGACCCGCTCTACATCGAGCACAACCCCATCGGCGCGCAGCTGACCTTCTCCTCGCCGCGCACCGATCCCAGCTACGTGTCGGTGCCGCTGCGCGAGCAGTGACCGTCAGTGCTTGAGGATCTTGGAGAGGAAGTCCTTGGCCCGGTCGCTCTCGGGGGCGGTGAAGAACTGCTCCGGGGTGCGGTCCTCGACGATCTGCCCGTCGGCCATGAAGACCACGCGGTTCGCGGCGGAGCGCGCGAAGCCCATCTCGTGGGTGACCACGACCATGGTCATGCCCTCGCGGGCGAGCTGCCGCATGACCTCCAGCACCTCGTTGATCATCTCCGGGTCGAGCGCGGAGGTGGGTTCGTCGAAGAGCAGGGCCTTGGGGTCCATGGCGAGGGCGCGGGCGATCGCCACGCGCTGCTGCTGACCGCCGGAGAGCTGGGCCGGGAACTTCGCGGCCTGGTCGGCGAGGCCCACCCGCTCCAGGAGCTCCCGGGAGCGCCGGTCCGCCTCGCCCCGCTTGCGGCCGCGGACCTTGACCTGCGCGAGCGAGACGTTGGCGAGGACGGTCTTGTGCTCGAACAGGTTGAAGGACTGGAAGACCATCCCCACCTCGGCGCGCAGCCGGGCCAGCTCCTTGCCCTCGGCGGGCAGCGCCTCCCCGTCGATCCGGATCGTGCCCGACTCGACGGTCTCCAGCCGGTTGATCGCGCGGCACAGGGTGGACTTGCCGGAGCCGGAGGGGCCGATGACCACCACCACCTCCCCGCGGCCGACGGTGAGGTTGACGTCCCGCAGCACGTGCAACGCTCCGAAGTGCTTGTTGACGTCCCGCAGCTCGATCAACGGTTCGACGGCCATCTGCTGCCCTGCCCACGTGTCGGAGTCGGTCCCGGTGCCCGCCCCGGTGTGCCGGGGCCAGCGCAAACTATCCGGCTACGGAAGGGCACTTCGCACGGGAGGGGGGCCGCGACACGCCGGGGCGTCAGCCCTCGGAGGCCTCGGCGTACGCCTGGCTGAGCTCGGGGGATCCGGTCATCGCCCAGGACAGGCCCGACTCGATCACGTTCAGCTCCCGGCCCGAGGCCAACCGGATCACCGGCTGGCCGTTGGGCCACACCCGCCACTCGGCCCCCGGAACGGTCCGGATGATCACGGTCCCGAGGTAGAAGCCGGCGTCGTTGCCGAGCCAGGGCACCGCCTCGGGGTCCCGCCGCCAGCGCGGCATCAGCTGGTCCAGGGACTCCAACGAGCCCTGGCTCTCGTCGAGTTCGAGCCCGGCAGCCCTCGCCTGGACGCGCAGCATCTCGCACTCCGAGAACAACTCGGCGACACCCTCGGGGTCGTCCGCGAGGGCGGCGGCGATTCCCGTGCCCTGTTCCGTTTCGGTTCGGTTCAGCCAGTTGCCCAGGAAAGGGATGTTCATACCGCCCAGCGTCGCACCAGGATCCGCCGCTGACCACAGGGCGCGCCTGGATCCGTCGGCCCGGATGGCACCGGCCATCGGCTACCGGGTGAGGTCCAGGTCCACGACGACGGGAGCGTGGTCGGACGCGCCCTTGCCCTTGCGCTCCTCGCGGTCGACGTAGGAGTCGGTGACGGCCTTGGTGAAGGGCTCGTTCCCGTAGACCAGGTCGATGCGCATGCCCTTGTTCTTGGGGAAGGCGAGCATCCGGTAGTCCCAGAAGGTGTACGGACGGTCGTACTTCAGCGCGCGGGGGAACACGTCCGAGAGCCCTGCGGCGCGCAGCGCCTCCAGGGCGGCCCGCTCGGCGGGGGTGACATGGGTGAGGCCCTCGAAGACGGCCGGGTCGTAGACGTCCTCGTCGGTCGGGGCCACGTTGAAGTCGCCGAGCACCGCGAACGGCCGCGGACCTGCCGCGTCGGCAGCTACGGCCGCAGTCAGGGCGCGGAACCAGTCCAGCTTGTAGCCGTAGTGGTCGTGCTCGACCTCGCGCCCGTTGGGCACGTACACCGACCAGACCCGGACCCCGCCGCAGGTGGCGGAGATCGCGCGGGGCTCCTGGAGGCCCTCGTAGTCGGGCCCGCCGGGCAGCCCGAGGACCACGTCCTCCAGGCCGACCTTGGAGAGCAGGGCCACGCCGTTCCAGCGGCCGGTGGCGTTGACCGCCGACTCGTAGCCCAGCTCGCGCAGCGCGTCGTGCGGGAACTGCTCCGCCGAGCACTTGGTCTCCTGGATGCACAGGACGTCCGTGCCGGAGCTCTCCAGCCAGGCCAGCAGCCGCGGCAGCCGGGCGGTGATGGAGTTGACGTTGTAGGTGGCGATACGCATACGTGCCAACCTACCGCCCGGCACCGACAGTCACAGTTCGGCGGAGTCCCCCGCGGTGAGTCGCCCGTGGTCGGTGCCCCCGAGGGCGCCCAGGGCGCCGTCGTAGATCGGCCGGGCGAGGTCGGAGAGGTAGGCGTCGTGGATGTCGAGGGCCCGGCGGGGCTTGACCTCGCGCAGGTAGTCGATCACCTCGGAGACCTTGTTCCAGGGGGCGTGCACCGGGACCATCAGCGTGTCCACGGGGACCCCGGGAACGGTCAGCGCGTCCCCGGGGTGGAAGAGGGAACCCTCCACGAGGAAGCCGACGTTCGTGACGCGCGGGATGTCCGGGTGGATCACCGCGTGCAGCTCCCCGTGCACCTGGACCTCGAACCCGGCCGCGGTGAAGGCGTCGCCGTGGCCGACGGTGTGCACCCGGCCCGGATAGGCCGGGGCGAGCTTCTCGGCGACGCTGCGCAGGGTCCACAGCCGGACCGCCGGATCGGCGTCGAGGGCGGCCCGCAGCCGGCCCTCCTCGAAGTGGTCGGGGTGTTCGTGCGTGACCAGCAGGGCGTCCGCCCCCAGTCCCGCGTCCGGTTCGCTGAAGGCGCCCGGGTCGATGACGAGCGTGCGCCCGTCCTTCTCCAACTGGACGCAGGAATGCAGCCGCTTGGTGAGCTTCATGATCCCAGGCTAGCGGGCACCGGGGCGGGTCACGGGGTGGTGGAGGAGACGACGTACACCTTGGAGACCTTGGGATCGGTGAGGTCGACGGTGACGTCCCGGGTGGGCCGCGGGTCGTCCTGTTCGAGGGTGGTGCCCAGCCACGAGGTCTCCGGCTTCCAGTGCCAGCCGGCGATCGAGGTGTCGTGCGCGGAGACCGAGACCCCGGGGGTCAGGTCCTCCCGGGCGATGCCGAGGGAGGACAGGAAGCCGTCCAGTTCCGGCGGGGTGACCGCGAACTGGACGTACAGCCGGCTGGTGCGCCAGTTGTTGGTCTCCAGGAACCCGACGCGCCAGGCCTTGTCCGGGACGGGGACCTCGTAGATGCTGCGCTGCACCTTGGAGGGCCAGCCGGGGCGCACCTTGGACGCGCCGACCTTGGCGGCCTTGTCGCGGCCGCTCTCGCGGCTCTGCTGGGTGGAGATCGCCAGGTAGCCCGCGGGCACGCCGACCAGCAGCAGGATGATGATCGCGGTGATCCAGCGGCGCTTGACGACGTGCCTGCGGTCCTCGACGGTGGGCGTCGGGGTGCCTTCGGCGTCGGGGGCGGAGGCCTGGTGGGGCAGGGTGGGCGGGGTCACTGTTTTTCCTGGTCCTCGGGGACTGCGGGCTCGCGCCGGCCCAGCTGCTGGGCGTAGCGCTCGTACCGCTCGTAGCGCTCGACCCGGCGGCGGGTGGCGCGGCGGAAGCGGCGGGCGACGAGCCGGGCGAGGTCGGCGGCGCCGACCATACCCGCCTCGGGCCCGAGCTGGGCCTTGGCGATGCGGGCCTCGGGGCGGTAGCCGCGGCCGGTGAGGTGGCGGCGGAAGGCGTCCCGGGCGGGGCCGATCAGCAGGTCGTCGGCGGCGCTGACCCCACCGCCGATGACGAAGCAGGACGGGTCGAGGGCGGCGGCGAGGTTGGCGATGCCGACGCCCAGCCACTGGCCGATGTCCTGGAGCAGTTCGACGCACATGGCGTCGCCCTCGCGGGCCAGCTCGGTGATCAGCGGTCCGGTGATCTCGTGGACGTTGCCGCCGACCCGGGCGATGATGTTGTGCGCGACCGGCGAGTCGGCGGCGGCCAGCTCGCGGGCCTCGCGGACCAGGGCGTTCCCGGAGCTGTACTGCTCCCAGCAGCCGCGGTTGCCGCAGGGGCAGCGGTGGCCGCCGGGGACGACCTGCATGTGGCCGAATTCGCCCGCGACCCCGTACCGGCCGCGCTTGACCTGGCCGCCTTCGAGGATGGCCCCGCCGATCCCGGTGCCGAGCGTGATCATGACGAGGTGGTCCTCGCCGCGTCCGGCGCCGAAGCGCCATTCCGCCCAGGCGGCGGTGTTGGCGTCGTTGTCGACCATGACCGGGACCGCGAGCCGGGACTGGAGCGCGTCGCGCAGGGGCTCGTCGCGCCAGGCCAGGTGGGGTGCGAACAGCACGCGGGAGCGGTCGGCATCGACCCAGCCGGCCGCCCCGATGCCGACCGCGTGCACGTCGTGCCGGTCGGAGAGGTCCAGCACCAGTTCGACGATGGTGTCCTCGACGACCTTGGGGCTCTTGGACTTGTCCGGGGTCTCCGTGCGGATCTTCTCCAGGATGATCCCGTCGGCGTCGACGACGCCGGCCATCACCTTGGTGCCGCCGATGTCGATGCCGACCGTGGGGACGCGCGGGGCCGTCAGGTGCGACCGGCGCTCGCGGGTCCCGATGGTCCGCAGGACGGTGCCTCGCGCCGACCCCCGGTGGGTGAGCGTGAAGTCCCGGTACGTGCTCATCGAGTCGTGTCGTCCCTCTTGGGTGCGGTGGTTCGTGGGGTCCGCTCGGCCTCGTCGGCCGGACCGCTCCGACCGGCTGAGCCGTCCGTCGCGGCCGTGGCGCGTGGGGCGCCTTCCCCCGATTCTGCCACTCGCTCCAGTTCGTGGCTCAGTTCCTCCAGCTCGGAGCCGCCCGCCATCTGCCGGGTGAGCTCGTCGAGCGTGATCGACTCCCGGGTGTGGCTGCCCGCCATGGTGCCGCGCTTGAGGAGGACGAAACGGTCCCCGACCAGGTACGCGTGGTGCGGGTTGTGGGTGATCAGGACCACGCCGAGGCCCGCGTCCCGGGCGGCGGCGACGTACTTGAGGACCACTCCGGACTGCTTGACGCCGAGGGCCGCGGTGGGCTCGTCGAGCACGAGGACCTTCGCTCCGAAGTACACGGCGCGGGCGATGGCCACGCACTGGCGCTCACCGCCGGACAGGGTGCCGATGGGCTGGTCCACGTCGCGCAGGTCGATGCCCATGCGCAGCAGCTCGGTACGGGTGGTCTCGCGCATGAGCTCCACGTCGAGGCGGCGCAAGGGGCCGCGGCCCTTGGTGGGCTCGGAGCCGAGGAAGAAGTTCCGCCAGACGGGCATGAGCGGGACGACGGCGAGGTCCTGGTAGACGGTGGCGATGCCGTGGTCGAGGGCCGCCCGGGGGTTGGCGAGCACGGTCTCCTCCCCCTCGATCTCGAAGGTGCCGGCGTCGTGCCGGTGCAGCCCCGCGATGATCTTGATCAGGGTGGACTTGCCGGCGCCGTTGTCGCCGAGGACACAGGTGATCTCGCCCGCCGCGACCTCCAGGGAGACCCCTTGGAGGGCGCGGATGTTCCCGTAGTACTTGCTGACGTCGGTCAGCCTCACCAGGGCGGTGGCCCCTCCGGGCGCGGTCGCGGGCTGCTCGGTCTTGTCGGTCGTACTCACTTGGTCGCCTCCGCCCGCTTGCGGACCCATGCGTTGAGCAGCGTGGCCAGCAGGAGCATCGCGCCGAGGAAGAACTTGAACCAGTCCGGATTCCACTGGGCGTACACGATGCCGTTGCTGGTCATGCCGAAGATGAAGGCGCCGACCGCCGAGCCGATGGCGGAGCCGTAGCCGCCGGTCATCAGACAGCCGCCAATGACGGCCGCGATGATGTAGAGGAACTCGTTGCCCACGCCCTCGCCCGACTGGACCACGTCGAACGAGAAGAGGATGTGCTGCCCGGAGATCCAGGCGCACAGGGCGACGCCCATGTAGAGGCCGATACGGGTCTTCACGACGGGCACGCCGGTGGCGCGGGCCGCGTCGGCCCCGCCGCCCACGGCGAAGATCCAGTTGCCGGCGCGGGTGCGCAGCAGGATCCAGGTGGCGACGGCGACGATGGCGAACCACCACAGGATGGTGACCTTGAGGGTGACCGAGCCGATGGTCCACTGCGAGGCGAAGAGGGCGCGGGCGGAGGAGAAGCCCTCCATGTCGGCGATGGTCTTGGTGGAGACCGTGCCGGTGATCAGCTTGGTGAAGCCGAGGTTCAGGCCGGTCAGCATCAGGAAGGTGCCGAGCGTGATGATGAAGCTGGGCAGCTTCGTGCGGGTCAGCATGAACCCGTTGAAGAAGCCGATGGCCAGGGTGACCAGCAGGGACACGCCGACGCCGACCCAGACGTTGGCGGTCATCTGGTAGCTGAACATCGAGCTGACCAGCGCCGAAGTCGTGACCATGACGCCCGCGGAGAGGTCGAACTCGCCGCCGATCATCAGCAGGGCCACCGGGGCGGCCATGATCCCGATGGTGGAGGCCGAGTACAGGATCGTGCTGAGGCTGGAGGCCTGTAGGAAGGTCGGGGCGGCGATGGAGAAGAAGACGAAGACGGCGACGGCGCCGACCACCGAGCCCAGCTCGGGGCGGGCGAGCAGCTTGCGCAGGGTGGAGGTGGGGGCGAGCCGTTCGTCGCGCCCCTGGGCGGGTGCGGCCGCGCTCATCGGCTGCCCCGCTTGATGTACTCCTCCAGCTTGCCCGCCTCGTCGGCGGTCACGATCTGCGGTCCGGTGAGCACGGGGCGGCCGCCGCCGAGGACGTTCGCGTTGTAGCGGTAGAGCCAGAGCAGGTCGATGGCCTCGTAGCCCTGCAAGTAGGGCTGCTGGTCGACGGCGAAGCCGAGGGCTCCGGACTTCAGGTCGCGGGCGACCGATTCATTGAGGTCGAAGGTGTCCACCTCGGCCTTGCTGCCGGCCGCCTCCTTCGCCTTGACCGCGGTGGGCGCGAAGGGTGCGCCGAGGGTGAGGATGGCGTCGACGGAGGGGTCGGCCTGGAGCTGGGCCTGGATCGCCGCCTGGACGGAGGGCATGTTGGTGCCCTCGACGTACAGGTTCTCCATCGTCCCGGAGAAGGTCTTCTTCGCACCGGCGCAGCGCTGCTCGTGGCCGACGTTGCCCTGCTCGTGCAGGACGCAGACGGCCTTCTTGCGGCCGCGCTTGTTCAGCTCGGTACCGACGGCCTCGCCCGCGATCTCCTCGTCCTGGCCGATGTGGGTCAGCGCCCCGTACGCGGCGGACTGGGCGGAGCCGGAGTTGACCGTGATCACCGGGATGCCGGCCTTGACGGCCTTGGCGAGGACGTCCTTGAGGGCCTCGGGCTTGGCCAGGCTGACGACGATCCCGTCGACCTTCTGGTCGATGGCGTTCTGTACGAACTGCGCCTGCTGCTGAGCCTGGTCGTCGTGGGCGTAGACGAAGTTGATGTTGTCCTTCGCCGCGGCCTCCTTGGCGCCCTTCTGCACGATGTCCCAGAAGGTGTCGCCGTCGCCCGCGTGCGTGATCATCGCGAAGGTCCAGCGCGGGGTGGAGACGGCCGGCCGACCCGCCGCGGCGGCCTTCGCGCGCTCCTCGGCGCGCTTGCCGCCCGTACTGCTACAGCCCGCGAGCGAGGCCCCCAGTACCACCGCGAGCACGGCGCCCACGACGCGTACCCCTGTCCGAACCCTAGCCACGTCGCCGCGCCCTTCCCTCGTCACCAATTCGGTCCGTCGTCGAGCCGGCCGCCGGTCCGGCCGCCGGTCCGATCACCGGTCCGGCCGCCGGTCCGATCACCGGTCCGATCACCGGTCCGATCACCGAGCCGGGCATCAAGCCGGTCATCAATCCGGTCATTCCGGCTCCATTCCGGTCCAGCCGTTCAGTATCCGCCACAGTCGACCATGAAGGGTCATCGGGGCACGCACGGGCAGGTTGACATGCGCGGGCGGATTGACAGGTTCCGCCGACGGGGTCAGGTTGAGTGCATGCGCATCGGGCTCATCGGAACGGGCCGGATCGGGTCCTTCCACGCCGCGGCACTGGTCCGCCATCCGGAAGCCGGCTCGCTCCTGCTGGCGGACGCCGACCCCGCGCGGGCGGCGCGCCTCGCCGACCGGCTCGGGGCCACCGCCGCGCCCTCCGTGGAGCAGGTCTTCACCTGGGGCGTGGACGCGGTGGTGGTGGCTTCGGCCACCGAGGCGCACGCGGACCTCGTCGTACGGGCGGTCCGGGGCGGGCTGCCGGTGTTCTGCGAGAAGCCGCTGGCCCCGGACCTGAACCGGACCCTCGCCGCGCTGCGGGAGGTCTCGGCCTCGGGCGGACTGCTCCAAGTGGGCTTCATGCGCCGCTTCGACGCGGGCTACGGCACGGCGCGCGGGCTGGTCCGTTCGGGCGCCCTGGGGCGGCTGCACACCGTCCGGACGACGACGGCCGATCCGGCGCCACCGGCGGCCGCGTACCTGGCGACCTCCGGCGGGCTGTACCGGGACTGCCTGGTGCACGACTTCGACATGGTCCGCTGGGTGACCGGGCGCGAGGTGGTCGAGGTGTACGCGGCCGGGTCGGACGCCGGTCCGGCACTGTTCCGGGAGACGGGCGACATCGACACGGCGGCCGCCGTGCTGACGCTGGACGACGGGACCCTGGTCACGGCCACCGGGACCCGGTGCAACGGCGCCGGGTACGACGTGCGGATGGAGCTGGCCGGGGAGCTGGACCAGGTCTCCGTCGGGCTGGACGACAGGACCCCGATCGCCTCGACCGAACCGCACGGCCCGCCCCCGGCGAGCAAGCCGTGGACGGGCTTCCTGGAACGTTTCGCCCCGGCCTACGAGGCCGAGCTCGCGGCCTTCGTCCAGCTGGTGCGGGGCGAGGGTGCCAACCCGTGCGACGGCCGGGAAGCGCTGGCGGCGTTCCGGATCGCGGAGGCCTGCACGCTCTCGCGCCGTGAGCGGCGCCCGGTACGGCTGGAGGAACTCCCGGACCTGCCGGCTCTGTAAGGGGGGCACGGACCCACAGTACGGCCGGTGATCACCATCGGCTGCGGCGGTTTTCGGACACGCTCAGGGGCTGGTCGGGGTGGTCGGGGTGGACGGGGCGGCCGGGGCAGAGGTCACGGCGCGCCGCCCCCAGGCGGTGCCGACGAGGACCAGGAGGGCTCCCGCGTAGCCGAGGAGCCCCGGCTCCTCCCCGCCGATGGCGATGCCGGCGACGGCGGCCCACAGGGGTTCGGTGCCCAGCAGCAGGCTGACCCGGGAGGGCGAGGTGCGGCGCACGGCCCACATCTGCACGAAGAAGGCGAAGAGGGTGCAGAAGACGGAGAGGAAGGCGAGCCCGGCCCACTCGGCGGCCCCGAAGTCCGCGGCGGCGGCCCAGGGGCTGTCACCGGTCCCGGGCACGGCGGCCAGCAGCGCGAAGACGAGCACGGCGGCGCCGAGCTGCACGGTGGTCAGGGACAGCGAGTCGGCGTCCTGGACGGCCTCGATGCGGGCCATGAGCAGGACGTGCAGGGTCCGGGCGAGGGCGGCGCCGAGGATGAGCAGGTCCCCGAGGCTGGGGGCGGTGAAGCCGGCGCCCTGGGTGAGGAGCACGACCCCGGCGACGGAGACGGCGGCGGCCCCGAGGAAGCCGGCGGAGGGCGCCTGCCGCCTCACCGCGGCTTCGGCGAGGGGAGTGAAGATCATCGTCAGGCTGATGATCAGCCCTGCGTTGGTGGCGGAGGTGTGGACGACCCCGTAGGTCTCCAGGAGGAAGATCCCGCCGAGTACGAGGCCCAGCAGCCCGGCGCCGCGCAGCTGGACGGAGCTCAGGGCGCGCAGCCGCGCCCACCCGGCGACGACGAGCACGGGCAGCACGAGCGCGAACCGGAGCACGAGCACGGCGACGACGGTGTGGGTGGTGGTGACGCCCTTGGCCGCGAGGTAGCTCCCGCCCCAGACGACGGCGACGGCCAGCACGGGCAGATCGGCGAACCGGGCCCGGCGCGGGGCGGCTTCGAGGGCGGGCGAGATCACGGTCAACGGAGGTCTCCACGGCTCATCGGGGGTGGAGACGTCGGCGGCTCGCACGGGTGCGGGCACACCGTACCGGAGCCGATCATGCCGGGCGACCCGTTTCCGGGCCTGCGACCCCGGGCCCGTAGCATCGGTGGCATGGCTGATCTCTACGCCCTGGACCTGGCGTTCGACCTGCTCGACACCACGCCCGACGACGTGCTCGCGGAGGTGCGGCGCCACCTGACGGGCGAGGGACTGCTCTCGACCCGGGGCCCGGCGTGGCGCGTCGGCGGCATGCTCGTCGGCGAGTTCGGCCCGACCGACCGCGGCGGCTGGGCACTGACCGTCCGCCAGGAGGTCCACGAGGAACAGCTCCCGGACCTGGAGGACCTCCTGCTGCTCCTGGCCCCCCACGTCCGCCCGCCGGGCCCGGTCGGCCGCCTGCGCCACTACGAACACGAGTCCCCGGACCTGCTGGTCCTGCGCGAGGGCCGGGTGGTCCAGCTGGCCCTGGACCCGCGGTAGGGGGTGCCGCTGTAGCCTGCCCGGCATGGCTGAGACCTGGGACGAGCAGCGGCTGATCGCGGGCGGATTCCGGCGCGCGTACGCCGAATTCGAGTGGCACGACGGACCGCGCGCGGGCCTCGCCGACGTCGACGGCAGGCCGCACTACTTCCAGGGCCATGACGACGACCACGCCGACGAGTCCGACGATTACCTCGTATGGCCGGCGAGCGAGGCCGCGGTGGTGCTGGAGCGCGAGCAGTGGGCGATCTTCGTCAGGTGGAACCGGCGCAGCGAAGCCGGGGAGGCCGGTCCGGAGAGTCATCCGGCCCTTGGTCGCGTCGACGCCCGCTACGACGAGCTGACCCAGCTGCTCGCCCCGCACCGGCAGCCGGCGGAGGGCGCGCGGCGGCTGGTCGGCGAGCTGGCGTTCGACGCCGGCGACCGCTACCGGGCCGACGGGCCCGACTACTGGTTCCGGTGGCATCCGGGCAGATGACGACCCGCCCGGTGCGCGGCGCAGCTCGAAGTCAGTCGCCGATCGTGCCGAAGGCGGCCCGCCCCGTCGGCCGGTAGGTGTGGACGGCGGTCCCGGCCGGTGTCGTAGCGGAGTGCGTCATCTCATAGGCGGTCGGCAGCCCGCCGGTCGGGAAGAGCCTGCGCCCGGCCCCGAGGACCACGGGGAAGACCAGCAGGTTCAGCTCGTCCACGAGGTCCCGGGCCAGCAGCCACTGCGCGAGCTGCCCACTGCCGTGCACCTGTAGCTCGCCTTCCAACGCGTCCTTGACCCGGACGATCTCGCCTTGGAGGTGCTCCCCGTCGAGCACGGTGACCGGCCCCCAGGCCGGCTTCGAGAGCGTGGTCGAGGCCACGTACTTGGGCAGCCGGTTCAGGTTGCCCGGGACGGGGTCGGCAGGGTCGTCGTGCAGCGGCCAGTACGAGGCGAAGATCTCGTACGTCTTGCGCCCGAGCAGGAACGCCTCGGCCCGCCCGAACACCTCGGTGATGAACTCCCCCATCCCCTCGTCGGCGAACGGCGCGACCCACCCCCCGTACTCGAACCCGCCGCTGCGGTCCTCGTCGGGCCCCCCGGGCGCCTGCATCACGCCGTCCAGCGTCACGAAGGTGGTCAGTGTCAGCTTCCCCATGGCTCTGCGCTCCTCGCTCGATGGCTCTACGGGTTCAGACTCCCGCCCCCGTCAAAACTCATCGCGCCGCCACGCAAGCCCCTCACCGGTTTCCGCCACCCAGCCCCCTTCGTCCGGCAAGCCCGTGCGGCTTCGGCCCTCGGCCCGGGCCGGGCGCGACCGGAACGCGGGAGGGCCGCTGCACGACCAGGTGACGTCCGGACCCCTATGCGTGGGCTCCGATGATCTCAATCTGCCGACCGATGGCGGCAACGCACTGATGGCTGTTCCGCTCGTCCTCCAGCGTGATGCGACCCCTCAGATGCGACATCAGAACGGATTCGTAGCAAGACGAAAGGATCTCCATCGCGTCCTCGGCGGACAGGAGGTTCGGCGGAGCCTCGAAGAGTCGCACCAGCGTCATGAAGAAGGGCCCAACAGCAGGCCTGACGTGCGCATCTGGCAGATCGTCATAGCGCGCCAGAAAATCCTTGGCGGAACGGGAATCGAACTGCCAATCCGTCGGGTGATCGCGACGGAACGCGATGGCAATCTCAATGAGCGCAGCGTGATCCGGAGGGAAGAACCCTTCGAACGGAGGACCGATCAGCGGAATTGCAGCCTCGATTGCATCGAACGCGAGGTTCGACAGTGTCACCGCGTCCAAGCGTTCAAGCGTGTGCCGGTAGGGCTCGACTTCCCGGTCCCAGAGTTCCATGTCCACCTTTCCCTCGCGCCACTGGGGCGCGTCGCGCAGGTCCCGGACGTACCGGTCGAACCGTGCAGCGTCGTTGTCGTGCGGCGTCGTTGTCGTGCGACTGCTCGTCCGGAGTGAATCCTGCCCGCCGCGCGACCGCGGTGGACGGGGAACGCGAGGTCGGATTGCTGCCAGCGGGGTGGGTCCCGGGCGGATTTGATTGAACCCGCAACCAACCGATGTGGGAGGAACGACATGGACAGCAAGAACACCGTGGCGCTGGTGACCGGTGGGAGCCGGGGGATCGGTGCGGCCGTCGCGCTGCGGCTCGCCGAGGACGGGGCCGACGTGGCGATCACCTACGTCCACGACGCCGAGGCTGCGGCCGAGGTCGTCGGGAAGGTGGACGCGCTCGGGCGACGGGCCCTGGCCGTGCGAGCCGACGTCGGGGATCCCGCGGCCGCCGGTGCGGCGGTCGAGCGGGTCGTGGCGGAGTTCGGGCGGCTCGACGTGCTGGTGAACAACGCCGGTGTGGGCGTGCTCGGGCCGCTGGCGGAGCTGGCCCCGGCCGACGTGGAGCGCGTACTCGCGGTCAACGTGCGCGGGGTGTTCCTCACGACGCAGGCGGCGGCCGGGCACCTGGACTCCGGCGGGCGGGTCATCACCATCGGCAGCTGCATGACCCAGCGGGTGCCGGAGCCGGGCGGGACGCTCTACGCGATGAGCAAGTCGGCGCTGACCGGGTTCAACAGGGCCCTGGCCCGGGAGTTGGGCGGGCGCGGGATCACCGCGAACATCGTGCACCCGGGGCCGGTGGACACGGACATGAACCCGGCGGACGGACCGTACGCGGGGCCGCGGGCGGCCATGACGGCGCTCGGGCGGTTCGGCGCGCCGCGGGAGGTGGCGGCCGTCGTGTCCTTCCTCGCGGGCGAGGAGGCCGCGTACGTGACGGGGGCGGAGTTCGCCGTCGACGGCGGGCACGCCGCGTAGCCCTCCGGCCGGGCGTGCGGGCGGGTCCCGGGTCGGCGCACGCCGGTGGGCGGGTGCGGGCCGAGCGCACGGGGCTCCGCCCCGGACCCCGCGCCTCAAACGCCGGCGGGGCTGGATTCGGGCACGCGCCTCAAACGCCGGCGGGGCTGGAATGCGCAGCGCGCCCCGGGGGTGTCGGCCCCCGGGGCGCGCGTTGCACGGGGCTAGCCGCCCAGTTCCTGGTGGCGGGCGGTCAGCGCCGCCGTGCCGGCCTCCGTCAGGGAGCCGAACAGGCGCAGGCGGGAGAAGCCGCCGTCCGGGAAGATGTCGATCCGGACGTGCGTGCCGACCGCCGGGGCGTCCAGCACGAAGCGGTGGTTGGTGTCGGGCTGCAGGCGGGTGCGCGGCAGGAACTCCGTCCACTCGCCCTCCTCGCCGGTCTTGACCGACAGGGAGGCCCAGCCGGCCGAGTTGCCCTTGAGGTACGCGGTGTCGATCTCGACGGCGCGGATCTCGGACTCGGCGACGAGCTGGTAGCGGATCCAGTCGTTGCCGTTGTCACGGCGGCGCGCGGTCTCCCAGCCGTCGTCCATCTTGCGGGAGCGGCCCGGGTTGATGGTGTTGGTCGGCGGGGAGTAGAAGCGGTTGGAGGCGTCCTGGACGGAGCCGCCGTTCTCCAGGGCCGCCACGTCGAAGGAGCCGAGCGCGTCGAGCCACTTCGGGTCGGGCAGGACCTCGCCGTGGACCCGCAGGCGGGCGATGCCGCCGTCGGGGTGCTGGTTGACGCGCAGGTGGGTGAAGCGCTGCGGGGCGTCCACCTCGAAGCCGTTCGCGGCGTGGCCGCCGACCGCCGTGCGGGGCACGATGGTCGTCCACTTCACGTCGTCGCCCTGGAGCTCCTCCGGGGTCGGCGCGAGGGCGCCCGCCCAGTTGGTGGCCTCGACGGAGACGGCCTGCGGCATGTTGCCGCGGAAGTGGGCGGTGTCGACGACGATGCCGCGGATGACGCCGGGGGCGCCCAGGCGTACGAGCGCCCAGTCGTGGTCCTCGGGGGTCGGCCAGGGCTGGGTGGCCGAGACGCCGCGGCGGCGGCGGGTCTCCCAGCCGTCCATGACCTTGCCCTTGTGGCCGAAGTCCTCGGGGTCGAAGTGCGCGGCCTCGGAGATCAGCAGGTTCTCGCGCTGGGCGAAGAACTCGTCGTTGGCGGCGATGACACCGGCGCCCAGCTCACGGGCGGCGAGGTTCGCGTACTGGGTGAAGGGGAAGTCCGCGGTGCGGTAGTCCGCGTACGGGTCGCCGCCTCCGTACGGGTTCGCGTTGCCGGTGAAGGATTCAATCGCCACTGGTCAGTTCTGCCTTTCGAGGAGGAGGCCCGTGGGCTCGGTCGGGGTGCCGTGGTCGGCGATCTGCGTGCCGCGCAGCCAGGTGGACTTCACGACGCCGTGCAGGGTCTTGCCCGCGTACGCCGTGACCCGGTTGCGGTGGTGGAGCTCGGCCGGGTCCACAGTGAACGTTTCTTCAGGGGCCAGGACGGCGAAGTCGGCGTCGCGGCCGGCCTCGATGGCCCCCTTCTGGGTGAGGCCCGCGAGCTGCGCCGGGGCGGCGGACATCCAGCGGACGACGTCCTCCAGGGTCCGGCCGCGACGGCGCGCCTCGGTCCAGATGGCGGGCAGGCCCAGCTGGAGGGAGGAGATGCCGCCCCATGCCGTGGAGAAGTCGCTGGTCTTCAGGTCCGCGGTGGAGGGCGAGTGGTCGGAGACGATGCAGTCGATCGTGCCGTCGGCGAGCGCGTCCCACAGCAGGTCCTGGTTGGCGGCCTCGCGGATGGGCGGGCAGCACTTGAACTCGCTGGCACCGTCGGGCACTTCCTCGGCGGTGAGGGTGAGGTAGTGCGGGCAGGACTCGACGGTGATGCGGACGCCCTCGGCCTTGGCGGCGGCGATCAGCGGCAGTGCGTCGGAGGAGGACAGGTGCAGTACGTGGACCCGTGCGTTCAGCCGCTTGGCCTGGGCGATCAGGTTGCCGATCGCGGTGTTCTCGGCGTCGCGCGGCCGGGAGGCGAGGAAGTCGGCGTACTTGGGGCCCGGGACGACGGGAGCGGCGTCCAGGTGGTGCGGGTCCTCGGCGTGCACGATCAACAGGCCGCCGAAGCCGGTGATCTCGGCGAGGGAGGTGGCCAGCTGCTCCTGGTCGAGCTCGGGGAACTCGTCCACGCCCGAGGGCGACAGGAAGCACTTGAAGCCGTAGACCCCGGCGTCGTGCAGCGGCGCCAGGTCCTTGACGTTGTCGGGCAGGGCGCCGCCCCAGAAGCCGACGTCCACGTGCGCCTTGGCGCGGGCGACCTCCTGCTTGACGCGCAGGTTGTCGGTCGTCGTGGTGGGCGGCAGGGAGTTCAGCGGCATGTCGAGGATCGTGGTGATGCCGCCGGCCGCGGCGGCGCGGGTGGCCGTCCAGAAGCCCTCCCACTCGGTGCGGCCCGGGTCGTTCACGTGGACGTGGGTGTCGACCAGGCCGGGGAGCAGGACGTCGTCGCCGAAGTCCTCCAGCCGGGCTCCGGCCGGTACCTCGGCCTCGTACGCCAGCACGGCCGCGATCTTCCCGCCGGCGACGGCCACCGAAGCGGCACGCGTCCCCTCGGGGGTGATGACACGCGTCGAGCGCAGTACCAGTTCCACAGCCACGTCGGCCACCGAACCTCCCCATCCAACTTCCACAGAGCGAAATTCAACGTTCTGTTGACGGAGTCTTCCCGGCGATCCGTACCCAGTCAAGAGCGTCCGGACGGACCACTGACACACCGGAACCGCAATTGGATGTTTCCACAGGATGGAATTAAGATTTCGCCATACAGAATGTAGCTACCACCACCGGGAACCGGGCGGATAACTTCCCGAGGACGTCCGCCACCCGGACAAACCCTCTCTGACCGGCGGCGACGACCTCGACCCCGACACTGGGACCGACGCCGACCGCCGGGTAGGCTGCTCCCTTGCCTGCCAGCACCGAAAGGACCGCGCCGTGCCGACGTCCAGCGCCAGCACCACCGACGCTTCCTCGAAGACCCCCGCCGCCAGCGGTGGCGTCCAGTCCCTCGAGCGCGCCTTCGACCTGCTCGAACGCATGGCCGATGCCGGGGGCGAGGTCGGCCTCAGCGAGCTCTCCGCCGCCAGCGGTCTGCCCCTGCCCACGATCCACCGCCTGATGCGCACGCTGGTGGCGTGCGGTTACGTACGCCAGCAGCCCAACCGACGGTACTCCCTCGGACCCCGCCTGATCCGCCTCGGCGAGTCCGCGTCGCGCCTGCTGGGCACCTGGGCCCGCCCCTACCTCGCCCGCCTGGTCGAGGAGACCGGGGAGACGGCGAACATGGCCCTCCTCGACGGCGACGAGATCGTCTACGTCGCCCAGGTGCCGTCCAAGCACTCCATGCGCATGTTCACCGAGGTCGGCCGCCGGGTGCTGCCGCACTCCACCGGCGTGGGCAAGGCGCTCCTCGCCCACACCCCGGCCGACGAGGTACGGGCCCTGCTGGCCCGCACCGGGATGCCGGCGGCGACCGAGAAGACCATCACCACGCCCGAGGGTTTCCTCGAGGCGCTGGAGCAGGTCCGCAAGGTGGGCTACGCGGTCGACGACAACGAGCAGGAAATAGGAGTCCGCTGCCTCGCCGTGTCGGTGCCGAACTCGCCGACCGCCGCCGCGATCTCCATCTCCGGTCCGGCGGGCCGGGTCACGGAGGCCGTGGCCGAGTCGTTCGTCCCGATCCTCCAGGGCGTGGCCGCCGAGCTCTCGGTGGCCCTGGCCAACCAGAGCCCCGCCTAGGCCGTCCTCCGAAGGCCCCGGCCGCCCCCGCTTCGAAGCGGGGGCGGCCGGGGCCTTCGCACGTGCCTTCGCGCCGTCGCGCCTTCCCGCCTTCCCGCCTTCCCACCATCCCGCCTTCCCGTCTTGCTGCTTCCTGCTTCCTGCTTCCCGCCTTCGTACGCCGCTCAGGGCGCCGGCACGGTGGCCGGCTCCGGGGCCGGGCCCAGCGTCAGGCTGCCGTCCGTCATCGTCGCCGTACGGTCCATCCGCTCCAGGTGGGCGTGGTCGTGCGTGACCAGCACCGTGGCCGTGGAACGCTCCCGCGTCAGGGTGACCAGCAGGTCGAGGACGGCCGCGCCGCGCTCGTGGTCGAGCGCGCTGGTCGGCTCGTCGACCAGCAGCACGGCGGGCTCGTTCATCAGCGCGCGGGCGATGTTGATCCGCTGCCGCTGGCCGCCGGAGAGTTGGTGGGGGCGCTTGTCGGCCTTGTCGGCCAGGCCCACCGCGTCCAGCAGCTCCAGCGCCCGCCGGCGCAGCGCCCGCGCGGGGCGGCCGGAGAGGTGCGCCATGACCTGGAGCTGTTCGGCGGCGGTCAGCGAGGCCAGCAGGTTCGGCTGCTGGAAGACGATGCCGATCTTCTCCCGGCGCAGGGCCGACTTCTCGGCGGGGCCGAGCTCCGTGGTGTCCTGGCCCGCGACGACGACCCGGCCCGCATCCGGTGTGACGAGGGTGGCGGCGACCGCGAGCAGGCTGGACTTGCCGGAGCCGGACGGGCCGATGACCGCCGTCAGGGTGCCGGCGGGCACCTCCAGGCCGACCGCGTCGAGGGCCGTGAGCCGGCTCTCGCCGTCGGGGTAGGTCAGCGTGACGTCGTGGACGAGGAGGGTCATCGGGCGCTCCCGAGGGCGGTCAGCGGGTCGACGGCGGTGATCCGCCGGATGGACAGCGCAGCGCCCAGCGCGCCGAGCAGGATCATGATCACGGCGGGGACGAGCACGGTGGCGGCGTCGAGGACGAAGGGCACGGGGCCGCCGCTGATCAGCGCGCCGAAGCCGGCGGCGAGCGCCGTGCCCAGCCCGGTACCGATGGCGAGCATCACGACGGCCTGGCCGAGGGCGTCCTTCAGCAGGTACGGGGTGGAGGCGCCCAGTGCCTTCAGGACGGCGACGTCCCCGCTGCGCTGGATCGTCCACACCGTGAAGAAGGCGCCTATCACCAGGGCCGAAATGGCGAACAGGAAGCCGCGCATCAGCTGGAGCGAGCCGTTCTCGGCCTGGTACGAGCCTATGGCGCCCAGGGCCTCGTCCACGGTCTGCACCTTGGTCGCGGCAGCCCTATCCGCCGCGCCGAGGTCCGTGCCGCCGCCCCCGGAGACCGCGACGACGGTGGCGAGGGTGTCGATGGAGGTGCCGGGGTTGCCGATGCGCTGCCAGTCGTTGAGGTCCATCCAAACGACCGGGGTGTGGCTGTAGGCGGCGGTCCCGGACACGCCCGCCACGGTCAGTTCCAGCGGGCCGATCTTGAGCTTGGCCCCGGCGGTCAGGCCGCCCAGCTCCTTCGCGGCCTTCTCGGTCAGGACCACCTGGCCCTGGGTGAGGCCGGCGTTCCGGGGTGCGAGCCCCCCGGCGGGGTCCACCCCGAAGACCGAGACCGCGGCGGTGCGCTCACCCGAAACGGCGTTGGTGGTGCGGATGCCGAGCGGTTCCGCCGCCTCCACCCCGGCCTGCTCGCGCCAGGCCAGCCAGGCGGACTCGGGCACCTGGGAGTTGGTGAAGGACACCTTCTGGTCCCCGGTGGGCGCGGCGAAGGCCAGGTGCGTGGCGGGCAGACCGGTGATGGCCGAAATGTTCTCCCTGGCCAGTCCGGAGGTGAGCCCGGACAGCAGGCCCACCAGCAGGGTGATGAGCAGCACGACCGAGCCCATGAGGGCGAATCGGCCCTTGGCGAACCGTAGATCTCTCCATGCGACGAACATGTTCCCCACCTTGGTCTTCCGCGTGGACACAAGGCATCGCGCCACAGTAGTGATCCTCGTATCGAAGGGTGCGCCGGGACATCAAACTTTCGGTTGACCGGGTCCGGTCCGCCCCCACTTACGCTGGTCCGGACATGACTGCTCCCGTTTCCTCCGTTCTCCCCGCCACGCGTGCGCTGACGCCCGTGTCCAAAGTGCTGCGGCTGTGCCTGCACGCGCTGCTCTTCGGCCTGCTCGTGCTCGCCGCCGGGCGGGCCGTCACCGATTCCGCGCCCCGGGCGGGGTGGGTGATCGCCGCCTGCGCGCTGCTCGCCGTCGTCTACGCGGGCGGCGTACGGGCCCCCGCGGTGCACAGCTCGCCGCGCGCCGGGGCGCTGTGGCTGGCCGGGCTCGGCGCGGCCTGGGCGGCGCTGCTCGTGGTCTGCCCCGACGGGTTGTGGATCGCCTTCCCGCTGTACTTCCTGGAGCTGCACCTGCTGCGGCTGCGCTGGGGGGTCACGGCCGTCGCGGTGACCGCCTGCGCGGCGATCGCCGGTTTCCTCGCGCACAGCAGCGCGGTGACCCCCGGGGCCTTCCTCGGGCCGTTGCTGGGCGGGGCGGTGGCGGTGGCGACCGTACTGGGCTACCAGGCGCTGTACCGCGAGAGCGAGCGCCGCCGGGAGCTGATCGAGGAGCTGATCACCACCCGGGCCGAGCTGGCCGCGGCCGAGCGGGGTGCGGGGATCATGGCCGAGCGGGAGCGCCTCGCCCGGGAGATCCACGACACCCTCGCCCAGGGGCTGTCCTCCATCCAGTTGCTGCTGCGGGCCGCCGAGCGGGCGCTGCCCGAGGGGGCTCCGGCCCGGCCGCACATCGCCCGGGCCCGGGAGGCGGCCCAGGAGAACCTCGCCGAGGCGCGTCGCTTCGTACGGGCGCTCACCCCGCCGGACCTGGAGCACGGGTCGCTCGCGGCCGCACTGGAGCGGCTGTGCGCGGGGGTCCCGGGGCCGCGCGTGCGGTTCTCGCTGACCGGCAGCCCGCGGGTGCTGCCCACCCCGTACGAGGTGGCCCTGCTGCGGATCGCGCAGTCGGCGCTGGCCAATGTGGTGCGGCACGCGCGGGCCGGGCGCGCCGAGATCACCCTGACGTTCATGGACGCCTCGGTCACCCTGGACGTCGTCGACGACGGACACGGCTTCGACCCCTCGTCGGTCGCCTCCGGCTCGGGCGACGGCGGCTTCGGGCTGCCCGCCATGCGCTCGCGCGCCGAGACCCTGGGCGGGCTGTTCACCGTGGAGTCCGCCCCCGGGCAGGGCACCGCCGTGGCCGTCACCCTGCCGCTGCCCCTCGAAAACCTCGAACGCGTCGAGCCGACGGCACGCGCAGAACGTCCGGACGTCGTGGAGGCCCTGTGACCATCCGTCTCCTGCTCGCCGACGACCACCCCGTGGTCCGCGCCGGGCTGCGCGCGGTGCTGGACACCGAACCGGACTTCGCGGTGGTGGCCGAGGCGGCGACGGCGGAGCGGGCGGTGGAGCTGGCCGCCCGTGAACCGGTGGACGTGGTGCTGATGGACCTCCAGTTCGGTCCCGGTCCCGGTATGCACGGCTCCGACGCGACGGCCCTGATCACCGCCCGCCCGGGTGCGCCCCGGGTGCTGGTGCTGACCACGTACGACACCGACGCGGACATCCTGGCGGCGGTGGAGGCGGGCGCCTCGGGCTACCTGCTCAAGGACGCCCCGCCGGAGGAGCTCGCGGCGGCCGTCCGGACGGCCGCGGCGGGCCAGTCGGCGCTGGCCCCGGCGGTGGCGCTGCGCCTGATGGACCGGATGCGGACACCGGCGGAGGCGCTGACGAAGCGGGAGCTGGAGGTGCTGCAACTGGTCGCGGACGGCCTGTCGAACCAGCAGATCTCCAAGAAGCTCTTCCTCAGCCAGGCCACGGTCAAGTCCCACCTGGTGCACGTCTACGCCAAGCTCGGCGTCGACTCCCGCACCTCGGCGGTGGCTGCGGCCGCCACCCGCCGCCTGATCCGCACCCCGTAGGGGGCTGGCACCAGGGCGGACAGGCGGGGCTGCAGGCGGGTGCGCGGCGCGCGCCGGCGGGAGCATCGGGGGTGTCGAGCCTTCGGGTCCCCGGAACGAGAGCGAGCCCGCGATGCCTGCCACCTCCCTCCCCGCGCACCGTGCGGCCGGGCGCCGCGGCCCCGGCCCGGCGCCCGCCGCCGTCCGGGCCGCCTTCGCCCTCTGGGTCACGGCCGTGGCCGCGGGCGCCTTCGAGACCGCGCTGATGGTGGACCGGGCTCCGGCCGAAGGGATCGGTGCGGGTCTGGCGGTGCGCCTGGCCGTGTTCACCGCCGCCGTGCTGGTCGCCCTGCGCATGCGCCGCGGCGCCGGCTGGGCCCGCATCACCCTGGCGATCGGCCTCGGGGTCCTCGGCACCGCCTCGCTGGTGGTCGAACCGCTCGGGTACCTCCTCGACGGCGGGTCGCTCTCCGGCGCGCTGGCCCGTGCGGACGCCCTGGAGCGGGTCTTCGGCATCAGCAGGACGGTACATCTGGCGGCCGTGCTGACGGCGGTGGCGCTGATGTTCCGCCCGGCGGCGAACCGGTACTTCCGCAGGTCCGCTTAGGGGGTCCCCTGCGGAGCCGGCCGGGCCCGCACCGCACCCCCTACGCGACCCAGTGCGGCCGCTCCACCGCCGGCGGGAGCGGTACCCCGTCGCGGAAGGCGCTCGCGAGGCGGCGGACGCCCTCGTCCAGGCGCTCCGCGGGGAGCGTGTACGGGATCCGGAGCCGGTGCTCGAAGGTGCCCGGGTCGACCCCGAAGCGCGCGCCGCGGCCGATGTGGACCCCGGCCGCGGCGGCCCGCTCGGCCAGGGCGGAGCTGACCGGCTCGCCCAGGTCGACCCAGAGGGAGAGGCCGCCGGGCGGGACCTGCCAGGACCATTCGGGGGTGTACCGCTGGAGCGAGGCCACCAGGGCCTCGCGCTGGCTCCTCAGGTGCGCGAGGCGGGCGGGCAGTTCCCGTTCCATGCCGTCCAGCAGCGGGAGCGCGACCAGTTGGTCGAGCACCGAGCCGGTCATGTCGGCGGAGACCCGCACGGCCGTCAGCTCCGTGATCATCTTCGCGGTGGCCCGGACCCACCCCACCCGCAGCCCGCCCCAGTGCGTCTTGCTCAGTGAGCCGATGGTGATCACGTGGTCCGCGCCCCCGCGCGGGGCGAGGGAGGCCAGCGGCGCGGGGGCGGGCACGTCCAGCGCGATGTCGGCGATCGTCTCGTCGACGACCAGCCAGGTGCCGGTGGCACGGGTCGCCGCGAGCAGCCGCAGCCGCTGCTCCGGCGGCATCAGCGCGCCCGTCGGGTTGTGGAAGTCGGGGATCACGTACGCCAGCCTGGGCACGGTCTGGCGCAACGTGGACTCGGCTATTTCCATGTCCCAGCCCGCGTCGGAGACGGCGATGGATCCGGTGCGCAGTCGTGCGTGGCGCAGGGCGTCGAGGGCGTTGGCGTAGGTCGGGTTCTCCGTCACGACCCGGTCCCCGGCCCGGCAGAGCAGGCTGACGACCAGCGAGAAGGCCTGCTGGGCGCCGGCCGTCACCAGGATCTGCTCGGGGCGCGTGGGGAGCCCGCGCCGGGTGAACCGGTCGGCGACGGCGGTGCGGAGGTCGGGCAGGCCGAAGGGGTGGTAGCCGGGGCTGCGGGCGAACCGGGGCAGGAGGGGCGCCGCCCGGGCGAAGGCGTCGGCGAGGCTGCCCTCCGGTGCGCCCATGGCGGCGATGGCGAGGTCGACACCGGGGTCGCCGTCGGCGCTGTAGCCGCCGGCGCCGAGGAGGGCGTGGGCTCCGACCGGGCGGTGGCCGTCGGGCAGTTCCGTCCAGGTGCCGGAGCCGCGCCGGCTGCGGACGTAGCCGCTCTCGCGCAGCAGGTCGTAGGCGCCGGTGACGGTGGCCCGGCTGGCGCCGACCGCCTCGGCGAGTTCGCGTTCGGCGGGCAGCCGGACGTGCAGGGCGATGCGTCCGTCGAGGATCAGCGTGCGGACGGCGTCGGCGAGCGCCCGGTAGCCGGGGCGGGCCAGGACCTCGGCGGGCAGCAGGGCCGCGAGCTGACGGCTGCCGATGGTTCTGTCCGCTGTCTGGACCACTCGCCCGGTTGCCATGCCAACCTCCCCTGATTGGCTCTGACGGCCAGGCCAATCGAGGACCAGACTCGCTGTATTGGCCCTCGATTGGCAAGGAGATCCCGAGATGCTGACCGACCGTGACGAGCGTGTCCTGCTGGCCGCCACCGAGAACCGGATCGCCCGTCCGCTGCGCATCGGGGCCGCGCTGGCCTCGGTACGGCGCGCCCTGCTACGGCGGTCACCGGATCGCACGCAGCGGCGAGAATCGGTGACATGCCAGCCAACGACCACACACCGTCCGATCCACCCCTGATCCCGGCTTCCCCCCCGATCGCGGGCCTGCTCCTGGCCGCCGGCGGCGGCCGCCGGCTCGGCGGGCGGCCCAAGGCCCTGCTCCCCTACCGCGGCCGCCCGCTGGTCGAGAACGCCGTACGGGTCCTGCGCGAGGCGGGTTGCGGCCCGGTGCACGTGGTGCTCGGCGCCTCGGCGGCCGAGGTGCGCGAGCGCGCGGACCTGGCCGGCTGCGTGGTCGTGGACAACCCGGACTGGGCGCAGGGGATGGGCTCCTCGCTGCGGGTCGGCCTCACCTCCCTCGCCGGTACGGGCGCCCGCGCGGCCCTGGTCTCGCTGGTGGACCAGCCGGGCATCGGCCCGGCGGCGGTGGCCCGGGTGCTGGCGGCGTACCGCTCCCCCACCAGCCTGGTGGCGGCGGCGTACGACGGGGAGCGCGGCCATCCCGTGCTGTTCGGCGCGGACCGCTGGGCCGACATCGCCGCGACGGCGACCGGCGACAAGGGCGCGCGGGTGCATCTTGCGCGACATGCCGAGGAGCTCATGCTGGTGGAGTGTGCGGACATCGCGGAGGCCTTCGACATCGACACGCCGCCCGACCTGGCACGACTCCTCTGAGCACGGCGTGACCGCCTTGGCACTGAGGGCCACCGAGAAGCGGAATCTGTCGACTCAGAGAATCTCGACATCAACAAACCATTGAACTTCCACCATGAGGAAATTACTATCCACTGGTCAGAAGCGCCCTGAACCCCCAGACGGCGCCCGCGACCGTATTGCGGAACTCTCCACACCCGACGGCACTGCGTGCCGTCTCGCGCGAGCATTCCCCCGCGGCCGCCAGGCACCGCCGCTGAAGGAGTGACAGATATGTCCGCACCAGCGCCGTCCCCGCTGGCCATCGTCGACGCCGAGCCCCTGCCCCGGCAGGACGAAGTCCTCAACCCAGCGGCCCTCGCCTTCGTGGCCGAGCTCCACCGGCGGTTCGCCCCGCGCCGTGCCGAGCTCCTCGCCCGCCGCGCCGAGCGCCGTGCCGAGATCGCCCGGACCTCCACCCTCGACTTCCTCCCGGACACCGCACAGGTCCGCGAGGGCGACTGGAAGGTGGCGCCGGCCCCGGCCGCGCTGAACGACCGCCGTGTGGAGATCACCGGTCCGACGGACCGCAAGATGACCATCAACGCCCTGAACTCGGGCGCCAAGGTCTGGCTCGCCGACTTCGAGGACGCCTCCGCTCCCACCTGGGAGAACGTCGTCCTCGGCCAGCTCAACCTCATCGACGCCTACGAGCGTCGCATCGACTTCACCGACCCGCGCACCGGCAAGGCGTACGCGCTGAAGCCCGCCGACCAGCTCGCCACCGTCGTCATGCGGCCGCGCGGCTGGCACCTGGAGGAGCGTCACCTGCGGTTCGAGGGCGGCCCGACCTCCGGCGCGCTCGTCGACTTCGGCCTGTACTTCTTCCACAACGCCAAGCGCCTGATCGAGCTCGGCAAGGGCCCGTACTTCTACCTGCCGAAGACGGAGTCCCACCTGGAGGCCCGCCTCTGGAACGAGATCTTCGTCTTCGCCCAGGACTACGTCGGCATCCCGCAGGGCACCGTCCGCGCGACCGTCCTCATCGAGACGATCACCGCCGCGTACGAGATGGAGGAGATCCTCTACGAGCTGCGCGACCACGCGGCCGGCCTGAACGCGGGCCGCTGGGACTACCTCTTCTCCATCGTGAAGAACTTCCGTGACGGCGGCGAGAAGTTCGTCCTGCCGGACCGCAACGCGGTCACGATGACCGCCCCGTTCATGCGGGCGTACACCGAACTGCTGGTCCGCACCTGCCACAAGCGCGGCGCGCACGCCATCGGCGGCATGGCGGCCTTCATCCCCTCCCGCAAGGACGCCGAGGTCAACAAGGTCGCCTTCGAGAAGGTCAAGGCCGACAAGGACCGCGAGGCGGGCGACGGCTTCGACGGCTCCTGGGTCGCCCACCCCGACCTGGTGCCGATCGCGATGGCCTCCTTCGACGCGGTGCTCGGCGAGAAGCCGAACCAGAAGGACCGGCTGCGCGAGGACGTCTCGGTGGCACCGGGCGAGCTCATCGCGATCGACTCCCTGGACGCGCGGCCGACGTACGAGGGCCTGCGCAACGCGGTCCAGGTCGGCATCCGCTACATCGAGGCGTGGCTGCGCGGCCTCGGCGCCGTCGGCATCTTCGGTCTGATGGAGGACGCGGCCACTGCCGAGATCTCGCGCTCGCAGATCTGGCAGTGGATCAACGCGGGCGTCGTGTTCGAGAACGGCGAGACGGCCACGGCCGAACTGACCCGCAAGATCGCGGCCGAGGAACTGGCCGCCATCCGCGCCGAGGTCGGCGAGGAAGCCTTCACGTCCGGCAAGTGGAACCAGGCCCACGACCTCCTCCTCCAGGTGTCCCTGGATGCGGACTACGCGGACTTCCTGACCCTCCCCGCCTACGACCAGCTGGTCGGCTGATACCCGGATTCGACTGAAACGCACAGCGGTCGAAGCCTGCCGGCTCCGCCCCCGCCGCCTCACGGCGCGGGGGCGGAGCCGTTTGCGTTCCACAACAGGAAGAACCGGGTCCCGAACGACCGGTCGGTCGTTACTCGTTCGTAACGTGACTGTACCTAGCGGTAACAAGTGGGCCCGTGTCACCTTTCCGATGCCACCGGCCGGCGGTACCCCCACTTCCCAGCCACGCGACACAGTCGTCGCCGACTTCGGCGTGGCCGAACGCAGGAGTTCCGCCGTGATCGGATTCCGCAACGTCAGCAAGGACCGGGACCGCAGTCGGGTGCGACGGCTCGCCGGGGCCGCAATGGCCGTGCCGCTCGCCGCCGGCGCACTGTTGGCCGGCGGGGCGGGCACCTCCGCCGCCAGCCCGGGGACCGGGCCCACCGCCGTGGTGTCCATGGGCGACAGCTACATCTCCGGCGAGGCCGGGCGCTGGAAGGGCAACAGCCTGACCAACAGCGGCAGTCGGAACGGTACCGACCGGGGCTGGGTCAGCGGCAGCACCTACGACCCCGCCAAGGTCTACGGGACCACCGTCGGCGGATGCCACCGCTCCGACTCCGCCGAGGTGCGCAGCGCCGGGGCGATCGCCGACGTCGCCGTGAACCTCGCCTGTTCCGGGGCGGTTTCGGACAACGTGTTCCGCGCCTCCAACGGCGGCGTCGCCTACAAGGGCGAGGCCCCGCAGGCCGATCAGCTCGCCGCGGTGGCCGCGAGCCACAACGTCAAGGTCATCGCCCTGTCCATCGGCGGCAACGACCTCGGCTTCGCCGACATCATCACCGACTGCGCGCTCGACTTCGTCCTCTGGAACTCGTACTGCTACGACGACCAGCAGTCCGGCGTCGACCAGAAGATCGACGCGGTCATGGGCAAGGTCGGCAAGTCCGTGGACGAGATCCGGGCCGTGATGCGCACGGCCGGGTACGCGGACTCCTCGTACCGGATCGTGCTCCAGTCCTACCCGTCGCCGATCCCGCGCGGCGCGGAGAACCGGTACACGCAGAGCGACTGGAGCCGGCTCAACACCGGCGGATGCCCCTTCTGGAACCGGGACTCGGACTGGGCGCGGGACTCGCTCGTGCCGCAGATAGCGAACCGGATCAAGGGCGTCGCGGCGGCCAAGGGCGTGCAGTTCCTGGACCTGCGGGACATGATGCAGGGCCGCGAGGTGTGCGCGAAGGCGAGCAAGCAGGTGAGCTCCACCGTGCCGGCCTCGGCGAAGACGAGCGAGTGGGCGCGCTGGATCGACAACAACGAGTCGCAGGGGCTGATCCAGGAGTCCATGCACCCGAACTACTTCGGCCAGCTGGCCGCGGGGCGCTGCCTGGCCCTGGTCGTCGCCCAGCCCGCGAGCTCCGGCTTCAGCTGCAAGAACACCGCGGGCGGGGACCAGACGGGCATGTTCTTGACCCCGGCCTCCTGAAGGGGCCCGGCCGTCGGGGCTGCACCGGGCGACGCGGCCCGGTGCAGCCCCGTGGAGCCCGTTCGGGTCAGTGGGACTGCGCGAAGGGCCCGTCGGCCCGAGTCTGGGAGGGACGGACAGGGCGACGGACCGCGGGCCCGACGCGGCGCGCCGGATCCGGAAGGAGCGTGATCGGCGTGGCCCGCAACCGCCGCCTGATCCTGAGCACGCCGTCCGAGGTCTGGCGCCTGCTGTCCGACGGCCACCGCTACGGCGAATGGGTCACGGGAACCCAGCAGGTCCTCGCCGCGGATCCGCACTGGCCGGACGTGGGGGCCCGGCTGAAGGTCCGGGTCGGCTCCGGCCCGCTGACCCTCGACGACACGTGCGTCGTGCGCCGGTGCGAGCCGGAACGCCGTCTGGAGCTGGAAGCCAGGGCGGAACCCTTCGGCGCGGCCCGCATCGCCATGCGCCTGGAACCCTGGGGCGAGAACACCCTCTTCACGCTGGACTGGCATCCGCTGCGGGGACCGGGCACCCGGATGCACGGACTCCCCGTGGACTACATCGTCGCCATCCGCAACGGCATGATGCTGACGAAGCTCGCCAGGATCGCCGTCCGCGAGCACACCGACGCCGAGGGGGCGCAGGCGCCGCGGGGGCCGCAGGCACCGCGGGGGACGGCACGTCGCTGATGTCCCCGGCACGACGTGCCGTGCAGGTCACCGGTCGGGGGCCGTCAGCACCGACAGGATGTTGCCCGCCGGGTCCTTGAACCAGGCGATGGTGGGCGTGCCGTCCTCGCCGTGCACGATGCCCTTGGCGTCGGCCTCGAAGCCCTCGTAGCGCTCGAACGCGACGCCGCGCGCGGTGAGCTCGTCCACGGCCCGTTCGACGTCGTCCACGGGGAAGTTCAGGATCGTGTAGGTCGCGGGCCGGTGGTCCTCCTTCGGGTAGACCATGACCGAGGTGCCGCCCGCGAGGTCGAGGCGGAGCAGGCCCATCGCCTCGTCCCGGGACACGCTCAGGCCGAGGGTCGTGCCGTAGAACGCCTCGGCCCGCTCCAGGTCGTCGACGGCGAATCCGCTGAATGCCCTGCTGTTTTCGAACATGCCTGTTCCTTCGTTCCGGGGCACCCCCCTTCCCATGGTCCCCCCGGTCCGGCCGGGCGTCGATTCCGCGGGCCGGGGCCCCGGAAATCGGGTGATCGGCGCGAGGGGGGCTGGCATGCTCGGGCGCATGGCAGCCCGCAGCGCACGTCCCAGTCTCTACATCTCCGTCGACATCGAGGCCGACGGACCCATTCCCGGACCGTATTCGATGATCAGTTTCGGGGCCTCGGTCGCGGGCCGCCAGGACGGTGCCTCGTATACGGCCGCCGATCCGGAACGACTCACCTTCTACCGGGAGTTGCGGCCCATCAGCGAGGAGTTCGTGCCCGAGGCACTGGCCGTGAGCGGGCTGGACCGCGACCGCCTGGTGCGGGAGGGCGCCGATCCGGCGGTGGCCATGGCCGAGTTCCGCGCTTGGGTACGGGAGGTGTCCGCGGGGGCGCAGCCGGTGATGTGCGGCTACCCGGCCTCCTTCGACTGGACCTTCCTCTACTGGTACTTGATCCGGTTCGGCGGGGACAGCCCCTTCGGGCACTCCGGCTGTCTGGACATGAAGACCCTCTACGCCACGAAGGCGCGGGTGCCGCTGCGGGCGGCGGTGAAGGGCCGGATGCCGCGCGAACTGCTGTCGCGCCGCCGCCACACGCACCACGCCCTGGACGACGCGATCGAACAGGCCGAGCTGATGAGCAACTTGATGCTGTGGGCTCCTCCCCCGGTGCCCGCCCCGGCCGCCGACCGGTCCCCCCTCATCACCCACCTCTCGTGGGGCCGCATCGAGGCCGAAGGGCTCGCCCCCGGCAAGGACTTCAAGCTCTACCCGGGCGGTGGCCGCCCCTGGGACTGGTCCGAGCACGGTACGCGGCACGATCCCGGCATCTCCCCGGCGGAGGTCCGCGAGTTCCTCGACCTCGGGGTGTCGGCGGTCGTGCTCAGCCGGGGCATGGAAGGGCGTCTCGGGGTCGTACCGCAGACGCTGGAGGTGCTCCGGGCGGCCGGGGTCGAGGTGCACGTGGCGGAGACGACCGGGGCCGTGGAGATCTACAACCGGCTGGCCCGGGACGGCCGGGTCGGCGGCCTCTTCCACTCGACCTGCTGAGCGGGGCGCGCAGCGGCGGCGCGCACGCCACACCCGCAGTGGGTGGCGTGCGCGCCGCCGCTGCGTGCGTCCGGGCGGGGGCGGGTGTCAGTGCGCCGGTACCGGGTCGGCCGCGGCCCCCGAGGCCGCGCCCTTGCTGGCGCCGAGGTGGTTGAAGGCCAGGTTCAGCAGGATGGCCACCACGCACCCGGTGCTGATGCCGGAGTCGAGGACGACCAGGAGGTCCTTCGGGAAGGCGTGGTAGAAATCCGGCGCGGCGATCGGGATCAGTCCGATGCCCACGGAGGCGGCGACGATCAGGGCGTTCTCGCCCTTCTCCATGGCCGCCCCGGCCAGGGTCTGGATGCCGCTGGCCGCGACCGAGCCGAAGAGGACGATGCCGGCGCCCCCGAGGACCGGCAGCGGGACCACGCCGATGACGGAGGCCGCCATCGGGCACAGGCCGAGCAGGATGAGGATCCCGCCGCCCGCGGCGACGACGAAGCGGCTGCGCACCTTGGTCATGGCGACCAGCCCGATGTTCTGGGCGAAGGCGCTGCACATGAACCCGTTGAACAGCGGGCTGATCGCGCTGCCGAGGGTGTCGGCGCGCAGGCCGCCCTCGATGGTCTTCGCGTCCGCCGGACGGCCCACGATCTTGCCCAGCGCCAGGATGTCGGCGGTGGACTCGGTCATGCAGACCAGCATGACGATGCACATCGAGATGATGGCCGCGACCTGGAACTGCGGGGCGCCGAAGTGGAAGGGGCTCGGGAAGCCGACCACCGACGCGTTCTTGACGGCGTCGAAGCTGGTCATGCCGAGCGGGAGGGCGATGAGGGTGCCGGCGACCAGGCCGAGGAGGATGGATATCTGCTGGAGGAAGCCGCGCAGGAACTTGCGCATCAGCAGGACGATGACCAGGGTGGCGGCGGCCATGCCGATGTTCTGCACGGAGCCGTAGTCGGTGGAGGTGCGGTTCCCGCCCTGTGACCAGTTGAAGGCGACGGGCAGGAGCGAGACGCCGATGAGGGTGATGACCGTACCGGTCACGACCGGCGGGAAGAAGCGGACGAGTTTGCCGAAGTAGGGGGCGGCGAAGAAGCCGAGGATCCCGGCGACGATGATCGCGCCGAATATGACGGGGATGGCGTCGGCCCCCTCCCCCCTGCCGATCGCGATCATCGGGGTCACACCGGCGAAGGAAACGCCGTTGACGAAGGGGAGTTTGGCGCCGATCTTCCAGAACCCGAGGGTCTGGAGGAGGGTGGCGAGGCCTGCGGTGAAGAGCGAGGCGCCCATCAGGAAGGCCGTCTCGGTGGCGGAGAGCCCGACGGCCGGCCCGACGATCATGGGCGGGGCCACGACACCCGCGTACATGGCGGCCACGTGCTGGAGACCGCTCGTGAACATCTTCAGCGGAGGCAGGGTCTCATCGACCGGATGCTTTTCCTCCGGTACTGCGACTGCATCTGCATCTTTGCGAAACCTGGGCGCCTGGGCCACGGCTTCCTCCGTTCGGTTGAACACGCCGGCAGGGGGCGTGGTGTCTTGGAGGTGGTGCGAAAGCGGTGCGAGTCGAGCCTGTGTGCAGTTGTGGTGGTGCGATGACTTGTCCCAAGGGGTGCGGAAACGATTCGCCCGATCATCGGTTCCGCGCTGCGGTCCAGCTCGGGACCCGGTACGAGTACGAGCCGGACCCGATCGTGAGCTGGAGGTGCCGCGGCAACGGCGCGGTGCGCACGCCGCGGGCAGGTTGCACGAGTCACCGCCCCCGGGGCGCCTTCGGATTTCCTCAGGCGCTACCCGGGAACGGCTGCCCACGGACCCCGCTCGGGTCCGCGGCCGCCGGCCGGGGGCCGTCCCCCCCGGCCGGACTCCGTGGGATCAGGCCTGCGCGGAGATCCGCGCGAGGCGCTGGGCCTCTTCCCGCGTGGACACGGCGATGGCGTCCTCGTCGGCGAAGAGGAGGCGGTTGTTCTCGACGATCTGCTTGCCGCCCACGAACGACGCGGTGACCGGGGCCGCCGCACCGAAGACCAGCGCGGTGACCGGGTCGGCGATCGAGGAGTGCAGGAAGGTGTTCAGGTTCCACAGGACCAGGTCGGCGCACTTGCCGACCTCCAGCGAACCGATGTTGTCGGCACGACCGAGGACCTGGGCGCCGCCGTACGTACCGAGGCGCAGGGCCTGGCGCGCGTTCAGGGCGCGCTCGCGGTGGACCGGGTTCAGACGGTTGATCAGCAGCGCGTTGCGCAGTTCGGTGTGCAGCTCACCGGACTCGTTGGAGGCGGTGCCGTCCACGCCGAGGCCGACCGGGACACCGGCGGCGAGCATGTCCGGGACGCGGGCGATGCCGGCGGCCAGACGGGCGTTGGAGGACGGGCAGTGCGCCACACCGGTCTTGGTGCGGGCGAACGCGGCGATGTCGGAGTCGTTCATGTGGACGCTGTGCGCCATCCACACGTCCTCGCCGAGCCAGCCGGTCGACTCGAAGTAGTCGGTCGGGCCCATGCCGAAGAGCTCGTGGCAGAACTTCTCTTCCTCGACGGTCTCGGAGCCGTGCGTGTGCATGCGCACGCCGAGGCGACGGGCCAGCTCGGCGCCCTGCTTCAGCAGCTCGGTGGAGACCGAGAAGGGGGAGCACGGGGCGACGGCGACCTGGGTCATCGAGTCGAAGGAGGCGTCGTGGAACTTCTTGACGGTCGCCTCGGTGTCGGCGAGCGCGCCTTCGAGGGTCTCGACGGCGTGGTCCGGCGGAAGGCCGCCGTCCTTCTCGCTGCGGTCCATCGAGCCGCGGGCGAGGGTGAAGCGGACACCCATCTCGGACGCGGCGCGGATGATCGAGCCGGACAGGTCGCCGGAGCCCTTGGGGAAGACGTAGTGGTGGTCCATCGCGGTGGTGACGCCGCCCTTGGCCATCGCGGCGAGGGAGCCCTGCGCGGCCGTGTACGTCATCTGCTCGTCGATGCGCGCCCACGTCGGGTACAGCGCGACCAGCCAGTTGAAGAGGTTGTGGTCGGTGGCCAGACCACGCGTGATCCACTGGTAGAAGTGGTGGTGGGTGTTGACCAGACCGGGGGTCACGAGGTGCCCGGTGCCGTCGATGCGGCGGACTACGTCGTCGAGGTTCTCGGGGGCCTTGCCCGCACCGATGGACTCGATCCGGTTGCCGGCGATGACGATGTGACCCGAGGCGTACTCGGTGTCGTTCGCGTCGACGGTCGCGATCGCACAGTTCTCGATGACGATGCGCAGGGCGGCGCTGTCATGGGCTGCCGATGCTGCCATGGGACTTCCTCGTGCTTTCAGTGGCGGTGCGGGCACGGCAAGGCCCAGGAGATTTGAGTGCCGGAGCCGGGGGCCTTGACAGCTGACAGTACTGCCGCCCCGTGTGATACGCCGGGTGCCGATTCAGGAGGCTGTGGGGGTGTCGCGCGGTCCCGGGGCCACTGCGGAGCCCCGGGGCGCGCGTGCCGCGTCAGAGGTTGGTCATGTCCACGGGGATACGGGCGTCGACGCCGTCCCGGAGAACAGTGGCCTCGATCAGACCGTACGGACGGTCCGCGGCGAAGTACACCTCGTTGTCGTTCTTGAGGCCGAAGGGCTCCAGGTCGACCAGGAAGTGGTGCTTGTTCGGGAGCGAGAAGCGGACCTCGTCGATCTCCGAACGGTGGTTGATGATGCGCGAACCCATCTGGTACAGGGTCTGCTGCAGCGACAGGGAGTAGGTCTCCGCGAAGGCCTGCAGCATGTGCTTGCGGACCTCGGCGTAGGACTTCTCCCAGTTGGGCATCCGCTGCTCGTCGTCCGACCAGTTGAAGCGCCAGCGGGCCGACACCTGGGTGGCCAGGATCCGGTCGTAGGCCTCCTTCAGCGTCGTGTACTTGTCCTTCACGTAACCCCAGAACTCGGAGTTCGTGGAGTTCATGACGACGAGGTCCTTGAGGCCGGAGATGACCTCCCAGTTCGTACCGTCGTACGTGATCTGGGTGACGCGGGTCTCCACGCCCTGGCGGACGAAGGAGTGGTTCACCTCGTCGGAGCCGATGAACTTGGAGTTGGCGTCCGAGGTGGCGATCCGGTCCCAGGCGTACTCCTCGATCCGGATGCGCGCGCGCTTGATCGGCTCCTGGCTGGTGACGAACCAGCGCGCCAGGTGGATGCCGAACTGCTCGGCGGACTCGATGCCGTACTCCTTGGCGAACGCGTACACCGTGTTCTTGGTGGTGTCCGTCGGAAGGCAGTTGGCGTTCGAGCCGGAGTAGTGGACGTCGTCCATGTCGCCGGAGAGGGCGACCGAGACGTTCAGGTCCTTGATGTGGTGCGTGTCGCCGTCCCGCGTGATCTTGACGACGCGGTTCTCTGCTTTGCCGTACTGGTTCTGGCCCAGAATCGTGGCCATGCTAGCTCCCTCGGTAAACGGAGTAGCCGAACGGGTTGAGCAGCAGCGGTACGTGGTAATGCTCGCCCGGGTTCACCGCAAAGGTGAGGGTGACCTCGGGGAAGAACGCACCGCTGTCCCTTACGCGGGGGGCGTCCTGCTGCGCCTCGGCTTGCTTCTTCTCGAAGTACGTCTCGGTCTCGAAATCGAGACGCACGTGTGTGGTGCCCTCCGGCAGCGCCGGCAGGTCCTTGCAGCGCCCGTCCGCATCGGTGGCGGAGCCGCCCAGGGCCGCCCACTCGCCGCGCAGACCCGTACGGGCCGACAGGGAGATGGCGACGCCCTCGGCGGGCTTGCCGATGCTGGTGTCCAGGATGTGCGTGGACACCGACGCAGTGGTCTCGGTGCTCATGGTCACGCTCCTTCTGCTTCTGCGCGTTCGACGAGACGGGTGAGGCGGATCTTGTTGATCTTGACGAGCTCGCCGCGGGCGATCTCCCGCTCCTGCTCCGGCGAGTTGTCGATCCGGACCTTGACCGCGTCGCGCATGAACTCACCGGTCGCACCGGTGGCACAGATGAGGAAGACGTGGCCGAACTTGTCCTGGTAGACCAGGTTCAGTTCGAGGAGCTCGTTCTTGAGCTCCTCCGAGGCACCGGCCATGCCGCGCTGCTCGCGGGCGGAGGTCGGGTCTCCCGGCTTCGGCCGGCCGATCGGCGCGTGGCCTCCCATCGCTTCGCCCAGGTCGTCCGCGGTGAGCTCCGCCATGGCGGCTTCGTTCGCGGCGAACAGGGACCCTGCGGTGGCGAAGGGGCGCTGGGCGAGCATCTTGCTCCCCCACGCCGAGCTGGCGCACACCTCGTGCAGCTCGGCCGTGGCCTCGCTGTCGTCCAAGGCGTTGAACCGGGTGAGACCCGGGGTCGGACTCGAAGTCACGGTAGGCCTCCGTGGCCTGTTGTTGCTTTGACGGGCTGCGCATAGCTAACGCCCTCGACAACACGGCGTCAACACTTTGTTGAAACTTCCCGTACACAAAAGCCGCCGCCCGGGTGAATTGGGCGGCGGCTCGTCACCGCGAGTCAGCCAGCGTTCACTCCTGGCTGCTCTTGCCTGCCCCCTTCGGGGCGCCCGAATCCCGGTTCAGGTAGTTGTAGACGGTGAAGCGGCTGACGCCCAGGGCGCCCGCGACCGTTTCCACGCCGTGCCGCACGGAGAAGGCGCCCCGCGCCTCCAGTATCCGCACCACGTCCTGCTTGGACTTCCGGTCGAGCTGGGCCAACGGCACGCCGTACCGGCGCTCCAGGGCCGCCAGGATGTGGTCCAGCGAGTCCGAGAGCTGCGGCAGGCGCACGGCCAGCAGGTCCTGCCCCTCCCAGGTGAGCACGACGTCGTCGGGCTGCGCCAGGGCGGGATCCATCAGCTCGCCGCCCATGGCGTCCACCAGCGGCTTGACCGCGGTGACGAAGGGGTGGTCGCGGGGCTCGGTCATGACATCTCCTCCCCGATCACATTGACCTGGAGCGAGACGCGCGTGGCGCCGGCTTCCAGGGAGTCGCGCAGCAGCGCCCCCACCGCGGCCAGCACCCGGTCGGCCTCGCCCTCGGCGGTGTTGCCGAACGGGCCGACGTCCACCGCGTCCAGCTGGGCCTTCTGGATGACCTCGCGGGCCGCCACGGCATGGGCAGGAGCCTCTTCCAGATCGAAGGGCTCGGTCGTGAACTCCACTCTCAATCGCACGCCGTCAAGCTACCCCGCGGTCTCGATTTTTCGGCAGTCCGCACTTGACATCCACGCGGAACCCCATGCAGTCTTCCATCAAGCAGAAAATAACTTCCGCAATACGGAAGGAGCGCACACCCCTCATGGGATACACGGACCAGCGCTTCGATGTGAACCTGTCGATCCTCTTCACGGAACTCCCGCTCCTGGAGCGCCCCGCGGCCGCCGCCGCGGCGGGCTTCACGGCGGTCGAGCTGTGGTGGCCCTGGATCGAGACCCCCACCCCGGCACCGGAGGAGCTCGACGCCCTCAAGAAGGCTCTTGAGGACGCCGGCACCCAGCTCGTGGGACTGAACTTCTACGCCGGCCAGCTGCCGGGCCCGGACCGCGGTGCGGTCTCGGTGCCCGGTGCGGAGTCGGAGCGCTTCAACGCCAACATCAACGTGGCCGCGGACTTCGCGGCATCGGTCGGCTGCAAGGCGCTGAACGCCCTCTACGGCAACCGCGTCGAAGGCGTGGAGCCGTCCGTTCAGGACGAGCTCGCCCTGGAGAACCTGGTCGTGGCGGCTCGGGCCGCGGACCGCGTCGGCGCGATCCTCCTGATCGAGACCCTCAACAAGCCCGAGTCGCCGCTCTACCCCCTGGTGAGCGCGCCGGCCGGCATCGAGGTCGTGGACAAGGTGAACGAGGCCACCGGCCTCGGCAACGCCAAGTTCCTGCTCGACCTGTACCACCTGGCGATGAACGACGAGGACCTCTGCGAGGTCATCGAAAAGTACGCCGCCAAGACCGGGCACGTCCAGATCGCGGACAAGCCGGGACGCGGTGCCCCCGGCACCGGCGAGCTGCCCCTCGAGGAGCTGCTCGACCAGCTGAAGAAGGCCGGATACGAGGGCTACGTAGGCCTGGAGTACAAGGCCGCCGACGCTGCCGCTTCCTTCGCATGGCTGCCGGCCGAGGCCCGCGCCGCGCAGTAGGCGGACAAAGTCCGGGCGATCAGCCAGGCACCTCACGCACTTTTCGTACGAAGCATGAAGAGAAGGACCCTCACCATGAGCAACCCCACTGCGCTCCCGTCGATCGCCTGGATCGGGCTCGGCATCATGGGCTCCCCCATGGCCGAGAACCTCCTGAAGGCCGGCTACTCGGTCACCGGCTTCACCCTGGAGCAGGACAAGCTGGACCGCCTCGCCGCCGCCGGCGGCACCGCGGCCGGCTCGATCGCCGAGGCCGTGGCGGACGCCGACGTCATCATCACGATGGTTCCCGCCTCCCCGCAGGTCGAGGCCATCTCCTACGGTGAGAACGGCATCCTGGAGAACGCGAAGTCCGGCGCACTGATCATCGACATGTCGTCGATCACCCCGCAGACTTCGATCGACTTGGCATCGAACGCTGCCGCCAAGGGCATCCGCGTCATCGACGCCCCGGTGTCCGGCGGCGAGGCCGGCGCCATCGAGGCCGTCCTGTCGATCATGGTGGGTGGCGAGCAGGCCGACTTCGACGAGGCCCTGCCCGTCCTCGAGGCCCTCGGCAAGGTCATCGTCCTGTGCGGTCCGCACGGCTCCGGCCAGACCGTGAAGGCCGCCAACCAGCTCATCGTCGCGGTGAACATCCAGGCGTGCGCCGAGGCCGTCGTCTTCCTCGAGAAGTCCGGCGTGAACCTCCAGGCCGCCCTGGACGTACTCAACGGTGGTCTGGCCGGCTCCACGGTCCTGACCCGCAAGAAGGACAACTTCCTGAACCGCGACTTCAAGCCCGGCTTCCGGATCGACCTGCACCACAAGGACATGGGGATCGTCACCGACGCCGCCCGCAACGTCGGTGCGGCCCTGCCCGTCGGCGCGGTCGTCGCCCAGCTGGTCGCCTCGCTGCGCGCCCAGGGCGACGGCGGCCTGGACCACTCGGCCCTGCTCCGTGCCGTCGAGCGCCTCTCCGGCGCTCAGATCTGAGCACTCCCCCTCTCCCTCCTATAGGGGACCTGAGTTTCCGGATGGCGCCGGCGCTGACACCTGTCCTGTCGCGCCCAAGCGCCGGCGCCGTCCGGATCACCACTCACCCTTCAACTTCGTTCAACAAACTGTTGACGTTTAGTTCGTGCCGAATTTAGGCTGTTCCGCATGACGGAAGACGCTTTCCGTCAGCAGTTACCCCGTACGGAAGGTCACCATGTCGAAGCGCACGCTGACGACCGAGTCCGGCGCCCCGGTCGCCGACAATCAGAACTCCGCCACCGCCGGCGTCGGTGGCCCGCTCCTGGTCCAGGACCAGCAGCTCCTGGAGAAGCTCGCCCGCTTCAACCGTGAGCGCATCCCGGAGCGCGTGGTGCACGCCCGCGGCTCGGCCGCGTACGGCTACTTCGAGGTGACCGACGACGTCACCGCCTACACCAGCGCCGCGTTCCTGAACACGGTGGGCAAGAAGACCGAGACCTTCCTGCGGTTCTCCACCGTCGCCGACTCCCTCGGCGGCGCGGACGCCGTCCGCGACCCGCGCGGCTTCGCGCTCAAGTTCTACACCGAAGAGGGCAACTACGACCTCGTCGGCAACAACACCCCGGTGTTCTTCATCAAGGACCCGATCAAGTTCCCCGACTTCATCCACTCCCAGAAGCGCGACCCCTTCACGGGCAAGCAGGAGCCGGACAACGTCTGGGACTTCTGGGCGCACGCCCCCGAGGCCACGCACCAGATCACCTGGCTCATGGGCGACCGCGGCATCCCGGCGTCGTACCGTCATATGAACGGCTACGGCTCCCACACCTACCAGTGGACGAACGAGCAGGGCGAGGCCTTCTTCGTCAAGTACCACTTCAAGACGAACCAGGGCATCCGCAGCCTCTCGGGCGAGCAGGCCGCCGAACTCGTCGGCAAGGACGCGAACTCGCACCAGACCGACCTGCTGCAGGCCATCGAGCGCGGTGTGAACCCCTCGTGGACCCTGTACGTGCAGATCATGCCGGCCGCCGAGGCCGCGGACTACCGCTTCAACCCGTTCGACCTCACCAAGGTGTGGCCGCACGCCGACTACCCGCTGCAGCGCGTGGGCCGCCTGGTCCTCGACCGCAACCCGGACAACGTCTTCGCCGAGGTCGAGCAGTCCGCCTTCTCCCCGAACAACTTCGTCCCGGGCATCACCGCCTCGCCGGACAAGATGCTCCAGGGCCGTCTCTTCGCGTACGCCGACGCCCAGCGCTACCGCCTCGGCGTGAACCACACCCTGCTGCCGGTCAACGCCCCGAAGGCGACGAAGGCCGACAACTACGGCCGCGACGGCGTCATGGCGCTGCGCAACGGCTCGCGCCACGACAAGAACTACGAGCCCAACTCGTACCAGGGTCCGGCCGAGACCGGTCTGGCGCTGGGCGCCCCGAAGGCCGTCTCCGGCTACACGGGCACCCACGAGGCCCCGGCCCACACCAAGGACGACGACTTCTTCCAGGCCGGTGAGCTCTACCGCCTGATGTCGGAGGCCGAGAAGCAGCGTCTGGTGGCGAACATCGCCGGCGGCCTGTCGCAGGTCACCCTCGAGGACGTCATCGAGAAGAACCTGGCTCACTTCCACGCCGCCGACGCCGACTACGGCAAGCGCGTCGAGGAGGCCGTCCGCGCCCTGCGCGACGCCTGAGCCCCCCCAGTTGTACCGGGGGCCTGACGGGAGGTCAGGCCCCGGGTGCTCAGCCCGACCCGTGGACCCGGATGAGGGGTGGTACGCGGTGAGGGCAGGACGAGGACCGTGGCGAGCGAGCGAGCCAGTGCGGTGGTAATGGGTTCCGAGGCCCGTCTCTTGACCTGAGGGAGACGGCGCCGGAGTTCTCGTCGCCCGCCCGCCACGGTCCCAGCCCATCCTCTTCGTACAGGGGCTACGCACAGAGCCCCCTGCACGCGGAGGTACCCACCTCCCCACACACTCCGCCCGGCGGTGCGAACGTCCTGTCGCGCCAGCCTCGCACCGTCGGGCGGTAACACACCAGAGCGCCGAGTCACGGACGGTCCCGTGACTCGGCGCTTTGCCGTTCCCGCACTGCCGGTTGGCCCTGTCGGTGGAGGAACTCAGGGCCTGGGCGGAGGGCGACGCCCGGACGGCCTCGTACGGCGGTCGGCCCCTGGTTGAATGGCCGGATGGATCTCCAAGCGTTCCGCACCCTACTGACGGACGAGGGCAGGAGCCTGCTGGCGGCCCTACAGGAGGCCGACGCGGGCGGGGAAATGGAGGCCGCGGCGGCGGCCGCCCTGCGGCAGGGCCGTCCCGCCGCGTTGGTGGCGGCGGCCGAGGAACAGGTGCGGTTGCGGGGGCTGGCCGCCGCGAAGTTCGGGGAGTTCGCCCCGCGGATCTTCCTCACCCCCGACCTCGTCGAGCTCTCCTCCCACCTGGCCGTGTCCGACTACAAGCTGGACCGCGTCCTGGCCGCGATGGGCGTGGTGCTGATCGACGCGATGTGCCTGGGCAGCAGCGCCGACGGCCTCGTACTCAGCTGGTCGCACCACACGACGGCCGTCGACGCCGATCCGCTGACCGTGGAGATCGCCGCGGCCAACGCGCCGGTGGTGAACACCGGGTTGTTCTTCCCCGAGTGCGAGGACCCCGCCCGGTTCGACAGCCAGGGCGAGGCCGTCTTCATCGACCTGGTGCGGCGTCCCGGGCCGGACGGGGGTCACGACCCCGAATCGTACGGTCCGCCGCTCTCCTGGGCGCTGGAACGGGTGCGCACGACCGGTACCGGCTGGATCCGGCTCGTACCCGACCTCCCGCCCGGGGCCCTGCCGGGTCTCGGCCGGGCCGACGAGGCCGAGTGGATCTCCTACGCCGGTGTCGTCCAGGAGCTGGTCCTGTGGTTCGGCCTGCACTTTGAGCCCGCACCGGTCACCGCGCGCAAGGCCACCGTGCTGCCCGCCCGCGCCTCGCTCACCGCGCGCGGTCTGCCCGAGCCGTCCGTGCGGCCCCCGGGCCGCTACGTGTACGTGCCGGACCCGGCCGTGGTCCACGCCGGCCTGGTCGCCGAGGTCGCCGAGGACATCGCCGGCGGGCCCCTCGACGGCGGCGGCACCCTCCTCACCTCCGACGAGCTGCGGCACACGCCGTTCGCGACGGCGTACGAGGTCATCAGGGTGCCGCCGCACGCGCCGGTGCCGGAGGAGTCGGAGGAGTTGGTGGAGTCGGTGGAGTTCGTCGTCGCCCGGGCGGACGGCCCCATGACGCTGAGCACCGTTCCCGTCCCCGTGCCCGTACCCGCCCCGTTCCCGCAGGCGCCCTGAGGGCCCCGCAGGGCGCTCGCGGAACGCCGGAAACCGTGCCCCGCGCTCCGTTCCCCGCGCTCCGTTCCCCGTACGGACGACGCGAACGGCCCCCGCCCCTCCGGGAGGAGGGACGGGGGCCGCCGGGTGGTGCGGGGGTGGATCAGACCTGCAGGGCCTTGATCGCGGTCGGGGCGTGGCCCGGCTCCGTCGCGAGCTCTTCGAACTCGGTGACGTCGCTCATGTCGACCGTCTTGCTCATCGCGATGTTGGTGATGCGCTCCAGGATGGCCTCGACGACGACCGGGACCTGGAACTCCTGGGCGAGCTTCTTGGCCTCCTCGAAGGCCTCGCCCAGCTTGTCCGGGTCGGTGACGCGGATGGCCTTGACGCCCAGGCCCTCGGCGACCTTGACGTGGTCGACGCCGTAGACGCCCAGCTCGGGGGTGTTGACGTTCTCGAACTCGAGGTTGACCTCGAAGTTGATGCCCAGGCCGCCCTGCGCCTGACGGATCAGACCCAGGTAGGCGTTGTTCACGAGGACGTGGACGTAGGGGACCTTGTGCTGGGCGGCGACCGCCAGCTCCTCGATCATGAACTGGAAGTCGTAGTCGCCGGACAGCGCGACGATCGGGGTCTGCGGCTCCGCGGTGGCGGCACCGATGGCGGCCGGGATGGTCCAGCCGAGCGGGCCGGCCTGGCCGCAGTTGATCCAGTTGCGCGGGCGGTAGACGTGCAGGAACTGCGCCGCCGCGATCTGGGAGAGGCCGATGGTGGTGACGTAGCGGGTCTCGGGACCGAACGCCTTGTTCATCTCCTCGTAGACGCGCTGCGGCTTCAGGGGGATGTTGTCGAAGTGCGTACGGCGCTGCAGGGTCGCCTTGCGGTCCTGCGCCGACGCGGCCCAGGCGGAGAAGTCCGGCAGCTTGCCCTCGGCCTTGAGCTCCTTGGCGATCTCGATGAAGAGCTCCAGCGCGGCCTTGGCGTCGGAGGCGATGCCGAAGTCCGGGGCGAAGATCTTGCCGAGCTGCGTGGGCTCGATGTCGACGTGGACGAACGTGCGGCCCTTGGTGTAGGCGTCCAGGTTGTAGCCGGTGTGACGGTTGGCCCAGCGGTTGCCGATGCCGAAGACGAAGTCCGACTCCAGGAACGTCGCGTTGCCGTAGCGGTGCGCGGTCTGGACGCCGACCATGCCGGCGGCCAGCTCGTGGTCGTCCGGGATGGTGCCCCAGCCCATCAGGGTGGAGATGACGGGGACGTTCACCAGCTCGGCGAACTCGACCAGCAGGTCGGACGCGTCGGCGTTGATGATGCCGCCGCCGGCGACGATCAGCGGGCGCTCCGACTCCAGCAGGAACTGCAGGGCCTTGGCGGCCTGTGCGCGGGTGGCCCGCGGCTTGTAGACCGGCAGCGGCGCGTAGGTGGCCGGGTCGAACTCGATCTCGGTCAGCTGGACGTCGATCGGGAGGTCGATGAGGACCGGGCCCGGACGGCCGGAGCGCATCAGGTGGAAGGCCTCCTGGAACACGCCGGGGACCTGCGCGGCCTCCAGGACGGTCGTGGCCTTCTTGGTGACCGGCTTCGCGATCGAGGCGATGTCGACGGCCTGGAAGTCCTCCTTGTGGAGCTTGGAGACCGGGGCCTGACCGGTGATGCACAGGATCGGGATCGAGTCCGCGATGGCCGAGTACAGGCCGGTGATCATGTCGGTACCGGCCGGACCCGACGTGCCGATGCAGACACCGATGTTGCCCGCCTTGGCGCGGGTGTAGCCCTCGGCCATGTGCGACGCGCCCTCGACGTGCCGGGCCAGCGTGTGCGCGATGCCGCCCACGTTCTTGAGCTCTCGGTAGAACGGGTTGATCGCAGCACCGGGGACACCGAACGCTTGTTCGACACCCTCGAGCTTGAGGATCTCCACTGCAGCGGCGGCGGCTGTCATACGAGGCATCGAGTTCTCCTGCGGGTCTGGCGGTCAGGCTTTTCCGTAATCCGGAAGTTTTGTTCTGCTATACGGAACAAGCTAAGCGGCGACTCCTGCGGCGTCAAGGCGGTGGGGGACCCCGGAAGCCACCAAAAGCCGCATCTCGGTCGGCGACTTGTACAAATCACTGATGCGCCGGCGGGAATCCCCCGGAAAAGGCGCGCGACCTCCCCCCGGCGGTCGCCGGTGGTGGAGCATGGACCTACGCACAGCGACGGAGGGGGTCCAGGTCTCATGGCGGAAGCGGTACCAATGCGCTGCCCGGCGTGCCTGCGCGAGAACGGCTACACCGCCCCGGTCTTCCCCTGCGCCTGCGGAAGTCCGGTCCATCCCCCGCTGGACCTGGCGGCGCCGCCGGTTCCACTGACCCATCGGACCTGGTCGGACACCTGGGTGACGGTGCGCTGCACGACGTGCGGGCGGGAGAGCGAGTGGCCGCATCCCGAGCTGGGCTGCGGCTCGTGCGGGACGGTGGTGCTCATTGCGGTCCACCCGCCGGAGGAGACGGGGACCCGGGCGGATCCGGCGGGCGCGCCCACGGCGGCCGCCCGGCCGGATTCGGGCGGGCCTGCCAACGGGCCCGCCGACGGAGTCACGGGCGGAGCCACGGGCCGGCGCCCGGCGCACATCCCGCCGCCGCCGGCCCCACCGGTGCCGCGGCCCGCGTTCCGGCCGGTGACCATCCGTACGGCCCGCGACGCGGTGGCCACGGCCGCGCTGTACCTGCGCTGGCTCGGCTTCCGCGACGTACGGCAGCCCGACGGGCGCCCGATCCCGGCGGCGACCGTGGACCTACGGGCTCCGGGCCTGGTCGCCCAGGTGGACCCGACCACGGCGCCGGCCGGGCTGCGGGCGGTGGAGTGCATCTGGCTGAACGGGCTCACGGCGTCCGCGACCAGCGTCTACTTCGCGCTCGCGGGATACACGGAGGAGGCCCGGGCCCGCGCGGACGATCTCGGGATACCGCTCTTCGTCATGGACCTGACGGGCATGCCACAGCCGGTCAACGATCCGGCGGACGCGCTGGTCGGCCCGGACGCGTAGGCCCTCCGGGAACGGGTGGACCCGGCAGGATCGAGGAGCTACCCCCTAAGCTCGTAGGCATTGCCTACTGCCTGCCCAGGAGAGCCCGATGAGCCTGTACGACATCCCGCTGACCACGCTGTCCGACGAGCCCACCAGCCTCGCCGCCCACAAGGGCAAGGCGATCCTCCTCGTGAACACCGCCTCGCAGTGCGGGCTCACCCCTCAGTACTCGGGACTGGCCCGCCTGCAGTTCGCGTACGAGGAGAAGGGCTTCACGGTCATCGGCGTGCCCTGCAACCAGTTCGGCGAGCAGGAGCCCGGCAACGCCGAGGACATCCAGACCTTCTGCGCCACCGGCTTCGGCGTCACCTTCCCGATCCTGGAGAAGTCCGAGGTCAACGGCGAGAACCGGCACCCCCTCTACACGGAGCTGGTGAAGACCCCGGACGCGGACGGCGAGGCCGGGGACGTCCAGTGGAACTTCGAGAAGTTCCTGATCTCCCCGGCCGGCGAGGTCGTGGCGCGCTTCCGCCCGCGCACCGAGCCCGAGGCCCCCGAGGTCATCGCCGCGATCGAGGCGCACCTGCCCGCGTAGCACGCGCGCGCCCTGCCTGGGTACTCCCGTACGGGCTGCTGCGCGACCGCAGCAGCCCGTACGCGCTCCGCTCGCTCCGGGTCGGCTCAGTCCAGGTCCGCCTCGTCGTACTCCCCCGCCGACCCGGCCGCAGTGAGCTCCCGCAGCTCCACCCGGCGGATCTTGCCGGACACGGTCTTGGGGAGCTCGGCGAACTCGATGCGGCGGATCCGCTTGTACGGGGACAGCACCGCGCGGGAGTGCTCGAACAGCACCCGGGCCGTCTCCGGCCCGGGCTCCCAGCCGCCCGCGAGGGTGACGTACGCCTTCGGGACCGCCAGCCGCAGCGCGTCCGGGGCCGGAACGACGGCGGCCTCGGCCACCGCCTCGTGCTCCAGCAGGGCGCTCTCCAGCTCGAACGGGCTGATCTTGTAGTCCGAGGCCTTGAACACGTCGTCGGAACGCCCGACGTAGGTGAGGTACCCGTCGGCGTCGCGCGCGGCGATGTCGCCGGTGCGGTAGAGCCCGTCCGCCATGGCCTCGGCCGTGCGCTGCGGATCGTCGCGGTAGCCGGTCGTCACCCCGGCCGGCCGGGTGCGCAGGTCCACGCAGAGCTCGCCCTCGTCGGGGGACTCCTTGCCGGTGACCGGGTCCAGCAGGACGATCTCGTAGCCGGGTGCCGGCCGGCCCATGGAACCGGGCTTGACGGGCACCCCGGGGAAGTTCCCGACCTGGAGCGTGGTCTCGGTCTGGCCGAAGCCGTCGCGGATCGTGACGCCCCAGGCGGCGCGGACCCGCTCGATGACCTCCGGGTTGAGCGGCTCCCCGGCGGCGACGGCCTCGCGCGGGGGCCGGGCCAGCTTGGTGAGGTCGGACTGGATCAGCATCCGCCACACGGTGGGCGGGGCGCAGAAGGTGGTCACGCCGTGCCGGTCCATCTCGGCCATCAGTCGCTCGGCGTCGAAGCGGGTGTAGTTGTGGACGAAGACGGTCGCACCGGCGTTCCACGGGGCGAAGAGGTTGGACCAGGCGTGCTTGGCCCAGCCGGGCGAGGCGATGTTGAGGTGCACGTCGCCGGGGCGCAGCCCGAGCCAGTACATGGTGGAGAGGTGCCCGATGGGGTACGAGGCGTGCGTGTGCTCGACGAGCTTGGGGCGGTCGGTGGTGCCGGAGGTGAAGTAGAGCATGAGCGGGTCGGTGGCGAGGGTCTCGCCGTCCGGCGTGAAGTCGCCCTTGGCGGCCGCCATGTCCGCCAACCTCACCCAGCCGTCGGGGACCTGCTCCCCGACGGCGATCCGGGTGTAGCCGCCCGGCACCTCGTCGAACTTCGCCGTGTCCAGGGCGCGCGCGATGACGTGGCGCACCTGGCCGCGTTCGACCCGGTCGCGCAGGTCGGCCGGGCCGAGCAGCGGGGTGGCCGGGATGACGACGGCGCGCAGCTTCATCGCGCCGAGCATCACTTCCCACAGCTCGCGCTGGTTGCCGAGCATGACCAGGATCCGGTCGCCGGGCGCGACGCCCTGTTCGCGGAGCCAGTTGGCGACGGCGCCCGACCGTACGGCGAGTTCCGCGAAGGTGAGGCCCCGGCTGGTGCCGTCCTCCTCGACGATGCGCAGGGCGTCGGCGTCGTTCCCGGCGGCGATGTGGTCGAACCAGTCCAGGGCCCAGTTGAAGCGGTGGGGGCGGGGCCAGGTGAATCCGGCGTGGGCGGCCGCGTAGTCGCCGCGGCGTTCCAGTAGGAAGTCCCGGGCGGCCAGGAAACGGGCGGTGGCGTCGTCCTGCGTGCTCTCGGTCGTCATGACGGGCATCGTGCCGCCTTCGCCGTACGGACCACCAGTGCGGCGTCAGCCGTGAGTTGACCGCCCGGGACGGCCCGGGGCCGACCGGGGGCCCGTGTCAGGGGTTGATCGCCCCGAACCGTACGGCCGCACCACCGCCCCCGTCGGCGCGCCCTCCCGCCGTCCCGTCCGCCGTCCCTTCCGTCATCCCTTCCACCATCAGCTCCCCTTCGGCGACGATCTCCTCCTTCGCCCCCTTCCGGACCGGACCGAACAGCTCGACGGTGAGCACCTGCCCTTCCAGCTTCCACAGGCCGGCGAGGAAGCCGTCCACGAGCAGGGTGCAGTGGGCCTGGTTCCCGGTCCACGTGCGCCCCTTGATCTCGGGGGCGACCACGCGGGCGCGGTCGGCGTGCGACAGCAGGAGGTTGTCGAACTCCGGGAGGAAGCGGGGCGGGGCCGGGACGTCCGCGTCGGGGCGGGGGGCGTCCGGGAGGTCGAAGAGCTCCACGCCGTTCTCGTCCTGGAAGACGAGGAGGCCCGGGCGCAGCCGCTCGAACGCCTCGCGCAGCCGGGTCAGTCCCGCCCAGGTCTGCATGTCCTTGACGGAGGCGGGCCCGAAGGCCGCGAGGTAGCGCAGCACGACCTCGTCCACGGGCTGCGCCGAACCGGAGGGCTTGCCGAGCCAGGTCTCGACGGTGGTCAGCCGGACCTGGCCGCTGCGCCCCCACACCCCACGGGGGGTGACCTGGACCAGCGGCAACCGGCAGCGGGCGGCGACGGACAGGGACTGCGGGTCGGCTTCGGGCCATTCCTCGAGCAGTTCCTCGCGGATCTCGCCCATGGTGCGGGGCTCGCTCTCGACGAAGGCGCGGGCGCGCTGCGCGAGCCGGTCCAGATCCACCCCCGCCAGCCCCTTGCGGAAGTAGGTGACCTCGCGGTCGCGGGCGGGCTGGACGAGGGGCCTCAGGGTCAGGGCGTCGTGGGCGGTGTGCGTGTGGATCGTCGACCGCATGGTGACCATCCGGACGACCTCGCGGGACTCCATGAGCCCGGCCAGCTCGGCGGGCCGGAAGCCGGCGAGCCGGGCGTGCAGCTGGAAGTAGGGCGGCTTCACGTTCTGCGCCTGGAGCCCGAGCAGGTGCGCGACGGCGTCCCCCGCGGACATCTCGGCACGGCTCAGCAGCAGTTGGCGGGCGAGCGTGGCACGGTTCAGAGCGCGGGTGCCGAGTACGGGGTGTGTCGTCCTGGAAGCCATGACAGCAAACTAGTCCCCCTTGCGGACAGCTTCCGTCCGCAACCCCGGCCCCACCCCCGAAGCGGACCGGAACCCCTGCCCGACCCCGGGTAGCGAGGGGCGCGGCCGGGTCGGGCCGCCCGGGAACATCACCGCACGGCTGACCGAATACGGTCGGACGGGGGCAAATGAAGTTGTCGGCGACGTCGCGGGCGTGTATTCCGATCATGGCCGACCGGACGCCGTACGGACCTCCAGGAGATCCTCTCGCGGCCTGCCGGGAGGCGACGAACCGACCCATGAACGGAGAGGCAACACGGTGCCCAACGACATGGTCCGATGGCTGAAGGAACACGCCCACCCCTTGAGCACCCTGACTCCCGGCGCGCCCGTGGAGGACCTGAAACCCCTGGGCGAGGCGCTGCGGGGGACGCGGATCGTCGGTTTGGGCGAATCCACCCACGGCACGAGCGAGTTCTTCCGGCTGAAGCACCGCATCGTGGAGTTCCTGGTCCGCGAGGAGGGGTTCACCACCTTCGCCATGGAGGCCAGCCAGTCCGCCGCGCGTGCGCTCGACGCGTACGTCCGCTACGGCACGGGCACCCCCGAACGGCTCGTCGCCCGGCTGGGCTTCTGGACCTTGCGCACCCGCGAGATGGTCGACCTCGTCGAGTGGCTGCGCGCCCACAACCGCGACTTGCCCGAAGAGCGCCGGACCCGCTTCGTGGGAACGGACCCCCAACTCTGCGCCGACTCGGTCGAGGCCGTCGCCGCCTTCCTGCGCCGGACGGCGCCCGATCAGGCCGGGCGCGTCCGCGCCGTGGACGTACTGGCCCGGGCCCGCCCGGGCTCGCTTCCGGACCCGGACAAGGCCCTGATGCGGCGCGCCGAGGAGATCGCCCGCCTCGTCGCGGACCGCGTCGAGCGGTCGGGTCCCGGCGACGGCGCCGACGAGGCCCTGGAACACGCGCGGATCCTGGTCCGCGCCGCCGACCTGGTGACCCGCCCCTTCGTCGCCCCGGCCGGCGAGGACGGCGTGTACGCCGCGCGTGACCGCTACATGGCCGAGGCCGTCGCACGGCTCGTGGACGACGACCCCGGGGCGCGCGTCATCGTCTGGGCGCACAACGGGCACATCGCGAAGGGCACGTACGGGGAACAGGTGCCGGCCCTCGGTAGCGGACTCCGCGAACGGTACGGCGACGCCTACTACGCGCTGGCCCTCCTGTTCGGCAAGGGTTCCTTCCTGGCCCGCCGGGGCAACGACCTTCAGGGCCCGCCGGCGCGCCACCGCATCGGCGCCGGCTTCCGCTCCGTGGAGGCGTGGCTCGCGGACGCCGTGCCCGGCGACTACTACGCGGACCTCCGCGCCGCGGTTTCACCCGCCGGAGCCGCGCCCTGGCTACACGCCCCGCACGCACAGCGCAGCTTCGGCGCCAACGTCCAACGGTTCTCCTACCGCTTCAACACGGCCCCGCTCGTCCCGGCCGCGGACTACGACGGCATCGCGTTCGTGGCCCGCTCGACCTGCTCCCACCTGCTGCCCCCGACAGAGGACTGAGGCTCGGTTCACCGTCGGGGGGCGATGGTGCGGGAGGCCCCGCATCAGCCGGCCTGGGCGGCCACGAAATCACAGAGTGCGTTGAGCGCCTGGAGCGCCGGGCGGGACGGGAGGTCCAGCAGGGCCGCTCGGGCCCGTTCCAAGGCTGGCCACGCCTGCGGTGATGTCCTTGATCGTCCGCCACCTGGAAGGCGAAGCCCAGTTGTTCGGCGTACTCCTCCAACGCCCGTGCCACCTGCTCGGGGCGCCCGCCTGCTGGGCTCCGATCCGCAGCGACATGGAAAGCAGGGCCGCGGTCTTGCCGGATATGACCCGGAGGCAGTGGCCGATGGGGTCCTCACCCGCACCGGGGGTCGGCGGCGAGCCGGGCGGCCTCGGCCAGGAGGAGATCGCCCACCTGCACCGCGAGCCGCTCGCCCCAGCGGGCGTTCACACTCGGTACGCCGTGCCGGGCGACGGCGGCGTCCATGACGTACCGCCTGAACCATGGCCACTGGCCCGGCCGGCCGATCGGCGCCACCACTGCTTGGCAGGAAGATGCCATCGGCTGGTCGCGGCGGGGTGACATGTCATCTTCCTGCCAGGCACGGAAAGATCAACTACACGGAATCCCCACCCTGTTACGTTCCCCAGCGAACTCACCGAGAGGGAACGGGACCTTGCACAAGAACAGAATGCTCTTCGCGGCCGCCGCCGCGGCCATGGCCGTGCTGGCCGGAACCGTAGCGCCGGCGGCCGCTTCCGGGACCGGGACCGGGACCGGGCAGCAGGGCACCACCTGCACCGACGTCAAGCTGCCGGGCACCCTGCCCGTACCGCCGCCCGGGATGTCCGCACAGCAGGACGTGAGCATCGGCGCGGACTGTGCTCCCGTCCTGGGGCAGGTGCGGTTCGTCCCCGTCGTACCTGCGGACCGGGCCCGTTCCCTCGCGGTGGCGGGCGCCGACGCGCCCACGGGGCGCCAGGTGCGCAGCTGGTCGGAGATGTACGACTGCTGCAAGATCCGCATGACGGCCCTCTACACGACGTCCACCTGGGACACCGTCAACGGTCAGGTCACCAACCCCGTGACCGAAGTGAGCCACGCGGCCAACCGCGAGCCGTGGAACGCAGGATGGTCACTGACGACGTCTCACAAGAGCGAGCAGGAATCCGGTGCCGTCGTGACGGCCCACGCGGAATTCGGCTACCGCGGAATCTTCGACATCAGCGGGAACTGGTATGCGAACACGCACGACACGACCGTGCGGCTGAACGGCGACGGGACCGCCTCCTGCACCTTCGACATCACGCTGCGGCACACCTTCATCGGATGGAACTCGGTCCGCGGCTGCTCTTGAGCGGACCTGCCCTTCCCCGGGGCAGCCCGAGGTCGCGCGTTTCCCCGGTGCCTGCACGGGGGAAACGCGCGGCCCCTGCTGTTACTTGACCGCGGACCCGGTGGCCATCGCCGGTTCTCTCTGCTCGTCAGCACTGCCGAGCTCGGCACCGGGGTGCACTACGGCGCCCGGGCCACCAGGCCTTCGCGCCGAGCATCGTGGTCACCGTCGGCACGAGGAGCAGGGCCATGACGAACTCCGACGAGGTCAAGGCCGAAGGTACGGCCTCGCCGCGGAGGGCTGCGTGACCTGCTCACCCCGTTCGATACGGATCGCCGAGCGCCTGGTGGACGACATCTTCAACGCGCCCGGCGGCGGAGGGAAGATCGTCGAATTCCACGCAAGGGGCCCGTATCACTGCGTAACCTCGACGGCATGGGGGCACCTGCACAGCAGTCATTACCGGAAACCCAACGTGACGACACGTGGCAACGGCTGAACGCCTACGCGTACCTCAGTGCGCCGGAGCGGCTGGAGTACGTCGCCGTGATGCGGGTCTTCTGCAGCACGCTCCTCGCCGACCTCGCCGTGCCGGACGTACTGGCGAAGCTGGCGGAGTCCGGTGGGCCGACGGTCGCGCTGGACGCCGAGACGCTCACCGCCCGGCTGGAACGGCTGGTGCACTGGGGCGCCCTGCTGCGGAGCAGTCACTCGGTGAAGGCGTCGAGCATCACCGAGTACCAACGGTCCCGGTCCCGCTACCAGTTGTCGAAGCTGGGCGAGCGGATCCAGCGGGACGCCGACGAGGTCCTCGCCGGGGCGGACGCAGCACGCGAAGTCAGCAGTGAGCTGCTGGCGCTGGTCGAGCGGGGACTGCGCGAACTGAACGACGCGGTCCAACGGCCCGGAGGGGCGGAGCCGCAGGACGCGCTGGAACGCGTCAGCACGCTGTTCGTCCAGTTCACCGAGTTCGCCGACTCCGTGCGGGACTTCTACGCCTACCTCGGGCAGGTGCTGGCGCGCTACGACCTGGACAGCGCCGAGTACCAGGGCTTCAAGGAACTGCTGCTCGACTACGTCGAGGCGATCAGGGAGGACGTGGCCTTCCGCGCTCCCCGCATCGCATCGGTGCTCGAGCTGCTGTGGCCGCACCTCCCCGGCCTCCTGGAGCGCCTCGACGCCCACGCCCGCGGTCTGTCGGGGGTTCCGGGCACCGGCGGCCAGCCCGAGGTCCGGGTACAGCGCAGTCGGGGCCGGGAGAAGGCCGACTGGGAGGGGCTGCGCGGCTGGTTCACCGACGTCGACGGGCAGGCCAGCCAGGTCGATCAGCTCCGTGACGCGACCATGCGCGCGCTGCAGTCCTTGCTGACCAACGCCAAGCGGATGCTGCGCTCGGCCTCGGGGGAGCTGTCGCGGCGCAAGGACCTCCTGCGGCTCGCCCGATGGTTCGACGAGGCGGCTCCGGAGGACGCGCACGACATCGCGGTCGCTGCCTTCGGCCTCTACGGCGCCCGCCACCTGGGGGTCCCGCCGGCCTCTGACGAGGCGGTTCCCGCCTACACCAGTTGGTGGAACGGCCCGGTGGTCGAGGTTCCGGTGGCGCTGCGCGAGCGGGGCAGTCGCGCGCAGCGGGGCCGGGCATCGGCCATGGAGGACCACTCGGCGCAGAAGCGGCACCTCCAGGAAGCCGCCCGCGCACAGGCCGAGTCCAGAAGGGCGGCCGCGGACGAACTGCGCAGCGCGGCCGGTCGCTTCGCCGACGTACGCCTCAGCTCCGCCGCCCTCGGGCTGCTGCTGGAACTGCTGGCGACCGCACTGGGGAACGCCCGGCTGCGGCGCACGGGACCGGGAGCGGAGGCGGGGGCGGGGGCGGGAGACCTGGACGGGGCGGCGCCGGAGTTCGGCCTGGAGTCCGCGCAGAGCGCGGACGCCGAGCTCGGGATCCAACTCACCGTACGTCGCTCCTCGGGTGCGGGGACGGTGCTGCACTCCGCCGACGGGGACCTCGTACTGGACGACTTGGAGCTGGAGATCGGACGCGCGGCCGAGGCCACACTCGGAGCCGAAGCCGAAGCCGAAGCCGAGGTGAGCGTGTCGTGACGCTCCCCTCGGCACACGACGTGGCTCTGGCCACCGAACGCCGCGCCGCCGGGCGGCTGCTCCTCGCCCACCCCCTGGTGACGTCGGTCGGCCCCCACGCGGACCTGTTCCCCCTGATCCGACGGCACGCCGACTGGCTGGGCAAACGGTTCCAGCAGGTGCTCGGCTACCGGCTCCTGGTCGACACCTCCTACGCCCGGCTGTTCAAGGCCGGGTTGGGCGCCGGCGCAGGGCACCGGCTGGAGCGGTCCACCGGTGCCGCCTTCACTCCGCGCACCTATTCCTGTCTCGCGCTCGCGCTCTCCGTGCTGGTGACGGCCCCGGAGCAGATGCTGCTTTCCCAGCTGGTCGCTGACATCAGGGCCGCAGCGGCCGACGCGGGCATCGAGCTGGAGGAGACGGGCCGGGCCGTGGAGAAGCGGACCCTGATCGCCGCCCTACGCCAGTTGATCGACTGGGGGGTCCTGACGGAAACCCACGGCAGTGTGGGCTCGCTCGTGCAGGACGAAGGCGGCGAGGCCCTGATCACGGTGGACCGCGAGGTCGCCCGGATCATCGTTGCCGGTCCGCTCGCGCAGAGCCTGGACGGGGCGGACCTGGTGAGGCGGGCTGCCGACCCCGGGTTCGGCGGTCCCCGCACCTACGTGCGCCGGATACTCGTGGAAACGCCCGTCGTGTACCTGGACGAGCTGACCGATGCCGAGCGGGACTGGCTGCGGACCAGACAACGCCGCGAGTCCCAGGCGTTCTCCGAGCTCCTGGGACTCGAGGCCGAGATCCGCGGCGAGGGCGTGGCGCTGGTGGACCCCGAGGAGGAGCTCACGGACGTGCACCTGCCCGGCACCGGAACCGTCGCCCAGGCCTCGCTCCTCCTGGTGGAGCGCCTCGTGGAACGACTGCGGCCTGCCGAGCCGGGACACCCGGCAACAGGAGGGCGACTCGTCATCGGGGTCGCCGTTGCGGACGGCCTGGTGGACGAGCTGCTGGCCGAGCTCATCACCGAGTACGGGCAGCGCGGCACCTGGCAGCGCGACTACCTGGAGGACCCCGCCTCGCTGCGGAAGGCGGTTTTGGACCTGCTGAGCCGGATGCGGATGGTGGCTCCCGCCGGCCCGCTCCGCTCCACGGGTCAGGGGCTGCCCGAGGGGTACGCGGACACGGTCCCGGAGGGCCGCTCCGTCACCGACGTGCTGGGCGCCCGCGCCGCCGACACCCACTGGGTTCTCCTCGCCGCGGCTGCGCGCTACGCCACCCACGTCACCGAACGCCGGCCCGCCGGAGCGACACCCGGCATCGACATACAGCAGGAGCTGCCGCTATGACCCCGGGCGCGAACGGCCCCATCCCGCTTCAGCGGTCCGCCACTGCGGCCGGCACGCGCTTTCGCCTGCACCGCGCGGCCATCCTCAACGTCTGGCAGTACGACGAGCAGGAATTCGACTTCGGCGACGGACGGTTGCTGCTGCGCGGCAAGAACGGCGCCGGCAAGTCGAAGGCCCTGGAGATGTTGCTCCCGTACCTGCTGGACGGCGACTCGCGCGCGCTGGACGCCACGGGTACGGGCCGAACGAGCCTGGTCTGGCTGATGCTGGACGGCTTCGAGCAGACGAACCGCCTCGGATACCTGTGGGTCGAGTTCCACATGAGGACGGACGACGGTGATGACCGGTACCTCACCCTCGGAGCGGCCATCCGGGCTTCGAAGTCGACGAAGAAGGCCGTGCCGGTCTTCTTCGTCACCCCGCTGCGGGTCGGCGAGGACTTCCACCTGGTCGAGGCGGGCAGGCCCTTGCCGGTCGACCGCCTCAAGGAGGTCGTCGGCGCGGAGAACGTCACGGACCGTTCCGTCCAGCACCGCGCGCGGGTCGCCCGCGAGCTGTTCGGCATCACCGATGCAACGAGGTACCGCAACCTCACACAGCTCCTCCACCGGCTGCGCCGTCCCACCGTCGGGGACCGGATCGAGTCCGGCGGGCTCGCCTCCCTCCTGAGCGAGACTCTGCCGGGCCTCGACGACGACGTGGTGGAGAAGGTGGCGCGCAACCTCCACGACCTCGACGCCGTCCGGGAGGAGCTCGGCCGCTTGGAGCGTACCGACCGGGCCCTTCGCACCTTCCTGGGCGACTACCGCGGCTATCTGTCCGGAGTGCTGCTCAGGACCGCGCAGCAGGTCGACGGGGAACTGGACGCCCTGGGTCAGCGACGCCTACAGGCCGGAGAGGCTGCGAAGAAGACGGGCGCCCTGAAGGAACACGAAGCCGAGGCCGCCGCACGGCTGCACGCGCTGCGCGAGGAGGAGCAGGCCGCCCGGACCGAACTCGACGCCCTGCGTGCGAGCAGCGCGTACCGCAGTTTGGAAGAGCTGTCCGAACGCCGGACCACGGTCGGCGCCCTGGGCACGGCGGCCGGCACGTCCTTCGCCGCGCTCACCACGGCGCACGACGCGGAAGAGGGCGCGGCAGACCGCCTGGCCGAGGGCATCGCACATCTGGGCGAACGCCTCGGCGAACTGGCTACGGATCACCGCGAGCTCGTGGTGCAGGCCGAGCGGGCAGGACTCCCCACCGGGCACCTCGGCGAGGCCGTCGGCCAACCCCGAACGGACGTGGCCGGAGCTTCCACGGCGGAACTCACGGGACCTGACGCGGACGTCCACGTCGTGCGCCACCAACGGGTGGTCGCCGTGGACGCCGCGGCAACGGAATCCGCGCTGCGGTCCTGGCAAGGACAGCTGGAGGACGCCGGCACGGTGGTGAAGCACCGGACCCGCAGGGTCCAAGAGGTGGTCGGCCTGGTGGCACGGGCGGCGGAGGCACGGGAGCGGGCGGCTGCTGCGGATGCCGAACACGAACGGCTCGAAGGGGAGGCGGAGGATGCCGCGGGCCGCCTCGAGGGCCATCGGGAAAAGGTGGCCGAGGAGAGCGGGGGCTACGTCCGTCAGGTGGAGGCCTGGCTGGAGCACGTCCGGGCCGTGGCCGGCGCGGACTGCCCTCCGTTGGACCCCGTCCGAGCGACCCTCGCCCGGGAGACCTCGGTGCAGGCCCCCTTCGCGGAGCGCGTGCTGCCGCCCGACATCGACGGGCAGGCGAAGCGGACCGCCCTGACGGTGCTGGAGCCGTACGGTGTGCGACTGACCCGACAGCGCGACGCCCTCGCGCTGCGCGTCGCCCGGCTCACCGAGGAACGCGACCTCCTGACCGCGGAGCAGGAGGAGTGGGAGCGGCGGACCGATCCGCAGCCGCCGGTCCCCCACCACCGCTCCGCCGAACGCGGTCCGGGGACCGGAGCGCCCTTCTACCGGCTGGTGGACTTCGCCGACGAGCTGTCCCCGACCGACCGGGCAGGTCTGGAGGCAGCGCTCGAAGCGAGCGGGGTCCTGGACGCCTGGGTGACTGCGGACGGAACGCTCCTCGATCCCCTGACGCGAGACGTTCTGCTCCAGCCCGCGACCGTACTGCCGGACGGTTCGACGCTGGCCGCCGCGCTGCGCCCCGCCGCCCCACCGGACGGCGGCATCGCCCCCGAACGGGTCCAGCACCTCCTGTCCGCCATCGCCCTCGCCCCGGCCCGGGAAGCCGTCGCCACCAGCTCGGTGCACTACGACGGCAGCTGGCGCCTCGGTCCCCTCCGCGGCCACCATGCCAAGGCCGGTGCCGAATACGTGGGCGCCGCCGTACGCGCCGAGACACGACGCCGAAAGATCGCCGAACTGGAAGTCCGGCGGGCGGAAACGGAGGAGTTGCTGTCCGACCACCGCGGACGACTCGACGGGCTCGACGCCCTCCGCCGGAACCTGGCGTCGGCCGAACGCGACTTCCCCCGGCCGCAGTCCCTCACCCGCGCCTGGCACGAGCTCGACTCCGGGGAGAAGGACCTGCGGACCGTGACCGCCAAGGCGACGAAGGCGGCCCGCCTGGCCGAGGAGGCGCGCACCCTGGCCGTGGCCGCCCGGAGCGAAGCGGAGGCGACCGCGACGGCCCACGACCTCCCCACCGATGCCGGCGCCCTGGGAGGCGTACGGATCGCCCTCGCCACCCTGCTCGGCGGCATCGGAGGCATGTGCCGGGCCATCCGGGGCGTCGCCGACGGGCTGGACCGGCACCGGGCCGATCACACCAGGTACGCACGGGCCCACCGCGACCGCCTGGAGGCAGCGGAAGGCTACGGCCTGCGACTCGGTGAACTGCGCAGGGCCCAGCAGGACCTGCGCACCCGCGAGGAAGCCATCGGCTCCTCCGAGGAGGAGGTCCTCGCCCGCGAAGAGGAAGCCAAGCAGCGCGTCTCCGCCGCCGCCCGGGCACTGCCGGGAGCCCAACGGGGGCACGAAGAGCTCCGCGACCAGAGGGTCCGCGCGGAAGAGGAGGAGAAGCGGAGCAGCGAACTGCTGCGGGACCAACAGACGGCCGTCATCACCGCGGGAAGCGCCCTGCGCGGTGCGGTCGGTCGTCCGGAGGTGATCCGTGGCGCCGGGCTGGACCGTTCTTCCCTGCCCGCACTGCTGTTGGACGACCCCGGCGCGAACGTCCGTGACCGCATCCGGTCCCTGCGCGAGCTGGCCGATGCGGTACGGGGCGGCCTCGCCCCTTCGAGGAAGGAGGTCTCGGACAGCACGCTCCTCAACGGGCACACGGCGCTGCGCGACCAGTTGGCCGGCGGGTACGACGCGCAGCTCGAGGAACTCACCGGGATCAAGGTCTGCCGCCTGGTCGATGACCACGGTCCGCACGACGTCGCCGTCGTCGGAGAACGCATTGCTGCTCGGGCCGCCGAAGCGCGCGGTCGACTCACCGAGCGTGAGAGCGAGGTGTTCCAACGCTTCCTCACCGGCGAACTCGGTGACCACCTCTCGACGCAGGTCGTCACCGCCGCCAACCTCGTCTCGGCGCTGAACGACACCCTCAAGACCGTACGGACCTCACACGGGCTCGGCGTGGAGCTGCAGTGGAAGCTGGACGAGGACGTCGACGCCGACGTGCGGGCGGCCGTCGAACTGTTGCGCAGTCCGTCGATCCTGCGCACCCGTGAGCAGGGCGAGCAGCTGCGCGAGGTGCTACAGCGCCGGATCGAGGAAGCCCGCCGGACCGATCCGTCCGCCGGGTACGCCGCCCACCTGCGCACCGCGCTGGACTACCGCGACTGGTTCCGCTTCTACACCTTCGTGGTCGAGGACGCCGTCCCCGGCCGCAAGCGCAAGCTCACCGGACGCACCGGCCTCAGCCAGGGCGAACAGCGCGTGCTGTCCTACCTCGTGCTCTTCGCCGCGGCCGCGGCCCACTTCACCACCCTCGGTGAGTCAGCGCCGCACGCTCCCCGGCTGATCCTCCTCGACGACGCCTTCGCCAAGGTCGACGAACCCACCCACGGCCGGCTCGGCCGCATCCTCGTCGACCTCGACCTCGACTTCGTACTCACCAGCGAGAGGCTCATGGGCAATTGGCCCGAGGTGCCCTCCCTGCACATCTACGAGTGCCTCCGCGACCCGCACGCACGCGGGGTCGCCACCTTGCACTACACGTGGAACGGTCGGCATCGACGCCTGGTGTCCGTATGAGCCGGCTCCCCGCCGCGACGCGCGACTGGCTGGCCGGGCCCGGCCTCGTCCGGCTCTGGGAATCGGCGCGCAAGCGCCTGGAGGGCAACGGCCTCCGGGCCACCGGTTCGGTGCGGCTGTCCGGACTGGCGGTACAGGAGAGGAACGACCTGTCGCTGTTGCTCGGCAAGCCGGTCACGGGGGCCGTCGCGGCGGTGCGGCTCGACTCGCTCGACACCCGGCTGCGTTCCTCGGCAGCCGGCCTCGGTCTCAAGGACGTGCTCCAGGAACTCGGACCGCCGCTCACCGATCGCCGCGCCGTCCGGACGCAGGCCCTGGCGCAGCGCGATCAGGTGTGGTCCTCGCTCGCCTCGTCCCTGGAGGGTTGCCGACTCGGCGACGAGGACTGGGCCTGGCGGTGGTACGACGGACTGCGCCGCGCGGGCGTACCCCGCGGTGTTCCCCCCGCAACGGCGGTCCGCACCCTCCAGCAGGCGGTCCAGGTCCTCGTCCTGCTCTTCGGTCCCGAGCGGGCCGATGCGTGGGGCCGGGGCGACCTCGCCGCCGAAGCCACCGGATCCGCCCACGGCCTGGACGACGGGACCTGGCTGGCGCGCCTCGTCCAACGGGGCATCGCCCTCGCCCACGACATCGAGCTCCCCGACGACGCGGCCGGACGCCGTGCCGTGTGGCGGCTCGCCTCCGTCACACCGGACGAGGTCTCCAGCACGGTGCTCGCCTACGGCTTGCGCCCCGACGGCGGAAGCTGGCGGGAACGCGCCCTGTACGAACGGGCGGTGCACCACGTGGAGACCCACCTCACCCTGCGCGACGTGCACGCCCTGCGGCTCTCGCTGCCGGCCGGCACGCTCATCCGCATCTGTGAGAACCCGCGCGTGGTGGAGGCCGCGGCCGACGCCGCCTGCGCACGACCCCTCGTGTGCACCTCGGGGAGTGCCGCGACCGTGGTCCTCACCCTCCTCGACGCCCTCGCCGCCACCGGCTGCCGCTTCGCCTACCACGGGGACTTCGACTGGCCGGGCATCGCCCTGGCCAACCGCGTGGTCCACCGCTACGGCGCGGAGCCGTGGCGGATGGGCGCCGCGGACTACGAGCAGCTCGCCGCGCGCACCCGGGCCCGCAACGTCCCGCAGCACCCGCTCACCGGCGCACCGACCACCGCGGACTGGGATCCGGGCCTCGCCCCCGCCATGACCGCGCTCGGCATGGCCCTCCACGAGGAGGCCACGCTCGACCTGCTCGTGGCGGACTTGGCCTGAGCCCTGCCGGACGCGTCACTCGCCGAGCTCCCGACCCCGTACCTTCGGCAGCGCGAAGACCAGGACCAGGCAGCCCGCGCACAGGACGGCCTGGAGCACCCGGCTCGATTGGCTCGAATCGCTCGGTCGGGCGGCGGGGAGACGGGCCCGCCCGTTCCTGGTGGCCCTCAGCAGTTCGGCACCCAGGCGTGGGAGCGCGGCGGGGCCGTGCCGCTCACGTTGGTCCTCGTCCGCACCTTCACGCAGCCCAGCGGCTCCTGCTGGGCCGGCTGGCCGTAGTAGACGACGTCGACCTTGGTCGCGCCCTCGGTGAGGTCGAACCCGTTGTTGAAGACCGAGCGGGGCGCGCTGCGGGCCGTCCAGGGGCAGGGGGCCGGGCCGTCGATCCAGTCGGCGCTGCCGTCGACCCACGAACACATCTCGCCCCGGCCGTCCTCCTCCGAGAAGAAGCAGACCGCCCCGCGCCAGCACCGGTCGTACCCCAGTACCCCGGCGGAGTCTCCGAAGTGGAACAGGCCCGAACCCCATACGGCGCCCAGGCCGGCCGCGAGCGCCACCGCCCCGGCCGCGATCAGCGCGCGGCGCCGCCGATGCGGTACGGGAACGGGCGGGGTCGGCGGGGCGGGCGACGGGGCGGCGACCGCCGCCGCCACCCGGCTCAGCAGCGACGCGGCAGTGTGCGCGGCCCGGTCCTCGTGTCTTCGGGCCAGGCAGTCGCGGACGATGTCCCGCCAGTGCTCCGGGAGTTCCGGCGACAGCCGCAGCTCCTCCTCGCCCCTGGCGTAGCGCAGCGCGGCGTCCCGGCGGGCGGCGGGGGTGCCGCCGGGCAGCGGTAGGGCGCCGGTCAGGACGACGTGGGCCAGTACGCCGAAGGCCCAGATGTCGGCCGTCGGGCGGATCTTCGTACCGCGTTCGCCGACCTCCGACCAGAGCAGGTCCGGCGGGGTGTAGTCGGGCGTGGCGAAGGCCGGGGAGTAGGCGTGGGTGCCCTCCAGCTCCGCGGCCATGTTGAAGTCGCCCAGTCGTGCCGTGCCGTCGGCCATCAGCAGGACGTTGCCCGGCTTGAGGTCGCCGTGCACCCAGCCCGCCCGGTGCAGTTGGTCGAGCCCCTCGCAGACCTGGGCGAGCAGGGCGGGCCCGGTCCGTGGCACTCCGTCGGCCAGCAGGGTGTCCAGGGAGCCCTGCGCCTCCTCCAGGACGAGGACGGTGGCGCCGTCGAGTTCGGGCCGGCCGGGGTCGTCGACCGTGAGCACCTCGTACAGCCGGATCAGCCGGGGCGTGCGCACCCGGCGCAGTACCTCGGTCTCGCGCTCGGCGAGTTCGACCAGGTGCCGGAGCTGGCGCGGGGTGCGGGTGCCGGTCGCGAGGACCTTGAGCGCGGCCCGGCCGGGCAGGCCCGGTTCCGGTACGGCGCGCAGGGCCGCGTAGACGCTGCCGAAGGCGCCGGCCCCCAGCAGCTGCCCGACGACCCAGGGGCCGATGCGGTAGCCGGCCGGGACCCGGAGGGCGCCGGGGGGCCCGGCTCTCCTGGTCAGCGGGCGGTACCGGTCGGGGCGGCCGGCAGGGCCGCCAGGTCCGTCTCGCGGACGAGGTCGAAGCGCAGGGCCAGCGAGACCAGGGTCTCCTTCTTGCCGACCAGTCGCGGCCCCGGATCCACCGTGTCGGGACCGGGCTTGAGGCGCAGTTTGACCGCGAGGTAGTCGATGTTCCACTGCACGGCGGCGCGGTTGGCCGCGGGCCAGGACGGCTTCAGCCGTTCGACCACCTGCTCGACGGTGGGCAGGGGTGCGTGCGGTTCGCCGCGCAGCCTCGGCTCGCAGAGTGCGGTGAGGACCAGGAAGTACCGGCTGGAGCGGTCGAGCGGGAAGGGCAGTGCGGTCGGCTCCCCGTCGGGCTCACCGGGATCGTCGCGGTCGGCGTAGTCGTGGCGCGGCGCCCAGACGTCCAGGGTGAGCAGTTCGGAGCCGGCGGGCAGGACGAGCCGGGCGAATTCGAACGGAACGGGTGCGTCGAGGCGGCCGGGGGCGATCTTGATGTGTTCGCCGGCGCCCTCGGGGTTCTCCACCACGTACGTCGCCGAGCGGGAGAAGTTGCTGAGCGACCAGTACGTGGCCGTGGCGGTGATCTCCCCCGCCGAACGGGAGACGCCGGCGTGCGGGACGTGCAGGGCGTGCGGGCCGCTCCCGGTGCCGGTGCCGATACCCGTACCGATACCGGTGCCGTTGCGCCGAAGGGGTTCACGGCCGAACCGGAGGGTCTGCCCCGGTGCCAGGCGGATCTGTGCGGCCGGGGACATGGTGGGTCCCGGAACCACGATGATGCTGTTCACGCTGCTTCCTTCCCCGAAGGTGCAGGGGAAGGTTAGCCAGCGGAATCAATCGTTCCTACAACAATGGCCTGTCTTCCGCCCTTCAGCACTCTCCTCGCCATTGGAAGCGCTCGATGGTCCGCCCCCCGGCGGGGAGGTTTCCGCGCCCCTCGTCCCAGCCGCGGTGCAGGCAGGCGCTGCCTCCCTCCCGGAAGTACACCTGCACGTGGTCGTAACCCGGCTGCGGCGTGCCGTTGTTGAAGAAGGACCTGCGCAACCCGCACGTGCTGCGGGGCTCGTCGACGGCGGAGCGGCAGACGGTGCCCGTGCCGTCCGCCCCCGAGTAGAAGCAGACGTAGCCGGGCGGGCAGTCCTGCCAGGCGGGGGGCGGCGTGCCGGTGCAGTTGCGGCTGGTGACGGTGGGCCATTCCTTCGCGTCGCCCGCGTACTCGACCCCGTCGAAGTGGACCGGGACGCGGTGGCTCTCGTCGGTGAAGTCGCCCGAGGCCAGGTAGCGCTGCTCGTAGTGCAGGTGGGACCAGGTGGAGGCGCCCGAGGTGCCGATCCGGCCGATTCGGGTGGACGGTTGGACGGCGTCGCCCTTCTTGACGTACGTCGCCGGGTCGTCCTTCAGGTGGTAGTAGGCCGTGAACCAGCCGTTGCCGTGGTTGATCTGGATGGTGTTGCCCGAACCGTTGGTCCAGTACGTGGCGGCCACCGTGCCGGCGGCGGACGGCAGGACGGGCAGCCCGTCGGAGCCGGTGTTGCCCTCCACCACGATGTCCAGCGCCGGGTTGTGGCCCCAGGTGTTCAGCTGCCAGTTGGTCCCGCACGGGAACGGCAGCTGGAACAGCGGCTTCGCCGCAGCAGGGGCGGGGACCGGGGCAGGAGAGGGGGCGGTGGTGGACGCGGAGGCGGGTGCGGGCGCACCCGCCAGCACCAGCCCCGCCAGGCACATCAGCACCAGCGCCCGCAGCCTGCTCGGATACCGCAGCACGTCTTCCCCTCCCGGCCCGTGGACGGCGCCCGGACGGGCGGTCCCCCGCGCCATGCTGGGGGACGGGGCCCGGGCAGCACCACCTCGTAGCTACGAGGGTGGGGGGCGAACACCCCCTACGGCTCGATGAGTCCGACCCGGATCGCGTACCGGGTCAGCTCCAGCCGGTCGCGCATCCCCAGCTTCTGGAGCAGATTGGCCCGGTGGCGCTCCACGGTCTTGGCGCTGATGACGAGGAGGTCGCCGATCTCCTTCGAGGAGTGGCCTTCCGCGACGAGCTTGAGGATCTCCTCCTCGCGCTCGGTGATCGCCCGGGCGGGCAGCGGATCGCCCTGGCGGGCCCGGTCCAGGTAGTTGCGGATGAGGGTGGTCTCGGCCCCGGGGTAGATGAACGGCTCGTCCCGGATCGCCGCCCGGCACGCCTCGACCAGATCGCGGTCGGCGACCGACTTGGGGACGTATCCGGCCGCCCCGGCCTTGAGCGCCTCGAAGAAGTACTGCTCGTTGTCGTACATCGTCAGGATGAGGATGCGCAGCTCCGGCCGCAGCCGGGAGAGTTCCCGTGCGGCCTGCAGTCCGGTCATCCGGGGCATGGCCACGTCGAGGACGGCGAGGTCCACCTCACCGGTACGGGCCAGGGCGACGGCCTCCGCTCCGTCCCCGGCCTCGGCGACCACCGTCAGGTCCGGCTCGGCGTCGAGGATGAGCCGGACCCCGCGCCGTACGAGGGCGTGGTCGTCGGCGAGCAGGACGCGGGTCGGCGCGCGCTCCGGGGTGGTCAAGGGTTCCCCTCCGTGGTCGCGGCGGCGGCCGTGGTGATGGCGGGCACGTCCAGCCGTACGTCGGTGCCGCCCTGCGGGCCGCTCCCGATGGCGAGGTCCGCGCCGATCAGCAGGGCCCGTTCCCGCATGCCCTGGATGCCCGCGCCCTCACCGGCGGGACCGATGCCCCGGCCGTTGTCCCGCACCAGCAGCCGGACCGCCCCGCCGGGCCGGGCCGACAGGTGCACCTCGACCTCGCTCGCGCCCGCGTGCCGGGCGGCGTTGGTCAGGGCCTCCTGGGCGACCCGGTAGACGACGAGTTCGGCCGCTTCGTCCAGCGGGAGCACGCGGGGGCCGATGACGTGCCGCACGGTCAGCGACCCGCTGGTGAACTCGGCCGTCAGCGCGCGCACGGCACTGTGCAGCCCGAGCTCCTCCAAGACCCCCGGGCGCAGCCTGCGGGCGATGCGGCGGATTTCGTCCAGGCTGGTGCGGGTCGTCTCCTGCACCTGGCGGAGCTCGTCCCGCAAGGGGGCCGGGGCACGGTCGGCGGCGTGCTTGAGCTGGAGCAGGACCGCGGTGAGGGTCTGGCCGACCTCGTCGTGGAGTTCCTGGGCGATGCGCCGTCGTTCGGCTTCCTGCGCGGAGAGGGCGCGGGCGCTGCTGCCGGCCCGTTCGGCCTCCAACCGGCCCAGCATGGCGTTGAAGGAGGTGGTCAGCTCGGCCACTTCGGCGGGGCCCTCCACCCGGGCCCGGCCGCCGGGGCGCAGCAGGTCGACCGCGCTCATCGCGCGGGTCAGCCGGCCGAGCGGTGCCAGGCCGATCCGGAGCAGGGCGGCGTTGGCGATCAGCATGGCGGCCAGGCCGGCGAGCAGCACGACGGCCTCGCCGAAGAGGACCGGGGTGGAGACGGTGACCGGGCCGAACAGCAGCAGGACGGCGGTGACGAGGACGGCCGCGTTGAGCAGGAAGATCCGCCAGTACAGCGACACGGGCGTCCCTCCGCTCGTTCCGGGATCCGCCGCTCCGACGGACCGCCTGCTTCCACTATCCCCGCCGATACGCTCCCGCACCTGCGGTGACCTGCGGTGGGACCGGTGTCCCCGCCTCAGCCTGTCGTCCGCCGGGGCGCTTGTCCATCCGTGCCGACACCCATATCCCACCCCCTGTGCGAGGTGGCACCATGAGCCCGCGCAGCAGCTGAAGCCCGCCTTCTGCCGGAGCTGCGCCGCACCACCGTCGAACACGAAGCAAGGGGGGACAGAGCCGTGCCCGCTCCACGGATGAGCACCACGCCACTGCCCGGCATCGGGGTCCAGTACGACCTCACCACCCGCGAGCGGCGCCACCTGTCGGTGATCGCCCACCGCGACGGCACCCGTACGGTGAACGTCTACCGCGCGGACGATCCTGATGCGTGCGCCCAGTCGCTGCACCTGTCCGGGGCCGAGACCACCTCTCTGATCGACGCCCTGATGCCCGCGCACCACAGCCCCAGCCTCCTGCACACCACCGACCTCGGGCTGGTCGCCGAGCGCATCGAGCTGTCCGCGCACTCGTACTGGAACGGCCGGCTGCTGGGCGAGACCCGGATGCGGACGGAGACGGGGGTCTCGATCGTGGCGGTCCTGCGGCGGGCCGAGGCCCGCCCCTCCCCCGCGCCCGACTTCCGCCTCGCCGGCGGGGACACGCTCATCGTGATCGGCACCCGCGAGGGCGTCGACGCGGCCGCCTCCCTACTCGGACGGGAGTGATCGCCTGTGCACTCTGCTCTCTTCCTGATCGAGTTCGGTGCGATCATCCTGGGACTGGGCCTGCTGGGCAGGCTCGCCGGACGCTTCCGCTTCTCCCCGATACCCCTGTACTTGCTGGCCGGTCTCGCCTTCGGCACGGGCGGGCTGCTGCCCATGGGCGCGAGCGAGGAGTTCGTGGCGATCGGCGCCGAGATCGGCGTCATCCTGCTCCTGCTGATGCTGGGGCTGGAGTACACGGCGACCGATCTGGTCTCCAACCTCAAGACCCAGTACCCGGCCGGGCTGGTCGACTTCACCCTCAACGCCGTACCCGGCGCGGTCGCCGCGCTGCTGATGGGCTGGGGCCCGGTCGCCGCCGTGGTCCTGGCGGGGGTCACCTGGATCTCCTCCTCCGGCGTCATCGCCAAGGTGATGGGCGACCTCGGCCGCCTCGGCAACCGCGAGACCCCGGTCATCCTCAGCGTCCTGGTGCTGGAAGACCTGGCCATGGCCGTCTACCTGCCGATCGTCACCGCGCTGTTGGCCGGGGTCGGCCTCGCGGCGGGCAGCCTGACCCTGGCGATCGCGCTCGGCGTGGCGGGCACGGTGCTGTTCGTCGCCGTCCGCTACGGGCGGCTCATCTCCCGGTTCGTCTCCAGCGACGACCCGGAGAAGCTGCTCCTCGTCGTCCTGGGTCTGACCCTGCTGGTCGCGGGCATCGCCCAGCAGCTCCAGGTGTCCGCCGCGGTCGGCGCGTTCCTGGTCGGCATCGCCCTGTCCGGTGAGGTGGCCGAGGGTACGCACACCCTGCTCAGCCCGCTCCGGGACCTGTTCGCCGCGGTGTTCTTCGTCTTCTTCGGCCTGCACACCGACCCGGCCAGCATCCCGCCCGTACTGCTGCCAGCGCTCGCGCTGGCCCTGGTCACCGCGGGTACGAAGATCGCCACCGGGTACTGGGCCGCGAAGCGCGCCGGGGTCGGGGTCAAGGGCCGCTGGCGGGCCGGCGGAACCCTCGTCGCCCGCGGGGAGTTCTCGATCGTCATCGCCGGTCTCGCCGTCACCGCGGGCATCGAACCGGCCCTCGGGCCGCTGGCCACCGCCTACGTGCTGATCCTCGTGGTGATCGGGCCGCTCACCGCCCGCTACACCGAGCCGCTGGCCGGCTGGTTCCGGGGGCGGCGCGCCGTGGACACCCCGCTGCTCTCGGCGGTACCCTCCCCCGCGCGGTCCCCGGAGGCCGTCGCGGAGCCGACTCCCGACCAGGATCCCGCCGGCCGGCCGTAGCGCATCCCGCCGGGCGGACGGACCCGGTCTGGTTCCGGCGGGGCCCGTACGAGACGACCTGATGGTCAGGGCGGAGTCATCGGCTTCGCCCTGCGGGCCGTACGGGGCTCCGCACCCAAGCGGTTCACCGCCAGCGCGGCCACGACCAGGCCGGCCGCGAACACGAGGCCGTTGGGCAGGGTGGCCCCGGCCACGGTGCACCAGACCCCCAGGAAGACGGCCAGCCAGGCGCCGGCCCGGCGGTGTGCCCGGGGCCGGTGCGGGCTCTGCGGTGACCGCGGGCTCTGCGGCAGCCTCGGGGGCCTCGGGCGCTCTGCGCGGGGGCTCCGGCCGGGGCCGTCGGCCCTCGTACCGTCGGATCGTGACATGCGCGGCACGGCCCCGCTCCTTTCCGTCGACCGGGCGACGGCGCGGGAGCGGGGGCCGCTCCAGGTCAACGCCGTCGGGACACGGGGGTGTTCATCGGCAGGGAGGGGCTGGCTTCGCGGACACCCCCAGCATCGCCCGGCCCACCGCCACCGCACATCGGGGCCGGCACCCATCTTCGGCACCCGCCTTCGGCACCCGTTCTCGGTGCCGGTCAGCAGATGCGCGGCAACTGCTCCCCGATCGGCAGGTCGACCACGCGGGTGCCGCCGAGGGCGGTGCGGGCCACGACGAGGCCCGGGTGGGCGTCGACGGCCTCACCGATCACCGCCGCGCGGCGGCCCAGCGGATGGGCGCGCATGGCGTCGAGGACGGCGTCGGCGTGCTCGCGGGGGACGAAGGCGACCAGCTTGCCCTCGTTGGCCACGTAGAGCGGGTCGAGCCCGAGGATCGCGCAGGCGTTCGCGACGGCCGCGGGGACCGGGACGCGACCCTCGTGGATCACGACACCGGTGCCCGAGGCGGCCGCGATCTCGTTCAGGGAGGCCGCGAGGCCGCCCCGGGTGGGGTCGCGCAGGACGTGGAGGTCCGGGGTGACGGCGAGCATGCTCCGGACGAGGCCGCCCAGGGCCGCGCAGTCGCTCTGGACGTCCACGCCGAATTCGAGCCCCTCGCGGACGCTCATGATCGCCACGCCGTGGAGCCCGATCTCACCGCTGACGATGACGACGTCTCCGGGTACGACGCGCTGCGGGCGCAGGTCCACCCCGTCGGGGATGAGCCCGATGCCCGCGGTGTTGATGTAGATGCCGTCCCCGTGGCCCGCTTCCACGACCTTGGTGTCTCCGGTCGCGACCTCCACGCCCGCCGCGCGCGCGGCCGCGCCCATGGCTTCGGCCACGCGCGCCACCACCGACATCTCGACGCCCTCCTCCAGGATGAATCCGCAGGACAGGTACGCCGCTTCGGCTCCGCTCATGGCCAGGTCGTTGACCGTGCCGTTGACCGCGAGGTCGCCGATGGAGCCGCCGGGGAAGAACAGCGGCCGCACCACGTAGGAGTCGGTGGAGAAGGCCAGCCGGACGCCGCCCAGGGTGACGGTCGCGGAGTCCCCGAGCTGGGCGAGCACGTCACCGCCGAAGGCGGGGGCGAAGAGGTGCTGGACCAGTTCGGCGGAGAGTGCGCCCCCGCCGCCGTGGCCCATCACCACGCGGGGGCGGTCGCGCAGCGGGGCCGGGCAGGTCCAGCCCGTGATGTCGAGTGCGGTGTCAGACAACGGGGCTCGCCTCCAGCGGGGCGCTCGCAGCGGTCGGGGCGGTCGCGGCGGCGGGCACGGTCCCCAGCTCCAACCGACGGTAGAGGTAGTACGCGGCGCAGGCGCCCTCGCTGGAGACCATGGTGGCGCCGAGCGGGCTGCGCGGAGTGCACAGCGTGCCGAAGGCCTCGCACTCGTGCGGTTTCAGCAGCCCCTGGAGCACCTCGCCGCTGCGGCACTCGGCCGGTTCACGGGTGTTGATGCCGGTGACCGAGAAGCGGTGTTCGGCGTCGAAGTCCCGGTAGCGCTCCGACAGCCGCCAGCCGCTGTCGGGGATGACGCCGATGCCCCGCCAGGCCCGGTCGGTGACCTCGAAGACGTCCTCCAGCATGGCGAGGGCGGCCGGGTTGCCCTCGGGGCGCACGGCGCGCGCGTAGGCGTTGTCGACGGTGTGTTCGCCGCGCTCCAGCTGCCGTACGGCCCGGCGTACGCCCTCCAGGATGTCCAGCGGTTCGAAGCCCGTCACCACGATCGGCACCCGGTGGCGCGCCGCCAGTTCGGGGTACTCGCGCACGCCCATCACGCTGCACACGTGCCCGGCGGCGAGAAAGCCCTGGACCCGGCAGCTCGGCGACTGCATGATCGCCTCGATCGCCGGGGGCACCCGGACGTGGGAGACCAGCAGGCTGAAGTTGGGGATGCCCAGCTTCTTCGCCTGGTGGACGGTCATGGCGTTGGGCGGCGCAGTGGTCTCGAAGCCGATGCCGAAGAAGACCACCTGGTGCTTCGGGTTCTCCCGGGCGATCCGCAGGGCGTCGAGCGGGGAGTAGACGACGCGTACGTCGCCGCCCTCGCTGCGCACTTGGAACAGGTCGCGGCCGGTCCCGGGCACCCGGAGCATGTCCCCGAAGGAACAGAAGATCACATCGGGGCGGGAGGCGATCTCCAGCGCCTTGTCGATGACCTCCAGCGGGGTGACGCACACCGGACAGCCCGGTCCGTGGATCAACTCCACTTGTTCCGGCAGCAGTTGATCGATCCCGTGTCGGATGATGGTGTGGGTCTGGCCGCCGCACACTTCCATCAGGGCCCAGGGGCGGGTCACGGTGGCGTGGATGTCGTCCAGCAGCCGGCGGGCGAGGGCGGGGTCCTGGAACTCCTCGATGTACTTCACGGCTGGACTTCCTCCTGCGGTGCGGTGAGGGCGGGCGCGGGCGCGGGTTCGGGACCGGGGTCGTCGGCGAAGGGCCAGGGGTCGCCGCCGGCCGCGGCGGCCTGCTCCCACGGGTCGCCGAACTCCTCCTGCAACATCCCGAGTTGCGTAAAGAGTTCGAGGGTCTGCTTGGCCGACTCCTCGTCGAGGCGCTGGAGGGCGAAGCCCACGTGGACGATGGCGTACTCGCCCACCTGGAGGTCCGGTAGGTACTCCAGGCACACCTCCTTCTGCACACCGCCGAAGTCGACGGTGGCCATGCGGGTGCCGTCCTTCTCCCCGATGTCGAGCACTCTGCCGGGCACCGCCAAGCACATGGGCTTCTCCTTGCTGTGGGTGTGTCGGGGGGCGTGTCAGGGGGCGTGTCAGGGGGCGTGGTGCGCGGCGGCCACCATGAGCTGGCCGAGGGCCAGCCCGCCGTCGTTCGGGGGGACCCGGCCGTGCCGCAGGACGGTGAATCCGGCGGCGCCCAGGCGCCGGGCGCACGCCGAGGAGAGCAGGGTGTTGGCGAAGACCCCGCCGGTCAGGGCGACGGTGTCCAGGCCGTGCCGCTCGCGCGCGAGCGCGCAGAGCGTGGCGACGAGGGCGGCGACACCGGTGTGGAAGCGGGCCGCGATCAGCGCCGGGTCCGTGCCGGCGCGGACGTCGGCCACCACGGCGGCCAGCACGGGCGCCGGATCGGCGGTGACCGGCCCGCCGTCGGGGCCGGGCGGCTCGTGCAGGCCGAAGGCGTAGCCGGGTCCGGGATCGGCTCCGCCCGCGCCCAGGGCCGCGCCCTCCAGCTCGATGGCGGCCTGCGCCTCGTAGCCGGCCAGGTGGCAGATGCCGGCCAGGGAGGAGACGGCGTCGAAGAGGCGGCCCATGCTGGAGGTCGGGACGCAGTTCAGGCCCCGCTCCAACTGGCGCTCCAACACCGCGAATTCTTCCGGCGGACAGGCGGCCGTGCAGGGCAGATCCGGGGTCCGGTCGATGCCCGCGGCCCGCAGATGGGACAGCGCCATGCGGTACGGGCGGTGCACGGCCGCGTCGCCGCCCGGCAGCGGCACGTAGGCCAGGTGGGCGAACCGGGTGAACCCGGCGTAGTCGGCGAGGAGGACCTCGCCGCCCCACACGGCGCCGTCGTCGCCGTAGCCGGTGCCGTCGAAGGCGACCCCGATCACCGGGCGGCCGGCGCCCCGGCCGTGTTCCGCCAGGGCGGAGGCGATGTGCGCGTGGTGGTGCTGGACGCGGACGAGCGGCCGGGCGCCCGCGGCGCGCTCCGCCCACCGGGTGGAGCGGTAGCCGGGGTGCCGGTCGGCGGCGAGGAGCACGGGGGCGACGCCGGTGATGGACTCCAGCTGCCGCTCGGCGCCTTCGAGGGCGTACTGGGTGGCGAGGTCGTCCATGTCGCCGATGTGGGCGGACAGCCAGGCCCGGCGCCCTTCGCCGAGGCAGAAGGTGTTCTTCAGGTCCCCGCCCGCGGCGAGGCTCGCGGGGACGGGCACGGGCAGGGTCAGCGGGAGCGGGGCGTACCCGCGCGAGCGGCGTACGGTCAGCGTCTCGCCGTCGCACACCCGCACGACGGAGTCGTCGCACGGGACGTGGATGGGGCGGTCGTGCGTGAGCCAGGCGTCGGCGAGGGCGGCGAGCCGGTCCAGGGCCTCGGCGTCGTCGGTGACGATGGGCTCCCCCGAAAGGTTGCCGCTGGTCATGACCAGCAGCCGGGGCCCCGGCGGGTCCCCGGGCAGGCCGAGCAACAGGTGGTGGACGGGGGTGTAGGGGAGCATCACGCCGAGGTCCGGAGCGCCGGGGGCGACCCCGTCCGGGCCGTCCGCGCCGGCGCGCCGGCGGAGCAGCACGATGGGCCGTACGCCGCCCGTGAGCAGCTCCCGTTCCTCGGGGCCGATGTGCACGAACCGCTCGGCGTCGGCCAGGTCCCGGGCCATCAGGGCGAAGGGCTTGTCCCCGCGGGCCTTGCGCCGGCGCAGCTCGGCGACGGCGCCCGGCTGGGTGGCGTCGCAGGCCAGGTGGTAGCCGCCCAGGCCCTTGACGGCGAGGATCGCGCCGGCCGCCAGGAGCCGCCGGGCCCCGGCGACCGGGTCCGCGTCGGTGCTCTCGCGGGGTGGTCTCCCGGTGAGCAGCCTGAGGCGGGGGCCGCAGGCCGGGCAGGCGACCGGCTGGGCGTGGAAGCGGCGGTCGGCCGGGTCCCCGTACTCCCGGGCGCAGTCGGGGCACATGGGGAAGGGGGCCATGGTGGTGTGGGCGCGGTCGTACGGCAGCCCGGTGACGATGGTGAAGCGCGGCCCGCAGTGGGTGCAGGTGATGAAGGGGTGGCGGTGGCGCCGGTCGGCCGGGTCGGCGAGTTCGGTGAGGCAGTCGGTACAGGTGGCCACGTCCGGGGAGACCAGCGTGCGGGCGGGGCCGCCGGTCCGGGAGGCGATGATGGTGAATCCGGTGCCGCCCGCGACGGGTACCTCCCAGTGGTCGACGGCGTCGACCACGGCCAGCGGGGGTGCGTCCGCCGCGAGCCGTTCGCAGAACCGCGACACCGCCGCCGGGGCGCCCTCGACCTCCGCGACGACGCCCTCGGGGGTGTTGGTGACGTGCCCGGCCAGGCCCAGACCGGTCGCGCGGGTGTAGACGTAGGGCCGGAAGCCGACGCCCTGGACCACGCCCCGGACGGTGACCCGGCGCCGCTGCACCGCCTCCATCAGCGGGTCTGCGCGACCGTGTGGACGTGCGGGTGATCGTGATCGTGGCCGTGGCCGTGGCCGTGGTCCTCGTCATGGTCGTGCTCGTGCTCGTGCTCGTGCTCGTGCTCGTGCTCGTGCTCGTGGCCATGCCCGTGGTCGTGGCCGTGGCCGTGCGCGTGCGCCTGCTGCTGACGGGCCATCACCGGTTGGTGCGTCCCGGTCCCCGCCCCGGCCGCCAGCGCCCGGTCGAGCAGGACGCCCAGGCCCGTACCGGCGCGCGCCGAGGTGAGCACCACCTCCACACCGGGATTGACCTGCTCGACGTTGGCGCGGAAGGCGGCCTCGTCGAACTCGACGGCCCGCGCGATGTCGGTCTTGGTGACCACCACCAGCTGGGCCAGTCCGAAGGCGGTCGGATACTTCAGCGGCTTGTCCTCGCCCTCGGTCACCGAGGCCAGCACCACCCGCAGCGATTCCCCCAGGTCGTAGCCGGCCGGGCAGACCAGGTTGCCCACGTTCTCCACGAAGAGCAGCCGGGTGTCCCGGGGCAGCCAGCCGTTCAGGTGCCGGCCGAGCATCGCGGCCTCCAGGTGGCACAGGCCGTCGGTGAGGACCTGCTTGACCGGTACGCCCGAACGGGCCAGCCGCAGCGCGTCGTTCTCGGTGGCCAGGTCGGCCGTCAGCGCCGCCACGGCCACGCCCCGCTCCCGCGCGAGGAGCAGTTCGCGCTCCAGCAGCGCCGTCTTGCCGCTGCCGGGGCTGGAGAGCAGGTTGACCACCGTCGTACCGCGGGCGGTGAGTTCGGTGCGCAGGACCTGGGCGGTGGCGTCGTTCTTGGCGAGCACCGCCTGCCGCAGATCGACCACTCGGCACATGGTTCAGGCCTCCTCGGGAATCGGTTCGCGGGTAGGTGCACCGGCGGGGCCGTCTTCCCAGCGCACGCTGAGGATCTCCAGCTCACGGCCCGAGAGCAGTTCCACGTCCGTGGCCCTGCCGCATCCGGGGCAGCACAGTTCGGGGGGCATGCCCACCGCCCAGGCGCCGGGGCAGGAGCCGCAGCGGGCGCGGGCCGTCACGGACTCCGTGACGAGTTCGGCGCCTTCGAGGACCGTGCCGGCGCAGGCCAGTTCGAAACAGAAGGCCAGGGCGTCGGGGACCACCCCCGCCAGCTCACCGACCCGCAGTCGTACGGAGGTGACGGCCTGTGCGCCGCCCGACCGGGCCGCCTCTTCCACCTGGCCCACGACGGCCATGGCGATCGACATCTCGTGCATCGGACTCCGTCCTGCCGGGGCTCATTGAACCGGCGGGACGGAGTCCGTGCGGTCGGGCACGCCGGTGCGCGGCGCGCCCCGTACGCCATTCGGGCGCCCGGGTGCGGACCCGCGCCCGTCGCCGCGCCCGCGGCGGTGTCACATCCGGCGCATGCGCAGGTAGCGCCGGAGGTCGGGGAGGATCTGCAGCAGGACGGCGGTGACGGCGACGGCCGCGGCCCCGCCGATGAAGGCCTTCTTCACGGTGTTCTCCTCAGTTCGCGGCCAGGCCGGTCGGTTTCGTCGTGGGTCCGGCCGTGGATCAGGTCCAGGGCCGTGCGTACGGCCTCCGGTACGGCGGCGGCCACGGGTACGCTCAGTCCGATGCCCTCCTCGATGCCGGCCGGTTCGCAGCCGAGCACCAGCGTGCGCCGCGGCGGGGTGGCTCCGGTCCCGGCGCACAGGGTGTCCAGCAGGGCGAGGACGGCGTCGGGGGACATGTGGTGGCCGTCGAGGACGGGCGGAGGCGGTGCCCCGGCGCCGGCCGGGCCCGCGCCCGGTCCCGCGCCGCCGTCGGCCTCGATCAGGTAGAGGGTGCCCGGCTCGCCGCCGCGTGCGGTGGCGTCGACCAGCAGGAGCGTGTCGTAGCCGTCGAGGAGCTGGTAGGCGAGGTGGACGCCGCGCACTCCAAAGTCCACCACCTCGACCCCGTCGGGCAGGGGGTGCTCGGCCAGCGCCCGTACGGTCTCGACGCCGAAGCCGTCGTCGCCGAGGAAGACGTTGCCGATGCCCGCGATCAGGACCCGCTCGTTCACGCGTCCTCCAGGGGGGTGACCTCGTCGGGCTGGAAGTAGAGGAACCGTCCCTGTTCCCGCCGGATGTCCGCGCCCGGGTCGTCCTCCACGGTGACGGCGAGGTGCACTCCCCCGTCGACGTCGTGCAGCACGGCCTCGACCAGGGCGGTACGGCCCTGGAGGAACAGGTCCTGGGCGTCGGTGCGGCGCAGTCCGGGGCGGAGCAGGACGCGGCTGCCGGGGCCCACCGCGGCGCCGTCGACCGTGACCCGGTCGCGGGCCGGGTCCGCGGTGTCCGCCCGGGCCGGGTCCCACCAGGGGGTGTCGGGCCGGAACACCACGTCCTCGGATGGGAGTTCCGTGAGCAGCGGCGGCTGCTCCGGGCCGGTGACCTCCCGCAGGGCGCGTACGGCGCCGTGCAGCCGCTCCAGCACTTCGGGGGGCATGGAGTCGGCGAGGTCGATCACGGCGGCCGCCCGGGGGTCGGTACCGCGGGCCTCGCGCTTCTCCTGCTCGGTCAGGGCGGCCGTGCGCAGCGCGAGGATCTCGTCGATCTCGGTGGCGTCGTACATGGCGCCCGCGCTCTCGGGGGCGATGGCCGGATGGTCCTCCAGGATGATCGGGGAGGACAGGACCACGTCGGCGCGGCCCGGTTCGCCCGCGAGCACCGGCCAGGTGTGGCGGTTCTCGCAGGCGGCCACCGCCTGCCTGGCCCATTCGGGCGGGTCGGTCATGGACAGGAACGATCCGCGGTCCAGGCCCAGCAGCAGGTGGGCGGCGACCAGCGAGTGGGGCAGGGCGGCCTCGCGGTCGGCGGGTCCGGACCCGGCGGGCGGGGTCCAGGGGCTGGTGTTCTCCACCACGGCCCGGAGCCGGAGCACCCGGTAGGCGCCGGGGAGTTCGGTGGCGTGCAGCCGCAGCACGCCCTCGATCTCCTCGGTGCGGCGCACCAGGCGGCCCACGCTGCGCCCGTCGGCGTCCAGGACGGGCTCGGGGTCGACGCGGGCGGGGCGGCGGAAGGGGAAGGTGACGCCGTTGTCGCCCAGCAGCTCGGCGACGGGGACGCTCACCGCCACCCGTTCCTCGGCGCCCTCGTCCCAGGGCACGAGGACCCGGTCGGCCAGGTGCAGTTCGGCGACCTCCGTGAAGGCGCCGTCGCCGGTGGCCCGCTGGACCGTACGCCGCTGCGCGTGCAGGAAGCGCAGTTCCAGGGCGAGGGTCGCCGTGCCCCGCGGTTCCATCAGGACCTCGGTCTGCTGGAAGACGTGCTCCTCGTGCGCGCGGCCCCAGGCCGGGGGCACGAGGACACCGAACTGCCAGCGCAGTCGGTTCTTCGCGGCCGAGGCCCGGTACGGGTAGAGCACGTACCCCTCCAGCAGGACCGCGTCGGCCACCTGCCGGGCGACCGCGAAGCGGGAGTCGGGGGTGGTCGTCGTGGTCACGGGGCCGCCCTCTCGGTGAGGCGCGGCAGGAGGGCGCCCAGCCGGACGGGCCCGGGCGGTTGCGGCGGGGCGGCCGCGTCGAGCAGGGCCCGTACGGTCGCCTCCCACGAGGCGAGGGCGTGGCGGGAGCGGAAGGCGAGCAGCTCGTCCATGGTGTCGCGGGGCAGCCGCAGCCAGCCGCAGCCGGGGAAGTGCTGTTCGACCATTTCGCGCCACACGGCCACGGGCATCCGGTACGCGGCTTCGCGGTCCCAGGGCACCGGCTCGACGCGGAATCCGGCGTCACCGGTGAAGGCGGTGCCGGAGAACAGCATCAGCAGCGGTACCTCGCCGTCCGTCAGGGCTTCGAAGTACCGGGTGGCGGCGATGTCCATGTCGTAGGTGCAGGGCACGACCAGATCGGTCTCGGTCTCCCCGGTGAAGCTCGGCACCATGACGGAGACCTGCGCGAACTGCACGGGCTGGAGGGTGTTGCCCCACCGGGAGCGTTCGCCGAACAGGTCCGCGAGCCCTTCCGCCTCGGCGGGGCCGTAGCCGCGCCGGGCCGGTTCGATGCGGATCTGGCAGCGCAGGGCGATGGCGTGCACCCGGGCGCCCCCGGCCGCGGTGATCCGCAGCCGGAAGACGAGGGTGGGACCGGCGGCGTACGCGTCGGCGCGCACCCCGGTACAGGTGAAGGCGAATTCCGTCATCGGATCCCGTCCTCGCCCTCGTCCTCGACCGCGGTCCGGGGCAGGGCCCTGGCCCGCCGTTCGACCTGCTCGAAGAAGGTCTTCAGGGCGGCCCGGGCCTCCGCCCCGCCGTCGAAGCCCTGCCACAGCAGCCGCATCCGCCCCACCAGCTCGTAGCAGATGTCGATCGGCACCAGGTAGCAGTCGGTGCGGTCCTGCGTGCGGCGCAGCAGCAGCGCCTCGACGTCGGGTTCGAGGAGCGCGGCCAGCCGGCCGCTGCCGAGCACGGTCTGCCAGGTCTCGGGGTCGAGTTCGCTCTCGGTGGCCCCGGCCGGACTCGGGTAGAGGGCGACCAGCCGGTCGAGGGCGGCATTGCGGAAGAAGAACGCGACGCCGACCGGGATCTGGAGGAGTTCCCACGCGCCGTCGTCGAGCCGGTGGTCGGGGTCGGTGAGGTAGCGGTCCGGTACGGCCCGTAGGCGTCCGGTGCCCGCGCCGGGCCGGTCGAACAGCAGGGCGCAGGCGGTGCACGCGCAGATCAGCGCGCGCTGTTCGGTCTGCACCAGGTGGCGGTGGCCGTCCGGGGACACGGCGACCCCGCACAGTTCGCAGGTCTCGGGCCGGGGCGGGCGCGGGCCCGCGAACCGGCGCAGCCCGCGCGGGGCGCGCGGGCCGTCGTGGAGGAGACCGGGCCCGCTCACGGCACCCGCGCCGGGCTCGGGGGCCGGGTGCCGATCTGCAGGAGGGCGGGGGCGGGGGCCGCGGCCGGCTCCCGCTCCACGCTCGTCACCTCGGGGGCGAAGCAGGCCAGGGTGTCCTCCAGCGTCCGCCCGGCGTCGCTGCCACCACCGGAGCCCGAGCCGCAGCCGGTGGCGGCGGCGGGGCGCAGCCGCAGGACGCCGGTGTCCGCGTCGAAGCCGAGCTGTTCCACCGGTTCGCCGTGGGCGGCCAGGGCGCGGTCGATGCGGGTGTGCACGTCCTCGGGGTGCAGGCCGTGCAGGGAGAGCAGGCTCGCCACGAGTTCGTCGTCGTGGACCGCCTTGAGCGGGCCCTCCCCGACCTTCTCGACGATCCGGGCGAGCCCGGCGCCGTAGAAGTCCATGAGGACGCGCACCAGTTCCTCGGCCGCCGCGCACGCCGCCCGGTCGCCGGTGGCGGCGAGCCGGTCGAGGACCTCCTCGACCCGGCGCCCGGCCCGGGGGCCGTCGATCGTGGCGCTCATCCGCCCAGTCCGCTCAGGCCGGTGGGCACGTGCATCGTCTTGACCGTCTTGCCGCCGCCGACGTACATGTGGACGCCGCAGGGCAGACAGGGGTCGAAGCTGCGGACCGCGCGCATGATGTCGATGCCCTTGAAGTTCTCCGGGGCGTTCTCCTCGAAGATCGGGGTGTTCTGCACGGCGTCCTCGTAGGGGCCGGGCGTGCCGTAGGTGTCGCGGGTGCTGGCGTTCCACGGGGTCGGCGGGTACGGGTGGTAGTTGGCGATCTTCCCGTCGCGGATCACCATGTGGTGCGACAGCACGCCCCGTACGGCCTCGGTGAAGCCGACGCCCAGCCCCTCGTCCGGGACCTCGAACTTCTCCCAGGTCTGGGTGCGGCCGGCGCGGACCTCGGCGAGGCCCTTCTCGGCGCAGTGCAGGGCGATGGCGGCCGCGTAGGCCTGGAAGTAGGTGCGCGCGCGGTTGCGTTCCAGCGCGTTGCTCCACTTCGGGATCTGCCACTCGAAGCGGGTCTCGGGCTTGGTCATCGTGCGCGGCAGGGTGATCACGACGCTGTGACCGGTGGCCTGTACGTAGTCGGTGTGGACCAGCCCCGACAGGGCGGTGGACCACAGGCGGGCGAGGGGGCCGCCGCCGGTGTCCAGGGGCAGGTGGTCCTTGCCGTCGAACCAGCGGGGGGACATGACCCAGCTGTACTTGTCGTCGAAGTTGCGCTTCTGCGGGGCCGGGATGGTGTGCTGGTTCCACGGGTGGCGCGGGTCGACCGGGTTGCCGAGCGGGTCGTGGGTGACGAACTGCTCCTGGCCCTGCCAGTCGTCGTAGTAGGAGCTGCCGAGCAGGATGCGGATGCCGAGGTTGATCTCGGTGAGGTCGTTGGTGACCAGTTTGCCGTCGACGATCACGCCCGGGGTGACGAACATCTTCCGTCCCCAGTCGGTCATGTTGGCGTACGTGAAGTCGCAGTACTCGGGGTCGTTGAGGGCGCCCCAGCAGCCGAGCAGGACGCGCCGGCGGCCGACCTCCTCGTACCCGGGCAGGGCCTCGTAGAAGAAGTCGAACAGGTCGTCGTGGAGGGGGACGACCTTCTTCATGAACTCGCAGTACCGCATGAGGCGGCTCATGTAGTCCGTGAAGAGCTGGACGGAGGCGATGGTGCCGACGCCGCCCGGGTAGAGGGTGGAGGGGTGCACGTGGCGGCCCTCCATCAGGCAGAACATCTCGCGCGTGTAGCGGGAGACCTGGAGCGCCTCGCGGTAGAACTCGCCCTCGATGGGGTTGAGGGAGCGCATGATGTCGGCGATGGTCTTGTAGCCGTGCTCCCCGGCGTGCGGGGCGGGCGTGCGCTCGGCGAGCTCCAGGACGCCCGGGTTGGTCTCGCGGACCATCTTCTCGCAGTAGTCGACCCCGACCAGGTTCTCCTGGAAGATGTTGTGGTCGAACATGTACTCCGCGGACTCGCCCAGGTTGATGATCCACTCGGCGAGGTGCGGCGGCTTCACCCCGTAGGCCATGTTCTGCGCGTACACCGAGCAGGTGGCGTGGTTGTCACCGCAGATGCCGCAGATGCGGCTGGTGATGAAGTGCGCGTCGCGGGGGTCCTTGCCGCGCATGAAGACGCTGTAGCCGCGGAAGACCGACGAGGTGCTGTAGCACTCCGCGACCCGCTTCTGCTTGAAGTCGATCTTCGTGTGGATGCCGAGACTGCCCACGATCCGGGTGATCGGATCCCAGGCCATCTCCACCAGGCCGCTGCCGTCTGCGGCCGCCTTCGTCTGCGGTGTCATCGTTTCTGCCGTGACCCTTCTTCGGTGCGGAGAGCGGGAGTTGGGGGGGGTGCTTCCGTGGGACTGGGGCCCGGGGACCGTCACCAGGGCGGGCGGTAGCCCGTGGTCAGGCTGCGGCCGGTCTGCCTCCACTTCGGTTCCTCGTCCACGGTGTGGGCGGTCACCGACCGGAGCCTGCGGATCAGCGCGCCGTACGCACCGCTGGCCGCCACGGACACCCTGGCGCCGGGGGGTTCGTCCATGAAGGGCATGAACTTGTCGGGGAAGCCGGGCATCGTGCAGGCGATGCAGATGCCGCCGACGTTCGGGCAGCCGCCGATGCCGTTCATCCAGCCGCGCTTGGGGACGTTGCACTTGACGACCGGGCCCCAGCAGCCGAGCTTGACCAGGCAGCGCGGGGAGTCGTAGGTCTCGGCGAACTCGCCCTGCTCGTAGTAGCCGGCGCGGTCGCAGCCCTCGTGGACGGTGGCCCCGAACAGCCAGGTCGGGCGCAGCTTGTCGTCGAGGGGGATCATCGGGGCGGAGCCGGCCGCCTGGTAGAGCAGGTAGGTCAGGGTCTCCGAGAAGTTGTCCGGCTGGATCGGACAGCCCGGCACGCACACGATCGGGATGCCGGCCTTCGAGGTCCAGTCCCAGCCCAGGTAGTCGGGCACGCCCATGGCACCCGTCGGGTTGCCCTCCATGGCGTGGATGCCGCCGTACGTGGCGCAGGTGCCGATGGCCACGACGGCGAGGGCCTTGGGGGCGAGCCGGTCGATCCACTCGCTGGTGGTGATGGGCTGACCGGTCTCCGGGTCGTCGCCGAAGCCGCACCAGTAGCCCTCGGGCTTGATCTTCTCGTTCGGGATCGACCCCTCGACCACCAGGACGAAGGGATCGATCTCGCCGCGCTCGCCCTTGAAGAACCACTCGATGAACGTGTCGGCGCCGCCGACCGGGCCGCATTCGAAGTCGATCAGCGGCCAGTGCACGGCGATCTTCGGCAGACCGGGCAGGACCCCGGTGACGATCTCCTCGATGCTCGGCTGCATCGCCGCCGTCAGGGACACGGAGTCGCCGTCGCAGCTCAAGCCCGCGTTGATCCAGAGGATGTGGATCAGCGGGTCCTCGACCGGGTCCTTAGTCGCAGTGGCCATGGGACGGCTCCTCGGGGAGGTGATCGGGAAGGGGCGCGGGGAGGCGGCCTGCCTCGCCCACACCTTTCTTGCTAACAGCAGTCCGGGGCGGGCGCCGCGTCAGGTGCGGCCAGTCCAGTGACGGCGCGCGGCCTGACGGCCGACCCGCTCAGGTGGAACGGCGTGGCGGCCGGGCGCTCCTTGCGGACGAAGGCGCGGCGCAGGGCGTGGTAGGGGGCGTCGGGGTCGAAGAAGGTCCGCCGCATCAGGGCCAGCTCGGCCCGGCGGTGGTCGGCCAGCGGCCGCTGCGCCTCGTCGCGCTCGCGCGCGGCCTTCTTCGCGGCGATCCGGGAAGCGGTGGCGGGCAGGGCGGCGAGGCGCAGCGCGAGGCCCTGCGCCTCGCGGGCGAAGTCCCCGGGCGGGCAGGGGACCGTACGGTCGACCAGTCCGAGCCCCTGGGCTGCGGCGGCGCTCAGCGGGAGGGCCTCGGTGGTGAGGCGGTCCGCGAGTGCGGGGCCGACGCGGCGGGGCAGGGTGTACGTCCAGTACTCGGAGCCGTGCAGGCCCATCAGGCGGTAGTGCGGGTTCAGGACGACGCCCGAGCGGCACCAGACCTCGTCGGCGGCGAGGGCGAGCATGGCTCCGCCGGCGGCGGCGTTGCCGCCCAGCGCGCTGACCACGAGCCGGTCGGTGGTGGTCAGCACCGCCTCGACCAGGTCGTTCATGGCGTTGATGTTGGCCCAGGACTCCTCGGCCGGATCGGTCGCGGCATCGATGACGCCGAGGTGGATGCCGTTGGAGAAGAAGTCACGGCCGCCGCCGAGGACCAGGACGCTGGTGGGGCGGGTGAGGGCCGCCCGGTACGCGTCCAGCAGGCGGCGGCAGTGCGCGGTGCTCATGGCGCCGCCGGGGAAGGAGAACGACAGGAATCCGGCTTGGCCCTCCTCGTCGTAGCCGATGTCGGACCAGTTGCTCCGGCGGGGTCCGCAGGGCGGCGGCGCGGGGACCTCGGGGAGCGGGGGCAGCCGGTCCCCGAGCGCGAGCGTGGCGGGCAGCTTGGGGGCGGCCGGGCCGCCCGGCCGGCGGCGCGGGCGCAGTTCCGGGATCCAGACGGCCCCGTCGGCCGTGGCCCGGCAGAGCGCCCCGGTCCGGGTGGCCAGCAGCGCGCCGGGGCGGCCGCGCAGGTGCTCCTCGCGGTGCCCCCCGTGCAGGTACCACTCGCCGCCGAGCAGGTCGTCGCGTACGCCGGGCTGCGAGTCGGCGGCGCGCAGCACGCGCAGGACGTCCTCGGTGGTGTCGTGCTCCCAGTCGATCCGGCGGTCGTCCTGGCGCAGCAGTGGCCGGGCGCGGCCGCTCGTCTGGGGCTGCGGGGCGTACGTGCCGGAGGCGAACCGTTCCACCGCGAGCAGGACGGCCTCCAGCGCGGCGTCGGCGATCTCGCCGCGGTAGAGGTCGCTCTTGCCGACCGGCGGCAGGGGGCACGCGACGCTCGCCCAGACGTCGCCGGCGTCCATCTCCGCGTTGGCTTGCAGGACCGTCACCCCCCATCGGGGCTCGCCGTCCTGGACGGCCCGGTCGAGGGAGGACGGGCCGCGGTCGCCGACCGGACCCGGGTGGACGACCAGGCAGGTGTGGGCGGCCCAGACCTCCTCGGGGATGGCGGTGCGCAGCATCGGGGCGATCACGAGGTCGGGGCGGTGGCTGCGTACGGCGTCGGCCAGGGCGGCGCCGGGGAGGGCGAGTTCGACCGCGACGTGGTGGCCGTGGTCGCGCAGCTCGGCGTGGACTCGCTGGGTGAGGCTGTTGAACGCGCTCGCCACGAGCAGGACGTACACGTGATCTCCCAGCGGCGGCCCGGAGCCGCGCGTGCGCGGTGCCCGGCCTGGTCGGCGGCCTGGCCGGAAGATGACCGGCCGCCTGAGATGGTCGGGGAGTTCGGGGCGCCCCCGGCCGAGCCCCGCGCGACGGGTCACTCGAAAGCGCCCGTTCCGGGGTCCGCTCGGCCCAAGGAGGCGCCGGCTAGGACCTAGGTCGTCTCTTTCGGATCGTGTCGGCCGAGCCCGCGGCGTCCGGTGCCATGGGGTCTCCCCAGGCCCGCAGGGCCGAGGGGAAGCATCGCAAGGCGGAGGTGCGCACCTGGACGTACTCGGGCGCCCCGACAACGCGGCGAGGTGCGGTGCCGGGCGTCGCGGGCCCGGCAAGTTCCGAAAGAGACGGCCTAGTCGCCGTCCTCGATGCCGATGGCCTCGGCCAGCTCCCGCTGCGCGCGGCCCGGCTCGCCCTCGTACTGCTCCAGGAGGGCGGCGGCGATGGCGTCGAGTTTGCGCTGGATGGCGTGCTCGGCCCGGCGTTCGGAGTTCTTCAGCAGGGCCAGGAGCAGCAGGGCGACGGCGCCCATGGCGTCGCCGAACAGGTGCTGCCAGCTCACGTCCAGGTGGGCGAGGTGGGCCGCGACGAATCCGGCCACCAGCAGGACGCAGAACACGGAGAAGGCGGGCGAGCTGGTGAAGTTCGAGGCCAGCTCCGCCAGCTTCTCGAAGGGTCCGAGCCGCCCCTGGCCGCCCTTCTTCGCGGGATGTTCGAAGGCCATGCCCTGCACGTGCCCGCTCGGACCGCATCCCATCCCCTCCGGGCCGTTCGAGCACCCGACCGGCCCTGTGGGGAACGGGCCGGCCCGTCGCAGGTGCAGGATGCGCAACCGGTAGGTCGACCTGTTCCGCCGACGCTCCGGTGGAGGAGACGCCCGCGTACCGGGACGGCCGGGACATGGGCATCGCGCTGCATGAAGAAGGTGGCTGGCCGGGCGCCGACCTGTCCGAGGCAAAGGAGCCGTGCCGCTTCCCCGCTCGGACCGACGGGCTCGAAGGCGCAGAGGCGGACGCCTACATCGCTGGTTGTGTGGACGGGCCCCTCGCGCACTGATCGGCGCCGACGCCGGGCGGCCGGGCGTCGACGAACCCTGCGCCCGCCGAGCCACGGGAGCCGAACCGTCTCCCGGACGCGGTCCGCAACGGCACGGGCCGCGACCGGCCCCGGGCGGTCAGCCCGGCGGTACGGGGGCCCACAGGCTGACGCTCCACACGTCCCCGTGCCCGGCGTGGTAGCCCCGCTCCTCCTCCGCGTCGTCCACGACGATCACCGAGACGTGGGACGCCGCAGCCCGGTACTCCAGGAAGCCGCCCTGGTCGCCGACCTCGAGCTCCGGGGCTCCTGGAACGCGCGCGAGCTCGTCGCGCACGTCCTCCCAGGCGACGTACCGGGGGAACTCGACCCCCGTGGTCCGGGCCCATCCCTCCGCCATGTCCGGGCCGGACGCGAGCCGGTGCAGTTCGATGGAGCCGCCAGACATCACCCACTCGTCGCCGGGGTTGAAGTAGAACTCGACGAATCCGTAGTCGCGGCGCAGCGACTCGCCCTCCTCGTCGACCACGTCGACGAAGCGGTGGCGGACGGCCCGGTCGACCTCGCCGAGGGTGGAGCCGATGCCGATCCCGTGCAGACGGCCGGTCCTCAGGAACGAGGCGAGGAATTCGATGCCGGTCACGGCCGCCGGTTCTCCCATGTGTCGATCAGGGGCTTGCACGGGCCCGGAACGGTTCTTCGGGTCGGCCCCTCGAGCCGCAGGCCCCGAAGCGGCGCCTCCGCAGCCACCCGTCCGTGGCGAGGAGGGCGACCTCCGGCTGGTAGTCGGTCAGCGGGAAGTCGAGGAGCACTTCCGGAGGTACGTCCGGACCATACTGCCACCGTCCGGCGGCCGACAGGCCGGGGCCGGAAACCGTTGGGCGTCGTCCGCGATGTGCGCAGGATGGCCACGAGCGAGGGAGGTCGGTCATGTCATCCGCCGAAGTGACCACGGAGACGGTGCGCTCCGCGGACGGGGCCACGGTCCGGGTCCGGTTCCACCGGAGGCCCGACGATCCGTCGGCACCCGTGCTGGTGTGCATGCCCGCCATGGGCACCAGGGCCGTCTCCTACACCCCCCTGGCAGAGGCCCTCGTCGAGGCGGGGTTCCAGGTGGCCCTCGGGGAGTTGCGGGGCCAGGGCACGAGCTCGGTCCAGGTGCGGCGCGGGGTGCGCTACGGCTACCACGAGATGGTGGCGTACGACTGTCCCGCGCTCTTCCGGGCGGTCGCGGCCGCGTTCCCCGGGGCGCCGCGCCACCTGCTCGGGCACAGCCTCGGCGGGCAGCTCGGCGTGCTCTACCTCAGCCAGGAGCCGCACATGGCCGCGGGCGCGATCCTGGTCGGCGCCCCGTCCTGCCACTACCGCGGCTGGCCCTTCCCGCAGAACCTGGGCATGCTCGCCGGGTTCCAGCTCGCCGCCGCCTTCGCTTCCGCGTACGGGTACTTCCCCGGCCGCCGCCTGGGGGTGCTGGGGAACGACTCCGCGCAGGTCCTGCGGGACATGGCCACCCAGGTCCGGACGGGCCGCTACGACGTGCCGTCCTCACCGGTGGACTTCGAGCCCCGGCTGGCCACGATGGACCTGCCGGTGCTGGCGGTGGCCATCGAGGGCGACCCCATGGCACCGACCGGTGGGGTGCGGGGGCTCTGCGACAAGCTCACGAGCGCGCGGGTGACGTACGAGGAGCTCGCACTCGGCGAAGGGGCGCCGGGCGGCCGCCACTACGGCTGGATCCGCGACAGCGCCGTACTCGTCGACCGGGTACGGGACTTCGTGGACCGGGCCTGACACACCTCAGCGGTGTCAGCCGAGCCGGGCCGGGGAGGAGGCTCCGGGGGCCAGCAGCCGCGGGGTGCCGCTGCCGTCGGCGGGCACGGTCCACAGGTCCGTGCTGTCGGCGGCGCCGTCGGTGGGCAGGGCGTAGGCGAGCGTACGGTCGTCGAGCCACGCGGCCTGGTCGTCCACGCTGCGCTTCTCCGCGAGCGCGTGGTCGCGCAGCGTCCCGAGGTCCATCACGTGCTCGCGCCACAGTGAGGCGCCGGCCCGGACCCGCTTCTTGTACGCGATGCGCGTCTCGTCCGGGGACAGGGAGGGGCATTCGACGTTCTTGACCAGGGTTTTGACGCTGCGCCCCGAGATCGATCCCTTGACCAGGTGGGTCTCGCCGCCGGTGGAGACGGTGGCGTAGAAGGTGTCGTCGTCCTTGGAGAAGGTGACCCCCCAGAAGTTGACGTCCTGGGCGCGGTGCTCCCGGCCGTCCATGTCGATGGCGAACTCCTCCAGGTTCGCCTCCAGCTTCCAGGTGCGGGTGTCCACGATCGCGGTACGGGTGGAGAAGAACGCGGCGCCGTAGGACTCGCCGGAGACGAAGACGGTCCAGGCGGCGAACCGGCCGCTGGGCGAGACGCGGGCCCGGCTCGGGGTGCCCGCGAGGGGGAAGCTGCGCAGCGTGCGCAGTTCGGCGTCGACGATCAGGGCCTTGTTGTCCTGGGCGAGCGCGCCGGGCGTGGAGCGCAGGCACACGCCGGTGCCCGCGGCGGCGTAGAAGCGCTGGCAGCCCAGTTCGGAGGCGGTGCGCGCGGACTCGGGTGCGTCGGCCGGGACCGAGGCGAGGGTTCCGCGGTGCGGTCCCTGCCCGCCGTTGAGGAAGGTCAGGGAGCCGGGCCGGTCGAGCGTGACGGTCCCGGCGGCGATCGTCGGTCCGCCCGCCGACGGTTCGTCGTCGCGGGTGGCGGAGCGCAGCACCAGCGCGACGGCGAGGCCCCCGAGCAGCAGCACCGCCACCGCGAGGACGAGCAGGCGGCGTGAGTTCGACAGCGTCATCTGGGGGGCCTCACGGGCTTCGGGTTCGACTTCGGGTTCGGGTCCGGGTCCGGGTCCAGGTCCGGGTCCGGTTCGGGTCCGGTGTCCCGGGGCGCTGCCGGGCGCAGGACGAAGCCGGCGACGGCGGCGCAGCACAGCAGGCCGACCGCGGCGGCGGCCAGCGCCGGGCCGGTGCCCCAGAGCGTCCAGGCGGCGCCGAAGGCCAGCGAGCAGCCGAAGCGGGCCAGCGCCTGGCCGGTGCCGACCAGGGCCATGCCGGTGGCGCGCAGCTCGCCGGGGACGGTGGCGGCGACGGCGGCGGGCAGCACGCCGTCGGTGGCGGCGTAGAACATGCCGTGCAGGGCGAGGACGAGGTAGGGCAGCGCGGGCCAGGCGGGGGCCCACAGCAGCAGCCCGTAGCCGGCCAGCAGGAGGGCGTGGCCGACGAGGAAGACGGTGCGCCGGCCGATCCGGTCGGCGAGGGCTCCGGCGGGCACGGCGAGCAGCAGGAACACGGCGGCGGTGCCCAGCGGCATGAGCGGGAACCACTGGTCGCCGATGCCGGTGCGGCGTTGCAGGAGCAGGTAGACGAAGGCGTCGCTGACGGTGGTCAGGCCCAGCAGGACGGCGCAGACGGCCAGGTTGCGCAGGCGGGGCAGGCGCAGCAGGCCGAGCGCGTCGCGCAGGCGTACGGGGGCCGGCCGGTCCGCGCCGGGGACGGCGGCGGCTTCTGCGGTGGCAGGAGCGGCGGCCGGGGCCTTGGCGGTGGCCTTGGCGGGGGCCGTGGCGGGGGCCTTGGCGGGGGCTCCGCCGGACGGCCCGGGCCGGATGTCGCCGCCGGACGGGACGAACAGCATGAGCACCACGACACCGAGTACGGCGACGCAGGCGCTGACGCCGAAGACGGCGTCGTAACCGTCGACCGTCAGGCTCAGGATGAAGAAGGCGGCGAGCGGGCCGAGCAGCGCCCCGGTGGTGTCCATCGCCCGGTGCACGCCGAAGGCGCGCCCTTGTAACTCGGGCGGTGTGGACAGGGAGATCAGCGCGTCGCGCGGGGCGGTGCGCAGTCCCTTGCCGGTGCGTTCCAGCGTGAGGATCACGCTGATCGGGCCCAGGCTGTGGGCGAACAGGAGCAGCGGTTTGCACAGGGCCGACAGGCCGTAGCCGATGCCGGCGATCAACTTGTGGTTGCGGACCCGGTCGGCGAGGTGGCCGCCGGTCAGCTGCACGAGGGCGCTGACCCCGTTGTAGACGCCGTCGAGCGCCCCGAAGCCGAGGGGGCTCAGGCCCAGACCGGCGATCAGGTACAGGGGCAGGACGGCGGTGACCATCTCGGAGGAGATGTCGGTGATCATGCTGACCGCGCCCAGGGCGAGGACGGTCGAGGCGACCGCGGGAGCCCGGACGGGTCCCCGCTCCGCAGCGGTCTTCGCACCCTCGGGCGCGGGCGCGGAGCGGTCCGCGAGGTACATGCTCTGGCGCTCCCGATGCCGACGGATTGAGTTCACTCGAACGTGCGAGTGGAACCCTAATGGTTGTACGGGCCAACGGTGCGGCGTACGAACAGATTCGGCCGTACGCCCGCGCATCGGCCGGGGGTTCAGCCCTCCCGGCTGCTCTCGTCCCGCAGCCAGGTGGAGAAGTCCTGGTCGCGGATGGCCTTGCGGGAGCCCCGGCGGGCGGCGAGCGCGGCCACCACGAACACCACCACCCCCGGCAGCAGCGCCGGTTGGGCGCGCAGCAGGGCGCGCAGATCGGCCGTGCCGGTGCGCGCGGTCTGCTCCGACACCTGCTCGGGTGCCGCCCCCGGCGCCCCACCCCGTCGCGCCGCCTGGAAGCGCTCGAACTCGGCGGAGGAGGTCGCCGCGCGGACCCGCCGCCTGATCAGGTCGGACCAGGTGCGCGGCGGACGGACGACCACCCGGGCCTCCTCGACCACGCGCCGCTCCCCGGGCCCGAAGGCGAGGGACGCGGCCAGGTCGTCGGCCATCAGCGGGGGCAGCGCGGCGATCCGCGCGTGCCCCGCCTCGGTCACGGCGATGACCCCCCGGCCGAAGAGCCCCTCGCGGACGGCGGGCAGCCGTTGCCACACCCGGTAGTACGCCCGCACCGGCCAGGCGCAGCCGCCCAGCGGGACCTCCCGGCCGGGGGCTGCGGCGAGCAGCCCCGGGCTCCGGTCCAGGGCGTCCACCAGGGCCCCCACGTCGGCGGCCCCGACGACGACGTCGGCGTCCACGTACAGCCGGGGGAAGCTCCGCGCGTGCTCGTCGCCGACCCGGAGCGCCCGGTGTTTGGAGGGGGTCGGGATCTCGACCACCCGTACGCGGTCGCCGCGCTCGCCCGCCACGCGGGCGGTGTCGTCCGTACAGCCGTTGCACACCACGACGATGTCGGGCGCGGACACCGAGGTGTCGGCCAGGAGCGCGTCGAGGAGGCGGCCGATGACCCGGCCTTCGTTGTGGGCCGGTATCACGATGCTGGTCACCCGGGCAGTATGCACCGTCGAACACCCGCTCCAGGCGATTACGTCAACTCTGCCCGGGGGTACGCCCGGTGGACTAGATTGAGCGGCGCCGACCGGATTCGGCACGCTTCGGCGGAGCCGGTGTCCGGCAGCGGGCATAGGCGGTAAGCGGTACGGGTTCGGCTGCTCGTGGGGAACGGGCGGTCGGGCCGGGGGGCGAAGCACGCGGATCACGTAGGGCATCGGTTGTGGGGGGCCATCACCGTTGAGCAGGTCACGCACCGGACGCGCAGGCGTCCGGGCTGCCGTCGACGGCATCTCCCTCCATCACACGCGTCCCGGCCATGAGTTGGCGACACGCCGCCCGGCGTGCGCGGAAGGAAGGGAAACGCAGTGAAGGACACCGCGAAGGACGCGGGGCAGGCCGCGCGCGCCACCGGCAAGGGGTCCGCCCCCTTAGGCGTCGCCGTGGTCGGTGCGGGCTACTGGGGCCCCAATCTCGTCCGCAACTTCCAGTCCAGTGACCAGTTCCGGCTGCGCTGGCTCTGCGACCTGAACGTGGACCGGGCCCGGCAGGTGCTCGGCGCGTACTCCACCGTCCAGGCGACCGGCGACTACGAGGCGGTGCTCGCCGACCCGGAGGTCCACGCGGTCGCCGTGGCCACTCCGGCGGGAACGCACCTCGACGTCGCACTGGCCGCGCTGCGGGCCGGAAAGCACGTCCTCGTGGAGAAGCCCCTCGCCGCCACGTACGAGGACGGCCTGCGGCTGGTGAACGAGGCCGAGGAGCGCGGTCTCACGCTGATGTGCGACCACACCTACTGCTACACCCCGGCGGTGGGCCGGATACGCGAGATGGTCCGCTCCGGCGAACTCGGCGAGATCCACTACGTGGACTCGGTACGGATCAACCTGGGGCTCGTCCAGAAGGACATCGACGTCCTGTGGGACCTGGCCCCCCACGACCTGTCCGTCCTGGACTTCATCCTCCCGGACCACGTGCAGCCGATCGCCGTCGCCGCGCACGGAGCCGATCCCATCGGGGCCGGCCAGTCCTGCGTGGCCTATCTGACCCTCCAGCTGAGCACCGGCGCCATCGCGCACGTCCACGTCAACTGGCTCTCCCCGACCAAGGTGCGCACCACCATGGTCGGCGGGTCCAAGCGCACGCTGGTGTGGGACGACCTCAACCCCACCCAGCGCGTAGCGGTGTTCGACCGCGGAGTGGACCTGAGCGCCCCGCAGGAGATCGGCGCGGACGAGCGCCGGGACATGCTCGTCTCCTACCGGACCGGCGACATGGTGGCGCCCGCGATCGGCGAGAAGGAGGCCCTGCGCAGCATGGTCGAGGAGTTCGCCACGTCCATCAGGACGGGACGGCCGCCGCTGACGGACGGCCGGGCGGGACTGAAGGTGCTGGACATTCTGGAAGCCGCCTCCCGGAGCCTGGAGTTCCGCGGAGCGGTCGTCGGACTGCGCACCGGGCGTTGACCGTCCGCAGTCCGATCACGTGCAAGACCACGACCGAAGATTCAGTGGGGGCAGGGCGTTGAGCAGCGTACGAGGCAAGAGGATTCTGGTCACCGGAGGGGCGGGCACGATCGGCTCGCACCTGGTGGACCTGCTGGTGGACAACGGAGCACGCGAGGTCGTGGTGCTCGACAACTTCGTGCGGGGGCGGACGGCCAACCTGGCCCGCGCCCTGCCGAGCGGGGTGGTGGAGGTCGTCGAGGGCGACATCCGTGACGTGGCCGCGGTGCGCAAGGCGACCGAGGGCGCCGAGCTGGTGTTCCATCTCGCCGCGATCCGGATCACCCAGTGCGCGGAGGAGCCGCGGCTGGCGAACGAGGTCATGGTGGACGGCACCTTCAACGTGCTGGAGGCGGCCGCGGCCGCCGGGGTGGGCAAGGTGATCGCCTCGTCCTCGGCCTCGGTCTACGGTCTGGCCGAGCAGTTCCCGACCACCGAGCGCCACCACCCGTACAACAACGACACCTTCTACGGCGCGGCGAAGGCCTTCAACGAGGGGGTGCTGCGCAGCTTCCACTCCATGTACGGGCTGGACTACGTGGCCCTGCGCTACTTCAACGTGTACGGGCCCCGGATGGACATCCACGGCCTCTACACCGAGGTGCTGATCCGCTGGATGGAGCGGATCGCCTCGGGCGAGCCGCCGCTGATCCTCGGCGACGGCCTGCAGACCATGGACTTCGTCGACGTCCGGGACATCGCGCGCGCCAACCTGCTGGCCGCCGAATCGGACCTGACCGACGAGGTGTTCAACGTCGCGAGCGGCACCGAGACCAGCCTGCTCCAGCTCGCGCACGGCCTGCTGGAGGCGATGGGCGCCGAGGGCCTGGTGCCCGAGCACGGCCCGGCCCGCGCCGTGAACGGCGTCACCCGCCGGCTCGCGGACACCTCGCAGGCCGCGGCGCGGCTCGGCTTCGCCGCCGAGATCGACCTGCGCACCGGCCTTCGGGACCTGGTGCAGTGGTGGCGGGCCGAGCGCGCCGCCGACGCGGCGGCCGCGGAGTCGGGCCGATGAGCGCCCCGGACACCACTCCCGCGCGGATCCCGGTGATGGTGCCCTGGCTGGGCGAGGAGGAGGCGAAGGCCGCCGCGGACGCCGTGCTCTCCGGCTGGGTGGCCCAGGGTCCCCGGGTCGCCGAGTTCGAGCGGGCCTTCGCCGAGCGGGTGGGCGCCGAGCACGGGATCGCGGTGAGCTCGTGCACCACCGCCCTGCACCTGGCCCTGATCGCCCTGGACCTCGGTCCCGGCGACGAGGTGGTCGTCCCCTCGCTGTCGTTCATCGCCACGGCCAACGCGGTGCGCTACGTGGGCGCCCGGCCGGTGTTCGCGGACGTCGAGGAGGCCACCGGCAACCTCACCCCGGCCACCGTGGACGCGGTCCGCACCCCGAGGACCAAGGCGGTGATCGCCGTCCACCAGGGCGGGGTGCCCGCGGACGTGCACGCGCTGCGCGCGGTGTGCGCCGACTGGGACCTGGCCCTGGTGGAGGACGCGGCCTGCGGCATCGGCGCGACGGTCGGCGGCAAGTCGGTGGGCCACGGAGCACTGCTCGCCGCCTGGTCCTTCCACCCCCGCAAGGTGATCACCACCGGCGAGGGCGGCATGCTGACCACGGACGACGCGCAATGGGCGGAGCGGCTGCGCCGGCTGCGCGAGCACGGCATGAACGTGTCCGCCGCGCAGCGCCACGCGAGCAGCAAACCGATCGTCGAGAGCTACCTGGAGGTCGGCTACAACTACCGGATGACCGACATCCAGGCCGCGGTCGGTCTGGTGCAGCTCGGCAAGCTGGACGAGATCGTGGCCCGGCGGCGCTCACTGGCGGCCCGGTACACGGAGCTGCTGAGCGGGATCCCGGGCCTGCGACCGCTCCGGGACCCCGGTCACGGCCAGGGCAACTTCCAGTCGTACTGGGTGCTGCCGGCCGAGGACTTCCCCGTGGGCCGGGACGACCTGCTCGCGGCGCTCTCCGAGGCCGGGATCTCGGCCCGGCGCGGGATCATGGCCTCGCACCTGGAGCCCGCCTACGCGGACCACGGCGCGGCGCCGCTGCCGGTGACCGAGCGGATCAGCCGCGACTCGCTGATCCTGCCGCTGTTCCACACGATGACGCGGGAGCAACAGGACCGGGTGGTGGCGGTGCTGCGCGAACAGGCGGGCGGATGAGCGGCCCGCCGCCGCGGACCGAGGACCTGCTGATCGTCGGCGCGGGCGGGTTCGCCCGCGAGACCGCCCAGGCGGTCCGGGACGCGGCCGCCGCGGCGGCCGCGTACGGCCGTGCTCCGCGGTGGCGCCTCGCCGGGCACCTCGACGACGATCCGGGCCTGCACGGCCGGGAGGTCGACGGGGTGCCGGTGCTGGGCGGCAGCCACCTCGTGCACGAGCTGCCGGCGGCCCGGGTGGTGGTCTGCGTGGGCAGTCCGCGCGACTACGCCGTACGGGCCCGCCTGGTGCGGCGCCTGGGGCTGCCCGGGAGCCGGTACGCGACGGTGGTCCATCCCACGGCGGTGGTCTCGGGGTCCTCGCTGCTCGGCGCGGGCTCGGTCCTGCTCGCGCACTGCGTGCTGACGGCCGCCGTCCGGCTCGGGTCCCACGTGGCGGTGATGCCGCACGTGGTGCTCACCCACGACGACCGGGTCGGGGACTTCGCCACGCTCGCCTCGGGCGTCCGCCTCGGCGGCGGGGTGCGGCTGGGGCGCGGGGCCTACCTGGGCGCGGGAGCGCTGGTGCGCGAGGGCACGTCGGTCGGCGCCTGGTCGCTGACCGGTATGGGAAGCACGGTCCTGGCCGACGTGCCGCCCGGTGAGGTGTGGGCCGGGAGCCCCGCCCGCCGGCTGCGCGCGGCGGGTGGCCCGGCGCTCGACGAGCTGCGGGCCGATGGCGAGGAGACGGCCGGCCGTTGGCCGGAGACACGGATGGGGAGCACAGTCGCATGAACCAGATACCGCTGGTCGACCTGAAGGCGGCGCACGCCGAGGTCGCCGAGGAATTACGGGCGGGCTTCGACCGTGTGCTCGCCGACACCGCCTTCATCGGCGGCGCGGAGGTCCGCGCGTTCGAGCGTGAGTACGCCGACTTCGCGGGGGTGGGGCACTGCGTGGGTGTCGCCAACGGCACCGACGCCCTCGAACTCGCCCTGCGCGCCAGCGGGGTGGGCGTCGGCGACGAGGTGGTGCTGCCCGCGAACACCTTCATCGCCACCGCGGGCGCCGTGGCCCGGATCGGTGCCCGGCCGGTGCTGGTCGACTGCCTCCCGGACACCCTGCTGATGGACCCGCGGGCCGCCCTGGAGGCCGTGGGCGCGGCCACCCGCGCGGTGGTCCCCGTCCACCTCTACGGGCAGTGCGCGGACACCGCGGCGCTGGCGGCCGGGCTGCCGGCCCACGTGAAGGTCGTCGAGGACGCCGCACAGAGCCAGGGTGCGACCCGCGACGGCCGCGCCCCCGGCAGCGGGGGCATCGCCGCGACCAGCTTCTACCCGGGCAAGAACCTGGGTGCGTACGGCGACGCGGGCGCGGTGGTGACCGACGACGAAGAGGGCGCGGACCTGGTCCGGGCCCTGGCCAACCACGGCGGCATCGCCAAGTACCGCCACGACGTGGCCGGGTTCAACAGCCGGCTCGACGGCCTGCAGGCCGTGGTCCTGCGGGCGAAGCTGGCCCGGCTGGCCGAGGGGAACGCGGCCCGCCGGGCCGCCGCCGCCCGCTACGACGAACTGCTGGGCGACCTCGCGGCCGCCGGGCGGCTCACGCTGCCGGTCACGGCCGCGGGCAACGTCCACGTGTGGCACCTGTACGTCGTACGGGTCACCGGAGCGGACCGCGACGCCGTCGTCGGCAAGCTCAACGCGGAGGGCATCGGTGCGGGTGTGCACTACCCGGCGCCGGTCCACCTGACCCCGGCCTTCGGTCATCTCGGCCACGGCCGCGGCGACTTCCCGCACGCCGAACAGGCGGCGGACCGGATGCTTTCGCTCCCCCTCTTCCCGCAGATCACCGCTGACCAACAGCAGCGGGTCGTGGAAACGCTCCGCAACGCCCTGCGCTGACCCCGCGCTCACGCAAACAATGAGGTCCAGATGAACAGACGGACAAGGTTGCTCCGTTACGGTCTCTTCACCGTGATCGCGGCCTTGATGGCCACGGTCCTGCCACCGGCGGTGGTGGCCGGTGCGGTCGATCCCTGCGGTCCCACCACGAACGCGATCGTGTGCGAGAACTCCAAGCCCGGCACGCCGATGGAGGACTGGTTCGCACCCAGTGCGTACGGCGACATCAAGGGTTTCCCGGCCCAGACGAGCGTCCAGGCCGGCGAGACCGTGCAGTTCAAGATCCAGTCGCCGACCGCGTACAAGGTCTCGGTCTACCGCCTCGGCCACTACGGGGGCACCGGCGCGCGCCTGATGTCGACCGCGGCCCAGGCGGCCCAGACGTACCCGGCGAACTTCCTGCCGGGCGGCAACCCGGCGACCTGCGCGAAGAAGGCCGCCACCGGCCTGGTCGACTGCGGGAACTGGCCCGTCACCGCGACGTGGACCGTGCCGGCGGACGCCGTGTCCGGGCTCTACGTGGTCAACTTCGACCAGGCGGACGGCAACGGCGTGATGCCGTACCCGTTCGTCGTCCGCAACGACTCCAGCCACTCCGACATCGTCGTGCAGACCAGCGACCAGACCTGGCAGGCGTACAACAACTACGGCGGCCAGGACCTGTACGACGGCGGCGGCCCCGCCCCGGACGGGCGGGCGTACGAGGTCAGCTACAACCGGCCGATGGACATCGGCGGGGACAACGGGATCTACGGGTCCGAGTTCCAGATGGTCGCCTGGCTGGAGCGCAACGGCTATGACGTGAGCTACATGTCCGGGATCGACATGTCGGTCCGCGGCGGGACACTGCTGCAGAACCACAAGGTCTTCATGTCCTCCGGGCACGACGAGTACTGGACCCAGGAGCAGTTCACCAACGCGCTGAACGCGCGCCGGGCCGGGGTCCACCAGACGTACTTCAGCGGCAACGAGGTCTTCTGGAAGACCCGCCTGGCGCCGAGCATCGACGGCGCGGGCACCGCCAACCGGACCCTGGTCTCGTACAAGGAGACCAAGCTGTCCTTCCCCCAGCCGAACGGCATCCCCGACCCGAGCGGGATCTGGACGGGCACCTTCATGGACCCGGCCAGCGCCACGAACGGCCGGCCCTTCCAGCCGCAGAACCAGCTGACCGGCTCGATGTTCAGCGTCAACGGCTACCGCAGTGACGCGATCACGGTGCCGGGCACCTTCGCCAAGCAGCGGCTGTGGCGGGGCACCACGGTCGCGAACCTCACCCCCTCGCAGACCGCCACCTTCCCCACCGGCACGCTCGGCTACGAGTGGGACAGCGACGTGGAGAACGCCAGCCGGCCGGCCGGGCAGATCACGATGTCCTCCACCACGGTGGACATCGAGGACGGCAAGCTCCTCAAGGACTACGGCAACACGTACGGGAACGGCACCGCGACGCACAGCCTGGTGGCCTTCCGCGACCAGACCTCGCACGCGCTGGTGTTCGGCGCGGGCACCGTGCAGTGGTCGTGGGGCCTGACCAACATGCCCACGAGCAACCCGGACGACACCGTGATCACCGCGGACAAGCGGATGCAGCAGGCCACGGTGAACGTCTTCGCCGACATGGGCGTCCAGCCCAAGTCCCTGCAGAGCGACCTGGTCGCCTCCACCGCCTCCACGGACACCGTGGGCCCGGCCGTGACGGTGACCAGCCCGGCGGCGAACGCCACCGTTCCGGCGCTGCGTCCCGTGACCGTCACGGGCACGGCCGCCGACACCGGCGGCGGCGTGGTCGCCCGGGTGGAGGTGTCCACCGACGGCGGCACGACCTGGAAGGCGACCACGGGACTCGGTTCCTGGAGCTACACGTGGACCCCGACCGTTCCGGGCGCCGCGCAGGTCAAGGTGCGCGCGGTGGACGACAGCGTCAACATCGGCGCCACCACCACGGTGCCGCTGACCGTGGGACCCCAGCAGTGCCCCTGCACCGTGTGGCCCGCCGCGGCGGTCCCGGGCACGGTCAACGCCGGTGACGGCAGCGCCGTCGAGCTCGGCGTGAAGATCCGGTCCTCGGTGGCCGGTTCGATCACCGGTGTCCGCTTCTACAAGTCGCCCGCCAACACCGGCACCCACACCGGCAGCCTCTGGAGCAGCACGGGCCAGCGCCTGGCCACCGGTACCTTCACCAACGAGACGGCCTCCGGCTGGCAGCAGCTGAACTTCGCCACGCCGGTCCCGGTCAAGGCGAACACCACCTACGTCGCCTCCTACTTCGCCCCGCACGGCGGCTACTCCTTCGACACCACCTTCGCCGGATCCGACGCGGGCCTGGCCCCGCTCACCGCGCTCAAGAGCGGCACCGACGGCGGCAACGGCGTCTACCGCTACAGCGGCACGGGCGGGTTCCCGTCCACCGCCTCGTCCGGCAGCAACTACTGGGTGGACGCGGTCCTGGACACCTCCACCGCGAGCACGACCCCTCCCACCGTCACCACCACCTCGCCGCAGTCCGCGGCGACCGGCACCCAGATCACGGCGGCCGTATCGGCCACCTTCAGCAACGCCGTCGACGCGGACAGCCTGGTGTTCTCGGTGAAGGACTCCGGGGGCGCCACCGTCCCGGGCACCAAGGTGCTGGGCGCGTCGAACAGCGCGACCTTCACCCCGTCCTCCGAACTGGCCCTGAACTCCACCTACACGGCGTCCGTCCAGGCCTCCGACCTGTGGGGCAACGCCATGGCCGCCCCGGTCACGTGGAACTTCACCACCAGTGCGAGCCCGCCGACCGTGAACTGCCCCTGCACCCTGTGGAACGCCACCACCACGCCGAGCACCGCCAACGTGGGTGACGACGCCAACTCCGTGGAGCTGGGCACCCGTTTCCAGTCCGCGGTGAACGGCTACATCACCGGCGTCACCTTCTACAAGGGCCCCGGCAACACCGGTACGCACACCGGGAGCCTGTGGTCCGCCTCCGGCGCCCTGCTGGCCACCGGCACCTTCGGCAGCGAGACGGTGTCCGGCTGGCAGCAGCTGCAGTTCGCCACGCCGGTGCCGATCACGGCGGGCACCACGTACGTGGCTTCCTACCACGCGCCGAACGGCAACTACTCGGTGGACGGGGGCTACTTCACCGGGGCGCACCGCTCCTATCCGCTGGTGGCGCCGGCCGATGCGCCCGGCAGCGCCAACGGGCTCTACAAGTACGGGGCGGCCACCGCCTTCCCGACGAACACCTTCGGCTCGGTGAACTACTGGGTCGGCCCGATCTTCACCACCACCGCACCGGCCGCCGCGCAGTCCGGGCTGTCCACGGAGGTGAGCGGGCAGTGAGCACGGTCAGCGTGGTGATCCCCTGCTACAAGTACGGCCACTTCCTGGCGGACTGCGTCAAGAGCGTGCTGGACGAGCAGGAGGGCGTCGACGTCCGGGTACTGATCATCGACGACGCCTCGCCCGACGACTCCGCTGAGGTCGCCCGCGCGCTGGCGGCCGCCGACCCGCGGATCGAAGTACGGGTCCACGAAACCAACAAGGGCCACATCGCCACCTACAACGAGGGTCTGCTGGAGTGGGCCGACGGGGACTACGTCGCCCTGCTGTCGGCGGACGACCGGCTGGTCCCGGGGGCCCTGGTGCGCGCGGCGGCCCTGCTCGACGCGCATCCGGAGGCCGGTTTCGCCTACGGCAGGCCGCTGCGCTTCCAGCACGGCGGACCGCTGCCCGCGGCCCGCACCCGCAGCACCGGATCGGTCGTCTACCCCGGACGGTGGTGGCTGGACCGGCGGTTCCGGGAGGGCACCGGGTGCATCACCTCGCCCGAGGTGGTGGTCCGCACCAGTCTCCAGCGCAAGGTCGGGGGCTACGATCCGGAGCTGCCGCACGCCGGCGACATCGAGATGTGGATGCGGCTCGCGGCGCACGCCGACGTGGGCTACGTCCGCGGGGCCGACCAGGCCTTCTACCGGGTCCACGGCAACAACATGTCCACCACGGACTTCGGCGGTCAGCTCGACGACCTGCGCCAGCGCCTCGTCGCCTTCGACTCGGTGCTCGACAAGTGCTCCGGGCTACTGCCGGGGGCCGACCGGCTGGCGCTGGCGGCGCGCACCCGGCTCGCCCGGTACGCGCTGCGGCGCGCCTACCGGGCGTACGACCGGGGACGCACCGCGCTGGTACCGGTCGACGAGCTCGTGGAGTTCGCGGCCGAGTGCCTGCCCGGGGACTACACGAAGCTGGCCGAGTACCGGGCGCTGCTCAGGCGCCGGCGCATCGGGGCGCGCACCATGCCGTACCTCCAGCCGCTCGTGCTCTCGGCCGTGGTCGACCGGGGGCGCGAGTGGCTGTGGTGGCGGTCCTGGAAGCGTCGAGGGATTTGATGACTCGAACGCCGTGTTCAGCGGGTCGCCCCGGCGAGGGCGGCCCGCTCGGGCTCCTCGGCCCGGACCACCGGACCGGCGTCGGCGGCGGCCTCGTGCCGCTGCCGGCGCCGGCTCCGGCGCGTCAGGAGCCGGTCGGTCCACAGGGCCACGACCACACCGCCGACCCCGCCCAGCAGGGCCGCCCCGGCGAGGCCCCGGCTCTTGTTGCCGGTCTGCACCGCCGCGGTGGGCGGCACCAGCAGCGTCACGCTCATCCGCGCGGATTCCGGGACCCCTTGCTGCGTCTGCATGTCCGTCAGGTGCTTGGTGTAGATCTCGATGATCTTCCGGACCGCCGTGTCGGCAGCGGCGGGTTCGGCCTGCTCGGCCTGGATCTGGAGCGAGGGGATCAGATAGCGCGGGGTGACGCTGGTCCCGCTGTTCCGCGGGATCAGCCGGTACGTGCCGCGCACCCCCGCGGCGCGCAGCTCCTGCGTCCCCTCGGGCGAGTCCAGCTGCTGGACCGCGGCGTAGGAGACGGCGGCGAGCGGCGGTTGCAGATTGGCCAGCTGGTTGGGCTGGTTGTCCGTCACCGGCGGTTTGAGCACGACGATCGCCGTACTCAGGTACGTCTGGGTGGGGTGCAGCACTTGCACGGCTCCGGCGGCCGCGAGCACCGCCGCCACGATCAGGACGTACCAGCGCCGACGCAGCGCACGGATCAACTCACCAGGCGACACAGGGATTCCTTCCGTTGTGACCGATCTTTCCAGGACACGGGTAGGTCCGCCATCAATTGCGGTGTGCTCGGGGGGTGTTCATGAGCATCGGTGAGATCCTCGCGGTGCTCCGGCGCCGCTGGTACGTGATGGTGCCGCTGACGCTGATCAGTCTGCTCGCGGGGGCGCACCTGTACCGTTCGGTGCCGGTGGCCTACCAGTCGCAGAGCTCGGTGGCGCTGCTCGACTCGACGGCGGTGGCCGAACTGGCCCCCGCCTTCGGCAATCCCATCTCGAACGCCGGCGGTTCGCTGGTGGTCACCGCGGACGTGCTGATCAGGACGCTGTCGGGGACGGACGCGGCACGGGACCTCCAGGGCATCGGGGTGACCGATCCGTACACGGTCGGGTTCGCCGCGAACACCTCGGGTCCGATGCTGACGCTGACCGTCACGGGGACCGACCGGGCGAACGTACTGGAGGAGACCAACAAGCTGACCGCTTTCGCCGGGGAGACGCTCAACGCGCTCCAGGCGGCGGCCAAGGTCAAGCCGGCGTACATGGTGCAGACGGCCCCCGTGGTGCTGCCGCAGACCCCGGTGCCCCAGATGAAGAGCCGCTACCAGCAGGTGCTGGGCGTCGTCATCCTGGGCACCACGTCCGCCTTCACCTTCTCCTTCCTGACGGACAGCCTGCTGGCGGCACTGCGGCGCAGGCGCGCGGCCGGGGCCGCTCCGGCCCGGGCGCGCGGGCGCCGCAAGCCGTGGGGGCGGCAGCTGGACGCGACGGCCCTGCTGAGCTGCTACCTGGCGCTGGCCTTCTTCATCCCCTCGAACCTGACCCTGCCGGGCATGGGCGGGGTGGGCACCCCGGCCAACGTGTTCGCGCTGCTGTGCCTGTTCTGGTACCTCGCGACGTGGATCACCGGCCGGATCCGGCCCGCCCCCGGCACCCGGCTGCCGCGGGTGGTGATGTGCCTGCTGGCCTTCTCCGTGCTGGGCTCGTACCTCGCGAACGCGATGCGCGGCAGCTCGCACAAGGAGGTCCTGGCGGCGGACCGCGGTCTGATCGGGCTGCTCGTCTGGGTGTCCCTGGTGGTGCTGGTCTCCGCGGGGATCCAGGACCGTGAGCGCCTGGACGTGCTGCTGCGCCGGGCCGTGGTGATGGGGTCGGTGGTGGCCGCCATCGGCTTCTACGACTTCTTCACCGCGACGAACATCGCCGACAGCATCAGCATCCCGGGCCTACAGTCCAGCGTCGCCCAGATCACCACGCTGGACCGGGGTTCCTTCACCCGGCCGCGGTCCACCACGGCGCAGCCCCTGGAGTTCGGCGGGATGCTCGCCATCCTGCTGCCCTTCGCGGTGCAGCAGGCCTTCGATCCGGTACGCCGGCACCTGCGCGCCTGGCGGCGCTGGGGGCCCGTGGTGCTGATGGGCGGCGCCCTGCCGCTGACGGTGTCGCGGACCTCCATCATCGGGGCGCTCATCGTGATCCTCGTGATGGTGCTGCGCTGGAAGCCGGAGCGGCGGTGGGCCGCGATCGGTCTGCTGATGGGCTCGGTCGCCTGCTTCAAGGTGATCATCCCGGGGCTGATCGGCACCATCACGGCGCTCTTCGCCTCGTTCGTGTCGAACTCCGACAGCAGCACCCAGGCCCGTACCGTCAAGTACAGCGCGATCGTCCCCTACCTCACCGAACGGCCGCTGTTCGGGCGGGGCTTCGGGACCTTCCTGCCCGAACTGTTCTTCTTCACCGACAACCAGTACATGCTCACCCTGGCGGAGATGGGCCTCGTGGGGCTGATCGCGCTCCTGGTCCTGCTGTTCACCGGGATCCACCAGGGCGGTGCCATCCGCAGGTTGGCCCGTACCGAGTCCGACCGGGAGCTCGGGCAGGCGTTCTTCGCGTCCGCCCTGGTCTCCCTCGTCATCGCCGCCACCTTCGACGCCCTCAGCTTCCCGATGTTCGCCGGGGTGTTCTTCCTGACGATCGCCGCCGGAGGCAGCTACCTCGGGTTCGTCCGGCGCGCGGCGCCGGAGCCCGCAACCGTGGAGTCCCCATGCAGTTCAGCCAGCCAGCCGCCCGCCGACCGGAGCCGGGTGCCGGCCCCGTAGCGGTCCTCGTCGTCACCTGGAACAGCGCCGGGGTGCTCCCGGAGTTCCTCGCCTCGCTGCCCGAGGGCATGGCCGGGCTCGACTGGCGCCTGGTCGTCGCCGACAACGACTCGGCCGACGGCACCGTGGAGCTGATCCGCTCCCTGGCGCCGGACGCGACGGTCGTGCAGACCGGCCGCAACGCCGGCTACGCGGCCGGGGTGAACGCCGCCCTCGGGACCGCGGCCGCGTGGGAGGGCGGCTTCCGGGCGGCCCTGGTCTGCAATCCGGACGTCCGGATGAGGCGGGGCTGCGCCAAGGTCCTCGTGGACGCGCTGGGCACCGGGGCGCCCGGCGGCGGCCGGGTCGGGATCAGCGTCCCGCTGCTGTACGAGGAGGACGGCCGTACGCTGCTGCTCTCGCTGCGCCGGGAGTCGCAGGTGACCCGGGCGCTCGGCGAGGCGGTGCTGGGCAACCGCCGGGCCGGGCGGTTCCCGCGCTGGAGCGAGATGGTCACCGATCCCGCCGCGTACGAGCGGGCGACGGTCGCGGACTGGGCGACGGGCGCGCTGATGGCCCTGTCCGGGGAGTGTCTGGAGGCGTGCGGGGCCTGGGACGAGTCCTTCTTCCTGTACTCGGAGGAGACCGAGTACTGCCTGCGGGCCCGGGACCTCGGCTTCGTCACCCGGCTGGAGCCCGCGGCCACGGCCACCCATCTGGGCGGGGACTCGCAGGTGTCGCCCCGGTTGTGGACCCTGCTGACGCTCAACCGGGTCCGGCTCTACGGGCGCCGGAACGGGGCGGCGGCGACCGCCGCGTTCCGGGCGGCCGTGCTGCTGCGGGAGACCTCCCGTGCGGTGCTCGGCCGGCCCGCGAGCCTGGCGGCCGCGAAGGCCCTGGCCAGCCCGTCCGCGTTGCGGGCCACGCCAGGGCCGTGACGCCCCCGTGACGCCCCCGGGGTGCTTCAGGGGGCCGGGGGCCGGATTCCGGTGAGCTTGTCGGGGTTGGTGACCGAGAAGACACCGCAGATCCGGTCCCCTTCGGGGGTCAGGTCCACCACGACGACGGCGAGCGGACTGCCGTCCGCGAAGACGAGCGCGCCGGGGTCGCCGGCCACCCGGCGGTAGCGCAGGTCGACGCCCGCCGCCGGGAGTGCGCGGGCAACGGCCATGAACACGGCGGCGACGCCGTCGCGGCCGTGGACGGGGTGGAGGCTGACCGCGGGGCCCTTGCCGCCGCCGTCGGTCCAGAGCGTCACATCGGGCGCGAGGAGTTCGAGGAGCGTCCGCAGGTCCCCGCCGAGCGCTGCCACGGCGAAGCGCTCGGTCACCCGGGCGTGCAGGTCCGCTTCGGGCCGGTGCCGGGGGCGGCGCGCGTGGACGTGGCGGCGCGCCCGGGTGGCGAGTTGACGGACGGCCGTCGGCGAGCGGTCCAGGATCCGCGCGATCTCCGGGTGCGCGAATCCGAACGCCTCGTGCAGGACGAACACGGCGCGTTCCAACGGGGACAACGTCTCCAGGACCACGAGCAGTGCCATCGACAGCGCCTCGGCCCGCTCGACCCCTTCGGCGCCGTGATCGTCGACGGCCGTCAACGGCTCGGGCAGCCACGTGCCCACGTAGGCCTCCTGGCGGCGGCTCATCTCGGCCCGCCGGGCGAGCGCCTGGTTCACCGCGATCCGTACGAGGTACGCGCGGGCGTTCTCGACGGGCTCCGCGCCCGGCCTGCGGTGCCGGGCGGACCAGGCCAGCCACACGTCCTGGAGCGCGTCCTCGGTGTCGGTGACGCTGCCCAGCATGTTGTAGACCACCGAGAAGAGCAGTTCGCGGTGGCCGAGGAAGCGGTCGGTGACGGAGTCGGTCGGGTGGGGCGGTGGCGTGGCGGTCATGCGTCCTCCTTGTCTGCCGTGACCGAAGAGGTCCGCCGGGCCGGAAGTGTGACACGGGGCGGCCCGGGTGTGAGCCGCGTCACGACGTCCTGCTGCGGTGTCACAGCCGGAGCCGGGTTCGCCCTCTGTGGTGGAGTCCGGGGAGGAAGGGCCTCCCCGGCTCGCAGGAGGAGGACCTTTCATGCGTACACGGATCCACGGCGTCCGCGTCTTCGACGGCGAGCGCGGTGCCGGTGTCCAGGACGTGGTCCTGGAGGACGACCTGATCGTGGCGGTCTGCACCCCCGGGGCGGCCGGGGTCGCCGACGTCGAGGTCGACGGCCGCGGCCGGACCTTGCTGCCGGGGCTGATCGACGCGCACACCCACGTCTTCGACGGCAGTCTCGCCGAGGCCCTGCGCCACGGGGTCACGACCGAGCTCGACATGTTCTGCCTGCCGCGCCCGCTCGCCCGGCACCGGCAACTCGCCGCCGAGCGCGACGACGTGGCCGATCTGCGCAGCGCCGGCCTGCTGGCGACCGCACCCGGCGGACACCCGACCCAGCTGATCGCCGCGCTGACCGGCACGCTGCTCGACCCGGCGGAGGTGACGGAGATCGACTTCGTGACCGATCCGGAGCGGGCCGCGGACTTCGTGGAGGCGCGGCTCGCCGAGGGCAGCGACTTCCTCAAGCTCGTCATCGACGACGGGACGATGCACGGCACCGACCTCCCCGTCATGTCCCCGGCGGTCGCGGCAGCCCTGACCGCGGCCGCCCACGCGGCCGGGCTCCCGGTCGTCGCGCACGCGGTCACCGCCGCCGACGTGGTCACCGCGCTCGACGCGGGGGTGGACGGGCTCGCCCATGTGTGGGCGGACCTCGCCCCGCAGGACCCGGCTTCCGGACGCCTCGCCCGGCGCGTCCGTGACCAGGGCGTGTTCGTCGTGTCCACGCTCGCCTACTTCGAGGCGGTCGACACCCAGGGCTCCGGCGCGCCGGCCTGCGTGCCCCCCGGCCGGTACCCGGCCGCCGTCGGCGCGCTCCGCGCGCTGCGCGAGGCCGGCGTCCCACTCCTCGCCGGCACCGACGCCACCCCCTTCGCGCCCGCCCACGGCGCGGGACTCCACCGTGAACTGGAACTGCTCACGCGGGACGGCGGCCTGCGACCGCAGGAGGCACTGACCGCGGCGACCGCCCTGCCGGCCCGGTACTCCGGCCTGTCCGACCGGGGCCGGATCGCCCCGGGCCTGCGCGCGGACCTGCTGCTCGTGGAGGGAGACCCGACCGAGGAGGTCTCGGCCCTCGGTGCGGTCGTCGACGTCTGGCGCCGCGGACGGCGGCAGGCCCGCTGACCCCGGGCCGGCGCGCCCGCCGTCGTCCCCCACCCTTCCAGGAAAGGAACACACCCGTGTCCCACGAACGCTTCGTCCTCCTCGATGCGGGAGAGGCCCGTCCGGGCCGGATCCCGCTCCCGCCCGCCTTCTCGGTGAAGGCGGCCACGGGGGACACCGAAGGACGCTTCTCCCTGCTCGAGGTGGTGCTGGCGCGGGAGATCCCGCCCCACACCCACCACGTGGCGGACGAGAGCGTGTACGTGCTCGAAGGCGAGCTCCTCGTCGACACCGGGGGCCGCTCCCACACCTTGACCGCCGGACAGTTCGTCCTGCTCCCCCGCGGTGTGCCGCACGCGCTGCGCCCCGGGCCGGGCAGGCCGCCGCGGGTGCTGCAGATCTCCTCGCCGGGCGGCTGGGAGTGCTTCGTCGAGGACATGATCGAAGCTGGGCCGCGGCTCACGGTCGACGGCCGGCTGGATCCGGCGCGGCTGAACCGGATCGCCCATCGGCACGGCATCACGTACGAGGAGCCGGCCGGCTAGGGGGCCGGGGCCGCTCCGTCCCAACTGGTCCAGAAGCTGTCCGGGTTGACCAGGTAGCGGACCGTCGCCCGGGGCAGGTGGCGCACCTCGTGGCGGCGGGCGTAGCGGCGGATCAGCTCCCAGTCCTCGCGGGGCAGCACCTCCGGGGTGCGGCGCAACCGGCTGAAGTGCAGGGACCGGGTGCGCCGCGCCACGAAGGCGTTGGTGTCCAGGAAGGCCTCGTGGGCGGCGCGGCGGCGGTCGAAGGGCACCGAGAGGACGTCCCGGTCGGTGCCGTCGGGCAGCACCCTGCGCAGTGCGGTGTAGACGGCGTCCGGCCCGTCGGGTGCCTCCAGCGTGGCCAGGGCCTGCTCCAGGTGGTCGGGCTCCCAGAGGTTGTCGTCGTCGAGGAAGGCCACGTAGCGCGACTCGGTCAGCCGGATCCCCACATTGCGCACGACTCCGGCGGTCGCCGTGTTGCGGGCCAGGGAGACCGCGAACAGCCTCGGGTCGGCGGGCAGTTCGGGCAGGCCGGCGCCGTCGTCGACGACGATGACCACCTGGTCGGTGACCGTCTGGCCGAGCGCGGAGCGGACCGCCGCGCGCAGTGCCTCGGGGCGCCGGTGGGTGGGGATGACGGTGGCGACGAGGGCGGCCGGGGGCTCGCCCAGGTCGGCGGCCAGGCGGCGGGTCTCGGCGTCCTCGAAACGGCGCAGCCGCAGGGCGGAGGGGGCCAGTAGGACCTTGTTCCTGGCTTCGAAGAGCACCAGCCAGCCGAAGGTCCGTTTGAGCAGTTCCCAGGGGGCGCGCGCGATCCGGCGCATCATGGCCTGTCGGTCCTTTCGGTGGTCAGGAGGCGGGTGGGGGTTCGACGGGCCTGCCGTCGGACATGCGGTTGCCCTTCCACACGTTGCCCGCGCCGCCCGCGTTCCAGGCGGTGGCGGCGCCGTAGGCCCCGGCGGCCGGGTGGTACTGGGTGGAGAAGACGTTGTTCGTGACCTGGATGCCGGTGGCGCCCGGGCCGCCGCCGTAGAGGGCGTACGCTCCCCCGGCCAGCCAGTTGCCGTCGACGACGACGGAGGAGACCACTCCGGTGTCGGCGAACAGGCCCACGGCCGCGGTGGCGCCCCGGTCCACCGCGGTGGGGTTGAGCAGGGTGTTGCGGCGGATGGTCAGCCGGCCCTTGTTGCCGCCGCCGCTGATGACGGCGTCGGTGTGCTGCCATTCGCCGCCCTGGTTGCGGAAGGCGACGATGTCGTGGACGTAGTTGTCGTGCAGGTCGCCCTGGCCCATGGACAGGGCGTTGCCGAACACCGAGATGTCGCACCAGCCGACCTCGATCGAGCTGCCGCCCATGTTGGAGACCGCGTAGTTGACGCCCCCGTTGTCGGGGCCCTTGCCGGGCACGGCGGTGATCGTGGTGTGCAGGACCTTCAGTCCGCTGTAGCCGGGTCGCAGGTTGATCCCCCACCAGTTGGTCGAGGTGATCTTGCTGTCGATGACGGTGACGTCGTTGGCGTAGATGTCGAGGGAGCCGCGGATGTCCCAGCCCTTGATGACCGTGCCGTTCTCCTTGACGGACATGTTCCCGGTGTCGTGCCGCTCCAGCTCGATCCGCGGACCGGTGCTGCGCTCATCGGGGAATCCGCAGGTGCCGGGCGAGGTGCAGGCGGGGGTGGGGGCGGTGGGCGACGGTTCGCTCGCCGCCGACGAGGCGGTCGGGGAGGGCGGGGCGGAAGAGGTGGGCGGCGGGGCGGAGGACGGGGGCGGGTCCGTGGCGGGGGGCGGGGCGCTCGCGGTGGCGCCGGGCGCCGCCGCGTGCTCGGTCACCGCGGTGCTGTCGGCCTTGTAGAGGGTGAGGACGACGGCGAGGACCACTGCGGCGAGCAGCCACGCCGTCAGGCGCCTTCGGTGCTGTGTCACAGCTGTCTACCCTTTGAGTAATGCGCGGCCGGGCAGGACGCACAGGACGTAGCACAGGGTGCCGGCGGCTCCGGTCGCCAGGAGCGCGAGCACGCCCTGGCCCAGGTACCGCTCCAGGAAGAGGAGTACGGCGGCCATCGCCGCGCCGCCGAGCAGCGGCCAGGCGCAGGCCCGGGCGACGGTGCCCACGCGGATGCCCCCGCGGTGCAGGGCGAGGAGGAAGACCGGGACCACGACGGCCCCGGCGACCAGGACGTGGCCCTGGGCCACTCCGACGATCCCGCCGGTGCGGGCGCCGATCACGAGGGCCGGGATCAGGATGACCAGCCAGAGTGCCTGGACGCCGATGAGCGAGCGGCGCCGGCCGATGGCCACCAGGCAGTCGTAGGCGAGTTCGCAGCCGATGCGGACCAGGCCGAGCGCCATCAGCCAGGGCAGGGCCCGGGCGGCCGGCAGCCAGCGTTCACCGTAAATGAGCTCCACGACGGGGGCGGCGAGCGCGGCGAGCAGGACGCAGATCGGGACGGTGCCGGCCATGACGATGCCGAGGGCGCGGGCGAATCCGGCGGCCAGCGCCTGCGGCGAGTCGGCCAGCCGGGAGAAGCCCGCGAAGGAGACGCGGCGGGCCGCTTCGGAGATGATGCGCACGGGCCAGCCGGAGATGTTGAAGGCGAGCACGTAGAAGCCCAGGGCGAGGGGGTCCAGGGCCGAGCCCACCACCATGGTGTCCACGTTGACCACGCCGAGGGCGAGCATGCTGGCCCCGGCGAGCGGCAGCCCGAACTTCAGCAGGGCCCGGGCCTGTTCCCGGTCCCAGCCGAACTTCAGGGTGCCGGGCGCGGCGAGGCAGCAGCCGATCAGCGCGGCCACGTTGCCCACCACGGATCCCCAGGCGAAGCTCATGGCGCCCCAGCCGTCGACCGCGAGCAGCAGGGTCACCGCGGTGCTGAGGACGAAGTTGAGCCCGTCGACGGCCATCCGTCGACCTTGCGCGAACTCCCGGGTGAGGAAGCCGGCGGGGACCTGGGAGAGTCCGTCGAGGACCACGCACAGGCACATCACCCGCAGGACGCCGGAGGCTTCGGGCGAGCCGAGCACCCCGGCCACCGCGGGGGCGACCGCGAACAGTACGGCGTACAGCAGGCAGCTGGAGGCGGCGCTGAGGGTGAGGACGGTCGGGGCGAAGCGGCGGGGGTCGCCCTCCCAGCGCACGATCGCCAGCGAGACGCCGAGTTCGTTGGCGGAGAGGAGGACCAGCAGGACCGTCTGGGCGATCCCGTACACGCCCCAGGCCTCGGGTCCGAGGAAGAAGCGGGCCAGGACGATGCCGGTGGCGAAGTTGCCGAGGCGCATGACCACGGTGTTGATCAGGCTCCACTTGGCGGCGGAGCCGACCTTGCGCCCCAGCGAGGGCGCCGCCGCCGTCGGGGTGGTGCTCTCGGTGTCCGCCGCGGGGCCGGTCACGGCGAGCCGGCCGTACGGGAGCCGGCGGCGGTGGAGCCGGCCGGGTGGGCGACGGTCATGTTCAAGGTGGCCGTCGGGTCACCTGCGTCGGCGGAGGCTCCCTCACCGCTGTCGCCGCCTTCGCCGGGGGCGGGCCGGTGCTTGCCGGGCGATGCCCCCCGGCGCCCCCGGGCCTCCACGAAGAAGGTGGCCACCAGGCTGAGTACGAAGCCCAGCGCGCCGGCCATGATCAGGAACTGGAGCCTGGCCTTGGTCTGTGCCTCCGGCTTCTGGGGAGGCACGATCGTGGCCATCCGGATCATGGCGTCGGGGGTCACCGACTGCTGGGTCTGGAACTCCAGCAGCCGCTTCTCCGCGTACTTGGTGAGGATCTCGTCCGACTTCAGCACGGCGGCCCGGTCGGTCCCGACGACGCTCAGCCACATGTAGGGGCCGAGCGCGTTGTCGGCGATCTTCGCCTCGTGCACTCCGGTGACGCCGAGGGACTTGAGGTCGGCCTTGGCGTCGTCGGAGTTGAGGTTGCGGGCCAGGCCGTCGGCCATGCCGGTGAGCGAGGCCTGGGTGCTCAGGAAGGGGTTGCCGTCGAAGGCCACCGTGGCCTTCTTCGAGTTCAGCAGGGTCACCGTGCTCTGCGACCGGTACTCCACCGGGACCAGCAGGTACACGGCGGCGGTGAGCGCCGCCGTGATCAGCAGTCCGGGCAGCAGCACGTACCAGCGTCTGCGCATGACCCGCCAGATCTCCGCGAGATCCATGGTCTTCCCCTTCGAATTGCGTTTACAGCACGTGCTGCGGATCGGTGACCGCCCCGCCCGACACGAGGTCGGTGGGGCGCGGCCGGGTGTGCGCGGGCGGTCCGTCGAGCAGGACCGCGGCGATGCGCTCGCTCGCCCGGCCGTCCCAGAGTTCGGGACAGCGCGCCGCGGGCGGATCGTCGAGGACCTGGTGGACGGTGGCCGTGATGCGCTCCGGGTCCGTGCCCGCCAGCACGTTCGTGCCCTCCTCGACGGTGATGGGGCGCTCGGTGTTCTCCCGCAGGGTCACGCAGGGCACCCCCAGGGCGGTGGTCTCCTCCTGGATGCCCCCGGAGTCGGTGAGCACCACGCGGGCGGAGTCCTGTAGGGCGATGAAGTCGAGGTATCCGGCGGCCGGGACCAGCCGGATCCCGCCGGGCACGCCCAGTTCGGCCAGCCGCTCGGCGGCCCGCGGGTGCACGGGCAGCAGCAGTGGACAGCGGTCGGCGATCTCGCCCAGGGCCTTCAGCAGGCCGCGCAGCGCCCCGGGGTCGTCCACGTTGGCCGGCCGGTGCAGGGTGACCAGGCCGTAGCCGCCGCGGGTGAGCCCGTACCGGTCCAGGACGTCCGACTGGCGGGCCCGGTCCAGGTTGGCGAGGAGGGTGTCGATCATGACGTTGCCGACGACGTGGATCTGGTCCTCCCGGTAGCCCTCCGCCCGCAGGTTCACGGCGGCGTCGGGCGAGGGCGCCAGCAGGTAGTCGCTGAGCCGGTCGGTGGCGACCCGGTTGACCTCCTCGGGCATGCTCCAGTCACGGCTGCGCAGCCCGGCCTCCACGTGGGCCAGCAGGGGGCCGGCCTTCGCGGTGACGAGGGCGCAGGCGAGGGTGGAGTTGATGTCCCCGACCACCACGACGGCGTCCGGGGCGAGTTCGTCGATCAGCGGCTCGAAGGCGGCCATCACCCGCCCGGTCTGCTCGGCGTGGCTGCCGGATCCGGCCCCCAGGTAGCGGTCGGGCGGGCGGATGCCGAGGTCGCGGAAGAACACGTCGTTCATCGACTCGTCGTAGTGCTGTCCGGTGTGGACGAGGATCACCTCGGCGCCGCGGCGCTCCAGTGCGTCCATCACCGGTTTGATCTTCATGTAGTTGGGCCGGGCCCCGGCCACGCAGACGATCCTGGTCACGGGGTCAGAGCACCTCCACGGTGGGTCCGGAGACCCGGTTACGGCAGTCGAGGACGAAGGAGGCGTGCTCGGTGACCATCTGGTAGTCGAAGGAGTCGTGGTCGGTGAGCAGGACCACCACGTCGGCTGCCGCCAGCTCCTTGCGGGTCGGCTCGACCCGCACGAGGCGGGCGTCGACCTTGATGCTCTCCACCACGTGGGGGTCGGCCGCGCGGACCTTGGCTCCCATGTCGAGGAGCAGCTTCGCGATGCGGACGGCGGGCGACTCCCGGGCGTCGCCGGTGTTCTTCTTGTAGGCGAGGCCCAGCAACAGGACCTTGGAGCCGTTGACCGAGCGGCGCTTGGCGTTGAGCGCGTCGATCACGCGGCGCGTCACGTACTCGGGCATGTGGTTGTTGATGTCGTTGGCGAGTTCGACGAAGCGGAAGTTCTGGCCGAGCTCGCGCTGCACCCGCCAGTTGAGGTACGAGGGGTCGATCGGCAGGCAGTGTCCGCCGACGCCCGGGCCGGGGGTGAACTTCATGAAGCCGAAGGGCTTGCTGGACGCCGCCTCGATGGCCTGCCAGACGTCGATGTCCAGGTGGCGGGCGAACATCGCGATCTCGTTGACGAGGGCGATGTTCACGTGCCGGAAGGTGTTCTCCAGCAGTTTGGCCAGCTCGGCCTCCTTGGGGGAACGCACCGGCACGGTGGTGTCGACGAGGTCCCCGTAGAAGGCCTCGACGGCCTTCAGCGAGCGGGCGTCGACGCCGGAGACCACCTTGGGGGTCTGCTGGAAGCCCCAGACGGTGTTGCCGGGGTCGATGCGCTCGGGGCTGTAGCCCAGGTGGAAGTCGGCGCCCGCGGCGAGCCCGGAGCCGTCCTCCAGGATGGGCGCGAACAGTTCCTCGGTGGTGCCCGGGTAGGTGGTGGACTCCAGGATGACGGTGGCACCCGGGCGCAGGAAGCGGGCCAGGGTGTGCGCCGACTCCTCGATGTAGCGCAGGTCCGGGGCTCCGTCCTGTAAGGGAGTCGGGACCGTGACGACGGCGACGTCGAAGCCGCCGCAGTCCCGGGCCAGTTCGCTGGGGCGGTAGGTGCCGCGGGCCAGCGCGCGGGCCAGCCGTTCGGAGGAGACGTCCTCCACGTACGACTCACCGGCGGCGAGGCTCTTGACCCGCCGGGTGTCCACGTCGTACCCGATCACCTGGTGTCCGACCTCGGCGGCCCGGATGGCCAGGGGCAGTCCGACGTATCCCTGTCCCACGACGACGACGCGCATCAGTAACTCCTGTTCGCGGAAGCGGAAGCGGAACCGGCAGACGGTGTGCGGTGGATGAGTTCCCGCACCGTCATGAGGAGGAAGGCCGCATTGGTGGTGAGGTAGCGCTTGCCCAGACGGCGCGGTTCCTGGAGGGTGCGGTAGAACCATTCGAGTCCCATCCGCTGCCAGACCAGCGGGGCCCGCTTGGTGATGCCGGCGAGGATGTCGAAGGAGCCGCCGACGCCGTGGACGACGTGCGCGCCCGTGCGCTTGCCGTAGCCGGCGGTGAAGATCTCCTTCTTGGGCGAGGTCATGCCGAGGAACAGCAGCCGCGCCTGACTGTCGGCGATGGCGTCGGCGATCGCCTCCTGGTCGCCGTCGCCGAAGTAGCCGTTGCGGCTGCCGGCCACCCGCAGCTTCGGGAAGCGCTCGGAGATCTGCCCGAGCATCATCTCCAGCACGTCCTCCTGGGCCCCGAGCAGGTAGACGGGGATGTCCGCCACTTCGGCGGCGGCCAGCAACCGCATGAACAGGTCGATTCCCGCCACCCGTTCGGGCAGCCGGACGCCCAGCACCCGGCCGGCCCAGACCACCGCCTGGCCGTCGGCCAGGACCAGGTCGCAGCCGGCGACCGCCTCGGCGAGGAGGGGGTCGCGCCGCATGTTGACCAGCTTGGCCGCGTTGACCATGCCGATCTCGATCTGTTCTCCGCGCCGCACCGCGTCCAGGCAGCGCTGCACGGTTTCGTCCATGGTCAGCGGGTCGAGCGGGACCCCGAAGAGGGACTGTCGTCGTGTCATCTCTGGGGCCCTCCGAGCCAGGCGAAGAGCATCCAGCCGAACTCGTACGGGCGGCACTCGCGGTCCAACGCGCCGGGGCGGAAGATCCGGTCGAGCGGGGCGAGCCGTGCCTGCGGCGCCACCTTGGTGGTGAGCCCGCGGGCGGCCCGGACGGCCTTCTTCGGGTCGCCTCGGTAGACCTTGCGCCAGGTGACGCCGAAGTCCTCGCGGATCATCGACTCCCGCGGGCTCCCGTGGGGATCCGCGAGTTCGGGCACGTCGGTCATCCAGCGCAGCCCGCGGCGGATCGCGCCGCCGAAGTCCGTACCGCCCGCCTCGGCCAGGTCGAACAGTGCGGTCGGGGCCATGGCGTGCTGGTGCACGCTGTAGACCGGGTACCCCTCCACCAGGCCGCCCTCGCGGGCGTCGTAGTGCCACCACCACTGTCCGCCGTCGCCCTGCAGTTCGCAGATGCGGGCGGCGCAGGCGTCGGCGGCCGCGAGGGCCTGCGGGTCGTCGCCGCTCGCGTGCAGCCGGGCGAGCGCCTGCAGCGGATAGGTCTGGTCGGCGAAACAGGCCACGTGGGACCGGTAGCCGGGGACCAGCCCGGGCTCGGTGGCGTGCGGGAAGAGCGGGCTGTCGCCGACCCTGGCCGCCAGCAGCCGTACGCGGGCCGCCGCGAGGCGCTCCTCCACGTCCACCACGGCGCGCGCGGCCGCGAGTGCGGAGAGCACCCAGGCCGCCTCGACCGTGTACTGCGGCCGCCCGGGGACGTCCAGCGCGGCCACCCGGTCGAGGGCGTCGGCCAGTTTGGGATGGCCGGTCTCCGCGGCGGCCCAGGCGATGAGCGCCGCGTCGCCGAGGTTGGTCACCCCGGGGAGCCGCTCCACGAGCACGCCCGTGAACTCCTCGGCGGTGCTCCCGCCGAAGAGCGGGCGCTGCCGGTCCTCGGGCAGGAAGCGGGCTCCCAGCGCGGTGATCGCCGCGTACCGGGTGCTCGTTCCCCGCTGCTCGAGGACGGGAGTCCCCTCGGGCGAGATGACCCCCGCCCGGGTGAAGACGAAGGTCTCGGCGTCCGGCAGGTACATCGCCGGGAGCCCCGCCTCGGCCAGCGCGAGCAGCCGCTCGGCGAGGGCGTGCAGCGACGGATCCTCGTCGGCCAGTGCTCCTAATCGTGTGGTGTTCATCGGGTCCCCACCCCGATTCCCCTGGTGCTCCCCGCACCCCGTATGTCCGAGCTGTACGGCTCCAACACACCTACCCCCTCTGTTCGTTCTCCTCGGACGGACCTGGCGGTCGTCACTCCGTGGAGGGGAACTGCGCATGACGGCGTCCGCGCCCGCGGCGATGTCACGCCGACGGCACGAACCGTCCGGAGGCCGCGTCTGGATCCCCCCAGCGATGCCTCGGACCGGGACACGCGTGATCGGCAGTGTCAGCAGGCGCAGGTGTGCCCGCGCCGGCATGGCACTGCCCCGGTGCCCTCGTCGTACACAACCCCCCACTGAACATGGCCTGTTGCCTGCTCAGATCCCGTGTGCAGGGACACGTTATGCCCACGGATGTTCATTGATTGTGGTTTTGAGGAAATGCCGGTGCCCTAAATTGCCGACATTCCGTCAGGTTCGCTCGATGAGCGAGCCGTCCTTCTCTTCGTGCAGCGCTCCGGTGCGAGGACACTCCCAGGTGCCCGGCTCCCCCTCCCGCTCCACCAGGCGGACCCCGGCCCGGCCCACCCAGCCGATCCGGCGGGCCGGTACGCCCGCGACGAGCGCGAAGTCCGGTACGTCCTTGGACACGACGGCGCCGGCCGCGACGAGCGCCCAGCGCCCGACGCGCACCCCGGCCACGCACACCGAGCGGGCCCCGAGCGAGGCCCCCTCGGCGACCACGACCCCGGCGGCCTCCCAGTCGCCGTCCCGCTTGATCCGGCCCTCGGGGTCGACCGCGCGCGGGTAGAAGTCGTTGGTGAGCACCGCCGCGGGGCCGATGAAGACCCCGTCGCCGAGGACCGCGGGCTCGTAGACGAGTGCGTAGTTCTGCAGCTTCACGTGGTCGCCGATCCGTACGCCGGGTCCTACGTACGCCCCGCGCCCCACGATGCACCCGCGCCCGAGCCGGGCCTCCTCGCGGATCTGCGCCAGATCCCAGATCGTGGTCCCCTCACCGAGCTCGGCGCTCTCGTCGACCTGGGAGGAGGGTTGGATACGGACACTCACGGCGCGGTCCCCTTACGGCTGCGAGGCATGCGGAAGCACGAATGCACGGTGTACGGACGTACGCAGTGCGGGTGTACGAGGCGAGCATATGCGCCGACGGGTCGCCCCACCCGCAGATCAACCGACTGTTCACGCAACGCACTTGACCCCGGCCCGGGACGAGGGGTGAAAGGCGGCGCACGGGAGCGGAACCGTGCTCCCGCTCACGCCCGGGCGCATCGGAGGGCGTAAGGAGGTGAAACCCGATCGGGCTTGCGGCGTTAGAGGGGTGGCCCGCCGTTTCGCCCGCGGCGCAGACGAGAGGACGAGGAGCACGATGACAGACCCGAGGCCGGCCGGACGCGGCCGGATGAAGTTGGCAGCCCAGTGCCGGGTGGCCACGGAGGCCCCCGCCTTCGGGGTGGTCGTCTTCTGCGCGATCCTCTTCAACGCCGCCCTGATGGGGGTGGAGACGTACAGCGGGCTCGCCGCGGAGTACCGGCTCGTGCTCCAGGGAGCGGAGAACTGCTGCCTGGCCCTGTTCACCCTGGAAATGCTGCTGCGCGTGGGCGCCTGCGCCGACCGGCCGAAAGCATTCTTCCGTGACCCGTGGAACCTCTTCGACCTCGCGGTCGTGGCCTCCGCCTTCGTCCCGCTCGTCCGGGAGAACACCACCCTGCTGCGGCTGCTGCGCCTGGCCCGGGTCCTGCGCACCGCCCGCTTCCTACCCCACCTGCGCATCCTGCTGATCGCCGTCGGCCGCAGCCTGCCGGGCACCGCCAGCTTCCTGTTCGTCGGCGCGCTCGTCCTGTACGTCTACGCCATGGTCGGCTGGGTGTGCTTCGCGCAGTCGGACCCCGGGCACTACGGCTCGGTGGGCCGCGCGATGCTCACGCTCTTCCTCCTGACCACGCTCGACGGCCTGACGGACGCCGTCCGGGCGGGACTGCAGATCTCCCGGCTGAGCATCATCTACTACGCCTCCTACGCGCTGCTGGCCTCCTTCGTCCTGGTGAACGTGCTCATCGGAGTCGTCCTCAACTCCCTCGACGAGGCGCGCGAGATGGAGGACGAGGAGAACCGCGCTCCGGCGCCGGGCACGGATCCCGACGTCCGGGCGCGGATCGCCACCGCCCGCCGGGCCCTGGACGAGATCGAGGCCAGCCTGCCGGTGGCGGCCGACCGGCCGAAACGGCAGCTGGAGGCCTCGCACACCGGGCCCTGAGGGCCCGGCGACCGCATCACCGGCTACGCCTCGGCTTCGAGCAGCCGGACGTCCCACGTGCCGTCCGAGCGCCGGACCGAGGTCCAGCCGTCCGGCGGCACCACGAAGGGGAACTGGCCGACGAGCGAGTCCGCCTCGAAGAGCACGCCGTCGAAGCGGACCCGGCCCCGGAAGCTCGCCCGCACGAAGTCCACCGGCGCTTCGAAGACCGCCCTGTTGGACAGCAACCCGCCCTCCCACTCCGCGGACGCGAAGGAGACGGCCCCGGCGAAGCCCGCCTCGTTCAGCATGGCCAGACCGCCGAAGAACGTGCGGGAGAAGTCCGCGGTCCCGGCCACCTGGACCCCGTTCAGGTCCGCGGACGCCGCCAGCACGGCCCGGGCGAAGGAGACGTCACCGAGGAACGCCGCGTTCTTGAACCCCGCCGAAGCGTGGAAGAGCGCCCGGCGGAACGTGGCCGTTCGGTGGAAGCGGCACCGGTCGAAGTCACCGACGCGCTCGAAGACCGCGCCGTCGAGGGAGACCGGGCCGGCGAAGGCGACTCCGGCGAAACCGGCCCGGCCCTCGAAGGAGGCCCGGACGAAGGACGCGCGGTCCGAGAACTCGATGTCCGACCGGTTCCAGCCGTCCACGAAGCGTGCCCGGTCGAAGTCCGCCGGCCCCAGTGCGACGGGCCCCGGAACGCCCGGCTGCAGCGCCATGAGGAGGCGCGGCAGCAGGCCGTGGTCGAAGGTGGTGCCCCGGAGGTCCACCGGCGCCCCCGGGGACAGCGTCCCGAAGTAGGTCTCCTGGTCCTCGATCTCCAGGTGGGCCAGGCACCGCTCGTAGCCCGGCAGCCGGATGCCGATGCAGGCCCGCGGGTCGACCGGTGGGGCCTTAAGTCCGCAGGTCGGCCAGCCGATGCCCTCGTCCAGGAGCCCGTCCGCCTCCGTCAGTACCTGCCCGAGCACACCGGCGGGCGCGTGGTCGTCGGAACACACCCAGCCCTCGTCGGCGCCGCCCACCCGGTGCAGCGCGATCCGGGCCGGCGAGCCGAGCACGTCACCGAGTTCCTCGTACAGGCGGTGGGAGACGGCGAGGACGAGCGCCCCCGGGCGCACCGTCCGTCCCAGCCGGTCCGCGATCGCGGGGTGCCGCACCAGTCGGGCGCTCTCGTCCGCGTCCCCTCCCACGGCCACGCCGAGCGGGGGGTGCATCCCGTCCATGCGCCGGAATCCGTACCGGGTCATGGCTCCGGGCAGTTCGAGCAGGAGCTGGCCCGCCTTGGCGTGGGCGCCCGGCGCGGCGAAGGTGACGAGCAGCGGAGCGTCCCCTTCACCGCCGGTCAGCCGCCCGGTGACGCCCGTGTCCGCCATGAGCTCGGCCAGCATCGCGTGCGTCTCCGCCGTCGCCGAACTCCCGATCGGGACCACGCCGTCGGCGCCCGGCAGCACCGCCAGGCACACCGCGGTCTCCGTGTCCTGCGCCCGTACGGAACCCTCCAGCGCCGCCCGGAAGCCGCTCTGTTCCATCAGGGCGTCGGTCAGCAGGAACACCAGGCGGTTGGGCGAGACCGTGTGGACGACGCCGACCAGCGCGCCGCCCCGGGAGACGGGGCCGCCGCGGTAGTGCGTCCAGCCCTCCGGCTCCGCGGACAGCCGGACGACTTCGCCGTTGAGGTCACCGCCGTGCGGCAGCACCTCGCCCGTCAGGGAGACCGGGTCCCCCTGGTCCGTGCGGCCGTCGACGCGGACCTGGGCCAGCTGGTGGTCCACGGGCAGCCAGGGCAGCGGCTCCGCGCCGGCCGCCGGATCCATCAGGTCCTCGTCCGCCTGGAGCAGCAGCATCCGGGGCGCCGCGTCGTCCCACCACACCGCCCGGCAGGGGACCTCCCGGTCGCCGGGCCGCACCCAGGCCACCGAGCCGGCGGGGGGCACCGCGTCCCCGACCGTGAGGACGAGGCGCGGGGTCAGCAGGGTGCCGACCTCCTGCGGCTCGGGCATCCCGTCGTGGCGGACCCGTACGACCCGGTCGGCCAGGCCCGGCTCCCGCGGTGGCCGCGCCGCGAACGGCAGGGCCCCTTCGGCCACCCGGCGCACGCCCTCCCGGCCCGTGGTGACGCGGGTCGCGGAGAAGTCCGGGCCGGTGCGCCGGTTGCGGGACACGAACTCCCACACGCGGCGCCGGACCAGCTCCCGTACGGCGGCCACGTCCCCGCGCAGCTGCGAGCCGAGCAGCACCTCCCGTACGCCGGGTAGGAACTCGAACTCCACCTCTGCGGGGTCCTGTCCGTCCTCCCAGGTTTCGAAGAGCCCGCCGAGGGCGACCTCGGCGAGGTGGCCGTGCTCCGAGTCGCGCAGCAGGGAGCGCCGGACCAGGGTCATCACCGGCAGGGTGAGCGGTACGGCGGCCAGGTGGGCGGCGAGCTGCTGGGCCGTCGGCGAGGCGCTCGCCCGGAAGTCCTCCACCACCTCCAGGGCGCTGCGGCCGCCGCCGGGAGCGGGATCGTCCGGGGCGCCCGCGGCGGCGGGTTCCGGGTCCAGGCGCAGGCAGGCGAGGCGCCGCCACCGGCCGTCCCCGGAGACCACCCGCACCAGCCGGGCCAGGCTGCCGGAGGCGACACCGACCACGGGGACGACGGCCGGGACCGCGGTGCGGAGGCGCCTCGCGCGGGCGCGGCGGGCGGCCGGGATCCGCTGCCAGGAGCGGGTGGCGGCGGCCGGCCGGTCGGCGCGGACGGCGAAGGGGACGGGGCGGACGGCGCCGCGCGTCCAGAGCCGTTCGGGCAGGACGTTGAGTACGGCGACGGCGTTGTGCGCGCACCAGTGCCGGAGCACGCCCTGCACCGGGGCCTCGCGCCAGCCGCCCGCCACGGTGTCGGAGAGGACGAGGATCAGCCGGCGGCCCGCCGGATCGGCCAGTTCCAGGGGGTTGCGGGGCGGGCCGCCGTGGCCGCGGGTGACCATCGGGGTGCCGCCGGAGCCGGTGCCGGTCAGCTGCCAGGTGCGCACGTCGCGGAAGACGCCGCTGCGGGTCAGGACGCGGCGGAGCTCGTCCACGTGGTCCGCCCAGAGCAGCATGGAGCGGTGGGTGTCGATGACCAGGGCCAGGTCCAGCCAGCGGCTCTCGGCGGGGCGCAGGACCGGGGTCGTCACCATCCGCTCGATGCTGCGTTCCACGGTGAGCTGCTCGTCCAGTTCCTCCCCGGGGCCGCCGATGGAGCGCCTCCCGACGGGCCGGAGGGAGCGCATCAGGGCGAGCGGGTCGTCGAGGGAGGCGGCCCGCGGCAGCCGCAGGGGTGAGCCGCGGCGCCGGGCGCCGCCGTCGTCCGGTTTCCCGGTGGGGTCGCGCCGGGCGGCCGGGAAGAGCTGGACGGCCGGGTCGCCACCGGCGGAGGTGCCGGGCGGGGGCGGCGCGCCGGGCTCGGGCGACGGGGTGCCGGGCGGGGGCGGCGGCTCGCCCGGCGGGTCGGCGCCGGGGGCTGCGGGCGGGCGGGCCTCGCGGCCCGCGTCGACCCGGGCCGCCAGCCACAGGATGTCGGCGATCTCCTCCGCCCCGATGCCGGTGTTCGGGACGTTGCCGTCGGCGCCGTCGGCGAGGGCCGCGAGCAGCTCCTCGATCACGCCGTGGGCCCGGTGAGGTGCTGCATGACGGTGGCGAGGAAGCGTTCGCGGTCCGCGGGCGCGGACCAGGCGCCGGCGAGTCGGAGCTGGATGGCGTTGAGGAGCTGGTCGGTGGCCAGGTCGCCGTCCTCGCCGCGGTCGAGGAAGGCCCGGACGAGGTCCTGGTACTCCTCGCCGGATTCGATGTCGACGCCGAGCCGGCGGCGCACGATGCGGGCGAGCTTGTCCGGTCCGGGCGGCTCCAGGTGGAGGCGGACGCAGCGGCGTAGGAAGGCGGGCGGGAAGTCGCGTTCGCCGTTGCTGGTGAGGACGACGACGGGGAAGTAGCGGCACTGGACGCGGCCCTGGCTGATCCGGACGACCGCGTCGGGGTCGTCGTCGGTGCCGATGGCGACGGTGGGGTCCTCCTGGGCGAGGCGGGCGAGTTCGGGGATCAGGAAGCCGCCGTCCTCGAAGACGGTGAGGAGGTCGCCGGGGAGGTCGATGTCGCTCTTGTCGATCTCGTCGACGAGCAGCACGCGCGGGCGGTCCTGCGGGAGGAGGGCGGTACCGAGGGGGCCGAGGCGCAGGTAGCGGGAGATCGAGGGGGCGGACGGGGCGGGGGCGGTGTCCGGCGCGGGCCCGGGTACGGCGGCGGGCTGCGCGCCCGGGGTGCGCAGCTGCTCCAGGCCGGCTTCCTGGAGGCGGCCGATGGCGTCGTACAGGTACAGCCCGTCGCGCAGGACGGTCCGGCTGGTGATCGGCCAGTGCAGTACGGGCCCCAGGTTCAGGTCGGAGGCGATGCTGTAGGCGAGCGTGGACTTGCCAACGCCCGGTTTCCCGGTGACGAGCAGCGGCCTGCGCAGGTGCAGCGCCGTGTTGACGACGTCCTTCTCCGGCTCGTCGGGCACGTAGCCCTCGCCGCGCCGCCAGGTGCGCTCCCAGGCCGCTCCCGCGCACCCGGGCGGCGCGTATCCGGGGTCGGGGGCGCCGGTGAAGTCCCGCCAGGGTGGCGGGAATCCGGCCTCCAGGCGGGCACGCCGGTCCGCGCCCTCGCCGGTCCCGTGGTACAGCCACCAGTCCTTCACCACTGCGTCTGCCTCCATCTTCGGTTCCGCCGTCTGTCGGTGGTCGGGGTCAGGCCAGGGACCGGAGGCCCGGCATGTCGTCGGGATCGTCCCACAGGAGCACCAACTGGTCTCCCCCTGCGGGTGGTTGGTGGGCGCGTGCGGCTCCTCCGGCGGCGCCGGCGGCCGCCCGGCGCACGTCCCGCACGCGTGCGGGCAGGGCCAGTACGTCGAGTGCGCCGGGGTCGGGGCGGCCGTCCGGCCCGGCCGGGGCCAGCAGGTCGAGGAGTGCGGGCGCGGGCAGGCCGCCCCCGCGCCGCCATACGGCCACCGGGAGCCCGCCTTCGAGCACGGCCTCCAGCAGTCCGACGTGCGGGGCGGCCGTGGTGTGGGCGAGGACGCAGGCGGGCGGCGGCTGGGCGGCCAGCTCGATGCCGAGCGCGTCGGTGACCTCCTCGTCCGCGACGACCCGTACGGCGTCGGGGTGCCGGCCGCCCTGGGCGTGCAGCCAGCGCCAGGCGCCGTGCCATTCGGCGCGGGTGTCCGCCCGCTCCTGCGGGCAGCGCACCACCACCTGGTGGAGCAGGCCGAGGGCGCGGCGGCGGCCGGCCGGGCCGCGAGGCACCGGCCACTGGTCGAAGTCGGCGTCGAGCAGCTCGTACGGCACGTGGAACTCGATGCGGTCCACCGCGGCGACGGACGGCTGCCACCCGGCCCCGCCCCCGACCCCTCCGTCGCCCTCGCCGGCCGCCTCCGGCGCGCCGCCGATGAGGGCGAGTTGCCGTACGAGCTGCTCCCGCACCTCGTCCAGTGCGACCGGGGCTCCCTCCGACTCCCATACGTGCCGGGCCCGTTCGCCCCGCAGCCACATCCGGGCCAGGAATCCGGGCTCGCCGCCCGGCGGTGCCTCCAGCCGGACGTGCACGACCGTCCTGCGGGCCGGGGGTGGCGGCGGGGGCAGCACCGGCAGGGCGAGGCGCTCGCGGGTGGCCCGCACCCAGTCCCCGAGGCGGGCCGCCCACCGGTCGTCGCCCGCGGCGGCGGCCCGGTCCGCGAGGAACCGTACGAAGGGCACCGCCAGCGGCATCCCGCCGCGCCCGCCCTGCCGCTCGTCCAGGTCCTGGACCACCTCCAGCAGGCCGTCCCCGGGCAGACCGCCGCGTACCGGGGTGGTGCAGCCTGCCGCCTTGAACGCCCAGGCGTAGGCCTCGTAGGCGCAGCGCGGCAGTTCGCGGCCCTCGAAGAGCTCGCCGAGCCCGTCCCAGGCCGCCTGGTCGAGCTTGGCGGCCCGGGGCAGTGCGGCCCGGGACAGGTCGTCGTCGAGGAAGGAGCAGGCGTCCCAGTCCCGATCGACGATGAACTGCGGCAGCTGCCAGCCCTCGCCGCGCTCGCGCAGTTCCTGGAAGGTGCGGTGGATGCTGAGGGCGGCGCCGGGCAGCCCGCTGACGCTCTCCCGTACGGACCGTCCGTCCAGTTCGCCGAGCAGGGCCTCGGTGAACCGGCCGGCGCCGCGCTCGGGGTCGTTCTGGGCGACCTCGCCCTCGCGGGAGGCGTAGAGCCGGAACTGGCGCCGGCCCGGTACCGAACTCCCGCCCCCGTAGTCGGTGTTGCCGAAGTTCCACCGGGTGTCGCGGGGCGCGTCGACCCGGCAGGAGTCCACGAGTGCGGCCTGGAGCGGGAAGCGGCGCTGTTTGACGAGGTCGGTCCGCCACCAGCGCAGTGCGGAGTCGAGGTTGAGGTGCCTGATCTGGCTGGGGCGGGCGTCGGCGCAGGGCAGCATCAGCTCCTGGTGCGGCCCGAGGTAGCCGTGTCCGGCCCAGAAGATCCAGAGCAGGTCGCCGTCGCACTGCGGGAGTTCGTCGAGGAGCGCCGCTTTCACGTTCTCCTCGGTCGCGGGCCGGTGAGCCGTGCGCAGGGCGGTCATCGCCGGGGAGTCCGTCCAGTCGAGGTCGCCCGGTTCGTCGAGCGGGGAGAGCAGCAGCCGGACGTTGCCGGGCGGCACCTCGGCCGGGCCGGTCAGCCACCGGGCGAAGCGCAGGGCGTCGCGGGCCGGACCGCGCAGGTTCCAGCGGTGGCTGATGTCGTAGCGCTCGACCCCGGCGACGAGCGCGAAGGTGCGCTGCGGTCCGAGGGCCGGGGGCAGGAAGTCGGCGGGAGTCACCCGATCTCCGCCTCGTTCACCGCCTGTTCGATCCGCTCGTAGAGGGAGTCCTGTTTCCAGTAGGCGCTGTGGCAGGCCGGGAACGGCTGGCGGCTGCGGACCTCGTGGTCGCTGACGCGCACGTCACCGGGGAAGACGGGTGCGGCGAGGTAGGAGAGCACGTCGTGCCGGTCGTAGACGTTGAGCCAGCGCGGGAAGCCGTACGGGAGCTTCGCGCCGGGTTCGAGTGCGGTGAGCGCGCCCAGTTCGTAGAGGAACGGGGCCTGGGAGCCGACGGTGACCAGCAGCTCGGCCCCGGGGACGGCCTCGCCGCGGGCGGCGGCGAGGGTGAGGAGGTCCACCAGGGCGATCCCGCCGAGGCTGTGGCCGATGAGGACGGTCGGCCCCGGGTCGGCGGTGATCCGGGCGTGCAGGAAGTCCCGCAGCTCGTGGCCGCGGGACTGGTAGCGCAGGATGTCGCCGAGCACGGGGGTGGCGCCGACGGTGAGGGAGCCGCGCCGGGCGTCGAGGAGGGGCTGGGTGGTGACCCGCAGGGCGAGCCGGCCGAGGACGGCGGCCACGCGGGCGCCGGGAACCCGGCCGTCGCCGCCGAGCCGGGTGGTGAGCAGCTCGACGAGGCGGTCGCGTTCGGCGCCGGTGCAGTCGGCCTCGTCGGTGGCGGCGGCGGTGGCGAGGGCGGCGGCGGTCACGGCCCGGGCGAGGGCGGTGGCCAGCTCGCGGGCCTGCGGCTCGTCGACGGCGCGGGCCGCGGCCCGGGCCGCTTCGGCGGACCCGGCGGCGGTGTCCAGGGCGGCGGCGAAGCCCGCGGCGAGGCCGGTGCCGTGCAGCAGGGCGCCGAGCTCGTCCCCGGTCGGGGGCGGTGCGGGCGGTAAGCCTTCGAGCAGGGCGAGCACCCGGGCTCCGGCGGCCCGTACGCCGGGCATCGCGAAGGCGTCGCCGTACCCGGCGTCCTCGTCGTCGGCGTCACCCCGGTCGCCGGGGGCCGCCCAGCCCGCCTCGGCCAGGACCCGCAGTTCGCACAGCGGGTCGGCGAGCAGCAGCGCCCACTCGGCGGTCTCCGCGTCCACGGGGTCGGGCGTGCCCTGCGGCCCCGGGCGCAGTCCCGGCACCGAAGCGCCGCCCGCGCCGAGGGTCGCGCCGAACCGGTCGCCCCAGTAGCAGGATTCGACGGCCGCTCCGGGGAATCTGGCCGCCAGCCGCTCCCGGACCTGGGCGAACAGTCTGTCGTGCCGCTCGCGCCGCACCCCCGTACCGTGGACAAAGAGAAAACGCATCGCAGCCCGGCCCCCTCGCGCAGTCGTCCCCCGCCCGGCACCATAGCCCGGCGGGGGTAACGAGGGCCATGGAACGTCGAGTTCGGCGTGCGCGGGCGGAGGGGGGCCGCCGGCGGGGGGACCGGGGGCGGGGGCTGTGAGCACGGACACGTCCGCCCTTCGGAACCCGGGCCGCCGCTCCCCCATCGAACGAAGAGTCTGAAGGCGTCTGGGGCGGGAGCACTACATGGTCGACAAGGTTGACGAGCGGGAACGGCAGCGGGGGCGGGCCGCCCCGCGGGGTTCCGTGGTCGTCGGCCTCCTGTGCACCGTGGTCCTCGCGGGCGTCGGCTACGTCGCCTGGGAGCTGCGCGGCATCGCCGCGAACCGCGCGGACGGCGATGCCGCGCAGGGCGTCTACCAGCAGGACCCCGAACGCGCCGACAAGACGGCTGCCTCGGTGCTGGACGGGATCGTGCGGGAGGTCACGGAGCCGCCGACCGACGACAAGGCCTTCGACGCCGGCAGCGGGGCGGACTGGCGGTACGCCGGGTGGCAGCCCTCCGATCCCCTGGAGGCCCGCCCCGCCCCGGCCGAACCCGCCGTGGGCGCCCTCTTCTCCCCCGGCGGCGACGGCGACCCCGACCACCACTGCTCGGCCGTCGTGGTCCACTCCCCGCGGGGCGACCTCATCGTCACCGCCGCGCACTGCGTGTACGGCGGCGGATTCCGCACCAACCTCGCCTTCGCGCCCGGCTACCGGGACGGTGTGGCCCCGTACGGCATCTGGGTGCCGACCCGGATCGACGTGGACCCGCGCTGGACCCGGGACCAGGACCCCGACCACGACGTCGCCTTGGTCCGACTGCGCCGGCCCGGCTATCCGGGGCAGCGGTTGGAGGACGTCACGGGGGCCCTGACCATGGACTTCGGGACCGAACTACCGGCGCCCGCCCGGCTCATGGGCTACCCGAACTACGCCGAGCAGCCGCTGGAGTGCCGGAACACCGCCGTCCAGGCCGGGCCGACGCAGGTGCGCCTGGACTGCGCGGACGTACCCAACGGCACCAGCGGCGGCCCGGTGACGACCGGCCGCAGCACCCTGATCGGAGTGATCGGCGGCCGCGACGGCGGCGGGGACGAGGAGACCTCGTACAGCGTCCGCTTCGGCGACGCCGTCCGCGCCCTGTACGAGCGCTCCACCAAGCCCTGACCCCGACGTTCGCCCCGTCGGCAGGTGCACCGGAATTGCTAGGCTCGCCGGCACGGATTTCGGGCATCAGGACGCACATCGACGGGACCGCACCATGTCTCCTAAGCAACAGCGGGGCGAGGCCACCGTCGACCTGCTCCTGACCACCGCCCTGCGGGTGTTCGCCGAGTCCGGACAGCAGGGTTTCACCGTGACCGCGGTCGTCTCGGCCAGTGGGGTCAGCCTCGGCAGCCTCTACCACCACTTCGGCAGCTTCGACGGTCTTGCCGCCGCCCTCTACATCCGGTGCATGGACCAGCTGTGCGACGACATGGTCGCCGCGCTCACCCGGTGCCGCACGGCCCGCACCGGGGTGCGCGCGTGGGTGGCGGCCTACCTGACGTTCACCCAGGAACACCGGGACGTGGCGCTGTTCCTGCACGCCTCCGCGTATTCCGGATATCTGGTGGCCCACGCCGAGGAGATCGGCGCGGCCAAGGCGGAGAAGTTCGGGCCCATCGTGCGCTGGCTCGGGGTGCGCATGGAGCGCGGCGAGATCGCTGCGCTCCCTGCGCCCGTGGTCGAGGTGCTGGTCATGGGCCCGCTCGCGGAGGCGGCCCGGCGCTGGCTGTCCAGCACCTACGAGATCGACCTCACCGAAGCCGCCCGCTACCTCCCCGACCACATCTGGCGCTCCCTGCGCCCCGAGCCCGTCTGAGATCCCGATCGGCCCGGCCCGGTCCCCGGCCGTGCCGGTCGACGCGGTCGTCGATGCGGTCGTGCCGGTCGATGTGGTCGTGGCGACCGCGGGTTCGTGGGTGGTTGTCCGGCTCGTCGTCGTTCATGCCGCAGATTCTGCTGCGCGGGGGGCGCTCGGGGCAGGTCCGCGCCGGGGCGCCCGGAGGCGACCCGGGGGGCGGGCGGACTCGCTTCGAGGAGCCCGCGCGATCCGCTCAGCGCGGCAGTGCGGCGTACGAGACCCCCGTGAGCTGCTCGGAAGCCGCCCACAGCAGCTCGCCGGAGGCGTCGTCGAGGGTCCACCCGGCCCGCCAGGACCGCGCGGGCGCCCCGCGCCAGCCGAACCGCGGGCCGATGAACGCGTCCGGCCGGACCCCGGGCGCGGTGGCCGCGTAGAGGGTGGGCAGCGCGCCCGAGGAGGTGGGCTGGGCGAGGACCGCGTTGCCGAGCGCGGCCACCCGCGAGTTGAGGGTGGGGCCCTCCAGCTTCGACGCTCCGGAGTGGAGGTTGCTGGAGGCGTAGCCGGGGTGGGCGGCGACGGCGGTGATCGGGGAGGCGGCGGCCGTGAAGCGGCGGGACAGCTCGTGGGTGAAGAGCAGGTTGGCGGTCTTGGAGCGGCCGTAGGCGGTCCAGCGCCGGTAGCCGTGCTCGCCGCCCGGGTCGGCGAGTCCCGAGCCCGCGGGGCCCGCGTCGGTGGGGCCCGCGTCGGTGGGGCCGATCCTCCCCAGGACGTGGAAGCCGCTGGAGACGTTGACGATCCGGGCCCCGGGGGCGGCGGCGCGCAGTCGCGGCAGCAGCAGTCCGGTCAGGGCGAAGTGCCCGAGGTGGTTGACGCCGAACTGCGTCTCGAACCCGTCGGCGGTGCGCCCGTACGGCAGTGCCATCACCCCCGCGTTGTTGATCAGCAGGTCCAGCGCGGCGTGCCGCTGTGCGTACCCGGCGGCGAACTCCCGTACGGAGGCCAGGTCGGCGAGGTCCAGCGGCATGAACTCGGCCTGTGCCCCCGGGACTTCCGCGCGCAGCCGGATCGCGGCGGCCCGACCGCGGGCCGCGCTGCGGCAGGCCAGCACCACCGAGGCGCCGCGCCGGGCGAGCTCGCGGGCGGTGACGTAACCGATCCCGCTGTTGGCCCCGGTGACGACGGCGCTGCGGCCGCTCTGGTCGGGGATGTGCGTGGCGTTCCAGCCCGGCATGGCGGCTCCCTCGTGAGGCAGTGGGTTACCGAGGGTAGACCGAGGGGGTTCCGCGGGTGCCGCCAGGGCCGGGGCCTTGCCGGGGCCTTGCCGGGGCCAGGGCGGCGCGGGCCGCGGATCCGCAGGCCAGTAGGCTGCGGGTCCGCCCTCTTTCCCCATCCCGATCCCGTCCCCGAGGAACCGCGCCGTGAGCTCCCCGCCGCCCCCCATGCCCGTGACGGTCGTCGGCCTCGGCGCGGACGGCTGGGCCGGGCTCTGTGCCGCCGGCCGCGCCGCGCTGTCCTCGGCCGAGGTCCTGATCGGCGGGCCGCGCCAGCTGGACCTGCTGCCGGCCGCCGAGTGCGCCGGTGAGCGGGTGGCCTGGCCGAGCCCGCTGCGGCCCGCCGTGCCGAAGCTGATGGCCGAGCACGCCGGCCGCCGGATCGCGGTGCTGGCCAGCGGTGACCCGATGTTCTACGGGATCGGGCGCGCCCTCGCCGAGGAGCTCGGGCCGGGGTCCCTACGGGTCCACCCGCACCCCTCGTCGGTGTCCTACGCCTGTGCCCGTCTGGGCTGGCCGGTGGAGGACACCGAGGTGGTCACCGTGGTCGGCCGCCCGGTGGCCCGGCTGGCCGCCGCGCTCCACGAAGGCCGCCGGGTGCTGGTGCTCAGCGCCGGAGCGGCGTCCCCGGGCGAGATCGCCGCCCTGCTGCGGGAACGGGGCTTCGGCCCGAGCCGGATGCGGGTGCTGGAACAGCTCGGGTCCGAGCACGAGGACACGTACGAGGGCCGCGCCGACGCCTGGGACCGCGCGCCCGGCGATCCCCTGAACGTGGTCGCGCTCGACTGCCGCCGGGACCCGGCCCACGGTGCGCCGCGGCTCGGCGCGACCCCGGGCCTCCCGGACGCCGCGTACGAACACGACGGGCAGCTCACCAAGCGCCACGTCCGGGCCGCGACCCTGTGCGCGCTGGCCCCGGCCCCCGGCGAGCTGCTGTGGGACATCGGCGGCGGCTCCGGCTCCATCGGCATCGAGTGGATGCGTACGCACCCCTCGTGCCGGGCGGTGGCCGTGGAGCGCGTCCCGGAGCGGGCCGCACGCATCACCCGCAACGCGGCGGCGCTCGGCGTACCCGGCCTGCGCGTGGTCATCGGCGCCGCACCCGAGGCCCTGGCCGGGCTGCCGGCCCCCGACGCCGTGTTCATCGGCGGCGGGCTGACCGCGCCCGGCCTGCTGGACGCGGTCTGGGACGCGCTGGCCCCCGGCGGCCGGCTGGTGGTCAACACCGTCACCCTGGAGTCGGAGGCGGTGCTCGCCGAGCGCTACCGGCGCCACGGCGGCGAACTGGTGAAGCTCGCCGTCGCGCACGCCGCGGCGGTCGGCGGTTTCACGGGCTGGCGGCAGGCGATGCCGGTCACCCAGTGGTCGGTGACGAAGCCTGCCGAACCGGCCGCCGCATCCAAGGAGGAGGATCGAACATGACCGTGTACTTCATCGGTGCGGGCCCCGGCGCCGCCGACCTGATCACGGTGCGCGGTGCCCGGACCCTGGCCGCCGCCCCCGTCTGCCTGTACGCGGGCAGTCTCGTGCCGCGCGAGCTGCTGGCCGAGTGCCCGGCGGACGCCCACCTGGTGGACACCTCGCAGCTCAACCTGGACGAGATCATCGCCGAGTGCGTACGGGCCCACGCGGCGGGCCAGGACGTGGCGCGGCTGCACTCCGGCGACCCGTCGATCTTCAGCGCGGTGGCGGAGCAGATGCGGCGGCTCGACGCGGCCGGCATCCCCTACGAGGTCGTCCCGGGCGTCCCGGCCTTCGCCGCGGCGGCCGCCGCCCTCAAGCGGGAGCTGACCGTCCCCACCGTCGGGCAGACGGTGATCCTGACCCGGATCGCCCAGCAGGCCACCCCGATGCCGCCCGGTGAGGACCTGGCCACGCTGGGCGCGAGCGGCGCGCTGCTGGTCCTCCACCTGGCCACCCGCTACGTGGACCGGGTCGTCGACGAGCTGCTGCCGCACTACGGGGCCGAGTGCCCGGTGGCGGTCGTGGCGATGGCCAGCCGCCCCGACGAGCTGATCCTGCGCGGCACCCTGGCCGACATCGCCGCGCAGGTGAAGGAGCACGGCCTGGTGCGCACTGCCGTCATCGTGGTGGGCCGCACGCTGGGCGCGGAGCAGTTCAGAGACAGCCACCTGTACTCGGCCGATCGCGACCGGCATGTCTGCTGAACCGGCCCCCCTCCCCCCGCACCACGTCCTGATCCTCGGCGGCACGACCGAGGCCCGCCGCCTGGCGGAGGCGCTGGCACCCGACCCCTCGTGCCGGGTGACCACCTCGCTCGCGGGGCGGGTCGCCTCGCCCGTGCTCCCGCCGGGCGAGAGCCGGATCGGCGGGTTCGGCGGGGTCGCGGGCCTCGCCGCCTGGATCGTCACCCACGACGTCACCCGCGTCGTCGACGCCACCCATCCCTTCGCGGAGCGGATGAGTTTCCACGCGGCCGAGGCCCAGGCGCTCACCGGGGTACCCGTGCTGGCACTGCGGCGCCCCGGCTGGACCGCGCGGCCCGGCGACGACTGGACCTTCGTGGACGACCTCGACGGGGCGGCCGACCGGCTGCCCGGCGCCGGCTCCCGGGCGTTCTTGACCACCGGCCGGATGGGCCTGCACGCCTTCGCGCACCTCACCGACACCTGGTTCCTGGTGCGTTCGGTGGACCCCCCGGCGGCGCCGGTGCCGCCGCGCCTGGAAGTCCTGCTCGCCCGGGGCCCGTTCACCCTGGACGACGAGCGCGAGGTGCTCGCCCGGCACCGGATCGACGTACTGGTGACGAAGGACAGCGGCGGCTCGGCCACCGCCCCCAAGCTCACCGCGGCCCGCGAGGCCGGCATCCCGGTCCTCATGGTGCGCCGCCCGGCGGTTCCGCAGGGCGTACCGGAGACGGACTCGGTGGAGACCGCCCTGAACTGGCTGGACAGCGGGCGGATTCGGTAGGACACGAGGGGCCCGGCGGCCGGGGCGGCGGATCGCCCGCCCCGGATGCCGGGCCCTCTCGTTCACCTCACTCCGCGGTCGTGCCGGTGCGGGACACCGGCACCGTCACTGGCACCGGCACCGACACGAACACGGTCACGGGTAGCGGCGCGGCGTCCACGTGATCCTCGACCCGTCGGCCCGCTCGGTGACCTGCGTCTGCGAGGAGCCGATCAGCAAGATCGTGCGCATGTCGACCTCGGACGGCTCCAGTTCGTCGAGCGTGACGATCCGTACCGACTGCTCGGGGCCGCCCACGTCGCGCGCGACGACCACCGGGGTCCCGGGCGAGCGCAGCTCCAGCAGCAGCTCGCGGGCCTGGGCCACCTGCCAGGTCCGGCTGCGGGAGCCGGGGTTGTAGAGGGCGAGCACCAGGTCGGCCGCGGCCGCCGCGCGCAGCCGCTCCGCGATGACCTCCCAGGGCTTGAGCCGGTCCGAGAGCGAGATGGTGGCGTAGTCGTGGCCGAGCGGGGCGCCGGCCGCGGCGGCCGCCGCGTTGGCCGCGGTCACCCCCGGCAGGACCCGTACCGGCACGTCCTTGTACTCCGCCTGCCCGGCCACTTCCAGGACCGCCGTGGCCATGGCGAAGACACCGGGGTCGCCGCCGGAGACCACGGCCACCCGCTTGCCGCGGCGGGCGAGGTCGAGGGCGAACTCGGCGCGCTCCGACTCCACCTTGTTGTCGGAGCCGTGCCGGACCTGGCCCGGCTTGACGGGCACCCGGTCCAGGTAGGTGGTGTAGCCGACCAGCACCTCGGCGTCGGCCAGCGCGCGCCGCGTCTGCGGGGTGAGCCACAGCGGGCCGGCCGGGCCGGTGCCCACGACGACGACCTCGCCGGGGCCGGACGGCACGCTGCCCGGGTTGCCGATGCGGCTGGGGACCACGGCGACGGCGAAGTACGGCACGCTGTCGGCGTCGGTGTCGGCGAGGACGCCGGTGCGCTCGCCCGCCATGGTGGCGCGCTCGACGTAGCGGGCCTCGGCGAGCCGACCGCTGTTCTCCATCGCGCCGCGCACGGCCGGGAAGGTCCGGCCGAGCTTCATCACGACCGCCGAGTCGGTGGCGGCGAGGCGGGCGGTGAGCTCTTCCTCGGGCAGGGTGCCGGGCAGGATGGTCAGCACCTCCTCGCCCTCCACGAGCGGGGTGCCGAGCCGGGCGGCGGCGGCGCTCACGGAGGTGACGCCGGGGATGACCTCGGTCTCGTAGCGGTCCGCGAGCCGCTTGTGCATGTGCATGTACGAGCTGTAGAAGAGCGGGTCGCCCTCCGCGAGCACGGCGACGGTCAGCCCGGCGTCCAGGTGCGCGGCCAGGCGGGCCGCGGCGGCCTCGTAGAACTCCTCCATCGCGCCCTGGTAGCCGCCGGGGTGGTCGGTGGTCTCGGTGGTGACCGGGTAGACCAGCGGTTCCTCGACGTGGTCGGCGCGCAGGTGCTTCGCCGCGATCGAACGGGCGATGGAGCGGCCGTGGCGGGCGCTGTGGTAGGCCACGACGTCGGCCTCGGCGATCACCTCGACGGCGCGCAGGGTCATCAGCGACGGGTCGCCGGGGCCGAGCCCGACCCCGTACAGCCGGCCCTTGGCGGTGTCGCTCATTCGGCCACGCTCGCAATGGCGTTGACGGCGGCCGCGGCCATCGCGCTGCCGCCGCGCCGGCCGCGCACGATCAGGTGGTCGAGACCCGAGGGGTGGGCGGCGAGGGCGTCCTTGGACTCGGCGGCGCCGATGAAGCCGACGGGGACGCCGATGACGGCGGCGGGGCGCGCGGCGCCCTCCTCGATCATCTCCAGCAGCCGGAACAGCGCGGTCGGCGCGTTGCCGACAGCGATGACCGAGCCCTCCAGCAGGCCGCGGTCGCGCCAGACCTCCAGGGCGGCGGCGCTGCGCGTGGTGCCCATCTTCGCGGCGAGCTCCGGTACGGCCGGGTCGGAGAGCGTGCAGATCACGTCGTTGTCGGCGGGCAGCCGCTTGCGGGTGACACCGCTGGCGACCATCTGCACGTCGCACAGGATCGGCGCGCCCGCCTCCAGCGCCGCGCGGGCGCGCAGCACGACCTCGGGGGTGTACCCGAGGTCCTGCGGGAGGTCGGTCATTCCGCAGGCGTGGATCATGCGCACCGCGACCTGGGCGACCGTGTCGGGCAGCCCGGAGAGGTCCGCCTCGGCGCGGATCGTGGCAAAGGACTGGCGGTAGATGGCCGCGCCGTCCTTCTCGTACTCAAACACGGTGTACTCGCTCATTTCTTCACTACGTCGGGGTCGGTGCGGGCGTCCGCGAGTGCCGCGGCAAGTTCGGAGGGCCGTACGTCGTCGCGTACGGGGCGGCCGGGCGCGGCGAGCCGGTATCCGGAGCCGGTGGCGACCAGGTCCACCCAGGCGGTGCCGCGCGGATGCCCGCAGCGGCGCTCGCAGCCGGACCAGTGCACGGGCAGCGGACCGCGCGCCCGGTCGGCGACGGCCCGCGCGTCGGCGCGTACGTCCGCGCGGGACTTCGCGCAACCGGGCCGCCCGGTACAGGCGGTGACGGACTCCCAGGGGCTGTCGGGGGCGAGGACCAGTCCGGCGGACTCGATCCGGGCGGCGCCGTTGATGGGCCTCCGGGCGCTCGCCGAGGGCAGGATGACGCTGCGCCAGGGGGTGACGCGCAACTGGCGGCTCCCGCGGTCCGCGACCTGCACCAGGACCCGCCACTGCGCGGAGGTGAGCCGGCCGAGCGGGGGCAGGACGCACAGGGTCTCGCGGTCGCGCACGCCCGCGCCCCACGGCCGGGGCGGCGGAGCGTACGGCCAGTCCACCGCGCCGGTGGTCGCCGCCTCGATCCCCGCGGCTGCCAGGCGCCGGGTGAACTCGGCTGCGCGCAGGGGGTGTTCGGCGGGCAGTTCGGACACCCGCCAGGCCCGGGTACCCGCCGCCGCGTCGACGTCGAGGAAGTAGCGGGCGGCCAGCAGCGCCGCCTGCGGGGCGTCCTGCCCGGCCAGCTCCACGGCGTCGGCGGCCCGGCCGAGGCGGACCAGCGACCGGCCGCCGGGGCGGCCGAGGACGGTCACGTCGGGGCCGAGTGACGCCACGTCGCCGCGCCCGTCGTCGAAGGCGAAGAGGAACCGCCCGGACAGCGCGGCGGCCCAGGGGCTCGCGCACAGCAGCCGGTCGAAGTCCATGGCCCAGGCCAGTGCATCGGGTCGGTCCGCCGCCGCCGGCCCGTCCGGCCCGTCCGGCCCGTCCAGTCCGGACATCGGAGTCGCCACGATGTTCCGTACCCGCTCGTGGCTCGGCGCGGGAAGCAGCCCGGCCCCGTCCAGCAGCCGGGCGAGCCCGCCGCCGCAGCCGTCGGCCAGGCCGCGCAGCTGCACGTTGCCGCGCGAGGTCAGCTCCAGGTGCCCGTCCCCGAACCGGTCGGCGGCGAGCGCCAGCACCGAGGCCTGCCGGACGGTGAGCAACCCGGCCGGTACCCGGACCCGCGCCAGGAACCCGTCGTCCGCCGCGTGCAGCCGCAGCGCGCCGGGGCAGGCGTCACCGCGCTCCCGTATGACGGGTTCGTCCCGCGATGCGGCTGAAGGGGGCTGGGGCATGGCCGCGAGCATACCCACGATTGGGTCCCCCCGACCTGTGTCCGTCACCACCCCCACCAGCCACGTTCGCCCCCACCACCGCCCGAACCACCCTTTCGGCCCACCACCACCCGAAGCCCTCTCCCCCACCCCACGAAACCCTTCCCACCCCCGCCCGCCCTTTCCAGCCCCACCGAACCCTTCCCACCCCCGCCGGCCCCTCCCAGCCCCGCCCGTCCCTTCCAGCTCCCCGCCCCTCCCAGCCCCGCCGGCGTTTGAGGCGCCGGGCCCGGGGGCAGCACCCCGACCTTTCCAGCCCCGCCGGCGTTTGAGGCGCCGGGCCCGGGGGCAGCACCCCGACCTTTCCAGCCCCGCCGGCGTTTGAGGCGCGGGGTCCGGGGCAGAGCCCCGGCAGCGGCGCCGCAGCCGCACCGCACACCCGGCGAACCACCCGGCAAACCACGCGGCACGCCACCCGCCCGCCCCGGCCACACCCACCCGCCCCTAAGATGACCTTCCGGCGGACCACACGGCCCGCCGTCGCCGAGGACGGCGACATGGGAGGAAGCCCGGTGCGATTCCGGCGCGGTCCCGCCACTGTGAACCCCGCGGAGCGATCCGGCGACCGGGGTGAGTCAGGAACTCCCGCTGTCCTCACACTGCCCGGGGCGCGGAAACCCCGAGGAAGGCCTGCCGCCGCATGATCCTGCTGCTGTCGACGTCCGACACCGATCTGCTCAGCGCCCGCGCAGCGAACACGGCGGACGGCCCCGTCCCGTACCGGTTCGCGAACCCCTCCCGTCTCCCCCTCGACGACCTCCCCGGCCTCCTCGACGGGGTCGACCTGGTCGTCGTACGCCTCCTCGGCGGCCTCCGCGCCTGGCAGGACGGCCTCGACCTGCTGCTCGCCCCCGACCAGACCCGCCCGGTCGTGGTCCTGACCGGCGAGCAGGCTCCGGACGCCCAGCTCATGGAGGCCTCCACGGTCCCCATCGGCATCGCGGCCGAGGCGCACGGCTACCTCGCCCACGGCGGCCCGGCCAACCTGGAGCAGTTGGCCCGGTTCCTCTCCGACACGGTGCTGCTGACCGGCCACGGCTTCGAGCCCCCGGCCGCCTCCCCCACCTGGGGCCCGCTGGAGCGCACTCCGCAGCGCACCGAGGGCCCGCGGATCGCGGTGCTCTACTACCGCGCCCACCAGATGAGCGGGAACACCTCCTTCGTGCACGCGCTGTGCGACGCGATCGAGGCCCACGACGCCCAGGCGCTGCCCCTGTACGTGTCCTCCCTGCGCACCCCCGAGCCGGAGCTGATCGCCGCGCTGGAGTCGGCCGACGCGGTCGTCACCACCGTCCTCGCGGCCGGCGGCACCAAGCCCGCCACCGCCTCCGCCGGCGGCGACGACGAGTCCTGGGACGCGGGCGCGCTCGCCGGCCTCGGCGTGCCGATCCTCCAGGCCCTGTGCCTGACCGGGTCGCGCTCCGCCTGGGAGGAGAACGACGAGGGCCTGTCCCCGCTGGACGCCGCCACGCAGGTCGCGGTGCCCGAGTTCGACGGCCGTCTGATCACCGTCCCGTTCTCGTTCAAGGAGCTCGACGACGACGGCCTGCCCGCCTACGTGGCCGACCCCGAGCGGGCCGCCCGGGTCGCGGGGATCGCCGTGCGCCACGCCCGGCTGCGGCACATCGAACGCCGCGACAAGAAGGTCGCGCTGGTCCTCTCCGCCTACCCGACCAAGCACTCCCGCATCGGCAACGCGGTCGGCCTGGACACCCCGGCCAGCGCCGTGGAGCTGCTGCGCACCCTCATCGCCGGCGGCTACGACTTCGGTCCCACCGAGGACATCCCGGGCCTGGTCTCGGGCGACGGCGACGAGCTGATCCGCGCCCTGATCGAGGCCGGCGGCCACGACCAGGACTGGCTGACCGAGGAGCAGCTGGCCCGCAACCCGGTCCGCATCCCGGCCGCCGACTACAAGCGCTGGTTCGCCGAGCTCCCGGCCGAACTGCGCGACAGCGTCACCGAGCACTGGGGCGAGGCCCCGGGCAACATGTTCGTGGACCGCTCCGCGAACCCGGAGGGTGACATCGTGCTCGCGGCGCTGCGCCGCGGGAACCTCCTCATCCTGATCCAGCCGCCGCGCGGCTTCGGCGAGAACCCGATCGCGATCTACCACGACCCGGACCTGCCGCCGTCGCACCACTACCTGGCCGCGTACCGGTGGATCCAGGCGCGCGCCGAGGACGGCGGCTTCGGCGCCGACGCGATGATCCACCTGGGCAAGCACGGCAACCTCGAATGGCTCCCGGGCAAGAACGCCGGCCTGTCCGCGGCGTGCGCGCCCGACGCCGCCCTCGGCGACCTGCCCCTCATCTACCCGTTCCTGGTCAACGACCCGGGCGAGGGCACCCAGGCCAAGCGCCGCGTGCACGCCACCCTGGTCGACCACCTGGTGCCGCCGATGGCGCGCGCGGAGTCGTACGGCGACATCGCGCGCCTGGAGCAGCACCTGGACGAGTACGCCCAGATCTCCGCGATGGACCCGGCGAAGCTGCCGGCCATCCGCGCCCAGATCTGGACGTTGATCCAGGCCGCGAAGCTCCACCACGACCTGGGTCTGGAGGAGCGTCCGGACGACGACGGCTTCGACGACTTCCTGCTGCACGTCGACGGCTGGCTGTGCGAGGTCAAGGACGCCCAGATCCGCGACGGTCTGCACGTCCTGGGCGGCGCGCCGACCGGTGAGGCCCGGGTCAACCTGGTCCTGGCGATCCTGCGCGCCCGGCAGATCTGGGGCGGTACGACGGCCCTTCCGGGTCTGCGCGAGGCGCTCGGCCTGGACGAGTCCAAGGCCACCCGTACCTCGGTGGACGCCGTGGAGGAGCAGGCCCGGGCCCTGGTCCAGGCGATGGAGGACGCGAACTGGGACCCCTCGGCGGTCTCCGCGGTCGCGGCCGACCACTCCGCGGACGTGACGGCGGTCCTGACCTTCGCGGCGAACGAGGTGGTCCCGCGCCTGGCGGGCACCACGGACGAGATCGCCCACGTGGTCGCGGCCCTGGACGGCCGCTTCGTCCCGGCGGGCCCCTCGGGTTCGCCGCTGCGCGGCCTGGTGAACGTGCTGCCGACCGGCCGCAACTTCTACTCGGTCGACCCCAAGGCCGTCCCCTCCCGCCTGGCGTGGGAAACGGGGCAGGCCCTGGCCGAGTCCCTCCTCAACCGGTACCGCACGGACAACGGCGAATGGCCGGCCTCGGTCGGTCTGTCCTTGTGGGGCACGAGCGCGATGCGCACCTCCGGCGACGACGTCGCCGAGGCCCTGTCGCTGCTGGGCGTCCGCCCGGTCTGGGACGAGGCCTCGCGCCGCGTCACCGGCCTGGAGCCGATCCCGCTCGACGAGCTGGGCCGCCCGCGCATCGACGTGACGCTGCGCATCTCGGGCTTCTTCCGGGACGCGTTCCCGCACGTCATCGGCCTGCTGGACGACGCGGTGCGGCTCGCGGCGTCCCTGGACGAGCCCGCAGACCAGAACTTCATCCGGGCGCACGCCCAGGCGGACCTGGCCGAGCACGGCGACGAGCGGCGCGCGACGACCCGTATCTTCGGCTCGCGCCCGGGCACGTACGGGGCCGGCATCCTGCAGCTGATCGACTCCCGCGACTGGCGTACGGACGCCGACCTCGCGGAGGTCTACACCGTGTGGGGCGGCTACGCGTACGGCCGGGGCCTGGAGGGCCGCCCCGCCCGGGACGAGATGGAGACGGCCTACAAGCGCATCACGGTCGCGGCGAAGAACACGGACACCCGCGAGCACGACATCGCGGACTCGGACGACTACTTCCAGTACCACGGCGGCATGGTGGCCACGGTCCGCGCCCTGCGCGGCACCGCCCCCGAGGCCTACATCGGTGACTCCACCCGCCCGGAGACGGTCAAGACCCGGACCCTGGTCGAGGAGACCAGCCGCGTCTTCCGTGCCCGCGTCGTGAACCCCAAGTGGATCGAGGCGATGCGCCGCCACGGCTACAAGGGCGCCTTCGAGCTCGCGGCGACGGTGGACTACCTCTTCGGCTACGACGCCACGACGGGCGTGGTCGCGGACTGGATGTACGACAAGCTCACCGAGACGTACGTCCTGGACCCGACGAACCGCGCCTTCCTGGAGGAGGCCAACCCCTGGGCCCTGCACGGCATCGCGGAGCGCCTGCTGGAGGCCGAGTCGCGCGGCATGTGGGAGAAGCCGGACCCGCAGGTCCTCGAATCCCTGCGCCAGGTCTACCTGGACACGGAGGGCAACCTGGAGGGCGAGTCCGAGTAGCCCTCCCCTGCACGGCGGCCGTCCCCCTCACCCTGCCGACGGGTGAGGGGGACGGCTTTCTTCATGCAGGCCCGCGCACCCCGAGCACGCGGACCTTGGCCACTACGCCTTGACGGTCTGGTTCAGCGCGACGAGGGCCTGGGCCCAGCGGACGTACTTCAGCTGCCCGAAGTCGGCGACGGTCTTGACCCCGAACGCCTGGTGCAGCAGCTTGCCGTCCTCGTCGCTGACGCCCTTGAGCGCGGCAACGGGAGCCGCGAGCACCTCGGCGAGCGGCTTGTCGGCCCACGCCTTGTCGAGCACCTTGTCCAGATCGATCGCCATGAGTGTCCTTCCGCGAATATCGGCACCGCATACGCGGGCAAACCTAACGCAATCGGACAATCACCTCGCGCTGCGGCACGCCGACGGCGTGTCAGGAGATGTGCTCGACCCTCTTGCCGTCGACGAGGTACCTGGGCAGGAACGGCAGTTCCGGGTCGAGCGGGAAGCCCTGGTCGTGGGCGAGGCAGGCCATGGCGAGCGGGCCGAGCGCCACCCGGGCGCGCGGCACCGCCGACTCCGCCCAGTAGCCCCCGTGTTCCGCGAGGGCTTCGGCGAGCACCTCGCCAAAGGCAGCGTGGTCCCCCGTGAAGAAGCGGTGGAAGAGTGCGACCGGCTGGTAGTCGACGCGGTTGACGAACTCGTCCGGGGAGTGGGTCAGCGTCTCGGGCAGGGACGTCTGCATGGTGGCGAGCAGCTTCTCCACGACCGCGTCGCCGGGGCCGCCGGTGAGGTAGGTCTGCAGGGTGTCGATCCAGTGCAGGACGTGGGCGTCGACGGTGTCGTCCTGCCGCAGCGCCTCCATCGGGACCCCGCACAGCCGGGCCACCCGGTCGTGCGCGCGGCAGGCGAGCGCGAGGTAGACGGCGTCGAGCCAGGCACGGGCGTCCGCGGGCGGAGCCGCGGCCGTGGCGGGCAGCCGCAGGGTGTTCTCCTCGCCCAGGTACCACTGCGCCGGCTCGGCACCGGTGAACAGCGCGGAGCCGAGCCGCACGGCCGTTTCCCACGCGTCCCACGTGACCACGTCGGAGGCGCCCGGGTCGGCGACACAGCGGACGTGGGCGAGGGCCAGGGCCGAGGCGAAGGCGTCGCCCAGCCCCGACGGGTCGTGCGCGAGCCGGGCCACCGACTCCACGGTCGCGCGGCTGAGGGCGGCGGGGTCCGAGACCGCGCGGTCCGCGCCGGGCACGGCGATGCGGCCTGCGCGGTCGAGACGGACCAGCCCCTTCAACAGTCCGAGCAGGTGCTCCGGCGGCTGCAGCGACAGCGTGCGCGTGTCCTCGTCGACGACCGTGAGCGAGGTCAGGCCGCCCCGGTGCCACCAGTACACGCGCGGCGACAGAGGACCGGGACCGTCCTCGTAGGCGCCCAGGGCGTACGCGGCCAGGTCGTTGAGGGCGTCCACCACCGAGCCGTCGGCTATCGGGTGGAAGGCCAGCAGGTGCCGGGTCGGAACGACGACGAGGGCGCCGGCGGACGGCAGCGACGCACCGGTGACCTGCCGGGCCAGCTCTCCGAGGTACAGCGCCTTAGAGGCCACGAAGTGCGAGTCGCCGAAGACGGAGTGCAGCGTGGCCCGCCCCTCGAGGGGAATCTCCTCGTACGTGACGGGTGCCCGCATCAGGTTGGCGTACGCCGCCTGCCCCAGCTCCTCGATCCCGACGCGCTCCACGTCCTGGTCGGTGAGAGAGCGCACGCTGGTGGGCCCGTCGAGGGCGTAGGCGAACACCAGCTCGTCCGCCACGAGCCGGGCGTACTGCATGCCACCGGCGACCTCCGGGGTGATCAACCCGACGGGCAACAGCCGGGCGTGCACCCCGCGCAGCAGTTCCTCGGCACTCTCGCCGCCGTGACCGGCACTGGATTCAGGTGAGTTGTCTCGATTCACCCCTTGGACTCTACGAGACACCCGCACACCGTCCGGCAGCCGGGTCCGTGGGCCGCTGGTCCCGGCGGGGGCGTCACGCAATCCCTCGAAGGGGGGCATCGCCACCTGCGGGTGGTTCGAACGCCGCGTCACCGCACGGCCCATGGGGTCCGGCGGGCGGTCGCAACTGTGTGCGGACATTCGCTCCCCCGGCCCCGTGACGCCGCTCTGAACAGGCACGTTCTTGCGGCATCAGTTGGCAGCCACGGCACCTCGGGAGGAATCTTGCGATCCGGGCACGTTCATGTGGTGTTCGACCCGACACCGGGCGGGGGTGGCCGCGCATGAGGCTCCTCAAGCGGCCCGAAGTCACCGAGCCCGCCGTCTCCGAGAGCGAACGGCTCCTCTTCGGCGGGCCCCTGCGCTACGACGCCGGCTGGTCCAACCACCAGTACGCCCAGCTGGAGGGCCGACTGCTGACCACCCTGCGCTCCATGCCCCGCATGGTCGGCGGGACCCTGCGCCTCGCCTGGGACACCGACCGGCCGGCCCTGCTGACCGTCGCCGTCGCCGAGGCCGGCCAGGGGGTCACCTCCGCCGTCGGGCTGCTCGTCATCAGCGATGTGCTCCGTACGCTGCTGGGCGGGGGCAGTGCCGCCGACCGGCTGTACGCGGCCCTGCCCGCCCTCGCCGCAGGGGCGCTGGTCGCCGTACTGGGAGCCGTGTTCGCTTCCCGTTCCACGGCGGCCGCCGGGCGGCTCGAGCCCAAGATCGAACGGGCCGCGCACGAGCAGTACCTGAGCGCCGCCGTCGACGTGGAGCTGGAGGCCATCGAGGACGGGGAGTTCCGCCGGCTGCTGGACAGCGCCCAGTGGGGGCCGCCCTCGGCCCGCCGCACGGTCGGCGCGTGCGTGTCCACCCTCGGCGGGGTCATCTCCCTGGTCGCCACCGCCGGGGTGCTGACCGTACTGCACCCGCTGCTCCTGCCCATGCTGCTGCTGATCGCCGCCCCGCGCGGCTGGGGCGCGATGCGGGTGGCACAGCGCCGCTACCTGTCGATGATCACCTGGGTGGAGCACGTACGGGCCGCCCGGCTCATCGGCCAGTTGCTGGTCTCCCGTACGTCGGCCCCCGAGGTGCGGGTGCACGGCGTCGGCCGCTACCTGCTGGGCCACTACCGCAACATGGCCGAGGTCGCCGAGGGCGAGGCCACCCGCCTCGCCAAGGACAAGGCCTCCACCGAACTGCTGGCCGCCGCGCTCTCCGGCGCCGCGGCCCTGGTCACCTACGGGGCGATGGGCGCGCTCATCGTCTCCGGCCGGATGGACCTCGCCGTCGCCGGCACCGCCGTGATCGCGGTGCGCACCGGTTCGGCGAGCCTGGGGGCGCTGGTGGCCACCACCAACACCCTGCACGAGGAGTCCCTGTACGTGCGGGACCTGGAACGGTTCGTCGCCGAGGCGGCCCGCCGTGCCATCCCGTCCGGCGGTCTGCCGCTGGCCGAGCGCCTCGGTACGGTCCGGCTCCGCGACGTGGACTTCAGCTACCCGGACCGCGACGAGCCCGCCCTGCGCGGGGTCTCCCTCACCATCGAGGCGGGCCAGGTGGTCGCCCTGGTGGGCGAGAACGGCTCCGGCAAGAGCACCCTGGTGAAGCTGCTGGCCGGTCTGCACCTGCCCGACTCCGGGTCGCTGACCTGGGACGGGGTGGAGGTGGAGGATGCCGACCGCCGGCAGGTGTTCGACCGGGTCGCGCTCCTCACCCAGGACTTCGAGCGCTGGCCGGTGACCGCCCGGACCAACATCGCCATCGGTCGCCCCGGGGAGGAGGACCCCGAACGCGCTGTCGACCGGGCCGCGGAGGTGGCCGCCGCCGCCCGGTACGCGGGCGCCGACCGCATCGTCGCGCAGCTGCCGCAGGGCTACGAGACCTTGCTCGCCCGGGTGTTCAGGGGTGCGTCGGAGCTGTCGGGCGGGCAGTGGCAGAAGTTCGGCCTCGCCCGCACCCGCTACCGCGACGCCCGCGTCCTGGTCGTGGACGAGCCCACCTCGGCGCTCGATCCGGAGGCGGAGATCGCCGCCTTCGACAGCATCCGGGGCCTCGCCGGGCCCGAGCGTGCGGTCGTCCTCGTCACGCACCGGATGTCGGGCGTCAGGTGCGCCGACGTGATCTACGTACTGCACGAGGGCCGGCTCGTCGAGCGGGGCGGCCACGACGAACTGATGGCTCTGGGCGGCCGGTACGCCTCCATGTACGCGATGCAGGCGGCGCAGTTCGGCCACCACCCGCCCCGCCGGTCGCCTTCGGTCCCCCGTCAGTCCACCGCACCGCAGAACGACGACTCGGTCACCTGAAACGGCCGGGCGCCCTCCCCGTTGTCGTTCGGGGAGGGCGCCTCTGTCGTGCGCGGGTGGTGATGCCGTTGGTCAGCCGATGGTGAGGAAGGTGTTCCAGTTGTCCTCGTCGCGTCCGGTGGCTTCTCCGTAGGTGGTGGCGCCGCCCTTGAAGTAGTACTGCCAGCCGCTGCCCGCCTCGACACCCCAGATGTCGGGGATGCCGTCGCCGGTGTTGTCCTCGGTGCCCAGGACCATGGGCCAGGCAGCGCGGCTCCAGGCGGTCGTGGCGTAGGTGTAGTCGACGCCGCCTTCCGCGTTCGCCGCGTATTGCAGGGAGGTCAGGTCCGCGCCTGCGTTGGTGCCGGCCTTGCCCTTGCGCAGGGCCATGGTGCGGTTGGCGTTGGCGTTGTCGCGGAAGAGGAGGTCGGGGATGTTGTCGCCGGAGACGTCGCGGACGCCGACGATGTCGCGGGCGGCCCAGCCGGTGGCCATCTTGCGGTAGGAGGCGAAGCTGGATCCGGTGTAGCCGGAGAATGCCCAGAAGCCGTCGGCGTCCAGTGCGAACAGGTCGGGCAGGCCGTCGCCGTCGACGTCCTCGGAGACGACGATCTGCCGGAAGGTCGCCGGGTCGGGTGCGGACGCGGGGAGCTGCATCTCGATGCGGCGGCCGGCGTCGAACTGGCCGGTGCCGGTGCCGGGGTAGATGTACAGCTTGCCGTCGGGCATCCGGGCGATCATGTCGGTGATGCCGTCGCCCGGGTGCCAGTCGGTGGCATGCCCGATCAGGGCCGGGACGGTGGAGGCCGGGTCCTTGAAGTGGCCGGGTGCGACGGGTTTGCCGTCCTGGACGGCGCCGGGGATGAACGCGTCGGTGTCGCCCTGGCGGTCACCGGCGTAGGTGCGTAGGTTGCCGTCCTTGTCGATGGCCAGGAGGTCGGGGAACTGGTCGCCGGTGACGTCGCCGGGCTTGTCGGTGCCGGTGCGGGGGCTGACGTAGAAGAGGTATTCGGTGGGGACGGAGACGTTCCCGGCGTGGTTGGCGGTGCGGACGTACAGGACGTTGGGTCCGGCGGTGTCGACTTGGAGCTTGATGGAGGCGAGGTCACCGTTGGTGGGGGCGGCCTTGTTCTCCCAGGACGGCTTGTTCAGGGACCACTGGTACTCGCGGATGGTGCCGGCCGCGGTGCCGTTGCCGCGGATCTCGATGACCTGGTCGGGGGTGGAGGCCGGGTTCATGCTCCAGTCGGCGGCGTCGGGGCCGGGCGGCGGGAAGTGTGCGGAGCTGACCGCCGGGTTGGCGGGCGCGGAGTGGTCGACGGTGAAGGTGCACCATCCGCCGCCGCCGGAGTCGGCGGGGCCGGAGCCCGCGGACCACCAGCCGTCCCAGTCTTGGGTCCGTGAGAGCCAGAAGTACTTGCGGCCGGAGGTGAAGGAGGCCCACGGGACGGATTTGGTGACCACTCCGTCGCTGTTGGGCCACAGCCACTCGTTGGCGATGTTGGTTCCGGACTCGGCGTCCCAGACCTCGATCTGGACCTGCTTGAGGTTGCCGTCCCGGTCACTGCCCTTGGCCTGGAAGGACACGTCCGTCTTGCCGATGCTGGTTCCGGTGCCGCTGGTCAGGCACGGGCCGCCCGGAGAGGTGTTCATGTTCGACGCGACCGGGATGTCGGGCCGGGTGTTGTAGACGACCTCGATGTACGGGGCGCTCTCACCGTTGGCGAGGAGCTTCTTCCAGTAGTAGGAGTCCGACTCGTTCGGCGCCTTGAACCCCAGTGACAGCGCACCCCAGTTGGCGCCGGCGGCCTGGGTGACCAGACCCTTGATGTCGGGGGCGACCCAGTTGTCGGGGCAGGAGGAGTTGTAGCCGTAGCCGGCCATCTCGGTGCCGACCTTGTTTCCCCACCAGCCCGTGGTGTTGTTCCACGTCGAGGACGAGGACACGAACGGGGTGGAGTAGATGTCCATGGCCTTCTCACTGCACGACCACGAATACGTCTGCAAGGCGCGAACACTCGCCGACTGGATACCCGCACCGTGCAGCTCGGACCCGAAATAGAAATTGAACACCGAACGGGAAGTACCGCCGGAATCCGATTCGTATCCGACACGGGCCTCGTTCGTGCCCGACGCGTTGTAGTTCTGGCCGTTGTAGAAACTCGAATTACCGGCCGTCTTGTAGAGCAGCGACCAGGCATGCTTGTGACCCTTGAAGGAAGGGTCGACGAACACCGGATACACCGTGTCCGGGGCATTCAGCCATGTGGCATCCGGCTTCAGGGACAGGGTGCCGTCCTTGAGGGAGGCCGCGGCGACCGACAGGTGAGCGCGCTCGGCGCCGGCCAGGCCCGCCAGGCCCAGCGTCGGGTGCTGCTTCGCAGCGGCCGGGGCCTTCCACGCGGGCACGTCATCGGTCGTGGCGACCTTGCCCGACGAATCCCACATCAAGGGCGACGGCGAGCCCGCGACTTCTTCGCCCTTCGCGTCCCGGGCACTGAGAGAACCGGACTCGGCATCGAGCTGGAACTGGAGATCGGGTGAAGCGAGACGGTAATTGATCTCAGCCAGCAGCGGATCCGCGGCCGCCTGCTTGTCCTTCACCACCAACAGGTGCGAATAGCCGCCGTCTTGAGCTGTCATCAGCAAATCTATGCCGGGACGCACATTCTCGTACAAGGCTCGCGGACCGTCGATCACCGGCGCCGGCAACACGCCCGGCCAACTCACCGACATGTCATGCCCGTCGACATTCAGGCGCACCAGCTCGGTCCACACCTGACCCGGCACATCCACGGTCAACGCGGAGCGCACCGCACCACGCGAAGACCGCTCGGCACCTGGTGTCCCCGCGCTGAAGACGACAGCCCCGTTCACCGCCTTCGCGGCGAACCCGCCCTCAACTTGCTGTAGATCGGTGTCGATCGCCTTCCACTGATCGCCCACCCTGGCCCGGACGGCCGAGCTGGAGATGTGCTTTTTGAACAGGCCGTCCGGCTGCGCCCACGTCGTCGCGTTCGCGCTCCGCTCGGCCGTCACCTCGACGTCCTTGCCCGTCTCGGCGGCCAGCTTCCGCGCCTGCGGCGCCGCCACCGGACCACTCGCCCCGCCGGATGCCTTCTCCTTCGGCTTCTCGCCCCCACCCAGCTGCACGCCCACGGGCACGGCGACGGCCACCGCGAGCAGGGCAGCCAAACCCCCCAAGGCCCTGCGGCGCCGATACCAGCGACGCTCCAAAGCAGCAGGTGGTCCTTCTGTCACGTCTGTTGGCGGACTGGAGTCCACGGATTCGCTGACAGCCATCTCTTCTGTTCTCTCCCCCCGCGGGCGCATGCTTCGGCAGCCCTCGGTACTTGCTCGTTTTTCGGCCATCGGCCCAAGAGGCTCGGGGTCCGCTCCCCCGCTCGGCCGTCACGCGATGAACGCGCGAGCTGAGCATGAGCCATACGACGCCGATCGTCACCCCGCACCTCACCCCAACTGACCACCAGATACAGCCAGTTCGGGTGAATTGCCCCAAGGTATACGGACCGTCAGGTGATTAACGCCACACGGGCAAGCTCGAGGTGGCTTTTAGGCCACGCCGGACCACAGAATCACGTGGCTACTAGTCAGTTTCCTGTCACACGCGCGCCTTTGACGCGGTGGCAGATCGTGGGGGGTTCACATGTCGCCGTTGTCGGCCGACAGTCTTCGCCTGCCCGGAATCAGGAAGGCCCGCGCGAGACGCATGGGCCTTGCCGGGCGCACCAGCATCACGGTCTCCGTGATGCTGGTTGCATCTCTTCTACCCACTCAAGCCTGGGCCGCACCACCGGGTGACCGCGCCGGAGTGCAGCTACCGGGCCTCCAGGAGGACCTCAAGGCCAAGCTCGACAAGGTCGAGGCCGCAAAGCTGGAGGGCTGGTCCGGAGCACCGGTCCAGCCTCCGGCCGAGTACGAACCGTCGAAGGTCACTCCGCCCAGCGCCGGTACGGCGAACGTCGCTCTCGCCGGCGACCAGCTGATCCAGGCAGGATCCCTGCCGATCAGCATCGGCAAGGCCTCGCCGACGGAGACCAACCCGACCCCTCCGGCCCCGTCGGGCACGTGGTCGGTGGCGGTCGAGGCCCGCGCGGTGACCGAAGCCGCGAACATCGACGGCGCTCTCATCAAGGTCACGCCTCCGGCCGAAGGCTCGACCCCGGTCGACGTGCAGCTCGACTACAAGCAGTTCAAGGATCTGTACGGCACCGAGTGGTCGACGCGCCTGGAGCTGAAGATGCTCCCGCAGTGCTTCCTGACCACCCCCTCGCTGCCCGAGTGCAACACGGCGAAGGCCGTCCCGAGCACGAACGACCCGGCGACGGGCACGGTCCGTGCGACCGTCGACCCGGCGACCGCGCCGGGCCAGGGCATGCGCACCATGGCCGTCGGCGGAGGCGGCCCGATGGTCCTGGCCGCCTCCGACTCCGGTTCGGGCCCCGGCGGAACCTACAGCGCCACCCCCCTCGCTCCCTCCGGCAGCTGGTCGGCCGGCGGCAACAGCGGTGACTTCTCGTGGACCTACCCGCTGGGCACACCCGCCCCTGCGGCCGGGCCCGTGCCGAAGCTCGCGTTCACGTACTCCTCGCAGTCCGTGGACGGGAAGACGTCCGTCGCGAACAGCCAGGCCTCCTGGATCGGCGACGGCTGGGACTACCACCCCGGCTTCATCGAGCGCCGGTACCGCACCTGTTCGGATGACCTCAAGGCCACGCCCGGCAAGCCGAACAACGACAACTCCACGGACAAGAAGAAGAACGACCTGTGCTGGGCCGGCGACAACATGGTGATGTCGCTCGGCGGTAGCAGCACCGAGCTCGTCCGTGACGCCGCCTCGGGCCAGTGGGTCCCCGCCGGGGACGACGGCTCCAAGATCGAGCGCGTGACCGACGCGAACGTCGCCAACGGCGCGAAGGACGGCGAGTACTGGGTCGTCACCACCCGTGACGGCGTCCGCTACCACTTCGGTCGCCACGACGTCGACGGCGCCGGTACCCGGGCCGTGACCGACTCGGTCTTCACCGTCCCGGTGTTCGGCAATCACCCCGGCGAGCCGTGCTACCAAGCTGCCTTCGCCGACTCCTCCTGCAACCAGGGCTGGCGCTGGAACCTCGACTACGTCGAGGACCTCCACGGCAACGCGATGGTCATCGACTGGAAGAAGGAGACCAACCACTACGCCAAGAACGAGAAGTTCCAGGCGAAGGTCCCCTACACCCGCGGCGGCTACCCCAGCCAGATCACCTACGGCCTGCGCTCCACCAACCTCTCCGGCGCTCCGGCCGGCAAGGTGGAGTTCACCGTCAACGAACGGTGCATCAAGGAGGGTTCGGCCAAGTGCACGGACACCGAGTTCGAGTCGAAGAACTACGGTGACAAGCAGGCCTGGTGGGACACCCCGTCGTCCCTGCACTGCAAGGCCGACGCGAAGGACTGCTTCAGTACCTCGCCGAGCTTCTGGACGCGCAAGCGCCTGACCGCCGTCACCACGTACGGCCAGCGCACCGACGGCGCCACGGCCCTCTCGCTCGTCGACCGCTGGAACCTGACCCAGTCCTTCCCCAAGCAGCGCACCGACACCCACCCGCCGCTGTGGCTCGAGTCGATCACCCGCACCGGCTACGGCACCACCAAGGACACCAACGGCAACCAGGAGAGCACCTCGCTCCCGCCGGTTTCCTTCCTCGCGAACGTCCAGGACATGCCCAACCGGGTCGCCACGGGTCCGGGCGACGCCACCCCGGACTTCGACCGCCTCCGCGTGGAAACCATCCGCACGGAGACCGGCAACGAGATCTACGTCGACTACTCCGCCCCCTGCGCTGTCGGCACCACGCACCCGAAGCCGGAGGAGAACACCACCCGCTGCTTCCCGGTCCACTGGTCACCCGACAGTGATCTCGAGAAGCCCCCGCTGGCCTGGTTCAACAAGTACGTCGTCGAGCGCGTGGTCGAGAAGGACCGCGTCGCCCGCCAGCCCGACGTCACCACCAGCTACACCTACGAGGGCGGCGCGGCCTGGGCCAAGGACACCGACGAGTTCACCAAGCCCGAACTGCGCACGTACGGACAGTGGCGCGGCTACGCGTCCGTCGTCACCAAGGGCGGCGTGACGGCGAACGCCGGCAAGAGCGATGCGACGGTCGAATCCCAGACCCGCACCTACTTCTTCCGCGGCATGTCCGGTGACGCGGGACGGCCGAAGGTCACGATCAAGGACTCCACGGGCAAGGAGACCCTGGGTGAGGACCTGACCCACTACCAGGGCCGAACCGCCGAGGTGATCACCTACACCCAGGCCGGCGGCAGCGTCGACAAGCGCGTCCTCACCTGGCCCTCGAGCCAGAAGACCGCGACACGGCCCCGGGACGGAACCACCCCTCTCGAGGCCTACCGGGTCAACGACTCGCGCACGGACACGATCCAGTCGATCAGCGGCGGCCGCTTCCGCGTGGGGCGCTCCCAGAACACGTTCGAGTCCACCTACGGTCTCCTGGAGTCGGCCCAGACCGAATCGCGCGCCGAGGACGGCAGCGGCAGCTCGGTCATCGCCGACCAGATCTGCACGGTGACGACGTACGTGCACAACCCGGCGAAGCACCTGATCGGCCTGCCCCAGCGGGTACGGGCCACCACGGGCGCCTGCGCCCAGGCCGGCACCGCCGCGATGCTCTCCGACCTGCGCACGTCGTACGACGCGCTCAATGCTTTCGGAACCGCTCCGGTCAAGGGGCTGCCCTTCCAGGTGGACAGCAACGACGCGGCGGGCACCGGTTGGGTCACCACCGCGAAGACCGAGTACGACGCACTGGGCCGGACCGTCAAGGTCCACGACCCGGCCGGCAACCCCACCTCCACCGTGTTCACGCCCGCCACCGGCGTCCCCTTCAGCACGAAGACGACGAACCCTCTCGGGCACACGCGCGTCGTCAAGACCGACCCGGGCCGTGGCACCGTCCTTGAGGACATCGACACCAACAACCGCAAGTTCAGCCAGGCTTACGACAACCTGGGTCGCTCCAAGGCCGTCTGGACGCCGTCGCAGAAGACCACCGACCCGGCGTCCCAGACCTTCGAGTACCAGATCTCGGAGCACGAGCCCCCGGTCGTCACCAGCAAGACCCTCCGGGACAACGGCAGCTACGCCACGTCCATCGCGATCTACGACGGCCAGCTGCGGCCGCGCCAGACCCAGGCGGACGCCCTGGGCGGCGGCCGTCTGATCACGGACACCCTCTACAACGCGAACGGCACCGTCCGGCAGACCAACAACGGCTACTACGCCGAGGGCCGCCCCAGCGGAAAGATCTTCGTCCCGGAGAGCGTCTTCCACGTTCCGAACTCGACGAAGACGGCATACGACGGCCTCGGCCGCCCCGTGCGCGCCACCACGCTGTACGCGGATGTGGCACAGCACTCCAGCACCAGCAGGTACGAGGGCGACTGGACGCTGACCCGTACCGGCATGTCGGCCGATGGTCAGGCGCCGCTCTCGGGCAGCCGTGCGGTCAAGACCTGGACCGACACGTCGGGCCGGACCTCGCTGATCCAGCACTACACGGCGACCGACCTCACCACGTGGAAGGACACGACCTACGCGTACGACGTGCGCGGCAAGCTGGCCAAGGTGACCGACCCGGTCGGCAACAAGTGGACGTACACCTACGACGCCCGCGGCCGTATGACCTCGTCGGGCGACCCCGACATGGGCGCCACGGCATTCACGTACGACAACCTCGACCGGAAGGTGTCCGCCACGGATTCTTCCGGGCGGACGCAGTACACGACGTACGACGCGCTCGGCCGTACCACCCAGATGCGCGACGACGCCCCGGACGGCCCCGTGGTCGCTTCCTGGACGTACGACACGTTGACCGGTGCCAAGGGACTGCCCGTCGCGTCCACGCGCTACGAGGGCCTGGTGGCTTACACCAGCGAGGTCACCGCCTACGACAGTGAGTACCGGCCGACCGGAACCAAGATCACGATCCCGGACGTGCCTGCCACCAAGGGTCTCGCCGGGACGTACGCGTACAGCACCACCTACACACCGCGCGGCCAGGTCCAGTCGACGACGCTGCCGGCCACTCCGGGTGGTCTGGCAGCCGAGAAGTTGATCACTCGGTACGACGCCGACGGGATGGCCAAGACCATCTCGGGCTTGTCCTGGTACACCGCAGACGTCGTGTACAGCCCGTACGGCGAAGTCCTGCGCACGGCGTCCGGCAATGCGCCGAACCGCGTGTGGACGACCAACATCCACAACCGCAACACCGGGCGTGTCGAGCAGTCGATCAGTGACCGCGAGACCGCCAGCCCGAACCGCGTTTCCGCGCTCTCCTACACCTACGACACGGTCGGCAACCCGACCTCCATCACGGACACCCAGGCCGGTGGCCGCGTCGACCGCCAGTGCTTCGCGTACGACGCGGTAGGCCAGCTCACCAAGGCGTGGACGGGCAAGACCGCCGCATGCGCCGGGCCCTCGCTGAACGACGTCACCGCCGGTCCGGACGGCGACGGCTACTGGCAGGAGTACCAGTTCGACAAGATCGGCAATCGCACCAAGCTGATCGACCACGACCTCACCAACCCGGCGCTGGACGACGAGACGAAGTACACCTACGGCGTCCAGGTCGGCGGGAACGCTTCCCTGCCTCCCGTCACCATCCAGCCCCACGCCCTGTCCAAGGCCGAGAAGACCACCAAGACGGCAGCGTCCACGGTCAACTCGCTCTCGACCTACGAATACGACGCCTCCGGCAACACCAAGTCCCGGCGCATCGACGGCGACACCCAGGCCCTCACCTGGGACCGCCGCAACAAGCTCAGCTCGGCGAGCAGCCCCGGCATCGGTGCGGTGGCCGTCACCGGCATGGCGGGCAAGTGCATCGACGTCGCCGATGGCTCCAGCGCGGACGGCACGGCCGTCCAGCTCTATCCGTGCAACACGACCGCGGCTCAGCAGTGGAAGCTGAGCGGTGACACCGTCCGCGCCCTCGGCAAGTGCCTGACGGCGCAGGGCGGCGATGCGGTCCTGGCGACCTGTGACGGCAGCGCCAAGCAGAAGTTCACCTACCGTCCCGCCGACAAGACGCTGTACAACCCGGCGGCCAACGCCTGCGTCACCGTCCCCAACGACAACCCCGTCGACGGCAACGACCTCGACATCTACACCTGTGTCGCGGGCGCCGTCGCCCAGCAGTGGAGCTTCGAGAACACCACCACTTACATCTACGACGCCGGCGGCAACCGGTTGATCGAGGAGAGCGGCAACAGCCGCACCCTCTACCTCGCTGACGCCGAGATCACCGTCAACAAGGCCGGTCAGGCCATCGACGCCGTCCGCTACTACGGCGGCCCCGGCGGTGTCACCACCACCCGCCGCACGGGGAGCAAGGCAACGGGGCACAAGCTCAACGTCCTGCTGTCCGACCACCACAACACCGCGACCACCTCCGTCGAGCAGGCCGCGGGCCAGAAGGTCTACCGTCGCAAGTCCGACCCGTACGGCAACGTCCGGGGGGCGGTGCCTGCCGACTGGCCCGGTGACCGCAGTTTCCTCGGCACGGGCGTCGACGACTCCAGCACGAGCCTGACGCACATCGGTGCGCGTGAGTACGACCAGAGCACCGGCCGCTTCATGTCGGTCGACCCGGTCCTCGACATCACCGACCCGCTCCAAATGAACGGATACACGTACTCCAACGGAAACCCCGTCAGCAATTGGGACCCGTCGGGTGAGCAGCTCGAAGAGTGCATGAGCGGCATGTACGTGTGCGGCAACCGCGGCACACAGCCCATCAGCAAGGGCAGGAACTACGACCGGATCGTCTCCGAGAACATCGCCGCCATGGAGCAGGCGAAGGTCAGGCGGCTGTACGCCGAGCAGTACGGCTCAGCGAAGGTCGGCCAGGCTCAGCAGTCGTACGACCGCGCCGTGGAGCTCTACACCTCGGGTCAGAAGTACGTCCGCAACACGAGCAATACCTCGAAGGAGGAGCTGCGCAAGATCCAGGTCAAGTACGACCCGTCGAGCGGCAGCGTCACCAAGCAGGTCGCGTACAAGATGTACATGTACGGGGCGTCGATCGAGGACATCGAGTACTTCAGCGAGCACTACTGCGACTTCCTGACGTGCAACGGGCCGGTCGAAGCGGCGCTGACCGGAAACAATGTCGACACTCCCCTCTACGAACCGAACCTGTCCGAACGCATAGGCCGGGAAATCGCCGCAGGTTTTGCCTATCTGGCCTCCGGTGGCGGGAAACCCAATACGAGGTCCTGCCCGAACAGCTTCGTTGCCGGCACCGAAGTACTCCTGGCCGATGGGTCGACGAAGCCGATCGAGGAACTCGAACCCAACGATCTCGTACTGGCGACCGACCCAGAATCCGACGAGACGGCGGGCAAGGCCGTCACCGCGACGATTCGCACCGAGGACGACAAGTCCTATGTCGACATCGGGGTCCTGACTGCCGACGAAGTGCGGACGATCACCGCCACGGGCCACCACCTGTTCTGGTCGGAGTCCGAGCAGGCTTGGCTCACCGCTGATGCCCTCAAGCCCGGCATGACTCTGCGCACGGACGAGGACGGCGAGGTATCGGTCGCCTCGACGCGCAACTACCAGGCGATCAAGGTCACCTACAACCTGACCGTCGCTGACCTGCACACGTACTATGTCCTTGCCGGCGCTGAGCCGGTCCTCGTACACAACGAAAATTCTGAGCCCAGTGCGGCCGACAAGAAGTTTGCTCGCGGTGTCAACCTGCCCGCGAACAGCCCTGCAGTGATGAACCGCAATATGAGCGTATCGGATTTCATTTCCAAGTACCGGAAGGGTGGAGTTCGGCAGCAGTTGGGGAGCGACTACCTTGGCATGACTGTCGGAGACGCCCTGAAGGCAGCCAAGGCCGACGGCGATTCACAGGCGAGAAAGATGATCATCGACAAGAGGTTCGACATCGACAGCAACTACAAGGGGAAGATCTGCTAGATGCTATTCCATTACTGGAGGGATGAGAGCAATGGTGAGTACTGAGGACTGGTTTAGCTGCCGGATCAGATTTGCTCACTACTCGGACAATGACTCTATCCTTACGGTGAGGACATCGTCCTACCTGCTGAGAGCATCCGACTTCGAGGCTGCAAGGCTGCGCGCGATTGAAATCGGAAGAAAGGAGGAGAGAGTCTACCGAAATGCGGCTGACGGAATGGCGAGAATTGCCATGATCGAGGTCGACTCCGTGGACATGCTCGACGCCATCGTTGATGGCGTGGAGGTCTCCTCGATATGGTCGGACGACATCATTCCGTGCCCCTATTCATGGGACCATGTCTTTTCTCCGGAGTTGTCTCGCCCAACCAACAGCCTCTAGCAGGAGGTAGAGCCGGGCGACGGCTTCCAGGTCGCCGGACAAGCCGAAAATGAGGGCCGCGCCACACATGTGGCGCGGCCCTTTTTCATATACACGCGCCGCTTCCCTCCTCTGAAGTCCACAGGTCGTCGAATCACAAGCAGGGCGACGGCGCTGCGGAACGCCCCGTGCGTCACCTGAAGCAGTGAAATCACCCTTGTCCCACGGGCACCAGGGGTAGTGCCCTGCTGACCTCGTGCGGGGGACCGGGCCGCCGGGCCCCCGTACCCATGGACGAAAGGCCGACCCCGCCGTGACGCAGCCGTTCCAACTGCCGGATTTCTACGTGCCCTATCCGGCGCGACTGAACCCCCACCTGGAGGACGCGCGCACCCACACCAAGAAGTGGGCGCGCGCCTTCGGGATGCTGGAGGGTTCCGGGGTCTGGGAGGAGAGCGACCTCGACTCGCACGACTACGCGCTGCTCTGCTCGTACACCCACCCCGACTGCGACCGCGACGCGCTGGCCCTGGTCACCGACTGGTACGTGTGGGTGTTCTTCTTCGACGACCACTTCCTGGAGATGTTCAAGCGCTCCCATGACCGTGCCGGTGCCAAGGCGTATCTCGACCGGCTCGCCGCCTTCATGCCCATGGACCTGTCGGCCGGTTTCCCCGAGCCCACCAACCCGGTGGAGGCGGGCCTCGCGGACCTCTGGGCGCGGACGGTCCCCGCGATGTCCGCCGGCTGGCGGGAACGGTTCTCCTTGTCCACGAAGAACCTCCTCGACGAGTCCCTGTGGGAGCTCGCCAACATCGACATCGGGCGCGTGGCGAACCCGCTCGAATACATCGAGATGCGCCGCAAGGTGGGCGGCGCCCCCTGGTCGGCCGGCCTGATCGAGTACGTCTGCGCCGAGGTCCCCGCACGCGTCGCGCACGCGCGCCCGCTCACGGTGCTGCGCGACGCCTTCGCCGACGCCGTGCACATCAGGAACGACATCTTCTCCTACCAGCGCGAGGTCACCGACGAGGGTGAACTCTCCAATGCCGTACTGGTGTTGGAGACCTTCCTGGACTGCACCACCCAGGAAGCCGCCGAGGCCTCCAACGACCTGCTCACCTCCCGCCTCCAGCAGTTCGAGCAGACCGCGATCGGCGAGCTCCCGCAGCTCTTCGCCGACCACGCGCTGGACCCGGCGGAGATCGCGGCCGTCCTCGCCTACACCAAGGGCCTACAGGACTGGCAGTCCGGCGGCCACGAGTGGCACATGGTCTCCAGCCGCTACATGAACGAGGAGGCCCGGCCCACCGCCCCGGCGACCCTGCCCTTCCTGCCGTCCGGGCTCGGCACCACCGCGCTCGACCTGCGGTCGGTGTTCACACGGCGCTCGATGGAGCTGCGTCACCGCTCCTTCACCCACGTCCCCTTCGAGCGCACCGGCCCCTCCGTCATCCCCGAGATCTACATGCCGCACCGGCTCGCCCTCAGCCCGCACCTGGCGCACGCGCGCGAGGAGTCCGTGGCCTGGGCCCGGCGGATGGGCCTGCTGGACCCGCGGCCCGGCGACCCCGGCTCGGCGATCTGGACCGAGGAGCGGCTGCGCGGCTTCGACTTCGCGCTCTGCTCGGCCGGGATCGACCCCGACGCAACGCCGGAGCAACTGGCCCTCAACGCCTGCTGGCTGACCTGGGGCACGTACGGCGACGACTACTACCCGGTGGTCTTCGCCCAGGGCAAGAACCTTCCGGCCGCCAAGGCGACCACCGCCCGCCTGATCGCCATGATCCCGGTCGACCACGCCGAACAGCCGGAGCCGGTGACGGCGATGGAGCGCGCGCTCGGCGACCTGTGGGTGCGCACCGGCACCGCCATGTCCGCCGATCAGCGCACCGAGTTCCGGGCGACCTTGGTGAGCATGCTGGAGAGCTGGGTGTGGGAGGTGGACAACCAGATCCAGAACCGCATCCCGGACCCGGTGGACTACGCGGAGATGCGCCGTCACACCTTCGGCAGCCACCTCACGATGTACCTGTGCCGCCTCGGGCACCGGGGCCGGGGCATCCCCGAGGAGATCTACGCCTCCGGGACCATGCGCTCCCTGGAGAACGCGGTCGCGGACGCCGCCTGCCTGATCAACGACATCTACTCCTACCAGAAGGAGGTGCAGGTCGAGGGCGAGGTCCACAACTACCTCCTGGTCACCCGGAACTTCTTCGACATCGACTACCCGCGGGCCCTACGCATCTGCCATGAGCTGATGACCCGGCGGACCGAGGAGTTCGAGCACATCGTGGCGAACCAGCTGCCGCTGCTCTACGACGACTGGAAGCTCGGCCGGCAGGCGCGCCAAGCCCTGGACGCGTACGTGGGCGAGCTCAAGGACTGGCACGCCGGCATCCTCAACTGGCACCAGCAGATCCGCCGTTACCGCCCGGAGGACCTGCACGCGCAGCCCGACCGGCTGTCCACCGCCGTCCTGGGAGCCGGCTTCGGCATGTCGGCCGCCCGGATCTCGCTGCCCGCCTGATCCCGCCGGCCGGGTCGGCGGCGGGCGGCACGCGGCACGCCCCGCCGACCCGGCCGTACGTCAGAACTCGTCGCCCGTGTGCGGCAGTACGGCCGTGCGCAGGGCCGCGTCCAGCGCCGCCGCCGCACCGGGCGTGTGCTCCCGTACCAGCCCGGCCGCGACGAGTTCCTCGACCCGGGTCCCACCGAGGTAGCAGGCGGCCAGTTCGCGCACGTCCAGGGCCAGGTCGGCGGCGGAGTCCGCGTGCTCGTACGCGGCCCCGCCCGGCCCGGCCGTCAGCCGGAACCGCCCGGCGTTGGCGGGCATCCGTACGTCGTGCACCTCCAGCACCACCTCCACCGGCGCGGCCCAGGACCGCCGCATCAGCGCCGCGCGCACGTCGACCAGGCGCAGCCAGAGCGCCGGGAACTGGGCGGTGATCCGCACCTGGTCCCGGTCCGCGGCGAAGTGCAGCAACGGGTCGTCGACCGGACGACCCCAGGCACGGACCGTGCCGGTGAGGTCGAGGGAGGCCACGCACTCCCACAGCGCGGCGGCGACCGCAGGGGTGTCGGCCTCCAGCTCGTCGACCCGGACCAGGCCCGGCACCCGGGTGCGTCCGGCCCCGGCGCCGCCGTCGTCCTCCGGCTTCGTGCGGTAGAGCACGTACCCGGCGATCGGCCTGTCCGCCTCGCCCAGGACGATGATCCGCGGCGGGCTCAGCTCCTCGTCCTCCTCGTCCTGTTCGGCCAGCCACTCCTCGGACCAGCGCTGCGCGCTGCGGGTGGGGCGGCCGGCCCGTCCGGCCCGGGCGGCCTCGTGGAAGGGCCCGATGACGCCGACGGCCTCCTCCGGGTCGACGAGCCGCAGCGGGCGCCGGTCCGGGTCGATGCGCAGGGCCAGCGGGCGGGTGGAGTCGATCTCGATCGTGACGCCGGTGGTGGCGCTGCCGTAGCCGAAGCGGCCGTAGATCGCGGCCTCGGAGGCCCAGAGGGCGGCGAGCGGGCTGCCCGCGTCGGCGGTCCGCCGCAGCATCTCGTCCATCAGCCCGGTGAGCACGCCGCGCCGGCGGTGGGTGGGGGCGACGCCGACGAAGGTGAGCCCGGGGCAGGGCAGGTCCGCCCCGGGCACCGAGAGCCGGAAGTCGTGCGCGGCCATGAAGCCGGCCAGGACCGTGCCGTCGTAGGCACCGATCCGGTCGCAACTCGCGAGGAGGGCATGGTGTTTCTCCCGGACCTCTTTCTCGGGCCGATCGTGGAAGACCAGGTACGCGAGCTCCAGAGCACGGTCGATGTCGGACTCGGGTACCTCGCGGATGTCCACCATGATCGCGAGACTAATCGGTCATCAGCGGACTGGTCACCTCATATTGGCCGGTTCGGCACGTCCGGCCGGAACGCGCGCCTCCTGGCCGGAACGCGAGCGCCCGGCCGGCACGCGGACCCCGGCCGGTACGCGGACCTCGTGCGGACTACCGCGCCGCGGGACCGGTCCAGCCGGCCGGGACGTGGCCGAGCCGGACGCGCTGCGGGTGGTCCCCGACGGGGACGGACACCCGCTTGGTGCCGGTGGCGAAGTCGATGGCCGTGACCCGGTCGGCGCCGCTCTCGGAGATCACGCAGGCGCTGCCGTCGCCGGAGACCGTGGCCCAGTACGGCTTGGCGGCGGGCACGAGCGGGCCTTCGGCGAGGGTGGCGCGGTCCACGACGGTCGCGTAGTCGTCCATGGTGCCCGCGATGCAGAGCTTCGCCCCGTCGGGGCTCATGGACATGCCGTGGTGGCGGGAGTCGTTGACCCAGGTGGTGCGGTCGGTGCTGGTGGCGGGGTTCATCGGGAGGGTCTTGAGGCGGGTGATCCGGTCGGAGGGGACGTCGTACTCCAGGAAGCCGTTGAAGAAGGACACCTGGAAGTAGAGCTTCGACTCGTCGGGGCTGAAGGACACCGGGCGGACGGCATCGGACAGGTCGCGGCGGCCGAAGGCGTCCAGCCGCTCCCGCATGTCGATCACCCGGACCGTGCGGAAGGTCTGCGCGTCGACCACGGTGATCTTGCGGTCGCCCTTCGTCCAGTCCAGCCAGGGCGCGTCGAGGGCGGTGTTCACCTCGCCGATGGAGCTGTTCCAGAGGAAGCGGCCGTCGCGGGTGAAGGTGTTCTCGTGCGGCTTGTCCCCGGTGCCGAAGGAGCCGACCTGCCGCCCGGTGGTGATGTCCAGGACGTGCACGGTGTTGGAGGTGGAGGCCGAGACGGCGACGCGGGTCCCGTCCGGCGAGACCGCCATGTGGTCGGAGCGGTACCCGGACACCGGGAAGCGCCAGTTGACGCGCCCGGAGGCCACGTCGATGGAGACGACGTCGGCGAAGCTGGGGCGGGAGACGACGACCGCGGAGCCGTCCGGTGTGGTGAACATGTCGTCGACGAACTGGTCGTGCCCCTCGCCCGCGCTCTCCCGGATGCCGAGGAAGAAGGCGAGCTTCACCGGGTTGAGGTAGATCTCCCACAGCCGCTCCGCCTTGTCGGGGACCACGTCGATCCGGCCGATCTTGGCGAGGTCGCCGGTGGAGGCGAGGACGTCGGCGGTCCCCTCCCAGTTGTTCCCGACGAAGAACACCTCGCGCAGGCCGCCGCCCGGAGCGGCGCCGGGAGCGGCACCCGACGGGGCCGGCGTGAAGGCGGTGAGCAAGGTGGCCGCGGCCAGCAGGCCCAGGGTTCGCACGGTACGCAACATCCGCTCAACTCCGGTACGGGGAAGGGATGGAGAGGGTGCCTCCTATTACCGGCGGGTAAAATAGGGGGAACGGCACGAGGGCGCAACCCCCACGGGGTGCGCCCTTTCCTCACGTCCGGCTTCTCACGTCCGGCTTCTCGCGTCCGGCCCGTCGGGCCGTCACGCCTTCAGGCGACGGAACCGATCCGGTCGAGCATCGTGTGCGCGATGTCCGGGTGGATCGGGATGTGCGCGCCGGTCAGGGCCGCGCCGGTGCCGCCGCGGCGGTTCGCGACGATCTCGGCGGCGATGGACAGCGCGGTCTCCTCCGGGGAGCGGGCGCCGAGGTCCAGGCCGATCGGGGAACGCAGCCGGGCCAGTTCGAGCTCGGTCACCCCGACCGCGCGCAGCCGCTCGTTGCGGTCCTCGTGGGTGCGGCGGGAGCCCATGGCACCGACGTAGGCGACGGGCAGCTTGAGCGCCAGTTCGAGGAGCGGGACGTCGAACTTGGCGTCGTGGGTGAGCACGCACAGGACGGTCCGGCCGTCCACGACCGTGGTCTCCAGGTAGCGGTGGGGCCAGTCGACGACGATCTCGTCCGCCTCGGGGAAACGGGTCTTCGTCGCGAAGACGGGCCGCGCGTCGCACACCGTCACCCGGTAGCCGAGGAACTTGCCGATCCGCACGAGGGCGGAGGCGAAGTCGATGGCACCGAAGACGATCATCCGCGGGGGCGGGACGCTGGACTCGACCAGCACCTTCAGCGGCTCTCCGCAGAGCCTGCCGTCGGCGCCGATCTCCAGCACGCCGGTCCGGCCGGCGTCGAGCATCGCGCGGGCCTCCTCGGCGATGGTGCGGTCGAGCTCGGGGTGGCCGCCGAAGCCGCCCTGGTGGGCGCCTTCGGTACGGACGAACACGGCGCGACCCATGAGCTCGGCCGGGCCCTGCGCGATCCTGGCCACGGCCGCGGCCTCGCCGCGAGCGGCGGCGGCCAGCCCGGCCGCGAACACCTCCCGGGCGGGAGAGCCCACGCGGACCGGGGTGACCAGGATGTCGATGATTCCGCCGCAGGTCAGACCCACGGCGAAGGCATCGTCGTCGCTGTACCCGAAGCGCTCGTGGACGGTCTCGCCGTCCTCCAGCGCCTGCCGGCACAGCTCGTACACCGCACCTTCCACGCATCCGCCGGAGACCGAGCCGATGGCCGTGCCCTCGCTGTCGACGGCGAGTGCGGCCCCGGGCTGCCGGGGCGCGCTCCCGCCGACCGCCACGACGGTGGCGACGGCGAAGTCACGCCCCTGCTCGACCCACCGGTTCAGCTCTTCGGCGATGTCCAGCATGGGGGCCTCCTCGGAGAGGTTCGGTTCCAGTATCTGATACGTCGATCTGATGCGTGCATCGGATACGTGGAGGTGCGGGTACGTGATGATCAGGCGGTTCGGGGTCAGCCGACCCCGAGCCAGTGCTCGATCGGGTTCAGGGCGAAGAACACCAGGAAGATCCCGGTCAGCGCCCACATGAAGCCACCGATCTCCCGGGCCTTGCCCTGAGCGATCTTGATGGCGACGTAGGAGATCACACCGGCGGCGACGCCGGCCGTGATCGAGTAGGTGAACGGCATGATCACGACGGTCAGGAAGACCGGGATCGCGGTCGCGCTGTCGGCCCAGTCCACGTGGCGGGCGTTCTGCATCATCATCGCGCCGATGACGACCAGGGCCGCGGAGGCGACCTCACCCGGGACGATCTGCGTGATCGGGGTGAAGAAGAGGCAGGCGGCGAAGAACAGGCCGGTGACCACGGAGGCGAGACCCGTGCGGGCACCCTCGCCGACGCCGGTCGCGGACTCGACGAAGACGGTCTGGCCGGAGCCGCCCGCGACGCCACCGATGGCGCCACCGGCGCCGTCGATGAAGAGCGCCTTGGACAGGCCCGGCATGCGGCCCTTGTCGTCGGCCAGCTTGGCCTCGGTGCCGACGCCGATGATGGTGGCCATGGCGTCGAAGAAGCCGGCGAGCACCAGCGTGAAGACGATCATGCCGATCGTCATGTAGCCGACGTCGCCCCAGCCGCCGAAGGAGACGTCACCGAAGAGCGAGAAGTTCGGCATCGAGACCGCGGAGCCGTCAAGCTCCGGCGGGCCGTTCTTCCAGGCCTTCGGGTCGATGTCCACGACGGCGTTGAGGATCGCGGCCAGGACGGTACCGCCGACGATGCCGATCAGGATGGCGCCGGGCACCTTGCGGGCCTGGAGCATGAAGATGGCGACGAGGGTGATGCAGAAGAGCAGCACGGGCCAGCCGGACAGCTCGCCGACCGCGCCGAGCTGGACGGGAGGACCGAACTCCGGACCCTTGCCGACGAAACCGGCCTTGAAGAAGCCGATCAGGGCGACGAAGAGGCCTATGCCCATGGTGATCGCGTGCTTGAGCGCGAGGGGGATCGCGTTCATGATCATCTCGCGGAGGCCGGTGACGACCAGGAGACAGATCACGACACCGTAGACCACACACATGCCCATGGCCTGCGGCCAGGTCATCTGGGGGGCCACCTGCGAGGCCAGCACGCCGGACACGGAGAGACCGGCGGCGAGGGCGAGCGGCACCTTGCCGACGAAGCCCATGAGGAGCGTGGTGACGGCCGCGGCGAACGCGGTGGCGGTGATGATCGCCGACCCGTCCATCACCGTGCCGGCGACGTCCTTGCCCGACAGGAGCAGGGGGTTGAGCAGGAGGATGTACGCCATCGCCATGAAGGTCGTGATACCGCCACGAACCTCGTTGCCGACGTTTGAGCCTCTGTGCGTTATATGGAAATAGCGGTCGAGCCAGGACCGTCCGGCGGGCGGCTGAGAGCCGTCGCCGGCCTCCTCCGCGGTGGTCTTGGGCTCTACTGACGACTGGGTCATGGTGCCTAACTCCCAAGGTTCAAAGGGGCACCCGCTTGGAGATTGGAGACGCGGGATTTGGGATGCTGCGTTTGGCTGCACGACCCGGGGTGACGGCCCGAGGCGACGCGAATGTTCACTGCGTTTACTGCGGGTAGTGCGGGGTGACCGCTGGTACCACGGGGGGGTTCTTGCAGGGGTACTGCCAGGTGAAGGGACCGCGAGCGGTGCGGTGCTTCGTACGTCCTCCGGACGGTGTGGCGCGAAGTGTGACGTTCCCATGCACACCGCCCGGAGAGTCTGAGGGGGTCCGGGGGCCTCGCGGCCCCCGGACCACGCCGTCCTAGAGGGTCCCGGTAAGGGCTTCCGGACGGATCGGCGTCTTGTTGATCTCCAGACCCGTCGCCTGCCGGATCGCCGCGATGACGGCCGGGGTGGACGAGAGGGTCGGGGCCTCGCCCATACCGCGCAGGCCGTAGGGGGCCTTCGGGTCGGCGAGCTCCAGGACGTCGACCGGGATGGTCGGGGTGTCCAGGATGGTCGGGATCAGATAGTCCGTGAAGGAGGGGTTGCGCACCTTCGCGGTCTTCGGGTCCACGATGATCTCTTCCATGATCGCGACGCCGAGGCCCTGGGTGGTACCACCCTGGATCTGGCCGACCACGGACAGCATGTTGAGGGCCTTGCCGACGTCCTGCGCGGTCGCCAGCTCGACGACCTTGACCAGGCCGAGCTCGGTGTCCACCTCGACGACCGCGCGGTGCGCGGCGAAGGTGTACTGGACGTGGCCGTTGCCCTGGCCGGTGACCAGGTCGAAGGGCTCGGTCGGCGCGTGACGGAACTCCAGCTCGAGGTCGATGGCCTCGTCGCCCAGGATGTCGGCGATGTCCGCGAGGACTTCGCCGCCGTCGGTGACGACCTTGCCGCCTTCGAGGAGCAGCTCGGCCGTGGCCCACGCCGGGTGGTACGAGCCGTTCTTGCGGCGGCCGATCTCCAGGAGGGCCTCGCGGACCGCCTCACAGGTGTTCTTCACGGCGCCACCGGTCATGTACGTCTGCCGGGAGGCGGACGTGGAACCGGCGGAGCCGACCTGCGTGTCGGCCGGGTGGATGGTCACCTGCGTGACGCCCAGCTCGGTACGGGCGATCTGCGTGTGGACGGTGATGCCGCCCTGGCCGACCTCCGCCATGGCCGTGTGGACCATCGCGACGGGCTCGCCGTTGATGACCTCCAGCCGTACGCGGGCGGTCGAGTAGTCGTCGAAGCCCTCGGAGAAGCCGACGTTCTTGATGCCGACCGCGTAGCCGACGCCGCGGACGACGCCCTCGCCGTGGGTGGTGTTCGAGAGGCCACCGGGCAGCGCGCGGACGTCCGCGCTCTCGCCGGCGGACTCCCACTGGCGCTCGGGCGGCAGCGGGCGGGCCTTGACCCGGCGCAGCAGCTCGGCGACCGGCGCCGGGGCGTCCACGACCTGGCCGGTGGGCATGATCGTGCCCTGCTCCATGGCGTTCAGCTGGCGGAACTCGACCGGGTCCATGCCCAGCTTCGCGGCGAGCTTGTCCATCTGGGCCTCGTAGGCGAAGCAGGCCTGGACGGCGCCGAAGCCGCGCATCGCGCCACAGGGCGGGTTGTTCGTGTAGAGCGCGATCGCCTCGATGTCCACGTCCTCCAGGACGTAGGGCCCCACCGAGAGGGAGGAGGCGTTGCCCACGACCGCCGGGGAGGCGGACGCGTACGCGCCGCCGTCCAGGACGATCTTGCACTTCATGTGCGTGAGCTTGCCGTCCTTGGTGGCGCCGTGCTCGTAGTAGAGCTTCGCCGGGTGGCGGTGCACATGGCCGAAGAAGGACTCGAACCGGTTGTAGACGATCTTGACCGGCTTGTTCGTGGCCAGGGCCAGCAGGCAGGCGTGGATCTGCATCGAGATGTCCTCGCGGCCGCCGAAGGCACCGCCGACGCCCGAGAGCGTCATGCGGACCTTCTCCGGCGGCAGGCCCAGGACCGGGGCGATCTGCTGGAGGTCCGAGTGCAGCCACTGGGTGGCGACGTAGAGCTCGACGCCGCCGTCCTCGGACGGCACGGCCAGACCGGACTCCGGGCCGAGGAAGGCCTGGTCCTGCATGCCGAAGGTGTACTCGCCCTCGACGATGACGTCGGCGCGCTTGCGGGCCTCTTCCACGTTGCCGCGGATGATCGGCTGGCGGTGCACGATGTTCGGGTGCGGGACGTGACCGATGTGGTGGTCGGTGCGGCCCTCGTGGATCAACGGCGCGTCGGGGGCGAGGGCGGAGGCCTCGTCGGTGACGAGCGGCAGCTCGCGGTAGTCGATCTTGATCTTGGCGGCCGCGCGGCGGGCGGTCTCCGGGTGGTCGGCGGCTACGAGGGCGACCGGCTCGCCGTGGTGGCGCACCCGGCCGTTGGCGAGGACCGGGGTGTCCTGGATCTCCAGGCCGTAGTTCTTCATCTCGGCCGGCAGGTCGTCGTAGGTCAGCACCGCGTACACGCCGGGCATGGCGAGCGCCTCGGAGATGTCGATGGAGACGATCTCGGCGTGGGCGACGGTGCTGCGCAGCGTCTGGCCCCAGAGCATGTCCTCGTGCCACATGTCCGAGGAGTACGCGAACTCACCGGTGACCTTGAGGGTGCCGTCCGGGCGGAGAATCGATTCGCCGATGCCGCCCTTGGTGTGCTCCTGGGTGACGTTCGTCGGCGTACCGGCGGGCACGGTGCGGGTGTTCTGCGCCATGGTCAGACCGCCTCTGACTGACGGGCGGCCGCGAGGCGGACCGCGTCGAGGATCTTCTCGTAACCCGTGCAGCGGCAGAGGTTGCCGGACAGGGCCTCACGGATGTCCTGGTCGGACGGGGAGGAGTTCTCCTCCAGGAGCGCGTCCGCCTGGATCAGCAGACCCGGGGTGCAGAAACCGCACTGGACGGCGCCGGCGTCGATGAACGCCTGCTGGATGGTGGAGAGCTCCACGCCCTCACCGGTCTGCGAGTCGCCCGCCCGCGGGCGGAGCTCGCTGTGGGGCCCGTGCGCCTGCCACTGCTTGGCCGCGTCCAAGGACACGCCCTTGCTACCGCAACCACCGCCGGTACCGCAGGCACCGCCGTGGCCGTGCTCGTCGCGCTGCTTGGCGAACTCCGCCAGGCCCTCGACGGTCACGACGTCGCGACCCTCGACCTGACCGGCCGCCACCAGACACGAACAGACCGGTACGCCGTCGAGACGGACGGTGCAGGAACCGCACTCGCCCTGCTCACAGGCGTTCTTGGAGCCCGGCAGGCCCAGGCGCTCGCGCAGGACGTAGAGGAGGGACTCGCCCTCCCAGACGTCGTCGGCTTCCTGCTGACGGCCGTTGACCGTGAAATTGACGCGCATGATTACGCAGCCCCTTCAAGCGAGCGGCCGTTGCCGGTACCGCGGTACTGCTCCCAGGTCCAGACGAGCTGGCGGCGAGCCATGATGCCGACCGCGTGACGGCGGTACTTCGCCGTGCCGCGGACGTCGTCGATCGGGTTGGCCGCACCGGAGGCGAGGTCACCGAACTGCTTGGCGATCGACGGGGTGATGACCTTGCCCGACTCCCAGAAACCGCCCTCTTCGAGCGCGGCGTTCAGGAACTCCTCGGCGGCCTTCGCCCGGATCGGGGTCGGCGCGGCCGAACCGATGCCGGTACGGACCGTGCGGGTCTCGGGGTGCAGCGCCAGACCGAACGCGCAGACCGCGATGACCATCGCGTTGCGGGAACCGACCTTGGAGTACTGCTGGGGGCCGTCCGCCTTCTTGACGTGAACGGTCTTGATGAGCTCGTCGGCGGCCAGCGCGTTGCGCTTCACACCCGTGTAGAACTCGTCGATCGGGATGAGGCGGGAGCCGCGTACGGACTCCACCTCGACCTCGGCGCCCGCCGCGAGCAGCGCGGGGTGGGAATCGCCGGCCGGCGAAGCGCAACCGAGGTTGCCGCCGACACCGCCGCGGTTGCGGATCTGCGGGGACGCGACCGTGTGCGAGGCGAGCGCGAGTCCCGGGAGCTCCGTACGGAGGTTCTCCATGATCTGGGTGTACGGGACGGAGGCGCCCAGGCGAACCACGTCCTCGCCGACCTCCCATTCCCGCAGCAGACCGATGCGGTTCAGGTCCAGGAGGTACTCCGGCCGACGGTGGTCGAAGTTGATCTCGACCATCACGTCGGTGCCACCCGCAATCGGCACAGCTGAGGGGAACTCGGCCTTAGCGGCGAGCGCCTCCTCCCAGCTGGCGGGGCGAAGGAAGTCCATGAGCGGCTCTCTTCTTCTTCATCGTGTCGTTTACTTCAAGCCAGGAGGCCCGAGAGTCCTCGACTGGTCGTTCACGTGCTGTTAACGCGGTGTGGACCCAGTACACAAGCCGCTCGCCGCCCGGTGCAGTCACTGAAACCATGAAGGAGTTGGCTGACGGCCTCCCCCGTCTTGTAGATTCGTATGAAAGGCAGGATGCGACGACCTGCCCGATTTCCAACGGCAACATTCGAGACAGATCGGCGGCGACATCATGCGGCTGCGCGCACTGCTGGAAACCGAGGCGCTGGGGCTGCGGCTGCTCGGCGGCGAGGGTGAACTCGACCGGACGGTCCGCGGGGTCATGACGACCGACCTACGGGATCCCAGCCGGTACCTGTCGGGGGGCGAACTCGTCCTGACCGGCCTGGCATGGAGACGAAATTCAGCCGACTCCGAGCCATTCGTACGAATCCTGGCGAGTGCGGGCGTCGCCGGGCTCGCTGCGGGTGAGGCGGAGCTGCAGGCCATTCCGGATGATCTCGTTTCGGCCTGTGTGCGCAATCGGCTGCCGCTGTTCGCCGTGAACGAAGACGTTGCATTCGCCACGATCACCGAGTACGTCGTCCGACAGGTTTCGGGCGAGCGCGCCGGAGACCTCGCGGCCGTCGTCGACCGACACCGTCGGCTGATGACCTCGGGTCCGGCCGGCGGCGGCCCCGACGTGGTGCTCGATCTGCTCACCACCGACCTCGATCTCCGGGCCTGGGTGCTGTCCCCCACCGGCCGGCAGATCGCCGGGGCGGGCGAGCCGCTGGCGCCGGGCGTGTGCGCAGCACTGGCGGGCGAGCACCTTGCGGCGGTCCGGACGGGCCGTAGGGGGCCGCATCGGATCTCCATCCAGGGTATTACCTACTCGCTCTTCCCGATCAGGGGACACGGGCGCGGGGCCGCCGGTCCGGGGGCCCGCGACGTGCGCGAGACCGTGCTCTCGGACTGGCTGCTGGCCGTCGAGGCGGACGCGGGCGACTGGCCCGCCGAACGCCTCGACCTGCTCCAGGGCGTCACCCAGCTGATCGCCGTGGAGCGGGACCGGCGCGACGCGGCCCGCACCGTGCGCCGCCGGCTCGCGCAGGAGGTCCTCGAACTGGTCCAGACGGGTGCCCCGCCCGCGGAGATCGCCGCCCGCCTGCGGGTCGCGGCCCCGGTGCTGCTGCCCGGACTGGGCGCCGCCCCGCACTGGCAGGTCGTCGTGGCCCGGGTCGACTGGGAGGGCGGGGACATCCCGGGCGGCCCGGTGGCCCAGTCGCTGCTGGAGGAGATCCTCGTCGACCCGTCCGTCTCCGGGCCCGAGCCCTCGGACCGGATCGCCGTGGCCCATGCGGGTGACGAGGCCATCGCCCTGGTACCGCTGCCCTCGCTCTCCGGGGACGCCGGGGAGGACAAGGGCCCCGACTCCGCCCTGCACGCCGACGAGCTGCTCGCGGCCGTACGGGACCCCCTGGCGGCCGGTCTGGCCGACGACGGCCGGCTCACGCTGGGCGTCAGCGCGGCCGTGCACTCCGCCGAGGGGCTGCGCGGGGCGCTGGAGGAGGCCCGGCACGCCCGCCGGGTGGCCGCGGCGCGCCCGGGCCGGGTCTGTGCGGCGGGCCACCACGAGCTGGCCTCGCACGTGCTGCTGCTGCCGTTCGTCCCGGACGACGTCCGCCGTGCCTTCACGGCCCGGCTGCTGGACCCGCTGCGGGACTACGACCGCCGCCACCGCGCGGAGCTCATCCCGACGCTGGAGGCGTTCTTGGACTGCGACGGTTCCTGGACCCGCTGCGCGACGCGGTTGCACCTGCACGTCAACACGTTGCGCTACCGCGTCGGGCGAATCGAGCAGTTGACGGGGCGGGACCTGTCCCGGCTGGAGGACAAGCTCGACTTCTTCCTGGCACTGCGGATGAGCTGAGGAGATCCGCCCCGGGGCCGCCGGGGTTCGGCGCGGGGCGGCTGATGATCCGTCCGGACTTTGTGAAAGAGTTCACCCAACCCCTTGGCCGATGCCGTAGATCCGTGCTCTCATTTCGCCCCAGGGCTCAACGATGTGCTGCTTGCTTGCTTTGGGGAGGGCAATGTGGCGGACACCGCCATGTCGGGTGCCGGAACAAGCGGAGGAGACGACCCCCTCCAGCGGGCGATATGGCGGCTGCGCTCGCGCGGCTGTTGGACGGATGCGGCGGCGCTGCTGACGCCGCACATCGGTAGGGCCGGCAGTGCCGGGGCGGCCGTGCAGCGGACCGCGCTGCTGGTGGAGCGGTGCCTGTTCACCGGACAGGGCTGGGCCGAGGCCGAGGACGCGCTGCGGATCGCCGAGGCGGTGTCCCAGGACGACGACGACCGGGGTGCGGCCGCGTGCGAACGGGGCCAGCTGGCGTACGCCGCCACCGTGCTCGGCGTGCGCGACCGGGCCGACGAGGCCCGCTCCGCGCTGGGCCGGGCCGCCGCCCTGCTGTCCCCGGAGTCCCGGACCCGTCCGCTGCTGGACTTCCGGCGGGGGCTCGTCGCCGAGCACCTGGCGGACGCCCCGCAATCGGCCCGGCCGGCGTACCACCGGGCCCACGCGGGGGCGGAGGCGCACGGGGACACCCTGCTGCTGTCCTTCACCTGGCGGCACCTGGCCGCGCTGGCCCTGCGGGACGGGGAGGTGGCCGAGGCCCGGAAGGGCTTCGCGGAGTCCCTGCGCATCCGGGAGGACCTGGGCTTCCTGATCGGCACGGCCCCGGCCCTGGCCGCCCTGGCCGAGGCCGAACCGGAACCGGAGGCCACCCGGCTGCGCGCGGAGGCCCGCCGCCTGTTCCACCTGCTGGGCGGCATCCCCACCTGGCTGGCGGACCAACTCCACCCGACCCCTTCGCCCGCGGCGTAGCTTCCGGTACCCACACGGCGCCCCCTCGCCTGCGGCGTGGCTTCCGGTACCTACACGGCGCCCCTCGCCTGCGGCGTGGCTTCCGGTACCTGTACCTACACGGCGCTCCGCGCCCGCGCCTCAAACGCCGGCGGGGCTGGGAGTACGCGGCGCAGCCGATTCCCGCCCCGTCGGCGACCAATCCAGCCCCGCCGGCGTTTGAGGCGCGGGGGCCGGGGCGGAGCCCCGGTCTTTCAGCCTCGCCGGCGATTGAGGCGCGGTCAGGCGGGGGAGCCTGCGAAGTGTTCGCGGACCAGCGACTCCACCACCGCGAGGTCCCGCCCGATCAGGGCCTCCAGCAGCGCCGAGTGCTCCGCCGCGTCAGCGACGAGATCCGCCCGCCGAACCCGCGGAGCGCCCGGCAGGGGCCACTGGGCCCGGCGGTGGAGCTCCTCCGCCACCTGCACCAGCTGCTCGTTGCCGGCCAGCCGCAGCACCGCCCGGTGGAAGTCCCGGTCCGCCGCCGCGTACCCCGGCAGGTCACCGGCCGCCGCCGCCTCGGCCGTGGCGGCGGCGGCCGGACGCAGGGCCTCCCAGGTGGCCGCCGGAACCGTGCGGGCCAGCCGGATCATCACGGGGACCTCGAGCAGCGCCCGTACCTCGGCCAGCTCGGCGAGCTCCTTCGGGGTGCGGGAGAGCACCCGGAAGCCCCGGTTCGGGAGGCACTCCACCGCCCCTTCCACGGCCAGCTGCTGCATCGCCTCGCGCACGGGGGTCGCGGAGACCCCGAAGCGCTCCCCGAGCGCCGGGCCCGAGTAGATCTCCCCCGGCACCAGCTCTCCGTCGATCAGGGCCGCGCGCAGCGCGTCGAGCACCTGACCGCGCACCGAATGGCGCAACACCTTCTGCCTTTGTGCCGGCACCCGGGCCTGGGCCGTTTCGTGCACGCGGTCCTCCTCCGGGTCTCGACCTGTCCTGAGAATAAGTGACGGGCGCGCGCGGGGAGGGGTGCGGATCGATCCGAATCAGGTAAGGTAAGGCTAACCTGTTAACGATCGTGTGATTCTGTGATTCGGTGGCCCGTCATGACCGTCACGCCCTTCCCGGCCGTCACATCCGCCCCGCCCGGCTCTGCGGTGACGGATGCGTTCGCCCGGCTGGCCGAGGCGTACGGCGGACTGCGGGTGGTCGAGCGAACCGCTGACGAACCCCTCCCCCGCGGTGTGGGATGGGTCGGCGCGGACGAGCTCGCGGCCGGCGGACCGGCCCTCGACGCCTTCCTCGCCTGGGACAACGCCCAGGTCCTGAGGGACTACGGCACCCAGGCCCGCCCCGACGTGATCGCGGGCTTCGGACTGCACCGGTACGCGTGGCCGGCCTGCCTGCTGATCACCCTCCCGTGGTTCCTGCACCGGCGGGTCCCCCGCCTCCCGGTCACCGAGGTGGCCTTCCACCGGACGCTGGGCCGGATGAGCGTGCACGTCGGCGAGTTCGCCTGCCTGCCGGACGATCCCGCGGCCGCACTCCCGGGGGCCCGTGTCGTGCCCGACGAGGAGGCGCTGCGCGAGGAGGTGCGGGCAGCGGTGGCCCAGCACCTCGGACCGCTGCTGGAAGGTTTCGGCCCGCGCATGCGGCGCGGCCGCCGCGCCCTGTGGGGCATGGTGACGGACGAGGTCGTCGAGGGCCTCTGGTACGTCGGCGACCTGCTCGGCGAGGAACAGCGGGCCATGGCCGAACTGGAGGCGCTCCTGCCGGGCTCCACCGCCCCGTACACCGGCGGCGCGGGGTTCCGTACGCTCACCGGCCCCGCCGGTGAGGAGCTGCCCACCCGGGACCGGGCCGGCTGCTGCTTCTTCTACACCATCCGCCCCGAGGACACCTGCGTCACCTGTCCCCGGACCTGTGACGCCGACCGGATCGCCCGCCTCGCGGCGACCGCCGCCTGAACCCACCCCGTACGACTGACCGTTTTCGAACACAACTCAGTCCGTACGGGCGTCAGTTCGAGCTACAACACCCTATCCGGCGGGCCCCGCCCCCCGATGGCGTCCACTTGCCCCGAAACCTGCGTGCACGGCTCACCGGCTACGCCACTATGGCGCCCGGAAAGCCGTACAGCCGCATGGCCGCACACGCGAGGCAAGGGACATTCGCATGAGACTGACCGACATATCGCTGGACTGGCTGCTGCCCGGCAGCCTGCTGATCCTGGGCGTACTTGCGGCAGTTGCGGTGCTGGCCCGTGGCAAGCGGGAGAGCGAGAAGGCCGCGGCCGAGGACAGCTGGGAGCGCAGCGAGGAACGGCGGCGGCGCAAGGAAGCCGTCTACGGGACCGCTTCGTACGTTCTGCTGTTCTGCTGCGCGGCGGTCGCCGCCGCGCTCTCCTTCCACGGGCTGGTCGGCTTCGGCCGGCAGAACCTCAACCTCACCGGAGGATGGGAGTACCTCGTCCCGTTCGGCCTCGACGGCGCCGCGATGTTCTGCTCGGTGCTCGCCGTGCGCGAGGCCAGCCACGGCGACGCGGCCCTCGGCTCGCGCATGCTCGTCTGGCTGTTCGCGGGCGCGGCCGCGTGGTTCAACTGGGTGCACGCCCCGCGGGGCCTGGGCCACGACGGGGCCCCGCAGTTCTTCGCGGGGATGTCGCTCTCGGCGGCCGTGCTCTTCGACCGCGCCCTCAAGCAGACCCGCCGGGCAGCGCTGCGCGAACAGGGCCTGATCCCGCGGCCGTTGCCCCAGATCCGGATGGTCCGCTGGCTGCGGGCCCCTCGGGAGACCTTCGGCGCCTGGTCGCTCATGCTGCTGGAGGGGGTACGCACCCTCGACGAGGCCGTGGACGAGGTGCGCGAGGACAAGAAGCAGCGGGAGCAGGACCGGCACCGCAGGCGCGATCAGAACCGGCTCGACCGGGCGCGCATCAAGGCGCTGGGCCGGCAGAACCGGGCGTTCGGGCGTTCCCGCGGCCGCCAGGTCGAGCTCCCGGAACTGACGCAGGGAGTGGGCTCCGCGCCGGTCGGCGCGGAGCCGGCCATACCGGAATCAGGACAACTGCCCCTGCGAGGCCGGCCCTCCCTGCAGGCCGTCACCCGAACCGAATCCCTTGACGTGACCGGCACCCGGACGGTGGACCTCACCGCCGAGGACGACACCCAGACCATTCCCCGGCTGGACTCGCTGGAGCGCAAACTGAAGGACCTGGAGCAGCAGTTCGGCTGACCCGGTCCGCTCGTACGGGAGAACCCCCACGGGGCCCGCCTGCTCAGGCGGGCCCTTCGTCGTGCAGCACGTCGTCCGGGCCCGCGCTACGACGCGTCGTGCCGTCCGTCGAGCTCGAACCACACCACCTTGCCGCTGCCCAGGGCGAGCGCGTCCACGCCCCAGTCGTCGGCGAGCGCCTGCACCAGCACGAGTCCCCGGCCGTGCGTACCGTCGTCGGCGGTCGGTACGTACGGCCGGGGCCGGCGTGCGGCGTAGTCCCGGACCTCCACCCGTAACCGGGTGGCGGCGAGGCTCGCGTGCACCTCCGCGCCGCGGTCAGTGTGGACGAGCGCGTTGGTCACGAGCTCGGTGATCAACAACTCGGCCACCTCGGCGGCATCGGTATGGCACCGGTGGCGCATCAACTCCCGCAAGTCCCGGCGGACTTCGCCGATCGCCTTCAGGTCGGCCCGACGTACGCTCCGGGTGATCCGCAGCGTGTCCGCCGCTTCCCCGTCCCCGTCGGCGGACGGCTCGCGCGGCACCGGCCTCCCTCTCCCCCACAGCTTTCCGGTCTTCGCCCCCACCCGCACGGCGATGTCCCTCCCGTGTCCTTGCTCTCGAACAGGTCTACGGGATGCATGCCCCCCGGGCGGTTCCGCACTCCTGCGGGCTCAGGGGCGGGGCGTGTCGGGGAGGTCGGATCGGGCCATCCGGATCACGCGGCCGACCACGCGGTCGCACACGATCTTGCTGGCGGACCGTGCGAATCCGGCCACGGTTTCGGTACTGGTCTTCGGAGGAACCCACAAGGCGGCCGGGTCCGTCGCCCCGCCCACCCGAACGGGTCCCCGATGCCGGAAAGCGTCCTGCACAGCCCCTGTGAGCTGCTTGGGCTTCGCCGAGCCGCCCTCGTACGCGCCCACCGCGCGCACGAGGGCGGCGACGTCGGGGGCCTGGTCCGTCGTCCCGTAGGAGGACAGGCCGGAAACCGACGCCTTCCACTCGGCCTTTCTGTAGGGCGAGTTGTCGAAGAGGACCATTTTGACGGGCAGGTCGTACTGCACGAGGGGGAGGAAATCTCCCCACAGCATTGAGGAACCACCATCGCCCGCCATCGACACCACTTGACGGTTCCGATCGGTGGACCGTGCGCCGCCCGTCGCTCGGGGAAGGAAAGATAGCGCGCCAGCCGCACCTTGCGCATGCCCCTCGGACACGGCGATCCGTCCGCCGCTCCCGCGGCGCTGAACGTGCGCGCGTGGGCCTGCTCCTCGGGGCGGCCCTCAGACCCCCTGACGGAGTGTCGAGACGCTGCACCGGCTGCGGTTCAACGGACTGGTCGACCGGCAGGCACACGCACCCTCACGGGTCGAGTACCAACTCACCGCCCTTGGGCAGAGCTTGCTCGTTCCCATCGACGCCATCGGCGCATGGGCCTTCGAGCACGGCGACGAGGTGATGACCGCCCAGGAAGCCTCGCCCCCCTCAATCGGACGCCGCCGCTGCACGTGACGGGCAGCCGTGGCTCGTCGGCCGGCAAAGGGAGTTGACGTCCCAGGAGTACTCGGGTCTCCTGCTTCGATGCCTGACCTTCGCTTCCGAGAGCCCGACTGCGATGCCGCTCTCAAAGACTGGCAGCACGTCCACAACGTGATCATCCCTACCCACGTCTTGTCGTTGGAGGAGGTGCGGGAACGTTCCGAGCGCCACTGCCTGGAGATCTTGTACCTCGGTGACACCCTCGTGGGCTGCAGCACCGTGCGCCCGCCGACTGATGACACGGCGACGGCGACGGTGATCGCCAGGGTGCTCGCCGCGCACCGTGGACGGGGATTCGGGGAAGCCCTTTATGCGCGCGGGCTCCACCGGGCGCGGGAGCTGGGCGCCCGGGTGATCGAGACCGTCGTCCTGTCATCGAACGATGACGGTCTGCGGTTCGCACTGAAGCACGGGTTCGTCGAGACCGAGCGCTACCTGCTGCCGGGGGACACCGTCCCCTGGATCGACTTGCGGCTTTCCTGACCGGTGGCGCCTCAGTCGCACAGGACTGCCGTCTGGGCCTGTTCCAGCGCACGGGTGAGCGGGACGGGCACCTCGTTCTTCAGTTCCGCGCCGAGGTCGTAGAGATTGGCGGCGAAGACCAGTTGGCGTCCGCCGTCGGCGGTGGTGAGGGACATGCTGGTGAAGCCGGGTCCGCTGCCGTCGGTTCCCCAGGCGCTGACCTGCTTGCTGCCCGGTCCCGAGCCGCACGTCACGTCGACGGAGCGCACACCGAGTCCGTACGCCGGCTTGCCGCGGCTCCCCGTCAGGAGTTCACGCTGCTGGGCGGGGCGCAGCAGCTTGCCGGTGAACAGGGCCCGGTGGAAACGGGCCAGGTCGCCGACCGTGGAGATCATGGCGCCGGCGGTCCAGTCGTACGACGGGCTGAACCGGGTGACATCGCGCCCCTTGAGGTCGTAGCCGTGCAGGTGGGGGCCGCGGATGTTCGGGTCGGTCACCGGGAAGGAGGTGTCCTTCAGACCGAGCGGAGCGATGATCCGCCGATGGATTTCGGAGGGTGCGCTGCGCTGCGTGACCGTCTCGATCACCAGACCCGCGAGGAGGTAGTTGGTGTTGGAGTACGCCCAGCCCTCCTTCTCCGTGAACGTCGGCCCGTTCCGTACCGCGCGGGCGATCACCTCGCGGGGCGTGTACACGTAGTCCCAGTCGTGGCGCTCCAGGTAGGGCGCGAAGAACTCCGGCTCGTTGGTGGGGTCGTAGATGGCCGAGGTGTGGTTGAGCAGCTGCCGGACGGTGATGGCCCTGCCGTCGATGCCCTTTCCCCGGACCACGCCGGGCAGCCACGTGTCCACGCTGTCGTCGAGCGAGAGCCGCCCTTCGCCCTCCAGCTGCAGGAGCACCGTCGACACGAACGACTTGGTGTTGCTCGCGATCCGGAACCGCTGGTCCGGCCGGGCCCGCTCGCCGGTCGCCGTGTCCGCGAGCCCGGCCGCCGTCCGCCACTCCCGCTCCCCGCGCCTGGCGTAGGCCACGGCACCGGGGAATCCGTCGGCGACCGTCTGCCCAACGGCCTCCTCAAGGCCGGCGGGCGGTGCGGCCGGCCCCCGCTCCGCCGCGGTCGCGGTCGCGGTCGCGGGGAGCATCCCCACCACCACCGCGCAGATCCCCATCCATAACCCCGCGGCCCGTGCCCGTGAATTCACCGATCAGTCCCGTTCCTGTCGCCTGTACCGTTCCCTCCCCAGCCTGCCGGGCCGCCGCACCACTCGCCCATCCTGCTGCCCCCCGGACCGGCACGGGGGCTGTCCCCACCCCTGGTCCGAGGCGGTCGTCAATCCGTGAAAGGGAAACCGCATGCGCATTCGACGGATCCTCGCCGCCGTCATCGCCACGGCAGCCCTCGCCGGACTCGGCCTCACAAGCGCCGCCACCACGACCGCCGCCGTCACCGGAGCCCTCACTCCGGGTGAGTGCGAGAAGGGCGGCGGAACGGTCGATTGGGCGACCAACACTTGCAAGGGCGGTACGGGCGACGGGCAGCCGGTCGACTGAACCCCACGGGGCGCCCCGCAGCCCCGCGCCGCGGGGCGCTCCGGCGGGAGCATGCTGCAACTTCACCGTTACACCGAAATACGTACCTTCTGCTTGGCCATGAGGGGGGCGCCTTCCCGGTCTCCGGTCCGGTTCTGCGACGCGTGTGCCTCCCATCCAGCCACGGGTGCGCCGGTTACGCCTCCCAGACCGCGGCGGCCGTGCGGTCATCGGCGTACCCCTTGAGGCGGAGCTGGGTGTCCGCGAGGAAGGCCGCGAGGCCCGGCGGCTCCCGCTCGGCCCAGCGGGCGGCGAGCTCCGCCGGGAGCGCGGCCTCCTCCCGCATGGGCTCGGCGAGGCCGCCGGAGCACAGGAGCAGGGTGTCCCCGGGCCGGGCCACGGCGGCGCGGAACCGGAAACTGCTCTCGGCCTCGTCGGCCGGGCCGGTGGCCCCGGTGGCCCCGGTGATCCCGGTCGCGTTCCCGGTCCCTCCGGCGCCGGGCGGTCCGGCCTGTTCCAGGTCCTGCCAGCTGCCCGACCGGAGCCGGAACAGGCCGCCCGCGCCCGCGCCGAAGCACACCCGGGTGCGGCACTGCGGGTCCACCGGGAGCAGGAGCCCGCGGAGCCCTGCGGTGTACGCCGCTTCCGCGTGCCCCAGCTCGGCGGCGCGGGCCCGCAGTCGCCCGTAGCCCCGGTCGGTGAGCCGTTGCAGGCCCGAGCGCAGGGCGTCGCGGCGCCCGGCGCGGATGTCGTCTGCCAGCCGCTCCTGGCTGCGCCCGACGGCGGAGGCGACGGTGCGGCACAGTTCGGCGGCGGCTTCGGCCGCCCCGGGGGCGGCCCGGTCCCCGCCCGCGAGGGCCACTAGGACCAGCGCGTCGTCGCCGCTGCCGAAGCGGGCGGTGAGCAGGAAGTCACGGCGGACCTCACCGCGGTAGCGGGCGGAGTCCCCGCGCAGGGAGGCGGCGCGCAGGGTGTAGGTGCCGTAGCGGGCCCCCTCCAGGACGGTGTCCGGGGTCAGTTCCCCGATGGCGGCCGGGTCGGCGGGCGGGAGGGCGCCCGGTTCGGCGGCGTAGGTCGGAGCGCGGTCGCCCAGGTGGGAGACCGCGGGCCGGACGGCCTCCGGTCCGGCCGCCACCGGCTCGTCCCCGGGCCCTGGCTCGGGCTCGGAACCCGGCCCGGACTCGGCCGCGGGCGCCGGCTGCGGCTGCGGGGCCGGATCGAACCAGGCGTCCGGGCTCGGTGCCTCCGGGTGCCGCACCGGCAGCTCGGGCCCGCGCACCGGTGGTACGGCCACGCCCCCGAGCGCGTACCCCGTGGCGTCGCCCGCCCGGGGATCCCGCGGCGGCGGGAAGTCGGGCAGGGTCGGGGTGGGCGCCGGCTCCCCCTGCCGGGGGCCGGGCAGCAGCGGCTCCGGGGCGCGCGCAGGTTCCGGCGGGCCCGGATCCGGCGCGACGTCCGGTGCCACGTCCGGCGCGGCGTCCGGCGCGAAGTCCGGTGCCGGTCCCGTGGCAGGAGCCGCGGCCGGTGCCGGCGCCGGGTCCGTCGTCACGCCCGCCGCCGAGCGGAACCGCTTGTCCAGGGTGTCCCCCGGGTCGGGTTCCGCTCCCGCGTCCGGGCCCTCGTAGAGCTTCTGCCACCAGTCGTCCGCACCCTGCTGACTCATGGCTCCATTCTCGGCCCCGCACGGGGGCGGAAAACGCCGAATGCACGAAAAGGGTCCGCCGGAGCACCGTCCGCCGGACCCCTCCCGTTCCAGCCGTACGGGTCAGCGCACGTCGTACGCCCGCACGACCGTCTGGGTGACCGTGGCACCCTTCGCGTCGGTCAGTTCGACCTTCAGCGAGACGGGCTTGCCGGAGGCACCGGCGTGGTCGACGACCGCGCTCCACCGGCCGCCGCGCTCGCTCACCTTCGCCCGGGTCCAGCTCTCACCACCGTCGTAGGAGTACGACAGCTCCGCCGACTTCAGGGCGCCCGGGGCGTAGCCCGCGTGGCCGGTGACGCCGAGCCCGATGCTCTGGCCGTCCGCCGCCGCGACCGTCTTCATCCCGTCCAACGGGACCGCGTACCGCGGGAAGAGGATCCCCAACCCCTGCGAGTACGCCGCGGCGTCGCGCTTCGAGGAGAAGCCCCAGGTGGTCCGCACCGCGGTGGAGCGCTGCCAGACCCGGGCGGGCGGGCCGATCTTCTCGATGGACTGGGTGAGTTCGTACCGGCCCTCCTCGGCGGGCACCTCGAAGACCCCGAACGGGTACCAGCTCTCCCCGACGACCTCGCCGCCCCGCTCGAGCACGAGCGAGCCGATGTCACCGAAGGAGCCCGGCTGCGCGGCGTGGCCGCTGTCGCCCCACAGGGCGGGGGCGAAGCCGATCAGGTCGCCCTGCCGCTCGGCGGCGAGGGTCTCCTTGCCCGCGGTGTCGCGCGGTGCGACCGGGCCGGTGATCCCGTCGTACCACGTGGCCTTGTTCTGCTGCCCCTTGGTGTACGTGCGCTGCTCGCCGACCATGAACTCGCCCCAGGGGAAGCTGCTGGAGAGCAACTGGTCCCAGGCGGTGTCCCCGGCGGAGTGGTACTCGGTGCGCGTGCCCGGAACGGCGACGGTCTCGATCCCGCCGAAGTACACGGCGGTGCCGATCGGCCGGTAGGCGCCAGCCATGTCGATGAAGTCGGCGGCCACGCCCATGGAGTGGTACGTGGACTCGGTCCGTCCGAGGTCGCGGTCGCGCACCCGGTGGGTGCGGCCGCCGCCCGTGACCTCACCGGTCTCGGGGAGGGCGAGGGAGTAGACGTACGGGCTCTGCGACTCTGCCTTCCAGGACAGGGTGACCCTGCCGGTCGCGAGCCCGGCCAGCAGCGCCTTCGCCTCCGCGGTCTCGATGGTCAGCGTGGGCAGCGCGCCGCCCGCGTACCCGGTGAAGGCGGTCCAGCGGCCCGGGGCCGCGCGGTGGGCGAGCACCGCCGTGGCGCCGGCGGCCCGTGCGTTCTGCGCGACCTCGTGCAGTGCCGCGTCGGCGGCCTTCACGAGGACGACCGCGCCCTCGGCGCCCGCCGCGGCGAGTTCGTCGGGGCTGCCGGAGCCCGCGTCGACCAGCGGTGCGCCGCCGGTCCCGTCGAGGTTGTCGCTGCCGGTGGCGCGGTGATCGGGTGGAGCACCGGGCCGCCGACGACCTTCAGCTCGGAGACGAGCGGGGCGGCCGCCCGCCAGTAGGAGGCGAACTCGAAGTCGCCGTCCTCGGCGCGGCCTTCGACGGAGGCGTAGAAGCCGCGGATGGTGCGGCCGCCCATGGCCGTGCCCGCGTGCAGCCACGCGTCGTCCCAGCTGCGGGCGAACCCGAGGGTGGTGTTGCGGGCCTCGACCGGCCGGTCGGCGGCGATGTCCAGGCGCCCGGCCCTACGGGCGTCCAGGACGACGGTGGTGTCCTTCTTGAGTTCGACCTGGGGGCGACCGAGGTAGGTGAGGGAGTCGAGCAGTCTGTCGCCCTCTCCCTCTCCCCCGTCGGGGGTGGCGACGAAGGCGGAGAGGAAGTACGCGCCCGGGCGCACCCGGTAGACCTGGTCCACGGAGCCCTCGTTGAAGCGGCGCTCGCCGGTGGCGTCGTCGGTACCGATCACGTCCAGCGAGGAGGGTCCGGCAGCGGGCCGGCCCGCGCGGTCGACGAGCTTGACGCGCAGGGTCACGGTCTCGGGCTCGACGTAGAGCGAGAAGGGGGTGGAGACGCGCACGCCGTTCGCGGTGGCGGCGGTGCGGCCGGCCGCGTCGGTGGACACCAGGATCCGGTCGCCGGTGACCAGGGTCACCGTGACGGGGGCCGCGGGCTGCTTCCGGCCGCCTCACCGCCGACGAGTGGTCTCTTCCCCGCTCCGGGCGCCCCGTCGGCCGGCTGCGCCGCCGTCGGGCCGATGGCGGTCACGGCCAGGACGGCCGCGCTGGCCGCCCCGAGTGCCGTACGCGATATCGGACGCATCGCTCTCCCCAGGTGAATTCCGGCCAACTGCTGCATTGCACGGCGAAAGCGCCGCGTAAATGGCTTCTGGCCGGCGGATGTTGGTGCTGCGGTGGCGTCACCTTGGCAGAGTGGCGTCGGGTGCGGCGATGATGTCCGCGGCGGGTTTGCGCCGTGGCCGCTTCCCGCCAGGCGCGTGTCGAAGGGTGGGTGGACGGGGTGCTGGGTGCCATAGGCCTGGACGAGGGCCAGGAGTCGGCGTACCGCGCGCTGGTCGCGCTGGGGGCCGCGGAGGTACCCGACCTCGCGCACCGGCTGACGCTGCCGGTGCCGCACACCGAACGGGCCCTGCGCCACCTTGAGCGGCACGGACTGGCGGCGCAGTCCTCGGCCCGGCCCGGACGCTGGGTGGCGGCCCCGCCGGGGGTGGCCCTCGGGGCGCTGCTGACCCAGCAGCGGCACGAGCTGGAGCAGGCGGAGCTGGCGGCGGCGCTGCTGGCCGAGGAGTACCGGGCGGAGGCCACCGAACCGGCGGTGCACGACCTCGTGGAGGTGGTGCAGGGCGCGAGCGCGGTGGCGCACCGCTTCCACCAGATCCAGCTGGGCGCGGAGAAGGAGGTCTGCGCGCTGGTCACCGGCCGGCCGCAGGTGGTGACGGGGACGGACAACGACGCGGAGGACCGGGCTTCGGTGCGCGGGGTCGACTACCGGGTGGTCATCGAGCGGGAGGTGCTGACCCTGCCGAGCGGGATCCGGGAGGCGTCGACGGCGCTGGCACGCGGCGAGCAGATCCGGGTGACGGCCGAGGTCCCGACGAAGCTGGTGATCGCGGACCGGACGCTGGCCATGGTCCCGCTGACGGCCCGCGGGGCGGAGCCGGCGGCGCTGGTGGTGCACGCGTCGGGGCTGTTGGAATCCCTGACCGGCCTGTTCGAGGCGGTGTGGCGGGAGTCGCTGCCGCTTCGGCTGGGGGCGACCGGTTCGGCCGAGGAGGCCGGGGGCAGCCCCGACGCCACGGACCTGGAGATCCTCTCGCTGCTCCTGGCGGGCATGACGGACGCGAGCGTGGCGAAGCACCTGGAGCTGGGGCTGCGGACGGTGCAGCGGCGGGTCAAGGGCCTGATGGAACTGTCCGGGGTGACGACGCGGCTGCAACTGGGCTGGCACGCGTACGAGCGGGGCTGGGTGGCCCGATAGCCCCTGGTCGGTCAGGCTGAGCGCATGGATCTGCCTCAGCTGCTGCTGGTGGGGCTGGTGCTGCTGCTCGGGGTGGTCGGAGTGCTGATCCCGGGTGTGCCGGGCACCTGGCTGGTGTGGGCGGGGCTGTTGTGGTGGGCACTGCACGTGCGCTCGGCGTCGGCGTGGACCCTGCTGGTCGCGGCGACGGCCCTGCTGTTGGTGGTCCAGGTGGTGAAGTGGCTGCTGCCGCCCCGGCGGGTGCGGGGTCTGGGCATCACCTCCCGGATGGTGGTGTTCGCGGGGGCCGGGGCGCTCCTGGGCTTCGTCCTGGTGCCGGTGGTGGGGGCGGTGCCGGGCTTCATGGGCGGCATCTACCTGTGCGAGCGGCTCCGCCTGGGCACCCACGGCGAGGCCTGGGCGTCGGTGCGGGCGGTGATGCGGGCGGTGGGGACGAGCGTGCTGGTGGAACTGTTCGCGTGCCTGGTCCTGGTGGGGGCGTGGGTGGGGGCGGTGGTGGCGCAGTAGGCGCCCGTCGGCCGGCGCGGGAATCCCGGGGTGCGGCCCGTCCGATCGGGGGATACGCTCTCAGCCCCTGACTCGCTCGGTCGTGGAGGCGCCATGGGCACGTCCGTTCCGGGCCCGCCGGCGTTCCCCGCCCCGCAGCCACCGGCGGAGGGCGGCGAGCCGGCCTGCCTCCTGCACCTCGTCTGCGACGCGTGCGGACGCCTGGACACCGCGCGCGGGGCGCACTGCTGCACCCGGTGCAACACCCCGCTCGATGACCCGGGTGCCGTACGCGGAACTCCTGGAGCGGGCCCGCCCGCCGTCCGTGGTGACCTAGGTCCGTAGCCCGATGCGGGGACCGGCCGCGGCTGCGAGGCTGGGCGGTATGACGGACTTCAAGGGTTTCAGCGAGGCCGAACTGGCTTACCTGCGTTCCCAGCACTTGGGCCGCCTGGCCACGGTGGACGCGGCCGGGCAGCCGCAGGCGAACCCGGTGGGTTTCTTCCCGCAGGAGGACGGGACGATCCTGGTGGGCGGAATGGCGATGGGCACGACGAAGAAGTGGCGCAACCTGCACGGGAACCCCCGGCTGTCGCTGGTCGTGGACGACCTGGTGAGCACCCGGCCGTGGCGGGTGCGCGGCATCGAGATCCGGGGCCGCGCCACGCTGGAGACGGGCCCGCACGGGTTGGGGCCCCATTTCAGCCCGGAGGTGATCCGGATCCACCCGGAACGCGTCCACGCGTGGGGGCTCTGACCGTCCCGGGAGCGCGCTCCGCCGGTGTGCGGGTGGCCGGCCGTCGCCGTCCGGCTCCCGGTGCTGACGCTCTGTTTAGGGGCTGAGCAGCGACAGTGGGGGTCGGGGCTTGTGACGCTGTGAGGGGGAGTACCGGTGCCGATCCGGATCAGGGGCCGCGTCATCGTCGATGCCTTGGGGAGTGCCGTTTCCGCGGCCTCGCACGCCATGGCGCCGCAGCGGCGGTCCGTGACCCGCTTACGTCTCACCTGCCTCTACGGCGGGGTGTTCATGGTGGCCGGGACGGCGCTGCTGGCCGTTGTCCACCTGCTCGCGGTGCAGGCCGTGAGCAGGGGCAACGATCCGGTCCTCGAAGTGCGTTCGGAGTACGCGATCGTACTGGCGCCCGCCGGCTGTCCGGAGCCGTCGGACGGCGGGCCGGCCCCCTGTCCGGCCCCCTCGCGGCAGCAGCCCCAGGACTCGCTGGTGGCGGCCACCGCGCTGGTCCTGGCCGCGCTCGTCCCCCTGTCGGCCACCGCGGGATACGTGACGGCGGGGTACGCCCTGTCGCCGCTCCGGCGGATCACCCGCAGCGCACGACGGGCCTCCTGCGAGTCCTCCTGAGGGGTGTCCGGGCGGGGGCGGGGTCCCGGGCCCGCGGCACCCCGCCCCGGCTGCGCGTCAGACGCGGCCGCCCCGCTTCGCGGCGTGGTTGGCCCGGCCCTCCGCCGACTTCAGGCGCCAGTCGCGGCGGATCTCCGACCGCAGCCGGGCGTCGGTCTTGGCGACGATGCGCTGGTTCTCCCGCAGGAGCTTGCGGTAGCTCTCCAGGCGGCGGTCCGCGAGCTCGCCGGATTCCAGTGCGGCCAGCACCGCGCACCCCGGCTCCGCCTCGTGCGCGCAGTCGTGGAAGCGGCAGTGCTCCGCGTACTCCTCGATCTCCGAGAAGACCTGGCCGACTCCGGTCTCGGCGTCCCAGAGCCCGACGCCGCGCAGTCCGGGGGTGTCGATCAGGACGCCGCCGCCCGGCAGGGCGAGCAGGTTGCGCGTGGTGGTCGTGTGCCGGCCCTTGCCGTCGACCTCGCGGGCCGCCTGCACCTCCATGACCTCGGCGCCGAGCAGCGCGTTGGCCAGGGTGGACTTGCCGGCGCCCGAGACGCCGAGCAGCACGCTGGTGCCGTCGCCGACGATCGCGGCCAGCACGTCCGTGCCCTCCCCCGTGAGGGAGGAGACGGTCAGTACCTGGACGCCGGGCGCGGTGGCCTCCACGTCCTGGACCAGGTGCCCGAGCGTCGCCGCGTCCGGGACCAGGTCCGCCTTGGTGAGGACGACCAGCGGCTGCGCGCCCGATTCCCAGGCCAGGGCCAGGAAGCGCTCGATGCGCCCGAGGTCCAGCTCGACGGCGAGGGAGACCGCGATGATGGCGTGGTCGACGTTGGCGGCGAGGATCTGCCCCTCGGACCGCTGGGAGGAGGTGGACCGTACGAAGGCGGTCCGGCGCGGCAGGTACGCCTTCACGTAGCGGGGGTTGCCGGCCGCCTCCACGGCGGCCCAGTCGCCGGTGCAGATGACCCGGAGCGGGTCGTGCGGGGTGACGAAGGCGGTGTCGGCGCGGACGATGCCGTCCGCGGTCATGACGTCGCACTGGCCGCGGTCGACGCGTACGACGCGGCCGGGCAGCAGGCCCTGCTCTGTGTACGGGGCGAACTCGGCCTCCCACGCATCGTCCCAGCCGAGGGGGGCGAGGGCGTGCTGTACGTCGGAGGGAGCGGACGTGTTGAGCGAAGCGTTGAACAAGGGGAACCCTTCGAAGGGTGGCCCCGGCGGCGCGCTCTGCGCGCGGAGGATTCGAGTGGGTGTCAGCCGGAGACCACAGGGGTGGGAACGATGAACTCCTGAATGCGGGCAGCGCCCGTCACCGTGACAGTCATCAATGTCCTCACCTCCTGCTTCTTCTCGACGACCAACACCGCTCGCTCCGGAACGGATGAGCAGAACAGTAGCCCCGCCCCGGGCACGGCGCCACCGATTAAATTCGGGTCCGCACCCCCGCGAGTCGTGCCCCAGTACGCGGGGCGGCTCGATTGGGTTTCGCACACGGGCGCCGTACGGTGACGGGGTGCACCGGCGTGAGGTGAACGGCATGTGGAGGAGCCATGGACCAGCGAGCCGAGGACCGCGGAACGGCGCACGAGACGGCCGGACCCGACCGGCTTCCCGACGGCGACTGTCCGTTCTGCCGCATCGTGGAAGGCGCCGCACCCGCGCACATCCTCCGTGACTGGGCAGGGGCACTGGCCATCAGCCCGCGGGGCGGAGGAGTCACGCCGGGACACGTTCTCGTGCTGCCCAAGACGCACGTCCCCGATGTTGCGGCCGATCCGGCCGTGTCGGCGATGACGATGCGGCACGCGGCCGAAGTCGCCGCGGAGGTGGGTGACTGCAACGTGATCACCTCGCGGGGTGCTGCCGCCACCCAGACGGTTGCCCACCTGCACGTGCACGTGGTGCCGCGCCGTCACGGAGACGGGATCGTGCTGCCGTGGACGAACTCGCCGGCCGGGAACGGCCCTCGGCGGCCGGGCCGGGAGGGGCAGCCCTGGACGGCCCCCCGCCCCGCCGGGCGCTGAGCGGGGCCGCAGGGGGTCAGCTGAGGAAGCTGATCAGCAGACTGGCGGCGGTGGCGAGCACCCCGTAGCAGAACAGCATCGGTCGGGACAGCAGCACGGGCAGCCAGGGTGTTTCGGCGCCGTAGCGGTGGGCGTCCATCGTGAACCGGGGCGGGGGGTCCTGCCCGCCGGCGGCGATCTTCTCGTACAGGCTGCGGAACAGCCGCTCCTGTCGCAGGTAGTAGCCGTCGAGCAGCCAGAACCCGATCGCCACGGCCACGACCACCGGAACCGTCCTCCAGTTCGGGCGGCCGTGCGCCACGGCGATGAGCACGCTGTTGAGCGTGATGCACCAGCCCTTGACCAAGAAGGAGTTGTTGCTGAGCCGGGAGATCACGCTCTGCACCAGCTCGAGGTGCTTGAGGTCCTGCTCGCTCAGGTCCGGCTGCCGGGTCATCCTTCGGGCGCCGTTCCCCGAGTGAGCGGTGCGGGCCCGCCCGGGATGTGGAACTGGCGGTGCAGCTCGCCGACGATGCCTTCCAGCACCTCTTCCAACAGGTGCGGGGAGTACCAGTCCAGCAGATCGGCGTAGTGGTCCAGGACGTGCAAACGCAGCCTGGGCGTGGCGCTTCCGCCGTGTTCCTCGTCGACGGGCAGGACGTACTCCCGTAGCGGCAGCTCCAAGGTACCGGCCAGCCCGGTGTCGGCCCGTTCGTCGATGATCGCGGCGCAGGCGTCGTCCACCACACGGCAGGCGTCGTCAGCGGTCTGCTCCATCGCGGCGAACAGCCGGCCCCAGGAGGCGCTGTGCGCGGTGATGAGCTTCCTCGCCGCCGGCACCACCTTCCGCACCTCGTCCTCGGCGTCGGACAGGGCGCCCTTCGACTCCTTGTGGCTCTCCGCGTACGGATTGTGCGCGAGGACCGTGGTGGTGAGGGTGGCGAGGCTGAGCGCGATGAGGACGAAGACCGCCATGAGGTAGCCGTTCTCCCCGAACGTCTCGGTGACCTGCCCGCTCTGCTTCGCACGGCTGTGGGCGGTCGCCGCGAGCAGGCCGATGAGCAGCGCGTTGGCGAGCGCAGGCAGGGCCAGGCCGGGCCAGGGAAGGGCGTCGGGCTGCCGGGTCTGCGCCTGCGGCCCGTCCAACCGCCACAGATGCCACCACGCCGCCCGGGGGCTGCGCCGGGTGCGCTCGGTGCGACGGCCCTGGCGCACCCGTCGTCGGAACAGCGAACGTGCGAGGACGGAAGCCAGGGCGAACTGCAGGCAGGACACCCCGATCGCAGCCAGGTAGCCGAACCCGCGGATCACGGTGGTCCAGAAGCCGTCCGAGTCCTGCAGGTCCAGGAGCCGGACCACGGCCTCCCCGACGAAGGGCAGCTCGAACAGCACGCTGAGCACGAGCATGACCCACTGGAGCCACACCCAGGGCTGCCGGCCGCCGCGCAGGCCCTCCGGCCCGTCCGCGGCGTGCCGGTCCTGCACCTTCTTGACGTCGTCCCGTGCCCGGCCCGCCGAGCGGTGGGCCGTGAACCGTTCGACGACGTCGATCGCTTCCAGCGCGGAGTGGAACGTTTCGTGGAGTGCGGTGCCCATGTCGCCGAGGGAGGGCTGGGCCGCGGCCAGGCCGGCGTTGCCCCGCGTGAAGGCGCGCGTCAGCGCCGCGCGCTCCTGGCTGTCCACGGGGTCCACCGGACGTCCGGCCGGGCGGTGCCCGTTGCGGTCGACGAGCGGGAGGAGGGGCCTGGAGCAGGGTATCGGCGACTCGCGCGGACCCGCCCGTCCAGAACCGTTGCTGCCGTTGACGTTCATGGCTGGAGGTCCGACCTCATTTCCAAAAGATGCGGATGTCCACGCGGCGGTCGCACTGCAACCGCTCGTGGGCGGACACGTCCCCGGTGGGACGGTCAGAGGGACACCCCGGGGACACGCCCCGGCCGTACGCCGCGACGCTCGACCGGGGTACCCCGCGCTCGACGAGCACCTCGGCCACGGCGTCCGCGCGGCTCTGGGAGAGCGACCGGTCGTTGCCGGATCCGCCGCGCAGGTCGACGTATCCGTCGACCTCGACGCGGTCGAGCCCCGGTGTGGTGCGGGCCCGGACGGCGATGTCGGTGAGCGGCTCCACGGCCGCCGGGCGCAGCCGTGCCGAGTCGGTGTCGAACAACGCGGCGCCCGGCAACGCATACGTCTGGGAGCGACCGTCGCGGTACGGCACCACGGGGTCGGCCGGGACCGGGCCGGTGGCGGCCGGAGCCGGCGCCGAGCCGACCGGGGCATCGCTGGTGGTGCAGGACGCCCCGGTGGCGCCCGCGCGCTCGCAGAGCGATGTCCACAGGCGACTGAGCCAGGCGCGCTGGGCCTGGTTCGCCGACGGCTGTGCTCCGGCCGAGTGGCCCAGGCCCACGAACGTGACGTTGACGCCGCCCAGGTCGGGCAGTTCGGAGAACTCTCCCTTGGTGGCGCACACCGACGCGATGGCCTTGACCTCGGTTTCGGAGTCGAAGGTTGCCTGACGCAGGTCGGCACAGCCGCCTGTGGACAGGCCGTCGCTCAGCACCACGAGCCGCCGCGGTCCCTCGACGTCCTGCAACAGGCCGGCGCCCGTCGTCAGGGCGGCCAGGACATCGGTGCCGCCGCGGGCGGGGACCACGCGCTGGGCGGTGGTGACGTCCTCGGCGAGGCAGCGGATCGCAGCGTCCCGGTTGGCCTTCTGGTTGCCGGAGTTCCGCGCGCTCTCCTTCCAGTTGGCGGACCGCTTCTGGACGGTCCAGTCGACGTCTCCGGGAGCGCCCGCGAAGGTGCCGACGGAGAAGGTGTCGCCCGCCTCGACCCTCTCCTCCAGCAGGGCGTCGACCGCTCGGGCGTAGTCGGGGCCCCCGGTGCCGGACGCGGCACCGCGCACGGACGCCGAGCCGTCGACGAGGATCACGGTGCTGCCCGCGCGGGGGGCGGGGTCCTGGTCCTCCATCCAGGTGCAGCCCGTCCTCGGGTCGTCCGTGCCGCAACCGGTGAGCAGGAGGGCGAGCAGGCCGACCGGGGCCAGGGATCCGACCGCGCGGGTGCCGGCGGACGTCCTCACAGCTCGGACCCCTCCGACATGACGACGTCCTCGACCCAGGAACCCGGGCTGAGCCCCATCTCCCTGCGGAAGGCGTTGATCGCCGTGTCGTACGCGGCGGCGAACTCGTACATGCCGGAACGCTGGTGCGCGCTGCTCGCGCCCTCGAGCGCGTGCAGCAGCGCCTCGACGCTGGTGAGCCGGTCCTTGCGCAGCGCCGACATCACCACATGGAACCCCTCGTCGGCGAAGGTGGCCGCGAACGGCACCAGCAGGCGCCGCTTGTGCGCGTCGAGTTCGCCGAGCAGCTCCAGGTCCCTGATCACTTCGAGCCAGGTCTCGGTGAGCTGCTGCGCGCGTTTCGCCCTGCGCTTACCGACCCGCAGCGTCTCCTTCAGCGTCAGCTCCTCCAGGTGGTGCTTCAGCATGTGCTCACGCACCTCCGGGTCCACCCGCACCCGGACCGACGGCGTACAGCGGATGAGGCCCTCCGCGTCGTCGAAGCACCAGTTGCCGTCCGTCGAGAGCTTGGTGTTGATCGCCTGCTCGGCCGCGACCGGGTCGTCAGGAGCGCAGGCACGCGCGGCCGTCCAGGCGACCCGGAGCAGCTCCTCCCGCGCCGTCGCCTCGTGCGGACCGACACGGGTCTTCAGGGTGTCCCGGGGCATCTCCCTGCTGCTCCACCGGAAGGTGGGAAAGACCTGGAAGGAGAACACGTCGCCGTGGGCCGCCATGGGGAGCGGCTTCTCCTGCGGCGACTGCACGGACACCCTCTTGCGGGGTCCCGCTCCGTCGGTGTCGTGGTCGGACCCGACGTCCTCCACCTCCGGCTCGCTGGTGTCGTCGTCCTTCGAACGCCACCACCTGCGTAGTGCTTCGCGCACGGTGGCGAGCAGGCCCTTGGACCGTCGTCGCATGGCTGATCCTCCTGTGATCGGTTCGAGTGCGGGATGGTGCCCGAGCGGGCGGTGGATCGGCGCTCAAGGTCGACGCCGGCGGATCGCGCGCAGTACGCGTCGTACGCACGGGGCGGCCGGGTTCCGCCGCGCCATGCGGGCGACGTGGAATCCGGCTCGGTGAAGGAGCTCGTCGGATGCGGCGCGCGGCACGAACCCCGCCAGGAACAGGCCCAGTTCCCCGTCCCTGTCGCCGGCCAGGAGCCACTGCTCCAGCAAGGCCCATGCCAGCCCCGAGTAGGCCGGGTCGACCAGCGCGTGCCGCCACAGGAGCAGCAGGGACGCCTCGCGTTCGGGGTTCTCCATCGCTTGGTGGGCGAGCTTCGGCCGGGACGGCAGCTCGGGCCCGACGGTGTACGGGCCGAGCACGATCAGGGTCCCCACGGCATGCCGGAGCGGGGACGCTTCGTTGTCCGGACGTCGGACCCACCGGCCGAGGGCGTCGGCGACCGGTTCGGCGCCGTCGGGCGTCAGGAAGAGCGCGGCGGTCGCGTAGGCGACGGAGGCGTAGCGGACGGGCGTGCGCCGGCTGCCCAGTGCCTCCAGCGCCTCCAGCGCGCCCGGAACGTCCCGGGTGCCCACCAGCGTGCCGTAGGCCCGGGCCGCGCTGTCCTGCAACTGCGGTGCGGGGCTGCGGGCCCAGTCGACGACCTGCCGGTCGATCCGCGCCGTCAACCAGGAGTCCCCGGACCCGACGGCCACGGCGAGGGCCAGGGCGGCGTACTGCCGGTCCCGTGCCGACCTGCTGCGGGCCCAGATCTGCACGAGGTCCCGGTAGACGCTGTCGAAGTCGAGGCGCAGGAGAAGGCCGGCGATCACCGCGGCCCGTGACCGGACCCGCTCCAGCCGGTCTTCGGCCAGCTTCTGCAGCCACCGCAGCAGCGGGGCCCGCAGCCACCCGGGCCCGTGCCAGACGACCTCGATCACGGTCGACATCAACTCCGGTTCCGCGAGCCGGACTCGGCGCGGATTGCTGGGCGGGCCGGCGTCCGGTGCCGCAGCGACGCCCGCTCCGGTCTCGACCAACTGGTCGAGGATCAGATCGAAGACCCGGCGTTCGGGAGCGGCTTCGCGGGTCTCGGCCCGCTGCACCTCGTCACAGAGCAGCGTCCCCACCCGGATGAAGTCGGACAGCGGCAGGCCGTCGCACAGGACGTAGGCGATGCGCAGGGGCTGCTGGTGGGGGTCGAGGACCGCGTCGGTGGCCGGGGCGGTCAGACCGATCAGGGTCCTGGCCATGGTGCGCAGCCGGTTGCGCCAGGCGCCGAAGGCCTGGCCCAGTTCCTCCGGGGGACGGTGCAGGAAAGTGGCCAGCGTGCCCGCCAGGGACACCGCCTCGCGAACCGGCAGGCCCGCACCGAGTTCGTCCTCCACGCGCGGGTCCCGGAGGACGTCCCGCAGGTACGCCTCCAGGGCGTGCTGCGGGCAGTCCCCCTCCTCGTGTCCCTGGGCACGGTGCTTCTGGAGCTCGTGCTCCAGATGCGCCTCGAGCACCTTCTTCAGGTCGGGCCCGGTGTGCCGGAACGCGTACGGTGACAGCGCGTCGAGCTCGGCTCCGAGGTTCTCCGCGATCAGTACCACGTGCGCCCCGATCGTGCCCGCCCGCAGCGCCAGGGCCTCCAGCGCGGCCGGTGCGGGCAGCTCGGTGCCCAGGTCCAGCACGATGCCGTGCCCCCGGGTGAGGTGTCGATCGGCCTGCTCGGCCAGGGCCTGTGCCAGCCCGGCACCCCCGCTGTACAGGACGGCGACCCGGTCACTGCCGCAGGCGTCGGCCAGGAGGACCCGGGCCGTGGTGTCCCGCCCGCTGCCCCGCGCCCCGATCAGGACGACGAGGTGATTCCTCGTCAGACAGTCGGCCATCGGCTGGTGATCGGGAACGGGGGCGCGCTGGTACAGACGGTGGCGCTGCTGGACGTCCCGGGCGTCCAGGGGGGTCTGCTGGAACTCGACGGGCTGCGGTCCGCCCAGGTTGAGTGACAGGGCGGTGTTGTGGTGCCCGCCGTAGGTGTTCGCGTTGCCGGTGGACTGGCGGATGAGGAAGGAGAACTGGTCACTGGAGATCAGCTCGGCCGCATCGCCCTCGTCCTGTCCGGCTCGGGGTGGACGCGGTCCCGAGGGCTGCGCGTCGTCGAAGTGCGGGACGCCCGTCGCCCCCTGGCGGTCGTCCCGGGCGCCGCCGCCCCCTTGAGGTCCGGGGGGCTCGCCGGGGTACGGACCCTCGGCAGGACCCCCCGGCGGGGCGGTCGGGGGCGCGCCCGGGACGGCGGGGCCGTCGTGCTGGTACGGGGCCTGCGCGGGGAAGTCCGTGTCGGAGGCGGCAGGGCCGGCACCGTCGTGGCGGTCCTCCGCCGGAGGGTCTGCTGTCGTGCTCACGGGCGCTCCTGGTCGTCGTCCTCGGGGTCGGGTGCCGGGACCGCGGCGGTGCCGCGATAGTCGTTGATCGTGTTCTGCCGGCCGCCGAAGACGGCGTTGACGCCGTTCATCCGATCGATGGTGAAGGTGGTTCCGCCGTCGGCCCCCGCGCCGCCGTCCTCGCGGCTGCGCCGCACGGGACGCAGCTCGGGGACCTCCGCGCGGATCGCGTCGAAGAGCGGCGGGAAGTCGATGTGCTCCTGGTGGGGGCGGAAGTAGACGGCCTGCTGATAGCTCAGGGACCGGATGTCGTCCGGCAGTTCATCGATGCCCGGGAGCTTCGCGCCGTCGACCAGAACGGGCATGACGGGCAGCTTGTACGCGAGGGCGAGGGCGATCTCCTTGCGGACCCAGTCTTCTTCGCGGTCGATGCAACGGCGGCCGGCGTCGTCCCGCACGGATGCCCAGTGGGCTCCCATGACCACGAGCAGGAGGTCGCACTTCCTGATGCCTCGTTCGAGCTGCTCGCGGTAGTCGCGGCCCGCGCGGAGGCTGCGCTGGTCCCGGAACGCCGCCTGCCCGCCGAACTCGTTGCGGAGGGCGGTGTCGATGTGCGGGCCGGTGGCACCGGTATCGGCGCGACGGAAATTGGTGAAGACGTAGGGGGCCATCTTGGTCCTCGTTCTGCGATGGAAGAGACGGGCGGTCCGCGCCTTCGCCCCGGGCGGGCGCAAGGGTCGCCGAGCGACTGGGAGCGGTGCGTAAACCTGACGTTTTCAGTCACCCGGAGGGTGGTCAACGGTGTTGCCTGGGGACACTTCTGCCGGCAACAGGACACGAGCGGTGCACGGAGGTGCGCACGGATGCGCGATGTTGTTGGCGTCCGGTGGCGTGCGGAACTTCCGCGTGCGGTGGACCTGTTGGGCTCTGAGCGGCGACGTCGTGCAGGTGGGTCAGTCTCCTGAGCTGCCGGATGCGTGCGGTACGAGGTTGCCGCTCAGGCTGGCGGCGATGACGGGAAGGACGTCGCGGACCACGGCGCGCCTGCTCCGGCTGGTGAGCACCGACCGGAGCTGTCTCACGTCGGTCCGTACGGTGGCCGAATCGGTCGTCACGACGTCGCGAGCGGCGGACTCGGCCACCGCACAGCCGCGCTCGACCTCGCCGGCATCGATCAGGGCGAGGGCCAGGCGCGCACTGTGGCGGGCCCTGGCGCGTGCCGCGTGCGGCGCGATGGCGTCCCGGCCGGTGTCGAGCAGGGCGACCGCCTGCTCCGGTCGGCCGAGTTCGCGCAGGCACCAGGCCGTAACGAAGGCGGTGAGGTCGGGAAGGTGCGTGCCGCCGAGGGCCGGAGCGCCGTCCGCCCGTGCCCACGGCTCGTGCACGAGGTCGGCGCCGCGGTCCAGAGCCCGGCGGCAGGCGTCCTCGTCACCGAGGAGTGCGTGCCCTTGAGCCTCGCGCTGCGCGGCCAGCGCTTTGATGCGCAGGCCCTGGGCCCGCGCCCCCGCCGCACGGGCGAGTGCGATGGTGGCGAGCGAGTCGTCCTGGTACAGGGCCAGTTCGGCCCTCCGCAGCAGCGCGTACGCCACGAGCTCCTGGTCCCCGCCGGCCTCGGCGAGCCCGGCCGCATGGTCAGTCCAGCACTGTGCGGCCCGATCGTCACCGGCTTCCTGCCACATCCAGCCGGTGTATTCGGCGAAACGCGCGGCGAGCCGCAGGGCGGCGCCCCGGTGCGCGCGCGGCGCGCCGCGCCCCAGACCCCGGAGGGTGGCGGTCGCCGCGGTGCTCAGCGGGATCACCGCGCCCGGACCGGAGAACTGGCCGAGCCGGCGGTACTCGCGGAAGAGGGTGTGGAACACCGGGAGCACCGATTCCTCCAGCGCGCCCTGCGAAGCGGGGGTGATGACGCTGCGCGCCACGACCGCGGGCGCTCCTGCCGGCGGCAGCTGGGTGAGCGAGCCGTGGGACGTGAAATCGCCTTCTCCGCCGTCGTGCAGGAGGAACGACCAGGGAACCGCGTCCAGGTGCGGTGAGGGGGGTAAGTCCCCGTTCCGCTCCTCGGCGGGTACGGGTGCCAGCAACGCGGCAAGCTCGCCCTGCGCGTGGAGCTTGACGTCGAGCGCTCGGGCGATCCTGCCCTTGGGCGTGGCGAGTCCGCGCTCGATCTTGCTCAAGTACGACTTCGAGATGTAGACCTCGCCGGCCAGTTGGTCCAGCGACTTCTCGGACTCGTGCCTTCTACGGCGCAGTTCTGCGCCGAAGTCCGACCGGGCTGGTGACATGGTGGCTCCCCGCCTTGCTCCGTTGCTGAGCGGATTTTGCCACACCTCGGATGAAGATCATCTATTTAATTGACATGTGCGATCATATGTCCGAATGAAGGTACTTCATTCGGCAATTGGTTCGATCGAGCCCTGCGCTATCCGCCGTCTCCCGCCCAGGGCCCGTCCGGGTACGCCGCCCGGGCGCGGCCGACGCCGGCCTCGATGTCCAGGCTGTGGGGCGACGTGGCGTCACGCAGGGCGTCCGGTACCTCGCAGCGGCCGGCTCCGGCCTCGCAGCGGACCTTGAAGCGGGTGGCCTCGGGCACGGTGAGGGCCAGGCGGCCGGAGCCGACGCGGGCCGTCACCTCGTCGGGCGGGGTGACGAAGGTGGCGACGGCCCGGCCCGAGCCGACCCGTATCTCCGCCTGGGGCGAGGCCAGGCCGGTGGCCTGCAGCTGGCCCGAGCCGACCTTGGCGCGCAGGGCGCCGCGCAGCCCGACGATCTCGACCCGGCCGGAGTCGACCTCCGCGTCGACGGCGCCGCCCAGCCCGCTGAGCGCGATCCGGCCGGAACGGGTCGTCACCTTCACGGGGATGTCCACGGGTACGGTCACCGCCAGCCGGACCGAGCAGCCGACCCCGGCGCCCGGCCAGAAGCCGTCGCCGGGGCAGTGCGGGGTCAGCCGCAGGGTGTCGCCGAGCCGGCTCTCCTCGATGGTGGGCGCCTTGAGGGACCAGCTGACCGTGGCCCGGTAGCCGACCTCGTGGTCCGCGCGGGGCGTGAGGGTGATGTCCGCGTCGCCCCCCACGATCTCCAGCGCTGTCACCGGGCGGCCGCCGCTCCCACCGCTCAGGGTGTCGCTCCGGGCGCCCGCGCTCCCCCAGGACCACACCTGCCAGGTTGCCGGTACCACCACGAGGACCGCGCTGAGCGCGGCGGCCGTGATCCAGGCCAGGCGGTGCCTGCGGCGGGACCCTTCGGCTGCGGCCGGGGTCACGGCGTACCGTCCAGGAAGCGCAGGACCGCGAGGACCCGGCGGTGGTCGCCGTCGGCCGGTGGCAGGTCGAGTTTGGCGAAGATGCTGTTGATGTGTTTGGCCACCGCGCTCTCGCTCACGACGAGTTCGGCCGCGATCCCGGCGTTCGAGCGACCTTCGGCCATCAGGGCCAGCACCTCGCGCTCGCGCGGGGTGAGCCGGCCCAGCGGGTCCGGGCCGCCGCCGCGGCGCAGCAGGAGCTGGGCGACGACCTGCGGATCGAGCGCGGTGCCGCCCGAGGCGACGCGGCGCAGGGCGTCGATGAACTCCTCGACGTCGGCGACCCGTTGCTTGAGCAGGTAGCCGATGCCGGCGCCGGTCTGGGTGGCCAGCAGATCGGCGGCGTAGCGTTCCTCCACGAACTGCGAGAGCAGCAGCACCGCCGTGCCGGGGCTCTCCTGGCGGATCATCAGGGCCGCCCGGACGCCCTCGTCGGTGAAGCTGGGCGGCATCCGTACGTCCACGAGGGCCAGTTGGGGGCGGTGTTCTGCGACGGCGGCGAGCAGGCCCTCGGCGTCGTCGGTTTCGGCGACCACCTCGAACCCGGCCATTTCGAGGACTTTGACGAGTCCTATGCGCAGCAGGACGGAGTCCTCGGCGATCACAGCCCGCACGGCAGCTCCACGGTGATGACGGTCGGGCCCCCGAGGGGGCTTTCGATCTTGATGGTTCCGTCGACCGACCCTACGCGTTTGTGCAGCCCCACCAGACCGGTGCCGCGGGCGGGGTCGGCGCCGCCCACCCCGTCGTCGGTGACGGTGATCCGCAGCAGGTCCCCGCCGCGGGCGGACGGGACCGGTGCCGGACCGCGGACGACGTGCACCCGGCAGTGGTCCGCCCGGGCGTGCTTGGCAACGTTGGCCAGGGTTTCGGAGACCACGAAGTAGGCGACGGCCTCCACGGTGGCCCCGGGCCGCTGCCCGATGTCCACGCTCAGTTCGACGGGGAACGGGGCCCGGGCGGCGATCCCGGAGAGCGCGGCGTCGAGCCCGCGGTCCTCCAACACGGCCGGATGCAGGCCCCGTACCAGGCTGTTCAGCTCCTCGATGGCCTCCTTCGCCTCGCGGTGCGCCTCGTCGATGACGGCCTTGGCCTCGGCCGGGAGGTCGGGGAGGGTGGCGCGGGCGATGCCGAGGTTCATGGCCAGGGCGACCAGCCGCTGCTGGGCTCCGTCGTGCAGGTCCCGTTCGATCCGTCGGCGTTCGAGGTCGGCGGCGTCCAGCACCCCGGCCCGGCTCTCCGCGAGGTCCTCGACCCGCCGCTCCAGTTCGCGGGCCCGGTTCGGTCCGAGGAGGGCGGCCGCGGCGGCAGCGTCCAGCCGGGCGAAGAGGGCGGCGAGCCAGGGCGCGGCGAGCAGCAGCAGGGCGCCGCCGCAGGTGATGGCGTCGTAGTCGTTGCTCCAGCCGGCGGTTCGGGTCTCCGTGGGCAGGATCCAGATCCAGCCGTAGATGCAGGCGGCGGCGACGCCGAAGGCCCAGGCGAGCACCACCAGCGCGCCGGCGACGGCGGCGAGCGGGCTGACCAGCAGGTGGTAGCCGTACTGCCGCCAGGTCGCCTCGGAGCGCATCCGCCGCACCAGTCCGAACGGGGTGAGCCGGCCGCCCTCCCGTTCGACCTTGGGGACCTCGAGGCCGAGCAAGGCCCGGAACCGGCTGCGTTGGAGCCGGGTGAGGAGCGGGCCGAGCAGCAGGACCAGCAGCGGCGGGATCGTGCCGGGCCCGGGACCGGGCGCCGTGACGGTGCACGTGAGGCCGAGGAGCACGGGCAGGGCGGCCGGGATCGCGGCCGCGGTGAAGGCCGTGTTGCGCCAGGCCCATGCCGACCACGGCGCGTGCGCCGTGATCCAGGTGTACGTACGCCTCGGCGCGCCCCCGCGAATTGCCATGTCCGTACGGTAATCGCACTGATCAGGGGCATGCCATCACGCGGGCACCCGTACGGGGGTGTACCTGGTGCCACCCCCGATCCGGATCATGGGGCTACTGATTCCGCGGGCCCGGCCGACGAGGCTGGTGGTGTGCCCGGGGACGGACCGCCGGGCCGGAAGGAGATCCTCGTCATGGCCCTCGTCACCCCGCAGGCCCGCGCCTGGCGCACCCCGCGAGCTCCCCGCGCCGCCCGCATCCTCCGCGCAGCACGCACGTCCCGCGCCCCCCTTACGGCCACCGTGCTCACCGGCGCCGGCCTGGTGTTACTGCCCTGGGTCGTGGTGCTGGCGAAGACGATGCCGCAGACCAGCGAGGTCTCCAACTGGTCCACCGCGTGGATCGGCCTGGACCTGATGCTGGCCGCCGGGCTGACCGGCACCGGGGCGCTGCTGCGCCGGCGGGATCCCCGCGCGTCCCCGGTCGCGGCGGCGACGGCCGCGCTGCTGGTGATGGACGCCTGGTTCGACGTCACGACCTCGGCCGGGACCGGTGGTCAGGGGATGGCGCTGCTGCTGGCGGCGGGCGCGGAGCTGCCGCTCGCGGTCGCCTGCGCGGTGGTGGCGGCGCGCCGGCCGCGCTGATGCCGGGGCGTGACACGGCGCGGCCGGTGTCCGATGCGTTCAAGACGGCCGCCCGGTGCCCGCCTAGCCTGTTGCCATGACTCCTCGATTCGACCTCATCGGCATGGTGGTCTCCGACATGGCCGCCTCGCTCGCCTTCTACCGCCGCCTCGGGCTGGACGTCCCGGCCGAGGCCGACGGCCTGCCGCACGTGGAGGCCGTCCTGCCCGGGGGCCTGCGGATCGCGTGGGACACGGAGGACACCGTCCGCTCCTTCGACCCGTCGTGGACCCCGCCCACCGGCGACGGCCGCCGGGACCTGGCCTTCCTGTGCGACTCCCCCGCCGAAGTGGACGCGCTCTACGCCGAACTGACCGCCGCCGGGCACACCGGACACCTGAAGCCCTGGGACGCCTTCTGGGGCCAGCGCTACGCCGTCGTCCTCGACCCGGACGGCTGCGGGGTCTCGCTCTTCGCCCCGTCGGCTCCGGCCGCGTAGGCCCGCAGGGTCTCACGGGCGAGGTGCGCCTGGTCGGCGTACCCGGCGACGCAGGCGAAGTCGGCGTACGGCAGGCCCCCGCGGGCCGGGGCCGGGGCGCGGCGCAGCCGCAGGATGCGGCCGGGCGTCCGGGGGCCGTACCCGAAGGCGTCCAGCGAGCGCCGGTGCAGCTGCCGCTCCCTGAGGAGGTGTCGTGTCGGTCGGGCCGGATCAGGGAGCGGTGTCCGGTGCCATGGGGTCTCCCCAGGCCCGCAGGGCCGAGGGGAAGCATCGCGAGGCGGACGAGGGAGGCGACGCGGAGCGTCGCCGACCGAGGACAGCGCGGCAAGGCGCGGTGCCGGGGCCCGCGAGCCCGGCCTGACCGGCAAGACACCCCCTGGGCCGACGGCGCGGGCGATCGCGGCCACCGCCTCCCCCGCGCGGCGCCGGGCCACGACCTCGGCGGTCAGCAGGTCGGGCGCACCGGCACCGGCATCGGCGGCGCGGGCGCGGGCCAGTGCCTCGAGTCTCGCGCGCACGTCCCCGTACCCCTCGTCCCCGTACCCCTCGACCAGGGCGGACGCCCGCCGGACCGCGCGGGCGCAGTGCCCGGCGCGCGCCGGATCCCCGCGAAGGCGCCGCCGGGGACCTCCCCGGCCGGATGCGGCCCGGTGTCGGGTCCGGCCACCAGCAGCCGCCCGTCGACCCACAGCAGGTCCGTGCAGCCGTCGGGCAGCGCCATCGAGCCGCCGCCCGCGGTGGCGCGCCACCGCACGGCTCCGGGGACGGCCCCGGACACCGCTTCCTCGTACACCGCTCCAGGTTACGGACCGGGCGTCTCTTTCGGATCAGGCCCGGCGCGCCTCGGTGGGGCGGGAGGGCGCCGGTGGAGGATCGGTGGGGCCGGCGGATGCGACCGATGCGGGCCGCATCCGCCGCGTCCGCCGCATCCCCTTTCCCCGCCCCCGTGAAGAGGTCCGGACGTGAACCTGCCCGACGACGACCCGCCGCCGCGTCCCGAGGCGGAGGCCGGCGGCCGCTACGGCGAGGCGGTGTTCCGGCCGGAGCTGGCGGGCGAGGACGACCGCATCGACCTCGGCGCGCTCGCCTACGACGACTTCACGCTGGCACGGCTGCGCGCGCTGGGTGCCGGGCCGGGCTGGCGCTGCCTGGACGTGGGCGCGGGCACGGGCACGGTCGCCCGGCTCCTGCTGGAGCGGGCCGGGGTCTCGGAGGTCCTCGCCGTCGACCGGGACACGGCGTTCCTCAGGGCGCACCCGGCGCCCGGGCTCACTCCGCTGGAGGCGGACGTCACCGCCCTGGACTTCAGTCCGGGACGGTTCCAGCTGGTGCACGCCCGGTTCGTGCTGATGCACCTGCGGAACTGGCCGCGGATGATCGGCAAGCTCGCCTCCCTGGTCGCCCCGGGCGGTGTCCTGGTCCTCGGCGACGCGGTCGACCTGACCACCCCCGCCGCGCCGACGACCACGTACGGGCGGGTGATGCGGGCGATGTGGCAGGGGCTCGGGGACAGCCTGGGCACCGACGTCTCCTGGGTACCGGAGTATCCCGAGCACCTGCGGGAGGCCGGTCTGCTGTCCGTGGGGGCCGAGATCCTCGTCCCCCCGCTGCTGCCCGGCAGCCCCATCAGCCGGTTCTGGGCCGGTACGTGGGAACGCGCGCGGGGGCCCATGACGGCCACCGGGCTGGTCGACGACGCGGCGATCGACGCGGCGATCCGCTACCTGGACTCGCCGGACTGCGCCGCGCTCTCCCCCGGCCTGCTCACCGCCTGGGGCGTGAAGGGCCCGGCGTAGCGTTTCCCCGCCGTCCCGCGGCCCCTCAGTGCTTGCGCAGCCGGGAGTGGTAGTCCTCGGGCGGCAAGAACTTCGACCACCGCTCCGGGAACTCCGACGGCATCCCGTCGTCCTCGTCGTCCTCCGACTCGCCCTCCGCCATCGCCCGCCAGGCGGCGGCCCGCGCGATCAGCTGGGCGGCCTCCGCCTCCCGGGCCCGCTCGTTCGCCTCGCGCGCCGCCGCCGTGGCCACGGAGGGCCAGACCCGGTCGATCGCGGCGTTGACGGCGGCCCCGACCAGCACCGCGAAGGCCGAGATGCCGATCCACAGGAGCACGGCCACGGGCGCGGCCAGTGACCCGTAGATCGTCGGCCCCTCCACCGTGTTGGTGAGGTAGATCCGCAGCAGGAACGAGCCCAGCACCCACATGGCGAGGGCCACCAGTGCCCCGGGCACGTCCTCGATCCACGGCGAGCGCACGGGCACGGACACGTGGTAGAGCGTCGTGAGGAAGGCGATGGACAGCAGGGTCACGGTCGGCCAGTACAGGACCGCGATCACTTCGGTGCCCCAGGGCACCAACCGGACGACCGCGTCCGGCCCCACCACCATCAGCGGCAGCACGATCGCGCCGATCAGCAGGGCGATGATGTAGAGCAGGAAGGCCAGCAGCCTGGTCTTGACGATGCCGCGCTGGCCGTCGAGCCCGTACATCACGGTGATGGTGTCGATGAAGACGTTGACGGCGCGCGATCCCGACCACAGGGCGAAGGCGAAACCGAGCGAGATCAGGTCGGGTCGGCCGCTGCGGGTGACGTCGTCGAGCAGGGGCCGCGCGATGTCGTTGACGCCCCGGTCGGACAGGACCGTGCCGACCGCCGCCAGGATGTTCTCCTCGATGCTTTCCACCGTACGGGTGTCCGTCCAGCCGTCCACGTAGCCGAGCAGACCGAGCAGGCCCAGGAAGAGCGGGGGCAGCGAGAGCAGCGTGAAGAACGCCGCCTCGGCCGCGAGCCCGAGGATCCGGTACTCGATGCACGAGTTGACGGTGTCCTTCAGTAGCAGCCAGCCCATCTTCCGCATCGAGACGTTGCGGTAGAGGGCGCGGGCCCGGTGGAGCCGTCCTGGGATCCGCTCGGGTGTTTCTTTTGCTGGCTGCACGTCCTTACGGTATCCGCATGGCAGCCACCACCCACACAGTCAGCAACCAGGCCCCGCCCCTGGTGGGGTACGACGTCTACGGCGGCGATCGGGCCCTCACCGAGGGCGTCGAGCGTCACCTCGCCTCCGCGGATCCCGAACTCCTCGGCGAGGTAAGGCAGGAGCTCACCGACCTCGGTCGGGCGGCCGGTTCCGCGCAGGCCCAGGAATGGGGTGTGCAGTCGAACGAGAATCCGCCCAAGTTGAGGACGCACGACCGGTACGGGAACCGGATCGACGAGGTCGATTTCCACCCGTCCTGGCACCGGCTGCTCGGGCACGCCGTGACGTCCGGGCTCACCGACGCCTGGGGGCGTCCGGCCGGCCATCTGCGCCGGGCCGCCGGTTTCTTCATCTGGTCGCAGGCCGAGGCGGGGCACGGCTGCCCGATCTCGATGACGCACGCCGCCGTGCCGGCGCTGCGCGCCGATCCGGAGCTGGCCGCGGAATGGGAGCCGCGGCTGACCTCGCACGTGTACGAGCAGGGGCTGCGGCCGGCCGCCGAGAAGGGCGGCGTCCTCTTCGGCATGGGGATGACGGAGAAGCAGGGCGGCAGCGACGTACGGGCGAACACGACGGCCGCGGTACCGCTGGACGCGTCCGGCGAATACCTGTTGACCGGGCACAAGTGGTTCTGCTCGGCGCCGATGTGCGACGGCTTCCTGGTGCTGGCGCAGGCCCCGGGCGGGCTGACGTGCTTCCTGGTGCCGCGGGTGCTGCCGGACGGTACGCGCAACGTCTTCGCGATCCAGCGGCTGAAGGACAAGCTGGGCAACAAGTCGAACGCGTCGAGCGAGGTGGAGTTCGACGGGACGTGGGCGCGGCGGGTCGGTGAGGAGGGCCGCGGGGTGCGGACCATCATCGAGATGGTCGCGGCGACCCGGCTGGACTGCGTCATCGGCTCGGCCTCGCTGATGCGGCAGGCCCTGACGCAGGCGGTGCACCACGCGGAGCACCGCTCTGCTTTCGGAGCACCGCTCATCGACCAGCCGCTGATGCGCAACGTGCTCGCCGATCTCGCCCTGGAGTCGGAGGCCGCCACCACCTTGACCCTGCGCCTGGCGGCCGCCAACGACGCCGCGACCGAGCAGGAGAAGGCCTTCCTGCGCCTCGCCGTGCCCGCCGCCAAGTACTGGGTGACCAAGCGCTGTACGCCGATGGTGGCGGAGGCTCTGGAATGTCTGGGGGGCAACGGCTACGTAGAGGAGTCGGGACTGCCCAGACTGCTGCGCGAATCCCCGCTGAACTCCATCTGGGAGGGCTCGGGCAACGTGCAGGCGCTGGACGTACTGCGCGCCCTCCAGCGCGAGCCGCAGGCGCTGAACGCCTTCCTCCAGGAGGTCGGCCTGGCCCGGGGCGCCGACCACCGGCTGGACTCGGCCATCAAGGACCTGCTGACGGATCTCGCCGATCTGGAGGGCATCGAGGCGCGCGCCCGCCGCGTGGTCGAGCGCATGGCGCTGGTGCTCCAGGGATCGTTGCTGGTGCGGTGGGCCCCGCCGGAGGTCGCGGACGCCTTCTGCGCCTCGCGGCTGGGCGGTGACTGGGGCGCGGCCTTTGGCACGCTGCCGCACAGCCTGGACCTGCGCGCGGTGGTGGAACGGGCGCGGATCGCGGGCTAGGAGAGAGCCCCCGTCGGGCTCCACGGCGGTCCCCAAACCGCTCCCAGCCGAGATCCGGGCCCATCACCGGTACAGGGGTGGCGCCGCGCCGACTCGGCACCACCCCTGATCCGAAGCCCCGAGGAGGAGCCGGCACGCCGCTCTGCGGCGTCCGGACAGTTTCGGTCGACCGACCGGGACTTGGCGAGAGTTGCATACCGTTGCAACCTTTGGAGTCGGCAGCCGTCCGCCGGGGTGCCGGGGGAAGCGGCACGCGCGGACCGCCCGGGCGGCTCGCGTCGTACGTCCTGTTCGCACGGGGAGGTTCCGGTGGCCGACACCACAGGCAGCACGGTCGATGCGGCACGCATCTCGGCCATGGACGCGCGGGCCGCGGCACGTCTGCTCAAGGGCGTGCGGGCGGCGGCTCTGGCCGGGGACCGGCCCCCGGCCGCGCCCCGGCCGGAGATCGCGGAGTCCTGGCGCCGGATGCTGGCCGGCGGGGTGCACCCGGACCGGGACGCGCGCTCGCGGGTGCTGTCGGCCACCGAGACCGAGGAACGGCGGCACGTGTCGCCGTTGCGGGAGGTCCTGCCGGTGCTGCGCGAGGGGCTGCTGCCGGCCCTGGACGAGGCCCTGCACATCATGGTCGTCGCCGACGCGGACGGACGGCTGCTGTGGCGCGAGGGCCACTCCTCCATCCTGCGCAAGGCCGACCGGCTCGGCTTCGCGGTCGGGGCGGACTGGGACGAGGCCGTCGTCGGCACGAACGGGGTGGGCACCGCCCTGGTGGCCCGGCGCCCGGTGCAGGTGTTCTCGGCTGAGCACTTCGTCTCCAGCCACCACGACTGGACCTGCGCCGGGGCGCCCGTACGGGATCCGCGCGACGGGCGGCTGCTGGGCGTGGTCGACGTCAGCGGTCCGCTGGCCACCATGCACCCGGCGACGCTGGCGTGGGTGAGCTCGGTGGCCCGGCTCGCGGAGCGGGAGCTGCGGCTGCGGCACCTGGAGTCGCTGGAGCGGCTGCGGACGGTGGCGGCCCCGCTGCTGGCCCGGCTGCCGGGGCGGGCCCTGGCCGTGGACGCCAACGGCTGGACGGCGGCGGTGACGGGGCTGGCCCCGGCGGAGCGGATCCCGCTGCCGAAGGACTTCGGACCGGGCCGGGTGTGGGTACCGCGGCTCGGGGAGTGCGTGGTGGAGCCGCTGCCCGGCGGCTGGCTGTTGCGGGTCACCCAGGACCGGCACAGCACGGCGGTGACCCGGATCGTCCTTGACCTCAGCCGGGCGGGATGCTGGTCGGTGACGGTGTACGGACCCTCCGGGAGCTGGTCGCAGGAGCTGAGCCCGCGCCACGCGGAGCTGCTGTTCCTGCTGGCGCAGAGCCCGCGGGGGCGCTCGGCGGCGGAGCTGGCCGGCGAGCTGTTCGGGGATCCGACGCGCACGGTGACGGTCCGCGCGGAGCTGTCCCGCGTACGCCGCCACCTCGCGGGCGTCCTCACCCACCGGCCGTACCGGTTCGCGGAGGACGTGGAGGTGGAGCTGATCCGCCCCGAGGACCCGGCCGCGCTGCTCCCGCACTCGACCGCGCCCGCGGTGGTCCGGGCCCGCCTGGGCCGCACGGGGCCCGGCATGATTCCCTGAGCTGCATGAGCACCATCACTCTCACCACCTGGTCGCTGGAGATGACCTCTCCGGCGGACCTCGTCCCGGCGGCTCCGACGGGCCCGGAGATATCCATCGCACGGGCGGAGGTCCCCTCCCCCGAGTTCAGCCGCTTCCTCTACGCCTCGGTGGGCGGCGACATCCACTGGACGGACCGGCTCTCCCTGACCCGCGCGCAGTGGGTGGAGCAGCTGGACCGGCCGGGGGTGGAGACCTGGGTCGCGTACGACCGGGGCACGCCGGCCGGGTACGTGGAGCTCGACCCGCAGGACGACGGCGTGGTGGAGATCATGTACTTCGGCCTCCTCCCCGACTTCCGCGGCCGCCGCATCGGCGGGCACCTGCTGTCGGTGGGCGTCGCCCGCGCGTGGTCCCTCGCGGAGCGCTGGCCGGAGCGGGAGCCGACGCGGCGGGTGTGGGTGCACACCTGTAGCCAGGACGGCCCGACGGCGATGAGCAACTACGAGCGGCGCGGCTTCAAGGTCTTCAAGACGGAGACGGAGTCCAAGGTGGACACCCCGACCCCCGGCCCCTGGCCCGGCGCGTAAGCCTGAGGCCCGGCTCCGCCGGCGAGGCTGTATTTTCCAGCCTCGCCGGACTTTCCAGCCTCGCCGGCGTTCGAGGCGCGGGGGTTCGGGGGCAGAGCCCCCGCAGCGGCGCCGCAGGCGGGCACGGAGGCAGCGCTCCCGCCGGCTTCGGCACGTGACCCCCGTCACGTCGTCCCATCATGCGGGACGAGTTCGTCCGGATCGTGGACAGTAGTGGACTCCTCCAATCGGCACATGACACGCTTCCGCCATGAATGGAGCTGGAATTGCCTTGGTGAGTCGGCGGCACGTCGACCTCGGCCGCATGTCCAGCGCCATCTGTCCGGCGCGCTGACGGAACCAGCCACGCCGCACATCGCCGTCGTCCCCGCCGCCGCGGACGCGCCGATCACCCGCTAGCCCCCTGAGGCCGTAGTACCGCCCTGCCCGCCGGCAACCCCGGCGCGGAGCGGGAATCAGCCACACCCGCTCGGAGCCGCCGAGCCCGCAGGGGAGCGCCGCTGCCTCCCCCTGCCCTTGCCTCGAGCCGCCGAAGAAGGACGTACCGCCATGGCCGCCACCCCCGAAACGCCCGCAGCCGCAGCCGCCGCGCGCCGCAAGACCGGCCGTCACCGCGGCGAGGGCCAGTGGGCCGTCGGACACCACACGCCCCTCAACGGCAACGAGCAGTTCAAGAAGGACGACGACGGTCTCAACGTGCGGACACGCATTGAGACGATCTACTCCAAGCGCGGCTTCGACTCGATCGACCCCAACGACCTGCGCGGCCGCATGCGCTGGTGGGGGCTCTACACCCAGCGCAAGCCCGGGATCGACGGCGGCAAGACCGCGATCTTGGAGCCGGAGGAGCTGGACGACGAGTACTTCATGCTGCGCGTCCGCATCGACGGCGGCCGGCTGACCACCGAGCAGCTCCGCGTGATCGGCGAGATCTCGCAGGAGTTCGCGCGCGGCACCGCCGACCTCACCGACCGCCAGAACGTGCAGTACCACTGGATCCGGATCGAGGACGTCCCGGAGATCTGGCGCCGGCTGGAGGCCGTGGGCCTGTCCACCACCGAGGCCTGCGGTGACACGCCCCGCGTCATCCTCGGCTCGCCCGTCGCCGGCATCGCCCAGGACGAGATCATCGACGGCACCCCCGCCATCGACGAGATCTACCGCCGCATCGTCGGCAACAAGGACTTCTCCAACCTGCCCCGCAAGTTCAAGTCCGCGATCTCCGGCTCGCCGCTGCTCGACGTGGCGCACGAGATCAACGACATCGCGTTCGTGGGCGTGGAGCACCCCGAGCACGGTCCCGGCTTCGACGTCTGGGTCGGCGGCGGCCTGTCCACCAACCCCAAGCTGGGTGTGCGCCTGGGCACCTGGGTCTCGCTCGACGAGGTCCCGGACGTCTACGAGGGCGTCATCTCGATCTTCCGCGACTACGGCTACCGCCGGCTGCGCAACCGCGCCCGCCTGAAGTTCCTCGTCGCCGACTGGGGCCCGGCCAAGTTCCGCCAGGTCCTGGAGGACGAGTACCTGAAGCGCAAGCTGACCGACGGCCCCGCGCCCGCGCAGCCGAGCGGCCAGTGGCGCGACCACGTGGGCGTCCACCAGCAGAAGGACGGCACGTTCTACGTCGGCTTCGCGCCCCGCGTCGGCCGCGTGGACGGCGCCACCCTCACCAAGATCGCGGACGTGGCCCAGCAGCACGGCTCCGGCCGCCTGCGCACCACGGCCGAGCAGAAGATGATCGTGCTCGACGTCGAGGCCGACCAGGTCGATTCGCTGGTCGGGGCGCTGGAGGCGCTGGACCTGCGGGTCAAGCCGTCCCCGTTCCGCCGCGGCACGATGGCCTGCACCGGCATCGAGTTCTGCAAGCTGGCCATCGTCGAGACGAAGGCGCGCGGCGCCTCGCTGATCGACGAGCTGGAGCGCCGCCTGCCGGACTTCGCCGAGCCGCTCACCATCAACATCAACGGCTGCCCGAACGCCTGCGCCCGTATCCAGGTGGCGGACATCGGTCTCAAGGGGCAGCTGGTCCTGGACGACGACGGCAACCAGGTGGAGGGCTACCAGGTCCACCTGGGCGGCGCCCTCGGCCTGGAGGCCGGCTTCGGCCGCAAGGTCCGCGGCCTCAAGGTCACCTCGGCCGGTCTGCCCGACTACGTCGAGCGGGTCGTCAAGCACTACGAGGAGCAGCGCGAGGACGGCGAGCGCTTCGCGGCGTGGGTCGCCCGCGCGGACGAGAAGAGCCTCTCGTGAGCGAGCGCGCCGCACCGTTCTACTGCCCCTACTGCGGCGACGAGGACCTGTTCCCCAACGAGACGGGGCACGGCGCGTGGGAATGCAGGGCCTGCAACCGGGCCTTCCAGCTGAAGTACCTCGGGCTGCTGGCCCGGGGCGTTCCGTCGGATTCAGCGGGAGGGGACGGGATATGACCACCACTCAAGACGCAGGTCTCACGACCGGAGAGCCCGAGGCTGCGGCACTCAAGGCTGCGACGCTCAAAGACCTGGCCGAGCGTGCGGGCCGGGACCTGGAGGACGCTTCGGCGCTGGACATCCTGCGCTGGGCGGTCGACACCTTCGGCAAGGAGTTCGCCGTGACCTCCTCCATGGAGGACGCGGTCGTCGCGCACCTGGCCTCGCGGGTCCTCCCCGGTGTGGACGTGGTCTTCCTCGACACGGGCTACCACTTCGAGGAGACCATCGGCACCCGTGACGCGGTCGAGGCCGTGATGGACGTCAACGTCATCACGCTGACCCCGCGTCAGAGCGTCGCCGAGCAGGACGCCGCGTACGGGCCGAAGCTGCACGACCGGGACCCCGACCTGTGCTGCGCACTGCGCAAGGTCAAGCCGCTGGAAGAGGGCCTGACCGGGTACACCGCGTGGGCGACGGGCCTGCGCCGCGACGAGTCCCCGACCCGGGCGAACACCCCGGTGGTCGGCTGGGACGAGAAGCGGCAGAAGGTCAAGGTCTCCCCGATCGCGCGCTGGACCCAGGACGACGTGGAGGCGTACGTCGCCGAGCACGGCGTGCTCACCAACCCGCTGCTGATGGACGGCTACGCCTCCGTCGGCTGCGCCCCATGCACCCGGCGCGTCGCCGAGGGCGAGGACGCGCGGGCCGGCCGGTGGGCCGGGCGGGGCAAGACCGAGTGCGGACTGCACGGCTGATGACGACCGTCGAAGAACTTGTCGAAGAACGTACGGAGACAGAGCAGATGAGCGTGAGCGACCAGGGCGCCACCGTGTGGCTGACCGGGCTGCCGAGCGCGGGCAAGACCACCATCGCCTACGCGCTGGCCGAGCGGCTGCGCGCCGAGGGCCACCGGGTGGAGGTGCTCGACGGGGACGAGATCCGCGCGTTCCTCTCCGCGGGCCTGGGCTTCACCCGCGAGGACCGGCACACCAACGTGCAGCGGATCGGCTTCGTCGCCGAGCTCCTCGCGAGCAACGGGGTCAAGGCGCTGGTGCCGGTGATCGCACCGTTCGCGGACAGCCGTGAGGCCGTCCGGGGGCGGCACGCCGCCGAGGGCACCTCGTACCTGGAGGTCCACGTGGCCACCCCGGTCGAGGTCTGCTCGGAGCGTGACGTCAAGGGCCTGTACGCCAAGCAGGCGGCGGGCGAGATCTCCGGTCTGACCGGGGTCGACGACCCGTACGAGGCGCCGGACTCCCCGGACCTGCGGATCGAGTCGCACACGCAGTCCGTGCAGGAGTCGGCTTCGGCCCTGCACGCGCTGCTCACCGAGAGGGGTCTGGCATGACGACGACCGTCGCACACGTCCACGACGAGACGGATGCGCCCTACGCGCTGTCGCACCTCGACGCCCTCGAGTCCGAGGCCGTGCACATCTTCCGTGAGGTGGCGGGCGAGTTCGAGAAGCCGGTGATCCTGTTCTCCGGCGGCAAGGACTCCATCGTCATGCTGCACCTGGCGCTGAAGGCGTTCGCGCCGGCGCCGGTGCCGTTCACGCTGCTGCACGTCGACACGGGCCACAACTTCCCCGAGGTGCTGGAGTACCGGGACCGCACGGTCGCCCGGCACGGCCTGCGCCTGCACGTGGCCTCCGTCCAGGAGTACATCGACGCGGGCAAGCTGCGCGAGCGTCCGGACGGCACCCGCAACCCGCTGCAGACCGTGCCGCTGACCGAGGCGATCCAGAGCCTGAAGTTCGACGCCGTCTTCGGTGGCGGCCGCCGCGACGAGGAGAAGGCCCGCGCCAAGGAGCGGGTGTTCAGCCTCCGCGACGAGTTCTCGCAGTGGGACCCGCGCCGCCAGCGCCCCGAGCTGTGGCAGCTCTACAACGGCCGCCACGCCCCCGGCGAGCACGTGCGGGTCTTCCCGCTCTCGAACTGGACCGAGCTGGACGTCTGGCAGTACATCGCCCGCGAGGGCATCGAGCTGCCGGAGATCTACTTCGCCCACGAGCGCGAGGTGTTCCTGCGGAGCGGCATGTGGCTGACGGCCGGCGAGTGGGGCGGCCCGAAGGAGGGCGAGACGCCCGAGACGCGTCTCATCCGCTACCGGACCGTCGGTGACATGTCCTGCACCGGCGCCGTCGACTCCGACGCCGCCACGCTCGACGCCGTGATCGCCGAGATCGCCGTCTCCCGCCTCACCGAGCGGGGCGCGACCCGCGCCGACGACAAGATGTCCGAGGCCGCGATGGAAGACCGCAAGCGCGAAGGGTACTTCTAGACATGAGCAGCACCACCGATCAGGTCGCCCATCTGGCCGACCTCGCAGCGACCACCCTGCTGCGCTTCGCGACCGCAGGTTCCGTCGACGACGGCAAGTCCACCCTGGTGGGCCGGCTGCTGCACGACTCCAAGTCGGTCCTGACCGACCAGATGGAGGCCGTCGAGGCCGTCTCCGCCCAGCGCGGCCAGGAGGCCCCCGACCTCGCGCTGCTGACCGACGGCCTGCGGGCCGAGCGGGAGCAGGGCATCACCATCGACGTCGCGTACCGCTACTTCGCCACCGCGCGCCGCCGGTTCATCCTCGCGGACACCCCCGGGCACGTGCAGTACACCCGGAACATGGTCACCGGCGCCTCCACCGCCGACCTGGCCGTGGTCCTCGTCGACGCCCGCAACGGCGTGATCGAGCAGACCCGCCGGCACGCGGCCGTGGCCGCGCTGCTGCGCGTCCCGCACGTGGTCCTGGCCGTCAACAAGATGGACCTGGTGGGCTACCAGGAGTCGGTCTTCGCGGCCATCGCCGAGGAGTTCACCGCGTACGCCTCCGACCTCGGCGTCCCGGAGATCACCGCGATCCCGATCTCGGCCCTGGCCGGCGACAACGTGGTCGACGCGTCCGCCAACATGGACTGGTACGGCGGCCCCACGGTGCTGGAGCACCTGGAGACCGTCCCGGTCAGCCACGACCTCACCGCCTGCCCGGCGCGTTTCCCGGTGCAGTACGTGATCCGTCCGCAGTCCGCCGAGCACCCCGACTACCGCGGCTACGCGGGCCAGATCGCCTCCGGCGTGCTGCGCGTCGGCGAGGCCGTGACCGTCCTGCCGTCGGGCCGGACCTCGGTCATCGAGGGCATCGACGCGCTCGGCGAGAGCGTGGACATCGCCTGGGCCCCGCAGTCGGTGACGCTGCGGCTGAGGGACGACATCGACATCTCGCGCGGCGACCTGATCGCGCCGTCCGCGAACGCGCCGGCCACCACGCAGGACGTCGAGGCGACGGTCTGCCACGTGGCCGACCAGCCGCTGGCCGTCGGCGCCCGGGTGCTGCTCAAGCACACCACGCGCACGGTCAAGGCGATCGTCAAGGAGATCCCCTCGCGGCTGACCCTGGACGACCTGTCCCAGCACCCGGACCCCGGGCAGCTGGTGGCCAACGACATCGGCCGCGTCGTCGTCCGTACCGCCGAGCCCCTCGCGCTCGACGCGTACGCCGACTCGCGCCGCACCGGGTCCTTCCTGCTGATCGACCCGGCGGACGGGACCACCCTGGCGGCGGGCATGGCGGGCGAGTCCTTCGCCTCCACGGCCGACACGACCGTCCAGGCCGACGAGGAAGGTTGGGACTTCTAACCATGCTCCCCGACGTCTACTCCACCTTCGCGAAGGAGGGCGGCCGCGTGGGCAGCGGCGCCCTCGGCAGCGGCCAGGGAGGGGTTGCGCGATGTGCGCGATGACGTACGCGCACCGCACGCGCGCCCACACCCCCCACCAGCCGTACCCGCCATCGCTCCACAAACGAAGACGTGCGTCATGAGATGACGCCGTCACGAGAGGAAGTCCTCCCGTGCCTGCCACCGGTAACCGCACCGCCTCCCGCTCCACCCTCCGCCGCGGCATCGTCGCCGCCGCCGCCCTGCCCCTCCTGATCGGTGCGCTCGCTTCCTGCGGCTACGGTTCCGAGGCCAAGAAGGACGAGCCGAAGGCCGCCGACGCGGCCGACGCCGGCAAGAAGCTCTCCGCCCCCGAGGTCCGCATCGGGTACTTCCCCAACCTGACGCACGCCACCGCGCTGGTCGGGCTCCAGGAAGGCCTGATCGAGAAGGAACTGAACGGCACCAAGATCAAGCCGCAGTCCTTCAACGCCGGCCCGTCCGAGATCGAAGCCCTCAACGGCGGCTCTCTCGACATCGGTTTCATCGGCCCCTCGCCCTCGATCAACGGCTACGTGAAGTCCAAGGGCTCGAACCTGCGGATCATCTCCGGTTCTGCCTCCGGCGGCGTCAAGCTCGTCGTGAACCCGGACAAGATCAAGACCCTGGACGACCTCAAGGGCAAGAAGATCGCCACCCCGCAGAAGGGGAACACGCAGGACGTCGCGTTCCTCAACTGGATCTCCGAGAAGGGCTGGAAGGTCGACCCGGAGTCCGGCAAGGGTGACGTCTCCGTCGTCCGCACCGACAACAAGGTGACCCCGGACGCGTTCAAGCAGGGCTCGATCGACGGCGCCTGGGTGCCGGAGCCCACGGCCTCCAAGCTCGTCTCCGACGGCGGCTCCGTCCTCCTCGACGAGACCAGCCTGTGGCCCGACAAGAAGTTCGTGATCACGAACATCATCGTGTCGCAGAAGTTCCTCAAGGAGCACCCGGACGTCGTCGAGGCCGTGCTGCGCGGCACGGTGAAGACCAACGAGTGGATCCACGCCAACCAGGACAAGGCGAAGGCCTCCGCGAACGCGCGGCTCGAGGCGGAGGGCGGCAAGCCGCTCGACGCGAAGGTCATCGACCCGGCGTGGCCCAGCATCGCCATCACCGACGACCCGCTGGCCTCCACGCTGAAGACGCAGTCGGAGTGGGCCGTCAAGGCCAAGCTCATCGAGCAGCCCGACCTGACCGGGATCTACGACCTGACGCTCCTGAACAAGGTGCTGAAGGCCGCCGGCAAGCCCGAGGTCTCCGACGCCGGTCTCGGCGCCAAGTAACCCCGCAATCCAGCAATCCCAGGAGGTGACGACCATGGCCACCACGCTTGCCAAGGCTGCCGAGGGCTCCGCTGCGGAGCGCACCCACGCCGCCCGCATCGAGCACGTCTCGAAGTCCTTCTCCGGCCCGGCCGGATCGCAGCTCGTCCTGGACGACATCAGCCTCGATGTCGCTCCGGGCGAGTTCGTCACCATCCTGGGTGCCTCGGGGTGCGGAAAGTCCACGCTGCTGAACCTGGTCGCGGGGCTGGACAAGCCGTCCGCGGGGTCCATCGAGACCCCCGGCGGCCGTCCGGCGCTGATGTTCCAGGAACACGCCCTCTTCCCGTGGCTGACCGCGGGCAAGAACATCGAACTCGCCCTGCGCCTGCGCGGGGTGGCCAAGGCCGACCGCCGCCTTGAGGCGGAGCGGCTGCTGGAGCTGGTCCGCCTCGGCGGCTCGTACGGCAAGCGCGTGCACGAGCTGTCCGGCGGCATGCGCCAGCGCGTGGCCCTGGCCCGGGCGCTGGCCCAGGACAGCCGACTGCTGCTGATGGACGAGCCGTTCGCCGCGCTCGACGCCATCACCCGGGACGTGCTGCACGGCGAACTCACCCGCATCTGGGCAGAGACGGGGCTGTCCGTCCTCTTCGTCACCCACAACGTGCGCGAGGCCGTCCGCCTCGCCCAGCGCGTGGTCCTGCTCTCTTCCCGGCCCGGCCGGGTCGCGAAGGAATGGACCGTGGACATCCCGCAGCCGCGCCGCATCGAGGACGCGGACGTCGCGGAACTGTCCCTGGAGATCACTGAACACCTGCGTGGGGAGATCCGCCGCCATGGCCAGCACTGACATCACTTCGAAGGCCACGGGCAAGACCGACGACCTGGCCGGCCTGGAGGCGGGCCTCGACGCCCTCGACGCGGTCCAGACCCACCGCACCCCGATCCGGGAGATCCTCGTCAAGAAGGTCTTCCCGCCGGTCCTGGCCGTGAGCCTGGTGCTCCTGGTCTGGCAGGTCCTCGTCGCGACGCACGTCACCGAAGAGACCAAGCTGCCCGCACTGTCCGCGGTGTGGGACAGCCTGTCCGACATGTGGCTCAAGGGCACGCTGCTGGAGGTCATCTGGACCAGCGTCTCCCGCGGTCTGCTCGGCTTCCTGCTGGCCCTGGCCATCGGTACGCCGCTCGGACTGCTCGTCGCCCGGGTGAAGTTCGTCCGCGCCGCGATCGGCCCGATCCTGCAGGGCCTGCAGTCGCTGCCGTCGGTGGCCTGGGTGCCGCCGGCCGTCCTGTGGTTCGGCCTGAACGACGCGATGATGTTCACGGTGATCCTGCTGGGCGCCGTCCCCTCCATCGCCAACGGCCTCGTCTCCGGCATCGACCAGATCCCGCCGCTGTACCTGCGGGCCGGCCGCACCCTCGGGGCCACCGGTCTGGCCGGCGCCCGGCACATCGTCATGCCGGCCGCGCTGCCCGGCTACCTGGCCGGTCTGAAGCAGGGCTGGGCCTTCTCCTGGCGCTCCCTGATGGCCGCCGAGATCATCGCCTCCTCGCCCGACCTGGGCCTGGGCCTGGGCCAGCTGCTGGAGAACGGCCGCAACAACATCGACCTGCCGGGCGTGTTCCTCGCGATCATCCTGATCCTGGTCGTCGGCATCGCCATCGACCTGCTGATCTTCAGCCCGGTCGAGCGGTGGGTGCTGCGCAGCCGCGGCCTGCTGGCGAAGAGCTGATCGCCGTGTCCCCGACACTCCTGGTCATCGCCCACGGCAGCCGCGACCCGCGGCACGCGGCGACCGTGCACGCCCTCACGGGGCGCGTGCGGGCGCTGCGGCCGGGACTGCGCGTGGAGACGGCCTTCCTGGACTTCAACACCCCGTCGGTGGCGCAGGCACTGTCCACGCTCTACCTGTCCGGCGTACGGGAGGTCGTGGCGCTCCCGCTGCTGCTGACCCGCGCCTTCCACGCGAAGTCCGACGTCCCGGCGGCGCTCGCCGAGTCGACCTCGCGCCTGCCGGGGCTGTCGGTGCGGGTGGCGGACGTCCTCGGGCCGTCCCCGCTCCTGCTGACCGCCCTGGAACGCCGGCTCACCGAAGCCGGCCTCACCCCGGCGGACCGCGCCACCACCGCCGTGGTGCTCGCGTCCGCCGGCTCCTCGGACCCGGAGGCGATCGCAGCGATCGCTGAAACCGCGCGGGAGTGGCGGCGCACCGGTTGGTGTGCCGTGCGGCCTGCGTTCGCCTCCGCCGCACTGCCCCGTACGGAGGACGCCGTACGGGCCCTGCGTGCCGAAGGCTTCGAGCGGGTGGCGGTGGCTCCGTACGTCATCGCCCCCGGCCGCCTCCCGGACCGCATCGCGGCCGGCGCCGGGGCCGCGGGCGCGGACGTCGTCGCGGACGTCCTGGGCGCGGCCCCGGAACTGGCCCGGCTGCTGCTGCGCCGCTTCGACGCGGCCGCGTCGGCGCCGGCCCGGCTGCCGGCCCTGACGGCTTAGCGCAGGCCGTCGCCGCACCGCCGGGTCAGGGCAGGGTCCAGATCTGGGTGGTCACCAGGTAGAAGACCACGACCCAGAAGGCCAGCAGGACGGCGACGATCCCGATGCCGACGAGGTTGGTCCTGGCCGGCGGTTCGTCCGGCGACGGGCGCAGCCACCGCCCCAGGAGCGGGTTCACGTAGTAGGGCATCGTGAAGAAGCTCATGACGAGGCTCGACAGCAGGTTGCCCACGAGCAGGCCCAGCCAGAGCGGCATCTTCAGCGGTGACGTGGCGAGCGCCAGGAGGACGACGGTCGGGTACAGGCCGACCCAGACCGCGATGGCGGTCTTGGTGACCGACGGCGGCGGCGCTTCCCTGCCGTTCTCCTCGAAGGCGAACCAGCTGCCGAAGGAGTTGTCGATCGTGCGCAGTTTGAAGTCGAAATCCTTCCCTTCGGCGAGGACCTTGTGCCTCCTGTCCGAGGTCAGCCAGGCGTCGAGGTGCTCGGCGTTGTCGAACCGGTACAGCGTGGTCCATTCTTCCTGGACCCCTTCGATGGGCGGGAAGAACTCGCTTCCGCGGAATCCCTCGAACTTGCTCTCCTCCTCGGTCATCCGGCGCTGCCACGCGAGGAAGTCCTCGACGTGCTCCGGGTGGACGCGGTGGGTGATCACCACGGTCACCAGCGGATCCTGTGCGGGTGCGTGGCCGCTGACGACCTGCTGGGTTCCGGGGCCGTCGAGGTACTCGTCGCCGACTTCGAGGAGTCCCTGCCGGGTCGAGCTGTTGATCCACGCCTGGAGGTGGGGTATCGAGTCGTACCGGTAGACCACGACCCATTCGGGTTGCAGGGGTGTCGGCGGGGCGACCTCGACGCCGAGGTACCCGTCGTACTCGGCGGCGGCGGCGTTGACGTCCTGCTGCCACGTCTCGTACTCCCGCTCCCGTCCGGGCAGTACCTTCTGGGCGATGATCGCCGTGGCCTCGGCGTCTTGTGGGTGCTTGTCGGTGTCCATGGGCTCAGGCCTTCGAGTGCGACCGCTTCTCGCCGATCCGGTCGTAGATCCGTTCCGGTGTCAGCGGCAGCGACCTGTAGCGGATTCCCGTGGCGTCCTGGAGCGCGTTCGCCAGTGCGGGGGCCACCGGGTTGACGCTGCACTCCGCCATGCCCTTCGCCCGCATCGGCCCGACGGAGTCCGCCGAGCCCACCAGGAGCACTTCGGTGCGCGGGACGTCGGCGAAGGTGGGGATGCGGTAGTTGCGCAGGTTCGGGTTGACCACGGCGCCGTTCGCGTCGAGCCGGTGGTTCTCGGTCAGGACGAAGCCGATTCCCTGGGCGACGGCGCCCTCCACCTGTCCCCGTACCTGCGCGGGGTTGATGACGACGCCGGCGTCGTCCGCCTGGATGCTGTTCAGGACGCGGATCTCACCGGTCACCCGGTGGACCGCGATCCGGAACCCGTGCGCGTTGGAGACGGCGCTGCGGGGCGATCCGTAGGCCTTGCGGGCGGCGGTGAAGCGGATGCCGCGCGCCCGTGCCAGCGCGACGAGTTCGGCCAGGGACACCCGGTGGTCCCCGCAGACAACGCCGTCGTCGTCCATCGAGCACATCACGGGGTGGATTCCCGTGTGGGCGGCGGCGAACTCCAGGATGCGGTCGCGCACGGCGTTGCTCGCCCGCAGCACCGCGTTGCCCGCCACGAAGAGGCCCGCGCTCGCGAAGGCTCCGGTGTCGAATCCCGTGCGGTCGGTGTCGGACTGCACGAGGCGGATCCGCGACGGTGTGGTGCCCAACTGGTGGGCGGCGATCTGGACGTGGGCGGTCGAGGTGCCCTCGCCGAATTCGACCGTGCCGACGGCGAGCTCGTAGACGAGGTCGTCGCCGAGCGTCACCCAGGCCTCCGAGATGTGTTCGGTCGGGGGTGCGGTCTCGTGCAGGGAGGCCGCGGCGCCCGCCCCGATGAGCCAGTCCGGGCCGAGGTGCGGGTCCCCGGCCGTCCGGGCCAGGGCCCGGTCCACCAGGTCGATGCACTGCGCGAGGCCGTCCTCGCTGAACGTCACGTCGTCGGGGCCGTCGTGCAGGGCGACGAGCGGGTCGCCCGGCCGCACGATGTTGCGGCGGCGCAGTTCGAGCGGGTCCATGTGGAGGGCGAGGGCCAGTTCGTGCATCGCCGATTCCACGGCGAAGGCCGGCTGGGTCATCCCGTACCCGCGCAGCGCGCCGCTCGGAACGGTGTTGGTGTAGACGGAGTAGGCGTCGTACTTCTTGTTGGGGCAGCGGTAGATCATGACGGCCGCGCCGCCCGCGAACAGGGTTTCGCCGCCGTGGTTCCCGTAGGCGCCCGTGTTCGACACGTTGCGGACCTGGAAGGCGGTGAGCGTGCCGTCCGCCTTCGCGCCCAGTTTGACCGTCAGCGTCATCGGATGCCGTGGCGAGGCCGTGGTGAACTCCTCCTCGCGGGTGTACTCGAAGCACACGGGCCGCCCGGTGTCCAGCGCCGCGAGCGCGGCCAGGTCCTCCGAGATGACCTCCTGTTTGCCGCCGAAACCGCCGCCGACGCGCATGCAGAACACGCGGAGCTGGTCCGGGCGCAGCGCGAACAGGTGGGCGAGTTTGACCTTGGCGATGGAGGGCGACTGCGAGCTGGTGCGGACGTGCAGGCGGCCGTCCTCCATCCAGGCGATCGAGCCGTGGGTCTCCAGGTGCGCGTGCTGCACGCGCGGTGAGGAGTACGTGCCTTCGTGGATCACGTCGGCCTCGGCGAAGCCCGCGTCCACGTCTCCGATGTGCGAGTGGATCTCGAGCAGGACGTTGTGGACGGGGTCGCGGACGAAGGGGTCGTCCGCCCCGTGGATCTGCGGGGCCCCCTCGGCCATGGCCTCCTCGGGATCGAACACGGCGGGCAGCGGCTCGTACTCGACGACGACGTTCCGGCAGCCCTCCTCAGCGGCGCCGGGCGTGTCGGCGACGACCGCGACGACGCGCTGGCCGGCGAAGCGGAGCGTCCGGTCGAGGATGAGGGTGTCGTCCGGGTCGACCAGGTGGTCGGTGTGGATCGCCGTGGTGAAGCGTCTGCGGGGCACGTCCTCCCAGGTGTAGACCCGCCGTACGCCGGGGACCGCGAGGGCCGCGCTCTTGTCGATCGACAGGATCCGGGCGTGGGCGTGCGGGGAGTGCAGCACCTTGAGGTGCAGCATGCCCTCCATGTGGGTGTCCATCGTGAACTCGGCGCGGCCCGTCACCACGTCGTTGGCCGCAGGGGCTCCGACGCTCGTTCCGACGGCCTTTCCCGGCCCGGCGCTCTCCACGCCGACGACGCCCCGCACGGCGTCCTCGATCCCCCGGTAGCCGGTGCAGCGGCAGAGGTTGCCCTTCAACGCCCGTGGCAGATCGGCCTTCTGGGACTCGGTGAAGGTCGCCGAGGTCATGATCATTCCGGCGGTGCAGAAGCCGCACTGGAATCCGGGGGCGTCGCGGAACTGCCGCTGCATCGGATGCAGGTTGCCGGGCGAGCCCAGCCCCTCGATGGTGGTCACCTCACGGCCGTCGGCGCGGAAGGCGGGGGTGATGCAGCTGTGCACGGGGCTGCCGTCCAGCCATACCGTGCAGGCGCCGCAGTCTCCCGCGTCACAGCCCTTCTTGACGCCGTAGTGGCCGAGCGAGCGGAGGAAGGTGCGCAGGCACTGTCCGGGCGCCGGCTCCTCGCCGAAGCTCCTGCCGTTCACGCGGTACGTCATGTCGGGCTCCCGGACGCGAGTTCACGGCGGATCTCCTCGGCGAAGTGCTTCGTGAGATGGCGGCGGTGGCCGGGAGTGCCGTTGGGGTCGTCGAACCAGACGTCGGTGGGGATGACGTCGATGCTCTGCTGCAAGGTCGGGGGGTCGGGCATGGTGTCGAAGACCATGCGCACGGGTCTGGTGGTGCCGGCGGTGACGGTGAGCAGCAGGTCGTCGTGCCCGGGCGTGCGGGTGCCGACGAGGAACACCGTCGAGCGGCCGAGTCGGGTCAGGGTGAACCGGCGGTGCACGGCGCGTTTGCGCAGGGCGTGCACCGGGATCTCGATGCGTCGCAGGATCTCCCCGGGGGCGAGGACGTTCTCGTGGTTGCCGGTCACGAAGTCGAGGGCGTCGACGGTGCGCGTCGTCCCGTCGGGGGCCCACAGTTCGTAGCGCGCTTCCAGCGCGACCGTCAGCGTGATCATCGGGCCGGCCGGCAGCGACATGCAGATGTTTCCGCCCACGGTGGCCGCGTTCCAGACCTTGAACGAGGACAGGAACGCCTCGCACGCCGTCCCGATCAGGGGGCCGGCGGTCCAGTCGGCCGGGGGCCGGAAGGCGTAGAACTCGCGGATGGTGCAGGTGGCACCGATCTCGAGGCCCTTGTCGGACGGGACGAGGGTGTCCCACCGCAGGGTGGTCAGGTCGACCAGGCGGCGCAGGTCCGGCTGTTCCACCGAGAACAGCCATGTCCCGCCCGCGAGCCAGGCATCGCCCTCGCGCCAGTCCGCGCCCGGCCGGTCGGAGGGACGCCGGACGACTTCGGTGATCGTGTTGAGGTCCACGGGGATCGCGCTCCCTCACGACGGCAGCCGTGTGACGGGCCGTCCACCGGCCTCCGGTGCGCGCGGGCGGCGTCACGACCTCGGGCGGCCGCATCGCATGCGCGTCGAAGCCCGGGGTCGGCCACGGGGCACCGCCGGTTCGGCCCCGGGTCACGTCCCGGTTCGGATCCGGTTCGACTCCGGCCGCTGCGGTCGGTCACTTCGACGAGGACCGGCGGACGTAGAGACTTCCTCTCAGCGTATCCCCGACCGGCCCGGCACCGCCAAGCGCAGCGACCGGGCGCCGCCACCGAAGGAGACGGCCCGGGCCGTCTCCTTCGGATCTCCCCGGGCCCGCAGGGCCGGGGGAAGCAGGGCGAGGCGGAGGAGCGCGCCGCGTACTGGACTTACTCGGGCGCCCCGACGACGCGGCCCGGTGCGGTGCCGGGCGTCGCGGGCCGGGCGGGACTTCGACGACGGGGCCCGCCCAAAGGTTGTTTCACGAGGCTGACCGGCTCTGCACCGGGTCCGCTATGCGCCGGTTTGGTCTCGGCGCTTGCCGGCCGGAAACATGGCCAAAGCCTCCCGAGTCGAGCTCGCGCTAGCCCATCGCCCAGGACCCGACCCCGTTGTGAAACAACCTTTAGGCGCGGGCCGCCGCCTCGTCGGCGAGTGCGGTCAGGTCCTCCACGGACATCGCGCCCGGCGGCAGGCCCTCCCGGGCGAAGATGTTCGCCGCGTGCCGCAGGACGTCGTTGACCGGGGTCGGCACCCCGTGCAGCCGGCCCAGCAGGGAGATCTCCCCGTTGAGGTAGTCCGCCTCCACCGATCCCGTGCCCCGCGCCAGGCTCTGCCAGGACGAGCCGCCCCGCACCCCTGCCGGTTGGTCCACCTTGCCCTCGCGCGCCAGCGCCTGCTCGGCGTCCGAGGCGTAGGCGATGCCCGCAGCGACGAAGGCGGCCTTGCCCTCGCGGACGGCGCGTAGGAGCAGCGCCGCCTTCGCCGGGTCCGGTTCCGGTCCGGTCGTCGCCTGGATCGCGTTGCCCAGGTTCCCGAGCAGCTTCGCGTACTTCCACCGCATCACGTCCTCGGTCTGCGGCGCCCCGAAGCCGGCCTTGCCGAGGTCCGCCGCGACGGCCCGCGATACGGCGTCGGTGCCGCCCGCCGCCCGGCCCACGTGCAGGACGCCGGTCAGCGGCGCGCACAGCGCCGAGACCACGCCCGGCTCCAGGAAGGTGGCGGGCAGCCATACGCACACCCCGTACACGCGCGCGAAGCGCCGTAGCGCCAACCGCTCGCTCTCCACCCCGTTCTGCGCGCACAGCACCGGGAGCCGCTGCGCGGCCGTGCCGCCGCCCGCGACCTCCGCGTCGCCCCACGCGTCGAGCGCGGCGATGGCGTCCTGGGTCTTCACGGACAGCAACAGCACGTCGTCGGGGCGCAGTTCACCCAGTTCGTCCGGTCCGGTGGCCACGGGCAGCCGGTGCACCCGGGTCCCGTCGGCCGTCGTGAGCCGCAGCCCCTCGGCCCGCAGGGCCTGCGCGTGTGCGCCGCGGGCGACGAGTACGACCTCGCCGCCCGCCTCCGCGAGCCGCCCGCCGATGGTGGCGCCGACCGCGCCCGCGCCGATGATGATGTAACGCATGCCACGAGCCTGGCACATCCGGCCCGTCGGGTTGCCGCCGGGTTGCCGTCGGGGCACGATGAACTGCCGCGCCGACGGGAAGGACCTAGGCGTATTGACCCGGGGCGCACATCTGTTCGCGCGATCCTGCGGGGGCCTCGGACCCGGGGTCAGACCGCGGTCAGCTCCACGAGCTTGGCGACGGTGTTCCAGTTGCGGGTGGTCACGTCGATGCCCTTGACGACGGCCGGCTTGGCGAGGGCCTCGGCGAGCTTGGAGCGCCCCAGGCCGTCGGGGACGTAGAGGTAGAGGACGCGCTCGCCGATCCGGTACTCCTCGGGGAGGTACGCCGCCCCGTCGAGCGCGGCGAACCGCTCCGGGCCGGGCTGTTCGGAGCAGAAGGTGACGTGCAGCTGCTTGCCCTCCAGCTCCGCGGCCGGGAACGGACAGGCCTCGGCGACGGCGCGCAGGTACGCCCCGTCCAGCACCAGGCACGCCACGCGGAAGCCGAAGTGGGCCTCGATGGCCGCCTCCAGCTCCCGGGCGAGGGCCGCCGGGTCCTGCTGTGCGCTGCTGAAGACGGCGTTGCCGCTCTGCAGGTACGTCGCCACGTCGCCGTGGCCGAGCCCCTCCAGCAGCGCGCGCAACTCCGCCATCGGGACCTTCTTGTTCCCGCCGACATTGATCCCGCGCAGCAGGGCCGCGTACTTCTTCGTCGTCGCCTTCTTCGTCATGGGCGCACCTTAGGACCCGCCTCCGACAATTCGGCCTCGATGAGGTCGGCCGCACCTCGCGTGCCGCCTTCGGTCGCCATCTGCGCGCGGACGGCCGCGGCGCGGGCGGCGACCTCGGGGTCGGCGACCAGGTGGAGGACCGCCTCGCGCAGGGTCGCGGCGTCGGCGTCCGCCATCGGGACGTGGCGGGCCACACCGAGCGAGACCAGCATGTCGGCATTGGCGAACTGGTCGACGGCCTGCGGGACGGCGACCATCGGGGTGGCGGTGGCGAGCCCCTCCTGGCTGCCGCCGGCCCCCGCGTGGGTGATGAAGGCGTCCGCCTGGCGCAGGACGTCCAGCTGGGGGACCCAGCGGTGGACCTCGACGCCGGCGGGGACCGGGCCCAGGTCGGCCTCGTCGGTGAACTTGCCGATCTGGAGGACGAGGTACCAGTCGGGAAGGTCCGCGAAGGCCTCGATGCAGGCGCGGTAGAAGGCCGGCTGCTTGGTGAAGGCGGAGCCGAGGGAGACGAGCGCGATCTTCTTGTCCTCGGCGGCCGGGGGCCGCTGCCAGGTGCCCTGGGTGGCGCTGCGGTCGCCCTGGCAGGCGCCGACGAAGGTGTACACGGACCCGTCGACGCGATCGGCGTGCGGCTGGAGCGCCCGGGGGATGAGGACGATGCTGCGCCGCGGGCGGCCCTGGAAGCGGTCGACGTCGTCGCCGAGGCCGTTCTCGGTGAGCCAGGCCGCGAACGCCGCGTAGTACGCCCGGCCGCGCTCGGACGCCTTCAGCTCGGCGAACATCGGCTCGGCCACCTCCTGCTCGTATCCGTCCCAGGCGACCAGGTTCGGGGAGAGGGAGACGGCGGGGACGCCCCAGCGGTGGGCGAGCACGGGCGCCGGGTAGGAGGTGATGTCGTGGAGCACGAGGTCCGGCTCGTCGCCCGCGAAGGCGGCGGCGAGCTGCGGGAGCGCCTGGACGGCGTCCTTCAGGAACGGCTCCAGGTGGTCGATGAGCTCGGTGCCCCAGGCCTCCGGCTCGTCGTCGGTCGGGAGGGTGGAGGTGTAGACGACGGGCGTGGCGCCGGTCTCCGCGACCCTTTCGGCGAAGGAGGCGGGGACGGCGTAGCTGACGCGGTGGCCCCGCGCCACGAGTTCGCGGATCACCTCGATGCTCGGGTTCACGTGCCCGTGGGCGGCGATGGAGAACATGGCGATGTGGGCGGGCTTCGCTGTGGTCATGATCGGACCTTAAGCGAGACGATACGTCTCGTGCAACCTGTTTGCCGCGGCTCAGGGCGGCCCGGCACCCGCGGCCCCACCGCCCGACCCGGCCGCACCCGAGGCCCCGTTCGGACCCGAGGCCCCGTTCGGGCCCGAGGCCGCGTTCGGACCCGAAGCCCCGTTCGGACCCGAGGCCGCACTCGGACCCGACGCCCCGTTCGCACCCGTGGGACCGGACGGGTGGTCCGATCCCGTCATGCGGTCGACGTCGACGTTCAGCGAGTCCAGCCAGGCCAGCGCGGCGAAGAACCGCGGCGAGGAGACCCCCGGCGGCTCGTCCGCAGCCGACCGGCCGGACGGTGGCTCGCCCAGCGGGTTCGCGGCCTCCGCCGGCGCCGCCCCCACCCGCTCGGCCGCCTCCCGCATCCGCGTGGCCACCCCGGCCGCCCGGCCGTCCAGCCGGACGCTGTTCGCCGGCCCCACCGCCGGACCTCCGCGGACGAACAGCCGGCGCGAGCCCCACAGCACGTGGTGGCCCGACATCATGGCCGCGTGCCAGTCCGTCCTGGGGTCCTCGGTCGTCCGGGGCTCGCTCTGGTGCTGCGCGAACGCGGACTCCGCCATCGTCAGCGCGTGCTGGAGCGGCCGGTCGTCGGGAACGCTCCCGGGCCCGCCCTCCACCACGGCCGCCGTGGTGCGCTCGACCGTGTCGGCCTCCGTCGCCAGGAGCAGGGCGACCGCCCGGTGCAGCTCCCGCTGCGCCCCGCGCGGCCAGGCGAGCACCCCGAACACGACCCCGATCAGGCTGCCGATGATCACGTCCAGGATCCTGACCTCGGCCAGCTGCCAGGTCACGGGCGCCAGCTGGGCGAAGACGAAGGCCACCGTGAGGGTGAACAGGCCCTGGGCCCAGCCCACGCCCCGGACCGGCCCCACCCGGAACGCGGTGAGCATCACGAACGGCAGCGCGATGGCGTAGACGGTGGTGTGGCTGCCGATCAGGGCCAGCAGCAGCCCGGTGACCACGGCGCCGAGCAGGGTGCCCGTGATCGCCACGCGTACGGTCGCCCGCGTCTGGGCGGCGGTGGTCCGGGTCAGGCTGAGGACGGCGAGCATCGCCCAGAAGCCGTGGGGCAGCGAGTCCACGCCCGCGATCGTGCGGGCGGCCGCCAGCGCGAGGCTGATCCGGACGGCGTTCTGGAAGTACACCGAGCGCGGCCCGGCGTGTCCCGCCAGTCGGTGCCACCACAGGCGCGGCGCGCGCTGGCCCGCGTACCAGAACCGGCCCGAATCGACGTCTTCGGGCACCCGCGCGCGCCGGCCCCGCACCGCCAGCTCGGCCGCCGTCGCCAGGGCCACGGCCGCGTCCATCACCTCCAGCACCGCCGCCCGGCGCCGCCCCCGCGCGGCGGTCGCGGGTGCCTCCCGCGCGGCCGACGCGGCGGCTTGCTCCCGTAGGCGCCGCAGGGCGTCGGCCGCTTCGGTCGCATCGGCGCGGCCGTCCAGCAGGGCGGCGCTCTCGCTGACGGCCCGGCCGACCGCGGTCAGCATCTCGGGCTCCTGCGCCATCGGCACCGGGCCCGGGGGCGGCGGTGGCGGCGGAAGGTTCACGAGGCGGGCGAGGAGCGTGCGGGCGGCCAGGCCCGCGTGGGACAGGGCGCGGTCCCTCAGGCCCGGCCCGGCGGGGCGCTCCGCCTCGTCGGTCCGGAAGGGGCGCAGCGACTCGCCGGCCGCCCGGGCCGCCTCCGCCGAGGCGGCGGACAGCGTGTACGGGGCGCGGCCCAGCTCGGCAACGCAGCGGGCGGCGGTGTCGCACACGCCGGCGGCCAGCCGGCGGTAGGTGGGTCCGGGCTCCTCGGGCAGGACGAAGACCTCGGCGAGGACGAGCAGCAGGAGTCCGAAGGTGGCCCCCAGCAGCCGTTCGCCCAGGGTGTCGGGGGCATAGGGCGGGAAGCACGGCAGGATGTAGAGCAGTTGCAGCCCGGGCGCGGCGCCCGCCGCACGGGGCCCGGCGGCCGCCACGAAGGCCAGGAAGAAGCCGATCAGGAGCATGCCGAGGACGGCGCTCCAGGTCCGGATCGCGAGGAAGGTGCCGAGCGTCAGCAGCACCCAGGCCGTGGGAGTCGCCCGGACCATGACGGCCGCCCGCTGGCGTCCGGTGCCGGGGATGTGGGAGAGCGCCGCCATCGACACCGCGGCGAACAGCGCGTACGTGGCGGCCACCGGCCGGTCCAGTGCGTACAGGCAGACGAAGAACGAGGCGCACGCGGAGAGGGTGGTGCGCAGGGCGCGCCGCGTCACGACCGAGGGGCCCCGGTCGGCGCGTCCGTCGTGTTCGGCGCACATGACTCCAGGATCGGGCCACCTGCCGGAAGCCACCACATACTGGCGGGCGGCAGCGGATCCATCGAGGGGCTGGAGCGACGACATGGACGAGGCACGGGCGCGGAACGTACTGGCGGCAGCGGGCCTGACCGGGGGCGCGCCCGGGGAGGCGGTCCTCCTCGCGCTCGGCGAGAACGCGGTCTTCGCCGTCGGCGACCTGGTGGTGAAGGTGGGCCGGGAGGCTGCGCTGCTGGAACGGGCCGAGCGGGAAATCGCGGTGTCCGGCTGGTTCGCCGCGTCCGGGATCCCGGCGGTCCGCGCGGCCGAGCCGAAGCCGCGGCTGGTGGACGGGCACCCGCTGACCCTGTGGCACCGGCTCCCGGACGCGGTGCGGCCCGCGGGGCCCGGGGACCTGGCGGCGCTGCTGCGCCTGGTGCACGCGCTGCCCGAGCCGCCGTTCGCCCTGCCCGCGCGGAACCTGCTGGACGGGGTCGAGCGCTGGCTGCGGCTGGCGGGGGGCGCCGTCGACCCGGCCGACGCGGCCTATCTGCGGGCCCGCCGGGACGCCTACGCAGGTGAGCTGGCGGCCCTGACGCCGCGGCTGCCCCCGGGCCCGGTCCACGGCGACGCCCTGCCCCGCAACGTCCACGTGGGCCCCGACGGCCCGGCCCTGGTCGATCTGGAGACCGTGTCGGCCGATCTGCGCGAGCACGACCTGGTGGTGATGGCGCTCACCCGCGACCGGTACGGCCTGCCCGCCGAGGAGTACGAGGCCTTCGTGACGGCGTACGGGTGGGACGTCCGCGACTGGGAGGGCTGCGCGGTCCTGCGCGGCGCCCGTGAAACGGCCAGCTGCGCCTGGGTCGCCCAGCACGCCCCGGCCAACCCGGCGGCGCGGGCCGAGTTCCGCCGCCGCGTCGCCTCCCTCAGGAACGGCGACCGGGAATCGCAGTGGCACTCCTTCTAGGGGGTGTCCTGCTCGGGGGTGTCGTGCCGATCGGGCACCGCCAGCCCGGCCTGATGGGCGGGGCGCTCCTACGCCGGGACCAGGCCCCGCAGCGGCCAGGCCCCGTCGATCACCGCGTCCGGGGTGCCCTGGCGGCGCAGGTACGACTGGAAGTCCCGGGCCCAGCGGGCGTGCCAGGTGCTCTGCCGCGCGTGCAGGTCGGTCGGGGTGAGCGCGGCCACCTCCGGATGCCGCTCGGCTATCGCGCGGGCCACCTGGACCGCGGCCAGCGCGTCCGCCCCGGCGTCGTGCGCGGCGTCGAGGGTGACCCCGTACACCCCGCAGACCGCCTCCAGGGTCCGCTTGCCCCGCCGGTAGCGGTCCACGGCCCGGTCGATGGTCAGCGGGTCCACCACCGGCCCGGTCGGTGCCCCGCCCAGCCGGTCGGCCAGCGAGGGCAGCCCGTGCCGGGCCAGCTCGGCGCTCAGCAGGGTCAGGTCGAAGGCCGCGTTGTACGCGACCACCACCGCGCCGGCGCGCCAGTGGCCCACCAGCGCTTCGGCGACCTCGTCCGCGACCTCCCGCACCGGGCGCCCCTCGGCGACCGCGCGCTCCGTGCTGATCCCGTGGATCGCCGAGGCCCCCTCCGGGATCGGTATCCCCGGGTCCGCGAGCCAGCCGCGCCGCTCGCGCACCGCTCCGGCCCGCACCTCGACCAGGGCCGCCGTCACGATCCGTGATTCTTCCGGCTCCGTGCCGGTCGTCTCCAGGTCGAATCCGATCAGCACACCGCCGTGCCAGTCCCCCATGCCGTGCCAGTCCTCCACCCCGTGCCCCTCCCCCGTACACCTTCGGTCAACGGGTTTCAGCCTGCCACGGGGCACTGACAGCCAGGCCGCCGGGGCCGCCGGGGCCGTCGGGCCTCGGGTCAGGACACCGGCCGGGAGTCCTCCCACATCGATTCGAACTCCTCGCGGTACGTCGTGAACAGTCCGTGCTCCGCGTCCTTCGGCACCCCGCGACCGCCGCCCCGCAGCACCAGGACGGGCGACTCCATGCCGCGCGCCCGCCGCAGGTAGGACTGGACCACCGCGATGCCCGAGGACTGCCCCTCCACCAGGTAGGCGGTGAACCGCGGGGTCTCGTCGAAGACGTGGATCTCGAAGCGGGAGGGGTCCCGCAGACCCGCCCGGACCCGGCGGACGTGCAGGATGTTCATCTCTACCGAGCGGCTCAGCTCCCCCTTGCGCAGCCCCAGTTCCCGCTCGCGCCGCTTCACGGCGCTGCTCGCCGGGTTCAGGAACAGCAGCCGCACCCGGCACCCGGCCTCCGTGAGCCGGACGAGTCTTCGTCCCGAGAAGTTCTGGACCAGCAGGTTGAGCCCTATGCCGATGGCGTCGAGCCGTCGTGCGCCCCCGAAGAGGTCCTCGGCCGGGAGCTGGCGCTGGAGCCGCACCCGGTCGGGGTGGACCGAGATGACGTCGGCGTACCGGTCGCCCACCAGGTCCTCGACGGCGTCGATCGGCAGCCGTTCCGCGGAGGGGCTGCCGGAGACCCCGCCCAGCACCTCCAGCAGGCGCGCCGAGGCCCGCTCGGCCTGCTCCAGCACGGGTCGGGACAGCGCCCGGTTGCGGGAGACGACGTTGCGGGTGACCTCCAGCTCGTCCAGGGCCAGCTCGATCTCGCGCCGGTCGTCGAAGTACGGCTCGAAGCACGGCCAGTGTTGGACCATCAGCTCCCGCAGTTGGGGCAGGGTCAGGAAGCTCAGCACGTTGTCGTCGGCCGAGTCGAGCAGGTAGCCCTTGCGCCGGCTGACCTCGCGCACGGCCACGGCCCGCTGCACCCATTCCTGCCCGGCGGGCCCGGCGGCCGCGACGACCCAGTCGTCCGTGCCGTGCACCGGTTCGTAGATCGGCCGGAGCACCGCCCCGACCACCGCGCGCAGCCGCTGTTCGATGAGGTTCAGCCAGATGTACGCACGGCCGGCCCGCTGTGCCCGGGTCCGGACCTCGCTCCAGGCCTCCGCGCCCCAGTCCAGCTCCACGCCGGTCCCCGCGCTCCCGGCCGCCGCCGGTCCGCCCGCCAGGGAGACCGCCCCGGCCGGGATCCCCGCGGGTGTCCCGCCGGGGACACCTCCTGGGGCGTCCGCCGGACCACCCTCGTGACTGCTGTCACCAGGGGGCAGCTCCAGACCTCCCGAGCTCACCCGTGCACCGCCTTCTGCGTCTGGACGCCCGTCTCCAGTGATCACGGAAGGGTACTCCGCGCGCACGTCCCGGTGCAGCCCGACGGCCCTTACCGGGGCCGTCCGTTGACCCATTATCCGATGCGCACACAGTCCGCTGACCCGCATATCAGCTCTGCGGGTCACCCGGTAGGACCCCTCCCAAGTCCGCGCTTGCGGCCCCTCTTTCGGGGAAGATCTGGCAGGGACTTGGGTCCACGCCGGGTCAGCCGGGACATCTTCGGGCAACGAGGGAAGAGTCGTTATCTATGCAGGTCTGGCCGGGACAGGCGTATCCGCTGGGTGCCACGTACGACGGCGCCGGCACCAACTTCGCGGTCTACTCGGAGGCCGCCCGACGCATCGAGCTGTGTCTCCTGCACGACGACGGGTCGGAATCGGCCGTGGAGCTGCGCGAGACGGACGCCTTCGTCCGGCACGCGTACCTGCCCGGCGTCATGCCGGGCCAGCGCTACGGGTTCCGGGTGCACGGCCCGTACGAGCCCGAGCGCGGCCGGCGCTGCAACGCGGCGAAACTGCTGCTGGACCCGTACGCGCGGGCCATCAGCGGCCGGGTCAGCTGGAACGAGGCGGTGTACGGCTACCACTTCGGCCGGCCGGACTCGCGCAACGACCTGGACTCCGCCCCGCACACGATGAGCTCGGTGGTGGTGAACCCGTACTTCGACTGGGCCAATGACCGGCCGCCGCGCCACGAGTACCACCACACCGTGCTGTACGAGGCCCACGTCAAGGGTCTGACCATGCACCACCCGGACCTCCCCGAGGAGCTGCGCGGCACCTACGGGGCGCTGGCGCACCCGGCGGTCATCGGCCACCTCGCCAAGCTCGGGGTGACGGCGCTGGAGCTGATGCCGGTCCACCAGTTCGTCAACGACCACCGGCTGGTCAACGACGGGCTGAGCAATTACTGGGGCTACAACACCATCGGGTTCTTCGCCCCGCACAACGGCTACGCCTCGGGCGACCGCGGCCAGCAGGTGCTGGAGTTCAAGTCGGCGGTCCGGGCCCTGCACGAGGCGGGCATCGAAGTGATCCTCGACGTGGTCTACAACCACACCGCCGAGGGGAACCACCTGGGCCCGACGCTGTCCTTCCGGGGGCTGGACAACGCCTCGTACTACCGGCTGGCGGACGATCCGCGCCACTACATGGACACCACCGGCACCGGGAACTCGCTGCTGATGCGTTCCCCGCACGTGCTCCAGCTGATCATGGACTCGTTGCGGTACTGGGTCACCGAGATGCACGTGGACGGCTTCCGCTTCGACCTGGCGGCGACGCTGGCCCGCCAGTTCCACGAGGTGGACCGGCTGTCCTCGTTCTTCGACCTGGTCCAGCAGGATCCGGTGGTCAGCCAGGTGAAGCTGATCGCGGAGCCCTGGGACCTGGGCGAGGGCGGCTACCAGGTGGGCAACTTCCCGCCGCTGTGGACCGAGTGGAACGGCAAGTACCGGGACACCGTACGGGACCTGTGGCGCGGGCAGCCGCGCACGCTCGCGGAGTTCGCGGGGCGACTGACGGGCTCCTCGGACCTCTACCAGGACGACGGGCGGCGCCCGCTGGCGTCGATCAACTTCACCACCTGCCACGACGGCTTCACCCTGAACGACCTGGTCTCGTACGACGAGAAGCACAACGAGGCCAACCGGGAGGGGAATCGGGACGGCGAGACCCACAACCGCTCGTGGAACTGCGGCGTGGAGGGGCCCACCGAGGATCCGGAGATCCTGGAGCTGCGCGAGCGCCAGATGCGCAACTTCACGGCCACCCTCATGCTGTCGCAGGGGGTGCCGATGCTCAGTCACGGCGACGAGTTCGGCCGTACCCAGCAGGGGAACAACAACGCCTACTGCCAGGACAACGAGTTGAGTTGGGTGTGCTGGCCGGAGCCCGGCAAACCGGCGCCGTCCCTGCTGGAGTTCACCCGGCGGATGGTGTGGCTGCGCCGTGACCACCCGGTCTTCCGGCGGCGCCGGTTCTTCCACGGGCGGCCGGTGGAGGGCACGCACGACGAGCTGTCCGACATCGCCTGGTTCACCCCGCACGGGGAGGAGATGCGGGCGCGGGACTGGCAGGCGCAGCACGCGAGGGCCCTGACCGTCTTCCTCAACGGGGAGGCGATCTCCGAGCCGGGCACCCGCGGGGAGCGGATCACGGACGATTCGTTCCTGCTGATGTTCAACGCGGGCGCGGAGCCGCAGGACTTCACCGTTCCGGCGGGGCACGGCGCGCAGTGGCGGCTGGTGGTGGACACGGCGCGGGCGGACGTACTGCCACCCGGTACCGGGCCGCAGTACGCGGCCGGTGACCGGGTGGCGCTGACGGGGCGGTGCCTGGTCGTGCTTCAGCGCCCGGCGTAGGCGGCGCCGCTCCCGTCCGCCACCGGGGCGGAGCCGGTCCGCGGGCCCGGGACGCGCACCTCGGCGGTGTGCGTCCGGGCGGCGGGCACCCGGGTGACGAGGGCGAGGAGCAGGCAGAGCGCGGCCGCCCCGACGGCCACGGCGAAGGCCCCGTCGGGGCCGTACGCCTCGGCGAGGCGCCCGCAGACGACGAGCGCCGTGGCCTGCCCGGCCACCAGGCAGCTGGCGGCGAAGGCCATCGAGGTGGAGAGGCGGGCCGGTTCCACGGCCCGCTCGGTGAGTGCGAACGCGGTGATCAGGTGGGGTGCGTAGGCGGCTCCCAGCACGGTGACGACGACGTACAGCGGCCACAGGCGGTCGGTGAAGAGCAGGGGCACCGAGAGCACCAGGGCCGCACCGGTCGCCGCCCGCCAGCGCAGCCGCAGCCCGAAGCGGGCGGGCAGCGCACCGAGGGAGATGCCGACGACCGCACTGACGACGCCCATGGCGGAGTAGACGACGGCGGCCTGGTCCGGGACGCCGAGCCGGATGGTGAGCGCGGTGATGCCCGCCTGGCAGGCGCCGAACATCGCGCCCTGGAGGGCGAGCGAGCCGCGGACGGCGTGGATCACGCCGGGCGGCCGGACCCGGCCCCCCGGGCCCCGGTCCCGCGCGGGCGGCCCTCCCCCGGACTCCGCCCGGGAGTGCCCCCCGGTGACGGCGGCGGTCGGGTGCAGCGCGAAGACGGTGCCGAAGACGGCGACGAGGCCGGCCGCACCGGCGAGGGCGACGGCCGGGTGCGCGACGAGCGCGGCGAGTCCGACGAGGGCGGGCCCGAAGACGAAGGAGACCTCGTCCAGGGTGCCTTCGAGCGCGTGGACGGCGCCGACGACGCCCTCGTCGGCCTCGGCCCGGTGCGCCAGCGCCACCGAGCGGGTGCGGGCGAGCGGTCCGATCAGCGGTACGGAGGCGCCGGTGAGGGCGCCGAGCGCGGCGAGCGGGACGGTGGCCAGGTGCGTGAGCGCCCCGGCGACGAGGGCGGCGGTGGCCACGGCGTTGACGGCGGCCGCGGCCAGGACGACCGGGCGCTGCCCGTGGCGGTCGGCGAGCCAGCCGAGGACGGGTCCGAAGAGGACCTGTCCGATGGAGAGGGCGCCGCCGACGGTGCCGGCGGTGGCGAGGGACCCGCTGGTCTGGGCGACCAGCAGGAAGCTGCCGAACTGGGACATCGCGACGGGCAGTCGGGCGAGGAAAGAGACGAGCGGGAGTAGGGGCCCGGTCAGGGCGATGACTCTTCGATAGGTGCTGACGGTTCCAACCACTTGATCGACACTAACCCGGTGCAGTCACTCGGATGCATTGGGTCATGGCACGGAATCCGGCAGGTTGGGTACGTACGTTCTCATGAGCCAGCCGCACGCGACCCCCGAATCGGAATCTGACGTTCCGACACCCGTCACTCCGACGTCGACCTACCGCCTCCAGCTGCGCCCGGAGTTCCCCTTCGCGGCGGCCGAGGCGGCCGTACCGCACATCGCCTCGCTCGGCGTGTCGCACCTGCACCTCTCCCCGGTCCTGGAGGCGGTGCCCGGCTCGACGCACGGCTACGACGTCACCGACCACTCCCGCGTGCGGGCCGAGCTCGGCGGCGAGCCGGGCCTGCGGTCCCTGGCCGGGGCCGCCCGGGCGCACGGGCTCGGGCTGGTCCTCGACATCGTGCCCAACCACATGGCGGTACCGACCCCGCTGCGGCTGAACCGGCCCCTGTGGGAGGTGCTGCGGGAGGGCCCCGCCTCGCCGTACGCCCGCTGGTTCGACATCGACTGGGAGGCGGGCGGCGGGCAGGTCCTGCTGCCGGTCCTGGCCGGCCCGGTGGAGTCCTGCGAGCTGCGGGCCGTCGGCGAGGTGCTGCACTACGGGGAGCAGCAGTTCCCGCTGCGGGAGGGGACCTCGCAGCTGGCGCTGCCCGAGCTGCTCGCCGCGCAGTGGTACCGCCCGGCCTGGTGGCGCGAAGCCCGCACCGCACTCAACTACCGTCGGTTCTTCACCATTTCGGACCTGATCGGGGTCCGGGTGGAGGACCCGGAAGTGTTCACGGCCACCCACGCCAAGGTGCTGGAGCTGGTCCGGGACGGGGTCGCGGACGGGCTGCGGATCGACCACGTGGACGGCCTCGCCGACCCGGAGGAGTACCTGCGGCGGCTGCGGGCGGCGGCGGGCGACGGCTGCTGGGTGGTGGTCGAGAAGATCCTGGCCCGCGAGGAGCGGCTGCCGTCCGGCTGGCCGGTGGCGGGGACCACCGGCTACGACGCCCTGCACCGGGTGGACGGGGTGTTCACCGACCCCGAGGGCGCCGCGGAGCTGGCGGCCCGGTACGGGGAGACCACCGGACTGCCCCGCTGGCCGGAGGCGGCCCGGGCGTCCGCCCGGGAGGTGCTGACCGGCGACCTGGCCGCCGAACTGGGGTCGCTGGAACGGCAGGCCGGTCCGGAACTCGCCCCAGCAGTAAGGGAGTTGCTGATCGCCTTCCCCGTCTATCGGCCCTATCCCGGCGAGCCGGACCTGCCGCCGCAGGCGCTGGAGCAGGCGGCCGCGGCGGCCGGTCCGGGCGCGGTGGCCGCCGTACGGGAGCTGCTGCTGCGGGATCCAGCCTTCGCCGCCCGCTTCGCCCAGACCTCGGCGGCCCTGCGCGCCAAGTCCCTGGAGGACCGGGCCTTCTACCGGTACGCGCCACTGTTGTCGGCCACCGAGGTCGGCGGGGAGCCGGGGCGGCCGGCCGTTTCGGCGGCGGAGTTCCACGCGTACTGCGCCGACCTGGCCCGGGAGTGGCCCGCGGCCGGGACGGTCCTGTCCACGCACGACACCAAGCGCAGCGCGGACGTCCGGGCCCGGATCGCGGCGCTGTCCCAGGCGCCGGAGCTGATGGGGCGCCCCGAGGGGCCCGACCCCCAGCTGGCCTGGGTGGCCCGGCAGACCGCGCTCGGGCTCGGCCGGGTCCCCGAGGCCGGGCCGCGGCTGGCCGACGCCCTGCTCAAGGCGGTCCGCGAGGCGGCCCTGCACACCAGTTGGACCGAGCGGGACGAGGAGTACGAGGCGGGCGTGGCCGGGTACGTCCGGGCTCCGCTCGACCTCCCGGCGGAACTGGCCGGGGCGGCCCGGGCGAACCTCCTCGGCATGACCGTGCTGCACCTGGCGATGCCGGGCGTCCCGGAGGTCTACCAGGGCGCGGAGACGGAGTACCGGGCCCTGGTGGACCCCGACAACCGGCGTCCGGCCCGCTTCCCCCACCAGGCACTGGCCCGGCTGGACGCGGGGGCCGCCCCCGGGGATCCGGCCGAGGAGAAGCTCGGGCTCACGGCCACCCTGCTGCGGCTGCGGCGGGACCGGCCGGAGCTCTTCCGGGGCTACGCGCCGGTCCTCGCGCGGGGCCCGGCCGCCGACCACCTGCTGGCCTTCACCCGGGCCCCCGGGCTACTGGTGGCGGCCACCCGGCTGTCCCACCGGCTGGCCGCGTCGGGCGGCTGGCGGGACACCCGCCTGCACCTGCCCCCCGGCACCTGGACCCGCCTCGCCCCCTGCTCCCCGCACGCGGACTCCACCGCGTCGCACAGCGGTCCGGCCGAGGTGTCCGCCCTGCTGGACGGCCACCCGGTGGGTGTCTGGCTGCGCCGGTGATCCGGCGCGGCCGGGGCCGTCCGCCGCTCAGTGCGGCGGACCGCCGGGACAGCCCGGATCCGGTGCGTCCCGGCCGCCGAACAGCTCCGCGAAAGCGGCCGCCGCACCGGTCAGCGGGACCCGGGAGAAGACCGCCAGGGGCCGGTGCCACGGAGGATCGAGGGAGAGCAGGACGCAGTCCTCGCCGACGGCGCCGCGCACCATGTGGGCCGGGGCCATGACGACGCCCACCCCGGCGGCCGCCATCCGTACCGCCGTCGAGGTGTGTTCCGTACGCAGCACCGTGTGCGGGGTGAACCCGAGCGCCCCGCACGCCCGGTCGAGGACGAGGACACCGTCGACCAGCGGTTCCATCGCGCAGCGGATCCAGTCGCGGTGGGCGAGTTCGGCGAGTCCCACGGCCGAGCGGCCGGCCAGCGGATCGTCGAAGGGGACGACGATGACCAGCTCCTCCCGGCCGATCCGCAGCAGCGGCCCCGGCCAGCCCGCGGGCTCCGGGCCCACCGCGAGGTCGGCGACGCCCCGTTCCAGCTGCTCCTCCAGGGCCTCCGTACTGCCGTACTCCCGCAGCACCAGGGACACCCCCGGATGCAAGGTCCGCCAGCGGGCGGCGACGCCCGGGAGCAGGCCCACGGCCAGCGCGTGCACGGTGGCGATGTGCAGTTCGCCGCCGGCCACCCCGGCGGCGGCGCGGGCGGCCCGCTCGGCCTGACGGGCGCTGCGGACGGCGAGCTGCGCGTGCGGGAGGAAGGCGCGGCCCATGGGGGTGAGCCGGACCCCGCGGGGCATCCGCTCCAGCAGCGCGCCGCCCACGGACCGCTCCAGGGCCTTGACCTGGTGGGACAGGGCGGGCTGCGTGACGTGCAGACCGTCCGCGGCGCGGGTGAAGGAGGACTCCTCCACGACGGCCAGGAAGTACTCCATCTGGCGCAGGCTCATGACCTCGAAGCATAAAGATCCTGCATGACCTCCAGAAGATCATTTCCTTGGACTTGATCCAACGGGCGGGGCAGGCTCGGGACATGACCAACGACAGCGCAGTGGATGTGATCGTGATCGGCGGCGGTACGGGCGGCTACAGCACCGCCCTGCGCGCCTCGGCCCTGGGCCTGAGCGTCCTGCTCGCGGAACGCGACAAGGTCGGCGGGACCTGCCTGCACCGGGGGTGCATCCCCAGCAAGGCCATGCTGCACGCGGCGGAACTCGTCGACGGCATAGCCGAGGCGCGCGAGCGCTGGGGGGTCCGGGCGAGCGTGGAGTCGGTCGACTGGTCGGCCCTGACCGCCACCCGCGACGACATCGTCTCCCGCAACCACAAGGGTGTGGAAGCCCACTTGGAACATGCGGGGGTGCGGGTGGTGCGCAGCGGGGCCCGGTTGACGGGTCCCCGGTCCGTACGGAGCGAGGACGGGCGGGAGTTCACCGCAGCCCGGGGGATCGTCTTGGCCACCGGATCCCGGCCGCGCACCCTGCCCGGCCTGGAGCCCGACGGCCACACGGTGGTGACCAGTGACGACGCGCTCTTCGCGCCGGGCCTGCCGGCTTCGGTGCTGGTGCTGGGCGGCGGGGCGATCGGGGTCGAGTACGCGTCCTTCCACCGTTCCATGGGCGCCGAGGTGACCCTGGTCGAGGCCGCGGACCGGCTGGTGCCGCTGGAGGACGCGGACGTGTCCCGGCACCTGGCGCGGGGCCTGAAGAAGCGCGGGATCGACGTGCAGACCGGGGCCCGGCTGGAGGGGGCCGAGCGGCTCGCCCCCAGCGGGGTCCGGGCCATCGTGCGCACCGCGCGGGGGGGGAGCTGCGGGAGATCGGGGCGGAGCGCCTGCTGGTGGCGGTCGGGCGGGTCCCGGTGACCGACGGACTGGACCTCGCGGCGGCCGGACTGGCCACCGACGGCAGGGGGTTCGTGGCCCCGGCCGACTGGTCCCGGCTGGAGACCGCCGTCCCGGGGATCCACGTGGTGGGCGACCTGCTGCCGCCGCCCTCGCTCGGGCTGGCGCACGCCTCCTTCGCGGAGGGCCTGCTGGTCGCGGAGACCCTGGCCGGGGTGGCGAGCGCACCGGTGGACTACGCGGCGGTGCCGCGGGTGACCTACTCGGCCCCGCAGACCGCCGCCGTCGGGCTGACGGAGGCACAGGCGCGCGGGGCGGCGTACGACGTGGTGGTGAACACGATGCCGCTGACCGCGGTCGCCAAGGGCATGGTGCACGGGCAGGGCGGCACGGTGAAGGTGGTCGCCGAGCGGGACGGGCGCGTGCTCGGCGTGCACCTGGTGGGACCGCACGTGTCGGAGATGATCGCGGAGAGCCAGCTGATCGTGGGTTGGGACGCGGAACCGGGCGATGTGGCGCGGCACGTCCACGCCCACCCGACGCTGTCGGAGGCGGTCGGGGAGGCCTTCCTCAGCCTGGCGGGCCGCGGACTGCACCAGCAGTAGCCCGAACCCCTGTGCCGTGCCCCCGGGCCTCGGCCAGGGGTTTCACCCGGAATTCGGGGAACTGCGGGGCCCGCGGAGCAGTAGCCGGCGGGCCCCGCGGGCATGGCATCCCTTGTGACTCTCCACCGTGACATGCGCTACCCCACACCGCGGGAACTCGGGCTCGCCGCCCGCGCTCTGGCGGACGAACACCCCGGCGAGGTACGGCTGCGGCAGGCCGGCACCTCCCGGGCCGGGCAGCCCCTGTGGGTGCTGTCCGTCGCCGCGACGGGCGGCGCCCCGGGCGGGGCCGACCGCAACGTCCTCGTCGTCGCCGGGGCACACGCCAACGAGCCCGTCGGCGGCGCCACCGCCCTCTCGCTCGCCCGGCGCGTCCTCGACGACCCGGCGCCGCGGGCCGGCTGCGGCTGGCACTTCCTGCTCTGTGCCGACCCGGACGGCGCGGACCTGCACCGCACCCCCCACCCGTACTCGCTGTTGGACTACCACCGGAACTTCTTCCGGCCGCCCGGCCCCGAACAGCCCGAGTGGGCGCCGTCCTTACTGCCCCCGGACCGGCTACCGCCCGAAACCCTCGCCCTGATGGCGCTCATCGACGAACTGCGGCCCGTCCTCCAGGCCTCCCTGCACGCCACGGACCTCGGCGGCTCCTGGGTGCAGCTCACCCGGGACGTACCCGGCCTCGCCGAGCCGTTCGGCACATCGGCCGCCGAGCTGCGCATCCCGGTGGAGAACGGGGCTTCGGACGCGGCGGGTTGGCCCTCCCCCGGACCCGGGATCTTCGTGATCCCGCAGCCGGGCAGCGAGGCCGCCGGGGCCTTCCACCCGGAGGACACCCGGCTGAGCACCTGGTACCACGCCCACCGCTACGCCGGCACGACCGCCATCGTCGAAGTCCCCATGTGGGCCTCCGACCTGGTGGACGATCCGACCCCGCACCCGGACCCGCGCGGCGCCCTACAGATGCTGGCCGAGCGGCTCACCGCGGACGCCGCGCTCGTCGCCGCGGTCCGGAGCCGCGACGGCGTACGGCCGGGTCCGCAGGCGTACGAGGACCCGGCCACGGCGCCCCTGCTGCGCGCGGTGGACTGGACGCTCGCGCTGATCCCCCGGATCGCCGCGGAGTGGACGGCCGGGGCTCCCGCGGAGGCCTCGGCGGCGTACATCGCCAGCATCGACGCCTTCGGGCGACGGCTATCGCTGCGCGCCGCCGCGATGCTGCTGCGGGTGCTGCGCGCCCAGGGTCATCCGGCGGCGCCCGGGCTGGACCGGCTGGTCACCTGGTGGTGCGAGGACTTCGCGGCCCGTTTCGGAGCCCGCTGGGTCCCGGTGGCCACCCAGGTGGAACACCAGTCCCGGATCGTCCTGGCCGCCTACGACCGCCTCGTCGCGGCCGACCGGGCCTAGGGCGTCTGCTTCGGATCTTGCCGGGCCCGCGGCGCCCGGCACCGCACCTCGCCGCGTGTCGGGGCGCCCGAGTACGTCCCGTACACGGCGCGCACCTCCGCCTCGCCCTGCTTCCCCTCGGCCCTGCGGGCCCGGGGAGACCCCAGGGCACCGGACGCCGCGGGCTCGGCCGACGAGATCCCAAAGAGACGGCCTCGGCCGGAGTGGCGGTACGGCGCCGTGAACCGTGCGACGCCGAGTGGAGCTCGCCCGGCCGGGGCGCACCAGGCAGGTCAGGGCGGCGGCCATGGCCAGGCCTCGGCTCTGCCGGTCGTTGCGGACCACGTACGGGATCTTGAGACCACGAGCAGCCCGTGGCAGGCTCTTGCCACATGATCGATGACTTCGCGAAGGACAACCTGCACGGGAGACTGCGGCGGGACCGCGAGGCGCTGCTCTGGAAACTCGACGGCTTGTCCGAATACGACGCCCGCCGACCTTTGACGGCGACCGGGACCAACCTCCTCGGCCTGGTCAAACACGTGGCCACCGTCGAGGCCAGGTACTTCGGGGAGGTCTTCGACCGGCCTTCCCCGGAACCGCTGCCCCGGTGGCAGGACTCCGACGGCAGCGATCAGTGGGCGACCGAGGACGAGACCCGCGATCAGATCATCGGGTTCTACCGGCGCACGTGGGAACACTCGGACGCGACGATCAACGAGCTCCCCCTCGACGCCCCCGGCCACGTGCCGTGGTGGCCGGATCCTCACGCCGACACGAACCTGTTCGCCATCATGGTCCACGTCCTCGGCGAATCCATCCGGCACGCCGGGCACGCCGACATCCTGCGCGAGGGCCTCGACGGCCGGACCGGGCTGCGCCCCGAACACGAGCAGCAGATCGACGAGGCAGCCCGTGCAGCCCACTGCGCGAAGATCGAGCAGGCCGCCAGGCGCTGGTAGCTGGTCGCCCCGTTGCCGCCGACGTTCGGCACGTCGCCCGCCACCGCGCATCGCCGCTTCACGGTACGGACGGGGCGGCTGTGCTCTGGCCGCTGCTCGGGGCAGCCTCGCGCAATGAGCTGTTCCGTGTCCCCGGCCGTGCACGCCCCACACACGCACCTCCTGCGCACGAGTTCGCTCGATCTGGAAGCGGCTCAGGAGCCTCCTCGAAGGTCAGGGGCTCGACCCGACCACGACCGTGCTGGTCAACCTCTTCCCGGACGGCGGCGTGCGCCAGTTCGGCCAGTGCATCGATGAGGACGGCCGTGCCTCCTGCTTCGACCTGGTCTACGACCCGGGGACGCCGAAGGCAGCGGGCGAGGCCGTCCTCCGCACCTGGTCCGGCATCGCCGATGCCTTCGTCCGGCGACCTCCGGCACGCAGGACCGTCCTACCTGAATGACCGCAGGTGCACGGGCCGACGAAGGCGAGGACGTGTTCGGCCTCGCCTTCGTCGCGGCGGTCCGGGCGTCGACAGCCGGCCGGCCACGACACGGCTCGTACGAGGGCCCGGCGGGCGGACTGAGGGGTGCTCAGGGCCTGGACGGGCCCAGGATGGCGTCGGGGCCGGGCTGCGGCAGCGCCACCGGCCTGGCGCCGTCGTGGTCCTCCTCTGCGTCGTGGAGGGGTCGGGTGCCCTCGGCCGCGTCCGCCAGCCACTGCCAGACGTGCGGCCGGCGGGCGTCCGGGCCCGCGGCGGGCTCCCCGCCGGAGATCCAGGTCGTGAGGGTGAACCGGTGGTCCGAGAACCGTCCGCTCGGGCAGGTGGACGGCACGACCTCGTGGAAGGCGCCGGAGGGGAAGAAGACGATGGTGTCGTGCTCGGGCTCGATCGTCCTGTAGGACTCCCCCGGCCGCGCCCTGCCGTCCTCCACCACGGTGTCGTACAGGCGGAGTTGGCCGCCGCCGAAGCCGCGCGGCCTGCGGTGCAGGTAGTACACGGCGGACAGTGCCGTGCTCACGTCCCGGACGCGTGAGGCGTCCGTGTGCATGCCGAAGTGCCCGCCTTCACCGTGCGCCGTCAGGACGGTCAACGACCGTGCGAGCGCGGACCGGTGACCGAGGACCTCCTGCACGAGCGGCAGACAGTCGGCCAGGTGTGCGCTGAACACCTCGCTGGTCACGGGAAGGACCAGCGAGTCCCGCCCCTTGCGGGACACCTGTCCGGTCAGGGGGTCCAGGACGGTGCCCGCCGTGAAGTCCTCCCCCCGCGATATCGCGTACTCCAGCAGGTCGGCGGCGCGCTCCGCCCCCAGGAAGTTCTCGAAACGGCAGACCGGCGCCGGTACCGAGAGCGCGGGGGACCACCGGTCGGCGTGCGGCAGGACTCGCGGGCTGATTTCCATCGGCGTGGCCGGTTCCATCGTGTATCCGCTCATAGCCCGGAACCGTACGACGGCGGCCGCCCGCGCCGAAGGAGCACGAGGGGGCGCACAGGAGTGCACGGCGCACGCCCGCGCCGGGGCGTCCGGCGCGGCGCGCTCAGTGGGAAGCGGAACCGGGCCCGGGGGGTGTCCCGTCCTGGCCCCGGGAGGGCTCCACCGCCAGGGAGTAGCGGTGCTTCGGCCGCCCGGTGGCACCGAGCCGGTCGTAGAAGCGGATCGCGCCGTCGTTCCCGGACTCTCCCTTGTACCGCTTCTGAGCGTATCGCGCGCCCCAAAGCAAGGGCCCCGTACAGCGGGTGCCGTACGGGGCTGTTGGCCTTGCTTGCTGGGCTAGTACAGCTCGCCCGGCATAGGGCCGGGGGTGACGCTAGGAGCATCCTCGGGACAGGCCCACAGCGTCGTTCCGGGCCCGCTGGTGCTCTCGATGTACTGCACTCGCACGGGGGCCGTGGTGGTCTCGTGACACACGATGCACAGGGCCACGTCACCGAGCGGGGGCGGGGTCGTCAGTCCGTCGACGGTCACGCTGCCACCCCTGCCATCTGTCGCGAGAAATCAGGCCCCGCAGCGTTGTGCCAGTAGTCGACTCCGATAGCCGCGAAGCCTGCCGCGTAGCGCCGTTCCAACTCCTCGGGCGAGCATGGACGGAGCTGCATCGTGGCGCCGCTCGGCCTGAAAATCTCGCGCCTGAGCTGCACTCGGACCGTAGGCGTCACTCCATTTCTTAGCCGAGTACTTACGGCGCTATAGCTTCCCGTACGGCCTCTCTGTCGTCTGTAGCGGAGTCCCCGCCATGCATCTCCCATTTTTCGGTGCAAACTGTCATAGGGCACACATACCGGCTATCGCCCCAGGGTGATGGAACGTCAGAACCACACACGCGAGCCACAGTTGGGCGCTAGCGTTTCCTCCGCGAAGCCGCATATGCGCGCGCCTTCGTCTAATCCAATCACTCAGGGCTGGTTCCTGTAGGTGCAACGAAAGATGACCAGCCCTCGATAGGAGAGAGAAAAATGCGCAACGGCCCGTAGTCCCGGGCTTGACAAGGGAGTTGGGCGGCCGATACCCCCAGCGCCGTCAGTCAAGGCAGGGACGTGATATATGGCAGAAATTTAACCAACTAGGAGCAGAACTTGAGCACAACAAATCCATCAGCTAGCGCTGTCAACAAACTGACGGCAGCTCTCATTTTCGTGCTGGCAGTTCTCATCGGCCTCGGTGCCGGGGTAATCGTGTCGGCAGCGGGAGCCACCCTCTTGGCGTCCCTCGGCGTAGGCGGGGTTGCATTTGTCGGCGCAGCCACAATTACGCAGGCCTTGGCCAAAGTGTGGGTGAGCGGACTGTAAGGTGCGCCGTCCCCCGGACCTCCAGTTCGGGGGGCATTTGACTAAGCACGCGCAGCGCGAGGGCGCTTGAGCGATTTGCGTACGCATCCGTCCAGCGGGGGCCCCCTGGTCAGAACGGCGGACGCTCGCCCGACTGGAGCCGCGAACAGGCTTCCGCAGCGCACCCGCCCGGTTGATTGCGTGCGGTCTCGCGGTTGTGGCACGCGACGCACAGCGGACGCAGATGCTTGAGAGCGTCTGGATTCGCCTCGCCTCGTGCGATCAACTCGCGTCGGGGCACCGGGTGATGGTCAGCCACGTTGGCCGGACGGCCGCACAGCACACACCACGGCTGCCGATACAGATGGGCCCTGCGGACGCGCTGCCACCGTGTGTCATAGACAGCACCGCCACGTGACGCACGGTCGCGTTGGCCTCGCGCTCATGAGCGGTACAGCGGCCACCACGGGCGGTCAGTTCGGGGCACCCGGGTACAGAGCAAGGGGGCGGGGTCGTCGCGGCACGGGGCTCCTCGCAATTGGGCGAAACGTCACATTTCGGTAAGGGTGGTAAGGGAGGTTTCAGCGTTCGCGGTTCGTTCGCCTCCACCAATGCCTAACCTGCCGAAATGGACTGGCTACCTCTAGCAAGTGCGGCTCTCGGCGGACTCATAGGCTCCGGCTCTACCCTCATGGCGGATAGGGTGCGCTGGCGGCGGGAAATTACTGAGCGTGCAGCAGAGCGGCAGCGAACAGAGGAACTCCAGCAGCGAGCTGCTCGCCATATTGTTTACGCTGAATATCTAACTGCGCTTTCGCGTATCAGGAACGGGCTTCGCGAGATGGCTCACGATCAGTTGCTGTCTCTGGATGAACGAACCGCCCGCCTCCAGCAGGTATTCTTGGATTCAGGGGCGTATGAGCTGCGATCTCAAATGCAGTTGATAGCCCCGGAGCCTGTCGGTGAACATGCAGAAGATGCCTATAAGGCACTGCGCCGCCTGCGTATGGCAATTGAGGGTGGCGCTTCCTTCCAGGACGCTTCGTATCTTGCCCAACGGGATCACTACCACGGCAAGCTAGCCACCTTGAAACAGGCATTACGTCATGATCTAGCCTCGATCTTTCGTGACGGTCCGTCGGCTTCTTCGGCGGGCCGTTTCGGTTGTTCGGGTCGGTGGCGGGCACGCTGATGGCCCGGCTGTCGCGTCGGGTGGGCGCCGGATTCCACGGCTCCGGTCGGGGTGATGCTGCTCGCAGGGACGGGAACGTGCTGGTCAGTCGGGGTTTGGGAGAGCTTCGAGCCGCGCCAGCGCGTCGGTGATCACGTCGGTCCAGGGCCAGTGGCGTGCGAACCTCAGGTGCCGGCGGCGGGCGGTCGTGACGATCTGGGCGGCGGCGGAGAGAAGGCGGAACCGGAGACGGCGGGGCTCCCACCTGCGGATTTCGCCGGTCAGAGCGAGCATCGGCATCCAGGCCAGCAGGTCCAGGGCGAGCTGGACGATCTCCAGCCAGATCTGGTTCTGTGCGGTGTCGTGCAGGGGCAGGTTGCGCAGGCCGGTGGCCCGCGCGGCCCGAATGCGGTCCTCGGCTCGCGCTCGCTGGCGGTGCCGCAGCTCCAGTGCCGCGATCGGCATGTCGGTGGTGTTGGTGGCGAAGCAGGTCAGCCGCAGTCCGTCAGCGTCGGTGATGCGCAACTGGGCGCCGGGATGGGGCCGTTCCTTGCGGACGATCAGCCGCATTCCCTTCGGCCAGCCCTTGAGGCAGTCGCCGGTGATCTCGGCGACCCAGGCCCCGTCCCGGATCTCGCCGCCGGGCTCGATCGCTGCCGTCCAGGCCGGGGCGGGGACCTTGAGTACGGCCTGGTGGATCTGTTCGGTGAGGGTCATGCCGACCGAGTACGACAGCCACCGTCCGCGCTGGGCGAGCCAGGCGACGAACTCGTGGGTGCCGCCGCCGGAGTCGGTACGGATCAGCGTCCGGCGTCCGCGCCGGTACTTCTTCGGCAGTTGCGCCAAGGCGAGCCCAGCCGTGGTGATGTGGTCGGCGGCGGTGTTACTGCCTGCGTTGCCCGGTCTGAGCAGGCTGGCGACCGGCTCACCGCTCCCGCCGCTTCCGTGATCGACGAAGCCCATCAGGGGGTGGTGTCCGAAGGTCTTCTTCCAGGTCGCGGTGGCGTCCTGCTTCTCGGAGTGGGCCAGCACGAGCACCCCGTCCAGGTCCACGATCACCTGCCCCGCGGCATCCGGCGCCGCAGCGCCGGCCAGCTTCCAGACGCGCTCACGCGCTTCGGCCCGAGCGGCCCTTATAGCGGACAGGGCCTTCGGCCCGGCTGCGGCGAGGGCGTCGACGAGCCGGGAGACCGTCGGGTCGGAGGCCACCGGCCCGAACACGCCGGGCTCGGCCCGCAGCGTCCCGACATCCGCGAGGCAGTCCCCGCCCAGCGCGACCGCGAGGGCCACGTCCAGCAGGATCTTGCCCGGATCGTGCACCGCCCGCGGCCGTCGCCACGGCGCGAGCGCCGCCGATATCGCCTGGTCCAGCCCGGCCTTGCGGACCGTCTCGACCAGCAGCACGGCCCCGGCCTGTGACACCACCCCACGGCCACCGCCCTCGATGCGGACGCGTGGGTAGGACCCGATACGCTTCTTCACCTGGGAAGTGCCTCCGGCGGTGGCAGGAACAAGGACCTCGACAATCCTCATTCTTGCTGGTCAGAGGCACTTCTCGCTTACCTGACCACCCGTCGGACAGCCCGCTTCATGAAAGCGCGAGGCTAGAGATTGAGTCCTAGTTAACTGCACCGAACTCCGTGCCTGCACCCGTCTGCGGAGCGGTGCAGCAGCGTCATACCGGGCCGCCCGTCGCCTCGCGCTCATGAGCGGCACAGCGTCCACCACGGGCGGTCAGCTCGGGGCACCCGGGTACAGAGCAAGGGGGGCGGGGGCGTCGGGGCATGGGGATACCTCCATCTAGCGTGCGTAGCGGTTTGGTGACTATTAGTAATGGGAAGATCCACGCGCGTCGGCAGCGAGCCGGCCAGTGAGGAGACGCCATGCCCGAGACCACGCCCAACTCAAAGGGCCCCGCCAAGACGCAAATGTCACCCGAGCAGATGACAAGCCTCGGACTGAGTCCCAACCCTGAGGCGGCAGCGCCCAAGAAACCCGTGCTCGTCCCGGCATCCGAGGTCAAGCCTGAGGATGCCGCGACCCTGTCGATCGAGTACCGCGACGGTCGGCCCGTGGTCGTCGTGAGCGATGGGAAGTACGTCCCGTCCGAGCTTCCCGTTGTGAACGGTTCTGGCGCGGTGTATGCGGCTCGATTCGCCTGGGTGAACGGCCATGCGGTCCTCCACACGCCCGATCCGGTGCCCGCCCCGGCGCCCAACAAGCCCCAAGACGCGCAGTGGGTCGCGCTAGGCGACAGTTACACGGCGGGTGCGTTCCTCGCTGTCGACAGGTACGAAGCAGACGACTTCACTCAACGCTGACAGTTGCCCGCCGCCCCGATACGGACCACTCAGAGCCCATGCCGGGGCGTCGCGCTGTCCAGCTCGGGGCACCCGGGTACAGAGCAAGGGAGGGCGGGGCTTTCGGGGCATGGGGTACCAAGAGTGCGCGAGGGCTCGGGCAATCCCTGGCTTTTCGGTCATCTGTACGTACTGATATCTGTAAATTTGACGGATTCCTCGCGACCCTGTCTCCTGCCCCCATGTCTGAGAACATGAGCGCTGATGGCGCGACCTCCACCCCAGGCGGCAACTTCAAACTTGACTGCGGAAACGTGCGCTTGAAGGCGGAGAACGTCACCGAGCGCGTGCAACTGGTGGTTGTCTCCACCCTCTCGCTCGCTTTCCTCGGGGCGCTGTCTTTCGGCGCATGGATGCTGGTACAGGACTCCCGCCATGACCGCGAGGAAGACAGCTAACCCGGCGCACACACCGCACGCCCAGGAGCGTCTGGGTGTAGGCCGTACCGGCGAGCGGGTTACGTACTGCGGTGGTCATGCCCTCTGTGGAGGGCGGGAGGTTCCCGGCATCGCCCCTGGTCAGCGTCGCGGCTACCACTTGTCTTACTCCAGAAGTAGAAGTCTGGAGCATCCGGATTCCAGTCCGGGGTCTGCCACTGGACCTGGTCGAGGTCGAGCTCGTGGGCCAGGCCCGTCACGGCGTCCATCAGGGCGGCGCCGAGACCGTGGCCGCGGGCCTCCGCCGCCACGTAGAGGCAGTCCATGTGCAGGTAGCGCCGGGCGTCCCAGAAGGAGAACTCGGCGGAGCAGGCGGCGTATCCGGCGACCGTGCCGTCCGGGGCTTCGGCGAGGAGCACCCGCAGTCGGGCGTCCTCGGCGAAGAGCTGTGGGCCGAGTCGCTCGGCGAGGTCCGGCGGGCGCGGCGCAGCCTTCTCGTACGCCACGTGCTCGTGGACGAGTTCGACCAGGCGGGGCAGGTCCCCGACGCGTGCGCGGCGGATGACGGGAGCGTGTTCGATGACCGCCATCCTGCGCGCCGGCTCCCGGCGGCGGACCGGCGGGCCCCCCGGGCGCCCCGGGGACCCCGGGGACCCCCTCAACTCGACGAGAGCCGGAAGGTCATGTTCCCGAAGCTGACCTGGTCCCCGTCGCGGACCACGGCGGAGCCGGTCACCCGGTGCCCGTTGACCGTGGTCCCGTTGGTGGAGCCGAGGTCCTTCAGCACCCACACCCCGCCCTGCAGCGTGAGCTCCGCGTGCGCCCGGGAGACCGTCTCGTGACTGAGCCGCAGCCCGTTGCCGGGGTCGCGGCCGATCCGCAGGGCCACCGCGCTCGGATGCGGCAGCAGCAGCTTGGGCAGGCGCTCGGCGTGCCAGGCGCGCCGGACGCCGACGGACACGGCTGAGACCCGGCCGACCCAGCCGAACAGCCGACGGGTCCAGGGGCTTTCGGCCGCCTGCCGGGACTGGAGGTCGGCCGTGAGCACGGCGAGGTCCTCGGAGCGGCGGGCGACCAGGGCGAGTTCCATCCGGCGCAGGAAGGTGTCGTGGGACAGCTTGCCGAGGGCCGCGCCCTCCCGGAGCTGGCCCAGCGCCCGGTCGCGCTCGGCGTCGGACAGCCGCGGCGCGGGGAAGGCGGGGATCTCGAAACTGGACGTCACAGGGTGATTGTCGGCCCGTCGGGGCCGGAGTGTCCAGAACTCCCCCGCCACGCCCGGAATGATGGGCACGATACGCATGCTGGACACCGCCGCCGACGAGGGGACCGTCCGTGCAGTTCGAGGTGTGGGCACCACTGACAGGTCACGTCGCCATGCTGCTGGACGGGGCGACGCACGACATGGCACGCGATCCGGACCGGGACGGCTGGTGGACCGTCGAGGCCCCGGCCGCCGACGGGAGCCGCTACGGATTCCTGCTCGACGGCGCCGGCCCGCGGCCGGATCCGCGCGGGCGCCGGCTGCCCGACGGGCCCGACGGCCTGTCGGCGGTGGTCGATCTACGGGCCCTCGCCCCGCGGCCGGTGCCGCCGCCGCACACCCGGCTCCAGGACGCGGTCCTGTACGAGCTGCACATCGGCACCTTCACCCCCGAGGGCACCTTCGACGCGGCCGCCGCCCGGCTCGGGCACCTCACCGCCCTCGGCATCACGCACGTGGAGCTGATGCCGGTCTGCTCCTTCTCCGGTCGGCACGGCTGGGGGTACGACGGGGTCGCGCCCTGGGCGGTGCACGAACCGTACGGCGGCCCGGCCGGTCTGGCCCGCTTCACGGCCGCCGCGCACGCGGCGGGGCTGGGCGTGGTGCTGGACGTGGTCCACAACCACCTCGGGCCCTCCGGCAACCACCTGCCCGCCTTCGGCCCGTACTTCACCGACACCCACCACACCCCGTGGGGCTCCGCGGTCAACCTGGACGCGCCCGGCTCCGACGAGGTGCGCGCGTACCTCATCGGCAGCGCGCTGGCCTGGCTGCGCGACTACGGGATCGACGGACTGCGGCTGGACGCCGTGCACGCGCTGGCCGACGACCGGGCGCTGACCTTCCTGGAGGAACTCTCCGCGGCCGTCGACGAACTGGCCGCGGACAGCGGCCGCCCGCTGTTCCTGATCGCCGAGTCCGACCGCTGCGACCCGCGCACCACCACCCCGCGCACCGCCGGGGGCCTGGGCCTGCACGCCCAGTGGAACGACGACTTCCACCACGCCCTGCACTGCGCGCTGACGGGCGAGTCCCAGGCCTACTACGCCGATTTCGCCGAAGCCCCGCTCGCCGCCCTCGCCAAGACCATGACCCGGGTCTTCTTCCACGACGGGACCTGGTCCTCCTTCCGCGGCCGTACCCACGGCCGCCCGGTGGACCACCGCCGGACCCCGGCCCACCGCTTCCTCGGCTACACCCAGACCCACGACCAGATCGGCAACCGGGCGCTCGGCGACCGGCTCTCCGCCTCGCTCTCGCCCGGGCTGCTGGCGTGCGCCGCGACCGTGGCCCTGACCGGGCCGTTCGTGCCGATGCTGTTCATGGGCGAGGAGTGGGGGGCGAAGACGCCCTGGCAGTACTTCACCGACCATCCGGACCCGGACCTCGCCGAGGCGGTACGGGCCGGTCGGCGCCGGGAGTTCGCGGCGCACGGCTGGAAGGCCGAGGAGGTCCCGGACCCGCAGGACCCGGCCACCCGGGACCGCTCCCGCCTGGACTGGGCGGAGCCCGAACAGGCCGTCCACGCCCGCCTGCTGGACTGGTACCGCACCCTGATCGCGCTCCGCCGCACCCATCACGACCTGCGCGACCCGGACCTGGCGTCGGTCCGGGTCGCCCACGACGAGGAGCGCCGCTGGCTCACCTTCCGGCGGGGCGACGTCCGGGTGGCCGTGAACCTCTCCCCGGACCCGGTGACGATCGCGCTGGGCCGCAACGGGGTACGGGTGCTGTCCTCTTGGGAACCGGTCGACCACCCGGGTCGCGACGGGCGGATCCACGTGCCCGGCGAAACGGCGGTCGTCCTGGCCCCGTGAGGCTCACTCCACGACGGCCAGCTCGTGCGGGGCGTGGTTCAGGCGGCGCCCGCCGTCCTCGGTGACGGTCACGATGTCCTCGATGCGGACGCCGAACCGGCCCGGCAGGTACACGCCCGGCTCCACGGAGAAGCACATGCCGGGGACCAGCGGCTGCTCCTCGCCCTCGACCATGTACGGGGGCTCGTGGGTGGTGACCCCGATGCCGTGGCCGGTGCGGTGGATGAAGCGGTCCCCGTAGCCGAACTCGGTGATCACCGCGCGGGCGGCCCGGTCGACCTCCTGGCAGGCGACCCCCGGCCGGACCGCGGCCACGCCGGCCTGCTGGGCCTCGCGGACGATGTCGTGGACCCGCTGCTCCTCGGCCGTGGGCTCGCCGACGTGCACGGTGCGGGAGATGTTGGAGCCGTAGCCGAAGCGCAGGCCGCCGAAGTCGAGGACCACCATGTCACCGCGGCGGATGACGCGGTCGCCGGCCTCGTGGTGCGGATTGGCCCCGTTGGGGCCGGAGCCGACGACCGTGAAGTCGACCTGGGAATGGCCGTGCGCGCGCAACAGGCCGGCCAGGTCGGCGGCGACGTCGCTCTCCCGCCGGTCGGCGAAGGGGAGGTGGAGGATCTGCGCGTAGGCGGCGTCGGCGGCGGCCGCCGCCGCGGCGAGTCGCTCCAGCTCCCGCTCGTCCTTGACCGCGCGGAGCATGGGCAGGCAGTCGGTGAGCGGCGCGTAGGAACTGTTCGGCAGTTCCCGCTGCAGGCCGAGGAGGTGCAGCGCCCAGGTGTTGTCGCTCACCCCGAAGCGCCCGCGGAAGTCCAGCAGCGGGGCGGTGACGGCGTACGGGTCCTTCCCGTCGGCCCAGTCCCGCAGGGTCAGCGCGGCGGCGCCCGGGGCCCGCTGCGCGTCGGGGGCCTCCAGCGCGGGCACGATCAGCACCGGGTCCTGCCCGGCGGCCAGTACGAGCAGGGTCAGCCGCTCGGTCTCGGCGGTGGGCCGGTATCCCGTGAGGTGCGTGAGGTCAGGTCCGGGAGCGATCAGCAGCCCGGCGAGTCCTGCGTCGGCGGCGGTCTGGGCGGCGGCGGCCATCCGGGCGGCGTAGTCATCGGCCGTGAAGGGTGCGGGGCCTTCGGATGTGGCGTCAGAAGTCATACGGGCGATCCTGCCTTGACATCCTCGCCTTCGCGAACGAGCGAAGGCGGTTCCTCCCTCACGCTGCGAGCATCGCTCGAGCGGAGTTCTCGTCCCGAGGAGCCACTGCTCCGCCGGGCGTGCCCGCCCTCTCCGACCTCCGCCCGTGCCGCCCGTGCCGCCCATGCCGCCCGTGCCGCCGTGGCGCACGTCTGGAGCCGTGGCTCACCCGGCCGCCTGGAACGCCTACACCCCACCCGAACGAGGGACCCTCCTCCGGTCGCCCCGCGAGCCGCGCGGCGAGGGCGGCGGCCACGCCGGTCGGGCGGCCCGGGGAGAGGAGCTCCGTGCGGTGCACCAGGCGCGGGGCCGACAGCGGTACGGCGACCCCCGCACCGGCGGCCCGCGCCACGCGGCGCGGCAGCAGCACGAGGCCGTGCCCGGCGGCGGCGAGGGCGCAGAGCGCGAGCAGGTCGGTGCCGTCGTAGCGCACGGAGGCGCGGGCGGCGGCGAGCGGCAGCCCGACGCCGGGGGCGTCGATCCGGCGCGCGTCGGCGAGGTCGTCGAGGCGGACGCCGGCCCGCCCGGCGAGCGGGTGCCCGGCGGGCAGCAGCACGGCCAGCTCCTCCTCCCCCGCGCCCGTCACGGTGAGCGGTGCCACGTCGGGCAGCCGCAGCGGGTCGCTCGGCGCCGCGAGCCCGGCCTGATCGGCAAGACACCTCTAGGGCGCATAGGGCGCAGCCCCCGGTGGCGGGCAACGCGGCGAGCAGCCGGGGGCCGACGGCGAGCGGAGAGGCGGCGGGGGTGACGCGCCCGGGCGGGGCGGCGGCGAGCCGCCGGGCTCGCTCGCCGAGGCAGCGCTCGGTGCGGAGCGGTCGATGGAGCGCTACCCCTGCTCGTACGGGCCGGCGCCCGCGCACCTGCCGGAGCTAGCCGCCGCGGCCTGCGGCGGTCGGGGCACGACGAGGACGGTCAGGTGCGCATCGCGGAGCTGCCCGGGCACCCGTTCTTCCCTGGCCACGCCGTTCCAGCCGGAGCAGCACGGCGACGGGTCGAGGCCGCACCCGATCGTCCGGGCGCTCGCCGCGGCCGCCGTCGCCCGCGCTTCGGGCCGGGCTTCCGCCTCCGCCGCCGCCCCCGCCGCAGGCCTGGCCGGAAGCGGCCCACCACCCGATAAGGCGTCGCGGGAGCACCCCTCTGATCGGCTATGCTGTGCTTGCACATCGAACGGGCGGTCCGCCGCCCTTCGTGGTGGGTGTAGCTCAGTTGGTAGAGCACCTGGTTGTGGTCCAGGTGGCCGCGGGTTCAAGTCCCGTCACTCACCCTGTCGATCCCGTGGGGTACGAGGTCTCCTCGTACCCCACGGGATTTTTCGTGTGCCCGGTTCGCTGTCCCGCTAGAACCGCAGGAAGGCCTCCACCTCGGTGACGAAGGCCACCGGGGTCTCGTGCGGCGGGTAGTGGCCGGAGCCCGGGACCGTCACGATCCGGCAGTCCGGGTAGGCGGCCCGCCAGGTGTCCCTCATCACATCCGGGGTGATCGCGAGGTCGTACTCCCCGACGAGGACGAGCACCGGGACGGTGTTGCCCTTCACGGCGGCGGACAGGTCGAGCGGCTGCCAGCTCGCGAGGTAGCCGGCGAAGGCCTCGGGGCGGGAGACGGCCAGCGAGTGGGCGACCATCCCGTCGAGCCAGTGCCGGCTCGCACGGTTGCCCGTGACCAGGTCGAGGATCACACGGCGCTTCTCGGGATCGGTCGCGGCGCCGTGGAAGAGGGCGTGGGTCGCGTCGTCCATCGCGTAGGGCGCGGCCGGGACCGGGGCGAGCCCGATCAGTTTCTCCACCCGCTCGGGGGCGCGGACGAGGACCTGCTGGACCGCCTTGCCGCCCATGGAGTGGCCGAGGAGGGAGAAGGTGTCCCAGCCGAGCTGGTCGGCGAGTTCGAGGACGTCGTCGGCGATCTCGGCCAGGGTGTAGCGGCCGGGGACGTCGCGGCGGTCGCCGTAGCCGCGGTAGTCGAGGAAGACGTAACTGAAGCCCTCGGGATCCAGGTGGTCCAGTACGGAGCCCCAGTTCGCGGAGGTGCCGAACCAGTCGTGCAGCACGATGACGCGGACGGGTCCGGTGCCGATCCTGCGGTGGGCGATGGCCATGCGTTCTCCCTGGATGACGGGCGGAGAAACCGACGCCGGAGGTTCTGCCCAACCGGCCTACGATCACACCGTGAAGCCGATATCCCGCACGGTCCGCATCGCCGTCACGCACCCCTTCGCCGAAAGGGACCACGCGGTCCACCCGGTCCACCCGGTCCACCCCACCGAGTACGAGATCGTCGACCGGAACGAGATCGCGGAGGTGCTCGCGGCCTGGCCCCCCGCGGCGCCGCACGACGACTTCGAATGCATGTGCCACGGGGACGGCAGGGTCTCGCTGTACGAGGCCGGCGGCGAACGCATCGGGTCCGTGGACCCGACCGGGCCGCTCCGGCCGCTGTTCGATTCCCGGGATCCCGCGGGGCTTCCCTCCCGGCACCGCGCCCGCTGGGTGGCCGCCGCGCCCGAGGGCCTGCGCGCGTACGCCGGCGCCTGCGCCCGCGGCGAGGAGCCCCCGCCGCCGCGCGGAGTACCGCTGAGCACGGTCTTCAGCTGGCTGGGCACCGTACGGGAGCACCCCGGCGACGCCGCGCGGCTGCTCGCCACCCTGGCCCCGCAGCGGCTGCTGGCTCCGGCGCCCGCGGACGAACTCGCATGGGGCGTGAGGCAGACGGACCGGGCCGGCCTCGACGGGGCCGTGCGGTTCTTCGCGAGCGAGGAGTTCACCACCCGGCACCCGAAGCGGCGCCGGGTGCCCGACACCGCGCGGGACCTCCTGCTGCGGCACGCCCGCAGCCACCGCCCCGCGGACCTCCCGGTCCTGGAACGGCGGCTGCTGCGCGCACCGGAGGACCGGATCAGGCGGTCCTGATCGCCGGGTCCGAAACGCCCGGGGCACCGGTCTCCACGTGTCCGGCGAAGCGGCGCAGGAAGGTGGCGTCGGCGTCGGAGACGACCTTCACGTCGTACCAGCGGCCCGAGGCGGAGAGGTCCACCGTGTGGGAGACCGTCGCGCCGGCCGCCACCCTGAAGGCCTGGGCCGCGCCGCCGTAGGAGTTGGTCACCGTGAGGTTGACGGCCGCCGTCCCGGAGTTGGTCAGCGTCAGGGCCAGGTTGCCGGTGGCCGCCAGGTGGCGGGCCGTGACCTCGGGGCCGGCCTTCTTCGCCGGTCCCTTCCAGCTGCGCAGGAAGCCGTTCGGGCCCCACACCGTGAGGTTGATCTGGTTGCCGGTGGAGCTGCTGGTGGACCAGGTGTCGACGAGCGTCTTGCCCGCCTCGACCGTGTAGGGCCAGGGGCCGTCCGTGCGGTTGCCCGAGGTGCTGTGGAAGTGGGCGCCCAGGGTCGGTCCGGAGGCGAAGGTGAGGGTGAACTTGCCGGTGGACGTGGTGCGGGCGCCGTCCACGTAGGGGCTGTAGCCGAGCGCGCGGGTCGGCTTGGCCCCGGCCTCCTGCGGGGGCAGGACGCCCGTCGCCGGCGGGGTCGGGTGGTAGGAGGGGTGGCGGTCCTTGTCCGGCGGGACGTACCCGGCCGTGGACGGCAGGGCGGCGGGCGCGGCATCGGCCCGGGTGAAGTCGAAGGCCGAGGTCAGGTCACCGCAGACGGCGCGGCGCCACGGGGAGATGTTGGGCTCCTGCACCCCGAAGCGCTTCTCCAGGAAGCGGATCACGGAGGTGTGGTCGAAGGTCTCGGAGCAGACGTAGCCGCCCTTGCTCCAGGGGGAGACCACGATCATCGGGACGCGCGGGCCGAGCCCGTACGGTCCGGCCGCGTAGCCGCCGCCACCGGCGTAGAGGTCCTTCGACACGTCGGCCGTGGACAGGCCCCAGGCGGAGGAGGCGGGCGGATACGGCGGGACCACGTGGTCGAAGAAGCCGTCGTTCTCGTCGTAGGTGATGAACAGGGCGGTCTTGGCCCAGACGGCCGGGTTCGCGGTCAGCGCGTCCAGGACCTGCGAGATGTACCAGGCGCCGAAGTTCGTCGGCCAGTTCGCGTGCTCGCTGAACGCCTCGGGGGCGGCGATCCAGGAGACGGAGGGCAGGGTGCCGGCCGTCACGTCGGCGCGCAGCCGGTCGAAGTAGCCGCCGCCCGCCTTGACGTTGGTGCCCGTGCGCGCCTTCTCGTACAGGGGGCTGCCGGGCTGCGCATTGCGGTAACTGTTGAAGTACAGCAGCGAGTTGTCGCCGTAGTTGCCGCGGAAGGCGTCGTTGATCCAGCCCCAGGAACCGGCGGCGTTCAGGCCGTCGCCGATGTCCTGGTAGACCTTCCAGGAGACGCCGGCCGCCTCCAGGCGCTCGGGGTAGGTCTTCCAGCCGTAGCCGGCCTCCTGGTTGCCGAGGACCGGTCCGCCGCCGACCCCGTCGTTGCCGGTGTAGCCCGTCCACAGGTAGTAGCGGTTCGGGTCCGTGGCGCCGATGAAGGAGCAGTGGTAGGCGTCGCACACCGTGAAGGCGTCGGCGAGGGCGTAGTGGAACGGGATGTCGTTCCGGGTCATGTACGACATGGTCGTGGCCGTCTTGGCCGGGACCCACTTGTCGTACTTGCCGTTGTTGTACGCCTGGTGGCCGCCGGCCCAGTCGTGGTTGAGCCCCTCCAGGAACTGCATGCCGAGGTCCTGGACCTGCGGGTTGAAGGGCAGGACGTCCTTCGTCCCGTTCGACTGGAAGAAGACCGGCTTGCCGTTGTCCTGGAGGACCGGCCGCGGGTCACCGAAGCCCCGGACACCCTTCATCGCGCCGAAGTAGTGGTCGAAGGACCGGTTCTCCTGCATCAGGACCACGACGTGCTCGATGTCCTGGATCGTTCCGGTGGTGCCCTGCGCCGAGATGGCGGCGGCCCGGGCGATGCTGTCGTTCAGCATCGTGAGGGCGGCGGCGCCACCGGCTATCTGCAGGAACCTGCGACGGTTGAGTTCTGCCATGGGGTGACGACCTCTGCGGGTGAGGGGGGAGTCGAGGGGCGCCCCAAGGACAGCGGTCCCGGGGTACCGGACAGAGATCGCTTCGTGACACTGCGCCGTACACCTGGAGAACGAAAAGAGCCCACGAACGACCTGCACATCTGCTGAAATGACCTCCCACACACTGCACGGGGGGCGCAGAGCGATGGCCGGGACCGACTTCGGGCACGCCATCGGGCTGCCCCGCGCGCTCCCCGGCCTCCCACTGTCGCCGCTCGTGGGAGCGTACGGGGAACTCCTCACTGAGCAACAGACCATCGGATTAAGTCACTTGGGCGAACTACTGGTCCCGCCCGGCGGCCGCTTACGGGTACTCGACGGGATCTTCGCCGTCACCGGGCCCGGTCGGCGCCGGCACGTCGGCGCCGGCGTGCTGCGGTCGCTGTGCCAGGACCGGCCGGAACCGGCCGCGGCCCGGCTGCTGGAGCGGCTGGCCGCGATCCAGGAGGCGGACCCCGCGGCCCTGCGCCGGATCCTGCTCTACCAGCTCACCCACCTGCTCCAGGACCATCCCGAGGGGGAACTGCCGGCCACCGCGGCCGGCTTCGGGGTCGACCCGGCCGAGGCCACCGCGCTGGTCCGCGCGGCGGCCCGGCGGGCCCGGCTGGACGGCGGACAGCGGGTCGCCGCCGAGAACCTGCTCGACGACGTGCGGGAGCACCGGATCCGCTCCGCGGCCCGCCGGGCCGCCCTGCTGCCGTCCGCGGGTGAGGACCGGCCGCTGGCGGCCCTCCTCGAGGATCTGGCCGCCCGGGTGAAGGCCGCCGACACCGAACTCGCGGTGGCCCGGCGGGCCGAGGAACAAGGGGATCCGGAGCGGGCCTGCGTCCACTACGAGGAGGCCGCGGCGCTGGCGGGCGATTGCCCGCGCGCGGTGCGCGGACTGGTCCGCACCTACCGGCCCGGTCCCGGGGACCCCGGCCCGATGGTGTCCGCCCTCGTCCCCGAAGGTGTCGAACTGCGCTGGCCCGTCGGTGACTTCGGTGACACGCGCTGGCGGGTGGTGCGGCTCACCCGCGGGGAGCCGGTCGACTCGCCGCTCGCCGAGGTGGCGGGGCGGCCGGTCGGGGGCGTGCTCGTGGACCGCGGCGCCGGGATCGGCGAGGAGGTCCGCCACGTGGCGCTGCCGCTGCGGGCCGACGGCGCCGTCGACGGGCCGGCGCTCATCGCAGCCCCGCTGGCGGTCGCCCCGGTGGTGACGGAGGCGGCCGCCGTCGACGGCAACGGGTGGATCGAGGGCGCGTGGACGGCGCCGGCGGGCGCGGCCCGCTGTGAAGTGACGCTGACCGGTCCGCAGGGCCCCGTCTCGGTGCCCCCGCCGGCGCGGGCGGGCCTGCGGGAGACCCTGCGCGCGCCGGGGCTCGCGCCCGGGAGGTACGAGCTGGCGGTGCGGGCCCGGTACGCCCCGGTGGGCCGCGCCGACCACGGCGCGGTGTCCGCCGCCGTGACCGTCGCGGTCACCGTGCACGCCTGGCCGGATCCCGTGCTCACCCTGACGGCCCGGGCCCGGGAGGCGGGCGGGGTGGAGTTCCGCCGGACCGGCGGCGACGGAGCCGAGGTGCGGCTGGTGGAGTGGCCCGGCGCCGCCCCCGCCGAGCGGACCGAACTGACGGCGGCCGAGCTGCCGCCGCCGCTGAACTGGATCGACCCGAACCCGTCGCGCCCGACCGGGAACGGTCCGGGCGGAAACGGCCCGACCGGAAACAATCCGACCGGGAACGGCCCGAGCGACAGCAGCCCGGCCGAAAGCGGCTCGGGCGGGAGCAGCCCGGCCGGGAACGGCTCGGGCGGGAACGGCCCGACCGGAAGCAGCCCGGCCGACAGCGGCTCGGGCGGGAGCAGCCCGGCCGACAGCGGCTCGGGCGGGAGCAGCCCGGCCGACAGCGGCTCGGGCGGGAACGGCCCGACCGGAAGCAGCCCGGCCGACAGCAGCCCGACCGGAAACGGCCCGGGCGGAAACGGCTCGGGCTTCGTAGGGCACCCGCCCCCGGGATCGCTCACCACCGTCTCCGCCGTGGCCGTGCTGGGTGCGCGGGCCCTGGCCGGGCCCTCCGTCCTGGTCGAGGCCCCCCTGCCGGTGACCGGGCTCGCGCTGCGGCGGGCCGCGCCCGACCTGGTCGAGGTCGGCTTCGACTGGCCCGGCACCGCCGGCACCGTCACCGCCGCCGTCATCCAGGACGGCCGGCGCACCGACTTCGCCGTGGCCCGCAGCGTGTTCCTGCGCGAGGGGCTGCGGCTGCCGGTCACCCCGGCCGCGCTGTCCGTCGAGGCCCACGCCGCACCGCGCAGCACCCGCTCCGTGCTCGCCCCGGCCGGGGGCGACGCGCGGGCCGAACTGCCCGCCGACGTGGCCATCGCCTACGAGGTGGTGCCCGGCCCCCGGCGCGGCCTGCGCCGCGGGCCCGCCGTCCTGCGGGTGACCGTACGGGCGCCGGGCGGCGCACCCGGCCCGGACCTCCCCGGATTCGTCCTCGTGGCCCGGGGGGACGGCAGCCGCAACCCGCCGCGTCCGGGCGGCCCGTCCGGCGGGACGGCCGTGTGCCGGGTGACCGGGGCCGAACTCGCGGCCGCGGGCACCGGCACCGGCACCGGCACCGGCACCGGCACCGTGGAGCGCCCGCTCGACACCGCCGTCGCGCCCGGCCGCCCGTACGCCCTGCGCGGTTTCCTCCTCGGCGGCGCCGCCGCCTCCGTCCGGCTCGAAGAGCCTCCTCTCCTCTCCCTGGTGGTCCGCTGACATGACCTCCGTCGTCTGCCCCTACTGCTTCGACCGGTCCCCGGCGGCCCGGCTGCCCTACCGCTGCCAGATGTCCGCCACGGGGGTGCGCGGGGCCAAGCCCTGTAGCGCCGAACTCGACACCACATGGGCCGACTTCATGGGCCCGAGCGTGCCTCCCGCACTGAAGATGCGCGGCCCGGTCTTCACCTCCCCCCGCGGCCTCGGGCTGCGCCTCACCCCGAACGGGGGCGGCTCGCGCGCGGACTGCCCCGCCTGCGGCGGGTCCACCCCGGTCCGGGTCTGCCGGCGCTGCCACAGCGACTTCCCGAGCGACTACTGCGACCAGGACACCCGGATCATCGCCCTGCTCGGTCCCAAGGCCTCCGGCAAGAGCACCTACGTCTCCGTCCTGCTCAACGAATTGCGCGGCAGGGTGGGTCGGGCGTACGGGGCCTCGGTGACCGCGATGGGCGGCGAGACCCAGCGCCGGGACCGCGAGCTGGCCGAGGACCTCTACGACCGGCTGCGGCTGCCGGAGGCCACCAGACCGGCGGCCCTCGGATTCAACGACCCGCTGCTGTACCGGCTGAGCCTGCCCCTGCGGCGCCGGCTCCGCGGGGACGGCAGCCGGCACACCGCGCTGGTGTTCTTCGACGCGGCGGGCGAGGACCTCGCCAACGCCGAGGCCATGGACCGCTACACCCACTACCTGGCCGCCGCCGACGGGATCATCCTGCTCGTGGACCCGCTGCAGATGCGGGCGGTGCGCGACCGGCTGCCGATGGACGTCGGGCCGCCGCTGCCGGTCATCGAGACCCCGCCGCAGCAGATCGCCGCCGATCTCGCGGCACAGCTGCGGGCGCACGGCCGGGGATCCTCGCGCGGCCGGGTCACCACTCCGGTGGCGGTGGCGGTGACCAAGACGGACTCGCTGGCGCCGCTGCTGGAGCCGCATTCGCCGCTGCTGCGCAATGCCGACCACGGCGCCGGCGCGCTCGACGAGGAGGACCGGCGGGCGGTGCACGAGGAGATGCGCTCGCTCCTCGACGGCTGGGACTCGGGTGCACTGCTACGGCAGTTGGAACGGGACTTCGCCCAGCTGTCGCTGTTCGGGCTCTCGGCGCTCGGCTCGCCGCCGCCCGCGCACGCCCCGGCCGACGCCCCGAAGTCGGGTCCCCGGCCGCTGCGCGTGGAGGATCCGCTGCTGTGGCTGCTGGGGCTGGGCGGGCTGCTGCCGCGCACCGGTGGCGCCGCCGGCCCGGGTGGCCGTGGCCCGGCTGGCCCTACCGGCTCCGAGGGGAACTCATGAATCTCGCCCAACTGCACTACACCTCGGCGCCGCCCGGTCCCGACGGCTCCGGATTCCGGTTCACGGCCGTCAGCCCCGGGGTGCCGGCCGCCCTGCTGCGCGAGGCGGAGCAGCTGATCGGCTACGAGCCGCCCCGGGACGCGCCGCCGCGCCCGGGACCGCAGGAGCTGGCCGGCTTCCCGCAGGCGCTCAGCCTGAACGTGCTGGCCGACGGGAGCCGGCTGCTGGCGCGCTCGGTGTACACGGGCGCCGACTACAGCGGCCGGTGGGGCAATTTCCACGCCCACGCGGTGCACCTGCCGCAGCCCGCCGGTTCCGGTCCGACCGTGGGCGAGCTGCCCATCACCGCCTGGGGCTCGCCGCAGTGGGCCGCCGCGACCCCGGAGGCCGGCGCTCCCGCGCTGGCCGCGGTGCCCGCTCCGGGCCGCCTCGACCGGGCCGCGCTGGCCGCCTTCGTCGCCGCCCGCGGGCCGTGGCTGGCCGCCTTCTTCGCCGATGTGCGCCGGCTCGGCGAGGACCCGGACGCCCCGCAGATCGTGCTCGTGGAGGCCGACAGCGAGGCCGTCGCCCGCTGGATCATGCTCGCGTGCAGTGTGCTGCCGCACCAGCGGGGGCAGTGGCTCACCTTCACCACCTACACCCGGCGGCCGCAGCTCGCCCGGCAGCAGATCATCGGGGTGGTGCCCGAGGACGGGCTCGGCCTCGCCGGGCAGGAACACCGCTACCGGGTCTACGACGCCGCGCGCGACGCCGCCCCCGCCGCCGGGGAGCCGGACGTGTGGGCCGATACCGCCGCCCGCATCTGGCAGGCGCAGCGCCAGGACCTGGTCGCCGAGGTGCGGCGGCTGGCCGCCGGGCCCTACGACGCGGGCCCGCTGGCCGCGCTCGCCCTGGCCTCGGGCATCGCCCTGCCCTCCCCCGGCCGGACCGCGGCCGCCGACTGGGCCGCCGGGCACCGGGACGCCCTGGAGGACGTACGGCTGCACGCGCTGGCCCTGGCGCTGGGCCGCCCGGCCGGGGACCGGGACCCGGCGGAGGTCGCCGCGGCCGGGCGGCTGCTCGCGGCCCTGGACGGCTGGGCCCCGCCCGCGGTGTGCGAGCCGCTGGTGGCCCTGACCCTGACCGAGGCGGTACGGACCGGCGCGCCGCCCGCGGCCCTGCCCACCGCGGGCGCCCTCGGCGCGGCCGTCCGCGGGCGGCTGGCGGCGGAGCTGGAACCGGGCCTGCGCGCGGCGCTGGGTGACCCCGCGACCGAACCGGCTCATTCCGCCGGGCTGTTGCGGGTGGCCTCGGTGCTCGGGGTGGACGTGGGCGACCTGCTGCCCGGTACGGCCCGGCAGTTGGCGCTCGCGCTGCTCACCGATCCGGAGCGGGTGTACGGGGCGGACGTGCGGGCCGCGCTGACCGAACTGCCCGGGCTGCGCGCCCTCGTGCTCGACCGGCTGGACTCGTTCACCGCGGGCGATCCGGCGGCCGGACGGCGGCTGTTCGAGCGGACCGGACTGCGGCTGACCGCGGCCGACGCGCGGCCGCACCTGCGGATGTGCGCCGAGGCCGCGGTGGCCGGGCCCGCCCCGGACCGGGTCGGCTCCCTGAACGCCCTGCTGACCCGCTCGGGCGTCTCGCTGTACGCGGAGCCGCTGGTGCTGCGGACCGCGATGCGGCTGGTGTGGGACGGGGACCCGCCGGGGGCGGGCGAGGCCGGGCTGGTGCTGATGGCTACCGGGGCGAAGGTCCACCGGGAGGCCGGGACCTGGGAACTGCTCGTACGGGCGGCCGTGCGGGCCCCGGCCGGGGACACCGAGGCCGCGGAGCTGGCTCCGGAGCTCCTCGGGCAGTTCCAGGAGGAGATCCCGGCCCGGCTGCGGCCGTCGCTGCTGTTGCTGGAGCTGGCCCGGAACCTGCGGTCGGGCTCGGCGGGCGGAGGCTGGGTCCGCCAGGTGCTGGACCTGCGGTCGCTGGATCCGGAGCCGGGCCCGCGGGAGAGCGCGTACGCGGCCCTGTGTACCCGGCTGCTGGCGGGGGACCGGCCGGACAGCGAGCTGCGGGCGCTGGTCGAGAGCAACGACACGGAGCTGCTGGCCGCCTACCGGGCGGCGGCGCGCACCCCGGCGGTGCGTGACCGGCTGCGGCTGGATCCGGGCTACGCCGCGGACTGCTTCACGGCGTGGTCCTCCCAGCCGCAGGCCGGCCCTGCTTGGCAGGAGGCCCGCACGGACCTGCTCGACGGGGTGCTGCGGCCGGCCGTACGGAGCCTGGCGGCGACGGAGCTGGCCGAGGTGGAGCAGTCACTGGCCCGACTGGGCGGGCGCTGGGCCGACGAGTTCCGCGGCTGGCAGCGGCCGAGTGCCTTCGGCCGCCTGCGCGAACGCTTCGCAGGGCGCCGCTCCGGCGGTGCCGGCGCCGGTGGGAACGGGGGCTGATCCGGTGGATCCGGAGCTGATCGCACGGGTCCTCGCCACCCTCATCGGGGTGATGGCGGTCGCCGTGTGCCTCGGGTACGGGCTGTGGCGGTTCCTGGCATTGGCCCTGTCGGCCGCCTGGGCCGCCTTCCGGACGCGTCCGCCGGGCGGCACCGACCCGCGGATCACCCCGTACGCCGGTCCCGAACCGGCGCGGCCCGCGTACTGGGCCGGACAGATGTGGCTGGACGCCCGGTTCGCCGGACAGGCCGCGGCCCTGACCGTCTGGTTCCTGCTGACCCGACACTGGCTGGGCGAGTTGGTGCGCCGCCGCCTGCTGCGCGGCCGGGGCGGCTGGAGCGGCGCACGCTCGGACAACGGCTTCGGCCGGCTGCTGCTGCGCCTGCTGGCTCCCGGCACGGCACTGGCCGCGCTGCTGTCCGCGCTGCTCGCCTCGGTCCTGCTGGCGGGCGTCGCGCTGTTCTTCGCGGTGGAGCTCGGCCTGGTCGCGCTCGCCGCCCTGACCGCCACCCTGGCCGGGCGCGTCGCGGAGCGGCTGTGGAAGCTGGCCCTGGGCATCCGGATGAAGTGCCCCTACCCCGGCTGCTACCGGCCGTTCCCGCTGGCCGTGCACCTCTGCCCGGCCTGCGGCGCCGCCCACCGCGAGCTGCGGCCGGGTGCCTTCGGTGCCCTGCGGCACGTCTGCCGGTGCGGCAAGGCCCTGCCGAACACCCTCATGACCGGGCGGCGGGGGCTCGCCGCCCGGTGCCCGCACTGCGACCGGAGCCTGCCGCCGGCCGTGGGCACCACCCGGGTCGTGCACCTGCCGCTGATCGGGGGCACTTCCGCCGGGAAGACGATGCTGCTGGCGGCCATGCTCGACGGACTGCGGTCCTGGTCGCACGAGTCCCGGCTGACGCTCGAGTACGCCTCTCCCGACGACCTCCGCGAGGCCAACGCCCTGGGGCAGCAGCTGAACCGGACCGGGTGGACCCTCAAGACCCAGGGCGGGCAGCCGCGCGCCCTGATGCTGCTGGTCGGGCACGGCCGCCGGCGCCGACTGCTCTACCTGTACGACCCGATGGGCGAGTCCCTCCGGGACGCCGACACGACCCGCGGCCAGGGCTACCTCGCGCACGCCGACGGGGTCCTGCTGGTGACCGACGTGCTCGCCGCGCCCGTCGTACGCCGGGCCCTGCACGCCGGCGACACCGAACGGGCCGAGGCCGCCCGGCCGGCCGACCTGGGCCCGGTGGAGACGTACGCGGGGTTCACCGGCGAGCTACAGGGACTCGGCGGCCGGCGCGGGCGCCTGCCCGTGGCCACGGTGGTGACCAAGCGGGACGCACTGGACCGGCTGGACTCGCTGCCGCGACCGACCGAGCCGGTCGAGGCGTGGCTGACCGGGATCGGGCTGGACGAGCTGGTCCGGGCCCTCGGCCACGACTTCGCGGCGGCCCGGTACTGGGTGGTCAGCGCCCGCGCCGCGACCGGGGCGGGCGCCCTGGACACCGAACGGCGGCGGGCGGCGGAGCCGGTGCTCTGGCTGCTGTCACGGACCGGGTTGCGCGTCGGACGGCTCGTACGGGACCGCGAGGAGCGGCCGGACGCGCGGACCGGGCCGGATCCGCAGGACCCGCAGGCCGCGCAGGGCCCGCAGGCCGCGCACGGTGAGGAAAGGAGCAACACCCCATGATGACACCGCAGATCACACGGGGCCGACGGATGACGGCGGCCCTGTTCGTGTCGGCGGTCGTGATGACGGCGGCCGCCGCGGTGGCGGCGTTGGTGCGGTACGTCCCGCAATGGACCGGAAGTTGAAGGAGACACGCGGTGAGTGACATCCCCGGCGGGCCGATGGCGAACCGGCCCGTCCATTTCATCTGGCTGCTCGACTGCTCGTACTCGATGCAGGGCGAGAAGATCGGCCAGCTCAACTACGCGATCAGGGAAGCCGTTCCGGAGATGCTCTCCGTCGCGCAGGACAATCCGGCGGCCCAGCTGCTGCTGCGCACGATGACGTTCTCCACGACGGCCCGCTGGCACCACAAGGACCCGGTGCCGGTCGAACAGTTCACCTGGCAGGACGTGCAGGTGGACGGCATGACCAATCTCGGTGAGGCCCTTCAGCTCGCGGCGCGCGAACTGGACACCCCGCCGATGCCGCAGCGGGCCCTGAAGCCGGTGCTGGCGCTGGTCTCCGACGGGGTGCCGACGGACGACTGGAAGTCGGGGCTGCGGGCGGTGGACGCGACCCCGTGGGGCCGCAAGGCGGTCCGGGTGGCCATCGCGATCGGCGCGGACGCCGACCGCAACGTGCTCCAGGAGTTCCTGGGCAATCCCGAGCTGCAGCCGCTGGACGCGAACAGCCCCAAGCAGCTGGCGGCGGCGATCCGCTGGGCCTCGACGGCCGCGGTGAAGGCGGCCTCCCAACCGGTGGCGGGCTTCGGGGACGCGACCGTGAAGCAGCCGCCGTACGCCCCGCCGGTGCTCGCCGACGACGATGACGACGTGTGGTGAGCGGGCCCGTGCGGATGATCCAGGGACCGCTGCCGCGCTGGGACACGATTCAGGGCAGCGTCCAGGGCGTGAACAAGGCGCGCAACCAGGACCACCACGACGCGGAGGGGCTCGGCACCGCCGCCCGGCCCCTGATCATGGCGGTGGCCGACGGCCACGGATCGGCGGTGCACGCGCGCAGTCATTTCGGGTCCCGCTTCGCCGTGGACCTGTTCGTCCAGCAGGCCCGGCAGTTCGCCGCGCTCGCCGAGCCCCGGGGCGAGCAACGGCCGCCCAGCCTGGCCTGGCTGATGAACTACGCCCAGTACACGCTGCCCCGCCAACTGGTCAGCGCCTGGCAGGAGAAGGCGCTCGGGCACTGGCAACGCAGCAGCTCGCCCGGCGAGGGCGGCCCGTCCCCGACGGACAAGCTGGTGCTGTACGGGAGCACGCTCGTCGGCGCCGTGCTCACCCCCCGGGTCTTCGCGGCCTGGCAGCTCGGGGACGGCGAGCTGACCGTGGTGACCGACGACGGGCAGGTGACCGTCCCGCTCGCGCCGGACGAGGCGGATCTGGGCGACGAGACGGAGTCCCTGTGCTCGCCGCAGGCCTGGCTGCGGGTCCGCACGCACTGGGCGCCGGTGACCGCCCCGGCGCGGGCGCCGCGGCTGGTGTCGCTCTCCACCGACGGGCTGTCCAAGAGCTTCGCCTCGGACGGCGGCTTCCGGCAGTTCATGGCCGGACTGGACGAGCGGCTGTCGGCGGAGGGCCCGGAGTGCGTCCGGGCCGTCCTGCCGGAGTGGCTGGCCAAGGCCTCCCGGCACTCGGGGGACGACACCACCCTGGTGGCGGCCTGGCACACCGCCACGGCCCTGACCGAACCCGGCGGGGCGGCGCCCGGCAGCACCGGCTCCGCCGACCCGGCCGACATGACAGACCCGTACAGGAGTGACGAATGAGCGGCATGCTCGACAGCGGTACCCGGCTGACGTCCGACAGCGGCCTGGGCGTGGAGGTGTCCGACCTGCTCGGCGCCGGCGGCCAGGGGGAGGTCTACCGGGTGCGCACCGCGGCCGGCGACCAGGCCCTCAAGTGGTACTACCCGGCCTGCGCGACACCGGAGCAGGAGGACATCGTCCGCCAGCTGGTGGACCGGGGCTTCGACGACGACCGCTTCCTGTGGCCCCGGGACTTCGTGGGCAACGGGCGGGGCGGCTTCGGCTATCTGATGGACATCCGCCCGGACCGCTTCAAGGGCCTGCCGCTGCTCTTCCGCCGCAAGCTGCGGACCACGATCCGTGCGCTGCTCACCGCCTGCCTGTACACGGTCGAGGCGTACCAGGCGCTGCATTCGCGCGGGATCGCCTACCGGGACATCTCCTGGGGGAACCTGCTCTTCGACCCCGCCACCGGTGAGGTGCTGGTCTGCGACAACGACAACGCGGTGGTCGAGGGCGACAGCACGGGCATCTCGGGGACCATGGCGTTCATGGCTCCCGAGCTGGTGCGCGGCGAGCCCGGGGTCTCCCCCGGTACCCAGAGCGATCTGCACTCCCTGTCCGTGCTGCTGTTCATGCTGCTGATGAACCACCATCCGCTGATGGGCAAGCGGGAGTTGGACATCCGCTGTTTCGACGAGGCCGCCGAGCGCAAGCTGTACGGGAAGGACCCGCTGTTCCTCTTCGACCCGCTGGACCGCTCCAACGCCCCCGACCCGGTGGAGCACGCGACGGTACTGGCCACGTGGGCGGTGGTGCCCGATTCCCTGCGCGCCCTGTTCACCCGGAACTTCACGCGGGGCCTGTGCGACCCGGCGGCCCGGGTGCGGGAGTCGCAGTGGCGCGACGCGCTCCGAGCGGTCCTCGACGCGGTCGTGGACTGCGCCCACTGCGGGAAGCAGAACATGACCGAGCCCCGGTCCGCCTCCCCGGGCACCTGCTGGAGCTGCGGGAACGCGCTGGTGCTGCCGCCCCGGCTGGTGCTGACCACGCCCCCGCCGCGCACCGAGCACCACATCCTGCTGCACCGGTCCTCGCGGGTGCAGGCGCACCACCTGGCGCCGGAACCGGCCCGGCACGACTACGGCGACGGCACGCTGGTGGCGCAGTTGACCGAGCATCCGCAACGGCCGGGGAAGTTCGGGCTGGCCAACCGTTCCGGGTCGGCGTGGACGGGTACCCGCGCGGACGGCAGCACGCAGGAGATCGCCCCGGGGCAGACCGTGCCGCTGCGTTCGGGGCTGGAGCTGGACTTCGGCGGCGCGCGGGCCGTCGTACGGGCGCGGTGAGACAGCCCGTGCGCGGCACGGAGGTCAGCCCAGCAGGCGGCTGATCTCCTGGGCGAGGGCGAGGCCGGTGCTGCCCGCGCCCAGCCCGAGGGTGATGGTTTCCAGCGACCGCCGGATCAGGCCCGGTTCGGCGGCGCGCCCCTCCTGTCCGGCCCGGTCCAGCTCGCCGTGCAGGGCCCGGGCCGCGTCGAGCCGCTCCGGCGCGGCCCCTTCCGCCCGCAGCCACTGGGCGAGTTCGGCGGCGAGGCGCAGGGTCTGCGCGGCGGTGTCCTGCTGCCCGATGTTGATGGTGCCGTTGTCCCCGATGTTGTTGGGGCCGGAGATGTTCCCGTGGAAGTTGTAGGTGCTCACGCGTGCTCCTCGTGCTCGCTCGGGGCTGCCCGGCCGGCTTCCGCTAAGGCTGGGCCTGACCGGCGTGGTTGACGGTGCCGTGGGCGCCGATGTTGCTGGAGTGGATGTCGCCCTGGAAGGTGTAGGTGTGGGTGTTGATCACCTGCTGCGCCTGGTCGTAGGAGCTGGTGTCGACGTGGTGGTCCTTCAGGAACCGTTCGGTCGCGATCAGCACGCCCTGCTGGAGCCGCTGGAGGAAGTCCTGGGAGTCCGTCCGCTCGGAGAAGCCCAGCTGCTTCCAGTCGGCGACCCGCTCGCGGAGGCTGTCCACGGCTCCGTAGTCGAAGCGCAGGTGCCGCCGGCCGATCTCGCGGCGCGTCCTCTCCAGTGCCCGGGCCCGCTCGCCCCGGGCCGAAGCCCGCCGGACCAGCCGTCCGGGGGCGCCGAGCAGCGCCGACGCGGTGGCGGCGGTGGCGACGCAGAAGAGGTCCCACCAGCGTTCCCAGCCGTCCAGCGGCAGCTGGTGCACCCGGTAGAAGCGCGCCTGGAGCGGAGGGATCCCGTACGCCGCCACCTCCCAGGTGAGACTGGGGTGCTGGAGCCGGGCCCGCAGGTGCATGGAGACGATGACGCGACCGCCCTCGCCGGTCCGCTCCAGGCTGAGATAGGTGCGCATGCCGGCGCCCGGCTGCACCACCCCGGCCTGCACCAGTTGCTTGGGGATCTGGGCGCGCGGGCGGCGCAGCCGGTCGGGAAGCAGGTCGGGCCCGACGTAGGAGACGTGATCTCCTTTCACGTAGAGCCGGTTGCGGGCCCGCAGGCCCTTCAGCCCGGCGATGTGCTCCATCTCGCGGGCGACGAAGCCGTGCAGGTCGACGGCGTCGAAGGGCTTGATGGCCAGCTTGCCGCCGCCCGCCGGATCGTCGACGGGCCGGCTGACGTCGATGGGCTGCCAGACCATCTCCTTGATCTTCGAGCCGCTGCCGACGAACGGAGTGGTGCGCTCGGCGCCCGCCGCGTACGGAACCACGTTGGCCCGCTCCTGCTCCAGCAGCCGGTCCTCCACCTGCGCCCCGACCGCCGGGGCGAGGTCCCCCGGCCGGCCGGCACCGTGCTCGACGCCGAGCGCCGCCGTCCGGGCCTCGTTCTCGGCCCCGCGGACCAGGGCCCAGGCGGTCGCGTAGGTGAGGACGAGGGCGGCGGCGGCTGCGAGGGCGAGCGCGCCCAGGTCCGCGACCATCCCGTACAGCCCGGCCGGTACCGCCGCCCACACGCCGACCGCGCAGAGCCGGGCGAGGCGCCGGTCGCGCCGGTCGGTCCGCCGTACGGAGGCCCGCGCGTGGCGGGCCAGGGCCACCAGGTCGATGCCGAGCGAGGGCCCGGTGGCGCGCAGCCGGTCCTCGGTGAGTTCCACGTCCACCTCGCGGGCGAAGCCCTCGTCGAGGTGTGCTCCCGCGCACAGCAGTCGGGTCACCGCGTCGTCCCGGTACTGCGCCAGTACCGGTAATCGGCGTGCTGCCATGTCGCGTCCTCCCCCGGGGCCGTGTCGTCTCACCCTACGTAAACGGGCCCTGGCTGTCCCGGGGTTGGACGGGACGCGGCCCGGGTGGTCCCCGTACTCAGACGGCCCGTGCGGTCGGTGGCGCCGAACTGAGCATCCGTACTCAGGCCCGGGCGCGGCCGGCTTGTCATCGTGTGTGCATGTTCATTCAGCCATCTGATCCGCTGCCGCGCGCCGCGATGCGCGCCGGGATAACCGCCGTCGGCAGCCTGCTGCCCGACGAGGTGCTGTCCTCCGACGCCCTTCAGCGGGAGGTGGCGCACCGCAGTGGACTGACGCTGCCGCCGAGGCTGCTGACCCAGGCCACCGGGATCGTCTCCCGCCGGGTCGCGGGCGAGGGCGTGTACGCCTCCACCCTCGCGGTGGGCGCGGCCCGCCGGGCCCTGGCGGCCGCCGGACTCGGTCCGCTCGACGTCGACCTGCTGCTGTTCGCGTCGGCCTCCCGCGACCTGGTCGAGCCGGCCACCGCGCACATCGTGCAGGCGGAACTGGGCTCGCGGGCCCACGCCCTGGACGTCACCAACGCCTGCAACAGCTTCGTCAACGGGATCGACCTCGCCCACTCCATGATCCTCGCCGGGCGGGCGCAGCGGGCCCTGGTGGTCACCGGCGAGACGCCGAGCCGGGCCGTGCGCAAGGACCCGGCCGATCTCGCCGAACTGCGCGACGGCTTCGCCGGATACACCTTCGGCGACGCGGGGGCGGCGGTGCTCGTGGAGGCCGTGGAGCGCGGCGGGATCGTCGACGTGGACACCGAGACCCATTCGGAGCACTGGGAGGTCGGGGGCATCCCGGGCGGCGGGTCACGGCACCCGCGCGGGGACGCGTACACGTACTTCCGCGGCGACGGGCACGAGTTGCGGGGCGTCTTCGAGAAGGTGGGCACCGCGGTCATCGACCGGACGCTGCACCGCACGGGCATGGACTGGGACGGCTTCGCCAAGGTACTGGTGCACCAGGTGACGGTGCCGTACCTGGAGCGGTTCGCGGAACTGACCGGGGTGCCCGCCGGGAAGCTGGTGGTGACGGTGCCCGAGCTCGGCAACGTCGCGAGCGCGAGCATCGGCCTCCAGCTGGACCGGGTCTTCGGGGAACTCGCGCCCGGAGAAAGGGTGTTGTTCGTGGGTCTCGGCGGCGGCATCAGCATCATGACGATGGTCTGGGAGAAGTCGTGACGGCCGCGACCGCGCCGATGTGGGTGGTCGTGCCCGCGCACGAGGAGGAGGCCCGGCTGGCCGACACCCTGCGGGCGCTCGCGGCGCAGCGGGACCGGGACTTCACCCTGCTGGTCGTCGACAACGCCTCGACGGACGGGACGGGCGCCGTCGCCCGCGCGTTCGCGGCCGGCGCGCCGTTCCCGGTGGAGGTGATCGAGGAGCCGGAGAAGGGGGTCGGCTCCGCCGTGGACACCGGCTTCCGGTACGCGATCGGCCGCGGTGCGGCCCTGCTCGCCCGTACGGACGCCGACTGCCTGCCCCGGGCCGGCTGGACCGGGGCCGCCCGCACCGCGCTGATCCGCAGTCCCGGGCTGGTGTGCGGGCGGATCGTGGCCCGCCGCGACGAGCACGGCCCGCTGGGCCGGGCCGGGTTCGGCGCGCTGGTGGCCCTCGCGGCGCTCTTCGGCCGACTGCGGCCCGAGCACGCCCGGCGGCGCGGCTACCGGGCGCCGTACCGCATGCACGCCGGGAACAACATGGCCATCACGGCCGAGCTGTACCTGGGTGTCGGCGGGATGCCCCGGCGCCCCTCACCGACCGACCGGCTCTTCCTCAACGCCGTACGCCGCCACACCGACCGGATCACGCACTGCCGGGAGATGGTCGTGGAGAACTCCACGCGGCGCCTGCGGGCCTACGGGATCGCCGGAACCGCCCGCTGGTACCTCGACCGGGGCAGCGGCACGCACGGAACGGACGACCCCCGCTGATGCTGGACCACCTCGACCACGCGCTGCGCAGCCGCCCCGAGCGGCCCGCCGTGCTCACCGCCACCCGCACCGGCGCGCCCCGGGTGCGCGCCACCCGCGGCGAACTCGCCGAGCTGGCCGACGCCTTCGCCGCGGCCCTGCACGCGCGCGGGCTGCGCGCCGGGGACACCGTCGGCGTCGCCGTGCGCCCCGGGCCGCGCGCCCTGGCCGTCCTGCTCGCGCTGTGGCGGCTCGGGCTGCGCGGGGCCGTACTGGACCCGGGCGCCGGGCCCGACGTGCTGCGCGCCCGCCTCGCGCTGGCCCGGCCCGCGCTGGTGCTGGCCGACGCGACCGCGCAGGCGGTGGCGGGCTGGGCCCGGCCGTTGGCCCGCCGGGCCCGGCTCGCGCTGCCGGACCTGGCCGGGCTGGGGCCGGTGGCCACGGTCGGGCCCCGGCTGCCGGGCTGCGCGCCCGCGCTGGACCTGGGCGCGTCCCGCCGGGGCGTGCCCGCGCCCGGCGCCGACCTGGACGCGGACGCCGACGCGGTGATCGTGTTCACTTCCGGGACCACGTCCCTGCCGCGGGCCGTCGTCCACACCCGGGCGAGCCTGGCCGCCGGCATGGCCACGGTCTCCGCCCTGTTCGACGCGCGCGGGGACCTGCCGGTGCTCGGCGGCACCTTCTTCGTCCTCGTCCCCTCGCTGGCGCGCGGCGCGGCCGTCGCCCTCCCCGCGGGCAACTCCCGGGTGCTGGCCCGTCAGCTGCACCGGCTGCGGCCCGAGGACACCTATCTGACCCCGCCCCGGCTGCGGGACGCGCTGGGCGCGGGCGCCCGCTTCCACGGCCGGGTGTGGACGGGCTCGGCCCCGGCCGGCGCCGGGCTGCTGGAACGCGTGCGCGCGGCGGGCGCGGCCGAGGCCTGGGGGGTGTACGCGCTGACCGAGCTGTTCCCGGCGGCCGCGGTCGAGGCGCGGGAGAAGTCCGCGTTCGAGGCGACCGGGGAGCACGGGGACCTGGTCGGGGCGCCGCTGCCCGGGGTGCGCGCCGAGCCGGACGGGAGCGGGCAGCTGTTGCTGTCCGGCCCCGCGGCCCGCCACCGCTACCTCGGGGAGGAGCCCGACCCGTGGGTGCGTACGGGCGACCGGGCGCGGCTGGACGGCGCGGGCCGCATCGTCCTCGAGGGCAGGAGCAAGGACATGGTGCTGCGCCGGGCCGAGAACATCTACCCGGGGCTGTACGAGCCCGCCCTGCACGTGCCGGGGGTGGAGCTGGCCGTGCTCGTCGGGATCCCGGCCGGCGACGGCGACGAACGGCTGGTCGCCGTCGTGCAGCCGCGGCGCGGCGCGGACGAACGGGCCCTGCGCGCCGCCCTGTCGGAGCCGGTCCGGCGGATGGGCACGGCCCGGCCCGACGCCCTGGTGCTCGCGCGGATCCCGCTGTCGGGGCGCTCGCGCAAACCGGACCGGGCGGCGACGGCCGCGCTGGCGGCGCGCCGGCTGGACCCCGCACGATGACGGCCCGCACCGCCGGGCCGGGGACCCGCGGCGCGGCCGCTTCCGGGGCCGCGCGCCCGGAGCCCGCCCCGGCCGTTCCCGCCCGGTCCGCCGATTCCACGGAGGTACGCCCCCCGATGAGCACCACCTCCCACGCCCGTGCCCGCCGCCGGGACCGCCGGGTCTATCTGCGCAGCCATCCCGTGCTGTTCGGGCTGCTCGCCGCCACCCGCGGGCGTCCGGTGCGCCGGCTCGGCCGGACCCTGCTGGTGCACGGCCCGGAGGCCTACCGGGAGGCGCTGACCCGGCTGCCGCTCGACCGGACGGCGGCCGGTACGACGGGCGCCGCCGCACGGACGGCGCTGCGCGACGGCGGGGGCGGGGGCGGGGGCGGGGGCGGGGGTGTGCACGGGGGTGTGCTCTTCGATCAGGAGGGCGGCGCGCACCGGGCGGACCGCCGCGGCCTCGTGGGCTCGTTGGGCCGTGCCGGGGTCGAGGACCTCCGTTCGCTCTGGCGGCCGTTGCTCGTACGCCGTCTCGCGCCGCTGGACCGGGGCGGCGAGGTGGACCTCGTCGACCTCGCGCGCGAGCTCTCCGGGTCGGTGGTGTGCGCCCTGCTGGGGTCCGGCGCCGACCCGCGCGCGGTCGCCGGTGCCGCGGCCGAAGCAGCGGCCGCGTCCGTGCGCAGCCATCTGCCGGGGCCGCGCCGCCCGCGCGCCGAGGCCGCCGCGGCCCGCGCCGCCGACCGGCTCCGCCTGCTCCTGGGTCCCTCCGGGGAGGCCCTGCCGGCGATGGTGGCGGTGGCCGCCGTCAACACCACCGTCGCCGCGCTGCCCCGTGCGGTGGCCTGGTGCGCCGACGCGGGGCTGTGGCAGCAGGCCGCCGACGAGGCCCTGCGGCCGGTGCTCGCCGACGAGCTGCTGCGGGTCACCGCGGCCTCGCCGCTGCTGCCCCGGGTGGCTGCCGCGGACGGCGCCGTCGGCGGCTGCCCGGTGCGTGGCGGGGACCGGCTGTTGCTGGTCGCCCGGCACGCGGCCGGGGCGCACCGGCACGACCCGGACGCGCTGCGGCCCGCCGGCCCGGCCGTCGACCGGCTGGTGTTCGGCGCCGGACCGCACGCGTGTCCCGGGGCCCGGCTGGCCCGGGCCCAACTGGCCGACGTCCTCGGTGCGCTGGCCCCGTACCGGCCGGTGGTGACGCGGGCCCGGGTGGACCGGGGGGCGGCACTGCCCGGCTGGCGCGTACTCACCGTACGGGCCGGGGGCTGCGGGGCCGGAGCGTGATCGCGGTCACGGGCGCGAGCGGATTCTGCGGCGGGCACGTCGCGCGGGCCGCCGCGGCGGCCGGGGCCGAGGTGGTGTGCTTGGGCCGCAAGCCGGGCCCGGTGGGCACGCACCGCTTCTGGGACGCCGCCGCGCAGCCGCCGGACCTGGCGGGCGTGGACCTGGTGGTGCACTGCGCGGCGGCCGTCGGCGATCCGGCGCCCGGCTCGCGGGCCGCGGCGCTGATGCACGCGGTCAACGTGGACGGCACCGAGCGGCTGCTCCGAGCGGCGGGCGGGCGGCCCGTGGTGTGGGTCAGCAGTGCGAGCGTCTACGATCCGCGGCCGAGCCGCGGCCTGGTCGACGAGGAGCACCCGCGCGCCGGGCAGTTGAACGCCTACGGCCGGACGAAGGCGGCGGGCGAGGCCCTGGCCCTGGCCGCCGGGGCGGTGGTGCTGCGCCCCCGGGCCGTCTACGGGCCGGGCGACACCACGCTGCTGCCCCGGCTGCTCTCCCGGGTCCGGGCGGGCACCCTGCTGCTGCCCGGCCCGGACGTGACGCTCAGCCTCACCGCGGTGGAGAACCTGACGCGGGCCTGTCTGGCGGCGGCGGCTTGGGCGCCGGGCGCGTACAACATCGCCGACGGGCAGCCGTACGGTCGCGACGCGGCGGTCCGCGCGGTCCTGCACGCCCACGGCGTCCGGGCCCGGATCCGGCACCTCCCGCTGCCGGTGGCCGCCGCAGCGGCCCGGGTCGCGGAGGCGGTGGCGGCGGTGGTCGGGGCGGAGCCGGCCCTCAGCCGCTACGCGGTGGACCAGCTGGCGCACCCGGTGGTCCTGGACCTCACCCGGGCCCGGGCCCAGGGCTGGGCCCCGCACCGGAACCTGGCGGACCACCTGGCCTCGGTGACCGGGGCCCGGTCGGGGCTCAGCCGCTGACGCCCGCCGGGGCCTGCGCCTTGGCGATGAGCAGGTCGAGCAGGGCGAGCAGGGAGCCGCGGACGTCCGTACGGGAGCGTGCGTCGAGCATGAGGACGGGCGTGTTCGGATCCCGCAGGTGCAGCGCCGCCGCGATCTCCTCGGCGGTGTAGGGCTGTTCGCCGTGGAAGCAGTTCGCGCCGACCACGAAGGGCAGCCCGCGGCTCTCGAAGAAATCCAAGGCCGGGAAGCTGCGGTCCAGGCGCCGGGTGTCGACCAGCACGATCGCTCCGAGCGCCCCGTTCAGCAGGTCGTCCCACATGAACCAGAAGCGTTCCTGGCCGGGGGTGCCGAACAGGTAGAGGACCACACCGGCGTCGGTGAGGGTGAGCCGGCCGAAGTCCATCGCGACGGTGGTCACCGTCTTGGACTCGATGCCGTCGAGGTCGTCGACGCCGATGCCGGCGGACGTCAGTTGTTCCTCCGTGCGCAGCGGTTCGATCTCGGAGATCGTCTCCACCAAGGTCGTCTTCCCGACCCCGAACCCACCGGCGACGAGGATCTTGACCGGGGCCGGTTCCTGCGGGGCGGTCGTGTCATATCCGGGCAAGGCTGTCCCTGATTCTCATGAGCAGGTGGACGTCGGTGGTCTCGGCGACCGCCAGGGGCGGCCGGTGGTGGATCAGCCCGCGGTCGGCGAGTTCGCCGAGGAGCAGCGTCATCGGGGTGAGGCGGATGTGCATCCGTGCCGCTATCTCGGCGACCGCCCGCCCGCCCGGCGGCGCGCACATGGCGAGGATCTCCTGCCACTCGGTGGGCAGGGTCCCGTCCACTTCGCCGTCGGCCGCCGCCGTGATGGTGGTGTCCATGGTGAGGACGCTGTGCGCGGCGGCCGTACGCCCGTCGGTCAGGGCGTACAGCCGCGTCCGGCGGCGGCCCGGGGGCTGCGACTGTGGCTCGTCCCGCGGCATTACGCGGACGGCTGGCCGCGCTCGGGGGTGCCCAGCCACTCGCCGAGCGCCTGGGCGGTCCGTACGGCCTCGCCGCCCAGTTCCCCGAGCCGCGCCTTGCGGGAGGTCACCACGATGAGCGTGCTGCCCTCGCCGCATCCGACGATGCAGAGGTACCGGTCGTCCATCTCGACCAGTTGGCGGATGACGCGGCCGCCGTCGATCTCTCGGGATATCGCCTTCATGGTGGACGCGATGCCGGAGGCCGCGGCCGCCATGCGCTCGGCCTGGGGCTCGTCGAGCAGGTAGGCGCTGAGCTTGATGCCGTCGTTGGAGAGCAGCACGGCTCCTTGGACGCCGGCGATTCTGCTCAGGTTGTTGTCGAGGACGCTGTAGATCGCGTCGTTGGATGCCGTGGTGTTCGGTGAGGTGGTCATGGCTGATCCCGTCGGAGCTCTTCTTCCACTGTCTGGGTCCCCTGTTCGTAGTCCGCCCAGGCATCGGCCACCTCTTCGGGTGTCGCGGTGTCGGGCCGGACGACGCGTTCCTGCGCGCGGGGCTCGCGCAGCTGTTCGGCGATGTGGGTCTGCGGGACGCGCTCGGGGAGGGCCGGGCGGACCGCGGGTGCGGGTACGAGTGCGGGCACGGGCACGGCCTTTGGCGCTGCGGGCACGGCCGCGGGTGCCTTCGTACGGCGGCTCGGCAGCCCGGCGCTCGTGTGCACGACCGGCTCGGGCACCGGGGCGGGCTCGGGGTCCGGGGCGGGCTCGGGGTCCGGGGCGGGCTCGGGCGCCGCGGGCTTGCTCGGCACGGCGGCGGCCAGGGCCAAGGTCGGGGCCGGGGCCGGGAGCAGCTCCAGGACCCGGGCCTGCGGCTCGATCTCGCGGGGGGCCTGCGCGTCGGTCGCCACCAGCAGCTGCCGGGGCAGGATCACCACCGCCGAGGTGCCCCCGTACACCGAGCGGCGCAGGGTGACCTTCGCACGGAGCTGGTCGGCGAGGTGCCCGACGACGAAGAGGCCGAGCCGGTGCGCGTTCTGCGCCAGCACGGAGTACGGCGGGGCCTCGTGCAGGCGCCCGTTCATCTCCTCGTAGCGCTCCGGGCTCACGCGCGGCCCGCGGTCCTCGATCTCGACCGACAGCCCGTCCGTCACCAGTTCGGCGCGGATGACCACCTTGGACTTCGGCGGGGAGAACCGGGTGGCGTTGTCCAGCAGCTCCGCGAGCAGGTGGCTGATCTGGCTGATCGCGCTCGGTTCGACGCTGGTCTCGTCCAGGGCCTGCCGCTCGATGCGCCGGAAGTCCTCGACCTCCGCGGCCGCTTCGCGCAGCAGGTCGGCGACGCGCATGGGCTCGGTGTGCGGGTCGGGGACCTCGCCGCCGGCCAGGATGAGCAGGTTCTCGATCTGCCGCCGCATGCCGACCGTCAGTTGGTCGGCCCGCATCAGCTCGGCGAGCAGTGCCTCGTCGTGGCCGAAGGTGTCCTGGAGGTCCTCGGTGAGGCTCAGCTGGCGGCTGACCAGGTTTCCGGTGCGCGAGGCGATGCCCGAGGCGAACAGGCCGAACCCGTGGCGCTCGGCGGCGAGCTCGCGGTGTCCGTCGACGGACACCGCCACGGCCCGGGCGAAGGCGTCGCTGATGCGCCCGACCTCGTCCCGGTCCCCGCTCACGGTCGGCAGGGCGTCGGGGTCCACGGACTGCCCGCGCTGGAGCCGGGCGACGACCTCGGGAAGGGTCTCCTCGGCGACGGTCACCGTGCGTTCGTGCAGGTCGTCCAGGCGGCGGAGCACCGACCGGGTGGTGAAGACGACCACGATCACGACGGCCAGCAGTCCGCCGGCGCTGCCCCCGATCAGCCAGGCGACCTCGGCCTGCAGCTCGTCGGCCTTGGCCTCGCCGCGGGCGAGCACCGAACGCGCCAGGTCGATGTTGAGCGTGGTCATCTGCACCGAGAAGGTCGCGTGCGCGGCGGACCAGCCGCCGGTCTCGGCGGGGAGCCTGATGCCCGTGGCGATGTCCTTGTGCCCGGAGAGGACCGCGCTCTCGATGCGCGTCTTGGTCTGCCACTCCGGGGAGCCGACGACCCGCTCGTAGGCCCGCTGGTCCCGGACCGTCAGGTGCGGCACGATCAGCGCCTCGTGCAGGTACCGCTGGGCGCCCAGGGCACTGACGAACTGGTCGTAGCCGACGTAGCTCAGGTCCCCGGACGGCCCGGCCAGGGCCAGGACGGTGTCCTCGCGCGCCACCATCTCCGTGGCCTGGAGCATCGACACCACGGGACGGCTCGCCTGGGCGAGTTCGGCGTCCTCGGCGTGGCTGAACTCCTGCTGGTAGACCTGGATGACCTTGCCGATCACGTCGGAGTAGTAGGCCAGGGTGCTGTCGGCGGAGCCGTTGCGGGTGTCCGCGCGCTGCCGGTGGCCGGCCAGCTTCTCCAGCAGTCGGGTCACGTCCACGAAGGACCGCGAGGGGTCGACCGCGAGTCGACGGAACTCGGCCGCGGCCAGGTCCGTGGCATCGCGGCGGGCGCGCAGTTCGCCCTCGGACCCGTCGGCGCCCGCCCACCGGGCGGCGGTCGCCGTCCGCTCGGCCTGCATGTCGATCATGAGCGTGTAGAGCGGGGCGCCGACCTGTTCGGCAGCCGCCACGTCGGACCGCAGCTTCTCCGCCTGGTCCAGCAACCGTTCCGCGGTCACCGCCACTTGGGTGCCCATCGCGATGGTGGGGACCACCGCCAGCCAGATCAGCAGGGTGCGCAGACGCACGGTACGCCGCCGACGGGTCGTCGACTGCCGTCGTATGCCTTCGGGTTCTATGGGAGACATCGGTCCTCGCGAGCGGGGGACGGCGGGAGGCCGATCATAACCAGACATGGCGGAGATTCGGATAGGTGTCTTCAGGGGCCGAAGCGTGCTAGTTGCGGGAAATCATCGCAGGCCAGAGATCGGATCGGAATCGAACTGCGACGTACTCGACACCAAGGCCGCCCCCTTGGGTCGCGGCCGCCGGTTAACCGGTGGAGGTCACGGGTGTCCGGTGGCAGGGTGAGGCCCATGCCGTCGCACCGTGCCGAGCAGTTGGTCCGCGAGTTGCACGCCTCGCTGGGGCTCCGCAGACGCCCCGAGGACATCGCCCAGCTGATCCAGGATCTGTTCGCCGCCCGTCAGGTCGCTCCCGATCCCGCCACCTCCGAGGCCCTGGAGAAGGCCTCCCAGCACTCCCTGCGCAGGATCTGGCACGGATACACCTCCATGCTGGAGGAGTTCGCCGCGCCCGTCGGCGCGCAGCGCCAGCTCGCCCGCGCCACGGCGCTGTTCGCGTCCGTTCCCGAACTCCCCGCAGGGGCCGGGGACGATCCGGCCGAAATCGAGGCGGTCATCCGCCGGGCCGGCGAGGAGATCCACCGCCGGTACGGGGAGAACGACTTCGGCCTGGACCGGCTGAACCGGATGGAGCGGGACGAAGCCGGCATCGGCGAGCTGTCCAAGCGTCAGTACAACAAGCGGTTCCGGCTGCTGCGGCGGATGGAGGCGAAGCTGGCCCGGCTCCTGCACGAACAACGCCGCCGCGAGGTCACGATGACCGGCAAGGGCGCGCTCGCGCACGCGCTGCCGTACGAGGTGTTCGGCGCGGACCCCGACACCGCCGCGTTCATCGCGTACCTCACCGCCCGCGCCCACATGCGCAGCGTCTTCACCAACACCGCGCAGCGCCGCCCGTACGACGAGGTCGCCGACGCGCTCCTGGGGCGCCTGCGCGCGGCGCCCGAACGGACCGACTGGTTCGCCGTGGCGCACGTCCATCCGACCCGCGAGGTGCTCGGGCACCTGTCCGACCAGGAGCTGATCCGGCTGCTGGTGCGGTGGAACCGCTTCCTGCGCGAGGTGGCCGAGCTGCTGGAGGACGCGTGGAACCGCTCCGGCTTCGAGGCGACGAGCATGGTGGTGCGGCGGGGCGACGACTCCTCGACGTGGAACCAGGCGGCGCAGGCCTGGGGCATCGCCCGCGCGCACTGGTTCGCCCTGATGACCGAACTGGGCCAGGAGGAGGTCCTGGACCGGGTCTGCCCGGGCAAGGTCCCGCGGCTGATGGCGGCCGACGTGGCCGCCTGGCACCGCAGGAGCGGCGGCGGGCTGCACCCCGACACGTACGTGTGGGCGGATCTGCCGCGGCCCTGGGAGGTCCTGCGGGGCGAGAAGGAGTGCACGCGTTCGCTGGTGGAGGCGGCCTGCGCCCGGCACGGTGTGGATCCGGTCTCGGGCGGCTGGACCGCGCCCCGCCCGACGGCGGAGGCCGTCCGCTTCCAGCGCACGCCGGAGCTGGTGCACGGCGTGGCCGTCGCCGACCCGCTGATGGCGAGCGCGATGCGGTCGGCGGGGGTGTTCTCGGGCCGCGGCAAGCGCGCGGCGGCCGAGGAATGGCTGTGACTCCCGGGGCCGCGAAATCCCGTTGACCCGGGAGGCCCGGCGTGCGGATGATCGGGGCGGCGGCGAGGAAGCTCTGTGGAGGAGCGCCCGGCTCGCACTCCGGGTGGACGTAGGTTCGAATCCTGCCCTCGCCGCCCTCACCTGCTTCACCTGTTTCACCGGTTTCGGACGCACGGACGGGATGCGCATGGCCACGCAGGAGCACGAGGACGCGGCCGTGCACGCGGCCATGGTCGCGGCCGACGCCGACCGCTGGGACGGCGGCCAGCCCTGCACGTTCTCCGCGTTGCTCGATTACTGGGGCCACCAGGTGGCGGGCGTGGAGGAGGGCTACGCGTGGTGCCTCGACGATTTCGACTACGAGATCTGGTGCCGGACCAGACTGGCCCGCGTCTGGCCCCTCCTGCCCCCGCAGTTCCGATCGGCCCGGCAGCCGGTGCTCGACGAACTCGACGGGCGGTTCCGCGCGGCGACCATCGCGTGGCCCGGCCGCGGCGGCGAGGAGCAGTGGTGGCTGTGGCGCTTCCCCCGACTGCTCGGGATCGAACCAGGGGACTCCTACGACGGGGGCTGGCCGGCGGGCTGGGTGCGGATGCCCTTCCCCAAACCGGACGCCGTCCGGGTCATCGTCTGACCCGCGTCGGCCTACCCTCCTCGCATGAGCATCGGCGTGCACGTCCCCGAGTACCTGCAAGGCAGCGAGTTGGTCGCGAGTGAGGACCTCGCGAAGGACCCCGCGTTCTGGCTGGCTCACGTCCTGCTGACGATGGGCGATCCCGGTGAACCGGTCGAACCGTACGGGGTGGACGCGGCGGCCTACGACGCCATGGTGGAGCGGCTCGGCGACCCCGAGCAGCCCTGGCCCGTCCTGAGGGTCTGCTGCGACGGCGGGCACACGGTCTACGCCGTCTACGCCAACGGGGAGGACCAGAACGACGTCGACTTCTTCGTCCACCATCCCGAGTGGGGGCGCCTCGGCCATCTCGGCCAGTGCGGTGCCGACGGGGCCGGCCCCGGCCTGTCCTGGACCGAGCTCCTCGCGCTCGCCACGAGCACCCGGGAAGGCGGTGCGGGGCTGACCGATCCGTCCGAGCGCCTCCTCCTGCTGCTGCCCGTGCTCGGCGACGCCGACCTGCCCGGCGAGGCGTACGACACCGTGGCCCGCGCGCTGTCCCGTTGCGGGATCCGGCCGGAGGCCACCGGCGCTCTGGCCGCGATGCTGCTCGGCGAGCCGGACCCGGCCGGCGGACCCCGGTGGACCGTGACCGGCGACCATCCGATCGCCGTCTGCTCGTCCCCGTACAGCCCCCGCCGGGTACCGCTCGCCCTCGGCATCACGCCGGACCAGGCCCGGGCCCTGGCCACCGCCCTCGGCAGCCGCCCGGGGACCTGAGCCCGGGTCCTTCGGGTCGAGGCGGCGGACTACCGGGCATCGGCGGCCGGTCGACCGGTCAGCGATCCCCGGGGCTCGCCCCGTACGAGCATTCCGGCAGCGCTCAGGAGCCGTGCCGGAACGTCCGGCCGCTGCGGGGCGCGCTGCGCGAGGTGGTGGCGCAGGGCCGGGTCCGGGGCGCACCGGTAGCGCTCGAGGTAGTAGGCGATCTGGTCGGACCAGACCCAGAGGCCGTCGGTGCGGAAACCGGCGGGCACCACCCTGCTCCGGGCCGGATCAAGGCGGTCCGGTTCCGGGACGAGGCCGTGCAGGGCCACGGGAGCCTCCCTGAGCAACCTGAGCAGGACGGCGCACTCCTCGGCGGAGGTCACGTGTTCGCGGTCGGGCGCGATGACGGGCGCTCCGTCGGGCCCCCGGAAGTCGAAGACCCGCGCGAGGTGCAGCGCGGCGGCCGGGAACGTCCCGCCGTCCGTCGATCGCGGGACGTCCGCGTCTGCGAGCGGGTCGGCCAGCGTGGGCGTGTAGCCGCGGGGCGCCTCCAGTTGCCGGAGCCGTCCGTCGACGGCCGCGGCGTCCGGCGGCCGGGCCTCGCGGTCCTTGGCCAGCAGATCGAGGATGAGCCGTTCCAGGCCGACGGGCAGGTCGGCGCGGAGCTCCGTCGGTGGGGGCGGAGGTTCGTGGAGGTGCCGGGCCAGGACGGAGTGGACCGCTCCGTTTCCGAACGGCGGTGCCCCTGTGACCAGTTCGTACAGGAGGCAGCCGAGCGAGTAGAGGTCGGTGCGGGCGTCGACCGCCACGCCCTGGATCTGTTCCGGGGAGGCGTAGGGCGGGCTTCCGAGGAAGTGCCCGCTCACCGTCAGTTTGGTCAGGCCCCGGCTGCCCGGCGCGGCTCCGGGCAGCAGCGCGGCGATGCCGAAGTCCACGACCTTGACCGTTCCGGTCCGGGTCAGGATGACGTTCGACGGCTTGAGGTCCCGGTGGACGATCTCCTTCGCGTGCGCGGTGTGCAGCGCGGCACAGATCTGGCGGGCCCATGCGAGTACGTCGGTCAGGGGCGGCGGCGCGCCGCGGACCAGGGTGTCCAGCGAGCTGCCCTCGACCAGCTCCATCACCACGTGGTAGCAGGGGTCCTTCCTGAAGTCGTAGACCGTGACGATGTGCGGGTCGCCGGCCAGCCGTGCGGTGAAACTGGCCTCGCGCTCGAACCGGGCCCGGAAGTGCGTGTCCTGCGCCGCGGCGGGGTGGATCAGCTTGAGCGCGACCTCCCGGTCGAGCAGTTCGTCGTGGGCGCGCCACACCTCGCCCATCCCGCCCGCCCCCAGCAGCACGCGCAGCCGGTAGCGCCCGTCGAGCAGCCGGCCGTCCGTGGCGCCGGTCACCGGGCTCACCCGCCGTCTCCGCCCGCCGCGCCGGTCAGACCGAATCCGGCGCTCGCGAGCAGGCCGGCCAGCGAGTCGGTCGTGACGGCGAAGGCGGGCTCCGACTCCGCGCGCAGGGCCAGCGTGCCGATCACCTCGCCGAGCTCGTTCAGCAGGGGGCCGCCGGCCGCTTCGGGGGGCAGTCCCAGATTGGTCTTGAACAACTGGAGTCGCTGTTCCGGGAAGACCTCGAACTTCTCGACGATGCCGGGCACCAGTGCGTCGTCCGGGTCCGGGGCAGCCCAGACGAGGTCGCCGATGTGGACGAGCCGGGGGAAGCCCAGGCGCAGCGGCGCCGCCTGCACCGGCTCGGCCAGGAGCAGCACGGCCGTGGCGATGGAGGAGGAGTCGGCGAGGAAGACCCGGCGCACGGCCCGGTCCCCTTCGACCAGCCGTACCGTCATCCCCTCGGGGTCCTGCGCCGACCACCGCCGGCTGGTCAGGACGTGGCGGTCCGAGATCAGGAAGCCGCTGCCCTCGTTTCCGCTGCCGTCCGCCACCCGCACCAGGGCGGACCTGGCCGATGCCACGAACGCCGTGGGGTCTTCGGGGTCGAGCACGACCGCGCGCAGTGGGGCCGCGTCGGCCAGCAGCGTCCGCCGGTAGCCCGCTACGTCCCCGGCGCCGGCGAGGCTGTGCAGCCGTCGCCGGAGGTCGTCGGGGTCGGTGAGCGGCTCGGCCAGTTCTTCCAGCGCGAGCAGCGCCCGGCCGTGGTCACCGGCGTCGTGCAGCGCGCGGAAGCGCGCCAGCGGGTCGCTGTCCACGGCGGCGAGGGCCGCGAGCACGCCGTTCCAGCGCGTCAGCCGGGCCATGCCCTGCCGCATGGCGTCGAGGTGCACCCCGAGCTGGTGGGCGAGGTGCGCTCCCGCGGCTGCCCGTTCCGCCAGGACCGGCTGGGACAGGTGGTCCCGCGCGGTGGCCAGCAGATCCAGCAACGGGGCGCGCAGGGAGAGGAGTTCGCCCTCCAGCTCGGCCGACTGCGGGCCGTACATCTCGGCGAGCAGGCCCTGTGTGGCCGGATCCAGGGCCCGGCGGGACGGCCGGTGGGCGCTCAGGCGCTCGCGGAACTCGTGGCAGAGCGGCTCGCAGTCGCCGAGCCCGGCCGCTGCCTCGACCAGCTCGCGCAGGGCGCGCCGCAGTTCCTCCAGTTCGTGCTGGACAGTATGCCGTCGCGACATCGTCTCGATCTCGCTCGGTGCGAGCAGGGTCGTCTCGGTGAACTCGGCCGAGCTGCTGTTCCCGGTCACCGTGTCGCGCGCCGTGACCGTCAGGACGCAGCTCCTGTCGAAGCCGAAGGTCACTTCGATCTGCGGCACTCCGCGCGCGACCGGCGGGATGCCCGTCAGCCGCAGCACCCCCACCAGCGAACGGGGCTCGATCCGGCCGATGTAGACCTTGACCTCCACCTCCGTCTGGAGGTCCCGGGTCGTGGTGTAGGTCTTCGACTCCTGGGTCGGAATGGGCGTGTTCCGCTCGATGAGGACGGAGAAGCCCGTGGTGCCGTCGGCCTCGGCGACCGCGATCCCGAGGTCGAAGGGGGTCACGTCCTCCAGACGGATCTCCTTCAGGTGGCCGGAGAGCACCGCCCCTTCCAGTGCGGCACCGTAGGCCACGGCCGTCCGGGCATCCGACAGGACGGTGCGGTCGGCCTCGAAGACCTCCTCCACGGTCCCGCTGATCAGCGGCGAGAGCATCGGGCCACCGACCAGGACGAGGTGGTCGGGCGGGAGGCCGCGCTCGTCCATCATCCGCTCGCAGACGTCGCGCAGGGTGCGCAGCGAGTCGGCGAGCAGGACGGCGAGTTCGTCGCGGGTCAGCTCCAGGCGTACTTCCGCCTGCCCGAGGTAGGCGTTGAGGGTGTATTCGGCCTCGCGCTGGGAGGAGAGGGCGATCTTGAGGTGCTCGGCGGCCAGTTCGAGCCGTCGGCGCGCCCGGCCGGTCTTCGGGACCTCGAGTCCGCGGGCGCGCAGCCGTCGCGCGAGCTCGTCGGCCACGATGCGGTCGAAGTCGTACCCGCCGTACTCGTTGTCGCCGAGGATGTTCCGGACCTGGTAGCGGTTGCCCTGGACCTCCATGGCGCTCACGTCGAGGGTGCCCGCGCCGAGGTCCACGACGGTGACCTCGCCGCTCAGCCGGCGCTGGGCGGCGGCCGCCAGGCAGGCCGCGGTCGGCTCGTGGATCAGGCGCCTGGCCTTCACCCCGGCGATCTCGCACGCACTGCGGGTGGCGTGCTTGGCGTTGTTGAGGAAGTACGCGGGGATGGTGAGGATCACCTCGTCCCGTTTCAGGGTGAGGTCGTGGTGCTCGGCCGCCCAGTCCAGCCAGTCGTCGCGGACCTGCCCGAGCGCTTCGCGGGCCAGCTCGCCGAGCCGTTCCCGCACCTGCCCGGCGAGGTGTTTCTCCACCAGCGTCCGGGCGTGCGCGATCAGGCGGGCGGCGACCTCTTCCGGCCGGTAGGAGCGTTCGAGGATGGTGTAGGACATGCCGTCGCCCATCCGGCGCTTGGACGCGCTGATGTGGCCGACCACCCAGGGGGCGAAGATCTGGTCGCCGGTCAGTCCGACGATCTCCTCACGCCCCTCGGTCACCGTCAAGGTGGAGGCGAACTGGGAGTTCGCTCCGTCCGGACAGATCACCGGCTGTTCACGGTGCGCGTCGTACAGGGCGGCGACGCACGAGTGGGTCCCGAGGTCGAGGCCCCAGACGGCGGCGAAGCGGGCGTCCGTCTCGGCGCGGGCCCGCTGCGCCCACTCCGCGGCCCGCTCCTCGAACGCCTTGCGGCCGACGGCGCCGATCGCGTCCAGGGCCCAGCCCACCCGTTCCCGCTGCAGTTCGGGGACGGCCGCGTCGTCCTGTTCGACCAGCGACCTCAGCAGCCCCGGGGCGGCCGAGTCGCGTCCCCTGCGCTCGATGGCGTCCAGGCAGCGCTCGACGAGCTCGGCGATGTCGCCCGTCCTGCGCAGGAACGGTGCCAGCCGCGGGTCCTCGATCGCCTCCTCGCCCTTCCAGCGGATCAGACAGCGGGCCGCCGCCGAGGCGTCGTCCGCCCGGCCGTAGAGCACGACGGCCTCCTCGTACCGCCCGTCCTGCTCGTGCAGGCGGGCCGCGCCGAGCAGGTCGCCGCCGGCTTCGCGGGACGCCGCGCGAGCGGCCCGGCCCTCGGCGGAGTCCTCGCTCTTGAGGACGCGGTCGGCGTCGCCGAACCGCTCGGCCTTCCGGAAGAGGGTGTGCGCGCGGTAGAGGTCACCGGCGTCCTCGGCGTGCCCGGCCGCTTCCGCGGGGTGCCCGGCCGCCTCCTCGAACCGGCTCCACTCCAGGTGCACGGTCGGGCGGTCCTCGGCGGGGGCGCGGCGCAGCAGATCGTCCAGACGGCGCCGTTCGACCGCGACGACGGCCGCGCGCAAACCCTGTAGCTCGGCCGCCGCCCCGGCGACCCGCTCCGTCGGCCTCGCGGCCCGTTCCAGTTGCCCGAGGATGTCCGAGACCAGCCCGAGGGCGGCGATCCGGTCGCCGCGTTGCACCTGGTCGTCGATGTCCGGGTGGCAGGCGGCGGCCAGGGAAGCCAGCCGGTCGGGCTCCTGGGCGGGACAGGCCGCGAGCGCGGACCGGTGATCGCCGAGTTGCTCGTGGCAGTGGCTCACCAGATCGCGCCGGCCGGCCTGCTCGCAGTGCGCCAGCGCCTCGGCGGGCCGGCCCGCGGCGAGGAGGAGTTCACCGGCCCGCTCGTGGAAGTCCCGGGCCCGCTCGGACCAGCCTTCGGTCCGGGCCAGTTCCAGTGCGGCCAGGACGTCGTCGAGGTGCTGCGAGGCCGCACAGCAGTCCAGCGCCTCGCGCTTGCGTACGGGGTTGTCCGCGAGCCGCACGGCATCGCCGCCGCGGCCGAGGAAGAGCTTCACCGGGTACAGGTCCGGCACCAGGGGGTCGGCGAGGTGGTCGAAGAAGGCACCCCACAGTGCGGCGTCGTGGGCGAGCGCGGCCCTCGCGGTGTACGCCCGTAAGGCTTGCGTCGCGGTGTCGAGGTCGAGGAGGCCTGCGTCCTGACGGCGCCGCAGCAAGGAGACCAGGCTGTCGGCGGTGTCCTGCTCGCCCGCCAGCACCGCCAGCCGGCCCCCGGCCGCACGCTCCAGCGCGAGGTCGCCGGCGCGGCCCGCCGCCTCGGCGATCACGGTGAGGACGGTGCGGTCGCCGTGCCCGACCACTTCGTGCAGCGCCGCCCTCCGGGCCGGCCCCAGGGCCGCCGCGTACCCCTCGGCGGGCAGTCGACGGCCCGGCCGCTCCAGCAGGTCGGCCGCCAGCGCCGGGTCGTGGTCGAGCGCCTCCACGAGCGCCCGACCGAAGGCCTCGGCGGCCTGGTCAAGGTCCCTTCCGGTCAGCAGTGCGGGCCGGAAGGTCTGCTCCACCACCTTCAGCGCCTTGCGCAGGCTGCGGGGTCTGCCGTCCGAAGACCTGTTGAGCCACACCTGTCCTCATCCCCCTGCGATCACAAGGCCGGGCCCTGATCTCACATGCTAACGACCCTGGGAGCAAAGGGAGATGGGACTGCGGTACTGCTCGCGACCTCTACGGGACGCACGTTCGAACCGACCCGGCGCACCGGCGGGCCCGACGCCACCCCGGAGGAGGGCACACGCCCCCGTCGGCCGAAATCGTCCCTTGTGTACCGCGGGTAACGGCCTTTAGGGTCGGCGGACTTGAGGAATGGGAGGCACCATGGAAAGCGACAGGGCGCCAGAGGACGACACCCGGACCAAGCCAGAGATCAAGAAGGTCGCCGTCCGCGACGAGGCCAGGAAGCGCGACCGGCTCACCATCGACAAGCGGCCGTCGTCCTGACCGGGCGGGAGTCGGCACCCGGCGCGGCACCGAGGGCACCGGGCGCCGAGGCCCCGCGCCGGGCTGTCGATCCACCGGCCCGGCGGACGGAGCGGGCCCGGGCGGGAAGGGCCGCATGCGCGTTCATCTGGTGACCATGCCCTGGCAGCCGCTCGACCTTCCCTCGCTCCAGATCGGCCTGCTGCACTCACTCCTGACCCGCACCCGGCCCTGCGACGAGATCCACGAGTTCCACGGTTCGCTGCGCTGGGCGGAGTTCCTGCTGGAGCGGACGGACGGCCTGCTGCGCCCGGCCGACCACGCCGAGGTGGGCAGCGACTCGATCTTCGACGGACTCGGCGACTGGGTCTTCTCGGGCGTGCTCTACGCGGACCCCGACTGGGGCGTCGCCCGGCTCGACGCGTACGCGGAGCGGCGCGGGGTCCCGGTGGACAAGGCGCACGCCATGCGGGTCCACGCGGCGGATTTCATCTCCCGCAGCGCCTCGGAGATCCTCGACGAGGACCCGGACGTCGTCGGGTTCACCAGCACGTTCATGCAGAACGTGGCCTCGCTCGCACTCGCCGCCGAGCTCAAGCGCCGCCGTCCCGGCCTCACCGTGGTCTTCGGCGGCAGCAACTGCGACGGGCCGATGGGCCACGCCCTGCACCGCAACCATCCCTTCGTCGACCACGTGGTGCGCGGGGAGGGGGAGTACGCGTTCCCCGCCCTGCTGGCCCATCTGGACGCCGGGACCCCGCCCGTCGACGTACCGGGCCTGTGCTGGTGGGACGGCGGGACCTCGCGGGCGAACGAGGAGGCCCGCCGTACGGTGGCGCCGCGTGACATCGCCTCGCCCGACTACGACATCTGGCAGGCGGAGCTCGACGCCTCCCCGGTGGCCGAGTACGTCCGTCCGAAACTGGTCGTGGAAGGCGCACGCGGCTGCTGGTGGGGCGAGAAGCACCATTGCACGTTCTGCGGTCTCAACGGCTCGGCCATGGCGTTCCGCGCCAAGCCCGGTGAGCAGTTGTGGGCCGAAGTGGACCGGCTCGTCCGGCGGCACCGGATCCTCGACGTCGTCACGGTCGACAACATCATCGACATGGCGTACTTCACGGACTTCCTGCCGCTCGCCGCCGACAGCGGCTGGGACCTCCTGATGCACTACGAGGTCAAATCCAACCTCAACACGGACCAGTTGGCGCTCCTGGCCCGCTCGGGAGCGGTGCACATCCAACCGGGCATCGAGAGCCTGGGCAACCGCGTCCTCGGCCTCATGGACAAGGGCGTCACCGGCTCCCGCAACGTCCGCACGCTCCGGGAATGCGCCGACCGGTCGCTCACGTGCACGTGGAACTACCTGTACGGGTTCCCGGGCGAGACGGCGGACGACTACGACCCGATCGTCGACCAGTTCCCGGCGCTCGTCCACCTGCAACCACCGGGCGGCGCGTTCCGCATCCAACTGGAGCGGTTCAGCCCGCACTTCGCCGATCCCGCCCTCGGCTTCGCCGAGCGGACCCCCGCCGAGATGTACGGCCACGTGTACGACCTCCCCGAGGAGGAACTGGCCGATCTGGTGTACCTCTTCGACACGCCGCCCCGCGGGATCGGCGGCAGGACGGAGGATCGGCTCGCACGGGCCGTTGCGGACTGGCGGGCCGGGCACGCCGGTTCGACGCTGCTGATGGAACCCGGCGCGGACGGTGGCCTGCTGGTGCACGACCGGCGGCACGGATGGCCCGCCCGGACGCATCGGCTGGGCGGCTGGGAGGCCGCCGCTTTCCGGCACCTGGAACACGGCCGCTCCGGGCCCGCCCTGCGCCGGCTCCTCACCGAGGAGGGACGTCCGGTCCCCCCGGAACGGCTCACGGAGTGGCTCGGTGAGGGCGTGTCGCTGGGACTGCTGTTCTTCGACGGACGGTCGTACGTGTCCCTGCCGCTGCGCAACGCTCCGGTCCGCACGGTCGCCGTCACGGACGGGGCCGGGGCGGGGGCCGACACCGGGGCGGTGGCCCGATGACCGGCGGGCAGGTGGTGGTGGACGAGCCGCTGCCGCTGGGCGCGGGCGGACGCGGCGCGGCGGACGCCGTGCGTTTCCTGCGCGACTGCCAGAGTCAGGCGCTCACGGTGCGCTGGGTCCCGGACAGCGACGCCCTGCCCTTCGACACCGGACTGCTGCACCACCTCCCGCCGCCGGCCCCCCGGCCCGACCGCCCGGGCGGGTCCGGCAGGTCCGACGGGGCGGCCGTGTGGCGGTCCCGGTACGCGTACGGCCTGCTGTACCACCGCCGCGGGCCGGACTTCGTGACGGTCATGGACCGCAGGGACCCCTCGGCCTCGGCGCGGTTCACCATCGACGAACCCTCACTGCTCGGCGCCTTCCACGCCGTGCAGGAGCCCACGGCCCTCGACGAGCTCGACGCGACACGGCGCGAGGCCGTGTCCCTGCTGGCGGACGAACGTCTCGTCCTGGTCACGCAGGGGTGGGTGGTGGCACTGCCGCCGCGCCTGCGCCGCTGGCCCGTCCCCTGCACGAGCGTCTGACCCGTGACCCCGTCGCCGGCCCGCCCCCAGTCCACGGCCGCCGACGGGGGCCGCACGCCGTGGGGTGCGCTGCGGCGGCACCGCCCGTTCCTGCTGCTCTGCGGCGAACAGGCGGCCAGCTCCGTCGGCCGGCAGATCACCGCGCTGGCACTGGCGATGCTGGCCGTGACCCGGCTGGACGCGGGCCCGTTCGGGGCGTCGGCACTGCTCGCCCTGACCTATCTCCCCGGCGCCGTGCTCAGCCCCCTCGCCGGCGTGCTCGCCGACCGGGCCCGGCTGCGCACCCTGGCCGTCACGCTCACCTCGCTCCAGGTGGTGGTCGTCGCTTCGGTGCCGCTCGCCGAGGCGCTCGGGAGCCTCGCTCTGCCGCACCTGTACGTGGTGGCCGCCCTGTCGGGCGCGCTGACCTGGACCCTCTCGGTGGCGCTCCAGGCGGCGCTGCCCCGAGTGGTCGGCCCCGAGCAGCTCCTGACCGGCAACTCCGCGCTGACCGGCGCCCGTACGACGGGCATGATCGGCGGGCCCGCCCTGGGCGGCGTCCTCGTCGGTCTCGTCGGGGCGTCCTCCGCCCTGCTGGCCGGCGGCGCCGCCTATGCGGTCGAGGCCGCGCTGCTGTTCGCCCTGCCCGCGTCACTGAACAGACCGGCCGAGCCCGCCGGACGCCGGGGCCCCCGGCTCGCCGCGCTCCGCGAAGGGCTGGCGGTGGTCCGGGCGGAACCGGTGCTGCGCCGGCAGGTGCTCGCGGGCGCTGGGTTCAACCTCGGCAGCGGGGCTGCGGACGCGCTCTTCGTGGTGTACGCGAATCGCGAACTCGCCCTTCCTGCATGGCAGTTGGGGATCGTATACGCCGCGTTCAGCGTGGCCACCGTAGCCGGAGTCCTGCTCGCGGGCCGGTTCGCGACATCCGTCGAGCTGTACCGGGCGACACGGATCTGCGCGGTGGTGGCGGCCCTCGCGATCTTCCTCGTTCCGGCGGCGTCGCTGGGGCTCGCCTTCCCCGCGCTGCTCGCCTACCAGCTGGTCTTCGGCATCGCGGCGACCGTTTGGGCGATCTCCATGACGACCACCCAGCAACTGATCGCCCCGCACCACCTCCAGGGCCGCGTCGCCGGCTTCGCCCAGGCGGCACTCCTGACCACCGTCCCGGTCGGGGCCCTGTCCGCAGGCGCGCTGGCTGCCTGGCTGGGGAACGTCCCCGTGCTGACCGGCGCTGCGGCGGCGGCGCTGCTGGCCGCGTCCTGCTTCTGGCTGCCGCCGCACCGTACCGGCACCGCCGTACGACCGCCCGCCCCGTGATGGCGGCCTCCTCGGATTCCACACGGCGCGGGCGGTCGCCGGCGGGCTCGCACCGCCCTGGGTACGCCCGAGCCCCGGACCCATCGGGGTCCGGGGCTCGGGCGCGCGGGCCTGTCAGCCCTCCGTCGGGGTCAGGCGCAGGGAGATCGAGTTGATGCAGTACCGCTGGTCCGTCGGGGTCGAGTAGCCCTCGCCCTCGAAGACGTGGCCCAGGTGCGAGCCGCACTTCGCGCAGCGGACCTCCGTGCGGACCATCCCGTGCGAGGTGTCCGCGATCAGTTCGACCGCGTCGGTGTCCTTCGGGTCGAAGAAGGACGGCCAGCCGCAGTGCGAGTCGAACTTCTCCGACGAACGGAACAGCTCGGAGCCGCAGCCGCGGCAGGAGTAGACGCCCTCCGCCTTGGTGTCCGTGTACTCACCGCGGAAGGCGGGCTCGGTGCCCGCCAGGCGCAGTACCTGGTACTCGGACGGGGTCAGCTCCGCCTGCCACTGCTCGTCCGTCTTCTCGACCTCGTAGGACATGACTCTCCCGCTCCCTCGTACCTTCAGCTCGACAGCCGGGCGAGGATGGCCGGACCGAGGTCCGTGACGTCGCCCGCGCCCATGGTGAGAACGAGATCACCGGGCTTCGCCATTCCCGCGATGGCGTCGGCGACGGCCGCCTTGTCGTGCTCGGCGGTGACGTCGGCGCCCGCCGCCCGGGCCGCCGCGATGATCAGCTCGCTGGTGACGCCGGGGATCGGGTCCTCACGGGCCGGGTAGATGTCCAGCACCAGGGAGGCGTCGGCGAGGGCCAGCGACTGGCCCATCTCCTTGCCGAGCTCCTGGGTGCGGGAGAAGAGGTGCGGCTGGAAGACGACCAGGATCCGGGAGTCACCGGCGGCTCCGCGGATGGCCTCCAGGTCGGCGGTCATCTCGGTGGGGTGGTGGGCGTAGGAGTCGATCACCTGGACGCCCGCGGCCTCGCCCTTGAGCTGGAGGCGGCGCTTGACGCCGGTGTACTTGCCGAGCGCGCTCGCCAGGTTGTGCGCCGGGATGCCGAGCGCCACGCCCGCGGCGAGGGCCGCGACGGCGTTGTGCGCGTAGTGGCGGCCGGGGACCGAGACGGTGAAGGTGAGCATCCGGCCGTCCAGGATCACGGTGACCTCGCTGGTCAGGCCGCGCGGGGTGATCTTGGTGATGCGGACGTCGGCGCCCTCCTCCTCGCCGTACGTGACGACGGTGAGGCCCTCCTTGCCGGCGACGCGGCGGGCGATCTCGGCCGCGCCCTCCTGGCCGTGGGCGACGACGAGGGTGCCGCCGGGCACGACCTTGCCGACGAAGGTCTCGAAGGACTCGTAGATCTCGTCGATGGAGGCGTAGTTCGCGTGGTGGTCGAGCTCCGCGTTGAGGATGATCGCGACCTGCGGGGTGTACTTGTGGAAGGTGCGGTCGCTCTCGTCCGCCTCGGCGACGAAGATGTCGCCCTCGCCGTGGTGGGCGTTGGAGCCGGGGGCGTCCAGGTCGCCGCCGATGGCGTAGGAGGGGTCCAGGCCCAGGGCCGAGAGGGACACCGCCAGCATCGAGGTGGTGGTGGTCTTGCCGTGCGTGCCGGCGACGGCGATCGGCCGCAGCCCGTCCATCAGGGCGGCCAGCGCGTCGGAGCGGTGCACGACGGGGATGCCCAGCTCGGCGGCCCGGGCCAGCTCGGGGTTGTCGGCGCGGATCGCGCTGGAGACGACCACGCAGGTGGAGTCGGCGGCGAGGTTCCCGGCCGCGTGTCCGCCGTGGACCGTGGCGCCGTGGGCGCGCAGCGCCTCGGCGGTCTCGGAGTCGCCCCGGCTGTCGCTGCCGGCCACGTGCGCTCCGCGCTGGGCCAGGATCTTCGCGATGCCGGACATGCCGGCGCCGCCGATGCCGATGAAGTGGGGCCGTTCCATGGCGGTCGGCAGGCCGGGCTTCATTCAGGTCGCTCCAGGATCGTGTGTCTTGCGGGTGCGCGTGAGGCTCTGACTGGCCCCAAGCCTATTCGTTGTGGGCGAAGAGCTTGAGCACGGGAACGCCGACCTTGTGGCGGGCGCGCGAGGCCCAGTCCCGGTGGAAGAACTCCTCCACGAAGTGCGGGGCGGTCAGGACGATCACCTCGTCGGCCTGGTGCTCGTCCACGACGGTCTTCAGCTTGTCGAGCGGGTGGTCCTCGACGAGCTGTCCGACGGCGTTGGCGCCCTTGGCGCGCAGCGCGTTCAAGGAGTGCGCGAGGGCGTGCGCGGCAGGGCCCAGGGCGGCCTCGCCCTCGGGTTCGTCACCCTCACGGATGGCCTCCGGAATCTCACCGAGCGCTACGTCGTCGATGGCGCGCAGCAGTCGGTCCTGGTCGCCCCGGGGTTGCATGAGGACGATGAAGGAGACCGGGTCGTCCCCGTGCAGGTTGGTGACGAAGTCCACGTCCACCGCGGTCAGCGGCTGCTCGATCATCAATACGCTCGTGAACACGGACGCCCTCTCCTTCATGGGCCGAGGCCGGCCGGCCGACCCCTGCGGAAACCATCCTGCCCCGCTGTCGCACGGGGCCCTGCGCAGACATACCTGCCCAGTTATGTGCCCAGCGGAAGCAAAGCGGAACGACAAATTCCGCGTCTTGTCAGATCCGACGGTAGCTCGTGAAGAGGAACCCGGCCTCTTCCAGTACGCAGGCGGGCGCGAGCCGGTGCGGAACCGTGACGGAGGGGCCGCCGGCGATCCGCTGGGCGCCTCCCGCGACGAGCATCGGGGAGATCGTCAGGCACAGCTCGTCCAGGGCGTCGGCGGCCACGAACTGGCCCAGGAGCCGGGGCCCGCCCTCGGTGAGCTGGCGGCGCAGCCCCCGCGCCGCGAGTTCCCGTACCGCCCGGGCGGCGTCCACGCCCGCACCGTCACCGGCCACCACGACCTCGGCTCCGGCCCGTGCGGCCTCGGCCACCCGGGCGGCGGGCGCGGCGGCCCCCGTGACCACCAGGGTCGGCACCAGCGGGGAGGTGAACAGGGGCAGCGAGAAGTCCAGGTCCATGCTGGCGGTGACCACGGCGATGGCGGGGGCCGGGCCCTGTCCGGAGGCGGCGCGGCGGGCGGCGAAGGCCTCCCGGGCGCGGGCCGGGCGGTAGCCCTCCTGGCGAACCGTTTCCGCGCCGACGACCACCACATCGGCCAGCGCCCGCAGGGTGCCGAAGATCCGCATGTCGCTCTCGCCGGAGATGGGCTGCGAGCGGCCCTCGTGCTGGGCGCCCCCGTCCAGGGTGGAGACCATGTTGGCCCGGAGCCAGTGGCCGTCCGCCTTCAGCGCGGGATACGCGTAGGCCTCCGCCAGCTCGTCGAGCGACCACTCCCGGTCGGCCCGGTCCTGGGGCGAGGCTGATGTCTGATCGGTCACAGGGAACAGGCGTCGCATCGGTGCAGTGTGCCACGCCCCGTAGAGTTAAGAGCTGTGTCAACATCTCTCTCCACCTCCGGTTACACCTCCGGCCGGCCCCCCATAGCCGACGCGGGGCCCCAGGCCCTCTGCGCGCGCGAGCCGCGGGTGCCCGCCGAACGGCTGGTGGCCGAGATGGTGCCGCCGCCGCGGTTCGACTCGGTGCGCTTCGACACGTACAACCCGGACCCGACCCAGCCCAGCCAGGCCGAGGCCGTCACCGTGCTGAGCGGCTTCGCCGCCGGCCTGGGCGGCGCGCACGCCAGCGGCGCCGGCAAGAAGCGCTGGTTCGCGAAGAAGCCGGCCGCCCCCACCGGGCCCCGCGGGGTCTACCTCGACGGCGGCTACGGCGTCGGCAAGACCCACCTGCTGGCCTCCCTGTGGCACGCCACCCCGGCCGAGCCCGCGCTCAAGGCCTTCGGCACCTTCGTGGAACTCACCAACCTGGTCGGCGCGCTCGGCTTCCAGCAGACCGTGCAGACCCTGGGCGGACACCGGCTGCTGTGCATCGACGAGTTCGAGCTCGACGACCCGGGCGACACCGTCCTGGTGTCCTCGCTGCTCAGCCGCCTCGTCGAGCAGGGTGTGGCGCTGGCCGCCACCTCCAACACGCTGCCCGGCAAGCTCGGCGAGGGCCGCTTCGCCGCCGCCGACTTCCTGCGCGAGATCCAGGGGCTGTCGGCGCACTTCCGGCCGCTGCGGATCGACGGCCAGGACTACCGCCACCGCGGTCTGCCGGAGGCTCCGGCGCCGTTCTCCGACGAGCAGGTCACCAAGGCCGCGTACGCGACCGAGGGCGCGAGCCTGGACGACTTCCCCGGCCTGCTCGAACACCTGGCCAGGGTGCACCCCAGCCGCTACGGCGCGTTGACCGACGGCCTCACGGCGGTCTGCCTGACCGACGTCGGCCCGGTGCCGGACCAGTCGACGGCGCTGCGCCTGGTGGTACTGGCCGACCGGCTGTACGACCGCGAGATCCCGGTGCTGGCCTCCGGAGTCCCCTTCGACCGGCTGTTCAGTGAGGACATGCTGAACGGCGGCTATCGGAAGAAGTACTTCCGCGCCATATCGCGGCTCACCGCGCTGGCGCGCGACGCGAAGCCCCTGGTCTCCCAGTAGGTTTGGGGACGCCGGGTCCCTTCGGGAGCCCGGCCGTTTGCCACATCTTCGAAGGGATCACCATGGCCACCACGCGTACCGCGCACACCGTCTGGGAAGGCAACCTGCTCAAGGGCGCCGGCACGGTCAGCCTCGACTCCTCGGGCCGGGGCTCGTTCGAGGTCTCCTGGCCCTCGCGCGCCGAGGCCGCGAACGGCAAGACCAGCCCGGAAGAGCTGATCGCCGCCGCGCACTCCAGCTGCTACTCGATGGCCCTCTCGCACGGCCTGGACGGCGCCGGCACCCCGCCCACCCGCCTGGAGACCAAGGCCGATGTGACCTTCCAGCCGGGCGAGGGCATCACGGGCATCCACCTGACGGTCCGTGCGGAGGTCCCCGGTCTGGACGCGGAGGGCTTCGCCTCCGCCGCCGAGGACGCCAAGAAGAACTGCCCGGTCAGCCAGGCCCTGACCGGTACGACGATCACCCTGAGCGCGGAGCTCGTCTGATCGCTCCCGCTCCGGCGGGGGTGCGGGCCGCACCTCGCGGCCCACACCCCCGTCAGGCGGTCGCCAACTGCGGGATCAGGCGCATCGCGTTGTCGTGGTAGATCCCCCGCAGCTGCTCCGGCGTGAAGGCCGGATCGGCTTCGAGGGCGGGGAGCGCCAGGTCCGTGACCGTGTCGGCGGGGGCGGCGGGCCAGTCGGTGCCGAAGAGCACGTGGTCGGCCGGCACGTGTTCCAGCAGGGTCGCGGCGGGCGCCATGGGACCGGCCGTGTCGTAGTAGAAACGGCTCAGGTGGTCACGGACGGCGGCGGGTTCGACGGGCGGTTCGCAGAACCGCCCGAGGGCCTGCAAGCGCGTCGCGATGTAGGGCAGGAAGCCTCCGGCGTGCGGCAGGACCACGGAGATGTCCGGGAAGCGGTCCAGCGTCCTGCGGCTGATCATGTTCACGGCGGCCCGCGTGGTGTCCAGCAGGAAGTCGCACATGAAGTTCGGGATCCCCGGAACCGTCGACCCACCGGGCGGGCCGGACCCACCGGGCGGGCCGGACGCACCGGGCGGGCCGGACGCACCGGGCGGGCCGGGGGAACGGGATGCGCCCGGCGGACCGGAAGCGACGGGCGGACCCGGCGGACCGGGCGGGCGGGATGCGACGGGCGGGCCGAGCGGGCCGTCCGGGAGGTTGTGCGGGTGGGTGTCCACCACGGCGGAGTACGCGTTCAACTCGTGGAACAGCCGGTCGTAGGCGGGATCGCCGAGGTAGACGCCCCCGTAGTTGGCCGTCACGTTCACCCCGACGGCTCCGAGCTGCCCGAGCCCGCGGCGCACGGCCCAGGACGAGGCCTCCGGGTCGTCCAGGAACAGCGGCACGTAGTACGAGAACCGTCCCGGATGCGACTGCGCCACCTCCATCATCGACTGCAACGTGATGTTGATGGCCTCGCGCAGCTGCGCGGACGACCGGTAGCGCGCCGGCAGCATCGGCTTGAGGACGGCGGTCGTGATGCCCACGTCGTCCATGAAGCGGATCGCCGCGTCGGTGCCCAACCGGGCCCACGGGGGCAGCCGTTCCGGCGTGATCAGTCCGTGGTGCGCCGCCCAGTCGCGCCACTGCGGCGCGCAGAAGTGATGATGCATGTCGATCTTCGAATGGGCCGCGCGCGCCGCGCCCGTGCCCGACGCGGAGGAACCCCGCGCGACCCGGATGACCGCGCTGGTGCCCACCGCGGCGATCCGCAGTTCGTCCGCCGGCGTCCCCAGCAGGCGCAGTGCGGAGGTACTCACGGAATCCGTCATGCCGATCCACCGCCCATCGGGTCTGGGTTACCTGCCGGAGGCCACGGAGGCCAGGGACGCCTCGCCCGGGTCAGCGCCGGGGCGGCGCGGCTCGAGGACGAGCCGGAGGTGTTCGAGGCCCCGGAACGCCGGCACCGGACCCTTGAGCCACGCCCGCCCGGTCTCCTGCGCGTCCGCGAGCTCCATGTCCGGGAACTCCCGCAGGAGGGTGGCGAGCGCGATCTCGAGTTCGAGCCGCGCCAGCGGCGCCCCGAGGCAGTAGTGGGTCCCGTGCCCGAAGCCCAGGTGCGTGCCCTGGAGTCCCTCGCGCGTCACGTCCAGCTCGTCGGGGAGGTCGAACTTCTCGGGGTCCCGGTTGGCCGAGGAGATCGCGATCTGCACGAGGGAGCCCTCGGGGATCCGCGTGCCCCGGATCTCGGCCTCCCGCGCCGCGTACCGGAAGGTCGACGTCTCCACCGATCCCTCGAAGCGCAGCATCTCCTCGACCGCGCGCGGGATGAGCGCGGGGTCCCGGCGCAGCAGCGCCGCCTGATCGGGGTGGTGCAGCAGGTTGAGGACGGAATTGCCGATCTGGTAGGCGGTGGTCTTGTGGCCGGCGAAGAACAGGACCCACAGCGACGCGACCAGTTCGGGGTCCTCCAGCCGTTCCTCCGCCTGGAGGAGGTCGCTGAGGAAGGAGTCCGACGGGTGCGCGCGCGTGTCCGAGATGAGCCGCTCCAGCCGGTGCTGCAGGCCCTCCTCGGCCGCCTTCAGCTCCGCCCTCCTGCTGGGGTCGAACCGGGAGCGGGTCACCACCGCGAACTGCTCCAGGATCTCCGGGCGGTCCTCCTGCGGGATGCCCATCAGTTCGCACAGGACCGCGACGGGCAGCGGGAACGCGAACGAGGCCATGAGGTCGACCGTGCCCGCCGTGCGGCATTCGCCGAGGATGTTCTCGGCGATCTCGGTGATCCTCGGGCGCATCTGCTCCACCCGCCGGGGGGTGAAGGCGCTCCGCAGGACGCGGCGCAGCCGCGTGTGCCGGGGCGGGTCCGAGAAGAGCACGTTGTCGTCGAGCGCGTCGAAGAAGCTGCCGTACACGGCGTGGTACGTGTCGATGGCGCCGTGCATGTTCTTGCTGAACCGGGGGTCCGACAGCGCGTCGCGGGCGTCGTCGTAACGGGTGATGAGATACGTCTCGATCCCGTGGGGAGGGGTCAGCCGGCACACCGGGTCCTGCTCGCGCAGGGCGGCGTACATCGGATGGGGGCACTGCCGGTACTCCGGTGCGCCCCGGGACACGGCCGACACGATCTCGTGCAGCTCTCCGCCGCCGTCCGGTGCCGCATCCTGCTGCGCCATGGTCCGCACCCTCCGTCGCACTCGTCTGCTGGGGACAACACCGGTTCCCCGCGCGGATGCGTCGCGAAACGGCGCCCTTCCCGTTCGAGTGAGCCGGCGGCGCCGGGTGCCGGGGCGGGCCCGGGTACGGGTCCGGCCGACCGTCAGCCGATCGGCGGTCGCCCGTCCGGGCCGAGTGTGTGGCGGGCCGGGCGGCCCGGGGAAGGGCTGCTGGTGCCCCCAGCCAGCCCGTCACAAGGAGCCCGCGCATGGCCCGTAGTCTCGCCCTGGCCCTCACCGCAGCCGCCTCGCTCACCCTCGCGGCCGCCACCGCTCCGCTCGCCGCCGCGGACTCGGGCCCCGGCCGGTCCCAGGGCGACCTGGCCCGTACGTACGCCGCGACCGCCAGGTATCAGGTGCACGCCAACGCCGTGGCGGACGGCTACAAGCCCGACCAGTACTGCGTCGTAAACAAGGCGGGCCCGGGCGCGCTCGGTTACCCCCACTTCAACCACACGTACGACAACTCCCTCGACCCGGCGAAGCCCGCCGCGCTGTTCTACGAGGACGACGGACGCGGCGGCAAGCGCCTCGTCGCGGTCCAGTGGCTGCGCTACGACCGCGACCAGAAGCTGACGACGGACGACGACCGCCCCACGATGTTCGGCATCCCCTTCAAGGGCCCCAAGCCCGGCAACTTCCCCGGTCAGCCGGTGCACTACGCCCTGCACCTGTGGCTCTGGAAGAAGAATCCCGACGGCCTGTTCGAAACGTTCAACCGGGCGGTGACCTGCCTTCCGGGCACCACCCGCCCCAAGCCGTCGCTCTGATGCCGCCCCGGGAGCAGCCGATGGCCGTCACCCGGCGCGGCCTGCTCGCCGCGGGCGGGATCGCCTTCAGCGGGGCGCTCGGCGCCCTGTTCGCCGGTGGCGGCTCCCGGGCCGCCGCCGCCCGGGCCCCGCGGCCCCGTACCCCCCGCACCGACCGCGGGTACGGGCCGCTGGTGGCCGATCCGCGCGGGCTGCTCGACCTGCCCGCCGGATTCACCTACCGGGTGCTCTCCCGGGCCGGCGAGCCGCTGCGCTCCGGCGAGGGGACCGTGCCCGCGAACTGCGACGGCATGGCCGCCTTCGACGCCGGCGGCGGCCGCGTGCGCCTCGTCCGCAACCACGAGAACCGCACCACCGCCGCCCTGCGCGTCCCCGCCGTCCCGGGACTGACCTACGACGCCCGGGCGCTCGGCGGCTGCACCGCCCTGGAACTGGACGCGGCCGGGCGGGTCACCGGCGAGCGCGTCGCCCTCGCCGGCACCGCCGTCAACTGCGCGGGCGGCCGCACCCCCTGGAACACCTGGCTGAGCTGCGAGGAGACCGAGGACCGCGCGGGCACCTCCGGCTACACCCGCGACCACGGCTACGTCTTCGAGGTGGACCCGGCCGACCCGCACCGCTCGGGCGCGGTCCCGCTCACCGCGCTGGGTCGCTTCGCGCACGAGGCCGTCGCCGTGGACCCGTACCGCGGGGTCGTCTACGAGACCGAGGACGCCTTCGTCCAGCCGTTCGGGCTGTTCTACCGGTTCCTGCCGGAGCGGCCGCTCGGCGGGCTCGGCTCGCTGCGGGCCGGGGGCCGGCTGGAGGCCCTGCGGGTGCCGGGGCTCGCGGACCTGGCGGTGGTGGACGAGCCCGGGGCGGTGTTCCCGGTGGAGTGGGTGCCCGTTCCGGACCCGTCGGCGGCCGGAACGCCCATCCGGCTCCAGGACTTCGGGCCGGACGGGATCACCCACGCGCAGAAGCTGGAGGGCTGCTACTGGGGCGACGGCGGGGTGCACTTCGTGTCCAGCTTCGCGCGCAGCGGCGAGGGCGCGGCCGCCGACCACCACGGGCAGGTGTGGTTCCACGACCCGCGGCGCTCCACGATCCGCCTGGACGTGCTCTTCGGCCCGGCCGCCGACATCGCCCTGCCCGGGGACTCCCCCGACAACATCTGCCTGGCCCCGGACGGCGGACTGATGGTGTGTGAGGACGGCGGCGGCGCGCAGTACGTGTTCGGGGTGACGGTGGGCGGTGAGGTCTACCCGATGGCCCGCAACGCCGAGGACGTCGGCCGGCCGGGGGCTCCGGAGTGGGGGGAGTTCGCCGGGGTCACCTTCTCCCCCGACGGGCGGACGATGTACGTGAACGCCTACGCGCCGGGGACCACGTTCGCGGTGACAGGACCCTGGCACTGACGCCGTACTGACGCCGTACTGACCCCGGGCCGGCCCCGTACCGGCCTCGTACCGGCCTCGCGTTCCCGTTCGGGCTGCTGGAAGATCGTACGGAACCGACGGGATTGGGGTGGTCAGCGATGGCCGGGAAGCAGAACGAGAAGCGGAAAGCGGCGAAGTCCGAGAAGCAGCAGGAGAAGCGGGGGAAGGCCGCCAAGGACGCGAAGGACGCGAGGTCCGCACAGCCCGAGAAGGCGGGGAAGTCGGGGAAGCCGGGGAAGTCCGAGGAGCGGGAGAAGGCCCCGAAGCCGGAACGGGCGGCCGAGCCGGCGAAGACCGGTAACCACGGCAAGCCCGGCAAGCCCGGGAAGCCCGGCGAGCGCTCCGGGGCCGACGGCTCCGGGGCCCGGCCGCTGCGGGAGTTGCTGCGCGTGCCCCCGGGCGAACGGCCGGACCTCGGCCACCTCGACCCCTCCGCGACCCCCGGCGGCCCCGCGTCCAAGGCGGCCGGGGCGGCCGCCACCGCCCTGCTGGCGCAGCCGCTCGGCTCCCTCCAGGAGCGGCTCTACGCGGCGAGCACCGCCGGTGACCGCCGCCGGGTGCTCCTCGTCCTCCAGGGCATGGACACCAGCGGCAAGGGCGGCACCCTCAAGCACGTGATCGGCCTGTTCAACCCCTCCGGCTGCCGGATCAAGGCCTTCAAGGCGCCCACCCCGGAGGAGCTGGGCCACCCCTTCCTCTGGCGCATCAAGCAGGAGCTCCCCCGGCCGGGTGAGATCGGCATCTTCGACCGTTCCCACTACGAGGACGTGCTGATCGCCCGGGTCCGCGAGCTGGTGCCGCGCAACCGGCTCCGCGCCCGGTACGCCCAGATCAACCGGTTCGAGAAGGCCCTCGTCGACGACGGCGTGACCGTGGTGAAGGTCTTCCTCCACATCGGCTACGAGGAGCAGCGGGCCCGGCTCCTGGCGCGGCTGGACGACCCGGACAAGCACTGGAAGTTCAACGTGGGCGACATCGAGGAGCGCGGCGCGTGGGCCGCGTACCAGGAGGCGTACGAGGTGGCGCTGGAGCGCTGCTCCACCGATGCGGCGCCCTGGTACGTGGTGCCCGCGGACCGCAAGTGGTACCGCAACTGGGCCATCAGCACGCTGCTGCGGGAGCATCTGGAGGATCTCGATCCGCAGTACCCGAAGGGGGACTTCGACGTCGAGGAGTGCCGCAGGAGGCTGCTGGCGGGGTGAGTTCCCGCCGACCGCCTGTCGTTCATTCTTCTGATCAGTTAGTCATATAGTTTGCGTGCGTGACCAATTCCGTACGAAAAGTAGCTGCCGCAGCTGCCACGGCGGTGCTCGGCGCCGCCCTCGCGGGATGCGGGGGCGGCGCCGGCGCGCCGGACGCCGGCCGCGAGGCCCGTATGGGCACCCCCGCCGCCTCGGCCCCGGCTTCGGCCTCCGCCGCCACCTCCGCCTCCGGATCGCCCGCCGCGTCCCCGCAGGCCGGTGCGCCCGCCAAGCCCCCGACCATGGCTCCGGGTCCGAACGGCCTGACCCCCGTCTTCGAACGGGCGAAGCAGCAGACGGACAAGACCGTGGCGCTGACCTTCGACGCCGACATGACCTCCGACCAGGGGCCGCGCGCCGCGGACGGGGAACGCTTCGACAATCCCGCGCTGATCTCGACCCTGCGCACCCTCAAGGTGCCCTCGACCATCTTCATGACGGGCCGCTGGGCCGAGGAGTACCCGGACCAGGCCAAGTCGATCGGCACCGACCCGAACTTCGAGATCGCGAACCACTCGTACAGCCACCACGCCTTCAAGTCCCCCTGCTACGGGCTGCCCGCGCTCGACGCCGCGGCCGCCCGGGCCGACGTGGACCGGGCCTTCGCCGCCTTCCGGCAGGCGGGCGCGCTCAACACCGTCCCGTACTTCCGCTTCCCCGGCGGTTGCTACGACGACCAGGCGCTGCGGACCCTGTCCACGGCCAAGGTCACGGCCGTCCAGTGGGACGTGGTCAGCGGGGACGCCTTCTCCAAGGACCCGGGCGCCGTGGCCGAGCAGGTGCTCAGCGGCGTGAAGCCCGGCTCGGTGGTGGTCATGCACTGCACGCGCAGCGCCGCCCCGGTCACCGAGGAGGCCATCCAGCGGATCGTCCCCGAACTGCGCAAGCGCGGCTACCGCTTCGTGAAGGTCTCCGAGCTGATCGGCACGTAGCGCGGGCCCGGCGGTTCCTAGCCGGAACAGGCGGTGCGCTGGGCCTCCTGCCACTCGCACACGGGGCAGAGCACCACACCCGGGGTGGCGACCCCGTACTCGGTGGGCTTTGCGCACTCCAGGCAGTCCGCGTACGGCGGTCCCGCCACCCGGCCGGCCGGTGCAGCCGGTGCGGGGCAGTACGACGGGGGCTCCTGCGACGGGGGCTCGTCCGACCGGTTCATGTGGACGAGCCTACCGGCGGACGGCTTACGGGCAACTGCCTCCGTCCGGAGTACTGGTAGGAAACTTTCCTTCCTGTTAGTGTCCCGGGCGGCGGCTTGGCGCGGTGCCCATCCCCACGGGCATGACGCGCTCAGCGAGAGCTCTGACCCGGCCGCCGTGGCGCCGCCCCCTGCCCGCCCCGTGGGCGGGTGCGGCGCCCCGCCCCAGTGTCCAGCTCTCGCCGCCCCTCAAGGCAGGGAGTTCCAGGTATGCGCCTGAACCGCCTGAACGCCTCCGCTCACCCCCCTCTGTTACGCGGCAGACTTCGCACCCTCCTCCTCACCACCCTCACCGGCTTCGCCGCACTCACCCTCGTCGGCGGGCTCCTCCTCGCCTGGCCCGGACGGGCCGGGGCCGCCGCCGACCCCCTCATATCCCGCGGGAAGCCCGCCACCGCCTCCTCCACCGAGTCCTCCTCGCTGGGCGCGAAGAACGCCTTCGACGCAGACCCGGCCACCCGCTGGGCCAGCGCCGAGGGCAAGGACCCGCAGTGGATCCGGGTCGACCTCGGGGCCGGGGCCACCGTCTCGCGGGTGCGGCTCACCTGGGAGGCGGCCTACGCCAAGGCGTACCGCGTCGAGGTCTCCGCCGACGGCGCCGCCTGGACCGCGCTCGCCAGCGAGAGCGCCGGCAACGGCGGCGTCGACGACTGGACCGGCCTGTCCGGCAAGGGCCGCTACCTGCGCGTCCAGGGCACCGCGCGCGGCACCTCGTACGGCTACTCGCTCTTCGAGGCCGAGGTGTACGGCACCGTCGGGGACGGGCCGCCGCCGGGCGGCTCCTTCACGGTCGTCGCCGCCGGTGACATCGCCGCGCAGTGCACGGCCTCCGACAGCGGCTGCGCGCACCCGAAGACCGCCGCGCTCGCCCAGCGGATCGACCCGAAGTTCTACCTGACGATGGGCGACAACCAGTACGACGACGCCCGGCTCTCCGACTACCGCGCCTACTACGACAGGAGTTGGGGCGCCTTCAAGGCCAAGACCCGCCCGGTCCCGGGCAACCACGAGACGTACGACCCGGCCGGCCCGCTCGCCGGGTACAAGTCGTACTTCGGCAGCATCGCCTACCCGCAGGGCAAGAGCTACTACAGCTTCGACGAGGGCAACTGGCACTTCGTCGCCCTCGACTCCAACTCCTTCGACCAGGCCGCCCAGCTCAACTGGCTGAAGGCCGACCTCGCCGCCACCACCAAGCCGTGCGTCGCCGCCTATTGGCACCACCCGCTGTACTCCTCCGGCGGACACGGCAACGACCCCGTCTCCAAGCCCGTCTGGAAGATCCTCTACGCCGCCCGGGCCGACCTGGTCCTGGGCGGACACGACCACCACTACGAGCGGTTCGCCCCGCAGGACCCCGAGGGCCGGGCCACCGCCGACGGGATCGTGGAGATCGTCGGCGGGACGGGCGGCGCCGGTCCCTACCCGATCGAGGAGGTCCAGCCCAACAGCCAGAAGCGGATCAGCGGACCGTACGGCGTGGTGAAGCTGGACTTCACCGACTCCGGCTACGGGTGGACCTACGTGACCACCGACGGCCAGGTCAAGGACACGAGCCCGAAGTACAGCTGCCACTGATGTACCTGGCCGCCAACGGCCGCCCGGACGCGCCGCCCCGCCCCCAGGGGGCCCGGCGGCGCGTCCCCGCCGCCGTCCTCGCGCTCGGCGCGGTCAGCCTCGTCACCGACATCTCCTCCGAGATGGTCACGGCGGTGCTGCCGCTCTACCTCGTCCTGGGCCTCGGCCTGACTCCCCTCCAGTTCGGCTTCCTCGACGGCATGTTCCACGGGGCCACCGCCCTCGTGCGACTGCTCGGCGGGCGGCTCGCCGACCGCCGCGGCCACCACAAGCGGGTCGCCGGCGCCGGCTACCTGCTCTCCGCGCTCTCCCGACTCGGGCTGCTCCTCGCCGGGGGCGCCACGGGCGCGATCGCCGCCGCGCTCGCCGCCGACCGGCTGGGCAAGGGCATCCGTACCGCCCCGCGCGACGCCCTCATCTCGCTCAGCGGGCCCCCGGAGAGCCTCGGCCGGTCCTTCGGCGTGCACCGCGCCATGGACACCACGGGCGCCCTGCTCGGGCCGCTCGCCGCGTTCGCCGTGCTCGGGGCGACCGCCGATGCCTACGACGCGGTGTTCGCCGTCAGTTTCTGCACCGGCCTGCTCGGTGTGCTGCTGCTCGTCGTGTACGTCCCGGCCGCGCCCGGGCCGGCTGCCGGGCCGACGTCCGCGCCCCCGGCCAGGACCCGGCCGCCCCGCCGGTCGGTCCTGCGCGACCCCGTGTTCCGCCGCGTGCTCTGCGCCTCGGCCCTGCTCGGCGCCACCACCATCGGCGACGCCTTCCTCTACCTGCTGCTCCTGCGCGGACTCGACCTGCCGCCCGCCCTGTTCACGCTGCTGCCGCTCGGGGCCGCCGCCGTCTACCTGCTGCTCGCCGTCCCCGTGGGCCGGCTCGCCGACCGCACCGCCGACCGGACCGGGCGCCGGACGGCCTTCCTGCTCGGGCACTGCGCCCTGCTCGGCGCGTACGCCCTGCTCCTGGCCCCCGTCTCCCCGCCGACCGTCGTGGGTGTGCTCGCCCTGCTGGGCCTCTTCTACGCGGCCACCGACGGGGTCCTGATGGCGCTCGCCGCTCCCGCGCTGCCCGAGGCCGGGCGGGCCGGCGGGCTCGCGGTGCTGCAGACCGGCCAGGCGCTGGCCCGGCTGCTGGGCGCCGCCGGATTCGGAGCGGCGTGGACCCTCTGGGGGCAGCGGCCCGCCCTCTGGGCCGCGGCCCTCGCGCTGGCCGGAGCGCTCGCGGCCGCCTCGCGCATCCTGCCCGCCGTTCCCCCGACGGCCCCGACCGCCCCGACCGCCGCCCCGGAGGCCCCGTGAACCCCCCGTCCCGCCGGCTGCGCCTCGCCCTCGTCGTCACCGCGGTCCTGCTGCTGGCGGGCGGCTCGCTGGGCTACGTCCTGCACGCACGGCACCGCGAACGGCCGTCCGCACAGCAGGCCGACGCCTCCTTCGACACCTCGGAGCCGGGCCTCTACTTCCGGGACACGGCCGGCGGGCGGATCGCGCGCCAGGTCGGTCCGGGCCTGCCGCGGGTGACCGGCGGCCCGTCCTGCGACCGCTTCCACACCGCCGGGGACCACGCCCTGTGCCTGCGGGGGCTGCCCGGGGTCCCGGCCCGCACGGAGGCCCTCGTACTCGACCGGCGCCTGCGGGAGGTCCGCAAGGTGACCGTGCCCGGCATCCCGAACCGGGCCCGCGTCTCGCCCTCGGGCCAGGTGCTGTCCTGGACCACCTTCACGACCGGCGACTCCTACAACACCGCCGCGTTCTCCACCCGGACGGCGATCCTGGACCTGCGCACCGGCTACCTGATCAAGTCGATCGAGCAGATCCCGCTGACCCTCGACGGGGCCCGCCACCACGACTCGGACGTCAACTACTGGGGCGTGACCTTCGCCGCCGACGACAACCGCTTCTACGCCACCGTCTCCACCCGGGGCGCCACCCACCTCGTCGAGGGCGACCTGCGCGCCTGGTCGGCGAAGGCACTGCGGGAGAACGTCGAATGCCCCTCGCTGTCACCGGACGGCGCCCGCATCGCCTTCAAGAAGAAGGTCTCCGACGACCCCCGGGCCCCCTGGCGGCTGTACGTCCTCGACCTGACGACGATGCGCGAACACCCGCTGGCCGAACGGCACGGCGTCGACGACCAGGCCGCCTGGCTGGACGACACGACCGTGGCCTACGCCCTGCCGGGCCGGGACGGCCGCACGAGCGACATCTGGTCCACCCGCGCGGACGGCACGGGCGACCCCACCCTCCTCGCCCCCGGCGCCTCCTCCCCCGCGAACGTGCGGTGAAAAGGGCTGGTCGGTGATCCCGTGCAGAAATCCGACGGCCGCCCCGAAGGTCGCGCCGCCGGGGAGGAGCCCGGTGAGCGCGGTACCTCCGTCCACACGGCAGGAAGAGGGGAGCGGCTGGCCGTGGCCGCGTCCCCTCCATGACGAGGTTCCAGCGGGTCCTGGGTCGACCCCCGCGGCTCAGGTGCAGGACCTCGCGCTAGGTTCCCGCCATGGACGTAGGAGATTGGATCGCCGCCTGTTCCGGGGCGGTGGCCGTGGCAGCAGCCGGCATCAGCATGAGGCAGGCCAGGCACGCGAGCAGCCAGGTGGTGGCGGCTCACGAGCAGGTTCGGGTCGCACGGCAGCAGCTGGAGCATGCCGAGGCGGTCCGTCGTGAACAGAACGAGCCCTACGTCGTCGTCGACATCCAGCCGGACGCGTCGGGCACCCTCGTGATCGTCGTCGAGAACATCGGCTCCACGATCGCCCGCAACGTACGGATCGAGGTCGATCCCCCGCTGGAATCCGGATGGGGCGAGGACCTGACGGAGCTGCTCGCTCGGGCGTTCTCCCGGACGTTTCCCCTGCTTCCGCCACGACGACGACTTGAATTCCTTCTCGACGAGCAGGAGCGCTTCCAGAACACCGACCTTCCGACGGCCTACACCTTCACCGTCCGGTGCGAAGGGCCGTACGGCCCGGTGGAAGACAGCGAGCACGTGGTCGACTTCGGCACGTACGCCGAGACGCTGATCGCCCGCAGTCCCCTGCGCAGGGTGGAGGACAAGCTGGACGACATCGCCAAGGAGCTCGCGACACTCACCACCCTCTACGAGAAGGGCGACGCGTCTGCACTCCGGAAAGCGGAAGAGCACCGCGTCCAGACGCTGCGTGCCGCTCAGGAACAGCGACGCCGCGGCCAACTACAGCGCAGCCCCGACGACCGTCACCGTGATGGGCCGACGGGACCCTCCCGCTCCGACCGGGACTGAACGGGGTGCCTTCCGGCGGGTGGGAAGGCACCCGGGCCCGTACGGGCGAAGCGACTAGCGGCGTCGTGCCGCGGCCAAGCTGGCCGTCGTGCCCGCTCCGGCGGCCAGGAGCAGGGCGCCGGCCAGGGCCGTGAGCGGCAGCGGCGCCGGCCCCGAGCGGCCCGCCGTGACCAGGGCGGACACCGCGCCGCGGGCCGGGGAGACCGCGAGGACCAGGGCGAGCAGGGAGCCGAGGGTCCCGGCCAGGACCGCGTGGCCCCGGCGCCGGAGCAACGGCCTGCTGCACAGGGCGCCCACGGCCGTGCCGGTCAGTGCGCAGGCCGCCACCGCGAGGGCTCCGGCGAGGGCGGCCGCGCCGGGGTCGGCGCCGGCCCGGTCGCCGGTCAGCAGGGCGACGGCGGCCGCCGCGGCTCCGGCGAGCAGCGCACCGGCCGACGCGGTGAGCAGGGCCGCCGCGTGGACCCGTACGGGACCGGCCGCGGCGGCCGTGCAGTCGCGGGCCGCGTCCGGTTCGACGGTCACGCAGATCCGGACGAGCCAGGCGGTGGCCGGGACCAGGCCGGCGGCGGCGAAGCCGAGGGAGTCCAGTACCGGGTCGCCCGGCCGGATGCCGACGGCCACGAAGGCGGCGTAGGCGAGGAGGGGCGCCAGCCAGCGCTGGGAGCGCAGCAGCAGGGCGCTCTGGTAACGGAGCAGGGCGGTCACGGGAGTTCCTCCACGGCGCGGATGTGCCAGGGCGGCCGGGCGGTGAGCAGGTCGCGCAGGACCGCGTCGGAGCGTGCGGCTTCCACGGTGAGCTGCACTCCCCCGCCGGCTGCCGGCGAGGCGGCGAGGTCCGGGGGCAGCGCTCGGCCGGGCGGGCCGACCGCGTGGATCCGTACGCGGGGCCCGGCCGGCGCGGACACCGGTACGAGTGCCCCGCCCTCGACCCGGTAGTGGGCGTCGGCCGCGCCCGCGAGCCGCCGCGGGTCGTGGTCGACGAACACCACCGTGCCTCCGGCGGCGGTGCGTTCGGCGACGGCCCGGTCCAGCTCCGTCCGGGCGGAGCCGTCCAGGCCGGTCCACGCCTCGTCGAGGACGAGCAGCCCCGGTTCGGCGAGCAGGGCCTGCGCGACGGCGACCTTCTGGCTGCTGCCCTTGGACAGTTCGGCCATCGGGGTGCGGGCGTACGCGGCGGCGCCGAACCGCTCCAGCCGGTCGGCCGCCCGGCGGGCCGCCTCGGCGCGCGGCAGCCCGTGCACCCGGCCCAGCCGGGTCAGGTAGTCGGCGGCCGTGAGCGGCAGCGCCGCCGGGAAGCGTTCGGGCACGTAGCCGGTGCGGGGCGGGCGACCGGTGACGCGCCCCTCGGTCGGGGCCTCGATCCCGGCGACGAGCCGCAGCAGGGTGGACTTGCCGCCGCCGTTGCCGCCTTCGACGCGGACGAGGGCGCCGCGCGGGAGTTCCAGCGTGATCCCGCGCAGCACCCAGGGGCGGCGCCGTCCGTAGCGGCGGCCCACATCGGTCAGGTTCAGTGCGCGGCCGCCGTCTCGGTGACCTCGCTGGGGCGGACGATGACGAAGCCCTCGCCGCTCAGCTTCAGCTGGACGGCCTCGCCGGAGCCGCCGCGGATCATCGAGCCGACCGACTGGGAGCGGTGCAGTCCGGTCTCCAGCTGGGCGCTCCAGCCGACCACCGCGTCCGTGTCCACGTAGACCGGGGCCTGGGCGGTGACCGGGATGATGATCGGGTGGCCGTCGCAGACGACGGCGAGCTTGCCGGTGCCGGTGAAGAGGCTGTTGAAGAGGCCACCGCCGGTCATGCCGGCGCCCTTCACCATCTTGATCTCGTAGGACAGGGTCGGGTCGAAGCAGAGCACGTTGCGGCCGTTGATGGTGAGGGCGTCACCCGGCTCGAATTCGATGATGAAGCAGTTGTCGGCCCGGTGGGCGAACCAGGCCTCGCCCTGACCGCGTACGGACATGAGCGCGAGGCCCTCGCCCGTCACGGCGCGCTTGAGCATGCCGCCTATGCCCTGTCCCTTGCGCTCGAACTGGAGGTTGCCGCGGAAGGCGATCATCGAGCCCTGGCGGGCCAGCATTTCGCCGTTGACGTCGTACTTCACGGACTTGGCGTTCTGCAGGGTCATGCCGGGGACGACGGCGGCCCGGGCCAGGTTCTCGGACGCGAAAAGATCACTCTTCATGGCATCGATCCTCACCCGGGTCGACCACCCGGGGCATCATCCTGAAGGCGGAGGCTGGCATCCTTGGCAGGATGAGCAGCCAGCACACCCACGACATCTCCGACGTCCCCGCGGTCGGGGCGGACAGCCCCTTCCGGCAGGAGCACGTACTGCGCGACGAGGCACCGCAGTTCGTGCTGCCGCTGGTGGTGCGGATCGAGAAGGCGGAGCCGCCCGCCCGGACGGACGCCCTGGAGACGGCGGCCCGTGCCGTGCTGGTCCTGCTCACCGACGAGCGGGCGCACGGCGAGGGCGAGTGGGCCGAGGCCGTCCGCGACTGGCAGGACGCCCGGATCCGCAAGGTGGTCCGGCGGGCGCGCGGGGCGGAGTGGCGCAAGGCGGAGACCCTGCCGGGCGTCACGGTGCACGGGGACGGCGCGCAGGTACGGGTCTTCCCGCCGGTGCCCCTCGACGGCTGGCCCAAGGTACTGGCCAAGCTCCAGGTGTCGGGCACGGATCTGGACGATCCGGAGCCGGTCGCCGCGACCGTGGAGCCGGGGCTGCCGGTGCTGTGGCTCAACCCCGGCCTCGACATGTCGGCCGGCAAGGCCATGGCCCAGGCCGGGCACGCGGCGCAGCTGGCGTGGTGGGAGCTGACGAGGGCGGAGCGGACCGCCTGGCAGGATTCCGGTTTCCGGCTGGCGGTACGGACGGCCCCGCGCGAGCGGTGGGCCGAGCTGAGCGGCAGCGGGCTGCCGGTGGTCCGGGACGCCGGGTTCACCGAGATCGCGCCGGGCAGCGCGACGGTGGTCGCCGACCACCCGGCGCTGCGGGCCCGGCTCTGACCGTCCGGTGTTGACCGTCCGGTGTTGACCGTCCGGCTCTGACGGTCCGGCTCTGACGCGCTTCCGGGCCGGCGGGAACCTCAAATGTTCCTCTGAACGTCCCCTCCTGCGATTGGCGCGACTCCGTCGGGGCCATGACATCCGCACACGGTGCGACGAGAGGGGGCGAGGGGACATGAAACCCATGGCACACCTGGGGGTGGGCATCGGCTGGCGGCCGGAGATCGCGGACGCCGTCGAGCGGCTTTCCGGCCTGGACTGGGTCGAGGTGGTGGCCGAGAACGTATGCCCCGGCCACCTGCCCGAATCCCTGCTGCGGCTGCGCGAGCGGGGCACGCGCGTCGTGCCGCACGGGGTCTCGCTCGGCCTCGGCGGCGCGGACCGCCCCGATCCGGCGAAGCTGGCGGCCCTCGGTGAGCGGGCGGTGGCGCTGGGGGCGCCGCTCGTCACCGAGCACATCGCCTTCGTACGGACCTCCTCGCCGGTGCTGGAGGCGGGGCACCTGCTGCCGGTGCCCCGCACCCGCGACGCGCTGGACGTGCTGTGCGAGAACGTGCGGATCGCGCAGGACGCCCTGCCGGTCCCGCTGGCGCTGGAGAACATCGCCGCGCTGTTCTCGTGGCCGGGCGAGGAGCTGACGGAAGGGCAGTTCCTCACCGAGCTGGTCGAGCGGACCGGGGTCCGGCTCCTCATCGACGTGGCCAACCTGCACACCAACCGGGTCAACCGGGGCGAGGACCCGGCCGCCGTGCTGGACGCGATCCCGCTGGAGGCGCTGGCGTACGTACACGTGGCGGGCGGCATCGAGCGGGGCGGCGTCTGGCACGACACCCATGCGCATCCGGTCCCGCCGGTGGTGCTCGACCTGCTGGCCGAGCTGCGCTCCCGGGTGGAACCGGCGGGCGTCCTGCTGGAGCGGGACGACGACTTCCCGCCGGAGGCCGAGCTGGCGGGCGAGCTGGCCGCGATCCGGGCCGTGGTGACGGCCGGACCGGCCGCGCCCGTGGAGGCGGCCACCGCCGGGTCCGGCCCGGCGGGCACCGCCCCCGGCACCGAACCGGGCACCGAACCGGGCACCGAACCCGGCACCGAACAGGGCACCCACCCGGGCCCGGTCGCGGAGTCGGTCCGCACCCGAGTGGCGCTCGGTCAGGCCGCGCTGCTGTCGGCGCTGGTGGCCGGGACCCCCGTACCCGAGGGCTTCGACCGCCGGCGCATCCGGGTGCAGGCCCGGGCGCTGGCCGCCAAACGGGCCGACGTGGTGGCGAAGCTGGCTCCCGAGCTGCCCGTGATCCTGGGCGGCCCGGACCCGTACCGCGCCGCCTTCCTCTCCTACGCCAAGAGCCGCCCGATGACCTCCGGGTACCGTCGGGACGCGTTGGACTTCGCCGAGGACCTGCTGATCCGGGACCTGCCGGCCGATCCGGCCGCCCGGCGCCGGCTCACCACCTGGTGGCGGGACCGGGCCGGGGCCAGGCCGCCCCGCCGGATCGTGCGCTGGGCCCGGACGCTGGCGGGGAGAGCGGCATGAACTTCCTCGCCGTGGCGATCTGGATCGCCGTCATCCTCTCCTCCGTCCTCCTGCTGGCCGGGCTCCGCAGGTCCCGGTCCTCGTCCGCGGGACCGTCGCCCGCCCTGCACGACCTGTCCGAGGCCGCCTTCGTGGTGGGCGGCCCCGGCACCGTCGTGGACGCCGCACTCGTCTCGATGCTCGGCGACGGCCGGCTGGTGGCCGGCGGTCCGGGCATCGTCCAGGTACGTCCCGGGGCGCGGGCCACCGACACCGCCGAGCGGGCCGTCCTCCAGGCCCACCAGGGGGCGCCCTCGGGATGGCTCTACCAGGTGCGCTACGCCGCCATGTGCGACCCGGCCGTCCAGGAGATCGGGGACGGGCTGGCCGACCGCGGGCTGATCACCCCGCCCGGATCCGGGCTGCGCCGCCTGCGTCGCTGGGGGCTGATCCAGGCCGTCGTGTGCGCGCTGCTGCTGTTCCCGGTGTCGCTGGTGCTGACCGTCGTCTCGCTCGCCCTCGATTCCGGCTCCGGGGTTCCGTTCATCGCGAAGGTGGTGGTCGTCCTGGTGGGCGGCATCGTCGTGGGCCTGGTCTGCGCGTCCCGGGCCAAGAGCCGGGTCACCGGGGCCGGGGCGCGGGCGCTGCGCGCGATCCGCTCCGCCCACCTGAACGACCGGACCCCGCACGTGCAGACCGCACTGTTCGGGCTGCGCGGTCTGCGGGACCCGCACCTGCGCCGGCAGTTGGTGCCCGCCGTACGCGGTACCCGGCTGGCCGCGGCCCAGTCGCGCACGCGCTTCCACGGCACGGGCGGCTCCTCGCACGGGTCGGGGGCCGAGGTGCTGCCGATCGTCTGGTGCGCCGGGAGCGACGGGGGCGGTGGCGGTGGTTCGAGCTGTGGCGGCGGTTCGGGCTGCGGCTCCTCGGGCAGCAGTTGTGGCTCCTCGGGCAGCGGCTCCAGCTGCTCCAGTGGTGGTTCCGGCTGTGCGAGCAGCAGTTCCAGCTGTTCCAGCAGCAGCTCCAGTTGCGGCAGTTCGTCGAGCTGCGGCAGTTCGTCCAGCTCCAGCTGCGGCAGCAGCTCCTGACCGGCGGGCGCACTGCGACCGGGGACGCAATCCGCGGCAACGGGGCCATCGGCGGCGACACCGGCCGGTGATCCTTTACAAGGCGACCACCCGCGCCTCTCATCGGTTCATCGGATGAAAGGGAGGGGCCGCCATGCGGACGGGACTCGCAGGCTGAGCGGCCGCCCTGGCGGCGTTCTCCCTCCTCCTGTGCGTCCCGGCCCACGCCGCGCGGCCGGCGCCGCCCTCGCCGCCCGCCGCGCGGCGGCCCGGGCCACGGTCGAAGGGCCGCGCCGGATCGCGACGGCGGTCTCCACGGCGGTGCTGTGCAACGACGCCCCTTGGCCCGCGGACCGGGAGAGCTGGGACCGCGACAACACCGAGCTGGCGCGCAGGGCCCGTTCGAGACCTGGACCGATGCCTTCCTGAACCTTCCGTGCGCCTCCTGGCCGGTGCGCGAGCGGCAGCGGCCGGTGGCGGTCGGGGCCCAGCCGGAGCAGCTGCCCCGGACCCTGGTGGTCGCGGCGGAGCGGGACGGGGCGGCCCCGTACGCGGGCGCGCTGGAACTCCAGCGGCGGCTCGGCGCCGGGGCTTCCCTGGTGACGGAGAGGGGGGCCGGCTCCCACGGAGCGGTCGGCGGACGCAACGGCTGTGTGGACCGTCACGTGGAGCGGTATCTGCTGACGGGCGCCACCCCGGGGTGGCGGGTCACATGTGCGCCGCATCCGGAGCCCGCACCGGTGTCGCTGGACGACCGGGCAGCGAGCGCCCACAGGGCACTGCTGCCGCCAGTCGTCTGAACTTCCGGGCGGGATCTCCGGCTGCGTCGTTTCGGGGGCAGGGGCCGTCTTTCGGACCAGCCTCCCGATCCACCGGAGGAACTCACCTGACGGTGTGGTCGTCCTCCGGTCCTTCCCCCCAGGGGAGGTATCAGGCGAGCCCGGCCACCAGATCGGCGACGGACTTGCGGCGCCCGGTGTAGAAGGGCACCTCTTCACGGACGTGCATGCGGGCCTCGGAGGCACGCAGGTGACGCATCAGGTCCACGATGCGGTACAGCTCGTCCGCCTCGAAGGCCAGCATCCACTCGTAGTCGCCCAGCGAGAAGGAGGCGACGGTGTTGGCGCGCACGTCCGGGTAGCCGCGGGCCATCTTGCCGTGGTCGGCGAGCATGCGGCGGCGGTCTTCGTCCGGCAGCAGGTACCAGTCGTAACTGCGCACGAAGGGGTACACGCTGACGTACTCGCGCGCGACCTCGTCGGCCAGGAAGGCCGGGATGTGCGACTTGTTGAACTCGGCCGGGCGGTGCAGGGCCATGTTCGACCACACCGGCTCCAGGGCGCGGCCCAGCTTGGTGCGACGGAACAGGTTGTAGGCGGTCTGCAGCTCGTCCGCCGTCTCGGCGTGCCACCAGATCATGACGTCGGCGTCGGCGCGCAGGCCGGAGACGTCGTAGGTGCCGCGGACGGTGATGTCCTTGGCGCCCAGCTGGTCGAAGAGCTCCTGGACCTCGTCGGCGTAGCCGGTGCGGTCCTCCGGAAGAACGTCCTTCAGCTTGAAGACGGACCACAGGGTGTAGCGGATGACCTCGTTGAGGTCCTTCGCCTTCTTCCCCGCGTTGGGAATCTTCTCTGGTGCAGTCATGTGCCTATTGTCCCGTGCGCTGATCAGTGGTCGGTGCCAGGGGTGCCGTACGCGCACCGAGCGCGGCGATCACCGCGTCCGCGGCCTTGCCGGCGCTCGCGATACAGGCCGGAATGCCGACTCCGTCGTAGACCGCGCCGCACACGGCGAGGCCCGGCAGGGCCGCGACGGCGGTGCGGATCCGGGCGACCCGGTCGAGGTGGCCGACCGGGTACTGGGGCAGTCCGCCGTCCCACCGGGTGACGGTGGAGGCGACCGGCCGGGCCGCGAGGCCCACGGCCTCGCCGAGGTCGGCCAGGGAGACGTCGACGAGCTCGCCGTCCTCGCGCTGCAGGTCGCTCTCGTCGGCGTAGCGGCCGACCGAGGTGCGCAACAGGAAGAGGTCGGGATCCGTCCCGGCCCAGGCCCACTTGTTGCTGGAGAAGGTGGAGGCCTTGATGGTCCGGCCGTCGACCGGGGGTACGAGGAATCCGCTGGCGCCGCCGTCGGAGACGGCCGCCGGCAGGTCGGAGCGGCGGAAGGCCATCGTGATCAGGGCCATCGAGGCGTACTCGACCCCGCGCAGCTCGGTCGCGGCGGCCGGGGCGAGCCCGTCAAGCAGCCGTGCGGCGGCGCCGGCCGGGGTGGCGAGGATCACGGCGTCGGCCTCGATGACCTCGGTACCGGCCACCACCCGCCAGCCCCCGGCCGTACGGGCGACCTCGCGGACGGGGGCGTCGGTGACGAGCCGGGCCCCCGCGGCGCGGCAGGCCTCGGCCACGGCGATCGGGAGCCGTCCGATGCCGCCGGCGATGCCGGCGAAGACCGGACCGGCCTGCTGGGGCGCGGCCTCCGCCCGGCGCTGGAGTTCCCGTACGCCGTCGCCCAGGAGGGCGTGCGTGCGGGCGACCTCGAAGAGCTGGGGGACGGCGGCGCGCATGGAGATGCGGTAGGCGTCGCCCGCGTAGACCCCGCCGAGCAGCGGTTCCACCAGCCGGTCGACGACCTCGCGGCCGAGGCGGGCCGCGACGTACGCGCCGACGGCGACGTCGTCGCCGATCTCGGTGGGCGGGAGCGTCCGCTCGGCCTCGATGCGGGCCAGTCCCTCGGCGGAGAGCACCCCGGAGGCGGCGAGCGGTCCCAGGTCGCCGGGGACGCCCATGACGTGGCCGCGCGGCATCGGCCGCAGCGCGCCGCGGGTCCACAGGTGGGCGGTGGCGGTGGCGGGCGCCTGCACGGCGTCGCCGAGGCCCACGGCCTCGGCCAGGGCCACGGCTTCGGGGCGGCGGGCGAGCATGGATTCGGCGCCGAGGTCGACGCTGGCCCCGGCGACTTCACCGGCGTGGAGCTTGCCGCCGAGCCGGGGTCCGGCCTCCAGCAGGGTGACGCGGACGCCTTCGGCGAGCAGCCGGTGGGCCGCCGCGAGGCCCGCGATGCCGCCGCCGATGACGACGGCGTGGCGCTGGGAGCCGGTGGACCGGGGCGAGGAGCCCGGCCGATCCGTACGCATGTCCGCTTCGTGCATGGACACATCGTCTCAGACCGATCTCCGAGGCCGGACCGTGACCTCATCGGGATCACCCCGGGACCGTGGATGCGAAACCCGCGACGGGACTCTGGACGTCGAACCGGCAACACCAGCCGATCCTCGGGGGTTTACAGCGATGCGCAGCTTCGACAGACACCGTTCCGCGGCGGCCCTGGCCGCCCTCGCACTGGCCGGGGCGCTCGCGCTCACCGGCTGCGGCGCGAGCGGCCAGGGTTCCGCGAACGACAAGGCGGCGGTGGCGCCCGCCGCCGACGGCAAGGCCCCGGAGGGCGCCGCGGCGGCCCCGGCGCCGGCGCCGGCCGGGTCCGCGGGCGCCGCGGGCTCCTCCGCGAACAAGAACGCCGGGCCGCCGGCCGTGGTCCGGCCGAACGTGATCCGGACCGCGACGCTCGGCATCGAGACGGCGGACGTCCAAAAGACGCTCGCCGCGGCCCGCACGGCAGCCGACGAAGCGGGCGGCTACGTCGGCAACGAGTCCACCAAGCGCGGCGAGGACGGCCGGATGACCTCGACGCTGACGCTGCGGGTGCCGGGCGAGCGCTACGACGCCGTGCTCGGCGCCATGGAGGGCAGCGGGAAGCTCCTGCACCGCAAGGTCGACGCGCAGGACGTCACGGAGAAGGTCGCCGACATCGGCAGCCGCGTGGCCTCGCAGCAGGCCAGCGTGGCGCGGGTGCGGGAAATGATGGGCAAGGCCTCGGCGCTGAGCGAGGTGGTGATGCTGGAGAGCGAGCTGTCGCGCCGCCAGTCCGACCTGGAGTCGCTGCTGGCGCAGCAGACGGCGCTGAAGGACCAGACCTCGCTGGGCACGATCACGCTGGAGGTCTCGGAGCCGGCCGCGAAGCCGGAGGCCGAGAAGAAGGAGAAGAAGAAGGAGCCCACCTTCCTGGGGGCCCTGGGCGGGGGCTGGGACGTCTTCACCAAGGTCGTGCGCTACCTGACGGTGGCGGTGGGCGCGGTGCTCCCGTTCGCACTGACGGCCGTGGTGGTGCTGCTGCTGGTCCGGCTGTACCGGCGGTGGCGTCCGGCGCCGGCGAAGACGGCCCCGGCGCCGTGGCGGGCGACGGTACCGGCGGCCCGGACGGCTCCGGACGCCGAGGCCGACGTACAGGACTGAACGCGCGTTCGGCCGTAGCGTGTTCACCATCCGACGGTGGTGAAGGGGCGGTACGGACGATGGCGACGGAACGACTGGTGGTGGTGGGCGGTGACGCGGCGGGGATGTCCGCCGCGTCACAGGCCCGCAGGCTCAGGAGCGCGGCGGAACTGGAGATCGTCGCGTTCGAGCGCGGGCACTTCACCTCCTATTCGGCGTGCGGGATCCCGTACTGGGTCGGCGGTCAGGTCGCCGAGCGCGACGACCTGATCGCCCGTACGCCGGAGGAGCACCGGGCCCGGGACATCGATCTGCGCATCCGCACGGAGGTCGTGGAGCTCGACCTCGCCGGCTCCCGGGTCCGCGCCCGCGATCTGGACACCGGATCCGAATCCTGGACGGGCTACGACAAGTTGGTCCTGGCGACGGGCGCCCGCCCTGTGCGCCCCCGGCTCCCCGGCATCGGCGCGCACGGCGTCCACGGGATCCAGAGCCTGGACGACGGCCAGCGACTGATGGACACCCTGCGGCGCACCGGGGGCCGCAGGGCGGTCGTGGTGGGCGCGGGCTACATCGGCGTGGAGATGGCGGAGGCCCTGGTGGCGCGGGGGTACGAGGTCACCGTCCTGCACCGGGGCGAGCAGCCGATGGCCACGCTGGATCCGGACATGGGCGGCCTGGTGCACGGCGCGATGAACCGGATGGGGATCCGTACGGTCTCCCGTGCCGAGGTGACCAAGATCCTCACCGACGAGGAGGGACGGGTCCGGGCGGTGGCCACCTCGGCGGGCGAGGAGTACGGGGCGGACGTGGTCGTGCTCGGCATCGGCGTGGAGCCCCGCACCGCGCTCGCCCGCGCGGCCGGCCTCCCGCTCGGCCCGTCGGGCGGCATCCTCACGGACCTCTCGATGCGGGTCCGGGGCCACGAGAACATCTGGTCGGGCGGCGACTGCGTGGAGGTCCTGGACCTGGTCGCGGGCCGCACCCGGCACATCCCGCTGGGCACGCACGCCAACAAGCACGGCCAGGTCATCGGCTCGGGCGTGGGCGGTGGCTACGCGACCTTCCCCGGGGTGGTGGGGACGGCCGTCAGCAAGGTCTGCGACCTGGAGATCGCCCGTACGGGGCTGCGCGAGCGCGACGCGCTGGAGGCCGGTCTGCGGTTCGTGACGGCCACCATCACCTCCACCAACACGGCGGGCTACTACCCGGGCGCGGCGGAGATGACGGTGAAGATGCTGGCGGAGCGCCGTACGGGCCGCCTCCTCGGGGTCCAGATCGTCGGCGGCGCGGGCGCGGCGAAGCGGGTGGACATCGCGGCGGTCGCCCTCACGGCGGGGATGACGGTGGACCGGATGGTGTCCCTGGACCTGGGCTACGCCCCGCCGTTCTCCCCGGTCTGGGACCCGATCCTGGTCGCGGCCCGCAAGGCGGTCGCGGCGGTGCGCTCGGCGGGGGTCTGACCGCTCTGCGCGCGGCGCAGTTCCGAGCGGACCAGCTCCAGGAGGCGGCCCGTCCAGTTCCGACCGCCGCGGGGGCCCTCGTCGCGCCAGAACGGCGCCTCGGAGATGCCGGTGTAGACGATCGCGGCCTCGCCCGTGGCGAGCAGGACCTCGGCGAGACGGGGGTGCTGATCGAACTTCGCCCGCAGCAGGGCGGCCATGACGGCGAGCCGCTCGCCGGGCCAGCCGGCCCGGCGAGCGGCCCCGCCACCCAGTTCCCGGGCCTCGCGGGCGGTGGCGGCCCCGAGGATCCGGTCGTGGTCGGCGGGGCCTGCGGCCGACAGGGCCCAGTAGGCGTGGAACACGGTGGGGTAGCTCCGGCCCGCGTACGTGAAGGGGGCGTCGTAGTCGTTGCGCAGCACGAAGCGGCCGGGCTCCGCCGGCCAGCCCCGGGGGTACACGGCCTCGTCGAGGACGACCGGGGGCACGGGAGCGCCTTCCGGGTCGTCCGCGTACGGGACGGCCCGGCCGTCCTGCGCGCGTTCGACGTACTCGGTGAGCTCGGTGAGGTACGCGAGGGCGCCCCGGTGCATGTCCTCGGTCGCCACCGGACCGTCCCCTTCCACCGCCTCGCCCAGGTCGGTCAACAGCATCCGCAGCGGCCGGTCCTGACGGTCCATGTCGCCGAGGAGGTAGACCCGCCTGTGGGCGGGGACCGCCAGGTACGCGTCCCGGAGCAGCAGGCGCCGCTCCGCGGTCGGCTCCGTCGTGTAGGCCCGGACGGCGTCCAGGCACCGGTCGGCCGTGGTCGGCCGCCCGGCCAGCCGGGAGATCTCGTCGGCGACCTCCAGGACGAACCCCTCGTCGGTCCGCGGCTCGGGGTACCGGGATTCCCACCTGGACCGCTTCGGCGGCCCGTCGCGGCGCTCGCTCCGCTCACGCCGCTCGCGCCGCTCGCGCGCCTCCGGCGGGTCCAGGGTGATCTTTCCCGTGACCAGCAGCCGCTCCAGCCCCGCCAGGTCGGTCGAGTCGTGGCCGCCGTAGGTGATCTTGCCGTCCGCGTAGACGAAGAGGTGCGCGACGACGTACTCGTCCACCAGGTCGTGCCTGCGCCACACGAGGCACCAGGCCCCGTCGATGTGTTCTCCGTCGGATATGCGAAACGTCGGTCCGTGCCATGTCATGCAGGGCACGGTACCGACGTTTCGATCTTGCTCGGGTGCGGTTCCGCTCAGCGGGCCGTCTTGGTGTGGACGTAGTCCACCAGGCGGGTCAGCGCGTCCGGGTCGGTCGTCGGCAGGACGCCGTGGCCCAGGTTGAAGACGTGGCCCTCCAGGCCGGCGGCGGCCGCGAGGACCTCGTCCGTCTTGGCCTCGACCGCCTCCGGGGTGGAGAAGAGCACGGCCGGGTCCAGGTTGCCCTGGAGCGCCTTGCCGGGGCCGACCCGACGCACGGCCTCGTCCAGCGAGACCCGGTAGTCGACGCCCATGACGTCCGCGCCGGCCTCGCCCATCAGGCCGAGGAGCTCGCCGGTGCCCACGCCGAAGTGGATCCGCGGGACTCCGTAGGAGGCGACGGACTCCAGGACCTTCGCGGACGCGGGCATCACCGAGCGGCGGTAGTCCGCCGGGGCGAGGGCGCCCACCCAGGAGTCGAAGAGCTGGACGGCGGAGGCACCGGCCTCGATCTGGACCTTCAGGAAGGCGGAGGTGATCTCCGCGAGGCGGTCCAGGAGGTCGGCCCACAGCTGGGGGTCCCCGTACATGAGGGCCTTGGTGTGCTCGTGGTTCTTCGAGGGACCGCCCTCGACCAGGTAGCTCGCGAGGGTGAAAGGCGCGCCCGCGAATCCGATCAACGGCGTGGAGCCCAGTTCACCCGTGAGCATGCCGATCGCCTCGGTGACGTACGAGACGTCCTCCGGGGTGAGGTCGCGCAGCTGTGCGAGGTCCTCGCGGCGGCGGATCGGCTGGGCGACGACCGGGCCGATGCCCGGCTTGATGTCCAGGTCGACGCCGATGGCCTTGAGCGGGACCACGATGTCGGAGAAGAAGATCGCCGCGTCCACCTTGTGGCGGCGCACCGGCTGCAGCGTGATCTCGGTGACCAGGTCGGGCCGCATGCAGGACTCCAGCATCTGCGTGCCCTCGCGCAGCTTGCGGTACTCCGGGAGCGAGCGCCCTGCCTGCCGCATGAACCACACCGGGGTGTGCGGCACCGGCTCCCGCCGGCACGCCTTCAGGAAGGCGGAATCGTACGTCTGACTCGGCTGGCCCGTGGGGCGGGTGTTGGCGCTCACGACCCAAATCTTCGCACGTACGAAGAAGTGTCCGACCCGGCGAGGGTGTCCCTGCGGCGCGCGGGCGCTCGTTCCGCCTAGTCTTCCCCGCATGGCTGCGGCTCAGGGACGATTTTCAGATGGCGCCGAGGGTACGGACAGCGCGAAGGAGAGCTCCGTCCCGCTCCCGTTCCGGCGGGCGGTCGACGGTTTGAAGAAGGCCCGGCTGCGTCCGGGGATCGAGATCGACCCCACGAAACCACCCCAGAGACTGGCGCCGCACGCCTACGCACTGGAGGCCGCGGTGGTGGACGGCGAGGACGACCTGGCCGACGGCCGGCTCATCCTGCTCCACGATCCGGCCGGGCACGACGCCTGGCAGGGCACCTTCCGCCTGGTGACGCTGGTGCGCGCGGAGCTGGAGCCGGAGATGGCCGCGGACCCGCTGCTGCCCGAGGTCTGCTGGTCCTGGCTGACGGGGGCGCTGGAGGCGCGCGGGCTGGCGTACGGGGAGGCGAGCGGCACGGTGACCATGGCGGGCTCGCACTACTTCGGCGGGCTCGCGGAGCGGCGGCCGGCCACGCAGATCGAGATCAGGGCCTCGTGGACACCGCGCGAGGGCGTGGGCGGGGTGCCGGACACCTCGGCGCACCTGTCGGCGTGGTGCGAACTGCTGTGCCAGATCGCCGGGCTGCCGCCGGTGGGTCCGACGGACACGGCGACGGGCGTGGTCTCCCTGCCACAGCGTCGCGGTCCGCACCACCCGTAGCCGCAGGGCCGGACGCCCCCCGGAATCGGTGCGGCACAGAACGACTGATCGAAGAAGTGGGCGGACTGTCGAAAGACGGCGTCCCTTGCAGGCTTCTGATCAACCGATGATCGATCGCGCGTCCGAATTGCCCGAATTGTTACTCACCAAATCGTGATCATTCCCTAAAGCCGGGCGGGTGACGTGCCGAAGGAGTGGGTGACCATCCGCACGGTTCGCACCGGCTTCCTTCCCCGAGCCGGCCGTCCCGCCACTCCCCCAGGAGGCCTAGGTGTCCGTTCTTCTCGAGCAGCCCGCAAGCCTGGTCGCCTACCGCCCGAACAAGCCGACGGCCATGGTCGTCGTGGCCGACCCGCGCGTCCGTTCCACCGTGACCCGCCATCTGTGGGCCCTCGGAGTACGTGACGTGATCGAGGCGTCGTCCATCGCGGAGGCCCGCCCCCGCGTCGGCAGCCCGCGCGACATCTGCGTGGCCGACGTCCACCTGCCCGACGGCTCCGGTCTCACCCTGCTCTCCGAGACCCGGGCCGCCGGCTGGCCCAACGGCCTGGCCCTGTCCGCCGCCGACGACATCGGCGCCGTGCGCAACGCCCTCGCGGGCGGTGTCAAGGGCTACGTCGTCACCGGTACGCGGACCAACATCGGGCTCCCCACCCGGCCCGGCGCCGCCCCCATCGGCGCCGCCGCCGCCCGCATGCACCGCCGCCCCCCGGGTGCCCCGAGCCACCCGGGCGGCTACCGAGAGCTCTCCGGCCGCGAGGTCGAGGTCCTGCGCCTCGTCGCGGAGGGCCAGTCCAACAAGGCCATCGGCGTCTCGATGGGCCTGTCCGCCCTGACCGTCAAGTCCCACCTCGCCCGGATCGCCCGCAAGCTGGGCACCGGTGACCGCGCCGGCATGGTCGCCGTGGCGCTGCGCACCGGGATCATCCACTGACCGGGGGCCGCGGCCCCCGGATATCCGCCTCGGAAGCCGCTGCCGGGGAACCGGCCGGGAGACCCCCGGAATACCCCGGGAAAACTCCCCGCATACCGCTCGCGCCCGTCGACGGAACGTTCCGGCGACGGGCGCGTCGTATACACGGATACCCTTGACCGGTGACCGACGCCCAAGATCCCGCAGCAGACCTGCGCACCACCACCGGGGGCGGCCCCTCGGACGACGTCGTTGTTCCGCCCGGTGGGCTGCCGACTCCCTTGTTGGAGCCCCGCGAGGGGATTCCTCAGGTGGTCGCCGACGCGGACGCCCTCGCCGAAGTGGTCGCGGCCTTCGCCGCGGGCACCGGGCCCGTCGCCGTCGACGCCGAACGGGCCTCCGGATACCGCTACGGCCAGCGCGCCTATCTGGTGCAGCTGCGCCGTGAGGGTGCGGGGTCCGCACTGATCGACCCGGTGGGCTGCCCCGACCTCTCCGCACTGGGCGAGGCCCTGTCCGGCACCGAATGGATCCTGCACGCCGCCACCCAGGACCTGCCGTGCCTGCGGGAAATAGGCATGGTGCCCACCTCCCTGTTCGACACCGAGCTGGCCGGCCGCCTCGCCGGCTTCCCCCGGGTCGGACTCGGCGCGATGGTCGAGAGCGTGCTCGGCTACGCGCTGGAGAAGGGCCACTCCGCCGTCGACTGGTCCACCCGCCCGCTCCCCGAGCCGTGGCTGCGCTACGCCGCCCTGGACGTGGAGCTGCTGGTGGACCTGCGGGACGCACTGGAGAAGGAACTGGACCGCCAGGGCAAGCTCGAATGGGCCCACCAGGAGTTCGACGCCATCGCCTCCGCCCCGCCCGCCCCGCCGCGCAAGGACCCGTGGCGCCGCACGTCCGGCATGCACAAGGTGCGCCGGCGCCGTCAGATGGCGGTCGTACGGGAGCTGTGGGAGTCCCGGGACCGGATCGCGCAGCGGCGTGACGTGTCGCCGGGCAAGGTGCTGGGCGACGCCGCGATCGTCGAGGCCGCGCTCGCCCTGCCGGCCAACGTGCACACCCTGTCCGCCCTGCCCGGCTACGGGCAGCGGATGGGCCGGCGCCAGCTGGACCAGTGGATGGCGGCCGTGGACCGGGCGAAGGCCCTGCCCGAGAACGAGCTGCCGCAGCCCGGGGCGACCCCGGCCGGTCCCCCGCCGCCGCGCTCCTGGGTGGACAAGGACCCGGCGGCCGCGGCCCGGCTCTCGGCGGCCCGTACCGCCGTCTCGGCGCTGGCGGAGGCGCTGAACCTGCCGCAGGAGAACCTGATCACTCCGGACACGGTCCGTCGGCTGTGCTGGGAGCCGCCGCAGCGGCTGCACGCGGACGCGGTGTCGGAGGCCCTGGCGGGCTACGGTGCCCGGCCCTGGCAGATCGAACTGGTGACCCCGGTGCTGGTCACGGCCCTGGCCGCGACCGCCTGAACCGGCGGACCGGCAGCCGATCCCACCCGTAGGAGCCCCCGGCCCGGTGCCGGGGGCTCTCGCCGTTCACCGACCGCCGCCCGGGTTGCCCGTGCAGGACGCGTTGCCCCCGTCGGCCTTCCGTCGTAGAAGAATCCTCGGGTTTGCCCGCCGGCGCGGCAGGGGTGGCAGGGGTGGTGGGCATGACCGCGCCGATGCCGAGTGCGAGCGGGGTTGACCATCTGCGGCCGCCGGAAGGGCTCCTGCTCGCCGATCGCGGGCGGGGCCCCTCGGGCGGGTGCGGCTAGAGGGTGTCCGCGTAGGCGCCGTCCTCGTCCACGTAGAAGCTGCCCTTCTCCAGGTCGTCGACCTTGCCGTGCTTGAGCCACTGTTCGGACAGCCGGTGCAGGACCTTGGACTGGCGCTCCCAGACCATGGAGTGGCCGGCGCAGGACACCCGGAACATCAGTTTGCGGACTCCGGGGACCGCGTCGTAGAAGGCCGGGACCGAGAAGGTGGGTGAGTTCGCCGTCGCGTCGTGCTCGCCGTAGACGATCATCACCGGCACCTTGTCGCCGAGCACACCGTCGATCGGGACGGTGTCCTGGTTCCAGCCCCACCAGTAGGAGTTGCGGAACCGCAGCACGCCCTCGGGCGCCCCGGCCGTCGGGCCGCCCCAGGACTTGCCGACGGGGTCGACGGCCATGAGCTCCTTCCACACCGCGTCGACCATGCCCGCCGCCCGCTGCTTGGGGGAGCGCACCTCCTTGTCCCAAGCGCTTTCCAGACCCGTTCTGCTCGACAGGTTCATCGGGAAGCCGAACAGGGAGGCCGGGGTGGACACCGGGAAGGGCGCGACCGGTGCGCCGAAGCTCTTCGGCGGCTCGCTGGCCCGGCCGGCGGGCGGGTAGATCGGCGCGAGGAGGAGCAGGCTCTCGACCTTCCCCGGGTGCTGGATCGCGTAGGGCCCGAACACGAAGGCGGCGGCGGACTGGCCGACGAGGGCCACCTTGGTGACGCCCTTCTTCGCCTTGACGTACTCGACGACCGCGTCGACCTCTCCCCACTCGCTCTCCGAGTTGCCGAGCTCGTGCGGGTAGGGCGGGGTGCAGGTGTACGTGAGGGGGTTCGGGTCGAGGATCCCCTGGTGCTGCGGGTTGGCGTTGCAGGGCTTGTCCATCTCCGGACGCGGCGACAGGCCGGAGCCCGTGAGTTCCATGAGGAACACGTCGAATCCGGCCTTGGCCAGGTGCTGCGCCCAGCTGTACTTGCCGCCGTCGTGCTGGAGGTCGAAGGCCACGGCGGACGGGACGCTGCGCCCGTGCAGCATCAGGACGACCTTGCGCTGCGCATTGGGGCCGGACGGGGTCCCGTCGTACTCCCGTACGTGCAGCTTGACGTGCTGTCCCGCGTTGGCGGGGACCGTCGAGATGTGCGGGACCTCGTGGTCCGTGGGCGTGGTGGTGGCCATTGCTCGCATCCTCCGTCGACCGGGCCGGAGGGGACGCTCCGGCCCGGTCAGGATCGGGACTGTCCGGGGGCGGCGCCACGATCGCGGCCGGGGGCCGGGTGCACGTGACCTGAACGGGTTGGCCGGACGGGTCCGATCGGTGGGGGCGCGGGGCCCCGGCGCCGCGGCCCGAGTGTGACCTTCGCCGCTCCTCCGGGAGGGGGTGTGCACATTGGTTACCCGCAAGTAGCATGGTCGGGTGAGCGGGCGCTCAGTGACTTACCCCGAACGCCCCCGCGCGCAGCAGTGCACACCCGCACCTGGAGGAGAGCCAACGTGCCTCGTACCGTCAGGGACGTCGTCTTCGTCGACGGCGTCCGCACCCCGTTCGGCAAGGCGGGCCCGAAGGGCATCTACCACGAGACCCGCGCCGACGACCTCGTCGTGAAGGCGATCCGGGAGCTGCTGCGCCGCAACCCGGACCTGGACCCCAAGAAGATCGACGAGGTCGCCATCGCCGCGACCACGCAGATCGGTGACCAGGGCCTGACGCTGGGCCGCACGGCCGGCATTCTCGCGGGCCTGCCGCAGTCCGTCCCGGGCTACTCCATCGACCGCATGTGCGCCGGCGCGCTGACCGCCGTGACCGCCGTCGCGGGCGGCGTGGCCTTCGGTGCGTACGACGTCGCCCTCGCCGGCGGTGTCGAGCACATGGGCCGTCACCCCATGGGCGAGGGCGTGGACCCGAACCCGCGCTTCGTCTCCGAGAAGCTGGTCGACGAGTCCGCCCTGTTCATGGGCATGACCGCCGAGAACCTGCACGACCGGTACCCGACGATCACCAAGCTCCGCGCCGACGAGTACGCCGTGCGCTCGCAGGAGAAGGCCGCCAAGGCGTACGCCGACGGCAAGATCCAGCAGGACCTGGTCCCGATCTCGGTGCGCAACACCAACGAGGCGGCCGGTGAGACGGGCTGGGGCCTGGTCACCACCGACGAGCCGATGCGCCCGGGCACCACGCTGGAGAACCTGGCCGGCCTGAAGACCCCGTTCCGTACGCACGGCCGGGTCACCGCGGGCAACGCCGCCGGTCTCAACGACGGTGCCACCGCCGCGATCATCGCGTCCGAGGACTTCGCCCGGGAGAACAACCTCCCGGTCAAGATGCGCCTGGTCTCGTACTCCTTCGCGGGTGTCGAGCCCGAGGTCATGGGCTACGGCCCGATCCCGGCCACCGAGAAGGCCCTGGCCCAGGCCGGCCTGACGATCGAGGACATCGGTCTCTTCGAGATCAACGAGGCCTTCGCGGTCCAGGTCCTCGCGTTCCTGGAGCACTACGGCATCGCCGACGACGACGCCCGCGTGAACCAGTACGGCGGCGCCATCGCCTTCGGTCACCCGCTCGCCTCCTCGGGCGTGCGCCTGATGACGCAGCTGGCCCGTCAGTTCGAGGAGCAGCCGCACGTCCGCTACGGCCTGACCACCATGTGCGTCGGCTTCGGCATGGGCGCCACGGTCATCTGGGAGAACCCGAACTTCAACGCCGAGGGAGACTCCAAGTGAGCACCACCGCTGAGCTCCTGAAGGGCGCGGCCGAGCTGTTCCCGGACGAGGTCGTCACGTCCGCGCACGTCCGCCACCTGGACCTGCCGTTCGGCGCCGGGCGCTTCGCGCTCATCACGCTGGACAACGGCTTCGACCACACCAAGCCGACCACCTTCGGCCCGCAGTCGCTCGCCAACCTGAACGCGGCGATCGACCAGGTCGAGCAGGAGGCCCTCGCGGGCTCCATCGTCGGCGCGGGCATCACCGGCAAGCCGTTCATCTTCGCGGTCGGCGCCGACCTCAAGGGCGTCGAGCTGCTGAAGAAGCACGACGAGGCCCTCGCCATCGGCAAGGGCGGCCACGACGTCTTCAAGCGCCTCTCGGCGCTGGCGGTCCCGACCTTCGCGTACTACAACGGCGCGGCCATGGGCGGCGGCGTCGAGGTCGGTCTGCACTGCTCCTACCGCACCGTCTCGAAGGCCATCCCGGCCTTCTCGCTGCCCGAGGTCTTCCTCGGCCTGGTTCCCGGCTGGGGCGGCTGCGCCATCCTGCCGAACCTGATCGGCGCCGAGCGCGCGGTCTCGGTGATCATCGAGAACTCGCTCAACCAGAACAAGCAGCTGCGCGGCAAGCAGGTCTTCGACCTGGGCATCGCCGACGCGCTGTTCGAGGGCGCGGACTTCCTGGAGCAGTCGCTCCTGTGGACCGCGAACGTCCTGAACGGCACCACCGAGGTCGTCCGCGACGAGATCGACCGCGGTGAGGCCTGGGACGCGGCCGTCGCCAAGGGCCGCGCCATCGCGGACTCCAAGGTGCACGGCGCCGCTCCGGCCGCCTACCGTGCCCTGGACATCATCGCCGCGGCCAAGTCCGGCGACCTCCAGGCCGGCTTCGACGCCGAGGACACGGCGCTGGCCGACCTCATCATGGGCGGCGAGCTGCGCTCGGGCATCTACGCCTTCAACCTGGTCCAGAAGCGCGCCAAGCGCCCGGCCGGTGCCCCGGACAAGTCCCTGGCCCGTCCGGTCACCAAGGTCGGCGTCGTCGGCGCGGGCCTGATGGCCTCGCAGCTGGCGCTGCTCTTCCTGCGCCGCCTGGAGGTGCCGGTGGTCCTCACCGACATCGACCAGGAGCGCGTGGACAAGGGCGTGGGCTACGTCCACGCCGAGATCCAGAAGCTGCTCGGCAAGGGCCGCATCAACCAGGACAAGGCCAACCGCCTGACCGCCCTGGTGACCGGCGTCCTGGACAAGGCCGAGGGCTTCGCGGACGCGGACTTCATCATCGAGGCCGTGTTCGAGGAGATGTCCGTCAAGCAGAAGGTGTTCGCGGAGGTCGAGGCGGTCGCCCCGGCGCACGCGATCCTCGCCACCAACACCTCCTCGCTGTCGGTGTCGGAGATGGCGTCCAAGCTCCAGCACCCGGAGCGCGTGGTCGGCTTCCACTTCTTCAACCCGGTCGCGATCCTCCCGCTGCTGGAGATCGTCCGCGGTGAGCAGACCGACGACGCCTCGCTGGCCACGGCCTTCGGCGTCGCCAAGAAGCTGAAGAAGACCGCGGTCCTCACCAAGGACGCCCCGGCGTTCGTCGTGAACCGCATCCTGACCCGCTTCATGGGCGAGATCCAGAACGTCATCGACGAGGGCACCCCGGTCGTCACGGCGGAGAAGGCCATCGAGCCGCTCGGCCTGCCGATGTCCCCGCTGGTGCTGCTGGAGCTCGTGGGTCCGGCGATCGGCCTGCACGTCTCCGAGACCCTGAACCGCGCCTTCCCGGAGCGCTTCACCGTCTCGCCGAACCTCAAGCGGGTCGTCGAGGCCGGCAAGCGCGGCTTCTACGTCTACACCGCGGAGAACGGCTTCAAGCCGGAGCTGGACCCCGAGGTCGCCGCTCTCCTGGTGCAGGGCGACGTCGTCCTGACGGAGGAGCAGGTCCGCGACCGCGTCCTGGACGCGGTGGCGCAGGAGATCGGCCTGATGCTGGAGGAGGGTGTCGTGGCCGAGGCCCAGGACATCGACCTCTGCCTGATCACGGGCGCCGGCTGGCCCTTCCACCTGGGCGGCGTGACGCCGTACCTGGACCGTGAAGGCGTCTCGGAGCGCGTGAACGGCAAGAAGTTCCTCGCCCCCGGCGTCGCGAGCATCCCGGCCTAGTCCGGGTCTCAAAGGGTCGTTCGACGGCTCGGCCCGCCCCTTCCGGGGGGCGGGCCATCGCCGTTCGAATACCTGTCTAAGATTCACCCCCATGACGGAAAAGCACGCGCGGCCCAGACGCCGCCGCCGCATTCTGCGGATCACCCTGCTGCTGGTCGCCGTGCTGATCCTGGGCACGGCCGGGGCCGGCTGGTGGACGTACAGCCACCTCAACTCCAACATCGACAGCGTCGACCTGGACCAGGCGATCGGCGACAACCGGCCCGCGAAGGTCGTCGCGAACGCCCAGAACATCCTGGTGCTCGGCTCCGACTCGCGCGCCGGGGCCAACGGCGATCTCGACCACGGCGATGTCAGCGGTGCCCGCTCGGACACCGCGATGCTGGTGCACATACCCGAGGGCCGGGCCAAGGCGACCGCGGTGAGCATCCCCCGCGACACCCTGGTCACCCGGCCCGAGTGCAAGGACGGCAAGGGCAAGACGCTGCCGGCCGCGAAGCGGGTCATGTTCAACTCGGTCTACTCGCTCGCCGGACCGGCCTGTGTGGTCAACACGGTGGAGCAGCTGTCCGGCGTCCGCGTGGACCACTTCGTCGAGGTCGACTTCGCCGGCTTCAAGGGCCTGGTCGACGCGCTGGGCGGGGTCACCGTCACCCTGGACAAGCCGATGAGCGGGGCCAAGGGCGGTTTGAAGCTCGACGCGGGCACGCACCGGCTGGACGGCACCGACTCGCTGAAGTTCGTCCGTACCCGCTACGGCTACGGCGACGGCAGCGACCTCGGACGCATAGGCCTCCAGCAGCAGTTCATGCTGGCGATGCTCTCCGAGATCAAGAAGCAGGACGCCCTCGGCAACCCGGCGCGCCTCTACAAGCTCGCGGACGCCGGCACCAAGTCGCTGACCACCGACTCCGACCTCGGCTCGCTCACCGCGCTCGCCGACTTCGCGCAGAGCATGAAGGGCGTGAACCCGGAGACGATGGAGACGATCATGCTGCCGGTCGCCTACGACAAGGTGGACCCCAACCGCGTGATCGTGGCCGAGCCGCAGGCGACGCAGCTGTGGGACGCCATCCGCAAGGACCAGCCGGTCCCGGCTTCGGCGAAGAACTCCCCCGCCAAGGGCTGAGCAGCTCAAGGGGCCCGGGCCCGCGTCCGCCGCCCGGGCCGCGGCCCGTCCTCACCCGGCGCGCCGCCCCCGCACCGCCCAGGCCCGGGCGGTGAGCTCGACGGATCCGCCCGGCCCGCACGGGAGCGCCGCGCGGAGCGCGTCCCGCACCCTCTCCCGGTCCGCCGCGGACAGGGTGGCCAGGTATCCGGGGGCCGGGCCCTGCCCCGTCAGGAACGGTTCCCACAGGTCCGCGAAGTCGGCGAACACCGTGGGCACCTCGATCGGGGCGACCGACACCTCGCCGAGTCCCGCCTGCGTCCACAGCGCGCCCAGCGCGTCCGGACGGCACAGGGGGAAGCGCCGGCGCTCGTCCAGCGCGGCCGCGGACGGGTCCGCGTCGACGGCCGCGCCCCAGAAGAGCCGCAGGAGGTCCATGCCTCCCGCGTAGTCCCACACGTACGCCGCGACCAGGCCGCCCGCGCGGACCGTGCGGACCATCTCGGCGACGGCCGCGGCGGGCGGCGCGAGGAAGTTCAGGGTCAGGCCGCTGACCACCGCGTCGCACGCCCCGTCGCGCACCGGCAGGTCCCTCGCGTCCGCCACGACGACGTGGGTCCCGGCCGTGGCCGCGGCCCGCGCCCAGCCGGCGTACCCCGGTGACCGGTCGATCGCCAGGACCTCGAGGGGACGGCACCGGGCGGCCACCGCGGCCGACAGCCCGCCGGTGCCGCATCCGACGTCGAGCCACCGCAGCCGCTGCGGGCGGCCGAGCCAGTACGTGAACCGCTCCGCGACGGGGCGGCTCCACCGGCCCATGTACCGCTCGTAGCCGGCACCGGCCGTCCACACGTCGAACCGGTGCTCCTCCCCGTGCGCCATGACCGTCCCCGGGGTCCGGGACCCGCCGCCGGCCGCGGACCGGCGCGGGTCGTACGGGTGGCCCGTACGACCCACGCCGGTCCGCCGCGGCGGACGGGTCGGCGGCTAGAACTCCGCGTCCTGGCCGACCTTGTGCAGGCGGCTGCTGCGGTAGCCGTAGGCGAAGTAGACGATGATGCCGACGGCCATCCAGATGCCGAAGCGCAGCCAGGTCTCGGCCGGCAGGTTGAGCATCAGCCAGAACGAGGCCGCGATCGACAGGATCGGGACGAACGGCACCCACGGGGTGCGGAAGGCCCGGTGCAGGTCGGGGCGGCTCTTGCGGAGGATGATCACGCCGAGGGCGACCACCACGAAGGCGAACAGGGTGCCGATGTTCACCAGTTCCGCGAGGGTCTCCAGGCTGGTGAAACCCGCGACGACCGCGATGACCCCGCCGAGCAGCAGGGTCGCCCGGTAGGGGGTGCGGTACTTCGGGTGCGTCACGGAGAAGACCCGCGGCAGCAGTCCGTCACGGCTCATCGCGAAGAACACGCGGGTCTGGCCGAGCAGCAGGATCATGCACACGGTGATCAGACCGACGGCCGCGCCGAGGCTGATGGCACCCGAGAAGAACGGCTGGTTCACCGATTTGAAGGCTTCGGCGAGCGGCGCGGTCGGGGACATCTCCGAGTACTTCTGCATGCCGGTGACCACCAGGGTCACGGCGACGTAGAGCACGGTGCAGATCAGCAGCGAGCCGAGGATGCCGCGCGGCATGTCCCGCTGGGGATTCTTGGTCTCCTCGGCCGCCGTCGCCACCACATCGAAACCGATGAAGGCGAAGAAGATGAGCGAGGCCGCCGTGAAGATGCCCATGACACCGAAGTTCGTGGGCTCGTAGCCGAAGAGCAACTGGACCAGGGGCGAGTGCCAGCCGCTGACGCCCTCGGCCTGTGGCTGGGCCGGCGGGATGAACGGCGAGTAGTTGTCGGCCTTGATGAAGAACAGGCCCGCGACGATGACCAGCAGGACGACCGTCACCTTGATGGCGACGACGACCGCGGTGATGCGGGCCGAGAGCTTCGTACCGACGACCAGGATCCATGTCAGCGCCAGGACCAGCAGGAACGCCAGCAGGTCGAAGTGGCCGCCGGCATCGGGGCCGGACAAGGACGTCGGCAGGGTCCAGCCGAGGTTGGTGTCCATGAGGTGGCGGACGTACCCGGACCAGCCGACCGCGACCACCGCCGTGCCGAGTGCGAATTCCAGTACCAGGTCCCAGCCGATGATCCAGGCTGGCAGCTCACCGATCGAGGCGTACGAGAACGTGTACGCCGACCCGGCCACCGGGACGGTGGACGCGAACTCGGCGTAGCAGAGCGCCGCCAGGGCGCAGACGATGCCCGCGGCCACGAAGGCCAGGGCGGTGGCGGGACCGGCGTTGTTCCGGGCGGCGATGCCCGTGAGGACGAAGATGCCGGTGCCGATGATGACGCCCACACCGAAGACCGTGAGGTCCCAGGCGGAAAGCGACTTCCGGAGCGCGTGTTCCGGCTCCTCCGTGTCGCGGATGGACTGCTCCACCGTCTTGGTACGGAATGGGCTGTTCAGATCCTTGCTCACCGACGCCTCCGAGAGGTGACGACGCACGAACGGGCCGGGAGGCCCACTCTTCCAGAGTGATCTCCCGGCCCGTGACGTGCAACCGCGCGTCGATCTACGAGCGGCGCGCGTGGCGAGATCCGGACTAGTCGACGGCGGCGGCCGGCTCGCTCTCGTAGCGGCCGTCCAGCTTCGCGACGAGGCCGGTGACCTGCCGGGCGATGTCCGGCGCGGTCAGGCCGATCTCGGCCATGATCTCCTTGCGGAGGGCGTGGTCGAGGAAGCGCTGCGGGATGCCGAAGTCGCGCAGCGGTACGTCGACGCCCGCGTCCCGCAGGGCCTGCGAGACGGCGGCGCCCACACCGCCGGTACGGCCGTTGTCCTCGACGGTGACGACCACGCGGTGCCGGTCCGCGAGCGGGGCCAGGGCCTCGTCCACGGGCTTGACCCAGCGGGGGTCGACCACGGTCGTGGAGATGCCCTGCTTGTCCAGCAGGTCGGCGATCTCCAGGCACATCGGGGCGAGCGCACCGACCGAGACGAGCAGTACGTCCGGACGGGTGACCTCGGCGCGCGGGGCGCGCAGCACGTCCATGCCGCCGATCTTGCCGACGGCCGGGACGGCCGGGCCGACGACGCCCTTGGAGAAGCGCACCACGGTCGGCGCGTCCTTGACCTCGACGGCCTCGCGCAGCTGGGCGCGCAGCTGCTCGGCGTCGCGCGGAGCGGCGAGCCGCAGGCCCGGGACGACCTGGAGGATGGACATGTCCCACATGCCGTTGTGGGAGGCGCCGTCGGTGCCGGTGATACCGGCGCGGTCCAGGACGAAGGTGACCCCGCACTTGTGCAGGGCCACGTCCATCAGGACCTGGTCGAAGGCGCGGTTGAGGAAGGTGGCGTACACCGCGAAGACCGGGTGGGCGCCGCCGGTGGCGAGGCCCGCCGCCGAGGTGGCGCCGTGCTGCTCGGCGATGCCGACGTCGTAGATGCGGTCCGGGAAGGCGTCCGCGAACTTCTTCAGGCCGACCGGCTGGAGCATGGCCGCGGTGATGCCGACGATGTCCTTGCGCTCCTGGCCGAGCTTGACCATCTCGTCGGCGAAGACGGAGGTCCAGCTGGCGGCGTCGGTGCTGACCGGCAGGCCGGTGTCCGGGTGGATCACGCCGACCGCGTGGAAGCGGTCCGCCTCGTGCTCCAGGGCCGGGGTGTAGCCGCGGCCCTTCTGGGTGAGGCAGTGCACGATGACCGGGCCGCTGAAGCGCTTGGCGCGCTGCAGGGCGGACTCCAGGGCCTCGATGTCGTGGCCGTCGATGGGCCCGATGTACTTGAGCCCGAGGTCCTCGAACATGCCCTGCGGGGCGATGAAGTCCTTGAGGCCCTTCTTGGCGCCGTGCAGGGTCTCGAAGAGCGGCTTCCCGACGACCGGGGTGCGCTCCAGGATCTCCTTGCCGCGGGCCAGGAAGCGCTCGTAGCCGTCCGTGGTGCGCAGGGTCGCCAGGTGGTTCGCGAGGCCGCCGATGGTGGGGCCGTAGGAGCGCTCGTTGTCGTTGACGACGATGACCAGCGGGCGGTCCTTGGCGGCGGCGATGTTGTTCAGCGCCTCCCAGGCCATGCCCCCGGTCAGCGCGCCGTCGCCGATGACGGCGGCGACGTGGTGGTCCTCGCGGCCCAGCACCTCGTTGGCCTTGGCGAGGCCGTCGGCCCAGCCGAGCACGGTGGAGGCGTGCGAGTTCTCGATCACGTCGTGGTCGGACTCGGCGCGCGAGGGGTAGCCGGACAGGCCTCCCTTGGAGCGCAGGTTGCCGAAGTCCTGGCGGCCCGTGAGCAGCTTGTGGACGTAGGCCTGGTGGCCGGTGTCGAAGAGGACCTTGTCCTTGGGCGATTCGAAGACCCGGTGCAGGGCGATCGTCAGTTCGACCACGCCGAGGTTGGGGCCGAGGTGCCCGCCGGTCTTGGAGACGGCGTCGACGAGGAAGGACCTGATCTCTGCCGCGAGCTGGTCGAGCTCCTCCTGGCTGAGCCGGTCCAGATCGCGCGGTCCCTTGATGCGGGTCAGCAGCACCCGTGCCTCCTTGCAGTTGCTTGCTGGTCTGTCGAGTCTAATGTTCCGTCCCCGGCCGCGGTCATCGGGCCGTCCCGGGGGCGTCACACCTTTGTCATACATGTACGCACGGCCTGACGGCCACACATCACATACGGGCGTATACCCGTACATGAGTACCCCGTACATGCACGCACGGATGCCCGGCGCCACGAGAAGTGGCGCCGGGCACTGTGACCGGTCTTACCGCCGGAGGTGAGTCCGGCGCGGGGTCGGGCGCGCGATCAGGCGCGTCCGGCCGTCTTCTGGGTCTTGCGCGTCACCGAGTCGATCACCACGGTAGCCAGCAGCACCGCGCCGGTGATCATGTACTGGATCGGCGTCGCAATGCCTTCCAGAGCCAGACCGTACTGGATCGAGACGATGACCATGACGCCGAGGAGGGCGTTCCAGGTACGGCCCCGGCCACCGAAGAGGCTGGTGCCGCCGATGACGGCCGCGGCGATCACGTTCATCAGCAGGTCGCCGGCGCCGGCGCTCTGGTTGGCCGCCGCGATCTTGGAGGCCCAGAACAGGCCGCCGATCGCCGCGAAGGTGCTGGAGATCGCGAAGACCGTGATCCGGATCCGGGTCACGTTGATGCCCGCACGGCGGGAGGCCTCGACGCTGCCGCCCAGTGCGAAAACGTTTCGCCCGAAGGTCGTGCGGCGCAGCAGGAAGTCCGTGACGACCAGGGCCAGCAGGAAGAGCACCACCGCGAGCGGCAGGCCCTTGTACTGGTTGAACAGCACGGCGGGGCCGAAGGTGCACAGCGCGAGCAGGCCGATGCGCAGCAGGATCTCGACGAGCGGCCGGGAGGGCATCCCGGCGGCCTCGCGGCGCCTCGCGTCGAGGAAGGCCGCAATGAAGTAGCCGGCCACCGCGAGTGCGGCCAGACCGTAGGCGACGGCCACCTCCGAGAAGAAGTACGTGGTCAGCTGGCCGACCACGCCGTCGGAGTCGATGTTGATCGTGCCGTTGCTGCCGAGGATCTGCAGCATCGCGCCGAGCCAGAAGAGCAGGCCCGACAGGGTGACGGCGAAGGCCGGGGCACCGACCTTGGCGAAGAAGAAGCCGTGGATGGAGCCGATCAGGGCGCCTCCGACGATGGCCGCGAGGATGGCCAGCCATTCGTTCACGCCGTGGGTGACGGCGAGTACGGCGACGATCGCACCCGAGACACCGCTGACCGAGCCGACCGAGAGGTCGATCTCACCGAGGAGCAGCACGAAGATGATGCCGATGGCGATCATGCCCGTGCCGGTCATCGTGATCGCGATGTTGGTGAGGTTCTCCGGGGAGAGGAAGTTCGAGTTCAGCCCCTGGAAGATGGACCAGATCACGATCAGGCCGATGACGACCGGGAGGGAGCCCAGGTCGCCGGCCTTCATCTTGCGCTTGAACTCGCCCCAGTAGCCGGCGAGCCCCTCCTCCCTGACGAGCAGGCGGGGGTCCACGGCCGGGATCGCGTCGTGCGCGGCCGCCGGGTTGACCGGGTCGATGTGCTCCTGCTGGTCGACGGAGCCCTTGTCCAGTGGACCGGTGGCAGGGTTCTGGGTGCTCACTTGCCGGCCTCCGAGGTGCGGGCCGCCCGGCGGGTCACGGCGTTGTCCGTGGCACCGGTGATGGCGGAGATGATCTCTTCCTGCGAGGTGTCGGCGACGTTGAAGACACCGTTGTTGCGGCCCAGCCGCAGGACCGCCACCTTGTCGGCGACGGCCTTCACATCGGCCATGTTGTGGCTGATGAGGATGACGGCGTGGCCGCGCTCGCGCAGCCGCTCCACCAGGTCGAGGACCTGTGCGGTCTGCTCGACGCCGAGGGCGGCGGTGGGCTCGTCGAGGATGACGAGCTGGGGCTCGCCCAGCATGGAGCGGGCGATCGCCACGGTCTGACGCTGACCGCCCGACAGCGAGGCGATGGGGATCCGGACACTGGGGATCCGGATGGACAGGGTGGTCAGGAGCTCGCGGGCGCGCCGCTCCATCTCCACCTCGTCGAGGACGCCGAACTTCTTGAGCTCTCGGCCGAGGAAGAGGTTGCCGACGACGTCGATGTTGTCGCACAGCGCCAGGTCCTGGTAGACCGTCGCGATGCCCAGGTTCTGGGCGTCGTGGGGCTTGCCGATGGAAACCGGGCGCCCCTCCCACTCGATGACACCTTCATCGATGGGGTGCACGCCGGCGATCGTCTTGACCAGCGTGGACTTTCCGGCACCGTTGTCGCCGACGAGGGCGACCACTTCACCGGAGTGGATCTCGAGTTCTACGTCGGTGAGGGCCTGAACGGCGCCGAACCGCTTCGAGACCCCTCGCAACGCCAGCACGGGCGCAGCGGACACATGAACCATCTCCTTCGCCGCCTGACCGGCGGGGATGTCGTGCAAAAGAGCAGGAGCGGGACGAATGGGGGAGGAACGTTTCTGCCCGGCGCCCCGCCCGGTGGCGGGGATGGAGTGGGAGGGGCGCCGGTCAGGCACGTGGGGCCGCCTCACGGGGAGGCGACGGGGGCCGCTACTTCAGGCCGGCGGCGGCGCAGGCGGCCGCGTACTTGTCGGTGCAGATCTCGTCGACCGTGTAGACACCGTCCTTGACGACGCTGTCCTTGATGTTGGCCTTGGTCAGCGAGACGACCGGGATCAGCACGGAGGGAACGCCCTTGGTGGTGGGGCTGTCGACCGTGGAGGTGGTGCCTTCGGGCTTCCCGCCCTTGGCGAGGGCGACGGCCATCTTCGCGGCGGCCTCGGCCTCGGGGGCGTACGGCTTGTAGACGCTCATGAACTGCTCGCCCGCGACGATGCGCTGCACACCGGCGAGTTCGGCGTCCTGGCCGGTGACCGGCGGCAGGGGGGAGACGCCGGCGGCCTTGAGGGCGGTGATGATGCCGCCGGCCATGCCGTCGTTGGCGGAGTAGACGCCGATGACCTTGTCCTTGCCGAGCGCGGAGAGCGCGGCCGCCATGTTGGTGTTGGCGTTCTCCGGCTTCCACTCGACGGTGTCGTACTCCTTGCCGACGTTCACCTTGCCGTCGAGCTCGGAGTGGGCACCGGACTTGAAGAGCTTGGCGTTCGGGTCGGTGACCGAACCGTTCATCATGACGATCTGGCCGTCCTTGGCCTTGTCGCCCAGCGCCTCCAGCAGGGCCTTGCCCTGGACCTTGCCGACCTCTTCGTTGTCGAAGGAGGTGTACGCGTCGATCGGGCCCTCGGCCAGGCGGTCGTAGGAGACGACCGGGATGCCGGCGTCCTTGGCCTTCTTGACCGAGCCGGCGATGGCCTTGGAGTCCACCGCGTCGATGATCAGGACGTCCACCTTGTTGGTGATCATCGTGTCGACCTGGGAGTTCTGCGTGGTCGCGTCCTGCTTGGCGTTGGCGTAGACGACCTCGCCCTTGCCACCGGTGAGCTCGGCGACCTTCTTCTCGATCAGCGGCTTGTCGAACTTCTCGTAACGCGCGGTCTGGTTCTCCGGCAGGAGCAGACCGACCTTGATCGCATCGCCCTTGGCAGCGCCGGAGGACGCCTTCGTCGTGTCGCCGGCCTCCTTCGCACTGCCACAAGCGGCGAGCGAAACGGCCATGGCACCAGCGGCGACAGCTACGGCGGCTCTGCGCATACGCGTGTTCATTACTTGAACCTCCCTGACGAGGCCGCAGCGGCGCGGCCGAGGTGGATGTGAGTCAACCCCGGCCGCGTTTTGCCGTCAAGGAGTGAATTCTTAACGAGATGACAACGGTGCCATTCGTTATCTACCTGAAGACAAGACGGCTGGAGCTCGCACTCCACTTCCATGATCTGACAAAAGTGTCGAATCGCCCATCTCGCTGAGGACGAGCGCCAGCGCGCCCAGCACCTCGGCCCGCCCGCCCAGGTTCCCCGTCAGCACCGACAACTGTCGGGCCGCACTGGGGATCGCGTACCGTCCCACCGATTCGCGGATGGGGGCGAGGACGAGTTCACCGGCCTCCGCCAGCGAGCCGCCCAGCACCACCCGGCTGGGGTTCAGCAGGTTGCACAGACTGGCCACCCCGCTGCCGATGTGCCGGCCCACGTCCGTGATCACCCGGCGGCAGCCCGGGTCCCCCTCGCGGGCCAGCTCGACCACCCGCTCCATCGTCAACTCGGGGCCGTGCGTGCCCTGGAGCAGCGGCAGTACGTACCGTGCGGCCGCGAACGTCTCCAGGCAGCCGCGGTTGCCGCAGCGGCAGACCGGGCCCGATTCGTCCAGGGTGATGTGCCCGATCTCGCCCGCCGTGCCGCCGGGTCCGCGGTAGATCTGGCCGTTGATCACGAGGCCCGCGCCCACGCCGCTGGCCACCTTGATGTAGGCCAGGTCCTTCACTCCCCGCCCGCTCCCCCAAACGAGTTCGCCGAGGGCGCCGAGGTTCGCGTCGTTGTCCACGTACACGGGCACCCCGAGGCGCTGGGAGAGCTCCTGGCGGGGGTTGATGCCCGCCCAGCCCGGCAGGATCGCGGTCGAGCCCAGGGTCCCGGACTCCACGTCGATCGGGCCGGGCACGCCGAGCCCGACGCCGATGACCTTCTCCAGCCCCACGCCGATGTCCGCGATCAGCCGTCCGACCAGGGCTTCCGCCCGGTCGAAGCCGTCCGCCCAGGACGCGTCGACGTCCAGCGGCTCGGTCTCCTCGGCCAGCACCTGGTGGGCCAGGTTCCCCACCGCCACCCGCAGGTGGGTGTGTCCGAAGTCGACACCGATGACGATCCCCGCGTCGCCGCTGAGCGAGACGCTGCGCGCCCGGCGGCCGCCGGCCGAGGTGTCGGTGACCTCGACGGTCCCGCCGTCCTTCAGTTCCCGGACGATGTTGGAGACCGTGGCCGCCGACAGTCCGGTGGCGCGGGCGATCTCCGCCTGGGTCAGCGATCCCGCGAGCCGCACCGCCCGCACGACCCGTTCGAGATTCGCGCGATGCAGTGACGACTGCGATCCGGGAGTCTGCACGACTCATCCACTCCTGCCCATTAGCGACGGCCAACCGTCGCCCCCCGGCCGGGGCACGTCACGGCTTCACGCTCCGAGACCCGGCATCTCTCCAACTTGTGAACCTTAAGTCGAGCCTTTGCACATCCAGACGTCAAGAGGCTGACGCGGCATGAAACAGCCCCTACTGACCTAAAAGGGGAGAGAAGCGGCCCCTTGGATCGTGTTACGGTCACTGGGACGCCGATCATCTGTGGCCTTTCCCGCCGGATCGGGCGTTTCGTCATGACCGCGCTACGCAAGGAGGTGTTCGGGATGAGTCCCGATCGAAGTCCTTGCAGCGCTCTCGTCGGCTGACCTTGTAACCGGCTGACCTTGTGACCGGCTGACCTTTCCCTGCGTACGCACGGCAGCGGTGGACCGCTGTCCCCGTGCGCGCTCGCGTTGCTGCGCGTTCCCTTCTTCCACACTCCCTTCCTTCCGCATGCCCTGCCAACTCCGCCGGGCGTGCGTCATCCGTGCCCGTCGGCGTGCCCGCGGCCCATCGGGGTCCCCGCACGCCGACCCCCGATCACTCCACGTGACCGCTCGGCTCCGCGCTGCCCGGACACCGTGGAGGGAGGTATTCGTCATGACCATGCTCACCCCCCGTACCCCGACCAAGCTCGCACCGCCGGGCCCCTCCCGCCGCGAGCGCAAGGCCGCCGAGCTCCAGGCCCGTACCCGGCTCGTCGGCGAGCGCCTGGCCTCGATCAGTGCCCGCTCGGGCGTCCAGGTCCTCCAGGATGTGGACACCTCCCCGGCCGGCCTCACCCACGCAGAAGCCGCGCTGCGCCTGGAGCGGCACGGCTCCAACACCGTCGCCCACGAGCGCGCCCCCCGCTGGTACCGCCAGCTGGCCAAGGCCTACTGGAACCCCTTCATCGGCGTCCTGGTCTTCCTGGCGGCGGTCATGTACTGGCAGGACCCCGCGGACCCGGGCGTCGTCATCCTCTCCGTGATGGTGGGGATCAGCGGTCTGCTGCGCTTCTGGCAGGAGTTCCGCTCGGGCCGCGCCGCCGACGCGCTGAAGGAGCTCGTCACCACCACGTGCGCGGTGCAGCGCCGGGCCGGCAGCGGCTCCGCGCCCACCACGTTCGAGGTGCCCATGGACCAGGTGGTCCCGGGCGACGTGGTCAAGCTGGCGGCCGGCGACCTGATCCCGGCCGACCTGCGCATCGTCACGGCCAAGGACCTGGGCGTCAGCCAGGCCGCGCTGTCCGGCGAGTCCCTGCCGGTGGCCAAGGCCGACACCCGTGCGCAGGACCTCGGCCAGCAGGACACCACCGACCCGGTGGAGGCCGACAACCTGGTCCTGATGGGCACCTCGGTCACCTCCGGCACCGCCACCGGCGTCGTGGTCGCCACCGGCGCCGACACCTACTTCGGTTCGATGGCCGGCTCGCTCGTCGGCGAGCGCCCGCAGACCAGCTTCGACACCGGCGTGCGCAGGGTCAGCTTCCTGCTGATCCGCTTCATGCTGGTGATGGTCCCCGTCGTCTTCATGATCAACGGTTTCACCAAGGGCGACTGGGACGAAGCCTTCCTCTTCGGCATCGCCGTCGCCGTCGGGCTGACCCCCGAAATGCTGCCGATGGTCGTCTCCGCCAACCTGGCGCGCGGCGCGGTCGCCATGTCCAAGCGGAAGGTGGTCGTCAAGCGGCTGGGCGCGATCCAGAACCTGGGCGCGATGGACGTGCTCTGCACGGACAAGACCGGCACCCTCACCGAGGACCGGATCGTCCTGGACCGCCACCTCGACGTGCACGGCAACGAGGACGGCGAGGTGCTGGAGTACGGCTACCTCAACGCGCGCTTCCAGACCGGCCTGAAGAACCTGATGGACCAGGCGGTCATCGACCGCGTGGACGAGGCCGAGGAGGTTGTCGTCGACGCACGGTTCTCGATGGTCGACGAGATCCCCTTCGACTTCGCCCGGCGCCGGATGTCCGTGGTCCTGGCCCGCAACCCGCTCGTCGGCGACGCCGCACAGCGCGAGCACATCATGATCACCAAGGGTGCCGTGGAGGAGGTCCTGGACCGATGCACGCACCTGACGGACCGCGGCGAGAGGGTGGAGCTGACCGAGCAGCTGCGGTGGCACGTCACCCGGATCGCCGAGGACGACAACCGGCAGGGCCTGCGCGTCCTCGCCGTCGCCACCCGCACGATCGACACCCCGCGCGAAACGTACGCGGTGGCCGACGAGGACGGGCTGACGCTGGTCGGCTTCCTCGCCTTCCTCGACCCGCCGAAGGCCGACGCCGCCCGGGCCCTGACGGGCCTGGCCGACAAGGGCATCGCGGTCAAGGTCGTCACCGGCGACAACGACCTCGTCGCCGCCCGGGTCTGCGCCGACGTCGGCATCGACGTCGGGCAGGTGGTGCTCGGCCCCGAGACCGACCGCCTCGACGACGCGGAGCTGCGCCGGCTCGCCGCCCGTACGACGGTCTTCGCCAAGGTCAACCCGGTCCAGAAGGCCCGGATCGTCCGGGCCCTGCAGGCCGACGGACACACCGTCGGGTTCCTCGGCGACGGCATCAACGACGCGGCCGCGCTGCGCGACGCCGATGTCGGCATCTCGGTGGACACTGCCGTGGACATCGCCAAGGAGTCGGCCGACATCATCCTGCTGGAGAAGGACCTGACCGTCCTGGAACAGGGCGTCGTCCAGGGCCGGACCACCTTCGGCAACACGATCAAGTACATCAAGATGACCGCGTCGTCGAACTTCGGCAACGTCTTCTCGGTCCTGGTGGCGAGCGCCTTCATCCCCTTCCAGCCGATGCTCGCGATCATGCTGCTGGTCCAGAACCTGGTCTACGACATCTCGCAGCTGGCGACCCCCTGGGACCGGATGGACGAGGAGTACCTCCGCGAGCCCCGCAACTGGGACGCCAAGGGCATCGGCCGCTTCATGGTCACCATCGGCCCGATCAGCTCGATCTTCGACATCTCGATGTTCCTGATCATGTGGCACGTCTTCGCGGCGAACAGCGAGGCGAGCCAGTCCCTCTTCCAGTCCGGCTGGTTCATCGAGGGCCTGCTCTCGCAGACCCTGATCGTCCACATGATCCGCACCCGGAAGATCCCCTTCATCCAGTCCCGCGCCTCCTGGCCGGTGATGGTGATGACCGTCCTCGCCGTGCTGACCGGCCTCTGGCTGCCCTTCTCGCCGCTGGCTCCCTCGCTGGGCTTCGTCGCCCTGCCGGCGAGCTACTTCCCTTGGCTGATCGGCGTACTCCTCGCGTACTGCACGCTCACCCAGTTCGTGAAGACGTGGTACGTCCGCCGGTTCGACACCTGGCTGTAGGAGCCACGACGAAGGAGCTCGGACTCGGAGCGGCCATCGGCCTGGAGCGGTAGCGGCGGGCCCGCCTCGCGGGGCTGCGTACGCTGCTCTCGCAGTACGGCTTCCTCAGCGCGGCCCCGGAGGTGGAGTACGACGGCTCACGGGTCGCCGCCCAGATCGTGTCCGGGATCGGCTTCCCCGGGGCCGGTGTGATCATGCGGGACGGAGTGAGCGTGCGGGGCCTGAACACGGCCGCCACCCCGTGGTGTTCGGCGGCCGTCGGCTGCTTGGCCGGCGTCGGCCTGTTCGTCCTCGCCGTCTGCGGCACGGCGGGCGCGGTGGGAGCCAACCTCCTGCTGCGCCCGCTGGGCCGGCGCCCGGACCGGCGGTCAGCTGGTCGGTGGTCCCCTCGTGAGGCGGGCAGGACGAATGAATTGAACACGTTCAGCCCGGCTGGCACTATGGATCCAGGACGTCGCCGGCCGGGCGGACCCGTGGGTCCGCCGTGCCACGAGGGGGATTGATCGTGCATCAGAAACGGTCGTACGGGGTCGTGCTGGTGGTCTCGACGCTGGTGGGGCTCCTGGAGGTCGCGCTCACCGTCGTGGTGGTCCTGCTGTACGTACGGACGCAGCCGCCGCCGGACAAGGCCCCGAACTACGTAGAGATCGGGGCGGCCCTGGTCGGCACCGTGCCCCTCATCGGCTTCATCTCGTTCCTGCTGTCGCTGGTCTTCGTCCTGCCTGCGGTCGCGCTGGCCGACCTCCTCGGCCGCTGGCTCGGCAGGCGCGCGGCCTGGTGGTCGGCGCCGCTGATCGTGGCGGCCCTGCTGGCACCGCCCGTCTTCGGCTTCGCGGCGTACAACGACGCGCAGACGCGGGCCACGCTGCTCTTCTGGGTCTCGGCCACGGCCTCGCTCTCGCTGGGCGCGCTGATCGCCCTGCCCCGGGACGAGGGACTGCTGGGGCGGGTGGCGCGGTGGGGCACGGCGGCGGTGGCGGGGACGGGCCTGTTCGGCGCGCTCGGGCTCGCCGTCGGCCTGCTGCCCGCGTACGAGCCGCCGAGGATCGGGCCGGAGACCATGGTCGGCCTCTGGAACGACCGCATGGGCCACGACCTGGTCTTCACCTCGGACGGCCGGGTCACCGCCACCGGCGTCGGCGGGCGCTACGCCAACGACTACCCCAACGACCCGTCGCCGGGCTGCTGGGGCTCCGGGACCTGGGTCTACGAGGGCGGCCGGGACGTCTGGACGCAGCGGGTCCGCATAGACATCCCGGGGTGCAGCTCGCCCACGTGGGAGGTCGGCGGCACCGCCGAGGACCTCCGGATCTTCCAGCACATCGGCGGACCGGGTTCCGGAGATCTCTACAGGCTGGACAAGGCCCCCGACGGCTCCTGGCCCCGGGGCTCTACTTCAGGGTCGCCGAGGTGAGGCCCGCCTGGATCTGGCGCTGGAAGGAGAGGTAGACCACCAGCATCGGGACCATCGCGATGGTGGCACCGGCGAACAGCACCGGCAGGTCCGTCTCGTAGCCCATCTGGTACTGGAGCTGGATGAGCCCCTGGGTGAGCATGTACCGCTCCGGGTCGGCGCTCGTCTGCGGCTGCATCAGCACGGCGGGCAGGATGTATTGGTTCCACTGGCCCAGGACGTTGAAGATCCCGACGCTGATCAGGCCGGGCTTGGCCATCGGCAGCATCACCTGGAAGAAGATCCGGGTGTCGGAGGCCCCGTCGATGACCGCCGCCTCGTGGATCGCGGTGGGCAGCGTCCGGAAGAAGGAGTGCATGAAGAAGACCGTGAAGGGCATCGAGTAGGCGACGTACACCAGGACCAGGCCCTGGTAGGTGTTCAGCATGTCGAAGCGCTTGACCATGAAGAAGAGCGGTACGAGCGCCAGGAACACGGGGAACATCGCCCCGCTGACGAAGAAGTAGTAGATGAGCCGGTTGCCCGTGAAGGGGTAGCGGGCCAGTACGTACGCGGCCATGGAGCCGAACAGCATCGTCAGCGGGACCGAGAACACCAGCACGATGAGGGTGTGGGCGAAGTACCCTCCGATGCCCTTCGTCCAGGCCCGCCCGAAGGCGTCGAGGTGCCAGTTGGAGGGCCAGCTCAGGGCCGAGCCGCCGATCTGCGCGTCGGTCTTGAAGGCGCCGAGCGCGAGCCAGAGCAGCGGCAGGACGATCATTATCGCCCAGACGACGAGGAAGCCGTGCGAGAAGACGTTGAGGGTCGTGCCCTCGGAGCGGCGTCCCTCCCGCTTCCCCGACCGCCGTGCGCCGCCGGACCGCTCCGGGGCCTGCTCGCCCGGAGCCTTGATCACTGTGGACTGTGTGGTCATCGTGGAACTCCGCTCAGAACTCGATGCGCTCGCGGCGGGTGGCGCGCAGCGTGATGACGGAGAGGATCATGGTCAGGGCGAGCATGACCACGCCCATGGCGCAGGCGTATCCGCTCTTGCCGAAGTAGAGGAAGTTGCGCATCAGTACCGTCGACATGACCTCGCTGTGGTGGTCGGGTCCGCCGCCGAACTGGCCCGAGGTCATGGTCGACACCAGCACGAACATGTCCATCGCGGCGATGCCCAGGTAGACCGCGGAGGTCTGCACGGAGTCCCACAGCAGGGGCAGCGTGACCTTGAAGAAGGTCTGGGCGCGCCCGGCGCCGTCGAGCAGCGCGGCCTCGTAGATGTCCTTGGGGACGGACTGCATGGCCGCGGAGAAGAGGACGAGGTAGAAGCCGACGCCGTGCCAGACGACGACGAGGAGCAGGCACCACAGGACGAGGTCCGGCTCGTTGAGCCATTCGACCGGGTGGTTCGCGTCGATCAGGCCGAGCTTGGTCAGGAAGCCGTTGAGCAGGCCGCCCTCGTCGCTGCGGTAGATCGCGCCGAAGAGCACGGAGAGGATGGCGAGGGAGAGGACCTGCGGGAAGAAGTAGACGACCTTGTAGAAGCGCGAGCCGCCGACCCCCTGCACTCCGCCGGCCCCGCCGCGCCCGCCCGCGTTCACCATGAAGGCGAAGAAGAGGGCGAGGAGGATGGTGACGAGCGGGACGAACACCAGGAGCAGCAGGTTGTGCCACAGCGCGCCGCGGAAGACCTCGTCCTTCAGCAGGGCCGCGTAGTTGTCCGTGCCGACGAAGTCGAACGTCGGTGACTGCCCGGTCCAGTTGGTGAAGGAGTAACCGAACGTCTGCACGTACGGCCAGATGACGAAGGTCAGGTACAGCGCGAGGGGAGCGAAGAGGAAGCCGGCGATGAAACCGTACTTCCCCCTCCCCTGGGCTACATGGCTCATGGTGTCCGTCCCCGCAGTGGTCAGCTGCGCTTGTTGTTCTTGGCGTTCGGGTCCTGGGCCGCCTTGTTCACCGCGGCCTGGGCCCGCTTGATCCACTCCTTGGGCTGGATCCGCTGCGCCATGAGCTCATTGGACGCGTTCTGGATCTCCGTGTCCATCTCGCTGTACCAGTCGGGGTAGCGGTAGCTGAAGGTGTTGCCGCCCGCGGCCTTGAGCGCCTCGACCGCCGACTGGGTGCCGGGCCGCAGCGTGACGCTCGGGTCCACGCCGTCCTTGACCACCGTGAGCGAGTTGGCCTGCTGGGCGAAGATCGTCGACCATTCCCGGGACAGCATCGAACGGAGGAACTCCAGGGCCGCGGCCTTGTTGGCGGCCTTCTCGGGGACGATGAACGGCTCGTCGACGCCGGCCCGGATGGCCTCCAGGGGCATCTTGCTGTCGGCGAGCAGGGGCACCGGCAGGAACTTCATGTCGAAGTCTTCGGGGGTCTGCTTGAGCTGCTCGTTCTCCAGCCAGGAGCCGGAGGGGATGAAGGCCGCCTTGTACTGGTTCCAGGCCGTCTGGGACTCCGTGTGGGTGAGGCCGTTGGTGCCCGGCATCAGCAGGCCCTTCTCGACCACCTCGTAGACCGCCTCGACCGCGGCGAGGGCGGCCGCGTTGCCCTCGAAGGCGTTCGGTTCGAGGTTGTCGATCGCCTTCACCGCGTCCAGACCGCCCTTCTTGGCGATCAGGTCCATGATGACGACGTTGATGTAGTACGGGAACTTGCCCTGGTGGGCGAGGCCGCCGATGCCCGCGTCCTTGGCCTTCGTGCAGACGTCGAGGAACTCGTCCCAGGTCTTGGGCGCCGCCCAGCCCTTCTCCTTGAAGAGCTTGCCCGAGTACCAGAAGCCGAACACGGCGTACACGTACTTCAGGACGAGGTACTTGCCGCCCAGCATGCCCTGTTCGACGGCCCCGTCCACCAGGGTGTCGCGCACCTTCTTGCTCGGGTCGTCGAGCGAGGGCGCGTCGAGCACGGCGTTGAGGTCGGCCAGCTGGCCGCCCTTGCCGAGCACGTCCAGCGGGATCTTCTGGGCACCGGAGTCGTCGACGACGTCCGGCGGGTTCCCGCCGTTGAAGCGGGGCTGCAGCTTGGCGGTGATCTCCTGGGTGCCCAGGTGGGAGCTGGTGGTGCCCCACTTCTTGTCGAAGGCGGCCTCCCAGGCCTTCGCGTAGTCGTCGCCGAACCCGCCCTTGAAGACGACGACGTCCAGCTTGCCGCCCTTCGCGACGCCGAAGGGGTTCTCCTTGGTCACCGCCGCCTTGGCCGGGCCCTTCGTCGAGTTCTCCGCACCGCCGGAGGCGCAGGCGGACAGGAAGCTCATCGTCGGTACCGTGATCAGTCCGAGTGCTGCCGAGCGCTTGATCAGGTCGCGGCGTCCGAGGCCCTCACCAGTGGATCCCATGCTCATGTCCTCGCCTTCGTCAGAAGTGTGAAGGAGGCCGGAGATTCACGGTGGTGGCCGTGCATGCGGACATCACCACAGGGCCCCGCCCGTCCCCCGGCCCGGAGCCACTCGCCTCGCGGTGATCCGGACGGGCACAGGTATAGTCCACTTGCGCTCGTGTGAGCAAGATCATGCACATTTATGGCCACCAGTTTTTCCGAGTTGAGACCTGTCCGTCACATGGACACGCCGCCGGACGAACGGAAGGGCCGTACCCCCTGGACGGGGGTACGGCCCTTCGGCGCCTATGCCGTGGCTCAGCCGCGGATGAGGTTCCGGAGCACGTACTGCATGATGCCGCCGTTGCGGTAGTAGTCCGCCTCACCCGGCGTGTCGATGCGGACGACCGCGTCGAACTCCACACCGGTGTCGGTGGTCACCTTGACGGTGCGCGGGGTGGTGCCGTTGTTCAGCTCCTCCACACCGGTGAAGGCGAAGGTCTCCTCGCCGGTGAGGCCGAGGGAAGCCGCGGTGACACCCTCCGGGAACTGCAGGGGCAGGACGCCCATGCCGATCAGGTTGGAGCGGTGGATGCGCTCGTAGGACTCGGCGATGACGGCCTTGACGCCGAGCAGCGCGGTGCCCTTGGCGGCCCAGTCGCGGGACGAGCCCGAGCCGTACTCCTTGCCCGCCAGGATGACCAGCGGGATGCCGGCGGCCTGGTAGTTCTGCGAGGCGTCGTAGATGAACGCGACCGGCGCGCCGTCGACGGTGAAGTCGCGGGTGAAGCCGCCCTCGGTGCCCGGCGCGATCTGGTTGCGCAGGCGGATGTTGGCGAAGGTACCGCGGATCATGACCTCGTGGTTGCCGCGGCGGGAACCGTACGAGTTGAAGTCGCGGCGCTCGACGCCGTGCTCGGTGAGGTACTTGCCGGCCGGGGTGTCGGCCTTGATCGCACCGGCCGGGGAGATGTGGTCGGTGGTGACCGAGTCGCCCAGCTTCGCCAGCACGCGGGCGCCGGCGATGTCGGAGACCGGGGTGGTCTCCATGGTCATGCCCTCGAAGTAAGGGGGCTTGCGCACGTAGGTGGACTGCGGGTCCCACTCGAAGGTGTTGCCGGTGGGGATGGACAGGGCCTGCCACTGGGCGTCGCCCGCGAAGACGTCCTGGTAGGACTTGCTGAACATGTCCTCGCCGATGGCGTTCGCCACGACGTCGTTGACCTCGGCCTCGGACGGCCAGATGTCCTTCAGGAAGACCGGCTTGCCCTCGGTGTCGGTGCCGATGGCGTCCTTGGTGATGTCCACCTTCATGGAGCCCGCGATGGCGTACGCGACGACCAGCGGCGGGGAGGCCAGGTAGTTCATCTTGACGTCGGGGTTGATCCGGCCCTCGAAGTTGCGGTTGCCGGAGAGCACCGAGGTGACCGCGAGGTCGTGCTCGTTGATCGCCTTCGAGATCTCCTCGTCCAGCGGACCGGAGTTGCCGATGCAGGTGGTGCAGCCGTACCCGACGAGGTTGAAGCCCATCTTGTCGAGGTACGGGGTCAGGCCGGCCTTGTCGAAGTAGTCGGTGACGACCTTCGAGCCCGGGGCCAGGGTGGTCTTGACCCACGGCTTGCGGGACAGGCCCTTCTCGACCGCCTTCTTGGCCACGAGCGCCGCGGCGACCATGACGTAGGGGTTCGAGGTGTTGGTGCACGAGGTGATCGCGGCGACGGTGACGGCGCCGTGGTCGATCTCGAAGGAGGTGCCGTCGGCCAGGGTGACCTGGGTCGGGCGGCTCGGCACGCCGTTGCTGGAGGCCGGGGCGTCGGAGGCCGGGAAGGACTCCTTGCCCGCCTCGTCGTCGTCCTCGACGTAGTTGCGCACGTCCTGCGCGAACTGCTGGGCGGCGTTGGCGAGGACGATGCGGTCCTGCGGGCGCTTCGGGCCGGCGATGGAGGGGACGACCGTGGAGAGGTCGAGCTCCAGCTTCTCGGAGAAGTCCGGCTCGGCGGCCGGGTCCAGCCACAGGCCCTGCTCCTTGGCGTACGCCTCGACGAGCGCGACCTGCTGGGCGTCGCGGCCGGTCAGGCGCAGGTACTTCAGGGTCTCGTCGTCGATCGGGAAGATCGCGGCGGTGGAGCCGAACTCCGGCGACATGTTGCCGATGGTGGCGCGGTTCGCGAGGGAGGTGGCGGCGACGCCCTCACCGTAGAACTCGACGAACTTGCCGACGACGCCGTGCTTGCGCAGCATCTCGGTGATGGTCAGCACCAGGTCGGTGGCGGTGGTGCCGGTGGGCAGCTCGCCGGTCAGCTTGAAGCCCACGACGCGCGGGATCAGCATGGAGACCGGCTGGCCGAGCATCGCGGCCTCGGCCTCGATGCCGCCGACGCCCCAGCCCAGCACGCCCAGGCCGTTGACCATGGTGGTGTGCGAGTCGGTGCCGACGAGGGTGTCGGGGTACGCCTGGCCACCCCGGACCATGACCGTGCGCGCCAGGTGCTCGATGTTGACCTGGTGGACGATGCCGGTGCCCGGCGGGACGACCTTGAAGTCGTCGAAGGCGGTCTGGCCCCAGCGCAGGAACTGGTAGCGCTCCTTGTTGCGGCCGTACTCCAGCTCGACGTTCTGCGCGAAGGCGTCCTTCGTGCCGAACTTGTCGGCGATGACCGAGTGGTCGATGACCATCTCGGCGGGCGACAGCGGGTTGATCTTCGCCGGGTCACCGCCGAGCGCCTTCACGGCCTCGCGCATGGTGGCGAGGTCCACGACGCAGGGGACGCCGGTGAAGTCCTGCATGATCACGCGGGCCGGCGTGAACTGGATCTCCTCGCTGGGCTGGGCCTGCGAGTCCCAGTTGCCGAGCGACCGGATGTGGTCGGCGGTGATGTTCGCGCCGTCCTCGGTGCGGAGCAGGTTCTCCAGCAGCACCTTCAGGCTGTAGGGAAGGCGGGCAGCGCCCTCAACCTTGTCCAGCCGGAAGATCTCGTACGACTCGTCGCCCACCTGCAGCGTGCTGCGGGCGTCGAAGCTGTTCGCCGACACGACAGTCTCCTTCATGCATGAATTCGCGCGTATTACCGCAATCCTGCCGCCACGCCCCTTGGCCAATCCGCTAAGGTAGGGCTAAGTTAGGTAACCCTTACCAGCGGGGGCGGCTGCGGTACGCCTTCGGCAGATATCTCGATGTCGAGATAACTCTAGTACATGTCCGGGGGGAGGGACGAGGCGCGCACCCGCAGTCCCGCAGGAACCGTCAGCTGACCAGGCGATTCCGCATGCCCGGATTCGATCAGGTTGACCAGGACAGACACCGCCGAAGCGGCGATCCGCTCGGGATTGAGGGTGACGGTGGTCACGGCGGGTTCGATCTCGGCGTAGGCCGGATCCTCGCTGGCGCAGACGAGCAGCAGCCCGTCATGCCCCGGTTTGCCGGTTGTGCCGGGCGCGCCGGGTGTACGCAGACCGTGGCGCGCCGCGGCGGCCAGCACCTGCCGGCCCCCCGGGTCGTACACGCAATAGACGGCGTCGGGGCGGTCCGGCCCGGCGAAGGCGGAGTCGAAGGCGTGCCCCGCGGCGTCGTCCGGGTCGAAGGGGATCAGGAGGGGGGCCAGGCCGCGCTCCGCGCACCACTGTTCGTAGGTCGAGGTGACGGCCCCGGTGTAGAACTCCCGGCCGTAGCCCGTGTGCAGTGCGATCCGCCGCGCCCCGGACGCCGCGAGGTGGTCGAGCACCTCCCGGGTGGTGGCGGTGTGGTCGTTGTCCACCCACACGTCCCCCGGCCAGGGGTCGGGCGGCCGCCCGTCGAAGACCACCGGCAGTCCCCGCGCCCGCAAGGCCCGCAGCACCGGGTCGCCGGCCGGGCTGTCGAGGAGCAGCATCCCGTCCACGGCGAGGGTGTGCCACAGCGGCTCGGCGCCCCGGTCGGCGGGCAGGGTCGTCAGGGCGTACCCGTGCGCGTGCGCGGCCGAGGTCGCGGCGGTGAGCAAGCGGGAGAAGTAGGCGATCCCCACGAAGTCCCAGGCGTCCCCCGCGTACGTGGTCACCGCGACGCCGAGGGTACGGGTGCGCGGGCCGCGGCGGGCTCCGTAGCCGAGCGCGCCCGCCACCTCGCGGACCCGTCGCCGGGTGGACTCGCCGAGGCGGCCGGTGCCGTTGAGCGCGTGCGAGACGGTCGCGGTGGAAACCTCGGCGGCGCGCGCGATGTCGGCGAGGGTCGGTCCCGGCGTCGGTCCCGGCGTCGGTCCCGCCGTCGGTCCCGGCGCGGGTGGGTGCTCTGGCACGCGGCCATCGTACGGATTTCGTCGCCGGAGGCGGCTTCTGGTTAAGCGGTTAATCAAACAGTGTCCTGGTCACATCAACGTTTGGAGTGGGCATGACGTCTTCTTCGCACCTTTCCCGCCGGGGACTCCTCGCCGCCGCGGGGATCACCGGGGTCGCCGGGGCCGCGGGCCTGCTGGGGGCCGCTCCGGCCGCGGCCTCGCCGGCGCCCTCGGCCGCTCCCTCCACCGGGCGCGGTTCGGCGGCCCTGGTGGTCCACCACGCGTCGGTGTTCACCGGGACCGGCGGCCGGGCGCCCGTCGAGGCCGTCGAGGCCGTCGCGGTCGGCCGGGACGGCAAGATCTGTGCCACCGGGACGAACGCGGCGCTGCGCCGGTACGTGGGCCGGGACACCGAGGTCGTCGACGCCCGGGGCAACACGGTCATGAGCGGCATCCACGACGGCCACGTCCACCCGCTCGGCGCGGGCGAGCGCTCGCTGTCCCCCTCGCTGGAAGGCGCGGAGACCACCCTGGCCGCGCTCCAGGAGCTCCTGACCGGCTTCCTCGCCGAGACGGGAGGCGCGGGCGCGGAGCCCGACCGCTGGCTGGTGGTCGAGGACTGGAACCCGGTCGGCCTGCTCCCCGTGGGCACCAACCCGCACCACACGATGCTGGACGCGCTCCCGACCCGGCGGCCGATCGCCCTCGTCGGCGGCGACGGGCACAACCTGTGGGCCAACCAGCGGGCCCTGGACATCGCCGGGATCACGGCGGCCACGCCCGACCCGGTCGGCGGCAAGGTGGTCAAGGGCCCGGACGGGCGGCCGACGGGCGTCCTGAAGGACGACGCCCAGGGCCTGGTACGGCGGCACGTACCGGAGCCCACCCGGGCCGACCTGGTCGCGGCCTGCGCCAAGGTGCTGGAGCTGGCGGCCGCGTCCGGGGTCACGACGATGATGGACGCGCTGGTGGGACGGCACGAACTGGAGCTGTACCAGGCCCTGTCGGCGGCGGGGAAGCTGCCGCAGCGGATCGTCCCGGCGATCCGGCTCGAGGCGGAGCAGACCAAGGACCCGGCGGGGGCGCTGGCGTACGCGCGGGGCCTGCGGCGGGAGTTCGCGGGCGTGCGGGGGCTCCGGTTCGGGATGGTCAAGGTCTTCCTGGACGGGGTCATCGAGTACCCGGCGCAGACCGCCGCGCTGCTGGAGCCCTACCTCGACGGGCAGGGCCGGCCGACCGCCAACCGGGGCGAGCTCTACACCTCGGCGGCGGACTACGGCCGGCTCAGCGCCGCCTTCAACGGGGCGGGTTGGCAGATGCACGCGCACGGACTCGGCGACCGTGCGGTGCGCACCGCTCTGGACGGGTACGCGTACGCCAAGCGGGTGACGGGGCTGCGGGACGCCCGCAACGCCGTGGCACACCTCCAGCTCGTGGACCCGGCGGACCTGCGGCGTTTCGCACAGCTGGGGGTCACGGCGTGCATGCAGCTCCAGTGGGCGGCGAAGGACACCTGGACGATGGAGGCGCTCCTGCCCTACATCGGACCCGAGCGGCACCGGTGGATGTACCCGGCGCGGAGCCTGGAGAAGGCGGGGGCGCGGCTGTCGGGCGGCTCCGACTGGCCCGTGGACGCCCTCCAGGTGTGGAACCAGCTGCGGACGGCGATCGACCGCCAGGGCGCCTTCGGGGCGGGCCCGCTGTACCGCGAACTGGAGGGGCTCGGACGGGACGCGGTCCTGCGGATGCACACGTCGGGGACGGCGTGGCAGCTGCGCCAGGAGGAGCTGACGGGCACGGTGGAGCCGGGCCGGGCGGCGGACCTGGTGGTGCTGGACCGGGACGTGACGCGCTGCCCGGTGGCCGACATCAGCGGGACGGGGGTACGGATGACCCTGGTCGGCGGCCGCGTGGTGCACGACGCGGATTCGGCGTCGGGCAGGGCGGCCTCGGCGCGGGTGGCGGGCGCCGCCTCGGGCCCGCGCCCGGCCTCGTACGCCACGGTGCACGCCGGAGGGCGCCACCACGCCTGCAAGCACTGAGCGGGGCGCCGCCGGACTCGGCTCCGGGCTCGGATCCGGGCTCGGCCCCGGGCTCGGATCCGGGCTCGGCCCCGGGCTCGGCTCCGGGTTCAGCCCGCCGCGAGGCCGTGGCGGACGGCCCAGGAGTTGACGGCGGCGGCGATCTCCTCGGGCCGGTCCTCGGGGCAGAGGTGGGCGGCCGGGCCGCAGTACTCGGTCTCCAGCGCGGAGACGTTCTCCTCGCACCAGGCGACCGTCTCGGGGCCGACCATCAGGGCCGGTGAGCCGTCGAAGGTGAGCAGCAGCTTGGGCACGTCCGGGCTGTCGGCCAGCCAGGCGTCGTACGTCTCGACGACGGCGTGCACATCGGCCGGATCGCCGTCGATGGGCAGCGAGCGGGCCCACCGCAGCATGGGCAGCCGGCTCTCGCGGGTCGGGTAGGGGGCGGCGTAGACGGCGTGGTCCGCCTCGCCCATCGGGTTCAGCACCGTCTGCCGGATGCTGTCCTCGATGAAGACGTTCCGGTCCAGCACCATCTCCTCCCCCACGCCCGGGGTGCGGATCGCCTCGAACCGGGCCCGCGCGGCGGGCGGGTACTGCGCCCAGCTCAGCGGCCGCACGATCGTCTCCATGAAGGCGATGCCGCGGACCCGCCCGGGGTGGCGGGCGGCCCGGTCGAAGGCGAGCGCCCCGCCCCAGTCCTGACCGACCAACACCACCTCGTCGAGCCCGAGGGCGTCGAACCACGCGTCCAGGTAGCGGGCGTGGTCCTCGAAGCGGTACTCCCCGCCCGGCTTTCCGGAGCGGCCCATCCCGATGAGGTCCGGGGCCAGGACGCGGACCCCGGCCTCGATCCGGGGCAGGACGCCCCGCCAGAGGTGGGAGGAGGTCGGGTTGCCGTGCAGGAACACGAAGGGGACGCCGCCGGAGCGGGCGCGGTCGGCACCGAGGTCTTCGTAGTGCATCGTCGAGTCGAGTACGTCGATCGTGGGCATGGGAAGCCCCTTCCGCAATCGTTGGCCTGACTAACGTTGGTGGCGCGAACGAAATTATATCGTTAGTGCCACTAACGCAATGGGTAACATCGCCCCCATGACCACGGAAGAGAACGGACCCCTCGTCCCCGCACGGCTGCGCGAACTGCCCAGCCGCCTGCTGGGGCAGGCGTCCACCCACGCGCAGCGACTCGTGACCGAGGGACTGAGCGGGGCAGATGCCCACAAATGGCATTACGCGGCCCTGGTCGCCCTGGAGGAGTGCGGCCCGGCGAGCCAAGCCGCCCTCAGCGCCCGCACCGGCATCCACCGCAGCGACCTGGTCGCCGTCATCAACGAACTCGCCGCGCGCGCACTGGTGGAGCGGACCCCCGACCCCGAAGACCGCAGGCGCAACGTCATCACCCTCACGCCGCCCGGCCGGCGACACCTGCGCACACTGGAACAGATCCTCGCCACGGCCCAGGAGGAGCTACTGGCCCCGCTGTCCACCGGGGAGCGCGAACAGCTCACCCGCCTCCTGGGTCGCATCGTCGACCATCACGCGTACGGGGAACCCGCCATGGGACCTGATGGCCGGTAACTTCCACTCAATTCACCCATTTGCCGCACCCAACGCAAGGGTCATCTCATATCTGAGATAGCGTGCCCCCATGGCAGACGACTACCTCGTACGCATCGGCAAGCTCATCCGTGACGCCCGGCAGCACCGGGGCTGGACACAGAGTCAGCTCGCTGACGCCCTCGGCACCAGCCAGAGCGCAGTGAACCGGATCGAGCGCGGCAACCAGAACATCAGCCTTGAGATGATCGCCCGCATCGGCGAAGCGCTCGACAGCGAGATCGTCTCCCTGGGCTACGCCGGTCCGATGCACCTGCGCGTGGTGGGCGGCCGCCGACTGTCCGGCGCCATCGACGTCAAGACGAGCAAGAACGCGTGCGTCGCCCTGCTCTGCGCCTCGCTGCTCAACAAGGGCCGTACGGTGCTGAGGCGAGTGGCCCGCATCGAGGAGGTCTACCGCCTGCTGGAGGTCCTGAACTCCATCGGCGTGCGCACCCGCTGGATCAACGACGGCGTGGACCTGGAGCTGATCCCGCCGGCCCGCCTCGACATGGAGGCCATGGACGCGGACGCCGCCCGCCGGACCCGCTCCATCATCATGTTCCTGGGCCCGCTGTTGCACCGGATGGAGACCTTCCGGCTCCCCTACGCGGGCGGCTGCGACCTCGGCACCCGCACCATCGAGCCGCACATGATCGCCCTGCGCCGCTTCGGCCTGGACATCACCGCGACCGAGGGCATCTACCACGCGAAGGTCGTCCCCGGGATCTCCCCGGACCGCCCGATCGTGCTGACCGAGCGCGGGGACACCGTCACCGAGAACGCGCTGCTGGCCGCGGCCCGGCACGACGGCGTGACCGTCATCCGCAACGCCTCCTCCAACTACATGGTCCAGGACCTGTGCTTCTTCCTGGAGGCCCTGGGCGTCCGGGTCGACGGCGTCGGCACCACCACGCTCACCGTCCACGGCGTCCCGAGCATCGACGTGGACGTGGACTACTCCCCCTCCGAGGACCCGGTCGAGGCGATGAGCCTGCTCGCCGCCGCGGTCGTCACGGAGTCGGAACTCACCATCCGCCGGGTGCCGATCGAGTTCATGGAGATCGAGCTCGCGGTCCTGGAGGAGATGGGCCTGGACCACGACCGCTCGGCGGAGTACAACGCGGACAACGGCCGCACCCGCCTGGTCGACCTCACGGTCCGCCCCTCGAAGCTCGAAGCCCCGATCGACAAGATCCACCCCATGCCGTTCCCCGGGCTGAACATCGACAACGTGCCCTTCTTCGCGGCCATCGCCGCCGTGGCGCAGGGCCAGACCCTGATCCACGACTGGGTGTACGACAACCGGGCCATCTACCTGACGGACCTGAACCGCCTCGGCGGCCGCCTCCAGCTCCTCGACCCCCACCGCGTCCTGGTCGAGGGCCCCACGCGCTGGCGCGCGGCAGAAATGATGTGCCCGCCGGCCCTGCGCCCGGCGGTGGTCGTCCTCCTGGCGATGATGGCGGCCGAGGGCACCTCGGTGCTGCGCAACGTCTACGTGATCAACCGCGGCTACGAGGAACTGGCCGAACGCCTCAACTCGGTGGGCGCCCAGATCGAGATCTTCCGCGACATTTAAGTACGCCGGGGGGCAGGACGGGCTCCCGTCCCCCGGGCCGACGACGGTCTTGCGCGCTCGCGTTGCGCCCGCGAGCGCCCTCGCCGCCGACCGGCGTGCTCCTAGCGCGGAGGCGGAGACCAGTTCGTGGGGTCCGACGCCGTCTGCTCGCCCGTTGCCAGATTCTTCACCTCGTGCGCCGCCCCCTCCTCGAAGGGCGGGAACCAGACGAACGCAATGCCCTTCCGGGACGCGTAGCGGACCTGTTTGGCCACCTTGTCGGCCTGGTGGTAGAGCTCGACGTTCATCCCCCGCCCGCGCAGGCGCGCGGCCGCGGTCTCGGCTTCCTTCCATCGATCGGCCCGCGGGACGACCACGAGAACGTCACTGGGGCACTTCGCGCCGGTCTCCAGGAGCCCCTCCGCCAGGAGCTTGGCGAAGATGCGCGTCAGTCCGATCGACATTCCCACGCCCGGAAGGCTGCGCCGGATGAAGGATCCGGTCAGGTTCTCGTAGCGCCCGCCGGAGCAAATGCTGCCGTAGTTCGGCCAGTCGACGAACTTTCCTTCGTAGACCGTTCCCGTGTAGTAGTCGAGCCCACGCGCGATCGAGAGGTCGGCGACGACGCTGCCGGCCGGCAGGTCGTCCAGGGAATCCAGTACGTAGCTCAGCTCGTCGAGGCCTTCGGTGAGCAACTCGGACGTCACGCCCAGACCCTTGACGCCGTCCACGACGGCCGGGCCGCTGCCGCGCATCCGGGCGAGCGCGAGGCAGGAGTCGACGGTCCGTGCGGACAGGCCGACTTCGCCGGAGAGGATCCTCGCCACGCCCTCGGGACCGACCTTGTCCAGCTTGTCGACGGCACGGATCACGGCCAAGGGATCACCGATGCCGAGCCCCTCGTAGAAGCCCTGAAGGACCTTCCGGTTGTTGATGTCGAGCGTCCAGGCGGGCAGGTTCAGGCCGGTCATGACCTCGTGGATCAAGCGCGGCAGCTCGGCGTCGAAGTGCAGCGGCAGGTGGTCGACGTTGATCACGTCGATGTCACATTGGGTGAATTCACGGAATCGCCCGTCCTGAGCCCGCTCGCCGCGCCATACTCGCTGCATCTGATAGCGCTTGAACGGGAACACGAGCTCGTTGAAGTGCTGGGCCGTGTAGCGCGCGAACGGCACGGTCAGATCGAAGTGAAGGCCGATCCGGGAGTCACCGGCGTCATCACCATCTTCCTGCAACCTCCTGAGCGCATACACCTCGTTGGAGGTTTCGCCTTTGGCGGTGAGCACGGAAAGGGGCTCCACCGAGGGCGTCTCGATCGAGCAGAATCCATACCTCTCGAATCCCGACCGAATGAGATCGAGCCATTTCTGCTCCACCATGCGGACTTCGGGTAACCATTCGGGAAATCCGCTGACGGGAACAGGGCGGACCAGCGGGGACTCGGTCATCGGCGGCACTCTCTCTTCGCTCTGAGCGACCCAGCGTCCTACAGAGACCCGTGCGCCATCAACCGAGTTGAAGCGGTGTGCGACGGACTTCGGCGCGTCGAACCACTCGCATCTCCAATTCATCCCCCGCACACACTAGTAGCGAATTCAACTTTCTGGGTATCTTGAACGCCGCTCAACAAACACTCACGACCCAGGAGTTCGCGATGACCACCATGCCCCGCGGTAAGTCGATGAAGTTCAAGCAGGGCTGTAGAGGCGCCGTCGCCGTCATAGCCGCCGTTCTGGCGCTCGCCGCCTGCGACCCGGCCGCGCCGGCCACCACCCCGAGCACCAGCGCCGCCACCACCGCGAGTGCTAGCCCCAGCCCCTCCGCGGTGTCGGCCAGCCCGAGTCCGAGTGCCAGCGCGACCCCGACCGCCGACCCCACCACGGCGGCGCCGACGCCTGCGGCCCCGGCCGCCGAGCCCACCACCCAGGCGCCGGCGCCCACCAAGGCCGCCCCCGCCCCGCCGGCTCCCACCCGCACCCAGGCCCCCGCGCCGGCGCCCACCAAGGCGAGCACCGACTGCTATCCCCGCTCCAACGCCGGCAACTGCTACAAGGCCGGTCAGATCTGCCGGAAGGCCGATGTCGGCACGTCCGGCCGGGACGCCAACGGGCGCACGATCCACTGCCGCGACGACGACAGCGTCGGCCAGCGCTGGGGCTACTGACACCGCCCCCGGTGACCCTGCCGCCCGTCGCGCTGAGCGCTCACGGCCGCAGGCGTTCTCCCTGCGGATCGAAGCAGACGAGTCCGTGTTCACGGGCCAGCGCGGCGGCGTACTCCGATACTTCCTCAGCCTTGCCGTAGGACATGAGCAGGTACACGATCGGGCCCGATGCCTCGTCGATGACCGGCGGTGAGGCCCAGACGGCCTCCAGGTAGCGCTCGTAGAGCTCGTCATGGGTCGAGCCCGCTTGATGGTCGTCGCGCGGACGGTCCCCGTCCCACACTGCAAGGCCATAACTCACAGGCGGATCGTCGCAGGCAGCAGTTCCGCCGACGCCGGCGCCGACAGGCCGCTTCGGGAACCGGTCCGGCCGGCAACACGGCGGGTACGGCGGGGAGTACGACGCCGCCGAACCGTACGGCCGCACCCACCGGTGCCGTCCCGTCGCCGGTCCTCGGCGCCGTCGGCTGATCCGGCGCCAGGCCTACGCCGCCTGCGGGGTGAAGGGGTGGAGGGAGTCCCTCCCCGGCTCGACGATGCCGAAGGTGCTCTCCGGGACCTCGTTCCAGGCGCCGGGGAGGTCACCGAGGGGTTCGGAGACCACCAGGCGGGTATCGTCCGAGACTTCCTGGAGGAACTCCATGTCGGGGTGGAGCCTGCGCAGCGCGTCCACCCGGCTGCTGTAGAACAGCGTCCTCGACGCGCTCTGGCTGGAGTAGCGGAAGGCCCAGAGGCGTTCGCCGTCGCTGATGGCGAGGGTCATCTGGAGCGGGTACTCCACACCGTGCTCGCGGCCGACGCGTTCCACCACGCCCGCCATCTGGGCCACCGCGCCCGGCGGGTCCGCCTCCAGACCGAAGGTGAGGGCCAGGTGGAACATCACCTCGGAGTCCGTCGTCCCCTCCACATCGGGGTACAGCGCGGGGTCGACGAGCAGGGTGAGGTCCCGCCGCATCCGGTGGAACTCGGTGATGGCCCCGTTGTGCATGAACAGCCAGCGGCCGTGCCGGAACGGGTGACAGTTCGTCTGCTGCACCGCCGTGCCGGTCGATGCCCGGATGTGGGCGAAGAACAGCGGGGAGCGGACGTGGTCCGCGATCTCCCGCAGGTTCCGGTTGTTCCAGGCGGGACCGATGTCCCTGAAGGTCGCCGGGGTGGCCGTGGGCTCCTGCGTGTACCACCCGACGCCGAACCCGTCGCCGTTCGTCGTCTCCACGCCCATCCTGGAGTGCAGGCTCTGGTCGATCAGCGAGTGGGCCGGTTTGTAGAGGATGGTTTCGAGCAGCAGGGGTGTTCCCGAATACGCGAGCCATCGGCACATGACCATCACCTCGGGGTGCAACGCAGATAACCCCTCCATTGTGGCCGCGCCCCCTGCTGACCGCCACGCGGAACGGGCCGGGCCACCGGCGGCAAGGTGGCCATCCGGCCACTCTTCGGCCTGATGGGACGCCGTCCTGGCCAGGGGCGCGCGGGCGCGGCAGAATCGGGCTTCCGTAGGACGAAGGGGGCGGCCGTGGCCGTGGGAACGAACTCCGCAGCGGAGACGGGGAAGGCGGTGCCCGGGCTCGCCGGGGTGCCGTTGCTCGGGTCGCTGTTCGACCTGAAGTCCGACTCCCTCGGTACCTATCTGCGGGCCCAGCACCAACACGGTGACCTGGTACGCATCACGGCCGGTCCGCCCGGGATGCGCGCCGAGCTCTACTGCGTCTTCTCCCCCGCGGGCGCCCAGCAGGTGCTCGCCTCCGACGCGGCCCGCTTCCGCAAGGACAACCACTTCTACCAAGAGGTCCGGGAATCCTTCGGCAACGGGCTGCTGACCAGTCAGGACGAGGACTACCTGCGCCAGCGCCGGCTCGTGCAGCCGCTGTTCACCCGGCGCCGGGTGGACGGCTACGCCGGGGCGATCGCCGCCGAGACCGCGTCGGTCATCACCGCCTGGGGCGACGCCCCGGGCGGCATCGTGGACGTCTCCGACGAGATGGCGCACCTCGCCCTGCGCGCCGTCGCCCGCATCCTGTTCGGCACCGACGTCGAAGCCACCGCCCACGTCGTGGCCGAATGCTTCCCGGTCATCACCGACTACGTGCTGCGCCGCGGCTACTCCCCCGCCAACGTCCCGCGGCACTGGCCCACCCCCGGCAACCGGCGGGCGGCCGCCGCGATGGACGAGCTCTACGGGGTCTGCGACAGGATCATCGCGGAGCGCCGGCGCGCCGGGAACGGGGCCGGGACCGGGGCCGGGGCCGCGACCACGACCGGGGCCGGGGCTCCCGGCGAGGACCTGCTGACGCTGCTCGCCGCCGCCCGGAGTTCGGACGACGGGGAGTTCGACGCCGCCGAGCTGCGCGACCAGGTGCTGATCTTCCTGCTCGCCGGGCACGAGACGACCGCCACCTCCCTCTGCTTCGCCCTGCACCTGCTGGCCCGCCACCCCGAGCAGCAGGACCGGGCCCGCGAGGAGGTCTCCCGCGTCCTGGGCGGCCGTACCCCCGGCGCCGCCGACCTGGAGCGGCTCCCGTACCTCACCCAGGTCCTGAAAGAGGCCATGCGGCTGTACCCGGCCGCGCCGGTCATCGGGCGCAAGGCCGTCGCCACCACCCGGATCGGCGAGCACACCGTCCCCGCGGGCGCGGACGTGATCCTGGCGCCCTGGGTGACGCACCGCCACCCCGCCTACTGGCCGGACCCGGACCGCTTCGACCCCGAGCGCTTCACGCCCGAGGCGGAGGCGGGGCGGCCGCGCTACGCCTGGTTCCCGTTCGGCGGGGGCCCGCGCGCCTGCATCGGGCAGCACTTCTCGATGCTGGAGTCGGTGATCGCGCTGGCGATGATCCTGCGGGCCTACTCCTTCGAGGCCGTGGACACCGAGATCCCGGTCGGCGCCGGGATCACCCTGCGGACGAACGGCCCGGCGCGCTGCCGGATCCATCGCCTGGACACCCCGTAGGGGGTGCCTTGTCACGGAAATACGGGATGCGGGCAGGTCAGGGCAGGCAATAGTGTCGATGCCCGTGGAACCACTCACCGAGAAACAGATCCGCTCGTCCTTCGTGAACTGTACGAAGGGCGAGGCGGCGCGACTGCGCCTGCCGCTCGACTTCGCCGAACTGCCCTGGAAGGACCTGGACTTCCTGGGGTGGGTGGACCCGGGAGCGCCCCTGCGGGCCCATCTCGTGCTGCCCCGGGAAGACGCGGGCGGTCCGCTGGGGATCTCGCTGCGGGTGCCGGCCGTCGGCCGCACCAGTGTGGTGAAGTCCAGCCTGTGCCAGATCTGCCTGACGGGTCACGCCTCCTCCGGGGTCACCCTGCTCGCCGCGCCACTGGCGGGCGCCCGCGGCCGCGAGGGCAACACGGTCGGCACGTACATCTGCGCGGACCTCGCCTGCCCCCTGTACGTACGCGGCAAGCGCCAGCCGAAGCTGCGCGCCGGGCGGTACGAGGAGTCCCTGACGCTGGACGAGCGGCTCGCCCGCATGTCCGACAACCTCGACGCCTTCGCGGCCCGCGTCACCGCGGCGTAGGGAGGGGTAGCGCCACCGGGGCCCCCGTCCCTCAGGTCCGGTCGACCGCCGGCTTGTGGTTGCCCTGGAGGCGCGCGAGGTCCGAGGGGCGGACCTGGATGACGAACAGTGCGATCAGCGCTCCGACCAGGGTGAACAGGGAGGCCACGACGAAGGCCGCGCTGATGCCGGAGGTGAGGACCTGGTCGCCCCACGGTTTCGGGAGCTGCCCGGTGCGCTGGAAGAAGGCCTTCTGCACCGGGCCGGCGGTGCTGAGGAATTCCGGTATCTGCTGCTTGGCCTCGTTGCGGCTCGCCGTGCCGTAGACGGTCACCAGGATCGACAGGCCCAGCGAGCCGCCCACCTGCTGCATCGTGTTCAGCAGTCCGGACGCCGCTCCCGACTCCCGGTCGGTGACGTTGGACAGGGCCATCAGCGTCAGCGAGACGAACTGCAGGCCCATGCCGAGGGCGAAGAGCAGCATCGGGCCCAGGATGCTGCCGAGGTACGTCGAGTCGACGTCGGTCTGCGTCAGCCAGGCGAGTCCGGCCGCCGAGGACAGCGCGCCGGTGACCATGAAGGGCTTGGGGCCGAACTTCGGCAGCAGTTTCGCCGTGATCGCCGCACCCACGGCGATCACCGCGCTGACCGGCAGGAAGGCGAGGCCGGCCTGGATCGGGCTGAAGCCCAGCACGATCTGCACGAACAGGGTCAGGAAGAAGAACATGCCGAAGATCGCGCAGGCGAGCATGAGCATGATGCCGTAGGTCCCGGCCCGGTTGCGGTCGGCGAACATGTGCAGCGGGGTGATCGGCTGCGGCGAGCGCCGTTCGTTGAGGATGAAGAGGGTCAGCAGGACCACGGCGGCGCCGAAGGAGCCGAGGGTGATGGGGTCGCGCCAGCCCTCCTGGGATGCCCTGATGAAGCCGTAGACGAGCGAGACCATGCCCAGGGTGGACAGCAGCGCGCCCGCGAAGTCGAAGTGTCCCGGGTGGCGTTCGGACTCGTGCAGGACCTTCGTGGCCAGTACGGCGATCACGATGGCGATGGGGACGTTGACGAAGAGCACCCAGCGCCAGTCGAGCCATTCGACGAGGATGCCGCCCGCGAGGAGTCCGATCGCACCGCCGGCGGCCGAGACGCCCGCGAACACGCCGAAGGCCCGGTTGCGGGCCGGTCCTTCGCGGAAGGTGGTGGTGATCAGCGCGAGGGAGGTCGGGGAGGCGATGGCGCCACCGACGCCCTGGAGGGCGCGTGCGGCCATCAACTGGCCCTCGTTCTGGGCGAGTCCGCCCAGGAGCGAGGCCAGCCCGAAGAGCAGGACGCCGAAGATGAAGACCCGTTTGCGGCCGAGGATGTCGCCGGTGCGGCCGCCGAGGAGCAGGAGTCCGCCGAAGGCGAGGGTGTAGGCGTTGACGACCCAGGAAAGGCTCTCGGTCGAGAAGTCGAGAGCGGTCTGGATGTGCGGCAGCGCGATGTTCACGATCGTGATGTCGAGAACCACCATGAGTTGGCAGGAGGCGATGACGAACAGGGCGAGTCCGCTGCCGTTTCCCCGGACCTTGCCTTCGGTCCCGCTGTTGCTCGGCGATGCGTTCGGATCCACCTTTTCGACGCTAAGCCCGCGCCTCCGGGGTCACCACTCGAACAGCCTAGTGGCAGTGACATTTCACATGTCACACTACGATCATGGATGACTTCCTCAGGCTCTCCGCGAGCACGGCCCGCTTCACCCACGGCGCCCCGCGCGCCTTCGCCTTCGGGGACGACGGCCGGCTGCTCTGGTTCCTCCGGTCGACCGGCCCTACCGACGCCTTCGACTCGCTCTGGGTGCTCGACACCACCACCGGCGCCGAGACCCGGCTGGCCGATCCCCGCGCCCTGTGCCCCGAGCCCGGACCCCTCCCCGCGGCCGAGCGCCGACTGCGCGAGCGGACCCGGCTCGTCGCCGCCGGAATCGGCTCGTACGCCCTGTCCGGCGACGGCCTGCACGCCGCCTTCGCGCTGTACGGGCGGCTCTTCGAGGTCGCCGCGGGCGGCGCCGGAACCCCGAAGGAGATCCCGGCCGCCGGACCCGCGCTGGACCCGCGGCCGAACGCCGACGGCTCGCGCACCGCGTACGTCGCCGACGACGTCCTGTACGTGGCCCCGGGCGGCCGGATCAGCCCGGACGACGGGGCCCGCTGGGGCCTCGCCGAATTCGCCGCCGCCGAGGAGCTGGGCCGCCACCGGGGCCACTGGTGGTCCCCGGACGGCGTCACCCTGCTGGCCGCCCGCGTCGACGAATCCGCCCTCCAGCGGCGTTACTTCGCCGACCCGGCGCATCCGGAGCTGCCGGCCGAGGACTTCGCCTACCCCGAGGCGGGCGGGCCCAACGCCGACGTCCAGCTGTGGGTGCTCGGCGACGGCGGGACCCGGATACGGCTCGACTGGGACGCCGACGCCTACCCGTACGTCTCCGACGCGGGCTGGGAGTCCGCCGACGAGATCCTGCTGACCGTCCAGGACCGGCTCCAGAGTTGCGTCCTGCTGCTCTCCGCCGACCCGGCCACCGGCCGCACCCGGGAGCTGTCCCGCACCACGCACCCGCAGTGGGTGGACCCGCTGGTCCCCGGCACCCCGGCCCGCCTCGCCGACGGGCGGATGCTGACCTGCGCCGACACCCCGGGCGGGGCCGCGCGCGCCCTCGCGGTGGACGGCGCACTCCTCACCGGGGACGGGGTCCAGGTCCGCGCCGTGGCCGGGGTCCACGCGGGCCTGCTGCTGATCGAGGCGGGCCTGCGCGACCCGTCCGAGCAGCAGGTGCTGCTGTTGGACCCGGCCACCGGGGAGCTGACCCCGGTCGCCGACGGGCCCGGCGTGCACACCGTGTCCGCGTCCGCCGGGACCCTGCTGCTGACCTGCGCCGACGCCGACGGCGTACGGCGCACGGTACGCACCCCCGACGGGCGGGAGTTCACCCCCGCCGACCTGTCCGAGCCCCTGCCCTACCGGGTGGACGCGGTCCTGGAGCGGGTCACCGAGCACGGCATCCCCACCGCCCTCGTACTGCCCCGCGACCACGTCCCCGGCCGGCGGCTGCCCGTCCTGGTCGACGGCTACGGGGGTCCCGGCATGCAGGACGTCACCGCCGACCAGCGCCGCCGCCAGCACCGCCAGTGGTGGGCCGACCAGGGCTTCGCGGTGGTCACCATCGACAACCGCGGGACCCCGTACGTCTCCCCCGCCTACACGCACGCCATGTACCGCGGCTTCTCCGACGTCACCCTCGACGACCAGGTCGCGGCGCTCCACGCGCTCGCCGCCCGGCACGGCGACCTCGACCTCGGCCGGGTCGGGGTGCGCGGCTGGTCGTACGGCGGCTACCTCTCCGCCATGGCGGTGCTGCGCCGCCCGGACGTCTTCCACGCGGCGGCCGCCGGGGCGGCGCCGACCGACTTCCGGCACTACGACACGGCGTACACCGAGCGGTACCTGGGCCTCCCGCAGGACCACCCGGAGGTGTACGAGCGGGACTCCCTCATCCCGGACGCCCCGCAGCTGTCCCGCCCGCTGCTGCTGATCACGGGCCTGGCCGACGACAACGTCCACCCGTCCCACACCCTGCGGCTGTCCCGGGCGCTGACGGAGGCGGGCCGCCCGCACCAGCTGCTGGCCCTCCCCGGCGTCACCCACATGACCCCGGGCGGCACCCGGGAGAAGCTGATGGCGCTGGAGCTGGAGTTCTTCCGCCGGGAACTGGCCTGAGCCCGGCCCCCTGCGCCCCGCCGGCCCCGCCGCCGGCGGGGTCCGCACCGTACGGCGGTGCCCCGGGGACGCCTTTGTCTCCGGGGCACCGCCGCTTCCCGTGGGTCCCCGTCAGTCACCAGGGAAGTGGCAGGCCACCTCGCGGGAGGCGGCGGGTCGCAGCAGCGGGCGCTCGGTGCGGCAGATCTGCTGCGCCTTGGGGCAGCGCGGGTGGAAGGTGCAGCCGGGGGGTGGAGCGGCCGGGCTCGGCGGGTCGCCGAGCAGCACGATCCGCTCCCGCCGCCGCTCCGCTGCCGGGTCGGGCAGCGGTACGGCGGACAGCAGCGCCCGGGTGTACGGGTGCTGCGGGTCCTCGTAGAGGGACTTCTTGTCCCCGATCTCGACGATCCGGCCGAGGTACATGACGGCGACCCGGTCGCTGACCCGTTTGACCACCGACAGGTCGTGCGCGATGAACACGTAGGCGAGACCGAGTTCCGCGCGCAGCCGTTCCATCAGGTTGACGATCTGGGCCTGGACGGAGACGTCCAGCGCCGAGACCGGCTCGTCGGCGACGATCAGCCGGGGGCTGGTGGACAGTGCGCGGGCGATGCCGATGCGCTGGGCCTGGCCGCCGGAGAACTCGTGCGGGTAGCGGTCGATGTGCTCGGGGATCAGGCCGACGAGCTCCATCAGTTCGGCGGCGCGGCGGCGGGCGTCCCCCGCGCTCCAGCCCTGCACCAGCAGCGGGTCCGAGATGATCCGGGCCACGGTCTGGCGGGGGTTGAGGGAGGAGTGCGGGTCCTGGAAGACCATCTGGACGTGCTTGCGCAGCGGGCGCATCGCGGACGGGGAGAGGCGGCTGATGTCCTTGCCCTCGAAGGCCACCCGGCCCGAGGTGGGCTCCAGCAGGCGCACCAGCATCCGGCCGGTGGTGGACTTCCCGCAGCCCGACTCGCCGACCAGGCCGAGGGTCCGGCCGGCCGCCAGGTCGAACGACACCCCGTCCACGGCGCGCACGGGCGCCCCCCGGCGCCCGGTCACGGATCGTCGGCCGGGGAAGGTCATGGTGAGGTCCTGTACGGACAGCAGCGGCGCGACCGGGTCGGGCCGTGCGGCGGCCCCGGCTACGGCCTTGGCTGCGGCGTTCGCGGAAGGATCGGCTCCGACGGTCATCGGGACACCCCCGGGGCGGTCGAAGGGGACACGGGCGCGGAGCCGCCCGGTGGGGTCGCGGCGGATCCCGCGAAATGGCACGCGGCCAGCCGCCCCGACGCACCGTACGGGGCGGGTTCGGGCCGCTCGCCCGAGCAGCGCGCCCTCCGGTCGTCCGGACCGGCGGCGGCCACGGGGCAGCGCGGGGCGAAGGCGCAGCCGGGGGCGGGCGCGAGCAGGGAGGGCGGGGAGCCGGGGATGAAGGGCAGGGGGACGTCGTCGGCGGTGTCGAGGCGGGGCAGCGAGTCGAGCAGGCCCCGGGTGTAGGGGTGGGCGGGGTCGGCGAACAGCTCGTCCACGGGGGCCTGTTCGGCGGCCCGGCCGCCATACATGACGAGCACCTCGTGGGCGACGCGGGCGACGACGCCCAGGTCGTGGGTGATCATCACGACGCCGAGTCCGCGGTCCTGCTGGAGCCGGGCGATCAGTTCCAGGATCTGCGCCTGCACGGTGACGTCCAGGGCGGTGGTCGGCTCGTCGGCGATCAGCAGGTCGGGTTCGCAGGCCAGGGCCATGGCGATCATGGCGCGTTGGCGCATGCCGCCGGAGAACTGGTGCGGGTACTCCCCGGCACGGCGGGCCGGTTCCGGGATCCCGACCTCGCCGAGCATGTCGACGGCGCGCCTGCGGGCGGCGGCCCGGCGGGCCTTGAAGTGCACGCGGTAGTGCTCGGCGATCTGCTCGCCGACCGTGTAGTAGGGGTGCAGGCTGGAGAGCGGGTCCTGGAAGATCATGGCTATCCGGCGACCGCGGACCGTGGACAGTTCCCGTTCCGGGAGCCCGGTCAGCTCGCGTCCGGCGAGGGCGACGGATCCGCCGACCTCGACCGGGCCGCGGTGCAGGCCCATGACGGCGAGCGAGGTGACGGACTTGCCGGAGCCGGACTCGCCGACGATGCCGAGGGTGCGTCCGGCCTCGACGGTGAAGCCGATCGAGTCGACGGCCCGCACGGTCCCGCGCCCGGTGGTGAAGGTGACGCTCAGGTCGCGTACGTCGAGGAGCGGAGCGGCCTCGGCCATCAGTACCTCACTCTCGGGTCGATGACGGCGTACAGGAGGTCGACGACGAGGTTGGCGACGACGATGAAGAAGGCGGCGAGCAGGGTGACGCCGAGGACCACGGGCTGGTCGGAGTTGACCAGGGCTCCGTAGAACAGCCGCCCGATGCCGGGGAGTCCGAAGATGGACTCGGTGATGACGGCTCCGGCGAGGAGTCCGCCGAGGTCCATGCCGAAGATGGTGAGGATCGGGGTCATGCCGGAGCGCAGCCCGTGTTTGACGACGACCGTGCGCTCGGGCATGCCCTTGGCGCGGGCGGTGCGGATGTACGGCTCGGCCATCGCCTCGATCATCGAGCCCCGGCTCTGGCGGGCGTACATGGCGGCGTAGAGCAGGGCGAGCGCGATCCAGGGCAGCAGCAGGTTCGAGGCCCAGGCGAGCGGGTCGTCGGTGAAGGCCTGGTAGGTCGGGTAGGGCAGGAGGCCGGCGACGCGGATGACCCCGTAGATGAGCATCACGGAGGTGAAGTAGACGGGGAGCGAGGCGGCGGCGACGGCACCGACCATCAGGGCCTTGTCGGTGGCGGTGTCCTTGCGCAGGGCGGCGGTGACCCCGGCGCCGAGGCCGAGGAGCAGCCACAGCGCGGCGGCGCCGACGGCGAGGGAGGCGGAGACCGGGAGCCGGTCCATCAGCAGGTCCCAGACGGGCAGCGAGTTCTCGTAGCTGTAGCCGAGGCAGGGGAAGTCGCAGGCGACGGCGTACTGGCCGGTGCCCAGGGTCCGACCGGTGAAGATGCCGGTGAGGAAGTCGGCGAACTGCCGCCACAGGGGCTGGTCGAGGCCCAGGTACGCGCGTACGTCGGCCAGGCGTTCGGCGCTGCAGGTCTTGCCGCAGGCGGCCGCGGCCGGGTCGGCGGGCAGGACGTAGAAGATGAGGAAGGTGACGGCAGCGATGGCGAGGAGCACGCCGGCGAGGGCGAGCAGCCGGCGGCCGAGGTAGAGGATCAACTGCGGCCGCCCCTCGGGTCGAGGATGTCGCGCAGGGCGTCGCCGAGCAGGGTGAAGGCGAGCACGGCGAGGAAGAGGAAGACGCTGGGGATGACGAAGTACATGGGGTCGGTCTCGTAGTAGGCCACGGACTCGGCGATCATCTGGCCCCAGGAGGGGGTGGGCGGGCGGACGCCGACGCCGAGGTAGCTGAGGGCGGCCTCGGTGCTGATCATTCCGGGGATCAGCAGGGTGGTGTAGGCGATGACGGGGCCCGAGACGCCCGGGAGGATGTCGCGGGTCAGGATCCGCCAGGGGCCGGAGCCGCCCACGCGGGCGGCGTCGACGTACTCGCGGTGTTTGAGGGAGAGGGTCTGGCCGCGCACCACGCGGGCGACGCCGGGCCAGCCGAAGACCCCGATGACGGTGGTCATCAAGGCGATCCGGTTGACGTCCTTGGCCACGGACAGCATCGCGATCATGAAGATCAGCGAGGGGAAGGACATGGTCAGGTCCATGAGCCGGGACAGGATCGTGTCGGTGCGGCCGCCGAAGTAGCCGGCGGCGATCCCGGCGGCGGTGCCGGCGACGACCACGATGGCGGTGGCGGCGAAGGCGATCAGGAGGGAGACCTGCGCGCCGTGGATCACGCGGGCGAACAGGTCGCGGCCGGTGACGGGTTCGACTCCGAGCCAGTGCTCGGGGCTGATCCCGCCGAGGGTGCCGAGTGGCTGGCCGCCGAGGTAGGGGTCGACGGCGGTCTTGTCGAACTCGTGCGGGGACCAGCCCCCGAGGGCGCCCAGCCAGGGGGCGGTCACGGCCATGAGGACGAAGAGGAGGACGACGCAGAGGCTGACGCGAACGGCGGGGCGGCGGCGGAGTTCCCGCCGGGCGAGCTGCCAGGGGCTGCTGCCGGGCGCTGCCGCGGGCCGGGCCGTGGCGGTATCGGGAACCGGGGCACTGCCGGAGGGCGGGGTGCTGCCCGAGGGCGGGGTGCTGCCCGAGGGCGGGGTGCTGCCCGAGGGCGGGGTGCTGGCCGGGGCCGTGCCGGGGGCTGGGGCCGTGCCGGGGGCTGGTGCGCTGGCAGGGGCTGGTGCGCTGCCGGGGGCGCGGGCGGCGCCTGGGGCCGGGGGGCCGTCGGGGCCCAGGGGTGTCCGGTCGTCCGGGACCGGTGCTGTGGTGGTCATGGCTGCGGGGATCCTTCGGGCCCTCAGCCCTGGCTCTTCGAGGGGTCCTTGAGGCCGACGGTCCCGTAGTCGATGGTGCCGGTCCACACCGGGTGGCCGAAGGCGCCCGCGATGTTGGTGCCGACGAGGAGCGGCTTGCGCTCCAGGAGGAGCGGGACGTTCGGGGACTTGGCCATCAGGGCGGCGTCGAGGTCGATCCAGGCCTGGTTGGCCTCCTTGGCGTCGGCCATGGCGTTGATCTCGTCGATCCGCTTCGTGGTCGCCTCGTCGCGGAACTGGCTGTAGTTGCCCTGGTTGCCCTTCTCCTTGATGGTCCGGCCGTCGAAGACGAACGGGATCCAGGTGGAGCCGGACGGGTAGTCGGGGCACCAGCCGGTGAGGGTCATGTCGGGGGTGGTGGAGAGGTCGCCGATGACGTCGTAGTAGGCGCCCGGGTCGACGGTGTCGATGACGACCTCGATGCCGGCGCGGGACAGGCCCTGCTGGATGGCCTCCGCCTTGCCCTTGTCACCGGTGGAGACGGACAGGGAGACCTTCAGGGTCTCCTTGCCGGCGGCCTTGAGGAGTTCCTTGGCCTTGGCCGGGTCGCCGGCCGGGGCGATCTTCAGGACGTCGGCCTGCTTGCCGCCGGAGAGGGCGGGCGGCAGGTAGGCGGTGGCGATCTCGTTGAGGGCCGGGCCGCCTCCCGCGGTGATGACGGCTTCCTTGTCGACGGCGTACTGCATGGCCTCGCGGACCTTCGGGTCGTCGAAGGGGGCGCGGGAGTTGTTCAGGTGCAGCATTTCCGTACAGCCCTGGGACTCGGCGAGCAGCCGTGCCTTGATCTCCGGCTTGGGCAGCACCTTGGGGGCGCTCTCGGGGCGCATGTCGGCGTACTGGACGGTGGAGGCGTCGGCGCCCTCGCCGGCGATGATCCGGTCGTCGATCTGGCCTCCCTTGAGGCCCATGACCACCACGAAGCGGTCCGGGTAGGCCTTGCGGACGGTGTCGGTCCCCGGGTCCCAGTGCTCGTTGCGGACCAGGACCAGCTTCTTGTCGCGGTCGTACGACTCGATCTTGTACGGGCCGGAGGAGAAGGGTCGGGCGTCGTACTGGGTGCCCTTCTCCTGGGACGGCGGCACCGGGGCGAAGGTCGGCAGGGTCGCGGTCGCGGAGAACTCTGCGACCGGGCGCTTCAGTTCGAAGACGATCGTGCGGTCGTCGGGGGTCTTGACGGAGTCCAGGTGCTGCCCCTGGAGCGGGCCCTTGTAGCCCTCGGTCCCGGCCAGGTACTGGGCGGCGTAGTCGGGGCCGCCGGTGAGGTCGGGGCTGAAGGACCGCTCGACGTTGTACTTGACGTCCTGGGCCTTGACCGGCGTGCCGTCCTCGTACTTGACGCCCTCCTTGAGGGTGAAGGTCCACGTGCGGCCGCCGTTGGAGGGGGTGCCGAGGTCGGTGGCGAGGTCGGGGACCAGCTCGCTGCCGGCCTTGCCGGGCTCGGCCTTGAAGGTGACGAGCGTGCGGTAGAGCAGCCGGGTGCCGAAGTCCATGGTCGGCATGGTCCAGTTGCGGGCGGGGTCGAGGTGCGCGAAGTCCTGGTTGGACAGGACGGTGAGGGTGCCGCCCTTGACCGGGGTCCCGCCGAGGACCTTGCCGTCGTTGGCGGCGGCGGGGTTGGCGCCGCCCGCGCCGGACGAGCCCTTCTTGGTGTCGGAGCAGCCCGAGGCGCCGAGTGCGAGAGCTGCCACCAGGGCGGTGGCGAGGGCGAGTTGGGTGCGCTTGGTCATGGTCACTCCAGTGAAGGGCCGCGCTCTAGGATGTGACCGGTAACATAGTAATGTGAAATTGCACTGACAAGGGGTTGGTACCGCCGTTATCCAGCCGTGTCCAAAGCGTCGGTCGGCGCGTCGGCACGACAGCCGGCCCGGCGGGCGGGAACATGCCGGATGTGATCACGCAGGCCAAGGCCACGCAGCGGAGCAGGAGTTCACGGCAGGAACCGGGGCGGCGGGAACCGGGGCGACCGGAACCGGGGCGGCGGGACTTCCTCACCGCGATGGGGGCCGTGGCGGCGACCTTCGCGCTCGGGGTCCCCGCACGGGCCACCGCCGACGCCCGGGACGCGGCCACCGCCGCCGAGTACGTCGACGTCCAGCTCCTCGACATCACCGATCTGCACGGCTATCTACAGGGCGCACCCGGCAGCAACTCCGTCATCGTCGGCAACGGCGGCCGCAGCTACACGGTCGGCGGCGTCGCGTACATGGCCGCGCACCTCGAACGGCTCCGCGAGGGGCACCCCAACTCCCTGTTCTTCACCCCCGGAGACGCCTTCTCCGGATGGGAGTTCGACGCCGCGGCCTTCGCCGACGAGCCGACGATCGAGGCCCTGAACCGCATGGGGCTCGACTTCGCGACGGCCGGCAACCACGAGTTCGACAAATCGCCCGCCATGCTCCAGCGCCACATGGAGCAGGGCGTCCCGTTCCCGGTCGAGGGCCGCGACACCTCCTTCACCGACTCCTCCGGCCTGCGCTTCCACGGCGCCGACTTCCGCTACTACAGCGCCAACCTCGTCCGGGGCCAGGACGGGACGACGGTCCTGCCCGCCTACAACATCGAGCGGGTCCCCACCGCCGACGGCCGGGAGCTGCCCATCGGGTTCATCCACCTCACCGCCGTGGGCAGCGAGCGCTTCCCCGGCTCCTACCAGCCGGGCCTCGCCACCCTCGACGCGGTCGCCACCGCCGACCGCTACGCGGCCCTGCTGAGGAGCCAGGGCGTGAACGCGATCGTGCTCAGCCTCCACGACGGGGCGGTGGCGGGAGCCGACTTCAACAGCGGCGTCGACCCCTCGGGGCCGGCCCTCGACCTCGCACTACGGGTCTCCCCGGACATCGACGCGATCGTCACCGGGCACTGGCACTGCCGGTTCAACATGATGGTCCCCGACCCGAACGGCGTCCCCCGCCCGTTCGTCGAGGCCGGCTGCTACGGCCAGGTCATCAATGAGATCAACCTGCGGCTCGACCCGCTCACCGGCCGGGTGGTCCGGGAACTGACCGTGTCCACCAACCACCCCAACACCCGGGACGTCGCCCCTCATCCGGGGCTGCAAGAGGTCGTCACCTACTGGGCGGGACAGGCCGCCGCACGCGACCGGACCCGGATCGGTCAGCAGAGCGGCTCGTTCCTGCGCACCCGGAACACGGCGGGCGAGAGCACCATGGGCAACCTGGCCGCCGACTGGGCACTGTGGGCGGGCAGCAGGCCCACCGACCCCGAGAACGACGCCAACGTCCACCCCAACGTCCCGGCCCAGCTCGCCGTGATCGCCGCGGCGCCCCGCGTCGGCCAGGCGGTCATCGCCGGGGACCTCGTCCTCGACGCGGCGTCGGGCGGCGCCGTCACCTTCGGCAGCGCCTGGCGGGCCATCGGGTTCGGCGATCCGATCGTCAGCGCGTGGGTGACCGGGCAGCGGATCCACGACGCGCTGGAGGAGCAGTGGACGACGACGGAGAGCGGCGACCTGCGCTTCGCTCCCCTCGCCGTCTCCCGGAACGTGCGCTACAGCTTCGACGCGCGGGGGCCGGCCGGGGACCGGGTGGATCCCGCGGAGGTCTTCGTCGACGGCGTCCCGCTGGACCCGGGCCGCAGCTACCGGCTCGCGGCCCCCTCGTACACGCTCCTCGCGAGCGACGGTTATCCGGCCCTCTCCGAGTTCCAGGAGCCCTACCGGCACCAGCGGGACTTCGAGAGCTTCGTGGCGTACGTACGGGAGGCGGGGGTGTTGGCCCCGCAGCCCAGGGGGCGGGTCACGGCGGCGAACACGAGCGCCGCGGCGGCCGACGTGGGAACCGTGGTGGACCCGCCGGTACTGCTCCTGCCCGACGGCACCCCGGTACCGCGCCCGGAGGCGGCGATCATCTCGGCGGACCGGCCGCTGTCGGCCCGTGACGGCGGCCGACCGCCCTGCTGATCCGGTGCCGACCGCCGGCCGCCGACCGCCGGGAGGCTACTGGAGGCCGGAGCCGAGGCCTCCGGGGACGCGGCCGACCGGCTCGTCACGGCCCTGGGCCCACAGGGAGCGGACGTGGCCGAGGTGGCGGAGCATGCACTCCTGCGCCGCCTCGGCGTCACCGCTCAGCATCAGGTCGAGCAGCTCGATGTGCTCCTCCGCCGAGGAGACCAGCTTGCCGGCCTCGTCCAGACCGGTCAGGCCGTAGAGCCGGGACCGCTTGCGCAGGTCGCCGACCGTCTCCACCAGCCGGTCGTTGCCCGCGAGGGCCAGCAGGGAGAGGTGGAAGCGGCGGTCGGCCTCCAGGTAGCCGATGAGGTTGTGCTCGCGCGCGCTGGTGACGATCTCCTCGGCGACGGGACGCAGCGCCTCCAGCTGCTCGGCCGTGGCGATCTTCGTGATCCGGCCGATGGTCGGCACCTCGATCATCGTGCGCAGTTCGGTGAACTGGTCCAGATCGCGCTCGCTGACCTCGGTGATCCGGAAGCCCTTGTTGCGGACCGGCTCGACCAGTCCTTCCCGGGCCAGGTCGAGCATGGCCTCGCGGACGGGGGTGGCCGAGACGCCGAGTTCGGCCGCGAGGCCCGGTGCGGAGTAGACGCTGCCGGGGCGCAGCTCGCCCGCTATCAGCGCGGCCCGCAGGGCGTGGCCGACCTGGTCGCGGAGGCGCTCCTGGGCCTTGATGAGACTGTGCTGCTTCAGGTCACCCATTGCTATTCCTCCGAGACCCCCGACACCACCGACGAGGAGAGCAACAGCGTACAATGTCACGTTGCGCTGCTCACACTCCGGCGGCCTCGAACAGCGCGACCGCCACAGCGAGATCTTCCCAGGCCATGCCCACGCTCTTGAAGAGCTGTGGACAACTCCGCGGCCCGCCCGCCGGCATCCGGCCGCCCACCAGGTCGGCGAGGGTGCCGGTGATGTGACCGGGCCCGATGGCCCCCTCGACCTCCGGGACCAGGAGGTCCCCCGCCTCGCGCAGGACCGCCGCCCGGGACTCCACGTACACCGCCGCGCGTCGCACGAGGGCGGTGTCCGTCTCCCGGGCCGTCGGCTCGTGCGAACCGACGGCGACGACGGTGGCCTCCGGACCGATGAGGCGCCCGTCGAAGAGCGGTTGCCGGGCCGTGGTGCAGCAGATCACCAGATCGGCGTCGGCCACCGCCTTCGGGGTGCCGGTCCGGGCGGCCGGGCCCAGGGTGCGGGCGTACGCGGCGAGCCGCTCCGCGCCCCCCGGGTCGCGGGCGACCACCACCACCTCGGCCAATTCCCGCACCGCCAGGGCCGCTTCCAGATGTCCGTACGCCTGCGGCCCCGAGCCGAAGAGCACCAAGCGCAGCGGCCGCCCGGCGGGCGCCAGGTGGCGCAGCGCGAGGGCGGAGACCGCCGGGGTGCGCAGGGCGGTCAGCGCCGCGCCGTCGAGCAGGGCCAGCGGGCGCAGGGTGGGCCCGTCCAGGAGGAGGTAGGAGCCCGTGATCCGGGGCAGCCCGCGGGCCGGGTTCCCGGGCGCGACCCCGGCGATCTTCACCCCGGCGTACGCGCCGGACGCGGCCGGCATCAGCAGCAGCTCGCCGCCGCCGGGCACCTCGATCGCGGAACGCGGCGGGCAGCTCTCCGGGTCGAGGCCGCCGAGCAGGGCGGCGGCCACGGCGTCGGCGGCCGCCGCCGGGGTGAGCAGGGCGGCCATCGGCCCGGCGGCGAGCTGGGGGATGCCCGTCACAGGAGGAATCCGGTGCCGAGCGCGTCGTGCGGGTCCGCCACGAAGGCGTGTTCGCCGGTGCGGTGGGCGGTGCCGGTGACCTCGGTGCCCCCGCCGTCCAGCATCCGCCCGGTGAACACCGTGCCCGTGACCGACTCGTGCAGCAGGTCCTCGCCCGGGCCGAGCCGCCCGTCCTCGGCGAGCAGCGCGAGCCGCGCCGAGGTGCCGGAGCCGCAGGGCGAGCGGTCGACCTGCCCGTCGGCGAAGACGGTGACGTTGCGCTGGTGCGGCCCGAACGGGGTGTCGGGCAGCTCCTCGTGGAGGATCACCCCGTAGACCCCGGAGAGCAAGGGGCCGTCCGGGTGCCAGGTGGCGGGGTGGGTGGCCAGCGCCGCCCGGATCTCCTGTCCGGCCCGCACCAGGGCGGGCAGCGCCGCCCGGGTCACGTCCAGACCGAGGTCGCGCGCGCGGACGGCGGCGTAACAGGCCCCGGCGTGCGCGATGTCCACCTCGGCCAGCCCGAACGAGGTGGCGACGGGGACCTTGCGGGCGCCGACCCGGGCCGGGACGTTGCGGAAGGTGACCCCGGTGGTGCGGCCCCCGCCGCGGTGGACGGTGGCGGTGACGCGCCCGGACGGTACGTCGATGCGCACCGGGGCGTCCCCGTCCTCCGGGGCCGCGACCCGGCCGGTCTCCACGGCCCAGACCCCGAGGGCCATGGTGCCGTGGCCGCAGGCGGTGGAGTAGCCGTCCTTGTGCCAGAACAGCACACCGAAGTGGGCGCCGTCGTCGTCGGCCGGGACCACGAACCCCCCGTACATCCCGGCGTGCCCGCGCGGCTCCTGCACGAGCAGGCGCCGTACGTCGTCCAGCGCGCCCCGGCGCGGGGCGGTCCCCGAGCCTCCCGGGCCGATGACGGTGGCGCAGCGCTCGGCGACGGTGTCCCCGGGGACCGGCGGCATCCCTTCCAGGGCGCAGTCGACGATCCGGAAGGGCTCGCCGGCGGTGTGGTAGTCCACCGTACGGACGGTGATCACAGCAGGAACCCTCCGGGGAAGGGGTCGGTCGGGTCGAGGAAGTACTGGGCGGTGCCGGTGATCCAGGCCCGGCCGGTGACGGTGGGGACCACGGCCGGGAGGCCGCCGACGGTGGTCTCCCCGACCAGCCGGCCGGTGAACTCGGTGCCGATGAAGGACTCGTTGACGAAGTCCGCGCCGAGCTCCAGCAGGCCGCGGGCGTGCAGCTGGGCCATCCGCGCGCTGGTGCCCGTACCGCAGGGCGAGCGGTCGAACCAGCCGGGGTGGATGGCCATGGCGTGCCGGGAGCGGTGGGCGTCGGAGCCGGGGGCGGCGAGGTAGACGTGCTTGACCCCGGCGATGGAGGGGTTCTCGGGGTGGACGGGCCGGTCCGGGCCGGCGTTGATCGCGTCCATGACGGCCAGCCCGGCGGCGAGCAGGTCGTCCCTGCGGGCGCGGTCGAAGGGCAGGCCGAGAGCGTCGAGTTCGACGAAGGCGTAGAAGTTGCCGCCGTAGGCCAGGTCGTAGGTGAGCGTGCCGAAGCCGGGGACCTCGGTCTTGAGGTCGAGGCCGACGCTGAAGGAGGGCACGTTGGTGAGGGTGACGGCGGTCGCCGCCCCGTCCTCGACGCGGACGTCGACGCTCACCAGCCCGGCCGGGGTGTCGAGCCGGACGGTGGTGACCGGCTCGACGACCGCCACCATGCCGGTCTCGACGAGGACGGTGGCGACCCCGATGGTGCCGTGCCCGCACATGGGGAGCAGGCCCGACACCTCGATGTAGAGGACGCCGTAGTCGGCGTCCGGGCGGGTCGGGGGCTGGAGGATCGCGCCGCTCATCGCGGAGTGTCCGCGCGGCTCGTACATGAGCAGGGTCCGGACGTGGTCCATGTGCGCGATGAAGTGGAGCCGCTTCTCGGCCATGGTGGCGCCGGGGACCACCCCGACTCCCCCGGTGATGACCCGGGTCGGCATGCCCTCGGTGTGCGAGTCCACCGCGTGGTAGACGTGGCGCGTGCGCATGTGCGGTTCCCCCGGACGACTAGTTGAGGCCCTCGGCGAGGGCCTTCTCGGTGGCGGCGCGGACGGCGGCCTCGGTCTCGCCCGTGAGCGGGAAGCGCGGCGGGCGGGTGGCGCCGCCGGGGCGCCCGGCCAGGTCCATGGAGAGCTTGATGGCCTGGACGAACTCGGTCTTGGAGTCCCAGCGCAGCAGCGAGTGCAGGGACTTGTAGAGCGGCAGGGCGGTGTCGAGGTCCCCGGCGACGGCGGCCCTGTAGAGGGTGGCGCAAGCGTTCGGGAGCGCGTTGGGGTAGCCGGCGATCCAGCCGACGGCGCCCGCGAGGGCGAGTTCGAGGAGGACGTCGTCGGCGCCGATGAGCAGGTCGAGGCCGGGGGCGAGCTCGGCGATCTCGTAGGCGCGGCGCACGTCGCCGCTGAACTCCTTGACGGCGACGATGGAGCCGTCGGCGTGCAGCCGGGCGAGCAGGTCCGGGGTCAGGTCCACCTTGGTGTCGATGGGGTTGTTGTACGCGACGACGGGCAGCCCGGCGCGGGCGACCTCGGCGTAGTGGGCGCGTACGGCGTCCTCGTCGGCCCGGAAGGCGTTGGGGGGCAGCAGGAGTACGGAGCCGGCGCCGGCCTCGGCGGCCTGGTCGGCCCAGCGGCGGGCCTCGGCGCTGCCGTAGGCGGCGACGCCGGGCATCACGCGGTCGCCGTCGCCGGCGGCCTCGACGGCGGTGCGCACGACGCGTGCCCGCTCCTCGTCGGTGAGGGTCTGGTACTCCCCGAGGGAGCCGTTGGGGACCACGCCGTCGCAGCCGCCCGCGATCAGCCAGGCAACGTGTTCGGCGTATGCGTCGTAGTCGACGGTGAGGTCCTCGCGCAGCGGGAGCGCGGTGGCGACCATGATTCCGTGCCAGGGGCGGGTGCGGGTGCGGGGCGCGGGGGTGTGCGCGTGGGTCATGTGAGAGCTCCCTAGAGTGGTGTGTGACATTTTACTAGCGGGTGCGGCGTGGCCACAAGGGCCCCGGCGCCCCGATCAGTGCTCGGCGGGCGGAAGTTCGGCGAGGTGGCGCAGCGGAACGGGGCAGGACAGCGGCCGCCGGTCGGGCGCGGGCTCCTCCCCGGCCAGGGCCGCGACGGCCGGGCCGCACATCCGGCCCTGGCACCAGCCCATGCCGGCCCGGGTGAGGAGCTTGACGCTGCGGGCGTCCCGCGCGCCGAGGTCGCCCGCAGCCTCGCGGATCCGCCCGGCCGGCACCTCCTCGCAGCGGCAGACGACGGCGTCGTCCCGGAGCCAGCCGGTCCACCCCTCACCGGGGCGGTGGGCTGCGGCCATCGCGTCGGCGAAGGCGCGCAGCCGGGCGCGGCTGCGGGTGAGCCGGCCCCCGGGCAGCGCACCCGCGATGGAGTGCGCGGCCAGTTCGCCCTCGGTCATGGCCAGTTGGGCCCCGCCGATGCCACCGGTCTCGCCCGCCGACCAGATGCCCGGGACGGAGGTCCGCTGCTCGGCGTCGAGGACGAGGGCGACGGCGCCGTCGGGGCCGGTGCGGGTTGCGCAGCCGAGGCCGGTGGCGAGTTCCAGCTGGGGCACCAGCCCGTGCCCGACGGCCAGGGCGTCGCAGGGGATCCGGCGGCCGGTACCGGGCAGCGGTCGCCAGTCGCGGTCGAGCCGGGCCACGGTGACGGCCTCGACCCGGTCGGTGCCGTGCGCCTCGGTGACGGCGTGCCGGGTGAGGAGCCGGACGCGGTGACGGGCCAGCGCCCCGCCGTAGGTGGCGGCCTCGACGAGCTTGCCGGGGTTGCGCAGCAAGGTGGGGACCCGGCCGGCGTACGCGGTGTAGGCGGCGGCTTCCACCACGGCGGGCACGGCGGCTCCGGCGGCGGCGAGGGACCCGGCCACGGCCAGCAGCAGCGGCCCGCTCCCGGCGACGACCACCCGCTTGCCCGGCAGGACCAACCCGCCCTTGAGCATGGCCTGCGCCCCGCCGGCCCCGACCACTCCCGGCAGGGTCCAGCCGGGGAAGGGCAGTTGCCGCTCGTAGGCACCGGTGGCGATGAGCACGGCCCGGGCCGTGACGGCGGTGGCCCGCTCCTCGGGGGCGTGACCGGCAACGGCGTGCAGGACCCACTCCGTGGCGGGCCCGGCGTGTCCGCGGCGCGCCCCGGCCGCCCCGCCCGGGACGACCGTCCACACGTGGTGGAGCGGGAGGTACGTGATCCGGCCGGCCGACTCGTGGGCGCGCAGGGCGGCTTCGCGGGTGGCGAACTCCGCCCAACCGTGGTGCAGCGCCTCGGGGCGGGCCGCGCCCAGTCCCGGGGCGGGGTGGCGGTAGAACTGCCCGCCGGGGCGGTCGCCCGCGTCGAGCAGCGTGACCCGCAGCCCGAGGCAGGCTGCGGTGACGGCGGCGGCGAGCCCTGCCGGACCGGCCCCGACGATCGCGAGATCGGCACGGGCCGCCGCGGACGCGGCGGCGGCGGACGCGGGACCTGCGGCAGACGCGGGCGCCGACGCAGGACCGGCGGCAGACGCAGACGCGGGCCCGGGACCGGCGGACGTAGGACCGGCGGCAGACGCGGACGCCGACGCCGCGGCAGACGCGGACGCCGACGCCGCGGCAGACGCGGACGCGGACGGCGGTGCCGACGCGGTGGCGGGCGCGGGCGCGGTGGGGGGATCCGCGCGGCCCGCGCGACCGGCGGGCTCAGACGGCGAGGTCGGCACGGCCCGTTCCTTCCTGGGTGGTGACGGAGTCCCCCGGCCGGGCCGGGACCAGACAGGCGCGCTGGTTCGGGCGGCCGTTGACGGTGACGAGGCAGTCGTAGCAGCTGCCGATCCCGCAGAACGCACCGCGCGGGGCGCCGCCCTCGCGCGTGGTCCGCCAGGCGAGGATGCCCGCGCCCCAGAGCACGGCGGCGATGCTCTGGCCGGGCAGGGCGGGCAGTTCCCGGCCGTCGAAGGTGATCTCGTGCACGGCTGCCGGGCTGCCGCCGACCAGCGCGCGGGGGCTGCGCATCAGTGCTGCTCCTCAGGGGTGGTGTCGGTGGCGGCCGGGTCCGCGGCGAAGCGGTCCGGACGGAACGGGTGGGCGGGGAGCGGCGGTTCGGCCCCCGTCAGGGCGGCGGCGATCAGCAGCCCGGTGGCGGGCGCCAGGCCGATGCCCGCGCCCTCGTGCCCGCAGGCGTGCAGCAGCCCGGGACGCCGCGGGTCCGCCCCGATCGCCGGGAGGTGGTCGGGCAGGTAGGGGCGGAAGCCGTGGTAGGCGCGCATCACCCGGACGTCGGCCAGGACGGGGAAGAGGGCCGCGGCCTGGGCGGCCAGGCGGCGCAGGGCTTCCGTGGAGAGGGTGCGGTCGAAGCCGACCCGCTCCCGGGTGGCGCCGATCAGGACCGGGCCGGACGGGGTGCCCTCGACCACCGCCGAGGACTGCAGGGCCGCGGAGCCGCTGGCGACGTCCGCGATGTAGTCGGCGGCGTAGACCTTGTGCCGGACCACCCTCGGCAGGGGTTCGGTCACCAGGACGAAGCCGCGGCGCGGGAGGACGGGGAGGGTGACCCCGGCCAGCGAGGCGATGTGGCCGCCCCAGGTGCCGGCCGCGTTCACCACGGCCGGGGCGAGGAGTTCGCGGCGGGGCGTGCGCACCCCGCGTACGGCGCCCCGGTCCAGCAGGATCTCCGTCACTTCCTCGCCGAGGTACACCTCGGCGGCCGCGGCTGCGGCCGCCGCCCCCGGGGCGCGCGCCGCGGCCAGCAGGCGGGCCGCCGCCTGGGCGGGCTGGACCTGGGCGTCCTGCGGGTAGTGGAAGCCGCCCGCCAGGCCCGGGGCCAGGTGCGGCTCCAGGTCGTGCAGGGCGTCCGCCGCCACCGGGGCCGCCTCGACGCCGGCCGCGCGCTGGCCCTCCGCGAACTGCCGCAGGGCCTTCACGGTCCGCTCGTCGGGGGCGACGACGAGCCCGCCCTTGGGCTCGTACTCGATGTCCGGCGGGAGGACCGCGGCGAGTTCGGTCCACAGGTGGGCGGACAGCAGGGCGAGGTCGAGTTCGGGTCCCGCCTCCTTGTCGGAGACGAGCAGGTTGCCTTCGCCGGCACCGGTGGTGCCGCCCGCCACGGGGCCCCGGTCGACCACGGCCACGGAGAGTCCGGCGCGGGCCGCGTAGTAGGCGCAGGCCGCCCCGACGACGCCGGCGCCGATGATCACGGCGTCCAGGGAGTGTCTCTTGAGCACGACAGTAATATGTCACATTCTTTAGGGCCTGCCCAGATGCCCGGACCGGTCCCGCACCCCCCTCGGATGCGGGACCGGTCCGGCGCCGGGCAGGTGGCCGGTCAGCTGCGGAGGGGGCCCTCACAGCTGTAACTGGAGCTGCCCGCCACCTTGTTGGTCCAGATCTCCACCGGGCCGAAGGAACAGTTCATGTCGGCGAGGTTGTTCGAGGCCGCGCCCGCCCGGTCGAGGATGAAGTAGTCGACCGTCTCCGACATGTCCTTGAAGTTCTGGTCGTCGTTGCGCCAGTTCTTCAGGTTCGCGGTGATCCGGCCGGTGCAGGTGAAGCGCCGCTTGCCCGGGTCGCCGTTCTCCACGCAGTCCGGCGTGTTGTACGTGGCCGTGGCGAAGGACGACTTCACCGAGGCGAGCGCCGCGTCGCGCAGCCGGTCGTTGGGGGTGAAGGAGGTGTTCGGCACGTAGAGCTGGTCGACCTTGGCGATCTGCGCGTCCAGGAAGCGGTCGTAGTCGCGCTGGAGGTAGGTGTCCGCCCCCATGCGGTAGCGCCAGGCGTCGTACGCCGCCACGTCGTCGGCCCGCAGGTGCGCGTACATCTCGCGCAGCAGGGTGGGCTTCTCGGTCCACAGGAACTCGAAGAAGGTGCCCGCGTAGCTGTAGAAGCGGAAGCCGTCGCCGTCGTAGGTGGCGTTCAGCAGCTGCTCGACGCTCATGCGCGGGCCGCCGCCGGCTGTGTCGCTGATGATGCTCTTGACGAGGGACTTGCGGACGGCGATGCCGTTGTCGCGGGTGGCGCCGTCGAAGAACTCGGCCGTGCCCTCGTCCATGGCGGTCGTGCGGTCGCCCTCGTACCAGGGGCCCTGGCCGAAGAAGCCGGGCACCGCGAAGCGGCCGTTGAGGTAGTGCGTGTACTCGTGGCGGAAGAGCTCCTCGAGGGTGAGGGAGGAGTCCTGCGGGACGCGGCGCTGGTAGGTGTAGAAGGTGGCGCCGTTCTCGATGTAGATGCCGCCGTTGTTGGTTCCGTAGCCGGTCAGGATCGGGTGGTAGTTCACGTAGTCGGCGCGGGAGGCGTAGAGCACGATGTTCAGCGTGGAGTTGGGGTCGCCCGCGAGCGGCTGGTCGGTGCCGAGCACGCGGTGGTACTGGGCCTTGACCTGCTTGCTCGCGTAGTACAGCTGGTCGACGGTGGCCCGGTCCAGGGCCGTGCGGACCTTGATGGCGCCGTTGTCGTAGGAGTAGGTGTGGGGGAACAGCTGCTTCTCGATGTCCTCCTTGCACACCCCGTACGGCTTGCAGGCCTCGTAGAAGTTGAGCCAGGAGACGACCTTGGCCCAAGGCTCGCTGCCGTCGCCGAAGGCGGAGCGGACGGGGCCGAGCATCGCGCCCAGGTCGGCGACGACCCGCTCCCGCAGCCCCTCGACCTGGCCGAAGCGGGCGTACTCGCTCAGCGCGTCGCGCACCACCCAGGCGTTGCCCGTGTCCTTGAGGTGCGTGTAGGTGGAGAAGGCCTTGAAGGCGTCGCGGTAGGAGGCGTCGGCGGCCACCGCGGAGTGGAAGGCGGCGTCCTGGTTGCCCGGGTAGACACCCAGGTAGGTGACGGAGAGGGCGGCCAGCGCGGCGCCGCCCCAGCCGGCGTCGAGGTGGGTGGCCGGGTGGGCCGGGTCCATGGTGGCCAGCACCTTCTTGATGAGGCCGAGCTGGTGCTGGCGCAGGCCGGGCGCGCTGCCGGCGTAGAGGGCCTCGCGCAGGGTGCGGGCGTTGCTCGGGGTCGCGTCGAAGGTGTGGGCGGCGGCGCCGAAGTCGGCGATGGCGCGGCGCATCGCGTCGACGGTGGGGGCGTCGGTGACGTCGATCTCGGAGCGCGAGTAGTCGTGGTAGGCGACCGCGTGCAGGTACGTGAACATCTCCTCCAGGTGGGAGGAGTTGCGGCCGTCGTGGGCGGCGGCCAGGCCGGATATCCGGCGGGAGACGGCCTGGACGTGCGCGTCCGACATGACCGGCACCAGTCGGGCGTCCCAGGTCCAGATGAGCCCGCGCAGGCAGCCGTCGGCGAGGACGGCCTGGTCGCCGAGGAAGTCGGCGAACTGCTCGGGGCTGAGGCCGGTGATCCCGTCAAGGGTGCAGGGGACGCCCGCGGCGACGCTCTTCGCGGTGGGGGCCGCCTTGGCCGTCTTGCCGCGCTTCTGTAGGTCGTCGACGGGCGCGGAGGCGGCCGGGGCCGCGCCGGGGACCTGCCCGGCGATGTCCTGCCCGCCGGGTGCCGGCGCCGGCGCCGGGGTGTTGTCCTTCTGGTCGGCCAGGCGGTCGACCTCGTCGAACGGGTTCCCCGTGGGGCCGGGGGCGGTGGCGGGGGCGGCCTGTGCGCCGGTGAAGGGGGCCGGGGCCGCGAACTCGGCGGCCTGCGTGGTGGCCTGCCCCGCGGTGGCGAGGAGGGTCACGGCTACGGCGGAGGCGAGAAGGGAAGAGCGCACAGCTCTGTGCTTGAGCACCGAGAACTCCTGGGGGAGAGGTGAGGTGGGGGGTGGTGCGTGAACTGCCCTGCGTCACACGGCGTTTGACGGGGATTAACGTGCCGCGATGTGAGCTGTAACATAGTAATGTGAAATTGCACTGACAAGACCTGTGCGCCCACCAGTTCGCATCTTTCTTGAGGGAGTCCTCGTGACCGACGCGTCCGTCCGCCTCAACACGGGCAGTCACGACCGCCCGGTGTCCCCGGAGTTGTCCCGGTTCATGGCGGGCGACTGGGCCGCGACCCCGCTGCCCGACTCCGCCCGCGCCCCCGGCCACGCCGTCACCCCGGCCCGCCGGGCGCGGCTCTCGGCCCGCTTCCCGGGCGAGCGGCTGATCATCCCGGCCGGGGAGCTGAAGGTCCGCTCCAACGATTGCGACCACCGCTTCCGCCCGCACAGCGCGTACGCCTGGCTGACCGGCCTCACCGGCGAGGACCAGGCGGGCCACGTGCTGGTCATGGAGCCGTCGGGCCCGCACGCCCACGAGGCCGTGCTGTACCTGCGGCCGCGCTCGCCGCGGGCGGACGGGGACGGGGAGTTCTACCGGGACCGCCGGTACGGGGAGTTCTGGGTGGGCCGCCGGCCGGACCTCGCGGAGGCCGAGCGCCTCACCGGCATCCGCTGCGCGCACCTGGACGGACTCGGCTCACCGGCCGCCGGCCGCCATGCGGCCTCCGATTCCGAACTGGCCGCCGCGCTCTCGGAGCTGCGACTGGTGAAGGACGCGTGGGAGGTGGAGCAGCTCCAGCTGGCCATCGACCACACGACGGCCGGATTCGAGGACGTCGTACGGGCCCTGCCGCGCGCGCTGGCGCATCCGCGCGGGGAGCGGTGGATCGAGGGGGTCTTCGGCCTGCGCGCCCGGGCGGAGGGCAACGGCACCGGGTACGAGACGATCGCGGCGTCCGGCGCCCACGCCTGCACCCTGCACTGGATCCGCAACGACGGCCGGCTGAACGGGACGGAACTGCTGCTTCTGGACGCGGGCGTGGAGACGGACACCCTCTACACGGCGGACATCACCCGCACCCTCCCGCTGTCGGGCCGCTTCTCCCCCGTCCAGCGCCAGGTGTACGAACTGGTCCTGGCCGCCCAGGAGGCGGGCATCGCGGCCCTGCGCCCCGGGGCGAGCTTCGGGGACTTCCACCGGGCCGGGATGCGGGTGATCGCGGAGGGCCTGGCGGAGTGGGGCGTCCTGAAGGACGCGGAGGGCGACCTGCACCGGCGGTACACGCTGTGCAGCAGCGGCCACATGCTGGGGCTCGACGTGCACGACTGCGCGAAGGCCAGGGCGGAGACCTACCTGGACGGCGTCCTGGAGGAGGGGCAGGTCCTGACGGTGGAGCCGGGCCTCTACCTCCAGCCCGACGACGAAACCCTCCCGCCGGAGCTACGGGGCATCGGCGTCCGCATCGAGGACGACCTGGTCATCACGGCGAACGGCGCCCGCCTGATGTCGGGTGCGCTGCCGCGCACGGTGTCGGGCATCGAGGACTGGATGGGCCACCTCCTGGACGCCCCCTAGGCACCCCCTAGACGCCGTGCGGGGTGGTGAGCCGGGCGGTCAGCTCTTCGACGAAGGCCTCCAGGTGGGGTGGGCGCGGTCCGGTGCGGGTGGCACAGAACCAGGTACGGGTCAGCGGCTGCGCGCCGATGCCGACGAGGGCGAGGCCGTGCGAGGCCGCGTAGGGTGCGGCCACCCAGTTGGGCAGCACGGTCACGCCCTGGCCGCCGGCCACCATCTCGATCACCAGATCGGTCACCACCGGCATGGTGGTGATCCGGGCCGGCCGGGCCCCGACGGGGATCGGCAGCGGCATCGACGGGATCCGCTTCTGGTCGTAGAAGTCGTAGAGGACGAGGTCGGCGCCGTCGAAGTCACGGGCGGTCAGGTGCGCGCGCGAGGCCCACGGATGGCCGGCGGGCACCACCGCCACCATCTCGTCCTCGAACAGCCTGGTCAGCGACACCCGGTCCATCTGCAGGTCCGGCTTGGTGACCAGCGCGACGTCGACGAGGTCGGCGAGCAGTGCCGGGATCGGCGCGTCGTCGGCAACGGTCTCGATGCGCACGTCGATGTCCGGCGCGCGCTCGCGGAAGGCGCGGAGCACGGGCGGCAGCCACGGGAAGGTCGTGCTGCACTGCGCGGTGAAGCGGACCCGGCGGTCGCGCCCGTCACGGATCTCGCGCAGGTCCCGGGCCGCCGAGTCCAGTTCGCCGAGGACGTGGCGGGCCGCGACCAGTAGTCGGCGGCCCGCGGCGTTGGGGACCAGGCGGCGGCCCTTGCGGTCGAAGAGGGCCATGCCCAGGCGGGCCTCCAGCCGGGTGAGCCGCTGGCTGAGGGCGGGCTGGCTCACGTAGAGCCGCTCGGCGGCGGCGGTCAGCGAGCCGGCCTCGGCGGTGGCGGCCAGGAGCTCCAGGTCACGCAGATCCACATCCATAACCGGGGATTATCACACGCTCCAATCTTCGTCGTGGTGTTATCAGTTGGGCGCTCCTAGGTTCGTGGTGTCAGCCGGTCGGGACCCCGACGGACGACACCGACGAAAGGCACGGCGCCATGGCCGACACCCGCACGGACATCAACGACACCGCCACCACCGCTCTGGTCACCGGCTCCTCCAGCGGCATCGGCCTGGACATCGCCCGCGCCTTCCTCGCGAGCGGCGCCAATGTCGTCCTGAACGGCCGGGACGCCGACCGCCTCGCCAAGGCCGCGGCCACCCTCGGCCACCCCGGCCGGATCGCGTGGGCCGCGGGCGCCATCGCGGATCCGGCGACGGGGGAGGCCCTCGTCCGTACCGCCCTCGACCGGTTCGGCCGCATCGACGTCCTGGTCAACAACGCGGGCACCTTCGCGTCCAAGCCCTTCACCGAGGTCACCGAGGAAGAGCTCGACGGCTTCCTCACCGGCAACCTCAAGGGCACATACCTCACCACCCAGGCCGTCGTACGGGCGCTGCGCGCGCAGGGCCGGGGCGGCAGCATCGTCAACATCGGCACCGTCCTGGTGGACCACGCGCTGGCGGGCTTCCCGTCCTCCGCGCCGGTGGTCAGCAAGGCGGGGGTGCACGCGCTGACGACCAGCCTGGCCGCCGAACTCGCAGCCGACGGCATCCGCGTGAACCTCGTGTCCCCCGGCATCATCCGCACCCCGCTGCACGCGGGATCCGACGTGGACTCCTTCGGCGGGCTCGCCCTGCTGAACCGGGTCGGCGAGGTCGCGGAGATCTCCGAGGCGGTGCTCTACCTCGCGGGCGCCACCTTCGTCACCGGTCACGCCCTGCGCGTGGACGGCGGCCACGTCACCGGTCGCGCCTGATCCCGCTACCCACCCACCTGCACCGGAAGGACGTCCCTCACCATGCCGTACGTCAACGTAAGGATCACCCGTGAAGGCGCCACCGCCGCCCAGAAGGCCGAGATCATCGCCGGTGTGACCGACCTGCTGGTCCGGGTCCTCGACAAGGACCCGGCCACCACCTTCGTCCTCATCGACGAGGTGGAGCTGGAGGACTGGGGCGTGGGCGGCGTCCGAACGGACGAGTACCGCCGCATCCGCGCACAGGGCTAGGCCTGTCGGACCCCGCCCCCGGGCGGGGTCCGGGGGCGGGGACACGGCGGGGTGTCCCCGCAGAACGAGCGCGCGACCGCGGCCCGGCACGACCGGGCCGCCCCGCCGCTACGCGAGGACCGCGACCCCGTCGAGTTCCACCAGGGCCTGGTCGTCCCAGAGCCGGACCACGCCGATGACGGCCATCGCCGGATAGTCGCGGCCCGCCGACCGCCGCCAGATGCGGCCCAGTTCGGCCGCGTGGGTCCGGTACGCCGCCACGTCCACCGCGTACACCGTCACCCGGGCCAGGTCCGCCGGGGTGCCGCCCGCCGCGGCGAGGGCCGCAAGGAGGTTGGCGAGGGCGACCTCGAACTGCTCCGGGAGGCTCTCGCCCACCACCTTGCCCGCGCCGTCCAGGGCGGTCTGGCCCGCCAGGAACACCAGCCGGGTGCCCGTGGCCGCGACCGCGTGCGAGAACCCCGTCGCGGGCGACAGCTCCGCCGGATTGATCCGCTGAAGGCTCATCGCGCCGCCACCGCCCCGTACAGCTCCTTCGCGATGATCGTGCGCTGCACTTCGCTCGCCCCCTCGTAGATCCGCGGTGCCCGTACTTCCCGGTAGAGGTGTTCGAGCAGGTGGCCGCGCTGGAGGGCGACCGCGCCGTGCAGTTGGACCGCGTGGTCGACCACGTACTGGGCCGTCTCGGTGGCCAGCAGTTTCGCCATCGCCGCCCGGCGCGGAACGTCCCCGGCCCCCCGGTCATAAGCCCCGGCCGCCGCGTACACCAGCAGTCGGGCCGCTTCCGTGCGGGTGGCCATCTCGGCCACCCGGTGCGCCACCGCCTGGAGATCGCTCAGGGTTCCGCCGAACGCGGCCCGGTCCGCCGTGTACGCGAGCGTCGCGTCGAGCGCGGCCCGGGCCATGCCCACCGCGAAGGCGCCGACGCTCGGCCGGAAGAGGTTCAGGGTGTCCATCGCGACGCGGAAGCCCCGCCCGGGTTCGCCGAGCAGGTCCCGCGGGCCGACCGGCACCCCGTCGAAGGCGAGGGAGCCGATGGGGTGCGGGGAGAGCATGTCCAGGGGTGCGCCGGAGAGTCCGGGCCGGTCGGCCGGGACCAGGAAGGCCGAGACCCCCTTCGCCCCCGGCCCCTCCCCCGTTCGGGCGAACACGGTGTAGAAATCCGCCTCGGGGGCGTTGGAGATCCAGCACTTCTCACCGCTGAGCCGCCAGCCACCCCCCGCGGCCGCCGTATCGGCGGTCGCGGCCAGGGCCAGCGCCGCCGCGTCCGAGCCCGCCCCCGGCTCGCTCAGCGCGAAGGCCGCCACCGCCCGCCCGGTGCGCACCCGCGGCAGCCAGCGCTCCCGCTGCTCCTCGCTCCCGGCCCGTAGGACCGGGTACGCCCCGAGCCCCTGCAGGGCCAGCGCCGTCTCTGCCTCCGTGCAACCGTAGGCGAGGGATTCCCGCAGCAGGCACAGTTCCAGCGCGCCCGAGGCGAACACCCGCTCCAGCAGGCCCAGCTCCCCCAGCGCCGCCAGCAACGGCCGGTTGACCCGCCCCGGTTCCCCCTTCTCGGCCAGTGGCCGCAGCCGCTGCACCGCCAGTGCGCGCAACTGCCCGCACCACTCCTCCTGGTCCACCCCGAGCGCGAATCCGGTCATCCGAATGTCCCCGCATCTATCGCGTCCTGTTGACTGCCGTCACCATCACGATACGCTCCTGGAAGGACCTCCGGCCGTGGCCGGGGGAACCACCGCACGGCCGGCTCCACCCCACCCCGGACCGCTGCAAGGGGGGCGACCCGCCTTGGACCTCAAGCCTTCCGCTCACACCGACACCTTCGCCCGCGACCACCTGCCACCCGCGGACACCTGGCCGGAGCTCCTCTTCGATCTGCCCGAGCTGGCCTATCCGGACCGCCTGAACTGCGGGGCCGAGCTGCTCGACGCCACCATCGCCCGGTTCGGTCCGGCCGGCGCCGACCGCCCGGCCTTCCGCAGCGCCGCGGGCGAGGTGTGGACGTACGGGGACTTGCGCGAGCGCGTGGACCGCCTGGCCCACGCGCTCACCGCCGACCTCGGCGTGGTCCCCGGCAACCGGGTGCTCCTGCGCGGGCCCACCGGCCCCTGGCTCGCCGCCTGCTGGCTCGCGGTGATGAAGGCGGGCGCGGTGGCCGTCACCGTACTGCCCCAACAGCGCGCCCAGGAGCTGGCCACCGTGTGCGCGATGGCCCGGGTGGGGCACGCCCTGTGCCACGCGGACGTGCTGGACGACCTGGTCAAGGCCGAGGTGCCGGGGCTGCGGATCACCGTGTACGGGGGCCCGGACCCCGGGGACCTGCTCCGGCTGGCCGAGAGACATCCCGCTCCCTTCCCGGCCGCCCCGACCTCCGCGGACGACGTCGCCCTGATCGCCTTCACCTCGGGGACCACCGGGCGACCCAAGGGCTGCATGCACTTCCACCGCGACCTGCTCGCCGTCGCCGACACCTTCTCCCGCAGCGTGCTGCGGCCCCGCCCGGACGACGTCTTCGCGGGCAGCCCGCCGCTCGGCTTCACCTTCGGCCTCGGCGGACTGGTCGTCTTCCCGCTGCGCGCCGGCGCCTCGGCGCTGCTGCTGGAGGAGGCGGTGCCGCGCCGGCTGCTGCCCGCGCTCGCCGAGCACCGGGTGACGGTGCTGTTCACCGCGCCCACCGCCTACCGGACGATGCTGGACGCGCTGGGCCCGTACGACGTGGGCATGTACGACCTGTCGGCGCTGCGCCGCTGCGTCTCGGCCGGGGAGAACCTGCCCGCCGCCACCTGGCAGGCCTGGTACGAGCGCACCGGCCTGCGCATCATCAACGGCATCGGGGCGACCGAGCTGCTGCACATCTTCATCTCCGCCGCCGACGAGGACATCCGGCCCGGTACGACGGGCCGGGTGGTCCCGGGCTGGGAGGCCCGGGTGGTGGACCGGGCCGGCCGCCCGGTCCCGGACAACGAGCCGGGCCTGCTGGCCGTGCGCGGCCCGGTCGGCTGCCGCTACCTGGCCGATCCCCGGCAGGGGGAGTACGTACAGGGCGGGTGGAACCTGACCGGCGACACCTACGTCCGCGATCCGGAGGGCTACTTCCGCTACGTCGCCCGGGCGGACGACATGATCGTCTCGGCGGGTTACAACATCGCGGGCCCCGAGGTGGAGGAAGCCCTGCTGCGCCACCCGGACGTGGTGGAGGCGGCGGTGGTGGGCCTCCCTGACGAGCGGCGCGGGCAGATCGTGGTGGCGTACACCGTGGCGCGCGACGGCGCGGTGCTGACGGAAGAGGTCCTGCGCACCTTCATGCGGGCGGAACTGGCCCCGCACAAGTGCCCGCGCTCCTTCGTCTTCCTCCCCGCCCTCCCCCGTACCGCGACCGGCAAACTGCAGCGCTTCCGGCTGCGCGATCCGGGCGCCCGACCCGATCCGCCCGACAGGATCTAGAGTGAACCCGTGGTCGAGCAGCACACTCCGCGATCCTTGATCGTCACGTTCTACGGAGCCTACGGGCGGGCCTTCGAGGGCCCGGTCCCGGTGGCCGCGCTGATCCGCCTGCTGGGCGCGGCCGGCGTGGACGCCCCGTCGGTCCGCTCGTCGGTGTCCCGGCTGAAGCGGCGCGGCTTCCTGCTGCCCGAGCGCGCGGCGGACGGTTCGGCGGCGTACGGGCTCTCCGAGGAGGCCCGGCAGCTGCTCGACGACGGTGACCGCCGGATCTACGGCAGCCAGCAGCTGACGGACGAGTGGCTGGTGGCGGTGTTCTCGGTCCCGGAGCAGGAGCGGAGCAAGCGGCACCTGCTGCGCTCGCGGCTGGCCCGGCTCGGTTTCGGCGCGGTGGCGCCGGGCGTGTGGATCGCCCCGGCCCGGCTGTCCGAGGAGACCGCGCACACCCTGGAGCGGCTGCACCTGACCCCGTACGTGGAACTCTTCCGCGGCGCCCACCTCGGTTTCGCCCCGACCGCCGAGGCGGTGGCCCGCTGGTGGGACCTGGCGGCCCTGGCCAAGCAGCACGAGCAATTCCTCGACCTGCACGAACCCGTCCTGCGCGCGCTCCGGTCGGGCCCGGAACCGCCCCCGGAGCAGGCCTACCGGGACTACCTCCGCGCGCTGGACACCTGGCGCCGGCTGCCGTACGCCGACCCGGGCCTGCCGCGGGAACTGCTCCCGGCGGACTGGCCGGGCGACCGGGCGGCGGCCGTCTTCGCCGAGCTGCACGAGCGGCTGCGCGACGTCGGGGCCGGGTTCGCGCAACCGTAGGCGGAGGAGAGCGTGTCACGAGGTGGTGTGACGCATTCCGATCCCCCTCCGCACCCGTCGCGGCCCCCGTCCCCGTCCCCCTCGTACCCACCGCCCCCGGCGCGGACCCGGCACCAGGCGTCCGCGGGGCCGCCCGGGCGGCGGGCCGGGGTCCTCCTGCTGGTGGCGGCGGCGCTGGTCGGAGCCGTGGCCGGGTGGGCCGCCGTCGCACTCGCCTCCCACGCCCGCGCGTACTGCGACGCGGGCTGGGAGGCGGGCGGTCGGTTCGAGATGGCCTTCCTCCTGGTGCTGATGGTGCCGGGGTGCGTCGTGCTCGCGCCGCTGATCGCCTTCCTCTCGCGCCCGCTGCCCCTGTGGTCGCGGCCCGTGCCGGTCCTGCTCGTGCTCGGGGTGGTGGTGCTCGTCTTCTTCGCCTCGAAGGGGACGCTGGACGGCTACCCCGGGAACCCGGAGCGGTGCGGGCCGGACAACGTGCCGCCGTGGTGGCCGGGGTGGCTGCCCGCGTGAGAAACCCGGGTGCGGGCGGACCGCGCGCCGCGCCAGGATGGGTCATGACTTGGACCTTCACCACGGACCTGACGGCCTATCTGGCCGCTGCGGGCCCGGCCGCGGCCGCGCGCCCCGTCTCCAACACCCTTCTCCTGACCGTGGCCGACGCGCTGCGGCGCCGCGGGCCCGGGGCCTACGGCGACGGCACCCCCTTCTTCGGCTGGTGGACGGGGGCCGACGGCGCCGTCGCCGGGGGCCTGCTGTGCACCCCGCCGTTCCCGGCCGTGCTCGGCGTGCTGCCCGGGGAGGCGGTCCGGGCGCTCGGGGCCGCCCTCGCCGACGAACCACTGCTCGCCGGGGCGCCCGGGTTCAACGCCCGCCGCCCGGACGCGGAGGCGTTGGCCGAGGCCTGGGGGCGGCCCACCCGGATCGCCGAGGAGGTGCGCCTGTACCGGCTGGCCGGCCTGGTCGCCCCGGATCCCGCTCCGGCCGGGCGGGCCCGGCCCGCCACCGGGGCCGACCTCCCGCTGCTGCTGGAGTGGGTCACGGCCTTCAAGGCGGAGGCCGGCGTTCCGGGCAGCGCCTCCGAGACCGTGCTGCGCGACCGGATCTCCTACGGCGGGCTCCGGCTGTGGGAACACGCCGGGACTCCCGTCTCGCTGGCCGGCTTCTCCCGCACGATCGGCTCGACCTCCCGCGTCGGCCCCGTCTACACCCCGCCCGAGCACCGCGGCCGCGGCTACGCCGCCGGGGTCACGCACGCGGTGAGCGAAGCGGCGTACGCGGCCGGCGCCACGGAGGTCCTCCTCTTCACGGACCTGGCCAACCCCACCAGCAACGGCGTCTACCTGCGCCTCGGTTACACCCCGGTCGAGGACCGCGCCGAGATCGTCGCGGCGTGACGGGTCCGGACCGCGGCGGGATCGGAACCGGCCTGCGGGCCGGGCCTTGACCTCAAGGGCACTTGAGGTCCGATGGTGATCCACATGACGACCGAAAGCACCGACCGGACCACTGACATCGAGGCCATTCACCAGGTGGTGGCCGCCGTCGAGGCCTCCCAGCAGGCCAAGGACCCCGACGCCTTCCTCTCCCTCTTCCATCCCGACGCCCTGTGGACCACCGGCGGCGGCAAGGTCCTCATCGGCCTCGACGCCATCTCCGAGTTCACCCGCGCGGTCCTCCCCGGCGCGAGCTGGGACGGCCGGGTCAGTTACACCGTCACCCACCTCCAGTTCCTCCGCCCGGACGTGGCCGCGGTCAAGGTCCGCCAGCTCTACGAATCGGCCGACGGCCCCGGGGACGAGGGCGTCCCGACGTACGTGATGACCAAGGACGACGACGGCCGCTGGCTCCTGACCGTCTGCCAGAACACCCAGGTCCCCAAGGCGCAGGCCGCCTGACCGGACGCCGGCTTCCCCGTGGGGCCCGCCCCCGTATTCGGGTGAACCTCGGGTCGGGCGGCGGGCAGGGACGGCCGTACCGGCGTGGCGCAGTCCCCGCCGCGGAGTACAAGGCGGGACAAATCCCCACAGAGAGGCCCACGTCCCTCATGCGCCGTCGATTCCTGCTCGCCGCCTCCGCCGCGGCGACCGCCTTCACCGCCACCCTGTCGCTCGCCCTGACCGCACCCGCCGCCTCCGCCGGAACGGGCGGGGGCGGCGACGAGCACGAGCCCTGGGTGGTGCGCTCCGCCGCACAGCGCACGGACGCCGAGGCGTTCCGCTCGCTGTGCGGCGAGCAGAAGGAAGGCAGGCCCGAGCGTCGTACGTTCCCGCCCTTCGGCCGCAGCAAGGGCTTCACCGCGGTGCAGGACTTCCAGCACCAGGAGCCGGACGGGACGGTGTACTGGGGCGGGCACGACCCGAAGAACCCGGAGAACACCATCTCCGTGTCCGCCATCGGGGCCTGCACCGAAGGACCGGTCACCCTCTCCGGCGTCATCACGATCGGCTTCCGCCAGTACGCGTACCAGCCGCTGGCCGAACGCCCGGGCTGGTACGAGCTGCAGGAGATCGACTCCCTCGCACTGCCGCCCAGCGGAATCGGTGTCGACACGGTCAACGTCCCCGCGAAGAAGCCGCACAAACCGCACCACCCGCACAAGCAGAACAGGCCGGGTCTGCGGGCCGCCACGCCCAACGACCCGGCCGCCATCGACATCGTCGTCGCCTACACGCCGGCCACCGTCGAGGTGATGGGCAGTGTCCAGGCGGTCCAGTCCCGCATCTCCTACGGGGTGAACCAGCTCAACCGGGCGCTCGCCACCGACACCGTGCCGGCCAGCGTGCACGTCGTCCACTCCTACCAAACGGCGGCCACGGGCGTCCCCCGCGAGAACGTCAACACCCTGCTCAACATGATCAGCAACCCCGCGAACACCGTCCTCGGAGCCACGGCCGCCGCCCGGCGCAACCAGTACGGCGGCGACCTGGTGGCGCTCCTCGCCGCCGTCCCCTTCGAGGACAGCTCCGGAGCGGCGAGCCTGCCCGACCCGGGCCCGACCTCGACGACCGACAGTGCCGCCTTCTCGGTCACCAGCATCGGATCCGTGACGGCCTGGGAGAACCTCGCCCACGAGATCGGCCACAACTTCGGCATGAAGCACGACCGTCTGACGGTCACCAGCCAGGGCGGCGCCACCCCCGCGGGCACGTTCAACTACGGCTGGGTCACCCCCAACGGCCAGCACCGCACGCTCATGGCGTACTCCAGCGCCTGCCCCCAGGCGTGCAACGTGGTGAACTCGTACTCCACCCCCGATCGCACCTGGAACGGCCAGATCCTCGGCAACGCCCAGAACAACAACGCCGCCGTCGCGCTGCAGAACGCGGACACCCTGGCCGGATACCGCGCCTCCCTCGTGACCAACCGCAGCTCCCTCACCCTGCTGCACGACCCCGTGGGCGCGGGCACGGTCCGGGTCAGCGAGTACGGTCCGTACGACCCCGGCACGCAGGTCACCGTCGCTGCCGTCCCCAACCCCGGCTTCCAGTTCGACGCCTGGGCCGTCGACGGCATCGAGCTGGAGGGGAACAACCCGAACTACCAGCTCACCATGAACGCGAACCGGACCATCAACGCCCTGTTCGTCCCGATCCCACAGCCGTAGGCACCCGCACGCACCACTCGGCTCCCCCCACGGGCCGCGGCCTAGCCGCGGCCCGTCGGCGGTGTGCGGCTGCCCGCACGGTACGGGGCCGGCCAGGGCGCGCCCGGGCCTTCGTAGGACTGCTCGGCGGCCGCGTGCAGGGTCCAGTGGGGGTCGTAGAGGTGGGGGCGGCCGAGGGCGCAGAGGTCGGCGCGGCCGGCCAGCAGCAGGGAGTTCACGTCGTCCCAGGAGGAGATGGCTCCGACGGCGATGACGGGGACGCCGAGCGCGCCGCGGATCCGGTCGGCGTACGGGGTCTGGTACGAGCGCCCGTACTCGGGGGCCTCGTCCGCGACGACCTGGCCCGTCGAGACGTCGATGGCGTCCGCACCGCGGGCGGCGAAGGCGGCCGCGATCCGGACGGACTCCTCGGGCGAGGTGCCCCCGGGTGCCCAGTCGGTGGCCGAGAGCCGGACCGTCATCGGGCGGTCCCCCGGCCACACCGCCCGCACCGCGTCGAAGACCTCCAGCGGGAAGCGCAGCCGGTTCTCCAGAGCGCCGCCGTACTCGTCGTCACGGTGGTTGGTCAGGGGGGACAGGAAGCCGGAGAGCAGGTAGCCGTGGGCGCAGTGCAGTTCCAGCAGGTCGAACCCCGCGTCGGCGGCGCGGACGGCGGCGGCCGCGAAATCGGAGCGCAGCGCCTCCAGGTCCGCGCGCGCGAGGGCGCGGGGCAGCGCCGAGACGCCCGGCCGGTAGGGCAGCGCGGAGGCGGCCACCAGCGGCCAGTTGCCCTCGGGCAGCGGGTCGTCCATGCCCTCCCACATCACCCGGGTCGAACCCTTGCGGCCGGCGTGCCCGAGCTGGACGCCGAGGGCGGTGCCGGGCGCAGAGGTGTGGACGAAGTCGGCGATCCGCTTCCAGGCGGCCGTCTGTTCCCGGGTGTAGAGGCCGGTGCAGCCGGGGGTGATGCGGCCCTCGGCGGACACGCAGACCATCTCCGTCATCACCAGTCCGGCCCCGCCGAGGGCGCGCCCGCCCAGGTGTACGAGGTGGAAGTCGCCCGGCACCCCGTCTTCGGCCGAGTACATGTCCATCGGTGAGACGACGACCCGGTTGCGCAGGGTCAGCCCCCGCAGGGTGAAGGGCGTGAACATCGCGGGAGTGCCGTCCGGGCAGCCGAAGTCCGCTTCCACCGCCCGCGTGAACCGTGCGTCGCGCAGCCTCAAGTTGTCGTGCGTGACCCGGCGGCTGCGGGTGAGGAGATTGAAGGCGAACTGCCGGGCGGGCTGGTCGACGTAACCGGCGATCTCCTCGAACCAGTGCCGGCTCGCGGCCGCCGCCCGCTGGGTGCTGGCGACCGCCGGCCGGCGGGCCGCCTCGTACGCGGCGAGGGCGGCCGGGACGTCGTCCGGCGCGGCGCCCACGGCCTCGGCGAGCGCGAGCGCGTCCTCCACCGCCAGTTTGGTCCCCGACCCGATGGAGAAGTGGGCGGTGTGCGCCGCGTCGCCGAGCAGCACCGTGTTGCCGTACGACCAGCGCGCGTTGACGACGGTGCGGAACTGCGTCCACGCGGAGCGGTTGCCGTGCAGCGGTCGTCCGCGCAGGGCCTCGCTGAAGATCTTGGCGCACCGGGCCGCCGATTCGTCCTCGTCGCACAGGTCGAAGCCGGCCGCCCGCCACACCTCGTCGCGCATCTCCACGATCACCGTGGAGGCGCCGAATTGATTCTGCGGCCCGGAGGGCCCCGATGAGGGGTGGTGGTCGGGCGACGGGCGGGCGTAGGGGTAGGCGTGCAGCTGCATGACCCCGTGTTCGGTCTCCGCGATCTCGAAGCGGAAGGCGTCGAAGGCGAAGTCGGCAGCGAGCCAGATGTAGCGACAGCGCCCGCCGGTCAGGGTCGGCCCGTAGTGCGCGGCGTCGGCCTCCCGGATCGCACTGTGCACGCCGTCGGCCGCGACCACCAGGTCGTACGAGGCAGCGAGCTCGGCCGCCGCCGGGGCCTCGGAGCGGAAGCGGAGGCGGACGCCGAGGCCCGCGCAGCGCTCCTGCAGGATCTCCAGCAGCCGGCGCCGCCCGATGGCCGCGAAGCCGTGGCCGCCGGAGGTCAGCAGTCGGCCGCGGTGCACGATGTCCACGTCGTCCCAACGCACGAACTCCGCGCTCAGGGCCGTGTGGACGACGGTGTCGGCCCGCTCGATGCCGCCGAGGGTCTCGTCGGAGAGCACGACGCCGAAGCCGAAGGTGTCGTCCGGGGCGTTGCGCTCCCAGACTTCCACCGTGTGGCCCTGGCGGGCCAGCAGCGCGGCGGCGTACAGCCCTCCCGGTCCCCCGCCGACGACGGCGACCCGCATGGCACCAGGAGTCATGCGCCTACCTGCCCTTCCACTCCGGCGGCCGCTTCCCGGTGAAGGCGGCGTGGAACTCCGCGTAGTCCTGGCCGTGCATCAGCAGGGCCTGCGTGTTGGCGTCCAGCTCCACGGACGCGGCCAGCGGCATGTCGAGCTCGGCGGTGAGCAGCGCCTTGGTCTGCGCGTGGGCGAGGGCGGGGCCCGCGGCCAGGCGCGCGGCGAGTTCGGCGGCCCGCACGTGGGCCTTGCCCTCTTCGGTGAGCTCGCTGAGCAGGCCGATCCGCTCGGCCTCGGCCGCGTGGACGGGCTCTCCAAGCATCAGCAGGCGGGTGGCGTGGCCGAGGCCGACGACCCGGGGCAGCAGGTAGGCCGCGCCCATGTCCCCGCCGGAGAGACCGACGCGGGTGAAGAGGAAGGCGAAGCGGGCGGTGGGGTCGGCGATCCGGAAGTCGGCGGCGAGCGCGAGGACGGCACCGGCCCCGGCGGCGACCCCGTGGACGGCGGCGATCACCGGGAAGGGGCATTCGCGCAGGGCGCGCACCACCTGGCCGGTCATCCGGTTGAAGTCGAGGAGCTGGGCGGTGTCCATGGCGAGGGTGGCGCCGATGATCTCGTCGACGTCCCCGCCGGAGCAGAAGCCGCGCCCCTCGCCGCCGAGCACGAGGGCGCGTACGGAGCGCTCGCGGGACAGTTCACCGAGCAGATCGCGCAGGTCGGCGTAGGCGCCGAAGGTGAGCGCGTTCAGCTTCTCGGGGCGGTCGAAGGTGACGGTGGCGACGCCGTCCTGCCGGGTGACCCGGAGGTGGTGCCACCGTTCGGTCGCTGGTGTGGAACCGGTGAAGGGGCTCACACCACCGACGGTATCACCAGATCGTGACTGCCGTCACAGAAGCGCGACATGTTCGTTTCGTCGGCGGCCCCGTGCGGCCCTGCGGGGCGAAGGTCCCGGCCGCGGCCGTGCCGGGGTGCCCTGCGGAATGAGAATTCGACTTCGTATCGTTGAAACCGGGAGTTCACCCCACGTGACCTAGACGTGACCCAGACCCCGGGAGGATGGTCCCTCCTTGCCCGACACCTCCGCCTGGCGGATCGCCCTGCCCCACACGGCGGCTGCCGTACCCATGGCCCGCGCCCTCGTCCGCACCGCGCTGGCCGACACCGACGCGCCCGCCGACCGGGACACCGCGGAGCTCCTGACGGCCGAACTGGTCGCCAACGCCGTGGAGCACACCAGCTCCGGCGCCCCGATCGAGCTGGTCGTGGAACTGCTCGCGAACGGCTGTCAGGTCGAGGTCCACGACGGCGATCCGTGCCCGCCCGGCGACCTGTCGACCCGCCCGGAGGCCGGCCGGCCCGACCCCTGGCAGGAGCACGGCCGCGGCCTGCTGCTGATCCGGAGCCTGAGCTCGGACTGCGGCCACCGCCCCACCGCGCACGGCAAAGCCGTGTGGTTCACCCTGCCCGCGCAGCGCTCCGGCCCCGCCGGCGTATGACTATGCGTCACTCCGGCCGGGTCGGCCGAGGGTGGCGACGAGCACGGCCTTGATGGTGTGCAGCCGGTTCTCGGCCTCGTCGAAGACGATCGAGTGATCCGACTCGAACACCTCGTCCGTCACCTCCAGGGAGTCGAGCCCGTGCCGCTCGTGGATCTCCCGGGCCACCTTGGTGCCGAGGTCGTGGAAGGCCGGCAGGCAGTGCATGAACTTCACGTCCGGGTTGCCGGTGGCGCGCAGCACGTCCATGGTCACCGCGTAAGGGGACAGGACCGCGATCCGCTCGTCCCAGACCTCCTTGGGCTCCCCCATGGACACCCAGATGTCGGTCACGACGAAGTCCGCCCCGGCGACCCCCTCGGCGACCTCCTCGGTCAGGGTGAGCCGGGCTCCGCTCTCCGCCGCGAGCTCCCGCGCCGCGGCCACCACCGACTCGGCGGGCCAGTAGGACCGGGGTGCGACGATCCGCACGTCCATGCCCAGCAGCGCACCGGTCACGAGGTAGGAGTTGCCCATGTTGAAGCGGGCGTCACCGAGGTAGGCGAAGGCGATCCGGTCCAGCGGCTTGGTGGTGTGCTCGGTCATGGTGAGCAGGTCGGCCAGCATCTGGGTCGGGTGCCAGTCGTCGGTGAGACCGTTGAAGACGGGGACGCCCGAGTGGGCGGCGAGCTCTTCGACGGCCTGCTGGCTGTCACCCCGGTACTCGATCCCGTCGAACATCCGGCCCAGCACCCGGGCGGTGTCCTTGACCGACTCCTTGTGGCCCATCTGGGAGCCGGCGGGGTCGAGGTAGGTGGTGTGCGCGCCCTGGTCCGCGGCGGCGACCTCGAAGGCGCAGCGGGTCCGGGTGGAGGTCTTCTCGAAGATCAGGGCGATGTTCCGACCCTCGAGCAGGCGCTGCTCGGCCCCGGCCTTCTTGGCCGCCTTCAGGTCGGCGGCGAGCTCGATCAGGCCGCGGAACTCGGCGGCCGTGAAATCCAGCTCCTTGAGAAAACTGCGGCCGGCGAGGTCGGTGGCCATGGGGTCGCTCCAGCGTCACGGTGACAGGGGATGTTGGAAGTCTATACGATCCTCTGTATTGATATACAGACCGGGCCCGGGGTCTTTCCCCGGACCCGGGACCCCTCCCCCGGCCCGGCCCGCCTCAGACCGCGTCCCGCTCGACGGGACAGCTCATGCAGCGCGGCCCGCCCCGGCCCCGCCCCAGCTCGCTGCCCGGGATCTCGATCACCTCGATGCCCATCTTGCGCAGGTGCGTGTTGGTCGTCACGTTCCGCTCGTAGGCGACCACCACCCCCGGCTCCACGGCGAGCACGTTGCACCCGTCGTCCCACTGCTCGCGCTCGGCCGAGTGCACGTCCTGCGTCGCGGTCAGCACCCGGATCGAGTCCAGGCCGAGCGCCCCCGCGATGGCCCGGTGCATGTGGTCCTCCGGGTGGTCGGTCACCTTGAGCTCGTGCGGCCCGCCGCCCGGCTCGATCGTGTACGAGGGGAGCATCCCGAGCCCGGCGTACTGAGTAAACGTATCTCCGTCGACCATCGTCATCACCGTGTCCAGGTGCATGAAGGCCCGCGACTTGGGCATGTCGAGCGCCACGATGGACGTCGCCGAACCGGCCGCGAACAGGCCGCGTGCCAGCATCTCCACCGCCTGCGGGGTGGTCCGCTCGCTCATCCCGATCAGCACCGCCCCGTTGCCAATGACCAGGACGTCCCCGCCCTCGATCGTCGAGGGGTAGTCCGACTGCCCCTGCGACCAGTAGTGGAAGGCGCCGGAGGTGGTGAAGAGCGGATGGTGCTTGTAGATCGCCTCGAAGTGGACCGTCTCGCGCTGCCGGGCGGGCCAGCGCATCGCGTTGATGGACACCCCGTCGTAGATCCAGGCGGAGGTGTCCCGGGTGAAGAGGTGGTTGGGCAGCGGGCCCAGCAGGAAACCGTCCAGGTCCAGGGCGTGGAAGCGCACCGACACCGGCTCGGCGTGCCGCTCCAGGAACTCCCGCTTGGTCATCCCGCCGACCAGGGCCTCCGCCAGCTCGGCCGAGGTCAGCCCGTCGAAGGCCGCCCGCAAGTGGTCGGTGGCGAGCGGCCCGTACTCCTTCTCGTCGAAGACCCGGTCCAGTACGAGGTGCCTGGCCTCCGGGATGTCGAGGGCCTCGCACAGGAGGTCACCGAAGAGGTGGACCTCCACGCCCCGGTCCCGCAGCACGTCCGCGAATCCGTCGTGCTCCTGGCGGGCCCGGCGCACCCACAGCACGTCGTCGAAGAGGAGCGCGTCCTTGTTGCTCGGTGTGAGCCGCTTCAGCTCCAGGTCGGGCCGGTGGAGGATGACGCGGCGAAGCCGCCCGGTCTCGGAGTCGACATGGAATCCCATGCCGTACACATTCCCAGACCGAACGGCTTTTTGACGTGGCGTCCGCTCAGCGAGGGGTGCCGAGGCCGAGAAGCGCCGAGGGGGCGCCGGTGAGCTCCGGTGTGGTCAGGCCCAGTTCGGGCGCGATCAGGTTCGGCACCCCGGAGTTGGAGGCGTCCGGCATCGTCAGCAGACCGCCGGCGACCAGGCCGGGGGTCCGGGCGAGCAGGTCGGTGGCCGGCGCCTCGAGGGAACCCTCGCCGTCCGTCTCCGGCTTGCCCAGCAGGTTCGGCACCGGGGAGGTGACGAGGGTCTTGCCGAGCTCGGTGCCGACCGGCACCGACGGGAGCAGTGGGGTCGGGAGCATGTTCCCCTTGTGGAAGCGGGGCGACTCGGGCGCGCCCACGACCGGCACCGGCACACCGGTGCCCACGCGCGGGGTGTCCACGCCCAGCGTGGTCTTCACGGCGTCCAGCGGGACACCGACCGGCACCGACTGGGCCACGGCCGGGGTGGCCGCGCCGGCCGCAGCCATACAGGTCATGAGCGCCGCAATGCTTCCGCGCGCGGTCATCTTCATAGGTGACGTTCCGTCCTTCCAGGGTCGCGGACATTCCGCTGCCCTGGATGAACGATCCCGCCGGTGGTTTTCCCGGAGTTCTCCGCGAAAGTTCCCCCATACGACCTAATTCGAGGCCGTACGGGGGCCACCCCTTTACGGGCCGTGCTGACGCGGCCCGCCCTCGCGACGGTGCCGGCTCACAGGCGCGGGTCGACCGGCTCCGACTCCAGCGCGAGCACCGCGAAGACCGCCTCGTGGACCCGCCACAGCGGCTCGTCGGTCGCCAGCCGGTCCAGCGCCTCCAGCCCGAGCGCGTACTCGCGCAGCGCGAGCGAGCGCTTGTGCCCGAGGAACCGTTCGCGCAGCCGCGTCAGCTGCTCGGGACGGGTGTACTCCGGGCCGTAGATGATCCGCAGGTACTCGCGCCCGCGCACCTTGACTCCGGGCTGGACCAGTCGGCCCCTGTCGTCCTTGGCGTACGCCTGGAGCGGCTTGACGACCATGCCCTCGCCGCCGGCGGCCGTCAGCTCCAGCCACCAGTCGGTGCCGGCCCGTACGGAGTCCTCGTCCGCGGTGTCCACCAGGATCCGGCCGGTGCGCCGGAGCAGTCCGGTGCCGCTCGCCTCGTCGGCGGCGACCAGCCGGTCCAGCCAGAACAGCTGCTCGTCGTGGGGAACCGCGGCCAGCGACCGCCCGGCCACCGCCAACAGCTGGAACGGCGCGAACCGTACGCCGTCCAGCCCGTCGGTGGTCCAGCAGTAGCGCCGGTAGGCGTCGGTGAAGGCGGCCGCGTCGGCGGCCCGGCCGCGCTGGCGCTCCAGCAGCTCGCCGGTGTCGACGCCCCGGGCGGTGGCCGCCTCCAGGGCGGCGATGGCGCCCGGGAAGACGGCGCCGGAGGCCGCACCGACGGCGGCGTACTGGTTGCGCAGCAAGCCGGTGGACTTCAGCGACCAGGGCAGGAGTTCCCCGTCGAGCAGCAGCCAGTCGGTATCGAGCTCCTCCCACAGGCCCGCGCCGGTGATCGCCGCGCGCAGCCGGGTGAGGACCTCCTCGGTGACCTCCGGCTCCTTGAAGAAGGGCCGCCCGGTGCGGGTGTAGACGGAGCCCGTCGGACCGTCGACCCCGAAGCGGGTGCGGGCCGCGTCGGCGTCCTTGCAGACGAGGACGGTGGCGCGGGAGCCCATGTGCTTCTCCTCGCACACCACCTGGGCGATGCCGTCCCCCCGGTACTGGGCGAAGGCCTCGGCCGGGTGCTCCAGGTAGCCCTCCTCGCGGGAGGTCGCCGTGGGCGCCATGGTGGGCGGCAGGTACGGGACGAGGCGGGGGTCCACCGCGAAGCGGCTCATGACCTCCAGGGCCGCCGCGGCGTTCTCCTCGCGCACGTTGACGTTGCCCAGGTGCCTGGTCTCCACGACCCGGCGGCCGTGCACGTCCGCCAGGTCGAGCGGGCGGCCGTCGTGCCCGCCCGGCGCCTCGGCGGCGAGCGGCTTGACCGGCTCGTACCAGACCTTCTCGGCCGGTACGTCGACCAGTTCGCGCTCGGGCCAGCGCAGGGCGGTCATCCGGCCGCCGAAGACCGCGCCGGTGTCGAGGCAGATGGTGTTGTTGATCCAGGTGGTGTCGGGGACCGGAGTGTGGCCGTAGACCACGACGGCCTTGCCTCGGTAGTCCTCGGCCCACGGGTAGCGCACGGGCAGGCCGAACTCGTCGGTCTCACCGGTGGTTTCCCCGTAGAGGGCGTGCGAGCGGACCCGGCCGGAGGTGCGGCCGTGGTACTTCTCGGGCAGCCCGGCGTGGCAGACCACCAGCTTGCCGCCGTCGAGGACGTAGTGGCTGACGAGGCCGCGGATGAACTCCCTCACCTCCTGGACGAACTCCTCCGGCTCCCCCTCCAGCTGCTCGATGGTCTCGGCGAGGCCGTGGGTCCGCTGGACCTTGGAGCCCTTCAGGTAACGGCCGAGCTTGTTCTCGTGGTTCCCGGGCACGCACAGGGCGTTGCCGGACTTGACCATGCCCATGACGCGGCGCAGCACGCCGGGGCTGTCGGGGCCGCGGTCGACGAGGTCGCCGACGAAGACGGCGGTGCGGCCCTCGGGGTGGACCCCGTCCTCGTAGCCGAGCTTGGCGAGCAGGGTCTCCAGCTCGGAGGAACAGCCGTGGATGTCACCGACGATGTCGAAGGGGCCGGTGAGGTGGGTGAGGTCGTTGAACCGCTTCTCCAGGACCACCTCGGCGGTCTCGGCCTCCTCGACGGAGCGCAGCACGTGGACCTTGCGGAAGCCCTCGCGCTCCAGACCGCGCAGCGAGCGCCGCAGGTCACGGCGGTGCCGCTGGATGACCGCGCGGGGCAGGCCGGCCCGGTCGGGGCGGGCGGCGTTGCGCTCGGCGCAGACCTGCTCGGGCATGTCCAGGACGATGGCGATCGGCAGGACGTCGTGCTCGCGGGCGAGTGCGACCAGCTGCCGGCGGGCCTCGGGCTGGACGCTGGTCGCGTCGACGACGGTCAGGCGGCCGGCCGCGAGGCGCTTGCCCGCGATGTAGTGCAGGACGTCGAAGGCGTCGCGGCTGACGCTCTGGTCGTTCTCGTCGTCGCAGACCAGGCCCCGGCAGTAGTCGGAGGAGATGACCTCGGTGGCCTTGAAGTGCTTGCGGGCGAAGGTGGACTTGCCCGATCCGGTGGCCCCGATCAGAACGACGAGGGACAGGTCGGTGACGGGAAGTGTGCGCGTACGGGGGGTCTCGGTGCTGGTCATGCTGCCTCGCCCTCCTTCGGGGTGTCGGTGGTGCGGATCGTGTCGGTGGTGCTGGCCGCGTCGGTGGTAGCGGCCGCGTCGGTCGGGTGGGTGGTGCCGGCCGCGTCGGTGCCGTCGGTGCCGTGAGTGCCGTCGTTCTGGGTGAAGACGGCCATCTGGGTCGGCGGCCCGACCTCGGGGTCGTCGTCGCCGACGGGCACGTACCGGACCCCGTAGCCGTGGCGCCGCGCGACCTGCTCGGCCCAGGCCCGGAACTCCTCGCGGTTCCACTCGAAGCGGTGGTCGCCGTGGCGGACGTGCCCGGCGGGCAGGGTCTCCCAGCGCACGTTGTACTCGACGTTCGGGGTGGTGACGAGGACCGTGCGGGGGCGGGCCGAGCCGAAGACCGCGTACTCCAGCGCGGGCAGCCGCTCCGGGTCCAGGTGCTCGATGACCTCGCTGAGCACGGCCGCGTCGTAGCCGGCCAGCCGCTTGTCGGTGTACGCGAGCGATCCCTGGAGGAGCGTGAGGCGCGAGCTCTGCCGCTCGCCCATGCGGTCCAGCCGCAGCCGTCGGGCCGCGATCTGCAGGGCCCGCACGGACACGTCCATGCCGACGATCTCGGCGTACGCCGGGTCGCCGAGCAGTGCCTGGAGCAACTGCCCCTGGCCGCAGCCGAGGTCCAGCACCCGCTGGGCGCCGGCGAGCCGCAGGGCGGCGAGGATCGCCTCGCGCCGCTGCACGGCGAGCGGCACGGGCCGCTCCTCGGTGTCGCGGGTCTCGTCCACCGCGTTGTCGAGCTCCTCGACCTCGCTGCCGTCGGCCTCGGCGAGGCGGACCAGTTCCAGGCGCTCGTTGGCGTCCTGGGTCAGCCGCTTGTGGCGGGCCAGGTAGCGGGAGGTGATCAGCCCGTGCTCGGGGTGGGTGGCGAGCCAGCCGTCTCCGGCGCGCAGCAGCTTGTCGACCTCGTCCGGGGAGATCCAGTAGTGCTTGGCGTCGTCGAGGACCGGCAGCAGCACGTAGAGCTGCCGCAGGGCGTCGGCGAGGCGCAGCTCGCCCTCCAGGACGAGCCGTACGTAGCGGGAGTCCCCCCATTCGGGGAACTGCTCGTCGAGCGGTACGGGCTCGGCCTCTACGAGGTCCCAGCCGAGCGGGCCGAACAGCCGGTGCACGAGCGCGGCGCCGCCGCGGGCGGGCAGCACCGGGATCTCGACGCGCAGCGGCCGGGTCTGCTCCGGGAGCTCGGGGCGGGCGGTGCACTGTCCCTTGAGCGCCGTGCGGAACACTCCGCTGAGTGCGACGGCGAGCAGCGAGGACGCGGCGTACGGCCGGTCGTTCACGTACTGCGCGAGCGCGGCGTCCGGCGCCCCGCCCCGGCCCTTGCCCCGGCCGTGGCGCACGAGCGCGACGGGGTCCACCTCCAGCAGCAGGGCCGCCGTGCACCGTTCGACCGAGGCCTCGGGGTAGAACACGTGGGCGGTGCCGTGGGAGGTGGAGAACGCCTGCGTCTTGCCGGGATGCTTGTGCAGCAGGTAGCCCAGGTCGGTAGCGGGTCGTTCGGGGGAGCCGGTGGTGGAGATCGTCAGGAACACGTGACCGATTATCGCTGGTCACCTGCTCAGTCTGCCCCTGGTTTTTCGGTGCCCCCGGCTCACCTCGGCCGGTCCGGCAGCAGCGTCCCGAGGGCGGCGATCCGGTCCGGGCCGATCCGGCAGCAGCCGCCGATGAGGCGGGCGCCGGTGGTGTACCAGGCCCGTGCGGGCCAGGGGACGGGGGTTTCGGGGGCGTGCCAGGTGCGGGTGGTGGCGTTCCAGACCGAGCCGTCGTTGGGGTAGGCCAGCAGCGGTCCGGCAGTGACGGCGGCCGCGGCTTCGAGGGCGGGCAGGACATCGGCCGGATCACAGCAGTTGACGCCGACCGCGATGACCTCCGGGGCCGCGGCGGCGAGGGCGAAGGCCTCGCGGAGGGGCTGCCCGGCCCGCGTGCGGCCCCCGGCCACCGTGTACGAGAGCCAGGCGGGTGCGCCGGTCTCGGCGAGGACGGTGAGCAGCGCCTCGGCCTCGTCGCTGTCCGGGACGGTCTCGACGGCCAGGACGTCGGGGCCGGCGGCGAGCAGGGCCTCGATGCGGGGGCGGTGGAAGGCGGCGAGTTCGCGCACGCTCAGCCCGTACCGGCCGCGGTACTCGGAGCCGTCCGCGAGCACCGCTCCGTACGGTCCGACGGAGGCGGCCACCCACACCTCGTGGTCGGCGGCTTCGGCGGCCCGGGCGGCCAGGCGCACGCTGCGGTGGAGCAGGGCGGTGGTCTCGGCGCGGTCGTGGCCGTGGGCGGCGAAGGCCTCGTAGCCGACCTGGTAACTGGCGGTGATCAGCACCTCCGCGCCGGCCCGGACGTACGCCGTGTGGGCGGCCGCCACCTGGTCCGGGTGCTCGGCGAGCACCCGGCCCGACCAGAGGTCGCCGGACAGGTCGCAGCCCTGGGCGGCGAGCTGGTTGCTGAGCCCGCCGTCCAGGAGAACGGCCCTGCGGGCCAGGGCTTCGGCGAGCGGGCCGGACGCGCGTGGCATCGGTTCGCCTCCTTCCTAACGGAGCTGGGAGAGCACCCGGGTGGAGATCAGCTCCAGGTGGTCCAGGTCGTCAAGGTCGAGGAGCTGGAGGTAGACGCGGGAGGAACCGACAGCGCCGTAGGCACCGATCTTGTCCACGACTTCGGCCGGGGAGCCGGCCAGGCCGTTGGCCTTCAGCTCGTCGACGTCGCGGCCGATGGCGGCGGCGCGGCGGGCCACCTCGGCGTCGTCCTTGCCCACGCAGACGACGAGGGCGTTGGAGTAGCGCAGGTCGTCGGCCTTGCGGCCGGCCTCCTCGGCGGCCTCCCGGACCCGGGCGAACTGCCGCCCGCTGTCGGCGATCGACGCGAAGGGCATGTTGAACTCGTCCGCGTACCGGGCGGCGAGCCGCGGGGTGCGCTTGGCTCCGTGGCCGCCGATGAGGACGGGGACCTTGGTCTGGGCGGGCTTGGGGAGCGCGGGTGAGTTCTCCACCTGGTAGTGCTTGCCGGCGTAGTCGAAGGAGGCGCCGGCCTCGGTGGCCCACATTCCGGTGACGATGGCCAGCTGCTCCTCCAACCGGGACATCCGGTCCGCCGGAAAGGGGATGCCGTACGCCTTGTGCTCCTGCTCGAACCAGCCGGCGCCGAGGCCCAGTTCGATGCGTCCGCCGGACATCTGGTCGACCTGGGCCACCTGGATGGCGAGGACTCCGGGCAGCCGGAAGGTTCCTGCCGTCATCAGCGTGCCCAAGCGGATCCGCTCGGTCTCCCGGGCCAGGCCCGCGAGGGTGATCCACGCGTCGGTGGGTCCGGGCAGACCGTCGGCGGCGCCCATGCTCAGGTAGTGGTCGGAGCGGAAGAACGCGTCGAAGCCCAGGTCCTCGGTGGCCTTGGCGACGGTCAGGAGCGTGTCGTAGCTCGCACCCTGCTGGGGCTCGGTGAAAATGCGAAGATCCATGCCCCCCATCCTGCACTTCCCGCCTCGGCAGGGTGAATCTTCGTCAACCGGACGGCCCACGCCCGGGCCCGCCAGTGACCGGCCCGTACGGGGATCGTTGGCTCGGACGGAGCCGGACCGCCCCGGCCCGCGCGCCGGCGGCGTCCCGCTGGTGCGTCCACCGCCCCCTTCCGCCCCGGAAGGGCCAGGGCCGAGGAGGCCGCCATGTCCCACGAGGCCGTGCCGGAGACCCGCCGACACACCGGACCGACCGGACGGGCAGCGCAGTCAGCACACGACCGGGCAGGTCAGGAGTCCGAGGCCGCCGATCAGGCCGGCGGCGCGCCGAAGGGTTCCATCCAGCAGATGGAAGACCTGATGGCCGCGCTGAACGCCGACCTGTCGCAGCTCGATGCCGAGCTCCAGGCCTCCACGGACCGCACCCCCGAGGGCGAGCGCCCGTCCCACCGACCGTCCTGACCGTGCGGGTCCCGCCGCGCACGGCGGGACCCCTAGAGGGTGTCACCCTCAGGCCACGCCCGAGGCCGACCCCCGCTCACGGACCGCCATGCGGCGCAGGATCGCCCGTACCCGGTCGCTCGACTCGTCGGCCGCGTCGATCGACTCTATGCACTGCCAGTACAGGGCCTCGTCGTCCGTCCCGCAGGCCACCCCGACCAGGGCTATCCCCACTTCACCCAGCAGCGCCTGGAGTCCGAGCAGCGCCTGCCGGACGTCCGACACCCCGCTCAACTGCGCGGCTCGCGGCGGATATGCGGGCGCGCTGCCCTCTCCGCGCAGGGCCGCCCGATCGAGCACCCCGCAGCCTCTACTTCCCGCTTCCCCCAGTCCCCGTGCCTCCGGTCTCAGTTCGGGCGGCCCGGTGACCGCCAGATAGCTCCCTATGCCCTGCGCGAGCGCCTGGGCCTGCCAGGCCTCGCCCACGATGTCCCACGCGACCCCACTCTGTGCCAGCGCGTGCCGGCCGGCCGCGATGAGCCGTACCGCATCCATATGCCGTCCCCCGTCCGCACGACATCCCGCCGTCCTCACCACTACCCAGAGTGAGGGCAATGAGCCAGTAAAGCCAGGGGTATTCGGAAAATGTGGACACAAACGTGATTGTGGATGAGTCCATCACTCCGAAGAGTGACTATTTGGTGTCGATGTACCCGGCACGGGAAAGCGGAGTTCATTCCTCTCGATCTTCGCGGCGAGCGCATCCAGCACATCCACCCCGAGAACCTCACAGAACTGCAGCAGATACGCGAGCACGTCGGCCACCTCATCGGCCACGCGGTGGGCCGATTCCGGCTTCTCCATGATCTTCGCCGACTGCTCGGGTGTCAGCCACTGGAAGATTTCGACCAGTTCGGACGCCTCCACGCTGAGCGCCACCGCCAGGTTCTTGGGCGTGTGGTACGGCTCCCAACCGCGCGCCGCAGCGAACTGCGCGAGCCGGCGCTGCAGTCGGTCCAGCCGCTCCTCGGGTCGCTGTTCGGACGGCTGGGGCGGCTGGGCCGGCCGGGCCGGCGGCTGCGTCTCGTTCATGCCCCCAGGTCTACCATCGCGACGCCCGCGAGGTCGCGGGCGGCGGCCGCGGCCCCCTCCCCCACCGCCGCCACCAGCCGGATGTGACCGCGACCGCAGGACAAGACGGCGAGGCGCAGCAGTTCGGCGCTCTGGCGCCGGTCGAGGCCCCGGTCGAAGTCGTCGGCCAGCACCGTCAGCGCCTGCCGCGCGGAGAGCAGTTCGGCCGCCGGGTCCACGGCCAGCACTCCCGGCCCGGTCAGCAGGACCAGCGCCAACGCGAGGAAGCGGAGTTCGCCCGCGCCCAGTCGGGCCAGCTCCGTGGCGGGCCGGTCGGGGCCCCGGTCCAGTACCGCCGCGACGGGGCCGCCGCCCGCGGCCCGTACGTCCAGCCCCGCGACGGGCCCCGCGCAGCCGGTGCGGGCCGCCTCCGCCAGCAGCGCGTGGCGGGTGCCGCATTCGCTGCGGGTCCGGCGCAGCACGTCGGCCAGGTTGGCGCAGTCGCCCAGCAGCCGGCCCTCGCCCGGCGGGACGGCGGCGCGCATCAGGTCCGGGCGGGGGTCGCAGGGGAACACCGCGCGCAGGGCCACGACCACTTGTTCGGCGGCGGCCAGGACCTGGCGCTGGCCCGCGGTGGAGCCGGCGACGCGGAGCGGGAGCAGTGCCGTGCCGAGCCGGTCGTCGGGCAGCGGCGCCCTGGTGACGCCGATGGCGCCGCCGGTCAGCCAGGCGGCCTGGACCGAGCTCCGGCCGGGGTCGCGCAGGGCGGTGGCGAGCAGGACCTGCCCGTCCTGCGAGAGCCGTTCGCCGACGATGCGCAGCGCGGGCTCGGCCTGGACGGCGAGGTCGAGCCGGACCGGGCCGACGGGTCCGTCCACGGTGCAGCCGAGGCGGAACCCGCGCCGGCGCTGCGCGTCGGGGACGGCCCGGTCTGGGATGCGGGCGCGCGGATCCGGGAAGACCTCCTCCAGCACGGCGCCGGACGCCAGCCCGGCCAGGGCCTCGTAGGCGGCCAGGGCCTGGGACTTGCCGCTGCCGCTCGGCCCGGCGAAGAGGGTGAGGGGGCCGAGCGGGAAGACCGCCGAGCGGTGCGGCCCGAAGGCGGAGAGCCGCAACTCGGTGACGACGGGCCGGGGCTGGCGCTGCGCGGGCTCGGCGGCGGGCAGCTCGCCGGCCGGTCCGGCCTCGGGGGAATCGGTGCGGGGGTCGGCTAACGCGACGGCGGCGGCGGTGCGCTCGGCCGTCGCGTCCGGGGTGGCGTCCATGCGCGGGACGGTACGGCCCGCCGGACCCCCCGCGGCTCCGGCGAACCGTTCCCTCTCGGGGACCTTCCTACGATCGGGGGACGGCCGCGGCCGCGATCCCCTCGACCTCGGTCCCCACCGGCGCGAGCAGGAAGACGTTCCGGTCCACCCGGTGCATCCCGCTGCCCAGGCCGAAGACCACACCGCTGCTGAAGTCCAGGATCCGCTTGGCCACTTCGCTGTCCGCCCCGGTGAGGTCGAGCAGTACCGGGATCTGCGCGATCAGGTACTCCGCCACCTCCCGCGCGTCCGCGAAGATCTGAACTCTGATCACCACGAAGCGCCGCTGTTCCGCCGCCGACGCCCCGGGCGCCGTCGGAATCGTGCGGTGGTCCACCCGGGAGGGCCATTCGTTGCGACTGCGCAGGGGGACCACCTGCGCGAGCCCCTCCCACTGTTCGTCGGTGACGTCGTACCTGCTCACCGGGCCGCCTCGGCCGTGCGCTTCATGTGCATCCCCCCATCCTCTCGCGTTTCACCCGTTCAGCCCAACAACGACACGAGCATGCCGGGTACTCTCGAAGGGCCAGATAGGTTAGGTTAGGCATACCTAAGTCACTCGGACGAGGAGAGATCCGCATGCGCCTGTTCGGTGCCCCCGCCACCCCGGCCGACCGGCCCACCGATGCCGAGCGCATCCGGTCGATCCTGACCGCCGCGCACTCCATGACCGTGGTGACCGACGGACTGCGCTCCGAGGTCCGCCACCTCGACGGCGGCGACCCGATGGGACGGCTGCACCTGCACCCCGTCGAGCCCGGCGGCGGGTCCGAGTACCGGCCGTCGATCCGGCTGGAGTTCACCGACATCGCCCCCACCCCCGTGCGGGACCGGGTGCGCGCCCGCGTCACCGTGCTGGGCCGCCTCCTCACCCCCTACTCCGACCTGGCCGAAGGCTCCGGAGCCGACTCCACCTGCATGGAATTCGACCGGGCCGTCCTGGAGACCCCGGAAGGCGTCTCGCACGTCGGCCTCGAAGAGCTGGACGCGGCCCGCCCCGACCCGCTGTCCCCGTACGAGGCGGGCATGCTCACGCACCTCCTCGACGACCACCACGACCTGGTCACCCTGCTGCTGCGGCTGGTCCGGCCGCAGCCCACCGCCGCGGTGCTCCGCGCGCTGCCGGTCGCCATGGACCGGTACGGGATCACCCTGCGGCTGGAGGAGCGGCGCGGCCACCGCGACGTGCGGCTGGCCTTCCCCTCGCCCCTCGACGACGTCGAGCAGGCCGGTACGCAGATCCAGGCGCTCTTCAGCGCGGCCCGGCGGAGCTCGCACCGCAACACCCTGCCGGCCTGACGGACCGGAATACCCGGCCGCGGACCCGCGTTGGGGACGATCATGAAGGCCATCGCATACAGCGCATACGGAACTCCCGCCACGCTCCAGCTCGTTGACGTACCGACGCCCAAGGTGGGACCGGGCGAGGTGCTCGTCCGCGTCAAGGCAGCCGGCGTCAATCCGGTGGACTGGAAGCTCGCCGCCGGATACCTCGACCCGATCCTCGAAGTCCGCTACCCGGTCATACCCGGCTGGGACGTGGCCGGAGTCGTCGAAGCGGTCGGCGAGGACACCTTCGACTACGCCGTCGGCGACGAGGTCTACGGCTACGTCCGCAAGGAGTGGGTCGAACTCGGCACGTACGCCGAGCTGGTGTCCGCCCCCGTCCGCACCCTCGCCCGCAAGCCCCGCGAGCTGAGCTTCGAGCAGGCCGCGGGCCTCCCGCTGGCCGGCCTCACCGCCTACCAGTCGCTCACCCGCGCCGGCCTCAAGGCCGGGGAGACCGTGGTCATCCACTCCGCGGCCGGCGGCACCGGATCCTTCGGCGTACAGATCGCGGTCGCGCTCGGCCTGCGGGTCATCGGCACGGCGGGCGCGCACAACCACGACTACCTGCGCTCCCTCGGCGCGGAGCCCGTGCTGTACGGGGAGGGGATGGCGGACCGGATCCGCGAACTCGCGCCCGACGGCGTCGACGCGGGCCTGGACTTCTACGGCGACGGGGTGATCGAGACGCTCCAGTCCCTGGTCAAGGAACGCCACCGGGTGGTCTCCATCGCCGACTACAACGCGGCCGCCAAGGGCGCCCACCAGCTGTGGGTGCGCCCGGACACCGCCGACCTGACCTTCCTGGCGGACTTGGCCGACGCGGGGAAGCTCACGGTCAACGTGGAGCACGCGCTGCCGCTCGCCGAGGCCGCCGGGGCCTGGGAGCTGAGCGCCGCGGGCCGCACCCGCGGCAAGATCGTCCTGACCGTCTGAAGACCTGCCCCACTGACCTGCTGACCTCCTCCGGCGGCACACGGGGTCCCCGTGGTCGGCCGATGAGCCACCTTGCGCCCGGAAACGGGCCCGTCTCCCCGCCTTTCCCGAGATCGTTTTTCGGCGGGACCTCCTGGGCCCCCACGCGTGCGCGCCGCCGGAGCGCTGGGTTCCGGCGGCGCGCACGCGCTCAGGACGTGATCGGCGGCGCGGACCGGCCCAGCGGCGGCCCGATCGCCCGCAGCGATCCGGGCGTCCGCCCTTCGCCCCAGCCGATGTGGCGCCGGTAGCTGCCGAGCAACCCCCGGCTCACCAGCCCCGCTTCGTCCCGTACGGCCGGATCCTCCGGAAGGGGGCGGGTCAGCGGGGCCACGAACAGCGCGTCCACCGGGCAGTTCGCCTCGCACAGGAAGCAGGTCTGGCAGTCCTCCTGCCGTGCCAGCAGCGGAATCCCCTCGGGCCCCCGTTCGAAGACGTCCGTCGGGCACACCTCCACGCACTTGTCGCCGGGGGCGCCTCCAGGCCGAAGGCCTAGGGGGAGATGCAGCGCCCCGCCGACACGAGTTCGGTCACGCCGCCACCCCCGCCCGCGCCGCCGGCCTGGTCCACACCCGGTCCAGTCCGCCGACCAGGATCCGGTGGTGCTGAGCCGGGTCCTGGTCCGGGTGGTCGAGGCGCTTGGCCATCCCCCGGGTCTCGGGCCGGGCGAGGGCGGCCGCGTACATCCACCGCGCGTGCGCCGTCATCGCCGCCGCCTGCCGGGCCCTGACCAGATCGGCCCCCTCGCCGTGCAGGCCCGCGCGCAGGTGCGTCCACGCCGTGTCGAGGGTGCGCAGGGAAGCCGCCAGGACGTCGCCGCGGCGGAGGTAGTTCTTGTCGTAGGGGAGCGCCTCCTGCTGTACGAGCGCCACGGCCTCGCGGTGTTCCGGTCCGGCGGCCGCGCTCCCCGTCGGACGCAGGCCCGCACCGCCGGCGCCGGTGACGGGGCGGCCCGCGGCCCGGTCGGCGCCGAGGGACAGGGCGTGTCCGGCGGCGCCCCGGCCCGCCCAGCTGCCCGAGGAGATGGCCCAGGCGGCGTTGTGGCTGCCGCCTCCGGTGAAGCCCCCGCAGATCTCCTCACGGGTGGCCGCGTCGCCGGCGGCGTACAGCCCGGGGACGCCGGTCGCGCAGTCGTCGCCGGTGATCCGGATGCCGCCGGTGCCGCGCACCGTGCCCTCGGCGAGCAGGGTGACCGCGAACCGGTCGGTGAAGGGGTCGATGCCGAGCCGGTCGAAGGTGAGGAAGAAGTTGGGCTGTGCGAGGCGCATCGCGGCCCGGACTCCTTCGTCGGCGCGGTCGATGCGCGCGTAGACCCGCGCGCCGGTGAGGAGTTCGCGGGCGATCACCGAGCGGCCGCCCTGGCTGGCCGCGCCCTCCAGGACACTGCCGTCCTCCTGGTAGAAGGTGGCGAAGGAGTAGAAGGCGGTCTTGGTGACGGAGGTGCCTTCGGGGGCGATCCCGTAGGCGTTGGAGAACTCCATCCCGGAGAGCTCCGCTCCGGCCTCGGCGGCGAAGAGCGCGCCGTCGCCGGTGTTGGTGTTGGTGCCGAGTGCTCCGCTGAGGAAGGCGCAGCCGCCGGTGGCGAGGACCACGGCGCCGGCCCGGACCCGGTAGGACTCGCGCAGCTGACGGTGGTAGCCGGCGGCGCCCGCGACGGCCCCGTCCGCGTCGGTGAGCAGCTCGGTGACCGGGCTGTGGTCGAGGACGCGGACCCCGGCCCGGCGGATCCGGATGCGCATCCGCCGCATGTACTCGGGGCCCTGCAGCCCGTTGCGGAGCGGCTGCCCGTCCGGGCCGGTGGGGAACGGGTAACGGCCCTGCGTGGCCAGCTCGTTCATCCGGTCGTAGGTCTCGTCGAGGACCCGGGCCATCCAGCGGCGGTCGGCCAGGTACCCGCCGAGGCCCTCCCGGGAGGCCATGGCGGCCTCCCGGGCGGCGGGCTCGGGCGGGACGTACCAGACACCGGTGCCGCCCGCGGCCGTGGCGCCGCTCGTTCCGCAGTAGCCCTTGTCGGCGAGGACGACCCGGGCCCCGGCCCCGGCGGCCTTGAGGGCGGCCCAGGTGGCGGCCGGTCCGCCGCCGACGACGAGGACGTCGGTGGCGTGGTCGGTCATGAACTCTCCCGCGTGTACCGGTTGACGGGGCGGGCCAGGCCGTAGTTCTCGCGGAGGGTGGCACCGGTGTACTCGGTGCGGAAGAGCCCGCGCCGCTGGAGGATCGGCACGACGTGGTCGACGAAGGCGGTCAGACCGGTGGGCAGGACCGGCGCCATGATGTTGAAGCCGTCGGCGGCTCCTTGCGTGAACCACTCCTGGAGCTGGTCGGCGATCTGCTCGGGGGTGCCGGCGAAGACGCGGTGACCACGGCCGGCGCCGAGGCGGGCGATCAGCTCCCGCAGGGTCAGGCCGTCGCGTCGGGCGAGCTCGGCGACGAGGGTGAAACGGCTCTTGTTGCCGTTGACGTCCCGCTCCTCGGGCAGATCGGGGAGCGGACCGTCCAGCGGCAGGCCGGTGAGGTCCACGTTCAGCATCCCGGAGAGCTGGGCGAGGCCGTACTCCGGCACCTGGAGGTCGGTGAGCTGCTGCTCCAGGGCCTTCGCCTCGGCCTCGGTGGATCCGATGACGGGGGCGATGCCGGGCAGGACGAGGAGGTCGGACTCGGCGCGGCCGTACTTGGCGAGGCGGGACTTGAGGTCCTTGTAGAAGGTCTGGCCGTCGGCGAGGGTCTGCTGGGCGGTGAAGACGGCCTCGGCGTACTGGGCCGCGAACTCCTTCCCGTCCTCGGAGGAACCGGCCTGCACGAGCAGCGGGTGGCCCTGGGGGGAGCGCGGGACGTTGAGCGGTCCGGCGACGCCGAAGTGCTCGCCGCGGTGGGCGGCGGGGTGCAGCTTGTCGGTGTCGGCGTAGATGCCGCGCTCCTTGTCGAGGACGATCGCGTCGTCCTCCCAGCTGTCCCAGAGCTTGGTGGCGACGTCCAGGAACTCGCGGGCGCGCTCGTAACGGAGGTGGTGCTCCAGGTGCTCGTCGCGGTTGAAGTTGCGGGCCTCGTCGACGGTGCCGGAGGTGACGATGTTCCAGCCGGCCCGGCCGCCGCTGATGTGGTCGAGGGAGGCGAACTTGCGGGCCAGGTTGTAGGGCTCGTTGAAGGTGGTGGAGACGGTGGCGATGAGCCCGATGTGCTCGGTGACGGCGGCGATGGCGGAGAGCAGGGTGAGCGGCTCGAATCCGCCGAGGGCGTTGTGGCGGGCCTTGCCCCAGAGGGCGACCCCGTCGGCGAAGAAGATGGAGTCGAGCAGTCCGCGTTCGGCGGTGCGGGCCAGGTCCTGGAAGTAGCGCAGGTCGGTGATCAGCTCGGGCCGGCTGTCGGGGTGGCGCCAGGCGGCGTCGTGGTGACCGGCGTTCATCAGGAAGGCGTTGAGGTGGAGGGTGCGGTTCGCGGTCATGGCTGTTCCCTGTGTTCGGTGGCGTTGCGTGCGGTGGCGGCCCGGACGGCGGGGGCGGGGCGGGCTGCGCGGAGCGGGCGGCACGGAGCGGCCGCGCGGGCGTCAGGCGGGGCGTCAGGCGGGGACGCGCCAGGTGCTCAGGCGGCGTTCGATCGTGACCAGGAGCTGGTTGAAGGCCACGCCGACGGCGGAGATGGTGATGATGCCCGCGTACATCTGCGGGATCGCGAAGTTGTACTGCGAGGCGTTGATCAGGTAGCCGAGGCCCGCCTTGGCACCGATCATCTCGGCGGCCACCAGGACGAGGATGGAGACCGCGCCGGCCAGCCGGATGCCGGTGAAGATGGCCGGTACGGAGGACGGCAGGATCACCTTCTGGAAGAGCCTCGGGGTGGACAGGTCCATCGAGCGGGCCAGCCTGACCAGAGTGGGGTCGGCGTTGCCCACCGCGCTGATGGTGTTCAGCAGGACCGGCCAGAGGCAGGCGTACACGACGATCGAGACCTTCGAGGTCTCGCCGATGCCCAGGAGCAGGACGAAGACCGGCAGCAGGGCCAGTGCGGCAGTGTTGCGGAACACCTCCAGCAGTGGGCCGAGCAGCGCGGCGACCGGCCGGTACCAGCCGATGAGCAGGCCGAGCGGGACCGCGATGACGACGGCGATGCCGAAGCCCCCGAAGGAGCGGGCGAGGCTGGCCCGGGTGTGCTGGCCGAGCTGTCCGTTGCCCAGGAGGTCCCACCAGGCCGTGGCGACCTCGCTGACCGGCGGCAGGAAGGTGGCGTCGACCAGGCCGAGGCGGGGGGCGGTCTCCCAGAGGGCGAGCAGGGCGACGAGGGCCGCCGAGCGGAGGGCGGCGGCGCGCAGCAGGCGGCCGAGCGCCCCGGCGGCCTTGCGGACGGCGGACGGCGCCCGGCCGGCGCCCTTCGGCACCGCCACGACATCCGGTCCGGTGACGAAAGCCACCGGGGCGGCGGGCACCGCCGGGACCGCGGAATCCGCTGGAGCGGCGGAAGCTGGGGCCGTAGGGGCTGCGGAAGCCACAGGGGCGGCCGAAGCATCCGGGGCGGCGGGAGGCGCCGGAGCCGCAGGGGCGTCCGGAACCGCGGAACCTGCCAGGGCCGCGGGAGCGTCCGGGGCGGCAGGAGCGGCGGGAGCCGCCAGGGCCGCGGGAGCCAAAGAATCCGCCGGGGTCGCGGGGGCCGCAGGAGCGAAAGAGTCCGCCGGGGCCGCGGGGGCGGCAGGAGCCGCAGGAGCGTCCGGGGCGCCAGGAGCGGCGGAAGCTGCCAGGGCCGCAGGAGCGGAAGAATCCGCCGGGGCCGCCGGGGCCCCCGGGGCCTGGTTGGCGCGGCCTAGTTGGCGTGTCAGCAGCGACGGGACGCCGGGGCGGGGCCTGCGGGGCTTTCGCTCGGCGGGTGCGGGAGCCGCGGGCGCCGGGTCCTCCCCGGCCGGGGCATCGGCTTCTGCGGGCGTGGTGATGTCGGTGGTCATACGGTGGCCTCCTCCTTCTCCAGTTGCTGGGCGCGGGCCACTTCGTCGTGGAGCAGGGTCCAGATCTCGTGGCGGTAGCGGGCGAACTCGGGGCTGGAACGCAGGTCCTCGCCCTGGAAACCGGCACTGCGGGCGCCGAACGTGACCGGGACGATCTGCTTGACCCGGCCGGGGCGGGAGGTCATGACGGCCACCTTCTGGCCGAGGTAGACCGCCTCCTCGATGCCGTGCGTGATGAAGACGACGGTCTTGCCGGTGCGCTGCCAGATGCGCCGCAGCTCGTCCTGGAGGGACTCGCGGGTCTGCGCGTCGAGGGCGGCGAACGGCTCGTCCATCAGCAACACGTCCGGGTCGTACGCCAGCGAGCGGGCGATGGCGACGCGCTGGCGCATGCCGCCGGAGAGTTCGTGCGGGTGCCGGTCCTCGAAGCCGGTGAGGCCGACGAGGTCCAGGAACTCCCGGGCCCTCGCCGCCCGTTCACGGCGCGGGACGCCGGTCGCCTCCAGGCCGAACTCGACGTTGCCGAGCGCCGTCCGCCAGGGCAGCAGCGCGTACTGCTGGAAGACGATGCCCCGGTCCAGGCCCGGCCCGGTGATCGGCTTCCCGTCGAGCAGGATCCGCCCGGACGACGGCCGGGTCAGCCCGCCGAGCAGGTCCAGGAGGGTGGACTTGCCGCAGCCGCTGGGGCCCACGACCACCACGAACTCCCCCGCCTCGATCTCCAGGTCGATGCCGTCGAGCGCGGTGAACTGCTCCTTGTCCTTCTTGCCCTTGGTCGGGAAGGTCTTGGTCACGTGCTCGAACACGATCTTCGCCATGCCGGGTCAGCCCTTCCCGAAGCCGTTGAACTCGTTCGTGTAGAGGTCGGCGGCCTTGAGCTGCCCCTGCTTGATCTCGCCGCGCTCGCCGAGCCAGTCGAGCCAGAGCTGGAACTCCTTGTCCTCGATCCGGCCGCCCGTCTCGGCGACGCCGTACGAGCGCCAGTACTGGAGGGTGGCGGTGTCCTCGTTGCGGCCGCGCTTCTTGACGATCTCGGTCTGCCGGGCGATGACCTCCTCGCGCGGGGTGGTGCGGGCCCACTCGATGGCCTTGGCCACGCCCGTCACGAAGGTCCGTACGGTGTCCGGGTTCTCCTTGATGAAGCGCTCGGTCATGATGTAGGAGCCGGCGCTGAACTTGCCGAGCAGGTCGAAGTCGGTGAACAGCGGCCTGATGCCGCCGCCCGCCACGGCCTTGTCGCGCAGGATCCCGCCCAGCACGCCCACGTCGATCTGCTTCTGGCGCAGCACCTGGTCGGTGTTGACGGGCGGTACGACGAGCGACTCGACCTTCGAGGAGTCGGCCTTGGCGAGGCCGTTGCGGTTCAGGTAGATGTCGAGGACGGCCTGGGAGTGCGCGCCCAGGGTGTTCATGCCGACCTTCTTGCCGAGGAGGTCGCGGGCGGAGCGGATCGGGCTGTCCTCCAGGACGTAGTAGCCGCTGTACGAGTGCTCGTCGACGCCGTAGTAGGAGATGACGGCCTTGATGGGGGCCTTGCTGGAGGCGAGCTTGACGATCGCGCCGTTGAAGGCGCCGCCGAAGTGGGTCTGGCCGGTGGCGGCGGACTGGATGTCCTGCGGGCCGCTGATGGTGTTGCCGACCCACTCCAGCGTGAGGTCGCCCAGGTATCCGAGGTCGGCGGCGAGTTCGGGGAGGGTGACGGCGCCGACCGAGCCCTGGTACTTCAGGGTCTTGACCTGGGCCCCGGCACCGGAACCGCCGCCGCGCGCGGTGGCCGTGCCGCAGCTCACCGCGGCCGCCGAGATGCCGAGCAGGGCGAGGAACTGGCGTCGGGAGGTGGTGGTCGAGGTGAAGGCTGCGGGCATGACGGTTCCTTGTCGGTGCGGGTCGCGTGGTGGTGGCGGTGCTACGGGGCGGTGGTGAGGGCGGCTGCGCTGACGGCGGGGGCGGTGACGGCGGCGGGGGCGGTGAGGGCGGCGGTGACGGCGAGGGCGGCGGGCGTGGAGCGAAGTGCCGCGGCGAACTCGTCGACGGCCTGGTAGAGGTCCAGTTCGGCCTCGGGCCGCAGCCGGTCGGGGCCCGAGCCGCGCTCGATGGAGGAGTCCAGGACGAACCGGCCGGCGGTGATGTGCCGGGCACCGAGGGCGGCGAGCACGGGGCGCAGGGCGTAGTCGATGGTCAGGACGTGGGCGAGGCTCCCGCCGGTGGCCAGTGGCAGGACAGTCTTGCCGTCGAGGCCGTCCTGCGGGAGCAGGTCGAGGAAGGCCTTGAGCAGTCCGGTGTACGAGGCCTTGTAGACGGGGGTCGCGATGACCAGGCCGTCGGCCTCGGCAACGGCTTCGAGCGCGCGGCGGATCTCGGGCTCGCCGCGGCGGGCGGCGAGGAGGTCGGCGGCGGGGAGCTCGCGCACGGACAGGTGCGCGGTCTCGAAGCCGGAGTGGGACAGGCGGCGCAGTACGTGGTCGGCGACGACGGCGGTGCGGGAGTGGGCGGAGGGGCTGCCGGTGATGGCGAGCAAGTTGGGCACGGCGGGCGCTCCTTGGTGTCGTCAGGCGGAGGTGGAGACGGAGGTGGAGGCGGAGGCAGAGGCAGAGGCGGCGGACGTCGACGTGGAGGCGCCGGAGGCGATGCCGAAGGAGGGGTCCGGGACGGTCTCCGGGCTGATCAGGCGGGAGGGCTCGCCGTCGGGGCCGACCGGGACGTCGCCGTCGACGGTGACGCGGCGCAGGGTGCGCTCGTGGTCGTCGGAGTCGTCCACGCCGTAGTGCTGGGTGGCGCGGTTGTCCCAGATCGCGACGTCGCCGGCCCGCCACTGCCAGCGGACGGTGTTCTCGGGGCTCTCGATGTGCGCCTGGAAGAGGTCCTGGAGGACGCGCGAGTCGCGGCCGGTGAGGCCGTTGATCCGCTGGACGAAGTTGCCGAGGAGCAGGGTGCGTTCGCCCGTCTCGGGGTGGACGCGGACCACCGGGTGCTCGGTGAGGAACGTGGTGGAGGTGAACACCTCGCGGTACTGGGCCAGGGCCTCGGGCAGGGCGTCGGGCTTGAGGGCGGCGTAGTCGTACTCGTTGGTGTGGACGGCGCGCAGGCTGTCGGCGAGGGCCCGAAGCGGCTCGGGGAGGTTGCTGTAGGCGGTGGCCGTGTTGGCCCAGAGGGTGTTGCCGCCGTACGGGGGGATGGTGACGGCGCGGAGGATGGAGAAGGCGGGGTAGGCGGGGACGAAGGTGACGTCGGTGTGCCACTGGTTGGCGCGGGCGCCGTGGTGGGAGTCGATGCCGAGGGCGTAACGGCCGTCCGCGGAGGGGACGGTGGGGTGCGCGACGGGCGCGCCGAGCAGCTGGGCGAAGGCCTCGTGACCGGCCTCGTCGAGGTGGTCCTGGCCGCGGAAGAAGACGACCTTGTGGGCGAGGAGGGCGGCCCTGATCTCGGCGACGGTGGCGTCGGGCAGGTCGCCTGCGAGCCGTACGCCGCCGATCTCGGCACCGATGCGGCCGCCGATCTTGGTGACGGTGGCGGTGGCAGTGGCAGTGGAGGTGGCAGTGGCCATGAGGACTCCCTGGTGTGGGCCGCGGGGATTATTTCCGCAGCGGAAGAAATAGCGTTACGGGGGCGCCGGGCGCTGCACTGCGCCGAGCGGTACGGGTATAGATGCGTACGGGTGCGTATGGGTACGTACGGGTACGGGTGCGCGGTGCGGGAACCGGCCGCCCGGGGCCGCGGAGGCCCCCCGGGCGGCTTCGGCCCCGCCCGGAACCACGAAGGGCGACCGTGCGCCCGCCCGGTCGGGTGTCCCGGGGCACCACCCCTGGGGGTGCCCCGGGACGGGAACGGGATCGGGAACGGGATCGGGCCGGAACGGAACGGGCGGCGCGGCTCGGGAGGACCCGAGAGGCGGCCCTGCGGGGCACCGGCGGGACGGCACCGGGCCGGGGCCGGGCGGACCCGGTCAGCCGGGGCGCCGGACCGGCGGGATCAGGCGCGGCCGGGGGCCGGACAGCGGCCCGGACACTCACCCGGCGCGGTACGCAGGCCGGGGGTGTGGAGCCGCGGGGCGAGGAGTGCGTTCGCGGACATGTCCCGGAGCGTGTCAGCGGCCCCCGCCGGGGTCAACCCCCGTCCGTGGCCACCGAACGCGCCTCTCGCCGACCTCCGCGTCCACCCCGTACACCCACTGCGACCTGCGCTTTCCCCCGCGCTTAGACCCGCGCACCGCCTCACCTCGGCGGCCGAAAAGCGTGGCCGGATTTCATGGCCCCGAAATGCGGCCGCCACGCGTTCGCCGAGATCCGCCCCTGCTCCCGGCTCGCGGGACCCGGGGCGTGTCCGAAGGTCCCGGGCCCCGCGGGCGGGCCGGCCCATAAGGCCTGGCACGCACGCTCGCCGCGCCGTCACGCCGCGCACATACGACCGCCACCGCTGCCGCGCGGACACGCCCCATGGCTCGCCCTGCCAATCGGACCGAACCCCGGGCGTGCCCGAAGATCCCGAGCCCCCCAGGCGGGCCGGCCCATAAGGCCTGGCACGCACGCTCGCCGCGCCGCGCACATACGACCACCGCCAATGCCGTGCAGACACGCCCCATGGCTCGCCCTGCCAATCGGACCGGACCCACGGCGGGTCCGAAGGTCCCGGGCCCCGCGGGCGGACCGGACCCGGGGAACCGCCCCTCCCGGCCGCCCCTTCCGGATCCAGCCGGGCCCGGCCGCCCGGCCTTGCGGCGTACCGCGCCGGGCGGCCCGGGCTCGTCCGGCAGGATCCCGGAGGGACGGCCGGGACACCCCGCCGCCCCCGCAGGGGAACCGGCATGATCGGGGGACACACCCCACCCCCCGAGGAGACCGCGTGACGCGTATGGCCGGTGACAGCCGGGCCGCCGCCAATGCCGCGACCGTGCTGCGGACGGTGCTCGACCACGGCCCGGTCGCGCGCAGCGCGATCGCCCCGCTGTGCGGGCTGAGTCCCGCCGCCGTGTCCCGGCAGACCACCGGGCTGCTCCGCGGCGGGCTGCTGCGCGAGCTGCCCGGGCCCGGCGGCGGTGTGGGGCGGCCGCGGATCCCGCTGGACCTGAACACCGGGGCCGTCGGCGGGCCGGTCGCCGCCGGGCTGCACATCGGGGTGCCGTATTCGACCTTCAGCCTCGTCGACCTCCGGGGGCAGCTGCTCGCCCGGCGGTCCTTCCCCCACGAGGGGCGCCCGGCGGACGGGCTGTCCGCCGAGATCGCCTCCGAACTCGGCCGCTTCCTGGGCGCGTACGACTCCGGGCGGCCGCTCCTCGGTGTCGGCGCTGCCCTGGGCGGATGGGTCGGCCCGGACGAGGGGACCGTCGTACGGCACCCCGCACTGGGATGGCGCCGCAAGCCGCTCGCCGCCGAACTGTCGGCCGCCCTCGGGCTGCCGGTGTGGGTCGACAACCACGCCCGGGCCGTCGCGCGGGCCGAGATCCTCTTCGGGCGGCCCGAGGCCCGCCGGAGCCTGGTGCACCTGTTCATCGGCCGGGTCGTCGACGCCGCCTTCGGGATCGAGGGGACCGTGCACCAGGGTCCGGGCGCGGCGGCCGGCGACGTGGCCCACCTGCCGGTGCCGCGCTCGCAGGCCCCGTGCGCGTGCGGGCGTACCGGCTGCCTGGAGGCGACCGCGTCCGACACCGCGCTGGGCGCCGAGGCCGTGCGCCGGGGCATCGTGCCGGACCCTTCGGTGAACCTGCTGGTGGACGCGGCCGCCACCGGCGATCCGCGCGCCGACCGGCTGCTGCGCGAGCGCGCCCGCGCGGTGGGCCGCGCGGCGGCCCTTCTGCTGGATGTCTTCAATCCGGCGGTCATGGTCGTGACCGAGTTGGCGAGCGTCCTCGACGAGGGATATCTGGAGGAGATCCGGGCCGCCGCGATGGAGCTCTCGCACGTGTGCGACGATCCCGAGCGGATCGTGGTGCCGCACGCGGGTCCTGCCGTACTCCCGGAGGCGGCGGCAACCGTACTGCTCAGCCGGGTGTTCCAGGACCCCTTCGGCAGGGCCCGAGAGGGCGAGATCACACCCACCGGTATGGTGCCACCTGAGCGCGCTCACCTACATTCGAGCCATGACGGTCCTGCCTGACGACGGGCTCTCCCTGGCCGCCGAGTTCCCTGACGCGACGCATGAGCAGTGGCAGCGCCTTGTAGAAGGCGTACTGCGCAAGTCGGGCAAGGAAGTCTCCGGCGAGGACGCAGAAGACGCGTTGTCCACCCCAATCGAGGACGGGCTCACCACGCGCCCGCTGTACACCGCGCCACCCGACGGGTCGGCTCCCGACACCGGTTTCCCCGGCTTCGCACCGTTCGTCCGCGGGGGCAGGCCGGAAGGCACCACCGCGAACGGCTGGGACGTGCGCCAGCGCCTCGCGGGCTCGGATCCGGTACGCGTGAACGAGGCGGCCCTCGCCGATCTGGAGAACGGGGTCACCTCCCTCTGGCTCACCGTGGGCCGGGGCGGTCTCCCCGTCGAGGGCCTCGCCCGGGCGCTGGACGGGGTCTACCTGGACCTCGCCCCCATCACCCTGGACGCCGGAGCCCAATACGCCGAGGCCGCGAGCGCGTTGCTGCGCCTGTTCACCGAGAGCGCGGTGGCCCCCGAGGTCGCTCGGGCCTCGCTGGGCGCCGACCCCCTGGGCCACGAGGCCCGTACGGGTGAGGCGCTGGACGTGGCCGGCGCCGCCCTGCTGGCCCGGGAGGCCGCCGCCGGCTGGCCCGGGGTGCGCGCCCTGACCGTGGACGCGCTGCCGTACCACGAGGCCGGCGGCAGCGCCGCCGAAGAACTGGGCCTGTCCCTGGCCACCGGCGTCGCCTACCTGCGCGCCCTGACCGAGGCCGGGCTGAGCACCGAAGCGGCGCTCGGACAGCTGGAGTTCCGCTACGCCGCCACCGCAGACCAGTTCCTGACCATCGCCAAGCTGCGCGCCGCGCGCCGGCTGTGGGCCCGTATCGCCGAGGCCTCGGGGGCCCCGGAGGCGGGTGCCCAGCTCCAGCACGCGGTGACCTCGCCGGTGATGATGACCCGCCGCGACCCGTGGGTGAACATGCTGCGCACCACGGTGGCCTGCATGGCCGCGGGCGTGGGCGGCGCGGACGCCGTGACCGTGCTCCCCTTCGACAACGAGCTGGGTCTGCCGGACGCCTTCGCGCGCCGGATCTCCCGCAACACCTCCACCATCCTGCTGGAGGAGTCGCACCTGGCCCGGGTGATCGACCCGGCCGGCGGCTCCTACTACGTCGAGCGCCTCACCGACGAACTCGCCCACGCGGCCTGGGAGTTCTTCCAGACCCTGGAGAAGGCCGGCGGTCAGGCCGCCGCCCTGCGCTCCGGGTTGGTCGCCGAGCGGCTCGCCGCCACCTGGGCCGCCCGCTCCAAGAAGCTGGCCAAGCGCCGCGAGCCGATCACCGGCGTCAGCGAGTTCCCGCTGCTCTCGGAGAAGCCGGTCGTGCGCGAGCCCGCGCCCGCGGCCCCCACGGGCGGGCTGCCGCGCGTGCGGCGCGACGAGGCCTACGAGGCCCTGCGCGCCCGCAGCGACGCGCACCTGGCGGCGACCGGCGCCCGGCCGAGGATCTTCCTCGCCGCTCTGGGCCCGGCGGCCGCGCACACCGCGCGCGCCACCTTCGCCTCGAACCTGTTCCAGGCGGGCGGCATCGAACCGGTGCACGACCCGGTGTCGGTGGACCCGGCGACGGCCGCCAAGGCGTACGCGGCGAGCGGGGCGGACGGCATGGCCGTGCTCTGCTCCAGCGACGCCCTGTACGAGGAGCAGGCCGCGGCGGTGGCCGGGGCGCTGCGCGCTGCGGGCGCCACGACCGTCTTCCTCGCCGGCAAGCCGGGCACCGCTGAGGCTTCCGTGGACGAGTACGTCTTCGCCGGCTGTGACGCCGTCGCCGTGCTGTCCTCCGTACTCGACCGGATGGGAGTGCCCGCATGAGCATCCCCGATTTCTCCGAGCTGGCGCTCGACCCCACCGCCGTCGCCGGGGTGTCCGAGGAGCAGTGGCGCTCCGCGGTGAAGGAGTCCACCGGCACGGCGGCCGCCGACCTGCTGTGGGAGACGCCCGAGGGCATCGGCGTCAAGCCGCTCTACACCGGGCGGGACGTGGAGGGCCTGGACTTCCTGCGGACGTACCCGGGCGTGGCCCCGTACCTGCGCGGCCCGTACCCGACGATGTACGTCAACCAGCCCTGGACGATCCGGCAGTACGCCGGCTTCTCCACGGCCGAGGAGTCGAACGCCTTCTACCGGCGCAACCTGGCGTCCGGCCAGAAGGGCCTGTCGGTGGCCTTCGACCTGCCGACGCACCGCGGCTACGACAGCGACCACCCCCGGGTGACCGGCGACGTCGGCATGGCGGGCGTGGCGATCGACTCGATCTACGACATGCGGCAGCTGTTCGACGGGATCCCGCTGGACAAGATGTCGGTGTCGATGACGATGAACGGCGCGGTGCTGCCGGTCCTCGCGCTCTACATCGTGGCGGCGGAGGAGCAGGGCGTCTCCCCCGACAAGCTCGCCGGGACCATCCAGAACGACATCCTCAAGGAGTTCATGGTCCGCAACACCTACATCTATCCGCCGAAGCCCTCGATGCGGATCATCTCCGACATCTTCGCGTTCACCTCGCAGAAGATGCCGCGGTACAACTCGATCTCCATCTCCGGCTACCACATCCAGGAGGCCGGTGCCACGGCCGACCTGGAGCTGGCGTACACCCTCGCGGACGGTGTGGAGTACCTGCGGGCCGGGCAGGCCGTCGGGCTGGACGTGGACGCGTTCGCACCGCGCCTGTCGTTCTTCTGGGCGATCGGCATGAACTTCTTCATGGAGGTCGCGAAGCTGCGCGCGGCCCGCCTGCTGTGGGCGCGCCTGGTCAAGCAGTTCGACCCGAAGAACGCCAAGTCGCTGTCGCTGCGCACGCATTCGCAGACCTCGGGCTGGTCGCTGACCGCGCAGGACGTCTTCAACAACGTGACGCGCACCTGCATCGAGGCGATGGCGGCGACCCAGGGCCACACCCAGTCGCTGCACACCAACGCCCTCGACGAGGCGCTCGCGCTGCCGACGGACTTCTCGGCGCGCATCGCCCGCAACACGCAGCTGCTGCTCCAGCAGGAGTCGGGGACCTGCCGGTCGATCGACCCGTGGGGCGGCAGCGCGTACGTCGAGAAGCTGACGTACGACCTGGCGCGCCGCGCCTGGCAGCACATCGAGGAGGTCGAGGCGGCCGGCGGCATGGCGCAGGCCATCGACGCGGGCATCCCGAAGCTGCGCGTGGAGGAGGCCGCGGCGCGCACGCAGGCGCGGATCGACTCGGGCCGCCAGCCGGTGATCGGCGTCAACAAGTACCGCGTGGAGAACGACGAGGCGATCGACGTCCTGAAGGTCGACAACTCCTCGGTGCGCAGCCAGCAGATCGCCAAGCTGCGGCGGCTGCGCGAGGAGCGCGACGAGGCGGTCACGCAGGACACCCTGCGGGCGCTGACGAACGCGGCCGAGCGGGGCGACGGCAACCTGCTGGCCCTGGCGGTGGACGCGGCGCGCGCCAAGGCCACCGTCGGTGAGATCTCGGACGCATTGGAGAAGGTGTACGGGCGGCACGCGAGCCAGATCCGTACGATCTCGGGTGTGTACCGCACCGAGGCAGGCGAGTCCCCGTCCGTGGAGCGCACCCGTGCCCTCGTCGACCGGTTCGAGGAGGCGGAGGGGCGTCGTCCGCGCATCCTGGTCGCCAAGATGGGCCAAGACGGGCACGACCGCGGCCAGAAGGTGATCGCGACCGCCTTCGCCGACCTGGGCTTCGACGTGGACGTCGGCCCGCTGTTCCAGACCCCGGCGGAGGTGGCCCGCCAGGCCGTCGAGGCGGACGTCCACGTGGTGGGCGTGTCGTCGCTGGCGGCCGGTCACCTGACCCTCGTCCCGGCGCTGCGCGAGCAGCTGGCGGAGGAGGGCCGCGAGGACATCATGATCGTGGTGGGTGGGGTGATCCCGCCGGCCGATGTCCCGACGTTGCTGGAGATGGGCGCGACGGCGGTCTTCCCGCCGGGCACGGTGATCCCGGACGCGGCCCACGACCTGGTGACGCGGCTGGCCGCGGACCTGGGCCACGAGCTGTAGGCGGCCGCCGGTGCCGAAGATCGACATCGAGGCCTACGCGAAGGGGGTGCTCGACGGGAAGCGCGCGTTCATCGCGCGTGCGATCACCCTCGTCGAGTCCACCCTGCCGGCACACCGGGTGCTGGCGCAGGGCCTGTTGACGGAGCTGCTGCCGCACACGGGCCGGGCCCGCCGGATCGGCATCAGCGGTGTGCCGGGGGTGGGCAAGTCCACCTTCATCGACGCGTTCGGCACGATGCTGACGGGGCTCGGCCACCGGGTGGCGGTGCTCGCGGTGGACCCGTCGTCGACGCGCACGGGCGGCTCCATCCTGGGTGACAAGACCCGGATGGAGCGGCTGTCGGTGGACCCGGCGGCGTTCGTCCGCCCGTCGCCGTCGGCGGGCACGCTGGGCGGGGTCGCCAAGGCCACCCGCGAGTCGATGATCGTGATGGAGGCGGCGGGCTACGACGTGGTCCTCGTCGAGACGGTCGGCGTGGGCCAGTCGGAGACCACGGTGGCGGGGATGGTCGACTCCTTCCTCCTGCTGTCCCTGGCCCGTACGGGCGACCAGCTGCAGGGCATCAAGAAGGGCGTCCTGGAGCTGGCGGACGTACTGGCGGTGAACAAGGCGGACGGCCCGCACGAGCGGGACGCGAAGGCCGCGGCCCGGGAACTGTCGGGTGCGCTGCGGCTGATGCACCCGGTGGACGCGGCCTGGACGCCGCCGGTCCTGACGTGCAGCGCGCGGGAGTCGACCGGGCTGGACGAGGTGTGGAGCCGGCTGGAGCAGCACCGGACCCTGCTGGACGCGGGGGGCCGGCTGGCGGCGAAGCGGGCGGCGCAGCAGGTGGAATGGACCTGGTCGATGGTCCGCGACGAACTGCTGGAACGCCTGCGGGCGGACCCGGCGGTACGGGAGCTCGCGCCGACCCTGGAGGCCGCGGTCCGGGCGGGCTCCGTCACCCCGACCTCAGCGGCGGACCGCATCCTGGCGGCGTTCGGCCGGGCCTGACCCGGGTGCGTGCGGCGGCGTTGCGGGGGTCCTGCCCCGAACGCCCGCGGGGCTGGATTTCCAGCCCCGCCGGCGCTTGAGGCGCGGGGTCCGGGGCGGAGCCCCCGCTCTTCCAGCCCCGCCGGCGCTTGAGGCGCTGGGCCCCGGGAAGCGGAGCCGCCGGCGGGCCATCGGCAGGCGGGGGTCAGACCTCGGCCAGGACCGGGCTCGCCCCGTTCACGGCGAGGCGCAGGACGCGGGTCTGCTCCACCGGGTTCTCGGTGGCGAGGAGCGCGGCCAGGACCGCGATGCGGGCCTGGCCGGCGCGCAGGGTTCCGGTCGGAACGGCTCCGGCGGCCACCAGGTCCACCGCGCCGCCGTGGGTGTAGATCTCGGTGACCGGTCCGGCCATGACGCGGGTGGTCAGCGCGACCAGGACCCCGCGGGCGACGGCGGCGCGGACGGCCTCCACGATCTCCGGAGTCGCATTGCCCGCACCGGTTCCGACGAGGACGATGCCGCGCGCGCCGGCCTCGACGGCGGCGTTCAGCAGGACCGGGTCACCGTTGGCGTGGTGCACCACCACGTCCACGCGCGGCGGGAGCTCCGGCATCGCGGGCAGCGGGAGCGGCGCGGGGCGCTGCGGGGTGCGCAGGATGGTGACCTTGCCGAAGCCGATCTTCCCGAAGAGTTCCTTCGAGGGGTCGGCGAACGCGTCCAGCTCCACGGCCTGGGTCTTCACGGTGCCGCGGGCGGCGTGCACCCGGCCGGCGAAGGCGATCAGTACGCCGAGCCCGCGCGTGTTCGCGGCGGTGAGCAGGGCGTCGTAGAGGTTCCCCGGACCGTCCCCGTCGGCGGTGCCCATGGGGCGCTGCGAGCCGGTGAAGACCACGGAGCGCGGGTCGTGGTGGTGGAGGTCGAGGAAGAACGCCGACTCCTCCAGGGTGTCGGTGCCGTGCGTGACGACGATGCCGTCCACGCCGGGGTCGGCGAGCACCTCGTGCACGGTGCGGAGCAGGGTGAGCTGGTGCGCGGTGGTGAGTCGCGGGCTGTTCACGCTGAACAGGTCGACCAGTTCGACGGTGATGCCCTCGGGAAGCGGTGCGGTGGCGATCACCTCGTTCCCGTCGGCGTCCGCTGCGAAGCCGGAACCCTGCCAGCGGCTGGCTATCGTTCCGCCGGTGCTGATCACGACGATCCGTCCCATCGGCCGTGGCCGCCCTTCACTCGAGTCACTCGTGTCACTAGTACGTCACTCGTACATATGTACTCAAAGCAGCAATGATAGAGCGATCTAGGCGCAATGTGATTGCGCATTCCCTCAGGCCCGGTCACAAACACTGGGCGATAATTGCGCCATGGATGCCATTGACCGAGATATCTTGCGCGAGCTCCAGGCCGATGGCCGCCTGACCAACCAAGAACTCGCCCAGCGCGTCGGACTGACCCCTTCCCCTTGCATGCGCCGGGTGCGCCAGCTGGAACAGGACGGGGTGATCCAGGGCTACCGCGCCGTGATCTCCCCCGAAGCGGTGGACCGCGGCTTCGAGGTGCTCGTTTCGGTCGAGGTGCGGCGCGACCGGGAGGCGGTCGAGGCCTTCGAGGCGGCCCTCCAGGACATCCCGGACGTCATCGAGGCCTACCGCCTCTTCGGCAGCCCCGGCTGCCTGCTGCGGATCGCCGTCGCCGACCTGCGGGCCTACGAGCGCCTGTGGATCGAGAAGCTGACGGCCCTCACCGGTATCACCGAGGTCAACTCGCAGATCATCATGAAGCGCATCAAGGAACCGAACGGCCTTCCCGTCGACTTCCGCTGACGCCCGTGAACGACAGGAAGCAGCACCACATGAAGCCCCTCGGCGCCGGTGATCCGATCCGGCTCGGTCCGTACCGCGTGCTCGGCGTCCTCGGCGAAGGCGGCATGGGCAAGGTGTACTTCGGCCGGGAGGACGGCGGCCGCACCGCGGCCGTCAAGGTGCTGCTGCCCGAGCTCGCGCACGACCCGCACCTCGTCCAGCGCTTCCTGCGCGAGGCGCACACCGCCCGGGCGGTCACCAGCGGCGGCGTCGCCCGCGTCCTGAACGCGCGGATCGACGACCACGACGGCCGGCCCTGGATCGCCACCGAGTTCCTGTCCGGACCCACCCTCGACGACGCCGTGCGCCAGTACGGGCCGTTCGGCGCCGACGGCGTACGCGCGCTCGCCGCCCCGCTCGCCGCCACCCTGCGGGACATCCACGCGGCCGGGCTGGTCCACCGCGACCTGAAGCCGGCCAACATCGTGCTCACCTCGGCGGGACCGCGCGTCATCGACTTCGGCATCGCGCGGCCCGAGCACGGGCTGACGCTCACGACGACGGGCCAGGTGCCGGTCACCCCCGGGTACGGCGCCCCCGAGCAGGTGCTCGGCCGGCGCGTCGGCCCGGCCGCGGACGTCTTCTCGCTGGGCGCGGTCCTGGCGTACGCGGCCACCGGGCAGCGCACCTTCGACGGGACCCATGTGGCCGCCGTGCAGTACGAGGTGGTGCACGGGGAGCCCCGACTGGACTCCGTACCGCCCGAGTTGCGGCAGCTGATCGCCCCCTGCCTCGCCAAGGACCCCGCGCACCGCCCGACCCCCGAGGAGATCGCGGGCGCCTTCGCGCCTCCGCCGGGCGCGGACCGGATCTGGCGCACCGGAGCCCTGGCCGGGGACATCGAGCGTCGGGGAGCCGAGGCCGACCGGCAGGCCACGGTCGTCGGGCAGGAGTCCGGGAGCGGGCCGTCCCGCAGGCGGCTGCTGCGCACCGCGTTGGCGGCGGGGGGCGTCCTGGCCGCCTCCGGCGGGGCCACGGGCGCCTGGTGGCTGCTGCGCGAGGAACCGCGCAAGATCCCCCCGGCCGGACCGGCCAGGGACGCCGAGGCGCTGTCGATCCTGGTCGGGCAGCACGGGACGCCTCCGGGCGAGCTGTGGGGTCCGCTGCCCGTGGCGGCGGGACCGGTCGACGGCGTGGTCACCGCACCGCTCCCGGTACTCGACGTCGTCGTCTTCGCGGCTGCCGGCGGCGGCCTCGCGGCGCGGCTGACGACCGACGGCAAGGAGAAGTGGCGGCTGCCCGACGTCCGGCCGGCCGCCGGACTCGTGGGACTGCCCGGCAACCGGTTCGTGACCGCGGGCTCCGGCGGGGCGCTGCTCTGCTTCGAAGCCTCCACCAGCACGCAGGAATGGTCGGTGGCGGGCGCCGATACCGGCCGCATCCTGGCCGCGGACGCGTCGGCGGTCTACCTGGTGACACGGGGCGGGAAGCTGCGCGCCGTGGACACCGCCGCACGCAAGGTCCGCTGGACGGTGCCGCTGCCCGAGGCGGCGGTGAAGGCGCCCGGGCCGCGGGCCGCGGTCGGGACCGGCCGCCTCGTCGTCTTCGGCGCCGACGGAAACGTCACCGCCGTCGACACCTCCTCCGGAGCGACGGTCTGGCAGGTCGGCAACCAGGCGGGTTCCGCCGTGCAGCCGCTCGTCCTGAAGGACGTCGTCTACCTCGGCGGCCGGAGCCTGACGGCCCTGGACATCAAGACGGGCGTCGCGGTGTGGAAGGAGAAGGAGACCGGGGCCACCGAAGCCCCGCAGGCGGGGGCCGGCGGCTGGGGGCCGGCGGCCGCGTGGCGCGACCGGGTGTTCGCCATGGACGGCACCGCGCTGTGCCAGGTGTTCACCGAGCTCGGCGGGGCCCTTCCGATAGACCGCAGCGCGAAGGGCCCGCCGCCGCACCATCCCCCGCACGTGGAGGCCGGCACGCTCTGGGTCGTCCAGGCGGACGGTCAGGGCGTCTCGGCCCACTCCACCGTGAGCGGCCGGCGGTACTGGACCTGGTCGGCCGGATCGCGGGGGCCCTGGGGCGTGTCCGGCGCGGGGAACCGCGTCTTCCTCGTCAACGACGGGAAGCTGACGGCCATGCCCACCATCGAGTGAGGCGCGCTCCCGGCCCGTTCCCCCGCACGCGGTTCCCGCCCGGTTCAGCCGCCCCGGCAGGCACCGCTTAGGCTCGGGGCCGATCATCCGACCCGGGAGAGCGCACATGGAACGCCTACGTCACGACGACCCGCCGCACGTCGGGCCGTACGTGATCCTGGCCCGGCTCGATTCCGAGACCGCCGAGCGCACCGTTCCCGAGCGCCGCTACCTCGGGCGCACCGCCGACGGGCAGCGCACCGTCCTCGTCTGCGCGCCCCGGGTCGGCGCCTGCCCCTCCCGGTGGGCGATCGAGGCCGAAGGAGCCCGGCGGTTGTCCGTGCCCCGCTTCCTGCGCGTCGAGGAGGTGGGCGGCACGGCCGGCTTCCCCTGGTACGCGTCCCCGTACACGCCCGTGCTGCCGCTGCCGGCCGTGCTCGCCGCGTACGGCGGGCCGCTGCCCGAGGACACCGTCCGCAGGCTCGGCGCCGCACTCGCGGAGGGGCTGACCGCCGCACACGCCCGGGGGGTGACGCACGCGGGACTGTCACCGGCCGCCGTACTGGTCACCGCGGGCGGGCCGGTGCTGGCCTGCTTCGGTGCCGTGCGGGCCGCGGCTCCCGACGGGACGCGGCGGACGGGGCTGCCCGGGCTCGATCCGGGCTGCCTGGCCGTGGAGCAGGCGTCGGGGGGCGCCCCGGGGCCGCTCGGGGACGTCTTCGCCCTGGGCGCCGTCCTCGCCTACGCCTCGACCGGTCACACCGTGCCCGAGCAGGGCGAACTGCCGCCGGGCCTGCGGACGCTGGTCGGATCCTGCCTGTCGTCCGACCCGGCGGTCCGGCCGCATTCCGCGCAGGAAGTGCTGGGCGAACTCGTGTCCCCCGGGACGGGACCCGCCGCGCCCGAGGCCCCGTACGCGCAGGCCGGAACGGTCCTCGACCACGGAGCGGTGCCGCTGCCGGGCCGGGTCGTCGCCGCGCTCGCCGCCCAGTCGGCCGCGCTGCTCGCGGCAGAACTCCCCTCCCCGCAACAGCCGTTCGCCGCGGCCCAGAAGGTGCACTGACCCGATGTCCGCCCCGCTCGCACCACTCGCACTGCCCGCACCGCCCGCACTGCCCGCACCGCTCGCACCGCTCACGCACGACGATCCGCAGCACCTCGGCGACTTCCGGCTGCTCGCCCGGCTCGGCAGCGGCGGCATGGGCACCGTCTACCTGGCCCGTTCGGCGGCCGGGCGGACGGTCGCGCTGAAGACCGTGCACGCCCGGATCGCCGCCGACACCACCTTCCGTACCCGGTTCCGGCTGGAGGCGGACGCGGCCCGGGTCATCGGCGACCGTTACGGGGCCCGGGTCTTCGCCGCGGACGCCCTGGCCGGCACGCCGTGGCTGGCCACCGAGTACGTCATCGGGCCGCAGCTGGACGAGGCGGTCGGGCTCGCCGGTCCGCTGCCCGAGCCGTGCGTGCGCGCCCTGGGCGCGGACCTCGCCCGGGCGCTGGGCCAGTTGCACCGCTCGGACGTGGTGCACCGCGACCTCAAGCCCTCCAACGTCATGCTCACGGCCGCCGGACCCAAGGTCATCGACTTCGGCATCGCGCGCGCCCTCGGCGACGAGCGGTTGACCCGTACCGGAGCCGCGGCCGGCACGCCCGCCTTCATGTCGCCGGAGCAGGCCGGCGGCCTCGAACACGCCCCGGCCGGCGATGTGTTCGCGCTGGCCGGCGTCCTGATGTTCGCGGCCTGCGGGCACGGCCCCTTCGGCAGCGGGCAGGCCGCGGACCTGCTCTACCGGGTGCGGTACGCGGAAGCCGACCTGAGCGGCGTACCGGCGGCACTGGCTCCGCTGCTCGCCCGCTGCCTGTCCAAGGACCCGGCGCAGCGCCCCACGACGGCCGAACTGGCGGACCTGCTCGCCCCCGGCGACGGCCCGTTCGCGGACCGGCTGCCACAGCCGGTGCTCGCGAACATCGCGCGGCGCGCCGCGGCCGTGTGGCAGGAGCCGCCGCTCCGGCTGCCGGCCCCCCGCGGGGAGGCGGACACCGTCGTCGCCGACGACGCCGGCATGTCACGCCGGAGGCTCTTCGCGGTCTCCGGGGCCGCGGCCGGCGCCGTCGCGCTCGCGGCGGGGGGCGGGCTGTGGGCCTGGCTCGGCAGCCGCGCAGAAGACGGGGGCGGAGCGGTGGACGCCGGGCAACCCGCCCTGGAGTCACCGCCGGACCCGCTGTGGAAGGTCGAGCTGGACCGCCCCGTGGTGGACGGCGCCCCGCTGTCGGTCAACGGCATGCTCGTCATGGCCACCGGAGCCACGACCACCGGGATCTTCCAGCAGGACGGCAAGCGCCTGAGGGAGGTCCAGGGGTTCTCGCACGGCTGGCGCCTCGCCACCGACGGCAACGCCCTCTACGGGGTCAGGAAGCCGGACGCCGCGGACAAGGCCCTCGCGGTGGTGCCCCTGTCCCTGTCCCTTTCCCTGGAGGACGGCAAGGAACAGGCGCCGCTCGTCCAACTCCCCGCGTACGACGGCACGAACCAGCTCAACCAGATCCTCGGCGTGGCCGGCGACACCGTGTTCCTGTGCGCCAAGGCGGCCGGGAGCGACCAGTGGTCCGTGGTGGCCGCGAGCCTGAAGAGCGGCAAGGAACTGTGGCGGCAGCCGACCTCGGCCCCCACCCGGCAGCAGGTGGAGTTGGGGCGCCCCTCCCCCGTCCGCGTCAAGGCCGTACGCGGCGGGGTCCTACTGTGGCATCACGGCGAGACGGGCGGCGCCTCCCGGCTGTCGCTGCACGACGCCGGCAGCGGCGCCGCGCGCTGGACCGTGTCGCTGGACGGGCCGCCGGGCGCCACGCCGGACCAGCTGGCCACGGATGACGACCGCGTGTACATCGGCGCCGAGAAGGTGCACGCGCTGCGGCTCACCGACGGCGAATCCGCCTGGGTCTTCGGCGCGAACCGGGACGCGGGCGAAGTCGGCGCCCAGCGCCGGTACGGCGTGCCGACCGTCCGCGACGGGATCGTCTACGCCGTGGAGGGCACGCGCGGCGTCGTCGCCATCAGCGCAGTCTTCGGCACGTTGCAGTGGATGGACGTCCTGCCGGAGGGCACGAACCCACATCGCGACATCGCCCCCGTGGTCACCCCGAGCCACGTCTACACCATGGGCGCGGCGGGCCTGCGGGCCGTCCGCATCCGCACCCAGGCCCCGGTCTGGCGCTACGGGACGACCGCCCACGCCCTGACGGCGGATCCGGACGGCAAACGGCTCTACCTCCGCGAGGAGAAGAGGCTGATCGCCCTCCTGCTCCCTTAGGGCCGCAGCGGGAACGCCCGTACGCCGGCGGCTCGGGCCCGTCGGCGTACGGGCGTTCCGTTCGGTGGACCGGGGCGGCGGCCGCCCGACCGAGCCGGGCTGGGCTGGGCTGGGCTGACGGCACGGATCGTCCGGTGGAGGGCCGACGGCGTGGTTCGGCCGGCCCCGGCCGTCACCCCGACGGAAGGGGACCTTCAGCGCACCGGGAGGACCGGCTCGGTGAGTCGGCGGTCCTGGTCCTTGCCATCGCCTCCCCCGCGCGAGGGCCCTGCGCGTCGTCCGTCCTCGGTGCGGGAAACGAGGCCCTCCCCCTCGTCCCGCGTGGACGGCATCTGCGACCCCGCCACGGTGAAGGCGCTGCAGCCTGCACTGAACCGGGGCCGGTTCTCAGGAGAAGGCGGGCGGCCTTGGCGCACACCCCGGGCCCGAACGGCCTCCGGGTACGCTGGGCCGCATGGAGTCCCCCCGCCCCTCCGTCCGCATCGTGTGCGTTGATTCCGACCAGCGGATCCTGTTGTTGCGCTGGCGCGATCCCGCGACCGGGAACCACATCTGGGAGCCGCCGGGCGGCGGCATCGAGGCGAACGAGGACCCGCTCGCTGCGGCCCGGCGGGAGCTGGACGAGGAGGCCGGACTCCGGGACGCCCCCATCGGCGAGCGCTCCATCATCGTTGCGCGGAAGCTGAGTTGGAACGGCGTGGATTTCGCCGGAGAGGAAGCCTTCTTCCTGTGCCTGCTCTCCTCGGCCCCCGAAGTCCGCCCGGGCGGACTGGAACAGTACGAGGTCGAGCAGCTCCAGGAGCACCGATGGGTGCCGTGGCGCGAGTTGGACGACCTCCCCGACCCGGTCGAGCCACCGCAGCTCCTCGACGTACTGACGGAACTGGCCCCCAACGGCCCTTGGGCCAGCACCTCGGCCTGATCGGCGAACGAGCCGCCGGCGCGACGTAGCCGCGGCGCCCGGGCCGTTGGCCGAGCTCACCCCCGTGAAGCTCAACCCCGACCCGGCTGGCGCCGCCGCCACCACCCCCTCGACACTTCAGTGGCGAAGCAGCGTTGGTAACGTACACCAGAGTGACTGTCCGGCGTCAACCAAAGTGTTGCCGGTGCCGGCCCGAGGGGCTTCGAGAAACACTGTGGTGGGCATAGGCTCGGCATCACGCCTAGGAGGTCGTGTACATGGAGGCTGACCAGTCGCCCACCTTCGCCCAGCTCTTGGACCACCTCTTCCGCGAGGTGCACCCCCCGTCCCGGGGGCCCTACACCTACGCGGAGGTCGCCGAGGGCATCCGCAAGGCCGCGACCGGAGAGGGACGCGGGGTGACGGCGAGCGCCATCCAGCAACTGCGCACCGGCACCAAACGGAACCCGACGCGGCACACCATCAAGGCCCTGGCCGACTTCTTCGGCGTACCGGCGGGCTACTTCGTCGACAGCGCGACGGCCGAACGCACCAAGGCCGAGATCGACCTCCTCGCCGCCATGCGTGACCAGGACGTCCGCAAGGTGGCCCTGCGCGCCAACGGCCTGAGCGTCGACAGCCTGAAGATGCTGTCCACCGTGATCGAGCAGGCCCGGAGACTCGAGGGGCTCACCACCGACGACCCCGCGCAGGGCCTGAACCTGGACGACTAGGCCGCCGCTTCCGGCTCGCGCCGGGCCCGACGACACCACGCCCCTCTGTAGCCGCTCATCGCCAGGGGGGCATCCGGCGTTTCCCGGCACAAGCCCGGCATCCCGGTCCGCACGGCGCCTCTCCGGCCGCCCCCCGCCCTCGGAACGAGGCGGCGAACATGCCAACATGGGCGCGCGTACCGGGCTTCCGGGGGGAGGTTCGCCACGGCCGACCGTCCCCGAACGGCGTCACCAGAGTGAGGACATGGACCTTGAGCAGCTTCGCGCCGCGTGTGAGGCACGCGTCGAGGCGCTTCGGCTCCCGCACCGTTTCAGCACCCGCGACCTGCGCGACGCCGTGGCCGAACAACGCGGACGCCCCATCATCCTGCGCCCCCTGAGCACCCTGGGCGCCTTGGACGCTCCGTGCGGCATCCGCCTGGAGACCCCGGACGCCGACCTGTTGTTCTACGAGGAGGCCACGTCGCCCCTCCATCAGAACCACATCCTCGCCCACGAGATCAGCCACATCATCTGCGACCACCCCGGCAGTCTCGAACTGGACCAGGACACCCTGCGCGCGATCGGGTTCAACCCCACCCTCGTGCAGCGCATGTCCGGCCGCACCAGTTACACCAGCGAGGACGAACGCGAGGCCGAGGTGATGGCCAGCGTGATCCGACAACTCATGTACCGGGGACGCGAAGGCCCGTCGAGCCGGCCCGCCAGCGGCGCCGAGAGCTGGGACGCGCTGTTCGCCAAGCCACACAGGAAGAAACGCCACCGGAAATGATCAACATCCTCTTCACGGGCACGGCCGTCGTACTGCTGTGCTTCGCCGCCTACTGGGTGCGGGGCCGCGGCGGACACCGCCCCACGGGCACCTGGGCGATGGCGGCGCTGCTGACCTCGTTCGCCCTCGCCTTCGCCTCCTACGCCCCCGCCGTGGAGCGCGCGGTCGAATCGGTGGTCCCCCACGTCGCCCGGCTCCTCAGCAACACCTTCACCCTGACGGCGGCCACCTCGGTCCTCGCCTTCCTCTTCCAGCTCAACCTGGACCGCGAGCGGGCCCACCGGCAGATCCGACTGCGCGTCATCGCCCTCGCGATCTCCGTCGCCGGCATGACCGTCTTCTTCGCCGCCGAGCAACTCACGGGCCGCAACCCGGCGTTGTACGCGTGCTACGTACTCATCTACATCTCCTTCCTGGGGTACACGGCCAAGGACTTCCTGCTGCAGACCTGGGCCCAGTCCAAGCGCTCGGCGCGACGCAGCCAGCGCTGGGGCCTGCGCACGACGTCGGTGGGCTGCGGCTTCGCCCTCGTCTACGCCGCGTACAAGCTCTTCGCCCTGGTCTCCATCGGCCTCGGTCTGGGGCTCGTGCCCGACCACGCCCGGTGCTCAACGCCGCTGACCCCCTTCCGCTGCGCGTTCAGCGTGAGCGCGCCCGCCGTCGCCGTGCTCCTCATCACCGTCGGGCTCACCCTCCCCGCCCTGCTGTGGCCGCTGAGCCAACTGCGCCGCCGCCGTTGGGAACGGAACTCGTTCACCGCGCTGGAACCCCTGTGGCGGGAGGTCACCTCGGCGGTCCCCGAGGTCGTGCTCGACCCGGGGAGCACCGACGCCGACACCCACGACCTCGACTTCCACCTGCACCGCCGGGTCATCGAGATCAACGACGGCGTGCTGGCCCTGCGCCGGTACCGTCAGGCAGCGGTACGGGACGCCGCGGCCGCCGAGGTCGCCCGTCGGGGCGCGGCCGACGCCCCGGAGGGCGACGCCGAGGTGGAAGCGGCGGTCATCGCCGCGGCCGTCGCCGCGAAGCACGCAGGAACCGTCCCCGAGGGCGACGAGGCCCCGCCCGCCACCGGCACCGCCTCCCGCAAGGGCGACCTCCCGGCGGAGACCGCGTGGCTGCTGCTCGTGGCGAACGCCTACGTGCCCCACCGGGCACCCGAGCACGCGGGCGCGGCCTCGTGACCGCGCCGCGGCAGGACCCCCTGCGCGACCCGCGCTTCTTCGCCGACCCCTACCCCACCTACGACCGGCTGCGCGAAGGCTGCCCGGTCAGCCGGATCCCCACCGGCTCCGGCGGACACCACGCGTACGTAATCACCGGCCACTCCGAGGCCCGCGAGGCGTTCACCGACCCCCGCCTGTCCAAGGACACGGCCCGCTTCTTCGCCGACCGGCCCTCGAACCGCGACCTGCACCCGGCGATCTCCCGCAACATGCTGGCGAGCGATCCCCCGGCGCACACCCGCCACCGACGGGTGGCGACCCGGCTGTTCACGACCGGCCGCGTCCGGGAACTGCGCCCGTTCATCTCCCGGGTCGTGGACGACCTCATGACCGCGTGGCGACCGGGCACGGACATCGACCTGGTGGCGGACCTGGCGGTGCCCCTGCCGGTCACCGTCGTCTGCGAACTCCTCGGCGTGCCGGAGTCCGACCGCGCCACGCTCGCCGACTGGTCCCACGCCCTCTTCGACGCGACCGACACCGACCGCGTCGACGCCGCGTCGCACCGGATCGGCGACTACCTGACCGACCTCGTCGACACGGCCCGCACCACCCCCGGCGACGGCCCGCTCCGCTCCCTCCTGCGCGACTGCGACGAGGGCGGCCTCGACCGGGACGAGGCCGTCTCCCTGGCCGCCCTCCTGCTGGTCGCCGGCCACGAGACCACCACCCACTTCATCGGCAACGCCGTCCTGGCCCTGCTCCGGCACCCGGAGGCGTTCGACCGCCTGCGCCGGGACCCGGACCTGATCCCCGGCGCGCTCGACGAACTGCTGCGCTTCAACTCCCCGGTGAGCGTGGCCACCTTCCGTCACAGCACGGAAGACCTGAGCATCGGCGGGATCGACATCCCGGCGGGCTTCCCGGTGCTCATCGCCCCCGGAGCCGCGAACCGCGACCCGTCCGCATTCGCGGACCCGCACCACCTGGACCTCGACCGCGACGCCGGCGGCCACCTCTCCTTCGGCCACGGCATCCACCGCTGCGCGGGCGCCCCCCTGGCCCGGGCCGAGGCGGAAGTCGCCCTCCGCGCCCTGGTGACCCGCTTCCCGAACACGCGCCTGGCCGTCCCCGCAGAATCCCTGACCTGGCGCCGAACCCGCCTCACCCGCGGCCTGACCACCCTCCCCCTCACCCTCGCCTGACCCGCCCCCGCCACTGCGCCGGCGCACCGGGAAGGCAAAAGCCCGCCGCGGACTCCCCGTTGAGGTGATCCGCGGCGGGCGTGGGAGCGGGGCACCGGGGATCGGCCCCTCGCCCGTGACCTCGAGGTGCATCCGTAGACGTCCCCCGAGCACGGGGCGGGCCTCCGTGCGCCCTGCGGGTGACTGAAATGGCATGCATCATTCCAGAAATTTCCGGCGGAGTTCAGCCATCCCCGAGCACCTTGCATCACTCAGGCCCCGGCCATAACGGCCCGGAAAACCGGGAGATCTCGGGCCTTTACGGACAGAAGCGGAATGTCTGATACGCCTCTTGGTCGCCAAGATCACCGGATCGTAGCGTCGGTGACCTGTCCACAAGAACCGGTCACCGGCCGCTCGTCGAGAACCCTTGACGTACCCGGTCGTGGGCCCACGAATCCAAGGAGGCGTCATGGACGCTCTGGACATCGACTTCGAGGAGTTCTCCCTCGAAGAGATCGCCATCGAGGATGTGCCCGACACCACCGGTCTGCCGGTGATGGGGGCCTCCAGCGGAGCCTCGTGCTGTCGGGCCAGCTGTTCCTGCTGCAGCAGCAGCAGCTGATTCGCCGCCGGGGGCCGGTCACGGCCCCCGGCGTGCCAGCCGACAGGAACCACTCCCGGCCGGGCCCCGCTTCCGGTGGGCCGGGCAAGCCAGAAGGGCACCGCCTGCCATGCGGCGATTCGTCGTGGCCGACACGGCCACCACACGGGTCAACCCCCTGCCGTACACCCCGCTCGTACGGCCACAGACCGCCGCCGCGTGGGACCGTCTCGCCGCGGCCGCGGACCGCGCCCTGGTGGCGGCACGCCTCGCCGACGGTTCCCTCGCGGAGTCGGCCGGCGCGGTCGGCGCCCCCGCCGCACACCTGCGCGTGCGCCGCAGGATCCGCGAAAAGCCCCTCACTCCGCTCCCCGCGGCGGCCCCCGGTGGTGACGCCGCGACCGTTCCGGCCGTCGCGGACTGGCAGGCAGCCGCCGAGGCCTACCGCACGCTGCTGGAGCAGGTCGCGCACGACCGGGCGGCCGCCGGGGCCCACGAGCGCCGTGCGCTGAGCCTGCTCTGCGCCGAGGAGGCGCTCGCCTCCTCCGTCGAACTGATCAGCCCCTCCCTGGGCGCCGCCGTCCGGCGGTACGCCGACTCCGGCGGCGACGACACCGTGCGGGCGGACCGCAAGTCCGAACCGCGCATCACCGCGTACGCACTGCGGGCCATGACCCGGACCAGCCCGCGCTCCCGGTTCACCGCGGTCGCCCTCTCGGCCGCGGAGGACGGGCCGGCGTCCGAAGCGGGGCCTGTGCCCGAAGCGGAGCCTGTGCCCGAAGCGGGGCCTGCGCCCGAAGCGGGCTCGGCGTCCGTGCCCGGGGCGTCCGCCGTCCGCTGGGCGACCGCGCCGCCCACCGTCGCGCTGCGCACGGTGGAGGTCCAGCGCGGCGCCGTGTTGTCCGCCCTGGAACCCGCGCCGCAGCCCGGGTGCCCCGTACGGCTGGCTCCGCTGCTGCCGGCCGCGCCCGGCGAGCTGGCGTTCATGGCCATCACCCCGGCGCATCCCCGCCCCCGCAAGGTGACGCTGCGCCGAGCCCGCGAACTGATCGAACTCACCGCCGTCGCCCGGTTCGGCGTCCACGCGTGGGAGGAGGTGGCCGGGCGGCTCGCCGAGGCCCTCGACTGCCCGGCCGCCCGGGCCGAACAGGTCATGCGCGCGGCGCTCCGGGCCGGGCTGCTCGGCTCCGCGCTGCCCGTGGACGACCAGGACCCCGACTTCCTGACGGCATGTCACGACGCTCTGCCCGAGACCGCGACAGGAGAGACCGGGGGCGCGGTCGAAGACGACGCCGCTCACGGCGGTCTGCGCGCCGTCGTCGCGGAACTGGCCGAGACCACCGCGCTCCTGGCCACCGACACCGCGGCCGACCGGCCCGCCCTGCACGCCCGGTTCCGTACGGCGGCGGCCCGGCTGCCGCACGCCGACGCGCTGGCACCGCAGCTGTACGAGGACGCCGTCGCCGTCCTGCCGCCCCTCCCCGGACCCGAGGCGTCCCCGGCCGCCGCTGCGACGGCCCTGCTGCCGGTGCTCGGGGCCTTCGACCTCAAGGCCGACCTGCGCATCGGCCTCCAGGCCGCGGTCCGTGCCCGCGGCGGGGCGGTCCGGCTGGTGGCCGAGGCCGAGACCCTCGCCGCCGAAGCCGCCCGGCTCGCCACCTCGGCCGCTGCCGGGGACGCCGACGCACCGCTCGACCCGGACAGCCGGGCGGCGGCGGTGGGCCTGTGGACCTTCCGGCGGCGCGTGCTGGCGGACCTGGCCGACCTGTTCGAGGCTGCCGTCGCGGCGGGGGACGGCGTCGATGCCGTCGTCGAGGACGAGCACCTGAGGACCTGGGCCGCCGCCCTGCCCGATCACCTCCACGCGGACGGCGCCTCGTACGCCCTGATGGCCCAGTACGCGGACGGCCAGTGGGCCGCCAACGGCTGGTTCGGGGGCTACGGCGCCACGGCGGCCCGGTTCCTGGCGGCCGATGCCGCCGCCGGCGGTGCCGCCACCGCCGGGCTGCGCGCCCGGCTGCGCCGCGTCCTGGGCCCCGCGGTCGCCGAGGACCGGGCCGCCCACGGCTTCAACACCGGCTGTCACCCCCCGCTCCTCGAGCAGGAGATGACCGCGCACGACTGGGCGGGCGCCGTCCTCGTCGACGAGGGTCCGGCCGGCCGACTGCGCTGGCGGACCCCGCGCGGCCTGCGCCCGATCACCGTCGGCTCCACCCGCTGGGACCTGATGCCCGCGCCCAGCCGGATCGCCCTGTGGCTCCAAGGCGGGGGCGTGATCGCGTGCGCCTACGACCACGTCTTCCGCGAGCGCGCCCGTCCCGGCGCCGACGGCGTGATCGCCGTGCCCCGGCTCCGCCACGGCAACCTGGTGCTCCAGCGCCGCCGCTGGTACCTGCCGGACGCCGGCGTCCTGACCGGGACCCACCGGGGATCGTCCGACGACCTGCACCGGCTGGTGCGGCTGCGGGCCGAACACGGCGTGCCCGCACGGTTCTTCGTCAAACAACTGCCGGAATGGGAGCGCGGCGAGGCGCTCGTGCCCGACGTCACCTCCCGCCCCGTGTCCCAGCCCAAGCCCCGCTACGTGGACACGGCCGGTGTGCTGGGCCTGGCCTCCTTCGCCAAGGACGCCGCCGACTTCACCCATCCGTACCTGGAGGAATGCCTGCCCGGACCGGTGGCGGGCCACCACGTGCGCGAAGCGGTCTACGAGTTCGACCTGGCCGGGGCGGACACGCCCCGCGCCGACGCCGCCTTCGGGTCCGAGGCCGGTCGAAGCGCCGGTCCCGGTACCCCTGCCTGCCACGAGGAGGGCTCCGCGTGCTGACGACCCTGCGCGTCCACGACTACCGTGCCGACACGCTGCCGCTGCTCACCGAGGGGGCGCTGCCCCTGGTCGCCGGTCTCGCCGCCGACCCGGCCCTGGAGGTGTGCTTCCCGACCCGGCACTGGGACGGCGGACCCCACCTGGCCCTGCACCTGGGCCACGCGGCCCCCGCCGCCGACGTCCTGGCCCAGGCTCGCCGACGGCTCGCCACCGCTTCCGGGCACGGCCGTGCCTGGACGCCCGAGGAGTACGCGCGCCGGGCTGGCGCACTCGCCCGGGCCGAGGGCGTGGCGGTCCGCCACGAGCTGCCCCACCCGCACGGGTCGGTGCTCGTGTCCACCGACACCGTGGTACCGGGCCCGGTGCAGGCCGTGCGGCACCGGTTCCTGACCGCGCTCGCCCGTGAGCTGGCCGGCCTGCTGCCCGCAGACCCGGCGGCCGCGCGGTCCAGGGCCCCGGGCGCCGCGCTGCGCTGGATGGCGGCTCTGGCGGCCTCGTACCCCGGGGGCGCGCGGTTCGGATCCCTGTCGTTCCGCTCCCACACCGAGGCGTTCCTCGCCTCCCGGCCCGACGGCGAAGAGCTGCGGGGCCGTTTCGCCGCCGCGGCCGGACGGTACGCGCCGCAGACCGGGCAGCTGGTCGACAGTGCCCTGCACCGGCCCGAGGAGCTTCCCGGGTACGCCGCCTGCGCCACCGCGCTCGCCGAGCTGCGCGACCCGCGGCTGCACGGGGACCTGGAGGAAGTGCTCGGAGGCCCGGCCGGCCCCGCCGGAGCCGGAGCCGACCCGGATGCGGGTGGTCCGGATGCGGGTCGTCCGGACGCAGGTCGTCGGGGCACCGGTCGTCCGGGCACCGACGGAGCGCCGAGCGCCTTCCACCGGCGGCTCGCCGAACTCGGCTTCGGCGAGCGCACGCCTCCGGCCTTCCAGGCGTACCGCGTGCTCGTGAACTGGCTCTACGAGACCCTGCAATGGCTCGGCGTCACACCGCTCAACCGATACCTGTACTGCCACTGCCTGGCCCACGCCGTCGACGAGCGGCTCGGCGAGACCTGGCAGGACCGACTCACAGCGAGGCCCTCCTGACATGCGCGTGAAACTCCGCCCCAGCACCGTGTACGGGGCCTACTCGGAGGGGGTGTTCGTGCAGACCCCGCGCGGGGCCTTCACCCTGCGCTTGCCCGCGCCCCTGGCCGAACCCGCCTGCGCCTGGATCCGGGCCCTGGAGCAGCCGCGTACGACGGCCGACCTGGTGGACGCGGCCGGAAACCCGAAGGCGGCGCCGTTCATCGAGCGGGTCATCGCCCAGATGCGGGCCCAGGGAGCCCTGATCGACGCGTACGAGGCGCCGCCCGGCCTCCCCGAGGAGGCGGTGGCGTACGTGGAGAGCTACAGCGACGACCCCGCCGCCGCACTGCGCGCCCTGGCGGCGGCCGAGGTGTCGGTCGGGGCGGCGTGGCCGCAGGCGGCGACCGTCGAAGCCGCCCTCGTCGCACGGGGCGTGCGCGTACGGCTGGTCGGCGGGACGGAGGAGGGCGACCGGGGTGCCTCCGGGGCCGCGGCCGTCACCGGCCCGGGGCTGGCCGTCCGGGTGGAAGCGGCCGGCAGTCGCACGTGGGTCGTCTCGTCCGCGCTGGCGGCCGCCCCGGCAGCCCTTGCGGCCCTGCGCGACCGGCTGACGACCGGAACGTCGGCCGCCGGTGCGCCTCCGGTGCCGGACGCGGCGGCCGCCGAACCCGCCGCCCGGCTCGCCGCCCAGATCGCCGCCGAGCAGGCGTTCAAGGAGATCACCGGACTGGTCGACCGCGGGTCGCGCACCGTGCACGTGGTGGACTCCCGTCCGCTGGGCTGGCGTTCGCTCGACCTCACCGACGCCGGCGACGCCGACGGCCCCGATGCGGCGGCACTGATCGGCCGGTACCGGACGGACACCCCGGCCGATTGGACCCAACTGCCGGTATGCCTGGCGCGTGTGGTCCCCGGGCCCGGCACGCCGGACGGTCGCGCCGCCGCGGGCTGGGGAGCCACCGGCGGAGAGGCGGACGACGCGGCGCTACGGGCCTTCCTGCGCGGCCCCGACCCGGAGGGCGGGGCCGGTACCACCGAAGGCGCGGCCCTGCTGGACGCGGCACTGCGGCTCGCCGCCCTCGACCGGCAGGCGGACGGGCGTGTGCCTTGGCAGGAGGGCGATGCGGGACGGACGGCTCCGCCCGGCGCCTCCTGGCGGTACCGCCTGCACGAGGCCCCCGGCGGCCTGGTGTGCGCCGAGGCCGCGCTCGTCCTGCCCGTCGGGGCGGAGGGCGACCGGGACGGCGGCGCGGCGGGACGGCCCGCGGAGTGGCACGGCACTGCCTGGGGCCGGGACCGCGCGGCCGCGTCGGAGGCGGCACGGGCCGCCGCCCGGGCCCGCGCACAGCTCGCCGGGCACGACCCCGAGCTGGCCGGGGCGCTCGGCCCGGACTGCCGCATCGCCGAGGAGCTGGCCGCATCGGCGCGGCCGCACGAACTGGCCGCCGAACTGCTCGGTCACGGCGTCGGGTTCCGGCCCGCCGCCCACGACCCGCTGCTCGGCGCGCACCCGTTGGTGCACGGCACGCTGGTCCGTGACGCGCGGGGCGACCGGTGACCGGGCGGCTCGCGGTGCACGCCGCGACCGGGACCGAGTGGCCGCAGGCCGCCGCCCTGCTGGCGGAACTGGTCGGAGAACGGGCCGCGCTGGTGGCGCTGGTGGCCGGCCACGACGCGGACTGGGAGCAGCAGCGGATGGCCGAGGCCCAACGCCTGGGCCTGCCCCTGCTGCCCGTGCGCCTGTGGGGCGCCGAGGTGGAGATCGGACCGCTGTGGCAGCGGGACGCGGCCGTCGGCTGCCCGCTGTGCCAGGTCTCCGCCCACCTGCGGACGCGCGGCATCACGGACCCGCCGCGACGGCTCTCGGCCGGGCCCGGCCTGGCCCGCGCCTCGGCCGCCGCGCTGGCCGCCGCCTGCGAGCTGGTCCGCCGACAGCCGCCGGGACCGGGGGAAACGGTCGTGGTGGGGCCGGCCGGTAGCTCCCGGCACCGGGTGCTGCCGCAGACCGGCTGCCCGGGCTGCGGGGGCGCCGCGCCGGGGGCTGATGCCGGCGCCGTCCTCGGTCGGCAAGCGGACGAGGTCCCGGGTCCGGATGCCGACGCGGAGTGTGGCGTGTACGCGGACGCGGACGCGGACGCAGGCCGCGGCACAGACGCAGGCCGCGGCACAGACGCAGGCCGCGGCACAGACGCAGGCCGCGGCACAGACGCCGACGTGGACAGCGGCGTGTACGACGGCGCCGGCCCGGGCGTGGACGACGGCGCCGGCCCGGGCGCGGGCTCCCGCCGCGGCGCGGACCCTACGCTCGACGGGGCGCTGCGGCAGGTACCGGGGCCGGACCTGTCGGTGTCGACGCTCACCGCATTGCTCGTCGACAGCCGCTACGGCCCGGTGATCGGCCTCCAGCCGGTTCCCGACAGTCCGGCCTCCCTGGTCGCGGCCGTCCACGCCCGGCACGGCAAGGCCTCCGAAGCCGCCGGCTACGGCCGTGGCCGCACCGTCGCAGCAGCCTCCCGCCTGGCGTTGCTGGAGCGCCTGGAGCGTTCCGGGTCGGAGGCCGTCGTCAGCGCGGCCCGGCCGGTCCGCGCCCCGTACCGGGAACTGCCCGGGCGCGCCCTGGACCCGCGTCGGCTCGGCCACCTCGCACCGGAGCAGTACGGCCACCCCTCCTGCCGGGTCGATCCGTTCTCCCCGGACGACGTCCTGCGCTGGATCCCCGCCCGCGCCTGGGGCACCGACGAGGAATGCTGGGTGCCGCTGGAGGCCGGCTCCTACCACGTCCATCCCGAGCCCCGGCCCGGACAGAAGTGGGGACGGGTGCTGTACGAGTCCTCCAACGGCTGTGCGCTCGGCGCCACCCTCGACGAGGCGGCACTGCACGCCCTGCTCGAGCTCCTCGAGCGCGACGCGTTCCTGCTGACCTGGTGGGCGGGGCGGCCGGTCCCCCGGATCGACTGGCGTTCGGTCACCGACCCCACCACCGTCGAACTGCGCGCCGCGATGCGCCGCGCCGGGTACGAGGTGGACCTGCTGGTCCTGACCCGGGACGTGCCGGTGCCGGCGGTGTGGGCGCTGGCCCGCAACCCCCGTTCGCCGGACAAGTACAGTCTGACGACGGCCGCCGCCCACCCCGATCCGGCCGAGGCGGTACGCGCGGCGGTCGCGGAACTGGCCCCGCTGGTCCTCGGGAACGTCATCGCCCCCTCACCGGAGCGGGCCCGCCGACTGCGTACGGACCGCTGGAACGTCACCGACCTCGACCACCACATCGAGTGGTACTCCGTGCCCGAGGCCGCCGACGCCTTCGAGCCGTATCTGGCGGGCCCGTCGGTGCCGTTGGCCGAGGCGTTCCCGCGTTCCCCGCTGCTCGGGGCCGCGACGCTCGGGCAGGCCCGGCGGCAGCTGCTGGGGCTGCTGGCCGACGCGGGCATGGACGAGGTACTGGTCGTGGACCAGACCGGGCACGAGCACCGGGCCGCCGGGCTGCGCGCCGTACGGGTCCTGGTGCCCGGAAGCGTCCCCCTGGCCTTCGGCTTCGCGCACCAGCGGGTGCTCGGCCTGCCCCGGCTGCTCGCGGCGGCGGGGGAAGGGGAGCTCTCCCTGGAACGGCTCACGGTGCACCCGTTCCCCTGACCGGCGTGCCGGTGCCGGGCGGGGCCCTGCGTACCCCGCCCGGTCCCGGACCCGGTCCCGGACCCGGTCCCGGTCCCAGTCGCAGTCCCGGTCGTCCGTAGTCGTCCGTAGTCCGTCTGCCCGTCCCCGTTCCGCACGAAGGAAAAGGAAGTGGCTGTCCTCCGTGGTCGTTGCGCCCCCTCCCCCTCCCGCCCCCGAGCCCGGCTCCGACCCGGCCCGCCACGCCTCGTTGAAGGCGATCCTCATGGCCGTGCCGTCCGGTGACACCCGGGTGGACCCCGAAGCACGCCCCGAGCGCCAGCGGGTGCGTTCGGCCGTCGCCGCCCTGGCGGCCGACGCGGTCGGTGGCGGCCTGCCCGCGCGCTGGGACCTGCTGGCGCGGACCCGTTGGCCGGCCGCGGCGCCCGCTTCGGAGGTGTCCCTGTACGAAGTGGCCGCCACCGTCAGTGCTCCGGTGCGCTTCGAGGTCGACAACCCGTATCCCGAACACCGGGCGTATCCGTCGCCACGGGCCAAGTTCCCGGTGCGGCTGGTCGCCCAGGAGGGCGGCGTCGGCCGCTTCCCGCGGCCCGAGGCGGGCGACGCCCTCGGCGTGCCCGGGGGCGAAGGCTACGGCGGAGGCGGCGACCACATCCGGACGTTCGCGCTCCCCGATGCCCTGCCGTCGTTCTACGGACCGCTGCGCACCGTGCTGACCGGCCTGGAAACCGGTCATGTCCTGGCCTCGCTCGCCCTGTTGGGCAGGGCGCTGGGCCGCCCGTTGAGCGTCGCGGGGCCGTCCGGAGCCACCGAGGCGTGGGCCGGATCGCTGCCGGGCGCGGCCGTGCCCGGCTACGTCATGACCCCTGAGCCGCAGGGCCCTCAGGGCCCGCCGGTCCCGTCGCCGGACCCCGGGGGAACCCCGTCACCGGACGCCTCGCCGTCCGCCGGTTCCGGTGCACGACGTGGAACCAGGTGGTCTGGGCGCGCAACAGCGGCCGGGCCCCGCGCGGTGTCTCCGGCTTCACCGGCGCCCACCGCCCGGCGCCCGCCGCGCTGTGGCACTCGGCCCTGAACACCCTCGCGGGCAGCGGCCGTGGCCTCGGCGCCCTGCTGCCCGCCCGCTCCACCCTCGGCCTGTTCTGCTGGGTGCGCGAGGTGGAGGACGTGGCGGACGGTTGCTACGAGATCGGCTTCGACGGCACGGCCCGCCGCGTCGGAGAGCTCGGGGCCGCGCGCGGTGCGCTCCTCGTCGACTCCGCCGCTGCACCCGGCCTCGCCTTCGAACTCGACGCGTGCAACCTGGTGTGGCTGGTCACCGCGGACCTGACGGCCGCCTGCCGTACGTCGGACGCGCCCGCGCCCCGGGTGGCGGCCGACCTGCTGGCCGCCGCGGGCTGGACGGCCCAGCACCTGTCGTACGCGATGGCCGCGCACGGGCTGTTCGCGCGGCCGCTGCGCAGTTACGACGCCGAGGGCGCCGCCACCGCGCTGGGCCTGGCACCGGACCGGGTGCCGGTCTACCAACTGGCCTGCGGGCCGAACCGGTTCACCGAGCCCGCCCTCGACGTCCGCCGCTTCCCCGGAGGCGCTGCATGAGCACCCCCGTCCCCAACCCCGACGGCTGGCTGTCCTGGCACGTACACGTACCCGCCGACGCCGAGGGTACGGACCGGCTCACGCCGCTGGTACGGGAGCAGCTCCCGGCGCTGCTCGCCCCGCTGCGCGCGGCCGGGCTGCTGCACCGGTGGTTCTTCATCCGCTACTGGGAGGGCGGGCCGCACCTGCGGATCCGGCTGCTGCCGCGGCCCGGTGCCGGCCGTGCCGCCATGCCCGACGCGCTGGACGCGGCGGTACGGCGGGCCTTCGCCGACGTGCCCCGCGACGGTCACGACCCCGAGGGCTACCTGGCCTCCATCGGCGACCTGGCGGCGGCGTCGGTCGCCTCCGACCCGACCGTGGACCGGCGGCTCGCCGCGACGGTGCTACCGCCCGGCGTGCACGCGGCCGGCTACGTGCCGGAGACCGACCGCTACGGCACCGGGGCGGCGCTGGAGGCGACCGAGGAGGTGTTCACGCTCTCCAGCGAACTGGCCCTGCGCGCCGCCGGGTCGGGGCTGGACGAGCTGCGGCTGCGGCTGCTGGGCATCGAAGTCCTGCTCAAGGCCGCGGCGTCGGCCGGCGCCGGGGCGCCGCAGGAGGGCGGGCAGGCGCAGGGGGGCGGGCAGCCGGACGGGGGCGGGCAGCCGGACGGCGGCGGCGAAGCCGATCCCGTCCTGGTTCAGTTGCGGGCCCACGCCGACTACTGGAGCGGCTGGTCCCGGTCCGCCCCGCAGGAGGTGTTCCCCTCGGAACTGCTGGCGCAGCACGCCGCCGACTGGGCCGAACTCCTGGTGTCGCGCGGGCGGGTGAGCGCTCCGGCGCTCACCGCACGGGCCTCGGCGGTGTCGCCGTGGGCCGAGGCGCTGGCCACCCTCCTGCCCCTCGGCCCGGCCGACGCATCGCTCCGGTCCGGCTTGTTGATCTCCCACGCCCATATGACCCTCAATCGCATGGGTATATTCGTGCATGATGAATACATTTTGGCGGAGGTCGCTGCCCGGTTGCTGCGGGCCACGGCCGGTGCCGGCCGCGAAGGGGGACGGGCGTGACTGACGCCGCCGAGGACACCGCCAACGACACCGCCGAGGACACCGCCCGGAACGCAGCCCTGCTGTACGCGCAGGACATCCACGTCGCCTACGCCGACGAGACCGTCCTGGCCGACGTCTCCCTGGCCCTGGAGCCCGGCGGTTGTCTGGCCCTCGCCGGCGCCAACGGCTCGGGCAAGTCGACCCTGTTGCGCGTCTGCGTGGGCCGCCAGCAGCCGGACCGGGGCGAGGTCCGCTTCGCGGGGGCCGCACCGCGCGAGGCGGACCCCGCCTTCCGGCGGGACGTCGGGCTGCTCCTCGACGGCGCCGAATGCTTTCCCGACCTCACCGTCGCGGAGCACATACGGATGGTCGCCACCGCCCACGGCCTGGGCACCCGGGCGGACGCCGTCGCCGACCGGGTGCTGGCCGAGCTCGGCCTGGACCACCGCGGCGACGCCTTCCCCGATGCCCTGTCGGCGGGGCAGCGCCAAATGCTGCTGCTCGCCTCGGTATTGGTCCGTCCGGCCCGCCTGATCGTCGTGGACGAGCCCGAGCAGCGCCTGGACACCGCCGCCCGGCGCAGGCTGGCCGCCGCACTGCGGGCGGCGAAGGCCGCCGGCACGGCCGTACTGCTGGCCTCGCACGACCGCGCCACCGTCGAGGAGACGGCCGACCGGGTACTGCTCCTGGACCGGGGCCGGACGGCCGCCCTGGGCACCCCCGCCGAGGTGACCGGCGTAGCGGAGGTCTCACCGTGGCGGTGACCACCGAAAGCGCCGCCGAGGGCCGGGACGCCACGGCCGCGGCCGTGGCCACCGCGGCGCGGGCCCGACGGGAACGCGGGGCCGGCCGGGCCCGGTTCGACGACGTGTGGACCTGGGCGTGCGCGGCCGTCTCCGCACTGGTGGTGCTCGCGGGCCTGGTCCAGGCGGCACCGGGCATCGGCCAGGGACTGGGATGGTCCGGCGGGGCGGCTGCCCGAGCCGGCGTGGTCGGCACCACGCTGCTGCTGTTCGCCGGCCAGATCGCCCTGTGCGTGCGGCTGGGGCCGGTACTGCTCAGCCCCGCCGAGATCACCTGGCTCCTGCCGCTGCCCGGCGACCGGGGCCGGCTGCTGCGCCCCCGGCTGGTGCGGGCCGTGGCAGTCGCCTGCGCGGTGGCCCTGCCCACCGGTGCGCTGACCGTCGCGCTCGCCCTGGCCCTACAGGGCGAGGAGCGGTACGAGGTCCTTCCCGTGGCGCTCCTCGCCCACCTGGCACTGGCCTGCCTCGCGGTCGGACTGGGCGCCGTGGCCGAGGCCCGCCCCGTCCTGGCGGGCCGGGTCCGGCTGCTCGGTGGCGGTCTGGCACTGGCCGGAGCGACCGTGCTCGCCTGCGGAACCTCGGCGCCCGAGGTGACCGAGGTGGCGGCCTGGTCCGGCCCCTGGGGCTGGGCGGGCGCGGCCGTCGCCACGGCGGCCGGGCACGGCCCGACCCTGGCCTGGGCGGCGGCGCTGGCCTGCCTCGCCGCGTGTGCGGCGGGTGCCCTACGGGAGGCGTTCCGTGCCGTGGCGGGCATCCCGACGGACGCGCTCCTCGCCCGGGCCCGCACCGGGCGGGAGGTCACCCGGGGGGCGACGCTGCTGGACCTGCGCGCGCTGACCCTCGTCCTGCAGTCGACCGGCGGACGGCGCCGGCGGACGGCCCGGATCCCGATGCCTAGCTCCCGGTGGGCGCTGCCGCTGTGGCGGGACGCGGTCGTCCTGCTGCGCCACCCCTGGCGCCCGGTCCTGGCCTGCGCCGCGCTGGTCGCCGGGTTCGCCCAGTTCCGCGTGGTGGCCGACTGGTTGACGGAGCCGGGCCACGCTGCGGTCAGCCCCGTGAAGGCGGCGTTCGTGGGCCTGCTCCTCGTCGTACCGCCGTACCTCGCGGCGGTCGCGCTGGCCGAACCCGCCTACCAGGACACGGACCGGCCGCGCCGCGCCCTGCTGCTGCCGCTGTCGCCCGGTGTCCTGGCCCTCTCCCACCTGGCGGTACCGGTCGCGTTCCTCTGGGCCGCCGGCGGTGTCGGCTGGGCCGCGGCCCTGCTGTCCGGTCCGCCCGCGGGACCGCTCGGTGCGTACGCCACGGCGCTGCTGCTCGCGGGTCCCGCACTGGTCGGCACCACCTTGGTGGGTGCCTACCGGGGGGCGCCCCGCTACGACCTCCTGGCCCTGTCCCTCGACTGGTACGCGGCCCTCCCGTTCGTCCTGTGGCGGCTGGCTCCCGCGCTGGCCGCGGGGTTCGTGACGGCGCCCTACCTGTGGCACGTGGCGTACCACCCGGCCGCCGGCCCTGACGGCGACACCCTGTGGCTGGCCGTCCGCTCCGCGGCCGTCCTGGCCTGGACGGTCCGCCGCATCAACCGCCAGGCCAAGGACCTGTACAGCTGAACCGCGAGCGTCACGCCGGACGACGCACGGCACACCCCGGCGCCAGGCCCCGCGGCGAAACCCGGAGGCCACCCGGACCTTGGGCTGTCACCGCTCGCCGGGCGACGTACGCGTGGATGAGACCTCCTCGGAGAAGAGGCTCGCTCCCTCTCGCAGTCCACGGATGAATCCGGCGACGGCCGCCCGCTCGCGGGCGGGCATCGCCTCGACCGCAGAGAGGATCCATGCCACGTCGGGCGCGATGGCCTCAGTGTTGGTCCTCGCCGCCGACTCGGACGGGACAGGTCGGGCCGCGGGTTCCGGGCACGCGAACGTGACCGTCGGCTCGAGGGGCCTGTCCGACTCGTCCCCGCCCGAATCCGTTGCCCGCAGTTCGATGACGACCGCTGCGCGGCGCCCGTCGACAGGGTCGCGGAGGCCGATCTCGCGTTTGTAGCCAACCTCCCACGAGTCGCCCAGCAGGCGCATCAGGATGCTGCGGATCGCCTCGGCGAGGGCGAACAGCTCCAGTGAGGGCTCATAGAAGTCCTCGTTCGGGGTCCACTTGCCTCTGGCGTAACTAAGGGCTTGGTTGTAGTCGAACTCTGCCTGAGGACTCGCCTCGTACTCCCGCCACCATCGGGGGACCGGCAGGTCCTCGGCCCAGATATCGATCCCGATCATCCCCTGCATCGCCCACCAGAGCTGAAGCAGAGCATCCTCGTCGAGTTCCAGGGCGGCGGCGTAGCCGCGGACCATCGCCTCGGTTTTGGGCGGGCGGCTGCCGCTCTCGGCCATCGAGACAGCGGCCACCGAGAGCTTGGGATCGAAGAAGCCGGCGACATCGCCTTGGGTCTTCGACCAGCGTTTGCGCACTGCCTGCAACACGCGGCCGAAGGCCACCGCCGAACTGGATCCCGCTTTCACTTCACCGACTCCTCGTGAACCGTGTAGCTTGTGTTTCACAGCACCGGTAATCCGTGAAATCTACCACGACGCGTCTCCTCGATCCGCGGGTGCGACGCAGTCACGCCCGCAGGAGAAAGAAGTTGCGCATGAACCGCCGGCTCACGATCGACCCCGTAGCGGACATCCGAGTTCTCGTCGACAAGGCGGAGCAGATCGCCCAGGAGCTCAGTCGGGCGGTGGCCGCGGTCGACGAGATCGTCGGCACCCTCAAGGCCTTCCACGAGGCCGTGGCTCCACTCGTCAAGCGGCTCAGGTCGACGCCGGCCGACCCTGAGGCCGAAGCCCAGGTGCCGGCCGCGACGAAGGAGTGAAGTTCCCGCCCGCCGAGCCGGACGGCCGGACACGCATGACGACTCGCCCAAAACGGTGCGGTCCGCGCGTCACGCCCAGACCGCACACTCGGAGAACGACAGGTCAGCGGGCCTTCTCGACGGGCTCCAGGATCGCCACGCACTCCACGTGGTGCGTCATCGTTTGCACGTCCCAAGGAGCGGAAGCCAGCATATTCGCAGGTCAGCTTAGGTTCGAACTGAGCGGCTGGCTGGCCGCCCGGAGCGTCAAGGCGCCAGTCGGACCAGCCCTTCTGCCTAGCCGCACTACCAAGGATTCCCCCCGAGCTCCGAAGTGGAGCGAGATCGGGCTCCGCCTATCCGCCGGCTGAAGACCCAGGCAGAAACCGGCTCAGCGCACTGTGGAGGGAGCGGGTGCACGGCATGCCCGCATCACCGCCGGTAGACCAGCGCATTCGGAGCGGTGAGATGCACGAGAGGAACCTACGCGTCGGGCGGACCCTCCCCCTTCGGAGAAGTCATGTCCATTGCCCGCCACGCGCCGGGAGCGTCGTCCGTGATCGGCAGGAACTTAGGTAAATGAGCGATTCGCATCGGTCCTGATCTCGTCCGGCCCGCAAGGACGTCACCAGAAGCGCTGGAGGACGCCCGTGCGCTGGAGTTCCAGCACGTGTTCCGCGGCCCGCGTCGGCGCGGAGCCCCCTCTGATGAGTGCTCCGGCCTCAATGTTGCGGTCCACTCCGGATTGCGTGAAGTTGGCGCTGGTGGTCAGGAGCGTGTGCCGGTCGGCCACGGCCAGCTTGGCGTGCGTCTTGGCTCCGAGCTCCATCCTCTTGTCCGGGGGCCAGTGCCATAGGCGTGCTCCCGGCACATCGGTGAACGCGCTCGCCGGCTCGTCGCCGGAAAGGGCGCTGCCTGCGCCTTGCAGGGTCTCCACGACGATGTCCAGGCCGACGCCCCGAGCCGAGGCGTCCTGCAACGCCTGTGTCAGGGGCGGGTACCGCCGTGCCGAATAGGTCATCAGGATCAGCTCTGTCCGTGCCTCGGCGATCAGCCCCAGGAGCGCCCGGTCCGTGGACCGTACGGGCACCCGGTGGGAGGAGGGGCCGCTCCACACCAGGGAGACCTCCTGTTCCCGGTCGCGCTGCGCGTAGCCGGCGGCCAGCCCGTGCAGGCAGGCCGCGGCTTCCTCCCGGGACAGGCCGTCCGCGTCCATCGCATCGAGCACGGCCGCCGCGGCCTCTGTGTAGGCGGAGGCCGACCGGACCGTGAGCAGCGTGGCGCGGGGCTGTCCGGCTGCTATGCCGTCGGCCAGTGCACCCAGCGCGAGGACTCCTGCGGCCGCCTCCGCCTCCGCGGCGGCCTTGAGCAGCCGTGCCCATCTCATGTGAGGCCCTTGAGGAGCACCAGATCCGGGTCGTCGATCGGCACTATGAACCGCCGGTCCAGGAACCGGTTTCCGCGCTCACAGGTCGTCTCCGACACGAACAGGCATACGTGGCATGCGGCGCCGTGCAGGAAGTCCTCGTGCGGAGGCCGGGGCAGCCGGTCGGCGCACAGCGGGTCGGAGGAGCACCGCTCGGCGTCGTGGAGCGCGCGCCGTACGACCCTGCTGAACTTCTCCGGTTCGGCCAGGGCCACCAGACCGCCCAGGGTCCCCTCGGCGTCGGGGACCGCAGTGTAGATCAGGATGCCGGTGCGCCGGTCGTCCTCGCGGCCTGCGTAGATCCGCTCGGAGAGGCTTGCCGAGGAGTAGCCGCATTCCAGCGAGATGGCCCGGATCAGCAGGTGCGACAGCGTGTGCAGCGCGATGTACCGCGCGCCCGGCCAGCCCCGCAACGGGTCGTCGGTGTCCTCGACACGGCCCGAGTAGCGGTTGCGGCGGAATTCCACGTAGGCGTCGCGGTGCGCCTTGAGCGCCGCCGTGTCGGCCACCCGCTGCTCCCAGTCGGCCATCAGCTCGTCCGAGACCCTCAGGAAGATGCCCTCGCCCCGCACCTCGCTGGCCGGCACCCAGGCGGGGACGCGGCTGCGGGAGAGCGGTGCGCGGGCCACCAGAGTGGGGTCTTCGGGGTCGGGGGCGTCGAGCCGGGTGAACCCGATCAACGCCCGTACTTCCCGCAGCCGCTCCGCCTGGACGACGTGGGAGAAGACCCCGTCGAGGGCCGGCGGTACGGGAACGTCGCGCAGCGCGAAGTCCTCGGTCGGCTCCGGGAGCTGAGGACTGGTGAAGATCTCCCACTCGGGGGTGAGCAGGTCCGGGTACGAGACGGCCTCCGAGGACTGGGACTCGGCACCCGCGGCCCGGTACGCCTCGATGGCTTCGAACACCTCGGACTGGCTCCACTGGTGCAGCGGCTTGAACTGCGGGAGCTCCCAGACCATGTCGAGGAACTCCTGCGACTTCGCCTTCTGCAGCTGTTCCCAGAGCTGTTCCACCTTGCCCTGCAGGGCGCTGCCGCTGGTCGGCGGCACCGCCAGGACGCTGAGCGTCTGCGCGAACCACTGGTTCGAGGCGCCGATGACGAGCGGCTTGGGCTGCTGCTTGCAGCCTGCCGGGTCGAAGGTCGCCAGGTGGGGGTGGCGGCCCCGGCAGTGGGGCAGGGTGATCTCGCCGCGCTGTCCCATGGCGTCGCGGATGTTGCGCTCGCTGTTGCAGTTCACGCAGCGCACCTTGACGTTGGCCGCCTGGTTGCCGCCGTGGTCGAGCATCTCCAGCCGCGGGTGGCTGGCCTCCGCGCAGTTCCCGCCGCGGTGGACGAACGACGCGTACGGGAAGTCGTCCAGGTGTCCGGCCTGGCAGACCAGGACGAAGCGCGCCGCGACGGCGAGCGGGCGCTTGCCCTTGCGCTTGGCGGTGCAGTTGTCGTGGAAGAAGCGTGCCTGGTCGGGGCGCCGGGGCTTGGCGTTCTCGAACTTGAAGATCTTCGAGTCGAGGCCGCCGAGGGCGTTGCAGGCGGTGCAGCGCAGCCACTGGGGGAAGGGCAGGACGGGGACGCCGACGCGGGATGCGGGGCCGTTGGGGTCGCTGTCCGTGCCGTCCATCCAGGGCGCGGGCCGCAACTGGGTGACCTGGGCGCCGTACGGGTCTCCTATCAGGCCGTTGACGGCCCGCAGCAGCCGCGGTTCCTTCAGGTCCGCCCACTCGAACGCGTCGTACTGCCAGTCGTCGATGCCCCGCACCAGGACGGCGAAGTTGGGCAGGTCGACCAGAGCGCCCACACCGCCCGTGTACATCAGGTGGCTGGGGCGTACGGATCCGACCCGGCGCCGGTGCTGTGTCTTGTCCGTCATGCTCACGCCTTCTTCCCCTGCCGGCCTGCCGTGGCGGCCTTGCCGTCCAGTACGGCGCCCGTTTCGTCTCCCTCGGGCGAGTCCTCGCCGTCGGCGCCGGTCTGGCCCGCCCCGGCCGCGTAGCTCCATGCGGGTGCTCCGCCGACCACGTCGTAGAGGCCGGCTCCCGGCACCAGCAGGTTGATCTCGTTCTCCGTCTCGCGCATCGACTGCGCGACCGTGAGCTCGTCCCAGGTGGCCCCGGTGGCCTTGTTGAGGAGTCCGCTGAGTCGCTGGCCCTGCCAGGCCGCCTCCTCGTATCCGAGGCGGGCGGAGCCCTGCTTCTTGTGTGCCCAGGCGTCCTTGAGGACTTCGATGCGCTCCCCGAGGTACGTGCGGGCGCGCGGCCCGCCGACGGTCTCGGCGCGGGCCAGGAACCGCTCGGTGACCTGCCGCGCGACCGGGCCGTCGAGGTCGATGTCGTAGGCGTCGTGGTTGCGGGAGTGGGGCGTGGTCGCGTTGCGCACGGCGGCGATCCAGGCCGCCGCCGTCGTCCGGTCCAGGGACCGGCGGGCGAACGGGGTGACGGAGAGGGCTTCGACCTGCCGGTAGAAGGTGGCGTGGTAGTGCCCGAAGTTCTCGAAGTGCGCCAGGTCCCGAGGCCGCGTCCAGTTGTAGAGCGCCACGACCAGTCCGGGGCGCTTGGCGTCACGGCCCACGCGCGAAGACGCCTGGATGTATTCGGCCGTGTTCTTGGGCTGGCCGACGACCATCATGAGGCCGAAGCGGGAGACGTCGACCCCCACCTGGAGCATGGAGGTCGCGATGACCGCGTCGACGGCTCCCGTGCCCTCGTTGCGCAGCCCGAGCTTCGAGACGTCGATGCGCTGCTTGTGCTGTGCGGCCGCCCGCAGTTCGTCGACCACTGCCTGTCGCCGCACGGTGGTGTCCATGGACTCGTCGAAGGACACCTCCAGACGGGACAGCACCTCGGTGATGTCCGCGGAGGAGATGCGCGAGGTCAGCTCCTGGACGGACAGCATCTCCGTGCGCCGCAGGAGGCGGTTCGACAGGCCCTTGCGGGTTCCGTGGATCCGTACGCGGGTGGCGATGTCGTCGTCGAGGAAGCGTCGCATGCCGGCGAGTTCCCGCGTGGCGTTGAAGTAGCCGACGAGCGTCATATAGGGGTCGGCGGGCTTGCCGTGCCGGTCGAAGAGGGTCTGGCCGGCCAGGAACAGGATCTCGGCGACCCTGATCTCGGCCTGCTTCATACGGACTCCGTGGGCGCAGATGCCCAGGTAGCGCCGCCCCGGCGCCTCCTTCGACAGCTCGACCTGCTGGGAGAAGAAGGTGTCGCCGATGTCGATGACCTGGGGCGGGAAGATCGCCGACTTCCGGGCGAAGACGCCGCTGATCTGGTCCGCCGACCGCTTGGTCGTCGCCGTCGATGCCACGATCTTGGGGCCGACCCGGACGGTGGTGCCGTAGGCGTCCTGCGCCGGCCAGCCGCACAGTTCGTCCACCGCCGCCTCGAAGAGGCCGACGGTGGTGCCCAGCGCACCCGAGATCAGGTGGAGTTCGTCCTGGATGATCAGGTCCGGCGGGCGCAGCCGTGTCACCGGCTTGCTCTTCACGGCCGCGTGCTTGCCCTTGGCCTGGTGCTTGTCCCCGCACTTGGTGCGGGTGTCGAGGTCCGCGTGCCGGTAGCCGTGCCGCGGGCAGAGGTCGGTGACCCGCCCGAACAGCATGCCCGCCTGGCCGCGCCAGGGCAGCTGCGCCAGCTTGTCGACGGTGGCGATCAGCAGGCTGGGGGCCAGCCGGTAGATCTCCTCGTCCACCGTCAGGATGGGCAGTCCCTCCCCCGGTGAGCGGCGCTGCGAGAACGGGCAGGCCTGCTTGCCCTCGCCGTTGGGGCAGTAGAGCAGGATGCGGCGCAGGTCGTCGTCGGCGTGCAGGTCGCGCTGGGCGCTCAGTGCGGAGCCGCACCAGGGGCAGGCCAGCGTCTGGAGCACCTTCGCGCCCTTGCCGTCCCCGGCGTCCTTGGCCTCGGCGATCTGCTTCTGGGCCTCGTCGAAACTGTTCGGGGAGACCGCACCGCCCACCCAGAGGCCGATCCGGAAGGGGGTGGTCCCCCAGCGGACGTCGCCGCCGTCGTAGGCCTCGCGGCGCAGCACCTCGGCGGCGCAGACGAGTGCCGCCGCCCGCTGGAACTGCTGGGCGGTCAGCAGCCGCAGGGTGTACCGCATCAGCACGGCGACGCCGGCCTCGCCACTGCGGGCGTCCTCCCCCGTGCCGATCGTCCCCTGGAGGCGGCGGATGGCGAAGGTGAAGGCCGCGAGACCGAGGTAGGCCTCGGTCTTGCCGCCGCCGGTGGGGAAGAACAGCAGGTCGACGATGCCGTCCGGACCCGCCTCGCGCTCCTTCAGCGTCGGGTCGGCGAGCGCCCGGATGTTGAGGAGGACGAAGGCCAACTGGAACGGGCGCCACGATGCGGCTTCCGCGCCCTTGGCGTCGATGCGCTTCTTGGCTTCCTGGAAGGCGATGCCCTCCCGCTCCCGCAGCGCCGCGATGGCGGTGTGCTTGCGCTGGAGGGCCATCGCCCGGTTGGCGAAGCGGAACGCCTCCAGCACCTCGGGGCGTTCGGGGTTCGAGAGGGCGTCCACGCCGAGGGTGATCCGGACGGCGACATCACGGGCCCGGCCCACCGCGTCGAGGGCGCTGGTGCGCAGCGCCCCGGTCAGCTGCTCCGCCTGAGCCTCTCGCTCGTCGAGCCAAGCGCTGTAGCCGTTGGCGAGCGGAGCCAGGGCGTCACTCAGCGCGGCCGGAGGGAGCACGGCGAGCTCGTCCATGGACAGCTCGATGCCCTCCAGGTGCTGCGCGTCCGCCCCGGACGGGGCGATCGTGGCCGGGACGTCGTGGACCGGCAGCCAGGTGGTCGTGAGGGCGTGGGCCCTGCGCTCCCCCCTCTCGATGGTGACCGCCACGGCCACGTTGCGGCCCGCCGCATGCTTCAGGTGGTTGCGGTAGAGCAGCGTCAAGTGCTGCTCCTCCAGGTCAGCCGCTCCGAGAGCGTCCTGGGCGGCTTCCTCGGCCTCGTCCAGCGGATCGGAGATCGGCAGGAAGACCGGCGCCTTGCCGTCGGTGGCGGTGACGTGCAGCTCGGCCTGGAACAACCAGGCCGCGTCCTTGGCCTGCTGGGGTTCGTCCTGCGCGTTGACGAGCGACAGCTCGACGACGCGGCTCGGTCCCGCGGCACCCGGCCGGTTGCGTACTTCCGCGACCAGCCGCACGCCGGGGGCGTCCTCTTGGTCGGCGGTGAGCGGCAGGACCTGGCGGGGCGCGCCGTCGACCGGGACGGTGACGAGCTTCTCCACCTGCTCCCGGGTCCAGGTGGCACGCGCGACGCCGTCGTCGCCCAGGACCTGCGACCGGTGGTACTGCCCCCATCGGACCCGCACGGTGACCGCAGCCGCATGGTCCGCCGCCGGGAGGGCAAACATCAGGCCCATCGACGAGGCCCACATGCGCCCCGCGTTCTGGGTGGTGAGCCGCTCCGGAAGCCCCTGGTCGGTACCGTCGCCCTCCCCGTCGGAGTCGTCGAGAAGCTGCTCGTCGGCGGCGGCGAGGGAGGTGCTCAGGGCCCGCTTCGGACCGATCCGCCCGACCAGGTACCGGTCGCGGGGGCCGGCGGCCCGGTGGTCGAACTCCTCGTCCGGTCCGTCCCACGGGCCGAGCAGGTCCCGGCTGATGAGCTCGCCCAGATCGTCCCGGATCTCGTACGAGGACGCCGGAACGAAGTCCTGCGCCACCTCGCGGACCCGCTGGAGCAGGTCCTCCTCCAGAGAGCCGCTCCCGCTCCCCGACCCTTCGGCGGTCTTGCCCGTCGCCATCAGTGCATCCCTCTTTCGTCCCTCGCGCGGTGCCCTCGCGGGCCCCTCCCCACAGCGCGGCCGACGCCGCCCGGACCGTGACAGCCGGTCGTGATCCCGATGCTAGCGAGCACGGCTGACATCAGAATGCCGGTACCGCCCCGGACAGGGCCCGTTCGAGCAGTTCGGCGATGTCCTTGTCCCCGCGCTCGGCCAGCCGCTCCAGCAGAGCGGGACCTTCCTGACCGGGCTCCATGCCGATCCGCCGCGCGATCACCTCCACCGCCTCCGCCGGGGTCACCGCGGCCGTCCAGCCGGTGAGCCGGGCGGCCCCCGTCTCGGGGCTGAGTCCGTCCGGAGGTGCGGGCAGCCGCAGTGCGTTGAGGTGGCAGTCGGTCACGTTGAGGAAGACCTGGTCTCCGGCGGTCGCCCCGATGTGCTCCAGCAGCGGCTTCACCGAGCCGAAGGTGGGCTGGGCGCGCCAGGTCAGGGAGGTCTCCCCGACGTCGTGGCGCAGCTGGAACGGTTCGCGGTGGGGGGCGCCGCCGATGTGGGCGGCCCAGCCGGCGGGCACGGGGAAGCCGGAGCCGCGCAGGTGGTCGGTGGTCAGTTCCACCCGGTACCACCAGCGTCCGTCGGCTCCGACGAAGCAGCGTCGCGTACCGGCGACGTCGTTGCGCGGTACGTAGGGTGCGTCCTGCTCGCTCGCCTGGTCGGCGACGCGGACCCAGCCGCGGCGGGTGCGGGCGAAGCCGGGTCCACCGAGGTTGGTGCGGACCGATGCCGCCGATACGTCGAAGCGGGCGCTGATGGCCTCTGCGATCGCGTTCACCTCGGCTTCCCCGCCCGCGTTGGCGATCTCTCGGGCGATCATCTCCCGGATGCCGAGGTACTCCTCGCCGCCCCACGCGCGCAGTCCGTACAGGTTGCGGTCGACGCGGAGGAAGCGCTCGTCGGTCCAGATCTGGTTGCGCATGCTGTTGATGGCGGTGCCGTCGGCGAGCTGTTCGTGGATGTCCTCCATGGACATCGGCTTGCCGTGCAGGGCGAGCACGGCGGCGGCGCGGTCGTTGAGCGACCGGCCCCAGTACAGCAGCCGTCCGTCCCGCACCTGGAAGCGTCCGAGGTCGGCCGCCCAGTCGGCGAGCACCTCACCCCGCACCCCATAACGCTGCCCGAGGGCGACCGCCTCGTCCCAGGCCAACGGGGTGTCCCCACAGGCGGCGAGCAGGTCCTCCTGCATGACCGCCCGCAGGGCTGCCGCGTCGCCCTGCACGACCCAGGACCCGACGAGCGTCCCGCCGGGCAGCAGCCGCGCCACGACGTCCCCGAGCGGAACGCCCAACGCCTCCACGGTGCGGACGTGGTCCGGGTGCAGCGCGTGCACCTCGGCCACCTGCCCCACGGTGCCGAGCCGTTCGGCCACGGCCGCCAGGTGCCCGGCGAAGGCCCGGCCGTCCTCGTCGACCACCATCCACTGCGTGAGCGAGTCCGCAACGGCGCGCTCCAACTGCCGGACCCGCTCCCGGCTGACGGAGAACCGCTCGCCCAGGTCCTGGAGCTTCACCGGCTCATCGGTGAACATCCGCTGCCCGGCGATCACGAGCGCGCGCTCGTCCCAGCCGCCGACCAGGCGCGTCAGCGCGGCGAAAGGCTCGGCCATCAGCGCAGGGTCGACCGACGGGCCCGCATCCTCGATGACGTCCGGCTCGTCGACCTCCGCGGCCGGTTCGTGGTCGTCGAAGGCCTCACGCGGCGCCGGAAGTTCCACGTCCTGAGGCTGCTCCCCGGCCGGCTCCTCGACGGCCCCGGAGCACTCCACCGGCAGCGGCACCGGCGCGTCCTCGGGCTGCTCCTCCAACCCCTGGAGCACGGCGAGCGCGGCACGCACCTCGGCCGGTGCGTCCGCCGGCAGCCACCGGGCGATCACGGACACCGCATCCCGTACGCGCGCCCCGTCGCTCTCCTCCCGAGGTACGCCGCGCTGGTGCAGCCGGTCGAGGATCGAGCCGAACACCGCCGCGAGCACCCGGTCCCCGTCCACGACCCCGGGCCCGGCTTCCCGAGCGATCTGCGCAACCGTCTTGCCCGGCTCGACTCCCGGGGTACCGAGCAGCCGCAGTACGGGAACCACGTCCCCGAGCTCCACGTGCGGCCACAGGGAACGCAGCGCCTGGGCCACCTGGTGGCTGAGCGCTTCGGCGCCGATGACCCGCTCGATCTCCATCAACGGTGTTGCGTGCCACCAGCCGAGCGGCAGCCGTACGTCTTCCAGCCGGGCGGCGAGGAGTTGCGGATCGGCGTAGCGGACGGCGGGCAGGAGGTCGGCGAGGGAGGTGGAGGCGTACGGCGCGGGGGACGTCATGGTCGGGCGACACTCCAGAGACGGGGGCAGGCGGCCACGGTCGGTGACTGACTCGCTCGACGTTACGGGCCCCCACTGACAGTCACTCCATGATCACCGTTCTCCCACGTCCTGACCAGGGCGAAGCCCACATCCGTCGGCAGCGGGCGCACTTGCTCACGCGACGGACCGGTCCGGCGCGGGCCCGCAGTCCCCGCACCGGGCGTCGGGAAGGTGGCTGCGGAAGGCACGTTCACAGCCGTCGCACGTGATGAGGGGCGCGGGCCGTGGGCGCTGCGGCACGGGCGCGGACACCGGTAGGGGCGGCGGCAGGAGGGTGGTGAGCCGGTGCTCCAGGAAGCGGGGCGGGTGATGGATGGGAATGGGCGCGGGCGGCAGGTTGGCGGTGAGGGTGCGGGTGATCTGCTCGGCGGTCGCATGCCGGGCGAGCCACTCCTCGACGGCGGGGCTCAGCCGCTGGACGTCCCGCACCGAGAGGATCAGGCGGGCGTCGACCGTCCGCAGCCGGGCCAGGAGGTCTGCCGCCGGTCCTGTGGGGGCGGTTGGCACGGGCTCGGCTTCGGTGCGAGGCACGGCAGGCTGCGCCGGAACTGGCGCGGCTTCAGGAACTAGGGCACAGCCTGGCTTGTCATACGCAAGGGTGCGGGTCGCAAACCGGCCGCCGCCGAGCGGAATCCGCCGCCGCTCCAGATACCCGGCTTCCTCAAGCTCGTTGAGAGCGCGCCGGATGGTGGTCTCGCCCTCGCGGAAGCGGAGGGTGAGGGCCTTGGCGGTCACGCTGACCCCGTCCGGAACGGACTGGATGTAGACGGCGAGCCCGAGCGCGACGGCGGAGAGCCGCGGATGCTGGGCCAGGTGGTTGCCGACGACCGTGAACCGGTCGGTGTGGCGGTGGCGGAAGTGGATCACGCCAGCGCTGGGGGCGTCTGTGGGGATCGGATTCACGGGGCGCGCGGGCGCGACCGCGTTAGACTGCGGATCAGCCATCGGGAAGGTCTCATCTTCCGGATCGGTCAGGCCCTCGTCAGGATTGCCGTCCTGTCGGGGGCCGTCTGCGTGTATGGGGTTGTTGCGGCCGACGGTACCCCACCGGTCAGGGTGCGTGCCGTGCCCTTCACCCGATCGTGTGGCGACGGGAGTTGGGACCCCGGTTTGGTTGGGTGGGTTCTCTCCCGTTCCTTTGAAGGGCGCCGCGCCGCACCGGGGTCCAGGATTCCGCGCCCCGGCAGCGACCCGCCCTACGCCTCCCGCAAGTGCTGCACGAAGGCGCTCCAAGCCGCGTTCCCGACGAGGATCACCGGCCCGGCGGGCGCCTTGCTGTCCCGCACGGGGACACCGCCCGGAACCTGGTCAGCGACCTCCAGACAGTCACCGCCCTCCTCGTTGCTGTACGTGCTCTTGCGCCACCTGGCGTTGCTCAGCTCACTTCGAGTGGTGCGCATGCTCGGTACTCCTCCAGGAAGTCATGGACGACGGCCAGCGACTTGTCCGGCGGCAGAGCACTGGCCTGCAACAGATCGTAGGCAAGGGCATATTCAGCGACTTCAGCCGCATCCTTCAGAAGTTCTCCACTGCGGACACCCTCGATGTAGACCACATCTGGTCCGCGCCTGAAGCTCATGATCGTCAGCGATCCCGACAGCATGGGGTGGCTGCCTGCCGCGGCGAACGGCAATACCTGCAAGACCACATGCGGCGTATGGGCCCAGGCGACCAGGTGGGCCAGCTGCTCGGCCATCACTAGCGGGCCTCCAATCGGCCGCCGTAGGACCGCTTCGTCAAGGATGCACCAGAGCAACGGCGGGCTGTCACCGCGGAGGACCGACTGCCGCGCCAGCCGCGCCTGCACCCGCTCTTCGATCCGCACGTCGGACTCGCGGGGATCACCAATGCGCATCTGTGCCCGCGCGTACGCCTCTGTCTGCAACAGACCCGGCACGACCTGCGACAGGAACTTCAGCATCTTGACGGCCTTGGGCTCAAGGTCCATGAACCTGCGCGCATACTGCGGATGCGGCATCGGCTTGACGTGACTCCACAAGTCGACGAGGTCGCCGTCTGCGGCAAGCAGCTCGTCCAGGCGGCGGTTGACGTCCTCCGGGGGCACCTCGTTGCCCAGCTCGAACTGGGCGATCCGACTGTGAGCGATCGGGATCTTGTCGCCCAACTGCCGCTGTGTGAGTCCAGCACGGACGCGGAGCTTGCGTAACTTCGAGCCGTAGAGCGCGGCAAGCGAGGCGCTTGGGTCGAGTTCCTTCGGTGCGGGCACTGGCGACTCCCGTTTTCGTTCCGATGCTCCGAAAACCGTTACCCCTGGTGAGCGTAGCGCTACGCCTCCATGCTCATCGCTGAAAGACAGTGATCGGCAAGGAGGCAGGCGGACATGAACGCGGGCATGAGCGTGCGCTCGGCGGAGAAGATGCGGGAGGCAGAGGCGGCACGGGACGAGTTGCGCGAGGCGTTGGCGGGGGTGGATGTGGTGCTGCCGTCGCTCGGGGTGGATCTGGTGTCGCTGACGAGCGACTACCTGTCGCCACTGGTGGAACTCGGTTGCTGCCGGGCTGATGTGGCGTGGAAGTTGGCGGCAGCCCTGAGGAAGTGCGCCCAGTGACCGAGGAGTCAGCGCCCGAGCCGGAGGAGGAGACCGACTCGGCCGAAGACGCCACGGTCGGCGTCACTTGCCATGAGGCACTCCTGGCCAAGGTCCGCGAGGCCAACAAGCGAAGCCTTGCGCCTCGGCGGTAGGAGGTCTGGACATGCAGCGCATGATGCAGACCCTGGAGGTCATGCCCGATGGGGTGCGGCGAGGGGATGTGATCGCCGTGGGCGGAATTCCGCACCGGGTGCGGGATGTAAGGGAGTTGCGGGGGCGGCGGAAACGGCTGGAGTTCGAGGACGGGAACGTCTTCGTTCTGGGCCCGTGGGTCGCGATCAAGGTGGCCCGCGACCGTAATGCCGGCGGCGGACCGGTACGCCACTGGCGCTGACCGGCCCACCGCGCCCCCGCCCTTGCCGTCAGAACAGGCTCGGCGGCTCCTCCACCGGAGGCTTCGACTTTCGCTGGGCCGGGGCCGCCACCTTCTTCTTGGCGCCCTTCTTGTCATGCAGACCGGCGGCGACTTCGGCCGCGTAACGCCGCTGGTTCTCTTCGAGCAGCCGGTCAAGAATCTCCTGCCGGACGACCGGGCCGACGGTATAACGGGGCCCCTGCCGGGTGTCATGGAACCCGTGATCAAGCCCGCCTGGCTGACTCAGGAGGTCGTCCCAGCCGTAGGCACGGGCAACCTCTTCGTCAATGCCTCGGTGGATCTCGCGGAGTTCGACGATGTCAACGTCCATGCAGCTCTCGTCATGGAGCAGGTTGTAGGTCACGGTGAGGCCACCTCGTTCAAGCATGATGGCTCGGCGACGTACATCCAGCTGGCTGCCCAGGCAGCGAAGGGGTTCCGTCAGCGAAGGGCGCGCCAGCGTTCCAAAGACATCAGTCGGCGCATACCGAAGATCACCCTTCATTGTCGATGATCGACTAATTGCCCACCAGTAGTGAGCCGAGCTACTCATGAACGCCAGCATCGCCACGTCGTCACTAGCAACGATCACGGTCGCTTCGCTCATAACCTGCCCAGTCGGAACCAGCACCGGCATAACAACCTTACTGACCCGCGTGATCACCAAAACTCGACTCATCCCTGCAATAGCCCTCTGCATCGCAGGAAGTTTTTCGGCGTACTGCCACCAGCGTTCGCGGTAAACCTTACGGTTGTTTCTATCTCGCTCCGGCTTCACCAGCCTTAGCACCCGATCATACGCTTTGGGATATTTCTTGGCCTCACCCTCACTCCAGTCGTGAAAATTAATCACCCAGCGACTTGGCGAGCTGTCTGGCCGAGAGTTTAGATCTTGGCCGTTAAGGTACGGGAACAGCACATCCCGGTATCTTTCATCCTCGGCAAGCAGTTCCTGAGCCTCCTCAGGCGAAAGAGTGAAACCCAAGCCAAGGACATATGATCCGATGAAGGCTAGGCCCTGGTTCTCAGCGAGCCTATGCGCTGCGCCGACCACGCGGGATTCAGCGTCGAGAGACGAAGTGATGCCCGGAACAGGCACCCCATCCGCTATCCGCAGTCCGGCTTCAGCAACAACTGATCTACTTGCCCACACCGCACAATATTCCAGTACGGCGCTCCGAGACGGCCAGGGAGAACTTTTGACTGATTGCCGAATCTCCACTCCCCAAGAAATGAGCTGATCAAGCCCGACCTCCCGAGTGTCACCCTGAGCCAGAGTGTTCGTTGCAATCACGCCGATTTGACCAATGTCGCTCAGCAAATCATTAGCCCGGAGGAGGAAGTAGGCCACCAGATCGGCACTTCCTCGCGCGCCGCACCCAATCTCCTTCACGAGATACTCTCGATAAGATTCTCCCGATGCGCCCGTCAACTTCTTTCCGCCCAGGAATGGCGGATTCCCGACTACCGCGTCGAAACCGCCCCGCTCCTCCCAGACCTCCGGGAACACCAGCGGCAAATGAACCGGCTCCCGCTCGAACGCGCCCGCCGGCTTGCCCGTGGCCAGCCAACCCCGCGCCAGCGTCTCCGCCCGCCCCAGCTCGGCAGCAGCCAGCTCCTCGTCGTCCCCCGCGTCGGACACCGCGTGCGCCGCCGTCACCGCGGCGAACGACAGCTGGTCCTGGTCCTTCTCTGCCCGGCCCGCACCGGCCAGCGCCGCGCCCACCACCAGGTCCGCGAAGACGCTCGCCTGGCGGGTTTTCTCCCGCACCGAGGCCAGCATGGCGCGCTTCTGTTCCAGCTCCTCCAGGCCCGTGCCCGGGATGCCGGCCAGCTTGCGGCGCTCCTCCGCTACCTCCGCGATGACCCGCCGCACGCCACCTGTGAAGTCGATGCCGTCGCCGTGAATGCGACGGCCCCGCACCGGATCCAGGTGCATGGCCTCCAGCTGCTCCACCGACGTGATGCCCAGCAGCGAGTCGCCCGCCACCAGGCGGTCGTCCAGGAACGTGAACGGCCGGTCCCGGTCCATGGAGACCAGCCACAGGGACAGCTTCGCCATCTCCACGGCCATCGGGTTGATGTCCACGCCGTACAGGCAGTGTTCGATGATCTGCCGACGCGCCTCCACCATCACCGGCTCGGCCTCGGCCTCCACCGCCGACGTCGACAGGGAGTCCGCCGCCTCCAGGTAGGCCAGTGCCCGCGCATCGCCCTCGCGGCTCCACGCCTCCACCAGCGCGCCCGCCAGGTAGCGGCACGCAGCCACCAGGAACGCCGCCGAGCCCATCGCGATGTCCGCGACCTTCAGCTTCAGAATGTCCGTCGAGGACTTGGGCCGCCACTGGTTCCGGTCCGCCGTCTGGAGCGGGCCGTACTCGTAGACGAGAGGCTCCAGCGCGCCGTCTGCGACCTGCTGGGCCAGGGACTTCGGGGTGTAGTGCGTCCCCGTGTTCTTCCGGAGCGAGGACTCCGTCACGTACAGCCCACCCGCGCCGATCACCACCGGCAGGTCCCGCAGGTCACGCCGGATCAGGCGATAGAACGGCAGCAGCCGGTCCGTCAGTTCGGTGTCGCTGCCCGTCGCCGCCAGTAGCTTGCTCCGCGCCGCGGCCCGCTCCACATCCGACAGCGGCTCCAGCAGCTTCGTCACCTTGGCCGCGCTGCCCAGCCCCGTCGTCTTGTTGTACTCCTCCGCCAGCACCGCCCCCAGCCCCTCGCCCTCCGTACGGGCCAGCGCCTCCAGCCGGGTCAGCAGCACCTCCGCCTCCAGGCCCGCCTTGCCGACGAGGCCCACGATGGTGTCCTCGGCGCGGCGGCCCTGGTACGAGAGGAGGCCCTCGTACACGTAGCCGATCTGCTCGACGTCCAGTGTCCGGAAGGTCAGCCGGCGCCGCTCCCGCTTCTTGCCCGTGCCGATCCAGACGTGCTGCACCGACTGGAGCATGTGCAGGACGGTCCGGTCGTCGATGGGCAGCGGGTCCGTCGGATCGCCGTCCGCCGTGCCCCGACCCTCCAGCCACGGGAAGGAGTTCGGGTCGAAGATCGAGCCGTCGTACGCGTGCATCCGCAGCGCCGGGTGGTCCACTCCCCCGTACACCGCGTTGAACAGCGCGATGAGCCGGTGCCAGCCGACCCCCGTCTGTTCCAGGTCGTCCTCGGTCGTCTCCCGCGCCCGGTCCTCCAGCTCCTGGCAGAGCCGGCCGGCCGAATAGGCCTGTACGTACAGCTCGTTGTCGCTCGGCAGCAGCCCGCGCTCCTCCGCAAAGAGGAGGAAGACGACCCGCATCATGACGGCGACGGCACCGCGATAGACGTCCTGGGCCGGTACGTCGGCCAGGCCGTTGCCGCCCCGCGCGCGCTCGGTGACGTCGGCGCGGCCGATGGCCTCCACCAGCAGTTCCACCGCCTGGCGGACCTGCACGCCGAGGGCGTCGGTGACGTCCTCCTGGCTGTCCAGGGACTCCTTCAGCAGCGGCAGCAGCATCTCCGCGTCCTCGACGGCGAAGAAGCGGCGGCGGCTGAGCAGGGAGAGGAAGGCGCGTACGACGACCCGTTCGACCGGCTCGGTCCAGGCGACCGTGTCGAAGAGCGCCGACGTCGTGACACCGCCGCGCGGCGCCCACACGAGGGTCCACCAGCGGCCGTCCGTCACCAGGCCGAGCTCCACGCCGTGGTGGCGGCACAGGTGTGCCATGCGGTCGACCGGGGTCGCCGCCCAGGCCGAGCCCGGAATGCGCTGGGACGGGTGGCGGCCCGCGGGGACGGTCATGCCGAGGATGGCGCAGTCGGCGACGAGTCCGGCCGTGTCCTGGGCGGTGCTGCCCGGTTCGAGGAGGGCGAAGGTGGGGGCGATGCGCTCGTCGTGCTCGGGGACGTCCACGGCGAGTGCCTCGGAGAACTCCGTGCCCTCGCGCAGCGCGTCGCCCCAGCCCAGGAGCTCGTTCAGGACGAAGTCCGTCCATGCCCCCTGCCCGGCCGCCGGATCCGACTGCCAGACGCCGTGCTCGTAGCGCAGTCGGGCCCGTAGCGGCTTGTCGATCGAGTCGAGCTGCGGCCAGGTCTTGAGCAGGACGGGCAGGGTCAGGAAGGGGCCGGATACGTCGACCAGGCTGAGCCAGTCCAGGTGGTCCTGCCGGCCGTCGGGGGCGGGGGCTCCGCTCCAGGTCTTGCCGCGGCCCGTGTTCGTACGGTGGGTGGTGCTCACTTCACGGCCTCCCGGCGGGGAACGACGAAGACGACGGCGACGGGGAACAGCAGGGCCTTGGGCCGCTCGTAGCGGGCGGCGATGGCGGCGAGCTCGCGCTGCTTCTCGCTCTCCAGCGCGTCCCGGCGCTGCTCCCAGTTCTCGCGGTCCCGGCGCTGCTGCTCGACCTCGTCGAAGGCCAGCTCCATCTGGCCGACCTCCTCCTGCTCCGCAGGCTTGCCGATGGCCCGGCGCAGGGACTCGCGGAAGCGGTCGATCTGGGCGGTGATCCGCTCGGCCTCGACGCGGCGGCGGGTCTCCAGACGGGTCTCCAGTGCGGTCTGGCGGTTGCGGGCCCGCCATTCCAGGGCCGAGACAAGACCCTCGCTCACGTGCGGCCAGGCATCGGCGAGCTTGCCGCGCAGGACCGGGGCGGCCTGGGTGGCGTGGTCGGCGAAAGCGTCGTCGAGGATGTCGCGGACCGTGGTGGTCTTCTCCAGGCGGCTGAAGCGGGGCTGACCCGCACCCTCCGCCTCGCGGAGCCAGCCGCCCGCCTGGAGGATCTCCTCGTGCAGGCGCACGCCGTCGGCGCCGACGAGGACGAACCGGGCGAAGGCGCCGACGAGGGTCGTCTCCAGTTCGGGGTGGTCGCTGATCACGGCGCTGACGCGGGCGAGGTCGATCTGCTCCTTGTTCCACACGGCGGCGCGCAGCAGCCGGGTGGACATGGCGACGAGGGGGTGCCCGAGGTGGGCGAGGACGACGTCGTCGCGGTCCTTGCCGTGGCTGTCCTTGAGCTTGGCCGCCTCGAAGGTGACCGGGCGCCGGATCTCGGGGCGCAGCTTGTCGGCGAGGCCGTGGGAGGCCCGCTCCCAGGAACCGGTGAGGGTGGGGACCTCGTAGAAGCCGTCGGCGCCGTCCTTTTCGTCGAGGACGGGCCGGATGTCCTGCTGGCGGGCGAGCGGCAGCGCGGTGGAGACCACGCGGGCGATCCGTTCGGGGGTGATGCCGAGGGAGTCCACCGTGCCCGCGACCTGCTCGCTCAGGCGCTGGGCCTGGGCCTGGGCGTCGCGCTCGGCGGCGACGTTCCCGCCGCCCTTCCTGGCCTTGCGGCCGGCGTAGACCTCGGCGCGCTCCACGTCGAAGTCGGTGCCGAGGTCGCCGGTCATCCGGCGCTGCACGGCGTCGGCGAGGACGGCGTTGACCTTGCCGAGGTCCTCTTCCATGCGGGCTACCTTCACCGCCACCCGGGCCAGGAATTCGAGGTCGGCCTCGTAGGTGTCGGTGCTCTTCTCGTAGCCGCTGCCGACGAAGTGCACGACCTCCGGGGCGGTGAGCTGGCCGTAGCGGTCGATGCGGCCGATACGCTGTTCGAGCTTGTTGGGGTTGAAGGGGATGTCGTAGTTGACCAGCCGGTGGCAGTGCCGCTGGAGGTCGATGCCCTCGCTGGCCGCGTCGGTGGCCAGCAGGATGCGTACCGGGTTCTCGGTGGGCTCCGCCTGGAAGGCCAGGCGGAGCTGCTCCCGGTCCTCGGCGTTCAGACCGCCGTGCAGGAGGGCGACGCGGTCGCCGCCGAGTCCGTGGTCGCGCAGCAGGTTCTGGAGCCAGACCTGGGTGTCGCGGTACTCGGTGAAGACGACGACGCGCTCGTTGAGCCAGTGCCCGCCCTCGGCCAGGCAGTTGGCCTTCAGGTAGGTGATCAGCTCGCGGGCCTTGGAGTCGGCCTGCGCCTGGTGGCGCTGGGCCCACTCGCGCATCTGCTCCAGCAGGGCCGACTCGTCGCCGTCGGTGCCGGGCTGGAGGGTCGTGGCGCGGGCGATGGCGTCGTCCTCGGCCTCGGCGAGGGGCTCGTCGTCGTAGTCCGCGTAATCGTCGAAGAAGGTCTCCTGCCAGTCCTCGACCTCCTCGGCCGCCTGCTGCTTCTTGGTCCGCAGCGTCTCCAGGTAGACCTCGATGGTGCGGGCGAAGGCGTCGGGCGAGGAGAACAGCCGCTTCTTGAGCAGCAGGGTGACCAGGTCGGCCGCCTTGCGGCCGCCCTTGAAGCGGGTGCCGAGCTTGGCCCGGCGGAGCTGGGCGTACTCCTTGAGCAGGGCGTGGATGCGGCGCTCGTCCTCGGTGTACTCGACGGGCAGCGACGTGGTCTTCCGCTCCAGGAAGCGGCGCTCGCCGGTCTCCGGGTCGCGGATGTCGGTCTTGAGGCGGCGGACGACGGTGTCCTCGACGGCCTGCGGGTCCGGCTCGACGCCGCGCGCGAAGCGCTGGTTGTCGATGATCTCCAGGAGGGCCGTGTACGACTGCTGGTAGCCGTTGTGCGGGGTCGCCGACAGGAACAGCCGGTGCTCGAAGTGCGGGGCGAGCCGGCGGATCAGCTTCGTCTGCTGGGAGTCGACGGGGTAGTACTGCTTGGGCGCGGAGGGCGCCACGTGGTGGGCCTCGTCGAGGATGAGCAGGTCGAAGGCGCGCTTTCCGGGGACGACCGCTTCGGCGTCCTGGGCGGGGAGCACCTCGGCGAGCAGCCGCTGGGCCTTCGGGCCGCGCAGCCAGGGCAGGCTCACGATGCACCGCGGGTGGATGTTGAAGGGGTTCGCGGCGCTGCCGTGGGTGCGGCGGACCGCGGCGGCCCGCTCGGAGTCGATGATCGTGAAGTCGAGGCCGAACTTCTCGGCCATCTCGTCACGCCACTTCACGGTGAGGCCGGCCGGACAGACGATCATGATCTTGTGAGCACGGTTGCGGAGGATCAGCTCCAGCGCGACCAGGCCCGCCTCGATGGTCTTGCCGAGGCCGACGTCGTCCGCGAGGAGCAGGTTCACGCGGGGCGCGGCCACGGCCCGGGAGACGGGTTCGAGCTGGTACGGCTCGACGGCGACGCCGGAACGGAAGGGCGCCTGGAGGGTACGCACGTCGGCCGAGGTGACCGCGGACCACCGGACGGCGTCCAGGAAGGCGGCCAGGCGCTCCGGCGGGTCGAAGCGCTCCGCGGTGACCTCGGGGAGGGAGCCGGCGAAGAGACGGCGGCGGCCGGGTTCGATCTCCCAGATGACGGAGAGGGTGTCGTTGTAACGGCCGTCCTCGACGCTGTTGAGCGTGACGAGGGTGCCGGGCGCGCTGATCGCCGCGGAACCCGTGCCGTGATCGACGTCGGCCACGACCCAGCGCTGCCCGCGGACCTCGACGAGATCGCTGATCTCGGGTACGGCGGTGTGGTCCTGCGCGTCGGCGCGGCGGCGTACCGCCCGCTGCGCCACCCCCGCCAGGTCGGTGGTCGGCGTCGTCATCGGGTCTCCGCCCCTCCATACCGCCCCGTGAGGGCGATTTTCACGTCAATCACAGTCATTCAAACACGTACGAAAGCCCGCCCGGCCACGCTCGTGGAACTTCGGTGCACCGGCTGCGGCCGGGCCGTCACAGCACGTCGAAGGCGGTGATGCGGGTCAGCTCGTAATAGGTGCCCCGGCGTGCGAGATCGCCTTCGATCTTGAGCGTCCGGCCCTGCGCATGGGCATCGGTGGCACGGGTGTACTCGTCCTCCGCCAGGCTCACGTGGATCTGGCGCTTCGGGCCCACCTCGCCCTCCGCTCCGAGCACGATCGCCTCGACGGTCACCTCGCCGGGGCCGTACTCCGCGGCACGTTTGAGCTTGGTCGAGCGGCCGATGACCGTCACTCCGGGCTCCGGCTCCTGTCGGCGCAGGTCCTGGGCCCCGTCGCGCAGGACGTGCACCAGGCGGGGCGAGAAGGGCGCCACGGATTCCATGGGCGGCACGTGCCATCTCGGCGACCAGGCGAAGTCGATCGAGAAGGCGTGCGCGGTGCCCGCACCCCGGCCGTCGTTCCCGCCGATGCCTGCGAGCGCCTCGCACAGGTCCGCGGAGACGCCCTGCCCCACGGCATCCGCGAAGGGGGCCGAGTCGTCGGCGTCCATCGCGTCCTCGGCTGCCGTGCGGGCCGCCGCCACGGCCCGGTACATCCTGCGCGAGACGCTCCGCGCGAAGGGTTCCGGGTCGTCGCCGAAGAGTGACGGCTGTAGGTCCCGTTCCGGCAGCGGCACCTGCACGCTCAGGATGTAGCTGCCCGGCACGGTGGGTCCGAAGCGGGCGCTGTCCACGAAGTCACGCGCGGCTCGCGGCTTCCGGCGCGACTGGACGAGCCGCGGCTCGATGGTGTGGCAGGCCGCCGCCATCAGCAGGTCCCGGGCGCTTGTCACGGCGAGCACTCCCGCTTGCACGGGGATCGTGCCGGACGGCGTGCTCGGCATGGTCCGGATGTACTGCACATCGAGACCGGTCGCCCACAAGTCCTGCACAACGGCGGTCGGCGGCCGGGCCTCCAGCTCGGCCAGTGCTCCGACCAGATCCGCCATGCGGTCCGCGAAGTCCGCCAGGCCGGTGTCCATGGGCAGCAGCAGGCGCCGCGCCCGGCCGGCCCAGTCCCTCTCCCAGCGGCGGCTATAGCGGACCCGGCCGGCTTCCTGCCAGCCCCTGCTGCGGAGGTAGTGCGCGACGTCATGCGGTCGCAGCCGCTCCAGCTCGTCCTCGGGTACGCCGATCGTGGTCATGGTGCGGGCACCTCCTCACACGCCCGGGCGAAGAACTCGTGCAGAGCGTCGACCGTGAGCAGATTGTCGCGCGGAACAGTGACAGTGACGCTCTCCCGGCCGGCTTGTGCGGGGACGTGGTGTTCGAGCGAGACCCAGTACGCGCAGCGGCGCAGCACGAGGGCGTCCTCGTCCGTGCGGATGTAGTCCGCCGGGTCCTTCGGCACGAGCACGACGACCAGGTAGACGGGCACCTGCCGCTTGCCGCGGAGCCGTTTGAACTGCGACACCGACAGTGTGATCTTGAACCCGGTCACCGCGTCCGGGATGCTCTCCACCCGGTGCGTCTTCACCTGGAGGGCGATCTGGACATCGAGCTCGGGCTCCTCGTGGTCCCGGCCCAGGATCAGGTCCTTGCCGATGTCCGGATACGGCACAGCCACCTGGAATCCGGCCGCCGCGGCGATCGCGGCCACGAAGGTCTCTCCGTACCAGCCCTGGTGGTTGTTGTGCTCCATGCGCCCCCGTGCTCCGGTCGCAGGCCACCCGCCACGCACCCACGTCCGGAGTGACACCGATCACTGCCCGGGCAGGCTACCCGAGCAGTGATCTTCCGTTAAGGGCGGAATCCGGCCAGGTGGGGCACTCCGGCCGCCACCGGGTCAGAACACCGCCGGGTCGTCGTCGATCGGGCGGCGGGCTTCCGCCAGGGCGACTTCGTGGATGAACCACTCCAGTACGGACCGGATCTTCTCGGCGTGCGCGGCGAAGACCTCCAGCGGGAAGGAGGGGCGCAGGTCGAGCTTCGCCTCGGCGAGGTCGATGCCGTCGATGGCGTTGAACCGCTCCATCAAGGCGCGGCGCAGCGGCTCGTCGTCGAACGGCGGGCGCCGCTTGAGGTACTGGAAGACGACCTCCGCCGTCCCCGTCACCGGGTAGATGCCGATCGGCCACAGAGCCCGCGGGGCACCCGGCCCGCCGGCGTCGACGGTCGGGAAGCAGCTGGTCTCGTTCGCCTTCCCGTAGACGTGGTGGCCGCCCTGCTCCTCCCAGAAGCGAAGTGCCGCCAGGACGCCTTCGACGACCTCCGGTGTCTGGTTGGCCCGCAGCAGGGCCTCGAAGCGGGTCCCGGCCTCGTCGGCACCGGTCTGCGGTGCGGCCGACCCCGCCGGGGTCTCCTCCGGCAGCTCCCTGCCCACCAGGACCGCCAGGTCGGCGCTGCTCAGCCGGTGGGCCTTCGAGGCGCGGCCGTTCTCGTCGAAGGGCACGCCCTCGGCTTCCAGGACGTCCTTCGGGTCACCGGAGTGCCGGCCGTCGGTCCATCGGAATCCGCCCGCGATCCGGCCGTCGGCGGTCAGCACGCGGTAGGCACAGTGCAGTCCGGTCCTGGCAGCCATGTGGTTGCCGACCGCGATGGCGCTGGTGCCGATGAGGGCGGCCAGCTCACCGTACGACGTCCAGGTCCCGGCCGGCACGGCGAGCAGGATCTCCCTCAACTCCCGCCAGCCCGCCCACTCGTCGTCCGCCTGCACGGCCTCCTCCAACGGCCCGGGCCACAGCCCCACGGCCCGGTCGGCCAGTTCGTCGGCCCTGGCGAGGATCTCCCGGCGGCCCCAGGCTTCCTGTGCGGCGATCTGCTGGTTCATCCGCAGCGCGCTGGAGTCGAGCAGTTCCTGTTTCCGGTGGAAGGGGTGGTTGGAGAGGCGTGCGTTCTCACCCGAGAGAGTGAGGTTTCCGAGGGTGTGGACGAGCAGGTTGTGGATCTCCTGGGGGCTCTCGCCGTCCGCGGCTTCCTCGGCCAGCAGGTCGAACCACTGCTGGGCCGGGCTCTGGGGCAGGACGTGTTCGACGGTCAGCGGTGCCTTGTCGTAGTCGACGGGCTCGCTCGACCCGTAGCTCTCCTCCAGCCGGCGCAGGATCTGGAAGCGCTGGTTGCTGCGGCCGGTCTTGTAGAAGGGGCGGGTGCGGACGGCTTCACGGACCGCTTCGTCGCCGGGCCATACGCGAGCGCCCGTGCGGGGGCGTGAAAGGAACCGGCGTACCACCTCGGCCGGGGAGCCGTCCTTGTCCAGCTCCTTGGGGAGTTCCATGAACACCCGGTTGCTGCCCGTCGTGGACAGGCCCGCGAAGAGGCGCCGCACCATGTAGCTCTCCGCGAATCCGAGGGCCTCCGCCGCCTCCGAGGCCGTGGTCCTGCCGTCGTCCACGAGGTCGAGGAGGTGCAGGGCCAGCGGGTAGTGAGTCTGACCGCCCCACCGCGACAGGCGCTCCAGTACCGCCCGCAGCCCGGGGTCGGCTTCCCTCGCGGGCTCCAGGATCCGCATGAGGCGGTCGGCGCGCAGGGAGAACCGGGCGATCTCGGCCTCCAGCGCGGCCTCGTCCCCGCTCAGCGGCTCCAGGCGCTTCTTCTGGTCCCGGTAGATCTCGCTCTGCCTGGCCCGGCTGTTCCCTCCGACGACGAGGTCCAGCCACACGAGCAGCTCCAGATGGGCGGGCCCGAGCAGCTCCTGCATGGGGAGCCACCGCTTGCGGTAGACGTCCTCGCCCCTGCTCGGAAGGCACATGAAGAGGTAGTTGCGCAGCAGGTCGCTCTGGCTGAGCCCGACACCGGTGTTGTTGATGGACTCGAAGATTCGGTAGACGTTGTCGCCCTCGGCAGCGGTGATCGCAACGATCGACAGGCCCTCGCCCAGCACGGACTCCACCGCGTCCATCCAAACCTCACCACCGCTCTCGGCGCCGTCGGCGAGGGCGGCGACGAAGAAGCGGTAGGCAGCTCCGACGTTCCCGGCTCCTCCGGCCTTCGGGAGGCTGTCCACGCAGGCCGTGTAGGCCTCGCGGTCCGCCTGCGTCGGCAGCAGCCGGTAGCCGTCGTGCCCGTCCTGGTACGTGTTGACCAGGATGAGGTCGTTGATCCGGGCGGCCCGCTTCGCCGAGCCCCGGTCCCGGTGGTGGTCCCGCAACGCCGTGAACGCGAGCATCAGGGTGGTCATCCGCTGCTGGCCGTCGACGACGAGCCAGCGCTGCATCCCGCCCGCGGCCACCCGCTCGGGCGCCAGCACGACCGAACCGAGGAAGTGACCCGAGCCGGGCCGCCCTTCCAGCCCGTCCTCGACCAGCTCCTGCACGTCGTCCCACAACTGCCGCAGCTCGTCACGCTGCCAGCTGTAGGTGCGCTGGTAGAGCGGTACCTGGAACTGCTGCTCCCCCTGCACCAGCCTGCTGAACGTGGTCTCCTGAGCGTGCACGCGCGTCCTCCCCAAATCCTCGGCGCCGGCCTGACATTGTCGCCCCATACCGTACGGTGATCAGTCGAAACGTCGGATCACGCACGGCCCGGGGGCACACATGGCGACACTGGGAATCCACAAGGACTTCCTCCTTGAGTTCGCCAAGCTGGAGAAGCCCGTCCAGAAGCGGGTCCACGAGGTCTTCGACAAGTTCCGCGAGCACCGCCATGCCGGGCTCCACCTGGAAAAACTGGAGAACCCCCGGGACTCCCGGATCCGCACCATCCGCGTCAGCAGGTTCATGCGCGGCGTCGTTCTCGCACCGGACTCCGGAGACAGTTTCCTCCTGCTGAAGGTCATGGCGCACGACGCCGCCATCGCCTGGGCACTGAGCCATCGGGCGACGGTGAACTCTGCGACCCAGGGCATCGAACTGCGCGACGACATCGCCTTGGAGCGAGCCACCGCCGACGTGCACCACGCCCCGACGGCGGCGGAAAGCCTGCTCTTCGCCGAGATCGCGGACAAGGAACTGACGCGCCTCGGCATCGACCCCGATCTGCTCCCGCTCGTGCGGAACCTCAGCACCGAGGCTCATCTCGACGCGCTCCGCAAGATCCTGCCCGAGCAGCAGTACGACGTGCTCGCCGGCCTGGCCGCGGGGCTGTCCCCGGAGGACGTCTGGCGCGAGTCCGTGGCCGTACACGCCGAACGCGCCGCCGCCACCGAGGCGCAGCAGACCCCGGCCGAAGACGAACTCGCCGCCGCCATGGCCCGCTCGCAGGGGCGCATCGCCCTACTCTCCGGGCCCGAGGAGCTGCTGGACGTCCTGTCCCGACCGTTCGACGCATGGCGGATCTTCCTGCACCCCAGTCAGCGGCGCATCGCCTACCACCCGTCCTACAACGGGCCTGCCCGGGTAACCGGGGGCCCCGGCACCGGCAAAACCGTGGTCGCCCTGCACCGCGCTCTTCATCTGGCGCAGCAGTTGCCTGACGACGCGCCCGACGAATCGGTGCTGCTCACGACCTTCACCAGGAACCTCGCAGCCGATCTGCGCCACGGACTCGAACTGCTCATCCCGGACGAGGCGCTGCGTGCGAAGATTCGCGTCGTCAATGTCGACGCCCTCGCGAATCAGCTCGTGCGCGAGGACCGGGGCGGCCCGCTGACCATTCTGACCAGCCAGAAGGAGATCAACTCCCGCTGGAACGCCCTCGCCCGCCGCCTCGGGCTCGACTACAGCGACGTCTTCCTCGACCAGGAATGGCGACAGGTCGTCCTGGCCCAGGACCTGCGCTCGCCCGAGGCGTACCTCAAGGCGTCGCGCAGCGGCCGGGGCACCTCGCTCAGTCCGCTGCGGCGCGCCCAGGTCTGGCGTGCCGTCGAGGGGTTCACACGGGAACTGCGCCAGGCCGGGGAATGGACCTTCCTCCAGGTGTGCGCCGAGGCCGCCCGGCTGCTGGAGCCGCGTACCGACCGCCCTTTTCGCCACGTGGTGATCGACGAAGCCCAGGACCTCCACCCGGCGCAGTGGCGCCTGCTGCGGGCATCGGTCGCCCCCGGACCCGACGATCTGTTCATTGCCGGAGACACACACCAACGCATCTACGGCAACAAGGTGTCACTGCGCAGCCTCGGCGTGAACGTGACCGGCAGATCCCACCGGCTGCGCATCAACTACCGCACCACACACGAGATCCTGCAGTGGTCGACCTCCCTGCTCAACGGGCAGAGCTTGGACGACATGGACGGCGGGACCGACTCGCTGACGGGGTACCGGTCCGTGCTGAACGGCGGGAACCCGGAGCTGAGGGCATCGGCCGACAGGGCGGACGAGATCGCGGACCTCACGTCTTGCATCGCCCAGTGGGTGGACGGCGGTGTGGAACCGAGCGAGATCGGGGTGGCCGTTCGACACCTGCAACTGGGCAAGGAGATCGCGCACGCGCTCGAACAAGCAGATCTGCCCGTTCGTCTCCTCGGCACGGCTCAGGCGTCCGGCGACGGCGTCTCCATCGGCACCATGCACCGCATGAAGGGTCTGGAGTTCCGTTCCGTCGCTGTCGCCGGTGTGAGCGACAGTGTCGTCCCTCTGGCCTCGGCCCTGACACCCGCAGAAGTGGACGCTCAGCAGCACCGAGAAGATTTGCTCGGCGAGTTGAGCCTCCTTTTCGTCGCCTGCACTCGCGCACGTGAGGTCCTGCGGGTCTCCTGGCACGGCGCACCGAGCCCGTTCCTCGCACCGTGACGCACACGCCGGTGTACATCGGGGTGCGAGAACTCGGGCGAAAGGCCCCTATCAGCCCGACGAAGGGTCGCTGAGGCACCTCGGCAGCAGGTGGTCGAGAACCAGCCGCGTTGGACCCCTACGAGAGCTCCGCGGACTGTTGCAGGTCGACACCCGGCAACCACGGGCCCCTATCAGCCGAGCCACACGGCGACGTCGAACCCCGCCCGCCCAACGTGATGGGCTTTCAGAGCGAGCGTCAAGAACCTGTGGGGCGAGCAGCCACGGCGTGCAGTGACATCACCGACCCCAATATGTCCGCAGGTTAGGCGCGTATAGCCGACCAGTCACACGCTTCACCTGTTGGACGGGCGGAAACAGGTGAAGCGGACGGCGACCCCACAAACCGCAGGTCAGGCGCCCTTCGCGATCGGTTCAAGGATCGCGACGCACTCCACGTGGTGGGTCATCGGGAAGAGGTCGAAGACGCGGAGGGTGCGGACCTTGTAGCCGTTCTCCTTGAAGTAGCCCAGGTCGCGGGCCAGGGCCGCCGGGTCGCACGCCACGTAGGCGATGCGGCGCGCCGAGAGGCCCGTGATGTGGCGGACCGTCTGCTTGCCCGCGCCCGCGCGCGGGGGGTCCAGGACGACCAGGTCGCATTCCGTGATCCCGGTCTTCGGGAGGATCTGCTCGACCTTGCCCTGCTCGATGCGGACCCGCGGGAAGTCCGCCAGGTTGTGGCGGGCGTCCTCCACCGCGCGCTTCGTCGACTCGATGCCGAGGACGGCCCCGGTCTCGCCGAGGCGTTCCGCGAGGGCTCCCGCGAAGATGCCGACGCCGCAGTAGAGGTCGAGGGCCATCTCGCCCTTGCGCGGCATCAGGCCCTGCATGACGGCCTTGATCAGGGTGTCCGCGGCCTGCGGGTGGACCTGCCAGAAGCCGCCCATGCCCACGCGGTACGTACGGCCGTCGGCGCGCTCCCGTACGAAGGGGCGGCCGTGGACGCGGTGGACCCCGCCGTCCTTCTCCTCCACGCGCAGGACGGAGACCGGCTTGTCCAGCTCCACCAGGGGGAGGCGGCCGCCGGGGCGGGGGGTCAGGACGACCTGGCGGTCCTGGGAGCCGGTCGCCGCGATCGCCTCGACCGTGGCCATCTGGGGCCAGTCCTGCTTCTCGATGCCCAGTTCGCTGACGCCCGGCGCCGCGATCATGCAGTGGTCGATCAGTTCGATGTCGTGCGAGCGGTGCTTGCGCAGGCCCGCGTTGCCGTCCTCGTCGATGGCGAACTGTACGCGGGTGCGCCACTGCGGGACCTGGCCCGCCGGCAGCTTGTCGCCCTCGGCCGGCATCACGGTGCCGTCCCAGCCGGCTTCCTCCGGGGTGAGCCCCGCGAGCCGCTTCAGCTGCTCGGCGACGACCTCGCCCTTGAGCCGGCGCTGGGCGCCGGGCTTGGCGTGCTGCCAGTCGCAGCCGCCGCACTTGCCGGGGCCGGCGTACGGGCAGGGGGCCGCCACGCGGTCCTTGGAGGCGTCGAGCACGGTGATCGCGTCGGCGCGCAGGTAGCGGGAGTCCACGTCGCCCTCGGTGACCTTGGCGATCACCTTCTCCCCCGGGAGGGTGTGGCGGACGAACAGGACCCGGCCGTCGGCGGTGCGGGCGATGCAGTGGCCCCCGTGCGCGACGGGGCCGACCTCGACCTCGTACTCCTCCCCGACCAGTGACTGCTTCTCGTTCTGCTCGGCGCTCGTCATGGTGGGGAGACTCCAAAAAACTGAAAAGGAAAACGGCCGGACGACCGACCCACCAGTTTACGTGGATCTCGTCCGGCCGTTCACCAACTTGCCTGGCACCTGCCTAGCCCTTGGAGGAGGGCTCCTTCGGCGGCGAGGACCTGACGGGGCTGTCCACCGGGCCGCGGCGCACCGCACCCGGGGCGTTCCAGTCCTGGCGCTTCTTCGCCCGCCGCTTGGCGAGCTCCGAGGACTCCAGCTGGTAGGGCACCGAAGTGACCATCACACCGGGCGTGAAGAGCAGCCGGCCCTTGAGGCGCAGCGCGCTCTGGTTGTGCAGCAGGTGTTCGTACCAGCGGCCGACGACGTATTCGGGGATGTAGACGCTGACCGCGTCGCGCGGGTTCTCGCTGCGCAGGCCCTTGACGTACTCGATCACCGGGCGGGTGATCTCCCGGTACGGCGAGTCGAGGATCTTGAGCGGGACGTTGATCCCGCGCCGGTCCCATTCCTCGCGCAGGGCCTTGGTCTCGGCCGGATCGACGCTGATGCTGAGCGCTTCCAGGGTGTCCGAGCGGGTCAGCTTGGCGAACGCCAGGGCGCGCAGCGTGGGCTTGTGGACCTTGGAGACCAGGACGATCGAGTGGACCCGGGAGGGCCGGACGCTGTCCTCGCTGGGGCCTTCGGCGGCGGCGATCTCCGCGGAGACGCGGTCGTAGTGCTTGCGGATCGCGGTCATGGTGCCGTAGAAGATCACCATGCCGAGCAGGGCCACCCAGGCACCGTGCGTGAACTTGGTGGCGAGGACGACGGCCAGCACCATGCCGGTGAAGAAGGCGCCGAAGGTGTTGATGGCCCGGCTGCGGTGCATCCTGCGGCGGGCGGCGGCGTCGCGCTCCGTCTTCAGGTGCCGGTTCCAATGCCGGACCATGCCGATCTGGCTCAGGGTGAAGGAGACGAACACACCCACGATGTAGAGCTGGATCAGCTTGGTCGAGTCGGCGTCGTAGATCCACACGAGCAGCATGGCCGCGCCCGCGAGGAGCACGATGCCGTTGGAGAAGGCGAGCCGGTCGCCGCGGGTGTGCAGCTGGCGCGGCAGGTAGCGGTCCTGGGCGAGGATCGAGCCGAGCAGCGGGAAGCCGTTGTACGCGGTGTTCGCGGCCAGGAACAGCACCAGCGCGGTGGCCGCGGCCAGCAGGATGAACAGGAAGCTGCCGTTGCCGAAGACGGCCTCGGCGACCTGGGAGATGACCGGGTGCTGGACGTATTCGGGGCCCACGGGGACGCCGTTGTCGAGCAGGTCGGTCGCGGGGTTCTCCGCCATCCGCACGTCGGTGGCCATGGCCAGGCCGATGATCCCGCAGAACATGGTGACGGCCAGGGCGCCCATGAGGGCGAGGGTGCTGGCCGCGTTCTTGCTCTTGGGCTTGCGGAAGGCGGGGACGCCGTTGCTGATGGCTTCGACGCCGGTCAGCGCGGCACAGCCGGAGGAGAAGGCCCTCAGCAGCAGGAACACCATCGCGAAGCCGGCCAGGCCCTGCTGCTCGGGCTTGATCTCGAGATTCGCGGTGGGGGCCGTCATGGTGTCGTCGAGGACGATGCCCTTCCAGGCACCCCAGCCGATCATGACGAATACGGCGGCGACGAAGACATAGGTCGGGATCGCGAAGAGCTTCCCGGATTCCTTCACACCGCGCAGGTTCATCAGTGTGAGGAGAAGGATCATGACCATCGCCGAGAGCACCTTGTGCTCGATCACGAAATCCACCGCGGAGCCGAGATTCTCGACCCCGGAGGAGATCGACACGGCGACGGTCAGGACGTAATCGACGAGCAGGGCGCTGGCCACGGTGAGGCCGGCCCGGGGCCCGAGGTTCGTGTTGGCGACCTCGTAGTCGCCGCCACCGCTCGGGTACGCGTGGACGTTCTGGCGGTAGGAGGCCACGACGGTGAACATCAGCACGACGACCGCGAGCGCGATCCAGGGGCTGTACTGGTACGCCGACACGCCCGCGATCGACAGGACCAGCAGGACCTCGCCCGGGGCATATGCCACGGAGGAGAGCGGGTCGGAGGCGAAGACGGGAAGGGCGATCCGCTTGGGAAGGAGTGTTTCTCCGAGGCGGTCGCTGCGTAGCGCCCGGCCGATCAGGATCCGTTTGGGCACGTCGGTCAGTTTGGACACGCAGAGGATCGTAAGCGTTCGAAATCAGCCTGACGAACCCTGCACCCCCTCATACCGCAATCCCGCCGCAATTCCTCCCCACCCGCAGCACGACTGCGACGCAAGAGACCCCATCGGTGACCGCCCGTGTGTAGCTTGGGCCATGGTCTGAGACCCTGTTAAACCAGAGCATGCAATGAGGCTGGGAACCAGCGAGTCGCTGACAGCCGGAAGGACGGCCGTGCACATCGTCATCATGGGTTGCGGAAGGGTGGGCTCCGCCCTCGCGCAAACCCTGGAACAGCAGGGGCATACGGTCGCCGTCGTCGACCAGGACCCCACCGCATTCCGCCGGCTCGGCGCCGGATTCGGCGGCCGCCGCGTCACCGGGGTCGGCTTCGACCAGGACACCCTGAGGGAGGCGGGAATCGAGGACGCGGGCGCCTTCGCCGCCGTCAGCAGTGGTGACAATTCCAACATCATCGCTGCCCGCGTGGCCCGTGAGATGTTCGGCGTCGAGAACGTCGCGGCCCGCATCTACGACCCCAAGCGCGCCGAGGTCTACCAGCGCCTCGGCATCCCCACCGTCGCCACCGTGCGGTGGACCGCCGACCAGATGCTGCGCCGGCTGCTGCCCTCGGGCGCCGAGCCGCTGTGGCGCGACCCGAGCGGCGGGGTGCAGCTCGCCGAGGTGCACACCTCCGCCGCCTGGATCGGCCACAAGGTCAGCAAGCTCCAGGACGAGACGGGCGTCCGCGTGGCGTTCCTCACCCGCCTGGGCGAAGCGATGCTGCCCACGTCGGCGACGGTCCTGCAAGAGGGCGACCTCGTCCACGTGATGATGCGCACGGACGAGATCGACAAGGTCGAGGCGGCGTTCGCCGAGGGGCCTGAGGAGGCACACGCATGAGGGTCGCGATCGCCGGTGCGGGCGCGGTGGGTCGGTCCATCGCGGGCGAACTGCTGGAGAACGGCCACGAGGTGCTCCTGGTCGACAAGGCCCCGACCGCCATCTCGGTCGAGCGGGTGCCGCAGGCCGAATGGCTGCTGGCCGACGCCTGCGAGATCACCTCGCTGGACGAGGCGGCGCTGCAGCGCTGCAACGTGGTCATCGCGGCCACCGGTGACGACAAGGTCAACCTCGTCGTCTCACTGCTCGCCAAGACCGAGTACGGGGTGCCGCGCGTGGTGGCCCGCGTCAACAACCCGAAGAACGAGTGGCTCTTCAACGAGTCCTGGGGCGTCGACGTCGCCGTCTCCACGCCGCGCCTGATGTCGGCCCTGGTCGAGGAGGCCGTGAGCGTCGGCGACCTGGTCCGGCTGCTGCGCTTCAGCCACGGTGACGCCAACCTCGTCGAGCTGACCCTGCCGGCCGACTCCTCGGTCGCGGGCACCCAGATCAGCGACATCACCTGGCCCGAGGACACCTCGCTGGTCACGATCATCCGGGGCAACCGGGTCCTCACCCCGCACGGGGAAGAGACCCTGGAGCCGGGCGACGAGCTGCTCTTCGTGGCCGCCCAGGCCCGCGAGGAACAGCTGGAGGACCTCCTCCAGGCCCGCCGCTAGCCCTGCGGGCACGCTTGACGACGAAGGGGGCGCGCCCTGCGGGGCGCGCCCCCTTCGGGCTTCCCGGCTGCCGGGGCCGGCGCCTCGGCTCCCAGCTACCGCTGGGAGAGCCCCGGGCGCCCCGACGACCTGGGGTCCCCCAGACGGAGTCCGGGAGGTGAGGTTCGGGGCCGGGCGGCGCGGGTCAGGCAAGGTCCTGAAGGGACGGCCTCGGAGTCCCTGCGCCTCGACGCTGCAACCGCGGACCCTCGCTCCCGCGGCGGTCCGGGCCGGAGAGGCCGGGAGGCCGGGAGGCAGCCTGCCAAGGCCTCCGGCCACTGGGACTCGACCTGTACCAGGGGCCGCCCCGCCCGGCGGGCGGCCGGGCGGCGCTCCTGCGGCCGTCCACGGCACGCTGGGGCCCGCGACACGCTAAGGCCCGCCGCACGCTAAGGCCCACCGCACCCTGGCGCCCGCGGCACCCTGGGGCCCGCCGCACGCTGGCGCCCGCGCACGCTGGAGCCCGCGGCACACCGCACGCCCGGCCCTGCGTGCCGCAGGCCTTCGGTCCTGCCGCGATCCCGCCGCCCGCGGATGCGGCTGCTCACCGGCCGCCGGGATCGCCGCCCGGGCGGCCGCCCGGGCCGTCCGTCCTGCGGGCCCGCCCCGGTGCCCGCAGGACCGGGGCCGCCGGGATCAGGGGCCGGCCAGCAGCGCGTCGTGGGCGGGCGGCCGTCCGAGCCCGTCCCCGCACCCCGCAGATGCGCGCGCGAGCGCGGCAGCACGAAGGGGTGGGACCGGCCTCCCGGGCCGGTCCCACCCCTTCGTCGACTACGGGCCGTCAGGCCTTCGGCCCCTTGGCGGCGGCCTCCGCCGCCTCCTTGGCCTCCCACTCCGCGATCACGTCGATCGGCGGCGGCGCCTTCGCCAGGAAAACCCAGGTGAAGTACACGGCCAGCACCATCGGCGGGAGCTTCAGCGCGATCAGTACCCAGCCCAGCTGCGTCGCGTCACCCCACCAGTACAGCGGGAAGAGGATCGCGTACTTGGCGAGGAAGATCAGGCCCCAGGCCAGGCTGGCCTTGACGTACGCCTTCTTGCGCCCGGGGTTGCGGGTGCGCCAGGAGAGGTTCTCCTTGAACACCGGGCCCAGGATCACGCCGAGCAGCGGGAAGCCCACCAGCGCCGAGATCGTGAAGGCCACGCCGAGGCCGACGCCGTAGATCATGCCCGGCAGGTAGAAACCCTTCGCGTCGCCCGTGAACAGGGCGAAGGCCACGCCCACACCCACGCCGAAGACCCCGCTGAAGGCGTGCTTGACCGTGTCCCTGCGCAGCAGCCGCACGATCACCAGCAGGACCGCGACCGCGCCGGCCGCGATGGCCGACGACTTCACGTCCTTGTTGATCGTGTAGATCATGACGAAGAGCAGCCCGGGCAGCATCGTCTCCACGGTGCCCCGGATACCGCCGAAGGCATCGAAGAGCGCCGCCTGGGTCACGGCCTTCTGGTCGGCGGAAGGGGTGGCGGCATGGCGCGGCCCCGTCGAATCCGGGGTGGTCGGTTTGTCGAGTGACGTCACCGGTCAGTGCTCCTGTCCGAGCGGGCGGAGTTCGTACTTCGGGTTGAAGAGCACCCGACGGCCGTGGGTCATGGAGATGCGCCCCGAGGCGATCATGCGTCTGCCGGGCTCGATTCCCACGATCGAGCGACGCCCGAGCCAGACCACGTCCAGCGCGGCCGAGCCGTCGAAGAGCTCGGCCTCCAGGGCGGGAACGCCTGCGCGCGGCCGCAGGGTGACCGTACGCAGGGTTCCGGTCACCTTGACTATCTGACGGTCGTGGCAGTCGCAGATCCGCGTGCACCCCGCGGCTTCTGCGTCCTCCTGCAGCTCCGCCGAATGCAGCTCCTCCTGGGAGGTGGACAGCCGCTCAATCATCCGGCGGAACCGGCCCGCAGGCCTGGCCGGCTTCGCGGACTTCTCGGGACGCGGTTCAGCACTCATAAAGGAAGCGTACCGGCGCGCCCCCTACCGCTCGAAGCGGTAGCCCATGCCCGGCTCGGTGATGAAGTGCCGCGGATGCGAGGGGTCCGCCTCCAGTTTGCGCCGCAGTTGGGCCATGTAGACCCGCAGGTAATTCGTCTCGGTGCCGTACGAGGGCCCCCAGACCTCCTGGAGCAACTGCTTCTGGCTGACCAGCTTGCCGCTGTTGCGGACCAGGACCTCCAGCAGGTGCCACTCGGTGGGCGTCAGCCGTACGTCGCGGCCCTCGCGCACGGCCTTCTTGGCGGCCAGGTCCACCGTGAAGCCGTCCGTCTCCACGATCACCTCGTCCTCGCCGGAGCCCGCGGCCGGCTCGGCCCGGCGGACGGCGGCGCGCAGCCGCGCCAGCAGCTCGTCCATGCCGAAGGGCTTGGTGACGTAGTCGTCGGCGCCCGCGTCCAGGGCCTCGACCTTCTCGTCGGAGCTGTGCCGCGCGGAGAGGACCAGGATCGGTACCCGGGTCCAGCCGCGCAGGCCCTTGATCACCTCGACCCCGTCCATGTCGGGCAGTCCGAGGTCGAGCACGACCACGTCGGGGTGGCGGGCGGCCGCGAGCTCCAGTGCGCTCGCGCCGTCGGCCGCGGCGTCGACCTCGTATCTGCGCGCCTTCAGGTTGATCACAAGCGCTCGGACGATCTGCGGCTCGTCTTCCACCACGAGCACCCGGGTCATTGAGGTCCTGCCTTCTGTCGCGTCATCCGATCACGGTCGTGATCAAGTTCGATCTGTTCCACCGGCTCAGCCGGCTCAGCCGGTTCAGCCGGTTCCGCCGGTTCCGCCGTCGAGCCCGCGCCCGCCTCAGCACCGGCCCCGGCCCCGGCCCCGGCCCCGGCGAAGGTGCCCGCACCCACCGTGGCACGCTCCGGCGTCCCGCCGCCGCCCACCGCGCGCAATGTGAGCACCATCGTCAGCCCGCCCCCGGGGGTGTCCTCGGCCGTCAGGGTCCCGTCCATGGCCTCGGCGAACCCGCGGGCGACGGCGAGCCCGAGGCCCACGCCGGCCCCGCGCGGGGCGTCCCCGTACCGCTGGAAGGGGGCGAAGATCCGGTCCTTGGCCTCGTCCGGCACGCCCCGCCCGCGGTCGACGACGCGGACCTCGACCCGGTCGCCCAGGCAGCTGGCCGCGACCAGGACGGGCTCCCCCGCCGGGCTGTACTTGACGGCGTTCTCCACGACGTTGGCCACGGTCCGCTCCAGCAGCCCCGGGTCCACCGCCACCATCGGCAGCGCCTCGGGCACGTCCAGCAGCACGCTGTCCTCCGGTACGCCGCCCAGCGCCATCGGGACCACCTCATCGAGGTCGATCTCGCGGATCAGCGGGGTGACGGTGCCGGTCTGCAGCCGGGACATGTCGAGCAGGTTGCCGACCAGGTGGTCGAGGCGGTCGGCGCCGTCCTCGATGCCTTCGAGGAGCTCGGCCCGGTCCTCCTCGCTCCACTCCACGTCGGCGGAGCGCAGGGAGGTCACGGAGGCCTTGATGGAGGCCAGCGGCGTGCGGAGGTCATGGCTGACGGCGGCCAGCAGCGCGGTGCGGATCCGGTTGCCCTCGGCCATCCGGCGGGCCTCCTCGGCCTCGCCGACCAGCCGCTGGCGGTCCAGGACCACGGCCGCCTGCGCCGCGAAGGCGCCGAGCACCCGGCGGTCGTCGGCGGGCAGCACCCGGCCGGACAGGGCCAGTGCCATGTGGTCCCCGATGGGCATGTCCACGTCGGCATCCTCGGGCCGGGCGACGGGGTCGGGGCCGACGCTGCCGGCCGGTTTCCAGGGCTCCAGGTCGTTCGCCCGTTCCAGCAGGGCCACGGACTCCATGGCGAAGGTCTCGCGCACCCGCTCCAGCAGCGCGTCCAGGGTGGTCTCGCCGCGCAGCACGCTGCCGGCGAGGAAGGAGAGGATCTCGGACTCGGCGCGCAGCCGGGCCGCCTGGTGGGTGCGGCGGGCGGCCAGGTCCACGACCGAGGCCACCGAGACGGCGACCCCGAAGAAGACGGCGATGGCGACGATGTTCTTGGGGTCGGAGATCGTGAGGCGGTGCAGGGGCGGCGCGAAGAAGTAGTTCAGCAGCAGCGAGCCGAGGGCGGCGGAGGCCAGGGCCGGCCAGAGCCCGCCGAGCAACGCGGCCGCCACCGTCAGTGCCAGGAAGAGCAGCATGTCGTTGGCGAGGCCGAGGTCCGCGTCGACGTGCGTGAGCAGCAGGCACAGCAGTACGGGCAGGACCGTCCCCACCACCCAGCCGGCGATGATCCGGGGCCGCCCGAGCCGGGCCGCCGAGGGGACCACGGGCAGGCCGCGCCCCTTGGCCACGTGTTCGTGCGTGACGATGTGCACGTCGAGGTCGGGCCCGGAATCGCGGGCGACGGTCGCGCCGACGCCGGGGCCGAAGACGTACTGCCACGAGCGGCGGCGGCTGGAGCCGAGCACGATCTGGGTGGCGTTGACCCCGCGCGCGAAGGCGAGCAGGGCGTCGGGGACGTTGTCGCCGATCACATGGTGAAACGTTCCGCCCAGGTCTTCGACCAGGGTCCGCTGGACCGCGAGCTCCTTCGGCGAGGCGGCGGTCAACCCGTCGCTGCGGGCGATGTAGACGGCCAGGATCTCGCTGCCCGAGCCCTTGGCGGCCATCCGCGAAGCGCGCCGGATGAGCGTGCGCCCCTCCGGCCCGCCGGTGAGCCCGACGACGATCCGCTCCCGCGCCTGCCAGGTCGAGCGGATGTCGTGCTCGCCCCGGTACTGCTGGAGGTACTCGTCCGCGCGGTCGGCCACCCACAGCAGCGCCAGTTCGCGCAGCGCGGTGAGGTTGCCGGGCCGGAAGTAGTTCGACAGGGCCGCGTCGACCTTCTCGGGCTTGTATATGTTCCCGTGGGCCATGCGCCGGCGCAGTGCCTGCGGGGACATGTCGACCAGCTCGACCTGGTCGGCCCGGCGGACCACCTCGTCCGGCACGGTCTCCCGCTGCCGCACCCCGGTGATCGACTCGACCACGTCCCCGAGCGACTCCAGGTGCTGGATGTTCACGGTGGACACGACGTCGATGCCGGCCCGCAGCAGCTCTTCCACGTCCTGCCAGCGCTTGGCGTTGCGCGAGCCGGGCACGTTGGTGTGCGCGAGCTCGTCCACCAGCGCTATGGCGGGCCTGCGGGCGAGGAGGGCGTCCACGTCCATCTCGGTGAAGGCGGCGCCCCGGTAGGACAGGGGCTTGCGCTCGACCTGTTCGAGGCCGTGGAGCATGACCTCCGTCCGCGGCCGGCCGTGGTGCTCGACGAAGCCGACGACGCAGTCCGCGCCCCGCTCCACCCGGCGATGGCCCTCGGAGAGCATCGCGTAGGTCTTGCCCACACCGGGTGCCGCGCCGAGGTAGATCCTGAGCTTGCCGCGTCCCATGCGCCCCATTCTCCGGGACGTCCACACCGCGCACGCACCGATCCGTGCCCCGGCGCCGATCCCTGACGGATCCCTGACGCAGGGTGCAGGACGCCCCCGAGGCCGCACGGACAAGCCGGTGGGCCCCACCCCCGAAGGAGTGGGGCCCACCGGCCGAAAATGCACGACGAGCCCCCCTGTGCGCGGGGGCCGTCCGAGGTCGTCCGAGGTCAGCGGACCTCGGTGATCTCCGGGCCGCGTTCGAGCTGCCCCATGCCGCCGCCGAAGCGGGAGCCTTCCTGGTCGTCCGTCTGCACGCCGTCCGGCACCATCTGGGCGTCGTTCGGCAGCTTCAGGACGATCGGGTCGCGCGGGGCCATCGGGCCGTCACCGCGGACGACGACGGTGTCCCGGAAGATCTGCTCCAGCACACCCGCCGACTCGGGGCGCACCGCGCCCTGGCCGGAGATGACGCCGCGCAGGAACCAGCGCGGACCGTCGACGCCGACGAAGCGGACCAGCTGGGCGCCGGTCTGCCCGTCCGGGAGCGGTACGGGCACCTGGGCGCGCAGCTCCCAGCCCAGCGAGCCCTGGGCCTCGTCGATGATCCCGCCCTGCTGGGTGATGCCCGCGGCGATCTCCTCGCGGACCTCGCCCCAGATGCCCTCCTTCTTGGGCGCGGCGAAGGCCTGCAGCTGCACGGCACTGTCGCCCAGGACCACGGTCGCGGCCACGATCGCGTCACCGGCGACCTCGACGCGCAGCTCCATGCCCTCGACGCCGGGTACGAGGATGCCGCCCAGGTCGACCCGACCGTCGGCCGGGTTCCCGAGCACCTCGGAGACGTCCCAGGGGCCGTCGGGCCGCGGGGCCGGCGGCAGGTTCACCCGGCGCGGGGCAGCACTCTCCTCGCCCGTGTCGTCCTGCTCGGCGACGCCGTCTACGACCTGCTCGGCCGCGCCGCCGTCATGGGCGGAGTCGTTCTTCTTGCGACGTCCGAACACGTCACTGTCCTTCCCGGTCGGTTACGACCGAAGCGTAGCCATTCCCACCCTGCTGACCAGCCCCGGATCCGGCCACGGCCGCATGCCCGCCGGTGGAGCCGAAGCCCCCCTCGGCCCGGGCCGAGCCGGGAAGTTCCGCCACCTCGTGGAAGCGCACCTTCTCGACCCGCTGGACAACCAGCTGGGCGATGCGGTCGAAACGCTCGAACCGGACGCTCTCGCGAGGGTCGAGATTGACCACGATCACCTTGATCTCCCCACGGTACCCGGCATCCACCGTCCCCGGGGCATTCACGAGCGCGAGCCCGCAGCGTGCGGCCAGGCCGGACCGCGGGTGCACGAACGCCGCGTACCCGTCGGGCAGGGCGATCGAGACACCGGTGGGCAGGACGGCGCGCTCGCCGGGCTCCAGCTCGGCGGCTTCGGTGGTGACGAGGTCGCAGCCGGCGTCGCCGGGGTGCCCGTATGCCGGAATCGGCACCTCCGGGTCGATGCGACGGATCAGTACGTCGACCGGCCGGTGGGAATCGTGGTTGCTCTGGGACATCAGGGGTTCACCTCAAAGGCGCGTGCGCGCCTGACCTGGTCCGGGTCGGCCATCGCCGCCTGGATCTCCTCGGGCCGTCCGTTGTCGATGAAGTGGTCCACCTTCACCTCGATGAAGAGGGCGTCGGCACGAACGGCGACCGGGCCCTGCGGTCCGCCTATCCGACCGACGGCCGTGCAGTAGATCTTCCGCCCGGCGACGGCGGTGACCTCGGCCTCCAGGTACAGCACGGTGTCCACCGGCACGGGCCGCACGAAGTCGGTCTCCAGCCGCCCCGTCACCGCGATGACGCGCAGCAGCCAGTTCAGGGAACCCAGCGTCTCGTCGAGCGCGGTGGCGAGCACCCCGCCGTGGGCGAGACCGGGTGCGCCCTGGTGTGCGGGCTTGACGGTGAACTCGGCGGTGACGCGCACGCCCTCGCCCGCACGGGCCTCCAGGTGGAGTCCGTGGGGTTGGCCCTCGCCGCAGCCGAAACAGTGCTCGTAGTGCGCACCGAGGAGCTCGCCGGGTGCGGGCGCGTCGGGGTGCCTGACCGGCGCGGCGGCATCGGCCGGGGGCGTCAGCCCTGTGTTTCGTCCACTCACAGCCGCAGACCTTACCCGCGCGGCTACCCACCGGTCGCCTCGTGGCAGGCTTGACCACATGCAGCCCTCCACCGCGCACCACGACGAACGTCTGACCGCCCCCCGCTCCTGGTGGGGCATCGCCGTACTGCTCGGCCTCGCGTGCGCGCTGATGCTGCTGCCGCTGGGCACGTTGCCGCTGCTGGCCGGTCTGGTCGGGGGCACCGCGCTGGCCGGGTTGGCGGTGAGCTCGTACGGCTCCGCGCGCGTGCGCGTGGTGGGCGGTGCGCTGGCGGCCGGTGACGCGCGGATCCCGGTGACGGCCCTGGGCGAGCCCGAGGTCCTGGACGCCGAGGAGTCGCGCGCCTGGCGCACGTACAAGGCGGACACCCGCGCCTTCATGTTGATGCGCAGCTACGTGCCGACCGCGGTCCGCATCGAGGTCACCGACCCGACCGACCCGACCCCGTACTTGTACGTCTCCACCCGCGAGCCGCAGGCCCTGGTGGCGGCCCTGCTCGCCGCCCGGACCCAGGCGGCCTGACCGGCCCGTGGGGCCGGTGGCCCGACCGGGGCGGACCGCCCCGGCGGAGGACCTCAGCCGTGCGCGGAGGGATCCGCGGCCTCCAGCGCGATCCTGGTGGCCTCGGGAAGGGGTTGTACGGGCCGCTCCAGGGGCGGCAGGGAGCTCAGGGTCTCCCAGCCCACGGCCCGCCTCCGCAGGTCACCACGGACCTTCTCGGCGAGCTTGCGGGTGTCCCGGCGGTTCATGACCGCACCGACGGCGGCGCCCACCATGAACGGCATGAGGTTCGGCAGGCTGCGGAACATCCGCTTCATGATCTGCTGGCGCAGTTCGCGCTTCATCTGCCCGCCGAGCGCCGCGTTCAGCGTGGTCGGCTTGGTCAGGTCGACCCCGCGCTCCTCCGTCCAGGCGGTCAGGTAGGCGAGGCTGCGCTCCCCCCGGCCGCCGTGCGGTCGCTGGCCGTAGACCTCGTGGAGTTCGGCGATGAGCTTGAACTCGATGGCCGCGACCGCGGTGATCTCGGCCGCGAGTTCCGCCGGCATCGCGGGCGGCACGGGCAGCATGGCCGCGGCGCCGATTCCCGCGCCCACGGTCGAGGTGGCGGCGCAGGCGCCCGAGACCAGCTTTTCGGCGAGCTGCTCGGGGCCGAGGCCCGGGAACTGCGCGCGCAGCGTCGCGAGGTCCCGAACCGGAACGCGCGGGGCGTTCTCGATGATCCTGTCGGTGACGTACTGGGTGGCGTCCTTGATGCCCTCGCCGCCCTTGCGCACGCCGTTCCTGACGGCTTGCATCCGACGAGCCCCGGAGCCGTGCCGGGACCCCTCGTCGGGATCGGCTTGCGACGGCACCGCCGGGGCGGTGTCGCACGGCACGGCGATCGCCGCACTGGCGGAGCCGCCGGAAGCCCCAGGAGCCGTTTCCGGATCCATGGGTGCCACCTGCGTCTCCGCCGGATCACCAGATTTCCGGAAGCGGCGCTTCCGAAAGGGTGTGGAGCCAGCCATGGCCGACGCCTATCAGTCGCAGTCGCGACAGATCGGCTGGCCGTTCTTCTCACGTGCCAGCTGGCTGCGGTGGTGCACCAGGAAGCAGCTCATGCAGGTGAACTCATCGGCCTGCTTGGGCAGGACCCGGACGGCCAGCTCCTCATTGGAGAGGTCCGCACCGGGAAGCTCCATGCTCTCGACAGAGTCGAATTCGTCCATGTCTGCGGACGAGGTCGACTTCTCGTTGCGCCGGGCCTTCAGCTCTTCGATGCTGTCGTTGTCGACGTCATCGTCGGTCTTGCGCGGGGTGTCGTAGTCCGTTGCCATTGTTCGCTCTCCCCCTCTGGGTGTTAGCGGTGTCTCAGCGCACGTAACGCACGAGAGGCCGGACTTGTGCCCGACCTGAGGCGGAGATTTTGCCTCACATCAAGGTCTGTTACTCAATCGACACCCAGCCCCCCGCCCGAAGGACGATTGGCTGGGATGACGAGCGGGACCGTACACGGTCCGAGGGCCGTCATGCACAAACGCCACCCCGTGTATTTCCCGCCATCCGAGGGGCCGGAAACCCGGACTTCCCGGGCGTTCCGGCCGCGACGGGGTCACTGAACGCACATGGGCAGACACCGGCCACTGTGATCGATCACACAGGACCGATTGTTTTCACAGGACAGGTATTCAGCCAAAAGCGAACACGGGCTCGCGTTCTCACAAGGGAAGAGTGACACGCATCACGAGGCCACCGCCTTCCCGCGGCATCGCCTGGATCCTGCCGCCGTGTGCGCGCGCCACGGAGCGCGCGATCGACAGACCCAGCCCGACACCCTTGTCGCTGCCCGTGCGCTCCGTACGCAGCCGCCTGAAGGGCTCGAAGAGGTTGTCCACCTCGTACGCGGGAACAACGGGACCCGTGTTCGATACCAACAGGACCGCCTGATCGTGCTGGGCCTCGGTGACCACCTCCACCCAGCCGCCCTCCGGCACGTTGTACCGGACGGCGTTCTGCACCAGGTTGAGGGCGATCCGCTCCAGCAGCACCCCGTTGCCCTGTACGACGGCCGGCGCGCGCTCGCCGCGGATCTCCACGCCCTTCGCCTCGGCCTCGCCGCGCACCTGGTCGACGGCGCGCGAAGCGACCTCCGCCAGGTCCACGGGTTTGCGCTCGACGATCTGGTTCTCGCTGCGGGCCAGCAGCAGCAGGCCCTCGACCAGCTGCTCGCTGCGCTCGTTGGTCGCGAGCAGGGTCTTGCCGAGCTGCTGGAGCTCGATCGGCGCCCCCGGATCGGAGAGGTGCACCTCCAGCAGGGTCCGGTTGATCGCGAGCGGGGTCCGCAGCTCGTGCGAGGCGTTCGCGACGAACCGCTGCTGGGCCGTGAAGGCCCGCTCCAGCCGGTCGAGCATGTCGTCGAAGGTGTCGGCGAGCTCCTTGAGCTCGTCGTCCGGCCCGTCCAGCTCGATCCGCCGGGTCAGGTCGGAGCCCACGACCCGGCGGGCGGTCCGGGTGATCTTGCCGAGCGGCGAGAGCACCCGGCCGGCCATCGCGTAGCCGAAGGCGAAGGCGATGATGCTCAACCCGAGGAGCGCCATCAGCGACCGGCTCAGCAGGTCGTCCAGGGCGTGCCGGCGCTGTTCGAGGACGCACTGGTTGATCGCCGCGGTGAACTGCTCGAACGGCTGGTTGGTGCCGCTCACACCGGAGCAGGTGGTGCTGGTGACCTCGATGTTCTGACCGCGGACGATCGTGAACGGGATCGCGTTGCCCTGCCGCAGTGCCTGCGCCGCCAGCAGGTAGATGATCGACAGCAACAGGATGCCGGCGATCAGGAACATCCCGCCGTACAGCAGCGTGAGCCGTATGCGGATGGTCGGCCGCAGCCACGGGAAGGGACCCTCGGGCTGGCCGGGGTCCCATGTCGGTTTCGGTGGCGCCGCCGGTGGCGCCGGGGTGGTTGCCATGCGCATCAGATCCGGTATCCGGAGCCGGGCACGGTCACGATGACGGGCGGCTCGCCCAGCTTGCGGCGCAGGGTCATCACGGTCACCCGTACGACGTTGGTGAAGGGGTCGGTGTTCTCGTCCCAGGCCTTCTCCAGCAGCTGCTCGGCGGAGACGACGGTCCCCTCGCTGCGCATGAGCACCTCCAGCACCGCGAACTCCTTCGGCGCCAGCTGGACCTCCTTGCCCTCGCGGAATACCTCCCTCCGGTTCGGGTCCAGCTTGATCCCGGCCCGCTCCAGTACGGGCGGCAGAGCGACCGTGGTGCGCCGCCCGAGTGCCCGTACGCGGGCGGTCAGCTCGGTGAAGGCGAAGGGCTTGGGCAGGTAGTCGTCCGCACCGAGCTCCAGCCCCTCCACCCGGTCACTGACGTCGCCGGAGGCGGTCAGCATCAGCACGCGGGTGGGCATGCCGAGCTCGACGATCTTCCGGCACACGTCGTCACCGTGGACGAGCGGGAGGTCCCGGTCGAGCACGACCACGTCGTAGTCGTTCACGCCGACCCGCTCCAGGGCGGCGGCGCCGTCGTACACGACGTCCACGGCCATGGCCTCCCGGCGTAGTCCGGTGGCCACCGCATCGGCGAGCAGCTGCTCGTCCTCGACGACGAGTACGCGCACGTCGTTTCCTTCCTCCGAGCCCAGAAGGGCACACGTGTATTGCGTCGCCCATCCTGCCCGTTTCGGCCATAAACCGGCTGTAAGGCGGCTCGTGGAGGGGCTGACGGGGCGGAAGTGAGGATTCCCTGGCCTTGTGAGGTTTCTGGGCCCGGGGTGCAGGGGAGGACGAGATCACACCCCATCCACTCCCTGACGGCGGAAAGCCACGTTCCGCCGCCGACCCACGAAGAGGGGGCGAACCCATCATGGACGCATTCACCGCGGGTCTCCTGCAGCGCATCAGGACCACGCAGTCGGACCTCAGGCACGCCCGCGAGACGGGCGACGACTTCCTCGCGGAAGTGGAACTGGCGGAGCTCGAGGATCTCCAGCGCCTCGCCGCCGAACACGGTGTCCCGGTCTCGGCCGCCGTGCCCGCCTGCTGATCCCCCGATCGGCCGGCCCGCGTTCCCGCACGACCACCGCACGACCCTGCACGACCCTGCACGACGTGGACCCCGGACGCCCGAGCGGCGTCCGGGGTCCACGTGCTTTCCGTCGTACGTGCCCCGGTCGTACGTGCCCCGGTCGTACGTGCGTCAGTCGTGCCAGGCTCCGTACTCCTCCAGCAGCGGTTGCACCGAGGCGAACACGGCCGGGGTGGCGGCCAGGGTCAGCTCGCCCGAGGCCGGCTCGCCCGGACGGCCCCCGGTCACGGCCCCGGCCTCCCGGGCGATCAGGTCACCGGCGGCCAGGTCCCACGGGTTCAGTCCCCGCTCGTAGTACCCGTCCAGCCGCCCGGCGGCCACGTCGCACAGGTCCAGCGCCGCCGACCCGCCCCGCCGGACGTCCCGGACCAGCGGGATGATCCGCGCCGCGACCTCGGCCTGGTGGGCCCGCCTGGTCTGGACGTAAGCGAAGCCGGTCCCGAGCAGTGCCTGGTCCAGCGGCGCCGCCGACCGGCAGGCGAGGCGCGTCGTACCCAGCCACGCCCCGCCGCCGAGCACCGCGTGGTAGGTCTCCCCGCGCATCGGGGCCGCCACGACGCCCACCACGCTCTCGCCGCCGTACTCGGCCGCGATGGACACGCCCCAGCTCGGGAGCCCGTAGAGGTAGTTCACGGTGCCGTCCAGCGGGTCGACGATCCAGCGCACCCCGCTCGTCCCCGGGGCGTCCGCGCCCTCCTCGCCCAGCAGCCCGTCCTCGGGCCGCCGCTCGGCGAGGATCCCGGTGATCAGCTTCTCCGCCGCGATGTCCATCTCGGTCACCACGTCGATCGGGCTGCTCTTCGTCGCCGCCACCGCCAGATCGGCCGGGCGGCCGTCGCGCAGCAGGGCCCCGGCCCGCCGGGCGGCCTCCAGGCCCACTTCCAGCAGTTCGGCCTTCAGCTCGTCAGAGATCACGGTCCCACTCCCTACGCGTACGGACTGTCCACGCCCGCGGCCGCCGGCCGGGGGCCCCGCGCCGGGCAGCAGCCCACCGCGCACAGGTCATGACTCTGGCCCAGCGTGCCGACCCAGCACTCCGCGGCCGGCTCCCCGCGTTCCTTGGCGGCCCGCTCCAGCACCAGCTCCCGGACGGCCCCGGCGAAGCGCGGATCGGCGCCGACGGTCGCGGACCGCTGCACGGGCAGGCCCAGCTCGGCCGCCTTCGCGGTGGCCTCGGTGTCCAGGTCGTAGAGGACTTCCATGTGGTCGGAGACGAAGCCGATGGGCACCATGACGACGGCGGGCGCCCCCGCGGCGTGCAGGGCCTCCAGGTGGTCGCAGATGTCCGGCTCCAGCCACGGGACGTGCGGGGCGCCGCTGCGGGACTGGTAGACGAGCTCCCAGGAGTGCGCGACCCCGGTCCGGGCGGCGACCTCGTCCGCGATCACCCGTGCGACGTCGAGGTGCTGCTTGACGTACGCCCCGCCCTCGCCGTCCCCGGTGTGGTCCTCGACCGGACCGGAGGTGTCCGCGGCGGCGGTCGGGATCGAGTGGGTGGTGAAGGCGAGGTGGGCGCCGGAGCGCACCTCTTCGGGCAGGGCGGCGAGCGAGGCCACCACCCCGTCGATCATGGGCTCCACGAAGCCGGGGTGGTTGAAGTAGTGGCGCAGCTTGTCGACCCGCGGCAGCTCCACGCCCTCCTCGGCGAGCGCGGCCAGGGCGTCGGCGAGGTTCTCGCGGTACTGGCGGCAGCCCGAGTACGAGGCGTACGCGCTGGTCGCGAGCACCGCGATGCGGCGGCGCCCGTCGGCGGCCATCTCCCGCAGCACGTCGGTCAGGTACGGGGCCCAGTTGCGGTTGCCCCAGTAGACCGGCAGGTCCAGGCCGTGCCCGGCGAAGTCCCCCCGCAGTGCGTCCAGCAGCTCGCGGTTCTGCCCGTTGATCGGGCTGACCCCGCCGAATCCGAAGTAGTGCTGCCCGACCTCCTTGAGCCGCTCGCGCGGGATGCCCCGCCCGCGCGTGACGTTCTCCAGGAAGGGCACGACGTCGTCGGGTCCCTCGGGGCCGCCGAAGGACAGCAGCAGGAGGGCGTCGTAAGGGGCGGCTGAACCGCCGTCGGGGGCACGGAGCTGGTCTGACATGCCTCGAATCCTGCCACCCCGGCGTCGGCGCCCGGGCAACGGACCCGGCCCGTCCCACACCTCGGACGACAGGTAAGGTCACCCTAACTTCCTGTCGGTATTTTCCCCGTGCGGGCGCCTTGTCGGCAGACGTAACCTGTGTGAGCCAACCACGTCCCTTACGGAGGGCACCACCTTGCCCAGTCCCTACCGCGCGATATTCGCGACCCCCGGCACCAAGGGGTTCACAGCCGCCGGCCTTCTGGGACGGATGCCGCTGTCCATGGTGGGCATCGGTGTCCTCACGATGATCACCGAGCTGGGCGGCAGCTACGCCCTCGCGGGCGGCATCACCGCCACCATCGCCCTGTCCGCCGCGGCCGTGGGCCCCCAGGTGTCCCGGCTGGTCGACCAGCACGGGCAGCGGCGGGTGTTGCGCCCCGCCACCCTGATCGCGGCCGCCGCGGTGACCGGCCTGCTGGTCGCTGCGGCGAACGGCTGGCCGAGCTGGACGCTCTTCGCCTTCGCCGTCGTCGCCGGCTGCGTGCCCAGCGTCGGGTCGATGGTCCGGGCCCGCTGGACGGCGCTCTTCCGCGACACCCCCCAGCTGCACACGGCCTACTCGTTCGAGTCCATCGTCGACGAGCTCTGCTTCATCGTGGGCCCGCCGCTGGCCGCGACGCTCTCGGCCGGCTGGTTCCCCGAGGCCGGCCCGGTGGTCGCCCTCGTCTGCCTGCTGACGGGCGTGTGGTGGCTGACGGCGCTGACCGCCACCGAGCCGAAGCCGCATCCGCACGAGGAGCACACGGACCGGTCCTCGGCGCTGCGCTCCCCCGGTCTCCAGGTCCTGGTGGCGACCTTCGTCGCGACCGGCGCGATCTTCGGCTCCGTGGACGTGGCCACCCTGGCCTTCGCCGAGGAGCACGGCAACAAGCCCCTCGGCGGGGTGTTCCTGGCGGTCTGGGCGTTCGGATCCTGCCTGGCCGGCATCGTCTTCGGCCTGTTGCACTTCAAAGGCAAGGCCGAACCTCGCTGGGTACTGGGCATCAGTGCGATGGCCGTGAGTATGATCCCCCTCCTACTGGCCGGGAACCTTCCGTTTCTGGCCGTGGCGCTCTTCGTCTCGGGCCTCGCCATCGCTCCCACGATGATCACCACGATGGCCCTGATCGAGGCGCACGTGCCACACGCGAAGCTGACCGAGGGCATGACCTGGATCAGCACCGGCCTCGCGGTCGGAATCGCGCTCGGGTCCTCCGTGACCGGCTGGGTCGTCGACGCAGCGGGTGCGCAGACCGGGTACGTCGTCTCCGTATCGGCGGGGGTGTCCGCGGCGGCGGTTGCGTTCGCGGGATACCGCCGGCTGACGAGGCCGGCGCAAGGGGAGGGACCAGCAATCGATGGGGACGGCGACAGCAGGGCAGAGCAGCACGGAACGGACCGCGTGGCATAACTGGGCCGGCAACGTCACCGCCACTCCGGTCCGCACGGTGACCCCGGCTTCGGTCGGGGAACTGCAGGAAACGGTCCGTCGGGCCGCCGAGGACGGGCTTCGGGTGAAGGCGGTCGGCACCGGCCACTCCTTCACCGCGGCCGCCGCGACCGACGGGGTGCTCGTACGCCCGCAGGCCCTGGTCGGGATCCGGTCGATCGACCGGGCCGCGGGCACCGTCACGGTGGCGGCGGGCACGGCCTTGAAGGACCTGAACCGGGCCCTGGCCCGGGAGGGCCTGTCGCTCACCAACATGGGCGACATCATGGAGCAGACGGTCTCCGGCGCCACCAGCACCGGCACCCACGGCACCGGCCGCGACTCGGCCTCCATCGCCGCCCAGATCCGCGGCCTGGAACTGGTCACCGCCGACGGCCGGTTGCTGACCTGCTCCGAGAAGGAGAATCCCGAGGTCTTCGCGGCGGCCCGGATCGGCATCGGCGCGCTCGGCATCGTCACCGCGATCACCTTCGCCGTGGAGCCCCTCTTCTTCCTGACCGCCCGGGAGGAGCCGATGGGCTTCGAGCGGGTGACGGCGGAGTTCGAGGAGCACTTCGCGGAGAACGAGCACTTCGAGTTCTACTGGTTCCCGCACACCGGCAACTGCAACACCAAGCGGAACAACCGGAGCCAGGGCCCCGCCGCCCCACCCGGACGGGTGAGCGCCTGGGTCGAGGACGAGTTGCTCTCCAACGGCCTCTTCCAGGCCGTCAACTCGCTGGGCCGCGCGGTCCCGGCCACCATCCCCTCCATCGCCCGCGTGGCCAGCCGCGCCCTGTCGGCCCGCACGTACACGGACATCCCGTACAAGGTGTTCACCAGTCCGCGCCGGGTGCGCTTCGTGGAGATGGAGTACGCCCTGCCGCGCGAGCAGGTGGTCGGGGCGCTGCGGGAACTGCGGGCGATGGTCGACCGATCCGGGCTGCGGATCAGCTTCCCCGTGGAGGTGCGGACGGCTCCGGCGGACGACATCACGCTGTCGACGGCCTCCGGGCGCGACACGGCGTACATCGCGGTGCACATGTACAGGGGCACCCCGTACCAGGCCTACTTCACGGCGGCCGAGCGCATCTTCACCGCGCACGGCGGGCGTCCGCACTGGGGCAAGGTGCACACGCGGGACGCGGGGTACTTCGCGGAGGTCTACCCGCGGTTCGGCGAGTTCACCGCACTGCGCGACCGCCTCGACCCGGACCGGGTCTTCGGCAACGACTACCTGCGGCGCGTCCTCGGGGACTGAGCCGGTCCGGTGTCAGGGCGCGCCCTGCCGCACCGTCGGCACCGACGCGTCCGGGCTGGGCGCCGGGGCCGGCGGGGTGGGGGCCGGGGACGAGCTCGGGGCCTCCTTCGACGGGGAGGCACTGGGCGTCGGGTCCGCGGAGGCCCCGGGGCTCTCGGGGTTCCCGGAGCCGGAGGGGCTGGGTCCGGAGCTCGGGCTGCGGCCGCCGGGCGACGACGAGGGACTCGGGGAGGTCCTGTACCCGGGGCTCCGCCCGCCCTTCTCCTCGCCGCCCGGCTCGTCCCGGGGCGGGGCCGGACGGTCCTGGCCCACCGTGCGGGTGCCGCCGGAGAAGAGGGTTGCGCCGTCGCTGCTGACGGAGGTGCCGGCCAACGCCTCGTAGGTGCCGAGGCCGCCGAGGGCGATGGCGAAGGCCGCGCCGGAGGCGACCGCGGTGCGCTTCCAGCCCCGTACCCGGGTGCCGTGCACGGTGGCTTCGCCGAACTCCCCGGTGGCGGACCCCCGGCCGCCCGGGCCCGGGGCGTCGGCGCCCGTCGACTCCCGGCGGGGCGGCGGCACCTGACGGGCCCTGGGCCGGGCGCCGCCCCGCAGCTGGTCTCCGGTACGTCGGAAGAAGTGCTGGATGACGGGCCCGCCCGCGGTGGCGACCACGCTGACCACGCCGGCACCGAGGATGGTCCCGTAGACGCCCATCTTCGAGGCGAGCAGGGCCGCGGCGACGGTGGCGAGCGAGGAACCGGCGACCTGGGCCGCACTCAGGTCGAGCTTCTTCTCCTCCGGTTCGTCCTCGACGTCCCGCGTCACCTTCTGACCCATCGCCATCCCCGGTGTTCGTGCCCCTCGCGCTTCTCTTCTTCCAGGAGTTACCGACCACTGAGCGAAGCAGATAGTTCCGTTTCTGGTGATTGTGTGAAGCAAGACACCCGAAAACGGACCACGGGTGCAGGTCGGACTCGATCGAGGGCAGGCCAACTCCCGCCGTCCGGGTAAAGTTCGGCGGCGCGGCGGTCCACCCAGGTGGCCCGAATGGAGTACTGTGGCGAGCCCTGGGGCCGTCCTTCCTTTCGGATGTCCGGACTCGGGAGAGGGGGCCGACGAATGGAACACGGCACTCAAAGACCGGTGATGCCGCGGTATTGCACGGGCTCCTGCTGCGCACAGTAACCATCCGGTCACTGTGCGTGCCCAACAGGTAACCGTGCCATAACGGCGATCAAGGGCGCATGCCCGACACGCCGGTTTAACTCGGCAAGGTTGTGGCAGGCTGCACCCGGGCAGGCCACACTCGACTAGCGGAAGCAGCGACGCACGTGACGTCGGCAGGCACCACCCGGGAGGTCCCCATGCCCGAACTGCGTGTCGTGGCCGTCTCCAATGACGGCACACGACTGGTGCTCAAGGCTGCGGACAGCACGGAGTACACGCTTCCGATCGACGAGAGGCTCCGGGCCGCCGTCCGCAACGATCGCGCACGCCTGAACCAGATCGAGATCGAGGTGGAGAGCCACCTCCGCCCCCGCGACATCCAGGCCCGCATACGGGCCGGTGCCTCCGCGGAGGAGGTCGCTCAACTCGCCGGCATCCCCGTCGACCGCGTACGTCGCTTCGAGGGCCCGGTGCTCGCCGAGCGCGCGTTCATGGCCGAGCGCGCCCGCAAGACGCCCGTGCGCCGTCCCGGCGAGAACACCGGTCCGCAGCTCGGCGAGGCCGTGCAGGAGCGACTGACCCTGCGCGGAGCCGAAAAGGAATCCGTCCAGTGGGACTCCTGGCGCCGCGACGACGGCACCTGGGAGGTCCTGCTCGTCTACCTGGTCGCGGGCGAGCCGCACTCGGCGAGCTGGACCTACGACCCGCCGCGCCGGCTGGTCGTAGCCGTGGACGACGAGGCCCGTTCCCTGATCGGCGAGTCGGAGGACCTGCCGGCGGCGCCGGAGCCGAGCTTCCCCTTCGTTCCGAGGATCGCGCGGCTGCCGCGCGACCGGCCGCTGGACCGCGCCCTGGACCGGCAGCTGGAGCGCGTCGAGAGCAGGCCCGCGCCCACGCCGGAACCCGAAGAGGAACGGGACACCCTCACCAGCCTGCTGGAGGCGGTCCCGAGCTTCCGCGGCGACATGGTGGTCCCGGACCGCACCGAAACCCCGGACGACACCGAACCGGAAGCGGAGGAGCCGCCGGCCCCCGCCGCCTCGGCGGGCGCGGGCGCCGCGTACGCCGATGTGCTGATGCCGCGCACGGTGGCGGGCCACCGGGACCGCCTGACGGGCACCACCGACCGCCAGGCCGAGGCCGACGGGGTCCGCCCCGGGCGCCGTGCGGCGGTACCGAGCTGGGACGAGATCGTCTTCGGCACCCGCCGCAAGAAGCAGGAGTAGCGCGCAGGAGCAGGAGGAGCACCGCCGCCGGGCAGGACCCGGCGGCGGCTTCGCCGTCTGCCTACTGGGGGTCCGGCCCCGTGGCCACCGGGCGGGCCGGGTCGCCGGACCACTCGGACCAACTGCCCGCGTAGAGGTCCGACTCGATGCCCGCCACCGCCAGGGCCAGTACCTCGTGCGCTCCGGAGACCCCCGAGCCGCAGTACACGCCCACCGCCGCCCCCTCGGACGCGCCGAGCTCCTCGAACCGGGCGCGCAGGGCGTCCGCCGACAGGAAACGCCCGTCCGGACCCACGTTCTCCGTGGTCGGGGCCGACAGCGCGCCCGGGATGTGACCGCCGACCGGGTCGATCGGTTCGACTTCGCCCCGGTAGCGCTCCCCCGCGCGGGCGTCCAGGAGGACCCCGGCACGCGCGCGCAAGGCCGCCGCGTCCGCGTCCAGCAGCCCGACCGCACCCGGGGTTGGCTTGAAATCGCCCTCCGTAGGAGTCACCCGGTCGGCCGTCACCGTGCCCCCGGAGGCCGTCCAGGCGGCCAAGCCGCCGTCCAGGACCCGCACGTTCGGGTGACCCGTCCACCGCAGCAACCACCACGCCCGGGCCGCCGCCCAACCCAGCCCGCCGTCGTACACAACGACGGGCCCGTCCGCCGAAACGCCCGCCCGCCGCATGGCCTCCCCGAAGGCCTCGGGGTCCGGCAGCGGGTGGCGGCCGCCCGCCCCGGGCGGACCTGCCAGTTCGCGGTCGAGGTCGACGTACACGGCCCCGGGCAGGTGTCCTGCCTCGTAGGCGGGCCGCTGGTCGGGGCCGCCGAGCTGCCAGCGGACGTCCAGCAGCACCGGCGGGCGGGGGCCGGCCAGCTCGTTCCTCAGTTCGGCGGCGGCGAGGATCGCAGATTTTGCAGTCATGTCGGCCATCTTCCTCCCCGCCCGGCACTGGCGTAACAAGCCCGTCATCGGTGGGCCGAACCGATCCGGTCAACTCCGTGCCGGGCCGCATTTATGCGGCCCGGTCGGGGCGCGCCGAGTCGCCGGGAGTGGAAGCATCAGCACCGGTAAGCGCCACGACGGAGGAGACGGCTGACATGACCGAGGCAGCGGAACCAACCCGGCGCACGCCCGGTACCCCGTGCTGGGTGAGCCTCATGGTGCACGGGCTCGGGACCACCGAGGACTTCTACGCCGACCTGTTCGGCTGGGAGTACGAACCGGGACCCGAGCAGCTCGGCCCGTACGTCCGCGCGGTACTGAACGGCCACGAGGTGGCCGGGATCGGCGAGATGCCGCCGGACCGACATCTTCCGGTGGCCTGGACGACGTACCTCGCCACGGACGACGCGGACGCGACCGCCGAGTCGGTCCGGGCCTGCGGCGGCACGGTGGCGGTGGGGCCGCTGGACGCCGGTATCGCGGGGCGGGTGGCGATCTGCTCCGATCCGCTGGGCGCCATCTTCGGGCTGTGGCAGGCGCAGAGCCGCATGGGCACCCGGCCGTACCGCGGGCCGGGCACCCCCGTGTGGAACGAGCTGGTCACCCAGGACACCTCGACGGTCGGGAAGTTCTACGAGCACGTCTTCGGCCACGAGGCCCAGACCCACGGCACGGCCTCCGACGACTTCGACTACCTGACCCTGCACCTGGAGGGGCGCCCGGTGGCGGCCGTGCACGGCATCGGCCGCTCGCTGCCGCACGACCGGGGGCCGCACTGGATGGCGTACTTCGAGGTGGAGGACACCGACGTGGCGGCCGCGCGGGTCGTCGAGCTCGGCGGGCGCGTCGTCGACCCGCCCCGTGAGGGCCCGCGCGGACGCCAGGCCACGGTCGCGGACCCGGAGGGCGCGGTCTTCGCCCTCGTGCGCCCGCCGCGCTGAGCTCAGCGCTCGCCCGGCCCCGCGGTCCGCCCGAAGTGCCGGGCGGTGGGTACGAGGGCGGCCGCGGCGGGGGCGAGGAAGCAGGCCGCGGCGCACGCGGCGAGGACCGGGGTGACGCCGAAGGTGTCGATGGCCGGGGCGATGAGGGCCAGGCCCACCGGGGCGAAGCCGTAGGACAGGAGGAAGTCCAGCGAGGAGACGCGGGCGAGCTTGTCCGGGGCGACCTCGCGCTGGGTGGCGGTGAACCAGGGCACGTTGAACAGCTCGATCCCGATTCCGGCCACGACGTACGCCGCGATCACCACGGCCGGATGGACCGGCAGCATCAGGCTCAGCGGCGCGAAGCCGTAGACGGCCAGGCCGGCGAAGGCGCTCCAGCCCTGGGAGCGGGGCCGCCGGCGGGCGGTGACCAGGGCCCCGCCGAGCGCGCCCACGGTGTAGGCGGTCATGGCCGCGGCCATGACCCACCCGGCGCCGTAGCGGTCGCGGCTGATGAGGGGCAGGGCGACGCTGGTGGCGGAGTAGCCCAGTGCGATGACGGTGGTCAGGGCGCCGAGTCCGGCGAGGAACCAGGGGTGGCGGCGGGCCTCGCGTATGCCGTCGACGAACTCGGCGCGCAGGGATGCGCGCGGGGCGGCGGCCGCCGGTCCGACGGCCGGGGCGCCGCGGCCCGGCAGGAGGGCGGCGACCAGCCAGAGCAGGCCGATCCCCAACAGCAGCGTCCCCACGTCGACGAACGCCGCCAGCAGCGCCGTCAGGGTGGGGCCCGCGAGCGTGGAGGTCCGTACCGCCATGGTCATGGCGGCATTGGCCTGCTGCCTGCGGTCGGCGGCGACGACCTCGGCGGTGAGCGCTTGGAAGGCGGGTCGGCAGGCCCCCTGGCCCGCGCCCGCGAGGGCGGCGGCCAGGGTCATCACCAGCAGCGACCGACCGAGGCCGAGGGCGAGGAGCGGGGCGGCGGACGCGGCTGCGAGGGCGGACCAGAGCACGACGGCCCGGCGCGAGTGACGGTCGGCCAGCACCCCGCCGACGGCGACGGCGACGAGGAAGCCGGCGGTGCGTGCCGCGAGGACCAGGCCGAGGCCGGCCGCGCCGAGTTCCCGGTGCAGGACGGCGAGGCCCAGGACGAAGGGCAGCGCCCAGGTCGCGAGTCCGGAGGCGGTGGTGCCCGCCCACAGGCGCAGGAAGGCGGTGTCGCGCAGGACGGAACGCGCGGGCGGCGGGCCGGTCTTGGGCGTCGCGGGCACGGGTGTGGTCGCCACGGTGGGGTGCTCCTCATTCGTCGGCAGGTCGCGGGTCGCGGTTCGACGGACCTCGACCCGGGGGTGTTAATGAAAACGATAACCATTACAGTACCCTTCGAACGCGGCACTCCTGCCCGGTGCACGACCACACCCACGCTCTTCCCAGACCGGAGGACCCATGCGCCAACGCGCCCGACTCGGCATCCCCCTCGCACTCGCCCTGGCCCTCGCCACCACGGGCTGCTCGACCACCACCGGCGACCGCGCGCCGAAGGGCGGACCCGCCGCCCGGACGGCGGCACTCGACAGTTGCGGGCGGCAGTTCTCCTTCGACCGGCCCCCGCAGCGCGCCGTCGCCCTGGACCAGACCTCGACCGAAACCCTGCTGGAACTGGGGCTCCAGGACCGGATGGCCGGGACGGCCAACCTCAAGACGAAGATCCCCGCGCAGTACCAGGACGCCTACGCCAAGGTCCCGGTCATCGCCCCCAAGATCGCCACTGCCGAGCAACTGCGTTCGGCCGTGCCCGACTTCGTGGTGGCCGGCTCCACCGACCTCTACACGAAGGACCGCGCCGGCACCCGCGAGGAACTGGCCGCCCTGGGGGTCCCCACCTTCGTCAGCGCGGTGGACTGCCCGCAGCAGAACGAGGCCGCAAAGTCCCCCTTCGAACTCCTCTTCTCCGACTACGAACAGCTCGGCAAGGTCTTCGGCGCCGAGGAACGGGCCGGCCGGCTCGCCCAGGAGCAGCGCGCCGCCGTCGCCAAGGCCGGCGAGAACGCCGCCGGGGCCACCGCCCGGGGCGGGAAGCAGCCCACCGTCGTCTACCTCTACTCGGTCTTCAACGGCATGCCCTACGTCGCAGGCCGGACCGGTCTGCCCAGTGAGATGAGCCGGATCGTCGGCGCGAAGAACGCCTTCGACGACGTGGCCGAGGACTGGCCGGAGGTCTCCTGGGAGGAAGTCGCCCGGCGCGACCCGGACTTCATCGTGATCGGCGATCTGAGCGAGCGCGGCCGGCCCGGCGACAGCGCGGCCGAGAAGCGCGCCACGATGGCCGGGGACCCGGTGGTCTCCAAGCTGGCGGCGGTCCGCGAGAACAGGATCATCGAGGTGCCGGGCATCGAACTGGACCCCTCCGTACGCTCCGTGCACGCCCTGGGGCTGCTGGCGGCGGGGATGAAGGACCTCGGACATGTCCGCTGACCCGGGACCGGGGGTGGTGGACCTGCTGCTCCCGGCCGCCCGCGAAGTCCGCGTGAGCGCACCGTCCCCGCCGCGGCGGGCCGCCCGGTCCGGCGCACCGGCGCGGGCGGGGCTGTTCCTCACCGGGGTGCTCGTCCTGATCGCCTCGGTGGCGGCGGGCACCCGCATCGGCAGCGCCGACGTGGGGTGGACCGACCTCGGCCGGGTGCTCGGGGCCCGGCTGGGCCTGGCCACCGAACCGCTGCCGCCGCTGCTGGACTCGCTCGTCTGGGACCTGCGGCTGCCGCGGGTCCTGATGGCGGCCCTGGTCGGCGCCTCGCTGGCGGTCTGCGGCACCGTGCTGCAGGCCGTCACCCGCAACGCGTTGGCCGACCCGTACCTGCTCGGCGTGTCCTCGGGGGCCTCGGCCGGGGCCGTCACCGTGGCCGTCCTGCCCCTGTCCGGGCTGGGCGCCGGAACCCTCGGGATCACCGGCGGAGCCCTCGTCGGCGCCCTGCTCTCCTTCGGCCTGCTGCTGGCGCTACTGCACCGCACGGGCCTGGACTCGGTCCGCATCGTCCTCACCGGCGTGGTCGTCGGGCAGCTCTTCACCGCCCTGACCTCACTCGTCCTGATGGCCTCGGCCGACGCCGACACCACGCGCGCCCTCACCCACTGGCTGCTGGGCTCGATGGCCCCGGCCCGTTGGGACGCCGTCGTGGTCTGCGCGGTCGTCACCCCGCTGGGGCTCGCGGCCGCCTGGCTGTGCGCGAACGCCCTCGACGGGCTCGCGTTCGGCGCGGACACCGCCGCCTCGCTGGGGATCGGCGTACGGCGCACCAGGCTGCTGCTGCTCGTGGTGACGGCCGTGCTGACCTCGGTGGCGGTGGCCACCGTCGGCGCCATCGGGTTCGTCGGACTGATCGTCCCGCACGGGGTGCGCCTGTTGGCCGGTCCGCTGCACCGGGTACTGCTCCCCCACGCGGCGCTCGCGGGCGCGGTGTTCCTGGTGTGGACCGACGCCCTGGCCCGGGTCGCCTTCGCGCCGCGTGAGATACCGGTCGGCGTGATCACCGCGCTGCTCGGCGTACCGCTGTTCCTCCTCGTCCTGCGCAGGAGGGGTGAGCTGTGAGGATCTCCGCCGAAGACCTGAGCTGGTCGGCGTCGGGCACGCCCGTCGTCCGCGGGGTCGATCTGGACATCGCGCCGGGCGAGACGGTCGGACTGCTCGGCCCCAACGGCTCGGGCAAGTCCTCGTTGCTGCGCTGCCTGGCCGGGCTGCGCGTGCCCGACGCGGGCACGGTGCGCTACGACGGACGGTCGATACGGAGCTGGAACGCGCGCCGGATCGCCCGCCGGATCGCCTTCGTGGAACAGGACTCCGGATCCGGCTCCGATCTGCGCGTCGCCGACGTCGTGGGGCTGGGACGGACCCCCTTCCGCGACGGCCTGCGCGGACCGGACGCCACCGACCGGGCCGTCGTCGCCGCCGCGCTGGACCGCGTCGGCCTCACCGCGCTCGCCGGGCGCTCCTGGAAGGGCCTGTCGGGCGGCGAGCGGCAGCGCGCCCACATCGCCCGCGCGCTCGCCCAGCAACCGTACGGCCTGCTCCTCGACGAGCCCACCAACCACCTGGACGTCAAGCACCAGTGGGAGCTGATGGAACTGCTCGCCGGGACCGCGCAGACGGTCCTGGTCGCCCTGCACGACCTCACCCTGGCCGCCCGCCACTGCGACCGGCTGCTGCTCATGCACCGGGGCCGCCTGATCGCCTCCGGCACCCCCGCCGCCGTCCTCACCGCCGAGCACCTCGCCCAGATCTTCGAGGTCGACGCCGAACTGGCCACCGACTCCCTGGGGCGGCCCTCGGTGTCCTACCGCGGCCCGCTGCGCGCCACCTCGCCCGCACCCTCACCCGCGCCCGCGCCTCTTCCCGTACTCCGACAAGGAACGTCATGACGAGCCACCCGACCACCGCGCCCGCACCGACCGTCGACTCCCTCATCGCGGCGGTCCTGGCCGGTGAACACGGCCCGCTGCCCTGCGAACTCGTGGCGACCAGCGTGTTCTGGATCCACCACGGCACCCGGCTCGCCGGCGGCGACACCACCTACCTCAACCAGTACGTCCTGGTGCGCCTCGGCGGCTCCTTCGGCGGCTGCGCCTTCGAGGCGGGCGAGATCGACCCGGCGATCTGCCGCGACTCCTCGGGCGCCCCGCTCGACGTGCTGCTGCGCGAGGCTCCGCGCCCGCTGCGGATCGCTGCCCTCGACGCGTACCTGGCCGGGCAGCTCCCGCACCGCGACGCCGGAGCGGAGCCGCTCACCCTCCCCGCGGGCACCCCCGAAGTGCGCGCCCGGGCCCGCGACGCGGCCATCGCCGGGCTGCTGGACATCCGCGCGGGCGCCCGTGTCGGCCTCATCGGCGTGGTGAACCCGCTGGTCGCGGCGATCCGCGAGCGGGGCGGCGTACCACTGCCGTGCGACTTCAACCTCAGGTCCACCCAGTGGGGCGACCCCGTCACCACCGACATGCACGAGGTGCTGGAACGCGCCGATGCCGTCGTCGCCACCGGCATGACCCTCAGCAACGGCTCCTTCGACACCGTCCTCGATCGCTGCCGCACCCGGGGCGTCCCGCTGGTCGTCTACGCGCAGAGCGGCAGCGCGGTGGCCCGGGCCTTCCTCGGCTCCGGGGTGACCGCCCTGTCCGCGGAGCCCTTCCCCTTCTCCCAGTTCAGCGCCGACCCGACGCCCCTGTACCGCTACCGGACGGCGGGTCAGCCGTGATCGCACCCCCCGCCCGCCGCGGCACCGGGCACGCCCCGTGCCACCACGGCGAGATCCTCCAGGGCGTCTTCCTCGACGCCACCGGGCGGCGGTGCGCCGGCCTGGTCACCCTGCCGATGACCGGGATGGGCAGCCGGGCCGAGTTCACCCGGCGTCCCGGTACCCCGCCGGAGCGGCTCACCGTCCTGCCGGGCGACCGTACGAAGGCCGCCCGAGCAGCGGCCCTCACCGTCGCGGAATGCGCACGGCGACGCCGGGAGCCGCCCTGCGGAGGGGAGTTGCGGCTCACCGGCGACATCCCGGTGGGACTCGGCATGGGCAGCTCCACCAGTGATGTCATCGCCGTCGTACGCGCGGTCGCGGACTCCTACGGGGTGCGGCTGGCGCCCGGCACCGTGGCCCGGCTGGCGGTGCGCGCCGAACTGGCCTGCGACCCGCTGATGCTCGACGCCCGCCCGGCGCTCTTCGCCCAGCGCGAGGGGCGGGTGTTGGAGGTCCTCGGCCCCCGTCTGCCGCCCCTCGTGGTCGTGGGCTGCGCCCTGGGCGGGGGCGCGCCCGTGGACACCCTCGCCCTGCCGGTCCGTACGTACGACGAGGGCGACGTGCGCGCCTTCGAGCGGCTGCGCGCCCTGCTGCGGCGGGCCGTGGCCACGGGCGACGCGGCCCTGCTGGGCCAGGTCGCGAGCGCCAGCGCGCGGCGGGGCCAACAGCTCTTGCGCCACCCGGAGTTCGACACGCTCACCGGCATCGGCCGGCGGCTCGGGGCGGTGGGGGTCCAGATCGCGCACAGCGGTGCGGTGGCCGGTCTGCTCCTCGACCCGGCGGCCCCGGGCCTGCGCCACCGGATCCGCGGTTGCGTGCGGGCCCTGGACAGCAACGGCATCGCCGCGACCCGCGTCTTCACGACCTTCCCGCCCGTCCCGCCCGTCCCGCCCTTCCCGACGACCCAGGAGTTCCCGAGTGGACCAGCACATTGCGGAGGCCATCGGCCGGCCCGACCTGATACGCCTCGACGACCGGCTCGTCTGCCTGCGCTTTGAGACCATGAAGGTCGTCTCCGCCCTCGCCGCGGTCCGCCACCTGCTCGACACGGGGGTGGTGCGGCGCGGGGACACCCTGCTGGACAGCTCCAGCGGGATCTACGCCTACGCCCTCGCGCTGGCGTGTCACCGGCACGGCATGCGCTGTCACATCGTCGGCTCGACGACCGTCGATCGCACGCTGCGCACCCAACTGGCCGTGCTCGGGGCGACGCTGGACCGGATGGAGCCCTGCGAGGACCTGAAGCTGGACCAGAAGCGGCGGGTCGAGCGCGTCCACGAGATCCTCGCGGAGCACCCCGAATACCACTGGATGCGGCAGTACCACGACGACATCCACTACCTGGGCTACCGGGCGGTGGCCGAGCGGATCCGACGGTCGACGGGCGGGGGCGCCCTGACCCTGGTCGGCGGGGTCGGGTCGGGCGCCTCCACCGGGGCCCTCGCCCGCTATCTGAGGGAAGACTCCCCCGATGTCGAACTCGTCGGCGTGCAGCCCTTCGGCAGTGTCACCTTCGGCGCCGAGCACGTCGCCGACCCCGAGATCATCATCGCCGGGATCGGCAGCTCCATCCCCTTCGGGAACGTGCGCCACGCCTCCTACGACACGCTCCACTGGATCTCCTTCGACGCCGCGTTGGCCGGCAGCGTCGACCTGTTGCGGCGGCACGCGGTCTTCGCCGGCCTGTCGACCGGGGCCGGTTACCTCGCCGCCCGCTGGGAACGCGCGCAGGCCCCGGAACGCACGGTCCTCTTCATCGCCGCCGACACCGGCCACCGGTACGTGGACGGCGTGTACGCCCGCCACCGCGAGGCGGCCGCCGTCGACTCCCTGACGCCGCGGCAGGTCACGGGCCGGGCCGAACTCGCGCTCCCCTGGTCCCGGATGCGCTGGAACCGGGCCCCGGGCGTACGGCCGACCGATCGAACCCGATCGTCCGTCAGTCACGAGTGATCGATCCGATCGCGCCGCTCCTCCCCGTGTGCCCGATTCCTCGAAGGGCCGGGGCGGACGTCACGGGACGGATCACCGGCCGGTGGCCGCGTGGGCGGCGGCCCCGTCGGCGTCGCCCGGTGGCACGGGTCCGGCGAGGTCCGATGTCCTACCCGCCGTCGCGGATCGCGTTCACGAGCCCCGTGACGAGAGTCGCCCGCTCCGCCATCGCACCGACCACCAGGTACTCGTGGTCGGCATGGGCACCGCCGCCGACCGCTCCCAGGCCGTCGAGCGTAGGCACCCCCAACGCGCCCGTGAAGTTGCCGTCGCTGCCGCCACCGACCGCCTTGCCCTCGATGCCCGGCAGCAGTCGCCGCGCGATCTCGAACAACTCCGCCGACGCCGACTCCGGCATCGGGGGCCGGCCCACGGCCCCCCGGACCACGATCTCCGCCCCGTCCAGGTGCGGAGCCAGTGCCGCCATCGCCGCCTCGACGCGCTCCTTCTCCCCGACCGACTCGACCCGGACGTCGACCAAGACCGTCGCCTCCGCCGGAACGACGTTGTCCGAGGTCCCCGCCGAGGCCACGGTCGGCGTCACCGTCGTCCCGATGTCCGGCCGGCCGAGCGCCACGAGGTCCAGCACCTGGTACGCGGCCTCGACCAGCGCGTTCACACCGGCCTCCGGCTCCAACCCCGCATGCGCCGCCCGCCCCTTGACGAGCACCTCGAACGTGCCGCACCCCTTGCGCCCCGTCTTCAGGCCCCCGCCGTCGGCCGCGCCCTCGAACACGAGCACCGCCCCGCAGGCGCGGGCCCGCTCCTCGATCAGAGCCCGGGAGGAACCGGAACCGACCTCCTCGTCCGCGGTCACCAGGACCTCCACACCCGACAGGTCGTCCAGCGCCGCCAGGCCGTGAACGGCCTGAACCAGCCCCCCGAGCATGTCGAAGACCCCGGGGCCCGTGGCGTGCCCGCCCTCCACCCGAAAGGGGCGGCGCCCCAGCGTGCCCAGCGGGAAGACCGTGTCGTGGTGACCGAGGACCAGCACCCGGGGGTCACCTCCGCCCGACCAGTGCACGTGCGGCCCGGCCTCGCTCGCCACCAGGACGGCCCGCCCGCCCAGCCGGCTCTCGATGACCGCCGCCACGGCACGGGCCGACGCGTTCAGTGCATCGAGGTCACGCGACGGGGACTCGACCTCGACGAGCGTGCGCAGGTCCGCAAGCATCGCGTCAACACTCACGGCAGTGCTCTGGTACGTCCTCATGTCCTCATGTCCTCATGTCCTCATGTCCTCATGTCCTCATGATTCGGGTCACGTTCTCCCGCCCCGGGTCACCTGGGACGGTCCTCGAAATGGTGGACGACGATCCAGTAGTCGTCGTCCTCCTCGGTGAGGGCGCACAGCCGCCGCCCGTCCGGGGACATCGCGATGACCATGGAACCAGCCCCGGGGACGAGGGCGGCGGAGAGCGCGGTGTGCGCGGTGCGGCGCACCCGGACCCAGTCGCGATCGGCCCCCCGCACCAGGAAGCAGCCCTCGTCGTCGATGACGGCATCGGCCCGTGCGTGTTCCAGCCACAGCCGGTCGGCCTCCTGCAGCGCCCCCGGCGTCGTGCGCGCCACGGTGGCCCGCGGGGACACCTCGACGTTGACGACGGCCTTGAAGGCGCGCGCGTACGGGGGCAGCCCCTCGGCCACCCCCTCGGCCACGGCCTCCAGCCCCGCCTTCGCCAGCTGCGGCGCCGGTGCGCCTGCGCTCCGGTCGTCGGTCATCCTCAGCCACCGTTCTCGTAGAACAGGTGATGGTCGCCGCCTTCTTTGTTGATCTTGGCGTAGCGTTCCATCTCCTTGTAATTACTGTTGTCCCAACCGAAGTTGACGAACTGGCCACCGTCGGGCCGCTCTCCCATGGCCTTCGGCATGCCCGCGTGAAAGTGCGGCCCCGCCGGGTCGTGCGTGTGCTCCACGACCACGCGGGAGCCTCCGCCGTTCTTCAGCTCGTACTGCCAGAAGGTACCCAGGTGGGAGGCGTTGTCCGAGTAGGTGTAGCCCTCGACGTGCTTGAGGCTGATGTCGTCGGTGACCTTCCAGGTGGCCCACAGGTCGTCCACATCGGGATCCACCCCGGCCAGCTTGTGCGCGGCCTGACGGGCCTCCTCCCTGGTCTTGAACGGGTTGCTCTTCTCGCCCTTGGGCGGGCATCCGTCCGGAGCCAGGCCCAGCGGGTCGGCCCAGGTGTGCGGGTTGACGACGTACGTCGAGGGATTCGGCGCGGGGGCCAGGCCCAGCGGGTCGGGGCTGAGGTAGCGGGCCGTCAGCGGGTCGTAGTGGCGGAACACGTTGTAGTGCAGACCCGATTCCGGGTCGAAGTACTGGCCCGGGAACCGCAACGGGGTGTACGCCGTCGCGTCCCGGTTCCAGGTGGTGCTCCCCCAGAGGGTGGAGCGGGTGCGCCAGGCGACGGCGCCCCGCTCGTCGACCAGCTCCGTCGGGGTGCCGACCAGGTCCGTGACGATCGCGAAGAACCGCTGGTCGACCTCGCCCTGGTCGGCGGTGCGGATGCGTTCGGTCTGCGCCAGCGGATGCAGGCCGCGGTGCTCCCAGGTCAGGGTCACCTCCCGGGCCGAGCCGTCCGTGCGCGTCGTCTGCTCGCACAGGGTCGAGCCGTCCCAGGTGAACAGCACCTCCTCGGCGACCTCGCCGGCCTCCGTCAGCCGCTGCTTGGCCGTGCGCCGGCCCAGTTCGTCGTACCGGTAGCGCCAGCGGGTGCCGTCCGGCGTCCGTACGGCGACCAGCCGGTCCTGGGCGTCCCATTCGTAGCGCCAGGTGTCGGGCGTGCGCGAGAGCCGGGGCTGACGGCGCAGGACGACGCGTCCCAGCGCGTCGTACTCGTACGTGACCCGGCCCGCCCGGGTCAGCCGCGTCCCCTCGTAGGCGCGGTCCCCGGTGGCGGACCCGCCGCCCGGGTGGGACTCGGGCCAGGACGCCGAGCTCTGGTTCCCGGCCTCGTCGTACGCGTACTGCTCGGTCCACTGCGCGGCCCGCACGGCGGTGACCCGGCCCGCCGGGTCCAGCTCGAACCGCCGCGGGCCGGTGTGCACGTCGTCGATCTCGGTGAGCGATCCGTCGGGGCGGTAGGAGTACCCGCGGCGCTGGATCAGCCTGCCGTCGTGACCGGTGACGGCCCGGTCCGCCAGCCGGCCCCGGTCGTCCCAGGCGCTGGAGAGGGTGAGGTGCTCACCGATCCGCCGCACGAGCTCGCGGCCGGCCGTGTCGTACTCGAAGGTGATCGTGCGGCCGGAGGCGGTCATCTCGCGGCAGTGGCCGGCCTCGTCGTAGCTCCAGGCACTCACGGCTCCCGCCGGGGTGGTGCGTCCGGTGCGGCGGCCCAGCTCGTCGTAGGCGTAGGTCAGCGTGCGCCCGTCGACCGTCTCCGAGCGCAGCCGGCCGGCGCTGTCGCGCAGGCGGGTCAGCGTGCCGTGCGGGCCCGCCGCACGGGCGAGCTTCCCGAACACGTCGTACTCCAGGGTGGTGACCGCCCCGTCGCACTCCCGGCGGACGATCTGCCCGAGATCGTTGCGGTGGTAGACGGTCCGCCCCAGGGCATTGGTCCGGCTCGCCAGCACGCCCGCCGCGTCGTAGCCGTACGCCACGGTCCGGCCGTCGAAGTCGGTCTCGGCGATCAGCCGGCCGGCCGGGTCGTAGGTGTACGACCAGTGCAGGCCCTGGGGGTTGGTGACCCGGGTGAGCTGCAGGTCGGCGTCGTGTTCGAAGGTGTGGCGCACCCTGTCGGGCCCGGTGCGTGCCACCAGGAGGTCGAAGTCGCCGTACTCGTAGGAGGTGACTCCGCCCAGGGCATCCGTGTGGCGGACGCAGTTGCCCTCGCCGTCGTACTCCCAGGACTGCTCGGTGCCGTCCGGTTCGGTACGGCGCAGCAGGCGGCCCTCGGTGCTCCAGGCCAGCCGGGCGGTGTTGCCGAGCGGGTCCGTGACGGCGACGGGGCGTCCGAAGGCGTCGCGCCGGTAGCGGGTCACGGCTCCCAGCGGGTCGGTGATCTCCAGCGGCAGTCCCGCGCGGTCGCAGTGGATGGTGGTGGTGCGGCCGAGTGCGTCGGTCAGCGACGCAAGGTTGCCGCGCTCGTCGTAGGTGAAGGTGGTGGCGCTGCGGGCGCTGTCCGTGGCGGAGGTGATGTTGCCGCGCTCGTCGTAGGTCCGGCGGACCGTGGTGCCGTCGTGGCGGGTGAGGTGGGTCGGGCCTCCCTGATCGCCGTACCGGGCGGTGGCCTCGCGGCCGTCCGGCCGGACCAGGGAGACCAGCCGGCCCTCCTCGTCGTACGCCATGCGGCTGGTGCGGCCGAGCGGATCCGTCCGGGAGATCAGCCGGTTGAAGCGGTCGTAGGTGAAGCGGGTGGCGGAGCCGGTGGCGTCGGTCTCGGCGACGATCTGGGCCCGCTCGTTGACCTGGTAGCGGCGTCGGTGCCCGAGGGCGTTGACGACGGTGGTGACGCCGTCGCCGTACTCGAAGCGGGCGTTGAGGTGGCCGTTGGTGCCGGACTGGGCGGTGCAGCGGTCGCGGTCGTCGTAGACGTAGTCGAAGTGGCGGTCGTTGGTGTCGGTCCAGGAGATGATGCGGCCGTGGTCGTCGTAGCCGAACCGGAAGGGCCGGCCGGACGAGTTGGTGACCTCTGCGAGGTGGCCGTCGACGTAGCCGTAGCGCAGGATCTCGGTCCCGTCGGCCAGGGCGATCCGGGAGATCCTGCCCCGGTCCGTGGTCAGCTTCAGGTGGTAGCCCCCGCTGTGGACCACCTCCTGCGGGGTGCCGGCCTCGTCGTGGACGAAGGACACGTGGTTACCGTTGCGGTCGTCGATCTGCACCAGGAGCGCCAGCTCGTCGCTGTGGACGGCGAAGTGCCACACACGGCCGGTGCGGGGGTCGGTGATGCGGTATCCGCCGCCGTCGGCGTCCCGGGAGAGCGGCCAGCGGTGGCCGTGCGTGGGCTGGACGGGGACGCCGGGCGCCGGGTGCGGGTAGGCCAGGACGCTGGAGTCCTCCCGCAGGAAGACGATGCCCTCGGCGTCGATCTCCAGGCGCTGGTCGATGGTGCTGGCCCAGGCCGGGCCGAACCACCGGCCCGCCCGGTAGGAGGACTCGAAGGTCCGCTCGAAGAGGAGCGGCAGGGTGCCGGGCAGGGCCACGTCGGTCTGGGTGAGGATCATGCGGCCGGTCGCGACGTCGACCGGGTCCTCCTCGCACACCTTGTCCTTGGACGAGTCGCGGGAGGGGCCGTCCCGGCCGTCCTTGTCGAGGTGGCTGCGCCCTGGTCCCTTGAGGTCGTCGGCGTGCTTGGCGATCGATGCCGTCTTCTTCAGGGCGCCGAGGCCCTTGGAGCCGACGAGCTCGGGGAGCAACTTGCCGATGCCCTCGCTGGGGTCCTTCATGAACTCGTCGAGCATCTGCTTGCCCGCGCCCATGGGGTCGTTGACCGCCACCGTCAGGCCCGCGACCGTCGAGTTGAGGCTGGTCAGGTACTCGGCGGGATGGGTCAGGTTGTACGGGTCCATCGGGTTGACCGAACGGACGAAGTTGACGAGGCCCGCCGTACCCTTGATCACGCCGCCCGCGAGGTGGGTCTGCGCGAGGTCCAGATAGTCCATGCCGTCTTTGAGCTGCTCGGCGTACGAGGGCTTCGGCGGGGCCGCGTCGCGGGCCGCCCGGACCGCCGTACGGACCGTCTCCGCGACCTCGTTGCGCTGGGTGCGCGCGGTGTCGAGCTTGTCCTGGGCGGCCTTGATCAGCGGGTCGCCGGGGTCGGTGAAGTCGTCGGCCGGCCGCGGCGGCAGCGTGTCCTTCTTCGCTTCGACCGCGGCCTTGTAGTCGGTGATCGACTTGTTGTAGGCGGTGCGGGCGTCCTGCGAGACCTTCTTGGCGTGGTCGTAGTCCGCGAGGGCCTCCTTGGCCTGCCCCTGCGCCCACTCGACGGTCTCCGCGAAGCGGCCCATCGCGTCGGCGGCCTTGCCGAAGGCCTCCGCCGCCTTGAACCAGCGCGGCGGCTCCTTGGCTATCGCCTCCCGGAACGCGTCCGCCGACGCGCCCTTCAGACCGTCGCCCTCCAGACCCTTCAGGCCGTTGCCGACCGTGGTGAAGGAGGACTTGAAGTCGTTCAGGTGCGATACCTGCGCGCGGATCTTCGACACGCTGCCGTAGACCAGCTTGTTCGGGTCCTCCGTCTGGCCCAGCTCCAGCTCCGTGACGTCCGCGCCGAGCTGGTTGGCGGCCGAGCGGCTCTTGTCGCGGACCCAGTCACCCGCCTCGTCGAGACCGACCTCCTCGGCCACGTCGGCGACCTTGTCGCCGGTCCACTCGATCGTGTCGCCGACGTCCTCGGCCCGGTCCTCGACCCAGTCCTCCGCCGAGTCCGGTACGAAGTCCCGCCAGCCCATCAGTGACCGCCCCCGCCCGCCTGGTCCAGCAAGTCCTTGATCGAGCCGATCTGCCCGCTGGAGGTCAGCTTGTCGCCCGTGTCCGACCAGGTCTGCCCGATGTCCTGCCGGCTCTTCTCGAACGACTCCGCGCTGTAGTCCGGCTTGTAGACGTCCGCCCGCCAGATGTCGTCCCAGCTCTTCTGCTCGATCTCGTCCTCGCTCGCGTGCGGATTGCCGTACGCGGCATTGGCGACGACCTTGAACGCGCCCTGCATGTACTGCTCTTCCTCCCACACCGTGCCCGCCGCGATACCGAGGTTCCCGGCCAGGGTGCTGGCGTTCTGCACCAGACTGCGCACGCCCCACTCCCAGCGCTCGCAGAAGTCCTCGAAGTCGGTGGCCAGCCCCATGTGTCCGGCCTCCATCCCCGTCATCGACAGATCACTGAAACCGGCCCCCTGGGAGGCACCGGCCGCGTCCCCCGACTCACGCAACTCGGCGATGGCCTTGCGCAGACCGTCCTGGATGTTCTTGACCGCGGCAGGCGAGACCTCGAGGTCCCCGTCACCGGCCATCAGACGGCATCCACGGCGCACGCGTCGGGCACGATGCCCACGACCGGCGGGAACAGCATCGAGGCGTCCTCGTCCGCCACATCTACCGCCACACCGGTCGGGCCGTCGACCGTGGGGATCACCGCATCGAGGAGACGCGCGCCCAGGATCGAGAGGTACTCCCACTCACGGGCCCCGGCGGCGGTGCCGGGACCGGCACCGCGCGCCTCCGCGAAACGGGCCAGCGCCCCCTCGTCGGTGAACGCGTAGATCCAGCGGACGCCGCCCTGCCACCCGGACATCAGACCGCCGTCATCACCCTCCGACAGCGGCACCAGCAGCGGAGTACGGCGGAATTCACCCAGCAAACGACCCGAATGCCCGGACCCGCCCCGCATGGCGGCTATCTCCTCAGGCAGTCCCATTGTGTCCCCTGTCCCCGAGGGCGGTGGGCAACCCCCGATTCGCATACGTTACTAAGAGACACGCAGGCGTCGAACGGTTCCGGTACGGCCGTCGGCAAACGGGGCGGAGCCTCGGAGAGCCGGCCCCCGGCCGGGCGTTCGCCGCGGTCAGGAGTGGTTGACGGGGAGGACGTCCGGGGAGAGGGCGCCGGCGTGGGCCGCGGCCGAGGTCATCCGCTTGCGGTGGTGGCGGCGGCAGAGGACCTCGTAGCCGATCTCGCCGGCCGGGCGGTTCACGTCGCCGACCACCACCTGGGCGCCCCCTTCGCGGCCCAGTTGACGGTCCGCCTGCTGGACCACACCAGCTCGACGGCGCCCTGCTTGAACTCCTGTTCCTACCGGGCAACACCCACCAGGACACCTCCACATCGGATCCCAGGGGCCGATCGTCAAGAGATGTCCACCAACCGGGGCAAATCCCAAGGAACACGTCACCAGTCGGGAAGGCTCGTCTACTGGAAGCTGAGCCGGTGCGGATGCGTAGGGGTGGCGGGGCACGTGTGGACGCGCATGAGGCCGCGGCCGAGGTAGACGCCGGTCGGGTCGCTGATCCGGCTGTCCGGCAGGGAGTCCTGATCCTCCAGCGGGATCCAGCTCTCCGAGGCTCCGTCCCATTCGCTGACGGCCACGGTGAGCAGGGGCGGCATAGGTGCTCCGCATACTCCACAAGCGATGTGCGCCGGGTCGGTGAGGTGCCACGAGGCGAAGCCGCCGACCTTCCAACCGGGCGCGATGGACAGATCGCCCCGGTAGGTGACCTCGTCATCCTCATCCGCGCGTGCGACGGCCATGGCAGCCTCGTACTCCTCGTAGGTGTCGAAGCTGGAGGGGGCGCAGGAGTCGAAGGCGTCATCGTCCTCTTCGTCGTCTCCCACTTCCCACGTTTCGATGGCCTCCTGAAGCTCCTCATCCAGGAGACCTTCGTACTCGTGCTCCACCACGCGTTCGGGGTGGAGCACGCACGTGTTCGGTACGCATTCGGCCCTGCCCACCGCCGCCGGTTCCGGGACCACGGCGAGGACGTCGTGCACGTCCTGGGAGCGCCGCCACTTCAGCACGACGTCGATAGTCCGGTCGGGACCGTGCACTTCGAAAGGGCACCAGAGGACCTGGAGCAGGTCACAGCCTTCTGGTCCGGTGAGGTCGGGGACGTCACGGGCGAAGAGCTGTGCGACGGCGAGCAGCGGAATCGGGTCAGCGTCGCCGATCTGCGGGGCGCACGGTCCTGGCTGGAGGCTATCCAAGACCTCGCGTTCCGCGTCCGTAGGACCCGACCTGGGATCGCGGTGCCATGCCTCGTCGAGGATCCGCCGCTGGAGGCGCACGTCCGACAGACGGTGCCCCCTGCCTTTCGGGTGGACCGCGGTGCACACGGGCCACGGCTCGTCGGCGGGCCACAGGAACGGGCCGGCTACCGAACTGTCGTTAGCTTTCGGGGAGCCGTGGCGCGGGTGGAGGCGGGTGCTGGTACGGCGGTAGTCGGCGAGTGCGGGGAACAAGGCCTCGGCGTCGACCGGGCGGGGCGGGGTGGTGCGGGTCATGCGATCCTCACTTGCTGTTCGGGGCCGGTGTTACACGCCGGTTCTGACGCCGGCCGCAGGATTCTCGAGGCTGTGGGTGAAGGTGAAGCCCTTGTTCCCGAATGCTGTGAAGTCCAGACGGATGGGTATGGGGTTGGTTCCCTCGTAGATCGGCCCCAGGCCGTCAGGGGACACGCGGTGTTTGGCGGTACGCCGTCCCAGTGGGTCATACGTGTACTGCCACAAGGTGCCGTCCGGGGTGGTGCAGGAAACCAGGTGGTCTTCGGCGTCGTATGCGTAACGCCAGATGTCGGGCTTGCGGGAGAGTCTGGCGCACCGTCGCATGACGACGCGGCCTGCGGCGTCGTGTTCGTAGGTGACAGCGCCAGCGGATGTCACACGGGTTCCGAGGTAGGTGCGGGGCCCACGGGCTTCGCTGTGGCCGGCTGCTCGTGGCCAGTCGGCCTGAGTCTGGTTGCCCGCGCCGTCGTACGCGTACGTCTCCGTCCAGCCGGGTGCTTCGATGCTGAGCGGTCGCCCCATCATGGGGTCGAGTGAGATCTGCTTGTCCCACCTGGCCCCGGCTACCGACTCCGTGATCCGCACCGGGTAACCGTCAGGGCGATACGTGTAGTTCCGGACGGGCGAGGCGGTGCTGCCGCTGGTCACTGACTGGCTGATGGGCCGGCTGCGGTTGTCCCACGTCGTATGCAGGGAGACGGGGGCCGACGGCGATCCCCAGGTGCGGGTCAGTTCACGGCCGAGTACGTCGTGGGTGAAGGCGGTCGTGTGTCCGTCGGTCGTGAGCGAGAGGCGGTCGCCCGCTTCGGTGTAGGTGGTGTGGCTGACAGCACCTGAGGGCGTGGTGCGCGCGAGACGGCGGCCCAGCAGGTCGTAGCTGTAGCGGCTGGTGCGGCCGTCGACGGTTTCGGAGATCAGCCGTCCCATGGCGTCGCGTTCCTTGACGACGGCGGAGCCCGGCGACCGGGCGGAGACGAGTTCGCCAGCACGGTCGTAGGTGTAGCGAACGAGGTGCCCTTCGATCTCGCGGGAGGTCAACCGGTCCATGGAGTCCCACGTGTACGCGGCCGACACCCCCTGAGAACCCGTACGGGATGTCAAACGGCCTGCCTGATCGTAGGCGTAGTGGGTCCGGCGGCCGTCGAAGTCGGCCTCGGCGACGAGCCGTCCCGCGTGGTGTAGCTGTAGCTCCATGTCTGTCCGAGCGGGTTGGTCACCTGAACCAGGCGCAGTTCGGTGTCGTAGCGCAGCTCATGGCGAGCCCATCTGCCGAGATACGGGCGAGGGGCTTGTCGAAGTGACCGTACTCGGTGGTTGTGACACCGCCGTGGGCGTCGATGTGGGCGAGGCAGTTGCCCTCAGGGTCCCAGCGCCAGGACTCGCGGCTGCCGTCGGCGGTGACGCGGTGCAGCAGCCGGTCGTCGGCATCCCAGGTGAAGCGCTGTGCGCTGCCCGCGGGATCGGTGATCCTGACGGGGCGGCCCCGGTGGTCGCGCTCCACCGTGGTGACGCCCCCGTCGGAACTGGTGATCTCCAGGGGAAGTCCCGCGCGGTTGGCGTGGATGCGCGTCGTGGAACCGAGAGAGCTTGATCCCGTGGTGTCGGGTGTTGCGAGGAGATGGTGGCTTCGCCAGTGAGGCGGCGGGCCTTGAGGTCGCTCATCGCAGGAGCGTTGCGCATGGCCCGTGCACCGCGGTCAGCCGATTCGGTCAAACAGCGCAAGCTCGGGGGGAAGACGCCCCCGCCGACCGGGGCCTCGGCCCGCCGCACCTCTCCGAACACCGGGCACCACCCATCAGAACGCCTCCGTCTCGGATCCCACGATCCGATCTTCAAGAGATGTCCACAACCGGGGGCAAACCCCAGCGTCATCTAAGCCCCTGGCCGGCTACGAGGCAGGCCAGCGATGCACCATGTCAGTGACGATCACGGGAAAGGCGCAGGGCGGTCAGGAGTGGTTGACGGGGAGCACGTCCGGGGAGAGGGCGCCGGCGTGGGCCGCGGCCGAGGTCATCCGCTTGCGGTGGTGGCGGCGGCAGAGGACCTCGTAGCCGATCTCGCCGGCCGGGCGGTTCACGTCGCCGACCACCACCTGGGCGCCCTCGACGACCATCTCCCCGCCCACCGTACGGGCGTTGTGCGTGGCGCGGGCACCGCACCAGCACAGGGCCTCCACCTGGAGCTGCTCCAGCCGGTCCGCCAGCTCGATCAGGCGCTGCGAGCCCGGGAAGAGCTTCGTCCGGAAGTCCGTCGTGATGCCGAAGGCGAAGACGTCCATGTCCAAGTCGTCCACGATGCGCGCCAGTTGATCGATCTGGACGGGGGCCAGGAACTGGGCCTCGTCCACGATCACGTAGTCCGCCCTGCCGCCCTGGGAGATCTGCGCGACCAGGTACGCGTACAGGTCCATGCCCTCCGGCGCCTCGACCGCCTCCGTCACCAACCCGAGACGGGAGGACAGCTTGCCCTCGCCCGCCCGGTCGTCACGGGTGAAGATCACGCCCTGGAGTCCCCGCGCGTCACGGTTGTGGGCGATCTGGAGCGCCAGAGTGCTCTTTCCGCAGTCCATCGTTCCGGAGAAGAACACCAGCTCGGGCATGGGAAGTACGGGACCTTTCGGGTCGTGGGGGCAGGTGGTGGGCGGTGGCCGGGCCGGGTGGCCGGTCGACGAAGGTCAGGTGCGGATTTCGAGCAGCGGGACGAGCTGCTCCGCCGCGGTCATGGAGCCGTGCATTCCGGCGAGGGCGGATTCGTTCGGCTCGTTGCGCGAGGCGGTGATCGCGACATCGGCCTGGGCGGCCGCCACCACGTCGCCGATGCGCCCGAGCACGCGCTCGTCGCACTCCCCCGGCGTGCCGAACCAGCCCAGTTCCAGGGCCTCTTCGCGGCTCGCGACCCAGAACCGGTCGCCGAGCACCTCGCGCCACACGGTCAGCACGTCGGCCTCGGCGCCCGGCACCGCGTACACGTGCCGGGCCCGGCCCTCGCCGCCCAGCAGTGCGACGCCGGCGCTCAGCTCCCAGTCCTCGTCGAAGTCGATCCGGGAGTCCTCGTCGAAGGGGACGTCGACCATGCCGTGGTCCGCGGTCACGTACAGGGCGGTGCGCGGCGGCAGCTGCTCGGCGAGCCGCTGGACGAGCCGGTCGACCAGCATCAGCTGGCCGCGCCAGGCGTCGGAGTCCACGCCGTGCCGGTGGCCGGCCCCGTCGAGCTCGCTGAAGTAGGTGTAGACGAGCGAGCGGTCACCGGCCGCGAGGCGCTCGGCCGCCAGGTCCATCCGCTCCTCGCCGGTCATCCGGCCGAGGAAGGTGCCGCCGCTCAGTGCGATCTTGGTGAGCGGGGTGGTCTGGAAGGCGGGCGAGGACACCTGGGCGGTCGCCACCCCGGCCTTGTCGGCCTGCTGGAAGACGGTCGGGTACGGCTGCCAGGGCTTCGGCGAGGTCCACGGGTGCCAGCGGAGCTGGTTCATGAGTTCGCCGGTGGCGGGGTTGCGGACGGCGTAGCCGGGCAGGCCGTGGCGGGCCGGCGGCAGGCCGGTGCCCACGGAGGCGAGCGAGGTGGCGGTGGTCGCCGGGAAGCCCGCGGTGATCGGGCGTCCGGTGCCGCCGCGCGAGCTGCCGAGCAGGGAGGTGAGGTACGGGGCCTCGTCCGGGTGGGCCTTGATCTGCTCCCAGCCCATGCCGTCGACCAGGAACACGCAGTTCCGGTCGGCCGGGGTCAGCTCGGTGATGGCGGCGGTGAAACCGGGGACGCCCTGGCCCGCCACGAGCGTGGGCAGCAGGTCGGCGAGCGATCCGGCGCCGTACTCCGGGACGGGGGCGCCCGCGAGGTCCAGCAGCTCCGGCTCGGGCCACTCCTGTGCCGCGGAGTACGCCATCAGCGGGCGGAGGGGGAGGACGTCGCCGCCGTGGCCTCGCTGAGGGCCTGCGCGAAGACCAGGGTCTGGCGCACCGCCTCCGGCCCGTCGCCGGCTTCGCTGACCCGAAGGCTCAGGTCGTCGGCGGTGGAGTTGCCGGTGTAGCCGTGGTCGGAGTCGCAGTTCGGGTCGCCGCAGGCGGCCGGCTCCAGGTCGATCCGGGAGACCGCGCCCCAGCCGATGGTCAGGACGACCTCGCGGGGCAGGGTGCCCGGGGTGTAGGACTCCGGGTTGGCGACGACGCGGCTGAGCACCACGGAGGAGATGCTGGACAGCTTGACCGACTCGGTGGAGGTGGTCGCGTACGGGGAGGGGGACCCGGCGTCGGCGGCCTGCTCGTCGGTGTGGCTGACGATGAAGCGGTTGCCGGTCAGGACCAGCACGGTGACGTGACGGCGTACCTCGTTGGAGTCGAAGGTCGTCTCCTGGTGGACCAGGTACGACGAAATCGGCTCGCCGCCCACCGCGGCCTCCACGGCCTCGGCCACGAGGGCCGGGTAGTAGCCGCTGCGCTCGATCGCCGTGCGCAGCCCCTGGGTCGTCGTACCGGATTTCGCCATGAGGTCCATCCTAAGGCCCGTACGGGGCCCTCAGGCCGCGCCGTACCCGCTCAGTAACTGGGGAGGGTCCGCGGGCCGAGATCGCCGCGGGCCGGCGGGTGGGCGACGCGGACGGTGGCGCTGAGCACGGAGACGCCTTCGGCGGCGACCACGACGGGCTCCAGTGAGACGCCGATCACCTCGGGGTGGTCGTCCACGAGGCGGGACAGCCGCAGGAGCAGTTCCTCCAGGGCCGGGGTGTCCACGGGGTCGCTGCCGCGCCAGCCGAACAGGAGGGGTGCGGTCCGGATGGACCGGATCAGTCCGGCGGCGTCCCGGTCGGTGGCGGGGACGAGCCGGTGCGCGGTGTCGCCGAGCAGCTCGGAAGCGACGCCGGCGAGCCCGAAGGAGAGGACGGCGCCCGCGGCGGGGTCGATGACGGAGCGGACGACGGTGTCGACCCCGCGCGCCACCATGGCCTGCACCACGGGCTGGAGCTCGGCCGGCTTGCCCAGCGCCTCGGTGAGCTCCTCGTACGAGCGCCTCAGCTCGGCCTCGTTCGTGAGGTCGAGGCGTACGCCGCCCAGGTCCGCGCGGTGGCGCAGGTGCGGGGCGGTGGTCTTGAGCGCCACCGGGTAGCCCAGCACCCCGGCGGCGCGGACCGCCGCGTCGGTGCTCGGCGCGGGCAGGGTGGGCAGGACGCGGATCCCGTAGCCCGCGAGCAGCTCGCGGGCGTCCCGGTCGGTCAGGGTCAGCACGGCGCCGGGGTCGACGTCCGTCAGCAGCCGGGCCAGCCGGTCCGCGGTCCCGGCCTCGTCGATGTCCTCGTATTCGGGGACGCGCCCGTCGTCGTCGGCGGTGGCCCGGCGCCACTGCCCGTACCGGACGGCTTCGGCGACGGCCTTGACCGCGCGTTCGGCAGCGGGGTAGCTGGGGATGCTGTCGCCGGCGGCGGTCAGCGGACCGGCCGGTGCGTGGGGGGCCGGGTCCGCCACGGGGCCCCAGTTGCGGGACGGGGCGGGGTGCGGGGCGCCGCGCACGGCGGACAGGGCTTCGACGAGCTCGCCGAGCTCGACGTGCACCACCGCGACCGGCTTGCCCGGGTATTCGGCCACGGCTTCGCGCAGGGCACCGGCCAGGTCGTCCGCCGGAGCGTCCTCGCTCACCCAGGGGATCGCCGTGACCACCACCGCGTCGCAGTCCTCGGAACGCAGCGCATCGGTCAGGGCGGTGCGGAAGTCGGCCGGCGCGGCCGCCGTCGTCAGGTCCAGCGGTGGCAGCGGCCGCAGGCCCTGGGTGAGGCAGGCGTCGTAGGTGAGGATCCCGAGGGATTCGGAGTTGCCGAGGATCGCGATCCGGGGCCCGGCGGGCAGCGGCTGCGCCGCCAGCAGGAGGCCGACGTCCACCAGCTCGGTGACCGTGTCGACGCGGATGACACCGGCCTGGCGCAGCAGGGCGGAGACGGTGGCCTCCGGCAGCCGGGTGTCGGGGACGACGTGCCCGGCCGGGCTGTGCCGGCCGCCCTTGGCGACGACCACCGGCTTGACGGCCGCGGTCCGGCGGGCGAGTCGGGTGAACTTCCGCGGGTTGCCGAGGGTTTCGAGGTAGAGCAGGGCGACGTCGGTCGCCTCGTCGTCGTACCAGTACTGGAGGATGTCGTTTCCGGACACGTCGGCGCGGTTGCCCGCGGAGACGAAGGAGGACAGGCCCTCGCCGCGCCGGAGCAGGGCCGAGAGCAGGGCGATCCCGATCGCCCCGGACTGCGTGAACAGGCCGATCCGGCCGCGGGTGGGCATCGGCGCGGGGGTCAGGGAGGCGTTGAGTTCCACCTCCGGCGCGGTGTTGATCACGCCGTAGGCGTTCGGTCCGATCAGCCGCATCCCGTACGAGCGCACCTGCCGCACCAGTTCGCGCTGGCGGGCGAGTCCGGCCGGGCCGCTCTCGCCGTACCCGGCGGACAGGACGACGAGCCCCTGCACCCCGTGCTCGCCGCAGGCGGCCACCGCTTCGGGGACCCGGTCGGCCGGGACCGCGATCACCGCGAGGTCGACCGGGGCTCCGATGGCGTCGATGCTGCGGTAGGCCCGTACGCCGTCGAGCAGGTCGCGGGTGACGGCCTCGTTGACGGCGTAGAGGTGGCCGTGGAAGCCGCTGTCGCGCAGGTTGCGCAGTGCGGCCGCGCCCACGCCCGCACCGGAGCGGCTGACTCCGACGACGGCCACCGAGCCGGGGGCCAGCAGTCGCTGCACCGAGTGGGCCTCGGCCCGCTGTTCGCGGGCGCGCTGCACGGCGAGGGACTCGGCGGTGGGTTCGAGGTCGAGGGTGAGGTGGACGGAGCCGTCCTCGAAGCTGCGCTTCTGCTGGTAGCCGGCGTCCGTGAAGACTTTGATCATCTTGGTGTTGGCGGGCAGCACCTCGGCGGCGAACCGCCGGATGCCGCGCTCGCGGGCCACCGCGCCGATGTGTTCGAGGAGGGTGGAGGCGACCCCGCGGCCCTGGTGGGCGTCCTGGACGAGGAAGGCGACCTCGGCCTCGTCGGCGGGTCCGGAGGCGGGCCGGCCGTCGGCGCCGATGCGGTCGTAGCGGACGGTGCCGATGAACTCGCCGCCGATGGTCGCGGCGAGCCCGACCCGGTCCACGTAGTCGTGGTGCGTGAAGCGGTGCACGTCGCGGTCGGAGAGCCGGGGGTAGGGAGCGAAGAACCGGTAGTACTTCGACTCGTCCGAGACCTGCTCGTAGAAGCTGACGAGCCGGCCCGCGTCCTCGGTGGTGATGGGCCTGATCCGGGCGGTGCCGCCGTCGCGCAGGACGACATCGGCTTCCCAGTGGGCCGGGTACGAGGGGTCCGACTCGATGGTCATGGGCCTACCTTACGGCCGGATCGGGCCGTGGAGCCCTCGCGCGGCGCCGAGGCAGGACAGGACGAATCAGGGCAAGCTGGGGAAGGCCGAACGGCGGAAAATTCAGGCCGAAGGTAGGTCCGAGCATTCCGGGTGCCGTGAGAGACTGGTCTAGACAACCGTAAGAACCTGAAGGGCATCACCATGGCAGAGCGCCGCGTCAACGTTGGTTGGGCCGAGGGCCTGCACGCTCGTCCCGCCTCGATCTTCGTCCGTGCGACGACCACTTCCGGCGTCCCGGTGACCATCGCGAAGTCCGGTGGCGACCCCGTCAACGCCGCCTCCATGCTGGCGGTCCTGGGCCTGGGCGCCCAGGGCGGCGAGGAGATCGTCCTCGCCTCCGAGGCCGAGGGTGCGGACGCCGCGCTCGACCGCCTCGCGAAGCTGGTCGCCGAGGGTCTCGAGGAGCTCCCCGAGACCGTCTGACCCTTCGGGTTCGACTCCACGCGCGAAGCCGCGGCCCCCGCTCCGGGGGACCGCGGCTTCGTCGTCCACCAGAGCCCGGACCACCGCCCGGCCCCAGCGTCCGCCCCGGGGCCGCACTCGCGAGCCGACCTCCGGCCCGGGAACCGGCACCGCGAGCCGGGCTCCGGCCCAAGGGGCCACACCCGCGGATCGGGAAGCCGACTCAGGGCCACACTTCGCGAGCCGACCTCCGACCCGGGGCGACCTCCGACCCGGGGCGACCTCCAGCTCGGGAACCGGCACCGCGAGCCGGGCTCCGGCCCAGTGGGCCACACCCGCGGATCGGGAAGCCGACTCAGGGCCGCACTTCGCGAGCCGGGCTCCGGCCCGGGACGGTCGCGGGCTCAGGGTCCGGGCTCCGACTCGGGGTTGCCTTCCCGCCTGGGCACCGCGCCCGCGAGCCGAGCTCCGACTCAGGATTGCCTTACGGCTCGGAGGCCATGCCCGGGAGCCGAGCTCAGGCCCGGGGTTGCCTTCCGGCTCAGGGCCGCACTTCGCGAGCCGGCCTCCGGCCCGGGAACGGTCGCGGGCTCGGGGGTCGGGCTCCGACTCCGGGTTGTCTTCCGGCCTGGGCGCCACGCCCGGGAGCCGAGCTCCGGCCCGGGGGCCACGCCCGGGAGCCGCACTCGCGGGCGCACCCCGGAGCCGGGCTCCGGGCAGTTCTCCGGCCTCACCCCGCGGCCCCGCGGTCGGCACGGACCGCGAAGAAATACCGCCCGGCAAAAAAGGACCCGCCGGAATCCGGGCAGGCGCACGCCGAATTAAGCTCGCCCAGAATTCCGCACGGCGAATTGTTTCGACCCAGAGCAGACCGACCACCGAACAGCGAATTCGCGATCCCACCCTTTGTATACGGCGACTGTTAATGCCGGCCGCTCGACATGTTTACGGCAGGTTGCGAAGTGCTCACCGCCGGGCGGAGCCGCAGCCGGTGCGCCCCCGCCGCCCGGTCGGCGTGGACCGCGGTCAGCGCCCGCGCCCGTTCGGCGTCGCCGCGCGCCACCGCGTCCACGATCGCCCCGTGCTCCGCCCAGGAGTCCACGGGCCGGGCCGGCGCCTCCACCACGTACATCCACGCGATCTTGTGCCTCATCTGCGTGAGCAGCGCGATCAGCCCGGGGCTGCCGGAGGACTGCGCGAGCGTCTCGTGGAACCAACCGCCCAGGGACCGCAGGTCCTCGCCCTGGCCCCGCCTGGCCCGTTCCTGCCCCAGCCTGACCAGCCCGCGCAGCACCTTGAGGTGCGCGTCGGTGCGCCGCCGGGCGGCTCTCGCGGCAGCCAGCGGCTCCAGGAGCATCCGCAGCTCCAACAGGTCCGCGGCCTCCTGCTCGGTCGGCTCCGCCACGCAGGCCCCCGCGTGCCGCCGCGTGGTCACGAACCCCTCGGACTCCAGGGTCCGCAGGGCTTCGCGCACCGGGACGCGCGAGACCCCGTACCGGCGGGCCAGCACCTCCTCGGTCAGCCGGCCGCCCGGCTCGAACACCCCGGAGACGATGTCGTCGCGGATTGCTGTGCATACCGCGTGCGCAGGAATACGCAAGACCGAACCTCCGCCTATTTCCGACTGCCACCCTCATTGCACGCACATGCGCGTGCTGCGACTCTATTGCAACACACGATAATTTCCGAGAGCGGCCAGAAATACGAAACATTTACACAAGGACGCAACACGCAAAGACCCCGGCTCGGGGAGCCGGGGTCTTCGGTGAAGCGGTGCGGGGCGGTGTCAGAGGCTGACGCCGTGCGAGCGCAGGTACGCGATCGGGTCGATGTCCGAGCCGTACTGCGAGCCCGTGCGGGCTTCGAAGTGCAGGTGCGGGCCGCTGGAGTTGCCGGTGGAGCCCGACAGGCCGATCTGCTGGCCGGGGGTGACCTGCTGGCCGACGGAGACGTTCAGCGAGGTCATGTGCCCGTACTGGGTGTAGGTGCCGTCGTTGTGCTTGATGACGACGTTGTTGCCGTACGCGCCACCCCAGCCGGCCTCGACGACGGTACCGAGGCCCACCGCGTGGACCGAGGTGCCGGAGGCGGCGTGGAAGTCGATGCCCGTGTGGGAGCCGGAGGACCACATGCCGCCGCCCGCGTGGTACTGCGTGCTGACGTACGAGCCGTCCACCGGGGCGACGAAGGTGTTGAGGCGCTTGCGCTCCTCCTCGCGGGCGGCGCGCTCGGCGGCCTCGCGCTCGGCCTTCGCCTTGGCCTCCGCGAGGCGCTTGGCCTCCGCGGCCCGCTGCTTCGCGTCGGCCTCGGCCTGCGCCTTGACGGCGTCCTGCTCGGCGACGCGGTGCTGGGACTCGGCCTGGTCGGCGATGTCGCCCGCAAGGTCCTCGGCGACGACCACGGCACCCAGGCCGTTGTCCTGGCCGATGGTGCTGCTGTGGTTGTCCGCGGCGAAGGCCGGGGCGGCGAGGGAGCCGACGACGCCCGTGGTGGCGATCGCGGCGATACCGGCGTAACCGGCGGTCTTCTTGCTCAGGCGGCTGGAGCCACGGTGCTTACCGGTACCAGCGGGACGACTGCCAAACGCCATGAAGGGTTTGATCCTTTCCTTCCTTCTCGCCTACCGGGTTAGCTGACGGGTTCGGAGCAGGAAGGTCTCCTACGGACCTCCTCTTGCGAGGGGGTCCGATTCACCCCAGGGACTCATGTGGGTCCCCGGCTCCCCAGGCTCGCGCCTGACGGGGACTCGGCGATCGCTGTCCGGTGCCGCGGGTGCGGCGAGCACAACTGACGGGCAGCACGGCCGACGCTAGGCGGATCATCAGTCAATCGCCAAACAGACGCGGCTTTTTGTTGCGTACGCCACACCACATAAAAGCAACCTCGCCATTAAACGGACAAAAGGGGTTCCGGTGACCAAGTCACCAGAACCCCTTGCTGAAACCTTCAGCCGGCCCTCAATGAGCCGTCATCCGCCGGTCAGTTGGAGACGACCGTGACCTCTCCGATCCCCAGGGCCCGCACGGGCTCCTCGATCAGCGCCGCGTCGCCCACCAGGACGGTGACCAGCCGGTCCGCCGGGAAGGCCTGGACGACCGCCGTGGTCGCCTCCACCGTGCCCGTTGCGGCGAGCTGGGCGTACAACTGCGCCTGGTAGTCGTCCGGCAGCTCCTGCTCGACCTGGTCGGCGAGGGTGCCCGCGACCGAGGCCGCCGTCTCGAACTTCAGCGGGGCCACGCCCACCAGGTTCTGCACGGCGACATCGCGTTCGGCGTCGGTCAGACCGCCCTCCGCGAGGGTGCGCAGCACCTTCCAGAGGTCCTCCAGCGCCGGTCCGGTGTTCGGGGTGTCCACCGAGCCGCTGATGGCGAGCATCGAAGCGCCCTTGCCGTCCGCAGTGGAGCGCAGCACCTGGCCGAAGGCGCGCACGCCGTAGGTGTACCCCTTCTCCTCGCGCAGCACCTTGTCCAGGCGCGAAGTGAGGGTGCCGCCCAGGCAGTACGTGCCCAGCACCTGGGCCGCCCACACCCGGTCGTGGCGGTCCGCCCCGATGCGGCCGATCAGCAGCTGCGTCTGGACCGCGCCGGGCCGGTCCACGATGACCACGCGGCCGGTGTCGTCGGCGGTCACCGGCGGCACCGGGCGGGCGGCGGCGGTGTTGCCCGTCCACGTGCCCAGGGTGTCCGCGAGCACCGCGTCCAGGTCGATGCCGGTCAGGTCGCCGACGACCACCGCGGTGGCGGTGGCGGGGCGTACGTGGGCCTCGTAGAAGGCGCGTACGGCGGCGGAGTCGATCCGGGCGACGGTCTCCTCGGTGCCCTGGCGCGGCCGGGACATCCGCAGGGTGGTCGGGAAGAGCTCCTTGGAGAGCTGCTGGGCGGCGCGGCGCTGCGGGTTGGCCAGCTCGTGCGGGATCTCGTCGAGCCGGTTGCGCACCAGCCGGTCGACCTCGGCGTCGGCGAAGGCGGGGGCGCGCAGCGCCTCGGCGAGCAGGCCCAGCGCCTTGGCCAGGCGGGAGGCCGGGACCTCCAGCGAGACCCGCAGGCCCGGGTGGTCGGCGTGCGCGTCCAGGGTGGCGCCGCAGCGCTCCAGCTCGGCCGCGAACTCTTCGGCGGAGTGCTTGTCGGTGCCCTCGGACAAGGCCCGCGCCATGATGGTCGCCACGCCGTCCAGGCCCGCGGGCTCGGCGTCGAGCGGTGCGGCGAGGTTGACCTCGACCGCGACGACCTGCTGGCCCGGCCGGTGGCAGCGCAGCAGGGTCAGCCCGTTGGACAGCTGTCCGCGGTCGGGGGCCGGGAAGGCCCACGGCTGCGGCTCGCCGGCCTGTGGGCGCGGGTGGAAGGTCATCGTGACGGCTGCCGTGTCGCTCACTGCTCCGCCCCCTCGTTCTCGTCGGAGTCGTCGGACTCGTCGTGCTGGTCGGACTCGTCGGCCGCGAGCGGCTCGTAGACGAGCACCGCGCGGTTGTCCGGGCGCAGTCGGGCCGCGGCCACGGCCTGCACCTCCTCGGCGGTGACGTCGAGGACGCGCTGGACGGCGGTCAGCGCCAGCTGCGGGTCGCCGAACAGCACCGCGAAGCGGCACAGTTCGTCGGCGCGGCCGGCCACCGTGCTCAGCCGGTCCAGCCACTCGCGCTCCAGCTGTGCTTGGGCGCGCTCCATCTCCTCGGCCGTCGGGCCCTCGGCGGCGAACCGCGCGAGCTCCTCGTCCACGGCCGCCTCGATGGCGGGGACCTCGACCCCGCTGGAGGTCTTGACGTCCAGCCAGCCCAGCGAGGGCGCCCCGGCCAGGCGCAGCATGCCGAAGCCGGCCGCGACGGCGCTCTGGTCGCGGCGCACCAGCCGGTTGTGCAGCAGCGAGGACTCGCCGCCGCCCAGGATGGTCAGCGCCACGTCGGCGGCGTCGCACTCGCGGGTGCCGTCGTGCGGCAGCCGGTAGGCCGCCATCAGCGCACGCGCCGGGACCTCCTCGACGATCTCCTCGCGCAGCTGCTCCCCGATGACGTCGGGCAGCGAGCCGTCACGGGGCGGCTGCTTGCCGTCGTGCCCGGGGATGGTGCCGAAGTACTTCTCGACCCAGGCGAGCGTCTGCTCGGGGTCGATGTCCCCGACGACCGAGAGCACCGCGTTGTTGGGCGCGTAGTACGTGCGGAAGAAGGTGCGCGCGTCCTCCAGGGAGGCGGCGTCCAGGTCGGCCATGGAGCCGATCGGGGTGTGGTGGTACGGGTGGCCCTCGGGGTAGGCCAGGGCGGTCAGCCGCTCGAAGGCCGTGCCGTAGGGGACGTTGTCGTACCGCTGGCGGCGCTCGTTCTTGACGACGTCGCGCTGGTTCTCCATGGACTCGTCGTCCAGGGCGGCCAGCAGGGACCCCATCCGGTCCGCCTCCAGCCAGAGCGCGAGCTCCAGCTGGTGGGTCGGCATCGTCTCGAAGTAGTTGGTGCGCTCGAAGCTGGTGGTGCCGTTGAGGGAACCGCCGGCGCCCTGGACCAGTTCGAAGTGCCCGTTGCCGGGTACGCTCGCCGACCCCTGGAACATCAGGTGCTCGAAGAGGTGAGCCAGGCCGGTGCGTCCCTTGACTTCGTGGCGCGAGCCGACGTCGTACCAGAGGCAGACCGCGGCGACCGGGGTCAGGTGGTCCTCGGACAGCACCACGCGCAGGCCGTTGGCCAGCCGGTGCTCGGTCGCTGTCAGGCCGCCGGAGCCGGCCTGGGCTGTGGCCGTGTGACCCATGGGCATGTGGTCCCTTCGATCGCGATGCAGAGATTTCTTATCGACCTGCCACTGTATGCAAGCGCGCCGACCGCCGGATAAGTTCCCGGGTCACTCCCCCGCACTCCGTCCGGGGGACCCCCGGGGTCGGAGTCGGCGTTGTCGGTGCGTCGGGCCACAATGGTCCGCGTCGTACCCTCGCCGGACACCACAAGACCGCCAGACCCAGCCAGACACCCCGCCCGACACCCAGCACACCCCATTTTGGTTAAGGAGCCGCGCAGCGATGGCCCGCCGCAGCACGAAGACCCCGCCGCCGGAGGATTTCGAGGAGAGGATCCTCGACATCGACGTCGTCGACGAAATGCAGGGCTCCTTCCTCGAGTACGCGTACTCGGTGATCTACTCCCGTGCCCTGCCCGACGCCCGGGACGGCATGAAGCCGGTGCACCGGCGCATCGTCTACCAGATGAACGAGATGGGCCTGCGCCCCGACCGCGGCTACGTGAAGTGCGCCCGTGTCGTCGGCGAGGTCATGGGCAAGCTCCACCCGCACGGTGACGCGTCGATCTACGACGCCCTCGTGCGCATGGCCCAGCCGTTCTCCATGCGGCTGCCGCTGGTCGACGGCCACGGCAACTTCGGCTCGCTCGGCAACGACGACCCGCCGGCCGCGATGCGTTACACCGAGTGCAAGATGGCCGACGCCACCTCGCTGATGACGGAGTCGATCGACGAGGACACCGTCGACTTCACCGCCAACTACGACGGCCAGGAGCGGGAGCCGGTCGCCCTGCCCGCCGCCTACCCGAACCTGCTGGTCAACGGCGCGTCCGGGATCGCGGTCGGTATGGCCACCAACATGCCCCCGCACAACCTCGGCGAGGTCATCGCGGCCGCCCGCCACCTGATCCGGTACCCCCAGGCGGACCTGGAGGCGCTGATGCGCTTCGTACCGGGTCCCGACCTGCCCACGGGCGGCCGGATCGTCGGGCTCTCGGGCATCAAGGACGCCTACGAGAACGGCCGCGGCACCTTCAAGATCCGCGCGACGGTGGCGGTGGAGGACGTGACGGCGCGCCGCAAGGGCCTGGTCGTCACCGAACTGCCCTTCACGGTCGGCCCCGAAAAGGTCATCGCGAAGATCAAGGACCTGGTCGGCTCGAAGAAGCTCCAGGGCATCGCCGACGTCAAGGACCTCACCGACCGCTCGCACGGCCTGCGCCTGGTCATCGAGATCAAGAACGGCTTCCACCCGGAGGCCGTGCTGGAGCAGCTCTACAAGCTGACGCCGATGGAGGAGTCCTTCGGCATCAACAACGTGGCGCTGGTGGACGGGCAGCCCCTGACGCTGGGCCTCAAGGAGCTGCTGGAGGTCTACCTCGACCACCGCTTCGAGGTCGTCCGGCGGCGCAGCGAGTTCCGCCGCACCAAGCGCCGCGACCGGCTGCACCTGGTCGAGGGCCTGCTGGTGGCGCTCCTCGACATCGACGAGGTCATCCGGCTCATCCGGGACAGCGACAACTCCGCACAGGCCAAGTCCCGGCTGATGGAGCGGTTCTCGCTGAGCGAGATCCAGACCCAGTACATCCTGGACACCCCGCTGCGCCGACTCACCCGGTTCGACCGGATCGAGCTGGAGTCCGAGCGCGACCGGCTGACGGGCGAGATCGACGAGCTGACCGGGATCCTGGAGTCGGACAGCGAGCTGCGCAAGCTGGTCTCCGCGGAACTGGCGGCGGTCGCCAAGAAGTTCGGCACCGAGCGCCGTACGGTGCTGCTGGAGTCCGCGGGCACCGCAGTGGCGGCCGTTCCGCTCGAGGTGGCGGACGACCCGTGCCGGGTGCTGCTGTCCTCGACGGGCCTGCTGGCGCGTACGGCGAACGGCGAGGCGCTGCCGGAGGAGGAGGGCGGCGCCCGCGCCAAGCACGACCTGATCGTCTCGCAGGTCGCCGCGACCGCCCGGGCCGATGTCGGCGCGGTCACCTCGTACGGGCGGCTGCTGCGGCTGTCGGTGATCGACCTGCCGCAGCTGCCGGACACGCACGCCGCGCCGAACCTGGCGGGCGGCGCTCCGGTCTCGGAGTTCCTCTCGGGGCTGGAGGCGGACGAGAAGGTGATCTGCCTGACCTCGCTGGACGAGTCCTCGCAGGGCCTCGCGCTGGGCACCGAGCAGGGCGTGGTCAAGCGCGTCGTGCCGGACTACCCGGCGAACAAGGACGAGCTGGAGGTCATCACCCTCAAGGAGGGCGACCGGATCGTCGGCGCCGTCGAGCTGCGCACGGGCGAGGAGGACCTGGTCTTCATCACCGACGACGCCCAGCTGCTGCGCTACCCGGCGGGCCAGGTCCGCCCGCAGGGCCGCCCGGCAGGCGGCATGGCGGGCATCAAGCTCGCCGACGGCGCCAAGGTGATCCACTTCTCCGCCGTCGACCCGGCGCGGGACGCCCTCGTCTTCACGGTGGCGGGCTCGCAAGGGACCCTGGACGGCTCGGTGCTGTCCGGGAAGCTGACCCCCTTCGACCAGTACCCGCGCAAGGGCCGGGCCACGGGCGGCGTGCGCTGCCAGCGGTTCCTGAAGGGCGAGGACGTACTGGTCCTGGCCTGGGCGGGCGGTTCCCCCGTCCGCGCCGCGGCGGCGAACGGCACTCCGGCCGAGCTGCCGACCGTGGACCCGCGCCGGGACGGCTCCGGGGCGGCGCTGCCGGCGGTGGTCGCGGCGCTGGCGGGAGCCGCGCTGTAGGTCGCGGGAGGGCGTTCGGGTGGTGCGACCGGGGGGACGTACCACCCGAATGCCGACTAGTGTTTTCCCCCAGGACGTGGTGGGGGGAGAACGCAGCTGATGAGCCGTCGAGCGGGCAGCGGACTGATCGGGAACTGGGCGGAGGCCCAGCGCCGGCAGCAACAGACGCAGCTGGTCCAGCAGCGGGAGGCCGAGCGCCGGCAGCGGGCCCACGAACGGGACGCGAACCGGAGCCACCGGCAGTACCGCGAGGCCGAGGCCCTACGGCGTACCGCGCAGCTCGACGCCGAGGTCGAAGCCCTCAAGGGCCTGTTGGTCGCGGGCTGCCGGACACCGGGGTTCCGGATGTCCGCCCTGGCCCGGCCCGACCGGCTGCAGCCCTTCGACCCCGGGGCCCTGGCGCACCCGGTGCCGATGCCCCGCATCGAGGACTTCCAGCGGCAGAGCAGCGGCTGGACGCTCGGCTCGAACCACCGGGCGCAGGCGGAGCGGGAGGCACACGCCCGCTACACCCAGGCCTGGCATGCCGCGAACGCCGCGGAGGCGCAGCGCCAGCAGCAACTGGCCGCGTACCGGCAGCAGTACGACCGGTGGGCGGCGGAGCAGATCGCCGGGGTGCGGGCGCACAACGGCGGGCTCACGGAGCTGGCGGACGCACTGCGCGCGGGTGATGCCGAAGCGGCGGTGGAGTACTTCTCGGCGGCCCTGTACGCCTCGACCGCCTGGCCCGAGGGGCTGCCGAGGCAGGTGGCGGCCGCGTACGATCCGGCCGCGCGCCAGCTGGTGTTGGACTGGGAACTGCCCGGGTACGCGGTGGTACCGGAGGCCCGGGCGGTGCAGTACCTGCCGAGCACGGACCAGGACAAGGTCAAGCCCCGCCCGGTGACGGAACGACGGGCGCTGTACCGGGACCTGCTGGCCCAGTGCGTGCTGCTGGTGGTGCGCGAGCTGTACGCGGCGGACGAATTCGGCGTACTGGACTCGGTCGTGGTCAACGGCTTCGTGGATTGCCACGATCCGGTGACGGGCCAGGAGGCGCGGTTCGTGCTCGCCACGGTACCGGCGGCGCGCAGCGCCTTCGCCGGACTGCGGCTGGAGCAGGTCAGTGCGGTGGAGTGTCTGGTCTCGGGGCTGGGCGGGCTGCTGTCGGCGCGGCCCGACCAGCTGACGGCGGTACGCCCCGGGCGCCGGCCCGACGAGGTCGGCGGGGGTGTCGTCAGCCACGGCGGGCACGCGGGCGATGCGGACGGGGACGAGCCGGACCTCTTCGCGATGGACCCGATCGCCTTCGAGAACCTGGTCGCCGAGCTGTTCCGGGCGATGGGCATGGAGGCGGTGACCACGCAACGGTCTGGCGACGGCGGGGTCGATGTGGAGGCGGTGGACCCGGCGCCGATCCGGGGCGGTCGGATCGTCGTGCAGGTCAAGCGCTACCGCAACACGGTGCCGCCGACGGCCGTGCGTGATCTGTACGGCACGGTCCAGGACAAGGGGGCGAACAAGGGGGTGCTGGTCACCACCGCGTCCTTCGGCCCCGGGTCGTACACCTTTGCCAACGGCAAGCCGCTGGAGTTGGTTCCCGGGGCGGACCTGGTCGAGCTGCTCCACCAGTACGGCCTGCGCGGCCGGCTCGGCAGCGGCGCCACGACACCCGACCGGCGGACGGCCGAAACGGCTCCCCCGGCCGAACACAACGTGCTCGGCATGTCCTGGTCGGGTTCGGTCGCCCTCGACGTGTGCGCGCTCGTCTGCACGGGCAACCGGGTGCTGAGCGAGGAGCACTTCGTCTTCTTCAACAACCCGCGGACCCCGGACGGTTCGGTACGGGCTCGCGCGCACGCGGCGCCCGACAAGGCGGCGCTGGAGGTCTCCTTCGACGCGCTGCCGTCGCAGGCCGACCGGCTGGTCCTCGTGGCCGCGATCGACCCGGAGGTCGATCCCCACGCCGACCTCGCCGGCTTCACCGACGCCCACATCCGGCTGCTGTCCGCGGGCGGCGAGGAGCTGGGCCGGCTGGACGTCTCCGACGGACGCGCCGGCGAGACGGCCCTGGTCCTCGGCTCGTTCCGGCACCGCTCCAACGGCGACTGGGACTTCGTGATCGGCGGCAAGGGCTACCGGGGCGGCCTGGAGGACCTGCTGGGCGAATTCGGGGTCGAGGTCGCCTAGACCGTCCCTCGTCGGTCGGGCCGGACGCCGACGTGATGGCGGTACCGGCCCGGCGTAAGGGTGCGGACGCCCTCAGGTCTCGTCCGAGCCGGTTGCGGGAACCCCGCTCCCGGGCTCCGCGGGCCGCGCGACGTAGCGCAGTACGCCCCACATGCTCTCGGGGCGCGCCTCGTGCGGGGCCGCTTCGCGGCAGGCCTCCAGTTCGCGCAGCAGACCCGGCCCGTCGGTGCCGGAGCCGATCAGGACGAGCTGGCTCACACGCGCTTCGCCCCGCCCCCAGGGCCTCGGGGCGAAGCGGAGGAAGCGGCCGACCGCATGGACCTCGTAGCGCTCCTCGTGCCCGGGTACGCCGAAGTAGACGAAGCCCTTGATCCGGTAGAGCCCGGCCGGACGCCGGTCGAGGAAGTCGATGAACCGGCGGGGGGACAGCGCCTGCTCGGAGGTGAACTCCGTGCTCTCGTACGCGGCGTGCGCATGGTCACAGCGGCCGTGGGCGTGCTCGTGGCCGTGCTCGTGCTCGTGGTCGTCGGCCTCCGCGAGCAGGTCCTCGAAGGAGAGCTGTCCCCGAGTCTCGGTCCAGGGCCTGCGGTCGAAGAGCAGTTCGGGATCGATCCGCCCGTGATCGGTGGCCAGGACCGGGGTGCCCGGGGCGCAGACCACGGCGAGCTGCTGCTCGATCCGGGCCCGCTCGGCCGCGTCCACCCGGTCGATCTTGTTGAGCACCACCAGGTCCGCGACGGCGAGGTGGCGGTCGGTCTCCGGGTGCCTGGCCCGGGTGGCGTCGAATTCGGCGGCGTCCACGACCTCCACCATCCCGCCGTAGCGGATGGCGGGGTTCTCGCTGGCCATGAGCATCCGGATCATCTCCTGGGGCTCGGCCAGTCCGCTCGCCTCGATGACGATCACGTCGATCCGGTGGACGGGGGCGGAGAGCTTCTCCAGGTACGCGTCGAGTTCGCTGCCGTCGACGGCGCAGCACAGGCAGCCGCCGCCGAGGGAGACCATGGAGTCCCCGACCTGTCCGGCCACCGACATCGCGTCGATCTCGATCGATCCGAAGTCGTTGACGACGACCCCGATGCGGGTGCCCCCGCGACCGGCGAGGAGGTGGTTCAGCACGGTGGTCTTGCCGGATCCGAGGAAACCGGCGAGGACGACGACGGGGATGGGTTGCCTGCTGTTCACCCGGTCGATCGTAGCCAGGCCCGTCAGTGCAGGGGCGGCACCGGGTGGGGCGGGGTGGGGCCGGTGTACCGGGCGGCCGGTCGGATGATCTTCGAATCGGTGGCCTGTTCGAGGATGTTCGCGCTCCAGCCGACCACGCGGGCCGCACAGAAGGTCGGCGTGAACATCTCGCGCGGGAGCCCGCAGAGCTCCATGACCACGCCCGCGTAGAACTCCACGTTGGTGTGCAGTTCCCGGCCGGGCTTCAGTTCGGCGAGGATCTCCTCGACCTGGCGCTCGACCTCGACGGCGAAGTCCACGAGGGGACCGCCGAACTGGAGGGCGATCTCGCGCAGCATGCGGGACCGCGGGTCCTCGGTGCGGTAGACGGGGTGGCCGAAGCCCATGATCCGGTCGCCCGCCAGGACCCGCTCGCGGATCCACGGCCCGATCCGGTCCACGGTCCCGATGGCGTCGAGGGTGTCCAGGGCCCGGCTGGGTGCGCCGCCGTGCAGGGGGCCGGAGAGCGCGCCGATGGCCCCGGTCAGGCAGGCGGCGACGTCGGCGCCGGTGGAGGCGATCACCCGGGCGGTGAACGTCGAGGCGTTGAAGCCGTGGTCGACGGTGGATATCAGGTACCGCTCGACCGCGCGGGCCCGGACCGGGTCGGGTTCCCGGCCGGTCAGCATGTAGAGGTAGTTGGCGGCGTACGGGAGGTCCTCGCGCGGCTCCACCGGCTCCAGGCCCTGCCCCAGCCGGTGCAGGGCGGTCAGCAGGGTCGGCACGGCGGCGCAGGCGGCCAGTGCGTCGGCGGCCCGGCGGCCGGGGTCGAGGTCGTAGACCGGGCGGTAGCCGGCACAGGCGCCCAGCAGCGAGAGCGCGGTGCGCAGCCCGGCCAGGGGGCCGGAGAGCCGGGTGGCCCGGGCCAGGGCCGGCAGGGCGTCCCGTACCTCTTCGGGAAGTCGGCGCAGGGGTGCGATCTCGGCCGCGAAGGCGGCGCGCGCGGCGGCGTCCGCCGGGAGCGTGCCGCGGAACATCAGGTGCCACACATCCTCGAAGCTGCGGGTGGCGGCGAGTTCGACGGCCGAGTACTGGCGGTAGTGGTAAAAGCCCTCCCGGCCCCGGACGTCGCCCAGCCCGGTTTCGGTGACCACGACTCCCGCGAGGCCGCGGGGTACTTCCAAGGTGGTGTCCATGGATCGACCATCCATGATGGATTCAATCGCTGTCAATATTGATTGAATCAATATCACGATCCATCTGTAGGGTGTGCGTCATGAGCGACCAGACGGACAGCGGGCGCAGGCTCAGCACGCAGGAGGCCGCCCGCGCACTCGGGGTGAAACCGGCGACGGTGTACGCGTACGTCAGCCGGGGCCAGCTCACCAGCCGCCGCGATCCCGCCGGGCGGGGCAGCAGCTTCGACGCCGCCGAGGTGGAGGCGCTGGCCCGGCGGAGCCGGCGCGAGGCGGCGGCCCCCACCGGGGAACTCTCCGTCCGTACGGCGCTCACCCTCATCGAGCCCGACCGGTACTACTTCCGCGGCGTGGACGCGGTGGAGCTGGCCTCCCGGTACCGCTACGAGGAGGTCGCCGAGTGGCTCTGGACGGGCACCCTCACGCCCGGGGCCCGGTTCACCGCGCCCCCGCAGACCCTGGAGGCGGCCCGGCGGGCGGTGGCCGCGCTGCCGGAACACGGCGGCCCCATCGACCGGTTGCGGGTGGCGGTCGCCGCCGCCGCGGTCGCGGATCCGCTGCGCTTCGACCTGTCCGAGGAGTCGGTGCTCGGCTCCGCGCGCGCCCTGATCCCCACGCTGGTCGGCGCGCTGCCGGCGGTGGGCCCGGCCCGATGGGCCGGGGACGGCCGGATCGCCCGTCAGTTGTGGTCGCGGCTGACGCTGCGGGAGCCGGACCCGGACGCACTGGCCGTACTGGACCTCGCGCTGGCCCTGCTGGTCGACCACGACCTCGCCGCCTCGACCCTGGCCGTACGGGTGGCCGCCTCCGCGCGGGCCCATCCGTACGCGGCGGTGTCCGCCGGGCTCGGCGTCCTGGAGGGCCCGCTGCACGGCGCGGCCGGACGGCTCGCGCACCGGATGCTGGTGGAGGTGCTGGAACAGGGCGGGGCCGCGCCGGTGGTGGCGGAGTACCTGCGGGCGGGACGCCGGGTCCCCGGGCTCGGCCACCGGCTGTACCAGGGCGAAGATCCTCGCGCGCGGGTGCTCTTCGCCTCGCTGGAAGGACTGGAGCAGGCCGGTCCGGCGCTGGGTGCGGCGCGCGAGGTGGCCGCGGTGATGGCCCGGCAGGGCGGGCTGCACGCCAACGTGGACCTGGCGCTGGCCGTGCTGACGGTGTCGTGCGGGATGCCGGCGGAGGCCGGGGAGACGGTCTTCGCGATCGCCCGCACGGCGGGGTGGATGGCGCACGCCCTGGAGGAGTACCAGGAGCGGCCGCTGCGGATGCGGCCGAGCGGGCAGTACCACGGGCCCCGCCCGCCCCAGCCGATGCCGTGACGGATCCGGCCCGTCCGGGCTCCCGTCCGCCCGGCCTCCTTGCCCCGGACGTCAGGCGGCCCCGGGCGTCAGGCGGCCCCGGGCGTCAGGCGGCCGGAGGTCGGGCGGCCCCCCACGGGCTGTGCCACTGCTCGGCGATGGCCGCCGCGCGCACGAAGTGGCCCGCGGCCTCGTCCTCGCGGCCCAGCAGCACGGCCAGTTCGCCCAGGGTGCGGGCGACCGGGCGGACCGCCACGGTGAACCCGGAGGAAGGCGGCGGGGCGTCGCGGTACGGCAGCAGGGCCGCGTACAACTCCTCGGCGCCCGCCCGCTCCCCGAGCATGACCAGGGTCATCGCCCGGAAGGTCGCGAAGACCTTGAAGAAGTAGTCCGTCCGCAGCGGCCCCGCCCGGTCGAGGACCTCGCGCGCCTCCCGGTCCTCGCCCGCGGCGGCCAGCGCGACCGCGAGCAGGTCCCCGGCCGGCGGACCGAAGGCCACGTACACCTGCCGCAGCCGCGGCAGCGACTGCGCGAGCCGCCCCTGGCTCACCCGCAGCGTCACGATCGCGACCGCCAAGATCCCCTCCGCGTGCGGGGATCCCTGCCGGGCCATCCGCACGGCCGCCTGCCGGTAGAGGTGCTCCGCCTCCTCGAACCGCCCCTCGACATGGGCCCAGGTCGCCTCGACCGCCTCGCCGACGGCGACCGGTCCGGGCATCCGGTAGGTCCGTGCGAACCGTGTCCACCGTTCCACGAGCCGACGGGCACCAGCCACATCGCCCTCGGCGGCCAGCGCCGTGGAGCGCACGAACATCCCGTACCACTGGTGGCCCGGCAGCTCGTGCGCGGCGCCGATCCGTTCGAGTTCGCCTCCCAGCGCGGCACGTTCGGGCCCTTCCAGGTCGGCGTCGAGTTCCTTGACCAGCGCCGCGAGCGCACCCGCCCGCAGCGCGGGGTCCCCGGTGCCCTCCGCGAGGGCGAGCGCCTCGCGCGCCGCCGCCCGTACGCCCGCCACCTTGGCGTCGGACAGCTCGGCGGCGTACGCGCCGAGCAGCCCGCAGCGCACGGCCGGTTCGTGATCGGGCCGCGCCAGCAGGCGCTCCAGCAGCTCCACCACCGGTCCGTCGACCACGCCGTAGGGCCGCGTCTGCCACGGGGTCGGTTCGGTCCATGCCGTGAACGCCGCGACCAGCAGGTCGTCCCGGCCGGCGCCGAGCGCGCGGTCGATCGCGGTGCGCCGGGTCGTGCGGGCCGCCATGACCGCCCCGGCCCGCACCTGGGCCCGTACCAGCAGGCCCAACAGCTCGGCGCGCTCGGCGTCCCGGTCGCCTCCGGACCCCGCGGGGACCCGCTCGAAGCACTCCACCGCCTCGGCGAGCAGCACGGCGGCCACGTCATGGGCGAACCGGCTCTCCGCGAGCCGGGCGGCCCGCAGGCAGTGCGCGACCGCCTTCGCCGCCGTCGCCGAGGAGGCCGCGCGTACGTAGTGGTGGGCCAGCGCGGAGACGTCGTCCTGGGCGAGCCGCTCCAGACAGGCAGCGATCCGGCCGTGCATCCGCGAGGAGCGCAGCCGACTCAGGTCCGCCAGCAGGGTGTCGCGCACCAGCGCGTGGGCGAACCGGACCCGCCCCGGCTCGGGTTCGGCCAGCAGCCCGGCGAGCAGACCGGCTTCCAACGCGCCCAGTACGCCGTCCTCGTCGGTGTCCGCCGCCCCGATCAGGACCTCGACGCCGAACTCCCGTCCGGCCACCGCGGCCAGGCGCAGTACGGCCACCACCGCCTCGGGGAGGCGTCCGAGCCGCCGGCGCAGCACGTCCCGTACGCCCTCGGGCACCTCGGACAGCGCCACGAGCGAGCCCTCGCTGCCCAGCAGCCTGGCGCTCTCCCGGACGTAGAAGGGGTTCCCTCCCGTGCGTTCGGCCAGCGCGGTGATGACCTCCGCGTCGACCTGCGGGCCGCCCACGCACCGGACCACCTCGGCCACGGCCTCCCCGGTGAGGCCGCGCAGCGCGATCCGGGCCGGTGAACGCCGGGCCAGTCCGGCCAGCGTGTCGTCGAGCCGACCCTCCGTGTCCTCCGGCCGGTACGCGCCCACGACGAGCAGCGCCGTACCCGGGGGGAGGTCGGCGGCACCCGACAGCAGCGCCAGCGTCTCGGCGTCGGCCCAGTGCAGGTCGTCCAGGACGACGGCGACGGGCCGCCCGCGCGCGGCCTGCGCCAACCACTGGCCGACGGCGCGGTGCAGTCGGAACCGCCCGGCGGCGACATCCTCGCCGCCGGGCGCACGGCCGGTGGCGGGAGCGCCCTCGGCCAGGAGGGGCGAGAGCGCGGCGGCCACCGCGGGCTCGGGCGGGGCGGCCGCCGCGACGGCGCGCAGTGCTTCGACCCAGGCCCAGGCGGGTGGTGCGCCCTCGGCGTCGGTGGTGCGCCCGAAGGCGACGAGCCAGCCCTCGGCGCTGAGCCTGCCGTCGAGGGCGTGCAGCAGCGCCGACTTGCCCATCCCGGCCTCGCCGGTGACCAGCGCGACGCCGGGGCCGGCCGCGCGGGCCCGGTGCGCCGCCGCCGTCAGCCGCTCCAGTTCTTCCTCGCGCCCGACGAACGGCTCGGCCCCGGTGGCAGCCGGCGCCGCGGGCACCTCAGGCACGTGCGACGCAGGTGGCACGTGCGGCACAGGTGGCACGTGCGGCGCAGGCTCCGGTGGCCGCGTGGCCTCGCGCAACACCCGGCCGTCCTGGGCCAGGACCGCCTTCTCCAGCTCGACCAGGGCGGCACCGGGATCCAGTCCCACCTCGTCGGCGAGCACCGTCCTGGCCCGGCGCAGCGCCGAGAGCGCGTCGGCCTGCCGGCCCGCCGCCCACAGTGCGAGGGCGTGCAGCCGCCAGGCCTCCTCCCGGAGCGGCTCGTCCCGGGTCAGCAACGCGGCCTCGGCGACCGCCCCGGCGAGGTCGGCGCCGCCCCGCAACCCGGCGGCGATGCCGAGTTCGCGCGCGGCCAGCCGCAGCTCGTCGAGCCGCAGGATCTCGGCGTGGGTCCACGGCTCGTCGGCCGTCTCCGCGTACGCCGGCCCCTGCCACAGCGCCAGCGCCTCCCGGAGCAGGGATCCGGCGGTGTCCGGCTCGGCGTGCAGGACCTCGCGGGCGCGGCCGAGCAGCCGCTCGAAGCGCCAGGCGTCGACGGCGTCCTCGGGAAGCCGCAGCGCGTACCCGGGCGGCGCGCTCACCAGCAGCCGGGCGGGGGTGCGCGGGGCCCGGCCCGGTTCGAGGAGGCGGCGCAGGTTGGAGACGTAGGCCTGGAGGGAGGCGACGGCCCGGGCGGGCGGCGCCCCCTGCCAGAGTTCCTCGATCATCCGGTCGACGGACACGACCCGGCCGCGCGCCGCTACGAGCAGGGCCAGTACGGAGCGCTGGCGGTGGCCGCCGAGCGGGATCGCCTCGCCGTCCCGCTCGGCCGTGAAGGAGCCGAGTACGCGTATGTGGACCATGACTCCACCAACGTACGCCGCATCGGTCAACTCCGGCCCGCCGTAGGTCGAATGGCGTCACGGAACCTTCCAAGTGCCTTCCAAGAACCCTCCATGGGCCGACGTCGAGTCTCTTCCCATGAAGACGACGCAGCCACGGACGGCACGAGCACCGCGAACGCACCGGAGCACCGGACGGCCGAACACCCACGAAATGGTGGTCATCCACCGCGGCCTGCGCCGCGAGGCGCGCCTGCTGGTCGAGCTGATCGCCGCAGTGGCTCCCGGCGACACGGCGCGGGCACAGGTCCTCGGGGACCACTTCCGCGACTACCGGCTCGGGCTGACGGGCCACCACGGCGAGGACGCGTACCTGTGGCCGCCGCTGATGGCCCGGGTCGACCTCGAAGCGGACCTCGTCCTGCGCATGGAGACCCAGCACGAGCGGGTGGCCTCGAGTCTTGCGGCCGCCGAGGAGGCCCTGTCCGCTTGGGAGGCCGGGGCCGGGGAGGCGGAACGCGACACGCTCGTGTCGGTCCTCACCGAGCACCGGTCCGTGCTGCTGGAGCACCTGGCGGACGAGGAGGAATCGGTCCTGCCGCTCGCCGCCCGCCACCTGTCCGCGTACGAGTGGGACCGGCTGGGCGAGCACTTCCTGAGCAGCACGCCCAAGCCCAAGCTGCTGTTCTTCCTCGGGACGGTCCTGGAGGACGCCGACCGGGCCGAGCGCGCGGCGATGCTCGCCGCACTGCCCCTCGCCGGGCGCCTGCTGTGGCACACCGTCGGACGTCCCGCCCACGTCCGCCGGATGCGCGCCGTCCGTCGCACCGTCGCACCGCGCTGATCCCCCTCCCCCGCGCCGCCCCTCCCACCACTTCCAAGAAGCGGAGACAAGCCATGTCCCTCAAGCACCTGACCACCGCCCTGGCCGCCACCGGCGCCGCGTTCATCCTGTACGTCGGGCTCAGCTACCTGCTCGCGCCGCAGGCCACCGCCGCCGACTTCGGGCTGCCGACCTGGCCGCAGCACGACGGCGCCGCCTTCCTCGCCGTCAAGGGCGTACGCGATGTCGCGACCGGCCTGGTCATCCTCGCGCTCCTGCTCACGGGGCAGCGGCGGGCGCTCGGCTGGGCCATGGCGGCGATCGCCTTCGTCCCCGCCGGCGACATGGTGATCGTCCTCGCGGGCGGCGGACCCGCGGCTCAGGCCTACGGCGTCCACGGGGCCACCGCCCTCGCCGTCACCCTGACCGCGGGACTCCTGCTGCGCGAGCGTCCGGTCCCCGCCGGCCGCGCCGCCGCCGAGCCGGCCCGCACCTGACCACCCGCCGCCCTCACCGGTTCCCTCCCCCAGGAGAAGACGACATGTCCCTGATCGTGCCTTCCTTCGACGAATCGGTGATCGTGCGCTCGGCCGGGGCCGAGACGATCGGCGCCGCCCCGACCACCATCCGGCTCCTCGCCGACAGCAGTTCCACCGGCGGCGCGCTGTCGACCCAGCGGGTGAGCCTGCTGGACGGCGCCAACGGGGCTGCGCCCCACCGTCACGCCCGGTCCGCCGAGCTCTTCTACCTGCTCGACGGAACCGCGCAGCTGCTGTCGGGCGACCAGGTGGTGACCGCGGAACGCGGCGACCTCGTCATCGTGCCGCCCGGCCTCGACCACGCGTTCGCCGCCGCGCCCGGTGAGGACGCCGACATCCTCATCGTGATCACGCCGGGCATCGAACGGTTCGAGTACTTCCGCCACCTGGAACGGATCGCCTACGGGAAGGTGCCGCCGGAGTCCCTGCTGGACGTCCAGGAGCTCTACGACACCTACTTCACCCGCAGTGAGGCGTGGAACACGGTCCGGGCATGACGGGAGTGGGGTACCCGACAAGCCGGGCGTAAGCATTCCGCTCGTGCCGGTGCCGACCTACCGTTGCTGCCCATGCGGTTCCCCCTCATGAGCGCTCGGCGCCTCGGGCTGCCCAGACGGGCCGTCTCCCAGATCCTGCTGACCCAGCTGGCCATCGCCGCCGGGGTCGCCGTACTGGCGACCGGACTGTTCCTGGCGCCGCTGAGCGCCCAGCTCGACGACCAGGCGATGCGGCGGGCCCTGGCCATCGCGCAGGGCGCCGCGGCCGACCCGGCGCTGGCCGCCGGGGTCCTGAGCTCCGGGCCGTCGGCCGACAGCCCCGTGCAGTCCTCGGCCGAGCGGATCCGCCGGGCCACCGGAGCCGAGTACGTGGTCGTGCTCGACCTGAACGGCATCCGCCGCTCGCACCCGAGCGCCGACCGGATCGGGCTGCCCGTCTCCACCGACCCGAGCGATGCCCTGGCGGGGCGCGAGGTCATGGAGATCGACGAGGGCACCCTGGGCCGCTCCGCCCGTGGCAAGGTCCCGCTCCTCGCGGCCGACGGCGAGATCGTCGGCGCCGTCTCGGTCGGCATCGCCTACGACAGCGTCCGCGACCGGCTGCTCGGCGCGATCCCCGGACTGCTCGCTTACGCGGGCGGGGCCCTGGCGGCAGGCGCCCTCGCCGCCTACCTGCTCTCCCGCAGGATCCAGCGGCAGACCCGCGATCTGGCCTTCTCCGACATCGCCGGCCTGCTCGCCGAGCGCGAGGCCATGCTGCACTCCATCCGCGAGGGCGTGATCGCCCTGGCCCCCGACGGCAGGGTCCGGCTGGTCAACGACGAGGCCGCCCGCCTGCTGGGCCTCGCCCCGGACACCATCGACGGCTGCGCGGGGCGCCCGCTCGAGGACGTACTGGGTGCGGGCCGCACCGCGGACGTCCTGTCGGGCCGTGTCACCGGCCGGGACCTGCTCACCGTCCAGGGCCCCCGGGTCCTGGTGGCCAACCGCATGCCCACCGAGGACGGCGGCGCCGTCGCCACCCTGCGCGACCGCACCGAGCTGGAGCACCTCGGCCGCGAGCTCGACTCCACCAGGGGCCTGATCGATGCCCTGCGCGCCCAGGACCACGAGCACGCCAACCGCCTCCACACCCTCCTCGGCCTGCTGGAGCTGGGCCTGCACGAGGAGGCGGTGGAGTTCGTGACCGAGGTCGCCGGCGTGCACCGCACGACGGCCGAACAGGTCACCGAGAAGGTCCACGACCCACTGCTGGCCGCCCTCCTGGTGGGCAAGGCGGCCGTCGCCGCCGAGCGCGGCGTCCCCCTGCGCCTGGCCGGCTCCACCCTCCTCCCCGACCGCCTGGTGGACCCGGGCGGCCTCGTCACGATCCTCGGCAACCTCGTGGACAACGCCCTGGACGCCGCAGCGGGTTCAGCGGTGCCCCTGGTCGAGGTGGAGCTGCGCGCGGAGGGCCGTACCGCCGTGCTGCGGGTGTGCGACAGCGGCCCCGGGGTGCCCGCCGCGCGCCGTAAGGAGATCTTCACGGAGGGCTGGTCGACCAAGCAGCCCAAGGCCCACCGCGAGCGCGGGCTGGGCCTCGCCCTCGTACGCCGCCTCGCGGAGCGGCAGGGCGGCAGCGCCCGGGCCGGTGAAGCAGCGGACGGAGGGGCGGAATTCTCCGTCGTACTCCCGGAGGCCCTGCGGTGAACGAGACCCCGATTCACGTATTGGTCGTCGACGACGACATGCGTGTTGCCCGGATCAACGCGGCGTACGTGGCAAAGGTTCCCGGATTCCTGGTGACGGCGCAGGCCCATTCGGCCGTCGAGGCCCTGGAGTTCCTCACTTCGCATCCGGTGGACCTGGTCCTGCTGGACCACTACCTCCCCGACGAGAACGGCCTGGACCTCGTCCGGCGCCTGCGCCAGCTCGGCCACCGCACCGATGTGATCATGGTCACCGCCGCCCGCGACCTCACCACCGTGCAGGCCGCCATGCGCCTCGGCGCCCTGCAGTACCTGGTCAAGCCCTTCACCTTCGCCGGACTGCGCAGCCGACTGGAGGCGTACGGGGCGCTGCGCCGCACCCTGGACACGGGCGGTGAGGCCGAACAGGCCGAGGTGGACCGGATCTTCGGTGCCCTCGCCGCCGCGCGATCCCCGAACGAGCTCCCCAAGGGCCATTCCGCCACCACCGCGGAGCTCGTCCGTCAGGTGCTGCGGTCCGCCGAAGGCCCCTTGTCCACCCAGCAGATCGCCGACCGCGCGGGCATCAGCCGGCAGACCGCCCAGCGCTATCTCAAGCTCCTCGAACGCACCGCCCGGGTCAGCCTCGCCCTGCGCTACGGCGAGACCGGCCGCCCGGAGCACCGCTACACCTGGCTCCCGTCGGAGGGGCCGGCCTGACGGCGCCCGGCTGACGGCTGACGGCTGACGGGCCGGCCGGGGCTACCCGACCGGCCGCTCCACCCCTCGGCCCCTCAGACCGCTCCGGCGCCGGTCAGGGAGCGGACCTCCGTCTCCGCGTGCTTCGCCTCGTCCGCCTCTTCGCCCGAGGTGACGGTGCCCAGCCAGCCCGCCAGGAAGCCCAGCGGGATCGAGACGATCCCCGGGTTCTGGAGCGGGAAGTACTGGAAGTCCACTCCGGGGAAGAGGGATTCGGGACTGCCCGACACCACCGGCGAGACCAGCACCAGCAGCACCGCCGGGATCAGGCCGCCGTACACCGACCAGACGGCTCCGCGCGTGGTGAAGCCGCGCCAGAAGAGCGAGTACAGCAGCACCGGCAGATTGGCCGAAGCCGCCACCGCGAAGGCCAGCCCCACCAGGAACGCCACGTTGAGGTCCTGGGCGAGCAGCCCGAGGGCGATCGCCACCGCCCCGATGCCGACGGCCGCGCCCCGGGCCACCGCGACCTCGCTGCGCTGCCGGGCGTGCCGGCGCTTGAGGGAGGCGTAGAGGTCGTGTGCCACGGAGGCCGAGGAGGCCAGGGTGATGCCGGCGACCACGGCCAGGATGGTGGCGAAGGCGATGGCGGCGACGAAGGCGAACAGCACCGCGCCCCCGGTGGAGTCGGCGCCCCCGCCGAGGAAGGCCGCCAGCAGCGGAACGGCCGTGTTCCCGGAGGCGTTGGAGGCCCGTACCTCGTCCGGTCCCACCAGCGCGGCCGCTCCGAAGCCGAGCACGATGGTCATCAGGTAGAACCCGCCGATGAGGGCGATCGCCCACACCACCGAGCGGCGGGCCGACCTTGCGGTGGGCACGGTGTAGAACCGCGACAGGATGTGCGGCAGCCCGGCGGTCCCGAGGACCAGCGCGAGACCGAGGCTCATGAAGTCGATGCGGGCGGTCCAGTCCCCGCCGTACTTGAGGCCGGGGCCCAGGAACGCGCGGCCGTGCCCGCTGCGGTCGGCGGCGCTGGTGAGCAGCTGGTCGAAGTTCCCGTGGAAGCGCAGCAGCACGAGCACGGTCAGGGTGATCGCGCCGCCCATCAGCAGCACGGCCTTCACGATCTGGATCCAGGTGGTGGCCCGCATCCCGCCGAAGGACACGTAGACCACCATCAGCGCGCCCACCCCCACCACGGTGAGGGTGCGGGCGGTGGCGCCCGAATTCCCCAACAGCAGGCCGACCAGGCTGCCCGCGCCGACCATCTGCGCGATGAGGTAGAGGACGGAGACGACGACCGAGGAGGTGCCGGCCGCGATCCGGACCGGCCGTTCGCTCATCCGGGCGGCGACCACGTCGGCAAGGGTGAAGCGACCGCAGTTGCGGACCAGTTCGGCGACGAGGAAGAGCACCACGAGCCAGGCCACGAGGAAGCCCACCGAGTACAGCAGCCCGTCGTAGCCGAACAGGGCGATCAGGCCGGAGATGCCGAGGAACGAGGCGGCGGACATGTAGTCGCCCGCGATGGCGAATCCGTTCTCCATCGGAGAGAACAACCGGCCGCCCGCGTAGAACTCCTCGGCCGACCCGTGCCGGTTCCGACTGACCCAGGTGGTGATGCCGAGGGTCACCGCGATGAAGAGGCTGAACAGGATCAGCGCGAGGGTCTGGTGCTCGGTGGTCACCGGCCGGCCCTCCTCGCCCGGGTCCGCTCGGCGCCGTGCTCCTGCTCGAAGACGGTCCAGCGCAGATCGAGCGCGGCCCGGTCCCGGCGCAGCCGCGCGTGCCGGGCGTAGGCCCAGGTCAGCAGGAAGGTGCTGAGGAACTGGCCGAGTCCCGCCAGCATGGCCACGTTCACCGCGCCCACCACGGGCCGGGCCATCAGGCCGGGCGCGGCCGTGGCCGCGACCACGTAGGCGACGTACCAGAGGAAGAACCCGGCGGTGGCGGGGACGACGAACCTGCGGTAGCGGGTGCGCACCTCCTGGAAGGCGGCGCTGCGCTGCACTTCGAGGTAGATCTCGGATGCTCCGGGCGCGGGGCGTCCGCCCACGGGAACCGGGGCCGGCTGGGACGTTTCCTCACCCTCGCCCCACCCGACGGCCAGCGCGTCGTACCAGGGGTCGTCCAACCGGATCGTTCCGGTATCACGACCTTCGTGCTTGTCCACCGAACTCTCCTTGTCCGCTGCCGCAGTGGCCGCGTGCCCACAAGGATGTGCGGAATGGGGCTTTCCGGACTGGTGTACCGGCGCTCTTCACTCCAACAGGTGATGGAGGGAAGAGCGCCGGTGTGCCGTGGTGCGTTCGGGGTCAGTCTCTGCCGGGGTCCGACGGCTCCCGGATCAGGCGTCGATGCGCGAGCGGTCCAGGGTCGCCGCGGAGCTCGTGATGAACTCCTTGCGCGGGGCCACCTCATTGCCCATGAGCAGGTCGAAGACCTGCTCGGCCGAGTCCAGGTCGCCGATGTTGATCCGGCGCAGGGTGCGGTGGCGGGGGTCCATGGTGGTCTCCGCCAGCTGGTCCGCGTCCATCTCGCCGAGGCCCTTGTAGCGCTGGATCGAGTCCTTGTACCGGATGTTCTTGCGCTGGTACTCCAGCAGGGTCTGGCGCAGCTCGCTGTCCGAGTACGTGTAGACGTACTTGTCCTGGCCCTTCTTCGGCTGGACCAGCTCGATCCGGTGCAGCGGCGGCACGGCCGCGAAGACCCGGCCGGCCTCGACCATCGGCCGCATGTACCGCTGGAAGAGCGTGAGCAGCAGGCAGCGGATGTGCGCGCCGTCGACGTCGGCGTCGACGAGCAGCACGATCTTGCCGTACCGGGCGGCGTCGATGTCGAAGGTCCGGCCCGAGCCGGCTCCTATGACCTGGATGATCGCCCCGCACTCGGCGTTCTTGAGCATGTCCGAGACCGAGGACTTCTGGACGTTGAGGATCTTGCCGCGGATGGGCAGGAGCGCCTGGAACTCCGAGTTCCGGGCGAGCTTCGCGGTACCGAGGGCGGAGTCGCCCTCGACGATGAAGAGCTCGCTGCGGTCCACGTCGTCGCTGCGGCAGTCGGCCAGCTTGGCGGGGAGCGAGGAGGTCTCCAGCGCCGTCTTGCGACGCTGCGCCTCCTTGTGCTGACGGGCCGCGATCCTGGTCCGGGCCGCCGCGACGATCTTTTCCATCACGGCGCGGGCCTGCTGCTTGTCGTCGCGCTTGGTGGAGGTCAGGAAAGCCTTGAGCTCCTTGGCGACCACGGCGGCGACGATCCGGGTGGCCGCGGAGGTGCCGAGCACCTCCTTGGTCTGGCCCTCGAACTGCGGCTCGGCGAGCCGGACGGTGACGACGGCCGTCATGCCCTCCATCGCGTCGTCCTTGACCACGTCGTCCTCGGCGACGCGCAGCAGCTTGGCCGAGCGCAGCACCTCGTTGACGGTCTTGGTCACGGAGCGTTCGAAGCCGGTGACGTGGGTGCCGCCCTTGGGGGTGGCGATGATGTTCACGAAGGACTTGACGCCGGTCTCGTACCCCGTGCCCCAGCGCAGGGCGATGTCCACGCCGAGCTCGCGGGTGACCTCGGTCGGGGTCATGTGGCCGCGGTCGTCGAGGACCGGGACGGTCTCCTTGAAGGTGCCCGATCCGGTCAGCCGCAGCACGTCGCAGACGGCCTTGTCCTGGGCGAGGTACTCGCAGAACTCGCTGATGCCGCCGTCGAAGCGGAAGGTCTCCTCGGTCTTGCCGGCCCCGTCGATGCCGCGCTCGTCGCGGACGACCAGGGTCAGGCCGGGGACGAGGAAGGCGGTCTGGCGGGCGCGCTGGTAGAGCGTCTCCAGGTTGAGCCGGGCGTCCTTGAGGAAGATCTGGCGGTCGGCCCAGTAACGGACCCGGGTGCCGGTCTTGCCCTTGGCGACCCGCTTGACCTTGCGGAGGCCGTTGGCGGGGTCGAAGGGGCTGTCGGGGCCCTGCTCGGTGAACATGCCCGGGACGCCGCGCCGGAAGCTGATGGCGTGGGTCGAGCTGTTGCGGTCGACCTCGACGTCGAGGCGGGCGGAGAGGGCGTTGACCACGGAGGCGCCGACGCCGTGCAGGCCGCCGGAGGCCGCGTAGGAGCCACCTCCGAACTTGCCGCCGGCGTGCAGCTTGGTCATGACGACCTCGATGCCGGACAGGCCGGTCTTGGGCTCGACGTCCACGGGGATGCCGCGGCCGTTGTCCCGGACCTCGACGGAGGCGTCCTCGTGCAGGATCACCTCGATGTGGTCGCAGTAGCCGCCCAGGGCCTCGTCGACGGAATTGTCGATGATCTCCCACAGGCAGTGCATGAGGCCCCGGCTGTCGGTGGAGCCGATATACATGCCGGGGCGCTTGCGGACGGCCTCCAGCCCTTCGAGGACGAGCAGGTGCCGCGCGGTGTAGTTGGAACCGTCCCGGTCTGCTCCGGACAGCAGCGCGCTGGAAGGCACGGACGTGTCGGCGGTCACGCAGTTCGCTCCTCGCTGAATTTCTTTTCTGGCCCGGTCGGGCGCAGGGGTGGCTCGGGTGCCGCTCGAAGGGTACCGAGGCCAGGTAGAGCCGATGCAACGCCACCCTCGCGCATTCTTCAGCCTAGTCCAGATCCGTACGGATGTTCGATCCCCCGCGCGGGTGAAGGAAACATCACGTTCCCTTCCGCGCATGAACCATTTAGGGTTCGGGCACGTCCTCATGAACAACCCGGCACTCACGCCGGGGGAGGATGGAACTGCAACAAGCGCACGACTGACAACGCGAAACCGTAAAGCAACGCAATACGGCTCCTTCGCCGCCAACCGGCAACAGCCGGCCAGCTTCGGAAGGAAGTTTCGAGGAAAAGCCGCGAGCGGGAACGTTTTCGGCCTGGTTGGATGTTGACCCTGGTACGACAGCTCGTCGAGCTAGAGAAGAGGCGACGTGACTACTGTTCTGACACCCGCGACCCCGCTGACGGCCGCTGACCGATGCGACCGTTGCGGCGCCCAGGCATATCTGCGCGTCGTCCTGCTGAGCGGCGGTGAACTGCTCTTCTGCGCCCACCACGGGCGCAAGTTCGAGCCGGAACTCAAGAAGATCGCCGCGGAAATACAGGATGAGACCGAGCGGCTCACGTCCGCTCCGGCTGCCCATGCCGAACCCGAGGACCGCTGACACAGGCCTGCACCTCGCATCCGACGAGCCAGGACCGGCTAGGCCGGTCGACGGGCGGCACTCCTGAGACCCAGGAGTGCCGCCCGTCCTCACGTCCGCGACCCCGCAGCTAGGACACGCGATGCCCCTGTACGGGCCCTGCGTGCGCCCCTGAGGCCCCGCGGCCACCCCACCCGATGCCCTGGACCTCCCCGGGCTGTGCGCCCGTCTCCGGGGCCAGTACGAAGTCGACCAACGGGGCGACCCGCGTATAGACCCCGGGGCTGTCGGCACGCCCGCAGCCCCGCCCCCACGAGACCAGCCCGATGAGCCGGCCCTGCGCCACCAGCGGCCCGCCACTGTCCCCCTGGCAGGCGTCCTTGCCGCCGCCGCTGTCCCCCGCGCACACCATGGACTCCGCCCGGTACTGCCCGTCCGCGTCCCCGGGGTAGGCGCGCTCGCAGACCTCGTCCGCCAACACCGTCACCGCGGCGGCACGCAGCCCGTACGCGTAGTCACCAAAGCCGCTCGTGTCGCCCCAGCCGTACACCGCCGCCCCGGTCCCCGCCGCGTAGGCGGAATGCCCCGCCCCCGCCATGGGCAGCACGTAGTGGGCCGGTACCGACTCGGCCAGCTCCAGGACGGCGAGGTCCCCGGCATTGCTCGCCGGGTCGTAGGCCGGGTTCACCCTCGCCCTGCGCACCGCGATCTCCCGGCCCTCGGCCGCCCGGAGCTCCGTACGCCCGGTGATCACCCGGAAGTCGGCCACGGATTCGACGGGGCCTCCCAGCACCTGGCTGCCCAGGCAGTGCGCCGCCGTCAGCACTCTGGTCGGGGACACGACCACGCCTCCGCAGAACTGCCCGCCCCGCGTACCCCCGAACCGGTCACGGCTGGCGAGGGCGACGACCCAGGGGCTGTCGGCCACCTTCACCGGCTTCCCGCCGATCACCACGCTGTCCGCGGCCGCCTGTGGCACCTGGGCGAACGGCGCCGCGGCCGCTCCCGCCGCCAGGGTCAGCGCTCCCGCCAGAGCACGGGCAAAGGGACGACGCATGAGGCCTCCTGACTCCGAGTGTTCATGACTCCACCCAGAGTGGGTCGCCCGGTGGCCGAGCGCACCCGCGCGGCCACCGTCGTCCTGTCGTCCCCATCTGCTGTCGACGGCGCCCGGAGCCGCCGAAAGCCGCCCGGTCAGTCCAGGTAGTCGCGGAGCACCTGGGAGCGGGACGGGTGCCGGAGCTTCGACATCGTCTTCGACTCGATCTGACGGATCCGCTCACGCGTGACCCCGTAGACCTTGCCGATCTCGTCGAGGGTCTTGGGCTGGCCGTCCGTGAGGCCGAACCGCATCGAGACCACACCGGCCTCGCGCTCGCTCAGGGTGTCGAGCACCGAGTGCAGCTGCTCCTGCAGCAGCGTGAAGCTCACCGCATCGGCCGGGACGACCGCCTCGGAGTCCTCGATGAGGTCGCCGAACTCGCTGTCGCCGTCCTCACCGAGCGGCGTGTGCAGGGAGATCGGCTCACGGCCGTACTTCTGGACCTCGATGACCTTCTCGGGGGTCATGTCGAGTTCCTTGGCCAGCTCCTCCGGGGTGGGCTCGCGGCCCAGGTCCTGGAGCATCTGGCGCTGGACACGGGCGAGCTTGTTGATGACCTCGACCATGTGCACCGGGATGCGGATGGTGCGTGCCTGGTCGGCCATGGCGCGCGTGATCGCCTGGCGGATCCACCACGTGGCATAGGTCGAGAACTTGTAGCCCTTGGTGTAGTCGAACTTCTCGACCGCGCGGATCAGACCCAGGTTGCCCTCCTGGATCAGGTCCAGGAAGAGCATGCCGCGGCCCGTGTAGCGCTTGGCGAGGGAGACGACGAGGCGGAGGTTGGCCTCCAGCAGGTGGTTCTTCGCGCGGCGGCCGTCCTCGGCGATGATCTCCAGCTCGCGCTTGAGCTTGGGCGCCAGCTTGTCGGAGTTCGCCAGCTTGTCCTCGGCGAACAGGCCCGCCTCGATGCGCTTGGCGAGCTCCACCTCCTGCTCGGCGTTGAGGAGGGGGACCTTGCCGATCTGCTTGAGGTAGTCCTTGACCGGGTCGGCGGTGGCGCCGGCGACCACGACCTGCTGGGCGGGGGCGTCGTCCTCGTCGTCGGAGATGACGAAGCCCTTGTTCTCCCCGCCCTCCTCCTCTTCCTCGGCCTCGGCCTTGACGGCGTCCGGACCCTCGTCCGCGGTCTCGTCCTCGCCCGCCTCGTCCGCGTCCTTCTTGGCGGCGGTCTTCTTCGCCGCCGTCTTCTTGGCAGCGGTCTTCTTGGCGGGGGCGGCCTTCTTGGCCGCCGTCTTCTTCGCCGCCGTCTTCTTGGCGGCGGGCTCCGTTCCGGGCTCTCCCGCGAGCGCGTCCACGATCTCCGGGTCCGCCGCCCCGGCTGCCGGGACCGCGGTGGCCGCGGGCTGCGCTGCCGTCGTCCTGGCCGCCGTCTTCTTGACGGTCTCGGTGGCCGTCCGCTTGGCGGGGCTCTTGGCTGCGACGCTCTTGCGGGTGGTGCGCTTGGGCGACTCCGCGGCACTGACCATCAGCGTCACACCCTCTTCCTCGAGGATCTGGTTGAGGCTGCGCAGAACATTCTTCCACTGGGTCGCAGGAATCTGGTCAGCCTCGAAGGCCCGACGCACGTCATCGCCGGCGATCTGCCCCTCGGCCTTGCCCCGCTCGATGAGCGCCATCACAGACTCGGAATCGGCGATCTCCGGCGGGAGCGTACGGGATGTGCTGGCCGACACGAACAACCTCTCGGAACGATGGGAACGGCTTCCGACCCCGGGCCTGGTGGTGCTGGACCGGTGCCGACGACCACCAACCGGGGATGGGCCGGCGGCGCGGGCAGGGGCCGGGGAGCTGCACAGCACCCCCAAGGGCTGCTGTCTTCCCTCCGTCGGCCATCACCTCTTACGTCATCGCGTGACCTCGCAGAGCGTTACGCCCAATATTCGTGGCCCGAGTCACACCCCGTACGCACGAGTGCCGCTCCTGTGGTCATACCCGGTGCTTCGCGCGTGCCGAACCACCACGAATAGGGGCCTCACGCCGGTGTCGCCGGACCCGACCGGGCCCGGCGACACGTTCTGCACCCCCGCGCCCCCGCGCGTCCGCCCGTCAGTGCTCGCGCGGGGCGGGGACCACGCGCTCGACCTCCGGATGAACCGTCAGGAGCTGGCGCATGGCGTTCTCGGCGCCCGTCGCGTCACCCGCGGCGAGGGCCTCCACCATCCGCGCGTGGTGCGCGACGCAGGTTTCGCTCGGGCGGTCGCAGGCGGTGATCGGGCTGCCGGAGACCTGGAGGGCGGCGGTGACGATGCCGGAAAGGTGCTCCAGCATGCGGTTTCCGGCGACCTGGATCAGGAGCGCGTGGAATTCGTTGTCGGCGCGCGCGAAGGTGATCGCGTCACCCTGGCCGAGGGCGTGGCCCATGATCTCGACCATGTCCGAGAGGCGCTGCTGGATGTCCGGACGACCGTGGCCGGCGGCGAGGCGGGCGGCGAGCGGCTCGATGGTCCAGCGGAGCTCACCGAGCTCGCGGCGCTGGTCGTCGCGCTGGGGGCCGAAGGCGCGCCATTCGATGATGTCGGGGTCGAGCAGGTTCCAGTCGGCGACGGGGCGGACCCGGGTGCCGACGTTGGGGCGGGCGCTGACGAGGCCCTTGGCCTCCAGGACCCGCAGCGATTCGCGGACGACCGTGCGGGAGACCTCGAAGCGCTGGCCGATCTCCTCGGGGACCAGCGGGCGGTCCGCACCGAGGTCGCCGGAAACGATCATCTGGCCGAGCTGCTGGACGAGTTGGCCGTGCAGTCCGCGTCCACGGCTGCCTGCCGCTCGGCGGCCGACGCGGCTCAACTCGACGTCGGCACCGTCCCAGTGGGGCGCTCCGACGCGGTCGGACCCGGGGGTCTCCGCGTAGGGGTAGCGGTCGAGTTCGCCCGGGCCGGCGAGGCCGGAGTCGGCGTGGCGGGCGGCGGTCATCATGGTGTGCGCAAGGGTACTCACGAATCCTTTGTCGGCCGTGCCTCCATGACCCTTGAGGTCTTTGGTGAAAAGCACACGAAAGGGTGATCGGTGCCACCTACGCAATTGACGACTTATCGTAAAGAACCAGACGTTTTGCGGGGAGTTGCGGTCCGCTTGACGTGACACGGACCGCAACGGTCCCGTCCGCGACTTCTCCCGAACCGGAACGATCACCAACGGACCCGGCTGCGCAGTCCGGTGAACCCATAGGCGCACAACAGGACCATCAGCGACAACACCAGCGCGGTCCCGACGGGTTGGGCCATCACCCGGAGGGCCCCCACCAGCAGGCGGTCGACCTCCGGCGGCCACTGCCCCCAGGTCAGGCCGCGCAGGCGGGACCCGAGCCCGGTCGACGGGTACGCGGACGAGCCCTCCAGTACCTTGCGCACCAGCGGAACCACCATCACCGGCACGGCGAGCACCGCGGCCAGTCCCGCGGTGGCGGACCGGAAGACACCGGAGGCCAGTACGCCGGCCCAGGAGCAGCCGACGAGCAGCCCGGCCCAACTCACGGCCGGGGAGAGCCACTCCACCGGGGTGCGCAGCGGACCGCTGTCGAAGACCAGCGCGAGGGCGGCGGCGTCGGCGGCCACCGTCAGGGCGCCCAGCAGCAGCGCGAGGGCGGCACTGACGCCCAGCTTGGCCGTGAGCAACCCCATCCGGCGGGGCACGGTGCCCCGGTCGGCGGCGAGGGCGGGGTAGCGGTACTCCTCGCCGAAGGCCAGGGCCCCGAGCAGGCCCGCACCCAGGGCGGCGGGCGGTAGTGGCAGCAGTTCGGGCCAGGCGGCGAGCAGCCGGTTCTGCGGGGTCTGCCCGGTCCGGGCCAGCACCAGGGCGGTGAGGACGGAGACGACGACGACGAGGGCGGCGGTGAGGACGGGGGTGGCGGTCCCGAAGACCCGGAGCAACTCGTAGCGCAGGGGACGCAGCGGGCCGCCCACACGGCGCACGGCCGAGGTCGGACGCCCGGAGCGGATCTGCCGGGGGTGTTCGGCGCAGGCCCCGTCGACGGCCTCGGTGGGGGCCGCGTCGGGCTCCGGTGACGTTCCGGCCGAGGTGCGCGCGGCCGGGACCGGCGCCGTCGGCGCACCGGCGTCGCCCGTCTCGTCGGCGAGCTGGTGGACCAGCACGCCGTTCCGGAACGCCGCCTCGCCGATCTCGGCGCAGTTGCTGCCGTACACCGACAGGCGGCTGCCGCTCTCGGCGACGATCTCCACCGAGCGCCGGGCGGCCCTGGCTTCCCGGCCCAGTACGTCGGCCAGCCGGGCCGCGTGCGGGGTGCGCACGGCGACCCTCGGTCGCAGCCTGGTCCGGGCGAAATCGGCCGCGTCCTGGTCGGCGACGAGCCGGCCCGCCTCGATGCTGACGACGCGGTCGGCGCTGCGGGCGGCTTCCTTGGCGTCGTCGGTGGTGAAGAGCACCGCGCCGCCGAGGGAGGCGTGGCCGCGCAGCAGACCGTGCAGCCAGCCGCGTTCGCGGGGGGAGAGTCCGGCACCCGGCTCGTCGAGCAGCAGGGTGCACGGATCGGCGAGCAGCGCCGAGGCCAGTGCGACCCGGCGCTCCATGCCGAGCGACAGCGAGCCGAGCCGTTGGTCCCGCAGTCCCGCGATGCCGACGACATCCAACATGGTGTCGGCCCGGGAAGCCGGCACCCCGGCCGCGGCGCAAAGCATCCGCAGCTGGTTGCGGACGGTCCGCGCGGGGTTGCCGGGAACGTCGCCGAGGAGCACTCCGACCTCACGGCCGGGGTGCGGGATCCGGTGCAGCGCGCGGCCGCGGAAGTAGGTGACGCCGCGGCCCGGTTCGAGTTCGAGCATGAGCCGCAGTGCGGTGGTCTTGCCCGATCCCGGCTCGCCGAGCAGGGCGGTCACTTGCCCCGGGCGGGCCTCGAAGGTGAGGTCGTCCACGAGGGGCGGGGCGTCGGGGCGGGGCTTGCTGGTGAGTCCGATGGCCTGGAGCATCGCTTCTCTCGCGGGGGGTGAGACCGCTCAGCGGCAGGGTGGGTACCGCAAGCAAGATAACGCGATATGTCCGATATTCGGCGCAACCGGTCCGATGGAATGCCGATACTGCGACCGGGCCCCGCACGGACGGCGGGTCCGGACCCGGTACCGGACCGGGTCCTGGGACCAGCCCCGGTCCTAGGACCGCGCACGGCGGTCCCACGGCTACCGACGACGCCTCGTACGCCGCGGCGTCAGACTTCCGGACGCAGCATCGGCGGGTTGAGGAGGGTGGCCCCGCCCGCCCGGAACAGCTGGGCCGGACGCCCACCCTGACGGGTCGTCGTGCCTCCGGCCGGCACCAGGAACCCGGGGGTGCCGGTGACCTTGCGGTGGAAGTTGCGCGGGTCGAGGGACACGCCCCAGACCGCCTCGTAGACCCGGCGCAGCTCGCCGACGGTGAACTCCGGCGGGCAGAAGGCAGTGGCCAGCGAGGAGTACTCGATCTTCGAGCGGGCCCGCTCCACACCATCGGCGAGGATTCGGGCGTGATCGAAGGCGAGCCCCGTGGCGGCCTCGTCGGTGTCGGCCAGCACCTCGTCGACCGGGGCCCAGCGCGCGCTGTTGGCGTCGCCCCCGGCCCGGGGCGCAGGCAGGTCCGGAGCCAGCACCAGGTGCGCCACGCTGACGACACGCATCCGCGGATCCCGCTTCGGATCGCCGTAGGTGGCCAGCTGTTCGAGGTGCGCCCCGTTGCCCGCGCCGGGCAGGGCGGGGTCGTGCGCGCACAGGCCCGTCTCTTCGGCGAGCTCCCTGGCCGCGGCCCCCGCCAGGTCCTCGTCCCCGCGGACGAAGCCTCCGGGCAGCGCCCAGCTCCCCTGGAACGGCTGCTCACCTCTCCGGACGACCAGCGCGCAGAGCGCGTGGCGCCGCACGGTGAGCACGACCAGGTCGACGGTGACGGCGAAGGGCGGATAGGCCGACGGGTCGTAGGGCGACATGCCGCGATCATAGTCGTCTGCCTGACGATAAACAGCGCTTTGGTGACCTTGAAGACAGCGCCCCGAAGGCGAGGGGCCTCCGATCGATCGGACGGTCCGGCCTGAACGGGGTGAGCGTGCTCAACCACCCAACTGGAGCACATCGGCCGCCTCCTCCACCATGCCGAGGCCGAGCCGGCTGATCCGGACGGCGAAGGGCTCCCCCGCCACCCGTAGGCCCGAGAGCCTGAGCCCGCCCAGGGGGGCTCCGGAGAGGGGCGCGAGGGCGACCGTGCCCGCCGGGGCGTCGGGGCGGATACCGGCGAGGACGGTCAGCGCATGGATCCCGGCCGCTGCGGCCACTGCAGCCGGGCGGCAGGCCGCCGGGTGCGGCACCGGGGCGCTCCCCGCGGTGCGCTGCTCGGCCGCGAACATCTCCGGTAGCCGGTACCCGAAGGCCTCCGCCGCGTCCAGCAGGCCTGCGAGCAGGCCGGCGGCCTCCTTCTCGAAGCCGGCCTGGGCCAGGCCCGCCACGGCCACCGCACTCTCGTACGGCCGCACGGCGCCCGAACGGTGACCGAACGGGTTGTGTCCCGGCTCCTTGACGGCCATGCTCCGCAGCCCCCATCCGGAATCCATGGCGGGGGCTCCGAGCAGCCGGGCCAGCTGCTCGGCGCGGGTGCGGTCCAGGAGACCGGGGGCGAGCCTGCCGCCGCTGAGCAGCCCGGTGTCGAGCAGGTGGGCGGCGGCCCCCGTCAGTCGCGGCAGCGGCCTCCCGTCGGGGTGGAGGGCCGAAGCGGGCCGGCCGCCGTCCGGACCGTCGATCCAGAACCCGGCCCGGAACCGTTCCCGCAGCCCGACCGCCCGCTCCCGCCACTCCTCTGCCCCGGGCCGTCCGCACGCGGCGAGCAGATCGGCGCCGAGCACGGCGGCCCGATGGGCGTGGGCCTGGGTCTCGCAGCGCCGCGGACCCGGGTCGGGATCGGCCAGGAAACCGTCCTCCCCCAGCGCACCACGCAGCCAGAGCAGGCACCGCTCGGCGGCCGGAAGCAGCCGGGCCACCTCCTCTTCGGGCATGCCCCACAGCCGGGCCTCGGCCAGCACCACTGGGAACGCCAGGGTCGCCTCGGTGCCGGTGCACCCCGGTGGAAGCTGCGCGCCCGCTCCGCGCAGCGGGCCCGGGATCTTCCCGAGGTCGGGTCCCCGCTCTTCGCTCTGGGTCCGGGCGAGAATGCGCAGGGTGGCCGCGGCGAGACCGGTTCCGAGCGGCAGCGCCATCCGGGCGGCCCAGAGCGATTCCGCCGGGGCCAGGCCCAGGCGCCAAGGCGCTCCCGCCGCGGCGAAGGCGTCGCCCGGCTCCTCGGGGTCCCGCAGGAGCAGCGCGCCCAGGTCCTGGACGCTGGTCCGAAACCATGCCTCGGCCCTCGGGTCGTCCCCTTCGGCCCGGGCGTCGGCCAGCGGGTTGGCCACCTGCCCGGCGGGGGCCCGCCCCACCCGGTGCTGGGTGGTCCGCAGCTCGATGGTGCGGGATTCGCCGGGAGCCAGTTCGAGCTGCCAGCGCAACAGTCCCGCCGAAGCCAGCGCGTCGTCCGGCGGCGGGTCGGCCGCGGTCACGGCCTGCGCCTCGCCGGTGCTCCAGCGCAGCCCGGCGGCGTGCACCCCGGCGGGCAGCTCCGGCCCGGCCCGCCCGGCGGCCACGGCGGCCAGCTCCGCGAGGTCGGTGCCGAGCAGCACCTCCACGGGCAGGCGTACCGGCCGGGCCGCGAAGCTGCGCAGGGTGATCCGCTCGGTGCCGTCCGCGTACCGGACCCTTTCCACACCGATGTCGGGGTCGGGGCCGGGCTCGGAGCCGGTGCGCACGGTAGCGGTGAACGCGGCCCGGTCGGCAGCGAGGCTGCGCCCTTGTACGGCGACCGGGTCCCGGCCGCCGACACGCAGTACGCAGCGGGAGAGTAGGCGGCGGCCGGACCGGTAGATCCCGTCGATCCCGCGCCCGGTCAGCTGGCCGTGCTCCGGGGAGATGACCAGACAGGGCGCGGCGACGCAGATGACGGCGCCGTGCACGGGCGGCAGTTCGGACCTACGGGCGGCGGGCGCGCCGGGTGGACGGGGAGGTGCGGGGAGGGACATGTGTCGCCTTGTCTGCGCTCCGGTCGGTTCAGCTGGGCGGCGGCGCGGCCGGGGCCGCACCACCCCCCAACTGAACGCCCCCACCCCCGCCCGGGTCACGGGCCCGGGGGCCGTCCGGGCGTGCCCGCGGTGACGCCCCCGCCGCCGGGGCAGGCCCAGGGCGTACCGGAGCAGTCGCACCGGACCGCCGGACGAAGTGAACCGGTGCGCGCTCACTGGTCGCTCCCCGCAGTACGGCGGGACCCGCGGCGGGGGTCGAGCGGCCCCGTCGGCCGGGAGGACGGGTACCGGCCGAGGAACGCCGCCGGGGCTCCCGGCGGCGCCGTTCCTCCCGCAGGCACTGCCGCAGCCCCTCGGGGTCGATCCCTTCGTTGCACGCGTGGTGGAGCAGCTGGGCGAAGCGGTACTCGGCGTCCGCCCGCAGGGCCAGGCCGAAGGCGATCCGGGCGGTCGGCTCGTCCCCCGTCGACCACGACACCCAGCCGGCGAGGGTGAGCGGGGCCGCGGCGTGCTCGCCGTAGGCCCCGACGCAGCGCCGGGCCAGGGCCCGCCACAGCCGCAGGGCCGGGGCCGCGTCCTCGTCCTCCATCCATTCCGCCGCAATGTCCCGGATCTCGCGGTCCTGGAGGCCGAGGATCAGTGAGGCGGCCTCGTCGTGGCCGAGCAGCGCGTCGTCCCAGTCGTCGGCGTGGGCCCCGCCCTCGGCGGGCGGTGCCAGCGCCAGGCGCCGCATCAAGGTCCGCGCCAGGGCGATGGTCTCGGCGCCGACCTCCCCTCGGGTGGCCCCGTCGAGGATCTTGGGCATCAGGGCGGCGGCGGCCCGGTCGAGGGCCCGTTCCGCCTCCTCGGCCACGGCCCCGCGCAGCGGTGCCATCCTGCCCTCGATCTCCTTGAGGGAGCCCCGGACCTGGAGTCCGGCGAAAGTGGCCGTCGCCGCCAGCACCGAGGTACCGACGGCGGCCAGCCGGCTGCCCTCGGCCGGACAGCACCGCTCGTCGGGACATACGTAGGACCAGAACCGTCCCTCGGACAGGCACAGGGCCTCCAGTACGGGCACGTCCAGTGCGCCGCAGGCCAACCGGATCCGCTGGGCGAGCGGCCGCAACCTGGCCATCACCCGCCGACCGTTCTCCTCCTCGCTCGGCTCCTGGCACAGGTAGACGACGATGCCGTCGGGCTTGCCGCCGCGCCGTTCGCTGCCCGTGATCAGGCATTCGGCGACCTGTCGGGCGGTGTCCTCCCATTCCGCGGACGAGCTGGGGATGCCGACGCGGAGGCGGCCGCCGAAGCGCCCGCCCTCGCCGTGCACGGCGACCATGACGAGGGAGTCGGTCGGGTGGAAGCCGAGCATGTAGGGCAGCGCGTCAGCCAGTTCGGCCGGGCCGCGCAGGGTGATCTGGGGTCCGGTGGTGGCTCCGGCCGGACTGATGGAGGGCCGGTCGGACGGGGTGCGTGATTCGTGGTTGTTCGTCATGCCAAGAAGGTCCCGCGCATGATCCGATCCCGAAAGCCCTGTGGATAACTCCCGCCGCCCCCGTCCACAGGCCCGGAGCGGCATTGGCGCGATGTCGGAGGCATCGGGTTGCATGGGGGTATGAACGCAGACCTGAGGTCCTCGGCCGACTCCGTACTAGCCCGTCTCGTGGGCGACCCCACGGGTACCGCCAGGCTGCGCGAGGACCAGTGGCGGGCCATCGAGGCCCTCGTGGCGCACAAGCGGCGGGCGCTGGTGGTGCAGCGCACCGGCTGGGGCAAGTCCGCGGTGTACTTCGTCGCCACCTCACTGCTGCGGGCGAACGGCGCCGGCCCCACCGTGATCGTCTCCCCGCTCCTCGCGCTGATGCGCAATCAGGTCGAGGCCGCGGCCCGGGCCGGAATCCACGCCCGCACCATCAACTCCGCCAACCCCGAGGAGTGGGAGGGCATCCAGGCCGAGGTGGCGGCGGGTGAGGTCGACGTCCTGCTGGTGAGTCCCGAGCGGCTCAACAACCCCGATTTCCGCGACCAGGTCCTCCCCAAGCTCTCCGCCGCGACCGGGCTGCTCGTGGTCGACGAGGCGCACTGCATCTCCGACTGGGGTCACGACTTCCGCCCCGACTACCGCCGGCTGCGCACGATGCTGGCCGACCTACCGCCGGGCGTCCCCGTGCTCGCCACGACCGCCACGGCCAATGCCCGCGTGACCGCCGACGTCGCGGAACAGCTCGGCACCGGGGCCGGTACGGACGCTCTGGTGCTGCGCGGCCCCCTGGACCGCGAGAGCCTGAGCCTGGCCGTGCTGACCCTGCCCGACGCGGCGCACCGGCTGGCCTGGCTCGCCGACCACCTCGGGGACCTGCCCGGCTCCGGGATCATCTACACGCTGACCGTGGCGGCCGCCGAGGAGGTCACCGCCTACCTGCGCCACCGGGGGCACACCGTGGCCTCGTACACCGGCAAGACGGAGAACGCCGACCGTCTGCAGGCCGAGGACGACCTCCAGGCGAACCGGGTCAAGGCGCTCGTGGCCACCTCCGCCCTCGGGATGGGCTTCGACAAGCCCGACCTGGGCTTCGTGGTGCACCTCGGCTCGCCCTCCTCCCCCATCGCCTACTACCAGCAGGTCGGCCGCGCGGGCCGTGGCGTGGAGCACGCGGAGGTCCTGCTGCTCCCCGGCCGGGAGGACGAGGCGATCTGGCAGTACTTCGCCTCGGTGGCCTTCCCGCCGGAGGAACAGGTGCGCCGCACGCTCGACGTCCTGGCCCAGGCCGGCCGGCCGCTGTCGCTGCCCGCCATGGAGCCGCTGGTCGATCTGCGCCGCACCCGGTTGGAGACCATGCTCAAGGTCCTCGACGTCGACGGCGCCGTGCACCGCGTCAAGGGCGGCTGGACCTCGACGGGCGAGCCCTGGGCCTACGACGCCGAGCGCTACGCGTGGGTCGCCCGCCAGCGGGCCGCGGAACAGCAGGCCATGCGCGACTACGCCGCGGCCACCGGATGCCGGATGGAGTTCCTGCGCCGCCAGCTCGACGACGAGGAGGCGGCGCCCTGCGGCCGCTGTGACAACTGCGCCGGGGCCCGGTTCACCGCGGAGGTGTCCACCACCGCGCTGGACACCGCGCGCGGTGAACTCGGCCGCCCGGGCGTGGAACTGGAGCCGCGCAAGATGTGGCCGACCGGGCTCGCGGCGGTCGGCGTCGACCTCAAGGGGCGCATCCCCGCCGGGGAGCAGGCCTCGACGGGCCGCGCGCTGGGTCGGCTCTCCGACATCGGGTGGGGCAACCGGCTGCGCCCGATGCTCGCCCCGCAGGCTCCGGACCAGCCGGTTCCGGACGACGTGGCGCAGGCCGTGGTCGCGGTGCTCGCCGACTGGGCCCGGGGCCCCGGCGGCTGGGCGTCGGGGGCGCCGGACGCGCCGGCCCGGCCGGTGGGCGTGGTCGCGCTCCCCTCCCGCAGCCACCCCCAGCTGATCGGTTCGCTGGCCGCACGGATCGCGGAGGTCGGGCGGATGCCGCTGCTCGGCGCGCTCGCGTACACCGACCAGGCCCCGGAGTTCGGGTCGGTGTCCTCGAACAGCGCGCAGCGGGTCCGGGGGCTCCACCAAGCCCTCACCGTGCCCCCGGCGCTGGCCGATGCGCTGGCGCAGTCCGCGGGCCCGGTGCTGCTCGTCGACGACCGCACGGAGAGCGGGTGGACCATCGCGGTGGCTGCCCGACTGTTGCGGCGGGCAGGCGCGAAAGAGGTGTTCCCGCTGGTGCTGGCGCTTCAGGGATAGCCGAATGCGTCATCTTCGGCGCGGCGGGGCAAGGATATGAACGGCATACCGGCGAATTCCGGTCGGCGGCGTCAATTGCTCGTTGCCGCGCGCTCAGAAGCCACGCGAGAATTGGGGGGCTCCCGCTCGGCTCCTCGGCACCCTCCTGGGCCGCGCTGCGGCGCGCCCTGACTCCACCGTGCCCGTTCGCGGGCGTGTACCCGAAGGGAGGACCGTGACCTTCGGATTCGCGCCGCCCCCGACCACGTCCCTGGCTACAGCCACCGGCGGCACAAGCCGTCACGGCAGACTGCTGGAACCCGCGGAATGGACAGCGGCGGGGATTCCGCTGCTCAGCAATCCGCGCGAGATCGTGAGCGGGCTGCACTCCCGGCACAGCCCCGTGCCCTCGACCGCGGTCATCGCCGTCCTCGGCCCGGAGGAACAGCTCGTGGCGAGCGCCTCCTTCGTACAGCGGTCGACCTCGGCCGACGGCTGGGAGTACCGCAACGCCCTGCTGTCGCGGCTGCGCCGGGTCCTGCCGCACGACCTGCGCAGACGGACCCCGGTGCGGACGGCGGTGCTGCTCTACTGCCGCGAGGGCGATGAGCAGTGGACCGAGGAGGACGGGGCGTGGATGTGGGGGCTGCGGGACGCCTGCACCCTGCACGGTCTGCGCTGTGGCGCGTACATCACGCTGACCCACGGGGGCTGGCAGGTGGTGGGCGAGGGCCGTGGCGGTCGGCGCCCGAGCTCCGACTCGCGGCCGCAGCGCCTGGGTGACACCGTGGCCGAGTTCTCGCCGCTGGCCCTGCACACCGGGGGCGGCGCGGTCGAGGCCCTGCGGCGGACCGCCGCGCGCTGACCCCGGGAGGCCCCCGCGGCTACGGCCCGTGCCCGGGTGGCTGGCCGCGCCCGGGGGGCTGCCACCCGTACCACCGCAGGGTCGCCGCCCTGCTTGCGGGCATGCCTCACGGCCGTACACCCAGGAACGGGCGTACGGCGGATCAGGCCTCGGGCTCCGACTCGGGCCCCGGCGCGGGCTTCAGCGGGGCCGACCCGTGGCCCGCCCCGCCCCTCGCCCGTGCCGGGGTACAGGGCGTCAGACGCCCGCACCCAGCACGGAGTTGATCTGCTGCGGGTCACCGCACACGATCAGCAGCGCACCCGCCCGGGTGAGCGCGACCGGCAGGGCGCCCGCGATGGCGTCGACCGCTCCGCCGTTGGCCGCGAAGACCACGACGGGACGGCCGGCGGCGCGCTGGACCTGCGCCGCGTCCGCGTAGAAGACGTCGTCCCCGGCGTCGTGCAGGGCCCAGTACGCGGCCTCGCCGAAGGACAGCTCGTGCGCGGCCCACGGGTGCGGGTCGCCACTGGTGAGCACCAGGATGTCGCCGGGCGCGCGCCCGGTGTCGAGCAGCAGGTCGACGGCCTCTTCGGCCGCGTCCAGCGCGCCCTCGGCGGAGGCCGGGATCAGCTGGATCTGCGGCACCGCCGCGGAGACGGACGGTGCGGTGGGGGCAGCGGCAGGAGCCGCGGGAACGGGTCCGGGGGTGGCCTGCGGCGCACGCTGCGCGGGCGGTGCGGGCCGGGCGGGACCGGGGCGGCCGGGCCGCGGTACGGCGGCGGGACGCGGACCAGGTACGGGGCGGGGGGTCTGCGCGGTGCGGCTCGCGGCCGGCGTGACGCGGGGACCCTGGGCACTCTCGTGAATCTGAGGCTCCTCGATGGCGGGGGTGAGAGGCATGAGTTGATATCTATCAAACACCGGTACGAAACGTACCGGTCGGTGGCACACACGTGCGATCAGAAATCGAAGCCGAGTTGGCCTCCGTTTTCCAGCTCCATCGACTCCTCGCTGCGGCGCACCTTCTTGAGATGGCGCCACCGCGGCAGCGCGTCGAGGTACGACCACGAGAGCCGGTGGTAGGGGGTGGGCCCCAGCTCCTCCAGAGCCGCCCGGTGCACGGGCGAGGGGTACCCGGCGTTGGCGGCGAAGGCGAAGTCCTCGATTCCACCGCCCCGTTCACCGAGTTCGGCCATCATGCGGTCGCGGCGGACCTTGGCGATGACCGAGGCCGCGGCGACGGCGATGCAGGACTGGTCGCCCTTGATCACCGTACGGACCCGCCAGGGCGGGCCGAGATAGTCGTGCTTACCGTCGAGTATCACCGCGTCGGGCCGCACCGGCAGCGCCTCGAGCGCGCGCTCCGCCGCCAGTCGGAGGGCGGCCGTCATCCCCAGTTCGTCGATCTCCTCGGGCGAGGAGTGCCCGAGTGCGTACGCGGTGACCCAGTCCTCCAGGACATCGAGCAGGGCATCGCGCCGCTTGGAGGTGAGCAGTTTGGAGTCGGTGAGCCCGGCGGGCGGCCGGCGCAGGCCGGTGATCGCCGCACACACGGTGACGGGTCCGGCCCAGGCCCCTCGTCCGACTTCGTCGACCCCGGCGATGACCTTGGCGCCGGTGGTTGCACGGAGGGAGCGCTCGACGGTGTGGGTGGGTGCTTCGTACGGCATGGCGCCAGCAAGGTTACGCCGCCCCGAGCCCACTGCACACCCCCGCCCCGGTCCGACCCGCCCGAGATCCGACGCGAACCCCGCTCCGCGCGCCCCGCGCCACCCCCGTCACGTCTCACACCCTGAGCAGCGGCACCATCACCTCGTCGATCAGCGCCGCGATGTCCGCATCTTCCCATTCGCTTCCGCACACCTTGGCGCGAAACATGAGCATCGCCGGAATGACATCCACGACAAGCGGACCAGTCGCGTCCGGTCGCACGTCACCCCGCCCGATTCCGCGCTCCACAAGCTCCCTGATCAGGCGCTGGGCCGGCTCGTGCAGACCGGACCAGATGACTCCGCGAAACCGATCGACATGCATGTGATCGCATTCGTGAAGCACTGACCGCAGGGCCTGCCCGGCGCGCGAGTGCATGACGTCCCGCATGCCCACACACAGCAGATAGAGGTCCTCGCGGATCGAACCACAGTCGGGAATGTCACCGATCCGCGGCAAGCCGCTCCGCAGCGCATCGACCACCAGGTCCGCCTTCGACGGCCAGCGACGGTAGAGCGCGGCCTTGCCGGTGTGCGCGCCGGACGCGACACCCTCCATGGTGAGCGCGTTCCAGCCGACCGTGCTCAGCTGCTCCAACGCGGCGTCGAGAATCGCCCGTTCGAGCTCTGGACCCCGTCTACGCCCCGGCGACGCCGCTGACCAGCGCGAACCCACCATCTTCCCCGCCTCCGACCGGCTTGCGCGTTCGACGCACATATTTTCAGCCTTAGTGAACGCTTGCGTTCACTAAGGCGCGACTCCTACCGTGGACCCGCAGTGAACGAATGCGTTCACTATTTCACTTTGGGGGGGATCCTCAGTGACAAGCTCTCAACTCGACACACCCCGGATACCGGGCGCGGCACGCCGGGAGGGGCGCCCCGGAGTGGCGCTCGCCGTCATCGCCGCGTGCCAGCTCATGGTCGTCCTCGACGCGACGATCGTGAACATCGCGCTCCCACACATCCAGAGCGCCCTCGACTTCACCACCACCGACCTCTCCTGGGTGCTCAGCGCCTACACCCTCACCTTCGGCGGCCTGCTGCTGCTCGGCGGCCGGGCGGGCGACATCCTGGGCCGTCGCCGCGTGTTCCTGGCCGGAATCCTGCTCTTCACCTTGGCCTCCCTGCTCGGCGGCTTCGCCCAGGAGCCCTGGCAGCTACTCGCGGCCCGCGCCCTGCAGGGGGTCGGCGGCGCGATCGCCTCGCCGACCTCGCTCGCCCTGATCACCACGACCTTCCCCGAAGGCCCAGAGCGGAACCGGGCGTTCGGAGTGTTCGCCGCCGTCTCCGCAGGCGGCGGTGCGATCGGCTTGCTGACCGGCGGCATGCTGACCGAGTGGCTCGACTGGCGCTGGGTCCTCTTCGTCAACGTGCCGATCGGCGTGCTGATCGCGGTCCTCACCCCGCTCTACATCACCGAATCCGAGCGCCACCCCGGCCGCTTCGACATCGCCGGAGCCCTCACCTCCACCGGCGGCATGGCCTCGCTCGTGTACGGGTTCATCAGCGCCGCGGAGAAGGGTTGGCGCGACGCGGTCACCCTCGGTTCGTTCGCCGCGGCCCTGGTCCTGCTCGCGCTCTTCGTCGTCATCGAGTCGCGGGCCCGCGAGCCGATCGTCCCGCTGCGCATGTTCGCCGACCGCAACCGCACCGGCACCTACGTGATCATGCTCGGCCTCGCCGCCGCGATGTTCGGCATGTTCTTCTTCATCGTCCAGTTCGTGCAGAACGTACTGGGCTTCTCCCCGATCCAGTCCGGACTCGGCTTCCTGCCCGTGACGGTGGCCATCATCACCGCCGCCGGCCTCTCGCAGCGCTTCCTGCCGCGCTTCGGGCCCAAGCCCTTCATGGTCCTCGGGTCCGCGCTCACCGGGACCGGGCTGGCCTGGCTGACCTTCATCCGGACCGACAGCTCCTACGTCTCCGGAGTGCTCGGGCCGATGCTGCTGTTCGGCTTCGGCATGGGCCTCAACTTCGTGACCCTCACCCTCACCGCCGTCTCCGGCGTGGCGCCGAAGGAGGCGGGTGCGGCCTCGGGGCTGCTCAACGCCAGTCAGCAGGTCGGCGGCTCGCTCGGCCTGTCCATCCTGGTCACGGTCTTCGGTACGGCCAGTCGTGACGAGGCCGTCCAGCAGGTCCCGTCCTTCATGGCGCAGGCGGACCCCGAACAGATCGCCGCCTTCAAGGAGACCGGTTTCCTGCCCGACCCCTGGGGCGACCTGGTCCTCGCCCACGGCATCTCCACCGCGTTCTACGCCGCAGTCGCCATGGCGGGCCTGGCACTGGCCACCGCGCTGCTGGTGATCAGGGTGCGCAAGAGCGACCTGGAAGCCCTGGCCGGCGCTGCCGCGAAGGCCGGTCCGGCCGCCTGAACGAGGTCTTCCGTACGGCGTCGGGCCGGGCGCGGGGAACGATCCCCGCGCCCGGCCCCGTACGCATTCGCCCCGGAACCTCCGTGGGGCCGACCAGGGTCGAAGGGGACGGCCTAGTACTCGACGCGGCTGCCGAAGGAACCCAGGCGCGAGCAGACCTCGTACGAGGCGGTCACCGGACGCTCGCGCAGGATCTGCCGGGCCCGGTACTCGCCCATGCTCATCGCGTACCAGGGCACGTCCCCGGCCTCGGCCATCTCGTCGTTGATCCCGCGCAGGGCACAGGACCGCTGCGGCTCGGGCAGCCGGTCCAGGGCGGGAACGGCGTCCGCCGACAGGGACTGGAAGTAGGAGAGGTCGATCTTCGCGTCCGCCTCGAAGCGTGCCACGTTCCGCTCGGCGATCATCCCGTCCGGGGAGAGCAGTCCGAAGGCCAGGACGGCCGCGGCCGCGCTGGCCGCGAACGCGCGCGCCAGCCAGCGTCCGCCGAACAGCCCGGCCGCCATGATCAGTACGATGACCAGCCCGAGCCACAGCTCCATCGCGGCCACCGACACACGCAGCCTGGTCAGCCCGTACGCCTCCACGTACAGGTCCATCCGGCGCAACGCGGCGGCGACGACGACGAGCGTCAGCGCGCACAGCACCCCGAGGACGGCGCGGACGAAGCGACGGTCGCCCGCTCCGGAGCGCGGGGCCCAGCGCAGGGCGAGCGCGATCACGGCGAGGGTGAGCAGGGTGGCCCAGAGCAGCTGCCAGAAGCCCTGGCGGGCGTACTCGGCGTAGGTGAGCCCGGTGCTCTTCAGGACCTTGTCGTAGCCGCCGAACAGGACCGCCAGCTGGACGGCGTTGAAGCCGGCGAAGAGCAGGTTGAGCACGATGAGCGGAAGGGCCCATTCGACGCGGGAGCGCGGCTTGCCCGGGGCCACCTCGATCCGGTCCCAGCGCAGCGGGGCCGCGGCGGTGCGGGCCGCGGCGAGCGCGAGGACGGCGCCGAGGAGGAAGAGCACGAACCGGACGGGACCGTCGTCGACCGATACGTCGGGCAGCAGGTCGCCCAGCAGATCGGCGAATGCCGCGTCGGCGGAGGCGAACAGCGCGCCGAAGAGCAGCAGCAGGGCGACGGCCACGACGGTCGCCTTGGCGACGGGCAGCCAGCGGTCCTTGCTGACCCCGCCACGTGAGCGCAGCCCGGTCACCAGCCAGCCGATGCCGGACACGGCGGCGTCGAGGAACCCGAGCGGGCTGAGCAGGACGCCCGGCCAGGTGCGGCTGCCGTGCAGGGCGAGCGCACCCAGCAGGACGGCGGACAGGATCGCCAGCGTGGCCGGCCAGGCGGAGTCGCGCAGGGCCGGTACGGCGAGCAGGGCGAGACAGCCGATCACCCAAGCAACGGTCCAGGGACGGGCGCTGCGGCGGGCCGCGCGGGCGGCGACGTACGCCGCGACGACGGCGGGCACCACCGCGAGCAGCAGGCCGGGGCCCATGCCGTCGCCGAGCAGCAGCGCGGTGGCGAGACCGGAGGCGAGGACGGCGACGAGGGTCGCGGTCCGGATGGGGGCGGCCTCGGCGGGGCGCACCAGCGTGACCCAGGAGGGCGAGGCCGAGCGTTGCTGCACCTGCCAGGGGTTCCCGGGCACTGCGCCGGCCTGCGCCCACGGCGGTGGGCCGGCCACGCCGGTGTGTCTGCCGCCGGCCGGTTGGGGCCTAGCGGGCGGATCCCCGGCCGTGGCTTCTGCGTTGACCGCGTCGTCGGTCCGGGCTTCGTTCGCCCCGCCGGTGTTCTCTGACATCGGGTTCCCTCCCCTGTCGGCCGCCCCGGAGTTCAGGTTGGGGCGGCGATGCGGACAGAGTAGGCCGGCGCGATGCAGTTTTGAACAGGATCAAAAGAGTGCTGTGGCAGGACCGTGACAATCGGAGGGGGATATTCACTGCACGCCGAACGCACCAGAGGCGCCAAACGCTTCGAAGGCACTGGACGGATCGAAGGCTCCGCACGCGCCCGAAGTACTGGACCGCGCCAACTCCCCGCGCCGTCGGATCCGTCCACGGGCCTCAGCCCGCGGCGACCTCCGGCAGCCAGGCCGGCAGTGCCTCGGTACGCGCCAGCCACGCGGCCGGCAGCACGGCGTCGCCGCGCGCCCCCAGCACCCCGCCGACGATCGCGCAGGTCGTGTCGACGTCCCCGCCCACCTGCGCGGTGGTCCAGAACGCCCGCTCGTAGTCGTCCAGCGCCCGCGCCGCCGACCACAGGGCGAAGGGCACGGTGTCGTGCGCGCTCGTGCGCCGCCCGCAGCCCAGGACCGCCGCGACCGTGGTGGCGTCGCCGTAGTCCAGCATGTCCCGCGCGCGCCGCAGCCCCGCGCCCACCGCGCTGCGCGGCACCAGTGCGATGACCCCGTCCAGCAGGTCGGAGGCCTTCGGTGGACCGTCGGTGCCCGCGGCCAGTGCCGCCGCAGCCGCGACGGCCATCGCCCCGCACACCGCCTCGCGGTGCTGGTGGGTGGTGTAGGCGGAGATCTCCGCCTGGTGGGTGGCCTGCTCCGGGTCGTCGGCGTACCAGGCACCGAGCGGCGCGATGCGCATCGCGGCGCCGTTGCCCCACGAGCCCTGCCCGTTGAACAGTTCGGCGGCCAGCGTGCGCCAGTCCTGCCCCTCCCGCACCAGACGCAGCATCCGGTTCACCGCGGGCCCGTATCCACGGTCGAAGTCGTGGTGGTGGGCGAAGGAGCTCGCGAGCGCGTCCTGGTCGATGCGCCCGTGCTCGGCCAGCACGGCCACCACCGAGCAGGCCATCTCGGTGTCGTCGGTCCACTGCCACGCCTCGGGGCCGGTGGGCAGCTCACGCCGCTTGAGCAGCGGGTAGTTCACGGGGACGAAGTACTGGGAGCCCAGGGCGTCACCCAGCGCCAGCCCTCGGAGGCTGGCCATGGCGCGCGCGTAGCGCCGTTCGGGAGTGGAATCAGGCGTCATCGCGGGCCACTCTAGCCGTCCAGGTCATAAGGCTCGGGTGTGGTCCACCGCTCAAACGGGCGGTCCAACCGGTACCGGCCGTCCGGGCCGAGCAGGAGCACCCGGAATTCGCCGTTGCCCGGATTGGACAGGGCTTCGAATTCGGCCACGGACCAGTGGAACCAGCGCATGCAGAACAGCCGCATCGTCAGCCCGTGCGTCACCAGCAGTACGTTCTCCGGATGGTCGGGTGCCTCGAAACTGCGGTAGAGGCTTTCCAGGAAGGACCCGACCCTGTCGTACACGTCGGCCCCCGACTCGCCCTGCGCGAACCGGTAGAAGAAGTGTCCGTACGCGTCCCGGTACGCCTTCTGCAGCCGTACGTCGTTCTGGTCCTGCCAGTTCCCCCAGTCCTGCTCGCGCAGGCGCGGCTCCTCGCGCATCCGCACCCGCGTCGGGTCCAACCGAAGTTCCCGGAAGGTCTGCAGCGTACGGCGGTACGGGGAGACGTACGCGCTGATCGTCTCGGTGCCGAAGAGCTCGCGCAGCCGGACGCCTGTCGCCGCCGCCTGCTCGCGCCCGGTAGGGGTCAGCCGCAGGGCGTGGTCGGGTTCCCGCTCGTACACCGAGTCGTCGGCGTTCCCCTCCGATTCCCCGTGTCGGACAAGGACGATGCGCCGTGGTCGAACCATCCCACGACCCTATTCGGCCTCCGGGTGGCCCGCCGACCGGGCACGCCGATCGACCCCCGGCGGTCATCGTACGGTCATACCGTCCAGGAGGGTTCGAGGTCGACGACATCGCCGGTGAGGGCCTCGACATCGGCCTGGATCTGGGCGCGGAGGGAGAGCCTCTCGACCCGCTCCTGCCGGTACTTGCCGTGCTCGGCGGCGGCGTGCCACATCGAGAGGACCAGGAACTCCCGCCCCGGAGCCTCCCCGAAGAGACCCCGGACCATGCCGGGCGAGCCCGCCATCGCCGGATTCCACACCTTCTCCTGCATGAGGGCGAAGTGGTCGACCCGGCCCTCCCGGACCCGTGTGTGCGCGACCCGTACGACGTCGGCATCGGTGAAGCGCGGCTCGAAGCCGGTCTTCACGTCGAAGCGGTGGTCGAAGAGCGTGACCCGCAGATCGGTGTAGGTGCCGTTCTGGGAGGCGGCCAGCCGGTCGTGGGAGCGGGCCATGAAGGAGTCGTAGAAGGGCCGGCTCTCCCAGAACGCGAAGACATGCGCGACCCCCTGCCGGCCCCGGCTCCAGCCGCCGCCCTGCCCCCGGAATCCCGGCTCACCCGGCAGCCCCGCCCATTTTCGCTGCCCGCGCTCGAACCCGCGTCGGTCCGTCACCGTGCAGCGAATCCACTTGACCAGCACGGCGCCATCGTACGGGCCAGGCGCGGCCCCGGTCAGTCCTCAGCGCGGTGGATCCGCACCAGTTCTGCCGCGTCCCGCTCGGGCAGTCGAAGCCCGAACTCCCGGTCGAGCACGGCGAGCAGCCCGTCCGGGCCGACGATCTCCTGCTCCGCCCGGCCGTCGGGGTGCAGCCGGGTGAGTTCCCGCCCTACGAGCGCCTGGCGGACGCCGTCGCCAGGGTGCTGGACGATCAGCCGCCCGGCGAAGGAAGAGGAGGGATGGCTGGAGCTGTAGTGGTTGAGCACGACGTAGTCGACGGGGTAGTACTGCTGCGGGGAGAAGCCGTACAGGTCTCGCCAGGTGTCTCCGCGCAGCAAGCACAGCACGAGGACGCCGTCCTCCTCCTCGCGGACGCGGTACGTCCACTCGCCCTGCTGCACGTCGGTACCCGGCCGTCCCAACGGCACCGGCTCCCGAGGCCCCTGGAACCCGAACCCGGCGTCGCACAGCCAGCGTTCACCCTCGACGGTGACGACGAGGACGGCGTGCGTCACCGCGAGGACGGAGTCCCCGCGGGTGCGGTTGCGGGCACCGCGCCCGGAGACCTCGAAGCCGATCCGCTCCAGGGCGGCGGCCAGCAGCGAGTTCTGCTCGTAGCAGTAGCCGCCGCGGCGGCCGTGCACGAGCTTATCCTCGATCGACTTGAGGTCCAGCGCGACGGGGCGGCCGAGCAGGACGTCCAAGCTCTCGAAGGTGATGGCGGCGGTGTGGGCACGGTGCACTGCGTACAACGTGCGGAGGTCCGGGCGGAGTTCCCCGGGCGCCCCCCGGTCCCCCTGATATTCGATCCGGTCCAGATACGCGTCCAGGTCCAGCTCGTCACCGCTCCACATGACTGACCATCTCCCCGCTCCCCCGCCTCGTCGGTCATCGCACTGCCGTGAAATCCGCAGGCGCGTCGTCCTTTGCGCCCCGCACAATGATCACCATGACGGCTCTGCACTCCAACCCGCTTTTCGACCGTCTCGCCGACGCCGAAAGCATCCTGGTCACCGGTGCGGGCGGCGGCTTCGACATCTACGCCGGCCTCCCCGTGGCTCTGTCCCTCATGCACCAGGGCAAGCGGGTCCACCTCGCGAACCTCTCCTTCAGCACGCTCGCGGGGCTGCCCTCCGAGGCGTGGCAGGCCCCCGACCTGGCCGTCGTCACCCCCGACTCCGCGCCCCACCTGTCCTACTTCCCCGAGCGGACCCTGGCCCGGTGGCTGGAGGCGCACGGCTACCCGGCCATCGTGTACGCCTTTCCCCAGACCGGGGTGCAGCCGCTGCGCGCCGCCTACCGCGAGCTGATCGACCTCCACCACATCGACGCGATCGTCCTGGTCGACGGCGGCACGGACATCTTGATGCGGGGCGACGAAGCGGGCCTCGGCACGCCCGAGGAGGACCTCACCAGCGTCGCGGCACTGGCCGCGCTGGACGACGTACCCCAGCGCCTCGTCGTATCGGTGGGCTTCGGTGTGGACGCGTATCACGGGGTCAGTCACGGCCTGGTGCTGGAGAACATCGCGGCGCTGGAGCGCGCGGGCGCCTACCTCGGCGCATTCTCCGTACCGCGCGCCACCCGGGAGGGCGCTCTCTTCCTGGACGCGGTGGCCCATGCCCAGGAGCAGACCCCGGACCGGCCCAGCATCGTGAACGGGTCGATCGCCGCGGCCGTCCGAGGCTCCTTCGGCGACGTACAGTTCACCAGCCGCACGCGGGGCAGCGAGCTCTTCGTGAACCCGCTGATGTCGCTGTGCTTCGCCTTCGACCTGCCGGAGCTCGCGGCGCGCTGCCTCTACCTGGACCGCATCGAGGACACCCACCTGATGCGCCAGGTCCATTCCCGGATCGCCGAGTTCCGCGAGGACCTGGTCACCCGTCCGTCCCGCCGCATCCCCCACTGACCCGATGGCGTGTTCGGCAGTGTCCCGCGCGGCGGCGGTGAACGCGCCGTGGGGTGTCCGCGTCACCGCGAACACCCCACCTGAACAGCTCGCCCAAGCCCAACAGGGCGTCACGGCACGGGTGCAGGGCAGCTAGTCCCGGCGTGCGGCGTTCCCCGCTCCGCCGGCCGCCCCGTACGTTTCGCGGAAGACGGTGCGCTCCCGGGCACGCCGACCTGGATGGCGCTGGTCCTGCGCCGGACGGCCGACCGACACCAACACGGCGATGGCCAGGTCGTCACGGCCATCGATCCCGATCACCTTCTTCACCTTCGCCTCGTCCCAGCCGTTCATGGGCGAAGTCGCCAGGCCCATCTCCGTCGCGGCAAGCATCACGAAGGATGCCGCGATCATGGCGTCCTTGACCGCGTACTCCCGCAGCAAACCCCGCTGGTCGAGATCTTCCTGGAACACCCGTGACGCGGCGGAGAACATCGCGACGAACTCGTCGTTCCACGCTCCGCTGCGCCGCGCCTGCTCGTAGACGTCGCTGTGGTCATCACGCCAGGACTGGGGCTCGGCGACGAAGACCAGTACGACCGGAGCCTCTTGCGGCTGGGGCTGGCCCCCCGTGGCCCATGCCAGTCCCGCACGACCCTCGTCGCAGGATACCACAACGATGGACCGGTCTTGCAGGTTCCAGCTGGTGGGGGCCTCAACGGCAAGACCGAGGAGCGCTTCGAGCGTGGCCTCCGGGATCGGGTCGGGCAGGTAGTGGCGGACGGTGCGGCGGGTACGGATCGCTTCTGCGACGGACATCGTGGGACTCGTCATGTCACTCACTATTGGAGAGTCACTCTCCAACGGGAAGAGGGCACTTTTTAGTGCGTTACTCTCCCCGAATGAAGACCACTGTGGAATCGTCCGGGCTGCCGGCCGACGTCTACTCCGCGAAGTGCCCGACCCGCCAGGTCCTCGATCACATCTCCGGCAAGTGGACCATTCTGATCGTGGACGCCCTCCTCGAAGGCACTCTGAGGTACACCGAATTGAGTCGGCGCATCGAGGGCGTGTCACAGAAGATGCTCACCCAGACCCTGCGCGGGCTCGAAGCCGACGGGTTCGTCGCGCGCACCGTGTTCCCCACCATCCCGCCCCGGGTCGAATACGACCTGACGGAGCTCGGCCGCAGCCTCGCGGGTCCGATCACCGCGCTCCGCCAGTGGACGGAGACGCACATCAACGAGATCGAGCAGGCCCGGGCCCGGGTCGCGGCGGAGGCCGGGAAAGCCACCTGAACCGGTGCGCCAAAGAGTAGATCCACAACGCGGAAAGGGTGCCGACCCATGGTCGACACCCTCTCTCACGTGCAGATCAGCACCCTCAGCAGCAGATGCTCAATGTCGCATCGGGCGCGGTTCCGCCCGGTTTCAGCTGCAGCCGCTCGTCGAGCCGCAGCCCTCGCAGATGTAGCAGGAGCCGGCGCGCTGCATCTTCGTACCGCAGGAGAAGCAGAGCGGGGCGTCGGCGGAGACGCCGAGCTGCATCTCGACCAGTTCGGCGCTGCTGTGCGCCGTCTTCGGGGCCGGAACGGAGATGGCCGTGACCGGCTTCGGGGCCGACGGGACCGCGGCCAGCGGGGTCGCCTGCGTCAGGGACTCGGTGTCCAGCTCGTCCTCGAGCGGCTCGTAGGAGCCGGTGTCCAGGTGACGCTGGCGCTCCTCGGCGGTGTGGATGCCGAGGGCCGAGCGGGTCTCGAAGGGCAGGAAGTCCAGCGCCAGACGACGGAAGATGTAGTCGACGATCGACTGTGCCATCCGCACGTCCGGGTCGTCCGTCATGCCGGCCGGCTCGAAGCGCATGTTCGTGAACTTCGAGACGTAGGTCTCCAGCGGAACGCCGTACTGCAGACCGACCGAGACGGCGATCGAGAAGGCGTCCATCATGCCCGCGAGGGTCGAGCCCTGCTTGGACATCTTCAGGAAGACCTCGCCCAGACCGTCGTCCGGGTAGGAGTTCGCCGTCATGTAGCCCTCGGCGCCACCGACCGTGAAGGAGGTGGTGATGCCCGGGCGGCCCTTGGGGAGGCGCTTGCGGACGGGGCGGTACTCGATGACCTTCTCGACGGCGGCGCGGATGGTCTCCTCCGTCTTGGCGGTGACCTCCTCCTTCTCCTCCTCCTTCTTCTTGGCGGAGAGGGGCTGGCCGACCTTGCAGTTGTCGCGGTAGATCGCGAGCGCCTTGACGCCCATCTTCCACGCCTCGAAGTAGATCTCCTCGATCTCCTCGACGGTCGCAGTCTCCGGCATGTTGACCGTCTTCGAGATCGCGCCGGAGATCCAGGGCTGGATCGCGGCCATCATGCGGACGTGACCCATCGCGGAGATGGAGCGCTCGCCCATCGCGCAGTCGAACACCGAGTAGTGCTCGGTCTTCAGGTGCGGCGCGTCAACGACCACACCGTGCTCGGCGATGTGGGAGACGATCGCCTCGACCTGCTCCTCCTGGTAACCCAGGCGGCGCAGGGCCTGCGGGACGGTGCCGTTGACGATCTGCATCGAGCCGCCGCCGACGAGCTTCTTGAACTTGACCAGGGCCAGGTCCGGCTCGACACCGGTGGTGTCGCAGGACATCGCGAGACCGATGGTGCCGGTCGGCGCGAGGACGGAGGCCTGGGAGTTGCGGAAGCCGTTCTTCTCGCCGAGGCGCAGGACGTCCTGCCAGGCCTCGGTGGCCGCGGCCCAGATGCTGTTGTCCAGGTCCTCGGTGCGCGGCGCGACGGCGTTGGCGTCGGCGTGCTGCTTCATGACGCGCTTGTGGGACTCGGCGTTGCGGGCGTAGCCGTCGTAGGGGCCGACGATGGCGGCCAGCTCGGCGGAGCGCTTGTACGCGGTACCGGTCATCAGCGAGGTGATCGACGCGGCGAGGGTGCGACCGCCGTCGGAGTCGTACGCGTGGCCGGTGGCCATCAGCAGGGCGCCGAGGTTGGCGTAGCCGATGCCCAGCTGACGGAAGGCGCGGGTGTTGTCGCCGATCTTCTGCGTCGGGAAGTCCGCGAAGCAGATGGAGATGTCCATCGCGGTGATGACGAGCTCGACGACCTTGGCGAAGCGCTCGGCGTCGAAGGACTGGTCGCCCTTGCCGTCGTCGTTCAGGAACTTCATCAGGTTCAGCGAGGCGAGGTTGCAGGACGTGTTGTCCAGGTGCATGTACTCGCTGCACGGGTTCGACGCGGTGATGCGGCCGGACTCGGGGCAGGTGTGCCAGTTGTTGATCACACCGTCGTACTGGATGCCCGGGTCGGCACAGGCCCATGCGGCCTCGGCGAGCTTGCGGAAGAGCGCCTTGGCGTCGACCTTCTCGATGACCTCGCCGGTCATGCGGGCACGCAGGCCGAACTCGGTGCCGTTCTCGACGGCCGTCATGAACTCGTCGTTCACGCGGACGGAGTTGTTGGCGTTCTGGTACTGGACGGACGTGATGTCGTCACCGCCCAGGTCCATGTCGAAGCCCGCGTCGCGCAGCGCGCGGATCTTCTCCTCCTCCTTCACCTTGGTCTCGATGAAGGCCTCGACGTCCGGGTGGTCCACGTCCAGGACGACCATCTTGGCCGCGCGGCGGGTGGCGCCGCCCGACTTGATGGTTCCTGCGGACGCGTCGGCGCCGCGCATGAAGGAGACCGGGCCGGAGGCGTTGCCGCCGGAGGAGAGGAGCTCCTTGGAGGAGCGGATGCGGGAGAGGTTCAGGCCGGCACCGGAGCCGCCCTTGAAGATCATGCCCTCTTCCTTGTACCAGTCGAGGATCGACTCCATGGAGTCGTCGACGGCCAGGATGAAGCAGGCGGAGACCTGCTGCGGCTGGGGCGTACCGACGTTGAACCACACCGGGGAGTTGAAGCTGAAGATCTGGTGCAGGAGGGCGTAGGTCAGCTCGTGCTCGAAGATCTCCGCGTCGGCGGGCGAGGAGAAGTAGTCGAAGTCCTCGCCGGCCTTCGTGTACGTCTTCACGATCCGGTCGATCAGCTGCTTCAGACCGGTCTCTCGCTGCGGGGTGCCGACCGCGCCGCGGAAGTACTTGCTGGTGACGATGTTGACCGCGTTCACCGACCAGAAGTCGGGGAACTCGACACCGCGCTGCTCGAAGTTGACCGAGCCGTCGCGCCAGTTGGTCATGACGACGTCACGGCGCTCCCAGCTCACCTCGTCGTAAGGGTGCACGCCCGGGGTGGTGTGGATGCGCTCGATACGCAGGCCGCCCTTGGCAGCCTTGGTCCCCTTGGCGCGGGAACCACGTGCCGAGCCGCTCGCCGTCTCTGTCATGCCGCTTCCTCCCATATGCGGGCAAAAACGCCCTAAAGTGCCATCGATATTCCGCGGCACAGTGCTGTGTCTTGTATCTACGTCTCTTCGCCTGGCCGACCGGCCGCGTCACGACGCGTGAGCGCCGCGGCACGGATGGTCCGATCAGTCGGCGGCGGAGGCGGGCACGGGGACCTGGGCGGTCCCACCGAGCTCGCACTCTTCGGGATGAGACCGCGATACGCGGAGTTCCGCGATGGCGGTCTCGAAGTCTTCAAGGGTGTCGAACGCTTTGTAAACGGAAGCGAAGCGCAGGTACGCGACCAGGTCGAGTTCCTGCAACGGGCCGAGTATGGCCAGACCCACGTCGTGGGTGGTCAGCTCGGCACTCCCGGTGGCGCGCAGCGCCTCCTCGACCCGCTGGCCGAGCTTGGCGAGGGCGTCCTCGGTGACCGGTCGCCCCTGGCACGCCTTGCGCACGCCGGAGATGACCTTGGTACGGCTGAAGGGTTCGGTCACCCCGCTGCGCTTGATCACCATCAGTGAGGCCGTCTCCACCGTCGTGAATCGACGGGAGCAGTCGGGGCACTGACGGCGCCTGCGGATCGACGTACCGTCGTCCGTGGTGCGGCTGTCGACGACACGGCTGTCGGGGTGCCTGCAGAAGGGGCAGTGCATGGTTCCCTCACCCTCCCTTTTGGCACGACCGAATCACCCCACGGAGCCCCTGAACGACGGAGTCGGACTCCATCGGGGGCTCGTGAAGCAGCCACCAGCATATGCGATGCCGAGGCCCCCGGAAGACCCGAGGACCACAACCTCTGGGTGGCAGCGCTCATCCAACCACTAGATCTTGGGTTGTGGCGGATTTACGCGGCTCTGCGTGTCGCGGCGTCCGATGGGCGGACGCACGACCCCCCGGTGCCACACTGGGGACAGCCCGAAAGGCGGCGATCCGACCGGGAACGGTACCGTAGGCGGCGAATGCCGGGCCGAACCCGCGTTCGGCGAACCAATCGTCCATACACCCCTTGATATGCCCACGCAGGACGATCTGCGATTTTTCACTCGAACGTGTGTTTGGCGCAACCTTTCGAAAGCTACTACCGTTGTCCAGCTAGGGAGAACATTTCGAGAGGGGCCGACGTGACCACCACCGCAGACAGTGCCGCCATTACCGCCCAGAACCGCTCCCAGAGCCGACTCGAGCCGGTGCATGCCATGAACGACGCAAACCTGAACCCGGATGCGGAGCCCGCAGTACGCCCCGCACGCTCGCTGCCAGGTCGACCTCCAGGCATCCGCGCCGACAGCTCCGGGCTCACGGACCGTCAGCGGAGGGTCATCGAGGTCATTCGCGACTCCGTGCAGCGGCGGGGTTACCCGCCGTCGATGCGGGAGATCGGCCAGGCGGTCGGCCTCTCCAGCACCTCGTCGGTCGCACACCAGCTGATGGCTCTGGAGCGCAAGGGCTTCCTGCGCCGTGACCCGCACCGCCCCCGGGCCTACGAGGTGCGCGGCTCCGACCAGCCGAGCTCGCAGCCCACGGACACCACCGGCAAGCCCGCCGCCTCCTACGTTCCCCTGGTCGGCCGGATCGCGGCCGGCGGCCCGATCCTCGCCGAGGAGTCGGTCGAGGACGTCTTCCCGCTCCCCCGCCAGCTGGTCGGCGACGGCGAGCTCTTCGTCCTCAAGGTCGTCGGCGACTCGATGATCGAGGCCGCCATCTGTGACGGCGACTGGGTCACGGTCCGTCGCCAGCCGGTCGCGGAGAACGGTGACATCGTCGCCGCGATGCTCGACGGCGAGGCCACGGTCAAGCGCTTCAAGCGCGAGGACGGCCACGTCTGGCTCCTCCCGCACAACGCCGCCTACCAGCCGATTCCCGGCGATGAGGCGACGATCCTCGGCAAGGTCGTCGCGGTACTGCGTCGGGTCTGACCCCGCCGCCCCCATTCAGCCCCCGGGGCCCACTGCGCCGGTTCCGGGGGTTGTTCTGTGCTTTGCCGCAAACCGCCGCCGCTCTCGCGGATGGGGTTGATCGCCGCTTCGGTTGCCCCATGGATGGTCGCCGCTCGTGCTCCCGAGAACTACCTGCCGTCAGCCTGAGCGGCAGCGTCGATCGCGGCGAGCGAGCGGCGGGCCTGATTGCGGTCCGTGGTGTACCAGAAGTCCGGCAGCGTGGCCCGCAGGAAGCTCCCGTACCGCGCCGTCGCCAGCCGGGGGTCCAGGACCGCGACGACGCCCCGGTCACCTGAGGCCCGTACGAGACGGCCGGCGCCCTGCGCCATCAGCAGCGCGGCGTGCGTGGCCGCCACGGCCATGAAGCCGTTGCCGCCGTGCTCCTCGACCGACTTCTGGCGGGCGCTCATCAGCGGGTCGTCGGGGCGCGGGAAGGGGATCCGGTCCATGACCACGAGCTGACAGCTGGGCCCGGGCACGTCCACGCCCTGCCAGAGCGAGAGCGTCCCGAACAGGCAGGTCTTCGGGTCGGCCGCGAAGGACTTGATCAGCTCGCCGAGGGTCTCCTCGCCCTGGAGCAGGATCGGGTTGTCGAGCCGGCCGCGCAGCTCTTCGGCGGCCGCCTTGGCGCCGCGCATGGACGAGAACAGGCCGAGGGTGCGGCCGCCGGCCGCCTCGATCAGCTCGGCGAGCTCGTCCATCATGTCGCCACGGGTTCCCTCGCGACCCGGCGTGGCCAGGTGCTTGGCGACGTAGAGGATGCCCTGCTTGGGGTAGTCGAAGGGCGAGCCGACGTCGAGGCCGCGCCAGACGGGCACGTCCTCGCCCTCGACCCCCTCGGGGGACAGGCCCAGGGAGGCCGCGACCCCGTTGAAGTCGCCGCCCAGCTTGAGGGTGGCGGAGGTCAGGACCACGGAGCGGTCCTCGAACAGCTTCTCGCGCAGCAGGCCGGACACCGACAGGGGGGCGACGCGCAGGGTGGCGCCGAAGCGGTCGTGGCGCTCGTACCAGACCACGTCGTACTCGGAGCCGTTGGTGATCCGCTCCGCCACCCCGTGGATGCTCTCCACCGCGGCCAGCGCCTGCTTGCGCACCGCGTCCTCGTCGTGGACGGACTTGTCCCGGGTCGCGCCGATCGCCGAGATCACGTTGCGCGAGGCGTCCCGCAGGGACATCAGCGCGTAGCCGAGGTCCTCGGGGATCTGCTCCAGCCGACCCGGGAGCGCCAGCTCCATGACCCGCTCGAAGGTTTCGGAGGCGGTCTGCAGGGCGTCCGCGGTCTTCTCGTCGACCAGCTTGGCTGCACGCTTCACGGCCCGGTTGACCTGGCCCGGGGTGAGTTCGCCAGTGGCGACCCCGGTCACCCGGGAGACCAGCTCGTGGGCCTCGTCCACGATCAGCACCTCGTGCTGCGGCAGCACGGGGGCGCCCTCGATGGCGTCGATGGCGAGCAGGGCGTGGTTGGTGACGACCACGTCCGCGAGCTTGGCCCGCTCACGGGCAGCCTCCGCGAAGCACTCGGCGCCGTACGCGCACTTCGTCGCGCCCAGGCACTCGCGGGAGGAGACGGAGATCTGGGACCAGGCCTTGTCCGAAACACCCGGGGTCAGGTCGTCGCGGTCGCCGGTCTCGGTCTCGTCCGCCCAGTCGCGCATGCGCAGCAGGTCCTGGCCCAGCTTGCTGGTGGGCGCGGCCGCCTCGAACTGGTCGAAGAGTCCGTCCTCCTCGTCCTGCGGAGCGCCCTCGTGCAGGCGGTGCAGGCACAGGTAGTTGGACCGGCCCTTGAGCATGGCGAACTGAGGGCGGCGGCGCAGCTGCGGATGCAGTGCCTCCACCGTCCGGGGCAGATCGCGCTCGACGAGCTGCCGCTGGAGGGCGAGGGTCGCCGTGGCGACGACCACGCGCTCACCGTGCGCGAGGGCCGGCACCAAATAGCCGAGGGACTTACCGGTGCCGGTACCGGCCTGGATCAGCCGGTGGGAGTTGTCGTCGATCGCTTCGGCGACGGCTTCGGCCATGGCCACCTGGCCGGGGCGCTCCGTGCCGCCGACGGCGGAGACGGCGGCGTGCAGCAGGTCGGGGAGGGAGGGCTTCGTCATAGCACTGCCAACCCTACGGGGCCGCACTGACAGCGAGCGCATCGGCGAGCAATCATGGCCGGTACAAGGGGTTGGGTACGGTGCCGTGCTGCACGGCGTGCGGACGGTCGGGGCAGTCGCGGTAGCCGTCTTCGTAGAGCCGGTTCCGGTTCAGGCAGAGCCGCCCGATGCGTTCGCCGAGCAGGTCGAAGAGCTCGTAGCGGTCCTTGAGCTCGGGGAAGCGGGCCTGGTGGCGCAGGATCTCCGCCCGTACGAGGGACCAGAACGCGCTCTCCGGGACGCCGAGGCCGTCCTCGCACAGGGCCGAGAGGTAGCGGAAGACGCCGACGAACAGCCCGGAGTGGATGAACTGGGGCAGGAAGTCGGCGGGCTCGGTGAGCAGGACCGCTCGGACCTCGTCGGGCAGGGACGCGAGCTCGGGCAGCGGTTCGTCGGTGATGTTGACGTCGTCCACGAAGTCCTTGACCGCGAGCCGGACCGGGACGTCGTGCTCGTCGAAGATCACGATGACGTTCTCGCCGTGCGGGGAGAAGACGGTGCCGTAGCGGTAGAGGAAGTGGAGCAGCGGGGGCAGGAGGGCGGCGAAGAGGCGCTGGAGCCACACGGTGGGGGTCAGCCCGGACCGGGCCACGAGCTCGGCGGTGAAGGACCGGCCGCGCGGGTCGGTGTGGAGGAGGGAGGCGAGCGTGCGGGCGCGCTCGCCGGGTGCCAGCAGGCCGGTGAGGGGCTCGCGCCAGATCGCGCCGAGGAGCTCCTTGTACTGGTACGGGACCTCGGGGAGCGCGTCGTATACGGGGTGGCGGACGGTGACGGAGGCGACCTCGCCGAGCAGGACGACCCGGCACTCGTCGCGCAGGAAGGGGTCGCCGTCGCGGAGGGAGTGGATCCAGGCGGTGACGGCGGGGGCGGCGAGCGTGAGGTCACTGGGCAGTCCGCGCCAGACCATGGTGTTGAAGACGGAGAGCGGAAGTTTGACGCTGTGCCGGTCGGGCCGGCTGAGATTGAGGAAGGTGCGGACGGACTGCTGCGGGAGGCGCAGGTCGGGATCGGCGGGAAGCGGCACCAGGGCGCCGGAGGCGAGCGCCGGGGCGAAGAGGGGGAGGACGACCTCGTCCCACTGCCAGGGGTGGACCGGGAGGTAGAGGTAGTGGAGCGGGTCGAGGCCGCGGTCGCGCAGGGACCGGTCGAAGGCGGCCCGGGTGACCGGGTCGAGCTCGGCGGTGTAGAGGTGGGCGGGGTCCTCCAGGTCTGCGGTCCCCCGGTAGGCGGCGAGCGAGGTGTGGGCGGCGAGCCAGGGCAGCCGCTGGCGGGTCCGCGCCTCGGGAGCCCATGCGGCGGTGTCGGAGGCGGAGAGTCCGATGCGGCCCTTGTTGGGGACGAGCCAGGGGTGGCCGGTCTGGTGGCCTTCGAGGGTGGCGTAGTCGAGGTCGGCGAGGACGTCGGCGGTGAGTGCGGTGTGGTGGAGCCGGGCGTCGGCGGTGAGGGTGGCGCTGAGCTCGCGGACGAGGTGGCCGAGGGTGGGTCCGTCGAGGCCGAGGAGGGTGCGGGCCCGGATGAGGAAGGCGTACGGGTCCCCGAAGGCGGTCGGGCTCCCGAGGTCGCCCGGCACGGCCGGTGTGGATGGTGTGGATGGCGAGGGCGCCGGTGGGGTCAGGGTGATCGTGTCCGGGGTGACGTGCCAGCTGCCGTACGAGCGGCGGCGGGCGCGGAAGCCGAGGCTGCTGCCGTCGTCGAGGGTCAGGGTCCAGGCGTCCCCGGCGGCGGCCGGTGCGGGGACGGGACGGATGATCTCCTCGTAGGCGAACTCGCCGAGCATCTTGGCGAGCAACCGGCGAGCGGCGAAGTCCCAGGTCCCGCGGTTGAGTTCGGGCGGCGTGCACGGGTGCTGGGGCGACGGCGGCACGGCGGGTTCGGCCGCGTGGGGGGCTGCGGGGAAGTTCGGCACGTGACTCCTCAGAGGTCGGGAACTCTGCTTCGCTACGCAGAGTTATCGAAGGGAGAGGTGCGAAGCTGCCGACGACGGTCGGGGTTTGCGGGGCGGCACTCAGAGGAGATTGCGCAGCACCCGCTCCCGGATCATCAGGGCGGCCCGCTTCTCGGGAAGGTCGATTTCCGCGGAGCAGCGGAAACCGGAGTTCAGGAAGGCCGATACGGAGGGGGTGTTGCGGATGTCCGGTTCCGCGACGACGCGTGTACAGCGGGGGCGGTTGCCGAGGACCAGGTCGGCAACGGCACGCAGCAGAGCTGTTCCCAGTCCGCGACCGCGGTTCGTGCCGTCTCCGATGAGCAGGTGGATACCCGTGTCGTGGGGGCGCGCCGGGTAGTGCCCGGAGAGCGGGTCGAGGTCGGCCCGGTAGATCTCCCAGTAACTCATCGGCGTGCCGTCGAGGAGGCCGAGGCAGGGAATGCTGCGGCCGTCGCCGTCGAGCTGGGTCCGCAGGTGGGCGGCGGTGACCGCGGCCGGGCCCGCGAGCTCCCAGTAGGCGGCCACCTCGGGATCGTTCATCCAGCCGGTGAGTAGCTCCAGGTCACGGCCGGGCCGCACGGGTTCGAGGCGGAAGGCTCCGGCGGGTGTGGTGACGCTGCCCCAGATGGCGGGGGAATCGAGCAGGTCGGCCTCGGCGAGCAGAGGCAACAGCTCCGCGTTGAGGCGTTGTGCGCGCCTTCCCCCGGCGACTTCGACGACACCGGTGGCGGTGCGTGGGTCGTGGGCGGATCGCGCGGCTGGAGCTGGGGCTGAAGTGTCGGTGGAGGGCATCGGGGGCTCTTCTCCGCGTCGGCGCCGACGCGTCAATCGTGAAGGGGGTTGGTGATGGTGACGTAGACGGACTGGGTGTCGACGGGGCCGACCAGCTCGTCGAGGCCGCCCAGGCGGGTGAGCAGATTCGCCTTGCAGCGCAGGGTGGGCGAGTCGAGCAGCCGTGCGGGGAGCGGGCCGAGTCCGGCGGCCTTGGCGAGGAAGCGGCGGAAGGCGGCGAGGAGGACCCGTTCGTCCGCGAGCCGCTGGGATCCGAAGGCGCCGATGAGGCCCAGCACGTTGTTGATGCCGAGGTAGTAGGCGAAGCGTTCGTCAGTGACGGCGTCGGAGACGAAGGTGTCACTGGCGCTGCCGATGCCGGGGAGCCGGTGCTCCAGTTCCGCGCGGCGAGATTCGCGGAAGTAGTAGCCCTGGTTGTCGCGGTAGCGGCCGCCGATCGGCCAGCCGGCCGGGTCGAGGAGCACCAGGGTGTTCTGTTGGTGCGCTTCGAGGGCGATACCGGCGAGCGCATCGAAGGCGAGGACCGGCAGTACCACGTGGTCGAGGTAGCGCAGGAACCACTCGGCGGCGACGGCGGACGTGGTGTGGCCGGTGGCGGTGGCGAGCCCGGTGACGAGTTCGGCGAGGCGGGAGCTCATGGTGGTCCGGCCGGGCCACGGGCGGGGAGCGGTGAGTGCGGCGATGCAGACCGGGTCGTCGCCCGAACGGAAGGGGTTGTGGCGCAGCAGGGCGTCGAGTCCGGGAACGGGGGTTCCGTCCGGGGCGTCCACGGCGACCCACGCGGGGTCGCGGATGATGTCGAAGGCGGGGTGGGACGCCTGCCACTGCTCGGCGAGGCCGGTGCGGAGCAGCCGGTGCACCTCGACACCGCGGTGGAGTTCCTTGCGGAGGTTCTCGCGGCGGGAGTTGGTGATGCGCAGGCCCAGGGAGAGCTTGAGCATCGCGGGGGCGCCCGGGCGGTGGACGGTGCGGACGGAGGAGGTGGGGTACCAGGGCTCGCCGTGCGGGCCGAGGTCGTGCAGAAGTCCCGCGTCGCAGAGGGCGGAGACGGCGGGGCGCTGGAGCAGGTCACGGGCCTGCCAGGGGTGCAGGGGAAGGGGGGTGGTGCCGCCCGGCAGCGGGAGCCCGGGGGCGAGTCGACCGAGGAGCTGTGGGGCGGAGACGGGGCGGCCGCTCTCGGTCCAGGCCGATTCGCTGGCGAGAGCCGCGGGTTCGACCGCGAACCAGTGCAGGGGGAAGGAGCCGTGGAGTTCGGGTGAGTAGCGGCGTGCCTCGGCTTCGGAGAGTCCTTCACGGCTCTTCGGGTCCGGCTGGAGGGGGTGACCGAGGAGGAGTGCCTGCTCGGCGGTGAGGAAACGGTCCCCGCTCATGGGGGCCGGGGCGGTGGGACGTTCTCGCCGGTCGGCGATGAATTCGGCGGTGCGGCGCACCGAGTCGGCGACCCGGCCGACGAGGTCGGCGGCGCCTCGGCCACCGCTCGTGCCTTCACGGGCGATGAGTGCGGCGAGGGTGACGGCGTCGAGGGAGGGCGCGGCGGCGGTCGTGCCTTCGAGTCGGACCGCACCGAATCGGTGCCAGCCGGCGTGGGACCAGTGGCGGACCGGGACGAGCAGGGCGGTGCCGGAAGCGGGAAGGGGGATGCGCAGGGGGGTTCCGGCGGGGCCGTCCGGGCGGCCGAGACCGGATTCGCGGACCCAGCAGCGGAGCAGGTTCTCCACCGCCGAGGCCTCGGCGGCGACGGCCGGGTCGGGGTGGTTGAGGAGGTCGGGCAGTGTGGTCGGCTCCAGCCGGAGGGGGCTCGTCCATCCGGTGCGGGGCCGGGGTGTGCCGTCCTTCTGCCGCGGCACCGTGGGCGTTGCCCCGGCGCCGGTCCCGGTGGCGGCCGCGGCCGCCACCGGGGGGAGCTGCTCGGCCGGTGCTCCGGGGGCGCCCCCCGGGCGCGGCTGCGGGTGTTCGGCCGTGGCCCCGTCGGCGTGGGGTGGTGTGCCGGCCGGGGGCGGGGTCGGTACGTCCTCGGCGGGGACGGGTCGGGTCGGCGGGCCGACCGCGGGGCCCAATTCCTGTGCCTCGGGGACGTCGGGCCGGGGCGGCGTCGGGGACGGGGGCTCCGCGACCTCCCGCAACGGCGCTGCGTTGCCGGACGGCGGTGGCGTCTGCCCCGGGGCGGCGGCGTCCTCGTGGCCCGGGAGCGGGTGCGGCAGCGCCTGGGCCGGACCCGCTGCCGCCGGGGCCGGCCCAGGCCCAGGCGGCAGCGGGGCGGGCCGGTCGGGAGACAGCGGCTGGGTCTCCGTGGTCGGGGTGGACTGGTGCGGATCTGGCATCGCGGGTCCTCGGGGTGCGGGTCAGTGGGTCCGGCGGGCAGCGGCCGGGATGGCGTCGGCCAGGCGGTCGAGGACCGCCGCGGCCTGCTCGTCGGTCAGGGTCAGCGGGGGAAGGAGGCGCACCACGGCACCGTGGCGGCCGCCGAGCTCGACGATCAGGCCGCGGTCCAGGCACTCCTGGCGGACGGCAGCAGCGAGGGACGGCGCGGCGGCTCCGGTGTCGGGGTCGACGAGTTCGATGCCGATCATCAGGCCCCGGCCCCGTACCTCTCCGATGCAGGGATGGCCGCCGGCAAGGCCGCGCAGGGCCGCCAGCATCCGTTCCCCCAGGGCGGCGGCGCGCTCGGCGAGCCGGTTCTCGCGGACGAAGGCGAGCGTGGCGGTACCGGCGGCCATGGCGAGCTGGTTGCCGCGGAAGGTGCCCGCGTGCGCGCCGGGGGCCCAGACGTCCAGGCCGGCCCGATACACGATCACCGCGAGCGGCAGGCTGCCGCCGATCGCCTTGGAGAGGACCATCACGTCGGGCACCACCCCGGCGTGGTCGACTCCCCAGAAGGCACCGGTCCGGCCGACGCCCGTCTGCACCTCGTCGGCGATCAGTGGGATCCCCCGCGCCGCGGTGATCGCGCGCATCCGGCGCAGCCAGCCATCCGGGGCCGGGATCACCCCGCCCTCGCCCTGCACGGGTTCGACGATCATGCCTGCGGGAGCGGGCACCCCGCCCTTCGGGTCGTCCAGCAGGTTCTCCGTCCAGCGTGCGGAGAGTTCGGCGCCCTCGGGGCCGCCGACTCCGAACGGGCAGCGGAGGTCCTGCGGGTACGGCAGCCGGGTCACCCGTACCCCGGGGGCGCCTCCCGAGGCGTCCAGGGCCCCGGCGGTCATGCCGTGGTAGGCACCGGTGAAGGCGAGCAGTCCGGGGCGTCCGGTCGCGGTGCGCACCAGTTTGAGGGCGGCTTCCACGGCGTCCGTCCCGGCCGGACCGCAGAACTGGATGCGCGCGTCGGCGGCCAGCGCGGGCGGCAGGTTGGCGAACAGCTCGGTGGTGAAGGCGTCCTTGACCGGGGTCGCGAGGTCCAGCACGTGCAGCGGGGCCCCCGAGTCGAGGACGCCCCGGATGGCTTCGAGCACCACCGGATGGTTGTGCCCGAGGGCGAGCGTGCCGGCGCCGGAGAGGCAGTCGAGGTAACGCCGCCCGTCGGCGCCCTCGATGGTGAGTCCGCGGGCCCGCACGGGGACGATGGGCAGCGAGCGCGCGTACGTCCGGGCGGCGGACTCCCGCTGCGCCTGTCTGCGCAGGATGCTCTCCGGAGCGACGGAACCCCCCGGCCCCTCGCTCACGCCCGTGCCGTCCGGTGCGACCGTGCCGTCCGGGCCGTCCGGGTCCGGTCCCCGGCTTCCCTGCGGCGGCACTTGAGTCGGGATCTCTGTCGCGGCCGCCGCCGCGGCCGGCTCGGTGACAGCCACGAGTGTCGGTCCTCCCGCACTGATTGCTCTTCCGGATTGCGTCTCGAACATGAACGCTGCTCCCCCATCCCCCGTACGTACCAACGACGGTGACGGCGAGGGATCACGGGTTGACTCAAGATCCTTGTCCCGCAAGGAAAGAGCGCCAGGAACCACAGCCCCGGCCTGTGTCGTCCTGGGCGACAGCGGCATAGTGGGTGGCTGCACTCCACTCCTCGAACTCCCAGGGGGACGAACGACATGCGATCGAACCGACCGGTCACCGCGATTCTGTGCGCGGCCACGCTCGCGCTGACCGCGGCTGCCTGCGGCCCCGGCGACGAGGAGGCCGGCGGCGACGCCAAGCCGACCGTGGCGGCGAGCCTGCCGGGCCAGGACGGGATCAAGATCCCGGACCAGCTCAAGGACAAGCTCAAGGAGCACGGTATAGACCTGGAGAAGTGGAAGGGGGGTGAGTGGAAGAACTGGAAGAGGGAGGACTGGCTCCGCGAGGCGGGCGACTACATCAACCCGGTCATCGAGGGCCTGTGGGACCCGGACCGCATGCGTGACGCCGAGCAGCCGCAGCGTCCGGCCGTGGACCCCGACGCGGGCAAGGACCAGGGCGTCACCGACCCGACCCCGGCACCGGTGGCGGCCAAGCAGGCCAACCCGCCCTACCGCACGAGCGTTCCGTCGTCCGGCAAGGTGTTCTTCGACGGCCCCGAGGGTTCGATGGTCTGCTCGGCAACCGTGATCAAGGACCCGGCCCACCCCGGCAAGTCGAACATGGTCTGGACCGCGGGCCACTGCGTCCACGCGGGCAAGGCCGGCGGTTGGTACCGCAACATCGCCTTCGTCCCGTCCTACAACAACGCGGGCAAGCCGTCGGCGCAGCTCAAGGGCGCGCCCCGCGAGACGGTGGCCCCGTTCGGCGTGTGGTGGAGCGACTGGGCCCAGACTTCCGACCAGTGGATCGCGAACGGCGGTCCGACCGGTGGCGCGGGCGCCCCGTACGACTTCGCGGTGCTCCACGTAGCACCCGAGAAGGGCAGCACCAAGTCCCTGGAGGAGACCGTCGGTTCGGCGCTCCCGGTGGACTTCAACGCGCAGGCCGTGACGAAGGTCGCGAGCATCACGGCGACGGGCTACCCGGCGGCGGCTCCGTTCGACGGCCAGCGCGCCTTCCAGTGCACGGACAGGCCGGGCCGGCTGTCCCTGAACGCGAACGACCCGGTGATGTACCGCATCGGCTGCACCATGACCGGCGGTTCCTCCGGTGGCGGCTGGGTCACGGCGGGCGCCGACGGCAAGCCGGCGCTGGTGTCGAACACCTCGATCGGCCCGGCCAAGGCGGGCTGGCTGGCCGGACCCCGGCTGGGGCCTGAGGCGAAGGGCATCTTCGACGCCGTCAGCGCCAAGTTCAAGTAGCCCCGCCCCCCGAGCGTGACCGAACGGCTGAGGCCCCCCTGCGGTGCAGGGGGGCCTCAGCCGTCAGGCCATCAAACCGTCAGGCCATCAAGCCGTCGGGCCATCAAGCCGTCGGGCACGCTCAGCGCTTCGCGAGCGCGTACGGCGCCAGGTCCGCCGCCAGTTCCTGGTGGACCCGCGCCTTGAGCAGGGTGCCGTCCGGGGTGTGCTCCTCGGAGATCACCTCGCCCTCGGCGTGCGCCTTGGCGATCAGCGAGCCGCGCGTGTACGGCACCAGGGCCTCCACCTCGACCTCGGGCCGCGGCAGCTCGGAGTCGATGAGCGCGAGGAGTTCCTCGATGCCCATGCCCGTGCGCGCCGAGACGGCGATGGAGTGCCGCTCGATCCGCAGCAGCCGCTGCAGGACCAGCGGGTCCGCGGCGTCCGCCTTGTTGATCACGACGATCTCGGGCACGTTCACCGCGCCGACCTCGCGGATCACCTCGCGCACCGCCGCCAGCTGCTCCTCCGGCGCCGGGTGCGAGCCGTCCACGATGTGCAGGATCAGGTCGGAGTCCCCGACCTCCTCCATCGTGGAGCGGAAGGCCTCGACGAGGTGGTGCGGCAGGTGCCGGACGAAGCCGACCGTGTCGGCCAGGGTGTAGACCCGGCCGCTCGGCGTCTCGGCCCGGCGCACGGTCGGGTCGAGGGTGGCGAACAGCGCGTTCTCCACCAGCACGCCCGCGCCCGTGAGGCGGTTGAGCAGCGAGGACTTGCCCGCGTTGGTGTAGCCGGCGATCGCGACCGAGGGCACCTTGTTGCGGCGCCGTTCCTGCCGCTTGATGTCACGGCCGGTCTTCATCTCCGCGATCTCCCGGCGCATCTTCGCCATCTTCTCGCGGATCCGACGCCGGTCGGTCTCGATCTTGGTCTCACCGGGGCCTCGGGTGGCCATGCCGCCACCGCCGCCGCCACCCATCTGCCGGGACAGCGAGGCACCCCAGCCGCGCAGTCGCGGCAGCATGTACTGCATCTGCGCGAGGGCGACCTGCGCCTTGCCCTCTCGGGACTTGGCGTGCTGGGCGAAGATGTCGAGGATCAGCGCGGTCCGGTCGACCACCTTCACCTTGACGACGTCCTCGAGGGCGATGAGCTGGCCGGGGCTGAGCTCACCGTCGCACACGACGGTGTCGGCGCCGCTCTCCATGACGATGTCACGTAGCTCGCGCGCCTTGCCCGAGCCGATGAAGGTGGCCGGGTCCGGCTTGTCACGACGCTGGATCACACCGTCGAGTACGAGAGCACCCGCCGTCTCGGCGAGGGCGGCGAGCTCCGCGAGGGAGTTCTCCGCGTCGTTCACCGTGCCGGAGGTCCAGACACCGACCAGTACGACGCGCTCCAGGCGCAGCTGCCGGTACTCGACCTCGGTGACGTCTTCGAGCTCGGTGGAGAGGCCGGCCACGCGGCGCAGGGCCGCGCGTTCCGAGCGTTCGAACTGCTCGCCGTCCCGGTCTCCGTCGATCTCGTGGCTCCAGGCGACGTCCTCTTCCATCAGGGCATCGGCCCGAAGGCTCTCGGTGAAGCTCTGCGAGTCCCGCACGTCCTGTGCGTCCCGCGCGTCCTGGGAAGGGGAAGAAGAGGAGGTCATTGGATCCTTACGTCGATTCGAATAGCAGTGTCACGTTAGCTGTGACGTCAACTGTCACGTCCAACGTGTCACACCGCCGGGGGATTCCCCGCGCGGCCCCGTCGATGGTGACATGCCCGTTCCTCGCCGGTCACACCCTTTTACCGGGCGCTCCCGTCCGCGGCGGCCTTGCCGGAGGCCACCGTGCCGGAGCCCGCCGTGCCGGAGGCGGCCTTGCCGCTCCACTCCGGGTGCCCCGGCATCGGCGGGGTCGTGGCCCCGTAGAGCCAGGGCTCCAGGAAGACCGTGAGGTCGCGGCCCGCCTCCTGCGAGGCCAGGCGTACGAAGTCGGCCGTCCCGGCGATCCCGTCCCGGTTCTCCGCGACCCAGCGCCGCTCGATCTTCTCGAAGGCCTCGGTGCCGATCTCCTGCCGCAGGGCGTAGAGGATCAGTGCGGACCCGTCGTAGACCACCGGCCGGAACAGCCCGATCTTCTCGCCCGGTGCGGCGGCCTTCGGAGCGGCCGGTGGGCCGCCCGCCGCCCGCCACTGGTCGGATCGCTGGTACGCCTCGCGCATGCGCCGCTCCAGGGAGTACTTGCCGAGCCCGTCCGCGTACAGGGCCTCGTACCAGGTGGCGTGTCCCTCGTTGAGCCACAGGTCGGACCAGGTCCGCGGGGTGACGCTGTCGCCGAACCACTGGTGGGCGAGCTCGTGGACCATCACGGACTCGACGTACCAGTCGGGGTAGCCCTCGCCCGCGAACAGGGCGCTCTCGAAGAGCGAGAGGGTCTGCGTCTCCAGCTCGAATCCGGTCGTGGCCCGCGCGATCAGCACCCCGTAGTTCTCGAAGGGGTAGCGGCCGACCCGCTCCTCCATCCACGCGATGTGGCCCGCGGTCTTCTTCAGCCAGGGATCCAGCCGCTCCCTGTCCTGAGCGGGCACCACGTCGCGCAGCGGCAGACCGTGCGGTCCGGTGCCGTGCACGACCGCGGAGCGGCCCACCGAGACCTGGGCCAGCTCGGTGGCCATCGGGTGCCGGGTGCGGTACGTCCAGGTCGTCGTGGGGCCGAGGCGCACGGCGGGGGCCACCGACTCCCCGTTGGCGACGGCCGTGAGACCGGCCGGGGCCGTGATCCGGAAGGTGAAGAACGCCTTGTCGGCGGGGTGGTCGTTGCAGGGGAAGACGCGGTGCGCGGCGTCGGCCTGGTTGGCCATGGCCAGGCCGTCCTCCGTGGGCACCCAGCCGCCGTCGCCGCGGCCGCGCGGATCGCTGGTGTGCCGGATGGTGATGTGCAGCGGCATGTTGTCCGCCACCGGGCGCGCGGGCGTGAGCACCAGGTCCTCGGCCACGCTCTCGAACCGCGCCGGCTCCCCGTTGACCTCGGCGGACGCCACCTTGCCGTGGGTGAAGTCCAGATTGATGCGCTCCAGCCGCTCCAGGGCGCGGGCGTCGATGACGGTGACCGCGTCGAGCGGGTTCAGGTTGTCCTTGTAGTCGAAGGACAGGTCGTACGAGAGCACGTCGTACCCGGGGTTCCCGAGCTCCGGGAAGAGCCGGTCGCCGATGCCCAGCGGCGTCGGTGGGGGCAGGACGGCGGCGACGAGGGTGAGCGAGGCCGCGGCGAGCAGGGTGGCGCGCAGGCGCGGGGAGGAGAGCTGCATCCACCACCGCTTACCAGCGCCCGCCACACGGCCGCGTACGGCGCGCGACGGGTCCACCCGAACGGGGCCTTCCGGAGCCGTTCCGGCCTACGTCCGCACACCCGGCCACGTCGGCACCGGGCCCTGTCTGCACGCGCCCGGCGTCTGCGTCCGGCACGCATATGAGCCCGCGTGTGAACCCGCGTGTGAGCCCGCGTGTGAACCCGGCCCGCGTCTGGTCCCGTGTCTGGGCCCGGCCCGCTTCTACACCCGGCTGACGTCGTACACGCCCGGCACGTCCCGCATCGCCCGCATCAGCGCGGGCAGCCCTGCCGCGTCGGGCAGCTGCAGGGTGTAGCTGTGCCGGACCCGCTGCTCGACCGGCGGCTCCACGGTCGCGGAGACCACTTCGACCCCCTCGCGGGCGATGGCCTCGGTCAGATCGGCCAGCAGGTGCGGGCGGCCGAACGATTCAGCGCGCAGGGTGACCCGGCAGTCCGCCGTCGCCCGCCAGTGCACGGCGACGGAGGTGCGCCCCACGGCGCGCATCTGCGCCACCGCCGCGCAGTGGATGCGGTGCACGGTGACGGCCCCGCCGCGGACCAGGAACCCGGCGACGGCGTCCGGTGGCACCGGGGTGCAGCACCCGGCCAGCCGCACGGTGGCGTCCGGCAGGTCGGCGACGGCGTTGGCCCCGCCGCCGCGGGCCCCGACCACCGAGAGCGGTGCCCGGGCGGCCGAGGTGGTGGCCATGGCGCGGTCGGGATGGGATTCGAGCCAGCTGCTGATGGCGATCCGGGCGGCAGGGGTCCGCGCGTGGTCCAGCCACTCGGCGGCGGGTCCGGAGGAGGCGTCCTGCGCGAGCAGCAGCTGGACGGTGTCCCCGTCGGACAGTACGGAGGACAGCGAGGTGAGGCGCCCGTTGACGCGGGCGCCGATACAGCCGTGGGCCGCCCCGCCGTGCTGCGCGTAGGCGGCGTCGATACAGCTGGCCCCGGCCGGCAGGCCCAGCGTGCCCCCGTCGGCCCGGAACACGGTGATCTCCCGGTCCTGGGCCAGCTCCGCCCGGAGCACGGTCCAGAAGGTGTCGGGGTCGGGCGCGGACTGCTGCCAGTCGAGCAGTCGGGACAGCCAGCCGGGCCGCGTGGGGTCCACGCGCTCCTCGTCCGGGTCGGCGGCGGCATCGGGCGTCGCGGTGGCGTACGGATTGCCGAGGGCGACCACGCCGGCCTCGGCAACGCGGTGCATCTGCCGGGTCCGCACGATGACCTCGGCCACGTAGCCCTCGGGGGTGGCGAAGGCGGTGTGCAGCGACTGGTAGAGGTTGAACTTCGGGGTGGCGATGAAGTCCTTGAACTCCGAGACGACCGGGGTGAAGCAGGTGTGCAGCTCGCCGAGCACGGCGTAGCAGTCGGCGTTCTCGCCGACGAGGACGAGGATGCGGCCGAAGTCGGAGCCGCGCAGTTCGCCGCGGGTGCGGGAGATGCGGTGGACGGAGACGAAGTGCCGCGGCCGGACCTCTACTTCGGCGGCGATGCCGGCGTCGCGCAGGACGCCCCGTACGGAGTCGGCGATGGTGGGCAGCGGGTCGCGTTCCCCCGCGTGGGCGGCGATGAGCGCGCGGGTGCTCTCGTACTCCTCGGGGTGCAGGATCGCGAAGACGAGGTCTTCCAGCTCGGTCTTGAGGGCCTGGACGCCGAGCCGTTCGGCCAGCGGGATGAGCACGTCGCGGGTGACCTTGGCGATGCGGGCCTGCTTCTCGGGGCGCATCACGCCCAGCGTGCGCATGTTGTGCAGCCGGTCGGCGAGTTTGATGGACATGACGCGGACGTCGTTGCCGGTGGCGACGAGCATCTTGCGGAAGGTCTCGGGTTCGGCGGCGGCGCCGTAGTCGATCTTCTCCACCTTGGTGACGCCGTCGACGATGAAGCACACCTCGTCACCGAACTCCGCCCGGACCTGGTCGAGGGTCACCTCGGTGTCCTCGACGGTGTCGTGGAGCAGAGAGGCCGTCAAGGTCGTGGTTTCGGCGCCGAGTTCGGCGAGGATCAGGGTGACGGCGAGTGGATGTGTGATGTACGGCTCACCACTTTTTCGCATCTGGCCGCGGTGCGAGGTCTCCGCGAGGAGATAAGCGCGGCGCAGAACGGACAAATCGGCGTCCGGGTGGTGGGCGCGGTGGGCCTCGGCAACGTGGCCGATCGCGTCCGGAAGCCGGTCTCGTGACGTCGGCCCGAGCAGGGCCGCGCGCCCGAGCCGGCGCAGATCGAGCCTGGTCCGACCCCGTCTGCGGAGCTCAGGGCGCGCTTCGGGGTGTGCTTCGGGGTTCGTGGCCTCTGCACTCATGGGCACCTCCGGCGGCTTCGACCGGCGGTGGTGGGCATGGGGTGAGCCCTCAGGGCCGGTGCCTGATGTTACCGACCCCACCACGTGGCGCAGTCCACCTCTCGCTCAGCGTGAAACGGATCACCCGTTAGAGGGAAGCTCTAGCCGAAAGCCGTTTCGGTGAGCCAGGACCCGTCGAACTCCCCAGCAGCCACGATCACGGCCGGTCCGGTCATGTCGATCTGCCCGTCGGGGTGTTCGGTGATGATCAGGGTTCCGCCGGGGAGGTCGACGGTGTACGCGACCGGTTCGCCGGTGACGGCCGGGTCGACGCCGTCGCGGCGGATGGCGGCCACGGCGACGGCGCAGGCGCCGGTGCCGCAGGAGCGGGTCTCGCCGGAGCCGCGCTCGTGGACGCGCATGGCGACGTGCCGGGGGCCGCGGTCGACGACGAACTCGACGTTGACCCCGGCCGGGTAGGCGGACTCCGGGCTGAACGCGGGGGCGGCGAACAGGTTCCCGGCGTGGTCGAGGCTCTCCACGAAGGCCACCGCGTGCGGGTTCCCCATGTTCACGTTCCGCGCGGTCCAGCTCCGGGCGTCGACGCTGACCGTGACCTCGCCGGCGGGCAGCTCGGCGCGGCCCATGGAGACGGTGACGTCGCCCTTCTTGTCGAGGTGCACCCGCTTGACGCCCCCGCGGGTGGCGACGGCGAGGTCGCCGGGCTCGACGTGTCCGGCGTACTGGAGGTAGCGGGCGAAGACGCGCACGCCGTTGCCGCACATCTCGGCGATGGAGCCGTCGCTGTTGCGGTAGTCCATGAACCACTCCGCCTCGTCGGCCAGGTGCGCGGCCTCGGGGTGCGCAGCGGACCGGACGACGTGCAGGACGCCGTCGGCGCCGATCCCGGCGCGCCGGTCGCAGAGCTTCGCGACGGCGGACGCGGGCAGCTCGATGGCGTTGTCCGGGTCCGGGACGATCACGAAGTCGTTCTCGGTGCCGTGGCCCTTGAGGAAGGAGAGGGTGGTCTGCGTCACCGGCCCATCGTACCGAGCCCCAGCTCAGGGGCGTCGCACCGTCCGAAGGGCGGAACCAGACGAAGGGCGGTCAGCGGAGCCGGGCGACCCGGTACACGGCGAGGCCTACGACGGCCAGTGTGACGACGGCGTACAGCGCGGCCATGCGCCAGTCCGGGCGGCGGCCGCTCCCCCGGGCCGGGAGGCCGGGCCACGTGTAGCCGACCCGTCGGGCGGCCATCATTCCCCAGCCTCCGGCGCAGCAGCTGATCAGGAAGCCGAGCATGGCGACGACGGCACCGCCGTCGCCGAACTCGAAGGCGAGCGGGAAGGCGAACATCAGCGAACCGGTGGCGGCCAGCATCGCGATGGGGGCGATCTGCCACAGGCGCAGGCGGCGCTGCGGGCGCAGTTCGACCTCGAACTCGGGTCCGGCGGCGGCTTCCGCCTCGGCGGAGTCCGGGGTGTCCGGGCCGTCCGGGGTCAGTCGCGCCGGGTCGGCGGGCAGCCCGAGCCCTGCGGGCCCGTCCGTATCGTCCGCCCCGTCCAGAAGCATCGGATCCGCTTCCCTCCGGGTATCGTCCCGCCCGGTGTCGCGAGGGCCGGCCTCCATCGCCACGCGCCCTCCCCACTCGGACTCAGTACGCCGCCGTTCATCGCAGGTGATCGCACCTGCTGGAGTTTGATGATGGCACGCCCCCGGCCCCGCAACTGGCGCGTGAGGCGTCCCGATGCCATCACGTGATCAGGCTGTGACCGCTCGTTCGACCAACGACTGCGCGAGTCCGAGGAGTTCCCCCCGGTCGGCGACGGCCCCGCTGAGCCAGTGCACGCGCGGGTCGCGGCGGAACCAGGAGTCCTGGCGGCGGGCGAACCGCTTGGTCGCCCGGACGGTCTCGGCCCGGGCCTCGTCCTCGGTGCACTCACCGGCGAGCGCGGCCAGGACCTGCTGGTAGCCGAGCGCCCTGGAGGCGGTGATTCCGTCGCGCAGCCCGCGGGCCTCCAGTGCGCGGACCTCGTCCACCAGCCCGGCCTCCCACATCCGGTCGACCCGCAGTGCGATCCGCTCGTCGAGCTCCGGGCGGGCCACGTCGACGCCGATCTGCACGGTGTCGTAAACCGAATCGTGGCCGGGCAGGTTGGCCGTGAAGGGGCGCCCCGTGATCTCGATCACTTCGAGCGCGCGGACGATGCGGCGGCCGTTGCTGGGCAGGATGGCCTGCGCGGCGGCCGGGTCGGCGGCGGCGAGCCGGGCGTGCAGGGCGCCGGAGCCTCGGAGCGCGAGCTCCTCCTCCAGTCGGGCCCGCACTTCGGGGTCGGTACCGGGGAACTCCATGACGTCCAGGGCGCCGCGGACGTACAGGCCGGATCCGCCGACGAGGACGGGGGTGCGGCCCTCGGCGAGCAGTTTGTCGATCTCCAACCGGGCCAGCCGCTGGTACTCGGCGACGTTGGCGGTGTCGGTGACGTCCCAGATGTCGAGGAGGTGGTGCGGCACGCCGCCGCGCTCCTCGGTCGTCAGCTTGGCGGTACCGATGTCCATCCCCCGGTACAGCTGCATGGAGTCGGCGTTGACGACTTCGCCGTCGAAGTGGCGGGCCAGGGCGACGCCCAGGTCGGACTTTCCTGCCGCGGTGGGACCTACGACGGCGATGACCCGCGGGGCGGGGGCTGCATTCCTCACCGCCCCAGTCTCGCAGCCCCTGGTCAAGACGCGGCCATGTACCCGATCGAGCGACGTGACGGGGCGGGGTCGGGGTCGTTGCCCTGGCGAGGTTCCGGCCGGACATGCGCCCTGCGTACGCCCGGCGCAGGCCGGTCGGGTCGACACGGAACTTCACTCACACGAGTAACGTTACGGGAGTAGACATGGGCGTTTTTGATCGGTTTTTTCGTCGTAAGGACGTAGCCGTGACCGAGGAGGTCACGGCGGAGGACCTGACGGCGGAGTCCGGCACGGCCGAAGGGGCCGAGCCTGTTGCCGAGAAGTCTCCGGAGGCGGGAGTCGTGGAGATTCCGAAGCAGCAGGCGGCCCCGGTGGCAGCGGACAGCGAGACCGGCGAGGGCGCCCGCACGTAGCGACCGCCAACGGAAGGTGACCCATGGGCCTGCTGGACAATCTGAAGGCCAAGCTCGCTCCGGCGAAGGACAAGGTCGGCGATCTCGCGCTGCAGCACGAGGGCAAGATCGGCGAGAGTCTGGACAAGGTGGCCAAGGCCATGGACTCCAAGACCAAGGGCAAGTACAGCGGCCAGATCACGAGCGGAACGGGCAAGGCGAAGGACGCCCTGGGGAAGATCGCGCACAAGGACGCTCCCGGCGGACCGACGCCGCCGGCCGCTTCCTGACGCGGTCCGGGAAAGGGGCGCGGGACCGGCACGACCGGTCCCGCGCCCCTTCGCCGTTCCAGGAGGAGCCCTACGGCCGCCCCGAACTGCCCCGTCGTCCCCGTCGGCTCCGCGGCCGCCCCGCAGACACGACCGACTGCGACCGACTGCGACCGACTGCGAACAGCTACGACCAGGCGGCGACGAAGTACCCCACGCCGTACGGCGCGTCTTCGTACAGCAGGCGCCCCGCCAGCTCCGCGCCCTCGGCGGCGCCGGCCAGCACCTGCCAGGGGGCCCGTCCTGCGGCCTGGAGCTCGGCCGCGAGCGCGGCATCGATCCCGGCCAGCGCGGCCACGTCGGCGGCGCCCAGCGCGCGGGCGGCCTCCGCGTCGAAGGCCGCGGCGCGCTCGTCGAGGTATCCGGGGGCCTTGAGGGTGCGGCAGGCACTGCCGTCCCCGAGGACCAGCATGGCCACGCGTTCGGCGGAACCGCCCAGGTCCGCGCCGAGGAGGGCGCAGCCGCTCGGGGCGAGGTCCGCGGCGACGGCCACTCCGGCGACCGGGGCTGCCGCCCAGCGGGCCCGGCCGAGGAGCCAGCCGGCCACCGCGAGGGAAGCCGGAAGGGTGGTCCCGGTGGCATGGCCGCTCGGCGGTTCGCCCAGGTCGGGGCCCAGGGTGACGGTCAGGTCCACGCCGAACCCGGCGAAGCCACCGGCGGTGCCCTGGTCGTACGCGCCGCCCTCGGCGGCGGCCCCGACCACGACCAGCAGGTCGGGCCGGGACGCGGCGAGCACCGCCAGCGCGTCGGAGCAGGCGGTGCGGGCGTCGCCGAGTTCGGCGGCGGCCCCCGCGGCGACCTCCGGCACGAGCAGCGGCGGGGCGGGACAGACGGCAGCGGCTACGAGCATGATCCGCAGCCTAGCCGCAGGCGCGGGGCCCCCGTCCCTCAGGAGGAGGTGGGCACCGAGCAGCCGGACGTGACGGCCGGCAGGGGCGCCGGGACGCCGAGCTTCGGGATCCCGAGCATGACGCCCGCCGGCTGGGCCGGGGCGGCGTTGCGCTTCTCCCAGGCGTCGCCGGCGCGCGTCCGGCGCACGGTCAGCGTCGGGCCCTCGGCCAGCAGGTGGTGCGGGGCCGCGTAGGTGATGTCCACGGTGACCACGTCACCGGGGCGGACCTCCGCCTCCGGCTTCGTGAAGTGGACCAGGCGGTTGTCGGGCGCGCGGCCGGAGAGCCGGTGCGTGGCGCCGTCCTTGCGGCCCTCGCCCTCCGCGACCATGACCTCCAGCGTGCGGCCGACCTGCTTCTTGTTCTCGTCCCAGGAGATCTCCTCCTGGAGGGCGACCAGGCGCATGTACCGCTCCTGGACCACCTCCTTGGGGATCTGCCCGTCCATGTCGGCGGCGGGAGTGCCGGGCCGCTTGGAGTACTGGAAGGTGAAGGCGTTCGCGAACCGGGCCTCGCGCACCGCGTGCATCGTCTGCTGGAAGTCCTCCTCCGTCTCACCGGGGAAGCCCACGATGATGTCGGTGGAGATCGCGGCGTGCGGGATCGCGGCGCGGACCTTCTCGATGATGCCGAGGAACCGCTCCTGCCGGTACGAGCGGCGCATCGCCCGCAGGATCGTGTCCGATCCGGACTGCATCGGCATGTGCAGCTGCGGCATCACGTTCGGGGTCTCGGCCATCGCCGCGATCACGTCGTCCGTGAAGTCGCGCGGGTGCGGGGAGGTGAAGCGGACCCGCTCCAGGCCCTCGATCTGGCCGCAGGCGCGCAGCAGCTTGCTGAAGGCCTCGCGGTCGCCCAGGTCCGAGCCGTACGCGTTCACGTTCTGACCGAGCAGGGTGATCTCCGAGACGCCCTCGGCGACCAGGGCCTCCACCTCGGCGAGGATGTCGCCGGGCCGACGGTCCTCCTCCTTGCCGCGCAGGGCCGGGACGATGCAGAAGGTGCAGGTGTTGTTGCAGCCGACGGAGATCGAGACCCAGGCGGCGTAGGCGGACTCGCGGCGGGTCGGGAGCGTGGAGGGGAAGGCCTCCAGCGACTCGGCGATCTCGACCTGCGCCTCCTCCTGGATGCGGGCGCGCTCCAGCAGCACGGGCAGCTTGCCGATGTTGTGCGTACCGAAGACGACGTCGACCCAGGGGGCCCGCTTGACGATCGTGTCGCGGTCCTTCTGCGCGAGGCAGCCGCCGACGGCAATCTGCATGCCGGGGCGCTTCGTCTTCATCGGGGCCAGTCGGCCGAGGTTGCCGTACAGCTTGTTGTCGGCGTTCTCGCGGACCGCGCAGGTGTTGAAGACCACGACGTCGGCGTCGCCGTCGGCGCCTTCGGGCGCCCGGACGTAACCGGCGTCCTCCAACAGACCGGAGAGCCGCTCCGAGTCGTGCACGTTCATCTGGCACCCGTAGGTGCGCACCTCGTAGCTTCGCTTCACGTCCACTGCCTGGCTCCGGTCGCTGCTGGTCATGCAACAAGGGTAGGCGGTACCCGGTGTCCCTCCGGTCCCCCGTTCAGCCGACCCGGGGGAAGGCGCCGGCCGAAGAGGAGGAGCAGCAGGTCCTGGGCTTCCCCGTGCACGGGAGTTCCCTCGCCGTGGGACCAGTCCAGGTCCTGCGCGCACAGCTGGACGCCGGTCAGGTCCGCGCCGAAGAAGCGCAGGGACCGGGGGGTGACCGCGTCGAGGAGGAGCCGCAGCCGGTCCTCGGGGACGCGGCGCGGGTGGCCGAGGGCGACGGTGATGTCGAGGCCGTGGACCACGTCGTGGGCGAGGGCTCCGGTGTGGCCGGCGGCGGGCGGTTTCCAGGGGTGCTCGGCGTTCTCGCGGAGCAGCGCGGCGAGCTCGCGCGCGGTGAAGGCGGCGGCGTCGCGGCGGGCCGTGCGGTCGGTCATCCGGTGCAGGCTGCCGCGGGCGCGCAGGAGTTCGGCGGCGAAGCCGGGGAGGGTGGTGCGGAAGCCAAGGGACAGGTGGGCGGCGACCTCGCGGACGCGCCAGCCGGCGCAGAGGGACGGGGCGTCCCACTGGTCCGCCTGGAGGCCGTCCAGTACGTCGGCCAGCTCGCGGCGTTCGGCGGCGACGGCCGCGGCGATCGTACGGCGGTACGCGGAGGCGGGGGAGGTGGGTCGGCGGGTGGGTCGGGGAGTGGGTCGGGAGGTGGATCGGCTCATGGCTTCAGGGTCGGGGCGGCACCGGCCATAAGTCCAAGAGCAGGTCCTTCTGCAATCTAGAATCCGCGCTTATGGAACTGGCTCAGCTGCGCTATTTCGTGGCCGTGGTGGAAGAGGGCGGCTTCACGCGGGCCGGGGCGCGGCTGCACGTGTCACAGCCCGGGGTGAGCGCACAGGTCGCGCAACTGGAACGCGAGCTCGGGCAGCGGCTGCTCGACCGGTCCGGGCGGCGGGTGACTCCGACGGAGGCGGGCCGGGCGGTGCTCGCGTACGCGCGGGCCGCGCTGGCGGCGGTGGAGGGCGTGCGGCGGACGGCCGAGGAGTTCTCCGGCCTGCTGCGCGGGCGGGTGGCCCTCGGGTTGGTCCCGGGGGCGGCCGGGGCGGTGGTGGACGGGTTCGACGTGGTGGAGGTGCTCGGGGCCTTCCACGACGAGCACCCCGGAGTGGAGATCTCGCTCTCCGAGGACACCTCGGAGCGGATGCTGGCCGCGCTGCTGCGCGGGGAGCTGGACCTGGCGGTGGTCGGCCTCCCGGGGGAACCGCCGCCGGGCGTCTCCTGCCAGGTGGTGCTCGACGAACCCCTGGTCGCGGCGGTGCGGGAGGACGATCCGTTGGTTGTGGCCGCCGTCAACGGCGGGATCCCGCTGGCCGCCCTGCGCGGGCGGGCCCTGATCGGCCTGCCGCGCGGGACCGGGCTGCGCGGGGTGCTGGAGCGGGCGTGCGCGCAGGCGGGCTTCGCGCCGCGGGTGGACTTCGAGGCGGCGGCGCCCGCCGTGCTGGTCCGGTTGGCCGCGCGGGGCCTGGGGGTGGCGGTGGTGCCGTCCGGGGCGGAGTCGGCAGCGGGCCCGCGGGCCGACGTCGACACCGACACCGGCAGCGGCAGCGGCAGCGGCAGCGGCAGCGGCAGGCTGTGCGCGCTGCGGATCACCGAGCCGGAGTTGACCGGGACGGTCGCGCTGGCCTGGCGCGCGGACGGACCGTCCGGGCCGGCCGCCCGGAAGCTGTTGGAAAGGCTCCGCTCGGGAGCCCCCCGACGACCCGCGCCGTGACAGGACGGCGGACGGGTGGCAGGATCGCGGCCATGCCTCTCGTACCGCCCCGGATCAGCAGGCGCCACGCCCTGCGGGTCCTGGTGGCCGTACTCGCCGTGCTCGGGGTCCTGACGTGGTGGCTGAAGCCCTTCGGGGAGCCGGAACTGGAGGGCGAGCTGACCTTCAGCACGGGCGCGCGGACCGGGGTCTACCACCGGTACGGGCAGCTGCTGGAGCAGGCGCTGGGGCGGGACATGCCCGGCGTGGACGTGCAGCTGGAGACCAGCGAGGGCTCGCAGGAGAACCTGAAGCGGCTGGCCACCGGCGAGGCGGACTTCACGGTGGCGACGGCGGACGCGGTCGCCAAGTACCAGCTCGACAAGAAGGCCGGCGCGGACCAGCTGCGCGGGGTCGCACGGCTCTACGACGACTACGTGCAGCTGGTGGTCCCGGCCGACTCCCCGGTGCAGTCGGCCCATGACCTGAGCGGCAAGCGGGTCGCGATCGGCCAGCCGGGTTCCGGCGTGCGGCTGGTCTCGGAGCGGCTGCTGAGGGCGGCGAAGATCGACCCGGTGCTGGACATCACGCCGGTGTCCATCGGCATCGACACCATGCCGGGCGAGCTGGAAGCCGGCCGGATCGACGCGTTCTTCTGGTCCGGCGGCCTGCCCACGAACGCCGTGCACGAACTGTCGGAGCGTTTCCACATTCGGCTCGTGCCCCTCGGTGACCTGATGGAACCGCTCCAGGAGAGCGGCAGCCCGGCACGCTACTACCGGACGGCCGTGATGCCGCAGGACGTCTACCCGCGGGCGCGCAACACCAGCTCGGTGTCGACCCTGGCCGTACCGAACCTGCTGGTGACCACGGCGGGGACCGACCCGCAGCTCACCGAGCAGCTGACGCGGACGGTGATCCTCAGCCGCGACCTCGTCGGGCGCGAGGTGCACGCGGCGCAGCTCGTGGACCTGCGGACGGCGATCTACACCGACCCGCTGGGCCTGCACGAGGGCGCGCGCCGGTACTACCGGTCCGTCAAGCCCTGAGCGTCCTGGGGTTCACGCAGGGGAAGGGGGCGACGGCAGCAGCATGGTCGCCGCCGCGGCGGCGCCGATCAGCCCCGCATGGGTGCCCAGCATCGCCGGCACCACCTGGACGTCCTTGACGAACGAGAGCGTGGCGTAAGCCGCGAGGTGGCTGCGGATCGGGGCGAAGAGGGTGTCGCCGGCCGCGGCCACTCCACCGCCGATGACCGCGATGTCCGTCTCCACGAGGGTCGCGGTGGCCGCGATGGCCGCGGCCAGGGCGCGGCCCGCCCGGTCGAAGGCGGCCAGGGCGATCGGGTCACCCTCGGCGGCGGCAGCGGCCACGCCCGCCGCGGTGGCGTCGGGCCCGCCTCCCGAGCCCTTCACACCGGTCACGCCTGCGCCGGCCCCCGCCGTCCCCGACGGTCTCCAGCCCTGGTCCAGGGCCCAGCGGGCGATCGCCGTACCGGAGGCGATCGACTCGACGCACCCGTGGCCGCCGCACGCGCACGGCTCGCCGTCGAAGGCCACGCTGATGTGGCCGATGTGCCCGGCGTTGCCCGTGGGGCCGGGGTGGAGCTGGTTGTTCAGGATCAAGCCGCCGCCCACGCCCGTGGAGACCACCATGCACAGGGCGTTCGCGTGGCCCCGGGCCGAGCCCAGCCAGTGCTCGGCAGCGGTCATCGCCACCCCGTCGCCGGCCAGCACGGTCGGCAGGTCGGCCCCGCGCGCCGCGAGCTCCGCCACGACCCGCTCCTGGACCGGGAACTCCCGCCAGGCCCCGATGTTGACCGGGCTGACCGTGCCCCGGGAGGTGTCCACCGGACCGGCGCTGCCGATCCCGCAGCGGACCGCCGAAGCCCACAGCGGCGACTCGGAGAGGTCGGCGACGACCTCGGCGACCGCCGCCATGACCCCGTCGGCGTCCGCCCCGCGCGGGGTCGGGCGGCGGGTGGTGGCCGTCATGGTGCCGTCGGGGTGCACCAGCGCACCGGCGATCTTCGTACCGCCGATGTCGATCGCGACCGTCGGTCCAAAGGCCGCTGCGGCGGCCCGCGGTGTGGGGAACGGGACGCTGGGAATGATCACGGTGGCGGCTCCAGGAAGGTTTTCAGGATTAAGTATGCGCCGGTGGCGGCGCCGTGCTCTCGCGAGGCTCCAGCCTCGGACGCTCGCTGATCCGTACCCCGGGCAGGCTGCCCGCGAGGACGGCCAGGAGTTCCTCGGCGGCCAGCCGGCCGAAGCCGGCGGTGTCCCGTACGAGAGCGGTCAGCCGGGGATGGGTGACCCGGCACAGGGCGGAGTCGTCCCAGGCCACGATCGACAGTCGGCCCGGAACGGGGATGCCCAGTTCGGCGGCGACCGCGCTCCCGGCCACGGCCATCACGTCGTTGTCGTAGACGAGCGCCGTGGGCGGATCCGGCTCGGCGAGGACCCGTCGCGTGGCCGCCGCGCCCTCGGCGTCGGAGTAGTCGGTGACGACCGAGCGCACCTGGTCCGGGCCGAGGCCGCGACGCGCGGCCTCGGCCCGCAGGGACTCCATCCGGCGGACCGTGTGGGCGAGGCCGGGGAGCCCGGCGACGTGCACGATCCTGCGGTGGCCCAGCCCGTACAGGTGCTCCAGCACCTGGGCCATGGCGCCGGTGTCGTCGGCCCGGACGGAAGACAGGCTCGCGGGCCGGGCCGCGGAGGGAGCCGGGGCGGGAGCCGGGGCGGGACCTGTCTGGCCCCCGGGGCCAGCGGCCGCGCCGACGTCCGGGAACAGGGCCTCGCCGATGGTGACCGCGGGCAGGGCCAGTCCCGCCAGGAGCGCCGGTCGCGGGTCACTCGTACGCGGGTCGACGACGAGGACCCCGTCGACCCGTCGCTCGGCCCACCAGCGGCGGTAGACCGCGCATTCGGCGTCGATGTCCTCGACGACTTGGAACAGCAGGGCGGTCCGGGCCGCGGAGAGCACCTCCTGGATGCCGGAGACGAGCTGGAGGAAGAAGGACTCGACGCCGAGCGTGTGCGCGGGCCGGGCGAGGACCAGGCCGACGGCTCCGGAGCGTTCGCCGGACAGGGCCCGGGCCGCGCTGTTGGGCTGCCAGCCGAGTTCCTCGGCGACGCGTCGGATCCGGGCCCGGGTGTCGTGCGAGACGCCCGGCCGGTCGTTGAGCGCGAAGGAGACGGCGCTCTCCGACACGCCGGCCTGCCGGGCGATGTCCTTGATCGTGGGTCTGCGGGCCATGGCCTGCCTCATTCGTCCTTCGGGTGCGTCACACGTGGCGGAATACCGACGGCAATGGCCGGACCGTACGCGATCCTGCCCCGACAGGCCGCTTTTATGACGATCCAGTGGTCTCCGGGAGGGGCATCGAGCGGCGACCCCGGCTCGAAGTCCACCTCGACCAAGTCGACCAAGTCGACAATGTCGGTGATGTCGGTCAAGTCCTCTACGGGAAACCGGCGTAGGCCCGTACGGAGCCCTGCGCGCCCGGGGCGGCGGCCACGACCGGATCGGGCGCGTCCACCCACCGCCCGTCCGGGACCCGGTCGTTGGGCACGGTCGCCGTCAGCACGTCCTCGAACTCCCCGGCCGGTTCGGCCCGGTCGGCGGGGCGGGCGCCCCCGTACGGCTCGGGGCAGAACGGGCCCGAAGCGGCGACCGCCCTGACCGAAATCCCGCTGTCCATTTCCACGCACTTCCTTGCAGCCGGTTCGAACTAAAGCGCATTAGTTTCCTCAGGGTCTTCACGCAGAACCCTTGTGTCAACTGGGCTGAAGCGCATAAGTACACGGTCAGGGGCCCTGTTGACTTTCCCCATCCACACCGGCAGGTTGTGGCGCATCCGGTGAATTCCTCCAGAACTCCAGGACGCCCCGTGCACGATGACGCGCTCCGCTTCGGCGCCAACTACACGCCGGCCCGCGGCTGGTTCCACCACTGGCTGGACTTCGACCTCGACGAGGTGCGTGCCGACCTCGACTCGATCGCCGCGCTCGGGTTGGACCACATCCGCGTCTTCCCGCTGTGGCCGGTCTTCCAGCCGAACCGGACGCTGATCCGGCCGCGCGCCGTCGAGCAGCTCGTCGCGCTCGCCGACGCGGCCGCCGAGCGCGGGCTCGACGTCAACGTGGACGGCCTGCAGGGGCACTTGTCGAGCTTCGACTTCCTGCCCGCCTGGACCCGGACCTGGCACCGGCGCAGCATCTTCACCGACCCGGACGTGGTCGCCGGGCAGGAGGAGTACCTGCGCACGCTGGCCGCGGCCCTCGCCGACCGGCCGAACTTCCTGGGCATGACGGTCGGCAACGAGATCAACCAGTTCTCCGGCGCCCCGCACCCCGACCCCGACCGGATCACCCCGGACCAGGCCGCCCGCTGGCTGGAGCGGATGCTCGCCGCCTGCGAGGAGGGCGCACCGGGGCGGCTGCACCTGCACGCCGAGTACGACGCGGCCTGGTACCAGGACGGGCACCCGTTCACCGCGGCCCAAGCGGCCCGGCTGGGCGGGGTCACCGCCGTGCACTCCTGGGTGTTCAACGGCACTGCTCAGCGCCACGGCCGGAGCGGGACGGCGACCGAGCACCATGCCGCGTACCTGATCGAGCTCTCCAAGGCCTGGGCCCTGGACCCGCACCGCCCGGTGTGGCTCCAAGAGGTCGGCGCCCCGGCGCCGCTGATCCCGCCCGAGCACGCGGCGCGGTTCGCCGAGGCCACCGTCGCGAACGCCCTGGACTGCCCGGACCTGTGGGGCGTGACCTGGTGGTGCTCGCACGACGTGTCCCGGCAGCTCGCGGACTTCCCGGAACTGGAGTACGGCCTCGGCCTGCTCACCAACGACCGCCGGGCCAAGCCGGCCGGCGCCGCCGTCTCCCGGATCGCCGCGCGGTGGCGGGGCCGCGCGCACCGCCCCGCCCCGCGGTCCACCGCGCTCGCCGTGGACGTCGGCGGGGCGGTGGAAGCTCCGGGGCGCTCGGTGTGCGCCCCGGGCGGCACGTTCTTCGAAGCCTGGGCCTCGCTCACGGCCCAGGGGATGCGTCCCGCGGTGGTCCTCGCGGAACGTGCCGCCGACCCCGCCCATCTGGCCGCGCGCGGCATCACCGAGGTGCTGCGCGTGCAGGACGTGACCTGACCGACCGATCCCCCGATCCCCCGTTCCCCGTTCCCCTCGTGAGGAGCCCCGCATGCCCGAGACCGACGACGTCGTCGATCCGCGTACGCCGCCCGCCGCGATACGTCCGCCGACCCGGCGCAGGGTGCTGGTCACCGGGGCCGGGGCCGCCGTGCTGCTGGGCCTGGCGGGCCGCGCCCGGGCCGCCGCCGCGCCCGCGCCCTTACCGGTGAGAGCGCCCGCCGCGGCACCGGCACCGGCACCGGTCGACCTGGCCCCGTACGCCTCGTACTGGTTCCCGGACTCCCTCCCGTCGGGGACCCCCGGTCCCGGGATCGTATGGCGCTCGCTCAGCCGGTGGACCCCCGAGAGCGACCCCGACCTGGCCCACAACACCTCGACCGTGCCGCTGGCGGAACGGTTCACCCCGGTCCCGGCGAACCGGGACGCCCGCGCCGGCCAGGCCCGTATCGCCTCCCTGGTCTCCTTCGGGCCCACGGCCGGGAACCCCTCCCAGGGCTCCCCGACCGCCGACCACTACGCGCTCACGCACTGGGCGTACATCGACGAGCTGGTCTTCTGGGGCGGCTCCGCCGGCGAGGGCATCGTGCTCGCGCCGAACGCGCCGGTGGTCGACGCCGCCCACCGCAACGGGGTCCGGGTGCTGGGCAACGTGTTCCTGCCGCCCGTCGCCTACGGCGGCGACCTCCGGTGGACCCGCGACCTGGTGCGGCGGGACTCCCTCGGCCGCTTCCCGATCGCGGACAAGCTCGTCCAGGTGGCGCGGACGTACGGCTTCGACGGCTGGTTCGTGAACGCCGAGACCGACGGCGGGGACAGCGCGCTCGCCACCCGGATGCGGGAGTTCCTGCGCGCCCTGCGTGCGGCCGGCGAGCCCCACGGACTGCGCACCACCTGGTACGACGCCATGAACAACACCGGCCGGGTGGGCTGGCAGGGCGCACTCAACGCGCTCAACCAGGAGTTCTTCGAGGACCGGGCGGGAACGGTCTCGGACACGATGTTCGTGGACTTCCGCTGGACCCCGGACACCCTGGCCGCATCGGGCGCGCTCGCCGACCGTCTCGGCCGGTCCCGCCACGACCTGTGGGCCGCGGTCGACACCGAATCCCGCGGCTGGGACGCGGTCGTCGACTGGGACGCGATCGTCCCGCGCGAGCGGGACCACGTCGTCAGCTACGGCTTCTACCGGCCCGAGTGGACCCGCAACCACCTCACCGACCGCTCCCCCGGCGCCTTCCACCGCGCCGACGACCGGTTCTGGACCGGCGAGTCCCTGGACCCGGCCCGGCCCGCGCCCGGGGTCCGCTGGCGGGCCCCCGCCACGGCCGTCGCCGACCGGTCCACCGTCACCGGGCTCCCCTTCGCCTGCTCCTTCAACACCGGGCACGGGCTGCGCTGGTACGACGGCGGCAGGGTCGTCTCGGACGCGCCCTGGAACCACCTCGGGCTCCAGGACCGGCTCCCCGGCCGCCGCTGGGCGGTGGACACCGCCGGTGCGCGCCCCTCGGTCACCCTGGACTTCGCGAGCGCCTGGCGCGGCGGGTCCAGCCTGCTGGTCGAGGGCGCACTGACCGCCCCCGTGACCATCGGGCTGCACTCCACGCGGCTGCCGCTGACCCGCGGGTCGGTCCTGGAGCTGGTGCACGCCACCGGGCCGGGGCCGGTCGCGGCGGAGATCACGGTGGAGGTCGGGGTGGCCGTCCGCGAGCCGTCCCGCCCCGGCGAGCCGGTCCCGTACACGTGGCTGCCGGCCGCGACCCGGGACGGCGGGCAGGGCTGGCGCACGACGCGGGCCGCTCTGGCGTCACTGGCGGGCAGGACCGCGTACGGCCTCGCGGTACGGATCACCGCGCTCGGAAACGAGCCGGTGGTGTGGCGGATCGGCGCCGTGTCGGTGCGCGACAAGACCCGCGCCCGGCGCCCGGCTCCGCCCACCGCACCGGTCGTGGACGCCTCGTCCCGACAGGACGGCCGGGCCTGGGTGCGCCTGTCCTGGCGGGCGGCGGCCGGTCCCGACAGGCGGCCGCGCCACTACGAGGTGTGGCGGGTCCTGCCCGACGGCACCCGGCGCTTCCTCGGGGGCACCTGCGGCACCGCCCTGTACCTGCCCGCCGTCCCGCGCGCCGGGCGGGAGCGAGCGGCGGTCTTCGAGGTCCGGTCCGTCGACGAGCTGTACGCGGTCTCGGAGGCGGCCCGCACCACCCTCGTCTGGTAGCCGGAAGGGGCCGGGCTCAAGCGCCCCGGGGGTCGGTGCGCGGGACGGCCACCGTCACCCGCAGCCCGTGCGGCGGGTTCTTCTCGTAGGAGAGGGACCCGCCGCCCGCGGCGAGCAGGGCACGGGAGATCGACAGGCCGAGCCCGGAGCCCTTGACGTTCTGGTGGCGGCCGCTGCGCCAGAACCGGTCGCCGACGCGGAGCAGCTCGTCCTCGGTGAGTCCGGGGCCGCGGTCTGCGACGACCACGCGGACGGAGCGCCCCTCGGCGGAGACCGAAACCTCGACCTCCTCGCCCGCGGGGGTGAATTTGAGGGCGTTGTCGATGACCGCGTCGAGCGCACTGGACAGGGCGATGGGGTCGGCCCAGCCGGTGATGGCGCTCCGGCCCGACTCGGTGAGCCGTACGCCCTTCTCTTCGGCGTAGGGGCGCCATGCGGCGACCCGCTCGGCCGCCAGGGCCCCGATGTCGGTGAGGCTGATCTCGGCGGAGGCGTGCTCGGCCAACGCCAGGTCCAGCAGGTCGTCCAGGACCTGGGTCAGGCGCTTGCCCTCGGTGCGCACGGAGGCGATCTCCTCGTTCCCCTCGGGCAGTTCGAGGGCGAGCAACTCGATCCGCAGGAGCAGCGCCGCGAGCGGATTGCGCAGCTGGTGGGAAGCGTCGGCGACGAACGCCCGCTGCTGTTCCAGGACCTCTTCGACGTTGTCGGCCATCTCGTTGAACGAGTGGGCCAGGCGCTGGAGTTCCGGCGGGCCGCCGGCGGCCGCGACGCGCGAGTTCATCCGTCCGGTGGCGATGCCGTGGGCGGCCGCGTCCAGGGTCTGGACGGGCTTGAGCACCCAGCTGGTGAGCTTGAGGGCGGCGCCGAAGGCGACCAGCATGGCGGCGGCGAGCCCGCCCGCGATCAGCAGCCAGCCCTTCAGGATGCGGGCGCGCATCTGGTCGGTCGGTGATTCGGTGGCGACGACCGCGACCACGTCGCCGTCGAGGACGACCGGGGAGATGACGAGCAGTTTGCCGTCGCTCTGCCAGGGCCACACCTGCGGGGGATCGTGGCTGCGCCGGCCGGCCAGCGCCGATGCGAGGGCCCGGCGCCCCTCACGGGATTCCGGGAGCTGCCACCAGCCCGGGGACCGGGCCAGGGCGTTGTCGTTCCGGTAGAAGATGCCGGCGCGGATCCCGTACAGGGTCTGGTAGCGGGCGAGTTCCTGCCCGAGGGTCTCGCGGCGCTCGGCGGCGCCCATGGATCCGGAACCCTCGGCGTCGATGAAGAACTGTGCGAGCGCGGCGAAGCGGGCGCTGTCGTCGATCCGGTCGACCACCACCCGCTGTTGCTGCCCGGCGGCCAGGCTCACGGCGAGCGGGAAGCCGAGGGCGAGCAGCGTGCCCGCCATCAGGATGACGAGCAGCGGGAGCAGACGGGCACGCACGGCAGAGGGCCCCTAGGGAGCGGCCGGGGCGACGAGCCGGTAGCCCACCCCTCGGACGGTCTCGATGAGGGCGGGCATGCGCAGTTTGGAGCGCAGCGATGCGACGTGGACCTCCAGTGTGCGCCCGGTCCCCTCCCAGCTGGTGCGCCACACCTCGCTGATGATCTGCTCGCGGCGGAAGACGACGCCGGGCCGCTGCGCGAGCAGGGCCAGCAGGTCGAACTCCTTGCGGGTGAGGGGCACGTCGGCGCCGTCCACGCTGACCCGGCGGTTGGGCAGCTCGATGCTGACGGGGCCGAGGCGGACCGTGGTGGGCGTACCGGTGCCGGCGGTCTCTTCGGAAGCGCCGGTGCGCCGGGCGACGGCGTGGATGCGCGCGAGGAGCTCGCCGGTGTCGTAGGGCTTGACCACGTAGTCGTCGGCGCCCATGTTCAGGCCGTGGATGCGGGACCGTACGTCGGCCCGCGCGGTCACCATGATCACGGGGGTGGTGGTGCGCTTGCGGATCTTGCCGCACACCTCGTAGCCGTCCTGGTCGGGCAGACCGAGGTCGAGCAGGATCACGCCGAAGGGCTGGGGGCAGGTCGGTGCGCCGGCGGGCAGGAGTGCTTGCAGGGCCTCTTCACCGTTTCGGGCGTGGGTGACCTGGAAGCCGTGGCGGGCGAGGATCGCGGACAGGGCTGCCGCGACGTGATCGTCGTCCTCGACGAGCAGCAGTCTCATGTCGTCCCCCTCTCCTCTTCTCTCGCTCGGGCTTCACCACGCATGGTCACACGCGGGGGCACACGAAGGGCCACCATGCATCCACGCCGATGCGGAGTCCCACGTCAAGGGGGTGCCGCCCCGGCGCGCCTTCCGTTATGCACCCGGTACGCGGACATGATCGACCACACCGGTGCCGCGCACGGAGCGTATCCGGGCGAGGCCGGATCGTTATCCTCAATTCTCCCTCAGATGTGATGACGTTGTGCGCGTCACGTCACTACTGTCCTCCCAACCGAGGAGGACGGAGCAAGAAGCCGATGAGCGGAGTATCAGTGACCAAGGACGTGCAGGACGCGGCCGGTGCCGCAGACGACCTGGTCGTACTGAGCAACGTCAACAAGCACTTCGGCGCGCTGCACGTGCTTCAGGACATCGATCTGAGCATTGCCCGCGGTGAGGTAGTCGTGGTGATCGGTCCCTCGGGATCGGGCAAGTCCACGCTGTGCCGGACCATCAACCGCCTGGAGACCATCGACTCGGGCACCATCACGCTCGACGGCAAGGACCTGCCCTCCGAGGGCAAGGAACTGGCCCGGCTGCGCGCCGACGTCGGCATGGTCTTCCAGTCGTTCAACCTCTTCGCGCACAAGACGGTGCTGCAGAACGTCATGCTGGGCCAGCTCAAGGTCCGCAAGACCGACAAGGCCGCGGCCCACGCGAAGGCGCTGTCCCTGCTGGAGCGGGTGGGCGTCGGCTCTCAGGCCGACAAGTACCCGGCACAGCTCTCCGGTGGCCAGCAGCAGCGCGTGGCCATCGCCCGGGCGCTCGCCATGGAGCCGAAGGTGATGCTCTTCGACGAGCCGACCTCGGCCCTGGACCCGGAAATGATCAACGAGGTGCTGGAGGTCATGCAGCAGCTCGCCCGTGAGGGCATGACGATGGTGGTCGTCACGCACGAGATGGGCTTCGCGCGCTCCGCCGCCAACCGGGTCGTCTTCATGGCCGACGGAAAGATCGTCGAAGAAGCGACTCCCGAGCAGTTCTTCAGCAACCCGCGCAGTGATCGGGCGAAGGACTTCCTGTCGAAGATCCTGCACCACTGAGGTTTCCGTCTGGTAGTCATCCGTATGCGGATCACCACCGGATCGGTTCCTGTCTGCCGTGCGTGCGCCGCAAGCGTCGCTCGTCGTTCAACCACGTCTCATCCGAGGGAAGTTCACCATGAAGATCTCCAAGGCCGCTGCGGCCGCGGCCGTCGCCGTCGCCCTGTCCCTGACCGCGACCGCGTGTGGCGGCAGCAAGCAGGACGCCGCCAGTGACGGCGGTGCCTCCGGTGGCGCCAAGGACAAGATCGTCGTCGGCATCAAGTACGACCAGCCCGGTCTGGGCCTGAAGACCCCGGACGGCAAGTTCACGGGCTTCGACGTCGACGTCGCGACCTACGTCGCCAAGGAGCTCGGCTACGAGCCGAACCAGATCGAGTTCAAGCAGGCCCCCAGCGCCGAGCGCGAGAACCTGATCTCGAACGGTGACGTGAAGTTCGTCGTCGCGACGTACTCGATCAACGACAAGCGCAAGGAGAAGGTCGACTTCGCCGGCCCGTACTTCCTCGCGCACCAGGACCTGCTGGTCCGCGCCGACGACACGAGCATCACCAAGGCCGAGGACCTGAACAAGAAGAAGCTCTGCTCGGTCACCGGCTCCACGTCGGCGCAGAACGTCAAGACCAAGCTGGCCCCCGAGGCCGACCTGCTGGAGCAGGGTGGCTACTCCGAGTGCCTCACCGGCCTGGAGAACAAGGCCGTCGACGCCCTCACCACGGACAACTCGATCCTGGCGGGCTACGCAGCGCAGGAGAAGAACAAGGGCAAGTTCAAGCTGGTCGGGCTGAGCCTGAGCAACGAGAACTACGGCATCGGTCTGAAGAAGGGCGACAAGGAGCTCCAGACCAAGATCAACGCCGCGCTCAAGAAGATGGTCGAGGACGGCAGCTGGCAGAAGGCCGTGGACAAGAACCTCGGCCCGGCCAACTACAAGAACGAGCCTGCCCCGCAGATCACCGAAGGCAGCTGATTCATCGGTGAGGAGCGTCGCCGCCCGCCTGCCGCGGGCGGCGGCGCACCTCACCGGCCATCCTGGGGAGAGCGCAGGGCATCGTGTTCGATTTTCTTGATTCCGGGCAGTACGACGTGCTCGGAGCCTTCTGGGTGACGGTTCAGCTCACCCTCTACTCGGCGGCCGGATCCCTGATCTGGGGCACCGCCCTGGCCGGGATGCGGGTCAGCCCGGTCCCGCTGCTGCGGGCCTTCGGCACCGCTTACGTCAACCTGGTCCGCAACACCCCGCTGACCTTGCTGATCATCGGCTGCTCGCTGGGACTCAACCAGACCCTCGGCATCGCCCTGGGCGGCAGCACGTTCAAGGAGATCGGCTTCCGGCTCGCGGTCCTCGGATTCATCGCCTACACCGGGACCTTCGTCTGCGAGGCCCTGCGCTCCGGCATCAACACCGTGCCCGTCGGCCAAGCCGAGGCGGCCCGCGCGCTGGGACTGAGCTTCTTCCAGGTGCTCACCCTGATCGTGCTCCCCCAGGCCTTCCGGGCGGTCGTCGCACCGCTCGCCAACGTACTGATCGCGCTCACCAAGAACACCACGGTGGCTGCGGCCATCGGCGTGGCCGAAGCGGCCCTGCTGATGAAGGAAATGCTCGAGAACGAGCCGCAGGCGCTCTTCGCGGTCTTCGCGATCTTCGCCCTCGGTTTCGTCCTTCTGACCCTGCCCACCGGTCTTCTGCTGGGCTGGGTCGCCAAGCGAGTGGCGGTGAAGCGATGAGCTCCGTGCTGTACGACACCCCCGGCCCCAAGGCCAAGGTGCGCAACTGGATCTACAGCGGGATCTTCGTCGTGCTGTTCGGGCTCGTCCTGTGGTGGGCGCTGTCCCTCATGGGCGAGAAGGGCCAGCTGGACGCCGACAAGTGGACGCCGTTCGTCACCGACGGCCAGGTCTGGACCACGTACCTGCTGCCGGGCCTGCTGGAGACGCTCAAGGCCGGCGCCCTGTCCATGTTGATCGCCCTCCCGTTCGGCGCGCTGCTGGGCATCGGCCGACTGTCGGACCACGCGTGGGTGCGGGGGCCGGTCGGCGCGTGGGTGGAGTTCTTCCGTGCCATCCCGGTGCTGATGCTGATGCTGTTCGGCAGCGCGCTGATGGCGCCGCGGTTCCTGGACGTCCCCTCCGACACCCGGCCCTTCTGGGCCGTGGTCACGGGCCTGGTCCTCTACAACTCGGCCGTCATCGCCGAGATCGTCCGGGCGGGCGTGCTCTCCCTGCCCCACGGCCAGAGCGACGCCGCCAAGGCGATCGGCATGCGCAAGGGCCAGACGATGTTCCACGTGCTGATCCCGCAGGCCGTGACGGCGATGCTGCCGGCCCTGGTCAGCCAGCTCGTGGTGATCCTCAAGGACACGGCGATCGGCGGCGCCCTGCTGGGCTTCGCGGAACTGCTGTCGGCGAACCGGCAGATCTCGGCCAACTACAGCAACACCATCCCGACCCTCGTCGTGATCGCGCTGATCTACATCGCCGTGAACTTCGCCCTCACCTCGTCCGCCTCCCTGCTGGAAGGCCGGCTGCGGAAGTCGAAGAAGAGCACCGGTACGGTGGTCGGCGTCAACGATGTGAACGACATGGCCACCGGGGCGAACTCGGGCGGGATCTGACGGCCCTCCCGGTCCGGGAACCCTTCGGGGCCTGACCTCACGTCATTCATAGTGCACAGCCTGTGTGGTGCGGCGGAATTCATCCGCCGCACCACACTGCGTTGTACCGATCGGCGCGGCTTCCGGCTTCGAAGGTCGCCTCACGGTGGAGCGTCGAGCGATCTAGTCCATCAATAGGACCTCGTGATGATGCCGCCGCTCTTCACCGAAGTGAACGGCGGGCAGGCGATGAACGAGGGATCGCGCCCGTCCTTCCATTCCACCGAATGAACGCTGACGTCGCCGCCGCCGTCCTCGCGCACGCAGATGACCGCCGCCTTGTAGTGTCCACCGTTGCTGTGACGACAGGTGGCTAACCAGCCCGCGCCGGTCGAGGCCCTCTCGTTGGCACACCCGGTCGGCCAGCCCGTAGGGGACGCGGTCGCCACGCCCCCTTGAAGCCCGAGGAGCGCCATCGCCGCACCGGCGAGCAGTGCCGTGTACCGCTTCTTCATTTTCGCCCGTCCTTTTCTCGGTCGATCCGGAAATTCCCGGTGCCACGACAGTTCCACCCCCACCAGAACCCGGCAAGCAGAAGAGCAACCTTCTGAGGGTTACTTGAGAATCACCCCCATGGCCGCCGAAAGGAAAAGAGCAGAAGACCGGTCAGCCCGCCCCAATAAAAAACCGAGGGGATTAGTTCCGGAAAACTGGCCGAATTACGAAGGGGTGGATTCGGGCCGCACCGTGTCGAAAATCGGCCGAACGGCCGGGGTGGACCCGACCCCCGAATCACCGACGGTCGTGCGACCCGACCGTCATGCGACCCGCCCTTGATCCGGCTCCCATCGGGCGGCGACGCCCGCGATGCGGGACCGCCACGACCACCGGGAACGGCCGGGCCGTAGCGCGGTTCGATGCTCCGCGAGGGTGTCGGCCGCGACGGAAGTGACGACCCTTTCGGAATTTCCGATTCCATTTACCGCTGCGCCGACCAGGGTCACTTGACGCGGGCACCTACAGTGGGTTGCATACGTTCTGTGATCACATACCGGACATCGGGAGCCGCGCCATGGACCCGGTGATCGTCGTCGGCGCGGGACCCGTCGGGCTGTCCCTGTCGCTCGCCCTGGCGGGTGCGGGCGTGCCCTCCGTCGTGCTCGACGAAGGGCCCGGCAAGGAAGAGGTCCGCCCGGCCCGTACCGTCGTCCTGCACGCCGAAACGGCGGCCATGGCGCACCGACTGGGCTGTACGACGCTGCGCGACGAGGGGGCGTACTTCGCCGCCTGGCGCACGATGCGCCGGCGCCAGACCGACCGGCGGATCACCTTCGAGGACCACCCGGCCCCGCTGCACGTGCCGCAGCACGCGCTGACGCGCGGACTGCGCGACGCAGCCGCGGCCCACCCGCTCGTCCAACTGGTCACCGACAGCAAGCTGGACTCCCTGGAGCAGGACGGCCGGGGCGTCACCGCGCACACCCGGGGCGCCGAAACCACCTGGTGGCGCGGGAGTTACCTGGTCGGCTGCGACGGCGCCCGCTCCACCGTGCGCAAGCTGCTCGGCATCCGCTTCCCGGGCCGCACCGCCGTGGAGCGGCACGCCGTGGCCGCGCTGCGCACCGAATTGCCCTGGCCCGGCGAGGCCTTGCTGCACCGCAACCCGCCGCACGAGGTCACCTCCCGACCACTGCCCGACGGGGTGTGGCGGCTGGACTGGCTGCTCCCGCCCCGCGGGGAACTCGTGACCCCCGACGTACTGGTGACCTTGATCCGCGACACCCTCGCGGTGTGGTGCGGCGGCACGACACCCCCGTACGACCTCATCGACACCGGGGTCCACACCCTGCACCACCGCCTCGCCCGGCGCTGGCGCGACGGCCGCGCCTTCCTCGCCGGAGACGCCGCGCACCTGCTGGGCGCGCTCGGCACCCAGGGGGTCGAGGAGGGACTCCGGGACGCCGAGAACCTGGCGTGGAAGCTCTCCCTGGTCTGGCACCAGGGGGCTTCCGAGGCCCTGCTCGACAGCTACGAGGGCGAGCGGCGCACCGCGGTCGCCTCCCGGCTGCGCGCCGCCGACCAGGCGATGCCGTCGCTGCGGGCCGGGGGCGGCCTGCGCACCTACCTCCCCGGCGCCGCGCGTTCCGCCGAATCCCTGCTCACCGAAGGCCACCTGGGGCGCGGGCCGCTGGGCGCGGAGCCCACGTACGCCCCGCCGGTCGCCGTGCGCGAGGTCCCGACGGCCACGGAGCCGGGCGGCCCGGTGGCGAACGTTGCGGTGACCGCCCCCGACGGGGCGACCGTGCCCCTGCGGGACCTGCTCGGGCAGGGCCGGCTGCTGGTGGTCCTGGTGGCTCCCGGCACTGGAGTCTGGGACCGCCGGCACTGGCTCGGCGCCGGACTGATGCCCCGACTCGCCGCGGCGGTGAGCGCCCTCCCGGTCCGTACCGACCTGCTGGTCGCGGACAGCTACCCGGGGGCTCCGGCGCACACCGTACTGCTGGTGCGGCCCGACGGGCACTTGGCGGCGACCTTCGCGGGGGTCCGCCCGGCGGAGCTGTACGAGGCGGCGGACACCCTACGGGCGGGCGCGCCCGCGTCCCGGGTGCCGGCGCCGTCCACGGCGAAACCGTCACCGACGCCGTCGCCGGCCCCCGCACCGACCGTGGTGATCGATTGACCGTCTCCGGAACTCCGTGGTTCACTCGCGGAATGACCGGCAACGACGTACGCCTGTGGCGGAGGGTCCATATGGACCTGCTCCGCTACGCGGGCTGCGTGTGTCGCCCTTCCTGCTGATTCGCCCTTCCTCCCGCGCGCCCCGTGCCGTCCACCGGCCTGCGCGCACCTCCGCGAACCCAGGAACGGTCCCCTTCATGTCTGCTCCCGCATCCGCACCCTCGTACGCCCCGGAGTCCTCGCCGGCGGCCGACGGCCCCACGGCCGCCGAGCTCCTCGATTTCGCCCTCCGCACGGCGGCCGACCCGGAGATCGTGGCTTCGCTGCCGCTCGATCCCGAGGGCCGCACCTGGATCCGGCTGGACGGGCCGGGCGGCAGCGAGGCCTGGCTGATCGGCTGGCCGCCGGGCACGGGCACCGGCTGGCACGACCACGCCGAATCGCGGGGCGCGTTCGCCACCGCCCAGGGCCGGCTCACCGAGCACTCGCTGACCGTGCGCCTGCCCGCGGAGGGCTGGAAGTCCTTGGAACTGGCCCCGGACGTCGACCGCCGCCGCACCCTGGCCGCGGGATCGGGGCGCGCCTTCCGGGAACACCACGTGCACGAGGTCCTCAACGAGTCGCAGGCCGAGCACGCGGTCTCCGTGCACGCCTACTACCCGCCGCTCCCGCTGATCCGCCGCTACAGCCGCAGCGGCCCGGTGCTCAGCCTGGAGCACGTCGAGCGTCCGGCGGACTGGCAGTGAGCGCCCCGATCGGCATCGACGAACTGCTGGAGCGGGTCCGCGCGGGCTACACCCGCGTGGATGCGCGGGAGGCGTACGCCGCCTCCCGCGCCGGTGCCCTCCTGGTGGACATCCGCTACCAGGCCCTGCGCGAGCGGGACGGGCTGATCCCGGGCGCACTGGTGGTTGAGCGCAACGAGCTGGAGTGGCGCCTGGACCCACGGGGCAGCCACCGCCTCCCCGAGGCCACGAGCCACGACCTCCAGGTGGTGGTGGTCTGCAACGAGGGCTACGCGTCCAGCCTCGCCGCGGCCTCGCTCCATGCCCTGGGCCTCCACCGCGCGACGGACCTGACCGGCGGCTTCCAGGCCTGGAAGTCCGCCGGCCTCCCGGTCGCGCCCGCCTGAAATCCCCGGGCTCCGCCCGGACCCGGTCCTCAAACGCCGGACGGGCTGGAAAATCCAGCCTCGCCGGCGATTGAGGCGCGGGTTCCGGGGGCAGTGCCCCCGGCAACGGCGACGCACGAGCAGCGCTTCTGGGGGCTACCCCTTCGCCGTGGCGATGGCCACCGGAGGTACCCGCAAGGCCACCCGGCCCGGGAGGGCGGTGGCGGCCAGGGCCAGCACCCCGGCCACCCCCACCACCGCCGCGTAGGCCACCGGCAGCACCGCGGGCGCCGCCACCCCCGTCATGCCCACGCTGAACGCGGTCAGTACGGCCAGCGCGATCCCCGAACCCAGCGCCGTCCCGATCAGGGCCACCGCGAGCGCCTCCGTCCGCAGCATCCGCAGCACCTGCCGGCGCTTCGCCCCGGCCAGCCGCAGCATCGCGAACTCCCGGAACCGCTCGGCGGTCGACATCGCGAGCGTGTTCACCACCGCGATCGCCGTGAAGGCCAGCACCAGCCCCATCGCCAACAGGTTGATCTCCGCCCCGGCGTCCTGCCGCTCCGCCCGTACCGCGTCTGCGTCCGCCGCGGACAGCACCCGTACGTTCGGGAACGCCTCTACCGCAGCGGCCAGTTGCTCCCGTCCGACCGCGGAACCCGGTTCCGCCGCCACCAACACGCCGGCGGCCAGCGGATTGTCCGCGTGCGCGGCCACCAGCCCGTGCGGCAGCGTCATATCGCCGAAGCCGAGGCCCCGCGCGTACACGGCCGAGACCGTCAGCGTGACCGGTGTTCCGTCCCCCAGTGTCAGCTTCAGCGGGCTCCCCGGCTTCAGCCCCAGCTGGTCGGCGGCGAGTTCGCTCACCGCCGCGTTCCCCCCGCCGAAGCCGTCCAGGCTGCCGCCGGTGACCTCCGGGTCCCAGGTCCGGGTCAGCCCGGCCGGGGTCACGCCCTGGGCGGCGTACTTCGTCAGCCCCACCCGTACCGATGTGTGCACGATCTCGGTGACCGCCGCGACTCCCGGGGTACGCCGGACCCGCTCGGCTGCCTCCCGCGTCACTCCGGGCCCCTGCGCGGCCAGTGCCCACGGGGCCCGGATCCCGTCGCGGGCCTGGGCCCGGGCGGCGTTCCCGAGCGTCGGGGTGATGAAGAGCACGGTGCAGGTCATGCCGATCAGCAGCGCGAGCGGGGTGACGGCGGAGGCCATGCGCGCGGCGTTCCCGCGCAGGTTGGCGGTGGCCAGGTGGCCGCCCGGGCCGGCCAGCCGCAGCGGTCCGGCGAGCAGCGCGGTGGCGCCCCGTACGAGCAGCGGGCCGAGCAGCGCAACCGCCCCGGCCAGTACCACCACGGCGAGGAAGGTGACCGGGGTGGAGGCCGGCTCGGTGCGCAACGAGCCGAGTGCGACGACCAGCACCGCCCCGCCCGCCAGCAGCAGCACGCCGAGCCCGCTGCGGATCCAACCGGGCCGCCCCCGCTCCACGGCGGCTTCGGCGAGCGCCTCGGCCGGGCGGATTCGGGCGATCCGGCGGCCGGTGATCCGGGCGGCGGCCCAGGCTCCGAGCAGGCTGGCGGCGACGGCCGCGCACATAGGGAAGATGCCGGCGGTGCGCTCCAGGGTGACGGGGACGACCCCGCTGTCGACGAACCGGCCGTGCAGCCAGGCGGCGAGCGGTAGCCCGGCGAGCGCTCCGGCACCGCCGGCGGCCAGGCCGACGAGCAGCGCTTCCCTGCCGATCATGCGGCGTAGCTGCCCCGGGGTGGCGGCGATGGCCCGCAGCAGGGCGAGTTCGCGGTAGCGCTGCTGGACGGAGAGCGCGAAGGTGCCGACGACCACAAGGATCGCAACGAGCAGCGAGGTACCGCCCATCGCACCGCCCATGGAGACCAGCTTGATGCGGGCGCCGGCGGCGTCGAGGAATTCGACGGGGCCGCGGTCATCGCCCGTGGCGACCTGCGCCGTGGTGCCCTGCAACGCCCGCTCGACGCGGGCGGCGAGCTCGGTGGCGCCGACACCCGGCGCGGGCAGCACTCCGATGGCGCTGACCTGGCCGTCGCGGGCGGCGAGGCGCCGGGCCTCGTCGTCGCTGAAGAAGAGCGCGTGCTGCTGCGCGAGGTCGCCCCGGGCGCCCCGGTCCGTCTTCGCGACCCCGCTGACCCGGTACGTCTTGGGTTCGCCGGTGGACTGCACGGCGAACTCGGCGCCGGGCTCCAGCCCGGCGCGGGCGGCCAGGGCACGGTCGACGACGACCTCGCCGCCGCTCTGCGGGGCGCGGCCCTCGCTGAGGGTGAAGGGGGTCAGTGCGGCGGAGGCCCAGGCGTGCCCGTACGAGGGCACCGGCGCCCCGGGGGCCTCGAGCAGCGGGACGGCCTGGAAGGTGAGCTCGGGGACGACCCGTTCGACGCCGGGTACGGCACGGACCGTGTCCGTGGTGGCGGCGGGGAGCCAGGCCCGCTCGGCGACGGGCTTGGCCTTGTGCTTGGCCTTGGTCCGTCCGCCCTTCTTCTCCCTGACCGTGGTCTCGTGGACGTTCTGGTCGGCGGAGACGAGGATCGGCGTGGCTGCGTAGCGCTCGGTGCCGATCTTTCCGCGGAGGCCCGTTTCCAGGAGTGTCCCGCAGGCCGTGACGAGGGCGGCCGCGCACAGCAGTGCGACGAAGGCGCCGAGGAAACCGGCCTTGCGGTCCCTGATGGTCTGGAGGGCGTAACGCAGCATCATGCGGCCAACTCTGCCGCCGTGCCCGGTGCTTGACATTGGCGTGCCCCGGCGTCTGGTCCCGGGGGCTACCCCCACCCCGGGTCCACCGGCTCACTCCCCCGGGTACCCCAGGTCGTCGGCGTCGTCGCCCTCCGCCTCCAGCGCGCGGCGCACCACCCGCAGGGCCATGCCCTCCGGGTATCCCTTGCGGGCGAGCATCCCGGCGAGGCGCCGGATCCGCTTGTCCCGCTCCAGCCCCCGGGTGGAACGGAGCTTGCGCTCCACGAGCTCCCGGGCGGTCTGCTCTTCCTGATCGGAGTCCAGTAGCTCCAGGGCCTCCTCCACGAGGGTGGCGTGCACCCCCTTGGTCCGGAGCTCCTGGGCCAGCGCCCGGCGGGCCAGGCCCCGGCCGCGGTGCCGGGACTCGACCCAGGCTCCGGCGAAGGCCGCGTCGTCGATCAGGCCCACCTCCTCGTACCGGGAGAGGACCTGCTGCGACACCTCCTCGGGGATGCCCCGCTTGTGCAGGGCGTCCGCAAGCTGGCGCCGGGTACGCGGGCTCCCGGTGAGCAGGCGCAGACAGATCGCCCGCGCCTGCTCCTCGGGGCTCTGGGGCGGCAACTCCGAACGGCCCTCACGGCCGTCCCGGCGCTCGCCGCCCCCTTCCTGCTCCCGCACGGGTCAGCTCTTGGCCACGGCGGCCTTGGCCGTCGTCTTGGCCTTCGTTGCCGGGGCGGGCACGGCGGTGGCCGCGGCGTCGGCCGCGTCCGTACCGGCTTCGGCGGCGTCCTTGCGGACACCCACGCCCAGCTTCTCCTTGATCTTCCGCTCGATCTCGTTGGCGAGGTCGGGGTTGTCCTTCAGGAAGTTACGGGCGTTCTCCTTGCCCTGGCCGAGCTGGTCGCCCTCGTACGTGTACCAGGCGCCGGCCTTGCGCACGAAGCCGTGCTCCACGCCCATGTCGATCAGACCGCCCTCGCGGCTGATGCCCTGACCGTAGAGGATGTCGAACTCGGCCTGCTTGAACGGGGGCGCGACCTTGTTCTTGACGACCTTGACGCGAGTGCGGTTACCGACCGCGTCCGTGCCGTCCTTCAGGGTCTCGATGCGGCGGATGTCGAGGCGCACGGAGGCGTAGAACTTCAGCGCGCGACCACCGGTGGTGGTCTCGGGCGAGCCGAACATCACACCGATCTTCTCGCGGAGCTGGTTGATGAAGATCGCGGTGGTCTTGGACTGGTTGAGCGCACCGGTGATCTTCCGGAGCGCCTGGCTCATCAGTCGGGCCTGGAGACCGACGTGCGAGTCACCCATCTCACCCTCGATCTCAGCGCGCGGCACGAGGGCCGCCACGGAGTCGATGACGATCAGGTCGAGGGCACCGGAGCGGACCAGCATGTCCACGATCTCCAGCGCCTGCTCGCCGGTGTCCGGCTGCGACAGGATGAGGTTGTCGGTGTCGACGCCGAGGGCCTTCGCGTACTCGGGGTCGAGCGCGTGCTCGGCGTCCACGAAGGCGACGGTGCCGCCGGCCTTCTGTGCGTTGGCCACGGCGTGCAGGGTCAGGGTCGTCTTACCGGAGGACTCAGGGCCGTACACCTCGATCACACGGCCGCGGGGCAGCCCGCCGACGCCGAGGGCGATGTCCAGCGCGGTCGACCCGGTGGGGATGACCTCGATGGGGTCGTTCGGCTTGTCGCCGAGGCGCATGACCGCACCCTTGCCGAATTGCCGTTCAATCTGTGCGAGAGCGGCGTCGAGAGCCTTCTCGCGGTCGGTGCCTGCCATGGGTTCCACCCGGTTTGCTTGAGTCGATCGCTTCACGTCACTGACGCTAATGCCTGCCACTGACAATGCGCCTCCACGAGCACTTCGGCTGTGGATAACCCATCAGAATGGATGTTCGATTTTCCTGTCAAGCGCGCCACGCCCGCCCCCGCCCCACCCTGCGGTGACGGGACGAGGAGCGCCCCGTCAGCGTCCACGCCTGCGCCGCACCCGGCCGACGGCGAGGACGATTACGGCCACCACGGACAGGAACAACGCGCCGAGGACCACCGTCACCCCGGCCGCAACGGCGAAGATCACCCACCACGAACCGTCATCAGATTCCACAGCGCCTCCCGGACCGCGCGTGAGGAGCCGGCGGCGACGCGCGTCGCGCCGGGGCGTCCTGCCCGGTCACGGCAGGTCGCACAGCACGAGCGCCCCTACGAAGGGTCTGCCGGTCCGCTCCCGGTCCCTGCCGTGGGGCTGCTCGTACGAGGCCCTGCCGGGCGGGCAGACGTACGAGGTCTTCGCATGAGCCATGCGAGCAGGGTAGGCAGTACCCCGCGCCGGGGGCGAAGCGATTGCGGGATCCCGGACGTCGCAGGAGACCGGGTGTCGCCCGGCCCGGCCTAGGCGGGACCGAGGTCACCGTGGAGGACGGTCCGGGTGATCGGGGGCCGGTCCCGGAGGGCGAGGATCTCGTTGGCGAGTTCCACGACGGGGAGCGGGTCCTGGTCGCGGTGCACCTCGATGGCGGCCGCCGCGAGGCCGCGCGGCACGGCTCCGGCATCGAGCAGGACGCGCCAGTCCTGCGGGCCCAGCTCCAGGAACTCCAGTGCGGTCAGTCGGGCGATCTCCAGCGGGTCGGCGAGCGTGCCCGGGGAGGCGGTGAGGGTCCGCAGCCGGGGCAGTCCCATGACGGGCACGAGGCTCAGCGGTGCGCCCTGCCATCCGCCGGTGGTCAGGACCTCCAGGCGGGGGTCGACGGCGGCACGGGGGTTCGTCAGGCGCGCGAGGTCGGTCCGGGCCCCGGGCGGCGGCCGGTCCCACCGGCGGTCGCGGCGCCCTTCCCGACGTCCGTTCACCACCAGGTCGGTGAGGGAGTCGGCGAGCAGTTCGGCACCGATGACCTGCTCGTGGTCGAGCAGCACGATCTGTCCGAGGGCGCCCCCCGGGCCCGGCGTCAGATCGACCGCGATCGGGTCGCCTCCGCCGCCGACCGCGAAGACGATCCAGCCGGGGGAACCGACCAGGCCCTGCACGGCGGCGCCGGGCGATGTGACGATGACCTGCCTCGCCGCGGACCGCCAGCCGCACGGACGGGTGGGGGCGTGGGCGACGTACATGCGCTCCAGGGGGAGGAGTTCGCAGCCGACCGCCCGGTCGAGGTGTTCGGCGTGTTCGGCTGCCTCGTCGTCGCCGCCGCGGCCCCTGCGCCCCGCCGCGGCCACCCGGTGGAGCACCTTGAGCTCGCCGGGCAGCATGACGCCGAGCCGTTTCTCCGCGGCGGCGATCTCCGCCTCCGCAGCCCCCCGGGCGCCGGGCACCCGCGCGCGGAGCGTGCGTTCCAGCAACGCCGGATCCGCCGACGGGGACGGCGCCGCCCCGGGCGTCGGATCGGGGAGACGGCGCCAGGGTTCGGGGAGCGCGCCCTCGACCAGCAGGAGCGCCCCCGGGTGCACGGTGGCGGGGCCGGGCTCCACGGCGGGTCCGGGATCGAGCAGGTGGAGCGCGGTCGCCCCGGTCGGCGAGATCTCCGCCTTGAAGGAGACGTCACCGGCCTCCGCGTCCGCGAGCGCGCGCAACACCCGCTCCACCGCGTCGAGCTCGGCCCGGTCCGCCCGTCCGCGCCGCGGGCGTCCAGGAACCCGTACCCAGCCGCGCCGGCCGATCCGTCCCGCCAGGTGGCCGCCCGGGGCCGCTGGTGTCCGCGCGCCGTCGGCGCGCAGGATCCGCAGCAGCGGCTCCCAGGTCGCGAAATCGTGCATCGCGGGCAAGAACGGCCTCCGGTCGGGTGCGGCGGCCGGTCGTCGTCCACCACCGCCGGCCCTACACGGACCCTACGCAGCGCCACCGACGCCCGCCCCGGTCAGGTCACTTGGCCGCGGCCAAGCCCGCCTTGATCATCGAGACGGTGCTGACCAACTTGGGGAGGCCTTCCGTCTGGACTCCCCTGATGCCCCGGGAGACCTGGCTCTCGTCCTTCTTCGCGGCCCCGTCGGCACATTCGGCCGCCCCCCGCCGGAATCCGCCGAGGGCCTCCTTCCAGTACCGCTGGGCGGCTTCGTCCGGGATCGGGTCGAGCTTCTCGGCCTCGGCGGTCTGGGCCAGCAGGTCCTGGCAGGCGGGCCCCTGGACGTCGATCGTGCGCATGCTCACCTCGTTGACCCGGCCGGCGTCCTCGTTCAGCTTCTTGATCTGGTCCTCGCCTCCCGAGCCGTACCACTCCTCCAGCCGCTCGGCCGGGGTCTGGGAACAGCCTCCGAGCAACAGCGCGACGGCTACGACGGTGGCGGTGGCGGTGGCGACGGCGGTGGCACGGGGCGCTGCGGGGACGCGCACACGGAATCTCATGGAACCTGGAACCCCCCTGGATCGGTCCGACCGATGCTGTCAGGGACGCTCGGGGCCCGTGCCCCTCGTGATGGTTTCGTGACGGGTCGTCGGTCAGAGGGAGATCGCCGTCCCGAGGGAGTCGGCGCACAGGAACTTCGGCGCGCCCTCCTCGTAGAAGACGTCGAGGGCCGTGATCGTGAATCCCGCCGCCGCCAGCAGGTCCGGGGCGGAGCGGGTGAGGTGGCAGCCGCCCAGGAGCCGCATGTTCAGCGGTTCGAGCCGTCGCTGCATGCGGCGCACGCGCCAATCGCCTTCCGGGGCGAGCCCGTGTTCGACGAAGTGCAGGGTTCCGCCGCGCTTGAGCACGCGGCGCAGCTCGCGCAGGGCGGCTACGGCGTCCGGGATGGTGCACAGCGTCCAGGTGGACAGCGCAGAGTCGAAACCGCCGTCGTCGAAGGGCAGCGACTGGCCGTCCAGGCCGGCCCGCCGGACCGGGACGCGGGTGCCGCGCACGCGCTCCGCGGCCAGCCGCCACGCGACGTCGGAGGGCTCGACCGCCGACACGCCCGTGACGGCCTGCGGATAGAACGGGGCGTTGTGCCCCGCGCCGAAGCCGATCTCGACGACCTCGCCCACCAGCCCCGCGCAGACCCGGCGGCGCAGCGGCCGGGCCATCTTGGCCCCGCAGGCGACGTTCAGGATCCGTGGCACTGCCTGCTCGGCGTAGAACCCCATGGCGGCCTCCGCGTCTCGCGCTTCCTCCTCAGGATGGCACCGCGGCACCGCGCCCACGAACGCCCCTCACGAACTCCCTCACGAACTCCCCCGCGAACACCCCACGAGTGACAACCCAGGGTTGACACCCGCCGAAGTGTCAACCTAGGGTTGCACCTATGACGAACCCTTCGGTGGAACCCGTTCGCATGACCAATCCGGTACGCCTCGACGACCTGATCGAGGCCATCAACAAGGTCCACACTGACCCCCTGGAGCAGCTCAGCGACGCCGTCGTCGCGGCAGAGGCCCTCGGGGACGTCGCGGACCACCTCATCGGCCACTTCGTCGACCAGGCCCGCCGCTCCGGCGCCTCCTGGACCGACATCGGCCGCAGCATGGGCGTCACCCGCCAGGCGGCCCAGAAGCGCTTCGTCCCCAAGGCAGACAAGGAGGGCGCCGGCGGCATGGATCCGAGCGCCGGCTTCGGCCGGTTCACCCCCCGCGCCCGCAACATCGTCATGACCTCCCAGAACGAGGCCCGCGCCGCCGGCAACACCGAGATCCGCACCGAGCACCTGGTCCTGGGCCTCATCGCCGAATCCGAGGGCCTCGCCGGGCACGCCCTGCGCGCCCAAGGGGTCGCGGCGGACGACGTGCGCGCCGCCGTGACCGCCCTGCTGCCCCCGGCCCAGCCGGAGGTCCCCGACCTGATCCCCTTCGACGCGTCCGCGAAGAAGGCCCTCGAACTCACCTTCCGCGAGGCGCTTCGCCTGGGCCACGACTTCGTCGGCACGGAACACGTCCTGCTCGCGCTCCTGGAGCTGGAGAACGGCGAGGGCCCGCTGAGCGGCCTGGGTCTGGACAAGGCCGCCGTCGAGGCGATCGTCAGCGAAACCTTGGCAGCCGTACGCGTCGCCGCGGACGAGAAGTAGAGGAGTCCGCGTCCCGGGTCAGCTCGTAGCGCTTGACGTACGCACCGAGGAAGGCCTGCAAAGTGGCGACGGCCGGGATCGCGATGAGCGCCCCGACCGCGCCCAGCAGGGCGGTGCCCGCGATGACCGATCCGAAGGCCACCGCCGGATGGATGTCCACGGTCTTCGAGGTCAGCTTCGGCTGCAGGACGTAGTTCTCGAACTGCTGGTAGATCACCACGAAGCCGAGTACGTACAGCGCATACCAGGGATCCACGGTGAAGGCGAGCAGGACCGGCAGCGCGCCCGCGAGATAGGTGCCGATGGTGGGGACGAACTGCGAGACCAGTCCCACCCACACGGCGAGCGCGGGCGCGTACGGCACCCCGAGGACGGCCAGCACGATGTAGGTCGCGACACCGGAGATCAGGGCCATCAGCCCGCGCGAGTAGAGGTACCCGCCCGTCTTGGCGACGGCGATCTCCCAGGCGCGCAGCACCTCGGCCTGCTTCGCGGGCGGCAGTACGGAGCACAGCGCGCGCCGCAGCCGCGGTCCGTCGGCGGCGAAGTAGAAGGAGAACAGCCCGATCGTCAGCAGCTTGAAGAGTCCGCCGAGCACGGTGGCGGAGACGTCGAGCACGCCGGACGCGCTGTTCTGCACGTACTTGCGCAGCCAGTCGGAGCGCAGCACGCTCTCCTGGATCTCCAGCCGGGACAGTTCGGTGTGGAAGGTGGAGTTGATCGCTTTGATCACCGAGTCGAGATAGCCCGGGAAACCCTCGACCATGGCGACGATCTGCCCGGCGAGCAGCGAGCCGAGCAGCGCGAGGAAGCCGACGGTCACGACGAACACCGCGAGGAACATCACGAAGGTGGCGACCCCGCGGCGCATGCCGCCGGCCGCCATCCTGGCCACCGCCGGTTCGATCGCGAGCGCGAGGAAGAACGCGATCAGGATGTTGACGAGGAGGCCTATCAGCTGGTGGAAGGCCCAGCTGCCGAGTTGGAAACAGGCCACGAGGGCCAGTACGAGGATCACGGCGCGCGGCAGCCAGCGCGGCATGCGGGCGTCGTCCGCGGCGGGGGCCGCACCGGACGGCGGCGACCCGGGCGGACCCGGTGAACCCGGTGAACCCGGCTGACCCGGCTGACCCGGCTGACCCGGCGATTTCGGCTCCTCCGCCTGCACCGGCGGTGTCACCCCCCGCGCCTCGGCGGACTGATCGGTCGTCTCTTCGCTGGCTGCCACGGCGCCAAGTCTGTCCCACCCGCGCCCGCCCCCGCGAAACAGCGCGCTGGTCAGCGCAGCGACGCCGGCACGTCCATGGCCGAGCACACCGCGCGCCACACGTCCTTGGTCTCCCAGCCCGCGTCCAGGGCCTGGTGGACGGTCCGCCCGCCCAGCTCCGTCATGACGTGGTCCCGCGCGAAGGAGTCGGCATAGCCCGCGCCGAAGTGCTCCGCCATCCGTTCCCAGAAAATCGTCAACCGCATGCCCCCAGTATCCCGCCCCGGGAGAGTGCACCGCCCGCGTTCGGCCCTCCCCGCCGCACCACTGCGTCCTACGTTGCACGCATGCCCGGAGACGAAGCTTCCCCGCAGACCCCGCAGACCCCCCAGCCCTCTCAGCCCCCGCAGACCCCGCTGGCCCGCGCCGAAGGGTTCATCTGGCTCACGGCCCGCGTGCTCGAGCAGCGGCGGTTCGCGTTCCACTTCCTCGGCGGGGACGCCGACCCGGTGGACACGGCCCTCGGTTCGTATCTCAACGCGGACGGAGGCTACGGTCACGCCCTCGATCCGGATCTTCGCGGTCCGCTCAGCCAGCCCCTGCACACCGCGCACGCGCTGCGCGTGCTCGACAGCCTGGGCCGCTGCGCCGGGCAGCGCGTCGAGCGGCTCTGCCGCCACCTGACCGGGGTCTCCACCGCGGACGGCGCGCTTCCGGTGGTTTTCCCGGCCCCCCGCGACTATCCCGCGGCCCCCTACCACCCCGTGCACGACGACCCGCCGGGCGAGCTCCTGACCACGGGCCCGGTCGTCGGCGTACTGCACCGCAACCGGGTCTGGCACGCCTGGCTCTTCCGGGCCACGGACTTCTGCTGGGACCGGGTCGAGAGCCTGCGCCACTCGCACCCGTACGAGATCCAGAGCGCGGTGGCCTTCCTCGACGGCATCCCCGACCGGGCGCGCGCGGCGGCGGCCGCGGACCGGCTCGGCCGGCTGGTGCGCGAGCAGCGGCTCGTGGTGCTCGATCCGGTGCGACGGGCGGAGTACCCGGAGGCCCCCGGCTACGCGCCGGGCGAGCGCCTGTACCCACACGACTTCGCCCGACGGCCAGAGTCGCTGGCCCGCGGCTGGTTCACCGACGCGGAGCTGCGCCGCTCACTGGACTTCCTGGCCTCCGAGCAGCAGCCGGACGGCGGCTGGCCGGTGCGCCGGCGGGCCTGGGCGCCGGGGAGTTCGCTGGAGCGGCGGCCGATCGCCACCTTGGAGGCCCTGCTCACCCTGCGCGCCTACGGGCGCCTGCCCGCCCAGGTCAGCCGCCCAGGGCCCGTACCCCCGCGGTGACGACCACGGCGGCCGCGACCACGACCAGGAACGGGGCCCGCAGCAGCAGCGCCAGCCCGGCGGCCGCGAGTCCGGCGGCGCGGGCGTCGACGACGAGGGCGGACCCGGTGCTGAAGGTCTGCTGGGCGGTGAGGGCGGCGAGCAGGGCGACCGGCAGCAGGGCGGCCAGGCGGCGCACGAGCGGCCGTTCCAGGGCCCCGGCGGGGACGAGCAGCCCGGCGAGCTTGACGGCGTAGCAGCCGACGACGGTGAGGCCGATGGCGATCCAGACGTTCACGGACGGCGTCCCTTCATCCACAGCACGACGGGGGCGGCCAGGGCCGCGATCAGCACGGGCACCCCGGCGGGCAGTACGGGCAGGAAGCCGAGCCCGAGGACGAGCGCGAGGGCGGCGACGGCCCGCTCTGTGGAGGTCTTCAGCATCGGGGCCAGCAGTGCCAGGAACACGGCGGGTCCGGCGGCGTCCAGGCCCCACGCCCTGGTGTCCCCGATGGCCTCGGCTCCGAGCGCGCCGAGCAGGGTGGTGAGGTTCCACAGCACGTAGAGGGTGAGCCCGGTGACGGTGAAGCCGAGCCGGGCCGACTTCCGGTCGGGCTGGGCCAGCGCGACGGCGGTGGTCTCGTCGATCACCCAGTGCGCGGCGAGGGGCTGCACGGGGCGGGGCAGCTTGAGCAGCTGCGACAGCCGCAGCCCGTAGAAGGCGTTCCGGGTCCCGAGGAAGAAGGCCCCGGCGGCGGCGGTGAACGGGTTCCCGCCCGCCGCGAGCGCCCCGACCAGGGCGAACTGCGAGGCGCCGGTGAAGACGAGGAGGCTGAGCACACAGGCCTGGAGGGTGCTGATGCCGGCCCCGGCGGCGGTCACCCCGAAGGCGAACCCGGACAGTCCGACGGCCACCCCGACCCCGAGCGCGTCCCGCACCACCGCGGCGCGCGGCCGCTCGTCAGGCGCCTGCGCCTCTCGTATCTCTGGCTCTGTGACCAGCTGGTTCTCTCCCACACCCCGAAACTACGCGGGGCCCGTCGGACGGGTCTTGTACGTTCTTGCGCGCGCCCGGCGTCAGTCCCGCCGGCGCACCGGTTCCCCGAGCAGCGCGGTGAGCTCCGCCTCGGCCTCGGCGAGCAGGGGCGCCCCGAACACGCACAGGGTGTGCTCCCAGGGGTGCCCGAGCGTCCCGAAGCGCAGCTCGGGGTCGAGGTAGAGGTAGTAGTCGCCGTCCGGGTAGACGGCACCCGGCCACCCCGGGCGGCCGGGGCCGCCCACCCGGTGCGGGTCGAAGGCGTAGCCGATGTGCTGCCAGTCGAGCCAGTACAGCGTCCGCCCGTCGCCGGGCTGGAGCTCGGGCCCGGTGACGGCGACGGTGACCGCGCGCAGTGCGCGCTGCGCGATCCGGTGGAGGGCGTCGAGGCGCTCGTCTCCGCCTTGGTCGAGGGCGTCGAGCGACCAGGTGACGGAGGGCGCCGGCGCCTCGAAGCCGGGAAAGCGAGTGGTGCTGGGCCGGAAGCCGAACTCCCGCTCCAACCGTTCCCACACCGGGCCGGTGTGGTGCTCGCCGAGCAGCTGTCGCACGGGCCGCACGGGCGCGGGGGTCCCGGGCGGGTCCCAGCGGAAGGTGCGGACGGAGGTCAGCTCGCCGAAGCCGGCCGACAGCAGCGCCGTGCGGAGCTCTCCGGAGGCCTCGGCGACGTAGTGGGTCGCCGGGCCGGTCACGTGGTCGGCTTCCCCAAGCGCGTGCCAGGGCCGCAGGAGCTCGGGGTGCGGCCCGGTCAGCCCGCCGAGCGAGACGAAAGAGGTTCCCGGGACGCGCGCCGCCCACCCCGCGGCGACCGCGCGCCCCCGCTCGTCGAGCAGCACGGCGGCATCCGCCCGGCCGTAGGAGGGGCCGCCGTCGGCCTCGAACTCGGCGAGGCCCTTGGCGTGCGGACCGGAGGCGGCTGCCAGCTCGCGGGCCGCCACCCACCAGGCGGAATCCTCGGTACCGCTGTTGAGGGAGCGCACCCCCGATCGCCGGCCGTCAGGTGCGTCCGCGCCGTCCGCGCCGTCCGGAGTCAACCGCGTGAACTCGGCGGCCAGCAGCGAACGCTCGGGCCCGGGGACGAATCCCGCGGCGGCCAGCGCCCCGGCCAGAGCGGGCGCCTCCGTGCCGTACACGTTCCACCGCGCGGGCTCGCTCCGCGCCGCGAAGGCCTCGCGCTGGCGCAGGACCAGCGCGTCGAGGTCCGGCACGCGGGCCGGGAGCGGGGGGTGCTCCACCGTCCCGTGCGTGCCGTAGTGGGTACGGACGAGGGGACCGTCCCGCTCGACCACGGCGCCGACGGCCGGCCACTCGGGGACCCGTCCCCGCACCTGCGCCTCGTAGCGTGCCCGTACTCCCCCGACGTCCATGGTCGGCAGCCTAGAGCGCGCGTTCCCGCCGGTACGCGCCGGGCGGCACCCCCACGATCCGGGTGAAGTGCCGGTTCAGGTGCGGCTGGTCGGTGAAGCCCACGGTGACGGCCGCCTCCGCGGGCGCCGTACCGGCGTCGAGGAGCCGGCGCGCCTGCCGGACTCGGGCGTCGGTCAGCCAGGTGTGCGGCGGCATCCCGTACCACTCGCGGAAGGCCCGCAGCAGGGCGAAGGGGCTCGTGCCCAGTTCCGCGGCGAGCTGCTCCAGCGACGGCGGGTCGGCCATCCGCTCCTCCAGTACGGCCCGGGCCGCCGCGGCATCGGCACCGCCCGCACCACGGACGGTACGGGCGGGCAGCGGTCCGGCGTGCCGGGTCAGCATCCGCGCCACCACGCTGCGCAGCAGCGTGTCGGCGGCCAGCGCGTTCCCCGCCTCCGCGGCCCGGTGGATGTCGGTGATGGCCTGCGCGCCCTGGGGGTCGGCGACCATGTCGGTGGTGAAGCCGGGGGTGCCGCGCAGGATGCCGAGGTCTTCGGCGACCTCGACGATCAGCTCGCTGGAGGGGTAGAGGGTGGCGTACGCCCAACCCTCGGGCACGCCGGCGCGCGCGGTGTGCGGTACCTCGGGGTTGATCAGGACCACGCTGCCGGGCCCGGCGCGCACCACGTGGCCGGGGAGCCCGATCTCCTCGATGCCTCCGGTGACGGCCGCGATGACGTACCCGTCGTGCGCGTGGCGCGGGAAGGTGTGGCGCACGTAGTGGGCGCGCAGCAGGTCGAGGCCCGGCAGTTCCGCGTACTGCCAGTGCCGTGCCCACTCCCGGCGCCCCCCGGCGCCCCCGTCCGTCCCCATCCCCCCATTCTGCGCCCCGCCCGCGTCGTGCGTTTGCCCAGGTCCGGCCCGTTGTCAGTGGCCGGGTGCACGATGGGGGCATGGCAGGCGCTGCGCTCGACTCGTTCTCCCCCGCGACCCGCTCGTGGTTCACGGGGGCCTTCGTCACGCCCACCGACGCGCAGGAGGGCGCCTGGCGGGCGATCGGGGAGGGCTCCGACGTGCTGGTGGTGGCCCCCACCGGCTCCGGCAAGACCCTGGCCGCGTTCCTCGCCGCCCTCGACCGGCTCGCGTCGACCCCGCCGCCCGCCGAGTCGAAGAAGCGCTGCCGCGTGCTGTACGTATCGCCCCTGAAGGCCCTGGCCGTCGACGTGGAGCGCAATCTGCGCAGCCCTCTGACGGGGATCCGCCAGGAGTCGGTCCGCCTGGGCCTGCCCGAGCCGGACATCCGGGTCGGGATCCGCTCCGGCGACACCCCGCCCGCCGAACGGCGGGCGTTGGCCACCCGCCCGCCGGACATCCTCATCACCACGCCCGAGTCGCTGTTCCTGATGCTGACCTCGGCGGCCCGGGAGGCCCTCGCCGGGATCGAGACGGTGATCCTGGACGAGGTGCACGCGGTCGCGGGGACCAAGCGCGGCGCCCATCTCGCCCTCTCCCTGGAGCGGCTGGACGAGCTGCTGCCCCGCCCGGCGCGCCGGATCGGACTGTCGGCGACGGTGCGGCCGGTGGACGAGGTGGCCCGGTACCTGGCGCCGCGCGGCAAGGTGGAGATCGTCCAGCCGCCGTCGGCCAAGGAGTTCGACCTGTCGGTGGTCGTCCCGGTGCAGGACATGGGCGAGTTGGGCGGCTCCCCCGCGACCGAGGGCAAGGAGGGCGGGGACAAGCCGTCGATCTGGCCGCACGTGGAGGAGCGGATCGCCGACCTGGTGCAGGCGCACCGCTCGACGATCGTGTTCGCCAACTCGCGCCGGCTCGCGGAGCGGTTGTGCAACCGGCTCAACGAGATCGCGTACGAACGGGCCGTCGGCGAGAAGCTGCCCGAGCACTCCTCGCCGGCCGAGGTCATGGCCCAGTCGGGCGCCGCGCTGGGCGCCCCGCCGCTGCTGGCCCGCGCGCACCACGGCTCGGTGTCCAAGGAGCAGCGGGCGCTGGTGGAGGAGGACCTGAAGGCGGGCCGGCTGCCCGCCGTGGTCGCCACCTCCAGCCTGGAGCTGGGCATCGACATGGGCGCGGTGGACCTGGTGGTGCAGGTGGAGTCGCCGCCCTCGGTGGCCTCCGGGCTGCAGCGGGTGGGCCGGGCCGGGCACCAGGTGGGCGCGGTCTCCACCGGGGTGGTCTTCCCCAAGTACCGGGGCGACCTGGTGCAGGCGGCGGTGGTCACCGAGCGGATGCGCACGGGGGCGATCGAGTCCCTGCGGGTGCCTTCCAACCCCCTCGACGTACTGGCGCAGCAGCTGGTCGCGATGGTCGCGATGGACACGTGGCAGCTGGACGACCTGCTCGCCCTGGTGCGGCGGGCCGCGCCCTTCGCGGCGCTGCCGGAGTCTGCGTTCACGGCGGTGTTGGACATGCTGGCCGGGCGCTATCCGTCGGACGCGTTCGCGGAGCTCCGGCCGCGCGTGGTCTGGGACCGGGTGGCGGGGACGGTCACGGGCCGGCCGGGTGCCCAGCGCCTCGCGGTCACCTCGGGCGGGACGATCCCCGACCGGGGGCTCTTCGGTGTCTTCCTCGCGGGCTCCGACCCCAAGAAGGGCGGCGGCCGGGTCGGGGAGCTCGACGAGGAGATGGTCTACGAGTCCCGCATCGGGGACGTCTTCACCCTGGGCACCACCTCGTGGCGGATCGAGGACATCACCCGCGACCGGGTCCTGGTCACCCCCGCCCCCGGGGTGCCGGGCCGGCTGCCGTTCTGGAAGGGCGACCAGCTCGGCCGGCCGCTCGAACTGGGCCGCGCGGTCGGCGCGTTCCTGCGCGAGCTCGGCGGCCTGGGCGAGGAGGACGCCCGGCTGCGGCTGCTGGCGGCCGGCCTGGACGCCTGGGCCGCCGAGAACGTGCTGGCGTACCTCGCCGAACAGCGCGAGGCCTGCGGTCACGTCCCCGACGACCGGACCATCGTGGTCGAGCGGTTCCGCGACGAACTGGGCGACTGGCGGGTCGTCGTCCACTCCCCCTTCGGCGCGCAGGTGCACGCCCCGTGGGCGCTGGCGCTGGGCGCCCGCCTCGCCGAGAAGTACGGCATGGACGCGCAGGTGATGCACGCCGACGACGGGATCGTGCTCCGGCTGCCCGACGCGGACCTGCTGTCCATGGACCTCCTGGACCACGACCCGGCGGCCGCGCACGGGTTCGAGTTCGACGACGAGAAGGCCCCGCTGGGCGCGGCCGATGTCGCCTTCGACCACGGTGACATCAACCAGCTCGTCACCGACCAGGTCGGCGGCTCCGCGCTGTTCGCCTCCCGGTTCCGCGAGTGCGCGGCCCGCGCCCTGCTGCTGCCGCGCCGGAGCCCCGGCCGGCGCACTCCGCTGTGGCAGCAGCGCCAGCGCGCCTCCCAGCTGCTCCAGGTGGCCTCGGAGTTCGGCTCCTTCCCGATCGTGCTGGAAGCCGTACGGGAGTGCCTCCAGGACGTCTTCGACGTGCCCGGCCTGACCGAGCTGATGGGGGACATCGAGGCGCGCCGCGTCCGGCTGGTCGAGGTGACCACGCCGGAGCCCTCCCCCTTCGCCCGTTCCCTCCTCTTCGGTTACGTGGCCCAGTTCCTCTACGAGGGGGATTCGCCGCTGGCCGAGCGCCGGGCGGCCGCGTTGTCGCTGGACTCCCGACTGCTGGCGGAGCTCCTCGGCCAGGCGGAGTTGCGCGAACTCCTCGACGCGCAGGTGCTGGAGGAGCTGGAGCGGGAGCTCCAGTGGCTCACGGAGGACCGGCGGGCCAAGGATCCCGAGTCGGTGGCCGACCTGCTGCGCCTGCTGGGCCCGCTGACGCAGGACCAGTTGACCGAGCGCGGGGCGGATCCGGCCTGGGCCGGCGAGCTCGCCGCGGCCCGCCGCGCCATCGCGGTCCGGATCGGCGGCGCGGACCACTGGGCCGCGATCGAGGACGCGGGCCGACTGCGGGACGCCCTCGGCACGGCGCTGCCCGTCGGCGTCCCGGAGGCGTTCACCGAGCCGGTCAAGGACCCGCTCGGGGACCTGCTGGCCCGGTACGCCCGCACCCACGGGCCCTTCACCACGGCCGCCGTCGCCGCCCGCTTCGGCCTGGGCGCGGCGGTGACCGAAGGCGCCCTGCACCGGCTGGCCGCGGCCGGCCGGGTGGTGCAGGGCGAGTTCCACCCTGCGGGCATCGGCCAGGAGTGGTGCGACGCGACGGTGCTGCGCAGGCTCCGCCGCCGCTCCCTCGCCGCGCTCCGCCAGGAGCTGGAACCGGTGCCGCCGACCTCGCTGGCCACCTTCCTCCCCCAGTGGCAGCACCTGGGCGGAGCCCTGCGCGGCCTCGACGGGCTGGCCCGGGCGGTGGAACAGCTCCAGGGCGCCCCGGTCCCGGCCTCCGCGCTGGAACGCTTGATCCTCCCGTCGCGGGTGAGCGGGTACTCCCCGGGCCTGCTGGACGAACTGACCACGGCGGGCGAGGTGGTCTGGGCGGGTGCCGGCGCCCTCCCGGGCAAGGACGGCTGGATCTCCCTCTACCTGGCGGAGGCGGCCCCGATGCTGCTGCCCCCGCCGCACCCGCTGGAACAGAGCCCCCTCCACCAGGCGGTCCTGGCGTCGCTGGCGGGCGGGTACGGCCTGTTCTTCCGGCAGATCGAGCAGTCGATCCGCGGCGAGTTCCCCGAGGTGTCCGACGTCGCCCTCTCCGAGGCCGTATGGGATCTGGCCTGGTCGGGCCGGCTCACCAACGACACGCTGGCCCCGTTGCGCTCGCTGCTCGGTTCGGGCCGCACGGCCGGCTCGACGGCGCACCGGGCCCGGCGCACCGTCCCCCGCGGCCGGTACGGCACGCTCAGCGCGACCGTGTCCCGTACCGGCCCGCCCACGGTCTCCGGGCGCTGGTCCCTGCTGCCGGCCGCGGCCCCCGACCCGACGCACCGGGCCCACGCCCTGGCCCGCACGCTGTTGGACCGGCACGGGGTGGTGACCCGCGGGGCGGTCGCCGCGGAAGGGGTGGAGGGCGGCTTCAGCGCGGTCTACCGCGTCCTGTCGGCCTTCGAGGACAGCGGCCAGGCACGCCGGGGCTATGTGGTGGAGGGGCTGGGCGCGGCCCAGTTCGCGATGGACGGGGCGGTGGACCGGCTCCGGGCGGCCGAGCGGACCCCGCCCCCATTGGCGGCGGTGGTGCTGGCGGCCGCCGACCCGGCGAACGCGTACGGCGCGGCCCTGCCCTGGCCCGAGCCGCCGGCCGGGGCCACCCACAAGCCGGGCCGCAAGGCGGGCTCCCTGGTGGTGCTGGTGGACGGGGAGCTCGTCCTGTACCTGGAGCGCGGCGGCAAGACCCTGCTGGCCTGGCCCGCCCCTGAGGACCCCCGGCTCACGGCGGCCACGGCGGCCCTGGCGGGCGCCTCCCGCGCGGGTACGCTCCCGGCCCTCACGGTGGAACGGATCAACGCGGCGGCGGCCCTGACCTCGCCCCTGGGCCCGGCCCTGGAGGCGGCCGGCTTCCACGCCACGCCGAGGGGGTTGCGCCTGCGCTCCTGACAGCCGCAAACGGTCCCGACCGTGTCACTCGCGTCCTGAACATGTCACAAACCCGCCGCCGGGCGCCCTTCGACGGGCCGATCCGCCTATTGATCCTTTATCAAGGTGATCACAGGCATTGCACGGCGATGCACCGTCATGGGGGACGAAGAAGAGTGAGCACCATCAGCATGCGCAACACCACCCTGGGCGCGGTCGGTCTGGCCGTCGTCGGCAGTCTGGTCCTGACCGGCTGCAAGAACGGCGACGAAGAGCGCCCGGCGCAGCCGGCCGCGTCCAGCCCGGGCGGCACCGCCCCCGCCCCCGGCGCCTCGGCCAGCCCGTCGACCGGGGGCAGTGCGGCCCCCGCCGGGGCCCCGGGCACCGCGAAGTCCGGCCAGGCCTTCAAGATCGGCGAGGCCGCGGAGGTGCCGTACGACTACGGAGACTTCAAGGGCAGCCGGATCGCCCTCACCGTCACCGCGATCGAGCAGGGCACGCCCGCCGACCTGGAGGGGCTGAACCTGGGCGACAAGGCGAACGGCAAGGTCCCGTACTACATCCGCTACACGGTCAAGAACATCGGCACCACGGACATGACGTACGCCGCGGTCGGCCATGTGAAGGGCTTGCTCGGGGACGGCACCGGGGCCCAGAGCCTGGCGGTCATCGGCACGTTCGAGAAGTGCAAGACCGAGTCCATGCCGAAGGGCTTCACCAACGGCCAGACCCAGACCAGTTGCGCGATAGCCCTGGCCCCGTCGGCCCAGGTGAAGGTCGCCGGCGCCGAGTACGCGGGCAACCCGTACAACGCGATGAGCAAGGGCGAGGGCATCACCTGGAAGTGAATCCACCGCCGCGGCCCGGTCCCCCGTCGGGGTCGCCCGCCGGACCGCGGGGAGGGCACAGCCGGGCCCGGCATCGCCGACCCGCGCGGGCCGGGAGCGCACAATGAAGCCATGCCCGAAGGCGACAGCATCCGGCGCGTGGCGACCCGGCTCCACACCGCCCTCGCAGGCCGCCCACTCACCCGCAGCGACCTGCGCGTCCCCCGCTTCGCCACCGCCGACCTCACCGGCCGCGTCACCCTCGACGTCACGCCCCGCGGCAAACACCTCCTCGCCCGCTTCGAGGGCGGCCTCACCCTGCACAGCCACCTCCGGATGGACGGCGCCTGGCACGTCTTCGCCCCCGGCGAGAAGTGGCGCGGCGGCCCCGCCCACGAGATCCGGGCCGTCCTCGGTACGGCCGACCACACGGCCGTCGGCTACCGCCTCCCCGTCCTGGAGCTGATCCGCACCGCCGAGGAGGACCGCGCCGTGGGCCACCTCGGCCCCGACCTGCTCGGCCCGGACTGGGATCCGGCCCTCGCCGCCGCCCACCTCCTCGCCGCCCCCGAGCGCGCCCTCGGCGAGGCCCTGCTCGATCAGCGCAACCTCGCCGGGATCGGCAACATCTACAAGGCCGAGCTCTGCTTCCTGGCCCAGGTCACCCCGTGGACCCCGGTCGGCGCGCTCCCCGAATCCGCTCTCCCCCGGCTGGCCGCCGCCGCCCACCGGCTGCTGTCCGCGAACACCGGCGAGCGGCCGGGCCCGCGCAACACGACCGGCAGCCGCCGCCCCGGCCAGGACCTCTTCGTCTACGGCCGCACGCACCGTCCCTGCCTGCGCTGCGGAACCCCCGTCCGCGAGGCCCCCCAGGACGGCCGCCCCACCTACTGGTGCCCCCGCTGCCAGCAGGGCCCGACCCCCTGAACACCGCCCTCGAAGTGCCGGATCCGACCGACCACACCGATTGACGGTCCGTCAGATACGGTCGTACGGTCCCGGCATGCCCACACCCACAGCCCCGTACGGCCTCACCGGCCGCACCGCCCTGGTCACCGGCGCCGCCAGCGGCATCGGCCGCGCCACCGCCGTCCTGCTCGCCGAAGCGGGGGCGCACGTGCACTGCGCGGACCGCGACGAGCAGGGCCTCGCCGAGACGGCCGCCCTCGTCGCCAAAGCCGGCGGCGCCGCCACCGTCCACCCCCTCGACGTCACCGACCGGGCCGCGCTCCGGGCAGCCGTCACCGCGGCGGGCCCGCTCGACATCACGGCCGCCATCGCCGGGGTCATGCACACGAGCAGCGTCCTGGAGACCACCGACGAGGACCTCGACCGGATCCTGGACATCAATTTCAAGGGGGTCCTGCGCACCTGCCAGGAAGCCGCCCGCTCCATGATCGCCGCGGGCCGCCCCCGGCTCCCTCGTCACCATGGCCTCCGGGGCCGTTGACGCCGCCCAGCCCGGCCTGCTCTGCTACAGCGCCGCCAAGGCCGCCGTCGTCCAGCTGACCAAGACCCTGGCCACCGAGGCCGGCCGGCACGGCATACGGGTCAACGCCGTCGCCCCGGGCTGGATCCGCACCCCCATGACCGGCCGCCACGGCCCCGAGGTCCAGGAGCAGACCGAGGCGGCGATGGTCCGGATGTCCCCGCTGCGCCGGGTCGGCGAGCCCGAGGACGTCGCCCGGGCGGTGCTCTACCTGGCCTCGGACGCCTCGTCCTTCATGACGGGTCAGATCCTTCGCCCGAACGGTGGGGTGTCCATGCCCTGGTAGCCCCGTCGGCCACCCGCCGCACCGCCCGCCGCGCCTTCCGCACCGGGCCCGGCACACAGTGCACCGGCAGCAGGCCCAGCCCCCAGCCGCCCACCGCCACCGCACCCTCCACGGCCCCGGACTCGGCGGGCGCCAGCACCAGCCGCAGCACGGCCCACCACCACAGCGCCCCCACCGTCAACGCGAGGACCGACACCGACACCGCGGGCATGCGGGGCAACCGCCGCACGAACGCCTCCCAGGGGCCGGAACCCGGACGGCCCCATCCTCCCGCACCCCCCGCGCCCCCGCACCCAGAACGGCCGGGAGCCCCGGCCGGTGCACTAGGCACCGGCCGGGGCTCCGGCCACGCTCAAACACGCACGTGCTCGCTCACGCGGCTACGACATTCACCGCTTCCGCAGGCGCCTTGATGGTCACCCGCTCCGGTCCACCCGTGACCGAAGCCATGGAAACCGAATTGAGCATCGGGCGGACCGGTACGCTGACCGGTTCGCTTGCCGCGGCCGACTGTGCCAGCTCGGCCAGCGACAGTTCGTCACTGACTTCGCGCATCAGCTCGGACATCCGTACGTCCAACGCGTCGCAGATCGCGGAGAGCAGCTCGGAGGATGCCTCCTTCTGCCCCCGCTCCACCTCGGAGAGATAGCCGAGCGAAACTCGGGCCGACGAGGAGACTTCGCGCAGAGTACGGCCCTGGCGCTGGCGCTGCCGACGCAGCACGTCACCCAGCAGGCGACGGAGCAGAATCATCGGTGGCTCCCTCCTCTGACCGTGTAGCCGCATCCTTCACGCCCCACCGTACCGCCTCGCGCCGCGGCCGTGCGGGGAGCGATGTCGTGTTCACTCAGGGCTGCAAACATCAAATCCCCCCGTTCTGTTCCGTATCCTGCCTCCGCGCATTCTCACGGAGTTGGTCCGAGAGAAGCCTGAGCACTGTGCGTGCACTCTCCCTACGGATTTCCGCGCGGGAGCCTTTCAACCTCAGACGGACCGTTTTCCTGCCCCCTGGACCGTCCACCGCGACGAAAACCGTGCCCACCGGCTGCCCGTCCTGCGGCTCCGGACCGGCCACCCCGGTGGTCGAAATCCCCCACGAGGCGCCCATCACGCGCCGCACACCGGCCGCCATCTCCGCCGCGACCTGCGCGTTCACCGCACCTTCGGCCTCGAGCAACCCCGCGTCCACCCCGAGGACCCGGTGCTTGACCTCCGTCGCGTAGGCGGTGACCGACCCGCGGAAGGACCGGGAGGCTCCGGGAACGGCCGTGAGCTCCGCGGCCACCATGCCGCCGGTCAGCGATTCCGCCACGGCGAGGGTCTGGTCACTCTCCGCGAGCAGACGCAGCGCATCCGCAGCCACTCCGGTCGCACCCACCGCTCCCGAAACGGCTTCCGCCGGAAAATCCCCCGCCCCGTGGGTCACCGCGCGGCCCGCTCCGCAGCCCGCTCCTCGGCGAGACCCTGGCGGCGCAGCACGACCGCCTGACGGATGTAGTCCAAACCGGTGACGACGGTCAGCACGACGGCGAGCGCCATCACCCAGAAGCGCATGGTCGCCAGCGCCCCGGTCAGGGCGAGTACGTACATGCCCACGGCCGTGCCCTGGGCCAGCGTCTTCAGCTTTCCGCCCCGGCTGGCCGGAATCACGCCGTAGCGGATGACCCAGAAGCGGAGCGCCGTGATCCCGAGCTCCCGTCCGAGGATCACCCCGGTCACCCACCAGGGGAGGTCACCGAGCCAGGAGAGGCAGATCAGCGCCGACCCCATGATCGCCTTGTCGGCGATGGGGTCGGCGATCTTGCCGAAGTCCGTGACCAGGTTGTACGTCCGGGCCAGGTGCCCGTCGAAGATGTCCGTGATCATGGCGACGGCGAAAGCCGCCCAGGCCCAGGCCCGCCACGCCGGGTCGTAGCCGCCGTCGGCGAGCAGCAGCACGACGAAGCCCGGCACGAGCACGAGCCGGATCATCGTCAGGATGTTGGCGATGTTCCACAGGCTGGCCTGATTGACCGCCGCGGCCCCCAGCTTCGCGCCGGGTACCGGCCGACGGCCGGTCCCGCCCGCCGCAGATGCCGGGACTCCGGTCATCCGGCCGCCTCCTCAAGATCCATGCCGAGGGGCTCGGCGACCAGGTCCACACCCAGGGTGCCGACCACCTTTGCCGTGACGATACGCCCCGGGACCAGGCCCGTGCTGTCCGTGAAGACCACCTGGCCGTCCGTTTCGGGCGCCTGGTGCGCGGCGCGCCCGTAGGCGCCCTCGCCGTCCTCGTCGACCGCTTCCACGGTCTCGACGAGCACTTCGAGGGTCTCCCCGATGCGCTCCTCGGCACGCTGCGAGGTGAGCTCCTCGGCGAGCCGCTGCATGTGCGCGAGCCGCTCGGCGATGGTGTCCTCGTCCAGCTTGTTCTCGTAGGTGACGGCTTCGGTGCCGTCCTCGTCGGAGTAGCCGAAGACGCCGATGGCGTCGAGGCGCGCGTGGGTGAGGAAACGCTCCAGCTCCGCGAAGTCCGATTCCTTCTCGCCGGGGAAGCCGACGATGAAGTTGGAGCGGACGCCGGCCGTCGGGGCCTTGGAGCGGATGGTGTCCAGCAGCTCCAGGAAGCGGTCGGTGTCACCGAAGCGGCGCATGGAGCGCAGCACGTCGGGCGCCGAGTGCTGGAAGGACAGGTCGAAGTACGGCACGACCTTGGGGGTCGAGGTGAGTACGTCGATCAGGCCGGGCCGCATCTCGGCGGGCTGGAGGTAGCTGACGCGGACGCGCTCGATGCCGTCCACCTCGGCCAGCTCCGGCAGCAGGGTCTCCAGCAGCCGGATGTCGCCGAGGTCCTTGCCGTACGAGGTGTTGTTCTCGGAGACCAGCATGATCTCCTTGACGCCCTGCTCGGCCAGCCAGCGGGTCTCGCCCAGCACGTCGCTGGGGCGGCGGGAGATGAAGGAGCCGCGGAAGGACGGGATGGCGCAGAAGGAACAGCGCCGGTCGCAACCGGAGGCCAGCTTGACCGAGGCGACCGGGCTCTTGTCCAGGCGGCGGCGCAGGGGCGCGCGCGGGCCCGAGGCGGGCGCGAGCCCGTCCGGCAGGTCAGCGGGGGCCTCGGCCGGCTCCTCGGCGGGCGCCGACTGGGCGTGGCCCGGGAGGGAGACCTCGGCGTCCTGGCGCGCGGCCGGGCTGATCGGCAGCAGCTTGCGCCGGTCGCGCGGGGTGTGGGAGGCGTGGATGCCACCGTTGAGGATGGTCTGGAGGCGGTCGGAGATGTCGGCGTAGTCATCGAAACCGAGGACTCCGTCGGCCTCGGGGAGCGCTTCGGCGAGTTCCTTGCCGTAGCGCTCGGCCATACAGCCGACGGCGACGACGGCCTGGGTCTTGCCGTGATCCTTGAGATCGTTGGCTTCCAGCAGGGCGTCTACGGAGTCCTTTTTGGCGGCTTCGACGAAGCCACAGGTGTTGACGACGGCTACGTCCGCATCGGCGGCGTCCTCGACGAGCTCCCAGCCATCCGCCGCCAAGCGGCCTGCGAGCTCCTCCGAGTCCACCTCGTTACGGGCGCAGCCAAGAGTGACAAGGGCGACGGTACGGCGTTCGGGCATGGACTCAAGACTACTTCGTCCCGGCGTCGGCCCCTGCCGCAAGTCCCCGTACAGCAAGATCCCCGGGGTGCGGCGCAGCACCCCGGGGATCCGGATTCAAGCCTTCCGCCCTAGGGCGGTCCCGCGTCAGCCCGCCTGGGGCTGGTCCTGGAGGGGGTCGGCCTTCGTGTATTTCAGACGCTCCACCTGACCCGACTGGAAGTCGTCCTTGATCTCCTTGCCGTTCACGAAGAGCTTCACGGCCCCGGCGTCGCCGAGCACGAGGTCGACGGACTCCTTGTCCGTGAAGGTCTTGGACTCACCCTGCGCGAGGGTGCCGTCGAAGAGCAGCCGTCCGGTGGAGTCCTTCGCGGAGATCCAGCTCTCGCCCGTGTCGGCCGTCAGGACCACGGTGACGAGGTCCTTGGGCGCGGCGGCGATCGCACTGTCCGAGGGCTCCGGCTTGGGCGCCTGCGGGGTCTGCTGGGGCGGGGTGACCGGCTTGGCGCCGGTCTGCTTGGGTGCGGGCTTGGGGGAGGCGGAACCTTCCGCCACCGGGCGCTTGTCCTTCTCGTCGCCACCGCTGAAGGCGGTGAAGCCCACGAAGCCGATCACGGCGACGATGGCGGCGACCATGGCCGCGGTCCAGTTGGGCCGCTGCCGCTCAGGGCGGATCCGCTCGGCTTCGAACATCGGCGCGGCGGGCGTGGGTGCCGGCCGGCCGCCGTGGGCCGCGTCGTAGCTCTCGACCAGGGGTGCCGGATCGAGGCCCACGGCGCGGGCGAGCGTACGGATGTGACCGCGGGCGTAGACGTCGCCGCCGCACCGCGTGAAGTCGTCCTCTTCGATCGCGTGCACGATCGGGATGCGCACGCGGGTGGTGGAACTGACCTCGTCGACGGTGAGCCCGGCGGCGATCCGGGCCTTCTTGAGGGCCGTCCCGATGGACGGGCCTTCGACGGGACGTTCGACGATGCGGTCCTCGGACCGGTCGTCGGTCGAAGGCCGCTCTTCTTCGGGGGAGTTGGAGTTGCCGATGGACACGTGGGCGCCTTTCGAGCGTGTAGCCACCTGCTGGAAGTCCAGTCTAGGGGGGTGACGAAAGGGTGGAGCAACCGGAGGGTGCACTCCCTACGCCATCCGAATGGCGAAGGGAGGTCATGCTCGGGTGCGGCGGCCCGGCGCCGTGAGCGAGCTCGTGCGCCTACCGCCACCTCTCTTCAACTTGACGCGGGCCCAAGGGAAACGGTTGCCCGCGATTTCATTACGGATGGGCCTCGCCGCGGATGACCGCGAGCACTCCGTCCAGGTCATCGGCCTTCAGCAGGACGTCGCGCGCCTTCGAGCCCTCGCTCGGGCCGACGATGCCCCGCGACTCCATGAGGTCCATGAGCCGCCCGGCCTTCGCGAAGCCCACCCGCAGCTTGCGCTGGAGCATCGAGGTGGACCCGAACTGCGTGGAGACCACCAGCTCCGCCGCCTGGCACAGCAGGTCCAGATCGTCGCCGATGTCCTCGTCGATCTCCTTCTTCTGCTTCTGCCCTGCGGTGACGTCGTCCCGGAAGACGGGCGCCATCTGGTCCTTGCAGTGCTGGACGATCCCGGCGATCTCGTCCTCGGTGACGAAGGCGCCCTGGAGGCGGACCGGCTTGTTCGCGCCCATCGGCAGGAACAGCCCGTCGCCCTTGCCGATCAGTTTCTCGGCGCCCGGCTGGTCGAGGATGACCCGGCTGTCGGCGAGCGAGGAGGTGGCGAAGGCGAGGCGCGAGGGCACGTTCGCCTTGATCAGGCCGGTGACCACGTCCACCGAGGGCCGCTGGGTGGCGAGCACCAGGTGGATGCCGGCCGCGCGGGCCAGCTGGGTGATGCGGACGATCGAGTCCTCGACGTCGCGCGGGGCCACCATCATCAGGTCGGCGAGCTCGTCGACGATCACCAGCAGGTACGGGTACGGGCTGAGCTCCCGCTCGCTGCCCGGCGGCAGTTTGATCTTGCCGTCCCGGATGGCCCGGTTGAAGTCGTCGATGTGCCGGTAGCCGAAGGCGGCCAGGTCGTCGTAGCGCAGGTCCATCTCGCGCACGACCCACTGGAGCGCCTCGGCGGCCCGCTTGGGGTTGGTGATGATCGGCGTGATCAGGTGCGGGATGCCCTCGTACGCCGTCAGCTCGACCCGTTTGGGGTCCACGAGGACCATCCGGACGTCCTCCGGGGTGGCCCGGACCATGATCGAGGTGATCAGGCAGTTGATGCACGAGGACTTGCCGGAACCGGTGGCACCGGCGACCAGCACGTGCGGCATCTTGGCGAGGTTGGCCATGACGTAGCCGCCCTCGACGTCCTTGCCGAGCGCGACCAGCATCGGGTGGTCGTCCTCGGCCGCGTCCGCGAGGCGCAGCACGTCACCGAGGTTGACCATCTCGCGGTCGGTGTTCGGGATCTCGATGCCGACCGCAGACTTGCCCGGGATCGGGCTGATGATCCGGACGTCCGGCGAAGCCACGGCGTACGCGATGTTCTTGGTGAGGGCGGTGATCCGCTCGACCTTGACCGCGGCGCCCAGGGTGACCTCGTACCGGGTCACCGTCGGCCCCCGGGTGAAGCCGGTGACCTTCGCATCGACCTTGAACTCGGTGAAGACGTTCGTCAGCGAGTCGACGACCGCGTCGTTGGCGGCGCTGCGGGTCTTGCCGGGCCCGCCCTTCTCCAGCAGGTCGAGCGAGGGCAGGGAGTACGTGATGTCCCCGCGCAGCTGGAGCTGCTCGGCGCGCGGCGGCAGCGCCTGGGTCTGCGGCGGGGCCTTGGTCAGATCGGGCACCGACAGCGTCCCGGAGGCCGCGGCGGTGGTGGCGTGCGGCCGCCCGGCGGCGGGGTCGGCGGCGACCTCGGGGGCACGCTCGGGGGTGTGGTCCGGTACGGGACGCTCCGCGCGGGCGGTCGGCACCGGAGCGGTGGCCTCCGAGCCCTCCCGCTCGACGGCGATCCCCTGCGTGAGGTCGGCGACGAGCGGGGAGGGCGGCATTCCGCCGTAGACCACCCCGTCCAGCGCGGCGGCGGCCGCCGCGGCCACGTCGACGGCGTCCATCCCCCGCTCCATGGCGGGCCGGGCCGGGGTCCTGCGCGGCCTGCGCCGCCGGGCGAGCGCCTCCTCCTCGGCCTCGTCCGCCGGGTCTCCGGAGCCCTCCCCGGCTCCGCCGCGGGCCCGCCACCGCTCCGGGTCGTGCCGCTCGCCGGCGGCGCCCTGGTCCTCGTCCTCGCCGTAGCCCTCGTCGTACTCGTTCGGGGCGATGATCCCGAGCCGGATGCCGAGCCTGCGCAGCCGTTGCGGGATCGCGTTGACCGGGGTCGCCGTGACCACGAGGAGTCCGAAGATCGTGAGCAGCACCAGCATGGGTACGGCCAGCGGCGCGCCCATGGTGAAGATCAGCGGCTTGGAGGCGCCCCAGCCGATGAGCCCGCCCGCGTTCTGCATCGCGGTGGTGCCCTCGTCCCGGCCGGGCGCCCCGCAGGCGATGTGGACCAGTCCCAGGACCCCGATGACGAGGGCGGACAGCCCGATGCCGATGCGGCCGTTGGCATCGGTCTGTTCGGGATGGCGGATGAAACGCACCGCCATGACGCCGAGCAGGATCGGCACGAGCAGGTCCAGCCGTCCGAAGAGACCGGTGACCAGCATCGTGACCAGATCCCCGACGGGACCGCTCAGGTTCGACCAGGTACCGGCGGCGACGATCAGCGCGAGGGCGAGCAGCAGCAGCGCCACGCCGTCCTTGCGGTGCGCGGGGTCCAGGTTCCTGGCCCCCTGGCCGATCCCGCGGAAGACGGCGCCGACCGCGTGCGCGCAGCCCAGCCAGACGGCGCGCACCAGCCGCACCACGCCGCCGGTCGGAGAGGGCGCGGGCTTGGCCGCCGCCTTCTTGACGGGAGGGCGCTTGGCGGCCGCGGCCTTCTTCGCCGGGGGCTTGCGCGCGGGCGCGGCCTTCTTGGCCGGCGCCGTCGTACGGCCGGTGCGGCCCTTCGCGGTGCCCGCGGTGCTCTGGGAACCCTTACCGGACGTACGTGACATGGGCCCGAGGTTACCGGTGCGCGCGCCGGTGGACACGCGTGCCCACCCCTTCACCCGTTCGTGTCGTCAGCTCCGTAGGCGCTTTGACGCACCGCCAGTCCCGACCGGCATACGGTCAGTTCTGCGCGGGCAGGACCGAAGCCCCTCCGGCGGTCCCGGGCTCCAGCGCGTCGAGCGCCCTCCGCAGCCCGGTGAGTTTGCGCTCCAGGTGGGCCGCGGTCGCCACCACGCCGGCGTCGGCCGCATCCTCGCCGAGCTGCTTGGTCAACGCCTCGGCCTGCTCCTCGACCGCCGCGAGCCGGGCGGAGAGCTCGGCCAGCAGTCCGGCCGTCTCCTTGCCCGCGTCCACGCCGTTGGAGCTGCCGCCCTCCAGCTGGAGCCGCAGCAGGGCCGCCTGCTCCCGCAGTTGGCAGTTCTTCGTGTACAGCTCCACGAAGACCGAGACCTTGGCCCGCAGCACCCACGGGTCGAAGGGCTTGGAGATGTAGTCGACCGCACCCGCCGCGTAGCCGCGGAACGTGTGGTGCGGACCGTGGTTGATCGCGGTGAGGAAGATGATCGGGATGTCCCGGGTCCGTTCCCGCCGCTTGATGTGCGCGGCCGTTTCGAATCCGTCCATGCCCGGCATCTGGACATCCAGCAGGATGACCGCGAAATCGTCCGTCAGCAGCGCTTTGAGCGCTTCCTCCCCCGACGACGCCCGGACCAGTGTCTGATCGAGCGCGGAGAGGATGGCCTCCAGCGCCAGCAGATTCTCCGGCCGGTCATCGACCAGGAGGATCTTGGCCTTCTGCACCATGCCCTGTCCTCCTCGCCCCGGCATGGGGCCTCCCCGGCTCCGGGCTCCGGCCTGTGCGCCGGACCCCGCCCCAGAGGACGGCATCCTTGCGCCGTCCGTCCTTGTGCCGGTCATCGTAGCCCCAGTCCTGAGATCGCCACACCCTGTCACCAAGATGTCACTGTGCACGAAGCGGAAACGCGGTGGGAGAGCAGATGGTTCCCCGTTCACCGCCCTCCCACACCGTCTCGGGCACGGTGGGTCGTCGATGGGTGCCCATCCGCTCTCCCGGCGATCACTTGCCGCGCATCCACTGCTCCATCACCGACAGCAGGTAGTCGGGATCGACCGGCTTGGTGACGTAGTCGGAAGCACCGGAATCGATCGCCTTCTCCCGGTCCCCCTTCATCGCCTTCGCCGTCAGCGCGATGATCGGCAGCCCGGCGAACTGCGGCATCCGCCGGATCGCCGAGGTCGTTGCGTACCCGTCCATCTCGGGCATCATGATGTCCATCAGTACGACCGTCACGTCGTCGTGCTGCTCCAGGACTTCGATGCCCTCCCGCCCGTTCTCCGCGTACAGCACCGCCAGTCCGTGCTGCTCCAGCACGCTGGTCAGCGCGAAGACGTTGCGCACGTCGTCGTCGACGATGAGCACCTTCTCGCCGTGGAAGTCGTACGTCCGGGGCGTCACCGGAAGGTCCTCCTCCACGCTGCCCCAGCCGTCCTCGGCCCCCACCACGTTCGGCTGGCCCGGCACCGCCGTGCGCGGCTCCAGATCGCTCGCCGCCTTGCGCCGCCGCCGGAACAGCGCGGCCCCGCCGCCCTGCCCCTGCCCGGCCGGCTCGGCCGCCGACAGCGCCGGCCGCACCGGCTGCGCCTGCACCGACGGCATGGCCGAAGGCCCGGCCTGGGTGCCCGGCAGCACCGGTCGGCCCCCGTCCAGCGACCTGCGGTACAGCTCGCCGCGGGCGCCGCCGGGGGTCGGCGGCGCGTACCCCTGCGGAGGCAGCTCGCTCGGGTGCAGCGGCAGGTACAGCGTGAAGGTGGACCCGCGGCCGGGCTCGCTGGCCGCGTGGATCTCCCCGCCCAGCAGCCGGGCGATCTCCCGGCTGATGGACAGCCCCAGCCCGGTGCCGCCGTACTTGCGGCTGGTCGTCCCGTCCGCCTGCTTGAACGCCTCGAAGATCACGAGCATCTTGCTCGCGGCGATCCCGATCCCGGTGTCCGTGACCGAGAAGGCGATCAGGTCCGCGTCCGCCTCCCGCAGCGAACCGGCCTCCAGCAGCTGCTCGCGGATCGCGGCGGGCACATCGGCGCCGGCCGGCCGGATCACCAGCTCCACCGCCCCCGTGTCGGTGAACTTCACGGCGTTGGACAGCAGGTTGCGCAGCACCTGGAGCAGCCGCTGCTCATCGGTGTGCAGCGTGGCGGGCAGCTCCGGGGAGACCCGTACCGAGAAGTCCAGGCCCTTCTCCGCCGTCAGCGGCCGGAAGGTCGCCTCGACGTAGTCCACGAGCTGGACCAGCGCGATCCGGGTCGGCGAGACGTCCATCTTCCCGGCCTCGACCTTCGACAGGTCGAGGATGTCGTTGATCAGCTGCAACAGGTCCGAACCCGCGCCGTGGATGGTCTCGGCGAACTCCACCTGCTTCGGCGAGAGGTTCCCCTCCGCGTTGTCGGCGAGCAGCTTGGCCAGGATCAGCAGCGAGTTGAGCGGGGTCCGCAGCTCGTGCGACATGTTCGCCAGGAACTCGGACTTGTAGCGCATCGAGACCGCGAGCTGCTCGGCACGCTCCTCCAGGACCTGCCGGGCCTCCTCGATCTCGGTGTTCTTCACCTCGATGTCCCGGTTCTGCTGGGCCAGCAGCTCGGCCTTCTCCTCCAGCTCCGCGTTGGCGGCCTGCAGGGCCTTCTGCCGGTTCTCCAGCTCGTCGGAGCGCTCGCGCAGCTGCTCGGTCATCTCCTGCGACTGCTTCAGCAGCATCTCCGTCTTGGAGTTGACGCTGATGGTGTTGACGCTCGTACCGATCATTTCGGCGATCTGGCTGAGAAAGTCCTTCTGGATCTGCGTGAAGGGCGTGAAGGAGGCCAGCTCGATGACGCCGAGCACCTTCCCCTCGAAGAGCACCGGCAGCACGATCACGTGCGCCGGCGGCGCCTCGCCCAGGCCCGAGGAGATCTTCAGGTAGCCCGGCGGGGTGTTCTCGACGAGAATCATCCGCTTCTCTTCGGCGACCGCCCCGATCAGCCCCTCCCCCGGCCGGAACGACATGGGCATCTGCCCGCCCGCGTACGCGTAACTCCCGCGCATCCGCAGCTCGTACGAACCGTCCGTGCCCCCGTCCGTCCCGATCTCGGTGGTGCCGCCGGCCGGCAGCGCCAAGAAGAAGGCACCGTGCTGCGCGGAGACCACCGGGGTCAGCTCGCTCATGATCAGCGAGGCGACGTCGTCGAGCTCCCGGCGGCCCTGCATCAGTGCGGAGATGCGGGCGAGGTTGCCCTTGAGCCAGTCCTGCTCCTTGTTGGCCAAGGTGGTGTCGCGCAGGTTCGCGATCATCGTGTTGATGTTGTCCTGGAGGACCTGGATCTCGCCCGCCGCGTCCACGTCGATCTTCAGGTTGAGATCGCCGCGGGTCACCGCGGTGGCCACGGCCGCGATCGCGCGCACCTGCCGGGTGAGGTTCCCGGCCATCTCGTTCACGGACTCGGTCAGGTCCCGCCAGGTGCCGTCGACGTCCCGGACCCGGGCCTGACCTCCCAGGATTCCCTCGGTACCCACCTCACGGGCCACCCGCGTCACCTGGTCGGCGAAGGAGGACAGCTGGTCCACCATGGTGTTGATCGTGGTCTTGAGCTCGAGGATCTCACCGCGGGCATCGATGTCGATCTTCTTGGTCATGTCGCCCTTGGCGATGGCGGTCGTGACCATGGCGATCTGCCGCACCTGACCGGTGAGGTTGGAGGCCATGAAGTTCACCGAGTCGGTGAGGTCCTTCCACGTCCCCGAGACGCCCGGCACGTGCGCCTGGCCGCCCAGGCGGCCCTCCGTACCCACCTCGCGGGCCACCCGGGTCACCTCGTCCGCGAACGAGGACAGGGTCTTCACCATCGTGTTCACGGTGTCGGCGAGCTGCGCGACCTCGCCGCGCGCCTCGACCGTGACCTTCTTCGTCAGATCGCCGTTGGCCACCGCCGCCGAGACCTGCGAGATGTTGCGCACCTGGGAGGTCAGGTTGTTGGCCATCAGGTTGACGTTGTCGGTCAGGTCCTTCCAGATGCCCGTCACCCCGCGCACCCGGGCCTGGCCGCCGAGGATGCCCTCGGAGCCCACCTCGCGCGCCACCCGCGTCACCTGCTCCGCGAAGGACGACAGCTGGTCCACCATCGTGTTCACGGTGGTGACCAGTTCGAGGATCTCGCCCTTGGCATCGACGGTGATCTTCTTGGAGAGGTCGCCCATGGCCACGGCCGTGGTCACCTCGGCGATGTTGCGCACCTGGGACGTCAGGTTGTTCGCCATGAAGTTGACGGACTGGGTGAGGTCCTTCCACGTGCCGGAGACCCCCTTCACCTCCGCCTGGCCGCCGAGGATGCCCTCGGTGCCCACCTCCCGCGCCACCCGCGTCACCTGCTCCGCGAAGTTCGAGAGCTGGTCGACCATCGTGTTGAGGGTGTTCTTCAGCTCCAGGATCTCGCCCCGGGCGTCCACGTCGATCTTCTGCGACAGGTCACCGCGGGCCACCGCCGTCGCGACTTGGGCGATGTTGCGCACCTGCGAGGTCAGGTTCCCGGCCATGCCGTTCACGGAGTCCGTGAGGTCACGCCATACGCCGGCCACCCCCGGCACCTGCGCCTGGCCGCCCAGGCGGCCCTCGGTACCCACGTCGCGGGCCACCCGGGTCACCTGCTCGGCGAAGGCCGAGAGCTGGTCGACCATCGTGTTGATGGTGTTCTTCAGCTCCAGGATCTCGCCCCGGGCGTCCACGTCGATCTTCTGCGACAGGTCACCGCGGGCCACCGCCGTCGTCACCTGGGCGATCTGGCGCACCTGCGAGGTCAGGTTCCCGGCCATGAAGTTGACGGAGTCGGTGAGCTCCTTCCAGGTGCCGGACACCCCCTCGACCCGGGCCTGACCGCCGAGGCGGCCCTCCGTACCCACGTCCCTCGCCATCCGCGTGACCTGGTCGGCGAAGGAGGACAACTGGTCCACCATCGTGTTCACGGTGTTCTTCAGCTGGAGCATCTCACCGGAGACGTCCACGGTGACCTTCTGCGACAGGTCGCCGTTGGCCACCGCCGTCGTCACCTGCGCGATGTTGCGCACCTGCCCGGTGAGGTTGCGGAAGGCGGTGTTCACCGAGTCGGTGAGGTCCTTCCACGTACCCGCCGCACCCGGCACCTGCGCCTGACCGCCCAGCTCACCCTCGACGCCGACCTCACGGGCCACACGCGTCACTTCCGCGCCGAAGGAAGACAGCTGGTCCACCATCGTGTTGACGGTGTTCTTCAGCTCCAGCATCTCGCCGGCCACGTCGACCGTGACCTTCTGCGACAGGTCACCGTTGGCCACCGCCGTCGTCACCTGCGCGATGTCCCGCACCTGGGTGGTGAGGTTGCGGAAGACCGTGTTCACCGAGTCGGTGAGGTCCTTCCACGTACCCGCCGCACCCGGCACCTGCGCCTGACCGCCGAGCAGACCCTTGGCCCCGACCTCGCTGGCCACACGCGTGACCTCGTCCGCGAAGGTCCGCAGCGTCTCGGTCATCTGATTGATCGTTTCGGCCAGCTGCGCCACCTCGCCGCGCGCGCTGACCCGTACCTTCTGCGACAGGTCGCCGTTCGCGACCGCCGTGGTCACCTGCGCGATCCCGCGCACCTGGGCCGTCAGGTTCCCGGCCATGGTGTTGACCGAGTCGGTCAGGTCCTTCCACACGCCCGCGACCCCGGGCACCTTCGCCTGGCCGCCCAGCTCGCCCTCCGTACCCACCTCGCGGGCGACGCGGGTCACCTCGGAGGAGAAGGACGACAGCTGGTCCACCATCGTGTTCACGGTGTTCTTCAGCTGGAGCATCTCACCGGCCACGTGCACCGTGACCTTGCGCGACAGATCGCCCTTGGCGACCGCCGTCGTGACGAGAGCGATGTCACGCACCTGAGCGGTGAGCCGGTACGCCATCGTGTTGACGGAGTCGGTCAGATCCTTCCAGGAACCCGACATCCCGCGCACCTGGGCCTGACCACCGAGCTTGCCCTCGGTGCCCACCTCCAGCGCCACGCGCGTCACCTCGTCGGTGAACGCCGACAGCTGGTCGACCAGGTTGTTGACGGTGCGCCCGACCTTCAGGAACTCCCCGCGCAGCGGATGCCCGGCCCCCTCGGCCGCCTGCGTCCGCAAGTCCATCCGCTGGTCCAGATCGCCCTCGGCCACCGCCGACAGCACCCGGCCCACCTCGGACACCGGCCGGGCCAGATCGTCCACCAACTGGTTCGAGGCATCGATCGCGGCCGCCCAGGAGCCCTCACAGGCACCCGTTTCCAGCCGTTCGCTCAGCTTGCCCTCGCGGCCCACCATCCGCCGCACCCGGGACAGCTCCCCGGTCAGGTGGAGATTGCGGTCGGCGACCTCGTTGTAGACGGCGGCGATCTCCGCCATCACGCCCTCGCCGGACACCGTCAACCGCTTGCGGAAATTCCCGTCCCGCATCGACACCAGGGCCGTGAGCAGCCGGTTGAGAGCGGCGGTATCGACCTCCGTCGTGCCACTGCGCCGGGAACGTCCGCCCTTCGGCCTCGTTCCCGTACGCCGTACCGCTGCGCCAGACTCCACCGTGTCCCTCCCGAAAGGGTCGACCACTTTTCCACCGGACGCCTGACTCGTCACGAGCCGGCCTTGCACGCCCGCCCAGTGTTTCACCCTGGCCGAACCCGGCCATAACACTTCGGCACCATCGCACACCCGCCGTACCCTGCGGGTGGAATCCCCGACGACGGCACCATGCCGACCGTGAAGGTAAGTAACCTGGCACCCGATGTCCAACCGCGTCGAAGGAGATTCGTGATCACGGCACGGGCGGCTGCCAGCTTCGATCCCCTCGGGCGCTCGGTCGCCGCCGCCCGCGGGTTCGTCCGCGACACCCTGCACGGCTGGGGCTTCGCGGACATCGTCGACGACGCGGTGGTCCTCACCAGCGAGCTCGTCACCAATGCCGTGGTCCACGCCGGCACCCGGGCCGAAGTCCTGTGCCTGCGCGCCGACGGCGGCGTACGGGTCGAGGTCGCCGACCGGTACCCGGAGCGCGAGCTCCCGCTCCAGCACCCCGGTGAGCGCCCCTACGCCGACCCCGACCGCGAGAACGGCCGCGGCCTGATGCTGTGCGCCGCCCTCGCCACCCGCTGGGGCGTCGAGTACACCGCCACCCACAAGCACGTGTGGTTCCGCCTCGATCTGCCAGACCGGCCGGTCGGTACCCGCTCCGCGGGCCCCGTCGTCCCCGACCAGCTGCTCCCGCTGGCCGACAGCCGGGTCCGCGTCGCCGTGGTCCAGATCGACTCGGACGACGCCATCTCCGCCTGGAACGAGGACGCCGAGCACATTTTCGGCCACCCCGCCGAGAAGGCGCTCGGCCGCCCGCTCGCCGAGCTCGCCGCCTGGCCCCAGACCCCCGGCACCGGAACCGGCATCGCCGAGGCCCTGCGCCTGTCCCGCTGGGAGGGCAGCTACGGCGTCCGCGGCGCCGACGGCCGCGTCATCCCCGTCTTCGCCTCGCACCTGCGGGTCCGCGACGCCCACGGCGAACCGTCCATCGTCTGCCTCCTCGTCCACGACGACGAGCGCGCCCTGCTCCAGACCCCCGTACGGGTACCCACCTCCGACGGCGGCCACTTCAGCGAGCCCCGCCCCACGGACCCCTTCGAGGTCTTCATCGGCTCCCCCGCCCCCGACGACCTCGACGGGCTCCTCCAGCGCACCGTGGAGCGCGCCCGGGACCTCCTCGACGCCGACTCCGCCTTCCTGCTGCTCGCCACCGACGACGAGACCGAGCTGGAGGTCCGCGCCACCACCGGCCTGCCCTCCACCCGGCAGCGCTTCGCCCGCGTCCCGGTCGAGGCCGGCACCAACCGCTACGGCTCCGCCCGCATGCCCGCCGTCCACGACGACCTCATCGCGTCCCCCGGAGCCGTGCCGCTCCTGGAGGCCACCGGCATGCGCTCCGCCGTCACCGTCCCCCTGAAGGTGGAAGGCCGCCTCACCGGCTCCCTCGGCGTCGCCGCCGAGACCCCCGGCCGCTACTCCAACGAAGAGGCCCTGCACCTCCAGTTCGCCGCCGACCGCATCGCCCTCGCCGTCGAATCCGCCCGACTCGGCGAACTGGAGCGCCTGCGCCGCGGTTCCCTCTCCTTCCTCGTCGAGGCCTCGGACCTGCTGGCCGGCACCCTCGACCGGGACCAGACCCTGGCCCTCATGGCCCAGATGACCGTCCCGACCCTGGCCACCTGGTGCGCCGTCTACACCATCGCCGACCAGTCCTCCGACCCGTACCTCTCCTACGTCCTCCACGAGGACGAGGAACGCATCGACGGCCTCAAGGACCTGCTCTCCCAGCTGAGCCCGCCCGAACCGGTCCGCGAGGCCGGCGCCCGCCCGTGGCCGGAGGCGACCGCCTCGGTCGGCGGCGAGACGGTGGTCCTGCCCCTCCTCGCCCGCAACCGCGTGATCGGCATGCTGACCCTCGGCAAGCCGCGCGAAGAACACTTCCGCCAGGAGATCCTCGAACTCGCCGAGGACCTCTCCCGCCGCGCCGCCCTGGCCCTCGACAACGCCCGCCTGTACTCGGAGCGCACCGCGATCAGCCGCTCCCTCCAGCGCAGCCTGTTGCCGCCCGGCTCCCCCGCGATCCCCGGCATGGAGGTCGAGGTGATCTACCGCGCTGCCGGCGAGGGCAACGAGGTCGGCGGCGACTTCTACGACGTCTTCCCGATCCGCGACGGCGCGTACGGCTTCGCCATCGGCGACGTCTGCGGTACGGGCCCGGAGGCCGCCGCCGTCACGGGCCTCGCCCGGCACGCGCTGCGCCTGCTGGCCCGCGAGGGCCTCGGCGGCCCGGCCGTCCTCGAACGCCTCAACGCGGCCATCCTCGACGAGGGCGCCCGCAGCCGCTTCCTCACCCTCCTCTACGGCGAGCTCCACCCCCAGCCCGACGGCGGCGCCCTGATGAAGGTCGTCTGCGCGGGCCACCCGCTGCCGCTGCGCCTGCGCCCGAACGGCCAGGTCGACGCGGCCGCGGACCCGCAGCCGCTGCTGGGCGTGATCGACGACCTGGACCTCTACGAACAGACCCTCACCCTCGACCCCGGCGATGTGCTGCTGTGCGTCACCGACGGCGTGACCGAACGCCGCGAGGGCACCCGCATGCTGGGCGACGACGGCCTCGCCGAGGTCCTCACCACGTGTACGGGCCTCACTGCGGGCGCGGTCGCCTCGCGCGTCCTGCGCGCGGTGGAACGCTTCGCCGCAGAACCCGCGTCGGACGACATGGCGATCCTGGCCTTCCGCGTCCCGGAACAGCGCATGGGCGAATAGCCGGCGCCCGTCTCCGCACGAGCCTGGGCCCGGCGCACGCCGAGCCCAGGCTCATTTCATTTCAGGCAGTTCAGTTCAGTTCAGTTCAGTTCACGGAGGTACGAGTCCGGCGCCGGCCGGTCTTCACCCCGGACGGGCCGACGTGACCTGGCGGGTGGCCGAACGCAGTGCGAAGGCCATCACCAGCTCGAACACGCCCAGCAGGACGAGCCAGAGTCCCAGTAGCCGTGTCAGGGCCACGGCGGAGTCCACCGGGAAGCAGAGCACGACGATTCCGGCGACGGCGCCGAGAGCACCCAGGCCGAACTGCAGGCCCCGGTGGACGAGCGTGTGGTCGGCGATCGCGGTGAACGCCGCGAGCACTCCGGACAGCAACCAAAACACGCCGATGATCAAGCTCAGCGCGCCGATCGTCTGCATCGGATGGCGCAGTACCAGGACGCCCGCCAGGAACGCGAGCATGGCGATCAGGACACCCGCCAGCCTGCTGCCGCCCTCGCGGCTGTGCGAAAAGGCGGTGACGAACCGGAAGGCGCCCGCCACCAGGAACTGCAGACCGATGATGACGGCCAGGACGTGCAGCGTCTCGTCGGGCCAGACGAGCACCAGGATGCCGGGGATCAGGGTCGCGAGGGCAAAACCGAGTGCCCAGTGCCAGGTGCTGCCTAGGTGCTTGAGGACGTCCTCGGGGTCGCCCTGCGTGTGCTGAGGTGCCGCTGCGTCGGGGGGTACGGTCATCACGCCTCCTGGGCCAGCCGAGCGGCCCGTGGGGGCACCTCGAAGCCGCCGGACGTACCTTATCTACCCTTCACATCCATGGTAGGCAGCTCGGCTACGGCCCGCCCCTCCGGTCCTCGGAGGCCTGCGCCGGTCGTCCGGCACGAGCCCGTCCGTGCCGGAAAACAAAAAAGGCCCCCGCCAATTGGCGGGGGCCTTCTTCATTGGAGCCCTTTAACGGAATCGAACCGTTGACCTTCTCCTTACCATGGAGACGCTCTACCGACTGAGCTAAAAGGGCGGGTTGTTCGGCGGCGTCCTACTCTCCCACAGGGTCCCCCCTGCAGTACCATCGGCGCTGAAAGGCTTAGCTTCCGGGTTCGGAATGTAACCGGGCGTTTCCCTAACGCTATGACCACCGAAACACTATGAAATTTGAACGCTGGCATGGACACAGCTGTTCGTTATTTCAGAACTAACACAGTGGACGCGAGCAACTGAGGACAAGCCCTCGGCCTATTAGTACCAGTCAGCTTCACCCGTTACCGGGCTTCCACATCTGGCCTATCAACCCAGTCGTCTACTGGGAGCCTTACCCTCTCAAGGAGGTGGGAATACTCATCTTGAAGCAGGCTTCCCGCTTAGATGCTTTCAGCGGTTATCCCTCCCGAACGTAGCCAACCAGCCATGCCCTTGGCAGGACAACTGGCACACCAGAGGTTCGTCCGTCCCGGTCCTCTCGTACTAGGGACAGCCCTTCTCAATATTCCTACGCGCACAGCGGATAGGGACCGAACTGTCTCACGACGTTCTAAACCCAGCTCGCGTACCGCTTTAATGGGCGAACAGCCCAACCCTTGGGACCGACTCCAGCCCCAGGATGCGACGAGCCGACATCGAGGTGCCAAACCATCCCGTCGATATGGACTCTTGGGGAAGATCAGCCTGTTATCCCCGGGGTACCTTTTATCCGTTGAGCGACGGCGCTTCCACAAGCCACCGCCGGATCACTAGTCCCGACTTTCGTCCCTGCTCGACCCGTCGGTCTCACAGTCAAGCTCCCTTGTGCACTTACACTCAACACCTGATTGCCAACCAGGCTGAGGGAACCTTTGGGCGCCTCCGTTACCCTTTGGGAGGCAACCGCCCCAGTTAAACTACCCATCAGACACTGTCCCTGATCCGGATCACGGACCGAGGTTAGACATCCAGCACGACCAGAGTGGTATTTCAACGGCGACTCCACAACCACTGGCGTGGCTGCTTCAAAGTCTCCCACCTATCCTACACAAGCCGAACCGAACACCAATATCAAACTGTAGTAAAGGTCCCGGGGTCTTTCCGTCCTGCTGCGCGAAACGAGCATCTTTACTCGTAGTGCAATTTCACCGGGCCTATGGTTGAGACAGTCGAGAAGTCGTTACGCCATTCGTGCAGGTCGGAACTTACCCGACAAGGAATTTCGCTACCTTAGGATGGTTATAGTTACCACCGCCGTTTACTGGCGCTTAAGTTCTCAGCTTCGCAACCCCGAAAGGTCACTAACCGGTCCCCTTAACGTTCCAGCACCGGGCAGGCGTCAGTCCGTATACATCGCCTTACGGCTTCGCACGGACCTGTGTTTTTAGTAAACAGTCGCTTCTCGCTGGTCTCTGCGGCCACCCCCAGCTCAAGCAGCAAGTGCTATCACCAGTGATGGCCCCCCTTCTCCCGAAGTTACGGGGGCATTTTGCCGAGTTCCTTAACCATAGTTCACCCGAACGCCTCGGTATTCTCTACCTGACCACCTGAGTCGGTTTAGGGTACGGGCCGCCATGAAACTCGCTAGAGGCTTTTCTCGACAGCATAGGATCATCCACTTCACCACAATCGGCTCGGCATCAGGTCTCAGCCTTAATGAGGGACGGATTTGCCTACCCCTCGGCCTACACCCTTACCCCGGGACTACCACCGCCCGGGC
>NZ_JAPEOS010000002.1:142500-1480000 GCF_026340975.1 Streptomyces sp. NBC_01214 | reverse complement strand
TCGTGGGCGGCGTCGAGGATCTGCTGGATGCGGTGCACGTGGCTGGCGAAGGACGCCACGATGATCCGCTTCTGGGCACCCGCGAAGACCCCGCGGATGGCGTTGGAGATGTCGCGCTCGGGCGGGACGAAGCCCGGGACCTCGGCGTTCGTGGAGTCGGAGAGGAGAAGGTCGATGCCCTCTTCGCTCAGACGCGCGAAGGCGTGCAGGTCGGTGAGGCGCTTGTCCAGCGGGAGCTGGTCCATCTTGAAGTCGCCGGTGGCGACGACCATGCCGGCACCGGTACGGATGGCCACGGCCAGGGCGTCCGGGATGGAGTGGTTGACCGCGATGAACTCGCAGTCGAACGGGCCGAGGGCCTCGCGCTCGCCTTCCTTCACCTCGAGGGTGTAGGGGCGGATGCGGTGCTCCTGGAGCTTCGCCTCGATGAGGGCCAGCGTCAGCTTGGAGCCGATCAGCGGGATGTCCGCCTTCTCCCGGAGGAGGTAGGGGACGGCGCCGATGTGGTCCTCGTGACCGTGCGTCAGGACGATGCCGTCGATGTCGTCGAGGCGGTCCCGGATGGAGGTGAAGTCCGGCAGGATCAGGTCGATGCCCGGCTGCTCCTCCTCGGGGAAGAGGACGCCGCAGTCGACGATCAGCAGGCGGCCGTCGTACTCGAAGACGGTCATGTTGCGGCCGATCTCGCCGAGACCACCCAGGGGGGTGACCCTGAGGCCGCCCTTGGGCAGCTTCGGCGGCGGACCGAGTTCCGGATGCGGATGGCTCAAAAGTGTCTCCTCACCACGCACGCCACGTACCCCGGAAGGCACGTGGCGCGCATGTCATTCGTGCACTTGCTGTTGTCTGTTCGGTATGTGTTTGTTCGCGCTTATTCGGTTGTGAAGTCTGTTGTCAGAGCTGTACCCCGCCGGCGGCAAGATCGATCTTGAGCTGGGCCGTCTCTTCGGCGGTCAGCTCGATCAGCGGGAGCCGCAGCGGGCCCGCGGGCAGGCCCTGCAGGTTCAGCGCGCCCTTGGTGGTCATCACACCCTGGGTACGGAACATGCCGGTGAAGATCGGGAGCAGCTTCTGGTGGATCTCGGTCGCCTTCTGGACGTCTCCGCCCAGGTGGGCCTCCAGCATGGCGCGCAGCTCGGGGGTGACCACGTGGCTGACCACGGAGACGAACCCGACCGCGCCGACCGACAGGAGCGGCAGGTTCAGCATGTCGTCGCCCGAGTACCAGGCCAGGCCGCTCTGCGCGATGGCCCAGCTTGCACGGCCGAGGTCGCCCTTGGCGTCCTTGTTGGCAACGATACGGGGGTGCTCGGCCAGCCGGACCAGGGTTTCGGTGTCGATCGGGACACCGCTGCGGCCGGGGATGTCGTAGAGCATGACCGGCAGCTCGGTGGCGTCGGCGATCGCCGTGAAGTGCCGGAAGAGGCCTTCCTGCGGCGGCTTGCTGTAGTACGGGGTGACGGCGAGCAGGCCGTGTGCGCCGGTGCGCTCGGCCTGGCGGGCCAGCTCGAGGGTGTGGCGGGTGTCGTTGGTACCGATGCCGGCGACCACGTGGGCGCGGTCTCCGACGGCTTCGAGTACGGCTCGTACGAGGTCGTTTTTCTCCGCGTCGGTGGTGGTCGGCGACTCACCGGTGGTGCCGTTGATGATGAGGCCGTCGTTGCCTGCGTCCACCAGGTGGACGGCGAGCCGCTGCGCGCCGTCGAGGTCGAGTACGCCATCCGCCGTAAACGGCGTGATCATGGCGGTGAGGACCCGCCCGAAGGGGGTCTGCGGAGTCGAGATCGGAGCCATGGGTAACACGCTACTCGCTGCCATGCTCGCGGTGTCCCCTCGGGGGACGTCAACGGGGTGTTGGACGCCGGCACTGCCTGCTCGGGGGTTCAAGCAGTGCCGGGTCCGTTTGATCAGCCTAGATGAAGTTCACGAAACGTCGCAATACGGACACTTAGGACTTGACGCCGTACATCTGTACGCCGCGGGTGTACCGGCCCTTACGGGGCAACGCGACCGTTGCCGTTGTAGGCGGCGTACGTCAGCGGCATGAGCTTCGCCCAGTGCTGCTCCATCTTCTCGCCGACCATCTCGATCTCCCGCTGCGGGAAGGACGGGACGGCCGCGAGCTCGTGCTGCGTGCGCAGACCGAGGAAGTGCATCAGCGAGCGCGCGTTGCAGGTGGCGTACATCGAGGAGAAAAGACCGACCGGCAGGACCGAACGGGCAACCTCGCGGGCCACGCCCGCGGCGAGCATCTCGCGGTAGGCCTCGTAGGCCTGCACGTAGGCGTCCTCCATGACGCGGCCGGTCAGCTCCTGCTGCGCCCGGGTTCCCTCGACGAAGACGTACTTGCCCGGGCGGCCCTCCTGGACCAGCTTGCGCTCGGCGTCCGGGACGTAGAAGACCGGTTCGAGCTCCCTGTAGCGGCCCGACTCCTCGTTGTAGGACCAGCCCACGCGGTGGCGCATGAACTCGCGGAAGACGAAGATCGGGGCGCTGATGAAGAAGGTCATCGAGTTGTGCTCGAACGGGCTGCCGTGGCGGTCGCGCATCAGGTAGTTGATGAGGCCCTTGGAGCGCTCCGGGTCCTTCTGCAGCTCCTCCAGCGACTGCTCGCCGGCCGTGGAAACGCGAGCGGCCCACAGTACGTCTGAGTCGGCGGCGGAGTGCTTCACCAGCTCCACCGTCACGTCACTGCGGAAGCTGGGTTTCAGATCTGAAGCGGCGGTTTCGCTCACCGGGGGTCCTTCCAAACGTGCGTCCTGGGGCGCGCCCACTCTACGGCGCCCCTCGCACGGCCGGCGCCGGCGCACGCGGCCCGCAGGGTCCGCGCGGGGCGTCGCACAGCTGACGCACAGCCATGAATTTTGCCTAATGTCCCGAAATCCGGCACCGATTGACGGGCCCGTACGTCTTACCCAAGAGAACGCACGCCCTCCACCCCGAGGAGATTCACCCTGATGTTCCTCCGGCGCGAACCCGTCCCGTTCGCCTTCGTCTCCGAGGCCGACCGGTTCCGAAGCAACGTCACTCCACCGCCGCGCGAGCGCCTGGGCCGGACCCAGTTGATCGCCCGTACCCTGGTCGGACTGACCGTGGTTGCGGGGCTCGCCGGCTCACTGCTCCTCGGCATGCCCGCACTGCAGCCGAGCAAGGCGCCGGAGAAGTCGCAGCAGTCGGAGGCGTCCCAGGGGCGGTAGCCTCACGGGCATAGCCCAACCGAACATGCATGTGAGTGAGGTCCAGTCGTGCCCCTGCCCTTCTTGACGGCCGACGGCGTGTCCGATGTGGATGACGACGGCGACGAGATCCTGGCCCATGCCGACCAGGACCGCTGGCGCCGGCCCTACCGCCCCGGCCCCTGGCGCGTGGGCATCGGCGCGCTGCTGCTCCTGCTGTCGGCCTTCATGCTGCTCGCCACGATGATCGTCGCCTTCGCGGGCGGCTCGGGCGGAGCCCTCGTCTGCCTGGTCGCCGCCCTCGCGGTCGTCGGGTCGGCGGTGCAGACCCTGCGCATCGGCGTATGGGTGAGCCCCGCGGGGCTGCGCCGGGTGGGGTTCTTCGTGACCCGCACCACCGCGTGGAGCGAGATCGGCGAGCTCCGTACGGTGCAGCAGCCGGTGCGCTGGCTCGGGCTGCCGAGGACCGTACAGGGTCAGGCCCTGACGATGGGCGCGCAGGGCGGCGCGGAGGCGCCGGTGCTGCTGACGGACCACAACGCCGACTTCCTGTCGCGGACCGAAGCCTTCGACCGGGCCGCCGACACGGTGGGCGCCTGGGCCGACGAGTACCGGCCCGTGGCCGCCTGACCGGCCCGAACCGCCCCCGGAAGCCCGTACAGGGTCAGACCTGTACGGGCTTCTTGTCGTGCAGGGCGATCGCCCGCTGCATCGCCTTGCGCGCCCGCGGGGTGTCCCGGGCGTCGTGGTAGGCGACGGCGAGCCGGAACCAGCTGCGCCAGTCCCCCGGCGCGTCCTCGGTCTCGGCCTTGCGGCGCGCGAAGACCTCGTCGGCAGAGTCCCGCAGGATCCGCCCGTACGCGTCCCGTTCCAGCTCGTCCACGGGCAGCCCGCCCTCGGCCTCCAGCTCGGTCGCGAGGTGGTTGGCCCGCGTGACGAAGCGGGTGTTCTGCCAGAGGAACCAGACGCCGATGACCGGCAGGATCAGCACGGCCACCCCGAAGGTGACGGTGAGCCAGGTGCCGTGCTGGATGAGCATCAGGCCCCGGCTGCCGACCAGGACGAAGTAGACCACCAGGACGGCGGCCGTGATGAAGTACGTGATCTTCGCGCGCATCGTGAAATCAGTCCGGTCAGCCCAGGTCGAGGAAGTGTTCCAGGCCGAAGGTGAGGCCCGGGGTCTGCGCCACTCGGCGCACGCCGAGCAGGATGCCCGGCATGAAGCTGCTGTGGTGCAGGGAATCGTGACGGATGGTCAGGGTCTCGCCCTCGCCGCCGAGGAGCACCTCCTGGTGGGCCAGCAGGCCGCGCAGCCGGACGGCGTGCACCGGGACGCCGTCGACGTCCGCGCCGCGCGCTCCGTCGAGGGCGGTGGCGGTGGCGTCGGGCTGGGCGCCGAGGCCGGCCTCGGCGCGGGCGGCCGCGATGAGCTGCGCCGTACGGGTCGCCGTGCCGGAGGGGGCGTCCACCTTGTTGGGGTGGTGCAGCTCGACGACCTCGACGGATTCGAAGTAGCGGGCGGCCTGGGCGGCGAACTTCATGGTGAGGACGGCGCCGATGGAGAAGTTCGGGGCGATGAGCACACCGGTCTCCGGCGAACCGTCGAGCCAGGTGCCCAGCTGCGCGAGGCGGTCCTCGGTCCAGCCGGTGGTACCGACCACTCCGTGGATGCCGTGACGGATGAGGAAGTCCAGGTTCCCCATCACCGATGCCGGGGTGGTCAGCTCGACCGCGACCTGGGCGCCGGCCTCGGCCAGCGTCTCCAGCTTGTCGCCGCGGCCGAGCGCCGCGACCAGTTCCATGTCCTCGGCGGCCTCGACCGCCTTGACGGCCTCGGCGCCGATGCGACCCTGGGCGCCGAGGACTGCCACGCGCAGCTTGCTCATGTTGCTTCCTTACTCACGTACGGAACTAGGCGACCGCTTCGTCGAGACGGGCGGCCTGCTTCTCCTTCAGCGGGCCGATCACCGCGAGCGAGGGCCGCTGGGCCAGTACATCCTGTGCCACCGAGCGGACGTCGTCCGGGGTCACGGCGGCGATCCGGGCCAGCATGTCGTCGACCGACATCTGGTCGCCCCAGCACAGCTCGCTCTTGCCGATGCGGTTCATGATCGCGCCGGTGTCCTCCAGGCCGAGGACGGTGGATCCGGAGAGCTGGCCGATGGCCCGCTTGATCTCGTCGTCCGCGAGGCCCTCCGTCGCGACCTTGTCGAGCTCGGCGCGGCAGATCCGGAGCACGTCGTGCACCTGGTTCGGGCGGCAGCCCGCGTACACGCCGAAGAGGCCGGTGTCGGCGAAGCCGGAGGTGTACGAGTACACGCTGTAGGCGAGGCCGCGCTTCTCCCGGACCTCCTGGAAGAGGCGCGAGGACATGCCGCCGCCGAGGGCGGTGTTCAGCACGCCCAGCGCCCAGCGGCGCTCGTCGGTACGGGCGAGTCCGGGCATGCCGAGGACCACGTGGGCCTGCTCGGTCCTGCGGTTCACCAGGTCGACGCGGCCGGCGGTGCGGATGCGCTTCGTCCCGGTGCGCGGGCCGATCGGCTCGGCGTCGGTGCGGGTCAGCGCGCCGGCCTTGTCGAAGGCGGCGCGGACCTGGCGCACGACCTTGTTGTGGTCGACGTTGCCGGCAGCGGCCACGACCAGGTGCGTCGGGTCGTAGTGCTTCTTGTAGAAGCGGCGGATCCGGTCGGCGCCGAGCGCGTTGATCGTGTCGACGGTGCCGAGGACCGGACGCCCCAGGGGGGTGTCCCCGTACATGGTCTGCGCGAACAGGTCGTGCACCATGTCGCCCGGGTCGTCCTCGGTCATCGCGATCTCTTCGAGGATGACGCCGCGCTCGGCGTCGACGTCCTCCTCGCGGATCAGCGAGCCGGTGAGCATGTCGCAGACCACGTCGATGGCCAGCGGCAGGTCGGTGTCGAGCACCCGGGCGTAGTAGCAGGTGTACTCCTTCGCCGTGAAGGCGTTCATCTCGCCGCCGACCGCGTCGATCGCGGAGGAGATGTCGAGGGCACTGCGCTGGTGGGTGCCCTTGAAGAGGAGGTGCTCCAGGTAGTGCGTGGCGCCGTTCAGCGTGGGCGTCTCGTCACGGGAGCCGACGTGCGCCCAGATGCCGAAGGTGGCGGAGCGGACGGAGGGCAGCGTCTCGGTGACGATGCGCAGTCCGCCGGGCAGGACCGTGCGCCGGACGGTGCCGATGCCGTTGCTGCCCTTGAGGAGGGTTTGGGTACGGGCGACGGCCCGCCCCTCCGAAGAGGGGCGGGCCGTCACACGGGAACTACGCGACATCACTTGTCGGAGTCGTCCTTGTCAGCGTCGTCACCGGCGGCCTCGCCGTCGATCACGGGGATCAGGGAGAGCTTGCCGCGCTGGTCGATCTCGGCGATCTCCACCTGGACCTTGGTGCCGACCGCGAGCACGTCCTCGACGTTCTCCACGCGCTTGCCACCGGCGAGCTTGCGGATCTGCGAGATGTGCAGCAGGCCGTCCTTGCCGGGCATGAGGGAGACGAAGGCACCGAAGGTGGTGGTCTTGACGACCGTACCCAGGTAGCGCTCGCCGACCTCCGGCATGGTCGGGTTGGCGATCGAGTTGATCGTGGCGCGGGCGGCCTCGGCGGCCGGGCCGTCGGAGGCACCGATGTAGATGGTGCCGTCGTCCTCGATCGTGATCTCGGCGCCGGTGTCCTCCTGGATCTGGTTGATCATCTTGCCCTTGGGGCCGATGACCTCACCGATCTTGTCCACCGGGATCTTGACGGTGATGATCCGCGGGGCGAACGGGGACATGGCGTCCGGCGTGTCGATCGCTTCCATCATCACGTCGAGGATGTGGAGGCGGGCGTCGCGGGCCTGCTTGAGGGCGGCGGCCAGGACGGAGGCCGGGATGCCGTCGAGCTTGGTGTCCAGCTGGAGCGCGGTGACGAACTCCTTGGTGCCGGCGACCTTGAAGTCCATGTCGCCGAAGGCGTCCTCCGCACCGAGGATGTCGGTGAGGGCGACGTAGTGCGTCTTGCCGTCGATCTCCTGGGAGATCAGGCCCATGGCGATACCGGCGACGGGGGCCTTGAGGGGCACACCGGCGTTCAGCAGCGACATGGTGGAGGCGCAGACCGAGCCCATGGACGTCGAACCGTTGGAGCCGAGGGCCTCGGACACCTGACGGATCGCGTACGGGAACTCCTCGCGGGTCGGGAGGACCGGCACGATCGCGCGCTCGGCGAGCGCGCCGTGGCCGATCTCGCGGCGCTTCGGCGAACCGACGCGGCCGGTCTCACCGACGGAGTACGGCGGGAAGTTGTAGTTGTGCATGTAGCGCTTGCGGGTCACCGGGGAGAGGGTGTCCAGCTGCTGCTCCATGCGGAGCATGTTGAGGGTGGTGACGCCCAGGATCTGGGTCTCGCCACGCTCGAACAGCGCCGAGCCGTGCACGCGCGGGATGGCCTCGACCTCGGCGGCGAGGGTACGGATGTCCGTGATCCCGCGGCCGTCGATGCGGACCTTGTCCTTGATGACGCGCTCGCGCACCAGGGCCTTGGTCAGGCTGCGGTACGCGGCCGAGATCTCCTTCTCGCGGCCTTCGAAGGCCGGGAGGAGCTTGTCGGCGGCGAGCTCCTTGACGCGGTCCAGCTCGGCCTCGCGGTCCTGCTTGCCCGCGATGGTCAGCGCCTGGGAGAGCTCGCCCTTGACGGCGGCCGCGAGGGCCTCGTACACGTCGTCCTGGTAGTCCAGGAAGACCGGGAACTCGCCCTCGGGCTTCGCGGCCTTGGCCGCCAGGTCCGCCTGGGCCTTGCAGAGGACCTTGATGAAGGGCTTCGCGGCGTCGAGGCCGGAGGCCACGATCTCCTCGGTCGGCGCCTCGGCGCCGCCCTTGACGAGGGCGATGGTCTTCTCGGTGGCCTCGGCCTCGACCATCATGATCGCGACGTCGCCGTCCTCGAGGGTGCGACCCGCGACGACCATGTCGAAGACGGCGTCCTCGAGCTCGGTGTGCGTCGGGAACGCCACCCACTGGCCGCGGATCAGCGCGACGCGGACGCCGCCGATCGGACCGGAGAAGGGCAGGCCGGCCAGCTGGGTGGACGCGGACGCGGCGTTGATCGCGATGACGTCGTACAGGTGGTCCGGGTTGAGCGCCATGACGGTGGCGACGACCTGGATCTCGTTGCGCAGTCCCTTCTTGAAGGACGGGCGCAGCGGGCGGTCGATCAGGCGGCAGGTGAGGATCGCGTCCTCGGAGGGCCGGCCCTCACGGCGGAAGAAGGAGCCGGGGATCTTGCCGGCCGCGTACTGCCGCTCCTCGACGTCCACCGTCAGGGGGAAGAAGTCGAGCTGGTCCTTGGGCTTCTTCGACGCGGTGGTGGCGGACAGCACCATCGTGTCGTCGTCCAGGTAGGCAACGGCGGAGCCGGCGGCCTGGCGGGCCAGACGGCCCGTCTCGAAGCGGATGGTGCGGGTACCGAAGGAACCGTTGTCAATGACGGCCTCGGCGTAGTGGGTCTCGTTCTCCACTAGCGTTTTCTCCATTTTCGTCGTCTCCGTCCGCCGCCCGTGTGGCGGTGGACGGTTGCGGAGAAGCGCTCCTGGCGTGCGGGCCGGTCTTCGATCGAAGCATCCGGTTCGTTGCCCCCTGGGGCATTCCGGGTGCCACTACCGAGGACCGGCGGCGTGGGAGGGCGCTCCTCCTCTTCAGTTGTGCGCGTCTTCCTCAGACGCGCACGTGCGTCCGTTCCAGACTACAAAGGGTCCGGTCCGGTGCGCACGTACAGCAAAGGGAGCGGCCCCCTGATGTGGGAACCGCTCCCTCCACAGCGCTTTACTTGGCGCCGGCCGCACCGCGGCGGATGCCGAGGCGCTCGACCAGCGTACGGAAGCGCTGGATGTCCTTCTTGGCCAGGTACTGCAGCAGGCGGCGACGCTGGCCGACCAGGATCAGCAGACCACGACGGGAGTGGTGGTCGTGCTTGTGCGTCTTGAGGTGCTCGGTCAGGTCCGAGATGCGGCGGGAGAGCATCGCAACCTGGACCTCGGGGGAGCCGGTGTCGCCCTCCTTGGCACCGAACTCGGTGATGATCTGCTTCTTCGTAGCGGCGTCGAGCGGCACGCGTACTCCTCGTAATAGGTCTTCGTTGCCACCGAGTGCCCCAGGTCTGAGTCTCTGGGGAGCTTCCGTTACTCGGGAGGCGGGGTCCGCTGAGCGCAGTCCACAGACCCCCTTGGTGAGGAATCCGGGGGACGCGTACACAAACGGCCGTCACATAGCGTACCAGGCTGCCGCTCCGCCAGGTCTCAGCTGGTCAGGGACCTGGCGCGGGAGTACACGTCCAGCACGGCCAAGGTCAGCGGCACGAGGCTGAGCAGGACCGCGGCCTCGGTGAGGTCGAGCAGCCGCCCCCAGAAGGGTGACAGGCCCTTGCGGGGGATGACAAGCGCAATTCCCGCGAGGAGGGCCGCGCCGGCGGCGACGGCAGCGGTCAGCCAGATCGTACGCAGGTCCAGGCCGCTGCTGTCGTGCTCCCGCAGGAGGGCTTCGAGCAGGTCGGTCGGCGGGTTCAGGGCCATGCCCAGGATCAGCAGGGCGATGGCGGCGAGGCCCGCGGTCAGGGCGCAGACCACCTGGGAGGTGTAACGGAAGAGGCGGGCGCGCAGCAGCATGGCGAGGCCGGTGGCGAGCGCCAGCAGGCGGCCCCAGGTGTTCTCGGAGAAGCCGAGGACGGCAGCGGCGCCGACGGCGACCGCGGCGCAGCCTCCGACCAGGCCGAGCAGCATCTCGTGGCCGCGGCGGGCCTGGGCGGCGATGGCCTCGGCGTCGAGCGGGGCGGCGCCCGGCTCGTGCGGGTCGGAGCCGGGCTGCTCACCGTACGGCTCGGTCTCGTAGCGGTCCGGGGTCTCGTAATCCTCGGTGGCGCTCTGCGGGGCGGCGTAGCCGATGGGCAGGCGGGCGAAGCGGGCGGAGAGGCCGGGGAGGAAGGCGACGAGGCCGATGGCGACGGGGGCGCAGACGGCGGCGGTGTAGGTGGCGGAGGCCTCGGCGGCGATGGCCACGAAGGTGGCGATGGTCCCGGTGGCGGCGACGAAGGTGGCCGCGACGAAGGGGGCGTCCCCACTGGGGGTGAGCGCGACCAGGGCGACGGAGGCGATCAGGGCGCAGACGCAGCCGAGCAGGAACTGCAGGCGCCCGGGTCCCTGGCCGACGGCCGGGGCGATGATCCCGGAGCCGGCGATCATCAGGTGCGGGAGGGCGCCGAGGCCGAGGGCGACGGCGGAGAGGCGGTCGCGGTAGACGCGGGCGCGCACTCCGGCGACGGCGGTGAGCAGGATGCCGACGGCGCCCGCGATGATCCCGGGCAGGCCGTGCATGTCGTGGCGCAGCGGGTCGGCGTACCAGAGGACGAAGCCCAGCATGACGAGCAGCACGGCGGCGCCGGCCAGGCCAGCGCCGCGCAGCATGTCGTCGCTCCAGCGGTGCCGGTCGCGGACGACGGCGGCGGCGACGGCGTCGGACACGTCGTCGAACACGGCGGGCGGCAGGGACTCGGCGAAGGGGCGCAGGCTCAGTACCTCGCCGTCGAGGACCTGCTGGCCGGCGAGGGTCCGGGCGCCGTCGAGGACGGTGCCGGAGCGGCGCACGAGGTGGAAGCCGGTCGGGGCGCCCACCGGCTGGGTCTGGCCGGTGAGGCGCAGCAGCTCGGGATAGACGTCGGCGACGGCGATGTCCTCGGGGAGGGCGACGTCGATGCGACTGTCGGGGGCCACGACGGTGACCCTGCAGAAACCCGTCGTCCCGGCCGTACTCACCTGTGTGACCCCCCTGGTTGGTACCCGCACCGGCGGATGATTCGCGGATGCGCATGCTGCGCGCGCCACCCTACCGGGCTAATGACCGACTGTCGGCAAGTAGGATCACCGTCGCGTGGGGGAGACCCCCTTCGCGCCCGGGACTTGGGGGCGCCGGTTGCGACGTCCCGTCCGTTTTCGAGGGATTGATGCTCCGGTGAGCCAGATCGTCGTCAAACGCCCGCCGCGGTCCCTGCCGCCCGAGGTTCCGACGGAGGAGCTGCGGCTGGAAGCTCCGCCCGAACTTCCGCGCGGGCAGCAGGAGGGCATGCTGATGCAGCTCCTGCCGATGCTCGGCATGGGCTCTTCCGTCGTCTTCTTCTTCATGCCGGGCGCGGCCCCCTTCATGCGCATCATGGGTGTGCTGATGCTGGCGTCGACGGTGGCCATGGTGGTCGCCCAGTTGGTGCGCCACCGGCGCGGTACGCAGGGGCAAATGGCCGATGTGCGCCGGGACTACCTCAAATATCTCGCGCAGACGCGCCGTCAGGTACGCCGGACCGCGCGGGCGCAGCGCGACGCGCAGCTGTATCTGCACCCGGCCCCCGAGCAGTTGTGGTCGGTGGTGGCGGAGGGCTCCCGGCTGTGGGAGCGGCGGGTCGGCGACCAGGACTTCGGGCAGGCGCGGCTCGGACTGGGCGCGCAGCGCCTGGCGACCCCGCTGGTGGCGCCGGAGACCGCACCGGTGGACGAGTTGGAGCCGCTGACCGCGGGCGCGATGCAGCGGTTCCTGAAGGTGCACTCCTCGCTGGACGGGCTGCCGATGGCGCTGTCGATCCGCGCCTTCTACCACGTGACGGTGTCCGGCGAGCCGGAGTCCGCGCGCAGTACCGCGCGGGCGATGGTGGCGCAGCTGGCGACGCTGCACTCCCCCGAGGACCTGATGGTGGCCGTGGTGGCGGCGCCGGGTGCGGTGCCCTCGTGGGACTGGACGAAGTGGCTGCCGCACACGCAGGTCCCCGGTCAGGTCGACGGGGCCGGTACGAAGCGGCTGTTCGGCGATGACCTCGTCGAGCTGGAGGGGCTGCTGGCCTCCCGGTTGGAGGGCCGGCCGCGGTTCAGCCGCGAGGTGTCCCCGGTGCTGGACCAGCCGCACCTGGTGGTCGTGCTGGACGGGGGCACGGTGCCGCCGGACTCGGTGTTCGCCGCGGCCGAGGGCCTGCAGGGCGTCACCATCGTCGAGGTGGTCGCGGGCGAGCTGGACGACCCGCGCGGCGGGCTGTCGGTCGTGGTGCGGCCGGGTCGGCTGCGCCTGGAGTCGAGCACGGGGGTCGCGTACGAGGGCGCGCCGGACGCTTTGTCGCTGCCCGCGGCGGAGGCGCTGGCCCGGCAGCTGGCGCCGATGCGCACGGGCGGCGGGGACGAGGACGAGCCGCTGCTGGCCAATCTGGACTTCACCGACCTGCTGAACCTGGGCGACGCGGCCGCGGTCGACGTCGCGCGGACCTGGCGGCCGCGGTCGGCCGGCGAGCGGCTGCGCGTGCCGATCGGTGTCGGTGAGGACGGCGCCCCGGTCATGCTGGACCTGAAGGAGGCCGCCCAGGAGGGCATGGGTCCGCACGGTCTGTGCGTGGGTGCGACCGGTTCCGGCAAGTCGGAGCTGCTGCGCACGCTGGTGCTGGGTCTGGCGGTCACGCACACGTCGGAGACCCTGAACTTCGTGCTCGCCGACTTCAAGGGCGGTGCGACCTTCACGGGCATGGGGCAGATGCCGCACGTCGCGGCGGTGATCACCAACCTGGCCGACGACCTCACGCTCGTGGACCGCATGGGCGACTCGATCCGCGGTGAGCTGCAGCGCCGTCAGGAGCTGCTGCGTTCGGCGGGCAACTACGCGAACATCCACGACTACGAGAAGGCCCGTGCGGCGGGTGCCCCGCTGGAGCCGCTGGCTTCGCTGGTGCTGGTCATCGACGAGTTCAGCGAGCTGCTGACGGCGAAGCCGGACTTCATCGACATGTTCATCCAGATCGGCCGCATCGGCCGTTCGCTGGGTGTGCACCTGCTGCTGGCCTCGCAGCGCCTGGAGGAGGGCAAGCTCCGCGGGCTGGACACGTACCTGTCGTACCGGATCGGTCTGCGGACCTTCTCGGCGGCGGAGTCGCGGACCGCGATCGGTGTGCCGGACGCCTACCACCTGCCGTCGGTGCCCGGTTCGGGCTATCTGAAGTTCGGTACGGACGAGATGACCCGCTTCAAGGCGGCCTACGTCTCGGGCACCTACCGTTCGGGCGGGCCGGACCTGTCGGTGGGGCAGTTCCCGGTGGAGCGGCGGCCCGCGCTGTTCACGGCGGCCCCGGTGCCGGTGGTGTACGCGGCCCCGGACCCGGCGTACCTGGCGGCGCAGGCGCCGCGGGAGGACGACGCGCTGGCGGACACGGTGCTGGACGTGATCGTGAGCCGGCTGGAGGGTCAGGGGGTGCCGGCGCACCAGGTGTGGCTGCCGCCGCTCGACCAAGCGCCGCCGCTCGACCAGCTGCTGCCGGCGCTGGCGCCGAGCCCGGAGCGCGGGCTGCACGCGGACGGGTACACGCGGCCCGGCGGGCTCGTCGTCCCGCTCGGCCTCATCGACAAGCCGTTCGAGCAGCGGCGCGAGGTGCTGTACCGGGACTTCTCGGGTGCGGCGGGCCACATGATGGTGGTCGGCGGTCCGCAGTCGGGCAAGTCGACGCTGATGCGGACGCTGATCTCCTCGTTCGCGCTCACCCACACCCCGCGCGAGGTGCAGTTCTACGGGCTGGACTTCGGTGGTGGCAGCCTGTCGTCGATCGCCGAGCTGCCGCACGTGGGCGGGATCGCGTCGCGCCTGGACCCGGAGCGGGTCCGGCGCACGGTCGCGGAGGTGGTGGGCATCCTCAACCGCCGCGAGGAGTTCTTCCGCTCGAACAACATCGACTCGATCGGCACCTACCGGCGCCGTCGGGCGGCCGGTGACCTGCCCCACGAGCCGTGGGGCGACGTGTTCCTGGTCGTCGACGGCTGGGGCAACTTCCGGGGCGAGTACGAGGGCCTGGAGCAGATCGTCACGGACATCGCCTCCCGTGGTCTGGGCTACGGCATCCACGTGGTGATCACCGCGGCGCGGTACATGGAGGTGCGGGCCGCGCTCAAGGACCAGATGCTGAGCCGTCTGGAGCTGCGGCTCGGTGACACGATGGACTCCGAGTTCGACCGCAAGGTCGCGGCGAACGTCCCCACGGGGATGCCGGGCCGCGGCCAGGTCCCGGAGAAGCTGCACTTCCTGGGCGCGCTGCCGCGGATCGACGGTTCGCACGAGGCGGCCGACCTGTCGGAGGCCACGGCCTCCTTCGTGGCCGCGGTGAAGGAGAACTGGGCGGGGCAGGCGGCTCCCGGCGTACGGCTGCTGCCGCGGCTGCTCCGTTCCGACCAGCTGCCCAAGGGCGGGGAGTACCCCGGCCGCGGGATCGCGATCGGCATCGACGAGATCGACCTGGAGCCGGTGTTCGTCGACTTCGAGTCGGACCCCTTCCTCCTCGTCTTCGGTGAGAGCGAGTCGGGCAAGACGAACCTGCTGCGGCTCATCGCCAAGCAGATCTCCGAGCGCTACACGCCGGACCAGGCGCGTCTGGTCGTCGGCGACTACCGGCGGAGCCTGCTCGGGGCGCTGCCGGAGGAGCACCTGCTGGAGTACGCGCCGATGGCGAGCTCCCTGCAGATGCACATGGAGGCGCTGGGCGGGGTGTTCTCGCGGCGGCAGCCGCCGACCGACGTCACTCCGCAGCAGCTGCGCGACCGCAGTTGGTGGACGGGCCCGGACGTGTTCATCATCATCGACGACTTCGACCTGGTCTCCACGAGCCAGGGCAATCCGCTGGCGCAGCTGGTGGAGTTCCTGCCCTTCGCCCGTGACACGGGTGTCCGCTTCATCATCGCGCGCAACTCGGCGGGTGCCTCGCGTTCGCTGTACGAGCCGTTCATGCAGCGGATCAAGGAGCTGGGCGCGCAGGGTCTGGTGCTGTCCGGCGACCCGTCCGAGGGCGATCTGGTGGGCACGGTGCGGCCGCGTCCGATGCCGCCGGGCCGGGCCAGCTTCGTCTCGCGCAGGCGGGGGACGTCGCTGGTGCAGCTCGGCCGGATGCCGGCCGGCACGTGAGCCGTCCCTCCGGTGACCGGCGCCATCGCCGCCGGTCACCGGAGGATCGGGCCATCGGCCGGAAAGCTGTCCCGGCCGATGGCGCAGCCCCGATAATCGGCCGTGAAGACCGCGTCACCGAGGGAAAGGCCGCCCATGGGCACCCAGCAGGAGAAGGACGAGCTGTACGCGCTCGACATCAGCGGTGTGGAGTGGGAGGGGCCGCCCGGGACCAGTCCGGACGAGGAGCGGGTCGAGATCGCCCGGCTCCCCGAGGGTGCGGTGGCCATGCGGTCCTCGCTGGACCGGGACACGGTGCTGCGGTACACGGCCGCCGAGTGGGAGGCCTTCGTACTCGGGGCCAGGGACGGTGAGTTCGACCTCGACCGCCCACAGCCTGAGTGAGGGTCCTGGAGCACACGCCGAAGGGGCGCGCCCGGTGCGGGCGCGCCCCTTCGGCACGTACGGACCCTCGCGGGTCCCGGCTCAGTACGCCTCGGTGAACAGGCGCGAGGCCTTCACGTCGGTGGCGCGGTAGTCGCCCTTGCCGCGCTCGATCAGCTGGGCGACGTGCTCCAGCTGCTTCTGCATGCTGTCGGCCTTGCCCTTGTACTTCGTCTGGAGCTGGACGTACTGCTCGTGCGCGGTACCGTCCCAGGTGTCGGTGACGACCTTCAGGGCCGAGTCCATCTCCTCGAGGTCCTTGAGGATGTTCTTGGAGACGGTGCGGATGCGGTCCGCCATCTGCTGGACCGTCTCATACCGGACCCGAGTGTGCCCGTCGTTAGCCATGTTCTTCTCCTTGTCGGTGCGGCCGGGTGGTGAAGGGCCCGGTGTCAGACGCTGTTGAGGCCGGAGCTGTTGCCGGACTGGCTCTGGACGGCCTTGAACGCGGCGCGCACCTCGTCGTCCTGGGCGTTGCTGAGGTTCTTGGTCTGCGCCACGGCGTTGTGCAGGACGCCGAGCATCCGGCGGATCTCGTCGTGGTCGTCGTTGACCATGGTCTGCGCGGCCGTGAAGCCCGAGGCACCCACACCGGTCCAGCCGGCGCTCACGGTGGCCAGGATGTCGGCCAGCTCGCGGGCCTGCGTGGTGACGGCGTTGGCCGTCTGCTCGATCTTGTTCTTCGCCTGGACGACCGGATCGTCTGCAAGTCCGAAGGTGTTCGTGCTCATCGAAGCTCCTCACTTCTCAATTCGCCGGCAGAACCGACGGATTGCGCAGCGGAGTGGACGTGCCCGACGCGGTTGTCAACCACGCGCCCGGGCCTTCCCCCTCCGCTTCACGCGATCCCCCGATCACACTCGTGAAGCCTGGTGCCACTCTAGCCAGTTCACCGCCCGCCCCCAACACCAGTAGGGCGCTTCCGTAGATGAACTGTGACCGTTCACTGCAAACGGCGCTTGCGGCTGCGGGCATCCCGAACGACGGTCGCGGTACCGGCGATGACGGCGATCAGGATCGCGCCGATGCCGAGAGCGTACGTGCCGAACCGTTCCTCGCGCTCCTGGGCCGTCTCGGTGAGTCGCAACGGCGCCGCCTCCGGGGCGGTCGCCGGGGGCGGGCCGGGGTCGGGGACCGGGGCCTTGGGGGCCTGCTGGTCGTGGGAGAGCGCGCGCACCGGGTCGACGACGCCCCAACCCACGTAGTCGTCACGGCCGTTGACCGCGCGTTCGGCGGTGTTCTGGATCTGCCAGATGATCTGCTGCGCGGACCAGTCCGCATGCTTGGCGCGGAGCAGGGCGGCGACGCCGGCGACGTACGGGGCGGAGAAACTGGTGCCGTTGTCGATGCACTGGCCGAAGCCGGGGACGGTGGAGACCATGTCGACGCCGGGCGCCGCCACCCCGATGAAGTCACCGGGCTGGGAGAACCCGGCCCGCTCGTTGTTGCGGTCCGAGGATCCCACCGCGAGCACGCCGGGGAAGGCCGCCGGGTAGGTCTTGCGCTTCTGGCCGCTCAGGCCGTCGTTGCCCGCCGAAGCCACCACCACGACGTTGGCGGCGACGGCCTTCTGGACCGACTTGCCGAGATCGGAGTCGACGGACAGCTGCGCCTCGGTGTCCTGGGAGATGTTGATCACTTGGGCGCCCTTGGCCACCGCGTGGTCGATGGCCTGGCTCAGGTTCGCGGCGGTGCCCTTGCCCTGCCCGTCGTTCTGCCGGATCGGGATGATCGTGGATTCCGGGGCCAGGCCGACGAAGCCGGTGCCCTGCTGGGGGCGGGCCGCGATCAGCCCGGCGACCTTGGTGCCGTGGCCGATGGTGTCGACCGTGCCGTCGCCGCCCTTGGGGTCTACGTAGTCCTTGCCGGCTCCGGTGTCGATGGCCGCGCTGAGTTGCGGGTTCGCCCGGTCCACGCCGGTGTCGATGACCGCGACGCGGACGCTGTTGCCGCTCTTGTCCTTGCCCTTGGTCTGCGCCCACAGCTCGTCGAGCAGCAGCCGCTGGAGGGACCAGGGCCGGTCCTCGATCTGCTGCTTCATCGGGAAGGTGCACTCCCCCGCGCCGTCGAGGTGCAGCGCGTACGGGAGCCGCGCGGACGCCACGGGCGCGTACGGGGGCTGCGGCGCGGCGGCTGCGGCCGCGGCGGCCGTGCCCGCGCCGCCCGGGGCCAGGGTGAGGACGAAGGCGGCGGCCAGGAGGGCCCGCCGGGGGGCGTGGGTCTGGGTCATCGGCGGCTTCCTCACGAACCCTGGGGCTGGCGGGCGGAGTTGGTGTCCAGGCGCGGCCCCTTGGAGAGGAACTCCGACCAGGCGATGGGCACCATGGCCGGGTTGACCCCGCCGTAGCCGAGCCGGACCTGCGCCTGGCTGGGCTCGGGACGGCCGTCCGTACCGGTCTTCGACTGGTCGGGCGCACCGATCTTCGACTGCTCGGCGTCGCTGTCGCCGTTGGCCTGGACGGCGTACCGCAGACCGGTGTCGGTGACCAGGAAGAGGGAGCCGCCGGCCGTGGTCTGCTTGCCCTGGACCTGGGTGTACAGCAGGCCCGAGCCGGGGGTGACGTACGCGCTGGTGCCGCTGGCGGTGATGTCGATGGGGAAGCCGGTACCGGCCCACGTGCTCAGGGTCTGGTTGCCCTGGCCGTCGACCGAGCGCAGGACGCTGCAGACCGTGTCGCGGTTGTTGGCCCCGCCGGTCTGGGTGCCGGCGGGCGGCGCCGTCTGGTTGATCCGTTCGGTCTTCTTCTGGGGCCACTTGATGTCGCCCGCGAACGGGGTGCCGTCCGGATTGATCGACTGGAGGTCGACCTCGCGGGGCTTGCCGTGCATGTTGAGGCCGTCGGTCGCGGGAGCCGAGATCAGCAGCCAGGCGACGAAGTCGGAGACGGGTGCGACCTTCCCGGGCAGCACCACGTAGTGCTGTGCGCCGGAGCCGGTCTGCGCCTTGAGCACCATCCCGACCTTGTTGTCCGCGGTGCTCAGGCCCTTCACCCCGGCGTCGGTATTGGCCTTGCCGGGCAGCGGCGGGAAGGACAGGTCGTCGCCGGAGTTGAGGGTCCCCAGCCATTCCGGGCTGACCTGCTGGGGGGTGGCGCCGGTGCCGACCAGCGCGTTGGTCATCGTCCCGGCGGCCGGGGTGCCCTCCGGGAACTTGTACTTCGTCCCGGCCGCGTCGACCAGGTAGCGCTCCTGGCCGGCGGCCGTGCTCTGCACGTACAGGGCCTGGGTGTCCGTGAGCCTGCGGGCGTCGTCCGTCTTGGTCGCCTCGCGGTCGGCGAGCACGAAGGTGGCGGTCTGCACGCCCCGGCCGTTGCCGCCCGGCTGCTGGCAGACGGCCCAGCGCTTGGCCTTGCCCGCGTCGTCCTTGGAGGGGAGCCGGTCGGGGGCGTACGGGATGCCGATGATGGGGCCGCGCGGCGGGTCGCCCGCGTCGAGGACCTTGTCCTCGACCTGGATCACCTTGAACTTCGCCGGATCCAGCAGGAGTCGGGCGGAGGCGAGGTTCAGCACCGGGTGCAGCCGGGTCTGGTCCTTGCCGCCCACCTTCGTCGTCAGGACCACGTACCGCGTCGTCGAGTCCTTGCCGACGATGACCCTGGTCCCCGGTTCCGCCCAGCCCTTGGGGGCGGTCGGCTTGAACATGCCCCAGGCGCCGAATCCGGCGAGCACGAGCGCGCCGACGATCAGCCCGGGAAGGACCGCGCGGAGCGGGCGCGGCGCGCCTTCCTCGGTACCCGTGGCGGATGGCTGGAGGAACGCGGCCACCGTGCGCCGCTTCGCAAAGGTGTACGCGTTGAGCTCATCACGTCGTGATGCCATGACCGCCTGTTTCTCCCCGCACGGCCCGGCCGGTGAGTACGGTCCCCGGGCCTCGATTGTCGGACCGGGCACCTACTATGCCTCTTGACGGACGGTATGAAGGGGCCGGGTAGGGTGAGGCTGCCGCCCAGCCCCTTCCGCACCGGGTCAATCAGGGCTTGTTGGGGTGGATTGGGGAGATTCCGGGGTCGTGCGGCAGGTGTCGCGCAGTGCCGGAACTCATGGGGTCTGGCCCCGGAAAGGGGAAGTGCGCGAGTGATGGCCACCGCGACGGAGCAACAGACCGGCGCACCCGCACCGGCGCGTGTCGGGGTGACGCCGCATCCGAAGTCGAGCCCCGGCCGCTTCGGTCCGTTCCGACTGCAACAGCTCGTGCTGCTCCAAGTCGCAGCAGCCTCCCTCCTGGTGGCCTGGGTGGTCGAACCGCTGCTGCTGGTTCCCACCGGTGTGCTCGCGCTCGTGCTGGTGGTGCTCGCCGTCGTACGCCGCCACCAGCGCTCCCTTCCGGAGTGGATCGGCGGCGTGCTCGCACTGCGTTCGCGCCGGCGCCGGGCCGCCTCCTTCACCGTGCCCGCGGGCACGGAGCCGGGACTCGCCCCGCTGGTCGAGGCCGATCCGGCGCTGCGCACCCTCACCTTCAGCGACCGTGACCGGCGTCCGGTCGGGATGGTCGGCGACGGGACCTTCCTGACCGCAGTCGTCCAGGTGGACACGGACGCCACCGCGCTGCGGCCCGACCGGGCGGCGCGGCCGCTGCCGCTGGCCGTCGTACGGGACATCCTCGAAGTGGACGGCATCCGGCTGGAGTCCGCGCAGCTGGTGCAGCACACCCAGCCGGCGCCGGCCCCGCACCTGCCCGCGCAGTCGATGGCGACCCGCAACTACGCTCCGCTGCAAGCCCGGACGGGTACCCCGGCGGTCCGGCTGACGTGGATCGCCCTCAAGCTCGACCCGGAGCTGTGCCCGGAAGCGGTCACCGCGCGCGGCGGCGGGCTGGCCGGTGCGCAGCGCTGCCTGGTGCGCGCGGCGGACCAGTTGGCGAGCCGGCTGGCCGGGGCCGGGTTCTCGGCCACCGTCCTGACCGAGCAGGAGCTGACGGCGGCGCTGGCCACCTCCTCGTGCGCGAACCCGATGGCGATCACCCAGGCCGGGCGGTCGAACAGCACCGGACGGCGGACCGAGGAGACCTCGCGGACCTGGCGCTGCGACGACCGGCGGCACACGACGTACTGGATAGGCCGCTGGCCGCAATTGGGCGGCGCCGGTGCGGCGCTGCCGCAGTTCGTGGCGCTCCTCACCTCCCTGCCCGCGCTGGCGACGAACTTCAGCCTGACGATGGCCCCGGCGGAGCGACAGGGCGTCACTTTGAGCGGACACGTACGGGTGACGGGGCGGAGCGACGAGGAACTGGTGGCGGCACGACGGGAGTTGGAGAGGACGGCACGGGGCGTGAAGACCGGGCTGGTCCGGCTCGACCGGGAACAGGTGCCGGGGCTGCTGGCTTCGCTGCCGCTGGGAGGGGCCCGATGAGGGGCGGATTCGGGCTGGTCGGCCCGCGCCGGGAGCGGCACGTGGTCCCCGTCGCGGACCTGGATCTACTGGCGCTGCCCGTCGGGGACGACGGGGTCGTCATCGGTGTGGACGCCGAGGGCAGGTCGGCGGTGCTCGGCATCAACCGGCCGACGCCGTACGAGGTGACGCTGATCGGCGGCCTGTGGACAGCACAGGTACTGGCGCTGCGCGCGGCGGCCACGGGTGCGCGCGTGGCCGTGGAGACCGGGCGCGGGCAGGTGTGGTCCGGGCTGGCCCAGGCGGCGGGCGGCGGGCAGCAGTGCGTGACCCTGCACGAGGTGGGCCGGATCCCGCCGCAGGGCGCCTCGGCGGGCAGCCCGGTGCTGGTGATCCGTGACTGCGGGATGCGGCCGCCGCGCGGGCGCGTGGTGGCCGGGCCGTGGCAGTCGGTCTTGACCCTGCTGCCGTACCTGAGCCCGACGGCGCCGCGCCTGCTCCAGCAGTCGTCCCTGGTGGGGGTGCAGCGGGTGTCCCCGGACGAGGCGGAGCAGATCGGCCGTCTGATGCGGCTCCCGAGACAGGCGGTGGACTCCCTGCCGACGCTGGGCGACGGGGTGACCCTGTGGTGCACGCCGCGGGACCGGCAGTTCGTGATGACCCAGGGGACGGACGCGGAGACGGGCCTGCTGGGCGGGGCCCGGCGCATCGACTGACCCGGCCCTCCGAGGGGGGCGGACAGTGGTGTCGGGGCGCGATTAGGCTGGGTCCGGGCGCGGCGAGGTGGGCGCCGGACCAGTGTTCGACAGACCAGGAGGACCAGTGAGCGGCGATCGGAACGAGAGGCGCGGCGGGGCGTGGGACGTCCCGACGGACGATCAGTCCGACGCGGAGCCCGAAGTGACGGGCGAGTTCACCATCGACTACACCCCGCCCGCCTGGTACATGCAGGGCGGGACGCCGGCCGTGCAGGTACCGGGACTCCCCGAGGGCAGCGGCTTCGAGCCCCACCGCCCGTCGGAGCTGGAATCACCCTCGACGATGCGGATCGCTCCGCCGGTTCCGCGGACGCCGTCCGACGGCGCGGGCCTGCCCGCTCCCTTCCCGCCCGCTCCCGCCGCCCCGGTCGAACCGGCCCCGGCGCACCAGGCTCAGGCACTGCCGTACTCGACTCCGGCTCCGGTACCCGCCCCGGCCGAGGTTCCCGCACCGGCACCGGCCGAGCCTCCGGCTCCGGCTCCGGCTCCCTTCGAGTCTGCGCTGCCTTACGCGACCCCTGCTCCTGCTCCTGCCGAGGCTCCGGCCCCGGTTACGGTTCCGGCTCCCGCCCCTGCTCCTGCCCCGGTCGAGGCTCCGGCTCCCGCCCCTGCCCCTGCCCCGGTCGAGGCTCCGGCTCCGGCTCCCGCCGAGAACGCCCCGTCAGCGCTCGACGCCCCGACCCCGGTCACCGACGTGCCCGTACCCGTGCCCGCGGCCGAGGAGGTCGCTCCGGAGCCGGCTCCCGTCGACCCGCCGCCCGTGACGCCGTTCCCCGCCCTGCCGCCCGTCGACGTGGTCACGCCGTACCCGGCCCTTCCGTCGGCCCCCGTCGTGGAGCCGGTGGCGGAGCCGGTCGCCGAGCCCGTCGCGGAACCGGCGGCGGAGGCTCCGCCCACGCCCTGGGCCGGACCGCAGAGCACTCCCGCCGAGGGAACGCCCGTACTGCCGCCGGCCGAGCAGCCCGCCGAGCAGCAAGCAGCGGCGCCCGCGCCGGTCAGCCCCGCGGACGCGCCCCCGGCCGTCGCGGAGACCCCGTTCCGGGGACCCGTCAACGAACTGCCTTCGCCGCCCCCCGCGTTCGGGGCCCCGGACGCCTACCCGTTCGCGCCGCCGGCTCCCGCGCCGCAGCAGCCCCAGCAGCCCCAGCACTACGACCCGCGCACCGCCGGTCAGTGGTCGGCCGGGCCCGGGCAGCAGCAACCCCCGCAGCACCAGCCGCAGCACCAGCCGCAGCACCAGCCGCAGCACCAACACCAACCGCAGCCGCAGCCGCAGCCGCACGACCCGCGCTACTCGGCCGGCCAGACCGGTGGCGGCGCGCCCCTCGGCTACACCGCCGCCGTCGAGCTGTCGTCCGACCGCCTGCTGCGCAACAAGCAGAAGCCCAAGAACAACAACGGCGTCGGCGGCCTGTTCCGCTTCGGCGGCAAGGCGGCCGAAGCGGAGCGCCAGCGCAAGCTGGAGCTGATCCGCACCCCGGTCATGTCCTGCTACCGGATCGCCGTCATCAGCCTCAAGGGCGGCGTCGGCAAGACCACGACCACCACCGCCCTCGGTGCCACCCTGGCCACCGAGCGCCAGGACAAGATCCTGGCCATCGACGCGAACCCCGACGCCGGTACGCTCGGCCGCCGGGTCCGCCGCGAGACCGGCGCCACCATTCGGGACCTGGTCCAGGCGATCCCGTACCTGCACTCGTACATGGACATCCGCCGGTTCACCTCGCAGGCGCCCTCCGGTCTGGAGATCATCGCCAACGACGTGGACCCGGCCGTCTCCACGACCTTCAACGACGAGGACTACCGCCGCGTCATCGAGACGCTGGGCCGCCAGTACCCGATCATCCTCACCGACTCGGGCACCGGCCTCCTCTACTCCGCCATGCGCGGCGTCCTGGACCTGGCCGATCAGCTGATCATCATCTCGACGCCGTCCGTGGACGGCGCCAGCAGCGCCAGCACCACCCTCGACTGGCTCTCCGCGCACGGGTACGCCGACCTCGTCTCGCGCTCCCTCACCGTCATCTCGGGGGTCCGCGAGACCAGCAAGATGATCAAGATCGAGGACATCGTGCAGCACTTCGAGACCCGCTGCCGCGGTGTCGTCGTGGTGCCGTTCGACGAGCACCTCGCGGCCGGCGCCGAGGTCGATCTCGACATGATGCGGCCCAAGACGCGCGAGGCGTACTTCAACCTCTCCGCACTCGTGGCCGAGGACTTCCTGCGGGCCCAGCAGCAGGCCCCGCAGGGGCACTGGGGTGCGCCGCAGCAGCCCCAGGCTCCCCAGCAGCCTTACGGGCAGCAGCCCCCTCAGCAGCCGCAGCCGCACGGTCAGCCCCAGGGCCAGCCCCCGTACCAGCAGCCGCCGCAGCCGCAGCCCTACGGGCAGCCGTACCCCCAGCCCGGGCAGCCCTGGCAGCAGCCCCAGGCCCCGCAGCAGCAGCCGCCCCAACCCCAGCAGCCCCCGCGCGACCCGCGCCTCGGCTGACCGGCGACACGACGAAGGGCCCGTACCACCCCGAGGGTGGTACGGGCCCTTCCGCTTCGTTCGTCAGCGCTTCAAGTCGTACGCGTCCGTGAGCACCCGTGCCCGCTTCACGTCGTTCGCGATCGCTTCCAGCAGCCCGTCCAGCGACTCGAACTTCGCCATCCCCCGCACGTAGGCGAGGAAGTCGACGGCGACGTGCATCCCGTACAGGTCCAGCCCCACGCGGTCGATCGCGTACGCCTCCACGGTCCGCTCGGTCGCGTCGAACTGCACGTTCGTCCCCACCGAGATCGCCGCGGGCATCCGCTCGCCGTCCGCCGTCAGCCAGCCCGCGTAGACCCCGTCCGCCGGGATCGCGGTGTGCGGCTGCGTCTCGACGTTCGCCGTCGGGTAGCCGAGTTCGCGCCCGCGCTGCGCACCGCGCACCACCACGCCCTCGACCCGGTGCGGACGTCCCAGGATCTCGGCCGCGCCGTCCATGTCGCCCTCCGAGACCAGCCTGCGTGCCAGCGTCGAGGAGAACGGCACCCCGCCGCCCGCCTCGCCCCGCTCGACCAGGTCCACGACGTCCACCTCGTAGTCGTACGTGGAGCCCAGCTCGCGCAGGAAGTTGACGTTCCCGGCGGCCCGGTGGCCGAAGCGGAAGTTCGGGCCCTCGATGACGGCGCGCGCGTGCAGCTTGTCGACGAGGACCTTCACGATGAAGTCGGCCGGGGACAGCTGGGAGAACTCCGCCGTGAACGGCAGGATCAGCAGCGCGTCCACGCCCAGCCCGGCCATCAGCTCGGCGCGCCGGTCGTACGGCGCCAGGATCGGCGGGTGGCTGCCGGGGCGGACCACTTCGCTCGGGTGCGGGTCGAAGGTGACCACCACGGAGGGGACGCCGAGCTCGCGCGCCGTGGCCACCGCCCGCCCGATGATCAGCTGATGTCCCCGGTGCACGCCGTCGTAGGAGCCGATGGTGACGACGCTGCGTCCCCAGTCCTGGGGGATGTCCTCCAAGCCACGCCAGCGCTGCACTGTGACCGCTCCTCGCCCGAACCCGTTTAGTCCTTGAACTGATTGCCGATTGCAGGTCTAAGACTGCCATGCCGGTGGCCGGTGCCCCGCATCGGCATCTGACTGGACGCGCCACCGTGTCTGTCGTCACGTCACGTCCGCGGCCGCCCTGCTCAGCGTCTCCACCGTCCGCCGGGCGCTCGGCCCGAGCAGGGCCGCGGCCTCCGCTTCCGCCGTCGCCTGCCAGCGGGCCACCAGCGCCCCGAAGGCCGGTTCGGCCCGGGCCAGCTCCACCGTCCGCCGTTCGAAGACCGCCGCCCCGCCCGGGGCCCGCAGCAGCTGCCGCCCGGTGCGCCGCAGCAGCTCCCGCGTACGCTCCTCCCGGCGCCCGGCGGCTCCGGCCGCGACGGCTCCGAGGAACACGTCGAGCACGTGCGGATCGACCTCCTCGCGCAGCAGGGTGTCGGCCAGCTCCCCGCGCAGCGGGTGGGAGGCCTCGCCGCCCGGCGCGGCGAGTACGACGGCCAGCGCGGCCCGCACCACGGCCGGGGCGCCGAGGAGCAGGTCCACGACCAGGGGCCGCACCACCGGGGCGGCGGCCGGGCCCTGGTCGAGCCGCCGGTCCACGAAGAAGGCGGCGTGCGGCGCGTCCCCGGGGTTCCGCGCGAGGTGCTCCCGTACGAGGTCACCCGCGCGCCGGGCCAGCCCCGGCGTGGTCAGCGCGGCCAGGGCGCGCACCACCTCCCCGTCGGCCCGGGCCCGTAGGGCGGCGAACACCTCGCCCGGATCGGGCAGCACGGGCAGGGCCGCGACCAGCGCCGCCGCGGGCAGCCGGGAACCGGACTCGGGATCGCGGAAGCGGGCGAGGGCGTCGGGCAGGTAGCGGCCGCGCACCTGCGGGTCGCGGAGCAGGATCGCGAGGGCGCTGCCGTGCAGGGTGGTGTCGGCGGAGCGGGCGAGCAGCGTCTGTGCGGCGCGGCGCAGCAGTTCGCGGTCGGCGGGAGTGCGCACGTGCGGGGCGGTGGCGAGCCCGTAGGCGGCGGCCGCGACCCGCCGCCCGGGCCGTTCGTCCTGCGCCCAGCGGTCGACGGCCCGGCACAGGGCGGCGGGCTCCTCCTCGGCGAGTACGGCGAGCAGCTCGTCGGCGCGCGGGTGCGCGGCGGTGACGAGCGCCTCGGTGAGGTCGTCCACGGCGAGGCCCCGGTGGGTGTGCAGCAGGGCCTGCGCCGCGGTGGCGACGGTGGCCCCGGGGCGGCCGCGCAGCCGGCGCCCGTCGGTGAACCAGGCGCAGAGCAGCGGCTGCGCGCGCTGCGGGTCCCGGGCGAGGCGGCGGGCCGCGGCGTCGAGGTAGCGGTCGCCGGGAACGGCCTCGGCGGGGTCGGCGGGCAGCAGCCGGCGCAGCAGGTCGAGGCGGTCGGGCTCGGGCAGCCGCAGCCGGTTCCAGAACCAACCGCCGAACTCCCCCGGGCCGGCGCGGGCCACGTGCTCGGCGAGGGCGTGCAGGACGGGGAGGTGGGGCCGGGCGTCGGGGGCCCGGAGCAGGGTTTCGCGCAGCAGCCGGGCGGCCCACCAGGCACGGTCCGCCGTAGCCCGCTCCGGTTCCTCCGTGAAACGGTTGAGCCGGTGGACCAGCCCGGTGAGCTCGCCGCGCAGCCGGTCGGGGGCGAGCCTGCGCAGGGCCTCCAGGACGGGCCCGATGCGGTGCCGGGGCACCGGTAGCCCGGGCTCGGCGGGGCCGTGGACGAGCAGGCCGAGGGCCGCCGGAACGTCCAGGTGGCCGGCCTGGATCCAGTCGGACAGCTCCTCGTGGGCGAAGCGGTAGCCGGGCCCGGCGGGCACCAGCAGTCCCTCGGTGAGCACGGCGGAGGCCCAGCCGGTGCGCCAGGGGAACAGCTCCTCGAAGGACGCCCGGTCCAACTGCCCCTGCCCGGGTCCCAGAGCGCGCCGCGCGGCCTCGTGGACCCGGCCGGCCACGCGCGCCGCGAGCCGCCTGACCCCGGGCCCGTGCACCTTGGCGCCCCCGGCGTCGGCACCGGCCGCGGCGATGCGGACGGCGGTGCGCAGGCACAGCAGGTCCAGGTGCGCGGCGAAGACCTCGTCGCGGCCGGGGCGTCCGGCGGTGACCTCGGCGGCCCGGATCCCGGCGAGCAGGTGCAGGGTGAGCGGGTGCCGGGCGTCGGCCTGCCGGACGGCGTCCGCGGGGATGCCGAGGCGGGTCCGGACGGTCTCTGCCTCGGCGGCGTCGAGGTCCGCGAGCGGGAGGGCGGGCGGCAGCCGCCGGGCGGGCCGGGCCGGGGTGTGCAGCGCCCCGGGCGGGTACAGGGCGCCGGCCCCTTCCCAGAACTCGGGCCGGGCGGCGACGACCAGCCGGGTCCCGGTGTCGTCCAGCCACCCGGCGGTGGCGGTGGTCCAGGGGCCGAGCCGGTGGGCGAGCTCCGGCGGCATCTCCTCCGGGGCGTCGAGCACGACGAGCAGGCGGCGGCCGGCGCGGGCGACCACGTGCGCAAGGTGCGCTGCGGCTCCCGCCGGGGCAGCGGTTTCCCCGGCGGGGCCGGTGCTGCCGGTACCCGGTGCGGATGGGCTGCGCCGCCCGGCGGGGGCGGTTCCGCCGGAGCGGGTTCCGCCCGGGCCCGGCGCCGGATGGCTGGTCCGCTCGACCGGGGTCGTTCCGCCGGAGCCGGGTAGCGGTTGGCTGCACCCCTCGGCCGGTCCGGTTCCGCCGAAAGCCGGCACCGACCGGCTGCGACGCCCGGCCGATGCGGTTCCGTCCCGGTCGGCCCGCGGTTGGCTGCGCTGCTCACCGGGACTGGGCGCCGGCTGGCTGCGCCGCTCGACCGGGGTGGTTGTGGTGGGGTCGGGCACGCGCCGGGGCGCCTCCTCGGACACCGGACGTGGTGAGGGGTCGGGGGGCGCGGCGGCAGCACGTTCGGCGCCCGGCGGGGTTGGCCCCGGCACGCTCCCGGCCCCGTCGGAGCCCGCGCGCGGGTCGGGTCCGCCCCGAGCGGAACCGACCCGGCCGGAAACAGGGCTCGGGCCGACGGTGTCCCGCCCGGAGCTCCCGGCCCTGTCGGAGCCTGCGCGCGGGTCGGCTCCGCCCCGAAGGGAACCGGCGGCCGCGACGATCCGGGCCGCCTCGGTCAGGGCCCGGGTCGCCGCGTCGGCCAGGGAGCTGTCGGTGGCACGGAGGTCCGCGCCGCGCAGCCACAGGGTCGGCGCCGGGCAGGCACCCCGCGCGCGGCGTACGGCCAGGGCGGCCAGGGTCGTGGTGCGGCCCGTGCCCGGGTCTCCCACGAGGCCGAGTACCGGGCGGTCCCCGGTGGTGAAGGCGGCCAGTTCGGCAGCGATGCCCGGGCGTTCCACGGGTTCCGGCTCGTCCGGGGGGACGTGGGCGCCGAGCGTGGTCGCGGTCAGTTCCAGTGCCCCGGCGAGGTTCAGGTCGGCGCCGTGGCCGGGCACGGTCGCGGCATTGCGCTCCAGCAGTGCGGCCAGGGGGCCGTCCGGATCGGCGTCGGCCGCCGCCCGCAGGGCCACCGCGAAGCCTCCGGAGCGGTGTTCCGCCCGCAGGGCGGTGCCCACCACCGCGAGCACCGCTCCGGTCTCGGCGTCGAGCACCGGGCCCCCGCAGGCCTCCCCGCCCAGCAGCAGCGCGTCCCGGCCGTCGGTGCCGATCGCCAGCTCCACGGCGACGCCCCCGGGCACCGTGTGGGACCGGTCCGCCGCCGGGTAGCTGACCTCCGCGCCCCCCAGCACCCGTGCCTGCCGCCATCCCCGCGCGGGCAGCCGTACGTAGGTCCCGGGATCGATCGCCTCGCGCAGCGCCACTGGGAGCGGCCGCATCCCGAGTCCGTCGGTCCGCACCAGCGCCAGTGCGAGCCCCGGCAGGGCGGTCACGTCCGCCGCCTCGGCCAGCCAGGTCCGCCCGGCGGGTCCCGGCGCGTGCAGTACCACTCGGGTCAGCCCGTCGACGGCCTCGTGACTGGTGATCACCGTCCCGCGGTCGTCGGCGACGAATCCGCTGCCGCGCGCCCGCCCGGCGGGATCGCAGATCTTGACGAGCTCCGCCATGGCCGCACCACTCCCCGCACCGCTCCCCCGCAACACCCCGTGCTCACGACGGTAGGCAGGTGAAGATCAGCACGAAAAGCACGCGAGGCGAAAGCGCCCCCTTGCGCTCCCTCCATCACTCCGAGCGCCTGCTCGGACGGGTGAATAGAGGGGCCCGGGTGGATAGAGACCTACCCGAGGGGGGTCGTGGAGCGGTGAGCGGCAGTCCATGTGCGCTCACCGCTCCACGTCAACACCCGATCGTCAGGCGAAGACCGCGAGGGACTTCGCCTTTCCGTTCTTGTTCTCGACGAGCCCGAGCAGCTGCCCCTGCGGCCCGAAGACCGCGACCGTGCGGCCCGCCCCGTACTCCAGCGGCATGTCGATCCGCACGCCGTTGGCGAGCAGCGAGGCCCGCCGGGCGTCCAGGTCCCAGCGCGGGAAGGCCGCGGCTGCCGCCTCGCCGATGGGCATGACGGTCAGCTCCTCCTGGAGCTGGTCCAGGGTCCGTGCCTTGTCGAGCTTGTACGGGCCCACCCGCGTGCGGCGCAGCGCCGTCAGGTGCCCGCCGACGCCGAGGTCGGCGCCCAGGTCACGGGCGAGGGCGCGGATGTACGTACCGCTGGAGCAGACGACGGAGACGACGAGGTCGACGACCTTCGTGCCGTCCTCGGCCTCCGCCTCGCGCATGTCGTACACCTGGAACGACGAGATGGTCACCGGCCGGGCCGGGATCTCGAAGTCCTCGCCGTCGCGGGCGCGCTTGTATGAGCGCACGCCCTTGATCTTGATGGCGCTGACCTTGGACGGGACCTGCATGATCTCGCCGGACAGCTTGGCGATGCCCGCGTCCACGGCTTCCCGGGTGACCCCGGTGGCGTCCGTCGAGGAGGTGATCTCGCCCTCGGCGTCGTCCGTCAGGGTGTCCTGGCCCAAGCGGATCGTGCCGAGGTACTCCTTCTCCGTGAGCGCGAGGTGGCCGAGGAGCTTGGTGGCCTTCTCGACGCCCAGGACCAGCACGCCGGTCGCCATCGGGTCGAGCGTGCCGGCGTGGCCGACGCGGCGGGTCTTGGCGATCCCGCGCATCTTGGCGACCACGTCGTGCGAAGTGAAGCCGGACGGCTTGTCGACGATGACAAGACCGTCCGGAGTCTTCCCTGCGTTGGTGCTCATTCCGCGGCTGCGTCCTCGTCGGAGTCGTCGGCGTCCTCGCCCGGCTTCTTGTACGGGTCGGCGTCGCCGGCGTACTGCGCACCGGAAGACACCTCGCGCACCTGGGCGTCGGAGGTCCGCGCCTTTTCGAGGAGGTCCTCGATGGTCTTGGCGTTCTCCGGGAGTGCGTCCGCGACGAAGGTCAGGGTGGGCGTGAACTTGGTGCCCGCCGCCCGGCCGACCGCGGAGCGCAGTACGCCCTTGGCGCTCTCCAGGCCCGCTGCCGCGCTGGCGCGGTCCTCGTCGTCACCGTAGACCGTGTAGAAGACCGTGGCCTCCCGCAGGTCGCCGGTGACCCGGGTGTCCGTGATGGTCACGTGCGTACCGAGGCGGGGGTCCTTGACTCCGCGCTGCAGCTTCTCCGCCACCACCTCCCGGATGAGGTCCGCCAGCTTCTTCGCCCGCGCATTGTCGGCCACTGGTCCGTCTCCTTCTTATGTCTTGCTATCAGTCTTCATCACCGTGGAGGCGCCGTCGTACGGACAGCAGCTCCACTTCCGGACGCGCCGCGACCAGCCGCTCACAGCGGTCGAGTACGTCCGAGAGGAACCCCGCGTCCCCACTCACCAGAGCGACCCCTATGCGGGCCCTGCGGTGTAGGTCCTGGTCGCCCACTTCCGCCGCGCTCACGGAGAACTTGCGTTGGAGCTCGGCCACGATGGGCCGGACCACGGAGCGTTTCTCCTTCAGCGAGTGAACGTCGCCGAGGAGCAGATCGAAGGACAGAGTCCCCACGTACATGCAGTTCCGGATATCCCGCCGGTGCGGGTTCGGTGGCCTGCCGGCCGTCGCTCGGCAGGGTCACCAAACCGTACACGCAACGGCCGGGGCCGATCGACGGATATTCCGCCGACCGGCCCCGGTGTTACGAGCTACGACACGGTGCGATGTGCCTCGCGCTTACGCGCGCGGCTTCTCGCGCATCTCGTACGTCGCGATGACGTCGTCGATCTTGATGTCGTTGAAGGAACCGAGGTTGATACCACCCTCGAAGCCCTCGCGGATCTCGGTGACGTCGTCCTTGAAGCGGCGCAGACCGGAGATGGTGAGGTTCTCGGCGACGACCTTGCCGTCGCGCAGGAGCCGCGCCTTGGTGTTGCGCTTGACCTCGCCGGACCGGATGAGGACACCGGCGATGTTGCCCAGCTTGGACGAGCGGAAGATCTCGCGGACCTCCGCCGTACCGAGCTCGACCTCTTCGTACTCCGGCTTGAGGAGACCCTTCAGGGCCGCCTCGATCTCCTCGATGGCCTGGTAGATCACCGAGTAGTAGCGGACGTCGACGCCCTCGCGGTCCGCCATCTGCGCGGCACGGCCGGCCGCACGGACGTTGTAACCGATGACGATGGCGTCGGAGCCCATCGCCAGCGAGATGTCGGACTCGGTGACCGCACCCACACCGCGGTGCAGGACGCGGATGTCGACCTCTTCGCCGACGTCGAGCTGGAGCAGCGAGGACTCGAGGGCCTCGACCGCACCGGACGCGTCGCCCTTGATGATGAGGTTGAGTTCCTGGACCAGACCGGCCTTGAGGACCGAGTCGAGGTCTTCCAGGGACACCCGGCGGACGCGCTTGGCGAAGTTGGCGTTGCGCTCGCGCGCAGCACGCTTCTCGGCGATCTGACGGGCGGTGCGGTCCTCGTCCACGACGAGGAAGTTGTCGCCGGCGCCGGGGACGTTGGTGAGACCCAGGACCAGGACGGGGGTCGACGGACCCGCTTCCTCGACGTTGTTGCCCTTGTCGTCGAGCATGGCGCGCACGCGGCCGTAGGCGTCGCCCACGACCATCGTGTCGCCGACGCGGAGGGTACCGCGCTGGACGAGGACGGTGGCGACGGCACCGCGGCCGCGGTCGAGGTGGGACTCGATCGCAATACCCTGAGCGTCCTGCTCCGGGTTGGCGCGGAGGTCGAGCGAGGCGTCGGCGGTGAGGACGACGGCCTCCAGCAGGGAGTCGATGTGCAGACCCTGCTTGGCGGAGATGTCGACGAACATCGTGTCGCCGCCGTACTCCTCGGCGACCAGACCGAACTCGGTGAGCTGACCGCGCACCTTGACCGGGTCGGCACCCTCGACGTCGATCTTGTTGACCGCGACGACGATCGGGACGCCGGCGGCCTTGGCGTGGTTGAGCGCCTCGATCGTCTGCGGCATGACGCCGTCGTTGGCCGCGACCACGAGGATCGCGATGTCGGTCGACTTCGCACCACGGGCACGCATGGCGGTGAACGCCTCGTGACCCGGGGTGTCGATGAAGGTGATGCGACGCTCTTCGTCGTTGACCTCGGTGGAGACCTGGTACGCACCGATGTGCTGCGTGATGCCGCCGGCCTCGCCCGCAACGACGTTCGTCTTGCGGATGGCGTCGAGCAGTCGGGTCTTACCGTGGTCGACGTGACCCATGACGGTCACGACCGGCGGACGCGGCATGAGGTATTCCTCGCCGCCCTCGTCCTCGCCGAACTCGATGTCGAAGCCCTCGAGGAGCTCGCGGTCCTCTTCCTCCGGGCTGACGATCTGGACGACGTAGTTCATCTCGCCGGCCAGCATTTCGAGCGTCTCGTCGGAGACGGACTGCGTGGCAGTGACCATCTCGCCGAGGTTCATCATCACGGCGACGAGCGACGCCGGGTTGGCGTTGATCTTCTCCGCGAAGTCGGTGAGGGAGGCACCGCGCGACAGGCGCACGGTCTCGCCGCCACCGCGCGGCAGCATCACGCCGCCGACGGACGGGGCCTGCATGGCCTCGTACTCCTGGCGCCTCTGACGCTTGGACTTGCGACCACGACGGGCCGGACCACCGGGACGGCCGAAGGCGCCCTGCGTGCCACCACGGGCACCGGGACCACCGGGACGACCACCGAAGCCGGGACGACCGCCGCCACCGGCACCGGCCGGACCGCCGCCGAAGCCGCCGCCACCGGGACGCGGGCCGCCGAAGCCGCCACCGCCGCCGGGACGCGAGCCCGGACCGGCCGGACGACCGGCGAAGCCGCCGCCCGCGGGACGACCGGCACCGCCGGGACGACCTGCGCCGCCCGCACCGGGACCACGGCCGCCGGGGCCGCCACCGGGACGGGGACCGGGACCACCGGCAGCGGGACGCTGCGGCATCATGCCCGGGTTCGGACGGTTACCACCGGGAGCACCACCGGGACGCGGGGCGCCGCCCTGCGGACGCGGCATGCCGCCCGGGGTCGGACGGGCGCCGCCGGGACCCTGCGGACGCGGAGCGCCGCCGGGACCGCCCTGCGGACGCGGAGCACCCTGGCCGCCACCGGCGCCGGGGGCACCGGGACGGGGCGCGCCGGCCGGACGGGGCGCCTGGGGGCGCGCCATGCCGGTGGAGCCGCCGGAGGTGAAGGGGTTGTTGCCCGGACGGGGACCCGCCGGACGGGCACCCTGCGGACGCGGCGCCTGGGAGCCGGGGGCTCCGGCGGGACGCTGCGTCTGGGCACCGGGAGTGGCGCCGGCCGGGCGCGGGGCGCCGGGACGGGCACCGCCCTGGCCGCCCTGACCCTGGGCCGGACGCTGCTGCGCCGGACGGGGGCCGGGAGCCGCGGCGGGACGCTCGGTGCGCGCCGGGGCGGCCGGAGCCGCCGGGGGCGCGGAGAACTCGGTCGCCACGGGCGCCGCCGGAGCGGGCTTCGGGGCGGCCGGAGCCTTCGGGCCGGGACGCGGGCCGGGGGCGGCCGGAGTCACCGGGGTGCTTGCGGCCGGAGCCTCGGCGACGACCGGCTTGGGGGCCGGTGCACCGGGCTTCGGGGCAGCAGGACGTGCCGCAGCGGCCGGGGAGGGCGCTGCGGGCTTGGCGGGCGCGGCCTTGCGGGGCGCGCCGGGCTTTGCAGCGGACTTGCCGGCGTTGCCGCCGGGCCCCTGCAGTGCGTCAGTCAACTTGCGTACAACCGGCGCCTCGATCGTCGAGGACGCCGAACGGACGAATTCACCGAGTTCTTGGAGCTTGGCCATGACGACCTTGCTCTCGACCCCGAACTCCTTGGCGAGTTCGTATACCCGGACCTTAGCCACTTCGCTCCTTTTAGGTCCGGGTTACGCCGGACCGTCGCTACTTCATGGGCGTACTCATCGCGTACTCATCGAGTGCTCATCGCAATCTCGACCTACTTCCAACTCGCGAGGTACCTGACCGCACGGGGTATCCGTGCCGTACTACTTCTTTACGGTGTGGCCCCGGCCTCACGGGCCACGGCTTTGCGCAGGTTCTCCGTGTCGAGCGCTCCGGCGGACCGAAGGGCCCGGGGGAACGCACGGCGGCGAATCGCCTGGTCGAGGCAGACCACGGCGGGGTGCACGTAAGCACCCCGTCCCGGCCGCGTACCGCGTGGATCGGGGACGCATGCGTCCCCATCCGCCACGACGCGCAGCAGATCGTTCTTGGCCGCTCGCTCCCGACACCCCACACAGGTGCGTTCGGGGCATGCGCGGGCTTGCGTCCGGCCAGACACGCCTAAGTCTACCTCCCCGCACCGACCTCTCCCCCGGCAAGTCGCGGGGGAAAGATCGAACGGTTGTCGTGTTGTCTTGTATCCGCTGCCGGAGCAGCGGCCGTGCACCCTGTCTACCGTCCGGGGAAGCCCGGACGGTACCGGTTTATTCCCCGCCCCGGCCCCGGTCGGCGTCCGGGGACACCTCGGTGTCGGGACGGATGTCGATGCGCCAGCCGGTGAGCCGCGCGGCGAGGCGGGCGTTCTGGCCCTCCTTGCCGATGGCCAGCGACAGCTGGTAGTCCGGGACGGTCACCCGGGCGGACCGGGAGTCCCAGTCGACGACCTCGACCTTGCTCACCCGGGCGGGTGACAGCGCGTTCGCGACCATCTCCGCCGGGTCGTCCGACCAGTCGACGATGTCGATCTTCTCGCCGTGCAGTTCGGCCATCACGTTGCGCACGCGGCTGCCCATCGGGCCGATGCAGGCGCCCTTCGGGTTCAGACCCGAACGGGTGGACCGGACTGCGATCTTGGTGCGGTGACCGGCCTCACGGGCGATCGCCGAGATCTCGACGCTGCCGTCGGCGATCTCCGGGACCTCCAGCGAGAAGAGCTTCTTCACGAGGTTGGGGTGGGTCCGCGAGAGGGTCACGGACGGACCGCGGACGCCCTTCGCCACCCGCACGACGTACGCCTTCAGGCGCAGACCGTGCGTGTACTCCTCGCCGGGCACCTGCTCCTGCACGGGCAGGATGGCTTCCAGCTTGCCGATGTCGACGAGGACGTTCTTGGGGTCCTTGCCCTGCTGGACGACGCCGGTGATGACGTCGCCCTCACGGCCGGCGAACTCGCCGAACGTCAGGTCGTCCTCGGCGTCGCGCAGACGCTGCAGGATCACCTGCTTGGCGGTCGTCGCGGCGATCCGGCCGAAGTCCGACGGGGTGTCGTCGAACTCCTTGGGCTCCTGGCCCTCTTCGAGATCCCTCGGGTCTTCCGTCGCCCACACGACCACGTGACCGTTGGTGCGGTCCAGCACGACGCGGGCGCGGCGGAAGCTCCCCTCGGTCCGGTGGTACGCGATGAGGAGGGCCGACTCGATCGCCTCGACGAGCAGGTCGAAGGAGATCTCCTTCTCCCGGACCAGACCCCGCAGGGCACTCATGTCGATGTCCACGGCTACGCCTCCTCTTCCTTCTTGTCCTTGCGGTTGAACTCGATCTCGACACGCGCCTTGGCGATGTCGGTGAATGCAATGCGTCGGGCGGTCGCCTTGCGGCCCTTCACGCCCGGTACTTCGAGGTCCAGGCCCTCGTCGTCGACGTCGAGGATCCGGGCGACCAGTTCCCCGGCACCCTTCTCGCCCTCGGCGGACAGCTGGAACTTCACGAGGCGACCGATGGCCCGCACGTAGTGACGGTGCTCGGTCAGCGGGCGGTCGGCGCCCGGCGAGCTGACTTCGAGGACGTACTCGTCCTCACCCATCACATCGGTTTCGTCGAGCTTGTCGGAGACCTCGCGACTCAGCTCGGCACACGCGTCCAGCTCCACGCCCTCGTCGGAGTCCACGATGATCCGCAGCATCCGACGCTTGCCCGCCCGCGACATCTCGATCTCTTCGAGGTCCAGGCCCTTGGCGGCGACGAGCGGCTCCAGCAGTTCGCGCAGCCTGTCGCTCTGGGTGGTGCTCATCCGGGTGACTCCTCGGCCGCGTGTGCTGTTGTGGTTTCCGTCGTGCGTCAGGTCAAAGGGTATCCGGTGTCGGAGGGTGTTGCCGTCCGCCCTGTGGACAGGGCCCCGGGTACCGTGATCACACCCTGCCCCGCCATCAGCCCCGTCATCACCCGGAGGACGTCGCCGTGTCCTGGACCCTGCCTTCGAGACCCTCGCGCAGGAGCCTGCTCGCCGGCGCGGCCGGCGCGGCCGGCGCCGCGCTGCTGACCGGGTGCTCCGGCGACCTCCCGACGGAGGCCACCCTCACGATTCCACTCGAACGGCGGATGCGGGAGACGGCCGTCCGTGACAGTACGCGACTGCTGGAACGTTACGACGCCACGGCGGCCGCCCATCCGGCCCTGGCCGCGCGGCTCGCTCCGCTGCGCGCCGCCGTCGCCGCCCACGCCGCGGCCCTGTCCCCCACCCGTTCGGCCCCGCCGTCCCCCTCCCCGTCCCCCTCCGGCGGAGCGGGGGCCGCCGCGCCCGCGGCGAGCGGCGAGCCGGTGCCGCCGAAGCCCGACGAGGCCCTGACCGCGCTCGCGGACGCCGAGCGGAGCCTGTCCGAGTCCCGGACCATCGACCTGGCCGGGGCCCCCGGGGAGCTGGCCCGGCTGCTGGCGTCGGTGGCCGCCTGCGGCGCCGTACACGCGTACCTGCTGACCTCGACCCCCGGAGCCACCTCGTGAAGCCCGAACCCTCCCCCGCCGGCCGGGTCCTGGAAGCGGCCCAGGCCGCGCTCGCCGCCGAACACGCGGCCGCGTACGGATACGGGGTGATCGGTGCCCGGTCCGCCGGCGCCCGCGCCGCGCAGGCCCGGGAGTCGTACGGCGGCCACCTCGCGCGGCGCGACGCGCTCGCCCGGACCGTACGGGAGCTGGGCGGCGCGCCCCGGCCCGCGGAGGCCGCGTACGCCCTGCCGTTCGAGGTGCGCAGCCCGGCCGACGCCGAGCGGCTGGCCGCCGAGATCGAGGACCGGGTGGCCGGCGCGTACTCCGATCTGGTGCGCGCGGCGGAGGGTCCGCTGCGCCGCGAGGCGGCGGACGCGCTGAGTGCGGCGGCAGTGCGCGCGGCACGCTGGCGTGGTGTCGGCGTAGCCTTCCCTGGGCTCACGGAACGCGCTGACGAGGCGCAACGGGCCCAGCACAGCTGAAAGGGACCACGCACGCATGGCTTTCGAACCGCCGCAGCGGCTTGTACGGGCGCTCGGCGAGATGCCGGAATCGGCGCAGGACGCGGACTGGCTGGGGCAGTTGCCCCGACTCACCGAGGCCGCGCTGTCCCGGCGCGGGGTGGAGGCCCGGCGGGTGCAGGCCCCGGGCGGCCGCAGCAGCCTGGTGGTCCTCGTCACGTACGCCGACGGGACCCCGGCCGCGCTGAAACTGGCGCCGCCGCACGCCCGGCCCGACCGCGAGTTGGCCGCGCTGGCCCACTGGGGCGGTTTCGGGGCCGTACGGGTCCTCGACACGCGGCATCACGACGACGACGGGGCGCTGCTGCTGGAACGGCTGCACCCCGAGGTGTCCCTGCGGTCGCTGCCGGAGGCGAAGGCCCTGCTGGAGGCGAGCGGCACGCTGCGCAGGCTCTGGGTGGCGCCGCCGGCCGGGCACGGGTGGGAGACGGTGGCGGAGCGCACCGAGTGGCAGTCGGCGGCCCTGCGGGCGGCCCCGGCGGAGACGCGGGCCCTGGCGGACGCGGCGCTGGCGATGCGGGCCGAGCTGGTGGCGGCCCCGCCGGAGGAGCTGCTGCTGCACGGGAACTTCCGACAGGGCAAGGTACTGGCGGGCGAGCGGGCTCCGTGGCTGACGGTGGGTCCCGATCCGCTGGTCGGCGAGCGGGCGTACGACCTGGCGCGGCTGGTCCGGGACCGGCTGGAGGACCAGGTGGCCTCCTCGGCGGGGGCGGCGGGGGCCCGGCGCCGGGTGAACAAGCTGGCGGACGCGCTGGACGTGGACCGGGAGCGGCTGCGGGGCTGGACGGTGTTCCGGGCGGTGGAGTCGGGCAACCGCGCGCTGGCCGCCGGGCGGCGCCGCGACGCGGAGCTGCTGCTGGAGTTCGCCGCCTGGCTGTAGGGCATACCGTAGTTAGGTAGATATGTCCGGCAGGGGGCCGTCATGGTCGAAGAACTGCTGACAGCGGCCATCGCCGCGGGCGTGGGCGTCGCGGTGTACATGGGCGCCGCGGCCCGCGTGGTGAAGCAGTACGAGCGGGGTCTGGTCTTCCGCTTCGGCAGGCTGCGGGAGGGCATACGCCCGCCCGGCTTCGCGATGATCGTTCCGGTGATCGACCGGCTCCACAAGGTGAACATGCAGATCGTGACGCTGCCGGTGCCCGCGCAGGAGGGCATCACCCGGGACAACGTCACCGTGCGGGTGGACGCCGTCGTGTACTTCAAGGTCGTCGACCCGGCGAACGCGATCGTGGCGGTGGAGGACTACCGCTTCGCCGTCTCGCAGATGGCACAGACCTCCCTCAGGTCGATCATCGGGAAGTCCGACCTGGACGATCTGCTGTCCAACCGGGAGATGCTCAACCAGGGCCTGGAACTGATGATCGACAGTCCGGCGGTCGGCTGGGGCGTGCAGATCGACCGGGTCGAGATCAAGGACGTCTCCCTGCCCGAGACGATGAAGCGGTCGATGGCCCGGCAGGCGGAGGCGGACCGCGAGCGCCGGGCCCGTGTGATCAACGCGGACGCGGAGCTCCAGGCCTCGCACAAGCTCGCCGAGGCGGCGGGGGTCATGTCGGAACAACCGGCGGCGTTGCAGTTGCGCCTGCTGCACACGATCGTGGCGGTCGCCGCCGAGAAGAACTCCACGCTGGTGCTGCCGTTCCCGGTGGAGCTGTTGCGCTTCCTCGAGCGCTCGGCCCCTCCGCCTGCGGCGGCGCCCGCGCGGGAGGAACCGGCCCCGGCCGGCCCGGCTTCCGAAGGCCCCGGGCCGGCCGAGGTCGACGGCGCGCTCGACGCGGCCCCGGCTCCGGACGCGCTCGACGGGGCCCCGGCTCCGGACGCGCTCGACGGCTCCGTGGACGGGCTGATGCTGGACGCGCCGCCGCCGGAGCACGAACGGGACGGGCTGCGCGAGTAACCGCTGCGCCCTTCCACCGTTGCCCGGGCTCCGCCCGGACCCTCCCCCCCCGCTACTGCTGAAACTGCTCGGCCTCGGCCAAGATCCAGCCTCGCCGGCGTTCGAGGCGCGGGGGGCGGGGGCGGGGTGCGGGGCGGAGCCCCGGTTACGCCAGGCGGGACAGGGCCTCCGCCAGGGGGAGTTCCTCGCGGGTGCCCGACGCGCGGTGCTGGAGTTCGACGACGCCGTCGGCGGAGCGGCGGCCCGCCACCAGGATCCACGGCACGCCGATCAGTTCCGCGTCCGTGAGCTTCACGCCGGGCGACAGGCCGGGGCGGTCGTCCAGCAGCACCCGCAGACCCGCCGCGGCCAGGGCCGTCGCCGCCTCCTCGGCCAGTGCGAGCGGCACCGCCTTGCCCGCCGCCACCACGTGGACGTCGGCCGGAGCCACCGCCGCGGGCCAGCACAGCCCGCGCTCGTCGGCCGTCTGCTCGGCCAGCGCCGCCACCGCGCGGGAGACGCCGATGCCGTAGGAGCCCATCGTGACCCGGACCGGCTTGCCCTCGCGGCCGAGGACGTCGAGCCCGAAGGCGTCCGCGTACTTGCGGCCCAGCTGGAAGATGTGCCCGATCTCGATGGCCCGGTCGAGCTTCAGGCCCGCCCCGCAGGACGGGCAGGGGTCGCCCGGCTCCACGACCACCACGTCCAGGTACTGGTCGACCTCGAAGTCCCGCCCGCAGACCACGTTCCGGGCGTGCGTGTCCGCCCGGTTGGCCCCCGTCACCCACGAAGTACCGGGCGCGACCCGCGGGTCGGCCAGGTAGCGGACCTTCTCCAGACCCTGCGGGCCCACGTAGCCGCGCACCAGGTCCGGGCGGCCCTCGAAGTCCTCGGCCGTCACCAACTCCACCACGGCCGGGGCCAGGTGCTCGCCCAGCTTGCCGAGGTCCACCTCCCGGTCCCCGGGCACGCCGACGGCCGTGATCTCGCCGTCGACCTTGACCAGGAGGTTCTTCAGCGTCGCCGAGGCGGGTACGCCCAGGTGCGCGGCCAGGGTCTCGATCGTCGGGGTGTCCGGGGTGTCCACCTCTTCCAGCGCCGGGTGTTCCGCGGAGCCGGTGGCGGGGGCGAGGGCGAAGGTCACGGCTTCCGTGTTGGCCGCGTAGTCGCACGAGGGGCAGTCCACGAAGGTGTCCTCACCCGCCTCGGCCGGGGCCAGGAACTCCTCCGACGCCGAGCCGCCCATCGCGCCCGACACGGCCGACACGATCCGGTGGTCCAGGCCGAGCCGCTCGAAGATGCGGACGTACGCCTCGCGGTGGAGCCGGTAGGACTCCTCCAGCCCCTCGTCGGACACGTCAAAGGAGTACGAGTCCTTCATCTGGAACTCGCGCCCGCGCAGCACCCCGGACCGGGGCCGCGCCTCGTCGCGGTACTTGGTCTGGATCTGGTACAGCATGACCGGCAGGTCCTTGTAGGAGGTGCACTGGTCCTTCACGACGAGGGTGAAGATCTCCTCGTGCGTCGGCCCGAGCAGGTAGTCCGCACCCTTGCGGTCCTTGAGCCGGAACAGCAGGTCCCCGTACTCCGACCAGCGCCCGCTGACCTCGTACGGCTCCTTCGGCAGCAGGGCCGGGAGCAGCACCTCCTGGGCCCCGATCGCGTCCATCTCTTCGCGGACGACGCGCGAGACGTTGTCCAGGACCCGCTTGCCGAGCGGCAGCCACGTCCATACCCCGGCCGAGCTGCGCCGGACGTAACCGGCGCGGACCAGGAGCCGGTGGCTGAGGGTTTCGGCGTCGGCCGGGTCCTCGCGGAGGGTCTTGGCCATGAGGCGGGACATGCGCTGCACGTGTTGCGTAGACATGTCGGGAGGTTACCGGGGGCCCGGCGGCCCGCGGTACCGGTTTCAGGGCCTGGTCAGCGGCAGGGTGGCGCCCATGACGGCGTACGGCATGCTCGCGCTCGGGAAGTGGACCTGGCGGGCGAGGTCGCTGTAGCCGAGGGCCCGGTAGAGGCCGCGGGCGGGGCTCTCGGTGTCGATGGCGGAGAGGATCGAGCGGGGTTCGGCCGCGTCGTCGGTGATGCCCGTGATGAGGGCGCGGCCGACGCCGTGGCCCTGGAAACCGGGGTGGACGTGCAGCTCGGTGATCACGAAGGATCCGTCGAGCCAGTCCTCGTACCCGCCGGCCCGCAGGTAGGGCTCGACGATGGTGGACCACCAGTGGGTGCGGTCGTTCGGCATCCCGTACACGAAGCCGGTGAGCGCGCCGTCCTCGGCGAACGCCCCGAGGGCGCGGGCGCCGCGGCAGGTCATGTGGCGCTGGACGATGTACCGCCGGATGCCGACCTCCTCCTCGCTGAGGCCGAAGGCGACGGCCTGCACGCGCAGGGCCTCGTCCACGCGGGCGGCGAGGTCGAGGGGACCGATGCGGACTCCGGAAGGCAGCATGCGGCGACCTTACTTCGCGGTACGGGGCTGCCGGAATGCCATGGCCGAGGTCCGTGGCCCGCCGTCCGGATCAGGTGCGGCCGGGTGTCAGAAGAGCACGCTCATGAACGCGCCGACCTCGCGGAAGCCCACGCGGCGGTAGGACGCCCGCGCGGCGGTGTTGAAATCGTTCACGTACAGGCTGACCACGGGGGCCACGTCCCGCAGCGCGTAGGCGACGACGGCGGCCATCCCGGTCTCCGAGTGGCCGAGGCCGCGGAACTCGGGGTCCACCCACACGCCCTGGATCTGGCAGGCGCGGGCGGTGGCGGCGCCGATCTCGGCCTTGAAGACGACCTTGCCGTCGTCGACGCGGGCGAAGGAACGGCCGCTGGCGACGAGTTCGGCGACGCGGGCCTGGTAGAGCAGCCCGCCGTCACCGGCCATCGGCGAGATGCCGACCTCCTCGGTGAACATGGCCACGCAGGCGGGCATGATCAGGTCCATCTCGTCCTTGCGGATCCGGCGGACCTGCGGGTCGGCCTCGACCGTGGTGGACGGGCGCTCGATGACCATGAGCGGCTGGTGGGAGCGGATCTCGCGGGCCGGGCCCCAGCTGGGCTCCAGGAGCTGCCACAGCAGCCGGGTGGCCTCGGCGGGGCCGACGATGGAGGAGCAGCGGCGGCCGGTGCGGCGGGCCCGGTCGGCGAAGGCGCGTACGGCGTCGGGTCCGGCGCAGACGGGGACCAGGTTGGCGCCGGCGTAGCAGAGCGAGCGGAGCTCGCCGTCGGCGTACCAGCCCCACATCTCGCCGCCCAGGCGCCAGGGGTCGAGTCCGGCGACCTGGACCCGGGAGGTGACGAAGGCGTTCTCGACCGGCTCGCGTCCGAGGATTTCCATCGCGGCGTCGAGATCACTGGGCTCAAGGACCCGGGTGGTGGTCTGCGTCAACACTGGGGCCTCACCATGCAAGTCTGCTGATCTCCGCACTGTACCCGGCGGGGCCCGGGGATGCCGCGTCCGAGGTCACGAAAGAGCCCCGGACCGCCCCCGAACTGCGGGAACGATGCCGGGGCCACTGACGAAGCCCGCACCGGGCGAGCGAGCCGAAGGGGCGCGCCGGGGAGTGACGGTGAGCGCGCGCAGGAATCGTGAGGCACGAGCGATTCCGAGCACGCACGCCGTCACGAGCCGGCCACCGGCGCCCCGGAGACGAGCCGAGCCCAAGAACACAGGCGAGCGAGCCGAAGGGGCGCGCCGGGGAGTGACGGCGGGCGCGCGCAGGAATCGCGAGGCACGAGCGATTCCGAGCACGCACGCCGCCACGAGCCGGCCACCGGCGCCCCGGAGACGAGCCGAGCCCGGAAGGTCAGACGCCGATGGCGACCGTGGGCTCGCCGCTGGTGATGCCGTCGGCCTCCATCTGCGCGGCGATCTTCATGGCCTCTTCGATGAGGGTCTCGACGATCTTCGACTCGGGGACGGTCTTGATGACCTCGCCCTTCACGAAGATCTGGCCCTTGCCGTTGCCGGAGGCGACGCCGAGGTCGGCCTCGCGGGCCTCGCCGGGGCCGTTGACGACGCAGCCCATGACGGCGACGCGCAGCGGGACCTCCATGCCCTCCAGGCCCGCGGTGACCTCCTCGGCCAGCTTGTAGACGTCGACCTGGGCGCGGCCGCAGGACGGGCAGGAGACGATCTCCAGGCGGCGCGGCTTGAGGTTCAGGGACTCCAGGATCTGGATGCCGACCTTGACCTCCTCCGCCGGCGGGGCGGAGAGGGAGACGCGGATGGTGTCGCCGATGCCCTCGGAGAGCAGTGCGCCGAAGGCGACGGCGGACTTGATGGTGCCCTGGAAGGCGGGGCCGGCCTCGGTGACGCCCAGGTGCAGCGGGTAGTCGCAGGCGGCGGCGAGCTGGCGGTAGGCGTTGACCATGACGACCGGGTCGTTGTGCTTGACCGAGATCTTGATGTCGCCGAAGCCGTGCTCCTCGAAGAGGGAGGCCTCCCACAGCGCGGACTCGACCAGCGCCTCGGGGGTGGCCTTGCCGTACTTCTTCAGCAGTCGGGCGTCGAGGGAGCCGGCGTTCACACCGATGCGGATCGGCGTGCGGGTCTCGTTCGCGGCCTTCGCGATCTCCTTGACCTTGTCGTCGAACTGCTTGATGTTGCCCGGGTTCACGCGGACCGCGGCGCAGCCGGCGTCGATCGCGGCGAACACGTACTTCGGCTGGAAGTGGATGTCGGCGATGACCGGGATCTGCGACTTCTTGGCGATCACGGCGAGCGCGTCGGCGTCGTCCTGGGTCGGGCACGCCACGCGGACGATGTCGCAGCCGGAGGCGGTGAGCTCGGCGATCTGCTGGAGCGTCGCCCCGATGTCGGAGGTCCTGGTGGTGGTCATCGACTGGACGGAGATCTGTGAGTCGCCGCCGACGGCCACCTTGCCGACCTGGATCTTGCGGCTGACCCTGCGGTCGGCAAGCTTCGTCGGCACGGCCGGCATTCCGAGAGAGATGGCAGTCATCTGCTGTGCAACCCCAAGGTGTGGATCAAGGTCCCGAGATCGGCGGGCTCCAGGCTTCGAGATTACGCCAACCCAGGAGCGGGCCGTGCATCCGAGGGGGTGCGCCACCCGATCGTAGGGAGCCGGGCACGATCCGTGCCCGGCTCCGGTACGACTGGGTCACGCCCCCGGCAAGCTAGGTGATCTTGATCGGGTTGACCACGTCGGCCACCATCACCAGCAGCGTGAAGCAGATGAACAGGCCCGCGACCACGTACGCGACGGGCATCAGCTTCGCCACGTCGAACGGGCCGGGGTCGGGGCGCCGGAAGATCCGTGCGACGGTGCGCCGGACCGACTCCCACAGGGCGCCGGCGATGTGTCCGCCGTCGAGCGGGAGCAGCGGCAGCATGTTGAACAGGAACAGCGACAGGTTGAAGCCGGCCAGCAGGTTGAGGAAGAAGACCAGCTGGTGCTGGGCGGGGATGTCGAGGGTGAAGATCTCACCGCTGACCCGCGCCGCGCCGACGACGCCCATCGGGCTGTCCTGCTTGCGCTCGGCCCCGTTGAAGGCCGCGTTCCACAGGTCGGGGACCTTGGTCGGGAGTTCGACCAGCGACTGGACGCCGGCCTGCATCATCTCGCCCATGCGGTCGACGGACTGGCCGAAGGACTGCGGGACGTAGCCGGAGGCGGGGGCGAAGCCGAGGAAGCCCGCGGTGACGTACTCGTCCTTGACGTACCGGCCGCTGCCGTCCGTCTTGGCGACCTTGTTCTCGATCAGGTTCGCCTTGAGGTCCACGCGCTGTCCGGCCCGCTCCACCGTGATCGTGGCGGGGCCGACGGTGGCGCGGATGTTCTTCTGCAGGGCGGACCAGTCGCCGACCGATCGGCCGTTGAAGGCGACGATCTTGTCGCCCGCCTTCAGGCCCGCGGCCTTGGCGGGGGCGGCCGGGTCACTTGGGGCGCACTTGTCGCGCTTCTCGCTCTGCTGGATGACGCAGTCCGAGACGGTGGCGACCGAGGTGGTCTGGGTGTTGAGCCCGAAGGTCATCAGGGTCGTGAGGAAGATCGCCACGGCCAGGATCAGGTTCATGAACGGCCCGGCGAACATCACGATCACGCGCTTCCACGGCTTGCGCGTGTAGAAGAGCCGGCTCTCGTCCCCGGGCTGGAGCTCCTCGTACGCCGCCGAGCGCGCGTCCTCGATCATCGACCGGAACGGCGAGGTGGAGCGTGCGGTGACCTTGCCGTCCTCGCCGGGCGGGAACATCCCGATCATGCGGATGTAGCCGCCCATCGGGATGGCCTTGATCCCGTACTCGGTCTCGCCCTTCCTCCGCGACCAGATGGTCGGCCCGAAGCCCACCATGTACTGCGGCACGCGAATGCCGAAGACCTTGGCCGTGGAGAGGTGCCCCAGCTCGTGCCAGGCGATGGAGACCAGCAGGCCGACCGCGAAGACCACGACCCCGAGCACCGTCATCAGTAGTGTCATGCGCGCGCCTCCACGGCGGCCCGAGCCGCCATCTCCCGCGCCCGGGCCCTGGCCCAGGCCTCTGCTTCAAGGACGTCCTGGACCGTCAGGGAGGTTCCCGACTCAGGCGTCCCGTGCTCGTCGACCACGGCAGAGACCGTATCCATGATTGCTGTGAACGGCAGCCGACCTGCCAGGAATGCTTCGACGCACTCCTCGTTGGCCGCATTGAACACGGCCGGGGCGGTGCCGCCAAGCGTGCCGACGTGCCGGGCGAGGCCCACCGACGGGAAGGCCTCGGTGTCCAGCGGGAAGAACTCCCAGGTGGAGGCCTTGGTCCAGTCGAAGGCGGGGGCCGCGTCCGGGATCCGCTCGGGCCAGCCGAGGCCGATGGCGATGGGGCCGCGCATGTCCGGCGGGGTGGCCTGGGCGAGCGTGGAGCCGTCGGTGAACTCCACCATCGAGTGCACGTAGGACTGCGGGTGGACCACGACCTCGATGCGGTCGAAGGGGATGTCGTAGAGCAGGTGCGCCTCGATGACCTCCAGCCCCTTGTTGACCAGGGTCGCGGAGTTCACCGTGATCACCGGGCCCATGGCCCAGGTGGGGTGCGCGAGCGCGTCCTCGACGGTCACGCTCGCGAGCTCTGCGCGGGTGCGGCCGCGGAAGGGACCGCCGGAGGCGGTCACCACGAGCTTGCGGACGTCGGCGCGGGTGCCGGCGGCGAGCGCCTGGAAGAGCGCCGCGTGCTCGGAGTCCACCGGGATGATCTGGCCGGGCTTCGCCAGGGCCTTGACCAGCGGGCCGCCGACGATCAGCGACTCCTTGTTGGCCAGGGCCAGGGTCCGGCCCGCCCGCAGTGCGGCGAGGGTCGGCGCGAGGCCGATGGAACCGGTGATGCCGTTGAGGACGGTGTGGCACTCGGAAGCGGCGAGTTCGGCCGCGGCGTCCGGACCGGCCAGGATCTCGGGCAGCGGCTCGGACGGCCCGTACCGGGCGCTCAGCGCCTCTTTCAGGGCCGGTACGACGTCCTCGCGGGCGACGGCCACGGTCGTGACCCGCAGCAGCCGGGCCTGCTCGGCCAGCAGCTCCACCCGCCCGCCGGCGGCGGACAGGGCGGTGACCCTGAACCGGTCCGGGTTGCGCAGGGCGAGGTCGATGGCCTGGGTCCCGATGGACCCGGTGGACCCGAGGATGACGATGTCCCGGAGGCCGGCCGCGGGGTCGAAGAGGAGGTGCGGGTCGGCGAGGGGGGCTGGGCGGTCGCTCATGCCCCCCATTGTTGCCGCAAGTCATGAGCGGCCGGACACGGAGCCCCCTTCCGTTACCCGCAGAAGCAGGTGCGGGAGCGTTCCGGCGAACTCCGGGAGCGTCCGGGCGACGCTCCACCAGGCCTCGGGGTCCTCGTCGAGGGCGAGGGCCAGGAGCTGGTCGGCCTCGGCGTGCGAGGCGAGGACGGCCGCGGGGCGGTCGTGCCGGTCGGGATGGTCCACGTCGCCGAGCCAGTGGTCCTGGTCCAGGGCCCAGCAGGCCGGCAGCTTGTGCCGGATCACGTCCTGGCCGGTGAGCAGGCCGCGGTCGATGCAGTCGCGCACCCAGCGGATGTCCTCGGCGACGCTGTCCATCGGCACGGCGAGGCTCGCCAACGCCAGCTCGCGCTCCACGCCCCCGTAGGGTTCGACGGCCTTCGGGGCCAGGTGGCGCACCGCGCGGACGAGGTCGGGTCCGGGCGCACCGGCGTCGGCCGCCTCGGGCACGGTGCCGTCGGTCAGGGCGGCGACCAGCGCGGGCAGCGGGCCCCGGTAGCCGGGTGCGTGCCTCAGTAGCTCGGCCCACAGGCGGGGATCGTCCCCCAGCGGGCGCAGGGTCCGTAGGACGGCCGTCTGCATGCCGGCCCGTTCGGGCAGGGTCCAGCGCAGGCCGTGGGTGTCGGGGAGGCGGGCGAGCAGCAGGGTGCGGTGCGCAGGGGCGACGTGGGCGACGAGTTCCTCGTGCGTGACCGCTCCCATCCGCACGGCGCGGACGGCGGGCCGGTGCCAGGAGCGCCCGTCCGGCGCCGCCGGGGCGGCCAGGAACGCGTGGACGGTCTCCAGGGGCAGGTCCAGGGCGAGCAGCAGGGCCTCGACCGCGCCGGTCGGCAGCGGCTCGCGGAGGTGCTCGGCGAGCAGCAGCTCCGGGTCCGGCCGGTGGCGCAGCGCCAGGACGTCCAGCGGGACCCGCGGTCCGCGCCTGCCGTGCCGGCGCAGCAGGCCGACCAGCTCGGCCGCGCTGAGCGGTTCCTCGGCGGGGTCCCTACCGAGCTCGGCGCGGAGCACCGGCAGGAGTTCGGGCGGTGTGCGGCGGCGGGCGTAGCGGATGGGGCCGGGCAGGCCGGGCAGCGGCCTGCCCACGACCCGGGGGTTGCGCGCGATGAAGGTCCGGTCGGCCGCGCCGCCGTGGCGCAGCAGCAGGGTGACGGTCGAGGCCGACAGCCACTCGTCCCGGCACAGGTACTTGCGCGTGGGCTCGTCCAGCCTGCCGATCATGTCGGTGACGACGCGGTCCGGTGCGTGGCGCAGCAGGTGCGCCACGCACCAGGCCAGCCGTCGGCTGGTGCGGTCTTCCTCGGCCGTCGGCATCGTTCGTCCGCCTCGCGCTGTGCTCGTACGGGTACCAGTACTCGTACTCATCCTCGTACGTCTGTCCGACGTCCGGCGATGATCGCAGGTCAGCGGATGGGGCGGTGCACGTTTTTCTGTGTCGAGGGTCCGGGCGTCGCGTCCGCGATCCAGGGGCCCTCGCCGGAGGGGTCGAGGACGCCCTCCTCCAGCCATGCGTAGGTGCCGGACAGGACGCCCGCGACCACCTTGCGGTCGAGGTCGTCGGTGTTGGACCAGAGCCGGCCGAAGAGCTCCTCCACGCGCAGCCGGGACTGCTCGCAGAAGGCGTCGGCCAACTGGTAGGCCTCGCGACCGTGGGCGCCGGTGGCGCGCAGGTGCTCGGCGCGGACGCAGGCCGCGCTCATGGCGAAGAGCTCGGCGCCGATGTCGACGATCCGGCCGAGGAAGCCCTGTTTGGTCTCCATCCGGCCCTGCCAGCGGGACATGGCGTAGAAGGTCGAGCGGGCGAGTTTGCGGGCGCTGCGCTCCACGTAGCGCAGGTGGGTGGAGAGGTCGGGGTGGCCGCCGGGGTGGAAGGCGCGGTAGGTGCCGGGGACCTGGCCGGGGCCGGTGGCGAGCTTGGGCAGCCAGCGGGCGTAGAACCCGGCGGCGCGGGCTCCCGCCTTGGCCTTGTCGCCGAGTGCCTTCTCGGGGTCGATGAGGTCGCCCGCCACCGAGAGGTGGGCGTCGACGGCTTCGCGGGCGATCAGCAGGTGCATGATCTCGGTGGAGCCCTCGAAGATCCGGTTGATGCGCAGGTCGCGGAGCATCTGCTCGGCGGGGACGGCGCGTTCGCCGCGGGCGGCCAGGGACTCGGCGGTCTCGAAGCCGCGCCCGCCGCGGATCTGGACCAGTTCGTCGGCCATCAGGCAGGCCATCTCGGAGCCGTAGAGCTTGGCGAGGGCGGCCTCGATGCGGATGTCGTTGCGGTCCTCGTCGGCCATCTGGGAGGCGAGGTCGACCACCGCTTCGAGGGCGAAGGTGGTGGCGGCGATGAAGGAGATCTTCGCGCCGACCGCCTCGTGCCGCGCGACCGGCCGGCCCCACTGCTCGCGGACGGCGGACCACTCGCGGGCGATCTTCAGGCACCACTTCCCGGCGCCGACGCACATGGCGGGCAGGGACAGCCGGCCGGTGTTGAGCGTGGTCAGGGCGATCTTGAGCCCGGCGCCCTCGGCGCCGATGCGCTGGGCCGCGGGGACCCGTACCCGGTGGAAGCGGGTCACGCCGTTCTCCAGGCCGCGCAGGCCCATGAAGGCGTTGCGGTGCTCGACGGTGATGCCGGGCGAGTCGGCCTCGACGACGAAGGCGGTGATCCCGCCGCGGTGGTGCTCGGACTTCGGGACGCGGGCCATCACGACGAGCAGGTCCGCGACGACCCCGTTGGTCGTCCACAGCTTCACGCCGTCGAGCACGTACGTGTCGTCGCCGTCCGGGACCGCCGTGGTGGCCAGGCGCGCCGGGTCGGACCCCACGTCGGGCTCGGTGAGCAGGAAGGCGCTGATGGCGGTGGTGGCGCAGCGGGGCAGGTAGGCGTCCTTCTGCTCCTGCGTGCCGAACATCTTCAGCGGCTGGGGCACGCCGATCGACTGGTGGGCGGAGAGCAGGGCCCCGATGGCCGGGCTCACCGAGCCGACGAGGGCCAGCGCCTTGTTGTAGTAGACCTGGGTGAGACCGAGGCCGCCGTACTTGGGGTCGATCTTCATGCCGAGGGCGCCGAGCTCCTTGAGACCGCGCACGGTCTCGTCGGGGATCTTCGCCTCGCGCTCGATGCGGGCCCCGTCGATGCGGGTCTCGCAGAACTCCCGCAGCCGGGCCAGGAAGGCCTCGCCCCGCCGGACGTCCTCGTCGGCGGGGAGGGGATGGGGGTGGATCAGGTCGAGCCGGAAGCGTCCGAGGAACAGTTCCTTGGCGAAACTGGGTTTGCGCCAGTCCTGTTCCCGGGCCGCCTCAGCGACCTGCCGTGCCTCGCGCTCGGTCACCTTGGGCTGTGTTGCGGACATGAGGGGACTCACCTCGCCGCCGGAGTCGGGGGTCCACCGGCACTACCAGCCGGTGCTACCTGTGAGTCGTACCCTGTCCGGCCCGCCGGGAAAAGCCGGGCCGTCCGAGCGGGGGAAATCCGGCCCGGCCGCGCGGCTACGCCCGGGCGAGTGAGCCGAAGGGACGCGCCGGCGAAGGACGGCGAGCGCCCGCAGGAACCGTGCGGAACGAGCGGTTCCGAGGACGCACGGCGTCCTGGAGCCGGCAGTAGCGCCCCGGAGGCGACCCAGCCCGGAAAAGAAAAAGCCCGGAAAAGAAAACCGGAAAAGAAAAGGGGACGGCCGGAGCCCCCGCACAGTAGGCTCCGGCCGTCGGCTTTTGGGCCGTACGAGATCAGATGTCGAGGCCGGTCAGGACCAGGACCCGCTCGTACGTGTAGTCGTCCATCGCGTAGCGGACGCCCTCGCGGCCCACACCGGACTGCTTGACGCCGCCGTACGGCATCTGGTCGGCGCGGTAGGACGGCGCGTCGCCGATGATCACACCGCCGACCTCGAGCTCGCGGTGGGCCCGGAACGCGGTCTGGACGTTGCGGGTGAAGACGCCGGTCTGCAGACCGAACTTCGAGTCGTTGACGGCGGCGAAGGCCTCGTCGGTGTTCTCGACCTTCTTCAGCGTCAGGACCGGCCCGAAGACCTCCTCGGTGGCGAGCTTGACGCCGTCCGGCACGTGGGCCAGGACGGTGGGCTCGTACGAGGCACCCGCGCGCTTGCCGCCGGTGAGCAGCTTGGCTCCGCCGGCCACGGCCTCGTCGACCCAGGACTCGACGCGCTGGGCGGCGGCCTCGGAGACGAGGGGGCCGACATCGGTGGCGGAGTCGGACGGGTCGCCGGTGACCTGGGCCTGGACCTTCTCGACGACCTTCTCGACGAGGCGGTCGTAGACGGAGGCGTCGGCGATCACGCGCTGCACGGAGATGCAGGACTGGCCGGCCTGGTAGTTCGAGAAGGTCGCGATGCGGGTCGCGGCCCAGTCGAGGTCGGCCTCGGAGGACCAGTCGTCCAGGACGACGGCCGCGGCGTTGCCGCCGAGCTCCAGGGTGCAGTGCTTGTGGGGCACCGACTGCTGGATGGCGTAGCCGACGGTGTCGGAGCCGGTGAAGGAGATGACGGGCAGGCGCTCGTCCTTCACCAGGGCCGGCATCTTGTCGTTGGCGACCGGCAGGACCGACCAGGAGCCGGCCGGGAGGTCGGTCTCGGCGAGCAGCTCGCCCAGGATCAGCCCGGACAGGGGCGTGGCCGGGGCGGGCTTGAGGATGATCGGAGCGCCGACGGCGATGGCCGGGGCCACCTTGTGGGCGCACAGGTTCAGCGGGAAGTTGAACGGCGCGATGCCGAGGACCGGGCCCTTGACGAAGCGGCGGGTCAGCGCGAGACGGCCGACACCACCGGCGTCGGTGTCGAGGCGCTGGGCCTCTCCGCCGTTGAAGCGGCGGGCCTCTTCGGCGGCGAAGCGGAACACGGACACCGCACGGCCGACCTCACCGCGGGCCCACTTGACGGGCTTGCCGTTCTCGGCGGAGATCAGCTGGGCGATCTCCTCGGTGCGCTCGGTGAGCCGCTTGGACACGTGGTCCAGGGCCGCGGCCCGTACGTGGGCGGGGGTCGCGGAGAACTCCGCCGTCACGGCGTACGCCGCGGCCACGGCCTCTTCGACCTGCTCGTCGGTGGGCACGCTGACGGCGGCGACCAGGCGGCCGTCCCACGGAGAGTGGACGTCGAAGCTGTCCTCGCCGGTGGCCTGGCGGCCGGCGAGCCAGAAGGCGTGGGTGGAAGTCATGCGAATCCCGGCCCTTCGGAAGTGTGCGGTGGGTCCTGACCCCTCCACCGTAGAACTCCGTCGACGTTTCGGCGTTTGTCCCTGATGGAGCGGCGGGTCGTCGCGCTTCGCCGCTTTGTCACTGTCCGGCCCGCCGGGTGCGCGCTCCTGCCCCCGGGGGGTGTCCTGCGCCGGGCCCGGCTCGACCGGCAGGACGCCCCCGGCCGCCTGGGCCGCTCTTTTGGATCTTGCCGGCCGAGCCCGCGGCGTCCGGTGCCATGGGGTCTCCCCAGGCCCGTAGGGCCGAGGGGAAGCAGGGCCGGGGCAAAGCAGGGCAGGTTGTCGGGGGGATGAGGTGCGGTGCCGGGCGTCGCGGGCCCGGCAAGATCCGAAAGAGACGGCCTAAGCCGGGGTCGAGGTCGCCTTGAGGGCGAGCCACAGTTCCATGCGGACGTCCGGGTCCTCCAGGGAGCGGCCGAGGATCTCCTCGACCCGCTTCATCCGGTAGCGCAGGGTGTGCCGGTGGACGCCGAGGTCGGCGGCGGCCGCGTCCCACTGCCCGTGGCGGGAGAGCCAGGCCTGGAGCGAGGCCACCAGGTCGCCGCGCCCGGTCGCATCGTGCTCCCGCAGGGCCCGCAGGGTGCCGTCCGCGAAGGCCCGTACGGCGTCGTCGGCCAGCAGCGGCAGGACCGAGCCCGCCGCCATCTCCTCGTGCTCCACCATCGGCCGGCCGCGGCGCCGGGCCACGGCCAGGGCCTGGTCGGCCTGTTTGAGGGCCGCCGCCACACCCCCCGGTCCGGCCGGTGCGGACAGGCCGACCACCAGCTCGTCCGGCTCCGGCCCGGCCGCGTCCCGGCCGCGCCGCGCCTCCAGTGCCTCCGCGTGGTCCACGCACGCCTGTACGGCCGAGCCGCCGTCGGTGGCCAGGACCACGAGCCGGCCCGCCTCCGGGACGACGAGCAGCGCCTCCCCGGTCCGGGCCGCCGCCGACTCCACTGTGTCGGACAGCAGCGCCAGGCCTTCCGGCTGCGCGGTGCCCGCCAGGGCCGGCTCGGCCACGATGAGCCGGAACGGTGCTTCCAGCAGGGCCCCGTACAGGTCCCCGGCCACGGACCGCGCGTGGTCCGCCTCGCCCGCGAGCAGCATCCGCAGCACCGCCGCCCCCAGCCGGGACTCGGCGTCGTGCAGCGAGCGCGAGCGCTCGGTGGTGAGGGTGAGCAGCGCGACCGCGGAGTGGACGGCGTACCGCTCGGCCGTGCCCAGCGGGGCCGCGGTGCCGACGGCGAGCGCACCGCGCGCCCGCCGGCCCGTGCCCAGGGACTGGAGTTCCACGCGGTCCTCGGAGCCGCCGACCACGGCGCTCGCGGGGGCCGGGCGCTCCCGCAGCCGTTCGACGTCGGGGGTGAGCCGGGCGGCGCGGCGCGCGGCCCAGTCGGGGGCGGCCGCGACGACCGCGCCCGAGGTGTCGTAGAGCGCGGCCCAGCCGTGCACGTGCGCGGCCAGCTTCACCAGCAGCTCGGTGGGGCCGTCGACGGAGAGCGCGGCGCGCGTCAGCTCCCGCTGGGCCTCGAATCCGGCGGTGACGGCCCGGTACTGGTCCGCCGCGAGGGCCGCGGAGACCGCCTTGCTGATCGCGAGGAAGGGGGTCCGCCGCGGTACCTCCAGCAGCGGCATGTCCTCGGTCCGCGCGGCCTCGACCAGCGCCTCGGGGATCTCCTCGTAGTTGACGCCGATCGCGAAGCCGATGCCGACGACCCCGGCCGCGGCGAGGCGGCGCACGTAGGCGCGCATCTCCTCCGGGTCCCCCGCGTCCAGCTTCATCGCGGTGATCAGGAGCAGCTCCCCGCCCTCCATGTAGGGGACGGGGTCGGCGAGCTCGCTGACGTGGGCCCAGCGCACCGGCGTATCGAGGCGCCCCTCCCCGGCCCGCACGCTGAGCTTGAGCGCCGAGTGCTGGACGAGTGAGGCGAGGGTGAGCGGCATCGGTTACCAGTGGCCTTAGCGGGAGGGGGCGAGGGGGAGGGTCAGGAGGCAGACCGCCGACGGTTTTCGCCGTGTCGTACGAACGACTCCCCTCGATTCTGCCACCTCGTACGGGTCGGGGTCCGGGTCAGGACGTTCCGGACAGGCGGACCAGCAGCGGAGCCGCCCGTTCCCCGCGCACCGAGGTGAGCGACAGCACCGCGTGCCCCGGCGGCACGGCGTGCGCCAGGTCCGAAGCGGACCACCGCTCCCGCTCCACCTGGCGCACGGTCACCGCGTCCGTGGTGACCGCCTTGCCGGTGACGAGCTTGCGGAAGGAGTGCATCAGGCGGGTGAGCGGCTGGTCGGCGAAGACGGTGCGGTGGGTGACGTCCCGCGTCTCCACCCACTCGGTGCCCCAGGCCTCGGCGAACCGCTTGCCGTCCCAGGTGGTGACCCCGGAGAAGGCCATCCGGCAGCCGACCGACCCGAGCAGCGGGGTCCGCAGCACCTCCGGTACGTCGTCCAGCGTGCGCAGGGTGAGCAGGACGCCCGCGTTCGCCGAGCGCAGCCGCTGAACGCCACGGACGGTCTCGGGCGTCAGGGTCTGCGAGGCGTCGTCGAAGGCGAGGAAGGCGAAGAGGGAGCGGTCGGTGCGGGCGGCCGCGGCGGCGTTGAACTGGGCGAGCAGCAGCCGGGCCAGCATGCGCGAGGCGTCGGCGTGCCCGCGTTCGGGCAGGTCCACGCGGACCCGGACCGGGTGCTCCAGGGCGCGCAGCGAGAACGGCCGGCCCTGGCCGGTGGTGTCGAAGAAGCCGGCGAACGCGGGCCGGTCCAGCAGGGCCACCCGGTCCGCGAGGGCCTGACCGGGGTCCGCGTGGGACCCGTGCTGGCGAGCCCGGGCATCGAGCTCGCGCAGCATGGCGTGCTGCCCGGCGAGGTCGCGGCGCAGCGCAGCGAAGGCGGTGGGGACCTGGTCGAGCAGCTCGCGGAGTTCGGGCACGGTCGGGAAGCGGTCGTAGGCCGCCCGGAACGGCCCGAGGAGCTGGGCGAGGGCGGTCGCGGCCCGGCGTACGTCGGTCCCGGGAACGTCTCCGACGAAGGACTCCGCAAGCAGGGTGGCCGCCTCGTCGGGGTCGGTTGCGCCGCCGTAGAGATCGAGGTCGTAGACGGAGGCAGGGTCGCCGACCCGGACCACGACGTCGAAGGCGGCGTCCGGCCCGAGTTGGGCGCCGGCCGCGCCGACGGCCACGACGGCGGCCTGGCCGGCGAGGGCCTGGAGCGAGAACGACTCGACGACGGGCCGCACCAGCTGCCGGGTCTTGCCGGTGCCGGAGGGCCCGACGGCGAGCAGGGAGGTACCGAGCACGTCGGGGTCGAGGGCGAGGGCGGTACCGCGGCGGGAGTACGGGTTGCGGGCACCCTCCTCCACGGTGCCCAGCAGCACCTGCCGGACCAGCAGATCGTGTCGGGCGGCCCGCACGGGCAGGTCTCGCGCCCCGGACGGGTGCACACAGGCCCCGGCGCCCTTGTCGCGCACGGCGTCGGCGAAGGCCCGCATCCGCGAGGGGTCGACGCGCACGGAGTCCCACGCCCGCCGGATCCGGGCGTAGTCCACATCGTTCATCCGCCCGCCCCCGGCTTCCGTTTCCAGCCGATCAGCAGCCTCCACCAACCCCGCCTCGCGCACTTGCGGCCACATCGCGGGGTCTTCAAGCGGATTCTCAGCAGGGAGCCGCTGCGGGCGATCCGCACCTCCCACGGTCGTCGGCTCCGTTGACCGTGAGGTGGCGGGCGAGGAAAGCAAGGGCAGTCGGCGCAGCAGCCGGGCGCCGCCACCGAGCCATGCGAATGCCGCGATCAGAACCACATCGATCACGGTCCTGGCCGTGCTCATGAGATTGAGGTTGGCCTCCTGGTCGCCCCCCGGCCTGCGGTCGAAGTCGAGGAAGCCCTCCACCAGCTGCCGCAGCGGCAATTGGTAGTTGTGGACGAGCAGCAACGTCACGTAGGCGATTGGTACGACCGCCAGGGCCTGCACCCATGGGCCCCGGGCGACGACCAGGCGGCTCCAGGCAGCCTTCCAGCTGCCGAGCCGGCCGAAACCGTAGAGGAGCACCAGGACGAACAGCAGCTCATAGATCGGTTTGGCCTGGACTCCCCCCGTGTCCCGGACCGGCTCGCCGTTCGCCGCCCACCAGCTGTGAGGCGTGAAGAGCTTGAGCGGCGCGTCCCAGAACGGGATGTAGGCGTTGCGCATGAGGGACCAGACGAGGACGCAGGCCAGGAAGGAAATGACGGCGCCAGTGGCGAGGGCCCGGTCGGGGGTCTGCGCGGCCTCCACGGCCGGACGCGGGGTGTGGCCGTACCTCCAGACACCCGGCTCGGCGACCGGGCGGGCGGTGCGCAGCCAGTCGGTGAGGGTCGGTCCCCGGCCGGGGGCGTGGCTGGGCTTCGGAGGGTGCATGGGGGGGCCGGCAGGTCTCGGTACTTGACCTGCACGGGTCGCCTGTCCCTCGTACGCACCCTCGGTGTCCATGAACCCCTGCCCCCTGCCCGTGCTATGCGCTGCGGCGCTCAATCTAGTGCCCGACGGAGGCCTGGGACCTGCACCCCGCAATGATCCACAAGATGTGCGGCGCATCCTTCCTATGGCCGTCGCGGACAAGGACACGCGGTGATCACTACCGAACGGAGCATGCAGGACCCCCGCTCCCGGGCCTAGCCTGCGGACAAAGAGACAAGTGCGTCCGAAAACACCCCCCAGGAGCCCCCTATGACCGCTGTTCCGCAGGAGCGCAAGATCGTCACCGCGATCCCCGGCCCCAAGTCGCAGGAGCTGCAGGCCCGCCGCCTCCAGACCGTGGCCGGTGGCGTGGGCTCCGTGCTGCCCGTCTTCACGGCCCGCGCGGGCGGCGGCATCATCGAGGACGTCGACGGCAACCGCCTGATCGACTTCGGCTCCGGCATCGCCGTGACCTCGGTCGGCGCCTCCGCCGAGGCCGTCGTGCGCCGCGCCTCCGCGCAGCTCGCCGACTTCACCCACACCTGTTTCATGGTCACCCCGTACGAGGGCTACGTCGAGGTCTGCGAAGCCCTCGCCGAGCTGACCCCGGGCACCCACGCCAAGAAGTCGGCCCTGTTCAACTCCGGTGCCGAGGCCGTCGAGAACGCCGTCAAGATCGCCCGTTCGTACACCAAGCGCCAGGCCGTCGTCGTCTTCGACCACGGCTACCACGGCCGTACGAACCTCACCATGGCGCTGACCGCGAAGAACATGCCGTACAAGCAGGGCTTCGGTCCGTTCGCCCCCGAGGTCTACCGCGTCCCGGTCGCCTACGGCTACCGCTGGCCCACCGGTGCCGAGAACTGCGGCCCCGAGGCCGCCGCCCAGGCGATCGACCAGATCACCAAGCAGATCGGCGCCGAGAACGTCGCCGCGATCATCATCGAGCCGGTCCTCGGCGAGGGCGGCTTCATCGAGCCGGCCAAGGGCTTCCTGCCCGCGATCGTGAAGTTCGCCAACGACAACGGCATCGTCTTCGTCGCCGACGAGATCCAGTCCGGCTTCTGCCGCACCGGCCAGTGGTTCGCGTGCGAGGACGAGGGCATCGTCCCGGACCTGATCACCACCGCCAAGGGCATCGCGGGCGGTCTGCCGCTCGCCGCCGTGACCGGCCGCGCCGAGATCATGGACGCCGCGCACGCGGGCGGCCTGGGCGGCACCTACGGCGGTAACCCGGTGGCCTGCGCCGGTGCGCTCGGCTCCATCGAGACCATGAAGGAGCTCGACCTCAACGCCGCGGCGAAGAAGATCGAGTCCGTCATGAAGGCCCGCCTGACGGCCATGCAGGAGAAGTACGACATCATCGGCGACATCCGCGGCCGCGGCGCCATGATCGCGATCGAGCTGGTCAAGGACCCGGTGTCCAAGACCCCGTTCCCGGAGGCGGCCGGCGCGCTCGCCAAGGCCTGCCACGCCGAGGGCCTGCTCGTCCTCACCTGCGGCACCTACGGCAACGTGCTCCGCTTCCTCCCGCCGATCGTCATCGGCGAGGACCTGCTGAACGAGGGCCTGGACCTCATCGAGGCCGCGTTCGCGGCCATCGGCACGGCCATCTGATCGAACGGCTAGAACGTTCGCACGCAGCGACCGGCCCCTACCGGCGGTAACGGGCGGACGCTGTGAAGAAGCTGTGGGGGGCCGATGGCGGGAGCGCGATCCTGCTGTCGGTCCCCCTTTCACTGCCGTACGGTTTCTGCAGATGAGTGAGACACCCCGCTCCAGGGAAACCGGGGGCGACACCAGTACTGGGCTTCCCCAGCACCGTACTGGGCATGCGTTCGCGCACACTCCTCACCGATCGGACAGCCGTTCGCCCCAAACCCCCCGGGGCGCCCGGCAACCCGATCTGGGCGGCCGTCCCGGAACCATCCCCCCTGTTCCGGGACGGCCGGCCACTCCTCTCCTGATCGCCGCGCTCTGCGGCCTCCTCTTCTTCCTGGTCACCTGGCAGGTGCTGGTCTCCGGCCCGCTGCTGGCCCCGGACCACGCGCTGAGCCGCGCCCTGGTGCGCTCGGTCCCGGACTCCGTCACCGAGCGCCTCTCCGACCTCGGCAACGTCCCGGTCGCGGTGCCCGTCCTCGTCCTGGCCATGGCCTACGCCGCCTGGCGCGGGCGGGCGCTGGCCGCCGGGGCCGCGGGCCTGGCGATGGCCCTGGTGCCGGCCCTGGTCATCCCGTTCAAGGCGTGGACCGCCCGGCCGGGACCCCTGGAACCCTGGGCCGCCGGCTACTTCCCCTCGGGCCACACGGCCACCGCGGCCGTCGCCTACCTCGGCGCGGCCCTGCTCGTGCGCCCGTACACCCGCCGGGCATGGCCGACGGCCGCCGCCCTGGTCCTCACGGGGGCGACGGCCGTCGGGCTGGTCCTGCGGGGGTGGCACTGGCCGCTGGACGTCCTGGCCAGCCTGCTGATGTGCACTCCCCTGCTGCTCGGTGTGGCCCGGGCCGTCCGGATGGGCCGGCCGGGCCCGCCGGCTCAGCCGCCGAAGTAAGCGTCGAAGTTCCGGCTGAACTCCCAGCCTCCGAAGCGGTCCCAGTTGATCGACCAGGCCATCAGGCCGCGCAGCCCCGGCCAGGTGCCGTGGGTCTGGTACGTCCCGCAGTCGGTCCTCTTCGTCAGGCAGTTCAGCGCCTTGTTCACCTCCGCGGGCGAGGTGTGCCCGTTGCCCGCATTGGTCGTGGCCGGGAGGCCGATGGCGACCTGGTCCGGGCGCAGGGCCGGGAAGACCCGGGCCGCGTTCCCGGCGACCGGGAAGCCGGTGAGCAGCATGTCGGTCATGGCGATGTGGAAGTCGGCGCCGCCCATGGAGTGGTACTGGTCGTCGAGGCCCATGATCGAGCCCGAGTTGTAGTCCTGGACGTGGAGCAGGGTGAGGTCGTCGCGCAGGGCGTGGATGACCGGGAGGTACGCGCCGGCGCGCGGGTCCTGTCCGCCCCAGGGGCCGGAGCCGTAGTACTGGTAGCCCAGCTGGACGAAGAAGGTCTCCGGGGCCATGGTCAGGACGAAGTCCGGGCCGTACGTGGCCTTCAGGGTCTTCACGGCCGAGATCAGGTTGACGACGACCGCGGTGGTGGGCGCCCGGAAGTCGGTGTCCCCGGTGGCCAGGGACAGGGAGCGGCCCTCGAAGTCGATGTCCAGGCCGTCGAGGCCGTACTCGTCGATGATCTTGCTGACGGAGGAGACGAAGGCGTCCCGTGCGGCCGTGGTCGCGAGCTGGACCTGGCCGTTCTGGCCGCCGATCGAGATCAGCACCTTCTTGCCGGCGGCCTGCTTGGCCTTGATGGCCGCCTTGAACTCCGCCGGGGATTCGACGTTCGGGCATTCCGCGACCGGGCAGAGCCGGAAGCGGATGTCGCCCGAGGTCACCGAGGTCGGTTCGCCGAAGGCGAGGTTGATGACGTCCCAGGAGGCGGGCACGTCGGCCATCCGGACGTATCCGGAGCCGTTGGCGAAGCTCGCGTGCAGGTAGCCGACGAGTGCGTGGGCGGGGAGGCCGCCCCCGCCGCCCCCGCCGCCCCCGCCACCGCCGGGCGTGGTCGCGGAGGCGGGCGCGCTCTGCGGGGACTCGCCCGCTGCGTTCACCGCGCTGACCCGGAAGGTGTACGTGGTGGCCGCGGCGAGGCCGGTCACGGCCGCCGAGGCGGAGGTGACGCCGAGGGGCGCCGCGCCGTCCCGGTGGACGGTGTACGAGGTGGCGCCCGGCACCGCCGACCAGGACAGTGCGACCGCGTTCGAGGAGGTGGCGGAGGCGGTCAGGCCGGTGGGGGCGGCCGGGGGCCGGGGCTGCCCGGGACCGCCGGGGTCCGGGCCGACCAGGGTGAGGTCGTCGGTGACGTGGGCGGGCTGGCCGTACCAGCCGTGGGTGTAGACGGTCACCGAGGTCGTGGACGGGCCGGTGCGCAAGGTGGCGGTCAGCTGCTTCCAGGCCCCCGGGGACTGCGTCCAGGTCGACACGTCGGTGGTGCCGGTGCCGGTCGCGCCGAGGTAGACGTACGCGCCCTGCACCCACGCGCCGAGCGTGTACGTCGAGTCGGGCTCGACGGTGACGGTCTGGGAGCAGCGGGCGTTGTCCTGGCCGGCCGGGGCGGCCTTCAGGACGGAACTTCCCCCGTGGACGGGTGTGGTGACGACGGCTCCGCTGCCGCCCGAGCAGCTCCAGCCGTCGAGGCCGGCCTCGAAGCCTCCGTTGCGCACGAGGTCGGCGTCGGCCGCCGCGGCCGGCGGGCCCGCGGCGAGGAAACCGGCCACCGCGAGGGCGGCGGCCGCGAGGAGGGGTAGGGCTCTGCGCACAACTGCCTCCGGTGCATGGGGGGATGGAGGGGGTCAGCGGCGCCCAAGATGGTCCAGACCAATACTCTTGCCAAGACGTCCGGCCTCCTCCGTCAGCACGCGCGCGGCCGCCTCGTGCATCGCCAGCTCCAGCACGGCCGGATCGGTGAGCGTCCCCTCGCCGTCCGGGAGCACCAGCCAGCGCAGCCCGACGGTCGCCCGCCCGGGGTACGGGACCACGATCCAACTCCCGTGCCCGGCACCCCGTACGCCCGTGCCGAGCCACCGCGACGCCGTGCCGGCCGGTACGAAGAAGCCCAGCCGCGGCATCGACGTGCGGCTCCACCGCGTGGCACCGGAATCGGCGAGCACCGGGCCGGGCCGGTCGAGCAGCAGGCCGAGCACGTCAAGGGTGGGCCGCCCCAGCTCCCCGGGCAGGACCAGTACGTCCCAACTGCGGCCGGCGGGCAGCAGGGCGACCCCGAGGGGGTTGCGCTCCCACTCCCACCGGCAGGCGTCCGGATCCGGCGCCACCGATACCAGCCCTTCCACCGCCGTCTTGGCCCCCGGGATCGTCATCGCCCGGCCTCCGTTCCCTGTAGGTGAGGGGTTCTCACCTGGAGAGAGCGGGGCCGGGCGCGGGTATGACGCGGGTTCCGTTACTCCTTGGTAGTGAATCGGGTCACACCGTGACGGCCGGCCGGGCGCCGGGGCGCGGCGTCAGGACGGCCTAGCTGTCGAAGCCGAGGCCGAAGCGGTCCAGCGTCTTGAGCCACAGGTTCCGGTGTCCGCCGCGGGCGTCCGCGCGGGCCAGCGACCACTTGGTGAGCGCGATCCCGGTCCAGGCGAAGGGTTCGGGCGGGAACGGCATCGGCTTGGACTTCACCATCTCCAGCTGGGTGCGCTCGGTGGTGAGCCCGTCCAGCAGGTCCAGCATCACGTCCGCCCCGAAGCGGGTGGCTCCCACGCCGAGGCCGGTGTAGCCGGCCGCGTAGGCCACCTTGCCCGAGTGCGCGGTGCCGAAGAAGGCGGAGAAGCGCGAGCAGGTGTCGATCGCGCCGCCCCAGGCGTGGCTGAACTTCAGCCCCTCCAGCTGCGGGAAGGCGGTGAAGAAGTGCTCCGCGAGCTTGAGGTAGGTCTCGGGGCGGTGGTCGTACTCGGAGTCGAGCTTCCCCCGGTAGGGGTAGATCGCGTCGTAGCCGCCCCACAGGATCCGGTGGTCGCGGGTGATCCGGAAGTAGTGGAACTGGTTGGCGCTGTCGCCGAGCCCCTGCCGCCCCTTCCAGCCGATCGCGGCCAGCTGGGCCTCGTCGAGCGGCTCGCTCATCAGCGCGTAGTCGTAGACCGGAACGGTGAACGGGCGGACCCGGCGGACCAGCGAGGGGAAGATGTTGGTGCCGAGGGCGACCCGGCGCGCGAGGATCGTGCCGTAGGGGGTCGTCACGGTCATCCCGGAACCGGCCGCGGCCAGCTTGAGGCCGCGGGTGTTCTCGTAGATCCGCACCCCGAGCTCCAGGCAGGCCCGCTTGAGGCCCCAGGCCAGCTTCGCCGGGTTGAGCATGGCGACGCCGTCGCGGTCCCACAGGCCCGCGAGGAAGGTCGGCGAGTCGACCTCGGCGCGCACCGCCTCGCCGTCCAGCCATTCGGAGCCGTCGGCGAGGCCCAGGCGCAGCGCCTCCTCGTGCAGTTCGCGCAGCTCCTCGACCTGGTGCGGTTCGGTGGCGACGTCGATCTCGCCGGTCCGCTCGAAGTCGCAGTCGATGCCGTAGCGGGCGACGGCCTCCTCGATGGCGTCGAGGTTGCGGGCGCCCAGCTCCTCCAGCTTGGCCAGCTCGCCGGGCCAGCGGGCGAGCCCGTTGCTGAGGCCGTGGGTGAGGGAGGCGGCGCAGAACCCGCCGTTGCGGCCGGAGGCGGCCCAGCCCGCCTCCTTGCTCTCGATCAGTACGACGTCCCGTTCGGGGTCGCGCTCCTTGGCGATCAGGGCGGTCCACAGCCCGCTGTAACCGCCGCCGATGACCAGCAGGTCGCAGCGCTCGTCGGAGGTGAGCGCCGGCTCGGCGGCGGGCTTGCCGGGGTCGTCCAGCCAGTACGAGACCGGCTTCGCTTCGGAAAGTGATGCAGCAACACTACGCATGGCGACTGGGGCCATGGCTTCCAACTCCCTACGGAACTGATGACGTGCTTTCCCGAATTACTTCGGTTGTGCCTTCTTGCGGCGGTTGCCGACCATCTGGCCGGCGAGGACCACCAGCACCGCGATGACGAACATCGCCGTGCCGATGACGTTGATCTGCACGGGCGTACCGCGCTGGGCCGATCCCCACACGAACATGGGGAAGGTGACCGTGTTGCCCGAGTTGAAGTTGGTGATGATGAAGTCGTCGAACGAGAGCGCGAAGGAGAGCAGCGCGCCCGCCGCGATACCGGGTGCCGCGATCGGCAGGGTGACCCGTACGAAGGTCTGCACCGGGCCGGCGTAGAGGTCGCGGGCGGCCTCCTCCAGCCGCGGGTCCATGGACAGGACGCGTGCCTTGACGGCGGCGACGACGAAACTGAGGCAGAACATGATGTGCGCTATCAGGATCGTCCAGAAGCCCAGCTGGATGCCCATGTTGAGGAAGAGCGCGAGCAGCGAGGCCGCCATCACGATCTCGGGCATGGCCATGGGCAGGAAGATCAGCGAGTTGACCGCCCCGCGCGCCCGGAAGCGGTAGCGCACGAGCGCGAAGGCGATCGCGGTGCCCAGCGCGGTCGCCACCAGGGTGGACCAGAGGGCGATCTGGAGCGAGAGGGACAGGGAGCCGCACATGTCGGCGACCCCGCAGGGGTCCTTCCACGCGTCGAGGGAGAACTCCTGCCAGGCGTAGTTGAACCGCCCGGTGGGGTTGTTGAAGGAGAAGACGGTGACGACGACGTTCGGCAGGATCATGTACGCGAGCGTGCCGAGGCCCGCGATGACGACCAGGTTGCGCCGGAGCCAGGTGAGGGGATTGCGCATCAGACCAGGTCCTCCGTCCCCGCTCGGCGGATGTAGATGGTGACCATGATCAGCACGATGGCCATGAGAATGAAGGACAGCGCGGCCGCCGTCGGGTAGTCGAGGATCCGCAGGTACTGCGACTGGATGACGTTGCCGATCATCCGGGTGTCCGTGGACCCGAGCAGCTCGGCGTTCACGTAGTCGCCGCTCGCCGGGATGAAGGTGAGCAGGGTCCCGGAGACCACGCCCGGCATCGAGAGCGGGAAGGTCACCTTCCGGAAGACCGTGGCGGGGCGGGCGTACAGGTCCCCGGCCGCCTCGTGGAGGCGGGTGTCGATGCGCTCCAGCGAGGAGTACAGCGGCAGGATCATGAAGGGGAGGAAGTTGTACGTCAGACCGCAGACCACCGCGAGCGGCGTGGCCAGCACCCGGTCCCCCTCGGTCATGCCGAGCCAGCTGGTGACGTCGAGGAAGCCGATGTTGTTGAGGACGGCCACCACCGGTCCGCCGTCGGCCAGGATCGTCTTCCAGGCCAGCGTGCGGATCAGGAAGCTGGTGAAGAACGGGGCGATCACCAGGACGAGGAGGAGGTTGCGCCAGCGGCCGGCCTTGAAGGCGATCAGGTAGGCCAGCGGGTACCCGAGCAGCAGGCACAGCGCGGTCGCGGTGCCCGCGTAGAGCAGGGAGCGTAGGAACTGCGGGTAGTACTCGGTGAAGGCGTCCCAGTAGGTCCCGAAGTGCCAGGTGACCTGGAAGCCCTCTTCGAGGGAGCCGGTCTGCACCGAGGTGGAGGCCTGGTAGACCATCGGCAGTACGAAGAACACCAGCAGCCACAGGATGCCGGGGAGCAGCAGCCAGTACGGGACCAGCCGCTTGCGCACGGAGGGCTTGTGCACCGGCGGTTCGGTGGAGGCGGGCGCCTGGGGCGGCGCCGCGGTGGTCGTCATGCGTTCTCCTCCACCGTCTCGATGCCCGCGTCGATGTCCTGGTCGGCATCGAGGCCGAAGGTGTGCTCCGGGTTCCAGTGCAGGACCACCTCGGCGCCCGGGACCAGCCGGCTGTCGCGCTCGATGTTCTGGACGTAGACCTCGAGCTCGGGGCAGACGGGGCTGTCGATGACGAACTGCGTGGAGACTCCGATGAAGGAGGAGGCGGCTATGCGGCCGGTGATCTTGTTCCGGCCCGTCGCGATGGCGTCCTCCTCCTCGGCCGGGACCAGGGACACCTTCTCCGGGCGCACACCGACCAGCAGCTTTCCGCCGGCGCGGGGCGTGGTCGAACATCGGGCGGCGGGCAGCCGGAGGGTGGTGCCGGAGGCGGAGACGACGACCTCGGAGCCTGCGGATTCCACCGAGGCCTCGATGAGGTTCGAGGTGCCGAGGAAGTTGGCCACGAAGGTGGTGCCCGGGTTCTCGTACAGCTCGGCGGGGGCGCCCAGCTGCTCGACCCGGCCGCCGTTCATCACGGCGACCGTGTCGGCCATGGTCATGGCCTCCTCCTGGTCGTGCGTGACGTGCACGAAGGTGATGCCGACCTCGGTCTGGATCCGCTTGAGCTCCAGCTGCATCTGGCGGCGCAGCTTGAGGTCGAGGGCGCCGAGCGGCTCGTCGAGGAGCAGCACCTGCGGGTGGTTGATCAGGGCGCGGGCTACGGCGACGCGCTGCTGCTGGCCGCCGGAGAGCTGGTGCGGCTTGCGCTGGGCGAACTGGCCGAGCTGGACCAGCTCCAGCATGTCGTCGACCTGCTTCTTGACCGACTTGATGCCGCGGCGGCGCAGCCCGAAGGCGACGTTCTCGAAGATGCTCAGGTGCGGGAAGAGCGCGTAGCTCTGGAAGACCGTGTTGACCGGGCGCTTGTACGGCTGCAGGTCGGTGACCTCCCGGTCGCCGAGGTGCACCGTACCGGTGGAGGGCTCCTCCAGGCCGGCGATCATGCGCAGCGTGGTGGTCTTCCCGCAGCCCGAGGCGCCGAGGAGGGCGAAGAAGGAGCCCTGGGGGATGGTCAGGTCCAGCGGGTGCACGGCGGTGAAGGTGCCGTAGTGCTTGCTGATCCCGGAGAGGCGGACATCGCCGCCCGCGGTCTTGTCAGTCATGGATGATCCCGGGGTTGGGTGGGCAAGGGGTCGAAGGCTCGGCGGAACGGGCCGGTCCGCGCCGCCGCCGGAGGGTCCTGCGGCAGTGCCGCGGTCCGGCGGGCGGCGCCGCGGTCCGGCGGGATCGGCTCGCCGCGGGCGTGCGTCAGGCGCCGATGAGCTTGGCGAACTTCTCCTCGTACGCCGTCTCTTCCTCGCTGGTGAGGGAGCGGAAGGCGTGGGCCTTGGCGGCCATCGCCTTGTCCGGGACGATCAGGGGGTTGTCCGCGAGCGCGGGGTCGATCTTGGCCAGCTCGTCCTTGACGCCCTCGACCGGGCAGACGTAGCTGATGTACGCGGCCAGCTGGGCGGCGATCTCGGGCTCGTAGTAGAAGTCGATGAGCTTCTCCGCGTTGGCCTTGTGCCGGGCCTTGGCGGGGACCAGCAGGTTGTCGCTGGAGGTGATGTATCCGGGGGCCGGGATGGCGTACTTGATGTCCGGGTTTCCGGCCTGGAGCTGGATGACGTCGCCGGCCCAGGCGAGGCAGGCGGCGAGGTCGCCCTTGTCGAGGTCGGAGGTGTAGTCGTTGCCGGTGAAGCGGCGTATCTGGTTCTTGTCCACGCCCTTCTGGAGCCGGCCGATGGCCTCGTCGAAGTCGGCGGTGGTGAAGGTCGCCGGGTCCTTGCCCTGGTCGAGCAGGGTCATGCCGACGCTGTCGCGCATCTCGGTGAGGAAGCCGACGCGGCCCTTGAGGGAGGGGTCGTCGAGCAGCTGGGTGACGGAGTCGACCTTCTTGCCGCCGGTCGCCTTCTCGTTGTAGGCGATGACGGTGTCGATGCCGGTCCAGGGGTAGCTGTAGGACCGTCCCGGGTCCCAGTCGGGGGTGCGGAACTGCGGGATCAGGTTGGCGTAGGCGTGCGGGAGGTGCGCCGGGTCCAGCTTCTGCGCCCAGCCGAGGCGGATGATGCGGGCGGCGAGCCAGTCGGTGACGACGATCAGGTCGCGGCCGGTGTCCTGGCCGGCCGCGAGCTGGGGGCGGATCTTGCCGAAGAACTCGACGTTGTCGTTGATGTCCTCGGTGTACTTGACCTTGATGCCGGTCCGCTTGGTGAACTCCTCCAGCGTGGGACGGCTCTTCTCGTCCTCGCTGGTGTCCATGTACTCGGTCCAGTTGGAGAAGTTGATCTCCTTCTCCTGGGCCGAGTGGTCGTCGGAGGCCACTGCCGCGTCGCCCTCGCGTTTGGCGGGCGGGATCCCGCACGCGGTGAGGGCGGACAGCCCTCCGAGGGTGAGCGCTCCGACTCCGGAGGCGCGCAGCAGCGAGCGGCGGGTGAGGGCCCCGCGCCCGGTGGTGAGGCTGCGCCGCATCGCGGCGAGTTGCGCCGCCGAGAGGCGGTCGGGCTCGAACTGCTCCATGCGCTGTGCCCTTTCGGGAGGTGTACCGCTGGTCAGGCGGTGGGCCCACGCGGCGTCGGCCGCGGATGGTTACGGACGGTCCCCGAAGATCGTGCGGTGCCAGTCCTTCTCGGCTACCGCCGTGTTGTCGTACATGACGTGCTTGACCTGCGTGTACTCCTCGAAGGAGTAGGTCGACATGTCCTTTCCGAAGCCGCTGGCCTTGTAGCCCCCGTGGGGCATCTCGCTGATGATCGGAATGTGGTCGTTGACCCAGACGCAGCCCGCCTTGATCTCGCGGGTGGCCCGGTTCGCGCGGTAGAGGTCACGGCTCCAGGCGGAGGCCGCGAGTCCGTACGGGGTGTCGTTGGCCAGCGCGATGCCCTCGTCGTCGGTGTCGAAGGGCAGGACGACCAGGACCGGACCGAAGATCTCGGACTGGACGACCTCGCTGTCCTGGGCGGCGCCGGCGATGAGGGTGGGCCGGTAGTACGCGCCCTCGGCGAGGTCCCCGGCCGGGATCTCGCCGCCGGTGACGACGGTGGCGTAGGCGCGGGCGCGCTCGACGAAGGCGGCGACCCGGTCGCGCTGGGCGTGCGAGACCAGCGGGCCCAGGTCGGTGGTGGGCGCGAAGGGGTCGCCGAGGCGGACGCTCTCCATCAGCTCGGCCACCCGGGCGACGAAGGCGTCGTGCAGGGGGCGCTGGACGTAGGCACGGGTGGCGGCCGTGCAGTCCTGGCCGGTGTTGATGAGGGAGGCGGCGACGGCGCCGTGCGCGGCGGCCTCCAGGTCGGCGTCGTCGAAGACGAGGAAGGGGGCCTTGCCGCCGAGCTCCAGGTGGAGCCGCTTGACGGTGGCGGTGGCGATCTCGGCGACCCGCTTGCCGACGGCGGTGGAGCCGGTGAAGGAGGTCATCACCACGTCGGGGTGGCCCACCAGGTGCTCTCCGGCCTCGCGGCCGGCGCCGGTGACGATGTTGATCACGCCGTCGGGCAGGCCCGCGTCCTTGGCCGCCTGCGCGAACATCAGGGAGGTCAGCGGGGTGAGCTCGGCGGGCTTGAGGACGATGGTGTTGCCCGCGGCGATCGCCGGAAGGATCTTCCAGGCGGCCATCTGGAGCGGATAGTTCCAGGGCGCGATCGAGCCGACGACCCCGATGGCCTCACGGCGTACGTACGAGGTGTGGTCGCCCGAGTACTCGGCGGCCGCCTGTCCCTGGAGGTGGCGGGCGGCGCCCGCGAAGAAGGCGGTGTTGTCGATGGTCCCCGGTACGTCGAACTCCGTGGACAGCTTGATCGGCTTGCCGCACTGGAGGGACTCGGCGTACGCGAAGTCCTCCGCCTGCTCGGCCAGTACGGCCGCCAGCCGGTGCAGGGCGTCCGAACGCTCGCCGGGAGTGGCGCCGGACCAGCCCGGGAAGGCCCTCTTGGCGGCGGCGACGGCCTCGTCGACGTCCGCGGTGCTCGCGAGCTCGTAGGTCAGGACCTCGTCGCCGGTCGCCGGATCGACCACGGTGTGTGACTGTCCGGAGGTGCCGGACCTCAGTCGCCCGTCGATGTACTGCGCGCCGTCCGCGAAGCGGTCTTTGACCTGGAAGCGGTTGCCCATAACGCTCTCACGCTCTCCGTAGCTACAGTTCGAGCTACAGCTCGAATTGAGTGCCGATCCTGACAGAGGTGATGCCCTCGGCCAAGTGATTCCGTTGTTGCCTTTTGATTACGCGACGGAATCGGTCGACCATGTGTCGAGGCACACCGAAAATCCCGTACGAAGTGTCAGTGGCGACTGCCAGACTCGCGTGCATGGAGATGATGGACGAACTGATCAAGCAGGTCAGCCGCGGTGAACGGGTGAAGTACCTGCCGTTCTGGGGGCACCGGCCGCAGCCGGACGGCAGGCTCGGTCCCAGCTGCCTGAGCCAGTGGTGGCCCGCTTCCTTCACCGTCGGTGACGTCCGATATGCGACTGCTGAGCACTGGATGATGGCCGGCAAGGCCCGGCTCTTCGGGGACCCCGAGGCGGAGCGCGCCGCGGTGGAGGCGAAGAGCCCGGCCCAGGCGAAGAAGATCGGTCGGCTCGTGCGCGGCTTCGACAACGCGATATGGGAGCGGGAGCGGTTCGCCCTGGTCGTGGAGGGCAGCGTGCACAAGTTCGACTCCGACCCGGCGCTGCGCGGGTACCTGCTGGGCACCGGGAACCGGGTGCTGGTGGAGGCGAGCCCGATGGACCGGATCTGGGGCATCGGGCTGGCGGCCGACGACGAGCGCGCCCTGGACCCGGCGCGCTGGCGCGGACTGAACCTGCTGGGCTTCGCCCTCATGGCGGCCCGCGAGCGGCTGCGCGAAACGGGCGGGTGACGCGCGGCGGCGCGGGTCCCGGGTAATTGTGTGGCGGCGGCCCGGACGGGCCGCCTAACGTGATCAGCGTCCAGGTGTGAAGGCGAGACCTCCTTCGGCTGTCGCGGGTTCGAGTCCCGTCACCGGCTTCGGGCCGGTGTAGCTCAGTTGGTAGAGCACCTCATGGTTTCGCCGACTTCGATCTCTGGACACCTACGTCACGCACCTCCCGGTGCGCAGGCTGCGGCTCCTTCTTTTGCAAAGAAACCCAGGCCGCCGCCACCTTGATCTCGGGAGGCCGGCGTGGGGGATGCCCGGTGCGCAGGCGACGGTTACTTCTGGGGACCCGGAGGTCGTGGGTTCGAATCCCACCCGGCTCGTCACCCGCAAGGGAACGGGCCGGTGGAGCAGCCAGGCAGCTCGTCGGGCATAAAGTCCGCCGCCGACTCCCGATCTCGGGCATCCCCCACCCAACGCCTCCCCCGCTTCCATCGAATTCGGGGGGATTCTCATGGCTCGCTTCAACCAGCGCGCGCCCAAGTCGGCGCCCGCCTCGCCCACTTCGCCGGTGCGCTCCACCGGCCCCGCCCGCACCGCTCAGGGCGGCCCGGGCCACCTGCGCGACCCGCGCTCCGAACTGTTCCTGCTCGCCGTCGCCAACTTCGTCACGCAGCGGACCGCCTACGAGGGCGGCGAGGCGCGCGACGACCGGTTCGCGGCGCTGGTGCGCACCCTCGCCGTCGAGGATCCCGCCTGGACGGCCGGCCTGCTGGGCTGGCTCCGCGGCGACGCGAACATGCGGACCGCCTCGCTCGTCGGCGCCGCCGAATACGTGAAGGCCCGGCTCGACGCGGGCGTCACCGACGGGCCTTCGAACCGCCAGGTGGTCGACTCCGTGCTGCGGCGCGCGGACGAGCCCGGTGAGCTGCTGGCTTACTGGACGGCGACGTACGGGCGCAACGTGCCCAAGCCCGTCAAGCGCGGCATCGCCGACGCCGTACGCCGGCTCTACTCCGGCACCTCGCTGCTGAAGTACGACACCGACTCCAAGGCCTACCGCTTCGGCGACGTCCTCAACCTCGTGCACGCCTCTCCCGACCCGGCCAAGCCCTGGCAGGGCGAGCTGTTCCGCTATGCCCTCGACCGCCGGCACAGCCCGGAGAGCGCCGAGGTCCCGGCGGGCAACCGGACCCTCGCGGCCCACCGGGCGTTGATGGAGCTGCCGGTGCAGGAGCGCCGGGCGCAGATCACCGCCCCGGACGGGGCGGAGCGGCTCGCAGCGGCGGGCATGACCTGGGAGTCGCTGGCCGGTTGGCTGCAGGGGCCGATGGACGCGGCCGCCTGGGAGGCGGTCATCCCGTCCATGGGTGCGATGGCGCTCCTGCGCAACCTGCGCAACTTCGACCGGGCCGGGGTCTCGGACGCGGTGGCCGCACAGGTCGCGGCGAGGATCTCCGACCCGGAGGTCGTCGCCCGGTCCCGCCAGTTCCCCTTCCGCTACCTGGCCGCCTATCAGCACGCGCCCTCGCTGCGCTGGTCGTACCCGCTGGAGCAGGCTCTCGGCCACTCGCTGGCCAACGTACCGGCGCTGCCGGGCCGGAGCCTGGTCCTCGTCGACCGGTCCGGGTCGATGTGGTCCCCGCTGTCGGACCGCTCCGAGCTCAACCGGGCGGACGCCGCGGCCATTTTCGGAACGGCGCTGGCGCTGCGGGCCGAGCGGGCCGACCTGGTGCAGTTCGGTACGACCAGCGAGGCGGTCCGGTACGGCCGCGGCGAGTCCGTGCTGAAGGTGCTGGAGCGCTTCGGGGACCTCGGCGGGACCTACACGGCCAAGGCGGTGAAGGAGCACTACGACGGTCACGACCGGGTGTTGATCGTCACCGACGAGCAGGCCGCCTCGTACGGCCACGGCGGCGATCCGACCACCGAGGTGCCGCCCGCGGTTCCGGTCTACACCTGGAACCTGGCCGGCTACCGGGTGGGGCACGCACCCTCCGGCACCGCGAACCGGCACGCCTTCGGCGGCCTCACCGACGGGGCCTTCCGGATGGTGTCCTTGATCGAGGCCGGCCGCGACGCCGACTGGCCGTGGGCTTCCTGAGGCGGCCCGGTCAGACCCTCTCGCGCACCTGGGAGTTGTCATAGGGGCTGTCGTAGGGCGAGTCGTCGACGGACCCCCGCTCCATGAAGCCGGCGAATATGATCGCGATCATGACGGCACCCAGCAGGACGCCGATCGAGCCCAGGATGATGCCGGCGAGCGCCATCCCGCCGTTGTCCGCTTCGCCCCGGGTCGCCTTGCCGCGGCCCAGCGCGCCGAAGACGATCGCGGCCGCCCCGAGCACGACCGCGAAGAAGCTGGTGATGCAGCCGACGACGGCGAGGATCCCGAGGACGAGCGCGGTGATGCCGAAGCCGTTGCTGCGCTGCACCCCGTAGGGCGGGTACCCGCCCTGGCCCGGGTATCCCTGGTACCCGGGATATCCCGGGTGACCGCTCTGCCCCGGGTATCCGGCGTCGCCGGGGTATCCGTAGCCGGGCTGGGCCGGATACCCGTACGCGGCGGACGCGGGCGGGCCGGTCATCGGGGGCGGGGTCGGCATCGGCGTCGGCGTCGGCGTCGGTATCGGAGCCGGGATCGGGGTCGGAGCGGACGGGGTGAACTGGTCGCCCGGCATCCCGGCGAGCGTCGGCTGGTCGTGCACGGACGGCGGGCCCGACACGCCCGGCGTCCCCTGCCCGCCCTGCGACTTGCCCAGCTCCACCGCCGGCCGCTCCAGCGGCGCCCACGGGTCTCGCGGCTCGGGACTGCTGTTGGTCATACGGCGCCCCCCTCTCGTACAGCCATGCTAAGCGCTGCCACCGACAGTCACGGGCGTGCCTACGATGAATCCCGACCTGCCCGCACCCGCGTCCTCCCGGAGGCACCCCCATGACCGACCTGCACCCCTTCATCGCGGGGCTGCCCAAGGCCGAACTCCACGTCCACCACGTAGGCTCGGCATCCCCGCGCATCGTGGCCGAGCTCGCCTCCCGGCACCCCGACTCGAAGGTCCCCACCGACCCCGAGGCCCTCGCCGACTACTTCACCTTCACCGACTTCGCGCACTTCATCGAGGTCTACCTGTCGGTGGTCGACCTCGTCCGCACCCCGGACGACGTGCGCACCCTCACCTTCGAAGTCGCCCGCGACATGGCCCGGCAGAACATCCGCTACGCCGAACTGACCATCACCCCGTACTCCTCCACCCGCCGAGGCATCGACGAGAAGGCCTTCATGGAGGCCATCGAGGACGCCCGCCGCGCCGCCGAGGCCGAACTCGGCGTCATCCTGCGCTGGTGCTTCGACATCCCCGGCGAGGCGGGCCTGGAGGCCGCCGCCGAAACCGCCCGGCTCGCCGTCGACCACCGCCCCGAGGGCCTGGTCTCCTTCGGCCTCGGCGGCCCCGAGATCGGCGTCCCGCGCCCGCAGTTCAAGCCGTACTTCGACGCCGCCCGCGCCGCCGGCCTGCGCAGCGTCCCGCACGCCGGCGAGACCACCGGACCGGAGACGATCTGGGACGCCATTCGCGAACTCGGCGCCGAGCGCATCGGCCACGGCACCAGCGCCACCCAGGACCCGGAACTGCTCGCGTACCTCGCCGAGCACCGGATCGCGCTGGAGGTCTGCCCGACCTCCAACATCGCGACCCGCGCGGTGACCGACCTCGACCAGCACCCCGTCAAGGAGATGGTCGCGGCGGGCGTGCTCGTCACCATCAACAGCGACGACCCGCCGATGTTCGGCTCCGACCTGAACAACGAGTACGCGGTGGCCGCCCGACTCCTCGACCTCGACGAGCGCGGGCTCGCGCAGCTCGCCAAGAACGCCGTCGAGGCCTCCTTCCTGGACCCGGCCGGCAAGGCGAAGCTGAACGCGGAGATCGGCGCGTACACCGCCGAATGGCTCGCGCGCTGACGCGTTCCCGGCAACTGCGCCCCTGAGAATGGGGACATGAGCACTCTGACTGCCGTCGGCCACCGCGGCGATCCCTACCGTGTCCGTGAGAACACCCTGGCCTCGATCCGCTCCGCCTTCGCGCGCGGGGCGGACGCCGTCGAGATCGACGTACGGCTGACCCGGGACGGGGTGCCGGTCCTCCTCCACGACGCGACGCTCCAGCGGCTGTGGGGCCACGACCTACGCCTCGACGAGGTCACGGCCCCACAGCTGAAGGGACTGACGCTGGGCGGCGTTCCCACGCTGCGCGACGCCCTGACGGCCGCCGGGTCGGGCCGGCTGATGCTCGACCTGCCCGGCGCCACGCCCGAGGCGGTGCGGATCGTCGTGGGCGAGGTCCGCGAGTGCGGGGCGCGCGAGCAGACGTACTACTGCGCGGGCCCGAACACGATGCTGGCGGTCCGTGCCGCCGATCCGGGCGCGGAGATCGCGCTGACCTGGACCTCGCTCTCGCCGCCGCGGCGGGCGCTGATCGACGCCGTGGCGCCGCGCTGGCTCAACTACCGCTTCGGGCTGGTGAGCCGGGAGCTGGTGGACGCGCTCCACCGGGACGGCCTGCTGGTGTCGGCCTGGACCGCGGACACCAAACGGACGATGAAGTGCCTCGTCGCGGCGGGGGTCGACTCGATCACCACGAACCGGCTGGACGCGCTGACGGCGGTACGGACCGGGCTCGGGCGGTGATACGGGCCTTCCGGGAGGGCGTCCGCGGCGCCGATCCGCGGTGGCAGGACCTGGGCCTGACCCTGCTGGTGCAGCTGGCCGTCACGATGCCGTTCGTCGTGCCCAGGTCGCCCGATCTCCCTCCCGTGACCTGGCTCTCGTACGCGATGACCACGGCCGGCGTGCTGCCCCTGATCTGGCGCCGCCGGGCACCCGTGGTGGTACTGGCGGCGAACCTGGCCGTCGGGGGGATCTACCAGGTCGCCGTCGACGGGCCGGGGCAACCGCTGCCGTACGCGGGCCTCATCGCCTTCTACACGGTCGCGCTGCAGTGCACCCTGCGGGTGCGCGTGACCGTGGCGCTGGCCGCCGTGGTCGTGGTGGCCGCGTCCGTGGGCTGGGAAACGGGGACGGCGCGGGAACTGCTGTTCACGCTTTTCGTCTCGGCGGCTGCCTACGCCCTGGGACGGCTCCAGCACGCGCGGCAGGCCTACACCGAGGCCGCCCTGGCCCGCGCCGCCGAGCTGGAGCGGGCCAACCGGATCGAGGCGGAGCAGGCTGCCGCACGCGAACGGGCCAGGATCGCGCGGGAGATGCACGACATCCTCTCGCACGCGGTCAGCATCATGATCGTGCAGGCGGAGGCCGGACCGGTGGCCGTGCGCAGGGCCCCGGAGCGGGCCGAGGCGGCCTTCGAAGCGATCGCGGAGACGGGGCGGGACGCAATGGCGCAGCTGCGCGCGATGCTGGGTGTGCTGCGCACCGACGCAGCCGCGCCCCGGAGCCCGCAGCCGGGGATCTCCGGACTGACGGAGCTGGTGGACCGGGTACGGGCCAGCGGGCTGCGGGTGACCTACGAACGGACCGGCGCGGTGCGCGAGCTGCCGGCCGCGTTGGAGGCGACCGTGTACCGGGTGGTGCAGGAAGCCCTGACCAACGTGGTCAAGCACGCGCGGGCATCGGCGGCGGACGTCACGCTCGCGTACGGACGGGGAACGCTCACGGTGACGGTCACGGACGACGGCCGGGGACCGGGTGGCGCCTCGGGCGGGCACGGGCTGATCGGCGTCCGCGAGCGGGCGGCGGCCCACGGCGGAACGGCCGAGTCCGGCCCGGGCCCGGACGGGGTCGGGTACTCGGTGCGGGTGTCCCTTGTAACCTCGCCGCTGGAGGTGGGGAATTGACGATCCGTGTGGTGGTGGCCGATGACCAGGAGCTGGTGCGCAGCGGCTTCGCGATGATCCTGGACGTCCAGGAGGACATCGAGGTCGTGGCGGAGGTGGGGGACGGTGCGGCAGCGGTGGAGGCGGTGGCCCGGCTCGCGCCGGACGTGGCGCTGCTGGACATCCGGATGCCGGTGCTGGACGGGATCGAGGCCTGCCGGGCGATCTCGGCCGGGAGCGCGTGCCGCACGGTGATGCTCACGACCTTCGACTCGGACGAGTACGTGTACGAGGCGCTGCACGCGGGGGCGAGCGGGTTCCTGCTGAAGGACGTGCGGCGGGACGACCTGGTGCACGCGGTACGGGTGGTGGCGGCGGGCGAGTCGCTGCTCGCGCCGTCGGTGGCGCGACGGCTGATCGAGGAGTACACGGCGGTGACGGGGGCGGCGGCACGGCCCGAGCTGCCGGCGGACCGGCTGGAGGTGCTGACCGCGCGGGAACGGGAGACGCTGCTGCACCTGGGGCGGGGCCTGTCCAACGCGGAGATCGCGGCGTCGCTGGTGGTGAGCGAGCACACCGTGAAGTCCCACGTGGGGAACGTGCTGGCGAAGCTGGGGCTGCGGGACCGGATCCAGGCGGTGATCTGCGCGTACGAGACGGGCCTGATCGCGGCGGGTACTCCCTCTGGGGAGTGAGGGGTCGGCGTGTCGCCTCCCCCGCGCCGGGTAGTTGTCGTACCGGTGAAGACCCCTCTGGATGGTGATCCGCAACTACCCCTCTGACCTGGAGCATTGAGGTCATCGGGGCAGACGGCGCCGATGACCTCACAGGGGGAGCACACCACCATGAACGCACGTACGCGCACGCTGATCGCAGCCGCCCTGGTCCTGGGGATCGCGTCCGGTCCAACCGTCGCGCACGCCGCTTCGGTTCCCGCGCCGGCGGGGGGCGCGGCGGGCGTCTCGGCGCCCCTCGCTCCGACCCCGCCGAATGCGGCGGTCCTGGAGCGGGCGATCGCCGGTCTCGGAGCGGAACACAAGGACGCGACTGCCGCGCTGGTCCGCGTCGGGGGTACGAGCGGCAGCTGGCGGGGCAGTTCCGGCGTCGCGGACATCGTCACCGGGCGCGCGGCCGTCGACCAGGGGAGGTTCCGGGCGGGGTCGGTGACCAAGACCTTCACCGCGGCGGTGGTCCTCCAGCTGGCGGCCGAGGGCCGGGTGGACCTCGACCGGCCGGTCCGGCGGTACCTGCCCGGGACCGTCCCCGATGCCTACGGCGCGGTCACCGTGCGGCAGTTGCTCAACCACACGAGCGGCATACCGGCGGCGGACGGCCCGGGCGACTCGTTCGAGGCGCAGTGGGAGCACCGCTTCGATGTGACCGACCCGCACGACCAGTTGGTCAATGCCCTGGCGAAGGAGCGGGAGTTCGCCCCGGGCTCGGCCCAGCACTACCTGAACATCAACTACACCTTGCTGGGCGTGCTCGTCGAGAAGGTGACGGGCACCTCGTACGAGGAGGCGGTCGGCCGGCGGATCCTGAGGCCGTTCGGTCTGCACCAGACCTCGTTCCCGTCCCGGACGCAGACGAAGATCCACGGTCCGCACAACCGGGGGTACCAGGCGATATCCGGGGCGGACGGCTCCCGGGAGCTGCGGGACGTGACCGAGTGGAATTCCTCGGACCGCTGGGCGGCCGGGGACATCATCTCGACCACGGCCGATCTGGAGCGGTTCACCAAGGCCCTGTTCAGCGGGCGGGTCGTGCCGGCGGCCCAGCTGGAAGAGATGTTCACGGTGCCGACGGTGAAGGCCTTCGGCACCGGGGAGGCCGCCACGATGACTGCGGGAATGTCCAGGATCGCCCTGCCGGACGGCACGGTGCTGTGGGGCAAGTCCGGTGGTCGGCACGGGTACAACACCGGCATGGGCGCGACCCGGGACCTGTCCCGCACCTTGGTCTACTCGGTCAACTCCACGAACGCCAAGGGCGAGGACATGAACCCGGTGGTCTTGGGCGTCGTGATGGCGGCCTTCGCCGCGTAGGCATCAGGCGGGCATCGCTTCAAGTCGCTTGATCATGCGGCGGAGCACCAGCAAGGGGATCACCCCGAAGACTCCGAACGACATGTCGATGACGCTCCACCAGATGGGGATGCCCCGGATCGGTCCGCATATCAGGGCCAGCGGGATCACTCCGGCGCAGGCGATCATGCCGGCTTCGACGATCCAGATGTTGCGGACCGGGTCGCGGTGGACCCCGTAGAAGAAGACGGCGATGACGAGGTGAGCGAAGGCGAGCCAGTCGGTGCCGTAGAGGAGGAAGGGGTAGTCGGCGTCGGCCTGCTCCAGCCCGTCGCCCACACGTCGCAGCCACTCGTTGTCGATCAGCGCATTGGCCCAACGGAGCTCGCTGACCAGGGGGAAGGCCGTCAGGCCGCTGAGTACCAGGCAGATCAGGAACAGGGTCAACCAGGCACGGATCCGCCGCTCAAGGGCGTTTCTCTCGCTCATGGAAGGAAGCCTACGCCTGTTTCTGAACACGTTCAGCCAATTTACTGAACGTGTTCAATATCCGCCTCCGGGTGCGTGTCAGAGGCCGACGATCGCGTTCCAGCGCTTGGCGAGGGACCGCCGCTCGGCCGAGGAGATGTCCCGGGCCACGACCAGCCGCTTGCGCATGTCGTCGTCCGGGAAGATCAGCGGGTTCTCGGCCAGTTCAGCGGTCTCCTGGTCGTCGGAGGCTGCCAGGACCTCCCGGGCGGCCGGAACGGGGCAGACGTAGTTGACGGAGGCGGCGAGCGCGGCAGCCACCTCGGGCGCGTAGTAGTAATCGATGAGGGCCTCGGCATTCGCCTTGTGGCGGGCCAGGTTGGGGACGAGCAGGCTCTCGGCCCAGAGCTCGGCCCCCTCCTCCGGGACGACGAACTCGATGTCCGGATTGTCGGCCTGGAGTTGGATGGCGTCACCGGAGTAGGCCTGACAGGCCAGGACATCGCCCTTGCTCAGATCGGAGGTGTAGTCGTTGCCGGTGAACCGGCGGATGTGCTTCTTCTTCACCATGTTCTCGACCTGCTCGCACATCCGGTGGAAGTCGGACTCGGTCCAGCGGGTGACGTCCACGCCGTTGCCCTGCATGAGCAGCGCGAAGGACTCGTCGAGTCCGGAGAAGAGGGTGACCTTGCCCGCCAGGTCCGGCTGCCACAGGTCCTTGACCGACCTGATCTCCCGCCCCAGGGCCTTGCGGTTGTAGGCGATGCCGGTGATCCCCGACTGCCAGGGGACGGTGTGCAGCCGGCCCTCGTCGAAGGCGGGGGAACGCAGCTGCGGGTCGAGGTGCCGGGCCACGTTGGGCTGGGCCGACCGGTCCAGCTTCTGGGCCCAGCCCAGGTGGACGAAGCGGGCGGCCATCCAGTCGCTGACCACGATCAGGTCGTGGCCGGTCTCCTGGCGGTTCATCAGGGCCGGGCTGACCTTGCCGAAGAACTCGTCGTTGTCGTTGATCTCCTCGGTGTACCGGACCTCGATGCCGGTCTGCTCCGAGAAGGCCTCCAGCGTCGGGCGGCGCTCCTCGTCCTCCTCGTCGGTGTCGATGTAGAGCGGCCAGTTGGAGAACACCACGCTGCGGTCCCGCTCGGAACGGTCCGGACCCTCGCGCCCTTCCTCGGGAACGTACGCGGCGGGCACGCCGCAGCCGGCGAGGGCGGCCGTGAGGCCCGCGGCACCGAGGCCGTACAGCGCAGAACGGCGGGAGAAGGCGAGTTCGGGCATGGGCACAGCCTCGATGAACGCGAAGGGGCGGGCAATAGACATGTTGTCTACTGCCCGCCCCGTCAACGCTGTGCTGTGATCGATGCGGCCGATCAGCCGTCGAGCGAGGTCATCACGTGCTTGATGCGCGTGTAGTCCTCGAAGCCGTAGGCGGAGAGGTCCTTGCCGTAGCCGGACTTCTTGAAGCCGCCGTGCGGCATCTCGGCGACGAGCGGGATGTGGGTGTTGATCCACACGCAGCCGAAGTCGAGGTTCTTGGACATCCGCATCGCGCGGCCGTGGTCCTTGGTCCACACGGAGGAGGCGAGGGCGAACTCGACGCCGTTCGCGTACTCCAGGGCCTGACCCTCGCTCGCGAAGGACTGGACGGTGATGACGGGGCCGAAGACCTCGTTCTGGATGATCTCGTCGTCCTGCTTGAGGCCGGAGACCACGGTCGGGGCGTAGAAGTAGCCCTTCTCGCCGACCTGGTGGCCACCCGCCTCGACCTTGGCGTGGGCGGGGAGGCGCTCGATGAAGCCCGCGACCTGCTTGAGCTGGTTCGGGTTGTTCAGCGGGCCGTACAGCACGTCCTCGTCGTCCGGCTGGCCGGTCTTGGTGTCGGCGGCGGCCTTGGCGAGCGCGGCCACGAACTCGTCGTGGATCGACTCGTGCACGAGCACGCGGGTCGCGGCGGTGCAGTCCTGGCCGGCGTTGAAGTAGCCGGCGACCGCGATGTCCTCGACGGCCTTGGCGATGTCGGCGTCCTCGAAGACCACGACCGGGGCCTTGCCGCCGAGCTCCAGGTGGACGCGCTTGACGTCCTTGGAGGCGCTCTCGGCGACCTGCATGCCCGCGCGCACCGAGCCGGTGATGGAGGCCATCGCCGGGGTGGAGTGCTCGACCATGGCCTTGCCGGTCTCGCGGTCACCACAGATGACGTTGAATACGCCCTTGGGCAGCACGGAGTCGATGATCTCCGCCATCAGGACGGTGGAGGCCGGGGTGGTGTCCGAGGGCTTGAGCACGACGGTGTTGCCCGCCGCGATGGCCGGGGCGAACTTCCACACGGCCATCATCATCGGGTAGTTCCACGGCGCGACCTGGGCGCAGACGCCGACCGGCTCACGGCGGATGATCGAGGTCATCCCCTCCATGTACTCACCGGCCGAGCGGCCCTCCAGGAGCCGTGCGGCACCCGCGAAGAAGCGGATCTGGTCCACCATCGGGGGCAGCTCCTCGCTGGCCGTGAGGGCCAGCGGCTTGCCGGTGTTCTCCGACTCGGCGGCGACGAGCTCGTCCGCGCGCGCCTCGAAGGCGTCCGCGATCTTCAGCAGGGCCTTCTGGCGCTCCGCGGGGGTGGTGTCGCGCCAGCCCGGGAAGGCGGCCGCGGCAGCGGCCATGGCGGCGTCCACATCGGCCTGGCCCGAGAGCGGGGCGGTGGCGTACGCCTCGCCGGTGGCCGGGTTGACCACCTCGGTGGTCCGCCCGTCGGCGGCGTCCTTGAACTCCCCGCCGATGTAGTTGCGCAGACGACGCAGTTCGGTGGTCACTACAGCCACACTCCTGATCACATGTCCAACGATTGAGACGAATACCAAGCCTAGCCTCTCGGCGGAAGCTTTCGACAGACCCAGACGCCACCAACTACGAAATCAGTGAGATCCGAGTCCTCAAACAACGAATTTCATCGATTCCGTCTTGCGGAACAGACGACCCTCGTGCACAGTGAGCTCGTGGTCAGTCGAAGCGCAGATTCCAGGAACAGACAACCGTCCCCTTCGGTCGATGCTGTGTCCCTGGCGATCATCGAGCAACTGCAGGAGGACGGTCGCCGTCCCTACGCCTCGATCGGCAAGGCCGTGGGCCTCTCCGAAGCCGCTGTGCGCCAGCGCGTGCAGAAGCTGCTCGACCAGGGCGTCATGCAGATCGTCGCCGTCACCGACCCGCTCACCGTGGGCCTGCGACGCCAGGCCATGGTCGGCATCAACGTCGAGGGCGACCTCGATCCGGTGGCCGACGCACTGACCGCCATGGCCGAGTGCGAGTACGTGGTCATGACCGCAGGTTCGTTCGACCTGATGGTGGAGATCGTCTGCGAGGACGACGACCACTTGCTCGAAACGATCAACAAGAAGATCCGCACGCTCCCCGGCGTGCGATCAACCGAAAGCTTCGTTTATCTGAAGCTGAAGAAGCAGACCTACATGTGGGGAACTCGATAGCCCGTGAGCCAGGACCTCTCCAAGACCGCATACGACCACCTGTGGATGCACTTCACCCGCATGTCGTCGTACGAGAACGCCCCCGTCCCCACCATCGTGCGTGGTGAGGGCACCTACATCTTCGACGACAAGGGCAAGCGCTACCTCGACGGTCTCGCCGGGCTGTTCGTGGTCAACGCAGGTCACGGCCGCAAGGAACTGGCCGAGGTCGCCTACAACCAGGCTCAGCAGCTCGCCTTCTTCCCGGTGTGGTCCTACGCCCACCCGAAGGCCGTGGAACTCGCCGAGCGCCTCGCGAACTACGCCCCGGGCGACCTGAACAAGGTCTTCTTCACCACCGGTGGCGGCGAGGCCGTCGAGACCGCCTGGAAGCTCGCCAAGCAGTTCTACAAGCTGCAGGGCAAGCACACGAAGTACAAGGTCATCTCGCGTGCTGTCGCCTACCACGGCACCCCGCAGGGCGCCCTGTCCATCACGGGCCTGCCGGCCCTGAAGGCTCCCTTCGAGCCGCTGGTGCCCGGCGCGCACAAGGTGCCGAACACCAACATCTACCGCGCCCCGATCTACGGCGACGACCCGGAGGCCTTCGGCCGCTGGTGCGCCGACCAGATCGAGCAGGAGATCCTCTTCGAGGGCGCCGACACCGTCGCGGCCGTCTTCCTCGAGCCGGTGCAGAACGCCGGTGGCTGCTTCCCGCCCCCGCCCGGGTACTTCCAGCGCGTCCGCGAGATCTGCGACGAGTACGACGTGCTCCTCGTCTCCGACGAGACGATCTGCGCGTTCGGCCGCCTCGGCACGATGTTCGCCTGTGACAAGTTCGGCTACGTGCCGGACATGATCACCTGCGCCAAGGGCATGACCTCGGGCTACTCCCCGATCGGTGCCTGCATCGTCTCGGACCGCATCGCGGAGCCGTTCTACAAGGGCGAGAACACCTTCCTGCACGGCTACACCTTCGGCGGACACCCGGTGTCCTCGGCGGTGGCGATCGCCAACCTCGACATCTTCGACAAGGAAGGCCTCAATCAGCACGTGCTGAACAACGAGGACGCCTTCCGCACCACGCTGGAGAAGCTGCACGACCTGCCGATCGTCGGCGACGTCCGCGGCAACGGCTACTTCTACGGCATCGAGCTCGTCAAGGACAAGGACACCAAGGAGTCCTTCACGGACGAGGAGACGGAGCGCGTGCTCTACGGCTTCCTCTCCAAGGCGCTCTTCGAGAACGGCCTGTACTGCCGGGCCGACGACCGCGGTGACCCGGTCATCCAGCTCGCGCCGCCGCTGATCGCCGACCAGGGCACCTTCGACGAGATCGAAGGAATCCTGCGCTCGGTGCTCACCGAGGCATGGACCAAGCTGTAACCGGGGCCTTAGGCCGACCGAGCCGCAGTAGTCCAACCACACGGCCCGGATCCTCCGTTCGAGTGAGAACGCGGGGGTTGGGGCCGTGTGCTGTCACCATCCAAGACGTTCATCTCTTTACATCTCAGTGTGGCGCCAGTGACTCGACCGGCTCCGCTTCGTTCCCTCGGACGGAGGTGTACGCCATGGTGGCTCCACCGGACAATGCTCCGCCTGACAATGACGTCCTGTGGACTCGGTCCCTGCACTACTCCCACAGGGGCTCCCCCCGGACGAAGTCGGGGGGAGGCTCCCCCGCCCTCGTCGAGATCTCCCTCGGCGTCCGTCAGGGCGAGGTCCTCGCCCTGACCGGTCCCCGGGGCAGCGGCAAGACCACCCTGCTGCGCTGTCTGTCCGGGCAGCTGCGCCCCCAGCAGGGCGAGGTCTGGTTCAACAGCGTCCCCGTCCACACCATGGGCGCGCTCGTCCGCGAACGGCTGCGCCGCGACCGGTTCGGCTGGATCGGCCACGAACCGCAGTTGCTGCCCGAGCTGAAGGTCTGGGAGAACGCGGCCCTGCCCCTGCTGCTCGCCGGAGCCTCCCACCGCAGCGCCCGCACGGCCGCCTGCGAATGGTTGGACCGCCTGGACATCGCCGGCTTCGCCCGCAAGCGCCCCGGCGCCCTGACCCGCGCCGAGTGCCAGCGGGTCGCACTGGCCCGGGCGCTGGTCAACGAGCCCGCGGTGATCTTCGCCGACGAGCCCACGGCCCCGCTGCACCGCACCGAGCGTGACCTGCTGCTCCGTACGCTGACCACCGCGGCCCGCTCCCACGACATCACCGTGCTGCTGGCCACCCATGACGAGGCCACCGCGGCCGTCGCGGACCGCCGGATCGCCCTGCTCGACGGCCGCCTCGCGGGGGCCGCGGCCGCCGCCTCCCCCGTCGCCGACACCACGGAGGACCAGGCCGCGTGCTCGCTCTCCGCCTAGCCCGTGGTTCCCGGCCGCTCGTCCAGCTGCGGCGGCTCCTCGTCGCCGCGGCCTCGGCCGGAACCGGATTCCTGCTCCTCTATGTACTCGCCGGTGCCGTGGCCCAGCCCGCCGGATCGTTCCCTCGCCTGCTGTGGGCCCTGATCCCGCTGGCCGTCACCGTGCACTTCGCCGTCGTCGTGGCCCGGGCCGACCCCGCGACCCAGCCCCGCGAGGGACTGGACGCCGTCGGGCTGGGACCCGTTCGGCTCATGCTGGCCGCCGCGATCTCCACCGCCGTCGCCTGCGCCCTGGGCAGCGCCGTGGCCCTGGCCGCCTTCCTCCACCTGCGCGGGGAACTGGCGGGGCTGCCGTTCGACGGGACCGGGGCCGAGCTGCTCCACGCCGACCAGCCGCTGCCCGTGGCGGGCGCCCTCACCCTGTTGGCGCTGATCCCGCTGACCGCCTCGGCCGCCACCGCCCTCGCGCTGCGCCCGCACCCGCCGCTGGCCCCCCAGACCGGACTGCCCTGGGGCATCGCACTGGCCGCCTGCGGGCTCGCCGCATCCGCCTACGCGGGCCGGGGCGATGCCGGGGCGCTCATCGGCTGGTCGCTGACCGCGGTCGGGCTCGCCCTGGCCGGACCGGGGCTCGCCTACGCCTGCGGCAGCCTGGTCCAGGCCGTGCGCCCGGGAGCGCTGCGGCTGCTGGCCGGGCGGACCCTCCAGGAGGAGGCCCCCCGGATCGGCCCCCCGCTGGGAGTGCTCTGCTCGGTGGCCGCAGGTGCCCTGACCGCCTTCGCCCTGCGCGACCGGGGCGGGCTGCCCGTCCAGCTGGGCCCGCTGACCTGGCCGGCCGTCGCCCTGGTGACCCTGTGCGCCGCCGCGACCCTTCTCACATCCGTGGTGGAGGCGCGTCGGAGCCGGCAGCCCGGACGCACGGCCCTGCTCGACCTGGGTGCCCCGGCCAACGTCCTGCGCAGCGCGGCCAGTCTGCGGGCCACCGCCCTGCTGGCCGTGTGCGTACCGCTCAGCTGGGGTGTGGCGCAGCTGACGTCGCTGGCACTGACCCGCTGACACGAGCAGCCCTTAGGGTGGGCCGAATGGTCAACCCAGACATCGAGATCGAGACGCTCGCCGAATTCGACCAGGTCGCGGCACGCGGCTCGCTCAGCGGCTACCGGATCCAGTCGGTCAACCTGCTGGAGCGGACCTTCGCTCTGCTGGCCGCCGACACCTCGGCGGCCGTGTTCCTGGGCTGCGCGATGGAGCCCGACGCGGCGGCGAAGGTCCGCGCCGACGGCGCGCTGGTCTTCCCGCCCGTACCGGACCTGCCGTTCGACCCGTACCGGGGCCTGCTCTACACGCCCGAGGAGCTCTTCGCCGGGCTGCCCGACGGGTACGAAACCACCTCCGACGCCGAGGCGTACGCCTGGTTCCAGGAGACGAAGTCCGACGGAGACGTCTTCTCCTCGATGCTCCGTTCCGTCCATGACGACGCCATCTCCGACGCCCTCGACGAGCACCTCTGCGGTGTCCGGGTCGTCGGTGTGATGGGTGGCCACGCGATGGCCCGCGGCGGTACGGACTACCGCGGCGCGGCGGAGCTGGGCCGGGCGCTGACCCGGTCCGGGTTGACGGTGGCCACCGGCGGTGGCCCGGGTGCGATGGAGGCCGCCAACCTCGGCGCCTACCTGGCCCCGGCCCCGGACGAGGCCCTCGCGGAGGCCCTGGAGATGCTGGCCAAGGCCCCCTCCTTCGCGCCGTCGGTGTCCGACTGGGCGCGCGCGGCCTTCGCCGTGCGCGAGCGCTTCCCCGCCGGCGGCGACTCGGTGGGCATTCCGACCTGGTTCTACGGGCACGAACCGCCGAACGCCTTCGCGGGCCACATCGCGAAGTACTTCGCGAACGCCACCCGCGAGGACGGGCTGCTGGCCCGCTCGACCGCGGGCGTGGTCTTCCTGCCCGGCGCGGCGGGCACCGTCCAGGAGATATTCGACAACGGGACGCCGAACTACTACGAGTCCCGGGGCGAGCCGGCCCCGATGATCCTGGTCGGCCGCACCCACTGGACCGAGCACCTTCCAGCCTGGCCGCTGCTCCAGGCACTGGCGCGGGGCCGTGCGATGGAGTCGCGCATCGCGCTCGTCGATGCGGTGGACGAGGTCCCGGACGTCCTCGCTTCGATGAGCTGAGCTCCGGAAGCAACTTCCCGGCCCGTTCTGACGTCTGGCAGAGGTACCGCAAAACCTGCCAGACGTGAACGGAGCCCTTGGTGCTCATAGGCCTGCTGACCGCTGTCGCGGCGTCCATCTGCTACGGCACGGGATCCGTGCTGCAAGCCGTCGGATCGCGCCGCGCCGCGCGCATGTCCCCGACTGCCGCCGGGGTGACCGCCCATGGCGGTCCCAACCTGTCGTCCACTGCGAAAGCCGCGATGACCTGGGAGTTCATCGTCGGAACCATCCTGGACTTCGTGGGCTTCGGGCTCGGTGCCCTGGCCGCCCGGCTGCTTCCCCTCTTCCTCTCCCAGACGGTGATCAGCGCCAACCTGGTGATCACGGCCGTGCTGAGCGTGAAGATGCTCGGCATCCGGCTGAGCCGGAAGGAATGGACCTCGATCGGTGTCGTCTGCACCGCGCTGGTGCTGCTGGCGACGGCCGCGGGCCACGAGGGCGGCCACCACGCGCCGATGTCCACTCACTGGTGGCTGCTGGGGATCACCGTGCTGCTCATGGTGGGCGGCACGGTGGCCGTGCGCCTCCTCGGCGGCAGCGCCGCAATCCTGGCGGGCCTGCTGTCGGGCCTGGGCTTCGGCGCGCTCGGCGTCGGCGTCCGGATCCTGAACGGCGTGGACCCGTTCGACCTCGGTACCTTCCTCACGGACCCGGCCCTCTACGCCATCTTGGTGGCGGGCTTCGGCGGCATGTACCTGCACACGGTCGCCCTCCAGATCGGCTCGGTGAACGGCGCCACGGCGGCCCTGGTCGTCGGCGAGACGGTTCTGCCGGGCGCGATCGGCGTCCTGTGGCTCGGCGACGCCTCCCGCCCGGGCCTCGCCTGGCTCGCGGTCCTCGGCTTCGTCATGGCCGTCGCCGGAGCGGTGGCCGTCGCCTGGCACGGCAAGCACGAGGGGGCCGACGAGGGCGCCGCCGCCCCGGTGCCGGAGCCGGTCGGCTGACCCACCGGCCGGCCGGGGTCCCTCACCCGGTCGGCCGCCCCCGGTGGTGGCGCGGCAGTGACTGCCGCTTGCTGGACCAGGGGAGAGAGTGAGGGGTTCGTGAGTTCCACGACCGATCGGCTCGATACGCCACGCGCGGCCGGGATGGCCGGAATCGCCTTCGCCCTGCTGCTCGGGGCGGCGATCGTCCTGATGCGGATCGCCGTCCCGTCGGGCAGCGCCGTCGACATGCCCATCGACCAGGACAAGCGCTGGGCGGTCCAAGTGTCACTGGAGATCGTGCCCTTCGCGGGCATCTTCTTCCTCTGGTTCATGGGCGCCCTGCGCGCGCATACGGGCGCGGCCGAGGACCGGTTCGTCGCCACCGTGTTCCTGGGCAGCGGATTCGTCTTCGTGGCCACCCTGTTCGCCTCCGCCGCGGCGGCCGGCACCGTGCTGGCCGAGGGCACGCCCTCCGATTTCGGCCGCCACTACGCCTACACCCTCCTCGCGACGTACGCCATGCGGATGGCGGCCGTCTTCGCCCTCGCGACCTCGACCATCGGACGGATGCTCGGCGTCTTCCCGCGGCCACTGGCCCTGCTGGGCACCGTCGTCGGCCTGGTCCTGCTCGTGATCGGTTCCGGAGTGCCCTGGTCCGAGCTGGTGTTCCCGGTCTGGGCGCTGATCCTCAGCCTGTACATCCTGCGCGTCCGGCGCGGCACCGCCCACCGGCCTCCGACCCCCACCGAACCGCCCTGACCTGCGGATCCATACTCCGGCAGGCGCCCTGTGGGCGCCGCATGCATGCTGGTGGGAAGGGGAGGACCCAGGGGGTTCGGGGGGTGACGGGGAGGGACGGCCAAGGGAAAGGCAGAACCGTCATGAGGCTTGTCGTCGACCTCAACCGCTGCCAGGGATACGCCCAGTGCGCATTCCTCGCTCCCGATGTCTTCGCCATGCACGGCGACGAGTCGCTGCTCTACAACCCGGAGGCGGATCCGGCGCAGCGCGAGGACGTCATGCGTGCCGTGGCCGCCTGTCCGGTCCAGGCCATTCTCCTGGAGATCACGGACGAGGACATGGCGAACATGGTGGCCCCGGACGCCGTGGCCGGCGCCGGATCTCCTGCCGGAGGCGCGCGGTGACGATCACAGGAACGCACGACGGATCCCTGGAGCGCCTCAAGCGCGAGGGCCGCATCGTCGTCGTCGGCGCATCCCTGGCCGGTCTGCGGGCCGCCGAGACCATGCGCGAGAAGGGCTTCGCCGGTTCGCTGACGATGATCGGCGACGAACCGTACGAGCCGTACGACCGGCCCCCACTGTCCAAGCAGGTCCTGCTGGGCAACGCGGTCGCCGACCACACGGCGCTGCCCCGCCGCCGGGCGATCGACGCCGACTGGCGCCTCGGGGTCCCGGCCACGGGCCTGGACATGGCCGCCCGCCGGGTCGAGCTCGGCAACGGCGACGCGGTCGAGTACGACCGGCTGCTGATCGCCACCGGCGTGCGCGCCAGGCCCTGGCCCAACGCGGAGGAAGGCGCCCTCAAGGGGGTGTTCGTCCTGCGCACCCGCGACGACGGCGAAGGGCTGCAACGGGCCCTGGCCGCCGGCCCCCGCCGGGTGCTGGTCATCGGAGCCGGGTTCACCGGGTCCGAGATCGCCTCCGCGTGCCGGGAGCGCGGCCTGGACGTCACCGTCGCCGAGCGGGGCGAGGCTCCGTTGGTCGGTGCGCTGGGCGGGGTGATCGGCGCGGTGGCGGCCGAGATGCACCGCGAGAACGGCGTCGACCTGCGTACGGGAGTCATGGTGACCTCGTTGGAGGGGGATCCCTCCGGGCGGGTCCGCGCCGCGCACTTCTCCGACGGGTCCACCGTGGAGGCGGACGTGGTGGTCGTCTCGCTGGGCGCGCAGCGCAACACCGAGTGGCTCTCCGGCTCCGGGCTGGGGGCGGGTCCCCGGGGCATCGCCTGCGACGCCGGCTGCCGGGCCTTCGACGTCCGGGGCATCGTCACCGACGACATCTACGTGGCGGGTGACGTGGCACGTTCCCCGCACGCCCTGTTCGGCTACCAGTTCCTGTCGCTGGAGCACTGGGGCAACGCCGTCGCCCAGGCCGACACCGCCGCGCACAACATGCTCAGCGCGAGCGCCGACCGCCGTCCCCACCTGTGGGTTCCGGCGTTCTGGTCCTCCCAGTTCGGCGTGAACATCAAGTCGGTCGGGGTGCCGCCGATGGGGACCGAGATCCTCATCACCCAGGGCTCGCTCGCCGAGCGCCGGTTCGCGGCCGCGTACGGGTACCAGGGACGGCTGATCGCGGCCGTCACCTTCGACAACTGCCGGTGGCTGCCGTTCTACGAGCAGCAGATCGAGGCCACCGCGCCGTTCCCGCCGCCGTTCTCCACGGTGGACCGCAGGCCCGAGGGCACCAAGCCGATGCCGGCCGACTTCCCCGACCCCTCCGTCCCGACCCACGGGCCGACGATCACGCTGAGCGGCTACTCGCCGGCGGACCGGAAGATGACCTTCACCCCCGGAAGATGACCTCTGCCCCCGCGCGCCGCCGGCCGCGCCGCACCGCGCCCTCCCCCGAGGATCACGAGGACCTGTCATGACACAAGCCCTGCTGCGGGAGATCATCGACTACGCGAACCGCGCGAATCCGTACCCCCTGTACGAGGAACTCCGCAAGACCCCGGTCTCCCACGACGGGGACGGCCCGTACGTCATCAGCACGTACCACGAGATCCACAGCCTCCTGCACGACCCGCGGATCAGCTCCGACGCCAAGAACCTGAAGGCGACCGGGGACGATCCGCTCGGGGAGCAGCCCGACGAGGAGGGGGCGACGCTGCCCCCGTCCTTCCTCAAGCTCGACCCGCCCGACCACGACCGCCTGCGGCGGATGACGAACCGCCCGTTCGGGCCGCCGCACGCCCCCCACCGGGTGCACGACATGCGCGACGAACTCAGCGGCCTCGTCTCCGGGCTCATCGACGGCATCGTGGACACCGGACAGCTGGACCGGATCGACCTCGTCGACCAGTTCGCGTACCCCTTCCCGGTCACCGTCATCTGCCGGCTGCTCGGCATCCCCCGCGAGGACGAGCCCCGCTTCCACGTGTGGGCGGAGACCTTGGCCGCCAGCCTGGACCCCGACCCGGACGCGGACCCCACGCAGCACGGCAAGGGCACGATGGACGCCCGCATGGAGCTGGGCATGTACCTGGCCGGGCTGATCGAGGAGCGCCGCAAGAAGCCGGGCGACGACATGCTGTCCCAGCTGGCGACGGCGGACGGCCCGGACGGCGCGATGACCACCATGGAGGCGCTCAGCACCTCCGCCCTGCTACTGATCGCGGGCCACGAGACCACGGTCAACCTCATCACCAACGGGATGCTGACGCTGCTGCGCTACCCGGAGGTCCTCCAGCGGCTGCGCGACGATCCGGACCTGGCCGTTCCGATCGTCGAGGAGCTGCTGCGGTACGAGCCCCCCGTGCAGTTGCTGCCCCAGCGCACCACCCTGTCCGACATCGAGGTCGCCGGGGTCACCATCCCCAAGGGCGCGTCCCTGTGGCTGATGCTGGCCTCCGGGAACCGCGACCCGAAGCGGTTCGAGGACCCGAACCGCTTCGACCCGGACCGCAAGGACATCCAGCACCTCGGCCTCGGCAGCGGGATCCACAGCTGCTTCGGGGCGCCGTTGGCCCGGCAGGAGGCCCAGTTGGCGCTGAGCGAGCTGGCCCGCCGGCTGGAGAATCCGCGGCTGCTGGAGGACCCGCCCCCGTACCGACAGAACGCGGTCCTGCGCGGCCCGCGCCACCTGCCGATCGCCTGCGACGGCATCCGCCCCTAAGGAGCGGCTCCTTCGGGCAGAACGACCACCTCGGCGGGGGTGAAGGCCACCTCGACCCGGTCCCCCACGGCCGGCGCCCCCGCCAGCCCGCACTCCGCCTCCAGCACCGGTCCCGTCACCGGCCGCAGCACCAGCGCGACGTGCGTGCCGCGGAACGTGCGGGAGACCACCTCGCACTTCAGGCCCGCCGCGCAGAGCACGACGCCGGCCGGGCGGATCAGCAGCCGCTGCTCCCCCTCGGGGGATCCGTCCGGTACCGGGACCTTGCCCCACGCGGTGGCGGCCCGCGTGCCCGAGACCACGGCCGGGACCACGTTCTCGAAGCCGAGGAACCGCGCCACGAACTCCGACGCGGGCCGCTGCCACACCTCCAGCGGGGTCCCGGCCTGCGCGATCCGGCCGTCCTGCATCACCACCACCCGGTCGGCCAGGGCGAAGGCTTCGCCCTGGTCGTGCGTGACGGCCAGCACGGTCGTACCCAGTCGGGAGAACAGCCCCCGCAGCTCCACCACGAGCCGCTCCCGCAGCCCCCGGTCGAGCTGCCCCAGCGGTTCGTCGAGCATCAGCAGCCGCGGCGACGGTGCCAGCGCCCGGGCCAGCGCCACGCGCTGCTGCTCGCCGCCCGACAGGGAGGCCACCGCCCGGCCCTGGGCCCCGGGGAGCCCGACCAGTTCCAGCAGTTGCGCGACCCGGTCCGCGGACGAGGCCCGCCCGGCTCCCCGCATCCGCAGCCCGAAGGAGACGTTCGCGCCGACGTCGCGGTGCGGGAAGAGCTGGTGGTCCTGGAACATCAGGCCCACGCCCCGCCGGTGCACGGGGACCTCCGCCTGGTCGGCCCCGCCCAGCAACACCCGGCCGGCGGACACCTGCTGGAGTCCGGCGACGACCCGCAGCAGCGTGGACTTGCCGCTTCCGCTCGGCCCCAGCACGCACACGACCTCGTGCTCGGATACCGCGAGGTCCACGCCGTCCAGGGCGTACTGGGCCGCGCGCTCACCGAAGCGGACCGACACCCCCTCCAGCTGAAGCAGTGTCATCAGAACTCTCCGGAGGTCTTGTCGGGCCGCAGTCGCTCCAGCAGCAGCAGGGACACCGCGCACACCAGCATCAGGATCGTGCTCAGGGCCATCGCCTGGCCGTAGTTCAGCTCTCCGGCCCGCCCCAACAGTCGCGCCACGGCCACCGGCAGCGTCGGCCGGTCCGCCCGCGCGATGAACACGGTCGCGCCGAACTCCCCCAGGGACACCGCGAAGGCGAACCCGGCCGCGATCAGCAGCGCCCGCCGCACCAGCGGCAGGTCCACCTCCCGCCAGGCCCGCAGCGGTGACGCGCCGAGCACCGCGGCGGCCTCCCGCAGCCGCCCGTCCACCGCGCGCAGCACCGGCAGCATGGTCCGTACGACGAAGGGCACGCCCACCAGGGCCTGCGCCAGTGGCACCAAGATCCACGAGGTCCGCAGGTCCAGCGGCGGCTCGTCCAGGGTGATCAGGAAGCCGAAGCCCACGGTCACGGCGGACACCCCGAGCGGGAGCATCAGCAGCGCGTCGAAGCCGCGTACGAAGCGGCCGCCGCGCCGGGTCAGCGCCGCGGCCGCGAGTCCCCCGACGACCAGGGCGATCGCGGTGGCGGCGAGCGCGTACTGCAGGGAGTTCCAGATCGCCTCCAAGGGCGCCACCAAGAAGGTCCCGCCACCGGCGCCGGCGTCCTGAAGGGCCCGGTAGTAGCCGAGTCCGTAGCCGCCGGGGGTGTCGAAGGACCGTTCGACCAGCACGCCCAGCGGCGCCGCGATCAGCAGCGCGACGGTCAGCAGCACCCCGCCCAGCAGCGCGCGCTGCGCCCAGCCGCGCGGCCGGTGCGTGGTGCGGCCCGGGTCGACCAGGCGCAGCGCGGTCTCGCGCTTGCGCACGGTCCGGGCGTGCACGGCGAGGATCGCGCCGATCGCGGCGAACTGCACCATCGTCAGGACGGCCGCCGTCGGCAGGTCCAGGAGCTGCGCGGTCTGCCGGTAGACCTCCACCTCCAGGGTGGAGTACGCGGGTCCGCCGAGGATCAGTACGACGCCGAAGGAGCTGAAGGTGAACAGGAACACCATCAGCGCGGCAGCGGCCACCGCCGGGGCGAGCGCGGGCAGCGTCACCCGCCGCCAGGCGGCGAACCGCCCGGCCCCCAGCACCCGGGCGGCCTCTTCCTGGCGCGGGTCCAGCTGGGCCCACAGCCCGCCGACCGTGCGGACGACCACGGCGTAGTTGAAGAAGACGTGCGCGAGCAGGATCGCCCAGACGGTGGTGTCGAGCCGGACACCCACCAGTTCGTCCAGCAGGCCGCCCCGCCCCAGCAGTGCGAGGAAGGCGGTGCCGACCACCACGGTCGGCAGTACGAAGGGAACGGTCACCACGGCGCGCAGCAGCTGCTTGCCCGGGAACTCGAAGCGCGCGAAGACGTACGCGGCGGGGAGCGCGATCAGCAGCGTGAGGAGGGTCGAGGCGAACGCCTGCCAGGTGGTGAACCACAGCACGTCGGCGATGTCGGGCCGGGCCAGCACCTCCGCGAACCGGCCGAACTGCCACCCTTCGTCGGTCTTCAGGCCGCGCCCGACGATCGCGGCGACGGGGTAGGCGAAGAACAGCCCGAAGAAGGCGAGGGGGACGGCCATCAGGGCGAACCGCACGGCGGTGGCCCGCGCCCCCTCGCGGGGGCCGGAGCCCGGCGCGGCGTCCCGCGACGCCGCGCCCGGCTCCTTGGTACCGCTTACTTCACGACGAGCGCGGTCCATGCCTTGACCCACTGCTCACGGTTCTTGGCGATGGTCTCGGGAGCCACGTTCTCGGGCTTCTCGACCACCACGCCGTGCTTGGTGAACAGCTCCGGCAGGGCGGCGTCCTTCGTCACGGGGTTCACGAACATCTGGAGCGGCATGTCCTCCTGGAACTTCTTGCTGACCAGGAAGTCCACGAGGGCCTTGCCGCCCTCCTCGTTCTTGGCGCCCTTGAGCAGGCCCGCGAACTCGATCTGGCGGAAGCAGGTGCCGGTGGAGACGCCCGTGGGGGCCTCGGTGGGCTGGGGCTCGCCGTACAGGACCTCGACCGGCGGGCTGGAGGCGTAGGAGACGACCAGCGGACGGTCGCCCTTGGCCTTCTTGCCGCCCGCGGAGCCGGAGAAGCGCTCGTTGTAGGCCTGCTCCCAGCCGTCGACGACCTCGACGCCGTTGGCCTTCAGCTTGCTCCAGTAGTCCTTCCAGCCGTCCTCGCCGTACTTGCCGACGGAGGCGAGCAGGAAGCCGAGACCCGGCGAGGAGGTCGCGGCGTTCTCGGTGACCAGCAGGTTCTTGTACTCCGGCTTGACCAGGTCGTCCAGCGTCTGCGGCGGGGCGATCTTCTTCTCGGCGAAGTACGCCTTGTCGTAGTTGACGCAGATGTCACCGGAGTCGATCGGGGTGACCCGGTGCTCCTTGTCGAGCACGTACTCGGGCTTCACCTCGGCCAGGCCCTTGGCCTCGTACGGCGTGAAGATGCCGTTGTCGAGGGCGCGCGACAGGAGGGTGTTGTCCACGCCGAAGAAGACGTCACCGCGCGGGGAGCCCTTGGTGAGGATCTCCTGGTTCAGCGCGGCGCCCGCGTCCCCGGACTTCAGCACCTTGACGGTGTAGCCGCTCTGCTGCTCGAACTCCTTGAGGACCGTGTCGGTCACGTTGAAGGAGTCGTGGGAGACCAGCGTGACGGTCTTGGACTTCGGGGCGTCGCTCGCGCCTGCGGGCTTGTCCTTGGTGTCGCCGCCGCCGCAGGCACTGAGCGTGGTGACGCCCAGCGCGGCCGCGAGCGCGACGCCCGCGATCTTCTTGGTGGTGCTCATCGGTGAATTCCTCCTGGGATGTCCAGGAGAAGACGCGGCCCTGCCCGGCGCTCTGTGGGAGCGGACGCCGGGCAGGGCGCAACAGCAAGAGTGGTGACCGAACTTCCTACCCCGAATGACCGGGGCGAGGTTCAGAGGGTCTGCGGATGACGGATACCGCACTCTCAGCGCTGTGGCGCTCCCCTGTCGGAATATGAAATTGGTTCGGCCACAGGGTACCCCGTGGCCGAATCGCATCGAACAGAACCGGAATCTAGCGCTCCGATGCAGCCAGCTGGCCGCACGCGCCGTCGATCTCCTGCCCCCGGGTGTCCCGTACGGTCACCGGCACGCCGTGCCGGGCGATGGCCTCCACGAAGGCCTTCTCGTCCTCGGGCCGCGAGGCGGTCCACTTGGAGCCCGGCGTCGGGTTGAGCGGGATGAGGTTGACGTGCACGCGCTTGCCCTTGAGCAACTTGCCCAGGAGGTCACCGCGCCAGGCCTGATCGTTGATGTCGCGGATCAGGGCGTACTCGATCGAGATCCGGCGGCCGGACTTCTCGGCGTACTCCCAGGCCGCACCGAGCACCTCGCGGACGTTCCAGCGGGTGTTCACGGGGACGAGGGTGTCGCGCAGCTCGTCGTCGGGCGCGTGCAGCGAGACGGCGAGGCGGCACTTGAAGCCCTCGTCGGCGAAGCGCAGCATGGCCGGGACCAGGCCGACCGTGGAGACCGTGATCCCGCGCTGCGACAGACCCAGGCCGTCGGGCTCCGGGTCGGTGAGCCGGCGGATGGCGCCGACCACGCGGTTGTAGTTGGCCAGCGGCTCGCCCATGCCCATGAAGACGATGTTCGACAGCCGCGCCGGGCCGCCGGGGACCTCGCCGTCGCGCAGCGCGCGCATGCCGTCGACGATCTGGTGCACGATCTCGGCGGTGGACAGGTTGCGGTCCAGGCCCGCCTGGCCGGTGGCGCAGAACGGACAGTTCATGCCGCAGCCGGCCTGCGAGGAGATGCACATGGTGACCCGGTCGGGGTAGCGCATCAGCACGGACTCGACGAGCGTCCCGTCGTGCAGCTTCCACAGGGTCTTGCGGGTGGTGTCGTCGTCGCACGAAATGTGCCGGATGACGCTCATCAGGTCCGGCAGCAGCTCCTGCTGGAGCTTCTCCCGCGAGCCGGCCGGGATGTCGGTCCACTCGGCCGGGTCGTGCGCGTACCGGGCGAAGTAGTGCTGGGAGAGCTGCTTGGCCCGGAACGGCTTCTCACCGATCGCGGCGACCGCCTCGCGGCGCTCGGCCGGAGTCATGTCGGCAAGGTGCCGGGGCGGCTTCTTGGCCCCGCGAGGGGCGACGAAAGTAAGCTCACCCGGGACAGGACGGGGGGCCATGAGTGGTACTCCTCAAGTCTGACGAACCCTGGGCGGGCGATCTCCGCACACGAGCGGAGTCGACGTGATGCCACGCCCGGTGCCCGGAGAGCTCACGGGTCCATCCCGTAGAAACGGGAAAGCGCACCACTCATCAGTGGCGCGCTTTCCAGGATAACCCGGACGGGTCAGCCGGTGCCGACGAAGGCCGCCAGCAGCAGCCACACCACCGGGGCCGTCGGCAGCAGGGAGTCCAGCCGGTCCATGATCCCGCCGTGTCCCGGCAGCAGGGTGCCCATGTCCTTGATGCCCAGGTCCCGCTTGATCATCGACTCGCCCAGGTCACCCAGGGTGGCGCTGACCGCGACCGCGAGGCCCAGCAGCAGGCCCTGCCACCAGGAGCCGCCTTCGATCAGGAACTCCATGCACAGCGCGCCGGCCGCCATCGCGAAGGCCACCGCGCCGAACAGTCCCTCGCGGGTCTTGCCGGGGCTGATGCGCGGCGCGAGCTTGGTCTTGCCGAAGCGCCAGCCGACCGCATAGGCCCCGGTATCGCTGACCACGGTCAGGAGCAGGAAGGTGATCACGCGTTCGGGGCCGTCGTCGGCGGTGAGCAGCATCGCGACGAAGGTGGCCAGGAAGGGCACGTAGAACGCCGCGAAGGCGCCCGCCGTGACGTCCTTGAGGTAGTCCTCGGGCGGTTCGGTCATCCGCCACACCAGGACCGCCAGCACGGTCAGCGCCATGGCGACCCAGGCGCCCTCGGCCCCCCGGACGTATCCGGCGATGACCATGGCGGCGCCGCCGACCGCGAGCGGGACCAGCGGAGCCTTGATGCCCTTCTGCTCCTGCAACCGGGAGGTGAGCTCCCACAGGCCGACGACGACCGCGACGACGACGACGCCGACGAAGACGGCCTTGACGATCAGCAGCGAGGCGAAGATCACCGCGCCGAGACCCACGCCCACCCCTATGGCGGCACGCAGATCCCGGCCCGCGCGCTTCTTCGGCGGCGGGGGCGAGGCGTCCTGCGGCTGCTGGGCATGCGGAGGCGGGGGGCTGGGCATGGGCTCCTGCGGCGGCGTATCGGCGCGGAAGAGGGGGCCGCTGTCGGCGGCGACCCCCCGATCGCGTGCTTCCCGGTCGTCGAAGTCACGGCCGGCGGCATCGGGCACGATGGGCATGGGCCGAGTGTGCGGGCCCACCTGCGCATCGTATGCGGGACCCGCCGGAACCGGCTCCGGCTGCCAGGAAGAGTCGTTCATCAGACTTCGAGGAGCTCGGCTTCCTTGTGCTTGAGGAGCTCGTCCACCTGCGCGACGTACTTCGCGGTGGTGTCGTCGAGCTCCTTCTCCGCGCGGCGCACCTCGTCCTCGCCGGCCTCCTTGTCCTTGACCAGCTTGTCAAGGGCGTCCTTGGCCTTGCGGCGGACGGCGCGCAGCGAGATCTTCGAGTCCTCGGCCTTGGTGCGCGCGACCTTGATGTACTCCTTGCGGCGATCCTGCGTCAGCTCGGGGAAGGTCACCCGGATGATGCTGCCGTCGTTGCTCGGGTTGACACCGAGGTCGGAGTCGCGGATGGCCTGCTCGATGTTGCGCAGGGCGCTCTTGTCGAACGGGGTCACGATCGCCATGCGCGGCTCGGGCACCGAGAAGGAGGCGAGCTGGTTGATGGGCGTGATGGCGCCGTAGTACTCCGCCACGATCTTGTTGAACATCGCCGGGTGCGCACGGCCGGTGCGAATCGCGGCGAAGTCTTCCTTGGCGACGACGACGGCCTTTTCCATCTTCTCCTCGGCCTCGAGGAGGATCTCTTCGGTCACCACGTGCTCCTGCATGTCAGATATGGATGGTTCAGGCGGGCGGGCGGACCCGGCGGGCCCGGTCAGGGGCTCGCTCGGTCCGGCTGCGGACTGCTCAGGCCCGGGTTTCCTGGTCGCTCACGAGCGTGCCGATCTTCTCACCCTTGACGGCGCGGGCGATATTGCCCTCGGCGAGGAGCTCGAAAACGAGGATCGGCAGCTTGTTGTCGCGGCAGAGCGTGATCGCGGTGGCGTCGGCGACCTTGAGGTCGCGGGAGAGGACCTCGCTGTACTCCAGCGCGTCGAACTTCACCGCGTCCGGGTTCTTCTTCGGGTCGGAGTCGTAGACCCCGTCGACACCGTTCTTGCCCATGAGCAGGGCCTCGGCGTCGATCTCCAGGGCGCGCTGGGCGGCCGTGGTGTCGGTGGAGAAGTAGGGCATGCCCATGCCGGCGCCGAAGATGACGACGCGGCCCTTCTCCAGGTGCCGGACGGCACGCAGCGGGATGTACGGTTCCGCGACCTGGCCCATGGTGATGGCGGTCTGCACGCGGGAGTCGATGCCCTCCTTCTCCAGGAAGTCCTGGAGTGCGAGGCAGTTCATGACGGTTCCGAGCATGCCCATGTAGTCGGACCGGGCCCGGTCCATGCCGCGCTGCTGGAGTTCGGCGCCGCGGAAGAAGTTGCCGCCGCCGATCACGACGGCGATCTCCGCGCCGTCGCGGACCACCGCGGCGATCTCACGCGCGATGGCGTGGACGACGTCGGGGTCGACGCCCAGTCCTCCGCCACCGGAGAAGGCCTCGCCCGACAGCTTCAGCATGAAGCGGCGGCCCTTCTTGTCCTGGTCGCTCTTGTCGTCGGATGCGGTGTGGGGGTCCACGCCCTGATTCATGGAGATCTCCTCGTGCACATACGAAGAAGGCCATTGCCGGTGGGTCCTTGCGGTTCCCTCTACGGCAATGGCCTCCTCGTCAGATCTGCGGTCGCCTCGCGCAAGCGCGGACGACTGCCTCAGACCCTACCGGGGTCCGGTGTCCGTCGCGTACGGACGGACTCAGATGCCGACCTTGATGCGGGTGAAGCGCTTCAGGGTGACACCGGCCTCGTCCAGAACCTTCTGGACGGACTTCTTGTTGTCCAGGGCGTAGGCCTGGCCGAGCAGCGTGGCGTCCTTGAAGAAGCCGTTGACGCGACCCTCGACGATCTTCGCGATGGCAGCCTCGGGCTTGCCCTCCGCGCGGGTGACCTCTTCGGCGATGCGACGCTCGGACTCGACCTTCTCGGCCGGGACGTCCTCGGCGGACAGCCACTGCGGGGCGAACGCGGCGATGTGCTGCGCGACGCCGCGGGCGACCTCGGCGTTCTCCTTGTCGAGCTCGACCAGGACGCCGATCTGGAACGGCAGGTCGGGCATCGTGCGGTGCATGTACGCAGCCACGTAGCCGCCGCTGAACTGCGCGAAGCGGTCCAGGACGATCTTCTCGCCGAGGTTGGCGTTGGCCTCGTCGACGAAGGCGGTGACGGTCTGGCCCGGCTTGATCTCGGACGCGAGCAGCGCCTCGATGTCGGCCGGGGAGGTGGCGGCGACGTGCGCGGCCAGCTCGTTGGCGACGGCCAGGAACTTCTCGCCCTTGGCGACGAAGTCGGTCTCGCACTTCAGCTCGACGATGACACCGGAGGTGTTGTCGTCGGCGATGAGGGAGACGACGGCGCCGTTCTCGGCAGAACGGCCCTCGCGCTTGGCGACGCCCTTCTGACCCTTGATGCGGAGGGCTTCCTGGGCCTTGTCGACGTCACCGTCGGCGTCCACGAGCGCGTTCTTGCAGTCCAGCATGCCGGCGCCGGTGAGCTCGCGGAGCTTCTTGACGTCAGCGGCGGTGTAGTTCGCCATGAGTCTGTGATTCTCTCTCGAAGTCGTAGATCTACGGGTGAACGGCGGAGGCGCCGCGCCCTGGGCGCGGCTCCCCCGCCGTCATCGTCCGTGCTGTGAGTGCCCGGCGCGTGAACGCCGGGCGCTCTCAGTGGGTCAGGCCTGCTCGGCGTCGGCGGCCGGGGCCTCGACAGCCTCGGCGGCCGGGGCGGCAGCGGCCTCGGCCGGGGCGGCCTCGGCGTCGTCGGCCTTCTTCTCGCCCTCGAGCAGGTCGCGCTCCCACTCGGCGAGCGGCTCGGCGGCGGCCTTCTCGCCCGGCTTCGAGTCACCGGTCGCAGCGCCGGAGCGGGCGATGAGGCCCTCGGCGACGGCGTCGGCGATCACGCGGGTGAGCAGGGTGACGGAACGGATCGCGTCGTCGTTGCCCGGGATCTTGTAGTCGACCTCGTCGGGGTCGCAGTTGGTGTCGAGGATCGCGACGACCGGGATGTGGAGCTTGCGCGCCTCACCGACGGCGATGTGCTCCTTCTTGGTGTCGACGATCCAGACGGCGCTGGGAACCTTCGACATCTCGCGGATACCACCGAGGGTCTTCTCCAGCTTGGTCTTCTCGCGGGAGAGGACCAGGAGCTCCTTCTTGGTGAGACCCGAGGCGGCGACGTCCTCGAAGTCGATCGCCTCAAGCTCCTTCAGACGCTGGAGGCGCTTGTAGACGGTGGAGAAGTTGGTGAGCATGCCACCCAGCCAGCGCTGGTTGACGTACGGCATACCAACGCGCGTCGCCTGCTCGGCGATGGCCTCCTGGGCCTGCTTCTTGGTACCGACGAACATGATGGAGCCACCGTGCGCGACGGTCTCCTTCACGAACTCGTAGGCGCGGTCGATGTACGACAGCGACTGCAGCAGGTCGATGATGTAGATGCCGTTGCGCTCCGTGAAGATGAAGCGCTTCATCTTCGGGTTCCAACGGCGGGTCTGGTGACCGAAGTGGACGCCGCTTTCCAGCAGCTCCCGCATCGTGACGACGGCCATGGCCATCTCCTTGGTTTCTCGGTTTGGTTCCTGACGCCCCACCGCGCCCTGCCCCCATGAGGGACCGAGAGACGCTGCCACCTGGCCGTTTCAGCCTGGTGTTGGGGCGTGCGAAGTCGACCCGGTGACCCGGATCGCCACAAGAAGTGTACGGGACCCGGCGGTATGCCGGGTGACGCCGTTGTCCACAGTGCCCCGGCCGTCCACAGGCCGGGGCGGCGGCCCGGGCGTGCGCGGGACGCTGGGTCCCATGACGACCTTGCTGCTCAGCCTGCTCCTGGCCCTGACCCAGGCGACCCTTCCCGGGGTCCGCCCGCTGCCCGCTCCGCTGTCGGTGGCCCGCTGGTGGGACCCGCCGCCGACCCCCTACGCGGCCGGTCACCGCGGTGTGGACCTGTCCGCGCCGGTGGGCGCGGAGCTCCGGGCGGTGGCGGCCGGCCGGGTCCACCACGCCGGGCCCGTCGCCGGGCGCGGAGTGCTCTCGCTGGCCCTGCCGAACGGGCTGCGCACCACCTACGAGCCGGTGCGGCCCCTGGTCGCGGAGGGCGAGCAGGTGGTTGCGGGCCAGGTGGTGGCGGTTCTGACGGACGGCTCGCACTGCCCGGCGTCATGCCTGCACTGGGGCCTCTTGGCGGGCGAGGCGTACCTCAACCCGCTCACCCTCCTCCCGCGCCCGACACCACGCCTCCTACCGGCCGGGCACCCGGCCGACGATTGAGGTACGGGGCCGCGGGTGCTGCCCCTGGGGCCTCAGCCCCGGACGCCCCGCAGGGCCATGGCGACGGCGGCCTCCGTCACGACGGCGGGATCCTCCGCCGCGCCGAGCTCGATCCGCCGCACGGCGGCGTCCACGACCCCCTGCAACAGCATGGCGGCCAGTCGCGGCTCGGCGTGTCCCAGCCCGCCCAGCGCCTCGACGATCATCGCCACCAGCCCGCCGTGGGCCGCGCGGATCTTCTCGCGGGCCCCCGCATCCAGCTCGCTGGCCGAGATGGCCACGACCGCCCGGTGCCGCCGGTCGCCCACCAGCCCCAACTGGCTGCGCACGTAGGCCTCGATCTTCGCCTCCGGCGACTGCGCCTGCTCCATCGCCGCTTCGATCTCGGCGGCCCACACGGGGAAGTCCACGGCGCACAGTTCTTCGACCACGGCGGCACGGGAGCGGAAGTACTCGTACACGGACGACCGGGCGAGCCCGGTCCGCTCCGCGAGGGCGGGGAAGGTCAGCGCCTCCGTCCCGCCTTCGGACAGCAGGGAACGCGCGGCGTCCAAGAGGGCGCCGCGCTGCATCGACCGGTGCTCGGCCACGGAGGCCGCTCGAATCCTGGGCACGCATCCACTCTACGGAGGTAGCGCAAGCTCACCTCCCCACATCTGCCAACTTTGCGCGCAACTGCAAAACGGACTTGGTGTGGATCTGGCTGACCCGGCTCTCGGTGACGCCGAGGACGTTGCCGATCTCGGCCAGGGTGAGGCCCTCGTAGTAGTAGAGGGTCACCACGGTCTTCTCCCGCTCGGGCAGCGTGTTGATGGCCCGCGCCAACAGCCGCCGCAGCTCGCGGTCCTCGGCCACCGCCACCGGGTTGTCGGCGGCGGTGTCCTCCAGGGTGTCCATCAGCGAGAGGCGGTCGCCGCCCTCCCCGCCGACGTGCAGCAGCTCTTCCAGGGCGACCACGTTGGCCAGCGACAACTGGCTGAAGACGGTGTGGAGGTCCTCCACGCCGATCCCCATCTCCCCGGCGACCTCGCTCTCCGTCGGGGTGCGCCGCAGTTGGGCCTCCAGCGTGGCGTAGGCCCGTTCCACGGCGCGCGCCTTCTGCCGGACCGAGCGCGGGATCCAGTCCAGCGCCCGCAGCTCGTCGATCATCGCGCCGCGGATCCGGGTGATCGCGTACGTCTCGAACTTGATCGACCGGTCGATGTCGAACTTCTCGATGGCGTCGATCAGCCCGAAGACCCCGGAGGAGACGAAGTCGGCCTGTTCCACGTTGGGCGGCAGGCCCACGCTGACGCGGCCCGCCACGTACTTCACCAGGGGCGAGTAGTGCAGGATCAGCTGCTCCCGCAGCCGCTCGTCACCCGACTCCTTGTACGAGCGCCACAGCACCTCCAGGGACGAGGGCGCGGTGGACCGCACGCTGCCGCAGGCAGCGGGGGGCACCGCAGCGCGGTCGGACCCTGAGGTGTGCTGGGGCATGCTTCGCCTTTGCCGGAGCCGGATTCCTTGGGAGCGTAGCGTGACGAGATTGTCGCGGTGCGCGAAGAGTACGGGATGGCGCGGGGGCCGGAAGGCGCCCGAACTCGCGCGGGCGCCCCGGGACCGGCGCCTGGCGCTCGGTCCCGGCGACCGCCACCGGGAAGACCGCGTCTCTCATCGCTTTCACTCTTTCACCGGAACACCCCAGGTCAACGACCGCCTCGCCGGGCGGCTCCGGTTTGTGTGCCTCCTCCAGCCGTTTGTCTGCTCAACTGCCAGCCGTCGCCCTGCCGTTCGACGAACCCCAGAGAGTGAAGTTCGTACAGTCTGCCGATGACTTCATCGATGCCGGTGCCGGAGGCAAGTGCCAGCTCGGCCACGTCCGCCGGGCGGCCGGCGGGCAGCGCTTCGAGCACACGGGCGGCGTCCGGGTCCAGCAGGTCCCGGGCGAGCACCGGGCCGCGCCGCTCGGGAGCCAGCTCGCCCATGGCCCCGACCAGTTCGACCACCTCGGCCGCGTCGGTGACGACCACGGCCTCGCCCCGCAGCAGTTCGTGCACCCCGGCGGAGAGCCCGCTGGTGGCGGGCCCGGGGACGCCCATGGTGAACCGCCCCAGGCGCTGCGCCCGCCGGGCCGTGACCAGCGAGCCGCTGCGGTGCGCTGCCTCCACGACGACCGTGCCCCGGGTGAGGGCGGCGATGACCCGGTTGCGCAGGACGAACCGGCTGGGCGTCGGGTGGCTGCCCGGTGGCAGCTCCCCGAGGATCAGCCCCTGCCCGGCGATCCGGCCGAGCAGCCCGGCATGTCCGCGCGGGTAGGCGACGTCCACCCCGCAGGCCAGCACCGCCGCGGTCGCGCCGCCCGAGGCGAGGGCCCCCCGGTGGGCGGCGCCGTCGATCCCGAACGCGGCGCCGGACACCACGACCCAGCCCCGCTCGGCGAGTCCGGCGGCCAGGACCTGGGCCATGTGTGCGCCGTACGGGGTGCAGGCGCGGGCGCCGACCACGGAGACCGAACGCAGTGCCCAGGTGCGGAGGTTCGGCCGGCCCCGCAGCCACAGTCCGACGGGCCGCTCGTCGCCCAGGTCGTCGAGCTGGGTCGGCCACTGCGCCGATCCCGGATGGACGAACCGGCCTCCGGCCCCGGCGGCGTCCGCCAGGTCCCGCTCGGGTTCGGCCAGCTCGGCCCGTCTGCGGTACCCGGCGAGCCGCTCGGGCCCCACCCCGGACAGGACGTCGGGCTCCGCCCCGGGGGCGGTCAGCAGCTGCATCAGCCGCACCGCGCCGAACTCCCGCAGCCACCGCCCGCCGTGCGCATCGCCGGGCTCCAGCACCCGGGTGAGCGCCGCCCGCGCCAGCGTTTCCGCGTCCCCGGAGCCGGTCATGTCCGGGCCCCCGGCAGCGACATCGCCCCGCGGGCGATCCCGGTCCGCAGCTCCAGCGCCACGGCCACGTCCAGCGCCTCGGGCCGGTCCCGCCCCCGCAGGTCGGCCACCGTCCAGGCGACCCGCAACACCCGGTCCAGCCCGCGGGCGGTGAGCAGCCCGCGTTCCAGATCGCGCTCGGCGGGGGCCAGGGCGCCGGGCCCGGCCTGCCACCGGGTGCGCAGTTCCTGCCCGGGCACCTCGGAGTTGAGCCGCCACGGCGTGTCGGCGAGCCGGGCCGCGGCGCGCTCCCGGGCCTGACGCACCCGGTCGGCGACCACCGCGGTGGATTCCCCGCGGCCGCCCTGCCCGAGCAGGTCGCCGCGGGTCACCGGCTCGACCTCCACCCTCAGGTCGACCCGGTCGAGCAACGGCCCGGACAGCCGCGCCTGGTAACGGCGGATCACCGAAGGCGGGCATTCGCAGCCTGCTCCGTGCAGGGTGTGGCGCCCGCACGGGCACGGGTTGGCGGCGAGCACCATCAGGAACCGGGCGGGCAGCCTTACCACTCCGGCGGCGCGGGCGATGACCACGTGCCCCGATTCGAGGGGCTGCCGCAGCGCGTCCAGCGCCCGGCTGTGGAACTCCGCGGCCTCGTCCAAAAAGAGCACGCCGCGGTGGGCCAGGGAGACCGCCCCGGGCCGGGGGATCCCGGTCCCGCCGCCCACCAGCGACTGCATGGTCGCCGAATGGTGCGGCGCGCAGTAGGGCGGCCGGGCGACCAGCGGTTCGCCGGGCGGGAGGATTCCCGCGACCGAGTGGACGGCCGTGACCTCCACGGAATCCTGACGGGTGAGCTGCGGCAGGAGCCAGGGCAGCCGCTCGGCGAGCATGGTCTTGCCCGCTCCGGGCGGTCCGCTGAGGAAGAGGTGGTGCCCTCCGGCGGCCGCCACCTCCAGGGCGCGGCGCGCCGTGTGCTGCCCGGCCACGTCGGCGAGGTCGGGGAAGTCCGTGCCGTCCTCCCGGCCGGGCCGGCCCCGGGCGAGGCCCGTGCCCAGTCCCGCCCCGGGGACGAGCAGTCCGGCCAGCATCGGGTCCGGCCTGCCGGGCGGGTCGCCCGGCTCCTCTTCGGGCACCTCCCCGCCGGTCAGGACCGCGATGAGCTGGCGCAGGCTGCGTACGCCGAGGACCGAGACGTCCGGTACGAGCGCGGCCTCGGCCGCGCACTGCTGCGGCACCACCACCTGCCGGTAGCCGGCCTCCGCCGCTGCGAGGACAGCCGGCAGGATCCCGCGGACCGGGCGCACGCGCCCGTCCAGCCCCAGTTCCCCGATGAGGACGAGGTCGGCGATCGCGCCCGGGTCGACCACCTCGGCGGCCCCGAGCACGGCCGCCGCGACGGCCAGGTCGAAGCCGGCGCCGGATTTCGGTACGGAGGCCGGGCTCAGCCCGACCGTGAGCTTCTTCTGCGGCCAGGCCGCTCCCGAGTTGACCACGGCCGCCCGCACCCGGTCCCGGCTCTCGACCAGGGTCTTGTCCGGCAACCCGACCAGGGTGAAGGCCGCCACGCCGGGCTCCAGGTCGGCCTGTACCTCGACCACCACGCCGTCGACGCCGACCAGGGCCACCGAGCAGGCTCGCGCGAACCCCATCAGGCCACCCCCCTGACGTGTTCCACCTGGGGGGCGCCGCGCCGCGGCACCAGGACCCCGACGAGGTCGATGCGCACCCCGCCCGGGGGTGGTCCACCGTGGTCGGCGAGCCAGCGCCCGGCGAGGGTGCGCAAGCGCTCGGCCTTGGCGGGCCGCACGGCGGCCATCGGATGCTCGAACTCGCCCGCCCGGCGGGTCTTGACCTCGCACACGACGAGGGCGTCCCCGTCCCGGGCGACGATGTCGATCTCGCCGCCGCGGCACCGCCAGTTCCGCGCGATCACGGTCATCCCGGCCTCGGTCAGCCGCCGGGCCGCGAGTTCCTCGCCGTACCGCCCCAATGCCTGCTGTGCCACGCCCTTCGCGTTCATCCGGCACCACCTCCGGCACCGACGGTCCCGCACCCCCGCCCACCGTGTGGATCTTGGTGGACAGTCCGGCCGTTGTGGAAAACCGCCTCACCCTTGCGGGTGAGGCGGTTCGGCCGGTGCCGGCCCTCAGCTGCCGGGCAGTTCGAGATCGCTCTTGTTGAGCTCCTCGATGTTCACGTCCTTGAAGGTCAGCACCCGCACCTGCTTCACGAAGCGGGCCGGCCGGTACATGTCCCAGACCCAGGCGTCGGCCATGGAGACCTCGAAGAACACCTCCCCCTGAACCGAATGCACCTGCATCTCGTAGTCGTTCGTGAGGTAGAAACGGCGTTCCGTCTCGATCACATACTTGAACAGCCCGACGACGTCGCGGTACTCCCGATAGAGCTTCAGCTCCATCTCGGTCTCGTACTTTTCGAGGTCCTCGGCACTCATGGCATGTTCCCCTTCAGCCGTGCGTCCCCCTATTGTGCGCCAGGCCCCTGCGCCCCTAAACGATTTCCGGGGCCAGGGCCACCGGCTCACCCGGAGGACCGTCGTCGAGCAGCGTACGGAGCAGCTCGGCGAGTCTGGTCGGGTACACCGTCTCATGGGCCGCGAGAAGTTCCTCGGAGGTCCACCACCTGGCTCCGGTGACGCTGCGCCGCTCCAGCTCGGTGAGGCCGCCCATCTCGGTCTCGGTCTGGGCGGTCCGGGCGAGGAAGTACCACTCGTCCTGTTCCCAGCGCCGCCCGTCGAAGGGGAAGGAGCAGTAGCGGTGCCACAGCACCGGCCCCAGCTCCACCTCCGTGATCCCGGTCTCCTCCGCCAGCTCGCGCAGTGCGGCCTGCTCCCGGCTCTCGGTCCCCTCCAGTCCGCCGCCGGGGGTGAACCACCAGTCGTCGGAGGGGTCGGCCGGTTCGAAGCCGTGCAGCAGCAGGATCCGGTCCGCCGGGTCCAGCAGGATCACCCGCGACACCTTCCGGCGGCCGTGCCCGACCGCCGGGTCAGCGGACACCGGCCCGCTCCTGTCGCCGGCCGCGGGCGAGGACCCGTGCGACCGGCCCGTACAAGGCCCCCAGCCCCACCAGGACCGCCCCGGCCAGCACCGTCACCACCTGGAGGCGCAGCGGCCCGGGCCGCGAGATCCCGCCGGGCAGGGCGGCGTACGCGGCCGGCCGCTCCAGCATCGTCACGGAGGGCCAGGCCAGGGCGTCGACGCGGGCGCTGACGGCCGATCGGGGCACGGTCCCCTGCCCGGCCTCCTGCAGGTGGGCACGGGAGTCCAGGGAGGCGGCCCGCCGGTCGCCCAGCAGGAAGAGGTTGCCCTCGGGGACCGCCACCTCGAAGGGGGTCCCGGTGGGCGCGGCCTGTCCGGGCGGCATGGCCAGACCCGAATCCGGCTTGGTGGTGTCGGCGTACGGCTCGTCCAGCGGGGTGCCGTTGACCGTCAGCTCGCCGGCCGCTCCGCAGCACTTCACGACGTCGCCGCCGATGCCGACGACCCGCTTGACCATGGGCGAATCGCTCCACAGGGAATCGGTGAAGATGACCACGTCCCCGCGGTGCACGTCGGCGCCGTCGATGCGCTGGGCCAGCAGCCGGTCCCCGGGCCGCACCGTGGGCATCATCGAGTCCGTGGGGACCATGTAGGGCCGGTAGACGACCGCCCCCCACGCGAAGCCGCCCAGGAAGAGCGCAAAGCCGATGGCCACGGCGATTCCCGACAGCACGTTGCCGAGACCGCCGCGGCCATCCTTGCCACTGCGTATTGCTTGTGTTCCGCCCATTGCAGCGCCCCCACACTCCGGGATCGTCGACCTGGGCGGCACCCTACCCGCCGGTACGGCCCCTGGTCAGCTTCTGCCTGCGCCACATGACGAGCGGAACGGCTCCCACGAGCCCCAGCGCGGCCGGGCCGAGCCCGACGGGGGCCAGCCCGGCGGCCCCGAGGCCGAGCGCGGTCGCCGCGGCCTGGTTGCCGATGCCCGGCTGGTCGAAGGTGTCCGGGACCGGCAGGGTGGCCCAGCGGGTGACCGGCCACGCGACCACCACGGCCCGCCCGACGACCTTGTCCACCGGGACGAAGCCCTTGGTGGAGTCCTGCTGGTGGTAGCGGGAGTCCTCGGAGTTCTGCCGGTGGTCACCCATGACCCAGAGCTTGCCCTTGGGCACGGTGATCGGGCCGAACGGGGCGTCGTCGCAGGGGGTGTTGCCGGGGTAGATGTACGGCTCGTCCAGCTCCTTGCCGTTGACGACGACCGGTCCCCCCTTCTTGCACTCGACCGTGTCCCCGCCGATCGCGATGACCCGCTTGATCAGGTCCTTCTCGGAAGCGTCCGGCATCAGGCCGATCTTGCTGAGCACCTGCTGGAAGAGGTTCGGCTCGGGAGTGGGCTGGCCCGACAGCCAGTCCGCGGGGTCGTGGAAGACGACGACCTCGCCGCGCTCCGGCTCGGAGCCGAACCACGGGGTCAGCTTGTCCACCAGGACCCGGTCCCCCATCTGCAGGGTGTTCTGCATCGAGGCCGACGGGATCGAGAACGCCTGGAGCAGGAACGTCTTGATCAGCAGGGCCAGCAGCAGGGCGATGCCGATGAGGAGCGGGAGCTCCTTCCAGAAGGACCGGTGCGCATGCTCCTGGGCATCGCCGTCCTCCTCGGCCTCGCGCTCGACGGCGTCGTCCGGCCGCTCCTCGCCTTCGTCGCGTCCGGACCGTGCGCCTACCGCCACGTCCCCCACATCCACTCCTCACTCGCGATTGCCGCCCGCGCCCAACCCGGCACGGGCCCTCCCCTCCCTTAACGAGCGGGAGTTCCCTAAGGCGCGGGAGACCGAGGACACACTATGCGAACGGTGTGCCCCGACGGCGCCGTCGTCGCCCGCGTCCCTCGCGCCGTGCCTGATCGGGCACCATCCGGAAGGTCGCCGGCTGCTCCAGCTTGGCCCAGTGCCCGTAGGGCCAGGCGATCACGACGGCCTGCCCGACCACCCCGCTCTCGGGGATGGTGCCCTGAAAGCCCTCGTCCAGGTGGAACCGGGAATCGGACGAGTTCGCGCGGTGATCGCCCATCACGAAGAGCCGGCCCTCCGGCACCTGCACGTCGAACGTGATGTCCGAAGGAGTGTTTCCCGCGTTCACGTACGGCTCATCGAGGGGCGAGCCGTTGACGGTGACCCGGCCCCGGCTGTCACAGCATTTGACGGTGTCCCCGCCGACGCCGATGACCCGCTTGATCAGGTCCTGCTCGTCGGCCGAGGGCAGCAGGCCGATGAAGGTGAGTACTTGCTTGATCTGCTTGACGACGATCGGGTCCTTGGGAGGACGGGCCGCCTCGCCCTTGAGCCAGCCGCCGGGGTCCTTGAACACGACGACGTCGCCGCGCTTGATCTCGGAGCCGAACCACGGCGTCAGCTTGTCCACCAGGACGCGGTCGCCGATCCGGATCGTCTGCTCCATCGAGCCCGACGGAATGAAGAAGGCCTGCACCAGGAAGGTCTTCAGGAGCAGGGCGATGCACAGCGCCACGACCACCAGCAGCGGCACCTCGCCGGCCCGGCGCGTGCGGCGGCGCCGGCGCACCTTGCGGGCCGTCCGGCGCCGTTCGGCCCGGCCGCCTTCCAGCCGGCCCCCCACCAGGGGAGCCGGGGTGGGCTCCGGCTCGGGTTCGGGCTCGAAGTCGTCGAAGTCCCAGTCCCGTCCGCCCTTCTTCCGCCCTCGGCTACCCATGGCCACCGCCGACGCCGTCCCAGCGCGAGAGCGGCCAACCGATCCAGTCGGCCCGCCCGATCACGTTCTCCACCGGCACCATCCCCCCGCCCGGTTCCCCCAGGTGGTCCCGGGAGTCCCGGGACTGGGAACGATGATCACCCATGACCCAGAGGGTCCCCAGCGGTACGACGATCCGGAAGGGCACCGTCGAGGGCGCGTCACCGGGATGGAGGTACGGCTCCTCCAGCGGCACGCCGTTGACCGCAACCCGCCCCGCGGCGTCACAGCACACCACGTCGTCGCCGCCGACCCCCACGACCCGCTTCACGAAGTCAGTGTCGGACGGCTCGGCCAGCCCGAGCGCCGAGGCCGCGCCGTGCAGCACGGCGCCGATCGGATTGGCGTCGGGGCGTTCGCGCACGAACGAGCCCGTGCCGTCGAACACCACCACGTCCCCGCGCTGCGGCTGCCCGCCGAAGCGGTAGGCCAGCTTGTTGACCAGCACCCGGTCCCCGACCTGGAGCGTCGGCTCCATGGAGCGGCTCGGGATCAGGAAGGGCTGGACCACGAAGTTGCTGAACAGCAGCAGGAAGACGGTGCAGATCACACCGAGCACTCCGGCGCGGCGCCAGGTGAGGGGCCGCCCGCCGGCCGTCCGCCGGGGCCGGGAGAACGCAAATCGCGGCCTCCCGTCCCCCTCGAGGGGGGACGAGTGGCCGCGCTGCGTGTGAGGTGCTTCGGTGTCCATACGGGTGCGAGCCTATCCGGCCGCCCCCGGACTCCGGGAGTGACCTCAGCGGTCGCGCTTCTCCTTGATCTTCGCGGCCTTGCCGCGGAGCTCACGGAGGTAGTACAGCTTGGCGCGGCGAACGTCACCGCGGGTGACGAGCTCGATCTTCTCGAAGATCGGGGAGTGGACCGGGAAGGTACGCTCCACGCCGACGCTGAAGGAGACCTTGCGCACGGTGAAGGTCTCGGAGACGCCGGCGCCCTGGCGGCGGATGACTACGCCCTTGAACTGCTGGATACGGGAGCGGTTGCCCTCGATCACGCGGACGTGCACGTTGATCGTGTCACCCGGGCGGAAGGCCGGGACGTCGGAGCGGAGCGTGGCGGCGTTGACGCCATCGAGCAGGTGAGACATGTTCTTCGTCTGCTTTCTTCGCATGACGCCACAGGTCGCCAGTGCGGGTTTCCGTAGAGAATTCGGGAGCTGCGGGACCCGGCGGACGACGGTCCCCCTGTGGCAGGGGCGCCCGCGAGCACACAGCAGCCGCCTATTCTTCCACGGCCCGGGCCCTGCGCCAAAATCGGCCGTCGGCGGTCGGCTGCCAGCCCAGGACCGAGAGGATCTCCCGGTCCTTCTTGTCGAAGCCGGCGGCCTCGCAGCGCTCGATCAGGTCGGGGCGGTTCTGCGCGGTCCGGCGGAAGGCCTCGTCCCGACGCCACCGGGCGATCTTCCCGTGGTGTCCGCTGAGCAGGACCTCGGGGATGTCCCGGCCGCGCCACACCGGGGGCTTGGTGTAGACGGGCCCCTCCAGGAGGTTCGCCATCTCGCCCGGCGCGAAGGAGTCGTCGCGGTGCGATTCGGCGTTGCCGAGCACCCCGGGCAGCAGCCGGGCCACGGCCTCGGTGACCACCAGCACGGCGGCCTCGCCGCCCGCCAGGACGTAGTCGCCGATGGAGACCTCGTACACCGGCATGCGCGTGGCGTACTCGTCCATGACCCGGCGGTCGATGCCCTCGTACCGGGCCGGCGTGAAGATCAGCCACGGCCGCTCGGAGAGTTCGACGGCCAGTTCCTGGGTGAAGGGGCGACCACTGGGGGTGGGAACGACCATGACGGGACCGTGCGCGCCCGCCTCGTAGCCGTCGGCCAGCGCGGAGTCCAGAGCCTCGCCCCACGGCCCGGTCTTCATGACCATGCCGGGACCGCCGCCGTACGGGGTGTCGTCCACCGTGTTGTGCCGGTCGTACGTCCACTCCCGCAGGTCGTGCACGTGTACGTCGAGCTGCCCGCGGGCGCGCGCCTTGCCGACGAGGGAGACGTTCAGCGGCTCCAGGTACTCGGGGAAGATCGTGACGACGTCGAGTCGCATCAGGCGTCGTCCCCGGAATCCGCGGCGTCCTCGTCCCTGGTCGAGACGATGACGGCGTCACGCTCGTCGATCAGCCCGGGCGGCGGGGTGATGACGCAGCGCTGCTCCTCCAGGTCGATCTCAGCGACGATCTCCTCCACGAAGGGGATCATCACCTCGGAGCCGTCCGGCCGCTCGACGATGAAGAGGTCCTGGGAGGGCAGGTGAGAGATCTCGGTGATCCGGCCGATCTCGGTGCCGTCCTCCAGCACCACGTCCAGGTCCATCAGCTGGTGGTCGTAGTACTCGTCCTCCTCCTCCGGCAGCTCGGAGGGGTCCACCTCGGCGATCAGGAGGATGTTGCGCAGCGACTCGGCTCCGGTGCGGTCCTTGACGCCCGCGAAGCGGAGCAGCAGCCGCCCGCTGTGCACGCGGCCCGTCTCGATCGTCAGCGGTCCCGCCGTCGCGGGCTCCGTCTTGAGCACGGCGCCGGGACTCAGTCGCAGTTCCGGCTCGTCGGTGCGCACCTCGACGGTGACCTCACCCTTGATGCCGTGGGCGCGGCCGATCCGCGCGACTACCAACTCCACTGTGCTCTTCCCTTACTGCGGCGTGGTTGCTCACATCAATGGTCGCTCCTGCCCGGGGGCAGAAACGACACGGGCCGGGGCGGGCGAACTACGCCCTCCCCGGCCCGTGCCGGTGAATCAACTGCTCAGCGGACCTGGTCCACGTCGACGAGGTCGACGCGGATCCCCCGGCCGCCGATGGCGCCCACGACGGTACGCAGAGCACGTGCGGTGCGGCCGTTGCGGCCGATCACCTTGCCGAGGTCGTCGGGGTGGACCCGGACCTCGAGCACCTGCCCGCGGCGCAGGTTGCGCGAGGCGACCTGCACTTCGTCGGGGTTGTCCACAATGCCCTTTACGAGGTGCTCAAGAGCCTCCTCGAGCATGCTCAGGCCTCGGTCGACTCGGCGGCGGCGTCAGCCTCGTCCGCCTTCTTGTCGGCCTTCTTCTTCTGCGTGATGGCCTCGCCCTTGCCCTCGCCGATGCCCTCGAGGGCCTTGGCGAACTCGTCGAAGGAGCGACGCTTGCTCTCCTTCGTCGCCGGCTGCAGGAGCGGCGCGGGGGCGGGGAGACCCTTGTGGGCCTGCCAGTCACCGGTCAGCTTCAGGATGGCGAGCACAGCCTCGGTGGGCTGGGCGCCGACGGACAGCCAGTACTGCGCACGCTCGGCGTTGACCTCGATGCGCGACGGGTTGTAGGTCGGGTGGTAGATACCGATCTCTTCGATCGCGCGACCGTCCCGGCGGGTGCGGGCGTCGGCGACGACGATGCGGTAGTGCGGCTGGCGAATCTTGCCGAGGCGCTTGAGCTTGATCTTGACTGCCACTGGAGTGGTGTCTCCTGAACTTGACGTGGTTGGGCACATGAGATGCCACGTGGGGTTGCGGTACTCGGGTGCCCGATGGACGCGTCAGCCGGAGGAGAGAGGGGTCCTATGCGACTGTCGAGTACAGCTAGCCATTGTGCCATACGCCTGCGGCGCGCTCAGCCGGGCGGGTAGGACCGGTGCCCGCCGGCGGTACGGCGGTACGGGCCCCGTGCGTGCGCCGTCGGCGGCCGCCCCGGTGGGGGCGGTGGCCCGGCGCCCGCCTCGCGGCGGGGCGGTGACCCCGGCGCCGACGGAGAGGGCGGTCAGGAGGCCACCGCGATGGCCACGTCGGGGATGCGGAAGGGCTTCATGCAGCCACCGCACACGATCGGCGCTTGGGCCAGCACGGAAGGGACCACCCGGACGTTGCGCCCGCAGTCACAGACGGCCTTGACGCGCACGCCGCCACCGGAGGAGCCGTGCCGGGCGGCCGGTCCACGGAAGCTGCGCTTGGTGTCCGCCGCGGTGGCGGCCGTGTGCGCCTTCAGCGCGCGCTGTAGCCGCTCGATGGTGGGACGGTAGCGCCGCTTCGCCTCCGGATTGAGCGTGACCAGGGAGAAGCCACTGCTCGCGTGCGGCTCCTCGGAGTGGTCCAGCCCCATCTCCTCGGCGATCGCGAGGAATCTGCGGTTGTGGTAGCGGCCGGCGCGCGAAGTGTCGCGGACACCGCGGGCGGCGGCGATGCCGTGGACTGCCTCGTGCAGCAGTCGCTCGAAGGAGAGCTCGGCGCCACAGGCGGACGACGACTCTCCGATCAGGGACTCGGGCGCGGCAAGGTCAGGCAGCTCGGGGTGGTACCGCTGAATATCGGCCCACGCCTGCGCCAGCTCTGCGGCGAGAACAGGTGGTGTCGTGCTCACGTCGTGACAACGAGCCGAGGTGCCCGGGTGTTCCGATTCCGGGCCATTCCAAATTTTTTGCACGTACCAGTCAGTTCACTCTGATGCGTCCTGACGAGGACGGGTGCGCCGATCTCAGGAGGAGTCGGTACGTAACGTCGACCAAATCCTCCCGGTCGGCCGATGCGAACCGGCCCCGGCGCGCGGCACGAGCCGCACGCCGGGGCACGGGAGAGCCGGTCGGCCCGGTCAGTACGAGCGCGCGACGATCGCGAGCGTACCGGGGGCGTCGTCCGCCTCCGGGACCGACCCGTCCTCGGCGATCAGGCAGCGCACGGAGACGGCCTGCTCGGCCAGCTTCGCCTCGCCCTCCGGACCGAGGTCCGCCCACGGGATCCGCGCCCAGCCACCGGCGACGGCGGCCTCGGCGGCCTCGCCGATCGTCGTGACGTCGGACGTGCGGGCCAGGCGGCGCTCGCGGGACTCGCGCAGCAGCTGCGCCTGGTCCTCGTCCAGCACCTTGGGCAGCAGGTCGGCGAGGGCGTCGATCTGCACGGGGGTCTTCCCGCCCGGGATCCGGCGGGCGAGCATCGCGGTGCCGGCCTCCAGGTCACGGGGGCCGATCTCGATGCGGACCGGTACGCCCTTGAGCTCCCAGTCCACGGCGCGGCGGCCGAAGGGGGTGTCGACGCGGTCGTCGACCTGCACCCGCAGGCCGGCGGCCTTCAGCTGGGCACCCAGCTCACGGACCTTGGCCACGGCCTCGTCGCCCTTGATCGCCATGACGACGACCTGGACGTGCGCGAGGCGGGGCGGGACCCGCAGGCCGTTGTCGTCGCCGTGGGACATGATCAGGCCGCCGACCATGCGGGTCGAGACGCCCCACGAGGTCTGCCAGACGAGCTCCTGCTTGCCTTCCTTCGACAGGTACTGGGTGTTGAAGGCCTTGGCGAAGTTGGTGCCGAGCTCGTGGCTCGTGCCCAGCTGCAGGGCCTTGCCGTCGCCCATCATGCCCTCGAGGGTGAGGGTGTTGATGGCGCCGGCGAAGCGCTCCTTGGCGGTCTTGCGGCCGAGCACGACGTCGATGCCGAGCACGTTCGTCATGAAGTCGCCGTAGACGTCCGTGTGGATGCGGGCCGCGTAGTCGCGGGCGTCCTCGTACGTGGCGTGGGCGGTGTGGCCCTCCTGCCAGAGGAACTCGCTCGTACGGAGGAACACGCGCGGGCGCATCTCCCAGCGGACCACGTTGGCCCACTGGTTGATCAGCAGGGGCAGGTCGCGGTAGCTCTGGACCCACTTGGAGAAGTAGTCGTTGATGATCGTCTCGGACGTGGGCCGGACGACGACCGGCTCTTCCAGCTCCTTGCCGCCGCCGTGCGTGACGACCGCGAGCTCGGGGGCGAAGCCCTCGACGTGCTCGGCTTCCTTCGTCAGGTACGACTGCGGGATGAACAGCGGGAAGTACGCGTTCTGGGCGCCCGCGTCCTTGATGCGCGCGTCCATCTCCTGCTGCATCCGCTCCCACAGGCCGTAGCCGTACGGTCGGATGACCATGGTGCCTCGGACCGGACCGTTGTCGGCCAGCTCGGCCTTGTTGATCAGATCCTGGTACCAGCGGGGGAAATCCTCCGCCTGCGGGGTGAGAACGGGTGCCTTTGCCATGCCGCGAATCGTACGGCGCCCGGCACACGATGCGTGAATCGGGTGGCGCGCTCCTCTGGACGTCGGGGCGAATGGGGAGTTCTCTGGCAACGGGGGCAAGGGGGCGACACGGAATCAGGAGCGCTCTTTCGATGACACCGACGCCGACGGCCACGCTCGTCGCCCGGGACTGGGCGGAGATCCAGGAACGGATGCTCGTACCGCTGTACGAGGCGGTCTACGACCGGCTGGAGGTCGGGCCGGGCGACCGGCTGCTCGACCTGGACTGCGGAGCCGGGCTGCCCCTGCTGCTGGCGGCCGGGCGGGGAGCCGTGGCCACGGGCGTGGAGGCGGACCCGGCCCGGCGGGCGCTGGCCCGCGAGCGGCTGCTGGAGGTCCTGGCGGCTCCACCGGAGCCGCCGGCCCCGCCCCGCCCGTACGACGCCCTGCTCGCCTTCTCCCCGGCCCCCGCAGCCCTGGACGCGGCCCTGCCCGCGGTCCGCCGCGGCGGAGCGGTGGTCCTGGCGGACTGGGGGCCCGCGGAGCGCTGCACGGTGCCCTCGGTCCTCGGCGGCGGGCCCGCGCCGCGGGACCTGGACGCGCTGGTGGAGCGGGCCGGGCTGCGACCGGACGGTTCCGGGCGGGTGTTCTGCCCGTTCGGGTACGCGGACGTGGACAGCGCGGTGCGCGGACTGCTGTCGACGGGGCTCTACGACGCCGCCGACGCCGCCGACGGCACGGCCGATCCCGTGCTCGCGGAGAAGGAACTGGCCGAGGCGCTTCACCCGTTCGAGCGGTCCGACGGCGCCGTGTGGCTGCCGAACATCTTCCGGTACGTGATCGCCCGGGTGGACTGACGGCCGCGCCTCAGTCGGTGCCGTGCCCCTTCGTCAGCCGTGCGATCCCCGCGGCGGCGTAGGCGGCCGGTTCGTCCAGGGTCTCGTTGGCGAGGAGGGCCTGCGCGAGGGCGTCCAGCTGCGGGCGGTGCTCGCGCAGCAGGCGGCAGGCCTCCAGGTAGCACTCGTCCACGATGCGCCGCATCTCGTGGTCGACCGCGTCGAGGGTGGCGGGGGCGGCCGAGAGTCCGTAGGGGCCCTGCCCGTCGGAGGGGATCGCGGTGAGGCGGCCGATCCGCTCGCTCATGCCCCAGCGGCCGACCATGCCGCGGACGATGGCGGTCACCTGCTCCAGGTCGTTCTCGGCGCCGGTGGTGATGACGTCGTAGACGACGTGCTCGGCCGCCATGCCGCCGAGCGCGCCGATGATGCGGCCGCGCAGGTACGGCTCGGTGTAGGCGTACCGGTCCGCGTCCGGGGTCGAGAGGGTGACGCCCAGCGCGCGGCCGCGGGGCACGATCGTGATCTTGCGGACCGGGTCGGCGCCCGGCTGGAGCATGCCCAGCAGGGCGTGGCCGCTCTCGTGGTAGGCGGTGCGGCGGCGCTCCTCCTCCGGCATGATCAGCGACCTCTCGGCGCCGAGCTGGACCTTCTCCAGGGCGTCCGACAGGTCCGCCCGGGTCACCTGGGTCTGCTGGCGTTTGACGGCCAGCAGCGCGGCCTCGTTCGCCAGGTTGGCTAGGTCCGCTCCGGTCATCCCGGGGGTGGTACGGGCCACGTGTGCCAGGTCGACGCCCTCGGCGAGCGGGATGTCCCGGGTGTGGATGCGCAGGATGGCCTCGCGGCCGGCCCGGTCGGGCGGGGAGACGACCACCATGCGGTCGAAGCGGCCGGGGCGGGTGAGGGCGGGGTCGAGCACGTCCGCGCGGTTGGTGGCCGCGAGGACGATCACGCCCTCCGAGCCGGAGAAGCCGTCCATTTCGGTGAGGATCTGGTTGAGGGTCTGTTCGCGTTCGTCGTGGCCGCCCATGGCAGTGCCGCCGCCGCGGGCCCGTCCGATGGTGTCGATCTCGTCGATGAAGATGATCGCCGGGGCCACCTTGCGCGCCTCGGTGAACAGTTCGCGCACCCGGGAGGCGCCGACCCCGACGATCATTTCGATGAACTCGGAGGCGGAGGCGGAGAAGAAGGGCACCCCGGCCTCGCCCGCGACCGCGCGCGCCAGCAGGGTCTTGCCGGTACCGGGCGGGCCGGAGAGCAGGACTCCGCCGGGCATCCGGGCGCCCATCTTCCGGTACGCCTGCGGGTTCTTGAGGAAGTCGACGACGTCGTTGAGCTCCCCCTCGACCTCGTCGATGCCCGCCACGTCCTCGAAGGTGGTGCGGCGGGCGCCCGTCTCCAGCTCGACCGGCTTGGGCGGGGCCTTGCGGCCCAGCGCGCCCGCGCCGCCCATCCCGGAACCCATCCGGCGGGCGATGACCACCCACAGGAGGACCAGCAGCAGCATCGGGGCGAGGGAGAGCAGCAGGTTCGCGAGGAAGCTGCGCTGCACGACGACCGGGGAAGCCGTGACGGTCACGTTCTGCTTGGTGAGCTCGGCCCACAGCGCGTCGTCGGCGAAGGCGGGGCGCTGGGTGACGAACTTCGTGTAGTCGCCCTTGTCGCCGTCGGGCAGCGGCTGCTTGGCCTTGAGCTCGCCCTGGATGGCATCGCCCTTGGAGTAGATCTTCTCGACGTTGCCCGCGGCGACCTGCTTGCTGAACTCGGTGTACGAGATGGTCGGCTCGTCCCCCTCGTTGAAGAAGGACAGCACGAGGTTGGCCAGCAGGTAGACGATCAGCGCGGTGAGGATCAGCCCCCGCCAGCCGCCGGGCATCCTCCGCTTGGGCGGAGCGGCGGGCGGTGCGCCTTCCGACCGCCAGGGGGTGTCGGCCCTGTCGCGGGGAGGTACGGGGGTGGGGCTGGGCACGGGGCGCCTCCTTCTGCCATCCTCCCGGCCGACCATAAGGGATAAATCGGACCGTCGCCCCGGCGGAGAAACAGGAGGGCCCCGACCGTGCGAACACGGCCGGGGCCCTCCTCACCCACGTGCGCGGGTGCTACTTCATGAACTTCTTGAACTCGTCCGGAAGGTCGAAGTCCCCGCCGTCCTGGCCGCCCGCCGGCAGGCCGAAGGGGTTGCCGGCGGCCGCGGGCTCGATCGCCTGCGGGCCCTGCTCCCGGCGGGCCGCGGCTGCGGCCTCCTCTTCCTTGCGCTTCATCGGGTTGCCGCTCTTGCGCTTGCCCTTGGCCTGCTTGACCTGCTTCTTCTGCCGGCCGGGGCCGCCACCCATCCCGGGCATGCCCGGCATGCCCGGCATGCCGCCGCCCTGGGCCATGCGGGACATCATCTTGCGGGCGTCGAAGAACCGCTCGACCAGCGACTTGACCGCGCTGACCTCGGTGCCGGAGCCCTTGGCGATACGGGCACGGCGCGAGCCGTTGATGATCGTCGGGTCGTGGCGCTCGGCCGGGGTCATCGACTTGATGATCGCGGCGGTGCGGTCGACGTCACGCTCGTCGATGTTGTTGATCTGGTCCTTGATCTGACCCATGCCGGGCAGCATGCCGAGCAGCTTGGAGATGGAGCCCATTTTGCGGACCTGCTCCATCTGGGCCAGGAAGTCGTCGAGCGTGAACTCCTTGGGGCCCTTGGCGAGCTTGGCCGCCATCTTCTCGGCCTCGGCCTGCGAGAAGGTCTTCTCGGCCTGCTCGATGAGGGTGAGCATGTCACCCATGTCGAGGATCCGGCCCGCCATGCGGTCGGGGTGGAAGGCGTCGAACTCGTCGAGCTTCTCGCCGTTCGAGGCGAACATGATCTGCTTGCCGGTGACGTGCGCGATGGAGAGCGCGGCACCGCCTCGGGCGTCACCGTCGAGCTTGGAGAGCACGACGCCGTCGAAGCCGACGCCGTCGCGGAAGGCCTCGGCGGTGTTGACCGCGTCCTGGCCGATCATGGCGTCGACGACGAAGAGGATCTCGTCGGGGCTGACGGCGTCGCGGATGTCCGCGGCCTGCTGCATCAGCTCGGCGTCGATGCCGAGGCGGCCGGCGGTGTCGACGATGACGATGTCGTACTGCTTGGTCCGCGCGTACTCGACGGAGTCCTTCGCGACCTGGACCGGGTCGCCGACGCCGTTGCCCGGCTGGGGCGCGTACACGGCCACGCCGGCGCGCTCGGCGACGACGCTCAGCTGGTTGACGGCGTTGGGGCGCTGGAGGTCGCACGCGACCAGCAGCGGGGCGTGGCCCTGCCCCTTCAGCCAGAGACCGAGCTTTCCGGCGAGGGTGGTCTTACCGGCACCCTGGAGACCGGCCAGCATGATCACGGTGGGGGCGGTCTTGGCGAAGCGCAGCCGCCGGGTCTCGCCGCCGAGGATGGTGACGAGCTCGTCGTTGACGATCTTCAGGACCTGCTGGCCCGGGTTCAGGGCCTTGCTGACCTCTTCACCGCGCGCGCGTTCCTTGACGTTCGCGATGAAGGAGCGGACGACGGGCAGGGCGACGTCGGCCTCGAGGAGAGCGATACGGATTTCCCGGGCCGCTGCGTCGATGTCAGCCTCGGACAGCCGGCCTTTGCCGCGCAGCCCCTTGAAGGTATTCGCCAAGCGGTCGGAGAGCGTATCGAACACGGTGGTCGCGATTCCTCGGGTCGGGGGCGTTGTGGTCGTCCCCCAGGGTATCCGCCCCCGCCGCCCATCCGGCCCTGTGGTCACCTTTCCCCGGGGCTCCGCCCCCCGCACCCCGCCCCTCAAACGCCGGGGAGGCTGGATTTCGCCCGGCCCTGTACCCGCGTGCGGCTTGCAAGACCGGGGCTCCGCCCCGGACCCCGGCCCCCAAACGCCGGGCGGGCTGGATGTGCGCAGCAAATTCCAGCCCCGCCGGCGTTTGAGGCGCGGGGCGCGGGGCCGAGCCCCGGGGAACGGCGGAGGGGTGGGTGGGGGAACGCTCCGCGCAGCGGCCGCCCGCACTACGACAGGGCGGCAGCCACCAGGCCGGCCAGGGCCGCTGCCTCCGCGGGGTCGAGGGGCTTGCCCTCGGGGGTGGTCACGTACAGCGTGTCCACCGCGTTCGCGCCCAGGGTGGAGACGTGTGCGCTGCGGACCCGGACGCCCCGGGACTCCAGTGCCCGGCCGATCCGGTGGAGCAGGCCCACCGCGTCCGGCGCGCGCACCTCCAGGACCGTGGCCAGGGAGGACACGTCCGGGACCACCGTGACCCGGGGCGGCGGCGGGACCACCCCGCGCCGGCGCGGATAGGCCGCCTCGCGGTCCGCCAGCTTCGCCGGGACGTCCAGCGAGCCGTCCAGCGCGCGGACCAGGTCGGTACGGAGCCGGGCGGCCTGCGGCAGCGCGCCGTACTCCGCCGCCACCCGCCAGCGCAGCACCAGGACCTCGCCCAGCCGGTCCGGGAGCTCCATGGAGCGCAGGTCGGCCGCCCGTACGGTGAGCCGGTGCAGGGCCAGGACCCCGGCCACCGCCGGGAGGACCCCTGGCTGGTCGGGGACGGCGACGACGAGGTCCACGCCGACCGCGTCGTCCTCCTGACGGGCCTGGAGCGCCAGGACCGGCTCCCCGGTGCGCAGGGCCTCCACCGCCAGGCGTTCCTGTTCGGTGGTCGCGATCTCCGGCTCTCCGGCCACCGGGGCCGTGCCGCGCAGTACGGCGGCGACCCGCGCGACGAGGTCCGCCACGAGCGATCCCCGCCACGCGCTCCACGCCGCCGGCCCGGTGGCCAGGGCGTCCGCCTCGGTCAGGGCGTGCAGTATTTCCAGCGTGCCCACCGAGCCCACGGCGTCGGCGACCGTGCGGACCGTGGCCGGGTCGTCCAGGTCGCGCCGGGTGGCGGTGTCGATCAGCAGCAGGTGGTGCCGTACGAGCGCCCCGAGCACGACGACGTCGTGCGGGTCGAAGCCGACGCGGGCGGCGACGTCGCGGGCGATGGTCTCCCCCGCCACCGAGTGGTCTCCCGGCCAGCCCTTGCCGATGTCGTGCAGGAGCGCGGCCATCAACAGCAGGTCGGGGCGGCCGACCCGGCGGGTGAGGGCGGAGGCCCGCACCGCCGTCTCGATCAGGTGCCGGTCCACCGTCCAGGTGTGGACGGGATTGCGCTGGGGGCGACAGCGCACCCGCTCCCAGTCCGGGAGCAGCCGGGTGATGAGGCCCTCGGCCTCCAGGGCCTCCCACACGGCCACCGTCGGCTCCCCCGCGCCCAGCAGGGTCAACAGCTGCTCGCGGGCCTCGGCCGGCCAGGGCACCGGGAGCGGTTTCCCCTGCGCCGCGAGCCTGCGTACGGCGTGCAGGGAGACGGGCAGGCCCGCCTGCGCGGCGGCCGCGGCGAACCGCAGGGCGAGTACGGGATCGCGGTCGGGGCGCGCGGCCAGGGCCAGTACGGCCTCGCCGTCGGACTCCACCACGCCCTCGGCCAGGGGGGCCCGCGCGGCCGCCCGGTCCCCGCGGGTGCCGAGCAGTCCGCGCAGCCTGGGCCGGGCGGCGCGCGCCCGCAGGACCCGTCCGACCTCCCGCCAGGTCACGTCCGCGGCGTAGGCGACGACGCGCGCGGCCTCGTACACCTCGCGCAGCAGCGCGTCCGCGTCGAGGAGTCCGAGCTGGGCCGCGACCTGGTCCTGTTCCTGGAGGGAGAGCCGGTCGGTGGCCCGGCCGGTGACCAGGTGCAGGGCGTCCCGGGCGTCCAGGAGCCGCCGCCGGGCCTCGGCGAGGCCCTCGCGCGGGGCGTCGGCCAGCCAGGACGCGGCGACCGCCCGCAGCGCGGTGACGTCGCGCAGGCCCCCGCGGGCCTCCTTGAGGTCGGGTTCGAGCAGGAAGCGCAGTTCCCCGGCCCGCTCAGCCCGCTCGCGGCACAGGGCGTCCAGTTCAGGGAGCCTCTCGGCCGCCTGGTTGCGCCAGTCGGCCAGTACGGAGGTGCGCAGGCCGGCGAGGAGTCCGGCGTCACCGGCGACGGTGCGGGCGTCCAGCAGGCCGAGGTGCACCTTGAGGTCCTCGGCAGCGGTCCGGCGGGCCTCGCCGGGGGTCCGTACCGAGTGGTCGAGGGCGAGGCCGAGGTCCCAGACCGGATACCAGATGCGGTCGGCCAGCGCGCCCAGCGCCCGCGGCTCGGCCTTGCCGTCGTGCAGCAGCACCAGGTCGAGGTCGCTGCGCGGGGAGAGTTCGGCGCGTCCGTAGCCGCCGACGGCCACCAGCGTGGCGCCGCGGACGCCCGTCTCCCGTACGGCGGTCGTGAACAGGTCGTTCAGCCATGTGTCGGTCAGCCCGGCCAGGGCGGAACGGCGCGAAGGCCCGGACTGCGACTCCTCCTGGAGGAGTCGCAGCCGGGCCGCGGCGTATCCGCTGGCTCCCGGGTCGGCCGTGTGGTCCGTGTTCTCTTCGACGCTCGTCACCCGGGAGCTCCCGTCACCTAGAGCGCGTCAGCGCCGCGCTCGCCGGTGCGGACCCGTACGACCGAGTCCACGGGGACGCTCCACACCTTGCCGTCACCGATCTTTCCGGTGGCCGCCGCGCTCACGATCACCCGGATCAGTTCCTCGGCGTCGGAGTCGTCGACCAGTACCTCGATGCGGATCTTGGGGACGAGGTCGACCTGGTACTCGGCACCGCGGTAGACCTCGGTGTGGCCGCGCTGGCGGCCGTAGCCGCTGGCCTCGGTGACGGTCAGGCCCTGCACTCCGAAGGCCTGGAGGGCTTCCTTGATCTCGTCCAGCTTGTGCGGCTTGACGATCGCGGTGATCAGCTTCATGCGTCAACCTTCTTGGTCGCGGCGGAGGGGGCGGGTGCGGCGGTGCTCCGCGAGGCGGCTCCGCCGCCGGCTCCGCTGAAGTCGTAGGCCGTCTCGGCGTGCTCGACCTGGTCGATACCGGCGACCTCGTCGTCCTCGGACACCCGCATCCCGATCGTCTTGTCGAGGAGGAGGGCGAGGAGCGCCGATGCCACCAGAGAGTAGGCGAGGACGGCGAAGACTCCGATGGCCTGCTTGCCGAGCTGTTCCAGACCGCCGCCGTAGAAGAGGCCGGCCACGTCGGACTGGACCCCGCCGGTGGCGAAGAGGCCGACGAGCAGGGAGCCGACCACGCCGCCGACGAGGTGGACGCCGATCACGTCGAGGGAGTCGTCGTAGCCGAACTTGTACTTGAGGCCGACGGCCATGGCGCAGAGCAGACCGGCGATGACACCGATGGCGATCGCGCCGAGCGGGCTGACCGCACCGCCCGAGGGGGTGATGGCGACGAGGCCGGCGACCGCGCCGGAGGCGGCGCCCAGGGTGGTGAAGGAGCCGTGGCGCAGCTTCTCGTAACCGAGCCAGGCGAGCATGGCGGCGGCGGTGGCGACCTGGGTGTTGACGAACATGACCGCGCCGACGCCGTCGTCGTTGCCGAGCCAGGAGCCCGCGTTGAAGCCGAACCAGCCGAACCACAGGAGGCCGGCGCCGAGCATCACGAGGGGGAGGCTGTGCGGGCGCATCGGGTCCTTCTTGAAGCCGACGCGCTTGCCGATGACGAGGATCACGCCGAGGGCGGCGGCGCCGGCGTTGATGTGGACGGCGGTGCCGCCCGCGAAGTCAATGACGCCGAGCTCGAAGAGCCAGCCGCCGGCGCCCCAGACCCAGTGGGCGACGGGGAAGTAGACGACGGTGACCCACAGCGCGGTGAACAGGACCCAGGCGCCGAACTTCACGCGGTCGGCCAGCGCACCGCTGATCAGGGCGGGGGTGATCACGGCGAACATCAGTTGGAAGACGGCGAAGACGTAGACCGGGATGGTGTAGCCGTCCCACAGCTCGGTAATCCCGATGCCGCTGAGGCCGACGTAGTCGGAGTTCCAGCCGATGAGGGAGCCGGAGTCGGTGCCGAAGGCGAGGCTGAAGCCGTAGAGGACCCACAGGATCGTGACGATCCCGAGGCTGATGAAGCTCATCATCAGCATGTTGAGGCTGCTCTTGACGCGGACCATGCCTCCGTAGAAGAAGGCGAGTCCCGGGGTCATCAGCATGACCAGGGCGGAGCAGATGAGCATGAACCCGGTGTTCGCGGCAGACAGCGTCGGGGCGTCTGCCGCGAGGGTCGTGATGGCTGATGCCATCGGCGTCTCCTCGTCGTCGGTACGTTCGCGTGCGGGCGATCGTGAAAACCTGAGCGGCGTAAAAGGGGTGTCCGGCCGGGCTGGGGAGGCTGGCCGGTTAATGACCCCGAGATTCGCGCAGGCCGGTTTCCGGCGGCGCCGCTCGGTGTTTCGCGCCCGTGACGAAGAGGGCGGGCGTGTTACGCGTCAATGAACAGGTGGATCACGAAAGCCGGCCGCGGCAGTACCCGGATGTCCTGGCTGGGGGAGCCTGATCGGGCTTCACGGGGTGACTGCCGCGGCCGGGGCCTCGGGGGTGGCCGGGGGGCCGTCAGACGGCCTCCGCGGCTTCGGGGAGCCGGGAAGCCAGGTGGTCGGTGAGCCGGACCACCTCGGCGACGTCGCCGTACTCACGGGCGGCGGTGTCTACGGTCTTGCGCAGGCGGGTGTTCACCCGTTCGGACCGCACCCTTCCCGCCACGTCGAGCGCGCGGTCGACGAGGGCCGCGGCCTGCTCGGGCTCGCGCTGGAGCAGGTGCACGGTGGCCATGCCGATGAGGTTGAGGGCGTAGGAGCGCTGGTGCTCCTCGTCCTTCTCGAAGAGCTCGACGGCCCGTTCCATGACGGGCTCGGCGAGGGAGGCGTACATGGGGCTGCGCCCGGCCACGTAGGCCAGGTCCCGGTACGAGTGGGAGTTCTCGCCGTTCAGCTCCGCCTCGGAGAAGAAGCGGATCCAGTCGGGTTCGGGCTCGCCCGCGAAGCCGACGTCGGAGAAGGTGTCCTCGGCCATCCGCACGGCCCGCTTGCACCGGCTGGGCTGGCCCATGTTGGCGTACGCGCGGGCCTCCATCGCATACAGCATGGCCTGGGTGCGCGGGCCGGCGCAGTCGCGGCTGCCGTACTGCGCGAGGTGGATGAGTTCCAGGGCGTCCTCGGGGCGCCCCAGGTGGATCATCTGACGGCTCATGCTGGAGAGGATGTACGAGCCGAGCGGCTTATCTCCGCCCTCCTTGGCGGCGTGCAGCGCGAGCACGAAGTACTTCTGCGCGGTGGGGTGCAGGCCGATGTCGTAGCTCATCCAGCCGGCCAGTTCGGCCAGTTCGGCGGCGACCTTGAAGAGCCGCTTCATGACCGGCGCCGGATGGTTCTCCTGGAGCAGGTCGGTGACCTCGTGGAGCTGGCCCACGACGGCCTTGCGGCGCAGTCCCCCGCCGCACTGGGCGTCCCACTGGCGGAACATGACGGTGGTGGCGTCGAGGAGGTCGAGTTCCGGTTCGGAGAGCCGGGGCGGGCGGTGGCCGCCGAGGGCCCCCGTCGGCCCCGCCCCGCGCGGTCCCGGGTCGGCGGCCGGTACCGGGACGAGCCAGCGCTGCATGGGCTCGATGAGGGCGGGGCCGGCGGAGAGGGCGAGCGAGGTCCCGAGGAAGCCGCGGCGCGCCAGCATCAGGTCGCTGCGGGAGAACTCGCCGAGCAGTTCGACGGTCTGCGGGCCGGCCCAGGGCAGGTCGACCCCGGAGACGGAGGGGGTCTGGTGGGCGGTGCGCAGGCCGAGCTGCTCGATGGCGACGACGGAGCCGAAGCGCTCGGAGAACAGCTCGGACAGGATGCGCGGGACGGGTTCGCGGGGCTGTTCACCGTCGAGCCAGCGACGCACCCGGGAGGTGTCCGTGCTGATGTGGTGGGCGCCCATCTGGCGCGCCCGACGGTTGACTTGCCGGGCGAGTTCGCCCTTGGACCAGCCGCTGCGGACGAACCACGAGGTCAGCTGTTCGTTGCGCGCAGCAGCATCCTCGATCGTTCCGCTTGCGCCGTTGCCGCTCACTGGAACGCCCCCATCCGCTCAGCATCTTCCACACGAAACCTTGGCCGGGGCGCCGGGCGCCGCCACGGACCTTCACAGGTCCTTCACATATTGCCTCCGGCATACCCACGGATGGGTCGCCTTCAGGTTTCGCCTACCGAAAGTAATCCTACGATCACCCCTGCGGCGAGGTTGATTCCAGAAACGCCACCATTCGCCACCCCTTCGAATGAACTAGCCACCGGCCAGGCGCGATTCACTTGACACCGAGGTGAAAGCGGATCGGTTGGACTGGAGTGCGCTCGGGGCGCGCGCGGCGAGGAGTGCGCCGGGCGGCATCGGAGGACACCCCGCGGCGGGACGGCCGGCGAAGGTCCCGTCGAGGTCGTCGCACCGGCTTCGTAACCACCGGCACGTCCGACCCGTTGGAGGGGGCATGGGCATGGGCTTCACGATCGGCGGCAGCCGCAGCACCAAGGAGTTCCGCTCCGGCACCCGGCGCCGCGGCCGGACCTCGGAGTGCACGGCGGTGGCGGAGTACACCGGACTGTGGGGGTGGGACGTGGTCCCCGGCGCCCGCGCTGCGGCCCCCGCCCGCGACTGCTCCTGCGGGGACAGGACGTGCCCCGAACCCGGGGCCCATCCCCTGGCCTTCGCCCCCACGGTCCCGGCCGGGGCCACCCTGGACGAGGTCACCGAGGCCTGGAGCGAGTACCCGGGCGCCGCCGTGCTGCTCCCCGTGGGCCGCGCCTTCGACGTCATCGAGGTCTCCGAGGAGGCCGGGCGGCGCGCGCTGGTGCGGCTGGAGCGGATGGGCCTGCCGCTCGGCCCGGTCATCGCCACCGCCGACGGTCGGACGCAGTTCTTCGTGGCCCCGGGAGCGGCTGCCGAACTGCCGCAGTTGCTGTACCGGATGGGCTGGGACGACGCCGACCTCGACCTGCGGGCCCTGGGTCACGGCGCGTTCGTGACGGCCCCGCCCTCGGACCGCGCCGGGCTCGGTCAGGTCGGCTGGCTGCGGCCGCCAGCGCTCGACTCCGCCGGCGGCCCGCCACAGGCCAGGCTCCTGCTGGGGACCCTCGCGTACATCTGCCACCGCTTCCGGCGGTAGTCGCGTTCCGGAGGTACGCCGGAGCCGCACGTGACGGTGCCCCCGCGTTCCGGTGGAACGCGGGGGCACCGGTGTCCGTGCGGGACGGCGGTCAGTCGCCGATCAGGGCGTCCACGAACGCCTCCGGCTCGAAGGGCGCCAGGTCGTCCGGACCCTCACCGAGGCCGATGAGCTTCACCGGTACGCCCAGTTCGCGCTGGACGGCGACGACGATGCCGCCCTTGGCCGTGCCGTCGAGCTTGGTCAGCACGATGCCGGTGATGTCCACGACCTCGGCGAAGACACGGGCCTGGGTCAGGCCGTTCTGCCCGGTGGTGGCGTCCAGGACCAGCAGGATCTCGTCCAGCGGGCCGTGCTTCTCCACGACGCGCTTGACCTTGCCGAGCTCGTCCATCAGGCCGGTCTTGGTGTGCAGGCGGCCCGCGGTGTCGATGAGTACCACGTCGGCGCCCTCGGCGATGCCCTCCTTGACCGCGTCGTAGGCGATCGAGGCCGGGTCGCCGCCCTCGGGGCCGCGTACGGTACGGGCGCCGACGCGCTCGCCCCAGGTCTGGAGCTGGTCGGCGGCGGCGGCGCGGAAGGTGTCGGCCGCGCCGAGCACCACGCTGCGGCCGTCGGCGACGAGCACCCGGGCCAGCTTGCCGGTGGTGGTGGTCTTGCCGGTGCCGTTGACGCCGACGACCATGATCACACCGGGGGTGTCCTCGCCGCTCTCCGTCTTCACGACGCGGTCGAAGTCGGTGCCGACCAGGGTCAGCAGCTCCTCCTTGAGCAGGGCGCGCAGGTCCGCCGGGGTCCGGGTGCCGAGCACCTTGACCCGCTCGCGGAGCCGGTCCACGAGCTCCTGGGTCGGCACGACACCGACGTCGGCGACGAGGAGGGTCTCCTCGATCTCCTCCCAGGTGTCCTCGTCGAGGTGCTCCCGGGAGAGCAGCGTGAGCAGCCCCTTGCCGAGGGAGTTCTGCGACCGGGCCAGGCGGGCGCGCAGCCGGACCAGGCGCCCGGCGGTGGGCTCGGGCACCTCGATCTCGGGCGCGGCCGGGGCCGCGGGCACGGGTTCGGCTACCGGCGCCGGGGCGGGAGCTGCGGCCTCCGGGAGTCCGACCTCCTCGATCGTGCGGCGCGGCTCTTCCGCCGTCTCTACGGCGTCCTCCCCCACCTGCGGCTCGGCAGGCGGGGCAGTGATGGTCGGCGTGCTCGGCGGTGCCGGCGGCGGCAGCTGCTTCTTCTTGCGGCTGCTGACCACGAGCCCGCTGATCACACCGACCGCGACCAGGGCGATGACTACAGCAAGGATGAGGATGTCCATAACCCCACCAGTATCGGACACCGCCGCCCCGGAGCCGGGAACCCGGGCGTGCGGACCGGGACGTAAGCCGCGGTTTGTGGTTTTAGCAGCAAATCCATGATGATGAACGACTTCCCCTCATACCCTCCCCAACGGAGCAATCGCATGCCTGCCGAGCCCGCCGACGGCGCTGCCGAAACCGCGATCGAGACCCGCGGCCTGGAACCCGTCCCGGACAGCGAGCGCGGCGGACGGGTCCGCGAGCTCGTACCCACCTGGGTCGCCGCCAACATCAGCGTGCTGCTGCTGACCATGGGTGCGGGGCTGGTGATCTTCAACGAGCTCAACATCTGGCAGGTGCTCGTCGTCGCGGTGGCCGCACCGGTCGTCTCGTACGGGATCGTCGGCCTGATATCCATCGCGGGCAAGCGCGGCGGCGCCCCGGGCATGGCCCTGTCGCGGGCGGTGTTCGGGCAGCGCGGCAACCTCTTCCCGGGCGCCTTGATCTGGGTGGCCCGCTGGGGCTGGGAGACCATCAACGCGGTCAGCGGCGCCTACGCCGTACTGACCGTGCTCGACCTGCTGTTCGGGGTCCGCAGCAGCACCCCGCTCATCGTCGTCACCCTGCTGTTCTTCGTGGGCTGCACCTTCGTGGTCTCGGGCCTCGGCATCAACGCCCTGCGCGTCTGCTCCACGTGGTCTACGTACCTCTTCGGCGCGTTCAGCGTGCTCGTCCTCGGGTACCTGGTCTTCACGACCGACTGGTCCGCCGTCTTCGACAAGCCGGCCGGCTCCAGCGCGATGATGATCGCGGGCATCGGTACGATCGCGGCCGGCGGCATCAGCTGGGTGCCCTCGGGCCCCGACTTCACCCGCTACCTGCCGCGCACCGCCTCCTCCAAGGGCATGGTCGGCGCGACGATCGGCGGCGCCGGCGTGGTCGTGCTCCCGATGGTCCTGATGGGCGCGGTGATGGCCGTCGGCACGCCGGACCTGGCCACGGCCCAGGACCCGGTGTCCTTCATCGGCGAGCTGCTCCCGACCTGGATCGCGGTCCCGTACCTGCTCATCGCACTCGTCGGCATGCTGCTGATCAACTCGATGTCGATGTACTCGGCCGGGTTCACCGCGCAGACCCTGGGCATCAAGGTCCCGCGGGCCGCCGCCGTCAGCGTCAACGCGATCATCAGCCTGGTCTTCGGGTTCCTGCTGATGGTGGTTGCCACCAGCTTCTTCGGCTCGTTCATCTCCTTCCTGACCCTGCTGGCCGTGGCGTTCTCCGCATGGATCGGCGTCTTCGGCGTGGACATGCTGCACCGCACGACCTACGACGGCCCCGCCCTGCTGGACACCACGCGGACCAGCGCCTACTGGTACAAGGGCGGCTTCGCCTGGCAGGCGATGACCGCTTGGGCCCTCGCGCTCGTCGTGGGCCTGTTGTTCACCAAGGTGGACTGGTTCGCCGGACCGCTCGCCTCCACCTGGATCGGAGAGAACGGCCTGGGCTGGGCGGCGGGGATCCTCACCTCGGCCGCGCTGTACGCCGTACTGCCGCGCACGGCGCCGGTGGAGCCGGTGGAGCCGGCTGCGGCCGGGGAGCGCGAGCCCGCCGGATCCCTGTCCAACTGACGCAACGTCAGCTAACGTCCCCCTGCGCCCGCCCACCCACATCCGGCGAAGGGGTACTCCTCCATGCCCATCACCGTGGCCCGGTTCAATCTCGTCGACCCGAACGGCACCCCCGAGTCCCTCTCCGCCCGCTACAAGGCGGCGCTGGAGATGGCCCGGTACGCGGACGACCGCGGGATCGACACCGTCCAGACCGAGGAGCACCACGGCACCGACAACAACTGGCTGCCCTCCCCCTTCGCCTTCGCGGGCGCGGTCTTCGGCGCGACCCGCCGGATCGCGGTCACCGTCTCGGCGATCATCGGCCCGCTGTACGACCCGCTGAAGGTCGCCGAGGACATCGCCGTCCTCGACCTCTTGAGCGGGGGCCGCCTGGTGACGGTCGCGGGCATCGGCTACCGGCCCGCGGAGTACGAGCAGCACGGCGTGGAGTGGGGCCGGCGCGGCAGGCTCCAGGACGAGCTGCTGGAGACCCTGCTGAAGGCATGGACCGGTGAGCCCTTCGAGTTCCGCGGCCGCACGGTACGGGTCACCCCGACGCCGTTCACCCGGCCGCACCCGCTGCTGCTGGTCGGCGGCAGCTCCGAGGCCGCGGCCCGCCGCGCCGCCCGGCTGGGGCTGCCCTTCTTCCCCAGCGCGCACCTGCCGGAGCTGGAGGCGTACTACACCGCGCGGCTGGCGGAGTACGGCACGGAGGGCTTCTGCATGATGCCGGCGGCCGAGACCCCGCTGCTGCACGTCGCGGAGGACCCGGACCGGGTCTGGGCCGAGCACGGCGAGCGCTTCCTGCACGAGGCGGGCACGTACGCGTCCTGGCAGTCCAAGGACATCCGCAGCGCCGTACGGTCGACCGCGCGCTCGGTGGCGGAGCTGCGCGCGGAGGGCGTGTACCGCATCCTCACCCCGGACGAGGCGGTCGCGTACGGCCGGGCCGCGGGCGAGGCGGGGAACCTGGTCCTGCACCCGCTGTGCGGCGGGATGCCGCTGGACGAGGGCTGGCGGAGCCTGCACCTGCTCTGCGAACAGGTACTGCCCCGGCTCAAGGACTGAGCCGGGGCAGTATCGAGGAGAAGGGGCGTTGGCGGGGGTGGTTACCCCATCTCCTCCAGCGCCTTGCCCTTGGTCTCCGGCACCCACTTGAGGATGAACGGGATCGAGAGCAGGGCGAAGCCGGTGTAGATCATGTACGCGCCGGACAGGTTCCAGTCCGAGAGCGTCGGGAAGCTGACGGTGATGACCCAGTTGGCGATCCACTGGGCGGCGGCGGCCACGCCGAGGGCGGCGGCCCGGATGCGGCCCGGGAACATCTCGCCGAGCAGCACCCAGACGACCACGCCCCAGGAGAGGGCGAAGAAGAGGACGAAGCAGTTGGCGGCGATCAGGGCCACGATGCCCTGGGCGTGCGGCAGGGAGATGTCGTCGCCGACCCCGGACTTGTAACTGAAGGCCCAGGCGGCCAGGCCCAGCGAGATCGACATGCCGACGGAGCCGATGAGGGCGAGCGGCTTGCGGCCGATCCGGTCGACGAAGATCATCGCGATCACCGTGCCGATGATGTTCACGACCGAGGTCTCGAAGGAGTACAGGAACGAGGCGCTCGGGTCGATGCCGACCGACTGCCACAGCGAGGAGCTGTAGTAGAAGATCACGTTGATGCCGACGAGCTGCTGGAAGAGCGAGAGGCCGATACCGACCCAGACGATGGGCAGGAAGCCGAAGCGGCCGCCGAGCAGGTCCTTGAAGGTGGACTTGTGCTCGGAGCGCATCGCGTGCTCGATCTCGGCGACCCGTTCGTCCAGGTCGATCTTCGAACCCTCGACCTCGGTCAGCACCTTCCTGGCCTCGTCGTTGCGGCCGACGGAGATCAGGAAGCGGGGGGACTCCGGGATGACGAAGGACATCAGCCCGTAGAGGGCGGCCGGGACGACCATGACGCCCAGCATCCACTGCCAGGCCTCCAGGCCGGCGATGTTGCCGCGCTGGTCCCCGTCGGCGAGGTTCAGGATGGCCCAGTTCACGAGCTGGGAGACGGCGATGCCGATGACGATGGCGGCCTGCTGGAAGGAGGCGAGGCGGCCGCGGTAGGCGGCCGGGGACACCTCGGCGATGTAGGCGGGGCCGATGACGGAGGCCATGCCGATGCCGATGCCGCCGATCACGCGCCACATGGCGAGGTCCCACAACGCGAACGGGAGGGCCGAACCCAGGGCGCTCGCGGTGAACAGGACGGCGGCGATCTGCATGCAGCGGATTCGGCCGATCCGGTCAGCGATGCGGCCCGCGGTGGCGGCACCGAACGCGCAGCCGATCAGTGCGGCGGCGATCACCTGGGCGAGCGCCGCGGACCCGACGTCGAACCGTTCGCGGATGGCGACGACGGCGCCGTTGATGACGGAACTGTCGTACCCGAAGAGGAAGCCGCCCATCGCCGCGGCCGCGGCGATGAAGATGACGTGGCCGAGGTGCTCGGGGTGCGGCGACGATCCGCCGCCCGGTGCCGAGGCCCGCGATGTGCTGCTGGTCAAGGTGTGCTCCGTGGGGGGTTTTGTCCGTCCTCACAGTGGCGCACAGTTCAAGATCGGGCACCACTCGAAGGCGGGAGACAGCGGAGCGAGCCTATGCGTTCAGTTTCTGAAGTCAATACTTGGCTTGAAGTTCACGTGTCCGGAAGATTGCCGACTTTGGATTCATTTCTTGAATCTACGGGCTCAGCGGAGCCGTTGACTGATGACCTTGGAGACGCCGTCCCCCTGCATCGAGACGCCGTAGAGCGCGTCCGCGACCTCCATCGTCCGCTTCTGGTGCGTGATGACGATCAGCTGTGAGCTCTCCTGGAGCTCCTCCATGATCCGGATGAGCCGCTGCAGATTGGTGTCGTCGAGCGCGGCCTCGACCTCGTCCATCACGTAGAACGGGCTGGGGCGCGCCTTGAAGATGGACACCAGCAGTGCCACGGCGGTCAGCGAGCGCTCGCCGCCGGAGAGCAGCGACAGCCGCTTGACCTTCTTGCCCGGCGGACGGGCCTCCACGTCGACGCCGGTGGTCAGCATGTTGTCGGGGTCGGTGAGGATCAGCCGGCCCTCGCCGCCGGGGAACAGGCGCGAGAACACCCCCTCGAACTCCCGGGCCGTGTCCCGGTAGGCCTCGGTGAAGACCTGCTCGACGCGCTGGTCGACCTCCTTCACGACTTGAAGGAGATCGGCCCTCGTCTTCCGGAGATCCTCCAGCTGCTCGCTGAGGAACTGGTGGCGCTCCTCCAGTGCCGCGAACTCCTCCAGCGCGAGCGGGTTGACCTTGCCGAGCTGCTGGTAGGCGCGCTCGGCGACCTTGAGCCGTTTCTCCTGCTGCGCCCGGACGAAGGGGCCGGGCCGGTTGCGCGGGTCCTGCGGGTCCTCCGGCAACACCTCGCCCTCGGCGGCCGGGGACGGGGGCACCGGCTGGTCGGGGCCGTACTCCGCGACCAGCCCGGCGGGCGCCATGCCGAACTCCTCCAGCGACTTGGCCTCCAGCGCCTCGATGCGCAGCCGCTGTTCGGCTCCGAGCACCTCGCCGCGGTGGACCGAGTCGGTGAGCTTGTCCAGCTCCCCCTTCAGCTCCCGGCCGCGGTTGCGCGCCTCGCCGAGCTCCCGCTCGGCGAGGCCCTTCGCCCGTTCGGCCGCCACCCGCTCCTCGTCGGCCCTGCCGAGCGACACCTCCACGTGCGCGAGGAGCTGCCGGGACCCGTCGGCCACTGCGCGGGCCACCTCCGCCTCGTGGCGCAGCCGGGCCCGGCGCCGCTCGGCGCGGGTCCGGGCCTCGCGTTCCGCACGGGCCGCGCGGTCGAGCGAATCCGCCCGTCCGGCCAGCCCCTTGACCCGCTCCTCAAGGGTCCTCAGCTGCAGCCGGGCTTCCATCTCGGTCTGCCGGGCGTTGGCCCCGTCGGCCGCGAGCCGGTCCCGCCGGGAGCCGTCCGGCTCCTCGTCCACCGGCATCTCCTCGGCGGTCGCGAGCCGCTCGGCGCACTCCTCCACCTCGGCCAGCGCCTGCTCGAGGGCGTCCTGGGCCCTGGCCGCGGCTGCAGCGCTGCGTTCGGCCTCGCCCGCGGCGCCCTTCGCCTGTCCGGCGAGCCGCCCGAGCTGCTGGGCGACCCCGGCCCGGGCCGCTTCCGCGGCGCGCCGCCGCTCGGCGAGCTCCTCGACCAGGGCGGCCGCGTCCCGGCGGCGCGCCTCGGCGGCCGCCCGGGCCCCGGCGAGCTCCTCGCACCGCACCCCCAGCCTGGCCAGCTCGCCCGCGGCCTCGTCGACGGCCGCCTGCACCTCGATCAGGCTGGGCGCCCCGGCGGAGCCACCGTGGGCGAGGTGCGCCCCGAGCACATCGCCGTCGAGGGTCACGGCCACCGCGTCCGGCCGCTCCGCGACCAGGGCCTCGGCCTCGTCGAGGGTTCCGACCACGACGTGGTCCCGCAGCACCCACTCCACGGCCCGCCGCACCTGCGCGTCCCCGCCGACCAGCCCGGCAGCGGGTACGGGGGCGCCTGCCGGTCCGCCGCCCGCGGGCGGCTCCGGAGCGGGCGCCGCGGCGGACGTACCCACGCTGGCCGACAGGTGCGGTGCGGGTGCGCGGGCGGGCAGATCTCCGTCCCGGGAGGGGGCCGGGTGGGGGACCGCTCCCCCGGATCCGGCTGCCCCGACGCCGTCCGCAGGTCCGTCCCCGGCGATGTCGGCGGGTCCGACCGCGGCCTGACCCGGGAGGGCGGGTGCCACCGGGGCGATCAGCAGGGTGGCGCGGCCCGCGTCCGCCTCGCGGAGGTGGCGGATCGCCTCCGCCGCCGCCCCCGGGGAAGCCACCGCCAGCGCGTCGGCGGCCGAGCCCAGTGCGGCGGCCACGGCGACCTCGTACCCCGGGGCCACCGACAGCCGCTGCGCCGCCGGTCCCAGCAGCCCGGCCAGCCGCTCCCGCGCCGCGAGCAGTGCGCCCGTACCGTCCTTGCGGCGCAGCCCCAGCGCCAGCGCGTCCCGGCGCGCCGAGACGGCCGCCCGCGAGCGCTCCGCCCCGGACAGGTCCTCCCGGGCGGCGGACAGTTCCGCCTCCGCCCGCGCCAGCCGTTCCCGCGCGCTCTCGTGGTCCCTGTCGGCCGACGGGTCGTCGAGCCCGCCGACCTCCTCGGCCAGCGCTTCGTACTCCTCCTGCGCGGCGGCGGCCCGGGACTGCGCCGCGTCCCGCGCCGCGACGAGCCGGTCGATCTCGGCCTGCGCCGCGCCCGCACGGGAGCGGGCCGCGCCGAGCCGCCCGGTCAGCCGGGCCAGTCCCTCGCGCCGGTCGGCGATGGCCCGCGCGGCGTCCCGCAGTCGGCGTTCTTCCTCGGCCAGCGCCCGCTCCAGCTCCGCCCGGTGCTCGGACGTGTCCTCCAGCGCCCGCGAGGCCGCCTCCAGAGCCGCCGTCAGTTCCGCCTCCTGCTCGCGGATCCGCGCGGCCTCCCGCTCCAACTCCTCGGGATCGCGGCCGCGCCTCTCCTCTTCGGCCGGAGCCGAGGCGCTCTTGACCCGCGCGTCCGCCAGGGAGGCGGTCCCCCGGACGCGTTCGGCGAGCTGCGACAGCTCGTACCAGGTCTGCTGCGCCCGCTGCAACCGCGGTACGAGCTCCCGTACCGCCTCCTCCAGCTCCGCCTCGCGCCGCACGGCGCCCGCGAGCTGGGCCTCTGCGGCCTCCTTGCGCTCCTTGAGCGCCGCCTCGTCCGCGATCTCCGCGTCGAGGGCGCGCCGCAGTACGACCAGGTCGTCGGCGAGCAGCCGCAGCCGCGCGTCGCGCAGGTCCGCCTGGATCACGGCCGCGCGCCGGGCTACCGCCGCCTGCCGTCCCAGGGGCTTGAGCTGGCGCCGCAGCTCGTCGCCCAAGTCCTGCACGCGCGCGAGGTTGGCCTGCATCGCGTCCAGTTTCCGCAGCGCCTTCTCCTTGCGCTTGCGGTGCTTGAGCACACCGGCCGCCTCCTCGATGAAGGCGCGGCGGCCCATGGGATCGGCGTGCAGTACGGAGTCCAGCTGGCCCTGCCCGACGATGACGTGCATCTCGCGGCCGATGCCGGAGTCGGAGAGCAGTTCCTGGATGTCGAGCAGGCGGCAGGTGTCGCCGTTGATCTGGTACTCGCTGCTGCCGCCGCGGAACATGATCCGGGTGATGGTGACTTCGGCGTAGTCGATGGGCAGCGCGCCGTCGGAGTTGTCGATCGTCAGGGACACCTCCGCCCGTCCGAGCGGCGGACGCCCGGTGGTCCCGGCGAAGATGACGTCTTCCATCTTCCCGCCGCGCAGGGACTTGGCCCCCTGTTCGCCCATGACCCAGGACAGCGCGTCCACCACATTGGACTTGCCGGAGCCGTTGGGGCCCACGACACAGGTGATTCCGGGCTCGAAGCGCAGGGTGGTGGCGGACGCGAAGGATTTGAAGCCACGCAGGGTCAGGGACTTGAGGTGCACGCCGCCGGACTCTACCTTTCGCGTTCGGTTTCGCCCATGAAGGTGGTGGGCACAACTGACGCCAATGGGATCAGGCCCCCCACCTGGCCCTGTGGTCCGTGGCGCGGCGGGCAGGAAAAGGCGGGGGGAGCGGCGGGGGAAGAGGACCGAGGAAAGAAAGAAGGGACGCCGGAACGTCCCTTGCAGATCATGCGGGGCTGGAGTCGAGCAACGAGTGAAGCGCGGGTCAGGTGAGCGCAGGCTCCGCCTGGGGTACGTCGATGTCGATGCTGCCGAGCAGCGAGTCTCCGTCGTGCTGAGCGGCGGCCGCGTTCAGCGCGTCATTTTCGGACTGAATCCGTACGAGCTCGGACTCGAGGTCCTGGACGCGCTGCTGAAGCCGTCGCATCTCGGCGAGGAGTCGCGGGTCGGAACCGCCGACGTAACCGAGAAGCGCCTTTGCCATGATGGATGGTCCTCCACACTGAGTGACCGACCGAAGCGGTGTGGGTCGTGAGGGAATCGCACCCGCGGATGTCCGGCAGCAACTGACAGTCACTGCGCTTGCTACTGCCAACACTGCCAAACAGCTCAGGTGCGCGGGGCTTCCAGCGTCTCACCAAAAAGTTTGACGGTCAACACGATCACGCCCCGTATCGGCGGGCGCCCCGGTCGCCGCAAGGGGTGTGGAGATCATCCTCATCTTCGAGCCTTCCACGGATCGCCCCCGTCGGCAACGCGTCGACGACGAATGCGCAGTTCCGACCGTGTGCGGACGATCAGAGATGTGATGAGTGCATGATCAGCCGATCGGTCATCGCATCCCGAATCCGTCGTAGCCACCGCGCGGTGTGCCCCAGATCTCTGTCACTCCGTCCACCCGGCCGGGCGTGTCGGAGGAGCGCAACCAGTCGAGCAGCCGGTGGCAATTCTCACGTTGACCTTCGGCGACCACCTGCACTCGCCCGTCGTCGAGGTTGAGCGCGAAGCCGACGACCCCACCGATCTCCAGGGCGTTCTCCCTGGTGAACCAGCGGAAGCCCACTCCCTGCACACGGCCGCGCACCCAGGCGGTCAGACGGACGTCTTCATTCATGCGTGAACGCTAACCGGGCGAGCACTTTCGGGACACATCGCCCCCCTGGCCCCATGGCGTACAGTCGCGCAGCAATGAACTCACCCATTTGGGTGGGTAAGGGATGATCTTGACCCGGCAAGGAAGGCACGCTCCGATGGGCCGTCACCGACTCCCCGCCGCGCCGCACAGCGGCGGCAAGCGCGGCACCGCCCTGCGCACCGGCCTGCTGGGCATCTCGGTGGCCGTCGCCCTCGGCACCGCGGCCGTCACCACCGGCATGGTGCCCGTCGGCGGCTCCTTCCCCTATGTGGGTGTCAGCGGTACGGACGCCCCGACCACGGAGGCCGGCGCCAAGGCCTCGACCGTCCCCGACACGGCCCTGCACCAGCCGAACGGCCTCGTGAACCTGTCCGGCCGCACCTCCGCCGGAACCGGAGCGGGCAGCGCGTCCCCGAAGCCGTCGGCCCCGGCCGCCCCGTCGGCGTCCGCTTCCCCGAGCCCCTCGCCGAGCGGCTCCCCGAGCGCCTCGCCCTCGCCGTCCGCATCGGCGTCCGTCTCGCCGTCCGCCGCGCGGAGCACCTCCCCCTCCCCGTCGGCGACGCCGGCCCCGTCGACCAAGGCCCCGTCCACGAAGGCCCCGTCGGCCAAGGCTCCGTCGACCAAGGCCCCGCGCACGAGCCCGGCCTCGCCCACCGCGCCGGCAGCGCCGACCGCCCCGGCACCCACCACGAGCCGGGCCCCGGCCCCGGCGCCGTCGAAGTCGGCCACCCCCGAGCCCCGCCCGCCCCTGGACGGCCACTCCGCGGAGGAGGCCGCCGTCGTCGACCTGGTGAACCAGGAGCGCGCGCTGGCCGGGTGCGGCCCGGTCCGGGCCAATCCGCCGCTCGCCTCGCTGGCCGGGGCCTTCAGCCTGGACATGGCCACCCGCGGCTTCTTCAGCCACGAGGACCCCGAGGGCAACACCCCCTGGGACCGCGCCACCAAGGCCGGCATCTCGGGCCTCGGCGGCGAGAACATAGCCCGCGGCCAGGGTGATGCCGAGGCCGTGATGAAGGCCTGGATGAACAGCCCGGACCACAAGGCGAACATCCTCAACTGCGAGTTCCGCACGCTGGGCGTCGGTGTCCACCTCGCCGCCGGCGGCCCCTGGTGGACCCAGGACTTCGGCTTCTGAGTCGAGCCCGCGAGGGCTCAGACCGCGGCGGCGGCCAGGGCTGCGCGGCCCGCGATGACGATGCGGGTCTGCTCGGTGACGCGGCGGCCGAGGTGCTCGGCGGTCGCGATGTCGGCCTTGTGGACCGCGTCCGCGCCCTCGTCGGAGTTGGTCTGGGCAGCGGCGCCGGCGAAGAAGCCGAGACGGTTCAGGTCGTTCTCGGAGGCCGTGCTGGAGTTCCAGCCCGGCTTCAGACCCAGGTTGACCCAGCTCATGCCGTGCTGCGCGGCCAGGATCTGGAAGAACTGCAGGGTGTGCAGCTTGTCGCCGCTCTTGGACGCGGAGTTCGTGAAGCCGGCCGCCACCTTGTCCTGCCAGGTGTCGCCGAACCAGCGCTTCGAGGAGGCCTCGGCGAAGACGTGGAAGGCGCCGGAGGCGGTGCCCATGTACGTCGGGGACCCGAAGACGATCGCGTCGGAGGCGTCGAGCAGCTCCCACTGGGCGTCGTCGATCTCGTCGACCTTGATCAGGTGGACGGTCGCCCCGGCGTCCACGGCGCCGCTGCGGACCGCCTCGGCAACGACGGCGGTGTGGCCGTAGCCGGAGTGGTAGGCGATCGAGACGACGGGGGTGTGCGTGATTGCGGACAAGGCTGATCTCTCCCTCGGGAAAACCCTCGTCGCGGCACAGGACGTGGCGCGACGAGAGAAAGAGAATCACTAACTTTTAGAAAGCGCAACCCACGAGTTAGCGCTGCTGAGGAGTACGCTCATCCGCATGGAGACCTCCACCTGCGTCGATGCCGCCGAGACAGAACAACCGTTCGATGTCTTCGCGCGTGCCTGCCCGTCCCGGGAAACGCTCGAACACGTCACCGGCCGCTGGGGCAGCCTCACCGTGGGTGCCCTCCGCGAGGGCCCGTGCCGCTTCAACGAGCTGCGCCGCCGGGTGGAGGGCGTGAGCGAGAAGATGCTCGCCCAGACGCTGCACGCGCTGGAGCGCGACGGCATCGTCCACCGCGAGGCGCAGCCCACGAACCCGCCGCGCGTCGACTACGAACTGACCCCGCTCGGCGTCGAGGTCGCGGACCGGCTGCTCGCCCTCATCCACTGCCTGGAAGGGAACATGCCGGCGGTACTGGGCGCCCGGCAGTCCTACGACGCCACGCGCGGCGGCCGCTGACAGCGCGGGCAGAAGTAGCTCGACCGGTTCATCCACGGCCGGCGCCGTATCGGCGTGCCGCAGCGCCGGCAGGGTTCGTCCTCGCGCCCGTAGGCGTCGAGCGAACGGTCGAAGTAGCCCGACTCCCCGTTCACGTTGACGTAGAGGCTGTCGAAGCTGGTGCCGCCGACCGCGAGGGCGGCGTTCATGACGTCCCTGGCATGGCCGAGGAGTTCCGCGCTCCGCTGGCGCGTGAGGCCCGCGGTCGGGCGCTCGTAGTGCAGCCTGGCGCGCCACAGCGCCTCGTCCGCATAGATGTTGCCGACCCCGCTGATCAGGGACTGGTCCAGCAGCGCCCGCTTGATGGTGGTCCGCTTGGCGCGCAGCGCGAGGTGGTAGGCGCCCTCGTCGAACAACGGGTCCAGGGGGTCGCGCGCGATGTGCGCGATCACGTCGGGCAGCCCGTCGGTGCTGCCGGCGGCGACCTCGTGCAGCGAGAGGCCGCCGAAGGTCCGCTGGTCCACGAAGCGCAGCTCCGTCCCGGCGGCGCCCGCGGCGGAGCCGCTGTCGGAATCAGTGAAGCGCACCCGGATCCGCAAGTGCTTCTCGTCGGGGGCGTCCTGCGGCTGCACCAGCAGCTGCCCGCTCATCCCGAGATGCCCGAGCACGGACAGGTCGCGGCCCTCCAGCGGCAGCCACAGGTACTTCCCGCGCCGCTGCGCCGCCCCGATGGTCTCCCCGCGCAGTCGCGCCGCGAAGTCGGCCCCGCCGCCCGGATGACGCCGGACGGCCCGCGGATGCAGGACCTCGACGGCCTCGACGGTCCGCCCCGCCACCCAGCGCTCCAGCCCCCGCCGCACGACTTCGACTTCGGGCAACTCGGGCACGGGGCACCTCCGGTGGGAGTGGATCTGATGCTCCCGGCGAGCGTACCGGCCCGCCCGGAAACGACGACCGCCCGCCCCTGCGAGGCAGGAGCGGGCGGTCACGTCCCGAAGGAAGGGTCAGGCGTCCGGCGCCGAGTCGGCGGGCGTCGGCACCCCGCCGTTCTCGTTCCCGGCCGAAGCCGGGACCCCGGCCGGACCGGCGGTCGCGGCGGCTGCCGCGGCGGCGGTCCGCTCGTCCGCGGCGGCACGGATCCCGCGCCATGCGGACTCCGCGGCCTGCTGTTCCGCTTCCTTCTTGCTGCGGCCGGTGCCGGTGCCGTACGAGACACCACCGACGCGGGCGGCAGCAGTGAAGGTCTTCTCGTGGTCCGGACCGGTCTCGGAGACCAGGTACTCGGGCACGCCAAGGCCTTCGGCCGCCGTGAGTTCCTGGAGACTGGTCTTCCAGTCCAGGCCGGCCCCGAGGTTCGAGGACTTCTCGATGAGCGGGTCGAAGAGCCGGTGAACCAGCTCCGAGGCCGCGTCGAGGCCCTGATCGAGATAGACCGCGCCGATCACCGCTTCAAGGGTGTCGGCGAGGATGGAGGCCTTGTCCCGGCCTCCCGTGCCCTCTTCGCCCCGGCCGAGCCGGATGAAGGAGCCGAGTTCGAGGCCGCGTCCGACCTCCGCCAGTGCACGCGAGTTGACCACCGCGGCCCGAAGCTTGGCCAGCTGGCCTTCGGGGAGATCCGGGTGGGTCGTGTACAGCGTGTCCGTGACCACCAGGCCCAGCACGGAGTCCCCGAGGAACTCCAGGCGTTCGTTGGTGGGCAGACCGCCGTTCTCGTACGCGTACGAGCGGTGGGTCAGCGCACGCACCAGAAGGGCGGACTCGAGTTGATACCCGAGCCGCCCTTCCAGAAGCGTGTGGGACGAGGCCGCGTTGTTACTGTCTGCCTGCTTCTCAGCGTTGGACAGCTCAGACATTGCGCCTCTCACCAGCCGCTCAGACCTCGAGGACCTGGCGCTTGTTGTAGGTGCCGCAGCTCGGGCACGCAATGTGCTGGAGCTTCGGCTCCTGGCAACGCTCGCACGAAACCAGGGTGGGGACCGCAGCCTTCCACTGCGACCGGCGGTGGCGCGTGTTGCTGCGCGACATCTTCCGCTTCGGAACAGCCACGGCTACTTCTCCTGCTTCTCGGCGGCGCCCTGAACTCCGTCAGAGGCAGTGCCGCTCATGTTGTCCTTCTCGCCGTCCTGATCGGTCACGACGAGTCCTTGCAATGCCGCCCAACGGATGTCGACGGCGTCATGGTGGTGGTCCGGGTCGTCGTTCAGGCTGAGCCCGCAATCGGGGCACAGTCCGAGACAGTCCTCCCGGCACACCGGCTGCATGGGCAGTGCGAGCACCACCACATCCCGCAGCACGGGTTCGAGGTCGAACAAACCGTCCTCGAGGAAGAGCGTGTCCTCGTCGTCCTCGGCGTCGTCGGCCGGTTCCGCCTTGGAGCGGCTCCGGTCGTCGGCGTCAGGGTACGAGAACATCTCCTGGAAGTCCGCCTTGAGCTCGCGCTCGACGGACTCCAGACACCTTACGCACTCCCCTACGGCCGACGCACGGGCGGTGCCTGTGACGAGCACCCCTTCCATGACCGACTCCAGGCGGAGGTTGAGCTTCACCGGGGCGCCTTCCGGCACTCCGATGACGCCGACGAGACCGAAGTCCGCCGGTGCCGCGATCTCACGGGACAGCCGCTGCATGGCACCAGGACGCCGGCCCAGCTCGTGCGTGTCGAACACGAGGGGGTTGCGGTGGTCGAGGCGGGTATTCAGGGCCGTTCCTGCTTTCACAGATCGCTGAAGATCAAAGATTCCGCCGCACTAGGGCAGCATGGATCGCGGTGCATACGCGCGACCGAACAGCCAGGATACCCGCAGCGGCGCCCAGCGCCCAATCCGGTCCTAGCGACCCTGTTCGTACTGGCGCAGCTGGTCCAGGTTGATCATGCTCGTGTCGAAGAGGCTGGTCTCGTCGAGCGAGGGCTGCTGGGCCTGCGGCTGCTGGTACGCGGCATAGGGGTCGGGCTGCTGCGCGTCGTAGTGCGCGGCGTAGGCCGCCCCGGTGGAGCCGCCGCCCGCCATGGAGTACGGGTCCGGCTGCTGCTGGTAGCCGCCGTACGGGTCCTGGTAGGAGTAGGCGTCCTGTTGCTGGGCGGCGGGCTGGGCGGGCTGCGGGTAGCCGTACGTGTCGTACACGGGCTCCGCCTGCGCCGGGATCGGCGCCTGCGGGTGCAGCGGCTCCGGCTCCGCCAGGCCCGCCAGGAAGTCCGAGTCGCTCGCCGAGCGGGACTGCTGTCCGCCCGCCGCGTCCTGGGCGGCCATGTGCACGCCCAGGTCGTCCGTCGGGACCCGGCCCAGGAGCTTCTGGCGGCCGCGGCCCACGGCTTCCAGGGTCTTGGAGAGCACCGCCTCGAAGGTCGCCAGCTTGGTGTCCACGTAGGCGTCCGCCTGCTGCCGCTGCGTCTCGGGGTCGTGGCTGCGCTCGGGCGCGTCCATGTCCGGGTAGCCGTGCTCGTCCAGACCCGGGCCGCGGCCCAGGAGCTTCTCCCGGCCCCGGTCCACCGAACCGATGGTCTTGGTCAGCACGACCTCGAAGTTCGCGAGCTTGCTGTCGACGTAGTCGTCGGCCTCGGCCCGGATCTCCTCTGCCTCCCGGCGGGCTTCCTCCAGGATCCGGTCCGCCTCGGCCTGGGAGCGCCGCGCGATCTCGGTGTCGGAGATCAGCGAACCGCGCTGGTTGTGGGCCGCGTCGATGATCCGCTCCGCCTCCCGGCGGGCCTCCTCGACCATCTGCTCGCGGCCGCCGATGAGCTCCTGAGCCTGCGCGAGCGAGCCGGGCAGCGCCTGGCGCACCTCTTCGAGCTGCTCCAGGAGCTCGGCGCGGTTGATCACGCAGGAGGCCGACATGGGCATGGACCGGGCGCCGCCGACGGCCGCGACGATCTCGTCGAGCTTCTTCTGCACGTCCATGGGGGCTCGCACTCTCTCGGCCTCAGGCGGTTCCTGAGACGGACGGGACGACTGTACGGCCACCGGGTGGGCCCCCGACACTGCCTGACGCTCCGTCAGGCGGTCAGCGGTTGCGCAGTCGCTCCCGGAGCGCCGCGTGGACGTTCGCCGGCAGCAGGTGGGCGACGTCGCCGCCCCAGGCCGCGACCTCCTTGACCAGCGTGGAGGACAGGAAGCTGTAGGTGGGGTTGGTCGGGACGAACAGCGTCTCGACGCCCGACAGGCCCATGTTCATCTGGGCCATCTGGAGCTCGTAGTCGAAGTCGCTGACCGCGCGCAGGCCCTTGACGATGGCCGGGATGTCCCGCTGCTTGCAGAAGTCGACGAGCAGCCCGTGGAAGGCCTCGACCTCGATGTTGCCGTAGTCGGCCGTCGCCTCGCGGATCAGCTCGAGCCGCTCTTCGACGGTGAACAGGCCCTGCTTCGACGGGTTGATCATCACGGCGACGTGTACGACGTCGTAGAGCCTGGAGGCGCGTCCGATGATGTCGAGGTGTCCGTTGGTGATGGGGTCGAAGGACCCCGGACAGACGGCGCGTCGCAACTGAACTCCCTCGTTCATGATTCTTCGCTGGTGAAGGCGGCGCGGCCGTACCAAAGGGTGCCCTCGCCGTACTTGCGCGACCGGAGCGGCTCGAAGCCCTCGGGCCACGGGAAGGCGCCGCTCCTGGTACTGCGCTCCACGGTGACGAGCGCATCGTCCGTGATCCAGCCATTGGACCGGAGTGTGAGGAGGATCTCCCGCAGTTCCGCGCTGTCCACGGCGTACGGCGGATCCAGGAAGACGATGTCGTACGGGTCCCCCGCGGCCCGGGCCGCCACGATCTGTTCGGCCTTGCCCGCGCGGAATTCCGCGCCGGGCAGGCCCAGCGTCCGGATGTTGTCCCGGATCGCCTTGGCGGCCTTGGCGTCGGCCTCGACGAGCAGGGTGTGGGCCGCGCCCCGGGAAAGGGATTCCAGGCCGACGGCGCCGGAGCCGCCGTACAGGTCGAGCACCCGGGCCCCTTCGACGCCGTGCAGCGACTCCCAGGTCGAGAAGAGGCCTTCGCGCATCCGGTCCGAGGTCGGCCGGGTGCCGGTGCCGGGGGGCACGGCCAGCCGTCGCCCGCCGGCGCTGCCGGCGATCACGCGGGTCATCTGGGGTCCTTCGGTACGGCGGTAGGGGCATGCCCCGGCGCTGCCGCGGCACTCCAACGATAGGTCGTGCCGCTCAACCCTTCTCCAGGTACTGCTCGCGCTCGGTGTCCAGCAGGGCGTCCAGTGCGGTCCGCAGACCCGGCAGGTGTTCCAGCGCGGGGTCCTCGGCGACGACGCGGGTGGCCTCCTCCCGCGCCTGGGCGATGACCTCCTCGTCCTCGATGACGGCGAGCATGCGCAGCGACGAGCGGACTCCGGACTGGGCCTGACCGAGCACATCGCCCTCGCGGCGCTGTTCCAGGTCGATCCGGGAGAGTTCGAAGCCGTCGAGGGTGGCGGCGACGGCGGCCAGCCGGGACCGGGCGGGGCTGGCCTCGTGCATTTCGCTGACCAGCAGGCACAGACCGGGCGCGGAGCCCCGGCCGACGCGGCCGCGGAGCTGGTGGAGCTGGGAGACGCCGAACCGGTCCGCGTCCATGATCACCATGACCGTGGAGTTGGGGACGTTCACCCCGACCTCGATGACGGTGGTGGCGACCAGCACCTTGACCTCGCCGGCGGCGAACCGGCGCATGACGTCGTCCTTGTCGGCGGGGTCCATCCGGCCGTGCAGCACCTCGACGGCCAGTCCCGCCAGCGGTCCGCGCGTGAGCTGCTCGGCGATCTCCACGACCGCGAGGGGCGGCCTCTTGTCGCCGTCGTCCTCGGCGGACTTCTTCTTGGGATCGTCCTCGCCGTCCCCGATGCGGGGGCAGACCACGTACGCCTGGTGCCCCTTCTCAACCTCCTCGCGGACCCGTTCCCAGGCCCGCGCGAGGAAGTGCGGCTTGTCCTTCGAGGGCACCACGTGGGTGGCGATCGGGGAGCGCCCGGCCGGCAGCTGGTCGAGGACGGAGGTCTCCAGGTCGCCGAAGACGGTCATGGCGACCGTGCGCGGGATCGGGGTCGCCGTCATCACCAGCAGGTGCGGGGGCTGCTTGCCCTTGGACCGCAGCGCGTCGCGCTGCTCCACCCCGAAACGGTGCTGCTCGTCCACGACGACCAGGCCGAGGTCGTGGAACTGCACCTTGTCCTCGATCAGCGCGTGCGTGCCGATCACGATCCCGGCCTCACCGGTGACCAGGTCGAGCAGGGCCTGGCGGCGCGCGGGCATCCCCATGGAGCCGGTGAGCAGCACCACCTTGGTGCCCTGGTCGGAGCCGCCGAGTATGCCCCCCTCGGCGAGCTCGCCCATCATCTCGGTGATGGAGCGGTGGTGCTGCTGGGCGAGCACCTCGGTGGGCGCGAGCATGGCCGCCTGCCCGCCGCTGTCCACGACGGCGAGCATCGCCCGCAGCGCGACCAGGGTCTTGCCCGAGCCGACCTCTCCCTGGAGGAGGCGGTGCATGGGGTGTTCGGTGGCCAGGTCGTCGAAGATCTCCTTCGAGACGGTCTGCTGGCCCTGGGTGAGGGTGAAGGGCAGTTTCGCGTCGAAGGAGTCGAGCAGGCCGCCGGGGAGCGGGCGGCGCGGGACGGCCGGGAGTTGGGAGTCGGCGTGCCGGCGGCGGGCCAGGGCGACCTGGAGGACGAAGGCCTCGTCCCACTTCAGGCGCTGGCGGGCGTCCTCGATGTCGGCCTTGGTGCCCGGGCGGTGGATCTTCAGCAGGGCCTCGGTGAGCGGGACCAGTGCGCGGCCCTCGCGCAGGGCGGGCGGCAGCGGGTCCACGGCGTCCTGGGCGCTCGGCAGCACCGCGTCCACGCACTTGGCGATCTTCCAGGACTCCATCTTCGCGCAGGCGGGGTAGATCGGGATGAGCTGGTTGGCGAAGGCGGTCGCGGCGTCCCGGTCCGAGGCGTCCGCGCCCAGCGGCTCGTAGGCGGGGTGGGAGAGCTGGAGCTTGCGGTTGAACATGCCGACCTTGCCCGCGAACATGGCGCGGGTCCCCGGCAGCAGGTCCTTGTGCGGCTTGTGGACCCCGGCGCCGAAGAAGACCAGCTGGAGGCGGCCGCTGCCGTCGGTGATGGTCACCTCCAGACGCTTGCCCCGGCCCCCGTTGAAGGTCAGGATCCGGGCGTCGGCGACCTGCGCGACAACGGTCACGTGCTCGTCGATCTGGTCGGCGAGCTCGGCCAGCGAGGTCAGCTCACCGCGCTCGGCGTACCGCCGCGGGTAGTGGTGGAGCAGGTCCAGGGCCGTGTGCAGGCCGAGCTGCTCGGCCAGCACCTTGGCGGTGGCGGGACCGAGCGTCTTCTTGAGGTCTTCGTCGAGCGCGGGCACGTGTTCCATTGCACACCATGGCGCTGACAAGCCCGTTATTCCACCCCGATGAGGAGCGGCGCCGAGTACCGGCCGCCCCGGTAGGTGACGGTGTCCACGGCGAGGTGGCCTTGCTGGACGTAGGCCTCCAGGCGCTCGGCGACGGCGTCCGGTACGTCGGGTCCCAGGACCAGGGTGACGAGTTCGCCGCCGGAGCCCAGCATCCGGTCCAGGACGGCTTCGGCGGTCTCGGCCAGGCCCGAGCCGATCACCGCGACGTCCCCGTCGATGAGGCCGAGCACGTCGCCGGCCTGGCAGATGCCGGCCGAGGTGAAGGACTGCCGTTCGGCGAACGCCAGTTCCCCGTACCGGGTGGCGCCGGCGGCCGCCGTCATGGCGACCACGTCCTCGTCGAAGCTGCCCTCCGGGTCGTGCACGGCGAGGGCGGCCAGGCCCTGGACCGCGGACCGGGTGGGGATCACGGCCACCCGTACGCCCTCGGCGCGGGCCTGTTCGGCCGCCGCGGCCGCGGCGGCGCGCAGTTCGGCGCCGCCCGGCAGCAGCACCACCTCGCGGGCGTGGGCCCGGCGAACGGCGTCGAGCAGTTCGGCCACGGCCGGCGGCTCCCCGGGGCGTACGAGGACGGTGGTCGCTCCCGCCTCCCCGCACAGCCCGGCCAGTCCCTCGCCGGGGACGACGGCGACCACGGCCCGCTGGGCGCGCTCGCCCCGTGCCCGGCGGCGCTCGTCCCCGAAGTGGGTGATCCGTATCCGGTAGGGCCGTCCGGCCACGACTCCGGCCTCCACGGCCGCGCCGGGGTCGTCGACGTGGACGTGGACGTTCCACAGTCCGTCGCCGCCGACCACGACCAGGGAGTCGCCGAGTCCGTCGAGGCGTTCGCGCAGTTCGCCGACGGCCGCTTCGGAGGCCTCCAGCAGGTAGATCACCTCGTACGCGGGCCCGTCCTCCTCCTGCGCGCAGGGGTCCGACGACGGCGGGACGGGCACCGCGCGGCCGCGTACCGGTTCGGCGGCCGGTTCCTGGCCGGACAGGGCCTGCCACAGGGCGCCGAAGACGACGACCAGCCCGCAGCCCCCGGCGTCGACCACTCCCGCCCGCCCCAGCGCGGCGAGCTGCCCGGGGGTCTCGGCGAGGGCGGCGCGGGCCCCGTCGTAGGCGGCCCGGGCCACCTCTGTCGCGGTCCCGGCGGCGGCTCCGGCCGCCTCGCCGGCCCGGGCGGCGGCGCCGGCGACGGTGAGCATGGTGCCCTCCACCGGGTGCGCGACGGCCGCGTACGCCTCCTCCGCGGCCCGGGTGAGCGCGCGGGCCAGCAGCCCGCCGGGGCCCCGTCCGGCCTGTCCCGCCGGTTCGGCGGGCTCGTCGCCGAGTACGTCGGCCACTCCGCGCAGCAGCTGCGCCAGGATCGTCCCGGAGTTCCCGCGGGCGCCCACCAGGGCTCCGTGCGCCCAGGCCCGTACGGCCTCGGCCAGGGAGGTCCGCCCTGTGCCGTCGGTCACCTCGGGGAAGGCCTCGGCGAGGCCGCGGTCGGCCGATTCGGCGGTGAGGTAGAGGTTGGTGCCGGTGTCGGCGTCGGCGACCGGGTAGACGTTGATCGCGTCGATGTCCTCGCGGGCCCGGCCCAGGGCGGCCAGGGCCAGCGAGCTCCAGGTGCGCACCGCTTCGGCGTCGAGCTCGTCAGGGGACTGCGGCTGCGGCTCGTGCGGCACCGGGCGTTCCTCCTCGTGCGGGCCAGGGTTCACCGCAGGGTAACGAAGGACCGCCCGTGCTTCGGGACCGCGGGGCGGGGGCAGCGGCGGCCATGGTAGTTTTCTTGGACGGACGCAGTCGTTGTATGCTGCTCCGGTTGCCCGGCGAGAGTCGGGCCATTCCCCCGGCAAACCACTTCAGACCTCTGAATCCGGTGCGCCGGTTTCACTGTAATTGCATCTGAAGTCTTGGAGTGACCTGTGGCTGCCAACTGCGACGTTTGCGCCAAGGGGCCGAGCTTCGGCAACAACATCTCCCACTCGCACCGCCGCACCTCGCGTCGCTGGAACCCGAACATCCAGCGCGTCCGTGCCGTGGTCAATGGGACGCCGAAGCGCCTCAACGCCTGCACCTCGTGCATCAAGGCCGGCAAGGTCTCGCGCTGACGCCTCCCGTCGTAGCGCAGCCCTTTCCGGTTGCCAAAAAGGCCGGTTCACCTCTGGTGAGCCGGCCTTTTGCCTTGTCCGGGGGCCGGGTCGGGGGCCGCTGCGGCGGCCCGGCCGGGCCGTCGCAGCGGGTTCAGCGCCACTGCCAGGCGTGATCCACCGGGCCGATGCCCCCGCCGAGCGCGAAGCCGGTGGCGATGGCGCCCGTGACGTACTCCTTGGCGGCCGTGACCGCCTCCGGGACGGCCAGTCCCTTCGCCAGGCCCGCCGCGATCGCGCTCGCGAGGGTGCAGCCGGTGCCGTGGGTGTGCCGGTTGTCGTGACGCGGGGCGCGCAGCCACCGCTCCTCGGTGCCGTCGGTGAGCAGGTCCACCGCCTCGTGGCCGTGCGCCGCGAGGTGTCCGCCCTTGATCAGCGCCCAGTGCGGCCCGTGCCCGAGGACCGCGTCGGCGGCCCGCCGCATGTCGTCCTCGGTCTCCACCACCACACCCGTCAGCTGGGCCACCTCGTCCAGGTTGGGGGTGGCCACCGTGGCCCGCGGCAGCAGCTCCTTGCGTACGGCGGCCAGCGCCGAAGCGGCGAGCAGTGCGTCCCCGTGCTTGGAGACCCCGACGGGGTCCACGACGGCCGGGGCCCGGGTGTCCGCGAGCAGCGCGGCCACCGTTTCCACCAGGACGGCGGAGGAGAGCATCCCGGTCTTCACGGCCCGGACCCCGATGTCGTCCGCGACGGCCCGGTACTGGGCCGTGACGGCCTCGGCGGGCAGTTCCCAGACCCCGCGTACCCCGAGCGAGTTCTGCGCCGTCACGGCGGTCACCACGCTCATGCCGTGCACCCCGAGCGCCAGCATGGTCTTCAGGTCGGCCTGGATGCCGGCGCCGCCGCCGGAGTCGGATCCGGCGACGGTCAGGCACAGCGGCGGGGCGGTGCTCACAGCGCGCCGTCCTGGGCGGCCGGGTCGGCCCCGAAGTGGTCCCAGCCGCCGGTGCTGGTCCAGGGCGCGCCGTCGACGGTCACCTGGGGCAGCGCGGAGCGGTTGAGCACCTCGCCGATGACCTTCCAGCGGGCGGGGAGCTTCACGTCGGGCGGGAAGGTCGCCACGATCGCGTGGTCCTCTCCCCCGGTGAGCACCCACTGCAGCGGGTCCACGCCGACGGCCTGTCCGATGTCGTGCATCTGGGTCGGGATGTCGACGGCCGCCGAGCGCAGGTCGATCCGTACCTTGCTGGCTTCGGCGATGTGCCCGAGGTCGGCGATCAGGCCGTCGCTGACGTCGGTCATGGCGGTGGCGCCGAGTCCGGCGGCCGCGGGGCCCGCGTGGTACGGCGGCTCGGGGCGTCGGTGCGCCTCGACGAAGGCCCGCGGGGAGCGGAAGCCGCGCGAGAGCACGGCGAAGCCGGCCGCGGACCAGCCGAGCCAGCCGGTGACGGCGACGACGTCGCCGGGCTGGGCGCCGGAGCGCAGGACGGGCTCGTGGTTGCGCAGGTCGCCGAGGGCGGTGATGGCGACGGTGATGACGTCGCCGCGGACGACGTCCCCGCCGACCACGGCCGCGCCGGCGACCTGGCACTCGTCGCGGATGCCGTCCATCAGCTCGGTGGGCCAGGTGACCGGCAGTTCGGCGGGGACGACGAGGCCAAGCAGCAGCGCGGTCGGCACCGCGCCCATGGCGGCGATGTCGGCGAGGTTCTGCGCGGCGGCCTTGCGGCCGACGTCGTAGGCCGTGGACCAGTCGCGCCGGAAGTGCCGGCCCTCCAGCAGGATGTCGGTGCTCGCCACGACCCGCCGGTCGGGGGCGGACACCACCGCGGCGTCGTCGCCCGGTCCGAGCCGGACCGCCGGGGTGGTGGTGAGCCGTGAGGTGAGCTCCCTGATCAGCCCGAACTCCCCCAGCTCGCCGACAGTGCCCTTCATCGCTGTGCCCCTTCTTGCCCAGTCCGCTTGCGGTCGCGAGCCGTCTCAGCTCTGGGTACCGTCAACAGATACGTCAACTTCTGCTCTCCGTACGCCCCGCTGTGCGTGGCGCCGGGCCCGCGGGTCTCCCCGCAGCGCACGGCGACGCGGTACCGTGGCGTCCCTTCTTCCCCCGGCCCGTTCAATCGTGTGGGGCCCACCCGAAGGTTAGGGGAAATGATCCTCGTGGCCGCCCTGGAGGTTCCGTGGTACAGGCGTACATCCTTATCCAGACCGAAGTGGGCAAGGCGTCGTTCGTCGCCGAGTCCATCGGCCAGATCCCGGGAGTGATCCAGGCCGAAGACGTGACGGGCCCGTACGACGTGATCGTGCGCGCCCAGGCCGACACCGTGGACGACCTCGGCCGCATGGTGGTCGCCAAGGTCCAGCAGGTGGAGGGGATCACCCGCACCTTGACCTGCCCGGTGGTCCATCTGTAGCCCCCGTCTACTCTAGGCCGGTGATGTCCCTCCACCGCCGGCCCCTGCGTGTCCGCGCCCTGTCCGCCGTGCCCGCCTCGATGGCCGTCCTGGCCGCCGCGGCGTGCTCCCCGGGCGGATCCGACGAAGCCCGGGTGGACCCACCGCCGACGCCGCCCGCCGCCGTCGCGGGACTCTGTGCGGCACTGCACGAGAAGCTCCCGGAGACGGTGGCCGGCCTGGCGCGGACCAGAACCGAACCGGAGTCCGATCTGACCGCCGCGTGGGGCGGTTCGGCGATCGTACTGCGGTGCGGTATCCCCAAACCCCGCACGATGCTCGATCCGAAGCAGGAGGGCGTCCACGTGAACGGAGTGGCCTGGCTGCTGGAAAAGCTCGACGACGGTTCCGGCGGCGGGTTCCGGTTCACCACCGGGATGCGGCTGGCCTACACCGAGGTCCAGGTCGACAAGGAGCATGCCACGGATGCGGGCATGCTGGTCGGCCTGTCCACGGCGATCACCGCGACCGTGCCCGAGGGCATCTCCTCCTACTGAGTACCGCGCTCCGCCCACCGGGCACCGAGCACACCGCCGCCCGCCGACCGCCTTCGAAGGCGGTCGGCGGGCGGTCGGCTTTTCGGACGACGGTCAGCGCAGGCCGGTGGAGCGGCGCAGGGCCGCCTGGATCAACCTGTCCACCAGCTCCGGGTACTCGATGCCCGTCTTCTGCCACATCAACGGGTACATGGAGATCGGCGTGAAGCCCGGCATCGTGTTGATCTCGTTGATGACGAACTCGCCGTCCTCGGTGAGGAAGAAGTCGGCGCGCACCAGGCCCTCGCAGGACGCGGCCTCGAAGGCCTCGATCGCGAGCCGCTGCACCTCGGCGGTCTGCTCCGGGGTGAGCGGGGCGGGCACGATCCCGGAGGCGGAGTCGATGTACTTCGCCTCGAAGTCGTAGAAGTCGTGGCTGGACACCGGCGGGATCTCGGCGGGGACGCTCGCGCGCGGCCCGTCCTCGAACTCCAGGACCCCGCACTCGATCTCGCGGCCGCGCAGCAGCGCCTCCACGATGATCTTCGGGTCGTGGCGCCGGGCCTCCTTGACCGCGGCGTCCAGACCGGAGGGGTCGTCGACCTTGGTGATGCCGATGGAGGAGCCGGCCCGGGCGGGCTTGATGAACAGCGGCCAGCCGTGCTCGGCGGCGAAGTCCAAGATCTTGCCCGTGGCGGCGTCCCGGTCGGCTTCCCACTCGCGGGGGCGGATGGTCACGTACGGGCCGACGCTCAGCCCGAAGGAGGTGAACACCCGCTTCATGTAGTCCTTGTCCTGGCCGACGGCCGAGGCGAGGACGCCGGAGCCGACGTACGGGATGCCGGAGAGCTCCAGGAGGCCCTGGAGGGTGCCGTCCTCGCCGTAGGGGCCGTGCAGCACGGGGAAGACGACGTCGACCTCGCCCAGTGCCTTCGGAACGGCGCCGGGCTCGGTGTAGACGACCTGGCGGCTGGCCGGGTCGACCGAGAGCACGACGGCGCCGTCCTCGGACTCGGCGAGCTCCTCGACGCTCGGGAGCCTGCGGTCTGCGATGGCCATCCGCGCGGGCTCGTCGGCGGTCAGCGCCCATCGGCCGTCCGTGGTGATGCCGATGGGCAGCACCTCGTACTTGGAGCGGTCGATGGAGCGCAGCACGGCGCCCGCCGTGACGACCGAGATGGCGTGTTCCGAGCTGCGGCCGCCGAACACGACGGCCACGCGGGGCTTGCGGCCCTGCTGCTCAGGGGTCTGGGGGAGGTTCTCGCTGCTCATATCGCCACGAGAGTACCCGCTCATGCGTCCGGAAAGGAGTTAGCGACGTTCCGGTTTGGCGCTGCGGCCCATCAGGTCCTTGAGCGCAACCAGGGTCGGCTTGCCGTGGTGGACGATGTCCACCACCGTGTCGGTGATCGGCATGTCCACCCCGTGGCGGCGCGCCAGATCCGCCACCGACTGGCAGGACTTGACGCCCTCGGCGGTCTGCTTGGTGACCGCGATGGTCTCCTCCAGGGTCATCCCGCGGCCGAGGTTGGTACCGAAGGTGTGGTTCCGGGAGAGCGGCGAGGAGCAGGTGGCGACCAGGTCGCCGAGGCCCGCGAGGCCGGAGAAGGTGAGCGGGTCGGCCCCCATCGCCACGCCGAGGCGGGTGGCTTCGGCGAGTCCGCGGGTGATGAGCGAGCCCTTGGTGTTGTCGCCCAGGCCCATGCCGTCCGCGATGCCGACGGCGAGGCCGATGACGTTCTTGACTGCGCCGCCGAGCTCGCAGCCGGTGACGTCGGTGCTCGTGTACGGGCGGAAGTACGCGGTGTGGCAGGCGGCCTGGAGGCGCTGGGCCACGCCCTCGTCCACGCAGGCGACGACGGAGGCGGCGGGCTGGCGGGCGGCGATCTCGGCGGCCAGGTTGGGGCCGGTGACCACGGCGATGCGCTCTGCGGGGACCTTGGCCACCTCCTCGATGACCTCGCTCATCCGCTTGGCGGTGCCGAGTTCGATGCCCTTCATCAGCGAGACGAGCACGGTGTCGGGGGCCAGTAGGGGCGCCCACGCGGCGAGGTTCTCGCGCAGGGTCTGGGACGGGACGGCGAGGACGGTGAAGTCCGCGCCGGCCGCGGCCTCGGCCGGGTCGGTGGTGGCCCGGAGGTTCGCGGGGAGTTCGACGCCGGGGAAGTAGTCCGGGTTGGTCCGGCCGGTGTTGATGGCGTCGACCACCTGCTGGCGGCGGCCCCACAGGGTCACCTCGCAGCCGGCGTCGGCGAGCACGATGGCGAAGGCCGTGCCCCAGGAGCCTGTTCCGAAGACGGTCGCCTTCACGGGACGTGTCACTTCTTGCCCTCCCCTGCGGCCTTGCGCCGCTGTTCCGCCCTGGCGTTGCGATGGTCGTACGGCTGCTCGGGCGCGGTCTCGCCGCGCACCTCCTCCAGCAACGCGGTGATGGCCGCCATGATGACCTCGGTGACCTCCCGGAGGACCTCCGGGGTGGGTTCCCGGTCGTAGAAGGCGGAGAGGTCCACCGGCGGTCCGGCGAGCACCTGGAGGGTCTTGCGCGGGAAGAGCCGGACCTTGTTCTCCTTGGCGTAGGGCGGCATCGCGAGGTTCGCGCCCCACTGGGCCACCGGGATGACCGGCGCCCTGGTGATCAGCGCCACGCGGGCGGCGCCGGTCTTGCCGGCCATCGGCCACATGTCGGGGTCGCGGGTGAGGGTGCCCTCCGGGTAGAAGGCCACGCATTCGCCCCGCTCGATGGCGTCCACTGCGGCCCGGAACGCGTCCAGGGCGTTGGTGGACTCCCGGTAGACGGGGATCTGTCCGCTGCCGCGCAGGATGGACCCGACCACGGGGACCTTGAAGAGGGCGGCCTTGGCGAGCAATCGGGGCACCCGGCCGGTGTTGTACTGGAAGTGCGCGTACGAGAGCGGGTCCAGATACGAGTTGTGATTGACGGCAGTGATAAAACCGCCCTCGGCCGGAATGTGCTCGATTCCCCGCCAGTCCCGCTTGAAGAGCACTACCAGCGGCGGTTTTGCGATGACCGCCGCCAGGCGGTACCAGAAGCCGATTCTGCGGCGGGACACTCGGACACCTTCCTCTAGGACCGGTGCGCGGCTTGGGCACCTCGTCGGCCGGACAAGTGTCACCCCACGCCCGGTCTCTGTCGAGAACACCGTACGCCCCGCTCACCCCGCCGGACTCCCGGGTTGCCCGGGCGGAGGCGACAATGGGCCGACACATGACCCGGCCATGACCTGACCATGGCCGAAGTACGTGCCGGAGCGCACCGGAGGGAAGGGGTCCGTCACGAACGCCGTCTGGAGCCTGGTGGTCCCGCTCAAGCCCCTGGCGGTGGCGAAGAGCCGTCTCGCCCGGGCGGTGGGCGCCTCTCGTCCGGGCCTCGCCCTGGCCTTCGCCCAGGACACCGTCGAGGGGGCCCTGGCCTGCACGGCGGTCGCGGATGTGGTGGTCGTCACGGACGATGCCGCGGCCGGTGCGGAACTGGCGCGGCTCGGGGCGCGGATCGTCCCGGACGCCCCGGCGGCCGGGCTCAACGCGGCCCTGCACCACGGGGCGCGGACGGTGCGGTCGGGGCGGCCGGGTGCCGCGTTGGCCGCGCTGAACGCCGATCTGCCGGCGCTGCGACCCCGGGAATTGCAACGCGTGCTCGAAAACGCTTCGGTATTTCCGCGGGCATTTCTGGCGGATGCGTCCGGAATCGGGACGACCCTGCTTTCTGCCGCGCCGGACGTGGAATTGACCCCTTCCTTCGGTGGGCCTTCACGGGCCAGGCATTCTGCCTCGGGGGCGGTGGAAATCGCCCTGGCGGACGTCGACAGCGTGCGCCGGGACGTGGACACCGCGGCCGATCTGCGCACCGCTCTCACCCTCGGCGTGGGGCGCCACACCGCCCGATACAGTGCCCGTATGCAGGCGACCGCGTACGCGTACGACTCCCAGACCCGCAGCGGCAGCGTGCTGCTGGACGACGGCACTCCGGTGCCCTTCGAGGCCCCGGCCTTCGACGCGGGCGGCCTGCGGCTGCTGCGGCCCGGGCAGCGGGTCCGGATCGAGACGGACGGCGCGGGTGCGAGCCTGCGGATCACCCTCGTGACGCTGCAGACGTTCTGAAGGGACGGCCGCCCGCGACCTTGACCGGTCGCCGGTGCGGCGGACGCACCGCGGGCCGGCTCCCCCGCACGGGGAAAGCCGGCCCGGCCTGTGTGACGCGTGCCCCTACTTCTTGCGGGCGGTGGTCTTCTTCGCGGTGGCCTTGCGCGTCGCCGTCTTCTTGGCGGGCGCCTTCGTCGCTGCGGTGACCTTCTTGGCCGCCGGCGCGGTCTTCTTGGCCGCGGCGGTGGTCTTCTTCGCGGCGGCGGTGGTCTTCTTGGCCGCGGCGGTGGTCTTCTTGGCGGCCGCGGTGGCCTTCTTGGCCGTGGCGGTGCTCTTCACCGCCGCCTTCTTGGCGGTCGCCGTGGCCTTCTTGGCCACGACCTTCTTTGCGACCGTGGTCTTTGCCGCGGCCTTCTTGGCGGTGGTGGCCTTCTTCGCCGCGGCCTTCTTGACCGTCGCGGAGGCACCACCCGTGAGGCTGCCCTTGGGCGCCTTCTTCACCGACACCTCGCCACCCTTGGGGAGCTTCTTGGTGCCGCTGACCAGGTCTTTGAAGCCCTGGCCGGCACGGAAGCGGGGCACAGAGGTCTTCTTGACCCGGACGCGCTCACCCGTCTGCGGGTTGCGGGCGTAACGGGCCGGACGGTCGACCTTCTCGAACGAGCCGAAGCCCGTGACCGAGACCCGGTCGCCCGCGACGGTAGCGCGGACGATCGCGTCCAGTACCGCGTCGACAGCGTCCGCGGCCTGCTGGCGGCCGCCCAGCTTGTCGGCAATCGCTTCTACGAGCTGCGCCTTGTTCACGTCTTCCCCTTCGGAGACTTCGCCAGAACGAATGTGTTCAAGCTTATTTCGCACGTTAGGCGGATATATACCGCAAATCAAACACGAAACGGGCTAATCACCCTAGTGCCGCAACGCTGTAGGCCGTTACGGAGTTCCTTCGCATCAGTCGCCTTCAGGGAATCGACCCTCGTCGAGGTCCTTCATCAACCTGTCCAGGCGCCTTGCCGCATCGGCGAGATCATGCTTCGCCGCGGCCGTGACGACCAACAGCTTCCGGGACAGCGCCATCCTTACGCCCTCCGGGACTTGCAGTGAGCGCACCCGTGTGTGTGCTTCTTTCAGCCGGTCCGCGACGAGTTCGTAGAGCTCGAGTTGACTGTCGCGTTCCATGCACAGATTGTGCCATCTGGGGCGAGTTGTCGCCTCACGGGGCCTCAACAAACGGCTGTGCCCCCCGCCGGAGGGCGGGGGGCACGGTGTTGTCGATGTGATCACCCGAAGGCGAATAAGCGCTGATCAGGCAGGAATCAGGCCTGAATCGTGCGCGGCTTGAAGGCGGGTCGGGCGCTTTCGTACGTGGCGATGTCCGCTTCGTTCTGAAGGGTGAGCGAGATGTCGTCCAGGCCCTCCAGCAGACGCCAGCGGGCGTTGTCGTCGAGTTCGAACTCCGCGACGACGCCTTCCGCTCGCACCTGGCGGTCGACCAGGTCGACCGTGATCTCGGCGGTCGGGTCGGCCTCCGTCAGCTCCCACAGCCGCTCGACGGTCTCCTGCGGGAGGACGACGGTCAGCAGACCGTTCTTCAGGGAGTTCCCGCGGAAGATGTCGGCGAAGCGGGAGGAGATGACCGTCTTGAAGCCGAAGTTCTGCAGGGCCCAGACGGCATGCTCGCGCGAGGAACCCGTACCGAAGTCGAGGCCGGCGACCAGGACGGTCGCGCCGGCGCGCTCCGGGCGGTTCGTGACGAACTCGGGGTCCTTGCGCCAGGCCTCGAAGAGCCCGTCCTCGAACCCGTCGCGGGTGATCTTCTTCAGCCAGTGGGCCGGGATGATCTGGTCGGTGTCGACGTTGCTGCGGCGCAGCGGGACGGCCCGGCCGGTGTGGGTGGTGAAGGCTTCCATGGTTCAGACTCCGGCGGTCGCGTCGGCGGCGGACAGGTCGGCGGGCGAGGCCAGATGGCCCAGCACCGCGGTGGCGGCGGCCACCTGCGGGGAGACCAGGTGGGTGCGCCCGCCCTTGCCCTGCCGGCCCTCGAAGTTGCGGTTGGAGGTGGACGCGGAGCGTTCACCGGGCGCCAGTTGGTCGGGGTTCATGCCCAGACACATCGAACAGCCCGCGTGCCGCCACTCGGCGCCGGCCTCCTTGAAGACCTTGTCCAGGCCCTCTTCCACGGCCTGCAGGGCGACCCGGACCGAGCCCGGGACGACCAGCATCCGTACGCCGTCGGCGACTTTGCGGCCCTCGACGATGCCGGCGACGGCGCGCAGGTCCTCGATGCGGCCGTTGGTGCAGGAACCTACGAAGACGGTGTCGACCTTGATGTCCCGCAGCGGCTGTCCGGCGGTCAACCCCATGTACTCCAGGGCCTTTTCGGCAGCCAGGCGCTCCGAAGCGTCCTCGTACGAAGCCGGGTCGGGGACGTGCGCCGACAGCGGTGCGCCCTGGCCCGGGTTGGTGCCCCAGGTGACGAAGGGGGACAGCGCGGTGCCGTCGATGACGACCTCCGCGTCGAAGACCGCGTCGTCGTCCGTGCGCAGGGTCTTCCAGTACGCGACCGCCGCGTCCCAGTCCTTGCCCGTGGGGGCGTGGTCACGGCCCTGCAGGTAGTCGAAGGTGGTCTGATCAGGGGCGATCATGCCCGCACGGGCACCGGCCTCGATCGACATGTTGCAGATGGTCATGCGGGCTTCCATCGACAGCTGCTCGATGGCCTCGCCGCGGTACTCCAGGATGTAGCCCTGGCCGCCGCCGGTGCCGATCTTGGCAATGATCGCCAGGATCAGGTCCTTCGCGGTGACGCCCTCGGCCAGTGCGCCGGTGACGGTGATCGCCATCGTCTTCGGGCGGGCCAGCGGCAGCGTCTGGGTGGCCAGCACGTGCTCGACCTGGCTCGTGCCGATGCCGAAGGCCAGCGCGCCGAAGGCGCCGTGCGTGGAGGTGTGCGAGTCGCCGCAGACCACGGTGGTGCCGGGCTGGGTCAGACCCAGCTGCGGTCCCACGACGTGGACGACGCCCTGCTCGACGTCACCCAACGAGTGCAGGCGCACGCCGAACTCGGCGCAGTTCGCCCGCAGCGTCTCCAGCTGGGCGCGCGAGACCGGGTCGGCGATCGGCTTGTCGATGTCGAGGGTGGGGGTGTTGTGGTCCTCGGTCGCGATGGTGAGGTCGAGGCGTCGGACCTTGCGGCCGGCCTGACGCAGTCCTTCGAAGGCCTGCGGGCTGGTCACCTCGTGCAGCAGGTGCAGATCGATGAAGAGGAGGTCGGGCTCGCCTTCGGCGCGCCGGACGACATGGTCGTCCCAGACCTTCTCCGCGAGTGTCCTACCCATCGCTTTCCCTCCGGCCGGCCGGTTGTGCCGGCGCTTCATAGAGATCTCGTGCGCCGTGCCGCCCGTACCCCACGTCCCGGACGACGGCTCGGACCCAGTGGTTCGTGGACCCGCACATACAGACTCGCTGGTTCTTGGAAAAATTGAACTTGCGTTTCACAGTGTGAGACGCGAATATCGTTTCATGGACAACTCTAGCGGCGTCGGCGTTCTCGACAAGGCAGCTCTGGTATTGAGCGCACTGGAGTCCGGTCCGGCCACCCTCGCCGGGCTGGTCGCGGCGACAGGGCTCGCACGACCCACGGCACATCGCCTCGCCGTGGCACTGGAACACCACCGGATGGTGGCGAGGGACATGCAGGGCCGGTTCATCCTCGGACCGCGGCTGGCGGAGCTCGCCGCCGCGGCCGGCGAGGACCGTCTGCTGGCCACGGCGGGACCGGTACTCACCCACCTCCGTGACGTGACGGGCGAGAGCGCGCAGCTCTACCGCCGTCAGGGAGACATGCGCATCTGCGTGGCGGCCGCGGAGCGGCTGTCGGGTCTTCGGGACACCGTCCCGGTGGGCTCGACGCTTCCGATGAAGGCCGGTTCGGCCGCGCAGATCCTGATGGCCTGGGAAGAGCCCGAGCGGCTCCACCGCGGTCTTCAGGGCGCGCGCTTCACGGCGACGGCGCTCTCGGGCGTACGGCGTCGCGGCTGGGCGCAGTCGATCGGCGAGCGGGAGCCCGGTGTGGCTTCCGTCTCGGCGCCGGTGCGCGGGCCGTCGAACCGCGTGGTGGCTTCCGTATCGGTCTCCGGACCGATCGAGCGGCTGACCCGCCACCCGGGTCGGATGCACGCCCAGGCCGTCATCGACGCGGCCGCACGACTCTCGGAGGCCCTGCGCCGCTCCGGCTGAGCCCCTCCCCGGCCGCAGGGCCACTCCCCCGCCCATCTTCCGGGTCCGGGGGCGCGTACGACGCCGCACACGTCCAAACACGCGCCTCCGGGCCCGCACTTACCTGCGCGCCGGTACAACGCGAAAGAGGCCCTCCGCGATGAACGCGGAGGGCCTCTTCGATGCGTACCCCCGACCGGATTCGAACCGGCGCTACCGCCTTGAGAGGGCGGCGTGCTAGGCCGCTACACAACGGGGGCTAGCTGGTGCTGCTTTTACTGCGCTGGGCTACCAGGACTCGAACCTAGAATAAGGGAACCAGAAACCCTCGTGTTGCCAATTACACTATAGCCCAAAGTGGTCTAGACCAGACCAACAGTACCCCCGACCGGATTCGAACCGGCGCTACCGCCTTGAGAGGGCGGCGTGCTAGGCCGCTACACAACGGGGGCCCTAGCGATCCTGCATCAAGACGTCCGGGTGCGACCCTGGAGATCTCGCGGGAAGGATCTGTACCCCCGACCGGATTCGAACCGGCGCTACCGCCTTGAGAGGGCGGCGTGCTAGGCCGCTACACAACGGGGGCAAAGCACTGCGTTACTGCTGCACTGCGCTGGGGTACCAGGACTCGAACCTAGAATAAGGGAACCAGAAACCCTCGTGTTGCCAATTACACTATACCCCACCAAAAGTCAACCCCTTACCGGGGCTTTTCTTCGGGTGGCGCCTCCGTCCGGCCTTTCGGCCCGCTCCGGCGGCGCAGAAAGAACATTACCGGATGCCTGACCGTGCTCCAAAACGGGTATCCCGCGCCAACAGCTGAGGGAGCTGGTCAAGGCCCTCGATGCGGTGCGCGCCCTCGGGCCCGGGGCCCCGACCGCCGTCGCGGTCGATCCAGACGGCCGTCAATCCGGCGTCACGAGCTCCGCGTGCGTCGATCTCCGGCTGGTCCCCCACGTACGCCACCTCGCCGGGCGGCAGCCCGAGCGCCTCGCACGCGGCCAGGAAAGCCCCCGCCTCGGGCTTGCTGACCCCGAGTTCGACGGCACAGACCAGCACCTCGAAGCGGTCGCGCAGCCCGAGGTCGCGCAGCTTCGGGTCCTGGTTGGCGGTGGAGGAGTTGGAGAGCACCCCGTGGCGGTAGTCGGCCGCGAGGGCGTCGAGGGCGGGCACCACGTCGGGGAAGACGGTCCAGGCGGCCTTGTAGTGCTCCACGTACTGGTCGAACCAGGCGTCGGCCTCGTCCGCGGTCATCCCGGGCTCCTCCAGGAACTCCCGTACCCGCTCCTGCCGCTGCCCCTGGAAGGTTCCCTCGCCGGCCGCGAAGCGCGCCCAGTGCCGGTCGGTGATCTCCCGCCACAGCGCGAGCGCCTGCGCGGGGGTCCCGTACCGGCCCGCCAGGCCCGTGGCTTCCACCTGTCGCGCCAGCCCGACGGCATCGGCCCCCGTGTAGTCGAAGAGGGTGTCGTCGATGTCCCACAGCACGGCGCGGATCGGCATGTGCCCGAGCCTATGCCGAAGCGCCCTCCCGTGGGGGCACGACGAAGAAGTCCGTCAGGAAGCAGGTGACCCGGCCGGCCGCGTCCCGCCCCACCCAGGTCGGGTACGCCCCGTCGCCCCAGCCGGACTGGAAGACCGCCACTTGATGGCCCCCGGGGCCGGTGAGCACGTAGGGGCCGGGGTGCCGGTACCCGTCCGCGAGGAACGGGGCGCGCAGCAGCTCCCGGGTGGCCTCGCGGTCGGCGAAGTCCCGCCCGGCGGACGCGTCGTGGAAGGCCCCCACGCCGGCGTCCACGCCGTAGCCGTAGAGCTCGCCCGGCCCCAGGTCGTCCAGGCGCTGCTCGCCGCTGAGCGCGAGCTCCCAGGAGGCCGTCGGCTCCTGCGTGACCACCAGCCGCAGGGCGGCGAGATCCGGGCGGGGGGACCCCTGCGGCGGCGGCCCGTCGGCCGGGGACCAGGTGACGAGGGCGGCTTCCAGCCGGTAGTGACCCGGCGCCACCTCGACGTGGAACGCCGGCGTGGTGTCCAGCCCCAGGTAGGCCATGGGATCGCAGGCCACCAGCCGGCCGGTCGGCAGCCACAGCTCGCCCCCGTCCGCCACCGAAAGGGTTCCGAGGTCTCCCTCCTCGTCACGGAAGGCGTGGCCCGGCGTGAAGTGCCGGTCGAAGTCGGGAGCGGCGAGGGGCATGCGGGGCCTTCCGGATCGTGGGCGGGACGCCGCAGGGGGCGGCGGCCGGGGGTCCGGCCGCCGCCCCCTGCGGGACGGACGGGTGCTGCTGCGGGTGAGGTCCTGTCGTCAAAGCGGCGTCGGGGGCCCGACGGGACTTTGACGAGAGGGCCTAGGCGGAGAGCTTGGCCAGGGCCGCGTCGATGCGGGCCAGCGAGCGCTCCTTGCCCAGGATCTCCAGCGACTCGAAGAGCGGCAGGCCGACCGTGCGGCCGGTCACGGCCACGCGGACCGGGGCCTGAGCCTTGCCGAGCTTGAGGCCGTGGGCCTCACCGGCGGTCAGGACGGCCTGCTTGAGGGACTCGGGGTCGGTCCAGTCCGCCGACTCCAGGCCCGCGCGCGCCGTGGTGAGCAGCGCGGCCGGCTCGCCCTTCATCGCCTTGTCCCACGAGGCCTGGTCCTCGACCGGCTCCTTGAGGAACAGGAAGTCGACGTTGGCCGTGATCTCCGACAGGACGCCCACGCGCGTCTGCGCGTACGGCGCGATGCGCTCCCAGGCCTCGGCGTCGAAGTCCTCGGGGGCCCAGTTGGCGTGCGGGGCCCGCAGCCACGGGGCGCAGCGGTCCGCGAAGACCTTCGGGTCGAGCAGGCGGATGTGGTCGCCGTTGATCGACTCGGCCTTCTTGAGGTCGAAGCGGGCCGGGTTGGCGTTCACGCCGTCGATGTCGAACTTCGACACCATCTCCTCGATCGAGAAGACGTCCTGGTCCTTGGAGAAGGACCAGCCGAGGAGCGAGAGGTAGTTCAGCAGGCCCTCGGGGAGGAAGCCGCGCTCGCGGTACAGGTTGAGCGAAGCCTCGGGGTCGCGCTTGGAGAGCTTCTTGTTGCCCTCGCCCATCACGTAGGGCAGGTGACCGAAGGCGGGGGTGCTCTTGGCGACGCCCAGCTCGATCAGTGCGGCGTAGAGGGCGATCTGGCGCGGGGTCGAGGACAGCAGGTCCTCACCGCGCAGGACGTGCGTGATCTCCATCAGCGCGTCGTCGACCGGGTTGACCAGCGTGTACAGCGGGGCGCCGTTGGCCCGGACGATGCCGAAGTCCGGCACGTTGTCCGGGGTGAAGGTCAGCTCGCCGCGGACGAGGTCGGTGAAGGTGATCGGCTCGTCGGGCATCCGGAAGCGGACGATCGCCGGGCGGTGCTCGCCCTGGTACGCCTCGACCTGCACGGGGGTGAGCTCGCGGCAGTGGCCGTCGTACCCGGAGGGCTTGCCGGCTACGCGGGCGGCCGCGCGGCGGGCGTCGAGCTCTTCGGTGGAGCAGTAGCAGTGGTACGCGTAGCCGCCGTCGAGCAGCTTCTTCGCGACGTCCGCGTAGATGTCCATGCGCTCGGACTGGCGGTACGGGGCGTGCGGGCCGCCGACCTCGGGGCCCTCGTCCCAGGTGAAGCCGAGCCAGCGCAGCGAGTCGAGCAGCTGGTCGTAGGACTCCTCGGAGTCACGGGCCGCGTCGGTGTCCTCGATGCGGAAGACGAACGTACCGCCGTGGTGGCGGGCGAACGCCCAGTTGAAGAGTGCGGTCCGGACCAGGCCCACGTGGGGGTTGCCGGTCGGGGAGGGACAGAAACGTACGCGGACAGGTCCGTTAACCACGCTTGATCACCTTGTTGGTGAGAGTGCCGATGCCTTCGATGGTGACGGCGACCTCGTCGCCGACGTTGAGGGGGCCGACTCCGGCCGGGGTCCCCGTGAGGATGACGTCGCCGGGCAGCAGCGTCATGGCCTCGGAGATGTGGACGATCAGGTCCTCGATGGAGCGGACCATGTCACTGGTACGGCCGAGCTGGCGCTGTTCGCCGTTGACCGTGCACTGGATGGTCAGGTCGCTCGGGTCCAGGTCGGTCTCGATCCAGGGGCCGAGGGGGCAGGCACTGTCGAAGCCCTTGGCCCGGGCCCACTGCTTCTCCCGCTGCTGGACGTCGCGCGCGGTGACGTCGTTGGCGCAGGTGTAGCCGAGGATGACGTCCTTGACGCGCTCCTTCGGGACCTCGCGGCACATGCGGCCGATGACCACGGCGAGCTCCGCCTCGTGGTGGAGGTCCTGGGAGAAGGAGGGGTAGGTGATCGGGTCACCCGGGCCGACCACCGAGGTGGAGGGCTTGAAGAAGGTGATCGGGGCGTCGGGACGGCCTTGATCGTCAAAGATGGCGTTGCCGAGCTCCGCCGCGTGCTCCGCGTAGTTGCGGCCGATGGCCACGACCTTGTTCGGGAGCACGGGCGGCAGCAGCCGGACCTTGCTCATCGGGACCTTCGTGCCCGAGAGCTCGAAGTCCGCGAAGGGGATGCCCTTGATGATGTCGAGCACGAGCGTGGAGTCGTCGCCGGGGGCGCCGTCGCCCTCGACCGCGCCGAACGCGACGTTGCCGTCGATCGAGAACCTGGCGATGCGCACCGGTTGCGTCTGCCCCTCTGTATTTCCGCTGGCTGGAGTCTGCGGACCCCAGGCTAACGCGGCGGGCAGCGGCGCTTCACGTTCCTTTGCGGGGTGGCTACTCCGCGGCGGCGGCGACCGGCACGTTCATCAGGACGGTGCGGCGCGGGTTCGCGGTCTGCGTCGGCAGCTCGACGGCGTGCTCCGGGGTGGCCGGTGCCGCCTGCAGGTCCTCGGCGTCCTTGAGGTGCGCGAGGGTCGTGCGGCGGGGGTTGGCTATGTTGCGGAACATCGTCGTCGTCTTCATCTGAGTTCGGGGTCCTCGGTTCGATCTATGAGTGTCGGCTGTCGCATGCACCAACCCTGGCGCCAACCCTTTAAGGGGCAAGGCTAAACATCTGAATCCCCCGGCGAACCAGGAAGTAATGGCCACGGCTGTGTGAGTTTGCTCACCCCTGACCCGGCATTACCGGCATAACGGACAGCCAATTCCACCCCTCGAAACGGACATTGCGCCACTGAATGCTGCATTCCGCTCCTGATCATCTCGACTGGGACACCTTGGCAGCCCTGTTGTTTGGATGGCGTAAGTCCGATTTCTACCGAATGCAGTCGCACATCGCGTAGCCCATCCATCACAAGACGTAACCGACTCTCCGGGCCGACACTCGCACCTTGTTGGAGATCCGCCACTGTGCTGGAATTCGCGGGACCGCCGCGGGAATGAGCCGGCGCGCAGGTGGCGCGACACCGCGCCGAGCGCGGTGGCAAGGAGAGGAAGACGCGCCGGTCACCGACGACCACCATGGGGCGGCAAGTGCCCCACGACTCGACACCGTCCCACCGGTCGCCCGGCGGGACGCCTGGTCCAGAGGTTGCGACGCTAGTGCAGGGACGATTCAAGAGGGATGGCAGCGCTGCGGCGGAGCAGGAGCCGCGCGGCGGGACCGACCGTGGCTCCTCGCCCCAGCACGCCCAGAACCGCGGGCCGGCTGTCGAAGGCGCAGGCCCCGACACCTCCGCCGCGGTGAAGGCGAAGGGCCGTGGGAAGTCCGTGAAGGCCAGGGTCAAGGCGAAAGCCGGACCCCTCGCGCCTGCCGGACCGGCTGAGCAGGACGAGGCGATACCGAAGGCCCCCAACGGGCCCGGTTCACGCCTCGCCATGCAGAACTGGCGCATCAGCACGCGACTCGTGTCGCTGCTGACCCTGCCGGTCGTCGCCGCCACCACGCTCGGTGGTTTCCGTATCAACGACTCGCTCAACGACATCGCACAGCTGGAGCACATGCAGCTGCTGACGACGATGACGCGACAGGCCACCAACCTGGCCGCCATGCTCCAGGAGGAGCGCGACCTCTCCGCGGGTCCGCTGTCCCTCTCCAAGGGCAAGACCACCAGCAGTGTCGACGTGGTCCGGCAGCAGACCGACACCGCCGCCAAGGCCTTCGCCGCGGCGACCGACAAGGTCGACAGCACGGGCGAGAAGGACGACACGCTCAGGTCGATCCGCAACAACGTCCTGCAGATCGGTCGCCAGCTCACCAACATCGAGACGATCCGCAGCCGCGCCTACATCAACGGCGCCCAGCAGACCGTCAGTGAGTACAACGCGGTCATCGTCTCGCTGCTCTCGCTCTCCCAGGACATGGCGCAGGCCACGTCCAACCCGGAGATGATCAAGCGTACCCGTGCCCTGGCCGCGTTCTCCGCCGCCAAGGAGTACGCCTCCATCCAGCGCGCGATCATCGCCGCCTCGCTCCCCGACACCAACGAGCGCCAGGGCGAGCTGAAGGAGAACGACCGGCTCTACGCCCTCTCCGCCCAGAAGGGCGAGCAGCAGGCGAAGACGACCTTCGGACTCGTCTACCAGGGCCGGACCGAGGAGCTCCTCGCCGGTCTGGGCGACAGCAACTCCGAGATCTCGACCGCCGACGGCTACTCCCGCCGTGTCCTGGCCAGCCAGGACGCGTTCCTCCGGGAGAAGAACCGCTCCTGGCTCGACTGGTACGACGCCGACGGCACCAAGCTCCAGGCCATGAAGGTCATCGAGCTGACCCTGCTCGAGGAGATGGAGCAGAAGGCCCGTGAGCTGAAGAACGAGGCCCAGCAGGACGCCATCATCAACGGTGCCCTGATCCTCCTCGTCCTCGGTGTCTCCCTCGTCGGCGCCTTCGTCATGGCCCGCTCGATGATCCGCTCGCTGCGCCGCCTGCAGGACACCGCGACGCGCGTCGCCCAGGACCGACTGCCCGAGCTCGTCAAGCAGCTGTCCGAGTCCGACCCGCAGGACGTGGACACGTCCGTGGAGTCGGTCGGCGTGCACACCCGCGACGAGATCGGCCAGGTGGCCGCGGCCTTCGACGACGTGCACCGCGAGGCCGTCCGCCTCGCCGCCGAGCAGGCCCTCCTGCGAGGCAACGTCAACGCGATGTTCACCAACCTCTCGCGCCGCTCCCAGGGCCTCATCCAGCGTCAGCTCTCGCTCATCTCCGAACTGGAGTCGCGCGAGGCCGACCCGGACCAGCTCTCCTCGCTCTTCAAGCTCGACCACCTCGCGACCCGCATGCGCCGTAACGGCGAAAACCTCCTCGTCCTCGCGGGCGAGGAGCCGGGCCGCCGGTGGACCCGCCCCGTCCCGCTGGTCGACGTGCTCCGTGCCGCCGCCTCCGAGGTGGAGCAGTACGAGCGCGTCGAGCTGGCCTCGGTGCCCGGCACCGACGTCGCCGGCCGCGTGGTCAACGACCTCGTGCACGTCCTCGCCGAGCTGCTGGAGAACGCCACGTCGTTCTCCTCCCCGCAGACCAAGGTCAAGGTCACCGGCCACGCGCTGCCCGACGGCCGCGTGCTCGTCGAGATCCACGACACCGGTATCGGCCTCTCCCCCGAGGACCTCGCCGCGATCAACGAGCGACTCGCGTCGCCGCCGACCGTGGACGTCTCCGTCTCCCGACGCATGGGTCTGTTCGTGGTCGGCCGCCTGTCCCTGCGACACGGCATCCGCATCCAGCTGCGCCCCTCCGACTCGGGCGGTACGACGGCCCTCGTCATGCTGCCGGTGGACGTCGCCCAGGGCGGCAAGAAGCCGGCTCCGATGCCGGGCCAGGGCGGCCCCGGTGGCGCTCCCGGTGCGCAGGGTGCCGTGGGCGGCGCGGCCGCACGTCCGTCCGTGGGCTCGGGTCCGCAGCGCGGCCAGGTCGCCGGTGGCGGCCAGCGCGCCGCTCTGCCGGGCCGCGACGGCGCCGGCCAGCGTCCGCAGGGCGGTCGCCCGCAGCAGGGTGGTCCCGGTGGCCGTCCGCAGCAGGGTCCGACCACCGCGGGCCAGGGCCAGGGTGCCTTCGGTGCCGGTGCGCCGCTGCCGGCCCGCGGTCCGGTCCCCAGTCCCGGATTCGGTGGTGGCCCGCAGGCCCGTCCGGCTTCCGGTCCGACCGGATACCCGCAGGGCAACGCCTTCGAGCGGCCCCAGCAGCAACAGCCGCAGCAGTCGCAGCAGCAGCAGCCCCAGCAGCCGGCCGCTCCCGCGGCGCCGGCCCAGAACGGCCCCCGGCCGCAGCTGCCGCCGCGCGGTGGCGCTCCCCGTGCGGAGCTCCCCGGGCCGCAGACCACCAGTTGGGGCAGCGACCAGGCGCGCGGTCACGACGAGCTCTCGGGCCCCGGCTCGACGGCCGAGTTCGCCCGCCCGGACTTCAACGCCCCGATGCCCCAGGCGGACGGCGTCGCCAGTACGACCGGACAGTTCGAGCGTCCGGACGTGCGGGGCCCCGTGGACCCGTCCACCACCGGACAGTTCGAGCGCCCGGGCTACCAGCCCCAGCGTCCCGGCGGCCCCGGTGTCGGCGGCTACGCCCCGCAGCAGCCCCAGGCCCAGGCCCCGCAGGCCGGCAACGGGTACGCACCCGTACCGCCCGCGCGTCCCGAGACCCCGCGGCTGCCGCAGGCCCACCGGCCGGAGGCGCTGCCCCCGGCCCAGAGCCCCGGCGAGGCCCGCAGCCCGATCTTCGACACCCTGGAGTCGAACTGGTTCCGCGAGGAGGGGCAGCAGCCCCCCGCGCAGGGACCGGCCACGGCGATCCCCCAGCAGGGCCAGCAGTCCGCTCCGGCGGCCCCGGCGCCGCAGCAGCCGCTGCCGCAGCGCGGCCAGGAGCAGGCGGCCGAGCCCGCCGGCACGGCGACCGGCGCCATGCCGACCGTCAGCTGGAAGTCCTCGCCGAACGACGAGCTGATGCGGCAGGCCGAGCGCGTGCGCCAGCCCGCCGCCGGCGGCATCACGACCTCGGGGCTGCCCCGCCGGGTCCCGCGGGCGAACCTCGTGGCCGGCACTGCGCAGCAGCAGGCCGAGGCGCAGTCGGGTCCGCAGGTCTCGCGGGCGCCGGACGACGTCCGTGGCCGTCTGACCAACCTCCGACGCGGTATCCAGCAGGGCCGTCAGGCCGGCAACAACGGACCGGCGACCGGCAGTTACCACATCGACCCCACTTACCAGCAGGAGCGTTAGTTGAGTTCGATGAGCCAGGCGGCACAGAACCTGAACTGGTTGATCACCAACTTCGTGGACAACACCCCCGGGGTGTCCCACACGGTGGTGGTCTCCGCCGACGGCCTCCTTCTGGCGATGTCCGAAGGATTCCCCCGCGACCGCGCCGATCAGCTGGCGGCCGTGGCCTCCGGACTGACCTCGCTGACCGCCGGTGCCTCCCGTATCTTCGAGGGTGGCGCCGTCAACCAGACCGTGGTCGAGATGGACCGGGGATTCCTCTTCCTCATGTCCGTCTCGGACGGATCCTCGTTGGCCGTACTGGCGCACCCCGAGTGCGACATCGGCCTCGTGGGCTACGAGATGGCTCTTCTGGTGGATCGCGCGGGCAGTGTCCTCACCCCGGACCTGCGCGCCGAACTGCAGGGAAGTCTGCTCGGCTGACTTCCCACTCTCCCGGCCGGACGGTACTACCGGCCGGGAGATCGGGGCCCCGCCCCGGAATCCAGTACTCCCGCCAGGCCGTCATCCCGTCCCCCCACCGGCCGCCCCGTAAGACGGCACGCTGACCACTGCTGTCCAGCCCGGAGGATCAATGACCCCGCCCCCCGCCTACTCCGATTCGTACGGAGACTCGTACTCGGAAGGCGATCAGCCGCTGGTGCGTCCGTACGCGATGACCGGCGGCCGGACCCGGCCCCGCTACCAGCTCGCCATCGAGGCGCTGGTCAGCACCACCGCCGATCCGATGCACCTGTCCGGCCTGCTCCCCGAGCACCAGCGCATCTGCACCCTGTGCCGCGAGGTCAAGTCGGTCGCCGAGGTCTCCGCACTGCTGTCGATGCCGCTCGGTGTCGCCCGGATCCTCGTCGCCGACCTGGCGGAGGCCGGAATGGTGGCCATCCACCAGCCGGGCAATGGAGAGGCCGGCGGCACGCCGGATGTAACGCTGCTCGAAAGGGTGCTCAGTGGCCTTCGGAACATCTAGCGGAGCGGCTCCTGCTCGCTCCACCACCTCCGCGAAGATCGTGGTGGCGGGCGGGTTCGGCGTGGGCAAGACCACGTTCGTCGGAGCCGTGTCGGAGATCAACCCGCTGCGCACCGAAGCCGTGATGACCAGTGCCTCGGCCGGGATCGACGACCTCACCCACACCGGTGACAAGACGACCACCACGGTCGCCATGGACTTCGGCCGCATCACGCTCGACCAGGACCTGATCCTGTACCTCTTCGGTACCCCGGGCCAGGACCGCTTCTGGTTCATGTGGGACGACCTCGTCCGCGGCGCCATCGGCGCGATCGTGCTCGTGGACACGCGCCGCCTCGCCGACTGCTTCCCGGCGGTCGACTACTTCGAGAACAGCGGCCTGCCGTTCGTCGTGGCCCTCAACGGCTTCGAGGGGCACCAGCCCTACACGCCGGAGGAAGTCCGCGAGGCCCTGCAGATCGGCCCCGGTGCTCCGATCATCACCACCGACGCCCGCCACCGCGCGGACGCCAAGAGCGCGCTCATCACGCTCGTCGAGCACGCGCTGATGGCACGGCTCAAGTAACACGGTTTCAGTTGTCGCGCGGGAGGGGCGGGCTGTGTCTTACGACACGGCCCGCCCCTGTCGTTCATAACGTTTCGACAGAGAATTACGGCCACTTGGCAACGGGGTGCGGTCGTCTGGTACCACTGCGCGCACAACTGCCCCCGCTTTTGCCGCAGGACGCTCTTTATGTCCGGTTTATGTAGGGCATAAGCTTCTGGGTGCGGCCGGTTTCAACTGTTTGGAACACGGCCGTTAACCGTGCTGGAATTCAACGAACTAGCTAGTAGCACCGCCGAGAGGTTGTTGGTCGAGTGAGGCGAAGCATCGCAAGCCCCGCGGATGAACCCGCGCGCGGCAACTTCACCCCGCCGCCGCGAGCGGCCGCGTCGCCCGTCGACGTGCCCGTGGACCCGCCCGTGAGCAGCGGGAGCAGCAGCAGGTTCTCGCCCCGCAACTGGCGTGTGCCGACCCGTCTGAACGCCATCCTGCTCGTGCCGGCCCTCGTGGGCCTGGTCATGGGCGGCTTCCAGGTGAAGGGCTCCATCGACACCTGGAACGAGGCCAAGGACGCCGAGAAGATAGCCACGGTCGTCCAGGCGGCCTCGGGCTACAGCCAGGCACTGCTCAACGAGCGTGACCTGACCGCCGAGCCCCTCCTGAACGGCCAGACGAAGGACCCGAAGGTCCTCAAGGCCTACGAGGACACCACCGCGGCCAAGGAGAAGTTCGACAAGGCCGTCCAGGACATGCCGAAGAACCTCGGCCTGGAGCGACGCCTGGACCTCTTCCGCGCGGAGGAGCCCAAGCTGGACGCCGTGCGCGACAAGGCGTACCAGGCGGCCATCGAGAGCCCCAAGAAGGAACTGCCCAAGACGGCCGGGCCCATCCCGACCGAAGAGGGCTACGTGCTGGTCCAGCACTACCTCATGCAGTTCGCGAACGAGCTCGGTCTCGGCACCGGCAACGTGACCTCGTACGGCCGCATGGTCTACGCGATCCAGCTGGCCAAGGCGGCGAACTCGCTGCAGCGCGCCGTCGGTACGCACCTGCTGGTGCGCCCGAGCGCCGACGAGAACACCCGCAAGGCTCAGCTCGTCGCCTTCTCCTCCTACGCCTACCTCGAAGAGATCGCCATCGGCGAGTACGTCGCGGCGGGTACCGAGGACGACGTGAACCGCCTCAAGGCGGTCATGGCCAAGAAGTCCGAAGAGGGCAAGGCCAAGATCGCCGACGCGAAGCACCAGGCCGAGCAGGCCGGTGTCCGCTTCACGCCCCCTCCCACGATCGGCGACTCCGCGCTCGTCGGCATGACCGATGCGATCGCCAACAGCGAGAGCAAGAAGAAGCTCGCCGAGACCGGGGCGACCCCCGCGTTCTGGCAGGCCGCCGCCACCGCGAAGTTCGACGGTTACGACGAGGTCGAGAAGGAACTCCTCGACAAGGCCGTCAAGGACGCCGTCGCGGTCTCCGACGAGGCCCGCACCGACGCGATCGTCAACGGCGCCATCGTGGTCGTGGCCCTGCTCGCCGCCTTCATCCTCGCCGGCATGATGGCCCGCCAGATGGGCCGCGCGATGGCCCGCCTGCGCACCGCCGCCTTCGACATCGCCGAGCAGCGCCTGCCGATGCTCGTCGACCAGCTCTCGCGCACCGATCCCGGCAAGGTGGACACCCGTGTCCTCCCGATCCCCATCGACTCCCAGGACGAGATCGGCGAGGTCGCCCGCGCCTTCGACCAGGTCCACCGGGAAGCGGTACGGCTCGCGGCCGAGCAGGCCCTCCTGCGAGGGAACGTCAACGCGATCTTCACCAACCTCTCCATGCGCAACCAGTCGCTGATCGAGGGCCAGCTGACCCTCATCACCGACCTGGAGAACAACGAGGCCGACCCGGACCAGCTGGAGAACCTCTTCCGCCTGGACCACCTGGCCACCCGCATGCGCCGCAACGGCGAGAACCTCCTCATCCTCGCGGGCGAGGAGCCGGGCCGCCGCTGGGACCAACCGGTCCCGCTCGTCGACGTGCTGCGCGCCGCCTCCTCCGAGGTGGAGCAGTACGAGCGCATCGAGCTCTCCGGCGTCTCGGAGGCCGAGATCCACGGCCAGGCCGTGACCGACCTCGTGCACCTGCTCGCCGAGCTCCTGGAGAACGCCACCACGTTCTCCTCCCCGCAGACCAAGGTCCGCGTCAACGCCACGCGTCTGCCCGACGGCCGCGTGATGGTCGAGATCCACGACAAGGGCATCGGCCTCACCGCCGAGGACTTCGCGGACATCAACCACAAGCTGGCCAACCCGCCGACCGTGGACGCCGCGATCTCGCAGCGCATGGGTCTGTTCGTGGTCGGCCGGCTGGCGGACCGCCACAGCATCCGTGTCCAGCTGCGCCCCTCGGGCGAGGCTGCCGGTACCACCTCGCTGGTCATGCTCCCCGACGCCATCACCCACGGTGGCGGTGGCGAGGGCATTCCGGACGACGACTTCACGGTCTCGCAGATCATCCCGGAGCAGCAGGCCCAGCTGGCTCCCCCGCTGCGCACCGCCGCCGAGCTCGGCTTCGACGACTCGCGGTACGACCAGCAGGGCTCCGACGGCACCGCCGCCGACCCTGTCGGCCGGTCCCTGGGGCAGCAGGAGCGGAGGGCCGCTCTGGCGGCCCAGGTGGGTTACCCGCAGGAACAGCAGCAGTACCCCGCCCAGGACTATCCGGAACCTCAGCCGGAGCACGGGTACCAGGAGTACCAGGGCTACGAGCAGCAGTCCGAGCAGGCCTACGACACCTCCTACGAGGCACAGCAGGCACAGCAGGGCTACGAGGCGTACCCGCAGCAGGACTACGGCTATACGGAAGACGGTTACCCGGACCAGCAGCCGGCCACCCAGGGCTACGACAATGGCTTCGAAGCCCAGCAGGGACAGGCCGAATGGCCCGAACAGAACACGTATCCGGCTGCCTACCAGCAGGATTACGGGACTGAATCGGAATCCCAGGCCGTCCCCGAACCGGCTCCGGAGCGCGTAGGCTTCGACCGTCCGGGTGCCGCTGCCGACACCGGTCACGCGATGACCGGAGCGGGCCTGCCGCGACGCGGCAGCCAGCAGCAGTGGCCGTCCGGGAAGCAGCAAGCGGAGTCCACCGGATCCCTCTTCGAACAGCGGTCGCCGCGTCAGCAGCAGCCCGCCGAAACGGAGCAGGCGCCGGAGGGAACTGAAGGCACCGCTGCCTGGCGTTCGCGCAACGACGAACGCTGGCAGCAGGCCGGAAAGCTCCGTGAGCCGAAGGCGGGCGGGATCACCCCGTCCGGTCTCCCTCGGCGCGTACCCAAGGCCAACCTGGTCGAGGGTGCAGCGGAGACGACCCCGCAGGGCGGCCCCCAGGTCTCCCGCGCTCCGGAGGACGTCCGCGGCAGGTTGAGCAACCTGCGGCGCGGTGTCCAGCAGGGACGCAGCGCGGGTTCTGAGCAGTCAAGTAACAGCTATGACCAGGAGCGTTAGTGTGAGCCCGATGAGCCAGGCGGCACAGAACCTGAACTGGTTGATCACCAACTTCGTGGACAACACCCCCGGGGTGTCCCACACGGTGGTGGTCTCCGCCGACGGCCTTCTTCTGGCGATGTCCGACGGGTTCCCGCGCGACCGCGCCGATCAGCTGGCGGCCGTGGCCTCCGGACTGACCTCGCTGACCGCCGGTGCCTCTCGCATCTTCGAGGGTGGCGCCGTCAACCAGACCGTGGTCGAGATGGACCGGGGGTTCCTCTTCCTCATGTCCGTCTCGGACGGATCGTCCCTCGCGGTGCTCGCGCACCCGGAGTGCGACATCGGCCTCGTGGGCTACGAGATGGCTCTTCTGGTGGATCGCGCGGGCAGTGTCCTCACTCCGGATCTGCGTGCCGAGCTGCAAGGAAGTCTTCTCAACTAGCAGACAGGCAGTGCGTTTCGCGCCATCGCACCATAGGGTGCGGTGGCGCGGTTCCACAGGGAGTACTGCGTTCTTGGAGTCGGAGGAGGAAACGTGACAACACCCGGAGGACATCCTTATGGCGGCGCGCAGCAGCCGCAGGGTGGGCACGACCAGAACCGCTTCAACTTTCCCTCGGCGCCGAGCCGGCCCGTGCCGGAGCAGAACCCCTACCAGCAGCAGCCGTACGGACAGCCCCAGCAGCCCCAGTACCAGATGCCTCAGCAACAGCCTCCGCGCGCCGCGCGGCAGCCGGCGCCGAAGGCCCACAACCCGCTGGTGCGTCCGTACGCGATGACCGGCGGCCGTACTCGGCCGCGCTACCAGCTCGCCATCGAGGCGCTGGTCAGTACCACGGCGGATCCCGCGCGTCTGCAAGGGCAGTTGCCCGAGCACCAGCGCATCTGCCGCCTGTGCCAGGAGATCAAATCCGTCGCGGAGATCTCGGCACTTCTCTCCATTCCTCTTGGTGTCGCCCGCATCCTCGTCGCCGACCTGGCGGAGGCGGGCCTTGTCGCCATTCACCAGCCCGGCGGCGACGAGTCTGCCGGTGGCCAGCCAGACGTGACACTGCTCGAAAGGGTGCTCAGTGGACTTCGCAAGCTCTAACGGCGGAGCGGCTCCTGCTCGCTCCACCACCTCCGCGAAGATCGTGGTGGCGGGCGGCTTCGGCGTGGGCAAGACCACGTTCGTCGGCGCGGTCTCCGAGATCAACCCGCTGCGCACCGAAGCCGTGATGACCAGTGCCTCGGCCGGGATCGACGACCTCACCCACACCGGTGACAAGACGACCACCACGGTCGCCATGGACTTCGGCCGCATCACGCTCGACCAGGACCTGATCCTGTACCTCTTCGGTACCCCGGGCCAGGACCGCTTCTGGTTCATGTGGGACGACCTCGTCCGCGGCGCCATCGGCGCCGTCGTGCTCGTGGACACGCGCCGCCTCGCCGACTGCTTCCCGGCGGTCGACTACTTCGAGAACAGCGGCCTGCCGTTCGTCGTGGCCCTCAACGGCTTCGACGGGAACCAGGCCTACACCCCGGAGGAAGTCCGCGAGGCCCTGCAGATCGGCCCGGACGCCCCGATCATCACCACCGACGCCCGCCACCGCGCGGACGCCAAGAGCGCGCTCATCACGCTCGTCGAGCACGCGCTGATGGCGCGCCTGCGGTAGCAGCCCTGCCACACCCGATAGGCCCCTGTGTCACACGACGCGGGGGCCTTCGCCATGGGGGCGGGGGCACGCGACGGCTTTCCGGTCTCCCCGTCGACCCAGGGGCCCCGCGCGTGCGGCGTCCTCGACGGTGGTACGAGGAAGGCCCCACACCCTGGACGGGTGCGGGGCCTTCTGGGCTCGGGAACTCAGCCCTGCCAGCTGTGCGGGGCGCGGAAGCCGGGCGTGCGCTCCAGGCGGCGCCAGCCGGCCTGGCCGGGCACGCGCGCCGGGGTCTCCTCGGGCGTGGAGGCCGCGCGGGCGAGCAGGATCGCGGTGATCGCGGCCAGCTCCTCGGGCCGGGCGTTGCCCTTTTCGACGCGCAGCAGGGTGTCGGTGGCGGTGCTCATGTGGTGGCAGGTCTCCTTCGCGGTTACTGCGGCGGGTTGCCGTGCTTGCGGGACGGCAGATCGGCGTGCTTGTTGCGGAGCATCGCGAGGGCGCTGACGAGCACCTCGCGGGTCTCGGCGGGGTCGATGACGTCGTCGACGAGGCCGCGCTCGGCCGCGTAGTACGGGTGCATCAGTTCGGCCTTGTACTCCTTGACCATGCGCACGCGCATGGCCTCGGGGTCCTCGGCGTCCGCGATCTGCTTGCGGAAGATGACGTTGGCCGCGCCCTCGGCGCCCATGACGGCGATCTCGTTGGTCGGCCAGGCGTAGGTGATGTCGGCGCCGATGGACTGGGAGTCCATGACGATGTACGCGCCGCCGTAGGCCTTGCGCAGGATCAGCGAGATCCGCGGGACGGTGGCGTTGCAGTACGCGTACAGCAGCTTGGCGCCGTGGCGGATGATGCCGCCGTGCTCCTGGTCGACGCCCGGCAGGAAGCCGGGGACGTCCAGCAGGGTGATGATCGGGATGTTGAAGGCGTCGCACATCTGGACGAAGCGCGCGGCCTTCTCGGAGGCCTCGATGTCCAGGACACCGGCGAGGTGGCCGGGCTGGTTGGCGACGATGCCGACGACCTGGCCGTTCATCCGGGCCAGGGCGCAGATGATGTTGCGGGCCCAGCGCTCGTGGACCTCCAGGACGTCGCCTTCGTCGACGAGCTCCTCGATGACCTTGAGCATGTCGTACGGGCGGTTGCCGTCGGCGGGCACCAGGTCCAGCAGGACCTCGCTGCGGCGGTCGGCCGGGTCGCTCGTCTCGTGGACGGGCGGGTTCTCGCGGTTGTTGGAGGGCAGCATCGAGATGAGGTACCGGACCTCGGAGATGCAGGTCTCCTCGTCGTCGTACGCGAAGTGCGCGACGCCGGAGGTCTCGGCGTGCACGTCGGCGCCGCCGAGGCCGTTCTGGGTGATCTCCTCGCCGGTCACCGCGCGGACCACGTCCGGGCCGGTGATGAACATCTGCGAGGTCTCCCGGACCATGAACACGAAGTCCGTGAGGGCCGGGGAGTACGCGGCGCCACCGGCGCAGGGGCCCAGCATGACCGAGATCTGCGGGATGACGCCCGAGGCCTTGGTGTTGCGCTGGAAGATGCCGCCGTAGCCGGCCAGCGCCGATACGCCCTCCTGGATGCGGGCGCCGGCGCCGTCGTTCAGGGAGACCAGCGGGGCACCGGCCGCGATGGCCATGTCCATGATCTTGTGGATCTTCGTGGCGTGGGCCTCGCCCAGGGCGCCGCCGAAGATGCGGAAGTCGTGCGCGTAGACGAAGACCGTGCGGCCCTCGACCGTGCCCCAGCCGGTGATGACACCGTCGGTGTAGGGCTTCTTGTTCTCCAGGCCGAACCCGGTCGCCCGGTGCCGGCGGAGCTGCTCGACCTCCCGGAAGGAACCTTCGTCGAGCAGCAGCGCGATGCGCTCACGGGCGGTCAGCTTGCCCTTGGCGTGCTGGGTCTCGGTCGCGCGGTCGCTGGGGCCGCGCCTCGCCTGCTCGCGCAGGGAGTGCAGCTCGGCCACGCGCCCGCGGGCGTCCGTCGGCTCGCTCGGGGTCTGGTCCACAACGGTCATGTACCGACCTTACGAAGATCGCGATGAAAAACCTCCGTTCATTTCTCACAGTCTCGGAAGACTTCCGCTGTCCGGCCCGCACAGTACGCCCAGTGGATGTAGGGACTCCGCCAGACGGGGTGCTCGCCCGTTGTGGGACCTTCACAAAATGCCCTGACACACCGGCTAGATGTTGAAATTTGAACGGAATGGGTCTAGCGTCGTTTCCGTTGGAGTCGTTGAAGATTAAACAGAATCTTCAGACCGTGCAGAAACCACCGAGGAGCAAGTCATGGGTCTCTTCACCCGCCGCAGCCAGAACCTGAACGTCCAGGACGGCGCCGCCGTCGCCACCCTGGAAGTGGACCCGGCGCTCGCCGCGCTCACCGGCGACTACGTCATCGACCCCGCCCACAGCAGCATCGGCTTCACCGTCCGCCACGCCATGGTCACCAACGTCCGCGGAACCTTCACCGAGCACGAGGGAAGCCTGCACCTGGACGGCGCCGACCCGGCCCGCTCCACCGCATCCATCGACGTGAAGATCGCCTCCGTCGACACCGGCATCGCCGACCGCGACGGCCACCTGCGCAGCGGCGACTTCTTCGACGCCGAGGCCTTCCCGCTGATGACCTTCCGCTCCACCGAGGCGCGCCAGCTCGGCGGGGACGCGTACCGCATCACCGGTGAGCTGACCATCAAGGACGTCACGCGCCCGCTCTCCATCGACCTGGAGTTCAACGGCTCGGCCACCGACCCCTACGGCAACGAGCGCGTCGGCTTCGAGGGGTCAACCGAGATCCTGCGCTCCGACTGGGGCCTGACGTGGAACGCCGCCCTGGAGGCCGGCGGCGTGATGGTCAGCGACAAGGTGAAGCTGACCTTCGACATCTCGGCCATCAAGCAGGCCTGACGGACGGGCTCCCCCGACGCCCGGCACCGGGGGCGGCCGAACACCGCTCAGAAGCCGCCCCCGCCGTCGAAGCCGCCACCCCCGTCGAAGCCTCCGCCGCCGAAGTCCCCGCCGCCGAAGTCGGACGGGTCGAAGTCGGCCCCGGAGACGTCCCCGCCCTCGAAGCCACTGCCCGTGCCGCCGCCGAAGTCCGCGGCGTAGGCGGGGCTGGACATCATCGAACCGAGCATCGTGCCCACCAGCAGGCCGGGCAGGATGCCGCCGCCGAAGTACCCGCCGGCCCAGGGACCGTACGCCGGGCCGGCGTCGTAGTACGGTCGCGGCCCGCGCTCGGTGTCGACCGTGCGAACCGCCGGGTCCAGGCCGTCGCGCAGCCGTACGGCGTCCGCCGTGCAGACCGGCACGGTACGGGCCGCCCCGCCGGCCGGAGCCCAGGTGGCGTCCTCGCTGCTCGGTCCGTGGCGCGGGTCGAAGAAGCAGGGCGAGCGGCGCTCGGGAAGCGGCCTGCCCTGCCGGCGCGCGTCGAGCGTGGCCAGCGCGAAGCGGCCGTCCTCCAGCGCCTGAGTGACGCCCTTGACCTCGTCGGGCTGCTGGACCGAGGCCATGATCTGCTTGGCCTTCTCGTACGAGTCGAGCCCCTGCTCGTAGTCTCCCCGCATGGCATCGTCGGCGCCGGGCTCGCCGGGGTGGAAGTCGAGCCGTTCGAGCTCCTCGCCGAAGGCCGTGATGTCCTCGTCGACGACCACGGCCAGCCGGGCGATGGCCTCGCGCCGGGTCTCTTCCTTCTTCTTCCGGTTGCGACGGACCAGCACGTACGCACCGCCGCCGCCCACCACGGCCACCGCGCCGAGGGCGATCAGCCCGCCGACCGGGGCGCCCTGGTCGGCGCCGGTCGTACCCCAGGACGCGGGGGCGCCGCCCTTGACCTGGGTCAGGGCCTGGTCCACGAAGTTGTTGAGCTGCGTGTTCGCGTTCACCGGTGCGCCGGTCTTCACGGCCTCGGTGAGGTTGCGTACGGCATTGCGCGGCATGACCGCCTTGTCGGCGCCGGCGTCGAAGCCGTCGCCGAGCCGGACCGCGTAGAGCCCGGTGATCCCGGTCTCGGCCCGGACCGCGCCGAGCACCTTGTCGGCGGGGAACTCGGCGGTGGCCGGCAGCACGGCCACGAACACCGGCTTCCCGGCGTCCTCGATCTTCTTCGCGAGCGCGTCCGCCTGGGCGGTGGACAGCTGCGCCTCGGCCCCGGGAGCCACGTAGACCGGGCCCTTCTCGAGGGCCTCCCCGACAGCGGCGACCCCCTCGGCCGCCGAAGCCGTCGGCGCGGCGACGAGGGCGGTCGTCGCCAGCGCCAGCAGCAGACCGGAGAGCAGCGGTCCGAAGCGCACGGATATCAGCCTGGTCCTCATATCCTTGACGCTACCGGAACCGGTACTTTCCCGTGTGAGCTGGACATAAGGGCCTCACCGGGCGCCGGGCCGAAGTCCGGCGGACGCGGGCCCGGCGTGCTACTCGGGGGGTTCGACGCCCGCGTGCAGCAGGCCGTAGGTGAACGCGTCCTCCAGGGCCTGCCAGGAAGCGGCGATCACGTTCGGGGCCACGCCGACCGTGGACCAATCGCGTTCGCCGTCCGTCGTGGCGATCAGCACGCGGGTCGTGGACTCCGTGCCGTGCGTGCCCTCCAGGATGCGGACCTTGTAGTCGACGAGCTCGAACTTGGCGAGCTGCGGGTAGAACCGCTCCAGCGCCACCCGCAGCGCCCGGTCCAGCGCGTTGACCGGGCCGTTGCCCTCGGCCGTGGCGACGATCCGCTCGCCCCTGGCCCACAGCTTGACCGTGGCCTCGTTGGCGTGGGTGCCGTCCGGGCGGTCCTCGACGATGGCCCGCCACGACTCGATGCGGAAGTACTTGCGGGCGCGGCCCTCGGCCTCGGCGCGCAGCAGCAGCTCGAAGGAGGCGTCGGCCGCCTCGTAGGTGTAGCCCTGGAGCTCCCGCGCCTTGACCCGCTCCACGACCCGGGAGATGAGCGCGCGGTCCCCGCCGAGGTCGACGCCGAGCTCCTTGCCCTTGAGCTCGATGGAGGCGCGGCCGGCCATGTCGGAGACCAGCATCCGCATGGTGTTGCCGACCCGCTCGGGGTCGATGTGCTGGTAGAGGTCCGGGTCGACCTTGATGGCCGAGGCGTGCAGGCCCGCCTTGTGCGCGAAGGCGGAGACGCCGACGTAGGGCTGGTGCGTGGAAGGGGTGAGGTTCACGACCTCGGCGATGGCGTGCGAGATCCGGGTCATCTCGGCGAGCGCCCCGTCGGGGAGCACCGTGCGCCCGTACTTGATCTCCAGGGCGGCGACGACGGGGAAGAGGTTGGCGTTGCCGACGCGCTCGCCGTACCCGTTCGCCGTGCACTGGACGTGGGTGGCGCCCGCGTCCACCGCGGCCAGGGTGTTGGCGACGGCGCAGCCGGTGTCGTCCTGGGCGTGGATGCCCAGGCGGGCGCCGGTGTCGGCGAGGACGGTGGCGACGGTGGCGGTCACCTGGGCGGGCAGCATGCCGCCGTTGGTGTCGCAGAGGATGACCACGTCGGCGCCGGCCTCGTGGGCGGCGCGCACGACGGACTTGGCGTACTCCGGGTTGGCCCGGTAACCGTCGAAGAAGTGCTCGCAGTCGACGAAGACGCGGCGGCCCTGGGCGACCAGGTGGGAGACGGTGTCGCGGACCATCTCCAGGTTCTCGTCGAGGGTGGTGCGCAGGGCGAGTTCGACGTGGCGGTCGTGGGACTTGGCGACGAGCGTGATGACCGGGGCGCCGGATTCCAACAGGGCCCGCACCTGCGGGTCCTGGGCGGCCGAGCCGCCCGCGCGCCGGGTCGCACCGAAAGCGACCAGCTGGGCGTTCTTGAAGGCGATCTCCGCGCGGGCGCGGGAGAAGAACTCGGTGTCCCGGGGGTTGGCGCCGGGCCAACCGCCCTCGATGAAACCCACTCCGAAGTCGTCCAGGTGCCGGGCGATCGTCAGCTTGTCGGCGACGGTGAGGTTGATGCCCTCGCGCTGGGCGCCGTCGCGCAGGGTGGTGTCGAAGACGTGGAAGCTGTCGTCCAGGCCTTCTGACAGCACAGTGGCCGCCTCTGGTGTCGTCGTCATGCTGATCTGACTCCTGTCGGTGAGTGGTTCCGGATATGCCCGGGATCCACTGCCCCCATCATCGCGCGCGGTCCGGTCCCGGCAGGGATGGTCCGGGAAACGAAAAGACCTCTCGCGGGTAGCGAGAGGTCTGCGCGCGGGTCCGAGGCACGGTGGCCGCTTCCGCGAAGTTCTTCCACGGTTCAGCGGCCACTGGGGACCGGCGCGCTGCTGGCGATAATCATGAGCTGAGCAGGCACGCTGGCAGTGTGCCACACCGCTCGCCGCGGATGGACAGGCATCTCACCATGCGGGCAGCGGGCTCGCGCGTGCGTTCGGGGTGCTGAGCACCGTGGGCGGCTGCGGCGCCGTTGCGGGGCTCCGCCCCGAACCCCGCGCCTCAAACGCCGGCGAGGCTGAGATGGGCCAAGCTACGACGGGAGCGACAGGGTGTCCGTCAGGAATTCGCTCACGTGGGCCAGGATGGCCGGGCGGTCCAGGGTCGGCAGGCCCACCGCCAGCTGGATGCTGAATCCGTCGAGCAGGGCCCGGACGCGGGTCGCCACGCGCTCGGCGTCCACCGGGCGGAACTCCCCGCGCGAGATGCCCTCGGCGAGCAACGCGACCAGGTCGCGGTGCCAGGCACCTTCGATGGCCGCCTGCCGGTCGCGCTCCTGGGGGCCCGCGTTCTGGGAGCGGTTCCAGACCTCCAGCCACAGCGTCCAGTGCGGGTCGCGGGCGCGCGTGGGCACGTACAGGTCCACGTACGCCTGCAGGCGCTCGCCCACCGGACCGCGGCGGGCGAGCAGGGCCCGCCGCTCGCCGCCCAGTTCCGCCTCGCTCCACTCCAGCGTCTGCAGCAGCAGCTCGTCCTTGCTGCGGAAGTAGTAGAGGAGGTGGCCGCTGCTCATGCCGACCTCGCGGCCCAGTCCGGCCATGGTCAGGCCTTCCAGGCCGCGCTCGGCGATCGTGGCCATGGCGGCGACGAGTACGTCCTCGCGCGGGGGCGCGTTCTTCCGCGCCGCGCGTACCGGTACTCCACCCGCCACCATGGACCACTCCTCGTCGGTCGGCTGCCGGTCGTCTGCGGATCAGACCTTCGGCTGCTGCTGGGTGATGCAGTGGATACCGCCACCCCCGGCGAAAATCGTACGTGCGTCAACGAGGGTCACGGTCCGCTCGGGGAACAGTCCGCGGAAGATCTCTGCGGCCTCCTCGTCGCGCGGGTCGTCGAACGCGCACAGCACGACCCCGCCGTTGCACAGGTAGTGGTTGATGTACGAGTAGTCCACCCACTCCCCGTCCTCCTCCAGCACGGTCGGCGCCGGGACCTCCACGACCTCCAGTTGCCGCCCGCGGGCGTCGGTGGACGCGCGCAGGATGGCCGCGATGGTCTTGCAACGCTCGTGGTCCGGGTGGGCCGGGTCGGGCTGGGTGTGGACCATGACGACGCCGGGGCGGGCGAAGGCGGCGACGATGTCGACGTGGCCCTGGGTGCCGTAGGTGCCGTAGTCGCCGGCCAGGCCGTACGGCAGCCAGATCGCCTTGGTGGTGCCGAGGTGGGCGTGGATCTCGGCCTCCACCTGCTGGCGGGTCCAGCCGGGGTTGCGGCCCTCGCCCAGCTGGACGGTGTCGGTGAGCAGGACGGTGCCCTCGCCGTCGACGTGGATGGCGCCGCCCTCGTTGACGAGCTCGGTGCTGTACGTGCGGGTGCCGGCCACGTCCGAGACGTGCCGGGCGATCTTCGAGTCGTGCTCCCAGCGGGCCCACTCCTGGGCGCCCCAACCGTTGAAGGTCCAGTCGACGGCGGCGAGCTCGCCGGCGTCGTTGGTGACGAACGTCGGGCCGATGTCGCGCATCCACGCGTCGTCGAGCTCCTGCTCGACCAGCTGGACGTCGTCGCCGACGTGTCCGCGGGCGCTCTCGGCGTCACCGGGCGAGACCACGAGGGTCACCGGCTCGTACGCGCGGACCGCGCGGGCGACGGCGCCCCAGGCGGCGCGGGCCTCGGCGAGCTCCTGCGCGTTGGTGAAGGTCTGGTTGGGGCTGGGCCAGGCCATCCAGGTGCGCTCGTGGGGCGTCCACTCGGCGGGCATCCGGAATCCGGCGTCGACCGGCTTGGCGTGCTGATGGGCGGTCATGGCAGGCAGGTCCTTACGGGCTGTGCTGACTTACAGGAAGTACAGGCGGTTGAGGGAGACCGATTCGGCGGCTTCGGAGCGCAGCGGTTCCCCGTCGAGGGAGACCAGTCCGCTGCGCGCGTCCACATCGACCGCGCCCACCCGGGAGTTGAGCAGGAGGTCCCCGGGGCCGATCCCCCGGGTACCGCGGACGGCGACGCGGCGCCGGCGGGTCGGCATCGCGTCGCTGCCGAGGGCCGCGGCCGCGGTGGAGACGAAGGCGACGGAGATGTCGGCGGCCGTGGCCCCGTACGAGCCGAACTGCGGTCCGAGTACGAGCGGTTCGCAGGTGTCGGTGGCGGCGTTCGGGTCGCCGGTGACGCCGTAGGCGGGGAAGCCGGACTTCAGCACGAGTTGGGGCTTGGCACCGAAGAACTGCGGCCGCCACAGGACGACGTCGGCGAGCTTGCCGACTTCGATGGAGCCGATCTCGTGGGCGAGTCCGTGGGCGATGGCCGGGTTGATGGTGAGCTTGGCGATGTAGCGCAGGACGCGGGCGTTGTCGTCGCCCTCGCCGTCGCCGTCCATCGGGCCGAGCTCGCCCTTCATCTTGGCGGCCATCGCGAAGGTGCGGCGGATGGTCTCGCCCGCGCGGCCCATGCCCTGGGCGTCGGAGGAGGTGATGCCGATGGCCCCGAGGTCGTGGAGGACGTCCTCGGCGCCCATGGTGCCGGCCCGGATCCGGTCGCGGGCCATGGCGGCGTCGCCGGGCAGGTCGGGCTTGAGGTCGTGGACGGAGACGATCATGCCGTAGTGCTCGGCGACCGCGTCCCGGCCGAAGGGCAGCGTGGGATTGGTCGAGGAGCCGATGACGTTCGGCACGCCCGCCATCTTCAGGACGTTGGGGACGTGTCCGCCGCCGCAGCCCTCGATGTGGAAGGCGTGGATGGTCCGGCCGTCCAGGACCCGCAGGGTGTCCTCGACGGAAAGGCACTCGTTCAGGCCGTCGCTGTGCAGGGCGACCTGCACGTCGTGCTCCTCGGCCACCCGCAGTGCCGTGTCCAGGGCCCGGGTGTGCGCGCCCATGTCCTCGTGCACCTTGAAGCCGGACGCGCCGCCCTCGGCGAGCGCCTCGACCAGCGGGGCGGCGTCCGAGGAGGAGCCGCGGGCGAGGAAGCCGATGTTGACCGGCCAGGCGTCGAAGGCGTTGAAGGCGTGCTTCAGCGCCCACGGGGAGTTGACGCCGACGCCCCAGACGGGGCCGAACTCCTGGCCGATGATCGTGGTGACGCCCGCGGCGAGGGAGGCTTCCATGATCCGCGGGGAGAGCAGGTGGACGTGGGTGTCGACGGCTCCGGCGGTGGCGATCAGGCCTTCGCCGGACACGATCGAGGTGCCGGTGCCGACGACCACGTCGACGCCGTCGAGGGTGTCGGGGTTGCCGGCCCGGCCGATCGCGTGGATCCGGCCCTCGCGGATGCCGATCGACACCTTGCGGATCCCGAGGACGGCGTCGATGACCAGCACGTTGCTGATGACCACGTCGCAGGTCTCGCGGACGGCGGCGGCCTTCAGGTGCAGCCCGTCACGGGCCGTCTTGCCGAAACCGGCCAGGAACTCGTCACCCGGCTTCTGGGCGTCGTGCTCCACCCGGACGGTCAGCCCGCAGTCGCCGAGCCGTACCCGGTCCCCGGCGCGGGGGCCGAAGACGGACGCGTACTCGTGCGGATCGACGTGCCGGCTGCCCGGCGCGCAGTGGTCGCTGTGCGGGGTCTTCTTGCTCACGCCCGGTCTCCGTCCTCGTGTGCGGCGGTGACACCGAGGTAGCCGCAGGCCGCCGCGCGGCGCAGGGCCTCGTCCTTGGCTCCGGGTGCGTCCAGCGGCCCGTCGACCAGGCCCGCGAAGCCGATCGCGATCCGGTCTCCGCCGATGGGGACGAGGCCGACCTCGCCCTCGCCGTGGGGGTCGAACCGTACGGACGAGCCCGCCGGCACGCACAGCCGCATCCCGTAGGCCGCGGCCCGGTCGAAGTCGAGCCGCGGGTTCGCCTCGAAGAAGTGGAAGTGCGAGGTCACGCTCACCGGCACGGCGGCGGTGTTGCGGACGTGCAGGTGCAGGACCGGCTCCGGCTGGGGGACCCCGGGGCCGGGGACGACCGCGCCCGGGGCGTCGTCGCCGAGCGGGACCGCGCCCCGGATGGGGGACGGGACCACTGCGAGGCGGGATCCGTCGTCGAAGACGGCCTCCACGTGCACCTCGGCGACCACGTCGGCGACGCCCGGCAGGACGTCGCCCGGGCCCAGCACGCTGCGGGCCTCCTCGATGGCCTCCCCGAGCCGCTTGCCGTCGCGCGCCGCCTCGCAGACCGTGTCCGCGATCAGCGCGGTGGCCTCCGGAACGTTCAGTTTCAGGCCACGGGCCCGCCTGGCCCGGGCCAGCTCCGCAGCACTGCGGAGCAGCAGCCGGTCGCGCTCCGTAGGGGTCAGCCGCACGCCGATCCACCACCTCTTGAGTCGATGGGTTAGAGCATCACTCTAACTCTTCATTTCATTGGAGGGAATCATTGACCTGGGGGCAAGCCTTAAGCCACATTGAGTGTCGCTCAAACAAAGCGCAACCACCCCCCGCCCTGCCAAGGGAGTCCCCCATGCCCATCGAACAGCGCGGAGTCGACACCATCCCCGAGGACGAGCGGACGAGCGGTCCCCGTGACCTGGTCTCGATCCTTCTCGGCTCCAACCTCTGCCTCGGTGTGATCGTCTTCGGCTGGCTGCCCCCGTCCTTCGGACTGGGACTGTGGCCCTCGGTCACCGCCATCGTGACCGGCACGCTCGTCGGCATCGCCTTCACCGCGCCGCTGGCGCTCGTCTCCCTGCGCACCGGGACCAACCTCTCCACCTCCAGCGGCGCGCAGTTCGGCGTCCGCGGCCGGCTCGTGGGCTCGGTGGTGGGTCTGCTGCTCTCGCTCGGCTACACCGCCCTCACCCTGTGGATCGGCGGCGACGTGATGGTGGGCGTCCTTGCGCGGCTCACCGGGCTGCCCGACACCGGCGCCACGCGCGGCCTGATGTACGGCGTACTCGCCGCGTGCACCGTCGTCGCGGCCGTCTTCGGCTACCGGCTGCTGCTGCGCATGAGCAAGATCCTGGCGATCGGCATGGTGGTGCTGCTGGCCATCGGCGTCTTCGCCTACACGGGGGACTTCACCACCGCCGCGCCGCCGGAGACCGCGTACCTGCTCGGCTCCTTCTGGCCGACCTGGATCCTCGCCGCCGTCGCCGCCGGGCTCAGCGGCCCGGTCGCCTTCATCACCCTGCTCGGCGACTACACCCGCTACATCTCCCCGCGTCGGCACGGCTCCCGCAAGGTGCTCTGGGCGACCGGGTTCGGACTGCTCTTCGGCCTCCTGGTCCCGCAGCTGTTCGGCACCTACACGGCGCTCGCCGCCCGGGCCGGAGCCGAGTACGCCGGCCCGCTGGTGGCGGCCTCGCCCTTCTGGTACCTGGTCCCGCTGCTCGCCGCCGCCGCGGCCGGCTCGGTCGGCAACGCCGGGCTGATGCTCTACTCGATGGGCCTCGACCTCGACGCCATCGTGCCCAAGGCCACCCGGACCACGGCCACCCTCGTCGCCGCGGCGGTCGCCACGGCCTTCGTCTTCATCGGCTCCTTCGAGTGGGACGTGCAGTCCGCGATGACCTCGTTCGTGCTGGTGCTGACCGCGATCGGCACCCCGTGGGCCGTGATCACCCTCATCGGGTACGTGCGCTGCCGCGGGCGCTACGACGCCGACGCGCTCCAGGTCTTCAACCGCCGCTCGGTGGGCGGGATCTACTGGTACCGCTGCGGCTGGAACGTCGCCGCCACCGCCTCCTGGGCGATCGGCGCCGGCATCGGCCTGCTCGCCGTGACCACCCCCTTCTACGAGGGCCCGCTGCTCGCCCTCACCGGCGGTGTGGACTGCTCCTTCGTCCTGTCCGGCCTGACGGGCGGACTCGTGTACACCGCCCTCACCGCCCGCCGCTCCCCCGCCCCGATCCCGGTCCCGGCGGTCGCCGGCGCCGCCGAGGAGCCCGCGAACGCCTGAGCACCCCCGATCCCCCCGTACGTACGCAGGCCCGCGTCCCGGACGTTCCGGGGCGCGGGCCTGCGTACGTACGGGGGCCGGTCGGGACTAGCCCAGCGGGTGCATCCAGCCGTGGGTGTCGGCGCTGTGGCCGGTCTGGAGTTCCAGCAGTGCCTTGCGCAGGCGCATGGTGACCTGGCCCGGCTCACCGTCGCCCTGGGTCCAGTTGGCGCGCTCGGACTTGACCGAGCCGACCGGGGTGATGACGGCGGCGGTGCCGCAGGCGAACACCTCGGTGAGGGTGCCGTTCTCGTTGTCGCGCTGCCAGTCCTCGGTGGTCAGGCGGCCCTCTTCGGCGGTGTAGCCGAGGTCGCGGGCGATGGTGAGGAGGGAGTCACGGGTGATGCCGGGAAGGAGCGAGCCGGTGAGCTCCGGGGTGACGATGCGGTCGCCGTACACGAAGTACAGGTTCATCCCGCCCATCTCCTCGATCCAGCGGTGCTCGACGGCGTCGAGCCAGACCACCTGGTCGCAGCCATGCGAGGCCGCCTGGGCCTGCGCGACCAGCGAGGCCGCGTAGTTGCCGCCGGTCTTCGCGGCGCCCGTGCCGCCCTTGACCGCGCGGACGTAGTCCTCGGAGAGCCAGACGGAGACGGGCTTGACGCCACCGGGGAAGTACGCGCCGGCGGGCGAGGCGATGACGATGAAGAGGAACTCGTTCGCCGGGCGGACGCCGAGGCCGACCTCGGAGGCGAACATGAAGGGGCGCAGGTACAGGGAGGCCTCGCCGGAGTCCGGCACCCAGGCGCGGTCCTGCTTGATCAGCGCGTCGCAGGCCTCGATGAAGAGCTCGGTCGGCAGCTCCGGCATGGCCATGCGGCGCGCGGAGGACTGGAAGCGCGCGGCGTTGGCCTCGGGGCGGAAGGTGGCCACGGTGCCGTCGGGCTGGCGGTAGGCCTTGAGGCCCTCGAAGATCGTCTGCGCGTAGTGCAGCGTCATGTTCGCCGGGTCGATCGCGAGCGGCGCGTACGGGACCAGCTCGGCATCGTGCCAGCCGCGACCCTCGGTCCACTTGATCGTCACCATGTGGTCGGTGAAGTGGCGGCCGAAGCCGGGGCTGGCCAGGATCGCCTCGCGCTCCGCATCGGACAGCGGGTTCGAGGAGGGCTTGAGCTCGATCGTGGGCGTCGTCATGAGTGCTTGTCCTTCACCGGTTGTGTATGGCGGACCGCGCTCACGGCGCACTAGGACGTCCGAGCTTCCCCGCATTCCGCGGCCTCGCGTTCGATTATCGCGCGCGGGCAGGCTTCGGAGAAGCGGGGAGAGCGGCCCAGGGGAGATGGTGGCACCCGGGGCCGCACAGGAAAAGCCGCCGGGTCCCTTTGTGACCCGGCGGCTTCCTGAGGTGGAGCTACCGGGTCAGCCGGCTACCCGAGCGGCGAGGGCGTCGCCGATCGCGTCGGTGGAGCGGAAGGTTCCGTCGCGCTCCGCCAGGTCGGCGGAGACCGCGTCCTCGATGCGGACGGCCTGGGCCTCGTAGCCCAGGTGACGCAGCAGGAGGGCGACGGAGAGGATCGTCGCGGTCGGGTCGGCCTTGCCGGTGCCGGCGATGTCCGGGGCCGAGCCGTGGACGGGCTCGAACATGGACGGGAAGGCGCCGGTCGGGTTGATGTTCCCGGAGGCGGCGAGGCCGATTCCGCCGGTCACGGCGGCGGCCAGGTCGGTGAGGATGTCACCGAAGAGGTTGTCCGTGACGATGACGTCGAAGCGCTCGGGCTGGGTGACGAAGAAGATCGTCGCGGCGTCGACGTGCAGGTAGTCGGTGGTGACCTCGGGGTACTCCTGGCCGACCTTGTCGAAGATGTTCTTCCACATGTGGCCCGCGTACACGAGGACGTTGTTCTTGTGGACCAGCGTCAGCTTCTTGCGCGGACGGGCGTTGGCTCGCTCGTACGCGTCACGGACGACGCGCTCGACGCCGTACGCGGTGTTGATGCTGACCTCGGTGGCCACCTCGGCGGGGGTGCCGGTGCGCAGGCTGCCGCCGTTGCCGGTGTACGGGCCCTCGGTGCCCTCGCGGACCACGACGAAGTCGATCTCCGGGCGGCCGGCGAGCGGGGTGGCCGTGTTCGGGAACAGCTTCGACGGGCGCAGGTTGATGAAGTGGTCGAAGGCGAAGCGGAGCTTCAGCAGCAGACCGCGCTCCAGCACGCCGGACGGGACCGAGGGGTCGCCGATCGCGCCCAGCAGGATCGCGTCGTGGTGCTTCAGGGCTTCGAGCTCCGCGTCCGGGAGGGTCTCACCGGTGCGGTGCCAGCGCTGGGCGCCGAGATCGTATTGCTTGGTCTCCAGCTTCACATCCTGGGGCAGGACCGCGGTAAGGACCTTGAGTCCCTGAGCCACGACTTCCTGGCCGATGCCATCACCGGGGATCACTGCGAGATTGATGCTGGTCGACATGACGGAACCGTACTCCGTGTCCCAGCCCTCAGACATTCTGCGTCCATCATGTGGACCAATGTGGACCCAAGTGGACGCAGAACGTCTCGGGCGGCGCAGGTCAGTGGCCGGTCGACCCGCCGTTGTCACGGCGGTCGAGGGCGCGCTGGAGAGCGGCGGCGGCGTTCTTGCGGTCGTCGGCCGAGGCGGAGGTGTGGCGGACGCGGCGGGTGGCGGTGGAAGCGGTCATGGTGATCGACTCCTTGAGATCACGGCGTGGCGGGGCCACGGATGAGGGGTTCCTTCAAGGCGCCGGAAGAGGCGGGGAGCAGTGCGCCGCAGGGGTTGCCTGCCAGGGGCGCACGCTCTCGACCGCCATTCGCCTGATTGGCGAGACGTTCGGCTTCTACAAAGCTAGGCCAGGTCCCGTTGTATGTCTCGGCAATTACTCGGGCTTCCTACTATCTGAGACGCGCAGCCCCCTGGAAAGGCCCGTCCAGAGGGTCCGTTTCAGCCCTTCTCGGAGCGAAGTTCCCTGATCAGGGCACGTACGGCGAGAGTTGAGGCCGATTCCGACGTAGTGACGTATCCCACCTGCCTCACCGGCCCCTCAGGGCCCAAATCGGTGATGTCCACCGCCTCGGTCGCCTCCCTCAGGGACAGCTCGGGCATGATCGCCATCCCGAGCCCGCGGCCGACCATGGTCAGCACCATCGCGTCGTCCTCCGCCTTGACCGTCGCCCGCGGGATCCAGTCCTGGGCCCGCCACCAGGAGCGGGTGTAGGAACCGCAGTTCTCGTCCCAGTCCATCAGCGGCAGGCCCTTCGGGTCCGGGTGCCCGGCCGGGTGGACCAGCCGGTACGCCTCCTGCGCGAGCACCCCGGTCAGCAGGCCGGGGGCCAGGTCCTGCGCGCCGCCCAGCGTGGCGATGCCCAGGTCGGCGCGGCCCGCCGCCACCTCCCCGGCCGCTCCGGCGCCGATCTCGCGCACCACGCGGACCTCGGGGCGGATGCCCGGGTGCCGGGCCGTGAGCCGCTCCAGCGCGGGCGGCAACAGGTGCAGGGCCGCGCTGCGGAACGCGGCGATCCGCAGCACCCCTTCCACCGTGCCCCGGCCCGCGCCCCGGACCTCCGCACCGAGGACCTCGTACATCCGCAGGATCCGGCGGGCGAGGGCGACGGCCCGCTCCCCCGCCGGGGTGGGTGCTGCTCCGGCACGGCCCCGCTCGAAGAGCACCGTGCCGACCTTGGTCTCGCTGCCGCGCACCGAGTGGGAGACGGCCGACTGGGTGAGGCCGAGCGCGGCCGCGGCGGCGGAGAAGCCGCCGCGGTCGGCGACGGCGACCAGGATCCGCAGTTCCTGGGGCAGCAGGTCGGCCGTACTTCCCGCCATCGGCGCTTCCACCTCGTTCTATGAGCGGTGTTCATGGGTGTGGGGCTTCCATGAACGCAACCCCCTGCCCGGGCCGGCCATTCCTTCCTAGCGTCTGTCCCATGACCACGAACACCGCTCACGCCGTCCACCAGATCGCCCGCCCCACCGGCTTCCCCAGCGCCGGGGACTTCGCCTACGTCGCCTCCCCGGTCCCGGAGCCGACGCCCGGCACCGCGCTCGTCGAGAACCTCCTGCTCTCCGTGGACCCATACCACCGGGGCATGATGGACGGCGGCGAGGACGGCTTCGAGCTGAACACCCCGCTGGAGGGCCGCTCGGTGGGCCGGGTGCTCGCCTCCCGCGACCCGGGGCTGCGCGAGGGCGACCTGGTCTTCCACCGCGCGGGCTGGCGGACCCACGCCCTGGTCACCCTCGGCACGGACGGGACGCGGAAGCTGCGCGGCCACGACGGCGTCCCGCTGGAGGCGTACCTGAGCATCCTCGGCGGGACCGGCCTGACCGCGTACGCCGCGCTGACCCGGACCGCCACCCTGCGCGAGGGCGAGGACCTCTTCGTCTCCGCCGCCGCCGGCGGGGTCGGCACGGCCACCGGACACATCGCCCGACTGCTGGGTGCCCGGCGGATCATCGGCAGCGCGGGCTCGGCGGCCAAGGTCCGCCACCTCACCGGCGCACTCGGTTTCGACGCGGCCTTCGACTACCACGACGGGCCGGTCGGCAAGCAGCTCGCGCAGGCCGCCCCGGACGGCATCGACATCTACGTGGACAACGTCGGCGGGGACCACCTGGAGGGGGCGATCGACGCGTTGCGCGACTTCGGGCGGATCGCCTGGGTGGGTGCGATCTCGACGTACCACGGGGACCGCTCGCCGGCCGCGCCCCGCAACCTCTTCGAGGTCGTACACAAGTCCCTGCGCCTGGAAGGCGTATTGGTTCGCAATCACACCAATCTGCAGGATGAGTTGGAGGACTTCCTCGTCCCTCATCTGCGCAGCGGCCGGATCGGTACCGACACCACCGTTGTCCAGGGCTTTGACCGGACGGTGGAGGCCTTCCTGGGCATGCTCCGCGGGGAGAACCTGGGCAAGATGCTGGTCCGGATCGGCAACTGATTCCGGCCACCCTGTTGTTCACCGTTTTCTTACCGCACGGCTGTAGACCTTTGATCCCGGCGCCGCCACTCTTGCCGTCGATGTGCCAGCGGGGCACTTGAGTGGGAGGCGAGGGGCCAGTGACACCGATCAGCCGCAGAGGTTTCGTGGGAATCGGCGCCGGGCTCGTGGCGGGCGCCACCCTGCCCGCGGTCACGCCGACGACGGCGGCCGCGGCCGCTGCGACCGGCACCATCACCGATGTGAAGCACGTGGTGGTCCTGATGCAGGAGAACCGCAGCTTCGACCACTACTTCGGCAGGCTGAAGGGCGTCCGCGGGTTCGGCGACCGCGCCGCCGGCAACATCCCGGGCGGCTGGGGCACGTTCAACCAGCCCAACTGGGGCGGCCGCCAGTACCCGTGGAAGCTGTCGGCCACACCGCCGGCGGGCGGCGCGGACAGCGAGACCCTGGCCCAGTGCACCGGCGACCTCCCGCACAGCTGGACCTCGCAGCACGCCGCCTGGAACAAGGGCCGGATGGACAACTGGGTCACCGGCGTCGGCAACGTCCGCACCCTCGGTCACCTGGACCGGGGGGACATCCCCTTCCACTACGGCCTCGCCGACCACTACACGATCTGCGACGCGTACTTCTGCTCCGCCCTCAGCGCGACCGGCCCGAACCGCACCTTCCTGTGGAGCGGCAAGATCGACGCCACCAGCAAGGACGGCGGCGACGAGTCCGGGCTGACCTGGGAGACGTACGCGGAGGCCCTCCAGCGGGCCGGCATGAGCTGGAAGGTCTACCAGAACGCCCAGGACAACTACGGGGACAACGGGCTCGCCTACTTCAAGCGGTTCACGGACGCCGCCCCCGGCGATCCGCTGTGGGACCGGGGCATGGGCTCGGTCCCCAAGGTCACCGGCTCCACCCCGGACGACATCGCGGCCGCGATACGCGCCGACGTCATGGCGGGCACCCTCCCCCAGGTGTCCTGGGTCGTGGCCAGCGAGGCCTTCTCGGAGCACCCCTACGCCCCGCCCGGCGACGGAGCCCACTTCGTGGACCTGGTCTACCGGGCCCTGGCGGCCGACCCCGAGGTGTTCGACTCCACGGTCCTCTTCCTCAACTACGACGAGAACGACGGATTCTTCGACCACGTCCCACCGCCGGTCGCCCCGCCCGGCACCCCCGGCGAGTACATCGACGGCATCCCGATCGGCCTCGGCTTCCGCGTCCCGATGATCGTGATGTCCCCCTGGACCCGCGGCGGCTGGGTGAGCTCGGAGGTCTTCGACCACACCTCGGTGCTGCGGTTCATGGAGAAGTGGACGGCCGCCCTCGGCACCCCCGCCACCTGTCCGAACATCAGCGCCTGGCGCCGCAAGGTGGTCGGCGACCTGACCGGCGTCTTCGACTTCGGGCGCCCGGTCTACGGGGTCCCCGCGGGCCTCCCGTCCACCGCCAAGGTGATCGGCCAGGCGACCTGTGCCCCGCTCCCCAACCCGACGCCGCAGAACAACGCCCTCCCGGCGCAGGAGCCCGGCACCCGTCCGGCGCGGGCCCTGCCGTACCAGGCGAACGGCAACCTGGACCGCTTCGAGTTCGGGCCGACCGGTCAGATCACGGCCTGGTTCTCGATGACCAACCAGGGCGCCGAGGCGAAGCGGGCGGCGCACTTCTCGATCCACCCGCACCAGCACCGGGACACGACGGCCTGGCAGTACACCGTCGACCCGGGCGGCACCAGCAGCGACTACTTCCACATCGGCCTCGGCCACGGCTCGGGCAAGTACGACATCTCGATGCTCGGGCCGAACCGCTTCCTGCGCCGCTTCATCGGAGACGCGTCGAAGCCGGGCAAGGACATCGAGGTGGCGGCCCGTTTCGCGGTCGAGCCGGGCACCGGCAAGCCGGCGGTCTACTTCAAGATGAAGAACTCCTCCGGCTCCCCCGTCACGTTCACGATCCGCTCGAACGCCTACCGCACGGACGGCCCGTGGACCTACACGGTCCCGGCGAACTCCTCGCGCGAGGACTTCTTCAACGCCGTGGCCTACAGCAAGGGCTGGTACGACTTCACGATCCTCGCCGACTCCGACGGCACCTGGTCGCGCCGCTACACGGGCCACATCGAAACGGGCTCGGCCAGCGTCACGGGGTCGTAGCCGCCCCGACGGGGCCCGGGCCCGGGTCTAGAGGACGTCCCCGTCCCGCCAGTCGAAGTCGAGCCGCCCGGCCGAATCCAGCCGGATCCCGCCGGGCGGCGCCCACACGTAGGTGGAGCCCTCCTCCTCGGGGAGCCTCACCGGCCCGTCCGGCGAGAGGGCCCCCACCTGGCCCGGCCACACCGCCCAGCCGCGTCCGAGGTAGAGCCCGGCCCCTTCCTCCGACGCCGACAGCGCGCCCAGCACGTAGGCCCCCGCCACGACCTGCTCCAGCCGGGCCATGACCTGCCCGCCGAGGCCGCGGCGGCGCGCGTCGGCCCGTACGGCCACGGCCTCGACGTACCCGGTGCGCAGGGCCCGCCCCCGGTGCACGACCCGCCGCATGACCACGCTGCCGTGCGCGACGAGGTCCCCGCCCGCGTCCCGGACCAGCGCGTGCATCCCGCCGAGGGCGTGCTCGAAGTCCTCATCGGCGAAGTCACCGTCGAAGGCCCCATCGAGCAGGGCCCGGATCTCGCGCAGCTCCGTACCGGTCAGCTCCGCCGTGTGTCGTACGCGATTCTCCATCGGACGACCGTACCAACGCGCGCCGGCGGCCCGGTACGGCCGGAAAGGGCCGGAAACAGCCGGGGGTTCGAAACCCGGAGCGCTGCCGGGCGCAGGCCGTCCGTACCGCCCGCGGCCGCGCCCGGACGGACGTGCACCGCGCCGCCGGCGCGGGACCGTCCCGGTGGTCCACCTCGGTAGCGCCCGCACCGCCCAGTCCGCCGCGGGTACGTACGGTGGGCGGGGCCGGGGTGGTCCACCCGCGCCCGGTGCCCGCGGACGGCCGCCGGAGCGGGGGCCGCGGCGCTGCGCGCCGTCCGCGCCGGGTCCGTCGGCTCCAGGTCACACCGGTGGACGATGGTGTTCCGCAGGAGGAATCGACCGGTGACCACCGCCTCCGAAATCGCCCGCGCCCGTGCATACCGGGCGGGAGGTCCGCGTACGGCCCTGGCGGCGGGCGGCGCAGCGGCGTGAAGATCTGCTCCATGTCGCCTGAGACCACACCTGAGACCGCCTCCGGGACCGCTCCTGAGACCGGGCAGTGGACGCCCACCCACGGTGATCCGTACCGCCCGGTGGCCTACCGCCCCGCGCGGATGCCGCAGCCGCAATCCCTGGCGCGCGCCGCCGAGTTGCGGGCCCGGATGGACGAGCGACGGACCGTACGCCGCTTCTCCCCCGACCCCGTGCCCGAGCAGGTGGTCCGGGACGCCATCGCCTGCGCCGCGACCGCTCCCTCCGGGGCGCACCAGCAGCCGTGGACCTTCGTCCTGGTCAAGGACCCGGCCGTGCGGCAGCAGATCCGCGCGGCCGCCGAGCAGGAGGAACAGCTGTCCTACGACGGCCGGCTGGGCGACGAATGGCTCGCCGCCCTGCGTCCCCTCGGCACGGACGCCGTGAAGACCCACCTCACGGACGCCCCGGCGCTGATCGTGGTCTTCCAGCAGCGCTACTGGCTCGGCCCGGACGGCACCAAGCGCAAGCACTACTACGTGGACGAGTCGGTCGGCATCGCGGTCGGCATGCTCCTGTCCGCGCTCCACCTGTCCGGGCTGGCGGCGCTGATCCACACCCCCAGCCCCATGCGCTTCCTCAGCCACGTCCTGAACCGCCCGGAGAACGAGAAGGCCTTCGCCGTCATCCCGGTGGGCTACCCGGCGGACGACTGCGAGGTCCCCGACCTCCTGCGCAAGTCCCTGGACCAGGTCATCGTGGAGGTGTGACGACCTCCCCGGCGGGCGGCTCCGGAGCGGGCCCGGACTGCTGCCCGCCGCCGCCCAGCGCTTCCGCGAGCCGCATCCCGATCCGCACCCGGTCCTCCGGGGTTCCGGCGTCCATGGCGGCCCGCACCTGCCGCAGGATCAGCCAGTCCCGCGCCACCTTGGCCACCCCGAGCACGGCCGCCGTCACGACCACCGCGGTCAGCATGACAGCGCCTCCCCCGCCGGGGCGTCCGGCGCGTAACAGGGCCCGCGCCGCAGGGTGACGAAGGCTCCGCCCATCGCGATCTCACCGGGAAACCACGGCTGGTCCCGCAGCCGCTCGGCGATCCGGTCCGGCCGCTCCGCCAGGCCGCTGCGACGCAGCCGCCGCTCGAGTTCGTCCCGTTCCACGCCGCAGCACCACTCGACGACCACGTCCCCACCCCCGTGGGTGTACACGTTGGCCGATCCGTGCGCGGCTCCGGCTGCGCCCAGCAGCCCCGGACGCCGCAGCAGCCTGCTGTTCAGCCAGTCCTGCGCCATGACCGATCCGGGGTCGCCCCCCGCGCCGGCGCGCCCGCCGAGCTCCGCCGCCTCGACGGGGTGCAGGCGATGACGGTTGCGCCGCCACAGTTGCGTCAGTCCGTCACCGTGTTCCGGCAGCAGCGGGCGCCAGTCCTGGTCGGGGTGCACCACCGCCACCGTTGCCCGGCTCTGCAGTTGGTTCAGCACCCAGCTGCGGCCCATCGGGGCGATGCGCAACCCCGGCACCCCGCGCAGTCCGCCGTAGGCCTCGTCGATGCGCGGCAGCACCGTGGAAAGGACCTGGTCCGCCATGGCCGGATGCAGGACGAGTGCCAGACCGGCGCGGGCCGGCCGGGCGGCGGTGAAGCCGAACAGGGCCCCGTCACGGCGCTCGTGTTCCCGCAGCCCGTCGGCGAGCTCGGCCACCAGGAGCGATTCGAGGGTGCGCTGCGCCTCGTCCTCGGGTTCCGGAACCGGTTGGTGGCGGGTGATCAGGCCGGCTTCGGCCCAGCCGAGGCAGGTGTGGTGCGGCAGGCCGGTGGACTCACGGCAGATCGTGGCGACGCGGTGGCGGTTGTCGGTGCGCTTGGACATACGTCTCCCCGGGCTGCGCCCCGGCTCGGCAGCGTAGAGGTGTGCGTATCTCCCAGTGATGTGACCCCGCCCCGTACGGGAACTCGTCAGAGCCCTGCGCTCCCCCGGGAAGCCGGGCCCGGGTGCTGGAGCGTGTCGCCGTACACGACAACTACAGCCAGGCTAGCAGGAGTTGTCGGTGGGGGAAATGGATACCGCCCCCGCTCCGGACTTGGGGGTACCGGAGCGGGGGCGGGGTTCAGCGGGGGGCCGGGATCAGCCCATGTGCGGGTACGCGTAGTCGGTCGGCGCGACCAGCGTCTCCTTGATCGAGCGGGTGGAGGTCCAGCGCATCAGGTTCGACGCGGCGCCCGCCTTGTCGTTCGTCCCCGAGGCGCGGCCACCGCCGAACGGCTGCTGGCCGACGACGGCGCCGGTGGACTTGTCGTTGATGTAGAAGTTGCCCGCCGCGAAGCGGAGCTTCTCCATCGCGTCCGCGGCCGCGTACCGGTCCGCCGCGATGATCGAGCCGGTGAGGGCGTACGCCGAGACGGACTCCATCTGCGCGAGCATCGCGTGGAAGTCGGCGTCCTCGTAGACGTGCACGGCGAGGATCGGGCCGAAGTACTCGGTCGTGAAGACCTCGTTCTCCGGGTCGGTGCACGCGATGACGGTCGGGCGGACGAAGTAGCCCTCCGAGTCGTCGTAGGTGCCGCCGGCGATGATCTCGCAGGTCGGGTCGGCGATGGCGCGGTCGATCGCGGCCTTGTTCTTCGCGAAGGAACGCTCGTCGATGACGGCGCCGATGAAGTTGGTCAGGTCGCGGACGTCACCCATGGTGATGCCGTCGACCTCGGCCGCGAAGGCCTCCTTGAAGCCGTCGTTCCAGATCGAGGCCGGGACGTAGGCGCGCGAGGACGCGGAGCACTTCTGGCCCTGGAACTCGAAGGAACCGCGGGTCAGGGCGGTCTTCAGGACGGCGCGGTCCGCGGACGGGTGCGCGACGACGAAGTCCTTGCCACCGGTCTCGCCGACCAGGCGCGGGTAGGACTTGTACGTCTCGATGTTGTTGCCGACCGTCTTCCACAGGTACTGGAAGGTCTTGGTCGAGCCGGTGAAGTGGATGCCGGCCAGCTCGGGGTGGTTCAGGGCCACCTCCGACACCGCGATGCCGTCGCCGGTCACCAGGTTGATGACGCCCTTGGGCAGGCCGGCCTCCTCCAGGAGCTCCATGAGGAGGATCGCGGAGTGGGTCTGCGTGGGGGACGGCTTCCACAGGACCACGTTGCCCATGAGGGCGGGGGCGGTCGGCAGGTTGCCCGCGATGGCCGTGAAGTTGAACGGCGTGATCGCGTAGACGAAGCCTTCGAGCGGGCGGTGGTCGCTGCGGTTCCACACGCCGGCGGAGTTCGCGACCGGCTGCTCGGCCAGGATCTGGCGGGCGAAGTGGACGTTGAAGCGCCAGAAGTCGACGAGCTCGCACGGGGTGTCGATCTCGGCCTGCTGGGCGGTCTTCGACTGGCCCAGCATGGTCGAGGCGGCGAGCTTCTCGCGCCACGGACCGGACAGCAGCTCGGCGGCGCGCAGGATGATCGCGGCGCGGTCGTCGAAGGACATCGCGCGCCAGGCCGGGGCGGCGGCGAGGGCGGCGTCGATGGCCTCCTGCGCGTCGGCCTCGGTGGCGTTGGCGTAGGTGCCGAGCACCGACTTGTGGTCGTGCGGCTGGACCACGTCGAAGCGCTCGCCGCCGCCCATCCGCTTGACGCCGTTGATCGTCATCGGGAGGTCGATCGGGTTCTCGGACAGCTGCTTGAGCTGCGCTTCGAGCCGCGCGCGCTCCGGGGTGCCGGGGGCGTACGAGTGGACCGGCTCGTTGACCGGCGCGGGGACCTGGGTCACAGCATCCATGGGGCTGGTAACTCCTTGAGCTAGTGGGGTGCCTAGTTCTTGGTGATCATCGAGCGGAGGAAGAAGAGCAGGTTGGCCGGCTTCTCCGCGAGGCGGCGCATGAAGTAGCCGTACCAGTCCGTCCCGTACGCGGTGTAGACGCGCATCCGGTGGCCCTCGGCGGCGAGCCGCAGGTGCTCCTCGCTGCGGATGCCGTACAGCATCTGGAACTCGTACTCGTCCAGTTTGCGCCCGGCCGTGCGGGCGAGCTCCTGGCCGATGGCGATCAGCCGCGGGTCGTGCGACCCGATCATCGGGTAGCCCTCGCCGTCCATGAGGATCTTCAGGATCCGCACGTACGCCTTGTCGATCTCCGCCTTGTCCAGGTAGGCGACCTCGGCGGGCTCCTTGTAAGCGCCCTTCACGATGCGGACGCGGCTGCCGGCGGCGGCCAGGCGGCGGGCGTCGGCCTCCGTGCGGAAGAGGTACGCCTGGATCACGCAGCCGGTCTGCGGGAAGTCCCGGCGCAGCTCCTCGTGGATGGCGAACATCGAGTCGAGGGTGGTGTGGTCCTCGGCGTCGAGCGTGACGGTGGTGCCGATGGCGGCCGCGGCCTCGACGACCGGGCGGACGTTGGCGAGCGCCAGCTCGTGGCCGCCCTCCAGGGCCTGGCCGAACATCGACAGCTTGACGGACATCTCGGCCTTCTCGCCGAGACCGAGCTCCGCGAGGCGCTCGATGAGCTGGAGGTAGGCGTCCCGGGCGGCGTAGGACTGCTCGACCTCGGTGATGTCCTCGCCGACGACGTCGAGGGTGACCTCCAGGCCGCTCCGCGTGAGCTCCTCGACGATCGGGATGACCTGGTCGACGGTCTCGCCGGGGATGAACCGATTCACCACGGGCTTGGTCACCGGGGCGGCGGAGACGATGCGACGCATCTTGTCGCTGCGCGAAGCGGCGAGGATCACGGGACCCAGCACGGGGGCACCTCCAACGGGTGGCAGAAGAAATGCGCAAGTAAAACCACCGTGAAACCTAAGGATCGCTTTGATCCTCTGCCATCGACAGCTGTCACGCATCCGTGTCCCGGATCTCATACATCTGTCTGAAGGGTCCGCGCCGGGGTGGGAGAATGTCCGCGTGAAGGGCGATTACCAGGACCTGGTGGACGAGATCTCCGCGCTGCTCGGCGCCCCGGCGACCCTGGAGAACCGGGACTTCCGGCTGATCGCCTTCGGCGCCCACGACAGCGACGACGATCTGGCCATGGACCCGGTACGGACCCGCTCGATCCTGACGCGGCAGTCGACGGCGGACGTGCGGTCCTGGTTCGAGGGCTTCGGCATCGCCCGCGCCACCGGGCCGGTCCGGATCCCGGCGGCGCCCGACGCCGGGGTGTTCCGTGGACGGATCTGCCTGCCCGTGCGGTACCGGGGCATCGTGCAGGGCTACGTGTGGCTGCTGGACCAGGAGCCCGGCAAGCCCGGGCCGGAGCCGGCGGCGCTGGACGCGGCCATGGAGGTGGCCCAGCGCATCGGGGTGCTGCTCGCCGAGGAGGCGAAGGCCGGGGCCGACCTGTCGCGGGAGTTCCTGGCGGTGCTCACGGCCGGTCCGGGCTGGCCGCAGGACATGGCGGTGGCCGCACTGCGGGCCGCCCTCGGGCCGGGCGGGGACGGGCTGCACGCGGCGGTCTGCGTGGCGCCGTGGCCCGGAGAGGCTCCGGCATCGGTACCGGGCGCTGCGGCGGTGTGCGTCGTACCGCGGCGGGCCGGGGGCGAGCCGGGCGGCGCAGCCGGGTCCGGTGCGGCAGCGGGACCGGGGTCGGAGCCCGCGGGTGATCCGGCGCTGGCGGTACTGCTCCGGCTGCGCTCGACGGACGCACTGGCTCCGGCCCTGGCGGCGGTGGCCCGGCTGCTGCCGCGCGCGGCGGAGGCGACGGGAACGGGCGGAAGGGCCGCCGGCGGGGCGGGCGCGGGCGGGACGGGCACGGGCGGGGGCATCGGGGCCACCACCACGGCCGTCGCCCGCGGGGTGACCGCCGGCGTCGCCGACCCCGTACGGGGCCTCGCGGACCTGCCCGCCGCCTGGGAGCAGGCCGTCGCCGCCGCCCGGGCGGCCGCGGCCCAGCCCCGCTTCGGCCCGGTCGCCCAGTGGTCGGCGATCGGCCCGTACCGGCTGCTGGCGACGCTCGCCGCCGATCCGGTGGACGACCCCGCGGCGCGCACCCTGCTGACCCCGGCCAACCGCGAACTCGCCCGCACCGCCGAGGTCTTCCTGGACTGCGCGGGCCAGGCGGGCCGCGCGGCGGCCGCCCTGGGCATCCACCGCCAGACCCTCTACTACCGTCTGGCCCGGGTGGAGCAGCTGACCGGCCTCGACCTGGACGAGGGCGAGGACCGCCTGCTGCTCCACATGGCCCTCAAGGCCTCCCGCCTGGCCTGAGCGCCGTCCCTTCGATCAGGCGCGCATCGCCGCGCGCTCGAACCACACGGTGAGCAGGGTCGGTACCAGCGCCACCCAGAACAGCACCTGCGGGACGATCCGTTCGGACCACGGCACGGTCACGATGACCACGGCGGTGAGCGTGCACCACGCCGCCTGCCCAACGATCAGCCATGCCCAGCCGAGCCGCCGGAGCAGCGACCACAGGCTCATCCGGACCCCGCTGCGCATCGCCCGGTAGCGGCGCCAAGCACCGAAGCCCCAGACGGCGGCCATCAGGACGAGCGCGTAGAGCCGGATGCCGAGCGGCCCGGGCAGCGCCGTGGGATCGTCGCCGGTCGGGAAGGTCCGTCCGGCAAGGGCTGCGATCACCAGGCAGAGCAGCGCGAGCCAGCGGGTGCCGCGCAGCATCCGGAACACCGCCCCGTCCAGGCCCTTGCGCAGCCCGTGGTCCTGGGGGTCGACGGCGAGCGCGGTGGCGTACGCATCGGCAGCAGCCGGCAGCTTGGCGCCCGCGCCGGTCAGCGGCGGCGCGGCGGCGTCCCAGTCGGCGTACCCTGCCCGCTGGCTCAGGGCCCAGGCATCCTGGGGGTCGATGCGCAGGGTTTCGGAGACCGCCTGCCGCGCCACGTCCGAGCGGCCGTTCATCGCCGCGGCCTTCCACAGCGCGTAGTGCGCGCCGGCCGCGTCCGGGTCGAGCCGTACGGCGGTCGCCGCCGCGTCGAGCGCCTCGGGCCAGCGCGGCTGCCACGCGCCCAGGGCCTCCGAGAGGCCCGCGTAGCCCTTCCACTTCTGCGGGTCGATCCGGATCGTCTCATAGGCCTCGGCCAGCGCTTCGTCCCGCCGGCCGGTGCGACGCAGCGCGTACGTGCGTATGTGGTGGGCGCTGAAATTCTCCGGGTCGAGCGCCAGAGCTTCGCCGGTGGCGGTGAGCGCCTCCTCGAAATCCCGGACCGACTGGTGGCAGCTGGCGAGGTACACCCAGGCGTTCACGTCGGTCGGGTCCTCGGCGAGCCGCCGGCCGAGCAGCGCGCGGGCGTCGTCGTACCGTTCGAGGTCCATCAGGGCGGACGCCTGCTCGACGAGCGGGTGCAGTGCGGTCACAGCTTCCGTGCCTTCTTCAGATAGGCGAGCAGCTCGTCGTACACGCCGCCCTCGTTGGCGAACATCGCCACGTTGCGGGCGGCCGCGAACCACGGCTCGGTCGACGGCCGGATCGCCTTCGCGGCGCCCAGCACGTCCTTCGTGTTGATCATGCGTATGGTGCCGGTGCGCGCGGAGTCGAGCAGAGCCGTCTCGGCCGCGCTCTCGCAGACGTGTGCGAGGTCGGCGCCGGAGAAGCCTTCTGTGGCCTTGACGATCTTGCCGACGTCGACCGATTCGATGGGGCGGTCCCGCAGGTGGTAGCGGAGGATCGCGTCGCGGGCCGGGCCGTCGGGCGGCAGCACCAATAGGGTGCGGTCGAGCCGCCCGGGGCGGCGCAGCGCGATGTCCACGTCCCAGGGGACGTTGGTCGCGGCGAGCACGAACACCCCGTCGTTGACGTCGTCGACGCCGTCCAGCTCGGTCAGGAGCTGGTTGACGGTGTTGCGCATGCCGTTGTGCTGGGTGCGGCTGCGCTTCGCGCCGAGCGCGTCCAGTTCGTCGAGGAAGACCACGCACGGCGCCTGCCGGCGGGCGGTCTCGAACACTTGGTGCATGTTGCGCTCGGAGTTGCCGACCCACATGTCGAGCACGTCGTTGATCGACACGGAGATGAAGTTCGCGCCGAGTTCACCGGCGACGGCCCGGGCGATGAACGTCTTGCCGCAACCGGGCGGCCCGTACAGGAGCAGCCCACCGCGCAGGCTCTTGCCGTAGAGCTTGCGCAGCTCCGGATTGCGCATGGGCGCGAGGAAGGCGGCCTCCAGGCGGTCCTTGACCTCCTGCATCCCGCCGACGTCCGCGAGGCGCACCGAACCGGGCGCATCGGGCGCCTCCACGTCGTACGCGCTCGCGTCACCGGGGTCCCCACTGCCGTCGACGGCGAGCGGCGCCTCTTTGGTGTCGGGTGACGCGACGAACCGGGGCGGGAGGACGTCCCCGACCTCCTGCTCGGCGGCCGTCCAGTCGAAACCGCCGCCTTGCCGGGCGGGAGCCGCCGGCTGCTCGACGGGCACGGAGGGCGCCGGGCCGCCCAGGGCCCGCGCCATCAGGGCCCGTGCCTGCGGGTCACCGGGTGCGTGGCTGAGCGCGAACGCCGCTTCCGCCACCGCCGCGCCACCGTGCCCGGCGTCGAGCAGCAGCTCGGCGAGGTGCAGCCGCAGGGGTACGTCCGCGGGTGCTGCGGCAACGGCCGTACGCAGGCTGCCGATCAGCGGTGACTCGGCGGGTTCGGGGCGGCCGGAGGTGGCGGGGGCGTCTGGAGTCTCTGGAGTGTCGGGGGTGTTGGGGGTGTCGTCGGGCATGGCGCCACCCTACGAACCCGTCGCGCGCCCGCGTCAACCAGGTTCCGGCCGGCCGGGACCGCTCCTTCGCGGACGGCCCGGGTCGGGGGCGCCGGCGATCGGGCCGGTGTACGGACCGCGCGGTGATCGGCCGTCAGCCGCCCTGGCGCTGACCCCGGCCCCGGCGCTGGCCGTGTTCCAACGCCCGGCCCGTGGCCGCGTCGACGACGATCCGGTCCCCCACCGACCGGCTCAGCACGACCTCGACGGTCAGCGCGTGGAGCATCGCATCGCAGCCCGCGCCCGGTTCCGGGGCGGCGCCGGGCAGGATCCGGCCGAACAGCACCACCGTGCCGACGCTCTCCGGGACGTCCACGGCCACGCCGCCGTCACGGCTCCCGTGACCCGCCGTCACACCGACGGTGGTCGCGTCCGGGGCGCCCCGGAGGCCGAACAGCCGGGCCGTCCCGCCGTCGTTGCCCTCAACGGGCCGGACCGGTGGTGTCACCGCCTCCCCGGGGTCGACGGCGATCCGGGCGAGCGGGGCGTCGCGCGAGGTGCGTGCCAGGCGTCGCGGGGCAGGCGGGACTGCGGACGCGACCTAGGGCCGGGTCATCGCCTCGGCCGCCCGGCGCATGCCCTCGGTGAACTCCTCGGCGGTCGCGGCCGACTCCGGGTCGAAGAGCCACTGGATCATCAGGCCGTTCAGCAGGGCCTGGTAGAAGGCGCCCAGCGTCCGTACGTCCCGCTCGTCGAGCTGGTCCTCCGGGGTCCCGGTGAGCATCGAGATCAGCCCCCGGCGCCCCTCGGCCTGCGAGGCCGCGAGCATGGACCTCAACTCCGGCCGCTGGTCCCGGCCGAGCGCCACCTCCAGGCTGGCCGCCCAGATCGGGCCCGACTTCTCGTGCTGCTCCAGCACGCCCTCCCACAGGGAGCGGAAGCGCTCCAGCGATCCGCCCTCGCCGTCGAGCCCGTTCTGGAATACCGCGCCCCACTCTTCCATCAGGCCGATGAAGGCCTGGGCGAGGAGGGCATCCTTCGAGCCGTAGTGGTAGCCGATGGAGGCCAGGTTGGTCCCCGAGGCGCTGACGATGTCGCGCGCGGTCGTGCGCACGAACCCCTTCTCGACCAGGCACTTCTTGGCGCCTTCGAGCAGATCTTCGCGATGTCCCATGGCGACACGGTAGCAAGACAAGCGTCCCAGACAACAGTTCTAGACAGACGTCATAGACAAGCGTTTAAGACGTGTGTACATTCCTGCTCATGACAACTCCCGCTGCCACAGCGCGACGTGCCGGCCGCCGCGAATGGACCGCCTTCGCCGTCCTCCTGCTGCCCCTGCTCCTGGTCTCGATGGACGTCTCCGTCCTCTACTTCGCCATCCCGGCCATCACCGACCAGCTCGACCCGAGCTCCACCCAGCAGCTCTGGATCTTCGACAGCTACGCCTTCGCCCTCTCCGGCCTGCTGATCACGATGGGCTCGCTCGGCGACCGGATCGGCCGCCGCAAGCTGCTGCTGATCGGCGCGACCGCCTTCGGCCTCGCCTCGATCGGGGCCGGCTACGCCACCAGCGCCGAGATGCTCATCGCGGCCCGCATCCTGCTCGGCATCGGCGGCGCGACCCTGATGCCCTCCACGCTGGCCCTCGTACGGAACCTCTTCCAGGACGACAAGCAGCGCGGGCAGGCCATCGCCATCTGGTCCGGGGCCATGACCGGCGGCATCGCCCTCGGCTCGGTGCTCAGCGGGGTCATGCTGAACCACTTCTACTGGGGCTCCGTCTTCCTCATCAACGTGCCCGCCATGCTGCTCCTGCTGCTCCTGGTCCCGGTCCTGGTACCGGAGTTCAAGGACCCGAACCCCGGCCGCTTCGACCTGGCGAGCGTCCCGCTCTCCATGGCCGCCGTGCTGCCGGTCGTCTACGGACTCAAGGAGATCGCCGCCGAGGGCTTCGAACCCCGCTACCTGGGCTGCCTCGCCCTCGGTCTGGCCTTCGGATACGTCTTCGTCCGCCGCCAGCGCTCCCGTGACGACGCCATGGTGAGCCGGGCACTGTTCCGGGGCCGCGGTTTCGGGGCGGGCATCGCTCTGAACACCATCGCCGCCTTCGCCATGATGGGTTCGGCCTACTTCACCACCCAGTACCTCCAGTCGGTGCTCGGGATGGGCACCCTGGAAGCCGCGCTATGGAGCCTGGCCCCCTCCGTCGTCATCGGCGCCGCGGCCCCGGTCTCCGCCGCCCTGGCCCAGAAAGTGGACCGGGCCTACGTCATCGCCGGCGGGTTCGCCCTCGCCGCCGCCGGGTTCGTCCTGATCAGCCTGGTGGACACCGACTCCCTGTGGCTGATCCTCACCGGCGCCGGGGTACTGGCCTCGGGCATCGTCACCGTGCTGTCCCTGGTGGCCGACATGGCGCTCGCCTCGGCCCCCGCGGCGAAGGCCGGTTCCGCCGCCTCCCTGCTGGAGACCGGGACGGAGTTCGGCGGCGCCCTGGGCATGGCGCTCCTCGGCAGCCTGGGCACCGCGGTCTACCGCAGCGACCTGGCCGGCGCCGAGCCCGCGGTACGGGAGACCCTGGGCGGGGCCGTCGCCACCGCCCACCACATCGGCGGGCCGGCCGGGGAGCAGGTGCTGGCCGTGGCCCGGGAGGCCTTCGTCCACGGAATGCAGTACGCGGCCTGGGGCGGTACGGCGCTGCTGCTCGGGGCGGCCGTGCTCGCCGCGGCCCTGCTCCGCGGGATCGAAGCACCCGCCCCGCCCGCGGCGGAGCCCGCGACCGGGCCCGCAACCGGGCCCGCGGCCGGGCCCTCGGCCGGGCCCTCGGCCGGGCCCTCGACGGGTCCCGAAGTCCGCGTCCACGAGGCGACGCACCACTGAACCGCTCACCGCGGTGCGCAGCCGGCGGAACGCGGAAGGGCCCGGGGGCGTCCCCCGGGCCCTTCCTTCACGTCGTCACCCTGACGGGCTCAGGCGAGGCTGACCGTGCGCGCCGAAACGGCGCCGATCTCGGTGGCGATGTCCGCGAGGACATCTCCCGGAACCGGGGCGTCGACGGTGAGGACGGCGAGCGCCTCGCCGTGCTCCTCGGCCCGCGCGACCTGCATGCCCGCGATGTTCAGACCGCCCTCGCCGAGGACCCGGCCGACGGCGCCGACCACACCGGGGCGGTCGGTGTAGCGCAGCACGACCATGTGGTCGGCGAGCGCCAGGTCCACGTCGTACTCGCCGACGCCGACGATCTTCTGAAGGTGCTTCGGGCCCGCGAGCGTGCCGGAGACCGAGACCTCCTGGCCGTCCGACAGGGTGCCGCGGACGGTCACCACGTTGCGGTGGTCCGGGGACTCCGAGCTGGTGGTCAGTCGGACCTCGACACCGCGCTCCTGCGCGAACAGCGGGGCGTTGACGTAGGAGACCGTCTCGTCGACGACGTCCTCGAAGACACCCTTGAGGGCGGAGAGTTCCAGCACCTTGACGTCGTGCTGGGTGATCTCGCCGCAGACCTCGACGTCGAGGCGGACCGCGACCTCGCCCGCGAGGGCGGTGAAGATGCGGCCGAGCTTCTCGGCGAGCGGCAGACCCGGACGGACGTCCTCGGCGATGACACCGCCCTGGACGTTGACCGCGTCCGGCACGAGCTCACCGGCGAGCGCGAGGCGCACCGACTTGGCGACCGAGACACCGGCCTTCTCCTGGGCCTCGTCCGTGGACGCGCCGAGGTGCGGGGTGCAGACGACCTGGTCGAGCTCGAACAGCGGGGAGTCCGTGCAGGGCTCCTTCGCGTACACGTCGAGGCCGGCGCCGGCGACGCGGCCCTCCTTGATGGCCGTGTACAGCGCGGCCTCGTCGACGATCCCGCCGCGGGCGGCGTTGACGATGCGGACCGACGGCTTCACCTTGTGCAGGGCCTCGTCCCCGATGAGACCGAGGGTCTCGGGGGTCTTGGGCAGGTGCACGGTGATGAAGTCGGCGACCTCCAGGAGCTCGTCCAGCGCCAGCATCTTGACGCCCATCTGGGCGGCGCGCGCGGGCTGTACGTAGGGGTCGTACGCGACGATCTTCATTCCGAAGGCCGACATGCGCTGGGCGACCAGCACGCCGATGCGGCCGAGGCCCACGACGCCGAGGGTCTTCTCGCTGAGCTCGACACCCGTGTACTTGTTCCGCTTCCACTCGCCGTTCTTCAGGGCGGTGTTGGCCTGCGGAATGTTGCGGGCGGTGGCGACGAGCAGGCCGCAGGCGAGCTCGGCCGCGGTCACGATGTTCGAGGTCGGCGCGTTGACGACCATCACGCCGGCCTTGGTGGCGGCGGAGACGTCCACGTTGTCCAGACCGACACCGGCGCGCGCGACGACCCGCAGCTTCTTGGCCACGGCGATGGCCTCGGCGTCGACCTTGGTGGCGGAGCGGACGAGGATCGCGTCCACGTCGACGATCGCGGGCAGCAGCTCGGCGCGGTCCGCGCCGTTGCAGTGCCGGATCTCGAAGTCCGGGCCCAGCGCCTCGACGGTGGCGGGCGACAGCTCTTCGGCGATGAGTACGACAGGTTTCGAGCTCACGTGGGTCCTCACAAGTCCAGTGCGGACGGCCGTCCCGACGGCCGCAGGCGGTGGAGGGGGTAGCCGCGTGGAAGACGCACGACACTGTGGGCCTGACGCGTATGTGTTGAGCAGTGTAGTGGCGCTGACGGGCCGGATTTCCGCCTGTACGGAAGGATCACCCGTCCGTGGTTGGCCGGGGTGGACAAGCCGCGCCCGCGAGGGGCGGATTCCCGGCACCCCGGATCCCTTGCGGCCCGCCCGTTCGGACGAGCGGGTTCCTGCGCCGACGCGCGACGGGGCCGGGACCTCACGCGTCCCGGCCCCACCACCACGAGATCAGCTCTCGTCGCTGTCGACCCAGCTCATCAGCTTGCGCAGCTTCTTGCCGGTGGTCTCCAGCAGGTGCTCCTCGTCGGCCTTCTTGTACTCGTTGTACTTCGGCAGACCGGCCTTGTACTCGGCCATCCAGGTGTTGGCGAACTCGCCGCTCTGGATCTCCGCGAGGACCTTCTTCATCTCGGCCTTGGTGGCGTCGGTGATGACGCGCGGACCGGTGATGTAGTCGCCCCACTCAGCGGTCTCGGAGACCGACCAGCGCATCTTCTCCAGGCCGCCCTCGTACATGAGGTCCACGATGAGCTTCAGCTCGTGCAGGCACTCGAAGTACGCGATCTCCGGCTGGTAGCCGGCCTCGGTCAGGGTCTCGAAACCGGCCTTGACCAGGGCGGAGGCGCCACCGCAGAGGACGGCCTGCTCACCGAACAGGTCGGTCTCGGTCTCCTCGGTGAAGGTGGTCTTGATGACGCCGGCGCGGGTGCCGCCGATGCCGGCCGCGTACGAGAGCGCGAGCGCGAAGGCGGAACCGGTGAAGTCCTGCTCGACGGCGGCGATGCACGGAACGCCGCGGCCCTCCTCGTACTGACGGCGGACCAGGTGGCCCGGGCCCTTGGGGGCGACGAGGGCGACGTCCACGTTGGCCGGGGGCTTGATGAAGCCGTAGCGGACGTTGAAGCCGTGGCCGAAGAAGAGCGCGTCGCCCTCCTGGAGGTGCTCCTTGATGGACTCCTCGTAGATCTCGGCCTGCAGCGGGTCCGGGGTGAGGATCATGATCACGTTCGCCCAGGCGGCGGCCTCGGCCACGGGGACGACCTTCAGACCCTGCTCCTCGGCCTTGGCCTTGGACTTCGAGCCCTCCTTCAGACCGACGACGACGTCGACGCCGGAGTCACGGAGCGACAGCGCGTGGGCGTGGCCCTGGCTGCCGTAACCGATGACCGCGACCTTGCGGCCCTGGATGATGGACAGGTCGGCGTCGTTCTCGTAGAACAGCTCGGCCACTGGGATATCTCCTTGGTGCGCTGGTGTTGCTCCCACCGTACGGCGGGGAACGGAATCTGAGTTTCTCGGTCTCGCTATGCGAGCAGGGCGTGTCTGACCCGGCTCACGTGTCCGCGGCGGCGGGCCGGGCGGGTCAGGCGCTGCGGTCGAGCGCGCGCAGGCTGCGGTCCGTGATGGACCGGCCGCCACGCCCTATGGCGATCGTGCCGGACTGGACGAGCTCCTTGATGCCGAACGGCTCCAGCATCTTGAGCATCGCGCCGAGCTTGTCGGAGCCGCCGGTGGCCTCGATAGTGACGGCCTCCGGGGAGACGTCGACCGTCTTGGCGCGGAAGAGCTGGACGATCTCGACGATCTGCGAACGGGTCTCGTTGTCGGCGCGGACCTTCACCAGGACGAGCTCGCGCTCGATGGCGTTGTGGGACTCCAGCTCGACGATCTTGAGCACGTTGACCAGCTTGTTCAGCTGCTTGGTCACCTGCTCCAGCGGGAGGTCCTCGACGTTGACGACGATGGTGATGCGGGAGATGTCGGGGTGCTCGGTGACACCGACCGCGAGGGAGTCGATGTTGAACCCGCGGCGGGAGAACAGGGCGGCGATCCGGGCGAGGATGCCGGGCGTGTTCTCGACCAGGACGGAGAGCGTGTGCTTGGACATGTGGGGCGTTCTCTCTCTCGGCTCTCTCGGCTCAGTCGTCTTCGTTGTCGCCGAAGTCGGGACGGACGCCCCGGGCTGCCATGACCTCGTCGTTGGAGGTGCCGGCGGCGACCATCGGCCACACCATGGCGTCCTCGTGGACGATGAAGTCGATCACGACGGTACGGTCGTTGATCGCGTTGGCCTCGGCGATGACCTTGTCCAGGTCGGCCGGGTCCTCGCAGCGCAGCGCCACGCAGCCCATGGCCTCCGACAGCTTGACGAAGTCCGGGACGCGCGTGCCCTTGCGGGGCGCGATGGACTCGCCGAGCTGGGAGCCGACCGTGTCGTGACCGGTCTCGTCGGCGTGCAGAACGGTGTTGGAGTACCGCTGGTTGTAGAACAGGGTCTGCCACTGGCGGACCATGCCCAGCGCGCCGTTGTTGATGATCGCGACCTTGATCGGGATGTTGTTCAGGGCGCAGGTGACCAGTTCCTGATTGGTCATCTGGAAGCAGCCGTCACCGTCGATCGCCCAGACCGTGCGCTCGGGCATGCCGACCTTGGCGCCCATCGCGGCCGGGACCGCGTAGCCCATGGTTCCGGCGCCGCCGGAGTTCAGCCAGGTGCGGGGCTCCTCGTACTTGACGAAGTGCGAGGCCCACATCTGGTGCTGGCCGACGCCGGCAGCGAAGATCGTGCTCTTCGGTGCCAGCGCACCGATCCGCTCGATGACCTGCTGCGGGGAGAGGCTGCCGTCGGCGGGCAGGTCGTAGCCCAGCGGGTAGGTGTCGCGCCAGCGGCTGAGGTCGTTCCACCAGGCGGTGTAGTCGCCGGCGTTGCCCTCGGTGTGCTCGGCCTGAACGGCCTGGATCAGGTCGGCGATGACCTCGCGGGCGTCTCCGACGATCGGGACGTCGACCGCGCGGTTCTTGCCGATCTCGGCGGGGTCGATGTCCGCGTGGATGATCTTGGCGAAGGGGGCGAAGCTGTCCAGCTTGCCGGTGACCCGGTCGTCGAAGCGGGTGCCCAGCGCGATCAGCAGGTCCGACTTCTGCAGCGAGGTGACGCCGGTGACGGAGCCGTGCATGCCCGGCATCCCGACGTGCAGCGGGTGGCTGTCGGGGAAGGAGCCCAGCGCCATCAGGGTGGTGCAGACCGGGACGCCGGTCAGCTCGGCGAGGACCTTCAGCTCGGCGGTCGCGCCGGACTTCATGACGCCGCCGCCGACGTACAGGACCGGGCGCTTGGCCTGGCAGATGAGCTTGGCGGCCTCGCGGATCTGCTTGGCGTGCGGCTTGGTGACCGGCCGGTAACCGGGGAGGTCCTGGGAGGGCGGCCACGAGAAGGTGGTCTTCGCCTGCAGGGCGTCCTTGGCGATGTCGACGAGGACGGGACCCGGACGACCGGTGGCCGCGATGTGGAACGCCTCGGCGATCGTCTTCGGGATGTCCTCGGCCCTGGTGACCAGGAAGTTGTGCTTGGTGATCGGCATGGTGATGCCGACGATGTCCGCCTCCTGGAAGGCGTCGGTGCCGATCGCCTTGGAGGAGACCTGACCGGTGATCGCGACGAGCGGAACGGAGTCCATGTGCGCGTCGGCGATCGGGGTGACGAGGTTCGTGGCGCCCGGTCCGGACGTGGCCATACATACGCCGACCTTGCCGGTGGCCTGCGCGTAGCCGGTGGCGGCGTGGCCGGCCCCCTGCTCGTGACGGACCAGGATGTGACGGACCTTCTTGGAGTCCATCATCGGGTCGTACGCAGGGAGGATGGCGCCGCCCGGAATACCGAAGACGGTGTCGCACCCCACCTCTTCGAGAGAGCGGATGAGGGACTGCGCACCCGTGACGTGCTCAACTGCGGCGGACTGCTGTCCGCCGGAACGGGGCCGCGGCTGCGGATGGTGGGCCCCGGTGGCCTGCTCGGTCATCGGCATTCTCTTCTCGAAGCTGAGGGTTTTACGCGGATTCGACTCTGTGCCAGTGCAACAAAAAACCCCTCGTGCCAGGAGGCAAGCGAGGGGAGCGCGTCGGGGGTGTTGAGCGGGGACATGCAAGTCCCAGCTTCAGCCGACGCGCTTTCCAAGTACGAGAATTCGGGTGCGCATGGCATTGACCCTCCCTCTGGCGGGAGGGTGATGTCAAGTAGGTGGGACGGGCGTCTCATTATGTGAGCCTCTGAGGATGGCCATCGAGCCCCCGGGGGACCCGCCGGCCAGTGCGGGTTGGGCCGCTCCGCCCGGTACTGGGAACGTACCGCGCACCAGCGCACGGCGCAGCCTGTACTCGTCGAGCGGGCCGGAAAAAGCCATTCCCTGGCCGTGCGTGCACCCCATCGCGCGCAGCGCCAGGACCTGCTCGGGCAGGTCCACCCCGTCCGCGACGGACCGCATGCCGAGGTCGTTTGCGATCCGCAAGAGACCCGCAGTGATCTTGTGCAGGCGGGCGGACTCGACCACCCCCTCCACCAGGCCCCGGTCCAGCTTGAGCATGTCCACGGGGAGGCGGCGCAGTGCGCTGATCGCCGCGTAGCCGCTGCCGAAGCCGTCCAGGGCGATGCCCACCCCGAGCCGGTGCAGGGCGGCCAGGCGGCGCTCCAGGTCGTCGAAGGGCACCCTGGGGTCGGATACCGCGAGCTCCAGCACCAGGGCCCCGGACGGCAGCCCGTGCCGGGTCAGCAGGGCTTCCACGGAGCCGAGCGGCATGGACCGGTCCAAGAGTCGCTGGGCGGTCATCCGCACGGCCACGGGTACGTCGTGCCCGGCCCGGTGCCGGTCGGCGGCCTGCTCCACGGCCTCCTCCAGCAGCCATCGCCCCAGCTCGGCGGTACGCGAGGCGTCGTGGCCGGCGGCGCCGGGGCCGCCGGCCCCGCCGGCACCGCCCTCGCTGTACTCGGCGACCCGGAGGAACTCCGCCGGGGTGAAGAGGATCCCCTGGGCGGAGCGCCAGCGGGCCTGCGCGGCGACGGCCGACACCTCACCGGTGGCCAGCGAAACCACGGGCTGGTGCAGCAGGGCGAACTCGCCCTCGTGCAGTGCCGTCCGCAGCCGGCCGGCCAGCTCGGCCTTGCGCACGACTTCGGCCTGCATCTGGGGGGCGTACATCTCGACGCGGTCCTTGCCGCCGGCCTTGGCCCGGTACATCGCGAGATCCGCGTTGCGCATCAGGTCCGAAGGGGTGATGCCGGGGTCGGCGAAGGCGGCTCCGATGCTCGCCGCGACCCGGACCTCGCTGCCGCCGATCCGGTACGGCTGGGAGAGGGTGGTGCGCAGCCGGTCGGCGATCTCGCGCACCTGGTACTCGCGGGCGCTGGGGTCGCGGTTGCCGTCGCCCAGGATCAGTGCGGCGAACTCGTCGCCGCCGAGTCGGGCCGCGGTGTCCCCGGCCCGGACCGAGTCCTGGAGCCTGCGCGCGGCTTCGACGAGCAGTTCGTCGCCGGCCTGGTGGCCGATGGTGTCGTTGACCGCCTTGAAGCCGTCGAGGTCGATGAAGAGCACGGCGGTGCTGTGGTCGCCCGCGCGCCGACCGGTCAGGGCCTGGCGGACGCGCCGGGTGAACAGGGCCCGGTTGGGCAGGTCGGTCAGCGGATCGTGTTCGGCGCTGTGCTGGAGCTGGGCCTGGAGCCGGACCCGCTCGGTGACGTCCCGGCTGTTGAGGATGAGCCCGCCCTGGTGGCGGTTGACGGTGGACTCCACGTTGAGCCACTCGCCGCCGCCCGATTTGAAGCGGCATTCGATGCGGGTGGTGGGCTCCTCGGTCGGCGGTGCGGCGAGGAAGCGGCGTACCTCGTGGACCACCCGACCGAGGTCGTCGGGGTGGATCAGGGTGGCGAGCTCGGTGCCGACCAGCTCCTCCGCCTCGCGGCCGTAGACCCCGGCGGCCGCGGGGCTGACGTAGCGCAGGGTTCCGGTGGGCGCGGCGATCATGATGACGTCGCTGGAGCCCTGGACCAGGGAGCGGAAGTGGTTCTCCTTCTGGGCCAGTTCCTGGGTCAGCGCGATGTTGTCGAGGAGCATGATGCCCTGCCGGATGACGAGGGCGAGCACGACCGTGCAGCCGGTGAAGACGACCATCCGGTCCACCTTCCTGCCGTCCACGACGTTGTACAGGATGCCGAGGGTGCACACGGCTGCCGCGAGGTACGGAGTGAGGGCGGGCAGCGAGCCGGTGATCGGGCGGCTGTGCGCCCGGTCCACGCGCGGGCGGCCGGCCGGCTCCGGGCCGGGGTGGAGGCGCCGGGCGCCCCAGGGCGCGTACGCGAGGAGCAGCGAGCCCGCGAACCAGCCTGCGTCGAGCAGCTGTCCGGACTGGTACTCGGCGCTCAGCAGGGGCGAGGTGAACAGGGCGTCGCTGAGCACGGTCAGGGCCAGTGCCGCGATGGCGGTGTTGACGGCGGAGCGGTTGGTCTCGCTGCGCCGGAAGTGCAGGACCAGGACCATCGAGACGAGCGCGATGTCCAGGAGCGGGTAGGCGAGGGAGAGTGCGGCGCGCGGGACGCTGCCGGGGGCGCCGGACTGGGCGGTCCGCGCCGCGTGGGCCAGGGCCAGGCTCCAGGAGAGCGTGAGCAGGGAACCGCCGATGAGCCAGGAGTCGAGTCCGAGGCACACCCAGCCGGCGCGGGTGACCGGGCGTTTGGCGAGGACGAGCAGGCCCACGATGGCGGGCGGGGCGAAGCAGAGGAAGGCGAAGTCGGCGAGCGAGGGTTTCGGTACTTCTTGGCCCAGGATCACCTCGTACCAGCCCCAGACCGCGTTGCCGCCGGCGCCCATGAGGGAGGAGAAGGCGAAGAGCAGCCAGGCGGGGCGTTCGCGGCTGTCGATCGCCCTCGCGTAGGAGTAGCAGGAGACCGCGGCGAGTAAGCCGGCCGCGCTGAGCCCGAAGTCGCCCATGATCTCGGCGACTTCCTCCGAGCCCCAGTTGAGGGCGGCGCCGACGGCGTACCCGCCGCTGACCACCGCGAGGAGCAGCTGCATCGCCAGGCCCTTGCCTCCGCCCGAGACGGACGGCCGGTCCAGGAGGGCCGCCCCGGGGGTACTCACCGGCCCCCCTCGCCAGCTGGTTCCGGTGCAGCCCAGTCTCGGCAGCGTCGCCTCCGGCGGCCGTGCCGCATCGGATCCTTCGTCCATTGGCCGTACATCGCCCGTCGCCCCCCAAAGTGTCCGATCACTCCCCAGCGCCAGACGTTCGTGGCGCAGCCCCTTCTTCCGGACGATACACCACTTTCGTCACTCAGGGACATAGTCGCTCTACTCTCCGTTACCGATCGGGGAGTTGTTCCCACTCAGAGCATTCGGGTGATTGCGGAGCGTGCGCATCACGCACCACACGTCACTCGGTGATCAACACCGTGTGTTCCAGCGGCTCTCCGGCCGCGAACCGGGCGAGCTGGCGGGCCAGCAGGCGCTTGGCCCGCGGCTCGAACGCCGAACTGCTGCCGCCGACATGAGGGGTGATCAGGACGTTCGGAGCGTGCCAGAGCGGGTGGCCCGCGGGCAGCGGCTCCGGGTCGGTGACGTCGAGTGCCGCGCGCAGCCGGCCCGACTCCACCTCCGCCAGCAGGGACTTGGTGTCGACGACGGGACCGCGCGCCACGTTCACGAGCAGGGCGCCGTCCTTCATCCGGCTGAGGAAGTCGGCGCCGACCAGGCCCCGGGTGGCGTCGGTCAGCGGTGTCACGAGGATCACCACGTCGGCCCGGGGCAGGAGCCCGGGCAGGTCGGCGAGGGTGTGCACGGGCCCGCGTCCGGTGGTCCTGGCCGTACGCGCGACCCGTGCGACCGGGCCGCACTCGAAGGCCACCAACCGGTCCTCGATCGCGGAGCCGATCGATCCGTAGCCGATGATCAGAACCGACTTGTCGGCGAGGGCGTCGTAGAACCCGGAACGCCATTCCTCGCGGTCCTGGCCGCGGACCATGCCGGGGATGCCGCGCAGGGAGGCGAGGGTCAGCGCGAGGGCGAGTTCGGCGGTGCTGGCCGTGTGGACCCCCGCGGCGTTGCACAGCCGTACGCCGGGGCGCAGGTCACCGAGGCGGCCCAGCACGTCGTCGATGCCGGCGGTCAGGGTCTGGACGACCCGGACCGCGGGCATCGACGCCAGCGGGCGCACGGTGACCTCGGGGGACTTCATGTAGGGCGTCACGTAGAAGACGCAGTCGGCCGGATCGGCCGGGAAGGCGTCCTCGCCGTCCCAGAGGCGGTACCGGAAGGCGTCGGGGAGGCCCTCGATCTCCTCGGCGGGGAACGGGAGCCAGACATCCGGGGTCATTGCAGTCATGATCACGAGGCTATGCCAAGGCATCCGGATCAAGCCGTTAGTTTGATGGCCGGAGCCGGAGGGGGACGCAGGGGTGGAGCGCAGGGCGATCGGGGCGGGGGCGCTGACGGTGGGCGCCGTCGGCCTCGGCTGTATGCCGATGAGCTGGGCGTACGCGCCTTCGCGGCGGCGGGGGCAGGAGTCTCTGGCCGCCGTGCACACGGCGCTGGACCTGGGGTCGAACCTGCTGGACACGGCCGACGTGTACGGGCCGTTCACCAATGAGCTGCTGCTCGGGCGGGTGCTGCGGGAGCGGCGGTCCGAGGCGTTCGTCTCGGCCAAGGTGGGACTGCGGGCGGGGGACCAGCACGTGGTCGCCGACGGGCGGCCCGGCTATCTGCGGCGGGCCTGCGACGCCTCGCTGCGGCGGCTGCGGACCGATGTCATAGACCTCTACCAGCTGCACCGGGTGGATCCGGACGTGCCCGTGGAGGAGACCTGGGGGGCCATGGCCGAGCTGGTGGGCGCGGGCAAGGTGCGGGCGCTCGGGTACTGCGCGCTGGGCGCCGGGGCCGGGCCCGGGGCCGGGCGGAGCGGGGACCGCGGGTACCGGACGACCCTGCGGCACCTGGAGCGGCTCCAGCAGGTGTTCCCGGTGAGCGCGGTGCAGGCGGAGCTGTCGGTGTGGTCGCCGCAGGCGGCGTGGCAACTGCTGCCGTGGTGCGCGGCGCGCGGGGTGGGGTTCCTGGCGGCGATGCCGCTGGGCAGCGGGTTCCTCACGGGGACCCTCACGCCGGGTGAGGGGTTCGAGCCGCAGGACGTGCGGGCCCGACATCCGCGGTTCACGGCGGAGGCGATGGCGTCGAACCAGGTGCTGCTGGCGGGGCTGCGGCAGGTCGCCCGGCGGCACGGCCCCGGGGTGACGGTCGCGCAGGTGGCCCTGGCGTGGGTGTTGGCGCAGGGGCCGCAGGTGGTTCCGGTGCCGGGGGCCGACCGGGCGCCGTGGGCGGCGGAGAACGCGCGGGCGGCGGAGGTCCGGCTCTCGGCCGGGGACCTGGCCGAGATCGCGGCCCTTCCGGTCGAAGTGGGAGCCTGGGACTGATCCGGCACCGGCGGGGGCCGGGGTCGATCCGGGGACGGTCGGACAACCACTCGATCGAGTGTACGAGTGGTGGAACTTCGTGAACTGCCGGAGCTGTTGAGAGGGATGAAGGGCACGATCGGAGGACCGGAAGGGAGCAGGGCGATGCGATACGGAAGTTCTCCCGGGCAGTCGGGATCCGCGGGCGCGGGCGGGCGGAGCCGGGGTGTGGTGGCGGCGCTCGCGCTGGCCGGCTGCGGCGCCCTGCTGGCGACGGGGTGCGCGCCGGAGGGCGCACCGGGCACGGGGCCGGGCGGCTCCCCACCGAGCACGGCCGCGGCGGGCTCCGGGTCGCCGGGGCCGTCGGGGAGTCCGTCCGCGTCGCCGGAGGCCGTCGGCCCACCGGCGAAGGGGACCGTGACGGTGACCGGCGAGGTGGCCAAGGGTCTGGAGTCGCCGTGGGGCGTGGCCCCGCTGCCGGGCGGGGACCTCCTGGTGGCCTCGCGGGACAAGGGGACGATCAGCAGGGTCGCGACGGGTTCGGGCACGGTGACCCAGATCGGCAAGGTGCCGGGGGTGGCTCCGGGCGGGGAGGGCGGGCTCCTGGGCCTCGCGCTGTCGCCCACCTTCGCGTCGGACCGGCTGGTGTACGTGTACTTCACGACCGAGTCCGACAACCGCATCGCCCGACTGCGGTACGACGAACAGAGACCTCCCGGACAGCAACTGGGGGCTCCGGACACGGTGTTCCGGGGCATTCCCAAGGGCCTCATCCACAACGGCGGCCGGATCGCCTTCGGCCCGGACAAGATGCTCTACGCGGGGACGGGTGAGACCGGTGACACCGGGCTCGCCCAGGACAAGAAGTCGCTGGGCGGCAAGATCTTGCGGATGACCCCGGACGGGGATCCGGTGCACGGCAATCCGGAGGCGGATTCCGTCGTCTACTCCTACGGGCACCGCAATGTGCAGGGCCTCGCCTGGGACAAGGACAAACGGCTGTGGGCGGCCGAGTTCGGCCAGAACACCTGGGACGAGCTGAACCTGATCGAGCCCGGCGCCAACTACGGGTGGCCCGAGGCCGAGGGAAAGGCGGGGAAGCCCGGCTTCCGAGATCCGGTGGCCGTGTGGAAGACCGACGAGGCCTCGCCGAGCGGGATCGCGTGGGCGGAGGGTTCGGTGTGGATGGCCGGGCTGAGGGGCAAGCGGCTGTGGCGGATCCCGCTGGCCGGGACGGAGCTGGTGGCGGATCCCGAGCCCTTCCTGGAGGGCGAGTACGGGCGGCTGCGGACGGTGGTGCCCCTCGGCGGGGACCGGATGCTGCTGGTCACGAGCGAGACGGACGGACGCGGGTCCCCCGAGACGGGCGACGACAGGATCTTGACCCTGACGGTGCGGTAACCAGCGGCTTCCCAGCAGGGGACGAAGGGTGTGGTGGGCACGGTGTTCAACATGATCGACCAGCTGTTCAACCCGGGACGCAAGCACACGGACGAGGAGAAGAAGCGCCTGGAGCTGTCCCGGACCGACGTCAATGACAACGATCCGGGACGGGGTCCGATAGACCTCGACTCCGGCAAGGTGCTCATACGCCTGGACGAGCAGCGTCCGGACGGGGACTGACCGGGGCCGGCGCGGCGAAGAGATGCAGCCGGTGGGCGAGGGCGGCCGCCTCGCCACGGCTGGCGACGCCCAACTTCGCCAGGATGTTCGAGACGTGCACGCTCGCCGTCTTCGGTGAGATGAAGAGCTCCTCGGCGATCTTCCGGTTGGTGCTGCCGGCCGCCACCAGGCGCAGTACGTCCCGCTCGCGATTGGTCAGCCCGAGCGCCTCGACCGGATCGGTCTCCGGGACCGGCGGGGCGGCGGCGCTGTCGGCGTCGGTCAGCGGGAGTCGGGCGCGCTGGGCCAGCAGGGCCAGGTCCTCGCGCAGGGTGCGTGCGCCGATCCGCTCGGCGGTGGCGTAGGCCTCGCGGAGCAGGGCGGCCGCGGGCTCCCGGTCGCCGGCGACCAGCAGGGCCTCCGCGAGCCGGTGGCAGGCCCTGGCCAGCAGGTACGGGCGCTCCAAGGGACGGACGGCCTTCTCGACGGCGGTCCAGTCGGCGAGGGTGTCCCGGGCCTCGGCCCGGAGCAGCTCGGCCCGGACGTACTCGGCGTGGGCGGTCCACACCGGGACCGGGGTGGCGAGCGGGCGGGCGGCGGTGCGCAGCACGTCCAGGGCCGCGTCCCGGCCGGCCTCCGCGGCCGGGAGCCCCCGGGCGTCCGCTTCCGCGGTGGCGGCGGCGAGCAGCAGCGGCCAGGCGTAGCGGTGCTGCCCGAGCGGGAATCCGTAGGCGACGGCAGCGGATGCCTCGGTGCGGACGTCGGCGATCCGGCCCTCCGCCGCAGCCACGCCGATCGCCAGGCGGTAGAGCGGGATCCGCTGCTGGGGCTGGGGGCGGTTTCCGTGGCTGCCGAAGTGGACGTGGGCGGCGGCCAACTGGTGGGCGGCTTCGGTCAACTCGCCGCGGGCCAGGGCCAGGTGGGCCAGCCGTGCGGAGGCGCAGCCGCGCGGGCCTGCGCTCTGGCCGACGAGCAGGGCACGCCGGGCCGCTTCGGCGGCCTCGTCCCAGCGGCCGAGGCTGTACAGGCTCTCGGCCTTGTTCCCGCAGACCCAGGCCTCGCTGTCCATGAGCCGGGATCTGCGGACCAGTTCGGCCCCTTGTTCGGCCAGTTCCACGGCTTCGCGGGACCGGCCCAGACTTTCCAACTGAGAGGTGAGATTGATATGCGCACGCCCTGCCAGCATGGTGAGCCCGAGTTCGGTGGCCCGTTCCCGGACCGCGTGCATCTCGGCCAGACCGCCCGGAGCGTCGCCGGAGTCGGTGAGCAGAGATCCGACCGTGATCCTCGCGTTGAGCTCGGTCTCCGCGGCGCCGACCATCCGCGCGTACTCGACGGCGCGTTCGGCGGCGGCGAGGTTGCCGGGGCCCGGCTTGTGGAACATGCCCCAGTTCGCGGCCCGGACCAGGACCTCGGCGTGCACCTGGGACGGGGGCAGCCCCCGGACGAGGTCCTGCGCCTTGGCTATCTCCTCCCAGCCGTCGCCGCGCCCGAGGCCGGCGATCAGCCGGGAGCGCTCGGTCCAGAACCAGGCGGCCCGCAGCGGGTCGCGGTCGTCCTCCAGCAGGCGCAGCGCCGTCTTCGTGATCTTCAGGGCACGGTCGCGCTCGCCGCCGTAGCGCGCCGCCACGGTGGCCTCGGCCAGCAGGTCGAGCCGCTGGAGCGCGGTGGTGGCCGGGTCGCAGCCGCACGGAGGGTACACCTCGGTGTAGTCCGCCGGGCGGAGCGCCTCGATGACGTCCTCCGGAGCGCTGTCCCACAGGTCCATGGCCCGCTCCAGCAGGCGCAGTTGCTCCGAGTAGGCGTGCCGGCGGCGGGCCGCCACGGAGGCGGCGAGCACGGCGGGCAGCGCTTTGGCGGGATCGTTCGCGTGGTACCAGTAACTGGCCAACCGGATGACCCGCTCCTCGGCCCGGACGAGCGTGCCGTCGGCCTCCATCGCCTCGGCGTAGCGGCGGTTGACGCGGGCCCGCTCCCCGGGCAGCAGGTCGTCGCTGACGGCCTCGCGGACCAGGGAGTGCCGGAAGCGGTAGCCGTCGCCGTCGGGGGTGGCGAGCAGGATGTTGGCCCCGACGGCGGCTCGCAGCGCCTCGATCAGCTCGTCCTCGGTCAGCCCGGCGACGGCGCGCAGCAGCGGGTACTCCACGGTGGAGCCGCCCTCGGCGACGATGCGCACCAACCGCTGGGTCTCGTCGGGGAGCACCTCGACGCGGACGAGGAGCAGGTCGCGCAGGGATTCGGTGAGTCCGGTGCGGCAGCCGCTCTCCCTGCAGGCGACGAGTTCCTCGACGAAGAAGGCGTTGCCGTCCGACCGGTCGAAGACGGAGTCCACGAAGTCCTCGTCGGGCTGTGCGGCGAGGATGCCGGTGAGCTGGCGGCGTACCTCGGCCCGGTTGAAGCGGGACAGCTCGACGCGGTGGACGGTGCGGAGCCGGTCGAGTTCGGCGAGGAGCGGGCGCAGCGGGTGACGCCGGTGCACGTCGTCCGCACGGTAGGTGGCGACGATGACGAGCCGGCCGCTGATGAGGGTGCGGAAGAGGTAGGAGAGCAGGTGCCGGGTGGAGGTGTCCGCCCAGTGCAGGTCCTCCAAGACGAGGACGACGGTGCGGTCGGCGGCGAGGCGCTCCAGCATCCGGGCGGTCAGCTCGAAGAGGCGGGCGGTGCTCTCCTCGTCGTGCGGGCCGCGCGGGGTGTCGCCGAGTTCGGGGAGGATGCGGGCGAGTTCGTCCTCCTGGCCGGCGGCAGCGGCGGCCAGTTCCCCGGGCAGCAGCCGGTGCAGGGTGCGCAGGGCCGTCGAGAACGGGGCGAAGGGAAGACCCTCCGCCCCGATCTCCACACAGCCTCCGACGGCGACGACCGCGCCGCGGCGGTCCGCCTCGCAGAGGAACTCCTCGGTGAGGCGGGTCTTGCCGACTCCGGCCTCTCCCCCGATGAGCATCGCCTGCGGGTCCCGGCCGGCGGCCCGGGTCAATGCGTCGGTGAGCACGGCCAGTTCATCGGCTCGGCCGACGAACACCGGGCTGACAGATCTGGTCTCCACGCCGCCGAGCATCGCACAGACGTCCTGCTCGGCGGCACTCGCCGCCGGTGCGCTCCTCATCACGTGTCAGTTCACGCGGTGTGCGGCGCGGAGCACGCGGAGCGGGCGGCACGGGCCGAGCGGGTGAACCGGCTCCGGAACGATCTCACCCGCCTCCGGTGTTCCTGGTCCGGCGAGGAGGCGCGGTGCGCCCGCCGCGCCGCCCGGGCCGTGCGGTACTCGGCCGCCTCACGGATGAGGTCGGCGCTGCGGGCGGCGGTGGCGATCTCGTACTCGTGCATCTCTGCTCCCTGGTCGCATTGCTCGGGCACCTCGTTCGGTGTGATCCAAGATTCGCGCCCCAGGGGGTACCGGCACATCGGTCGCATGCCGCATCTGTCGGGGACAGGGGGCCTTAGTCCGGGGCGGGGAGCCCCGGGCCGGTCCGTGCGGGACCTAAGGAACTGCCTAGGCGCCGGCTCCGGCCGCCTTGGGAATGGCGAGGAGGAGGTCGAAGTACATGAGGACGAAGAGCAGTACGCCGAGGGCGCCCAGTCCGATGCCCGCCCAGGAGACGGACCGTACCCAGGTGGGGAGGGTGCGCTCGGGGCTGCTGAAGGCCGGAAGGGCCAGCACGAAGGTGGCGATGATCAGGGCGAGGGCGGAGAAGATGCCGTTCACCATCGCGGTGGTGTGCCACGGGTCGACGAACTGGGCGGCGATCTGCGCGTTGGCGTCGGCGGCCTGGGTCAGCTCCAGCCGGGCGGCGACGCTCGCACGCTCGGACACGATGCCCGCGACCCAGCTACCACTGAGGGCGACGACACCGAGGCCCGCGGCGACGATCGCGAAGGCCGCGGATCCGACCTGGCTCGGCTCCCCGTCCTCGGCCTGGTCGTCGGCGAACGCCTCGTCGTCCAGGTCCGTGTCGGTGACCTCGTCGGTGACCGCGGAGTCTGCCTCGGCCGGCAGGGGGGTCTCGGCCTTTTCGAGGTCGGCCGGGGTGGTGTCCGCCTCGGCGGCGTTCGGGGCGGGGGTCTTCGTGGTGTCCATGCGGGGCACCGTAGGCGGCCTGTCTGAGAGTTTTCTGAGAATCCGCTGGTTCCGGCCGTGGGGGGTTCCGCGGTCGGCGGAACCCGCGTGCGGGCGCGCCCGGACGGGGCCCGGAACGGGCTCAGGCGGACCGGGTCGCAGCCCACTCGTGGGAGAGGATCGACCAGACCTCGGTGTCCTGGCGGACTCCGCGGTGGAGGTAGTTCTCCCGCATGACGCCTTCGCGGGTCATCCCCAGGCGCGCGGCCACGGCGAGGCTCTTCTTGTTGCCGGAGGCCGCGTGCCACTCGACGCGGTGCATGCCGCGCTCGCCGAAGGCGTAGTCGATCAGGACCTGGCAGGCCTTGGTGATCAGGCCTCGGCCGGCCGCGGCAGGCTCCAGCCAGCAGCCGATCTCGCAGTTGCCGTAGTGCGCCTCGAACCTGGGGAAGAGGACCCCGCCCACCAGGGTGCCGTCGAGCCGGATGCCGAAGAACCGGGCGCCGTCCTCCCCCGCCGTCACCGCGTACTTGGCGAGCAGGGCCCGGGCGGAGTCGAGGTCGGTGGCCCGGTCGGGGAAGCCGACGTACTGCCCGATGAATTCGCGTCCGCGCTCGATGTGCGCGAAGAACTCATGGGCGTGCCGGGCCTCCAGCGGGAACATCTGGGCGTCTTCGGCCAGGTCCATCGAGAACATGCTCGGTCTTCCTTGGGTCTCGGGCGGCGGGTGGCCGGATCACCGGGAGGTGGCGGCGGGCTCGGCGCTGTCCTCGCTCGTGGCGAGGTCCTCGGCGGGCCGCTGCTTCGGAAGTTTCGCATGCGGTCGGTGTTCGGGGGGCTCGATGCTGATCCGGGGCAGGCGCCGATCGAGCCAGGCGGGCAGCCACCAGTTGGCCCCGCCGAGCATGTGCATCAGGGCCGGGACGAGGAGGGTGCGCAGCACGAAGGCGTCGAGGGCCACGGCCGCGGCGAGCGCGATCCCGAACATCGCGATGATCCGGTCGCCGCTGAGCACGAAGGCCAGGAAGACGGAGATCATGATGACGGCCGCCGAGTTGATGACCCGGCTGGTCTCGGCGAGGCCCACGCGCACGGCCCGCCGGTTGTCGCCCGTCTCCAGCCACTCCTCGTACATCCGGCTGACGAGGAAGACCTGATAGTCCATCGACAGTCCGAAGAGGACGGACACCATGATCACGGGCAGGAAGGGTTCGATGGGGCCGGCGCTGCCCAGGCCCAGCAGCTCGCTCCCCCAGCCCCACTGGAAGATCGCGACCACGACGCCGAAGGAAGAGGCGACGGCGGCGACGTTCATGGCCGCCGCCTTGAGCGGGATGCCGATGGACCGGAAGGCCAGCAACAGGAGTACGCAGCCGAGGGCGATGACCACGCCGACGAAGAGCGGCAGCTTCCCGATGATGACCTCGGCGAAGTCGTCGTAGGCGGCCGTCACACCGCCGACGTGGACCTCCATGGAGTTGCCGTGCCCGGCGGCCGGGATGACGTCCTGGCGGAGCCTGTCGACGAGGTCGCTCGTGGCCCGGGACTGCGGGGCGGAGTCCGGTACGACGGTCAGTACGGCGGTGTCGCCGCTGCGGTTGAGGACGGCGGGGCCGGTGGAGGCGACGCCCTCGGTCGCGCGCAGTGCCTGCGCCAGCTGGTCCACGGCGAGCCGGTCTCCGGCGCCGTCCAGCCGGGCGACGACGGTGAGCGGGCCGTTGGTTCCGGGGCCGAAGCCCTCCGCCAGCAGGTCGTAGGCCTGCCGGGTGGTGGAGGTGGCCGGGTTGTTGCCCTGGTCGGACGTGCCCAGATGGAGGAAGAAGGTGGGCAGTGCCAGCACCAGCATGACCGCGGTGGCGATGACACCCAGCAGCTTGGGGTGCCGCTCGACGAAGACGGACCAGCGGACGGCGAAGCTGGAGGTCTGTTCGGGGCGCGGCCCCTCGGCGGCGAGCTTGCGGCGCTCGCGGCGCGAGAGGGCGCGCACGCCTATGTACGAGAGGAGGGCGGGCAGCAGGGTGACCGAGGCGGCGACCGTCAGGACCACCGTCACGGAGGCCGCTATCGCGACGCCGTTCAGGAAGTTCAGCCGCAGCACCAACATGCCGAGCAGCGCGATGCAGACGGTGGCACCGGCGAAGACGACGGCCCGGCCGGTGGTGGCGACGGCGTTCGCGGCCGCCTCCTCGACCGTGCTGCCCCGCGCCAGGCCCTTGCGGTGCCGGGTGACGATGAACAGCGCGTAGTCGATGCCCACGCCGAGGCCGATGAGGGTGCCGAGCATCGGGGCGAAGTCGGCTACCGGCATCGCGTGGCCGAGCAGGGTGATGCCGAAATAGGCGGTGCCCACGCTGACCAGGGCGGTCGCGATGGGCAGCAGGCTCGCGGCGAGCGAGCCGAAGGCGAGGAAGAGGACCAGGGCCGCTACGGCGACACCGATGACCTCGGCGAGGTGCGCGGTGGGGGCCTCGGTGAGCTGGATGGCGCGGCCGCCCAGTTCGACCTGGAGACCGCCGGCCTCGGTGGTGGGGTTCTTCGCCGCGTCGACGACCGCCCTGGCCTGGGCCTTGGGTACGGAGTCGGCCTGCTGGTCGAAGGTCACCACCGCGTAGGCGGTGCGCCCGTCGGGGCTGATCCGGGCGGCGCTCTCGGGGGCGGGGTCGTAGGGTCCGGCGACCGATCCGACGCCGGGGAGCCCGGCGACGGCCTCCAGTGCCGCGGTCATGCGCTGCTCGATGTCCGGGGTGCGCACGTTCTGCCGGTCCGGGGCCCGCCACACGATGGTGTCGGTGTCGCCGCCCTGGCCGTGGAAGGCCTCGCGCAGGAGGGCGTTCGCCTTGCCGGACTCGGTGCCGGGGACCTCGTAGTCGTTGGAGAACGCCGACCCGGTGGTCACTGCGGCCGCCGCGGTCCCACCGAGCGCGAGCAGCCAGATCAGGACGGCGAGGAGGCGGTGGCGCATGCACCAGCGTGCGATTACAGCCAACGGACGTGCTCCCTGGTGGTTCGGATCTTTACCGGGAGGCAGCCCGTCGCAAAGAACGCATGAACGCGTGGAGGCCCGGCCGAGGGGACCACCGGGGGATCACCCCGGGAAGGTTCGGCGCAGAGGGTCTACACCCTCCACGATCTCAGCGTTTCGTGATCGTTGGCCCCTTTCGTGTGCATCGTCACAGTGCGGGGGACCCGACCTCCAGCTCGGTTTCGGGCTCGTCCACCCGGTAGCCCGGAATCGAGGGCCACCGGACGGTGAGGACGACGGCGTCCTCCTCCGCGTACCAGGAGTGGTCGACGCCGCGCCCCCAGAGCACGTAGTCCCCCTGCTCGGCGAGGACGACGGTGCGCCCGGGGAACTCCAGCCGGAAACGTCCGCTGATCAGCACCAGCAGTGCGGTGCGCTTCTCGGCGGTCGCCCACCGCTCCCGCTCGTCGCCCTTCGGGTGGACTCCCCATTTGATCTCCACGTCCTCGCTGTGGCGGGGATCGGCGGGGTCCTTGAAGTGGCCGAGGAGCCAGCCGCGGTCGGCGGCGGCGTCGGGGGTGGCCTTACCGGTGTAGATGGTGGAGTCGTGGTTCACGAGGTGAGGCTAATGCAGTTGTGGCACCCGCCCGACACTGGTGAGCTGGGACGATGACGATCGATCTTGATGAACTGATGAAGGTGCGCGCCCGCTTCGATGCCGAGGTGCGCGAAGGCGCGCAGGCCGACGCCCCGCACGCGAGGGTGGAGCGGGCGGGTGCCGTCGTACGGCACGTCGCGCCCGCGCTCGGGTGGAACGGCGTGCTCTGGTCGGACCTGGACGAGGGGACGGCGGACGCGGAGATCGCGGCGCAGGTGGCGTTCTTCGCGGGGCGCGGCTGTCCGGAGTTCGAGTGGAAGCTGTACGACTACGACCGGCCCGCGGACCTCGGGGACCGGCTGCGGGCGGCGGGCCTGGTGCCGGAGCCGCCCGAGACCCTGATGGTGGGCCTGGTGTCCGAGCTCGCGAAGCTGCCGGTGGAGCCGCCGGAGGGGATCACCCTGCGGGTGGTGACGGACGAGGAGGGCGTCGACCTGATGATGCAGGTCCACGCCGGAGCCTTCGGGACGGAGCGGCCGCGGATCCGGGAGCAGCTGCTCAGCAAGCTGCGGGAGGAGCCGGAGACGATCGCCGCGGTGCTCGCGATGGCGGGCGGGACCCCGGTGAGCGCGGCCCGGATGGAGATGCGGCCCGGGCTGGCCTTCGCGGGCCTCTGGGGCGGCGGCACGATCCCCGAGTGGCGCGGCCGGGGCATCTACCGCCTGCTGGTCGCCCACCGCGCCCGCCTGGCGGCGCAACTCGGCATCACCTACCTCCAGGTGGACGCGTCGAACGACAGCCGTCCGATCCTGGAGCGGCTCGGCTTCGGGGTCCTGGGCGTGACGGTGCCGTACATGTGGACCGGCGCCGCCTCCTAGGGGTGTCTTGTCGATCGGGGCGGATCAGGGAGCGGTGCCGGGGCCCCAAAATCCGACATGATCGGCAGGATGCCCCCTAGGCCGGTGCTGGAGCAGCGGGCAAGATCACTGCCATGGAACGCATCAGCCCGCCCCTGACCGGGGACGAACGCGAGACCCTCCGAACCTACCTCGACTACCACCGGGCCACCCTCGCCTGGAAGTGCGAAGGCCTCGACGACGAGCAGCTGCGCCTCGCCTCGATGCCCCCGTCCACGCTGTCCCTGCTGGGGCTGGTCCGGCACATGGCCGAGGTCGAAAGGCACTGGTTCCGCCGCGTCCTCGACGGCCAGGACCTCCCGCACCGGTGGTCGGACAGCCACGACTTCCAGGCCGCGTACGACGCCTCGGGATCCAGTCGCGCGGAGGCGTTCACCGCCTGGCAGGAGGAGATCGCCCACGCCCGCCGGATCGAGGCCGCGGCCGAGTCCCTGGACGTGACGGCGTACGTGCCGAGCTGGGAGGAGGAGGCCTCGCTGCGTCTGGTGATGCTCCACCTCATCCACGAGTACGCCCGCCACAACGGCCACGCCGACTTCCTCCGCGAGGGGATCGACGGCACCACCGGCGCCTGACCGGGGGAAAGGCAGCTGCGGGTGCGTGCGGCAGGAGGCTGCTCTAGCGTCGGACGGAGGAGGGGATTCCCTGCCGAGCCGGTCCGGGCCGGGGACCCGGGCCCCTGTGGCCGGTACCCGGCCGCGCGAGCTCGGCGCTGTTCCTGCGCGGATCCGGCACCTACGGGCACCGGGCCGCGCGACGATCCCGGAGAGCAGGTGCGTCCCATGCGCACGTCGACCCGTATCGCAGGTGTCCTCAGCGGCCTGACCCTCGTACTCGGTGGTGCGGCCTTCGCGGCCCCCGCCGCCCACGCGGACGTCTCGGCCTGCATCAACCAGGTCGAGCGGGAGCTGCAGGGCGGCGAAGCTCCGGAGTCCGTCCGGTCGGCGTGTTCCGCCGGGTACTCCGGTGAGCAGGAGCAGTGCGTGAGCGGACTGACCAAGGGCGGTGTGACCAACGGGACCGCGGTGAGCGCCTGCAAGGCGTCCGCCGAGTAGCCGGTCCGGCCACCTCCGCGGTCCGACCACCTCCCCGGTCCGGCCACCTCCGCGACCCGTCCACCTCCGCGACCCGTCCGCTCCACCGGGTGCCGGACGGGCCGGCGGGCCGCAGGACGACTCAGGCCCCCGGCCGCCAGTAGCCCAGCGCGTTCACCCGGTGCTTGGGCAGCGCGAGTTCCTTGCGCAGGTACGCCGTCAGGGCGCGCGTCGTCACCGTGTCGCAGGCCAGCCAGACGTACGCGGCCTCCGGGTCCCCGACCAGCTCGGGAAGGTCGGCGCGCACCCGGTCGGCGAGGTCCGTACCGTTGCGCCGCACCCGGCGGATGTCGTGCCGGCCCGGCTCCACCCGCATCGGCAGCCGCTCGTCCGAGTCGTGCTGCGTCTCGAACCAGATGGTCGCCGGGGTCTTCGGGTACGTGTCCAACAGCGAGTTGATCGCCGGGAGGGACGCGGGGTCCCCGATGACGAGCAGCCGCTCCGGGGCCGGCGCCGGGGCCGTGAATCCGGTGCCCTGGACGGTGGCCTCGACCGTGTCGCCCGGCTTGGCGCCGCGCGCCCAGGCGCTGGCGACCCCGTCGTGCAGGGCGAACTCGAAGCTGAAGGTGCCCGCTTGCGGATCCGCGTCCACCAGCGTGTACGCCCGCTGGTGCGGCTTGCCGGCGCCCTGGAACCAGACGCGCACCCACATCGTCGGGTGCAGCGATTCACCGGCGGCCGCGAGCAGCCCGCCGTCCGTGAAGCTCACGCGGCGGTAGTTCTCCGTGAGGTCTTCCGCTCCCGTGACCGTGAACGTGAAGTCCTTGCCCCGCATGAGTTTGAGGACCACGCCCTCCCAGCCCTTGCCGACAGCCATGTCCAACCCCTCCCCTGGCACCCCTATAGTTAGGTCAGCCTAACCTAAACGCACGTCGGGGAAGAGTGTGAGCAGCGTGAGCAGTGCCAGCAGCGAGAGCGGCGACGCCCGGTCGTACGGAGCGGACCGGGGCGAGCCCCCCGTGGAGACCCCGGAATCCTACGGGGTCTTCCGCGACCGGTGGGGCATCCCCCACCTCCGCGCATCCGACGAACTCCGGCTCGTCCACGCCCAGGGCCGCGTCACCGCCTTCGACCGCGCCTGGCAGTTGGAGGTCGAACGGCACCGCTCCGAGGGCTCCAGCGCCTCCTTCCTCGGCGCGGAAGCCGTCACCTGGGACCGCTTCGCCCGCCAGTCCCGGCTCGCCGACACGGCCCGCCGCTGCTACGAGGCCATGGAGGCCGACGACCCCGGCACCGCCGCCTGGGTGCGCGCGTACGTGGACGGCGTCAACGACGGGCTCGCCGCCGGCGCCGCCCGAGACGAACGCTTCGCGCGCACGGGCCTGACCCCCACCCCTTGGGAGCCGTGGGTCCCGCTGGCCATCTGGATCGCGACGCACATCCTGTTCGCCGGTTTCGCCACCAAGCTGTGGCGCGAGCGCGTGGCCCGCGCCCTCGGCGACGAGGCGGTCACCCTCTTCGCCACCGACGGCCCCGGCACCGCCGGTAGCAACGGCTGGTTGGTGCCGGGCGACCGCACCACCACCGGCTCGGCGATCATCGCGGGCGACCCGCACCGCTTCATCGAGGACCCGGGCGTCTACCAGCAGATACGCCTCTCCTGCCCCGAATACGACGTGCTGGGCCTCGCCGTCCCCGGAGTCCCCGGCCTCGGCCACTTCGGGCACACCGGCACCGCCGCCTGGGCGATCACCAACGCGATGTCCGACTACCAGGACCTGTACGTCGAGCAGTTGCGCCGCGGTGACGACGGCGCCACCTGGGCCCTCGGTGCGGACGGTGCCTGGGAGCCCGTCTCCCGCCACGTCGAGACCATCACCGTGGCCGACGGCGACGACGTCGAGGTGGAGGTCCTGGAGACGCCCCGCGGCCCGGTGATCATCCACGCGGACGGCGACCTCGGCGCCGACCCCGATGCCGAGGCACACGCCGACGGCAGCGCCCAGACCCTCTCCCTGCGCTACCCGCCGAGGGTCCGCCTGGACCTCGGCTTCGCCGCCCTCCCCGCGCTGCTGCGCGCCCGCACCGTCGCCGACATCGACCGCGCCTTCGACGGTTGGGCCGAGCCGGTCAACGTCGTCCACGCCGCCGACTCCGAGGGCGGGCTGCTGCACCGCGTCGCGGGTGCCGTGCCGCTGCGCCACCGCACCAACCGGCTGCGCCCCGTGCCCGCCTGGGACCCGCAGCACACCTGGCAGGGCTGGGCCCCGACCCCGGCGGAGCCGGTACAGGGCTTCGCCGTGATGGCGAACGCGCGCGGGATCGCCTCCCCGCTCGGCGTGGAGTTCGCGCCCCCGCACCGCGCCAACCGCATCCGCGAGCTGCTCAGCGGCTCCGCGGACTGGTCCCCGAAGGCGATGGCCGACGTACACCGGGACACGCACCTGGCCTCGGCCGCACCCCTGCTCGCCCTGCTGCCCGGCTTCGAGGACCTGACGCCGGCGGCGCAGTCCCTGCGGACCCGGCTGCTGGCCTGGGACCGGCACATGGCGGCCGACAGCACCGACGCCACCGTCTTCTCGGCCTTCCGCAGCGCGACCGTACGCCGCTTCGCCGCCGACCCCGTCTTCGAGGGCCTGTGGGGGGCGCCCACCGGCCCGGCGGTCTTCCACCCGTGGCTGTACCTGGTCCCGCGGATCGGCTACGCCCTCGAGGGCCTGCTCACCACCTCCCTCGTCCCCGGACTCGACCGTGCGGCGCACGTCCGGGCCGCCCTGGAGGAGACGGCCGCGGCCCAGACCCCCGACACCCCCTGGTCGCAGGTGCACCGCCTCACCCCCTGGCAGGCCGTGCCCGACCAGGAGGCCACGGACTGGCCCGGCCTCGGCGGCGACCACGACTGCGTGAACGCCACCTCCACCGTCCCCGGATTCACCGACCTCACCGCCCGTGCATCGGCGGCCCGTTACGTCTGGGACCTCGCCCGCCGCGAGGACAGCCTCTGGGCGGTCCCGCTGGGCGCGGACGGCGTTACCGGCTCGCCCCACCACCGCGACCAGCTGCCCCTGTGGGCACGGTGCGAACTCGTCCCCGTCGTCACCGACTGGGCCCAGCTCACCAAGGAATCGGCATGACCTCCGCCATCTCCCTCCGGCAGCCCGTGCACACCCAGGTCATCGAGGGCTTCGGCACCGTCACCATCACGCCCGTCGACCCGGCGGCCGACTCCACGCTCATCCACAGCTGGGTCACGCAGGAGCGGGCCCGCTTCTGGGGCATGGGCGAGGCCAGCCGCGAACTGGTCCAGGAGATCTACGAGGACGTCGACCGCCGCACCACCCATCACGCCTTCATGGTGAGCCGGGACGGCGAGCAGGTCGCGCTGTTCCAGACGTACGACTGCGCCGAGGACCGGGTCAGCGAGTGCTACGACGTCCAGCCCGGGGACGTCGGCATGCACCTGCTGATCGGCCCGACCTCGGGCGCGGCCGAGCGCGGCTTCACCGGCTCCCTGATGACGACCTTCATCGCGTTCGTGTTCTCCGACGACGCCGCGCGGCGCATGGTCGTCGAACCGGACACCCGCAACGCCAAGGCCATCTCCCTCATGGAGCGCACCGGTTTCGTGCTCGGACCGCAGGTCGTGCTCCCGGAGATCGACCTGCCCGAGGTCTACCTCCCGGCCAAGCCGGCGCAGCTGGCCTTCCTCACCGCTCCGGGGGCCGCGCCGGCGGCAGGCTGACCGGAACCGCCCCTTCGACCGGGCGCCCGGCGAACGACGGCCGCCCGTGGGGCGGTTGCGGGAGCCGGGCGCCCGGCGGCATGTCCGGGCACCGGCGTTCGCCACCGGTCGCCGACGGCCAGCCCGGGGCCCGCCCGGGGCCCGCCCGGGGCCCGCTGGGCCGTGGAAGGGTGAACCCCGACGGGGATTCCCCATTCCGATTGACCCCGTGCGCTTCCCGGCAGGAAGCTGATGACCTCTCAAAGCGCGTTGAGGTGGGGGACATTGACCAGTCAGAACCTGCACATCGGTCCGGACGCGGCGGCCGACCGGTACCGTCTGCTCCGCTCGATCGGCCGCGGCGGGGAGGCCGTGCTCTATCTCGCCGAGATCGAACTCGCCGGCGGATCCGAACCCGTGGTCGTCAAAGTGCTCGACTCCAAGACGACCATCACGCCGGACGTCTTCGACCGGATCAGCCAGAAGTGGAACGAGCAGGCCGAGCTGCTGCGGTTCGTCCACCGGCCCGGTGTCGTGGGCGTGCGCGAGCACTTCGAGGGGCCGCCGATCCACCGGCCCGGGGAGTCCTCGACCCTGAGCGGGCGGGCGCTCGTCCTCGTCATGAACCACGTGGACGGGCTCGACCTGCGCGACTGGCGGGCCGAGCGGACGCTGGCCACCGCCGCCGAGCGGCGCGAGGTGATGCGCACCCTGGAGCAGCTGGCCGACGTCCTGGACTGGCTGCACTCGGGGAAGGCCACCCCGTCCGGGCGCCAGGTCGTCCACGGCGACCTCTCCCCCGGCAACGTGATGGTCGACGCGCACGGGCAGGCCACCCTGGTGGACTTCGGCCTCAGCAAGCTGACCGCCGACCACCAGACGGCCGAGGTCTGGTTCACCCCGGGCTACGCGGCGCCCGAGGTCTTCGACGGCAAGCGGACCCCGGGCACGGACCGGTACGCCTTCGGGGCGATCGCGTACTTCCTGCTGAGCGGGGAGTCCCCGCCCGCCACGCCCGAGCAGCTGGCGCAGGCACTGACCGCACTTCCGCAGATCGCCGTGCTGGACGCCGAGCAGCGGGCGCGGATCACCGCGATCTACTCGGCCGACCCGGGAAAGCGGCCGGTGAACCTGGCCGGCTGGATGAAGGACGTCCGTCACGCGGTGGTGTCCACGACCACCGCGACCTCGCAGCGGGCCGCCCAGGAGGCTCCGCCCAGGCCGGCCGCCCCGCCACCGCCCGTGCTCCCGCCGCAGCCCGTCACCGCGCCGTCGGTGGCGGCGCCGCCCCCGTACGCGCCCACGGCGCAGTCCGTGCAGCCCGTGCAGCCCGAGCCGGCCACGGCCGCGGCTCCTGAACCCGCGCCCGCGCCCGTTCCGCAACCGGAGCCGCAGCCGGAGCCGGTGCAGGCCCAGGTGCCCGCCGGGTACGGGCCCACGTACAACCTGACCCCGGCCCCCGCTCCCGTCCCCGAGCCGCCGCGTCCCGCCAAGAAGCGGCGGACCGGGCTGATCCTCGGCTCGGTGGCCGCAGTGCTGGTACTGGCCTCCCTCGCCGTCGTCGGCGTACGGCTCTTGGGCGACAAGGACAAGGAGAACACCGCGGGGGGCGAGAAGCCCGGCGGCGCGAGCGCACCCCAGGCGCCGGCGTCGACCTCCTCGCCGTCGACGCGGGCGACCGAGACCGAATCCGCCGCCCCCACGCCCTCCGAGGCCTCCCCGGGAGGATCCACCGCTCCGGAGGCCTCGTCGAGCCCCGGAACACCGGGTTCGGTGAAGGACAGCAACGTGGCCGACCTGACCGTGCTGTCGTCGGTCGGAGCGGTCCGGCACTTCGAGGTGGGCTCCGCCAAGCTGAACACGAAGGAGTACGGAGCCGCCCTCCTCGGCAGCTGCTACTACGGCGCGACGATCGAGTACGACGTGAACCGCGCCTGGTCCACGCTGGAGTTCACCGTGGGCGTCGACGACGGCTCGACCATGGAACAGGCCCGCGTGACCATCTCCGTGGACGACAAGCCCGCCCTCTTCTCCGAGGCCGTCCACCTGGGCAAGCCGGTCACCAAGTCCCTGGACATCAAGGGGGCCCTGCGCCTGCGCCTGAAGGTGGAAGAGGGCTGCCGCAACAGCGGCAACGCCGTCATCGCCGCCCCGGTCCTCAAGCGCTGACGGCAGCGGCGCCGCGGTCCCCGACGGGAACCCGCTGACCGGCGCCCCCCGTTCGGCCGGGCGCTCGGCGAACGGAACCTGCCCGGTGGGCAGTTCCGCGGCCCGCGCGCCCGGCCGTGCGAGGCGGCCGGACGGGTGGAGCGGGCGGCCCCCGTTGTCAGGGGCGCCGGGCAGAATGGCCCTCATGACAGACGGAACGACCTGGCTCGCCGAACCCCGGTCGATCGCGTTCGGGGGCTACTACGTGGTGCTGGCCCGCGGGCTCACCCCGGACGAACTCGTGGGCCGACTCGTGGAGTCCGTGAACGGCTGGACGTGCAAGGCCGTGGCGGTCGGGGAGCACACCGGGGACGGCCTCCTGGAGTTCATGGACGACACGTACGGCGGCTGCTACGTGGAGATCGGCCTGAGGCTCGGCCGCGCCGGGGACTGGACGTACGCGGTCGCGTACGGCGGCTGGCAGGGCGAGTTCGGCTCCCTGACCCCCCTCTCGCGAGACGGCGCGCACATCTGCGTCCTGCAGTTCGAGGAGGAGAACGGCGAGCCGGTCCCGCCGCTGTTCGAGTACGCGCACGACGGCCGGCTCCTGAGCGCCTGCAATCTGCACCTGGACGGCTCGTGGGGCTCCGAGGAGGTCGAGGGCGACCCGGCGACGGCGCCGCGCCTGCAAGAGCTGCTGACCGCCGCCGGGCTCCCGAACGAGGAGCTGGACGACCGGGAGGTGCAGCGGACCGCGCTGGGGGTCATCGAGCGGTTCTTCGGGCTCTCGCTGCCGAAGGAAGAGATCGTGCACGGCGCCCTGCCGGCCGTCGTGCTGGAATCGGGGTTCCCGAAGCCGGCCGGGGACTGATCCGGCCTCAGCCCACACCGAGGTCGGCGCGCATGGCCGCCCGCATCTCCCGGAGCGGGTCCCAGATCCCCTGCTGTGCCTCCACCGCCGACTCCATCGACTCCCCCGCCTCCGGCGCGCCCCGCTCCAGGCGCTTCACCTGCCCGTAGACGGCCGTCAGGGCGTGGTGGACCACTGTTGCGGGCTCCAGGACCGGGTCGGGGGCGATCATCTGCGCCTCGGAGTACCGGTCGCGGAAGGCGTTCTTCGCGGCGTCGAGCGCGGCCCGATCGGTGTCCTCGACCCCGCGTTCCCGCAGGGTGTGCAGATGCTGGTTGAGTGCGGTGGTGAACTGCCGGGCGTCCCGGTTGAGGTCCGCGTAGCACGTGCGCCGCAGCGCCCGGTTCTCGCGTTTCTCCTCGTGGGCGCGCACGAGTTCGATCTCACGGCGCTTCGTGCGCTCCGCACCCCGCTGGGTGAGCAGCGCGCCGCCCAGCGTGCCCGCGACGCCCGCCACCGCGATGACCATCGCACCGATCTCCACCGGCGCACCCCCCGACTCCACCGACCGCGCGCCCGTCGTGCGCGATCACCCCGTACCCAGTCTGAACGACAGCGGCCCCGCACCGGGACGTCCGGTGCGGGGCCGTCGTACGCGGAGGGACTACTCCGAGACGCCCAGGCGCTCGAGGATGAGTTCCTTGACGCGCGCGGCGTCGGCCTGGCCACGGGTGGTCTTCATGACCGCTCCGACCAGCGCGCCGACAGCGGCGATCTTGCCGCCACGGATCTTGTCCGCGATGGCCGCGTTGCCCGCGATGGCCTCGTCCACGGCCGCGCCGAGCGCGCCCTCGTCCGAGACGACCTTCAGGCCGCGCTGCTCGACGACCTCGTCCGGGGTGCCCTCACCGGCGAGGACGCCTTCGAGGACCTTGCGGGCCAGCTTGTCGTTGAGCGAACCGTCGGCCACCAGGGCCGCGACCCGGGCCACCTGGACCGGGGTGATCGGCAGCTCGTCGACGACGACGCCCTGCTCGTTGGCGTTGCGGGCCAGCTCGCCCATCCACCACTTGCGTGCGGCGGTCGAGTCGGCACCGGCCTCGATGGTGGCGACGATGGAGTCCACCGCGCCCGCGTTGAGGATCGACTGCATGTCGTGCTCGGTGACGTCCCACTCCTCGCGGAGCCGGTTGCGGCGCACGCGCGGCATCTCGGGCAGACCGGCGCGCAGCTCCTCGACCCAGTCGCGGGCCGGGGCGACGGGGACCAGGTCGGGCTCCGGGAAGTAGCGGTAGTCCTCGGCGTTGTCCTTGATGCGGCCGGCCGTGGTGGAGCCGTCCTCCTCGTGGAAGTGCCGGGTCTCCTGCACGATCGAGCCGCCCGACGAGAGCACCGCCGCGTGGCGCTGGATCTCGAAGCGGGCCGCGCGCTCCACGGAACGCAGGGAGTTGACGTTCTTGGTCTCCGAGCGGGTGCCGAACTCGGACTCAGGGGTCGGGCGCAGCGACAGGTTCACGTCGCAGCGCATCTGGCCCTTGTCCATGCGGGCCTCGGAGACGCCGAGCGCCTTGATGACCTCGCGCAGCTCGGCGACGTACGCCTTGGCGACCTCGGGGGCCCGCTCGCCCGCGCCCTCGATGGGCTTGGTGACGATCTCGATGAGCGGGATGCCGGCGCGGTTGTAGTCCAGCAGGGAGTGGGACGCGCCGTGGATACGGCCGGTGGCGCCGCCGACGTGCAGCGACTTGCCGGTGTCCTCCTCCATGTGGGCGCGCTCGATCTCCACGCGGAAGATCTCGCCGTCCTCCAGCTGGACGTCCAGGAAGCCGTTGAAGGCGATGGGCTCGTCGTACTGGGAGGTCTGGAAGTTCTTCGGCATGTCCGGATAGAAGTAGTTCTTCCGGGCGAAGCGGCACCATTCGGCGATCTCGCAGTTCAGCGCGAGGCCGATCTTGATGGCCGACTCGACGCCGATCGCGTTGACGACCGGCAGGGAGCCGGGCAGACCGAGGCAGGTCGGGCAGGTCTGCGAGTTGGGCTCCGCGCCCAGCTCGGTGGAGCAGCCGCAGAACATCTTGGTCTTGGTGCCGAGCTCGACATGGACCTCGAGGCCCATGACGGGGTCGTACGAGGCGAGAGCGTCCTCGTACGAGAGCAGTTCGGTGAAGGTGGTCACGGTGAAACTTTCCCTCTCAGCCCAGCAGGACGTCGTCGTCGCCCAGGCGCTTCAGCTCGCGGTACAGGATCGCGAGGCCGGTGACGATGGCGGCGGCGGACACGGCGGCGTCGACCAGCTTCAGCACGTCGTGCTCGCTGCGGGCCTTCTTGACCTGCTTGATCACGCTGATCGCGCCGAAGGCGGTGGTGCCGATCGACAGATAGGTGCCGGTCTTGGACTTCTTGAAGCCCTTGGCCTTGGTCAGTGCACTGGTGCTCACAGGGACGGTGCCTCCTCAAGCAGCGGGTGACCCCAGCGTGCGACGAAGGCCGCTTCGACGGCGGCACCGACCTTGTAGAGCCGGTCGTCCTTCATCGCCGGGGCGATGATCTGGAGCCCGACCGGGAGACCGTCCTCCGGTGCCAGGCCGCAGGGGAGCGACATGGCGGAGTTGCCGGCCAGGTTGGTCGGGATGGTGCACAGGTCCGCGAGGTACATGGCGAGGGGGTCGTCGGTGCGCTCGCCGATGGGGAAGGCGGTGGTCGGGGTCGTCGGGGAGACGATCACGTCGACCTGCTCGAAGGACTTCTCGAAGTCCTGCGTGATGAGCGTGCGGACCTTCTGGGCGGAGCCGTAGTACGCGTCGTAGTAGCCGGAGCTGAGCGCGTACGTGCCGAGGATGATGCGGCGCTTGACCTCGTCGCCGAAGCCGGCTTCGCGGGTCAGGGCGGTGACGTCCTCGGCGGACTTCGTGCCGTCGTCGCCGACGCGCAGGCCGTAGCGCATGGCGTCGAAGCGGGCCAGGTTGGAGGAGCACTCGGACGGCGCGATCAGGTAGTACGCGGCCATCGCGAGGTCGAAGGAGGGGCAGTCCAGCTCGACGATCTCGGCGCCGAGCTCCTTGAGGAGCTCCACCGACTCGTTGAAGCGCTGGACGACGCCGGCCTGGTAGCCCTCGCCGGCGAACTGCTTGACGACACCGACGCGCATGCCGGCGACGGAGCCGCTCCGGGCCGCCTCGACGACCGGCGGGACCGGCGCGTCGATGGAGGTGGAGTCGAGCGGGTCGTGGCCGGCGATCACCTCGTGCAGCAGGGCCGCGTCCAGGACCGTACGGGCGCAGGGCCCGCCCTGGTCGAGGGAGGAGGAGAAGGCGACCATGCCGTAGCGGGAGACACCGCCGTACGTGGGCTTCACGCCGACCGTGCCCGTGACGGCGGCGGGCTGGCGGATGGAGCCGCCGGTGTCCGTGCCGATCGCGAGCGGGGCCTGGAAGGCGGCGAGGGCCGCCGCGGAGCCGCCGCCGGAGCCGCCGGGGATCCGGGTGAGGTCCCAGGGGTTGCCGGTGGGGCCGTAGGCGCTGTTCTCGGTGGAGGACCCCATGGCGAACTCGTCCATGTTGGTCTTGCCGAGGATGACGACGTCGGCTTCCTTCAGCTTGCGCGTCAGGGTGGCGTCGTAGGGCGGGATCCAGCCTTCGAGGATCTTCGAACCGACGGTCGTCGGGACCCCGACGGTGGTGAAGATGTCCTTGAGGGCGAGGGGTACGCCGGCCAGCGGGCCGAGCTTCTCGCCGGCCTCGCGCTTGGCGTCGACGGCGCGGGCCTGGGCGAGCGCGCCCTCGCGGTCCACGTGCAGGAAGGCGTTGACCTTCTCGTCGGTGGCGTCGATGCGGGCCAGGTGGGCCTCGGTCACCTCGACGGCCGTGAGCTCGCCGGAGGCGATCTTCTCGGCGGTCTGGGCGGCCGTGAGCTTGATGATGTCGACCATGGTTGTTAGTCCTCCCCCAGGATCTGCGGCACCTTGAAACGCTGCTGCTCCTGGGCGGGAGCACCGGAGAGCGCCTGCTCGGGGGTGAGCGACGGACGGACCTCGTCCGCGCGCATGACGTTCGTCAGCGGCAGCGGGTGGGAGGTCGGCGGGACGTCTTGGTCGGCGACCTCGGAAACGCGGGCGACCGCGCCGATGATGTCGCCGAGCTGTCCGGCGAAGTGATCCAGCTCGTTGCTGGACAGCTCAAGGCGCGCCAGCCGAGCGAGGTGGACGACCTCCTCGCGCGTAATGCCAGGCATGCAGCGATCCTCTGGGGGTGGGTGGATGTGTAGTTTCGGTCCCAATCCTATGGGGCCGGGCCCTCGGCCCGCGAAACGGTTTGGACCGGTGCCGGGACGGGACCGGGCGAGGGCCGCTGCACGGGGCCTCCCGGGCGCCGCCCGGACCCGCGCCTCAATCGCCGGCGGGGCTGAAGGCACGGGGCCTCCCGGGCGGCGCCCGGACCCGCGCCTCCATCGCCGGCGGGGCCGAAAGATCCGGGGCTCCGCCCCGAACCCCGCGCCTCAATCGCCGGCGGGGCTGGATGGTGCCGGCGTTTGAGGCGCGGGGGTCCAAGGGCAGGCCCCCGGCGGCGCGGCCGGTCGGGCCGCCGGCGGTCAGACCGCGTCGGCCTCCGCGGCGGCGAGCTCCGCCGTGATGTCCGCCGGGCGGCGCCAGCCGCGCTCGCCGCGGGCCAGCAGCCAGGCGGTGGCCTCCTGCGGCGGCATGGCGGCGGCGACCAGCCAGCCCTGGACGGCGTCGCAGCCCAGGTCCCGCAGCCGCTCCCACGTCTCGTCGTCCTCCACGCCCTCCGCCACGACCAGCAGGCCCAGCGAGTGCGCGAGGTCCACCGTGCACCGGACGATCTCCGCGTCCTGCGTGTCGACCGCCAGCCGGCCGACGAACGACCGGTCGATCTTCAGCTCGCTGACCGGCAGGCGGCGCAGGTGGACGAGCGAGGAGTAGCCGGTGCCGAAGTCGTCCAGGGACATCTTCACGCCGTGACCGGTGAGTCCGGCCATGGTGTCGGCCGCCCGCTGGGGGTCCTCCAGCAGGACGTGTTCCGTTATCTCCAGCTGCAGCCCGCTCGCCGGGACCCCGTGGCGGGCCAGTCGCGCGGCGACCGCGCCCGCGAAGCCCGGGGTGTGGACGTCGCGGGGCGATACGTTGACGGCCACCGGGACCTTGAGGCCCTGGGCCCGCCACCGCGCCACCTGGGCGAGGGCCGTCTCCAGTACGTACTCCGTCAGGTGCGGCATCAGCCCGGAGGTCTCGGCGATCGCGATGAACTCGTCCGGGGACACCCTGCCGCGCTCCGGGTGCACCCATCGCACCAGGGCTTCGAGCCCGGCGACCTGGCCGTCGAAGCGGACCTTCGGCTGGTAGTGGAGTTCCACTTCCCCGGCGTCGAGGGCCCTGCGGAGGTCGCCGAGCAGACCCAGGCGGTCGGGGGTGTTGCTGTCCCGCTTGGACTCGTACACCTCCACGCCCGTGCGGTCGCGCTTGGCCTGGTACATCGCCACGTCCGCGCGCCGCAGCAGCCCCTCCGCGTCGAGCGCGTGGTCGGGGAAGACGGCGAGGCCCGCGCTGGCCTCCAGGACGAGCGTGAGGCCGTCCAGGTCGAGGGGGGAGCTGAGCTCCGCGACCAGGTGACGGGCGATGCGCTGGGCGCTGGTGGTGGAGTCGGCGAAGGGGAGCAGGACGGCGAACTCGTCGCCGCCGAGCCGGGCCGCCTCGGCGTCCTCGGGCAGCGCCTGGCGCAGCCGTTCGGCGATCTGGAGCAGCAGCCGGTCGCCCGCCAGGTGCCCCAGGGTGTCGTTGACCGCCCGGAACCGGTCCAGGTCGATGAGGACCAGGGCGGCCCGGGTGCCGGAACGTTCGGCCTCGTCCAGGGCGGACCAGGCCCGCTCCAGCAGCCACTGCCGGTTGGGCAGCCCGGTCAGCGGGTCCCGCAGCTGTTCCTCGGCACGGGCCCGTGCGATCCACAGGGTGGAGTCCAGTGCGATCAGCGGTACGGCGAACAGCGGCAGCAGGACCGGCTGGCTGATGGCCACGACGCAGATCAGGGGGGCGATGCCGAGCAGCGCCACTGCTACTAAGGCCTGCCGGAGCAGGGCGGTGCGGGCGACGGTGGGCAGCCCGTCCCCGCGCGGGGCCAGCGCGATCCAGAGCAGGAACCGGGTGGCGAGCAGGTAGGCGACGGCGACGAAGACGATCTCGGGGACCGCCTCCAGCCCCCAGGAGGTGGGGAGCCAGGGGGTCTCGACGGAGGGCACCTCGCCGAAGGCGGCGAGGACGAGGGCCCCGGCACCGATGCCGAGGATGTCCACGGAGCCGTGCAGCAGCCCCTGGCGCCAGCGGTGCCGGCGCGCGGCCCCGACCAGGGAGACCACTGCCAGCGAGACCAGTCCGGCGGGGACCCAGCCGTAGAGGATGAGCACGCCGAGGGTGAGGGCCGCGCCCGATCCGGTGCCGCCCCACCAGCGATCGCGGCCGAGGGCGACGAGGTGGCCGACGATGATGCCGGTGAGGAGGGCCAGTGCCCAGCCGACCGGCCCGCCGGGGAACAGCGCATGACGGCCGCTCAGCGCGGAGACGATGCCGATGGTGAGCACCGTGACGGCGAGGCCCACGACGAGGAAGGGCAGCACACCGCGCCGCCCCTGCCCGCCCGCACCGGTGGGGACCGGTCGGGTCTCCGGTGTCCTGGCACCCAGGACACCGGGCCTGCCCGCCCGGCCCGCCCGCATGGACGGGAGTTCCCCGCCGAATTCAGGTGACGGGTCGGCGCTTTCGGTGGGTTTCATGCCCGTACCTCTCACAGCCGGCGATGCCGATGTCACGCGATGGCCCCGATGTCATGCCACCACGGCCGAAATCGCATCCTGCAGCCGTGCACGACAGGCGCACCCCTCAACAGTAGGACGCGCGAGGCTCCCAGGGGCAGCGGTCGGCAGTGGTTGCCCGAATGCGACCCAGCCATCCTCATCAGTACGGTATCCGCCGAACGGGTGAGTTTGGACCGGGGCCCCCCGTCACCCATCCGATGATCCGACAGCTCACCGCCCTGCGACCAGCCTTGTACCGGCCGTTTACCACCGTTCGCCGCGCCTGGCGTGCGCCCGCCCGTACGGCCGCACGCCACGCATCCGTTCGCCTTCGCTACTCCCCCTCGGCGATTCCCCCGCCGGTACTACTGCGTTTCGCCCCCGCCGTCCACCGGGAGCGCGGCCTCCCGTGCCGCGTCCGGCCCCTGCTCCAGCAGTACGGCGAACCCGGCGTCGTCGAGGATCGCGAGCTTGAGCTGAACGGCCTTGTCGTACTTCGAGCCGGGGTTGTCCCCGACCACGACGAAGGAGGTCTTCTTCGACACGGATCCGGTGACCTTGGCGCCGCGGCTCTGCAGGGCCTCCTTCGCGCCGTCCCGCGTGTGGCTCTGCAAAGTTCCGGTGACGACGACGGTCAGCCCCTCCAGCGGCCGCGGCCCCTCCTCCTCGGCGGAACCTTCCTCCTCCATCCGGACCCCGGCCTCCCGCCACTTGCGCAGGATCTCCTGGTGCCAGTCGACGGCGAACCACTCCTTGAGCGAGGCGGCGATGATCGCGCCGACGCCCTCGGTGGCGGTCAGCTCCTCCTCGGTGGCCTGCTCGATGCGCTCGATCGAGCGGAACTCGCGGGCGAGGGCCTCGGCCGCGACCGGTCCCACGTGACGGATCGACAGGCCGTTGATGATGCGGGCGAGCGGGCGGTCCTTGGCGGCGGCGATGTGCTCCAGCATGGCCAGGGCGTTCTTCTTCGGTTCGCCCTTCTGGTTGGCGAAGACCGTGACGATCTTCTCCTCGCCCGTCTTCGGGTCCCGCTTGGGCAGTCCGCTGTCCGGGTCGAGGACGTACGCCTTGATGGGCAGCAGTTGCTCGATGGTCAGGCCGAAGAGGTCGCCCTCGTCCAACAGCGGCGGCTCGGCCGGTTCCAACGGGCCGGTCAGCGCGGCCGCCGCCACCATGCCGAAGTTCTCGATGTCCAGGGACTGCCGGCCGCCCAGGTAGAAGAGCCGCTCGCGCAACTGCGCCGGGCAGGTCTGGGCGTTGGGGCACCGGACGTCGATGTCCCCCTCCTTCATCGGCCGCAGCTCCGTCCCGCACGCGGGACAGCCGGCCGGCATCACGAACTCCCGCTCGGTGCCGTCGCGCAGGTCCACCACCGGGCCGAGGATCTCGGGGATGACGTCGCCCGCCTTGCGCAGGACGACGGTGTCCCCGATGAGGACGCCCTTGGCCTTGACGACTTCCTGGTTGTGCAGGGTGGCGAACTCCACCTCGGAGCCCGCCACCTTCACCGGTTCCACCTGCGCGTACGGGGTTACGCGGCCGGTGCGGCCGACGCCGACCTTGATGTCGATCAGCTTGGTGTTGACCTCTTCGGGCGCGTACTTCCAGGCGATCGCCCAGCGCGGGGCGCGCGCGGTGGAGCCGAGCCGGCCCTGGAGGGAGATCTCGTCGAGCTTGACGACCACGCCGTCGATCTCGTGCTCCACCGAGTGCCGGTTCACGCCGTAGTCCGCGATGAACTCCCGGACCTCGGCGAGCGTGGCGACCACCTTGTTGTGCTGCGCGGTCGGCAGACCCCACTCGTGCAGCAGCTCGTACGCCTGCGACTGGCGCTCGATCTCGAAGCCCTCGCGGGCGCCGATGCCGTGGACGACCATGTGCAGCGGGCGGCTCGCGGTGACCTTGGGGTCCTTCTGCCGCAGCGAACCGGCGGCCGCGTTGCGCGGGTTGGCGAAGGGCTTGCCCTCCGCCTCCACCAGCCGGGCGTTGAGCTCCTCGAACTTCTCCATCGGGAAGTAGACCTCGCCGCGGATCTCGACGAGGGCCGGGATCCGGTCTCCCTTGAGGCGGTCCGGGATCTCGGCGATGGTGCGGACGTTGGGCGTGATGTCCTCACCGGTGCGGCCGTCGCCGCGGGTGGCCGCCCGGGTCAGGCGGCCGTTCTCGTAGGTGAGGTTGACGGCGAGGCCGTCCACCTTGAGCTCGCACAGGTAGTGGTAGTCCGAGGTGTTCACGTCCCGGGCCACCCGCTCGGCCCAGGCCGCCAGTTCCTCGTCGTCGAAGGCGTTGTCGAGGGAGAGCATGCGCTCGCGGTGCTCGACGGAGGCGAAGTCCGTCTCGTACGCCCCGGCCACCTTCTGGGTGGGCGAATCGGGCGTGCGCAGCTCCGGGTACTGCTCCTCCAGTGCCTCCAGCGAGCGCAGCAGCTGGTCGAACTCGGCGTCGCTGACGACCGGCTGGTCGTTCACGTAGTACCGGAAGCGGTGCTCCTCGACCTGCTCCGCCAGCAGCGCGTGCTGATCGCGCACCGCCGTCGGTACTGCCGTGTCCTGCTGTTCGGCTGCCATGCCGTGTCCTCCCGTGGCCCGTCTTCGACCGTCACTCAGGGTTGTCGGCGAGCGACCTCGCCGCCCTGACGCAATGCGCCTGCACCGCGCGGGCGTAGGCGGGCGAAGCGCCCGCCAGACCGCACGACGGGGTGACCACGACGGACTCCGCCAGAGTCCCCGGGGCCAGCCCCAGCCTGCGCCAAAGCTTCCTGACACCCATGACGCTACCGCCCGGGTCCGACAACGGGGCGTCCGTGCCGGGCACCACTCCGGCGAAGAGTTTCGTGCCGCCTTCGACCGCCTCCCCGATGGCGTCGTCCTCGCGCTCGGTGAGCAGGGAGAAATCGAACGACACCCCCGTGGCACCGGCCCTGCGGAGCAGGCCGAAGGGGACCTCGGGCGCGCAGGAGTGCACGACGACCTCCCCGTCGTGGACGGCGAACAGGTCGCGCAGCGCGCCCTCGACCACCTGCCGGTCGACGGCGCGGTAGGTGCGGTAGCCGCTCGCCGAGCGGACCCGGCCGAGCAGGACGGCCGTCAGGGAGGGCTCGTCGAGCTGGAGCACGACGTCGGCGCCGGGGATGCGCTTGCGCACGTCGGCCAGGTGCTCGCGCAGGCCCTCGGCCAGCGATCCGGCCAGGTCCCGGCAGGCCCCCGGGTCCTGGAGCATGGCCTCGCCGCCGTGCAGTTCCAGGGCGGCGGCCAGCGTCCACGGTCCGACGGCCTGGACCTTGAGCTTCCCCGCGTACCCCTGGGTGAACTCCTCGAGCGCGTCGAGGTCCTCCCCCAGCCAGGACCGGGCCCGCTTCGAGTCCCGTCCCGGGCGGTCGCTGATCCGCCAGCCGCTGGGCTCGACGTGGGCGTACATGTCGACGAGCAGTCCGAGGGACCGGCCGATCATGTCCGCGCCGGGCCCGCGGGCGGGCAGCTCGGCGAGGTAGGGGAACTCTTCGAAGGACCCGGTGACGGTCTTCGCTGCCTCGCGGGCGTCGCCGCCGGGCAGCGATCCGACGCCGGTGGCGCCGGCGCTCATCGGCCCGGCCGGACGCTCAGGTCGTTGACCTCGGCGTCGCGGGGCAGGTCGACGGCCATGACGATCGTGGTCGCGACGGACTCGGGGTCGATCCAGGCGGCCGGGTCGTACTCCTTGCCCTCCTGCGAGTGCACCTTGGCCTGCATGGGGCTGGCGGTGCGGCCCGGGTAGACGGAGGTGACGCGGATGCCGTTGGCCCGCTCCTCGCCGCGCAGCGAGTCGGCGAGGGCCTTGAGCCCGTGCTTGGAGGCGGCGTACGCGCTCCAGTCGGCGTGGGCGGTCAGGCCGGCGCCGGAGTTCACGAAGACGACGGTGGCCTTGGAGGCGCGCAGGGTGGGCAGCAGCAGCCGGGTGACCTCGGCGGGGGCGATCAGGTTCACGTTGAGCTGCTGGTGCCAGGTCTTGGGCCGGAGCTCGCCGACCGGTCCGAGGTCGACGATCCCGGCGATGTGCAGCAGGGAGTCGATCCGCTCCGGGATGGCCTGCTTGGAGAACGCCCACGACAGCCGGTCGGGGTCGGCCAGGTCGCCGACGAGGGACGTGGCGCCGGGGTAACGGTCGACGAGCTCGCGGGCCCGGCCGGCGTCCCGGGCGAGGAGGACGAGGTCGTCGCCGCGGGCGTGCAGCCGGGCCGCGACGGCGGCGCCGATGCCGGAACCGGCGCCGGTGATCAAGTGAGTAGCCATACCGCCCATGCTCGCACCCCCGGGCGGGCGCGTGGGCCGAAGGCCGAGGTCAGGTGCCGACGGCCGCCGCTCGGTCCCGCTCGCCGGCCGCCCGGCGCCGGCCGCGCGCCCCTGCCTGACGGCGAGGCCGGAACCCTCGGTGACGGTGGGGCCGGAGGCCTGGACGATCATGGTGTGCGCGAGCGCCGGGCCGGGCCGGCCCGCACGTCGCCCGGGGCTCCCGGTCCGGGCGGCCCGGCCGCGCGCCGGATGCTCAGCCGGCTGCGGCGGCCCGCCGGGACCGTTCGACGACCGCCCGTGCCAGGGCCGCCCGCTGCCCGGTGACCGCGGGCGGGAAGCCGGTGCCGATGACGATGTGCGGGTGCGCGGCGGCGAGCTGTGCCCGCTGGTCGGCACGTGGCCCGGCCCAGCGCTCCAGCGCCTCGTCGCGCACGGCGTCCAGCGCGGCCGCCGGGTCGCCCGCGGGCGGGGTGAACAGGCCGGGGGCCGACCGGGCGTGCTCGCTCCAGCGGTCGGCCCAGAACTCCACGGTCCAGCCGGGCCAGCGCGCGGCCGTGCGTCCGGCGTGGGGCACGATTCCGGTCAGCCACCAGCCGACCCTGCGGGCCCCGGGATCGACATGGACGCCGGCTTCGGCGCGGCCCGCGTACGCGGCGTGGCCGGGGGCGGCCGAGAGCCGGTCGAGGAGCGCCGGGCCCTCGACCACCGGATGGTCGTCGATGTGGGCGAGGACGTGGCAGCGGCCGGATCCGACCGTGACGACGGCGACCATCGGGTCGGCGTCGGCCAGCTCCTCGTCGTCGGCCTCCAGGGGCGGGCCGGGGTACGGGCTGTCGCGTACGTACCCCGGGTCCAGGCCGACGTGGGTGCGCAGGCCGCTCTGGCCGTCGTACGCCCAGCGGATCTCCCATCCGGGCCAGGCGAGCCCGAGGAGCAGCCACCAGGCCGCGCGGGTGCGCATGGCCACCGACGGGCCTTCCTGGGCGAAGACCAGGAGCAGTCTGCGCGAGGAGTCGATCAGGGCGCCCGCTTCGCACATGTCGTCGTCGTACCAGGGGCCTTCCTCGAGCCGGTGGCCGAGGACGAAGGGCAGGACCGCCTCCGGGCCACCGAGCAGGTCGAGATCGAGGCCGACGGCGCCGAAGGAGGAACCCCGGCGCTCGTACCCCTCGGCGCCCGCGATCACGAAGGTGGCCCGGTTGCCCATCAGAGGCCGGCTTCGGCGCGCAGGGCGGCGGCCGTCTTCGAGGCGTCGTAGTCGGCGGGGACGCCCTCGACGAGGATGACCTCTCCCGCGATGTGGTCGGTGCGCAGCGGCAGGATCGCCTGGTAGGCGTCGGAGGCGTACCAGGCGCGGGCGCTGTCGATGTCCGGGAAGCCGATCATGACGACGGTGCCGGGGAAGGGGCCCTCCAGGACCTCGACCTCCTTGCCGTGCACGAGGAAGCGGCCGCCGAAGGGGTCCAGCGTCGACTGCATGGTCTCGATGTAGGTGAGGACGTCCTCGTTCATCGTCTCGGGGCGGATGTGGGCGATGGCGTACGCGGTCATGGTCTGCTCCCCTGTCAGCCGGCCCGTCGCTCCGGGCCCGTTGGTCCGATCCTGTCAGCGCGCGGCCTCGACGGCGATTACTTTGCGGGTCACGCCGGGGCGGGCTGGAAGGTGCGCCGGTAGGCGATCGGGGAGACGCCGAGCGTGGAACGCATGTGCTGGCGCAGGGAGTTGGCCGAGCCGAAGCCGGCGCGGTGGGCGACGAGGTCGACCGGCAGGTCGCTGGACTCCAGCAAGTGGCGGGCCAGTTCGAGGCGTTGCGCGGTGAGCCACTGCACCGGGGTCATGCCGACCTCGTCGCGGAACCGGCGGGTGAAGGTGCGCAGGCTCATCCGGGCGTGCGCGGCCAGTTCGGCGAGGGTGACCGGTTCGGCGAGGCGTTCCAGGGCCCACGCGCGGGTGGCGGTGGTGGTGGCGACGGTGGGCTCGGGGACGGGGCGGTCGATGTACTGGACCTGGCCGCCGTCGCGCCAGGGCGGGACCACGCACAGTCGCGCGGCCCGGTTGGCCACGCCCGTGCCGTGGTCCTGGCGGATCAGGTAGAGGCAGAGGTCGATGCCGGCGGCCACGCCGGCCGAGGTCAGGATGTCGCCGTCGTCGACGAAGAGGACCTCCTCGTCGAGGCGGACGCGCGGGAAGCCCCGCTGGAACTCGGGCGCGTGCAGCCAGTGCGTGGTGGCCGGCCGGCCGTCGAGCAGTCCGGCGGCGGCCAGGACGTACGAGCCAGTGCACAGGGAGACCAGCCGGGTGCCGGGTCGGATCGCCGCGAGGGCGTCGGTCAGCGGCTGCGGCAGGGGGGCGCCGTGCGCGAGCTCGTCCATGGCGTGGGTGGGCGTGACGATCACGGTGTCGGCGGCGGCGAGGGCCTCGGGGCCGGCCGAGACGCCGACGGTGAAGCCCGCGTCGCTGGCCACGGGCAGTCCGTCGGCGGTGCAGACGGTCACCTCGTAGAGCGGGTCCCCGGCCTCGTCGTGGGCGTTGCCGAAGACGCGGGAGGGGATGCCGAGCTCGAACGGAGGGACCCCTTCGAGGGCGAGTACGGCAATTCGGTGCATGGCCAGATCCTGACACATGGTGGCCGTACGGCCAACACTGCGAGGGGCGGCGAGCGGGGAGGGTGAGGTCATCGGCCGGGCCACCGGCCGGCAAGAACCCAGCAAGGAGACAAGTCATGCGTGCCGTCGTCATCAGCAAGTGGGGCGGACCCGAGGTCCTCGTCGAGACCGAGGCCGAGCGTCCGGAGCCCGGTATGGGCGAGGTCCTGGTCCGGGTCCACGCCGCCGGGGTCAACCCGGTGGACTGGAAGACGCGCGAGAGCGGCGCCCTGATCCCCTGGGGCCCGGTGCCGGCGGTCGGCTGGGACGTGTCCGGCACCGTCGAGGCCGTGGGACCGGGCGTGACCCTGTACCGGGTGGGCGACGAGGTCTACGGGATGCCCCGCTTCCCGCAGCAGGCCGGCGCGTACGCCGAGTACGTGACGGCCCCCGCCCGGCACTTCGCCCCCAAGCCGGCTGCGCTGGACCACGTACAGGCCGCGGCGCTGCCGCTGGCCGCGCTGACCGCCTGGCAGGCCCTGGTGGACACCGCGGGGGTGAGCGCCGGACAGCGGGTGCTGGTGCACGCGGCGGCCGGCGGGGTGGGCCACCTGGCGGTGCAGATCGCCAAGGCCCGCGGCGCGTACGTGATCGGCACCGCGAGCGCGGGCAAGCACGCGCTGCTGCGCGAGCTCGGCGCCGACGAGGTGATCGACTACCGCACCACGGACTTCGAGGACGCCGTCGCCGACGTGGACGTGGTGATCGACGCCATCGGCGGGGACTACACGCGGCGCTCGCTGAAGGTCCTCAAGGCCGGCGGCCACCTGGTGACCCTGCCCGGCCCCGACTCCCTCCCGGCCGATCCGCAGGGGGTGCACGCCTCCTGGGTCCTGGTGGAGCCGGACCTGGGCGGCCTGCGGGAGATCGCGGCGCTCGTCGAGCAGGGCCTGCTGAAGCCGCTGGTCGACACGGTGTTGCCGTTGGAGCAGGCCGCGAAGGCCCACGAGATCGGCGAGCAGGGCCGCACCACCGGCAAGATCGTCCTGACGGTCGCCTGAGCGCGGTCCACACCTACCTGACGGCCCCACGCCACAGGAACGGTTCGTCCCGCTCGAACCATGCCTCACGCCGTTCGAAGTCGGGGAGGGCGAGACTCATCGCCCGCCGGAAGGCCGGGCCGTGCCCCGGCTGCTTCACATGGCAGAGTTCGTGGATGAGCACGAAGTCCACCAGGTCGGCGGGCATCTGCAGGACCGCCCAGTGAACCGTGATGAAGCCGTCCGGGGTGCAGGATCCCCACCGCTGGCCGAGGTCGCCCACTGTGATGCCTGTAGGTCGCACCCCGATGCGCAGGGCGACCGCGGGAGCGCGGGGGGCGAGCCACCGCCTTCCCCGATCCGTGTACCACTCGGCGAGGGCCTCCGACCCTGCCGCCGGTGTGCCGTACTGAGGTAGCTCCAGCCACCCCGCACGCAGCCGCACGCGCGCCCCCGGGCCCGCCGGTACCGGCCTGAGCCGGTACCGGCGCCCGAGGTAGGCGAAGCTGCTGCCGCCGACGAGCTCCTTGACCGGCTCGGCGGGACGGGCGTGGCGGCGCCCGACCTCATCCGCCAGCCGCGGCAGCCGGGACCGGACGGCGGCGGCCACCGCTCGTGGGTCCGCGTCCGCCGGGACGGCGAAGAGCACCTCCCCGTCCGGCGTGATCTCGATCCCCAGGGTCCGGCGCCGGGGCCGGGACTCGACGCGCCAGCTCCACCCGTCGGGGAGGGGAAGGGAGGCGATCGCCTGCTGGACTGAGGTACTCACCCGGCATTCCTACCACCCGGCTCGGACAGTGGGACGACACCCGCTCAGCGGTCGTGGCGCGTCGGGTAGCGCAAGAAGTCGTCATGCCGGTGCAACGCGAGCTCGACCAGCAGGTTCGCAATCGGCCCGGTATCAGTCCAGTCGATGTGCAGTTCGGCCTCCAGATAGTTCCGAAGCTCCTTGCGTACCCGTTCCCGGGCATCGGTCAGGGTGGTGAAGTTCGGCGAGCGCACCAGCCCGGCGATCTTCCAGGTCACATCTCGCGCAGCCTGGTAAAGGTCGATTCCATCCGGAACCACCGGGCCGCCTTCGGAGTCCGCCTTCCGGGCCAGCACGGCGTACACCGGCCCCTCGGTCCACCGGTCCAGCCCCGTGCCGGACTCCTGCCCCCCGTCCTGCTCCGAGGCGATGATGTCGCCTGCAAGCACGGAGAGAGCGGCGACGGCCTCCTCGAATTCCGTACCCATCCGCTGGATGACGGCCTCCAAGCGCTGGCTGAACTGCTCGTACTGGCTCAGGCCCGTCTCCAGCCGCGCAGTGATGTGGGTGTGGATCCGGCTGGTGAGGTACGAGATCCGCGCCCGCGGATCGGTGTTGGCGTCGACCCGTTCCATGAAGTCGGGCGCGCTGAGCTCCACCTGCGGGACGCGTTCCACGATCCGGGTCGCCTTGAGGTGCGCGGCGATCAGCGCACGCACCTTGGCCCCGTAGCGGCGTGGGCTGAACTGGTCCCGGCCGTCGAGGTAGCGCACGCGGGCGAGGTACTGCACCTCGCCGAGCAGGCCGGCGAACGCCTCGTACCGGAGCGCGAGCGGCCGGGGCAGTACGGCGTTGAGCGCGTTGAAGAAGTCGCGGGCCAGTTCGTCGAACTCGCCCCGCAGGTACGGGTCCTCCAGAGCGGCGAGCAGGTCCTCGCGCTGCCGCTCGTCGCTGAGATCACCGGCGCCCCGGATGCCCAGGAAGTCGGCGAGCCGCTTGTAAAGATCGGCGAGGAGGGCGTCGGCCGCCGCGTCGGTCTGGAGCCACATCCTGCCCGTGGCCGGCTGCTCCCCGTCGGCGTGGGTGTCGGGGTCCAGGTGGTCGAACGACACGTCCTGGTATCCGAGCACCTCGCGCAGATCCGCCTCCTCGTACTCGGCCATCGACTTCGCCAGTTCGGGTCCTACACCGACGTAGTCGACGACTTGGCCCCACTCCTTCTTCGCGTAGGGGCGGTTGGTACGGGCGATCGCCTGGAGCAGGCCGGCACCGAAGAGCGGGCGGTCGAGGTAGAGGACCTGTTCCACAGGGGCGTCGAAACCGGTGAGCAGCATGGACGTGACCACCAGGAATCCCAGGGGCCGTTCGGTGTCCTTGCCGCCCGGCCGCCGCTGCCCGTCGCCGTGGTCCTCCCCGCCCCCACCGTGCCATGGGTCATGAGCCGAGCCATCCGACCCCGAGTGCACACCGCTGTGTGGCTTCCCGTGCGTCTGGGCCGTCCAGGACGGATCGTCGCCCACGTCGAAGGGGTCGGGCACCGGAACGCCACGCCGGAACCGGTCGATGTTCGCCTTCTGGCTGTTCGGCCGGGTCCACGGGTCCCAGTCCTTGGGGTCCTTGCCCGCTCCGTGCTTCTGTGATTTCGAGATGACCACGGCGGCGTCGATGGAGGCGAGAACGTTCCGGTAGCGGAGAAGGCCGGTGAGGTCGACTTCCCCCTCAAGGACGGGCGCCGGGTCGTGGGCATCGCCGCCCAGCCCGTCCAGGTCCGCCACCAGGCGGCTCAGCGCTTTCGCGATGGCCTCGTGGTACGCCACGGCGGCGCGCCGGGACACGGCCACGACCTGGGCCCCGAACCCGTCCGGCATGGCGCCCGAGGCCCAGTGCCGCACCATGTGGTCGGCCTTCGCGGCGATCACCGAGGGCGATTCGAGGACCTCCTTCCTACGGCCGAACGTCCGCAGCACCCGGCGCCGCTTCTCGGGGTCGCTGGGGACCTGCTTGTCGAAACCAGCGTCCAGCCCAGCCTTCTCGATGACCTCCAAGTCGACCTGGTGGGCCTCGTAGCGGACGGGGACGACGGCGCCGTCGACCTCGGCGTCCCGAAGGGTGTAGGTGTCCGCGAACCCGCCGAAGATGTCCTCGGTGCTCTTGCGGGCCCCGCTGAGGATCGGAGTACCGGTGAAGCCGACCATGGCAGCGTTGGGAAGCATGGCGCGCAGGCGGGCGTGCTGCCAGGCGCTCTGGCCCCGGTGCGCCTCGTCGATCAGGACGACGATGTCGGAGCTCGCGTTCGCCACCCGGTTGTGGAGCCGGTCCTGTCCGTCAGGGGAGTCAGCCAGCACCTCGTCCCGGCCGTCGAAGGCGGTGTCGTCCCGGCGGGCCTTCTGCAGCATGACCAGGACGACGTCCGGTACGTCGACCCCCAGGTAGCTGCGGGCGGATTCCACCGACCCTGGGTGGTAGATCTTCTCGTCGGCAGCGGCCAGACTCTGGCTGATCTGCTGTTCTAGATCCCTCCGGTCGGTTACGACGACGACCTTGTGGCGGGCCAGGTCGCTGCTGCTGCGCAGGTAGCGGACGAGGAAGGCCATGGTGAGGGACTTGCCCGAGCCCTGGGTGTGCCAGGTGACTCCGCCGCGCTGGTCGACGTCCCGGCCCTCGGCGATGGCTCGTCGCCGGTCCCGCAACCGTTTCGCGATCTTGTGTACGGCGCGGAACTGCTGGTAGCGGCCGATCACCTTGACCGTGCGGGGGCCGCGCCCGGCCTCGGTGGTGAAGTCCCTGACCAGGGCCAGCAGGTGCGCCGGGCGGAGCACGCCGCCGACCAGGGTCTCCTGGGCGTGGAGTTCCCGGCGACTCTCGGGCACGGCGGCCTCGGCCCGTACTTTCCCCTGCGGTGCTGGGTACACGGTCCGCCACGGCGCGAAGTGCTCCGGCTCCGCGCTCACGGTGCCGAGCTCGGCGTGGTCCCGGTCGGTGGCCACCAGCACCTGCGCGAAGCGGACGAACTCGGCGACGGCCTCGTCCTCGTCGGCGCCGGCGTAACCGATCACGTCCTCGACGGCCCAGTCGATGGCGAACCGCTTGTCAGCAAGGCTCGCCAGCGGAGCCTTGCACTCTATGACCACCCAGGGCAGGCCGTTGACGAACAGGGCGAGGTCGGGGGTCACGTCAGGGGCCCCGCGCCGCTGCACCTTGAACTGGGAAACCGCGAGCAGGTCATTGCCGGTTCCGGCGTCGCCCAGTTCGGGGAACTCCCCGTTCCAGTCGACCAGTCGGACATGCTCCGGGTCGCCCTTGCTCCACCCGGGGAGCGTGCGCGCGTTGATCCCCTCGCGCAGCATCCGGGTGACGTGGAGGTTACCGGCCACTCCGCGCTCGGCCGGGCCCTGGCCCGGCGCGGTGCCGAGGAGGAGTGCGAGGAGGTGGTCCAGCTGGGCGTCGGTGAGCCAGGTCTCGCAGTCCCGTCCAGGGTTGATACGGGCCACGGCGGCGCGGAACAGGTCGGCGTACACGACCTCCTCGAACGAGTCCCGCCCGGACCGAGCAGGGTCGTTCGCCGGCTCTCCCGCAGGCGCGCCCTCCAGATGGCGCCACCCCATGGCGACCAGCTGACCGATGAGCGGCCCTTCGACCTTGTCGTACTCCGGCTGCGCCATTCCTGGTCTCCCCGCCCCGTGGTCGTACGTCGCCCCACCCCTGTCGCTGTCGAACAGGGGTAGGAGCCACTTTACCTACGGGCTGGACAGGCCCGGGGGGACGCGGAGTTCAGGCCGCGAGGGCGGCGACGGCCGGGGGCGGGGACCCGTCGTCGGCCGCCCGGAGTTCGAACCAGATGGTCTTGCCGCCGACCCCGAACAGGGTCTCGTCCGGACAGCAGCCGCCCCACTGGTCCGCGATGAGTTCGAGTATCACCAGCCCCCGTCCGCCTTCGGCGTCCCCGTCAGGCGCCGGGAACTCCATCGGGAACACCGGACTGCTGTCGGACACACTGACCCTCAGCACGGGGTGCGCCCAGCGCAGCCGTACGGAGGCGGGCCCCTTGGTGTGCCGGACGGAGTTGGTGGCGAGTTCGGAGGTCAAGAGCTCGGCGCGGTCGGCGAGTTCGTCCAGCCCGTGCGCGTCGAGCACGGCACGGAGGGTGGTGCGAGCGATCCAGGGCGCCCGGGGATCGCGGGGGAAGCGGAGCTCGTACTCCCAGGGTTCGGCGTACGGAATCGGCGACGGGGTCGGACTGTGCGCTGGGCTTCCTTCTACTTCCGGTTCCACGCGGGCACCTCCATGTGCGGCGTGACGGGCCATTGCGTCGGCCACGCGTCGCGTTAGCAACGTCCACTCCGTGCCGGTGGCTTGCCGGTGCCGACCCCTTGACGGGCCGGGCATCCGGTGCGCTTCCGGCGACTCGGGCGGTGGGATTGTTGTGGCTTGCCTCACACCGTAGCCACGTTCTGCATAACGGTGCTACCCATCTCGCTTTAACGAGTGAATATTTACGTTCCAGTGGACTGGCACCACCCGCATCGGCAAACTGTGCGCGAGCAAGGAGAGTTGAATGGCCCCCAGGCATGCCCCCACCATCCGCCAACGTCGGTTCGGCGCCGAACTTCGACGGCTTCGCAAGGCCGCAGACATGACGGCGCCCACAGCTGCGAGCCTCCTCGGAACCGACCGCACCGTGATCTCCAACATCGAGGCCGGGCGCTTCGGTATCAGCGAGGAGCGTCTTCGCCGGCTCGCAAGCATCTACGAGTGCGACGACGCCGGCTTGATCGAGGCTCTTGCCTCCATGACGGGTGGACGCAAGGGCGTGTGGTGGGAGGAGTACCGAGGGAAGATCCCTACCGGGTTTCTGGACGTCTCTGAACTTGAGCAGGACGCGATCCGACTGCGAACGGTACAGACGACACATCTCCCAGGCCTGTTTCAGACCGAGGATCACTCCCGAGCGATCTTCGAACTCTTCACCCCGCCTCTACCGCGCCTGGAGGTGGAACTGCGTGTCGCTCATCGTCTGGCCCGCCAGGGCGTGGTGACTGGAGACGGCACCACCCCGTACGTCGGCGTGATCCACGAGGCCGCCCTGCGGATGCAACTCGGCGGCAGAGCGGTGGCTCAGGCTCAGCTCAACCATCTCGCCGAGTCGAGCGAGCGCGCCAACGTGACCTTCCTCGTCATCCCGTTCGCGGCAGAAGGGTTCCCGCTCATGGGGGACTCGTCAGTCCTCTACGCGGAGGCCACCAACCAGCATCTGGACACAGTCCACATGGATTCCCCGACCGGGGCAGTCTTCATCGACGCGCCCACACAGTTGGCTCACTTCCGTACCCGGCTGGACTTGGTGGAGAAAAAGGCGTTGACTCCGAAGGCGTCAAGGGACTTCATCCGTGCGATTGCCAGAGAACTGTAAGAGGTAGCGCTCTTGTCCGAGCTGGTCTGGTTCAAGTCGTCGTACTCCGACGCTGGAGGCAACAACTGCGTCGAGGTGGCAGTCTGCGAGGGCGATGGTGTGGCGATCCGGGACAGCGTCTTCCCCACCCGCGTCATCACGACCAACAGGACTGCACTCGCAGCGCTGATTACCAGTGCCGCGCGGACGAGCAGCTGAGCCGTTCCGGACGTCAGCCCAACGGCACGCGCACTCGGCCACTCAGCAGGTCCTCAACGAGCCCCTGCTGCACCACATGTAGCTTCTCAATCTGCCTTCCCAGAACTTCGACTTGCTTCCTGCTCCACAGCAACGCGTCGGATACGCGCCTTTGCTCATGAACTGGAACGTCCGGCACGGCCAGTCGCTCAATAGCTGCCTGACCGATGTTCTTCATGCTGCCACTCGTACCTGTCGCCGCCGCCTTGATCTGTACACGGACTTCCGAGCTCGCCAAGACGGCCTCGACGTATGCGGCGACCGCAACCGACTCATCAAGCACAAGCCTCAGGGTCTTGTCGCTCATCATGAGTCTGGGTGGCGGTTGATGCGCCACACACGCGAGGCCGACAAGGTCCTCGGTGTTGGCGCGAGTCATCAGCAGGTCTCCCTCCCTGACTTCATACTGCGGGCTGATCAGGGAAGGATCGCGGAGGACCTTGTTCTCACGTGCGACAAAGCGACCGGCTTGCACCGCGCTGACCCTGAGCACCCCCCACTCACCGGGTCCGGCCGGGAAACCTTCAGCAAGAGGGCTCTTGCCAGCCTCGATCCGCTGGAGCCACGACTTGAGCGGGATCCTACGGTTCCCAGGAACGGATGACCGGGCGATCAGAGCACTCTGCACTGTTCGACGCTTGTCACATACACGCTCCAGCACGGCGATGCGACGCTCGATCGCCTCGTAGGCGGCCACGATTCGGCGCTGTTCAGCGAGTGAGATATCCGGCACTGGTAGCCGCCGGATCTGTTCTTGGCCGATGTTCTTCATGCTGCCGCTTGTCCCAGTGGCCAGCGACCGGATCCGCTGCCGGAGAGACGGTTGCGCCAGCACGAGGGCCAAGAAAGCCGGATCAGCTAGCGATTCGTTCACGACGAGGCGCAAGGTCTTGTCACTGAGCATGAGGCGCGGAGGAGGAGCAACGGCAACGCAGGCGAGGCCAACGAGTTCCTCGGTGTTGGCACGCGTCATCAGCAGATCGCCGGGCCGCACCTCGTACAGCGGTTGAATCAGCGACGCGTCGCGAACGGCTTTATTCTCTCTCGCTACGAACCGGCCCCCCTGGATCGCGCTAACCTTGAGCACGCCCCACTCGCCATGGCCAGCAGGAACGTCATCAGCCATTGGGCTCTTGCCGGCCTCGATACGGCAGAGCAGATCGTCGAGTTCGACGAAACTACCGCGCATAGCCAAGCTCCTTCAGCCAAGTGCCGAACTCGCCCGCCGCGCCGATACTCTCCGTCTCAAGGTCCTCGAGCGAGACGGCGTACTTCTTCGCCCACCGCTGTACGGACGCGACCAGTTCGCGGCGGCCCGCGGCGACTGCCGCGTCAAGGCGGGTAAACACGGCGGTGTCCAGCACGGACAGGACCACGCTCTGCGCGCCGCCGTCCTCTTCCTTCGCGAGCTTGGCGGCGGCCTTCAAGGCAGAGAGGAAGCGCGCGTCCAGTGCCGAGCGCTTCTTCGATGCCGCCGTGCGGTCCTTGCGGCAGCGGGCGACCACAGCCTCCAACCGAGCCAGCTCCTCGGGGGCGACCGGGGTTCGCTCCTCCGCGTCCTCTTCGGCGTCCCCATCAGGGTCTGCGGTGGGGGGCTGGGCGGTGGCCAGTTCTTCCACTGCCGTCTTGCAGGCCGCATCAGCCGCAGCCAAGGCCTCATCCGCGCGGGACACCTCGGCCAGGAACTCCGGGATCAGCACCCGGACCACCGGCTCGTCCATCGCGCGGCGGCGATCCGCAGCCGAGACGGAGGTCTTCGTACGGCCCCGGCCACGTCCGGCGCCGGAACCGGTGCTGGGCTCGTCCGTCTCCGGTACGACCGGTTCGATCATCGTCTCTACCGAGTCGACCCAGCCGTCGAGTACGCGCTCGTACCCGCCTGCCGCAAGCGCCTTCAGGTCGTAGCGCGTGACCGTCCACCAGTCGGCCATGATGCCGGCCGTCGTGTACTCGTCCAACACTCCGGGCTTGCCGATGGCCTTGGTGAAGTCGGAAACCAACTGATCACGCAGCTTCATCAGGCGCTGGTTCGCGATCAACGCCGAGAAGTGGGCGCTCTGCTCCGACCACCACTTCTCGTACGTCTCCCGCAGCGCCGCTTCCTTCGCCGCTGTCAGCGCGGGGACTCGGGCAGCCGTCGCCTCCGGGCCCTCCGGGAGGAAGTCGACGTACTCCTCGTCGTCGGCACGCGGAGCGAAGAGCGCCGCCGAGTCGACGCCGTACGCCGCGAACAGCTTCGCCTTCGCCTCGATCTCGGACTTCGGCACCCCGCCGTACAGGTGCGCGCGGACATCCTGGGGCTCCGCGGGCGGGGAGTTGTCCACCCAGCGGCGGATGTTCAGATTGGCGTCGGCGGCGAGCAGGTCCTCGACGCTCACCGCGCGCGAGTAGCCCGGCTCCTCCCGCCAGTGCTTGAAGACCGTCGCGATCTTCTCGACGTGCTCGGGGCCGAGTTCGTTCTGGTTGCGCACGGCCCGGAAGTCGCGGTCCGCGTTGATGAAGAGGACATGCCCCTCCCGCTGGCCGCGCTTGCGGTGCGGAGGCCGCAGGACCAGGATGCAGGCCGGGATGCCCGTCCCGTAGAAGAGGTTGGGGCCGAGACCGATCACGGCCTCGATGCAGTCGTCCTCCAGCAGCTTGACGCGGATGTCCCGCTCCTTGCCGCTGCGGAACAGCACACCGTGCGGCATGACCGTGGCAGCCGTGCCCCGCGCCTCCAGCACGGAGATCATGTGCTGGACGAACATGAGGTCGGCCTTCTTGCCGTTCTCCGGGGTGTCGCCCCACTTCATCCGCCAGCCGTGCTTGTCGTCGGCCTTGGCGACGAGCTCGGCGTCGTAGTTCAGCGAGAACGGCGGGTTCGACAGCACCTTGGTGAAGGTACGCAGGCGCCCGGCCGGGGTCAGGTGCAGGGGCTCGGTCAGGGTGTCGCCGTGTTGGAGATCGAACTCACGGATGCCGTGGAGGACCATGTTCATGCTGGCCATGGACCAGGAGGGGCCGTTCTTGTCCTGACCGTTGATCGACAGGTCGTCCGGCGATCCGCCGTGTTCCTCCACGTGCTCATGCGCCGCGATCAGCATGCCGCCCGATCCCGCGCAGGGGTCGTAGACGCTGTCCCCGGGCTGCGGGTCGACAAGGCGGACCATCATCCGCACGACCTCGCGCGGGGTGTAGAACTCACCACCGCGCTGGCCCGCCGAGTCGGCGAACCGGGCGAGCAGGTACTCGTACGCCGCGCCCAGCATGTCGGGGAACTCGAAGTCCTCGTTGCGCAGGCGGTACAGGCTGAAATGGCGGATGAGCGAGCGCAGCTCGGCGCTCGTGAAGCGCGGCTTGGTGCCGACGATCTCGTTGAAGGAGATGTGCGAGGCCACGCCCGCCAGCCGGCTGTGGCTGCCCTGCAGGGCCACCAGCGCCTGGTCCAGGCTCTCTCCGACCTTGTCGACCAGCATGGAGAGGCCGGGCAGCGGGTGCTCGGGCTGCTCCGGGTTCTCGTGCGGGCCCTTCCACCAGCGGGCCCGGGGCGGGACGTAGAAGACTCGCGGGTACTTGTCCGGGTCGTTGGCCCGCTCCAGAGCCTTCGCCCGGTCTTTGGTCTGCTCCATGGCCTGCTTGTAGACACGCTCCCACTCCGGCTGGAACTCGTCGGAGGAGCGCTTCAGGAACAGCATCCCGAAGATGTAGTCGCGGTACTCCGAGGCGTCCATCCGGCCACGCAGGATGTCCGCGGCCGAGAAGAGGTGCCGTTCCAGCTGGGGCAGTGTGATACGAGCCACGCACCGGTCCTTCGTAAGCCGTGGGAGTTTCGGGAGAACTCCGGCAGCGTAGTCGGGCTGGGGTGCCTGACGGAAACCGTCCGCTCAATGTCGGCGGATGTTCGGCCCGGGCTTCTGCGTCCCGATGCCCAGCGAGGCGAGCAGACGCCACAGGTCGGTGGACGGGTCGCGCTTGAGCGGGTCGCAGCCGTCGGCGTGGCCCGAGCGGCGGTTCCACTGCTCGTACGTCTCAGTACCCGGACCGGGGATCTTGTCGAGGTTGAGGTTCTTCGCGGAGCAGCTGCCGTGCGGGCACATGTCGACAAGCTTGCGCGCGTTGTCGACCGCCGTCTTTTCTTTTCCGATGAGGGACTGTCCGCGCTGGCCCGCCAGTCCCTTGCCCCGGCCGCCCGACTTCGTGTCGTACTCGGCGAAGCCCTCGGCCTTCGGATGCTTGCGCAGCCGGTCCTTGATCACACCGCTGCGGCCCTCCTCCTGGCTGGTGAACTGCTGGAAGTGCAGCAGCAGCCACAGCTCGATGGACGGGTGCGACAGCGCTACCTGCACGCCCTTCTGAGCGGCATCGCGCATGGCGTCACGGATGGCGTCGTCGCGGTTGTCCTCGGTGTCCCGGTCGAAGAGTGCCCACTTCTCGTCCTGCGGGCTCGATGCCTGAGAGATCACGTGGTCGACGACCTGGTCCGGGCGCAGCCCCTTCCTGACGGGGGAGAAGCGCAGGAAGAACTTCTCCCCGGGACCGTCGCGGTAGGTGTCGTTGAGGAGCTTGATGTAGTCGTCCTCGGTCCGCTCCCCCTCGGCCGCGACATAGACGATCCGGGATGACTCATCCGAATAGGAGCCAAGGTCGCGCCGCATCGGCCGAGGCGCATCGTGCCGATTCTTCCGCCGGTTGACGCGCCGGCTCTCCGCGGGTGGTCTGCTCACGCTGTCGTCGTCGCCTTCGACTCCGGTTCCGATTCCGTCTGCTGCGCCAGGCGCCTTTCCAGCACGGAGAGCTGGCGAGCGACCTCACCCGTGGCCAGGCGCGGCACCCCGCCGTAGTGGCCGTGCAGGTACCGGCGCTCCAGGTTCTCGTCGTTGCGTGCCTTGCGGGCGGCGAGGAGCGGGTAGAGGGAGGACTCTCCACTTCCCTCCTTGACCGCGATCCAGACCTGATCCCGGTCGAGGGGGCGCTCCACGACGGACGGGCCGAGCAGGGTGGCGTCATGCGTGGTGAAGACCAGCTGCGCGAGCCCCGGGTTGGCGTCCTCGTCCTGGAAGAGACGGACGACCTCCGCCGCGAGCAGCGGGTGCAGGCTGGAGTCCAGCTCGTCGGCGAGCAGCACGCCACCGCCCTTCCTGGTCAGCATGGTCAGCAGGGGCCCGAGGAAGGCGAACCACGCGTGTGTGCCCAGAGACTCCTGCTTCCAGAAGTCCAGCGGCCGTACGGAGCCGGCCGCGCCACGGTGCAGCAACTGTACGTCCCCGGTTTCGGGGTCGACCTCGACTCCCGTGACACCGAGGTCAGCCGATGTGAGCATCGTGACGAGGCGGTCGCGCATCTCCGCCGCGTGACTGCCGGTCAGCCGCTCACGGGTCCATGCCGTGCGCTCCACCACGTCCTTGCCGGTGGTCACCAGCCAGAGGTTGTCGCGGAACCAGCGGTGGACGGCGGAGAGCTGGGGGTGGTTCAGGGCCGCACCGACGGTCAGGAAGAGGGCGTTCGACCGCGTGGTGGCGACGAGGAGGTCCTTGAGATCCTTGCGGCCGGTCAGTCCGGTGCCCGGGAACCGGAACTCGCCCCCGTCCGCCTCCGGCCTGTCGGCTTCGCGGTCGAACCACACCTGGCGGCGGCCAGCCGGGTACGCGTGGAGCCACTCGCTCTCGACCCGGTCGTCCGAGAGCTCGAAGCCGTAGGTGTACCGGATCTTCTCGTCGCGGCCAAGCAGAAGCTCGACTTCGAAGAGGCTGGTGTCCTCGGATGCTTCGTCGGCGAGTTCGAAGGGCTCCCGCGGGACTCCTGGGCCCCGGTCCCAGTCAGCCAGCGATTCAAGGATCGCGGACCGCATGAAGCGCATGGCACTGAGGATGTTGGACTTGCCCGACGCGTTGGCCCCGAAGATTCCGACCGCGGGAAGCACCGACACGGGCTTGCCGTCCGAGCGGGTGCCCGTTCCCCGACCGGTTCTCTCGTTGAATTCCGTCGCGACGAGCGAGAGCTCTTGCTCGTCTCGGATGGACCGGTGATTAGCCACCCGGAAGCTGAGCAACATGACCGACCTCCCAGTGCGGCGGGCTAGCGATTCGCCGCCTTAGGCGCTTTCGTACGGGTAATCCGTACTGGGCAGCCTAAGACCTACCGCAGCAATGCGCCAGCGTGCCGTCAGGCCACCTTGACGGGGGTCGTGAGGGCGGAGGGGCAAAGCAGGCGGCCCACTCAGACGGTGGCGGCGGCCCGCGTCGTGGTCGCGATGGTGGCCGAGCCGACCACGCGGGTGCCGTCGTAGAGCACGATCGCCTGGCCGGGGGCCACGCCGCGGACCGGCTCGGTGAAGGAGACGCGCAGCTCGCCGTCCACGACCTCGGCGAAGACCTCGGTCTCGCCGCCGTGGGCGCGCAGCTGGGCGGTGTAGGTGCCCGGGGCGGCGGCCACGGCTCCGCACCAGCGGGGGCGGATCGCGGTGAGCGCGGTGACGTCGAGGGCCTCGACGGGGCCGACGGTGACGGTGTTGTTCACCGGGGAGATGTCGAGGACGTAGCGCGGCTTGCCGTCGGGGGCGGGGTGGCCGATGCGCAGGCCCTTGCGCTGGCCGATGGTGAAGCCGAAGGCGCCGTCGTGGGTGCCGACCTTCTCGCCGGTCGCCCCGTCGACGATGTCGCCCTCGGCCTTGCCGAGGCGGTTCGCGAGGAAGCCCTGGGTGTCGCCGTCGGCGATGAAGCAGATGTCGTGGCTGTCGGGCTTCTTCGCGACGGCCAGCCCCCGCTCCTCGGCCTCGGCGCGGATCTCTTCCTTGGTGGTGAGGGTGTCACCGAGCGGGAAGAGGGCGTGGGCGAGCTGCTTCTCGTCGAGGACCCCGAGGACGTACGACTGGTCCTTGGCCATGTCGGAGGCGCGGTGCAGCTCGCGGGAGCCGTCCTCGGTGAGCACGACGGTCGCGTAGTGACCGGTGCAGACGGCGTCGAAGCCGAGCGCGAGGGCCTTGTCGAGCAGCGCCGCGAACTTGATCTTCTCGTTGCAGCGCAGGCACGGGTTCGGGGTGCGCCCGGCCTCGTACTCGGAGATGAAGTCCTCGACGACGTCCTCGCGGAAGCGCTCGGCGAGGTCCCAGACGTAGAACGGGATGCCGATGACGTCGGCGGCCCGGCGGGCGTCGCGGGAGTCCTCGATGGTGCAGCAGCCGCGGGCGCCGGTCCGGAAGGACTGCGGGTTCGCGGAGAGCGCGAGGTGGACGCCGGTCACGTCGTGCCCGGCTTCGACGGCGCGGGCGGCGGCAACGGCGGAGTCCACGCCCCCGGACATGGCGGCCAGGACGCGAAGGGGACGGTCGGTGCGCGGCAGGTTCTCAGTCATAGCACCGTCCAGGGTACGGGGGAACCGAGCGGGGTCACAGCGCGTTGTCGGGGTACGGGGGGTGGATCACATCGTCGAGCAGGGGAACAAGGGCAAGAAGTCGCCGGGGCGGACCCGCAGGGCCGTGCTCTTCGGCGGGCTCGGGGTCTTCGCGGTGGCGGCGGTGGCCGGCCGGGAGGAGATCGGCCGTGCCTGGTGGCTGATACCGGGTGTGGACAAGCCGCGCAAGGAGGGCGAGCTCGACCACGCGGGCGCGAGCTGGACGTCGGCCTCGCCGGCGAACTGGCGCAAGGCGGACCGCCCGGCCGACTACCGGGTGGACCGGATCGTCGTGCACGTCACACAGGGCGGCTTCGAGTCCTCGGTGGACGCCTTCAAGAACCCGTGGCACAAGGCGTCGGCGCACTACATAGTGCGCGGGGACGGGCACGTGGAGCAGATGGTGCGCGAGCTGGACGTGGCCTTCCACGCGGGGAACCGCTCGATGAACGAGCGCAGTGTCGGCATCGAGCACGTGGGCTTCGTGGACCGCCCGCAGGACTTCACGGACGCCATGTACGCGGCTTCGGCCCGGCTCGCGGCCGACGTCTGCCGCCGGTACGACATACCGGCGGACCGCACGCACATAGTCGGCCACTCCGAGGTCCCGGGCGCCGACCACACCGATCCCGGCCGCCACTGGGACTGGAACCGCTACATCGGCCTGGTCCGGGCGGCCCTTGAGGCTCCGGCTCCTAGCTGAGGCCCGCCGTGCGGGCGCGCTCGACCGCCGGGCCGATGGCCGCGGCCAGGGCCGCGACGTCCTCCTTGGTGGAGGTGTGGCCGAGGGAGAAGCGCAGGGTGCCGCGGGCCAGCTGCGGATCGGTCCCGGCGGCCAGCAGGACGTGACTGGGCTGGGCCACGCCGGCGGTGCAGGCGGAGCCGGTGGAGCACTCGATGCCCTGGGCGTCGAGCAGGAGCAGCAGGGAGTCGCCCTCGCAGCCGGGGAAGCTGAAGTGGGCATTGGCGGGAAGGCGCTCGTCGGGGTCTCCCCCGAGGACGGCGTCGGGCACGGCCGCGCGGACGGCGGCGACCAGCTCGTCGCGCAGGGCGCCGATCTCGGTGGCGAACCGCTCGCGCCGTTCGACGGCGAGGACGGCGGCCACGGCGAAGGCGGCGACGGCCGGGACGTCGAGGGTGCCGGAGCGGACGTGCCGCTCCTGGCCGCCGCCGTGCAGGACGGGTACGGGGCTCTGGTCGCGGCCGAGCAGCAGTGCGCCGATGCCGTAGGGGCCGCCGATCTTGTGGCCGCTGACGGTCATGGCTGCGAGGCCGCTGTCGGCGAAGTGGACGTCGAGCTGACCGAGGGCCTGGACGGCGTCGGAGTGCAGCGGGATCCCGGACTCGCGGGCGATGGCGGCCAGTTCGCGGACCGGCATGACGGTCCCGATCTCGTTGTTGGCCCACATGACGGTGGCCAGGGCCACGTCGTCGGGGTTGCGCTCCACGGCCTCGCGGAAGGCGTCGGCGTGGACGCGCCCGTAGCGGTCCACGGGCAGGTACTCGACCTGCGCGCCCTCGTGCTCGGCGAGCCAGTGGACGGCGTCGAGCACGGCGTGGTGCTCGACGGGGCTGGCGATGACCCGGTTCCGGGCGGGGTCGGCGTCGCGGCGGGCCCAGTAGAGGCCCTTGACGGCGAGGTTGTCGGCCTCCGTGCCGCCGGCGGTGAAGACCACCTCGCTGGGGCGGGCGCCGACCGCCTCGGCGAAGGCCTCGCGGGCCTCCTCCACGGTACGGCGGGCCCGGCGGCCGGCGGCGTGCAGGGAGGAGGCGTTCCCCGTGGCGGCGAACTGCGCGGTCATCGCCGCGGCGGCCTCCGGCAGCATCGGGGTGGTGGCGGCGTGGTCGAGGTAGGCCATGATCCCCCGATTCTACGAGTGCGCCGGTGGCCGCTTGCGCCGCGGGACCCCGTGGTGGCCGGCGGGGCACCCCCGGCGCTGCCGGATCCCCCGGCCGGACCCGGGCCGAGGTCAGGTCGGGGCCAAGCCGGAGAGTCCTGGGCCAGCCGGGGTCAGGCCGGTGTCAGGCCGGGCGCAGGGCGCGGGCCAGTTGGCGGGACTGCGCGACGAGGTGGTCCGACGAGTCCCAGACCTCGGCGTCTTCCTCCAGGAAGCCGCCGGCCAGGTTGCGGGTGGTGATGGAGACCCGGAGCGGGCCGGGCGCCGGGCGGCGGCGGACGTGCGTGGTGAGTTCCACGGTCGGGGTCCAGGCCACCAGGCCCATGTCGAAGGCGGTCGGCGGGAGCGCGTCGACGGCCAGGAGCATGGAGAGCGGGTCGGCGTCGCGGCCGTCGGCCAGCTCGAACCAGGCCCGCATCTCGCCCTTGCCGGAGGGCGCGCCGACGGCCCATCCGGCGGTCGCCGGGTCCAGCCGGAGCCGGAGCCGGTCCACGATGGCGGAGCTGCCGGGGATCGGGGCCGGGCCGGCCTCGGGGCCGATGCAGTCCTCGTAGGCGGGGATGGCGGGCGGCACGGCGACGGTGCGCACGTCGTCCGGCAGGGCCGCGAGGTCGCCGTAGGAGGCGAGGACGCGGATGCGTTCGATCTCGGCGCCGCTCTCGTCGTACTGGAACAGCGAGGCCTGGCCGGTGGACAGGGTGCGGCCGACGCGGACGACCTGGGTGCGGATCACGGCGGGGCCGGGCACGGAGGAGGTCAGGTAGTGCGCGGAGACGGTGAACGGGTCCGGGTGCGGGAGGGCCGCCGACAGGGCCCGGCCGACCAGGGCCAGCAGGTATCCGCCGTTCACGGCGGCGATGATCGTCCAGCCGGCGGAGAGTTCCGCGTCGTACACCCCGGGCTCGCCCGCGCGTGCGGTGATGGCGGTGTCGCGGTCGAACTCACTGTCGCCGATGGAGGCCTTGGCAGCTGCGTGTGACATGTAAACGACGGTACACGGGCTTGCTACTAAGCGGTAGCTTTCTTTTGTTACGGCTCTTCGGCCACCGACGAGCGCCTGTTCCAGGCCAGTGGAGCCCGCCAGTGGTAGCGCATGGCGAGGAGGCGCAGGACGAAGGTGGTGACGATCGCGAGGCCGGTGGTGATGCCGTTGAGGGCGTGCATGCTGATGAAGACGGCGACCATCGAGGCGCCGACCAGCGCGGGGACGGCGTACATCTCGCGGTCGCGCAGCAGCGAGGGCACCTCGTTGACCAGCACGTCGCGCAGGACGCCGCCGCCGACGGCCGTGGTCACGCCGAGCGCCGCGGAGGCGGTGAGGCCGAGGCCGTACTCGTAGGCCTTGGTCGTGCCCGTCACGCAGAACAGCCCGAGGCCGGCCGCGTCGAAGACGTTGATGGCGCGGTTGATCCGCTGGACCTCGGGGTGGAGGAAGTAGACGATCGCGGCGGCGACCAGCGGGGTCACGAAGAAGCTGAGCTCGCCGAAGGCGGCGGGGGGCACGGCGCCGATGACGATGTCCCGAAAGAGACCGCCGCCCAGGGCCGTGACGAGCGCGAGGACGGCAATGCCGAAGACGTCGAAGTTCTTGCGGACGGCGAGCAGGGCGCCTGCGGTGGCGAAGACGAAGATGCCGGCGAGGTCCAGGGCATGCTGGATCCCGGGCGGGAAGAGATCGTGGAGCACCGGGCCATTGTCACCTGCGGCGAGCTCGGCGGAATCCGTGGCTCCGCCGACGCCGGGTGTGCCCGGCGTGCCAGGTGTGCCGTGCGGCGCCGTTGCGGTGGCGCTGCCCCCGAACCCCCGCGCCTCACACTCCCCCCACTACCGCGGGGAGGGGCCCCGGGCGGGGCTGCGATGGGGCCGGAGTCGTCCGGTGGGGCCGGAACCGCATCGAAGGCGGTTTCGGCCCCACCGGGTGGTCACTCCGCGGCCTTGGCCACCGCGTCCGCCGCGCCCGGCAGGGGCTGGTCGCCCGGTGCCTGGTCGGGGGCGTTCTCCGGGTGGTGGCAGGCCACCTGGTGGCCCGGCTTCAGCGCCAGCAGCGGCGGCTCCTGCGTCGCGCAGATCTGCGTGGCCTTCCAGCACCGGGTGTGGAAGCGGCAGCCGCTCGGCGGCGAGATCGGCGACGGGACGTCGCCCTTGAGCAGGATGCGGCCGCTCTTGGCACCGCGCCGCCTCGGGTCGGGCACCGGCACGGCCGACATCAGGGCCGTGGTGTACGGGTGCATGGGCGCCCCGTACAGCCCCTTGTTGTCCGCCAGCTCGACGATCTTGCCGAGGTACATCACGGCGATGCGGTCCGAGACGTGCCGGATGACCGACAGGTCGTGCGCGATGATCACGTAGGTGAGGCCGAGCTCGTCCTGGAGGTCGTCCAGCAGGTTCACCACCTGCGCCTGGATCGACACGTCCAGCGCCGAGACGGGCTCGTCCGCGACCACCAGCTTCGGCTTCAGCGCCAGGGCCCGCGCGATGCCGATGCGCTGGCGCTGGCCGCCGGAGAACTCGTGCGGGTAGCGGTTGTAGTGCTCGGGGTTGAGGCCCACGAGCGAGAGCAGTCGCTGGACCTCCGCCTTGAGCCCACCCTCCGGGGTGACCTTCTGGAGCTTGAACGGCGCGCTGACGATGGTGCCCACCGTGTGGCGGGGGTTCAGCGAGCCGTACGGGTCCTGGAAGATCATCTGCACGTCACGGCGCAGCGGGCGCATGCCCGACACCCCGAGGTGCGTGATGTCCTGGCCCTCGAACTCGATGGAGCCGCCGGTCGGCTCCAGCAGCCGCGTGATCAGCCGGCCCATGGTCGACTTCCCGCAGCCGGACTCGCCGACGATGCCGAGGGTCTCCCCGCGCCGGACGTCGAAGTCGAGGCCGTCGACGGCCTTGACCGCGCCCACCTGGCGCCGGATCAGCCCCTTGGTGATCGGGAAGTGCTTCGCCAGGCCGGTGACCTTGAGCAGGACCTCGGGAGAGTCCGTGGCCTGCGCGGGAATGACCGCCGTTTCCGGCTTCTTCGTCTCAGGCGTTTCGGTCACAGCTTCGGCGCAATCTCTTCGGTCCAGATCCGGGTCCGCTCTTCCTGCGACATGTGGCAGGCGGACCAGTGACGGCTGTCGTCCTGGGTGAGCTCGGGCCGGACCGTACGCGTCACGTTGCCCTTGGGCACGTCGGCGTACGGGCAGCGCGGGTTGAAGGCGCAGCCGTCGGGGATGTTGATGAGGCTGGGCGGGGAGCCCTTGACCGGGATGAGGCGTTCGCTCTGCTCCCGGTCGATGCGCGGCATCGAGCCCAGCAGGCCCCAGGTGTAGGGGTGGCGGGGCTCGTAGAACACCTTCTCGGCGGTGCCCCGCTCGACGCACCGGCCGCCGTACATCACGAGGATCTCGTCGGCCATCTCCGCGACCACGCCGAGGTCGTGCGTGATCATGATGACGGCGGAGCCGAACTCCTTCTGCAGATCCCGGATCAGGTCCAGGATCTGCGCCTGCACGGTGACGTCCAGCGCCGTGGTCGGCTCGTCCGCGATCAGCAGGTCGGGGTTGTTGACCAGCGACATCGCGATCATCGCGCGCTGGCGCATGCCGCCGGAGAACTGGTGCGGGTAGTCGTTGACGCGCTTGCCCGGCTCGGGGATGCCCACCCGGTCGAGCATCTCGACGGCCCGCTTGCGCGCCGTCTTCTTGTCCACGTCGTTGTGGACGCGGTACGCCTCCACGATCTGGGAGCCGATCGTGTAGTACGGGTGCAGCGCGCTGAGCGGGTCCTGGAAGATCATCGCCATGTCGCGGCCCCGCAGCCGGCGCACTTCCTCGGGGTCGGCGGAGAGCAGTTCCTTGCCCCCGAGCCAGATCTCGCCGGACATCTCGACCTTGGAGCGGTCGGCGTTGCCCGCCCGGTGCAGGCCCATGACGGCCAGCGAGGTGACCGACTTGCCGGAGCCGGACTCGCCCACGATGCCGAGGGTCCGACCCTTCTCCAGCTGGAAGGAGAGCCCGTCGACGGACTTCACGAGGCCGTCGTCGGTGGGGAAGTGGACCTTGAGGTCGCGTACGTCGAGGAAGGCCTCGGAGGGAGGGCCGTCGCCCGGTCCCGCCGCGAGCGCCGTGGCGGTGGCGGTGTGCGCGGCGCGGTCGGCGGCGGCCTCGCCGGCCTCGTTCCCCTTCGGAGTCGGATCGGTCACGACAGCCTCACCCTCGGGTCGATGATGGCGTAGACGAGGTCCACCACCAGGTTGCACAGCACGATGAAGGCTCCGGCGAAGAGGGTCACCCCGAGGATCTTCGGCAGGTCGTTCACCGCGATGGCGTGGTACGCGTACTCACCGATGCCGTGGTACGAGAAGACCGTCTCGGTGACGATGGCGCCGCCGAGGAGCAGCCCGAAGTCCATGCCGAAGATGGTCACGATCGGGGTCAGCGCGGAGCGCAGCCCGTGGCGGGTGATGACCACCCGTTCGCGCAGGCCCTTGGCGCGCGCGGTGCGGATGTAGTCCTCGCTCATGGTCTCCAGCATTCCGGCCCGGGTGAGCCGGGCGTAGAGCGCGGAGTAGAGGAAGGCCAGTGTGCTCCAGGGCAGGACCAGCCCCTGGAACCAGGCGGCGGGATCCTCGGAGAAGTCCACGTACACGTTGGTGAACACGGGCCAGTTGAAGACGAAGACGGCCAGCGAGAGCGTGCCGGTGAAGAACATCGGCAGCGAGACGCCGGCGAGGGCCACGCCCATCGCGAGCCGGTCGAAGAGCGAGCCCGGGCGCAGGGCCGAAATCACGCCCGTGGTCACACCGGTGATCAGCCAGATGACGGCTGCTCCCAGGGTGAGGGAGGCGGTGATGGGGAGCCGGTTGACGATGTCGGGCCAGACCTCGACGTGGTCCTTGAAGGAGTAGCCGAGGCAGGGGGCGTTGCACTGCGAGGGGTCGGGGCCGTAGTTGAACTCGCGGCCCGCGAAGATGCCCTGCAGGAAGTCCCAGTACTGCGCGTACAGGGGCTGGTCGAAACCGAGGTTCTTCTTGACCGCGGCGATGGACTCGGGCGAGGGGTTCTTGCCCACGTACTGGGTGGCCAGCGAGTCGGCCGTGCCGCCGGCCAGCCGGGGCAGCAGGAAGAAGATCGCGAAGGTGATCGCGCTGACAACGAGCAGCAGGAACACCGCGGCGAACAGCCGCCGGACGATGTACACAAACACGGGGGTCGGCTTCGGCGTCCGCCGGTCCGCCCCGCACCCCGGTCGGGGGCGCGGGACGGACCGGCGCGCGCACTGCTGCCTTCACCTGCCTTCCACGGTTCTGGCAGATCTGGCTGAGAGGGTCGAACTGCCTGAGGACTTGACGTCCGGGGTTACTTCAGGCCGATGTTGAGGTAGTCGTACTGACCGCTCCACGCCGGGTTGGAGACCACGTTGGAGATCTTGGGCGAGCGGTAGTGCAGGACCTTGAAGTAGGTCAGGGGCACGATGACCGCCTGGTCCATGACCTTCTTGTCGATCTCGCCGTAGACCTTCTCGCGGGCGGCGGAGTCGGTGTTGGCGATGTTGTCGTTCAGCATCTTGTTGATCTCGGGGTCGTTCAGCTGCGACAGGTTGGTGTTGCCCGTCTTGCTGATCGCGTCACCGTGGACGACCTGCTGGAGGAAGCCGAAGCCGCTCGGCCAGTCGGCGCCCCACTGCATCATCATGAGGCCGATCTTGTTGTCCTCGGTGAACTTCGGGACGCCCGCGTAGTCGCTGAAGTACTTGCCGGCCGGGAACTGCTCGATCTTGACCGTGATCCCGATCTTCTTCAGGGACGCCTGGATGGCCGTGGCCATGTCGACCTCGCCGGCGCGGTCGTTGCGCGCGGTGATGGTGGTCTCGAAGCCGTTCGGCTGGCCGCAGGCGGTCAGCGCGGCCTTGGCCTTCGCCTCGTCGCCCTTGTCGTCCGGGGTCTTGTAGGTGTTGAAGTCCACGTGACCCGGGATGTCGGTCGGCAGGACGGTGCTGGCGATCGCGCCGCGGATGGGGCCGCCGAAGGCGGTCTGCACCGAGACCTTGTCGATCGCGTACTGGACCGCCTTGCGGCACTCCACGTTGTCGAAGGGGGCCACCTTGGTGTTCATCGCCATGTAGACCAGGCGACCACCCTCGGCGTTGTCGGTGTTGGGGTCCTTCGAGGTCAGCAGCTCGGTCTGGGTCTGCTGGGCCACACCGTTGCCGACGATGTCGATGTGGGTGTTGCCGGCCTTCAGGTTGGAGTCGATCGTCTCCTGGTTGACCTTCAGCTTGACGACGATCTTCTCCGGGAGCTGCTTGCGCAGCGGGTCCGTGGAAGCGTCCCAGTTCGGGTTGCGGACCAGGACGGCCTGCTTGTCGTGCTCGTAGCTCTCGAACATGTACGAGCCCGAGGAGACGATGTTCTTCACGTAGTCCGCGCCGTTGTCCTTCGCCTTCGGCACGGGGGCCGACTGCGGGTTGGCCAGCAGGTAGTCGAACTCGGCGAAGGGCTGCTTCAGCTTGAAGACGATCGTCTGGTCGTCGGGGGTCTCGATGGACTGCAGTCCCGTGTCGGACTTGTCCTTGTACGGGCCCTCGTACGGGGTCTCGTTGTTCTTGAGGTACTGCGCGAGGTAGTTCGGGCCGTTGGAGTGCACGTCACGCGCGAAGTTGCTGCGCTCGACCGCGTACTTGACGTCCTTGGAGGTGACCGTCGAGCCGTCGCTGTACTTGACGCCCTTGCGCAGCTTGTACGTCCAGGTGGCGCCGCCGTCGGTCGGCACGCCGAGGCTCTCGGCGAGGTCCGGGACCACCTTGTTGCCCTCGGCGCCCGGGGCGGGCGCGAAGGTGGTCAGCGGACGGGCGTACAGGCGGCTGAAGTTGAAGACGAAGCCGTAGTACGTGTTGCCGGGGTCGAAGGAGTCGGGGGTGTCGGACGCCTCGTAGACGACCGTCCCGCCCTTCTTGTCCGAGGCGTTGACCACGGCCTTGACGGCGGCGTTGGCGCCGGCCGACTTGTCGTCACCGCCGGTCTTGTCACCACCATTGCAGGCGGAGGCGGTGAGGGCGACGGTGATGGCGGCGGCAAGCACCGCGGCTGTTCTCGACCTGCTTCTCATGGCGGAGTGATGCCCCCTGATTCGGAGTGGTGGTGGGTACTGGCGGAGCCTCGGCCGGGTGCCCGAGGAGCGGGAGGGTCAGCGCGAGCTCTTGGGGTCCAGGGCGTCGCGCAGACCGTCGCCGAGGAGGTTGAAGGCGAGCACGGTGACGAAGATCGCCATGCCCGGGACGACCATGAACATCGGGTCGACCTTGTAGTAGGCGACGGCGGAGCTGAGCATTCCGCCCCATGAGGCCTGCGGCGGCTGGATGCCCACGCCGAGGAAGCTCAGGGAGGCCTCGAAGAGGATGTTGGTCGGGATGAGCAGCGTGGAGTAGACGAGGATCGGCGCCATCAGGTTCGGCAGCAGCTCGCGGAAGACGATGAAGGGGCCGCGGGCTCCGAGGCTGCGGGCCGCGTCGACGAACTCACGCTCGCGCAGCGAGAGGGTCTGGCCGCGCACGATGCGTCCGATGTAGGGCCAGCTGAAGAAGCCGATCACGAAGATCAGCACGCTGATGTGCAGCGGCAGTCCTTCGAGGCCGAAGGCCCCGCCCTGGAGGGCGGCCGAGATGGAGATCGCGAAGAGCAGCAGCGGGAAGGCGAGGAAGGTGTCCATCATGCGGCTGATCACCGTGTCGGCCCAGCCTCCGTAGTACCCGGCGATGACGCCCAGCACGGAGCCGATGAACACCGAGACCACGGTCGATCCGAAGGCGACCAGCAGGGAGACCCAGGAGCCCTCCAGGATGCGGGTGGCGATGTCGCGGCCGAACTTCGGCTCCACGCCCAGCGGATGGTCCCAGCTGATGCCGCCAAAGGAGCCGATGGGGGTGGCCAGGGAGGGATCGATGAGGTCCTGGTGCAGGGCGTCCGGGTCCAGCCCGAACATCCACTGGATCGGCTGCGAGAGCGTGGCCAGGACCACCAGCAGCAGCACGACCAGGCCGCCGGCCATCGCCACCTTGTCGCGCTTGAGTCTGGTCCACGCGATCCGTCCGAGCGAACGTCCCTCGATCGCCTTGCGCGGAACCTCGGAGGTGGCCACGGCTGCGGGTTCGGCCGCGCTGGTGTCCTGCAGTGGTGCCGTCATCGTGGTGGGACCCCTCTCGGCCGACATCGGTCGGCCCATGCCCGCCGCTGCGGCGGCTTGGTTCAATCGGCGTCGCTGGTGGTGCGATTGACACGAAATGTGCCGGAAGTGCACGTGAAGGGCTGGTGTTTGCGAGATGGACCGGCCTTCGGTGGGGTGGAGTCTTCAACGCCCTCTCGAGCGCCCGCCAGACCCCCCGGGGATGTGATGCGCAACCGTGATCTACGCCTACACCTTCCGTTATCCGAACCCCGGGATCTATTGAGCGGTGAAACACCGCCCGTTCGGCACGGAACGGACATGCCGCCCAACTGCCTTTTCGGGCACGGATCTTGGGCGGAACCACCGGATACGCCGAAGGCCGCACCGATGGGGATCGGTGCGGCCTTCGAGAGGGATGCCCCCATGTCCGGACATCACGGAACGCGGATGCCGGGTGCGTACGCCGGGTCGCTGCGCGGGTCGGTAGGCAGGGTCGGTACGCCGGGTCAGTATGCCGGCGCCTGGCCCTCGCGGTCGTAGAAGGGGCGGGTCTGCGCGCGCAGCCACATGGCGACGGGGTCGTGCTCGTCCCCGAGTGCGACCGTGCACACCGGGACGCCCTCGGGGACCACCCCGACCGACTGCCGCATCATCTCCCGTACGGATTCCAGCGCGGGCGCGGAGGCGTCGTACAGGTCGAGCCCCACCGCGAGGTACGGGGAGCCGAGCGCGGGCTGCACCCACGCGCGGCGCAGCGACCGCACCGCCGGGGTGCGGTGCGCGTGCTGGGTCAGCAGCCCGTAGAACTGCGGGAGCTCGATCGCGGGCTCGGAGAGGCGCAGCGGGCCCGCCGGCATCCGGTCCAGGCCGGTGGCGATCCGGCGCAGGTCGGCCCAGGGCACGCCGAGGCCACCGCCCTGGGCGTGCGGGTTGAGCCACAGGCCCCAGCGGTCCGGGTACAGCGCGCGGGCGATGTCCCGCCCGGTGACCACCTCGTAGCCCCGGTTCCAGCCGCTGGCGGCCAGCTCCTGGGGGGAGGTGACGCAGGGCGCGTAGCCGAGGCTCTCGACCTCCATGCCGCCGTACTGGGCGTCCGGGGAGCCCGGCTGCCCCTGCCAGAGCAGCATCCACAGCCGGCCCTCGGCGAGGGCGTGCAGGAGTGACTCGTAACTCTCGTAGCGCCCGGGAGTCACCTGGCGCATCATGTGCTCGACCTGCCCGGCCGCGGCCGTGCCTGACGCACTCACCCGGAACCCCTCTTCGTCCGCCCGTCGCTCCACGCGTGTCCTCCGAACCGGCAGTCGCGCGTGCGGCCAGGAGATGTAACCAGCTTAAGCGGCCCTACGGCAGGTAGAAGGGGCGTACGCGCTCACGAATCCAGTCCGTGACCGGGTCCTGGACGGCGTCCAGCAGGATCAACTGCACGGGCCACGGCGGCGGGACGCGGGTCAGGGCCCGTCCGAGGGCCTCCATCGGCGCGCTCTGCATCTCGGGTTCCCATCCCACCAGGCGGACACCGACGAACAGCTGGGGCTCCCCGCCCTCGACGCTGGCGAGGCAGCGGTGCGCGGCGGCGACCACCCCGGTGGCCCGGAACTCCTCGGTGGCGGCGGCCAGGAAGTCCACCGGATCGTCCTGCCAGTCGGGCTCGAAGAGCCGGACCCGGCCGCCGGTGGCCGGCCCGTCGAGCGCGGTCCGGCCGCTGCGGCAGAGCTCCGCGACGGCGGGCGGCGGGAGCGGTACGCCGACGGCGCCCTCGGGGTTGAGGGCGATGCCGAGCTGCGGGGGCAGGCCGCGGGCGAACTCGACGGCGGGAGCCACCGTGAAGTCCATGCCGGGGCCGACGCAGGCGAGGAACTGGGCCTCGGAGCTGTAGACGGGGACGTACGCCGCCCCGCCGATGTCCATGGTGGGCAGGTCGAGGCCGGCCGCCGTGGGGCCACCACCGCCGGGCAGGGGCACCCACACCTGGCTGCGTCCGAGGACCTCCAGGATCCGCCCGCCGGCGTCCGGCTGCCCGAGCGCCGCCCCGAGCACCTGCTCCAGCTCATTCCCCGGCCAGCCGCTGCCCTGCATCTGCCCCTGCCTCTGTCTTGTTTCCCGCGCGTGTCGCCCCGCAGGGTACCGGGCCCGTGCGCGGCCGCGCCGCCGGGGTTCGGCCGGCGCCGAAAAGACCGGGGCTCCGCCCCGAACCCCGCGCCTCACACGCCGGCGCGGCTTGATTCGGTCCGGGCAGGGCCCGGCAGCGACGCCGCACCCGGCGGGTCATGCGGTGAAGGCGATCCGGGTCACCGTCGCGGCGGAGGCTCGGTCCAGCAGGGTCACCGAGGCGCAGCCCACGGGCGGCCGGCCGGCTTCGGCCTCGCGCAGCAGCCGGGTCACCGCGCCGCGGTGGCGGGCGAAGGCGTAGGCGGAGACGCGGCGGCCGCGCGCGGCCTGTCCGGAGAGGGCCTCCTCGGGGCTGCTGTCCAGCAGCAGCAGGTGCAGCGCCCGGCCCCGGCGGCGCGCGGCGGCCGCGAGCAGGCCGCGCACCCAGGACTGCGTACCGCAGTCGTGGACGACCACGGAGGCCCCGGAGCGCAGGATCCGCCACAGCCCCCAGTAGTGCGCGGCACGCACCAACGGTCGGTACACCGCGTACGGCAGCGGCGCGGGCATGCGGCGCTCCCAGCGCTCACGGGTGTCCTGGGAGTCCACGGCCCCGCCCTCGGCGGCTGCCCGCTTGATCAACGTGCTCTTGCCGCCGCCGGGCAGGCCGGACACCACGACGATGTCCCCGGCCGCGAAGCCGAGCGGGCTGGGGGCGCGCAGGGCCGGTCCGCGCAGGTCGCGTACGAGGCCCAGCCCGGTTCCGGCCGCCTTCTCGCGCCCGCGCGCCCCGCGCTGCGCCGGCACCGCCTCCACGGTTCCCGTCGTCGTCACCACTCCGAATCTCCGCACAGTGTTCGCCTCCCCCGAATCGGGTCACCAGGACCCTTGCCCACTGAGTGTAAAGAGACGGTAATCCGGCGGGCCTGGTTCCGGTCCGACTCTTCGGAGGGCCGTACGAACTTTCGGACCCCGCCGCCCGATCTCGGGCATGGCGTGCAATGATGTGCGCCATCTGGACCAACTGCATACCGGCCGCTTGAATCCGCGCGGGAGAGTCCCGGCACGCCGCAAGGCCGTGCGCGGGCGCCGAAGGAGCAAGAACCTCCCTTGAATCTCTCAGGCCCCGTACCGCGTGGATGAGGCAGATCTGAAAAGCGAGCTGCTGCGCAGCTCCACCCAAGGTGCAAGTCGATGAGAAGAACCGGCGATCGCGCGATCGGCGGAACTCTCGGCGAACCTCTCAGGTTCCGATGACAGATGGGGAGGAACGTCCTCGTCATGTCATGTCGATGCCCTGGGACCCGGGAGCCACACCCATGAGCACTGCCCCCCGCCTGACCGCCCTCGATGCGCTGCACCGCTCGCTCGGTGCGACCATGACCGACTTCGCGGGCTGGGACATGCCGCTGCGGTACGCCAGCGAGCGCGACGAGCACAACGCCGTACGCACCAAGGCCGGTCTCTTCGACCTGTCCCACATGGGCGAGATCACGCTGACCGGCCCGGAGGCCGTCAAGGCCCTCGACTACGCCCTGGTCGGCAACATCTCCACCGTCGGCGTCGGCCGCGCCCGCTACACGCACATCTGTCAGGAGGACGGCGGGATCGTCGACGACCTGATCGTCTACCGCCTCGGCGAGACCGAGTACATGGTCGTCGCCAACGCCTCCAACGCCCAGGTCGTCCTGGACGCCCTGACCGAGCGCGCCGCCGGCTTCGCCGCCGTGGTCCGCGACGACCGCGACGCGTACGCGCTGCTCGCCGTGCAGGGCCCGGAGTCCCCCGGCATCCTGGCTTCCCTGACCGACGCCGACCTGGACGGCCTGAAGTACTACGCCGGCCTGCCGGGCACCGTCGCGGGCGTGCCCGCGCTGATCGCGCGCACCGGCTACACGGGCGAGGACGGCTTCGAGCTGTTCGTCGCCCCCGAGCACGCCGTGGAGCTGTGGCAGGCGCTGACCAAGGCGGGCGAGGGCGTCGGCCTGGTGCCGGCCGGTCTGTCCTGCCGCGACACGCTGCGCCTGGAAGCGGGCATGCCGCTGTACGGGCACGAGCTGACCACCGCCCTCACGCCGTTCGACGCGGGCCTGGGCCGGGTCGTGAAGTTCGAGAAGGAGGGGGACTTCGTCGGCCGCGCCGCGCTGGAGGCCGCCGCCGAGCGCGCCGCCACCGCCCCGCCGCGCAAGCTGGTCGGTCTGATCGCCGAGGGCCGCCGCGTCCCGCGCGCCGGTTTCCCGGTCGTCGCCGACGGTCAGGTCATCGGCGAGGTCACCTCCGGCGCCCCGTCCCCGACGCTGGGCAAGCCGCTCGCGATGGCGTACGTGGACGCGGCGCACGCCGCGCCCGGAACGTCCGGCGTCGGCGTCGACATTCGCGGTACGCATGAGCCGTACGAGGTCGTGGCGCTGCCGTTCTACAAGCGGCAGAAGTAGCCCCACGCACCACGTCCGCCGTCCGGGAACCCGTACGGCGCCGTCTCAGTACCCAAGACCGCAGTTCGTATCCACTCCCCCGCATCCAGGAGAATCAGGTCATGAGCAACCCCCAGCAGCTGCGTTTCAGCAAGGAGCACGAGTGGCTGTCGGCCGCCGAGGACGGCGTCGCGACGGTCGGCATCACGGAGTTCGCGGCCAACGCGCTCGGTGACGTCGTCTACGCCCAGCTCCCCGAGGTCGGCGACACGGTGACCGCGGGCGAGACCTGTGGCGAGCTGGAGTCGACCAAGTCGGTCAGCGACCTGTACTCCCCCGTCACCGGCGAGGTCGTCGAGGCCAACCAGGACGTCGTGGACGACCCGGCGCTCGTCAACACCGCCCCGTTCGAGGGTGGCTGGCTGTTCAAGGTGCGCATCGCGGAGGAGCCGGCCGACCTGCTCTCCGCCGAGGAGTACGCCGCGCTCACCCACTCCGACAACTGACACCCCAGGGGATCCTGATGTCTGTTCTCAACACCCCGCTGCACGAGCTCGACCCGGACGTCGCCGCCGCCGTCGACGCCGAGCTCGTGCGCCAGCAGTCCACCCTGGAAATGATCGCGTCGGAGAACTTCGCTCCGGTCGCCGTCATGGAGGCCCAGGGCTCGGTCCTGACCAACAAGTACGCCGAGGGCTACCCGGGCCGCCGCTACTACGGTGGCTGCGAGCACGTCGACGTCGTCGAGCAGATCGCGATCGACCGCATCAAGGCGCTGTTCGGCGCCGAGGCCGCGAACGTCCAGCCGCACTCCGGGGCGCAGGCCAACGCCGCCGCGATGTTCGCGCTGCTGAAGCCGGGCGACACGATCATGGGCCTCAACCTGGCCCACGGCGGTCACCTGACCCACGGCATGAAGATCAACTTCTCCGGCAAGCTCTACAACGTGGTCCCGTACCACGTCGACGAGACCGGCGAGGTGGACATGGCCGAGGTCGAGCGCCTCGCCAAGGAGTCCAAGCCGCAGCTGATCGTCGCCGGCTGGTCCGCCTACCCGCGCCAGCTGGACTTCGCCGCCTTCCGCCGCATCGCGGACGAGGTCGGCGCGTACCTGATGGTCGACATGGCGCACTTCGCCGGCCTGGTCGCCGCGGGTCTGCACCCGAACCCGGTGCCGCACGCCCACGTCGTGACCACCACCACGCACAAGACCCTCGGCGGTCCGCGCGGCGGTGTCATCCTGTCGACGCAGGAGCTGGCCAAGAAGATCAACTCCGCGGTCTTCCCGGGCCAGCAGGGCGGCCCGCTGGAGCACGTGATCGCGGCCAAGGCGGTCTCCTTCAAGGTCGCGGCCTCGCCCGAGTTCAAGGAGCGCCAGGAGCGCACCCTGGAAGGTGCGAAGATCCTCGCCGCCCGCCTGGTCCAGGACGACGTCAAGGCCGTGGGCGTGGACGTCCTCACCGGTGGCACCGACGTGCACCTGGTCCTGGTCGACCTGCGCAACTCCGAGCTGGACGGTCAGCAGGCCGAGGACCGCCTCCACGAGGTCGGCATCACGGTCAACCGCAACGCCATCCCGAACGACCCGCGGCCGCCGATGGTCACCTCGGGCCTGCGGATCGGTACGCCGGCCCTGGCCACCCGCGGTTTCGACGCCGAGGCCTTCACCGAGGTCGCCGAGATCATCGCGCAGGCGCTGAAGCCCGCGTACGACAGCGAGGCCCTGAAGGCTCGCGTCTCCGCGCTCGCCGCGAAGTTCCCGCTGTACCCGACGCTCTAACCGGCGTCCGGCCAACGGCCACGGAAGGGCCCGGCCTTGTTCCCGCACAGGCCGGGCCCTTCTCATGACCGGGGCCCGGCGCCGCTCGGCCCGGTCGCGGCGGGCGCCCGCCCCCGCCCCCGCGCCTGCCGGCCCGCGCGCCGTACCGCACCGGCGCGCACCTCGCCAGGCGCTCCGCACCGCCCCGGTGGATCACCCGGGACCACGGGCCGACACCCGGCCGACCCGTCCACGTAATCCTTCCCACCTCGTCCGACAGCCGAGACGTTCACTTCGCCGCGTTAAGCTCGTCTGCCGGACAAAATCCGAATAATCCACTTCTCCTCTCCTGCCCCCTCCCACCCCACGAGCAGACAAGGGAGTCCGCCACCGTGGCCATCTCCGTCTTCGATCTCTTCTCCATCGGTATCGGTCCCTCCTCCTCCCACACGGTCGGTCCGATGCGGGCCGCGCGCATGTTCGTGACGCGGCTGAAGAAGGACGGCGTGCTGGCCCAGACCACGTCCGTCCGGGCCGAGCTCTTCGGATCCCTCGGCGCGACCGGCCACGGGCACGGCACCCCCAAGGCGGTGCTGCTCGGTCTGGAGGGCCACTCCCCCCGCACGGTGAACGTCGAGACCGCCGACGACGAGGTCGAGCGCATCCGCAAGAGCGGCCGGCTGCGGCTGCTGGGCGCGGAGATAGGCGATGTGCACGAGATCGCCTTCGACGAGCCGAACCAGCTGATCCTGCACCGCCGCCGCTCCCTGCCGTACCACGCGAACGGCATGACGCTCTTCGCGTACGACAGCGCCGGCACCCCGCTGCTGGAGAAGACCTACTACTCGGTCGGCGGCGGCTTCGTCGTGGACGAGGACGCGGTCGGCGAGGATCGGATCAAGCTCGACGACACGGTGCTGAAGTACCCCTTCCGCTCCGGCGACGAGATGCTGCGCCTCGCGAACGAGACCGGCCTGTCGATCTCCTCCCTGATGCTGGAGAACGAGAAGGCCTGGCGCACGGAGGAGGAGATCCGCGACGGCCTCCTGGAGATCTGGCGCGTCATGCAGTCCTGCGTCTCGCGCGGCATGTCCCGCGAGGGCATCCTCCCCGGCGGCCTGCGGGTCAAGCGCCGGGCCGCCGCCACGGCGCGCCAGCTGCGCACCGAGGGCGACCCGATGCTGCACCGCAGCGAGTGGGCGACGATCTACGCGATGGCGGTCAACGAGGAGAACGCGGCGGGCGGCCGGGTCGTGACCGCGCCGACCAACGGCGCCGCGGGCGTCCTGCCGGCCGTGCTGCACTACTACATGAACTTCGTGCCGGGCGCGGACGAGGACGGCGTGGTCCGCTTCCTCCTCGCCGCGGGCGCGATCGGCATGCTCTTCAAGGAGAACGCCTCGATCTCCGGCGCCGAGGTCGGCTGCCAGGGCGAGGTGGGCTCCGCCTGCTCGATGGCGGCCGGCGCCCTCGCCGAGGTCCTCGGCGGCACCCCGGAGCAGGTCGAGAACGCGGCCGAGATCGGCATGGAGCACAACCTCGGCCTGACCTGCGACCCGGTCGGCGGCCTGGTGCAGATCCCCTGCATCGAGCGCAACGGCATGGCGGCGGTCAAGGCCGTCACCGCGGCCCGGATGGCGATGCGCGGCGACGGCAGCCACAAGGTGTCCCTCGACAAGGTCATCAAGACCATGAAGGAGACCGGCGCCGACATGAAGGTGAAGTACAAGGAGACCGCCCGCGGCGGCCTCGCCGTCAACGTCATCGAGTGCTGACGCGCACCGCGTGACGCGAGAGGGGCCCGGCGCGTGCGCCGGGCCCCTCTCGCGTCCGCGATCCCGGGAACGGGAAGCGAGCGGAACCGCAACCGCGCCGTCCCCCGGGGCGTCCTAGGCAGTGCCACCGGTCCCCGTCTCTCGAGAATCGAGGGGACGTCATGATCCACGCCCGTCTCCGGCAGTTCACGGCCCTGGCAACCGGCGCCCTGCTCGCCGCCTGCCTCTCCTTCGCCGCACCTGCCTCGGCCGCCACCACCGTCGCCACTACTGCCCAGGCCCAGACCCCGCTCGTCGTCAACGCCCGCTGGGCCGGGCACCCCACGTACGACCGCATCGTCATCGACCTCCAGGGCTACGGCCCCGCGGTCACCGTCACCCCCGTCCCGCACCTCGTCTACGACGGGTCCGGCAAGCCCGTGCCGCTGCCCGGAAAGCACTTCCTGGAGATCCGCCTCCACCCCGCCGCCGCGCACGACGACGCGGGGCAGAGCGTCTACCACGGGCCCAAGCTGCAGAAGATCAACCTCAGCAAGCTCAAGGGCATCGCCCTGACCGGCGACTACGAGGGGTACGTGACCTTCGGCGCCGCCTTCGACACCCTGCCGTACTACCGCGCGTTCGCCCTGCACTCGCCGGAGCGGTTCGTCGTGGACATCGCGCACTGAACCGGCCCGTGTCACCTGCGCCAGAACAGGTGGTGCGTGACACCGCTCGGACTGGGCACGACATCGAGGTGGAACCGGTCGAGCAGCTCCTCGGGCGACTCCCAGAGCCTGACCCCGGATCCGAACTCCACCGGCGCGACGGCCACGTGCAGGGTGTCGACGAGGTCGGCGTCGAGGAACTCCCGGATGGTGGTGGCCCCGCCGCCGAGCCGGACGTCCTTGCCCCGCGCGGCTTCCCGCGCCCGGTCCAAGACCGTGGCCGGGTCGGCGTCGACGAAGTGGAAGGTGGTGTCGGAGAGCGTGAACGAAGGGCGCACGTGGTGGGTCATGACGAACACGGGCGTGTGGAACGGGGGCTCCTCACCCCACCAGCCGCGCCACTCCTGGTCGACCCAGGGCCCGCGCTGGGGACCGAACTTGTTGCGGCCCATGATCTCGGCCCCGATGTTGTGCGCGAAGTCCCGGGTGAGGTAGTCGTCGAGACCCCGGCTCCCTCCCGGGTCGGTGCGGTTGGGCCAGCTCGCGGTCGCTCCGGCCCAGGCGAACAGTTCGCCCGGATCCGCGTCGCCGAACGGCCGCGCGAGACTCTGGTGCTCACCGGCACCGAATCCGTCGCGCGACACGCTGAAGTTCTGGACCCTCAGCAGTTGCTCCATGGGCTTCCTCCGGTCTGGTCGTCCACCATGAGACCGCCCCGGCGCGGAGAACTCATCGGTGCTCGGGGTTGGGGAAGTCGAAGCGGCAGCCCGCGTCCCACTGCGAGCGCTGGTTCCCGTACGGCGGGATGCCTCCCGAGCGCTTGAGCAGGGCGGCCAGGTGCATGAGGTTCCAGGACATGAAGGCGGTGTTGCGGTTGGTGAAGTCGTTCTCGGGGCCGCCCGAGCCGGGGTCCAGGTAGGAGGGTCCGGGCCCGGCCTCGCCGATCCAGCCCGCGTCGGCCTGCGGCGGAATCGCGTAACCGAGGTGCTGGAGGCTGTAGAGGACGTTCATGGCACAGTGCTTGACGCCGTCTTCGTTGCCGGTGATCAGCGCGCCGCCGACCCGCCCGTAGTAGGCGTACTGGCCCCGCTCGTTCAGCAGCGAGGAGCAGGCGTAGAGCCGCTCGATGACCTGCTTCATCACGGAGCTGTTGTCGCCGAGCCAGATGGGGCCGCACAGGACGAGGATGTCGGCGTCCATGATCTGGCTGTAGAGGACCGGCCACTGGTCGCTCTCCCAGCCGTGCTCGGTCATGTCGGGCCAGACCCCGGTCGCGATGTCGTGGTCGACGGCGCGGATGAGGGAGGTGCGGGTGCCGGTCCCTTCCATGACCCTGCGGCTCCTGTCGATCAGGCCCTCGGTGTTGCTGGTCTCGGGTGAGCGTTTGAGCGTGCAGTTCACGTAGAGGGCGGTCAGGTCCGAGTAGTCGTATGCGGCAGCCACACCCCCAGCCTCGCCACGTCACCCGGGCGCCGCCAGCGGGCCGCGCCCGTCCGGGGACGGCCCCGCGGACGCGGCCGTACGCAGGAGGCGTCGGGGCCGGCGCCGGCGCAAACCTAGGATGGCGCCATGTCGCTGCCGCACGCCATCCTCACCGCCCTGCTGGAGAAGCCCTCGTCCGGGCTGGAGCTGACCCGGCGGTTCGACAAGTCGATCGGGTACTTCTGGTCGGCGACGCACCAGCAGATCTACCGCGAGCTGGGGCGGCTTGAGGAGTCCGGGCTGATCCGGGAGCTGCCGAGCGAGGTGCCGGTGCGCGGGCAGAAGAAGGAGTACGAGGTGCTGCCCGCCGGCGGCGCGGAGCTGGCCCGATGGGTCGGCGAGAGCCAGGACCCCAAGCCGATGCGCGACCCGCTGCTGCTGCGGATCCGCGCGGCGGGTGTCGTGGGGCCGCAGGGGCTCGGTCCCGAGCTGCGGCGCCATCTGGAGCTGCACCGACGTCAGCTCGCACAGTACGAGGCCATCGAGGAGAAGGACTTCCCGCCGGAGCGGGACGCCGTGGAGGACCGGCTGCGGCGGCTCGTGCTGCACGGCGGGATCGCCCTGGAGACGTTCTGGCTGCACTGGCTGGAGGAGGCCCTGGGCGAGGTCGAGGACATGTCCGGACCGGGGGCCTGACGCGCGGGGCCCGGTGCCCGTGGCCCGGCGCAGAACGCACGCTGCCGCCCCGCTCCGGAGGTCCGGGGCAGGGCGGCAGCGGAGGGACTACTTGTTCAGGGAGGCCCAGAACTCGTCGAAGCTCAGCAGGCCGTCGCCGTTCGCGTCCTTGGCGGCGATCACGGCGTCCGCGACGGGGCCGGTGACGAACGGGTCGCCCATGGCCGCCATGGCCGCCTTGAACTCGTCGGCCGTGACGAAGCCGTCACCGTTCACGTCGAACTTGCCGAACGTCGTCCGTGCGCTCTCGATGTCCGCCACTGGGTCCACTCCTTCTTGATGCCTTGTTGACCGGCTCAGGGTAGCGGCCTGCCCGGTCCGCCCCCGCCCCGGGTCCCGTTCGAGCGGCAGAAACCATTTCAATTACCGACCCGTAATACGGAATCGATAATTCCGACCAAACAAACGAAGATTCCACTTGCCACACTCCGGCACCCCGGCATAACGTACTGACATTGCCGCCACACCAGGAGCGCAGGGCTCCCAGGGACACGTGGCAACAAGGGCGATCAATCAGATGACGATCACGGCTGACGCATCATTCGAAGTTCTGCCCTTCACCCGCACCTGCCGACACATCTGGGAAGACGGCGACCATGTGCTCATCGGCGTGAGCCCCGGAAACAGCTATTTCAGCGCCGACCGCATCGCCGGCCTGGCCCGCTGGGCCACGACCCGGTTCGCACAGGTCGACTTCGTCTACGCGGACCTCCACGTGGACCGGATGTTCGCCGCCTTCGGTCACACCCGGGAGCACGCGGAGAAGCGCGCGGCGAAAGAGATCAAGGCGGTCCGGCGGCGGATCCTCAAGGGCGTGACGGAATCAGGCCCGCCAGAGGCGGAGATACGCGTCCGGGCACTGTCCGAATTCCAGTCGAACCCCGTCTACCAACTACTGCACCGACGCGTCCTGCATTTCCTGGAGACCGACGAAGAATTCCGCAAGGGCTGTGAGGAAATGGTCCTGCATTTCGTCGGATCAAAATTGCCGGAAGGCGTATCGGTCACGGACGAGCAGTTGCGGGTCTGTTTCGATTACATGGCGGCCGAGCTGCCGTTCTTCGTGGACACCCCGAGCATTCTCGACGTGCCGTCCTCGGTGGCGGCCTACCACGTCAGGATGCCGCTGACCGATGTCCTCTTCGCCCGCGGCGGGGGTCTGCGCGCGACCCGCAACCAGGCGTACGCCGTCGTACGGCCCGAGGCCACCGCACCCGGGAACGCCGCGGACCACGCACCGCCCGAAAGGACCGTCGATGGGCGTCGAGCAGCTTGAGGGGCCGGGGACCGGGCAGCGGCCGCTCCTGGACTTCCCGCTCTCCCGGCGCGGTGACGTGCTCCCGCAGGAGTGCGCCTGGCTGCGCGAGAAGGCGCCGGTCGCCCGGGTGGGACTCCGGGACCTGCTGCGGGCCCGGGCCGGCGAGCTCCTCGACGCGCTCGTGGCGGAGGGCGGCCCGGCCGACCTCCGGGCGGGCTTCGCCGACCCCTTCTCGGCGGCGCTGCACTGCCAGGTGCTGGGGGTGCCGTTCGAAGACCGGCGCCGGTTGATGTCGGGCCTGGACGTCGCGTTCATGACCGCGCGCGAACCGTTCGCCGACTCCGCCCTCAACTGGTACAAGGACGTGGGCTACTTCGCCGACCGGCTGCACGACCAGCTCGCCCTGGCCCCCGAGGAGCGTACGGGGCTCCTCGGGAGGTTCGCCGGGCTGAAGGAGGCGGATCCGGAGTCGGCGCACCTGACCGACGAGATGTTCGCGACGGTCGCCGTTTCCCTCTTCGGCGCGGGCGCGGTCTCCACCTCCGCGTTCCTCACGCTCGCGGTGCTCGCGCTGCTCCAACGGCCCGAGCTGATCGGGTACCTGCGCCGGCACCCGGAGCGCATGGCCGGGGCGGTGGAGGAACTGCTGCGCTGGAACCTGTCCGTCGGGGACGGCCTGCCGTGCATCGCCCTGGAGGTGCTGGTCGAGCGGCTGCCCGGACTGCGGCTCGCGGTGCCCTCCGAGAACCTCGTCTGGCGCACGGGTTTCATCAAGCGGCTTCCGGAGCGCCTTCCGGTCGCTTGGTAGTCCGTCGTCCGGCGACCGGACCGCGGTGTCCCGGGAGCTGTGCGAGCTTCCGGGGCACCGCCCCGGCGTTTCTAGCGACCTAGCGGAAGATGCCGGTGTGGCCGAGCGAGTAGCGGCCGGGCTGCGGGTACACGGCGAGTCCGTGCGGTCCGCCGCCCACCGGGATCCGGGCGAGCTGCTGGCCGGTCTGCGTGTCGAGCGCGTAGACCTCGGAGTTGTAACGGCCCGACAGCCACAGCACCTTGCCGTCGGCGGAGACCCCGCCCATGTCGGGGCTGCCGCCGTCCGGCAGCGTCCACTTCTTGGTGAGCTTGTTCTCGGGGAAGTTGAAGACCGAGATGGTGCCCTCGCCCCGGTTGGAGACGTACATCTCCTTGGAGTCGCGGCTCACGTAGAGGCCGTGGCAGCCCTTCCCGGTGGGCAGCAGTTTGGGGGTCTCGAACGTGTCCCCGCCGAGCACCCACATGCCGTGCGCCATCATGTCGGCGACGTAGAAGGTCTTCCCGTCCGGGGAGACCTTGACGTCCTGCGGCATCGCGCCCTCGAACGGCAGTTTCTGCTGGCCGACGACCTCCATGCGCTCGGTGTCGACCTTGAGGAGTTCGCCGGAGAACTCGCAGCTCACGATGAAGTAGCGGCCGTCGGCGGAGAAGTCCGCGTGGTTGACCCCGTAGCAGGTCACGGGCACCGTCTTGACCCGGTCCATCGTGTGCGGGTCGCGGAAGACCAGCTCCTTGTCCATCGAGGCCATGACGATGGCGTACTTGCCGTTCGGCGTGAAGTACAGGTTGTACGGGTCGTGCACCTCCACGGGCTTTCCGGCCTCGCCGGTGGCCGGGTTGATCGGGGTGAGGGTGTGACCGCGGTTGTTGTTGACCCACAGGGTCTTCAGGTCCCAGGAGGGGACCACGTGTTGGGGCTGGACCCCGACCGGGATGGTGTCGATGACCCGGTAGGTCGTCGGGTCGATGACGGACACCGTGTTGGAGTTGGTGTTCGGCACGTAGACGCGGGGCGGGAAGTCCTTGACCACGGGGGAGAGCTTGTTCGGCCGGTTCGCCGCGTAGACGTCGTTCGGATCGAGCACGGGCGGCATGCCGGGCAGACCGGGCGGGACGGCCGGCGCGGCCTTGACGGGCTTGGCCGGGCCCTTGGTGCCGAGCGCCTCGGCGGGTTCCTTGCCGGCCGATCCGCAGCCGGCAAGGGCGGCGAGGACCAGACCTGCCAGCAGCGCGCCGGCAGTCCGGGGAAGGCGGGTGGTCGTCATGGGGTCAGCAGCTCCGTGGTGGTCACCGCGCGCAGGTTGCGGCGCGCGAGTTCTTCGAGGAGGGGAGGCATCGCGTCGACCGTGTCCGCGTAGCCGAAGTGCAGGCTCACCACCGATCCGGGCCGGATCGTCCCGGTGACGGTGCGGATGACGGCCGCGGCACCGGGCGAGGTGAAGTCGAGGGAGTCCACGTCGTACGAAAGGACGTGCGGGTAGCCCGCCCGCTGGGCCAGTTCCTGGACGAGGGGGGTCGCGTACTGGGTTTGGGAGGGCCGGAACCAGGTGCCGATGGAACCGGTGAGCCGCTTGAGCCGCTGGGCGCAGCCGGTGATCTCGGCGTAGGCCTGCGCCTCGGGCATGTCGTTGATCGCGAGGTGGCGCTGGGTGTGGTTGCCGAGCTCGTGACCGCCGTCGAGGATGCGCCGGGCCAGCTCCGGGTGCGCGTCGAGCCAGGATCCGATGGCCAGTACGGTGACCCGCGCGCCCCCCTTCTCGGCCGCGGCCAGCACCGCCCGGGCGAGGGCGGGGTCCCCGTTGCCGTGGAAGGTGAGGGCGACCCGGGGGCGGTCGCGCGGACCGTGGCCGATCTCGACGGGCTGCCCGGCGAACCGGCGCGGGGCGGCGGCCGGAGCCGCCTGCGCCGGGCGGGCCGACCGGGCCGGACCCGGCGGCGGGCCGGAGGGCGCGGTGGCCGGCCGACCCGGCCCGCAGGCGGCGGTGAGGCCAGCCGCGGCGGCGCCGGCCGACCCGAGAGCGGCCGCGCGCAGGGCCACGCGCAGGGCCGCGCGGCGGCCTGGTTGTGAGAGCACCTGCCCATTTAAGGGGCGGATGACCCGGAACGTAATGATTGACCCAATTCAGGACGGTCGTCAAAAGGGGCCAACCGGGTGGCCGGGTCGCTACGTGATCAACGATTCACACAGAGCAGTCGATACTTATTCATGGATTGCGAGGTGAGTGGCCGACCTCACCTAGGATTTAGCTAGAAACTCTTGCGATTTGCACACTTATGTCCAAGTAGGGACTTTTGGCGTTCAGGCCCTCGTCTGCCATAGTCGGAACCATGACTTCCCATTGACCCGAGCGAAGTCTGCACGCCGAGGATCACACCCCCTCAGATCCTCGGCGCACCCATGAAGCCCCCACACCGCCCCACACGGCGCACGGGGGCTTCAGGCGCTCTGGGGGCTTCAGGCGTTCCGGGGGGCGGGCGCTCCGGGAGGGTCAGGGGTTCTGCCGGTCGGCGACCCGCATCTCGAACCAGGTGATCTTCCCGCGCGGCAGCAAGTCCGCGCCCCACCGGTCGGACAGCTTGTCGACGAGGAAGAGGCCCCGGCCGGTGGTGTCCAGCTCGTGGACCGGCATCAGGCAGGGCAGTCCGCGCGAGGGGTCGCGCACCTCCACCCGGATCCAACCGCGGCGCCGCAGCATGCGTAAACCGAAGGAGCGGGCCCCGGTGTGCCGGACCGCATTGCCGACGAGCTCCGAGACCAGCAGGACGGCGTGCTCGGCGATCTGCGGCGAGAGGCCCCAGAGGCGGACCACCACGCACTGGGTGAGCCGGCGCGCGGTGCTCGCCGACTCGGGCATGGACGGCAGTGTCACTTCGGCTTCGGCCGGATTTCCATACAACTCCAGCCCCTTGAGGCCCTGTTCGTCCTCAACGGCCGCCGTGAGCCGTACCGCCGAAGCGCTGCCGCGTTGCCGCGGCTGTTCCACACCCTCCAGGCCCGCCATGCACCCATCATGGACGGCCGACCCTCCCTCCCGGGCCGTTCCACACGAAAACACCCCCCGGATTCAACAACTCCAAGGGGGTGTTCCGTCATATGCGAGAGGCAATCGGAGGGCCGCCGCGCGCACCTTGACCTGCAATGACACGTCACACGAAAGTGACCACGGCGAGTGGATCACTCACTCGCCTTAAGGCTGGCTTAAGGCCTGGCTAATCCACCCACAGGGAGGACCGGGGTCCCCGGCCGAGCTCCCGGCTCAGACGAACTTCGCCTTGCCCGGGCCCTCTTCGACGAAACTGCGCATCCCGCGCTCGCGGTCCTCGGTGGCGAACAGGCCCGCGAACCAATTGCGTTCGATGGTGAGACCGGTGTCGATGTCGGCCTCCAGACCCGCGTCCACACACTCCTTGGCGGCGCGCAGCGCGATCGCCGGACCCTGCGCCAGCTTGGCGGCCCAGGCGTGCGCCTGCTCGTACACCTCGGCGGCGGGCACCACCCGGTCGACCAGGCCGAGGGTCAGCGCCTCGTCGGCCTTGACCATGCGCCCGGTGAAGATCAGGTCCTTGGCCTTGGACGGACCGATCAGCCGGGAGAGCCGCTGGGTGCCGCCCGCGCCCGGGATCAGGCCGAGCAGGATCTCGGGCTGGCCGAGCTTGGCGTTGTCGGCGGCGATCCGGTAGTCGGCGCACAGGGCGAGTTCGCACCCGCCGCCCAGCGCGTAGCCGGTGATGGCCGCGACGACGGGCTTGGGGATCCGGGCGACGGCGGTGAAGGCGTCCTGGAGCGCGCGGGACCGGGCGACCATCGCCGCGTGGTCCATCGTCTGCATCTCCTTGATGTCCGCGCCCGCCGCGAACACCTTCTCGCCGCCGTAGATGATGACCGCGCGGACGTCCGCCCGGTCGGTCGCCTCCACCGCGAGCTCGCGCAGCCGGTCCTGGGTGGCGATGTCCAGGGCGTTCATGGGCGGCCGGTCCAGGCGGATGGTGCCGACGCCTTCGGAGACTTCGAGAGAGAGGGTCATACGGGCCAGGTTAGCGCCGGTTAACGCGGAGTGGCCCGGTGCTGTGGGTCACAGCACCGGGCCACTCCGACCGCGCGGGCGGCGTACTTACTTGATCCACTCCGCCCACGGCATGTTCCAGCCGTTGAGGCCGTTGTCCGGGGCGATCTGCTTGTCCTTCGAGTTCTTCACGACGACCACGTCGCCGATCAGCGACTCGTTGAAGAACCAGGCCGCGGGTGCGTTGGGGTCGCCGCCGCCGCGCTGGTCGCGCAGGCCCACGCAGCCGTGGCTGACGTTCGACGAGCCGAAGGTGCCGGAGGAGGCCCAGTAGTTGCCGTGCACGAAGGTGCCCGACTGCGACAGGCGCATGGCGTGCGGGACGTCGGCGATGTCGTACTCGCCGCCGAAGCCGACGGTCGCGCCGTTCATCCGGGTCACCTCGTACTTCTCGCTGATGACCATCTGACCGTTGTACGTGGTGGTCGACGGGGCGCCCGCGGTGATCGGGACGTTCTTGAGCACCTGGCCGTCACGGACGACCTCCATTTGCTTGGTGCTCGCGTCGACCGTGGAGACCTGGGAGCGGCCGATGGTGAAGGTGACCGTACGGGTCTGCTTGCCGTAGACGCCGGGGCGGCCTTCGACCCCGTCGAGGGCGAGCTTCACGGTGACCTTGGTGCCCGCGGCCCAGTAGTTCTCGGGACGGAAGTCGAGGCGGTCGTTGCCGAACCAGTGGCCCTCGATCTGGACGGCCGGCTCGGCCGTGACCGTGATGGCCTTCTCGACGGCCTCGGGGTTGGTGATTCCCCGGGTGAAGTTGATCGAGACCGGCATCCCCACGCCGACGGTGGCGCCGTCCTCGGGCGTGTAGTGGCCCACGAAGGTGTTGGTCGGGGTCAGGGTGGTGAAGGTGGTGTCCTTGGCGGACTCCCGGCCGGCCTCGTCCTTGGCGACCGCGTGCACCTTGTATTCGGTGGCGGAGGCCAGGTGGCGGGCCGGCTCCCAGGAGGCGCCGTCGTCGGCGATCTTGCCCTCGACCGCGTTGCCCTTGGTGTCCGCCACGGCCACCGTGCTGAGCTTGCCGCCCGTGCTCGATATCTTCAGGACGCCGCTCGTGGCGACCTCCTTGGCCCCGTCGTCGGGCTTGACGCTGACGACCGCCTTGGATGCCTCGGTACCGGTCTTGGCGCCGCCCCCGGCGTTGTCGCCACCGCTGCCGCCGCTGTTGCTGCCGCCACCGCCACCGCACGCGGTGGTGAACAGCAGGGCCGCCCCCAGCAACAGGGCCGGCAGGCCGGTGCGGGCGCGGCCGAGTATCGGCTGCACGTTCACTCGTGTTCTCCCCATGTCCCCCGCGCGCGGACTGTCGCGCGCTTGTTGACAGGTAATCACACGGAGGGATCACGATGAGCCACGGTCTTGTCACCGTTCCGTCCCAACTGCCCGGAGAAGTACTGCGGCGGCCGCCCCGGTGGGCCGGGACGCGGTAGGTGATCAGGCCAATCCCGAGGGGGCGGCCGCCGAGGGGTCAGGCCCGGGGGCCCTTGGAGTGCTTGGAGTGCTTCGGGTTCTTCGGGTTCTTCGGGGGCTTCGGGTTCTTGGAGTGCTGGGGGTGCTTGCCCTTGCCGTGGTCACCCTTCGCGTACTTCGGCGGCTGGGGGTGCTTGCCCTTCCCGTGGTCACCCTTCGCATGCTTCGGCGGCTGGGGGTGCTTGCCCTTGCCGTGGTCGACCGGCTTGTTCCGCAGCGTCACCACGATGCGCTGTTTCGGGGTGCCGATGTCGAGGCGCAGCGGGCCGGTGACCCGGTCGGCGGGCAGGACGTAGCCCGCGGGGACCGCCGTCTCGACCAGGTAGTACCAGCCCTCGGGGAGCGGGCCGAAGGTGCAGACTCCGGTCCGGTCGGTGGTGCAGCCGGGGGCGACCCTGCGGTCGGCGTTGCTGCCGCGCGTCTGCAGGCCCGGGGTGTTGTTGGTCTCCTGCCACAGTTCGAAGACCGCGCCGCGCAGCGGTCGCTCGGTCCTGGCGTCCTGCTTCACGACCCGGATCGAGCCCTCGTACTCCTCGCTCACCGGGGTGTTCGCGACGTCGACGACGATGCCGTCCGCCGCGTCACCCCGGTCCAGGTCGAACCGGGTGGCCGGGTCGGCCGGGGTCGCGTACCCGGTGGGGGCGGCGGTCTCCCGCCAGTAGTAGGTGTGCCCGATCGGCAGCTCCACCGTGCAGGTGCCCCGGGTGTCCGTCGTGCAGGCCCCGTCGAGACGGGTGTCGCCGCCCGCCGGGTCCGTCTGGAGGCCGGTGGAGCCGTTGCTCTCCCGCCAGAGGTCGAACCGCGCGCCCGCCAGCGGGCGGCCGGTGGCCCGGTCGGTCTTGCGCAGCACCACCCGGGCGGTGTCCGGCGGCTCGGGGGTGCGCTCGTTGTCCGCCTCGTACCGGACCCCGGCCGCGGCGTTCTCGGCGGTGAGGGTCAGCTCGTGGACGGTGTCGTCCAGGTCGTAGCCGAGCGGCGCCCGTGTCTCGCGCCAGTAGTACGTACCGGGCTCGGTGGTCCGCTCGCAGATGCCGCTCGCCGGCGTGACGCACTCGGCGACCAGGGTGTCGGCCCGCGGCGCGGTGTCCTGCAACCCGTCGGTCCCGTTCGTCTCGCGCCACAGTTCGAAGTGCGCCCCCTCCAGGGCCGCGCCCGTCCCCGCGTCCCGCTTGAGCACCGAGACCGTGCCGGTCACCGGCCCCGGGCCGCCGCACTCGGGCAGGTCGCCGTTGAAGGGGTAGGCGTGGAACTCCTGACCGCCGCCCCCGGTCGTGCTGCTGCCGTGGGTGACGGAGCCGGTGGTGAAGAAGCGCCCGTTGATGCCGGGCAGGGTGACGGTGGTCTCCGAGGACTGCTGCCCCATGAGGAAGCTGCCCTGGAACTGGCCGCCGCCGGTCAGGTTCACGGTCGTGGCGTCGGGGAAGTTCCACAGCAGCCGGTCGCGGTAGGCGTTGAGGGGGTCGGTGTCCTGGATGCCGCCGCTGTACGTGCTGATCGTGCGGGTGGTGCCCAGGACGTTCACCAGCACGGTGGCCGTGGCCGGGATGCGGGTGAAGCGGACGCCCTGCTGGCCGCCCCCGTTGCCGACGAGGTTCGCGTCGACGTTGAAGACCTGGAGCGCGGAGGAGCCGTCGCCGGTGAAGAGCGTCTCGTAGCCGTTGTTGACGGCCGTCCCGGTGGCCGGGCGGGGCTGCCCGTCGACCCGCGCGTAGCACTGGCTGGCGGCGCTGAGCCGGTCGCGCAGCTCCGCGTACGGGGTGGCGGCGGGGTCGCGGACGGGGCGGCCCGTCACCGTGCCCTCGACGGATCCGGCGTACCGAACGACGCCGCCGTCGGCGAGCAGGCGTTCGCCCGACGCGACGGTGACCGATCCGCCGGTGGTGAGGAAGTCCGCGCCGACGGGCGGGGGCACCCTCGATCCGGCGCCGACGATGCCCACGTTGTAGCGGCTGTCCCCGCCCGCCTGCTTGTCCTGGTCGAAGTCGCCGAGGACGACGAGGCGGCCCTCGGCCTCGGAGGCCCGGCCCCGGACGCGGAAGTCACCCCCGGCGAAGATGGTGATGCCGTTGTCGCGGCCCTGCGGGACGCCGTCGGTGCCGATGGCCGGGTACGGGTCGGGGCAGTCTCCCGGGACGCAGGGCCCCAGCCCCCCGGGGAGCGGAGCTCTGACGACCGCCGTCGGGCGGTCGCCGCCGGGACCCTCCGCGAAGGCCGCGGGCGCGGCGGAGGCCAGTACGGCCCCGATCGCGAGCCCGAGGGTCCAGTTCCTTGCTGACATGACGCTCCGTCCGTTGCCTGCTGCCCTCATGTGCCCTGACAGGCTGGGGGCGGGCTTCGGCGGGGCGCGGCGGGGACACTCTCCGCTACGGCATTTCGATCATAGTGATCACTCTCCCGGGCGGGCGGGCGCCCGAGGCCAGGCGGTGGCAGGTCAGGGCGCTGGCGGGCCGGGCGATGGCGGGTCAGGCGATGGCGGAGCCGGCGACCCAGTCCGCCCAGGACATGTTCCAGCCGCCCAGCCCGTTGTCCGGGGCGACCGTCTTGTCCTGCGAGTTCACGACCTCCACCACGTCCCCGATGAGGGTCCGGTCGAAGAACCAGCCGGCCGGGGTGTCGGAGCCGCCGCCCTTGTCGTCGCGCAGGCCCACGCAGCCGTGGCTCACGTTGGTGGTGCCGAAGGTGTCGGGGCTGGACCAGTAGTTGCCGTGCAGGAAGGTTCCGGAGGAGGTGAGCCGCATGGCGTGCGGGACGTCGGGGATGTCGTACTCGCCGCCGAAGCCGACGGTCTGGCCGTTCATGCGGGTGACGTCGAACATCTCCATCACCACCATCTTGCCGTTGTAGGTGGTGGTCTTGGGCGCCCCGGCGCTGATCGGGACGGTCGACACCAGCTGCCCGCCCCGCCGGACCTCCATGGTGTGCGCGGCCGCGTCCACGGTGGAGATCTGGGAGCGGCCCACGGTGAAGCTGATGGTCTTGTCCTGGATGCCGTACGCGCCGGGCGCGCCCTCGATGTCGCGCAGGTCCATCTTCACGGTGACCTTGGTGCCGGGCTTCCAGTACTCCTTGGGCCGGAAGTCGAGCCGCTCCCGCCCGAACCAGTGGCCGACGACCTGCACGCCCGGATCCGACGTGACGGAAATGGCCCGCTCCACTTCGGCGCGGCGCTCGATCGCCTGACTGAACCGGAAGGAGACGATCATCCCGGTGCCGACGGTCGAGCGGTTCTCGGGCTTGAAGTAGCCGATGAACCGCTCCTCGGGAACGTAGGTGGTGAAGGTGGTGTGGCGGGCCTGACGGCGGTCGTGTCCGTCGAGGGCGACGGCGTCCACGGTGTACTTGGCCGCGAGAGCGAGCCGTCCGAACTCGGGGTCGGGGCTCCAGCTGAGCCCGTCGTCGGCGATGGCGCCGGGGACCTGTTCCTGCTGCGCGTCCTCCACCTTGGTGACGACGACCCGCTCCAGGCGGCCCTCGGGCACGGTGACCGACAGCCTTCCGTCCGCGGGGACCCCCTTCGCGTTGTCGTCGGGGGTGATGCGGATGGCCTCGTCCGGCGAGCGGGGTTTGCCGGGCAGCTGGATCTCGACGGGGGCCTTGCCGTCCTGGGTGCATCCGGCCAGCCCGCCCAGCAGGCCCGCCCATGCCGCCACGGCGGCCAAGCCCGCCCCTGCCCGCCTCGTCAGAAGTGTCACGATCCCTCCAACGACCGGGCGCTGCGGGGGAAACGTGAGCGCGGGCCACGTTCCGGGCAGAACTGTCCGGGCAGAACAGTGTGAAGGACCAGACGGGGGCGGGCCCAGGCCGGGACGCCGGGGCCGCACTCTCCCCTACCCCCGCCGGTACCCAGGAGCCGTGGAGGCGGGCAGTGTCGAGCGCAGCCGAGCAGGAGGCGGTGGAAGCCGTCAGCAATGCCGCGGAAGCGGTGCGGAGCGGCCGGGCCGTGCCCGTACCGCAGATCGACGGCCGAGTGAAGGAGCGGCCGAACGGCCAGGTCAGGGGCCAGGTGTTACGGGTGCACGCGCGCCCGGGGGCACCGGTGTGGCCGGGGTCCTCGCATCCGCTGGGGGCCCGGTTCCATCACGGTCCGGACGGGACGGCGGGCACCAATTTCGCCCTGTGGGCGCAGGGCGCGGAGGCGGTGGAGGTGTGTCTGTTCGACGAGGCCGGCGCCGAGACCCGCTGCACCCTGACGGAGCACACGCACGAGATCTGGCACGGGTTCGTGCCGGGCGTACGCCCGGGGCAGCGGTACGGATTTCGGGTGCACGGCCGCTGGGATCCTTGGACGGGCGCCCGCTACAACCCGGCGAAGCTGCTCCTGGACCCGTACGCGCGGGCCGTGGACGGGGACTTCACGCTGCCCCCGGAGGTGTACGCGCACGTCCGGGACTGGCCGCAGCAGTACATCGCGGACACCGTGCGCGACGACCGGGACTCGGCGCCGTTCGTCCCCAAGGGCGTGGTCGTCCACGACGACGACGACTGGGCGGACGACGTCCGGCCGAAGACGCCGTGGGCCGATTCGGTGATCTACGAGCTGCACGTGCGCGGCTTCACGATGCGCCATCCGGGTATTCCCGAGGAGCTGCGCGGAACCTACGCGGGCCTGGCCCACCCGGCGGCGATCGAGCACCTGACGAGGTTGGGCGTGACGGCGGTCGAGCTGCTGCCGGTGCACCAGTTCGCGCACGAGGACCACCTGCTGCGCCGGGGGCTGCGCAACTACTGGGGCTACAACTCGATCGGCTACTTCGCCCCGCACGCGGCGTACTCGGCGAGCGGGACGGCCGGGCAGCAGGTCGGGGAGTTCAAGCGGATGGTCCGGGCCCTGCACGCGGCCGGGATCGAGGTCATCCTCGACGTGGTCTACAACCACACGGCGGAGGCGGGCGAGCTGGGCCCGACGCTGTCACTGCGCGGGATCGACAACCGGGGCTACTACCGCCTCCAGTCCGACCAGCGGCGCTACGCCGACTACACGGGCTGCGGGAACACCCTGCACGCGGGGCGCCCGCACGTGCTGCGGCTGATCACCGACTCGCTGCGCTACTGGGTCACCGAGATGGGGGTGGACGGCTTCCGCTTCGACCTGGCGGCGGCGCTGGCCCGGTCGATGCACGACGTGGACATGCTGTCGCCGTTCCTCGCGGTGATCGCCCAGGACCCGGTGCTGCGGCGGGTGAAACTCATCGCCGAGCCGTGGGACGTGGGCTCGGGCGGTTACCAGGTGGGGGCGTTCCCCCCGCTGTGGACGGAGTGGAACGACCGTTACCGCGACGCCGTACGGGACTTCTGGCGGGGCGCGCTGCCCGACGTACGGGACCTCGGCTACCGACTGTCGGGCTCCAGCGACCTGTACGCGTGGGGCGGGCGGCGGCCGTACGCGTCGGTGAACTTCGTGACCGCGCACGACGGTTTCACCTTGCGCGACCTGGTGAGTTACGAGCGCAAGCACAACGAGGCGAACGGGGAGGCGAACCGGGACGGGACCCATGACAACCGGTCCTGGAACTGCGGGGCGGAGGGCGAGAGCGACGATCCCCGGATCGGCGTGCTGCGCCGCCGCCAGCTGCGCAACCTGCTCACCACGCTGCTCCTGTCCACGGGCGTGCCGATGCTGGTGGCCGGGGACGAGTTCGGGCGGACGCAGCACGGCAACAACAACGCGTACTGCCAGGACAACGAGACGGGCTGGGTGGACTGGTCGCTGCTGGAGGATCCGGCCTGGCAGTCGCTCTTCGCCCTGGCCTCCCGGCTGATCGGGCTGCGCCACGCCCATCCGGTGCTGCGGCGGCGGGCGTTCTTCTCCGGGCGTTCGCAGGGCGCGGACGGGCTGCGGGACCTGGCCTGGTTCACCCCGGCGGGTGCGGAGATGACGGAGCGGGACTGGTACGCGCCGGCCGCCGCGCTGGGGATGTACCTGTCGGGGCGGGACATCCCGGGCCGTGACGAGCGGGGCCGGCAGGTGACGGACGACAGCTTCCTCGCGCTGTTGCACACCGGGGACCGGCCGGTGGCGTGGGCCTTGCCGGGGGCGCCCTGGGCGGAGTCGTACGAGGTGGTCCTGGACACCTCCCTGGAGGCCCAGGCCGACCCGCCCCGGACCCGGCACCGCGGCGGGCAGACCCTGACGGTCCCGGCGCGGTCGGTGCTGCTGCTGAAGGTGGTGGGCTGAGCGGCGGCCCGGACCGGTCCGTGACTCTGGTTCCGGACGTACCCGACATCCGGAACCAGCCTCCTCGTTCGTACTGCGATGATGTGTTCGACATCGTCTCGGAGGGGGGCCCTGCATGGGCAGAGTCACGACCGCGCTGCAAGAACTGCGCGGGGCGCAGAAGTCGGCGAAGGGGGTGTCGCTCTACTCCCGGTTCCTCAACCGGCCGGCCGGGCGGTACCTGGCCGCCGGTTCGTACGCGCTGGGGCTCACCCCGAACCAGGTGACGCTGATCAGTGCCGCCTTCAGCTTCGCCGCCGTGGCCGCGGTCGCGCTGACCGCTCCCTCGTGGGGGCTGGGGATCGCGGTGTGGGCCGCCCTCGCCGTCGGTTTCGCCTTCGACTCCGCCGACGGGCAGCTCGCCCGGCTGCGCGGCGGCGGCAGCGCGGCCGGCGAATGGCTCGACCACGTGGTGGACGCCGCCAAGCTCACCGCCCTGCACTCCTGCGTGCTGATCGCCTTCTACCGCTTCCCCGACGCGTACGGGACGGGCGCGGACGGTTGGCTGCTGGTGCCGCTGGGCTTCCAGTTCGCCGCGGTGGTGACCTTCTTCGGCGGGCTGCTGACGGAGAAGCTGAAGCCCAAGCCGGCTCCCGGCAGCCCGGCGGCCGCGCCGTCGACCGCGCGCGCGGTGGCCCTGCTGCCCGTGGACTACGGGGTGTTCTGCCTGGTGTTCCTGCTGCTCGGCGGCGGGAAGCTGTTCGTGTGGGCGTACGCGGGACTGGGCGCGGTCGCCGCGCTGTTCCTGCTGGCGTTCCTCGCGAAGTGGTTCCGGGAGCTCAGCGCCGTTCGCCGGTGACCTGGCCCGGCGCGGGGGCCGGTTCGGCGAGCGCGTCCAGTGCCCGGCGCAGCTGGGTGCTGGACGTGTGCACGGTGTAGGGGAAGTAGACGACGTCGACGCCGTGGGCGGCGAAGTCCTTCTCCAGCCGGTCGCCCTTGGGCGTGCCGCGCCAGTCGTCGCCCTTGAAGATGACGTCGAAGCGGACCTGCTTCCAGGTCTCCACCTTGTCGGGGACCGTCTCGACGAAGGCCGCGTCGACGTACTTCACGCTGCGCACGATCTCCAGCCGCTCGACGAGCGGGATCATCGGGCGGCGTCCCTTGGCGAGCTCGGCCATCTCGTCCGAGACGACTCCGGCGACCAGGTAGTCGCACTGGCTCCGGGCGTGCCGAAGGATGTTGAGGTGTCCGATGTGGAACAGATCGTAGGCGCCGGGCGCGTAGCCGACTCGATACGGTCGACGCGCAGGCGCGCCAAGGTCGGACATGTCGTGCTCCGTCATCTTTACCCCCAGCAGCCACACCCCCCGGTGTAGCGGATTAGCAGACAATAGCGTGCACGTTCCGCAGCACGCGGGTGAACGAATAGGGTGACGTGCGCATCATCCAGGGGAAGAGGGGACGCACGGTGTCGAGATCCGGTCAGCGGCGCATGCTGCTGGTTTCCACCAATTACGCTCCGGAGCACGCGGGGATCGGCCCGTATGCGACCCAGATCGCGGAGCACTGGGCGGATCTCGGTCACGAGACCCACGTGCTGGCCGGCATGCCGCACTACCCGGCCTGGTCGCTCGAACCGGAGTACAAGGGTGCGTTCCAGCGCACGGAGCAGCGCGCGGGGGTCACCGTGCACCGGCGTGCGCACACCGTGCCGCCGCGTCAGACCGCCGTGAAGCGGGCCCTTTTTGAAGGATCGATTCTGCTGCACGGCGCCGTGGCCCCGCCGAAGATGCCCAGGCCGGACGCGGTACTCGCCCAGATGCCCAGCCTGGCCGGCGGCGTGCTCGCCGCCCGGCTCGCGGCGCGCTGGAAGGTCCCGTACATCCCGGTGGTCCAGGACCTGATGGGCGCCGCCGCCGCACAGAGCGGGATCAGCGGCGGCGACAAGGCCGCCGCGATCGCCGGCCGCGCCGAGGCCTACGCCCTCAAGCGCGCCACCCTCGTCGGCGTCATCCACGAGACCTTCGTGGACCGGGTCGTCGGCATGGGAGTGGACCCGGCGAAGATCCGCCTCGTCCCCAACTGGTCCCACGTGCCGGTGCCCACCAAGCCGCGCGGCGAGACCCGGCACCACCTCGGCTGGGCCCCCGGCGAGACCGTCGTCCTGCACTCCGGGAACATGGGCCTCAAGCAGGGTCTCGAGGTCCTCGTCGGCGCCGCCCGGCTCGATCCGAGCGTCCGGTTCGTCCTGATGGGCGACGGCAGCCAGCGGGCGGCCCTGTCCGATCTCGCTGCGGATGTACCGAATCTGGACATCATCCCCCCTGCCGCTGACGGCGAGTTCCCGGATATCCTCGCGGCGGCGGACGTTCTCGCGGTCACGCAGCACGCCGCCGTGCTGGACATGAGCGTCCCGTCGAAGCTGACCTCGTACTTCCAGACCGGTCGGCCCGTCGTGGCCTCCGTGGCCGCGGAGGGCGGAACCGCCCAGGAAGTGGAACGCTCGGGCGCAGGGGTGCTCGTACCGCCGGAGGACCCCGAAGCCCTGCTGAAGGCCGTACGGGCCCTGGCCGAGGACCCTGAAGGCGCGGACGCACTGGGAGCGGCCGGACCCCGCCACGTGGCGGCCCACCTGAGCCGCGAAGCGGGCCTGGCCCGCATCGACGCACTGATAGACGAAGCACTTGGGGGACCCCGGCCGTGATCGAGACGAACCGCCCTGCAGCGGCACCGGTCGACGACGAACCCGATCTCCTCAGAGATCAGTTCCGGCAGCTCCTGCGCTACCGCAGGCTCATCGGCGCGGGCATCGGGATCGGCCTGCTGGGCGGCGTCTACCTCGGCATCTCCACGGCCGACACCTACGTCGCGACCGCCGACGTCGTCCTGCGCGCCCCCACCGACGACCCGTTCAACCCGAGCCTCGCCCCGGACAAGGCGATCAACATCGGCTCGGAGCGCCAGGTCGCGCTCAGCTCCTCCATAGCCAACGAGGCGGCGAAGAAGCTCGGCGTGGGCGCGTCCGGCTTCGCCGCCCTGCGCAGCGGGCTCCAGGTCACCAACCCTCCGCAGACCATGGTGCTGCGCTTCACGTACACCGCGGACTCCGCCAAGGAGGCCGCCAAGCGCGCCAACGCGATGACCGAGGCCTACCTGACGAAGCGGCAGGAGGCCCTCGACGCCACCCGCGACAAGATGGTCAAGGGCTACAAGGAGCAGCGCGACCCGATCGCCAAGCAGCTCGACGAGCTGTCGAAGGAGATCGCCCGGATGCCGGCCGGCTCCGGACGCGACGCCGCCAGCTCCTCCAAGACCGACCTGCAGAGCGAGGTCGGCGGCTACAACACCAAGATCACCAAGCTCGAGGCCCTGGACATGACCCCGGGCCGCGTCACCAGCGCGGCGACCGCGCCCACCGCCACCGACGGCCCCGGCATCGTCATGTCGCTCGCGCTCGGTGCGGCCGTCGGCCTCGCACTCGGCCTGCTGGCCGCCTGGGTCCGCCTCGTCTTCGATCCGGCCCCGCGCTCCGAGGGCGATGTGGCCCGGGCCCTGCGCGCACCCGTCCTGGGCTACCTGCCCCGGGACCGGACGGGCGGCGGACCGCTGCTCGCCGCCGGTGAGGCCGATCCCCGGCTCGCCGAGGAGTACCGCTCGGTGGCCTTCCGCCTCGCCTACGACTCCCGCTTCGCCGACCGGCGCCGCCTGCTCGTCGTCGCCCCGCGCGGCAGCAGCGAGACCGCGGCCGCGGTGGCCGTGAACCTGGCCGCCTCCTTCGCGGAGACCGGCAAGGACGTCCTCCTCATCGAGGCCGACCTGCGCACCCCGGTCCTGGCCAGCCAGCTGCCGACGGACGCCGGCGGCAGGCCGCGCTGGAGCCAGACCCCGGGCAGCCCGAACTCGGGCGGCCGTCACTCGGACACCGAATGGCCCGACGGGCGCCAGCTCGTCGTGGACGCCGGGGAGTCCGGCTCCTTCGACCTCATCCCGGGCGAGCGGGCGCGCAACGTCCCGCGCTCGCTGACCTCGGCCCGCGCCACCCGGCTGATCTCCGAGGCCGACTCCCCCAACTCCACGGTCGTCGTGCTCGCTCCGCCCGTGCTCTCCTACGCCGACGCCCTGGCCCTCGTCGACCGCGTCGACGGCGTCCTGGTCGTCTGCGACCCGCGCGCCGTGCACCGCACCGACCTGTCCCGGATCCGCGAGCTGATCAGCGGCGCCGGCGGCACCGTGCTCGGCGCGGTGCTGCACGCACCGCTGCCCGGCGAGAAGCGCGGCCGCGGCAAGGACAAGGCCGGCCCGGCCCCCACCGGCCCCGCCGGGGGTTCCGGGACCTCCCCGAAGCCCGGGCGGTCCGCGCCGCAGCCGATCCCGTACGAAGTGGCCGAGCCCGAACAGCACATCCCCGGTGACGGCACCGACACCGTCGCGCTGCGCACCGTCCGCATGGGCCGCAGATGAGCCGACGCGGCCTCGCCGCCGTCGCCTCGGTCCTGGACCAGGCGGCGTCCAGCGCCACGAACATCCTGGTGCTGGTGCTGGCCGCCCGGCTGTCCTCGGCGTCCGGGTTCGCCGACTTCTCGATGGTGTACGTGACCTTCAGCGTGCTCCTCGGACTGAACATGGCCTACGTCGGCCAGAGCCTGGTGCTGGAGAAGGGCGAGGGGCTCGGCGCCGCGTGCCGCTCGGCGCTGGGCTTCACCGCCGCCGCGTCGGCCGCCGTGGGCGCGCTGCTGCTGGTGGTGGGCCTCGCGCTGGCCGGGGCCGCCGGGACCGCCTTCCTCGCACTGGGCCTCGTACTGCCACTGGTGCTCCTCCAGGACGGCCTGCGGTACTGCTTCTCCGCACTGCGCGCCCCCGAGCGGGCGCTGGCCGCGGACGCGCTGCGGCTGGTGTGCGTGGTCGCGGCGCTGGCCGTGCAGCCCGAAGGGGCCTCGGCGGGGCGGCTGGTGCTGGTGTGGGGCCTGTCCGCACTGCCCGCGCTGGCGGTGGGACTGTGGCTGCTGCGGCCGTACGTACGCGGCTCCCGCACGAACCTGCGGCCGTACCTGCGACGGGGGCACCTGGGGCAGCGGTTCGTGGTCGAGTTCGCGGTGGGCAACGGCTCCAGCCAGCTCGCCGTACTGGGCCTCGGCGTCTTCGCGACGCCGCTGGCCGTCGGCGCGCTGCGGGGTGCGACCACGCTCTTCGGGCCGCTGAACGTGTTGTTCAACTCGGCGAACGCCTTCGGTCCGCCGGTGCTCGGCCGGCTCGGCGGCAAGCGGGCCACGGTGCGGGCCACGGCCGCGCTGGGACTCGTGCTCGCCGCGGTCGGCGCGGGCTGGGCCACGGCCCTGTACCTGTTGCCGGACCGGCTGGGCCGGGAACTGCTCGGCGACACCTGGGCGGGCGCGTCCGCGCTACTGCCGGCCACGGGGGCGCAGTACGCCGTGATGGGGCTGGGCACGTGCGCGCTGCTGACCCTGCGGGTGCTCGCCCCGAAGGCCACGCTGTCGTTGCAGGTGGTCTTCTCGCTGCTGTCCGTGGGGCTGCTGCTCGGCGGGTACGCGGTGTGGGGTGTGGCGGGTGCCGCGTGGGGCCTGGCGGCCGGCTCGGCCCTCAAGGCCCTGGCCGCCTGGTGGCGCGTCGCCCGCCTGCGAGTCCCTGCTGCGCAGGACCGCGAGCCCCTGCCGGCCTCCGCGGCCTGACCGCTGTCCCGGGCTCCGCCCGGACCCGGTCCTCAAACGCCGGACGGGCTGAAAATGCAGCCTCGCCGGCGATTGAGGCGCGGGGGTTCGGGGGCAGCGCCCCCGCAACGGCAGCGCGTCAGCGCAAGGTGGTGGACTTGTCCGTGCGGTGGGTCGCGACCAGCGCAAGGCAGAGGGCCGCGATCGCCACACGCCCCGAGGCCTGCAACAGCGGCCCGCGCAGCAGGATGAACGAGTAGCCCGCGACCAGCGGGACCACCACCGAGATCAGGCTCCCCGGCGGACTCCGCCGCGTGGCCCGCTTCGCGTAGCGCCGGTCGACGCGGGCCGAGGCGTACCCCATGCCCAGCAGCCCCGCCCCCATGCCCAGCGGTCCGAAGTCCAGCCACAGCTCCGCCCAGATCGGGGAGGAGAGGTTGGTGTTGACCGTGCCCATCCACTGGCCGACCATCACGCCCGTGTCCCGCGGCTTGCCGGGCCACACCGCGCGCGGCACCGCGAAGAAGACCGATCCCGCGAGCTGGCGGCCGTAGAAGTGGCCGGGGCCGGAGTTGGAGAAGGTGATGGTGTTCGCGAACATGCCGATCTGGTCGTAGTCCTTGAGGGCCATGGGCTCCAGGAAGGACGTGGTCTCGACCGGCCGGTAGTTCTTCTCGTCGTAGCGGAAGCGGTCCGCGAACGGGAAGATCAGGAGCGCGACGACCACCGCCATGGACAGCGCCACCCGGTACATCGCCGCGCTCACCGGGAAGACGGTGAACAGCAGCGCGAACATGACCGTCAGGAACCAGTACCGAGGGTTCGAGATCGGGTTGTTGACGATCAGGTTGAGACCGGCGAGCGCCGCCCACGTGACGATGATCGACACCTTGCGGCGGGCGAACTTCGAGGTGATCAGCCAGCGGGTGTAAAGGAGCAGCGCGAGCAGTGCCGGTACGGTGCCGAAGCCGCGCAACAGGGCCTGGCCGGCCTGGCCGTCGCCGTTGGAGACGCCCGCCTCCTCGATGCCGGCGATGATCTCCTGGCGGCTGGAGAAGAAGACCGCCGGGCCGCCCAGCTTCATGATGAAGACGGCGCTGCAGAGGAACGACAGGATCGTCAGGAGCTGGAGTCGGCGCCGGTGCGCCATGACGGGCTTCGACTGCTTCTGGGAGCCGCCCGCGCGCCCGGCCGGCCGGTGCCGGGCCAGCAGCACGCCGACGTCGAAGGCCGTGCAGCCGAGCAGGACGAGCCCGATGGCGACGGTCAGGTCGGAGCGCGGGCCGACGACCGGCGTGGGGACCTGGCCGAGCACGGCCTGCGCGAGGGGGGCCACGCCCATGGCCATGTAGACGAAGAGCCAGAACGAGCCCTGCAGCAGCTTGCGGCGGCTGGTGAGCACCATCGCCGAGAGCCGGGCGCCCGCGTACATGGTGAGCAGCAGTTGGAGCCAGAAGGCCGCGTCGCGGACGCCGGCGCCCGTCTGGACGGCGACGAACAGCGGCAGGAAGACGGTGAATCCGAGCGCGAGCGGGACGGACAGTGCGCGCGAGAGGAGCGTGCGCGGGAGGGTGGCCCGGCCCCACAGGCTCTCGTCCTCGAAGGGGGACGGAACGGGCTGCTTCGCGGGCGTCGCGGGGGGCTTGCGTATGTCCGTCGTCACTGCCGCCCCCACCCGATGTGCCTGGTCCGCGGGCAGTCTAGTCTGAGCGGGCCACGCCCGGGGAGGCGGCGGCGCAGGACACATGGGGGCGACAGTTGCGGGATCTTCCTTCCTTCACGCTGGCCGGGTACGACAAGGGCCGCGGGCTGCTGACGCAGGCGCTCTGGTTCGCCGTGATGAACACGCTGTTCATGAGCTGGTTCTGTCCGGCGCGGGTGCGGGTGTCGCTGCTGCGGGCCTTCGGCGCGAAGATCGGCGAGGGCGTGCTGATCCGGCACCGGGTGCGGGTGCTGTGGCCGTGGAAGCTCGACATCGGGGACCACACCTGGATAGGTGAGGGCGCCTGGCTGCTGAACTTGGAGCCGGTGACCATCGGGGCGAACGTGTGCGTCTCGCAGGAAGCCATGCTGTGCACCGGCTCGCACGACCACCGGGCCGCCGACTTCCGCTACCGCAACGCCCCGATCGTGATCGAGGACGGCGCGTGGGTGGCGGTACGGGCGACCGTGCTCGCCGGGGTCACGGTGGGCCGCTGCGCGGTCGCCGGGGCCGGCGCCGTGGTCCACAAGGACCTGCCCGAACTGACCCTGCAGACCCAGGACGGGCACCGCCGCCCGGTGGAGGAGCCCAAGTGAGTGCCGCGATGAGAGTCCTGCACGCCGTCACGCTCCACTCCCCCTCGCACGCCTTCGGCGGACCGGTACGGGTCGCGCTGAACCTGGCGAAGGGGCTGCGGGCCCGGGGCCACGAGGCGCGGCTGCTCGCGCTCGGCGAGGGCTTCGATCCGTGGCCGACCTCCGTGGAGGGCGTTCCGGCGCAGCTGTTCCCGGCCCGCCGGCTGCTGCCCCTCGGCTTCAGCGGGATGACCTCGCCCGCCCTGCTGGCCTCGGCCGGCCGGCTGGTGCGGGACGCCGACGTCGTCCACGTCCACCTGGCCCGGGACCTGGTGACGCTGCCGGTCGCCCTGGCGGCGCTGCGGGCGGGAAAGCCTCTGGTGCTGCAGACCCACGGCATGGTGGACCCGAGCGAGAAGCTACTGGCCAAGGTGCTGGACGCGGTGGCGGTACGCCGGCTGCTGCGCGGCGCGGACGCGGTGCTGTACCTGACCCCGCACGAGCGGGAGGGACTGGACGCGGTGGTCGGCGCGCCGCCCTTGGCACAGGCGGTCCGCCTGGTCAACGGGACCCCGGCGCAAGAGGAACGGCCGCCGCTGAGCGGCCCGCCGCGCATCCTGTACTCGGCGCGCCTCCAGGCCCGCAAGCGGCCGGTGGACTTCGTGGACGCGGCCCCGGCGGTCCTCGCCGCCCACCCGGACGCGCACTTCGTGGTCGCCGGACCGGACGAGGGCGAGCTGGGAGCCGTACGGGAGCGGATCGGGGCGCTGGGCCTGACCGACCGGTTCACGGTCCCGGGGGCGCTCTCCAGCGCGGAGGTCCTGGCCGAGCTGCGCCGCGCCCACGTCTACGTACTGCCGTCGGTGGACGAACCGTTCCCCATGTCGGTGCTGGAAGCCCTCGCGGTGGGCGTCCCCACGGTGGTGACGCACTCCAACGGCCTGGCCCGCGACATCGCCCGCACCGGCGCCGGCCGCGCCGTCGACCCCGGCCCGGATTCCGTCGCCACCGCCGTCCTGGACCTCCTCGACCCGAGCGCCAACCACGGGGCCTCCCGGTCGGCCCGCAAGCTGGCCGCGGAATCCTTCTCCATGGACGCGGTCCTGGACACCCTCCTCCCGGTCTACGAGGGCGTCCGCCACTGAGCACGGCGGCCCACATCGGTACGGTGTGGACCATGCCTTCATCCGCACCGGAATCCCCACTGGAATCCCCGCGAGGTGCGGCCAGGCTGGCGCGGTCCCTGCTGCCTCCGCTGGGTGACCGCTGGCTGCACACCCAGGGCGTCGCGGAGCGGGCCCGGGAGCTGTCCCGATCCGTGCCGGATGCGGACAGGGAGCTGCTGGTCGCGGCGGCATGGCTGCACGACATCGGCTATGCCCCGCAGCTCCGCGACAGCGGCTTCCACCCCCTGGACGGGGCCCGCTACCTGGCATCACTCGGCGCCGACGGACGACTCGTACGCCTGGTCGCCCACCACTCCGGAGCCGCGTACGAGGCCGAGCAGCGCGGCCTGTCGGCCGAGCTCGCCGTGTACGAGCGCGAGGAATCGGCTGCCCTGGACGCGCTGACGTGTGCCGACATGACCACGGGGCCGGCCGGTCAGCGGCTCAGCTTCCCCGAACGCATCGACGAGATCCTGACCCGCTACGCACCGGGCAGCGAGGTCCACACGGCGATCAGCGCAGCTCTCCCGTACCTGGCGGCAGCGGTCGCCCGCGCCGACGCCGGGAGCACGGATCAGCCGATGTAGGGCTCGGACCGGTGGGCGAGCCCGTGATCGATGCGCAGCCGCATCGACGGATGGATCCGCATCCCGTTCAGCTCGTCCGGAGCCAGGAAGGCCACTTCCTTGCTCTCACCGCTCGTTCGACGTTCCCCTCCCACGATGCGCGCCGAAAAGCAGATCGAGAACTGCTGGCGGACCTCTCCGTCGTCATACGCGATGACGTGCCGCGGGTCGGTGTACAGCCCGACGAGCCCGGTCACCTCGATGTCGAACCCGGTCTCTTCGCGCGTCTCGCGTACGGCCGCATCGGCGGCGGACTCCCCCGTGTCCACGCCTCCTCCGGGCAGGGCCCACAGGTCGTTGTCGGTTCTGTGGATCAGCAGGACGCGGCCGTCGTCGTCCAGAGCGACCGCGGTCACGGACGGAACGATGCTGTTCGCCTCGGGCGCGTTCGGGTCGTTGAAGTAGTCCACTCGGGCCATGACCGTCAGCCTAGGTGTATTGATCACGAGCGTTGTTAACGGTGTCGGGTCTTGATCATGGCGAAGACCTCCGGTGTGGTGGAGGTGTCTAGTAGGGCTTGGTCAGGTTGGGGCTGGCGTTGCGTGTCCTAAGGGCTCGGTGTGTCGTTCTAGACGTGTGACGCCGGAGGAAATTGCATCTGTACGTGGCGAGTTGGAGGACTTTGCGGCGGAGGTTTTCGAGCCGTTCGCGCGGAAGGATCAGCGTCGGTGGGGGCGGGTTTACCTGCGGGGCCTGCTCACGGACGGGCAGCGCAAGTCGGTCGAGCCGATGGCCGCCAGGCTGGGCGAGGACGGGAACCGTCAGGCCCTGGCCCACTTCATCACCACCAGCCCGTGGGATCCGGCGCATGTGCGGGCCCGGCTGGCCTGGAAGATGGAAAAGGCGATCCGGCCCACCGTGCTGGTCTTCGATGACACCGGCTTCCTCAAAGACGGCAATGCCTCGGCGTGTGTGTCGCGGCAGTACACCGGCACCGCGGGCAAGGTCACCAACTGCCAGGTGGGAGTCTCGCTGCACCTGGCCTCGGATCACGCCTCGGCGGCGGTCGACTGGCGGCTGTTCCAGCCCGAGACCTGGGACCCCGCCTCGCCGAAGGCAGACCCCGACAAGGTCGCCCGACGCACCGCCTGCCAGATCCCCGACGACATCGGGCACGTGGAGAAATGGCAGCTCGCACTCGACATGCTCGACGAGACCCGTTCCTGGGGCATCGAGGTGCCGGTGGCCATTGCGGACGCCGGTTACGGAGACGCGGCCGCCTTCCGGCACGGCCTGCAGGCCCGGAGCCTGAACTACGTCGTGGGAATCTCCACCACCCTCTCGGCCCAGCCCGGCCACGCGGTGCCCGTGGCTGACCCGTACTCCGGGATCGGGCGCCGGCCGGTGGCGAAGTACCCGGACAAGTCGCAGTCGGTGAAACAGCTGGTCATCGCGGCCGGCCGGAAAACAGCGAAGCCGGTGCAATGGCGTGAGGGCTCCCGGCCCGGCACCGGCCGCAGCGGCTTCAAGCGGATCTACTCGCGGTTCGTGACCCTGCGGATCCGGCCCGCCGGCCGCGAGGTCCGCCAGGCGGCCGACGGCCCGGAGCTGCCCGAGTGCTGGCTCCTGGCCGAATGGCCCGCCGACCAGGCCGAACCCGTCCAGTTCTGGCTGTCCGACCTGCCCGCCGACACCCCGCTGACCACCCTGGTCCGCCTGGCCAAGCTCCGCTGGCGCATCGAGCACGACTACCGCGAGATGAAACAGGCCCTGGGCCTGGCCCACTTCGAGGGCCGCACCTTCAACGGCTGGCACCACCACGTCACCCTCGTCTCCGTCGCGCACGCCTTCTGCACCTTGCAACGACTGGCCAGAGCCCCAAAAGACACGGCGCCGGCCTGAGCCTCTACCGCATCGTTCGCGAGCTACAGACCCTCCTCGCGACATGGACCGGCGTCTGCCCCACCTGCCACCGCGGCATACCCACACCAACACCAACCTGACCAAGCACTACTAGGCTCCACACCACACACGGAGGTCTTCGTGTCCCACCGTAATGCCCGGCTGACCGTGCACGGCAGGCGGATCCTGGTCGAACGTGTTCTGGCCGGGCGTCCGGTCGCGCACGTGGCCGCGGAGATGGGGATATCGCGTCCCACGGCCCACAAGTGGGTCCGCCGCTGGCGTGCCGAGGGCGAAGCGGGCCTTGCGGACCGCTCCAGCAGGCCCCGCACGACGCCGCACCGCACCCCGGCCACGGTCGAGGACCATGTGTGCCGGCTGCGGACCGACCGCAAGCTCGGCCCGGCCCGCATCGGCCCGATCCTGGGCCTGCCCGCCTCCACAGTGCACCGGATCCTCGTCCGGCACCGCCTGAACCGCCTGGCCTGGCTCGACCGGCCCACCGGCGAGCCGGTCCGCCGCTACGAGCGGACCCGGCCCGGTGAACTGGTCCACGTGGACATCAAGAAGCTCGGCAACATCCCCGACGGCGGCGGATGGCGCGTCGTGGGCCGGTCAGCCGGCGACCGCAACCGCCAGGCCACCACCGGCCAGCGCAAGAGCAACACACCGGTGATCGGCTACTCCTACGTCCATTCCGCGGTCGACGACCACTCCCGCCTGGCCTACAGCGAGGTCCTGACCGACGAACGCAAAGAGACCGCCATCGGCTTCTGGGAGCGGGCGAACGCATTCTTCGCCGACCACGCGATCACCGTCGAACGCGTCCTGACCGACAACGGCTCCTGCTACAAGTCGAAGCTGTTCACCCAGACCCTGACCAAGGCCGGGATCACCCACAAACGAACCCGGCCCTACCGGCCGCAGACCAACGGCAAGGTCGAACGCTTCAACCGCACCCTGCTGGACGAGTGGGCCTATCTCCGGCCCTACACCAGCAACACCGAGCGGACAGCAGCCCTGGCAGACTTCCTCCACACCTACAACCACCACCGCTGCCACACCGCACTCGGCGGACACCCACCCATCAGCCGAGTCAACAACGCTGCGGGTCAATACACCTAGGCCGAAGTGCCACGCCCCCAGGCGTAGTCGAAGCTCTTCATGTAGTGCCTGAAGCTCCGGCCACCCGGGATGTAGCGAAAGTGCAGGACCGGATTCTGGCCGGCGGGCGCACCCAGCACGTGAGGGTTGACGAGTACGTCGTCGTCGAATCGGTACAGCGAGTTGTAGAGGATGGTCTCGTGCAGCCGGACCTCCACCCCCGGGGTCGTCATGGCGGGCTCGAGGTAGCGGCGTGTCATGCGCGCCCGGGCCGCGAGATCCGCCCCGATGCCCTCTTCCTCGCCTCGGTGCCGGACCACCTCGGAGGCCGGATTGCCCAGCAAGATGCGTACCTGGGCACCCGCCCGCGCCTTCCTGGAGAGCCGTTCGGCGAGTTCCGGATGTCCGTCGAAGAGGAACAGGCCGGCGTAGACGAGGACCTCGACGTGACTCACGGCGTTGTCGATCAGGGATGACCACAGATCGGCGGGCACGACACCTCGGTGCGGGTAGTACGTCACCAGCTCGGAAGCACTCGCCGTCTCGGTCTGCCGGGCGATCGACGGCCAGAGATAGACCTCGTCCACACCGAGGAAGGTGGCGGTCTTCCATCGATGGGTGCGGTGCGGAGTCCGGTCGGTCGTGATCCAGCGCTCCACTGTCTTGGGATCCACCCCGACCTGCGCAGCAACCGACTGGATGGTGGCGGAGTTCGCCGAAATCGAGGCGCGCAGGCGCTCGTTCGTCATGAAGCCGGCCTTCCCCGTGGGACGTCGGGACGTTTCAACGGTATCCCCGGACGTCCCCGAACGTCCACACAGACCGTGATGCGTCCGCTACCCAGCGCGGTTTCCTGCTCAGTGTCCGGACACCCTCCGGCTCCGCACCCTCCTGGAGTCCGAACCATGAGTCAGACATGCACGAGCACGGCCCGCAAGGCAGTGCTGCCCGAACCCCCGCCGGGCCCGAGTCCACGTCTCCTCGCCCTCGCCGCACGCGGTTGGACCCGCTTCCTTGCAACAGCGGCCACCCGCCACGGCAGCTGGGGGCAGACCAGGTGACCGGTGGCAACTCGTTCGGGCACGAGCAGCACCCGTGGATCGGGCATGCCGTGGAAGACATCGCGTCCAAGGGAAGGGGCCGGTTGATGGCCGTCGTGTGCGAGAGCGTCCTCAATCACGAAGGGCAAGAGCGCTGGGTCCGGCTCGCCTACATCCGGCCCGCCTCCGGCATCGAGTGGTCCACGGCCGTCGGCAACATCTCGCTCGCCCCCTAACTGGAGCGCGCACAGGCATCCGCGGCGTCAGATGACGTCCCGGCGGTGGTCGTCCACCACCGGGATCGCGGCGCCCGGGGTGCGGCGGCGTTTGTAGATGCTCGTGTAGACGGCGAGGCCGATGCCGCCGACCGCCATCATGATCAGGCCGACCAGGTCGAGGTTGACGCTCTCCAGCTCCCAGTCGCTGGCGAAGGTGAGGACGGCCCCCACCACGATCAGGACGATGCATCCGCCGATGCCCATGGGTCCGCCTTCCGCTGTCGGGACTGTGACCGCGCGGGTACCCCGCTTCGGGGTACGAAAACGCCCCCGGGGGCCGGGAGTCCGGTCCTCGGGGGCGTTGTCGGTCGGCTACGCGGGGATCCAGGCGTAGCAGCCCGAGGAGTTGAACTCCGCCGTGCCGGCCGGGATCGTCGCCGTGATCTTGTCGCCCGCCTTGGGCGGGGTCTCGGGGCCCGAGGCGAGGGTGGCGCCGTCCTTGCCCTTGGCCTCCCAGGTGCAGTTCGTGGCCTGGGTGAGCGCCCGGTAGTTGCCCGCCGCGGGCGAGGGCCGGGGGCCTTCGGGGAAGCCCTTCTCCGCCGCGGCGAGGATCGGCTTCTGGTCCGGGCACAGGAGGGTGATCGCGTCCTTGGCGCCCGGGATCTCGCCGGTGATGACGGCTCCGGTCGCCGCGTCCTTGTCGCGCTTCGAGGTGCGCTGCACCCGCTGGCAGGCGTCCTGGCCGCCCTGCAGCACGGACGCCGGGTCCACCTTGTCGGGGACCCGCCCGCTCAGGTACTTCTTCTCCTCCGCCGTGAAACTGCCCGTCTTCGGGGTGATCTTCGCGTCCGGCAGGACGGGGCCGGTCGGCTTCGCGTTCGGGTCGGTCGACGGCTGCGGAGCGTCCGCCGGGTCGGGGGCCGACGACGCGGCCGGGGGCTTCGGCTTGGCGCCGGAGTCGGCCTCGTCCCCGCCCGAACTGCAGGCGGTCAGCGTCAGGGCGGCGGCCAGCAGGACAGCAGCCGCTGCGGAGCGTCGGTACATCGGAAGGCTCCCGTACTCAAGGGGGTGTGCAGCGGGGCCCGGCCACGAAGGGCCGGACCCCGCACGCCGTCAGGCGGTTGTTTCGGTTCTCGTCGCTTACTTCGCGCCGAAGGTGAGGACGAGCTGCGGAGTGCCCTCCGCCGCCGTGGCCTCGGAGGACCAGATCCACAGCGGGTCGGTGCCCGTGCTCGTCAGGCCCAGGCCGTAGCTGGTGCCCAGCGCCGCGGAGACCGCGGCGGTGTCCAGCTCCACGTTGTGGACCGCGGAGCCCTCCGGCACGCCCGCGATGGTGCCGAGCGGGGTGGTGCCGAGGGTGGGCTTGGTGTTGAAGGTCGTACCCGCGCCCGTCCAGTTACCGGTGACCGGGAGCACCTTGACGGTGTCGGTGGTGCCGGAGTTCGCCTGCGTGCTGGTCTTGATCTGCAGCGAGGCGGACTTCAGGACCTGGCCGGCCGGGGCGGCCGGCAGGTTGAAGCGCATGTACGTCTCGTACAGCGAGCCGCTGCCGCGCACCGCGAGCGAGGTGGACGTGCCGTAGACGGTGCTCGGGGCGCCCTGGTTGATGTAGGTGTCCTCGGTCGTCTTGACCGCGGAGACCGTGTCGGTGGGCGCCTTGGCCAGGTCGAAGTGGCTCTTGACCTGGGCCTGGGTGAGCGCCGACGGGTAGACGGCCGTCTCGTCGAGCTGCCCCGCGAAGAAGTTGCTCGTCGGACGGGTCGGCCAGTTGTTGAGGTTGTCACCGCCGACGTGCCAGTAGCCCGCGTAGGTGGTGTTGCTCGTGGCGTTCAGCGAGCCCTTGTTCTGGCCGTCGACGTACAGCGTGATGCCGCCGGGGCCCTGGGTGCCGACCACGTGGTGCCACTGGTTGTCGTTGTACGTCTCGAACAGGCCCGTGGAGACGGTCCGGGCCGAGCCGTTGTAGACGCCGAAGACCAGGCGACCGGTGTTGGTCATGTACAGCTGGCGGTCGTACGAGCCGCTGTTGCGCACGGTGTTGTTGCCGAAGCCGATGAGCTTGCCGCCGCGCGTGGTGTTCGTCTTGAACCAGGTCTCGAGGGTGAACGTGTTGCCGACCGTCTGACGGCGGTCGCTGTACACCTGCTGGCTGGTCCCGTTGAAGCCCATCGCCGTGCTGCCGGCGACGGCGCCGGGCGACTGCTTCAGGGCGGGGGCGTTGAGCTGGACGCCGCTGCGGTTGCCGGACACCGAGGAGTCGGCGACGTAGGGGCTGACCGCGTCGTCGAAGCGCCAGTACAGCTCCGCGCCGTCGGTGCGGACCTGGTTCGGGTAGGACTGGACCGAGGTCGGGACGGTCACCGAGGCGACGGCCGACAGGGCGCTGGTGTTACCGGCGGCGTCGGTCGCGGTCACCCGGTAGGTGTAGCTCTGACCGGCCTTGACCGTGGTGTCGTTCCAGGAGGCCTGGGGGCGCTCCCACTCCAGCGAGCTGGCGGTGACGGTGGCGGCCGGGGTGGCCGAGCCGTTGCGGTAGATGCGGTACGTCAGCTTGCTGTCGTCCGCGTCGTAGCTGGTGCGCCAGCGGACCTGGACCTCTCCGGGCTTGACGCTGGAGGCGCTGGCCACCGGGGTGGTCGGGGCGCCGACGTCGCCCTTGGAGGCGAAGCGGGTCAGGCCCCACTGCGGCTTGCCGTTGATGAGGGTGAACTCACCGCCGACCCACATGTACTTGACGTCGTTCTTCTCGGCCACGGCCATGACGCGCGGGCCGATGCCCTCGGTGCCGTCCATGCCGTCGTTGGCCGTGGGGTGCCAGCCGAGCTTGCCGGGACCGCGCACGAAGCCGTCCACGGGCGCGGGGGCGGCGCCTTCGTGGTTGGTCGGCTGGGCCAGCAGGAAGTTCCGCTTGCCGTCGGGGAACTCCAGCTCGGTGGAGCAGTCGTGCGCGTGCGAGGAGCTGTAGAGCACTCCCTCGTACGGCAGGACGAACTGGGTGGCGCCGAGGCAGCGGTCGCGCCACTTCTCGGTGAAGTCGCTCAGGCGCAGGCCGATGCGGCCGTCGAAGACGCCGCCGCCGGAGCCCTCGTGGCCCGTGTAGAAGCCGGTGTCGTCGGTGGAGATGTCCTTGACGACCGAGTTCGACGGGATGTTGGAGTACGTCTTGGTGACCGCGCCCGTGGTGGCGTTGACCACGGCGAGGGCGTGGCTGTTGGAGCCGTTGACGGTGAAGAAGTCGCCGCCGAGGAGCACGTTCTTGCCGTCGGGGGTGACCTCGACGGCACGGCCCGGCTCGTCGACGTTGGCGACGAAGGGCTTCAGCGCACCGGAGGAGGCGTCCACGGCGGCGAACCGCTCGCGGGTCTGGCCCTCGACGGTGCCGAAGTCGCCACCCGCGTAGAGGGTGTCGTCGGTGACGGCGAGCGCGCGCACGGTGGCGGGGAAGCTCGGGTGGAACGATGCCTTGGGGGAGCAGCTCGCGATGTCGATCGCGGCGAGGCTGGAGACCGGGGTGCCGTTGACGGCGCCGAAGGACCCGCCCGCGTAGAGGGTCTTCTTGTCCTTCGAGACGACCAGCGTACGCACGGTCGCAGTGCCTTCGCCGATGGTGAAGGCCAGCTTGCAGGAGGTGGGATTGCCGGTCGCGGCGTCGAGCGCCACGAAGTTCACGGCGTTCTGCTCCGCGCCTGCCACGCCCTCGGGCGGACGGACGGCCGAGAAGGTACCGCCGGCGAAGACGGTGCCGTTGGCCTGGGCCATCGCCCAGACGACGCCGTTCGTCTGCCAGGTCGGCAGCTCGTCGGCGGTGAATGCCACCGGCGCCGTGATGGCGGACGCCTGAGGCATCAGCACCAGGCCTATGCCGGTGCCCGCACCGGCCAGTGACAGTACGAGGGCGGCAGTCAGCCCTCTGGATCTACGCATGAGCCCCCCAGGGCAATTGCCCGGTTTGATGGCTGGAACTATCCGAACAGCCATATGTACTGGCGCAGACTAGGGCTCAGTTGCAGGCCTGGTCACCTCTCTTGACCCATTGCATACCAACTTGGAATCAACAGGTTCAGCCTGGAGGGTGCACAAGGGACATACGGCAGGTTTACCCCGGCCACACCCCCGTAGAGCTGCGGAGTATGGCCGGAACACGGCAAACCGTAGGGGAAATATAAGGCCTCAGCGGTCGATGCGGACCGTCACGCCCGCCAGTTGGTCCTCGACCTGACGGATATCGGCGTCCACCATGATCTGCGCCAGCTCGGCCACCAGGACCGTCGGCTTCCAGCCAAGCAGGTCATGAGCCTTGGACGCGTCGCCGATGAGGGCGTCGACCTCGCTCGGGCGCTCGTACTTGGGGTCGTAGCGCACGTGCTCGGTCCAGTCGAGACCGGCGTGCGTGAAGGAGGACTCGACGAACTCGCGGACGGTCGCCGCCACCCCGGTGGCGACGACGTAGTCGGTGGGCTCGTCCTGCTGGAGCATCCGCCACATGGCGTCCACGTACTCGGGGGCGTAGCCCCAGTCGCGCACCGCGTCGAGGTTGCCGAGGTAGAGGTGGTCCTGGAGACCGGCCTTGATGCGGGCCACCGCGCGGGTGATCTTGCGGGTCACGAAGGTCTCGCCGCGGCGCGGGGACTCGTGGTTGAAGAGGATCCCGTTGACGGCGAACATGTCGTACGCCTCGCGGTAGTTCACCGTGGTCCAGTACGCGAACACCTTCGCGGCGCCGTACGGGCTGCGCGGGTGGAACGGGGTGGCCTCGTTCTGCGGGGGCGGGGTGGCGCCGAACATCTCGGAGGACGAGGCCTGGTAGATGCGGGTGTCGACACCGCTGGCCCGGATGGCCTCGAGCAGTCGCAGCGCGCCGAGGCCGGTCACGTCGCCCGTGTAGAGCGGGGCGTCGAAGGAGACGCGGACGTGGGACTGGGCGCCGAGGTTGTAGACCTCGTCGGGGCGTATGTCGCGGAGCAGGTTCACGAGGGCGACGCCGTCGGAGAGGTCGGCGTGGTGCAGGACGAAGGACCGGTTGGCGGTCTGCGGGTCCTGGTAGATGTGGTCGACCCGCTCCGTGTTGAAGCTGGAGGACCGCCGCACCAGCCCGTGCACCGTGTAGCCCTTGGAGAGCAGGAGTTCGGCGAGGTACGAGCCGTCCTGTCCGGTGACTCCGGTGATCAGTGCGGTCTTGCCCATGGGGTCCCCTTGCTGGTTGTTTCTGTCGGTCGTGGTGAGGCGGTGCCTCGAGGTGGGTGCGGAGCCGGGCCCTGCGGGGCGGCGCGCGGAAGGGTCGGGTCGCGGGCAGGGGGCTGGATGCGTACCGTACACGGCCGCCCCGGCCGCCCCTTGCGGGGCGCCCGCCGTCTCGTGGTCCTGACGCCGCCCGGCACGCCCCCGGTTCCGGAGCCGGCCGAGATCCCGACCGACCCGACGGCCGGGTGCCGGCCGTCGGCCGCTGCTGGCACCGTTTGGCCCGCCGGATGCGGGTCGACGACGGGTTCTGGGCCGCGGGGCGTGTCCCGCGCGGCCGGGCGCGCGCCGGCCGCCTGGACCGTGAGGTCCGCCGCGGTCGGGGCCGCGCCGGTGGCGCGGGCTCGGGCCGTGGACCCCTGCGGCCCCCGCGGCAGCGGACTGGCATCATCGGCGGTATGACAAGTTCGCTGCCGCTCCTGCCCCCGAACGCCCGCGTCTTCGTCGCGGGCCACCGCGGCCTCGTGGGGTCCGCGGTCGCCCGGCGGCTCACCGCCGACGGCCACGAGGTGCTCACCCGGGGCCGCGCCGACCTCGACCTGCGCGACGCCGCCGCAACCGCCGCGTACCTGAGGGACGTCCGCCCGGACGCCGTGGTGCTGGCCGCCGCCAAGGTCGGCGGGATCATGGCCAACAGCACGTACCCGGTGCAGTTCTTGGAGGAGAACCTGCAGATCCAGCTCAGCGTGATCGGCGGCGCCCACGCCGCCGGCGTGGGCCGGCTGCTGTTCCTGGGCTCGTCCTGCATCTACCCCAAGCTGGCCCCGCAGCCGATCCACGAGGACGCCCTGCTGACCGGCCCGCTGGAGCCGACCAACGAGGCCTACGCCCTCGCCAAGATCGCCGGCATCGTCCAGGTCCAGTCCTACCGCAAGCAGTACGGGGCCTCGTACATCTCCGCCATGCCGACGAACCTCTACGGCCCGGGCGACAACTTCGACCTGGAGTCCTCGCACGTCCTGCCGGCCCTCGTCCGGCGCTTCCACGAGGCCGCCGCCGAAGGCCGTGACGAGGTCACGCTGTGGGGCTCGGGCACCCCGCGCCGGGAGTTCCTGCACGTGGACGACCTGGCCGCGGCCTGCGCCGTGCTGCTGAACACCTACGACGGCGACGAGCCCGTCAACATCGGCTGCGGCGAGGACCTGACCATCAAGGAGCTGGCCGAGACGGTCGCCGAGGTGACCGGCTTCCGCGGGCGGCTCGCCTGGGACACGTCCAAGCCGGACGGGACCCCGCGCAAGCTGCTGGACGTGAGCCGCCTGACGTCGCTCGGATGGAAGCCCGGCATCCCGCTGCGGGACGGCATCGCCGCCACGTACCAGTGGTGGCGCGAGCAGAGCTGATCGCACAGGCGGCCCAGGCCCCTCAGTACGCTCCGCGACCGTCTACGACGGCGCGGAGCGTGCGGCCCATGACGTCGACGTCGCTGGTGAAGGACCAGTTGTCGACGTACTGCAGGTCGAGTTGGATGGTTTCGTCCCAGGACAGGTCGGACCTCCCGCTGATCTGCCACAGTCCCGTCATCCCGGGCCGTACGGTGAGCCGGCGCAGCTCGACCTCGTCGTACTTCGCCACCTCCTCCGGAAGCGGCGGGCGCGGGCCGACCAGCGACATGTTGCCGATCAGTACGTTGATCAGCTGCGGGAGCTCGTCCAGCGAAGTGCGGCGCAACAGCCGGCCCACCCGGGTGACCCGGGGGTCGCGGCGCATCTTGAACATCAGGCCGTCGTTCTCGTTGGACCCGGACAGCTCGGCCTTCAGGGCGTCGGCGTCCACGACCATCGTGCGGAACTTCCACATGACGAACGGGACCCCGTCGCGACCGATCCGCCGCTGACGGTAGAAGGCCGGACCGCGCGAGCCGAACCGTATGGCCAGGACGATCCCCAGGAAGAACGGGGAGAGCAGCAGCAGTCCGGCCGCGGCGCCGACCCGGTCCAGGGCCGACTTGAGCAGGGTCTGCACCCCGCGACTGACGGGCGGCGCGACGCGCAGCACCGCGAGCCCGCCCGCGGACAGGGTCTCCAGCCGCTTGACGGACACCTCCACCAGACCGGGGAAGACGGCGAGTTCGAGGCCCGCGTCGTGCAGGGCCCAGGCGATCCGGCGCAGCCGCTCCCCCGTGATCCGCACGCCGGGGGCCACGAGCACCAGGTCGGCGTGGTGGCTGGCGACGGCGCCGAGCACGGCCGCCGAGTCGCCGTTCGGGGTCTCGGCGGCGCCTCCGTCGAGCCGCGCCGCCACGGGTACGCCGCTGGCGAGGGGCCCGGCACCGACCGGGACCACGCCGACGACGACGTACGGGTGGTCGGTGCGGGCGGCGAGGTGCGCGATGACGTCCTCGGCCGCGTCGGGCTCGCCGACGACCAGGACCCGGCTGACGGCTTGGGCCTCGCGGCGGGCGGCCGAGAGGTGGCGGTAGGTCAGTTTGTGGACGGCGACGGTGATGAGCAGGGCGGGCAGCAGGGCCCCGAGGGCGGACAGTCGGGGGGTGGCCTCTTCGGTCACCACGCGCGCCACGGCCAGCACGCCGATCAGAATCAGCCAGTCGTGCAGGACGGGCAGGACACCGCGGGACTCGCCGAGCGCCCGGGTCGCGTAGCGCCGGCGCAGCGCCTGGACCCCGGTCCACGCCACGGCGGCGGCCAGGGCGCAGTAGACGGGTCGGACCTGCTGCGCGGCGTCGAAAACGAGCCCTACCGGGATGGCGGCGCCGAGGAAATCGGCGGCGATGGCGGCCGGGCGGTACCAACGGGCCTTGTCCCCGAGGCGCCGTGCGGGCGCAAGGGACTCCCGGGCCGCTCGGGCCACTCTTTGCGCAGGAATATGGACATGCCTCATGGGCCCCCCTGGCACGTGGTCTATGACAGTGGCGGGTGCCCATCGCTTCCCCTGGCAACGAACATCTGCCGCACCGGGAAACAGTACGACAAACACCCGTACGGTAAATGCCGTTTGGGTCAACGCAGCCCCTTGTTGCGCAAGTGTTAGCAAGCGGTATCAGGCATTCCGCATGCTGGATGGCCTGGTGAAGCACATGAAGGTGAATGGTCCGGATACCGGATACGTATCTTCGAACAACGAACCTTTTCCGGCCAACCTTTTGACGCGGCCCTGACATCTGCCGTCGTGAGTGGCAATCTTCGACCGTTCATCGCACCAGCCCTGCTCTGCCCGGAGGCCCACCCAGCCATCCGGAACCCCCCTTGCAGAAGGAGTCTGCGTTGAGGTCCACCCCCCAGAGGCGTGCCACCGCGGCCGGCGCTCTCGTTGCTGCGGCAGCCCTGCTCGCCGTCGGCATCCAGACCGGCACCGCAACCGCCGACGCCACCGCGTCACAGGCACCCACGGCCTCCCAGCCCAACCCGGGCGCGGCCAACCGCGCACTCAGCGCCTCGGAGCGTGCGACGCTCCTGGCCGAGGCCAACTCGACCACCGTGCAGGCCGCCAAGGCGCTCGGCCTCGGCAGCGGCGAGAAGCTCGTCGTCCGCGACGTGGTCCAGGACGCGGACGGCACCACGCACACGACCTACGAGCGCACCTACGACGGACTCCCGGTCCTCGGTGGTGACCTCACCGTCCACGCCAAGGACGGCGTCACCAAGAGCGTGACCAAGGCGACCAACCACGAGATCAAGGTCGCCGACACCAGCGCCACCGTCACCCCGGCGGCCGCCGAGAGCCAGGCCGTCTCCGCCGCGAACGCCGAGGGCTCCAAGGAGGCCAAGGCCTCCAAGGGCGCCCGCAAGGTGATCTGGGCGGCCGAAGGCGCGCCGGTCCTCGCGTTCGAGACCGTCGTCGGCGGCCTCCAGCACGACGGCACGCCGAACGAGCTCCACGTGGTGACCAACGCCAAGACCGGCGCCAAGATCACCGAGTGGCAGGCCATCGAGACCGGCACCGGCAACACGATGTACAGCGGCCAGGTGACCCTCGGGACCACCCAGTCGGGCAGCACCTGGAACCTGACCGACGCCGCGCGCGGCAACCACAAGACGTACAACCTGAACCGTGGCACCGGCTCCGGCACCGGCACGCTGTTCTCCGGCCCGGACGACACCTGGGGCAACAACCTGCCGTCCAACCTGGAGACGGCCGGCGCGGACGCGCACTACGGCGCCGCCGTCACGTGGGACTACTACAAGAACGTGCACGGCCGCAACGGCCTGCGCAACGACGGCGTGGCCCCGTACACCCGGGTCCACTACGGCAACGCCTACGTCAACGCGTTCTGGAGCGACTCCTGCTTCTGCATGACGTACGGCGACGGCGAGGGCAACAACAAGCCGCTCACCTCCACCGACGTGGCCGCGCACGAGATGACCCACGGTCTGACCTCGGTCACCGGCAACATGACCTACAGCGGTGAGCCCGGCGGTCTGAACGAGGCGACCTCCGACATCATGGCGGCGGCCGTCGAGTTCTACGCCAACAACCCGCAGGACGTCGGCGACTACCTGGTCGGCGAGAAGATCGACATCAACGGCGACGGCACCCCGCTGCGCTACATGGACAAGCCGAGCAAGGACGGCTCGTCCAAGGACAGCTGGTACTCGGGCCTCGGCGGCATCGACGTCCACTACTCCTCGGGCCCGGCCAACCACTGGTACTACCTGGCTTCCGAGGGCTCGGGCGCCAAGGTCATCAACGGCGTGAGCTACAACTCGCCGACCGCGGACGGCCTGCCCGTCACCGCGATCGGCCGGGACGCCGCCTCGAAGATCTGGTTCCGCGCGCTGACGGTCGGCTACTTCAAGTCGAACACCAACTACGCCGACGCCCGCGTCCAGACCCTGAAGGCCGCCGCCGACCTCTACGGCCAGGGCTCGACGATCTACAACAACGTCGCCAACGCATGGGCCGGCGTCGCCGTCGGATCCCGCATCTCCAACGGCGTCACGGTCACCCCGATCGCCAACCAGAACACCGTCACGGGCAGCGCCGTGAGCCTGCAGGTCCAGGCCACGAGCACGAACCCGGGTGCGCTGAGCTACGCGGCGACCGGCCTGCCGGCCGGCCTGTCGATCAACTCCTCCAACGGCCTGATCTCGGGCACGGCCTCCACCGCGGGCACGTCCAACGTGACCGTCACGGTGACCGACTCGCAGAACCAGACCGGTACCGCGGCGTTCACCTGGACGGTCGGCACCACGCAGCCGAGCGTCTTCGAGAACACCACGGACTACCAGATCGCGGACAACGCGACCGTCGAGTCCCCGATCAACGTGACGCGCACGGGCAACGCCCCGAGCGCCCTCAAGGTGGACGTGAACATCGTCCACACCTACGTCGGTGACCTGGTGGTCGACCTGGTCGCCCCCGACGGCAGCGTCTACAACCTGCGCAACCGCACCGGCGGCAGCGCGGACAACATCGTCCAGCAGTTCACCGTGAACGCCTCCTCCGAGGTCGCCAACGGCACCTGGAAGCTCCGTGTCAGGGACGCCGCCAGCCTGGACACCGGCTACATCAACAGCTGGAAGCTCACCTTCTGACCCCACCGGGGCAGGGTGAACGACGGCTGAGCAGATAGACCACGGGGCCGCCCGGGAGGATTCCTCCCCGGGCGGCCCTGTTCCATTGCGTACGTCAGCCCAGCGTGCGGAAGATGGCGGTGAGGAGGTCTTCCTCCTCGTCTTCCTCGTCGTCGCGGTTCTGGTTCTGGTCGCTCTGGTCGCTCTGGTCGTCGCGCGACTGGTCGTCCCGGCCCGGCCAGGTGCCGGTGCCGCCGTTCCCACCGGTGCCGCCGGTGCTCCCGTTGTCGCCGGTACCGCCGTTGCCGCCGGTGCTCCCGTTGTCGCCGGTGCCGCCGGTGTTGCCGGTGTTGCCGGTGCTGCCGTCGGTCAGGTCCTGGTCGGCCTCGTCGTCCCGGGGCCGGTCGTCCCGGCCCGGCCAGGTGCCGTTCCCACCGTTCCCACCGGTGCCGCCGTTCCCGCCGGTCACCGCGTCCTGCTCGGTCACCGGCTTGAAGTAGACGGAGACGACCTCCACCCGCTTCGCCTTCTCCCCCGGCTTCAGCACCTTCTCCGCCTCGCCGTCACAGCTGCGGTTGTCGAAGAGCACCGCCAGCGACTCGGTCTCGTTGCGCACCTCGATGGCGGGCTCGTCGCGGGAGGTGCGCGTCAGCAGGTAGCAGGTGTCGTTGTCGGCGGGTCGGATCTGGCCCCTTCTCTCGGATCCGGCCGCGTCCAGGTACTGGTAGTGCAGCGTGCCGAGGGCGCGTTCGCCGTGGTCATCGGCCACCGACGGGCCGGCGGTGGGCAGGGCGAGCGCGAGAGCGCCGACGAACACGGCGGCGGTCGAGCGAAGACGCATGGGGGGAGTCCGTTCCTCGGGTTCCGCGGATACCGGTCCGGTGGCATCCTCGGGCAGCGTAGGAGCGGGGCACTCCGCAAAAACGTTTCGGCAGACCCGGCGCGAGCGTGGTTCACCCATGAGGCCGGGCGGCGCGCACCGACGGCGCACCGCCCGGCCCCCGCGAGGTCAGCGCAGGAGCACCCCGCCCCCGGCGTCCGTCTCCACCGGGGCCGCGACCAGGCCCAGTTCCGCGGGGGTCGCCAGCAGCGGGTGTGCGGGCAAGATGCGCACCGTGTAGCCGAAGGCTCCCGTACGGTCGAGGGCGAGCGGGCCCTCGTACACCCAACGACCCTCCAGATCGGGCCCCGCGGCCGGCTTGAGCGGGAAGCTCCGCCCGTCCCGGATCACGTCCTGCGGGTCCACCCGGCCCGCGAAGGCCTGTACCTCCACGTCCTCGGGGGTGAGGGCGTCCAGCGCCACCTGCACGCGCAGGGTGAGGGTGGCACCCAGTTCGGCGGTGCCGCCCACCGGAGCCGCGGCCAGCGTCTCCACGTGCTCGACGGAGACCCGCGGCCAGGCCGCCCGGGCCCGCCCCTTCCACCAGGCGAGGTCACGGGCCGCCCCGGCGTCCAGGGCCCGGTGCGCGAGCGCGGCCGGGGTGTAGAGCCGCTCCACGTACTCCCGGACCATCCGCCCGGCGAGCACCTTCGGCCCCAGCGAGACGAGCGTGCGCCGGACCATCTCGATCCACCGCACCGGGAGTCCGCTGCGCCCGGCCCGGTCGTAGAACCGGGGCGCGACCCGGTTCTCGATCAGCTCGTAGAGGGCGCTCGCCTCCAGGTGGTCGCGCCGGTCCTCGTCCGCGCCGAGCCCGTCGGCGGTCGGGATGGCCCAGCCGAAGTCCGGCTCGAACCACTCGTCCCACCAGCCGTCCAGCACGGACAGGTTGAGGCAGCCGTTCAGCGCGGCCTTCATCCCGCTCGTGCCGCACGCCTCCAGGGGCCGCAGCGGGTTGTTCAGCCAGACGTCGCAGCCCGGGTAGAGCTTCTGCGCCATGGCCATGCCGTAGTCGGGCAGGAAGACGATCCGGTGCCGGACCCGCGGGTCATCCGCGAAGCGGACCAGTTCCTGCACGAGCCGCTTCCCGCCGTCGTCGGCCGGGTGCGCCTTGCCCGCCACCACGATCTGCACCGGCCGCTCCGGGTCCAGCAGCAGCCTGCGCAGCCGGTCCGGGTCGCGCAGCATCAGCGTCAGTCGCTTGTACGAGGGCACGCGCCGGGCGAAGCCGATGGTCAGCACGTCGGGGTCGAGCACGGAGTCGACCCAGCCCAGCTCGGCCGCGGCGGCCCCGCGCTGGCGCCACGAGGCGCGCAGCCGGTCCCGTACCTCCTGCACCAGTTGCTCGCGCAGCACCCGCCGCAGGTCCCACACGTCCTGGTCCGGGATCTCGGCGACCGCGTCCCAGCGCGGGGAGCCGCCGACCGACAGGGCGTCCTCGGTACGGCCCGCGCCGATCTGCCGGGCACCGAGCCGGACCACCTCGGGAGCCACCCAGGTGGGGGCGTGCACCCCGTTGGTCACGGAGGTGATGGGCACGTCGACCGGGTCGAAGCCGGGCCACAGCCCGGCGAACATCTCCCGGCTGACCGCGCCGTGCAGGGTGGACACCCCGTTGGCCCGCTGGGCCAGGCGCAGGCCCATGACGGCCATGTTGAACACGCCGGGGTCGCCGCCGGGGTAGGTCTCGGCGCCCAGTTCCAGGATCCGCTCGACCGGTACGCCGGACAGCTCCCCGCCCTCCCCGAAGTGCCGGGCGACCAGGGCCCGCTCGAAGCGGTCGATCCCGGCCGGGACGGGGGTGTGCGTGGTGAACACGGTTCCGGCGCGCACCGCCTCGACGGCGGCGTCGAAGCCGAGGCCCTGCTCCCGCTCCAGTTCCCTTATGCGTTCGAGCCCGAGGAAGCCGGCGTGCCCCTCGTTGGTGTGGAAGACCTCGGGATCGGGGTGGCCGGTGATCCGGCAGTACGCGCGCACCGCGCGCACGCCGCCGATGCCGAGCAACATCTCCTGGAGCAGCCGGTGGTCGCTGCCGCCGCCGTAGAGCCGGTCGGTCACCTCGCGGGCCGCGGCGTCGTTGTCCTCGACGTCGGAGTCCAGGAGCAGCAGCGGTACGCGGCCGACGCGGGCCTGCCAGACGTGGGCCTGCAGGGTGCGTCCGCCGGGCAGGGTCAGGCAGACGCGGGCGGGGGTGCCGTCGTCCTGGCGGAGCAGGCCGAGCGGGAGTTCGTTGGGGTCGAGGACGGGATAGTGCTCCTGCTGCCAGCCGTCGCGGGAGAGCGACTGGCGGAAGTAGCCGTGGCGGTAGAGCAGGCCCACCCCGATGAGCGGGACGCCGAGGTCGCTGGCGGCCTTCAGGTGGTCCCCGGCGAGGATGCCGAGGCCGCCGGAGTACTGCGGTAGGGCGGCGGTGATGCCGAATTCGGGGGAGAAGTAGGCGATGGCGGCCGGCAGTTCCGCGCCGTTCTCCTGGCTCTGGTACCACCTCCCGCCGTTCACGTAGTCATCGAGGTCGGCCGCGGCGACGGCGAGCCGGCGCAGGAAGCGGCGGTCCGCGGCCAGTTCGGCGAGCCGGGTCGCGGAGACCGCGCCGAGCAGCCGGACGGGATCGCCGCCGGCGGCCTGCCAGCCCTCGGGGTCGACGGATTGGAAGAGTTCACGGGTCTCGGAATGCCACGACCAGCGCAGGTTGCGCGCGAGCTCGGTCAGCTGTAGCAGGGGTTCCGGGAGGACGGGGCGCACGGTGAATCGACGGATAGCCTTCACGTGTTCCACCTTCGCAGGGGATTACGGATCGGAGCGGCCGCACCACGCTGTGCACCCGCGCATCACCCCGGGAAGGCTAGCGGCGCCCGTGCGTTCCGGCCATGGGCCCTCGGGCGGGGCCCGTCGGCCCGTACGGGACCGGTCCTCCTCCAACAGGTCGTCCGGATACGGCCGCAGCACCTCCGGCTGGGCAGCGGGGTCCAACTGCGCGCCGATCAATGCGGGTGGCGCCCGCGCGTCCATGTGGCAGTGTCCCCCGTATGGACGACGAGGTGGGTGCGGCGCGGGACAGCCTAAAAGGGCTGGTGCTCGGGGACGCCTTCGGGCAGAGCTGGTTCGTACGGGACGCCGAGGCCGGTGCGCGGTGGCTGGCCGGGCGCGAGCTGCGTCCGGGGCCGTGGACGTGGACGGACGACGGGGCGATGGGGCTCGTGCTGCACGCGCACCTGGTCCGGTACGGGGAGGTGCGCCCGGCGGAGCTGGCCGCGGCCTTCGCCGCCGAGTACGCGCGGGACGCGTACCGGCAGTACGGGGCCTCGATGCACGAGGTGCTGGAGCGGATCGGGGCCGGGGAGGACTGGCGGGCCGTCACCGGCGGGCAGTTCGGCGGCCAGGGCTCGTGGGGCAACGGGGCGGCGATGCGGGTGGCTCCGCTCGGGGCCTTCTTCCACGGGGACATGGACGCGGTGGTCGAGCAGGCGCGCCGTTCGGCGTTGGCCACGCACGCGCACCCGGAGGCGGTGGCGGGTGCGGTCGCCGTGGCGGTGGCGGCGGCGCTGGCGGCCGCGGGCCGGGGCGGTCCGGCGCCGCGGCGCCCGGAGTTCCTGCGGGAGGTCGCCGATCGGGTGCCGCCGGGGCAGGTGCGGGACCTGCTGCTGACGGCGGCCGCGCTGCCGGCCGCGGCGACCGTGCGGGAGGCCGCGGAGCTGCTCGGTTCGGGCTGGCGGATCTCGGCGCCGGACACGGTGCCGTTCGCGCTGTGGTGCGCCGCCGGGCAGCCGGACGACGTGGCCGAGGCGCTGTGGCGCACGCTGGAGGGCTGGGGCGACCGCGACACCACGTGCGCGATCGTCGGCGGTGTGGTGGCCGCCCGCGCGGGCCTGTCGGGCGTTCCGGCCGACTGGTGGTCGCGGGCCGAACCGGCCCGGATCCCCGACGGAGCCGCGTAGCGGCCTGCGCCCGGCCTAGGCGCGGGCGCGCCGTTCGGTGGGGCTGGTGCCGTACGCCTCGCGGAAGGCGCGGCTGAAGACGGCGGCGCTGCTGAAGCCCCAGCGGGCGGCGATGGCGTGGATGGGCCGGTCGAGCAGTTCGGGCCGGGCGAGGTCGGCGTGGCAGTGTTCCAGCCTGCGTCGGCGGATGGTGGCCGCGACGCCCTCCCCCCGCTCGTGGAACATCAGGTGCAGCCGGCGCACCGAGATGTGGTGGCGGTCGGCAACGGACTGCGGGGTCAGTGCCGGGTCGCCGAGGTTGTGGTCGATGAAGGTGTCGATCCGTTCCAGCAGTGCGCGGGGGCCCGGACCGGCCCCGGGTTCGTCTCCGGTGCGCCCGCCCGCGCCCTCGTGCTGCTCGGCCAGGCAGGCGGCGATCAGGTCGGCCGCGACCCGTCCCAGCCGGTCCAGATCCCTGGGCGCGCATTCGGCTCCGTGCGCTCCCAGGGTGTTCAGGAACCGGCCGACGATCGCCCCCATGCCCGTCTCGCCGGAGATCCGCTGCGCGAGCAGCCGCTGCGCCTCGTCGATCGGCACGGGTGACGCGCTCCCGGGCAGCCGGACCGCGACCGTCGTCTTCGACCGCATCGTTCAATACCCCCGAATCACCGGTCACTCGCGCCTCTCGGCAGGACGGGCCATTGTCTCCCGGCGCGGCCCTCGCCGGCCCTCCGGGCGGGGCTCGCGGGACCCGTGGGGCAGGTGGTTCCCGCGCCGCCCGCGCCCGGGCACCGCAGCGCGTCCGCCCCTACGTCACCTAGTTCCGGCCGACTTGACGGAGAGCCGGCGGATGTCGACCCGGGCCTTGGTATCGGCCGTGCCACTACGTACGAGTAGTTAACCGAGCGCGCGGATTGGGCGGAGCGAGAGTGGGAAGGGCTCCCCGGGTACACGTTCGTACACGCACGGCGCACCCGCCCACAAACCCTCTCCCCGCCACCCGAGTGAACGCGGACAGGAGCGGCCATGCCCGCAGCCCAGCCGTCCACTGAGCGGCTAGAAACAGAGCGAACAGAGCGTGCACTACCAGCCGTGCTCACGGCTGGCCTGTTGTCACCGAGCCCCGCGAACTGCCCCCAGGTGATCCCATCATGATCGGTCGCATTCCCGTGCTGGACGTCCGCCCCGCCGTCGACTGCGGCGCCAGACCCGCAAAGGCGGTCGTGGACGAGGTCTTCGAGATCTCCGCCACCGTGTTCCGCGAAGGACACGACGCCGTCGCCGCCCACCTCGTCCTGCGTGATCCGGGCGGGCGGCTGCGGGTCCCCGTGCCGTTGAGCGAACTCGCCCCCGGTACCGACCGGTGGGGGGCCAAGGTCTCCGTCGAGGTCGAGGGGAGGTGGACGTACACCGTCGAGGCGTGGAGCGATCCGGTGGCCACTTGGCGGGCCCATGCCGCGATCAAGATTCCCGCCGGGATCGACACCGGGCTGATGCTGTGGGAGGGCGCGGAGCTCTACGAGCGGGCCGGGGCCCGGATCCCCAAGCGCGACGGGCGCGAAGCCGTCCTGGCCGCCGCCGCGACCATGCGCGACGAGGACCTGCCCGTCGCCGAACGCTACGGGGCCGCCCTCGACCCGGCCGTGGACGCCGCGTTCGCCAGGCGCCCGTACCGGGAGCTGGTCACCGCCTCCAAGCCCCTGCCGCTGCTGGTGGAGCGCAAGCGGGCCCTCTTCGGCTCCTGGTACGAGATGTTCCCGCGCTCCGAGGGAGCGGTGCTGGAGCCCGGCGAGGCCCCGGTCAGCGGGACCTTCCGGACCGCCGCCGAACGGCTGCCCGCGATCGCGGCGATGGGTTTCGACGTGGTCTACCTGCCGCCCATCCACCCGATCGGGTCCACTTATCGCAAGGGTCCGAACAACACTCTTTCTGCTGGAAGTTGGGACCCGGGGGTGCCGTGGGCCATCGGCTCCACCGAGGGCGGGCACGACGCGGTCCACCCGGAGCTCGGCACCATCGAGGACTTCGACGCCTTCGTCGGGCGCGCGCGCGAACTGGGCATGGAGATCGCGCTGGACTTCGCCCTCCAGTGCTCCCCCGACCACCCGTGGGTGGAGAAGAACCCGCAGTGGTTCCGCCACCGGGCCGACGGGACGATCGCGTACGCCGAGAACCCGCCGAAGAAGTACCAGGACATCTATCCGATCCACTTCGACACCGACATGGCCGGCATCGTCGAGGAGACCTGCCGGATCCTGCGGCACTGGATGGACCACGGGGTGCGCATCTTCCGGGTCGACAACCCGCACACCAAGCCGGTCGTCTTCTGGCAGAAGGTGATCGCGGACATCAACAAGTCCGACCCGGACGTGATCTTCCTGGCCGAGGCGTTCACCCGGCCCGCGATGATGCGGGCGCTGGCCGCCGTCGGCTTCCAGCAGTCGTACACGTACTTCACGTGGCGCAACACCAAGGCCGAGCTGACCGAATACCTGACCGAGCTGGCGGACACCCCCTCCGCCTCGGTCATGCGGCCGAACTTCTTCGTCAACACGCCGGACATCCTGCACGAGTACCTACAGCACGGCGGCCGTCCCGCCTTCGAGGTACGGGCCGTGCTGGCCGCCACCCTCTCGCCCGCCTGGGGGGTCTACGCCGGCTACGAGCTCTGCGAGAACACCCCGGTGCGCGAGGGCAGCGAGGAGTACCAGAACTCCGAGAAGTACGAGTTCCGGCCGCGCGACTGGGCCGCCGCCGACCGCGAGGGCCGCACCATCGCCCCGCTGATCACCGCCCTGAACCGGCTGCGCCGCCGCAACCCCGCGCTCCAGCAGTTGCGCGACATCCACTTCCACTCGACCGACAACGAACAGGTGATCGCCTATTCGAAGCACGCCGGACCCAATTCCGTACTGGTGGTCGTCAACCTCGATCCGCACCACACCCAGGAGGCGACAGTGTCGTTGGACATGCCGGTACTCGGCCTCGACTGGCACGGGTCCCTCGCGGTGCGCGACGAGCTCACCGGCGAGACCTATCACTGGGGCAGGGCGAACTACGTGCGCCTAGAGCCGGGCCGCACGCCCGCGCACGTACTGGCCGCTCTGCGACCGTCCCCGCCCACCGGAGGGTCACCCACCACATGATGATCAACGATCCCGTCCACGACACCTTCGAGGACACCCCCGCCAAGGACCGCGATCCCGACTGGTTCAAGCGGGCGGTGTTCTACGAGGTCCTCGTCCGCTCCTTCCACGACAGCAACGGCGACGGCGTCGGGGACCTCAAGGGGCTCACCAGCAAACTGGACTACCTCCAGTGGCTCGGTGTCGACTGCCTCTGGCTGCCGCCGTTCTTCGCCTCCCCCCTGCGCGACGGGGGTTACGACGTCGCCGACTACACCTCCGTGCTGCCCGAATTCGGCGACCTCGCCGACTTCGTGGAGTTCGTGGACGCCGCACACACCCGCGGCATGCGGGTGATCATCGACTTCGTCATGAACCACACCAGCGATCAGCACGAGTGGTTCCAGCAGTCGCGCAAGGACCCGGACGGCCCGTACGGCGACTACTACATGTGGGCCGACAACGACAAGCAGTACCAGGACGCCCGCATCATCTTCGTCGACACCGAGACCTCCAACTGGACGTACGACCCCGTACGCAAGCAGTACTACTGGCACAGATTCTTCTCCCACCAGCCGGACCTCAACTACGAGAACCCGGCCGTAGTGGAGGAGATCGTCTCCGCCCTGCGCTTCTGGCTCGACCTCGGCATCGACGGGTTCCGTCTCGACGCCGTGCCCTACCTGTACGCCGAGGAGGGCACCAACTGCGAGAACCTGCCCCGCACCCACCAGCTCCTCAAGCGGGTCCGGGCCGAGATCGACGCGCACTACCCGGACACCGTGCTGCTTGCCGAGGCCAACCAGTGGCCCGAGGACGTCGTCGACTACTTCGGCGACTACGAGAAGGGCGGGGACGAGTGCCACATGGCCTTCCACTTCCCCGTCATGCCGCGCATCTTCATGGCCGTGCGAAGAGAGTCCCGCTACCCGGTCTCCGAAATCCTGGCCAAGACCCCGGCGATCCCGGACCGCTGCCAGTGGGGCATCTTCCTGCGCAACCACGACGAGCTCACCCTCGAAATGGTCACGGACGAAGAGCGTGACTACATGTACGCCGAGTACGCCAAGGACCCGCGGATGCGGGCCAACATCGGCATCCGGCGCCGGCTCGCCCCCCTCCTGGACAACGACCGCAACCAGATGGAGCTGTTCACGGCCCTGCTGCTGTCGCTGCCCGGCTCGCCGGTGCTCTACTACGGCGACGAGATCGGCATGGGCGACAACATCTGGCTGGGCGACCGCGACGGCGTCCGCACGCCGATGCAGTGGACCCCGGACCGCAACGCCGGTTTCTCCTCGTGCGATCCGGGCAGGCTGAACCTGCCGGTCATCATGGATCCCGTCTACGGGTACCGGGTCACCAACGTCGAGGCCGCGATGTCCTCGCCCTCCTCGCTGCTGCACTGGACCCGTCGGCTGATCGAGGTCCGCAAGGCGAACCCGGCCTTCGGACTCGGCTCGTACACCGAACTGCCGTCGTCGAACCCGGCGGTGCTCGCGTTCCTGCGCGAACACGGGGACGACCTGGTGCTGTGCGTGCACAACTTCTCGCGCTTCGCGCAGCCCACCGAGCTCGATCTGCGGTCGTTCAACGGACGGGTCCCGGTGGAACTCACGGGTGACGTGCGCTTCCCGCCGATCGGCGAGTGGCCGTACCTGCTGACCCTGGCGGGCCACGGCTTCTACTGGTTCCGGCTGCGGAAGGAACAGCGCGTCGAGCGACGCGCCACGTAGCCGGGAGCCGGTCCAGGGCCGGGTGAGCCGAAGGAGCGCGACCTGTGGGTCAGGTTCAAGGCGCTCCGGAGGCGAACCGAGCCTTCGCACAAGGGGGCGGGCAGCTCGAACGGGTCAATCGCCCGCCCCTGTACGGACCATCCTGACCCGACACTCGCACATGCCGGAGAAGCAACTGCCGCGCATCCGGGACACTCTGCGCATTCTGTGACGGCCCGGGGAAAGGACGCGACGCCATGTCGGAGGCTGCATCCGCCCGGAGCCGGCTGACGGCCGACCGGGCCGCCGGGATCGCTCCACTGGAGCCGATGCTGAAGGCCTGGCTGCCCGCACAGCGCTGGTTCGCGGGCAAGGGCCGCACCATCAGCAGGCTCAGGACCGTCTCGGCGGCCGAACTGCTGCCGCCGGGATCCACCCCCGGACTGCTGCACCTGCTCCTCGACGTCGACGGGGACTGCTACCAACTGCTGCTGGGCATCCGCCCGTCCCTGCCGCCCGCCCTCGCGCCCACCCTGATCGGCCATGCCGAGGACGGACCGTACGCGGGCCGGGCGGTCTACGAGGCGCTGGGCGATCCCCGGCTCGCAGCCATGCTGCTGGAACGGCTGCGCTCCCCCGGGGCCCTCGGCCCGCTGCGCTTCGACCGGGACCCGGCCACGCCGATCCCGGCGGGTCTCACCCCCCGGCCGCTGTCCGGTGAACAGACCAACTCCTCGCTGATTTACGGAGATTCGTTCATCCTGAAGGTGTTCCGCCGGGTCGGCCCCGGGGTCAATCCGGACCTGGAGCTGCCCAGGGCGCTGGCCGCCGCCGGCTGCACCCGGGTCCCGGCCCCCGTCGCCTGGTACGAGGCCGAGCCGCCCGGCAGCGAACCGCTGACGCTGGGCGTGCTCCAGCCGTACCTGCGCGGTTCCGACGACGGTTGGCAGCTCGCGCTGCGCCGGCTCGACGTCGGGGCCGACTTCACCGCCGAGGCGCACGCGCTCGGTCGGGCCACCGCCGAGGTGCACAGCGCGCTGGCCGCGGCGCTGCCCACGGTCGCGCTCGGCCCGGAGCAGACCGCCCGGCTCGCGGCGGGGATGACGGCCCGGCTGGCCGCCACCGCGCGGGAGGTACCGGCGCTGCGGCCCTACGAGGCGGGGCTGCGGGGCGCCTTCGACGCGTTGGCGGCCTCCCGGGGGGCGGGGGTGCCCGCCCAGCGGATCCACGGGGACCTCCATTTGGGTCAGACCCTGCGCACCCTCGACGGCAGCTGGTCGTTGATCGACTTCGAGGGCGAGCCGGCCCGGCCCCTGGCCGACCGGCGCCGTCCCGAACCGGCGGTGCGCGACATCGCCGGGATACTGCGCTCCTTCGACTACGCCGCCCGCTCGCACCGGCCGTTCGCCCCCGCCTGGGCGGACGACTGCCGGGCCGCCTTCTGCGAGGGCTACGCCCGCACCACCGGTCGGGACCCCCGCGAGGACCCCGTACTGCTGCGCGCGTACGAGACCGACAAGGCGGTGTACGAGGCCCGGTACGAGTCCCGGCACCGCCCCGACTGGCTGCACGTCCCGATGGCCGCGATCCGGCGGCTCTCGGAGCCCGTACGGCCCGCCCACCGCGTGCCGCCGACCCCGTCCGCCCCCGGCTCCATCTCCCCCCACCCCCACCCCCGCCCGAAGCCCCCGAGGAGGCCGCTCGCGTGAGCGCCGCACGACAGCCGTCACCGACCGTCCGCGAGGAAGCCGCACCCGTCCCGGCGGCGGCGAAGAAGGCCCGGACGCCCCGGGCCCGCCGCGCCGCCCCTCCGCACGGCGTCCGGCCGGCGCCCGCACTGGCCGCCGACGAACGGGCCCGGCTGCTGGAGGGCCGCCACCACGATCCGCACGCGGTGCTCGGGGCCCGTACCCAGCGGGGCGGGGTGGCCTTCCGGGTGCTGCGCCCCCACGCCAAGGCGGTCACGATCGTCGCCAAGGGGCTGCGGGCCGAGCTCTTCGACGACGGCGACGGACTGTTCTCGGGGCTGCTGCCGCTGACCGGCGTGCCGGAGTACCGGCTGCTGGTCACGTACGACAGCGACGAGATCGAGGTCCACGACCCCTACCGGTTCCTGCCCGCCCTCGGCGAGCTGGACCTGCACCTGATCGGCGAGGGCCGCCACGAGCAGCTGTGGAAGGCGCTCGGTGCCGAGCCGATGGAGCACCAGGGGGTGGCCGGGACCCGCTTCACGGTATGGGCGCCGAACGCCCAGGGGGTCCGGGTCACCGGGGACTTCTCGTACTGGGACTCCGTCGCCTACCCGATGCGCTCGTTGGGCTCGACGGGGGTGTGGGAGCTGTTCCTGCCCGGGGTGGGCGTCGGAACGCTCTACAAGTACGACATCACCCGCCCGGACGGCAGCCACACCCTGCGCGCCGACCCGATGGCCCGGTCGGCGGAGGTCCCCCCGGCGAACGCCTCGGTGGTCACCTCGTCCCGGTACGAGTGGCAGGACGCGGCGTGGATGGCCGGGCGCGGCGCCCGACCCCCGCACCAGGCCCCCTTCTCGGTGTACGAGCTGCACCTGGCGTCCTGGCGGCCCGGGCTGTCCTACCGGCAGCTCGCCGAGCAGCTCCCCGCGTACGTCAAGGATCTGGGCTTCACGCACGTGGAGCTGATGCCGGTCGCCGAGCACCCCTTCGGCGGCTCGTGGGGGTACCAGGTCACCGGCTTCTACGCGCCGACCTCGCGGATGGGCACCCCGGACGACTTCCGCTTCCTCGTGGACGCGCTGCACCGGGCCGGGATCGGGGTGATCGTCGACTGGGTGCCGGCGCACTTCCCGCGCGACGACTGGGCCCTCGCGGAGTTCGACGGGCGGCCGCTGTACGAGCACCAGGACCCGCGGCGGGCCGCGCACCCGGACTGGGGGACGCTGGAGTTCGACTACGGCCGCAAGGAGGTCCGCAACTTCCTCGTCGCCAACGCCGTGTACTGGTGCGAGGAGTTCCACGTGGACGGCCTGCGCGTGGACGCGGTGGCCTCGATGCTCTACCTCGACTACTCGCGCAAGGAGGGCGAGTGGTCGCCCAACGAGCACGGCGGGCGGGAGAACCTGGACGCGGTCGGCTTCCTCCAGGAGATGAACGCGACGGTGTACCGGCGCTGCCCGGGGGTCGTGACGATCGCGGAGGAGTCCACGGCCTGGACGGGGGTGACCCGGCCGACGGACTCGGGCGGGCTCGGCTTCGGCCTGAAGTGGAACATGGGCTGGATGCACGACACCCTGCGCTACATGTCGAAGGAGCCGGTGCACCGCAAGTACCACCACCACGACATGACCTTCGGGATGATCTACGCCTTCAGCGAGAACTACGTGCTGCCGATCTCGCACGACGAGGTGGTGCACGGCAAGGCCTCGCTGGTGTCCAAGATGCCCGGGGACGACTGGTGGCAGAAGCGGGCCGCGCACCGGGCCTACTTGGGCTTCATGTGGGCCCATCCGGGCAAGCAACTGCTCTTCATGGGGCAGGAGTTCGCCCAGGGGTCGGAGTGGTCGGAGGTGTACGGGCCGGACTGGTGGGTGCTGGACGACTCCTATGCGGCGGCCGGCGACCACCGGGGCGTACGGAACCTGGTGCGCGACCTGAACCGCACGTACGCGGTGGCGCCCGCCCTGTGGGAGCGGGACACCGTGCCGGAGGGCTTCGCCTGGGTGGAGGCGGACGCCGCGGAGGACAACGTCTTCGCGTTCCTGCGGTACGCGCAGGACGGCTCGCAGCTCCTGGCGGTGTCGAACTTCTCGCCCGTGGTCCGGCACGGCTACCGGCTCGGGGTGCCCGAGGAGGTGCCGCTGTGGCAGGAGGTGCTCAACACCGACCTGGAGGTCTACGGCGGCAGCGGCATCCACCACACGCAGCCGATGCGGCCGGAGCCGGTGCCGGCGCAGGGCCGACCCGCGAGCCTGCGCATGACCCTCCCGCCGCTGGCGACGGTCTGGTTCCGGCCACAGGGCTGATGCGGCGGGGCTCAGGCCGTGGCGAGCTGCTCCTCCAGCTCCTGGAGGAGCCGGCGCTTGGCCCGGGCCCCGACGATCTGCTGGACGGGCTCGCCGTCACGGAAGACGAGCAGGGTCGGCATGGACAGCACCCCGTACCGGGTGACGGCCCCGGGGTTGCTGTCCGCGTCGATCTGCACGACCTTGAGCCGGTCGGCCTCCTCGGCCGCGATCGAGGAGAGGACGGGGGCGAGCTGGCGGCAGGGGCCGCACCAGTCCGCCGTGAACTCCACGAGGACGGGCCGTCCCCGCTCCCCGAGCACCTCGGCCTCGAAATCCGCGTCGGTCACCTGTGCCACGCCGTGGGCCTTCATGCCACCGTCCCTCTCGTCCGTCCGGTCGTTCATCCGGTCATCTCGCACTTCGGCACGGCCGCTTCGCCGGCCGCCCGTTCCGCGTCGGCCAACTGCCGCCCGAGCTGCTCGCGCACGTCGGCCAGCTGGCCGATCAGGCCGTCCAGCTCGGCGAGCTTGCGCCGGTAGACGGCGAGCGAGGCGGGGCAGGAGTCCCCGGCCGGGTGGCCGGCCCGCAGGCAGTCCACGAAGGGCCGGGTCTCCTCCAGTTCGAAGCCGAAGTCCTGGAGCGTGCGGATCTGGCTCAGCAGCCGCAGGTCGTCCTCGTCGTAGGTCCGGTAGCCGTTTCCGGCCCGCCGCGCGGGGAGCAGCCCGCGCGACTCGTAGTACCTGAGCGTCCGGGTGCTGGTCCCCGCCCGCTCCGCCAGTTCGCCGATGCGCATGGGACGACCGTATTCCTTGACGCCGACGTCAAGGCAAGGGAAGGAAGGGAAGGGAGAAACGGGGGGGCGGGGCCCTCGCCACCCCCGTGGGCGAGGGCCCCTGAAAAGGATCACGCAGGAAATCGCCGATCGGTTCACATTGTGCGAAGAGTGTGAGAGGTATTGCATCGACGGACGTTGGCTGGAACCGTACACACGGAAAAAATCTTCCGGCTCACCGATTACCGGACAGTCGCCCGGAAACCCGACGAAAGGCCTTAACTTCATAGGACGTTCCTACGAGGTATGGGCTTGTTTGTTTGGTCTGTAGGCGCCACAGCCTGGCCACTTCTACGGTGTGCGGTGTGCACTCCAGCCCACCTTTCAATGCCCCCGCCGCGCGTCGCCTGCGCGCGGCCCTGGGCATGGCTCCCGGACATGTCGCCTACGGCCTGCGCGCCCAGTACGGACTCGTCGTCGCGCCCGAGACCGTGATGGCCTGGGAGCGCGGCGAGATATCACCTTCCTCCGCCGAGCTCACGGCGCTCGCGGGCGTCCTGTGGTGTGCGCCCGGCGAACTGCTCGCCGAACCGGTCACCCTGCGGGAGCACCGGGTCGCCCGGGGGCTCGCAGCGGACGACCTGGCCCGTCGGATCGGCCTGGAAACGGGCTCGTACCAGAAGATGGAGGACACCGGGCGCTGGAAGGGCAACGAACGGCAGTCCGCCGCCCTGGCCACGGTGCTGGGTCTGACGCTGGCCCAGTTCGTGACGGCGACCGGCAAGCACGAGGAACTCGCCGACCTGCTGCGCAGTGCGGTGACCACGCGCTGGCAGGCGTACGTGAAGCCGCTGGGCAAGCTGCTGCCGATCCCCAAGCACCACCTGGAGACGGTGCTGGAGCGGCTGCACGGCGACTACCAGTCGCGGATGGTGGCGACGCTCAGCTGGGGCGGCGGCCAGGGCGAGGCCGGCAGCGGGGACGCGGGCCGGGAGTTCCTCGCCGAGATCGTGGACCGGTTCTGGCACCTCGCGGGCGGTGCGGCGTAGGACGAGCGCCCCGGGGTCGCAGGTCCCGCCCGGGTCGTGGTCAGAAGACCGATTCGGCCTCGTACATGCGCTCCTCGGGGACGGTCTTCAGCTCGGTGACCGCCTCGGCGAGCGGGGCCATCACGACGTCGGTGCCGCGCAGGGCGGTCATGTTGCCGAATGCGCCGCGGTGGACGGCCTCGACGGCGTGCCAGCCGAACCGGGTCGCGAGCACCCGGTCGTACGCGGTCGGGGTGCCGCCGCGCTGGACGTGGCCGAGGATGACCGGGCGGGCCTCCTTGCCGAGGCGGTGCTCCAGTTCGATCGCGAGGCGGTTGCCGATGCCGGCGAAGCGCTCGTGACCGTACTGGTCGATCGCGCCCTTCTCGTACGGCATGGAGCCCTCGGCCGGGTGTGCGCCCTCGGCCACGCAGATCACGGCGAACTTCTTGCCGCGGGCGAATCGCTCTTCGACCATCTTCACCAGGGCGTCCACCTCGAAGGGGCGCTCCGGCAGGCAGATGCCGTGCGCACCGCCGGCCATGCCGGACTCCAGCGCGATCCAGCCCGCGTGGCGGCCCATGACCTCGACGACCATCACGCGCTGGTGCGATTCGGCGGTGGTCTTGAGGCGGTCGATGGCCTCGGTGGCGACCATGACGGCGGTGTCGAAACCGAAGGTGCGGTCGGTGGAGGAGATGTCGTTGTCGATGGTCTTCGGTACGCCGACGACCGGCATCCCGGCGTCCGACAGCATCCGGGAGGCGGTCAGGGTGCCTTCGCCGCCGATCGGGATGAGGGCGTCGATGCCGTAGCGCGTCGCCAGCTCCTGGGCGTTCTCGGCGGCTTCGTGGAGACGGGCGCGTTCCATGCGCGCCGAACCGAGGATCGTGCCGCCGCGGGCGAGGATGCCACTGACGGCATTGATGTCGAGGGGGCGGAAGTGACCGTCGAGGAGACCTTTGAAGCCGTCCTCGAAACCGATGACCTCATCTCCGTGCCCTACCAGGGCGCGGTGTACGACCGACCGGATGACAGCGTTGAGGCCCGGACAGTCGCCGCCTGCGGTGAGAACTCCGATACGCATCGTGCCGTGTCTCCTGCCGTACATATGAAGGGCGTAATGGTGCAGCCCGTCCGATTGTTCCACGGGCCCGGGACGCCGCACGTTTTCGGCGACCGCGCCCCGAAGGTCCTGCGGCCCTCCCGGCCAGGCCTTTTCCCCGGGGGCGCCCTATCCATTGACAGAGGTATTGTCAAGAGGTCGAGCCAGAGCGAAGTGACATTCACAGCATGACATTCACAGCATGGGACGGAGAGCGGGCGTGACGCGCAGCGTGTACGTGACCGGTATCGAGCGGGGGGACGGCCGGCAGGTCGTCGAGCTGGGAATCATGGAGCTGCTGACCCGGCAGACGGGCCGGGTCGGCGTCTACCGTCCGCTGCTCCACGACGCACCCGACCGGCTCTTCGACCTCCTCAAGGCCCGCTACCGGATCGATCAGGACGCCGCGGCGGCCTACGGCATGTCCTACCAGGAGGCCTCGGCGATCCTGGCCGAGAAGGGCACCGACGAGCTGGTCTCGCGGCTGGTCGACCGCTACCACCGGGTGGCCCGCGACTACGAGGTCATGCTCGTGCTCGGCACCGACTACGCGGAGACCAACCTCCCCGACGAGCTGGCGCTCAACGCCCGCCTCGCCAACGAGCTGGGCGCGGTCGTCGTGCCCGTGGTGGGCGGTACCAAGCACCACGCCGAGGCCGTGCGCGCCGAGGCCCGCAACGCCTACCGCGCCTACGAGACCCTGGGCTGCCACGTCGTGGCGATGGTCGTGAACCGGGTGGCCGCGGAGGACCGCGACGTCATAGCCGAGCGGCTGGCCGCCCGGCTGCCCGTGCCCTGCTACGTGCTGCCGGACGACAAGTCGCTCTCCGCACCGACCGTCGCCCAGATCACCCGGGCGCTCGGCGGCGAGGTGCTCCTCGGCGACGAGGCCGGGCTGGCCCGCGACGCCCTGGACTTCGTCTTCGGCGGCGCGATGCTGCCGAACTTCCTGAACGCCCTGACCCCCGGCTGCCTGGTCGTCACCCCGGGGGACCGCTCCGACCTGGTCATCGGCGCTCTGGCGGCGCACACCTCCGGCACCCCGCCGATCGCCGGTGTGCTGCTCACCTTGAACGAGCGTCCGACCCCGGACATCTTGACGCTGGCCTCGAAGCTGGCGCCGGGCACGCCCGTGGTGTCGGTGGCCGGCAACAGCTTCCCCACCGCCGCCGAACTCTTCTCGCTGCAGAGCCGGCTGAACTCCGCGACTCCGCGCAAGCTGGAGACCGCGCTCGGCCTGTTCGAGCGGCACGTGGACACCGGCGAGCTGCGCGACCTGCTGTCGGTGGCCCGCTCGGAGCGCGTCACCCCGATGATGTTCGAGCACGAGCTGCTGGAGCGGGCCCGCTCGGACCGCCGCCGCGTCGTGCTGCCCGAGGGCACCGAGGAGCGCGTGCTGCGCGCCGCGGACGTGGTGCTGCGCCGGGGGGTCTGCGACCTGACCCTGCTGGGCGACGAGCAGGCGATCCTGAAGAAGGCCGCCGACCTCGGCGTGGACATCTCCGGCGCGCAGCTCATCGACCCGGCGACCTCCCCGCTGCGGGAAGGTTTCTCCGAGTACTACGCCCAGGTCCGCGCCCACAAGGGGATGACCGTCGAGCTGGCGGGCGACGTGGTCACCGACGTCAACTACTTCGGCACCCTGATGGTCCAGCGGGGCCTGGCCGACGGCATGGTCTCCGGTTCGGTGCACTCCACCGCGGCGACCATCCGCCCGGCCTTCGAGATCATCAAGACGAAGCCGGAGGCGTCCATCGTCTCCTCGGTCTTCTTCATGTGCCTGGCCGACCGGGTCCTGGTCTACGGCGACTGCGCGGTCAACCCGGACCCGAACGCCGAGCAGCTCGCCGACATCGCCGTGCAGTCGGCGACCACCGCGGCCGCCTTCGGCGTCGAGCCGCGGATCGCGATGCTCTCGTACTCCACCGGCACCTCCGGCAGCGGCGCGGACGTCGACAAGGTCCGCAAGGCCACCGAGCTCGTCCGCGAGCAGCGCCCGGACCTGCAGATCGAGGGGCCGATCCAGTACGACGCGGCCGTGGAGCCCTCGGTCGCGGCGACCAAGCTGCCCGGGTCGCAGGTGGCCGGCCGCGCGACGGTGCTGATCTTCCCCGACCTCAACACCGGCAACAACACGTACAAGGCCGTGCAGCGTTCGGCGGGCGCGGTGGCGGTCGGACCGGTGCTCCAGGGTCTGCGCAAGCCGGTCAACGACCTCTCGCGCGGTGCGCTCGTCCAGGACATCGTCACCACCGTGGCCATCACCGCGATCCAGGCGCAGGGCGCGCCGTCGCCCTCGGCCACGGCCACGGCCTGATCCCCCGCCCTCCCCCACCGCCCGCGACAAGGAAAGACCCTCATCGTGACCGCATCGCGCGTACTCGTCCTCAACTCCGGCTCCTCGTCGGTCAAGTACCAGCTCCTCGACATGGCGGACCGGTCCCGGCTCGCCGCCGGCCTGGTGGAGCGCATCGGCGAGGAGACCTCCCGGCTGGTGCACGAGCCGCTCTCGGGTCCGGGCGCGGCCGCCGGCCGACGGGAGCGGCTCGGCCCGATCGCGGACCACGGGGCCGCGCTGAAGGCCGTGGCCGCGGAGCTCGCCGCGGACGGGATGGGCCTGGACTCGCCCGAACTTGCGGCGGTGGGACACCGGGTGGTGCACGGCGGAACGCGGTTCACCACGCCGACCGTGATCGACGACGAGGTGCTGGCGGAGATCCGGAGCCTGATCCCGCTCGCCCCGCTGCACAACCCGGCGAACGTGACGGGCATCGAGGTGGCGCGCTCGCTGCGCGCGGACCTTCCGCAGGTCGCCGTCTTCGACACGGCCTTCCACTCGACGATGCCGGAGCACGTGGCGCGGTACGCGATCGACGCCCAGGTCGCCGACGCGTACTCCATCCGGCGGTACGGCTTCCACGGCACCTCCCACGCCTACGTCTCGCGCGCGACGGCCCGGCTGCTCGGCAAGCCGGTGGAGGACGTGAACGTGATCGTGCTGCACCTCGGCAACGGCGCCTCCGCCTCGGCCGTGCGGGGCGGGGTGTGCGTGGAGACGTCCATGGGCCTGACCCCGCTGGAGGGGCTGGTCATGGGGACCCGTTCGGGCGATGTCGATCCGGCGGTCGTCTTCCACCTGGCGCGGGTGGGCGGCTTCTCGGTGGATGAGATCGATTCGCTCCTGAACAAGAAGAGCGGTCTGCTGGGCATGTGCGGCGACAACGACATGCGCGAGGTGCTGCGGCGCGCGGGCGAGGGCGACGGGGCGGCGAGCCTCGCCTTCGCCGCGTACGTCCACCGGCTGAAGAAGTACATCGGGGCCTACGCGGCGGTGCTCGGGCGGGTGGACGCGGTGACGTTCACGGCCGGGGTCGGCGAGAACGCCCACCAGGTCCGCGAGGCCGCCATCGACGGCCTGGCCGCGCTGGGCCTGGTGCTGGATCCGCAGGCCAACGCCGTGCGCTCCGCCGAGGCGCGGCTGGTCTCGGCGGAGGACGCCCGGGTGGCGGTGGCGGTGGTCCCGACGGATGAAGAACTGGAGATCGCCACCCAGGCGTACGCGCTGGTTACCGAGTAGTCACTTGGACTTTCCACCAGCCGGAATATTCCGCTACGAAACAAACCGATAGGATCCAGTCATGCGCCGTTCCAAAATTGTCTGCACGCTGGGCCCCGCCGTCGACTCGTATGAGCAGCTGAAAGCGCTCATCGAGGCAGGTATGAACGTGGCCCGATTCAACTTCAGCCACGGGTCCCAGGCAGAACACCAGGAGCGGTACGACCGCGTCCGGCAGGTCTCCGAAGACACCGGGCGCGCCGTCGGCGTCCTCGCCGACCTCCAGGGCCCGAAGATCCGTCTGGAGACCTTCGCCGAGGGTCCCGTCGAGCTGGTGCGCGGTGACGAGTTCACCATCACCACCGAGGACGTCCCGGGTGACAAGTCCATCTGCGGCACCACCTACAAGGGCCTCCCGGGCGACGTCGCCAAGGGTGACCAGATCCTGATCAACGACGGGAACGTCGAGCTCCGGGTGACCGAGGTCGAGGGCCCGCGGGTGCGGACCATCGTCATCGAGGGCGGTGTCATCTCGGACCACAAGGGCATCAACCTGCCGGGTGCCGCCGTGAACGTCCCCGCCCTGTCGGAGAAGGACGTCGACGACCTCCGCTTCGCCCTGCGGATGGGCTGCGACATGGTCGCCCTGTCCTTCGTCCGCGACGCCAACGACGTCAAGGACGTCCACAAGGTGATGGACGAGGAGGGCCGCCGGGTCCCCGTCATCGCCAAGGTGGAGAAGCCGCAGGCCGTCGAGAACATGGCGGCCGTGGTCGACGCCTTCGACGCGGTCATGGTGGCCCGCGGTGACCTCGCCGTCGAGTATCCGCTCGAAAAGGTCCCGATGGTCCAGAAGCGGCTCATCGAGATGTGCCGCCGCAACGCCAAGCCGGTGATCGTCGCGACCCAGATGATGGAGTCGATGATCACCAACTCCCGCCCGACGCGCGCGGAGGCCTCCGACGTCGCCAACGCCATCCTCGACGGCGCGGACGCGGTCATGCTGTCGGCCGAGTCCTCGGTCGGCGCCTACCCGATCGAGACCGTCAAGACGATGTCGAAGATCGTCACGGCGGCCGAGGAGGAGCTCCTGTCCAAGGGCCTCCAGCCGCTGGTCCCGGGCAAGAAGCCGCGCACCCAGGGCGGCTCCGTGGCCCGCGCGGCCTGCGAGATCGCCGACTTCCTGGACGGCCAGGCGCTGATCGCCTTCACCCAGTCCGGCGACACCGCCCGCCGCCTGTCGCGCTACCGCGTGACCCAGCCGATCCTGGCCTTCACCACCGACGTCAACACCCGCAACCAGCTCACGCTGAGCTGGGGCGTCGAGTCCTACATCGTCCCGCACGTGGACACCACGGACGCGATGGTCGACCTGGTGGACGGCGAGCTGCTCAAGCTGAACCGCTACAACCAGGGCGACACCATGGTCATCACCGCCGGCTCGCCCCCCGGTGTCCCCGGCACCACGAACATGGTCCGCGTCCACCACCTGGGCGGCGACACCCGCGCCTGACGGTCGCCGGCCCGCTTGAACTCTGCCGCACAGAGACCGAGGGCGGTGCCCCGATCCCGACAGGGATCCGGGGCACCGCCCTCGGTGCGTGGGCAAACGGCCCGCCCCCGCGAAGGGGACGGGCCGTCGCAGCGCGTGCGATCGGGTGCTACTCCGGCGGGCCGATGTAGTTCTTGAGGCCCGGAACGGTGAGCGTGCCGCCGAACTGACCGGCCTGGACGACCTTGACGTCCGTGAAGAACGCGAACGGGACGTTCAGGGGCGGCGGGCTGTTCGGGGTGAACTCGATCGGGATCAGACCGAACAGGTTCCCCTTGAGGCTCTCGGTGTACATCGTCACCGTGCCGCCGCGGATCTTGGACGTGGAGCCCGGACGCGACTTCAGGTGGGCAACGTTCCCCGACTTGCCGACCGTCTGGTACAGGTCCTTGATGTCCAGCGAGTCCGCGGTGAACTTCAGGACCTTCTTGGTCTTGCCGCCGGCCGTCTTCACCTCGACGATGCCGTGGTAGTCCAGGCCGTAGAGGGTCAGCAGGGAGCTGTCGAGGTACCAGGGCTCGTCCGGCAGGAGCGGGACGCCCTGCTCCAGCTCGGCGTCGGCCAGCGCCTTGGCGTCGTAGGTCGGGCACGGGAAGGGCTGCTTCCCGTCCGGGTCCTTCGTCTCCTCGTCCTTGGCCTTGTCCTTGTCCTCGTCCTCGGACTTCTCCTCGTCCTCGGCTTTGGACTTGTCGTCCTTGGCCTTGTCCGCGGCGTCGTCCTTGGCCTTGTCCTCGCCCGTCTCGTTCTTGGGGTCCTTCTCGGTCTTCTTGACCTCCTCGGACAGCTCCTTGACGTCGACACCGGCCTTCTTCGCCGCTTCGCGGATCGCGTCCGCGGACGGGTCAGGGGCCGGGGCCGTCGTGGCGGCGCCCGACGGGGTGGGCGCGGGCGTCGGGGTCGCCTTCGCCGTCGCGTCCTTGAGGGGCCTGCCGAGTTCGTCGACGAGGTCCTTGAGCGCGTCGCCGACGCCCAGCGGGTCCAGCGGGTTCGTGGCCTTGGTCGGGTCCGGAGCCGGCGTGGTGGCCGGGGCCGGGGCCTTCTCGTTCGTCACCGGAGGCTTGGCCGCCGACGGAGACGTGCTCGGCTTCGCCTTCTCCTTCACGGACGCCGATGCCGACGCGGACGGAGAGGGCGTCGCGCTGGGCGACGTGCTCGCCGAAGGCGTCGTCGAGGGCGTGGGCGTGGGCGACGGGGACTTCGACTCGGTCTCCGCAGGTTCGTCGGACCGCGTCACACACGGCCCGGGCGCGAAGGGGATCTCCTTGTCGTCGGCCACGGCCAACTTCGGCGCCATGCCCATCCCGACGAACACGGCCGTCGGCATCGCCGCGAGCGCCATCGTCTTGCCGACGGGTATCTGGATCTTGTTCAGCAGCGACTTCCTGGGCGCCGCGTGGCGCGGCCCCTTCACTACACGGGACTCTGCGCCTGGGACCACGCCCCGCTGCGTCTCGTCACCCCGCACTGTTCCTCCCGCCATCGGCGTGGGCAGTCGTCTCGCTCGCGTGTGCCGTTTCCGTCGTACGGGGACCGGGAACACCCTGGGATCCCTGGGCGCCCATGTCCGCCATCGCGTCCGCCTTGCTCAGGCCTACGACGCCCGGCTGCTGCTCGCCCGCCGGCTGCTCGCCCTCCTCCACCGGCTTCCCCGGCGCCCAGGCCAGGGCGAGGGCGCCGCCGACCATGGAGAAGGCGAAGCCGACGAAGAAGCCACCGAGGTTGGACACCGGGATCGAGACCAGGGCGAGCAGGATCGCGGCCACGCCGGCGAAGACGCGGATGGCTTCCTGGAACCAGAGGGCCAGACCGAGCGTGATGAGCAGTACACCGATAATCAGCGCGCCCGCGCCGCCCGTGGTGGCCATCGCGAGACTGACGTTGCCCAGCCGGAGGTCCGCGTAAGGGAAGTAGGCGATCGGGAAGCCGCCGAGGAGCGTGAACAGCCCGGCCCAGAAGGGACGGCGGCCGCGCCAGGCATGGAAGTGGTAGTACACCACGGTGAGCCAGGCGTCGTCTTCTGCGCGAACGTAAACCGGGGCCTGGGGGTTCATGGACAACAGCTCCCTGGAAACGGTGGTACTTGAGAACTCTGTGGAGCCCGAACGGGCGGGGGCAACGGCTGTCACCACCCGCCCGTCCGGTCAGTCAGTCAGTCAGTCACCGGGACGTATCAGTCCTTGACGTCCTGGTAGCACGGCTGGTCGCCGCCCATCAGGCGCAGCTTCAGGTTGGGCAGCTTGAAGGTGCCCGCCGTGGTCGCCCACGCCTTCTGCTTCACGTTCGTCAGGACGGCCCGGTCGGCGCGCTGCGAGAACGCGTACGGGCTGGAGACCGTACCGGCCTGCGGCTTGGTCTTGTGGCTCGAGTCGCCGACCGCGACACCGATGTCCAGGTTGGTGAACTCGGCGTCGGTGTCGAGCTCGGCCACATCCAGGTAGATGTTGGACGCCTCGGCCGGCGTGCCCTTGTGACCGGTCTTCAGCTGGAGCGTGATCGGGCCCAGCGGAGTCGGGGTGACCAGGGACTGGCACATGTTGGTGATCTTGGCGTTGCTGAAGCCGGAGATGGTGACCGGGTGGTCGACCTCCTTGCCCGTCTTCAGGTCGTGACCCTTGGCGATGCCGCCGTACTGGATCAGGTTTTCACCGTCGAGCTTGTCGGCCGAGACCTTGAAGTCCTGGCCGGAGACGCTGAACGACGCCGCGAGGGCGCCCTGCGCCAGACCCACACCGACCGCGGCCGTGGCCGCGATGCTCGGCACCATGACGAGCGCGAAGCGCTTCCATCTGGTCCCGCCACGAACCTGAGAACTCATTTCGTTCCTCCTTCTCGGACGTACATCTCCGGTCCGGGCCGTGCCCGTCCTGGGATGGGAGAAGTGCTACGTCCTCGGGAAGGAGCGCAGGCGGCCGGGCCGCGGCTGTGCCACGTCCGATACACCGGCGATCACCCCCGAGCGACAACCACTGGGCCACGCGTTCGCGCAACCTGGAGGACAGGCCCCGCCGGTGTGGCAGAGACCCCCCTGTCCCACGGCCGGTGCCACTGCCACAGGCCGACTCGGTGGGGACCCTCCACCGCGGCTCCGAGTGAGCGGCTCTGCGGGAAGGACCGAGCGTCGCCGATCGTGGTCCATTCCAGGCCGGGGCACAAGGGGGTTCGTTACTGGCGGGTAACGGCCAGATAACCTAGGTGCGACCCGCCGCCGTCGGGCAGCAACACAGGGTGTCACCCAGGGCCACGACAGAACGGGCGAATGACGAACACACCGGACAGTTCACGGGGTTCGGCTTACTGCGAGTAACAGCGGCCGCGATTGCCAAGTTTTGGCAAAGCGCGGCCGCTGTTTATCTACGTGTCAACAAATCGCCGGTGGCCCGGCGAGGTACGGGCGGCGCGCGGCGGGCGGCCCCGGAGCGACCCCGGAACGGCCGCTGAGCCGGTCCGGACGCGGCCTAGAAGAGCACCCGCGCGAGCGCCGTACGCGCCGCGGAGACCCGCGGGTCGTCCGCGCCGATGACCTCGAACAGCTCCAGCAGCCGCAGTCGTACGGTGTCCCGGTCCTCACCGAACGTGACGCGGACGGTGTCCACCAGGCGCCCGAAGGCGTCCTCCACGTGGCCGCCGACCAGGTCGAGGTCGGCAGCGGCGATCTGCGCCGCCGGGTCGCGCGGGTTCTCGGCCGCCGCGGTCCGCACCGCCTGCGGGTTCATGTGCTGGACCCGGGCGAGGAGCTCGGCCTGGGCCAGGCCCAGCTTGGCCTCGGTGTTGCCCGGGTCGTCCGCGAGCACGTTCTTGTACGCCTGGACCGCGCCGCCGAGGTCACCGGCGTCGAGCGCGACGACGGCCGCCTCCAGCAGGGCGTCGTGCGGGCCGGCCGGGATCTCGCCCGCGTCCGGGGCGGCCGCGGCGGCCCCCTCCGCATCCGGGTCCACCTCGATGCCGATGATCCCGAAGCGGTCCTCGGCGACCTGGACCAGCTGGGCGAAGGTCTCGCGGATCTGCTGCTCCGGAACCACGCCCTGGAACAGCGGCAGGACCTGACCGGCGACCACGGCGAAGACGGCCGGGATGCCCTGGATCTGGAACTGCTGCATGAGCATTTGGTTGGCGTCGACGTCGATCTTGGCGAGCACGAGGCGACCGTTGGCCTCGGTGATCAGGCGCTCCAGCAGCGGACTGAGCTGCTTGCACGGCTGGCACCACTCGGCCCAGAAGTCCAGGACGACCGGAACTTCTGCGGAGAGCTGGAGCACATCGCGTTCAAAACCGGCCTCGTCTACGTCGATGACGAGCGCCGACGGCGGCACGGCACCGGCGGACGGACCCGCCCCGCCGGACTCGGCGGCCCGGCTCGCCGCTTCGGCGCGGGCCTGCTCGGCCTTGGCCTTGGCCTCACCGGCCGCCTTCACCGCGGCGAGGTCGACGACGCCGCTCATGGACATGTTTCTGGGCTGCATGCGTACATCCTCCCCCGTGTGCGCGCGCCGACGAAAAAGATCGCGTGAATTGGCCGTGCCGCCGTACCGTCGCGATCGTGATGTTGAACGGCGCCGGGTCCCCACCTGGCGCCAGTAGCTCTTCGCGTGGTTGTCGCTCTTACGCTACGAGCCGTAGCGTAACTCCCCCGACGGCTCCCCGCGCCCCTTCCGGCCCCGTGATCTGAACCACAGCGGCCCTTTTGCCTACCGGCGGGTATGGTCTCGGCCATGCGCAACCCCAGCCCCGGCCGCACCGGTCGTCCCCGCAGTGCCGCAGCGGACGCCGCGATCCTCGCCGCGACCCGGGACGCGCTCGTCGAGCTGGGCTGGTCGAAGCTGACGATGGGGGACGTGTCCGCCCGCGCGGGGGTCGCCAAGACCACCCTCTACCGGCGCTGGGCGGGCAAGAACGAGTTGGTCGTGGACGCGGTCGCGGAGCTCTTCGACGCGCTCGAACTCCCGGACCGGGGCTCCCTCGAAGCGGACATCGAAAACGTGGTGCTGCAGTTCGCGGAGCTGCTGCGGCGCCCGGAGGCCCGTACCGCCCTGATGGCGGTCGTCGCCGAGTCCACCCGGGACAAGGCCCTGCGCGACCGGATCCGGTCGGCGATCGTCGACCGGCAGAAACGTCTCGTCGTACTGGGTCGCGAACGGGCCCAGGCCCGCGGCGAACTCCCGTACGAGGAGGACGAGACCCTCACGGGCCGCACCACGGACCTGATCTTCGACGTGATCGCGGGCACGGTGGTGCACCGCGCCCTGGTGAGCTCCGAACCGGTGGACGAGCTCTGGGTGGCCACCTTCACGGCCCTCCTGATGCACGGCCTGCGCGGCCCGGCCGTCGCCTGAGCCCGGGCCGCCGCCCGAGCCCGCCCGGCCGCCCGCCGCCGCCGCGCCGTCAGAAGGTCCGCGCCCCCGAGCGGCGCCGGGATTCCAGGACCTGCTCCGCCAGCGCCGCGGCCCGCGGGTTCTCCCCCGGCCAGGGCCGCCGACGGCCCGGCCAGCTCGCCCAGCGCAGCGCGTCGGCCTCCTCCTCGGGCCGCAGACCGGCCGCGACGAGCGCGCCCCGGGCTGCTTGGGCCCCGGCCGTGCGGTACCCGATGTCGCGGGCGTCCGGCCAGTAGACGCCGCCGTCGGTGATCAGGACCGCGGCCTCGACCTCGTCCAGCCCCAGCTCGATGCCGTCCCGCACCGCCGCCAGGAACTCGGCGGGCAGCCGGTCCTCCCGCGCCAGGTTCAGGATCTCCGTCCCGGCCGGCCCCGGCGGCTCGAAGTCGGCGACGACGTGGGCGTAGTGGCCGCCGCAGCCGCCCTTGTTCATCACCACGCGCGCGCTCACGCCCCGTACGGGCACAGGAAGGCCGGTCATGCCCCCACCGTACGGGGGCACGACCGGCCGCTGCGGGCCTGCTGGCCTACGGGTCTGCGGGACTGGGGCCCAGGGCCTAGAAGCCCGGGGGCTCGGTGTAGGTGCCCCACTCGTCGCGCAGGACGTTGCAGATCTCGCCCATCGTGGCCTCGGCCCGCACCGCGTCCAGCATGGCCGGGATCATGTTCGACCCGTCCCGGGCGGCGTCCAGCATCGCCTTGAGCGCCGCGTCGACCTTGGCGTCGTCGCGGCGGGCCTTGCGGGCCGCCAGCTCCCGCACCTGGACGGTCTCCACCTCGTGGCTGACCCGGAGGATCTCCAGGTCCCCGGTGACCGACCCGTGGTGCACGTTGACGCCGACGACGCGCTTGTCGCCCTTCTCCAGCGACCGCTGGTACTGGAACGCCGACTCGGCGATCTCCCCGGTGAACCAGCCGTCCTCGATGCCGCGCAGGATGCCCGAGGTGATCGGCCCGATCGGGTGCTGCCCGTCGGGGTGGGCGCGCAGGCCGCGCTCCTTGATCTGCTCGAAGATCTTCTCGGCCTCGGCCTCGATGCGGTCGGTGAGCTGCTCCACGAACCAGGAGCCGCCCAGCGGGTCCGCCACGTTGGCGACGCCGGTCTCCTCCATCAGCACCTGCTGCGTGCGCAGGGCGATCTCGGCCGCCTGCTCGCTCGGCAGGGCGAGGGTCTCGTCGAGGGCGTTGGTGTGCAGCGAGTTCGTGCCGCCGAGCACGGCCGCGAGGGCCTCCACGGCGGTGCGCACGACGTTGTTGTACGGCTGCTGCGCGGTCAGCGAGACACCGGCGGTCTGGGTGTGGAAGCGCAGCCACATGGACTTCTCGCTCTTCGCCCCGTAGACCTCCTTCATCCAGCGGGCCCAGATCCGGCGTGCGGCGCGGAACTTGGCGATCTCCTCGAAGAAGTCGAGGTGCGCGTCGAAGAAGAAGGAGAGGCCGGGCGCGAAGGCGTCGACGTCCATCCCGCGCGAGAGGCCCAGCTCGACGTAGCCGAAGCCGTCGGCGAGGGTGTACGCGAGCTCCTGCGCGGCCGTGGCCCCGGCCTCACGGATGTGGTAGCCGGAGACGGACAGCGGCTTGTAGGCCGGGATGCCCTTCGTGCAGTACTCCATGAGGTCGCCGATGAGGCGCAGGTGCGGCTCCGGTTCGAAGAGCCACTCCTTCTGGGCGATGTACTCCTTGAAGATGTCGGTCTGGAGCGTGCCGTTGAGGACGGCGGGGTCCACGCCCTGCCGCTCGGCGGCGACCAGGTACATGCAGAAGGCGGGGACGGCCGGGCCGGAGATCGTCATCGAGGTCGTGACGTCGCCGAGCGGGATGTCCTTGAACAGGACCTCCATGTCGGCGGCGGAGTCGATGGCGACCCCGCAGTGCCCCACCTCGCCCAGGGAGCGGGGGTCGTCGGAGTCGCGCCCCATGAGGGTCGGCATGTCGAACGCGACCGAGAGCCCGCCGCCGCCGGCGGCGAGGATCATCTTGTAGCGCTCGTTGGTCTGCTCGGCGTTCCCGAACCCGGCGAACTGCCGGATGGTCCAGGTCCGCCCGCGGTAGCCGGTGGCGTGGAGCCCGCGGGTGTACGGGTACTCGCCCGGCCACCCGATGCGCTCGAAGCCCTCGTACGCGTCGCCGGGCCGGGGTCCGTAGACCGGCTCGACCTCGTCGCCGGAGAGCGTGGTGAAGTCTGCCTCGCGCTTGCGGGCCTTGTCATAGCGGGCCTGCCAGCGACGGCGGCCTTCCTCGATGGCGTCAGCGTCCATACCCACGAATTTACTAGGACGTCCTAGTAAATGTCGATGGCAAACCCCCGGGGACTCGCCCCGGGGGTGGGTGACGCTCGCCTCGTACGGAGCGGCGATCAGGCCTTGGCGGTCGCGACCGAGTCGTTGACCAGCGGCTCGACCTCGGCGCGGACCGTGCGCTCGACGAAGAAGGCGGCCAACGGAATCGTTCCGCTGAGCATGACCCAGAGCATCTTGCCGAAGGGCCACCTGGCCTTGGAGCTCAGGTCGAAGGCGAAGACCAGATAGATCATGAAGAGCACACCGTGGGCCTGCGAGACCACGAAGGTCAGGTCGGCGCCGGTGTCGAAGCCGTACTTCGCCACCATGCAGGCACAGAGGATCAGGAGCATGACCGCGGTCACGTAGGCCATGGCGCGGTAGCGGGTCAGCACGCTTCGTTTCATGCCGACGAGCCTAGCCGTCCGTTTTGCTCGATCTTGACGCGGCCCCGGGCCCCGGCCGCCGGCCCCGGCTACTCCTGGAAGTCCGCCGCGGCCACCCGCAGCGGGCGCAGCAGCGCGAAGATCTCCCCGCACTCCTCGGCGTCGTAGGCGCCCAGGCCGAAGTCGACGGCCATCAGGTCCTTCGTGGCGGCTTCGACGACCTCGCGGCCCTTCTCCGTGATGGAGGCGAGGGTGCCGCGGCCGTCGTTCGGGTTGGGCCGCTTGGCGACCAGTCCGGACCTCACCAGCCGGTCCACGGTGTTGGTCACCGAGGTCGGGTGGACCATCAGCCTCTCGCCGATCTTGGACATCGGCAGTTCGCCGGCCTTGGAGAAGGTGAGCAGCACCAGTGCCTCGTAGCGGGCGAAGGTCAGCCCGTACGGCTTGACGACCGCGTCGACCTCACCGAGCAGGATCTGGTGCGCGCGCATGATCGAGGTGATCGCGGCCATCGAGGGCACGGGCCCCCAGCGCTGCTGCCAGAGCTCGTCGGCGCGGGCGATGGGGTCGAAGGGAAGGCTGAGCGGCTTGGGCACGCGTCCGACCCTACCGGGAGGTCACTTCACCGCGGGGGCCGTCTCATCCCTCAGTCGTTCCTCCTGCCGGGCGGCCGCCCGGAGTTCGGCCAGGAGCAGCAGCACGACCCCCGTGCCGAGGACCCCGGCGCCGGTGACGACCTCGTGCACCGGGCGGAATTCGGCGGCGAGGCCGGCCAGGGCCATGCCGACCCCCTGGAGGGTCATCAGACCGGTGCTGAGCAGCGTCATCGCCCGGCCGCGCAGCTCGTCGGGTACGGCTTCGACGTACCACTGGTCCAGCCCGAGGGTGTGGGCGTGGGCCAGCCCGGCGAGCAGCAGGGCGGCGAGGACCACGGGCAGGCCCGGCCGGACGGCGAAGAGCAGGAGCGGCAGCAGCCCGGCGGCCGCGAGCGGCACCACGATCCGCGACCGCGTCCGGGCGGTGAGGGCCGAGCCGGCCCAGAGCTCCCCGGCGATGGTGCCGACGGGCAGGGCGCACATCATCAGGCCGAGAGCGGCGGTGCCGACGCCGATGCCGTCCGCGTACGGGGCGAGCAGCGCCTCCGGGGCGACGAGGAAGACGGGCGGCAGCCAGAACAACAGCATCAGCGCACGCAGCCGGCGCCGGCCGAGGACGGCGCGCAGTCCGGCGAGCGGGGAGGTGCGGGCGCCGCTGCGGGCGGGGCGGCTGCGCGTGCCCAGCCGCAGCAGCAGTGCGGAGCCGAGGAAGCCGGCGGCGGTGAGGCCGATGGCCGCGCGCGGCGCGAGCACGGTGAGCAGCAGCCCGCCGAGGCCGAAGCCGATGAGCTGGGCGCTCTGGGCCACCATGCGCAGCAGCGAGCGGCCCAGGACGAAGGCGTCGCCGGTGCCGAGGACGTCGGCGAGGGAGGCGTTGCGCGTGCCCTGGAACAGCGGCGCCACGAAGGCCATCGCGCAGCGCAGTACGAGGAGCACGGCGACGGGCGTGCCCGGCGCCACCATGGCGGCCGCGCAGAACGCGCAGACGAGGTCGCAGGCGACGAGCACCCGGCGGGCAGGACGGCGGTCGGCGATCCCGGCGAGCAGGGTGCCGCCGAGGGCGTACGGGAGGAAGCCGACGGCGAAGGTCAGCGCGCTCATCAGGGGCGAGCCGGTGGTGCGGTAGACGAGGACGGACAGCGAGATCTCGGCGACGACCACGCCGAACACGGACAGCAGGTGGGCGGCGAAGACGGTCCGGAACTCACGGACCCGGAACACGGAGCGGTAGCCCGGTGGCGGTGCGGACCGCCCGGGCGCCTGGGTATCGGCTGGCATGGGCCCAGCCTCCCGGGCCCGGGGCCGGCGCCCCAGAGATTCGGCTGGGGCCGAATGGTGGGGCAGAGTCTTCACGTCGTCGGCACCATCGTCGGCGTCATCGACATCGCGCGGGACGAGGAAGGGGAGGGAGCGCCGGGATGGGGTTGCACCACTATTTCGGGCACGAGGACCTGCTGCGGTGCCGCTTCGCGCTCTCGCCCGCGTGGGAGACGCAGGAGGCGGTCCGCACCCTGAAGCTCGCGGAACGGCAGGGCTACCACCTGCCCTGGCTGCGGCAGATCCGCGCCGCCGCCGCCGGGCTGGACCTGCGGCCGCTGTGGCTGCTGATGCCGCACCGCGGACACAGTGCGGACTTCATCGGCCCGCCGCCCAGCGGACCCGGGGTCTCCTTCGGGGAGGAGATCGCGCTGATCCGCGGGGCGGATCCGGCCGTGGCGCGCGAGGACATCCGCAAGTCGCTGGCCAGTACGCCCGGCGCCCTCGACAGCGACCTGGGCCGGTCCCTGCTGGCCGATCCGGCCCGGGCCGTGCGGGACCTGGCCGATCTGATGGAACGGGCCTGGAGCGTGCTGATCGAGCCGCACTGGCCGCGGCTGCGGGCCCTGCTGGAGGCGGACGTCCTTTTCCACTCGCGCCGCCTCGCCGCCGGCGGTCTCCAGTCCCTCTTCGACGGGCTGCACCCGAGCCTGGCTTGGGACGCCGCCTCCCTCACCCTGACCATCGACCGGCCCACCAGTCACCACGAGCGCGTCCTGGGCGGCCGGGGACTGCTCCTGATGCCGAGCGCCTTCATCTGGCCGGGGATCGCGGGCGGCTTCGACCCGCCCTGGCAGCCCACCATCGTCTACCCGGCCCGCGGCATCGGCGGCCTGTGGACCCCGGCCCAGGAGAACACCCCGGACGTGCTCGCCCAGCTGCTGGGCCGAGCCCGGGCCGAGGTGCTGTGCGCGCTGGAGGAACCGGCCTCCACCACGGCGCTGGCCCACCGGCTCGCCCTCGCCCCCTCCACGGTCTCGGCCCACCTGGGGGTCCTGCGGGCGGCGGGGCTGCTCATCTCCTCGCGCCACGGCCGCCAGGTCCGCTACGAGCGCACCCCGCTGGCGATCGCGCTCACCACGGGCGCCCCCACCCCCTGATCCCGGCCGGCCCGGCCCGCTCGGCCCTGCCGCCCGGTGTCGCACAGCCATGCCAACTGTCCGACATGTCAACATGTGCCGGTATCTCGCTCCGCTGCCCGACCCTTCGTCCCGAGGAAGCCGGATGCCCCCCGCCGCTCGCAGGCCGCGTTTTCGCACCACCGCCCCCGTCCTCGGCCTCCTCGCGCTCCTCGCCGCGGCCCCCGCCTGCGGCGGCGAGCCCGCGCCCGAGCCGGGGACCCCCGCCGCCACGCCCGCGGCGCCCTCCCCCATCGTCGCGGCCGAGGAGTCCCCGTTCTGGGTGGACCCGCACAGCGACGCCGCCCGGCAGGTCGCGGCCTGGGAGGCGGCGGGCCGCAACAGCGACGCCCAGGTGTTGCGCAGGATCGCGGACCGGCCGCTCACCCTGTGGGGACCCGGCGACGACCCCGGCCCCGAGATCCGCCGGGCCAGGGCGGGAGCCCGGGCCACCGGGCGGACCCTGCTGCTCGCCGCGTACAACATCCCCTACCGGGACTGCGGTCAGCACTCGGCCGGCGGCGCCCCCGACGCCCGGGCCTACCGCAGTTGGATCGGCGCCTTCGCCGACAACATCGAGGACACCAAGGCCGTCGTCGTCCTGGAGCCGGACGCCATCGCGCACATCATCGACGGCTGCACCCGACCCGAGCACCACGCCGAGCGCTACCAGCTGCTCTCTGAGGCCGTCGACCGGCTGAAGAAGAACCCCAACACCAAGGTCTATCTGGACGCCGGCAACCCGGCCTGGATCCCCAACCCCATGGACCTGGTCGACCCCCTCTTCAAGGCGGGCCTCGCCCGGGCCGACGGCTTCGCCCTCAACGTCTCCAACTTCCAGCCCGACGCGGCCGCCCGGGCCTACGGCGCCAAGATCTCCCAGGGCACCAGCGGCAAGCACTTCGTCATCGACACCAGCCGCAACGGCGACGGGCCGCTGCCCGGCAACCGCTCCCAGGCCTGGTGCAATCCGCCGGGCCGCGCCCTCGGGGCACCGCCGACCGACCGGACGGGCGACCCGCTCGTGGACGCGTACCTCTGGGTCAAGCGGCCCGGCGAGTCCGACGGGACCTGCCGCGGCGGCCCGTCGGCCGGCACCTGGTGGCCTGACTACGCCCTGGGCCTGGCCCGCCGCGCCAGGCAATGACCGGGGAGTGCACCACGGCCCCGCCCGACCCGACCGGCCGGACCCCTACGGGGCCGCCGGCTGCGGGGCCTTGACCTGGAGCCACTTCGCCACCGAGGGCGTCCCGTCGGCGTCGGTCACGAACAGCATGTACCAGCCGGGCGGCACCAGCGTCGGGTCCTGCGGCACCTCGACCGTGACCGAGTCGTCCGTCCTGGTCAGCCCGAGTTCGATCGAGCGCTGTTCCACGTCCGTGGTGTGCGTGACCGCGCTCGGCCGCATCAGTCGGGCCCGCTCGATCCGCTCCGGGTGCGCGGCGGCGAAGGTGGCCCGCCCCTTCGCGTCGAACTCCTCGGGCCCCTCGCCGAGGACGGGCCGCCGGTCCGCGCCGCGGTAGAGGTACGGGGGCGAGTACACCTCCAGCCGGTGCTCGAACTTGCCGAGCCTGGTGTTGTCCTTGTCGGCGAAGAGCGGGTCCGAGCCGAAGGTCGCCACCCGCCCGTCCGGCAGCAGCAGCGCCTCGGAGTGGTAGTTGCGGCCCACGGTCGGATCGGCGGCGGCCGCGAAGGAGTCGGTGCGCGGGTAGTAGAACTGCGCCTTGTGGATGTCGCTGGCGCTGCGGCCGCGGTAGTCGGCGGAGCCGCCCGTGGTGAAGACCGAGTCGTCCGGCAACAGCACGCTGCTCAGGTAGCGGGTGGCGCGCGGCAGCCGCGCCGAGGACCGGAAGACCGGGTTCTCCTCCTTCAGGTCCACGATCGCGGTCCGGCTGGACGAGAGCTTGGACTCGCCGACCCCGCCACCGCCGAGGACCATCACCTTCTGGTCCTGGGCGGGCGGCAGCAGGAGCGAGGCGGAAGTCTCCAGCCGGTCCGGCTCCGCGAGCCCGCCCACCTTCTTGAACTCGTTGGTCGCAAGGTCCCACACGCCCGGCTCGCGCCCCTTGGTCTTCGGGCCGTAGCCCGCGTTGGAGCCGGTGTAGAGGAGCTTGCCGCCCTGCATGAGGAAGAGCGCGGGATAGGTCGGGAAGTAGTGGAAGGGGGCCTTGGACCACTTCTTCGTCCGCGGGTCGTAGTACTCGTTGTCGCCGGGCACCACGTCGCCCACGTCGTTGAGCCCGGAGACCGCGAGCACCCGCCCGTCCTCCAGGGTCACGAGCGTCGGGTACCAGCGGGCGTCGCTCATCGGGTCGACGCGCAGGTACTTCTCCGCCACCGGGTCGAACTCGTACGCCGACTTGATGCCCTGGAAGTCCTGCTTGTCGGCGCTCAGCCGTTCCGCGAGCCCGTAGACGTTGTCGGCGTCCTTGCCGGTCAGCCCAACCACCTCGTACTGCGCGGCCTCCGTCGTCAGCCCCTCGGCGCCGGGTTTCACCGCCTCCACGAAGACCCGCGACTCGGCGGCGACCACGGTGGTCCGCCACGGCATGACCTGCCCGCCGCGCCCGTAGGTGATCTCGAAGTCCTTCCTGGCCTTCGGCACGACCACGTCGAACTTCGCCTCGTACTCCACCCCGGACGGAGAGCGGAACCGGGTGCCCTTGCGCAGCTTGACGGCCTTGTCGGGGTTCTCGTTCTTGACCCGCATCCGCCCGCCCGCCCGGGTGACCTTCCCGCGGAGGACCTCGTACCGGGCGGTGCCGCCGGCCACCAACAGCCGCCCGTCGGGCAGCTGGCTGTGCCCGGCGCAGAAGAAGTCCTCCGGTGTCGGGATCTTCTTGAAGCTGTCGTCCTTCGGGTCCCACAGGACGGTGTCGAAGGTGCCCTTGTCGAAGTTCTTCTGGTCGTTGCCGCTGCCGGCGATCAGCAGCACCTTGCCCGTGTGCAGCAGGGCCGCGTGCATGGCGTTGATCCGGTACTCCTCGGGGAGCCCGATGAGGCCCCACGACCCGTACTGGATCCGGTAACTGGTCTGCCCGATCTTGTATGCGTGGTACTTGTCCTCGGCGAAGGAGATCGCGGCGGGTGCGTTGAGCGCGACCAGCACCAGCACGGCGCCGGCGCCCAGGGCGGTCTTCTTGAACTTCTTCGACGGCCGGTAGTCCATGCTCAGTTCCCTCCTGTCGCCCGCACGTACGCCGGCTCCTCACCCGGCTCGGAGCCCCCGTTCGCCCCGCCCCCGGATCCCGCCCGGCCGCGCGTCAGGCACCACACGGCGACCGGGGCGAGCGCGATGGCCAGGGCCAGCACCGCCCAGACGCGCATGGCGACGTGCGTGTGGTCGAAGCGGACGGACGCCAGCAGCGAGACGATGAGGACGGCGGCCCAGAAGAGGTGGATGCGGAAGGTCATCAGCCGGTCGGGGCTGGCGTCACCGCCCTTGGGGGTGACGACGAAACGGCCCTCGGTGCGCAGCAGCGCCGAGCCGAGCGACCTGAGGTAGACGGGCGCGCAGACCGCGGACAGGGCCATGCCCGCGACACCGCCGGAGCCGGCCGGTTCGTGGGGCGAGACGTTGTGGCGGCGGTTCCACAGGTAGAGGCCCACCTGGAGGGCGGCCGCGTCGGCGTAGAGCATCAGCCAGACCTTGGAGGAGACCTGGGTGCCGGAGGCGCCGAACCACAGGAAGAGGGCGCAGCTGAGGACGCCGAGCAGCCAGTTCACGGCGGTCATCGGGTAGTAGACGAGCATCAGCGTGTAGTTGAGCCGGCGCCCGGCGGGCATCGTGAAGAGGCCCTTGCGGTACTGCTTGAACAGGGTCTCGTAGGTGCCCCTGGACCAGCGCAGCTGCTGGGTGAAGAGGTCGGTCCAGGAGGCGGGGCCCTCGCCGACGGCCAGCACGTCGGGGGTGTAGACGGAACGCCAGAACCGGCCCGTGGCCGGGTTCCTGCGGCGGTGGAGTTCGAAGCCGGTGGCCATGTCCTCGGTGATGGAATCGTAGAGTCCGCCGATCTGCCGCAGGGCGCCGATCCGTACGGTGTTGTTGGTGCCGACGAACATGGGGGCGCCGTACCGGTTGCCGGCGCGCTGGATCAGGGCGTGGAAGAGGTACTGCTGGGACTCGGCGGCCTTGGTGACGGCCTCCGTGTAGTTGCCGTAGACCTGCGGGCCGACGACGAAGGCGACGTCGGGGTCGCGGAAGAATCCGAGCATCCGCTCCAGGTAGTTCGGGAGCGGGACGTGGTCGGTGTCGACGGAGGCGAAGAACTCGTAGTCGTCGCCGTGCCGCTCCAGCCAGGCGTTGTAGTTGCCGTGCTTGGTCTTCGCCCGGTGGGAGCCCTTCGCCGTGTTCCACTCGGGCACCCCCTTGCGGGTGAAGTGCCGTACGCCGAGCTTCGCGCACAGCGCCCGGGCCTCGGGGTCGTCGCCCTCGTCCAGCAGCCATACGTCCAGCGACCCGTCGTGGCGGACGCGCCGCGCGCCCCGGAGGGTGGCCCGCACCATGGCGAGGGGCTCCTTGCCGGGGACGTAGGTCGTCAGGAACGCGACGCGGGTGCCGGGCTCGGGCGGTACGGGGACGGGGTCGCAGGCGGCCATCGTGGCGTGGGCGATCGACACCACGTTGACCAGCGTGAACAGCATGATCAACGCGATGGAGCAGAGCATCATGGCATCGCAGACGATCAGCCAGCGGGCGGCGCCCTCCCGGACGGTCCAGTGGGTGGGCCAGACCAGGTAGAGCAGCAGTCCGGCCGCGGCCACCGGGGCGAGCGTCATGAGGGCGATCGCCCGTATTCGGGTGCGGACCTCCTCGCGCGAGAGCAGGGAGCGGTACTCCACCCGGTGGACGCCGTCGGGGCCGGGAGCCGGCTGCGCGAACGGACCGGCGAGGCGGCTGTGCGTCTCGTAGTCGAAGCCTTCCGGCGCCACGGTCCCTCCCGGTGCTCGATCCCGAGGCCTGTACCCCCACGAAAGGTGACGAACTCGGTCGTGTCGAACGGGGATCGGCCGACCGGGCGGTCCTTCCTCAGGTCCGGGCCACAGGGCCGTACGGGTGACGCGTGCGGCCGGCGGGGGCGGCGCGGCCAGCGGACGCCCTGTCGGTGAGGCCGGATCAGGGAGCGGTGCCGGCCACCGCGGGCCCGACCTGATCGGCCAGGCACCCCCGGGTCAGCGGGTGCCGCGCCGCAGGCCGTGCCGCACCACGCGCTGGCTCAGGGAGCCGAGGCCTTCCAGCACGGCGGCCAGCCCGGCGAGCTGTTCCAGCGCGGCGAGCGCGCTGCCGGCGCCCCCCGGGTCCACCCCTTCGTACAGCTCGATGCCGATGAACGAGGCGGCCGTGGCCCGGGCCAGCCCGGCCGGGTCGGCGTACCCCTCCAGCGGGGTCGCCGACAGCAGCCGGGTGAGGACCTTCTCCAGCTCCTCGATCCACAGCCCGAGCCCGTCGGCGGTGGCGGCGGCCAGGACGGGCGAGGTCTGCCCGGCGGCCAGCAGCTGCCCGAGCAGGGCGACGTTTCCGGCGGCCCGCTCCTCCTCGTGCATGGCGCGGGCGAACTCCAGCAGTTCGGCGAGGCTGCCCAGGGCGGCGAGCCGGTCGCGGTAGCGGGCCACCCGCTGCTCGGCGCCGTACCGGCAGGCCGCGGCGAGCAGTTCGTCCACGGAGCCGAAGTGGTAGAAGATCAGGCCCTGCCCCACCCCGGCGGTGGCCGCGACGGTGCGGGCGGAGGCCTTGGCGATGCCCTGCTCGGCCACGGTGCGCAGGGCCCCTTCGAGCAGCTTCTCCTTGGTGGCGGCGCTCATGCCCGGACCTCCTCGCGGACCGGGCGCAGGTCGCCGCAGAGCCCGCTCGCCCATCGGTCGCGGGCGTCGACGTACTGCGCGGTGAAGGTGCCCTCGTAGCCGAAGAGCGGTCCGAAGCGGCGGTTGACCACCCGTACCCGGATCCGGAACCGGCCGGTGGCCTCGTCGAAGGACTCGCGGACCTCGGCCTCGCCGCCGATGAGGTCGGGGACGCGGACGTCGAGGGGGCCCTCGCGGAAGCGGTGTTCGCCGGAGCGGATGAGCAGCGAGCCGTCGGGCTCGGCGCTCATGTGGAGGTCGCTGGCGAGGTGCTGGTGCGTGCCCAGGTAGTCCAGGACGCAGTCGCGTTCGGGGCTGTGGACCATCGTGGCGTCGAAGCGGTGGGCTCCGCCGGGCAGCTGGAAGGTCCGTACGAAGGTGACGGTCTCGCGCCCGAAGGAGTCGAGGTAGGGGAGGTTCTCGATGACGAAGGGGACGTTCCGTCCCTCGTGCGGCACCAGGATGTTCCGTACGCCGCCGAGCCGGAGGAAGGGCTTCACGTAAGCGGGGCCGTGCCAGATCCGTTCCATGGTGCCGCGGCCGATGCAGCCCTCGCCGCTCGCGAGCCCCACCGAGAAGCGGCGCTGGATCTGCGGGTGCAGACGATCGAACGCGGCGCCCATGTGGGCCCGGAAGATGGAGGTCACGACGGCTCCAGGGTGCTCAGCAGGCGGGGTGCGCGGGCGGGGGTGCGGCCGGGCGGGGTGCGCAGGCAGCGGCGGGCGGCGGGGGTGCCGGGCAGCGGCGGCAGCAGTAGGGCGGCGGCCAGGACGAGCAGGGCGGCCGGCAGCGGCGCGTACAGCAGGGCGGCCACGGACAGCAGGACGCGCAGGGCGCCCTCGCCGATCGCGCGGGCGAGGGCGAGGGCCGGGGTGGTCCCGCGCTCGCACCACAGCCGCAGCCGGTCGAAGGACCAGGCGGTGGCCCAGCCCATGAGCGGGCGGAACACCAGCCGGTCGGCGAGGGCGCCGAAGCGGCCCCAACGCGGGCGGTAGTCGTAGCCGGTGAGGAAGCGGATCCCGTCGGGGCCCGGGACGTAGCGCCAGTACCCGCTGCCCTCGGCGAGCAGCGACAGCGGGTGCTCCGAGGCGAACCGCAGGGCCGACACCCGGGTGCCGTCGGACCGGTGGCGTTCTCCGGCGGAGATCCCGGTCCCGTCGACGGAGAGGAACGGAAGCACGCGGGTCGCGTACCGGAACCGTTGGGGTTCGCCCTCGGCGCACGGGAGGTAGCCGATGGAGGTGAAGCGCAGGTCCCAGCGCTGGTGCTGCGCCGGATCCTGGCTGCGCTCCCACAGCTCGTCCATGCCGACCCGGATCCGCGTCTCGACGTACAGGCCCATCGCCACCCCCCGTTCCGTGAATTGAGCGATCGCTCAACCGGCACCTTAGGGGAACTTGAGCGATCGCTCAAGACTGTGTGCGACCGGCCGGCCGGGGCAGCCGGGGCATGCGAAAGCGCCCCCGGCCAGCAGGCCGGGGGCGCTTTCGGACATACCAGTGGAACGCGGACCGGTGAGGGCGGCTCAGCCCTCGGCGAGGTGCCGCTCCACCGTCTCGACCTTGGAGGTGATCCCGTCGTGGACCCCGGGGCGGATGTCGGCCTTCAAGATGAAGGAGACGCGCGGCGCCCGCTCCTCGACGACCGCCACCGCGCGCCGGACCACGTCCATGACCTCGTCCCACTCGCCTTCCACGGTGGTGAACATCGCATCGGTGCGGTTCGGCAGCCCGGACTCGCGGACCACCCGGACCGCGTCGGCGACGTACTCGCCGACTTCTTCGCCGACCCCCAGCGGGGTCACCGAGAACGCGACGATCACGCGTCGGCCGCCTGGCGCGCGCGGGCCGCGACGACGCTGTCGGCCTCTTCCCGCTTGAGCAGCTTGTCCCCGTACAGCCCGCCGAAGGGCACCACCGCGAGGGCGAAGAACAGCAGGACCTTCTTGAAGGGCCACTTGGCCCGGTTCCAGACGTCCAGCAGGAAGACCGAGTAGATGAGGAAGAGGATGCCGTGCAGCATGCCCAGCGGCATCTTCAGGTAGTCGATGTCGGTGAGCCAGCTGAGCAGCGTCCCGAAGATCAGCAGGGCCGGGAACGACAGCGCCTCCGGAACGGAGACGAGGCGCAGGCGGTGCAGGGCGGAGGCGGTCTTGATGTCCACGTGGAACCTTCGGGGTGGAGGCCAGGGTCCTTCCCAGTGTCTCAGCCGCTTTACGGGATCTTGACCCGGCCCCTCCCCCGCCACGGCCTCCGCGGGCCGGCCGGGGCCCCGCGCGGTCGCACCCATATCTCCCGGGTGTGGCATATATCAGCCACGAGGCCCTGTTCGGGGTCGCCCGCTGCCGATAACGTCTTCCCGTGGCTCAGTTCCGACTCCAAGGCAGCAAGGTGCTGGCCGTCGACCTGACCGGGGATGCCGTGAAAGCGAAGAACGGCTCCATGGTCGCGTACGACGGGCAGATGGCCTTCAAGAAGATGACCGGCGGCGGCGAAGGCCTCCGCGGCATGGTGACCCGCCGACTGACCGGCGAACAGATGACAGTGATGGAAGTGCAGGGGCACGGCACCTGCTTCTTCGCCGACCGTGCGAGCGAGATCAACCTGGTCAACCTGCGCGGCGAGAAGCTCTACGTCGAGTCCAGCAACCTGCTGTGCACCGACGCCGGTCTGCGCACCGGCACCACCTTCACCGGCCTGCGCGGCGGGGCGTCAGGCAACGGCCTGTTCACCACCACCGTCGAGGGCTCGGGCCAGGCCGCGATCATGTCCGACGGACCGGCCGTGGTGCTGCGCGTGAGCGCCCAGTACCCGCTGTCCGTCGACCCCGGCGCGTACGTCGCGCACACCGGCAACCTCCAGCAGTCCTTCCAGTCCGGTGTGAACTTCCGCACACTCATCGGCGAGGGCTCCGGCGAGGCGTTCCAGATCCGCTTCGAGGGCGAGGGCCTGGTCTACGTGCAGCCCAGCGAGCGCAACACCGTCGGGGGCGACATCTGATGCCGTTCCGCGAGATCAACTCGAAGATGGTCGAGGCCCAGGTGATCCCGGGTCAGAAGATGTACAGCCAGCGCGGCGCCATGCTCGCGTACCGCGGCGAGGTCTCCTTCACCCCGAGCCTGACGGGCGGTCAGGGCGGGGTCATGGGCATGATCGGGCGCCGGGTGGCGAACGAGCAGACCCCGCTGATGGCGGTCGAGGGCAGCGGCACCGTGATGTTCGGCCACGGCGGCCACCACATCCAGGTCATCAACCTGACCGGCGAGACCCTCTACGTCGAGGCCGACCGGCTGCTCGCCTTCGACGGCACCCTCCAGCAGGGCACGATGTTCATGGGCTCCCAGGGCGGGGTCATGGGCATGGTCCGCGGCCAGGTGACCGGCCAGGGCCTCTTCACCACCACCCTCAAGGGCCACGGCTCCGTCGCCGTGATGGCCCACGGCGGGGTCATAGAACTGCCGATCACCCCGCAGCGCCCGATCCACGTGGACCCGCAGGCGTACGTCGCCCACCACGGTGACGTGCGCAACAAGCTCTCCACCGCGCTCGGCTGGCGGGACATGGTGGGGCGCGGCTCGGGCGAGGCGTTCCAGCTGGAGCTGTCCGGCCAGGGCGCGGTGTACGTACAGGCCTCCGAGGAGAAGCTGTGAACTTTGGCCCCGTGACCGGCGGACCGGGCGGCCCGACGGTCTACGACCCGTACACGCTGCCCTCCGACGACAACGTGAACGCGTACACCTTCTGCGTGGAGCTCAAAGGGAGCCAGTGGTTCCTGCAGAAGGGCAAGATGATCTCGTACTACGGGCACATCGAGTTCAACGGCATCGGCAACGGACGCTTCGACCGCCTGCTGCGCACCAGTTTCCACTCGCCGCTGCACGCCAGTGACTGGGTGGTGGCCGAGGGCTCGGGCAAGATGCTGCTGGCCGACCGGGCCTTCGACGTGAACTCGTACGACCTGGACGAGGGCAACCTGACGATCCGTTCGGGCAACCTGCTCGCGTACCAGCCCTCGCTCGCCCTGAAGCAGTCGATCGTCCCGGGCTTCCTGACGCTGATCGGAACCGGGAAGTTCGTGGCAGCGTCCAACGGACCGGTGGTGTTCATGGAACCGCCGCTGCGCGTGGACCCGCAGGCGCTGGTGGGCTGGGCGGACTGCCCCTCGCCGTGCCACCACTACGACCACGGCTACATGACGGGCGTCATGGGCGGACTGCGCTCGCTGACCGGCATAGGGGGCAGCTCGGGCGAGGAGCACCAGTTCGAGTTCGTCGGTGCGGGGACGGTGCTGCTCCAGTCGTCGGAGATGCTGATGGCGGAGCAGGCGATCGGCGCGGTCGGCGCCGGGGCGGCCACGGGCAACGCGCAGGGCGTTCCGGGGGCCGGTCAGGGGCCGATGGGGCAGCTGGGCGTGCCGCGGATGCCGGGACAGCTGGGTGATCTCCAGCGCCGCCTCGGACTGTGACCGCCTGACCTGAGATTTTTGTACGCAATTCAACTTTTTAGGTAGAGTTCATTCATGGAGACCATGGAGACCGAGACGGCCCCCCTCCCCCAGACTCCGTCCGGGGGGACCCACTGGCTGACCGACGCCGAGCAGTGCGCCTGGCGCACCCACCTGGACGTCAGCAGGCTGCTGATGCACCAGCTGGAAAAGGATCTCCAGCCCTTCGGACTCACCAACAACGACTACGAGATCCTCGTGAACCTCTCGGAGTCGCAGGACCACCGGATGCGGATGAGCGATCTCGCGACCGCCACGCTGCAGTCCAAGAGCCGGCTGTCGCACCAGATCACGCGTATGGAGACGGCCGGTCTGGTCCGCCGGGTGAACTGCGAGTCCGACCGCCGCGGCCTGTACGCGGTGCTCACGGACGAGGGCATGGAAACGATGCGACGCGTCGCCCCGCACCACGTGGCGTCCGTCCGCAAGCACTTCATCGACCTGCTGCCGCCGGAGGCCCTGGCGGCGCTGCGCGCCTCGCTGACCCCGGTCGCGGAGCACCTGCGCGACAACCGCGGCAAGGTCTGAGGCCGGGGCCGTCCGGGCAGCGCGGGCCTCACGGGCTCGCCGCGCCCCGGACGGCCATCGGCCCCACAATGGCTGGGAACGCTCGCTGCCGGCCCTGTGTCCGTGGGCCGGCCTGAGGAGGTCCAGCCTATGAAGCGCAACGTGTTCGTCTCAGCGGCCGCGTCCGTGGCCCTGCTGGTCGCGGGCCCCGCGGCGACCGCCGCCGCGGTCTCCGCCGACCTGGCGGGAACCGCCCCCGCGACCGCCGCCGCCAAGGTCGACGTCACGGCCGAGCAGGCCCTCGCCGCCGCCCTGAAGGACTACCCGGGCGTGGTCGAGTCCCTCGACCGGGACGGCAACGTCTGGCACGTGGACGTGATCACCAAGGACGGCAAGGGCCACGCCGAGCTGGAGGTCGACGCCGCCACCGGCAAGGTCTCCCGGCAGAACGTGGACACCGACGAGGACCCCGGCGAGCACAAGGGGCTGCTCGCGGCCAAGATCACCGCGGGGCAGGCCGCCAAGGCCGCCGTGGCCGCGCACCCGGGCACGGCGTGGACCGTCGAATGGGACGCCGGTGACAACGGCCAGGCCCCGTACTGGCACGTCGAGGTCAAGAGCTCCGACGGCACGACGTGGAACGCCTCCGTGGACCCCACGACCGGCAAGGTCACCGCGCAGTCGGACTCCGACTCCGATTCGGACTCGGACGAGAACTCCTGACGCACCCGGGCCGGGCCCCGGCAGCGGCGCCGCACGCGCCCTGCCGGGGCCCGGCCCGGGTGCGAAGGCCCTACGCCTCCGTCAGCGTCGTCAGCAGCGCGTCCGCCGCCGCGTACGGGTCCAGCTCGCCCACGGCCACCCTGGCGGCCAGGGCGTCGAGGTGCGCGTCCCCGTGCACGTCCGCCATCCGCGCCCGCAGCGCCGTCACGGCGATCGTCTCGACCTCCCGGGCCGCCCGGGCCGCCCGGCGCTGGGCCAGCACGCCGCGCTCGTCCATCCACGCCCGGTGCTTCTCCAGCGCCTCGACCAACTCGTCGATGCCCTGGCCGCGGGCCGCGACCGTCTTCACGATCGGCGGCCGCCAGTCGTCCCGGCCCCGGGCTTCGCCCAGGCCCAGCATGTGGTTGAGTTCCCGGGCGGTGGCGTCCGCGCCGTCCCGGTCCGCCTTGTTGACCACGTACACGTCGCCGATCTCCAGGATTCCCGCCTTGGCGGCCTGGATCCCGTCCCCCATCCCGGGGGCCAGCAGCACCACCGAGGTGTCGGCCTGCGAGGCGATCTCCACCTCCGACTGCCCGACCCCGACCGTCTCGACCAGGATCACCTCGCAGCCGGCCGCGTCCAGCACCCGGATCGCCTGCGGGGCGGCCCAGGCGAGCCCGCCCAGGTGGCCGCGGGTGGCCATGGAGCGGATGTAGACCCCCGGGTCCGAGGCGTGGTCCGACATCCGCACCCGGTCGCCGAGCAGCGCCCCGCCCGAGAAGGGCGAGGACGGGTCGACGGCGAGGACGCCGACCCGCTTGCCAGCCTTGCGGTACGCGGACACGAGGGCCGAGGTCGAGGTCGACTTGCCGACGCCCGGCGACCCCGTCAGCCCCACCACGTACGCCCCGCCCGTCAGCGGGGCCAGTGCCGCCATCACCTCGCGCAGCTGCGGGGACGCTCCCTCGACCAGCGAGATCAGCCGGGCCACCGCTCTCGGCCGGCCCTCACGGGCCTGGGCCACCAGCTGGGGGACGTCCACCGTCATACGTGCTGCGCTCCTCGGTTCTCGTACGGGTTCCTGCGGGTTGCCGGGCCCCGCATCGGGGGGCCCGGCGTCCCGGCGCTGCCTACTTGGCGACGCGGACGATCAGCGCGTCGCCCTGACCGCCGCCGCCGCACAGGGCGGCCGCGCCGACGCCGCCGCCGCGGCGCTTCAGCTCCAGCGCCAGGTGCAGCACCACACGGGCACCGGACATGCCGATCGGGTGTCCCAGCGCAATGGCGCCACCGTTGACGTTCACCTTTTCCGGCGTCACGCCGAGGTCCTTCATTGACTGCACGGCGACCGCAGCGAAGGCCTCGTTGATCTCGATGAGGTCCAGGTCGGAGACCTCGAGGCCCTCCTTCTTCAGCGCGTGCAGGATCGCGTTCGACGGCTGCGACTGGAGCGAGTTGTCGGGACCGGCCACGTTGCCGTGGGCGCCGATCTCGGCGATCCACTCCAGGCCGAGCTCCTCGGCCTTCGCCTTGCTCATCACGACCACGGCGGCGGCGCCGTCGCTGATCTGCGAGGAGGTGCCGGCGGTGATCGTGCCGTCCTTGGCGAAGGCCGGACGCAGCTTGCCGAGGGACTCCACGGTGGTCTCGGGACGGATGCCCTCGTCGGTCGAGAAGATCACCGGGTCGCCCTTGCGCTGCGGGATCTCCACAGGGACGATCTCGGCCTCGAAGACACCGTTCTTCTGCGCGGCCGCGGCCCGCTGGTGCGAGGCGGCGGCGAACTCGTCCTGCGGGGCGCGCTCGATGCCCAGGCGGGTGTTGTGCTTCTCGGTGGACTCGCCCATCGCGATGTTCTCGAAGGCGTCGGTGAGACCGTCGTAGGCCATCGCGTCCAGCATCTCGACGGCGCCGTACTTGTAGCCCTCGCGGGTCTTGGGCAGCAGGTGCGGGGCGTTGGTCATGGACTCCTGACCGCCCGCGACCACGATGTCGAACTCACCGGCGCGGATCAGCTGGTCGGCCAGCGCGATCGCGTCCAGGCCCGAGAGGCACACCTTGTTGATCGTGAGCGCGGGCACGTTCATCGGGATGCCGGCCTTGACCGCCGCCTGGCGGGCGGGGATCTGGCCCGCGCCGGCCTGCAGCACCTGGCCCATGATCACGTACTGCACCTGGTCGCCGGAGATCCCGGCCCGGTCCAGCGCGGACTTGATGGCGAAGCCGCCGAGGTCGGCACCCGAGAAGGACTTCAGCGAGCCGAGCAGCCGCCCCATGGGCGTGCGGGCCCCGGCGACGATCACAGAAGTGGTGTTGTTCGATCCGGACATGAGGCACAGCCCCTTGGATGAGGAGTGAACGAGGGTTTACGTGAATGTACTGGGCGGTACCGCAGCGGTCACCGGGCTGCCGGTGTGATCGCGCGCACGTTGCGTGACGACCCCCTTCAGCGGTGCACTATCACCATGCTGACAAGAATCGACCACATCGGGATCGCCTGCTTCGACCTGGACAAGACTGTCGAGTTCTACCGTGCCACGTACGGCTTCGAGGTGTTCCACTCCGAGGTCAACGAGGAGCAGGGTGTCCGCGAGGCCATGTTGAAGATCAACGAGACGTCCGACGGCGGCGCCTCGTACCTCCAGCTCCTGGAGCCCACCCGCGAGGACTCCGCCGTTGGCAAATGGCTGGCCAAGAACGGCGAGGGGGTCCACCACATCGCCTTCGGCACCGAGGACGTCCAGGGGGACTCCGAAGCCATCCGCGGCAAGGGCGTCCGCGTCCTCTACGACCAGCCCCGCACCGGCTCCATGGGCTCCTCCATCACCTTCCTACACCCCAAGGATTGCCACGGCGTCCTCACCGAACTGGTCACCTCGAACCCCGAGCACTGACGGACCACTGATGGCCCGATTCCCCGGCCGGTAGAGTGGCCATGGCTCGGCCGGGGTTCGGTGCGGAGACGGGGTCGGGGCCTGTGACCCCTGCCCCGGTATCTGACACCATTCCCCCGGGGGCGTCGTTCAGCGGGCGAGCGATGCTCATTGGGAGTGAGCTTGCGACCAGGGGACGGATGGGACCGCGCTGTGCGGGGCTACGAAAGCCAGGAGAGCCATCAGGCCGAAGCCGACCATCTCTCGCGCTTCGAGGCCGAGATGGAGCGGCTGAAGAAGGAGCGCGGGAAGGCCGTCCAGCACGCTGAAGACCTGGGATACCAGGTCGAGGTGCTGCGCGCCAAGCTTCACGAGGTACGACGCGCTCTTGCGTCCCGCCCCGCCTACGACGGCGCGGACATGGGGTACCAAGCGGAGCAGCTGCTCCGCAATGCCCAGATCCAGGCCGACCAGATGCGTTCGGACGCCGAGCGCGAGCTCCGTGACGCCCGGGCGCAGACCCAGCGCATCCTCCAGGAGCACGCCGAGCACCAGGCGCGCCTGCAGGCCGAGCTGCACGCCGAGGCCGTCAACCGCCGCCAGCGCCTGGACCAGGAGCTGGGCGAGCGGCGCCAGACCGTCGAGGCCCACGTCAACGAGAACGTGGCCTGGGCCGAGCAGTTGCGCGCCCGCACCGAGTCCCAGGCGCGCCGGCTCATGGAGGAGTCCCGCGCCGAGGCCGAGCAGTCGCTGAACGCCGCCCGCGCCGAAGCCGCCCGGGTCGCCGAGGAGACCCGGCGCCGGATGGCCGCGGACGCCGAGACCGCCCGCGCGGAGGCCGAAGCCACGCTGCTGCGCGCCCGCAAGGAGGCCGAGCGGCTGCTGACCGCCGCGTCCACGCAGGCCCAGGAGGCCAGCGAGCACGCGGAGCGGCTGCGCTCCACCACCACCGCCGAGGCCGAGCACACCCGCCAGCAGACCCTGGACCTGGGTCGGCTGGCCGAATCCCGCGTGCAGGAAGCCGATTCCGCGCTGCGCGTGGCGCGCGCCGAGGCGGAGAAGGTCCTCGCGGAGGCGAAGGAGAGCGCGACCCGGCAGCTGACGTCGGCGGAGTCCGTCAACGAGCAGCGCACCCGCACCGCCAAGGAGCAGGTCGCCCGGCTGGTCGGCGAGGCCACCAAGGAGGCCGAGGCCCTCAAGGCGGAGGCCGAGCAGGTCCTGGCCGACGCCCGTGCGGACGCCGAGCGGCAGCGCACCGAGGCCGGCGAGCAGGCCCGTACGGCCGCGGCCGAGGACATGGCGGCGCAGCTGGCGAAGGCCGCCCGCACCGCCGAGGACGTACTGAACAAGGCCTCGGAGGACGCCCGGGCCACCACCCGGGCCGCGTCCGAGGAGGCCGAGCGGATCCGCCGCGAGGCCGAGACCGAGGCCGACCGGCTGCGCTTGCAGGCGGCGGCCACGGCCGACGAGCTCAAGGGCGCGGCGAAGGACGACACCGAGGAGTACCGGGCCCGTACGGTCGAGCTCCAGTCGGAGGCCCGGCGGCTGCGCGGCGAGGCCGAGCAGCTGCGCGCCGAGGCCGTCGCCGAGGGCGAGCGGATCCGCGGCGAGGCCCGCCGCGAGGCCGTCCAGCAGATCGAGGAGGCGGCCCGGACCGCCGAGGAACTGCTGGGCAAGGCCAAGGCGGACGCGGACGAGCTGCGCGGCGGCGCGACCGCCGAGAGCGAGCGGGTGCGCGCCGAGGCCGTGGAGCGGGCCGGCATGCTGCGCAAGCAGGCCGAGGAGACCCTGGAGCGGACCCGCGCCGAGGCCGAGCGGCTGCGCGCCGAGGCCGAGGAGCAGGCCGAGGGCGTACGGGCCGAGGCGGACGCGGCGGCCGCCGCCCGGCGCCAGGAGACCGAACAGGCGCTGGCCGCCAAGCGGGCGGAGGCCGACGAGGAGCTCGTACGGCTGCACACGGAGGCCGAGACCCGGCTGACGACGGCCGAGCAGACGCTGCGCGACGCCCGCGGTGCGGCGGAGAACATCCGCCGGGAGACCACGGAGGAGAACGACCGGCTGCGCGCCGAGTCGGCGGAGCGGATCCGCACCCTGCAGACGCAGGCGGAGGCCGAGGCCGACCAGCTGCGCACCGAGGCGGCGCAGGACGCCGGCCGGGTGCGCGCCGAGGCCGAGCAGTCCGCCGTGCGGCTGCGCGGTGAGGCCGAGGCCGAGGCGGAGCGGGTGCGCTCCGAGGCCCAGGAGACCGCGGACCGGCTGCGCGCGGAGGCGAAGGCCGCCGCCGAGCGGGTCGCCGAGGAGGCCGCGGAGGCGCTGGCCGCCGCACAGGAGGAGGCCGCCCGGCGCCGCCGGGAGTCCGAGGAGACCCTGGCGTCGGCGCGCACGGATGCGGACAGCGAGCGGGCGCAGGCCCGCGAGCAGAGCGAGGAACTGCTGGCGCAGGCCCGCAAGCGCTCCGAGGAGGCGCAGGCCGAGGCGGTCTGGCTGACCGAGGAGGCCGAGCGGCGCGCGTCGGAGGTCGTGTCGGCGGCGGAGGCCACCGCCCAGCAGGTGCGGGACTCCGTGGCCGGGCTGCACGAGCAGGCCGAGGAGGAGATCGCCGGGCTGCGCAACGCCGCCGAGCACGCGGCGGAGCGTACGAAGACGGAGGCCGAGGAAGAGGCCGGCCGGGTCCGCAGCGACGCCTACGCGGAGCGGGAGCGGGCCACCGAGGACGCCAACCGGGTCCGCAGCGAAGCGCGGGCCGAGACGGACGCGGCGAAGGCACTGGCGGAGCGTACGGTCGCCGAGGCCATCGCCGAGGCGGAGCAGCTGCGCAGCGACACCGCCGAGTACGCGCAGCGGGTGCGTACGGAGGCCACGGACGCGCTGGCCGCCTCCGAGCGGGACGCGTCCCGGACCCGGGCCGACGCCCGGGCCGACGCGAACCGCATCCGCGGCGAGGCCGCGGAGTCCCTGGAGGCCTCGCGCGCCGAGGGCGCCCGGATCACGGCCGAGGCGACGGCGGAGGCCGAGCGGCTCACCGAGGAGACCCGCGCCGCGAACGCGGTCACCGTCGGCGACGCCGAGGCGCAGGCCGAGCGGATCACCGCCGAGGCGGCCGAGGCCGCCGAGGCCGTCCGCACCGAGGCCGCGAACGCCCTGGACGAGGCACGGGCCGAGGGCAACCGGCTGCGGACCGAGGCCGCGGAGCAGGTCGACCGGCTCATCACCGAGGCCGCGGCGGAGGCCGACCGGCTCACCGACGAGACCCGCGCCGCGAACGCGGCGACCGTGGGCGAGGCGACGCTGGAGGCCGAGCGGCTCACCACCGCGGCGACCCGGCTCAAGGCGCAGGCGGCCGAGACCCTCGCGGGCGCCGAGCGCGACGCCGCGCGGATCATGGTCGACTCGCGTGCTGAGGGCGACCGGCTCATCGACGAGACCCGCGTGGCCAACGAGGCCACCGTCGGCGAGGCCGCGGCGGAGGCCGACCGGCTGCGCGCCGAGGCGGCCCAGGTGCTGGACGAAGCCCGTGCGGAGGGCGGCCGGATCGTCGGCGAGGCCACCGCGGAGGCGGAGCGGGTCACGGCCGCGGCGAACGAGACCCTGGCGGGCGCCGAGCGCGATGCCGAGCAGACGCTGGACGAGGCGCGCGCCGAGGCGAACCGGCTGCGCACCGAGGCGGCCGAGCAGGCGGACCGGCTCGTCACCGAGGCCATCTCCGAGACGGAGAAGCTCACCGAGCAGACCCGCAAGGACAACGAGCGCACGGTCGGCGAGGCGGCCGGCGAGGCCGAGCGGCTGCGCGCGGACGCGTCGGAGGCGCTGTCCTCGGCGCAGGAGCACGCGACCCGCACCCGGTCGGAGGCCGAGCGGGTCAAGGCCCGGGCTGCGGCCGAGGCGGAGCGCACCCGCAGCGAGGCCCGTACCGAGTCCGAGCGACTGCTCGACGAGGCGCGCGAGGCGGCCAACAAGCGCCGCACCGAGGCCGCGGAGCAGGTCGACCGGCTCATCACCGAGGCCGCGGCGGAAGCCGACAAGCTCACGACCGATGCGCAGAAGCAGGCCCTCGCCGCCACCACGGCGGCCGAGGAGCAGGCCGACGCGATGGTCGACGCGGCCCGCACGGAGGCCGTGCGGATCACCTCCGAGGCGACCGTCGAGGGCAACTCCATGGTGGAGAAGGCCCGTACGGACGCGAACGAGCTGCTGGTCGGCGCGCGCACGGACGCGGCTGCCATAAGGGAACGGGCGGAGGAGCTGCGCGGCCGCGTCGAGGGCGAGGTCGAGGAGCTGCACGAGCGGGCCCGCCGGGAGTCGGCGGAGCAGATGAAGTCGGCCGGCGAGCGCGTGGACAAGCTGGTGCGCGCGGCGACGGAGCAGAGCGTCGAGGCCGAGGCGAAGGCCAAGGAGCTGGTGTCGGACGCGAGCAGCGAGGCGAGCAAGGTGCGCATCGCTGCGGTCCGCAAGGCGGAGGCGCTCCTCAAGGAGGCTGAGCAGAAGAAGGCGGAGCTGGCCCGGGAGGCCGAGAGCGCGCTCGCGCAGGCCAAGGCGGAGGCGGAGCAGCTCGTCGAGGAGGGCCGCCGCGAGCTGGAGGTCCTGGTGCGCCGTCGCGAGGACATTCAGGCGGAGATCTCCCGTGTCCAGGACGTTCTTGAGGCGTTGGAATCATTCGAGGCGCCTTCGGGCGGCGGAAAGCCGGCGATCGGCAGCCAGGGCACGGGGGGCGTGAAGGCCGGAGTGACTGCGGGATCCACTCGTTCGGGTGGCAAGGCGTCGGAGGGGTAGCCAAATGCTCTGGGGTGTGTGCACCTGATGAAGGTTCAGGCGAACGGGTGACAAGCATTCTGCCGCCTTGCCACTCAAAAGGGGTGTCATTGTCCAGATCAAACGCGGATTGACTCGATGACACGCCGTCTGGGCGCCTAGGATTCCCCTAACACCTCACGTAGCACCTCATCGGTCTCATTCGACAGGAACCCCATGAGCGACACTTCCTCCCCCTTCGGCTTCGAGCTCGTGCGGCGTGGTTACGACCGTGGTCAGGTGGACGACCGCATTACCAAGCTGGTCTCCGACCGCGACAGCGCCCTTGGACGTATCAACTCTCTGGAAAAGCGGATCGAGGAGTTGCACCTCGAAACGCAGAACGCCCAGGCCCAGGTGACCGACGCGGAGCCGTCGTACGCCGGTCTCGGCGCCCGGGTCGAGAAGATCCTGCGCCTGGCCGAGGAGGAGGCGAAGGACCTGCGCGAGGAGGCCCGTCGTGCGGCCGAGCAGCACCGCGAGCTCGCCGAGTCGGCCGCCCAGCAGGTGCGCAACGACGCCGAGTCGTTCGCGGCCGACCGCAAGTCGAAGGCGGAGGACGAGGGCGTCCGCATCGTGGAGAAGGCCAAGGGCGACGCCGCCACCCTGCGCGCCGAGGCCCAGAAGGACGCGGCCTCCAAGCGCGAGGAGGCCGACGCCCTCTTCGAGGAGACCCGCGCCAAGGCCGCCCAGGCCGCCGCGGACTTCGAGACCAACCTGGCCAAGCGCCGCGAGCAGTCCGAGCGCGACCTGGCCTCCCGTCAGGCCAAGGCGGAGAAGCGCCTCGCGGAGATCGAGCACCGCGCCGAGCAGCTGCGCCTGGAGGCCGAGAAACTGCGTACGGACGCGGAGCGCCGGGCCCGCCAGACCGTGGAGACCGCGCAGCGCCAGGCCGAGGACATCGTGGCCGACGCCAACGCCAAGGCGGACCGTATCCGCAGCGAGTCGGAGCGCGAGCTGGCGGCGCTCACCAACCGCCGCGACTCGATCAACGCGCAGCTGACCAACGTCCGCGAGATGCTGGCGACGCTCACCGGTGCGGCCGTCGCGGCGGCCAACCCGATCGTGGACGACGAGCCCGTCACCCGCGGCGTGCCGGCGCAGCAGAGCCGCTGATTACCGGCGGGTAGCACGCAACACCCGTCGTGCGCCCGATCGAGGGCCCTATGTCACCCTTTTGAGGTGGCGTAGGGCCCTCGGGCGTTCTAGCGTGGCCGCATGATCGAGCTCGAGGGCCTTACGAAACGATTCGGCACGACGACTGCCGTGGACCACCTCAGCTTCCAGATCCGACCGGGGGTGGTGACCGGCTTCCTGGGCCCGAACGGCGCGGGCAAGTCCACGACCATGCGCATGATGCTCGACCTCGACAACCCGACCAGCGGCACGGTCCGGGTCTACGGGAAGCACTACCGCGACTTGTCGGAACCCCTGAAGCACGTCGGGGCACTGCTGGACGCGAAGGCCATGCACGGTGGCCGAAGTGCATACAACAACCTTCTCTGCCTGGCCCAGTCGAACCGCATCCCGCGACAGCGGGTCGACGAGGTGCTGGATCTGGTCGGCCTGACGGCCGTGGCGAAGAAGAAGTCCAAAGGTTTTTCGCTCGGAATGAGCCAACGGCTGGGAATCGCCTCTGCATTGCTGGGCGATCCGGAAATCCTGATGTTCGACGAGCCGGTCAACGGCCTGGATCCCGAGGGAATTCTCTGGATCCGCAATCTGATGAAGGGCCTGGCGGCCGAGGGAAGGACGATCTTCGTCTCGTCCCACCTGATGAGCGAAATGGCGCTGACGGCAGATCACCTGGTCGTCATCGGACAGGGAAAGCTGCTGGCTGACCTGCCGATGGCCGATTTCATCCAGCAGAACTCGCGCAGCTACGTACGGCTGCGCACGCCGCAGCAGGAGCGGCTGAAAGACGTCCTGCACGAGGCCGGGATCAACGCCGTCAGCGTTCCCGCCACCGGCACCCTGGAGATCGACGGCGCGAGTGCGGAGCAGCTCGGCGAGCTGGCCGCCCAGCACCAGATCGTGCTCCACGAACTCAGCCCGCAACGGGCTTCACTGGAGGAAGCGTTCATGCGCATGACGGCGGACTCCGTCGAGTACCACGCCCACGCACCGGGCATGGCTGCCGACAACCCGGCCCGGCCGGCCGACGTCCCCGCCTGGGGCGCCGGCTTCCAGGCGACGCGCAAGGCCGGTGAGTGAGCATGGCCTTCACCGCCGTCCTCCAGTCCGAGTGGACCAAGATCCGCACGGTCGCCTCCACCAGCTGGACCCTCGCGCTCGTCTTCCTGGTCACCGTCGGGTTCGCCGCCCTGTTCAGCGCCACGTTCGACCCCGACGGCCTGCCGGCCGCCCAGCGGGCCACCTTCGACCCCACCGCGATGAGTCTGGGGTCGATGCAGCTCGGACAGCTGGCCATGATCGTCTTCGGTGTGCTCGTCGTGAGCACCGAGTACAGCACGGGCATGATCCGCACCTCGCTGGCCGCCGTACCCCGCCGGGAGCACTTCCTGCTCGGCAAGATGGCGGTGGCGACGGGGCTGGCCCTGGTCGTGGGGCTGGCGACCAGCTTCGTCTCGTTCTTCCTCACCCAGGCGCTCCTCGGCGACCTCGGCATCGGCATCGGTGAGGAGCACGTGCTGCGCGCGGTGACCGGCGCCGGGCTGTACCTGGCGCTGCTGGCCCTGTTCTGCATGGGCGTGGCGGCCATGCTGCGCAGCTCCGTCGCCGCCATCAGCGTTCTGGTCCCGTTCTTCCTGATCGTCTCGAACCTGCTCGTCAGTTTCGACGCGACCCGTACGATCGGCCAGTACCTGCCGAGCAACGCCGGCGGGCGGATCATGCAGGTCGTGCCCAACGCCTTCGATGCCCCCGAGACCCCCTACGGCCCGTGGGGCGGCTTCGGGATCATGGTGCTCTGGACGCTGGCCGCGGTACTCGGGGGCTACGCCATCCTCCGCAAGAGGGACGCCTGACCTCCTGCCCGCGTACTACGGGTCATGCCCGGGTCGGTCTCAGGGGCAGCTCAGGGATCCGGCCCGGGACGGAACCGCAGGAACCTCGTTATCCTCTTAATCCTTACGCGGGCGAAAGTCGTCCCGGCCTGGTAAGGGGCAGCAAGATGATCGAGGCAGTCGGCCTGACCAAGCGCTTCGGCGCCAAGACCGCCGTCGACCAGCTGTCCTTCCAGGTCAAGCCGGGTCACGTCACCGGATTCCTGGGGCCCAACGGCTCCGGGAAGTCCACCACCATGCGCATGATCGTCGGCCTGGACCGGCCCACGTCCGGTCATGTCACGATCAACGGCCGGCCCTTCCGGGAGCTGCCGAACGCCCAGCGGCACGTCGGGGCCCTGCTCGACGCCAAGGCCGTGCACGGCGGCCGCCGGGCCCGTACCCACCTGCTGTCCATCGCCCAGCTCTCCGGGATCCCGGAGAAGCGGGTGGACGAGGTACTGGCCGTGGTCGGCCTGCAGGACGCCGCCAAGCAGCGCACGAAGGGCTTCTCGCTCGGCATGGGCCAGCGGCTCGGCATCGCCACCGCCCTGCTCGGCGACCCGCAGGTGCTCCTGTTCGACGAGCCGGTCAACGGGCTCGACCCCGAAGGCATCCTCTGGGTCCGCAACCTCATGCGCCGCCTCGCCTCCGAGGGCCGCACCGTCTTCGTCTCCTCGCACCTGATGAGCGAGATGGCGCTGACCGCCGACCACCTGATCGTGATCGGTCGGGGGCGGCTGCTGGCCGACATGGGTACCCAGGAGTTCATCGCGCACAACTCGGCCGGATTCGCTCGGGTGCGCACGGCCGACACTGATCCCGATGGCTGGGACACGCTGGGTACGGCCCTCGCCAAGGCGGGCGGCCGGGTCCTCCAGGAGCCCGACGGAGCACTGCGCGTGACCGGCCTGGAGCTGTCGCGCATCTCCGACCTCGCGCACGAGGCCGGCGTACGGCTGTGGGAGCTGTCGCCGCACCGGGCCTCGCTGGAAGAGGCGTACATGCGGATGACCCAGGCCACCGTCGAGTACACCTCCACCGACGACCCGCGGGCCGAGCTGTGGGAACCCGAGCCGCCCTCCGTCCCGGCCTGGGAGGAGGAGAGGGAGGCGGCGGCCCCCGAGGTCCCGCAGACCGGCTTCTTCGCGCCCCCGCCGCCCGGGGCGGGCGGGCAGCCCTTCCTGATGCCCAGCAAGCCGGGCGAGCTCGCCGGCGCCGCCAGGGACACCACCGCGCACACCCCCGAGGACACCCGATGACCCCGACGACCACGACGGCGGACCAGCCCGGGAGCTACAGCTCCCCCCTCGCCACGCCGCGGCCGCACCTGGGGCACGCCATGGCCTCGGAGTGGACCAAGCTGGTCTCGCTCCGCTCCACCCTGTGGACGCTGGGCTCGCTCGTGCTGATCGTGGTCGGCGTCGGCCTGACCGTCGTCGCGGAGACCGCGGACGGGGACTACACGGAGATCAACTTCACCACGCCCGCCCTCTTCGGCCTGCTGGTCGGCCAGCTCGCGGTGATCGTCCTCGGGGTGCTGACCATCAGCTCGGAGCACGGCACCGGGCTGGTGCGGACCACGTTCACGGCGGCCCCGGACCGGTACCGGGTGCTCACCGCGAAGTACCTCGTCTTCAGCATGGCGGCCTTCGCCACCACCGCGTTGTCGGTCTTCGTGGTCGGGATCACCGCGGCGGTCGTGCGCGGCGGCACCGCCTCCGGCCCGCACGCGGCCAGCGAGTGGTTCGGGGCGCTGCTCGGCTGCGGCTACGTCACCCTGCTCGGCGTGCTCGCGCTCGCCATCGGCGCGCTCGTGCGGCACTCCGCCGGGGGGATCGCCGTGATGCTGGGCCTGGTCACGCTGCCGCCGGTGATAGGGGCCATGCTCTCCGTCTGGGAGGCCGTCGCGCCCACCGGCCGGATGATCCTGCAGCACAACGTGCCGGTGGCGCTGATGACGCTGTTCGGCCTGCCCGGCGGCGGCGACCTGGGCCCGGATCCGAGCAGCCTCGCGCACGTGACGCTCATCGTGCTGGTCACCGGCAGCGCGGTGGCCGCCTCGTACGTGTTCGTCGGCCGCCGGGACGTCTAGGCCGGGCGTCAGTACCGCGGCGCGTTGCGGGACCGCTGCACCTTCGAGGTGCGGCGGTCCTTCGCGTTCCAGCAGGCCTTGTGCCAGTGCCGGCGGTCGTCCACGCCGCCGTACTCGGGCCAGGCCACCAGGTGCGGGGTGCCGGAGGGGATCTCCTGGTCGCAGCCGGGGCAGCGGTAGCGCTTGCCCGCCGCGCTCGCGCCGGCCACGTGCCGGACCTTCCAGTCCTCGCCCTGGTACTCCTCCGTGCGCTCCAGCCCGTAGCGGTCGAGGCCGGTGCTGGGGCGTTCGTCCGGGGTCTCGCCGCCCCTGGGACGGTTGTTGCGCGGTGACACGTATACCTCACGGATGGGCGGACGGCAGTGACTTTCTCCCAGACTACGCGCAGCGAGGCCGGGTACCCGCAGGGTTGCTGGGGAAGCCGGCCGCGCGAAGAGGAATGGCCCGACAATCCCAATAACTTTCGTGTCAGCCCGTGCCTTTGGCACGTGTCAGACGTTGTTGCCATAGGAAGAACCGGTCCACCTGGGGGAGGCCGCGTCAGCCGCGAGGAGGATAAAGGCGATGCGCGTAGGAGCGTTTGTACTGGCGGCCCAGTTCCCGGGCCAGGGACAGGGAGAGGCACTGCACCGGGCGGTGCGGACCGCCGAGGTGGCCGAGGAGGCCGGGCTCGACTCGGTCTGGCTCGCCGAGCACCACTTCGTCCCGTACGGGGTCTGCCCCTCGGCGGTGACCCTGGCGGCCCTGCTGCTGGGCCGGACCCGACGGCTGCGGGTGGGCACGGCGGTGAGCGTGCTGCCGAGCACGCACCCGGTGGCGCTCGGGGAGCAGGCGGCCCTGCTGCACATGACCTCGGGCGGCCGGTTCACCCTCGGGGTGGGCCGCGGTGGACCGTGGGTCGACCTGGAGGTCTTCGGGGGCGGCCTGGACCGTTACGAGAACGGCTTCCCGGAGGCCCTGGACCTGCTGCGGCGCTGGCTGACGGAGGCGCGGGTGGGCGCCGCCGGCGAGCGGTACGGGTTCCGCGAGGTGGCCGTCGTACCGCGGCCCTCGGAGGCCCTGGACGGCGACGCGGCGGGGCCCGAGGTCATCGTGGCCTGCACCTCGCCGGCGTCGGTGCGGATGGCCGCGGAGCGCGGACTGCCGATGCTCCTCGGAATGCACTGCGGGGACGACACCAAGGCCGAGATGGTCGCACTGTGGCGCAGCACGGCGCTGGCGGCGGGCCACTCGCGCGAGCGCGTCGCTGACGCGGGGCACGTCTCCGCCGGGGTCTGCCAGATCGCGGACCGTACGGCGGACGCGCGCGAGACCCTGCTGAAGGCGATGCCGGGCTGGCTCAAGCAGGGCCTCGACGCGCATGTGACGGTGGACGGTCGGGCGCGCGCGATGCGGGATCCGGTCGCCTACACGGAACTGCTGTGCGACCTGCACCCGGTGGGCACCCCGCAGGTGGCGGCGGACCGGCTGGCGGCCACGTCGGCACGGACGGGCATCACGCGCTTCGCCCTCCTGACGGAGGGCTCGGGCGATCTTGCCGCGACGGAGGAGAACGTACGCCGGCTCGGCGTCGAAGTCCTTCCCCGCCTCGGCTGAGAGCTACCGGCCCCGTCTGGGCCGTTTCCTTCGGATCACGCCCGGGCGGCATGATCCGAAAGAGGCGGCCTGGACACGGCCCGCAGGGCCTAGCAGTCGCGCAGCTCGGGCGACTGGTTGAGCAGCTGACCGCGGATCGAAGTGAACTTGGCCAGCCGGTCGTCCACCGAGGGATCCAGCGGGAACACCGCCACCCGGTGACAGTTCTGGAATGCCAGGCGCACTCCGAAGTGCCGCTGCAGCGCACCGCGTATCGCGTCACTCGCGAGGGCGCGCAGCAGCTGCCCCCGCGCCTGCTCGTCCGGCGGCGGCGTCTGGTTGTCGGCGAACTCTCCGCCGTCCACCTTCAGCTGAGCCACCAGCGAGCTGATCATCTCCCAGGCGAAGGGCAGGGAGGTCCGGACGCAGTCGACGAAAGCGGCTTCGTCGACCTCGCCTCGCTCGGCCTGTTCGAGTAGGGCCGGTGAGACGTCGAGCGACATGGGTTCTCCTCTCGCGACCCCGGCTGTTTGGGTTGCCGGAGTCTTACGGGCAGGGAAGGAGGTCGCGACGCAGCGTGCACGCTCGACAACCTCCCGCTCACCACGGTAGGCGTCCCATCGGTGACGCACCAGGAGAATGCGCATACAACGCGCCATCGGCGAACGGGGCTTTCAGGGGCGAATCGCGTGAAGGCCTTCTCGTCGAGTAGCGTTGCCGACCATGCGTCTCGTCATTGCCCGCTGCTCCGTCGACTACGCGGGCCGGCTCACCGCCCATCTGCCCTCGGCACCCCGTCTGATCCTCGTGAAGGCCGACGGCAGTGTCTCGATCCACGCGGACGACCGAGCGTACAAACCGCTCAACTGGATGTCGCCGCCGTGCACCCTCAAGGAGGGGAGCGGCGATGACACCAACATCTGGACGGTCATCAACAAGGCGGGCGAGAAGCTCATCATCACCATGGAGGAAGTCCTCCACGACTCCTCCCACGAGCTCGGCACCGACCCGGGTCTCATCAAGGACGGCGTCGAGGCACACCTCCAGGAACTCCTCGCGGACCGCATCGAAACGCTGGGCGAGGGCTACACGCTCATCCGGCGCGAGTACATGACGGCGATCGGCCCGGTGGACATCCTGTGCCGGGACGCCTCGGGCGCGACGGTGGCCGTGGAGATCAAGCGCCGCGGCGAGATCGACGGTGTCGAGCAGCTGACCCGTTACCTCGAACTCCTCAACCGCGACCCGCACCTGGCCCCGGTCCGGGGCGTCTTCGCGGCCCAGGAGATCAAGCCGCAGGCGAAGGTCCTGGCGACGGACCGCGGCATGGACTGCGTGGTGCTGGACTACGACGCGCTGCGCGGCATCGAGGACGACAAGCTCCGCCTGTTCTGATCCCCCGCTGCTCCGCGCACGACGGCTCCGTCCCGAGGGACGGAGCCGTCGTCGTTCACCGGTCCGTGACCGGTGAGACGGACGTGGTCGTACCCGTCTGGGTGGTGGTCGTCGTCGGCGTGGGCTCGCCGGTCACCGTCGGGGTGGGCGAGGGGTCCGCGGTGGTCGGCGCGGGCGAAACGGGCGTCGTCGACGGGGACTTCGGCGGCGTCGGGGACGGGCGGCGCGACGGGGTCCGGGCGGGGCTGCGGCCCGGGGTCGGGGCGGCGCTCTGCCCGGGCGCGGAGGTCTCCACCGGTGGGGCCGATACGGGCGGCTCTGGTGCAGGATCGATCCCGCTGTTGACCGTGGTCGTGGCGGACTCCGTGACCGCGGGGGTGGAGGACACCGCCGGTCCCTGCTCCGGCGGCGCGCTGTCCGAGGAGCTCAGCGCGAGGCTCACGACCGTACCCAGCGCCACCACGGCCAGCGCGCCCGCGCCGGCCAGCAGCACGAGCCGGCGACCGCCGGGGCGACGGCCGGGGGCCGGGGCCGGTGTGGTGGCGGGCCGGGGCGCGGCGGGCGGGGCGGGCTTCGGATTCAGCGGGAAGGCGTCCTCGAAGACCTCGGACAGCGTCGTGGGCGCGTCCGAGCGGCCGGTCACCGGAACGACGGGGGTCATCCGGGTCACCGCCTCGGCGGACACCGGAACGACAGGGGCGACCCGGGCCCCGGGAGCCACGGGGGCCACCTTGGTCGTGGGCGCCTCGGAGGCCACGGGGGCCGCCTTGGCCACGGGGGCGGCCTTGGCCAGGGGGGCCGCCTTGGCCAGGGGGGCGGCCTTGGGCGCCGCCGCGGCCGGCGTGGCCACCGTCACGGCCTCCCCGGCCGCGGCAACACCTGACGGCGCCTCCAGTCGCAGCGGGGGCGACGCGGCCGCCCCTGCCGTCTCCCCGTCGACGACGAGCGCCAGCGCCCGCCGCCCCGCGACCGTGCCCCGCTTGTCGGCCAGGGCGCCCCGCAGCCCGATCGAGGTCTCCAGCTCGGCCCGCGCCCGGTCCAGGCGTTCCTCGCACAGGGCCAGCACCCCGAGCTCGTGGTGGAAGTACGCCTGCTCGGCGACCTCTCCGGCCTTGCGCGCGGCCTCCGCTCCCGAGCGCAGCACCCGCTCCCAGGCCTCCCAGTGCAGCGAGGCCGCGAGCGCCGGAGCCGCCGTGCGCGCCAGCAGCACCGCCGCGACCACGTCCGCGCCGGCCAGCGCCGCCAGCACCGCGTCCGCCTCCGCGGCGACCCGCTCCGGGACCACCGAGGCGTGCCCGGTCCACCAGGCGTAGTGCCGGGCGGCCGTACGGGCCTCCTCCGAGGCGGTGTCCCCGTAGCCGACCTCCTCCAGCGCTCGCGCGACGCCCGGCGCCAGCCGGTACCGCGTCCCGACGGGCGTCAGCAGCCCGCAGGCCAGCAGCTCCGCCACCGCCGTGTCGGCGTGGGTGTCCCCCACGAGCGCGGGCAGGTGCGCGTGGTGCGGGAGTTCGCCGCCGAGCGCGCACGCGATCCGCAGGGCCGCGCGCGCCGACTCGCTGACCCGCGAGGCCAGCAGCTCCGCCGGGGCGGCGCCCTCGGCGAGGGTCGGCAGCGGTACGTGCACGGCGTCGCGCGGGCGCTCCTCGAAGACGCCGGGCTCCTCCTCCTCGTCGTCCTCGGCGTGGTGGTTGAGCTCGTCCCGCTGCCGCAGCAGCGCGGCGGCCTGTACGAAGCGCAGGGGCAGCCCCTCGGAGGCGAAGCGCAGGTCCCCCGCCCAGGCGGTCTCCTCGTCCGTCAGCGCTCGTCCGACGCCCGCTTCCAGCAGTTCCAGGCAGTCGGCTTTGCCCAGTCCGCCGAGGAAGACCTCCTCGACGTGCGATTCGTCGGAGGGGGCCCGGGTGTCGGGGGTCGCGGCCAGCAGGTAGGCGCATTCGGGGGTGGCGCGCATGAGCTCGTCGAGGGCGCTCCCGCCCATCTCCAGGTCGTCCAGGAGGACGACGGCGCCTATCTCCCGCACGCGGGCCAGGAGCTCGGCCCGTCCGGGGCGCTGCTGGTCGGCCTCGTACACGGCCGCGTAGAGGGCGTGGAGCAGTTCCCCGGGCTGCTGCTGCCCGTATCCGCTGAGCCGTACGACGCCGTCGGGCGCGAGGCCCTCGCACCGGTCGGCGACCGCGTCGAGCAGTGCGCTGCGGCCGGATCCCGAGGGCCCGGTCAGGCGTACGGACCGGCCCCGGCCCAGCAGCCGCACCAGCCGCTCGCGCTCCTCCTCGCGCTCCAGCAGCGGGCGGGCGGGGGCGGCGGGGCCCGGCAGTACGGGCGGCCGTGCTGCGGCGGCGCGGGCGGCACGGTCGGCCGCGGCGCGCTTGGCGGGTCGGGCCGGCTCGGTGCCGGGGCGCAGCGGTTCGATCTCGCTGCCGTCGACCGGGTTGACGGTCAGTGCGAACCCGCCCGCGGTCAGGCTGACGACCCGTGCGGGCCCGGCCGCCGCGGGCGTCGCGGCGGCGGTGGGCGCCGTGGGCGCGGAGCCGCCCGTGGGCTGCTCGTGCCGTTCGGTCTGCCCGTGTGTACGGTCCATGACCCAGTCCCCCGATCGCGGGCCGCGCGCCTCGCCGTCGTACCGCCCGGCCTTCGCGCACCCGCTGTCGCCACCGGTCCGGTTTCCGCCCGAACCCTAGACCGTGGCCGGTCGTGCGGGAAACCGCAGGGGTGCGATCACCACCGGACCGTTACGTTTCCGCAGGAAAAATGCGGAGGTCAGCGGCCTGCCGGTCAGACGCGGGGCAGGGACTCGGCTTCCAGGCCGCCTTCGATCGCGAGGATCCGGTGCAGCCGGGTCGCGACGAGCAGCCGCTGCATCTGCGGCGGCACGCCGCGCAGGACCAGGCGCCGGCCGGTCCGGCCGGCCCGGCGGTGCGCTCCCATGATCACGCCGAGGCCGGTCGCGTCCCAGGAGTCGAGCCCGGTGAGGTCGAGGACGAGATCGCCCTGGCCGTCGTCGAGGGCGGAGTGGAGGGCCGTACGGGCGTCCGCCGCGCTGCGCACGTCGAGGCGGCCCCCGACAGCGAGTTCGGCGTGGTCGCCCCTGATGTGCATGTGTACTCCCGGCGGTACTGCGTACGTATGGTCCGACTGGTCCGTGGTCGGCAACTCTCACTGCAACTGACTGCCGCGCGGGCAGGGAAGTTGCCGACCGTGAGCGAACCGATACCTAAACCACCCTGACGGGTGAAGGCATTCGAACGGTGATGCTCCGTGGCGGGCCAGTCCTCAGTGCTTGTAGAAGCCCTGGCCGCTCTTGCGGCCGAAGTCCCCGGCGTCCACCATCCGGCGCATGAGCTCCGGCGGGGCGAACTTCTCGTCCTGGGACTCGGTGTAGATGTTGCTGGTGGCGTGCAGCAGGATGTCGACGCCGGTGAGGTCGGCGGTGGCCAGGGGGCCCATCGCGTGACCGAAGCCGAGCTTGCAGGCGATGTCGATGTCCTCGGCGGAGGCCACGCCCGACTCGTACAGCTTGGCGGCCTCGACGACCAGCGCGGAGATCAGACGGGTCGTCACGAAGCCGGCGACGTCGCGGTTGACGACGATGCAGGTCTTGCCGACGGACTCGGCGAACGCGCGGGTGGTGGCGAGGGTTTCGTCGCTCGTCTTGTAGCCGCGCACGAGCTCGCACAGCTGCATCATCGGGACGGGCGAGAAGAAGTGGGCGCCGACGACCCGCTCCGGACGCTCCGTCACGGCCGCGATCTTCGTGATCGGGATGGCGGAGGTGTTGGAGGCGAGGATCGCGTCCTCGCGGACGATCTTGTCCAGGGCGCGGAAGATCTCGTGCTTGATCTCGATCTTCTCGAAGGCCGCCTCCACCACGATGTCGACGTCGGCGACCGCGTCGAGGTCCGTGGTGGTGGTGATGCGCGCGAGCGCCGCCTCGGCGTCCTCGGCCGTCAGCTTCCCCTTGGAGACGAACTTGTCGTAGGAGGCCTTGATTCCGTCCGTGCCACGGGTCAGCGCGGCTTCGGTGACGTCACGGAGCACGACGTCCCAACCCGCCTGAGCGGAGACCTGCGCGATTCCTGAACCCATGAGTCCGGCACCGATGACGGCGAGCTTCCCAGCCACTACACACCCCTCGTTTCCCTACGGCACAGTCACGTAGTCACTCCGGCGGAGACTAGCGCCCGGGCGGTGCGGTGTGACCGTGAAGTAACACGCGTCACGTCTCAGATGACGGACATCACACCAGTACGGCCCAGCAGCCCTGCCCGGCCGTCCAGTTCACGCGCCGTCGGCCACGGCGTACTTCCCGGCCAGTGCGCGCAGCCGCCGCAGCTCCCTGCGGGCGGCGCCCGGCCGGCCGAGTTCGACGGCCATGGCGCCGCGGCCCGCGAGGTAGTGCGCATCCGCCCTGGCCTGCGCGTCCGCCTGCGGCAGCGCGCAGATCTCCCGTTGCAGGAGGCGGAGCCGCTGGAGGAGGTCGCGGGTCGCGGCCAGGGGCACCTGCCCCGGCCCGTGCTCCGCGCGCAGCATGTCCTTCGCGTAATCCCAGACCCGCGCGTCGTGCTCGGCGGCGCCCGGTTCGCCCGGATGGTGCGGGTGCCCGGCCCAGGGAGCGGCGTGCTCGCGCAGCTCGTCGATCCGGTCCAGGGCCTCCTCCAGGCGCCCGGCGGCGACGGCCGCGCGCCCGGCCCCGGCGCACTGCGCCGGTTCCGCGAGGTGGTCCGGGCCCGGTGCGTGCCGGGTCGCGAGGAAACCCGCCAGGAGGTCGATCTGCTGGGCGGCCTCGGCGAGCCGCCAGACGTAGTACGCGTCGGCCATGTGGCCGCTCCCCCGTTCCCGGGGCTCCCGCGGCCCCACCGGACCGTACCCGGGCAGCGGCGACCGCGCCCGGAATTTCCCCGGCGGGCCCGTCTACCCTGGCCGCATGGTGAACCTCACGCGCATCTACACCCGTACTGGCGACAAGGGCACGACCGCCCTGGGCGACATGAGCCGCACCGCCAAGACCGACCTGCGGATCTCCGCGTACGCCGACGCCAACGAGGCCAACGCAGCCATCGGGACGGCGATCGCGCTCGGCGGACTGTCGGCGGACGTGGTGAAGGTCCTGGTCCGCGTGCAGAACGACCTGTTCGACGTCGGTGCGGACCTGTGCACCCCGGTGGTCGAGAACCCGGAGTACCCGCCGCTGCGCGTGGAGCAGTTCTACGTGGACAAGCTGGAGGCGGACTGCGACCTCTTCCTGGAGCAGGTGGAGAAGCTGCGCAGCTTCATCCTCCCCGGCGGCACCCCCGGCGCGGCCCTGCTCCACCAGGCCTGCACCGTGGTCCGGCGCGCCGAGCGGTCGACCTGGGCGGCGCTGGAGGTCCACGGCGAGGTGATGAACCCGCTGACCGCCACCTACCTGAACCGGCTCTCCGACCTCCTGTTCATCCTGGCCCGGGTGGCCAACAAGGAGGTCGGCGACGTGCTGTGGGTGCCGGGCGGCGAGCGCTGAGCGGCGGTCGTGCCGGTCACCCCGGGCCTGCGGCCCGGCCGGCACGACACCCCTGCGGACACTCCCTAACGCTCGGACCGGGCGGGCTCGCGCTCCTCGGCGGCGTCCGGGACGGCCGGGGCCTTGCTCGGCCAGATCGTGTACGCCGCGGCGACCAGGGCGTGGATCCCGACCACCCGCAGGGCGGCGAACTGCCAGCCCTGCAGCGAGCTGACGTCGCCCGTGTCGCCCACGTACCAGATGGCCGCCTGGAGCAGGCCGAGGGCGACGGCCGCGGCGAGGACGGTGCGGGCCCAGAGCTTCCACTCGTGGACGGCCCGCGCCTTTCCGTAGCCGGCGCCGGCCGGCTTGGGACCGCCGGCCAGGCGGTACGCGGCGTGCCCGTCGAGCCACTTGATCGTGTAGTGGCCGTAGGCCACCGTGTAGCCGATGTAGAGCGCCGCGAGACCGTGCTTCCAGTCCGGTTCCGCGCCGTTCTTGAGGTCGACCGTGGTGACGACCAGCAGGACCAGCTCCATCAGCGGCTCGCACAGCAGGACCGCCGCGCCCAGCCGGGGCATCTTCGCGAGGTAGCGCAGGGCCAGACCGGCCGCCAGCAGTACCCAGAAGCCGACCTCGCAGGCGATGATCAGCGCGACGATCATGGGACTCTCCGTCCGTTCGGGTTCTCCGTTCCTCATCCAGGCTCCCGTCCGGCCGGGCCCGATACGTCGTCGTCATTGACCATGTGGGCCTGCATCGTTCGATGTACCCGCACCTCGGCCTCTCCGCCGAGGTGCGGGGCCCGCACACCCTGTTGGATGGGACCGTGATCGAGAAGAGCCTGCGCCCCCACCGTGACGACGTCTTCCTCGCGGTGGTCAGCACGGCCGCGGGCCTGGCCTTCTGGTCGCTCGGCGTCTACAGCAGCCCCGGTCGGGGCTTCCTGCCGGCCTGGGCGGCCCTGGTACCGCTCGTGGCCCTCGGCGCGATGGAGCTGCTGCGCCGCACCAAGCCGAACCTGACCCTGGCCGTCGGCACCGTCGGGGTGATCGCCGACCAGTTCACGGTCGGCAGCCTCGCCACCGTCGTGATCTTCACCGACCTGATGTACGCCGCCGTCGTGTACGGAAAACCGGCCATGGCCCGGCGGCTCCCGGTCTCCACCGGTCTGATCACCATCGTGGTCACCATCGCCTCGCTGGCCTGGCTGCGCACCCCGCAGGCCCTGCTGATCGGCGCGGTCACCGGCATCGTGAGCTTCGGCCCGGCCCTGACCGGCGCCACCCTGCGCAACCACCGCGAGGCCGCCGAGGCGGCCCGGCTGCGCGCCGAGCAGACCGCGCTGCTGGCCGAGATGGACCGCAGCCAGGCCGTGGCCGCCGAGCGCGCCCGGATGGCCCGGGAGCTGCACGACATGGTGGCCAACCACCTGTCCGCCATCGCCATCCACTCCACCGCCGCGCTCTCCATCGACACCGCCGCGACCAGCCGGGACGCGCTCGGGGTGATCCGCGAGAACAGCGTGCAGGGGCTGGCCGAAATGCGTCGCCTGATCGGGCTGCTGCGGGACGCCGGCGGCGACAAGGAACCGGTCGCGGTGCCCTCGCTAGACGGCTTGGAGGCCCTGCTCGGGCAGGCCAGGACCAACGGCTCGGCGAGCGGGCTGACCTTCGTACTGCACGACGAGCGGCCCTCGGGGGAGCCGGCTGCGGCCCCCGTGGAGCTGGCGGCGTACCGGATCGTCCAGGAGTCCTTGACCAATGCCCTCAAGCACGCCGCCCCGGGCACCGTCACGGTCCGCGTGGCGCACGCCGACGGGCTGCTGACCGTAGGGGTGGACTCGCCCTACGGGGACCGCCCCGGGCCGCGCGCGCCCGGATCGGGCGCCGGGCTGATCGGCATGCGGGAGCGGACGGAGCTGCTGGGCGGGGAGTTCACGGCGGGGCGGTCCGGTGCGGTGTGGCAGGTACGGGCAACACTGCCCGCGGAGGAGAAAGCGGTGGAGGCATGACCATTCGGGTGGTGGTGGCGGAGGATCAGCGCGCGGTCCGGGCCGGGCTGGTGCTCATCCTGCGCAGCGCGGGCGACGTGGAGGTGGTGGGCGAGGCGGGCGACGGTGAGGAAGCGGTGCGCCTGGCCCGGGAGCTACGGCCGGATCTCGTCCTCATGGACGTGCAGATGCCCCGGCTCGACGGGGTGTCCGCGACCCGTCAGGTGGTCTCGGAGGGCCTGGCCGACGTCCTGGTGCTGACCACCTTCGACCTCGACGAGTACGTCTTCGGGGCGCTGCGGGCGGGGGCCGCGGGCTTCCTGCTGAAGAACGCGGACGCCGCGGAACTGATCGCGGCGGTACGGACCGTCGCGCGCGGGGAGGGCCTGATCGCCCCGGCGGTGACCAGGCGGCTGATCGCGGAGTTCGCGGCGCCCCGTCCGGCGCGGCCCGCCCCGGCACCGGAGCGGGCCGCGGCGGTCGCCTCCCTCACCCGACGGGAGCGGGAGGTGCTGAGCGCGCTGGGCGAGGGACTGTCGAACGCGGAGATCGCCGAGCGGCTGGAGATGGCGGAGGCGACGGCCAAGACGCACGTCAGCAGGTTGCTGGGCAAGCTGGAGCTGCGCAGCAGACTCCAAGCGGCGGTTCTCGCACAGGAGTTGGGGATATAGGCGGGCAGGCGCGCACCGGTCTGGACCTCTTGACGGTTGGTCCAGACCTTTCTACGCTCGCCGCAACACTGTGGTGAGCGTGCCATGACAAAGCGTGCTCACGGGCGGCGCAGGTCCCACCCCCATGTCGTAGTCGGCCCCACGACCGCGACGGACCTACGGAGGATCACCCTTGAGCACAGCATCCCCACCCCGCACCAGGCGCACCCGGTTCTTCCACCGCGTCGCGGCGATCGCGGCCGCGCTCGCCCTGCCCGTCACCGGCCTCGTCGCGCTGGCCGGACCGGCCCAGGCGGCCGCCTCCGCGACGGCGACGTACACCAAGGTCTCCGACTGGGGATCCGGCTTCGAGGGCAAGTGGGTGGTGAAGAACACCGGCACCACCACCCTCAGCAGCTGGACCGTGGAGTGGGACTACCCGGCGGGCACCTCGGTCACCTCCGCCTGGGACGCCACCGTCACCGGCTCGGGCACCCACTGGACCGCCAAGAACCTCGGCTGGAACGGCACGCTCGCCCCCGGCGCGAGCGCCAGCTTCGGCTTCAACGGCGCCGGCGGCGGCGCCCCGAGCGGCTGCAAGATCAACGGCGCCTCCTGCGATGGCGGCACCCAGCCCGGCGACAATCCCCCCACCGCTCCCGGCGCCCCCACCGCGAGCAACGTCGCCGACACCTCGCTCACCTTGACCTGGACCCCGGCCACCGACGACAAGGGCGTCAAGAACTACGACGTCTACCGGGGCTCCGCCAAGATCGCCACGGTCACCGGGACCAGCTACGCCGACTCCGGCCTGGCCAAGGGCACGACGTACGCGTACAGCGTCACCGCCCGCGACACCGTCGACCAGACGGGCCCCTCCTCCGGCTCCACCACGGTCACCACGACCGGCGGGGTCATCCCCCCGGACCCGGGCGGCAAGGTCAAGCTCGGCTACTTCACCAACTGGGGCGTCTACGGCCGCAACTACCACGTGAAGAACCTGGTCACCTCCGGCACCGCGGGCAAGATCACCCACATCAACTACGCCTTCGGCAACGTCCAGAACGGCCAGTGCACCATCGGTGACGCCTACGCCGACTACGACAAGGCCTACACCGCCGACCAGAGCGTCGACGGCGTCGCCGACACCTGGGACCAACCGTTGCGCGGCAACTTCAACCAGCTGCGCAAGCTGAAGAAGGCCCACCCGAACATCAAGATCCTCTGGTCCTTCGGCGGCTGGACCTGGTCCGGCGGCTTCCCGCAGGCCGCCGCCAACCCGACGGCCTTCGCCCAGTCCTGCTACAACCTGGTCGAGGACCCGCGCTGGGCCGACGTCTTCGACGGCATCGACCTGGACTGGGAGTACCCGAACGCCTGCGGCCTGTCCTGCGACACCAGCGGAGCGGCCGCCTTCAAGAACCTGATGCAGGCGACCCGGGCCAAGTTCGGCGCGAACAACCTGGTCACCGCGGCCATCACCGCCGACGCCTCCAGCGGCGGCAAGATCGACGCGGCCGACTACGGCGGCGCCGCGCAGTACGTCGACTTCTACAACGTCATGACCTACGACTTCTTCGGCGCCTGGGCGGCCCAGGGCCCGACGGCCCCGCACTCCCCGCTCACCTCCTACGCGGGCATCCCCCAGGCCGGCTTCAATTCGGCCGACGCCATCGCCAAGCTCAAGGCCAAGGGCGTCGCCGGCGCCAAGCTCAACCTCGGCATCGGCTTCTACGGCCGCGGCTGGACCGGAGTGACCCAGGCGGCCCCCGGCGGCACCGCCACCGGGCCCGCGCCGGGCACGTACGAGCAGGGCATCGAGGACTACAAGGTGCTCAAGACCAGCTGCCCGGCCACCGGCACCGTCGCCGGCACGGCCTACGCCAAGTGCGGCAGCAACTGGTGGAGCTACGACACCCCCGCCACGATCGCCGGGAAGATGACCTGGGCCAAGCAGCAGGGCCTGCGGGGAGCCTTCTTCTGGGAGTTCAGCGGCGACACCACGAACGGTGAACTCGCGAACGCGATCCACACCGGGCTCCAGTAAGGACCGAAGCCGGGGAGACGGGTCCGCCCCCGTCTCCCCGGCTTCTCGATGTCCTGACTAGGCCACGTTCACCCTTTGCCCCGGAGGCGCTGCCTCCAGCCACGCGAGGAAACCGGTCAGCGCGTCCTCGCTCATCGCCAGCTCCAGGCGGGTCCCCCGGTGGAGACAGCCGAGCACGACGGCGTCGGAGAGCAGGGCCAGCTCCTCCTCACCCTCCGGCGCACGGCGGGCGATGACCTCGATGGAGGACCGCTCCAGCAGCCGGCGCGGGCGCGGGGAGTACGAGAACACGCGGAACCACTCGATCCGGTCACCGCTGTAGCGCGCGACCCCGTACACCCAGCCCTTGCCGGAGATGTCCGGCTCCTCGGACACACCCCAGCGCATGCTGCAGTCGAAGGTGCCGCCGGACCGCTGGATGAGTCTGCGGCGCAGTCCGAAGACAAACAGCCCGATCACCACCAGGATGACGACCAGGCCGCTCACAAGCAGAGCGAGGAGCATCTTCACCGACCTCCTCGCTCATCGAATACACATGAGAAACGGGGGCCCCTCCCAGACGGAGTCTGGGGGAGGACCTGCATCGCCTCAGCCGCGACCCGGTCTGGAAAATTCCAGCACGGACCGCGGCTGAGGTCTGCTGAGTCCCGGAGGTCGCCCCCTGGGACTCAAACGATCAAACTCCGACGGGCGTTCAGCCCGTTACGGCGCGCAGCCGGACATCAGCGCGACGCTCGGCGGCCGCATCGGCCTCCGCCTTCGCGCGCTCCAGTGCCCGCTCCGCACGCTGGACGTCAATCTCGTCCGCGAGCTCGGCGATCTCGGCCAGCAGGGACAGCTTGTTGTCCGCGAACGAGATGAAACCGCCGTGCACCGCGGCGACGACGGTGTTGCCGTCGCTGGTACGGATGGTCACCGGGCCCGATTCCAGCACACCGAGAAGCGGCTGGTGACCGGGCATGACGCCGATGTCGCCGGACGTGGTGCGGGCGACAACAAGGGTGGCCTCGCCGGACCATACATTGCGGTCCGCCGCGACCAGCTCGACGTGCAGCTCAGCAGCCAAGGTGGCTCCTCGGGTCACCACCCGGCGGGTCGGCCGGGTGTTGGGTCAAATTCTAATGGGCGTGGGGAGAGGGACGGGACACACCCGCCCCTCTCCTGCGAGACACCTGCCGGCGAGCCGGCGGGCCTGCGAACCGGATGCGCTCCGTGAGGAGCGCGCCGGATCAGGAGACGCCCAGCTCCTTGGCGTTGGCCTTCAGGTCCTCGATGCCACCGCACAGGAAGAACGCCTGCTCGGGGAAGTGGTCGTAGTCACCGTCGCAGATCGCGTTGAACGCGGTGATCGACTCGTCGAGCGGAACGTCCGAACCGTCCACGCCGGTGAACTGCTTCGCCACGTGGGTGTTCTGCGACAGGAAGCGCTCGACGCGACGGGCACGGTGGACAACGAGCTTGTCCTCCTCGCCCAGCTCGTCGATACCGAGGATCGCGATGATGTCCTGGAGGTCCTTGTACTTCTGCAGGATCCCCTTGACGCGCATCGCCGTGGCGTAGTGGTCCGCCGCGATGTACCGCGGGTCGAGGATGCGGGACGTCGAGTCCAGCGGGTCCACGGCCGGGTAGATGCCCTTCTCGGAGATCGGACGGGAGAGAACCGTCGTCGCGTCGAGGTGGGCGAAGGTGGTCGCCGGCGCCGGGTCGGTCAGGTCGTCCGCGGGGACGTAGATCGCCTGCATCGAGGTGATCGAGTGACCACGGGTCGAGGTGATGCGCTCCTGGAGGAGACCCATCTCGTCGGCCAGGTTCGGCTGGTAACCCACCGCGGAAGGCATGCGGCCGAGCAGGGTCGACACCTCGGAACCCGCCTGGGTGTACCGGAAGATGTTGTCGATGAAGAAGAGCACGTCCTGCTTCTGCACATCGCGGAAGTACTCCGCCATGGTCAGACCGGCGAGCGCGACGCGAAGACGCGTGCCCGGCGGCTCGTCCATCTGGCCGAAGACGAGCGCCGTCTTGTCGATGACGCCGGAGTCGGCCATTTCCTCGATGAGGTCGTTGCCCTCACGGGTACGCTCACCGACGCCCGCGAACACCGACACACCGTCGTGGTTGTTGGCGACGCGGTAGATCATTTCCTGGATCAGAACGGTCTTGCCGACACCGGCACCACCGAACAGACCGATCTTTCCACCCTTGACGTACGGGGTGAGAAGGTCGATGACCTTGACGCCGGTCTCGAACATCTCGGTCTTCGACTCGAGCTCGTCGAAGCGGGGCGCCTTGCGGTGGATCGGCCAGCGCTCGGTGACGTTGGCGTTCTCCTCCGGGTAGTTCAGCACCTCACCGAGGGTGTTGAACACCTTGCCCTTGGTGAAGTCACCGACGGGGACGGTGATGCCCTCGCCCGTGTCGGTCACCGGGGCCTGGCGGACCAGACCGTCGGTCGGCTGCATCGAGATGGTACGGACGACGCCGTCACCCAGGTGCTGCGCGACCTCGAGGGTCAGGGTCTTCAGCGCGCCGTCCTCGGCCGGGTCGGCGACCTGGACCTTGAGGGCGTTGTAGATGTCGGGCATGGCGTCGACGGGGAACTCCACGTCGACGACCGGGCCGATGACCCGGGCGACGCGGCCCGTGGCGGCGGCCGTCTCAACAGTGGTCGTCATTACTTGTCACTCCCCGCGGTCGCGTCAGCCATGGCGCTCGCGCCACCGACGATCTCGCTGATTTCCTGGGTGATTTCGGCCTGGCGGGCCGCGTTGGCAAGCCGGGAGAGGCTCTTGATGAGGTCTCCGGCGTTATCGGTCGCCGCCTTCATCGCGCGGCGGCGGGCGGCGTGCTCGGAAGCGGCCGACTGCAGCAGTGCGTTGTAGATGCGGCTTTCGACGTAGCGCGGCAGAAGGGCGTCGAGGACGTCCTCCGCCGACGGCTCGAAGTCGAACAGCGGAAGGATCTCGCCCTTCGTGCTGGTCTCCTCCGGAGCCTTGTCGAGGCTGAGCGGCAGCATCCGGCCGTCGACCGGGTTCTGCGTCATCATCGACACGAATTCCGTGTAGACGATGTGCAGCTCGTCGACGCCACCCTCGGCCGTCTCCGTCTGGATGGCCTCGATCAGCGGCCCCGCGACGCGCTTGGCGTCGGCGTAGGCCGGGCTGTCGGTGAAGCCGGTCCACGAATCCGCGACCTTGCGCTCGCGGAAGGCGTAGTAGGCCAGACCCTTACGGCCGACGATGTAGGTGTCGACCTCCTTGCCCTCGCCGCGCAGCCGCTCGGTGAGCCGCTCCGCCTGCTTGATGGCGTTGGAGGAGTAGCCGCCGGCCAGACCGCGGTCGCTCGTGATGAGCACGATCGCGGCACGGCTCGGCTGCTCGACCTCGGTCGTCAGGGGGTGCTTGGTGTTCGAACCGGTCGCCACCGCGGTCACCGCACGGGTGAGCTCGGTCGCGTACGGCATCGACGCCGCCACCTTGCGCTGCGCCTTGACGATGCGCGAGGCGGCGATCATCTCCATCGCCTTGGTGATCTTCTTGGTCGCCGTGATGGCACGGATGCGACGCTTGTAGACCCGGAGCTGCGCTCCCATGAGTCAGGTCCCTTCCGTCGTCACTTGGAGACGTTGACGGCCGGTGCGTCCTCGCCCAGGAGCTTGCCGTCCGAGGTCTCGAACTGGCGCTTGAAGCCGGCGATGGCGTCCGCGATGGAGGACAGGGTGTCGTCCGACATCTTGCCGCCGTCCGCGATGGAGGTCAGGAGGTCCTTGCGCTCGCGGCGCAGGTGCTCCAGCAGCTCCGACTCGAAGCGACGGATGTCGCCCACCGGGACGTCGTCCATCTTGCCGGTGGTGCCGGCCCAGACGGAGATGACCTGCTCCTCGACGGGCATCGGCTGGTACTGGCCCTGCTTGAGCAGCTCGACCAGACGCTTGCCGCGCTCCAGCGAAGCCTTCGACGCGGCGTCCAGGTCGGAACCGAAGGCGGCGAACGCCTCCAGCTCGCGGTACTGGGCCAGGTCCAGGCGCAGACGGCCGGAAACCTGCTTCATGGCCTTGTGCTGGGCGGAGCCACCGACGCGGGAGACCGAGATACCGACGTTCAGCGCCGGGCGCTGGCCCGCGTTGAACAGGTCGGACTCGAGGAAGCACTGGCCGTCGGTGATGGAGATGACGTTGGTCGGGATGAACGCCGACACGTCGTTCGCCTTGGTCTCGACGATCGGCAGACCGGTCATCGAACCGGCACCCATGTCGTCGGACAGCTTCGCGCAGCGCTCCAGCAGACGGGAGTGCAGGTAGAAGACGTCACCCGGGTAGGCCTCGCGGCCCGGCGGGCGGCGCAGCAGCAGCGACACGGCGCGGTAGGCGTCGGCCTGCTTCGACAGGTCGTCGAAGATGATCAGGACGTGCTTGCCGGCGTACATCCAGTGCTGGCCGATGGCGGAACCGGTGTACGGCGCCAGGTACTTGAAGCCGGCCGGGTCGGACGCCGGGGCGGCGACGATCGTCGTGTACTCGAGCGCACCGGCGTCTTCCAGGGCGCCGCGAACGGACGCGATGGTCGAGCCCTTCTGGCCGATGGCGACGTAGATGCAGCGAACCTGCTTGTTCACGTCGCCCGAGCGCCAGTTGTCGCGCTGGTTGATGATCGTGTCGACGGCCAGAGCGGTCTTACCCGTCTGACGGTCACCGATGATCAGCTGACGCTGGCCACGGCCGACGGGCACCATGGCGTCGATGGCCTTGTAGCCGGTCTGCATCGGCTCGTGGACCGACTTGCGGACCATGACGCCCGGAGCCTGCAGCTCCAGGGCGCGACGGCCTTCGGTCGCGATCTCGCCGAGACCGTCGATCGGGTTGCCGAGCGGGTCGACGACGCGGCCGAGGTAGCCCTCGCCGACGCCGACCGAGAGCACCTCACCGGTGCGCTGCACCGGCTGGCCCTCCTCGATACCGCTGAACTCGCCGAGGACAACCGCACCGATCTCGCGCTCCTCGAGGTTGAGGGCGAGACCGAGGGTGCCGTCCTCGAACTTCAGCAGCTCGTTCGCCATGGCGGAGGGCAGGCCCTCCACCTTCGCGATGCCGTCGCCGGCAACGCTGACCGTTCCGACCTCCTCGCGCGAGGCCGCGTCCGGCTGGTACGACTGGACAAAGTTCTCCAGTGCGTCCCGGATCTCCTCCGGCCGGATCGTGAGCTCCGCCATCTGGGTTCCCTGCTCTCCTTGTTGGGCCTGAAGCTTCTTAGGGGTCTGGGGGCGACCCCCAGGAATCTTCTGCAAGTTCTGCACGGCCCAACCGGGCCGCTAGGAATGCTTCTGTTCTATTGGTGGCTGGTCAGCCGGCCATGCGGCGCGACGCCTCGGCGAGGCGGTCCGCGATGGTGCCGTCGATGACCTCGTCGCCGACTCGCACCGAGATCCCGCCGAGGACCTCGGGGTCCACGTCGAGGTTCAGGTGCATCTGTCGGCCGTACAGCTTGGCCAGCACCGCGCCAAGACGCGCCTTCTGGACGTCGCTGAGCGGAACCGCGCTGGTCACGGTGGCGACCATGCGGTCACGGCGCTCGGCGGCGAGCTTGGAAAGGGACTCGAGTCCCGCTTCCAGGCTACGTCCACGCGGGTGCGTGACAAGACGGATCACCAGGCGCTCGGTGACGGCGTTCGCCTTGCCGCCGAGCAGGCTGCGCAGCAGCTCGCTCTTGGCGGAGGCGGAGGCCGCACGGTCGGTCAGCGCGGCACGCAGCTCGGTGTTCGAGGAGACGATCCGGCCGAAGCGGAAGATCTCGTCCTCGACGTTGTCGAGCGCGCCCGTCCGCTGGGCCGCCGTGAGGTCGGCGGTGGCCGCCAGCTCCTCCAGCGCGTCCACCAGGTCGCGGGACTGCGACCAGCGGGACCGGACCATGCCGGACACCAGGTCGAGGGTTTCCCCGCCGACCTGGCCGCCGAGCAGCCGACCGGCCAGCTCGGCCTTGGCCTCGCCGGACTGCGCCGGGTCCGTGACGACCCGACGCAGCGAGACCTCACGGTCGAGCAGCGCGGTGACGGCAGCCAGCTCGCCGGCGAGCTTCGCCGCGTCGACGGACGTGTTGTCCGTCAGCGCGTCGAGACGCTCACGCGCGGAGGCCAGCGCCTCGCGGCTCGCTCCGTTCATCGGGCCGCCTCGGCCTTCTCCTCAAGCTCGCTGAGGAAGCGGTCGATGGTGCGGCTCTGCCGGGCGTGGTCCTCGAGGGACTCGCCGACGAGCTTTCCGGCCAGGTCGGTGGCGAGCTTGCCAACGTCCTGACGCAGCGCCTGAGAGGCGGCCTTACGGTCCGCCGCGATCTGGGCGTGGCCGGCAGCGATGATCTCCTCACGCTGCCGCTGGCCCTCTGCGCGCAGTTCTTCCTTGAGCGCAGTGCCCTGCTCCAGCGCTTCCTGGCGCAGGCGCGCGGCCTCGTGCCGGGCTTCGGCGAGCTGGGCCTTGTACTGCTCCAGCACGCTCTGGGCCTCGGTCTGAGCGGCCTCAGCCTTCTCGATACCGCCCTCGATGGCCTCGCGACGCTCGTCCAGAACCTTGTTGATGTTCGGGAGGAGCTTCTTCGCGAGGAAACCGAAGACGATGACGAAGGCGATCAGACCGATGACGAGCTCGGGGATCGGCGGGATGAGGGGGTTTTCCGCCTCTTCGGCCGCGAGCTGAACCAGAGGGTTCACATCAGTGCCTTCCGACTAAAGGGTCTGTTCGCTACCGGGATCAGGAGGTCGGGTAGACGAACGGCATGACCAGACCGATGAGGGCGAGCGCCTCACAGAAGGCGAAGCCGAGGATCTGGTTGGCGCGGATCAGGCCGGCGGCCTCGGGCTGGCGGGCCAGGGCCTGGGTGCCGTTACCGAAGATGATGCCGACGCCGACGCCGGGGCCGATGGCCGCGAGGCCGTAACCGATGGAGCCGAGGTTGCCCTTGATTTCGACGCCAGCAGCGAGGGTCTGGAGAGCGGACATGCCGGTTCTTCCTTCTCTTTCATGGACCGGTGGGGGTTGGCCACCGGACGACTGGTGGTTTGGGGGTGGGGCGGTCAGTGGTGCTCGGCGACGGCGCCCTGGAGGAAGCTGCAGGCCAGCAGCACGAAGACGTAGGCCTGGACAGCCTGGATGAAGAGCTCGAACGCGGTCATCACGATGACCATCACGAAGGACACGCCCGCGTAGGCGATGCCGATGCCGTTCAGCAGGTACCAGCTGGCGATCGTGAAGAGCAGCAGCAGGGTGTGACCCGCGAACATGTTCGCGAAGAGACGGACCGCGTGGGTGAAGGGGCGGACGATCACGTTCGAGAAGAACTCGATCAGCATGACCAGCGGCAGGATCCCGCCGAGCGACTTGTCGTAGCCCGTGAGGTTCTTCAGGCCGCCGACGAAGCCGTGGCGCTTGAAGGTGACCGACATCCACATGACGTAGATGACCAGGGCCAGACCGGCCGGGTACGCGATGACCGAGGTCACCGGGAACTGGGCGAGCGGAATGATCGACCAGAGGTTCAGGATCCAGACGAAGAAGAACGTCGCGACCATGAAGGGGACGTACTTCTCGCCCTCCTTCTTGCCCATCGTTTCGTAGACGATCCCGCGGCGGACGAAGTCGTAGCCGGCTTCGGCGACCATCTGGAGCTTCCCCGGAACCAGCTTCGGCTTGGCGAAGGCGGCCCAGAAGAATCCGACGATGATGACGGACCCGAGCAGGGCCAGGAGCATCGTCTTGTTGAAGTAGACGGCTCCGTCCATGTCGCCGAAGATCGGCTCGAACAGGAACGAGTGCAGGCCAGGAGCCGGGAAACCACAGCCGTCGAAGATGTGGCAATCGGTCTCGAAGGCGAGCACCTGCGTCGGGTCAGCACTCACCGCGGGCTCCTTCAGCGTGGCGCATAGGTACGGCAACCTCGTTGTGTCGGCGCGGCGCACAGCCGCGGTTCGGCACGGGACTGGTCTTACGGATGTGGGGGCGGCTTGCAGGCAGTGAGCCTCGCGATTGAGCAGGCGTCAGCTCAGATGCCTGCGCCCGCGATGCCGCATATGGCACCGGACGATAGCAGCATCTCGAACGCGCACTTATTCCGCCCCTACCGTTCACGACGAGGGCCCCGTGTTTTCAGGCTTCTCACCCTTGCCACGCTTGGTGGTGGACTCGGGCTCGACGTAAAGGATCTTGGCCTTCATGTGCGCGCGCGTCTGCGCGGCGATCCAAGCAAGGGTCGCCGCGACGATGGTGATCGCGAATGCCCTGGGATTGAACAGCGTCGTGTTCTTGAACACGGCGACGAAGACGAAGAGCAGCAGGATCTGGGTCGTGTAGAGCGCCAGACCCATCATCTGGAACAGATGCGGCAGCGATCGTGCCGTCCGCTGCAGGATGACGAATCCGATACCCATGAACAGAATCACGACGACCGTGGCCGCGAGCGCCCCGATCGCTCCCTTACCGCCCGCAACCACGCCACTGATGATGGCGGCGACGACGCCGACGGCAGCGGTGGGTACGGCGGTGTGCAGAAGGGTTCGGGCGTCATCGGACAGCATGGCGCATGGCTCCGCGTGATGGTGGGGGTAACGGGACTCGTACGGGACGAGCGTAAGCCCGGTCCGAGAGAGGACCTCGGGCCAAGGGACCGTCGCACTACGGTCCTTCGGCTCTGTCGCCGGGTTTAGTGAACGGTATCACAAACTATTTGATGAGAGCTTTACCTGTCGGGTGTGCCGACTGTCACACATGAGAGTGACCCTGCCCGTGTGTGCGCGACAGGGGGGCAGCTTGTCTGGTAAAGGCCATCCATGTCCGACATGCGAATCGACCGTCAGCGGGCGGATTCAGCCTTACGCCGGTCGGGAAAGCGCGAACGGGGGCCCACGGCGGTCGCTCCGTTGACGCCGGAGACACCCGCGGCGACGGGCCGTGCGGGCTCCGGCTCCGCGCCTGAGGCATCCTGCGCCGCCGCCTCCGCGGCGGCTTCGGCCGCACGTTCGGCGTGGCGGTAACGCGGCGGAACCAGACCCTCCGCCCAGCGCGGGGCGCGCGGGGTGAAGCGCGGCAGGAGCAGCAGGATCAGTCCGACCGCGCTCAGCGCGACGATCGCCAGCACGATCCACATCGTGGCGGAATGCACGGAATAGGCCACCGTGCCGAAGGCGATCAGTCCCGACCAGAAGTACATGATCATGACCGCACGGCTGTGCGAATGCCCGAGTTCCAGCAGCCGGTGGTGGAGGTGCCCGCGGTCGGCCGCGAAGGGCGACTGGCCCTTCCACGTACGCCGGACGATGGCCAGGACCAGGTCCGCCATCGGGATCGCGATGACCGTCAGCGGCAGGATCAGCGGGATGTAGGCGGGGAGCATCGCGTGCGTCGCGTTGCGCTCACCACCCGCGAAGAGGGCCAGCGCGTCCGGGTCCACCTGCCCGGTCAGGGAGATCGCGGAGGCGGCCAGCACCAGGCCGATGAGCATCGATCCCGAGTCGCCCATGAAGATCCGGGCGGGGTGCATGTTGTGCGGCAGGAAGCCCAGGCACATGCCCATCAAGATCGCGGCGAAGAGGGTCGCGGGCGCGGCCGACTCGATGCCGTAGCCGAACCAGATCCGGTACGCGTAGAGGAAGAGCGCGGCGGCGGCGATGCAGACCATGCCGGCGGCCAGGCCGTCCAGACCGTCGACGAAGTTCACGGCGTTGATGGTGATCACGACGAGGGCGACGGTGAGCAGGTTGCCCTGCCACTGGGTGAGCGGAACCGTCCCGATGCCCGGGACGGGGATCCACAGGATGGTCAGACCCTGCATGACCATCACACCGGCGGAGATCATCTGCGCGCCGAGCTTGATCAGGGCGTCGAGCTCGAACTTGTCGTCGAGGACGCCGACCAGCCAGATCAGCGCCGCGCCGGAGAGCAGCGCGCGCGGCTCGTTCGACAGCTCGAAGACGCCGTTGAGGTTGCGCAGGTGGTCGGCGACCAGCAGGCCCGCGCACAGACCGCCGAACATGGCGATGCCGCCCAGTCGCGGTGTGGGCTCGCGGTGCACGTCGCGGGCGCGGATCTCCGGCATGGCCCCGGCCGCGATCGCGAACTTCCGCACGGGCCCGGTCAGCAGGTAGGTCACCGCGACCGTGACGCAAAGCGTCAGCAGATATTCACGCACGGGCTGCCCCAGATGTATCGCCGGCCATCTCAGCCCCACACATTAGCTGCGATGTCACCTCCATCGAGGACGCGAGGGGGCCGCATCACGGTTCCAGTACACCCTGTTCGTGCCGCTTACTCCCCGTAAGGGGGAAATCCTGCCGTGAGCTCGCCGACCTCCGTACGTGTTTTCACGCCGTCTCCGTCCAGCGCCGCGGCGAACAGCGCCGCGATCCGGACCATCTCCGCCTCCCCCATCCCCTGGGTGGTCACGGCGGCCGTTCCCAGCCGGATGCCGCGCTGGTCCCTGTACGGGAGGGCACAGGTGTCCAGCACGATCCCGGCGGCGGCCATCCGGCCGCGGGCGGTCGGGCCGTCCACGCCCAGCGGCGCCGGATCGGCGGTGATCAGATGGGTGTCGGTGCCGCCCGTCGTGAGGGTGAACCCGTGCTCCTGGAGCTCGCCCGCCAGCACCCGGGCATTGGCGACGACCCGGTGCGCGTACGTGGTGAAGGCCGGCCGGGCCGCCTCGCCGAAGGCCACGGCCTTGGCGGCGATGGTGTGCATCTGGGCCCCGCCCTGGGTGAACGGGAACACCGCCCGGTCGATGCGCTCCGCGTACTCGGCGCCGCACAGCACCATGCCCCCGCGCGGGCCGCGCAGCACCTTGTGCGTGGTCGCGCAGACGACGTCGGCGTACGGGACGGGGCTGGGCGCGGCCCCGCCGGCCACCAGCCCGATCGGATGGGCGGCGTCCACGATGAGGTAGGCGCCGACCTCGTCGGCGATCTCCCGGAAGGCCGAGTACTCGGGGTGGCGGGGGTAGGAGATGGAGCCGCACACGATCGCCTTGGGGCGGTGCGCGTGGGCCAGGCGCTGGACCTGCCGGTAGTCGATGAGCCCCGTCCCGGCGTCGACGCCGTAGCCGACGAAGTCGAACCACCGCCCGGAGAAGTTGGCGGGCGACCCGTGGGTGAGGTGTCCGCCGTACGGGAGACCCATCGCCAGCACGGTGTCCCCCGGCCGCAGCAGGGCGGCGTACGCGGCCAGGACCGCGGAGGAGCCGGAGTGCGGCTGCACGTTGGCGTGCTCGGCCCCGAAGAGCGCCTTGGCCCGCTCCACGGCGGTCCGCTCGGCCAGATCGGCGTACTCGCACCCGCCGTGGTGCCGGGCGCCGGGGTACCCCTCGGCGTACTTGTTGGCGAGTGCGGACCCGAGCGCGGCGAGCACGGCGGTCGAGGTGAAGTTCTCCGCGGCGATCATCTGCAACGTCTCGGACTGCCGCTGCCGCTCCCCGGCCAGTACGTCGGCCATCTGCGGGTCCTGCGCGCGCAGCAGGTCCGTGGGCTGGGTGATGACGCTCATGGCGGCGCTCCAGGGGTACCGGGTACCAGCCACTGTAGGCCCGCGGACCCCACGGTGCCCGGTCAGCGCGCGGCAGCCCCTCCCCGACGCGGCACTCACACCGCTCGGCCCGCGGGGCCTCCCGGGCTTCGTACCGCTGCGCCAGCCTCCGGCCGACGCACGCTCAACGCGCCGCGGTCACACCCGTCAGCGCCGTCACCACGGGATCCAGCGCCTGGTTGATCTCGTCGCCGATGGAGCGGAAGAAGGTGATGGGGGCCCCGTACGGGTCGTACACCTCGTCCGCGTCGGGCGACGGCGCCAGCAGCCAGCCGCGCAGGGCCGCGGCGGCCCGTACGAGCGCCCGCGCCCGCTCCGCCATGCCGTCGTCCAGCGGCGGCAGCGTGGCCGGATCTATCGCCCGCACCAGTCGGGTGAACTCCTTCAGCGTGAAGGTGCGCAGCCCCGCCGAGTGGCCCATCGAGATGACCTGGGCCCGGTGGTCGCGGGTGGCGGTCAGCACCAGGTCGGCGCGTATGACGTGCTCGTCCAGCAGCTCCCGCCCGGTGAACCCGGACGCGTCGGCCCCGAAGTCCGCCAGCACGGCGGCCGCGTTCGCCTCCATCGGGGCGCCCTCGTGGCCCCAGGTGCCGGCGCTCTCCACGATGAGGTCGCCGGTGACGAGGCCGCCGAGGCGGTGCGAGAGGGCATGGCGCGTCAGCCGCTCGGTGATGGGCGAGCGGCACACGTTCCCGGTGCTGACGTGGAGTATGCGGAAAGTGGATCCTCCGGCTACCGCCGGCCGGTACCCCCCTGCTATGCCACGCCCCTCAGGGCTCACGGGGCGACCTCGAGGTCGGGTACGACCTCCCGCAGCTGGTCTGCGGTGAGTGCCCCCTCGCGCAGTAGGACGGGAACCTTCCCGGTGACGTCGACGATCGACGACGGCTGGATGCCGGGCGTCGGGCCGCCGTCCAGGTACACGGACACGGAGTCCCCGAGCATCTCGCGCGCGGCGTCGCAGTCCTCGGGCGCCGGGTGACCGGACAGGTTGGCCGAGGAGACCGCCATCGGGCCGACCTCGGTCAGCAGCTCGATCGCAACGGGGTGCAGGGGCATGCGCACGGCGACGGTGCCCTGGGTGTCCCCGAGGTCCCACGCGAGCGAGGGCTGGTGCTTGGCGACCAGGGTCAGCGCGCCGGGCCAGAAGGCGTCGACGAGCTCCCAGGCCTGCTCGGAGAAGTCCGTGACGAGGCCGTGGAGCGTGTTCGGGGAGCCGATGAGCACCGGGGTGGGCATGCCGCGCCCCCGGCCCTTGGCGGCGAGCAGGTCGTGGACGGCCTCCGGGCTGAAGGCGTCCGCGCCGATCCCGTACAGGGTGTCGGTGGGCAGCACGACGAGCTCTCCGCGGCGCACGGCGGATGCGGCTTCACGCAGACCGGTCTTACGGTCCGTCGCGTCGTTGCAGTCGTATCGCCGGGCCATCAGCGGGCCTCCTCGTGCAGCAGGGGGGTGGCGGGAATCGTCGCGCCCGTCACGGCAGGGCCTTGCGGGCCGTGGCGAAGCGCGGGCGGTTGTTGAGGTCCGGGTGGTCGGCCGCGTCGGCCCAGCCCTGCTCCTCGGCGAAGATCCACGGCACCTGGCCGCCCTGGGTGTCGGCGTGCTCGATGACGACGATGCCGCCGGGCCGCAGCAGCCGGTGGGCGGTCCGCTCGATGCCGCGGATGGTGTCGAGGCCGTCCTCGCCGGAGAAGAGCGCCATCTCCGGATCGTGGTCGCGGGCCTCGGGGGCGACGTACTCCCACTCGGTCAGCGGGATGTACGGCGGGTTGGAGATGACGAGGTCGACCTGGCCGTCGAGCTCGGGCAGGGCGCTCAGGGCGTCGCCCTGGTGGACGGTGACCCGGGAGCCCTCGGCGTTCTTGCGGGTCCACCGCAGGGCGTCCTCGGACAGCTCGACGGCGTGCACGCGCGAGCGCGGCACCTCCTGGGCCATGGCCAGCGCGATGGCGCCGGAGCCGGTGCACAGGTCCACGATGAGCGGCTCGACGACGTCCATCGCGCGCACGGCGTGTATGGCCCAGTCCACGACCGACTCGGTCTCGGGCCGGGGCACGAAGACCCCGGGCCCGACCTGGAGCTCCAGGTACCGGAAGAAGGCGCGGCCGGTGATGTGCTGGAGCGGCTCGCGCGCCTCGCGGCGGGCGACGGCCTCCCAGTAGCGGGCGTCGAAGTCCGCGTCCTTGACGTGGTGCAGTTCCCCCCGTTTGACGCCGTGCACGAAGGCGGCGAGCTCCTCCGCGTCGAAGCGCGGTGAGGGCACGCCGGCGGCGGCCAGCCGCTGGGTGGCCTGGGCCACCTCGGCAAGCAGCAAGTTCACGCTGGTCCTCCGGGCTGCTGTCGTACGGGGGTGATGCGGGGGTCGGGTCAGTGCGCGGCCGCGAGCTTGGCCGCGGAGTCCGTGTCGACGCAGGCCTGGATGACCGCGTCGAGGTCACCGTCGAGCACCTGGTCCAAGTTGTACGCCTTGAAACCGGTCCGGTGGTCCGAGATCCGGTTTTCCGGGTAGTTGTACGTACGGATCTTCTCGGAACGGTCCACGGAGCGCACCTGGCTGCGGCGCACGTCCGAGGCCTCCTGCTCGGCGGCTTCCTGGGCCGCGGCCAGGAGCCGCGAGCGCAGGATGCGCATGGCCTGCTCCTTGTTCTGGAGCTGGCTCTTCTCGTTCTGACAGGAGGCGACCACACCGGTGGGGATGTGCGTGATGCGCACGGCCGAGTCGGTGGTGTTGACGGACTGGCCGCCGGGGCCGGACGAGCGGTACACGTCGATGCGGAGGTCGTTCATGTTGATCTCGACCTCGACCTCCTCGGCCTCCGGGGTGACGAGCACGCCGGCGGCGGAGGTGTGGATGCGGCCCTGGGACTCGGTGGCCGGAACCCGCTGGACGCGGTGCACGCCGCCCTCGTACTTCAGGCGGGCCCAGACGCCCTGGCCGGGCTCGGTGGCGCCGTTGCCGCCCTTGGTGCGCACGGAGACCTGGACGTCCTTGTAGCCGCCGAGCTCGGACTCGGTGGCGTCGATGATCTCGGTCTTCCAGCCCACGCGCTCGGCGTAGCGCAGGTACATGCGCAGCAGGTCGCCGGCGAACAGCGCCGACTCGTCGCCGCCCGCGCCCGCCTTGACCTCGAGGAGCACGTCCTTGTCGTCGCTGGGGTCGCGCGGAACGAGCAGCAGGCGGAGCTTCTCGGTGAGCTCTTCGCGCTGTGCGGTCAGTTCCTTGGCCTCGGCGGCGAAGTCGGGGTCGTCGGCCGCGAACTCCTTGGCCGTCTCGATGTCCTCGGCGGACTGCTTCCAGGCACGGAAGGTCGCGACGATCGGGGTCAGTTCCGCGTAGCGCTTGTTCAGCTTGCGCGCGTTGGCCTGATCCGAGTGGACCGAAGGGTCGGCGAGCTTCTTCTCAAGATCGGCGTGCTCGCCGACCAATTCCTCGACCGCTTCGAACATCGGGGGACTCCTGGGGTGAAAGGTGCGAAGGACTGCGGAGGGGACGTGCCGGAACGACGACAAAGGCGCCGGTCCGGCCGCCCCCGAGTGGACAGGGGGCGGCCGGAGACCGGCGCCTGGGTCGCGCTACTTCTTGGCCGCACCCTTGCCGAAGCGCGCCTCGAAGCGGGCCACGCGGCCACCGGTGTCGAGGATCTTCTGCTTGCCCGTGTAGAACGGGTGGCACTCGGAGCAGACCTCGGCACGGATGGTGCCCTCGGTCAGGGTGCTACGGGTGGTGAACGACGCGCCGCAGGTGCAGCTGACCGCGGTCTCGACGTACTCGGGGTGAACATCGCGCTTCAAGGTGTCTCCTAGATTCGGGAGGGCGCCGGGTCGCAGGAGCCGAATTGCGTACTGCGTGAACCGGGGCCGACAGACCAGTCTGCCAGGACCGGGCCGCCTGTCAAAATTCTGAGGACGCCTCCCTCAACGGCAGGGGGTCGCCATCTATTCCGCACCGGTCCGGGGGCCCTGCGCGCACGGGTCCTACTGGACGATCGACCCTGCGGCGCTCTTGTCCCCGGAGGAGTTCACGGTGGCCTCGGCCGGGATCGGCCGGTCCGCCAGCAGGGCGTCCCAGACCATTTTCGTCTCCTTGGTGAGCGGGGCCACGCGGTTCGGGTCGCGGGGGTCCGTGGTCACCGGCAGCGTGATCATCTGCATGTCCTGGGCGTCGATGCCCTGGAGCCCCTGGGCGAAGCCCATGAGGGACTTCACGTCGCCGAGGGGCTTGTCGGTGGTGATCGCCTTGGTCGCGGAATCGGCGATGCCGAGCAGTTTCTTGGGGTTGTCGAAGACCCCGATGCCCTTCACCTGCTTGATGAGCGCCTTGATGAAGGCCTGCTGGAGCTGTATTCGGCCCAGGTCGCTGCCGTCGCCGACGCTCTTGCGGGTGCGTACGAGGCCGAGTGCCTGCTCCCCGTCGAGCTTGTTGGTGCCGGCCGCGAGGTCGAGGTGGCTGGCACCGTCCTTGATCGGCTTGGTGGTGGTCACCTCGACGCCGCCGAGGTTGTCGATGATCTTCTTGAAGCCGGTGAAGTCGACCTCGATGTAGTGGTCCATGCGGATCCCCGACATCTTCTCGACGGTCTTGACCGCGCAGGCGGCCCCGCCGACGGTGAACGCCTCGTTGAACTGGGTGCGCTGGCCGCCGGGGTCGGTCTTCCCGCCCGACGTCGGGCAGGAGGGCCGGGAAATCATGGTGTCGCGGGGTATCGACACGACGCTGGCCTTCTCGTGGCCCTCGTAGAGGTGGATGATCATCGCCGTGTCGGAGCGGGCGGAGCCGCCGTCGTCCTGGCCGTACTCGCCGTTGGCGCCGCCGCGGGAGTCGGAGCCGAGGACGAGGATGTCCATCGAGCCGTTGTCGACGTTCTGCGGGCGGTCGGTGCCGAGGGCCTGGTCGATGTCGACGGTCTTCAGGTTGCCGTTGAACTTGAAGTAGACGTAGCCGAGGCCGGCTCCCCCCAGCAGGACCACCCCCGCGGCGCTCCAGGCGGCGACGGTGACGGCCCTGCGGCGCCTCGCCGGCTTGCGACGGCGCCGGGCCGCGGCACGGCCGCCGTGGTCCTTGCTCTCCTCGGTCATGCTCTCCTCAGTCCTGTGTCCGGTCCCCTGGTCGTTCGGCCCGCCGTCCACCCCGCGGTTCCTCTGACACAGACGGGCGTACGCCGCGCAGGGTTCCATTCCGGCCCGAACCGCCCCGCGGGGGCGCAGCCGCCCCGCTGGGGCGCCCGTACCCCGAAAACCCGCCCGTACGCGCGACAGCCCCCGCCGCGGGTGCGGCGGGGGCTGTCGCGGTGATGCGCGTGCCGGACGTCAGTCGTCGTTCTTGCCCGACGGGGTCGTCTTCGCGATCTGCATCAGGAACTCGGCGTTCGACTTCGTCTGCTTCATCTTGTCGAGCAGCAGCTCGATCGCCTGCTGCGAGTCGAGCGCGTGCAGCACCCGGCGCAGCTTCCAGACGATGGCGAGCTCCTCCGCGTTGAGGAGGATCTCCTCCTTGCGGGTGCCCGACGGGTCGACGTCGACGGCCGGGAAGATGCGCTTGTCGGCGAGCTTCCGGTCGAGCTTGAGCTCCATGTTGCCGGTGCCCTTGAACTCCTCGAAGATCACCTCGTCCATGCGCGAGCCGGTGTCGACGAGCGCGGTGGCCAGGATGGTCAGCGAGCCGCCGTCCTCGATGTTGCGCGCGGCACCGAAGAAGCGCTTCGGCGGGTACAGCGCGGTCGAGTCGACACCACCGGACAGGATGCGGCCGGAGGCGGGCGCCGCGAGGTTGTACGCGCGGCCCAGACGGGTGATGGAGTCCAGCAGGACGACCACGTCGTGACCCAGCTCGACGAGACGCTTGGCGCGCTCGATGGCCAGCTCGGCGACGGTGGTGTGGTCCTCGGCCGGGCGGTCGAAGGTCGAGGAGATGACCTCGCCCTTGACCGACCGCTGCATGTCGGTGACCTCTTCCGGACGCTCGTCGACCAGGACGACCATCAGGTGGCACTCGGGGTTGTTGGTGGTGATCGCGTTGGCGATCGCCTGCATGATCATGGTCTTACCGGTCTTCGGCGGGGCCACGATCAGGCCTCGCTGACCCTTGCCGATCGGCGACACGAGGTCGATGATGCGGGTGGTCAGCACGCCCGGGTCGGTCTCCAGGCGGAGCCGGTCCTGGGGGTACAGCGGGGTGAGCTTCTGGAACTCCGGTCGGCCGCGGCCGGATTCGGGCGCCATGCCGTTCACCGAGTCCAGACGCACGAGGGCGTTGAACTTCTCGCGGCGCTCGCCGTCCTTGGGCTGGCGCACGGCACCGGTGGTGTGGTCACCCTTGCGCAGGCCGGCCTTGCGGACCTGGGCGAGGGAGACGTACACGTCGTTGGGGCCGGGCAGGTAGCCCGAGGTCCGGATGAACGCGTAGTTGTCCAGGATGTCGAGGATGCCCGCGACGGGGATCAGCACGTCGTCGTCGGCGACCTGCGGCTCGCTCGGCGCGAACTCGTCGCGGCCACGGCGGCCACGGCGGTCGCGGTAGCGGCCGCGACGGCCGCGACGGCCGTCCTCACCGTCGAAGTCGTCCTGGGGACCGTTGTCCTGGCGGTCCTGACGGCCCTGCTGCTGGCCCTGGCTGCGGCCGCCCTGCTGCTGACGGTCGGCGCGCTCCTGACGGCCGCCGCCCTGTCCGCCCTGCGCGCCCTGGCCCTGACCCTGGCCGCCCTGGCCCTGGTCGTCGGCCTTGGCGCCGCGGTCACGGCGGTCGCGCTGACGGTCGGTGCGCTCGGCGCGGTCACCGCGGTCACGGCGGTCGCGACGGCCACGGCCTTCGCCGTCCTGGCCCTGCGCCTGACCGGCGGAGACCGCGGTGGCGGCTTCGGCCTTGGTCTCGGACGGGGCGGTGGCGGCGGGCGCGGTCTCGGTCTTCTGCTCGACCTGTACGGCGACGGGGGCCGAGGCCTCCGGGCTGCCGGAGGGGGCCGTGGCACGACGACGGCGGCGCTCGCCGACCGGGGCGTCGTCTCCCCCACTCTCGGCTGCGCTCGAGCGGGAGGGACCCCCTGCAGGCTGGCCCGGGATCTCGATCTGCGCCTGCACTGCGGGCTTCTCGGCGGGCGCCTCGGCGGCGGCCTCACCCGTGCGGGCCTTGCTGGTGGCGCGGCGCTTCGGCTTGGCCTCGGCGGTGGCTGCGGCAGTGGAGGCGGCGGCCTTGGGGGCACCGCTGCCCGCCTGCGCCTCCTTGATGACCTCGATCAGCTGGCTCTTGCGCATCCGCGCGGTGCCCCTGATCCCGAGGCCCGACGCGACCTGCTGCAGCTCGGCCAGGACCATGCCGTCAAGGCCGGTGCCGGTGCGTCGACGCTTGGGTGCGGCGCCCGCGGCGGGGGCACTGGTGTCGACAGAGGTGTCGGCAGCGCCCATCAGATCGGTGGTGTCGCTCACGAAGGGTCCTTCCCTGGAGCGGACGTCGGCCTGTCTGGCTCGGCGACCGGTTGTGCTGTCCGACAGCAGTCCTTGGTGTGGACCGTGCCGGGGCGGTGGTCCGCCGGTAGAAGTACGGCGGAAGAAACGTGCATGGCTGGTTCCGGCGAGAAGCCCCCGAGCTGAAAGCGTGGGAATGTCACGCCGATTCCGGAGCGTGCTCGAAACTGCTGGAGGTGATCAAAGCAGTCGGGGAGGCTCCCGGAAGAAATGTGGTCCCGAATGGGGACACTGAGCACCGAGCCATGACGGCTTCCGATGCGCACTTGAGACTAACACTACCGGATCCAATAGATATTCCCCCTCTCAATCACCGGCAATCGCGCCCTTCCGTGCGGGCGGCCTGCCCTGGCCACCCGCCCCTGACCGGCTGTGCACTCCGGGAAGGCGGATCTAGCCGCCCTGGGTGCCCAGCGGAAGTACGCTCGCGCCCGCGGCGTCGAGGGCGAGCCGGTTGGCCGCCCACCCCTCGCCCGCGAGCTGCGCGACCTTGTCGGCCGCGCCGTTGTCGACCAGCGCGAGGACCGTGGGTCCCGCGCCGGAGATGACCGCGGGGATCCCGTCCGCCCGCAGCCTGTTGACGAGTGCCACGCTCTCTGGCATCGCCGGGGACCGGTACTCCTGGTGGAGCCGGTCTTCGGTGGCCGGCAGGAGGAGCTCGGGACGCCTGGTCAGGGCTTCCACGAGCAGGCCCGCGCGGCCCGCGTTGGCGGCCGCGTCCACGTGCGGGACGGTGCGCGGCAGCAGGCCGCGCGCCGTCTCCGTGAGGACCGGCTTGGAGGGTACGAAGACCACCGGAACGATGGATTCTGCGGGCTCCATCCGGATCGCCTTGGCGCTGCCGCCGTCCATCCAGGCGAGGGTGAAGCCGCCGAGCAGACAGGCGGCGACGTTGTCCGGGTGCCCCTCGATCTCGGTGGCGAGCTCCAGCAGCGCCGCGTCGTCGAGCTTGGTCTCGCCGCCTATGGTCACGGCGCGGGCGGCGACGATGCCGGCGCAGATGGCGGCGGAGGAGGAGCCGAGTCCACGGCCGTGCGGGATGCGGTTGGCGCAGACGACCTCCAGGCCGCGCGGCTGGCCGCCCAGCAGGTCGAAGGCGGTGCGCATGGAGCGTACGAGCAGGTGGCTCTCGTCCCGCGGGAGGGTGTCGGCGCCCTCACCCGCGATGTCGATGTTCAGGCCGGAGTCGGCCACCCGGACGACTACGTCGTCGTAGAGCCCCAGGGCCAGGCCCAGGGCGTCGAAGCCCGGACCGAGGTTGGCACTGCTGGCGGGGACGCGCACCCGTACGGCGGCGGCGCGGAACGCTGGACCGGCCATCGTCCGATGACACTCCTTGTGACTGTGCGAGATCTTCGCTCTTCGCTGGCTCGCTGCGAATGTACTGGAGAACGTACGACACCCGAAGGCCCTCGGGGCAGCACCGCAGTCATATGCGCGGTGGCGGATGTAGGTACAGCGTATCGAAGGAAGGTTCTCTCGCGACATAGGGCGCACAGGAGGCGCACGATGCGTGTCGCGGACTTCGACCGTCTTCGACCGACTTCAGCCGTATTTTTGTTGCCGTACGGGTGAGTTGCCGGGTTCCGAAGGATCTCGGGAAGGCCCCTGCGGGACCTCACGAGCCCTCCGGAACCCGGCTCACACGGTGGTGCTGCGGTACTGCGGTACTGCGGGTGCCGCTCCATTCCTGCGGTGCGGCTACGGCGCTGCCGTCAGACCAGGCCGAGGCGCACGGCGGCGGCTTCGGCGTCCACCGGAACGGTGACCGGCTGCGGAGCGCCGGCGATCGCCCAGTCGGGGTCCTTCAGGCCGTTGCCGGTGACGGTGCACACGATCTTCTGGCCGGGGTCGACCAGGCCCAGCTCGGCAGCCTTGAGCAGGCCGGCCACCGAGGCGGCCGAGGCCGGCTCGACGAAGACGCCCTCCTGCGAGGCCAACAGCCGGTAGGCGGCGAGGATCTGGCGGTCCGTCACCTCGTCGATGAAGCCGCCCGACTCGTCACGCGCGGCCAGCGCGTAGTCCCAGGAGGCCGGGTTGCCGATCCGGATCGCGGTGGCGATGGTGTGCGGCTCCTTGACGACCTCGCCGCGCACGATGGGCGCGGAACCGGAGGCCTGGAAACCCCACACGCGGGGCGTACGGGTGGACAGGCCGTCGGCCTTGTACTCCTTGAAGCCCTTCCAGTACGCGGTGATGTTGCCCGCGTTGCCGACCGGCAGCACGTGGATGTCGGGGGCGTCACCGAGCGCGTCGACGATCTCGAACGCGGCCGTCTTCTGGCCCTCGATACGCACCGGGTTGACCGAATTGACCAGCGCGACCGGGTAGTTGTCGGAGAGCGCGCGGGCCAGGTTCAGGCAGTCGTCGAAGTTGCCGTCCACCTGCAGGATCTTGGCCCCGTGCACCAGGGCCTGGCCCATCTTGCCGAGCGCGATCTTGCCGCGGGGCACGAGCACCGCGCAGACCATCCCGGCGCGCACCGCGTACGCGGCGGCGGAGGCCGAGGTGTTGCCGGTGGAGGCGCAGATGACCGCCTTCGCGCCCTCTTCCTTGGCCTTGGTGATCGCCATGGTCATGCCGCGGTCCTTGAAGGACCCGGTGGGGTTCGCCCCCTCGACCTTCAGGTGCACCTCGCAACCGGTGCGCTCGGAGAGCACCTGGGCGGGGACGAGGGGAGTGCCACCCTCGCGGAGCGTCACTACGGGAGTCGTGTCCGTCACCGGCAGGCGGTCCCGGTACTCCTCGATGATGCCGCGCCACTGGTGGGTGCGATTGCTGCTCATGGGCCCTTACTCCCCTTCAACACGCATGATGCTGGCGACACCGCGGACGGTGTCCAGCTTCCGCAGCGCCTCGACGGTCCCGGAGAGGGCGGCGTCGGGTGCGCGGTGGGTGACGACGACGAGGGAGGCCTCGGTGCCGCCCCCGTCCTGACGACCTTGCTGCCGTACGGTGTCGATCGACACGCCGTGCTCCGCGAAGGTGGTCGCCACCTGGGCGAGGACGCCCGGCTTGTCCGCCACATCGAGGCTGATGTGGTAGCGGGTGACGACGTCCCCCATGGGGCTGACCGGCAGCTGGGTGTACGCCGACTCGCCGGGCCCCGTTGCCTCGGCGAGCTTGTTGCGGGCGACGGCGACGAGGTCGCCGAGGACCGCGGACGCGGTCGGCGCGCCGCCCGCGCCGGGCCCGTAGAACATGAGCTGCCCGGCGGCCTCCGCCTCGACGAAGACGGCGTTGTACGCCTCGCGGACGGAGGCGAGCGGGTGGCTGAGCGGGATCATCGCCGGGTGGACCCGGGCGGTGACGGACTCGCCGTCGGCGGCGCGCTCCAGGATGGCGAGGAGCTTGATGGTGCAGCCCATGCGCTTGGCGGAGGCGAAGTCGGCGGCGCTGACCTCCGTCATGCCCTCGCGGTACACGTCGTCGAGACGGACGCGGGTGTGGAAGGCGATGCCGGCCAGGATCGCGGCCTTGGCGGCGGCGTCGTAGCCCTCGACGTCGGCGGTCGGGTCGGCCTCGGCGTACCCGAGGGCCGTGGCCTCGTCGAGCGCCTCCTGGTACCCGGCGCCGGTGGAGTCCATCTTGTCGAGGATGAAGTTCGTCGTGCCGTTGACGATGCCCATCACGCGGTTGATCTTGTCGCCCGCGAGCGACTCGCGCATCGGGCGGACCAGCGGAATGGCGCCGGCGACCGCGGCCTCGTAGTAGAGGTCGAGGCCGTGCTGCTCCGCGGCGGCGTGCAGCGCGGCGCCGTCCTGGGCGAGCAGCGCCTTGTTCGCGGAGACCACGGAGATGCCGTGCTCGAAGGCGGTGGTGATGAGGGTGCGGGCGGGCTCGATGCCGCCGATGACCTCGATCGCGATGTCGATGTCACCGCGTTTGAGCAGGGCGGTCGCATCGGTGGTGATCAGCGCCGGGTCGATGCCCTCGCGGACCTTGGAAGGGCGGCGCACGGCCACGCCGGCGAGCTCCACGGGCGCGCCGATCCTCTGCGTGAGGTCGTCGGCGTGCGTCGTCATGATGCGAGCCACCTCTGAGCCGACCACTCCACAGCCCAGCAGCGCCACCTTCAGCGGACGCGTACGCATCATTCGACCTACGCCTTTCGATCTTCCATCAGTCCCCGTGCGGGCGGTTTGCCCGCCGGGTGGAACAAGTCTCACTCAATGGACAGCAGTTTCCATCCTCGGTCCATTGAGTGAGACATCTATTTCATCATCCGAGGTCGAGGCGCAGGAGATCTTCCTCCGTCTCGCGGCGGACGATCACGCGGGCCTGTCCGTCACGCACGGCGACGACGGGCGGGCGCAGCGCGTGGTTGTAGTTGCTGGCCATGGAACGGCAGTACGCGCCGGTGGCCGGGACGGCCAGGAGGTCACCGGGCGCGAGGTCGGCGGGCAGGAACGCGTCCTTCACGACGATGTCGCCGCTCTCGCAGTGCTTGCCGACGACGCGTACGAGCATGGGCTCGGCGGTGGAGGTGCGGGAGACGAGCGCGATGGAGTACTCGGCGTCGTACAGGGCCGTCCGGATGTTGTCGGACATCCCGCCGTCGACGCTCACGTAGGTCCGCAGGCCTTCGAGCGGCTTGATCGTCCCCACCTCGTACAGCGTGAACGCGGTCGGGCCGACGATGGCGCGGCCGGGCTCCACGGAGATCCGCGGGGCGCGCAGTCCGGCGCTCTCGCACTCCCGGGCCACGATCTCGTGCAGGGCCTTGGCGATCTCGTGGGGCTCGCGCGGGTCGTCGTTCGCGGTGTACGCGATGCCGAGGCCGCCGCCGAGGTCGATCTCGGGCAGCTCCACCCCGTGCTCGTCCCGTACCGCGGCCAGCAGCCGCACGACGCGCTTGGCGGAGACCTCGAAGCCGGCCATGTCGAAGATCTGCGAACCGATGTGGGAGTGGACGCCGAGCAGCTCCAGCGAGTCGTGCCCGAGCGCCCGGCGCACGGCCTCGGCGGCGGAGCCGTCGGCGACCGCGATGCCGAACTTCTGGTCCTCGTGCGCGGTGGCGATGAACTCGTGGGTGTGCGCCTCGACGCCGACCGTCACGCGGATCTGGACGGGCTGGCGGACGCCCAGCTCACGGGCGATGTGCGCGACGCGGGCGATCTCCTGGAAGGAGTCGAGCACGATGCGTCCGACGCCGGCCTCGACGGCCCGGCGGATCTCGCCCTCGGACTTGTTGTTCCCGTGGAAGGCGATCCGCGCGGCGGGCATCCCGGCGGCGAGCGCGGTGGTCAGCTCCCCGCCGGAGCACACGTCGACGTTCAGCCCCTCTTCCTTCAGCCACTTCACGACGGCCTTGGAGAGGAACGCCTTGCCGGCGTAGAACACGTCGGCGTCCTTGCCGAAGGCGGTCGCCCAGGCCCGGCAGCGGGCCCGGAAGTCCTCCTCGTCGAGGAAGTAGGCGGGGGTGCCGAACTCCTCGGCGAGCTTGGTGACTTCGATGCCGCCCACGGCGACGACCCCGTCGGCCGAACGCTCGACGGTGCGGGCCCAGACCTTCTCGTCGAGCGCGTTCAGGTCGGCGGGCGGCGGGGAGTAGTGCCCCTCGGGCAGGACGTCGGCGTGGCGGGGCCCGGCGGGGTGCGCGGAACGGCTCATCGGTATCTCTCTTCGCGGGTCACAAGCGTGTCGGTGCGTCTATGCCGAGCAGGGCCAGGCCGCCGGCCAGCACCGTCCCGGCGGCTTCGGCAAGAGCCAGCCGGGCACGGTGGGCGGCCGAGGGTTTCTCGTCGCCCTTGGGCAGGACGCGGTGCTGGAAGTCGAGCAGCGCGTCGGCCAGCTCGACGAGGTGCCGGGCGAGCCGCTCGGGTGCACGGTGGTGCGCGGCGGCTTCGAGGACGAGGGGGTGGTCGGCGAGGACGCGCAGCAGGGCGGGCGCGTCGACCTCACCGGGCTCGGGGCGGAACCCGAGCTGCTCGGCATTGCGCACGAGCGCGTGGGCGCGGGCGTGGGCGTACCGGACCCGGAAGAGCTCGTTGCTCTCCCCCTGGACGAGCAGCGCGTCGCAGAACTCCGGGGTCTCGCGCGGGGGGGTGGTGAGCACGGCCCAGGCGACGGCGTCGGCCCCGTACCGCGCGAGCACGTCCCCGTCGCGGCGGGCGACGGGCGCGACGCTCACGGCCGGACCGGGCTGGACCCCCTGCGCGGCCGCGATCCGCGCGACGGCGGCCCGTACGAGGCGCTCGCGCAGCTCGCCGGACGACGGATCCGGGACCTCGACCGCCGCCGCCGCCCCCGCCACCGGGCGCAGGTCACGGACCAGCTGGGCGGCGGAGACGGAAGCCAGCGAGAAGTTCAGGAACCCGGCCCCGGTGATCTCGACGCGCTCGATCCCGGCTACGGCGCCCAGCCGGCGGGCCAGCACCTCGGCGACCTCGGCCGGCCGTACTCCGGCGCCCTTCGCGATCTGGAAGGCGACGGGAGTGGCGTACTCCCCCACCCCACCGGGCCGGGTCCGCTCGACCACCACCCGCGCGGGCACCGCCCCGCCCAGCTCACCGTCCTCGACGGCGCAGCGCACGGCGCTCACGACGCAACGGGAGAGGTCTGCGGGGGTCACGGGACCCAGCCTAGGGGAGACGCACCGTCATCAGTCGAAGGGTTTCGCCATGTGAACAGAGCGCTGGACGCTCTACTGGAGGGGACCGCCCCTCCCCCTCCCGGCGGGCGTCCCTTTCCTGCCGTCACTGCGGTCGCTGCGGTCACCCCGGTCACTGCGGTCAGCGCGGTCCTTGCGCTCGATCAGCCGGCGCACGACCCGTACCAGCTCGGTGGGCTCGAACGGCTTCGCGAGGAAGGCGTCCACCCCGGCCGCGATCCCGGCCTCCACTTCTTGCTGCGTGCAGGCGCTGACGATGGCGACGGGCACGTCCCTGGTCCGCGGATCGGCCCGCAACTGCGCGGCCGCCCCGAACCCGTCCAACCGCGGCATGACCACATCAAGGGTGATCGCATCGGGACACACCCGGTGCACGATGTCCAGGCACTCGGCACCATCGTTCGCGGTCACGACCTCGAAGCCCTCCAGCTCGAGATTGACCTTGATCAGCTGCCGGATGACCTTGTTGTCGTCGACAACAAGCACCCGACCCGAGACGCCTGGCACAACTCGAGAGTAGGTCCGCCCGGGCCCCCGCGTCCGGGTTTTCGCCACTTCCACCCCCTGCGGGCGAACCACTCCCTCCTCCCCCGCAAAGCAGTTCCTGATCACCCCACGGAAGCTGGTAGTGTTCAACCCGTCGCCGCAACACCAACGACGCGCCCCCGTAGCTCAGGGGATAGAGCAACGGCCTCCGGAGCCGTGTGCGCAGGTTCGAATCCTGCCGGGGGCACTTCGCAGGAAGTGCCAAAGAGACCCTCCAAACAGTGTCATTACTGTTCGGAGGGTCTTCTTGTGTTTCGCACCATGGATACCCGCAGACCAGCATTCGGGGGGACCGACACCGTGGACGACAGGCTTCGCGATTTCGCGAAGGGATCACCGAACTTCGGGGTCCTGTACCAACACCAGCCGCTGCTCTCCCTTTACGGCGCTTCGGCGGAAGCCACGGTATTCACGCACCCGAACTCGTCCCTGGTCCAGGCCGGCCAGTTCGGTGAGGTCCTCGCCGAGGAGCTGATCACCCGCATCGGTATGCGGATCGAGGGCGACCGGCAGGTCGACCGGCTGACCACGCTGACGCGTGCCGGGGTACTCGTCCCCGAGATCCGTGACGATTTCGACCGGCTGCGCCGCGACCGGAACAAGGCCGCGCACAGCCACCTGTTCGACACGGCACGGGCCCTGGCCGCCGTACGCGTCTGCTACAAGCTCGGCCTCTGGTTCCACGACGCCATCGAGGGCCGGCGGACGGTAGCGGAGTTCGTACCGCCCACGGACCCCGGTGACACCGCGCAGGTTACGGACCCTGCCGAGCTGGCCGAGCTGCGGGAGGCCCTCGACGGCCACCGCCAGGCGCTCACTCAGGCCCGGACCCGGCTCGCCGAGTCCAGCGACGCTCTCGAAGCCGAGCGCAGGGCACGGGCCGAGGCCGAGCACCTCATCGCCAGCGCCGACGCGAACAAGAGCGAGCTGCTGGCCCGCGTCGAGCAGCTGACCTCGCAGATCGATGAGCTGCGCACCACTCAGCAGGCGAAGTACGAGGCTGCCCGTCAGCAGCCCCGGCAGGTGGACGCCAAGCGCCGCGAGGCGATCATCCACCGTGCGCAGCGGCCGGCCCCGCTCAACGAGGTACAGGCGCGCGACGCCATCGACGGGATGCTGCGCGCATCCGGCTGGGTCGTGCAGGACCGCGACCGGGTCAACCCGGAAGCGGGTCAGGGCGTGGCGGTCCGCGAGTTCACCCTCGCGACCGGCCGCGCGGACTACGTCCTGTTCGTCGACGGGCACATCGTCGGCGTGGTGGAGGCCAAGCGCGAGGGCGACCACCTGTCCAGCGCCGTCGAGCAGAACGACCGTTACGCGTCCGGAGTCCTGAAGGAGCACCGCCTCGCGGTCTGGCGCGAGGCGGAGCCCTTCGCGTTCCGGTACGCGACGACCGGTACCGAGACGTACTTCATCAATCGCCTCGACCCCGACGCCCGCTCCCGCGAGGTCTTCTCGTTCCACCGGCCCGAGACGGTGGCCGCGTGGATGCGGCGCGCGGAGGAGAACCCGGACGCCCTCACGTTCCGCGCGGCTCTGCGCCAACTGCCCGTGCTGGAGGCCAACGGCCTGCGCCTCGCCCAGATCGACGCGATCACCGGTCTGGAGAAGTCCCTGGGCGAGGACCGCGCACGAGCGCTGATCCAGATGGCGACGGGTGCCGGCAAGACGTTCACGGCCGTGGCGCAGACGTACCGGCTGCTCAAGCACGCCAAGGCGCGCCGGGTCCTGTTCCTCGTGGACCGCAACAACCTGGGCAGGCAGGCGTACGACGAGTTCCGGAAGTTCACGACGCCCGACGACGGCCGCAAGCTCTCCGACATCTACAACGTCGACCGCCTGGGCGCTGCCGGACTCCAGGACACCTCGTCGGTCACCATCTGCACGATCCAGAAGATGTACTCGCTCCTGCGCGGGGAAACCCTCGCCGAGGACGAGCAGGCGGACGAGGCCGCGGACAGCGAGGCGTACGAGGACACGTATGCGACCGACCAGCCGATCGATGTCTCCTACAACCCCGATGTGCCGATCGAGTCCTTCGACCTGATCATCGTGGACGAGTGCCACCGGTCGATCTACGGGCTGTGGCGCGGGGTCCTGGAGTACTTCGACGCGCATCTGGTCGGCCTGACCGCGACGCCCACCCTCCAGACCCTCGGGTTCTTCGGACGCAACCTGGTCTCGGAGTACACCTATCCGCAGGCGGTCGCGGACGGGGTGAACGTCGACTTCGACGTCGTACGGATGCGGACCGATCTGCGCGAGAACGGCGGCGCGAAGATCGAGTCGGGTACGACGGTACGGATCAAGGACCGCAAGACCCGGCGCCAGCGCTACCAGGAGCTGGACGACGACTTCACGTACACGACCGGGCAGATCGGCCGGTCGGTGGTGACGGTGGACGAGATCCGGGCGGTCCTGACGGCGTACCGGGACAACTGGCAGCGCTGGTTCCCGGGCCGGAGCGAGCTGCCGAAGACGCTGATCTTCGCGGTCGGTGAGGACCATGCCGAGGACGTCCTGGCCCAGGTCAAGGAGATCTTCGGGCGTGGGGACGACTTCGCGAAGAAGATCACCTACAAGAGCCGCCAGGCCGGCGAGGACCCGGACGAACTGATCCGCGCCCTGCGGACCTCGCCCCGGATGCGGGTCGCCGTCACCGTCGACATGATCGCGACGGGCACGGACGTGAAGGCCCTGGAGTGCGTCATCTTCCTGCGCGAGGTGCGCAGCGCGGTCCTCTTCGAGCAGATGAAGGGACGCGGCGCCCGGACCATCGACGCGACGGAGCTCCAGGAGGTCACGCCGGACGCGGACGCGTCGGTGCGCAAGGACCGCTTCGTGCTGGTGGACGCGGTGGGCGTGACGGACTCGCCGCTGGTGGACGCCCGACCGCTGGTTCCGGCGGGTGAGCGCCAGGTGTCGCTGGCGAAGCTGCTCGACAAGGCCGGCACGAAGTCCATCAGCGCGAACGAGGCCGAGATCCTGGCGGGCCGGCTGGCGCGCCTGAACCAGCAGCTGACGACTGAGGAACGCGACCAGCTGACTCGGGCTGCGGGCGGGCAGACCCTGTCCGAGATCGCGGGCGCGATCGTCAAGGCGGTCGACCCGGACCGGCAGGAGCGCGCGCTGGACGAGGGCGGCCAGGCGGCGGCCAGGCGGCTGATCGAGAACGCGATCGCGCCGCTGACGGAGCGGCCGGAGCTGCGGCGGCACATCATCGAGATCCGCCGGGACAAGGACTACGTCTTCGACGAGTTCACGCCCGTCGCGGTGACGGATCTGAACGAGATCCCGCGCGAGGAGCGGGCGAAGGAGCAGGTCGACCGCTGGAGCCGACTCCTGAAGGAGGAGCGCGACCGCATCGCGGCGGTCAGCATCGCCCTGACGAGCCCGCGATCGGTCTCCCCGGCGGAGACGTACGCGGCGCTCCAGGAGCTGGCGCTGGAGATCCGCCGTCCGCACTTCGGGTGGACGCCGAAGGCTCTCTGGACGTACTACGAGGACTTGGGCGTGGCAGCCCACTCCCCCGGCCGCGAGGCGGGCGTGCCGGATCTGATCTCCCTGATCCGGTACGAGCTGGGCGTGGACGAGGAGCTGCGGCCGTACCGGGATACCGTGGAGGAGCGCTTCGAGGCGTGGCTGCTGAAGCAGAGCCAGGCCGGGGCGGACTTCTCGGAGGAGCAGCTGTGGTGGCTGCGGTCCATACGGGACGTGGTGGCGAGCGACGTCGGCATCAGTACCAAGGAATTCAACGCGGAGCCCTTCAAGGGGAAGGGTGGGGGCCGCGGTTTCCAGCACGCTTTCCCGGGGCGGGATGTGCGGTCTCTGTTGAGTGAGTTGAATCGAGAATTGGCTTGATTGGGTTGAGTGACGCGGCACTTCCGGCGGGGTGGGTTAGCACGACCCTGGGCGATGTGGCTGAATGGGGTAGTGGTGGAACTCCCAAGAGCGGCGTCTCCCACTACTACGGCGGGGATATCCCGTGGGTGGTCAGCGGTGACCTGAACGACAAGACGATCCATTCAGCCACATCGACCATCACCTCCGATGGCCTGGACTCAAGCTCGGCAAAATGGGTTCCCGAAGGCTCCGTGCTGGTCGCCATGTATGGGGCGACGATCGGCAAACTAGGAATCACCGGGCGGCCGCTAACCACAAATCAGGCCGTAGCGTTTGCAACCCCATACCAGAACCTGATCGATAAGCGGTTCCTGTTCTGGTATCTGCGGTCTCAGCGTGACGCCCTCCGGAAGACCGGAAAAGGCGGAGCCCAGCCGAACATCAGCCAGACGATCCTGAAAGCATGGCCAATCGCGGTACCGCCGCTCGCTGAGCAGCATCACATCGTCGAAGCCCTCGAAGACCACCTCTCCCGCCTCGACGCAGCTGACGCCCTCATCAATTCCTGCGCTGAGCGGGCCAAGACGCTACTTCCCCGGGTAATGCGTTCTGAGCTCTGCAAACCCGGCACACCAATGGTTCGACTGGATGCCGCTGCCGAAGTAAGGCTCGGTCGGCAACGATCCCCGAAGAACCACTCCGGAGAGCAAATGCGCCCCTACCTCCGGGCCGCCAACGTAGGCTGGCAAGGCCTACTGCTCGATGACGTAAAGAGCATGAACTTCACGGACAGAGAAACCGAGGTATACCGACTACGCGCGGGAGACATTATCCTCAGCGAGGCATCCGGGAGCCCCGGAGAAGTAGGAAAGCCGGCCATATGGAGTAACGAGATCGAGGAATGCTGTTTCCAGAACACATTGATCCGCGTCCGACCAAATAGCCACCTTGAGCCTAAATTCCTACTATATTTCCTGCGAAGCGAAGCCCTCAGCGGGAGTTTCCGCAAAGGCGCGCGTGGAGTAGGCATCCACCATCTGGGCGCCGCAAAACTCTCCGCATGGAATGTGCCTCTACCTCCCCGTAAGGAACAAGTTCGAATCGTTGAGAGCCTGGAGGAGAAGGTGTCCAGCCTGGAAAACGCACGTGCACTCCTGCAGGGGCCCAACGGCACATCGGCTCGGGCCAACGCACTGCGCACAGCTCTGCTCGCCCGCGCCTTCAGCGGCAAGCTCGTCTCGCCAGACCCCTCCGACGAGCCCGCCTCCGTGCTGCTCGACCGGATCCGGGCCGAGCGCGAAGCTCAGGGCGGCAAGGTCAAGCGGGGCACCCGTCGGCCCCGTAAGGCGGCCGCACCGCCTCCGGCCCCCGCCTCAACCCCCTCCCCCGCCACCGCCGTTCAGCAGGAGCTTCCGCTGTGACCCCCGCATCCCCCGCCCTGGCGCACGCTCAGACCAACACCCTGGTCGCCAAGCTCTGGAACTACTGCAACGTCCTGCGGGACAACGGCCTGTCCACCATCGAGTACGTCGAGCAGCTCTCGTACCTGCTCTTCCTGAAGATGGCCGACGAGATTGCCTCCGACCCGTTCACCGAGGCCGAGGCCCGGACCGTCGTACCCGCCACGTACGACTGGCAGTCGCTCGCCTCCAAGAAGGGCATCGAGCTCGAAGTCCACTACCGCGAGATCCTGGCCGCGCTCGGCAAGAGCCCTGGCACCACCCTCGGCAGGATCTTCGCCAAGGCGCAGAACCGCATCACCGAGCCCGCTCTCCTCGAAAAGCTCGTGGTCGAGCTGATCGGCAAGGAAGACTGGACGATCCAGGGCACGGACCTCAAGGGCGACGCCTACGAGGGCCTGCTCGCCAAGGGCGCCGAGGACACCAAGACCGGCGCCGGCCAGTACTTCACGCCCCGCGCGCTCATCGACGCCATGGTCGACGTGATGCAGCCCCAGCCGGGTGACACCATCACCGACCCCGCCTGCGGAACCGCCGGCTTCCTCATCGCCGCGCACGCCTACATCCGCAAGCACCACATGCAGAACCTCTCCCGCGAGGAGCGGCTCGCGCTCGGGGACGGCAAGATCTGGGGCAACGAGCTGGTCACCGGCACCGCCCGCCTCGCCGCGATGAACATGCTGCTCCACGGCATCGGAGACGCCGACGGCAAGTCCCTCATCACCGAGGGGGACGCACTCGCCGAACAGCCCAAGCAGCACGCTTCCCTGGTCCTCGCCAACCCGCCCTTCGGCAAGAAGTCCGCGATCACCATCGTCGGCACGGATGGGAAAGCTGACAAGCAGGACATCTCCTACGACCGAGATGACTTCCGCGCCACCACCACCAACAAGCAGCTGAACTTCCTCCAGCACATCATGTCGCTCATGGAGATGGACGGCCGCGCGGCGGTGGTCCTCCCCGACAACGTGCTTTTCGAGGGTGGGGCCGGCGAAAAGATCCGGCGTCGCCTGCTCGAAGACTTCGACCTCCACACGATCCTTCGTCTGCCCACCGGAATCTTCTACGCGGGCGGCGTCAAGGCCAACGTCCTCTTCTTCGAGAAGAAGCCTCCCCGCAGCGGAGGCGCGCACAACACCTCCAAGCTCTGGGTCTACGACTTCCGCACCGCCCAGCACTTCACCCTCAAGCAGCACCCGCTCACTCGCGCTGCCCTGGAGGAGTTCGTCGAGGCCTACCTGCCGGGCAAGGACCGAAGTGAGCGTGTCGAGACCGAGCGCTTCAAGTGCTTCGACTACGACGAACTCATCGCCCGCGACAAGGTGAACCTCGACATCACCTGGATGAAGGACCCGGCCCTCGACGACGCCGACAGCCTGCTGCCGCCCGAGGTGATCGCGCAGGAGATCGTGGAGGACTTGCAGGCCGCGCTCAGCGAGTTCGCCGCGATCGCGGAGGCGCTCGGTGGCGAGATCTCGGCTGATACTGACGAGATCCAGCCAGGCGAAGGCGCGTGACCCGCAACTGAGTTGACCCGTCCCCGTCTCGCCGGAAGTCTTGATCTCGATCAATCAGCGAGACGGGGGCATCCCATGGCAGTTCCGCAGCCACAGACGCGCGAGTTCCAGGCGTTCAAGACCAACATCGAGTACGCCCGGAAGATGGTCCTCGCCGGCCAGAGCCTGGCCGCCTTCCAGTCCCCTGTCTTCGACATCGGCGACTTCTACCGTGCCGCGTGGGTGCAGGCGGTCAGCGCCATCGACCACTGGTTCCACGAGGAGCTGTACCGCCGGGTGGCCGACCTCGCCGCCGCGGACAGTCCTGGCATGCCGTACCAGCTGACGAAGTTCGAGCTGCCGCTGGAGAAGGTCGAGGAGGTCCGGCGGGGCACCACCACACTCGCCGACGCCGTGTCCGAGCACGTCAAGGCGAAGTGGGCCAACGCCTCCCTCCAGAACCCGCGCAAGATCAGCGAGGCGCTGAAGCTGGTCACGGAGGAGAACATCTGGGCCAAGGCTGCGGTCCAGCTCAACGAGTGGAACCACGGCCGCACGGGGATGACGGACCAGACGCTGAAGAAGCAGTACGTCTCCATCACCGACCGCCGCAACAAGATCGCCCATGACGCGGACCTGCTGGACGGCGACCTCAAGCGGCGCCGCCCCATCTCCGACGCCGACGTGACGGACGCGATCGACTGGATCGAGCGGATCGCCCTCGCCATCGCCAAGGTGCTGGGCTGACGCTCAGCCGAGGTCAAGTCAGCTGACTTCTGAGGCGCAGGAGGCCGCAGTTGCTCGCCGTCGCACTGGTGCACAGCACCGCGTTGATGCTGGAACGGTTGCCAGAGAGGCCTCCGGCATGGTTGACGCGGGGCGAGCGCACCTTCGCATACCCACACCACGAGTGGCGGAAGCCTCGCGTCTGGTGTCTCACCTTCTTCACCGATCGGCATCCTCGCTACGAGCAGCGCTCGATCATCGGCGTAGGCACCGTCTTCCCGGGCAGGCGATCGGGAACGTACGAGCGCGCACTGATCGCGCGGGACTTCACCGCACTCGAGCGACCGTTGCGGCTTGTCGATCTTGAGACCCCCATGGGGCCCAGTCGCCGGTTCTTGAAGGACGACGGCCACATGCCGCCGGCGGCGGGGCGCAACTTGCTCAGCGCCGTGCGGAACCTACGGCGGGAATTGGGCGACGTACTGGACGGCTTGGAGGCCGGTCTGGGAGCCCATGCCCCTACGGGGGAGGTCGGCGAGCGGCTGAGCCTTGAGAAGGATGCCGTGGGAACCCTTCTCGAGGCGACCGGAATGGACCGCGATCCCCTCGAAGCGTGGCAGCCGCCGCCGGGTGAGGACGGCCCTCGCTCCCGCTCCGTCCCGTTCCTCGAAGGGCTGCCCTCTCTCCGGCAGATCGAGGACCAGCAGATTGTCCACGACTACATGCGCTTTCCCGGCATGGATGGAGAGGACGCCGTACAGGTGGGCTGGCGCATCTACCGTCGCAGCACCGAGTCGTCCCACCGGCTGTTCGTGTTCAATGCAAACCGCACTCAGGCCGAGGCCGCCATGGGCGTCGACATGATCTACGTGAACGAGCACGCGCACAGCGTGGCGATGGTCCAGTACAAGCGCATGCGACAGAGCGGGCGCAACTGGGTGTATTGGCACGACGGCACCGGCGAGCGCGAGCTGAAGCGGATGGAGGCCGTCGATGCCGAATGCGATCCAGCGTGGAACGAGACCGGCCGCCCCGGCGCGGGGACGCCGGGCGATCCGCGCCTGGTCACCACGCCAAGCATGGTCAAGCTATGCCGGACCACACCCTTCATGATGAACTCCGCCGCGCTCATCCCCGGTATGTACCTCACGCGAGAGCACTTCTCCGAATTGCTACAGCGCCCGGAGGCCACGGGGCCGTCGGGTGGGACACGGATCGTCGAGCACTCAATCCCCCGGTATCTGAACAACACCACCTTCACCACACTGCTCAGGGATGGGTGGCTCGGAACCCGCGGCACCAGTTCGGATTACGTCATTGAACTAATCCGGAGGAGTCTGTCCTCGGAAGGCCCCGGTTCCGTCGTCGTGGGTATACACCGAAGCGAGGTCCCACCCGGTAACCGCCGAATCAACTGAGGACCGCCCACGGCGCGAGTGCGCTGAGCTGGGACGTGGCCACCCTCCGGAGGGGCCTCGGCGCTCGCACGGCGGCATTCCCCTTACGGCAGCCCACGTACGGCCACTGGCTCCGCCGGTGGGAGGTGAAGGGGTGGGCCCTCGGTCAGGGCGAGGACGACCGACAGTCCGCCGGTGGCGTGGTGTGCCGTTCGCACACTGCGGACCGCGCGCCAGGTACCCCAGACGCGGATGTGCTGGCCGGGGCGGACGGCGATCGCCGCGATCTCCCTCGCTGAGGAGGTGGGGACAAGGTCCGGGGCTTTCAGCTCGGACCAGACGGTCTTGCCGATGCCGCCCGCGCGTGCGGTGACGCCCCAGCGGTGGCTGAGGGCGTCCACGAGCCGTAGCCCCCGGCCGCGTTCGTCGTCCGCGGCCGGGTGGCGGAGTTCCGGCCGGCCGGATCCGGCGTCGCTCACCTCCAGGCGCAGCAGCCCGTCCGTCGAGGAGTGCGCGATCCGTACGCCGATCTGGCGGTCGCTGGGTGCGGGTGCGCGCAGGGCGTTGGTCACGAGTTCGGAGAGGACGAGTTCGGCGGTCTGGAGGAGGTCGTCCCCCGCGCCCCAGTCCCCGAGTAGGGCGTGCAGTGCCGCGCGGGCCCTTGGCGCGCTGCGGGGTCGGCGTGAGAGCCGGAAAGTGACGTCGATCAACCCAGTCATGATGCAACCCCCTGAGGGTCGGCGATCCACCAGCGCTAGACGGCCGGTGCCGTGTCCATGAGCATGGTCGAGCACCTCGCCAACTTGCAACGTTGCTAGTAGATTTATGAGCTAGTTTCGCTCCTTCGAGTTACGGCAGACCCCTTAGGCGTCACGCTCTGCTAGAGGTGTTGACATGGAAGCCAAGAGCACCACCACTCCCTCAACGGTCCTTGGGCGCCAACTTGGCGATGAGCTGAGGCGTTTGCGCGAGGCAGCCAACCTGACGACCGCAGATGCGGCCGAAGCGCTCGACTGCACGAAGGGCAAGATCAGCCGCATCGAGAACGGCCGGGTCACGGTTCGACTGCCGGACCTCACCGCCATGCTGCAGGCGTACGGGGCGACCGACGGAGAAGTGCTGCCCCGGCTAAGTACGCTCGCCAAGAAGGCCAACCGCCGCCGTAGGGAGAGCTGGTGGAACCAGTACGGTCCGGTTCTCGCCGACACATATCGCGACTTCATCGCGCTGGAAGCGATCGCCGGATCCATCCGCACTTTCCAGGCGCAGCTCATCCCGGGGCTCCTTCAAACCCCCGACTACGTCCGCGCGGTAACTGTCGCCTCCCAGCAATGGCAAACCGGCGACGAGATCGAGAAGTTCGTTCAGGTACGACTCGCACGACAGGACAGGTTGACTGACGAGTCACCTCTTCAGCTCTGGGCTGTGCTTTCGGAATCCGTACTCCTTCAACAGGTCGGCGGCCCGCACGTGATGCATGCGCAGTTGGAGCACTTGCTGACCGCATCCGAGTTGCCCAACGTCACCGTCCAAGTGCTGCCATTCTCACGCGGGGCGCATGCGAGTATGTTCGGCCCGTACGTAGTGCTGGGGTTCCGCGAGGAGGGGGCACTCGACGTGGTGCTGGCGGACAACCCGACCGGATCCATCTGGTTCGAACGGGAAGCGGAAGTTGCCCGTTACCAAGATCTGTTCGACGCTGCACGCACGTCCGCGCTGTCACCCGTCGAGTCCCGCACTGTCATTCAGCGCAGGGCCAAGGAGCACAGAACATGAACAGCGAACGCCATGGGACGCCGGATCTGACGGGCGCGATGTGGCGCAGCAGCACGTTCAGCGGTGGCAACAACGAGTGCGTCGAGGTCGCCGACAACATCCCCGGCATCGTCCCCGTCCGCGACAGCAAGCGGCCCGCCGGGCCTGTGATCGGGTTCGGGGCCGGCGCCTGGCAGGCGTTCGTCACGCAGGTGCGCTGACCGGGCGGCCCGGGGACAGGATCCGGGCGGGCGCGGGCCCCGGCTCCGCGCGGCCCCGGCCCGGCGTTCACGTCGGTCAGCGCCGCTTGCGTTTTCCGCCGGCACGCTTGGCGGGCTTCTTCCTGCCCGGGGGGCGGGTCGTGCCGCTGGTCTGGAAGGCCCGCCAGGCTCGACGGGCCTGTTCGGCGGTGGTGCGGTCGGGGTGGTGTGAGAGCTGCTCCGCCAGGAAGGCGGACGTATACGGGTCCGCCGCCGTGAGGGCGGTGACCAGGGCCGGGCCGCCGCCGGGCCAGACTGCGGCGGCCTTGTCGTAGGCGGCGTGGACCTCGGCGAACAGTTCGGGCTCCTCCTCGTCCGGAGCCGCCGTCATGCGGTGGTCGAGGGATGCGGCGCTCCGTACGGCTTCGAGCGCGTCGACCAGGTACACCGCGCGGGCCGACAGCGGAACGGCTGAGGGGTCGGGCGCCTGGCTGCGTGCGTGCAGGGTGTGCTCGGCCCAGCCGCCCAGGGCCGGGTCGGCCAGCAGTGCGTACAGGGCCTTGTCGGGTACGGCCGTCGCGTCGAGAGTGGCGAGCAGCGCTCGCCGCCTGGCGGGCTCGTCCTCGGGGCAGGCGGCGGAGATCGCCGCGAACAGAGGGGTCCATCCGTCGGTGCGCTGCGCGGCCAGCCAGTCGCCGACGGCCGGGCGGGCGGCCCGCTTCGGCCACCACTGGGCTGCCGCGACGAGCCGTTCCGCGTCCCAGGCGAGCATCTGCTGCCGAGTGGGGAAGACATCGGCGGCTTCGCCTCCGAGGCCCAGGAGGAGGGCGTCGCGGAGCAGGGCGGAGCCGAGTGGGGTGAGGCTGAGTGCGTCTCCGGTCCGTGCGGTGACACCCAGAGCGGCCAGGCGGTCCATCAGGCGCACGAGGCGGGCAGCGGACGGGATCAGATCCGTACGGTCGGACGCGGTGAGTGCCGGGAGTCCCAGGACCGCGGACAGGGCCTGGGGGTCGGGCAGCTCGTACTCTCCGGTGGCCGGGACGGATACGTCGGGGTAGCTCTCGTAGCCCGGCGGCACGAACCACATGTCGTTCAGGGCGGCCACGCGGGCCACGGACTGCGCCATCCCCGCCTGCTCGCACAGGAGGTAGAGGGTGATCAGGTGCTCACCGTCGTACTCCTCGGCGGTCTCCTCCCCCTCGGCCGACTGCGCCAGTAGGGCACCGAGCAGGTTCAGGGCCAGTCCGGTCAGCTCGGCGGGGCCACCCTCACGCCAGGCCTCGGCCGATGGCCCCGCGCTCAGCGCGCCGCCCTGCTCCCGCACCAGGAAGCCGCTCGCCAGCGCCAGTTCGCGCGTTCGCTCGTCCGCGCCCTGCGGGTCGGCGGCGGCTCGCGCCAGGAGCTGGGGCAGCGGGGCGGAACGCAGCAGCGCGGCCTGTTCCTCCGGGGAGGCCGGCAACGGGGCCGGTGGCAGCGGCGCGAAGGCGTCGCCGTACATCTCCAGGTGCTGACCGGCCATGGCTTCGACGAGGGCGAGGAGAGGAGTAGGAGCGCTGCCGCCGCCCGACGCCAGGTGCGCGAAGGGTCCGCGTAGCAGGGTGTCGAGCCCGGCTGCGGTCCAGCGATCGGCGAGCACGCCCGCCTGCTCGTCGTACCAGTCGGCCCTCTCGTCGTCCGGCTTGCCTACAGGGGCATCGGCGACCAGCAGGCCCTCGCCGGGGCGGGGCCGCACCTGCTGGGCCAGCGCCACGGACTCCAGCCGTGCGGCGAGCAGCGGACGGGCCTGCCGGGAGCGTTCCGCGCACAGCGCCTCCGCGTATGCCGCTTCGGCGAGCGGTCCGTTCGGAGAGGAGGAGGCGGAGGAGGCGAAGCCGAGCGCGGCGTTCCGCTCGGCCTGCGGGCGCGCGGCGAACCCCTCCAGCCAGTCGCGCACAGCCCGGGGATCGGTGGCGTCCACGCCCGCGGCGCGCAGCAGGTTTCCGTACAGCCGCGGCCAGGCGAGGCGGCGGGCGCTCGTCATCGCCTGGGTGAAGCCCTCGGCCAGCTCGTGCACCCGCGACACGAGCCTCGCCTGCCGCTTGGCATTGAGGCGGCCGACCTCGTGGGTGTGGTCGACCAGCGCGACCAGCACGGCGACGAAGCCTGGCAGCTCTTCCTCGGTGGCGCTGACGTACAGCGGGAGCAGGATGTGCAGCAGTTCCTCGGCCAGCTCCTCGGTGGGCTCGGGCAAGCCGGTCCGGCGGCGTGCCTCGCCCAGCGCGAGCAGACCGAGGACGGCCTCGGCCGCCCGCGCGTCCAGCGGAGCGCCTCGCTCTTCGGCCCGGGCGAGGAACGAGTCCAGATCAAGGAGAAGTGGCGTGGCGGTGGTCATCCCGGCAGCCTAGCGACGCGGCACGGCCGCCCGTTCCCATCGGCGAAATCCGGGACGGCGAACGGGACGGCGGCGCGCGAAAGCGCATGTACGCCATCGATGCCATGCACAGCGCCACCGCGACCGCCCCTCAGCTCGCCCGGCCCTGTCACCGTGCTCACCTCCACGCCGATGGACCTGACGGCACTGTGCGGCGGTCGGGTCACCGTCATCGGGGTCTGACCCACGCCTCCTAGCCGGCCGAGGTGAGTGCGGAGGCCAGCGCGCGGGCGCTCGCGGGGACGCCGCGGACCGGCTTGCCGTACACGGGGTGGGTCTGGTCCAGGGTGGGCAGGAGGCTCGGTGCGCGGTCGGTGGGGGCGCGGTCGAGGAGCGTGGTGCCGGTCTCGGCTTCCTGGGTGGGGGCGTAGCCGGCCGTGCGGAGGGCTGACAACGTCTCCTCCGGCGGGGCTGTGGAGATCAGGACGGTGGGGGCGATCCGGCGCAGGCGGAGCTTGGTCAGGCCGCGGCACTGGGCCACCTCGGCGATCAGAGCGGTGTCGTCGGAGCGGATGCAGCAGGCGGAGCGGACGACCTTGAGCTGTCCGTGGGTCCGGGCGGTGTCCTTGATCGTGTAGGCCAGTGGTTGGGGCAGGGGGGTGCCGCGCTCGCTCGCGGTGCTGAGACAGTCGAGGAGTTCGTCCGCGCTCCAGCCGGCGTCCAGGGCCCGGCGGATGGAGGGTGCCGTGATGCGCCAGACCACCGCGTGGCCCTCGGACTCGATGTCGCCGACGGCGGAGAGCAGGTCGGCGAGGGCGGGCGCGGGCGCGCCGGTGACGGTGGCGGTCAGGTCGCTCTGGAACCGGGCCGTGTCGCTGGGGGCGGGCAGGGTGGCGTACAGCGCCTCGCGCAGCGCGGTCACCGTCTGGGCCAGGGCGGGGCGGGTGGTGAGGTCCTCGCCCAGGCCCTCGGAGCCGCGGGCGGCCGGGTCGGCGCCCGCTCCGGGCACGGCGGGGTAGTGGTGGGCGGCGCCCGCCTCCAGCAGGCGGCACAGGGCCCGCCCGACGGGGGTGAGGGCACCGTGGGCGACCACGCCGAGCAGGGCCGCCTCCTCCAGGGTGGCGGCCAGCCGGTCGAGCAGTTCGTCCGCGCCGGTCAGTGTTCCGGTGCCGTCTCCGACCAGGTGGGCGCGCAGGGCGGGCCGGAACCATGCGGCCAGAGCGAGGAGTTCGGCATGTCCCTGCGCCTCCCCGGTGAGGCCTTGTCCGTCGGGGAGGACGGCGAGCGCTCGCAGTACCCCGGTGCGCAGGGTGACCGCCTCCTCGTCCTGCGGGCTGATCAGCGCGACGGGGGTCTCGTCCGGGTCCGGCCAGTGGCTGAGGACCTCGGGGACCACCGCCCAGGCGGCCAGCAGCGGCAGCAGTTTGCCCGCGGGCGGTGCGGCGGCCCAGGCGTCGTAGCGGTCGCTGGGCAGCAGCCGGGCCGAGGGCTTGGGGGCCTTCGAGTTGCGGCGCCCCCGGGCGGCGGGGGCCGGTTCCTCGTCCTGGGGTGCGGCGAGCCCGGCGTTCACGGCGAGGTCGAGCCACAGCCGGGTGTCGGCCTCATCGGCCCCGGCCGCCTTGGCCAGCCGGCGGGTGTCCCGGACTGCGATCCCGCCCGCCTTGCGGATCGCGACCGGCTCGGCGGCCAGCGCCCGCAGGACCAGTTCAGCCCTCCAGACGGCCGCCGCTGCGGCCGTGCCACCCTCGCCCTCCCAGCCGGACGGCAGCGGCGCGGTGGCGGTGAACGGCTCTGGTTCCAGCCTGGGGCGGGGAGCCGCGCCCCCATCGCGGAGCGCGCGGGCGACCTCGTAGGGAAGCTCCACCAGGTCGAGACCGACGGGGACCAGTAGTCCGCGCACGGCCAGCCAGTCGGTGCCCTCGTCGCCGCTGCCGCCCTCCCGGAAGACGTACTTGGCGTCCGGGCCCGCGTACTGCGCCCCGTACCGGCCCACGAAGCAGTGGGTCCGCAGCAGCGGCGGGCCGGGTACCAGGTGGTCCAACAGTTCCAGCGCCCGGACCGGGGCGTCCGCCACCAGTGCCCGCACCCGGGCGGGATCGGCGAGCAGAGCGGTGATCAGCTCCTGGGCCTGGTCGCGGGTGCGGGCCGCGCCCTCGCCGAAGAGGTTCGCGGCGATCCGCTTGACCTCGGGGGCGTTGTAGGCGCTGGTCAGCAGCCGGTCGGCCGTACGCCCGTATCCGTCGAACCCGGCGGCGCGGACGTGCAGCAGTGGTGGGAGCGCCAGTCGGCCCTTGGGCGCGGGGAGCAGCAGCGCGCGCTCCCGCAGTCGGGTGAGTGTGCGTTCCGCCCGCTGCCGCTTCTCCCCCGGCTCGAACCAGGACAGTACGTCCCGCTCAGGCACCAATCGGTCCGCGGGTTCCACCGGGGGAACGGGCTTCCGCTGTTGCCAGGGATACCGGGGCCCGTCCTCGACCTCACCACCGGCTACGGGGCCGTGCCGCTCCAGGGCAAGGGCGGCGATGGAAGCGAGCAATTCCAGTTCTCCGGCGGTGCCCGCCATCAGGCCCTGGCCCACCGACTCGTCGGTGAGCAAGTGTTCGGCGAGCTCGCGGAGGGTGGTGATCCGTCGGTACCCGGCGGCGAGCGGCAGATCCCGCTCCTCCAGCAACGCGGTCAGCCTCTGAGGATCCAGGGGCCCCAGCCATTTCACAAGGGCGGTACGCGTATTCACCCGGCCAGGCTAGCGCCGTCCGGTCACCCCGCGGGGGTGAACCGGGCCCGTCACCTCGCCGCCGCGCAAACGGGCTTCGATGTCCGGAGGGTTCTGCGAATGCGGTCGACGTCTCCCGCCACTGGGCGCCCGAGGCAGGTACATCACCATGACCACCCTGGCGGTTTCCCTGGCTACCGCCAGGCACCGACAAGGTCCTCCGGACCCCAGTGCGCCGCAAGAGGGAGATCGTCCTCGACACCGCAACGGGACACCGCAACCAGCGCCGTGTCCGGCTCGGCACCGGGCACGGCGAGCATGTCCCGTGCCAGGGCGTCGTACTCACGTCGGCCGAACGGCTGCGACTCCAGCCACTTCACCGAGCCGATGAAGTGAACCTGCCCTGCCAAGGGTTCGCGGTCGGCTCCGATCAGGTCGATCTCCGGATTGTTCTGCCGGTTCCACCAGCCCCCGACCGCCTCCGTCTGCGGCCACATCTCGTCGGGCAGCAGCCGCAGCAGCGACTCGCGGACGATCGGCTCGACAGCCCGGCCCCGCCATGTCGTCCACGACCGCTCGATGCGCTCCAGCGCCAGATCACCACGACCGCGCTCGATGAGCGGGATACCGCGTTGCAGGAAAGCCAGCCAGAACCGCAGGTACGGATCAGCGATGCGATAGCGCTTGTTCTTGCTGTCCGCCTTGACCGAGAGCGGCAGGTCAGCGGCCAGGACTCGCTTGGCCAGCAGCGTGTTCAGCAGCGGAGACAGCGTGCCCGAGGGCAGCGCACCGGCACCACCGGCTTGTGCGGCAATGGTGGAGAAGGTCCGCTCGCCATTGCCGACCGCTTCCAGGATCGCGCGCGAGTGGGACGCCTCGGGAAACTCCCCCAGCAGCGACAGTTCGCCCGCCACCAACAGCGGGGCGAGCGGGTTGGACACAGCCTCGCGCAGAAAGTCTCGGCGGCCCATCCCCGGCCGCCAGGACTGAACGATCTCCGGGAACCCACCGGTGATCAGCAGTGCGTCCACCGCTTCCGCCGCGTCAAGGCCGGTCATCGCCTGCACATCGGCCAGATGCAGCGGCTGTACGGTCATCTTGGCCGCCCGGCCGAAGAAGGGGCGACCATAGGACTGCAGCGCCTCCATCACCGACATGTCACTGCCGACCAGGATCAACAGGACGGGCTTGGCGGACAAGTGCCGGTCCCAGACCGTCTGCAGCGCCCCCTCGAACTCCCCGTCCTGTTCGACCAGCCACGGCACCTCGTCGACCACCGCAATGCTCGGTGCATCGTCCGGAATCGCGACTGCGAGGGAGCGAAGTGCCTGGTTCCAGTCAGCGGCCTGCAGCCCGGCCACCAGCTCAGCCCCGGGCAGAGGGGAATGCGCCAGCGTCGCGGCGAAGTCCGCTCGCTCGGCCACCGCGTTGCGTCCCCGGGTCGCCTGGAAGACCACGTACGGAAGCCCGGAACGGTCGCAGAACTCCTGGACCAGACGAGACTTGCCCACCCGGCGCCGGCCCGTCACGATCACAGCCTGACCACGCGTGGCCCCCGTACCGCCGACTACCAGGCCCAGCTGCCGAGCCAGCTGATCCAGGTCGGCAGACCTGCCCTTGAACTCCATCAGCACCCCACCCTCAGCCTTCATGAAACATAGATTCGATATTACGTAGATGGAATCTTACTTAGATTCTAGATGCGTGCGACGCCCTCGTCGGCAGCCCCGCCGAGACGGCGACGAGGGAATCCGCACGCCAGCACCTCGGCCATCGAGGCCCCCACTTTGAGGATTCTGTGACGTTCGGCGCATTTCCGCGTCGTGGGACATGCACGGGACGGCGACCCTGACGATTCATCAGCTGCACATCTGACCTGGGCAAACGTCTGGGTGCGACCCGGCCTTCGGAGCCGTGTGCGCAGGTTCGAATCCTGCCGGGGGCACTCCAGCAGAGACAGCGCGATCACGCCGCTGACCAGCTGAAGTGCCAAGCATGAAGGCCCGAACTCAGTCCCACTGAGTCCGGGCCTTTGTCGTTGTCGCACTGATCGCGGTAGACCTGCGATAGACGCTCGTGCCGCTCGGCGAGCGCTCGGCGCACTCCCCTAGTACGGCTCATGCGATCGGCAGCCTCGCTGGTGGGCGGTGGGTGGGCTGAGCGTCTGACTGGAGTACCGCCGCGGCGAACAGCCACGAATGCTCGGGCCCCCTTAGCAGGCCAGCGCTACCGTCTAGGCCCCGAATTGCCTTCGGAGTGAAGCGGCCCCCTCATGAAGGGGGCCGCTTTCTTCGTGGGCCTTAGGGGTGCGCCAGTGTGTTGAGGTTGGCTGTCACCACTGCCAGGTGATGCGAGGTTGCCCATGCACGCCACTCCGCGCCGGTGCCGGCCTTCCCCCTCTGTCGCATCGCGCACTCCTTGAGTCGTGCGTCGCCCCATGACGTTCGGGCCCCTGTCACGGGCCAGTACGGGGATGCGACCAGATCCGCGCTCAGGGTGAAGAAGTCATCGTTGCCGGGGCGGACCCGCGGATAGACAAAGACCTGCCATTCTTCCGGAGTCGTGTACCGCATGTTGGGGTGCGGAGTTCCACGTGACTTCGTAGGTATACGAGGATGCGTCACACCGAAGTCACCGAAGTCTGGCGCCTTTCCATGGCACCCGCTCACGACGCGCCGCCAGAGCTGCGCCTCGCGCCTCGCCACCGGCGTAGCTTGGCCCCTGGGGAACCCTGTCAAGTTGACCGGGAAGGCGCCGGCGGCAACACACACTCGCGCCGCCATCGCCACGGAGAAAGTGCCTCAAGGGTGGCCAACGCGCGGTCGGCCAATCGGTCTCTCGTGACATTGGAATGCACCGGCCCGGCGTCAATGAGCAGGTCCACCTCTTCCGGTTCGAGGCGGAGCACCTTGAGCAGCCCGCGGATCTGTCCGTGATCCGGCAGGGGTTCAAGGATGTCGTCCGCAACGGACACACGGAGGCAGACGCCGCTCTGGTGCACGACCACCGCTTGTGCGGCCTCGACGAGGACGTCTCGCGGATCCGTGCAACGCACGACCGGGCACATCAGCACACCGCGAAGATCGAGCGACTCACTGAGTCGGGCAATCGGACCACCAACGTCGCCCTCGAGGACTCGTGCTGTCGGTAAGGCGCCGGTATCGACCGTCAGGACCGTGCCGTGCGGCACTGCGTCCATCGCGCGGTTGCAGAAGGTCTCCAGCGCATCCCGCACGTCTGGGTCAGGGATCAACTCCATGACGGGGCGGATGCACGAGCGGACCGCCGGCGTGACGTGCTCGAGGGCCGAGAACTCCCCCACCTTGCCCTTGAGTATCGGAACGTAGGCCAACGGCTTTCCCCCAGCGCACTCAGCACCAAGCCAATGGATGTCTCGCTCACTCCCCTCAGAGTGTGACGAGAAAGCGCCGTCCCAGATAGGGGCATGGACCGGCCAAGAGGCTGGTTCTCGCCAAAGTCGGATGCCGCCCCTCCGCCACGTCCGGCCTTCGTGTCCCGGCGCCGGGAGGGAGGGAGGGAGGGAGGGAGGGAGGGAGGAGGGGGCGGAGGTCGGGTACGGCAGGGTCGTTCTGCAACCGCCAGTGGGCCGGCGGCTCGTGGAGCAGCCGGTACGGCAGCCGCCGGCGCCAGCCCCCTGACCGGCGAGTCGGCCTGGGGGCTGGTGGGGGCGTTACTCCTCCCCGTCGCCCCCCTTGCCTCCCCTGCGGTCAGGGGGGAGGACCGCGACGACCGCGGCGGCGACCCCCAAGGCCGAGCCGGCCGCCGGCGCGATCATGGCGAGTCCGAACGCGACGGCCCCGGCCGCGACGAGCGCCATCGTCTTGCGGGTGGGGCGGCGGCGGCGCTCGCCAACCGGCTGGGTTCGTCGTACTTTCATGTGGACGCCTCCTGGAGTGATGAACGAGGTGTTTCAAGGGCGGCCCCCGCTGCAACGGGTGGCCGCCTGCTCCATGTGCAGGGGCCGAAGCCGCATCTCTAGGCCGTCAAGCGCCCCGCGAGGCCCTGTCCGGCATCCAACGGACCACTTCTTCCTCAGCTCGCCCCGATCAAGCCCCCTCCCCCTACCTGCACCCTCCCGACCTGCCGCATGTCCGATTTGGATGCGATTTTCACTGGTCGGATTCCGTCATCTGATTCCTGCATTGCATCAGCAGAGTACACTACGACTAGCGGTAGTAGATCGACACGGACCAAAAGGAGGGCTGCACGTGACGGAGGTGAACGTCTCGGATCCAGCGGGCGTGAAGTGGGGTCTCGAACCCGGCGACCCGATCGAGCGCAAGCAACTGCACGCCGAGTACGGCGGCCGCACACAGGGGGGCATCGGCCCGTCGGCGAAGACGCCGAACGTCATGGTCTTCACGGACCCGATCGCCGGCGAGAAGCACGGCTACTACGACGGGTGGATGCCGGACGGGCTGTTCCACTACAGCGGGGAAGGGCAGTACGGCGACCAGCGGATGCTGTCCGGCAACGCCAGCATCCTGAACCACCGGGCCGAAGGCCGCGCGCTGCGCGTCTTCCAGGGAGCCCGCGGGGTCGTCACCTACCTCGGCGAGTTCGAGGTGGACAGCTGGTACGAGGCGGACGCTCCGGAGACCGGCGACGGCCCCCTCCGCAAGGTGATCGTCTTCAAGCTGCGGCCGGTGGACACCCCCGTGCAGGAGCCGGAGACGAAGCTGGGCCGGGTGCTGCGCAGCCAGCCCGAGCCCGTCGTGCGCGTCGACATCGAGCAGCAGGAGACCGAGAAGGCCTTCGTCGACCCGAGCCGCGAGCCGTACGAAGCGGAGCGGCGCGAAGCGAAGCTCGTGCTCCAGTTCAGCGACTACCTCCGGTCGAAGGGGCAGCAGGTCCACCGGCACCGGATCCTCCCCGAAGGCGAGACCCGCCCACTGCTGACCGACCTCTACGCGCCGGGGCTCGGCTTGCTCGTCGAGGCGAAGGGGAGCGTCACGCGCGAGAACGTGCGCATGGCCATCGGACAGCTGGCCGACTACAGCCGCTTCGTACGGCCGGTCACGTGCGCAATCCTCCTCCCGTCCCAGCCGCGCAAGGACCTGATCGAGCTCGCCGCGAGCCAGGAGTGCGTGACCCTGTGGCCGGCCGGCAAGTCGTTCGAGAGCAGCAGCCCGGACGTACTGCCGTAGCGCACTGCCCCTGGCCGACCCGTCCGCGGACCCGTCGCGGACCCGTCGCGGACCCGTCCGACGATGTTGCATCACCAAGTGATGAAGCATCATTTATGGTCGTGTCGTGGGTTGAGACCGTTGGCCGACGAGGCCCTCGTCATCGGGCCGGTGCTCGCAGGAAGCTCCCCGCCGAGCCGCCGTCGCCCGGTTCAGACGGCACAGCGCGGCGGGGTGTCAGCCGGGCGGGCGGCCATTACGTGCGGGCCCGGGGGCGGGCGGACAGACTGGGCGCATGCCCGAAAAGGCGCAGCAGCCTGCGGCGGACCCTCCCGAGAGGTCGTTCCTGGACAAGTTGGCGTACATCGCGGCGCCCGGGACCGTCGTCCTCGGACTGCTGTACTACTTCGGCAACCAGTACAACGAGGCCTACTACCGCGCCTTCGGCGTCCCGCTCAGCGACTTGCCCTTCTCCATCCAGGCCGTCCTCGCGCGCAGCCCGGAGGCCCTCTTCTTCCCGGTGTGGATACTGCTCGTCTGCGGACTCGTCGTCCTGCTCGTGCTCGGCCGGCTCGGGCACGCCCTGGCCCGCCCGGAGAACGAGGGGCGGCGTCGTACGGCGTACCGCACGCTGCTGGCGGTGGGCCTGCTCCTGGGAGTGATCGGGGGCTACCCCGTCTTCTTCCGGGACGACCTGCTCACCTTCCTCCCCGCGGGTTTGCTCCGCGGGCTGCTGCCCAGCCTCGTGGTGGCCCTGGGAGCCAGCCTGGCCTTCTTCGCCATCCAGGTGCGCCTCGGTCAGCATGACCCCGGGCGGCGGAGCCCTCCGGTCCGCGACGCCGACCGGTTGTGGCTCGTGGCCGGGGCGTTGCTCCTGGGGATGCTGACGTTGAGCCTGTTCTACGGCGTGTCCCGGTACGCGGCGATGGCGGGCGAGGCGCAGGCGGTGGCGGACGCGAACGGCGGCATGCAGCGGAACCCGGCCGTGGAGGTCCTCTCCCGCCTGCCGCTCGTCCACCACGCCAAGGACATCGAGTTCAAGGACCTGGGGGCCGGGGCCGGGCCCTACCGGTACCAGTACAGGGGTTTTCGCCTCCTGGTGAAGACCCCGACCCGCTTCTACCTCGTCCCCTACTACGGGGGGTACGAGAACACCGTGACCGTGGTGCTCCCGGACGACGACGGCACGGTCCGGGTGCAGATGAAGGGCTCCGTCAGGTGAGCGCGGGCTCGGGCGTGGGGATCCCGGTCTCGTCAGGGGTTTCCGGGGTGCCGGTCTCGTCGGGGGTCGCCGGGGTGCCGGTCTCCTCGGGGGTCTCCGGTGTCCCGTCGGGCTCCGGTGTCGGGGTTTCGGCGGTCGTCTCCGGTGCGGCCTCGACGGCCTCACCGGTCAGCGTCACCGAGAAGACGGGCCCCTCCGCGGTCGGGGCGGTGACCGTCCCCGTCCACGTGCCCGGTACGTGGGCGACGTGACTGACCTGGACGCTGCACGTCTCCTGGGGTTGGAGGGTGACGCCGGTGCAGCCGTCCTTGACGATGGAGAGCTCTCCGCTTTCCGCGGTGGCCGTCAGGGGTTGGACGGTCAGGGGCACCTGCTGGTCGTTGGCGAGCTCCATGGTCCCTCCGGCCGGCTCGTCCAACTGCGCCCTCGGCACGGCGACCGTCGAGCTGCTGCCGGAGCCTGCGCGCGTGCCGGGGAAGACCTTGCCCAGGTCCTCGTTCGCCGTCCCCGTGGGGGACGTTCCGGTGTGCGTGTCGGTGGTCGTGGCGGGTGGGGTCGGGACGGGGTCGGGGTCGGGGTCGGAGCACGCCGACGCCGTCGTGGTCAGGGCCGTCAGCAGTGCCACCGTGGCGAGGCCGCGTCTGATGTCCGGCATCACGGTGTCGGTCCCCTCCGCTCCGGCTCTGGTCGGCTCCCAACGTTGCACGGCAACTCGCCGTCAGCACGGAACCGGGAGCGGTGACACAGGGTTATCACCCGGGCGGCGTGCTGCTGGAGCCCGCGCACCACGGCCTCCGCCCAGGACGGGAAGGCTCAGCGATTGTGGACGTCGACCGTCACCGGAGCCTCCCCCTGGTGCGCGAATCGGAAAAGATCGCTCCAACAACGCGCGTGCGAGCGGTTGTTCGGCGCGACGGGGCCCGCTCGGCGACGTCGGTCCGGGATGCGCGCCGGGGCGGGCGCTTCCGGTGGTCCGTACGAGGGAGGTGGGGCGGGGTCTGTGGGATCCGGGGGGTGGGTAGGGGCGGGGTGCGTGCGTACGTTGGGGGGTGAGGCCGCATGGCGCCGCTGGCCAGGTGCCCTGTGGCGGGCTCTGACGATCGAGAAGGGGCGGCACGGATGCGTGAGCTGGTGGAGACGGCGCGGCGGTGGGTGGCCGAGGGGCGGGTCGGGTATCTGGCCCGGCCCGTGACCGAGCAGGGGTTCGGGCCGCGGGATCCGGCCGGGGCCGTGCTCATCGACGCGCGGGGGGAGTGCGTCGGCACGCTCTACCGCGGGGTCTTCGACGCCGAGCTCGCCGCCGAGGTCGCGGCCCTGCCGGCCGGGGTCACGGCGCGGGTGTGCGAGGTGTCCGTGCGGGCGTCCGAGGCCGTGGCCGCGAGGCTGACCTGCGGCGGGCAGGCCGAGGTGCTGCTGCAGCCGCTCTCGACGATCCCGGCCCAGTGGTGGGAGCTGCTCGGCGACGGGGTCGGGGTGGCGTTGGTGACCCGACTCAACGAGGCTGCGGACCGGGCCGTCAGCGAGGTCGTACGGGCCACGGACGCGCCCGATGACGATGCCGGGCGGCGGGCGGGCGAGCTGCTGGCGACCCGGCGGGCCGGGCGGGACGCGCTGTACGCGGAGTCGGGGCTGGTGCTGGTCGAGGCGTTCCCGTCGGCCCCGTACGTGGTCATCGGTGGCGGCGGTGAGCTCGCCGAGATCATCGAGCGGCAGGCGTTGCTGCTGGGCTGGGAGGCCGTTCTGGTCGCCGGCCCGGAGGAGGCCGGCAAGGTGCTGGAGGAACGCCGGGACGCCGCGTGCCTGGTCATGCTGAGCCACGAGGAGTCGTTCGACGTGCCGACGCTGCGGGTGGCGCTGACCCAGCAGGTGCCGTACGTCGGTGCACTGGGCTCGCGCAAGACCACGGCCCGGCGGCGCGAGGGGCTGCTCGCGGCCGGGGTCAGCGAGGCCCAACTGGCGCGGGTGCACGGACCGATCGGCCTGGACCTCGGCGCCCGCACCCCGGCGGAGACCGCGCTGGCGATCTGCGCCGAGATCCTGGGGGCGCTCGGGGAGCGCAAGGCCGCCGGCGCCCTGCGGGACGCCGACGGCCCCATCAGCTCCTGAAGGAAATGGGGGCCGGAAGGGCCGGAAGAGCCGAAAGGGCCGAAAGGGCCGGAGCGGGCTTCACTTCTCCAGGGCCCGCTTGAGCTGTGTCTTGTTCATGTCCGAGCGGCCGTGGACGTTGCGGCGCCGGGCCTCGGCGTAGAGCTGTTCGTACGTGGGGCCCTGTGCGCCCGAGTGGGAGTGCAGGCCCCCGCGCCGCGACGAGGAGATGTCCTCGACGGATTCCTTGCTAGCGGTCCGGGATTCGCCGGCCCGGGCGCGTTCCTTGTTCACCGTCCGGGCCGCGATCTCCTTCGCCTTCTCCTCGGGCTCGCCGCGCCGCTCCAGGCCTTCCTTGATGTGCTCGTACTGTCGTTCGCGCTTCGGGGACGATCCGCGGGGCATGGCCGGCCTCCTTCTGGTTCGGCGGGTGGGCACACCGGGCGCGTACCCCGGATGGCCCAAGGTATCCAGGGCATAGCAGAGCATTTCGGACTTGAGTGCGGGAACATGGTCGGTATGGACACGACTCTGAGCGTGGACGCGACCCTCGCCGACATCGCATGGTTCCTGGTCGTCGGCATCCTCGTCGCCGGCTTCCTGCTGGGCGGCTTCCTGCTGGGCAAGCGGGTACGGGCCAAGGAACCACCCCCGCCCACCCCCGAGAGTCAGCCGCACCTGCCCGAGGGCGGCGCGGTCTACGAGGTCCGCGAGGAGCGGGACCAGGTGGAGATCCCGGAGGGCGGCCTACGGCCGCACGAGATGCAGGGCTACGGGAACTTCGGCTCCACGACCTCCAGCCATCCCGAAGAGGCCCGCGCCGAAAGGGAGTCCGGCTACAAACTCCCGGAGGGGCCGGGACCGCACCCACAGCCGGGGGCTCCGCCGGACGCAGGACGGGGCGCACACGCCTGACCGGACCGACCCGTCCGCTCCGTCGCACCCACGCACTCCGTCACGCCCACACCGTCACGCCCACACCGCCACACCGTCACGCCCGCACGCCCACACGCCCTCTGACCCGCGCCTCCCGCGCGGGTCAGAGGTCCGTCCGCAGCCGCAGCACCTCCGGCGGCGGGTGTCGGGTCGAGGCGTGCCGGACCTCGGCCGTGAGCGGTGGGTCGAGCGCCCGGAAGGGGACCTCCCCGAGCCCGATCGCCGTGACCGTGGCCAGGGCCGACGGGGCCGCCCCGCGGGCGGCCACTTCGGCCGCCACCTGCGCACGCAGCGCCGCGCTCAGCGGGCTCGACACCAGCGGGCTCTCGTCCCCGACCGGCAGGACGAGCACCAGTGCGAGCGGGCGGCGCGGGGTGCCGGTGTAGCCGACCACCGCCGCGTCCCGGACGTCGGTGTGCCGCAGCTTCTGCCAGCCGCGCCGCCCGGCCGGGTAGGCCTGGTCCAGCCGTTTCACGACGAGGCCCTCGATCCCGCTGGCGGGCAGGGTCTCGTACCAGGTGGCGGCCAGTTCCGGATCGGTCGTCATCGGCACCGGTTGCAGCGGCGGCCCCAGCGGCAGCAGCAGGTCGACGAGGAGGGCCCGGCGGCGCTCGTACGGGCGGCCGCGCAGGTCCAGTCCGGCCAGTTCCAGCACGTCGAAGGCGGCGTACGAGGCGGGCAGGCGCTGCGCGAGTACGGCGGCCCGGGCCGCGGTGGCCGCCGCCCGCCGCTGCACCAGGGCGAAGTCCGTACGCCCCGCGTGCCAGACCACCACCTCACCGTCCAGGACCGTGTCGGCGGGCAGCAGCAGCGCGGCCGCGGCCAGGTCGGGGAAGGCGCTGGTCACGATCCGGCCGGAGCGCGCCTGGAGCGTCACGTCGGTCGCCGTGCGCAGCACGACGAGCCGGTGGCCGTCGAACTTCGGCTCGTACGCCAGTCCCGCCCCGCGCGGCAGGGTGCTTACGGCGGCGGCCAGCGCGACGCGGATCACGGCCGGGTCCCGGGGGGCCCGGGGAGCGGGCGGGCCCGCGCGGGGTCGGTCAGCGGGCCGAAGAGGTCCCCGTCGCGGGCGAGCCTCGGGGCGATGTCGTCGGCGAGGAAGACGAGCCCGGCGGCGGTCCGGCAGGCTTCGACCTCTTCCCAGGACACGGGCGCGGACACGGCCGGCCGGGCCCGCGCGCGCAGGGTGTAGGGGGCCGCGGTGGTCTTGGCAGCGGCGTTCTGACTGTGGTCGACGAACACCTTGCCGGGGCGCAGGGCCTTGGCCATGCGGTGGACGACCAGGTCGGGGAGCTCGCGCTCGGCCTCCTGGGCGAGCCGCTTCGCGTACGCGGAGACCTGATCGGACGGGGTCGGCTCCAGCGGCACGGCCAGGTGCATGCCCTTGGAGCCGGAGGTCTTGGCGTAGGCGTGCAGGCCGTCGGCGGCGAGCCGCCCGCGCAGCCAGAGCGCGGCGGTGCAGCACTCGACGACGGTGGCGGGCGGGCCGGGGTCGAGGTCGAGGACCATGCGGTCGGCGAGGGCGGGGTGGCCGGCGGTCCACTGGGGGGTGTGGAACTCCACGACGAGGTTGGCGGACCACATGAGGGTGGCCATGTCGGCGACGACCACCTGGGCGGCGGAGAGGTCCTCGGAGCGCGGCACGGGGGTGGTCCTCACCCAGTCGGGCGTGCCGGGCGGCGGGTTCTTGGTGAAGAAGAGCTGCCCGTCCGGTCCGTCGGGATAGCGCAGGAAGGACACCGGTCGGTCGTGGATGTGGGCGAGCAGCGGGCCCGCGACGGTGGCGTAGTAGTGCAACACCTCGCCCTTGGTGAAGCCGGTCTCCGGGTACAGGACCTTGTCGAGATTGCTGAGCGCGATGCGACGGCCCTCCACCAATATGATCGGCGTCATACGATGAGACTGCCACGAAACAGGAGGAACCGTGCGATCCATATGGAACGGGGCGATCTCCTTCGGCCTGGTCAGCATCCCGATCAAGCTCGTGAACGCCACCGAGAGCCACTCGATCTCCTTCCGCCAGATCCATGTGAGTGACGGCGGGCGCGTCCGGTACCGCAAGGTGTGCGAGCTGGACGGCGAGGAAGTGCCGAGCGCCGAGATCGGCAAGGGGTACGAGGAGGCCGACGGGTCGATCGTCCCGATCACGGACGAGGACCTGGCGCAGCTGCCGCTGGCGACCGCGAAGACGATCGAGATCATGTCGTTCGTACCGGCGGAAGAGATCGATCCGCTACAGCTGGACGCGGCGTACTACCTCGCGGCGAACGGTGCGACGGCGGCGAAGCCGTACACGCTGCTCCGGGAGGCGCTCAAGCGGAGCCGGAAGGTCGCGATCGCCAAGTACGCGCTGCGGGGGCGGGAGCGGCTGGGCATGCTGCGCGTCGTGGACGACGTGATCGCGATGCACGGGCTGCTCTGGCCGGACGAGATCCGGGCGCCGGAGGGGGTGGCGCCGGAGGTCGCGGTGTCCGTACGGGACGCCGAACTCGACCTGGCGGACGCGCTGATGGCGACGCTGGGAGAGGTGGAGATGGCCTCGCTACACGATGACTACCGGGAGGCCGTGGAGGCGCTGATCGTGGCGAAGTCGGGCGGGGCGTTCGAGCCGACGGAGGCCGTGGTGGAGCCGGCCGGCGGGCAAGTGATCGACCTGATGGCGGCGTTGGAGAAGAGCGTGCGGGCGGCGAAGGCTTCCCGGGGGGAGGCGGGGGCGGCTGGCGGGGCGGAGGCGGAGGCGCAGGTCACGCCGATTCGGCGGAAGGCCGGTGCGGGTGCCGGTGCGGGTGCGGGTGCGGCTGCGGTTGCGCCGAAGGCGGTCGGCGGGAAGAAGTCGACGGCGGCTTCGGCCAAGAAGACGGCGGCTTCGGCTGCGACAAAGAAGAAGGCGACGACCACGGGCAAGGCGGCTGCCGGCAAGTCCACTTCGGGTGCGGCGGCGACCAAGAGCACGACCAAGAGCACGGCGAAGAGCACGGCGAAGAGCACGGCGAAGAAGACCGGTGCGGCGGCTGCGAAGAAGGCTGCGACGCCGCGGAAGCGGACCTCCGCCTGAGCCTGAGCCGGAGTTGTGGCGGGGGCGGGGCGGGCCTGCGGCGCTTTCCCCTACCCGCCCCTTCCCGAAACCGGGGCTCCGCCCCAGACCCCGCGCCTCAAACGCCGGCGAGGCTGGGAAGCGCCCGGAACGCGCGGCGGAAGGGCAAGGGGGGGCCCCGAACGCCGGCGGGGCTGGAAGGCGCCCGGAGCGCGCGGCGGAAGGGCGAGGGTGGGGCGGCTCGAACGCCGGCGGGGCTGGATTACGTGTGCGCGGGGCTCAGAGTGTGGTGGGGGTGAGCCAGGTGGTGGTGTCGCGGGCGCGGGCGAAGAGGGCCTCGGCTTCCGGGGGTTTGAGCGTCGTGGGGGATGCCACGAGGCTCGAGGTCGCCGTCGGGGACTGGAGGATGCGGATGTCGCGCACGGTGGGGGCCGTCTCGACCCGCGCGGCGTCGACCAGCGCCAGCGCCGGGGTGACCTTGGCGGCCAGGGCCGCCGTGGCGAAGGCCGCCGCGCGGCGGATCCAGCGGGGGTCCGGGCGGGGTTCCGTGCGGCCCACCGTGAGCAGGAGGTCGCCGATCACCGCGCGTTGGCGGCGGCCCGGGACCGTACGCACGCAGAAGATCCCCGCCGGGCCGATGAGCAGGTGGTCGATGCGGCCCAAGCCCGGGAGCGGTACGCAGTGCAGGGTCCGCCAGCCTTCGGGTTCCAGGGCGTCGAAGGCGTCGCCCATCCGCTGCTGCGCGGTCAGGTCCTGGCGCAGCCGGTGCCGGGCCCTGGTGCCCGCCGGGCCGTGTTCCAGTTCGCCCAGCAGGGTCTCCCCCGGGCGGTTGGGGGCCAGGTCCGCGTCCGGCGGCAGCACGAGGCGTCGCAGGTCGGAGGCGGTGGGGACCGGGGGCGGGCCGATCGAGACCGTCCCGCTCAAGTAGGGGCGGAGCGCCGCCAGGATCGCCTCGCGGTGGTCGTCCGCGAGGACGCTGATCCGGTTGGCCTGCCGGTCGTACCAGGCCACCGCCTGCCCGTCGGGCAGATTGACGTACAGCCGGCCGCGGCCGGGCCGGCCGCTCGGCAGTACCTTGAGTCCGCGCATCGCCCTCACCCCCGCCGTCCATGGGAGCAGCCGGGGCGCCGCAGGGCAATCCCTCGGATGTGTAACGACTCCGACGGAACGTTGCGACCCCGCTGTTACACGAACGGGGCGCTGCCGCAACGGCCGGGCCCTAGGTTTGACGCACCTGGATGGCCCAGGCCCTGACCGGCACCGAAGGACTTCTCCGTGAGCACCGTCAGCCGCCGCACTCTCGTTCGCGCCGCCGCCGTGACCGCATGCGCCGGAAGTCTGCTGGCCCTGCCCACCGCCGCCGCCCTGGCCGAGGGAGTCCCCGCGGCCTCGTCCGCGCACTCCGCGGCCCCGCAGTCGATCCTCGTCAAGAGCCTCTCGCTCGCGGACGGGGTCTCCACGGCGAAGGTCTACCGCACGGCGAACGGGGGCTACCAGGCCGAGATCCTGGCGGCCGACGGCACCAAGGCGGCCACCTTGACCAGCCGTGACGGGGTCACCGCCTTCGGCGGTCACGGGGACCTGCACGCGGCACTGGACTCCTCCGGGCGGCTGACCTCCTGGGTGGGCGACGTCCCGGCCCAGGGCGGCGACCACACCGTGGCGGGCGACGGTCACAAGACCGGGACCCGCAACGAGACCCGAGACGAGACCCGAGACGACGCCCGCGGCGGGCAGGTCGTCCCGGCCTCCGTTCCGCGGAAGGCGTCCACCGGGGACACCCACGTCGTCGCCGACGGCTCCGGCAGTGGGCGGCGGCTGAGTACGCTGGCGGACGGGCCGGGCGACGGTGTGCTGCTGCTCGGCGCCGCCGGCGGGATCGCAGCCGTCGGCGCCGCGGGGCTGGGCTTCGCGATGCTGCGCCGAGGGCGCACGGACAGCTGACACCGCCGGGTAAAACGGCTGTACCTCCGCATATGGTTGGCGGGATCGACCGTCGGGCTATCGCGGGCAGAAGGGCACAAGGGTTGTGAACAGGTTGCGCTTGCGTATCTCCGCGCGCCCGCTGCTCCCCTTCCTCGCACTGGTCCCGCTGCTGGCGGGCTGCGGGGACACGGGCGGGCTGGTGAGCGCCGGTTCCACGCCGACCGCGAGCGGACCCGTACACCTGTGGCCCGACCGCCGCGGGGCGTCCGTACCGCCCGCCGATCCGGGTGGGGCCCCGCCCGAGTACGTCAAGGGGATCCCGCCGGTCCGCAACCAGGACGTGCACGCCGTCGACCCGGTGGCCCTCGTCCAGGCCGAACTGCGCGCGCATCCGGACACCGAGGTCGGCGCGGACGGGATGCCGGCCCGCACGGTGGCCGCGATCCAGGAGTGCCCGAAGGACGAGGACGTGAAGGAGCCGGAGGCGTGCCCGGTGCTGAAGCCGTACTACCGGGACCTCACGGGCAACGGCAAGGACGAGCTGATCGTCGGCATCGAGTTCCCGGACAAGATGATGTCCGTACGGGTGTACACGGCCGACCCGGACGGGCGGCTCAACCGGATCATGGCGACCACGGAGACCGTCATCACGGTGGAGCTGGCCGGGCGTGACGTGATCCTGCGGGTGCCCAGCGGCAACCGCGGCTACGAGCTGATCACCGCCTGGTCCTGGGACGAGAGGCAGCTCACCATGCTGCCGACGCGCGAGCAGATCGTACGGGTGCCCGGCAATCAGGGGCCTCCGGGCAGCCGGGAGCCCGCTCCCGTGCCGGGCCGGCCGTGAGACCCGTGCGGCTGCCCTCCTGGACGGCCACGCTGACCTGGAAGTCGGCGTGCTTCATCGTGGTGATGTGCTGCTCTCTGGCGGCCGTGCTGGGCGCCCTCGTGCACGTGGAGGTGACCCGGCAGACGGTGGCCACGGCGCGGGAGAAGGCGCTCGCCAAACTGCTGGAGGTCTCGCGCGCGTACGAGGCGGGCGAGCCCCTTCCGCGCGGTTCCTGGCTGGACCCCGTCGGCCTGCCGCCCGAGCTGCGGACGCTCGCCGTCAGCGGGCGCCGGGGCACGCTGGTGGCGGACCACCGGGGCCGCCCGACCATGTGGGCGGCGGGCCCGGCGGACGGCCGCGCCCTGGCGACCACCGTCGACTACGGGCAGAGCGCGCGCACGATCAGCGGGCTGGACAACGCGATCATCGGCTCCTCGCTGCTGGCGATCGGCGGCACGCTGCTGGTCGGCGCCTTTGCGGTGACCCGGGTGACCCGGCGCCTGCACCTGACGGCGGCCGTGGCCCGGCGGATCACCCAGGGCGACCTCGACGCGCGGGTGGACGACTCGCGGACGAGGACCCCCTCGCGGCACCAGGACGAGGTGGCGACGGTGGCCGCGGCGCTGGACACCATGGCCGGGAGCCTGCAGTCGAAGCTGGAGAGCGAGCGGCGGTTCACGGCGGACGTGGCGCACGAGCTGCGCACCCCGCTGACGGGCCTGCAGGCGGCGTCGGAGCTGTTGCCCGAGGGGCGGCCGACGGAGCTGGTGCGCGAGCGGGTACGGACGATGCGGCAGCTGACGGAGGACCTGCTGGAGATCTCCCTGCTGGACTCGGGCAGCGAGGTGGTGGAGAGCGATCTGCACCAGCTGGGGCGGCTGGTACGCCGGGTGGTGCGGGCGTCCGGGACGGACTCGGAGGTGGTGGTCGTCCGCGACGCGCACGTGGAGACGGACCGGCGGAGGCTGGAACGGGTGCTCGGGAACCTGGTGGCCAACGCCCACAAGCACGGGCGGCCACCGGTGGTGCTGACGGTGGACGGGCCGGTGGTGACCGTACGGGACCACGGGGACGGGTTCCCCGAGTACCTGACGGCGCACGGCCCGCAGCGCTTCCGCAGCGGGGGCAAGGGCCACGGGCTGGGGCTGACCATCGCCGTGGGGCAGGCGGGGGTGATCGGGGCGCGGCTGGAGTTCCGGGTGGCGGAGGGCGGCGGCGGGCTGGCGGTCCTGACCCTCCCCCACGAGGTACCGGCGCAGGCGCCGTAGCCCCCTCCGCCCGAAGCACCCGCCGGCGGGACGCGCGGCGGGAAGCGCCGGCGGGGTCCGGTGGGTGCCAGGGACGTCAGGGACGTCAGGGAGGCGGCACCTTCGTCCAGGGCCAGCGGATCTTGGGCTTGGTGCCCGCGGGGCGGAAGTCGTACTTCCACCCCTTCTGCAGGCCGAGCCGCTTGGAGTACCCCGCGGGGACGCGTTCGTACAGCAGCACCGTCGGCGGGCCGCCGTCCGGTGCCGGGACGGGGATCTCGTACCACTTCGGGGGGTGTCCGGTCGGGCCGAGGAGGACGGGGAGGACCCGGCCGTCCATCGGGCCGCCCTCGAACGGGGTCGGTTGGCTTCTCACCCCATCAGTGTCACAGCAGGTGGGCGGCCTCGGACACCACCGGGATCACGCGGCGGGCCAGGACCCCGACCGGGCCGTCCGCCGTTTCCAGGGCGAGGGCGGCCCGGGCGGCCGCGGCCGTCTCCGGGTCCGTGGCGGCGGTGGCCGTCAGCAGGGCGATGAACTGGTCCAGCAGCCAGTCCCGGAGCTGTTCGACCTCGGGCTGCTTGCCCTCGTCGATCCAGATGAGGGAGGCCCCCTCGACGGCCGTGATCCACGTACGGACCATCATGCGCAGCCGGGGGCCGGGGTCCGGTACGCCCAGGTGGAAGAGGATCTGCTCGGCGGCGGCCCGCCGGATGCCGTCGACCGTCGCCGTGGTGCGGGAGGTCTCCACGACGCTGCCGCCCTGCAGGAGGGCGGCGAAACCGGCGTCGTGTTCGTCGACGAAGGCGAGGTAGCGGTCCAGGGCCCGGGACAGACGCCGGGTCAGGGGCCCTTGCTGGGGTTCGGCGAAGCACAGTTCGAGGACGTCGGCGGCCGAGCGGAGGGCGGCCTCGTAGAGCTGCTGCTTGCCGCCCGGGAAGTAGCGGTAGACGAGCGGGCGGGACACCCCGGCGGCCTCGGCGACGTCGTCGAGCGAGACCTCTTCCGGCGCCCGGTGCGCGAACAGCGAGAGGGCGGCGTCGAGGAGTTGGGCCCGCCGCTCCTCGACGCTCAGCCTGCGGTACGCGCGTACGGTCATGTCCGCAGGGTAGCCCCGCGGCCGCCGGACGCGTGGGTGTCCGGACGATCAGCCCCGTTCCGGACCCGCGTCCGTGTTCCGTCCACGTCCATGTCCGCACCCATGTCCGCGTCCACGTCCGCACCCATGTCCATGTCCGCGTCCATGGCCGCGTCCGCGTCCCGGTCGAGTTCGGTCCCCGCCCGAGTGCGCTTCTTGTCCGGCCACGGGTGCGGGGCTCGTCCGGTCCCCAGTGCTGTCCGGTTCCGGTCCCGCCCCGGTGCGGGTCGTGTGCCGGTCACGGCCCCGGGTCGGCCGGTCCCGCCCCGGCCCGGTGAGGGCCAGCCCCAGTGAGGGCCAGACCCTGTGCGGTCCGGTGCCGGCCGACGCGTCCGGCCCGCCGACCCCCGCAGCTACGCCAGCAGCCCCGAGCTCTGCCAGAGCCTGCGACCGACCCCGCGCAGCACACCGATGTCGTCGAGGAAGTCGGTGAGCCGCTTCGCTCCGCTCTGCATGACCTCGCGGCGGTGGCCGCTCGCCTTCACCTGGGCGACGGCCTCACGGCGGTCCAGACCGACGTTGTCGTAGACGGCCGGGTTCACGAAGGCCAGCGAGAAGACGCGGGCGGCCTCGCCGCAGCTGATCCGGGTGAGTTCCTGTTCCCAGCGCGGGGCCGTCAGCATCTGGCGGCGCAGTTCCTCGCGGGCGTACCGGACGTGCCGGGCCTCCTCGATGACGTGGATCCGGGTGACGCCGCGGACCAGCGGCTGGACGCGCTCGTCGGGGAAGGTCAGGCGCTGCATCCAGTCGAGGATCTCCTCGCCGAGGAGGGTGCAGGCGAAGGAGCCGGGGGTGGTGGAGACGGTCTTCAGGATCCGCGCGAGGTTGTGGTTGAGGCGGGAGACCGGGTACTCGGGGGCGCCGGCCTTCTGGATCATGCGGGCGAACATCATCGAGTGGCGGCACTCGTCGGCGATCTCGGTGAGCGCGTAGCGGACGTGCTTGCTGGTCAGGGACTTGTCGTAGATGTGCCGGACCATGAGCTGCATGAGGATGATCTCGAACCAGATGCCGAGCGAGCCGAGCGCCGCCGCCTCGTGGCGGGAGAGGTCGATGCGCTGCTCCTCCCCCATCTTCTTCCACAGCGGGGTGTCGTAGAGGGAGAGGAGTTCCGGCGGCCAGTAGTACTTGCCCTCGATCGCCGGGGCGTCCCAGTCGAGTTCCTTGTCGGGGTCGAAGGAGTGCTTGGCCGAGGATTCGAGCAGTCGCTCGGCTATCTGCTCGCGGTCCTTGAGCAGGCCGAGGGCGTCCCGCAGCGCAGCTCGTTCGGTCACGGTCGTCATGGGTTCGGACACCTCGTCGTCGAGTTACCGGCGGTCACTTCTTATGAGACTGCTTGTCAGCAAGGTCGTCAATCCCTCGCGCACGACTTGTTGACCCCGTGTCTACGAACGTGTGACGCTGCCAACTGTCCGGTCCCACACGGCAGTACGTGAGACGAAGGGGCGTCAGTGTCGACGCACGAGCTCTACACCGGGAACCCGGGCGAGCCGGTCTGGCAGGTTCCCGCCGCCGGCTCCGCCCGCTTCAGCTGGGAGTACGCCGACGGCCGCGAGCGGCTCCTGGCGCTCTACCAGAAGGGCAAGGACAAGCAGTGGGACGGCGCCAAGCGCATCGACTGGGGCATCGAGGTGGACCCCTACGACCCGCTGGGCACCCCCGACGAGGCCCTGCCGCTGTACGGGACGCGGCACTGGGACAAGCTCACCGCGAAGGACCGGGGCGAGCTGCGCCGGCACTACGCCTCCTGGAACTTCAGCCAGTTCCTGCACGGCGAACAGGGCGCGATGGTGTGCGCGGCGCGCATCGTGGAGTCGGTGCCGGACCTGGACGCGAAGTTCTACTCCGCCACGCAGACCATGGACGAGGCCCGGCACGCCGAGGTCTTCGGGCGCTTCCTGCACGACAAGGTCGGGATGCTGTACCCGATCAACGACAGCCTCCAAGGGCTGCTCGGCGACACCCTGCGCGACTCCCGCTGGGACATGCCGTACCTGGGCATGCAGGTGCTCATCGAGGGGCTGGCGCTGGCCGCCTTCGGCATGATCCGCGACACGACCACCAAGCCGCTGCCCAAGCAGCTCCTGGCGTACGTGATGCAGGACGAGGCCCGGCACGTGGCCTTCGGGCGGATGGCGCTGCGCGACTACTACAAGCAGCTGACGGACGCCGAGCTGCGCGAGCGCGAGGAGTTCGTGATCGAGGGCTGCTACCTGATGCGGGACCGGCTGCTCGGGGTGGAGGTGCTGGAGAACTTCGGGATCGCGGCCAAGGAAGCGGCGCTGATCAGTGAGCAGTCGGGGTTCCTGCACCTGTTCCGCAAGCTGTTGTTCAGCAGGATCGTGCCGTGCGTCAAGGACATCGGGCTGTGGGGCGAGCGGTTGCAGCGGGCCTATCTCGACCTCGGCGTCTTCGACCTGGGCGACTCGAACCTGGACCTGCTGATGAGCCAGGACGAGGAGATCGCCGAGGCCCTCGACCGCGAGCGGTTCGCGGCCGAGGAGTCGGCGCGGGTGGCGGAGGTCGAGGCCACCATCGCCGACGGGTCGGCCGCCTCCTGAGTCGTGTCACGGCGCCGCCCCCGACGCGCCCGGGCGGCGGGGGCGGGTGTCAGCCGGTGGCCAGCGCCGCCTCCATCACCGCCCGCGCGATCGGCGCCGCCGCGCCGTTGCCGCTGATGTCACCCCGGTCCGCCGACGCGTCCTCGACCACCACCGCGACCGCCACCCGGGGCAGCGCCGCACCCTCGGCCCTGGCCCAGGAGATGAACCAGGCGTACGGGGTGCCCGCGTTGCCGACCCCGTGCTGAGCGGTGCCCGTCTTGCCGCCGACCACCGCGCCCCGGATCGCGGCGTTGCGGCCCGTCCCGTTCTCTACCACCTTGACCATCAGCTCCTGCAGCCGGACGGCGGTGGCCGGGTTCATCGCCCGGCCCAGGCTGCGCTGGTCGCCGCGCCGGACCTGGGAACCGTCGTTCTGGGTCGTCCGTTCCACCAGGTAGGGGTACTTGAGCTCGCCGCCGTTCGCGACGGCCGCGGCCACCATCGCCATCTGTAGCGGTGTCGCCGTGGTGTTGAACTGTCCGATCGAGGAAAGGGCCAGCTGGTCCTGGCTCATGTCGGTGTCGAAGTTCGACCGGGACACCCACGAGGGCACGCGCAGCCCCCCGTCGTTGAAGCCGAAGCGGCGCGCCGCCTCCACCATCCCGCGCAGCCCGACCTGTACCCCGATCTTCGCCATCACCGTGTTGCAGGACCACTGCACCGCGTCCGCCATCGAGGCGTCCTCGCAGCCGGTGCCCGCGTTCGGCAGCAGGGTGCTGGTCCCGGGCAGCCGGTAGGGGTCGGGGGTCCGGGTCGGCGCGTCCACGTCGGTGACCACGCCCGCGTCGAGGGCGGCCGCAGCCGTCACGATCTTGAAGGTGGAGCCGGGCGGGTACGTCTCGCGCAGCGCCCGGTTGAGCATCGGCCGGGCGGGGTCCGCGTTCAGGGCGGACCAGGCCTCCTTGGCCTTCGTACCCGTACCGGAGAGCGCGGCGGGATCGTACGAGGGGCTGCTGACCAGCGCGAGGATCTTCCCGGTGGCCGGCTCGACGGCGGCCACCGCGCCGCGCTTGCCCGCGAGCCCGGCGTACGCGGCGAGCTGCATGCCGGAACGGACGGTGGTGGCGGCATTCCCGCCGGCGGGGCGGCCGCGGGCCAGTTCGTACCAGAGCGGGAAGGCGGAGAGCCCGGGGTCGGTGCCCGACAGGATCGCGTCCTCGGCGCGCTCGACGAAGCTGGTCCCGTAGGTCTGGGAGGAGAAGCCGGTGACCGGCGCGTAGAGCGGACCGTTCGCGTACGTCCTTTCGTAGCGCAGCAACTGGCCGCTGTCGCGGGAGCCGGTGACGGGGCGCCCGTCGACCAGGATGTCTCCCCGGGGTTCGGCGTAGCGCTCGATGGCGGGGCGTTTGTTGGCCGGGTTCGCGCCGTAGGCGGCGGACTCCCAGACCTGCACGCGGGCGATGTTGACCAGCAGGGCGACCAGCAGGAGGGCGCAGAAGTACGCGCACCAGCGGATGTAGCGGATCACTCGGCCGGCTCCTTCGCGGGGCGGGGGCTGCGGGCGCTGTCGCTGAGCCGGACCAGCAGGGCGACGATGATCCAGTTGGTGACGACGGAGGAGCCGCCCTGCGCGAGGAAGGGCATGGCCATGCCGGTGAGCGGGATCAGGCCGGTGACGCCGCCCGCGATGACGAACACCTGGAGCGCGACGATCGAGGCGAGCCCGGTGGCGAGCAGCCGCCCGAAGGGGTCGCGCAGGGCGAGCCCGGCGCGGAAGCCGCGGGCGACGAGCAGCCCGTAGAGGAGCAGGATCGCGGCGAGGCCGACGAACCCGAGCTCCTCGCCGGCGGTGGCGAGGACGAAGTCCGACTTGGCGGCGAAGCCGATGAGGAAGGACTGGCCGTGGCCGAGGCCGGCGCCGAGCAGGCCGCCGGCACCGAAGGCGAAGAGGGACTGGGCGAGCTGGCCCGGGCCCTCGCCACGTTCGATGGAGGCGAAGGGGTTCAGCCAGTCGTCCACCCGGCCGTGCACGTGCGGTTCGAAGGTCCCGACGGCGTACGCGCCGAGGGCGGCGAGCAGCAGCCCGATCGCGATCCAGCCGATCCGCCCGGTGGCGGTGAACAGCATGATCACGAACAGTCCGAAGAACAGCAGCGAGGTGCCCAGGTCCCGCTCCAGGACCAGCACGCCGACGCTGAGCAGCCAGATCGCCAGGATCGGGCCGAGGACGCGGCCGGGGAGGAGCCGGAGCTTCCAGAAGAGCCGGCGGCCGGTGAGGGCGAGCGCGGTGCGGTTCGCGGCGAGGTAGGCGGCGAAGAACACCGCGAGCAGGATCTTGGCGAACTCCCCCGGCTGGAAGGAGAGCCCGGCGAACCGGATCCAGATGTGCGCGCCGTTGACCGCCGGGAAGAAGACGGGGACCAGCATCAGGGCGAGGGCCACCGCGACGGAGAGGTACGCGTAGCGCTGGAGCACCCGGTGGTCGCCGAGCAGCGCGACGACCAGCACGAAGAGCGCCACGCCCAGGGCGGACCACAGGAGCTGGTCCCCGGCGGTGAGGTGCCCGGGGGTGGTCACGTCGAGGCGCTGGATGAGGACGAGGCCGAGGCCGTTGAGGAGGGCGGCGATGGGGAGCAGGAGGGGATCGGCGTACGGGGCCCGCAGGCGGACGGCGAGGTGCGCGAGCAGGGCGGCGACGCACAGACCGGTGGCGTAGCGGGCGGCGGGGCCGGGGACGTGGCCGGTGGTCGCGAGGCCGACGTAGAGGTGACCGAGGACGGAGATCAGGACGGCTCCGGCGAGGAGGGTCAGCTCGATGCCGCGCCGTTTGGGGGCGCCGGCGCCCGGGGGCGGGGGCGGGGCGGGCTCCGCCACCTTTGCCGTCAGAGCGGTCATACACCGAAACGTAGCAAGCGGGCGGATGATATGTCCGCTTATGTCATAGTGTGCCGAAGAGTCGTCATAAACGGTCGGAAACATCGCACGTCGCACGTGAGGAGCCGAGGCGCATGGGACCTGTGGAATTCATCGTCCTCGCCTTCCCGGAGGAACAGCTGCGGGCCCCGGCGGTCGAGGCCGTGATGGGGCTGCGCAAGACCGGGGTGGTCCGGCTGATCGACGGGATCGTGGCGACGAGGACGGCGTCGGGGGACGTCCTGGCGGCCGAGTTCGACGAGTTCGTGGAGCTGCACGGCCTGCTGACGGGCCGGGACGTGGCGCGGCTGATCGGGCCGGAGGACATCCAGGAGGCGGCGGGGCTGCTGGAACGCGGGAGCTGCGCCCTGCTGCTCGTCGTCGAACACCTGTGGGCCGAGGACGCGGCGATCGCCGTACGGGCCGCGGGCGGCCGGATCGTCGGCTCGGTCCGCATCCCGCCGGACCGGGTGCCTGCGGACCCGCGGGCGGGGGTGGCCTGATGTTCATCCGCCCGATGGGAGTGACGGTCCGCCCGGCGAACCGCCCGCCGGGGCACCCGCTGCTGCGGGGGCTGCTGGCGCGGGCGTCGGGAGCGGCGGAGCCGACGGCCGGCTCGGTGGGGGCCGCGGGGCCGGCGGCTGCGGGCCCGGCCGAACCGCCGCCCGGGGCGCCGCCGGAATTCCCCCAGCCGGCCGAACGGGGGCAGGAGCCGGAGCCGGGGTGGGAGTCGGGGTGGGAGTCGGAGCCGGGGCCCGGGTGGGAGCCGGGGCCGGTGGCGGCGATTGCTCCGGACCACACCGCAGCGGGCGGGCCGGTCCCCTCGACCGGCCTGGTGGCGGAGCTCACCCAGCTGGCCGACCTGGCCCGCGAGGGCCTGCTGACCCCCCAGGAGTTCACGACGGCCAAGGCCCGCCTGCTGCGCGGCTGAGTAGGGCGCGGGCCGGCCCCGCCCTCCGGCCGGGGCTCACCGCCCCGGCCGGAGGGGGGCCAGTGGTTGACTGCCCCGAATGAACCTCGCACCGGGGGACACACCCCCTTTGGACCCCGAACTCCCGCCGGCCTTCATCGACGTGGGGTCGGCCGAGACCTTCCGGGACGAGGACGTGGCCTACGCCGACGCGATCTGGCGCGCCGGCGGCCGGGCCGAACTGCACGTGTGGCCGGGCGCCTTCCACGGCTTCGACGGCCTGGCCCCCGAGGCGGCCCTCAGCCAGGACGCGCGCAACGCCCGCACCCGCTGGCTCCGGCGCATCCTCGCGCAGCCCCCGAAGCAGGAGACGTAGGTCACACGCACCCGTGTCACAGGCGGTCGGGCTGCCTCGTCTCAGGGACGTAGCCAACGACGACGACCACCGAGGAGCACACCATGGACGCGCGACTGAACCTCTTCGCCGGCCCGACCACCGGGAAGGCCCTCAAGCACCTCATGTCGGCGGGCAAGGTGATCAAGGACTCGCCGCTGCCCGCCGCGACCCAGGAGCTGGTGTCGCTGCGGGTGAGCCAGATCAACGGCTGCGCCGTCTGCATCGACATGCACACCAAGGAGGCCACCGCCGCCGGCGAGACCCCGGTACGGCTGCACCTGGTGGCGGCGTGGCGGGAGGCCACGGTCTTCACCGACGCCGAGCGCGCCGCGCTGGAACTGGCGGAGGAAGGGACCCGGACCGCGGACGGGGCCGGCGGAGTGGCCGACGAGGTGTGGGCACGGGCCGCCAAGCACTACGACGAGGAGGAACTCAACGCCCTGGTGCTGCTGATCGCCCTCATGAACCTGGCGAACCGGATCAACGTGATCACCCAGCAGCCGGCCGGCACCTACGTGGCGGGGCAGTTCCGCTGAGCGGTCCGGCAAAGGCTTGCCCTCCCCCGCGCGCCACCTTGATGATCGTTCAAGACCGTCCGGGGGAGGAGAGCCGCATGAGCAAGGTCGAGGAGTTCGAAGATCTGCGGTCGCTGCTGTTCTCGATCGCGTACCGGATTCTGGGCAGTGTGAGCGAGGCCGAGGACGCGGTGCAGGAGACCTGGCTGCGTTTCGACGCCTCGGCGACCCGGCCCGCGTCCACCAAGGCCTTCCTGTCGACGACGGTGACCCGGCTGTCGATCGACGTACTGCGTTCCGCGCGGGTGCGGCGCGAGGAGTACGTCGGGCCGTGGTTCCCCGAGCCCCTGCTCGACGATCCGTACACCGACCCGGCCCGGTCGGTGGAGCTGGCGGACTCGGTGTCGATGGCCGCGCTGCTGCTCCTGGAGCGGCTCAGCCCGCTGGAGCGCTCGGTGTTCGTCCTGCGGGAGGTCTTCGCCTTCGGCTTCGACGAGGTCGCCACCGCGGTGGGCCGGTCCGAGGCCGCCTGCCGACAGCTGCTGGTACGGGCGCGGCAGCACATGGCGGCCGGGCAGCCGCGGTTCCAGGCGGACCGCGAGGAACGACGGGAACTGGCGACGCGGTTCCTGGACGCGATGAAGGACGGCGACGTCGGCGGACTGCAGCAGCTGCTCGCGGCCGACGTCCAACTGGTCGGGGACGGCGGCGGCAAGGCCCCGCAGCTGGCCAGGGCCATCACCGGCGCGGAGAACGTGGCCCGTCTGCTCGCCTCGGTCTTCCCCCAACTGCTGCGGATCGGCGTGACGTCCGAGCCCCACGACGTGAACGGCGAGCCGGGCGCGATCGTCCGCACCCCCGACGGCAAGGTGCTCCACGTCCTGGCCTTCGAGATGCTCGACGGCCGGATCCGGACCATCCGCTCGGTGGTCAACCCCGACAAGCTCGCCCACCTGGGCCCGGTCGCCGACGCCTGGGCGATCAACCGCGAGATCCGCAAGACGCGCCGCGCGTCGAGATGACGCAAGCCCGCGGCTCCGGGGCCGGGGCTCCGCGACCGGGGCGGGGGGCCGGTACGGCACGGGTTCTCCTACGTCGGCGAGAGGATTCCGTCGACCTGGTGAGGAGCCGTCCCAGCAAAACGTTCCCTCGGAATACGTGAATTCTTCCGTGAGCGCGATCAACGGGGTTCTGCTTCCAACGACTGCCGGACTATGTGCTCGACCGGCGGGCTCGACCAGCTGTTTCTTGTAGCTTGCGAGCTCGTTCGGCCGGGTGGTAGTTCGGCCCGACACCTTCGATCAGCAGCAGGTCGCCTTCGATGTGGTCGGTGCGCAGGTGCAGGATGCTCCGGTAGGCGGGAGAGTCGTACCAGGCACGGGCTTCGGTCAGACTGGGGAACTCGATCAGCACCATGCTGCCGGGCCAACTCCCCTCTACGACTTCGGCCGGCGGGCCGTGGATGACGAAGCGGCCGGCGAAGGGGTCGAGAGTCGCCTGGATCCTCTCCAGGTACTCGATGACGTCGGAGTGGTTCCGGCGGCTGCGGAGATGGGCGAAGCCGTAAGCAGGCACCACGGGGCTCCTTCGTTCCTGGGGTGCGTGATGACCGAGAGAACGTAGCTGAGGGCCCTTGGGCGGTGCGATTACCCCGGAGGTAATGGAGGCACTCCTCTTGGGAAGCACCTGACGGGTTGGGAAGCGCCTGACGGGTGACCTGGGTGAAGAAGCTGGGGACAGCGGCAATTTCGTCGTGGATGCGGGTCAGCGAGCTCTCACCCCGGACGGCCGTCGGACGCTAAAGGACAAAAAGCGTGTAGCGATCGGCCGCGCTCCCCCGACCCGGGGCCCGGGCCTGGATGGGCCCGTCTCTCGGTCGTGGCTGGCTGTTCGCGCCCGACAGGGATGGGTGTCTCCGACCGCCCGTCCCTGGAAAGGAAAGCCCGGCCCGTTCTTTTGGGGGGTTCCCGGCGGTCTTCGGTTCTCCGGGGCGGGACGGTCGGTCAAGGGTGGCCGGAGGCCATCGCGAAGCGACGCGACGAAGGAGCGCCCTTGAGGGACCGGCCCGAACCGGAGGGACGATGAGACTGACGGGAAACCCCCATACCCATCCCTGATGCCCCCCGAGAGGCTCCCGCCCCCGAAGCCCCCACCCCACCCCGCCCCACCCCACCCCCAACCGGGTGAGGTCCGGCGACCGGCCGACTCCGCAGGGGGATTTGTCATACCGGGCGTGGCAGCATCGGCCGCCTCGGAGGTGATCCCATGTCACATCGGCCGTCATGTCGACCGCTTCGCGCCGTCTGCGTCGCCGCACTGCTCGTCGTCGCCGGGCCGGTTCCCGGGGCCGGGGCCGAGCCGGGGGTTCCCGAGGGGGAGTCCGTCGGGGTGCTGCTCACCCGCCTACAGGGCCTGTACCAGAAGGCCGAGGAGGCCAGCGAGGCCTACAACGCCACCGACGTGGCCCTCCGGGCCGGCCAAGCCGAGGAGCGGCGGCGCGCCACCGAACTCGGCAAGGCCCGTACGGCGCTCGACTCCGCGCGGGCCCTCGCCGGACGGCTCGCCCGGGAGCAGTACCAGGGCGGCCAAGGGCTGTCCCCGTACGCACGGATGCTGCTCGCCGGGAACCCGCAGGCCGCCCTGGACCAACACCGGCTCGCCGCCCGCGAGGGCGCCCGGCGGGCGGGCGTACTGGCCCGGCTCGCCCGGGGCGAGAAGAAGGCCGACGCGCTCGCCGTCCGGGCCCGCGAGGCCCTGGACACCCGGCAGGCCCTGGCCGCGCAGCAGAAGCTCCACAAGGACGAGGTCGCGGCGCAGCTCAAGGAGGTCGAGCGGCTGCTCGCCGCCCTGACCCCGGACCAGCTCGACCGGCTCGGCGCGCAGGAGGCCGAGAACACCGCCGCCGCGCAGCGGGACCTGGTCGGTTCGGGCCGGCTGCCCGCCCGTACGGGCACCCCCACGGCGGCCGGTGGCGCCGCCCTCACCTACGCGGCGGCCCAGATCGGCAAGCCGTACGTCTGGGGCGCCGAGGGGCCGGGGGCCTTCGACTGCTCCGGGCTGACCTCGCAGGCCTGGGCGCACGCGGGGCGCACCATCCCGCGAACGAGTCAGGAGCAGTGGGCCCAGCTGCCGAAGGTGCCGCTGAACCGGCTGCGCCCCGGGGACCTGGTGGTCTACTTCCCCAAGGCCACCCATGTGGGCCTGTACGTCGGCGACGGCAAGGTGATCCAGGCGCCGCGGCCGGGGGCCCTGGTCAAGGTGTCGCCGATCGCCGCGAACCCGCTGCTGGGCGCCGTCCGGCCGGACCCGGACGGCGCGCCGCTCGCGGAGTTCACCCCGCCCGAACTGCCCGAGCTGCCCAAGCTGCCCAAGGCGGCGACGGGCGGGGCGGGGGCCGATGCCGGCTACTCCGCCGAGGAAGCCCCGGACGCCGCGGACACCGACGACGCCACGGACGCCGCCGACGCCGCGACCTCCGCCAGGTAGTCGGCGGTGTCCTCGGGGTCGTAGAAGTACGCGTCGAAGTCGGCCGGGTTGTCGAAGCCGTTGGCGAATCGATTCGCCACCGGCTGGAGCTGCCCGGCCGCGCCGATCAGGTTCAGTACGTGCTCCGGCGGGACGCCCAGCATCGCGTTCGTCCACTGGGTCACCGGCTTGCCCGTGGTGAACCAGTACTTGTCGAAGGTGGCCTTCATCCAGGCCTCGTCGAACGGCTTGTCCCCGTGCATCAGGATCGACGACAGGTACGAGGCGGCGCACTTCGCGGCCGAGTTCGAGCCCTGACCGGTGATCGGGTCGTTCGCGACGACCACGTCCGCGACGCCCAGCACCAGGCCTCCGCCGGGGAGACGTCCGATCGGGTTGCGGACGATCGGCGCGTAGCGCCCGGCGAGCGTGGCGCCCGCGTCCGTCAGCTCCACCTTCGTCGCCCGGGAGTACTCCCACGGCACGAACTTCTCCATCAGCTCCAGCGTGAGCGCCAGGTGCTCCGCCGGGTCCTTGACGCCGTTGAAGACGTCCAGCGGACCGCCCGGGATGCCCTCCCAGAACAGGATGTCCGCCCGGCCCGAGGTGGTCAGGGTGGGCATGACGAACAGCTCGCCGACGCCCGGGACCAGGTTGCAGCGGACCGCTTCGGTCTCCGGGTGCTCCGGGCGCGGGCCCAGGCCGTGCACGTAGGCGACGGCCAGCGCGCGCTGCGGGGCGTCGTACGGGGAACGCGCCGCGTCCCGCCCGAACATCGAGACGAGCTCGCCCTTGCCGGCGGCGACCAGCACCAGGTCGTACGTGCGGGAGAAGAAGTCGAGGTCGGCGACCGAGGCGCCGTGGATGACGAGCTGCCCGCCCCGCTGCACGAACGTGTCGAGCCAGCCGGCCATCTTCACGCGCTGGTCGACGGACTGCGCGTACCCCTTGAGCCTGCCGAGCCAGTCGATGGCGCGGCCGGCGTCGGGGGTGGCGACGGAGACGCCGAGGCCCTCGATCTTCGGGGCCTGCTGCTCCCAGAAGTTGATCTGGAGGTCGCGCTCGTGCTGTAGGGCCGTGTCGAACATGCACTGGGTGGACATCACCCGCCCGGTGCGGATCTCGTCCGCCGTCCGGTTGGACATGAGGGTGACCTCGTACCCCTTCGACTGGAGTCCGAGGGCGAGCTGGAGACCGGACTGACCGGCTCCCACGACAAGTATCTTGCGCATCTCTCACGCTCTCCGTTCGGGGTGCTCTATTCGGGGGTGGTGTCGAGGGCGTGGCCCACCAGGGCGAGGAGGGATTCGACCACCGTGTCGCGGCGCCGCGCGTCCATGATCACGACGGGTACGTGGGGCGGGACGCTGAGCGCCTCGCGCACGTCCTCGGGCTCGTACGACTGCGAGCCGTCGAAGTGGTTGACGGCGACGGCGTACGGGAGCCCGCAGGTCTCGAAGTAGTCGAGGGCCGGGAAGCAGTCGCGCAGGCGGCGGGTGTCGGCGAGGACGAGACCGCCGATGGCGCCGCGCACCAGGTCGTCCCACATGAACCAGAACCGCTTCTGGCCGGGGGTCCCGTACACGTAGAGGACGAGGTCGTCGTCGAGGGTGACGCGGCCGAAGTCCATGGCGACGGTGGTGGTGTTCTTGTCGGGGGTGCCGGACAGGTCGTCGGTCGGGGCGCTCGCCTGGGTCATCACCGCCTCGGTACGCAGCGGGGTGATCTCGGAGACGGAGGAGACGAAGGTGGTCTTCCCGACGCCGAAACCGCCCGCGACCAGCACCTTGACGGCGACGGGTGCGCGGGAGCGGTCGTACTGCCAGGGCTGGGCCGGCTCGTCGTCCGACTGCGGCAGGGACACCGGATTGTCAGAGACGGCGAAGACCACTGAGCACCCTTTCCAGCAGCGCGCGTTCGGGACGGCCGCTGCCGTGGCCCGTTGCGTAGACGCGGACCCGTCCCTGGTCGGCGAGGTCGCTGACCAGCACCCGGACCACGCCGAGCGGGAGCTTCAGTAGCGCGGCTATCTCGGCGATCGTCCGCATGCGGCGGCAGACCTCGACGATGGCCGGCATCTCGGGCATGCGGTCGGGCTTCTGCGGCTCGGAGACCTTCGTGTCCAGGGTGGCGACGAACGTTTCCACGTGCAGGACCTGCGTGAAGCGGGTGCGGCCGCCCGTGAGGGAGTACGGGCGGACGCGGGCGGGGCGGCGGTCGGCGCCGCGTATCGGCAGCCGCTCGGAGGCCGTACTCCTCACGGGGTGTTCTCCATCGACTGGCGCAGCTCGCTGCGGACTTCGGGGGTCAGGACGTGGCCGGCGCGGCCGACGAACAGGGCCATGTGGTACGCGACGACGCTCATGTCGCAATCGGGGGTGGCGTGCACGCCCAACAGTGAGCCGTCGCTGATCGCCATGACGAAGACCGAGCCGTGCTCCATCGCCACCATGGTCTGCTTGACCGAGCCGCACTCCATGAGGGCGGCGGCGCCGGTGGTGAGGCTGCCGAGGCCGGAGACGATGGTGGCGAGGTCGGCGGACGCGCCGCGCGGGCCCCTGGGCCGCGGCCGGTCGGCCGGTTCGGCCGCGCCCGCACCCGGGTCGGAGGACAGGAGCAGCAGTCCGTCCGAGGAGACGACGGCGACGGAGTTGACGCCGGGCACCTCCTCGACCAGGTCGGTCAGCAGCCACTGCAGGTTGCGGGCCTGAGTGCTCAGTCCGTACGTACTGGGCGCGGTCATGTGCGTGCCTCCTGTGCGGTGTCCCCCCGGTCGGTCTTGCTCTGGCCCTGCCGCTCCGTCGGCCCCTGGTCGAGGGCCTGGTCGAGCGCCGGGTCAGGGGCGTGGTCGGGCCCCTGGTCCTGGGCGAGTTCGGCGGCGACGACGCGCCGTCCGTCCTGGGCTCCCTGGTAGAAGCCTCCGAGCCGGCGCCGCAGCTCCTCGGCGTCGACCCGGCGTGGCGGCTCGGACCGTACGTCGTCACGGGCCGCACGCTTGGCGGGGACGGTGCGCGGGGTCCGCTTGGGCAGGCCCTTGTCGGTGACGGCGCCTTCGCCCTCCGCCTGGTCGGCCGGGTGGCTGCCCTGGCGGGGGAGCCAGTTGCCCTCGGCCGGGGCGTGGGTGTGCGGCTCCGCCTCCGGTTCGGCTTCGGGTACGTCGGCCACGGGCGCGGCGGGGTGCGCCGCGGTCGGGACCTCCCCGGCGGGGTCCGCCGCACCGGGGGCGGCCGGCTCGACGTCGGGGACGACCCGCGCGAGCAGCTGTTCCTCGGGGGTGGGCCCGTCCCCTGCCGGGGGCTCGGCCACGAACACCTGGTCGGCGGGGACCGGCTCCGGCTCCGCCGGGGCCTCGGCGACGACGGCGGGGCCCGCCAGGGCTTCGGCCAGGGTGATCGGGACCGCCGCGACGGCGGGCTCCGTGGCCGGCTCCGGTTCCGGCTCTGGCTCCGGCTCCGTGGCCGGTTCCGGCTCGACGGCGACCGGGACGACCGGCTCCTCGGCGAGGCCTTCGACGGCGACCGCGGCCTCGGCCTTGGTCTCGGCCTTGGTCTCGACCTCGGGCTCGACCTCGGGCTCGACCTCGGGCTCTACTTCCGCAGCCGCCTCCGTGGCGACATCCGCATCCGCATCCGCATCCGCATGCGGGTCCGCATCCGCGCGCGGGTCCGCATCCGCGCGCGGGTCCGCATCCGCGTCCGGGTCCGGAGCGGCATGCGTCCCCCGCCGCCGTGCCGGCAGCGTGTTCTCGTTCGCCTCCGCTATCACTCCCGGCAGCCGCAGCGCGGGCCCGCCCGGCATGGCCAGGGTGTGCACCGGTGAGACCACCGGGGTGGTGGGAAGCAGCGCCACCGGGATGACCACCAGGGCCTCGGTCCCGCCGTGCCGCGGGGTGCGCAGCTCGGCGGTGACCCCGTGCCGTGCCGCGAGCCGTCCGGCCACGTACAGGCCCAGGCCGAGCCCGTGTTCCGCCTCGGTTTCCTCGTCGTAGGCCTCGGGCGTGGACAGCCGGGTGTTCAGCGACTCCAGGCGGTCCTCGGTGATGCCGATGCCCTCGTCCACGACGGACAGCACCACGTCGCCGGCGCCCTCCTGCCAGCAGGACACCTTCACCTTGACCTCCGGCGGGGAGAAGGTGGTCGCGTTCTCCAGCAGCTCGGCCAGTACGTGCGAGATGTCGTCGGCGGCGTGCCCCGCGACCTGGGTGTACGAGGGCAGCACGGCGAGGTCGACGCGCTCGTAGCGCTCGATCTCGCTGACGGCGGCCCGCATCACGTCGACCAGCGGCACCGGCAGGCCCTGCCCGTGTCCGTGTTCCTGCCCGGCGAGGACCAGCAGGTTCTCGTTGTGGCGGCGCATCACGGTCGCGAGGTGGTCCAGCTTGAAGAGGGTCGCCAGCCGGTCGGGGTCCTGTTCCTTGGACTCCAGTTCCTCGATGACCGCGAGCTGGCGCTCCACCAGGCCCAGGGTCCGCAGCGACAGCGAGACGGAGGTCGTCGACATGATGCGCCGGTGCTCCTCCAGCCCCGCCCGCAGCTTCGTCAGCTCCTCTTCCAGCACGTCCCGGCCGGCGGCCAACGCCTCGCTGCGACCGATGATCCGGCGCCGGTCGGCGTCGAGCCCGGCGATCCGGGTGTGCAGGGAGACCGTCTGGTCGCGCACCGCGTTCAGGTGGCGCACGACCTCGGCGAACTCGTCGTTGCGGCCGGTGAACCGCACCGGTTCGACCGAGCCCTCCGGCGTGGCCAGCCGCTCCGCGCCGCGGCGCAGGACCGACAGCGGCCGGGTCAGCGACCGCGCCACGGCGGTCGAGACGCCGACGACGAGCAGGAACAGCACGCCCATGAAAGCGATCACGAGTTCGAGCCGGGTCACGTCGTCGTCGCGCAGCGCGGCCAGGGCGGAGGCCCGTTCACTCGCGAGGGTGGCCTCCACGGTGCGCATGCGGTCGATGCGGGCGGTCAACGCGGTGCCGACGGTGGGCCCGTCCGTCTTGCGGTCGGCGGGCGTCAGCGTGGGCCGGTCGGTGAGCCGTTTGAGGAAGTCGTCGGCCGTCTTGACCTCGGGGCCGGTGACGGTGGCGGCCAGGGTCTGGCGCACGTCGGGCCGCGCGGCCCGCGCGAAGTCGTCGAGGGCGGCCTGCTCGCGTACGCGCGTCCGCTGGGCGGCGGTGGTGAGTTCGTCGACCACGGCCGCGTTGGGGGGCTGGTCGCCGCGGGGGACGGCCAGCGCGGCGAGCAGCAGCCCGCGGGTGGCCGAGGCCTGTTCCACGGCCTGGCTCAGCGGGGCCAGCGGGCGGGTGGTGGTGAGGGCGGCCTCGGCGCGCGGCGGGGTCAGCTCGGCGAGCCGGTCGTTCGGGGCGAGGAGTTCCGCGATGACCCCGGCGTAGGCCTGGTGGACGGCGAGGGCGCTGCCCTTGCCGTCGACGGCCTCGGCGCGGACGGTCCGTACGCGGGCGAGGGCCTGGGCGGTCGCTTCGTCGGCCTCGGCCTGGACCTCGGCGAGCTGCCGGTCGGTCCCGGCGATGCGTTCCTGGACGGGCCCCTTGGCCGCGCCGGGCCGACCCTTGGCGGCGTACTCGACGACCGCGTCACGCTCGTCACCGAGGAGGTGCGTGAGGGTGAGGGTCTGCCGGGTCTGTTCCGCGAGGGTGACCAGGTGCTGGGAGTCGTTCAGTTCCCTCGAGGCGGAGACGACGGCGGGCGCGCCTGCCGCGAGGACGGTGAGGCCGGCGACGGCAACGCCGATGACCAGCCTGCGGCGCACGCGGACGCGGCGTCCTGCGGGGGCCGGGCCGTCGGCGGCGGTGCCGTTCTTCCGAGACCGCTTCTTCTGCACCGGTGCTCGCAATCCTGTACGTGTGCTCTTGATCGTCTACTCGTGTGGCCGAGGTAACGGCCGGTCAACAAGTAAACGCCCCCTGCTCCCTCGTACCGCCTCAGACCTTTGCAGCGTGCTGGGGAGAGAGCCGCACATCGCCCAACCGGCCACCCGAACGAGTGAACATCACGGATGAGTTGCCGACCAACTCGGGCACCCCGTGCCGGGGCGCCTCCATGGACAGGTGGTTGAAAGATCGATACGGGCTTTGGCAGGATGCCCGCCCACACGACCGACCCGCCGGCGCGACCCCCTCTGCCCGCCCCGTGCGGCCGGCGTGCGGAGCCGCCCCGGCGCGGCCGATTTGGTACGGACCTACCCGCGCCCACCGCCTCCCGCGCGGCAGAATGCGGGCATGCGCATCGACCTCGCCTCGGCCCCCGGCCACCAGGAACGCCCCAATGAGGACTGGGTGTCGGCCGCGATCCCCGCTTCGGGAGGCGGCGTCCTGGTGCTCCTGGACGGGGTCACCCCGCCGCGCGGCGACGACGGATGCGTGCACGGAGTGCCCTGGTTCGCGGCCCGCCTCGGCGGCCGATTGACCGAACTGTCCGGATCGCGGCGGGACATGCCGCTCGATCAGGTTCTGGCCGAGTCCGTCCGCGCCACGGCCGACGCCCACCGTGACACCTGTGACCTTTCTCACGTGCGCACCCCGCAGGCGACGGTCGTCGTGGTCCGCTGGGACGCGGAGTACGTGGAACACCTCGTCCTCTCGGACTCCGTACTGCTCCTACAGGCGCCCGACGGCGAGGTGACGGCGGTGCTCGACGACCGACTGGACCGGATCCCGCCGGAGGTGCTGCGCTCGGTGGCCGCGACGGACGCCCTGCGCAACGCGGAGGGCGGCTTCTTCACGGCGGCCGCGGACCCGGCGGTGGCGGCCCGGGCGGTGACGGGGCGCACCCCGCGCGGGCGGGTGCGGGCGCTGGCCGCGCTCACGGACGGGGCGAGCCGGTGGACCGACACCTTCGGGCAGGGCGACTGGGCGGACTGCCTGGCGGTGCTGCGGAAGGAGGGCGCTCAGGGTCTGATCGGCCGGGTGCGCGCCATCGAGTCCGACGCGGCCCGCCCGTCGGCGGCCCGGTCCAAGCGGCACGACGACGCGTCGGCGGTCTACGCGGAGCTCTGAACGGTCCCACCCCTGTGCGGCGCACCCCGAGCGGTCCCGAGTCCGAGCGGTCCCGCGTCCGAGCGGTCCCGACTGCGAGCGGCCCCGCCTGGGCGCGGCCGTTGCGACGCCCTATTCCCCGCCCGCGTTCAACTGGTTCAGCAGCCGGGCCAGTTCCGCCACCTCGCCGCGGTCCCAGTCCGCGAGCTTGCGCATGTACTGCTCGCGGCGCGCCCCGCGGACCCGCAGGAACCGTTCCCGGCCCTCCTCCGTGAGGCCGACCAGGGAGGCCCGGCCGTCGGCGGGGTCCGGCTCGCGGGCCACCAGGCCGAGCACCTCCAGGGCCCGCAGCTGCCGGCTCATGGTGGCCTTGCCGACCCCGAAGTAGGCGGCGAGCTCGGTGGCCCGCTGCCGGCCGGCCGCCTCCAGGCGTACGAGGAGCCCGTACGCGGCGGGCTCCAGCTCGGGGTGGAGCTCGCGGGCCATCTCGCCCGAGGAGGCGCGGGCCCGCCGGAGGAAGACGGACAGCTCCCGCTCCAGGGCAAGGAACTCCTGGTCTTCACTCCCGTGCACGTCCCGCTCCTTCGATGATGTGTGGCACCCCACGTGGGTCCGGGCCCAGTATTTCGCAGCGGGCGCGCCGACGGCCCGGTACCCCGCCGGAGCGGGACACCGGGCCGTGTTCACGGGTCAGGCCGCTGCGACGACCGCAGCCTCCGCCCGGGCCAGGGCGAGCTCCAGGACCTGACGCACATCGGTCACCGGGTGCACTTCCAGCTTCTCCAGCACCTCCGTCGGGACGTCGTCCAGGTCGGCCTCGTTGCGCTTGGGGATGATGACGGTGGTCAGTCCGGCCCGGTGCGCGGCCAGCAGCTTCTGCTTCACCCCGCCGATGGGCAGGACCCGCCCGGTCAGCGAGACCTCGCCGGTCATGGCCACGTCCGTGCGCACCTGCCGCCCGGAGAGCAGTGAGGCGAGGGCGGTGGTCATGGTGATGCCCGCGCTCGGGCCGTCCTTGGGCACGGCGCCCGCCGGGAAGTGGATGTGCACGCCCCGGTCCTTCAGGTCGGCGACCGGGAGCTCCAGTTCGGCGCCGTGGGAGCGCAGGAAGCTCAGGGCGATCTGCGCCGACTCCTTCATGACGTCGCCGAGCTGGCCGGTGAGGGTCAGGCCGGCCCCGCCCGTTTCCGGGTCGGCCAGCGAGGCCTCCACGAACAGCACGTCGCCGCCCGCTCCGGTCACCGCGAGGCCGGTGGCCACGCCGGGGACTGCGGTGCGCCGCTCGGCCGGGTCCTGGGCGGACTCCGGTACGTGGTGCGGGCGCCCGATCAGGGCCCGCAGGTCGTCGGCGCCGATGCTCAGGGGCAGCTCCCGCTCCCCCAGTTCGTGCTGCGAGGCGACCTTGCGCAGCAGGCGGGCGAGGGACCGCTCCAGGGTGCGTACGCCCGCCTCGCGGGTGTACTCCCCGGCCAGCTTGCGCAGGGCGTCCTCCTCCAGGACCACCTCGTCGGAGCCGAGCCCGGCCCGCTCCAGCTGGCGCGGCAGCAGGTGGTCGCGGGCGATGACGACCTTCTCGTCCTCGGTGTAGCCGTCGAGTCGGACGAGCTCCATCCGGTCGGCCAGGGCCTCGGGGATGGCCTCCAGGACGTTGGCGGTGGCCAGGAAGACGACGTCGCTGAGGTCCAGTTCCACCTCCAGGTAGTGGTCGCGGAAGGTGTGGTTCTGCGCCGGGTCGAGGACCTCCAGCAGGGCGGCTGCCGGGTCGCCGCGGAAGTCGGAGCCCACCTTGTCGATCTCGTCGAGGAGGACGACCGGGTTCATCGAGCCGGCCTCCTTGATCGCCCGGACGATCCGGCCGGGCAGGGCGCCCACGTAGGTCCGGCGGTGGCCGCGGATCTCGGCCTCGTCGCGGACGCCGCCGAGGGCGACGCGGACGAACTTGCGGCCCATGGCGTGGGCCACGCTCTCACCGAGCGAGGTCTTTCCGACACCGGGCGGGCCCACGAGCGCGAGCACGGCGCCCCCTCGCCGGCCCCCGATGACGCCCATGCCGCGCTCGCCGCGCCGCTTGCGGACGGCGAGGTACTCCGTGATGCGGTCCTTCACGTCGCCGAGGCCCGCGTGCTCGGCGTCGAGCACGGCCCTGGCCCCCCGGATGTCGTACGCGTCCTCGGTGCGCTCGTTCCAGGGCAGTTCCAGCACGGTGTCCAGCCAGGTCCGGATCCAGGACCCCTCCGGGCTCTGGTCGCTGGCCCGCTCCAGCTTCTCGACCTCCTTGAGCGCGGCTTCCCGGACCTTCTCGGGGAGGTCGGCGGCCTCGACGCGGGCGCGGTAGTCGTCGGACTCCTCGCCGTCCTTCTCGCCGTTCAGCTCGCGCAGTTCCTTGCGCACGGCCTCCAACTGCCGGCGGAGCAGGAACTCGCGCTGCTGCTTGTCGACGCCGTCCTGGACGTCCTTGGCGATGGACTCGGCCACGTCCTGCTCGGCGAGGTGGTCGCTGAGCGCCTTGACGGCGAGCCTGAGGCGGGCGACCGGGTCGGCGGTCTCCAGCAGTTCGACCTTCTGCTCGACCGTCAGGAAGGGCGAGTACCCCGAGTTGTCCGCGAGTGCGGAGACGCCTTCGATCTGCTGGACCCGGTCCACGACCTGCCAGGCGCCGCGCTTCTTGAGCCAGCTGGTGGCGAGCGCCTTGTACTCCTTGACGAGCTCGGTGACCGCCCCGGGCAGCGGATCGGGCACCGTTTCGTCGACGGTTTCGCCCTCGACCCAGAGCGCGGCCCCGGGGCCGGTGGTCCCGGCCCCGATGCGGACCCGGCCGAGGCCGCGGATGAGCGCCCCGGGATCCCCGCCGGAGAGTCGGCCGACCTGCTCGACGGTGCCGAGCACACCGGTCCCCGCGTACGTCCCGTCGATGCGCGGCACGAGCAAGACCCGGGGCTTGCCGTTGCCGCTCTTCCCGGCGGCGGCCTGCGCCGCCTCCACGGCGGCGCGCACCTCGGCGTCGGACAGGTCCAGCGGTACGACCATTCCGGGCAGCACGACCTCGTCGTCGAGCGGCAGCACGGGCAGGGTGAGTGTGACGGACGTCGAAGCCATGATCTTCCCTCCGGCAGTGAAGTTGAGCTCTGCCGACTCAATGCATCTGCGCCTCCCGATGTTCCCCAAGGCCCGTTCGCCCGGGGCGAACGCAGCTGTCCCCCTCCCGTGGTGGTGGTTCGACAGACGAACGGGAGGTGCAGGTGGAGGTGGAGGCGGAGGTGGGCCATCGTCCGCGCCACCACCGCACGTGTCCTACGGGGGGCACGGCAAATCGGACATCAGACCGCGGAGATGTGGATGTCGCCCGAAGAGGTCTCCACCGAGATGCGGGAGGAGGCGGAGGCCTCGTCGGCGAGGGTGACGTCGCGGTCGCCGGAGTCGGTGGAGACCTTGATCCGGTACGGGGCCTGCGGGACCTTCAGGGCGACTTCGCCCGAGGTGGTCTCGGCGAGCACCGTTGACGGGGCCTTCGTGAAGTCCAGGCGGGTGTTGCCCGAGGACGAGCGGATCTCGGCGCTCGGGCCGGTCAGGCCGGTGGCGGTGATCTCGCCCGAGGAGGTTCGGACCTTCAGGGGGCCGCTGATCCGGTCGGCCGTGACCGCCCCGGAGTCGGCCTCCACCTCGGCCCCCGCGACCCCCGTCACCGCGATGGCGCCGCTGGAGCTCTCCAGCTCGACGGTGGCCGCGGCCGGTACCTCCAGTCGGTAGTCGATGTAGCAGTTCCCGGAGCAGCTGTTGCTGAAGGTCAGGACGCCTCCGGTGACCTTCTGGCCGGTCGCCGGAACGGTGTCCCCGCGGTAGTGGACGGTGCGGTGGACCGTGACTCCGGGGCCGGCCCCGGGGGTGACTTCGATCGAGCCGGACCGGGCACCCGTCACCTTCACCGCTGTGACCGCCTCGGTGACCGTGGCATCGGCGGCCGCCGTCTTGTAGGCGTCGTCCGCTAAGGCGCCGCCCGAGAAGGAGCAGCCGGCCAGGAGGAGGCCGGCTCCGAGGGCGGCGATCGTGGTGCGGGCCGTGCGGGCCGTGCGGGCCGTGCGGGCCGTGCGGGCCGTGCGGGCGGACGTGGTGTGAGAGGTCATGGACCGATTCTGGGTCGGGAGCGCGTCCCGGCCGATGGGGCACGTACCCGAACCCCCGGTGGGGCTAACCCCCCGTTCCCCGTCCGCTACGGGCCGGTGGTCACGGGGAATTCCGAGGGCGTGCCGGGCATGCCCCACTCGCTCCAGGAGCCGTCGTACACGGCGATCTCCTCGTACCCGGCGAGGTCGGCGGCCAGGGCCAGTACGCAGGCGGTCACCCCGGAGCCGCAACTGAAGTAGAGCCGGTCCCGTTCCCCCGTCAGCGCCCGGAAGACCGCGCGCAGTTCCCCGACCGGCCTCATCCGACCGGTCGGGTCCTGGAGTTCGGTGAACGGCAGGTTGACCGCGCCCGGCATGTGGCCGCCGCGCAGGCCCGGGCGGGGTTCGGGGGCGGTACCGGCGAAGCGTTCCCGCGTGCGGGCGTCGAGGACGGCCGCGGCCGGGTCGGCCAGGGCCCGCGCGACGGTGGCGCCGTCGACCAGCAGCCCCGTCCGGGGCCGGGCGGTGAACGAGCCGCGCGGGCCCCGGCCCCCCGCTACCCCTGCCGGGCCGGTGGTCGAGGTCGGCAGGCCGGCGGCGGTCCAGGCGGGCAGTCCGCCGTCGAGGACGGCGGCCCGGTCGAAGCCCATGGCGCGCAGCATCCACCAGGCGCGGGCGCTGGAGTAGACGCCGGCGCCGTCGTAGACGACGACGGTGTCCGAGTCCTCGACGCCGAGGGCGCGCATCGCCTCGGTGAATTCCGGGGCCCCGGGCATGGTGTGCGGGACGGGTGCGGTGTGGTCGGACAGGGGCCCGTCGAGGTCGAAGGGGCGGGCGCCCGGGATCCGGTCGGACGCGGCGCGGTGGGCACCGACCGAGGCGTCGAAGACGACCAGGCCGGGCGCACCCAGCCGTCCGGCGAGCCAGTCGACCCCGACGAGCGGTCCGGGAAGGGGCCCGACGGGCGCTTGCGACCGTGCCCCGGGCTCTGCCCCGGGCTCTGCCCCGGGCTCTGCCCCGGGCTCTGCCCCGGGCCGTATTGCAGGCTGTATTGCGGGCCGTGCTTCGGACGCGGCGTCCTGGGGCTGGGTCATGCGGCACCTCCGGCTGTACGACACGGGTCGCCCCATCCTCCGCCGCGGCCCGCCCCGGCTCCCCGTCCGGGGTCAGTCGCAGCCGCCCGGCCGGGCGTAGACCGCCACCCGGGCGCCGCGCACCCCGGTCATCGAGCACAGGTCGAAGCGGGCGGCCAGCTCCTCCCGCTTGACCACCTCCCGCGGGTACGGGTCCAGCGGCTGACCGGCCGGGTCCAGCAGCACGATCACCCGGGGCGAGGCCAGCAGCGCCGCACGGATCCGGTCCGGGGGCAGCTCGGTGCCCTGGAGGCTGCGCGAGGCCGCCGGGGTGCGGTCCAGGGCCACGTCGCGCAGTTCTCCGTAGAGCTCGGGCGAGGACAGCAGCCACTCGCGCCTGCGCGAGGGCGTGAACAGCACCGCGTCCCCCGGCCGGGCCCGCTCCCGGACCGCGGCGGCCACCGCGAGCACGTCGTCCTTGCGGCTCTCCGGCGTGCGCAGCCACACCGACCAGATGCCGAACGGCACCAGGAGCGCGCCCGCCAGCACCCACGGCCACCACCCGCGGGCCCGCGCGAGCCGGACCCCCGCCAGCAGGGCGAGCCCGGCCAGCGCGTAGATCACGTACCGGTCGACGTACCAGGGGTTGAACAGGGAGATCACCATCAACACCCCGGGCGGCAGCAGGACGAGCGGGAGCGCCACCCGTACGAGGTCGGGCGGAGCGCCCCGGGCGAGCAGCAGGGCCGCGGCGCCCACCACCGCGTACGCCACCCAGTCCTGCCAGCTCGGCCGCCCGAGCCAGCCGAGCTGCTGTTCGGCCTGCCGGGCGCTCACCACGGCCAGCGGCAGCAGCAGGACCACGAGGACCGCGGCGCTGCGGCGCCAGCCGCGCGAGCGCCACGCGGTGAAGGCGTGGGCGAGCAGGGCGAGCGCGGCGAACTCGTGCAGCCAGCAGCCGATCAGCAGCACCACCGTGTACGCCGGCCACCGCTCGCACAGCATCAGGTACGTCGCCCACACCACGGCGGCCGCGACCAGGGCGTACGAGCGCCCCTCCTGGGCGTACATCTGCACGGGGGGCAGTACGGCGTACGCGCAGCCCGCGAGGAGCGCGGCCCGCTCCCCCGCGAGCCGGTGGGCGACGGCGGCCACCCCGGCGGCGGCGAGGGCGGTGGCGGCGACGGAGGGCAGCCGCAGCGCCCACAGGCCGCCCTCCCACACCTGGAACACCCCGTGCACGAGTACGTAGTGCAGGCCGTGGACGGCGTCGACCCGGCCCAGCAGCTCCACGATCCCGCCGAGCGGCCGGTGGGCCACCTGCCAGGTGACGGACTCGTCGCGCCACATGCTGCCGCCCCGTTCCAGGCCCCACAGGCCGAGGAGCACGGCCAGCAGCGGCGGGAGCAGGCGCCAGGGGGCGATCCGGCTGATGTCGGCCTCCGCGTGCGGTCGGGACGGGACGGACAGGTGTCGCAACGGGTGTGCGGACTCCATACTCGGGGGTGGACCCGAGTCACTGCGGAGGTGGGTGTGCACGCGTTGAGAGCGGTGGCGGTGGCGGTGCTGAGCGCAGTGGTCCTGGCGGGCTGCGGGCCCTCGGGTGCCGCGGGCGGGGACGACCGGGCCCCGAAGCCCTCCACGGAGCCGGGCACGAGCGCGAGCGCGTCCGTGGACCCGAGCGCGGGCGCGCGTACGAGCCCGGGCGCGACCACGAGCCCGGGCGCGACCACGAGCCCGGGCGCGACCACGGGCGCGCCGGCCGACCCGACCACGAGCCCCACGGCCGGCCGGGTCCCCGCCCCCGGCGAGACCCTGCTCCGGGTCACCCGGACCGGCGGCTTCGCCGGGCAGACCCACACCCTCGTCATCAAGGGCGACGGCTCCTTCACCCGGCTAGACGCGGGGGCGGAGCCGACGGGCACCGGCAAGTTGTCCGGGGCGGAGCTCACCCGCCTGCGCACCGCCCTCCGGGAGGCCGACTTCGCCCGGCTGCCCCGGGTCGCGACCGGCGGCCCCACGATCTACGACGGCTACTCCTACGCCTTCGTCCACGACGGCCACGAGGTGGCGAGCGACCAGGGGTCCCTGCCGGAGGTCCTGACGAAGGTGCTGGACGCGCTGCCCCCGTTCACCGGCGGCACGGACGCCCCCTAAGGGCTGTCCCAAAATCCCCGGCGGGCGCACGACGACAGCTACGGCACCTCACTGCGTTGTCGGAACGCCCGAATACGCCCAGTATGAGGACGCCCCTCCGCCTTGCGATGCACCGCATCTGACGCCGTGCGCTGATCCGCCGGGGATTACGGGACAGCCCTTAGGTCGTCTCTTTTGGATCGTGTCGGCCGAGCCCGCGGCGTCCGGCGCCGTGCAGGGCAAGGCGGAGGGGCGCCCGTGTACTGGACGTACGCGGGCGCCCCGACAACCTGGGGGTCCCCCCGGACGGAGTCTGGGGGATCAGGTGCGGTGCCGGGCGTCGCGGGCCCGGCAAGACCTGAAAGAGACGACCTAGCCCGGGTCGACCCGGGGCGTGGCCGAGATGTCGCGCAGCAGCCGGTCCAGGAATCCGCGCAGCCGGGCCGGCATGTCCACGCTTCCGGGCGCCAGCACCCACTGGATCTGTAGGCCGTCCATGACGGCGAGGGTCTCCCGGCCGACGGCCTCGCAGTCGGTGTCCGGGCGCAGTTCGCCGCGTGCGACGCCCGCCTCCAGCAGTTCGACGGTGTAGCCGAGCACCCGGGCGTAGCGCTGGGTGAAGTACGCGTGGGCCGGGTGCTCCGGGTTGCCGGATTCGCCGACCAGGGTGTGGAACATCCGGACGATGCCGGGCCGCCGCTCGTTGTCGGCGGCGAGCTCCACGACGGTGGCGAAGTGGGCGGCGACCGACTCGGCGGGCGCGCTGAACAGCCGCTCGACGTCGTGCTGCTCGCTCTGGGCCAGGACCGAGAGCAGCAGGTCCTCCTTGCCGCGGAAGTGGTGCAGCAGTCCGCCCTGGGTGATCCCGCAGTCGGCGGCGATGCGGGCCAGTGAGGAGGCGTTGAAGCCCCACTGCGCGAAGTGCTCGACGGCGGTGTCGAGGATCTTCTGCCGCCGGGCGTCGCCCACCGCGTAGGTCCCCCGGGCCGAGCCCTTCGAGGCCTTCGCCCCCTTCGGCCCCGTCGGTCCCTTCGGGGCCGTCCGCCCCGTCCGCCCCGTGTCCTGTGCCATGCCGAACAGCCTAAGCCGCGGCCGTTTCCGGCCGTCCGGCCCGTGTGACCCGGCTCACTTTTCAAAAACCTAGCAGGTACGCGGTTTTCGGCCCTACCGTGGCCGTGCCGATCCGCCCGGTCACGTGCTCCAGGAGCCCCGCCATGAACGCGACGCCCGATTACCGAGACGCTGCGCTGCCCGTGGGCCGCCGCGTGGAGGACCTGCTCTCCCGGATGACCCTGGAGGAGAAGGCCGGCCAGCTCTTCCACTCGATGCTGATGATGAACGCGGACGGCACCCCGGTCACCGAGACCGACGGCTCGATGCTCCCCTTCACCACGCCCGAGCTGGTCGAGGACCGCTTCCTCACCCACTTCAACCTGCTCGGCACCTACGGGCCCCGCGAGATGGCCCGGTGGCAGAACGCCGTCCAGGAGATGGCCGCGGCCACCCGCCTCGGCATCCCGGTGACCTTCTCCACCGACCCGCGCCACGCCTTCACCGACAACGTCGGCGCGTCCTTCAACTCCGGCGCCTTCTCCGCCTGGCCGGAGGCCCTGGGCCTGGCCGCCATCGGCGACCCCGAGCTCGTCCACCGGTTCGCCGACACCGTCCGCCGCGAGTACCTCGCGGTCGGCTTCCGCGTCGCCCTGCACCCGCAGATCGACCTGGCCAGCGAGCCCCGCTGGGCCCGCCAGTCCGGCACGTTCGGCTCCGACGCCCGGCTGACGGGCGAGCTCGTGGCGGCGTACGTACGCGGCTTGCAGGGCCCGACCCTCGGGCCCGGGTCGGTGTCCGCGATGGTCAAGCACTTCCCCGGCGGCGGCCCCCAGAAGGACGGCGAGGACCCGCACTTCGCGCACGGCAAGGAGCAGGTCTATCCGGGCGGCATGCGCGAGCACCACCTGGAGCCGTTCAGGGCGGCGATCGCCGCCGGGTGCGCGCAGATGATGCCGTACTACGGCCAGCCGATCGGCACGGACTGGGAGGAGGTCGGCTTCGGCTTCAACAAGGGCGTGGTCACCGGCCTGCTCCGCGAGGAACTCGGCTTCGAGGGCATCGTCTGCGCCGACTGGGGGCTGCTCAACGACGCGACGATCTTCGGGCAGGTCCACCCGGCGCGCGCCTGGGGCCTGGAGCACCTGGGCGTGGCCGAGCGGGCGGCCCGCGCCCTGGAGGCCGGCTGCGACCAGTTCGGCGGCGAGCAGTGCCCCGAGGTGATCGTGGAGCTGGTCCGCTCGGGCCGCGTCCCGGAGTCCCGGATCGACGACTCGGTACGCCGCCTGCTGCGGGAGAAGTTCACGCTCGGCCTGTTCGAGGACCCGTACGTGGATCCGGACGCGGCGGCCGAGATCGTCGGCCGGTCCGACTTCACGGCCCTGGGGGCCGCGGCCCAGCGCCGCTCCCTCACCGTCCTGACCAACCCGGACGGCCTGCTCCCGCTCACCACGGGGCCGAAGCTGTACGTGCGGAACGTGGACCCGGCCGTCGCCGCCGGATACGGCGAGGTCGTCGACGACCCGGCCGAGGCGGATCTCGCGGTGCTGCGGCTGCGGACCCCGTACGAGCCCCGCGAGAACGTCTTCGAGTCCTACTTCCACTCGGGTTCGCTGGCCTTCCCCGAGCCCGAGCTGACCCGGATCCTGGCCCTCCTGGACCAGGTCCCGACCCTGGTCTGCATCAACCTGGAGCGGGCCGCCGTCATCCCGGAGATCGCCGGGCGCGCGGCGGCCCTGATCGCCGACTACGGGGCCTGCGACGCGGCCCTGCTGGACGTGGCCTTCGGCCGCGCCACCCCGCAGGGCCGCCTCCCCTTCGAGCTCCCGCGCTCGATGGAGGCCGTCGAGGCCTCCAGTCCCGATGTGCCGAACGACACGCTCGACCCGGTCTTCCCGCACGGCCACGGGCTGACCCTCTAGGGCACCCCGGCCACCCTCCGGGCATCCTCCGAGCACCCGCCCGGGTGCCCCGCGGAGGGCAAGAACGGCGAGGCACCTGACCGGTCTCGCCCGCCGGGTGCCGGTCCCGTGGGGGGACCGGCACCCGGTACCACACATTCCGCTTACTCCGGTCCAGCACATATGCCATGTCCGAACCCCACGTAGCCGCAGGCCGACGCCTCCTCTACGCTGCACCCCATTCACGCGGGATCTTCAGGGGCGGACATGGAACAGACACACACCACCCATCAGAGCGCCGCGGCGACACCAGGCGCCCAACGGCGTGTGCTGGTCGTCGAGGACGACCACACCATCGCCGAGGCCATCGCGGCCCGCCTGCGCGCGGAGGGCTTCCAGGTGCAGACCGCGGGCGACGGCCCCTCTGCCGTCGCGGCGGCCGAGAGCTGGCTGCCCGAGCTACTGGTCCTCGACATCATGCTGCCCGGCTTCGACGGCCTGGAGGTCTGCCGCCGGGTCCAGGCCCAGCGGCCCGTGCCGGTCCTCATGCTCACCGCGCGCGACGACGAGACCGACCTGCTGGTCGGGCTCGGGGTCGGGGCGGACGACTACATGACCAAGCCGTTCTCGATGCGCGAGCTGGCCGCCCGGGTCCACGTCCTGCTGCGGCGCGTGGAGCGGGCCACCATGGCCGCGCACACCCCGCGCGGGGCCACCCTGCGCCTGGGCGACCTGGAGATCGACCACGCGCAGCGCCGGGTCCGGGTGCACACCGAGGACGTGCACCTGACCCCCACCGAGTTCGACCTGCTGGTGTGCCTGGCCGGGACCCCGCGGGCGGTGCTCTCCCGGGAGCAGCTGCTGGCCGAGGTCTGGGACTGGGCCGACGCCTCCGGGACCCGTACCGTGGACAGCCACATCAAGGCCCTGCGCCGCAAGATCGGCGCGGAGCGGATCCGCACCGTCCACGGCGTCGGGTACGCCCTGGAGACCCCGGCCCAGGCATGAGCGGCCCGCCGAACCGGCTGCGGCAACGGCAACGGCCTCCCGTGGGGCTGCGGCCCTTCTCGCCCTTCTCGATCAAGACCAAGCTGGGCACGCTCGTCGTGGTCTCGGTCTTCATCACGACGGGCCTGCTGCTCGTGGCCCTGCGGACCGACACCGAGCTGCGGTTCATCACGGTCTTCTCGGTGATCGCCTCGATGTTGATCACCCAGTTCGTGGCGCACAGCCTGACGGCGCCGCTGGACGACATGACGACGGTGGCCCGGGCGATATCCCACGGCGACTTCACCCGGCGCGTGCGCGGGGCGGGGCGCCGCGACGAGCTGGGCGACCTGGCCTCCACCATCAATCTGATGGCGGACGACCTGGAGGCCGTGGACCGGCACCGCAAGGAGCTCGTCGCCAACGTCTCGCACGAGCTGCGCACGCCCATCGCGGCGCTGCGGGCCGTGCTGGAGAACGTGGTGGACGGGGTCTCGGCCGCCGATCCCGAGACCATGCGCACGATGCTGAAGCAGACCGAGCGGCTCGGCGGGCTCGTGGAGACCCTGCTGGACCTGTCCCGGGTGGACAACGGCGTGGTCCCGCTGCGCGCCCGCCGCTTCGAGGTGTGGCCGTACCTGTCGGGCGTGCTGAAGGAATCGCGGCTGGCGGCCGCCGGCCGACCGGGGCTCCTCTCCGGTTCGGGCGGGCACAGCCGCAACGACGTGCACCTGCACCTGGACGTCTTCCCGCCCGAGCTGTGGGCGCACGCGGACGCCGAACGGCTTCACCAGGTGGTCGCAAATCTGATCGACAACGCGGTCAAGCACAGCCCTCCGCACGGCCGGGTCACGGTCCGCGCCCGGACCGGCGACGCGCCCGGAAGCCTGGTGCTGGAGGTGCGGGACGAGGGCCCGGGCATCCCCGAGGCGGAGCGCCACCGCGTCTTCGAGCGGTTCAACCGGGGCAGCGCGCGCGGCGGCGACGGAGGCACCGGACTGGGCCTGGCGATCGCCCGCTGGGCCGTGGAGCTGCACGGAGGCCGGATCGGAGTGGCCGAATCGTCACGCGGCTGCCGCATCCTCGTCACGCTTCCGGGCAGCTCATAGGCGCCGTGTTGACGTAGGGTTCGAGTGGGAAGGACATGATCTCGGCCACACGTACCCGGGGTCCGTCAGGGGTGCGAAGCCAGGGGGCCGCAACCTCGGTGCCCCCTACCCGAACCAGGCTGGTTTCCCGCCATTCCACGTGCCGAAACCCGCCGTTCGATGTGACCTGCGCGACGTAAGTCCCGCCCGGCCTGCATGCAGCGCCCGAGGAGGCGTAGCCTTTATTCCCGCTGTCCATACCTTGTGAAGCGGAAGAGGGCGGTTGCCGCCGTGTCGCCACAGTCCCCCAGTAACTCGAGCACCACGACCGAAGCAGCAGAGGGCGGGAAGAACCCTGCCTCAGGCTTCGGCGCCAATGAGTGGCTCGTCGACGAGATCTATCAGCAGTACCTCCAGGACCCGAACTCGGTCGACCGGGCCTGGTGGGACTTTTTCGCCGACTACAAGCCGGGGGGCGCCGTCGCTCCGGTGAAGTCGGACGGTCCCCAGAAGCCCGCGACGACGGACGGCGCCTCCGCACAGGCCGCCACCACCGTCACCGCGGCGCCGCAGGTCACCGACGCCGCCGCCACGGGGGCGGCGCGCGCCGCAGCCCCTGCCCCGACACCCGGTGCGAGCGCCGGCTCCACTGGAGCGGCTGCCGCCGCGCCAGCTGCTGCGCCCGTGTCAGCTCCTGCCCCTGCTCCTGCCACCCCCTCTGGTGCCCCTGCTGTGACTGTCACCTCCCAGGCCCCGGCCGCCGCACCGGCCGCGCCCGCCCCCTCCTCCGTAGCCCCGCAGAAGGCCGCGCCCGCCACCGAGGCCCCCGAGGGCCCCCAGCTGGTGACGCTCCGCGGCCCGGCGGCTGCCGTCGCCAAGAACATGAACGCCTCCCTCGACGTGCCGACGGCCACCTCCGTCCGCGCCGTCCCGGTGAAGCTGCTGTTCGACAACCGCATCGTCATCAACAACCACCTCAAGCGCGCCCGGGGCGGGAAGATCTCCTTCACGCACCTGATCGGCTACGCGATGGTGCAGGCGATCAAGGCCATGCCGGCCATGAACTACTCCTTCGCGGAGAAGGACGGCAAGCCGACCCTGGTCAAGCCCGAGCACATCAACTTCGGTCTCGCGATCGACCTGGTGAAGCCCAACGGCGACCGCCAGCTCGTCGTCGCCGGCATCAAGAAGGCCGAGACCCTCAACTTCTTCGAGTTCTGGCAGGCCTACGAGGACATCGTCCGCCGCGCCCGCGTCGGCAAGCTGACGATGGACGACTTCACCGGCGTCACCGTCTCGCTGACCAACCCCGGCGGCCTGGGCACCGTGCACTCCGTGCCCCGCCTGATGCCCGGACAGTCGGTCATCATGGGCGTCGGCTCCATGGACTACCCCGCCGAGTTCCAGGGCACCTCGCAGGACACCCTGAACAAGCTGGGCATCTCCAAGGTCATGACCCTGACCTCGACCTACGACCACCGGGTCATCCAGGGTGCGGCCTCCGGCGAGTTCCTGCGCATCGTCGCGAACCTGCTGCTCGGCGAGAGCGACTTCTACGACTCCGTCTTCGAGTCGCTGCGCATCCCGTACGAGCCGGTCCGCTGGAACCGCGACATCGACGCCTCGCACGACGACGACGTCACGAAGGCCGCCCGCGTCTTCGAGCTGATCCACTCCTACCGGGTCCGCGGCCACGTCATGGCCGACACCGACCCGCTGGAGTACAAGCAGCGCAAGCACCCCGACCTCGACATCACCGAGCACGGCCTCACCCTGTGGGACCTGGAGCGCGAGTTCGCGGTCGGCGGCTTCTCCGGCAAGTCGATGATGAAGCTCCGCGACATCCTCGGCGTGCTGCGCGACTCGTACTGCCGCACCACCGGCGTCGAGTTCATGCACATCCAGGACCCGAAGCAGCGCCGCTGGATCCAGGACCGCATCGAGCGCCCGCACTCCAAGCCGGAGCGCGAGGAGCAGCTGCGCATCCTGCGCCGCCTGAACGCGGCGGAGGCCTTCGAGACCTTCCTGCAGACGAAGTACGTCGGCCAGAAGCGCTTCTCCCTGGAGGGCGGCGAGTCCGTCATCCCGCTGCTCGACGCCGTCATCGACTCGGCCGCCGAGGCCCGCCTCGAAGAGGTCGTCATCGGCATGGCCCACCGCGGCCGCCTGAACGTCCTGGCGAACATCGTCGGCAAGTCGTACGCGCAGATCTTCCGCGAGTTCGAGGGCAACCTCGACCCGAAGTCCATGCACGGCTCCGGCGACGTCAAGTACCACCTGGGCGCCGAGGGCACCTTCACCGGCCTGGACGGCGAGCAGATCAAGGTCTCGCTCGTCGCGAACCCCTCGCACCTGGAGGCGGTCGACCCGGTCCTGGAGGGTGTCGCCCGCGCCAAGCAGGACGTCATCAACAAGGGCGGCACGGACTTCACGGTCCTGCCCCTCGCGCTCCACGGCGACGCGGCCTTCGCGGGCCAGGGCGTCGTCGCCGAGACGCTGAACATGTCGCAGCTGCGCGGCTACCGCACCGGCGGCACCGTGCACGTGGTCATCAACAACCAGGTCGGCTTCACCGCCGCCCCGGAGTCCTCGCGTTCCTCGATGTACGCGACCGACGTGGCCCGCATGATCGAGGCGCCGATCTTCCACGTGAACGGCGACGACCCCGAGGCCGTCGTCCGGGTTGCCCGTCTGGCCTTCGAGTTCCGCCAGGCGTTCAACAAGGACGTGGTCATCGACCTCATCTGCTACCGCCGCCGCGGTCACAACGAGTCGGACAACCCGGCGTTCACGCAGCCGCTGATGTACGACCTGATCGACAAGAAGCGCTCGGTGCGCAAGCTCTACACCGAGTCCCTCATCGGTCGCGGCGACATCACGCTGGAAGAGGCCGAGCAGGCGCTCCAGGACTTCCAGGGCCAGCTGGAGAAGGTCTTCGCGGAGGTCCGCGAGGCCGCCACGCAGCCCGCGGTCGCCGCACCGGCCGCCCCGGCCCCGTCGGCCGACTTCCCGGTCGCGGTGAACACCGCGATCTCCCAGGACGTCGTCAAGCGGATCGCCGAGTCCCAGGTCACCATCCCCGAGGGCGTCACCGTCCACCCGCGCCTGCTGCCGCAGCTGCAGCGCCGCGCGGCGATGATCGACGAGGGCACCATCGACTGGGGCATGGGCGAGACCCTCGCCTTCGGCTCGCTGCTGATGGAGGGCACCCCGGTCCGACTGTCCGGCCAGGACTCCCGCCGCGGCACCTTCGGCCAGCGCCACGCGGTCCTCATCGACCGGGAGACGGGCGAGGACTACACCCCGCTCCTCTACCTGTCGGAGGACCAGGCCCGCTACAACGTCTACGACTCGCTGCTCTCCGAGTACGCGGCCATGGGCTTCGAGTACGGCTACTCGCTGGCCCGTCCGGACGCGCTGGTCCTGTGGGAGGCCCAGTTCGGTGACTTCGTCAACGGCGCGCAGACCGTCGTCGACGAGTTCATCTCCTCGGCCGAGCAGAAGTGGGGCCAGACCTCCGGCGTCACGCTGCTCCTCCCGCACGGCTACGAGGGCCAGGGCCCGGACCACTCGTCCGCGCGTCCCGAGCGCTTCCTCCAGATGTGCGCCCAGGACAACATGACGGTCGCCATGCCCACCCTCCCCTCCAACTACTTCCACCTGCTGCGCTGGCAGGTCCACAACCCGCACCACAAGCCGCTCATCGTCTTCACCCCGAAGTCGATGCTGCGTCTGAAGGCTGCGGCGTCGAAGGCGGAGGAGTTCACCAGCGGTTCGTTCCGTCCGGTCATCGGTGACAGCACCGTGGACCCGAACGCGGTCCGCAAGGTCGTCTTCTGCGCCGGCAAGGTCTACTACGACCTGGAGGCCGAGCGCGAGAAGCGCGGCATCACGGACACCGCGATCATCCGCATCGAGCGGCTGTACCCGCTCGCCGGTGCGGAGCTCCAGGCGGAGATCGCGAAGTTCCCGAACGCGGCCAAGTACATCTGGGCGCAGGAGGAGCCGGCGAACCAGGGTGCGTGGCCGTTCATCGCGCTTAACCTGATCGACCACCTCGACCTGGCGGTCGGCGCGGACGTCCCGGCGGGCGAGCGCCTGCGGCGCATCTCGCGCCCGCACGGCTCGTCCCCGGCGGTGGGCTCCGCGAAGCGCCACCAGGCGGAGCAGCAGCTGCTGCTGAACGAGGTCTTCGAGGCGTAACCCCGCCCCGATCCCAGCAGTACCGAAGGCCCGGCCCCTCATGGGGGCCGGGCCTTCCGGCTGTCATGGCCCCGGACGGCCGATGATCTTACCGATTCATGACGCCCTCCTCGTGGGACGCCCACGACTCCCCTGCTGCCCCTAGCGTGTTCGTACATCACCGAGTGCGACCGGACGGCGCGAGCCGCATCAGACACTGGTCGTCTCCGACGAACCCGAAATCTCATGAGAAAGCAGGACGATGACGGTCGAGACGCTTCCCCTCTGCGCCTACCCGGAGTGCACCAACCACCCCGAGGCGCCGACGCCCGACAACCCCCGGCCCACGTACTGCGCCCACCCGGATCACAACGCGCTGGGGGCGTTCCGCAGGTTCCGGGCGAAGCGGCAGCAGCGCAAGGACGAGAAACGTCGGGTGGCCGAGGTCAAGAAGGCGGGCAAGGACGGGTCCGGCGCTCGCGCCGACCTCGTGGCGCTCATCTCCCAGCTGTCCACGGACCTGCCTGGCTACATCGAGGAGCTCGCGATCATCACGGACTCGGCCGCGGCCGAGGAGCGCATCAAGGCCGTGACCGAGGCCGCGGCCCAGCGGGCCCTGGACGCCGAACGGCGCACCGCGCTGGCTGAGGAGGCCGCGGACATGGCCGTCGCCCAACTGGACGTGGCCAGGCACCGGTTCGAGATGGAGACGGACAAGATCCGCCAGGAGTCCGCACAGCAAGTGGCCGACGTGCAGTTCGTGCGGGCCGAGTTGGAGCGCTACCGCGAGCGGGTCGCCCAGCTGGAGGAGCGACTCGACACGATGCGCGAGGAGGCGGACGCGGCCCGCCGGGAGCGCGGCGAGCTCGCACGGCAGCCGTGAACGCCGGGTTCCGATCTCACCGTACGCAGTTCCACCTATGGCGATCTCATTTCTGCGGGCGGGGGCATCGCCCGACAACTCCGGCCGGACGGTCGCGGATTGCGACGCCATAAGGCCTCGTCCGAAATCGCGCGCACCCTTCTGGACCATTGACGGATCGATGCGACGATTCACCAAAGATGCACCGATGCACGCACGGACCAATCCATTCATCTATTGCAGCACAGAATTACGACAACTGGAGGAAACATGTCTCGAACCATCAAGCGGAGCACCAAGTTGGCCACGGTAGCCGGGATGGTGACGGCCATCAGTGCGGGGATGTTCGTGACCGCACCTGCGAGCCAGGCGGCACCGGTCGCGGCCTTCCGCCTCAGCAATTTCTCGGCGACCATCGCGAACATCTGCGTCCACACGGACATCGCAACGCAATGCTCCGGGAACATGGCGGCAGGAAAGAGCGAGGTGTGGAAGGTGGCCTACAAGGGGCCGCGCAAGTGGTACTGCACTTCGACTGCAAAGGGACTGACCGGCACCGCCAGCACCCCTTACTTCAGCCGCGATGACGTCAAGGAATGCGCGGAGGTCGGCAACATATTCGGAGCCAGCATCCAGCTCAAGTAACGGAATCCCCCGTAACCCCTGAGGGTTGTTCCCGTCCACCGGCCGGGAACAACCCCGCCACCCGTACGCTGGCGGACTGGCTCGACGTGCCCCGACACACCCTTTCCGCGCTGGTGGGTGCCGTGGTCGTGGACGGCCGGGACAACGCGGACGCGATCCGCCTCCTGCGCCCGGGACGCCGCGGGCCGCGGCGAGCGGCTCGACGAGAGCGACCTCTACGAGGACGTCCGTCCGGCCCTGACAGCACTCCGAGCCGCCGGGGTACGGGTGGTCGTCGCGGGCAATCAGAGCCCCCGCGCCGGTGATCTGCTGCGCGCGCTGGGCCTTCCCGCAGACCTCGTCGTCACGTCGGGCGAGTGGGGCGCGTCCAAGCCGGCGCGCGCCTTCTTCGCACAGGTGCTGGCGGTGTCCGGCAGCCCCGCCGACGAAACCCTGTACGTGGGCGACCACCCGGCCAACGACATCCATCCCGCGCGAGCCGCAGGGCTGCGCACGGCCCACATCCGGCGCGGCCCCTGGGGCCACTGGTGGGCAGACGCCCCGAGGTCCGGGCCGCCGCGGACTGGTCGATCGATTCCCTCACCGAACTTCCGAACATCGTCCACCAGTAGCGCCCTGCCCATGCGGACTGCCGTCCTCGCTGCACGGGCAGGCAGCGCGGACGCCGCGTACGCCCATCTGAACGAGGCACGGACACTCGCGCAGGGCCTCCCCGAGGGCATCTACCTCGGCACCTCGTTCGGGCCTTCCACTGTCCGCATCCACGAGGTGGGCATCTCGGTGAACCTCGGCCGCGACCACATCGGCCGCGCCCTGGACGTCGCGCAGGCATGGAGTCCGGGCCAGGAGATCCCGGCAGAGCGCCGATCCGGATTCTGGATTCTGGATCGAGGTGGCACGTGCACAGCTGTGGTCCGGCAACCCCGACACAGCCTTCGGCTGCCTCAAGGAAGCCCGCATGCACGCGCCGCAACATGTGCGCGAGCACCCGTGGGCCCGAGCGGACATCGGGAACATCCGCCGCCTCAAGCGGGCTGACGCCAACTCACTGACGTCCTACGCCGAGTGGATCGGAGCGATCTGAGCAACTCCTGGCAGGGATACGGACTGCATCCCTTGCGGCACTCGTAGCGGAACACCATCTGTCTGCCCGCACACCGTCAGATGGGAGGGTCCGGGACTCAGCATGTCGAACGCCCTGAGCTGGACCACCCTGAGCTGGACCACCCTCAGCAGATCACGCACTCCCCTCGCCGCCTCGGCGGACAGGAGGGTCGCCCATGTCGAGCCCGCCGACTGAGGTCAACCCCGCGAAGACCGCGATCAGCCCGGGACGGCCGCCGGACGCGGTCATGGAGAGGCGCGTAGCGATCAGAGGCGGCCCATGCCCGACCCAAGACGGTCGTCGGACGCTGAGGGGTGAGGAGCGCGTAGCGATGTGGTGCGCCCACTGACCCGGACCCGGGCCCGGGTCTGGACGGCCCCGTCTCTCGGTCGCGGCTCTTCGCGCCCGACCGGGCCGGGCATCTCCGACCGCCCCGTCCTGGTCCCTCGTCCCCCGGCCCGTTCCTTCGGGGGCTTCCCGGCAGTCTTCGTATCTCCGGGGCGGGACGGTCGGTCAAGGGTGGCCGCAGGCCATCGCGAAGCGACGCGACGACGAAGGAGGAGCGCCCTTGAGGGACCGGCCCGACACGGAAGGACGATGGGACTGACGGGAAACCCCCGTACGCATCCCTGATACCGCCTGCTCAGCTCCTGCTCGGCGAAGCCCCACCCTCGCAGGACGGCTGCGGAAGGTGGAAGTTGTGGCCGGTGGTTGCAGGTTCAGGGCCTTTCCTGTTCGGGAGGCGGGTAAGACAGGTAGTAGGTATCGGTGAGGGCGTCGAAGATGAGGGGACCCGTGGTACTGGCTGACGTGTGGTCTTCCCGGAGGACGTCAATGGTGTGGGTCTCGGCCAACATCGCACCGGCATGCTTGGGTCCAACGTTGAGGTCGTTCTCGATGGTGGTCGACTGCATTTCCGTGACCGCCGTGGAGGACTGGTAGCCCAGATTCACCGTCAGCGATGCGGATACCTTGGCCTCTGCCACGAAGATGTCCACTCCGGCTTCGAAGCCGACGGTGACTCCAACGGAGGCGCTGAAGGTTTCGGATTGCGTATCCGTCACCCCGTACGACACTGAATACTTTTTTGATTCGGGGTCGGTGCCGAACTGGTTGTCCAGATATCCGATCTTGCTGAAACCGCGTTTGCGGATGACTGTGTAGTACGGCGAATTTTCCAGTTTCCATTCGATGGGCATGCCGTCCTCGATGGCCGAGCACGGGACGAGGACCCTCCGGTCGGTTGACGGAGGGGGAAGATCCGGCATCTCGTAGCTGTCCATGACCGGCAGGATCGGAGGAGGGCCCTCCACAACGGACGGCGGCAGATTCAGGAGATTCTGAACGGGAGTGTCCACGGGTTCACCATGGGGCGAGTAGATTACTGATTGCCCGCCTGAAAGCAGGATGCCGTCGACGTCGCCGACGTACTGAGGGACCGCGACAATCCAACAGCCCTCGTAGAACCCGACCATTTTCTCGACCGGCGCGTCGGCGTAGACATAGGTGTGGCCATCACTCTGCTGCCCCTCCCGCACGCACGCTGTCCAGCGGAATGCCGAGGGGTTGTCGTTCGGATCCCCGTACGCGCCGACGAGATCGGTGAAGGCCCGGTACCCATCCGGAGCCACCGGCCTCCAGACGTTTCCGTAACTCTGCGTCCCAATGTAGGCGAAGCTGACGGGAGGCTTCAGCAGGGGGGTGTCGGCCGGGTGGGTCTCCTTGACGCCCAGGTACGCGACATCATAGTTGCCGTAATTGGGCCTGATCGCGGAATTGAGAAGGTACCAACTATCGTCCGGGTAGTCATCATCCATGAGACACACCGTGAGTGCTCCGAACTGCCACGCGTAGATGCGCCCGACCGGGGACGAACACCGCTTCTCCATCTGGCGGAGATCACTGGGTGCGCCACCGAGTGCCACCAGCCGTCGTTACGTCGATGGCGTTGGACCGAACGGGTGAATTCCCGTGGCGGATTTTACAATCGCCTTGGCTGCGCAGAGAATATGCGCCCGGCCCGGCGTCCCCCTACGGCTGTGGCTCGAAGTCCCAGTACGGCCTGGTCTGTTGCTTCGCCGAGATCGTGTGGACGTGTTGCGGGCCCAGGGTGCGGGTCAGGCCCTTGATGCCCGCGTCCTCGTGCTTCGCCGCCTCCTCGTACTCCCGTACCGACCGGAGGTCCGCGGCCAGGGCGATCTGGGCGCTCAGGGCCATCGGGTGGTCCGGGCCCAGGACCCGCTCGGCCGTGCGCAGCGTGTCCCGGCTCAGGTCCAGCGCGTCCTCCAGCCGCCCCGTGATGTTGCGGTGCCCGGTGGCGTTCAGGGCGCAGCCCAGCGTCCAGGGGTGCCGGTCGCCGAGCGCGCCCCGCATGCCCACGAGCGCCTGCTCCGCCAGCGAGAGGGCCGCCGCGCGCTCCCCCTGGGCCCGCAGCACGAGGCCGAGGTTGCCGACCGTGCCGATGCTGTACGGGTGGGCGAGGCCGAGCTGGGACTGGTAGCCGCGGACCACGTCCTCGGAGATCCGGCGGGCCTCGCCGATGTCCCCGTACTCCCTGAGGTAGGTGGCGTAGTCGGAGGCGACCATCAGGGTCCACGGGTAGTCGACGCCGAAGACCCGGGTGGCCCGCTCCCACACGGTCCGCAGCCGCAGGCCCGCGCCGGGGATGTCGCCGGAGCGGCGCAGGCACATCCCGAGGTTGTGCTCGGCGCGCAGGGTCTGGGGGTGTTCCAGGCCCAGCACCTGAGTGTTGATCTTCACGCCCTGTTCCTGCCGGGTCTGGGCCTCGTGGTAGCGGCCCATCAGCCGCAGTCCCATGGCGCAGGCGATCCCGGAGGACAGGGTGGAGATGTGGTGGGTTCTGAGGACCCGTTCGCGGCGGCGCAGGGTGTCCAGGTCGAGGTCGTAGGCGTCCTGGTAGCGGCCGAGCAGGCGGTAGGTGGCGGCGAGGTTGTTCTGGGCGGCGAGGGTGGTGGAGTCGTCCTCGCCGAGCAGTTCGCGGTAGGTGGCCAGGCAGTGCTCGAAGATCTCCCGGGCCGGTTCGAAGCGGGCGATGCACAGCAGGACCCCGCCGTACGAGCTGGTGGCGCGCAGGGTTTCCAGGTCGCGGTCGCCGCGTTCCTCGGTGAGCTGGGCGGCGCGGGCGCGGGTGAGGGTCTCGGCGCGCCGGAACAGCCCGAGGTTGCGCAGGGCTCCGCCGTAGTGGTAGCTGAGTTCGCGGACCTTGGGGTGGTCCTCGCCGAGCAGGGCGCGCCAGATCAGGTCGGTCTCCTCGGAGAGCCGCAGGCAGGTGCGGTACTCCCCGGCGAGGATCAGGTAGCGCAGGCAGTGCAGCAGGAAGTTCTGGATGCGCGGGTTGCTGCTGGTGAGCACCCCGGAGGTGGCCAGGTGCGGGATGAGTTCGGCGTACCGGGGCCACAGGCGGGAGTCGGAGGGCCGGCCCGGGTCGGCCGCGGCGAGGACCTGGCGCACGGCGCGTGCCAGCGGTTCGGCCTCGTCCTCGGACAGGTCCTCGCGGACGATGCCGTGGACCATGCGGTGCAGCTGTACGGTCTCCAGCCCGCCGCCGCCCTCCTCCACGGCCAGGTCGGAGTACTCCAGCCGGACGACGGAGAACTGGACGAGTTTGTTGAGGGCGGCGTTCCACCGGATCTGGTCGTTGATCAGCCCGGCGAGCTGTTCGGGCACGTCGTCGGCGGGGAATTCGCGCAGCAGGCGCAGCGGCACCGGGCCGGGGGCGAAGAAGACGAACAGCCGGAGCAGGGCGAGGGCGTCGGGGAAGTTCTCCCGGACGTTGTTGAGCAGTATGGCGAGGGCGGTCGGGAAGGGCAGGGGGTAGTCCTCGGAGACCGTGACGGCCTCGCGGGAGTCCATCCGGTGCTGGAGCAGCACGAGGTAGTCGCCGACCGGCAGCGGGGAGTCGGCGAGCCAGCCGGCGGTCTGGTCGAGGGCGAGCGGGTAGTCCTCCAGGGCCTCGGCGAGCTGGTCGGCCTCGTCGGCGGTCAGGCGCAGGGCCCGGCGGCGGATGAAGGTGATCGACTCGGGGCGGGCGTAGAGGGGGACCTCGACCAGGCTGGTGTGCCGGGCGGCCCACTCGCGGTTGCGCGAGGTGATGATGACGTCGCCCGCGCCGGAGGGCAGCAGGTCGATCAGGTCGTCGGGGTTGTCGCAGCCGTCGAAGACCAGCAGCCAGCGGCCGTACGGGTTCCCGCGCCGCAGCGCTTCGAGGACGGCCCGGATCTGCTCGCCGTAGCTGCCCGCGCCGCGCGGCAGCCCGAGCGCGGGAGCCAGGTCGGCGAGGCGTTCGCGCAGGGTGGGCCGGTCCTCGGCGGGGACCCACCACACCACGTCGTACTCGGAGGCGAAGCGGTAGGCGTACTCGGTGGCGACCTGGGTCTTGCCAACGCCGGAGAGCCCGAGGAGGGTGACGGTGGACGCGCCGGGCGGGGCTTCGGTCAGCGCCTCGCGCAGGGTGCCGATGACGTCGTTGCGGCCGGTGAAGCGCGGGTTGCGTCGCGGGACGCGGCCCCAGATCTCCGGCGGGTCGTTGGGGAAGCGCGGCCCGCGGCGTCCGGTCTCGGTGCCGATCCGGTCGGTGGGCAGCTCCAGGCGGCGCAGCACGCGGTACTCGGCCTCGTACGCGTCCAGGCCCCACAGGTCGGTCTTCTCCAGTACGGCGACGGCGCTGGGCAGCGGGGCGTCGGTGAGGCAGACCGCCGCGAACCGGTCGGGATGGCGGTCGGTGACGGCGCGCAGGGCGGTGTTCCACTGCTCGTCGGTGTGGGTGCCGGCGGAGAAGTAGCGCTCGCTGAGGACGAGGAGGACCCGGCTGCCGGACCGGGCCAGGTCGTCGAGGGCCTGGTCGATGCCGGGGCTGTTCTGCGGGTCCCAGCGCTGGAGGGCTACGCGGTGGCCGTGCTCCTCCAGGCGGTGCGCGATCCACACCGCCCAGGGGCGGTTGAAGCCGGCGAAGCTGATGACGAATCGCTGCGGCTGGGGCGGCTGGGGCGGCTGCTGCGCCGCCGGTTCACGGTCCTGGCGACTACCGGTGGTCATCGGGCCGTCTCCCTGGAATCCGGGCGGTGGACGGGCTTGAAAGGTACCGCAGCGGACGGTCCGTCAGCCGTGTGCGAACGGGGCGAGTTCGGGATGTGCCTCGCACCAGGCGCGGCGTTCGCGGTCGACGGCCCGGCGGGCCGCGGTGTGCTGGTCGCCGGGCGGCGGCAGGTCGTCCATGGCGCGTTCGGCGGCCCCCATCGCATCGGTGAACTCCCGTCCCGCGGTGGTCAGTCGCTCGTGCGCCCGCAGAGCGGGCAGGACGGCGGCCACCTGTGCGCGGATCCGGGCGTGCTGGGCCCAGGCGCCGCGGGCCCCGTAGAGGGCGGCGCGCTGCCAGTACCCGGCGAGGGCCAGGTGGGCGTAGGCGCCGTGCAGCAGGCCCTCCAGGGGGCGGGGATCGCTGCGCCAGGGGGCCCAGTGGCGGGGCGTGTGGTCGGCCGTGTGCAGGATCAGGACGTCGGTGAGGGCGGTCAGTTTGCCGTGCTGGACCTCGTGGACGAGGGTCGCGGCGAGCGCGGGCGGAGCCTGGGCGCGGGCGAGTACGGAGCCGGCGGCCGCGGGGAGGGTGGCACCGCTGGAGCGGGAGCCGCCGGCCAGCGGTACGACGGAGCGCAGCAGTTGGACGGTCTCCTCGGCGCGGATGGTGTCGTAGCGCTGGAGCAGGGTGAGCGCGCCGGACCACTGGGTGTCCCACCGCTTGTGCCCCTTGGGGGTGAGCCGGCGGGCGGGGCGGACCGGGGCCGGCTGCGCGGGGCCGGGTGCGCGGTAGGGGTCGAGGTCGTCGAGGGCGGTCCGGCCGCCGGGCAGGGCGTGCAGGGGCACGGTGGCCGGATCGTCGGGGTCCCAGGAGCGTTCGGAGAGGGCGAGCGGGCCGGGGCGGTCCGGGCGCAGCAGCCCGAGGGTGGGGAGCACGAGCCGGCCGTGCAGGGGCCGCAGGGTGTGGCTGAAGGGGATCCCGGCGCGCAGGGCGGCGGCGACGGCGAGGGCCCCGAGGTGCCCGAGGTCGGGCGGGGGGCCGCACGGGGCGTGCAGCCGGCGCAGGGTCTCCTCGGCCCACACCCCGGTGGCCGGATAGTGCAGTACGTCGCGCACGGCGCCCGCGTCACGGCGCTCGGCCTCTTCCAGCAGGGCCCAGTGGTCGGCGGTCTCCCCGGACCGGCCGCCGGGGGCGGCGTCGAGGACCGCGCGCAGCAGGAGCAGGCGTTTGGAGCGGCGTACGTCGCGGACCAGGCGGGTGCCCTCCATGGAGGGTTCGGTGGAGGCGAGGGCGCGCAGGGTGGGCGAGGAGACGGTGAAGGCGGTGAGGGCGTCGGTCATGAGGCGACCGCCGGGGGGTGGACGGCGGGGGCTTCGGCGCCGCGGGCTCGGGTCGCGGGGGCTTCGGTGGCGGTCCGGGCGCTCTGCGCGGCCCGTTGGACGGCGGCGGCGATGTGCCGGATCAGCGGCTGGAGGTCGGTGCAGTACACGGACGGCTGGCGGAAGCCCTCGCCGGCGCGGTAGCGGTGCGGGTAGTGCCCTCCGCCGCACACCTCGACCAGTTCGCAGGCGCGGCACCGGGCGGCGAGCGCGTCCCGGCCGAGCTGGCGGGCGGCGAATCCGGGGTGGTCGAGGAGCTGGTCGAAGCTGTGGGTGTCGAGGGTCATCCCGGTCGCGGCGGCCCCCTCGTACGCGGATTTCAGTGAGTCGGCCTGTTCGATGGAGCCGTCGGTCTCGATCACGGCGGTGGCGGCGGGCGTGAGCCCGAGGGTCTCGGTGGTGGTGGGCAGGCCGAGCAACAGGGCGATGATCTCCTCGAAGAGCCGGATCCGGGTGCGCCGTACGTCGTCGTGCCACCAGCGCTCGAAGACGGCGAGGAGCCAGTCCGCGTACGGGGTCCGGTCCGGGTGGTGGCCGGGGGGCGGGGCGCTCCAGTTCGCGAGCGGCAGGAGCAGCCCGATGCTGGGCGGGGCGAAGGCGAGCAGGGACTCGTAGGTCTCCACCGGGTCGTGGTCGAGATCGACGACGCAGAGCACCCCGGCGTAGCTCTGCGGATGGCGGGCCAGCAGCCGCAGGCCGCGGGCGGCGGACGCGAAGCCGGGCCGTCCGGCGTGGTCCACCCGACGGGTGTTGTGCACGGGCAGGCCGCCGTCGAGGCTGACGCCGACGCGGATCCCGGCGGCGGCCAGGGCGGCGAGGCGGCCGCGGGTGAGCAGGGTGCCGTTGGTCTGGACGGTGGCGGTGACCCGGGTGCGGGGGGCGGCCGCGGCGAGGGCGGCCCGTACGGCGTCGACGGGCGCGGCCAGTTGGGCGGGGGCGGTGAGCAGCGGCTCGCCGCCGTGCAGGACGAGGTCGACGCGGGGCAGGTCGTGGGCGGCGGCGTGCTCGGCGATCCGCTGCGCGGCGCGGGCGGTGGTGGCGGGGGTCATGGCGGTCGGCTGGTCGCGCCAGCCCTGGTCGGCCATCTCGTAGACGTAGCAGTAGGTGCAGGCGAGGTTGCAGCGGCTGCGGGTCTTGAGGACGAACTGGCGTATCGGGTGCGGCCGGTGACCGGCGGCCCGCGCGGCGGCCACGTCGAGCCGGGTATAGGGCCAGGGCGCGTACCGGGCGTGGACCAGCCACTGGCCGACCACCGCGTCGCCGTGCGGGGCGGGCGCGGCGTGCGCGGCCGGCTCGGCGTGCCCAGCGGGATCGGCGTGCCCGACCGGCTCGGGGAGCCCGACCGGCTCGGCGTGCGCGGCCGGCTCGGCGTGCCCTGCGGGACGCGCGTCGGCGTGCCCGGACGGCTCGGGGAGCCCAGCGGGACGCGCGTCGGCGTGGGGGGCGGGGTCAGCGTGCGCGGACGGCTCGGCGTGCCCCGCAGTATCGGCGTCGGCGTGTGCGGTGGGGTCGGGGGCGGGCAGCGGGGTTCCGCTCGGGTCCGCTCGCCGCATCGCCGCACCTCCCTCCCCCGGCAAGAACCGCCCGGGGACACCCCGGCGGACGGTCCATCCCTGCCCTGGGGACGGTCCCGGCTAACGGCGGAAAGTGGTCAACTCGGTTTCAAGGTGGGACGGATCAGGCATGGTGCGATCAGGCCACGCTGGAGTCGAAGGCGTTGAGGATCTCCGCGGGATGGGTCACCCGCTCGACCATGCCCTCGATCACCCCGGCCAGCACGGGATGGTCGATCCCGCGCAGCGCCGCCAGGTCCAGCCCGGAGAGATCCGGCAACCGCCCCGGACAGCCCGGGGTCGCCGCCGCCACTTCCTGCTGCTTCGTCACCATGTGCCGCCGGGCCCCCTGTCGCGTCGCACACCGGATGGTCCACTTCCTTTTCCCATCGGCTTCCTTTTCCCGTCGGCCGGTCCGTGGAAACAGCGGTACCCGGCCCGGCCCCGCCCTCGGGGCGGGCGTCAGAGCCCGGCCTCCAGGGCCAGGATCCGCACGCGGACCGCCTCCGAGCGCCCCGCGGCGCCCTCGTGGGTCCGCGTCCACAGCTCCAGTGCCGAGCGGTACGCGTCCAGGGCCGCGCGGGGCCGGGCCAGGCGTTCCAGCACGTCCCCGCGCAACTGCTGGACGCGGGCGGCCAGCTGGACGGCGGTGTCCGCGCGGTCCTCCACGTCGGCCTCCAGGGCGGCCCGCCAGGCGCGCCGGTAGGAGTCCGCGGCCCGGTCGAGGCGCTCCAGCGCCCGGGTGTGGCCGTGGATCTCCTGCTGGACGTCGCCGTGGTCCCGCCAGATGCGGGCCTGTTCCAGCGGGTTGCGGCTGTGCCGGACGGCCAGCTCCAGCAGGTACTCGGCCTCCCGCAGGTCCACCGGGTCGCCCTCGTACGCGTGCCGCAGCCGGAGCCCGGTGGCCAGCCGCAGCAGCCGGTGGGCCGCACCGGGGTCGGACTGCGGGACCGCGGCCCGGCTCTCGCGCAGGACGCGTACGGCGGCCCCGGTGAACCGCCGCCCGTCGGTGGCCCGGGCCCGGTCCAGGAGTACGTCGCCCCACTCGGGCAGCAGTTCCCCGAAGGCCTCCGCGTCGCGGGGGATCAGCCGCCGGGCCCGGCCGTACGCCTCGGCCGCGTCCTCCAGTGCCATCGGGTCGGCGTCCCGCGCGTGCCGCTCCCGGTGCACGCGCGCCAGGCACACCAGGGCGGCCACCCGCAGTTCCGGGTCCCCGCCCGCTTCCGCCAGGGCTGCGTCCAGCTGCCCGACGGCCTCCTCCAGCCGGCCGGGGAGGTGGCGCAGCGTCTCGGCGAGCTCCACCCGCACCTGTGCGGTGCCCGGGCCGGCGCGACCGGTGTGGCCGGCGCGACCGGTGTGGCCGGAGGCGGCGGGCAGGGCGGTCAGGGAGGTCAGGGCCGCGGCCAGGCGGGCGGCGGCCTGTTCGGCCAGGGCCGTGCGCTCGGCCGGGTCCGGGGTGCGGGGCAGCAGGGCCAGCAGGACGCGGCCGAGGGCCAGGTGCAGTTCGGGGTACGGGGCCGGGCCGCCGTCCCCGCCACCGCCGTCCTCCCCGCAGCCGTCCGTACCGGCGGTCGGGTCCGCGCCCGGCGCCCGGCCCGCCAGGGGTTCGAGGGCCGCCCGGGCCTCGCGGAGCGCGCCCGCCTCGTCCCGCAGCCCGCTCAGCCGGACCAGCGTCTCCGCCCGCCGCACCGCGCAGTCCCGCCGCAGTTCCGGGTCGGCCGCGGCGCCGGCCGCCGCGAATTCCATGTCCGCGGCCGCCAGCAGCTCCGCGTCCGGTCCGGCGGCCAGTGCCCGCTCGTAGAGCACCCGGCCGAGCACCGCCCCCGCCCGCGCCGTCCGCAGCCCGGTCACGGCCCGTTCCGCCTCGGCCAACAGCTCCGGGTCCCGCTGGGCCGCCCAGAGCCGCAGCAGCGCCCCCGCCAGCTCGGTCTCCGCCTCCTCCGGCGGATCGCCCGGCCCCGGCGGGGCCGTCACCGCCCGCCGGAGCACCGCCACGGCCTCGTACAGCGCCCGCGCGCCGCCGTCCCCGTCGGCGTCGGCGTCCGCCAGCCGGTCCCGGGCGGCGCGCACCGCCCCGGCCCGGGTGGGTACGGGGGCCGCGGGGGGCCGGCGTACCGCGGGGCCCTCCTGCGGCATCCCGGGCAGGTAGCGCCGTACGACTTTGGCCGAAACCTGCGCGAAGGCCTGCGGGAGCCGCCCCTCCGGCGCCCGCTCGTCCTCCTCGGGTCCGGGATCGGCGACCGCCGGCGGCGTCCCGGTCAGCTGGGAGACCGCGAGCGCGGGGAAGTTCCGTACGCCCCGGCCGAAGTGCGCCAACACGTACTCCGAGCAGTGCTTGAGCACCAGCGCGGCTTCGTCCCGCCCCAGCGGCCCCAGCAGTACGTCCTGCACCCCGGGGGCGAACTCGTACCAGTGCTCCGGCCCCGCGCCGCTGCGCCGCAGCAGCCCGCTCAGCAGCACCTCCGCCAGGTCGGAGGGCTCGGAGTCCGGCAACATCGTGCGTTGCACCAGCCGCATCACGGGCAGCGTCAGCGGCGCCGCCGACAGGTACACCGCGAGCTGTACGGCCCGGGGCGCGGCCGAGGACCGGAACCGTGCCACGAGCTCGCGCGGCGGGCGCACCGCACGCGGCGGCGGCAGGGGCGCGGCCGGGTGGTCGGCCAACACCCGGCCCACCTCGGCCGGTACGGGCCCGGCCGTGAGCCCGGCCAGCAGCCGGGCCCACGCACCGAGGGCGGTGGCGCTCGGCGGCAGCACGGGCACCGTCAGCCCGCCCGTGGGTCGCCCGGGCAGCGGCGGCCGGTCCGGCCGGAACGTGAGCTTCTGCCCGCCGCCCTCCGGCCGGGTGAGCGTGCCCCGCTCGGTGGGCAGCCAGCTGCGCCCCCACAGCCGCTGCGGCAGCGGCTGGACGACCATGCACGGGGTGCACTCGGCCCACCGGTGCAGCAGCCGCTGCGCCGTGCCCTCGCGCCACAGCGGGCCGGCGCAGTCGGAGACCACCATGGTCAGGGCCCGGCCGGTCGGGTCCCGCAACTGGTCACCGGAGCGCAGGCCGGAGGCGCGTACGCAGCCGGGTGCGGGGCTGCGGCCGAACGCGGCCGTGCCGTCGGCGAGGCGGTGCAGGTAGTGCACCTGGACGTCCCGGAAGGCGCCCAACCGCTCGCACACGGAACGCAGTTCCTCGAACATGTCCTGCCAGACGGCCATCGACGGGGAGGCGTCCATCACGAGCCGTACGGTCGCCTCGCGCCGGCTTTCGGGCCGGAGCACCGGGATGACCAGTCCGAGGGCGCGGGCGCTGGCCTCGGCGGTGGCCCCCTCGTCGATCACCAGCCGGGTCGGCGGGCCGGGCGGGCGGTGCCGCTGGAGGGCGCGCAGGGCCCGCTGGATGTCCAGGATGCGGGGCAGCGCGGCGGCCCCGGGCACCCGTACGGGCACTCCGTACTCCTCGGGCGACTCCCCCGGTCGTTGCCCGTCGGCGCCGTCGGCCCGCGCCGCCCCGGGCGCGTAGAGCCCGACCGGGGCGTCGGCCTCCGGCTCTGCGCGTACGGGCCCGGCGGGCTCCCCGCCCGGATCCTCGGGTGCGCTCTCCGGGCCGCCCGGCGCCGGCCCGCCCGGGGCGGCCTGCCCGGGCCCACCGATGTGCCCGGCCAGCCACAGGGCGTCGGCCAGTTCCCCGGCGGACGGATCGAGCCCGGCCGCGAGGAGCAGCGCGGCCAGTTCACGGACGCCGGGTGCGCCGGCGGATGCCACGGCCCGTCACCTCGGGCGGTCGAGGCGCTGGATGAGCAGGTCCGCGAGGTCCTCCCGGGTGGGCGGGGCGGCGTAGTGGGTCAGGTACAAGGCGTTGAGCAGCTGGTCGGCAGCGACCAGCTCGGACTGGGAGCGGCTGAGGAACTCCCGGATCAGGTCGGCTCCGAGGCGGGCCGCCTCCTCGCCGAGGTGGGCGCGGACCATGGTGGCGAGCCGCTTCTCGCCGGGCTGACCGAGCTTCAGCTGGATGCAGCGGCGCAGCAGGGCGGCCGGGAAGTCCCGTTCCCCGTTGCTGGTCAGGATGATGAACGGGAAGGCCCGGCAGCGCACGCGGCCGCCGCGGACGGTGACCTTGGTCCCGTCGTCGGTGAGCACCTGGACCTCGGGCTCGCTGTCGGCGACCCGTTCCAGCTCGGGGAGGGCGAACTCCCCTTCCTCCAGCACGTTCAGCAGGTCGTTGGGGAGGTCTATGTCGCTCTTGTCGAGCTCGTCGATGAGCAGGACGCGGGGCCGGGCGGTGGGCAGCAGGGCGGTGCCGAGCGGCCCGAGCCGGATGTACTTCCCGATGCCGGGCGCCCCGGAGACCGCGGCGGCGGCCGGGGCGCCCCCGCCGCTCGCGGCGATCTGGACGTCCTGCAGCCGGGCCAGGGCGTCGTACCGGTAGAGGCCGTCCTGGAGCACGGTCCGGGACACCACGGGCCACCGGAGCACCCGCCCCAGCTTCAGTTCGTGGGCGACGGCGTGCGCGAGGGTGGACTTCCCGGTGCCGGGGAAGCCGGTCACGAGCAGCGGCCGCCGTAAGTAGAGGGCCGCGTTGATGGCCTCCAGCTCCTCCGGTTCCGGCCGGTGCAGCTCGGCGGCCTGCCGGTGCGCCCCGAGCCGCCGGGCCACGTTGCCGTCGGCGACCTGGGCCGGACCGCCCGGTTCCGCCACGGGACCGCCGTCGAAGTCCCGCCAGGGCGGCGGGTCGGGCAGGGCGTCGATCCCGTCGTGGGGCTCGCCCACCCCGCGGTATATGAGCCACTCGTCATTCATGGTGCTCCTGCTCCCTCCCTCGCGTCGTCCGCGGCGGCCCCCGTCACAGGTCGCCCTGGAGCGGCTCCTCTTCCGGCAGCGGCCGCGCCGGGTCCTCCCACACCAGCCCCGTCCCGGCCGCCCAGTAGGCGTCGGGATCCGCCCCGTACGCCCGCCCCCGCAGGTTCTGCAGGCGGACCGGGAGCACCTCCGCCCGCCCGGCGTCGGCCAGTTCCTCCCGCAGCCCGCGGTGGAAGGGCGCGCAGGAGGCCCCCGGGTCCGGCGGCGGTCGCCGGGTCACCACCACCCCGTACCCGGCGTCCCGTACGGCGTGCAGCGACCCGAGCGTGGGCTCCTGGTCGGCCGCCCGGCAGTGCACCGGCACGGTGTTGTCGGGGAGTCCCGTCAGCCACTCGGTGGCGGGGCTGCGCGGACGCCCCCGTATGCAGTCGGCGCGTTCGTCCTGGAGGGGGCCCGCCTGGACCCGCGCCCAGCGGGCGGACGCGTCGGTGCCCTCGCGGTCGGCGGGGTGCTCCCTGGCGCCGCCCGGGTTCGCGGCGGCGGGATGCACGACGGCCGGGTTCGCCCCGCCCGGGTTCGCGGCGGCGGGGTTCGCCCCGGCGGGGTGGCGCAGGACCACCGGCCGCTGCACGCCGAGCGGTACGCCGCCCACCACCACCCATTCGTCCACCGCGAGCCCGAACAGCGCGGGCGCCACGGCCACTTCGAGCAGGGCCGCGGCCTCGTGGGTGTCGCAGCGCCGGAAGCCCTCGGCGAGCGGGGCCCGCAGGGCGTCCGGCAGGCCCGCCAGGGTGGCCCGTACGCCCGAGTCCACGGGCGTCACCCGCCCGGCGTGTGCGGGACCGGCCAGGACCGAGACCCGCCAGTCGTAGAGGTCCTCCCAGCCGTGCGCCCACACCTCCAGCAGCACCGAGGCCCCGGGCGGCAGCCCGCCGGACCGCCGCGCCGGGCCGTGTACCGCCCGCCCGGCCGACGCCCGGCGGCGCCGCTCGCGCTCGGCGAGGCCCCGCTCGTGGCGCTCGCCCAGCTCGCGCCGCAGCGGCCGCCACAGCCGCTCGGCCGTGGCCCGTACCCAGTCCCACAGTTCCTCGTCCGCGCCCGGCGTGACCGGCTCCCGGTACTCGGCCACGCTCACGTCGGTCGCGTACCGGAGCATCGCCGCGGCCTCCGCGGTCCCGCCCGGCGGGTCGTGCAGCAGCCCCAGCCCGTCGCGCCAGCTCAGCGGGGCCGGCGGCAGCGGGTCCGGTTCCTCGCCGCGCGCCTCCTCGACCAGGGCGCGTACGACCTCGGAGGAGCCCGGCGGGGGCAGCTCGGCCAGCAGCCCGAACAGGGTGGTGCGCTCGCCGGGGGTGAGCCGGCCCCGGCCGGCGTACGGGTCGCCCTCCTCCGGCGGGAGCTCGCCGTGCACGTCCGTCCAGGTCCGCCGGTTGTCGAGATCGCTGAGGTGCTGGTCGTAGTGGTACAGGTCGTGGGCCTGCATGATCCGGCGGTAGAGCCCGACCTGGCCCCGCGCGGCCATCGGCAGGGTGCGCAGCTGTACGACGGAGACGGCGAGCCCGCCGCCCCCCGTCTGCCGCCGTGCCTTGAGCACGCCGACGACCTCGCCGCGGACGAGGTCCACCACGGGCCCGCCGGACATGCCGGGCTCGATCTCGTCGTCGTCGCCGAGCCGGATGGCCGCGCCGTTCCCGGCGGTCCCGCGCAGCCGGGTGGTGCGGCCGGTGATCTCGGGGGTGCCGAGGTCCTCGGTGCAGCCGAAGTAGGCGACCTCGTCGAAGCGCGGCCTGGAGCGGTCGGTCAGCCACACGCAGGCGTGCGAGACGGGAGCCAGCACCCTGATCAGCGCCAGGTCGGGCAGGTCCCACAGCGCGTGCCGGCCGGGCCGCCGCTCCTCCAGCCGCTCGGGCAGTACGCACTCCACGCGCCCGGTGACCGTGCCGGTGATGCTCCCGGCGGAAAAGGTGATGCCGACCTCGCGTCCCGTCAGACGCATCGCAGCACCCCCTTCGCCGACCACGTGCGCGCACGTCAGGACCCAGCCGGGGGCGATGAAGAAGCCGCTCCCCCACGTGGGACCGGTCCGATGACTGCGAGGGGTGTCATACCCGCCCGGCGGGGCGTGAACGCGTACGGTCGCCGCCTGGACGAGGGGCTCCAGAAGCTCGAAGGCGCGCGCGGACCCGGTCGTGCGCCCGTCCGTCATCCGCACCCCCCGCTCGTTGGGCATCCAGGCTAGACCCGGGGACGACGCGTGCGGGAGGTGTCGCCGATAGGCGGATTATCCTGGCGGGAAACACCCCCTGCACACCCCCATCACGGCACGGAGCCCGACTTGTACTTCACCGATCGCGGCATCGAGGAGCTGGAGAAGCGGCGCGGCGAGGAGGAGGTCACCTTCGAGTGGCTCGCCGAGCAGCTGCGCACGTTCGTCGACCTGAACCCGGACTTCGAGGTGCCGGTGGAACGCCTGGCCACCTGGCTGGCCCGGCTGGACGACGAGGACGAGGACGAGGAGTGATCCTCCGGGTCCGGGCACCGGCCTGCCGGCCCTGCCCGGACCCGCCCCGTACTGGCCGGTTCCGTCCGCCGCCGCGGCGGGTTCACGGGCGGCGGGTGATCTCGTCGAGCAGGGCCCGGGCGGCGACGAGGAGCGGGGCCGCCTCGCGGATCCGGGCGATCAGGCCCTCGTCCGTGGCGGTCCGCCGCCAGCAGATCACCGGGTCGTGGTGGACGCCCCACGCGTAGTGGCAGTGGCGGCAGTCGGCCATGGGGCCGCCGTACAGGGTCACGACCGGTGCCGGCAGCCCGCAGCCGGAGCACCGTACGTGCGCCCGCGCGCACGCGCCGTCGGGGTGGTCCCTCACGTGGCCGCCTCCGGCTCGGCGAGCCGTGCCTCGCCCACGCGGACGAGCAGCCGCACGGCGCCGACGCGGCAGAAGTACGCCCCCGGGCCGGGGGCCGCGGCCCAGTAGAGGGACCGGCCGGGCGCGGCCCGGTCCCGGCCCGGGTCGGGCACCCCGAGGTGGGTCCCGTGTCCGAGGCACTCGACCGCGTCCCGGGAGCGCCACCGCTGCGCGGTCCCCGGTTCGACGAGCGCGTAGTGGTTCCGGCCGCGCACGTCGTGGATGACGGGCCCCTCCAGGGCGAGGGCCAGCGCGAGGTCCACGACCCGGTCGTCGGCGCTCTGCACGGCCGCGTGGGCGAGCGGGTCGGGGATCCGTACGGCCTCGAAGCGAGCGCCGAGCGGCAGTACGGCGACACCGTGCTCCCGCCACGCGGCATGCGCCGCCGCGGGATCGGCAAGGCTCCGCGCGTACCAGTCGGCCGTCTTCTTCCAGGACACGGCGGCTCCCTACGGTCGTCAGCGGGTAAGAAGCCCAGACTGGCGAGCGGTAAGGAGCGGAACACTCACATCCGTGTGAGCGTGTGAGCGCCTACTTTTCCACCCAGGCAGCAAGGTGGTTGAGGGCCTCCGGGGTCCGCCGAGCCAGATGGACCAGGCCTCGGATCGTCTCCCGGGTGTTCGGGTGGTAGCGGGTCTGCTCGGGCGCCACGCGGCGGGCCTCGGACAACGAGGCCAGGGCCCTCGCCGCGTTCCCCGTCTCCATCTCGGCTCGCGCGCGGTAGATCAGGAAGTGGGCGCGACGGCTCGTTGCGAAGGCCGCCGGCGGCCTGATCTTTCGGGCGGCCGTAAGGGCGTCGTCGTACTGCCTCATCTGCGTGAGTGCCGACATCGCGTGCACCGCGACGTTCATGGGCCCGAAGGAAAGCCAGTGCACCGCTGAGGCGTCACCCGTTCGTCTGGCCAGCGTGCGCGCTTCGGCGATGTGCCCTTCCACGGCGGCACGATCCTCCGCACGAGCCGCGATGACGGAAGCACCGAGATGCAACTGACCTGTCACCGCCAGGCGTTCGCGGCTCTCCTCCGCTTGTTGGAGGATCCGGAGTCCCGCCTCGATCAGCCTCTCGCCTGTGCGGTACTCGCCGCTCTTCGAGTGGACGAGGGCCCGCTTGTACTGCCGCACCGCCGCCAGGCACGGGTCGGAGGCACGCTCGGCGGCCCAGTCCATGCGATCGAGCGCGACCGCCGAGAGGTCGTAGAACCCCAGCTTGACGGCGACGTCGTGGGCGCTTCGGTAGGCCGAGGCCAACGCCCGCCAGACTTCGGTGGACGGGGCGGACCACGCCGTCGAGGTCAGCTCGGCGATCACGCCGGGAAGGGCCCGGGAGGCTTCCCGCAGCTTGGTCGCGCGGACGGTCGCACACAACTGGTCGGCCGCAATCACGAGATCGCCCACCGGGCGGGCTGTCACGTCCCGGTCGTACCCGAGGTCGTAGAGGGCGAGTGCGTCACGGATCGGCCGCACGAGGGCCTCTCGGCGATCCTGCTGGATGGTGCTGACAGGGGGTTGTCCCGTCAGCACGGAGGGGTCGATCCGCAGGGCCTTGGCAACCGCGGTGAGGAAGGCCTCCGTGGCGGGCCGGGCACCGCACTCAACCTGGTTCAGCAGGCTGTAGGAGTACGGGAGCAGCGCGGCCAGCTGCTTCTGGGTGAGGCGGGCCAGCCGCCGCTGTGCGCGGATGCGAGATCCCGGGTGGTCGTCGTCGAAAGTGCGCATGCCGGACGCTCCCGTTTCTGATTCGTCGCCGGGAACGGTACCCACTCCGCTCCCGGGCCACCTGCGATCGACTATGGGGGCCTGTGGTCAACTGGGAGCCATGACGCGCACCTTGTACCTCTTCGGGTCGGCGGCTCCGCCCGTGTTCGATGTCGCCCACGTGATCGAGGACGCGCAGTCTCGCGGGTGGGACGTGTGCCTCGGCCTGACGCCGACAGCCGCGGACTGGCTCACGGAAGGGCTCGACGGCCTGGCCGCACTCACCGGGCACCCGGTACGCAGCCGCTACAAGCGGCCGGGAGAGGCCGACGTGTGGCCGGCGGCGGACGCGATCCTCGTCGCCCCCGCCACGTTCAATACGATCAACGGCTGGGCGCTCGGGCTCACCGACCGGTTCGTCGTCGGCGTGGTCGCGGAGGGCATCGGCAAGGAGATCCCGCTGGCCGTCATGCCGTGCGTGAACGCGGCCTACGTCCGACACCCGCAGTTCGAGCAGAGCATCGCCACGCTCCGCGGCGCCGGTGTGCGCGTGCTCTACGGCGAGGGTGGGTTCGTACCCAACCTGCCCGGGCAGGGCCGCGCGGAGGCCTACCCGTGGGGCTTGGCGCTGGACGCCGTCGACGGCCTGGTGCCGACGGCGGACGCCTAGCAGCTGCAGCTGCGCACGACAGCGGCCCGGCCGCGCGGGGCGGTCGGGCCGGTGTCGGTGCGCCGGTGGACGGCGCGGGGAGATACGGGGGCGCCGGATCAGGCGGCCTTGGTCTCCCAGAAGATGCGGTCGATCTCGGCGATGAGCTCGAGGGCCTTCGCGCCGGTCGCCGGGTCGTTCGACGCCTTGGCGGCCGAGAGGGCCTTCAGGGTGTCGTTGACCAGGGTGTGCAGCTGCGGGTACTTCTCGAAGTGCGGGGGCTTGAAGTAGTCGCTCCACAGCACCGAGACGTGGTGCTTGGCGAGCTCGGCGCGCTGCTCCTTGATGGTGATGGCGCGCGCGCGGAAGTCGGCGTCTTCGTTGGCCTGGTACTTCTCCTGCACGGCCTTGACGGACTCGGCCTCGATGCGGGCCTGGGCAGGGTCGTACACGCCGCACGGAAGATCGCAGTGGGCGGAGACCTTCGCCTTGGGGGCGAAGAGGCGGGAAAGCATGGAGTGTGTCCTCCTCGTGATCGTCTTCTCAAGGGGGAGGTTACTCGCTGAACAACCGGATTTCGCGGGCGCCCCCATGGGCTTGGGACAAAAGTCCAGGGGCGCGGCCGGACCGGTGAGCGAATGTACGGACCCGTGCGGCAGCATGCGGGGGTGACGAGGAGGACACGCATGGTGGAGATCGGGCGCCCGCGCAGGCGGTTCGAGGTGGTGGAGGTGACGGGGCCTTCGATGGTGCCCACGCTGCTGAACGGGGACCGGCTCGTGGTCCGGTACGGGGCTGCCGTACGGCCGGGCGACGTGGTCGTGCTGCGGCATCCGCTCCAGCAGGACCTGCTGCTGGTCAAGCGCGCGGTGGAGCGGCGGCCGGGTGGCAGTTGGTGGGTGCTCGGCGACAACCCGTACAACGAGACCGGCGACAGCACCGTCTTCGGGCCGGTGCCCGCGGAGCTGGTGCTGGCGACGGCGGTGCTGCGCTTTCGGCCGCGCGAGGAGGATCAGCGTTCGCTGAGGGCCCGGCTGTCCTGGGCGGCCTCGGCGCTGCGTCCGCTGCGGGCGGACTCCTCGGCTTCGAGCCGCTTGCGGGCCCGGTAGGCGGCCACGTTCGCCCGGGTGGCGCAGCGGTCGGAGCAGTAGCGCCGGGAGCGGTTGGTGGAGGTGTCCAGGTAGGCGTTGCGGCAGGGTGCGGCCTGGCACACGCCGAGGCGGTCGGGGCCGTGCTCGGTGAGGGCGAAGGCCAGGCCCATGGCCGCCATGGCGGCGTAGCCGGCGGAGGCGTTCGAGGGGTGCTCGGCGAGGTGGATGTGCCAGTCGGGGCGGCCGTCGTCGTCGAGGGTCTCGTGGCCGGACACCTGGGGGCTGACGGGGAACTCCATGAGCAACGAGTTCAGCAGGTCGACCGCGAGGACGTGGTCGCCGCCGTCGGCGGCCTCGAAGACCGAGCGCAGGCGGCCGCGGACGTTGCGGAAGCGGGTGACGTCACCGTCGGTGACGCGGCGCGCCATCTGCTGACTTGCGCCGAACAGGGCGCGGACGGCGTCCACCGAGGTGAGCGCGTCCTTGTTGCGGGCCGGCTCCTCGGTGTTGACCAGGCGCACGGCGAAGTCCGAGTAATGGGCCAGTTCCACTTGTAGTCCTTACGGCTGCGGATTAGTGTCTCCGGTAACGGCTGAGACGTATTCGAGGGTATTACGTATGGAGGGGTTCGGGATGACGGATACGACGGATGCGACCGGAGCGGCGGGCACGACCGACTGGCAGTCCTGACAGGACAGCTGGGACCGGCAGCAGGAGTGGTACATGCCCGACCGCGAGGAGCGGTTCCGCGTGATGCTGGACATGGTCGAGGCACTGGTGGGACCCGCCCCCCGGGTGCTGGATCTCGCATGCGGTACGGGAAGTATTACGGACCGCGTCCTCAAGCGGTTCCCGGAAGCCACCAGTACGGGCGTCGATCTCGACCCCGCCCTGTTGACCATCGCCGAAGGGCACTTCGCGGGCGACGCACGCGTCACCTTCGTGACCGCCGACCTCAAGGACCCCGACTGGCGCGCCGCGCTCCCCCACGACTCGTTCGACGCGGTCCTGACGGCCACCGCCCTGCACTGGCTGCCGAGCGCGGACCTGGCCGTCCTGTACGGGCAGCTCGCACCGCTCCTGGCCCCGGGCGGGGTGTTCATGAACGCCGACCACATGCCCGACCCGACCACCCCGCGCATCGACGCCGCAGAGCACGCCCACCGGCACGCCGGCATGGACCGGGCCAAGACGGCCGGGGCGGTGGACTGGCGCGAGTGGTGGGCACTGGCGGGTGCCGAACCGGCACTGGCCGAGCAGGTCAAGCAGCGCTTCGAGATCTACGGGGAGCACGCGGACGGCGACACCCCCTCCGAGGCCTGGCACATCGAGACCCTGCGCGCCGCGGGCTTCGCGGAGGCCCGCACGGTCTGGCGCTCCCCCTCGGACGGGCTGGTCCTGGGTCTGAAGTAGGGGACCCGAAACGACGGAGGGGCGGTACGGGATCCCGTACCGCCCCTCGTCCGTCCGCGGGTGCGGGCCACTGCACCTCGGACTCACAACATCTCGGAGTAACCGCACCTCGGAGCTACAGCACCTTGGAGAGGAACGCCTTCGTCCGGTCGTGCTGGGGGTTGCCCAGGACCTCGCGGGGGTGGCCCGACTCGACGACGACGCCGCCGTCCATGAAGACGAGGTTGTCGCCGACCTCGCGGGCGAAGCCCATCTCGTGGGTGACCACGATCATGGTCATGCCCGACTCGGCGAGGTCCCGCATGACGTCCAGGACGTCACCGACCAGCTCGGGGTCGAGGGCCGAGGTGGGCTCGTCGAAGAGCATCAGCTTCGGCTCCATGGCCAGCGCGCGCGCGATCGCCACGCGCTGCTGCTGGCCGCCGGAGAGCTGGGTGGGGTAGTTCCCGCCCTTGTCACCGAGACCGACGCGGTCCAGGAGCTTCACGGCGCGCTCGCGCGCCACCGCCTTGGACTCGCCCTTGACCATGACCGGGGCTTCCATCACGTTCTCGATGGCCGTCATGTGCGGGAAGAGGTTGAAGCGCTGGAAGACCATGCCGATGTCCCGGCGCTGGGCCGCGACCTCGCTGTCCTTCAGCTCGTAGAGCTTGTCGCCCTTCTGGCGGTAGCCCACCAGCTGCCCGTCGACGTAGAGCCGTCCCGCGTTGACCTGCTCCAGGTGGTTGATGCACCGCAGGAAGGTCGACTTGCCGGAGCCGGACGGGCCGACCAGGCAGAAGACCTCACGCGGGGCGACCTCCAGGTCGATGCCCTTGAGGATGTGCGCCGCACCGTAGGACTTGTGGACGCCCTCGGCCTTCACCATGGCAGTCGTCATCAGGCCACCGCCTTGCGGTTCGAGAAGCTGGACAGTTTCGCCTTGATCTTCTGCAGCGGTGTCGGCGGCAGCGAGCGGAGCGCACCACGGGCGTAGCGGCGCTCCAGGTAGTACTGGCCGACGCTGAACACGCTGGTCAGGGCGAGGTACCAGATCGAGGCGACGAAGAACATCTCCATCACCGCGAACGAGGTCGAGGCGATGTCCTGGGCGGCGCGCAGCAGGTCGAAGTACTGCACGGCGACCACGAGGGAGGAGGTCTTGAGCATGTTGATGAACTCGTTGCCCGACGGCGGCACGATCACCCGCATGGCCTGCGGCAGCACGACGCGGCGCATCGTCTGCGTGCGGGTCATGCCGAGCGCGTGCGAGGCCTCGGTCTGGCCCTCGTCGACCGACTGGATGCCGGCGCGGACGATCTCCGCCATGTACGCGCCCTCGTTCAGGCCCAGGCCCAGCAGGGCGGCCAGGAACGGGGTCATGACCTGGGTCATCTCGTCCTTGTAGAACCCGAGGTTCAGGATCGGGAAGATCAGGGCGAGGTTGAACCAGATCAGCAGCTGCACGTACACCGGGGTGCCGCGGAACAGCCAGATGTAGAACCAGGCGATGGTGCTGGTCACCGGGTTCTTCGAGAGCCGCATGACGGCGAAGAGAACACCGAGGACCAGGCCCAGGGCCATCGAGGTGATGCTGATCCAGACCGTGTTGACGACACCGCGCAGGATCGTCGGGTCGAACAGCTTCTCCGGCACGGTCGCCCAGCGCACGTTGCCCTGCGAGAAGGCGACGGCGAGCGCCACGACGAGGCCGATGACGACCACGGCGCTGATCCAGCGGCCGTAGTGGCGCACCGGGATGGCCTTGATGGCCTCGGGGGGGACGGCCCCGGCCGGCGGGTTGTCCGCCGGGCCCGGGACCTTGTCGAGCTTGTCAGTCACAGTGACTGCCCTTCAGTGTGCTGCGGTGGTACGCGGAGGTCAGGAACCGGCGTTGATCTTGGCCTCGGTCACGGCGCCGGAGCCCGCGTTCCACTTGTCCAGGGCGGCCTTGTAGGTGCCGTCCTTGATGACCGCGTCAAGGGCTTCCTTGAGCGCGTCGCGCAGCTCGGTGTTCTTCTTGTCCACCGCGATGCCGAAGAGACCGGCGTCGGTCGGGTTGGCGATGGCCTCGAAGTCGTTGCCGCCGCCGGCGGTCTGCGCGATGTACGCGGCGACCGGGGAGTCGTTCAGGTCGGCGGCGGCGCCGCCGGCCTTCACTCGGGTCTGGGCCTCGGCGTCGGTCGGGAAGGACTCGATCTTGAGCTCGCCCTTGCCGTCCGTCTTGCACTTCTCGGCCTGGGCCTTGGCGGACTCCTCGTACGTGGTGCCGCGCTGCACGGCGACCGTCTTGCCGCACAGGTCGTCGAGGGTCTTGATGCCCTGGGGGTTGCCCTTCTTGACCAGGATGCCGGTCGAGGAGGAGAAGTAGTCGACGAAGTCGACACCGGCACCGGTCTTGGCGCCCTTCTCGTCCAGGCCCTCCTGACGGGCCTTGGTGTCGGTGAGCGAGGACATGACCAGGTCGCTGCGGCCCGTCTGCATGCTGCCGATCAGCGTGTCGAAGGTGCCGGACTCGAACTTGAACTGCACGCCGAGCTGCTTCGCCATGGCCGCCGCGATATCGGGGTCGACGCCGACGATCTTGCCGCCCTCGGTGAACTCCATCGGCGCGTAGGTGGCGTCCGTGCCGACCTTGATGACACCGGCGTCCTGGATCTTCTTCGGGAGCTTGGAGAAGAGCGGGGCGCTGCTGTTGTTCGTCGCGCCCGACGGGGTGCTGGAGCCCTTGTCGGTCTGGTCACCACAGCCGGTGAGGATCAGGGTGCCCGCGACCGCGATCGCGCCGACCGCGGCGATCCGGGACCGTGCAGCGGTCGTACGACGGGTGGTGCTAGCGGTCATGGCTTGGTTCCTCCGGCGCTGGTGGAAAAGCAACGAAAAACGGTCGGACACGCACCATCGAGTGTCGCGACCTTGTGTGATTACGGCATCTTGCCATTCGGACTGAGACATTCAGGGTGCCCGTCAGGTCAAAATCGCATAACGGGCGCCCGAGGTAGCCCAACAGGACTGCGGAGAACGGGGTTCGAGGCCGCAGATACTGCTGTGACCTGCTGTTTTTGCCGCAGTTTCTACGGGGCGTCTCGCCCACTGGACGGCAAGGTTTGGACTTTTCGCCAAAAGACGGGCAGCGGGCCTACAGTTGAGCAGGAATCGACTCGTCTGGGCGAGCGTTCTTCGGGTAGAACAGATCCTTACACCCCTCATCCGGGGCTCAGGGCGCGCGTGCGGCGCGCCCGCGCGTACGAACCTCCCCTTCGCGGAGACGGGCCAACCGTTGACGCGGAGTACGGACGCGGTGCCCGCCCACCCCTTAACCAGGAGTGGCCACCCTCAACGAACAAAAGGAATTAAGGGGTCACACGAAGTGGCAGCGGAGATCGTCAACCCTCGCAGCGACAGCGCGACGGACAACAACCCCGACGCGGTGTTCGCACTGCACCGGGGCGGCAAGATGGCCATCCAGGCCACGGTTCCGGTGAACGACAAGGACGACCTGTCCCTGGCGTACACGCCGGGCGTGGCGAAGGTGTGCACCGCCATCGCCGAGCAGCCGGAGCTGGTGAACGAGTACACCTGGAAGTCCAACGTGGTCGCCGTCGTCACCGACGGTACGGCCGTGCTCGGCCTCGGTGACATCGGCCCGGAAGCCTCCCTCCCCGTGATGGAGGGCAAGGCCATCCTCTTCAAGCAGTTCGGTGGTGTGGACGCGGTTCCGATCGCGCTCGCCACCAAGGACACGGACGAGATCGTCGAGACGGTCATCCGTCTGGCCCCGTCCTTCGGCGGGGTCAACCTGGAGGACATCTCGGCGCCCCGCTGCTTCGAGATCGAGCGCCGCCTCCAGGAGGCGCTGGACATCCCGATCTTCCACGACGACCAGCACGGCACGGCCATCGTGACGCTGGCCGCGCTGCGCAACGCCGCCAAGCTCACGGGTCGCACCCTCGGCGACCTGCGCGCCGTGATCTCGGGCGCGGGCGCGGCGGGCATCGCCATCGCCAAGATCCTGGTGGACGCGGGCATCGGCGACGTCTGCGTCACCGACCGCAAGGGCGTCGTGTCCGCGGACCGCTCCGACCTGACGGACGTCAAGGCGGAGATCGCGGGCCTGACCAACAAGACCGGTCAGACGGGCTCCCTGGAGACCGCGCTGAACGGCGCGGACGTCTTCATCGGCGTCTCCGGCGGCTCCGTCGCCGAGGAGGCGGTGGCCACCATGGCGAAGGACGCGTTCGTCTTCGCCATGGCCAACCCGAACCCGGAGGTCCACCCGGACGTCGCGCACAAGTACGCGGCGGTCGTGGCCACGGGCCGTTCGGACTTCCCGAACCAGATCAACAACGTGCTGGCGTTCCCGGGCATCTTCGCGGGCGCCTTCAAGGTGCGCGCCACCCGGATCACCGAGGGCATGAAGATCGCCGCCGCCGACGCCATCGCCGGTGTCGTGGGTGACGAGCTCGCCGCCGACTACGTGATCCCGTCGCCGTTCGACGCGCGCGTGGCCGAGGCCGTCGCCGCGGCCGTGGCCGCCGCGGCCAAGGTCGACGGTGTGGCCCGTCTCGTCTGAGACCGGACCTGAGCAGTACGCCAAGAGGCCCGACCGGATCCCCTCCGGCCGGGCCTCTGCTGTTTCACGCGCCGCTCGCGCGGTGCGGCCCTGGCGGGCCTTACCGGCTTCGCGCCGCTGCGACGGACTCCGTCCGTCGGCTCCGGGACCGGCCGGGTGCGACGAAGGCCTCACCCGTGCGGTGGCGGGAGGTCTGGAACCCGGCCCTACTGAGCGGTAGCGTCGCCGCATGTTCGCTGCCTACGCCGCCCGAATCGACCGTGACCAGCCGCTGAACGGCCTCGTGCTGGGCGACCGCCCGGCCCCCGAGGCCAGGCCCGGCTGGGTGACCGTGAACGTCAAGGCCGCCTCCCTCAACCACCACGACCTGTGGTCGCTGCGCGGGGTCGGCCTCGGCGAGGAAAGACTCCCGATGATCCTCGGCTGCGACGCCGCCGGGATCGACCAGGACGGCAACGAGGTCGTCCTGCACTCCGTGATCGGCCAGAGCGGCCACGGGGTCGGCCCGGACGAGCCCCGCTCGATCCTGACCGAGCGCTACCAGGGGACCTTCGCCGAGCAGGTGACCGTCCCCGCCTGGAACGTGCTGCGCAAGCCCGCCGAGCTCTCCTTCGAGGAGGCCGCCTGCCTTCCGACGGCCTGGCTGACGGCGTACCGGATGCTGTTCACCAACGCCGGGGTCCGCCCCGGGGACTCCGTCCTGGTGCAGGGGGCCGGCGGCGGTGTCGCGACGGCCGCGATCGCCCTCGGCAAGGCGGCCGGCCTGCGGGTGTTCGCCACCAGCCGGGACGAGGCCAAGCGCAAGCGGGCCGTGGAGCTGGGCGCCGTGGAGGCGTTCGAGCCGGGCGCGCGGCTGCCGCAGCGGGTGGACGCGGTGATCGAGACGGTGGGCGCCGCCACCTGGTCGCACTCCGTGAAGTCCCTGCGCCCGGGCGGGACCCTGGTGATCTCCGGCGCCACGAGCGGCGACCGCCCCGCGCACGCGGAGCTGACCCGGATCTTCTTCCTGGAGCTGAAGGTGGTCGGCTCGACGATGGGCTCGAAGGACGAGCTGGAGGACCTCCTCGCCTTCTGCGCGACCACCGGGCTGCGGCCGGTCATCGACGAGGTGCTGCCGCTGGACAGGGCGCGGGAGGGATTCGAGAAGCTCGCGGCGGGCGACCTCTTCGGCAAGATCGTCCTCACCCCCTGACCACCCCCGGCGTCAACTGGGGTTGACGATACTCCCGCGTCAACCTACATTGACACCCATGACCGAAGCCACTGATCTCGCCGAGCGGGCCGGTGACCGCGACCCGCGCGTGGGCCTGCGTGCCGTGGCCGCCCTCCGGAGGCTGCTGGAGCAGCTGGAGGCCGTGCAGGTACGCAGCGCCCGCGCGCAGGGCTGGTCCTGGCAGGAGATCGCGGCCGAGCTGGGCGTCAGCCGGCAGGCCGTGCATAAGAAATACGGGAGGCTCTGATGTTCGAACGCTTCACCCGCGACGCCCGGTCGACCGTGACCGGGGCGGTGACCGAGGCCCGGCAGGCCGGGGCCCCCACCGTCACCGAGGAGCACCTGCTGCTCTCCCTGCTGGCCCTGGGCGCCCTGGACCCGCTCGGCGTGGACCGCGCGGCGGTGGCCGCCGACCTCACGGCGGCCCGCCGCCGGGGCGGCATGTCCAGGGCGGACGAGGAGGCGCTGGCCGGACTCGGCATCGACCTCACCGAGATCGTCTCCCGCATCGAGGAGACCCACGGCGAGGGCGCCCTCGCGACCCCCGCGCCCCGCAGGCGGACCCTGGGCGCCTCGATCCGCTCCGCCCTCGGCCGTGAGGTCGCAGACGACCGCACCGGCAGCTACCGGGTCCCCTTCACCGAGGGCGCGAAGAAGGTGCTGGAACAGTCCCTGCGCATCGCACTGGGCCGCAAGGACAACCACATCGGCACCCTGCACCTGCTGCTGGCCCTGATCTCCCGCCCCGGCACCGTCGCCGAGGTCCTGTCGGACCACGGCGTCACCTACGGCACGACCGAAACAACCCTGGCAGCCTGACCACCCCTCCCACCCCGCCAGGGGGGCGTTCGAAACGCCGGGCCCGGGCACCCGCCAGCGATTGAGGCACGGGACCCGGGGGCGGAGCCCCGCTCATTCAGCCCCGCTGGCGCTTGAGGCACGGGGGGGCGGAGCCCCGCACTCTCAGCCCCGCCGGCGTTTGAGGCGCGGGACCCGGGGCAGCGCCCCACACCCTTCAGCCCCGCCGGCGTTTGAGGCGCGGGACCCGGGGCAGCGCCCCGGCAGCGGTGCCGCGGGCGAGCTACGATCCGGCCCCGAACGTGGTTCCCAGCCGGCCGCAGGCCGCCTTCAGGTGCCCGCGGGCCTCGACCACCTGGGCCGCGGTCACCCCGCGGTCCCGCGCCGCATCGCGGACCTCGTCGCGGAAACGGTCCAGCAGCCGGTCCAGGTCTCGGGCCGGGTCGCCGGTAGGCACGAGGTCGGCGGCCCAGTCCGCACCCGCCGCCGCGTCGGACGCCGCCGCCTCCCCCGCCGAGGACGTGGCCTGCGTACCGCCCCCGAGCCAGGCTCCGGCCAGGCTGCCCAGGACGCCGCCGGACTTGGCGAACTGCTCCTGGAGCTGGCCCGCGATGCGCTGGACCTCCTCGCGGGCCCGCTCCTGGGCCTCCTTGGCCTGGCGGCGGGCCTGCTGCGCCTCCTCGCGGGCGCGACGGCTCTCGTCCTTCGCCCGGCGCGCCTGTTCCTTCCATTCCTGCCGCGCCTTGCGCAGGTCCTCCTTGGCGGCCTTCCAGGACTCGTCCTCGACCTGGGTCGCCGATGCCGACGCCGCGGCCCGCATCTCGCGGCGCAGGTCACCCGCCGCGCCCCGGACGTCGTCGCGGATCTCGGCGGCGAGCTCGGTGACCGAGTCGCGGATCTCCAGCTCCAGGTCGGCCAGTTCGCCGCCGCGGTCGGCCAGTTCGGCCCGGCCGGCGTCCGTGATCGAGTACACCTTGCGCCCGCCCTCGGTGGCGTGCGTGACCAGGCCCTCGGCCTCCAGCTTCGCCAGCCGCGGGTACACGGTGCCCGCGGAGGGCGCGTACAGGCCCTGGAAGCGCTCCTCCAGCAGGCGGATCACCTCGTACCCGTGGCGCGGGGCCTCGTCCAGCAGCTTGAGGAGGTACAGGCGGAGTCGGCCGTGGGCGAAGACGGGCGGCATGTCAGAGCACCTTCTTGTCGAGCGCGAGGGGGGCGGCGGGACGGTCCGCGTCGCCCTGCGGGCGGCGCAGCAGTGCGATCGAGCCGGAGACCGTGGTCGCCCGCAGGGTGCCGGCGCCGGAGCCGAGGGTTCCGGTGATCCGCTTGGCGCCCATCTGGCCGGAGACCCGCAGGTCCTCGAAGGCGTTGGAGACGCGACCGGTGGCGGTGTTGGCCTCGACCTTGGCGTCCGCGGGGTGCGGGAGGCGGATCGCGACCTGCCCGGAGACGGAGTTGAGGAAGATGTCCACCGGCTTCGGGTCGGCGGGGTCCGCGGCGAGGTCGATGAGCATGTCGCCGCTGACCGAGTCCGCCCGCACGTTGCCGCCGGAGCCGTCGACCACCGTCAGGCCGCCGGAGACGGAGTGGAAGCCGAACTCGCCGGAGACGGACTGGGCCTCGACGCTGCCGGAGACGGTGTGCGCCTTGACCCGTCCGGACAGCCCGACCAGCGTGGCGTCGCCGGAGACCCCGTTGACGTCGGTGCCGCCGGAGATGCCGGAGACGAAGACGGCTGCGCCGACCGCGGCCACGTGGACCTGGGTGGCGGCGGGCACGGTGAGGGTGATCGCGACGCTGCGCTCCCACGCCTTGCGGCCGGAGGCGGAACCGGCCCAGGCCTTCCAGGGCTTGGTCTCGAACCACTGCTTGAGGCCCTGGGAGCCGTTCCAGGGCAGGTCCTCGTAGGACACGGTGAGCGTGCCGCCGTCCTGCACGACGTACAGCGGCGGTCCGTCCACCTCGGTCACCTCCAGGCGGGCCGGGCCCTCCTCGGCGGCGACCACGTTCACCGTGCCGCTCACGAGGCGGACGCGGAGCTCGGTCACCGGCTCCTCGAAGGTGAGCTTCTGCGGTTCGTCGAAGTGCCATGTCGAAGGCGACGACGACTCGGGCGACTGCTCTGCCATGGTGCTGATCCTCCTCGTGCGTTCACGGACCGGGCTCGACGCACGCAACATATCGCGTCTTCCGTTAACACGATATATCGCGGATGGACGAAGTCAAGCGCCCTTCCGGAACCCTACGGTTCGAGGTGTTTTGCACTATTGTGTGGGCATGTCAATATCCAGGGCCGCGACCGGCGGAATGCTGCTCTGCCGCGCCGAACCCCTTGCCGTCCGGCCCCCGGCACACCTGTTGCGCGTACGACTGCTGCTCGCCCCGGCGGGCGCGTGGAGCGTGCTCGTCCCCGAGGACAAGCCGTGGCGGGACGGCCCGGAGACGGTGGCGGAGGTCCTCTCCGGCTGGGGCTCGGCCCTCGCGATCGGCACCGACCGGCCGGTGCTGAGCCTGTGGTGGGAGGGCGGCCGGACCGGATTCGCCCTGGCCGGCGGGTTCCGGCGGACCGTCTCCTACGCGTGGGACGCGGCCGGGCGCCCGGCCGGCGAGCCCGATGCCATGCGCACCCTGTCGGCGCGGCTCGGCCTGGACCCCGTACTCGACCTGGAGGAGCTGGAGCGCCTCACCCGCGCCGGCGGCGATCCCGCCGTGGACGGGGAGGCCCGACTGCTCGCGCTGGTCGCCCTGCTCGCGCGCACGGGACTCGCCCTGCCGCCCGGGCTCGCCCCGGGCGAATCGGCCGACCGGCTGCGGGGTGCGGCCCGGGTGGCTCCCGGCGCGGAGACGCTGGAGTGGTCCGGCTGGCGCGACGCGGTACGGGCCGAGCTCGACGCGGTGGAACGGGGCCCGCTCGGCCCGTGGGTCCGCGGCCCCAGGGCCCGACTGCTGGGCGCGGCCCACGTGGCGGCCGGCGCACCCCTGCTGGCCTGGGCGGCCCACCGCCGCAGCCCGGGCTGGGCGACGGCGGGTGCGGTCCTCCTGGCGCACGGCGCCGCCTCCCTGGCGTACGACCGGGCCCGGGCACGACACCCGGCCTAGGCATGGTGCCGGGCGGGCTCAGGGGGCCGTGGGCGGCAGCTCCTTGATCCCGTCGACGACCGTCCGGGTCATGACGGCGCTGGTGTACACGACCGTGCCGGGCTTGATCAGGCCCTGTTCGCCGGACTCGCCCTGCACCTGGACGCTGCGCTCGCCGAGGAACGTGAGGGTCTGCCGGTCGAAGATCCACTCCACGCGCTGGCCGGAGTGCTCGTCGAGCCGGGCGACCGCGACGCCGCTGCGGCCCGCGGCGTCGACCGCCTCGTCGACCGTCACCACGCCGGGGATCTTCGCCGCAGCCTTGTAGAGCGCGGTCGTGAGCTCGGCCGGCGGGTAGCTGGAGCGCAGCAGGTCGCCGATCGTGGTGAAGGCCTCCTGGTCGGGGCCGTTGCCCATGCCCTTGGTCTCCTCGTAGATCCGCCGGAGCAACACGTCGGGATCGGTGGGCAGCGCGGCGAGGTAGTCGTAGGTGGGCGCGTTCAGGTACGGCGTGGGGGTGTTGCCCTTTTCGTCGGGGCCCGCCAGGGTCACGCCCTCCGGTCCGGTGTTGCCGGGCTCGATCAGCCAGCCCTTGGTGCCGTCCGGGGAGTTCCACTGGTGGCGCACGTGCAGCGGCAGGCTGACCAGGGTGCTCTTGTTGCCCACAGTCTTCACGTAGGTGTTGGCCGCCTTGCTGCCGATGTAGATGAACTGGTCCGCGCGCACGGCCGGGCCGGATACGGAAGCGGAGGCCAGCGAGATCCGGTCCAGGAGCTGCGGCGCCCCCTTGGGGTCGGCGGTGCCGATCCGGGTGGTCAGCGCCGGGCCCGTGGCGACGGTGGAGCCGGGTCCGTCCGCGGCGCCCCGGTCCGCGTAGGAGAGGAAGCCGACGGCGAGCGCTCCGGCCAGCGCGAAGGCGGCCGCGGGCACGAAGACCGCGCGGCGCAGGAACGGGTTGCGCGACCCGGCGACACGGGCGGGGGCGGCCTGGGCGGGGGCCCGGGCGGCGGTGTCGGCGGCTCGGAGGTCTTCGTGGATCTGGGCCATCAGGCGCTCCTTGTGGAACTGGTGGCGGCCCGCGGGCAGGTCCCGTTCGGCGAACGGCGGAAGGAGCGGGTGCTCCTCCCGGCCGGCCGGGCGGGGCCGGGAGAGGTCGGGGTTCATCGGGTTCCTTCCTGTGCGGACCGGACCGTGTTCGTGCGGTCGCCATATGTCTGTCGGGGCCGGGCCGCGAGTTCCCGCTTTTTCTTCTTCATTTCCGTTTCAGCGAGTTTGCGTAGCTTCGTACGGGCGCGGGACAGCCTGGAACGGACGGTTCCGACCGGGATGTCGAGGACTCGGGCGACCTCCGCGTACTCCAGTCCCTCGCCCAGGCACAGCAGCAGGACTTCGCGCTCGGGTCCGCGCAGCGCACTCAACTGCCCCAGCGTGGCCGCGATCTGCCGCCGGTCGTCCAGCCGGCCGGCCACCTCGTCGGCGTGGTCGGGCACGGCCGCGGCACCGGCCGCCGCCGTGGCGGCGGCAGCGGCGGCCCGGTAGCGCCGGTTGCTGCGGCAGTGGTTGCGGGCGAGGTTGGTGGCGACGCCCAGGAGCCAGGGCCGCAGCGAGCCGCCCTCGGGGTCGATCGTGCCGCGCAGCCGCCACGCCTCCAGGAAGGCGGCGGACATGACGTCCTCCGCGGCGGCCCAGTCGCCGGTCATCCGGAAGGCGTGGTTGTAGAGGGTGCGGGCGTAGCTGTCGAACAGCTCCGCATAGGCGTCCGGATCCCCGGACCGCACCCGGGTTCGCATCTCTGTGGTCACTCCTGTCGGCTGTCCGGCACCCGGGGCGGAGTTCCCGTGACCTGTGTCACGTCCGCCGGGGAGCGGCCGGCCGCCACCGGCCCGGCCCCGGCCCCGGTCGGGCATCGACCCGGCCCGGAGGGGACAGCCTAGGAGAGGGCCTAGGGGGCCCCTGGTTCAGGCCGCCTCCAGCAGTGGGCTCGCGTGGTGGTGGAGCCAGGCCCGGTACGGGGGCGTCCGCAGGGCGGCCTCGCGGTAGGCGGCGCGCAGGTCCTCGTAGACCTCCGCGTGCGCGCCCGGCCTGGTGGCCAGCAGCAGGCGCACGGCGAGGGGGTCCCCGCAGAGCGGCCGGATCGCCATGTCCTCGCGCGGCCCGGAGGTCGGCTGGCACGGGGCGACCGCCTCGCCGGAGATGATCAGCGAGGTCGCCGTGTGGTAGTCGGCGTGGAGCACCGGCGGGTCGAGTCCGGCCCCGGCGAAGACCCGGCGCAGGCCGTCCCACTCGCCGTCGACCGAGGGGTCGACCATCCAGCGGTCGGCGGCCAGGTCCCGTAAGGAGACCACCGCCTGCCCGGCGGCCGGATGGTCCCGGGACATCGAGACGAACTGCGGTTCCCGTTCCATCAGTACGTGCATCTGCAGCCCGGGCGGCACCCGCAGCGGACTGCCCTCCACCTCGTGCACGAACGCCACGTCCAACTGTCCCGCGGCGACCATCCGCAGCAGCGCATTGGCCGAGACGTCGACCACGAGCGAGGTTTCGGTGTCCGGAAGCCGCCGGTGGATCCGCCGCAACCAGCCCGGCAGCGCACTGCTGGCGGTGGAACCGATGCGCAGCCGCGAGGCGTGGGCCAGTTCGCGGGCCTCCGCCACCAGCGCGGCCATCTCGGCGAGCAGCGGGCGGGCCCGGCCCAGTACGGTCCGGCCGAAGGGGGTGGGCCGGCAGCCGGTCCGCTCGCGCAGGAACAGCTCGCCGTCGAGGGCCCGTTCGATGCGGCGCAGCTGGGTCGTCAGGGAGGGCTGGCTCACGCCGAGCTGCCGGGCGGCCTTGTGCAGGCTTCCGGCGTCGGCGATGGCGCACAGCGCGCGCAGGTGCCTGACCTCAAGCTCCATCCTCCGAGGGTAGGCCGGTCCCTACTGACCGCACCAGTCACCGATAGCCCCCCGAATCCCGCCATTCTCACGCTAGTTGGGCTGCCGAAATCTCCCCGATAGGTTCGCACTATCGGGGAGTGACATCATCCGCCGGGCACTTCCCCTCCCGCAGACTCCGGTTCGAAAGACCACCCCCCACCGCACCGGACGAGTAGGAGCTCCCCCACATGCGCCACTCCCGTAAGGCCGTGCTGGCCACGACCGTCGGCCTCGGCCTCGCCGCCGCCCTTGGCGTCGTCCCCACCGCCACCGCCGCGCCCGCCCCCGTCGGAAACGCCGTGAGCTACGCCGCGTACGAGCGTTCGCCGGAGAACGAGGCCGCCAACGCGGCCTTCTTCGAGGCCGTGCAGCGCTCGGTCGCCGAGCAGCGCGCCGCCAATCCGGGCGCCCTGGCCGTGACCGTCACGTACAACACCCGCAGCGCCCCGAGCTTCCGCAGCCAGATAGCCCGCTCCACGCAGATCTGGAACAGCTCGGTGTCCAACGTCAAGCTGCGGGAGGTGTCCTCGGGCGGGAACTTCTCGTACCGCGAGGGCAACGACTCACGCGGCTCGTACGCGAGCACGGACGGGCACGGCCGGGGTTACATCTTCCTCGACTACCGGCAGAACCAGCAGTACAACTCCACCCGGGTGACGGCGCACGAGACCGGCCACGTGCTGGGTCTGCCGGACCACTACTCGGGTCCGTGCAGCGAGCTGATGTCGGGTGGCGGCCCGGGCACCTCGTGCACGAACGCCAACCCGAACTCCGCCGAGCGGGCACGGGTCAACCAGCTCTGGGCCAACGGCTTCGCCTCCGGTCTGGGTGCGAAGGACCTCGCCGCCAAGGGCTGAGTCACCGCTCCTCGGGAGCCACGTGATCGGGGCAGTCGGGGTTCCGGCAGGGACCCCGACCCCACACGGGGATGAAGATCCCGAGGGACTTGCGCCGCCTGACCACCGTGTCGACGCGGCGCCCGCACGCCGGGCACGTCTGCTGTTCGTGCCCGGCCTGCGGGGCCACCGTCTCGTGCGCGTGGTGCTGCTGTTCACCGGCCATACCTCCACGGTAGGCCGGTTCCTCGCGTTCGGCGGGTCAGCGCTTGCGCGAGTAGGTGGTCACGACCTGCCCGCCACCGAAGGCCTTGACCCCGGTCAGCTCCAGGTCGCGCCGGGCGAAGCCGGCCCGCGCGAGGGTGATCCCGGTCCCGGTGAAGACCGGGTAGGTCTTGATCACGAACTCGTCGATCTCTTCGACCACCTGGCCGGCGAGGTCCGCACCTCCGCAGAGGTAGATGCCGAGCCCCTCCCGGGCCTTCAGCTCCCGCACCCGCGCCGCCACGTCCCCGCCGATCAGCTCGACCGCCGGGTCGGGGGTGACCGCGATCGAGCGCGTGGCCACGTACTGCTTCAGGTGGGCGTACGGGCTCGTGACGCCCGTCTTGAGGGCCGGGTCGTAGGTGCCGCGCCCCATGACGACCGCGTCGAAGTGCCGGGCCGTCGAGATGTCGACGCCCAGCATCTCGTGGGCGTGGGTCGGCAGGGTCTCCGGGTACTCGGTCGTGAGGTATCCGAGGTACTCGGGGTCCAGGTAGTCGTTGAAGAAGTCGCCGTCGCCGTCCGGGTCCGCCATGAACCCGTCGACGCTCGTGGCGATGAAGTACGTGAGCTTGCGCAAGCGATTCTCTTCCACTGGGCAGTGCCGCCGCACCGGGGCACGTCGCATAAAGTACTTCGCCTGAAGTGGTTACGCAAGGACCATGACCCCGGGGCGGGACGACCTCGGCTCTCAGCCGCGCGGCTTGCGCCACATCGGCCACATCAGCGGCCCGTCCGGAAGCTGCACCGCCTCGCCCGTGAACTCCCAGCCCAGCCGTTCGTACAGCCCCTTGCTGCGCTCGCTGCTCGCCTCCAGGTACGCCGGCACGCCCTCGCGGTCGCAGCGCTCCAGCACCGGCCGGATCAGCTCGCTCCCCAGCCCCTGCCCCTGCCGGCCCGGGGCGACCGCGATCATCAGCAGGTACTCGTGCTCCTCCGCCGTCGGGTGCACCGCGCCCGTGAGGCGCCCGACCAGCTCGCACCGCTCGTTGTCCGGGTCCGCCACGGCCCGCATCCGTGCCGGGACCTCATCCTCACCCTCGGGCTCGCCGGCCGGGATCCGCAGCCACAGCGCGGCGGCCGAGCCGTCCACGGCGTAGTCGATCCGGCCCTCCTCCAACGCCACGTCCACGAAGACGCCCAGGAACTTCCCGTGCACCGCGGCCCGGTGCTCCGGGTCCGGGAAGACCCAGCTGCTCACCGGGTCGGTGCGGAAGGCCTCGTCGAGCAATCGCGCCACCGCGTCCCGGTCCGACTGATCCGCCTGACGTATCTCCAGCGCCACTGGTCACACCCTTCACTCACGTGTCAACAACCGTGAGCGATCCTAGAGTTGGCGCAGACATGCGGTAAGGCCCGTTCCGGCACCGTGCGGTACCGGAACGGGCCTTACCCCCCCCTCGGGCCCCAGCCCCCCTCGGCCCCTGCCCCCTCGGGCCTCTCCCCTTCGGGCCCCAACCCCCCCGAGCCTCGCCCCCTCGGCCCCGGGGTCTACTCGCGCCCCCGCGCGCTCACCGCGTACGGCGCGTCACGAACTCCGCGAGCGCCAGCAGCCCGCCCGCTGCCCCGAGGTCCGGAACGGCCCGGGACAGCTGCTGGACCGCCCGCCCCATCCGGTCCGCGGCCTCGGCCTGCGCCCAGTCGCGCCCGCCGGCCCGGTCCACCGCGTCGGCCGCCCTGCGCACGTCATCCCCGGCCATGGGGCCGTCGTACAGCGCGGCCAGCTCCTTCCCCGCCGCGGTGTCCGAGGTGAGGGCGGCCACGACCGGGAGGGACTTCTTGCGGGCGATCAGGTCCGCCCCGGCGGGCTTGCCGGTGTGCCCCGGGTCCCCCCAGATGCCGATCAGGTCGTCGATCAGCTGGAAGGCCAGCCCGGCCTCCCGCCCGAAGGCGTCCATGGCGTCGACCTCGTCCGGCCCGGCCCCCGCGTACAGGGCGCCCAGCGCGCACGCGCAGCCCAGGAGCGCCCCGGTCTTGGCCGTGGCCATGGCCAGGCACTCGTCGAGCGTGACCTGCGGACGCTGCTCGAAGGCGCAGTCCGCCTGCTGGCCCGCGCACAGCTCGATGACACAGGCCGCGAGCCGGGCCGAGGCCTCCGCAGCGGCCGGGTGCGGGTCCTCCGCGAGCAGCCGCAGCGCGAGCGCCATCATCGCGTCGCCCGTGATGATGGCGTCCGGCGTCCCGAAGACGGTCCAGGCCGTGGGCCGGCCCCGCCGTCGGACATCCTTGTCGATGATGTCGTCGTGCAGCAGCGTGAAGTTGTGCGCCAACTCCACGGCCGCCGCCGCCCGTACGGCCTCATCCGCCGGACCGGCCCCGGTGCCGCGCAGGGCCTGGGCGGACGCCAGCACCAGGGCCGGCCGGATGGCCTTCCCGGCCCCGCCCGAGGCGGGGCTGCCGTCCTCGTGCACCCAGCCGAAGTGGTACATCGCCACGCGCCGCATCGAACCCGGCAGGCTCTCGACCGTGCGGCGCAGCTGCGGGTCGACCGCTTCTCTCGTCCGTTCCAGCAGGGCCGCGGCGTCCTGGCCCTCACCGGTCGCGATGGCGTTCACGGCGGTCAGCGCCAACGGCCGATCTCGACGTTCTCCAACACCCCGAGCGCGTCCGGCACCAACACCGCGGCCGAGAAGTAGGCGGTGACCAGGTAGGAGATGATCGCCTGCTCGCTGATCCCCATGAAGCGGACCGACAGGCTCGGCTCGATCTCGTCCGGGATGCCCGGCTGGTGGAGCCCGATCACGCCCTGCTCGTCCTCGCCGGTGCGCATGCACAGGATGGACGTGGTGCGGGCGTCGCTGATCGGGATCTTGTTGCTCGGGAAGATCGGCACCCCGCGCCAGGCCGGCACCCGGTTGCCGCCGACGTCCACCGACTCCGGGTAGATGCCGCGCTTGTTGCACTCGCGGCCGAAGGCGGCGATCGCCTTGGGGTGCGCCAGGAACAGCTTGGAGCCGCGCCGCATGCTGAGGAGCTGGTCCATGTCGTCGGGGCTGGGCGCGCCGTCGTGCGGCTGGATGCGCTGGTCGTAGTCGGCGTTGTGGAGCAGGCCGAAGTCGCGGTTGTTGAGCATCTCGTGCTCCTGGCGCTCGCGCAGCGCCTCGACCGTGAGCCGCAACTGCTGCTCGGTCTGGTTCATCGGGTGGTTGTAGAGGTCGGCGACGCGGCTGTGCACCCGCAGGACCGTTTGTGCAAGGGAGAGTTCGTACTCGCGCGGCCGGGCCTCGTAGTCCACGAAGGTGCCGGGGAGGACGGCCTCGCCCCGGTGGCCGGCGGAGAGCTCGATCGCGGCCTCGCCGTACGTGTTGGTCTCCCGGCCGGGCCGGGTCCGTACGTCCTCCACGTGCTCGCGCAGCGACTCGACCCGGTCGGCGAGGAGCTGGAAGTCCTGCCGGGACAGGGTGAGGACGGTGCCGGAGGTGGCGGCGCGGGCGGTGTACTCCCAAATCGATTCTTCATCGACGAGGGAGTCGTCGCCGAAGTACGCGCCGTCGGCGACGGTCCGCAGGACGGCGTCCTCCCCGTAGGGGCCGGGGCCGATCTGCTCGATGCGGCCGTGGGCGAGCAGGAAGACCTGGTCGGCGGGGCTGCCGAAGGAGGTCAGCTCCTGGCCGACCTCGAAGTCGATCTGCCGGCACCGCTGGGCGAGTTCACCGAGGACGTCGAGGTCCTCGTAGTCGCGCAGCAGCGGGAGCTCGCCGAGCTCGGCCGGGATCACCTGGACCTGGGTGCCGGTCTTGATGAACTCCACGACGCCGTTGCCGACCGAGTAGCTCAGCCGGCGGTTGACGCGGTACGTGCCGCCCTGCACGGACACCCACGGCAGCATCTTCAGGAGCCACCGCGAAGTGATCTCCTGCATCTGCGGCGCGGACTTGGTCGTGGTTGCCAAGTTCCGTGCGGCCGCCGTCCCCAGACTGCGCTGCGGTGCCTGGGCCTCGGACTCGGAACCTGCCTGGACCGACATGTCTTTCCCTTTCGATCACTCCATGGATCTTCGGCAGCAGCCTTTCAGCACGGAACGTGGTGGGACCATTACACAAAAGGGTGGGACTACTCCGTCCGGGCGCGGGCACCCTTTGGGGTCACCCACCTCCCCCATGAGCCTCTTCAGCCCCACAAACCCCATCGGTTTCGGCCAAGCGCGGGCCTCGCGGGACCTCGCGGGACCTCGCGGAGTCAAGCGCGGGCCTAACTTGCATCAGGGATGCAAGTTTGCCTACGGTGACCCCATGCGGCTGACCCGATTCACCGACCTGGCGCTGCGCGTCCTGATGCGCCTGGCCGTCGAGGAAACGGACCTCCCGACCACCCGTGACGTGGCGGCGACCATGGAGGTCCCCTACACGCACACCGCCAAGGTGGTCGCCAGGCTGCAGCACCTCGGCCTGGTCGAGGCCCGGCGCGGCCGTGGCGGCGGGCTCGCCCTGACCGCCGCCGGGCGCGCCGCGCCGGTCGGCGCGGTGGTGCGCGAACTGGAGGGCGAGGGCGACGTCGTGGAGTGCGAGGGCACCTCGCCCTGCCCGCTGCGCGGCGCCTGCGTACTGCGCGGCGCCCTGCGCCGGGCCCAGGAGGCCTTCTTCGCCGCACTGGACCCGCTCACGGTGAACGACCTGGTGGCGTCCCCGACCGGACCGCTCCTGCTGGGCATTTCGAGCAGGGCGCCGACCGGATCCGGGGGTCCCTGACCCCTCGGGCCGCATGGCCGGTTAGCACCGCCGGACCGGACCGGGCCGGCGGGAGTTCGAACGAAAGTCCGCACCGAGGCGGTCTTTCTTCGATCAAAAATACGCATCTTAAATGCAAATTCACACAGTCACGTCCATCACGCGAGGAGTTCCGCATGCTGTCCGAGAAGTCGAGCGCGACCGTACGAGCCACCCTGCCCGCCGTCGGGGCGGCGATCGGCGACATAGCCGAGCTCTTCTACACCAAGCTCTTCGCGGCCCACCCGGCACTGATCCGCGACCTCTTCAACCGGGGCAACCAGCGGGCCGGCCTCCAGCAGCAGGCCCTCGCGGGCTCCATCGCCGCCTTCGCCACCCACCTCCTCGCCCACCCGGACACCCGGCCCGACGTGATGCTCGGCCGCATCGCCCACAAGCACGCCAGCCTCGGCGTCACCCGCGCCCAGTACGCGGTCGTCCACCAGCACCTCTTCGAGGCGATCGCCGAGGTCCTCGGCGAGGCCGTCACCCCCGAGGTCGCCGAGGCCTGGGACGAGGTCTACTGGCTGATGGCGAACGCCCTGATCGCCCTGGAAGAGCGCCTCTACGCCGAGCAGCGGGTCGTCGCCGGCGACGTGTGGCGCGAGTGGACCGTCACCGAGCGGGTGGCCGAGACCGTGGACTGCACCACCTTCCGGATCACCCCCGCGGACGGCGCCCCGGCGCCCGCCCACCGGCCCGGCCAGTACGTCTCGGTCCAGGTCGAACTCCCCGACGGCGCCCGCCAGATCCGCCAGTACAGCCTGATCACCTCCCCGGGCTCCGCGGTCCGGGCGATCACCGTCAAGCGGGTCCACGGCCCGGCCGCCGCGGGCCCCGACGGCGAGGTCTCCAACCACCTGCACGCCCGGGTCCACGCCGGAGCCACCCTGCGGGTCTCGGCTCCCTACGGCGACCTGGTCCTGGCGGACTCGGCCGCCCCGGTGCTGCTCGCCTCGGCCGGCATCGGCTGCACCCCGATGCTCTCGATGCTGGAGCACCTGGCCGACACCGGGCACGCCGCCCCGGTGACCGTGTTGCACGCCGACCGCTCCCCCGCCGACCACCCGCTGCGGGGCGACCACCGGGCACTGACGCACAAGCTGCCCGACGCCTCGGCCCGGTTCTGGTACGAGGAGTCGGCCGAGCCGGGCGACGGCGAGGGTCTCATGGACCTCTCGACCGTCCCCCTCGCCCCGGGCACCAGGGCCTACCTGTGCGGGCCGCTCCCCTTCATGCGGGCCGTGCGCGAGCAGCTGATCGCCAAGGGGCTGCCGGCCGCCGACATCCACTACGAGGTCTTCGGCCCGGACCTGTGGCTCGCATCGGCCTGATCCCTGGCTGGATCGGATCGCTCACCGTACGAATGCACTAGCCGCGGAAGGGTCGCCTCCACTAAACCGGAGGGTGACGAGGCGGGCACAGAGGGTGCCCGTCGCGCACCGCAACGAAGGAGGCGGCCATGGCCGCACCCATGTCCGCGGACCGTTTCATCAACGCACTGCGCAACGAGGGCCTGACCGTCGTCGAAGTGGGCGCCTGGCGCACCCACAACCGCAACCACAAGGGCCCGTGGGGGCCCGTGCACGGGGTGATGATCCACCACACCGTCACCCGCGGCACCCCGTACACGGTCGAGCTCTGCCGGCAGGGCTACAGCGCCCTGCCCGGCCCGCTCTGCCACGGAGTGATCGCCAAGGACGGCCGCGTCCACCTCGTGGGCTACGGCCGCGCCAACCACGCGGGCGCCGGCGACTCCGACGTGCTCGCGGCGGTGATCGCGGAAAAGCGGCTGCCGCCGGACAACGAGACGGACACCGACGGCAACCGCCACTTCTACGGCTTCGAGTGCGAGAACCTCGGCGACGGCGAGGACCCCTGGCCGACGGTCCAGCTCGACGCCATAGCCCGCGCCGCGGCTGCCATCTGCCGGTACCACCGCTGGACGGCCCGCTCGGTGATCGGCCACCGCGAATGGCAGCCGGGCAAGGTCGACCCCCGGGGCTTCACGATGGATTCCATGCGCGACCGCATCGCCGAGCGCCTGAAGTGAGCCCACCCGTTGCCGAACACCAACAGGATCAGCCGAGGTACGGGGTCGGGCGCCGCTCGACGTAGTGCTGGATCCGCAGGCGCTGGGTGTGGTGCATCGGCAGCGCGCCGAGGTCGGACGGGGCCACGAAACGGATTTCCGTGCTCTCGTCCGACGTGGCCACCGTGCCGCCTGTGACCCGCGCCGTAAAACAGACGTTGAACTGGCGGCGGACCTCGCCGTCGCTGTACTCGCTGATGTGCCGGGGGTCCGAGTACGTGCCGACCAGTCCCGTGATCTCCACGTCCAGCCCGGTCTCCTCCTTGACCTCACGCACGGCCGTCCCGGGCAGGGAGTCCGAGAAGTCCATGCCTCCGCCGGTGACCACAGCCGACGCGGCCACGACCGCCCGTTCCGGCGCGTGGTCACCGATCACGCGCGCGTCACCCGCGCTGCCGGGGCCGAGGTCGCTCGCTCCGGCCCCGGTACGCGGCATCGGGGGCCGGAGCGGCCCACAATGGACGGGTGAACCGCCCCCCGAACGTTGACGCCCTCCTGCGGCCGCGACCGCCGTCGCCGTTGACGGAGATCCGCGACGACGGGTTCGAGCGGCACGGCGTACGGCTGCTGCTCAAGCGCGACGACCTCGTGCATCCCGAGCTGCCCGGCAACAAGTGGCGCAAACTCGCGCCCAACCTGCGCGCGGCCGTGGACGGCGGCCACGACGGCCTCGTCACCTTCGGCGGGGCGTACTCCAACCACCTGCGGGCCACCGCGGCCGCCGGGCGGCTGCTCGGGCTGCGGACGGTCGGCATCGTGCGCGGGGACGAGCTGGCCGGGCGCCCCCTGAACGACTCGCTCGCCCGGTGCGCCGCCGACGGGATGCGGCTGCACTTCGTGTCCCGGTCGGAGTACCGGCGCAAGGCCGAGCCGCACGAGCTGGCCCGGCTGGTGGACGCGGCGGGCGCGGGCGGCGCGTACGTGGTCCCCGAGGGCGGCAGCAACGCCCTCGCCCTGCACGGCTGCGCCGAGCTCGGCCGTGAACTGCGCGGTGCCGCGGATGTGGTGGCGGTGGCCTGCGGTACCGGCGGGACGCTGGCGGGCCTCGCGGCCGGGCTGGCCCCCGGGCAGCGGGCGCTCGGGGTTCCGGTCCTGGCGGGCGGTTTCCTGACCGCGGAGATACGTTCCCTCCAGGCCGCCGCCTTCGGGGGGCCGGCCGGTGCGTGGACCCTGGCCGAGGACTTCCACCACGGCGGCTACGCCCGGGTCCCGGCCGAGCTGGAGGCCTTCGCCGCCGACTTCGGGTCCCGCCACGGTCTCCCGGTGGAGCGGATCTACGTGGCCAAGTTGCTCTGGGCCCTGACCGAGCTCACCGCCGCCGGCGCCTTCCCGCGCGGCACGGTCCTCGCCGCCGTCGTCACGGGCCGGCCGTAGGGGGCGTCTTGCCGATCATGCCGGGTGCTCGCTGGCCCTGGTACCGCGCCTCGCCTCCTTCGTCCGCCTCGCGAAACGCGGCACCAGACCCCGCCCCTGATGCGGCCTGACCGACAAGACACCCCCCGAGCCGCGCTCAGCTCTCCTCGCGGTAGGCCGCGGCCTCCTCCAGGTCCAGCCTGCGCAGGAGCGCCCGCAGCATCTCGTCGTCGATCCGCCGGTCGTCCCGCAGCGTCACGAAGACCTCCCGTTCGGCCCCGATCATCTCCCGCGCGAGCCGCCGGTAGACGTCGTCCGCCGACTCCCCCGTCTCCGGGTTGACCTCGCCCAGCCGCTCCCACACCGCGTTGCGCCGGCGCTCCATCACCGTCCGCAGCCGGTCCGCCAGCGGCGGTGGCAGCGTGCTGTTCTCCGGTTCCTCCAGCAGCTCCGCCAGCCGCTCCTCGGCCGCCCGCGAGGCCTCGCTCTGCGCCTGCGCCTCCGCGAGGGTCTCGGCCTGCACGTCCTTCGGCGGCAGCTTCAGCGCCCGGATCAGCGGCGGCAGCGTCAGCCCCTGCACCACCAGCGTCCCGATGACGGTGGTGAAGGTCAGGAAGAGGATCAGGTTCCGGTGCGGCACGTCCACCGGCACGGAGAAGGCGATGGCCAGCGAGACCACGCCCCGCATCCCGGCCCATCCCACGATCACCGGGGCCTTCCAGTCGGTCTCCGTCTCCCGGTCCCGGATCCGCGGCGACAGCCAGCGGGGCACGAAGGTCGCCGGGAACACCCACAGGAACCGGGCCACCACCACCGCGAGGAACACGGCGGTCGCGTAGGTGGCCGCGTGCAGGCCGTCGTACTCCCCCAGCCCCGTGAGGACCACCGGCAGCTGGAGCCCGATCAGCGCGAAGACCACCGACTCCAGCACGAAGGCGACCACCTTCCACACCGCCTCCTCCTGGAGCCGGGTGGCGAAGTCGACCTGCCAGTTGCGGTGTCCGAGGTACAGCGCGACCACGACCACCGCGAGCACCCCGGAGGCGTGCACCCGCTCGGCGGCCGCGTACGCCACGAAGGGGATCAGCAACGACAGGGTGTTCTGGAGCAGCGGCTCCTTCAGCCGCGTGCGCAGGTGGTGGATCGGCACCATCAGCAGCAGGCCGACGCCGATCCCGCCGACCGAGGCCAGCAGGAACTCCGCGATGCCGCCCGCCCAGCCGGCGCTCACCCCCACGGCCGCGGCCAGCGCCACCTTGTACGCGGTGATCGCGGTGGCGTCGTTGACCAGGGACTCGCCCTGCAGGATGGTCGTGATGCGGTTCGGCAGCCGCAGCTTGCGGGCGATGGCGGTGGCGGCGACGGCGTCCGGCGGGGCGATCACCGCGCCGAGCACCAGCGCCACCGGCAGGGAGAGCCCCGGCACCAGCAGGTACGTCGCGTACCCGACGGCCACCGTCGCGAAGAGCACGTAGCCCACCGACAGCATGGCGATCGGCCGGACGTTCGCGCGCAGGTCCAGGTACGAGCTGTCCACGGCGGCCGTGTACAGCAGCGGCGGGAGCAGCAACGGCAGCACGATGTGCGGGTCGAGGGCGTAGGCGGGCACCCCCGGGACGTAGGCGGCCAGCAGACCGGCGGCGACCAGCAGCAGCGGCGCGGGCACCGGGGTGCGGCGCGCCAGCCCCGCGACGGCCGCACTGCCGGCGACCAGCGCCACCAGCGGCAATACCTCCATCGAAGATCCACCTCAATCGTCGGCCGCTCGCCCCGAACGCGCGGGCTTGGCCGAGGAGATCCCCATGACTCGCACGGCGGGAACGTATTCTGTACGAGATCAAGCTCCGGTCAAAGCGTGACGCATCGACACTCCGCTGCATCGCAGCTCCGGCCCGTGCGCGCGGTTCGCCCCAAGACTGAAGGCCGGGGTTCCGGTACAAGGAGAATGCGATGAGCGAGTGCACCCACGTTGCCGACCTGCCGCGTCCCGAACCGGTGCCCTCCCACCACACCTGCCCCGAATGCCTGGCCCTCGGCAGCCACCCCGTGCAACTGCGGATGTGCCTGTCGTGCGGGTACGTGGCCTGCTGTGATTCCTCGCCCCACCGGCACGCCACCGCACACCACCAGGAGACCGGCCACCCGGTGATGCGGAGCTTCGAACCGGGTGAGACCTGGCGTTGGTGTTTTGTCGACGGTTCGATCGTCTGAAGCGGGGTAGTTCAACCCTCCGCCGGTTCCCCTGATTTGGGCCCCGCAGACCCCTAGCCACTGTGCGTACCCATGGGCTTACCATCAGTCACTGGCTCGCAGGCGGGGTGCGCGGGTGCCTAGAGGGGTGCCGCGACACGATCGCCCGGATCGCGATAGCGTCACCGGCGAACAGAGCTCGTACCACCTTGGAGGTGAGGGTGTCCCAGATCGCAGGCGAGCCCGGGACTCAGGACTTCGTGGAAGTCCGGCTGCCCGCTGCGGGTGCCTACCTGTCGGTGCTGCGGACGGCCACGGCCGGCCTCGCGGCACGTTTGGACTTCACCCTCGACGAGATCGAGGACCTCCGCATCGCGGTGGACGAGGCCTGCGCGATCCTGCTCCAGCAGGCCGTGCCGGGCTCCGTCCTCAGTTGCGTGTTCCGGCTGATCGACGATTCGCTGGAAGTGACCGTCTCGGCGCCGACCACCGACGGGCGCGCACCGGAGCGCGACACGTTCGCGTGGACGGTCCTGTCGGCGCTGGCCGGCAAGGTCGAGGCCACGGTCGAGGAGAACCGGACGGTGAGCATCAGCCTCTACAAACAGCGCGGCGCGGGACCAGGCCCGGCGTGAGCGGCGGGGAGGTCCCGGTGCGGGGCGGGGATCGGCCCCGGGTACGACACGAGGTCGACGGCGGCATCCCGGAGCAGCAGCACGCCCGGCCGCACCCGGCTGACGCGGATGCGGAAGACGGCTTTTTGGACTCGGCGGAGCGACGGGCGGGCCCTATGAGCGAGAACCAGCAGGAACAACCACAACCATCCCAGCCGAACGGGACGGGAGCCGGGGCCGAGGCCCCGGCCCCGGTGGTTCCCTCGGCGGTGCCGGTGCCGGCGTTCCCGGTGACCCCGGCGCTGCCGGATCCGCGCGACCGCAGCGGCGCGCGGGCCCTGTTCATCGAGCTGCGGGCGCTGCCCGACGGGTCGGTGGAGAAGGCCGAGCTGCGCAACCGGCTGGTACGGATGCACCTGCCGCTGGTGGAACACCTGGCGCGGCGCTTCCGCAACCGCGGTGAGCCGCTCGACGACCTGACCCAGGTCGCGACGATCGGCCTCATCAAGTCGGTGGACCGGTTCGACCCGGACCGCGGGGTCGAGTTCTCCACGTACGCGACGCCCACGGTGGTCGGCGAGATCAAGCGCCACTTCCGTGACAAGGGCTGGGCGGTGCGGGTACCGCGCCGTCTGCAGGAGCTGCGCCTCTCGCTGACGACGGCCACGGCCGAACTGTCACAGCAGCACGGCCGCTCCCCGACGGTGCACGAACTGGCCGAGCGGCTGGGGATCTCCGAGGAGGAGGTGCTGGAGGGGCTGGAATCGGCCAATGCCTACAGCACGCTCTCCCTCGACGTCCCGGACACCGACGACGAGTCGCCGGCGGTCGCGGACACCCTGGGCGCGGAGGACGAGGCCCTGGAGGGCGTCGAGTACCGCGAGTCCCTCAAGCCGCTGCTGGAGGGGCTGCCGCCGCGGGAGAAGCGGATCCTGCTGCTTCGCTTCTTCGGCAACATGACCCAGTCACAGATCGCCCAGGAGGTCGGCATCTCCCAGATGCACGTCTCCCGACTGCTGGCCCGCACCCTGGCCCAGCTCCGCGAGAAGCTCCTCGTCGAGGAGTAGGCGAGGAAGAACCGGACGACCGGTTATCGGGCCTGTTCCCCGGGCCCGATACCCAGGGCCTCGGTCGCCGTCGGATTCACCAGGAGGGCGACGACGGCCACCGCGGCCGCGGCCAGCGCCACGGCGGCGGCGATCATGGCGCCGCCGGTGCTGTAGAGGGTCCAGGCCACCGGCAGCGCCATCAGCTGGGTGATCAGGGCCGGGCCGCGGCTCCAGCGGCGGCCCAGGCGCAGCCCGCGGGCCGCGACCAGCGGCAGCGCGGCGAGCGCGAGCAGGGTGATCCCGCCCGTCTCGGCCTGCTGCGGGGAATCGGGGTCACCGGCGATCCCCACGAACAGCATGTAGAGCCCGAGGCCGGCCAGCGCCAGGCCCTCCAGGGCGGTGAGCGCGGCGGCCGCGGTCAGCCGGCCGGGCAGCGCGGCGGTCGGGACGGCGGCGGGGGCGGGTGCGTTCGCGGGCTGCTTCTTACTCACTCCAGCAGGGTAACGGCGCGTCCCGGACCCCGGAGGGGACGGGCAGTAGGGTCGGCGTCCGAAGGGGTGGGTAGTCTGGCGCTCATGCGTGCACTTCTCGTGGCCAACCCAGCAGCGACGACCACCAGTGCGCGCACGCGCGACGTCCTGACCCATGCCCTGGCCAGCGAGATGAAGCTGGAGGCGGTCACCACCGAGTACCGCGGGCACGCCCGGGACCTGGGGCGCAAGGCCGCGCACGAGGGGCTCGACCTCGTCGTCGCCCTCGGTGGCGACGGCACGGTCAACGAGGTGGTCAACGGACTCCTGCACAACGGGCCCGATCCGGAGCGGCTGCCGCGGCTGGCGGTGGTTCCCGGCGGCTCCACCAATGTGTTCGCGCGCGCCCTGGGACTGCCCAACGACGCGGTCGAGGCGACCGGCGCACTGCTGGACGCGCTGCGGGAGCAGCGCGAGCGGACGGTGGGTCTGGGCCTGGCGGCCGGCACTCCGGGCACGGAGGACGAGTCGGTTCCGGCCCGCTGGTTCACCTTCTGCGCGGGCTTCGGCTTCGACGCGGGCGTGGTGGGTCGGGTGGAGCAGCAGCGCGAGCGCGGCAAGCGTTCGACGCACGCCCTGTACGTGCGACAGCTGATGCGCCAGTTCTGGGAGGAGCCGAACCGGCGCCACGGCACGGTCACGCTGGAGCGCCCCGGCGCGGACCCGGTGACCGATCTGGTGCTGTCGATAGTGTGCAATACGTCACCGTGGACGTATCTGGGGAATCGTCCGCTTTACGCCTCCCCCGAAGCCTCGTTCGATACTGCGCTTGACGTATTGGCACTGAACCGTTTGTCAACTCCAGCGGTCGCGCGGTACGCGACACAGCTCCTGACCTCCACTCCTGAGCGGGGTCCGCACGGCAAGCACGCGGTGTCTCTGCACGATCTGACCGACTTCACCTTGCATTCGAAGGTTCCGCTTCCCTTTCAGATGGACGGCGATCACCTCGGACTGCGGACCAGCGTTCGGTTCACAGGCGTACGCCGGGCACTGCGTGTGATTGTGTGAGTAGAAGGGCCTCAGGGCCTTTCACTCGAACGTTTACACGTCGGTCCACCCTCAAGATGTAGGGCTGTGACCTAGTAGACACCGACGAATCAAAAAAAACTTTCCGGAAGGGGTTGTATCCCCGTCCGAGGTTTGCGAATCTCTTCATGGCGATCGGGACAGCCCGCAACACCCGGCACCCACACAGACCGCCAGAACCCCTCCACGAATCTCTGATTGATCACCCGCGTGAAACCGGGCGGTCGCGCTTCCCTCGCGGGGGGATTCGTGAAAGCGTTCACATTCACAAGCAACTTGCCCGCAATACAAGGAGATGGAGCAGCCATGGACTGGCGTCACAACGCCGTTTGTCGTGAGGAAGACCCGGAACTCTTCTTCCCCATCGGCAACACCGGTCCTGCGCTGCTGCAGATCGAGGAAGCCAAGGCCGTCTGCCGCCGTTGCCCCGTCATGGAGCAGTGCCTGCAGTGGGCGCTCGAGTCCGGTCAGGACTCCGGTGTCTGGGGCGGTCTCAGCGAGGACGAGCGCCGCGCCATGAAGCGCCGCGCCGCTCGCAACCGGGCGCGCAACGCCAGCGCCTGACAACGACTTTCGAGCCTCGACGCGCAGCGCGTAGCAACCGAACAAGCGCTCAGCACCGTGCTCTTGAGCCCCGGACCGAATCATTCGGTCCGGGGCTCAGTGCTGTTCGGGACCCGGTTCCGGTCGACCGGGTGAGGAGGGCGGGCCGTCACGCTGAGTCACGGCCCGGCTGCTACTTCTGCGGGCTGGACGGGATGTCGAGGACGACCTTGGTGCCGCGCGGTTCGGCCCGGAGCATGTCGAACGTGCCGCCGAGCTCCCCCTCCACGAGGGTCCGTACGATCTGCAGCCCGAGATTGCCGGCGCGCTGGGGGTCGAATCCCTCGGGCAGACCGCTGCCGTCGTCGAGCACGGTGATCAGCAGCCGGCCATCGGTGCGACCGGTTCCGGTGCGGATCGCGGCCACCTCCACGGTGCCCCCCTCCCCCTGGGTGAAGGCGTGCTCCAGGGCGTTCTGCAAGATCTCCGTCAGCACCATCGACAGCGGAGTGGCGACCTCCGCGTCCAGGATCCCGAACCTGCCGGTGCGCCGGCAGTCGACCTTCCCCGGTGAGATCTCCGAGACCATCGCGATGACGCGGTCGGCGATCTCGTCGAACTCGACCCGCTCGTCGAGGTTCTGAGACAGCGTCTCGTGCACGATCGCGATCGATCCGACACGGCGCACGGCCTCGTTCAACGCCTCGCGGCCCTGCGGCGAATCCATCCGGCGGGACTGGAGCCGCAACAGTGCGGCCACGGTCTGGAGGTTGTTCTTCACCCGGTGGTGGATCTCCCGGATGGTCGCGTCCTTGGTGATCAATTCACGTTCGCGACGACGCAGTTCCGTGACGTCACGGCACAGCACCAGGGAGCCGATCCGGGTGCCCTTCGGCTTGAGCGGGATGGCGCGGAGCTGGATGACCCCGCCGTTGCCGTCGACCTCGGTCTCCCGCGGGGCCCAGCCGCTGGCGAGCTTGACCAGGGCCTCGTCCACCGGTCCGCGGGAGGGGGCGAGTTCGGCCGTGATGGTGCCCAGGTGCTGACCCACGAGGTCGGAGGCGAGGCCGAGCCGGTGGTAGGCGGAGAGCGCGTTCGGCGAGGCGTAGGTGACGACGCCGTCGGCGTCGAGGCGGATCAGGCCGTCCCCGACCCGCGGGGAGGCGTCCATGTCGACCTGCTGGCCGGGGAACGGGAAGGAGCCCGCCGCGATCATCTGCGCGAGGTCGGAGGCGGACTGGAGGTAGGTCAGCTCCAGTCGGCTCGGTGTACGCACAGTGAGCAGATTGGTATTGCGCGCGATCACTCCCAGTACCCGCCCCTCGCGGCGGACGGGGATCGACTCGACGCGGACCGGTACCTCCTCGCGCCACTCGGGGTCGCCCTCGCGCACGATCCGGCCCTCGTCGAGCGCGGCGTCCAGCAGCGGGCGGCGGCCGCGCGGCACCAGGTGGCCGACCATGTCGTCCTGGTACGAGGTGGGGCCGGTGTTCGGGCGCATCTGGGCGACCGAGACGTACCGCGTGCCGTCGAGGGTCGGAACCCACAGGACGAGGTCGGCGAAGGACAGGTCGGAGAGCAGCTGCCACTCCGAAACCAGCAGGTGGAGCCACTCCAGGTCTGTTTCACCAAGAGCGGTGTGCTGGCGTACGAGGTCGTTCATGGAGGGCACGTTGCGAGCGTACCCCGGGTATGCGCCATGACTTTCCCACGACGGTACTCAGGAGTATCCAAGGGGGGCGCGAGCCGCGTACTGTTGGAGGAAGTGACGGGTTTCCAGGCCCTGTCATTGGATGGACAGAACAGAATGGTCTAGTCCACAATTGATTTCAGAACCTCCGCCCTCCCCGCACAGGAGGACGGATCGAGGTAAGCCGCGCGCTCTGCCCTGACCGCGCAGGCACCTCCACCGGCCGTCGGGAACCGCACACCTGTCGGCCGTAAGTACTCCGGGCTACGGTGCCGGGCGGGTCGAGGGTCCCGTCCTGCACCGTGGCCCAGAGGAACTCCTCCGCGGAACGCGCCCCGGCCGGTCAGGCCGCGGGCCAGGCCAGCAGGGCCCGCTCCGCCACCGCCTCCAGTTCTTCCCGGCTCGCCCCGTCGCGCGACTGCTGGGACATCCCCTGGAGCACCGCTCCGGCGTACCGGGCCAGCGCCCGCGCGTCCGTGTCCGCGGGCAGCACGCCCGCCGCCACGTCGGCCCGGATCCGGCTCTCGAACAGCATCAGGTTGGCGTTGCGGCGCTCGCGCAGCGCCTGCGCCACCTCGTCCGAGGTGGTGTTGATCGCGGCACTGATCACCATGCAACCCCGCGGGTGGGCCGGGTCGGTGTAGACCTCGGCGGCCTCGCGCAGGATGCGGGCGACGGCCGCCCGGGCGGTGGGCTCCTCGGCGAGCGCCACGCCCGCGAAGTCCCCGTACCGGCCGCCGTACACCACCACGACCTCGTCGAAGAGCTTGCGCTTGTCACCGAAGGCCGCGTAGAGGCTGGGCGCACTGATGCCGATCGAGGCGGTCAGGTCGGAGATGGAGGTCGCCTCGTAGCCGCGCTCCCAGAAGGCGAGCATCGCCTTGTCGAGGGCGGCGTCGCGGTCGAAGGAACGGGGTCTGCCGCGCTGTCCGGTCACCATGCCCGCATTCTATAGCGGTCGCTAGGAAATCTGATACGTTCATTTCTGTAGCGACCACTAGCGATTACCGGAGGGGGGCGCGTCATGGGCGTGCTCAAGGGAAAGACGGCACTGGTCACCGGCGGTAGCCGGGGCATCGGACGGGCCGTGGCCGAGCGGTTGGCGCGGGACGGGGCACTCGTCGCGGTGCACTACGGGCGCAACGGGGCAGCGGCGCAGGAGACCGTCGCGGCGATCGGGGCGGCCGGCGGACGAGCCTTCGCCATCGGGGCGGAGCTCGGCGTCCCCGGCGACGCCAAGGCCCTCTGGGCGGCGTACGCAGCCCATCCCGACCACACCGAGGGCGTGGACATCCTGGTCAACAACGCCGGGGCGGCGGCCTTCGCGGGGATCGCAGACACGGACGAGGAGATGTACGACCGGGCGCACGCGCTCAACGCCAAGGCGCCGTTCTTCGTGATCAAGTACGGGCTGGAGCGGCTGCGCGACGGGGGCCGGATCGTGAACGTGACCGGCACCCCGGACATCGCCCTGCCGGCCATCCTGGCCACGGTCACGGCCAAGGGCGCCGCGAACGCGCTGACCCGGTCACTGGCCGCCGAACTGGCCCCGCGCGGGATCACTGTGAACTCGGTCGGCCCCGGCATCACCGAGACCGACCTCAATGCGGACCTCCTCGCGGACGGGGCGACCCGGTCCCACCTGGCCGCCCGCTCGGTCTTCCACCGGGTGGGCACGGCCCAGGAGGTCGCCGACGTGGTGGCCTTCCTGGCCTCGCCGGACTCCCGCTGGGTGACGGGCCAGCACCTGGACGCGACGGGCGGCCTCCAGCTGGCGCTGATCTAGGCACCGTCGGGGCGTCCGACGCCGAGGGCGCTGGGGCGCGGTGTACGGCCCCAGTGCCCTCGGGCCCTTCAGGGCCGGTCGGCGGGGATGCTGCTGGGGACGGTCGGGAGCATGACGCCCCGCTGCGTGACGGACTCCGCGCCGCCGGCCAGGGCGATGGCGAAGGGGTCGGGGAGTTCGTAGGGCTCCGCGGCGTCGAGGTCGACCTGGTACCCGAGGTCACCGAGGCTCGCCGCGGTCAGCCTGCTCAGGGGATTGCCGGGGCCCCCGATGGTCGGCGACATCAGCTCGTTGCCGAAGACCCGCTCCCGCCAGTGACCGCCCGCGCTCCCCGCGCCGCCGACGTTCGCGACCGGTACGGGAGTGGGCTGCCCGACCCCGATGAGCTCGCCGAACTCCTTCATGGCGCCGGGACCTACGAAGGTGGGGTTGGGGCCGGGGAAGTCCTTCAGCAGACCGAAGACGCCCCAGATCGTCCCGATCCCCAGCACGTGTCCCATCTCGTGCGTGATGACGTCGAGGAGCGAGCCGTCGTCCTCCATCTGTCCGAGGTCGGCCTTGTCGAACCGCATCACGCCCGTGGCGGGCAGGCGCGCTCCGGTGACCGCCGTCTCACGCCGGAAGCGGGTCGGCCCCGCCTTCCCGAGCGTGCCGAAGACCCCGTCGATCGCCACTCCTTCGGCATCGATCAAGAGGTCGTCGATGACGACGTCGCCGGTGAAGTCGCGAACGATCGCGGTCTCCAGGTCGCCGACGATGACCCTGGCCCAGCGCTCGGCCGCCTCGGCGAAGACGTCCCGCTGGCCGCTCGTCAGCCCTCCGATGAACCGCACCTCGATCTGGAACGGGGAGGTGGTCGCGGCGAGCAGCTCGGCGCGACCGGCATCCGCGACAGCTCTGTAGGTCTCGAAGGCGTAGCTGGTGTGCCTGCCCATGACGACCACTCCAATCGCATATACCATGATTTACCTACATAAACCACCGTAGAGGGGAACGGAGTTGTAGACAGGGCAATCAAAAGGTTGAAGGTTCTCCCGCCCCTCTCCCTCCCCTCCCGACCTCTCCCAGCCCCTTCCGCATCGCGACGGATCGCGGCAAGACCCCCGCCGTGCGCGGCAGCCTCTGCTAGATTGGTCTATACCACCTCACCCACTCCAGATCGGCAGGCCCCGCGTGGAAGTTGTCATCGTCCCGGACGCCAAGGCAGGCGGCGAGCTCATCGCGGAGGCCATGGCCGCCCTGGTGCGGCGCAAGCCCGACGCCCTGCTCGGCGTGGCGACCGGCTCTACCCCGCTGCCCATCTACGAGGCCCTCGCGCGCAAGGTCGGGGCGGGTGAGGTCGACGCCTCCAGGGCCCGGATCTGCCAGCTCGACGAGTACGTCGGCCTGCCGGCCGGGCACCCCGAGTCCTACCGCGCGGTCGTGCTCCGCGAGGTCGTGGAGCCGCTCGGCCTGTCCGAGGCCTCCTTCATGGGCCCCGACGGTTCGGCCGAGGACATCGTCAGCGCGTGCGAGGCCTACGACCGCGCCCTGGCCGAGGCCGGCGGCGTCGACCTCCAGCTGCTCGGCATCGGCACGGACGGCCACATCGGCTTCAACGAGCCCTGCTCCTCCCTCGCCTCCCGCACCCGCATCAAGACGCTGACGGAGCAGACCCGCGTGGACAACGCGCGCTTCTTCGACGACGACCTGGAGCAGGTGCCGCACCACGTCATCACCCAGGGCATCGGCACCATCCTCGACGCCCGCCACCTGGTCCTCCTGGCCACGGGTGAGGGCAAGGCCGAGGCCGTCGCGCAGACCGTCGAGGGTCCGCTGTCCGCGCTGGTCCCGGCCTCCGCGCTGCAGCTGCACCGGCACGCCACCGTGATCGTGGACGAGGCCGCCGCCTCGAAGCTGAAGCTGGCCGACTACTTCCGCCACACCTACGCCAACAAGCCCGCCTGGCAGGGCCTTTAGCCGCACGGGCACGACAGGAGGGCCGGACTCCCGCCGAGGGAGTCCGGCCCTTCGTGTCGCGTGCGGGCATCCGCTGCGCGGAGCCTTCCGGGCGCTGCCCGGACGCCGGACGGGCTGAAGATTCAGCCTCGCCGGCGTTTGAGGCGCGGGTCCGGGCAGAGCCCGGGAAACGGTGAAAGGGCGGGGCGGGGAGCAGCTCCGCGCAGCGGCAACCGCAGGGCTACGCCCCCGCGATGATCTCGGCCGCGGCCCGCCCGCAGACGCGGGACGCGCCATGGGTGGCGATGTACACCGCACCCCGCGGCGCAGCCATCGGCAGGCCCATCTCGACCACCACCGTGTCCGGCCGCGCAGCGACCAGCGCGTCGAGGACCTCGGTCATCCACGGGTGCCGGTGCGCGTCACGGACCACCACGACGACGGTACGGTCCCCGGCCGCCGCCATGACGTCCCCGGCGGAGGAGCCCTCGGGGTAGACGCCCGCCGCGGTGCCCGGGAGCAGCTCGGCGAGTTCCGCCGCCACGCCCCACGGGGTCTCGTCCCCCACCGCGATGTTCGCGACGGGCGCGAGCGTGGCGACGTAGGGCTCCGTGAGCGGCTTCGCCGAGCCGGTGACGACCACGGCGCGGCGGGCGGCGGTCAGCCCGATGCCGGACGCGCGGCTCCCCTCCGGCTGCGCGTCCGGCCGGGCTCCGCGGGTCCATGCGGCGAGGGCGCGGACGCGGGCGGCGGCATCGGCGAGGCGCTCCTCGGGCAGTGCCCCCTCGCGGACGGCCGCGACCAGCGCGTCGCGCAGCCGCAGGACGGTGGCTTCGTCGGCGAGTCCGCCGCCGACGCAGATGGCGTCGGCGCCGGCCGCGATGGCCAGGACCGAACCGCGCTCGATCCCGTACGTCCCGGCGATGGCGTTCATCTCCATGCCGTCGGTGACGATGAGGCCCTCGTAGCCGAGCTCCCCCCGCAGCAGGCCGGTCAGGATCTGCGGGCTGAGCGTGGCCGGGCGGGTCGGGTCGAGGGCGGGCACCAGGATGTGCGCGCTCATCACGGCCTTGGTACCGGCCTCGATCGCGGCCTTGAACGGGACGAGTTCCCGTGCGGCGAGGGTGTCCAGGTCCACGTCGATGCGCGGCAGGGCGTGGTGCGAGTCGACGTTGGTGTCGCCGTGGCCCGGGAAGTGCTTGGTGCACGCGGCCACTCCGGCGGCCTGGAGGCCCTGGACGTAGGCGGCGGTGTGCCGGGCGGCGAGGTGGGTGTCGGCGCCGAAGGACCGTACGCCGATCACCGGGTTGTCCGGGTTGGAGTTGACGTCGGCGGAGGGGGCCCAGTTGAGGTTGACCCCGCACTCGGCGAGGCGCCGACCCAGTTCGCGGGCGACGTCCCGGGTGAGGTCGGTGTCGTCGACGGCTCCGAGGGCCAGGTTGCCGGGGAAGGACGAACCGCCCCGGACCTCCAGGCGGGTGACGTCGCCGCCCTCCTCGTCGATGGCGACCAGGACGTCGTCGCGCTCGGTGCGCAGCTGCGCGGTCAGCGCGGCGAGCTGCTCGGGCGAGGCGATGTTGCGGCCGAACAGGCCGACGGCGGTGAGGCCTTCGCCGACCCGGCGGAGCAGCCAGGCGGGGGCGGTGGTGCCCTCGAAGCCGGGCTGGAGGACGGCGAGGGCGTCGCGGGTGAGCGTATCGGTGCGGTGCGCAAGGACAGTCATGACGGCGTCATCCCTTCACGGCGCCGGCGGTCATGCCGCCGACGGCCTTGCGCTGGAGGAAGATGAAGATCAGCAGGACCGGGACGGCGAAGAGCGAGGAAGCGGCCATGGTGGCGCCCCAGTCGTTGCCGAAGGCGGACATGAACTCGGTCAGCCACAGCGGCAGGGTCTGCGCGCTCTTGTCCTTGTTGAGGATCAGGACCATGGCGAACTCGTTCCAGGCCGTGATGAAGCCGAAGAGCGAGGTGGACATCAGGCCGGGGGCCAGCAGCGGGAAGATCACCTTGCGGAAGGCCTGGCCGCGCGTGCAGCCGTCGATCTGGGCCGCCTCCTCCAAGGTCACCGGGACGGCGGCGATGAAGCCGCGCAGGGTCCAGATGGTGAAGGGGAGGATCATCACGAAGTAGATCGCGGTGAGCAGCGGGAGGCTGTTCAGCATCTCGCTGTCGCGGGCGATCATGTACATCGCGATGACCATGACCTCCCAGGGGGCCATCTGGGCCATCATCACGGTGAGGACCAGGCCCTTGCGGCCCTTGAACTTCATTCGGGCGATGGCGAAGCTCGCGGCGAGGGCGACGAGCAGGGCCAGCAGGACGGCGCCGACGGTGACCAGGACGCTGTTGGTGACGTACGTCCAGAAGTTCTCGACCCCGGTGGCCTTGACGAAGTTGTCCGTCGTCGGCGTGAAGACGAAGACGGGGTCCTTCGTGAGCATCTGGTCGGCCGGCTTGAGGGCCGAGGAGAACATCCAGTACACGGGGAAGACGAAGACCAGGGCCAGCAGGAGTGCGCCGAGGTTCTTGGCCACGGCTGCGGGGCGTACCGGGCGGCGGGTCCGGAGCTGTTGTGCGGGCCTCTGGGGAGCCGCGGGCTTCGGGGCGGTGGTCGTGCTCGTGCTCACTGCTCCTCCTCCTGCTTCAGGATCAGGCGGAAGTAGACGGACATGACGATCACGAGGATCACGATCGTCAGGACGGAGATCGCGGCGGCGAGACCGTAGTGGGCCTGGCTCTGGCCCTCGACGTAGGCGAAGACCGGCAGGATCTCGGAGGCGCGGTCCGGTCCGCCCTTGTTCATCGCGTAGACCTGGGTGAAGGCCTTGAACACCCAGATCACCTCGAGGAAGGTGGTGATGAGGAAGAAGGGCTTCAGATTCGGGAAGACGATCTTCCAGAAGGTCTGCCAGCCGTTGGCCCCGTCCATGCGGGCGGCCTCGTACAGCTCGGCGCCGACCGTGGTGAGACCGGCGTACATGTTGAGTGCGACGAAGGGGATGGAGCCCCAGACCACCAGGATCGTGACGATCACCATGGTGGAGAGGCCGGTCTCCATCCAGTTGTGCTGCTCGTAGCCGGAGAAGCCGGCGGTGCGCATGACCCAGTTCATGACGCCGAACTGCTCGTCGAACAGCCAGCGGAAGACCTGTACCGAGGCGACGATGGGCATGGCCCAGGCCATCACCAGGGCCATCGAGAGGACCAGTCGCATCTTCGTGCCGAGCTTGTTCAGCAGGATGCCGATGAGGCTTCCCAACACCATGATCAGCGCGACGTTGGCCAGGGTGAAGCCGAAGCTGCGGACGACGACGGTCCAGAAGTTCGCGTCACCGAGCAGCTCGGTGTAGTTGTCGAGTCCCGCGAAGGGGTACTTCCGCTGGATGAACTCGATCTTGTTGATGTCCTGGAGGGACAGGATCACGTTCTTGATCAGCGGGTACAGCAGGAGCGTCGCGAGGGCGAGCACCGCGGGCGCGACCAGCAGATAGGGCAGCCACCCCGAGGGGAGCGACTTTCTGCCTCCGCGAGGCGGCGTATGGCTGGCGCCGGTTGCTGGGGCCGGCGTCTCGGGCCGTCCGGCGGACTTCGGTGGTGCGTCCTGTGGAGCGCTGGTCACCGCTCCCTGGGAGTGCACGGTCATGGCTTGGCTTCCTCGCGGTTGACTGTGGAGTCAAATGCGCGACCGGGGGCGCGGCGGGTGTCCGGGCACCTGCCGCACGCCCCGGTGCGTTCACACTGCACTGCTGGGTCGTGCGGGTACTGCGCGGCGGGACTACTTGTTGATGCGCTTCGCGATCTCCGCGTCCGCGTCCGCGCCCGCCTTGGCGGCGTCCTCACCCTTCAGGACCTTGGTCATGAACTCCTTGATGGGGTTCGGCTCGGTCTCGACGTTCGCCCAGCCCGCGGTGACCGGGGTGATCTTGCCGTTGGCGCCGGCCTTGCCCATGGCCTCGGCGAAGGAGCCCGCGGCGGGGGTGAAGTTGGCACCGGCCTGGTTCGGGAGCAGCGCGCCCTTGGTCTCGGCGGCGTACTTGGTCATCTGCTCCTTGCCGGCGGCCAGCGCCAGCCACTCCTTGGCGAGCTCCTTGTTCTTGGAGCGCTCGGCGATGGCGAGGTTCGAGCCGCCGAGGAAGACGGTGCCGGACTTGTCGGCGGTCTTGCCCGGGATCGGGAAGTAGCCGAAGTCGGCTTCCTTGCCCGCGTCCTTCAGGGCCTTCTCGGCGCCACCGGCCTCCCAGCCGAGACCGATCCAGGAGGCGACGCCGCCCTTGGGAACGATGTCGGTGGACTGCTGCGGGGTGGCCTCGTCCTTGTCCTTGGGGGCGGTGGAGAAGGACTGGAGCTTCTTGTAGAAGTCCATGGCGGAGGCGGCCTGCGGGGTGCCCAGTCCACCCTTCCACTTGCTGCCGTCCTTGACGGCGAGGTCGCCGCCCTCGTCCCAGATCAGGCCCGCGAGGACGTACCAGCTCTGGCCGGGCAGGTAGATCGGCTGCGAGGCCGGGTCGGCCGCCTTCAGCTTCTCCAGGCCGGCGACCCACTCGTCGCGGGTGGTGGGCGGGGTGACGCCGGCCTTCGCGAAGGCCTTCTTGTCGTAGATGACGACGCGGTTGGCGGCGTACCACGGGGCGGAGTAGAGCTTGCCCTCGACCTCGGCCGAGGCGAGCATGCTCTTCTGCCAGGCGTCGGCGCCGAGCTGGGCCTTGTCCTTCGTCAGGTCGGCGAGACCGCCGGTGACCGCGTAGCCCGCGGTCTGGGTGTTGCCGAGCTCAAGAACGTCCGGAGGGTTGTTCTCGGAGAGGGCCGTGGTGACCTTCTCCTGGATGCCGGTCCACTTCTGCTCCTCGACCTTGACCGTCACACCGGGGTGCTTGGCCGAGAACTCCTTGTTGACCTCTTCGATCCAGGCCTTCGGCGCGGAGCCGTCCATGACCCAGACGGTGATCTCCTTGGGACCCGCATCGGCCTTGGCCTTGTCGTCGTCCCCGTTCCCACAAGCCGCGAGGCCGATAACCATGCCCGCGACTCCAACCGCCGCGATGAGCTTGCGCTTCACGCCACCCTCCTCAGGGATGCCTGCCTGCACTTCCCTTGCCCGCCGCGGTGACATACGCGAAGTACTGCCGTGGGGCCGGGATCTGATCCATATTGGTTTAGACCAGTAGCTGGAGCTTGGCCTAGACCTTTAGGGGTGTCAAGGGTCTAATGAGCGGGTGCCCGGTCCGTTATCGGACCGACACCTGGGGAGAGAGAAGGCCCGTCCCCCCTTACGTGTCACGATGTGACCGCACATATCGGAGGAGCCGGTGACGGCAGCGAAACTGGAGTCGGGAAGGCGGGCGGCGATGGCCACCGAAGGGGCGACCACGGAGCCGGAAGGCGGGGCAGCCACTCGCACGGCGCGTGTGCCCAAGTACTACCGACTCAAGCGGCACTTGCTCGACATGACCGAGACGCTGCCGCCCGGCACGCCGGTGCCGCCCGAGCGCACGCTCGCGGCCGAGTTCGACACCTCGCGGACCACCGTCCGCCAAGCCCTCCAGGAACTGGTCGTAGAGGGGCGACTGGAGCGGATCCAGGGCAAGGGCACCTTCGTCGCCAAGCCCAAGGTCTCCCAGGCCCTGCAACTGACCTCGTACACGGAGGACATGCGGGCCCAGGGTCTGGAACCGACGTCCCAGCTCCTCGACATCGGCTACGTGACGGCCGACGACACCCTCGCCGGGCTGCTCAAGATCACCACCGGCGGACGGGTGCTGCGCATCGAGCGGCTGCGCCTGGCCAGCGGTGAGCCGATGGCCATCGAGACCACCCACCTCTCGGCCAAGCGCTTCCCCGCACTGCGCCGGTCGCTGGCCAAGTACACCTCCCTCTACACCGCGCTCGCCGAGGTGTACGACGTGCACCTGGCCGAGGCCGAGGAGACCATCGAGACCTCACTGGCCACCCCGCGCGAGGCCGGCCTGCTCGGCACCGACGTCGGACTGCCGATGCTGATGCTCTCCCGGCACTCCCTGGACGCCGACGGCGAACCGGTGGAGTGGGTGCGGTCGGTGTACCGCGGCGACCGGTACAAGTTCGTCGCCCGGCTCAAGCGCCCGGCCGTCTGACCTCGCCCGTCGGGCTCCACGTACCGAATTCCTTCACATACCGGAATACGGACGGGGTCTTACGCTCAGCGGGCAATCCCCCGTAGATTCCCTGCGCTTACGCAGATGATCGACGAGGGGACGAGGTCATGCCTGAACCGGAAGCAACAGGGACAGAACGGGACGCGGCGAGTCCGGGAAGCACGCCGGGCTCGCCCTCCCCCAAGTCCGTCGCCGCGTGGGTGCTCGTCGGACTCGTCGGCGCCATCGGCTGGGGCGTACTCGCGCTCTCGCGCGGCGAGGAGATCTCCGCCGCCTGGCTGCTCGCGGCCGCACTGGGCTCGTACGCGATCGCCTACCGCTTCTACGCGCGCTTCATCGCGGACCGCGTACTGAAGGTGGACGCCACCCGGGCCACGCCCGCCGAACGCCTTGACAACGGTGTTGACTTCCACCCGACCGACCGCCGGGTGCTCTTCGGCCACCACTTCGCGGCCGTGGCCGGCGCCGGCCCGCTCGTCGGCCCCGTGCTCGCCGCGCAGATGGGCTATCTGCCGGGCACCATCTGGATCGTCGCCGGCGTCATCTTCGCCGGGGCCGTCCAGGACATGGTCACGCTGTTCTTCTCCACCCGCCGCGACGGACGTTCGCTCGGCCAGATGGCCCGGGACGAGATCGGACCCGTCGGCGGGGCCGCCGCCCTGGTCGCCGTGTTCGCCATCATGATCATCCTGCTGGCGGTGCTGGCCCTGGTCATCGTCAACGCCCTGGCGCACTCGCCCTGGGGCGTCTTCTCCATCGGCATGACCATCCCGATCGCCGTCTTCATGGGCTTCTACCTGCGCGTGCTGCGGCCCGGCCGGGTCACCGAGGTCTCCGTCATCGGCGTCGCACTGCTGCTGCTCGCCATCGTCGCGGGCGGCTGGGTCGCCGAGTCCTCCTTCGCCAGCACCTTCACCCTGGAGAAGGAGACGCTGGTCATCTGGATGGTGGTCTACGGCTTCCTGGCGTCGGTGCTGCCGGTGTGGATGCTGCTCGCGCCCCGCGACTACCTCTCCACCTTCATGAAGGTCGGCACGATCGCGCTCCTCGCGCTCGGCGTGGTCATCGCGATGCCCACCCTGAAGATGCCCTCGGTCACCGACTTCGCGGCGAGCGGCGACGGACCGGTCTTCGCCGGGTCGATGTTCCCCTTCGTCTTCATCACCATCGCCTGTGGCGCCCTCTCCGGCTTCCACGCCCTGGTCTCCTCGGGAACCACCCCGAAGATGATCCAGAAGGAGACCCAGGTCCGCATGATCGGCTACGGCGCCATGCTGACCGAGTCGTTCGTCGCCGTCATGGCGATCATCGCGGCCTGCATCATCGAGCCCGGCCTCTTCTTCGCGGTCAACTCCCCTCCCGGGATCATCGGCACCACGGTCGAGTCCGCCTCCCAGGCGGTGACCAACTTCGGCTTCGCGATCTCCCCCGAGGCGCTCGCCCAGGCCGCCAAGGACGTCGAGGAAGCCAGTCTGCTCTCGCGCACGGGCGGCGCGCCGACCTTCGCACTCGGAATGTCGGAGATCTTCTCCGCCGTGGTCGGCGGCGCCGGCATGAAGGCCTTCTGGTACCACTTCGCCATCATGTTCGAGGCGCTCTTCATCCTGACGACGCTCGACGCGGGCACCCGCGTGGGCCGGTTCATGCTCCAGGACACCCTCGGCAACGTGCACAAGTCCTTCAAGGACGTCAGCTGGAAGCCCGGCGTGTGGTTCGCGAGCGCGATCGTCGTCGGCGGCTGGGGCTACTTCCTGTGGGTCGGCATCAAGGACCCGCTCGGCGGCATCAACCAGCTCTTCCCGCTCTTCGGCATCGCCAACCAGCTGCTCGCCGCGGTCGCGCTGGCCGTCTGCACCACGCTGCTGGTCAAGTCCGGCCGGCTCAAGTGGGCCTGGGTGACGGGTGTTCCGCTGGTCTGGGACGCCACGGTGACCCTCACCGCGAGCTACCAGAAGATCTTCTCCGAGGACGTGAAGGTCGGCTTCTTCGCCCAGCGCGACAAGTACCAGGCCGGAATCGACGCCGACAAGGTGCTGGCGCCCGCCAAGAACATGGACGACATGCACACCGTGGTCACCAACGCCACGGTCGACGGCGTGCTGTGCGCCTTCTTCGCCCTCCTGATCATCGTCGTCCTCGCGGACGCGGCCCGGACCTGCCTCAAGGCCGTCCGCGACCCGGGGTCGGCGGTCCTCTCCGAGACCCCGTGGACCAAGTCGAAGATCGTCGCCCCGGCCGGCCTGATCGCGACCGCCGAGGAACGCGCGGAGCTCGCCGCGGCGGGCCCCCAGGCGGGCGGCGGACACGTCAAGGAGCCGGTGGCGTGAGCACCGTACGGAGCGCTCTGGCCAAGGCCCGGTTCTACGTGCGGGAGTTCTCCGGGGAGGCCGCGTACGACCGGTACGTGGCCCACGCCCGCTCCCACGACCCGGACGCGGAGGTCCTCACCCGCCGCGCCTTCGAACGCGCCCGTACGGACGCCCGCGAGGCGGACCCCCGCGAGGGCTTCCGCTGCTGCTGAGCGATACGAAGGGCCCCGCCGCATCCCGCGGCGGGGCCCTTCTGCGCTCCTCAGCGCACCCAATCCTTGAGGGGCTCGGTCTGAAGGGTGATACCGACGGGGTCGGGGAGATGAACGTCCTTGCCGAAGGGAACGGTGCGGACTGTCTCGTACCGCCGCCCGTCCGGCTCGCTGTGGACAGAGACCTCACAGCTGTCCCTGTCGATCAAGAGGTAGATCGGAATGCCGGTCTCGGCGAAAGCCCGAGGCTTCTCGACGCGGTCGCGCCGGTCGGTGTCGGAATCGTAGGAGGTGATCTCGACGACCATCAGGACAGGGTCCGGGGCGACCCATTCGCCTTGCGCCTTCATAAAACCACTCGGCGCCAGAACGCCATCAGGCCTGGCGCGCCCTTCGCGATACTGCTGCACTCTCAATCCCTGCTCGCCGTAAAGGAACAGGTCGGGCCGGTGCTGGATGCAGATACGCAAGAGCCACTCGATGATCAGTCCGTGGTCCCCGTCCGGCACTGCCTTGACCCCCAGCTTCCCGTCGATGAATTCCAACCGCAGCCCCTCCACTTCTCTGGCGCCTATACGCGCGAGGGTCTCGAACTCCTCGGTCAGCATGTGGGGGCGGTCAGTCATCACGGTCATGCCTCGCTCACCTTCCTCGACGGTGCTGTCTCCGACGATAGCGCCGCCCGCCGCCAGGCGTCCTGCACACTCGACCGCATGGAGATGGTGATCAGAACGGCGCTGCCCGCCGATTACGCGGAGCTGGGCGAGATCACGGCGCAGGCCTACCTCGCCGACGGACATCTGGACTTCAACGAGGACGACGCCTACCTGAACGTGCTGCGCGACGTGGCCGGCCGGGCCGCCCGGGCCGAGGTGCTCGTCGCCGAGCGGGACGGATCGCTGCTCGGCGGTGTGACCTTCGCCGCTCCGGGCAGTCCGCTCGCCGACGTCGCGGCCCCCGACGAGGCGGAGTTCCGGATGCTCGCGGTGGCCCACGAGGCGCGCGGCCAGGGCGCCGGCGAGGCCCTGGTGCGGGCCTGCATCGAGCGGGCGCGGGCCGTGGAGGGCGTGACCGGCCTGGTCCTGTCCACCCAGCGCAGCATGGCCGGGGCCCATCGGATCTACGCGCGCCTGGGCTTCGTACGCACTCCGGAGCGGGATTGGGCGCCGATCGAGGGCCTGACACTCCTCACTTACCGGCTCAAGCTGTAGCCACGCCGACACTACATGTGGGGGTTACCGCACAGGGCCGCCCCCACATGTATGCTCATGCCTGCTGTCGCCGCAGGGGAATCCGGTGCGAATCCGGAACTGTCCCGCAACGGTATGAAGTGTCCGGCTACCGGACGCCAAGTCCGATGACCTGCCGACAGCGCGCCCGGCTCGACCGAACCGGGTGCCGATTCGTCCGGGCCTCGCGGTTGGGCCGGTGGATGCCATGCGGGGTACGCGTTTTCGTCGCGCCCGCGTGCGCCCGCTCGCGCCCCGCCTCGCCGATGACCGGGCCGAGCGAGGGAGAGCTCCCGCCGTGACCATCGCGCCTTCCGCACCGCGCGCCGAGTCCACTTCTGGCGACAACACCGAGGGCCCGGGGGCCACGCTGCTGCGTACCCTCACCGAACTTACGGCGGACCTCCCCGACACCGACCCCGGCCGGGTCGCCGCCTCCGCGCTGCGCGGCCGCAGCTCCGCCGCCGACGACGCCGAACTGCGCGGCTTGGCCACGGAGGCCGCCGCCGGTCTGATCTCCGAGGACCCGGCCTACTCCCGGCTCGCTGCCCGCCTGCTGACGCTGGCCGTGCGCGACGAGGCCGCGAGCCAGGGCTCCACCTCCTTCTCGGCCTCCGTCGAGGTCGGCCACCGCGAGGGCCTCATCGCCGACCGCACGGCCGAGTTCGTCCGCACCCACGCGGCCCGGCTCGACTCGCTGGTCGAGCTGACCCTCGCCGAGGGCGCCGACGACCGCTTCGGCTTCTTCGGCCTGCGCACCCTGCACAGCCGCTACCTGCTGCGCCACCCGATCACCCGTCAGGTCATCGAGACCCCGCAGTACTTCATGCTGCGCGTGGCCTGCGGCCTGGCCGCCGACGAGAGCGTCCAGGCCGTGGAGGAAGTGGCCTCCCTGTACCGGCTGATGAGCCGGCTGGACTACCTGCCGTCCTCCCCCACGCTCTTCAACTCCGGCACCCGGCACCCGCAGATGTCCTCCTGCTACCTGCTGGACTCCCCGCTGGACGAGCTCGACTCGATCTACGACCGCTACCACCAGGTCGCCCGCCTCTCCAAGCACGCCGGCGGCATCGGCCTCTCGTACTCCCGCATCCGCGCCCGCGGTTCGCTGATCCGCGGCACCAACGGCCACTCCAACGGCATCGTGCCGTTCCTGAAGACCCTCGACGCCTCCGTCGCCGCCGTGAACCAGGGTGGCCGCCGCAAGGGCGCCGCCGCCGTCTACCTGGAGACCTGGCACGCGGACATCGAGGAGTTCCTGGAGCTCCGCGACAACACCGGTGAGGACCAGCGCCGCACCCACAACCTGAACCTCGCCCACTGGGTGCCGGACGAGTTCATGCGCCGCGTGAACGCCGACGCCGACTGGTCGCTGTTCTCCCCGGCCGACGTGCCCGAGCTGGTCGACCTGTGGGGCGACGACTTCGACGCCGCCTACCGCAAGGCCGAGGCGGACGGCCTGGCCCGCAAGACCATGCCCGCCCGCGACCTGTACGGCCGGATGATGCGCACCCTCGCGCAGACCGGCCAGGGCTGGATGACGTTCAAGGACGCCTCCAACCGCACGGCGAACCAGACCGCCGAGCCGGGCACCGTCGTGCACTCCTCGAACCTGTGCACCGAGATCATCGAGGTCACCAACGACGGCGAGACGGCCGTCTGCAACCTCGGCTCGGTCAACCTGGGCGCCTTCGTCGTGGACGGCGAGATCGACTGGGAGCGGATCGACGAGACCGTCCGCACCGCCGTCACCTTCCTCGACCGCGTGGTGGACATCAACTTCTACCCGACCGAGCAGGCCGGCCGCTCCAACGCCCGCTGGCGCCCGGTGGGCCTGGGCGCGATGGGTCTCCAGGACGTCTTCTTCAAGCTGAAGCTGCCCTTCGACTCCCCCGAGGCGAAGGCCCTGTCCACCAAGCTCTCCGAGCGCATCATGCTGGCCGCCTACGAGGCCTCCTGCGACCTCGCCGAGCGCAGCGGCCCGCTCCCGGCCTGGGAGCAGACCCGTACCGCCCGCGGCGTCCTGCACCCGGACCACTACGACGTCGAGCTGAACTGGCCGGAGCGCTGGGACGCGCTGCGCACCCGCGTCGCCGAGACCGGCATGCGCAACTCCCTGCTCCTCGCCATCGCCCCGACGGCCACGATCGCCTCGATCGCCGGCGTGTACGAGTGCATCGAGCCGCAGGTCTCCAACCTCTTCAAGCGCGAGACGCTCAGCGGTGAGTTCCTCCAGGTGAACGGCTACCTGGTGGAGGAGCTGAAGCAGCTCGGCGTGTGGGACGCCCAGACCCGCGAGGCGCTGCGCGACTCCTCCGGCTCGGTCCAGGGCTTCGGCTGGATCCCGGCCGAGGTCCGCGAGCTGTACCGCACGGCGTGGGAGATCCCGCAGCGCGGTCTGATCGACATGGCGGCCGCCCGTACGCCGTTCCTGGACCAGTCGCAGTCGCTGAACCTGTTCCTGGAGACGCCCACCATCGGCAAGCTCAGCTCGATGTACGCGTACGCCTGGAAGCAGGGTCTGAAGACCACCTACTACCTGCGCTCGCGCCCGGCGACGAAGATCGCCCGTGCCGCGCAGGCGGCCACCCCCGTCGAGCTGCCGCAGGCGGTCGCCGACGCCGAGGCGCTGGCCTGCTCCCTTGAGAACCCCGAGTCCTGCGAGGCCTGCCAGTAATGAGCTCCAACGACAACAAGAACCTCCTGGACCCGGGCTTCGAGCTCACGCTCCGCCCGATGCGCTACCCCGACTTCTACGAGCGCTACCGGGACGCGATCAAGAACACCTGGACCGTCGAGGAGGTCGACCTCCACTCGGACGTCGCGGACCTCGCGAAGCTGACGCCGTCCGAGCAGCACATGATCGGCCGACTGGTCGCGTTCTTCGCGACGGGCGACTCGATCGTCTCGAACAACCTGGTGCTGACGCTCTACAAGCACATCAACTCCCCGGAGGCGCGCCTGTACCTGTCGCGCCAGCTGTTCGAGGAGGCCGTGCACGTCCAGTTCTACCTGACGCTGCTCGACACCTACCTGCCCGACCCGGACGACCGGGCGGCCGCCTTCGACGCGGTCGAGGAGATCCCCTCCATCCGCGAGAAGGCGCAGTTCTGCTTCAAGTGGATGGACTCGGTCGAGAAGATCGACCGGCTGGAGACGGCCGCCGACCGCCGCCGCTTCCTGCTGAACCTGATCTGCTTCGCGGCGTGCATCGAGGGCCTGTTCTTCTACGGCGCCTTCGCCTACGTGTACTGGTTCCGCTCGCGCGGTCTGCTGCACGGCCTGGCCACCGGCACCAACTGGGTCTTCCGCGACGAGACCATGCACATGAACTTCGCCTTCGAGGTCGTGGACACGGTCCGCAAGGAGGAGCCGGAGCTCTTCGACGACGCCCTCCAGCAGCAGGTCACCGACATGCTCAAGGAGGCCGTGGAGGCGGAGCTGCAGTTCGGCCGCGACCTGTGCGGTGACGGCCTGCCGGGCATGAACACCGAGTCGATGCGCGAGTATCTGGAGTGCGTCGCGGACCAGCGCCTGGTCCGTCTGGGCTTCCCGCCGGTGTACGGCTCGCAGAACCCGTTCTCCTTCATGGAGCTGCAGGGCGTGCAGGAGCTGACGAACTTCTTCGAGCGCCGTCCGTCGGCCTACCAGGTCGCGGTCGAGGGCACCGTGGACCTGGACGAGGACTTCTAGTACGTCACGTACTCCGAGGAGTTCCGGGGAGTGACCGGGGAGCCGGGATGCGGGAGTTTCCGTGTCCCGGCTTCTCGCGTTCCCCGGTGTTCAGTGGGCGATGGGGCCCCAGTACCGCCGGGCGGAGGGACGGAACGTACGCCGGCGCGGGGTGGGCGGGAGGCCGCCCGCACGCTGGCGGGGGAGCCACACGAGCCGGGTCGCGACGGCCCGCAGCTGCTGGTCGATCCGCCGGTCGCGCAGGATCCCGTACAGGCTGGGCCCGAGCAGGAGGGCGGCGATGGCGAGGACGGCGAGGTAGTTCACGAAGGTGTTCATAGCTCTACTGTCCGCCTGATCGCCCATGATCGACAGTGGCAGTACTGTCATAGAAGACCGAATTACTGCCACACTGGGGTCATGCTGACCAACGTGGCCGTGGCCCTCGTCGACGGAGTCGCCCCCTTCGAGCTGGGGATCTTCTGCGAGGTGTTCGGAATCGATCGCAGTGACATGGGCGTACCGGTGTACGACTTCGCCGTGTGCGCGGCGGAGGAGGGCCCCCTGAGCGTGGGCGGGGGCGCCTTCGGCATCACCCCTGCGCACGGGCTGGAGCGGCTGGAGGAGGCCGACCTCGTCTGTCTACCGGCCGCCAGTGACGCCGGCGTGCGCATCTACCCCGAGCCCCTGCTGGCGGCCCTGCGCCGGGCCGTGGACCGGGGCGCGCGGGTCCTCAGCGTGTGCAGCGGGGCCTACATCCTCGGCGCCGCCGGGCTGCTGGACGGCCGCCGGTGCACCACGCACTGGATGCACGCCGCGGCCCTGACCCGCCGCTTCCCGCGGGCCGTCGTCGACCCGGACGTGCTCTACGTGGACGAGGGCGCGGTGATCACGGCCGCCGGCACGGCCTCCGGCATCGACGCGTGCCTGCACGTGGTCCGCCAGGAACACGGGGCCGAGGTGGCCAACATCATCGCGCGCAGGATGGTCGTACCGCCGCACCGGGACGGCGGGCAGGCCCAGTTCATCCAGCGACCGTTGCCGCGCACGGCCTGTGACACGGTGGGCGAGGTGATCGAGTGGATGGCCCGCCACCTGGGCGAGGAGATCACCGTCGAGCAGCTCGCGGAGCGCGCGCACATGTCCCCGCGGACCTTCGCCCGCCGCTTCCTCCAGGAGACCGGCACCACCCCGTACAAGTGGGTGCTGCGCCAGCGGGTCCTGCTGGCGCAGGAACTGCTGGAGTCGACCGGCGAGACGGTGGACGCGATCGCCGGCCGCTGCGGATTCGGCAACGCGGCCGCCCTGCGCCACCACTTCCTGCGGACCCTGGGCACCACCCCGAACTCGTTCCGGCGCGCTTTCCGGGGCCCGCAGGCCGCCTAGGACGGCCCGGGCCGTCTTGGGCCCCGTCGTCAAAGTCCCGTCGGACCCGCGACGCCCGGCACCGCACCCGATCCCCCAGACTCCGTCCGGGGGGACCCCCAGGTTCTCGGGGCGCCCGAGCACGCGGCGTTACCGACGCCACTTTGACGACAGGACCTGGGCGGATCAGGCGTTGGGGACGGTCTCGTAGCGCGGGGTGCCCTCTTCCATCTGCCGCAGGGCGTCCTTGCGGTCGCGCTTGGAGAGGCGGTCGATGTAGAGGTAGCCGTACAGGTGGTCGGTCTCGTGCTGCAGGCAGCGGGCGAAGTAGCCGGTGCCGCGCACCTTGATCGGGTTGCCCTGCGCGTCCTGGCCCTCGACCTCGGCGTAGTCCGGGCGGGCCAGCGAGGCGTACGCGGTCGGGACCGACAGGCAGCCCTCGTTCGAGTCGTCCAGCACCCGCGCGCCGGCCGGCAGCTCGATCAGCTTCGGGTTGACGACGACACCGGTGTGCCGCTTGCCGTCGTCGTCCGGGCAGTCGTAGACGAAGACCTTGGCGTCCACGCCGATCTGGTTCGCGGCCAGGCCCACGCCCTCGGCGGCCTTCTGGCTGGCGAACATGTCGTCGATCAGCTGCGCCAGCTCGTCGCCGAACTCGGTGACGTCCTTGCACTCCCGGTGCAGGACCGGGTTGCCGACCACCGTGATCGGACGGGCCGTACCGCGCTGACGGTGGGCGAGCTCGCGCGCCTCACAGTCCTCGGTGTCCACGACGTACCCGTCGTTCACGCTCTCGACAACCTCGTTCTCCTGCTGCGCCATGTCCGCCGTACGCCTTCCGTAAGTCCCGGTCACCGATGGTCGTGGTGGCCACCGATGTGCCCGTACAGCCTACGGCCCCGGGTCAGCAGACTTCTTCGAGATCCCGCCACTCCCTGGTGCCCGGACTGTCCGCGACCCAGCCGTCGAGCAGTCCGCGCACCAGACCGGCCGGTGCCGCGATGCCGCACTCGCGCTCGGGGACCCACAGGGAGCCGGAGCCGGCCGTACGGTGCCCGAGCGGTCCGGGGTGGCCCGGCTCGCTGTGGTCGTGCGGATCGAGGTGCTGCTCGCCGTCGCCCTCGTCGCTCGGCATTTCGCTCTCCGAGCAGGTCCGGCACAGCAGCCGCACCGACGAGGACCAGTCCTCGGCGGCGAATCCGGCGTCCGAAGCCAGCTGCTCCAGCGCGTCGCGGTCCGCCTCGGTGGCCGCCTCCAGCAGCACCACCCAGGTCGGCACCGGGGACGGCGCCCACAGCTCGATCTCGTCGAACACGGGGTACGAGGGCCCGGCGGCGGTCACCCGCTCGCCGTGCGGAACCCCGTCGTGGAGCACGACCTCGCCCCAGCGCCGCCCCGAGGAGGGCAGCGGGATCGACAGGACCTCCAGCCGGGCCGGGTCCAGCCGGCGGCCCCACACCACCTCGGCCTCGCCCTCGGGCGAGAGCCGCACGGCGGCGCTGCCGAGCTCCATCCCGACCGGCTCGCCCGCCCCGGCCGCGTCCCCGGGCACCTTCAGCCCGTACGCCTGCCAGGCCCGCCGGGCCAGCGGCCAGTCCTGCAGCGCGGTGGCGGCGATCCCCACGTTCCACCAGTCCGGGGCGCCCGTCTCACGGTCCAGCAGGGCCACGGCGCGCAACCCGGCGGCCCGCGCCTGCTCCCAGTCGTGCCGGAACTTGTGGAGCAGCGCCAGATTGAACCAGGACTCGGACAGCCAGGGCTCCAGGTCCGCCGCTCTGGTCAGGAGCGCGCCCGCGTCCTCGTACCGCCCGTCGCCGATCAGCGTGAACGCGCGGTCGGTGGCCTGCCGCCACGAGGCGGAGGGCCGATGCCGTACCTTCCCGAAGATCCTCACGATTCCCGCCTGCCTGGGGGCACCTCCCAGCGGTTGCTGGGGGACAACGGTGCAGCCTTGCGGACACTCCTACGGTCCCTCTTACTGGCATCCAACCATGCCCACTCGGACGGCCGCTCATTACCCATGGGTTACCCAGGTGGGACGGGCACCACTCTGCCACGTCCGCCCCTGGCCAGAACCCTTGCCAGGCACTCCACGACCTCCGGCTGGTAATCGTGGCCGGTGCCCAGGCGGAGCCGCTCCAGGGCGGCCAGTGAGCCGCCCGGGTGACGGCTCCCGCCGACCAGATCGTCGTACGCGTTCACCGTACGCACGATCCGGGCCGCCGTGGGCTGCTCGCGGTACGGATCCGCCTGGCGCTCCACCACCACGGCGACCTCGGCGGGCACCCCGGTCTGCCGGGCCACCTCCCCGCCCAGCTCGGCGATCCGGCGGGCCTCCCCGTCGGGCAGCCCGGCCGTGGCCCCGTCCGGGACCGGGTCGACGAGGGAGAGCTGCCCGATGTCGTGCATCAGGGCCGCGTACTCCAGCACCGTGAGCTCCCGCTCCGACAGGCCCAGCTCCCGGCCGACGGCGCAGCTCAGGGCGGCCACCCTGCGGGAGTGGCCCGGCCTGGTGCAGCCGGCGATCTCGGTGGCGCGGGCGAGGGAGGTGATGGTCTGGCGGTAGGTGGTGCGGATCGCGGTGATCCGGTGGAAGGACAGCTGGGTCAACAGCAGGGGCCCGCTGAAGACGGTGACGGCCCACAGGCCCGCGACGGCCGCGCCGAGGGCCATCACGACCCCGGTGGCGCAGATCGCCGAGCCGACGCCGAGCTGGGCGCGCAGTTCGTCGTGCAGCAGCGGGCCGTACGGCCGCCCGGTCCGGGCCCCGGCGAGGGCGGCGGCGAGCACGGCGTCGCACAGGGCGGTGAGGCCGAGGAGGGAGAGCAGGTAGCCGACGAGGTACGGGCCCTGGCCGACCCACTGCTCCAGCCGGCCCGAGTTGTAGAGCGGCTGGAAACAGGCGGCGGCGAAGGCGACCGTGAGCACCCGGCGGGACAGGTGGTCGAGGGCGGGTCCGCGGCCGCGGGCGATGTGCGGGACGATCCCGGCGAGGACGGCCGCGACGACGACCGCGACGGTCTGGAGCACCCCGTGGTGGGTGGGCTGCCCGGCGTTCTGGCCGAGCAGGGCGTAGGCGAGGGCTCCGGCGGAGCCGAGCGGTGCGGGGTGGCGGCCGAGGGGGTCCCGGCGGGCGAGCTCCCCGACGGTGATCAGGGTGGCGAAGGCCAGGGCGGCGCCGGGCTCGGCGAGGCCGTTCCACAGGGTGTGGCCGAGCGCGGCGCCGATGAGCACCCCGGCGGCTCCCCGCACGGTCCACGCGACCGGGGCCCTCATCCGCCCGCCCCGGCACCGGCCGCGTCCGGCCCGGCCCCGCCGGCGGGGCCGGGCACCGCGGGGACCCTGTCCGGCGGCGGGGCCGCTGCGACCGGACGGGAGCCCTGGTCCGGCATCCCGACCAGGACCGAGGGCCCCGGCACCGGCCCCACCGCGGCACTCGCCGGGACCACCTGGAGGTCCTCGTCCGAGGTCACCACCGGGTGCCAGCCGGTCCGGCCGATCGCGTCGACCAGCGCCCGCACCATCGACGGGTCGAACTGCGCCCCCGCACAGCGTTCCAGCTCCGCCAGGGCGACCGGCACCGGCCGGGCCCGGCTGTACGAGCGGGTCGAGGTCATCGCGTCGAAGGCATCGGCCACGGCCACCACCCGGGCCAGTACCGGGATCTGCTCACCGGTCAGCCCGTACGGATAGCCGGAGCCGTCGACGCGCTCGTGGTGGTGCAGGATCGCGGAGCGGGCCTCGCCGAGGAAGCCGATGCCGCGCACCATCTCGTGCCCGTACTCGGGGTGCAGCTCGATGATCCGGCGCTCCTGCGGGGTGAGCGGCCCGTCCTTGCGCAGCAGCCGAGTGGGGACGCCGAGTTTGCCCACGTCGTGCAGGATCCCGGCGATGCGCACCGTCTCCAGCCGGTCCTCCGTCATGCCCAGCTCCCGGGCGATCATCGTGGAGGCCTGGCCGACCCGTTCGCTGTGGCCGCGCGTGTAGCGGTCCTTGATGTCGACGGCCTGGACGAGGGCGCGAATGGTCGCCTGGTGGGCGGTGCGCTCGCGGTGGTACTGGGCGAAGACCCAGCAGGAGATGTACATCGGCAGCAGGACGAGCAGCGCGGCCGGGGGCCCGTAGGGGCTGCGCCACATGACGGCCATCATCAGGCCGGCGAGGCCGTGGACGCAGTGCGGGGCGAGGGAGGAGGCCAGGAGCCCGCGCCAGGCGGTGGCGGCCGGGCGGCGTTCGGCGGCGGCCAGGATGCCGCCGTCGAGGGCGGTGAGCACCAGGCAGAAGGCGACGGCCGCGGCCGTCGCGGGAAGCAGCACGGAGGGGAAGTCGGCCGCTCCTGCGGGGAGCCCGGAGTCGGTGGGGAGCCCGCCGCCGAGGGTGGCCGGGCCGCGCAGCAGCCCGTAGACCCGGCCGGCGACCCAGGCCGCCGTCGCCTGCTGCGCGCCGTGCCACAGGCGGCGCACCCGGGCGGGCCGCTGGATCACGGTGCCCGCGAGTCCTCCGGGCAGCGCCACGAGCGCGGCGGCGGCGGGCGGCAGCAGGAAGACGGCGGCGAGCACCACGGGGAAGAAGGAGCCGATGCCCTCGGGCACCCGGCTGCCCAGCGGCGGGCAGACCTTGAGGAGTTCGGAGCCGAGGTAGAGCACGGAGAGCAGGGCCACGGCCGCCCAGGGCGTACCGGAATCCGTGAAGGCGGGGAGGACGCACGCGACGGCCGCGAGAACGGCGCACAGGATGAATCCGCGCGCCCCCGGCGGAAGTGCCCGCATGGCGCTCTCCTCCCCCTGTGCCGTGCACACCGGGTGCCGGATCGAGCCGGCACCGAATGGGGAGAATAGGTGGGGCCGGGAGCGAGGTGGGCCACATTTCCGCATTGGGCCATGCGGACGCCCCCGGATTAGCACATTCGGGTGAATGAACTGCTCTTCCGGGGGCGGGTGTTCCCTCGTCTAGCCGGTCGGCGTCGCGGGTCAGCCGGGCGCGGGATTGTCGGCGGTGACGTCGTGGTCGGGCACCGACTGGCCGGACCTGATCAGTTCGATCCGGCCCATCACCTTCGACCGCAGGTCGGTCGGCACGTCGTCAGACCCGCAGCAGCGCTTTACCAGCTTCTTCACGGCCTGTTCGAGTCCGTACTTCTCCAGGCAGGGATTGCACTCGCCGAAATGCGTCTCGAACTTCGTGCAGTCACTGTCCGGCATCTCCTGGTCGAGGAACTCGTACAGGTGGTCCAGGACCTCAGAGCACTCTGTCTCGTGCGGCTCTCCGCAACTCATGAGTCCGAGCCTTTCCGGTCGTTCGACTCTCCCGCGCCCGCGGGAACCAGCCCGCGCTCACGGGCATAGTCCTCCAGCATTCCGCGGAGTTGACGGCGGCCACGGTGCAGTCGCGACATGACCGTACCGATGGGTGTACCCATGATGTCCGCGATCTCCTTGTACGCAAAGCCCTCTACGTCGGCAAGGTAGACCGCGATGCGGAACTCCTCCGGAATGGCCTGCAGGGCTTCCTTCACGTCCGAATCCGGCAGGTGGTCGAGCGCCTGCGACTCGGCGGAACGCAGTCCGGTCGACATGTGCGACTCGGCGCGCGCCAGCTGCCAGTCCTCGATCTCCTCCGCGGCGCTGCGCTGGGGCTCGCGCTGCTTCTTGCGGTAGGAGTTGATGAAGGTGTTGGTCAGAATGCGGTAGAGCCACGCCTTCAGGTTGGTGCCCTCGCGGAACTGGTGGAAGGACGCGTACGCCTTCGCGTACGTCTCCTGGACCAGGTCCTCGGCGTCGGCCGGATTGCGCGTCATGCGCAGCGCGGCCGAGTACATCTGGTCGAGGTAGCCGAGGGCGTCCCGTTCGAAGCGCGCGTTGCGCTCCAGGGTCGTCTCCTCCGCGTGGCCTTCGTCGGTCCCAGCGACAGGACCCACCTCCTCCGACAGCGTGGCGGCTCCGAAAGCGGATCCGCTCGAATCGGAGAATAGTCGACCTTCCTGGCCCTCCGCCGCCCGAAGCGAGCCGCGCTTCGGTGCCGGCAGCACGGTCCAGTCCAGGTCAGCGGCCTGCCGACGGTTCTGGCTGATGACCTGGGTCATGCGCTCCCTCTCCTCCGACGAGTTCCCCTACGTTCCGACATCCGAGACAACAGAAGGGGCGGGCGGCGCATTCCCGGGCGTCCGGCGGGTTTCCGGCTTTCTCCGGGACGCGGCCGGCGGGCCTCAGACGGAGAGCCGGGCGAGCCACTCCCCCACGGCTTCGGTGATCGTCCGGAGCGCTTCCTCCTGGGTGGTGTCCGCCTTCTTCGGCACCGCGAAGCCGTGATCGGCGTACGCCACCTCCACGAGCTCGTACGGGTCCTGCCCGCCCGGTGGCGGGAATTCCTCGGGCCGCCCGAAGGGGTCCCGGCCGCCCTGGACCACGAGGGCGGGCCGGCCGGCCCCGGTGAGTTCTTCGGCGCGGGACTTCTCCGGCCGGCCCGGCGGGTGCAGCGGGAAGGCCAGCGCCAGCACCCCGGCGGCTCCCAGTTCGGCGGCGGTCCGGCAGGCCACCCGGGCCCCGGCGCTGCGCCCGCCGGCGACCACGGGCAGCCCGGGCTCCGTGAGCGCCGGCCACAGCCCGCGCCAGCCCTCGTCCAGCACCTTGGGCGCGGCGGCGACCTTCTTCCCGGCGACCCGCCAGGGCTGTTCGACCAGGGCCACCGTGATGCCGCGGGCGGGCAGGGCGGCGGCCAGCGCCCCAAGGTCCCGGGCCTCGATGCCGCCGCCGGCGCCGTGGCTCACGGCGAGCACGAGCCTCGGCTCCGGCGCCGGGTGCCAGGTGATGCGGGCTTCGCCCGCCGTGGTGTCGACGCTCTCGGTACGCGTGGTCATGCGTCCCATCCTGCCCGGGTCAAAAGAGGGTGCCCTCCTCCGGCGCGGCCAGTTCCGTCAACAGCTCCGGGCCGTTGTTGCGCACGTTGCTCACGGCGGTCGACACCGGGTAGGCCCGCATCAGCCCGCCGGGCGGCGGGGCGAGCAGCTCCCTCAGCGAGCCCTCGGTGTCGGTGTTCGCCGGGTCCAGCCAGGCGTCCCAGCGGTCCGGGGCCAGCATCAGCGGCATCCGCGGGTGGATGTCGGCGAGCGAGCGCGGCCCTTCGGCGGGGGCCACTGCCAGGGGGCCGGCCTCGGCCTCCGTGGTGATCACCGAGCAGGTGACCCACCAGGAGAGCGGGTGTTCGTCGGGCAGGGTCCGGTCGCGCCAGAACTCGTATATCCCGGCCATGGCGAAGACGGAGCCGTCGGAGGGGAGCACGAAGTAGGGCTGCTTGCGGGCCCGCTTCTTCTTGCCCTCCACCTCCAGCTGCCGCTCGTCGTGGGCGGTGACCCACTCGTAGTAGCCGTCGGCGGGGACGATGCAGCGGCGCTGTGCGAAGGGCCGGCGGAAGGAGGGCTTCTCGTGCAGGGTCTCGGACCGGGCGTTGATCATCCGGGCGGCGCCGTCGGGGTTCTGGGCCCAGGAGGGGACCAGCCCCCATTTCAGGACGCGCAGCTGGCGAACCGGACGCGGGTGCGGGGCGTCTTTGAGGGGACGGTCGAGGACCACGTGGACCTCTTTCGTCGGCGCCACGTTGAAATCGGGGGCCAGGGCCTCCTCCGGCTCCCACTTCTCGATGCCGAAGGCCTCCACCAGGTCCTCGGGCCTACGACTCGCCGCATACCGTCCACACATGGCTGCCACACTGCCATGTCGCCCCCAGCTACCGCTGGGAGGTGCCCCCGGTACACCACCGCAAGGAGTCCGCCACCTTATGGACAGCAGCACGACGGCCGGTCTGTGGGACCGGCTCACGGGCATACAGACCTCGCCCGACCTGTGGTTGGTGATCGTGACGGGGCTCGTCGCAGTGGCTGCGGTGGGTCCCCGCCCGCTGTGGCGGCTTTCGCGCAACGCCGTCACCATCGCGCACGAGGGCGGGCACGGGCTGCTGGCACTGCTGACCGGGCGGCGTCTGAGCGGGATACGGCTGCACTCCGACACCAGCGGGGTCACCGTCAGCCGGGGCCGGCCGACCGGGCTGGGGATGATCTTGACCGCCGCGGGCGGGTACACGGCGCCCTCGCTGCTCGGGCTGGGCGGGGCGGCGCTGCTGTCCGCGCACCGGATCACGCTGCTGCTGTGGGTGGCCACCGCCCTGCTCCTGGCGATGCTGGTGATGATCCGGAACGCGTACGGGGCGCTGACGGTGGTACTGACCGGCGGAACCTTCCTGCTGGTGTCCTGGCTGGCCCCGGCCGAGGTGCAGGCCGGTTTCGCGTACCTGGTGGTGTGGTTCCTGCTGTTCGGCGGGGTCCGGCCGGTCTTCGAGCTGGGGGCCAAGCGCCGGGGCGGCGGGGCCCCCGATTCCGACGCCGACCAGCTCGGCCGGCTCACCCACCTGCACCCGGTGGTGTGGCTGCTCTTCTTCCACGTCGTCGCACTGTGCTCGCTGATCGGCGGGGCCCGCTGGCTGCTCGCCCTGTGACCGCTCCCCGAGACGGGACCGGGATCAAGATCTGGGGTCGGGGAAGCCACTAAAGTGGTGGCCATGACCGAGACCCCCGCGCTCCCCGCCCTCTGGCCCGCTCCGCTCGCCGACGGGACCGTCCGCGCCACCGTCACGGTGCCGGGCTCCAAATCGGTCACCAACCGGGCCCTCGTGCTCGCCGCGCTCGCCGCCGAGCCCGGCTGGGTGCGCCGCCCGCTGCGCTCGCGCGACTCGCAGCTGATGTCCGACGCGCTGCGTGCGCTGGGCGTCGGCATCGAGGAGACCGTCTCGTCGAGCTCCGCCGGTGACGGTGCGGGCGGCGAGGCCTGGCGGATCATCCCGGCGGCCCTGCACGGCCCGACGACCGTGGACGTCGGCAACGCGGGCACGGTCATGCGCTTCCTACCGCCCGTCGCCACCCTCGCCGACGGCGACATCCGCTTCGACGGCGACCCGCGCTCCTACGAGCGCCCGCTCGGCCCGGTCATCACCGCCCTGCGCACGCTCGGTGCCCGGATCGACGACGACGGCCGGGGCGCGCTGCCCATGACCGTCCAGGGCGGCGGGGCCCTGGAGGGCGGCACCGTCGAGATCGACGCCAGCAACTCCTCGCAGTTCGTCTCCGCCCTGCTGCTGTCCGCCCCGCGGTTCAACCAGGGCGTCGAGGTCCGGCACGTGGGCGGCAAGCTGCCGTCGATGCCGCACATCCGGATGACCGTGGAGATGCTGCGCGCGGCGGGCGCCCAGGTCGACACCCCCGAGGCCGGCGGTGAGAAGGACGTCTGGCGGGTCGCCCCCAGCGCACTGCTGGGCCGCGACATGGTCGTGGAGCCGGACCTCTCCAACGCGCAGCCCTTCCTGGCCGCGGCCCTGATCACCGGCGGCACGGTGACCATCCCCGACTGGCCGCGCCGCACCACCCAGCCGGGCGACGCGCTGCGCCGGATCTTCACCGAGATGGGCGGCTCCTGCGAGCTGACCGACGCGGGCCTGGTCTTCACCGGCACCGGCAAGATCCACGGCATCGACGTGGACCTGAGCGAGGTCGGCGAGCTCACCCCGGGCATCGCGGCGGTGGCCGCCCTGGCCGACTCCGATTCGGTGCTGCGCGGCGTCGCGCACCTGCGGCTGCACGAGACGGACCGGCTGGCCGCGCTGACCAAGGAGATCAACGCGCTCGGCGGCGACGTCACCGAGACCGCCGACGGCCTGCGCATCCGGCCGCGCCGGATGCACGGCGGCACCTTCCACACGTACGACGACCACCGGATGGCCACCGCGGGCGCGGTGATCGGCCTGGCGGTGGAGGGCGTACGGATCGAGAACGTGGCGACGACCGCGAAGACCCTGCCGGACTTCCCGAAGATGTGGACGGACATGCTCGCCGGGGACGCCGGTGGCTCCGGGGCTCCCGGAGCGGGTGCGGGAGCGTAGGGCCCGTCATGCGCAGGTACGGCAAGCACACCGACGAGGACGACATCCGCCAGCGCCCAAACCCCAAGGGCAACCGGCCGCGGACCAGCATCCGGCCCAAGCACGAGGACGCGGCCGAGGGCTTCGTCCTCACCGTGGACCGCGGCCGGCTGACCTGCCTGGTCGAGGGCCGCTCGGTGCACGCGATGAAGGCCCGCGAGCTGGGCCGCAAGGCCGCGGTGGTCGGCGACCGGGTCTGGATCGTCGGTGACCTGTCCGGCAAGAAGGACACCCTCGCCCGCATCGTGCGGATCGAGGAGCGCAAGTCCGTCCTGCGGCGCACCGCCGACGACGACGACCCGTACGAGCGGGTGGTCGTCGCCAACGCCGACCAGCTGGCCATCGTCACGGCCCTGGCCGACCCGGAGCCGCGGCCCCGGATGATCGACCGCTGCCTGGTGGCGGCGTACGACGCCGGGCTGGAACCGCTGCTCGTGCTCACCAAGTCCGACCTGACCTCCGCGGACAAGATCCTGGAGATCTACGCGACGCTCGGCGTGAACTACGTGGTGACCAACCGCGAGGAGCTGGCCACGGGCGACGCGGCGGACCGGGTGCGCGAGCGGCTCGACGGCCGCATCACGGCCTTCGTCGGACACTCGGGCGTCGGCAAGACCACCTTGGTGAACTCGCTGGTCGCCGAGGGCCGCCAGCGCGCCACCGGGCACGTCAACGCGGTGACCGGCCGCGGCCGGCACACCACCACCTCGGCGCTCGCGCTGCCGCTGCCGAGCGGCGACGGCTGGGTCATCGACACCCCGGGCGTGCGCTCCTTCGGCCTGCACCACGTGGACCCGTCCCGGGTGATCCTGGCCTTCCCGGACCTGGTGCCGGGCACCGAGGAGTGCCCGCGCGCGTGCAGCCACGACGAGCCGGACTGCGCGCTCGACACGTGGGTGGAGGACGGCCACGCGGACCCGGCGCGGCTGTATTCGCTGCGCCGGCTGCTGGAGACACGCGAGCGGCGCGAGGGCGACTGACCGTCCGGCGAAGGTCCGGCCGCGTTTGTCGAGGGCCCTGTCTGGATAAATGCATAATCGCACCAAGTGACGCGATGTCACGTGACGCGGGGAGGCATTCGACATGGCGTGGCTGCTGGTCGTGGTCGCGGGACTCCTGGAAACCGGATTTGCGGTCTGCCTCAAGCTCTCCCACGGATTCACCCGGCTGTGGCCGACCGTCGCCTTCGCCTGCTTCGCCCTCGGCAGCTTCGGTCTGCTGACCCTGGCGCTCAAGAAGCTGGACGTGGGACCGGCGTACGCGGTGTGGACGGGCATCGGCGCCGCCGGTACGGCGATCTACGGCATGGTCTTCCTCGGCGACCTGGTCTCCACCCTCAAACTCGTCTCGATCTCGCTGGTCATCCTGGGCGTCATCGGGCTCCAGTTGTCCGGGTCGGCGCACTGAGCAGCCTGCGCAGCTCGCCCGACCCCGACTCCTCCCCCGGGGCGATCACGTAGGAGAGGGCGAGGCGCACGGCGAGTTCGCAGCGCTGCGGGCCCTCCCCCGGCGTCAGCGCGGCGGCCGCCCGGTCCCGGACGGCCCGGGCCAGCTCGCCGGGCCCGGGTGCCCGGCCGCCCGCCGCGGGCAGGCCCGCGTCCCAGGCACCGGTGAGCAGGGCCCGTACGAGGGGCTGCGCGCGGGCCGCCCGTACGGTCCACTCCGCGACGGCGGCGAGCCGCTCGGCGGCCTGGGCCGGAACAGACAGGGCCCGGTCGACCCCGTCGAGATAGCGGTCGGCCTCGCGGCGGACCAGGGCGCGCCCCAGGCCCGCCTTGCCGCCGAACTCGTTGTAGAGGGTCTGCCGGGACACCCCCGCCGCGGCGGCCACGTCGACCATGCGCACGTCCGGCCAGGGGCGCGCCGAGAGCGCCGCTCCCGCCGCCTCCAGCAAGGACTCCCGGGCTGCCGGCATCCGCGCCTCCCCGTTCGGCTCTGTCCGGTCAGAGTTGACGGGCCGCCAGATCCTGTCAAGGGCGCATCGGGGCCGCACTGTGGACAGCGTTGGTCGGGCTCCGGGAGTCTCGATACTGTTCGGGCATGCCCGAGTATGACGATGACCTGCGCCTTGCCCTCGAACTCGCCGACGCGGCGGACGCCGCCACGATGGAGCGCTTCCGCGCCCTCGACCTGAAGGTCGAGACGAAGCCGGACATGACCCCGGTGAGCGAGGCGGACAAGGCGGCCGAGGAGATCATCCGGGCCGGCATCGCGGCCGCGCGGCCGGACGACGCCATCCTGGGCGAGGAGTACGGGCTCAAGGGCAGCGGTCCGCGCCGCTGGGTGGTGGACCCGATCGACGGCACGAAGAACTACGTGCGCGGGGTCCCCGTCTGGGCGACGCTGATCTCCCTGATGGCCCAGGACCCCGACGGCGAGTTCCGTCCGGTGGTCGGCGTGGTGTCCGCGCCGGCTCTGGGCCGCCGCTGGTGGGCGACCAGGGGCGGGGGCGCGTACGCGGGCGGCGCGCTCGGCGGGACGAACGCCATCGGCGTGTCCGAGGTGGGCGGGCTGGGCGACGCCTCGTTCGCGTACTCCTCGCTGAGCGGCTGGGAGGAGCAGGGCCGACTGCCCGGGTTCCTGGACCTGACCCGGGCGTGCTGGCGGACCCGCGGCTACGGGGACTTCTGGCCGTACATGATGGTCGCGGAGGGCTCGCTGGACCTGTGCGCCGAGCCCGAACTCAACCTCTGGGACATGGCTGCCATCGCGGTCGTGGTCCAGGAGGCGGGCGGCCGCTTCACCAGCCTGGACGGCGTGGACGGGGTGCACGGCGGGAACGCCGCGGCCTCGAACGGACTGCTCCACGAGGAGATGCTGGACCTGCTCCGCCCGCGCGCCTGAGCCCTCCGCGCGCTGTTCGCACTCCGGTGCGCGCCTTCTTGTCGGCCCTGCGGGTCCGTGGGAATCTGATAGTCCCCCCGCTTGTGCGCTTGTGAACCGTTTCTCTAGAGGCGGCTCCGCAGGCGCACCCACCCAGGCGGGGGGATTCACCCCAGGAGGTGGCTCTCTTCATGCTCGTCCGTGACGCCATGAGCACCGTGATCCTCACCCTCGGACCCGCGCACACCCTCCGACAGGCGGCTTGCCTGATGTCCGGCCGGCGCGTCGGCGCGGCCGTCGTCCTCGACCCCGACCACAGCGGAATCGGCATCCTGACCGAGCGCGACATCCTCAACTCGCTCGGCGCGGGGCACGACCCGGACCGGGAGTCCGTGGGCGCGCACACCACCAACAACGTCGTGTTCTGCACCCCGGAGGCCACCGTGCAGGAAGCCGCCGAGGCCATGGTCCACGGCGGCTTCCGGCACCTGATCGTGCTGGAGCACGGCGGACCCGTCGGCATCGTGTCCGTGCGCGACGTCATCCGCTGCTGGGTCCCGGCGCGGCGGACGGTCGCCGCCTGAAACGACGCCGGGCCGCAGTCCTCCGAGGAGGGCTGCGGCCCGGCGTCCTGCTCCGGCAAGCGCTCCGTGTCAGCCGCGGAGGGCCTGGACCGCGGCTTCGAGCCGCTTGCCGAAGTCACCGTCCGCCTGGCGGAAGTTGTTGATCGCGCGCTCGACGATGTCGTCGCGGGAGACCTTGGCGATGAAGCCGGACAGGTTCTCGATCAGACGGGACTTCTCGTCCTCCGAGTACAGGCGGTAGAGGTTGCCCGCCTGGACGAAGTCGTTGTCCTCGCTGTGGACGGCGGCGGCGTGGTTGCCCGTGCCGCCGGTCACGTCGATGGGCTGCCACAGCGGGCGGTCGCTCTGGTGCGGGCCCCCGAAGCTGTTCGGCTCGTAGTTCTTCGCGCCCTTGTGGCGGCCGTCGTACAGGTAGCCGTCACGGGAGTTGGTGCGGGCCTCGGTGGCGTGCGGGCGGTTCACCGGCAGGTGGTCGGCGTTGATGCCGACGCGGTAGCGGTGGGCGTCGCCGTAGCCGAAGAGGCGGCCCTGGAGCATCTTGTCCGGGGACGGACCGATGCCGGGGACGAAGTGCGCCGGGCTGAAGATGCTCTGCTCGACCTCGGCGAAGACGTTCTCCGGGTTGCGGTTGAGCTCCAGCTTGCCGATCTCGATCGGCGGGTAGTCCTCGTGCGGCCACACCTTGGTGAGGTCGAACGGGTTGAAGCGGTACTGGGCCGCCTCGGCCGCGGGCATGATCTGGACCTGCACGGTCCAGGTCGGGAAGTCGCCGCGCTCGATGGACTCGCGCAGGTCGCGCTGGTGCGAGTCGGGGTCCTCGCCGGCGAGCTGGTTGGCCTCGGCCTGGGTGAGGTTCTTGATGCCCTGGTCGGTCTTGAAGTGGTACTTGACCCAGAAGACCTCGCCGGCCTCGTTGTTCCACTGGAACGTGTGCGAGCCGTAGCCGTTCATGTGGCGGTAGGACGCCGGGATGCCGCGGTCACCGAACAGCCAGGTCACCTGGTGGGTCGACTCGGGCGACAGACCCCAGAAGTCCCAGACGTTGTCCGCCTCCTGCGAGCCCGTGTACGGGTCGCGCTTCTGGGTGTGGATGAAGTCGGGGAACTTGATGGCGTCCTTGATGAAGAACACCGGGGTGTTGTTGCCGACGAGGTCGTAGTTGCCCTCTTCGGTGTAGAACTTCAGGGCCCAGCCGCGGGGGTCGCGGACCGCGTCGGCGCTGCCGAGGTTGCCGGCGACGGTGGAGAAGCGCAGGAAGGTCTCGGTCTCCTTGCCGACCTCGGACAGGAACGCGGCCCGGGTCCACTGCGAGACGTCGCGGGTCAGCGTGAAGGTGCCGTACGCACCGGCGCCGCGGGCGTGCACCACGCGCTCCGGGATGCGCTCGCGGTTGAAGTGCGCGAGCTTCTCGAGCAGCAGCTGGTCCTGGACCAGAACGGGGCCGCCGACGCCGGCGGTCTCGCTGTTCTGGTTGTCGGCGACCGGTGCTCCAGCCTCCGTGGTGAGCGGTCCCTGCGTCACGTGCGCCTCCTGCGTCGTCCCTGCATGTCCTGTCCTTGGCGTTTGCCGTAACCGATCCTACGATGGACTTTGTCTAAGTCAAGTAAGCATCCAAGTCCGCATCGGTTCGGGAGTTACACCGAATCCCCTCGCTGTTAGGCTGATGTCCATGAGTGACCTGCTGGATCGACTTCGCGGACGCGGCTGGCGCATGACGGCGCAGCGGCGTGTCGTGGCCGAGGTGCTCGACGGTGACCACGTGCACCTGACGGCCGACGAGGTGCACGCGCTCGCGGTGGCCAAGCTGCCCGAGATCTCCCGTGCGACCGTCTACAACACCCTGGGCGAACTCGTCACCCTCGGCGAGGTACTGGAGGTCTCCACGGACCGCCGCGCCAAGCGGTACGACCCGAACGCCCACCGGCCCCACCAGCACCTGGTCTGCGCCCAGTGCGGCGCGATCCGCGACGTGCACCCGGCGGGCAACCCGCTGGCCGACCTGCCGGACGCCGAACGCTTCGGGTTCATCGTGTCGGCGGTCGAGGTGACCTACCGCGGCGTCTGCCCGAACTGCGCGGCCGCCTGAACACACGCACACGAAAGGGCTCGGACCCCCCGGGGGTCCGAGCCCTTCGCGTTCGCCTTCTTGCAGGCGGAAATGATCCGGGAACGACTCAGGGCCCGGATCCATGGGATCCGGGCCCTGAGCCTTCAGTAGCGGGGACAGGATTTGAACCTGCGACCTCTGGGTTATGAGCCCAGCGAGCTACCGAGCTGCTCCACCCCGCGTCGGTAAACCCAACGTTACGTGAAGGCCCACGGCAGATGCAAATCGGTTAACCGGCCAGCCCCCGATGCAGGAGTGCGGTCAGCGTCTCCACCACCTCGTCGTCGTCGGGTCCGGCCCCGCCGGTCATGGCGGCGTACCCCAGCATCGAGATCATCGCCCCCATCGCCGCGGCGACCAGTTCGGGGTCCCCGGGCAGGTCACACCCCTGTTCGCGCATGTACGCGAGGTGCTCGCGCAGCGGCGCGGTGTCTGCGAGCAGACGCCGCCAGACCTGCCCCGAGCCGGGCGGTTCGGCCATGGACTTCTGGAAGAGGGCGACCACGACGGGCAGGTGGTCCCGGAAGGCGCTCCAGGCGACCGCCACGTGCGTCCGCAGCTGCGCCCGGTCGGCGAGGTCGTGCTCGCGGGGGTGGTCGTGGGCGCCGACCTCCAGGTCCACCTGGGCCCCCATGTCCGCGAGCAGCGCGTCCAGCAGCTCGTCCTTGCCCGCGAAGTGCTCGTAGAAGGACCCGGTGGACCGACCGGCGGCCTTGGTGATGTCGGTGATCTTCGTCTGGGCGTAGCCGCGCTCCAGGAAGAGCGCCCGCGCCGCCTCCTTGAGCGCCGCCTCCGTGCCGGCCGCCCGCTCCTTGCGCACTCCCACCGCGATCCCCGCTCCCACTTGACGCCGTCTTCTCGGCCTCATCATACTGAATCGAGTTTCACCGAATCAAAGTTCAGTGAATGTGGATTCAGCGAGAGGGGTCGGGCATGCGTGTGTCAGTCATCGGGGGCGGAGTCGCCGGAGCGGCGAGCGCGATCGCCCTGCGCCGGGCGACCGGCGCGGAGGTCACGATCCACGAGGCGTACGAGGACCCGGCCGGGCAAGTGGGCTCGTTCCTCAGCCTCGCCGTCAACGGGCTGCGGGGGCTGGAGGCCCTGGGCTGCCTCCCGCAGGTACAGGCCGCCGGGTTCCAGGTCGCCCTGCAGCGGATGTGGTCCTCCTCGGGCAAGCTCCTCGGGGAGGTGCCGCGCGGCCGGCTCGCCTCGGACGACCTGCACAGCACGACGCTGATGCGCGGGCGGCTGGTGGAAGTGCTGCGCGCCGAGGCGGCTTCGGCCGGGGCCCGGATCGAGACGGGGCGGCGGGTGGAACCGGCGGACCTGGACGCGGACCTGGTGGTGGCGGCCGACGGCATCTGGTCCGCCACCCGCTCGACGCTGGACCCGGCGGCGCCCCAGGTGCAGTACGCCGGGCTCTACTGCGTGTCGGGGGTCTCCGAAGGCGTTCACCTCCCGCCGGGCATCTACCACTTCGTCTTCGGCCGGCGGGGAGCCTTCCTCTGCGTCCCGGCGGCGGACGGCACGGTCTGGTGGTCGGCCCAGGTGCCCGCCCCGGAGCCCCCGGACCCGGCGGAGGTCACCCGGGCCCGACTGGCGGAGCTGTACGCCAAGGAGGAGCTTCCGCTGTCCGTGATCCGGGCGGCCACCCGCGTCGACCGCTCGATGCCGATGCACCGTCTGGCGGACGTACCCGTCTGGCACGACGGGCGCACCGTCCTGATCGGCGACGCGGCCCATCCGGTCGGGGCCGGGCAGGGCGCGTCGATGGCGATCGAGGACGCGATGGCCCTGGCCCGGTGCGTGGCATCGGTTCCGGGCGTGGACCGGGCCCTGACCGAGTACACCCGGCTGCGCCGCCCGCGGGTGGCCCGGATGACCCGGTCCGCGGCGACGAACCGCGACGCGAAGACCCCGGGCACGGTGCGGCGCCGGGTCAACGACCTGCTGATGCCGATCGCCTTCCGGCACGTCTACGCCCGCTCCACCTCCTGGATCTACCGCTAGGAACCGGAGCGGGCGCACCGCCGGGGCTCAGGCCGAGAGTTCCTCAGCCAGGGCCTCGCGCAGCCGGGCCGCCCGCTGCGAGACCTCAGCCGGACCCAGCTCCATGGCGCGCACGCACCACTTCTGGCCCTCCGCGAGGTCCCCGTGGCGGGCCGCCAGCAGGCCGAGGCGCAGGGCGGCGCGGCCGTGGCCCGCCACCGCCGCGCGGGTCCACCACAGGGCGGCCTCCGGCTCGTTCCCCTCGCGGGCCAGCAGCAGCCCGAGGTTGAAGGCGCCGTTGCGGGAGCCGGCCTCGGCCGCCTCCCGGTACCAGCGCGCGGCGACGGCCAGGTCGCCGCGTGCGGCGGCCAACATGCCGACCCGCACCTGGGCCCGGCGGTGCCCCAGCTCGGCGGCCCGCTCGTACCACTCCTCGCTCTCGGTGCGCGGGGCGCCGCCCACGGGCTCGCCCAGGGCCACCGGCTCCGGCGGCGGGGCCAGCGACTCCAGCAGCGCGGCCAGGCGGAACGCCGCCTCCGCGCTGCCGCCGCCCGCCGCGCAGCGCAGGTGCCGCTCGGCCGCCCGGTCCTCGCCGTCCCGCACCAGCGCGATGCCGACCTGCAGCGCCGCGTCGGTGTGGCCGGCCGAAGCGGCCCGCTCGTACCACTTCAGTGCCGTCCGGTCCTCGTCGCGGCTGGCGAACAGGATCCCGAGGTTGAACGCGGCGTCGACGCTGCCCGCCTCGGCGGCCTTCGAGAACCACGGCTCGGCGCCCGCCGCGTCCCCGACCTGGAGCAGCATGATCGCCAGCGCGTTGGCCGCCTCGCGGTGCCCGGCGTAGGCGGCCCGCCGGTACCACTGCTCGGCCTGCGCGGTCCGGTCCTGTGCGACGCACAGCAGAGCAAGGTTGTACGCCCCGTTTTGGTCGCCGGCGTCCATGGCGGTCCGGTACCAGCGCTCCGCGGTCTGGGTCTCGCCGCGTGCGGCGTGCAGTGCGCCCAGTGCGTTGGCGGCGTTGCCGTCGCCGTCCTGCGCCGCCCGGTGCCACCACACGGCGGCGCTCTCCTCGTCACCGGCATCGCGCAGCAGGAAGCCGAGCGCGCACGCCGCCCGGGCCTCCCCCTGCTTGGCGGAGGTCAGGTACCAGCGCCCGGCTTCCTTGAGCTCGCCGCGCGCCTCCAGCAGGGCGCCCAGGTGCAGGGCGGCGCGCCGGTGCCCGCGCGCGGCCGCCTGCCGGTACCACTGCTCGGCCTCGGTGGGGTCGCCCTTGCGCAGGTGCCTCGCCAGCCGGTACGCGGCTTCGCGGTGCCCCTGTTCGGCGGCGGCGCGGAACCACCGCTCGACGCCCTTGTCCCCGCGGTGCTCCAGCAGGTCGGCCAGCCCGTACGCGCCCAGCGCGTGGCCGGACTCGGCCGCCTGCCGCATCCAGTACTCGGCGGCGGGCTCGTCCCCGCGCTCGCGGAAGTAGCGGCCGAGGGCGTGCGCGGCGGGGGCGGATCCGGCGACGGCGGCGACCCGCCACCAGCCGGCCGCGTCTTCCGGGTAGCCCCGCTGGTGGAGCAGCACGCCGAGGTTGTTCGCGGCGGCGCGGTCCCCTTCGCCGGTGGCTCCCCTCAGGTACGGTTCGGCGCCGTCGAGGTCGCCGCGGCGCAGCAGCAGCGCGCCGAGCACGCTCATGGCTCCGGGGTCGCCCTTGTCGGCGGCCACCCGGTGCCGTGCTTCGAGCTCGGCGTCACTTGCCGCGTCGGTCTCGGCGAACATCTCCTCCGCGCCGTGCTTGTCCAAGAAATCCGCATCGGTCAGTGCGGTCTGCGCGTCGACGACCGGAGCCGCCCCCTCGGCCTCTGTGTCCGTCCCGGACTCCGCCCTCACAAACCGCCCTGTCTCCAGCAGAGTTGACCTGTCCCCCATAAATCCCATCGTCGCATCACCTGCTACCCGCGTACACCTGCTATGTCGCAGCCAGTGAGGTCACTACAGCGTTTTGTCGACATGCCCACAGTGAGGTAAGTCAAACACGCTCCACCCACAAGTCACCCTCCCCGGCTACCGCGTGTCCGTCCCGGACATGACGAAGGCCCGGATCCCATGGATCCGGGCCTTCATCTTCAGTAGCGGGGACAGGATTTGAACCTGCGACCTCTGGGTTATGAGCCCAGCGAGCTACCGAGCTGCTCCACCCCGCGTCGGTGAAACCACAGTATCACGACGCGGGGTGGAACCATTACCGATTGATCACTGGCCGGACGGAGCGGGCGGCGTCGACAGCTTCGCCTCGGCCTCGATCGCCCGCTTCAGTGCCGCCTTGATCTCCTCCTGGGCCTTGCCGAAGGCCGCCCAGTCGCCGGCCTGCCGGGCCTTCTCGGCATCCTCGATGGCCTTCTGCGCATCACCGAGGGCCGCCTTGACCGTCGGGTCCTGGATGGTCGGCGGCGTGACGGTGCCCTGACCCGGCGGCTGCTCCGGGGGTACCGGAACGGTCGGCGCCTCGGCCCCGAAGACCACGTTCAGCGCCTTCTCCAGGTTGTCCTCGAAGGCGGTCTGGTTGCCGTAGGTCACCAGCACCTTGCGCAGCAGCGGGTACTTCAGGCCGGAGCTACGGACGTAGACCGGCTCGACGTAGAGCATCCCGCCGTCCAGCGGCACCGCGAGCAGGTTGCCGTACTCGATCTCCGAGTCACCACCGCGCAGCAGGCGGATGGATTCGGCGATCTTCGGCTCCGACTGGAACTTGCTCTGCACCTGACCGGGCCCGTCCGGCGGCTTGCTCGTCGGCATCTTCAGAATTCGGATCTTGCCGTAGTCCGGGGTGCCCGGATCGGCGTTGACCGCCATGAAGGCACTCAGGTTGGGCCGCTCGTTCGGCGTGAACGTCGTGGTGAGCGAGAAGACCTGGTCCTTCTCCTTCTGGCCCGGCATCTTCATCGACAGGTAGTACGGCGGAACGGCCGTACCGGCCTTGGTCGTCGGGTCGTCCGGGACCGCCCACGCCTCACTGCCGCTGAGGAAGGTCTGCGGGTCGGTGACGTGGTACCGGGTCAGCAGCTCGCGCTGGACCTTGAAGAGGTCCTGCGGGTACCGGAGGTGTTCCATGAGCGGCTTGGCGATGTCGGCCTTGGGCTTCACCGTGCCCGGGAACGCCTTCATCCAGGTCTTCAGGACCGGGTCCGCGGTGTCCCACTGGTACAGGTCGACCGAGCCGTCGTACGCGTCGACGGTGGCCTTGACCGAGTTGCGGATGTAGTTGACCTGGTTCTCCTGGGCGACCACCGCGCGCTGGCTGTTGGTCAGCGAGTCCGCGGTGCTCTGGCCCAGCGTGGTGCGCGAGGCGTACGGGTAACCGTTGGTGGTCGTGTACGCGTCGACGATCCACTTGATCCGGCCGTCGATCACGGCCGGGTAGGGCGCGCCGTCGATGGTCAGCCACGGGGCGACGGCCTCGACGCGCTGCTTGGGCGTGCGGTTGTAGAGGATCCGCGAGCCGTCGCCGATGGCGCCCGAGTAGAGGATCTGCGGCTCGTTGAAGGTGAGCGCGTAGGCGGCCCGGTTGACCGGGTTGTCGAGGTTGACGCCGGAGTCGCCCTTGTAGCTCGTCTCCTTCTCGCCCTTGTCGTCCGAGTAGTCGAGCTCCTTCTGCGGACCGCCGACGATCGAGTACTGCTTCGTCTGCTCGCCGTAGTAGATGCGCTGCTCGAAGTCCGTGCCGAACACGCCCTTGGAGGGCAGGTCGGACTGGGTGAAGTCGGGAGCGCCCTCCTTCACGGAGGTGCCCTTGGCCGCGACCACGCCGTAACCGTGCGTGTACTTGAAGTGGTCGTTGATCCAGTTGTTCTTCGGGATGCCGCCGATGTTCAGCTCGCGCAGCCCGATGACCGTGTCCTGGCCGCTGTACCGGTCCACGGCGAGCGTGGACGGGAAGGCGTAGTAGCCCTTGACCTGCTGGAGCTGCTGGAAGGCCGGCGAGACGATGTTCGGGTCGAGGATGCGGATGCTGGCCGTGCTGTCGGCCTGCGGCCGCAGCTTGCCCCGGTCCTCCGTCTGCGGGACGCCCGGGTAGTCCGTGACCTCCGAGCCGGCGATGCCGTAGGCGTCGCGCGTGGCCTTGATGTTCTTCTGGACGTACGGGGATTCCTTGGCCTGCTCGTTCGGCTGGACCTGGAACTTCTGCACGATCGCCGGGTAGAGCCCGCCGATCAGGATCGCCGAGAGCACCATCAGGCCGAAGCCGATGACCGGCAGCTGCCAGGTGCGGCGCCACAGCGTCGCGAAGAACAGCACGGCGCAGATCGCGGCGATGGCGACGAGGATCGTCTTCGCCGGCAGGTAGGCGTTGGCGTCGACGTAGCGCAGGCCCGTCCAGTTGTCGGCGGCCTTGAAGTCGCTGGACTTCACGGCGAGCCCGTACCGGTCGAGCCAGTAGGCGACCGCCTTGAGCGTGACGAAGAGGCCGAGCAGCACCGACAGGTGCCCGGTGGCGGCGGCGGTGGCCCGCGCACCCGGGCTCGTCACGCGCAGTCCGCCGTACAGGTAGTGCACGGCGGCCGCAGCGATGACCGACAGCACGACGGCGGCGAAGCCGAAGCCGAGCAGGAAGCGGTACCAGGGCAGGTCGAAGGTGTAGAAGGACACGTCCATGTGGAACTGCGGGTCCTTCGAACCGAAGGGCACGCCGTTCACGTACATGAGCCAGGTCTTCCACTGGCCGGCCGCCGAAGCGCCCGCGATCAGGCCGACGAGCACCGCGATGCCCAGGAGCAGCCACTTCTTGTACGGGGCGATGCTCATCCGGTAGCGGTCGAGGCTCTGCTGCTCCATCGACATCGCGCTGAGCGGCGGCCGCAGCCGGTGTGCCAGCCAGATGTTCAGCCCGACCGCACCGGCCATCAGCAGACCGAAGACGGCGAAGAGGCCGACCTTGGTCCACAGGGTGGTGGTGAAGACGGTGGAGTACTTCACGGAGCGGAACCAGAGCCAGTCAGTCCAGAAGCCCGCGAACATGATGAAGAGCATGGCCAGGACGGCCAACACGCCCAGGGTCATGAGGAGAGTTCTCGCCCGCCGGGAGGGGCGGCCGACTCTCATCCGTGGCCCGGAAGGGCCTCCGCCGCGGTCCGGCATCTGGAAAGCCAAGGTGCGCACCTCGAAAGCTAAGTCTGGTAATGAACGGGCCCCCGATCGTAGGGCCCACTCATGCAACTTACTGAGGCTTCGGTCAGTTCCCGGTAATCGATGGAAAGGAGGCAGGATGTTGTCCATGTCCAACCTTTCGCCTTCCCCCGGCACCCCCATGGCGGCCAGCCCGCTGACCCGCGCCTGCCTCGAGATCGACGAGTACGCGGCCGGCCTCGGCTGGGACAAGCCCGCGCGGCTCTTCGCCCTCGTCGACACCGCCCGGCTCAAGAAGCAGGAGCCGCGGCTGGCGGGCCAGCTCGGTCTCGACCAGGACGACGCCGGCAAGTCCTCCCTCACCCCCATCGAGCAGGACGAGGTCCCGAAGGGGACGCCGCTCGACAAGTTCCTCGGCACCATCGCCTGGCCCGACGCCGTCGTCGGCTGCGCGCTGACGGTGGAGCGCCTGATGCTGCCGCCGTCCGCGGAGTCCTCCGTACCGGAGGGACTGAACGACAAGCAGCTGTCGAAGTGGGTCGCCGGGCACCCGGAGCGGCAGGAGGTGCGCCTCACCGTGGCCGTGCTGCGCGACGGATCGCGCGAGTCGGCCGTGCGGCTGCGCGAGAAGGACTCCTCGACGGAGGTCCTCACCGGTGCGGGCCTGGTGCCCGGCCTGGCGGAGGCCCTGGCGGCGACCTTCTCGTAGGTCCCGCCCGGCCCTGCCCGGCCCCGTCCTGCCCGTCCTGCCCGTCCTGCCCCCGTCAGGGGGACGGAGCGGTCGGGGCTAGCGCGTGCACTGCGGCAGGCCGGCCTTGTCCCCCTTGCTGATCTTCTGCAGCGCCTTCGCGGCGTCGTCGATGGTGGACACCTTGACCAGGGTCAGCCCGTCGGGGACGTTGGAGGCCGCCGAGGCGCAGTTCTCGGCGGGCGTCAGGAAGTACTCGGCGCCGGCCTTGCGGGCGCCGATGGTCTTCATCTGGATGCCGCCGATGGGGCCGACCTTGCCCGCGTCGTCTATCGTGCCGGTGCCCGCGACGAACTTCCCGCCGGTCAGGTCCTCCGGGGTCAGCTTGTCGACGATGCCGAGGGCGAACATCAGCCCGGCGCTCGGGCCGCCGACGTCGGCCAGCTTGATGTCGATCGTGAACGGGAAGGTGTGGTCGGTACCGGCCCGGATGCCGACGATGGCGTGACCGTCGCCCTCCGCCTTGCCCGCGGTGATCGTCAGCTTCGAGGTGGCGGGGTCGTTGTTGCCGGCCTTCGCCGCCTCGGTCGCCTCCTTGGCGGGCACGATGGTGAACTCCACCGGCTCGCCCGGCTTGTGCTTGGTGACGAGCTTGGCGACGTCCTCGGGGGCGGTGACGGCGGCGCCGTCCACGGCCTTGATCACGTCCCCGGCGTGCAGCCGTCCCTCGGCGGGGCTGTCCTTGACCACGGTGGAGACGATCACCCGGGCGGTGACCGGGATGCCGAGCTGCTTCAGGGCCGCCACCTTGGCGCTCTGCTGCGACTGGCTGAACTCCTCGGCGTTCTCCTGGGTGGACTCCGCCTCCGTCTTCCCGTTCGGGTAGAGGTTCTCGTGCGGGACGACGATGTTGTCGCCGGCCAGCCAGCCGTAGACCGCTTCCACCAGGCTCATCTCGTAGTCCGCACCGGTGACGCGGACCGTGGTCATGTTGAGGTGACCGCTGGTCGGGTACGTCGTGCGCCCCGCGATGTTGAGGACGGGCGCGCCGTGCGAGTCCCCGAGCGTGTTCACCGTCGGGCCGGGGCTCATCTCGGAGTACGGGACCTTGATGAACACCCCTGCGCAGAGCAGCGCGAACAGCACCAGGGTGGAAGCGAGCATCGTCGCGGTGCGGCGTGGCATGGATCCGACAGTACGGGACGGCCCTGACGGGCGACCCTCGGGGCCGGTCCGTACGGGGTCCGCACGCGAAACTCTCAGCGGAATCTCACCGAAGGCGGCGGACCGGAGCGGAACGGACGCGGAGCGTCGAACGGCCGCGGAGGGCGGTGGACGGCGACGGACGGCGACGGACGCGTCAGGCGGCGTCGGAGGCGGAGTGGGCGGACGGCGAGGAATGGGCGTCGGCCTTCACCCTGACCTGATCTGCGTTGGCCATGGCTTCCCGGAATCGGGCGTATCCCGCGAGCTCGGATATGTCCCCCTGTGTGCGGTCGCGCGCCGCCCAGCTGCCCCATATCGCCGCTCCGATCGCGGCGAACAGCGGAATCAGCAACCACGCCAAAGACGCCATGGGCGTGCCTCCCTACCCCGAAGTACGTTTCGTTGGTGGCTTCAACGCTCGTGCCCGTGGTGGGGTTACGCAAATCGAGGGCGTGTTGCGCGGCCGAACGGGTGCGAGGCTACCGCCTTCCGGGTGGCGTTCCGCGACCGGGGGTTCAGCAGGCGCCGACCCACTCCTCGGTGCCGTCGCTGAACGTTTGGTGCTTCCAGATCGGGACCTCGTGCTTGAGGTCGTCGATCAGCATCCGGGCGGCCTCGAAGGCCTCGCCGCGGTGCGGGCAGGACACGGCGACGACGACGGCCAGGTCGCCCACGACCAGGTCACCGACGCGGTGCACGGCCGCCAGGGCGCGGACCGGGAACTTGGCGACGACGCGCTCGGCGACGCGGCGCATCTCGGCCTCGGCGGTCGGGTGGCAGGAGTAACCGAGCGAATCGACGTCCGCCCCGCCGTCGTGGTTGCGCACCGTGCCGACGAAGAGCGTCGTACCGCCCGACGCGTCGTCGCCGACGGCCTGGAAGACCTCGTCGATCGACAGGGCGGTCTCGCGGATCTGGAGCAGCCGGATCGGGTCCGAAGCGGCCTGCTCACCGGGGTGGTCGAAGTGCGGTGCCATGCCTTCATCGTGCCCTAGCCGCTGACACGGCGAAATAGCAGATTCGCCCGGGGCGGGGGCGCCGCCTTGGGAGCCTCCTACCAATCCGGGCACCGGCACGATCCGGCCCCGCCGGCGGTCCGGGCGCGGGGGTCCGGGGGCGGGGGTCCGGGGGCGGGGGTCCGGGGGCGGGGGTCCGGGGGCGGCGCCCCCGGCAACCGCTCCGCACCGGGCGGGCGGCCCGACCCGCAGGGTCAGATCCCGCGCCGCTTGCGCGCCAGGCGGACCGCCGCGGCCGCGCCCAGCAGGGCCACCGTCGCACCGGCCGCACCGGCGGCCGTGGCGGCGTCCCTGCGGCCCAGCCGGCGGCCCGCGACCGTGTGACGGCCCGAGACCTCCTGGAGGAGCTCGGCGAGCACTTCCTCGTTGGTCCAGCGCGGCCGCCAGCCCGCCGCGTGCAGCCCGCTGACGCTGACCACCCACGGGTGCATCGTGTAGGCGAGGTCCCCGGCCGGGGACGGGGTCAGGCCGATCCGGTGCAGCCGGGCCGCCGCTCCCAGGGCGACCGCCGACGGGAGCTCCATGCGGCGGATGCCGCTCAGCTCCTCGACCTCCTCCTGCTCCAGCCACCCCTCGCAGCCCACGGCCAGCTCGCCCTCGACCTTCTCCAGGGCCGCGTACTCCAGGGCGCTGACCAAGTCGTCCACGTGACAGAACTGCCAGGTGGGGCGGGATCCCGCCACCACGAGCAGCCGCGGGGACTCGAAGTACCGGGTCAGGGCGGTGTCCGTGCCGCCGACCAGGACGGCCGGGCGGATCACGGTGACGTTCAGTCCGGGGTGCGCGCGGGGGGCCCGGCGGCCGAGGCGCTCGATCTCCAGCAGGTCGCCGACGCCGGTCGCCTCGGCGGTGGCCCGCAGCTCGGAGTCCTCGGACAGCGGGATGTCGTTGTCCGGCAGGGCTCCGTAGACCATCGCGGAGGTGCAGAGCACCACCCGGTGCACGCCGGCCGCGGCGGCGGCCGTCAGGACGGTCTGGGTGCCGCGCACGTTGTACGCCGTGCGGGCGGCCGGGTCGGTCTCCAGGTCGAGGTCCAGCGCGAGGTGGACCACGACGTCCGCGCCACGCAGCTTCTCGGCGATCGCGGGGTCCCGTACGTCGAGGACGTGCCACTGCGCGGCGGCGCAGTCCCCGCGCCGCTCGTCGATGGCGACGACCTGCTTGACCTCGTCGGAGGCGGCCAGACGGCTCACCAGGGCCGCGCCGACCCCCGAGGCGGCGCCGGTCACGGCGATCACCGGGCTGCGCCGGCGGATTCCCTCCGGGTTTCGCGGCTGGCGAACGCCGGGGGCGCCGTCGCCGTGCTCGGAGCTGTTTTCGTCGTCGTGCGTCGCGCGAAACTGCGGATCTGGGGAACTCACCGGGCGTCTCCAGCGGTTGTCTTCAGTAGGGACGCGTCGTGACGCGTACCCACCAGGTGATGTCCATCCTGCCGCAGCCCCGGAGTCGGCGGAGCACCGAGCCCGGATGCGGCCGCGGTGTCTACGCTGGGTGGTGTTGTCTGTCCATTGCCCGTCGGCTCCCGCCGGCGGCCCTACGAGCCGAGGAAACCCGTGAGCGACACCCCATTCGGATTCGGCCTTCCGCCGGAGGAGCCGGAGAACGGCGACGATGGCAAGAAGAAGGGCAACCAGGGCGGTCAGGGCGGCCCGGCGAATCCCTTCGGGTTCCCCGGCATGGGTCTGCCGGGCGGGGCGGGCGCTCCCGGAGCGGACAACCCGTTCGCCGCGATGTTCGGTTCGATGAACCCGAACGACCTCGGTGCCGCCTTCCAGCAGCTCGGCCAGATGCTCAGCTACGAGGGCGGTCCCGTGAACTGGGACATGGCCAAGGACATCGCCCGCCAGACCGTCGCGCAGGGCACCGCGGACGGCGTGAAGGACACGAGCGTCGGCGTCGCGGAGAAGTCCGCCGTCGAGGAGGCCGTGCGCCTCGCCGACCACTGGCTGGACGGCGTGACCTCGCTGCCCTCGGGCGCCACCACGGCCGTGGCCTGGAGCCGCGCCGAGTGGGTCGAGGCGACCCTCCCGGTGTGGAAGGAGCTCGTGGACCCGGTCGCGGAGCGGGTCGGCGCGGCCATGGGCGGCGTGCTGCCGGAGGAGATGCAGGCCATGGCGGGCCCGCTGCTCGGCATGATGCGCTCCATGGGCGGCGCCATGTTCGGCCAGCAGATCGGCCAGGCCGTCGGCACCCTCGCGGGCGAGGTCGTCGGCTCGACGGACATCGGTCTGCCGCTGGGCCCGGCCGGCAAGGCCGCGCTGCTGCCGCTGAACATCGAGAGCTTCGGCAAGGACCTGGGCGTGCCCTCGGACGAGGTGCGGCTCTACCTGGCCCTGCGCGAGGCGGCCCACGCCCGGCTCTTCGCCCACGTGCCGTGGCTGCGCTCGCACCTGTTCGGCGCGGTCGAGGGCTACGCCCGCGGCATCAAGGTCGACACCTCCAAGCTGGAGGACGTCGTCGGCCAGCTGGACCCGTCCAACCCGGAGCAGCTGCAGGAAGCGCTCCAGGGCGGAATGTTCCAGCCGCAGGACACCCCCGAGCAGAAGGCCGCCCTGGCCCGTCTGGAGACGGCGCTGGCGCTGGTCGAGGGCTGGGTCGACGCGGTGGTGCACGAGGCCGCCAAGCCCCGGCTGACCTCGGCGGACGCGATGCGCGAGACCATGCGGCGGCGGCGCGCCTCCGGCGGCCCGGCGGAGCAGACCTTCGCGACGCTGATCGGCCTGGAGCTGCGCCCGCGCCGGCTGCGCGACGCCTCGCGGCTGTGGGCCTCCCTCACGGACGCGCGCGGGGTGGACGGCCGCGACGGGCTCTGGGAGCACCCGGACATGCTGCCGACGGCCTCCGACCTGGACGACCCGGACGGCTTCGTGCACCGCGAGCAGCTGGACTTCTCCGAGATCGACAAGATGCTCGGCGAGGCCGCCGAGAAGCGCGAACAGGACGGCGACGAGAAGAAGTGAGCCTGCACGAAGACGCGGTCCTCGTCCTGAAGGCGTACGAGGACCAGCCGGAGCTGCGCGACCTGTACCTGGAGCACCTGGCGGCCCACCCGGACGGGGTCTACAAGCCCTGCGGGGCCGGGCACGTCACGGGCAGCGCGCTGGTGATCGACCCGGTGCGGGGGCGGGTCCTGCTGACCCTGCACAAGAAGCTCGGCATGTGGCTCCAGATGGGCGGCCACTGCGAGCCCGGTGACCGGACCCTCGCCGAGGTGGCGCTGCGCGAGGCCCGTGAGGAGTCGGGCATCGCGTCGGGGCTGACCCTGGTCGAAGGCGGGCCGGTGCGCTTGGACCGGCATGCGATCCCGGCGCCCTGCAACTGGCACCTGGACGTGCAGTACGCGGCGCTGGCTCCGGCCGGCGCGGTGGCGGAGATCAGCGAGGAGTCCCTGGACCTGCGCTGGTTCCCGTACGAGGAGGTGGCGGCGGTGGCCGACGCGTCCGTCGTACGGCTGCTGGAGGCGACCTTGGCCCGGCTGGCCGGCTGAGCCGCACCGCGGCGCGAGCCCGGATGCGGCGCGGACGCGGCGCGGACCCGGACGCGGCGAAGGGGCGGTCCCCGGCGGGACCGCCCCTTCGCCGTGCCGGGAACCGTCAGTTCCAGGCGTTGTTCTGGTTCTGCGCGTGCGAGCCGTGCTGGCCCATGCCGAACTGCGCGGCGGCGCCCTGGCCGAGCTGGGCGTTCTGCGGCGGCAGCACCTCGCTGGGCTGCACCAGCGCGAAGCCGGTGCCCAGGAAGCTCAGCTCCCAGCCCTCACCGGTGTTGCCGCGCCGCCGCCACACCCCGCTGGAGTGCGTCTGGGCCTGCATCTGCACCCGCAGCGAGGTGGACCACGCCACGATCGCGTCGGCGTCGACGTTGACGTACTTGTCGGGCGTGACGTGCATCATCAGCGGCTGCCCGGAGGTCATCAGCGCGACCTTGCCGCGGCCGGAGATGTTGAGCTGGTACTTGCCCGAGCCGGAGATCCCGTACTGGCTGTCCACCGCGATGACTTCGGTGTGCAGGGTGGAGTCCAGGGCCAGCACGTAGCTGCTGTCGACCGTGAGGCCGTCCTGGTCCACGTCCACGACGTGCACGTACTGGGCCAGGTTGGCCAGGTAGACCGTGCCCTGCCCGGAACAGCGCATGAGGTCCAGGCCCTCGCCGGTGCGGCGGCGGGCGCCCCGCTGGCCGGTGGTCTGGTACTCGCCGTCGAAGTCGATGAGTCCCTGGTAGGCGACCATGGCGCCCTTGCGGGCGAGTACGTCGTCGGAGCCGGTCAGCGAGACCCGCAGCAGCTGCGGGTTCTGGACGGCGTACCGCTCCTGGGACTGCGCCTCGGCGTGGGCGAAAAGTGCGCTCTGCATGATGTGTCCGCTCCCCCTCAGCCCCGGGCCCGGAGCCGGTCGGTGCTGTCCTCGCTGGGCTGTACGACGACGATGCCCTGGCCGGAGAAGGCCATCTGGTAGGCCTCCCCGCTGCCCCGGCCGATCATCGACGAGGCCTTGAAGCTGCGCTTGCCCTTGACTTTGAGATTCGGCGACCAGGCGACGAGCGCGTCGGGGTCGACGTACGTCTCGTCGTCCCCGCGGCCGCAGTCGACCACGATCGGGGTGCCGCGGGAGGTCAGGGCGACCCACCCGGTGCCCGCGATCTGCACGTTGAACAGGCCCTGGCCGGCGAACTTGGCGAGACCCTTGACCCGCTCGACGCCCCACTGCAGGTGTGCGTCGAAGGCGAGCAGGTTGGTGCCGTTGACCGAGAGCGAGTCGTTGTTGAGGTTGATGACGACCACGTCGGCGCCGTAGTCGGCCAGGTAGAGCAGGCCGTCGCCGGTGCACTTCATCAGCGGCGCGCCTTCGCCGGTGATCCACTGCGAGGCCATCTGACGGACGGCCGGCGGGTTGGGCTCGTACTGGACGAAGCCCTCGTAGGCGACCATCGAGCCGGTACGGGCGAAGAGGTCCTGGCCGCTCTGCATGGCGACCTTGAGCATGGCCCGGCCGTGGTTCTCCATGCGGGCCGTGACGGGGGTCGGGGCGAAGCCCGCGAGTTGCTGGTTCATTGCGTTCATGTCGGGCTCCCTCAGACCTCGTACGGCTGGACGACGATGAAGTTGCCGGGAGCGCCGCGGAACTGGAGGTTCACGGTCTCCCCGCTGTGGCCGGGGTAGGCGTTGCGCCGCAGCCGGACCTGACTGGAGATGATCACCTGCGAGGCGGAGGACCACGCGACGATGGCGTTGCTGTCCGCGAAGGTGGTCGGGGTGACGGGCAGGACCACCGGGACGCCGTGGGTCTTGACGATGACCGTGCCGGTGCCCTGGAACTGCATGGTGAACAGCGCGCCGCCGGGGATGCCGTGGCCCTCGATGCGGCGGACCTCGTGCTGGAGCGACTCGTCGAAGGCGAGGACGGCCTCGGCGGAGACGCAGATCCCGTCGCCCTGGAGCTCGATGGCGTGCAGGTGGGCGCCGTTCTCCGCGAGGAAGACCTGACCGCGGCCGGTGCAGCGCATGAGCTGCATCTCCTGACCGGTGGCGTTGCCGACGATGCGGCCGGCGAAGCCCGCGCCCTTGTAGCTGAAGTCGACCTTGCCCTGGTAGAGGACCATGCTGCCCTGGCGGGCGAGGACGGCCTGGCCGCCCATCGACAGGTCGACGCGCATGAGCTGCTGGTTCTGCGGGGTCCAGCGGGCGCCGGTGGGGGCCTCCTTGTACGGCTGGAGCGCGGCCGCGAGGCCCGCTCCGGCGGCCGCCTGCTGCGGCTGCTGCGCGTACTGCGGCGGCTGCTGGCCGAAGGCGGGCTGCTGCTGCCCGTACGGGGGCGGCTGCTGGCCGGGAACCTGGCCGTAGGAGGGCTGCTGCGGCGGCTGCCCGTAGGGCGCGGGGGCCGGCGCGGGCGGCGGCACCTGACCGTAGGACGGCTGGGGCGGCTGCGGCGGCTGGCCGTACGGGGCGGGGGCCGGCGGGGCGAGCGGCGCGGCCATGGTGGGCGCGGCGTGCACCGGGGCCGGGGCCGCGGGCTGCTGGTACTGCGGCTGCGGGACGGCGCCGGGTGCGGGCACGGGCGCGCCGAAGGACGGCGCGGGGGCCGGGGCCTGCTGGGCGGGGGCCGGGGCACCGAAGGCCGGGGCCGGGGCGGCCGCCTGTGGCGGCGGGGCGAACCCGGGCGAGGCGGCGGCCGGGGCCTGCTGCGCCGGCTCCGGGTCCTCGGCGACCTCGCCGCCGAAGTTCCGCAGCAGCGCGTCGAGCCCGCCGTCGAAGCCCTGGCCGACGGCGGCGAAGCGCCACACGTCCTTCAGGTAGAAGTCACCGAGCATCACGGCCCGCTCGGTGGTGAACTCCGAACCGGTGAACGCGTACCGGACGACCTCTTCGCCGCCGGCCACGATCCGGATGTAGCCGGGGCCGATCTGCGACATCTGTCCGGCACCGTCGATGGTGGCGGTGAAGGACAGCTTGTGGATGGACGCCGGAATGCGGTCCAGCGTCACCCGGAAGGATTCGGTGTCACCGGACTGCGCACCGAGTTGCTGAATGGACTCTTCCGGCGACTTCGGCTGATTGAAGAAGACGAAGTAACGGTCGTCCGACAGCTGCTCGTTGGCGTCGAGGCCGAAACAGCTGATGTCGAAGGCGAGTCCGGATCCGGCGATCTGGACGCCTACGTACAGATCGGTGCCCGCGGTGAGATCACTGATCTTGGCCTTGTGGCCGCGTTGGAATTCCCTGGCCATACGTACGACCGTCCCCCATCCCGACTGTGAATGCGTGGCGCTCAGGCTAACGGCAATTGCCGACATCCGGCCAAGCCGGTACCGACCCGGTACAAAACCCTGCGTGCGGCACGAGGGGCGATCGGCGGGTCGACGGGTGGGCGCGCGGGTGGGCCGGGGGGTGGGCCCGGGGGCTCACTCCTCGCGGGCGGCGGGGACCTTCGGAAGCCGCTCGGCGGCGACCACGCCCTCCAGGTAACCGCGGGCCCGCTCGGTGCGCGGGTACGCCTCCAGCAGTTCCCAGAAGCGGGGTCCGTGGCCGGGTACGAGCAGGTGGGCCAGCTCGTGCAGGAGGACGTAGTCGACGACGTACTCGGGCATCCCCTGGAGCCGGTGCGAGAGCCGGATGCTGCCTTCGGCGGGGGTGCAGGAGCCCCAGCGGGTGTTCTGGTTGGTGACCCAGCGGACCGTGCGGGGGCGGGCGCGGCCGTCGAAGTACTGCTCGGACAGCTGCGCGGCGCGCTCGGTGAGTTCCGCGTCCCCGAAGGTGCGCCGGCTCTCCTGGGCGGCCAGTTTGTCGAGCATGACCCCCACCCAGCGCTGCTCCTCCGCCTCGGACATCCGGGCAGGGATGAGCACGACCGTACGGTCACCCTCGCGATAGGCGGATACGGTCCTGCGGCGGCGCGCGCTCCGGCGGACTTCGACGGCGCGCTGCGGTGGGTCGGCGGACACGCCACGACGGTACCCGGTCGTGGTGGCGGAAGTCCCACCCGTCGGCGGTTCGAACACGAGGGATTCGCGGCCGATTTCCGGAACCCCATTTCCCTTCATCTCATATGCCTAATACCTCGCACCTGTGGACAAAGTTCGGCAGGGATTCCCGCGGGCGGGCACTGTTACGGAAGAACGGGAAACGGGCGGCGCACGTGCGCACGAGTGCCCACGAGTACGCACCAGTACGCATGAGTACGCACGGGATATCGAGGGGGACGGGACATGTATCCGAAGGTGAAGCCGGCGCTGGCACGGGCGTGGCGGGATCTGCAGACGGTCCAGTTCGGGGTGACGCCCGCCCACGCGGTGGTGTTCGGCCCCGTGGACACGGCGACGGGCACGCTGATCGACCGGATCGACGGGACCCGGGGGATGGAACTGCTGCGGGCCGAGGCCTCGGGCATGGGGCTGCCGGACGGCCGGGCCGACGATGTGGTCAGGACGCTGGCGGGGGCCGGCCTGCTCGACGACGCCACGGCGGGCGGCCCGCGGGCCCAAGCCCTGCGGGGGCATCCGCAGACCGTGGAGCGGCTGGGGCCCGACCTGGGTTCGCTGTCCCTGGTCCACCGGGAACCGGGCGGGGACTTACGGGGGATCGCCGCCCGCCGGGCGATACGGGTCCGGGTGCGCGGGAGCGGCCGGGTCGGGGCCGTGATCGCCGCGGTGCTGGCGGGAGCTGGCGTGGGTCGGGTGGAGGTGCTCGACGGGGGCCTGGTGGAGCCGGCGGACGTGGCGCCGGGCGGGCTGGACCCCGGGAGCGTGGGCCGGCCGCGGGCCGAGTCCGCGGGCAGGCTGGTGCGCGAGTCGGCCCCGGGGCGCGCCCCGCGGGCCGGGGAGGACGCGGGGGCGGAGCCGGGGCTGGCCCTGGTGGTGGTCGCACCCCGGGACGGGCTGCACGCCTGGGCCCCGGATCCGGACACCGCGGCCGACTGGATCGCCTCGGGCATCCCCCACCTGTACGCGGGGGTGTTGGAGGGGACGGGGCTGGTGGGGCCGCTGGTGCTGCCGGGGTCGACGGCCTGCGCGGGGTGCATGGAGCGCGACCGCGTGGACCGGGACGCGGCCTGGCCGAGGATGCTCGTGCAGTGGCGTTCGGCCCACCGCCGCCGCGCGGGTGCGGCCTGCGACCTGGGCCTGTCCACGGCGGTGGCCGGGCTGGCCGCGGCCCATGCGCTGGCCTTCCTCGACGGACAACTCCCCGCTTCCACGGCAGCCCGCTGGGAGGCCGCCCTCCCCGCGCTGCACTGGGAATCCACACCGGTCGCCCCGCATCCCGACTGCCCCTGCGGGGCGGGTGGGTCACCGGAGGCGGATCGGGCGGGGAGCGGCCGGGAGGGCCATGACAGGATGCGCTGAGAGTGCCGGGGCGACGGAGCCCTTCCTGAGTCCGTCGTTCGCGGCGCAGCGGTCTGGGACATGGAGGGGCGTATGTCTGATCTTCCCCGGAAGGCGGTCACCCGTACGGTCAAGCTGGCCGCGTTGCCGCTCGGCATAGCGGGCCGGGCCACGTGGGGGCTGGGCAAGCGGATCGGGGGCAAGTCCGCGGAGATCGTGGCGCGCGAGCTCCAACAGCGCACCGCAGAGCAGTTGTTCCGCACGCTCGGGGAGCTGAAGGGCGGTGCCATGAAGTTCGGGCAGGCCCTGTCGGTCTTCGAGTCGGCCCTGCCCGAGGAGGTCGCGGGGCCCTACCGGGCGGCGCTGACCAAGCTTCAGGAGGCGGCTCCGCCGCTGCCCGCGGCGACGGTGCACCAAGTGCTGACGGACCGTCTCGGCGCGGACTGGCGGGACCTGTTCGAGGAGTTCGACGACCGGCCGGCCGCGGCGGCCTCCATCGGGCAGGTGCACCGGGCGGTGTGGCACGACGGTCGGCAGGTGGCCGTCAAGGTCCAGTACCCGGGGGCCGGTGAGGCGCTGCTGTCGGACCTGAAGCAACTGGGCAGGTTCGCGGGGCTGTTGAAGCCGCTGATCCCCGGGATGGAAATCAAGCCACTGATCAAGGAGTTGCGCGACCGGGTCGCGGAGGAACTCGACTACGAGCTGGAGGCCGAGGCCCAACGAACGCACGCGGACGCCTTCGTGGACGACCCGGACGTGGTCGTGCCGGACGTCGTGCACCAGGGCGACCAGGTGCTGGTGACCGAGTGGATGGAGGGGACCCCCCTATCGGAGGTGATAGCCGACGGCACCCCGGAGGAGCGCGATCGTGCCGGACAGCTGCTGGCCGGGTTCCTGTTCTCCGGTCCGGCGCGCACGGGCCTGCTGCACGCGGACCCGCACCCGGGCAACTTCCGGTTGATATCGGGGGCGGACGGCCGGACGCGGCTGGGAGTCCTGGACTTCGGCACGGTCGACCGGCTGCCCGGAGGCTGGCCCAAACCCATCGGCAGGTCGCTGCGGATGACGCTGGACGGTGACGCCGAGGGGGTCTACGGGCACCTGCGCGCCGAGGGGTTCGTGAAGGAGTCCGTCGAGCTCGACCCCGACGCGGTGCTGGAGTACCTGAAGCCGATCATCGCGCCCGCCGAGGCCGAGGAGTTCACCTTCACCCGGCCGTGGCTGCGCGGCCAGGCGGCGCGGATCGCCGATCCCCGCTCCCCCGCGCACCAGTTGGGCCGGCAGATCAACCTGCCGCCGTCCTACCTGCTGATCCACCGCGTGACGTTGAGCACGATCGGGGTGCTGTGCCAGCTGGGCGCGACGGTGCGGCTGCGGGACGAACTGGACACCTGGCTGCCGGGGTTCGCCTCCGCCGAGTGACTGCGTAGGCGCGTCACCACCAGGACGAGTCGAGCCTTCCCTCGATCGCCCGGAGGTTGGCGCGCGCACAGTCGACGCAGAAGTACTGTCTGGTCCCGTTCTCCACCGAGCAGGTCCAGGTGGGTGGGATCTCGCCCGGGGCCTTCGCGCCACAGCCCGCACAGACGACGGGCTGGGCCTCGGATCCCGACGGGCCGGGATGGGGAGTCGGCTGGTCCACCTCCAGACGATATCCCCGTCCGGGCCGGACGGGCCCGCGCAACGCACCGACGGCCGCGGCGAGCCTGCGGTTTCCGTCGACGACGGGTGCGGGCGTGGCGGGAGCGGTCGGGCCGGGAAGGGACGGGATGCGGACGGGCGTCGGCCCCCACCGCCCGGTGGTCCGGGTGATGGGGGCCGACGCCCGCTGTCTTTTCAGCTCTTACTGCATGACGGCCATGGCCAGCGCACGCCGGGCACGCATGGAGACGCGCTCGGCACGCCGCTGCATGCGGCGGGCGGCGACCAGGCGCACGGCGTGACGCTCGGCGTCCACCTCACGCATGCGCTCGTCCATATGGGCACGAGCCAGGGCTTCTGGGATGAGTTGCATTTCGCGGGTCCTGTTCTGACGCGAGGTGATCGCGCCGGCGGTGATGAAGTCTGCGTGGGCGGCGCCGTGGGGCTGCTCGCTCGTGATGTAGGAGGTCATGGGGGCCTGCTTCAAGGGGTCGTGCGTCAGGGGGCGGTCGATGGTTCCGATGGCGGTCATGCCGTGACAACCGGGTTCTTGCGCGGACGGCCACGGGGACGCTTGCGGGCGACGACGACACCCTGGACGAAGAGCTCGCCACCCCAAACACCCCAGGGCTCGCGGCGCTCGACCGCTCCGGCGAGGCAGGCCTCGACCAGCGGGCAGGTGCGGCAGAGGGACTTGGCGTACTCGACGTCGGCCGGGGACTCGGCGAAGAAGACCTCGGGGTCGAAGGTGCGGCAGGGGACGGGCACGCCGAGGTTCTCGATGGCGTCGTCGAGCGCGGTCAGCGCGGTGAGCGGGGTCAAGGTGTGGTCCTCCGGGACTGCGGGCGGGGAGATCATTTGGGTCTGCGGTACGGACGGGGCGTGCGCTTCGAGTTGCACGGTGTTTTCTTCCTCGTCTTGTTCGGCTAGTCGTTCCGGCCGGTCGGCCGGGTTCGGCTGGTACCTGGCTGCCAGTCCCGAGGCCCCTTCGCTCCGTCGTCCCTGTTCGGGACAAACAGAAGGGCCGCGGATCCCGGGTGGGGTTCCGCGGCCCTGAAGGCGCCGGCCTGATCATGCGATCAGGCTGGATCACTCCAGGGTTCGAGCCCGCGGAAGGCCCACATCAGGTGGTGCTGCTGCTTCGTCTGCTTCTTCTGGGATCCGGCACCGGCTGCGGCAGCGAATCCATAGGCGCCATGCGTCTGCGCTTCTGCTGCGAGTACTGCCACCGGTGCCTTGGTCGGTCGCTCATTGCGCTCACTGACCGGAAGGGTCGCCAGCAGGGCGGGGCGGTCGGCGGAAATCGCGGACGCACCGGTACCCAGGAGGGAGACGGAACCGAGCAGGCAGGAAGCGTCGACCGAGCGATCGGTCATTTTGGTGAAGGTCATGAAGCTGGTCACTGGTCTCGCCTCCTCTCGGCGTCTCGGGGACTCGGCCCGGGGGCCTGTCCCATACGTATTCGGATAAGTACAGCACGGATCCCGGGCTTCGGAGAAGCCACCGTTTCCGTTGCTAAGAACCTATGGGTCTTCGCTGGGCATGTGCAAACTATTTTTCCGACGAGTTTCTACGCGTCGTCAAGATGCCCGGCCCCAACCTCTTGACCTGCGCAGATGGCCAGGACATCGGCTCCGTACCGGTCAAGCTTACGGCCGCCCACTCCGGAGATCATCGAGAGCTCCCCCTCCGCGGACGGCGCGGCCTCCGCGATGGCCATCAGCGTCTTGTCCGTGAAGACGCAGTAGGCGGGCAGGCCTTGCTCCTTCGACTGGGCCGCGCGCCACTCCCGCAGCCGCTCGTAGAGGCCTTCGTCCATGTCGGACGGGCAGTCCTCACAGCGCATCAGCTTCAGCTCGCCGGCTTCGGTCAGGGTCTTGCCGCAGACCCGGCACAGGGCCGGACCGCGGCGCACGCGCCCCCGCGCCCCTCGCTCGGCCGCGGAGCCCGCTGCGGCACCCGGGGCCGCGGAGCCCGGCCGCAGGCCGTTCAGGAAGCGGCTGGGTCGTCTGGAGGCCCGGCCACCGGGGGCGCGGGAGAGCCCCCACGACAGGCCCAGGTGGATCCGCGCCCGGGTGACGCCGACGTAGAGCAGTCGCCGTTCCTCCTCGACCTGCTCGTCGGTCTTCGCATAGGTGATCGGCATCATGCCGTCGGTGAGGCCGACGAGGAACACGGCGTCCCACTCCAGACCCTTCGCCGCGTGCAGCGAGGCCAGGGTGACGCCCTGCACGGTCGGGGCGTGCTGGGCGACCTTGCGCTCCTCCAGCTCGATCGTGAGGTCCGCCAGGGTCGCTGCGGGCCGGGCCCGGGCGAAGTCCTCGGCGAGTCGGACCAGCGCGGCCAGCGATTCCCACTGGTCGCGCACGGCACCGGAGCCGGCGGGCGGCTCGGTGCTCCAGCCGGTGGAGCTGAGCACCGCCCGGACCTGGGAGCCCAGCTCCACGACGTCGTCGAGCAGCGGATCGTTCCCGCCGGAGCGGGCGGCGCCGCGCAGCGCGAGGATCGCCCTCTGGACCTCCTGGCGCTCGAAGAACCGCTCGGCTCCGCGCAGCTGGTAGGGGACCCCGGCGTCGGCGAGGGCCTGCTCGTAGACCTCGGACTGGGCGTTGATGCGGTAGAGCACGGCGATCTCGCCCGCCGGGACGCCCGCGGCGATCAGGTCCCGGATCCGGCGGGCGACGCCCTCGGCCTCGGCGGGCTCGTCGGCGTACTCGGCGTAGACGGGGTCGGGGCCGGTCTCGCGCTGCGAGATCAGCTCCAGCCGGTGCTCGGCGGCCCGGCCCTTGGCCTGGTTCAGGAGCCCGTTGGCCAGATGGACCACCTGGGGGGTGGAGCGGTAGTCGCGGACCAGCTTGACCACCGTGGCCTGCGGGTAGCGGGTGCGGAAGTTCAGCAGGTGGTCGGGGGTGGCACCGGTGAAGGAGTAGATGGTCTGGCTGGCGTCACCGACGACGCACAGGCTGTCGCGCTCGCCGAGCCACAGGTCCAGCAGCCGCTGCTGGAGCGGGCTGACGTCCTGGTACTCGTCGACGACGAAGTGCTGGTACTGGGTGCGGATCTGCTCGGCGATGTCGTGGCGGTCCTGGAGGATGCCGACGGTCAGGAGCAGCACGTCCTCGAAGTCGATCATGCCGCGGTCGCGCTTGAGCTGTTCGTACGTCCCGTAGATCTGGGCGATCTCGGCCAGGTCCCGGGGGGCCTCGCGGCCCGACTTGAGGGCGGCCACCGAGTAGTCGGCGGGCACGGTCTGGGTGACCTTCGCCCATTCGATCTCGCCCGTGACGTCGCGCAACTCGTTGCGGTCGAGACGGATGCGGCAGCGCGCGCCGGCCTCGGCGACGAACTGGATCTTGCGCTCCAGCAGCCGGGGCAGCTCGCCGCCGACCGCTTTCGGCCAAAAGTACTGGAGCTGGCGCAGGGCGGCGGAGTGGAAGGTGCGGGCCTGGACCCCGCCCGCGCCCAGGGTGCGCAGGCGTCCGCGCATCTCGCCCGCGGCACGGTTGGTGAAGGTGACGGCCAGCACGCTGGCCGGCATGAGCTGCCCGGACCGGACGCCGTAGGCGATGCGGTGGGTGATCGCGCGGGTCTTGCCGGTACCGGCACCCGCCAGCACGCACACCGGCCCGCGCAGGGTCGTGGCGACCTCGCGCTGCTCCGGGTCGAGGCCCAGGAGCACCGCGTCGGCCGAGTCGGCGGAGGCGGGGCCACCCGGGAACGATGAGGAGTGCGTTGCTGCTGTCACCCCGCCATGCTGCCAGGTCTCGTGAGTCGGGCGGGAAAGTTGTCCACAGGGAGCACGTATCGGTCGTATCGGTCACACCGGGTGCGCGGGCGCGACCGTACGGGAATGGCCGCAGGGTCCCGTACGTTCGAGTACTCGGACCACCGAGCCCTCACGAAGGAGAGCAGCAGCATGCAGGACACGGGCACCGTCACGATGTACAGCACGACCTGGTGCGGCTACTGCCGTCGGCTGAAGACCCAGCTGGACCGGGAAGGCATCGCGTACAACGAGATCAACATCGAGCTCGACCCCGAGTCCGCCGCGTTCGTGGAGAAGGCCAACGGCGGCAACCAGACGGTTCCCACCGTCCTCGTGACGTCCGCCGCGGGCAACGAGTCCGTCATGACGAACCCGAGCCTGGCCCAGGTCAAGCAGGCCCTCGCCGTCTGATCGGCCGCAGGAGCGACACACAGCGGAGGGCCCCCGCCGAGGCGGGGGCCCTCCGCTGTGTCCGGACCCGTCACGGGCCGGGGAAGTGACGAAGGTTACGCGGCCGCCTTCGGCAGCGGCTCGCCGTACCAGAGCTCGACCAGCCGGGCGGCGATGGAGATGCCCGACGGGGGCAGCACCTCGCCCGACGCGAACGCCGCGCGCAGCTCCTCGCGGGAGAACCAGCGGGCCTCCTCGATCTCCTCGCCGTCCACCGTGATCTCCGAGGTGGTGGCGCGAGCCCTGAAGCCCAGCATCAGGCTGTACGGGAAGGGCCACGGCTGGCTGGCCACGTACTCGACCTCGCCGACCCGGACGCCCGCCTCCTCCCACACCTCGCGGATGACGGACTGCTCTATCGACTCGCCCGGCTCCACGAACCCCGCCAGCGTGGAGAAGCGGCCCTCCGGCCAGTGCACCTGGCGGCCCAGCAGCGCACGGTCGTGCTCGTCCGTGACCAGCATGATCACGGCCGGGTCGGTGCGCGGGTAGTGCTCTGCGCCGCAGCCCGGGCAGCGGCGGATGTGCCCGGCGGCCGCGACCACCGTGCGTTCGCCGCAGCGCGAGCAGAAGCGGTGCATCCGCTGCCAGTTCTCCAGCGCGACCGCGTGCACCATCAGCCCGGCGTCGCGCGGGGACAGCAGCAGGCCGGCCTCGCGCAGGCCGGCCGGGCGGGCCGACTGGTCCATGCGGCCGGGCAGCGCGTCCTTCTGCAGAGCGAAGTACCGTACGCCGTCCTCGTCGGTGCCCAGGAAGTAGCGGTGGGTCTCGGTGACCGGGGCCTCGAAGGCCGGGGTCATCACGATGCCGGTACCGCCGTCGGGGGTGTCGTCGATCAGGACCTGGCCGCCGGAGACGACGAAGACCCGGGTCGTGGGGTGGCTCCAGGCCGCGGCGAGCCACGCCTCGTCGAGCCGGTGGTGCGCGGCGCGGTCGATCCCGCTGGGCGCGGCGAGCGAAAGAGGGCGCTCGGCGGGAGGGCGCTCGGTATGGGTGCTCACAGGTACTTCCATCTCCCCCGGTGGTGGGACAGGCAGGCTCGGTACGGCAGGTGCGTGCGTCGGGTGTCAGGCGGTGGTTCGGTGGTGGGCGGCCAGGTCTCCCCAGAGGTACGCGGTCGTCTCGACGCCCTTGAGCAGGAGGTCCAACTCGACCTTCTCGTTCGGCGAGTGCCAGCCGTCGGACGGTACCGAGATGCCGAGGAAGAGGACGGGTGCGTCCAGGACGTCCTGGAGGTCCGCCGCGGGGCCGGAACCGCCCTCCCGCGTGAAGCGGATCTTCTCGCCGAAGGCGCGGCCCATGGCCCGGACGACCGACTGGAGGGCCGGGTGGTCCAGCGGGGTCAGGCACGGGCGGGTCGGTGCGCCGAAGGTGATGGAGTGGCGGATCCCGTCCGGGATCCCGGCCGCGACCCAGTCCCTGACGGCCGCCTCGACCTCGTACGGGTCCTGCCCGGACACCAGCCGGAACGACAGCTTCAGGTGGGCGGAGGCGGGCACGATGGTCTTGCCGCCGGGGCCCTGGTAGCCGCCGCCGATGCCGTTGACCTCGGCCGTGGGGCGGGCCCAGACGCGCTCCAGGGTGGAGTACCCGGCCTCGCCCGCGGCCGCGTGGGACTTGGCCGTGCGCAGCCACTCGGACTCGTCGAAGGGCAGCTCGGCGATGAGCGCGCGCTCCGCGTCCGTCAGCTCGGCGATGTTGTCGTAGAAGCCGGGGATCGTGACCCGTCCGTCGGCGTCGTGCAGGGCGGCGACCAGGCGGGCAGCGACGGTGGCCGGATTGGGCACGGCCCCGCCGAAGGCGCCGGAGTGGATGTCCTGGTCCGGGCCGTGGAAGTCGATCTCGCAGTCGGCGACGCCGCGCATGCCGGTGCAGACGGTGGGGGTGGTCTCGGACCACATGCCGGTGTCGGAGACGATCACGACGTCGGCGGCGAGCTCGGCGGCGCGCGCCTCGACGAGGGCACGGAAGTTCGGCGAGCCGGACTCCTCCTCGCCCTCGATGAGGAGCTTGAGGTGCACGGCGGGAGCGGCGGCGCCGGTGGCCGCCAGGTGCGCCCGTACCCCGAGGGTGTGGAAGAATACCTGCCCCTTGTCGTCGGCGGCGCCGCGCCCGTACATGCGGCCGCCCCGGACCACCGGCTCGAACGGGTCGGTGTGCCAGCCGTCGGCGAGGGCGGCGGGCTGTACGTCGTGGTGCCCGTACACGAGGACGGTCGGGGCGTGCGGGTCCTCGCTCGGCCAGTGCGCGAAGACGGCGGGCGCGCCGGGGGTCTCCCAGACCTCGGCGACCGGGAAGCCGGTCTCCTTGAACCTGGCCGCGAGCCATTCGGCGCTGCGGCGTACGTCGTCCGCGTGCTCGGGCTGGGCCGAGACGGAGGGAATGCGGAGCCACTCGGCGAGGTCGTCGAGGAAGGCGGCGCGGTGGGTGTCGATGTACGTGCGGACGACGCTGTCCGGCGGGGTGTCGCTCATGCCCCGAGCCTAGCCGTCCGCCTGGTGGTCACCGTCCGGGTCCGATTCGCCTTGGAGGATCCGCTCAAGGCGGGCGCGGTCCGGGAGGTTGCGGGGGCGGATCACGCGGCCGCTGCGGACGTGCAGGAAGGCGGCGGAGACCCGGTCGAGCGGGGTGTTGGTGGCCTCGGCCCAGGCCACGCGGTAGACGGCGAGCTGGAGCGGGTCGGCCTCGGTGGTGCGGCCGGTCTTCCAGTCGACGATCTCGTACGAGCCGTCCGGGTTGCGGTAGACGGCGTCGATCCGGCCGCGCACGACCCGGCCGGCGAGGGTGAGCTGGACCGGGGCCTCCATGCGGTGGGGGGGCCGGTCCGCGTACGGGCTGCGTTCGAAGGCGGCCTTGAGGGAGTCGAGGTCGGCCTCGTCGACGATCTCCTGGTCGGAGCCTGCGCCGGGGAGGTCGGCGACGGGGTCGAGGACGTCGAGGAACGGCAGCGGCAGCTCGTCGAACCGGGACTCGACCCAGGCGTGGAACCGGGTGCCCTGGCGGGCGGCGGGCTGCGGGGGCCGCGGCATGGGCCGGGCGAGGTCGCGCACGAAGCCCTGCTCGTCGGCGGCGAGCCGGAGCAGCTGGCTGGCGGACAGGGAGGACGGCAGCTCGACGTCGCGGACGGCCGCGCGGGCACGGCGGAGCTCGCCCTCGAGGGCGTCGAGGTCGCGGTCCCAGGAGGCGACGGCGCGGGCCTCTTCGGGAACGAGGTCGCCTCCGGCGGGGTCGGCCGTCACGGGACGCGGATGCGGCACGGCGGCGCCGACGCCGCCGATGGCCTCCCCGGCCCACAGGTCGTCCTCCTCCGGTACGGACGCCCCCCGGCCGGGGGCGTCCCCGCCGGCCCACAGGTCGTCGCCCCCGGCGGGTACGCCCGCCCCCGCACGAGGGGCCGGCGCGGTTGCGCTCGCAGCCGGAGCCGTACCGGAGCTGTCGGCTCGGCCCGGGGCTCTGGGCTGCGTCGTCGCCGGAGGCGTACCGGCGGCGTCGGCCGGGGCCTCCTGGGGCCAGGGGCCGTCCGCGGGGTCCGGTTCCCAGGGGTCTTCGTCCGGCCACGGCTCCTCGCAGTCCGGGGGCCAGAGGTACGCGTCCTCCTCCGGGGGCGGGGCCGCGAGGTAGGACTCCACCAGGGCGGCCGCCGCGCGGCGCAGGGTGAGGGAGTACGGGTCGAGCGGGAGGGGCCAGGAGTGGTCCGGGGTGGATTCGCCGGACAGCGCCGGGTTCTCGGCGGTGGGGTCGGGCTCGTCCGCCCAGGCCTCGATCTCGCCGAAACCGGCCGCGCAGTGCTCGTACAGGGCTTCGAGGAACGGCGACGGGCCGCGGCGCTTCTTCTGGCTCGGGCCCCACCAGTGGCCCGAGGCCAGCAGCAGGGAGCGCGGCCGCGTGAAGGTCACGTAGCCGAGGCGGAGCTCCTCCACCGACTTGTGGTCCTTGAGCGCGACCTTGAAGGCCTTCAACCCCGCCGAGGTCCAGGCCGGGTCACCGGGCAGGGTGGGCGCGTCGCCGCGCAGCGCGTACGGGAGCACCTTCGCGTACGAGGTCCAGGCCTCCGGCGGCTTCTCCTTCGGGAAGGCGCCCGCGCACAGGTCAGGGACCACCACCACGTCCCACTCCAGGCCCTTGGACTTGTGGGCGGTGAGCACCTTGACCGTGTTCTCGCCGCCGGGCAGCGCGTGGTCCAGGCCCTTCTCGTACTGGGCGGCCGTGCGCAGGAACGCCAGGAAGGCCAGCAGCGTGGCTTCGCCGTCGAGGGCCGCGAAACCGGCCGCGACGTCCATGAAGTTCGACAGCGTCTCGCGGCGGCGGGCCGCCAGCGCGTGCGGGGAGGCCGACAGCTCCACCTCCAGGCCGGTGGCGGTCAGCACCCGGTGCAGGACGTCCATCAGCGGGTCCGCGAGGGAGCGCCGCAGGTCGCGCAGTTCCTGGGCGAGGTGCGCGAAGCGGACCCGGGCCTCCGCCGAGAAGGGGAGGTCGTCCGGGGCCTGTCCGGCGCCGTCGAGGAAGGTCTCCAGGGCGTCGGCCAGCGACACGATCTCCGCCGGGTCCACGCCCTCCACGGCCGCCGCGAGGCGTTCGTCCGGGTCGGACCCGGCGGGCGCGCGGCTCACGAGGAGCCGCGCCCGGCGCCCCAGCAGGGCCAGGTCGCGCGCGCCGATCCGCCAGCGCGGGCCGATCAGGAGCCGCACCAGGGAGGCGTTGGCGCCCGGGTCCTGGAGGACCTCGCAGACGGCGACGAGGTCGGCGACCTCGGGCAGGTGCAGCAACCCCGAGAGGCCGACGACCTCGACGGGCACGTCCCGGTCCACCAGCACGGCCTGGATCTGCGCGAAGTCTCCGGCGGAGCGGCACAGTACGGCGATCTCCCGCGGCTCCGTCCCGGTGCGGACCAGGTGGGCGACGGAGTCGGCGAGCCAGTCGAGCTCCTGCGCGTGGGTCTCCAGCAGGGCGCAGCGGACCTGTCCGGCGGCCTCCGCACCCGGCGCCGGGCGCAGCGCCTCCACGCCCTCGTGCATGGCGCGCAGCGGGGCGGCGAGCCCGTTGGCCAGGTCCAGCAGGCGGCCGCCGCTGCGCCGGTTCTCGCTGAGGGAGAGCCGGGTGGCCGGGGTCCCGTCGGCGTGCGGGAAGTGCTCCGGAAAGTCGTCGAGGTTGGCGACGGAGGCACCGCGCCAACCGTAGATCGCCTGGCAGGGGTCGCCGACGGCGGTCACGGCGTGGCCGGAGCCCGCACCGAAGAGGCCGGACAGCAGCAGTCGCTGTGCGACGGAGGTGTCCTGGTACTCGTCGAGCAGGACCACCCGGAACTCCTCGCGCAGCAGCGCCCCCACCTCGGGCCGGGTGGTGGCGAGCTGCGCGGAGAGGGCTATCTGGTCGCTGAAGTCGAAGAGGTCGCGGGAGCGTTTGGCGGCGCGGTAGCGGACGACCAGTTCCAGCAGCTCGAGGCGGCCGCGCACGGCCTCCGGGACCTTGCGGAGGTCCTCGTTGGTGAGCTTGGTGCCGGCGAGCACATCGAGCAGTCCGGTGTCGTACAGGCGCAGCTGCTCGGGCTCGACCAGGTGCTCGGAGAGTTCCCCGTCGAGCGCGAGGAGGTCGCCGACCAGGTCGGGGACCGATTTGGTGAGCGAGGGGTACGGACCGGGCGCCTCGCTCAGCACCTTCGCCGCGAGCTGGAAGCGGGTGGCGTCGGCGAGCAGCCGGGAGCTGGGCTCCAGGCCGATGCGCAGCCCGTGGTCCTTCAGGAGCTGACCGGCGAAGGCGTGGTAGGTGGAGATGCGGGGCTCGCCACCGGCGGCGTCCGCGTCGGTCGGGGATGGGTCCGGGTCGGTGATGCCGGCCCGCGCGAGGGCCTTGCGCACGCGCTCGGACAGTTCGCCGGCGGCCTTGTTGGTGAAGGTCAGGCCGAGCACCTGCTCGGGCGCGACCGCGCCCGTCCCGACGAGCCAGACGACGCGGGCGGCCATGACGGTGGTCTTGCCGGAGCCGGCGCCCGCGACGACGACCTGCGGGGCGGGCGGGGCGGTCACACAGGCCATCTGCTCGGGCGTGAAGGGGATCCCGAGGAGCTCCTTGAGCTGCTCGGGGTCGGAGAGGGCGGGCGGACGCGCGGGCACCCGAAAAGGCTAGCCGTCCCCACCGACAGCCCCGACCGCCGAGCCCCGACGCCGACGCCGACCACCGAGCCGACCGCCGAGCGCCGAGCGCCGAGCTCACTCGACCGTCTGGCGGCCCTCCGGGCGGGCGCTGCACGAGCTGCGGAAGGAGCAGTGATCGCAGTGGCGGCCCGCGGCGGGCGCGAACCGCTCGTCCAGGACCCGGCCCGCGGCGGTGGCCAGCAGGTCACCGACCCACTCCCCGTCGAGCGGCTGCTGGGCCTGCACCTTGGGGACCGCGTCGCCGCCCTCGCGGATCGCGGCGCCCTGGCGGAGCTGGACGAGCTCGGCGCCGCCGGAAGCGGGGCGCAGGCCGTCGAAGACCTCGTCGACGGCGCCCTCGCGCACGGCGAGCTGGTAGACGGCGAGCTGGGGGTGGCGGGCGACCTCGTCCCTGGTGGGCGCCGACTTGCCGGTCTTGAAGTCGACGACGTACGCACGCCCCTGCGGGTCCGATTCGACCCGGTCCATGGAACCCCGGATGCGGACGGCGACCTCACCTGCTTCGAGCGTGACGTCGAACTCGTGCTCCGTGGCCACGGCCGCGCGGCCGCCGCGGTCGGTGGTGTGCCAGCGCAGGAAGCGCTCCAGGGCGGCGCGGGCGTTGTCCTTCTCCTGGCGGGACTTCCAGGGGGCGTCGAAGGCGAGGGCGTCCCACACCGAGTCGAGGCGTTCCATGAGTACGGCCAGGTCGGCAGGGGTGCGGCCGGAGGCGACCTCGTCGGCGAGGACGTGGACGACGTTGCCGAAGCCCTGGGCGGCGGTGGAGGGGGTGTCGGCCTTGACCTCGCGGCCCAGGAACCACTGGAGGGAGCAGGTGTTGGCGAGCTGCTCCAGGGCGCTGCCGGACAGGGCAACGGGCCGGTCCCGGTCGCGGAGGGGGACGCTGCTGCGGGTGGGCTCGTACAGGCCCCACCAGCGCTGCGGGTGCGCGGCGGGGACCAGCGGGCGGTCCTCGTCGTCGGTGAGCGCGGCGAGGCGGGCGAGGCGGCGGGCGGCCGCGTCGCGCAGGGCGGGCGAGGCGTCGGGGTCGACGGTGGTGGCGCGCAGCTCGGCGACGAGCGCGGCGACGGCGAGGGGGCGGCGGGGGCGGCCGGTGACGTCCCGCGGGGGGACGCCGAGCTCGGTGAGGAAGCGGGAGGGCTGGTCGCCGTCGTCGGCGGGTGCCTTGACGGCGGTGACGACGAGGCGGTCGCGGGCGCGGGTGGCGGCGACGTAGAAGAGCCGGCGCTCCTCGGCGAGCAGGGCGCCGGGGGTGAGGGGCTCGGCGAGGCCGTCGCGGCCGATGCGGTCGGCCTCCAGGAGGGAACCGCGGCGGCGGAGGTCGGGCCACAGGCCCTCCTGGACGCCGGCGACGACGACGAGGGACCACTCCAGTCCCTTGGAGCGGTGGGCGGTCATCAGCCGGACGGCGTCGGAGCGGGTGGCGCGGGCCGTCAACGTGTCGGCGGCGATGTCCTCCGCCTCCAGTTGTTCGAGGAAGTTGAGCGCGCCGCGGCCGCCGGTGCGTTCCTCGGCGCGGGCGGCGGTGTCGAAGAGGGCGCAGACCGCGTCGAGGTCGCGGTCGGCGTTGCGGCCGGCCGCGCCGCCGCGGCGGGCGCTGCGCTCCAGCCGCTGCGGCCAGGGCGTGCCGTCCCACAGGACCCACAGGGCCTCCTCGGCGGTGCCGCCGCCCTGGAGCAGTTCGCGGGCCTTGCGCAGGAGCAGTCCGAGGCGCTGGGCGCCACGGGCGTATGCGGGGTCGTGGGCGGTGAGCCGCTCGGGCTCGGCGAGGGCGCGGGCGAGGAGTACGTCGGAGGGTGCGGGCACCTTGACGCCGGCGGCGCGCTCCTCGTCACGCAGGGCGCGGCCGAGCCGCCGGAGGTCGGCGGCGTCCATCCCGCCGAGGGGGGAGGCGAGCAGGGTGAGGGCGGCCTCGACGCCGATGCCTCCGGCGTGGTCAGCGGAGCCCTCGGGGCCCGACCCGGCTCCGACGGCGTCGGGCTCGCCACCGGCGGGGTCCGCGGCCTGCGCGGGGCCCTCTGCGACGGCGTCGGGGTCGCCTCCGGCAGGGGATGTTTCCCGCCCACCCACCCCGACAGCGCGAGCGAGCTCGCCCGCCTGGTCGCCTCCGGCGGGGTCGCCGGCACCGGGCTCGGCGTCGGCAGATCCCGGCTCGACGGTGTCGGGGGCGGCTCCCGAGGGGCTCGCGCCCGGCGCCGTGGCGCCGGAGCCGGTGATGGCCCCGGCGTCGGCCGGCGTCGGGGCGGAGGCCGTTCCGGGCTCGACCGCGTCGGACTGGTCCTGCGGACCGGACGGCGACACGTCGGCAGAGCCGGAGGCGGCTTCGGGGCCCTGCCCCGAGCCGGGCTCGACGGCGTCGGGGGCGCCAGGGTCCGCGGCCTGCGCCGGGCCGCCCGCGGGCGCGGCGGGGCTGCGCCCCGGGCCCGGCTCGACGGCGTCGGGGGCGGCTCCCGAGGGGCTCGCGCCCGGCGCCGTGGCGCCGGAGCCGGTGATGGCCCCGGCGTCGGCCGGCGTCGGAGCGGAGGCCGTTCCGGGCTCGACCGCGTCGGACAGGTCCTGCGGACCGGACCCGGCGGCCGGGGACGTGCCGGTGGGGGCGTCGGCCGGCAGCGGGCCGTCGGAGTGCGCCACATCCGGGGCGTGCGATGGCGCGGGTTCGGCGGCGGTGGCTGCGACGCGGAGGGCCGTCAGGAGGGGGGAGACCGCCGGTTCGTGGCGCAGGGGCGTGTCCGCGCCGTCCGTTTCGACCGGCACTCCCGCCGAGATCAGGGCGCGGCGCATCGCCGGGAGGGTGCGACCGCCCGCGCGGACCAGGACGGCCATGTCCTGCCAGGGCACCCCGTCCTCCAGGTGGGCCCGCCGCAGGACGTCGGCGATGTTGTCCAGCTCGGCGCCCGCCGTCGGGTACGTGAACACCTCCACCCGGCCGCCCGCCCGCACCGGCGCGAGGTTCCGGTGGGCGCGGACCGCCTCGGCCGGCAGTCGCGGGACGGGCATCCGGGTGGTGAGCAGCCGGGTGGCCGCCAGGAGGGCCGCGCCGGAGCGGCGGCCGACGGTGAGGGCCTTGACCTGCGCGCCGGGAAAGGCCGACCCGAAGTCCAGGACGTTGTTGATGTCGGCACCGCGGAAGGCGTAGATCGACTGGTCGGGATCGCCGAAGGCGACCAGCGTGCCGCCCGGGCCGGTGAGGGCGCGCAGCAGCCGCAGCTGCGAGGCGTCCGTGTCCTGGTACTCGTCGACGAAGATCGCGTCGTAGGCGGAGGCGAGGGACGGCGTGCGTTCCGCGAGGAGCACCGCCCGGTGCAGGAGTTCCGCGTAGTCCAGCGTGCCCTGCATGTCGAGGACGTCGAGGTACTCGGAGAGGAAGGCCGCCGCCGCCTTCCAGTCCGGGCGGCCGATGCGGTCGGCGAACGAGGACAGGGCCTGCGGCCCGAGGCCCAGTTCGCGGGCGCGGGCGAGCACCGCCCGGACCTCGTCGGCGAACCCGCGCGTGGTCAGCGCGGCGCGCAGGTCGTCCGGCCAGCGGATGGAGCGGATCCGGCGCTGGCCCTCGAGGAGGGTGCGGACCATCACGTCCTGCTCGGGGCCGGACAGCAGCCGCAGCGGGTCGGCGAAGAGGTCGGTGTCCTGGTGGGCGCGGACCAGTCCGTAGCAGAAGGAGTGGAAGGTGGTGGCCTGCGGGGCGCGCGCGCCGCCGAGGCGCAGGGCGGCCCGGTCGCGCAGTTCCACCGCCGCCTTGCGGCTGAAGGTGAGGATGAGGATCCGGGCGGGGTCGGCGCCCGCTTCCACCTGGGCGGTGACGGCTTCGACCAGCGTGGTCGTCTTCCCGGTGCCCGGTCCGGCGAGGACCAGCAGTGGTCCGCCGGTGTGGTCAACCACCGCGCGCTGCGCTGCGTCCAGCACAGGGGGATCCACCCGTTCCGGCCCGGTGCGCACGAGGCGGTACGCGTCGGGGGTCCGCGTACGCCGCCGTTCGGTGCGGTCCGAGGAAGAGGTGATCACGTGGGGTGCCGGTCCTGGTGGGTCTGCGGGGTGTGGCGGTGTTGCCGTGACGGCTCGCGCGGAAGCCGCCGCGGAAGCCGAAGAGGCAACGCTACGGCAACCGGCCGACGCCGCGCAGTCCCCCCGAGTACCCCGGACGGGCGTTCGGGCCGTCGCCCGATCGCCCGTCCGGGCCCCGCATGGCCGAAGCTGTCAGGTGTGAGACTCGTCGCGCGAGCCGTCCTCTCCGCCGTCCTGTCCGGGGGCCCCGTCCCAGCGCGCCCGGCGCATGTCCAGCCGCGGCTCGCCGCCCGCCGTCAGGCGCAGCGGGGTGGCCTCGGTCCGGTAGTGCTCCAGGGCGCGCACCTCGTGACCGGGCAGCGGCAGGCCGTCCGCCCGCACCACGCGCCACCAGGGCACGGCTCCCCCGTAAAGGGCCATGACACGCCCGACCTGGCGCGGTCCTCCCTCGCCGAGCCACTCGGCGACGTCCCCGTACGTCATCACCCGGCCGGGCGGAATACGCTCGGCCACCTCCAGTACGCGCTCCGCGTACGCGGGCAGCTCCTCACTCATTCAGCACATGGTGCAGTACGTCGGCCGCGCTCGGGCGGAGGTCTCGCTTCCGCACCGGCGCGCACCCTGATGCCCCGCTGGCCCGTCGGTCCGTGCCACCATCTTCCGGGCGGTGACTGGTGATACGTGATCAAGAAGAGACGGACGTGACGACGAAGGAGCAGGGTGTGAGCCCTCCGGACGGCGCGGCGACCGACGACGGCGCACGCCCTGACGACGGCCGCTCCGCCCGCCCCGAACCCGTCCCGGAGCCCCGTCCGGAGCCCCCGCGCCCCGACGGCCGGACCGACCGTAAGGGCGGATCCGAAGCGGCCGGGGCCAAGCCAGGCAGGGCCAAGGCCGGCGAAGCCAAGGCGGCCGAAGCCAAGGCCGGCAGGGCCAAGGCCGCCGGAGCCAAGGCGGCCGGAGCCGGGGCCGGCGCGGCCGCCGAGGGCCCGCACGGTCACTCCGCCACGGACGCCGACCGGGTCGAGGTCGACGAACCGCTGCTCGCCGCCCGCGTGCACCGGCCGTCCGACCTCGTACGCCTGCTCGTCGGCATCCTCGGCATCGCCGTCCTCCTCGCCATCGCCGCCTTCGCCCACGGCACCACCGTGGGTCTGGAGGAGGACATCAGCAAGGGCACCGGCCAGGCGCCCGACCTGCTGATCAAGGTCGCCGCGCTGGTGTCCAGCATCGCGGTGCTGCTGCTGCCCGTCGCCTTCGCCATCGAGCGGCTGATCAAACGCGACGGGCTGCGCATCGCCGACGGCGTCCTCGCGGCCGTCCTCGCGCACGGCGTCACCCTCGCCACGGACCTGTGGGTCTCGCAGGCCGCCCCCGAAACCATCCAGGACGCCCTCACCCGCCCCGCGGCCGGCGGGACCCTCACCGACCCCGTCCACGGCTACCTCGCGCCCGTCATCGCGTACATGACCGCGGTCGGGATGACCCGCAGACCCCACTGGCGGGTCGCCCTGTGGGTGGTCCTGCTGCTCAACGCCCTGGCCATGCTGGTCAACGGGTACACCACCCCCTTCTCGATCATCCTCACCGTGCTGATCGGTTGGAGCGTCGCCTACGGCACCCTGTACGCGGTCGGCTCGCCCAACGTGCGCCCCACCGGCCAGCACCTCCTCGCCGGACTGCGCCGGGTCGGCTTCCAGCCGGTCAGCGCGATGCGCGCCGAGATGCCCGAGGGCCCCGAGCCCTCCGAGGCCAACGACCGGGGGCGCCGCTACCACGTGACCCTGGAGGACGGGCCGCCGCTCGACGTCACGATCGTCGACCGCGAGCAGCAGGCCCACGGCTTCTTCTACCGGGTCTGGCGCCGGCTCACCCTGCGCGGCATCACCACGGGGCGCAGCCTGCAGTCGCTGCGCCAGGCGCTGGAGCAGGAGGCGCTCCTCGCGTACGCGGCCATCGCGGCCGGGGCGAACGCGCCGAAGCTGATCGCCACCTCCGAGCTCGGCCCGGACGCGGTGATGCTCGTGTACGAGCACCTGGACGTGCGGGCGCTGGACGCGCTCTCCGACGAGGAGATCACCGACGAGCTGATCCACCACACGTGGGAGCAGGTACGGGCCCTCCAGTCGCGGCGGATCGCACACCGCCGGCTCACCGGGGACGCCCTTGTGGTGGATCGTTCCGGCAACGTCATCCTGACCGACCTGCGCGGCGGCGAGATCGCCGCCGGCGACCTGGTGCTGCGGATGGACATCGCCCAGCTGCTGACCACGATCGGCCTGCGGGTCGGCGCCGAGCGCGCGGTGGCCTCCGCCGTGTCGGTGCTCGGCCCGGACGCGGTGGCGGACTGTCTGCCGCTGCTCCAGCCGATCGCGCTGAGCCGCTCCACCCGGGCGACGCTGCGCAAGCTGGCCCGGGAGCGGGCGGAGCGGCAGCGGGAGGCCGTACTGGAGTCCTCGCGGGCGGCGAAGGCGGCGCGCGAGGCGGAGTCCGCGGCCTCCGCGACCCCGGTCTCCGCCTCGGCCGCCGCCGACCGCAAGGCCGAGAAGAAGGCCCTGGAAGATGCGCTGGACGGGGCCCGCGAGGAGGATCTGCTGACCCAGATCCGCCATCAGGTGCTGCTCATCCGGCCGCAGGCCCCGGTGGAGCCGGCCCGGCTGGAGCGGATCCGGCCGCGCACGCTGGTCTCGTTCATCGCGGGCGCGTTCGGTGCGTACTTCCTGCTCACGCAGCTCGCCCATGTCGACTTCGCGACGATCATCGGCCAGGCGCAGTGGGGCTGGGTCGGGGCGGCGCTCGCCTTCTCGGCGCTGACGTACTTCGCGGCGGCGATGAGCCTGCTGGGCTTCGTCCCGGAGCGGGTGCCGTTCCTACGGACCGTGGTCGCGCAGGTGGCCGGGTCGTTCGTGAAGTTGGTGGCTCCGGCGGCCGTCGGCGGTGTCGCGTTGAACACGCGGTTCCTCCAGCGGGCGGGGGTCCGGCCGGGGCTGGCGGTCGCGAGCGTGGGCGCCTCCCAGTTGTTCGGGCTGGCCAGCCACATCGTGCTGCTGCTGTCCTTCGGCTATCTGACCGGGACCGAGAAGACCCCGGAGATGACCCCGTCCCGGGCCGTCATCGCGGGTCTGCTGACGGTGGCCGTGCTGGTGCTGGTGGTGACGGCGGTCCCGTTCCTGCGGAAGTTCGTGGTGACGCGGGTCCGGGCGCTGTTCGCGGGCGTGGTGCCGCGCATGCTGGACGTGCTCCAGCGGCCGAAGAAGCTGCTGACCGGCATCGGCGGGATGTTGCTGCTGACGGGCTGCTTCGTGATGTGCCTGGACGCGTCGATCCGCGCGTTCGGGGGCGGCGAGGCCATCAGCTACGCGAGCATCGCGGTGGTGTTCCTGGCGGGCAACGCGCTGGGGTCGGCGGCGCCGACGCCGGGCGGTATGGGCGCGGTGGAGACCACGCTGACCCTCGGGCTGATCGCGGCGGGTCTGGAGAAGGAGGTCGCAATCTCCGCGGTGCTGCTGTTCCGCCTGATGACCTTCTGGCTGCCGGTGCTGCCGGGGTGGATCTCGTTCAACTTCCTGACCCGCAAGGAAGCCATCTAGCCTCCGGCTCCGGTCGGCGGATCAGGCTCCGGCTCCGGCTCCGGCTCCGGTCGGCGGATTCGGCACCGGGGCGCTCCCGTATCCGCTACGGCGCTTCGCGCCCGCGCCTCGGACGCCGGCGTGGCTGGACGTTCCGGCCGGCGGGGGCGATGTCCGAGGCGGGTGGCAGCATGCGTCCATGAGTGAAGACCGGGACGGCCGTTGCCCGTTCGACGATCCGGCCGCGGTGCTGCGCGCGGACCGGGTGGCCCTGCGGGGCGGGGCCGCGGGCGAAGGGGGCATCGGGCGGGAGGTGTTCACGCAGGCCGAGGCCGTCTTCGGACGGGCCGAGGTGGGGCGGGCGGAGTTCGCCTCGTGGCTGCACTTCGCCGCGACCGTGCTCGGGCACCACGACTACGCCGCCCGCGTCGCCGAGGCCGAACCGGGGCTGCCCTGGCGGACGGTGTGGGCCTGGTGGCGGCCCGTCGGCGGCTACGAAGCGGAGCCGAACCTCAGCGGGGACCGCACCGCCGAGGTGTACGACCTCGACGGGGACGCGGGCGCGGCCGTGAAGGTGTGGGCCCTGTGGTGCGAGGACGCCTGGTTCGACCTGGAAACGGGACGCCGGCTGCCCGCACCGGCCGATGGTGGGGCCGTGGAGCGGGACGTGGCGGAGCCGGACGGCCCTCGGCTGTTCGACACGGACGAGGAGGGCTGGGCGCTGAACTGCCCCGGCACCTGGGAGGAACCGGTTCCGCTCGGCGGCGGCCGCTACCTGTACGCGGAGGCGCGCGGGGTCGTGGTGGTGGAGGGGAACGCCGCGGCGCTCGCCGACTGGCCCCGGGGCGCCGCCGACTCCTCGTCCTGGGCGTCCGCCGAGGACACCCCGTGGTTCCGCCCGGGCACGCGCGGCTCCGGTCCGCTCACCGCGGCCGGGCTCGCCCGGACCTTCGGCGACGCGTGGGTCACGCGCGTCCCCGGCGACGGGCTCCCGGACACGCTGGAGCACCCGGCCACCCGGGAGTTCCTGAGCGGGGTGGGGCTGCCGCGCCACTGGGCCGCGGGCGTCAGCTCGTTCGAGGTCGCCCCGCAGTTGCTGCGGCCGCTGACCGAGCAGGCACCGGAAGCCGGCGACGACGACCTGCTGCACCTCGGGACCTTCGACTTCGGGTACACGGACCCGGGCCTGGTGGGCGTCCACCGCGTCACCGGAGCGGTCCACATGCACCAGGAGTCCGTCATCCCGCTGGCCCGGGACGTGGCGACCTTCGTCGGGCTCCTCGACGGCGTGCGCCGGTACATGGGCGCCTGCTGGTCCTCGTACCCGGCCGAGAACGGCATCGGGGCCTTCGGCGAGGCGATGGAGGCCCTGGATCCCGGGGCGCTGGCCGACGGCTCGCCCTCCGCAGCGACCTGGCAGCACCTGTTCGCCGCGATCACCGAGCTGAGCGTGTACGGCTACTGAGGGGAGGGAGGTCGGTCAGGCGGGCGGGCCGGCGCGCCCCCCGTTCGGGTCAGCGCACGGGCGGGGTCACCGCGGGGCCCACAGGATGGGGACATGCCCACACACGCCTGGCGGGTCACCGCCGCCGCCACGCTCGCCGCCGGGGTGCTCTCCACGGCCGCCTGCTCGTCAGACGGCGACGGGAAGAAGCCGACGGCCGACGGCTCCCCCGAGGTCAAGCCCCTGAAATGGGGCGACTGCGAGGCCCCGACCGCCGCCCAGGGCGGTGGCCAGGCCCCGCCCAAGGACTGGCAGTGCGCCACCCTCGACGTCCCGCTCGACTACGCGAAGCCCGAGGGCGAGACGATCCCGATCGCCCTGATCCGGGCCAAGGCGCGGGACCAGAAGAACCGGCTGGGCTCGCTGGTCTTCAACTTCGGCGGCCCCGGCGGCTCGGGCATCAGTACGCTGCCGGGCGCCGCGAAGGAGTACGAGGCCCTGCGCGCCCGGTACGACCTGGTGAGCTTCGACCCGCGCGGGGTGGGCGGCAGCGATCCGGTCCTGTGCGAGAACGACAAGCAGTTGGACCAGTACTTCAGCGAGGACTCCTCCCCCGAAACCCCGGAGGAGGAGAAGGCCTTCGTCGAGAACATCCGCACGTACCAGGAGGCCTGCGAGAAGAACTCCGCCGCGCTGCTCCCCCGCGTCGGCACCGAGAACGCCGCCCGCGACCTGGACCGCATCCGCCAGGCCCTCGGCGACGAGAAGCTGAACTACTTCGGCATCTCCTACGGCACCGAGCTCGGCGGGGTCTACGCCCACCTCTTCCCCAAGAACGTCGGCCGGGCCGTCTTCGACGCCGTCGTGGACCCCACCAAGACCGCCGAGCAGAGCGCCCTCGGCCAGGCCAAGGGCTTCCAGCTCGCGCTCGGCAACTTCGCCCAGGACTGCGTGGACCGCGGCGACGAGTGCCGTCTCCGGGGCAGCACGCCCAAGGAGATCGAGGCCGACGTCATCAAGCTGCAGAAGGCGCTGGCCGCCAAGCCGATCCCGGGCATCGGGGACCGGATGCTCACCGAGACCCAGGCGACCAACGGCATCGCGCAGGCCCTGTACTCGAAGGAGCTGTGGCCGCTGCTGGAACAGGGCCTCGACGAGGCGGAGGGCGGTCAGGGGCAGTTGCTGATGGCCCTGTCCGACGCGCTCAACGGCCGTGACCAGCAAGGGCGTTACAGCAACATCGGTGCGGCCAACACCGCCATCAACTGCGTGGACGACAAGGAGCGCTACACCCTGGAGCAGACGAAGGCCAAGCTGGCGGAGTTCCGTGCCGCCTCGCCGGTCTTCGGGGACCTCCTCGGCTGGGGCATGTTGACGTGCACCGGCTGGCCGGTCCCCGGCACCTGGGAGACCCCCGACGTCTCGGCGCCGGGCGCCGACCCGATCCTGGTCATCGGCAACACCGGCGACCCGGCCACCCCGTACGAGGGCGCCCGGAACATGGTGGAGCGGCTCGGCCCGGGCGTGGGCGTGGAGCTCACCTACAAGGGCGAGGGGCACGGCGCGTACAACAGCGGCGACCCGTGCGTGCAGAAGGCGGTCAACGGCTACTTGCTGGACGGGAAGACGCCGGCCGAGGGCACCGTCTGCACCGCGGCCCCGAACCCGACGCCACCGCCGCCGCCCGAGGTGCCGGAGTCGTCGGCCGCCTGATCCGGTCCGCGGGACGCATGCCGAAGGGGCCGTACCCCGATCGCGGGGTACGGCCCCTTCGGACCACTGCTGGTGGACCGGCCCGCCGGACCGGCCTAGTGGAAGGCCTAGTAGACCGGCTTCTCGGGCTCGATCTGGTGGACCCAGCCGATCACGCCGCCGCCGACGTGCACCGCGTCCGCGAAGCCCGCGGACTTCAGGACCGCGAGGACTTCCGCACTGCGGACACCCGTCTTGCAGTGCAGGACGATGCGCTTGTCCTGCGGCAGGTCCTGGAGGGCGGTGCCCATCAGGAACTCGCCCTTGGGGATCAGCTTCGCGCCGGGGATCGAGACGATCTCGTACTCGTTGACCTCGCGGACGTCGATGATCTCGATGGGCTCGTCGGTGTCGATCCACTCCTTGAGCTGCTTGGGAGTGATCGTCGAACCGGCGGCCGCCTCCTGGGCCTCCTCCGACACGACGCCGCAGAAGGCCTCGTAGTCGATGAGCTCGGTGACGGTTGCGTTCGGACCGCAGACCGCGCAGTCGGGGTCCTTGCGGACCTTGACCTGGCGGTACTGCATCTCCAGGGCGTCGTAGATCATCAGGCGGCCGACGAGCGGCTCGCCGACGCCCGTGAGGACCTTGATGGCCTCGGTGACCTGGATCGACCCGATGGACGCGCAGAGCACGCCCAGCACGCCGCCCTCGGCGCAGCTCGGGACCATGCCCGGCGGCGGGGGCTCCGGGTAGAGGCAGCGGTAGCAGGGGCCGTGCTCGGACCAGAAGACCGAGGCCTGGCCGTCGAAGCGGTAGATCGAGCCCCACACGTACGGCTTGTTCAGCAGCACGCAGGCGTCGTTCACCAGGTAGCGCGTGGCGAAGTTGTCCGTGCCGTCGACGATGAGGTCGTACTGGCTGAAGATCTCCATCACGTTCTCGGCTTCGAGCCGCTCTTCGTGAAGGACCACGTTCACGTACGGGTTGATGCCCAGCACGCTGTCGCGGGCCGACTCGGCCTTGGAACGGCCGATGTCCGCCTGGCTGTGGATGATCTGGCGCTGCAGGTTCGACTCGTCGACCTCGTCGAACTCCACGATGCCCAGCGTGCCGACGCCGGCCGCGGCCAGGTACATGAGGGCGGGCGAACCGAGACCGCCGGCACCCACGGCCAGCACCTTGGCGTTCTTCAGGCGCTTCTGGCCGTCCATCCCGACGTCCGGGATGATCAGGTGCCGCGAATACCGACGGACCTCGTCAACGGTGAGCTCAGCTGCTGGCTCGACCAGCGGTGGCAGCGACACGGGCACTCCGAAGATGGGAGCATCCCCGCAGGTGCAGGGAGCAAACTGATGGTTGTTCTCCCAGTAACACTGCCACGCCCGTCTTCATTCCAAGACACCTGTCCCGACCCTTGAGACGATTTCGTCCCAGTACGCGGGCATGGAGGCCCAGGGGTCGCTGCCGCGCGTCCCGAGCCGGTCGGTGAACCAGATCGTGCCCGCCCCCTGCCAGCGGGCGATCCTCATCGCCTCCTCCAGATGCGCCCGCGGCACCCCGTGGACAAGGTGGCAGAAGCGCTCCGCCGGATGGTCCGCGGTCCACTCGGCCACCTGCGACCAGCGGTAGTCGGACCAGGCCCCGGAGAAGGTGACCAGCTGGTCCGCGGCCTCGGCGTAGCCCTCGTACGGGTGCGTGCCGTGCCCGAGCACGATCCGCAGGTCCTCGCCGAGGCCCCGCAGGGTGTCCACGACCCGGCTCACCGAGGCGAACTCCGCCTTGCCGGCCGGGGTCCCGGCCAGGTAGAAACCGCCGACCCCGTACCAGTCGCGGAAGCGGTGGGCATCGGAGACCAGCTCCCCGAAGGACCGCGCTCCGTCTCGCATCGCGAGATGACCGAGGATCATGCCGCCCGCGCGACGCAGCTTGGCGGCCGCTTCCGTGCAGTGCGGATCGGGCCGCCCGCCCGGGCCGTCCGCCACGTTCAGCACGGCCCAGTGCAGCGGGGTGCCGGGGCGGGTCAGTTCGGCCCACTCGACGGGGGCGAGCAGCGGGTGCGCGTAACCGGGGATGCCGAGACCGAGGCGGCCGGCCCCGGTCGCGGCGGCGGTCACGGCCCCGGGCGGCGTCGTCAGATGCGGCACGCCGCCTCCATCCAGATGTCCGCGAGGGATTCCTCCAGGTTGATCCGGGGCCGCCAGCCGAGCCGGTCGCGCGCGGTACGGACGTCCGCCTGCTGCCAGGCCCCGCACCCGTCCGGGTACGGGTACGGCTGGGGGGCCACGGCAGTCATCTGCTCGGTGGTGGCCTCGGAGCGGGGCGAGCCGATGGCGGCGAGTCCGGCCGGGCGGCCGGGGTGCCCGTGCCCCTGCTGGGGGCCGCCGTGCGGGACGTCCAGCTCGTGCAGGGCGCCTCCGTACCCGGCGACGCGGGCGAGGACCGCGGCCGCGTCGCGCAGCCGGACCGCGCGGCCGGTGCCGATGTTGACCACGCCCTGGGCGGCGGACAGCGAGGCGGCGTGCACGGCCCGCGCCACGTCCCGTACGTCCACGAAGTCGCGCTGCACGCCGAGCCCGCTGAGCTTCAGCTCGCCGTCGCCCGCCTGCATGGCGCGGCGCATGGCCTCGGCGAGCCGGCCGAGCGGGGATCCGGCGGGGGTGCCGGGGCCGACGGGCGAGAAGATCCGCAGGACGACGGCGTCGAGTCCGGAGCCCAGGACCAGCTCGGTGGCGGCCAGTTTGCTCACCCCGTACGGTCCACCCGGTCTCGGGACGGCGTCCTCGGCCGTGGACGATCCGGGCTGACTGGGCCCGTACTCGGCGGCGCAGCCGAGCTGCACCAGCCGGGCCCCGCAGCCGCTGCGGCGCAGCGACTCGCAGATCGTCGCGACGGCGACGGTGTTGTGCCGGGTGAGTTCCCGGGCGCCGCCCCGGGTCGCTCCGGCGCAGTTGATGACGACGCCCGGGTGGACGGCGTCGAGGAAGCGGGTGAGCGCGCCGGGGCTGCCGGTGGCGAGGTCGAAGCGGACGTCGGCGTCGTCGCCGCGGCCGAGCGCGGTGAGCTGGACGGCGGGGTCGGCGAGCAGCCGGTCGGCGACGTAGCGGCCGAGGTATCCGTTGGCTCCGATCAGCAGCACCCTCATCGCGTGACCCCTTGGTTGGTTGGCTGGCCGGTCATGTCTGTGTCTCCTTGCGGACGGATGGACGGATGGGTGGGGCGGGGTACGGGTAGAGCGCTTCGGCGTCGGCTCCGAAGGTCTGGGGACGTCCCGGGGACGTCAGGGCCGCGCATGCGCGCAGGCGCGGGCCAGGGCGAGCACGGCGTGTACGAGGAGTCCGGCCGCGGCGGCGAGGAGCGCCGCCGGAACGGGGACCAGCGCGAGGGCGAGGGCCGCGCCGACGGGCGCGCGGTGGGCTCCGTGCCGCAGCAGGAGCCGGGTCAGGAAGAGCAGCAGGGCGAGGGGCACGGCCACCGGGAGCGGCGTTCCGGCGAGCACGGCGGCCGCGGCGGCGGCCCCGGTGAACAGGGCGACGGCCGCCAGCAACAGCGGACGCACCCGGTCGGCGAAGTCCTCCAGGGCCCGGCTCCCGTCGAGCCGGGACCGCGCCCCGGCGGCGAAGGCGACGGCGACCAGGTGCCCGGGGACGACGGCCAGCGCGAGACCGACGGCGAGGGCGGCGCCGTGCCGGTACACGGCCCATCCGGCGACGGCCGCGGCCAATGCGTGCGCCACGTAGGGGAACCGGCCCCCGGCCGCCCGCCCCGGCCACACCAGGGCGGTGGCGACGGCGACCACGGCGGCGGCCCCGGCCCACGCCTGCCCGGCGGCGGCCGCGGCGCAGGCGAGGGCGGCGGGCAGCAGCGCGTAGCCGAAGCCGCGGAACGCAGCGGGGCCGGCCGGGACCGGGGCGGGCGCGGCGGCGGTGACCTCCTCGTGGGGGCTGCGCGCGTACAGCTCCTCGGCGAGCGAGAAGACGTCCCGGTGCCGGAACCGTGCGGCGGTGCGGTCGGTGATGCCGTGGGCTTCCAGCCCGGCGGCGATCTCCAGCGGGTCCACGGCGCGCTCGCACAGCTCTCGGTGCCGGTGCAGCAGGGCCTTGACGGGGTCCCCGCCGGCCCGCCGCCGAGCCGGCGGCGCGGCCGGTTCAGCCCCGCCGGGGGCAATTCCAGCCTTGCCGGCGTTTGAGGGTAACGCCGGCGGGGCTGAATTTGGCAGGGCTGAAGGTGCTGGCGGAGTGGTGATGCGGGGGTCGGCGGTGGTCATACGGCGGCCTCCGGGGACGGTTCCGGGGCGGGAGCCCAGGTCGGGCTGGTCCAGTGGCCGGGCACCCGGGCCTCCGGGGGCCGGGCGAAGGGGACCTCGCCGTCCGGCCGCACGGAGCCCTTGGCCAGCATCCGCAGGTAGATCTCCTGGAAGGCGGCCACGTTCTGCTCGACGGTGAAGAGCTCCAGGGCCCGCGCCCGGGCGGCGGCGCCGAGCCGCTGCGCCCGCTCGGGGTCCTGCAGCAGGGACAGGCAGGCTTCGGCGAGCGCCCGCGGATTGCGCGGCGGGACGACGAGCCCGGTGCCCCCGATGACCTCGCGGACCGCGCCCACGTCGGTGGAGACGGTGGCGCGCCCGCAGAGCATCGCCTCGGCGAGGGTGACCGGGAAGCCCTCGATCACGGAGGACAGGACGACGACGCGCCCGGCGCCGTACGCCTCGGCCGCGGTGGGGACTTCGGGTCCGCCGATCTCCTCGAAGGTGACCGGGTTCTCCCCGACGGTGACCGAGTCGGCGGCCTCGTCGGGGAAGAGCTGGGCGGCCAGGGAACGGCAGTCGGCGAGGTAGCCGGGGACCGTGGCCGTGGCGAAGATCCGCAGCCGGGTGCCGGGCGCGGCGCGGCGGACCTCGGCGAAGGCGTGCAGCAGGGCGATGAGGTCCTTGGCGGGCTCCATCCGGCCGACCCACACCAGGGTGTCGGGGTCCCCGTGGTCGGCGGCCTCGCCGACGGTGGCGAATCGGTCCGCCTCCATCCCGGGGTAGACGGTCCGCAGGCGTTCCCGGGTGGCCCCGCACCGCTCCTGCCAGCGCCGGGCGTGCGCGTTCCCGGGGGTCAGGAAGTCGGCCCGGGCGTAGATCTCGGTGGCCAGCCGTAGCTGGAAGGCCGCGAGCAGGGCCCGTACGGCGGGGCGGGTCTCCGGCTCGCCGCGGGTGCCGAGCTGGGCCAGGTAGTGGGCCCGGAGCTGGACCCCGTACTCGGTGACCAGCAGCGGGACCCCGAAGAAGCGTTTGGCCAGGAGTCCGGGGAGCGCGGCCGCGCCGCCCGCGGCCGCGTGGCAGATGTCGACGTCGCCGAGACCGCCCCCGGCCCGGGCGTCCTCCCCGTACCAGTCCAGGGACAACGGCCGTAGCATGACCTCCAGTTCGTCCACGAACTCCAGCAGGTCGGCCACCTGCACGGCCTGTACGGTGCGCGCGGCGCCCGGCGCCCGGCAGGCGGACTCCAGGGCCCGCACCGCGGACTCGGAGCGCAGGGCCGCGTACATCCCGCCCTGTTCGCGGGCGAGTCCGGCGAGCCCGTACAGCCCGGTCGCGAAGGGCTGCTCCGCACCGGCGCAGATCCCGTGGACCAGCTCCTCGAAGCAGTCCACGAACCGTCGGCGCTCCCGCCGGGAGTAGGTCCGCCCGTCGTCGGCGGGGGCCCACAGGGGGGCCGTCCGGACCCGGGTGACGTGCTCGGGCAGTGGCACCCGGGCGCGTTCCTGCTCGGCGCTGCGGCTCAGTGCGTAGATCTCGAACTCGTGCTGCGGGAGACCGCGCACGAGCCGGTCGCACCACAGCCTCGCCTCTCCCGTCGCATACGGATAACCACCTTCGGTGAGCAGTCCGATCCGCACGAGTCGCACCCCCGATCTCCCGTTCAGGCGGTCGCCGTTCGGTCGGGCGACCCGCTGCGGGAGAACTCAAGCGGATATGCCGAAGGCGCGACGGACGGTTGTCCGTCGCGCCACCGGAAGGGGTGAAGAGTCGTAACTTTCCCGTACGGTTCGCGTTCGAGCACGCTAGAAGTACAGCCTCGGAACCGGCCCGGACGGGACCGCTCCCCGGACCGTTCCCGGGACCGCCGCCGCCCAGCACCCGCCACCCGGCACCGGGCACCCGGCACCCGACTACGCGAAGACCTCCTGCCGCGTTCTGCGGCGGCCGGCCGCCAGCGCGGGGTCCAGGGCCGGTACGGCGGCCAGCAGCTGCCGGGTGTAGGGGTGGGCCGGGCGGTCGTAGACCTCGTCCACCGGACCCTCCTCGACGATCTCCCCGGCCCGCATGACGGCCACCCGGTCGCTGACCTGCCGGACCACCGCCAGGTCGTGCGCGATGAAGACCAGCGCGATGCCCAGCTCCCGCTGGAGCTCCGCCAACAGGGCGGTGACCTGCGCCTGGGTGGTCACGTCGAGGGCGGAGACCGGCTCGTCGCAGACGATCAGCCGGGGCCGGGGCGCGAGCGCCCGCGCGATGCCCACCCGCTGGCGCTGGCCGCCGCTGAACTCGTGCGGGTAGCGGTCGTAGTGCTCGGCCTCCAGCCCGACGCGTTGCAGCAGCTCCTCCACCCGGGCCCGGACGACCGCCCCGTCCCGCTCCCCGGCCGCGCGCAGCGGGTCGGCGATGGACTCGCCGACGGAACGGCGCGGGTTGAGGGAGGACACCGGGTCCTGGAAGACCATCTGCACCCCGCTCGCGATGCCGGTGACCGGGACGCCGTCCCGGCGCACCTGCCCGGAGCCGGGCTCCAGCAGTCCGACGAGCATCCGCCCGAGCGTGCTCTTGCCGGAGCCGCTCTCGCCGACGATCCCGAGGGTCTCCCCGGCGTGCACGGCGAGGGACACCCCGGCGACGGCGGCGACCTTGCGCCGACCCCGCCCGAACTCCCGCCGCAGAGAGAAAGCCTCGACGACGGGCGGCCCCTCCGCCAATTCCGACCCCCCATCCAGCCCCGCCGGCGTCACTCCCAGCCCCGCCGGGGACCCTTCCAGCCCCGCCGGCGTTTGAGGCGCGGGGTCCGGGGCGGAGCCCCGGGAACGGCGCGGCGCGTCCAGCCTCGGTACGGCGGCCAGCAGCGCACGCGTGTACGGCTCTGCCGGTGCGGCCAGCACCGAAGCCACCGGACCCCGCTCGACGGCGTAGCCACCCCGCATGACCAGCACCTCGTCCACGCTCTCCGCCGCCACCCCCACGTCGTGGGTGACCAGCAGCAGCCCGAGCCCGCGCTCCTCGCGCAGCCCGTGCAGCAGGTCGAGGATCTGGGCCTGGACGGTGACGTCCAGCGCGGTGGTCGGCTCGTCGGCGATCAGCAGCTGCGGCTCGCACGCCAACGCCATGGCGATGAGGGCCCGTTGCCGCATGCCGCCGCTGAACTCGTGCGGCCGCGCGCGGGAGCGGCGTACCGCGTCCGGGATGCCCACCCGGTCGAGCACCTCGACGGCGCGGGCCCGGGCGGCCCGCCGGGAGACGTCCGCGTGGATCCGGTGGACCTCGGCGATCTGGTCGCCGATGGCGTAGTACGGGTCCAGGGAGCTCAGCGGGTCCTGGAAGACCATGGCGGCGGTCCCGCCGCGCAACCGGCGCAGTTCGGCCGCCGAGGCCGTGGCCACGTCCGTGCCGCCGACCCGGACGGTGCCGCCGAGGCGGGCGCCCGTACCGCGGTGCAGCCCCAGCAGGGCCGCGGCGACGGTGGACTTGCCGCTGCCCGACTCGCCCACGACGCCCAGGGCCCGGCCCGCCTCCAGGGTGAAGGAGACCCCGGCCACGGCCCGTACGTGCTCCCCCGCCCCGCCGACCGGGAAGTCGACGACGAGGTCGGTGACCTCCACCAGTGAGTGCGTCATGCGAGGGTCACCCTTCGGTCCGCGGCGGCGTACAGCAGGTCGGCGATCGCGCCCGCGAGGACCACGGCCGTGCCGATCGCGAGGACGACGCCGACGACGACGGGCAGGTCCACGACCCGTACGCCGTCGATGAGGGTCTTGCCGAGGCCGGGGATCCCGAACAGCGACTCCGTCAGCACCGCGCCGCCGATCATCGTGCCGAAGTCCACGGCGCTGAGCGCGATCACGGGGGCCACGGCGCCGCGCAGCGCGTGCCGCGTGACCACGGCCCGCTCCCCCACCCCGTAGGCGCGGAAGGTCCGGATGTGGTCCTCGGCGAGCGTCTCCAGGGTCGAACTGCGCGTGAGGCGGGCGTACTTGGCGCTCTCGAAGAAGCCGAGGGTCACCCACGGCAGGAGCAGGTTCCAGGCCCACTGCTCGGGGTCCTCGGTCAGCGGCACGTACGTCGGGAACGGCAGCCACTGGAGGTAGGCGCAGACGGTCATGAGCAGCAGCAGCCCGAGGATGAAGACGGGGGTGCCGGTCCCGGCGAGGGTCAGGACGGTCAGGGCCCGCTCGGTGATCCCGCCGCGGCGCAGCGCGGACAGCAGTCCGGTGCCGACGCCGACCACCAGCCAGATCGCCAGCGCGCCCAGGGCCAGGGACAAGGTGGCGGGCAGCCGGTCCAGGATCAGCCCGGTGACCTGCTGGTCGTTCTGGTACGAGAAGCCCAGGCAGGGCGCGTCGCAGTGCAGGATGAGCCCGGCGCCGCCGGAGTAGTCCCGGCCGGCCAGCAGTCCCTGGAGGAAGTGCAGGTACTGGGTGGGGGCGGACTCGTTCAGCCCGAGCTGTTCGCGGACCTGGGCGATCTGCGCCGGGTTGCAGCGCTCTCCGCAGGCCAGGCGCGCCGGGTCGCCGGGGGCGAGGTAGAAGAGGGCGTAGACGATCACGGACAGGGTGAGCAGCACGAGCAGTGCGCCGCCGGTCCGTTTGAGCACGAAGCGGGTCACGCCGTGCGCTCCTTTCTGGTGCCGACCCGCAGGCGGGAGCCTTCGCGCGGGTCGAGGGCCGTGCGGACGGCGTCGCCCAGCACGGTGGAGGCGAGCACGGTGACGAAGAGCAGCCCGGCGGGGAGCAGGACGTAGGCCGGGTCGGCGCGGAACCAGGTCTGCGCGCTGGAGAGCATCTGCCCCCAGGAGGGCGTGGGCGGTTTGACGCCGACGCCGAGGAAGGACAGCGAGGCCTCGGCCACGATGGCGGTGGGCACCTTGATCGCTGCGTAGGTGATGACGGGCGCGGCCAGCGAGGGCAGCAGTTCGCGGCGGGCGATGCCGAACGTGCCCCGGCCCGAGAGGCGGGCGGCGTCGACGAAGTCGAGGCCGCGCAGGGCGAGGGCCTGGGCGCGGACCATCCGGGCGGTGCCGCCCCAGTCGAGCAGTCCGATGATGAGGATCAGCAGCAGCGGGCGCGGGAAGTCGGGCGGGACGACGGCGGTGAGGGCGATGCCGATCACCAGCATCGGCAGCGCGATCATCACGTCGGTGAACCGGCCGATGAGCTGGCCCGCGAACCGGCCGCCGAGCGCGGCGGCGAGTCCGACGCAGACACCGACGAGCGTTTGCACGACGACGGCGCCGAGGGCGACGAGCAGCGAGATCCGCCCCCCGTACAGCAGCCGGGTCAGCAGGTCGCGGCCGGTGCCCGGCTCGACGCCGAGCCAGTGGTCGGCGGAGATCCCGCCGAAGGAGCCGAGCGGTACCCCGCCGCGCGCGGAGTCCACGAGGTCGTCGTGGTACGCGTTCGGGTCCTGGCCGGTGAGCTGGGCGACCAGTGGTGCGGCGAGGGCGAGGAGGACGAGCAGGGCGATGACCCCGGCGGCCGCGAGGGCCGCGGGCCGGCGGCGCAGGCGCCGCCAGACCTGGCGCGCGGTGCCCGCGCCCGGGGCGGGGGCCCCGGGCGCGGGCGCCGACTGCTGCGCCGCCGACTGCTTGAGGGCGACGCTCACTTGACGGAGACCTGCGAGACGTCGAGGACGCCGGTCCAGTCGCTGATCACGACGTTCTTGATGTCCTTGCCGACGAGCCGCTTGTAGACCGGGTGGAAGAGCGGCACGTCCAGGGCCTGCTCACCGATCTTCTTGTCGAGTGCGCCCCAGCGCTTGCCGGCCGCCGCGAGGTCGGTCAGCTTGGCGATCTCGTCGATCTCGGCGTTCACGGCAGGGTCGTTGAGCTGGGCGTGGTTGTAGTTGGAGCCGTTGGTGACGATCTGCCGGCCGTCGAAGATCGGCGCGAGGAAGGGGGCGCCGGACGGCCAGTCGGCGCCCCAGCGGGAGAGGAAGAAGCCGGGGGTGTTCTGGGCGTCCCAGCGCTTCTCGTTGAAGGCGTTGTTCTCCAGGCCCTCCAGCTTGACGGTGATCCCGGCGGCGGCGAGGGCCTGCTGCACGGCGGTGGCGACCTCGGGGCTGGTCTGGCGGTTCTGCGCGGTGGAGTGGGTCAGCGTGACGGTGAGGCCGTCGGGGAAGCCCGCCTCCGCCAGCAGCTGCTTGGCCTTGGCCGGGTCGCCGGTCTTGCCCGCCGGGAAGTGGTCGTACGGGGTGAAGCCGAAGGCCTCGCGCTCGGGCAGGAAGGTGGTGGCCGGTTCGGCGAGCGCGGACCCGCCGGCGGCGTTGATCACGCTGGTGCGGTTGATCGCGTGGGAGATGGCCTGGCGCACCTTCGGGTTGTCGAAGGGGGCCACCTTCGGGTTGAAGGCCAGGTAGTTGACGTAGCCGAAGTGGCCGGTGCCGACGCGGCCCGCGAGCTCCTTGTTGTCGCCGATCTGGGCGAGTTCGGCAGGTCCCAGGTTGGTGTCGGTGGTGACGGCGGCGGCGTCGGGGCCGGAGCTTGTGGTCAGGCGCTGGTTGATGACGGCGGCGTCCAGACCGGAGCGGACGTCGATCTTGTCCGGGTAGGCCTTGCGCTCCTCGTCGGTCTTCTCGTCCCAGTGCTCGTTGCGCTCCAGGGTGAGGTGCTCGCCGTCGTTGTCGTTCTTGACGACCTTGTACGGGCCGGAGGAGACGGGGTGCTCCTCGTACTTGACCCCGGTGTCCTTGGCCTTGGGAACGGGCGCGAACTGGGTCTGCGTGGCGACGAAGGGGAACTCGCCCTCGGGCTTGCGGAGTTTGAAGACGATCGTCTTCGGGTCGGGCACGACGATCGAGTCGAGCCCCTTGCCGCCGTCCTTGTACGGGCCTTCGTACGCCTCCCCGCCGACCAGCCAGTCCCGCAGGTACGGGGCGCCGCCGGACAGTTCGGCGGCGAAGGACCGCTCGATGCCGTACTTGATGTCGGCGCTGGTGATCGGGGAGCCGTCCTCGTACTTCAGCCCGTCCTTGAGCGTGTACGTCCACTCGGTGGCGTCGGCGTTGGGCCTTCCGGTGTCGGTGGCCAGGTCGGGCACGACCTTGGTGCCGGCCGCGCCGTCCTCGCGGTTGCGGGTGGTCAGCGTGCGGAAGACCAGCGAGGGAACGTTTCCGCCGCCCGAGGTGTAGAGCCGGGCCGGGTCGAAGTCGCTCTGCGGCTCGGAGTTGAGGACGGTCAGGGTGCCGCCGCTCTGCGGCGCGCCCGCGGCGCCCGGCTTGTCGCCCGAACCGGCCATACCCGCAGCGTCCTCGGGGCCGCAGGCCACGGCGCCCCCGGCCAGGACGAGGCTGACGGTGACGGCGGCCACACGGCGCGCTATGAGATGACGGTCGGGTCCGGCGGAAGACATGGGTGTGTTGACCTCTCGGCGTGAAGGAAGGGCGGAAGGGCCACGCGAGGGGCAGCGGTCGACAGCGGTGCCGATGGGGTACCGGAGCATGAAGGAGCCGCGCCTGCGGGCGTGCGTACGCCCGGGCGCGGCGAAGGAACTCGAAAAGTGTCGCGGCGCTTGCGGGCAGGCGTCAGCGACAGAGGATGTCGGCCACGCTGTGCGCGGTCACACCAAGCAGCGCCAGCTCAATGGCGGCGCTCGCGGTCATGGTGTGGTGGTGCGACATGCGGAGAACGATCGCCGATGATCGGACGGGTTGTCAACGCGGATCCCCGCCCGACCACCGGGCGGGGCCGCGGCCCCCTCGGTCAACTGTCCGGGAACACCCAGGGGTTGGGCTTGCACTGGATGCCGTCGATGTTCAGGGACTTGGTCTGTTGCTGCATGATCGGCGCGAGCGCGCCGGGTGTGCGGCAGTTCACGTGGTCCTTCCCGAGCCGGTGTCCGACCTCGTGGTTGATGAGCATCTGCCGGTAGATGAACATCTGGTCCGGTCCGTACGTCGCGGAGCCCTGCGCCCAGCGGAACGCGTTGATCATCACCCGCTCGGTGCGCGCGGAGTCGCAGGAGACGTTGTCGACGGTGATGTCCAGGTCGGACTTGTCGCACCAGACGCCGGTGGTCCCGGGACTGGCCAGGGTGATCACGAAGTCCGCCTGGCCGCCCGGTACCCGCTCGAAGGTCCGCTCACCGTTGTGGGCCCAGCTGCGCGGGTCGTTGAGGGTGCGGTGGACGGCCTCGGCGAAGAGCTGCGGGTCCATGCCGAGGCCCTGCTCGACGTCGACCCGGTAGCGCACGAGCTTGCCCTTGCCGGGGGCCTTGGCCACACCGGGCACGGTGTCGAAGGTCCCGGGTCCGGCGAGTTTCGGGTCGATCGGCAGCTGCTGGGCCATCTTCTGCTCGTAGGTCAGCTCCGGCGCTGCGGCGGACGGCGCCGCGGGCGCGGCCGCCGCCGGGGGCGTCGCGCGGTCGTCCGAACGGGAGGCGGCCGCGTCGGTCCGGCTGCCGTCGGAGGCGGCCCGCGCAGCCGACTTCGCGTCGTCCCCGTCCGAGGCCATCTGGCCGGCGACGACGACGGCGAGGACGGTCGTGACGGCCACGGCGGCGATGCCGGTGTACGTACGGACCTTCCGGCCGCGGCCGGAGCCGGTCGGCTCGAGGGCGGGATCCACCGGGTCCACGGGATCGACCGGACCGGCCGGATCCGCCGGATCAGCCGCGGTCACGGGACCGACGGGACCGACAGGACCGACCGGGTCCACCGGCTTGCGCGGCCCGGGCACCCGGCGGGGCGAACCGGTGGAGGTGAAGGGGTCGAAGTCGGGGTCGGGGTCGAATGCGGCCGGCGGCACCACGGTGACCTGCGGGAAGCCCACCGCGGGGGTGCCGAAGGCCGGGGTGCCGGAATCCAGGTGGGCAGCGGGTGCCGGTGCGGCCGGCGCGGTGGCGGTGTCCTCGTACGGGCGCCGCACCCCGTGCCAGTCCCCGTACACGGAGTCGGGGCGGGCCCCCCAGGCGTCGCCGGACTCGTACTGCTGGGGGTGGCCCCCGGTCCGGGCGTCGGCGAAGGACCGGTCCTGGGACACGTACCCCTGGTGGGTGACGGTCGGTTCGGGCCAGGGCGCGGCGGTCGGTTCCTCGTAGGGCAGCGGCTCCGGCTGCGGCCGGACGGGTGCCGCAGCGGCGGCCGGAGCCGGAGCTGGGGCAGGGCCCTTGCGACTATGTCGTCCCACGGTCCTCAGCCTCTGCCGTCTTCGATGTATCGGTCACTCTCGCCCGTTCCGGTGTCGCTCAGCAGCTCGCGGAAGGCTGCGGCCACCGCGTCGGGGTGCTCCATCATCGCCACGTGTCCGGCCTCGGGCATGCACAGCAGCCGCGAACCGCGGAAGGCCGCGGCCGCCTTGTGCGCCATGCGGTACGAGACCAGTTGGTCACGGCCACCGTAGACCAGCAACGAGGGTGCGAGTACCCGCTGCGCCTGCCGCCACAGTCCGTGCTGGCCACCGAGGGTGTAGGCGTCGACGATGCCGCGCGAGGAGCGCGTCATCGCCTCCCAGAAGTACGGCAGGGCCATCCGCCGCTCCATCTCCTCCACGGCGTTGCGGAATCCCTCGGGCGTCACCCGGGAGGGGTCCCCGTAACAGAGCTCCGTCACTCCGCGGGTGCGCTGCTCGGCGCTGAGCCCCTGCGCCAGCCGGCCGAAGAGCGCGGCCACCCCGGGCACGGCGAGCAGCGCGGTCGGCACGGCCGATCTCTGCACGCGCAGCTCGGGCAGGGCGGGCGAGACCAGGGTCAGGGTGCGCACCAGGTCGGGCCGGACGGCCGCGACGCGGGTGGAGACGGCGCCGCCGAGGGAGTTGCCGAACAGGTGGACCGGGCCGCGCCCGGCGGCGTCGAGGTGCCGGATGACGGCGCGGGCGAAAGCGGTGACGGAGTAGTCCCGGTCGGCGGGTGGTGGGGACCAGCCGAAGCCCGGCAGGTCGACGGCCTCGCCGTCGACGGTGTCGGCCAGCCGCGCCATCAGCTCCGACCAGTTCTGCGAGGAACCGCCGAGTCCGTGCACGAACAGAGCGGGCGGCAGTCCCGTGCGCAGGGGCGGGCGGACCCGGACGGCCAGTTCCAAGCCGGGCAGCACGGCGGTGCGCAGCTGCTCCCCTTCGGCCACGCGAGCGGCTCCCGCCTGGGAGGACGGCTCGGCGGTGGACCGCAGGCCCGGCAGCTCGGTCGAAGACATGCGGGCAATGTTACGAGACGATCACGTTCCTCTTCCTGTGTTCGCCGTCACAGACACGGGCCGGATCCATATAGCGGTGCCTCCGCGATCCTCCTAGGCTCGTAAGTGAGCACAAGGAAGCGAGGGGAGCGGCATGACTGTCGACCCTGCGGAGCCGGACACCTTCCGGGAGCAGTTTCCGGAATCCCTCGATCCTGAGGCGCCCGAGGCGGATGTGGCGGAGCAGCTCGCCGATCTCCGGCCGGACGAGGACGACCCGATCACCACGCGCGCGGTGGACGGGGTCACGGACGGCGATGCCGTCGAGCAGGCGCGGGTGGTGCCGCTGGACGAGGACGACTACCGCTGAACCACAGCTGACCGAGCACCGACCAAACCGCTGATCAAACCGCTGACCAGCGCCTCCGGGCCGTCCGTACCGCGAGAAAACTCGGCTTGAACCCTCCAGATTCGGTTACCGAAAAGTACGATGGCGGCGCGGCGCAGAGCGCACTGTGTTCTTAGAGAAAGTGGGAGGCGGCGTGACAGCCATCGAGCAGACCGAGGCAGCGCGTCCGCGGGGCACGCGACTGCCGCGCCGAGCCCGGCGCAACCAGCTGCTGGGCGCGGCCCAGGAGGTGTTCGTCGCGCAGGGGTACCACGCGGCGGCCATGGACGACATCGCCGAGCGGGCCGGCGTGAGCAAGCCGGTGCTGTACCAGCACTTCCCCGGCAAGCTCGACCTGTACCTGGCCCTGCTGGACCAGCACTGCGAGGCCCTGTTGCTGGCCGTGCGCACCGCCCTCGCGTCGACGACGGACAACAAGCTGCGCGTGGCGGCCACGATGGACGCCTACTTCGCGTACGTGGAGGAGGAGGGCGGCGCCTTCCGGCTGGTCTTCGAGTCCGACCTGACGAACGAGCCGGCGGTGCGCGAGCGCGTCGACCGCGTCTCGCTCCAGTGCGCCGAGGCCATCTCCGACGTCATCGCCGAGGACACCGGCCTGTCCAAGGACGAGTCGATGCTGCTGGCCGTGGGCCTGGGCGGGGTCTCGCAGGTCGTGGCCCGCTACTGGCTCTCCAGCGAGAGCCCGGTCGCCCGCGAGACGGCGGTCGGCCTGCTGACCTCGCTCGCCTGGCGCGGTATCGCCGGCTTCCCGCTGCACGGCACGGAGTCCTGAGGGGCCGCCTTCGGGGAGCACTCGTCGGCCGCTGTTCGCTGCGAGCGTGTCCGCTCTGCGCGGTCCGCGTCCCCTCACCGGGCTAATGTGGACCGCGTACGGCGCGGCTGATCGCGCGAACCGGATCGTCGGAGGGACAAAGCCGTGGAGGTCAAGATCGGCGTGCAGCACGCACCCCGGGAGATCGTGCTGGAGAGCGACCTGAGCGCCGAGGAGCTGGAGAGCATCGTCACCGCCGCTCTGTCCGGCACCGCGCCGCTGCTGAGCCTCACCGACAACAAGGGCCGCAAGGTCCTGGTGCCGTCCGACCGCCTGTCGTATGTCGACCTGGGCGAGCCGAGCGTGCGCAAGGTGGGCTTCGGCGCGCTCTGAAGAACTGTTGGAAACGGCCCGGTGGTTGATCCCACCGGGCCGTTTCTGTTTCTTCCGCTTCGGGTAGGACCGCAGTGACCCGGTTTGCCCTGACGTATGGGAGAGACCTCATGCTGCTGATGGAAGTGCTCGGCTCCGCACTCCTGGGCCTCGCCTTGTCCGCGACGGCCGCCCGGGGACTCACGCGCCGGTTGCCTTCCCTCAAAGTGGTGCTGGTCAGCGGGGTGCTGGGGGCGCTGTTCGGGGCGTACCTCACGCACTTCGCGCTCGGGCCCGGGCACAACACCCTGACCGCGACGCTCATCGGCTCGGTGTTGGTGTCGGCCGTGGTCCTGTCCCTGCTGCTCCGTCCGGCCTCGGGGCCCCGCAGGCCGTCCCACAGGACTCCGTTTTCACTTCCGTCGCGGGGATGAGGATGACCCGGACGCCTGAACCACGCCCCTGAACCACGTACGTCGGCCCCGGCGCGCCATGTGCGCGCCGGGGCCGACGTGTGGAGCGGAACGGAGCCCCGCCGGCCGCCTTGCGGCTGTCGGGTGGCTGCCGCGGGGTCAGGCGGCGAGGCCGAGGGCCGCCATCCGCTTGGTGTGCGCCTTGGTGATGCGGGTGAACATCTCGCCGACGGCCGCCAGGTCGAAGCCGGCCTCCATTCCGTCGACGCCGCCGACCAGCATGGTCGAGAGCGCGTCGCGCTCGGCGACCACGCGCTGGGCCTGCGAGAGGGCCTCGCCCATCAGCCGGCGGGCCCACAGCGCGAGCCGGCCGCCGCAGCGCGGGTCCGCCTCGATCGCCGCGCGCACCTTCTCGACGGCGAAGTTGCCGTGGCCGGTGTCGTCGAGCACGCCGAGCACGAGGGCGCGGGTGTCGGTGTCCAGGTGGGAGGCGACTTCACGGTAGAAGTCACTGGCGATGGAGTCGCCGACGTAGGCCTTGACCAGGCCCTCCAGCCAGTCCGACGGCGCGGTCTGGCGGTGGAAGTCGTCGACGCCCTTCGCGAAGGGCTCCATGGCGGCGGTGGGCTCGACCTCGATCGCCGCGAGCCGGTCCCGCAGCCGCTCGAAGTGGTGGAACTCGGCGGAGGCCATCGCGGCGAGCTCGGCCTTGTCGTCCAGGGTGGGCGCGAGCTTCGCGTCCTCCGCGAGGCGCTCGAAGGCTGCGAGCTCTCCGTAGGCGAGCGCGCCGAGCAGGTCCACGACGGCGGCCCGGTACTGCGGCGAGGCAGAGGCGGCGGCCCAGTCCTGGGAGGCGATGCCCTCGGCTCCGGAGGGGGCGCTGTCGTCGGCGGGCGAGGCGTTTTCTACGGTCGACATGCTCCGCACAATAGCCCGCCGAATGGCCCTCCAAGTCACCACGCCGGTTCCTTGCCTGTCCAGCTAAACGCGCCTACCCGGTGAATTCACCCGACACACCTGCGCGATTCCGGGGTACAGTGGTAATGCGCCTGCCGAATACTCGGCGGGCCATCCGAATGAGGATGCCCGGTCGGTGGCCCGATCGGCTCCAACCGACCGCCCTCGGTGTGGTGCGTACGTTCATGCGTACCGCCTACCACGAGGGGCCCCCTCAGCGGCAGATGCGCTTGAGCGAAGGCTAGTGGTCCCGCGCAGCTTCGTACGTAGCAGTACTGCAAGCACGGCACGGTACGACCCCCCTCGCCGCCTCGCGCCGCGTCTCACAGAAGAGGCAGCACCCTGACTACGTTCCGAGACCTCGGGATCTTTCCCGAGACGGCCGAGGCCCTTGAGGCCGTCGGCATCGTGTCCCCCTTCCCGATCCAGGAGATGACCCTCCCCGTCGCCCTTTCCGGCACGGACGTCATCGGCCAGGCCAAGACCGGAACCGGCAAGACGCTCGGTTTCGGCCTTCCCCTGCTGGAGCGGGTCGTCGTCCCGGCGGACGTCGAGGCCGGCCGCGCCACCCCGGCGCAGCTGACCGACGCACCGCAGGCCCTCGTGGTGGTTCCGACCCGCGAGCTGTGCACCCAGGTCACCAACGACCTCCTGACCGCGGGCAAGGTCCGCAACGTCCGCGTCCTCGCCATATACGGCGGTCGCGCGTACGAGCCCCAGGTCGAGGCGCTCAAGAAGGGCGTCGACGTGATCGTCGGCACCCCGGGCCGCCTGCTCGACCTGGCCGGGCAGAAGAAGCTCGACCTCTCGCACGTCAAGGCCCTCGTCCTGGACGAGGCCGACGAGATGCTCGACCTCGGCTTCCTGCCCGACGTCGAGAAGATCATGGCGTACCTGCCCGCGAAGCGTCAGACGATGCTGTTCTCGGCGACCATGCCGGGTGCGGTCATCGGCCTGGCCCGCCGGTACATGACGCAGCCGACCCACATCCGCGCCGTCTCCGAGGACGGCGAGGGCGCGACCGTCGCCAACATCACGCAGCACGTCTTCCGTGCGCACAACATGGACAAGCCGGAGCTCGTCTCCCGCATCCTGCAGGCCGAGGGCCGTGGCCTGGCCATGATCTTCTGCCGTACCAAGCGCACGGCGGCCGACATCGCCGAGCAGCTGGAGAAGCGCGGCTTCGCGTCCGGCGCCGTCCACGGCGACCTGGGCCAGGGTGCGCGCGAGCAGGCGCTGCGCGCGTTCCGCAACGGCAAGGTCGACGTGCTGGTGTGCACCGACGTCGCCGCGCGCGGCATCGATGTCGAGGGTGTGACCCACGTCATCAATTACCAGACGCCGGAGGACGAGAAGACCTTCCTGCACCGCGTGGGCCGCACCGGCCGCGCGGGCAACAAGGGCATCGCCGTCACCCTCGTCGACTGGGACGACATCCCGCGCTGGCAGCTGATCAACAAGGCGCTGGAGCTGGACTTCCACGACCCGGTCGAGACGTACTCCACGTCGCCGCACCTGTTCGAGCAGCTGAACATCCCGGCCGGCACCAAGGGCATCCTGCCGCGCGCCGAGCGCACGCGGGCCGGCCTGAAGGCCGAGAACCTCGAGGACCTGGGCGAGACCGGCGGCCGCGGTGGCCGTGGCGGCCGCTCCGGTCCCGCGGCTGCCGCCGTGGTGACCGAGGAGCGTCCGGCCCGTACCCGTACGCCGCGCCAGCGCCGCCGTACGCGGGGCGGGGCGGAGCTCGCCGAGGGCGCCGAGGCCACCGCAGCGGTGACCCCGGCCCAGGCTCCGGAGGCCCCCGCGGCCCCGGCCGCCGACGAGCCGCGCCGTCCGCGCCGCCGCCGCACCCGTGTGGCCGCGGTACCGGTCCAGGCCGCCGTGGCCGCACCGGTCGCCGAGGCTCCGGTCGTCGACGCTCCGGTCGTCGAGGCTCCGGCCGCTCCGGTGACCCCGGTGACCCCGGTCGTCGAGGAGGCTCCGGTCCGTCCGAAGCGCGTCCCGACCCGCAAGACCACCGCGGCCGCCGCGGTGACCCCGATCACCGAGGTTCCCGCCGAGGAGGCTCCGGCCCGTCCCAAGCGCGTCCGTACCCGCAAGGTCACCCCGGCCGAGCCGGAGCCGGACTTCCAGATGCCGCCGCTGGTCGAGCCCGTCCGGGCCCGGCGCACCACCCGCAAGGCAGCCCCGGCCGCCGCGGTGACCCCGGTCACCGAGGTTCCCGCCGAGGAGGCTCCGGTCAAGCCGAAGCGCACCCGCACCCGCAAGGTCGCGGAGGCCGCCGCGGTCGCCACCGAGACCGCCGCCGTGGCCGAGGAGGCTCCGGTCAAGCCGAAGCGCACCCGCACCCGCAAGGTCGCGGAGGCCGCCCCGGTCGCCACCGAGACCGCCGCCGTGGCCGAGGAGGCTCCGGCCAAGCCGAAGCGCACCCGCACCCGCAAGGTCGCGGCCGCGCCGGAGGCGTAAGCCTCGCGCAGCACCCCGCCGATGGCCCCGATCCCCTTCCGAGGGGGCCGGGGCCATCGGCCTGCCCGGGCCTGCCGGGAACCCGTACGGGCCGGTAACCTCGGGCCATGAGCAAGCCGCCGCGTCTCACCCTGCCCTCCGCCGCCCGCGCGTACCTCCTCACCACCGACCGCGGAGGGTTCGCCGTGCACGAAGCCGGCGAGCCCGTGCACGGCACCGCCCTGCTGGTCCCCGGGTTCACGGGCAGCAAGGAGGACTTCATCGGCCTCCTGGAGCCGCTGGCGGCGGCCGGGTACCGGGTCGTCGCCGTGGACGGCCGCGGCCAGTACGAGACCCCGGGCCCGCGCGAGGAGGCCCCGTACGCCCTGGAGGAGCTGGCGCAGGACGTGCTCGCGCAGGTCCGCGCCCTGGGCGCGGACCGCGTCCATCTGGTCGGCCACTCGCTCGGCGGGCTGATCTCCCGCGCCGCCGTGCTCCGCGACCCCTCGCCCTTCGCCTCCCTCACCCTGATGAGCAGCGGTCCGGCCGCGATCTCCGAGGAGCAGCAGGCCCGCACGAAGTTGCTGGTCGCCGCGCTGGAGGCGATGGGCGACGACATGCCCGGGATCTGGGCGGCGATGCGGGCCCACGATCCCGAGGACGCGGCCGCGGACTCCCCCGAGCTCGCGGACTTCCTGCGCGGGCGGTGGCTGGCCACCGTCCCCGAGCAGCTGATCGTCACCGGCCGGACGTTGATCTCCGAGCCGGACCGGGTGGCGGAGCTGAGCCGCGTCGACCTCCCGAAGCTGGTCCTGTCCGGGGCCGTGGACCAGGCCTGGCCGGTGCCGCTGCTGGACGAGACGGCCCGGCGCCTGGCCGCGCGGCGGGTGATCGTGCCCGGGACGGACCACTCCCCGAACGCCGAGGACCCGGCCACGACGGCGCGCGAGCTGGCCGCGTTCTGGGACTCCTGCGCGGTGCGTAGTTAGCCAGTGAAAAAATTTCCTTAGCGTAGGGAATGATTGCGGCCTACACTTCGTTGGACCAGTGCAAGGAGAAACACTGACGAAGGGAGAAGCCCGTGCGCTTCGAGATTCTGCGCCTGGACGACGTCGACGGATCCGCCGTGGACCGCACCGTCGTCGACGCGGCCTCCGTCAACCGGATCGTGCAGCAGGCCGCAGCCGTGGGCCAGCGCATCCTGATCCGACCGGCCGAGAGTGCGTCCTGCTGACGCATCGCACGAAAAACGTTCGCGCCCCCGCACCGATCCCGGTGCGGGGGCGTTCGCACGTGCCGGCCGCGCGCGGCGGGCACGGGGCGGGCGGGGCGGGGCCTCAGGCTGCGCCGACCACCTGGAGCACGCCGTTGATGATCTGCTGGACGGCGATCGCCGAGAGCATCATGCCGGCGAGCCGGGTGACGAGGACGACGCCGCCGTCCTTGATGACCCGGATGATCACCAGCGAGTAGCGCATGGTGATCCACAGCACGACGTGCATGGCCACGATCGCGGCCCAGACGGAGACCTGCCCGGCGGCGCCGTCGACCTTCTGGACGGCCAGGATCACGGACACGATCGCGCCGGGCCCGGCCAGCAGCGGCATGCCCAGCGGGACCAGGGCCACGTTCACGTCCTTGGTCTGCTTCGGCTCGTCGTTCTTGCCGGTGAGCAGGTCCAACGCGATGAGCAGGAGCAGCAGACCACCGGCGATCATCAGCGCCGGGACGGAGACGTGCAGGTAGTCCAGGATCTGCTGGCCGCAGATGCCGAAGACCGCGATGACGCCGAAGGCCACGCAGACGGCCTGCCAGGCCATGCGGCGCTGCACCTTGACGGGGCGGCCGGAGGTCAGCGCCAGGAAGATCGGCGTGATCCCCGGCGGGTCCATAATCACAAAAAGGGTGAGAAAAAGGGATCCGAAGACGGCGAAATCAAACACAGTGATGCCTTGCAGAAGAGAGGGGTGTCGCGAAGAAGAAGTGTGGGACGGGTGGAGCGGGCCGGATCCGGCCGGTCAGCGCTCGCGTCCGCCGGCGCCCGGCACCGGGAAGGCCCCCGTCGCGCGGCGCGTGATCTCGCCGTAGATCTCGGGGTCGGTCGTGTACTCCCCGAGGCGACAGGTCTTGCGGCTGCCGTGGTAGTCGCTGGAGCCCGTGGTCAGCAGGCCGAGGTCGGCCGCCAGGCCGCGCAGTCGCGCACGGGTGTCGGCGTCGTGGTCCATGTGGTCCACCTCGATGCCGTCCAGGCCCGCGGTCGCCAGCTCGGCCATCGCGGACTCCGAGACGCACCGGCCGCGCTTGACGGCGGCGGGGTGCGCGAGGACGGTGACCCCGCCGGCCGCCTTGACCAGGCGCACGGCCTCGAACGGGTCGAGCTCGTGCTTCTCGGCGTACGCGCGGCCGCCGTCGGCGAGCCACTCGGGCGTGAAGGCGTCCGAGACGGTGGGGACGACGCCCAGCTCGACGAGGGCGGTGGCGATGTGCGGCCGCCCGACCGAGCCGTCACCGGCGATCCTGGCCACCTGCTCCCAGGTGACGTCGACGCCGAGGTCCTGAAGCTTGCCGATCATGGCCTGTGCGCGCGGGGTGCGGTCGTCGCGGACGAGCTCCCGCTCCCGGGCCAGCTCGGGCTCCTCGGGGTCGAAGAGGTACGCGAGCATGTGCACGCCGACCCCGTCGAGGCGGCAGGACAGCTCGGCCCCGGTCACCAGCGTCAGCCCGGCGGGCAGGGCCGCGAGGGCCTCGCCGTATCCGCGCACGGTGTCGTGGTCGGTCAGCGCCACCACGTCCAGCCCGGCACCGGCGGCATTGCGCACAAGCTCGGCGGGGGTGTCCGTACCGTCGGAGGCCGTGGAGTGGGCGTGCAGGTCGATGCGCACAGCCTGGCTCCATGGGTCGTACGTACGGGGGACGCTCCAGGATAACCGGGCCGCTGACCCCCCTCGGCCTCAGGCGGGGCCCAGGATGCGGGGACTCAGGGCCCCGCACGGAACGAGCTCGACCTCGGCTCCCGCGTCGCGCAGGTCGGTGAGGACGAGCTCGTCGTACATCAGCAGGCCGGACTGCTCCGGCCAGACGATGGCCCAGAGCCACAGGCCGCGCGCCTCGCCGGCGAAGACGGCCCGGTCGTCGGGGCCGCCGCCCACGTGCCACAACGGTGTCGGGCGGCCCGCCGCGACCACCTTGGCGTGGGGCGGCGCCGATACGTTGATGGACGAGCCGGGGTCGACGCCGTCGATGCCCGCGTACCGGGCGCCGAGGCCCACGCCCAGCTCCTCCGCGATCAGCAACAGCTCGCCGATCCCGCCCAGTGGCCCGGGTCCGGAACACGCCACCGCGGTCGCCCGGCCACCGCCCCGGTCGTCACCGGCGGACGCCACCCCGGTGAACAGCCACCCCACCGGCAGCGGCCACGGCATCCACACCGGCACCCGTGCCCGGTGCACGACCACGCTCAGGCCTTCGACGCTCGGCGGGATGACGGGTTGCAGGGGGTGGACGGCGCCGTGCACCGCGCACTGCCAGGAGTCGGAGAAGAGTCCGGGCGCCCTGACCCGGCCGCCGCACTTCGGGCAACTTGGTTCACCCCTCATAAGAAGCCACGCTCCTCCCCGCCCGGCCCCCAGTCAAGGCACGCTCACCCGTCCGGGCCCTCAGTCCAGTGCGACGGCGCTACGCAAAGGGTCCCGCAGGTCCGTCCCGCGCGCGAGCCAGCGTTCCTGGAGCGCGGCCGCTCCGTGCACGCGCTTCCAGGCGGCCTCGTTCGCCGTCATCGGCAGCAAGGGGAGGAAGTGGACCGGGTCCATGGGCTCGTCGAGCTCCAGGTCCTCGACCAGACCGCCCGGTTCCGCCACGAGGACGGAGCTGAAGGGGGCCCCGTCCCAGAGCGGTTCGCCCACGTCCAGCGAGGCCCCCGGTGCCACGATCAGCCCCTCGACCTGGGGGGACGCGGCCAGCACCGCGAGCGGCCGCAGGAGTTTGTCGGTGGCCGCGAGGCCCGCCCGTACGGTCAGCACGAGCTCGGCGCGCGGGCCCCGTACGGGGTCGGCGACCACGGCGGTCGGATCGGTCATCGGGTGCGCGGACATCCCGAGGGTCGCGTACCGCACGAGGTCGCCCTCGGCGAAACGGAGTACCTCGATGCGGTCGGTGCCCAGGAAGGTGACGGCGGCGCGTGCGTCGGGTTCACCGAACGCCGTCCGCAGCCGGGCCTCCACGAGAGCCAGAATTTCTGCCATGAAGCGAGCATAGAACTCGTATCAGGCGGGTAAAGGGCGGGTCTTGACCATCCGTCGGCTGATAGTGTTGACAGCTGTTCGGGGCCGCACGCAGAAGCGGTGTTTCAGTGCCCCGGCAACAGGACGTCCCTCACGGGGGACCGGCCGGAGGAGGTGGGGCTGCGGTGGACCGAAGTCGATCGTGCAGTACCAATCGCTCTTCCACTTCTGTGACGGGCGCATCCCGCCCCCTTTGATCTGCTCGATCCGTCTGATCCGCTGATCAGTAGAAGAGCGACGGCAGAACGTTTGTCCTCCCGTCCTGTTCCCTCCCCCGCCCGGGCCTGCCCGCCCGTCTCCGGTGGAGGGTCTCCCACCCGTACGGTCCGCAGCCGTGCGCGAGAAGGAGCCTGCCATGTCGATGCTGCCCTACCTGCGTGCGGCCGTACGTCCGTCCCTGCGCAGGGCCACCCCCGTCCAGCCCGGCTACGACACCACGCGCGACCCGTCGGCGAGCAGCGCGGTGGTCGACTGCGCCGTGTACCGCGACGGGCGGCGGATGCTGGGTCCGGTATGTCTGACGCCCCGTGAGGCGATCCGCCGGGTCCGCGAGGACGGCGGGTTCGCCTGGATCGGCCTGCACGAGCCGACGGAGGCCGAGTTCGCGGGGATCGCCGCGACCTTCGGACTGCACCCGCTGGCCGTGGAGGACGCGGTGCACGCGCACCAGCGGCCGAAGCTGGAGCGCTACGACGACACCCTCTTCACCGTCTTCAAGACGATCCACTACATCGACCACGCCGAACTGACCGCCACCAGCGAGGTGGTGGAGACCGGCGAAGTGATGTGCTTCACAGGCCCCGACTTCGTCATCACCGTCCGGCACGGCGGGCAGGGCTCCCTCAAGGGACTGCGCCACCGCCTCCAGGACGACCCGGACCTGCTCGCCAAGGGCCCCTCGTCGGTCCTGCACTCCATCGCCGACCACGTGGTCGACGGGTACATCGCGGTCGCGGCGGCGGTGCAGGACGACATCGACGAGGTGGAGAGCGAGGTCTTCGCCGCCCCCGCCAAGGGCAGTGCGCGCGGCGGCGACGCGGGCCGCATCTACCAACTCAAGCGCGAGGTGCTGGAGTTCAAGCGGGCGGTCTCCCCGCTGCTGCGTCCGATGGAGCTGCTGAGCGAGCGGCCGATGCGGTTGGTGGACCCGGACATCCAGAAGTACTTCCGCGACGTCGCCGACCACCTGGCGCGGGTCCACGAGCAGGTGGTGGGCTTCGACGAGCTGCTGAACTCGATCCTCCAGGCCAATCTCGCGCAGGCGACGGTCGCCCAGAACGAGGACATGCGCAAGATCACCTCCTGGGCGGCGATCATCGCCGTGCCGACGATGATCTGCGGCGTGTACGGGATGAACTTCGATCACATGCCGGAACTCCACTGGCGGTACGGCTATCCGATGGTGATGGCCGCGATCGTCGCCTCCTGCTTCACCATCCACCGCGCGCTGCGCCGCAACGGCTGGCTCTGAGCCGGGCCCGGTGCGGGTCCCGCGGGCCGGGACGCCGGCTCGCGCGCGGGGGGCGACCCCCTACCCTGTCGGCATGACTCTCAGCACGCTCGACCTGGCCCTCGTCGAGGAGGCCACCAAGAAGTCCGGCCTGATCTGGGTGCGCGGCGACGGGGCCGACCGCGCCCTGTGGCACGCCTGGGTGGACGGCGCGGCCCATGTGCTGGGCGACGGGCCCGGCGAGCAGCCGTTCCCCGGGCTGGCGAACGGCTCGAGTGCCGAGGTGACCGTACGGAGCAAGGACAAGGGCGGCCGGCTGGTGGCCTGGACGGCGACGGTACGGGAGCTGGCGCCCCGCGGCGAGGAGTGGGCGGCGGCGGTCGCCGAGCTCAAGGGCAAGCGGCTGAACGCGTCCGACTCGGAAGACATGACCGAGCGGTGGGCGCGGGAGTGCCGGCTGCTGCGGTTGGAGCCGGAATCGGTCCGGTCGCAGCTCCCGGACGGCTCGCTCGTCGCGGTTCCGCTGCCGTCCCCGGCGACGACCCGCAGGGCCGTTCCGGCGGGCCTGCCGAAGCTGCTGCTGAAGCGCAAGAAGGCCGCCCGGGGGTGACCCTGCCGTAGGACGCCCCGGCATGCGCCCGGCCCCGGCCGCCACCCGATCCGCCCGTGGCACCCGCGGCCCGGCGAAGCGTTACGGCTTCGTCGGGTTCGCGCCCTGGCCGGAGCCCTTGGAGGGGGCTGGGGCGGGGGCGCCGCCCTGGTCCTTGGTCGTCGGCAGCTGGGACCCGTAGTCGACCGTCTGGTCCTGCGCGGGCGCCTCCAGCGGGAACGTCTTGCCCCACTCGGCGAGTTCCACCCGCCCGGCGCCGCCCGCCCGCTCCATCATCAACGGGTACGGGGTGCCCTCCAGCGAGACCGACAGCTTGCCGCCCTTGCCCTCGTTCGCCGTGACCTGGACCGCGCGCGTGTGCCCGACCTGGGTGTACGCGCCCTTGGCGAGCTTGCCCTCCAGCCCGAGCAGCCCGTCCAGCAGTACGTCCATGTCGGTGAAGCCGCGGAACTGCTTGTACGAGGGGTCGCCCTCGGGCACCTTCACGAACTTGTCGCCGAGCTTGCCGGCCGAGTCGGACTGGCCCCAGAACGCCGCGCTCGCCTTCAGGTACAGCTGCTCGCCCACGCGCAGCAGCTGGAAGGTGTCCTCGTTGGACTTCACCTCGCCGGAGCCGCCGTCCGCCTTCAGCCGCATGTCGAGGGTGAAGGACTTGCCGCCGCTCACCAGCGTGCCGGACAGGTGCACCGAGTCGGCCTCCGTCGCGGCCGCCTTCGCCTTCGCCTCGATCTTGTCGGCGGACAGCTTGCCGACGCCGTTCGTGCCCTTGTCGGGATCCTCCCCGCAGCCCGTACCGGTGACGGCGAGGCCCGCGCACAACACACCGATGAAGGCGGCCCGGCGCAGCCGCGCGGCAGGGAAGTAGGCGGTCACGGGCGGGTGCCTCTCGTCGGTCGTCTGCGAGCAGCAGGCAGCGTACCCGCCCGTACCTCGCGCCCCGCGACCGCGCCCCGGTGTTCGCCCGCCCCCGGCCGGACCGCCCCACCAGGACGCTTTCGGGCGGCACGGGCTAGCCTGAGGGGCGGCACGACTCTTGATCGACGCACTAGGAGGCGCTCGGATGGTTGCAGGCGCCCCGCGGATCTTCGTCTCGCATCTGTCGGGTGTGCCCGTCTTCGATCCCAACGGCGACCAGGTCGGCCGGGTCCGCGACCTCGTGGCGATGCTCCGGGTCGGCGGGCGCCCGCCGCGGCTGCTGGGCCTGGTGGTCGAGGTCGTCAGCCGGCGGCGGATCTTCCTGCCGATGACCCGGGTCACCGGCGTGGAGTCCGGCCAGGTCATCACCACCGGTGTGATCAACATGCGGCGGTTCGAGCAGCGCCCGACCGAACGCCTGGTCCTGGGCGAGCTGCTGGACCGGCGGGTGACGCTGGTCGCGAGCGGCGAGGAGGTCACCGTCCTGGACGTGGCCATCCAGCAGCTGCCGGCCCGCCGGGACTGGGAGATCGACCGGATCTTCGTACGGAAGGGCAAGTCGGGGGCGCTGCGCCGGCGCGGCGAGGCCCTGACGGTGGAGTGGTCGGCGGTGACGGGCTTCTCGCTCGAGGAGCACGGGCAGGGCGCCGAGAACCTGGTCGCCACCTTCGAGCAGATGCGCCCGGCGGACGTGGCGAACGTGCTGCACCACCTGACGCCGAAGCGGCGCGCCGAGGTGGCCAACGCCCTCGACGACGACCGGCTCGCGGACGTGCTGGAGGAGCTCCCGGAAGACGAGCAGGTGGAGATCCTCGGCAAGCTGAAGGAGGAGCGCGCCGCGGACGTCCTGGAGGCGATGGACCCGGACGACGCGGCCGACCTGCTCTCGGAGCTGCCGGAGGACGACAAGGAGCGGCTGCTGACGCTGATGCAGCCGGACGACGCGGCCGACGTGCGCCGCCTGCTGTCCTACGAGGAGAACACCGCGGGCGGTCTGATGACCACCGAGCCGATCGTGCTGCGGCCGGACGCGACGGTCGCGGACGCGCTGGCCCGCGTACGGCAGGCGGACCTGTCGCCGGCGCTGGCGGCGCAGGTGTACGTGTGCCGGCCGCCGGACGAGACGCCGACGGGCAAGTACCTGGGCACGGTGCACTTCCAGCGGCTGCTGCGGGACCCTCCGTTCACGCTGGTCAGCTCGATCGTGGACACGGACCTCCCGCCGCTGCGGCCGAACGCCTCGCTGCCCGCGGTGACCACGCACCTGGCCGCCTACAACATGGTGGCGGTGCCGGTGGTCGACGAGAGCGGCTCGCTGCTGGGCGCGGTGACCGTGGACGACGTGCTGGACCACCTGCTGCCGGACGACTGGCGGGAGACGGACTTCCATTCCGAGGAGGCCCTCGGTGGCCGCTGAGCGAGGACGCTTCGAACGGGGGCGGGGCGAGCAGGCCCGCGAGCGGCGCCGGGAGCAGATCCGGGAGCGCCGCGAGCAGGCCCGGACGCAGGCGCGCGAGCACGGGCTGGCGGTGGAGGCCGCGGAACGTTCCGGCGAGCGTGCGGGGAGGTCCTCGGGCACCGGGTCGAGCGCGCTGACGCGCTCGCGGGTGCGCCTGGACCTGCCGCGCGCGCCGCGCCGGTCGCTGCTGCCCGAGTACGACCCGGAGGCCTTCGGGCGGTTGTCGGAGCGGGTGGCGCGGTTCCTGGGCACCGGCCGGTTCATCGTCTGGATGACGCTGGTCATCATCGTCTGGGTGCTGTGGAACATCTTCGCGCCGGACGGCCTGCGGTTCGACCCGTACCCGTTCATCTTCCTGACGCTGATGCTGTCGCTCCAGGCCTCCTACGCGGCTCCGCTGATCCTGCTCGCGCAGAACCGGCAGGACGACCGCGACCGGGTCACCCACGAGCAGGACCGCAAGCAGAACGAGCGGTCCATCGCCGATACCGAGTACCTGACGCGGGAAATCGCCGCCCTGCGGATGGGCCTGGGCGAGGTCGCGACCCGCGACTGGATCAGGTCCGAGTTCCAGGACCTGATCAAGGAGATGGACGAGCGCCGTCTATTCCCCGCCGAACGTGATGAAGGCGACCGCTGACGGGCTTTCCTGCGGCCTGCTACCGGGCCGTACCATCGGGTACATGGCTACCGACACAAGCTCCGCCGCCGTGCCTGAGCAGGACGCGATCCTGGACGCGCTGGCGACGGTGAACGACCCCGAGATCCACCGGCCGATCACCGAACTCGGCATGGTCAAATCGGTGGAGATCGGTGAGGGCGGCGAGGTCGCCGTCACGGTCTACCTCACGGTGTCCGGCTGTCCCATGCGCGAGACCATCACGAAGAACGTCACCGAGGCCGTCGAGAAGGTCGCCGGCGTCACCTCCGTCGCCGTCTCCCTCGACGTGATGAGCGACGAGCAGCGCAAGGACCTGGCGGCCACGCTGCGCGGCGGCACCGCCGAGCGCGAGGTGCCCTTCGCCAAGCCGGGCTCGCTGACCCGTGTGTACGCGGTCGCGTCCGGCAAGGGCGGCGTCGGCAAGTCCTCCGTCACGGTGAACCTGGCCGCGGCGATGGCGGCGGACGGCCTGAAGGTCGGCGTGGTCGACGCGGACATCTACGGCCACAGCGTGCCGCGCATGCTGGGCGTGGACGGCCGTCCGACCCAGGTCGAGAACATGATCATGCCGCCGTCGGCGCACGGCGTGAAGGTCATCTCCATCGGCATGTTCACCCCGGGCAACGCCCCGGTGGTGTGGCGCGGGCCCATGCTGCACCGCGCGCTCCAGCAGTTCCTGGCCGACGTGTTCTGGGGCGACCTGGACGTGCTGCTGCTGGACCTGCCGCCGGGTACGGGTGACATCGCCATCTCCGTGGCCCAGCTGGTGCCGAACGCGGAGATCCTCGTCGTCACCACCCCGCAGCAGGCCGCGGCCGAGGTCGCGGAGCGGGCCGGCTCCATCGCCGTGCAGACCCACCAGAAGATCGTCGGCGTGGTCGAGAACATGTCGGGCCTGCCGTGCCCGCACTGCGACGAGATGGTGGACGTCTTCGGCTCCGGCGGCGGCCAGAAGGTCGCCGACGGCCTGACCAAGACGGTCGGCGCGACGGTGCCGGTGCTGGGTTCGATCCCGATCGACGTCCGGCTGCGCGAGGGCGGCGACGAGGGCAAGCCCGTCGTCCTGTCCGACCCGGACTCGCCGGCCGGCGCGGCCCTGCGCGCGATCGCGGGCAAGCTGGGCGGCCGTGCGCGCGGCCTGTCGGGCATGTCCCTGGGCATCACCCCGCGCAACAAGTTCTGACCCGACCCACCACGAGCGGCCCGCACCGGCCGCACGGGGCGCACAGCGCGAAGGGCACCGCCGGTCCGGCGGTGCCCTTTCCCGTAGCCGTACCCGTGCCCGTACGGCTACTCGTACGTGGCCAGGTCCCCGATCGCGGAGAAGCCGAGCCCGTACGCGCTCATCCCGCGGCCGTACGCGCCCAGGTGGACGCCGCTCCCCGTGGAGCCGGCCAGCACCCACCCGAACTCCGACTCGCGATAGTGGAACGGCGTCGGCTCCCCGTCCACCGGCAGCGACAGCGTGGACCAGTCCTCACCGTCCAGGTCGTCCGCCAGCTCCCACGCGGCCTCGGTCTGCTGGTCCAGCCAGTCGTTGCGCAGCGAGTGGTCCATCTGTCCGGGCCAGCTGTACGCCAAAAGTCCGGAGCCGGCCAGCCAGGCCGCCGAAGCGACCGAGGTGGCCTCCAGGACGCCGGTGCCGTCGCCGCTGCGGCGCAGCGGGTTGCTCGCCACGGTGATCACCACCGCGAAGCGCTCCTTCTCACCGGTGGCGATCTCGCCCCGGGCGGAGGGCTCGTCGCCGTGACCGGTGGATCCGTGCTCCACCGTGCCGTCGGCGGCCACGGCGACCTGCATGAGCCAGCGGGGGCCGGTGAAGGCCCCGTCCAGCCCGTACCAGGGGAAGTCGGCCGCCAGGAACCCCTCGGCCGTCCGGCGGGCCGCCGGTACGGGCGCGGGGGCTTCCTGTGGCTGTGTATCGCTGTGTGGGCCGGTATCCGGCTCCTGGGCGGGTGCGCCTGCGGCGGCGGGGGCCTCCGCGGTCTGCGCCCCTACCCGGCTGCTGCTCGTCGTCTCCATCTGGGCGGCCTCTCGTTCCGTGGGGTCCGGAACGGCCCTCCCCCTCGCTGTGCTGGGGGGACCCCCTCCCTCGGGCGTCCTGCGATCCGGACAGATGGAGGATAGCCATCCGACCGCGGATCGCCGGGAAGGCCGCGCGTCAGGTGGCGTCGGCGTCGAAGCGCGCGCGCACGTCCGGGGCCGGGGCGGCGGGCTTCTTCAGCAGGTCCGGGCCGGTCACGGCGGGCGTGGCGGAGGCGGCGGGCGTGGCCGAGGAGGTCGGGGCGGCGCCCGCCTCCGAGCTCTTCACGGCGTCGGAGACGTCGCTGAGCTCCTTGCGGAGATCGAAGCTGGTGCGGATCTCCTTGAGGTCCTCGTTCTCCGTCAGCTGCTTGCGGATGAAGGTCTTCGGGTTCAGGTCCTCGAACTCGAAGTCCTTGAAGTCCGGGCCGAGTTCGGATCGGATGTCGTGCTTGGCGCTGTCCGAGAACGCCCGGACCTTCCGGATGAAGCCCGTCACGTCCTGAATGACCTTGGGCAGCTTGTCCGGTCCGAAGACGAGGATGCCGAGCACCACGATCGTGACGAGTTCGAGTGCGCCTATGTCGTTGAACACCTTGCCGCTCCTCGGCTCTGTATCACTTCGGGCCCCGACACACGGTACCCGTCGTTGTCCACGGGCCCATACCTGCGTACCACCTCCGCGGCGGTTTCTCCCTAGCCGTCATCCCGCGCTCATGAGCCGTTCGCCGATCCGAGGACCACCTTCAGTGTGCTTTCGCGGCCGCCGCGGAGCACGGTGAGGGTCAGCGTGTCGCCCGGGCGGTGGGCCCGGATCTTGACGATCAGCTCGTCGCCGCCGCGGACCCGCTGGCCGTCCACCTTGGTGATCACGTCCCCGGCCCGGATCCCGGCGCGCGCGCCCGGCCCGTCGGCGACGACGGACGGCTTGCCGTCCTCGCCCTTGTCCCCGACCCGGGCCCCGTCACCCGCGTAGTCCATGTCGAGGGTCACCCCGATGACCGGGTGCGTGGCGCGGCCCGTGCGGATGAGCTCCTCGGCGACGCGCTTGCCCTGGTTGACGGGGATGGCGAAGCCGAGCCCGATGGAGCCGCCCTGCCGGGTGGCATCCTCCTTGTCGGCCCCGCGGATCGCACTGTTGATGCCGACCACGTGGGCCTTCGCGTCGAGGAGCGGGCCGCCGGAGTTCCCCGGGTTGATGGGGGCGTCGGTCTGTAGCGCGTCGACGTAGCTGATGTCGCTGCCGTCGCCCTTGTCACCACCCGCGGTGACGGGCCGGCCGGTGGCGCTGATGATGCCGGCGGTGACGGTGTTCGACAGGTCGAAGGGCGCGCCGATGGCCACCACCGGGTCGCCGACCTGCACGTTCTCGGAGTTCCCCAGGCTCAGCGGATGGAGCCCGCGCACCCCGCTGACCTTGACCACGGCCAGGTCGTAGCCGGAGTCGCGGCCGACCAGCTGGGCGGTGACGCTCTCGCCGGTGCTGAAGGTGACCGTTATCTCCTGGGAGTCGGCCACCACGTGGCTGTTGGTGAGGATGTGCCCCTGTTGGTCGAGCACGAAGCCGGTGCCCGTACCGCTGCCCTTCGTGCCCCGCACGTGCAGGGTCACCACGCCGGGCAGTGCGGTGGCCGCGATCCCGGCCACGCTCTCGGGGGCCCTGCCCCGGTCGGCGGCGCCGGCCGCCTGGGGGAGCTCCAGCCGGGTGCTGCTCCGCCGCTCGGCGAGCACGCCGAGGTAGCCGCCGATCCCGCCGGCGAGCAGGGCCGTTCCGAGGCTGAGGGCCACCACCTGCCACAGCCCGATCCCGCGCGGCGTCCGGCCCCGGTCCACGACCTGCAACGGCTCGGCTCCCCAGGGGTCGTACCGCACCGCGGGGACAGCGGCCGGCACGTCCGGGGTCAGGTCCGACACGCCCGGGGCGGGTACGTCCTGGGCGGGCACGTCCTGGGTCGGCACGTCCTGAGGCGGCACGTCCTGGGTCGGGGCCGCGTCCTGTACGTGGTCCGCGCCCCCGGTGTCGGGCCGTGGCGCGGGAACCCCGTCGCGGCGACCGGCCTCGGCCGTCCCCTCGGGCCGGCTCCACCACTGTGGAGCCGGGTCGGTCTGCTGCTTGTCGGCCATGGGCGCTCCCCGCGTACCTATGCGCATGTGCCGAAGATTCAACCAGGTCCCGTGTCAGCGCAGCAGGGAGACCGGGCGTGCCGGGTACGGCGGGGAGGGCTGGAGCGGCGGCAGCGGGGTCGCCACGGCCGACAGGAGGGTCGGGACGACCTCGGGGGCGGGCGGGCGCTCACGGGCCCCCGGATCGGCCACGGGCAGGGCGGGCCCGGGCCTGGAGGCCGGGGCCGGGGAATCACCCCGCAGGTTCGGATCCACCTCCAACGGCAGGGCACCGCCGAGCGCGAGCGCGGCCAGCGAGACGGCCCCGGCGGCGACGAAGGCGAACCTGCGGCGCGGACGGCCGACCTCGTGGATGCGGAAGCCCTCCTGCGGCCGCGGCCGGGCGGCGACCGGCAGCCCGTAGGCGAACGTGTCGAAGGGGTCGCCCCCCGCGGGACCCGAGGGGTCGCTGGAACGGCCGGGACCGGCGGGGTCCAGGGGACCCGACGGATCGTCGAGGCCGCCGCCAGGCAGCCCCTGTAGCCGCGCCAGCAGCCCCGCGGACAGCGGCGGCGGAGCGCTCTCCACGAACATGGTCTTCAGACGTCGCTGGGCATCGGCTTCGGCCTTGCACCGGGCACAGGTCGCCAGGTGGGCCAGGACCCGATCGCGCGCGTCGTGTTTCAGCTCCCCGTCCACGAGGGCGGCAAGCCGGTCGCCCAGATGCTGTTCGGCGGGTGACGGACTGACTTCACTCACTCGGCTCCGCCCTCTCCCCCGGCGCCGGGGGCGCCCATCGCCACTCCCGCCAGCGCGCGCTGCTCGGCACGGGCCTGCGGGGACCGGTGCTTGAGTGCCTTACGCAGGTGCGAACGGCCCCGGTGGATACGACTGCGCACGGTGCCGAGCTTCACGCCGAGCGTCGCGGCGATCTCCTCGTACGACAGGCCCTCGATGTCGCACAGCACCACGGCGGCGCGGAACTCGGGGGCGAGGGTGTCCAGTGCCTGCTGCACGTCCGCGTCGAAGTGGGTGTCGTGCAGGACCTGCTGCGGGGACGGCTCACGGCTCGGCAGCCGGTCGGCGGCGTCGTCGCCGAGCGCGTCGAAGCGGATCCGCTGCTTGCGGCGCACCATGTCCAGGAACAGGTTGGTCGTGATGCGGTGCAGCCAGCCCTCGAAGGTGCCGGGGGTGTACGTGGACAGCGAGCGGAAGACGCGGACGAAGACTTCCTGCGTCAGGTCCTCGGCGTCGTGCTGGTTACCCGTCAGACGGTAGGCAAGGCGGTAGACCCGCGCGCTGTGCGTGCTGACGATCTCCTCCCATGAAGGAGGGGTCCACGCCTGGGAGCCCGCATCGGCGGCAAAGGTCGCGGTGGTTGCGGCGTCGGCGGTGTGGAAGCGGTCAGCAATGTAGGTCACGGATTTCGGCTCACCCGCCGACCAGAAGAGGCGTCTCAGGACGCCGCCACGATCCACAGGCGCAGCCGCACCTCCCCTATCGGCTCTGGTGGTGTCCAGTGGAGTCCCTACCATAGCCACCCCCTCTGTCAGCTCCGGATAAGTGTTTTTGCAGTATCTTTACGCGAGACTTAAGCGTGGGAGCGGTCCTGGCCGTCGATCTGCCCGGCACCGTCCCTTCTTATCCCGCCTCCACCCCTCACAACGCCCGGTCCCATCTGCGGGTTCCCGACGTCAACGGATACAGTCACCGTTGCGCCAACTATGGGGACAGGAGAGGGTCATTACCGGCAACCGGCAGACGAGCTGGGCGTTCGCCGACGCGTTTGTCGCCGAGGACGACGCTCTGCGATGGGCCCGCGACCGGTCCAGGGAAGCGGGCCTGCGGTCCGTCTCCCCCGGGACCGGTGCTGCGCTGCGCCTGCTGGCCGCCACCGCGGACGCCAAGGCGGTCGCCGAGATCGGCACCGGAACCGGCGTCTCCGGCATCCACCTGCTGCACGGCATGCGCCCCGACGGGGTACTGACCACGGTGGATCCCGAAGCGGACCGGCAGGCTTTCGCCCGCCAGGCCTTCCGCGCCGCCGGCTTCGCCGGCAACCGGGCCCGCTTCATCCCCGGCCGCGCCCTCGACGTGCTCCCGCGACTCGCCGACGGCGGATACGACCTCGTCTTCTGCGACGGGGACCCCTCCGAATCCCTCGACTACCTCGCCGAATCGTTGCGGCTGCTGCGCCCCGGCGGACTGGTGTGCTTCGAGGGGGTCTTCTCCGACGGCCGCACGGTCGACTCCGCGGCCCAGCCGGTGGAGGTGCTGCGCGTCCGCGAGCTGCTGCGCAGCGTCCGCGAGAGCCCCGCACTGGAGGCCGCGCTGCTCCCGGTGGGCGACGGGCTGCTGTGCGCCGTGCGCCGCTGAACCCCCGGGCCCGCCCGCGGCCCGCGTGATCAAGGCCCGCCGGACCGCGGGAGATCGGCCCCGCGGGTCAGCCGAGGAGCGCGAAGGTCAGGGCCGCCGTACCGCCCAGCGCCGTGCCGGCGAGGAGCTGCGCCGGGGTGTGCGCCTTCAGCACCAGCCGGGACCAGGCGACGGCGACGGCGATCAGCACCGCGGGGAGCACCCGGGGGCCGAGGACGAGCAGCAGGATCATCACGGCGCCGCCGGCCACCGACATGTGGATCGATATCTGCCAGACCACCGTGACCAGCAGCGAGGACACGAGGCCCACCAGCATCGCGACGACGAGCGCGAACACCTCCCGGGGAGCGCCCAGGAGGTGCAGGAGGGTGACCCCGGCGAGGACGGAGAGCAGGCTCAGGGCCATCGGGACGAGCCGCTGGCGCCGCACCCGGACGTGTTGGTCGGTCAGCGCGCCCCGGCGGACGCCGAGGGCGATGATCCCGATCGGGACCACCCCGCAGAAGCAGGCGGCGAACAGACCCCAGCCGAGCCCGGTCCACGCCGTGCTGCCGTGCCATCCGACGAACAGGAGCAGCGCGACCACCAGATGGGCCGGGGCCAGCACGTCGGAGAGGATCCGGGCGACCTTTTGGCGGGGCGTGCAGTCGGCGAAGGCGGGTGGCGCGGGCGGGGTGAAGGTCACGGCGCGGCTCCGGAGGGCTCGGGTCCAGGGAGGACGACGCAACACTGCCCCGGCCGCGGGATCGCGGTCGGGGCAGTGCAGAGAATGCGGAAAAGCAGAAGGTGGAAGTGCTGTCGGTGTCCCCGTGGGGTCAGCCGACGACCTTCTTCAGGGCGTCACCCAGGGCGTCCGCCTCATCAGGGGTCAGCTCGACGACAAGCCGACCGCCGCCCTCGAGCGGTACGCGCATGACGATGCCCCGCCCCTCCTTGGTGACCTCGAGCGGGCCGTCGCCCGTCCGCGGCTTCATGGCCGCCATGCTCGTTCCCCTTCCTGAAACCAGCTCATCGTCAGCCGACGGCCCCGTTCAGGCGCCTAATACCCGGCATCGAACACATTGCTTCCCAGCCATTATCCCGCATGTCAGGACCCGATGACCAACATCGCAGGGGAACGCTTGGGCAACGCGCTCGACCAAAACCACTCATTTCGGGGATCCGCCTGCGATACTTCGCCGCCGCACCCGGGAACCGGCGTCGGCTTTCTTTGACGCACATCACATGTGCGCGCCACGTCCGGTCCGCCATGCTGACCTTTGTACCGGACAGTACCGACCGGTAGCCAAGCCCGCGACGAAGGGGGACCCCCTGCCATGGCCGACAGCGTGCTCTACGAAGTGACCGACGGACTCGCGACCATCACGATCAACCGTCCGGACGCGATGAACGCGATGAACACCGAGGCCAAGGTCGCCCTGCGCGACGCGGTCCAGGCGGCGGCCGCCGACACCGCCGTACGGGCCGTGCTGCTCACCGCGGCCGGCAACCGGGCCTTCTGCGTGGGCCAGGACCTCAAGGAACACATCGGGAACCTCGCCTCGGACCGCGAGACCGGCACCTCGCTGACCATGACCACGGTGGCCGACCACTACAACCCCATCGTGCGGGCGCTCACCGAGATGCCGAAGCCCGTGGTGGCCGGCGTGAACGGCGTCGCGGCCGGGGCGGGCTTCGGCTTCGCGCTGGCGGCGGACTTCCGGGTCGTCGCCGACACCGCCTCCTTCAACACCTCGTTCGCCGGGGTGGCGCTGACCGCCGACTCCGGGGTCTCCTGGACCCTCCCCCGCCTGATCGGTGCCTCCCGCGCCTCGGACCTGCTGCTGTTCCCGCGTTCGATCAAGGCCCAGGAGGCGTACGAGCTCGGCATCGTCAACCGCCTCGTGCCCGCGGACTCCCTGCACGCCGAGGCGGAGGCGGTGGCCCGCACGCTGGCCGCCGGCCCGACGGTCGCGTACGCCGCGCTGAAGGAGTCCCTGGCCTACGGGGCCTCCCACACGCTCTCCGAGGCCCTGGCCCACGAGGACGTCCTCCAGACCCGTGCGGGGGCCTCCGAGGACCACGCCATCGCCGTCCAGGCCTTCCTCGCGAAGCAGCCGCCGAAGTACCTGGGCCGCTGAGACCCCTCCCGCGATCCGGCCCGGCCCGACCGGACTCAGGCCGGGTCGCGGGAGACGCAGTCGGCCAGGTGGTCGTTGACGAGCCCGCAGGCCTGCATCAGGGCGTAGGCCGTCGTGGGGCCGACGAAGCGGATGCCGGCCTTCTTCAGGGCCTTGGCCAGGGCGGTGGACTCCGGCGTGACCGCCGGGACCTCGTCGACCGTCAGCGGGGCCGGTCCCGGCTCCTCGGGGGCGTGGGACCAGATCAAGGTGTCCAGTTCGCCCGGCTCCCACCCGGCGAGGACCTTCGCGTTGGCCAGGGTCGCCTCGATCTTGGCCCGGTTGCGGATGATCCCCTCGTCGGCCAGCAGCCGCTCCGCGTCGCGTGCGTCGAACTCCGCGACCGCCGCGATCGAGAAGTCTGCGAAGGCCTTGCGGAACCCCTCGCGCCGCCGCAGGATCGTGATCCAGGACAGCCCCGACTGGAACGCCTCCAGGCACAACCGCTCGTAGAGGGCGTCGTCCCCGTGCACCGCACGGCCCCACTCGGTGTCGTGGTAGTCGACGTAGTCCGGCGTGGACAGCCCCCACGGGCAGCGCAGCAGCCCGTCCGCACCCGCCACCGAACCGCTCACTGCTCGCCGCCCTTGCGGAGGTCGACGTGCCCGGGCGCGTCCGACGGGGCCGCTGCGGGCGCCGCCGCGGCCGTCAGCTGCGCGATCCGCGCGTCCCGCTCGGCCAGTTCGGCCGCGAGCCGTTCCAGTACGTCGTCCACCTCGGCCATGCGGTAGCCGCGCGGGGCGACCGGCAGCCGCAGCGCGTCGATGTCGGCCCGTACGACGGGCCGGGTCTCCGGCAGCCCGTCCGCGACCCGGTCCGGCTCCGCTTCCGGCAGGACGGCCTCCGAGCCGCCGCCGATCACCGCCAGGGTGACCGCTGCCACGACCACGACCAGCGCGATCATCAAGAAGAAGAACACGATCAACTCCCCTGAGAGACTCCGGCCACCAGGTTAAGGTCGCAGGCGAGGCGCGAGGGCCGCCGAAGGAGGAAAGAGCAGGATGCTGCGACTGGGCAGGCGCGAGTTCGACACCCACGAGCCGGTGATCATGGCCATCGTGAACCGGACGCCGGACTCCTTCTACGACCAGGGCGCGACGTTCCGCGACGAGCCGGCGCTGGACCGGGTCGAGCACGCGATCGCCGAAGGCGCCGCGATCATCGACATCGGCGGGGTAAAGGCGGGCCCGGGCGAGCACGTGGACGCGGCCGAGGAGGCACGGCGCACGGTCGGCTTCGTGGCCGAGGTCCGGCGCCGCCACCCGGACGTGGTGATCAGCGTGGACACCTGGCGGCACGAGGTCGGCGAGGCCGTGTGCGAGGCCGGGGCGGACGTCCTCAACGACGCCTGGGGCGGGGTGGACCACAAGCTCGCGGAGGTCGCCGCGCGCTACGGCGCGGGCCTGGTCTGCACCCACGCGGGCGGTGCGCAGCCGCGCACCCGGCCGCACCGGGTCGCGTACGAGGACGTCGTGGAGGACGTGCTGCGCGTGACGGTGGGGCTGGCGGAGCGGGCGGCGGCGCTGGGCGTCCGCCGGGACGCGATCATGATCGACCCGGGACACGACTTCGGGAAGAACACCCGGCACTCGCTGGAGGCCACGCGCCGGCTGGACGAGATGACGGCGACGGGCTGGCCGGTCCTGGTCTCCCTGTCCAACAAGGACTTCGTCGGCGAGACCCTCGACAAGCCGGTCAAGGAACGCCTGCTGGGCACCTTGGCCACGACGGCCGTCTCCGCCTGGCTGGGCGCACAGGTCTACCGCGTCCACGAGGTCGCGGAAACCCGGCAGATCCTGGACATGGTCCGGTCCATCCAGGGCCACCGGCCCCCGGCGGTCGCCCGCCGCGGCCTCGCCTGAGGCACCGACGGCCGGAGGCCGACGCAGCCGCCCGAAGCCGGCGAGGCGCCCGCGCCGAACCGCGCGAGAGCGGCGTCCCAAAGGAGCATGGTCCGGTCCATCCAGGGCCACCGGCCCCCGGCGGTCGCCCGTCGCGGCCTCGCCTGACGTGGTCGGGCCCGGGCCGTACGGCCCGGGCCCGGCGGGTTACTTGCCGACTTCCTTCGTCACCAGTGCGATCGCCTCGTCCACGTCGTCGGTGACGTGGAACAGGTAGAGGTCCTTCTCCGAGGCCTTGCCCTGGGCGATCACGGTGCCCCGCAGCCAGTCGATCAGACCGCTCCAGTACTCCGTGCCGAACAGCACGATCGGGAAGCGGGTGATCTTCTGGGTCTGGACCAGGGTCAGCGCCTCGAACAGCTCGTCCAGCGTGCCCAGGCCGCCCGGCAGGACGACGAAGCCCTGGCTGTACTTCACGAACATCGTCTTGCGGACGAAGAAGTACCGGAAGTTCAGGCCGAGATCGACGTGCTGGTTGAGCCCCTGCTCGAAGGGGAGCTCGATGCCGAGGCCGACCGAGACGCCGTTCGCCTCGCGGGCGCCCTTGTTGGCCGCCTCCATCGCTCCCGGACCGCCGCCGGTGATCACCGCGAAGCCGGCCTCGACCAGCGCGCTGCCGATCCGCACGCCCGCGTCGTACTCGGGCGAGCCCTCCGGCGTACGGGCCGATCCGAACACGCTGATCGCGGGCGGCAGCTCGGCCAGCGTGCCGAAGCCCTCGATGAACTCCGACTGGATGCGCAGGACCCGCCAGGGATCGGTGTGCACCCACTCGGAGGGCCCGGCCGAATCCAGCAGCCGCTGGTCCGTCGTACTGCCCGCCTGCACCTGGCTCCGCCTCCTCAGCACCGGCCCGAGCTGCTGCTCCTCGGGCCGACGACGAGCGGAACCCTCGGGACTGCCGTGGTTGCCCATGCTGTGCTCCCTCCTGCTGATCGTTGGATCAGGGTAGGCGCACAAAGGTGACGAGAAGCGGAATTCAGGAGGTCAGCCAGGCGCGGAGTCGTTCCTCGCAGTGCAAGATCGCCTTCGTCTCGACGCGTTCGTCGACCTTGTGCGCCAGCAGGGCGTCGCCCGGGCCGTAGTTGACCGCCGGGACCCCGAGGGCGCTGAAGCGGGAGACGTCCGTCCAGCCGAACTTGGGCATCGCACGACCGCCGACCGCCTCCATGAAGGCCTCGGCGGCCGGGTGGGAGAGGCCGGGGAGGGCGCCGGGCGAGGAGTCGTCGACCACGAACTCGGCGATGTCGCAGTCCGCGAACACCTCCCGTACGTGGGCCAGCGCGTCGGCCTCGGTGCGGTCCGGGGCGTAGCGGAAGTTGACGGTCACCGTGCACGCGTCGGGGATGACGTTGTTGGCGACGCCGCCCTCGATGCGGACCGCGTTGAGGCCCTCGTGGTACTCCAGGCCGTCGATGACCGGCTTGCGGGGCTCGTAGGCCGCGAGGCGGGCGAGGATCGGGCTCGCGGAGTGGATGGCGTTGGAGCCCATCCAGCTGCGGGCGGAGTGCGCGCGCTCGCCGGCGGTGCGGAGCAGGACGCGCAGGGTGCCCTGGCAGCCGCCCTCGACCTCGGCGTTGGAGGGTTCCAGCAGGACCGCGAAGTCGCCCGTCAGCCAGTCGGGGTGGGCGTCCGCGACCTTGCCGAGGCCGTTGAGGTCGCTGGCGACCTCCTCCTGGTCGTAGAAGACGAAGGTGAGGTCGCGGTTCGGCTCGGGCACGGTCGCGGCGATGCGCAGCTGCACGGCGACACCGGACTTCATGTCGGTGGTGCCGCAGCCCCACAGCACGTCGTTCTCGTCGAGGCGGGAGGGGACGTTGTCGGCGATCGGCACGGTGTCGAGGTGGCCGGCCAGTACGACGCGCTCGGCGCGGCCGAGGTTCGTGCGGGCGACGACGTTGTTGCCGAAGCGGTCCACGGTGAGGTGCGCCAGGCCGCGCAACGCGTGTTCCACGAGGTCGGCGAGTACCTTCTCGTCGCCGCTCACGGAAGGGATGTCGACGAGCCGGGCGGTCAGCTCGGCGGCGTCCAGGGTGAGGTCCAGCTCGGATTCGGACATGGAACTGACCCTAACGCCCCGGGATGCGACGAAGCCCCGTACGTCCGGCCGGTGGACGCGTCATATGCCTCAAGTACGGTGGGCCGCGTGTCCGAGACCCGTGATCCCCGTCCTCGTCGCCGCCGACTGCTCCGGGCGGCCGTCGGCATGCTCGTTCTCCTCGCGGTGATCGGGTACTTCGCCGTGCAGCACGATTCGAACGGTGGCGGCGGCGCCCCGTTCTGCGTGGCCAGCGCGGACCCGGTCGGGGGCGAAGAAACCTCTGAAACGTACGAAATGTCGCCGGAGCAGGCGGCGAACGCGGCGACGATAGCCGCCGTCGGCGTCGCCAAGGGCCTGCCGGACCGGGCGGTGACCATCGCGCTGGCGACCGCCATGCAGGAGTCCGCGCTGCGCAACCTCGATCACGGCGACCGGGACTCGCTCGGCCTCTTCCAGCAGCGGCCGTCGATGGGCTGGGGAACTCCGGCGCAGATCACGAACCCGGTCTACTCGGCCGGGATCTTCTACGACCACCTCGTCGACGTGCCGGGGTACTCGCGCCTGCCGCTGACGGTGGCCGCGCAGAAGGTGCAGCGCAGCGGGTTCCCGCAGGCGTACGCGAAGCACGAGCCCGACGCGACCGTGCTGACGGCGGCCTTCGCCGGCGGCGGCACCCTGAACTGCGGCGGGCCCGCGCCCACCGGGCCGGGCAACCCCGAGGAGGTACAGGCCGACCTGATCCGGATCTTCGGCAAGGACGGGACGCACACCATGTCCGCGCAGGGCGGCCAGGCCGGCCGGAACACCGGCGGCGGGCAGGTCGCCGCGGAGGCCGAGGTCACCCTGACGGAGAAGAAGAACGGCGGCGAGGACGCGACGCGCCGCAGCCGGGCGATGGCCCACTGGGCGGTGGCCCACTCGAAGGCGATGGGCATCTCCCGGGTGTCGTACGGCCGGCACGGCTGGATCGCGGGCAAGGACCGCGGCCGGTGGCAGGACAAGGGCGGCACGGGGACGAAGGACGGCGCCAAGGACGCCCACTACGCGGGGCCGGGCGAGGTACGGATCTTCATGGCCCGCTGACCGGCTCCGGCGCGGGGCACGCGCCGGGGGCGCCCGGGCTCACGTACGAGTGATCACCCCTGCGGGGGGATCCGTGTAGCGGGCCGCCGATCCCGGATCGGGGCGGAAGCCCAGGTCGGCGCGCATCCAATGCGTTTTTCCCGGAAGCCGATTAAACGATGCGTTACCGATCCTTTACCCATCGGCACCGCAACTCCACCCGCCCCGGGAGCGGTTAGCAGGGCGTACTCAGCCGCTACCGCTTAGGAGCAACATGTCTCTCCCCCTGACCCGTCGGATCGCCCGTGCCGCGCTGCTCATCGCAGCCGGGACAGCGCCCGTGGTCGGTGCGGCCGGCGCGGCCAGTGCCGCCGGCCTGGAGTCCGTGCCCCAGCTGGGCGCGCTCACCGCCCCCGACGCCGCCACGACGACGGACGCGGCCGCGGACGCCGTCGGCACCGCCGCCAGCGCCACCAAGGCCCTGCCGGCCCCGGCCGCCGACGTGGCCGGTACCGCGCAGGGCCTGCTCGGCGGACTGCCCGCGACGCAGGAGCTGCCGGTCTCCTCCCTGCCGACGTCCTCGCTGCCGACCTCCGGCGTCCTGCCGGGGGGACTCCCCGGTGGCCTGCCGCTGGGCGGCTGATGCCGTAGGAACCGCCGAGGGGGCCGGGAGTGCGAACTCCCGGCCCCCTCGGGCGTCTGCGTCGTGGAACCCGGCGGTCAGCCGAGGCGCTTGACCGCCGCCTCGACCCGCTCGTCGGTGGCGGTGAAGGCGACGCGCACGAACCGCGCGCCCGCCTCGCCGTAGAAGTCGCCCGGCGCGACCAGGATGCCCAGGCCCGCGAGGTGGGCGACGGTGTCCCAGCAGGGCTCGTCGCGGGTCACCCACAGGTACAGGCTCGCCTCGCTGTGCTCGACCCGGAAGCCGTGCCCCTCCAGGGCCGTGCGCAGCGCCGTACGGCGGGCCGCGTAGCGCTCGCGCTGCTCCTCGACGTGCGCGTCGTCGCCGAGCGCGGCGACCGTGGCCGCCTGCACGGGGGCGGGGGTCATCATGCCGCCGTGCTTGCGGATCTCCAGCAGTTCGCCGAGCACGTCCGCGTCACCGGCGACGAAGGCCGCCCGGTAGCCCGCCAGGTTGGAGCGCTTGGAGAGGGAGTGGACGGCGACGACGCCCTCGTACGAGCCGCCGCAGACGTCGTCGTGGAGGACGGAGACGGGCTCGGCCTCCCAGCCCAGCTCCAGGTAGCACTCGTCGCTGAAGAGCAGGATCCCGTGCTCGCGCGCCCAGGCCACGATCCGAACGAGGTCCTCCTTGGCGAGGACCTTGCCGGTGGGGTTGGACGGGGAGTTGAGCCACAGCAGCTTCACACCGGCCGGGTCGAGCTCGGTGGGGTCGTCGTAGACGACCGGCTCGGCGCCGCACAGCCGCGCGCCGACCTCGTAGGTGGGGTAGGCGAGCCGCGGGTAGGCGACCTTGTCCCCGGCGCCCAGGCCCAGCTGGGTCGGCAGCCAGGCCACCAGCTCCTTGGAACCGACGACCGGCAGCACGTTGCGGTGTTCGGCGGCGCTCGCGCCGAGGCGGCCGCGCACCCAGCCGGTGATCGCGTCGCGCAGGGCGACGGTGCCCCACACGGTCGGGTAGCCCGGAGAGTCGGCGGCCTCGATCAGGGCGCGCTGGATCAGCTGCGGGACCGGGTCCACGGGCGTGCCGACCGACAGGTCGACGATGCCGTCCGCGTGGGCCGCCGCCGTCTTCTTGTACGGCTCCAGCTTGTCCCAGGGGAAGGCGGGAAGACGGTCGGATACTGCGGCCACGGTGGTCTCTGCTCTCTCTGAGTGCTGGTGTGTGCGGGTCGGAAAACACATCGGTCCCGTGCGGCGGGAAGGCCGTACGGGACCGAGGGGCGCGTCTGCCTGGAAGGTCAGTGCTCGCCGTTGATACCGGCGGGCAGCGCCGCGACGAAGGGGTGGTCGCGCTCGATCAGGCCCAGCTTGGAGGCACCACCGGGCGAACCGAGCTCGTCGAAGAACTCGACGTTCGCCTTGTAGTAGTCCTTCCACTCCTCCGGGGTGTCGTCCTCGTAGAAGATGGCCTCGACCGGGCAGACCGGCTCACACGCACCACAGTCGACGCATTCGTCCGGGTGGATGTACAAGGACCGCTGGCCCTCGTAGATGCAGTCGACGGGGCACTCTTCGATGCATGCCTTGTCCTTGACGTCGACACAAGGCTCCGCGATGACGTAGGTCACGCTCTCGTTCCTCCTCGGTAGGGCTTTCCATATCGCGCGGGAGCGCGGCGTCGTCGATGCCCGCACCTAGTATCTCCGTTCCCGGGCACGATCCGAACAGGAGGGGCGGACAGAGCTGTGGAAATCACTGCCGGTGGACTGCTGGAGGTCCGAATTACCCCGGCTGACGTGGGTAAACGAGTCTCTGTACGACGGGTGGAGGCCGTAGTGAGCGGATCACCCGAGTTCACGGACACGGTCGGGGTTCTCACATCCTGGGACCAGGGTGTGCTGCTGATCACAAAGAAGGACGGTCAATCCGTCCGCATCTCGGAATCGTCGCTGGTGGCGGGCAAGATCGTGCCTCCGGCGCCGGCCCGGCGGCGGGGTCCCGCGGCCTCCTTCGAGGAGCTCTCGCGGGTCACCGCGCGGGCCTGGCAGCCGCTGGAGAGCGAGCAGCTGGGCGGGTGGACGCTGCGGGCGGCCGCCGGATTCACCCGGCGGGCCAATTCCGTGCTGCCGCTCGGCGACCCGGGGATGCCGCTGGACGATGCACTCGCGCGAGTGACCTCCTGGTACGCGGAGCGGTCGCTTCCGGCCTATGTGCAGGTCGCGACGGGGGCCGCGGGCACCCAGGAGATGCTCGGTGCGGAGCTGGAGCGGCGCGGGTGGGCGTCGGAGGTGTCGGCGGAGGTACGGATCGGGGCGCTGGCCCCGGTGGCCGACGTGGACGCGCCCGCGGCCGGGGACCTGCGCCTGACCCGGGTCCCGGACGAGGAGTGGCTCGGGCGCTACGGGAAGGTCAGCGACCCGGACCTGGCCCGGCGGATGCTGGTGGAAGGGCCGTCGGTGTGGTTCGCGACGCTGCCCGGGGGCCGGGCCATCGGGCGCTGCGTGGTGGATGGCCGCTGGGCCGGCTTCGCGGCAGTGACCGTGGATCCCGCGCACCGGCGGGAGGGCCTGGCGACGGCGGTGATGGCCGCGCTGGCCCGGCGGGCGCTTGAGGAGGGGGCGTCGGCGGCCTGGCTGCAGGTCGAGACGGACAATCCGGGGGCACGGGCGCTGTACGACGGGCTGGGCTTCGCGACGCACCACGCGTACCACCACTACCGGGCGGCCTCGTGAGTCCGGCGGCCTGGCGGGAGCAGTTCGCGGCCGAGGCCCGGGCGGAGCGGCCGGACCTGGCGCTGCTGTGCCTGCTGCTGGCCACCGAGGGGGACCCGGAGCTGGACGAACGCGCCATGGACCGGGCGCAGATCGAGCTGGACCGGCTGGCCGGGATGCTGCCGTACGGGCTGCGCGGCGGGCGGGCGTGGGCGAACGCGGTGACGGAACTGCTGGGCGGGCGCCTCGGTTTCCACGGCACCCCGGCGGACTACGACCGGCTGTCGTCCTCGCTGCTGCACGAGGTGCTGAGGCGGCGGCGCGGGCTGCCGATCCTGCTGTCGGTGGTGTGGCTGGAGGTGGCCCGGCGGGCCGGGGCGCCGGTGTACGGGCTGGGGCTGCCGGGGCACTTCGTGGTGGGCTTCGGGGACCCGGAGGAGGGCGTGGTGGTGGATCCCTTCGCGGGCGGCGCGTCCCTGGGCACGGGGCCGGCGGAGCTGGCGTCGGGGCCGCGCGAGCCCGCCCGGACGCTGGACATCGTGCAGCGGATCCTGGCGAACGTTCGGGCCTGGGCCTCGGCCCGCCCGGAGCAGTCGGCAGTGGCCCTGTGGGCGGTGGAGCTGTCGCTGCTGCTGCCGTCGCATCCGGCGGCGCTGCGGTACGAGCGGGCGCGGCTGTTGGTGGAGCGGGGCTCCTTCCAGGAGGGGGCGGCCGAGCTCGACGCGTACGCGGGGGTGGTCTCCGCGGTGGACGCCGACGCGGCGGCCCGGATCCGCGCGGAGGCCGCCTCCGCCCGCGCCCTCCTGAACTAACCGCCCCGGCGCCGTTGGGGCCGAGGAGCGCGACGGTCACGCCCGGGTGGAGCGTGAGGGAGGGGCCGTCGACCGCCCGGACCGTGCCGTAGCTCTTGGTCACGTTCTCGAAGCTGACCACCTGGTCGGTGGCGGGCTTCGCGGTGCGTGTCGCGGTCGTCGTCGTCATGGGGAGGGGTTCGCCCGTACGGGGTCCCGCGCGGCAGTGTCGGGCGTCGTGCGTGCCGGATGACGGATGTCATGCGGCGGACGTGACGGTGCCCCCGCCCGGGGTACGGGCGGGGGCACCGGTCGGCCGGTCCGGAACGGGCTAGCTCGGGTTGGTGTCGACGACCACGGTGCGTTCGGCCGTGGTCTTGCCGCGCAGGGCCTTGCCGAGGGCGCCGGCGACGTCCTGCGGGGTGACGGCCGTCTTCTCGCCGTTGCCGCGGGTGATCAGGATCCCGTCGAAGGTGTTCCCGTAGGTCGCCTTGAGCGCCTCCAGGTCGAACCTCTCGGTCAGGCGGCCGTCGACGGGCTGCATGCTGAGGATCTTGGGCAGGGACCTGGCGCCGAAGGCGATGGACTTGGCGCCGACCTTGACGGTGGCGTTCGCGGACATCGCGGGCTCGGCGAACTCCTTCATGGCCCGGTCCAGCTCGGCCTGGCCGATGGCCGGCGCCTTGGTGGTGGTCGGCAGTTCGGCCACGGCCGCCTTGCCGGTGGCGACCTGGTCCTTGAAAGCCTTGGCCACCAGCTGGACGGAGGCGTCCACGTCGAGGGTGGTGCCGGGGGTGCCGGGGACGGCGACGGCCTTGCCGGTGTCGAACTTGATCGTGCCCTCGGTGGCCGTGCCGGAGGTGCCCGCGAGTTCCTGCAGCGCGACCTGGAGCTTCTCCTCGTCGATCGGCATCACGGGGTCGGCGACCCGCTCGTTGCCGAGGAGCGAGCCGATGACCGTGATCGGGTTGTAGTCGCTGCCGGCCGCGTTGCGGACGGTGGTCTGGGCGTCCAGCGTCAGGCCGGCCTTCTCGGGCTTCAGCTCGACCGTCTTGCCGCCGACGCTGAGCTGGATCGGGGCGGCGGCGCGGGTGCCGAAGGCGGTCTGGAGCTTGGAGACGGCCTCGTCACGGCTGCCGCTGATGTCGACGTCGAGGACGGTGGTGCCCTTGGGGACGTCGGAGTGGTTCAGGAGCAGCCCGCCGCCGTAGGCCAGGCCGATGAGGGCGATGACACCGCCGCCGAGCAGGACCAGCTTGGAGCGGCCCTTCTTGGCGGGCTTGTCGGTGGCCTTGGGCTGCGCGGCCGCGGGGCGGGGGGCGGCCGGCGCGGGGGTCGGTACCGGGGTCGGCAGCGGGCCGTCCAGGTCGGGTCCGGGCCACTGCGGGGCCTCGTCGAAGGCGGCCGCGCCGGCCGGGCCGCCGACGGGGCCGCCGACGGGTCCGCTGCCGAAGCCGGGGCCGCCGGTGGGTCCGGCGGGGCCGCCGCCGTAGGCCGGGAACGCCTCGGTGACGGGGCCGGTGTCACCCTGGTCGCCCCCGTACGCGGGGAAGCCCTGGGTCGTCCCGACGCCCGGACCGCCGGGCATCGGGGCGGCGGGGGCGGGCGCGGAGGCCCGGTCGAAGCCCTGGCCGTAGTCCGTCACGGGCGGCGGCGGGGTGCGCGGCGGTGCGAAGGCGGCGTCCGGGCCGGGCACCGGCGGGGCCTGGGTGCGCTGCGGCGGGGGGAAGCCCCCGCCCGGGACGACCGGCGGAGTGGGCGTCGGAGTCGGCGTCGGGGACGGCGTCCGGGTGGGCAACGGCCGCTGCGCGAGCGGCGGGGCGGCCGCGGCCGGCGGCATCTGGGCCGCTGCGGGGGCCGGTGCGGATGCCGGGGCCGGGGCGGCCGGCTTGCGGGGGGCGAACCAGTTGCTGGCCGGCTCCTCGGCTTCGGCCGCCGGGGCGGGCGCGGGCGCCGGGGCGCCGGCCGGCTCCGGGGCGGCCTCGATGCGGGTGGGCTGCGGCCCGCGCCGCTGCGCGAGCGGCGGCGGGGAGGCCTGCCCGGGCGTCGCCTCGGGCCCGGTCTGCTCACTGGCGCCGGCCGAGCCGGAGCCGTTGCCCATCGCCTTGCGCACGACCACCGGCGGGATCGGCCGCGAACCCGGGATGTTGATCCGGATCCGGGTCGTCAGGGTCGTCTCGGTCTTGGGCCCGTCAGCATCGGGCGTGGACGGCTTCGAGGTCACAGCGTTCTCCTCCGGAGCGGTCGCCGCAGCGTCCGTGGACGGGTACTGGCCGGTTCCGTACGGCGGTGTACCCGAGGGGTAAGCGGCTCCACCGTGCCCCTTGGGCCCGGAGGACGAACTGTCGGTTTCACGACTCAAGGCAGGTTCTCCCGGTTGGCTCCGCCGCCCGTCATACCGTGCGCGGGCAGCTCGGCGGCCCGTCCACCATACTGGCCGCCGCCCGCACGCAACTGACGGGCGGGAATCAGGGGTTCCTGACAGGGCCCGTCAAACCCCTCTGAAGTGCCCGGGAAGCACCTGCGCGCGCCCCGCGGCGAACCTCCCTACGAGGTCCGACACCACGTCACTTGGCAGGCCGGGCGGCCGAAACCGGCCGATCCAGCGGACCGCGCATCGTGGCACACATCACAGCGAGAACGGTTCCACCCAAAAGGTAGACGTACACGCCGATTCCAGACGAATCGAGGAGGAAGTCACCCTCGGGGCGCGGAACGCTGAGCATCATGTACGAGAGGAACCAGCCGACCGCGGCGCCGCCCACCCCGAAGCCGGTCCCGAGGGCGATCCGGCCCCCGAGGAACAGTCCGAAGACGGCCAGCAGGGCGAGCAGCAGACCGCCGGGGAACCAGAGGCCGACCACCAGCCAGCCGGCCGCGCCGGTCAGCGCGCCCGCGACGAGCATGCCCAGGCAGCCGGCGATCCGGCCGGCCGTGACCGTGCCGCTCATGCCTCCACCCCCGCGAAGAGGTCGTGTTCGCGCTCGCCCGCCGGGGCGCCCGGCCGGCCTTCGACGAGTTCGTAGTACTCGCGGGTGAACAGCGGCTGTGCCAGGTCGTTGGAGAGGGCGAAGAAATGCCCGTCCACGGCGATCTGGGTGGCGTGGGCCCGCATGGCGGCCGCCTTCGCCGCCACGAAGGCGTCCTTGGCGTCGATCTCGGTGGTGATCCGCTCGTCGGCGACGACCCCCGGCACGTCTGCGGGCGAGCCCACCGCGGGGAAGGGCATCTCGCCCCCGGCCGCGCGCAGCCGGGCGAAGCCCTCCTCGACCACCGAGCGCGGGACGCGGTTCCAGTAGATCTTCCCGACCGCGTGGGGCGCGCCGAGGTCGCGCCGGTACGCGGTCTCCGCGGCCAGTTCGGCGGCGCGCATGGCGACCCGGTGGGCCTGGATGTGGTCGGGGTGCCCGTATCCGCCGTCCGGGTCGTAGGTGACGAGCACCTGCGGCCGCAGCTCCCGGATGACCTCCACGAGGTACGCGGCGGCCCCGTCCACGTCGGCGGCCCAGAAGGCCTCCGGGCGGTGGTTCTGCGGGGCGCCCATCATCCCGGAGTCCCGGAAGCGGCCGGGGCCGCCGAGGAACCGGTGGTCGTGGACGCCCAGTTCCGCCATGGCCGCGGCGAGCTCGCCGATGCGGTGCTCGCCGAGGGCGTCGTCGCGGTCGGCCGCCAGGTGGGCGAGCCCGGGCGGGATGACCTCACCCTCCTCGCCCAGGGTGCAGGTCACCAACGCGACGTGGGCGCCCTCGGCCGCGTACTTGGCCATGGTGACGCCGTTGTTGATCGACTCGTCGTCGGGGTGCGCGTGCACGAAGAGCAGACGACGGGCGGGAAGACCGTTCATGGGGCCTAGCCTACGAGGCGGGGCCTAGAACTTGAGGCCACTGATCATGCTCGCCACGTTCGAGGTGAGCTGGCTGAGGGTCGGGGCGATGGTGGAACTCGCCAGGTAGAAGCCGAGCAGTACGCAGACCACCGCATGTCCCGCCTTCAGGCCCGCCCTTCGGACCAGCAGGAAGACGATGATCGCCAGCAGCACCACGGCGGAGATCGAGAGTGCCACGGCGTTTCACCTCCACGTCGAGCGGACATCGGTACGCGCATTCGTGCTCGGCAGGACTCATACCCACCGTGCGCTACGGATCATAACTATCCGTACCAGCGCATCGATCGAAATCCGGCAGCACGAGGGGCGCATGCCGCGCATGAGTGGGGTCACGGGGAGGCCGGCCGGCGAGGCCGTACGCCTCCCCGGCCGGCTGTCGGCACCCGCACGGCCGCACGACATCCAGGTTGCATGCCCCAGATCTCGGGGCAGAAACGGTCAAGTTGCCCCCACGTAAACGAAGTTGTCGGAGCATCTACCGTTTCCCCACCTGACGCACAGGGGTGGCCGGAAATGATCGGTCAGCGCCTACTCCTTCGTCAGTGGATCCGTCGGCGGCGGGGACGACGGAGGAGGTGGCGGCGCTGACGGGGGCGGCTGGTCCGACGGCGGGACCACCTGTTTCTCCGCCGCGAAGTGGCAGGCCGACGGATGTGCCGCCGGGCCCGAGGGGAAGACCTGCGGGATCGCGAGCAGCGGGACCTCCGCCGTGCAGCGCGGCTCGGCCTTCCAGCACCGGGTGCGGAAGGGGCAGCCGGAGGGCGGGTTGGCCGGGGACGGGACGTCGCCCGTGAGGATGATCCGCTCGCGGCGGGCGCGGGCCTGCGGGTCCGGGACCGGGACGGCGGAGAGCAGCGCCTGGGTGTACGGGTGCGTCGGGTGGTCGTAGATCTGGCTGTCGGTGCCGATCTCGACGATCCGGCCCAGGTACATGACGCCGACCCGGTCGGAGATGTGCCGGACGATCGAGAGGTCGTGCGCGATGAAGACGTAGGACAGGTCGAAGTCGCTCTGCAGCCGGTCCAGCAGGTTGATGACCTGGGCCTGGACGGAGACGTCCAGCGCGGAGACGGGCTCGTCGGCGACGATGATCTCCGGTTGCAGGGCGAGGCCGCGGGCGATGCCGATGCGCTGGCGTTGGCCGCCGGAGAACTGGTGCGGGTACCGGTTGATGTACTCCGGGTTCAGGCCGACGACGTCCAGGAGCTCCTGGACGCGCTGCCGGCGCGAGCCCTTGGGCGCCACCTCGGGGTGGATCTCGTAGGGCTCCCCGATGATGTCGCCGACCGTCATGCGCGGGTTCAGCGACGTGTACGGGTCCTGGAAGACCATCTGGATGTTGCGGCGCACGGCCTTCAGGGCGCGCCCCGACAGTGTGGTGATGTCCTCGCCCTTGTACGAGATCGCGCCCGCCGTCGGCCGCTCCAGATGGACCAGCATCTTGGCCACGGTGGACTTCCCGCACCCGGACTCGCCCACGATGCCGAGCGTCTCGCCGGCGCGCAGGTCGAAGGAGACCCCGTCGACCGCTTTGACCGCGCCGACCTGCTTGCGGAAGAGGACGCCCCGGGTCAGCGGGTAGTGCTTGACCAGGTCCTTCACTTCCAGCAGGGACTCAGCCATGGAGGCATTCCTTCCAGAAGTGGCAGGCGCTGGTGCGCTCCACCGGGGACTCGGTCACCCGGTACAGCGGCGGGACCTCGGTGCGGCACACCGCCTGCGCCATCGGGCAGCGCGGGTTGAAGGCGCAGCCGGGCGGGATGGCCACCAGGTTCGGCGGCAGGCCCTTGATGGCGTACAGCTCCTGGCCCTTCTGGTCCAGGCGCGGGATGGAGTCCAGCAGGCCGCGCGTGTACGGGTGCGCGGGCGCCTTGTAGATCTCGTGGACCGGAGCCGCCTCGACGATCCGGCCCGCGTACATGACCGCGATCTTGTCGGCCACGTCCGCGACCACCCCCAGGTCGTGGGTGATCAGGATGAGGCCCATGTTCAGCTCGCGCTGGAGCTCGGCCAACAGGTCCATCACCTGGGCCTGGACGGTGACGTCCAGGGCCGTCGTCGGCTCGTCCGCGATGATCAGCGAGGGCTCCAGGGCCAGCGCCATCGCGATCATGATGCGCTGGCGCATGCCGCCCGAGAACTGGTGCGGGTAGTCCCCCACCCGCTCCTTCGCCGCCGGGATCTTGACCCGTTCCATCAGCTCGACGGCCTTGCCCTTGGCGTCCTTGCGGGACATCCCGCGGTGCACCTCGTACATCTCGCCGAGTTGCGCGCCCACGCTCAGGACCGGGTTCAGGGAGGAGAGGGCGTCCTGGAAGATCATCGCCATCTCGGCGCCCCGGATCTTCCTCCGCTCCTCCTCCTTCATCGTCAGGAGGTCCTTGCCCTTGAAGAGGATCTCGCCGCCCGCGATCCGGCCCGGCGGCATGTCGAGGATGCCCATCACGGCCTGGGCGGTGACCGACTTGCCGGAGCCCGACTCGCCGAGCACGGCCAGCGTCTCGCCCTCGGCCACCGAGTAGTTGACGCCGTTGACGGCCTTGGCGACTCCGTCGCGCGTCTTGAATTCCACGTGCAGGTCGCGGACTTCGAGCAGCATGTGCGGGGCTCCTCAGCGCAGCTTGGGGTCGAGGGCGTCGCGCACCGCGTCGCCGAGCATGATGAAGGCGAGCACGGTCAGGCTCAGCGCGCCGGCCGGCCAGAGCAGCATGTGCGGGGCGTTGCGGATCTGCGAGGCCGCGTTGGAGATGTCGATGCCCCAGGAGACGGTGGGCGGACGCAGGCCGACGCCGAGGAAGGACAGGGTGGCTTCCAGGGCGATGTAGGTGCCGAGCGCGATGGTGGCGACGACGATGACGGGGGCGATGGCGTTGGGCGCCACGTGGCGGAGCATCATCCGGCCGTTGCCGGCGCCGAGGGCCCGGGCGGCCTGGACGTAGTCGTTCTGTTTGGCGGTGATGACGGAGCCGCGGCCGATGCGGGCGATCTGCGGCCAGCCGAGGAGCACGATGAAGCCGACCACCGGCCAGACGGTGGTGCTGGTGACCACGGACAGGAAGACCAGGCCGCCGAGGACGACGGGGATGCCGAAGAAGATGTCGGCGACCCGGGAGAGCAGCGCGTCGCCCCAGCCGCCGAAGAACCCGGCGAGCCCGCCGAGCAGCGAGCCGAGGAAGGCGGCGCCGAGGGTGGCGCAGACGCCCACGGTGATGGAGGCGCGGGCCCCGTAGACGGTACGGGTGTACACGTCGCAGCCCTGGGTGTCGTAGCCGAAGGGGTGGCCCGGGGAGGAGCCCTGCTGCGATTTGGACAGGTCGCACTGGAGCGGGTCGCCGCTCGCGATGAGCTGCGGCCAGATCGAGATGATCACGAGGAAGAGGATCATCAGCGAGGAGATGATGAAGACGGGGTTGCGGCGCAGCTGGTGCCAGGCGTCCGACCACAGGGAGCGGGGCTTCTCGCCGGGCCCGGTCCCGCCCGGCGGGCCGTCCTTCTCGATGCCCTCGACGCTTTCGGCCTCTTCCAGGGCGAGATCCATGGGGCCTCCCTGACCCGTCGGGGAGACCGCCTCGTGCGGGCGGGGGCCGACGGGATCGTAGCCGCCGGGCCCTTCTGGACGCTCGGGGTCAGGCATAACGGATCCTCGGGTCCAGGACCGCGTAGAGCAGGTCGACGAGCAGGTTCGCCAGGAGGAAGACGATGACGAGGATGGTCACGAAGCCGACCACCGTCGGGGAGTTGTTGCGCAGGATCCCCTGGTAGAGCTGGTAGCCGACGCCGTGGATGTTGAAGATCCGCTCGGTGACGATGGCGCCGCCCATCAGGGCGCCGATGTCGGTGCCGATGAAGGTGACGACGGGGATGAGCGAGTTGCGCAGCAGGTGGCGGGTGACGACCCGGCGGCGCGGCAGGCCCTTGGCGACGGCGGTGCGCACGTAGTCGGCCTTGACGTTCTCGGCGATGGAGGTGCGCGAGAGTCGGGTGACGTAGGCGAGGGAGACCAGCGCGAGCACGATGCCGGGCAGGATCAGCTCGTTGAGGGGAGCGTCCGGGGAGACGGTGGGTCGCACCCAGCCCCATTTGACGCCGAAGAGGTACTGGAGCAGATAGCCCGTCACGAACGTCGGTACGGAGATGACGACGAGGGTGAGCACCAGCACGGTGGTGTCGACGGACTTGCCGCGGCGCAGGCCGCTGATCACGCCGAGGGTGATGCCGATGACGACCTCGAAGAAGATCGCGACCAGGGTCAGGCGCAGGGTGACGGGGAAGGCCGAGGCCATCAGCTCGGTGACCGGCTGTCCGTTGAAGGCCGTGCCGAAGTCGCCCTGGAAGATCTGGCCCATGTAGTGCAGGTACTGCTTCCACAGGGGCTGGTCGAGGTAGAGGTCCTTGCGGATGCGCGCGGCGGTGGCGGGGTCGGGCGCCTTGTCGCCGAAGAGGGCCGCGACCGGGTCACCGAGCGCGTACACCATGAAGAAGATCAGGAACGTGCTGCCGATGAACACCGGGATCATCTGGAGCAGCCGCCGGATCACATAACGTCCCATGGACTGCTCCAGGATCGATCCGAAACGCGGGTCAGCTGACCTTGATCTGGTCGTACACCGGGACGCTGAACTGGTTGAGCGCCACGTCCGAGAGCCGCTCGGCGTAGCCCGCGCTGCCGTTCTGGTACCAGAGCGGGATGGCCGGCATCTGCGCGGCGAGGATCTTCTCGGAGTCCTGGAACTTCGTGACGGCCTTGGCCTGGTCGCTCTCCTGGTTGGCCTCGTCGACGAGCTTGTCGAAGTCCGCGTTGCTGAACTTCCCGTAGTTGGAGGAGGCCCCGGTGTAGTAGAGGGGCTGGAGGAAGTTCTGGATCAGGGGGTAGTCGGCCTGCCAGCCGGAGCGGAAGGGGCCGGTCAGCTTGAAGCTGCTCTGCTGGTTGCGGAAGTCGGCGAAAGTGCCGATCGGGTTGACCGTGCAGACCGGACCCTCGCCCAGCGCGTTGTTGATGCTGTTGCAGACGGCGTCCATCCAGTCGCGGTGCGAGCCGGTGTCCACGTTGGAGGTCAGCGTGACCTTGCCGCCGGGGAGCCCGCCGGCGTCGGTGATGAGCTTCTTGGCCGCGACCGGGTCGTAGACGCAGGCGTCGCCGCAGACGGTGGAGGAGAAGCCGCCCTTCTCGCCGAGGGCCGGGGAGGTCCAGTCCTTGGCCGGGGTGCGGGTCTCCCGGAAGATCTGCTTGGTGATCTCGTCGCGGTTGATGGCCATCGAGATCCCGCGGCGGACGTTCTCCATGCCCTCCTTGCTCCACTGCGGGTCGTACAGCGGGAAGGTGAGCGTCTGGATGATGAGGGCCGGCTGGTTGATGTACCGGTCCCCCAGGTCGTTCTTGACGTTCTTCAGCTGCTGCGCGGGCACGTCGTCGACGAGGTCGAGGTTGCCGGAGATCAGGTCGGTGTAGGCGGTGTTGTTGTCGGTGTAGACCTTCAGGTCCACACCGCCGTTCTGCGCCTTGTCCGGACCGGGGTAGGTGTCCCACGCGCGCAGCTTCATGCCGGTGCCCTTGGTGTACGAGTCCACCGTGTACGGGCCGTTGCCGATCGGCTTGTCCAGCCAGCCGGCGTGGTCGGTGAAGAAGGCCTTGGGCAGCGGGGAGAAGGCCTGGTAACCGAGGGTCTCGGGCCAGGTGGAGAACTTGTTCTTCAGGGCGACCGTGAAGGTCTTGTCGTCCTTGACGACCAGTCCCGACATCGTCTTGGCCTTGGGCTCGCCGGAGGCGGGGTGGACGTCCGCGTAACCGACGATGTCGGAGAAGAACGGCGAGTTGTTCTGCTTGTTGCGCACGTCCGCGCCGTAGTTCCAGGCGTCGACGAAGGACTGCGCGGTGACCGGCTCGTCGTTGCTGAACTTCCAGCCGTCCTTCAGCGTGATGGTGAAGTTCTGACTGTCCGTCGTCTCGATCTTCTCGGCGACCATGTCGAGGGCCTCGCCCGTCTTCGGGTCATAGCGCTTGAGGCCCCGGAAGAGCATGTCGAGCACCTTGCCGCCCTGCACCTCGTTGGTGTTGGCGGGCTCCAGCGGGTTCTGCGGGTCGCCCCAGGAGGAGCTGACGATTCCCGCCTCGCCGCCTCCGCCGCTGTCGCTGCCGCCGCCGCAGGCCGTCGCCACGAGGGCGACGGCCACCGCACCAGCGGCCCACTGGGCGTGGGTGGCTCCGCGCATGGAGTGCCTCCTAGGGGTCCCGAGACTCGCTTAGGGGCCTATGTCACCCTATGTGGGGCCCTGCACACTCCTGGTTGGACCGATTGCACCCGCGCGTCACGCCCCTGTCACCCCTGGGGGTGCAAGGGGAGCTCCCACGAGTCGACCGCGTAGGGCAGACCCATGCCGTGCGCCTCGTACAGCGCGAGCGCGCCCGTTTCGTTGTGGGTGTCCACGCCGAGGCCCACGGAGTCGCGGCCGCGCTCCGCGTAGACGGCGAAGGTCCGCTCGATCAGGGCGTGGGCCCGGTGGCGGTCGGCCTCGTCGCCGCCGCAGTGCCGCAGGGTGAGTCCGGCCAGCGGGGTCGGCGGTCGGGGACAGGGGGCGGGTCATGACGTGGTAGCGGCGGACGGTGCGGTAGCCGCGCCCGTGAGGAGGGAGAGGTCGAGGGTGGGCTTCACGTTGAGCTGGAGCCTCAGGACGCCCTGACCGCCGGTCAGCTCCCGGACCCGGGCCTCCATGCGCTCGAGCAGCAGGACGGCCGCCTCGTGGTGGCCGGGCAGCACGTAGTGGTCCGCGTCGACGCGGCCCGGGCCGGAGTCCGCCCAGACGAGGGCGTGGGCGACGAGCCTGCCGTCCTGGAAGGCGAGCCAGGAATCGGTGGACAGGTCCACGTCGGGGGCGTTGAGGTCGGACTCGACGGCGCCCAGATCGGTCTCCGGGCGGCCGATCTCGATCAGGTCGACGGCATTGAGGAGGGCGCAGACGTCGGACGCGTCCCCGGGCCCGGCGGGCCGTACGGTGAGGCTCGTGCCGTCGCTCTCCGTCCCGGCTCCCGGGTGCGCAACCGGATTCCCGAGCGCCCGGACCGGCAACGAAAACGGCTGGTCCCCGGCGCCGTGGGGCACCGGAGACCAGCCGTTCGCGGACAACGCGTCGGTCAGACGGCCAGGATGGCCTTCTCCTCGGCGAAGTGGCACGCGGACTCGTGCGCGGCCAGGGTGTTCACGCCCTTGAAGCGCTCCGGGATCGCCAGCAGCGGCTCCTCGGTGGAGCACTTGTCCTGGGCCTTCCAGCAGCGGGTGCGGAAGCGGCAGCCCGACGGCGGGTTGGCCGGGGACGGGACGTCACCGGTGAGGATGATCCGCTCACGGCCCTCGCGCGCGTCCGGGTCCGGGACCGGGACGGCGGAGAGCAGCGCCTGGGTGTACGGGTGGGTCGGGTGCTCGTAGATCTCGGCGTCGGAGCCGATCTCCGCCATCTTGCCCAGGTACATGACGCCCACGCGGTCCGAGATGTGCCGGACGATCGAGAGGTCGTGCGCGATGAAGAGGTAGGAGAGGTTGAACTCGTCCTGCAGCTTCTCCATCAGGTTGATGACCTGGGCCTGCACCGACACGTCGAGCGCGGAGACCGGCTCGTCGCAGATGATGATCTCCGGCTGCAGGGCGAGGCCGCGGGCGATGCCGATGCGCTGGCGCTGGCCGCCGGAGAACTGGTGCGGGTACCGGTTGATGTACTCCGGGTTCAGGCCCACGACGTCCAGGAGCTCCTGGACCTTGCGGCGCCGGTCGCCCTTCGGAGCCACCTCGGGGTGGATCTCGTAGGGCTCCCCGATGATGTCGCCGACCGTCATGCGCGGGTTCAGCGACGTGTACGGGTCCTGGAAGACCATCTGGATGTTGCGGCGCACGGCCTTCAGGGCCCGGCCGGACAGCTTGCTGATGTCCTGGCCCTTGTAGAAGACCTCGCCGGCGGTCGCCCGCTCCAGGTTCATCAGGAGCTTGGCGACCGTGGACTTGCCACAGCCGGACTCGCCGACGATGCCGAGGGTCTCGCCCTGGTAGAGGTCGAAGGAGACCCCGTCGACCGCCTTGACCGCGCCGACCTGCTTCTTGAACAGGATTCCCTGGGTCAGCGGGAAGTGCTTGACCAGGTTACGGACCTGGAGGATCGGCTCGCGCTCGGTGGCGTTCTTGGTGAGCTCAGCCATGGATCTGGTCCTTCCAGAAGTGGCACGCGCTGCCGCGGCCGGGCAGTTCGGTGCCGTCCTGCTCGGTGACCGGGTGCAGCACCGGGATCTCGGTGCGGCAGATGTCCTGCGCCTTGGGGCAGCGGGGACTGAAGGCGCAACCCGTCGGGATGCGGAGCAGGTTGGGCGGCAGACCCTTGATCGCGTAGAGCTCCTGGCCCTTCTGGTCCAGGCGCGGGATCGAGTCCAGCAGGCCGCGGGTGTACGGGTGGGACGGGCGCTTGTAGATCTCGTGGACCGGGGCGGTCTCGACGATCCGGCCCGCGTACATGACCGCGATCTTGTCCGCGACGTCGGCGACGACGCCGAGGTCGTGGGTGATCAGGATCAGGCCCATGTTCATTTCGCGCTGGAGTTCCGCGAGCAGGTCCATGACCTGTGCCTGGACCGTCACGTCGAGGGCCGTGGTCGGCTCGTCGGCGATGATCAGGTCGGGCTCCAGGGCCAGCGCCATGGCGATCATGATGCGCTGGCGCATGCCGCCCGAGAACTGGTGCGGGTAGTCGCCCACGCGCGCCTTGGCGGCGGGGATCTTCACGCGGTCCATGAGCTCGATGGCCTTGACCTTCGAGTCCTTCTTGGACATGCCGCGGTGGACCCGGAACATCTCGCCGAGCTGGTCGCCCACCGAGTAGACCGGGTTCAGGGAGGACAGCGCGTCCTGGAAGATCATCGCCATCTTGTTGCCGCGGAGCTTGCGGCGCTCCTCGTCGGACATCTTGAGGATGTCCTTGCCGTGGAAGCGCACCTCGCCGCCGGCGATCCGTCCGGGCGGGCTGTCGAGAATGCCCATGATCGCCTGTGCGGTGACGGACTTGCCGGAGCCGGACTCGCCGAGCACGGCGAGGGTCTCGCCGGCGCTCACGCTGTAGCTCACGCCGTTGACGGCCTTGGCGACCCCGTCACGGGTCTTGAACTCGACCTGGAGGTTGTCCACCTCCAGCAGCGGCACGGCGGATCCGCCGCCCGTCTCCGCAACGCTGAGAATCTCCGACGTGGTCACGCCGCCACCTTCGTCCTGCTTGCTGATGTTGTCTCGGGGCATCGAGCGGCCCTACCGGAGCTTCGGGTCGAGTGCGTCACGCAGGCCGTCGCCGACGAAGGCGAAGCCGAGCACGGTGACGACGACGAACAGGCTGGGGAACACCCAGAGGTAGTCACTGACGCCGATGAACGCCTGACCGGCCGCCAGCATGTTGCCCCACTCCGGCACGTCGACCGGGACACCGGCGCCGAGGAAGGAGAGCGCCGCAACGCCGACGATCGTGGTGCCCACGTTGAACGTCGCGTAGACCAGCACGGCGGTCAGCGAGTTGGGCAGGATGTGGGTGCGGACGATCCGCCAGCCGCTGGCGCCGAGCGCCTTGGCCGCGTGGACGTAGTCCATCTCGCGCACCGACAGGATCGAGCTGCGCAGGAGCCTGGACACGGTGGCCCAGGAGAAGATCGCCAGCGAGATGATCACCGGGGTGATACCGCGGCCGGTGACCAGGATGATCACGATCGCGCCGATCATCAGCGGGAACGCGAGGAAGACGTCCGCGATGCGCATGACCAGGGTGTCGGCGAAGCCGGCGAAGTAACCGGCGATGGCGCCGAGGGCGACACCGATCAGCACCGCGAAGAAGATCGAGGCGAGGCCGACGAACATGGCGACGCGGGTACCGGCTATGAGGCGCGAGAACATGTCGCGGCCCAGGGCGTCGGTACCCATCCAGTGCGTGCCGTTGGGCGAGGCGAGGGTGTTCTCCAGGTCCTGCGCACTGGGGTCGAACGGGGCGAACATCTCGCCGAACGCCGCCGTCAGGAAGAGCAGGGTGATGATCACCAGACCGACGACGGCCAGCTTGTTCTGGACGAAGCGGTGACGGATCTCGCCCCACTGGCTCAGTTGCTTGGGTGCGGGTTCGGCGGTGGCCGAAACGGACGACACGGGGTTCTCGTCCCCGATCGCCGGGCTCGTTGCGAGCTCAGACATGAGGAAATCCTCCTTGGGGGCGGTCAGCTGAGGCGGATACGCGGGTCGAGGGCCGCGTACAGCAGGTCCACGATGAGGCTGAGGACGACGAAGATGGCGACGCTGTACGTCACGACGCCGATCACGATCGGGTTGTTCTGCTGCTGAATCGCCTGAACCAGTGCCAGACCGACACCGTCCCAGTTGAAGATCGCCTCAGTGATGAGCGCACCACCGAGGAGTCCGCCGAACGAGATGCCCAGGTAGGTGACCACGGGGATGGACGAGTTGCGGAGCACGTGCTTGAACAGCACACGGCGGCGCGGAAGTCCCTTGGCCACGGCCGTCTTCACGTAGTCCGCGCGCAGCACCTCGAGCATCGTGCCGCGGGTGAGGCGGGCGACGAAGGCGATGTCGGTGATCGCCAGGGTGATCGCGGGAAGGACCATGCCGATGGCCTTGTCGCCACTCAGCTGCGGGAACCACTGGAGTTCCACCGCGAAGTACTTCGTGAGGAGCATGCCGATCACGAAGGTCGGGAAGCCGACGGCCATGGTCGTAAAGAATGTCGTGGCCATGTCCAAGATGCTGTATCTGTAGAGGGCGGCGATGATGCCCACGCCCATACCGAACACCGTGACGAGAGCGATGGCCAGCAGGGCCAGCTTCGCGGTGTTCTGCAGCTTGGGACCGAGGATTTCGGACACCTCGCGGCGCTGCACGAAGTCCTCGCCGAGGTCGCCGGTGGCAACCTTCGCGACGTAGTTCACGTACTGCTCGGGCAGCGACTTGTCGAGCCCGTAACGCGCCTTCAGTTCCGCGACCACTGCAGGGTCGCGTGCCTTGTCGCTGCCCGCGATCGAACCCACGGGATCACCGGGGAGAACGAACAGACACGCGAACAGAACCATGGTCGCGCCGATGAGGACTATGACCATCTGCCCGAGGCGACGGGCGACGTACCTTCCCATGTTTTGCCTCTCTACCTGGCCGCTTCTGGGAGCAGCGGCCTCCGACCCAAGGAACGGGTCGGCTCTCGGCCTGCGGGGATTGCCCGCGGATGTGAGGGGTGCCGAAGTAAGAACGGCCTGCGGAGCGAGGCCGCGGCCCACCGGTCACCGGGGGGCCGCGGCACGTTCGCTCCTGACGGATATACCGTCCGAACCGATTACTTCTTGAGCGAGATCTTCTCGAGGATCGGGTCCTCGTTGAAGTTGATGTCGTCCAGACCGTTGAACTTGTCGGTCGCCATCAGGCGGAACTGGGAACGGTTGAAGGTCGGGATGAGGGCCATGTCCTCCATGGCCATCTTCTCGGCCTGCTTGTACATCGCCAGTCGCGCGGCCTCGTCCTTGGTGGCGCGGGCCGTGTCGATCAGCTTGTCGAACTCGGGGTTGTTGTAACGGGCGCGGTTGTCACCGGTCACGTTGCCCTCGGCGTCCTTGGACATCGAGGTCGAGTGCAGCAGCGGGAACAGGAAGTTCTCCGGCGTCGGGTAGTCGGCGCCCCACGCGAAGCGGTAGAGGCCCGAACCCGCGGAGCTCTGCTGCTCCTTGAGCATGCCGGGGAAGTCCTTGCCGTCCAGCTTGACCTTGAGGCCGAGAACGTCCTCGAGCTGCTTCGCGATGGCCTGGACCCACTCTTCGTGGCCCGCACCGGTGTTGAAGCTGAACTTGATCTCGGTACCCGGCTTCAGGCCGCCCTTCTCGGCGTGCTCCTTGGCCTTGGCGACGTCCTGCTTGATGCAGGAGGTGCACAGGTCCTTCTGGTACGCCTTCGGGAACGACGGCGGCACGATGCTGGTCGACGCGGTCTGGAAGCCCTGGTAGACACCCTTGACGATGGCCTGACGGTCGATCGCGTAGGAGATCGCCAGACGGGCGTCCTTGTTGTTCGTCGGACCGTTGTCACCGATCGGCAGAACGAAGTTCATGCCGCTGGTGTCCTTGGCGAACCACTTGTTCTGCGCCTTGTACTTCGCCTCGGCCGTCTTGAGCATCGGCACCGGGATGTGCGCGTAGTCGAAGGTGCCGGCCTGGAAGCCGTCGTACTCGAGCTGGTGCGCGGTCTTGTCGTTGAGGAGGGTGACCTGGACCTTGCCCAGGGACGCCTTCTCGAGCCCGTAGGTGTCGTTGCGGACGAGGTTGATCGCCTTGTTGTGCTCCCACGTGCCGTCCATCTTGAACGGACCGTTGCCGATGGGGGCCTCGCCGAACGCCTTGTCCTCTTCGCCGACCTTGGCGACCTTCGGGACCGGGCTGTAGGCGTTGTGCGCCGTCTTCAGGACGAACTCGCAGTCCGCCTTGGAGAGGTCCACCTTGATGGTGGTCGGGTCCGGGGTGGTGACACCGGAGAAGGTCTTGGCGGAGCCGTCCTGCAGCTCGGCGTAACCCTTGATGCCGGCGAAGTGGTACGCCACGTCGGACGCGGCGGCCTTGTGCGCGGCACGGGCCCAACCACGGGCGAACGACTCGGCGTCGACGGCCTCGCCGTTGGAGAACTTGGTGTCCGGCTTGATCTTGAAGGTCCAGGACGTGCAGCTGTCGTCCGACGTCGCCGACTCGGCGAGCGCGGGCTCGGCCAGGCCGTCCGGCGTGTTGCCGTACAGGCCGGTGAACAGGGCGTTGGCCAGCAGGACGCCGGTGGACTCGTGGGCACGCCCCGGGTCGATGGTGTCCGGCTCGGTGCTACCGAGACGGAACACGCCACCGTTGGCGCTGCCCTTGTCCTTGTCACCGTCACCGCCGCCACAGGCGGTAGCGGCCAGGGCGACGACAACCGCGCCCACGACCCACTTGGCGCTCTTGGCACCGCGCATGGGTTTCCTCCTCATGAGTCCACTGATCGACTTGAGGGGCAAAAAAACCTCGCCGACACCCCTGACGGCGAGCATTTCCGTGCCCATAGTGTGCTCGTGAGTCGGCGCGATCCCCACATCGCGTGACCCATTGACCCGAGCTCAATGGAGCCATCCTCAGGGACGGTCAGGCCGTAAACCACACTTAAGTGGTCTCGTTTTCACAACATCGATCCGCGTCAGAAACCCGAAATCCGGACAAACGGATAGGAGACAGACACGTGCGAAACGGACGGTTAGCTCATCTTCCGGAGTGTCACGGTCGGTATGCGGACACCTGAACGCAAAAATCCGATTGACAAAAGCGAACAGCCCCTCCCTTCACGGACTCCGTGAAGGGAGGGGCTGTTGCACGACCAGGGCCCTACGGCCGGCTACGCCGGTCGTGGCCGCGGCCCGAGCAAACGCGGGCGAACGGCCGTACGGCTGTTGCTACTTGGCGGACTTGGCGCGCGACGCGGTGCGCGAGCGGTCCTTCTGGTCCAGGACGACCTTGCGGATGCGGACGGCCTCCGGGGTCACCTCGACGCACTCGTCGTCGCGGCAGAACTCCAGGGACTGCTCCAGGGAGAGCTTGCGCGGCGGCACCACGTTCTCGGTGTTGTCCGCGGAAGCCGCACGCATGTTGGTGAGCTTCTTCTCCTTGGTGATGTTCACGTCCATGTCGTCGGAGCGCGAGTTCTCACCGACGATCATGCCCTCGTACACCTCGGTGCCGGGCTCGGTGAACAGGACGCCGCGCTCCTGCAGGTTGATCATCGCGAACGGCGTCACGGAGCCGGCGCGGTCGGCGACCAGGGAGCCGTTGTTACGGGTCACCAGCGGGCCGAACCACGGCTCGTGGCCCTCGTGGATCGAGTGGGCGATACCGGTACCGCGGGTGTTCGTCAGGAACTCCGTACGGAAACCGATGAGACCGCGCGACGGGACGACGAACTCCATGCGGACCCAGCCGGAACCGTGGTTCGACATGTTGTCCATGCGGCCCTTGCGGACGCCCATGAGCTGCGTGACCGCACCCATGTGCTCCTCGGGGACGTCGACGGTCATGCGCTCGACCGGCTCGTGCACCTTGCCGTCGATCTCCTGCGTGACGACCTGCGGCTTGCCGATGGTCAGCTCGAAGCCCTCGCGGCGCATCTGCTCGACCAGGATGGCGAGCGCGAGCTCACCGCGGCCCTGGACCTCCCAGGCGTCCGGGCGCTCGGTGTCGAGGACGCGGAGCGAGACGTTACCGATCAGCTCGCGGTCCAGACGGTCCTTGACCTGGCGCGCGGTGACCTTGCGGTCCTTGACCGCGGACTTGGCGTCCGCGCCCTTGCCGCTGCCGCCGCGGCCGACCATCGGGGAGGTGTTCGTACCGATGGTCATGGAGATCGCCGGCTCGTCGACCGAGATCAGCGGGAGCGCGATCGGGTTCTCCGGGTCGGCCAGGGTCTCACCGATCATGATGTCGGGGATACCGGCGACCGCGCAGATGTCACCCGGGCCCGCCACCTCGGCCGGCTTGCGGGTGAGCGCCTCGGTCATCATCAGCTCGGTGATGCGGACGTTCGACTGGGTGCCGTCGCGCTTGATCCAGGTGACGGTCTGACCCTTGCGCAGCTCGCCCTGCTCGACGCGGAGCAGCGCGATGCGGCCGAGGAAGTTGTCGGCGTCCAGGTTGGTGACGTGGGCCTGCAGCGGGGCCTCGTCGTCGTACACCGGGGCGGGGACGTGCTCCAGGATGGTGGAGAAGAACGGCTCCAGGCTGTCGCTGTCCGCGGGGACGGTGCCGTCCTCCGGCTTGGTCAGCGAGGCGATGCCGTCACGGCCGCAGGCGTAGACGATCGGGAACTCGATCTGCTCCTCGGTGGCGTCCAGGTCCAGGAACAGGTCGTAGGTGTCGTTGACGACCTCGTCGATCCGGGAGTCCGGGCGGTCCGTCTTGTTGATGCAGAGGATGACCGGCATGTTCGCCTGCAGGGCCTTGCGCAGGACGAAGCGGGTCTGGGGCAGCGGACCCTCGGAGGCGTCCACCAGCAGGACGACGGCGTCCACCATCGACAGACCGCGCTCGACCTCACCACCGAAGTCGGCGTGGCCGGGGGTGTCGATGATGTTGATCGTGATCGGGGCCCCGCCGTCCTTGGGGTGATACTTCACCGCCGTGTTCTTGGCGAGGATCGTGATGCCCTTCTCACGCTCCAGGTCGTTCGAGTCCATCATGCGGTCGTCGAGGTGCTGGTGGGCGGCGAAGGCACCGGCCTGCTTGAGCATGGCATCGACGATGGTCGTCTTGCCATGGTCGACGTGGGCGACGATGGCGACGTTACGGATGTCGTGGCGCGTGGGCACTTCGGCGCTTCTCCCGGGATCGTGGATGGCGACGCGTACGGTCCGGCACGCGCGCCTCGGCCGGGCGAAAACCTGCCACGGCCTTACCCCATGGTACGTCGCGTGGCGGGAACCGCCTGCCGGGGGGTCTGTCAAGAGGCCGGATGTATGAGTGCGGCCGAGTGCTGCGTGGGGTGCCTCGACCGCCGTTCCTGCTGGTGAGCACACGGGTCAACGGGTACGCACGACCTTGCCCGCCGGGGGATCCGGCGGGCAAGGGACTTGAGTCACATCTGAGCTTGTGACCCTGCGGTCAACCAGACAGGCACCGCTTTGTCACCACTTCTTCGCCCCCGCTACTTCTTCTTGCCCTTCGCGGTCAGCGCCTTCTTCCAGCCGATGTCCTGGTAGCGGGGGGCGCCGAGGCCGAAGGCGCCGGCGTTGGCGAGGCCCGGCTTGACCGCCACCAGCTCCGGGCGCTGGAAGAGGGGGATGGAGCCGGCCGCGGCCCAGATCCGGGCGTCGGCCTTGCGCATCAGCTCACGGGACTGCTCCTCGTCCAGTTCGCCGACCGCCTGGTCGAAGAGCTGGTCGATGTGGTCGGTGCCGACCCGCGTGTAGTTCTGTTCGACGAGGAGCGAGCCGTCCGCGGCCGGCTCCGGCTTGGCGAAGATGGGCCGGGCGTCGGTGGCCGGGTAGGCCGTGGCGGGCCAGGAGTACAGGGCCAGGTCGTACTGGCCGGAGGCGATGTGGTCCTTGAAGAAGCTGGCGTCGGCCACCTTGATCGTCTCGGTGTTCACGCCGACCTTGCGGAGCATCCCGGCGATCCGCTCGCCGACCGTGCGCAGGGACTCCGAGCCGGGGCCCGCCGGGAGGACGAAGCGCAGGCTGAGCGCCTTGCCGTCCTTGGCGAGCATGTTGCCGGAGGTGCGGACGGGCTGCTTGGCGGGGGCCGGGGCCGGGGAGGCCTTGTCGGGGTCCGCCTCCTCGCCGTCGCGGGCCGGGGCCCCCTTGCCGTCGTCCTCGGCGTCCTCGGCGTCCTCCGCCCGGGCGGCGCGGGCGACCCGGGCCGCCTGGGCGAGCAGGGACGCCCGCTGCTGGGCCCCGAAGGGGGCGGGGGCGAGCACCGGGGACGGCTCCGGGGCCTGCGCCGGGACGGTGTCGGCCTTCGGGCGGTCGGCGGTCGCCGACCGCGGCTCGCCGCCCTCCCCGTCGTCCTGGCCCACGATGTAGAGCCCGTCGTTTCCGGTGCCCGGGCCCGACGGGGTCTTCGAGTCGTCCTGCGGCGCGCTCTCCGGGCCGGCCTTGGCGCCCGCGGGCTCGGTGATCTTGCCGCCCTTGCGCCAGCCCGCGTCGGCGAACAGGGCCTGGGCCGCGCGGGGGTCCAGGCCGCCGAGCGCGTCGCTGTTGTCGGCGTACGCCCGCTGCCCGGCCAGGGCCAGGTGGCTGCCGACCGGCTTCGCGGGCAGCCCGAGCGGCCCCAGCACGACCTTCGCCAGCGCCTGGCGGTCCAGGGCCCGGGCCACCGCCCGGCGCACCCGCTCGTCCGCCAGCGGGCCGGAGGCCCCGTTCATGGCGAGCTGGGTGTAGGCCGGCTCCAGGGACTTCCGCACGGTGAAGGCCTTCAGCGCCGTCTGCTCGGCCGCGTACTGCTTGACCGAGGCGAGGTGCTTCTGGCGGCTCTCCGTCTCCGCCGCCGCCTTCTCCTCGTCCGCCCCGAAGGCGGTCGCCCAGGACAGCGTGGCCTGCGCCGGCGTCAGCGCGGCCCCCGGGCCGTGGGCCGGGGCGCCGCCCGCGCCCGGGCCCTTCTTGGCGGCCGCGTCCCGGCGGGCCAGTGCGATCCGGTCGGCCCCGGCCCGGTCGATCTCCGCCAGATCGAGCTTCCCGGCGGCCAGCGCCGCCGGGCGCTCGGCCCGCGGGACCGCCGTCAGGACCAACGCGTCCAGCTTGGCCTGACGGCCCCACCAGCGCGCGTTGCGGGTCAGGGCGGCGGTCCCGGCCTTCTTGTCGATCGTGCCCAGCCCGAAGGGTCCGGCGGTGATCTTCAGGGCGCCGCGGGCGCCCTCGTTGAAGGCCTCCGGGGTGCCGGTGACCTGCTTGGGGTAGAGCGGGGTGAACAGGGAGCGCCAGTCGGCGTACGGCTTGTTGAAGGTGACCCTGACCTCCAGGTCGGTCTTGCCCTTCTCGATCTTCTCGATCCGGTCGTAGCCGGCGTTGCGCGCCGTCCAGTACGCCGAGTCCTTGCCGTTCAGGGCCCGCCACTGCGCCACGAAGTCGGCGGCGCCGATCTCGCGCCCGTCGCTCCACACCGCCTTCTGGTTCAGCTTGTACTGGACGACCTGCTTCGGCTCCCGCTCGAGGACCTCGGCCTTCTCCAGGTAGTCCGGGTTGACCACCGGCCGCCCCTTGGCGTCCAGCACGAAGAGCTGCGGCAACACCGCGCCGGCGATCCTGTTGGTGGTGGCGTCCGCGTCGGCCTGGAAGGTGTTGAGGGTGTCCGGGAGCGCGTCGACCGCCCAGCGCAGGACGCCCCCGTCCACGACCTTGTCGCGGGTGGTCGTGGCGATGTCCTGTTCCGCGGCGGCCTGACCGCCCTCGTCGTCACCCGCGCCGCAGCCCGTGAGCAGCGGCAGTGCGAGGACTCCCGAGGTCAGGAGCGCCAAGGACCTGCGCCTTCTCTGGGACATGGGTGGTACCTCCGGGGCGGGGCGTGGGGGAAGCATGATCACGTTCGGCGGTATATGGAGCTGATCACACCGGTTGCCGGAACCCACTGAAATGGACGGTCCGCCGCACCCCTCGCAGCCGCCTCTCGCCACGCCGCGAACCCCACCCGTGCGGACCAATCCCGCTTGCGCCGCAGGAGGCGTTCCCCCGGGAGAGGGATGAGAATGGGGGGCAGGGAGGGGCGCACGGTTCGCGCCTGCGCGCCCGCAATCGCTGCACGTCCCTTCACAACGGGGGACGGGAAGCGCGACACTCGCAGGCGCACATGAGCGTTGCCACCGCACCTGGCGGAAGTGAGGGCAAATCATGTCCCTGCAAGACGATCTGAGTGCCGTACGGCGCAACCTGGACGAGCTGACGCGCAAGGTCGAGCGGCTGGAACAGCAGGCCGCCCGGCAGAAGCCGTCGACGACGGCGGCCGGTCCGGACCCGTCCCGGATGGTGACGGTCCCGGACACCCCCTACGACAGCTCCCTGTGGACGGACTCCGACGACGAGGGCCTGGGCGCCCGCGACCGCCGCGCCCCCTGAGGCAGCCCGTCACGGACCCGCATCCACCCGCGCCCCGTCCGGTCCGGCCGTCCGCGGCCGGGCCGCCCGGGGCACCCCTCATCACTCCTCCCGGAGTCTTCTTTGGCCACAGGCACGGAACGACCCCAGCAGCGGCCCGGCGGCGTCCACGACGCCTCACGGGCCGCGATCGCGGCCCGGCACCTGCGGACCGACCGGTGGTGGCTGGCCCCCGCCGGCACCGCGGCCGGGCTGTTCGCCTTCATCGTCTACTCGACCTGGCGGGCCTTCGCGAACGCCGACTACTACGCGGCCCCGTACGTCTCCCCCTTCTACTCCCCGTGTCTCGCGGAGAACTGCGTCCCGATGAAGGGCGGGCCCAACTGGGAGGTCTTCGGCAGCTGGTGGGGCCTCTCCCCCGCCCTGCTGATCCTGATCTTCCCGCTCGGCTTCCGGCTGACCTGCTACTACTACCGCAAGGCCTACTACCGGGGCTTCTGGGCCTCGCCGCCCGCCTGCGCCGTCGCCGAACCGCACGCGAGGTACACCGGCGAGACCCGTTTCCCGCTGATCCTCCAGAACGCGCACCGGTACTTCTTCTACGCGGCGGTCCCCGTCGCGGGCATCCTCACGTACGACACGGTGCTGACCTTCCGCGACGAGCACTACGACTGGGGCCACATGGGCCTCGGGACCCTGCTGTTCCTGGTCAACATCACGCTGATCTGGGCCTACACCCTGTCCTGCCACTCCTGCCGCCACATCATGGGCGGCCGGCTCAAGCACTTCTCGAAGCACCCGGTGCGCTACCGGCTCTGGGGCTGGATCAGCCGGCTCAACGCCCGCCACATGCAACTGGCGTGGGCCTCGCTGATCAGCGTGGCCCTGTGCGACTTCTACGTGTACCTGCTGGCCAGCGGCGCCTTCACCGACCCGAGGATCTTCTGAGATGGCTCAAGTGGAACGGCAGCAGTGGGACGTGGTCGTGGTCGGCGCCGGGGGCGCCGGGCTGCGGGCCGCGATCGAGGCCCGCGAGCGCGGCGTCCGTACGGCCGTGATCTGCAAGTCCCTCTTCGGCAAGGCCCATACGGTGATGGCGGAGGGCGGGATCGCCGCCTCCATGGGCAACGTCAACGAGGGCGACAACTGGCAGGTGCACTTCCGCGACACCATGCGCGGGGGCAAGTTCCTCAACCAGTGGCGGATGGCGGAACTCCACGCGAAGGAGGCGCCCGACCGGGTCTGGGAACTGGAGACCTGGGGGGCGCTCTTCGACCGGACGCCCGACGGGAAGATCTCCCAGCGCAACTTCGGCGGGCACGAGTACCCGCGCCTCGCGCACGTCGGCGACCGCACCGGCCTGGAGCTGATCCGCACGCTCCAGCAGAAGATCGTCCAGCTCCAGCAGGAGGACTTCAAGGAGTACGGGGACTACGAGGCCCGCCTCAAGGTCTTCCAGGAATGCACGGTCACCAGGGTCCTGAAGGACGGGCCGAGGGTTTCGGGGACCTTCTGCTACGAGCGCGAGTCCGGCCGCTTCTTCGTGCTGGAGGCCCCGGCGGTCGTCCTCGCCACGGGCGGGATCGGCAAGTCCTTCAAGACCACCTCCAACTCCTGGGAGTACACGGGCGACGGCCACGCGCTGGCCCTGCTCGCGGGCGCGCCCCTGCTCAACATGGAGTTCGTGCAGTTCCACCCGACCGGCATGGTCTGGCCGCCGTCGGTCAAGGGCATCCTCGTGACCGAATCCGTGCGCGGTGACGGCGGGGTGCTGCGCAACTCCGAGGGCAAGCGGTTCATGTTCGACTACGTCCCCGACGTCTTCAAGGAGAAGTACGCCGAGTCGGAGGCGGAGGGCGACCGCTGGTACGAGGACCCGGACCACAACCGGCGCCCGCCCGAACTGCTGCCGCGCGACGAGGTGGCACGGGCGATCAACTCCGAGGTGAAGGCGGGCCGCGGCTCCCCGCACGGCGGGGTCTTCCTCGACGTGTCCACCCGGATGCCGGCCGAACGGATCAAGCGGCGGCTCCCGTCGATGTACCACCAGTTCAAGGAGCTGGCGGACGTGGACATCACGGCGGAGCCGATGGAGGTGGGTCCGACCTGCCACTACGTGATGGGCGGGATCGCGGTCGACTCGGAGTCCGCCGCCACCGTCGGGGTGCCGGGGCTGTTCGCGGCGGGTGAGGTCGCGGGCGGGATGCACGGCTCGAACCGGCTCGGCGGCAACTCCCTCTCCGACCTGCTGGTCTTCGGACGGCGGGCCGGGCTGCACGCGGCGCAGTACGCCGCGGCCGCCGCCGGACGCCCGGCGGTCGCCCAGTCGGAGATCGACGCGGCGGCGACGGAGGCGCTGGCCCCCTTCCACGCCGCCGAGGGCGCGGAGAACCCGTACACGCTCCACCAGGAACTGCAGACGACGATGAACGACCTCGTCGGCATCATCCGGCGCGCGGGCGAGATGGCCGAGGCGCTGGAGAAGCTCGCGACCCTGCGCGCACGGGCCTCCCGGGCCGGTGTCGAGGGGCACCGGCAGTTCAACCCCGGCTGGCACCTCGCCCTGGACCTGAGGAACATGCTGCTGGTCAGCGAGTGCGTGGCCCGCGCGGCCCTGGAGCGCACCGAGAGCCGGGGCGGGCACACCCGCGAGGACTGCCCGTCGATGGAGCGCAGCTGGCGCCCGGTGAACCTGCTGTGCCGGCCGGTCGACCCGGTGCCGGCGGATCCGGCGGCCGACCGGATCGCCCTGGTCCGCGAGCGCACCGAGCCCATCCGCCCCGACCTGCTCGCGCTCTTCGAGAAGGAAGAGCTGGTCAAGTACCTCGCCGAAGAGGAGCTGTACGAATGAGTACGTACGACGCGAGCTTCCGGATCTGGCGGGGCGACGCGGAGGGCGGGGAGCTGCGCGACTTCACCGTCGAGGTGCACGACGGGGAGGTGGTCCTGGACATCGTCCACCGGCTCCAGGCCACCCAGGCCTCGGACCTGGCGGTGCGCTGGAACTGCAAGGCGGGCAAGTGCGGCTCGTGCAGTGCGGAGGTCAACGGCCGGCCGCGGCTGATGTGCATGACGCGCATGTCGACCTTCGAGCGGTCCGAGACGATCACCGTCACCCCGCTGCGCGCCTTCCCGGTCGTCCGGGACCTGGTCACGGACGTGTCCTTCAACTACGCCAAGGCGCGGGAGGTCCCGGCCTTCGTGCCGCCGGAGGGGGTGGCCCCGGGCGCGTACCGGATGCAGCAGATCGACGTGGAGCGCTCACAGGAGTTCCGCAAGTGCATCGAGTGCTTCCTGTGCCAGGACACCTGTCACGTGGTGCGTGACCACGAGGAGAACAAGGGCGCCTTCGCCGGTCCGCGCTTCCTGATGCGGGTGGCGGAGCTGGACATGCACCCGCTGGACGCGGCGCAGGAGGTGGGCCTGGACCGCAAGCGCACCGCGCAGGAGGAGCACGGGCTCGGCTACTGCAACATCACCAAGTGCTGTACGGAGGTCTGCCCGGAGGGCATCAAGATCACCGACAATGCGCTGATCCCGCTGAAGGAGCGGGCGGTGGACCGCAAGTACGACCCGCTGGTGTGGCTGGGGAACAAGATCGGCCGCCGACAGGGCTGACGGCCGGGCCCGGGCTCCCTCGGCAGGGCCCGGGCCGGCGGCCGCCGGCCCGACTCCGCATGCGAGGCCGGGAAACCCCCCATAACCTCCCAATTGTGATTTCGCCGAGAAGCAGGCCGCGCCGCAGGACGTTCGTACGGGCCGGGCTCGCCCTGGCGGCCGTGCTGCTCGCGGTCGGCGGCTGGGGCGCCGCCGGGGCGGTGCCCGCGCGGGCCGAGGATCCCGTCACCCTGTCCCAGCAGGGGCAGATCACCGACCTCGTGGGGGCCCTGGGCGACCGGCAGGGCGCCGTCACCGCCGCGCTCGACGAGCTGTACGCCGACCGGAAGATCCAGCTCTTCGTCGTCTACGTACGGGACTTCTCCGGGCGCTCCGCCCAGAGCTGGGCCGACGCCACCGCGCAGCGCAACGGCCTCGGCCAGAACGACGTCCTGCTGGCCGTGGCGACCGGGGCCCGCCAGTACGCCTATTCGGCCGATGTCGACTCCGGTTTCACCGAGCAGCAGCTGGCCACCGTCGCGCAGACCGCCATCGAGCCCGCCCTGAAGCAGAACGACTGGGCGGGCGCCGCCATCGGCGCGGCCAACGGCTACGACGCCGTCCTCGGTGGTCAGCCGGTCCCGGTGCCCACCATCACCCCCGGCCCGGCGGACCCCGGCGGCAACGGGAGCGGCGAGAGCGGGGCCGGGGACTTCGTGCTCCCGGTGGTCGCCGTCGGCGCGGCCGGGGCGCTCGCGGTGTACACGTACACCCGCCGCAGGCGCAAGGACGCGGCCGCGGGCGGGCGCGGTACGACGACCGGGCCGGGCTGGCCCGAAGGGGCGCCGGACCGGCTCCCGCTGCCGGAGCTGGACGCCGAGGCCAAGACCCTGCTGGTGGAGACCGACGATGCGGTCCGCACCAGCACGGAGGAACTCGGTTTCGCATCGGCCCAGTTCGGCGAGGAGGCGACCCGCCCCTTCGTCGCGGCCGTCCAGTACGCCAAGGACGAGCTGACGCACGCCTTCCGGCTGCGCCAGCAGCTCGACGACGCCTACCCGGAGGACGACGCGACCCGGCGCCGGATGCTGGACGAGATCGTCGCCCGGTGCACCGGGGCGAACCGGCGGCTGGACGCCGAGTCGGCGGACTTCGACCGGCTGCGGGACCTGGAGAAGAACGCCCCGCAGGCCCTGGCGTCCGTGGAGGAGCGCTACCTGGAGCTGACCGGCCGCACCACCACCGCCGAGGCGACGCTGACCGCGCTGGCCCGGCGGTACGCGGACTCGGCGTCCGCACCCGTCGCCTCCAACGCCGAACAGGCCAAGGACCGGCTGCTGTTCGCGGCGACCAACCTGGGTCTGGCCCACGCGGCCGTCGACGCCGCCGAGAACGGCACGGCGGCCGTGCACGTACGGTCCGCCGAGGGCGCGGTGGACCAGGCGGCGACCTTGATGGACGCGATCGAGCGGCGGGCGCAGGAACTGGCGGAGGCGGCCGGGAAGCTGCCGGGCGCGCTGACCGAGACGGACACCGACCTCGCGGACGCCCACGGGCTGCTCACCGGCACCGCGGAGGGCACCTCGACGGCGGACCTGCGCGGGCGGATCGGCCGGGCCGAGGCCGTACTGGCCGACGTACGGCGGGAGGAGGCGGCCGGCCGGTACGACCCGATCGACGCCCTGCGCCGGGTCGAGGAGGCCGACGCGGCCCTCGACGAGGCGCTGGCCGGGGCGCGGGAACGGGAGTCGGGGCGGCAGCGGGCGGTGGCCCTGCTCGACCAGGCCCTGCTGGCGGCGCGCAGCTCGATCGGTGCGGCGACGGACTACGTCACCACCACGCGGGGCGCGGTGGGCAGCCGGGCCCGCACCCGGCTGGCGGAAGCGGGCCGGCACCTGGAACGGGCGGTGGCGGTGGCGGCGGCCGACCCGGCGGGGGCGCTGGCCGAGGCCCAGCGGGCGGACGGGCTGGCGCGGGAGGCGCAGCAGCTGGCGGAGCAGGACGTACGGGCGTACGAGGACCCGTACGCGGGCCGGCGGCCCGGCGGCGGCCAGGGCGGTGCCGTACTGGGCGGGATCATCCTCGGCGAGATCCTGCGGGGCGGCCGGGGCGGCGGCTTCGGGGGCGGGGGCTTCGGCGGCGGTTTCGGGGGCGGGGGCGGCGGCAGCGGTCCCGGCTCCTTCGGCGGCGGCGGAACGCGCGGCCGCATGGGCGGCGGCGGCCGCTTCTGAACGGCACACCACATCGGCCCTGACCAGGAGGGACCCACCATGAGCAAGCAGACCATCCTCGGCCGCGTCACCCAGCTCGCCAAGGCGAACATCAACGCGCTGCTGGACCAGGCGGAGGACCCGCAGAAGATGCTGGACCAGCTGATCCGCGACTACTCGAACAACATCTCGGAGGCGGAGCAGGCGGTCGCGACGACGATCGGCAACCTGCGGATGCTGGAGGCGGACCACAAGGAGGACGTGGAGGCGGCCGCCGAGTGGGGCGGCAAGGCCCTGGCGGCGAGCAAGAAGGCGGACGAGCTGCGGGCGTCGGGGGCGACGGCGGACGCCGACACGTTCGACAACCTCGCGAAGGTGGCGCTGGGCCGGCAGATCCGGTCCGAGAAGGAGGCGGCCGTGGCGGAGCCGACGATCGCCGCCCAGACGGAGGTCGTCGACAAGCTCAAGTCGGGCCTGGACGCGATGCGGAACAAGCTGACGGAGCTCCAGGCGAAGCGTGACGAACTGGTGGCCCGGGCGAAGACGGCCCAGGCGCAGAACACGATGCTGGACGCGGTGAAGAACATCGACGTCATGGACCCGACGAGCGACCTGGCGCGCTTCGAGGACAAGGTGCGGCGGGAGGAGGCGAGGGCGCTGGGCCGGCAGGAGCTCGCCGCGTCCTCCCTGGACGCCCAGTTCGAAGCCCTGGACGACCTGGGCAAGACCTCGGAGATCGAGGCCCGGCTCGCCGCCCTCAAATCCCGCAAGGCCGCCTAGGGTCGCCGGGGCCGGCTAAGCCGGGAATCCCGCCGCCCGCTCCGCCGCGGCCGCCCGGACCTCCGGCTCCTCCATCAGGTCGTCGCGCAGCGCGGTGATCCGCTCCCGGACCCCGGGGCCTGCGGGCACGGCGGCGACCGCGAGCAGGCGGGTGCGCGCCTCGCAGTCCTGGAGGCACTCGGCGTACAGGTCCAGCTCCGCGCCCGGGTCGATGGCGGCGATCGCCTCCAGGTAGTCGGCCCGCTCGTAGGTGTGGGGCGTCTGAAGGACGAGGGCGCGCAGCAGCGGGACCGCCGCGGCGGCGACGGACCCGAGGCCGGTCAGGCGCCGCGCGGTGTCGTCGGGCCCGCACCATTCACCCGCCTCCAGCTGGCCGGCGAGTTCCTCGAGCAGCCGCGGCAGCGCCTCGGGGCCCGGGTGGTCGGCCAGGACCTCCTCGCCGAGCCGGGCCAGCCACTCCCGCTCGTCGCGGGCCCAGCCGCGGGCGGCGGGGACGGCCAGGGGGCCGAGCCGCCTGAGTGCTGCGCGCACCCCGGGCAGCACCCGCCCGGGGCACGGGTGGCCGAGCAGCGGCACGAGCGGGAGCAGACCGGGCTGCGGACCGCGCGGGGCCAGCGCACGCAGTACGGCCACCTTGTCGCCCCCGGTCGTGTCGGGGGCGGCGATCAGGGCGAGCAGCTGCTCCGTGCCGAGGTGCTCGTAGGCGCGGTCGGGCCGCGAGGGCCCGGGGAGGCGCTCGACGCCGAAGAGCTCCCACGGAACGCGGGGCCCGGGAGGGTCCTCCTCCCCGGCGATCCGTTCCCGGGCCACGTCCCCGAGCTCCTCCCACCAGGCCTGCGGCCACGCGTCCGCGATCGACTCCAGGACGTGGACCCAGTGTTCGCCTTCGCGGACGTATCCCCGCAGCCCTTCCGCGGCCTCGGCCGAACCGGCCAGGGCGAGCAGTTCCAGCACGGAGGTGGCCCGCCACACGGCTTCCTCGTCCTCGGCCTCGGCCAACTGGCCGAGGATCGGGCCGAGCGGCAGGTCGAGGTCGCGGACCAGCCGGGCGTGGTACAGGGAGCGCCGGTCGCACTGACTGTCCCAGCGCTGTTCCCTGCGGATGCAGTCGTACACGAACGGAGCCGCTGCCGCGGGGTCCTGGAGGGCGCGGACGTGGCCGAGGCCGCGCCCTCGTTGCAGGAGCCCCTGGAGGGAGTCGGACGGCGCGTACGCCGGGAAGTCTGCTGCCATCCCGGGGCACGATGCCGTACGACTCCGCCCGCGACCAGTGGTTTTCCTCCGCGGGCCGCCCGCTACCCGTACATGCTCAGCAACTGCTCCGCCGACAGTTCGGTGACGGCCTCCGATGCCGAGCCGGGCAGCGGGAGTTCGAACCAGACCGTCTTGCCGCGGTGGGTGCGGCGCGTGCCCCAACCCGCCGACAGCAGGCCGACCAACTGGAGGCCGCGGCCGCCCTCGTCGGTGTCGCGGGCGCGCCGGCGGCGGGGCTGGACCAGGTTCGCGTCCCAGACCTCGCAGACCAGCGTGCGGTCCAGCAGCAGCCGCAGCCGGATCTCGCCCTCCCCGTACCGCAGGGCGTTGGTGACCAGTTCGCTGACCAGCAGTTCGGTCGTGTCCAGCAAGCCCTCCAGGCCCCAGGCCGGGAGCTTGGCCCGGGCCAGTTCCCGGGCCCGGCCCACCGAGCGGGCCTCGCGCGGCAGTTGCCAGTCACCGACCGCGTCCAGCGGCAGGCCCTGCACCCGTGCCATGAGCAGGGCGATGTCGTCCTCTCCGTGCCGGGTGTCGAGGGTGTTCAGCACGTGGTCGCAGACGTCCTCCAGCGGCCGGACCGGATCCGCGAGGGCCGCGCGCAGCCCGCGCAGCCCCTCTTCCAGGGGATGGTCGCGGGATTCCACGAGCCCGTCCGTGTAGAGGGCCAGCAGTGCGCCCTCCGGCAGGTCGACCTCGACCTCCTCGAAGGGTTCGCCGCCCACGCCCAGCGGCATCCCGGGCGGCACCTCGAGGAGCAGAGCGGGCCGCGGGACGCCGGCCTCGTCCGGGGGTTCGACCAGTACGGGCGGCATGTGGCCCGCGTTGGCGATCGTGCAGCGCCGCGTCACCGGGTCGTAGACCGCGTACACGCAGGTGGCCAGGTAGACCTCGGAGCGGTCCGCGTCCCGCGAGTGCAGGGCGGCCCGGGAGGCCTGTTGGGAGCCGCCGGGGGCGCCGAGGCCGCGGGCGATCTCGTCGAGCGCGGTCAGCACCTCCGCCGGTTCGAGGTCCAGCAGGGCCAGGGTCCGTACGGCGGTCCGCAGTTCTCCCATGGCCACGGCCGCCCGCAGGCCGCGGCCCATGACGTCGCCGACGACCAGCGCGGTGCGGTGCCCGGGGAGTTCGATGACGTCGAACCAGTCCCCGCCGACCTCGGTGGCCGCATTGCCGGGCAGGTACCGGCAGGCGATGTCGAGGCCGGCCGCCTCCGGGTCGCCGGGGGGCAGCAGGCTGCGCTGCAGGATCAGCGCCCGCTCGTGCTCGCGCCGGTACAGCCGTGCGTTGTCTATGCAGACGGCGGCCCGTGCGGCGAGTTCCACGGCCACGGCCCGGTCCCGTTCGCCGAAGGGTTCGCTGCCCTTGGTGCGGGAGAACTGGGCGAGCCCGACGACCGTGTCGTGGGCGACCATCGGCACGACCAGCGTGGACTGGACGAGGTCCTCGGGTCCGCCGCCCTCGATCAGCCGCGGGCGCGCCGTGCGCAGGGCCAGCGCGCCCGGCGACGCGGCCGGGTAGCGGTGCACGTCGCCCACGGAGACCAGTGCGCCGGGTCCCGACAGCGGGGCGTCGGAGACGGCGGAGGAGAAGGCCACCCGGCGCAGGGCGGCCGAGGGCGTCCGCGCCGGTCCCTGGCCGGGCAGGCTGGGCACGCCCGGGCCCTGCGGGCGGGCGGGCCGGTCGTCGTCGCCGAGCAGCAGGCCCTGGTAGAGGTCGACGGCGGCCAGGTCGCAGAAGCCGGGGACGGTGACGTCGAGGAGTTCGCGGGCGGTGGTCTCCAGGTCGAGGGAGTTGCCGATGCGGTGCCCGGCCTCGTTGAGGAGGGCCAGGTTGCGCCGGACCCCGGCGGCCTCGCGGGCGGCGAGGTGGCGGCGGGTGACGTCGGTGCCGATCCCGGCGACACCGATGGGGCGGCCGCTGCCGCCGTGGACGCGGTAGAGGTTGATGGACCAGTGGCGGTTCTCCCGGCTGCGGGGCGTGGCGCCGGTGATCCGCAGATCGGTGACCGACTCCCCGGTGTCCAGCACCCGGTGCAGGGCTTCGGTCATCCGGTCGGCCTCGTGCGCCGGCAGGTAGTCGTGCACGGTCCGGCCGCGGTGCTCCTCGACGGCGCCCCCGAAGACGGTGGCGAAGCGGCGGTTGGCCCGCTGCACGGTGAGGTCCGTGCCGAAGAGCAGGAACCCGAAGGGAGATTGGCCGAATATCGCTTGTGAAGCCGCGAGGTCGGATTCGATCCGGCGCAGCGCGCGTACGTCGACGACGACGCACAGTGCGGCCCGCTCGGCGGTCTCGGTCTGGGTGGGCATCACATAGATCTCGGCCACGCCGTGCGCGCCGTTCCCACCCGGGATCCGGAAGGGGATCAGGCCCGTCCATTCCTTGCCGTCGAGGATCTCGGCGACCTTGCGGTGCGCGTCGGGACGCAGCTCGGGCGGCATGAAGGCGTCGACCGGGTCGCGTCCCACGACCTGGGAGGCGCTCAGCCCGAACAGTTCCTCGGCGCGCAGGCTCCATTGGTCGATGAGACCGTCGGGTCCGATCGAGAAGGATGCAACCTTTATGTAGTCATATATCGAGCCAGGCGGACTGCTGTGCCACAGGGCGTCGTGCCATGTCTCTCGCGGCACGTCGGTCTGATGTGCCTGCGCAGGTATCTCGCTCACGCGACCGTCCCCTCCAGCTCACCGCAACCGGACCGGCCATGACCGAAGTATTCAGCACCACGGCCCCGGACGGCACGGCGTTCACGATCACAGCACGGTCTCGATGATTTCGAGCCATGTCGCGCGATCCCCTCCGAGCACCTCCCCCCGGCTGCCGCCGGGAGGCGTTCCCGAATGGTCACGCACCACCGTTCACCTTGTTACTCACCAGGAAGAGCCAATTCGAACCACACAGTCTTGCCCGATTTCCCGTGCCGGGTCCCCCAGCGCTGCGAGGAGACGGCGACGAGGTGCAGGCCACGGCCCCCCTCGTCGTCGTGATCGGCGACCCGTTCGCGGGGCGGATCCGGAAGCGGATCTGAAACCTCCACGAGCAGCGCGGGGCCGCCCGCGGGGCTGCCGGCGGCTGGATTGCGCCGTTCCAAACGGACTCCGATGGGGCCGGAGGCGTAGCGCAGGGAATTGGTGACGAGCTCGCTGACCAGCAGGACGGTCACATCGCCGACGGCCTCCAGGCCCCAGTCGTGCAAGGTGCCGCGGACGGCGTGGCGGGCAGTGCGGACGGCACCGGGCTCGGCGGGGAAGGCCCACTCGGCGCACTCACCGTCTGTGTCGATCACGCCGATCACTTCCCGGGCCAGCAGCGACCCCAGTCCGGTTCGTCGGGGACGAAAGGGGGACGAGATAGGGATTAATAGCGACATACCCGATATTTGGGGCGTCGTACCACTCGATCCCCGCCCACCGGCGCACTGTGGCGCAGACGGCCTAGACCGCGAGCGTCACGCGCCCCCGCCGCCGCCGTGGCGCAGCCGGCGTCCGGCCTCGGCCACCGCGGGCCGGTCCTGGTCCAGCCAGTCCACCGATTCCAGCTCTTCCGGCCCGAGCCAGCGCAGCTCGTCGTGGTCCTCCAGCGGGGCGGGCACTCCGGACAGCAGCCGGGCCGTCCACACGTGCAGGACGAGCCCGGGGCGCAGTGGCCACTCGCCCGGGATCCGCTCCAGCGGCTCGGCCTCCACGCCGAGCTCCTCGCGCAGTTCGCGCACCAGCGCGTCGGGGACGGACTCACCCGGTTCGGCCTTGCCGCCCGGCAGCTCCCAGCGTCCGGCGAGCTCGGGGGGTGCGCTGCGGCGGGCGGCCAGCAGGCGACCCTCATGACAAAGGGCTCCGCCCACGACCACTCGTACCGTCATGGGCGGAGCCTATGCCAGCGTCGCGGGGCGCTGCGACGCTCAGTTCATCGTGGCGGTCTGACCGATCCGCTCGACCCAGTAGAGCTGCTTGTGTCCTCGGTCTTCGAGGCTGTCGGCGACCTTCTGGGCCTCGGCCCGGGTGGCGTACCGACCCACCCGGTAGCGGTTGCCGTTGTCGTCCTCGCGTATGACCAGCCACGGAAGCAGGGCCCCGCTGTCGTTCATTGCGTTTCACCCTCCGCCGACGTATCTGTCCGGGAAACCGCATTGCGCATATGCCCGAGCTTACGCCCGACCTTTACGGAGCGGATACGGTTTTTCACGAAGAGGTACCTCACGGGCGTACGCATCCGGCCATGCGTACGAGCGGGCCGTGCGCGCCGGTCCGAACGGGGCGCGCAGGAGGCCCGGGCGGGGTCGCCGCGCCGCCGTACGGCGGGCATCCGCGCAGGTGGCGCCGAGGGAGCGGCGGAGCGTCCGGAGCGCTGCCGGCCGGGGCGCGGGAGGCGGGGGTCCCGACATGCGGACCGAACGGTCCGGGGACGGCGGGGAGCGGGTGGGCGCGGGCGTCCACCATCGCGCCGAAATCCGCCGGGTCGCGGGCGTTGCACCGGGCGGCACTCGAACCCCCGAGCGGCGCCCGGGGGTTCACACTGCTGCGGAGCCGCTAGGTCCTGTCGTCACAGTGGCGTCGGCAAGGCCCGCGGCGTCCGGCGCCACGGGGTCTCCCCGGGCGCGCAGGGCCGAGGGGAAGCATCGCGACCCGGGGCCCCCGGACGGAGTCTGGGGATGAGGTGCGGTGCCGGGCGTCGCGGGGCAGGCGGGTCTTTGCGGACACGACTAGCGCACCGGGAGGTGGTACGCCAGGCGGTAGCGGTCCGCCGGGACCACCACGTCGGCCGTCTCCACGGCGCGGCCGGAGGCGTAGTAGGTGCGGCCGATCACCAGCACCACGTGCCCCGGCACCCCGCCGAGGAGCAGGTTCTCCTCCGCCAGACCGGGCCGTGCGCCGACCTCCTCGACCACGTTGTCCACGACGACGTCGATCGCGGCCATCCGGTCGACCACTCCGGAGCCGCCCAGCGGCCCTTCCTCCGGCAGCATCACAGGGGTCCGGCCGGTCACGGCCAGCGGTTCCCAGGAGGTCGACAGCATCATCGCCTCCCCCGCGTCGCGGAAGACGTACCGCGTCCGCATCACGCGCTCGCCCGGCTCGATGCCGAGCCGCTTCGCGATCTCCGCGGGCGCGCCCGTCTGCTCGCTGCTCGACTCCCACGTGCCGCGCGCCTCGGCGTCGGCCTGCTCCTGCCGGAACGGCGTCGAGGCACCGCCCGTGCGGTAGCCGGCGCGGGCGACCCGCCGCGGGACCGGCTGTTCCCGTACGTACGTGCCGGATCCGGACCGGCCCTCGACCAGCCCCTCCGCCATGAGGACCTTGCGCGCCTCCAGGGCCACGGTGTCGGAGACCCCGTACTCCTCGCGGATGCGTGCCTGAGAGGGGAGCCGGGCGTGCGGGGGCAGAGAACCGTCGACGATCTTCCGTCGCAGATCCCCGGCCACGCGCAGATAGGCCGGCTGCTCACCGAAAGTCACTGGCCACTCCCATCAGGTTGACAGACAGCTACACCCTGGCAACCGACGGTTGAAGACCGCAAGCAAGGGCCAGAGTTTCACTCGAAGTGATGAAGCCAGGTCACTCAAACCCGTTACCCTGCGTTACTCGTGCGACGTCACACCGACTCCGACGAGGGCCCCCCGTCGGTCCCGCCGTCCGGGTCCCCCGGGCCGCTCTGGCTGTCCCACATCCACTGCGGAACCACCGTCGAAAGCCCGTACGCACCGCGCAGCGCCCGCTCCGTCTCCAGGGACATCGCGGCCCGCGCCCGGTCCCACTGCTCGTCGAACTCCTCCGGCGACCCGGCCTGCGAGGCGCGCTGCCACTGCGCACGCGCCGCCTCCACTTCCGCCAGCTGCGCCGGAACGGCCTTCTCCCGTCCCGCCCCGGCCCCTTCCCCCTGGAGGAACTTCGCCTCGACGCCCAGGGCCGCGTGCACCTCGCGCGCCCACGCCTGGTACTCGGGCAACACGTCCTCCACATCGCTGTCGGGAGGCCGGCTCATGACGAACTCGGCGGCGTTGGCGGCCCGGAGGAAGGCCACCTGCTCGGGCCCCAGCATTCCGGCGTCCTTGCGCAGGCTGCCCCGCCACTCCTCCTCGGTCGTACCGATCACGCAGAGCAGCGTCCGGTCCCCCTCGCGCCAGGACCGGCGCGAGGGCGCGTAGTAGAACATCTCCGCGTACTCGGGCAGCGCCCACGTGTCCATCGCGTACTCGTCCTGGGCCTTCCAGCACGCGTCCTCGGACGCACGGTCGGCCTCGCGCGACTCGGGAGCCCCCGGCACGTCCAGCGTCTTCGACGCGGTGACCTCACCGTGGTGCACCCGCGCGCAGTCGATCCGGTACGTCACGGGCCGCTCGTCGATCAGGTCCCCGCCGGGGACGTTGAAGCAGTCGCCCGCCCGCAGGTCGCCGAGGTCCGTGAGATCGCCCTCGACGTCGGCGTACTCGCTCAGCGACGGGAGCCGGTCGCCTGCGGCGCTCAGGACCCGCCCGGCGGTGAAGACCAGTGCGCCGGTCATCACCACGGACACCACCAGGCCCACGATCGCCAGGGCCTTGCCCCGGTCCCCCCGCTTCGCGATCTGCACGAGGGCCGCGATGCCGAACGCCACGCCGAGCGGCGGGAAGCACAGCAGCCCGGACAGCAACGAGGCCAGGGCGAAGCCGTTGAGTGCCGGCGGCTGCTGCCCGTAACCCGGCGGCGGACCCCAGCCCCAGCCCTGGTGCGGCGGCGGCGGGGGCCAGGAGTGGCCCGGTCCGGGAGGAGGACTCGGCGGGGTGCTCACGGGGCGGACTCCATCGCAGGGTGCCGTCGCAGGACGACATCGCAGGGCGGCATGGCGGGGCGGCATGGCCGGGCGCGCCGCGGAAGGCGCGAACGAATGCGCGAAATAGTACGCAGCGGGGCGTCCGGCGGGTCGGTCGCCCCCACACCTCGCGCACGGCCCGGTCGGCGCCCGCGGCTCCCGCGCAACGGCGCGAATCACCGACCCGATGATGATCATCGGCGCGTAGCATCCTTGCTGTACACCGGCCATGACCGAGCAAAGGTGTTCCCCACATGACGCACGCACTCCCCGGCTACATCTGTTCCGAGGACGGCACCCGCGCAGACGTCCGGACCGCCCCGTGGGCGTGCCCGGTCTGCGGCGGACCCTGGGACCTCGATTTCACCCCGGACCCGGCCGCAGTACTGGAACCGGCCGCGGGACCGAATTCGCTGTGGCGGTACGGGGCCGTGCTGCCGCTGCCCGGGGCGTTCTCCGTATCGCTGGCCGAGGGGCACACTCCGCTCGTCCCGCTGGCGGAACGGATCCACGCCAAGCTCGACTTCCTGATGCCCACGCGGTCGTTCAAGGACCGGGGCGCGGTGATGCTCGCGGAGCTCGCCCGACGGCTCGCGCCGCAGCGGGTCGTGGCGGACAGCAGTGGCAACGCCGGTACGGCGGTGGCCGCGTACTGCGCACGGGCCGGACTGACCTGCGAAGTCTTCGTACCCGAGGGCACGTCGGAGAAGAAGACGGCACGGATGCGGGCGCACGGCGCGGCCGTCCGCGTGATCCCCGGTGGCCGCGAGGACGCCGCGGAGGCCGCCCGGGCGGCGGCGGACGCGCCCGGGGTCTTCTACGCGAGCCACGTGTTCAACCCGTACTTCCTGCACGGGACCAAGACGTACGTGTACGAGGTGTGGGAGGAGCTGGGCGGCCGGCTCCCGGAGGCCCTGGTGGTCCCCGTGGGCAACGGCACCCTGCTGCTCGGGGCCGCCCTGGCCGTGGAGGAACTGGCGCGGCGCGGGGTCAAGCCGCCCGTCCTGATCGCGGTCCAGGCGGAGGCGGTGTCCCCGCTGGCGCAGGCCTTCGCGGCGGGCGCCGAGGAAGCCTCTCCGGTGGAACAGCGGCCGACCCTGGCCGAGGGGATCGCGATCCCGGCGCCGCCCCGCGCCCGCCAGATCCTGGCGGCGGTGCGCAAGTCCGGCGGCACCGTGCTGACCGTCCCGGACGACCGGCTGCACGAGGCCCAGCAGGACCTGGCCCGCCGCGGGCTCTCCGTGGAGCCGACCGCGGCGGCCTGTTGGGCCGCGGTGGGCCCGTCGGCCCCCGGGGATCCCCTACAGGGCCGCACCGCGGTAATCCCCCTGTGCGGCGCGGGCGGATAGGCGGCCGGCGGACGGGCTGCGGGCGAACAGGCGGCAGGCGGATAGGCGGCGGGCGGACAGACGGCAGGCGGACGGGCTGCGGGCGAACAGGCGGCAGGCGGATAGGCGGCGGGCGGACAGACGGCAGGCGGACGGGCTGCGGGCGAACAGGCGGCGGGCGGACGGGCTGCGGGTGGCGGGTGGACGGGCCATCCGGCAGGGCGGCATCCGCGTCGCCCCGCCCGATCCCGCCCAGCCCCGCCCGGCCCCGCGTCCATGTCGGAATTCCGCGAGCCCGGACGCGCCCGGTCTGGTGAACTGACCCCATGACCACCCATGTTGATCTCGCCGCCAAGGCCGCCGCGTTCGCGGCCCTGCACACCCCCGCCGCCCCGCTCGCCCTCGCCAACGCCTGGGACGTGGCAAGCGCCCGCATCGTCGCGGCCGCCGGCGCCCCCGCCGTCGCCACCACCAGCGCCGGCGTCGCCTGGTCCCTCGGGTCCCCCGACGGCGACGCGCTCGCCCGGGACCGGGCCCTCGACCTCATCGCCCGCGTGGTCGCCGCCGTCCCCGTGCCGGTCACGGCCGACATCGAGGGCGGCTTCGGCGCCGACGCGGCCGCCGTGGGCGAGACCGTGACCGGGGTGCTCGCCGCCGGCGCGGTCGGCATCAACATCGAGGACGGTCACCGCGACCCCGCCGAGCAGATCGAGCGCCTGGCCGCGGCCCGCGCCGCGGCCGACGCCGCCGGGGTCCCGCTCTACATCAACGCCCGCATCGACACCTACCTGCGGGGCTTCGGCGAGGACGCCACCCGCCTGGACGACACCCTCGCCCGCGCCGCCGCGTACCTGCGGGCGGGAGCCACCGGCGTCTTCGTGCCCGGCGTCCTCGACCCGGACACCGTCGCCGAGCTCGCCAAGGGCATCGACGCGCCCCTCAACGTCCTGCTCGGTCCGGACGCCCCGACCGTCGCCGCCCTCGGCGCCCTCGGCGTCTCCCGCGTCAGCCTCGGCTCCTGGGTCGCCGAGGCCGCGTACGCCGTGGTCCGCCGTGCCGCCGAAGAGCTGATCTCGGAGGGCACCTACGGAGCACTCGCGCACTCCCTCCCCTACGGCGAGCTGAACGACCTGCTCAAGGGGTGAGATATCCGGAAGCGTGCATGGGCCAACGACCTTAGGATCCGGGCATGAGCACCTCAACACCGGTCGACGGCAAGGCCGCCGGGCCGGCCACCACCCCCCGTAGCAGGATCTCGGGCGCGGTCTGGGCCGCCCTCGCCCTCGTCTACGTGGTCTGGGGCTCGACCTACCTCGGCATCCGGATCGTCGTCGAGACCATGCCGCCCTTCCTCTCCGCCGGAGCCCGGTTCATCACCGCCGGCCTGCTGCTGTCCGCCGTCGTCGCCTGGCGGTACGGTCCGGCCGCGCTGCGGGCCACCCGCGCGCAGCTCGCCTCGGCGGCCCTGGTCGGGCTGCTGCTGGTGCTCGGCGGGAACGGGCTGGTGGTCCTCGCCGAGACCTCGGTGCCGTCGGGCCTCGCCGCGCTGCTGGTGGCGGCGGTGCCGATGTGGGTGGTGGTACTCCGGGCGAGCAGCGGGGACCGGCCCCCGCTGCGCACCCTGGCCGGGGTGCTGGTGGGTCTGTGCGGGCTCGCGGTGCTGACCAGCCCGGGGCTCAGCGGCTCGGTGCGGCTGTCGGGGGTGCTGATGGTCCTGGCGGCTTCGGTCCTGTGGTCGCTGGGCTCGTTCTCGGCGCCGCGGCTGAAGCTGCCGGACAACCCCCTCACGGGCAGCGCCTACCAGATGTTCGTGGGCGGGGCCGGCGCCGTGGTCGTCGGCCTGGTGCGCGGCGAGCAGCACGGCCTGGACCCGGCGGCGTTCTCCACCGCCTCCTGGCTGGCCCTCGGCTATCTGACGGTCGTCGGCTCGCTCGTCGGTTTCACGGCGTACGTGTGGCTGCTCCAGGCCGCGCCGCTGTCGCTGGTGTCCACGTACGCGTACGTCAATCCGGTCGTCGCCGTGGCGCTCGGCACGCTGATCCTCGACGAGGCCCTGACCTGGCCGATCCTGGTCGGCGGTGCGATCGTCGTGGCGGCGGTGGGCGTGATCGTCAGTACCGAGCGGAAGAAGTAGCGGCAGCAGGGGCGGTGCGGGCGCGCTCAGCCCCGCGCGGCCGCCTCGAACAGGGCCTTGGCGTGCTCGTCGAACAGCGCGGCCGTGGAGTCCACGTCCGTGTCCCCGCCGCTCAGTACCCCGATCAGGTGCCCGGCCCGGTCCGGCCCGCCCCGGTCCGCGATCCAGGGGCTGCCGCTGGTCCCCGTCCAGAACCCGGCGCAGCTCATGTAGAGCATGTCGGGGTCGTCCTCGTCGTGGCGGGTCTGGGTGGTGCAGGAGACGGGCTTGTTCTGCGGGTTGTGCTCGGACTCCGGGTAGCCGACGACGGTCACGTCCCGCTCGTACCCCGAGGTCCACTCGGGCTTCGGGGCCTCGGCGCCGCCGCCGACCGCGTCCTGGATGCTGCGTCCGTCCTCGTCCGGCTCGATGGTGAGGAAGGCGAAGTCGGCGGTGTCCTCGCCCCATTTCGTCCAGCGGTCGTCCACGTGGATCGACTTGACCTTCCAGACGCCCAGCGGCTGGGTGCCGGCGCCCTCGCCGGAGAAGGCCGGGGCGAAGGAGAGCTCGCCGATGGCCAGCCCGTCGTGGGCCACCTCGCCCGGCTGCCCGTCCTCGCCCGCGGGGGCCACGCAGTGCGCGGCGGTGGCGACGACGTTGCCCCCGGGGCTGTCGACGACGCTCGCCGTGCACCAGTGCTCGCCGCCCGCCATGAGCACTCCGACGGTGGGGAAGGGGAGCACCGGGCGCTCGCCGGGCGCCTTGAGGAACGCGACGGCGAACACCGCCAGGGCCCCCGCCGCCGCGGCCGCCGACGCCCCCTTCACCACCGTGCTCATCGCACGCCGGGATCGGGTGTCGGTGCCTTCATCACCTTGCTGATCCACTCCAGGCAGCCCTCCCTCATGCCGCGCACGTACGACTTTCCGTTGTGCTCACCATCCTGGATCACCTGGAGCGAGGTGTGCACGGGGCCCTTCCCGAAGTCGTTCATGAACTTCTCGGCCTTGTCGCGGCCGCTCTCCGCGGTGCCGATCTGGAAGTTGATGTAGACGTCCGGACCGCCCGCCGCGATCAGCTTCGCGGCGAGCTTCTCCGGGTTGTCGGCGTCCATGGCCTGCTTGTTCCCCTGCCACAGCGGGGAGTCGGGGACGATGTCGACCCCGCTCGCGATGGCCGCCTTGAACCGGTCGGGATGCTTGAGGACGTGCTTGAAGGCGCCGAATCCGCCCGCGGAGGAGCCCATGAAGGCCCAGCCGTCGCGGGAGGTGAAGGTCCGGAAATTGGCCTTCGTGAAATCCGGGATGTCTTCGACCATCCAGGTGCCCATCTTGGGCTGGCCGGGGATGTCCGAGGCGTCGAAGTGGTGCTTGGTGTCCGCGTTGTGCACCGGCATGATCAAGATGAAGGGCAGGCTGGTACCGGCCTTGGCCCCGTCGCTCACGGCCTTCTGGAGTCCGAGGCCGGGACCCGTGCCCCAGTAATTGGTGGGGTAGCCGCGGCCGCCCGGCAGGGAGATCAGGACCGGGAAGCCGCTCTTGGCGTACTTGGGGTCGTCGTACTCCTTGGGCACCCACACCCACACGTCACCCGTGAAGCCGGACTTCTTGCCGGTGAGGGTGGTGCGGCCGATCTGGGTGCCGTCCGGCAGCCGGGAGGTGCGGACGAACGAGGCCTTCGGCCCGGTCGGCATCTGCACTTCGGGCGGCAGCTCGGCGGCCGCGCCGGCCTTCTCCTGGACCTTTCCGAAGGAGACCGGATCCCCTATGTCCGAGAAGAGGCCGAACTTGTACGCCGCGGCTCCGCCTCCGGCGAGGGTGAGCGCGAGCCCGCCGCTGATCAGGATCATGCGCAGGCGGTGGGGGCGACGGCCGCCCTCGGTCATGGGGCTGCCGTCGCCTTGCTGGTCATGCTGCACGGTTTTTGTCCCGTTCCTTCTCCGGCGCCCACCAGGAGCGCGGGCCGGACCGATCGGTCCCCCTTACACCCTTTACAGAGGTATGAACGACGGGATGGGTTGCCTGGGACGGGGGTGACGTGGCGAGCACCACGCGGCCGGTCGGGACGGGCGGCTCCGGCACGGCCGGGCAGGTCAGCCGGCTTCGGGCTTGGGCCCCTTCAGGACCTTGCTGACCCACTCCAGGGAGCCTTCCTTCATGCCCCGGACGTAGTGCCAGCCGTTGTGCTCGCCGTTCTGGATGTCGCGGATGGTCATCTTGACCGGTCCCTTGCCGTACTGCTGCTGGAACTTCGTCATCCGCTCCTTCCCGCTCTCCTTGGTGCCGATCTGGAAGTTGATGTAGACCTCGGGACCCTTGGTGTCGATCAGCTTCTGGGCGAGCTTCTCCGGGTTGTTCGCGTCCATCTCGGCCTGGTGGCCCTTCCAGAGCGGGGAGTCCGGGACGATCTCGCCGCCGCTGGCGATCACGGCCTTGAACCGGTCCGGGTGCTGTAGGACGGTCTTCATGCCGACGAAGGCGCCGGAGGAGGAGCCCATGAAGGCCCAGCCGTCACGGGACTTGTAGGTACGGAAGTTGGCCTTGACGAAGTCCGGTACGTCCTCGGCGATCCACGTGCCCATCTTGGCCTGGCCGGGGATGTCGGAGCCGTCGTAGTAGTACTTGGCGTCCGGGTTGAGCACCGGCATGATCACGACGAACGGCAGGCTGGTGCCGGCCTTGGCGCCGTCGCTGATGGCCTTCTGGAGGCCGAGGCTGCGGTCGGACCAGTAGTTGTCCGGGAAGCCGTTGCCGCCGGGGAGCGCGATGAGGACCGGGAAGCCGCTCTTGGCGTACTTGGGGTCGTCGTACTCCTTGGGCGCCCACACCCATACGTCGCCCTCGAAGCCGGACTTCGCGCCGGCGAGGCGGGTCTTGGCGATGATCGTGCCGTCGTCGAGCTTGGTGGTCTGCTTGAAGCCGGACTTGGGGCCTGCCGGCATGAGGACGTCCGGGTCGCCGGAGGGCGTGGCGGCGGTCGCCGGGGCGCTCGGGTCCGCTTTGCCCGTGGCCGGGGGCGGGGTGTTCTTCCCGAAGCTCACCTCCTCGCCGTTGCCGGAGAACCAGTCGAGCTTCCAGGACGCGAACCCGCCGCCGCCGAGCAGGAGCGCGAGGGCGACCCCCGCGCCGATCCATATTCGGCGCCGGGAGCGCTTCGGCTCCGGGGGCCGGGGGGAGGTGGGCTGCTCGCCGTACGGCTGGTGCTGCTGCGCCGGGCCCGGGTATCCGGGGAAGTCCTGGTGCCCCCGGTACTGCTCCTGGGGCGGGTACTCCTGGTGCGGCTGTTCATCAGGCCGCGGGCGCTGCGGGTACTGGTGCACGGACTTCGCTCCGAACGGTCATGCTGCCCCCGAGGGCAGAACGGCTGGGCATCCCCGAGGGGGCGTCGTGCCGGTCGGGCCGCCCCTAGTTCTGATGTACGGAACCCCAGCACAGTTCCAAGACGGAGCAAAATCCTGCCGGGGATCCCGGTCGGCCGGCCGTCTCAGCGCTGGGCTTCGAGCGCCTCCGCGCACCGCCCGAGCAGCTGGATCAGCAGCTCCCGCTCCTCGCGGGTGAATGCGGCGGCGAGCGCTCGCTCCACCCGCACCGCGCCGGAGTCCGCCAGCTCCATCGCCGCACGCCCCTCGTCCGTGAGCCGGGTCTCCAGCACGTTGCGGTGCCATTCGTGCGGGGTCCGCTCGATGAGCCCGCGCTCCTGGAGGTTCTTCAGCACGGTGTTCATGGTCGGCGGCGTCACCCCGCACAGGCGGGCGAGCGCAGCGGCCGAAAGGCCGGGCTTCTCGGCCAGCCACAGCAGCGCGGCGTACTGCGGAACCGTTACTGCGGCCGGCTTGCACGCCGTGTTCTTCGCCGCGAGGAGCGCCTGCTCAGCACGCTTGAGGTGAGAGCCGATCCGCTCCTCGGGGGCCATGGAGGTCATGTCCGCATCTTACGACCAGCCTTGCAAGCATTAGAGCTCTAACATACATTCGCCTTCACCTACTCACTAGAGGACACACGTGAAGACGAAGTCGTTCCTTCTCGCCGCCCTGCCCGCCGCCCTGACTCCTGCCCTGGCCCCCGCCGCGACCGCGGCCCTGGCGGCCGCCGTGGCCGTGACCCTCACGCTGGGAGCGGCCCCGGCGCAGGCGCACGCCCCGGCGGGCGACGCCCGGATATCCACGGCCTTCGCCCTGCCCGGTGGGAAGGTCTATCCGGAGGGCATCGCCACCGATCCCCGCACCCACACCGTCTACGTCGGCTCGTACGCGGACGGCACCGTCTACCGGGCCCGCCCCGGCCGGCCCGAGGCCGAGGTGTTCCTGCCCTCCGGCACCGACGGCCGCCGCACGGCGAACGGTCTGCGCGTCGACGCGCTCGGCCGCCTGTGGGTCACCGACTCCACCGCGGGCGTGGCGGTCTACGACACCACCAGCGGGGCCCGCCTGGCCCATTTCGAGGTGGCTCGGGGCGCCGGAACCCCCGCCCGCTTCGTCAACGACCTGGCCCTCACCCCGGACGGCACGGCCTACCTCACGGACAGCATCCGCGGCGTGATCTACCGGGTGACCCCCGAGCAGCTGGCCGCCGGGAGCGGCACCCTGACCGAGGCCTACGACCTCTCCGCGGCCCTGCGCCCCCGGCCGGCGGGCGGCTTCAGCCTCAACGGCATCGTCGCCGACCGGACCGGCCGCTACCTCCTCACCGTCGACATGCCGGAGGGCGACCTCTACCGCGTGGACCTGCGCACCGGCGCCGTCCGCCGCGTCGACCTCGACGGCGGCGACCTGAAGGCCGCCGACGGCCTCGACCTCTCCCCCGACGGCACCCTGCGCGTGGCGCACAACGTCACCAACACGCTGACCCGCTGGCAGGTCTGCGCGGACGGCACCCGCGCCCGCCTGACCCGCACGATCACGGACCCGTCCCTACAGATCCCCACGACCCTCGCGCACACCCCGGGCCGCACGCTCGTGGTCCGCTCCCAGTTCGACCAGGGCGGCCCCATGTCCCCGGACTCGGGCACCCCCACCACGTTCACGGTCGCTGCGGTCCGCGGCCTGTGACCGGCGGCGATACGGCGTGAGCGTGCCGGCGGTCGCGATGGCTATGGCCGCGGCCCCGGTGGATGGGTGCGCGGAACGGCCGCGGGCTCGGACGTACCGTCACACCGTCGTCAGCACGGCTGGGTTGCGCCGCCCTTGGCCTTCCGGCGGGCCCGCACGTCGGCGAACGCGTACGGCAGCCCGGGCAGCAGCAGCAACGTCGCGACCCACAGCGGGAGCGTGAACAGCACCCCGTCTCCGGTCAGCCACTTGGTGAGGACCATCACGGGCAGACCGACGGCGAAGGAGAGCAGCCAGTGCTGGTGCATGGGCATGCTGCCCCGTCGCAGCTCCCAGGCGACCGTGATCGAGCCGATGGCCGCCCAGAAGGCGAGGTAGTCGGCGGTCACGGCCAGGTGGGCGGTCCACCGGATCAGGTGCGAGAAGACCGGCAGGATACCGAGGATGAAGCAGGCGATGGCCGTCGTGCGCAGGGCCCGCTGGGCGAACGGGGCGCGCTCGCGCGCCCAGGCCGCGGCGAAGGCCCGTACGTCCGGACCGACGACGTCCTGCGCGGTGCGACCGGCGGCCTCCGCGTCCTCCAGGTGCGCGGAGAGCTCGTCGAGCATCTCCCGCGCGGCGGCTTCGCCGACGCCGCGGTACTCCCAGTTGCTGCGGCAGGCCGCGAGTATCTGCTCGTTGGTCATGGTGTGGCTTCCCCCGTGGAGTGCGTACCGGCGCTCAGGATCCGACCGACGGGCCCGGCGAAGGCCTGCCAGTCGGCCCGCCCCCCGGTCAGCTCGGCGTGCCCGGCCTCGGTCGGTCGGTAGTACTTGCGCGGGGCGCCGCCGCTGGGGGACGGGGCACGGTACGAGGAGATGAGCCCCGCCCGTTCCATCCGTGCGAGCAGCGGATAGATGCTGCCTTCGCTGACGAGGTCGAGCCCGTGATCGGCGAGCGCCTCGGCGAACTCGAAGCCGTACCTGGGCCGTTCGGCGATGAGGGACAGCAGGCAGAGGTCAAGCACTCCGCGCAGGAGCTGGCTGCGCCGTTGGTCGGCGGTCGCGTTCGGCTCCTTTGTCATGCGGTACAAGATAGTCACCGATTCCCTTGCACCGCAAGACAATCGCCCGATTTCCTTGCACCGCAAGACAATCTCGCCCGCTCACGCCGGTCCGACGCCCTGCCGGCCGACCGTGCCCAGCCGACCGACCGTGCCCAGCCGCGCCTGCTCCTCCTCGACGATCTGGCGGGCCATCGCGACGTCCGACACGTCGACCGCGTCCGGCGTGGACTCGGCGACGGCACTGCGCCGTGCGTACGCGTCGAACAGGCGGCTCTTGTTCTTCAGCATCCGCACCATCCGCTCGTCCACTCCGCGCGTGGCGAGCAGCCGGTGCACCCGGACCGGACGCACCTGCCCCATCCGGTGGGCCCGCGCCACCGCCTGGTTCTCGACGGTCGGCTTGACCTGGGGCTCGCAGATGATCACGACGGAGGCGGCCTGCACGTTGAGCCCCACTCCCGCCGCCTCGATCTGCGCCACCAGCACCGCGTGCCCCGGCGCGGCGGCGAACTCGTCCACCACCTGCTGGCGGCGGGCGGGCGGCACGCTCCCCGAGAGCGGACCGAACACCCGGCCGCCGACGGGACCCGGCGCCGCCTCCAGGGAGTCCTTCACCACCCCCAGCACCTGCCGGAAGTTGGAGAACACGACCACCTTCAGCCCGTTCTCGGCGGCGTCCTCGACGATCTCGCGCAGCCGGTTCAGCTTCGCCGACCTCTCGGGGTGCGCGTACGCCGCCCTGCGCATCGCCATGAAGTTGCCGGAGCGCACCGCCTCGCGGTAGGCGGACTCGTCGGAGGCGCTCAACTCCTCCCACTCGTCCGTGTGCTGGAGCGCGGGCAGTTCGGTCAGGACGTCCTGCTGGTTGCGGCGCAGATAGACCGGGGCGACGGCCTTGCGGAAGGCCTTGGAGCCGGCCACGCCGTCCCGGTCACCGGCCGCGGCCAGGTCGGGCCGGAGGATGTTCACCAGGCTGCGGAACTCGGCGACCCGGTTCTCCATCGGCGTCCCGGTCATGAACAGGACCCGGTCGCAGCGCCCGGACCATTCGGTCACGGCCTGGGCCCGCCGGGTCTTCGGGTTCTTCACGTAGTGCGCCTCGTCCACGACCAACATCCCGATCTCGCCGCCTCCGGGCGCGGGAAACCCGCGCAAGGCGTCGAAGGTGGTCACCGCCACCCCGCCCCGGCCCTTCCAGTCGGCGAAGGCCTCCAACCGGTCCGGGCCGTGCAGGCACATCACGCGCAACGTGCTGCGGGCCTCGATCTCACGCGTCCAGTTGATCAGGACGCTGGCCGGGCAGACGACCACGAAGTGGCTCTGGCCTTCGGCAGCGAGGTGGGACAGGACGGCGATGGCCTGGATGGTCTTCCCGAGCCCCATCTCGTCCCCGAGGATCACCTTGCGCTGCGCCAGGGCGAACCGCGCCCCGAAGGACTGGTAACCGCGGAGCGACACCCTGCGGTGCGTGTCGTCGAGCAGCTGGCGGCGGACCCGCTCGGCGACCTCGTCGGGCAGGAACCCTTCGACGGCGGCCGCGTCGGGACTACTGCCGTCGATCTCCGCGAGGAGGCCGTAGTACTCGGCGGACCGCAGCTCGAAGTCGACCCAGGCCGCCACCTCGGTCGAAGGACCGCGCAGCAGGTCCACCGAAGCCTGCGCGAGCAGCTCGGGCACCGCCCCCTGCACCGCCTCCTCGGTCAGGCCGCGGACCTCGGCGACGGCGCCGAGCGCCCGCTCCCGCTTGGCCCGCCCCGCCAGCAGCATCCGCAGCCGCCCGGCGGCCGGCTTGGCCTCGGCGAGCAGCGGGCCGAGCCGTTCCGCGAGCTCCGCGGCCGCGTCGAGGGCGCGCTGCGCGTCGGGGCCCGCCTCCACCAGGACGTGCAGGGCCGTGACGAGCGCGGTGGTCCGGGGCTCCGGCCGCTCCACGTCGATGTGGACGGCGATGGTCTCGCGCACGGCTTCGGAGATCTGGCGGGCCGCCGCGATGACCTGATCGGCGGTCCGCTGCCCCACACCGGGAATCTGGCGCAGCCGGTACGACCCGGCGTCGAGCACCTGCCCGACCGAACGCAGCCCGCTCCGCTCGACCTCCCCGAGTCTGAGGCGACCCTCGGTGACCTCCTTCAGCCGGGCCACGGGGATGGCTTCCAGAGCCTGCTCCGCCGCCGCGTCGCGGATCGGCTTCAGGGCCTCCCGAACCGCGTCGACGGCCTGCCGGTGGTCACCGACCACCGCCTGCGCGGCCGCGTACAGCCGCTCTCCTCCGGCGACCGCCTCCCGCTCCCTGCGCCCCATCCGGCCCCGGCCTCTCTCTCCGTTTCCCGCATCCTCCCACCGCCGTCCCGCCACGTTGGACGAGCCGGTCCCGGCCGGACGCGACGGTGACCGGTCACCGCGACCGCCGGGGCGGACGGGGTGACCGGTCACCGTCGGGCGTCACTCGCCCAGGAGCCGGGCGGTGCGGGCGTCGAGCTCCTCGCGGACCATGCGGGCGTGCTCGGTGCGCGCCTTGTAGTGGTCGTGCCCCAGCCGGGCCTTGTCCTCCTCGGCCCACACCTCGGCCGCGTACTGCCGGACCTCGTGGTCGATGGCGTCGACCCGGCGCTGCGCCTCCTGGTCCTCCAGGTGGATGCGCTTGTTGGCCTCGCGCCGCTCACCGAGCCTGCGGTCGTACTCGGACGGGCCGCTCATCAGCTTGGCGAGCACCGGCATGGCGTCGACCAGCAACAGCACGGCGTGCAGCAGGAACATCATGAAGAGCGCGAAACCGTCGGACCACGCCACGGTGGACAGCGCGTCGGCGCGCATCAGCAGCCCGTCGTGCGCTTGCGACTTCTGCCTCTCGGCGACCTTGTCGTCGATCGCCTCCTTGACGTCCGTGCGGTAGGCGGTGCCGGTCGTGATCAACTGCTCGGACAGGAGGTTGGCCTTGCCGACGAGCTCGGCGCGCTTCGCCTCGTACTCGGCGACCTTGCTCGTGTCCTTGTACGCGCCGGTGTCCGCGCGGGCGCGCTCACAGGTCTCGGTGGTGTCCCAGCCGCTGCCGCGCCGGATCCAGCGGTCCTTGGCGCACTCGCGGCGCTCGGTCTCCAGCTTCCCGCCGAGGGTGTCGTTGTAGGTCTTGATCTGGCCGTCGAGGCGGGCGGTGGCCGCGGTGTTGTCGGCGATGTCCTCCTTGATCGAGGCCGGCGCTCCCGGCACCGTCAGATGGAAGTCGCCGCACTCGTCGCGGTCCGTCGTGTCCTGGCCGTCGAGGGGATTGCAGGCGGTGAGGTCGCCGCGGAAGTCGGCGAGGTCGCGCTCCCTGCTGACCGCCATCTCCTGACGTATCTCCCGGTCGAAGATCTGAAACAACAGCGGCTCGGCGATGGTGAGCCCGAGCACCACGGAGAGGAACAGCCGGGGCACCAGCATGCGGACCGCCCGACCGCCGGTGTAGCCGTGGGTGCTGGAGACCAGCCAGCTGTCCAGGGCCAGCACGATCCACGCCCACACCAGGCCGACCACGACGGCCACCGCGACCGGCGTGCCCTCTCGGATCGTGCAGATCGCCATGGCCATGGAGGCGCCGCCGAGCAGCGCGGTGTTGAGCACGATGGCCCCGTACCACGTGTAGCGGGCGCGCTCGGCGCTCTCGCGGTCGAGGATCTCCTCGCGGATGCCGATCAGACGGCGCAGGAGCGCGGCGGGGCTGCCGCTGCGGCCTCCCCGGGCGCGGTGGGCGCGGTGGGCGGGCCGGGGCTCGGCCGCCCACGCGTCGTACTCCTCGTCGGGCGGGCGTACGGGGGTGTCAGCGGCCACGCTCCTCCCTCCCCGCTTCACCGAGGTCGTCGTCGGCGATCAGGGGTCGGCGCGCGGAGCGGGCGCCGTCGCCGTCGCCCGCTCCGTCGCGGTCCTGGTCCGTGCCGCCGGCGCGGGAGGACCGGTCGGAGCGCTCGCCCCCGTCGCCGTAACGGTCTTCGCCGTAACGGTCGTTCCCGTACCGGTCGTCCCCGTACGGGTCTTCGTGCCGGGCGTCGCGCGGACCGTTCTCCCGTCCGTACTCCCCCTTCCCGTACGGATCCTCCTGGCCGTAGGACCGTCCGCGGCGCTCGTCGGAACGGTCCCGGGACGACGTGCCGGTGCCCTCCTTCAGCTGCGGGGTGTCGGCGGCTCCGGCCACCTGCGCGGCGGCGGGGGGATCCTGGTCGAGGAGGCCCTGTCCGGTGCTGAGCCGCTCGACGAAGGCACGCGCGTCGAGCGGCGCGTTGTCGAGGAGGCCGCGGTTGATCATCTGGCGGCCCAGTTCCTGGTTGACGTTGTCGCGCCGGTCGGCCCGGTGCCGCCGCTCGGCCCGGTCGGCCAGCACGTCCTCGCGCTGCTCGGCACGCTTCCGCAGCCGGTCGTCGCGGTCCGCGGCCCGCTGCTCGCGCTGCTCCTCCCGGGCGGCGTCGAGCGCGGCGCGCTGGTCCTGGCGGTCGACCTCGCGGTGGCGGTCCTCGCGCTCCAGGCTGTAGCGGAGGTCCTCCCGCTCTGCGTGGCGCCGCCGTTCGGCGTTCTCCCAGTGGCGCTCCTCGTCCTCGCGCTGCCGCTCGCGCCGCACCCGGTCGCTCTCGCGCTGCCGCTCGGACAGCTCGGAGTACCCGATCTCGCCCCGGCGCTGGGCGAGGACGTCGGTGTTGGCGGGGTCGGTGCCGAAGTCTTCGAGGTCCTTGAGCGCCTCCGTGCGCTCGAACTCGAAGTCCTTGCGCTTGAGGTTGTGGGTGTAGTGCTGGTCCTCGGCGTCGGTCCGCTGGGCGTAGGACCGCTTGAGGTCTTCCAGTTCCTGCTGGTGCCGCATTTCGAGCGACTTGCGCTCGGCTTCCATCGCCTTGCGTTCCTTCTCGCGCTCGTGCTCCATCTGCTCGCGCTCGCGGCGCACCGCCTCCTTCACGCGGTCGTGCTCGCGTTCGCGCCGCTCCTCGTCGGCGCGGCGCTGCTGGTCGGCGAACTCCTGCGGGGTGAGCACCGTCAGGTACGGGTCGCCGACGGAGAGCCCGGCGATCCGCGGAGGTTCCATCTCCAGGTACGAGATCAGGCGCGCGGTCAGCCTCCGGGACACCTCCTTGCCCGCTTCGAGCGGCCATTCCTGGGTGACGTCGGTGAGTCCGGGCAGCGCCCGGAGGTAGCCGAGCAGCCGGGACTCCACGTCGACGACGCCCTCGCGGACGACGGCCACGGGGTCGGTGACCGTGCAGTGGAAGGCGACCTGGACGGTGAAGCCGTCGGTCTCGGCGGACGGTACGTCGGTGCCGACCGTGACCGGCACGGCGGTACGGCAGTCGACGACGGTGACCGAGCCGGCGTTCAGGACGGTCTCGTCGCCGGGCCCGCGGACGCCGTGGTCGGTGAGGTACTGGTCCCCGGTGCGGTAGACGAGGACCTGGTGGGCGGAGACGCGGGGCAGTTCGTCGTGCGAGCGGGTCGGTTGGTTCCAGAAGCGGCGACCGGTGCGGGGTGCGGGTGCCAACACCCGCTCCTCGACCAGGGGATAGGTCCTGCGGATCGTGGTCATCGTGGTTCGGTGTCCTTCACACGGTTCAAGGCGCCGAGCAGGGCCGCGACGCAGTCGGGACCAGTGGCGCGGGTGGGACCAGTGGTGCGGGTGGGACGGGAGACCGCGAGTCGGCCCAGCTCGCTCGTCAGCAAGGGGTGCTCGACCTGCGGAAGCGCGGCGGCGAGGGCGTGACCGAGTCGCGCGGCCGCAGCGGTGGGGTCGGAGGTAACGGCGTGCAGGCCGCGGACCGCGCCGAGCAGCGCGGACAGGGCGCTGCGGCGCAGCGGCCGGTAGCAGAGGACCGCCGCCCACAACTCGGCGACGACGTCGGCCTCCTCGGGCCGGTCGGCGACGTAGCGTGCGACGGCGGGGCGGCCCGAGAGCCGCTCGGTGGCGGTGAAGATCCAGAGGGTGGTCTCGAGGACGAGCAGGCCGGTCGCCGAGTAGGCGGCGGACCGGGTGCGCCGTTCCTTCCTGATCCGGTGCGCCAGGGCGTCGAGCACGATGCCGGCGTCCTCCTGGCAGTCGACGAGCGTCAGGAACAGCTGCGCCCAGGCCCGCAGCCCGTGTTCGCGTTCCTCCCGCTTTTCGAGGGCGCTGGTGCGCAGCACCGCCCAGAGCCACTTCACCGCGTCGGTGGGGAAGGTGACGCCGAGCTGGCCGCTGAAGGCGATCAGCGCGGTGCCCCGCAGGGTGGGGTGGAGGGACTGGGCCCAAGTGCGGGCCAGGGTGAGCGCGGCGGCCGCCTGGGTCTCCTCCAGGCACATGTACCAGAGCACGTACACCGCGAGGGTCTGCCCGATCTCGCCGCTCTCCCCGCGCGCCCACGGGTCGAGGTAGCTCTGCACGACCTCGTCGAAGGCGATGTGCCCGAGCAGTGTGAGTCCGGAGGCGATGGAGAGCTGGAGGGCGGGGTCGGGGTCGGCGTCGACGAGCGCGTCCAGCCAGTGGCGGACCGCGTCCCAGTATTCGGTGGGGTGATCGCGCCACAGCGCCTGTAGCACCCAGCGGCGCAGCTCGGAGTCGGCGAAGACCATGACCTCACGGGTGGTCGCGCCGTAGACCTGCATCTCGGTGGTGATCAGGGCGTTGCGGGAGAGCGAGCGGCGCCGGTCCACGGGGCGGGCGCGGCGGCGCTGCTGCGGGTCGGTGCCTTCGGGGGCGGCCGCCTGCCCCGTGGCGTCGGGGGCTGCCGCACCGTCGGCGGCGGCCCCGGCCCCGGCCCCGGTCCCGGCCCCGGACGCGGTCCCGTACGCGGTCCCGTACGCGGCTTCCGGTGTGAAGTAGACCGGTCCGAGGAGCCGTTCGAGGAGGTCCTGGAGCGATTCGAAGGCGCGCCGTCCGATGCCGGGGGCGAAGGCGAGGGTGGTGACCTCGGCGATCTCGCGCAGGCTCCGCTCCTCCTCGGCGCCGAACCACTCCTGGACCGCCTGCGGGGCGCTGCCGCTGTGCTCCTTCCACGCCTGGTCGGGGTCGGCGCCGGCCGCGATCCGCTGGGCCGCGTCGGCGACGACCGCGATGGGGCAGCCGGGCGGGATGCCGGCCACGGCGCGGTCGACCACCTCCTGCGGGACGCGGGCCTGGACCAGCCGGGCCCGTACCACCTTGTCCAGGGCCGGGGGCCGCCACGCCAGATGACGTACGGCCTTGGGGGAGCGGCCGGCCACGCCGTGCACGGTGGTGATCACCAGATGGGCGCGGTGGCGGCGCAGCTGGTCGCGCACGCGGCGCCAGTCGAAGTCGGAGGACGGTCCGGGGGCGTCCGCGGGGGTCGCGGCGGATCCGGCGGATCCGGCAGCTCCCGCGGCTCCCGCAGCGGCGGCGGTTCCGGTGCGGTCGAGGACGACGTAGCCGACGCCCGCGTCGAAGGTCCGCTCCGCGAGCTGGTCGAGGCCGATGTCGGGCGAGAGCACCACGTAGTCGGCGGAGGGGCCGACGGTCTCCCGGAGCAGGGCGACCGCACCGGAGCGCTTGCCCGTGCCCTGGGGGCCGGTCAGGACGACGATGCCGGTACGGGACAGCTCGCCGGCCGCGTCGTCGAAGCAGTCGGGGCGGATGTACGAGCGCAGCAGCGCGTCGATCTCGTCGCCGTCGAGGAGGCCGGTGGCGCGGGCCCGCCCGGGCCGCTCGGCGGTGGCGATGCCGAAGTGGGCGCGGCCGTGGTACTGCGGGCCGTAGAAGTTGTTGTAGACGCGGTAGTCGCCCTCGGAGGAACCGGGATCGGCTCCGGAATCCGCCCTGGAGTCCGCCCGGGAATCCGTTTCGGAATTCACTCGTGCGGGTGACGGGGATGGGGGTGTGGACGGGGTCGGGGTCGGGGTCGCCGGCGGGGTCGGGCTCGCTGGCGGCTCGGGGGCGGGGCGCGGATCGGCGGCGCCGTTCGTCGCCTCGTCGGCTAACTGCCGGGGTTCGCCGGACACCCCGTCTCCTTCCCCACTGTTTCCGTGGTTCTCCGTGGGTCGGTCCGTGGATCTCACGTGTGCACCCCGTCTCCCCGTCCGCTCAACTCACTTGGAGATGCCGAAGACGACGTTCCCGTTGATGGCGGTTCCGTACAGGTTGGTGGTGACCGAGTCGCCTCGGCCTGCGGCGGCCGCCGTAGAAGCGGAATCCGAACCGGAGGGCTGCCCAAGGCCCTTATTAGATTCAGAGACAGTGCTGGTGTCGGATCCGGAACCAGAAGCGGAGTCAGAAACGGAATCAGATCCGGCGGTTGAGTTGGAGGCCGAGACGGAGGTGGGGCCGGAGGTGGGGCCGGGGTCACCGAGGTCCAGCGCGTGGACGTCGTACCCCGACGACGACCTCGCGGAACTCCTCCGGCCGGAAGTTGGTGTACCCCTGGGCGACGAGCTCGGTGAAGACCGGCGCGGTCAGCGCGACGGCGAGCGCGGCGTCCGGGGCCGCGGCGAGGGCCCGGCGCAGGGGGTCGCTCTCCAGGATCCGGGACACCTCGACGGGGCCGGGGCCCACGAAGCCGTTGGGGGCCTCGGACGCCGGACCGAAGTGCACGGCAGCGCGCAGCGCGACCCGCGCGCCGGGCACCCGGTCGCGGTTGTGGGCCCGCAGCCCTGCGTCGAGGCGGCGCATGAACGGCTCGACGAGCGCCTGCTCGTCGGAGCCGGCCGGCAGCACGGCGAACTCGGAATCCCCGCCTGCCTGCCGTACCCAGGAGGCCCGGTCGAGCCCGGCGGCCTCGGCGGCCTCGGAGAGGAGCCGGGGCAACACCGTCTGGATCTCGCGCTGTCGCGCGGTGTCCGCGCTGCCGTAACCTCGCGCGTCGACGGCGAGCAGGAGCCGCCTGTCGAACACACCCATCGCACCTACGGACATCCCGTCCTCCTCGTCCGCGCCATCGGGAAGGACAGCATGCCGCACCTCCAACTCACTCGCGAACCAAGGAAGTTACGAGATGCAGGGCGATGCGGCATGCCGCTCCCGGACCAGTGCCCACCCCCCGTGGAGCGCCGGTCACCCTGCCAGTCGTACACCGGAACCAGCTACTCGCACCCCGTGGAAATACGGGATCCGGCGTAGTCGCCCGATCCCGTAGAAGTGCCTGGTCCGCTCAGCGCGCGGGCGGCTCAATGGAAGTCCATCCGAGTCGCGTTGGAGGTTCCGTGACATCCACCCCGCCCACCGCACGCACGGCGGCGCCCGCCTCCGCCGAGGACGCGCCCGGCCCCGCCCCGCGCACGATGCTGACCGTCCTGCAGACGACGCACCAGCACGCCGACGCCAAGGCCGGCATCCTCTCCGCCGTACAGGCGGCACTCGTGGGGACGGCGGGCTCGTGGAGCGAGGCGGCGCTCGACGGCTGGCGGCGCGGCGGCCTGCTCGGCGCCCTGGCGGGGGTGCTGCTGGTGCTCTTCGCCTGCGGCCTCTTCGGCGGCGCGGCCTCGCTCGCGCTGGCCCTCCGGCCGCGCATCTGGCGGCCCACCGGCCCCAACGACTACAGCTTCGTGCGACTGGCCGCCGCCTCGGACCCGTCGCCGTCCACCACCACCGCCGAGGACGAGCGGCAGCTGCACGCGATGATCCGCTTCCTCTCCGCCGTGGCCCTGCGGAAGTACCGCTGCGTCACCGCCGCCGTGGTGTGCACCGCGGTGATGGGCACCACCGCCGGCCTGTGCCTGCTGTTACGACCCCTGCTCGGCTGACCCCGGGGGCCGGCGCGGGGCGGGCGGCGCCACGGGCTCGGCGAGTTCGGCCACCCGGGCGAGCCGGGCCAGGTCGTGCACGGTGGTCGTCCGGTATCCGGTGCCGAGCAGCCCCTCGTCCCGCAGCTCGCGCAGCCCCTTGTGCACGGTGGTCTCCGCGGCGCCGGTGAGCGCGGCGAGTTCGGGCTGGGTGAGCTGGAAGCCGATCACATGGCCACCACCCGCCTCGGGCCGCCCGTACGCCACGGCGAGCTCCACCAGCAGCCGCGCGAGGCGCACCTTGACCGGATACCCGCGGAACTCCAGCCGCCGCCGGTTGGCCCAGCGCAGCCGGTCGGCCACGATCCGGGTCAGCGCCATCGCGACCTCGGGCCGCCGCAGCATGAGCCCATGCAGGGCCCCGGGCCCGATCACCCGCGCCCGCAACGGCCCGCAGGCCACCACCCCGGCCGACCGCGGCGCACCGTCGAGGGCGGCCATCTCGCCCACGCTGTCCCCGCCGACCCGAACGGCGAGCAGCGACTCCTGCCCGTTCTCGACGGTCGCGGTGACCTTGGCGAACCCCCTGAGGATCACGTACAGATGCCGATCGGTGGCGCCCTCGGTGAGCAGCACGCCGCCGGAGCCGAGCGTCAACTCCGAACCCAGCCCGAGCAATTCCGCCCGCGCGGGGGCGGACAACACCCCGAGCAGGCTCCGACCCGGCCATTCCCACTGCTCCCCCGGCCCCACGTCCACCCTCCGCCCGCCGCACCCACGTCCCGCGCCCGCCCAGGCTAGGCCCTCCCCCGCCGAATGCACCCGCCCGCGCCCGGAAGGCCACCTCAGGGAAGCGCCATTGCATCCACCCAGACCTTGAAGCGGAATGCCTACGGACTGACTGCGGACTGACTGCGGACTGGTCGGGTACGCCGAGGCAGAGAAATCCATGGCACGACGGCGGGACCTGCAACGAGACTGCGCAGGTGAGCGGCTCCTACCCCTGTCCCTGCTGCGGGCAACGCGTGCTCGACGCCATGCCCGGCTCCTACGAGATCTGCCCCGTCTGCTTCTGGGAGGACGACGGGGTCCAGTTCCGCTGGCCGACCATGTCCGGCGGAGCGAACAGGATCTCCCTGATCGAGGCCCAGCTCAACTACCAGGACTTCGGCGCCTGCGACCAGCACGGACGTCAGTACGTCCGCCCTCCGGCCGAGGACGAGCCGCTCGATCCCGCGTGGCGCCCCATCGACCTGACGCGCGACTCCTTCGAGGACTGGGACGCGGACGAACACACCCCGTGGCCCGACGACCGCTCGGTCCTCATCTGGTGGCTCCCCACCTTCTGGCGCCGCGACCACCCGGCAGCACCATGACCTCCCCCATCGAGGCCCTCGTCCAACGGCTCGACGGTGACGACGACGCCTCGTACGGCGCTCGCGCGCGGCTGATCGGCATCGGCCGTGACGCGACCCTCCCGATCACCGATGGACTGCCCGCCCTGGGCCGCTTCGGCCGACTGACCGCCATCGAAGTCTTCGAAGCGGTCGCGGATCCCCGCTGCGGCCCCACCCTGATCGCCCTCCTGGACGACGACGAGCCCACCGTCAGGGAATGGGCGGCGATCGCCCTGGCGAACCTGGAGATCGACGATGCCGTGGAGCCCCTGCGCCGCGCCTACCGCGCCTGCCTGGAACGGGCGACCCCACCGGACTGGACCGAGCCCGTCGGCATCCGTTGGGCCCTCACCGAACTCGGCGCCCGCACCCCCGTCGTCCCCCCGCTCACCGCGCGCCTACGAGCCACCACTGCGGATGACGGCCCCGGCTGGCCTTCGGCCCACTTCACCGCGCTCATCGACGACCTGGCCGACCACGCCCAGGTGATCCTCTACTCCCCGTTCTGGCGGGTGGACGCCGGCCGCTCGTACGACGTCTGCGGCACCGCCCTGGACTGGGAACTCGACTGGACCGCCCCCTGGGAGCATCTCGTCGAAGAGTCCCGCACCTGGTCCCTGCTGGAAGCCTCCGAAGCCCCCGTCGACGACAACGTCTTCGTCGCTCCCACCTGGATCGACCGTAGCGACCTGGACCCGGAGAGATGACCGATGTCGTTCCAACACCCCGAGACGACCGGCCACGGCACGAGGAAGGACTCGGACCACCCGCGCCACCTCGAAAGGAACGGCGCACGCGTCCTGCGGCCGGGGTGACCGCACGCCAAACGCTTCGCCCGGCACCCGATCGCCGACGCCACCACCATCACCGACGCCGAACTGGAATCGTTCCGCGAGCGCATCGGCGACCTGCTCCTGGCCAGCGAGGTCTGCTACTCCGGCGGCGCCTACTGCTTCGCCCTGGCCCACTTCGGCACACACGCGGGAGCCACTCCGTCGCAGGTCAGACGACCCTTCGCCGAAAGTACGAAACGTTGAAGCGGAACTCCACCACAACGACTCTGACCTGCGAATATGTGGGCACATCCCAGCGCCATCCCAGCACGGGATTTTCGACAAAGTACAAGAAGATCCGACGCCAAGGACGCTACACAACGCCTGCGAGCTCCGGTGCGCGTTTCCGACTCAATCGGCCGTGCCTGGCTCCACGACCCACTCGGCTTGCAGACCACTCACCGAAGCGATCATGTCGAAGTCGCCGTCGTAGTGCAGGACCGTGGCCCGATGTCGCTCGGCGATTGCCGCGATGAGGACGTCGGCCAGCGACAGCGCCCGGTGAAAGCCGGCGTTCAGGGCCAGGGCCTGGATCTCGAGCGCCCGCTCGAACTCTTCGTCGTTGCAGGGCAGGTAGTCGAACCCACGAAGCAGGGTGCGCAGCCGTAGCGCCTCGGGCCTGCCGCGCGCCGAGTACAGAACCTCGTACTCGGTCGGAGCGCACACCGCCAGAAGCCCATCGCGGTCCAGCGCTTCCAGCCGCGCCCGCACCGCCGGTTTGCCCAGGCGGGCCAGCGCGGACTTGTCGATCAGGTAGCGCCCCTTCACGCTGCCGAGGCTCCACCTTCGCGCTTCAGGGAGCCGTCCGGATTCCGCGGCCCCGTCTGCGAGCGGATCTCCGCGAACACATCCTCGAACTCACCGTCATCCATGGCGTCGAACAGCTCCCGGCGCAGCCGTAGCTTCACCCCCTCCTCCATGGCCGCCCGCACTGCGGCGGCCTTGGTCTTCACGCCATACACCCGCATCGCCTGCTCGACGATCTCTTCGTCCAGATCGATCACAGTCCTGGCCATCAGTTACCCCTTCACAGCCCGACGACCCAACAACGATATCAATCGAGTCGCGAAAATGACATCAAAATGCTGAGGTGTGCCGGGGACGCCCTGCTGCGGGCGGTGACACGCCCCGGCCGGTAGACCACCAGCCGGACCGTTCGACTTGCGGCTCGGCGCCTCCTTGAGACTCCGAGCCAAGCGTCCACCTGCTGATCGACTGCTGCTTCGTAGAAGGCGTCCGCGAGAGCGATGATGATCGAGTTGATGGCCGGCCCGTCGGTGAAGAAGTAGTCGGCCATCGCGTTGTGGGCGTCCTGGTTGTCTGCGACCGCCTCCGTAACGGCGGCTTGGAAGTCCGGTGACGTACTTCGGATCCTTCTTCGCACCCGTGCCGGCGGCGCCGATGCCCCTCAGCTGCCCGTCGCCCACGTGATGAGATGTCGACCGGGATCGCCTTGCTGTGCTCTCACGAGAATCGTCTAGCAGTGCCGATCACTTCGCCAGAACCAGCAGCCACCGTCCCACGGTTCAGCCGCTCACCGAAGTGCAGGCCCATCCACGTCCCAGCGCAATCCCAACATCCAGCACGCACGAGCGCGACGAACGCCGGCCACCCGCGACGCGTTGTGTACACATGGGACACTCGGTACCCTTGGGCGCATGACGCGGCCGCTGCCCATTGAGTCCATCCGCGATGTGCGTGCTCACCTCGCCGAGGTCGTGGAGCGCGCCGATCGCGACGACGTACCCACGGTGATCACGCGCCGGGGCAAGGAAGTCGCCGCCGTCGTCTCCATCGAGGTACTGCGCAAGTACCAGGAATGGGAAGAGCGCGAGATCAATCGGATCATCGACGAGCGCATGGCCAACCCAGCACCCGGCATCCCGATCGAGGACATCATGAGGGAGACGCTGGCGCGCAGTGAGTGAGTACCGAACCGTCTTCCGCCCAGAGGCGCAGGCCGAACTTCGGAAGATCCCTCGCGATATGGCGCTGCGCATCCTGGCCAAGCTGACCGAGCTGGAGAGCGATCCCCTCGGTTTCGACACCATCGCACTCGTGTCACAGCCCGACCGCCGTCGCCTACGGGTCGGCGACTACCGCGTCGTCTACACGATCGACAACGGAGAGCTGGTGGTGTGGGTCGTGCACGTCGGACACCGCTCCACCGTCTACGACACCTGATGCCGGCTGACCCGGCGTCAGAATATCCAGCGCCCATCCAGCACGGTGACGAAGAAGGGGCCGACTCCCGGAGGAGTCGACCCCTTCTGAACTGCACGTTGCCGGATCAGCGACGTGGCGCTACGTGATGCGTCACACGTTGAAGCGGAACTCGACCACGTCGCCGTCCTGCATGACGTAGTCCTTGCCCTCCATGCGGGCCTTGCCCTTGGCGCGGGCCTCGGCTACCGAGCCGCAGTCGACCAGGTCCGCGAAGGAGATGACCTCGGCCTTGATGAAGCCGCGCTGGAAGTCGGTGTGGATCACGCCGGCCGCCTCGGGGGCCGTGGCGCCCTTCTTGATCGTCCAGGCGCGGGTTTCCTTCGGGCCGGCCGTCAGGTACGTCTGCAGGCCCAGCGTGTCGAAGCCGACGCGGCCGAGGGTGGCGAGGCCGGGCTCGTCCTGGCCGACCGACTGGAGGAGCTCCAGGGCCTCCTCGTCGTCCAGCTCGGAGAGGTCCTGCTCCAGCTTGGCGTTGAGGAAGATCGCCTCGGCCGGGGCGACGAGCGCGCTCTGCTCCGCCTTGAAGGCGTCGTCCGTCAGCTCGTCCTCGTCCACGTTGAAGACGTAGAGGAAGGGCTTCGTCGTGAGCAGGTGGAGCTCGTGGAGGAGGTCGCCCTGCTCCGTGCCCTTGGTGATGCCCTTGGAGAAGAGCGTGTCGCCCGCTTCGAGGATCTTCTTGGCCTCGACGACGGCCGCGAGGACCGCGACCTTCTCCTTCTGGAGGCGGGACTCCTTCGTCAGGCGCGGTTCGGCCTTCTCGATCGACTGCAGGTCGGCGAGGATCAGCTCGGTGTTGATCGTCTCGATGTCGTCCTTCGGCGAGACCTTGCCGTCGACGTGGACGACGTTCTCGTCCTTGAAGGCGCGGATGACCTGGCAGATGGCGTCCGACTCGCGGATGTTCGCCAGGAACTTGTTGCCCAGGCCCTCACCCTCCGAGGCGCCGCGCACGATGCCCGCGATGTCGACGAAGTCGACCGTCGCCGGGAGGACGCGCTGCGATCCGAAGATGCCCGCGAGGACGGCCAGACGCTGGTCCGGGACACCGACGACGCCGACGTTCGGCTCGATGGTGGCGAACGGGTAGTTGGCCGCCAGCACGTCGTTCTTGGTCAGGGCGTTGAACAGGGTCGACTTGCCGACATTCGGCAGGCCGACGATTCCGATCGTGAGCGACACGTTGGCGACTTCCCGTAGCTGGAGGGGGCGGCGGCCCGGGAGTGGGCCACCGGACAGTTTACTTTCCGATGAGTGGCGGTGGATGTACGCGTGTCCGGGGCCCGATCCGACCCGCTCCCCGCCTACTTTGGTGGGGTGGAGCAATACAGGACGCGATCGGCCCCTCACCAGCAGCGACCGCCGGCCCAGCGCCAGGGGCCCCGGCCCGCCGCGGTGCCCGCCCAGGCCGGCGGCGGTCCGCGGCGTTCCGCGCTCGCGCGGCGGATGCCCCGGCCCCGGCTGACCGGGCTCGGCGGCGGGCTGTTCGCGTGCGCCGCCATGGTGCTGGTGGGCGGGATCTGCTGGCTGCTGTTCGGTTCCTCGCTGTTCGTCTACGGGCTGCTCTTCCTGCCCGTCGCGGCCGCCACCGCGCTCTGGGTACGGCCCGCCGACCTGATCACCGCACCGATCGGCGTGCCCATCGCCTTCGCCGCCGGAGTGTGGCCCATCTCGGGCGGCTCCGGCGGCATCGGCGGGCAGCTGATGGGGCTGGTGTCCGCGCTGTCCCTGCACGCCGGCTGGCTGTACGCCGGGACGCTGGTCGCCGCGCTGATCGCCGTCGTGCGCAAGGCCGTGCTGATCGGCAGGCGGCGGGTGCCCCGCCGCCTCACCCAGTGAACCGGCCCCCTACTTCTTCGCCGCCTTCACTGCCTTCACCGGCTTCGCCGCCTTCGCCGCCATCGCCGCTCCCACGATGCCCGCGTTGTTCTGCAGCGTCGCCGGGACGATCTCGGCCCGCACGCCCTCGATCAGCGGCAGGAACTTCTCCGGCTTGCGGCTGACCCCGCCACCGATGATGAAGAGGTCCGGGGAGAACAGCATCTCCACGTGCTGGAGGTACCTCTGCACGCGGTGCGCCCAGCGCTCCCACGTGAGGTCGTGGTCCTCCTTCGCCTTCACCGACGCCCGCGTCTCCGCGTCGTGGCCCTTCAGCTCCAGGTGTCCGAGCTCCGAGTTCGCAACCAGCCGCCCGTCCGTGAACAGGGCGCTCCCGATGCCCGTCCCCAGGGTGAGCAGGAGGACGGTGCCCTGCCGCCCGCGCCCGGCCCCGTACGTCATCTCGGCGACGCCCGCCGCGTCCGCGTCGTTCAGCACCGTGACCGGCATGCCGCCCAGCTCGCGCGCGATCAGCGACGCCGCGTCGACGCCGATCCAGGACTTGTCCATGTTGGCCGCCGATCGGATGACGCCGCCCGTGACCACGCCCGGGAAGGTGACCCCGAGCGGCCCGTCCCACTCGAAGTGGCGCACCACCTCGCCGACGCAGCCGGCCACCCCCTCGGGGGTGGCCGGCTGCGGTGTCAGTACTTTGTGGCGCTCCTGAACCAGGTCGCCGCGCTCCAGGTCCACGGGAGCGCCCTTGATCCCGGTTCCGCCGATGTCCACGCCGAAGATCTGCATGGACATACCGTACGAAAGGAGTTACTTGTCGGCGACCAGTTCGGCGGCCTCGGCTCGCAGGTCGCGGCGGAGTTCCTTCGGCAGCGAGAAGACGATCGACTCCTCGGCGGTCTTGACGATCTCCACGTCCGCGTAGCCGCGCACCGTCAGCCACTCCAGGACCTCTTCGACCAGGACCTCCGGCACCGAGGCGCCCGAGGTGAGGCCGACCGTGGTGACGCCCTCCAGCCAGGCCTCGTCGATCTCACTGGCGAAGTCGACCAGGTACGCGGCCTTGGCGCCGGCGTCCTTGGCGACCTCGACGAGCCGGATCGAGTTCGAGGAGTTCTTCGAACCGACCACGATGACCAGGTCGGAGTCGGCGCCCATCACCTTGACGGCGGCCTGCCGGTTCGAGGTGGCGTAGCAGATGTCGTCGCTCGGCGGCGAGACCAGCAGCGGGAACTTGGTCTTCAGCGCGTCGACCGTCTCCATCGTCTCGTCGACCGAGAGGGTGGTCTGGGAGAGCCAGACGACCTTGGACTCGTCACGGACGGTGACCTTGTCCACGTCGTGCGGGCCGTCGACGATCGTGATGTGGTCCGGGGCCTCGCCGGAGGTGCCGATGACCTCCTCGTGGCCCTCGTGGCCGATGAGGAGGATGTCGAAGTCCTCGTTCGCGTACCGGATGGCTTCCTTGTGCACCTTGGTGACCAGCGGGCAGGTCGCGTCGATCGTCGCGAGCTTGCCGCGCGCGGCCTCCTCGTGCACCACCGGCGCCACGCCGTGCGCGGAGAACATCACGATGGAGCCCTCGGGCACCTCCTCCGTCCGCTCGACAAAGATGGCCCCCTTCTTCTCCAGGGTCTGGACGACGTACTTGTTGTGCACGATCTCGTGGCGGACGTACACCGGCGCACCGTACTGCTCAAGGGCTTTCTCGACGGCGATCACGGCTCGGTCCACGCCCGCGCAGTAGCCGCGGGGCGCGGCGAGCAGGACACGGCGGGAAGCAGGAGCGGGGGCGGGAGCAGTCATGTGCTCCATCGTACGGGGGTCTCCAGGAGGCCGGGCGTCCCCCGTACGGCACACACTGACCCGAAAGCCCTTACCGCGCACACCGCGCGCACCTGCACCTACCCCGGAGGACGGATGGCTTCCGTTACGGATCCCAGCGCGGCGGCGCCCACGGCGCTGCGGCGGAGCCTCGGCTTCCGGGATCTGGTCGTCTACGGCCTGCTGTTCATCGCCCCCATGGCCCCGGTCGGGGTCTTCGGCACGCTCGACGCTAAGTCGCACGGCGCCGTCGCCCTCGTCTACCTCTGCGCGACCGTCGCGATGGCCTTCACGGCCTTCAGCTACGCGCAGATGGTGCGGGTCGCCCCGCAGGCCGGGTCGGTCTTCACGTACGCCCGGAAGGGTCTGGGCGAGGGTGCGGGGCTGATCGCCGGGTGGATGGCGATGCTCGACTACCTGCTGATCCCGGCGGTCGCGTACCTCTTCTCGGGGATCGCGATGAACGCGCTGGTCCCGGAGGTCTCCCGGTGGGTGTGGACGGCCCTGGCCGTGGTGATCACCACCCTGCTGAACCTGTGGGGCGTACGGGCGGCCGCCCGCGTGGGTTTCGCCGTGCTGGCCATGGAGCTCGTGGTCCTGCTCGTCTTCGTGGTCGCCGCGGTGACCGTGCTGGTCCAGGGCGGGGCGCGGCGCGGCTGGCTGTCCCCGCTGACCGGCGACGGCTCGCTCGGCTTCAGCACGGCGGCGGTGCTTGGCGCGGTGTCGATCGCGGTCCTGTCCTACCTCGGCTTCGACGCCATCGCCTCCTTCGCCGAGGAGGTGACGGGCGGATCGGAGCGGGTGGCGCGGGCGGTGCTGTGCTGCCTGGCGCTGGCCGGGGCGCTGTTCCTCGCCCAGAGCTATCTGGCGGCGCTGCTCGTGCCCGTGTCCGCGGCGGAGCTGGCGGCCGAGCCGGCGCTGCAGGGACCGGCCTTCTACGACGCGGTGGAGTCCGCGGTCGGCTCCTGGCTGCACGACCTGGTGGCGGTCAGCAAGGCGATCGGGGCGGCCTTCGCGGCGCTGGCCGGACAGGCGGCGGCCGGCCGGCTGGTGTTCGCGATGGCCCGGGAGCGGCGGCTGCCGCGGATGCTCGCCCGGACCTCGGAGGGCACCCCGCGGCCCGCGTTGCTGGTGGCGGCGGCCATCACGCTGGTCGCGGCCGTGTGGGCGGCCCGGCGGGACGACGGGCTCGACCAGCTGGTGTCGGTCGTGGACGTCGGGGCGCTGGTGGCCTTCACCCTGCTGCACGCCTCCGTGGTGGGCTGGTTCGTGGTCAAGGGGCGCGGGGGCCCGCCGAACTGGTGGAAGCACCTGGTGATGCCGGTGCTGGGCGCGGCCGTGACCATCGCGGTGATCTTCGCGGCCTCTTGGACGGCGCAAGGGGTGGGGGCGGTGTGGCTGGCGATCGGCCTGGGCGTACTGCTCGTCCAGCGCGGCCGCCGGGAGGCGCCCCACGACACCGGCGCCGGAGCCTGACGCACTGTCGGCGGCGCCGGATAGCCTGCGTGCATGGGTCTGAATACGTCGGCCGAGGCGCCGCTGCCGGTAGGCCAGGTGTCCCGGCTCATCGGGGGCTGGATCGAGCGGCTCGGCCAGGTGTGGGTGGAGGGGCAGATCACGCAGCTCTCGCGGCGGCCGGGAGCGGGGGTGGTCTTCCTGACGCTGCGCGACCCCTCGCACGACATCTCCGTCAGCGTGACCTGCTTCCGCCAGGTCTTCGACGAGGTCGCGGACGTGGTCTCCGAGGGTGCCCGGGTCGTGCTGCTGGCCAAGCCCGAGTGGTACGCCCCGCGCGGGCAGCTGTCCCTGCGGGCCACGGAGATACGGCCGGTCGGCATCGGAGAGCTCCTCGCCCGGCTGGAGCGCCTCAAGCGGTCCCTGGCCTCCGAGGGGCTCTTCGCGCTGGAGCGCAAGAAGCCGCTGCCCTTCCTGCCGCAGCTGATCGGGCTGGTGGTCGGGCGGGCCTCGGCGGCCGAGCGCGACGTCCTGGAGAACGCCCGGCGCCGCTGGCCGGCGGTCCGCTTCGAGGTGCGCAACGTAGCCGTCCAGGGGGTGCACGCGGTGCCCCAGGTGGTCCAGGCGGTCAAGGAGCTCGACGCCCTGGACGAGGTCGACGTGATCATCGTCGCGCGGGGCGGCGGCAGCGTGGAGGACCTGCTGCCGTTCTCCGACGAGGAGGTGGTGCGGACGGTCGGGGCGGCCCGCACCCCGGTGGTCTCGGCGATCGGCCACGAGCCGGACTCCCCGCTGCTGGACCTGGTCGCGGACGTACGGGCCTCCACGCCCACGGACGCGGCGAAGAAGGTGGTGCCGGACGTCGGCGAGGAGCTGGAGCGCGTACGCCAGCTACAGGCCCGGGGGCTGCGCGCGGTCAGCGGGCTGCTCGACCGGGAGGAGCGGGGTCTCGCGCACGCCCTGGCCCGGCCGGTCTTCGTCCACCCCCAGCGGATGGTGGAGATCCGCGAGGACGAGCTGGACGCCCTGCTGGCCCGGGCCCGGCGCACGCTGGGGCACTTGCTGGACCGGGCCGACTCGGAACTGGCGCACACCCTCGCCCGGGTGGTGGCGCTGTCCCCGGCGGCGACCCTGGAACGGGGGTACGCCGTGCTCCAGCGGGCCGACGGCCATGTGGTGCGCTCGCCGCAGGAGGTGGCTCCCCACGACGTGCTGCGCGCGCGGGTGGCGGAGGGCACGTTCTCCGTGGAGGTCTCCTCGCCGCACGCCCCCGAGGCTCCTGAGGCTCCTGAGGCTCCTGAGGACGCAACGGTCGCTTCGGAATAGCGACACACGGCCGCAATCGCGCGGTCGCACGACACGCAGAGGATGGATACGGGAATGACAGAGGCCGGAACGGCGCTGGGGTACGAGCAGGCCCGCGACGAGCTCATCGAGGTCGTCCGCAAGCTGGAGGCCGGCGGGACCTCGTTGGAGGACTCCCTGGCGCTCTGGGAGCGCGGCGAGGAGCTGGCGAAGGTGTGCCGGCACTGGCTGGAGGGGGCCCGGGCCCGGCTGGACTCGGCGCTGGCGGCGCGCGAGCCGGCCGAGGAGGAGTGACCGGGGAGGAGTGACCGGGGAGGAGTGGCCGGGGGGACCGGCCGGAGAGTGATCCCGATCACCCGGACGCGGATTTAGTTGAAATTTCATCTAACTCCGCCGTAGAGTCTGGGACATCGCTTCACCTCCGTATGGAAGAAGGCTTTCCGATGTCTCTCGTTCTTGACTCCGCCGCGCAGGACCTGCTGTTCCGCGAGGCCCGCACGGCCAACTCGTTCACCGACGAGCCGGTCACCGAGGAGCAGGTCCAGGCGATATACGACCTGGTGAAGTTCGGCCCCACCGCCTTCAACCAGACCCCGCTGCGCATCACCCTGGTCCGCTCCCCCGAGGCCCGCGAGCGCCTCGTGCAGCACATGGCCAAGGGCAACGACGCCAAGACCGCCACCGCCCCGCTGGTCGCGATCCTCTCCGCGGACAACGAGTTCCACGAGGAGCTCCCGCAGCTGCTGCCGCACTTCCCGCAGGCCAAGGACGCGTTCTTCTCCGAGCGCCCGGTCCGCGAGCAGTCCGCGCTGCTGAACTCCGCGCTGCAGGCCGCCTACTTCATCATCGGCATCCGCGCCGCCGGCCTGGCCGCGGGCCCGATGACCGGCGCCGACTTCGCCGGCATCCAGAAGGAGTTCCTGGACGCCGACCACACCCCGATCATGGTCATCAACATCGGCAGGCCGGCCGCCGAGGGCGCCTGGTTCGACCGCTCCCCGCGCCTGGGCTTCGACGAGGTCATCACCACCGTCTGACCGGCGCCGCCGCAGCAGCACGCACAGAAGGGCCGTGCGCCCCGGGATCCCGGGGCGCACGGCCCTTCTCGCGCACACGTGCCGCGCAGGTGCGCGAGGGGCTCCTCGCCCCGCGCGCCCGACTCGCCCACGCGCCCTACTTGCCCTACTTGCCCTGCTTGAACTCCAGCGCGGCCGCGAGCGCACCGAGCTGCTCGAAGGAGGCGGTGCCGGTCACCACCGTGACGTAGCCCTGCTCCTGCCGCACGAGGGCGTCGTACTTCTCGCCGTCCCAGCGCTCCCAGCTCAGGTCGCCGACCTGCTGCGTCTGCCCGGTGGCCGTCGCGTGCTGGGTGACCTTGGCGAGGTACTTCGCCGAGGTGTCCGTGGACTGCTCCACCGCCGCGTACTGGCGCTCCGGGTCGAGGAAGCCCAGGTGCCAGGCGCTGGCGTTCTTGCGCTCGTACGTCACCGAGGTCGCCCGCCACTGCTCCGGGAGCCCCACGGGGGCCGCCACCGGATACGGGGCCGCGCGCCGGGCCGTCAGGGTTTCCACCCGGTAGTCGACCGTCCGCGTCGGGTCGGCCTCCTCGTCATGCGGGACGAAGAGGTAGATCCCGGCGACGACGATGCCGATCACCCCCAGCGACCGGACCATGTCCCAGACCGTCTGCTTGCCTTTCATACCTGCCACGGGACCCATCGTCCCGCATCGCGGGCCGGCGATCACCGCCGGGGTCGCGGTGCGGCGCGCGTCGGCGGACCCTGGAGAGTCCCGGAAAGTACAAGAAGGTCCCGGAAGGCCCGGGAAGTCCTGGAGGACCGCAAGACGTCCGCTCAGGACAATCGACTGACCGATATGCCGCTCATACGTGACCCGCCCTGCTCAATATGTCGACGTACCGATAGAGTTCCAGCACCCTCACTTCCCGGCCGTCGCCGTACAGAAAGGTGCGCTCCGATGACCGAGCACAACCTGCCGCCCCAGCTCGAAGTCTCTCCGGAGGCCCCCGACCGCAACCTCGCACTGGAACTCGTACGGGTCACCGAGGCCGCGGCCATGGCCGCGGGCCGGTGGGTCGGACGCGGCGACAAGATCGGCGCGGACGCCGCCGCGGTCAACGCGATGCGCACCCTGATCTCCACCGTCTCGATGAACGGCGTCGTCGTCATCGGCGAGGGGGAGAAGGACGAGGCCCCCATGCTCTTCAACGGCGAGCGGGTCGGCGACGGCACGGGCGCCGAGGTCGACATCGCGGTCGACCCGATCGACGGCACCACCCTGAACGCCAAGGGCATGCCGAACGCCATCGCCGTCCTGGCCGCCGCCGACCGCGGCACCATGTTCGACCCGTCCGCGGTCTTCTACATGGACAAGCTGGTCACCGGCCCCGAGGCCGCCGACTTCGTCGACATCAACGCCCCCGTCTCGGTCAACATCCGCCGCGTCGCCAAGGCCAAGAACATGGCCGTCGAGGACGTCACCGTCGTCATCCTGGACCGCCCCCGTCACGAGGGCATCGTCAAGGAGATCCGCGAGACCGGCGCCCGGATCAAGTTCATCTCCGACGGCGACGTCGCGGGCTCGGTCATGGCGGTGCGCGAGGGCACCGGCGTGGACCTGCTCCTCGGCATCGGCGGCACCCCCGAGGGCATCATCTCGGCGTGCGCCATAAAGTGCCTCGGCGGCACCATCCAGGGCAAGCTGTGGCCGAAGGACGACGCCGAGCGCCAGCGCGCGCTGGACGCCGGTCACGACCTGGACCGCGTCCTGTCCACGAACGACCTGGTGTCCGGCGAGAACGTCTTCTTCGTCGCCACCGGCATCACCGACGGCGAGCTGCTGCGCGGCGTGCACTACCGCTCGGAGACCGCGACGACGTCCTCGCTGGTCATGCGCTCGAAGTCGGGCACGATCCGACGGATCGACTCCACGCACCGTCTGTCGAAGCTGCGCGCGTACAGCGCGATCGACTTCGACCGCGCGCACTAGTCACCGGCGTGAGGAAGCGAGAGGGGCGGTCACCGCGTGCGGCGGGACCGCCCCTCTCGCACACCCACGTCCGGCGTCCGGTGTCCGATGTCCGGCGTCCTGGCGGTCGATCACGCGCGACCCGCGACCCGCGACCGGCGACCCGCGACCGGCTCAGCCCGCCGCGGCGATCGGCCCGGCCCCCGGGGCCTGGCGCAGCTCGGCGGCCCTGCGCCGCATCCGCGCCAGCACCACGCGGCGCTCGGCCGCGGTGAGCCCGCCCCACACCCCGTACGGCTCGGGCTGGAGCAGTGCGTGCTCCCGGCAGGCGACCATCACCGGGCAGCGGGCGCAGACGCGCTTGGCGGCCTCCTCGCGGGAGAGCCGGGCCGCGGTCGGCTCCTTGGACGGCGCGAAGAAGAGCCCCGCCTCGTCGCGGCGGCACACCGCCTCCGCATGCCATGGGCCGTCCTCCGCCCTCGCCGGCACCCGCGGCTTCGGCACGGCTGCCGCACGCCCCGGAAAACTCTGGACGGCGGCTACCTGCAAGGACTGATGCGGCGGATGCGGCACGGTCTACTCCTGACGACGTATACGTGAGCGAGAGACGACGCACCTGTCCCTACCCGCTGTACGCGCCCCTATGCACCGTGCGCCACGGGCCGCCGGGGGTTCGTCCGAAACGAGACCCCGCCGGCGACCGTCACGCCGCGGGTGCGGCCCAGTCGGGATCCCGCCCGAGGAGGGCCAGCAAGCGGGCGGCCGCGCCGTCGTCCGCGCCGGGCGCGAGGGAGCGGACCGGGCCGTAGGCGAAGCCGCGCAGGGGCTCGACGAGGACGTCGGCGGCCGGGCGCAGGGCGGCGGCCAGCGCGTCGGTCAGGCCCGGCGGGCGGCCCGTGGCGACGGCGATGTCCCAGGCGTGCACGGCGGCGTCGAGGGCGGCCGCGCCGACGGCCGTCTCGGCCGGTACGGAGAAGGGCGGCAGCGGCACGGCCACCTCCACGTCGCCGGGGGCGACCCCGGCGAAGGCCGCGGCCGCGGCCGCGAGCGCCGGGTCCAGCAGGCCCGCCGACGTGCCGGCCAGGGCTCCGGAGGGCGCGAAGGGGTCCTCGGTGGGGCCGGGCCCGCCGGTCAGGCGGGCGGCGTAGGCCAGCTGGTCGCCCGCGGCGTGCTGGAGGACCTGGGTCACGTTCCACTGCGCGCAGGGGGTCGGACGGTCCCAGCCGTCGGCGGGTACCCCCAGGGCGGCCTCGCGCAGCGTCGCGTACGCCTGGTCGAGCAGTTCCCACTCGGTCGTCGTCATGGTCCGGACCCTAGGCCGTGCGCGGGCGGACCGTCGGCCGAATTTCGTCGGATCCGCGGCCCCGTCAGGCCCTGCGACCTCAGCCGTCCAGGCGCTTGCGCAGCTTGCGGGCCAGGTCCACCAGTCGGGCACCGAGCTTGGGCCGCGCCTCGATGTTGCCCAGCAGGGCGAAGCCCCTCACGATCACCACCGGCGCCTGCGGATCGGTCTCGCCGCGACCCTCGCCGCGCACGTCGAAGTTGCCGAGGACCCCGCTGCCGTAGCCGCGCAGGGTGACGTTCTCCGGGACCAGGACCTCGACGTTGCCGAGGACACAGGTCACGTTGATCTCGGTGACCTGCTGTTCGAAGACCGCCTCGGTGAGGTCGATGTTGATGTCGCCCATGACCGAGATCGCGCGGGTGTGCGCGCCCGGCCGCCAGCGGCCCTTGCGGGCGGAGCTGCTGCACACGGCCACTATGGTCTCGGCGGGGCCGCCCGGGGCGGTCGCGGGGGCCGCGTAGGCGGGCGGGGCATGGACGCCGCCGGGCGCGGGCAGGTCCCGTACGAGCGCTTCCAGCTCGCCGACGGTCTTGACCGCGTAGAGCGTGTCCAGGCGGTCGGAATGCTCCTCGGCCGTCAGCCGGCCTTCGGCGAGGGCGTCGCCGAGGATCTGCGCGATCCGGTCCCGGTCCGCGTCGGAGGCGCGCAGCTCGGTGGGGGCGGCGGTCGCGGGAGCGGGTGCGGGTGCGGCGGGGTGCTTTTCCAGGTCCACGACGCCCAGCATAGCCAGACACGATAGATCGCGATACTGCCGAGTGAGCCTTACCTCACAGACACGCCCCCGACGAGAGGTCCTACGCTGGTTAACCGCGCTGCCAATTGGTCGCCAGCGCCGTCTGCCGAGTGAGGAATGACTGCCGTCATGCCAGAGTTTGCGTACACCGACCTGCTGCCCCTGGGCGAGGACACCACCCCGTACCGGCTGGTGACCGCCGAGGGCGTGTCCACCTTCGAGGCGGACGGCCGTACGTTCCTCAAGGTGGAGCCGGAGGCGCTGCGCAAGCTCGCCGAAGAGGCCATCCACGACATCCAGCACTTCCTGCGCCCCGCGCACCTCGCGCAGCTGCGCCGCATCATCGACGACCCCGAGGCCTCCTCGAACGACAAGTTCGTCGCGCTCGACCTGCTCAAGAACGCGAACATCGCGGCGGCCGGCGTCCTGCCGATGTGCCAGGACACGGGCACGGCGATCGTCATGGGCAAGCGCGGCCAGAACGTCCTCACCGAGGGCGGTGACGAGGCGGCCCTCTCCCGCGGCATCTACGACGCCTACACCCGCCTGAACCTGCGCTACTCGCAGATGGCGCCCCTCACCATGTGGGAGGAGAAGAACACCGGCTCGAACCTGCCCGCGCAGATCGAGCTGTACGCGACCGACGGCGGCGCGTACAAGTTCCTCTTCATGGCCAAGGGCGGCGGCTCGGCCAACAAGTCCTTCCTCTACCAGGAGACCAAGGCGGTCCTCAACGAGGCCTCCATGATGAAGTTCCTGGAGGAGAAGATCCGCTCGCTCGGTACGGCGGCCTGCCCGCCCTACCACCTGGCGATCGTGGTCGGCGGCACCTCCGCCGAGCACGCGCTGAAGACCGCCAAGTACGCCTCGGCGCACTACCTGGACGAGCTGCCCCGCGAGGGCTCCCCGCTGGGCCACGGCTTCCGCGACGAGGCCCTGGAGCAGCAGGTCTTCGAGCTGACCCAGAAGATCGGCATCGGCGCGCAGTTCGGCGGCAAGTACTTCTGCCACGACGTCCGCGTCGTGCGCCTCCCCCGGCACGGCGCGTCCCTGCCGGTCGCCATCGCCGTGTCCTGCTCGGCGGACCGCCAGGCCACCGCGAAGATCACCGCCGAGGGCGTCTTCCTGGAGCAGCTGGAGCGGGACCCGGCGCGCTTCCTGCCGGAGACCACGGACGAGCACCTGAACGAGGCCTCGGACGTCGTCTCCATCGACCTGAACCAGCCGATGGACGACATCCTGGCGACGCTGACCGAGCACCCGGTCAAGACCCGGCTGTCGCTGACCGGCCCGCTGGTCGTGGCGCGCGACATCGCGCACGCCAAGATCAAAGAGCTGCTGGACTCGGGCGCCGAGATGCCCCAGTACCTGAAGGACCACCCGGTCTACTACGCCGGTCCCGCGAAGACCCCCGAGGGCTACGCGTCGGGCTCCTTCGGCCCGACCACGGCCGGCCGCATGGACTCCTACGTCGAGCAGTTCCAGGCGGCGGGCGGTTCCAAGGTCATGCTGGCCAAGGGCAACCGCTCCCAGCAGGTGACGGACGCGTGCGGCCGGCACGGCGGCTTCTACCTGGGCTCGATCGGCGGCCCGGCGGCGCGTTTGGCACAAGACTGCATCAAGAAGGTCGAGGTCCTGGAGTACGAGGAGCTCGGCATGGAGGCGGTCTGGAAGATCGAGGTCGAGGACTTCCCGGCCTTCATCGTGGTCGACGACAAGGGCAACGACTTCTTCCAAAACCCGGCCCCGGAGCCGACGTTCACCCACATCCCGGTCCGCGGTCCGGGCCTGTAGCACGACGGCCGGGGGGCCCGGGGCGTTGCGACGTCACCGGGCCCACGGCTCCCCCGAGGACCGGCTCCGACCCCAAGCCGTCCGACAGCCGGGGGAATTCGAATGTATAGGCTGCCGTGCAGGACGTGATCGACGCACGGCGGGGGAACGGCATGTTGACGTACCAGGAAGTGATGACCACCGACTACGGACGCCTCCTGACGGCCGCCGACAAATGGCAGTCGATGGCTGAGGAGCTCCGCAAGGTCGAAGGGCGCTATCGGGACAGCGTCCAGAAGGTCCACATGAGCGGCAACTGGCTCGGAGTCAGTGCGAGCGTCTCGTACACGAACTTCGCCGCGACCCAGTACGAGTACCAGGCCGCCCAGACCCAGGCGAAGGCGACCGCCACGCTGCTGCGCAACGCGCACCAGGAGCTGACCGAGCTCAAGAAGACCCTGGAGAACGCGCGCGCCGACGCCATCAAGGCGGGGATGAGCGTCTCGGGGACGGGTGAGGTGGCCTTCGACACCGCGAAGCTCAGCGCCGCCGAGAAGAACGCCATGCATCACGACCCGGACTACATGACGAGCGTGCGGACCGCCGAGCAGTCCTGGCGCGACTACATCAAGGAGTGCGTCAAGGCGGTCGACGAGGCCGACCAGGACCTGCGCAAGGACCTGGAGGCGGTCGTCAAGGACGGCCAGGGCGGCAAGGGCGACGGCACGCTGGGCACCGGCTTCAACGGGCAGGCCGGGGAGGTCGCGAAGGCCGACGACGCCCAGAAGCAAGAGCGCATGGACCTCGCCTGGTTGAAGAAGCGGGACAACGAGACCCTCGACGACTACATCGAGCGGCTCCAGAAGGAGGGCGTGACCCGCCTCACGGGCAACCCGAAGCTGGCGGAACTGGTCTCCAACGTCAGCAAGTCCACAGTGACGGCCGGTGCCTTCGCCGCCTCGCTGACGGCGGTCGGCATGAACTCCTTCAAGCTGGCCGGCTACTTCAAGGACCTGAAGGCCGGCGAGTTCCCGAGGGCCTTCAACGCACCGGGCACCCTGATGGAGCGGAACGTCAACGCGCGGCTGGCGGGCGCGGCCCCGGGCGGCCTGTTGAGCAAACTGCCCCCGGGCGTCGCCAGCGCACTCACCGGCTCCGACGAGGCGGCCATGTGGGGCGCCAAAATGAGGAACAGCCGCTTCTTCATCCCGGTGGCGTCCGAGGCGAACCTCATCACGGTCGCCCGGCAGGGCAGCCTGGCGAACGCCGCGAAGGCGGCCGGTGCGCTGCGCGGGCTGGGCGTGGTGGGCGGCGTCGCGTCCACCGCGTACGGCATAGCGAACCTGGCCACGTACGACACCGACATGATCAAGAAGGACCCGGCGAAGTTCGCCACCGACCTCACGGGTACGGCGTTCAGTGCTTCGATGACCGCGCTGACCATAGCCCCCACTCCGGTGACCGCCGCATTCGCCGTGGGAACCGGCGTCGCCTACGGCGCAGCGCTGATCTGGGACAACCACGAAGCCATCGGCAAGGGCCTGGAGAAGGTCGGAGACGGCATCGCCGACGGCGCCAGGAAGCTCGGCAGCGCGCTAAACCCGTTCGACTAGGAGGGCAGAGACATGCACACCCAGAGCACCCCGTTCCAGTTGCGAACGTGGCAGGGCGGCGAGAAGCGTCCGGTTCGCCGGGTCATTTGGGAGGGGGAGTCCCCGGAGTGGGGCGAGATCACGGTTGCCGCGCTGCCCCCCGTGCACGACAACGTCCGCGCCACCGAGGTCACCGGCGGCCACGTCCCGACGGTCGTCTTCGAGTCCCGCGGCATGCAGGTGACGATCACCGAACGTCCGACGCTCAACGGGCCGTCGCTGCGCGTCGGGGACGCCGTGGTGTACCTCAAGCGGAACCGATGGGGGGCCACGCACCGGGGCCGCGCCCTGCACATGAAGTTCGGCGGCGACAAGTACCGGCTCTGGGCGGTCAACAAGCGGGAGTACGTCCTCATGCGCGAGGCGGACAACGAGGACCGCGGGGTCACCATCAAGGTCAAGGAATCCGGCATCGCCAAGTGGAAGCGCATCGATGTGAGCGCGACGGGCCGCGCCCTCGGGTCCGACATCGCGCTCGCCCTCGTCTTCTCCGGGGTGGACCGGTCCGTACTCACCCGGCGAGGTGCCGTGCGCGCGGGCTTCTCGCGGATCTTCCACGTGGCGTTGGACTCCTCCATGGGGTGATCGCCGACCGACCGACCCGACGAACCGACCGATCGATGGAGCGAGTGAGCGTTGCCTTCCTATGACCTTTCCCGAGCCCGGTTCCGCCTGGCCGACGAGCACGTCTTCGTCCTCGTCCAGATGGCGGCCGGCGAGCCCCTGTCCGACGAGTTGCTCGCCGCGCGCGAGGAACTGCGGGCATGCGGGCTGATCGACGAGAACGGGCTGCTGGCCCATGTGCTGCTGCCCCTGCTCGACACGTTGATGGCTCCGACCGTGGTGATCTCGCTGGAAGCGGCCGGCCGGCAGGGCGAGTTGAACCACGGGCTGCTCATCGGGCAGGACCATGCCATCGCCCACCAGGCATGGCCGGGTGCGAGCGAGTCGGAGTACTCCTCAGTCGAGCCGAAGATGCTGGTGTGGGCGCTGGCGAACATGGTCAACCTGCAGCAAACGGGTCCCGAAGGCGGGGCGGTTCCCGCCGCGCACCCGGGTGCGGTGATCAAGACCCGGCTCGAGACGCTCGACGCGGGGCTCGCCGCCCTGGAAGGCCCCTCCGGCGCCGGGGCCCCGGGCTCCGAACGTGAGTACATCCGCAAGGCCCTGGCGCAGGACGAGGCTCTCGGCGAGGCCCAGGCGGGGCTGCTCGCCGACCTGATCGCCGAACTGCGGTCGAGTTGGCGGATGACCGCCGCGTGGCGGGGCCGCGAGGAGGGCCAGGACGGAGTGGCCGGGCGCGGCCTCGCGATCTGGGACTGCGGCCCGCTGGGGTACTGGCACCGGGAGCTGCCCGCGGAGCCGGTGGCCGCGAGCGCGCTGGGTCCGGACAGCGCCGTTCGGCTGGTCCGGGTGGCGCCGAAGAAGGTCTGGGACCTGATCGCGGAACTACTGCCCGAGGAAGCCGAGCTGCGGCACGTCTGAGCTCGGTGCACCGGGCGCGGTGCACAGGGCTCGCGCGATGGCCGGACGTACGATCGACAACGGATGAGGGGGAGGCCGAAACATGTCGCACGTGGACATGCGGTTGAACAGCACTGACGGTGGTGTCGCGGGGCCGGTGGCGCCCGGCGGGTCGGGGGGCTTCGGTTCCACTCCGGCCGAGAAGAAGGCTGCGGCGAACACGATCGAGACCGAGCTGGAGCCGAACACCAAGAAGGCCGCGGAGCACGCGGACGAGGCGACGAACAGCGCGATCACGGGTTTCGACGGGTGGGCCACCGCTGCGGGCCTGAAGAAGGTGTCGGACACCTGGGACGCGCAGGTCAAGAATCTGATGGGCCGGCTCTCGTCCGAGAAGACCGCACTGCGGGGCGCCTCGGGTCTCTTCGTGAGCAATGACGTCGGCCTCGGCAACCAGTTCCGGCCGATCGGCACCCAGTCGAAGCTGAACGGCCTCTAGGCCGCACCGCGGTCCGGGTCCCCAGCGCGACGGCCTGAGGGCCCCTCCCCCGTTCGGGGGAGGGGCCCTCAGGCATGTCCGCCCATCGGTAGATGGCAGGCCGGCGGGCTCCCGACGAGGCTGTTCCCGTAGTCGAACGGGTCACCTTTCACAGGGAGTTCACGATGAAGAACCGCAAGCGCGCCCTCGTCCTGGTCGGAACCGCCGCCGCTCTGGCGGCGACGCTGATCGCCGCGGCTCCGGCGCCGGCCGCGCCGACCGCCTCTGCCGCGCCGACCGCCTCTGCCGCACCGACCGCCCCGAAGCTCGCCTCGGTGCACGGCGGCGGGACGGTGGCCTACCCCTACGCTCCGAAGGAGCACGTCATCCGGTTCACCGTCGACGCCGACGCCGCCCCGTGGAGCAGGCCCTTCCCGGCCCGGGGCGGGGAGCAGGGCATGCCGGTCGACGCGCGCGGCAAGGTGACCGTCTACCACTCCAAGCCCGAAGAGAACTTCACCGCCGTCGCCGAGGCGGAGGTGGACTGCCTGGTCACCGGCGGCCGGACGGCCACGGTCACCGCCGTGGTCACGTCCTCGAACGTCGGCTGGGAGGGCAAGCGGATCGGGATCAGCGTCCAGGACGGGGAGCGCGGCGCGCCCGACCGGGTGGGCTTCTCGTGGGGCATCGCCAACGTCGACGTGCAGCCCGACGGCTCGGTGTCCGAGCCCCGCGTGGGCACGTGCATGGCCCCGGCCCCCTTCACCCAGGTCACCAAGGGTGGCTTCAAGGTCACCCCGGCGCCCTTGGCCCCGCGGCCGAAGCAGTAGTCACGGCGTCGGACCCGACAGGTACCGGGCCTCAACGGGGGTGGCCCGGTACCCCGCCTTCCGCGCGGCCACCAGCTCGGCGACCGTCAGCCCGTAGACCCGGCGCAACACGGCGATCGGCACCCCGCCGAAGCCGCCGACCGGCAGGTGGACCGTGCCCTCCCGCTCCACGATGCGGTCCCGGATCCACGGCGGCGGCACGCCCCGGCCGCGGTCGCACCACCGGACGTCGTACCGCGTGCACGCGGAGGACGACTCCCAGGACAGCTGCCCGTCCTCGACGGACTGCCGGTCCTCGTGGACGCACTCCTCGCAGGGCTCGCAGTGCAGGACGGCGTACATCTCCTGTTCCGGCATCCGGGCAGCATGCGGCACCGGGCCGGTCACCGCATCCGGATAACGTCTGTCCCATGAACCGGCAGTCCATGCTCCCCGCCACCGCCCGCGCCGTCCGGGTGGTCGCCCACCGCGGGGCCTCCCACGAGCACCCCGAGCACACCCTCGCCGCCTACCGGCAGGCCATCGCAGACGGGGCCGACGCGCTCGAATGCGACGTGCGCCTCACCGCCGACCACAAGCTGGTGTGCGTGCACGACCGGCGGGTGGAGCGGACCTCCGACGGGCGCGGGGTGGTCTCCGAGATGACCTACGCGCAGCTGTCCGCGCTCGACTTCGGGGCGTGGAAGGGGGCCGGGCACGCCGGGGCCCGGGTGCTGCTCTTCGAGGACCTGCTCCGGGAGGCGCTGGCCGCGCCCCGGCCCGTGGGGCTCGCCGTCGAGACCAAGCACCCGACCCGGGCCGGCGGCCGGCTGGAGGTCGAGCTGGTGCGGATGCTCCGGGAGTACGGGCTGGCCGACGGCGCGTCCGGGCTGGTCGAGGTGATGAGCTTCTCGCGCAGCGCCCTGACCCGGCTGCACCGGCTCGTGCCCGGCCTGCCCGCCGTCTACCTCATGGAACGGCGGCTGCGCCCGGTGCGCCCGCCCTACGCGACCCACGCGGGCCCGGGCATCGACCTCGTACGCCGGGACCCCGGGCTGGTGGCCCGGCTGAAGGCGAAGGGCCTGTCGGTGCGGGTGTGGACGGTGGACGAGCCGCAGGACGTGGAGCTGTGCCTGCGGCTCGGCGTGGACACGATCATCACCAACCGGCCCGGGCAGGTGCGGGAGCAGCTGGAGGGCCGCTGACGCGCGGCACGGAAACACCCGGCCGGGGTGCGCCGGCCGGGTGTGGGGGGTCTGCGGGTGCGGGGCGGTTACACGAAGCGCTGGTTGGCGGACCCGTTGCAGGTCTGCAGGCGCAGCGGCTCGTGGGCGGCGGCCACCGTCAGGCACATGCCCGGGGCGGCGGCGGGGCGGAAGGTGGCGCCGTCGCGGACGAACTGCTGGTTCGCGCCGCCGTGGCAGTTCCAGATGATCAGGCCGGTGCCGGAGCCGTAGCGGGCGCCGGGGGCGTCGAGGCAGCGGTCCTGGGTCAGCTCGATGTGGACGGACTTGCGGGCGCCGTCGTACCACCAGCCCTGGTTGCGGCCGCCGTGGCAGTCCCATCCGACGATCTTGGTCTCATTGGTGCTGGAGCCGCCGAAGGAGTCGAGGCAGTTGCCGGTCGCCTCGTTCTTGAGGGCCTTGAACTTGTCGTCCCAGGCCCCGGCCTGTAGGACGGGCGTCCCGGTGCTCGCGGGGTCGGCGCAGGAGGCCTCGCGCAGGCCCGAGTCGTAGAGCTGGGTCAGGCACGACGCGAAGGCGCCGTGGCCGCGGTAGTTGGGGTGGAAGGACTGGCGGGCGGTGTTCTCGTCCCACGGGAAGTGGTCCCCGAGGTCCAGGTAGAGGCCGCGGGCCCAGGTGTCCTCCATGCAGACCTCGTGGCCGTGGAAGAGCCGCGAGTTGTCGAGGTAGATCGCGCCGGAGGCGAGGGCCGCCGCGCGCACGCCCTTCTCGAAGGCGGGCACCGCGTAGTTGCGGCCCCAGGCGGCGTCGGAGTCGTAGCCGGCGCAGCCGCCGGGCAGCTTGCCGGGGAAGTTCGGGTTGTCGTAGAAGTCGGGCCCGATGGGGCTGGGGTAGCCCATCACCACGAGCTTGTAGTCGGAGTCGGCGTATCCGGCGTCGCGCATGACGGTCTTGAGGTCCGCGACCGTGGCCTCCACCTTGGGCTTCAGGCCGTCGACGCGCGCCTGCCAGCCAGGCCCGTACGTGGGCTCGCAGGTGCCCTGGATGAGCACCCAGCGGGTCACGCAGTCGGTCATGACCGGGCCGAACTGGAGGTCGTCGTTGGCCCCGGCGACCAGCAGGACCATCTTGATCTTCGTGTTGCGCGCCTTGACGGCCAGGTTGTCGCTCTGCACCAGCTCGTCGGCGTACTGCTTGCTGCCGCCGATCCGGATGTTGCCGGTGTAGCCGCCAGAGCAGGCGACGTTGAAGGTCAGGTCGGCCGGTATGCCGGTGCGGTGGATCGCCGAGTCGGGCGAGCGGTGGCACTGGTTGTTCGGCGTGTTGGTCGCGGGGTCGTAGGTGCCGACACCTTCGCCCGAAATCTCGCTGTCGCCCAGCGAGATCAAGCCGATTTTGCGCTCGTTCAGCGGACGTACGGCAGGATCGCCGTAGATCTTGGTGGCCTCCGCGGCCCGGATGGCCTCCAGCTCGGGCGACAGCGGTACGGCGACGGCCCCGGGAGCGGGCGCCGCCTGGGCCATGGGGGTGACGGCGGTGACACCCCCCAGGGCGGCCGCGATCGCCGCTACGGCGGCGAAGGTAGATCTGAGCATGGGTCTCGTACGGGCACGTGCCATGGGACGCCTCCCCAGATATGGGTGTTACCCCCGGTATTTACTGGCCGGTAGGGGAGTTGGGAACACTTCGAACAAGACAATTGCTCAAGTTTTTGAGGAGGTCACAGACATGACGGATGACCAGCAGACCGACGCGTTCCGGACCGAGCACGACTCCATGGGCGAGGTACGGGTGCCCCGGCACGCCAAATGGCGGGCCCAGACCCAGCGCGCGGTGGAGAACTTCCCCGTCTCCGGGCAGCGGTTGGAGCGCGCCCACATCGAGGCGCTCGCCCGGATCAAGGCCGCCGCGGCCGTGGTGAACGCCAAGCTCGGCGTGGTGGACCAGGACCTCGCCGATGCGATCCGCTCCGCCGCCGTCGAGGTCGCGGACGGCCGCTGGGACGAGCACTTCCCCGTGGACGTCTTCCAGACCGGCTCCGGAACCTCGTCCAACATGAACGCCAACGAGGTGATCGCCACCCTCGCCACCGAGCGCCTGGGCCGCGAGGTCCACCCCAACGACCACGTCAACGCCTCACAGAGCTCCAACGACGTGTTCCCGTCCTCCATCCACATCGCCGCCACCGCCGCCGTCACCGGCGAGCTGATCCCGGCGCTGGAGCACCTGGCGGCGGCACTGGAGCGCAAGGCCGGCGAGTTCGCCCAGGTCGTCAAGGCCGGGCGGACCCATCTGATGGACGCCACCCCGGTCACGCTCGGCCAGGAGTTCGGCGGGTACGCCGCCCAGATCCGCTACGGCGTCGAGCGGCTGCGGGCGGCCCTGCCGCGACTGGCCGAGCTGCCGCTGGGCGGCACCGCGGTGGGCACCGGCATCAACACCCCGCCCGGCTTCTCCGCCGCGGTGATCGCCGAAGTCGCCGCCACGACCGGGCTGCCGCTGACGGAGGCCCGCGACCACTTCGAGGCGCAGGGGGCCCGGGACGCCCTCGTGGAAACCTCCGGAATGCTCCGCACGATCGCCGTCTCGCTCACCAAGATCTCCAACGACCTCCGCTGGATGGCTTCCGGACCGCGCACCGGTTTGGCCGAAATCAATCTCCCGGATCTCCAGCCGGGCTCCTCGATCATGCCCGGCAAGGTCAACCCGGTGGTCCCGGAGGCCGTCCTGATGGTCGCCGCACAGGTCATGGGGAACGATGCGACCGTCGCCGTGGCGGGCGCGGCCGGCAATTTCGAGCTCAACGTGATGCTCCCGGTGATGGCCAGGAACCTCCTCGAATCGATCCGGCTGCTCGGCAGCGCGAGCCGCCTGCTGGCCGACCGCACGATCGACGGGATCACCGCCAACGAGGCCCGTGCCAGGGAATACGCCGAGTCCTCGCCCTCGGTGGTCACCCCGCTCAACCGCTACATCGGCTACGAGGAGGCCGCCAAGGTCGCCAAGAGGTCCCTCGCCGAACGCAAGACGATCAGGGAGGTGGTCCTGGAGTCCGGTTACGTGGAGCGCGGCGCCCTCACCCTGGAGCAGCTCGACGAGGCCCTCGACGTGCTGCGCATGACCCGTCCCTGACCCGTCCGGGCGCACCCGCGGGCGGGGGCCGGATCCGGTCGATCGTCACCGCCGAACCCCCCGGTGACCTGCGCCGCAGCGGGCACGAGGACCCCCGCCCTAAGATCTGCGCATGACAGGTACTTTCAAGCCGGGGAACTCCGCGGCGCGGAGCGCGTCGCGGAGCCCCGCCCAGGGCCCGCGCTGGGCACCCGGGGAGCAGATCCTCTGGCGCTACCGCGATCACGCCCCGGGGCTGAAGGGCCCGGTCCACATCTGCCGCCCGGTGACCGTGGTGCAGGACACGGACGAGCTGCTGGCGGTGTGGATGGCTCCCGGCACCGAGTGCGTCAAGCCGGTCCTCGCCGACGGCACCTCGGTCCACGAGGAGCCGCTCGCCACCCGCTACACGGCGCCGCGGACGACCGCGCGGTCGCGCTGGTTCGGCGGCGGTGTCCTGAAGCTGGCCCGGCCCGGGGAATCCTGGTCGGTGTGGCTGTTCTGGGGCCCCGGCTGGCAGTTCAAGAACTGGTACGTGAACCTGGAGGAGCCGCGTTCGCGCTGGGCCGGCGGGGTGGACTCCGTGGACCACTTCCTGGACATCGCCGTCTACCCTGACCGCAGTTGGAAGTGGCTGGACGAGGACGAGTTCGCCCAGGCGCAGCGGTGCGGCCTGATGGACCGTGAGCAGGCCGACCGGGTACGGCAGTCCGGCCGCGCGGCGGTCGAGGTGATCGAGGAATGGGGAGCCCCGTTCTCCGGCGGCTGGGAGGACTGGCGGCCGGATCCGGCCTGGAGGATTCCGGCCCTTCCGGATGACTGGGACACCACCCCGGCGCATATGACCTCATGAGACCCTTGATGCGCCCCCAGGGTTCAAACGTAGGATCGTCCTCCACGAGGTCACGCGCGCGGGACGGTGCGGCCGCTGCGCCGTTGCGCAAGTGCCGCTCCGCACACGGGATCTGACCGGAGGTCGGACGCACGACGACAGGCGACGAGGGGGCGGGGGTCCGTCAGGGGCACCTCCCGGCCGGAGGTTGGGAGAGAAGTTTGGGGCAGGAACCTCGGGGTGATGGTGCCCCGGCCGCTGAGCGGGTATACCGCGACTGACCGAGTTGAGTGCAGCGCACATCGAGCGCAAACGGACGGAAATCCACGCGTGACGGAGTACCCCACCTCCCAGGAGGGCCCGCAGCCCGTCGCCTCCGGCGGAGGTACGGACGAGGCCGGCCACGGCAAGGCGCCCATCGCCGCCACCGAGGCCGTACGCACGCATGCCGCGGGCGCCGGTGCCGGCGCGGCGGCGGAGCCGGACGGCGCGGCCGCCGCGGCGGCCACCGACGCGCGCGCGGCCCGCTCGGCGGCGGGCGCGGGCGGCGGCGCCGGGCTCCCCCGGCCCCGCCGCAAACCGGCCGCCGCCGGCGAGGTACCGGCCGAGCCCGGCCGCGGCGCGGCCCGTCCCCGGCCCGGTGCGAGCGCCCTCGACGCGTCGGTCGGCGCGGACGGGCACGGTGGTCCCGCCGAGGCCCCGCGCCCGCGCGGCGGGAGTGACGACATGAGCGATGACGGCGACGGCCCCGCGGCGGGCACGATCACGAGCGGTGACGGCGGGGCCGGACGCCACGGGGGCGGCGGGGGCGCCGTACCGGTCGGAGAGGCGACCGTCGCCCGCCGCGAGGGGGACCGGCTGCGCTTCGTCGGCGCCGCGACGAGGCGGATCGCCCGCGGCATCGACCTCGACGAGATCGTGCTCGGCCTGTGCCGGGCCACCGTGCCGACCTTCTCCGACGCCATCCTCGTCTACCTGCGCGACCCGCTCCCGGTCGGCGACGAGCGGCCCGTCGGGCCGGTCGTTTTAAGGCTTCGGCGCACCGATCGGCTCCGACCGATCGACGACCTGACCGACATCAGCAGCACCATCGGCGCGGGGATGGACCTCGCCGGGGCCGCGGGGGCCACCGGCGAGCTCGACTTCAGCCAGTTGCCGCTGGTCGGTCCGCAGGGTGACCTGCCCGCGGCCGAGCTGTGCGAGATCCGGACCGGCGGCGCGCTCGCCGAGGTGCTGCGCGGCGTACGGCCCGTCTTCGGGTCCTCCGCCGCCGCTCGGGCCGCACTGCCCGAGCTGCTCGGCGTGGACCACCCGCTGCCGCGCGGGAACCGGGCCGTCCTCGCGCCGCTGCGCGGCCGCCGCCGGGTGATCGGCGCCGCCGTCTTCCTGCGCAGCCCCGAGCGTCCCGCGTTCGAGCAGAACGACCTCCTGGTCGCCGCCCAGCTGGCCACCCACACCGCGCTCGGCATCGACAAGGCGGTCCTGTACGGCCGTGAGGCGTACATCGCCGACGAGTTGCAGCGCACCATGCTGCCCGACGGCCTCCCGCAGCCCACCGGGGTGCGGCTGGCCTCCCGCTACCTGCCCGCCGCCGAGACCGCACGGGTCGGCGGCGACTGGTACGACGCCATACCGCTGCCCGGCAGTCGCGTCGCGCTCGTCGTCGGCGACGTCATGGGCCACTCCATGACCTCCGCCGCGATCATGGGTCAGCTGCGCACCACCGCGCAGACCCTCGCGCAGCTGGACCTGCCGCCCGCCGAGGTCCTGCACCACCTGGACGAGCAGGCGCAGCGCCTCGGCTCCGACCGCATGGCCACCTGCCTGTACGCCGTCTACGATCCCGTCGCGCACCGGATCACCATCGCCAACGCGGGCCATCCGCCGCCGGTGCTGCTGCACCTGGGCGGCCGCGCGGAGGTGCTGCGCGTACCCCCCGGCGCCCCCATCGGCGTCGGCGGCGTCGACTTCGAGGCCGTGGAACTGGACGCACCCGCCGGGGGCACCCTGCTGCTCTACACCGACGGCCTGGTGGAATCGCGCCTGCGGGACGTGTGGACCGGCATCGAGCAGCTCCGCGAGCGCCTCGCCACCACCGCCCAGCTGACCGGCCTGGACCACCCGCCGCCGCTGGAGGCGCTCTGCGACGACGTCCTGGACATGCTCGGCCCCGGCGACCGGGACGACGACATCGCGCTGCTCGCGGCCCGGTTCGACGGGATCGCGCCCAGCGACGTCGCGTACTGGTTCCTGGACCCGGAGGAGACCGCCCCGGGCCGGGCCCGCCGGTTCGCCCGCCGTGCCCTGACCCGGTGGGGCCTGGAGGAGCTGAGCGACTCGCTGGAGCTGCTGGTCAGCGAGGTGGTCACCAATGCCGTTCGGTACGCGGAGCGGCCCGTGACCCTGCGCCTGCTGCGTACGGACGTACTGCGCTGCGAAGTCGGCGACGACTCGCCGCAGCTGCCGCGCCAGCGGCGGGCGCGGGACACCGACGAGGGCGGCCGCGGCCTGTTCCTGGTCAACCGGATGGCCCGGCGCTGGGGTGCGACGCGGCTCAGCAGCGGAAAGGTCGTCTGGTTCGAGCTGTCGCTGCCGGCGACGCCCGAGCCGCGCTGATCCAGCGACGACGGGAAGACCGCCGCCCCGCAGCCTCGGAAGGCTGCGGGGCGGCGGTCTGTGGTCTGCCGGTGGGGTCTAGCGCTCGGGCACCAGCGGCGGGTCCGGCGGCTTGGGACCGCCGCTCTTGGTCGCCGTGGGCGTCGGGGTCGGCGTCGTCGGAGCCGGCGACGTCGGAGCCGTCTTGGTCGCCGTGGGCGTCGGGGACGTCGTCGGGGACTGCGTCGGGCTGGTGCTGGCCGTCGGGGAGCTGGAGGACGGCGACGTCGACGGCGTCGGCGAGGCGCTGCGGGACGGCGTCTGCACGGCGCCCATCTCCGCCTCGCTCAGCTGGAACTTGCCCGCGTTGCCCTTGAGGACGGCGAGCGTGTACGCCTTCCAGATCGAGGCCGGGAAGCTGGAACCGCCCAGTCGGCCGAGGCCGGCCGTACCGGTCAGGGTGACCTGCTTGGCGGTGACGGGCTCCTCGCCGAAGATCGCGACGACGGTGACCAGCTCGGGGGTGAACCCGGAGAACCAGCCGGAGACGTTGTTCTCGGTGGTACCGGTCTTGCCGGCGGCCTCGTAGGAGCTGCTGCGGACCTTGTTGCCGGAGGCGCCGTCGTCGTTGACGACGCCCGTGAGCACCTTGGTGACGGTGTCGGCGGTCTTGCGGCTGATGGCCTGGGAACCGACGGCCTGGGCCGGCTCGACCTCGCGGTCCTTGTGCTCGGCCTTCTTGATGATGGTCGGCGTGACCTTCTTGCCGTGGTTGTCGAACGTGGCGTAGACGCCCGCCATCTCCACGGTGTTGGCGCTCATGGTGCCCAGCGACATGGCCGGCTTGTCCTCGGGCCAGCCCTCGCGGTCCTTCATGCCGAGGGCCAGGGCCGTCTTCTTCACGTTGCGCGGCTTGACGTCCACGATCATCTGCGCGTAGACGGAGTTGACCGAGAAGTTGGTCGCCTCCTGGACCGTCATCATCGGGGTGCCGAAGTCGCGGTCCTCCTGGTTCTGCGGGGCGAACGGGATGTCGCTGCCGAGGACCGCGCGCTTGCTGGTGCCGTCGTAGAGCGTGTTCGGCGTGATCGGCTTGTCGTCCTGCGTCTTCGCCCCGTTCTCCAGCGCGGAGGCGAGCACGATCGGCTTGAAGGTCGAGCCCGGCTGGTAGTCCTTGCGCAGGGCGTTGCTCGACCAGTGGTCCTTCAGGCTCGTACCGCCGTACATCGCGACGATCGCGCCGGTCTTCGGGTCCACGGAGGTGGCACCGGCCTGCACGCTCTGGTCCTGGGGCTTGCCCTTGGTGTCCTTGCGGTCGAGCTTGGACTCCAGCTCGTCCTGGACGGCCTTCTCGAGCGCTTCCTGCTTCTTGGCGTCGATGTTCAGCGTGAACGTCCAGCCACCGGCGTCGATCAGCTTCCGCTCGACGCCCTGGGCGTTGAGCTCGGCTTCGGCCGCCTGGACCAGGTAGCCCTTCTGGCCGTCCATGCCCATCGGCGGCTGCGGCGGGATCGGGTCGGCGAACTTCGTCGCCTTGCGCTTGGCCTCGTCCAGCTTGCCGTTCTCGACCATGTTCACGAGGGTGGCCTCGTAGCGGATCATGATCCGCTTCTTGGTTTCATCGCTGGCGGTCGACCAGTCGTACTGGCTGGGCGCCTGGACGAGGGTGGCGAGGTAGGCGCCCTGCTCCAGCGTCAACTGGCCGGCGTCGACTCCGTAGTAGGCCTGGGAGGCCGCCTGGATGCCGTACGCGCCGCGCCCGAAGTAGCTGGTGTTCAGGTAGCCCGCGAGGATCTCGGGCTTCTCCTTGCTCTGGTCGACCTTGAGGGAGATCACCAGCTCCTTGAGCTTGCGGCTCACCGTCTGGTCCTGCGTCAAGTAGTAGTTCTTGACGTACTGCTGGGTGATCGTGGAACCACCGGCCTTGCCGCGCCCGGTCGCCGTGTTCCACAGACCGCGGGCCAGACCCTTGAAGTCGACGCCCTGGTCGCTGCGGAAGGACTTGTTCTCGATCGCAATGAACGCCTCCTGCACGTCCATCGGGATCTTGTCGATCGGCAGGATCTCGCGGTTGACCTTGCCCTTGCTGGCCATGATCGTGCCGTCTGCGTACTTGTAGACGTTGCTCTGCTGGAGCGCCTGGTTGTTGGGGTCCGGCTCGTCCACGTAGATGTACAGGGCGACCAGCGCGCCCATGCCGAGCAGGGCCAGCCCGAAGAACGTGCCCAGGATCTTCTTCCAGGTGAAGAAGCGGCGTATGCCGGTGCGTTTGCCGGCACTTCCGCTTCCCTCGGTGCCCTGCGCGCGTCCGCTCGGCGCACGCCGCGCACCGCGCTGCTGCTGCGCCTTACGCACTTCTGCTCGGCCCATCGCTCCCGCTCCGCTCGATTTCCCCCCCGACGTCAGCTCAGAAAGCTAACACCGCAGGCTGTGACAAAAGTTGGCCAACCATGACTATTTACGGTCATTTCGGACGTGAGAATCAGCACCCGCGTCATGGGAACCGACGCTCACCTAAGCCGAAGGGTTGCCGTAGCGCAAAAAAGTGATATCACTTTGCTACACGGCCCGACCGGCCGTGAGCTGAGAAACGGGGCAAACCATGACGAACCAAAACGCCACCCCTAACGGAGTACGGGAGTTCACCGCGCGCAGCGTCGGCGGCGGCCTGGCACTGCTGCTCGGTCTGCTGGGCCTACTGGCGGGTGCGGGCCTGATCGCGGCCGGCGCGGTGCTCGCGGCCGTCGCGGCCAAGGTGACCCTGATAGCCCTCGGCGTACTCCTGGGCCTCGCCTCCGTGTTCGCCATGAGCGGGCTGAACACGGTGGCGCCGGGCGAGGCCCGGGTCGTCCAGCTGTTCGGCCGCTACAAGGGCACCATCCGCGCCGACGGGCTGCGCTGGGTGAACCCGCTGACCTCCCGCGAGAAGATCTCCACCCGGGTGCGCAACCACGAGACGGCCGTCCTGAAGGTCAACGACGCCTACGGCAACCCGATCGAGCTGGCGGCGGTCGTGGTGTGGCGGGTCGAGGACACGGCCCGGGCCACCTTCGAGGTCGAGGACTTCACGGAGTTCGTCGAAACCCAGACCGAGGCGGCGGTCCGGCACATCGCCATCGAGTACCCCTACGACGCGCACGAGGAAGGCGGCCTGTCGCTGCGCGGCAACGCCGAGGAGATCACCGAGAAGCTGGCGGTCGAACTGCGCGACCGCGTCGACGCGGCCGGTGTGCACATCATCGAGTCCCGCTTCACGCACCTCGCGTACGCTCCGGAGATCGCCTCCGCGATGCTCCAGCGCCAGCAGGCGGGCGCGGTCGTGGCGGCCCGCAAGCAGATCGTGGAGGGCGCGGTGGGCATGGTCGAACTGGCACTGACCCGACTGGCGGAACAGGACATCGTGGACCTCGATCCGGAGCGCAAGGCGGCCATGGTCTCGAACCTGATGGTCGTCCTGTGCGGCGACCGCGCCGCACAGCCGGTGGTCAACACGGGGACCCTCTACCAGTGACCCCCGGCGGCGAGGAGAAGCCGGCGGGCCGGCAGGCGCGCAAGCAGGTGCTGCTACGGCTCGACCCGCAGGTGTACGACGCGCTGGCCCGCTGGGCCGGCGAGGAACTGCGCAGCGCCAACGCGCAGATCGAGTTCCTGCTCCGCCGGGCCCTCGCCGAGGCCGGCCGCCTCCCCTCGGCCCCCGGCCCCATCCCGCGCCGGGGACGCCCCCCGAAGTCCGCAGAATGACCCGTACGCCCGACGGGGCCGGCACTGCGGCCCCCACCGGTCAAGCGCAAGGCGGCCGAACGCACCGCCCTGCACCGGATGGATCAGCTCCAGGTGGAGGGCCTCGGCGCCAAGCGGCCCGGCGAGGTATCCGGCGGCCAGGGGCAGCGCGTGGCCGTCGCCCGCGCCCTCGTCACCGACCCCCGGGGGATCTTCGCCGACGAGCCCACCGGAGCCCTCGGCTCCCTGAACGGCGAACTCGTCATGCAGCTGCTCACCGAGACCTCCCGGTCCGCGAACGCCGCCGTCGTGCTCGTGACGCACGAGACGCGCGTGGCCGCCCACTCCGACCGCGAGATCGTCGTACGCGACGGCAAATCCCGCGACATGGAGCGCCTCGTAGGAGCCGGCTCCGGGCCTGGACCCGCGACCTGGGCATGGCCGCCCAGCCCGTCCGGATCGACCGGGCGTCGGTGCTCGGGATGACGGCGACCGGCGCGGGTGTGGTGGTCGCCGTGACCCTGCTCGGCCTACCGCCGCTGCTGCGGCTGATGCGCCCGGACGGCCTGCGGACGCGACCTAGTCGGTGGGCCAGACCGGGAGCGGGCGTACGGCTTCGCGCAGCGCGGCGGCGATGGCCCTGAACTCCTGCTGCCGGGCGGTCCCGGTGCGCATGGCCAGGGCGATCCGCCGGGAGGGGGCGGGCTCGGCGAAGTACCCGGTGGACAGGTACTCGTTGCGGGCGGTCTCCAGCCGCAGCGCGGTGCGCGGCAACAGCGTCACCCCCAGTCCCCCGGCGACCAGTTGTACGAGGGTGGACAGGCCGGCGGCGGTCGTCGTGACGTCCGCCCCGGTCGTCCGGCCCGCTTCCCGGCAGATGTCGAGGGCCTGGTCCCGCAGGCAGTGCCCCTCGTCGAGCAGCAGCAGCTGTAGTCCGCGCAGTTCCTCCAGCGGGATGTCCCGGCGCCCGGCCAGCGCGTGCTCCCGGGGTGCGAGCAGGACGAAGTCCTCGTCGAAGACGGGCAGTTCGGTCACTCCGGGAACCCCGAGCGGCACCGCCAGCAGGAGCAGGTCCAGGCGCCCGCCGCCGAGGCCCTCCAGCAGCGAGGCGGTCTGCTCCTCGTGCACCTGGAGGTCCATCCGCGGATAGCGCCGGTGGAACAGCCCGAGCACGGTCGGCAGCAGGTACGGCGCCACCGTGGGGATCACCCCGAGCCGCAGCACCCCGGTGAAGGGTGCCCGTACCGCCTCGGCCTCCTCCAGCAGCCCGCCCATGGCGTCCAGGACCGTCTGGGCCCGTGCCGCGATCCGCTCGCCCGCCGGGGAGAGCAGCACCTTGCGGGTGGTGCGCTCCAGCAGCTGCACCCCGAGGGCCTCCTCCAGGGCGGAGACGGCTCCGGAGAGCGCGGGCTGGCTCATGCCGATGGCCGCGGCGGCGTCCCGGAAGTGCAGGTGCTCGGCGACCGCCGCGAAGGCGCGCAGCTGCGCGAGCGTCGCTTGCTTCGCTCCCCTACTACTGGCAGCCACTGATAGGTACCTCCGATCACCCGACACAAGAGTAGCTATTTCTGTAATCAATGCAGGTGTGTCAGCATGTGAGATACGTCCAACCCCATCGGAAAACCCCCAAAAGGGTGCATTTTCCACTTCACAAGGAGAGCGCGTGCTCACTGTTGGTGACAAGTTCCCGGCTTTCGACCTGACCGCCTGTGTCTCGCTCGAGGCCGGATCCGAGTTCGCGCAGATCGACCACAAGACCTACGAGGGCAAGTGGAAGGTCATCTTCGCGTGGCCGCTGGACTTCACCTTCGTGTGCCCCACCGAGATCGCCGCCTTCGGCAAGCTGAACGAGGAGTTCGCCGACCGCGACGCGCAGGTCCTCGGCTTCTCGCTCGACTCCGAGTACGTGCACCACGCCTGGCGCAAGGACCACGCCGACCTGCGTGACCTGCCCTTCCCGATGATGTCCGACATCAAGCGCGAGCTGTCGGCCGAGCTGGGCATCCTGGGCGAGGACGGCCTCCCGATGCGCGCCGTCTTCATCGTGGACCCGAACAACGAGATCCAGTTCTCGATGGTGACCGCCGGTTCCGTGGGCCGTAACCCCAAGGAGGTCCTGCGGGTCCTCGACGCCCTGCAGACCGACGAGCTGTGCCCGTGCAACTGGAACAAGGGTGAGGCCACCATCGACGCCGGCGCGCTGCTGGCCGGTGAGTGACGGATGTCCCTCGACTCCCTGAAGTCGGCCATACCGGACTTCGCCAAGGACCTGAAGCTGAACCTCGGTTCGGTCATCGGCAACAGCGACCTCCCGCAGCAGCAGCTGTGGGGCACGGTCCTGTCCTGCGCGATCGCCGCCCGCTCGGCCATCGTCCTGCGTGAGCTGGAGCCCGAGGCGAAGGCGAACCTCGCGCCGGAGGCGTACACCGCCGCCAAGTCCGCCGCCGCGGTCATGGGGATGAACAACGTCTTCTACCGCACCCGGCACCTGCTCTCCGACCCGGAGTACGGCACGCTGCGCGCGGGCCTGCGGATGAACGTCATCGGCAACCCGGGCGTGGAGAAGATCGACTTCGAGCTGTGGTCGCTCGCGGTCTCCGCGATCAACGGCTGCGGCCAGTGCCTGGACTCGCACGAGCAGGTCCTGCGCAAGGCGGGCGTCGACCGCGAGACGATCCAGGAGGCCTTCAAGATCGCCTCCGTGATCCAGGCCGTCGCCGTCACCCTCGACGCCGAGGCCGCCCTCGCCGCCGAGTAACGGCACCGCGTACGACGACACGGGGCCCCGTGGCCGGAAACGGTCGCGGGGCCCCGTGCGTTCAGCTCGTGCGCAGTGCGGCCATCAGCGCCCGCGCGTCCTCGACCGCCGCGGCCACCAGGGCCTCCCGGTCGGGCGGCGGCGGGGGCACGGCCCGGGGTTCGGGGCCGCCCTCGCCGGTCGCGACGAAGTCCGACACGTCGATCGTGAACACCGCGCCGCCGTCACGGACCCGCAGCCGGAGGCCGCCACCGGTCTCGATCCCGTCCGGGGGACGGGTGACGAGGGCTTCCTCTCCGAGACCGGGAACCGACTCCCACGTGCCGCCCTCGTATACGTACGCCCGGCTGACAGGGGTGTCGAGCGCGAACTCGGCTCCGGGATCGGTCTTCTTGTGCAGTTCGACCTCGGCCTTCGCGTCGAAGGCCCTGATGGACGCCCGGCTGTCGCTGCCGCGGGTGCACGCCGCCCAGTCCAGCGCCGGATGCCGGCTGCCCACCTCCGGCACGGCATTCGGGAGGCCGCCCAGCAGCCCTTCCAGGGCCGGGGCCTTGAACTGGCCGCAGAGGTCGTCCGTGACCCGGTAGCGGATCTCCGGCTCGGCCGTGCGGTCCGAGAAGGCGTACAGCCCGCCCGCCCACAGCGCGGAGGTGGCCACCACCGCCGCCGCCACCCACGGCCAGGGCCGGCGCGGCGCCCGTGCCCCCGGCACCACGGTGTCCTGCACGACCTCGGCCGGCCGCGCCGGCTCCCAGCCCCCGTCCAACTCCGGATCCGTGATCATCCCCGCCCCCTACTCCTTCAACACCGACAGCAGCTCACGCATGTCCTCGATCATCGCCGCCTGGACCGCGTCGACGTCAGTGGCAGGTCGGCCGTTCGTCTCCGCGAAGGTGCTCGCGCCCGCTTCGACGGTGAACACCACGCCACCGTCCAGCACTTTGAGGATCAGCCAGGTGTCGCCGGACATCACGTTCATCACGGCACGCTCCCCGAGGTCCGGCACCGCTGCCGTGCGCACGCCGCCCGTGTAGGCGAGGGTGCGCAGGTCCGGTGCGTCGAACTCGGCCGCGGGATCGGTCTTCTTGTGCAGGGCGACCTGGGCCACCACGTAGAAGTCCGAGGCCACCCCGTCCTTCCCGGCGTTCTCCAGGCCGCACCGCGCCGCGTAGACGGCCGGGTGGTCGCTTTCGAGGTTCACCGGCTTCTTCTTGTGCATGTCACCGGTGATCCCGCTCAGCGCCCGGGCCTTGAAGTCCTGGCACAGGTTCTTCGACGCCCGGTAGGAGGTCTCCGGCTCGATCGTCGGGGCCCCGAAGGCGTAGAGCCCGCCACCCCACACCGCGGACGCGACCACGGCACCGGCCAGCGCCCACAGCCACGACCGCGGGCCCGGACCGCCCGTCGCCCGCTCGCGCACGGGGGCCCGGTCCGCCGACCGGGCCGGCTCCAAGGCCTCGGTCTGCCATTCCCCGCCGAGCTCCGGATCGGTGATCATGCCTGTCCCCCCGTGTCCCTGTTCCCCCGCGCTGTCGTCGGCGCGCGGATCAGTTCGATCATCGCAGCCCCGATCGCCGGAATGTCTGGTTCCGGGGGGAGGGTCAGGGTGTGACGTGCCCCTCGCCCTCGGGGACCACGCTCAGGGCCGTCGAACCGTGCGGGGCGGGGCCGATCATTTCGGATCCGAGGTGGTGCTGCTCGCGCGAGTACGCCTTCAAGTAGCCCACCACCGTGTTGGTCACGGCCACCAGCGGCACCGCGACGACCGCTCCGCCGATGCCCGCGATCATGCCGCCGGCGGCCACCGAGAGCACCACCGCGAGCGGGTGCACCCGGACGGCCCGGCCGAGGATGAAGGGCTGGAGCACGTGGCCCTCGATCTGCTGCACCGCCAGTACCACCAGCAGCACCATCAGGGCGGTGAACACGCCCTGGGTCACCAGCGCCACGACCACCGCGAGGGCGCCCGACACCACGGCGCCGACCAGCGGGATGAAGGCGAACAGGAAGATGAAGACGGCCAGCGGCACCGCCATCGGCACGTCCAGGAAGTAGATGCCGAGGCCGATGAAGATGGCGTCGATGAGGGCGACGATGACCGTGCCGCGCACGTACGCGGTCAGCGTGCGCCAGGCGCGCGGACCGGCGCCGGCGACACCGGCGCGGGCATCGGCCGGGACCAGGCCCAGCGCCCAGTTCCAGATGCGCTTGCCGTCGTAGAGCAGGAAGAGCGTGGAGAACATCGCGAGCAAGATGCCCGTGAGGACCTCGACGAGCACCGTCACGCCCTGAAGTCCGGCGGAGGTGATCTGCTCGGTGTTGGTGCCGATGGTCTCGCTGAGGTTCTTCGCGATGTCGTTGATCTGCTTCTCGGTCACGTGGAACGGACTGTCCAGTGCCCAGAGCTTGAGCTCGTTGATGCCGTCGCGGACCCGGTCGGAGAGGTCGTCGAGGTTCTCCATGACCTGCCAGACCACGAACCAGCCGACGAGCCCGATGACCACGAAGCCGAGGATCGCCGTGACGGCCGTGGCCAGTCCGCGCGGCAGGCCCAGTCTGCGCAGCCGGACCACGAAGGGCTGGAGCATCGCGGTGACGAGCATGGCGGCGGCGAACGCGAGGACGACCAGGCGGACTTCGCTGATCACCTTCATCAGCACCCAGAGCATCCCGGCGAGCAGCAGCAGCCGCCAGCTGGCTTCGGCGGCGACGCGCATCCCCCAGGGGACGACGCTCGCCGGGTCGGGGCGCACGGGCGCGGCCGGGGCGGCGAGGTGGGGCGCGGGGACCACGGGCGGGTACGAGGGCGGCGCGGGAACGGTCGCGACCGCCGCGGCGGCGGGCGCCTCGGCGGCCCCCGCCTCCGGTGTCCGCCCGGGCCCGCCGGGGAGCGGCAGGTCGCCGCTGGTCTCGGCTTCGACCTCGGCGCGCCGCTCGTTGAGCCGCGCCTCCATCCGGTTCAGCTTGTTCCCGAGCCGGCCGAGCCAGCCTTCCCTCTTCGCCATGTCGCTTCCTTCCCCCGCCCCCGGTCTACGGGCTCACCTCGAAGACCGTACACGCGAGGAGCCCCGCACCGTAGGACGGTGCGGGGCTCCCCCGGGTTGAGCAGTGCTGCGGCGCTCGCGGCGGCGCGGGCCGCTCTAGTACCAGCCGTTGGCCTGGTGGAAGCTCCAGGCGCTGCACGGGCTGCCGTAGCGGTCTTCCATGTAGTTCAGACCCCACTTGATCTGCGTGGCGGGGTTGGTGCGCCAGTCCGCACCGGCCGAAGCCATCTTCGTTCCGGGCAGCGCCTGGACCAGACCGTAGGCGCCCGAGGACGAGTTGACGGCCTTGTAGTTCCAGGTGGATTCCTGGTTGATGATGTTCGAGAAGCACTGGAACTGCCCGGCCGGGACCATCTGCTGGGCAATGGCCTTGACCTGGGCGACCGTGTAGGAGCTCTGGGGAGCGAAGTCCCCGGCGTCGCGGGCGGCGGAGCGGCTCGCGACCTGTTCCTTCTCGTCGCGTTCCTTCTTCAGCTTGGCCTCGGCCTCGGCGTCGGCCTTCTCCTTCGCCTTCTCGGCCTCCGCCTTCTTGGCCTTGGCGTCCTCGGCGGCCTGGACGCGCGCGGCCTCCTCGACCGAACGCTTGCTGTCGGCATCCGCGGCGTGGGCGATGGCATCGGCCTGCTGCGTCAGGGACGCGGTCTGGACCTCTGCCTGGTCGCCGACCGGGATGTCTGCAAGGAGAGTCGCGCCGGACGCGGTCGTCTCGAGATCGTTCGTGGGGTCGCCGGTGGCAACGCCTACGACTGCGCCGACGGTGGTGACCGCGGTGGCCGAAGCCACGGCGAACCCCCGGACCGAGATCCGGCTCACACGGTGTCCTTCCAGCAGCGTCCGCAGTGACCGCGCGGGCGCAAAAGTGCCCTCGACTCTGGCCTCCGTGGTTCTACGGTCACTGGAGGCGCGGGCCCGTGGGCAACCCCCTTGCGGGGGCCGCCGCGTGAAACTCCGGGCGGCATACGGCGATCGGCTGTGGAGTTGTGGTGCTGCGCGTACCTCACGAGAGATACAGGTGTGCCGTATGCGGGGCCTGACGGAAACCAGACTCTGCCGGAACGCGACACCGCAAGGCAATTCTCCATTGCGTGTGAAAGATCACACCTGGGGTGTCGTCGCCGATTCAAGAAAAGACCTGTGCAACACGGCGCCGCCCGGCTAGGCTCTGGGGCCTTTGCCGGGCGGCGCCAACTCACCGTCCCACTATGGGGTTTTTGACCGGTACGACCGTCAGAGGTTCTCGAGCATCTCGGTCACCAGCGCGGCGATCGGGGAGCGCTCCGAGCGCGTCAGCGTGATGTGGGCGAAGAGCGGGTGGCCCTTCAACTTCTCGACCACGGCGACCACTCCGTCGTACCGACCGACCCGCAGGTTGTCCCGCTGGGCGACATCGTGGGTCAGAACGACCCGCGAATTGGCCCCGATTCGGGACAGAACGGTCAGCAGGACATTGCGCTCCAGCGACTGCGCCTCGTCCACGATCACGAAGGCGTCGTGCAGCGAGCGGCCGCGGATGTGCGTGAGCGGCAGGACCTCCAGCATCCCGCGGTTCAGCACCTCCTCGATGACCTCGCGCCCGGCGACCGCCGAGAGGGTGTCGAAGACCGCCTGCGCCCAGGGGCTCATCTTCTCGGAGGCGTCCCCGGGCAGGTAGCCCAGGTCCTGACCGCCCACCGCGTACAGCGGCCGGAAGACCATCACCTTCTGGTGCTGCCTGCGTTCCAGGACCGCTTCCAGACCCGCGCAGAGCGCCAGCGCCGACTTTCCGGTGCCGGCCCGGCCGCCCATCGAGATGATCCCGATCTCGGGGTCGAGGAGGAGGTCCAGCGCGATGCGCTGCTCGGCGCTGCGACCGTGCAGCCCGAAGGCCTCGCGGTCGCCGCGCACGAGCCGCACGTTGCCGTCCGCCGTGACCCGGCCGAGGGCCTTGCCGCGCTCGGACTGCAGGACCAGTCCGGTGTGCACGGGCAGTTCCGCGGCCTCCGGCACGTAGAGCCGGTCCTCCGAGTAGAGGAGGTCCACCTGTTCCCCGGAGAGGGCGAGGTCGCTCATGCCCGTCCAGCCGGCGTCGGTGATCGCGAGCTCCGCGCGGTACTCCTCGGCGATCAGCCCCACGGAGGAGGCCTTGATGCGCAGTGGGAGATCCTTCGAGACCACCGTGACGTCGTAGCCCTCGGCCTGGAGGTTGCGGGCGACCGCGAGGATCCGCGAGTCGTTGTCTCCCAACCTGAAGCCGGCGGGCAGGACGCTCGTGTCGGAGTGGTTGAGCTCGACGCGCAGGGTGCCGCCCAGATCGCCCAGCGGGATGGGGGCGTCCAGGCGACCGTTGCGAACCCGGAAGTCGTCGAGCAGGCGCAGGGCCTGGCGAGCGAAGTAACCGAGTTCGGGATGGTGCCTCTTTGCCTCCAGCTCGGTGATCACCACGATCGGGAGCACGACCTCGTGCTCGTCGAAGCGGGAGATCGCATTGGGGTCTGCCAGCAGGACGCTGGTGTCGAGGACGTAGGTCCGCCTGTCGGGCAGGCGGCTCTTTGTGCTGGTCACCACGGAAGGACGTACCCCCTCGGAAGAGGTCGGGCCATGAAGACCGGACCGGTCATCGGCACCCATGCCAGGGCCGATTTCCGGCCCTCCACTCCGTCCGTGCGAACCGCACGTGCGTCCTGGTGCAAAGGGCCTCCCGGGCGGACGACCCCATGCCGTCCGCTGAGACTCGACACCCGTGGATCGGGCATCGACCTGAAAGGGATATTCCCCGAACAAGCCAGGCCATGCCATGGCATATGACGGACGCTCGGTGAATCCCTGGTGAAGGCTTCGAGGGGAGGGGGTGGCGGGGCTCAGGGCCCCCTACGGTGACTCAGGTGCCGTAGCGCCGGTGACGTGCCGCGTAGTCGCGCAGGGCCCGCAGGAAGTCGACCTTGCGGAAGGCCGGCCAGAAGACGTCGCAGAAGTAGTACTCGCTGTGCGCGCTCTGCCAGAGCATGAATCCGGACAGCCGCTGCTCGCCGCTGGTGCGGATGACGAGGTCCGGGTCCGGCTGGCCGCGCGTGTAGAGGTGCTCGGCGATGTGGTCGATGTCGAGGATCTCGGCGAGCTCCTCGAAGGAGGTGCCCTTGCGCGCGTGCTCGAGGAGCAGCGAGCGCACCGCATCGGCGATCTCCTGGCGGCCGCCGTAGCCGACGGCGACGTTGACGAGTATCCCGTCGACGTCGTGGGTGGCCTGCTCGGCCTCCTTGAGCACGTTCTGCGTCCGGGCGGGCAGGATGTCGAGGTTGCCCACGTGGTGGACGCGCCAGCGGCCGTCCGCGGCGAGGCCCCGCACGGTGTTCTCGATGATGTTCAGCAGCGGGCGGAGCTCGACCTCCGGCCGGTCCAGGTTGTCCGTGGAGAGCATCCACAGGGTGACGACCTCGACGTCCGTCTCGGTGCACCAGCCCAGCATCTCGGAGATCTTGTCGGCGCCGGCCTGGTGGCCCTGCTCCGTCGTCCCTCCGGACGCCTTCGCCCAGCGGCGGTTTCCGTCCAGGATGACGCCGATGTGCTTGGGCGCCGCGTCATGGTCGAGGCGGCCTTCCACCCGGCGTGCGTAAAGCCTGTACACCAGGTCGCGCAACTTCACGATCTTCCAGCCCCTCCGTGCCTTGCCCCCGTGCGAAAAGCGGTCCCTCCCCCGAGTCCGCCACATTACTGCTCGGTGGGATCGGGTACCCAACTCGGTCTGTCACAAGTCCGTGATAGGGAGGACAACGTGACTGATACCAATCCCTATCGGGCAGAGCCCTCGCGCTACGACTCCATGGAGTACCGGCGCACCGGCCACAGCGGCCTCAAGCTCCCCGCCATCTCCCTCGGCCTCTGGCACAACTTCGGCGACGACAGGTCCCTGGAGTCCCAGCGGGCGATCCTCCGCCGGGCCTTCGACCTCGGCATCACCCACTTCGACCTGGCGAACAACTACGGCCCGCCGCCCGGCTCGGCCGAGCTGAATTTCGGCAAGATCTTTTCGCAGGACTTCGCGTCCTACCGGGACGAGCTGATCCTGTCGACCAAGGCCGGCTACCTGATGCACGCCGGGCCGTACGGCGAGTGGGGCAGCCGCAAGTACCTGCTCAGCTCGCTCGACGCCTCGCTGAAGCGGATGGGCGTGGACTACGTCGACGTCTTCTACTCGCACCGCTTCGACCCGGACACCCCGCTGGAGGAGACCATGGGCGCCCTCGCGTCCGCGGTCCAGCAGGGCAAGGCCCTGTACGTGGGCGTCTCCTCCTACACGGCGGAGCAGACGGCCGAGGCCGTGCGGATCCTGCGCGGGATGGGCGTGCGCCCGCTCATCCACCAGCCCTCCTACTCCATGATCAATCGCTGGACGGAGGAGGACGGGCTGCTGGACACCCTGGAGGACGCCGGCATGGGCTGCATCTCCTTCGCGCCGCTCGCGCAGGGCATGCTGACCGGCAAGTACCTGAAGGGCATCCCGGCGGACTCGCGGGCCGCGCAGGGCAAGTCCCTGAACCCGGACCTGCTCTCGGACGAGGTGCTCCGCCGGCTGACCGGTCTGAACGAGATCGCGGCCCGCCGCGGGCAGTCCCTCGCCCAGCTGGCCCTCAAGTGGGTGCTCCGCGACGACCGCATGACCTCGGCCCTGATCGGTGCGTCGAGCGTGCCGCAGCTGGAGGAGAACGTGGCCGCACTGGCGTCCGCGCCGCTCGGGGAGGACGAGTTGAAGGAGATCGACTCCCTCGCCGTCTCCACCCCCGGCACCAACATCTGGGCCCAACGCGGCTGACCTGCGCTTTTATCGCGCAGCGCGGCCGAGGAGCCGGAAAACAAAAAACGGGCCGGTCCGTGGGGGGGATACGGACCGGCCCGAGGGGGGGGTTCCACCATAACCCTTCGTAAAGCATGCTGCGTGCATTGGCGCACGATGATTACGCTCCGAAACCACCCAGCAGCACTCCGGTGAGTGCTCCGGCCCCCATGAAGGGGCCGAACGCGTAGCCCTGATTCCGCTCGTCGGGGCCGCGCAGCAACAGGACCAGCCCGTACAGGGCCCCGTAGAGCAGGCCGAGGAAGGCCCCGGCGGACCATACCCCCCACCCGTACCACCCAAGAGCGACCCCCAGCGAGAGCGCCAGCTTGACGTCGCCGAAGCCCATGCCGGCGGGGTTGATCAGATGGAGCAGCAGGTACGCCGCCGACAGCGCGCCGCCGCCCAGCAGGGCGAGCCGCCAGTCGCCTCCGGCGCGGGGCAGGAGGGCGGCCGCACCGAGTCCGGCGGCGACCGCGACGGCGAGCGGCAGGGTCAGCACGTCCGGCAGCCGGTGCACGGCGCGGTCCACGAGCGAGAGCAGTACGAGCACCGGGGCGAGCCCCACGTAGGGCAGTACCTCGGGCCGCGCCCCGACGGCGGCCCCGAGCGCGGCACAGAGCGCCCCGACGAGGGCGGCGAGGGGGACGGCGCGCCTCCCGTAGGCGTGCGGCGCCGCGGACTCGGGGGGCCGGCCGCCCGGACCCTGCACGACGGCCCCCGCGGGAACCCGGCAGCGGGCCGGTCCGAGCCAGCCGCGCACCCGGTGCCCCTGCGGGCAGCGGTCGCGCCAGGGCTCCCCCGGCTCGACGGAGAACCGGTACGCGGCACGCGGCAGCAGCCATCCCGCGGCGGCGCCGTATCCGGCGGCAAGAACGATCAGGGCGACACCCATGCGGCGACGGTAGCGCCGACGGGTGCGGCTGCGCGGGGCGGGGAGCAGCTCCGCGCCGCGGCGCCCCGCCCCCGGGCCCCTCTTTCGGATCTTGCCGGGTCAGGAAGCGGGGTCTGGCGCCATGGGGTCTCCCAGGGCCCGCAGGGCCGAGGGGGAGCGTCGCGAGGCGGACGGGGGAGTCCGTACGGAGCACCGACGACCGCGGACGACCCGGCGAGGCGCGGTGCCGGGACCGGCGGGCCCGACGTGATCGGCAGGACGCCCTAGGCTGGCCGCCATGGCGAATTGGCGTGACGGCAACGGCACCCTGCTGGTCGGCGCGGACCCTGAGGAGATCCCGCTGGAGGTCGCCGCCTCGTACGGGGCGCGGACCCGGGGCCTGCTCGGGCGGGACGGGATCGACGGCGCGATGCTGCTGACCCCCGCGGCGAGCGTGCACACCTTCCGGATGCGCTTCGCGATCGACGTGGCGTACCTCGACCGCGACCTGGGCGTGCTCGCCGTGGTCACCATGGCGCCGGGCCGGCTCGGGCTGCCGCGACTGCGCTCCCGGCACGTCCTGGAGTCGGCGGCCGGTGCCATGGCGGGCTGGGGCCTGCGGGCCGGAACCACGATCAAGGTGGACGTACCGGGGCGTCTCGCTCCCCGCTAGGCGAGGCCCCTCGCTGGCAGTAGGTTGGGGCGGTTGAGCTGGGGCATCAGGGGAGCGGCATGACGGAGAACGCGCGGATCAAGGCGCTGGAGCAGATCATGCCGGCGACGCACGGCGCCGACGAGGACATCGACTGGCCGGCGGTGGAGGCCGTCTGGGGCACCCGGTTCCCGGCCGATTTCATCGCGTTCATGGGCCGCTTCGGCGCGGGCTCCATCAACGGCGAGGCCAGCATCCTGTTGCCGCTGCCCAAGCCCGGACTCCAGTGGGACCCGACCGGAATGGTCGAGGAGACCGACAACGCCCGTCAGACCTGGGAGGCGGAGGGCGGCCGCTCCGCCTTCGACGTGGACCCCGAGTCGATCATCGCCTGGGGCGTCACCGGCGGGTCGGACATCCTGTGCTGGCTCACCTCCGATCCCGATCCGGACCGGTGGCCGGTCCTGGTCTGCGGGCGGCACACCGCCGATTCCTTCGCGGTGTACCCGTACGGCATGGCCGAGTTCCTCTACCGGCTGTGCTCCGACGAGTTCGACGTGAGTCCCGTCAGCATCACCTTCTGGGACGGCGGCCACCTCAGCTTCGTGCACTGGCGCAAGGCCCAGCGGCGCTGGCAGGAGGGCCGCAACCCGGAGACGGGCGAGCCCGACCCGTACGCGGGCGAGTTCGCCGACTAGCCCACACCCGCACCCGCACCCGTAGAGCCCGTTCCGAAACCGGAAACGGGCTTTTCGTCATGTCTACGCGCGTCCAGTATTCGGATCGCATATCGGAAAACACCATCAAGAAAAGCCCCAGTTGGAGCATTGACCACAAGTACGCCCCCCATGGAATCAACCACCCTCCCTCAGGAGAGAATTCCGGCCAACGGGCCATCGAGGGACACCCCAGCCCGGGAGCAACTCATAAGTAATAACTGGATCCAAAAGAAAATCAGGGGAATACACCCGTGCGACGAAGAATTTCCGGCACGACCGCCACCACGGCCGTGCTCGGTCTGCTGATACCGCTGGCCGGATGCGGTGGCGACGGAGACGGTGCAGGTGACAGCGGTACGCTGCATCTGGTCGCCGCCGAATACGGCGACAGTCCGACCACCAGTTCCAAGCCCTACTGGGAGAAGATGGCGGCCGATTTCACCGAGGCGAACCCCGGAATCAAGCTCGACGTCAAACTCCTGCCGTGGGCCGACATCGACCGCGAAGTCTCCCGTATGGTCAAGGCCGGCAAGGCGCCGGACATGGCGCTCATGGGGTCTTACTCGGACTTCGCGGCCCAGGGGAAGCTGTATCCCGCGGACGAACTCCTCTCGGTCACCGCCGAGGCGAATTTCCTCCAGCCGCTCGCCGACGCGGGCTCCGTCGGCAACACCCTCTACGGCCTGCCCTTCGTGGCGAGCAGCCGTCTCCTCTTCTACAACGAGGCGCTCTTCGCCAAGGCCGGCATCAAGGAGCCCCCCAAGACCTGGTCCGACCTCAAGTCCGACGCCAAGGCGCTCAAGGACAAGGGCGTGAAGTACCCCTACGCCCTGCCGCTCGGCCCGGAGGAGGCGCACGCCGAGGCGCTGATCTGGGAGCTGAGCAACGGCGGCGGCTACGCCGACAGCAGCGGCAACTACAGCCTGGCCTCCGACCAGAACATCGCGACCTGGGACTGGGTCAAGAAGGAGATGGTCGGTGCCGGGTTCACCGGCCCGACCCCGCCGTCCGAGCTGAACCGCGCCGACGCCTTCGCCGCCTTCCTGCGCGGCGAGGTCGGCATGGTCAACGGCTATCCCTCGCTCGCCCACGAGGCGCGCGCCAAGGGCATCAGCGTCTCGACCACTTCCATGCCGGTCTCGGACAACCTGGGCACCGGGGTGCTCCCGCCGACCGTCGGTGTCGCCGACTGGATGATGGCCTTCAAGCAGAACGGCAAGCGCGCGGAGATCGGCAGGTTCCTGGAGTTCATCTACCAGGACGAGAACCTCTCGGACTTCGCCGACCGGTACCACCTGCTGCCGTCCACCGTCACGGCCTCGCGCACCCCGGCCGGGGGCGGCCTGGACAAGAACGACACGCAGTTCCTCAACGCGCTGCGCGGCGCCCAGCTCTACCCGGTCAACGACCCGTCGTGGCTGACGGTCAGCGACACCATCAAGCGCAACATCGGACGCGCCGTGGAACCGACCGGCAACCCCAAGGCCGTGCTGGAGGACATCGCCGGACAGGCCGCCCAAGCCTCCAAGAAACACTGAGAAGTTCCTCGACACGGGACCTTCGACCCATGCCGCAGACCACCCCGTGCGGCACTATAGCCCCTACGGCACTTGATCCAAGGCCTCGGCCCAGTCGCCCGACGAGCACCCACAAGGTGCACGGGGCGGCCGGCCTCCACCCGGACCCTCAGCGCTGCTGCCCGTGGTTCGAGGCGAACGCCGTCCGGTACTGCTCGCAGCTGGAGTCCCAGCGCAGCGTCCCGACCAACGTTCCGTAGCCCGAGCGGGTGACCGACCACTCCACCGTGTACTCCCCGGTGTCGCACGCGATCCGCTGGTCTCCCGCGACCTTCTCCCGCCCGGTCGCCGGCTTCCCGGTCAGTTCCTTGTGCACCTCCGCGACCTTGGCCCGGTCGGCGGAGCGCAGTACGGCGTGCACGACGATCGGGTGCTCGCCCTCCTTCACCGTCAGCGCCTTCTTCACCACCGTCGAGTCCGACACCGACCAGGCGAACTCGTAACCGGGCAGCCACGCCAGGGTCTTGGGGTCGGCGACCTTGCGCTCGAAGTCCGGCGCGCCCGAGGGGCCGGGGCGGGTGACCGTCCGGTACTGGACCCCGGGGTGGAAGCGGAACTGCGCCTCCACCTTGTGCATCTCGTCCTTGGTCCACATCGACTTCATGGCCTTCTCGCCGCCTGCCGGGTCCTGGAGGTACGCCGTGCCCTCCGCGGCGGTGGCGGCCTGGCCCAGGAGGGGCGCGAGGGCCGCGGAGGCGGTGGCGAGGGCGAGAGCGGCGATGCGGGTGCGCTTCATGCCCGGCCCAACGGGCCCCTGCGGCGGGCCGGAACGACGCCGGGCGCGCTTTCACCCGTACGGGAGCGCCCGGAGCCCGCCAGGAGTCCGCTCAGGCCTGACCGGTCTCGAAGCGGCTGATCCGGCCGCCACCGGGGGCGATCACGAAGCGCCACGTGGTGCGCATCTCGCCCCAGGTGTCGTTGCGGTAGTTGACGAGCAGGGTGCGGCCGCCGTCGGACTCGGACTGGACGTCCATGTGGCCGCCGGAGTCGAAGATCTCCCGGTCGATCCAGTCGTGCAGATCGCGGTCGGAGCCGTCGTCGGACATGGTCGCGTCGGCGGTCAGGACCGCGAGGAAGGCGTCCCTGTCGTGCGCGTTGACGGCGGCGACGAGGGCGCCGACCACCGGGTCGGACAGTCTGGCGGGGGCGATGGCCACAGGAGCCTCCTGATCGGGCGTACGTTCGTCCGTGCCCGACCAGGGAACAACGCGGGCGGGTCAGCGTCGTCGACCGTCACCCGTTCGCCCGGCGGACGGCGTGTCAGGGGGCGGCGGGCGCGTCAGGAGGAGCCGGCCGCGGCGGACGCGTCCGCGGCGCGGGTGTCCGGGGTGTCCGGGGCGGTGCGGACGGGGAAGCCGGTGGGCCGGCCCTGCTCCTTGAGCCAGGTCAGCACCTGGTCGAGGGCGTCGACGGTCTGGGCGCGGTTGCCGCCGCCGTCGTGGAAGAGCATCGTCGGGCCGTTGCCGACCTCGCGCTTGACTGCGTTCACGATGGCGGCGGTACCCGGCTTGTCGAAGTCCTTGGTGTCGACGTTCCAGCCGAGCGGCCGCATGCCGTGCGCGGCGGCGATGCGCCGGCTGTCCGGGGTGAACGCGCCGCCGGGGGCCCGGTAGTACTCGACCTTCGCGCCGCCGCCCGCGGCTTCCTCGATCAGCTTCTTCGCCTCCAGGATCTGCTGTTCCTGGTAGGCGACGGGCTTCTTGTCCATGGCCGTGTCGTGGTTCATGGTGTGGTCGCAGAGCCGGTGCCCGGCCGCGACCACCTTCTTCACCAGGTCTGGATGGGCCTTGGCCTGCGGCCCGACCATGCAGAAGGTCGCCTTGACGTCGTGCCGGCGCAGTACGTCCAGCACCTTCGGGGTCCAGCGGGGGTCGGGGCCGTCGTCGATGGTGATGTTGACGGCGTTGCCGCCGCCCTCGGACGCGTGGGCTATGCCCTCGGGTATCCCCTGTGGCTGCTCCCCGGGCCGGCCGTCGTCGCCGCGACCGGAGTGGTCGGTGGCGCCCGGGCGGGCCGCGTTCTGCCGGGAGGCGGCGGTGCCGTCCGGTCCGAACAGGGCCGCCGCGCCCCACACGGTCGCCGCCACGGCGGTGGCCGAGGCCACGACGGCGACACCGGCCCGGACACCCTTGTTGTGCGCACGCGCCGAGAAGCTCATGAGCTGTCCCCTCCCCATCCGCTGTGTGAGCGTTCTGTGGATCAGGACGTTCGTCACCGCCGGGGAGTTCCAGCCAAATAGCCCATAAATTCCCAGTTATGGGACTGTTGGGACCGATGGGACTTTAGTCCTGCATGGAGTTGCAACCTGCCCGCACGAACGCACCCGAAACGGACAGATCTTCGACAACATCCGTTCCGCATCTCAAGTCGTCCCGCCCGTAAGGCGGTTCGCCAGTCGGGCACTCGACCAGAATGGAGTCCATGGACTCACCGGACTCACCGGACTCACCGGACTCGCCGGACTCGCCGGACTCACCGCACGACCGATCCGACTGGCCGGTGGACAAGCTGACCGCGCTCCGCCTCGGCCGGAGACTGGTGACGGAGGTCCCGGCGTCCCGCCCGGGCCGCCGCGCGTTCGTGGACGTGACCCCCGCCCGCAGCCGGGCCGACGACCGGGCACGGGACGAGGGCTGGGCGCGCGGCGACACGGGCCGCCGCTTCCGGCTGAAGCACTGGGAGTACGACGGCGAACGCCTCGACGGCTTCGACTACGACGTCGGCGCGGTCCTCGTCGCGTCCGCCGAGGCTACGGACGAGGCCGGCCTGCTCGCCGCGCTCACCGCGTGGGGCCTGCGCCCCGGAGCCTTCGCGCACCCCTGGCAGACGGACGACCCCAGGTAGCGGCGCCCGGAGGCGCCGGGAGGCGGCACCCCCGGTCGTCCCGGCGGTGCCGCCTCCCTGGCGGCGCGTACTCGGTGTCAGTGTGCGAGCGACGCCTGGGTGGCCGGGGCCGCCTTCTCCGACTTCTCCGCGTTCTCAGCGCTCTCCGCGTTCTCCGCGTTCTCGTTCTTCTCGCCGTCCGCGGCGCCGGCCGGGGCGGTCGGGCCCGCACCGCGGAGGGGGACCTCCTTGACGAACCAGGCCGCCGCGAAGCCCAGTACGGCGATGGCCGCGCCGAGCAGGAACGCGGAGTGCGTACCGGCGGCCACCGCGTGCTGGTAGGCGTCGCGCACCGCTTCGGGCAGCTTGGCCAGGCTCGCGGCGTCCAGCTGGGCGGCGCCCGCGGCTCCGGCGGCCTCCGGGCCCAGGCGCTCGACCATGCTGTCCGCGACCCGGCTGGTGAAGAGGGAGCCCATCAGGGCCACGCCGAAGGAGCCGCCGAGCGTACGGAAGAGGGTCGCCGAGGAGGAGGCGACGCCCATGTCCTTCGTCTCGACGCTGTTCTGCGCGACCAGCATGGTGATCTGCATCAGGAAGCCGAGACCGGCGCCGAGGACGGCCATGTAGAGGCCCGAGACGAGGCGGGTGGTGCCGGTGTCCATGGTCGCGAGCAGGAACATCCCGACGACCATGAGCGCGCCGCCGACGATCGGGAAGATCTTGTACTTGCCACTGTTGGTCGTGACGCGGCCCGCGATCAGCGAGACGAGCATCATCGAGAGCAGCATGGGCAGGAGCAGCAGGCCCGAGTTGGTGGCGGAGGCGCCCTGCACCGACTGCTGGAACAGCGGGAGGTAGAGCACGCCGCCGAACATCGCGAAGCCGACGAGGAAGCCGATCACCGACATGAGGGTGAAGTTGCGGCTGCGGAAGATGTGCAGCGGCATGACCGGCTCGGCGGCCTTGGTCTCCACGTAGAGGAACGCGGCGGTCGACAGGACGCCGACGGCGATGAGGGCGAGGATCTCGACGGAGCCCCACGCGTACTGGGTGCCGCCCCAGGTCGTCACGAGGACAGTGGAGGTGATCGCGACGGTCAGCAGTGCGGCGCCGAGGTAGTCGATCTTGCCTTGCGACCGCTTCTTCGGCAGGTGCAGGACGGCGGTGACCATGGCCAGTGCGATCGCGCCGAGCGGCAGGTTGATGTAGAAGGACCAGCGCCAGCCCATGTGGTCGGTGATGGTGCCGCCGACCAGCGGGCCGCCGATCATGGCGAGGGCCATCACGCCGGCCATCATGCCCTGGTACTTGCCGCGCTCACGGGGCGGGATCAGGTCGCCGATGATCGCCATGACGCCGACCATCAGACCGCCGGCGCCGAGGCCCTGGATCGCGCGGAAGCCGATCAGCTGGCCCATGTCCTGGGCCATGCCGCTGAGCGCGGAGCCGATGAGGAAGATGACGATGGCGGTGAGGAAGGAGCCCTTCCGCCCGTACATGTCGCCGATCTTGCCCCAGATGGGGGTGGAGGCCGCGGTGGCCAGCGTGTAGGCGGTGACCACCCACGACAGGTGCTCCAGGTCGCCGAGCTCGCCGAGCTCGCCGACGATCGTGGGCATCGCGGTACCGATGATCATGTTGTCGAGCATGGCCAACAGCATCGCGATCATGAGCGCCATGAGGACGACCCGCACGCTGCGCGGCTTCACCTCCTCCGAGGTCCCCGCGGGCTTGACTTTGTCCACCATGTCCACTCCCCTGGTCCTACTGCTCGCACTACGTCCCGCACCGGAACTTACTTGCCGCCCGGCTAGTTCATTACAATGGGGACGGTAGACCCGCAACTAGCCGGGCGTCAAGTAAGTAATTGGGGAGAGCCATGTCCAGCAGTCCGCAGCGACGTCGTGGCGACACGCGTCAGCGCATCCAGGACGTCGCACTGGAGCTCTTCGCAGAGCAGGGGTACGAGAAGACGTCGCTGCGCGAGATCGCGGAGCGGCTGGAGGTCACGAAGGCGGCGCTGTACTACCACTTCAAGACCAAGGAAGACATCATCATCAGCATCTTCGAGGACCTGACCCGGCCCATCGACGAGCTGATCACGTGGGCGGAGGGCCAGCCGCGCACCCTGGAGACGAAGCGCGAGGTGCTGCGCCGCTACAGCGAGGCGATGGCGGGTGGCGCCGTGCTGTACCGCTTCATGCAGGAGAACCAGGCGACGATGCGCGAGCTCACCATCGGCGAGACGGTGAAGAAGCGGCTCTTCACTCTGGTGGAACTGCTCCGCACGCAGGACGGCCCGCTGACGGACCAGGTCCGCTGCGTCAGCGCGCTGTTCACGCTGCACGCCGGGATGATGTTCCTCCAGCACATCGAGGGCAACCCGGAGGAGACCCGCCTGGCGGCCCTGGAGGTCGCCACGGACCTCATCACCCAGGCCCACCACGAGCACTCCTGACCCGCCGCCTGCACCCGCCGCCCCGCCGTACGGGCCGGCCGGGCGGCGGTTCGGCTCCTACCCGGCGCCGCGCGTCACGCCGTCGTGCCGGTGAACCGGCTCAGCCGATGCGGCGGTCCTCGGCGGCGATCGGGACGTCGTTGATGCTCGCCTCGCGGCGCCCCATCAGGCCGTCGTCGTCGAACTCCCACTGCTCGTTGCCGTGGCTGCGGAACCACTGCCCGCCGGCGTCGTGCCACTCGTACTCGAAGCGGACCGAGATGCGGTTGCCGGTGAAGGCCCACAGCTCCTTGCGGAGCCGGTAGTCGAGCTCGCGCTCCCACTTGTCGGCGAGGAACGCGCGGATCTCGGCGCGGCCGGTGAGGAAGCGGTCGCGGTTGCGCCAGACCGAGTCCTCCGTGTACGCGAGGGCGACGCGTTCGGGATCGCGGCTGTTCCAGGCGTCCTCGGCGGCCTGGACCTTGGCGCGCGCGGACTCCTCGGTGAAGGGCGGCAGGGGCGGACGTGTCACGGCGGAACCTCCGGAGGGAAAGGGCGAGAACGATCGTTCTCCTCACCGCCCACCGTAAGAGAACGACCGTTCTCACCGCAAGGGGAAACGGGCTACCCTGCCCTCATGGACGATGAAGAGGCGCGGACCCGACTGCTGGACACGGCGGAGGAGCTGTTCTACCGGCACGGCATCCAGGCCGTCGGCATGGACCGCATCCGCACCGCCTCCGGGGTTCCCCTCAAACGCCTCTACCGCCTCTTCCCCGCGAAGGAATCCCTGGTCACGGCCTACCTGGAACGTCGCGACCGGCGCTGGTTGGACTCCCTGCGCACCGCAGCCCTCGCCCCGGCCGAGCCGCGGGCGCGCGTGCTCGCGGTCTTCGACTGGCTGGCGGACTGGTTCACCGAGCCCGACTTCCGGGGCTGCGCGTTCCTCAACGCGTACGGGGAGCTGGGGGCGGCGGCCCCAGAAATCGTCCGCATCCACAAGGCCGAACTCCACGCCCTGCTGGTCGACCTGACCGCCGACCCCGCCCTCGCCGACCGACTCCTGATCCTGACCGAGGGGGCGACGACGGTGGCCGCCCTCGCCCCCGGCCCGGAGCCGGCCCGCCGGGCCCGGGAGATCGCAGAGCTCCTCCCGGGAATATGACGCAGGTCACATCGCTGTGTCTCGTGGGGCTGTCACATCCGGGCCGCGCTTTCCGTCAAAGCTGTGTAACCGTCGACACGGCAAGGAGATCACGATGGAAGCGCGTCTCAACATCTTCGGCAACGCGGTCGCGACCAAGTTCGCCCGGTACATCAACTCCGCGGGCAAGGTCATCTCGGACTCCACCCTGCCGCACGCCACGCAGGAGCTCGTGAAACTCCGGGCCAGCCAGATCAACGGCTGCGGGTTCTGCACCGACATGCACTTCAAGGACGCCTCGCACGCCGGGGAGGACCCGCTGCGGCTGAACCTGGTCGCGGCCTGGCGCGAGGCGAAGGTGTTCACCGACGCCGAGCGGGCCGCCCTGGAACTGACCGAACAGGGCACCCGCATCGCCGATGCGGCCGGCGGCGTCACGGACGAGGCGTGGGCCGACGCCGCCAAGTACTACGACGAGGACCAGCTGGCCGCACTGGTCACCCTCATCGCACTGATCAACGCGTACAACCGGATGAACGTGATCGTCCAGCAGCCGGCGGGCGACTACCAGCCGGGCCAGTTCGGCTGATCCCGCACACGGGTCCGGCTCCCACAGGGGAGGGGCCGGACCCCGGGCGCCGCTCCTCCCATGGAGGGAGTCCACACGCTCCTGGGGGAACCGATGACCGCTCGCACGCTCGTCCGCCTGCAGTCATGCCGGACATCACCTGGGAAGAGCCGTACTGCGCCGAAGGGAGCGCCTGCTACCGCATAGGTGTGGACGGGGGCGTGGACGGGGACGGCAACAGCTACATCGCCGTCGCCGGCGCGGAGGCCGCGTACCTCACCAACACCACGGACGCCCTGCGCCAGCTGGTCCGGGACGTCAAGGCGGGCAAGGCCGACCACCTGCTGACGGACTGAGGCCGCCTCTGCGACCGCCCTCCGGGGTGTCCGTGGGCGTCAGCCGCCCGAGGTCCGGGGGAAGGTGATCTCGACCCGGCGGTTCTTCTTGCGGCCCTCCTCCGTGCCGTTGTCCGCGATCGGGTAGTCCTCGCTGTAGCCGCGGACGTCGAAGACGACACTGGGGTTGGTCACGGTCTTGGCCAGCTCGGCCTGCACGGCATCGGCCCTCTTCTTGGAGAGCTCCTTGCCGTGCTCGTAGCTGCCCTGGTCGTCGGTGAACCCGAAGACGCGGATGCGGGTGGCCTTCTGCTGGTTGATCTCCTGCGCGATGGCCTGGATCCGGGCGGCGGCCTGCGCGTTGAACACGGCACTGTCCTCGGGGAACAACACCTCGGACTGCAGCGCCATCATGACGGTCTGATTGGTCTCCTGCCGCCGCTGCTCCCCCCCGAGATCCTCGACGACCTCGACCAGGTCGAGCACCTTGGAGGGTGCAAGAGTCCCCCCTTGGGGCAGCTTCAGCCCCGAGGCATTGGGGTCGACCGGCAAGGGAGCCGACGCCGATGGCTCAGTGCCAGGGGGTACGGACGGCTGAACGTCGTCGGCGGCCGCGGCGGTGGCCCCAAGGAGATGCACCCCTGCGACAACGAGTCCTGCCACTGCCGTGGCGGCCGCCATACGATGGCGGCGGGTCAGTGCGGTCATGGCGTCACCCGGAAATCTTGATGGTTGCCGTGGCGAAGGTGGGGATGGTGAAGTCAACCTCGGTGGCGCTCGTCGGCGGTGCGGGGAACTGAGCAAAGAACGGGATGGACTCCCCTGGCCCGATGCGAGTAATACCAATCGTGCAAGAGCATCGACCCTCGGTGTCCCGAAGCACGTAGTAGCGCTTCTTTCCCTGCTTATCGACCACAGTGGCACCTGCGACCGAGGCCGCGCTTGCAGTTTTTTCATCGCCTCGCCAGGCGGCCGTCTCGACGTACGCCTCGGTACCGTCGTTCTTGATCTGCCCGCTGACCGTCACGAAGTTTCCGGCTTCCCGCACAGCAGAGTTAATGTTCAAAACGATACTGGACGGGCCCTTCACGGTAGCGATGACTTCTGCGGGCACAGCACTCTTACTCCCGGTGGGACCGGGAGCCTGCGAGTTACCTCCCTGGCTTTGCGCAGCTGATGGCGACTTCGCGCTCTTCGGCTTCTCGTCACTGCCACCACACCCGGCCAACATGAGGACCATGGCCGCCATACCCGCAACAGCCATTCCCCCACGAACCTTCACCATGCGCCGAATGCTCATCTATGAAAGCTTCCTTGTCTCTCGTTCCCTGTCAGCCGTCGAGTCGCACGCTGAACAGCTTTCTGGTCAGTGCACTGAGATTGCCCGGATTCAGCGGGTCGAGCCTTACCAGCTCCCCGCCACAAGTGAAGTTCACCGTGGCAGGAGTTGGCGTAGGGGCCGCCGAGCTGTCCCCGGGCGGTGTCGTGGGAGTCGGGCTCGGAGTGGGAACGGCGCCCAGCTGACACCTCGACTCGATCAGAGCCGTAGCAGTTGCCCTTCCCCGCACGGCTCCGGTGCCAGGGACAACCGAATCCCCCACCGTCCCGTTGGTCTCCACCTCTACGGTGAATCGCGGGAGAACCGGCTGGCACAGCGTTGCCTTCGCGTCGTTCCTCGCCGCGAAGGCTTCTGCCGCGGCACAGGCTTCGCCTGGCTTGAAGAAATCCCCGTCGACGATCTTCTTCCACTCCGCAGGCTTCACTGCGGCAAGATCAAGGTCGAGCAGCACCCCATCCCTGGCTTCGCGGCCGGCCGCCAATGCCGCAGCGTCCGCGGCACCCTGGGCGTCACTTCGCGAGACGGAAGCTCGGCCGACAACGAAGAAAGCGAGTGCTGCAAAGAGCAGGCCCGCCACGACCACGACGTAAATGGGAAAGGCCTGCCCTCGGTCGCCACGGCGACCTGAGGTCATTTCTTTCCGCCACCAGCCGAGATTTCCTCGACCGCCTTCGCGATCTTGTTCGTGATCGCCGTACCGATACCCGTGCCGACGATCGCGCCGATGATCACCACGACCACCAGGATGATGCCCAGGTATTCGAAGGCCGTTTGGCCGCGGTCGGGGTGCGCGTGGCGTTGGCGGAGCCTGGTCACGGCCGTGTCCGTCCAGCCGTTCACCCTGATCCGTGCCTCCACGGCGGCCTTCAGCAGCGTGTTCTGTGACATGGGGGTTCCCTCCCGGGCCGGTACCGGTGTCGATCTGCGGACGGTACGGCGAGTCACCAGTCGTCACCAAGGGTCCCGGGACCCAATTACGGACCCACTGCGCACTCTGTCTACCCATGACCGGTCACTCCTGGACGGGCGGTTCCCAGCCAGCGGGCGATCGCCTCGCTGCGCGTGGCGCTCTGGAGCTTCGCGAAGATGCGGTTGATGTGGTTCTTGACGGTCTTCTCGCTGATGAAGCAGGCCGCCGCGATCCGCTGGTTGCTCATCCCGGACGCGATCAGATCCATGATCTCCACCTCTCGGGAACTCAGCCCGAAGACAACAGAGTTGTGCATCCGCTCAGAAGACTGTGCCACAGTTCGTTGCGGATGCGAAGAGGCCCGGAGCTCCGCGAGGAGGGCGCTCGCCGCTGTCGGGGTGAAGTGGGGGCGGCCCTGCGGGGCGTCGCGCACCGCCCTCAGCAGGTCGTCCGTCGTGAACTCTCCGTGGACGAGGTAGCCGCCGGCTCCCAACGACAGGGCCTCACAGATGATTTCGGCTTCCCTGCTGTACGTCAGCATCAGTACGGGAGCCAGCTGCACCAGGTGCGGCAGCGCGGAGATCCCGTCCACCCCCGGCATCCGGACGTCCAGCAGGATCACGTCCGGGGCGTGCCGGCGGGTCAGGCTCAGGGCTTCGCGCCCGTCCGCCGCCTGGGCGATGACGTCGAGGTCCTCGGCCGTGCACAGGATGGCCGCCAGGCCCGCCCTGATGACCGGGTTGCCGTCCGCAATGAGCACGCTCAGCCGGGCCATGGCTCAGCCACCCCCGAACAGCGCGTCGAAGTCGACGTTCGCGCCGTAGACGAAGCCGCAGACCAGGAGGATCAGCGTGCCGGGGAGCATGAACATGGTCACCGCGAACGTCGCCTTCGGGACGGCCCGGGCCGCGCGGCGCCGGGCGTTCTGGGCGTCCGTGCGGCGCATGTCCTCGGCGATCGCGATCAGGGTCTCGACGATCGGCGAGCCGAGCTCCTCGCCCTGCTGCAGGGCCGTGACGAACTGCGCGACCTGCTCGCTGTCATTGCGGCGGCGCAGTTCGTCGAAGGCCTGACGGCGGCTGACGCCCATGTTCATCTGCTGGAGGGTGATGCGGATTTCGTCGGCCCACGGGCCCTCGTACTTGCCCGCCACCCGCTCCAGCGCCTGCCGGAAGCCCAGCCCGGCGCTGACGACGACCGCGAGTACGTCCAAGAAGTCCGGCAGGGTCCGCTCGATGTGGTCGCGGCGGACCCGGATCGCCGACCACAGACCGGCCTCGATCCAGAACAGACCGAAGGCCACCATGAGCAGTGCGGCCACCAGTTGGCCGTTGATCAGCATCGAGAAGGCGCCGAGGGCGCCCAGGGCGCCGTACACCGCGCGCCGTGCAGCGTAGCGGTCGATCGTCAGGCCCGCCGGGTTGCCGGCCATGTCGATCTGGCGGCGCTTGCGGGCCACCCGTGCCGGCCCCATCAGGCGCAGCACCGCCGGGGCCCAGCGGATGCCCATCCGGTCCACCAGGGAGCCGACCGCCGTCGTACGGGTGGCCCCGACCTCCAGGGCGAGCGCGAGGTCCGTGGGCAGCTTCACGTCCGCGCGGTAGAGGCGGATGCCGTGGAACGCGCCGAGGACCGACAGGGCCACGGCCAGTGCGAGAAGGAATCCGGTCATCGTCCCGTCCGCCCCCTCACACGTCGATCTTCGACAGGCGGCGGATGAGGACGAAGCCCAGGGCGAAGAGGCCGAGGGCGATGAGCACGGCCGTCTGGCCGAGGAAGGCGCCCGTCATCCGGTCGAGCGCGCCGGGCATCATCAGGTCGACCAGCAGCAGGGATCCGAGGCCGATGGCGGGGACCAGGTACGCCGTCACCGTCACCTGTGACAGCTGGGTACGGATCTCCCTGCGGGTCTCCTTGCGCTGCTCCAGCGTCACGGTGAGGTTGCGCAGGCTGTCCACGATCGCGCCGCCCGCGCGGGCCGACAGGACGAGGGTGGAGACGAGGACGACCAGTTCCCGGGACGGCAGGCGCTCGGTGAGCTCGCCGAGGGACTCGTCGATCGAGTGGCCGACGGCGAGGCGGTCGGCGACGCGCGCCAGTTCCTCGCCCGCCGGTGCCTCCAGTTCCTCGGCCGCGATGCCGATGGCCGTGCGCAGCGCCAGCCCGGCCTGGGTGGCGTTGGCGAGGATGCGGGCCAGGTCGGGGAGCTGGTTGATGAACCGTTCCGTACGCCGTGCCCGCTGCCAGTTGAGGAAGGCGTTCGCCGCCCAGATGCCGATGGCACCGGCCACCGGGCCGAAGAATGGCGCGAGGAGGGAGGACGCGATGAGCCAGACCCCCGCGATCGAGCCCAGCATGTAGACGAAGAACTCGCCGGGAGTGAGGTCCAGGCCGGTGGTCGCCAGCTTCACCTCGATACGGCGGCCGAGCTTCGTCTTGCGCAGCCGCCGGTCGACCGTCGGGAAGCGGCGCCGGCGGCCGACCGGCTCCGGTGCGCCGCTCGCCGAGAGGCGCTCGAGGAGGGCGGCGCGCTGGGCGCGGCCGGCCATGTACGCCTGGAGGCCTGCGACGACCAGTACGCACGCCAGCAGCGTGGCGCCGAGGGTGGCGAGGATGAGTGGGTTCACAGGGCGGTCCGGGTGATGCGGGCGGTCAGGGGGTCCTCCGGCGCGACGCCGAAGGCCTGCGGGATGGGCTGGTTGTTCATGTAGAGGCGTTCCGCGATCTGGCGGGGCAGCGGGTAGTACTCGAAGTAGCCGTGGACGCGCCCGTCCACCCCCATCGGCTGTGCCCCGAAGCGGCAGACCGTGGTGATCCGGAAGGGTTCGCGGCCGTGCGATTCGAGGACGGAGATCTCGGTGATGCGGCGCGAACCGTCGCCGAAGCGGGTCAGTTGGACGATGACGTTGACGGCGCTGTTGATCTGGTCCTGCAGCGCCTCGAAGGGGATCTCGACCTCCGACATGGAGGCGAGGGTCTGCAGGCGCATCAGGGCGTCCGAGGAGCTGTTGGCGTGGACGGTGGCCAGGGAGCCGTCGTGGCCGGTGGACATCGCCTGGAGCATGTCGAGGGTCTCGCCGCCGCGGACCTCGCCGACGATGATGCGGTCGGGGCGCATGCGCAGGGAGTTGCGCACGAGGTCGCGGATGGTGATCTGGCCCTTGCCCTCGACGTTCGCGGGGCGGGATTCGAGGCGGATGACGTGGGCCTGCTGGAGCTGGAGTTCGGCCGAGTCCTCGATGGTGATGATGCGTTCGCCCTCCGGGATCAGCCCGGAGAGGGCGTTGAGGAGGGTGGTCTTCCCGGTGCCGGTGGCGCCGGAGACGATCACGTTCATCTTCGCTCCGACGAGGCCGGAGAGCAGTATCAGCATCTGCTCGTCGAGCGAGCCGAGGGCGATCATCTCGTGCAGGGTGAAGGCGCGCGGGAAGCGGCGGATGGTGAGGGTGGCGCCGGTCAGGGAGAGCGGCGGGATGATGACGTTGACGCGCTCTCCGCTGGGGAGGCGGGCGTCGACCATCGGATTGGCCTCGTCCACGCGGCGGTTGACGGTGGAGACGATGCGCTCGATGGTTTGCATCAGCTGCTCGTGCGAGGCGAAGCGGATGGGGAGCTGCTCGACCCGGCCGGCACGCTCCACGTAGATGTGGTCGGGGCCGTTGACCATGATTTCGGAGATCGAGGCGTCTTCGAGGAGCGGTTCGAGCACGCCAAGTCCGAGGGCCTCGTCGACGACGCGGCGGATCAGCTGGGCGCGCTCGACCGTGGAGAGGACGGGCCCTTCGCGGCTGATGATGTGGCCGAGTACGCGCTCCAGGCGCGCCCGGCGCTCGGCGGGCGCGAGCGCGGACATCTCGGCGAGGTCGATCTCCTCCAGCAGCTTGGCGCGGTAGGAGGAGACGAGCCGTCCGTCCTCGCGCGGGCTGTGTCGGTCGTCGGGGGTGTTGACCCGGGAACGCAGGCTCATGGTCCGGTCACCTTCGGGTCGTCGTTGGGCATGACCGCCGTCGCCTTCGCCGGTTCGGGCTTCAGCCCGGGAATGATCGAGTTGATCCGGATGGTCACGGTCGCCGTCACCGCGTCTGCTCCGGTGTCCACACTGACGGTCGCCGGGAGCCCTTCACGGATGGCGGCGTATCCGGCGGCCTTTCCCCGGCCCTGGTGCTGGGCCTCCACCCGGGCCGCCGTACGGGCGGCCGTGTCCGCCTGCTCGTGGACGTACGCGACCCAGCCGAGCTGGATCCCGCAGAGGGCGACGAACAGCAGGATGGGCACGAAGCCGATGTACTCCAGGGCCACTTGACCCCGGTCGGAACGGATGCGTCGCCGCCTCATGTCACTTCGCCTCCTTCTCCAATGCCGCGCCGCCGGTACCGTCGATCTCGCCGAAGTCGAGGCCCGGGAAGAAGACCGGGACCCCCAGGGTGACCTTCGCCCGGTAGATGTCCCCGGACTTCTCACACTTCACCCGGGGCTTCCACGCCTCCCCGATGTGCTCCTTCGCCGCCGCCTCGCAGAGGCTGGATTTCCCGCTCACCGCCCCCGCCCGCGCCGCCTCGTCCGCCGCGTTGCCCGCCAGCGAGAAGGCGTACCCGATCAGTACGCACTCCCACACCGCCGCCACGAGCAGCAGGATCAGCGGCACCGTGCCCACGAACTCGATCGCCACCTGGCCCCGGTCCCCGCGCCCCGGTCTGCGGGCGGGCATGGGTCAGCCCTCCCGGCCGCGGCGCAGCCGGGCCACCGGGCCGCTCGCGCGGACCGCCAGGGAGGCGCCCGGGGCGGCCGCCGAGGAGGACGTGGACGACGTCGACGGGGCGGAGTCGGGGGTCGCCAGGAGGCCGAGTTCGCCGGCCAGGGTCCACAGGGCCTGTTTGACCGTCGAGCGGTTGTCGAGGTCCTGGACGCGGCCCGCGTCGACCACGGCCTGGAGTTCCTTGAAGGCGGCCGGGACCGGGGTGCGGGTGGCGCGGGTTTTGGTGATCTTCTCGATCAGGGCGGGCTGGATCTCGGTGTGCTTGCTCCAGCGGTTCACGACCATCGCCGTGTCCTCCGCCTTGCGGACCTGGAGCCGTTCCCACATCCGGACCATGCGCTTGGCCGCCCGTACCGCGACCACGTCCGGCGTGGTGACCAGCACCGCCACGTCCGCCATCTCCACGGCCGCCGCGTTGGCTCCGGTGACCTGGGTGCCGCAGTCGATGACGACGAGTTCGTAGCGGCTGCGCAGGGCTCCGACGATGTGCCGGGCGGCCCGGTCGTCGACCTCCTCGCCCCGCTCCCCGTCCGCCGGTGCCAGGAGCAGCGCGAGGCCCGAGGCGTCGTCGTAGACGGCGTCCTGGAGGACCCGCGGGGAGATGTCCTGGATCCCGGCGAGGTCGGCGATGGAGCGCCGGAACTGCACGTCGAGGTACGAGCCCACGTCGCCGGCCTGGAGGTCCAGGTCGACCAGTGCGGTACGCCGTCCCGAGGCGGCCGCGGCCAGCGCGAACTGCACGGCGGTGAAGGTGGTGCCCACCCCGCCCTTGGCTCCGGTCACGGTGACCACCCGGCCGCCCGGGCCCGTGAACACGTCGGCGGCGGCGCCCCCGCCCAGGTGGCGGCGTACGCCCACGGACCACTGGGCGGCGGCCTGGACGCGGGCGGCAAGTTCCTCGTAGGAGAGCGGGAGGCCGATCAGACCGCGCGCACCCGAGTCCATGGCGGCGGAGAACAGCCCCGGGCCGGCGTCCGAGGAGACCAGGACGACGCCCACGGCCGGGAAGCGCAGGGCGACCTCCCGGATGAGCTCCAGGGCGGGCACCGGCCCGATCCGCTCGTGGACGAGGACGACCTCGGGGAGTTCGTCGATGGAGTCGGCGGCCAACCGGGCGAGGGTGTCCAGGAGCGTGGTCGCGTCCGGGACGGGGGCCGCCGGCTCGGCGGCCGGGAGCTGGCTGAGCAGGGTCACGATGGCGCGCGCGGCGTCCGGGTCGCCGACCGCGGGGAGGATTCGGGTGGTCATCCGGGCCTCACCTGTCCCCGTCGAGGGTGTACGTGCGGTCGCCCGGGGCGGGCGCCGAGTCGGTGCCGGGGGCCACCAGGGCCAGGCGTACGTGCTCCGCGAAGGACTCGGCGTACGCGACGCGCTGGGTGTCCTTGGTGCTCAGGGCGAAGGTGATCGGAACGGCCTCGGCGGGGCCCTTGCGGTCGCTGTCCTTGTCCAGGGCGGTGAGCTTGCCGACGCCCAGGACCCGGGCGTTGGCGACGATGATCACCGATCGCGAGGGGTCGCCGTCCTTGGCGCCCTTGAAGGTGGCGAGGATGTTGACCTTGGCACCGGAGGTGATCTTGCCGGCCACGCCGGTGGCGGCGTCGATCATGATGGCGATCTCCTGCTCACCGGGCTGGAGCTGCGGCCGGTCGACGAACATGTCCGCCTGGAGCAGCGAGCCCTTCTTGAGCGTGGTGAGGGCGATCTTGTCCTTGAGCGCGCCGAGGTCGGTGACGGCGGTTCCGGAGAGCCACCGCTTGGGAATCCTGACCTCCTCGAACTGCCCTGCCGCCAGCGGGCTGTACGGGGCTATGTCGCCCTTGGCCCGGTACGCGACGACCTCGGCGCCGACCTTGGAGTTGACGTCGCCGATCACCACGAGGACTCCGGCGAAGGCCCCCAGTGCGCACAGGACCGACAGGAGCAGCAGGATGACGCCGCGGCGCTGGCGTGAGTTCATGGGCCTTACCTACCTCGCCGTTCTTCATTCATTCGTGCGTTCGAGTGATCAGGGTCTGGAACGGGCGCTGCTCGCGGGCGGCGGCGGTGCGGTGAGCGGTGCCGCGCAGAAGCCGCAGCGGTCGCCGATGAGTTCGAGGCCGCACCAGCGGCACTCCTCCCGGCGGACCGAGGCGACGAGTTGGTAGAGCACGGACAGGTCCGGGATGCCGGCGGCGAACTCGACGAGTTTCGGGGTGCCCCACCAGCCGGGGGACGCGGCGGGCAGCGGGTTCTCCAGGACTCCCTGGACCTGCCAGGCGGGGGCCAGTTCGGCCGTGACCCAGTCGGAGGTGAGCTGGCCGCGGGCGAAGGTGAGGTGCGTGGCGAACTCGGGACCGGCCGGCAGCAGCGCGCCGCGGGAACCGTGGGCGCCGCGGGGGCCGTGCGCGCCCTGGGATCCGCGGGCGCCCTGGGATCCGCCGCCCAGTTTGGCCAGGTGCGGTTTCGGGTGGGCCATGACGGCGAACTGCGCGCTCGGCGACCAGGACCTGGCGTGCGCCCCGAGTCCGACCGGGACCCGGACCCGGTCGAGTTTGGCGACCGAGCCCAGCAGGGCGCCCGCGTAGATGTAGTGGGACAGCAGCCGGGCCGCGGAGGCGATGATTCCGGGGCTGAAGTCGCAGACGCTGAGCTGGCGCAGCTGACGTACCAGCAGGGCCGTGCCCAGCGGCGGCAGATCGATGCCGAGGAGCGCGATCCGGTCGGTTTCCAGGATGGCGCGTACGGTGTGCAGGCGTTGGACGGTGGAGCGCGGGAGCCACGGCGGCACGAGGGCCACGAGGTGGCCGTGCCGCTCCAGCAGGGCGCCCGTCTCGGCGAGCGCGGACTCCAGGTCGAGCTGCTCGGGCGGGTGGAGTAAGGCGGCCCCGGGCGTGTGCCGGTCAGGGGCCGGAAGCACCAGATCGGCACTGGTGACAGCGATGGCGGTCGGCACGCGCATTCCCCCGTTCCCCCACGTACACCCCGTACGCCCGTACGTCGCGGGCGCTTCGCGTGCCCGACGCGCGCTCCACACGGACTCGACCCGGATCTGACGCGGACTCGACGCGGATTCGACACGGACTTCCCGCGTCCGCGCCCGCACCGCGCGACCGCATCCGATCGACCCGCTCCCCCTTGCCCCAGCACCATATCCGCGTCACCCCTGGCGGGGCAGGGCCTTGAAGATTCCCGTGCTACCAGCACCTGTCACAGGGGGCGGAAACCCGGACAACAGGGATCGCATAGCGGGCCATTTCAAGCCACATCGCGAAGACCCTTGACAGGAGGATTGGTCTGGACCAACTTGGCAGCCAACGCCGTGAGTCGGACCCACCCCACTCGGCCCGCCTCCGTCCACACCCCTCTCCCTCCCCCCACCGGAGCCCACGTGAACCGCATACGCTCCCTCGCCCTGCCCATCGCCGTCACCCTGACCGCGGGCGCCCTGTCCGCCCTCGCCGCCGGCACCGCACGGGCCGCCGACGTGAACGTCGTCCGCAACGGCGGCTTCGAAGCGGGTCTCGCCAACTGGTCCTGCACCGGCGGAACCGGCACTTCCGTCTCCTCGCCCGTCTACGCCGGATCCGGCGCCCTGAAGGCCACCCCGGCGGGCCAGGACCATGCGCGCTGCAGCCAGACCGTCACGGTCAAGCCGAACTCGACCTACACGCTGAGCACGCAGGTCCAGGGCAGCTACGTCTACCTCGGCGCGACCGGGACCGGCACCCAGGACGTCTCCACCTGGACGCCCGGGTCGGGCGCCGGCTGGCAGAAGCTCTCCACCACCTTCACCACCGGCCCCAGCACCACCCAGGTCACCGTCTACACGCACGGCTGGTACGGCCAGCCGGCCTACGTCGTGGACGAGTTCAGCGTCTTCGGCCCGGACGGCGGGGGCGGCACCGACCCCGGTCCGTCGGTCCCCGGAGCCCCGGCCGGGACGGCCGTTTCCGGTCAGAGCGCGAACGCCCTCACCCTTTCGTGGAACGCGGTCAGTTCGGCCACCGGCTACTACGTGTACCAGGACGGCGTCCGCGTCAAGACCGTGACCGGTGGCGCCGCCTCCACCCAGATCACCGGGCTCGCGGCCGCGACCTCGTACTCCTTCCAGGTGAGCGCGTACAACGCGGCGGGCGAGGGCCCGAAGTCCGCCCCGGTGACCGGCACCACCACCGGCACCGACCCGGGTCCGGGCCCCGGGCCCGCCGTCCCCAAGCACGCCCTGACCGGCTACTGGCAGAACTTCAACAACGGCGCGACCGTCCAGAAGATCTCCGACGTCTCGGCGCAGTACGACATCATCGCCGTCTCCTTCGCCGACGCCACCACCACGCCCGGCGCCATCGCCTTCAACCTCGACTCGGCCGGCCTCGGCGGCTACACGGTCGCCCAGTTCAAGGCCGACATCGCCGCGAAGAAGGCGGCCGGCAAGTCGGTCATCCTCTCCATCGGCGGCGAGAAGGGGACCATTGCGGTCAATGACTCGACCTCCGCCAACAACCTCGCGAACTCCGCGTACGCCCTGATGCAGGAGTACGGGTTCACCGGCATCGACATCGACCTCGAGAACGGCCTGAACCCCACCTACATGACGCAGGCCCTGCGCTCGCTGTCATCCAAGGCGGGCCCCTCGCTCGTCATCACCATGGCCCCGCAGACGATCGACATGCAGTCCACGCAGGGCGGCTACTTCAAGACGGCGCTGAACATCAAGGACATCCTCACCGTCGTCAACATGCAGTACTACAACAGCGGCTCGATGAACGGCTGCGACGGCAAGGTCTACTCCCAGGGATCGGTGGACTTCCTCACCGCGCTCGCCTGCATCCAGTTGGAGGGCGGCCTCGACCCCTCGCAGGTGGGCATCGGCGTGCCGGCCTCGCCCAGCGGCGCGGGCAGCGGCTACGTCTCCCCGACGGTCGTCAACAACGCCCTGGACTGCTTGACCCGGGGAACGAACTGCGGCTCCTTCAAGCCGTCGAAGACCTACCCGGGGCTGCGCGGCGCGATGACCTGGTCGACCAACTGGGACGCCAAGGCGGGTAGTGCTTGGTCGAACTCGGTGGGTCCGAAGGTCCACGGGCTCCCGTAGGCGGTACCAGTGGGGGTGGCCGGATCGGCACGGCCTGCACAGCTTGTCCTTGACCGGGACATGCCACGAGAGCACGCTGTGCGCGTCCGCACGGCTATCCCCACACTCCCGACCCAGGAGAACGCATGCGGCTCCATACCCGCCGGAGGGCCGCCCTCACGGCGGCCCTGCTGGCGCTCGCGCTGGGCGCACCCGCCTACGGCATGAGCGCGACGGCTTCCCCTCCGCCCACCCCTTCGACCGCCACCCAGGACGAGGCGATCGTCCAGTACCGGATCCACGGCCCCTCCACCGCCGCCGACCGGACCGCCCTGCTCCGTACGGGCGTCTCGATCGACGAGGTGGACGACCACACCGTCGTGGTCAGCGCCGACACCATGCAGGCCAAGAAGCTCAAGGAGCTCGGCTACAAGCTGACCGCCCTGCCCGGACCCCCGGACCGCTCGCTGCCCGGCATCGCGGCGACCCCGATGGACTTCCCCTCGGCGGACTCGAAGTACCACAACTACGCCGAGGCGACGGCGGAGATCAACCAGCTCGTCGCGCAGTACCCCGCGATCGCGAGCAAGCGGGTGATCGGAAAGTCGTACCAAGGCCGGGACATGTTCGCCATCAAGATCAGCGACAACGTCGCGACGGACGAGGCCGAGCCCGAGGTGCTCTTCACCGCCCACCAGCACGCGCGCGAGCACCTGACCGTCGAGATGGCCCTGTACCTCCTCAAGGAGTTCACCTCCAAGTACGGGAGCGACTCCCGGGTCACGGGCGCCGTCAACGGCCGCGAGATCTGGATCGTCCCGGACCTCAACCCGGACGGCGGCGAGTACGACATCGCCACCGGCTCCTACCGCTCCTGGCGCAAGAACCGGCAGCCGAACTCCGGCTCCTCCTACGTCGGCACGGACGAGAACCGCAACTGGAACTACAAGTGGGGCTGCTGCGGCGGCTCCAGCAGCAGCAAGAGCTCCGAGACCTACCGGGGAGCCGCCGCCGAGTCGGCGCCCGAGGTGAAGGTCGTCGCGGACTTCGTCCGCAGCCGGGTGATCGGCGGCAAGCAGCAGATCAAGGCCGCCATCGACTTCCACACCTACAGCGAGCTCGTCCTGTGGCCCTTCGGCTACACCTACAACGACACCGCCCCGGGCCTGACCGCCGACGACCTCGCCGTCTACAAGAAGATCGGCACCAGCATGGCGGCGAGCAACGGCTACACGCCGGAGCAGTCGAGCGACCTGTACATCACGGACGGAACGATCGACGACTGGCTGTGGGGCAACCAGAAGATCTTCTCCTACACCTTCGAGATGTACCCGGAGAGCGGTGGCGGCGGCTTCTACCCGCCGGACGAGGTCATCGACCGCGAGACCGCGCGCAACAAGGACGCGGTGCTCCAGCTGTTGGAGAACGCGGACTGCATGTACCGCTCGATCGGCAAGGAAGCCCAGTACTGCGCGGCGCCGTGACCGGCTGACCGCGTGAAAGGGGGCGCCCCACCGCCAGGGGGGCGCCCCGCCCGCGCGTCCGGCGGCGGACCCGACTCAGCCGAGGACGGCGAGGGCGTCGATCTCGATGAGCAGCCCGGCCGGCAGGCCCACGTACACGGTGGTGCGGGCGGCGGGGGCCTCCTTCAGGCCCTGCTCCTCGAAGTAGGCGTTGTAGAGGGCGTTCATCTCGGCGAAGTGCCCGGTGTCGGTGAGGTAGACGCGGATCATCATCACGTCGTCCCAGCCCGCTCCGCCGGCCTCCAGGACGGAGCGGACGTTCTCCAGCGTCTGGAGGGTCTGCTCGCGCAGGGCCGGACCGGCGGGCGTGGGCGGCTGTCCCTCCACGTGCGGGAGGAAGCCGACCTGACCGGCGACCTGGAGGATGTTCCCCTTCCGCACGCCGTGCGAGAACTTCGCGGGCGGGGCGGTGTGGGTGGCGGGCGTGATGGCGACCTTCTCGCTCACGTGCTCTCCTGTGCTCCTGAGTAGTCCTGGCTGATGGCTTCGGCGGTGCGCAGCACCTGCGGCAGCAGTGCGAGCAGTCCCTCGGCGGTGATGACCACACCGGGCGCGGAGACCGACAGCGCCGCGACGACCCGCCCGTCCGGCCCGTGCACGGGCGCCCCGAGGCAGTTGATGGACTCCTCGTGCCCACCGAGATCGGTGGCCCAGCCCTGCTCCCGTACGAGGTCCAGTTCGCGCAGGAAGGCCGCCGCGTCCGGGGTGGAGCGGGCGGTGTAGCGGGGGTACTCGATCCGGGCGACGAGGGCCCGGAGCTCGGCCTCGGGCAGGTCGGCGAGGAGCAGCTTGGCCACGGCGGCGACCGTGAGGGGCACGGGCCTGCCGATGCGGGAGTACATGCGGACCGGGTAGCGGCTGTCGACCTTGTCGACGTACACGACCTCGTCGTCCTGGTGGAGGGCGAGGTGAACGGTGTGCCCGGTGGCCCGGTTCAGCTCGACGAGGTGGGGGTGCGCGATCTCCCGGACGTCCAGGTTCTCGATGGCCTCGGCGGCGAGCGCGAAGAGCTGCGCGCCGAGCCGGTAGCGGCCGTCGGGCCGGCGGTAGACGAAGCCGCGCTCGTTCAGGGTGCGCAGGAGCCGCAGCGCGGTGCTCTTGTGCACGCCGAGCTCGTCCGCGACCTCTCCGAGGCCTGCGGGGCCCTTCGCGAGCAGCGGCAGCACCGCGAGCGCCCGCTCCACCGACTGGCTCATGCCGCGTCCTTTCGTGACCGTCACCGCCAACACCGGCTCCGCCGGCGGGGCCGGACGTTTCAGCCCCGCCGGCGTTTGAGGCGCGGGGGTTCGGGGGCGGAGCCCCCGCAGCGGCGCCGCACGTTGACCCGGCGTCACACGGATGTTAGACAGCATGCAGCGGCCCACGCAACGACCGTTGCAGCCCACGCAACACAACCGGAAGGCATCCGCATGGCCAGCGACAGCGACCCCGTCAAGGACCTCGCCGACGAGCCGGTCGACCACCGGTTCAAGGGCCTCCCCCCGGACGCCCAGGCGCACGGCCTCACCGTCGGCCGGCTCGCCGCCGAGCGCCGCGACCTGTACACCGGCGGCTTCACCACCCCCGTCCTGACCCTCGACGCGGACGCGCTGGAGCACAACCTCGCCGCGCTCGGCACCTACGCCGCCCGTCACGACCTGGCCTTCGCCCCGCACGGCAAGACCTGCATGGCCCCGCAGCTCTTCCGTCGCCAGCTGGAGCACGGCGCGTGGGGCATCACCGTCGCCATGCCCCACCAGGCCCGCGTCTGCCGCGCCTTCGGCATCCGGACGATCTTCCTGGCCAACGAGCTGGTCGATGCTCCCGCCCTCCGCTGGGTCGCCGACGAGCTCGCCGCCGACCCCGGCTTCCGGTTCGTCTGTTACGTCGACTCCGTCCGCGGGGTCGAGCTGATGGACGCCGCCCTGCACGGCCACGGCGCCACCCTCGACGTCGTCCTCGAACTCGGCGCCGGCGCCGAGGGGCGCACGGGACTCCGTACCGACGACGAATGCCAGGCCGTCGCCGAGGCCGTCGCCGCGTCCCCCTCCCTGCGCCTGGCGGGTGTGGCCGGCTACGAGGCCACCATGCCCGGCGCCGACGCCGACAGCGTCCGCGCCTGGCTGCGCCGCCTCACCGCGCTCGCCGCCGATCTCGACAAGCAGGGCCTCTTCACCGGCACCGGCCTGGACGAGGTCATCGTCAGCGCCGGCGGCAGCGAATGGTTCGACGCCGTCGCCGAGGTCTTCGCCGGGATCCCGGAGCTGTCGCTGCCCGTCCTGCCGTTGCTGCGCTCCGGCGCGTACGTCTCCCACGACCACGGCTGGTACTCGGGCCTGACCCCCTTCAACCGCGTTCCCGAGGAGGGCGGCCTGCTCCCCGCCTTCCGGCTGTGGACCCAGGTGGTCTCCCGCCCCACGCCGGGCCAGGCCTTCGTCAACGCCGGCAAGCGCGACATCGCCTACGACCTCGGCCTGCCCGAAGTGCTCGCCGTGCGCAGCGCCCGTGACGGCGTCGAGCGCGCCGCGACCGGAATCCGGGTGACCAAGCTGTCCGACCAGCACGCCTGGGTCGAGACGGACGCCGACGCCACCCCGCTGGAGGTCGGCGACTGGGTCTCCCTCGGCATGGCCCACCCCTGCACGATCTTCGAGAAGTGGCCGCTGATCCCGGTCGTGCAGGCCGACGGCGCCGTCACCGACTACGTCCGCACGTTCTTCTAAGCGCGGGCCGGTGGACCTGGTCATCCGGGGGGCCCGCGTCGTCGACGGCACGGGCGGGCCCTCGTACACCGCCGACGTCGGCGTCCACGAGGGCCGGATCGCCGAGATCGGCAGGCTGCCGGGCGGCCGGCTCCCGGGCGGCGGGCGCCGGACCCTCGACGCCCGCGGCCTCGCCCTCGCCCCGGGCTTCGTCGACATGCACGCCCACAGCGACCTCGCCCTGCTCCGCGACCCGGACCACAGTGCGAAGGCCGCGCAGGGCGTGACGCTCGAAGTCCTCGGCCAGGACGGACTGTCGTACGCGCCCGTCGACGACCGCACCCTCGGCGAGGTGCGGGCCGCGATCGCCGGCTGGAACGGGACCGGCGACGACGTCGACTTCGACTGGCGCACGGTCGGCGGGTACCTCGACCGGCTGAACCGGGCCCACGGCGGCCGGGGCGTGGCCGTCAACGCCGCCTACCTGGTCCCCCAGGGCACGGTCCGCGCGTACGCCCTCGGCTGGGACGACCGCCCGGCGACCGCGGCCGAGCTGGACCGGATGCGGCAGCTCGTCGCCGAGGGCCTCGACCAGGGCGCCGTCGGCCTGTCCTCCGGGCTCACCTACACCCCCGGCATGTACGCCACCGGGGCCGAACTGACCGAGCTGTGCCGGGTCGTGGCCCGGTACGGCGGCTACTACTGCCCGCACCACCGCAGTTACGGCCGCGACGCGCTGGCCGCCTACGCCGAGGTGGTCGCGCTCGCCCGGGACGCCGGCTGCGCCCTGCACCTCGCGCACGCCACCATGAACTTCGACGAGAACCGGGGCCGGGCCGGCGAGCTGCTCGCCCTGCTCGACGCGGCCCTGGACGGGGGCGCCGACATCACCCTCGACAGCTACCCGTACACCCCCGGCTGCACCACCCTCGTCGCGCTCCTGCCCGGTTGGGCGAACGAGGGCGGCCCGGAGGCGGTGCTGGCCCGGCTGCGCGACGGCACCCAGGCCGAGCGGATCCGCCGCGCGCTGGAGGTCGAGGGCTCCGACGGCTGCCACGGGGTCCCCGTCGACTGGTCGACGATCGAGATCTCGGGCACCGCCGATCCCGCCTACGGCCCGTACGTGGGCAGGCGCCTGGACGGCTGGGAGACCGCCCGCGGGCTCCTGCTCAGCGACCGGCTCGCGCCGACGGTCCTCCAACACGTCGGCCACGAGGAGAACGTCCGGGCGATCATGCGTCACCGGGTCCACACCGGCGGCTCCGACGGCATCCTCCAGGGCGCGAAACCGCACCCGCGCGCCTACGGCACCTTCCCCCACTACCTCGGCCACTACGTCCGCGAACTCGGCCTGCTCTCCCTGGAGGAGTGCGTGGCGCACCTGGCCGGCCGGCCCGCGGCGCGCCTGCGACTGCCCGACCGGGGCCTGGTCCGCGCGGGGTACCGCGCCGACCTCGTCCTCTTCGACCCGGAGACGGTCGCGGCCGGGTCCACGTACGAGCGGCCGCGCGCACTGCCGACCGGGATCCCGCACGTCCTGATCGACGGGCGTTTCGTGATGCGCGACGGGCGGCGGACGGACGTGCTGGCCGGGCGCGCGGTGCGCCGAACCGCCGGCGATCTTCGGTAAATCGGACATCTACGATGGCGGCATGGTCGCCTTCGCGCTCGCCGCCGCGCTCTTCCTCGCCTTCTGCATCAGTGTCCGGCAGGACCGGCGCCGTTTCAGCAACGCCGTGCTCCTGGGGCTGACTTTCCTCAGCGCGTTCTCCGCACTGTTCCTCCAGGTCGTCAAACTGCCCACCTGGGCGGCCGTCACGGTCCTCGTGCTCGTCTTCGCCTCGCCCGTGTTCGCGGCCCTGGCCCTGGGCGTCTTCCTCGTCCGCAACGGCATGGTCATGATCCGCAAGGAGGGTTTCCGGCCGGCCAACCTGCTGTCGATGCTCGCGGGCCTCACGATCTTCGGCCTGATCGCGCTGCTGGTGCTCGTCGGCGTGGTCGGTTCGCCCCTCCTCGGGGGCATCGCGGGAACGGTCACCGTGGTCGCCGGCTACGTCTCCTTCGTCTTCTTCTGCTTCCTCGGCTACGCCTTCCTCTACGGCCGGATCAAGGTGCGCGGCGACGTCGACCACGTGGTCATGCTGGGCTCGGGCCTGATCGGCGGCGACCGCGTGCCGCCGCTGCTGGCCTCCCGCCTGCGCAAGGGGCAGCAGATCTACGAGGCCCAGCTGGCCCGGAGCGGCCGGCCGCCGGTGCTCCTGGTCTCGGGCGGCAAGGGCTCGGACGAGAAGGTCTCCGAGGCCCGGGCGATGGCGGACTGGCTGATCGCGCAGGGCGTGCCCGAGCAGCACGTCGCACTGGAGGACCGCTCCACCACGACCGAGGAGAACATGCTCTTCAGCCGGGACATCATGACGGCGCACGACCCGGCCTACCGGTGCGTGGTGGTCACCAACAACTTCCACGCCTTCAGGGCGGCGATGCTGGCCCGCAAGACCGGCGTCAACGGGCAGGTGCTGGGCTCCCCCACCGCGAAGTACTACTGGCCGAGCGCCACCATCCGCGAGTTCGTCGCGGTCTTCTGGGAGCACCGGATCGTGAACCTGTCGATCTGCGCCCTGCTCACCGTCCTCGGCGCGCTCGGCACGCTGGCCGCGGTCCTCGTCTGACCCGGGCCCGGCGTGCCGTCGTCGCGCACGCTGTGGTGCCGTGACTCCCCCCTTGGCAGTCACGGCACCGGTTCCCGGCCTCGCGGAGGTCGGTCAGACCCGCTGCCAGAGCGCCGGGACGTTCGGCGGCTCCCAGCCCGGCTGGGCCTGGTGCCCCTGGAGGCAGCGGTAGGTCGAGCCGCCGTGGGTGACGGTGGCGCCGGTCGCGTAGACGGTGCCCGCCTTCCAGGTGCCGCCCGGCTCGGGGTCGCCCGGGCCGGGGCCCGGTCCGGGGTCGCTGCCGCTGACCTTGAGGGTCAGCCCGTACGCGGACAGGATCGGGTTCAGCGGCTGGAAGAAGGTGGTCCCGCCGCTGGAGCAGTTGCCGGAGCCGCCCGAGGTGACGCCCTGGGCCTGGCTCCCGGAGAGGTAGGAGCCGCCCGAGTCGCCGGGCTCGGCGCAGACCGTCGTACGGGTCACGCCGGAGATGGTGCCCTCGGGGTAGGTGACGCTGGTGTCGTGCTGCTGGATCGTGCCGCAGTGCCATCCGGTGGTCGATCCGGAACGGCATACCGAGGCGCCGACGGGCTGTAGCACCGAGCCGGTGACCTGCACGTTCGCCCCGCCGCTGCCCTTCACGTAGGGGGTCGCGGTCCACTGGGCGTTCGCGGCCACCCAGGCCATGTCGTTGCCGGGGAAGGCCGAGGCCTGGAAGGAGCCCTGGGCCACCTGGTTGAAGCCGCTGGTGGTGGTTCCGGCGCGCCCGCAGTGCCCGGCGGTGGCGAAGCCGTTCACGGACCCCTTGGTGACGGGGAAGCCGACGGAGCAGCGGCCGCTGCCGTTCATGTAGTACGCGTCCCCGCCGCGCAGGTCGTACAGCGGGCGCGGGGCCCCGGCCGTACGGACCACCGTGACGGCGGCCGGGTCGGTCCCGGTGGCGGCCAGCAGCGCGGCCGCCGCCCCCGCCTCGGTCTCCTCGACGACGAGGCCGTTGGAGCGCGGGTCGACGTAGCGGACCGGGGTCGCGGGGCCGGCGGCCCGGTCCAGGGCGGCCCGGTCGGCGTCCAGGTCGGCCAGGGTGCGGGCGACCAGCTTCGCCCGGGCCCCGGTGGCCCGTATCGCGGCGGTGTCGGCGGCCCGGGTGGTGGCCACGGTGAGGGTGCCCGCGTCGGCCCCGTCCACCCAGGCCCCGGCGAAGGCGGCGCCGAGCCGGTCGCGCAGCCGGGCGGCGGTGGCCCCCGCCTCGGCCTCGTGGGCGAGTCGTGCCTTGGCCTGCGTGGGGGTCAGGCCGAGGTCGCGCTGCATCGCGGCGAGCAGCTCGGGCGGGGCGTCGGCGGTGCGCAGGGTGGCCGCCGCGGAGGGCGCGGCGGGGGTGGGATCGGCGGTGGCGCCGCCGGTCCCGGCCAGCAGCAGCCCGGCGGCGGCCAGGGCGGTACACGCCGCGCGGGCGTGTCGCTTGAGCATGGGGGATCTCCTCGGTTTCCGGTGGGGGTCTGCGGAAACCGTAGAAATCCGAACCGTCGTGCGGGAGCTGCCAGTTGGCCCCTGTCCCGGTGTTATGCCCGGGGCCGTCCGGCGGCCCGCGGGCGGTCGAGGTGCGTTCATGGGGCGGCGGCCGGAGGATGGGGCCAGGGGTAAACCGTAGGAGGTACGCGATGGTCAGTGAACCCGACGAGCAGCCCACACGGTCGGACCGGCTCTTCACGGGCGGGGAACGGCCGTACGACCCCGAGGACCTCGTGATGGTGACCGGCCACGACCCGACTCCGGAGCGGATCGAGAAGGCCCGGAAGCTCATGGAGAAGGAGGGCCCGCAGGTCATCGAGCGCTACCTGCCGTAACCACGGCACGGCGCCCGAGCGCTGCCGCAACCGCCCCCGGCCCCGCCGGGGGCGTCCCTTGCCGCTCGAGGCACCCACCCCACGGCGAAGCCCCGCTCTTCCAGCCCCGCCGGCGTTTGAGGCGCGGGGGCCCGCGGCGGAGCCCCGCTCTTCCAGCCCCGCCGGCGTTTGAGGCGCGGGGGCCCGGGGGCAGCGCCCCCGCAGCGGCGCCGCACCCGCCCGGTGCCCGGCTAAGCCGCCGGCAAGGCAACGGCTCCGGCCGACCTGACCAGCGCCCCCGCATGCGCAGCCCTCGCATGGCCGAGCACCTCGGCAGCCCGCGCAGCGACCCGCGCGGCCGGGTGCCAGCCCAGCAGGTGCCGCCACATGAGCGGGGTCCCGGCGAGGGGCCGCGTGACCACCCCCGGGGTCACCGGGAACGTGGCCCGGCACAGTCCGACCGCCCGCCCCACCTGCACCAGGTGCACGCAGGAGGCGGTGTCGGTCTCGTAGACGCAGGCGGGCGTGAACCCGGCCCGCACGCAGGCCGCGGCGAAGCAGTCGCCGAAGCACCCGTCGCCAGGGACGTCCGTCCACGCCTCGGCGGCCAGCTCGGCCAGTTCGATCTCGGTGCGCGGGGCCAGGGCGAGGGGATGGTCCTCGGCCAGCATCACGTACACGGGGTCGCGCGCCACCTCCCTCCACGCGAGGCGCCCCGGCTCGGGCGGCGCGCTCTCCCCGCAGACCCCCACCAGCGCGAAGTCCAGGCGGCCGTCGGCGACGCCGGCAGCGACCTCCTTCTCCGACCAGGAGGTGTACGTCGTCACCGGCGCGCCCGGCTCCGCATCCGCGAGCCGGTCCACGAGCCCGCCGAGCAGCGGTCCGTGCGTGCCGCCGAGCCGGTAGCCGTGCGCCCCCTGGCGGGCGAACCGCTGGACGTCCTCCTGGAGCTCGCACACCGCGGGCAGCAGCACCCTGGCCCGCTCCAGCACCAGCTCACCGAGCGCGGTGGCCCGTACGCCGTCGCGCCCCCGCAGGAACAGCGTCCCGCCCAACGCCCGCTCGATGCGCTTGAGCTGCGTACTGAGCGCGGGCTGCGCGAGGCCGAGCGCGGTGGCGGCCCGCGTCAGGCTCCCGGCGTCGGCGACGGCCCGGACGATCTTGAGGTGCCTCAGCTCCAGATCCATACGACGAGCTTGGTCCAGACCTGTGGCCGTGCGCTACGGGTCGGGCGCATCCAGAATCGTTAATGCTCGTTAGCCGCAAGGGGGACACGACCCTAAGGACAGGAAAATGCACGCACTCGACGTCGACTGGGACCACCCCACCGACCCGCGACCCGGCCCACGGCTCGACCACGTACGCGCCTACGTGAGCACCGCGGGAGCCGACGGGCACCTCTGGCACGGAGTCCGCACCCTCCTGCTGACCACGCTCGACCGCGCCACCGGCCGCGCCGTCCGCACCCCGCTGATCTACGGCGAGGACGCCGGTCGGCACATCGTCCTGGCCTCCGCCTACGGCGCCCCGGACCACCCCCACTGGTACCGGAACCTCACCGACCACCCGGAGGTCCGCCTCCAGGTCGGCTCCGCCACTTCCACGGCGCGGGCGCGCACCGCCACGCCCCAGGAACGCGAGGTGTACTGGGAGATGATGACGGCCCTGTGGCCCCCGTTCGAGGACGACCGCGCCGCGGCCCGACCCCGCGAGATCCCGCTGGTGATCCTGGAGCCCGTGGGCTGAGCACCCCACCCGCCACGGTCAGAGCGTCGCCGCGGCGACCGCGCTGTACGTGCGCCCGCCCGCGACGAACTCGCCCAGCAGGACCATGCCGAAGCCGTCGACGTGCACCTTCCAGGACGGCACGTTCCCGGCTTCGATGAAGGCGACCACGGCTTCGGCGCGCTCCGAGGCCGCCGCCACGGCCATGGTGAACAGCGCCCGGGCCACACCACGCCCCCGGTACGCGGCGGCGACCACCACGGGCCCGTAGAGCAGCCACCGCGCCTCGGCCAGCGGGCGCCCCTGCCACTCCAGGACCTCCTGGGCCTGGAGCAGGCCCGCGACCGGCGGCGACGGGTCGACCAGAGTCGCCGGCGCCGACAGCGCGAGCAGCCCGACGACCTTGCCCCCGTCGTCCGCGACCAGCAGCTCCCGCGCACCGGCCATCGCCCGCAGCACGTCGACGTCGAACCGGCCCTGGACGAAACCCTGCTCCGCCCGCTGCCGTTCCGTCAGCGCGTCGTGGTGGTGGGCGGCGAAGAGCTCAGCCATGGCGGGCGCATCGGCCTCGGCGGCGTACCGGTACTCCATCCCGCGATCGTGCCACGCCGCCGCGTCCGGACCACGCTGCCGACACCGGGGCCTACGGGTGACACCGGGGTGGTGTTGAACGCGTTCAACACTCTGGCAGTATGGCCTCCGGTGAACCTGCCGGAACAGCGGGAAGGCACATCCGCCTGCCCTCGCGACGGGTTGCCACGAGACCGGAGGTGGCCACGACATGGGCCTCGTACTGATGCTCCTCGCCCTGCTACTCGCCCTCACGCTCGCCCTCGTGGGCCTGGCCGTGATCCTCACGGTGAGCGCGGGCCTGGGCCTCGCGACCGCCGCGGTGAGCCGCAAGCTGCCGCTCTGGGCCAGGATCACGCTGCTGCTGACCCTTGCCGCCGCTCCGGCGGCGACGCTGGTGAGCACCCTAGACGTCGCAACCGCCTGGCAGCTGGCCGCTTGGGCGCTGCCGTTCCTCACGACGGTCGCCTCAGGAGCCGCCTGGCTCGCCTTCGAAGCCGTCGGGCGCCGCACGCCCAGGCTCCCGAAGCCGGCATGGCCCGTCCGCCACCTGCCGGCCGCCGGCCGCTGAGGACGCGCGACTCACCCGTGGTCGTACACGGTCACTTCCACGTCGCGCGCGCACAACGCCCCGGTGATCAGCGGCTCGATGCGCGCCCACTTGCCGCCCGCGAGCCCGCACCCGATGCGCGGCATGTGAACGCTCGCCCCGAGCTCGACGGCACGATCGGCGAGCGCGGCGAGGCACCGCTCCACGGCGTCGTACCGAACGGGCGGCCCCCCGCTCCCGGTCCGAATGCCGCGCTGACCGACCATGTTGGCCACCCACACGTCGGACTTCACCTGCACCAACTGCACGGCGCCCAGCCCGAAGTCGTTCCCGCTGCGCCCCCGGTGCCAGGCCCGGTACGCGGCCTCCGGCTCGGCCCACCGGCGCGAAACGGCCACGACGAAGCCCTTCCCCCACCCCCCGAGGTCGTTGCAGACGTGCGCGATGACCTTGGGCCCCTTGGCCTGGGGACTCGTCGCATCCCCGGCAATGATCCTGAGCGGCTTCATGGGGTCACCGTATGCGGGAGTAATGACAGCCGGGGGTGGGGTGCACCGTGGGCTCCGGCGTAACCCTCAGTAGGAATCAGCCAGTTTGCTGACTGAATGTGATTCTCATAAGATCAACTTCGCTTCGGGGGGCGGGCTTTAGTTGCCGCACATCCTCCGCGCGCCATCTTGTTGAGCCATAAACAAGACGCGATCTTGTTGAGCGGTGAACAACAAGTGACTGGTGGGTCCCGGCGCTGGAACGCCGGGACCCGTTCTCCATCACTACACCGACTGAAGGTAAACGGCAGTGACGAAGTTCTTCTCTTCTGCGTTCAAACGCATCACATACAACGGTACCAAGGCAGTCACAGTCGGCGTCCTGGCGGCTGCCGCGGTCGCCACGGTGGCGCCGACGGCCAGCGCCAGTTCAGAGCTCAGCTCGACCATGGGCTGCAAGGGCTACTGGTACAACACGGCTTTCCACGGTTACTGCTCTTCCGTGACTTCCGCAGGGAAGTTCCGCCTCGGCGCGAAGTGCAACTACGAATCGGACTATTCGGGTAAGTGGGTCAACCTCTCTCGCGGATACTCCGGCAAGTTCGACTACGACGAGTGCACCTTCAAGGTGACCTACGCCTACATCAGCTACTACGCCTGAGTTCTCCCGGGCGGGCGACATTCGATTTCGAATGAGTGCGCGTAGTCCACACCTTCCTTCTTTCCCTGCACAGACACAAAGGGCATGACGTTGACCAACGTAATATCGTCTTCGCTGAAGCGTTCGACTTCCATGGCCGGCCGGGTTCTCGCCGTGTGCGCCCTGTCCGCTGCCGCCGTGGCCATCGTGGCTCCTTCCGCCGGGGCAGCCGGCACCAGCAACAATGTGAACGGCTGCAAGGGCTACTGGTACAACACCTCCTTCCACGGCTACTGCGGTTCGACGACCACGACCGGGGACTACAAGCTCATCGCGCTCTGCGACTACGAGATCGATTACCACGGCAAGTGGCACGAGCTCCCGAAGGGTTACGCAGGCAAGTTCGACTACGACGAGTGCACCTTCAAGGCGACCAAGGCGTACGTCAACTACACCAGGTAATTCCTGATACCGCGTGACCACACCTCCAAAAGGTTGCAACAATGACAAAGTCTTCCCCCCGCGCGATGAAGCGCATGGTGTCCAACGTCTCCAAGGCGCTCGCCGTGGGTGCCCTCTCGGTTGCTGCCATCGCAGTCGTCACCCCGGCCGCCAGCGCCGCTTCGAGTAATTCCGTCTTCGGCTGCAAGGGCTACTGGTACAACACCTCCTTCCACGGGTACTGCGGGTCGGTGACCCAGGGCGGTAAGTTCCAGCTCGTAGCAGGGTGCAACTACGAAGCCAATTACATGGGCAAGTGGCGCGAACTGTCCCACGGGTATTCCGGGAAGTTCGACTACGACGAGTGCACTTTCAAGGTCAACCAGAGTCACGTCCGATACGGCGGCTGACAGCAGGGCGGGAATGAGCTGACCCGGCCCCCGCCCGCCGGCTCGCAGAATCACACAAAGGGCGCCTCCTGTCTCATGGGGGCGCCCTTCTTGAACATGGAGAATGCAATGCCTCCGATTGTCAGCGCGTCTGCGCTGGTCCAGGGCTACGGGAAACGTCCCGTCATCAACGGGATCGATCTCGAGATCGAAACCGGCGCATTGGGGCTGCTCGGCCCGAACGGAGCAGGCAAGACGACCCTGCTTCGCACGCTGGCAACCGTGGCTCCCCCGCTCGGCGGCCGCCTCGAGATCCTCGGCGAACCGATCGATTCGGAGCGCTCGGCCCGGCAGGCCCGCCGCGACATCGGCTACCTCCCGCAGGATTTCGGCTACTATCCGAATTTCTCGGTCTATGACTTCGTCCGCTACTGTGCCTGGCTGCGCGATGTGCCCAAGAAGCTGGCGCACCAGGAGACTCTGGATGCAATCGAATCCGTCGGCCTGCAGGGTCAGATCGACGACAAGATGAAGTCCCTTTCGGGCGGCATGCTGCGTCGAGCGGGTATTGCGACCGCCATCGTCGGGTCTCCGAGGCTGATTCTCCTCGACGAACCCACGGTCGGTCTGGATCCGGCGCAACGCTTCGAATTCCGTGAGCTGATCCGCTCCCTGGACCACGCTGCCGTCATCCTCAGCACTCATCTCGTGGAAGATGTCTCCTCCATCTGTGAGGACGTCGCCGTGCTGAATCAGGGGAGCATCCTCTTCCGGGGCGCTCCCGCAGACCTCGCGGCGGCAGCGGATCCGGATGCCCCCGGCGACAGCCCGTTGGAACGCGGATACATGAGCGTTCTCAATGAAGGGGCGGTATCGGCATGATGAAGATCTACTGGATCGAAGTACGGCGTTCCCCGCTGCTTTGGTGCCTTCCCCTGCTGATTGCGGTGGACATGGCCGCAGTGTTCGGCAGGAGCCACTACTGGATCGGTGTCTGGCCTCAGGCCAGCGCAGCAGCCCAGATTCCTGCACTTTTCTTTGCACCGGCCTTCTCCGCGGCAGCAGCCTGGGCGGTCGGCAGGTCACTGCGCCGCGGAATCGCGGAACAGCGGGGCGCGGCAGCACGGCCGGCCTGGCACATGGAAGCGGCACAGTTCATGGCCACCGTCACGTACGGGGTTCTGGCCTATGGGCTGGGTGCGGCCGCAGCCGCAGCCGTCAGTGTGCCGGACGCCGGACCCGGCTTCCTCTGGCCGAGTTACCTGCTCCTGGGCATTTCGGTCATCATCGCCTGTTCCGCAGTCGGCCATGCAGTGGGCCGCCTGGCTCGATCGACGGTTGCCGCTCCCGTCATCTGCGGATTGGCGTGTTTCGTCGCCGTCGGGGGTGCCGGCAGCCCGCGGAATCTCGGCTTCTACGTGCTGTCCGGAGACCCCGGGATCGAGATCAACGGGGCGGCGCTCGCCGTGCGTCTCGCCCTTGCCGCTGCACTTGTCGCCGCCGCCGTGTGCGTTCCCGCTCTCCTGCGCCGCGGCCGGACCGGCTGGGCTCCGGGTATCGGGTATCGGGCCATGGGACTGGGGGCTCTCCTCGCGGTGGTGACAGCTGTCGGATCGCTGCCCGCCGCCGGCTCCATTCGCGCGGACCGTGCGGCTCCGAAGGAACCACTGTGCTCGAACGGGTCTCCGCGGGTCTGCCTCTGGCCTGAGGACCGGAAGTATCTTCAGCAGACGTCCGCCATGGCGGAACGGCTCGGCGCGATACCCCAGGACTGGATCCGCACGCCGGATACGTTCTACGAACTCGGAGTACGCCCTGACGGCCCGGAGACGGCGAACGACTTTTCCATAGTCGAGGGCAACTTGTGGTTCGCGGCGCCGAACATGGCGGGTTCGATCATTCAGCTCTCCATACCTCCCCGCTGCGAGGAGCTGAGCCCGGAGAACGCGAACAAGGTCGGCACAGCCATAGCCCAGATCGAGATGTGGCTCGAATTCAGGGCCATGGGAACGTCTGACACGCCGAACGTGCAAAGCGACATGCCCGGCGAGGACCTCGGGGCAGCCCAGAGCGCCACCCGCCTGCCCGAGGCAAAGCAAGCGGATTGGGTGAACCAGCGGTTGAAGGTCATTCACGAGGCGCCTTGTGCGTGAGAGCGCATCCGATATCCGACGCTATCTCCAAGCGCACGACACCGTGCGACTGTCCGCAGTTCTGATCGTCCTGGCCATGTGCAATGCAGCCTTCGGCTGGATTCACATCGCCTTGCCCTCGGCCCAGGCTCCGGGGGGGATGGTCAGCGTGCCGTTCCGCAAGGAAGTACCGGTAATTTTCGCCTCCCTTGCGGTGGGAAGCCTTTCAAGTCACATGGACAGCTTCGAGCGTTCAGCCTCCGCGGCACTCGGCCGGGCCAGATGGATTCATCCCGGCGCAGCGATCCTCGCCGTCACGCTGCTCGTCGCGGTATCCGAACTGCTGGCTTCCTCGCCGGGGCAGGCAGCCGTCTTCATACGGGCCGTGCTCCTCTGGGCCGGCATGGCCCTCGTGTCAGGGTCGCTGCTGGAGTGGAAACTCGCCTGGGTACTGCCCGTAGCCTCCATTTTTCCGGTTGTCTACTACGGCCGTGGGCCATCCGGTGAAGTCCGCTGGTGGGACTGGACCAGCCTGCCTGCATCCGATCCGGTTTGCTGGGGGCTGGCGGCCCTGAGCCTCGGGGTGGGGTTCGGCCTCATCGCCGCTTCTCCGTGGCGACTCCGCAGGGCCAAACGCGCAGCCCGACTCCTCGGCTTGCGCCCGTAACAGACCCCGGACGGCCGTCGGCCGCCGTCATCGAGGAGCCCGTGGCGATCTGACGCACCTACCGGCTCCCGATGGGGATCCGCCCGCTGTTCGGGGCGGGTTGGCCGGCCGGGCCAGGCCTGCGCAAGGCGAGCCGCGCAGGGCGGGCCGGGCTGGGCTGGGCGGGCCGGCCAGAGCGGGGCGGGCCAAGCCCACCCGCCGGGCCGGCCGGGCGGGCGGGCCGAGCCGCGTCCGCCCTGCCCACCCCACCGGCCTCAGAGGTACTCGCGGGCGAACTCCACCGCCCATTCCACCGCCGCCAGCGGGACGCTGCCCGAGTGGGGGTCGATGGCGAGTCGGGCCGATTCCCAGTCCTGGTCGTGTTCGCGGAAGATCGCGAAGCGGGCCTCCTCCAGGACTCCTTCCGGCCTGACCAGGAACTCGATCGCCCGGTCGTCGCCGTCCGTGCCGACCGTGGCGATCTCCATGTCACCGACTACGAAAACCACTGTCCCGCGCTCCTCAGTTGCCGCTGTACACGTACACCAGCAGGAAGAACGCGATGAAGAGCGCTCCTGCCGTCACGAGGGCGCCCGCCACGGCGACGATGGCCGTGGCGACCCGTTCGGTGCGTCGGCGGTGGTCCGCCGGCTTCCACTCGCCCTGGTTCATGCGCCCAGCCTCCACTGCGGCACGGGCGCCCACATGAGTGTGCGTACTCATCCGGGGTACTCATGCGGCCTACCCGGTCGTCCCCGATCTACCCGGCCACCTGGGGTGACGAGCGCAACACCATGCGCTCGCGCAGGCCCGCGCCCCACTCATTCCGCAGGTCGGAACGCAGGCGCGGCCCCGGATTCCAAGGGGGGACCACGTCCCCACCCACCCATTGCCCGAAGTGGGACAAACCACCCTTCGGGCTTCTCTTCGAAAACACGCGTCAAGCGCGCACCCGGGCCCGTAAGCTCCCGTCATGCAGGTGATCCAGTCAACCAAACTCGCCAATGTCTGTTACGAGATCCGCGGCCCCGTGCTCGAAGAGGCGATGCGGCTCGAAGCAGCAGGTCATCGCATCCTCAAGCTCAACACGGGCAACCCCGCAGCCTTCGGCTTCGAGTGCCCTCCGGAGATCCTCGAGGACATGCTCCGCAACCTGGGCACCGCCCACGGTTACGGCGACGCGAAGGGGCTGCTCTCCGCGCGCCGCGCGGTCATGCAGCACTACCAGACCAAGGGCATCGAGCTGGACGTCGAGGACATCTACCTCGGCAACGGCGTCTCCGAGCTGATCCAGATGTCGATGCAGGCGCTGCTCGACGACGGCGACGAGGTCCTGGTCCCCGCGCCGGACTACCCGCTGTGGACCGCCTCCGTGTCCCTCGCCGGCGGCACGGCCGTGCACTACCGCTGCGACGAGCAGGCCGACTGGATGCCCGACCTCGCCGACATCGAGCGCAAGGTCACCGATCGCACCAAGGCGATCGTCATCATCAACCCGAACAACCCGACCGGTGCCGTCTACGACGAAGAGATGCTGCGCGGGCTCACGGACATCGCGCGCCGCCACAACCTGGTCGTCTGCTCGGACGAGATCTACGACCGGATCCTCTACGACGGCGCCGTGCACCACAACACCGCCGCCATCGCCCCGGACCTGCTGACGCTGACCTTCAACGGGCTCTCGAAGAACTACCGCGTCGCCGGCTACCGGGCCGGCTGGATGGCGGTCTGCGGCCCCAAGAAGCACGCCGCCTGCTACATCGAGGGCCTCACCGTCCTGGCCAACATGCGCCTGTGCGCGAACATGCCCTCGCAGCACGCCGTGGCCACCGCGCTCGGCGGCCGGCAGTCGATCGAGGACCTGGTCCTGCCCGGCGGGCGGATCCTGGAGCAGCGCAACGTCGCGTACGACCTGCTCACCCAGATCCCGGGCGTCACCTGCGTGAAGCCGAAGGGCGCGCTGTACGCCTTCCCGCGGCTGGACCCGTCCGTCTACAAGATCAAGGACGACCGGCAGATGGTCCTGGACCTGCTGCGGGCCGAGAAGATCATGGTGGTGCACGGTACGGGCTTCAACTGGCCCGAGCCCGACCACTTCCGGATCGTGACCCTGCCGAACGCCAAGGACCTGGCCGACGCCGTGACCCGGATCGGGAACTTCCTCGACGGCTACAGCCAGCTGTAGTGGCGCACGGTGCGTCTCGTCGGCGTCCAGCCGGCGAGACGCACCCCCCAACGGCAGGATTCAGCTCAACTTTAGAACGGATCCAATGTAGGATGGCTTCCTGACCACGCAGGAGGCCACCTCATGTACGAGCCGATCCGCACGAAGCCGGTCGTCCACCGCATGGGCGCCACTCCGGCCGACTACCCGCACAGCAGCCGCGGCGAAGCGCTGGACATCCAGCTCGCAGGCCACCTCGCGGCCCTGCTCGCCGTCACCGACGAGCTCGGGCTCGACGAGGGCGCCGCCGAGATCGCCGCCCAGGTCGCACGACTGCGCGGCGTCCAGCCCGCCCGTGCGCCGCGCCACTCCGCCGAGGACATCGCCGCGCTGCACCAGCGCGCCCACGACCTCGCCGCCCGCGCGCTCCTCGTCGCCGCGTCCCGCGCCGACACCACCGTCGCGATCCTCGCCGCCGAGCGCATGGACGCGCACGCCGCCGCCCTGAAGTCCTCGGACCTGGCCGGCGCCCTCTAGACGGCCCCGGTCCGGGGCCGCGGAGGCTCCGGACCGGGCGCCATGCTCGATGCGCGAGGGCCTGCGGCATGGGCGGGAATTGGACAGAATCCGTTGCTCCGAACACGATGATGGCTGAAAGATCGCGGTTGCCCGGGGGAGGCCGCTCACATGCTCCATCTCCTCCACTCCGCTTCGTCCCCGTTCGAGCATTCTGGAGAGATTCGCGCATGAGCTTCGGCGACCCGAACAATCCCTACGGTCAGCAGCCCCCGCAGGGTCAGCCCGGCCAGCAGGCCCCGCAGGGCGTGCCCCCGCAGTACGGCTACCCGCAGCAGCCGCCGCAGGGCGCCGCCCCGCAGTACGGCTACCCGCAGCAGACCCCGCCGCCGTACGGCGCCTACCCGCCGCCGGGGATGCACGCGCCGGGCATGCCGGGCACGGGGATGCCGCCGCTGGCCCACTGGGGTCTGCGCGTGGGTTCGACCCTGCTCGACGGACTGATCATCGTGGGCCCGATGTACGCCCTGATCGGTCTCGGCGCGGCCGTCGCCAGCGACGAGTCGACCGAGGCGATCGCCGGCATCCTCAGCCTGATCGGCGTGCTGTACACGCTCGGCATGTTCCTCTTCCAGAAGTACCGGGAAGGCACCACCGGCCAGACGATCGGCAAGAAGATCGTCGGCATCAGCGTGCACCGCGAGGCCGACGGGGCCACGCTCGGCTTCGGCATGGCGCTCGTCCGCTGGCTGGCGCACATCCTCGACGGCATCCCCTGCTACATCGGCTACCTGTGGCCGCTGTGGGACGAGAAGAAGCAGACCTTCGCCGACAAGGTGTGCGGCACCGTCGTCGTCAAGGCGAACAACGGCTGATCGCCCCGCGGTGAGGACCGGTGGCGACCGACCGTGCCGTGCCCGTCAGGCCGCCCGCGCGAACTCCGCGCCGGCGACCCCGCACCAGGGCACCGTCGCCACCGGCCACACCGGGCCGACCGCCTCCCCGTACTCGGTCGCGCCCGGTGCCACGCCCGGGATCTTCACCAGCGCCTGCGCGGCCCGCCCCTGCGGGTCCGCTTCGGCGCCGTCGCGGAACTCCACCGTGACGACGTACGCGCCGGGGCCCTCGACCCGCCCGGTCGCCTCCACCGCGGCCACCACGCGGCGGCTGGCCGGATCGATTCGGCATCCGGTGACCCGTACGTCCTCCACCGCCGCCCGCGGCGGCGGCTGCGGCGGATCGCCGCCGCTCGCCCACACGTACAGACCCAGCGGGGCGAACACCAGCAGCCCGGCCACCGTCACCAGGCCGACCAGCCAGCCCTGCCATTTCAACGTGCTCACGCCCATGCCCCGATCCTCCCGGGCCACCGCCCCGCCCACCAGCACCCGAGGGCCCACACAGCATTTCGAAGTGGGACCGCCTGGACACCTGACGTTCATTCAACTCGTCACGGAATGTGGGTTTCCGCGAGCACGCTGCACCCGTGAGACGCATCCTAGGAATCGTCCTGGGCCTCCTCCTGATCGGCGGCGTGCTCTACGTCGTCGCGTTCCAGGGGCAGGATCACCCAGAAACCACGGCAACGAAGACCGTGCGTGGCGTCATCGGCTCGGAGAAGTCCGAATTCTTCCGCGACCCCGACGTCGTCAAGGCCCTTGCCGCCAAGGGCTACACCGTCAAGACGGAGACCTCGGGCTCCTGGGCGATGGACCAACTCGCCCTCAAGGAATTCGACTTCGCCTTCCCCAGCAGCAGTGAACCCGCCAAGGAGGTCGCGGCCGCCGCCGGGCTCAAGGGGGTCCAGGAGACCAAGCCGTTCTTCTCCCCCCTCGTCGTCATCGCCCGCCCCGGCGCGGCCGAGGTACTGGCCGCCAACGGCCTCGCCAAGATGGCCGGCAAGAACTCCGGGACCCTGCTCATGGGGCCCTTCCTCAAGGCCGCCGGCGAGGACCGCACCTGGCAGCAGCTACCCGGCTCCGCGGCCCACGCCGAGCTGACCGGCACGGTGTTCATCAAGACCACCGACCCGTCCTCCTCCAACTCCGGCGCCCTCTTCCTCGCCGCCACGTCCAACGTGGCGAACGGCAACACCGTGGTCGCCGACGACGCCGGCATCGCCCGCACCGCGCCGCTGATGCGCAAGCTGATCTCCGTCCAGGGCGCGCTGGAGCCCAGCACAGACGACCCCTTCCGGGCCTTCATCAGCGGCAGCGGCGAACCGCTGATCCTGGTGTACGAGTCGCAGGTGGCCTCGCTGCTGATGCAGAAGCAGGATCCGGGCGACATGGTCGTGCTCTACCCGGACACCACCGTCAACTCGGCGCACACCTTCGTGCCGCTGACCGAGCGGGCGAGGGAGCTGGGCGCCCTCCTCGCCACCGATCCGAAGCTGCGCGAACTGGCCGTGCTCCGCGGGTTCCGCCCGCAGGAGGGCGTGGCCGAGTTCGCCGCCGCGACGGCTCCGCACACCGCCCACCTCAACACGGGGCTGGCCGGCATCCGCCAGGTCGGCACGCCCACCGTCAAGATCCTGATGGCGCTGGCCCAGCGCGCCAAGGGCCAGGGGGACACGCCATGACACTGACACCGCCCGAGGACACGTCCTTCCACCTGAGTCCTCCGGAACCCGTCGCCCCCGTGCGCAAGGAGCAGGCCGCCGGGCTGGTCCCGCTCCAGGACGGCGTCCGCGAGGAGATGGCCCGCCGGGCCGGGGAGTACGTCGGCTCGCTCGCCGCGATCGACGCCCGCTCCCCCGAGTTCGCCCAGCGCATCGGCGAGATAGCCGCCCTGGGCCAGGCCGACATCCGCAGCGCCGCCCAGCAGTCCAACCGGATGCTGGAGCGGGCCGTGCGCTCGCTCGGCTCCGACGGCGGCGGTGACGCCCAGGCCCGGGTCGCCGGCTCCCTCGTGGAACTGCGGCGCACGGTCGAGGACCTCGACCCGCGGGACACGCCCGCCAAGGGCGCCCGCAAGCTGCTCGCGAAGCTGCCGGGCGGCAACAAGTTCCGCGACCACGTGGCGAAGTACGCCTCCTCGCAGGCCACCCTCAACAAGATCGTGGGCTCGCTCCGCAGCGGTCAGGACGAACTGCGCCGCGACAACGCGGCCCTGCACACCGAGCGCGCGCGCCTGTGGGAAACGATGGGCAAGCTCCAGGAGTACGCGGTCCTGACCGAGGCCCTGGACGGCGCCGTCGAGCAGCGGGTCGCCGAGGCGGAGCACACCGATCCGGGTACGGCCGACACGATGCGCGCGGACGTGCTCTTCCCGGTCCGGCAGAAGCACCAGGACCTGCTGACGCAGCTGGCCGTCTGCGCCCAGGGATACCTGGCGATGGACGTGGTCCGGCGCAGCAACGACGAGTTGATCAAGGGTGTCGACCGGGCCGCCACCACCACCGTGTCCGCGCTGCGGATCGCCGTGATGCTGGCCTCGGCCCTCGACCGCCAGCGCACGGTGATCGAGCAGGTCAACGCCCTGAAGGGGACCACCGAGGAGCTGATCCGGGGCAACGCGGAGATGCTGTCCACACAGAGCGGCGAGATCCAGCGGATCGCGGCCGATCCGGCGGTGGGGGCGGAGACGCTGCGGACGGCGTTCACGCAGATCTACAAGACGCTGGACGCGATCGACGCCTTCAAGGTGCAGGCGACGCAGAACATGGCGGCGACGGTGGAGTCGCTGGCCGGCGAGCTGCACGGTGCGTCGGCGTACCTCGCGCGGACGCGGACCGCCGGTGCGCTCGAGGGCGGTGACCGGTGAGCGCGGCCGGGCGGGTACGCGCGGCGGCGGGGGCTCCGCCCCGGCCCCCGCACCCCGGGCGTCGGCGGGGCCGGACGGGCTTCGCGCTCGCCCTCGTCGTGCTCGCGGCGGCGACGGCCTGCACCTCCGGGGGTACGGCCGGGCCGACGGAGACGGCCTACAAGGAGGGCACGCTGCGGGTGCTGGCCTCCAGTGAGCTCGCGGACATGGAGCCGGTGCTGGAGCAGGCCCGCAAAGCGACCGGGGTCACCGTGAAGCTGACCTGGTCCGGGACGCTGGACGCCGCCGAGCAGGTCGCCTCCGGGAAGGCCGACGGCGCGTACGACGCGATCTGGCTCTCCTCCAACGACTACCTGCGGCTACGGCCCGAGGCCGCCGGGAAGCTCTCCAGCGAGACCCCGGTGATGTCCTCGCCCGTCGCCCTCGGCGTGAAGCCGGAGGCGCTGGCCCGGCTCGGCTGGAAGCCCGAGGAGGTCACCTGGCCGGCGGTGCACGAGGCCGTCGCCGCCGGGAAGCTGACCTACGGGATGACCGACCCGGTGCGCTCCAACTCGGGTTTCTCCGCGCTGGTCTCGGTGGCCTCGGGGCTGTCGGGCGCACAGGCGGCGCTGAGCGACGCGGACGTGAGGGCGGCCACGCCCCGCCTGAAGGAGTTCTTCGCCGGGCAGAAGCTGACGTCGGGCTCCTCGGGCTGGCTCGTCACCGCGTACGGCAAGCGCGGGGACGTGGACGCGCTGGTGAACTACGAGTCGGTGCTGCTGTCCATGAACCGGGACGCGAAGGGGGCCGGAGCTCCGCTGACGGTGGTCCGGCCGCGCGACGGTGTGGTCACCGCCCACTACCCGCTCACCCTGCTGACCTCGGCCCCGGCCGGGGCCCGTGATGCGGGGCGGGCGCTGACGGACTACCTGCGGGGCCCGGAGGCGCAGCAGGCGATCACCGACCGGACCTTGCGCCGCCCGGTCGCGGCCGGGGTGGCCCCGGCCGCCGGGCTGGACCAGGAGAAGCGGCGCGAACTGCCCTTCCCCGGTTCGCGCGTCGTAGCCGACGGGCTGCTCGCCTCGTACGAGAACGAGCTGCGCCGGCCCTCGCGGACGGTCTACGTCCTGGACACCTCGGGTTCGATGAGCGAGGAGGACCGGATCGGGCGGCTGAAGTCGGCGCTCACCGATCTGACGGGCTCGGGGAGCTCGGGCACCGGGCAGCGGTTCCGGGACCGCGAGGAGGTGACGCTGCTGCCCTTCGGGTCGAAGGTGAAGGAGGTGAACACGCACGTGGTGGAGCCGGGCAATCCCGGGCCGGCCCTGGACGCGATCCGCCGCGACGTGAAGTCGCTGGAACCGGAGGGCGGGACTGCGGTCTACGGCAGCCTGGAGGCGGCGTACCAGCAGCTGGGCAAGGGCCCCGCGGACGCCTTCACCTCGATCGTGCTGATGACGGACGGCGAGAACACCGAGGGCGTCGGGGCCAAGCACTTCGACTCCTTCTACGCGGGGCTGCCGGAGGCGCAGCAGCGGACGCCGGTCTTCGCCGTGCTGTTCGGCGACTCGGACCGCAAGGAGCTCACCCACATCACCGAACTGACCGGCGGCCGGCTCTTCGACGCCACCGGCGGGAACGGCTCGCTGGCCGGAGCCTTCGAGGAGATCCGTGGCTACCAGTAGGGCGACCGGGGTCCTGACGTACCTGGAGTCGAAGAAGAACCTGGCCGGCTCCGCCTGCGGCCTGGCCGGCCTGGCCCTCACCCTCGCCGGGGTGGCCGGTGCGTACTGGCCGGTGGTGATCGCGGGGCTGTACGGGGCGGGCGCGCTGATCGCCCCGCCGGAGCGGACGGCGCCGCCGCCCTTCGACCCGCGTGAGGAGCTCGACGTCCTGCGCGAGGACCTCGGGCGGCTGCGGGCGTACGTCGCCGAGGTGGAGCTGCCCCCGGGGGCCGAGGAGGCGCTCGCCGAGCTGCTGGAGCTGTACGGGGCGCTGCTGGAGCCGGGGTGGGTGGCCGATGTGCTGGTCACCGAGCCGGAGGCGGTGCACGCGGTGTCCCGGGCGGTCCGGCAGGACGTCCCGGAGAGCGTGGACGCGTACAACCGGACCCGCTGGTGGAGCCGGATGACGCCGGGCGGGGAGTCGCCGGAGCGGCACCTGGAGCGGCAGCTGGGGCTGCTGCACGAGGAGGCGCAACGCGTAACGGCGGGCCTCCACGAGGTGGAGGCCCGCCGTCAACAGACGCACACGGCCTACCTGGAGGAGCGCGGACGCTCCTGAGGTCGGTCATGTGCTGCGGTGGGCGCCGCTTGGTCGGGGGCTCCCACAGCGGTGGGCGCCGCTTGGTCGGGGGCTCCCACGTTCATCGGCCCTTCTTCAGGGCGCGTCCTGGCTCAGCCCAGGCGCTCCACGAGTGCGTGGTACTGGTCCCACAGCTCCTTGGGAGTGTGGTCGCCGTAGGTGTTGAGGTGCTCGGGGACCAGGGCGGCCTCCTCGCGCCAGACCTCCTTGTCCACGGTGAGGAGGAAGTCGAGGTCCTCGGCCGGGAGGTCCAGGCCGTCGAGGTCGAGGGAGTCCTTGGTCGGCAGGATGCCGATGGGGGTCTCCACGCCTTCGGCGGTGCCGTCGAGGCGGCCGACGATCCACTTCAGGACGCGGCTGTTCTCGCCGAAGCCGGGCCACACGAACTTGCCCGCGTCGTTCTTGCGGAACCAGTTCACGTAGTAGATCTTCGGGAGCTTGGCCTGGTCCTTGTCGGCGCCGACCTTGACCCAGTGGCCCATGTAGTCGCCCATGTTGTAGCCGCAGAACGGCAGCATGGCGAAGGGGTCGCGGCGCAGCTCGCCGACCTTGCCCTCGGCGGCGGCGGTCTTCTCGGAGGCGATGTTCGAGCCGATGAAGACGCCGTGGTTCCAGTCGAAGGACTCGGTGACCAGCGGGACGGCGGAGGCGCGGCGGCCGCCGAAGAGGATCGCGGAGATCGGGACGCCCTTGGGGTCCTCCCACTCGGCGGCGATCGTCGGGCACTGGGAGGCCGGGACGGCGAAGCGGGCGTTGGGGTGGGCGGCCGGGGTCTCCGAGGCCGGAGTCCAGTCGTTGCCCTTCCAGTCGATGAGGTGCGCGGGCGCCTCTTCGGTCATGCCCTCCCACCACACGTCGCCGTCGTCGGTGAGCGCGACGTTGGTGAAGACGGTGTTCGCGTACATGGTCTTCATGGCGTTGGCGTTGGTGTGCTCGCCGGTGCCGGGGGCGACGCCGAAGAAGCCGGCCTCGGGGTTGATCGCGTAGAGGCGACCGTCCTCGCCGAAGCGCATCCAGGCGATGTCGTCGCCGATGGTCTCGACGGTCCAGCCGGAGATCGTGGGCTCCAGCATGGCCAGGTTGGTCTTGCCGCACGCGGACGGGAAGGCGGCCGCAACGTACTTCGTCTCGCCCTCGCCGGCCGGCGGGGTGAGCTTGAGGATCAGCATGTGCTCGGCGAGCCAGCCCTCGTCGCGGGCCATGACGGACGCGATGCGCAGGGCGTAGCACTTCTTGCCGAGGAGGGCGTTGCCGCCGTAGCCGGATCCGTAGGACCAGATCTCGCGGGTCTCCGGGAAGTGCGAGATGTACTTGGTGGTGTTGCAGGGCCACGGCACGTCGGCCTCGCCCTCGGCGAGCGGAGCGCCGAGGGTGTGGACGGCCTTGACGAAGAACCCGTCGGTGCCGAGCTCGTCGAGGACGGGCTTGCCCATGCGGGTCATGGTGCGCATGGCGACGGCGACGTAGGCGGAGTCGGTGATCTCGACGCCGATCGCGGAGAGCTCGGAGCCGAGGGGGCCCATGCAGAACGGGACGACGTACATCGTCCGGCCCTTCATGGAGCCGCGGAAGATACCTTCCTGCCCGGCGAAGATCTCCTTCATCTCCGCGGGGGCCTTCCAGTGGTTGGTCGGGCCCGCGTCCTCCTCCTTCTCGGAGCAGATGAAGGTCCGGTCCTCGACGCGCGCGACGTCGGACGGGTCGGAGGCGGCGTAGTACGAGTTCGGGCGCTTCGTCTCGTCGAGCTTCTTGAACGTGCCCTTGGCGACGAGCTCCTCGCACAGGCGCTCGTACTCGGACTCGGAGCCGTCGCACCAGACGACGCGGTCCGGCTGGGTGAGGGCAGCGATCTCGTCCACCCAGGAAATGAGCTCTGCATGATTGGTGGGAAGAGTCGAACTGGTGGGAGCCGCGTTGTCGCGCGCCACGATTGCTCCTTGTTGAGGGGTTTGTTTGGTGTAGGCCCCGTGGGGGCTGCGACCCGGACGCTTCGCGCTCCGCTCATCCGGTGTCGACCGCACTCATCTGATCATCCGGTGGATGTGCGCATATGTCCAGAGGGCCTCTCACGTGAGCATTGCCACGTCCGTCAATCTTCCGTAAAGACCACTAACGGAAACCTACGGACCCGTAGGTAGCATGGCGCGCATGACTTCTGATGCCGCCGCCGTCCCGGCCGCCGAGGCCACACCGGTAGTCGAGGCCCTGGAGGCGGCGGAGACCGCCCTGGAGGAGAAGCCGCTGATGCGCGGCTGGCTGCACCTCGGGATGTTCCCCGCCGTGATCATCGCGGGCCTGGCGCTGATGGCCTTCACCGACTCGACGAAAGCACGGGTCGCCTGCGGGGTCTACATCCTCACCGCCTGCCTGCTCTTCGGCGTCAGCGCGGTCTACCACCGCGGCACCTGGGGGCCGCGCGGCGAGGCCATCCTGCGACGGCTGGACCACGCCAACATCTTCCTGATCATCGCGGGCACCTACACCCCGCTGACCGTCCTGCTGCTGCCGCCCTCCACCGGGCGGACCCTGCTGTGGGCGGTGTGGATCGCGGCCGCCGCCGGCATCGCCTTCCGGGTCTTCTGGGTCGGCGCCCCGCGCTGGCTCTACACCCCCTGCTACATCGCCATGGGCTGGGCGGCGGTCTTCTTCCTGCCCGACTTCATGCGCACCGGCGGCATCGCCGTCCTGGTCCTGGTGATCGTCGGCGGCCTCCTCTACAGCGTGGGCGGGGTCATCTACGGCATGAAGCGCCCGAACCCCTCCCCGCGGTTCTTCGGCTTCCACGAGGTCTTCCACTCGCTGACCCTGGCGGCCTTCGTGGCCCATTACGTCGGCATCTCGCTCGCCGCGTACCAGCACTGAGCGGTGCGGGCCGGGACCCGCATTCCGGTGGCCGGGGGCGGCGCACCGGGATGCGGGATGCGGGATGCGGAATGCGGAATGCGGGTGGCCCGGTTACGCGCCGTCCCGCAGGACCCGTTCGACCAGCTCCTCCTGTTCGTCAGTGATCTTCGGGTCGGCGAAGGCGACCGTACGGTCGTCCACGGTCACGGAGTACTGGTAGCCGTCCGGTACGCCTGCGGCGGGCCCCGGCCCCGCCTGGGCGAGGACCGCCGTCGCGAGGCGCTCCAGCTCGGCCGCGTCGGGCCGACCGGTCGTCTCCAGCTCCGCCGTGGCCGGGAAACCGGCGAAGCCGCCGCTCCTCGTCACGCGGATGCGCACGGCTCAGCCATGGTTGTTGCCGTTCACGCCGACGTGGGCCCACGCCTTGAGGACCGTCTCCAGTTCCAGCCCCTGCCCGAACCGCTTCTTCGTGGCCTCGGCCGTGGCCTGGGCGAACTGCCGGAAGGTGGCGCGCTGGGGCAGCTCGCCGGAGGTGAGGGTGTCGTACCAGATCTGTCCCGCCCTCTCCCAGGCGAAGCCCCCGATCTCGGTCGCGATCAGGTAGAAGGCGTGGTTCGGGATGCCGGAGTTGATGTGGACGCCGCCCCCGTCGAGGTCGGTTTCCACGAACCCGTCCATGTGGGCCGGCTGCGGATCCCCGCCCCGCCAGACGCGGTCGTCGGTGAAGGCGGTACCGGGCGCCCTCAAAGAGCGCAGGGCCTGCCCCCGCACCAGGGGGGTGAAGAGGCCGGCACCGATCAGCCAGTCGGCCTCTTCCGCGGTCTGACCGCGGGCGAACTGCTTGACCAGGCTGCCGAAGACGTCGGAGACCGACTCGTTGAGGGCGCCGGACTGGTCCTCGTAGACCAGGTCCGCGGTGAACTGCGTGATTCCGTGGGTCATCTCGTGGGCGATGACGGCGGTATCGAGCGTGAAGTCGTTCCAGACCAAGCCGTCTCCGTCGCCGAAGATCATGGATTGGCCGTCCCAGAGGGCGTTGTTGTACTTGCGGCGGTAGTGGACGGTCGCGTCCAGCGGCAGGTTGGCGTCGTCGATCGAACGACGGCCGTACACCTCCTCGAAGAAGGTGAAGGTGAGGCCGAGGATGTTGTAGGCCCGGTTGACCGTGCCGTCCAGCACCGGGTCTTCGCCCTCGGCCCTGACCTGCTCGCCGGGCAGCTGCCTGGTGTTGTGCGTGTCGAAGATCGTCCGCTGGAGGACGGCCGCGCCCGCCGGCACGGCCCCCTCCACCTCTCTGGGCGCGTCCTTTCGCTTCTGTCGGAGCTCGGCGTCGACCGAGAGGGTCTTCTCGGCGGCCTCGCGGACCCTGGGGTCGTCGTCTTCGGTCAGTCTCTCGAGCACGAAGGGGGGCAGGATGCCGCAGACGCAGCGCTCGGATTCCGGTGCCCTGTGTTCCCCGCTGACGGGGATGTGAGTGGTGTCCACAGCGAACGAAGGTGTCGCCCCCGGACGGCCGGGGTCACGCATCGCCCCGGAATCTCACCCGCACGCCCCGCCCGATTGGTCCGAACAGCCCTGTACGCCGGGGCCCGGCCGCCGTGCGCGGCCGGGCCCCGTCCTGCGCGAGCGGCTACGGCCTAGCAGGCGTAGCCGTCGCGGTCGGGGTCCAGGCGCAGCGGATCGCTGCCGTTGACCTTGAGGCGCTTCGGGTACGTGTGGGAGGCCAGCCAGTCGCAGCGGGCCTTCGTCGTCTCCCGCACCTCGGCCGGGAAGCGGGTCGGTACGCACACGTTGGCCGTGCCGTAGTGCCGGTCGCAGCCGGCCGCGCTCGGCGCGACCGGGGCGGAGTCCCGCTTCGCCGGGTTGTCCTTGGCGGGACCCAGCGCGTCGGCGAAGGTGTGCTCGTGCGCGGAGGGCTGCTCCTGGGTGGCGGCGAGCGCGGACGGGCCGCCGAGGTGCACCCAGGTCGCGATCGACGGGACGCCGTTCGCGTCGACCGCGAAGAGCATGTACCAGCCGGGCGGCGCCAGGTTGGGGTTGCTCGTGACGTTCAGGTCGATGGTGGTGCCGTCGACGGTCATGGGCAGGTCCACGAACCGCTGGTTCGGGTCCGAGGAGTGGGTGACCGCCGCCGGACGGATCAGCTCCGCCTTGGCGACCGGCCGGTTGACGGTGATCCGCTGCGTGTCCCCGTACACCCACTGCGTGTCGATCACCGAGGTGATCTGCGGGCGGGCGCCCTTGAAGAGGTAGGGCGGGGTGTAGATCGACACGTTGTGGTTGTAGGTCCCGTTGCCCGGGTTGTCGCCGACGGACATGACCCGGCCGTCCGGCATCAGGAACGACGCCGAGTGGTAGGTCCGCGGGATCGGGTCGGTGGCGAGACCCGCCTGGTAGGTGTTGGTCGTCGGGTCGAAGAAGGAGGCCTCGAAGACCGGGTCGGCCCGGTCGTGCAGTCCGCCGCCGGTCTCCAGCACCTTGCCGTCCGGCAGCAGCACCGCCGACACGAACATCTTGCCCTCGGCGCCGGTCTGCGGCCGCTTGCCCTGGCCCTGGTCGACCAGGCCCTGCGGGATCGGCGGGCCGGCCGTGTAGGCGGGGCTGGGCTGCTTGAGGTCGATGATGTCGGTGAGCCGGTTGGCCGCCGGATTGCGCTCGTTGTTGCCGCCGCCGATGGTGAGCACCCGCTGGTCCTGGGCCGGGGGCAGCAGTACGCTCGCCGACTCGTCCCGCTCGTCCTTGTTCCGCAGGCCCGGCACGTCGGTGATGGTGTTGGCGTCGTAGTCGTAGATCGACGCCCCGGTGCCCGGGGTGCCGTTGCCGAAGGTGTGGCTGCCCGAGTAGAAGAGCCGGCCGTCCTGCATCAGGATCATCGACGGATACAGGCCCCAGTACGACCAGGTCTGGTTGACCTCGTTCATCGGCAGCCACTTGTTCTGCGCCGCCGAGAACTTCTCCGCCGTCACGTTGCCCGTGGAGTCCTCCTTCAGCCCGCCGAAGGAGATCACGTCACCGTTGCCGAGGATCGTCGCCGACGGGTACCAGTGCCCGCCGTTCATGTCGTTCGTCCTCGTGTACGTCTCGGTGGTCGGGTCGAAGGTGTACGAGTCCTTCAGCCCCTGGTAGCCGATCTTGCCGTCGGCCGACGGGTACCCCTTGTTGCCGCTCATCACCAACACCCGGCCGTCCGCCAGCTGCACGTGGCCCGCGCAGAACATGTCGACGGGGGTCGGGATCGTCTTGAAGGACCCGTTCGCCGGGTCGTAGACGGCGGAGGTGAAGGTGCCCGCGTTGAACTGGGCGATGTCGTTGCCCGAGCCCGCGATCAGCAGCACCTTTCCGCCCCCAGAGCCTCCGGCCTGGGAGGTGCCCCCGTTCAGTACCACCGCGTGCATCGAACGCACCGGGTTCTGCGCCGGGATGACCTGCCACTTGCCCTTGGCGCACTCCTCCGCGGTCCCCGAACAGGCCGGTTGCGGCGGGACGGCGCCCACCTCCTCCAGCGCGTAGTCGTCGGTGGTGAGCGTGCCCACCCCGTAGACCGACAGACCCCACGCGATCTTGTCGGTGCCCGGCGGAACGGCCGGCGTACGGACCTCCGTACGCGCCCAGGCCGCGCTGACGGGCGGGTTCTGCAGGTCGGTCCAGTACTGCCAGCCCGCCGTCGTGTCACGGCGGAAGACGGTCACCGACACGTCCGGGGTGTTCGACTTGTACCAGGCGGACAGGTCGTACTGCTTGCCCGGCGTGACGGTCGGGGCGCAGGTGCTGTTCTCGGTGACCAGCGCCTTGCGGTCGCCGTTCACGCGGCGGGTGAGCGAGACCTTCATCGCCTTGGTGCCGCCGTGCGCGTCGGCGACGGTGGAGAAGGTGAAGTCGTTGTCGCCCCAGCCGGACTTGGACCAGCAGGACGGCATGTCGGAGCCGGCGGCGCCGGCGGTCTCGAAACCGGGGTTGGAGAGCAGGTTGGGCGGACCGGCCGTGGCTTGCTGCGGTGCGGTGAGCAGCAGGCTCGCGGTCATCGCCCCGACGGCGAGCAGGGCGGCCCGCCGCCCCGCTCGCCGTCGGATCGTCAGACGCATGGAAAGGTCCTTTCTGTGCGGCTCAACTCCTGGTGTGGCGCGGCAGATAGACGAGGGCCTCGGTGGCCGCGAACCGCAGGACGAAGGTGGTCACCAGCGCGAGGGCGGTGGCGGGCAGCACCTCCATCCCGAGCTCGGCGACGAACACCGCGATCAGTGGAATGCGCAGCAGCAGATCGGCGTTGGCGAGCAGCGCGAAGCGCCCGACCCGGTCCGCCCAGTGCCGGTGCCGGCGCCGGTCGCGGAAGAGCAGGGTCTCGATGAGCAGGAAGTTCCACAGGACCCCCGCCTGGTTGGCGACGATCTCGGCCGGCAGGTAGTGCATCCCCGCACGGGTGAGCAGCCAGAGCGCGGCCAGGTTCGGGACGAAGCCGGAGAGCCCGATCAGCCCGAAGCCGATCATGCGGGCCAGGGGGGCGGCCGAGCGCAGCGAGGCGAGGTGGGCGAGGAAGCGCATGCCCTCGCGGGCGGTGGACTTCGACTCCCCCGCGTAGCGGTCCTGGAAGACGAACGGCACCTCCGCGACCTTGCCGGGGCGGCAGCGCACCGCCAGCTCCAGCAGGATCTTGTAGCCCAGCGGCTTGAGGGCCTCCGCGGTGACGACGGAGCGGCGCATCGCGAAGAAGCCGCTCATGGGGTCGCTGATCCCGCGCAGCGCGCGCGGGAAGAGCCCCTTCGTCAGCCAGGTCGCGGCGCGGGAGACGGCGACGCGGTAGCTCCCGGCGAGCCCGGCCCGGCTGCCGCCGCTGATGTAGCGGGAGGCGACGACGAGGTCGGCGCCGGTGCGCACGCCCTCGCCGACGAGTTCGGGGACCAGGCGGGGCGGGTGTTGGAGGTCGGCGTCCATGACGACGATCCAGTCGGTGTCCGCGCGCTTGACCCCTTCGACGACGGCGCCGCCGAGCCCGCCGTCGGCCGTCTCCCGGTGCAGGACGGACACCGGGAAGGGGTGGTCGGCGGCGGCCTTCTCAATGACGGCCGGGGTGTCGTCCGTGGAGTCGTCCACGAACAGCACTTCGCAGGGCAGGTGTGCGGGGTCGGGCAGTGCGTCAGCGAGCCGGCGCAGCAACTCGGCGATGTTCCCCGCCTCGTTGAAGGTCGGGATGATGAGGGTGACGCTGCCGGTCACCACCTGCGGAAGGGTGAGGTCCGGATCGATCGGGGCACGGAGGGGCCACAGGTCCTCGCTCATGCGCGCTCAGCTCCCACTCGTTCGGTCGGTCCGGCGTATCTCGATGCGGTCCTCGCCCGACCCGAAGACCGCCACCACCGTCGAATGCTCCAGGGCCGCCTGCACCCGGGGCAGGTTCACCGCGTCACGGCGCACGGTGGGCGAGGAGACCACGTAGTCGATGTCCTGCCAGCCCCGCGGCAGGGTCTTGGTGACGGCCGGGTCGAGGTCCGCCTTGTAGAACCAGATCGCGCCGAGGCCGGGCTGGAAGCCGTGGTGCACCGCGTCCAGCCAGAGCGCGTCGTCCAGCAGCACCCGCGTGTTCGCCGGATCGGCGACCTCGCTGCCGAGCCAGGCCGCGGCCTGCCGGTACGGGGCGTTCGCGTCCACCGTCAGCGCGGTGCGGTTGCCGTCGTACCAGCGCGGCAGCACGTACGCCGCGGCCGATGCGGCGAGCACGCCGAGCAGGGCCCAGCGCGCCCACACCAGCGGCCTGCGCTCCCCGGGGCCGCGGCGGCGGTGCAGCACGGCGTGCGCGGTGCTGGCCGCGCCCCCGGCCAGGACGAGCGCGAGGAACGGCAGCGCCTGGATCACGTACATCGCCGGCAGGTAGCCGGAGGGGCGCATCGCCACGGCGGCGAGGATCACGGCGGCGAGCGCGGGGCCGGCCAGCGCCCGGGCGGTGACGGACGTGGGGGTCCCCCCTGCGCGAGCGAAGCCGAGAGCTCGGGGGAGGGTGGTGGCCAGCAGCAGGACGGCGCCGGCCAGCCCGCCGAGCGGCAGGACGGTGTCGTAGTAGAGCCAGGACCGGAACACACCGTTCGAGCCGGAGCCGGGAGTGAGGATGAAGCCGGAGCCCTCGCGGCCCATCTGGTAGGTGATGCCGTCGATGAGCGAGACGTGCCCGGAGCCGGGCAGCAGCTCGCCGTTGAGCAGGGCGTACAGCGGGTACGACAGCCCGATCAGCACGCAGGCGGTGATCGCTCCGGTGACCGCGAACTTGCGGGTGTCGCGGTGGCTGTGGCGCCACATCGTCACCAGCAGGGCCGGAAGCACCACCAGCATCGTCTCCTTGGTCAGGACGGCGGTGGCGGCCGCCAGTCCGGAGCCGAAGTGGTGCCACAGGTGGCGGTTCGGGGACGCGGCGAGGCAGAAGGCCAGCAGCATCCACATCACGGCGAGGTTGTCGAGGAAGATCTCCCGCTGGAGGACCACGGAGAGCGGCGACAGCCCGAAGAGGGCCATCGCGAGCCCGGCCGCCCAGCGCGGCAGCCACAGCCTGCGCGCCAGGACGTAGAGCAGCACGGAGCTGGTGGCGGAGACGGCGAGCATCGAGAACCGCATCGGCGCGACGGTCATCGAGTCGGGCACGAAGAGCGACGGCAGGTACGTCAGGCCCGCGACCTGGATCCAGCCGAGCGGCGGATGGTCGTACCAGTACGTGTAGTGGGCGAGGCCGTCGCCCTGCTGGACGGCCCAGGCCTGCGCGAGGTAGGTGCCCTCGTCGTCGCTCAGGGTCGGGAAGTTCGTGATGTTCCAGCCTTGGACCAGCACGATCACCAGCAGCAGGGCGCCGCACAGCAGCAGGTCCGGGCGGGAGGAGCGGAAGCGCACGAGCGGCCGGGCGGGCGCGGCCGGGCGCACCCCGAGGCCACCGGCGGCGGGCGTCCGCCGGGCCGGGGCGGTGACGGTCTCGGTCTCGGGCTCGGTCTCGGTCTCGGGCTGGGGATCCGTGGCCGTGGGCAGGGTGGCGGTCACTGGCGGCCGTCCTCTCGGATCGCGGTGGAGGCGGAGACGACACCGGATGCGGCGGTGGCGGGGACGGGCGCGGGCGCGGCGGCAGGCGCGGTGGCGACGGCCGTGGCGGTCGCCGTGGCCGTGGCGGTGGCCGTCAGGTGGGCGCCGGTGTGGCTGGTCAGCTCCCACTCGTTGCGGCCGCGCTGCTCGCGCCAGACCGCACGGATCGCGGCGCCCGCGAGCATCACCTGGTAGAACGGGCCGCCGACGACGAGCTTGACGTAGTGCACGAGACGGACGCGCAGACCGTACTGGCGGCCGAAGTCGTGCAGGCCGACGATCTCGAACACGAAGGTCACCATCGCCGTGATCATGGGGAGGAAGGTGATGATCGCGATGCCGACGGGCACGTCGAGGAGGACCGCGACGGCGAAGTTGAGCGGAATGATCACTCCGGACGCGGCCTGCATGAAGGGCGTCATCAGCGTGTAGCGGGCCAGCCAGCGCTGTCCGCGCCCGGGCAGCTGCTGCCAGTCCTTCTTCCGGTACACCTGAAGGAACCCCTGGTTCCAGCGGGTGCGCTGCTTGAGCAGGCTCACCAGCGAGCCGGGCGTCTCCTCGCGGGTGACCATGTCGGAGTCGTAGGCAACGACGACCTTCTTGCCGACCGACGACAGCCGCACCCCGAGGTCGCAGTCCTCGGCGAGACAGTTCTGGTCCCAGCCGCCGGCCTCGCGCAACACCTCGGTGCGCACGAAGACGGTGTTGCCGCCCAGCGGAATGAAGCCCTTCTCGGCGTGCAGGTGCAGCCGGGAGCGGAACCAGAAGAAGTACTCCAGGCAGTTGCGCAGGCTGTACCAGCTGGAGTGGAAGTTGATCAGCTGGACCCCGCCCTGGACCACGTCGGCTCCGGTGGAGCGGAAGGCGTGGTCGACGTGGGCGAGCAGCTCGGGGTGGACCTGGTCCTCGGCGTCGAAGACTCCGACGATGTCACCGCGGCAGGACGGGAGGGCGGTGTTGAGGGCCTTCGGCTTGTTCTTCGTCTCGTGGTGGTCGACGACGACCCGGACGCGGGCCGGCGCGCGGGCGGCGGCCCGTTCGGCGACGGCGGCCGTCCCGGGGTCGTCGTGTCCGACGATCACGATGATCTCGTAGTCGGTGTGGCTCGACTCCAGCAGCCGGTCGATGGTGTGCTCCAGGACCGCCTGCTCGTGACGGGCGGGCAGTAGCAGCGAGAACGCGAGGCGGCCCTCCCCGTCGGGGCGGTCGAACCGCGTGGAGGCGAGCACCTCGGGGGTCCGCCACGCGTGCATCTGCCACCAGAGCGTGAACGCGGCCATCCAGAAGAGCGCCAGGGAAATGACAGCGATGAACACAGATGTGTACAAAAGGTCCCCCACAGACCCGCCGCCCCCCGGCGGCGATCAGCAAACCCCCCGGGGGCCCACGGCGGGCCCCCCGGCCCGCCGCCCCCGCTTCCCCCGTGCGCGCACCCCCCAGTGCGCCGTCTCGGTGACTCCCGAAGCTAAGAGATTAGGCAGTGAACATGACACTCAGCCGCATCGCCGATAAAGAGCACGTTTCTCAACTCACCTGTAAGCAACCGGAATTGACGCTACTCCGGTAGCTTCAGGGGCGAATCACGCCCAACTGCTCGGCCAACTCGACCGGATCCGTCGTAGGCCGCGCGCAGACGAAATGTCGACACACATACGCCGTCGGAAGGTCGCGCACGAGTGTGCGCTCGGCAAGAAGGGGGAACTCGCCGCCGTCGCCGTCCGCCGCACGCGGCAGACCGACCGCCACCACCGCCCCGGGAGCCGTCCCCAGCAACGCGGTCCGGTGCAGCAGCGCCAGCGCCGGATCCTCCGGATGGCCGACGACCGCCACCTCACGCGGCCCGTCGAGGAGCGCCTCGGCCACCGACAGCCCGTGCCCGATGAAGCGCGGCACCCGCGGCCCGAGCGCGTGCACCACCCCGAGCGCCCGCTCCGCCGCCGTGCGGTGCGCCTGCGATCCGGTGTGCGCCGCGTACGAGAGCAACGCGCCCGCGGCGGCCGTCCACCCCGACGGGGCGGCCGTGTCCGTCGGATCCTGCGGCCTGCAGATGAGCTTCTCCGCGTCGTGCGCCGTGTCGTACAGCGACCCGTCCTCCGCGGCGAACCGGTCCAGGACCAGGTCGACGAGGAACCCGGCGAACTCCAGCCAGACCCCCTCGCCGGTCACGGACGCCAGCGCGAGGAAGCCCTCCGCCACATCGCCGTAGTCCTCCAGCACCCCGTCGTTGCTGCCGACCCGCCCGTCCTTGCTGGTGCGCGAGAGCCGCGCCCGGCCGTCCATGTGCACGCGCACCAGCAGATCGGCCGCCTCGGTCGCCCGCTCCACCAGGTCGGGCCGCTCGAAGTACGCCCCGCACTCGGCGAGCGCGGCGATCGCCAGCCCGTTCCATGCGGCGACGATCTTGTCGTCCCGCCCGGGCGCGGGCCGCCGGCCCCGCGCGGCCAGCAGCCGCTCCTTGATCCCGGCGAGCCCGTCCGCCTCCACCGCGGGACCGTCCTGGGGCAGCTGCAGCACGGACGTCCCGTGCTCGAAGGTCCCCTCCTCGGTCACCCCGAAGTAGCCGGCGGCCAGATCCCCGTCGGCCTCCCCCAGCACGTCGCGCAACTGGGCGGGCGTCCAGGCGTAGTAGGCCCCCTCCACGTGCTCCCCGGTCAGCGGATCCTCGCTGTCGGCGTCGAGCGCGGAGGCGAAGCCGCCCTGGTCGGTGCGCAGCTCCCGGACCATGAAATCGGCGGTCTCCAGCGCGACCCGGCGCGCGAGATCGGACCCGGTGGCGCGCCACAGGTGTGCGTACACCCGGCAGAGCAGCGCGTTGTCGTAGAGCATCTTCTCGAAATGCGGAACCACCCACTCCCGATCCACGGAGTACCGCGCGAACCCGCCCCCGAGCTGGTCGTAGATCCCGCCGCGCGCCATCGCCTCGCACGTCTCCGCGGCCATCTGGAGCGCGCCCTCGGACCCGGTGCGCGCGTGGTGGCGCAGCAGGAACTCCAACACCATGGACGGCGGGAACTTCGGCGCCCCGCCGAATCCGCCGTGCGCGGCGTCGTACTCCCGCGCCAGCCCGAGCAAGGCCCGCGCGAGCTCTTCGGGCCCGGGCGTCCCGGCCTTCCCGTAGTCCAACTCCCGCCCAGCCAGGTCCCGTACGATCCGCTGCGCGACCTCGGCGACCTCCTCGGGCCGCCCCACCCAGGCGGTCCGCACCCCTTCGAGCACCTGCATGAAGGAGGGCATCCCCTGCCGGGGCTCGGGCGGGAAGTAGGTGCCGAAGTAGAAGGGCTCGGCGTCGGCGGTCATGAAGACGGTCATGGGCCATCCGCCCTGCCCGGTGGCGGCCTGCACGGCTTCCATGTAGACGGCGTCGACGTCGGGGCGCTCCTCGCGGTCCACCTTGATGTTGACGAAGTGTTCGTTCATATAGGTGGCGGTCAGTTCGTCCTCGAAGCTCTCGCTGGCGAGCACATGACACCAGTGGCAACTCGCATAGCCGACGCTGAGGTGCACGGGCACCCCGCGCTCACGTGCCTCGGCGAAGGCCTCGGGCGACCACGGCCACCAGTCGACGGGATTGTCGGCGTGCTGGAGGAGGTAGGGGGAGGTCTCGTTCGCGAGGCGGTTCGGCATGGGGCCATCCTGCCGCAAACGCCTCAGGACAGCTGGTGCGGCTCGTCGTAGCCGTTGGCGAGGAACAGGGCCTTCGCCACCAGGCTGAGGCTCCCCTGGGAGAGGTACTCGCAGGTGTAGCGGAGCGAGATGGGGTAATTCCCCCACAGGCTGAGGATGATCCTCAGCACCGCGATGTCCTCGTCCCACTCCTCACCGAACGCGCCCGCTTCGATCGCGTCCCCGACGCGCCGGAAGGGGAGGCCGGCCCACACGGTGCCGTCGTCCTCGACCCCGCCTTCGACGTAGGGCCGCAGCCGCGGGTCCTGCAGCCAGACGCCGTGCCGTTCCAGCAGCCAGACGGCTGCTTCCACGGACCACACTCCGTCCGTGCCCTGCTTCAGGGCCTTGAGGAAATCGGCGGAAGAAGTCTGGGAGAAATCGATCATTCGGCCATGTTATGCGGCCGGGGGCGGGGGAAATCTTCCCCCGCCCCCGGCCTGGCTGTCCGCGCGTCAGCGCCTTGTGCGGGCCCTCACGAGGAACTCCGCGATCTTTCCGGCCGTGCTCGTAGGCACCCTGCCCCCGAGCGTGGGGTTCGGGTTTCCTGCCATCGGTGTCCGGAAGGCCCCGTCCTTCCCCAGGCCCTGCGCCTGGACCTTCAGGTAGGGACCCCTGTGCACCGGGTCAGGGCTGTTCTTGTCCCCCACCTCGTACATGGCCATGACCGACTTGTCATCGGTCGAGAAGAATCGCACTCCCCAGCCACCGGTCGCCGAGGTGGGCTTCATCTGCGCGCTCGACAGTCCGGCCTTCTGCGCAAGGGCGGAGATATAGGAGAACCGCTGCCCGCGCATGTGCTCGGGATCCAGGAACAGGGCGAGCGCGGCGGCCGCCGTGAGGCTCGCTGTGGATGTCGCGTCGTCCTGCACCACCAGCGAATCGCCCACGACGCGCAGCTCGAAGTCCTCGACGGACGTGGCATCCGGTCGTTCCTTCGGACATTCCTCCGGTGCTCCTGCGCAGAACTCCTTCCAGAACAACTCACTCACGTTGGGCAGGCCCTTGGGCGTGCCGGCCCCAGCGCCGAAGAAGTTGCGCTTGGACCGGACCTTCTCGATCGCCGCCTTCCAGGCCTTCTTGCCCTTCTCGGAGAGCAACTCCGGCGGCTGCGGCCGGATGGTGAGCCTGGTGGTGGCACCGTGGGACGCCGAGTCGCCGTGGTAGTAGTACTCGATCTTCCCGTCTTCGCCGTAGCAGCCCTCGGTGGTGCAGCCGGGCCCGTGGTCCGGAGCCCAGGCACTGTTGTCGTTGTTGGCGCTGCAGCCGTCACAGAAGAGGCCCGACGGGTCGGAACCGGTGACCGGGTTGCCGTTGGAGTAGGTGTACCCGTTCATCTGGAGCGGGTCGGCCACGTCGATCACGGGGTCGACGGAGATGAAACGGCCGGTGGACGGTTCGTACTCGCGGGCGCCGATGTGGGTCAGGCCCGTGGTGTTGTCGTCGTTGCCGGTGCCGAGGAAAGTGCGGCTGCCGGGCCAGTTGTTGACCACCGGGCCGCGCTGGTTGCCGTACGGATCGGCCTTACGGCGGGTGACCGGCTGACCGGCCTTCGCCTCGACCGCGGTGGTGGCGGTGTTGTGGTGGTCGGCCAGCAGGACCGTCAGAATGTGGCCGGTGGCCTTGCCTCCGGTCTGGCGCGTGGTGGTGACACCGCCGGGGCCGCTGTAGTAACGGACGGCGTCGATGGCCTGGCCGGCCTTGTTGACGGTGATCTCGGCTTCGCCGAGGTAGAGGGTGCGCGAGCTGCCGGTTTCCTCGATGAGGCGGTTGCCGTCGGCGTCGTAGACGTAGGTGGTGGTGTTGTCGGCCGGCGTCCACTGCTGGTTGGGGCCGCCGGCGCAGGCGTATACCAGCAGGTCGGAGCCGTCCGTGTCGTTGCCGTTGGGGAGGTCCAAGCAGCCGCCCGCGGCGGCGTTGTAGAGGGTCTTGTCGGCGGCACGGTGGATGAACTTCTGCTGTGCGCTGCCGTCACAGGTGCCCAGGACGGCCTTGCCGTTCTGGGCAGTGAGGCACTTGTCCAGCGCACGGACGGTGTCGCCGGTCAGGCGCCATTGCTGCGCCTTGGTCTCGTTGCACGAGTACAACTGGACGGGCGTGCCGTCGGCGGTCTTGCCGCCTTCGACGTCGATGCACTTGCCCGCCATGCCGGTGACGGCCACGGCGCCGATGCCCGGGCTGCTCGCCGAGGTGAGCTTGTTGCGGCGGTCCCAGGTCAGGGTCTGGGTGTCGGCGTCGATCTTCCGGCTCGTGGTGTTGCCGGAAGAGTCGTACGCGTAGGTGGAGAGGGAGTTGACCGTGGACGTGGCCGTCCGGACGGTCTTCTCCGCCTTGGACAGGGCGTGGGGCTTGGTCTTGACCGGGGGCTGGCCGCCGGCCGAGATGTCGACGCCGTAGGTGTAGTTCGTCTCGTCGTCGAGAGCGCCGTTGGCCAGGTCGCGGTTGATCAGCTTGGTGCGGTTGCCGATCTTGTCGAACTGGTACTCCTGCCAGTAGCCGTCGCCGTCCGGGCCGGCGGTCACGTCGGCGATCGAAGGTCCGGTGCACGCGGCGGTCTTGCCCGTCCACGCCTTGCTGAGCTGACCCAACGCGTCGTACGCGTAGCACTGCCGGTCGACCTTGCCGCCGGTCTGTGTGTCCGTGACGGAGGTCGGGTTGCCGATCGCGTCGTAGGTGTAGGAGATGGCCGAGATGCGGTTCGGACTGGCCGTCTCGCGGTCGCTGATCGCCTGGGAGAGCAGACCGGTCGACGGGTCGTAGAGGTTCGTCGACCACACCCGGTTCGGGGCGTTGCCCGACGTGGTGCGCAGGACGTCGCCGAAGGGGCTGTAGACGGCCTCGGCGGTGTACCAGGACAGCCCCGACACGGTCTGTGCCATGCCGTCGGCGTTGTAGCGCGTGATCAGCTTCTCGGCCGCCAGGCCACCCGGGAGGGCGGGCAGGGAGGTCGACTGGATCTGCCCCGTGGGGGTGTAGGCCGTGCTGTAGGCGTAGGTGCCGGCGAGGCCCTTCGCGCCGGGCACGTCCGGGATCGTGATCTTCGTACCGGTCGCCCGGTACTCGGCGTCGTAGCCGGTCACCTCGGTCTTGAACGCGGCGGCGCCCTCGAACCGGGTGGCGGCGACGGGCTGGCCCTTCGCGCCGGTCAGCGTGTCGTAGGTCCAGGACGCCACCAGGGGGCCGTCCGCCGCGTTGTTCCGCAACTCGGTCCTGCGGCCGAGGACGTCGTACGTGGTGTACTGCGCCCGGTTCGCCGAGTCCTTGGTCCACACCGTGCGGCCGAGGACGTCGTACCCGAAGGAGGCCTTGCCCATGTCAGGGTCGTCGGACGAGACCATGCGGCCGCGGGCGTCGTAGGTGTACGCCCACTTGTTGCCGGCCGGGTCGGAGACCTGGGCGAGCTTGCCCTTCGCGTCGTACCCGTAGGAGGTGTCGTTCCAGGTGGTGAGGTCCGCCGCGGTGTACTGCTGCACCAACGTGGTGCGGCCCAGTGCGTCCCTCCACGTCTTGGAAGAGCGGCTGCCCGCCAGCGGAGCAGATCCGTCCGCGGACATTCCGGTCCGCGTCAGGGTCCAGTCGCCCTCATAGCGCATGACGGTCGAACTCTTCGCCACATCGGCGTGCAGTTCCGTGGTGCGGACGGGGCGGCCGGTGCCGTCGTAGGCCGTCTTCGTGGAGTTCGGAACGTGGAAGACGGTCTCCGGGACGAAGATGTCCTGGGCCGGGGCGCCCTCGGCGTAGTAGCCGTTGTTGGTCCGGGTGACCGTGCCGTTCGCGCTGTGAAAAGTGTCCGTGACCAGGCGGCCGCCGCCCAGGGCGTCGGTCTGGGTCTGGCGCGGGCGCAGCAGTCCGTCGGAGATCTCGACCGTGGTGGCGTAGGTGCCGTTGTCGCGCAGGGTGCGTGACACCACGGTCGGAGGCTCGTGCTCGGAGACCTGGTAGCTGAAGGTGAGCGCCGCCTTGTCGGTGGCGGGCTTCTGCGAGGCCGTCCAGACCGCGGTGCTGCGGCCCAGTTCGTCGTAGGCCAGGGTGGTCTTGCGGCTGTTGGCGTCGGCGACCTCCAGGGGGAGGCCGCGGGCGGGGTCGACCTTGGTGGTCTCCGTGTGCCCGGCCTCGTTGGTGACCTTGGTGCTGAACACCGGGCCGGTGGCCGGGGTGTAGGCCGTGGTCTTGGACTGCCCCAGCGCGTTGATGATCTTGCTGGGGCGGCCCAACGCGTCGTACTCGGTGCGTCGGTCGTTGATCCAGCCCGTGCCCGCCGCGTCGTTGGTGTCGACCTGGAAGGTGAGTCCCTTGACGGGGGCGGCACCGAAGGCGTTCAGGGCGTCGTAGGAGGTACGGGTGTCCGAGATCAGGGCGCCGGTCGCAGCCTGCGCGCAGTCACCGACGGTCGCCCGCATCCTCTGGGGCAGACCCACCAGGTTCTTCGCCGCGTTCTCGACGTAGGTGGTGGTGGCGCACGTCGTCGCCACAGCGGTCCAGCCCGTGCCGTTCGAGGTGAAGGCCTCGTTCTGCGTCGTGAGCGGAAGGCCGTTTGCGGGATCGAAGGTGCCCTTGGTCCGGATCAGGTTCGTCCGGCCGCCGCTGATCGACTGGTACGCGTCGGAGCGGATGGTGCCCGTACGGAAGGCCTCCAGTGGCGTGGTGCCGGCGCGGGGGCGTGTCGCGGTCTTCTGGTTCCACGGCCAGGTGACCACGCGCTCGACGACGCTGCCGCCGGCCTTGGAGTACGTCATGGTCTCGGCCGTCTGCCCCTGGTAGACGGGCAGGTCCTCGCCCAGCTCCTCCGCGCCGGTGGAGTCCTTGATCGTGATCTTCGGCCGCCCGGCGTCGCCGGACATGCCCCGGAAGTACCAGGTCCGGCTCTGGGACTGCTCGGTCGCGTCGGCCTTGCCCGCATTGGCGGTCACGCCGCGCTGCGTCACGACGGACGCGTAGCCGCGCCACTGGCTGTAGGTGCGCAGCTCGGGCTTGAGGAACTCGTCGTCGTCCTTGGCCCAGGCGGCGTCGCCCTCGTAGGTGTAGCTGGTGGTGACGTCGGGCTGGCGGGCGACGCGGTCCTTCTCGACGACCTTGTCGACGACGTACTTGTTGAACCACTCGATCGGCGGAGTCTCGAGCTCACCGTCCGGGGACCAGTGGACCGGGTAGCAGCGGCCCTTGTTCTCCTCTGGCTTCGGGTGAGTGGCGCCCACCGCGCACGGGGCGGAATAGTCGACGTAGGTCTCGCTGCCGGTCTCCGTGCGGATGGTCTCCACGCGGAGGCGGTCGAAGTCGGGGGTCGCGTCGGTGGCGCTCTTCGCGACGCGGTTGGGCATGTCCTGGACGTTGGCCAGGAAGGACACCGGCGGCAGCGGCATGCTGAGCTGGTTGCCGTTCGTGTCCTTCGCCGTCCCGTAACCGGTACGGGTGATCGACTCGAGCCACAGCGGCGGGTGGGTGTCGGTGCGCTGCTTCGGGAAGGACTGGGTGAGGGTCCACCGGTCCACGAGGGACAGGTCCGTGGAACCCTCGGTGCGCTGGCCGTGGGTGGTGACCGCGGTCAGGCGCTTGCGGGTCCAGAAGGTGGGCGAAGTGACGTAGCAGTCCGACGTGTCGGCCTTGCAGTGCAGGGTAGAGGGGGTGTCCCACCACGGCTGCTTGTCACCGAAGTTCTTCGACTCGAACTCGGCGTCCGTGCACTTGGCCGAGCCCTCCTTGATGCACCGTTCGTCGACGGTGAACCCGACCTTGCCCGCCGGGGCGCCGCCCAGGTTGCCGGCGCGCAGGCCGTAGAGGATCTGCGTGGGGTAGCCGCCCCGGTCGTAGGCGACCTTCTCCTTGAACTTCTCGTTCTTGGCGTAGCGGTTGGTCTCCTTGGCCCAGTCGACGACGACCGCGTTGCCGTGGACGTCCTCGACGTAGTCGAGGTTCCAGCGCCAGCCCTGGTTGCAGGAGGAGTTCGCGAAGGCCGTCTGGTAGCAGGGCTCGCCCGGGTGGTTGCCGAACACGGGCACCGAGAAGACGGAGTGCGTCACCGCGCGGGTGCCGGCGCCGTCGACGTCGTGGCGGCCGAAGAAGTAGCGCGTACCGTCGCGGGTGGTGACCACCCAGTACTCGCCGTCCTTGGCCCCGTTCGCGACGGACGTGTCGGTCTTCTGCTCGACCTTGGCACCATCGTCGTTCGCGGGGGTCCACTGACCGGTGGTGGCATCGCGGACGAGCTCGGTGGTGCTGCCGCCGAGGGACATCACGACGTTGTCGCCCGCCCAGCAGAGGTCGCTCTTCTTCTTGTCCGTGCTGTTGTCGTTGTTCGGCGCACTCGGCGTGGCCTTGCGGTCGTCGGAACAGGTGCGGTACCTGCGCTCGATGAATCCGGGCTCGTACGACCACCCGTCACCGATCCATGACGCCTGACCGTTCGCGACGGAGGTCTTGCCGTCCACCGTCTGCGAGGAGTAGCTGAAGGCGACCTTGGGGGCCGTGCCCGCCGGAGGGGCCGGAACCGTCAGCGGGTAGGACCAGGAGAACCCGCCGCCGCTGCCACCCGCCGTCCAGGAGCCGGACGGCTGCAGCGGGGTGGCCTTGTAGGTGCCGCCCGCGCCGGACGCGGAGTCCGTGGCCGCCAGCACCGTCGGGCCGGAACCACCGCTGAGCGCCATCGTGCGCAGGCCCTGGCCCGGCGCGGTGGCCGGGTCCACGGTTGCGCGGACCGTACCCGTCGCAGGGTCGTTGGTGCTCGGGACGTGCTTTGCGGTGCTGCACTCGGGAAGGGCCGGCGTGGTCAGGAAGCACTCGGGGAGCTGCTTGATCTCCAGCCGGGAAGCCCATTCGGTGCCGTAGAGGTCCTCGAACTGCTTGTAGTCCAGCTGCACGTCGACCGGGGTCGAGCCCTCGGCCGGAGGCGTGACCTTGATGATCGCGCCATCGAAGCCGGCCGCCTCGGTTTTGGTACGGGCCTCGACGGCCACCGACCAGGTGCCCGACGGAGCCGGCGGAGTCGGGTCGGACTCGGTGGGCGAGGCCTTGCCGATACTGACGGGCAGCGCGCCCGCCTGGACCAGCTGCGTCCCGCTGTCCGGAGTCAGCGGGACCGGCGCCGAGCCCCCAGCGGGAGGAGTGACCTTGGAAGGCTCGTACGCAGCCGGAGGCTGAACCGGTGTGCCCGCCCAGCCCACCAGCTTCGCGGCCTCGACCTTGTCCAGTTTGGCCTTCATGTCCTGCTGGAGGCCCGGAAGTTGAACGCCACTACGGTCACCCGGTGGCGCCGCCCAGGCTTGCAGGGGCAGGAGAGTTGCGACCAACACCACCGACAGGGTGATGCCGGTGCGCCCGGCGAGGCGCGCGCTCACGGCGCGCGTCCTCCTGTTTCCGGGCAGGCGGAAATTGCGCGCCGACAACGGCGACATGCGGAACCCCCCACGATCTGCCCCCGCCTACTGGCCAGGCGGAGACAGGAAACTGATAAATAGCCAGCTGATTGTGCGGCCAGGATGGCTGAAAATCTACAAACCAATAGCCGTTGTGGGCTTTGTCACTTACGGACCTCAGAGCTCGGTGCAATCGACGCAAAGCCTAATCAAATGGCCAGTCGGGTTACGGATGCAAGGGCTGATGATTCGCCCGGATGGTTCATGCTCTGCTCGCGCCTTCCGTGTGAAAGGCGGGCCGGGGGCGAGCCTCCCGGGTTCGGGGCCGATGGCCGAAAGACATTTGTGAGTGCCGAGGGCCGTGGAAGCACGAGCCCGAGGGGGGAGAAGTACGACCATGGCTGTCAGTGAGTCCGTGGACCCCAGTCCGCCAACACCCGCTACAGAAGCTCGAGCCGTCGCACCGGAACGTCCTTGGTTCAGGCGTCAGAAGGCCATAGGCGGCCTGGCCGCTCTGCTGGCGCTGGCTGTTGCGGTGCCGGTCGGCGTGCGACTGGGAGGGGACGGGAAGCCGCAGAAGAAGGCTTCGGAAGAGGCGAACGGCCGGGTGACCGCCACGCAGGCGCGGAAGCTGGCCGCCGAGACGGGCAAGGACGTCGAGGTAACGGCCGACCGGAGTGCGAACACGACGACATGGGCCCGGCCTGACGGTCTGTTCAAGAAGCAGATTTCCAGCTCCGCCGTCCGGGCCAAGGTCGGCGATCAGTGGAAGCCGGTCGACACCGACCTGGAGCAGACCTCGGGTGGTTTCGCGGCGAAGGCGGTGAACGGGGCTGTCGTCTTCAGTGCGGGAACGCCGGGTGCCGAGCGGTCTTCGCGTGGTGTGGTGCGGTCCGCTCTGGCGGTGGATGTGCCGGGTCAGGTGTGGACCGAGCTGGTGCGTCTGAATGTCGACGGGCATGACATGTCGGTGAGTTGGCCGGGTGTGCTGCCCGTGCCGGTGATCGACGGTCCGCGGGCGTTGTACGAGAATGTGCGGCCGGGCATAGATTTGCTGATGACTGCTCAAGACAGTGGCTATTCGCACCTGTTGGTGGTGAAGGACAAGCAGGCGGCCGCGGATCCGTTGCTGGCTGAGATCAATTACCGTCTCGCTTCACCCGATCTGCAGTTCCAGCTCGATGCCGAGTCCGGTGCGATGTCGGCCCGGGACGCGAAGGGCGAGGAGGTGGCCGGTTCTCCCTCGCCGCTGATGTGGGACTCGTCGGGCAAGGTCGCCACGACCGACGACGTGCCCGCCTGGAAGGCCCCCGCGGCCGCGAAGGAGCACCCCACGCTGGGCCTGACGGGCCTGGCCGGCGCGGAGCGCGCTCACCTGTCGGTCGCCGCGGCCTCCCTCAAGGACAGCACCCTGTCCCTGAAGGCGGATGCCGCATGGCTGAACGCCGCGGACACGGTGTATCCGGTGTTCGTCGACCCTTCCTTCAAGGGTCACAAGCATGCCTGGTCGCTGCTCTACAAGACGGCCGGTAATTCGAGTTTCTACAACGGCCAGAACTACAACGCGTCGGGCACGAACGAGGCCCGTGTCGGATACGAATCGGATTCCGGCGGTACTTCCCGTTCGGTGTTCAATTTCTATTTCGGGTCCGAGCTGTACGGTGCGGGTATCCAGTCGGCGAGTGTTCGCGCCTTGCAGACGTATTCGTGGTCGTGCAGTGAGAAGGCCATGGACATCTACTCCACCCCGTTCGTGTCCTCGTCCTCGACGTGGAACAACACCACGGGCTGGTGGGGAAACAAGGTCGGCACCGAGATGGCCGGCTACGGCTACAACTCCTCCTGCCCCGACAACTGGGTCGCCCCCGACATCAAGGGTCTGGTCACCCAGGCCGCCGGCGCCAACTGGGGTGCGCTGTCGCTGGGCTTCAAGGCGCCGAACGAGTCGGACTCCTACTACTGGAAGAAGCTCCTCGCCAACGGTGAGAGCGCCCCGTACATCGAGGTCGTCTACAACACCCGGCCCGACATCCCGGTCGCGTCGAACATGAACACCTCTCCGGGCGGCCCGTGCCTGACCAGCGGCACCGGAACCAGCATCGGCAAGACGGACGTGTCCTTCCAGGCCAAGGGCAGTGACCGGGACGGCAACCTCAAGCAGGTCCAGATCGAGGTCTGGGACGCCGAGTCCGGAACCAACATCGCCAACGAGTGGCTGTGGCCCAACAGCGACGGAGTGGTCACCAAATCCGTCCCGTGGGCCTCCTTCACCTCCGGCCGCAAGTACTTCTGGCTCTCACGGACCCAAGACTGGGACGGCTGGTGGTCCGCGGGCTCCGGCCCCGCCGACTCCGGCGGCGGCGGATGGTGCACCTTCACCGTCGACCACTCCGCGCCCGCCAACCCGGCGGTCAGCTCCGCACACTTCCCGCCGCCCGGCCCCGACGCCGCCGACTGGAGCATGAACCCGGCCTCCACCCCCGACCAGGTCATCGAGATCCGCGGCAACGGCACCGCGGCCGGCACCATCCGCGAGTACCAGTGGTCCCTGAACAAGCCGTCCTGGGAGAACAAGGCCGCCCCCACCAACGGTGACCTCGCCTCCATCAAGCTCCAGGTCGACACCGCCGGACCCAACGTCCTGTACGTCCGCACCGCCAACCACGCCGGGAACGTCTCCGTTCCCACCGAATACCTCTTCTACGTCAGCCCCCGCACCGGCACCGACAAGCCCGGCGACGTCACCGGCGACCAGTTCCCCGACCTCCTGGCCATCGACAAGGACGGCAACCTGCGCACCTACGCCGGTGACCGCCAGGGCGACACCGACGCGTTCATCCCCGGCGCCGTCCAGGACGGCAAGCCCGTCGCACCCGGCCACTTCAAGGACCCGGCCTCCACCGTCCCGGCCCTGATCGGGCATGCCACCGACTGGCACCCGGGCGACGGCATCACCGACATGATCGCCCGGATGCCTGACGGGAAGCTGTACATCTACCCCGGCACCGGCACCGGCCAGTTCGACGCCGGCCGCCGCATCGAGATGCAGCTGCCCGCGTCCGCACCCGACCCGGCGACGTTCCGGCAGATCGTCGTCTCCGAGGACGTCGACGGCGACGGCCTGCCCGACCTGTTCGCACTGGACGCGGACGGCTTCTGGGCGTTCTCCGGCTACACCGGATCCAGCTTCGCCTCCTACCGCAAGATGGCCACCGGCTGGGCCGCCCGCGACATCGTCGGCGTCCGCGACGTTTCCGGCGACAACATCCCCGACCTCCTCTTCCGCGACAACTCCAACGCCAACCGCACCATGGCCCTGCGCAAGGGCAAGGCCGGCACCAACGCAGGCGCGGACCTGACCTCCCTGCAATACGCGGCGAACGCGGAAGGCGGCGTCGACTACACCTACGCCACGACCGCCTGGAACCGTACCGACTGGCCCATGGTGCTCGGCACCGAGGACAACACCGGCGACGGCATCCCCGACATCTGGGGCGTGCGCAACGACGGAATGCAGTACTACTTCCAAGGCGGCACCACCACCTACGGCAACGCCACCGGACGCGACGAAGACGGCTGGAGCACCTTCCTCACCATCGGATAACCGACAGCATCACCACCCCATGCATGACACAGGCGCCCTCCCCGAACAACACCGGGGAGGGCGCCTGTGTCGTCACCGGGCGGTGGTACGAGCGCCACCGACGGAGGCCTCAGAGACCTTCCTGGTCCCGGTCGTGGTCCTCGTGGTCCGGATGCCCGTCGGCGTCCTGCTCCGGGCCGGAGGGGCGGCCGAGGACGCCGGAGACCGCCGGCGGGCTGGGCATGGACCTGCCGGCGATCACGCAGCACCTGATGCAGGCCGCACTGGAGGCCGAGATGGAGTCCGAGATGGAGCATCTGACCGCCGGGGCCGGGCGGGCGGCCGGCCGAGGTGCGCGCTCGGGCGTCAGCGGCGCAGCAGCGGGGTCAGGTCACGGACCCAGGCGTCACGGGTGGTGGACCAGGTCGCGGGGCAGTGGGCGCGGGCCGGGGTCGCGAGGTCCGGGTGGCGGGCCGGGTCGTGGCCGTAGGCCGCGCAACGGTGGGATTCCGCGCGGGCCGAATCCGGGGCGTGTTCGTCGTCGGGGGCCGGGGCGGGGTCGGCCGCGGCGGCGAGGTCGTAGGCGCGGGCGGCGGTCAGCAGGGCCCGGTCGCCCTCCGGGTCGCGCAGGAGCATCAGCTGGGCGAAGCGGTCGGCGGCGTCCTCCTCGGCGCGCCCCCCGTCGCGCACGGGGAGGTCGAGGGCGTCGATGAGGGCGTGGCCCGCCTCGTGGTGGAGGGTCTCCCGGACGACCTCGGAGAGGGGTTCGTCCGCCGGGCGGCGGTCGGCCTCCTCGAACCGTTTCCGGTCCTCCGTCAGGTCGTCGTAGCAGAGCTCGATCCGCTGGTTCACGGGGTCGTAGCCGCTGCCCTCGCCCGCGCAGGAACGGGCGACGACCGTGATCCGGTCGGGGACGTCGAGATAGGCGTTGAGGTCGTCGGTGACGCGTTCGAGGAGCTTCCACCGCTGGAGGAAGTCGGCGCTGTCGCGGTCGGCCGCGGCCGGTTCCTCGTGGCGGGGTGCGAATCCTTCTGCGGGTGGCGGGGGTTCGCAGCCGGACAGCGCCGGCAGCAGCACCGTCGCGCACAGGGTCGACAGCAGCGCCGTACGTAAGCGATGTAGCGTCATATTGCCCTCCGGATATGCCAGTTGACTGATTTCGACCCGACTGTAGGAGAGAGTGCACACTTCCCTCTGAAGTAGCTCAGATTCCCTCGCGCTCGGAGGAGTCCCGCAGGACACTTGGGGCTCGTTGCCGGAGCTCTCTGAGGGGGATGCCGATGCGGGACAGCCATCGCGGTGAGGCCGAGCGGCTGTTGGAGCGGGCCGTGGACGACGCGGCGCAGCGGGGACCGGGTACGGGCATCGACCGGGCGACGCTGCTGGCTCGCGGCCGGGAGGCGTTGGACGCGCTCGCCGCGAGTGCGGCGCCGGAGTACGAGGCGTACGTGCGGGCTCTGGACGAGTCGGCGGCCGGGGACCAGTCGCTCGGCGAGGCCTTCCGGCGGGGCGACCATTCCACGGCGTTGCTGGTGACGGCGGTCGCGGCGGCCACGGCCGTGGGCGCTGACCTGTCGCTGGGTGTCGCGGCCGGTACGGCGCTGACCGCGGGGGCCGTGGTGGGGATCTCGGGTGCGGTCGCGACGGCGGTGAAGGTGACGGCGCTGCACCTGCCGGCCGCGAACCGGCGGGCCGGGGAGCGGGGCCGGCCGGGCGGGCCGGAACAGTTGAGGCTCCAGTGGCTGTCGGCGCTGGAGGTGCGCGGGATACGGCCGTTCCTGGAGCAGCAGCGGGCGGTGGCCGCGGCGGCCCGGGCGGCCCGGCCCGCTGCGGCCCGGCCGGCCGCGCGGCCCGCTCCGCGGTTGCGGGGTACGGACCGCAGCGCGGAGGCGCGCCGGCGCAATGCGCTGGAGCACTCCTTCGGGCAGCTGCCGGCTCCGGCGGAGGTGTTCGTGGGGCGCCGGTCCGAGCTGACGCGGATCGCGCAGTGGGTGCAGGCGGCCCGGGCGAGTACGGAGACCCGGCCGGTGGTGGTGGTGCTGCACGGTGAGCCGGGGGTGGGCCGCACGACGCTGGCGCTGCGGGCGGCGCACGGTCTGCGGGACCAGTTCCGGGGCGCGTGCGTGGTGGACCTGCGGGGCGGTTCGGCCGGGGAGGCGTCCGGGGAGGCGCCGCTGGCCACCCGGGAGGCGCTGCTGCACCTGATGAACCGGCTGGGTGCGCCCCGCGAGCAGTTGCTGTTCCGTGAGGGCGCGTCGGCGGAGCAGCAGGTGCGGCGCCTGGGCGAGCTGTACCACCAGCACCTACAGGGGCTGCCGGTGACGGTGCTGCTGGACGACGCGGTGGACGCGGCGCAGGTGCGGATGCTGGTTCCGGAGCGTTCCGAGAGCCTGGTGCTGGTGACGGCACGGGAGCCGTTGGAGCTGCCGGCGGATCTGGCGGCGTGGGTGTACCAGCTGCCGGTGGAGCGGTTGGCGCCGCAGGAGGCGGCGGAGCTGCTCCGGGCGCCGCAGCCGGGTGTGGCGGGGCTCGCGGGTGTGGCCGAGGAGGACGTGGCCGCGGTGGTGGAGCGGAGCGGCGGGCTGCCGCTCGCCCTGCGGTTGCTGGCTCCGCTGGCGGGCGGGGGCCGGGCCCCGGCCGGCGGCGAGGCGGCGCATCCGGTGGAGGTGGCGCACGCGGTGGAGGCGGCGCTGCGTGCGGCGGACGCGGGGCTGGCCGAGCCGGCCCGGCAGCTGCTGCGGCGGTTGCCGCTGGCCGGGCGGGCGTCGCTGGGTGGTGCGGCGGCGGCCGCGCTGGCGGACGTACCGGAGGCGGCGGCGCTGCGCACGCTGGAGGAGCTGTGGGAGGCCGGGCTGATCGAGCGGGTGCGCGGCCAGCGGTTCCGGATGCACGACGCGGTGCGTGCGTACGCGGCGGCGCGGTCGGTGGCGGACGAGGACCGGGCGCAGGCCGCGGCGGCGCACGAGCGGCTGATCCGCGATTACGCGCGGCTCGCGGACTCGGTGATCCGGATGGTCGACGGGAAGATGTCGACGCGGGCGAACACGTTCCTCAAGGGGCCCGTCGGGGGGCACGGTTTCACCTCGCTGGATGCGGCGCTGCGCTGGCTGGACGACGAGTCGAGCTTCATCACGGCGGCGCTGCGGCATTCGGAGGGGGTCGATCAGCAGGCGGTGCTGGACCTGCTGGGCGCGCTGTGCGATTTCTGCCTGCTGCGCGGGGACCTGTACCGGCTCGGTGAGATCGATGAGCTGACGCAGGTGGTGGCGGCGGGGCAGAACGGGCTGAAGGGGCAGCAGGGGCGGCTGGTGCGGTCGGTGCAGTGGCGTACGGGCATCGCGGCGCGCCAGCTGGGCGAGCTGGACAAGGCCCGCACCACGCTGGCCTCGGTGGTGGACCAGTACATGGAGGCCGATCAGGAGGCGGCGGCCGCGATGGCCCTGGTCTCGCTCGGGATCACGCTGCACCACCAGGGCAATCTTCCGGAGGCGGCGATCCGCATCCGGGAGGCGCTGGTGCTACAGGAGCCGCCGGAGCTGGCGGGTGACCGGGCGTGGGGGCTGCACGCGCTGGCGGCGGTGGAACGGGACCGGGCGCGGTTGGCGGAGGCGGCGCGGCTGCTGGAGACCTCCCTGGCCCTGCACCGGGAGAGCGAGAGCGTGCACGGGGAGGCCTGGGCGCATTTCCAGCTGGGTCAGGTGCACCTGCGGTTCGGGGACGTGGAGCGGGCGGAGGTCGAGCTGCGGCTGGCTCTGGACCTGTACGGGCGCACCCGCGACGACCGTGGTGAGGCCTGGGCGCTGACGCAGCTGGGCCGGGCCCGGGTGGTGGACGGTGATCCTGGGCCGGCGGTCGACGGGCTGCGGGAGGCGCTGGCGCGGCACCGGGAGGCGGAGGACGTGCGCGGGGAGGCGTGGACGCAGTACTACCTCGGGCAGGCGCTGGAGGTGGGCGGCGAGCGCGACGAGGCGGTGCGGGAGCTGGAGCGGGCGCGGACGATGTTCTCGCGGATGCGGGACGTGTACGGGCTGGCGTACGCCCGCCACCATTCGGGCCGGGTGACGCGGGACCAGCGGGCGGCGCAGACGGGGAACCTGCGGAACTCCGGCTTCGCCCGTCAGCTGCTGGTGGACGCGCGGGCGGACTTCCGGCGGATCGGGCTGGCCCACGGCGAGGCGTGGACGTGTCTGGAGCTGGCGGTGATCGACGCGGGCAACGGCCGGCTGTCGCAGGCGCTGGGTCTGTGCGAGGAGGCGGTGCGGCTGTTCATCGCGTACGGGGACCGGCGCGGGGAGGACTGGGCGCGGTTCCTGCGGTGCACGATGCTGCCGTACGCGGTGCCGGCGGCGCCGGAGGAGGCGCGGGCGGAGCTGGCGCGCCTGGCGCAGGCGCCGCATCCGGCGCGGGACGGGCGGCTGGAGGACTGCCTGGAGACCTACGGGGTGGTCCTGGGCCGGGGGGTGGATCCGGCGGAGGGCTGGCAGGCGTGGCGGCTCGGCCTGGTCCCGAACCTGCACTCGCGTGAGGTCATGGGGGTCCCCCGGCCCTGACGCGGAAACCGCGGCACGCCCCGACCCCACCAGCACCCCGGGCCAGGTGGACCAGCGGCCCCCTGCCCGCCGCGAAAAGCCGGAGCCCACCGGACAAAGCCAAAGGCCACCGGGCCACCAGCCGCGAGGCCACGCCCCGGAAGGCCGGAGCCCACCGGCGAAGCCGAAGCCCGCTGGGCGAAGCCGAAGGCCGTCAGGCGGCTGGACCGTCAGGCCGCCAGGCCAGAGGGCAAGAGGCCGACAGGCCGGAAGGCCGACAGGGGGCCTGAGGTGGAGGGAAGCGGCGGGAAGCGCCCCGAGGCGGACTCGGTGGACGGCTCGCGGTGAAATCGCGCGCGTGCGAAGCCCCAGCCCCACCGGGTTCCCGGTCGGGGCGGGGGCGCGCACGCGAAAATCCTGCGGGCCCGAACCGGCCCCGGCCCCGCCGGAGGCAGCCGGCACGCATACGCGAAGGTCCTACCGGACCGTCCCTACGTGGTGCCCGGTGCCGTCCCCGCCAGAAGCGGCCGGCGCGCCGGCACGCACGCGAAGACCCTGCCGGACCCGCCCTACGGGACCCGATGCCGGCCCCGCCGGAGGCAGCCGGCACGCACGCGAAGACCCCGCCGGACCAGCCCTACAGGGCCCGATGGCGTCCCCGCCGGAGGCGGCCGGCGGGGACGCGGAGGTCCTGCCGGGCCGGCCCTACGGGGCCCGGGTGCCGTCCGCGCCGGAGGCGGCCGGCTCCGGGGCCTCCTCGAAGTCCACCCGGCCCATGTGCCGGTTCATGGACTTCATCAGGGCCCACACGCCGACGGCGAGGGCCGCGAACACGAGGAAGCCGAGGAGGCCGGGCGTCACCTTGTTCTTGTCGAAGGTGTCACCCGCCAGCGGAAGGAGCTGGGTCAGTGCTGCCTGCGTAGCGCTCATAGCTACGCATTCTCCCGGATGCCCGCGAAGAGGTCGGACTCGGGGAGGGAAGTGTCGACGAGCGACTTCGCGAGCTCGTACTCCTCCGTGGGCCAGACCTCCTTCTGGATGTCCATCGGGACGCGGAACCAGCCGCCGTCCGGGTCGATCTGGGTGGCGTGCGCGATGAGCGCCTTGTCACGGATCTCGAAGAAGTCGGCGCAGGGCACGTGGGTGGTCAGGGTCCGCTCCTTGCGCTCGAACTCCTTCCACCGCTCCAGCCACTCCCCGTAGGGGGACTCCAGGCCGCGCGCGAGCAGCGCCTCGTGGAGGGCGATGGTGCGCGGCTTGTTGAAGCCCTGGTTGTAGTAGAGCTTCTGCGGCTGGTAGGCCGGGCCGTACTCGCCCTCCGGGTACTTCTCGGTGTCGGCCGCGCTCTCGAAGGCCAGCATGGAGATCGTGTGGGTCATGATGTGGTCGGGGTGCGGGTAGCCCCCGTTCTCGTCGTAGGTGGTGATGACCTGCGGCTTGAAGGCGCGGATCTTCTTCACTAGCTCGCCGGCGGCCTCGTGGACGTCCGCCAGCGCGAAGCAGCCCTCGGGCAGCGGGGGCAGCGGGTCGCCCTCGGGGAGGCCGGAGTCCACGTAGCCGAGCCATTCCTGCTCGATGCCGAGGATGTCGCGCGCCTCGTCCATCTCCTTGGCGCGGACCTCGTGGATGTTCTCCTCGATGTACTTGTCGCCCTGGAGCTTGGGGTTCAGGATCGAGCCGCGCTCGCCACCGGTGCAGGTGACGACCAGCACGGGAATCCCCTCGGACACGTACTTGGCCATGGTGGCCGCGCCCTTGCTCGACTCGTCGTCGGGGTGGGCGTGGACGGCCATCAGTCGAAGCTGCTCGGTCAAAACAGGATCCTCTGCGATTCGGCGCGACACTCAGCTCCTATAGTGACCGAACCGGGGGGCGGAAAATTCCAGGGGTGACCCAGCCGTCCCCGGCGAGAGGAACGATCATGAGCGCGGTGCGCGAGGGACTGCCCGAGGGCCGGTACGGCCGGTCGGCGGACGAGCGTGCGGACCGGAAGCTCAAGATCATCGGATCGCTGCTGGGTGCGGTGCTGCTGGGCGTGATCGGCTGGATCGGCTGGGGCTACATCACGGGACAGAGCGTGAGCGCCGAAGTGATCAAGTTCCAGGTGATTTCGGACACCGAGGTGAAGGTGCACCTGGAGGTCCGCAAGGAGGCCTCGGTCACCGGGGTCTGCTCCCTGAGCTCCCAGGACGAGGAACACGCCGAGGTGGGACGCGCGGACTTCACCTTCGCGCAGGACCGGTCGCGGGTGGACGAGATCGTCACCCTGAAGACCACGAGCCGGGCGACGATGATCGAGCTGATCGGCTGCCAGCCGGCGCCTTCCGCCCGCTGAGGTCCTAAGAGATCCGAAGGGGTCCGAAGAGGATTGAAGTCGCGTCCCACGAGGCAATGAGCCTCTGGGGTCCTCCCCCTTTTCTTCCCGAATTGTTAGGCTCGTGGTTTCGTCCGCCGCTGGCGGCCAGTAGTCCCCTGTACCGACGAGGAGCACCCGTGACCCAGACGAGCGAGAGCGTCACCTGGCTGACCCAGGCGGCGTACGACCAGCTGAAGGCGGAGCTGGACTACCTCTCTGGTCCCGCCCGCACGGAGATCGCCACGAAGATCGCAGCCGCCCGCGAGGAGGGCGACCTGCGCGAGAACGGTGGTTACCACGCGGCGAAGGAGGAGCAGGGCAAGCAGGAGCTCCGGGTCCGCCAGCTCACGCAGCTCCTGGAGAACGCCAAGGTCGGCACCGCGCCCGCGTCCGACGGCGTGGTGGCCCCCGGCACGCTCGTCAAGATCGCCTTCGACGGCGACGAGGACGACACCATGGAGTTCCTGCTCGCCTCGCGCGAGTACGCGTCCTCGGACTTCGAGACGTACTCCCCCCAGTCCCCGCTGGGCAGCGGCGTGCTGGGCAAGGCGATCGGCGAGGACGCCGAATACGAGCTGCCGAACGGCAAGAAGGCCTCGGTCAAGATCCTGGACGTCAAGCCCTTCACGGGCTGATCACCCTCGGTCACCGCTTTCTTCGTAACCTGACCGACAATGCGCGATGCCCGACCGGATCCTTCCGGTCGGGCATCGCGCATTCCTGCTGGTACCGGCGTCCGACGTCCGGCGTCCCGCGTCCCTACGGGCCCTACGCGGTCGCCGAGCGGTACTTGCGCACCGATAGGGACCGGAAGACCACGACGATCAGCACCGACCAGAGGATGGACGCCGTGATCGGGTGCTGCATGGGCCAGGCGTCCGGGACCGGATAGCCCTCCGGAAGGTTCCCGAAGAGCTCGCGGGCCGCCTGCACGGTGGCGCTGAACGGGTTCCACTCCGCGATGGTGCGCAGGAAGGGCGGCATGTTCTCGGCGGGGACGAAGGCGTTCGAGATGAACGTCAGCGGGAAGAGCCAGATCAGCCCGCCCGAGGTGGCCGCCTCGGGGGTGCGCACCGACAGCCCAATCAGGGCGCCGATCCAGGAGAAGGCGTAGCCGAGCAGGAGCAGCAGGCCGAAGCCGGCGAGGACCTCGCCGAAGCTGGTGTGGGTGCGCCAGCCGACGAGGAGGGCCACGATCGCCAGGATGATCAGGGTGAACGTGGTCTGGACGAGGTCGGCGAGGGTGCGGCCGGTGAGGACCGCGCCGCGCGCCATGGGCAGGGAGCGGAAGCGGTCGATCAGGCCCTTGTGCATGTCGTCCGCGATGCCCGCGCCCGCGCCGGCGGTGGCGAAGGTGACGGTCTGGGCGAAGATGCCGGCCATCAGGAACTCGCGGTAGGCGGCGGGTGAGGTGTTGCCGCCGACGCTGATCGAGCCGCCGAAGACGTAGCTGAACAGGACGACGAACATGACCGGCTGGATCACGCCGAAGATGATCATCTCGGGGATCCGTGACATCCGGATCAGGTTGCGCTTGGCGATCACGAGGGAGTCGTTCACGCTCTGGACGACGCCGCCGCGCGGACGGGGCGCCGCGAGTTCGCGGTGCGGAGAGGCGCCCGGGGTCGGGGAGGTGAGGGTCACTTCGCCACCTCCTTGCGGGCCGCCCTGCGGCCCTTGGTCCCGGGACCGGCCGCCCCGTCGCCGTTCTCCTCGCCGTTCTCGTCGGCGTCCCGTTCGGCGGCGTGCCCGGTCAGGGAGATGAACACGTCGTCGAGGGTCGGGCGGCGCAGGCCTATGTCGTCGATCTCGATGCCCCGGCCGTCGAGTTCGCGGATGACCTCGGCGAGCAGCTTGGCGCCGCCGGACACGGGCACGGTCAGTTTGCGGGTGTGCTCCTCGACCGTGGTCTCGCCCTTGCCGAAGCCGGCGAGCACCTCGCGCGCGGTGGCGATGTGCTGCCGCTCGTGGACGACGACCTCCACGCGCTCGCCGCCGGTACGGGCCTTGAGCTGGTCGGAGGTGCCGCGGGCGATGACCTTGCCGTGGTCGACCACGCAGATGTCGTGCGCGAGGTGGTCGGCCTCCTCCAGGTACTGGGTGGTGAGGAGCAGGGTGGTGCCGCCGGCGACCAGTTCCTGGATGATGCCCCACAACTGCTGGCGGTTGCGGGGGTCGAGCCCGGTGGTCGGCTCGTCCATGAACATCACGGGCGGGCTGACGACGAGGGCGGCCGCGAGGTCCAGGCGCCTGCGCATGCCGCCGGAGTACGTCTTGGCCGTGCGGTCCGCGGCGTCGGAGAGGTTGAAGCGTTCGAGGAGTTCGGTGGCCCGGGCTTTGGCCGCCCTGGCCTTCATCTGGTAGAGCTGGCCGACCATCTGGAGGTTCTCGCGGCCGGTCAGGTACTCGTCGACGGCCGCGAACTGGCCGGAGAGGCCGATGGCGCGGCGGACTTCGTTGGGGTGCCTGAGCACGTCTATGCCGGCGACGACGGCCTTGCCGCTGTCGGGCCGCAGGAGGGTGGTCAGCACGCGTACGGTCGTGGTCTTGCCCGCACCGTTCGGGCCGAGCAGACCCAGGACGGTGCCTTCGGGGACGTCGAGGTCCACGCCGTCGAGAGCCCGTACATCGCCGAAGGTCTTGACCAGACCTTCGGCGTAGATAGCGCCTGGCATATGGATTCTCCCAGTGAATCGGGCCAGTAGAATCAGGATATTCAGGGCATTTCTACGCAAATCCTATGAGTGCCGGGCAGGTCCTGCTCGGCCGAACGGGGGATGTCCGGGCGGTCGGATACGGCAGGGCAGTACAAGGCACGGCCGCGGAGGCTGCGGACGGCCGCGCACGCCGTGGACGGCCGCGGACGGCCGCGGACGTTCGGGGACGCCTCCCTAGCTCATCACCTTGTATCCCGCGCCGTGCAGGGAACGCGCGACTTCCGCGCAGTGCTCCGGTCCCTTCGTCTCCAGCTGTAGCTCCACCTCCACCTCCGTGAGCCCCAGCCGCGGGTCCGTCCGCACGTGGCTCACGTCCAACACGTTCGCATCCACCACTGACAACACCGCCAGGAGCCCGGCCAGGGCCCCCGGCCGGTCGGCCACGCGCAGCCGCAGGGAGAGGTAGCGGCCCGCCGCCGCCATGCCGTGCCGCAGGATCCGCTGGAGCAGCAGGGGATCGACGTTGCCGCCGGACAGAACGGCCACCACCGGGCCACCGCCGTACAGTTCGGGCTCGCTGAGCAGGGCCGCGACCGTGCTGCACCCGGCCGGTTCGACCACCAGCTTGGCCCGCTCCAGGCAGAGCAGCAGGGCACTGGAAAGGGCGTCCTCGGAGACCGTGCGCACGTCGTCGACGAGCTCGCCGATGATGTGGAAGGGGACGTCCCCGGGGCGGCCGACCTTGATCCCGTCGGCCATCGTGTTCGGCTCGTCGATCGAGATCGGATGTCCGGCCTTGAGCGAGGGCGGGTAGGCGGCCGCGCCCGCCGCCTGCACCCCGATGACCCGCACGTCCGGCCGCAGCGCCTTCACGGCGACGGCGACACCGGCCGCGAGACCGCCGCCGCCGATCCCGACGAGGATGGTCCGCACCTCCGGGCACTGCTCCAGGACCTCCAGGCCGACCGTGCCCTGGCCCGCGATGATGTCGCGGTGGTCGAAGGGGTGGATGAACACCGCGCCGGTGCGGTCCGCGTACTCCTGGGCGGCCAGGAAGGTCTCGTCGACGACCTGCCCGTGCAGGCGCACGTCGGCGCCGTACTCCTGGGTCGCGGCCACCTTCGGCAGCGGCGCCCCGACCGGCATGAACACGGTCGAGCGGACCCCGAGGAGGGAGGAGGCCAGCGCCACGCCCTGCGCGTGGTTGCCCGCGCTCGCGGCGACGACACCGGCGGCCCGCTGCTCGGGGCGCAGGCCGGCGATGCGCACGTAGGCGCCGCGGAGCTTGAAGGAGCCGGTGCGCTGGAGGTTCTCGCACTTGAGGTGGACCGGGGAGCCGGTGAGTGCGGAGAGGTACCGGCTGCCCTCCATGGCGGTGACCCGCGAGACGCCGGACAGCATCTTCTGGGCCCCCCGGACGTCGTCGAGGATGACCTGGGGGACGGGCTGGGGCACGCGGTAGTTCATGCCGCCAGTCTCGCAGGGTGCAGGAGGGGCGATATCTCGCCATCCGGGACACCCGCGGGGCGGGAGCCCCAACCGGCCGTACCAGTTCTCGTACGAGGCGTACGAGCCGCCGCACGGCCGCGTACTCTGTCCCCCATCCTTGTCGGACCCACGCGAAGAGAGCCCACGGCCATGCCTTCCACCCCGGCCAATTCCGATCTGCCCGCGGCGCCGGACGCGCCCGCCGGAGCCGGTCTCCTCGACGCGCTCCAGCACCAGGTGGCGGTCTTCGCCCGTCGTGCCGAGCAGACCCGTCTGGGCGGTGTGGGCCAGGCCCGCAACTCGATGGACCGCGCCGCCTACCTGCTGCTGAACCGGCTCGACCTGGAGGGCCCGATGGGCGTGAAGGCGCTCGCCGGCGGCATGGGGATCGACTCCTCGACGGTGACCCGACAGGTCGCGCCGCTGGTCGACAGCGGTCTGGTCAAGCGGACCTCGCACCCCGAGGACGGGCGGGCCGTGGTGCTCGCGCTGTCCCCGCGGGGGCTGGCCCGGCTGGAGGAGGTCCGCTCCTCGCGGCGCGAGCTGATGGCGCGGGTGACGGAGGGCTGGAGCGAGGGCGAGCGGGAGTCCTTCACCGGTCTGCTGACGCGCTTCAACCTGTCGCTGTCGGAACTCATGGCGGCCGTGGCCGAAGCCGGTCCCGCCTCCTGAGCGGAGTCCGTCCGGCCTCTTGACCTGAGCGGCCCCGCTGCCCGCACTATGTGGACTATGCGGGTGGTTGATCAACAGGCGGGCTCCTACGCGGAGTTCGAAGCCTTCGTCGCGGGCGCGGCCGGGCGTCTCCTGCACGTCGCGCTCCTACTGACCGGTGAACCGGATTCGTCCCGGCGGCTGTTGGCGGGCGCGCTGGCCCGTACGTACGCGAACTGGCGGCGCCTGCGCGGGGACGACCCGTACGACTTCACCCGCCGGGAACTGTGCACGGCCTTCGCCCGGACTGCCTGGCGCCATCACGGTGGCGCCGGGGTGCTGGCGCGGCTGAGCCCGCCGGAGCGGCTCGTCCTCGTCCTGCGGCTCTACGAAGGGGTCGCGGAGGAGGTCGCTGCGGCGCAGCTCGGGATGCCGGTGGATCGGGTGCGGGTGCTGTGCAATCGGGCCGTGGCCGCGCTGAGGAACCGGGAGGCGGTGTGAGCGGGCTCCCCGACCGGAAGGAAGCCCAGGTCAAACGGCTCCTGGAGGGCCCGTACCCGCCGGTGCCGGCGGGGCTCGCGGCGGGGGCCGCGGCTCGGGGCGACCGGCTGTTGCGGCGGCGGCGGGCGCTGCGCGGGTTCGGCTGGGCCGTGCTCTTCGCTGCCGCGGTGGCCTTCGTGGTGTGGGCCTCCCTGACCCGCCCCTGGCTCACCCCGCCGAGCGGAGTCTCCCCACCCCTCCAGGGCTGGTAACCCCTCCCAACTCCGGCCGAACCCCTCCCGGCTGCACCGAGCCCACCCGGCTCCGCCGGACCCACCCCAGCCGCACCTGAACCCACCCGGCTCCGGCGAGGCTGGAACTGGCCCAGCCGAGGCTGAAATCGAGCCCACACAACTAACTGCGGCTCGGCGCAGCCGGAGTCGGTGCGGCAGAGCCGGAAAGGGCACGGCGGAGCCGGAATCGGTCGGCAGAGCCGGAAGCGGTGCGGCGGAGCCGGGAAAGGGCCGCCGGGCCCGGGTGGGGCCCGGCGGGGGTGGGCTAGCCCAGGGCCTGGGTCAGGTCCGCCACGAGGTCATCGGCGTTCTCGATGCCGACCGACAGGCGGATCAGGTCCGCCGGGACCTCCAGCGCCGAGCCGGCCACCGACGCGTGCGTCATGCGGCCCGGGTGCTCGATCAGGGACTCGACGCCACCCAGGGACTCGGCCAGGGTGAAGATCTTGGTGCGGCCGCAGACCGCGACCGCCTCTTCCTCGCCACCGGCGACCTGGAAGGAGATCATGCCGCCGAAGTTGCGCATCTGCTTGGCCGCGACCTCGTGCCCCGGGTGCTCGGGCAGGCCCGGGTACAGGACCTTGGTGACCTTCGGGTGGCGCTTGAGCAGCTCGACGATCTTGCCCGCGTTCTCCGCGTGCCGGTCCATGCGCACGGCCAGGGTCTTGATGCCCCGCAGCACGACCCAGGAGTCGAACGGCCCGGCCACCGCACCCATCGCGTTCTGGTGGTAGGCCAGCTCCTCGCCCAGCGCCGCGTCCGCGGCGACCAGCGCGCCGCCGACCACGTCGGAGTGCCCGCCCATGTACTTGGTCAGCGAGTGCACGACGACGTCCGCGCCCAGCGCCAGGGGCTGCTGGAGGTACGGCGAGGCGAAGGTGTTGTCCACGACCAGCTTGGCGCCGGCCGAGCGCGCAATGTCGGCGACCACGGCGATGTCGGTGATGCCGAGCAGCGGGTTGGAGGGGGTCTCGACCCAGATGACCTTCGTCTTCGGGGTGAGGGCCGCCCGTACCGACTCGGGGTCGGAGGTGTCGGCCACCGACCACTCGACGCCCCAGCGGGAGACGACCTTCGCGAAGAGGCGGAAGGTTCCGCCATAGGCGTCGTTCGGGATGACCACGTGGTCGCCCGGGGCGAGCAGCGTGCGCAGCAGGCAGTCCTCGGCGGCGAGTCCGGACGCGAAGGCGAGACCGCGACGGCCGCCCTCCAGCGCCGCGAGGTTCTCCTCCAGCGCGGTCCGGGTCGGGTTGGCGCTGCGGCTGTACTCGTAGCCGCCGCGGAGCCCTCCGACACCGTCCTGCTTGTAGGTGGAAACCTGGTAGATCGGGGGCACGACCGCGCCGGTCAGCGGGTCCGCCGTATTGCCCGCGTGGATCGCGCGGGTCTCGAAGCTCTGGTGCTCGTGGCTGTCGTCGCTCATGGTCCGATGCTATGCCCGCCCGGTACCGGGCCCCCTATTGGCCTGCTCCCCCCTCGGTCTGGTTCGCTGGAGGCATGGAGATTTTGTGGTTGGTGTTCGGGACGCTCGTGATCGTGCTCGTTCTCAGTCCGTACCTACGGCGCCGGCACGATGGCATCCGCCTGGTCTCGCCGAGCAGCCCCGACGCCGCCGACCCGGCGAACTACGGATTCGACCGGGAGGAAGAGCTGGACATCCGCATCCCCGGGCCCGACCAGGACCTGATGGCCGCCCTCGACAACGTGCGCCGCACCGGCGGGTGGCAGGCGGCCTCGCAGCTGCTCGCCGGGACCCCGCAGGAGGGCGAGCGGCGCTGGCAGCGCGTGCAGGCCTTCGGCGGGGCCGCGGCCCTCGAGTTGATGGCGCAGCCCGGGACGGGCGCGCAGTGGCTGAGGGCGTGGCGGCAGGAGGCGGAGGAGGACCCGGGCGGCGCGCAGGTGCACGCGGAGCTGCTGGTGCAGCAGGCGTGGCGGCACTCGGGCGGGGTCGGCTCGGCGGACCACCGGATCATCCTGGAGGAGGCCCGGGAAGCGTGCCGCAAGGCCGCGCTGCTGGCCCCGGGGGACCCGGTCCCGTACATCACGGAGCTGGCGATCGCGCGCGGACTGGCCTACCCGGAGGCGGAGTTCGACGAGCTGTGGGCGAAGGTCATCGACCGGGCCCCGAACCACATGGGCGCCCATCTCGCGGCGCTGCACTACTGGGGTGCGCAGTGGCACGGCTCGCGGGAGCAGGCCGACGCCTTCGCGCACGCGGCCGCGGCGCGCGCCCCGCAGGGATCGCTGCTGGCGGCCCTGCCGATGTTCGCGCTGCGCGAGAACCAGCCGGACATCGTGCTGAGCCCGAGCTTCTACCGGGGCGCGGTCGCCACGCGGGCGGTGGAGGGCGCGCTGTACGCGGTGCACACGGCGCGGCAGGACGACCCGATGGTGGCGCACGTGCGGCACATGCTGCTGATGTTCCTGGTCTGCATGGAGCGGTGGGCGGAGGCCATGGAGCAGGTGCGGCACGTGGACGGGTACGTGGGCGCGCTGCCGTGGTCGGAGGCGGCGAACCCGGCCGCCTCGTACGCGGTGTACCGGGCGATGGCGGTGGCGGGGTACGAGGCGAACGGCGGGTCGCCGGCGACGCTGGCGCAGTAGCGTCCGGCCGGGTCGCGGAGTGCCCCGCCGCGCCCCCACCCCACGGGATGGGCCGAAGCTTCGGCCAATAAAGTTGCCGTAAGTAATCACAGGCCGCATGATGCGGCGGTGGCGGCCTTCTGCCCCGCCACCTGCTTCAGCACCATCTTCATCCCGTGGGGGGATCTGTCCATATGGGCGCTTCACTGCGCGCCTTGCGCGCTCTCGTCCTGCTCGCAGGCTTCTACCTGCTCGGCGTGTTCCTGTTGGCCGCCCTCGGCGGCATCGACTACGCCGTCGTCACCACGCTGCACGGCCCGATCGCGGGCAAGCTGCTGCTGGTCTCCGTCGTCCTCGCCATCCCGATCGTGCGCGGCCTGTTCATGCTGCGCACGCCCAAGAGCGAGCCCCTGGCCGGTATCACGGTCAGCGAGGCGCAGGAGCCCGAACTGTGGGCGGTCGTGCGCGACATCGCACAGCAGGTCGGCACCCGCGCTCCCGACGAGATCGTGCTGATCGACGAGGTGAACGCGGCCGTCGAAGAGGACGCCAAGCTGCTGGGCCTGCTGCCCGGCACCCGCCGCCTCTACATCGGCCTGCCGCTGATGACGGGCCTGGACGAGATGCAGCTGCGCGCGGTGCTCGCCCACGAGATGGGCCACTACGCCAACTTCGATACGCGCCTGACCCCGCTGATCGCCCGCGGCCGCGGCCAGCTGATCCGCACCATCGGCTACTTCCACGACCGCGCCGACAAGAAGGTGGCCAAGGAGCGCGCGAAGCAGGAGCGCAAGGACGAGAAGCGGATCGCCAAGGGCAAGAAGGCCAAGGGCGTCGACACCACGGGCGAGGGTGCGATGTACCGCGCCATGGCCAAGATCTACATCGCGTACGGCAACTTCTACATGCGCGCCACCCTCTCCACCTCCCGCCGCCAGGAGCTCGCCGCCGACCTCGCCTCGGTCCGGGTCGCCGGCCGCGACTCGGCCGCGTCCGCGCTGCGCGAGCTGAACGCCCTCGGCTCGGCGCACGACTTCTACATGGGCTCCTACGCCACCCTCGGCGTGGGCGCCGGCCTGCTGCCCCAGCCGGGCGAGGTCTTCGGCGGCCTGCGCCGGCTCCTGGCCGCGCGCTCGGGCGACCTGGACGAGCTGCGCGAGGAACTGTCGACCGAGCCCGCCTCCCCCTACGACTCCCACCCTGCGCTCGCCGAGCGCGTGGCCCGCATCGAGGCCCTGCCCGACGACGGCCGCGGCGGTCAGGCCACCCGGCCGGCCCTGGAGCTGCTGGCCGACGCCGACGCGTCGCTGGCCGCGCTGGAGCCGGTCGTCCTCACCCCGGAGGCGCTCGCGCTCAAGCGGGTCGACTGGGAGGACCTCGTCCACGAGTCCATGACCAAGTACGTCGGCGAGGGCGCGCAGGACATCCGCGAGGCCTTCGTCGCCGAGGGCGCCGGCCCCGGGCTCGACGCCGTGCTCGACGCGTTCGACGCCGACCCGGCGGTGCGCTGGCGCATCGCCGACCGTTTCCCGAAGTCCGAGGAGGCGGCGGCCGCCACCGGCCGCACGGCCCGCGAGTTCGCCCGCCCCGTCGTCCGGCGCGCGCTGAACCAGCTGGTCACCGTCGAGCTGACGGCCCGCGGCACCGCCCGCTGGCAGCTGTCCTGGTCCGACTCGGCCTCGCTGAGCTACCCGGCCGACGGCTTCCAGGACCGCCTGGGCGCTGCCCTGGACGCGGCCGTCGCCGACCTCCCCGACACCGAATCCCTGCGAAAGCTGGTGCTTGCCCCGTGATCGGCCTCTACATCCTGGGCGCCATTCTGCTGTTCGGCGCGTTCAAGGTGCTGCGCGGCGTCTACTACATCCGCAAGGCGAAGCGGCTGGAGGCGGAGATCGCCCTCATCGAGGGCCGGACCGAGGCCATGAACTCCGAGACGGCCGCCATCAAGGCGGAGCGGAAGTCGGAGCAGGCCGCGGCGGTCGTCGCGCTGGGCTTCGTGCCGGAGGACCAGCTCGACACGGACAACGCGCTGCCGGTGTCGCCCGAGCAGACCGCCGCCGTCGCCGCCGTCAAGGCCGGCGACTGGGAAGCGGCCGCGGCCTACATCGAGGCGGCCGGGCAGGACTGGGAGGAGCGCTGGCAGCGCGTGCGCCCCCTGTCCGAGCTCGCCGCCGAGGACGACGCCTGGCTGCTGGCCTGGCGCGCGGCCAGGCCGTCGGACCCGTCCGCGGCACTGGTGAACGCGGACACGGGCGTCATCGTCGCGTGGAACGTGCGGGGCTCCGCGCGGGCCAGCCACACCACCCAGGAGCAGTTCCGGATCTTCCGCGAGCTGCTGCTCAAGGCGCAGGAGCAGGCGCGGGAGGCCCAACGACTGGCGGACCCCGCGGACCCGGTTCCGTACATGGTGGAGCAGTCCATCAGCCAGGGCCTGGGCTACGCGCACGAGGAGTACCAGCAGCTGTGGTCGCAGATCACGAAGCGTGACCCGAAGAACCTGTCGGCCCACACGAACGCCATGCAGTACTGGAGCCAGAAGTGGCGCGGCTCGCACGAGATGGCGCTCGCCTTCGCCCGCGAGTGCGCGGCCGGGGCCGAGCCGGGTGAGCTGCTGTCCGTGCTGCCGCTCATCGCCTACATCGAGCAGGAACTGCACGAGTCGGACCTCAAGCCGGAGACCTTCTTCAAGGAGCCGGAGGTCATCGCGGCGGTCGATGCCGCCCTCGTCGACCTGGCGGCGGCCGATCCCGAGGACTGGCGGTCGATCCGGCTGCGCCACCCGCTCGCGTGGTTCCTGTTCTGGCAGGACCGGGACGCGGAGGCGGTCGAGCAGTTCCGCCACATCGACGGACACATCGGGGCGATGCCCTGGTACTACTGGCCGAAGTCCCGCTACGTGCACGCGCGGGACTGGGCGGTGCGCGTGGTCACGCCGGGTCTGGAGCCGTAACGGCGGAGGAGGGCGGGTCGGGGAATCCCGGCCCGCCCTCCGCACGTTGTCACTCCCACAAGGAGGGAATCCATGTTCTCGTACCGCCGTACGCCCGAGCTCCCCACCCGCGAGGAGGCCCTGACGGGCCGCGCGGAGCCGCTGTTCGCCGTGCCCGACCGGCACACCGTGCTGGGCAACCCGCTGTCCGGCCCCTACCCCGCGCACCTGGAAGTCGCCGATTTCGGTCTGGGCTGTTTCTGGGGTGCGGAGCGCAAGTTCTGGCAGACCCCCGGGGTGTGGACCACGCTGGCCGGCTACCAGGGCGGCTTCACCGAGAATCCGACCTACGAGGAGGTCTGCTCGGGGCTGACCGGCCACACCGAGGTGGTCCGCATTGTCTTCGACCCGTCGCAGGTCTCCTACGCCGCGCTGCTGAAGCTGTTCTGGGAGTCCCACGACCCCACCCAGGGCTTCCGCCAGGGCAACGACGTCGGCACCCAGTACCGCTCGGCGGTCTACACCCACTCCCCCGACCAGCAGGCCACGGCGGAGGCCTCCCGCACGGCCTACCAGCAGGTCCTGGCCTCCTCGGGCTACGGCCCGATCACCACGGCGGTGCTGCCGGCGGCGGAGCGCCCCTTCTGGCCCGCGGAGGCGCACCACCAGCAGTACCTGGACAAGAACCCGGGCGGCTACTGCGGCATCGGCGGCACGGGCGTGTCCTGCCCGATCGGTGTGGCCGGGGCCCCGGGGGCGTGACCGCCCCCGTCGTCGATCCCGCGCACGAGGGGCTGACCCGTCTGTGGCAGCAGCACAGGCCTCCCGGCCCGCTGCTGCCGCACGAACTGAAGACGGTATACCGCCACCGGTGGGTGCGTTCCACAGCCTGCCGGAGTCGAAGCGCTACCCGGACGGCGAGGCGGAGTACGCGGTGCTCCTGGACCGGTACAACACGGTCCTGGACGAGCTCTTCGCGGGCGACGACGTGTACGTGGTGACCACGGGTTGGTCCGAGGTGTCCGAACACGCCGAACGCCCGGACACGACGGTGGAGCGGCGCGCCCTCCACCCGGAGGGCACGCTCTGGACCACCGTGGACGACACCTCCGACCCGGACCCGGACTTCCACCTGCGCTGGTACTTCTACGCCGACCGCCGCCGCTGGCAGCGGGGCTGCCTCGACCGGCTGCTGCGCGCGGTGGCCGACGACACCCTGTCGGGCGCCTTGGTCACGGACCCCGGGCTCACCCGGATGTACCACCCGTACGACGGCGGCGCCGATGTCGTCCTCCCCACGACGCAGGAGCGGGACCGGATGCGCGAGCGGTACGCCGGCTGGCTGTCCGCGCATCCCCGGGGGTACTGAGGCCGGCCGGGGCGGGTCGGACGACCGTCACGTACGGGCGGGCCCAGGAGGTGCGGTCGTAGGAGGAGCGGGCGTTCGCGTCCTCGACCAGCAGGTGGAAGGGGCGGACGCCGGCCACGTCGAGGTCGATGGCGGTGGGGCCGGTGGCCCCGGTCAGGGGGGCGCCGGCCGGCGCCTGGAGGCCGTGCACGCGGCATGAAGAACGTGTGACGCCCGCCGCCGACCGCCGGTCCTGCCCCGGGGTCAGATCGTCGACGCGTCGATCACGAAGCGGTAGCGCACGTCGCTCGCCAGCACCCGCTCGTAGGCCTCGTTGATCTGCCCGGCGGCGATCAGTTCGATCTCCGCGCCCAGTCCGTGCTCGGCGCAGAAGTCCAGCATCTCCTGGGTCTCGGCGATCCCGCCGATCATCGATCCGGCGAGGGTCTTGCGGCCGCCGATGACGGAGAAGAGGTTGAGCGCGACGGGCTCCTCCGGGGCGCCGACGTTCACCAGCGCGCCGTCGACCTTCAGCAGACCCAGGTAGGCGTCCAGGCCGAGCGGCGCGGAGACGGTGGACAGGATCAGGTCGAAGCGGCCGGCCAGTTCCTCGAAGGTGGCCTCGTCCCCGGTGGCGTAGAAGTGGGAGGCGCCCAGCTTCAGGCCGTCCTCCTTCTTGCGCAGGGTCTGCGACAGGACGGTGACCTCCGCGCCGAGCGCGTGCGCGATCTTCACACCGATGTGGCCGAGGCCGCCGAGGCCGACGACCGCGACCTGCTTGCCGGGGCCCGCCTGCCAGTGCTTGAGCGGGGAGTAGAGGGTGATGCCGGCGCACAGCAGCGGGGCGGCGACGTCGAGGGCGAGGCCGTCGGGGATCCGGACGGTGTACTTCTCGTCGACGACGAGGTGGGTGGAGTAGCCGCCGTACGTGGGCTCGCCGCCCCGGTCGAGGGCGTTGTAGGTGCCGGTCATGCCCTCGGTGCAGTACTGCTCCTGACCGCGCAGGCAGTACGCGCAGGTGCGGCAGGAGTCGACGAAGCAGCCGACGCCCACCCGGTCCCCGACGGCGAACCGGGTGACGGCCGGGCCGACTTCGGAGACGACACCGGCGATCTCGTGGCCGGGGACCATCGGGTAGATGCCCTCGCCCCAGCCGTCGCGCACCTGGTGGATGTCGGAGTGGCAGATGCCGGAGTACTTGATGTCGATGAGGACGTCGTGCGCGCCGACGGCACGGCGCGTGATGGTGGTGCGTTCCAGCGGGGCCTTGGCTGCGGGGGCGGCGTACGCGGCGACCTCCGTGCCCTGGGTGGCGTGCGTGGCGTGCATGGCGTGCGTGCCCTGGGTGGCCTGGGTGACGGACATGGGGGTGCTCCTCGAACGGGGTCGTGCCTCTGCGGTGGTCCCCACGCTGCCGGTCCGTCCGGCGGGCAGCCATCCCCCTGTCCTGCCTACGACCGGCGAACCTACCCCTGGCGGGGTCAGGCTCACGACTGCACCGCGGCGCGCCGCCCGGGGATACTTGCGGGATGGACCAGCTTGATCAGCGAGCCTGCCTCGGCGAGTTCCTCCGCTCCCGCCGTGCGCGGCTGCGCCCCGAGGACGTGGGCCTGCCCGACCACGGGCGCCGCCGGCGCGTGCCCGGGCTGCGCCGGGAGGAGCTGGCGCAGCTGGCGGGGGTGTCGGTCGCGTACTACACGCGGCTGGAACAGCGCGACGGGCACAACGTGTCGGTGGAGGTCCTGGACGCGCTCGCGCGGGCCCTGCGCCTCGACGGGAGCGAGCGGGCGCACCTGATGGACCTGGCGCGGCCGAAGGCGCACCGGCGCCGCCACAGCCGGCGCCCGCAGCAGGTGCGGCCGGAGCTGCGCACGCTGATGGACGCGATGTGCGGCGTACCGGCGTACCTGGTGGGGCACCGGCAGGACGTCATCGGCTGGAACCGGCTGGCGGCCGCGGTCTTCGGGGACTTCGGGGCGCTGCCGGCCGCCGAGCGGAACCTCGTGCGCCTGGTGTTCCTGGACCCGGCGACGGCGGAGCTGTACGGGGAGTGGGAGTGCCGGGCGTGCGAGGTGGTGAGCAACCTGCGGATGTACGCGGGCCAGCACCCGGACGACGAGCAGCTGTCGGCGCTGGTCGGGGAGTTGTCGGTGAAGAACGAGGAGTTCCGGCGACTGTGGGCGGCGCACACGGTGGCGGAAAAGACGCACGGGGAGAAGGTGCTGCGGCACCCGCTCGTGGGTGAGCTGCGACTGTCCTTCGAGACGCTGAAGCTCCCGGACGACCCGGCGCAGTCGCTGGTCACCTTCCACGCCGCCCCCGGCTCCCCGTCGGCGGACGCCCTGCGTCTGCTGGCGTCGTGGTCGGCCCCGTCGGCCCCGTCGGCCGTGCCGCCGGCCGCGCAGGCGCCCGGGCAGAAGCCCGGACAGGCACCCGCGCGCTCGGCGTGACCGGCGGCCGGGTCGACGCGGCCGGTGCCCCGGATCCGGCTACAGCTTGATCTGGAAGATGCCCGCCTCCCGCCCCCGCCGGTAGCCGATGGACTCGTTCACCGCCCGCATGTGGGTGTTCGCGTCGGCCACCGTCGTGGCGATGTGGCGCAGCTCCGGGTGGCGTGCGGCGGCTTCGGCCGCCATGCGCAGTTTCACGGCCCGGCCGAGGCCGTGGCCGCGGTGGCCGGGGACGACCACCGTGTCGTACTGGAGGGCGCGCGGGCCGGAGGGGTCCGGCAGGACGAGTTCGGTGTACGCCGCCACCTCGCCGGTGTCGGTCACGGCTGCGACCGTGATCAGCTCCCCGCCCCGGTCGACGATCACCTGCTGCACGGCGTGCAGCCACTGCGCCGTCCAGACCGGGATCCGCTCGTCCATCTCTCCGCTCGGCGCGTCCTCCATCGCCTCGTGGGCCGCGGCGGCGGCCGGCGCCCAGGCGTCGGGGACCAGTCCGCGCCAGGTCAGGAGCTCGTACCCGGGGGTGGCCGGGACCTGCACGGCCCCGTCGGCGGGGAGTTCCTGTTCGTACCAGGCCATCGGCAGGACGTTCTCGAACCCCAGCGACTGCGCGAACTCCTGACCCGGGCCGCCCAGGTCCACCAGGGTGGCGACCGAGGTCCGGCCCTGCGCGAGCAGTTCCTCGCGGACCCGCTCCCACAGGGCGGTGCCCACGCCCCGGCGCCGCTCCTGCGGCCGTACGGTCAGCACGTCCAGGAACGCGGTGTGCGTGTTGCCCTCGTCCGTGAACAGGACCAGGGCCGCTACGCCCGCGCCCCCGTCCGTCGCCCAGAGCACGGGCCGGCCGCGCGCCGGCCTGACGCACAGCCGCCCGGCGACCTCCCTGCGGGACGGTACGGGCTGCTGCGGCAGATCGGCGGCCCCGGCGTCGGTCAGGACCGCCAGCCAGGCGTCGATCGCGGCGTCGGACGGAGGAAGGTCGAGGGAGTGGATCATCATGTCGCCGACACTAGACGCGCCCCGGGCCCGTCACTGAGCGGTTTTCGGCCAGCGTGACGCGTCGAAAACGAACGGCGGGGACCCCGTGGGGGGTCCCCGCCGTTCGGCGTGCGCGGTGCTGGAGGTCAGGCGGCCGAGCCGGCCTTCCACTCCGCCCAGCCCATGTTCCAGCCGTTGAGGCCGTTCTCGGGCTTGATGGTCTTGTCCGGGGAGTTGATCACCTCGACCACGTCGCCGATGAGCGAGTTGTCGTAGAACCAGGCGGCGGGCTGGTTCGGGTCGCCCGCGCCCTTGACGTCGTTCAGGCCGACGCAGCCGTGACTGGTGTTCGCGCTGCCGAAGATCGAGTCGGCGCCCCAGTAGTTGCCGTGGAGGAAGGTGCCGGACTGGGACAGGCGCATGGCGTGCGGAACGTCCTTGATGTCGTACTCGCCCTTGCCCTCACTGTCCTTGAAGCCGACGGTGGAGCCGTCCATCCGGGTCTCCTTGAACTTCTCGGAGATCACCATCTGACCGTTGTAGGTCGGGGTCTCCGGGGAGCCCGCCGAGATCGGGATGGTCTTGATGACCGCGCCGTCCCGGGTGACCGTCATCTTCTTGCTCTTCACGTCGACCTGGGAGGTCTGGCTGCGGCCGATCTTGAAGGTGACGGTCTTGTTCTGCACGCCCTGGACGCCGGGAGCGCCCTGGACGCCCTCCAGCGCCAGCTTCATCGTGACGGTGGAGTTCGCCTGCCAGTACTTCTCCGGGCGGAAGTCCAGGCGCTGCGCGCCGAACCAGTGACCCACGACTTCCTGGCCGCTGCTGGAGCTGACCGAGATCGCCGCCTGGACGGCCTTCTTGTCCTGGATCGGCTTGTTGAAGGTGATCGAGACCGGCATGCCCACGCCGACGGTCTGGCCCTCGTCCGGGATGAACGAGCCGACGAAGCTGTTCTCCGGGGAGATGGTGGTGAAGGAGGCGTTCTCGTGCGCCTCGCGGCCGTCCGCGTCCTTGGCGGTCGCCGCCAGGGCGTACTTCGTGGAGCGCTTCAGCGCGGCGTCCGGCTTCCAGCTCTTGCCGTCGGCGGCGATCTTGCCGGCCACGGCCGTGCCCTCGCTGGTCTTCAGCTCGACCAGGGTGAGGGTGCCGTCGGCGACGGCCACGTTGGCCGCGTCGTTGAGGCCGACGTTCGTGGCCCCGTCCTTCGGCGTGATGGTTATTTTGGCCTTGGAGGTGTCCTTGGCGGCCGCGGCGTCGACATCCGCCTGGGCCTTGCTCGCCTCGGAGCCCTTCGGCTTCGCGTCGTCCCCGCCGCCGCACGCCGTGAGCATCAGTACCCCACCGAGCACGGCGGATATGGCCACCAGGGACCTGCTCCGCCGCATACTGTCCGTCCTCACACGCCACTCCATCGTTGCCGGATCCCCCGGAGGCTGGCCGTCCCCGGGGTGGGCCGGGCAGGGGGCGCACCCCCTGCCTGGTCATGACAACGCGTTAACGGCGCCGGCCGGTTCCACATTCCGTTCGGATGTGGTCCACCACACGGTCAGGCGTTGTCGGGTTCCTCGTCGAAGTCCCCATCTTCCTCGTCCAGGTCCCACTCCATGGACTCGGGGTCGTATTCGACGGGCTCGCTGCTCCAGGAGGCCTGGGCGAGCTCCACCCCGGGGATGTCCACGACCAGGTCAGTGGGGTCGACGAGGTAGGCGAGGGCCTCCGACTCGTCCTCGCGGACGGCGGACTCGGCGTGGCCGCGCTCCTCGTCCGGCATGAACTCGTCGGCCTTGATGTGCGCGAGCGCGGCTCCGGTGAGTGCCTGCACGTCGGGCACCTCGAGCACCAAATCCACCCGAAGTCGTACGTAACGTGATGTCTCAGAAGAGTTCATACGACGGAGAGTAAGCCCGCGGAAGCCCCGACTTTCCCACGACCCGCCCCTTTCCGTAGCATCACCGCACACGGCCAATTCGCTGCTGCCACAAGGGGGATCGCACCGTGTCCGCACGCCGACCGCTGCTCACCGCTCTCGGAGCGACCACCCTCCTCGCCGCCCTGTGGTTCGTACCATCGGCGGGCGCCACCTCGGCCGATGTCGAGGAGAGCCGTTCCGGCGTGCCCACGGGCGCGAACGCCGCCCAGACGGCCACCGACCCGACCGGCGCCGCCGACTCCGGTTCCGCTTCCGACGCCCCCGGGACGGTCACCGGAACGGCCGCCGGACCGGCCTCGCGACCGCAGCCCCTGCTCGCCGCCACCGGGTCCGTGGACACCACCCCCTACCTCCTGGGCGGCACCCTGTTCCTCGGCGTCGGGGCCGGCTTCGTGGCCTTCTCGGTCCGCCGCTCGCACGCCCTGTAGACACGGCGAAGGGCCGCCCCGGGACCTGGTCCCGGGGCGGCCCTTCGCCGCGCGTGCGATCTGCCGTCAGGCGAGCGGACCCGTCACCGGCTCCACCGCGGCCAGGAGGCCTCCCGTACGGACGAACTCGTCGGCGGCGGCCAGGTCGGGGGCGAGGAAACGATCCGGCCCGGGGCCCTGCACGCCCGCCGCGCGGGCGCCCGCGATCGCGGCCTGGCTGGCCGGGGCCGGGGTCAGCCCGTGGCGCAGCTCGATGGCGCGGGTGGCGGCGTAGAGCTCGATGGCGATGATCCGCGTCAGGTTGTCGACGGCGGTACGGAGCTTGCGCGCGGCCGACCAGCCCATCGAGACGTGGTCCTCCTGCATGGCGGAGGAGGGGATCGAGTCGGCCGAGGCCGGCACCGCGAGCCGCTTCATCTCGCTGACCAGGGCGGCCTGCGTGTACTGGGCGATCATCAGACCGGAGTCCACGCCGGCGTCGTCCGCGAGGAACGGCGGCAGGCCGTGCGAGCGGTTCTTGTCGAGCAGCCGGTCGGTGCGGCGCTCGGCGATGGAACCGAGGTCGGCGGCCGCGATGGCGAGGAAGTCCAGCACATAGGCGACAGGGGCCCCGTGGAAGTTGCCGTTGGACTCCACGCGCCCGTCGGGCAGCACCACCGGGTTGTCGACGGCGGCGGCCAGCTCGCGGGAGGCCACCAGGGCGGCGTGCGCCATGGTGTCGCGGCCGGCGCCGGCGACCTGCGGGGCGCAGCGCACGGAGTAGGCGTCCTGCACGCGCGGGGCGGTCTCCTCCTGGTAGTGGCGGACGAGCCCGGAGCCCTTCAGGACGGCGGCCATGTTCGCGGCGGAGGCGCCCTGCCCCGGGTGCGGGCGGATGGCGTGCAGCTCGGGCTGGAGCACCTTCTCCGTGCCGAGCAGCGCCTCCAGGGTGAGGGCGGCGGTGATGTCGGCGGAGGTGTAGAGCCTGCCGAGGTCGGCGAGGGCCATGATCAGCATGCCGAGCATGCCGTCGGTGCCGTTGAGGAGGGCGAGGCCCTCCTTCTCGCGGAGCACGACCGGCTCGATGCCGGCTTCGGCGAGCAGCTCACCGGCGGGGCGGACGGTGCCGTCCGGGCCCTCGGCGTCACCCTCGCCCATGAGGGCGAGCGCGCAGTGGGACAGCGGGGCGAGGTCGCCGGAGCAGCCCAGGGAGCCGTACTCGTGGACGACGGGGGTGATCCCGGCGTTGAGCACGTCGGCCATGGTCTGCGCGACGGAGGGACGCACGCCGGTGTGACCGGAGGCGACGGTCTTGAGGCGGAGGAACATCAGCGCGCGGACGACCTCCCGCTCGACGCGCGGGCCCATGCCGGCGGCGTGCGAGCGGACGATGTTGCGCTGGAGCTGGGCACGCAGCTCGGGGCTGATGTGCCGGGAGGCGAGCGCACCGAACCCGGTGGACACGCCGTAGACGGGCTCGGGCTTGGCGGCAAGGGCGTCGACGATCTCGCGGGCCCGGGCCAGTGCGCCCAGCGCCTCCGCGGAGAGCTCGACGCGTGCGTTGCCGCGGGCTACGGCGATGACGTCCTCGGCGGTGGTCCCGGACGTCCCCACCACGACAGTGTGCATATCCATATTCAGCACCCTACGGATTGAATCGCTTCATGTCACTAGGCGAAGTTGTCACGATCGCGACGCGGGTGGGCCCCTTACCCATCGGTACCGCGAGCCGCTGGTCACTGACGGCCCCGGAAGCGGCGCCGCTCTCCGGGAGCCTCCTCTGCGGCGGCGTCCGCGAGCCGGACCACCGCGGTGTCCCGGCCCGCCACGACGGGCTTCGGCGAGCGCGCGGCCTTCGCCTTGTACTGGGCGGCGTCCGCGAGCCGGAAGAGCCGCCGGGAGGACTTCACCAGCCCGATCGGGTCCCCGGTGGAGGCCACGCCGCAGGCCACCCCTTCGCCCAGCTCCAGCTCGGCCGCCCGGGTGCACACCTCCTCGGTGACGCGCACGATCTCGTCCGCCGTCGGGCCGACCCCGACCAGGCAGAACTCGTCGCCGCCGAGGCGGGCCACCAGCGATCCGGGCAGCATCGCCCCGCACAGGCTCAGGACCGACCCGAACCGCTCCAGGAGCCGGTCCCCCATGGCGTGGCCGAGGGTGTCGTTGACCGACTTGAGCCCGTTCAGGTCGCAGACGACGAGGCTGACGACCACCCCGGTCCGCCGGTGCTCCTCCAGGGCCTCGTCGAGCCGCATGTCGACCGCCCGCCGGTTCGCGAGCCCGGTCAGCGGGTCGGTGAAGGCGAGCCGCCGGGCCTCCTCCAGCCGTTCGTTCTGCGCGAGCCCGGCCGCGACCACGGCGGCGAGCACGGTGGCGAAGTCGGCGTCGTCCTCGTCGAAGTCGGGCAGCCCCTCGTCCCGGGCGACGTACAGCTCGCCCCAGGCGCGGCCGCTGAGCACGATGGGCGCGACCACACAGGTTCCCCGGCCGCGTCGGCGCAGGGCTTCCCCGCGCCGCCCCGGCCGGTCGCCGACGGCGCTCTCGACCCAGGCGTGCGGGCCGCCGCCGCCCACCCAGAGCTCGTGCAGGAACTCGGTGATCTCGGGGAAGTCGTGCACGGGGTAGGACTCGTCCTCGGGGAACTCCTCCTCGCCCGCCCGCCGCTCGCCCTCGTTCACGAGCACCCGCAGGCACCCCCGCTCGCGCTCCCACGCGGAGATCGCGGCGAACGAGCCGTCCAGCGCCACGCGCGCGCCACGCGCGGCCGCCCGCACGCTGTCCCGCGGCGCGCAGGCCGCGGCCATCGCCTGAGCGAGTCCCACAACGGCTCGTAGCCGCCCGTCAACTCCCATCACCCCAGGCTAGGGACTTTTGTCAGATTTTGGAGACAATTGGCACGACTTTCGGTACCGCTGCCCCTCACCAAGCGTGATCGGGGCGCCGGGACGCGGGCGGCATCCGAACGCCGCCCGGTACCGCCCGGGCGCCGCCCCTGCGACTACTCCCCCGGCCAGTTCGGCTTGCGCTTCTCGTTGAACGCCGCGACGCCCTCCACCCGGTCGCCCGAGAACGCCACGGTCCGCCAGGCCGCGTCCTCGATCTCCAGACCGGCCTCCAGGTCCATCCCGTGCCCCAGCCGCAGCGCCCGCTTGGCCGCCCGCAGACCCACCGGGGAGTTCGCCGCCATCCGGGACGCCAGCGCCAGCGCCTGCGCCGTGTCCTGGCCGGCCGGGACCAACGAGTCCACCAGTCCCAGGGACAGCGCCTCGGCCGCCTCCACCCGGCGCGCCGTGAAGATCAGCTCCGCGGCCCGTGCCGCACCCACCCGGCGCGGCAGCAGCTGCGTGCCCCCGCCGCCGGGGATCACGCCGACCGAAACCTCGGGCAGGCCCACCACCGCGGTCTCGTCGGCGACGATCACGTCGCAGGCCAGGGCCAGCTCGAAGCCGCCGCCCAGGGCGAACCCGTGCACCGCCGCCACCGTGGGCATCGGCAGCGCCAGCACGCCCCCGTACGCCCCCCGCGTGGTCGGCCGCTGCCGGACCAGCTCGGCGTCCGAGAAGGAGTTCCGCTCCTTGAGGTCCGCGCCGACGCAGAAGGCCCGCTCGGACGTCGAGGAGAGCACGACCACGCGCACGGACCGGTCGGCGGCCAGCTCGGCACAGGCCGCCCCGAGGGCGCGGGCCATCGCGGTCGACACCGCGTTCATCGCCTTGGGGCGGTCCAGGGCCAGCTCCGCGACCCCGCCCTCGTGGCGGCGCACCGCCACGAACTCCGACTCGAATGCGGACTCGGACGCCATAGGAACCCTCCCGGTTAACGAACGTTACCGGGGGATCTTAGGCTTCCGGCGCGTCAGCGACCAGGGCTCCACGACGCCGAGGCCGCGCACCGGCCGCTGCCACATCGGCTGGAGCGCGAACCGGTAGGACGCACCCTCCTCGGGCGCCGTCTCGGCCTCCTTCTCCGACACCGGGGCGGCCCCGGTCCGGGAGAGCTCCTCGGCCATCGCCCCGTCCACCAGCACCGCGTCCTTGGGGGCTATGGACGTCAGCCGGCTGGCCAGGTTCACGGTGGTCCCGAAGACATCGCCCATCCGGGTGGTCACCGTGCCGAAGGCGATCCCGACCCGCAGCTCGGGCATCTGCGCGTCGAGCTCCATCGTCTCGATCAGCCGCAGCGCGATCTCCGCCGCCGTCGCCGCGTCGTCGGCGCAGTACAGCACCTCGTCGCCGAGGGTCTTGATCAGCCGGCCGCCGTACGCGGCCACCAGGTCCGCCGCGGTCGTCTCGAAGGACTCGACCAGCTCGCCGAGCTCCTCCTCCTCCAGCCGCCGGGTCAGGCGCGTGAAGCCCACCAGGTCGGCGAAGCCCACCGCGAGCCGCCGGTCGACCATCTCGTCGTCGTCGGCCACCTGCACCACGCGCCCGGTCGCAGCAGCCAGCTGGCGCCGCCACACGTAGACGAGGAACTCCTCCAGCTCGGGCAGCAGCAGCTCGACCAGGGGGTACGTGACCTCCGTACGGGTCATGCCCGGCTCCGGCGGCTCCGTCAGCCCCTCCAGGAACGAGTCGATCTGCCACTCCGCCAACCGGGCGGTGGTCTGCCCGGTGGACCGCGCCACCTGCACGGCCATCGGCTCGGACAGCAGCCCGGCCTCCACCAGGCCGGCGAGCCGGCGCAGGGCCAGCACGTCGGCCTCGGTCAGCGCCCGGGCCTGCCCGATGTCGGCGAAGCCCATGGCCCGCCAGAAGCGCGAAGCCAGCTCCATGGACACGCCCGCGCTCCGGGCGGCCTGGAACGGGGTGTACCGGCGCTCGGCACCGAGGATCAGCTGCTCCAGCCGGATGGCGAGCGGATCCGCCGTCGGCTGGACCGTGTGGTCGACCTCGTGGTGCGGCGTGTGCTGGTCACGGCCGATCGGGGTGCCCGGGCCGGAAGCGGAGCCGCCACCGGCGGACGCGCTGGACGTAGGGTCGTCGACGGTCAAGGGCCGCCTCCTGTCCATTCCGTGCGCACTGCCCTGCGAACCGGTTGATCACCACGAGCACCGGGATCGCCTAAACCATACGGCAGGTGTGCCGTAGCTCACTCCCCCTCCCCACTTCCGGCCCGCCCGCGACCTGGGTGCGGGGTCCGGGGCGGCGGCCCCGGTACGGCGCCGCACCCGGCACCCGCTCCCCTGTCAGTGCACGGAACGCAGGTGGATGACGTCACCCGCGCCCACCGTCTCGTGCCGGTCCTCGGCCGTACGGATCACCAGGCGGCCATCGGTGTCCACCGCTTCGGCCGTTCCGGTGAGGGTGCGCCCGCCGGGCAGTTCCGCGCGGACGTGCCGGCCGAGGGTCGCGCAGCCCGCCGCGTAGGTCTCCTGGAGGCCGCTGGCCGCGGGGTCGCCACCGGCCGCGCGCCACCTGCCGTACCACTCCTCCAGCGACCGCAGGACGGTCCGCAGCAGCGGGTCCCGGTCGGTCACGGAGGCCTTGGCCAGCGCCAGCGACCCCGCGGTCGGCACCGGCAGCTCGTCCTCGGTGAGGGTGACGTTGAGCCCGATCCCGAGGACCACGCCGTCCTCGACCCGCTCGGCGAGGATCCCGCCGGTCTTGCGCTCCTCGCCGTCCACGGTGACCAGCAGGTCGTTGGGCCATTTGAGGGCGGTGTCCACGCCGGCCGCCCGGGACAGCCCGGTCGCGGTGGCCACACCCGCCAGCAGGGTCAGCCACCCCCACCGCTCCTGCGGCACCGCGTCGCCCGGCTTGAGCAGGACGGAGAAGAACAGGCCCGACCGCGCGGGCGCCACCCAGCTCCGGTCCAGCCGCCCGCGCCCGGCACTCTGCTCCTCGGCGACGAGCACGGCTCCCTCGGGCAGCTGCGCCGCCCGGGTGGCAAGGTCGGTATTGGTGGACCCGGTACTGGCGACGACCTCCACGGAGGTCCACAGCCCGTCCCCGGTGACGAGGGCCCTCTGAAGGGCGGCGGCATTGAGGGGCGGCCGGTCCAGGCTCGACCAGCGACCGGAGGAAGCTCCTGCTGAGGCATCTGATGGCGTCATGCAACCCAATGTAGGTGTGTCAAACGCCGCACTGCCGAGCGCCATGCCCGCCGATACGCTACGCACCAGTAGCCAGCAGTAGTCAATCAATTGACCAGGCAGTTGACACCATGCAGGGAGCCGCGACCCCGATGTCACATCCGTCAGAGCCGATCGACATGCACACCACCGCGGGCAAGATCGCGGATCTGCAGCGCCGCATCGACGAAGCCACCCACGCCGGTTCCGCGCGTGCCGTGGAGAAGCAGCACGCCAAGGGCAAGCTGACGGCGCGTGAGCGGGTTGCCCTACTGCTGGACGAGGGATCCTTCGTCGAGCTCGACGAGTTCGCCCGGCACCGTTCCACCAACTTCGGGCTGGAGAAGACCCGGCCCTACGGCGACGGCGTCGTCACCGGCTACGGCACGGTGGACGGCCGCCCGGTGGCCGTGTTCTCGCAGGACTTCACCGTCTTCGGCGGGGCCCTCGGCGAGACCTACGGCCAGAAGATCATGAAGGTCATGGACTTCGCGCTGAAGACCGGATGCCCCCTCGTCGGCATCAACGACTCCGGCGGTGCCCGCATCCAGGAGGGCGTCAGCGCGCTGGGCATGTACGGCGAGATCTTCCGCCGCAACGTCCACGCCTCCGGCGTGATCCCGCAGATCAGCCTGATCGTCGGGCCCTGCGCGGGCGGCGCCGTGTACTCCCCCGCGATCACCGACTTCACGGTCATGGTCGACCAGACCTCGCACATGTTCATCACCGGCCCGGACGTCATCAAGACGGTCACCGGCGAGGACGTCGGCTTCGAGGAGCTGGGCGGGGCGCGCACGCACAACAGCACGTCCGGCGTCGCGCACCACATGGCGGGCGACGAGAAGGACGCCATCGAGTACGTGAAGTCACTGCTCGCGTACCTGCCGTCGAACAACCTCTCCGAGCCGCCCTCCTTCCCGGAGGAGGCGGACACCGAGGTCTCCGACGCCGACCGCGAGCTCGACGTACTGATCCCGGACAGCGCCAACCAGCCGTACGACATGCACACCGTGATCGAGCACGTGCTCGACGACGCGGAGTTCCTGGAGACGCAGGCGCTCTTCGCGCCGAACATCCTGACCGGCTTCGGCCGGGTCGAGGGCCACCCGGTGGGCATCGTCGCCAACCAGCCGATGCAGTTCGCCGGCTGCCTGGACATCGACGCCTCCGAGAAGGCGGCGCGGTTCGTGCGGACCTGCGACGCCTTCAACGTCCCGGTGCTGACCTTCGTGGACGTCCCGGGCTTCCTTCCGGGCACCGACCAGGAGTACAACGGAATCATCCGGCGCGGCGCGAAGCTGATCTACGCGTACGCCGAGGCCACCGTTCCGCTGATCACCGTCATCACCCGCAAGGCCTTCGGCGGTGCGTACGACGTCATGGGCTCCAAGCACCTCGGCGCGGACCTGAACCTGGCCTGGCCGACCGCGCAGATCGCCGTCATGGGGGCGCAGGGCGCCGTGAACATCCTGCACCGCCGCACGATCGCGGAAGCCGCTCCCGAGGAGGTGGAGGAGACCCGGGCCCGGCTCATCGCCGAGTACGAGGACGCGCTGCTCAACCCGTACACGGCGGCCGAGCGCGGGTACATCGACGCGGTGACCATGCCGTCCGAGACCCGGGCGCACGTGGTGAAGGGGCTGCGGCAGCTGCGTACCAAGCGGGAGTCCCTGCCCCCGAAGAAGCACGGCAACATCCCGCTCTAGCCCCTCCAGGAGGACTCTGTGGTGATCAAGGTCGTCAAGGGCAACCCGACCCCGGAGGAGCTGGCCGCCGCACTGGCGGTGGTCCAAGCGCGCGCGGCGGTGCTGGCCATGGCCCCGTCGGGCGCTCCGCAGGTCGCGGACGAGTGGTCGGCGCCGGCCCGGGTGGCCCGGCGGCGGGTTCCGCATCCGGGGCCGCGGGCCTGGGGGCGTACGTACTGGCCCGCGTAGCCCGATCGATATGAACGGACGGTGGCGCCTGAGTACCCGTACTCAGGCGCCACCGCCGTTCCCGCGCCAGGATCGGGACATGCTCTGGTCCGACCCGAAGAACGAGCCGCCCAAGGACATGCGCGACGCGCAGGCGATGATCCGGCGGCTGACCCTGGTGCTCGCCCTCGCCATGCTCGTGGTGGTGTACGTCCTGGGCGTGGGCCACTTCTAGGCCGTCCGGGGGTCCTGGCCGCGCCTACGATGGCCTCCATGACTGCGACACCTGAGCCCCGGACGACCGGGCGCAAGCTCGTCCTCGCCTCCGCTTCCCCCGCCCGGCTGAACCTGCTGCGGCAGGCCGGGCTCGCCCCGCACGTGATCGTCAGCGGTTTCGACGAGGACACCCTGAACCACGACGAGCCGGCCGCCCTGGCGCTGGCCCTGGCCGAGGCGAAGGCCGCCGTCGTGGCGGGGCTGGACGAGGCCGCGGGCGCCCTGGTGATCGGCTGCGACTCGGTGCTGGAGCTGGACGGCGAGGCCCTGGGCAAGCCTGCGGACGCCGAGGAGGCCACCGCGCGCTGGAAGTCGATGCGCGGACGGGCGGGCGTGCTGCGCACCGGGCACTGCGTGATCGACACGGCGGACGGCCGTCAGGTCTCGGCCACGGCGTCGACGACGGTCCGGTTCGGTGAGCCCACGGACGCGGAGGTGGCGGCGTACGTGGCGAGCGGGGAACCCCTCCACGTGGCCGGGGCGTTCACCCTGGACGGGCTGTCGGCGCCGTTCATCGACGGCATCGACGGGGACCACAGCAACGTCATCGGGCTGTCGTTGCCGCTGCTGCGTTCCCTGCTGGGCGAACTGGACGTGTCCATCACGGACTTGTGGGCTTGAGCTCCCCGAACGGCGGCGGTGGCGGTGGCGGCAGCAGCGGCGGGGCGTCCCCGCCCGCACCGCCCTCGCCGCTGCCGTTCCCGCCGGGTCGGGCGGGCCGGGCGGCGTAGGACGTCAGGGTCAGTACGAGCAGACACAGGATCAGCATCATCGTCGCGAAGGCGGCCCAGCCGACCAGGGCGACGCAGAGGATGCCGAGCACCCCGTGGGCGACGGCGCCGCTGATGAGCACGACGCGGCCGAAGCGGCCCGGGGAGCGGTCGCGGAGCGCGGCGGTGGCGGCGAGCACGGCGCACAGGACGAGGAAGGCGCCCATGCCCGCCCCCATGACATAAGTCGCCTTGGACATGACATCCGGATCGCTGCCCGCGATCGACATCGACTGGTTCGCCGTGGTCCGGCCCAGCACGATGTGGACGAGCACGAGCACCGCCGCTTCCACGACGAGCACGATCGCGGCCAGTCCGGCCACGAGTCTTCGCAGCACGACGCCCCACCCCCCACGTGTCACAAGCCCGTTCGACGCCCTGGAGGCTACTAACGGGTAGCCCGGCGGGCAAGGGATCCGCACACCCGGCTTGCGGACGCCCCCGCCCCACGGCACGCCCCGCGCCACGCCGTACGGCGGGACTACGCCGACGACTTCGGCTTCTTCTCCCGCGGCCAGACGGTGTACGACCAGGACCAGATGGTGTCGATCACCCAGATGGTCAGCCAGATCCGACCGACCCAGACCAGCGGTCCGCGCTGGTCGTCGGGCACGCTGCCGTCCGTGATCTGCCAGACGAGCCAGCTGGAGTCCAGGGCCCAGAGGACCAACTGCCCCAGCGCGAACGCGACCGTGTGGAGGTACCAGTCCCGCCGCTCCTTGCGGGCGTGCGCCTTCGGCCCGAGGCCGGCCTCCGCCGCCGGCCGCGCCGCTTCCCGCTCGCTCATGTCCGTGTCCCCGCCCTTGTCCGTGTCCGTGTCGACGTCCGTGCCCGTGTCGACGTCCGTGTCGATGTCCATGTCCTCTCGGTCCGCTCCCCCGTCGCCGGTCCGCGGATCGGACCCCTTCCCCTGCCGCGCCAGGCCCAGGGTGCGGACCGCGTACGGCACCACGAGCGCCCCCAGGACGGAGGTGGCCGCGGCCGCCGCGCAGGCGGCGACCCAGCCGGCCTCCTCGTAGAGCAGGCCCATCACCAGGGGGCCGACCACCACACCGGCCAGGCGGGCGCTCTCGTACAGGCCCATGGCCCGACCGATCCGCCCCCCGGAGGCGGCGGCCACGGTCGCCTGTTCCACCGGGATCTGCGCGGCGAAGCAGGCTGCGGCCACGGTCCACAGGACGGCGATGGCCGGCGGCGCGGAGACCACCGCGAGGCCCGCGGCGAACAGCCCGCTCGCCGCGAACGAGGCGACCATGGTCGGGGTACGGCCCAGCCGGTCGGTGAGGCGGTGCGCGTGCGTCGGCAGCAGGACGAACACCACGAAGCCGGGGGCGAAGACCAGCGCGATCGCGTTCGGCGACAGTCCGAGGTCCCCCTGCAGCCGGAGCAGCAGGAGCATCCACAGCCCCGCCTCGGCCGCGGCCGTCACCGCGGACACCACCATCAGCGGCAGCAGCCGGCGCTCCGCCGCACCCCGTCGTTCCCGGCGCTCGGTCGCGGCGCGGACCCGCTCCTGGCGGGGCCCGCGCAGCAGCGAGCCCGCGGCCACCGCGCAGGCGGCGCTGCCCAGCCAGAACAGCAGTGGATAGCCGCCGCGTTCCAGCAGGGAGAACGCCACCAGGTAGCCGACGAAGGCGCCCTGGCCCTCCGCCGACAGCAACTTGCCGTACGCGGCGGTACCGTCGCCGTCCTGCGCCCGCTGCCCGGTCCAGGCCCGCAGGGCGACCCAGAACAGGGCGCCTCCGGCGCCGCCCAGGCCCGCCGCGACGAAGGCCACCACCAGCGAGTCGGCGAGCGCGTAGCCCGCGAACGACAGGGCGTACAGCCCCGCACCGGCCGCGGCCACCCGCCGCTGGTCGAAGCGGTCGGCCAGCTCCCCGGCCAGCGGGCGCACGAGCAGCGACAGCGCCGCCTCGAAGGCGATCAGCGCGCCGACCACGGAGGCCCCGGCGCTCAGGGTCGAGCCCGCCCACAGCGGCAGCAGGAAGTCGAGCACCTCCGCCGGGGCGCTGGCGAACAGCGCCGCCGACAGGACCCGGCGCCCGGCCGGATCCGTGGGCGCCCGCGTCCCGGCGCTCACGCTTCGGCGGCCGGTGGGCAGCACCCGGCCCCTGCTGCGCCGGATCGGATGGGAGCGGGCCCCGGGACGGAGTCCTCTAACGCCATGTGCTTGGTCCTCGTCTCACCCTCGTCGTTTCCATGCCGTCCGTAAGACGCCGTTCGGCCCGCCCGGGTTGTCAACTCGCCGTTACCGCCGGCGCGCGGTCGCGGGCTCCGCTGTCGTCCATCCGTAGGACACGCCCGGCGCGCTGCCGACCGCCCGGGCCCGTGAGGGCCGCATCGCTGTGGGTACGGTGTTGTCCCTGTTCGCCCTGCGGGACGACCGGGCTACCAATCAGTAAACAAGGGGACAACTCCGCTCACGACCGCAAAGAAACTGTGGGCGTTCGTAGGGACTCGACAAAGAATCACCCGGGGCCGCTGACCGGGGGGACAGAGACCTTGGCTACATGACGGGGTTACTGTGCAGTCGGGGATCCCCCTGACCTGGGGCGCCACAAGGGTTTCCCGGCGGATCGACCCTCGCATCACACTCTGTGTGGGCAAGGTCACCACCGGGGAAGGGTCGAAAGGCCGTGTGGGCTGTCCCTAAACTCAGCTTGTTTCAAGGAGGGAGCCATCGTGCGCAAGGTGCTCATCGCCAACCGTGGCGAAATCGCTGTCCGCGTTGCTCGGGCCTGCCGGGACGCCGGGATCGGGAGCGTAGCCGTCTACGCAGATCCGGACCGGGACGCCCTGCACGTCCGCGCGGCCGACGAAGCTTTCGCGTTGGGCGGTGACACCCCGGCCGCCAGCTACCTGGACATCTCCAAGGTCCTCCAGGCCGCAGCCGACTCCGGTGCGGACGCCATCCATCCCGGATACGGCTTCCTCTCCGAGAACGCCGACTTCGCCCAGGCCGTGATCGACGCCGGCCTGACCTGGATCGGTCCCCCGCCGCAGGCCATCCGTGACCTCGGCGACAAGGTGGCCGCCCGTCACATCGCCCAGCGCGCCGGGGCGCCGCTGGTCGCCGGTACGCCGGACCCGGTCTCCGGATCCGAGGAGGTCGTCGCCTTCGCCAAGGAGCACGGCCTGCCGATCGCCATCAAGGCGGCCTTCGGTGGTGGCGGTCGCGGCCTCAAGGTCGCCCGCACCCTCGAAGAGGTGCCGGAGCTCTACGAATCCGCCGTCCGTGAGGCCGTCGCCGCCTTCGGCCGCGGCGAGTGCTTCGTCGAGCGCTACCTCGACAAGCCGCGCCACGTCGAGACCCAGTGCCTGGCCGACTCGCACGGCAACGTCGTCGTCGTGTCGACCCGTGACTGCTCCCTCCAGCGCCGCCACCAGAAGCTCGTGGAGGAGGCCCCGGCGCCGTTCCTGACCGAGGCTCAGAACGCGGAGCTGTACGCCGCTTCCAAGGCGATCCTGAAGGAAGCCGGCTACGTCGGCGCCGGCACGGTCGAGTTCCTCGTCTCCGCCGACGGCCTGATCTCCTTCCTGGAGGTCAACACCCGCCTCCAGGTCGAGCACCCGGTCACCGAAGAGGTCTCCGGCATCGACCTGGTCCGCGAGATGTTCCGCATCGCCGACGGCGAGGAGCTCGGCTACGGCGACCCGGTCCTGCGCGGTCACTCCATCGAGTTCCGCATCAACGGCGAGGACCCGGGCCGTGGCTTCCTCCCGGCGCCCGGCACGGTGACGAAGTTCGCCGCGCCGTCGGGCCCGGGCGTCCGCCTCGACGCGGGCGTGGAGTCCGGCTCCGTGATCGGCCCGGCCTGGGACTCGCTCCTGGCCAAGCTGATCGTCACCGGTGCCACCCGCGAGCAGGCCCTGCAGCGCGCCGCCCGCGCGCTCGCCGAGTTCGAGGTCGAGGGCATGGCCACGGCCATCCCCTTCCACCGTGCGGTCGTCGCCGACCCGGCGTTCGCCCCCACCGACGGCAGCCCCTTCACCGTCTTCACCCGGTGGATCGAGACCGAGTTCGTCAACGAGATCCCGGCGTTCACGGCTCCGGCCGCGGAGGACACCGAGGACGAGCCGGGCCGCGAGACGGTGGTCGTCGAGGTCGGCGGCAAGCGCCTCGAAGTCTCGCTCCCGTCGTCCCTGGGCATGACCCTGGCCCGCACGGCCGCCGCCGGTGGCGCGAAGCCGAAGCGCCGCGCGGCCAAGAAGTCCGGCCCGGCCGCCTCCGGCGACACCCTCGCCTCCCCGATGCAGGGCACGATCGTCAAGGTCGCGGTCGAGGAGGGCCAGCAGGTCAACGAGGGCGACCTGGTCGTCGTACTCGAGGCCATGAAGATGGAGCAGCCGCTGAACGCGCACCGCTCCGGCACCGTCGTCGGCCTCAGCGCCGAGGTCGGCGGCTCCGTCACCTCGGGCGCCACGATCTGCGAGATCAAGGACTGACGTCCCGCTACGGGGTTCCCGGGGCTTTCCGCCCCGGGGGCCCCGTTTCGCATGTGCGGCGCCGTTCCGGGGGCTCCGCCCCCGCACCCCCCGCACCTCGAACGCCGGCGAGGCTGAATGATCAGCCTCGCCGGCGTGTGAGGGGCGGGGTCCGGGGCGGAGCCCCGGCACACGATCCCGCGGGGGTCAGCGGCGGCGCATGTCGGCCACGCGCGCCCGTTCCGCCTGCGGCTCCAGCATCCCGCCGGCCGCACTGCGGAGCTGGGCCGTGGGGCCGCCCCGCCGCTGGACCGGCAACGGCGACTCGCGACGCGGCCGCCGGCCCTGCATCCCGTCCATACCGCCGGAGGCCACGGCCCCGCCGGCCACGGTGATCTGCACGCCCTGGTCCGCGAGCGCCTGGAGCTCCGTACCCGCCCGGTCGTCGTGCGGCGGCGGCTCGTCCGTCACCAGCCGCGTCATCACGTCGGTGGGCACGGTCTGGAACATGGTGTCGGTACCGAGCTTCGTGTGGTCGGCCAGCACCACCACCTCCGCCGCCGCCTGCACCAGCGCCCGGTCCACGCTGGCGGACAGCATGTTGGACGTGGACAGCCCGCGCTCGGCGGTCAGACCGCTGCCCGACAGGAAGGCCCGCGAGACCCGCAGCCCCTGGAGGGACTGTTCGGCTCCGCTGCCCACGAGGGCGTAGTTGGACCCGCGCAGGGTGCCGCCGGTCATGACCACCTCCACCCGGTTCGCGTGGGCCAGGGCCTGGGCGACGAGCAGCGAGTTGGTGACGACGGTCAGTCCGGGCACGCGGGCGAGCCGGCGGGCCAGCTCCTGGGTCGTGGTGCCCGCGCCGACGACGACGGCCTCGCCCTCTTCGACGAGGGAGGCCGCGACATCGGCAATGGCGGTCTTCTCCGCCGTCGCGAGATGGGACTTTTGTGGAAAGCCGGACTCCCGCGTGAAACCGCCCGGCAAGACCGCACCGCCGTGTCGGCGGTCGAGGAGTCCTTCTGCCTCCAGTGCCCGCACGTCCCGCCGTACGGTCACTTCGGAGGTCTGGACGACGCGGGCGAGCTCCCGGAGCGATACCGCTCCGTTGGCCCGCACCATTTCGAGGATCAATTGGCGACGTTCTGCAGCGAACACGAAACTGACAGTAACGCCAACGACCGTCTGCTTTCAGCTCTTTGCGCCGGAATACCGAAGTTGTCCATAAGGTGGGGCGACTAGTGGTATACGCGGCTCGAGAGTTGCGTGAACATCTCGCCACGAAACCGCGCCCCGCCCCAAACCCCTTACGGCGTGCGGCGGTTAGCGGGACTCACGCCTCGCCCGCGGCCTTCCGCGTGTGCAGCTGGCGGGCCACCTCGGCGATCGAGCCCGAGAGCGAGGGGTACACGGTGAACGCTTTTGCGATCTGCTCGACCGTCAGATTGTTGTCGACGGCGATCGAGATGGGGTGGATCAGCTCGCTCGCACGCGGGGAGACGACCACGCCGCCGACGACGATGCCGGTGCCCGGACGGCAGAACAGCTTCACGAAGCCGTCCCGGATGCCCTGCATCTTGGCGCGCGGGTTGCGCAGCAGCGGGAGCTTCACCACGCGGGCGTCGATCTTGCCGGCGTCCACGTCCGCCTGGGTGTAGCCGACGGTGGCGATCTCGGGGTCGGTGAAGACGTTCGAGGAAACCGTCTTGAGGTTCAGCGGGGCCACCGCGTCACCGAGGAAGTGGTACATCGCGATGCGACCCTGCATCGCCGCGACCGACGCGAGCGCGAAGACGCCCGTGACGTCGCCGGCGGCGTACACGCCGGGCGCGGAGGTGCGCGAGACCTTGTCGGTCCAGATGTGCCCGGAGTCCTTGAGCCGGACCCCGGACTCCTCCAGGTTCATGTTCTTGGTGTTGGGGATGGCGCCGACCGCCATCAGGCAGTGCGTGCCGGTCAGCACGCGGCCGTCGGAGAGGGTGACCTCGACCCGGTCGCCCACCCGCTTGGCGGATTCGGCGCGCGAGCGTCCGACGACGTTCATGCCGCGGCGCCGGAAGACGTCCTCCAGCACGGCGGCGGCGTCCGGGTCCTCGCCGGGCAGCACGCGGTCGCGGGAGGACACGAGGGTCACCCGGGAGCCGAGGGCCTGGTACGCGCCGGCGAACTCGGCGCCGGTCACGCCGGAGCCGACCACGATGAGCTCCTCGGGGAGTTCGTCGAGGTCGTAGACCTGGGTCCAGTTCAGGATCCGCTCGCCGTCGGGCATGGCGTCGGGGATCTCGCGGGGGGTACCGCCGGTCGCGATCAGGACCGCGTCCGCGGTCAGGATCGTCTCGGACCCGTCGGCGGCGGTGACGATGACGTCCCGGGTGCCGTCGATGCCCTGCGGCCCGCCGAGCTTGCCGCGGCCGCGCACCACGCGGGCGCCGGCCCGGGTGACGGAGGCGGTGATGTCGTGCGACTGGGCGAGCGCGAGGCGCTTGACGCGCCGGTTCACCTTGCCGAGGTCCACGCCGACGACGCGCGCGGCCTGCTCGATGTGCGGGGTGTCGTCCGCGACGACGATGCCGAGCTCCTCGTACGAGGAGTCGAAGGTCGTCATCACCTCGGCGGTCGCGATCAAAGTCTTGGAAGGTACGCAGTCGGTCAGGACCGAGGCCCCACCCAGACCGTCGCAGTCGACGACGGTCACCTCCGCGCCGAGCTGGGCCCCCACCAGGGCTGCCTCATACCCGCCGGGTCCGCCGCCGATGATCACGATCCGGGTCACGAAAAGTCCGCCTCACGTCTACCCGGCCGGCTGCCGCCCCGGCCGGTGTTCCGGGGGGTCTCCCCGGGGGATGCATTCCGTGCTCCATTGTCCCGCACGGTTCGAGGTGCTTCGCGCCCGGTCCCTCCATCCGGGCACGCGTGCACCGGCACCCCTCCCGTACTCTCGACTCCATGTCGCTCTACGCCGCGTACGCCGGCAACCTCGACCCGCGGCTGATGACGCGCCGCGCTCCGCATTCGCCGCTGCGCGGCACGGGCTGGATCAACGACTGGCGGCTGACCTTCGGCGGCGAACAGATGGGCTGGGAGGGCGCTCTCGCCACGATCGTCGAAGCCCCGCGCCAGCAGGTCTTCGTCGCGCTGTACGACATCGCGCCGCTGGACGAGGACTCGATGGACCGCTGGGAAGGCGTCGGACTCGACATCTACCGCCGGATGCGGGTGCGCGTGCACACGCTGGACGGCGAGGATGCGGCCTGGGTGTACGTCCTGAACGGCTACGAGGGCGGTCTGCCCTCGGCCCGCTACCTGGGCGAGATCGCGGATGCCGCCGAGTCCGCGGGCGCTCCCCACGACTACGTGATGGAAATCCGCAAGCGCCCCTGCTGACCCCCTGCGGGGCCGCCCAACCGATCCACCCCCACCGCGCCCCGCTTTTCCAGCCCGCCGGCGCCCTGCTTTCCCACCCCCGCCGGCGCCCTGCTTTCCCAGCCCCGCCGGCGTTTGAGGCGCGGGGTCCGGGGCGGAGCCCCGATCCCTCGGCCCCGCCACCCCGCGGGGACGTTTGGGCGGAAACGACAAGGCAACGATCCGAACACCGTGAGCTGTGCCATCTACGCGCGTAGCCAGAAAACGGTTACGCTCGTCCGCGTGAACGCATCTGTTACCGACCCCTTCGCCGCCGCCGACGCCGCAGCCGCTCGCCTGCGTGAGCTGACCGGCGTGGACACCCACGATGTCGCCCTCGTCATGGGCTCCGGATGGGCCCCCGCCGCAGAGGCGCTCGGCGCCCCCGAGGCCGAGTTCCTCGTCACCGAGCTGCCCGGCTTCCCGCCCGCCGCCGTCGAAGGCCACGGCGGCAAGATCCGCTCGTACAAGATCGGCGACAAGCGCGCGCTGGTCTTCCTCGGCCGGACCCACTTCTACGAGGGCCGCGGCGTCGCCGCCGTCGCCCACGGCGTGCGCACCGCCGTCGCCGCAGGCTGCAAGACCGTCGTGCTGACCAACGGCTGCGGCGGTCTGCGCGAGGGCATGAAGCCCGGCCAGCCCGTCCTGATCAGCGACCACCTCAACCTGACGGCCACCTCGCCGATCGTCGGCGCGAACTTCGTCGACCTCACCGACCTGTACTCGCCGCGCCTGCGCGCGATGTGCAAGGAGATCGACGCGAGCCTCGAAGAGGGCGTCTACGTCCAGTTCCCCGGCCCGCACTACGAGACCCCGGCCGAGATCAACATGATCCGCGTCATGGGCGCCGACCTGGTCGGCATGTCCACCGTTCTGGAGGCCATCGCCGCCCGTGAGGCCGGCGCCGAGGTGCTCGGCATCTCCCTGGTCACCAACCTGGCGGCGGGCCTGTCCGGCGAGCCGCTGAACCACGAAGAGGTCCTCCAGGCCGGCCGTGACTCGGCCGCCCGCATGGGCACGCTGCTGACGCAGGTCCTCGCCCGCATCTGATCGACGTACGAGAGCTAAGGCGGAAGCAGTGCAGGAACAGGCACAGGCACAGGACGACCTGATCATCCGGGCGCAGGCCTGGCTGGCCGAGGACCCGGACCCGGAGACGGCCGCGGAACTGTCCGCGCTCATCGAGGCCGGCGACACCGCGGAGCTCGCGGACCGTTTCTCGGGCACCCTGCAGTTCGGCACCGCCGGACTGCGCGGTGAGATCGGCGCCGGCCCGATGCGGATGAACCGCGGCGTGGTCATCCGGGCCGCGGCGGGCCTCGCGGCCTACCTGAAGGCCCAGGGCCACGACGGCGGCCTGGTCGTCGTCGGTTACGACGCCCGCTACAAGTCGGCGGACTTCGCCCGCGACACCGCGGCCGTCATGACCGGTGCCGGGCTGCGCGCGGCCCTCCTGCCCCGCCCGCTGCCGACGCCCGTCCTCGCGTACGCGATAAGGCACCTCGGCGCCGTCGCCGGCGTCGAGGTGACCGCGAGCCACAACCCGCCCCGGGACAACGGCTACAAGGTCTACCTCGGCGACGGCTCGCAGATCGTCTCCCCGGCCGACACCGAGATCGCGGCGCAGATCGCGGCGGTCGAGAAGCTGGCCGACGTACCGCGTCCGGAGTCCGGCTGGCAGGAGCTCGGCGACGAGGTCCTGGAGGCGTACCTGGCGCGCACGGACGCCGTCCTGACCCCCGGCTCCCCCCGGGGCGTGCGGACCGTCTACACGGCGATGCACGGCGTCGGCAAGGACGTCGTCATGGCGGCCTTCGCCCGGCACGGCTTCCCGGAGCCGGTGCTCGTCGCCGAGCAGGCCGAGCCCGACCCGGCCTTCCCGACCGTGGCGTTCCCGAACCCGGAGGAGCCGGGCGCGATGGACCTGGCCTTCGCGAAGGCCGCCGAGGTCCAGCCCGACATCGTGATCGCCAACGACCCGGACGCGGACCGCTGCGCCGTGGCCGTGCCCACCGCGGACGGCTGGCGGATGCTGCGCGGCGACGAGGTCGGCGCGCTGCTGGCGGCCCACCTGGTCCACAAGGGCGCACGCGGCGTCTTCGCCGAGTCCATCGTCTCCTCCAGCCTCCTGGGCCGGATCGCGGAGGCGGCGGGCGTCGGCTACGAGGAGACCCTCACCGGCTTCAAGTGGATCGCCCGCGTCGAGGGCCTGCGCTACGGCTACGAGGAGGCGCTCGGCTACTGCGTGGACCCCGAGGGCGTCCGCGACAAGGACGGCGTCACCGCCGCCCTGCTGGTGGCGGAGCTGGCCTCGGTGCTCAAGGAGCAGGGCCGCACCCTGACCGACCTGCTGGACGACCTGGCGATGGCCCACGGCCTGCACGCCACGGACCAGCTGTCGGTGCGCGTCTCGGACCTGTCGATCATCGCCGACGCGATGGCGGCGCTGCGCGCGCAGCCGCCGGTGTCGCTGGCGGGTCTGCGGGTGGTCTCGGCGGAGGACCTGTCCAAGGGCACGGAGAGCCTCCCGCCCACGGACGGCCTGCGCTACTACCTGGACGGCGCGTACAAGGCCCGGGTCATCGCCCGCCCGTCGGGTACCGAGCCGAAGCTGAAGTGCTACCTGGAGGTCGTGGTCCCCGTGGCCGAGGCCTCCGACCTGGCGGCGGCCCGCGTCCGCGGCCAGGAGGTCCTGGACGCGATCAAGAAGGACCTCTCCGCGGCCATGGGCATCTGATCCCGCCGGCACGTTCCGCGCGCCACGGCCCCGGGGGGCCTCACCGGCTTCGCGCCGCCGTGCCGGACTCCGTCCGTCGGGCACGGGGCCGGGGCTTCGGCCCCCTGCCCGGCCCGGTCCCGCCCCGTCCGGCGGGACCGGGCCCTTTTTCTCCCTTCGGCCCCCTTGAGCTCCGGCTCGGGGGCCGTCGGCGTTCTCGGACGGGCCCGGCCGGCCCGAACGTCGACCGCACCACACAACAACGCGCCGGCCCCCGCAACCAAAGCCGCCGCAGCACCGCGAAACCTCCCCGCGACCAGGGCCCACCACATGCCAGCCGGAAGCCACCGCAACAGCGCAAAGCCTCCCCGCGACCGGGGCCGACCGCACGCCGGTCGGAGGCCGGCCCAGCGACGCGAAGCCGGTGAGGCGCCCCGGCGCCGAGCCGCGCGAGCGGCGCGTCAAGGAGCAGTGCGGCGCGTCAAGGAGGAGTGCGGCGCGCACGCCGGTCGGAGGCCGGCGCCGCGCCCGCCCGAACCGACCGGAACCTGCGGCGCGTCAGGAAGGCGTAGGCGTCGGGCGGACCAGTTCGCCCAGCGTTGGTACCGACTCCGGCCGCGAACGGACCGCCTCCGTGCATTCCCACGCCCGCGGCGGATCCACGTCCGGCCCGCCCAGGATCACCGGGCCCGGGGTCGCCTTCAGGGCCTCGCTGCCCGCGAGCGTGCACACGATCTGCGAGAGCGCCACCGGCGGCAGGTCCTCCGGCCTGCGGCTGAGCCGCACCGTGCCCGCCGGGTCGCCCGCCCTCGGCACTCCCGCCGACAGCCCGACCGGGACCTCGCTCGTGAAGCCGGCGTCCCGCTCCTCCGTGCTCGGCGTCCGCTCCAGCGCTTCCAGCAGCGCCTGCGCGACCAGCGCGAGGGGGTCGCGTACGGGCTTCTTCTCGGGCACCGGAACCACTCGTTCCACGCCCACCAGCTGCGATCCGCACACCAGTTCCACGGTGGCCCGGAAGCCCTGCACCCCGCTCGGCTGCTCCTGCGTGTCGCACGACACCCGCGACGGTGCCGGGCCCACGTCCACCGGCACGGTCGTCGCCCTGATCCCGCACGCCGACGTCGCGAGCAGCGCTACCGCGACGAACGGGACCAGCACCACCGGTACCCCCGGCCGAACCGGCAGCGCCCTACGCATCCTCGTCACCCGCGATCACCTTTCCCACGTCCACCGGCAGCCGCAGCGTGAACAGCGCCCCGCCGCCCGCCACGTTGGCGGCCGTGATGTCGCCGCCGTGGATGTGCGCGTTCTCCATGGCGATCGACAGGCCGAGCCCGCTGCCGTCCGACTTCGGCCGCGACGCGCTCGCCTTGTAGAACCGGTCGAAGACGTGCGGCAGGACCTCCTCGGGGATGCCCGGACCGTTGTCCTGCACCGCGATCACCAGCCACTCCCCCTCCACCGTCACCGACACCCGTACCGGCGAGCCGCCGTGCTTGAGGGCGTTGCCGATCAGGTTGGCGAGGATGACGTCGAGGCGGCGCGGGTCGAGGCGGACCACGATGCCCCGCTCGGCGTCGAGTTCGACCGCGTCGAGCCAGGCCCGGGCGTCGATGCAGGCCGTGACCTGGTCGGCGACGTTCACGTCGTCCAGCACCAGCCTGGCCGTACCCGCGTCGAAGCGGGTGACCTCCATCAGGTTCTCCACCAGGTCGTTGAGGCGGCGCGTCTCGCTGACGACGAGGGCCACGGCCGGCGCGATCATCGGATCGAGGTCGTCGACCTCTTCCTCCAGCACCTCGGCCACCGCCGTCAGCGCGGTCAGCGGCGTCCGCAGCTCGTGCGACATGTCGGCGACGAAGCGCCGGCTCGACTCCTCCCGCGCGCTCATGTCGGCGACCTTCTTCTCCAGCGCTTCGGCCGTCTTGTTGAAGGTGTGCGACAGGTCGGCGAGTTCGTCCGTGCCCGACACGTCGAGGCGGTGGTCCAGCTCGCCCTCGCCGAGCCGCCGCGCCGCGTCCCCGAGCCGTTGCACGGGCTTGAGCACGGTACGGGCCGCGGCCTGTGCCAGCAGGGCGGAGCCGAGCAGCGCGAGACCGGTGGCGATGGTCAGCGACCAGCCGAGCGCGTTCAGGTCGTCCCGCTCCTGCGCCAGGGACTTGGACATGTAGCCGGTGAGCCCGCCACCGACGATCCGCGTCCCGCCGATCAGGTACGGATTGCCGCGCGGCTTCGTCCGCTGCCAGTACACGTGGTACTCGGAGTCGTTCGCGGCGGTGGTCTTCTGCCGGTCGTTGACCGCGTTCTGCAGGGACTTCGGTACGTTGGCCAGCCCGAAGGAGTCGGGCCCCGCCGCGCCGAAGACCTGCCGGTTGTCCTTGCCCACCTGCACCAGCAGCACGCTGTACCCGGGGCTGCTGCCCGCCATCAGTTCGGCGGTGCGCTGCAGCTCCTCGGCGGTGGGGTCGGCGGGCAGCGCGGCGGCACGGTTCTGCATCTCCTGCCGGAAGTCGCCGAGTGCCGCGTCCTGGACGCGGGTGAGGACGGCCTCCCGGTTGAGCCAGTAGGCGATGCCGGAGGCCGAGACCGCGGCCGTGAGCGCGACCAGGGAGAACACCATGAGGAGCCGCAGCCGCAGGCTGGTCCAGCGCCGGCCCGCGAGCAACGCCCGGATCACTGTGGGGAGTCCAGGCGGTAGCCGACGCCCCGGACGGTACGGATCAGGGTGGGCGAGGACGGCACGTCCTCGACCTTGGCGCGCAGCCGCTGTACGCAGGCGTCGACGAGCCGCGAGTCACCGAGGTAGTCGTGCTCCCAGACCAGCCTCAGCAGCTGCTGGCGCGAGAGCGCCTGCCCGGGCCGGCGGCTCAGTTCGAGCAGCAGCCGCAGCTCGGTCGGCGTGAGCTGGAGGTCCTCGCCGTTCTTCGTCACGGTCATGGCGGCCCGGTCGATGACCAGGGAGCCGAAGCTCGCCGAATCGCTCGACTCGCGCTCGCCGCGGCGCAGTACGGCCCGGATCCGGGCGTCGAGGACCCGGCCCTGGACGGGCTTGACCACGTAGTCGTCGGCTCCGGACTCCAAGCCGACGACCACGTCGATGTCATCGCTGCGCGCGGTGAGCAGGATGATCGGCAGCTGGTCGGTGCGGCGGATCCGCCGGCACACCTCGAAGCCGTCGATCCCGGGCAGCATCACGTCCAGCACGATCAGATCCGGCCGCTGCTCGCGCAGCAGTTTCAGGCCGTCCTCGCCCGTCGCCGCAGTGGCCACACGGTGGCCCTGGCGAGACAGGGAGAGTTCGAGGGCCGTGCGGATGGCGTCGTCGTCCTCGATCAGCAACAGGAAAGGCACGGGCTCATTCTGTCCCATCGGCCGTCGGGAGTTCGACCGTCGTGCGACGTGATCCTGTCGGGGTCCTGTCAGAAGTCGCTGTGACACGGCTGTGACAGTCGACGGACACCGCGGTTAAGTCGGCCGGGCAATCTTTTCATCAACGCACGACGGACCGAAGCAGAGACACTCCACGACGGGGGGCGCGAGATGAACACGCTGCACAGCACCACGACCAGCGCGGTCGTCACGCGGCTGCACGATGTGAACCGCCGGGCGGGTGTCCGTACGGTGGCGGTCGCCCGTCCCCGGCCGGCCCACGTCGTAGCCATTGACGCGAACCAGTACCAGGCGGTTCCCGCCGCCGAGCAGACTCCTTCCTCCACCTCGGAGGCGGAGTTCACGGCGTACGTCCAGGAGCGGCGCGCCGCCCTGTACGCGACGGCCTTCCACCTCACCGGCGACCGGTACGAGGCCGAGGACCTGCTGCAGAGCGCACTGTTCTCCACCTACCGCGCCTGGGACCGGATCAGCGACAAGGCGGCCGTCGGCGGGTACCTGCGCCGCACGATGACGAACCTGCACATCAGTGCGTGGCGTCGGCGGAAGCTGAACGAGTACCCGACGGAGGAGCTGCCGGAGACGGCCTCCGACACGGACGCGATGCGCGGTACGGAGCTGCGCGCGGTGCTGTGGCAGGCCCTGACCCGGATCCCGGAGCCGCAGCGCACGATGCTGGTGCTCCGCTACTACGAGGGCCGCACGGACCCGGAGATCGCGGAGATCCTCGGCATCAGCGTCGGCACGGTGAAGTCGAGCATCTGGCGCTCGCTGCGCCGCCTGCGGGAGGACGAGGCGCTCAGCTTCGGCCGTGACGAGGCGGAGTCCTTCGAGGAGCTCGTCGCGTAACGCGGCACACACAAAAGCCATCGGGCCGGGGGGCCCGTCCTACGGGGGTGGGACGGGGGTCGCGGGGGGAAAAGGCGGGATCAAGCGGACGGGGGTCCGCTTGATCCCGCCTTTTCGCATGTCCGTGCGCGCGCGGGCCGCACGGACGGCCGGGTCACAGGCGCTTGGCGCTGCGCAGGGCGGCGGCGTAGTAGCCGTTGCCGTCGAGGCGGGAGGCGCCGCCCTTGTCGCCGATGGTGGGGCCGTTGGCCTCTTCACGGCTCGATATGAAGATCTTGTGCCCCTCGCTGTCGTTGCCGAGGTACATGCCGGTGTGGTCCAGACGGTCGCCGGTGCGCGCGTCGAGCTTGAAGAACACCAGGTCGCCCGGCTGGAGGACGTCGACGGAGGCCGGCCGGTCCTGCGGGCCGACGCCCCCCAGCGCCAGGATGTCCACGCCGGTCTTCGAGCGGGCCATTCCGTTGGCGGTGCGCGGCAGTCCGTTGCCGCCGGTGTCGGAGGCCATGAGGGGGAAGCGGCCGCGGTAGCCGAAGACCGTGCGGATGAAGCCGGAGCAGTCCAGGGCCCGGTGCTTGGCCTTCTCCGGCGCTTCCGTGGTGCCGTTGCGGAAGGTGTACGGGATGCCGAGGTAGTCGTAGAAGTCCGACTGCTCCAGGCGCAGGTCGTTGCCCTCGGAGCCCTTCGGGTTGAGCGGCCCGAAGGCCGCGTCGCCCGCGTACTGGACGCCGGCCGCGTCCTTCTTGACCGGCGCCTGGTCCCCGTACTGGAAGGCGAAGGCGAACAGGTCGTCCTCCTCGCTCCCGTAGTACTTCTTGAACCAGTCCTGGAACCACTGCTCGCGCTCCGCGCCGCTGCGCCAGCTCTCCGGCAGCAGGCGGACCCAGTTGTCGGTGACGACGCGGGTCTTGGTGGTGGCCGGCTCGGTGAAGGTGCGGCTCTTGCCGGTGAGGGACGCGGTGCGCGCGCCGTCCGTGAAGGTGGCGAGGACGGCGCCGTCGGCGCCCCGCAGGACCGAGCGCTCCGGGTTCTTCAGCCGCTCCCACTTCTGGGCGCCCTGCTGGGCGCCGGCCTGCTGCGCCTGGTCGGTGACGCGCAGCACGGCGGGGGCCTTGGACTGCTCCTCCTTGCGCAGCTCGTAGGTGAAGTACGCGCTGCCGGCCAGCAGGATCCCCACGACGGCGGCGTGCAGGACGGGGTGGGTGCGGCGGGCGGGCTTGGCGGTCATCGGTGCGCTCCGGGCGGTGCGGGTGGTCGGGCTGGCGTCGGTCAGGCGTGCGGCATGAAGCCGAGCAGGATGCCCGAGGTCAGGACGACGTACGTCATGAGGGTCGCGGAGCCGGTGGCGAGCAGCGTGGCGCCCTTGGGCTGGCGGACGAGCTGATAGGCGATCAGTCCGGGGACGATGAAGCCGAGGGTCTGGTTCGCGTACAGCAGGGGGAACTTCATCTGGAGCACGATCACGACCGTGGCCTGGAGGAGCACTCCGATGAGGACGACGGCCGCGAACAGGCGCTTGCCGTAGAGGATGACGAACTTCTGGGTGACGAGGGTGAGCGCGTACGTCAGGGCGGTGATGCCGACGACGAGCGCGGCGCGCTGCAGGTCCTCGATGAGGGTGAGCGCGAGCCAGCCGGGGGTGATCATGCCGCCGGGCGAGAGGTTCGTCGTCAGGTAGCACAGCAGGGAGAACAGCAGGCCCAGCGCGATGCCGATCGCGGCGATCTCGGGGGTGAGGACTGCGGGGATCAACGGGGGTCTCCTGGGCTCTGCCACTGCGGGTTCGGGTGGGGCTCGTACGGGCGGGGCGGCCAGGGCTCCCCGTACTGCGGCTGCGGGTGGGGGCCCTGGTGCCACTGCCCGTCCGGCTGCGGCGGGTGGACGTACTGCCGCGGCACGGGGGGCTGCGCGAACCGGGCTTCCTGGGCGGCGCTGAGGTCGGCGTACGGGTCGAGGTGCGGTACGTACAGCGGCGCCACGGGGGCTTCCCGCCGGGGTACGGGGGGCTCGCGGTCCGGGGCCGTCGCGGGCGGCTCCTCCCGGTCGGGCTCGTCCTCGAAGCCGGGGAGCTCCGCCAGGTGTTCCAGGAGGATCTCGCCCTGGCCGTGGATGTTGCCGATGGCGACCAGGGAGGAGCTCTCGCCCAAGTGGCCGAGCAGCTCGTTCATGAACTCCTCGCCGTCGCGCTGGTCGCCGCCGAGGTCGACGGCGCGCCCGCGCCACTCGGCGGGGATGGCGTCGATGGCGCTCTTGGCCGGGTGCCCGATCACGAAGACCTTGTCGGGCATCAGGTCCGGGACGATCGCGCCCATCTGGCCGTTGCGCTCGACGCGGTCCGGGCGGCAGTTGATCACGACGTTGAGGGGGCGGTCGACGGCGCCGAGGTCGAGGAGCTGGTTGATGTTCATCAGCGTCGATTCGGGGTCGTTCGCGGCGAAGACGTTGGCGAAGCGCACCCGCTTGCCGCCGGGGGCCACGTACCGCTCGACGGAGAGCACGCCGGGGTCCGGCGGGGCGTCGTACATCCCCTGGAGGGCGGTCTCGCGGTCGACGCCGAGGAGCTCGGCGACGGTGAGCGCGATGGCGACGTTCTCCTTGAAGGTGAACCAGCTGAAGCCGCGCAGCTCGTCGTCGCTGACCGTGTCGGGGTCGGCGTAGACGAGCGTGCAGTTGCGCGCGTCGGCCTCCTCCTGGAGCACGTGGAAGCGCTCCTTCTCGGCGGTGACGCAGATCCCGCCGTGCGGCATCGAGCGCGACAGGGAGCGTGCGATGTCGTCGAGGGTGGGTCCCATCTCGGCGACGTGGTCCTCGCGGACGTTGCACAGGACGCCGATGGTCGACTGGATCAGCTTCGACTGGTTGATCTCCTGGAGTGCGGGCATGACCGCCATGCACTCCATGACCAGTGCGTGCGGCCGGTAGGCGGCGGCGCGCCGGACGATGCCGATCTGTTCGACGACGTTGGCGATGCCGAACTTCCGGTAGACGGGCTCCTCGGTGGCGTCCGGGTGGATGAAGCGGGCCGCGGTGCCGGTGGTCTTGGCGACCGTCAGCAGGCCGCCGCCGCGCAGGGCTCCCGCGCACAGCCGGGTGATGGAGCTCTTGCCGCGGATGCCGTTGACCAGCACCCGGTTCGGTATCTGGGCGAGGTTGGCGTAGTGCCGGCGCTGCTCGACGACGCCCGCGACGAGCATGACCAGGCAGCAGAAGAGCAGCACGCAGTAGAGGAAGAGCACGGGATCAGTTCCTTCCGGCCGGGGTGGCACGGCCCGGCGTCCGGCCGGTGGTGCCGCCGGCGGCGTCCCGCTTGCGCTGCTCCAGCAGCTGTAGGCGGATAACTTCGAGGCTGCGGGTGACGGCGCCGACCTCGTCGTGGTGGGTCGGGTAGACGACGGTGCGGCGGTCGCCGTCGGCCATGGCCTCCGCGCGCCGGGCGAGGTCGCGCAGCGGACGCACCACGATGATGTGGATCCAGCCGAGGCAGGCCACGGCGCCCGTGAGGCCGAGCAGTCCGGCCAGGACGGTGCGGTTCTGGGTGGTGTACGCGGGGATCTCCAGGCCCTTGGCCGGCTGCCAGGTGACGACGGTCCAGTTCAGGGGCTGGGCCACGCCGCCGCCGGTCATCGGCGCCGCGGCGGCGATGACGACGCCGCCGTCGCGGAGCAGTGCGCTCTTGGCGCGCGGTCCCTTGTCCGACTTCTCGTCGGCGGCGCTCTTGCCGTCCGCGCCGCTCTTGTCGTTGGCGGAGCTCACGAGGGCGTCGAGCTTGGCATCGGAGAGCGACGTGAAGGCCCGGTAGCCGTTGTTGCCGCCGATCACCCGGCGCTCCGCGTCCACGACGCGGACCTCGCCCAGGCCGGGCCGCTTGAGCAGGGCGTTGAGGAAGTCGATGCGCAGCTCGCCGACCACGGCGGCGCCGGCCAGGCCGGGAGCCTCGGCGTACTCGGTGATGACCGGCCGGTTGCCGCTGTCGACGAGGGTGACGGGCTGCTTCGAGGGGCCCTTGCCGGCGGGGTGGTGGGGCGTGCCGCCGGCGCGGGCCAGGACGGTGCCGGCGGCATTCAGGACGTAGAGGGATTCGTAGCGTCCATGCTGGGTCCGGGTACGTTCCAGCAGTTTGGTCAGCTCGGCCGGGGTGGTCCCGTCGCTGATGACGGAGGCGACGGAGGTGAGGTCGGCGTGTCCTTCGTTGAGGGCGCGGCGTACCCGGTCGGCCAGGGTGTCGGTGCGTTCGCGCTGGTCCTCAACGATCGTCTTGGGTACGGCGACGGAGGCGCCCGCGCGGTTGAGCGTCAGCAGGAGCGGCGCCGACCACACCAGGAGCAGGATCCCGCACACCGCGAGGAGGGCGCGGGTCCCGATCCGGGCGCGGCGGCCCCGGCGGGGGCCCTCGGTTTCCGCTACGGGCTCGCCGCGGAGCTGCCGGCGCAGCCGGTCGAGGGCGGCGCCGATGCGGGCGGCCTCGCCGTACTTCGGCACGGTGACCGGCCGGTGCAGGTCGCCGCGGCCGATCCGGCGGCTCTCCAGGAACAGCCGGAGCAGCGGGCGCTGCACGGTGGTCACGAGCAGGGCCACGGCCAGTGCTCCGAGCACCAGGAGGGCGGCGGACGCGGCGATCCAGAAGAAGGAGTCGACGGCGGCGGAGCGTTCCTCGGCGACGGAGACGAAGGAGACGACGGTGAGGCCGAGGGCGGTCGCGTCGGTGCCCACGCCGGGCTGCGAGCCGGTGAGCTTCGCGTAGCCGGCCACGGAGCGGTGACCGTCCTTGGAGTCCCCGAGCAGGCTGCCGCTGACGCCCGCGAAGCCGCCGGAGCCGGGCTCCTTGGCCTGGAGGGGGTGCTGCCCGGCCTTCTGGGCGACGGTCTTCGCGAACTTCCCGAGCTGCTTCTTCTCCTGCGCGGAACCACCGATGCCGTCGCTGCCGAGGACCTGGCCAAAGGAGTCGAGGACGGCGATGGCGCGGGACCGGCCCAGGCTGATGCCCGGGACCTTCAGGCTGCTGGAGGCGACCAGGAGCTGCTGGGGGCGGTCGGGCCAGGACAGCAGGGCGAGGGTGAGCAGGCGGGTCTCGCCGTTCTCCAGCCGGACCATGCGGGGGGCGAGGCCGGACTCCCCGTCGAGCGCGGTCAGGTCGAGGGCGGTCAGCGGGAGGTTCTCGCCGCGCTGCGCCTCCAGACGGCCCGACTTGATCTCGATCACGGCCGTGCCGCGCCACTTCTGGTAGACGCTGCCGAGCTTGTCGAGCACGGAGTCGGGCGAGACCGGTTCGCCGGAGCTGAACAGGGAGGCGGTCCTGCCGATGTCCGTGATGCTCTCGTCCAGGGAGGCGCGCAGGGCGATGGCGCCGTCCTCGGCGAAGTACTGCTGGGAGGTGAGGACGGCCGGCGGTACGGGCTCCCGGCCCACGTGTCCGAGTTGGAACGCGGTGAGGGCGGCGAGGGCCAGCAGCAGGGCGGACAGGGCTGCGATGGGCGGACGGATGCCGCCCAGCAGCGACATGTCAGCCCGATGGCGGGTCCGGTGCCGCCTCGATCGCGACGCGGCCAACGCGGGCTCCTCTTCGTTCTGTCCTGGAGCCGGTGCGGCCTAGGGAGTGTGATGATCTGGGCTTGCGGGGCGCGCGGGGACTGCCGCGCGGGCCTCGGTGCGTCCGGTCAGCGTGAGCCGGTCCGTCGGCGGGGCTCGGTGGCGGGCGATCCGGAACGAAGAGCGGAGGGGCGGGAAGCGGAGCTCATCACTCCGTTATTTTCGTATGACTATGAGCGCTCCACTGACCAAGCGGGTAACGATTGCGGTTCTGTGCGGCGCTTTCATTGCCCTTTGTGCCGGTTTGACGCTTTGGGTGGCGAGTTCAGGAAGCGCACCGCCGACCCGCCCGACCGGCCCCGCTCCACAGCGCACCGCCGACATCGACCTGGAACAGCGGATCGCCCGCTTCACCGCCGGCTTCAGCGAGCGCGGGGGCTACCGCACCCCCACGGACCAGGAACGACTCGCGTTCACCAGGGCGTTCGCCCGCCTGCTCGACGGCGATCCGGAAGCGGCCCGGACCGGCCTGTCCGAGATCGACTTCACCCTCCGCACCGTCACGGACGCCGCCAGCGGACGCCGGTACGCCGAGGTGGCGGACGGGGTGAGTGAATCGGGCCACACCAGCCGCGGCTGGGGCCGGGTGTACGTCGATCTCGACCTGCCCGCACGCTGGTCGGTCCAGGTCCCCCACCCCGTCGCCGACACCCGCACCGAGCTCCTGGGCGCGCGGGTGCTGCGCGGCGCACCCGGCGGGGTGCTGGTGCTCGCGGGCGCCCACCGCGATGCGGGCGAGGACGGGGCGGCGGACGTGGCGCACCGTGACGACTCGGTCTTCCACGGCGTGGTGGAGGAGCTGGCACGGCGGAACCTACCGGGGGTCCAGCTGCACGGGTTCGCCGACGAGTCGTTCCGCGGGCGCGACGCGGTGGTCTCCACGGGCGCCGGCGACAGCGCCGCCGCGGACGCGGAACGGCTGACCGCCGCGCTGCGGAGCGACGGCCTGGAGGTCTGCACGGCGTACTCCGCGCGCTGCAAGCTCGCCGGCCGGGAGAACGAACAGGGCCGGACCGCCGCCGACCGGCAGTCCCGCTTCCTGCACGTCGAACTGAACAAGACGCTGCGCGGCGACGACCGCGGCCTCGACCGGGCCGCCGCCGCGATCACCACCCTGACGGACCGCTGGTCCCGCCGCTGAGGGGTTCCCGGCGGCTACGCCGGGGTCGCCGTGCGGTGCCGGCCCGCCGCGGCCGCCGCCAGGCGGCCGAGAGCCTCGTCGCCGGCGCAGGCGTGCGCGCCCAGGGCGACGTGGCGGGCCACGATGCCGCGTTCGGCGCGCATCAACCGCAGGCCCCTGCGCAGCAGGAACGGCACCGACTTGCGGCCTTCCCGCAGGTCGCGGACCAGCCGGCGGCGGAAGGTCGTCGAGGGGCGCCCCCGCAGGCAGATGGCGTCCGCGAGGAGGCCGAGCTGCTGGCAGCGGGCGACCACGTCGGCGGCGAAGATGCCCTCCGCGATGAACAGCGGGGTGCGGGCGATGTCGAGGCTCTCGGTGCCCGTGCGAGAGCTCGTCGCGATGTCGTAGACGGGAACGTCGGTCCGCCCCGCCGCGCACAGTTCGGCGATCGCGGCGACCGCCGCGTCCGCGTCCCAGGACAGCGGGGAGTCCCAGTCGATGTCGGAACTGCCCTCCACCAGCGGAAGGGTGGGGTCGTCGGCTTCCTTGTAGAAGTCGTCGAGGCGCAGCACGGGCAGCCCCGAGCGGGCGGCCAGCGAGGATTTTCCGGAGCCCGACGGACCGGTCAGCAGGACGACGCGGGTCGGTGCAGTAGAGGGGGAGCTCACGGGACACCAGTCTGAACCATTCCCCCGGGTAGGGGATCCTCCCGGTGACCGGTTGGTGTCCAGGAACACACCTCAACTACGCTGCGTGCGCACGCGACCACGACCTCAGGCGGGATCTCCATGGCACGTCACGCAGCCCCTTCCCTTCCGAACCGGCTCCGCACCGCCGGACTGACCGTCTCGATGGCCGGCGCGGCCCTGGCGATGGCGGCGGGCGGCGCCCACGCCGGCGAGCTCGACCTTCCGGCCGCCGTGGCCGGGGTCACCGACCCGATCGCGAACCTCAAGGTGAACCCGCTCGCCCACACCGGCGTGGACCCGCTGGACAACGGCGTCGCCACCAAGGTCGCGGACTTCCCCGCGGTGGGCACCACGGCGGTCACGGGGATCCTCACCCAGGGCCCGTCGGTGGGTGAACTCCCCGAGGCGGCGGTCTCGTCCCTCCTGGGCCCGCTGGCCCCCCGCTGACCCCCTGGCCCCCTGCCCCCGGCGAGTGAGCCGAAGGCGGCGCGTCGGCGAAGGCGGGCGAGCGCCCGGAGGAACCGCGAGGCACGAGCGGTTTCGAGGACGCACGCACGCCTGGAGCCGACAACAGCGCCGCCGGAGGCGAACCGAGCCCCCGATAAAGAGGGAGGCCCCGGCAGCGCGGGGGACGCTGCCGGGGCCGGTCTCGTACGGGGGTCGTCCCGGGACTAGTAGGACGAGCCGCCCGCGCCCAGCGACCCGGTCGGGTGCCAGACGGTCTTGGTCTCCAGGAACGCCGTCATGCGGGAGGTGCCCGGGTCGGCGCTCCAGTCGTCCACAGGCTGTGGACGAAGGACGCGCTTGAGGTTGTCGGCCGCCGCGACCTCCAGCTCCTTGGCCAGCGCCGCGTCGGCCCCGGCCAGGTCGATCGCGTTGACGTCCTGGTGCGACGCCAGGTGCGGGCCCATCTCGCCGGCCTTGCCGGACAGGATGTTGACCACGCCGCCGGGCAGATCGGAGGTGGCGAGCACCTCGCCCAGCGACAGGGCCGGCAGCGGGGACTTCTCGCTGGCGATGACGACGACGGTGTTGCCCGTCGCGATCACCGGGGCGATCACCGAGACCAGACCCAGGAAGGACGAGTCCTGCGGGGCGACGACCGTGACCACACCGGTCGGCTCCGGGGTGGAGAGGTTGAAGAACGGGCCCGCGACCGGGTTGGCCCCGCCCACGATCTGGCCGATCTTGTCGGTCCAGCCCGCGTACCAGACCCAGCGGTCGATGGCCGCGTCCACGACCGCGCCCGCCTTGGACTTGGACAGGCCCTCGGCCTCGCCGACCTCGCGGACGAACTGCTCGCGGCGGCCCTCCAGCATCTCGGCGATGCGGTAGAGGATCTGGCCGCGGTTGTACGCGGTCGCGCCCGACCAGCCGCCGAAGGCCTTGCGGGCCGCGACGACCGCGTCACGCGCGTCCTTGCGGGAGGACAGGGGCGCGTTGGCCAGCCACTTGCCCTTGGAGTCCGTCACTTCGTACACCCGGCCGCTCTCGGAGCGGGGGAACTTGCCCCCGACGTACAGCTTGTAGGTCTTGAAGACATGCAGGCGGGACGCCGCTGACTGATCAGACATCGAGGTAGCCCTCCAGGCCGTGGCGGCCGCCCTCGCGGCCGAAGCCCGACTCCTTGTAGCCGCCGAAGGGCGAGGTCGGGTCGAACTTGTTGAACGTGTTGGCCCAGACGACTCCGGCGCGGAGCTGGTTCGCGACCGCGAGGATGCGCGAGCCCTTCTCCGTCCAGATGCCGGCGGACAGGCCGTACTGGCTGTTGTTGGCCTTGGCGACGGCCTCGTCGGGCGTACGGAAGGTCAGCACGGACAGCACCGGGCCGAAGATCTCGTCGCGGGCGACGGTGTGCGCCTGGGTGACGTTCGTGAAGAGCGTCGGGGCGAACCAGTAGCCGGAGGACGGCAGCTCGCACGCCGGGGACCAGCGCTCGGCGCCCTCGGCCTCGCCGGTCTCCGCGAGCGCGGTGATCCGGGCGAGCTGCTCGGCGGAGTTGATCGCGCCGATGTCGGTGTTCTTGTCGAGCGGGTCGCCCAGGCGCAGCGTGGAGAGGCGGCGCTTGAGGGAGTCCAGCAGCTCGTCGTGGATCGACTCCTGGACCAGCAGGCGGGAGCCCGCGCAGCAGACCTGGCCCTGGTTGAAGAAGATGCCGTTGACGATGCCCTCGACGGCCTGGTCGATGGGGGCGTCGTCGAAGACGATGTTGGCGCCCTTGCCGCCCAGCTCCAGGGTGACCTTCTTGTCGGTGCCGGCGACGTGGCGGGCGATCTTCTTGCCCACGGCGGTCGAGCCGGTGAAGGCGACCTTGTTGACGTCCGGGTGCTCGACGAGGGCCGCGCCCGCGTCGCCGTAGCCGGTGAGGATGTTGACGACGCCCTTGGGCAGGCCCGCCTGGCGGCAGATGTCCGCGAAGAACAGCGCGGAGAGGGGGGTCGTCTCGGCGGGCTTCAGCACGACGGTGTTGCCGGTGGCGAGCGCCGGGGCGATCTTCCAGGCCAGCATCAGCAGCGGGAAGTTCCACGGGATGACCTGGCCGGCCACGCCGAGCGGGCGCGGGTTCGGGCCGTAGCCCGCGTGGTCGAGCTTGTCGGCCCAGCCCGCGTAGTAGAAGAAGTGCGCGGCGACCAGGGGGAGGTCCGCGTCGCGGGTCTCCTTGATCGGCTTTCCGTTGTCCAGGGTCTCCAGGACGGCGAGCTCGCGGCTGCGCTCCTGGATGATCCGGGCGATGCGGAAGAGGTACTTGGCGCGCTCGGAGCCCGGCAGCGCGGACCAGGAGGCGAAGGCCTTGCGGGCGGCCTTGACGGCGCGGTCCACGTCGGCGGCGCCCGCCTGGGCGACCTCGGCGAGGACCTCTTCGCTGCTCGGCGAGACGGTCTTGAAGACCTTGCCGTCGGCGGCGTCGGTGAACTCACCGTCGATGAAGAGCCCGTAGGAAGGGGCGATGTCGACGACCGAGCGGGACTCGGGAGCCGGTGCGTACTCGAATGCAGATGCCATGGTGATCAGTCCACCGTCACGTAGTCGGGACCGGAGTAACGGCCGGTGCTCAGCTTCTGGCGCTGCATCAACAGGTCGTTGAGCAGGCTGGAGGCGCCGAAGCGGAACCAGTGGTTGCTCAGCCAGTCCTCGCCCACGGTCTCGTTGACCAGGACCAGGAACTTGATCGCGTCCTTGGTGGTGCGGATGCCGCCGGCCGGCTTCACGCCGATCTGGATTCCAGTCTGCGCGCGGAAGTCGCGTACGGCTTCGAGCATGAGCAGGGTGTTCGCCGGAGTGGCGTTGACCCCGACCTTGCCGGTCGACGTCTTGATGAAGTCGGCGCCCGCCAGCATGCCGATCCAGGAGGCGCGGCGGATGTTGTCGTAGGTCGACAGCTCACCGGTCTCGAAGATGACCTTCAGGCGCGCGGCGCTGCCGTCCTCGCGGACGCAGGCCTCCTTGATGGCCTTGATCAGCTCGTACGTCTCCAGGTAGCGGCCTGCGAGGAAGGCGCCACGGTCGATGACCATGTCGATCTCGTCGGCGCCGGCGGCGACGGCGTCACGGGTGTCCGCGAGCTTGACGGGCAGGGCGGCGCGGCCGGCCGGGAAGGCGGTCGCGACGGAGGCGATCTTGACGTCGGCACCGTTCAGCGCGGCCTTCGCCGTGGCCACCATGTCGGGGTAGACACAGACGGCGGCCGTCATCGGGGTCGTACGGTCGGTCGGATCGGGATTGACGGCCTTGGCGGAGAGCGCCCGGACCTTGCCCGGGGTGTCCGCGCCTTCCAGCGTCGTCAGGTCGATCATCGAGATAGCCAGGTCGATGGCGTACGCCTTGGCCGTCGTCTTGATCGAACGGGTGCCGAGGGAGGCCGCGCGGGCCTCCAGGCCGACAGCGTCGACGCCGGGCAGCCCGTGCAGGAAGCGGCGCAGCGCACTGTCGGACGTCGTCACGTCAGCGAATGCGGTGAGGGTGGTGGGCATGGTCACCAGATGAGCATATCTACGCGCGTAGCGACCTGTCACCCCCGCCTCCGGATCCGCTATGGAATCGACACCTCCACTCTCTGTTACGAGGCGATGACAGGAGCAAGATCTTCCGCGCGAACAAGATCCGTAACTTTGTTCTCAGCAGCCCGCCAGACACTCAACCGGCTCTCACCGAAAGAGAAAACCGCGGCATGCGACTCTCCTCCACCTTCCCGAGACAACGCTTCCAGGAGTCGTTATGCGTACCGCCCTCCGTGCCTCCATCGCCACCGCCGTCCTCGCCGGTGCCCTCCTCGCCCCGATCGCGGGCACCGCGTACGCGGCCACCGCCCCGCAGGCCGGACCCGCCGCGTCCGTCGCGGGCAACGACCACGGAACGGGCACGCGGATCAACATCGCACCCGGGTTCGCCGCGATGGTGCGGCACACCGCCGACGGCCCGGAGGCCGAGATCCTGGCCCTGGGTTCGGGGGAGCCGAACACCTTCCCGACGCGCTCCCTCGGGATCCTGACCCCGGGCGGGCCCTCCATCTCGGCCAACGGGCTGGAGCTGAAGCTGGTCAAGAGCGGCAAGGGCCACGTCATCACCGCGACCAAGGACGGCAAGACCCAGTCCTTCCCGCTGCCGGAGGGGACGCCGGGCCCGGCCGACTGCGTCTCCAAGGTCAAGCAGATCGACCTCGGCGCCGGCATGCAGGCGGACCTGAACATGTCCCCCAAGGGCCCCAAGGTCGTCATGCACGGCAGCGACCCCGCCGACACCTGGACCCAGACTCTCACCCGCACCAACCCCAAGGGTTCGCCGGACTACTTCTCCCGCATCAACAACCCGAGCGGCGCCAAGCCCGTCTTCGAATGGAAGACCCAGGGCGGCGACAACGTCCCCTCCGGCTACGAGACCTTCCCCGCGCTCCCCAAGGGCTGCACCCCCGAGTACCCGGTCCACGACGACGCGTCCACGTCCTGCGTCTCCAAGGTGAAGCAGATCGATCTCGGCGCCGGCCTGCAGGCCGACCTGACCATGTCCCCCAAGGGCCCCAAGGTCGTCATGCACGGCAGCGACCCCGCCGACACCTGGACCCAGACCCTCACCCGCACCAACCCCAAGGGTTCGCCGGACTACTTCTCCCGCATCAACAACCCGAGCGGCGCCAAGCCCGTCTTCGAATGGAAGACCCAGGGCGGCGACAACGTCCCCTCCGGCTACGAGACCTTCCCCGCGCTCCCCAAGGGCTGCACCCTCGAGTACCCGGTCACGGAGGAGACCCCGGCCTCGAAGCCCGAGCCCTCCGCCGCGAAGCCCGAGCCCTCCACCGCGAAGCCGGTGACCGCCACGAACGTCTCCGCCCAGACCGTGGGCCAGACCACCGTCGTCCCCCAGGGATCCGTCGCCGCGGGCGCCGAGATCGCCTCCGAGGACACCGACAACAGCACCACCGTCGCGGCCGGCGCCGGCCTCCTCGCGGTCTTCGCCGCGCTCGGTGCGACCATCCTGCGCCGTCGCCGCAGCCACGGCTGACCAACGGCCGCCCCGCGCGGCCCCCGCGTCACCCGACCCTTCACGGGGTGTCTTGCCGGTCAGGCCGGACACCCCCTCGGCGGGCCATCCTCGTGGTGGCCCGCCGGTCCCCGTTCAGGAGCCCCGCATGTCCCGCGCCGCCCTCCGCGCCACCGCACTGCTCGCCCCGCTCGCCCTCGCCGCCCTGACCGGCTGCGGCGGCGCCCCCGCCGCGGGCCCGACACCCGCCCCGCACGTCACCCCGGCCTCCGCCGCTCCGGCCGAGGCCCCGGCCGCGGGCCCGATGCCCGCCTCCGAGCCCGTCCGCGTACGGATCCCCTCGGCCGGGGTGGACGCCTCCCCGGTGCTGGGGTTGGGGCTGGCCGCCGACGGCACCGTCGAGGTGCCCTCGGTGACCGACGCCGACAAGATCGGCTGGTACACGAAGGGCGTCACGCCCGGCCAGACCGGTCCCGCCGTGCTCATCGGCCACTTCGACACCGCACGCGGCCCGGCCGTGCTGGGGGACGTCGCGCGCGTGCGCACCGGCGAGGAGATCACCGTCTCCCGGGCGGACGGCACCACCGCCGTCTTCCGCGTCCGGGAGCTGGAGCAGGTCGGGAAGAAGGAGTTCCCGACCGCCAAGGTGTACGGGGACACCGCCCGCCCTGAACTGCGCGTCATCACGTGCGGCGGCGAGCTCACCGACGGCCACCGGCCCGACAACATCATCCTGTACGCCGATCTCGTGGGCTGAGGGGGCGTGGGGCAGAATCGACCCCATGAGCAGCCAGCAGCCGACCGACGAACCGGTGTACGCAGACCGGGTCTACCGATCCTCCATGGGCATCGTCTCGGGGGGACTGCTGCTCGCGCTGATCGCCTGGCTCTGCGGCGACGCGGTACTGCGGGGCTCCGGCAACACCCCGTGGATCGGACTGGCGGTGGCGCTGTGCGCCGTACCGCTGATCGTCGCGTTCACGATCCGCCCGGCCGTCTTCGCCAACGAGAACCGGATGCGCGTGCGGAACCCCTTCCGGATCATCGAGTTGCCCTGGGCGGCCGTGGACGCGGTGCGCGCCGGCTACTCGGCCGAGGTGCTGGCCGAGGGGTCGAAGTACCAGCTCTGGTCCGTGCCGGTCTCGCTGCGGGAACGGAAGAAGGCCCACCGGCAGCAGATGCGCCGCAACGCGATCGACCGCCGCGACCCGGGCAGCTCGGGCGGCCCCGCCGCGCGGTCCCGCACCTCCTCCGCCGCCTCCGAACCGATGCGGGCCAACGCCGACCGGATCGTCGACGAGCTCCAGGGGCTGGCCGAGCTGAACGCCGCGCGCCCGGGCGCGCAGGGCAGTGTGCGCGTGCGCTGGTCGTACGAGATCATCGCGCCCGCCCTGGTCGGTGCGCTGCTCCTGATCGTCCTCATCGCCACGCGCTGACCTGCCCGGACGCCGGGTCCGCAGCCCGTCGGGTGCGGTCGGGTGCTCCCCGCCACACCCCCCTCCGGGCCGGAACCGGGGCTACCGGGTGATGCGTCCTCGCAGGTGTGCAGCGTCAAGAGGGCGGCGAAAGCGCCGCCACCGCGATCCACCTCCGTCTCCGACTCCTGGCCGGGGTCCTGCTCGCCGCCCATTTCGTGGTCGTCGGCTGGTTGACTCTGCGGCCGCTGGACGTGCCCTGGGCCGCTGCGGCCAATCTGAGTCCGCTGGAGGGGATCACGGCGGACCTGGCCCTCGGCCCGCTGGAGGCCGCCCGGCAGATCGGCGAAGGGCTCGCGCTGCTGGCCCCGCTCGGTGTGTTGGTGCCGTTGATCAGCGGACGGCTCGCGCCGTCGGCCCTGTCCGCGTGGTCCTCGCTGGTCCGGACGGCTGCCGCGGGTGCGCTGGTCTCGGTGTGCATCGAGATGCTTCAGACCGCGGTTCCGGGGCAGGTCGTGGACGTGGACTCGGTACTGCTGAACACCGTCGGCGTGGTGCTCGCGCACGTGGCCGTCGTACCGGCGCTGCGGTCCCGGCTGAGGCGCTCACACACCGTTTATCAGGGGGATACCCCGAAGATTTCCAGGGTCGGGCTCGGCCCCTGGACCGACGTCCTGTCGGCGGTCCAGCGGGAGTATTGAGTCATCGCAGAAAGCGGTACCGACGAAGGAGAGTCTTATGAGCGCCCTGGTCCGCCCCCGTGACGGCCGCTGGATCGGCGGAGTCTGCGCCGGACTGGCGCGGCGTTTCGGAATTTCCACGAACGCGATGCGCGCCATTTTCGTCGTCTCGTGCCTGCTGCCCGGCCCGCAGTTCCTGATCTACATCGCGCTGTGGGTCCTGCTGCCGAACGAGAAGTCCGCTTCGGCCGCCTGGTAGTCCGGCGGCCGGCGGGTCGTCCGGTCGTCCGGTCGACCGGTCAGCCGGCCTGCTGGACCTTGTGGATCTTCTCCAGCTGCTTGTCGGCCACTTCCTGCGGCACCTGCGCCTTCTGCTGGGCCGCCGCGACGTTGAGGGCCATCAGTCGCACGACGGTGTCGCCCTCGCGTACGACGACCAGGTGGACCTGCGCCGACACGCCCTCGGCGGCGGCGGTCATGGTCCAGCTGACGCTCTCGTCGCCGCCCGCGCGGAAGTCGGCGGGGCGCACCTCGCGGTAGGCGCCGGTCTGCTTCTCGATCTTGGCGGAGAAGCCCGTACCGCAGGCGGCGACGGCGGCCTTGAGCCGGGCGATCAGCGCCTTGGCGTCGCTGGCGGAGTAGGAGCTGACGGAGGCGGAGACGGCCAGCCCGACCTGCTTCTGGGAGCCGATGCCACGGCTGAGGGTCTCGCGCGCGGACGGGTCCGGCTCGTCGCCCATGATGTCGGCCAGCGGCTGGCAGGCCTTCTTGTCGGCCTGCGGCTGGCCGTCCGGGGCATTGGGGTTCTTGCCCTGGGCGGACACCTGGTAGCCGGGCAGGTCGCCCTGTGCCAGCGCGGACCGCTCAAGCCTGCTGCCACCGGTCTTCGGCGCGGCCGCTCCCGTCGCCGTGCCGGCCGGCGCGGGGGCTACGGGCGCGGCGGAGGCGCTGCCGGCGGAGCCCTGGGGATCGGGGGCCTTGTCCGTCGCGGGGGTGTGCGTACTGCTGCACCCCACGGCCGCGAACAGCAGGGTGGGGACCAGCGCGACCATCGTCGCTCGTGCCTTCATGCGCATGACCGAGAACCTCATACCCAAGACGTCGGCGGGCAGTTGGTGGCGATCGTGGCACACGGCGCGGCGGGACACATACCCGGTCGAAAGGGCATGCACCCACCGCACACGTGTACGCGTCGCAGCGGCAGCAGTCTCAGCTGCCGAGGCCGTTCAGGGCGCCGGTCAGCGGGGTCAGGGCTCCGGTGATCTGGCTGGTGGGGTCGCTCGACTGCTGAGCCTCGCCGCCCACCTGCTGCTGGCTGGTGGCGCCCTGGAGCATGCCCGCGGCGGAGCCCAGCGCGTCGGTGAGGCCGACCGCCGGAACGGCGGCGGAGGCGGTACCGGCGGCGACCGCAGCGAACGCGACACCGAGAACGGCGGTACCGAGGGTCTTGGCAGCTGACTTCTTCATGAAGAGTTGTCCTTGCGACGGGGAATTGAGCGGCTCCGCAAACTAGTCACTTCAAACCCCCGTCCGCAAACATCCTTAAATACGAGAAAGCGCCCGGGAATTCTCCCTCCCGGGCGCTCTCGCTAGGTCAAGCCGTGGCCTAGGCCGAGACGGAACCGCTGGTGGAAGCGGTCTGCTGGAACAGCCATTCCGACTTCAGCTCCGCATAACCGGGCTTGATCACTTCATTGATCATGGCCAGTCGTTCATCGAAAGGAATGAACGCGGACTTCATCGCATTGACGGTGAACCACTGCATGTCGTCGAGGGTGTAGCCGAAGGTGTCGACCAGGTGCTCGAACTCGCGGCTCATGCTGGTGCCGCTCATCAGGCGGTTGTCCGTGTTGACCGTGAGCCTGAAGTGCAGCTTGCGCAGCAGACCGATCGGGTGCTCGGCATACGAGGCGGCCGCGGCGGTCTGCAGGTTCGAGGTCGGGCACATCTCCAGGGGGATGCGCTTGTCCCGGACGTACGAGGCCAGGCGACCCAGGGTCACGGAACCGTCCTCGGCGACCTCGATGTCGTCGATGATCTTCACGCCGTGACCGAGGCGGTCGGCGCCGCACCACTGCAGGGCCTGCCAGATCGACGGCAGGCCGAAGGCCTCGCCCGCGTGGATGGTGAAGTGGTTGTTCTCGCGCTTGAGGTACTCGAAGGCGTCGAGGTGGCGGGTGGGAGGGAACCCGGCCTCGGCGCCGGCGATGTCGAAGCCGACCACGCCGTTGTCGCGGTAGCGGTTGGCCAGTTCGGCGATCTCCAGCGCGCGGGCGGCGTGGCGCATCGCGGTCAGCAGGGCGCCGACGCGGATGCGGTGGCCGTTGGCCTTCGCGCGGCGCTCGCCCTCACGGAAGCCGTCGTTCACGGCCTCGACGACCTCTTCGAGGGTCAGGCCGGCTTCCAGGTGCTGCTCGGGCGCGTAGCGGATCTCGGCGTACACGACGCCGTCCTCGGCCAGGTCCTCGGCGCACTCGGCGGCGACCCGGAAGAGGGCGGCCTTCGTCTGCATGACCGCGCAGGTGTGCGCGAAGGTCTCCAGGTAGCGCGGCAGGGAACCGGAGTCGGCGGCCTCGCGGAACCAGATGCCGAGCTTGTCGGCGTCGGTCTCGGGGAGGTTCTCGTAGCCGACCTCGCGGGCCAGCTCGATGATGGTCCCGGGACGCAGTCCACCGTCGAGGTGATCGTGCAGCAGCACCTTCGGGGAACGACGGATCTGATCCGGGGTCGGCAGGTTGGGGGTCTCGCTCGTCATCTGCGCACTCTACTCCTACGCGCGTAGAGCGGAATGTCCCCGGCGGGCGTCGATATGTAACAGAGACCGCGCGGACGGATGGCGTACACCTGAAGGTCTGAGACTGTTCCGCCATGGCACAGCATGCGCCGCCGGCGCGCGGGGCCCGCCTGGGGCGGGCGGCCGGCGCGAGAACCGGCTCGGGTTCGTCGGAAAGCACGGTCAACGGGGTGGTGCTCCTGCTTCCCGGGGCCTCCAGGTTCTCGCCGGGTCCCGTGCGTCCGCTCGCGCGGGCGCTGGCCCGGGCGGGCGGGGCGGAGGGGCTGGTCACGCACCTGGTCATCCACGGCGGGGACGCCGCCCGGGAGGAGCAGGCCGGGTGGGCCGCGGACGAGGCGGTGCGGCGGTACGGGGACGTGCCGGTGTGCCTGGTCGGCTATGACGCGGGGGGCCTGGCCGCCCTGCGGGCGGCGGGACACGGGGCCGTCAACTCGGTCGTAGCGATCGCCCCTTGCTTAGGAGCGGTGGCCCGGGTCGACTGCCCCGAACCGGTGAAACAGCTGTCGGGGCGGCAGGTGTTGATCGTGCACGGCACCAACGACGCGCGCAGCGACCCGGAGGCCTCCTTTCGGCTGGCGGCGCGCGCGAAGAAGGCGAACCGGTCGACGTGCCGCTTCGAGGTGCATTCGGACGGGCACGGACTGCGCGAGCACCAGCCGGAAGTGGTGGCGCTGGCCGTGGACTTCGTCCTGGGCGCGGTCTGTTCCGGACGGTACTCGCGGCCGGTGACGGACGCCCTGGCCGCGCCCCCGCCACTGGGGTTGCGGATGCCGCTGGCCTCGGGCTTCGGGAGGTCGCTGAGGCGGTGATCCACGGGCGCGGCGCGGCGCGGCACGCGTATCGTGGGAAGTGGACTCGGGGCGCTGCTCGACTCCCGGAGGCGACCGGTCATGGGCGGATTGCTCCACAGGAACTTCGACGAGCCCGACGAGACGCGGCCCTTCGAGGCCGGCACCGGCAGGCTGGACCTGTTCAACACCGAGGGCGGGGCGGTCGGGCGCGCGGTCTTCGAGCCCGGCTGGCGCTGGTCGCTGCACATCAAGCCGCTGGCCGGCACGGACAGCTGCCTCTCCGCCCACACCGGGTACGTCGTGAGCGGCCGGATGAAGATCGTCATGGATGACGGGGAGAGCGGCGAGATCGGCCCGGGCGACTTCATCCAGATCGCCCCCGGGCACGACGCCTGGGTCCTGGGTGACGAGCCGTGCGTTGCGCTGGACTGGACCGGCTACAGCGACTACGCGAAGCCGGCCGCCGGCTGACGGGCCCGCACGCTTCGAGGTCGCACGCTCGATCTCGCACGCTTCGAGGTCGCGTCCTTCGAGGTCGCGCCAGACCGTCCGTACCCGCCGCTCCGCCCCCTCACGGTCGGATGGCACCGACGGATCCGGCGCGACCACTACGGCGGGCCGCGGGCTCAGCAGGACACGGGCCCCCGTCCTCGCCTGGGTGTCCGCTGCCGCATACCGCGCTTCCCCCTCACGCCGTGCTGACCACTGTGCCGCTTCGGCATATGCCGACGGCGGCCGTCCAGGCGTCGTCTTGCCGCCTTGCGGGAACACGAGGGGTTTATAAACATGGATATCTCGGGACGCATACGCATATGCCTGCCGAGGAATCCGGGCCGGCCGCAGCGACCGGGGAGTTGAGCCCCGCCGCCCGGCGCCTGTACGCGTACGCCGTCGAGCGGCACGCCTTTGACCTGTGCGAGGCCACCGGGGCCCTGGGCGTGCGCGCGGCCGCGGCGATCACCGAGCTGGCCGCCGCGCACCTGCTCCAGCGGGCCCCGGGCGACGCACCGGACCGCTGGAGCGCAGTGGCCCCCCGCGCCGCGGCCGCCCGGGCCCTGGCCCCGCTGGCCCTGCTCGTACGGGAGACCCACGACGAAATGGACCGGCTGCGCGGGCGGCTGGAGGCCCTGGTGCCCGCGTACGAGGCGGGGACCGCGCAGCGGGACCTCAGTGGATCGGGCCGGCTGGAGCTGGTCACGGACCTCGGGGCGGTAAGGGGACTGATCGCGGAGCTGGTCGCGGCGTGCGGGCGGGAGCTGCTGACCTCGCAGCCGGGCGGGGGCCGCCCGCTGGAGACGCTGGAGGAGTCGATCGGGCGGGACGAGTCGCTGCTGACCCGCGGGGTCCGGATGCGCACGATCTACCAGCACACGGCACGCTACTCACGGCCCACGGCGGCGTACGTCGAGCGGGTGACGGCGCTGGGCGCCCAGGTGCGGACCCTGGGCGACGGGCTGATGCGGATGCTGATCTTCGACGAACACACGGGCGTGATGGCGGTGCCGGACCGCAACGGGGCGGCCCTGGTGGTGCGGGAGCCGAGCGTCGTGCACTTCATGACGACGGCCTTCGAGCGCTCCTGGGTGGGTGCGGAGCCCTTCCCCACGTCGGTGAGCCCGGAGGCGGCCCGGTCGATCTCGGACGAGCTGCGGCAGACGATCGTCCGGCTGCTGTCGGAGGGACTGGAGGACAAGGTGATCGCGCGTCGCCTGGGCATGTCGGAGCGGACCTGCCAGCGCCACATCGCCGAGATCATGCGCGCGGTCGGCGCCAAGTCCCGCTTCCAGGCGGGCTACTTGCTCTCCACACCCCCCGCCCCACCCACACCCCCGCCCCCGGCCCCGCCGGACCCGGGCGGCCCCAGCTAGGTCCTGGCGTACCGGTCGTAGTAGGCGCGCAGCTCCGGGCGGCGGATGCCGGGGAGGCGCGCCAGGGTGTCCTGGAAGGCTCGGCCGTGGGGCAGGAACCCGCCCCGCGGGTGCAGCGGCAGGGGGTAGTCGTCACGCAGGACGCCTTCCGGCAGCGTGCCGGACGCGGGCAGCGGCGAAGTCTCGCCCGGGAGGACGAGCCGGGCCCAGACCGCGATGTCCAGCGGGACCATCGGCGCCGTGCCGTTCGGGGGCCGCCACGGCTCCCCCGTGATCGGATGGCGGGGCACGAGGAGGACGTCACCGCCGCGGCGGTGCGCGGGCGTCCCGGGCCCGGCGAGGCGCGCGGTGAGGACCGGGGGCCCGGCGGGCAGGTAGCCGGCGACGGCGTCGCCGAGCAACTCGGCGAGGGGGCCGGGCAGCGCCACCGGGCGGCCTTCGCAGGCCACCACCAGGTGCGCGAGGGCGACCGGGACCGCGGCCTCCCAGCGGCGGCTCCAGGAACCGTCGAGTTCGACGGGCGCCACGGCGTACGACTCCAGGTCCAGCTCGTCCCAGTCGGGGACCGGGACCGCGGGGCTGCCCGAGGGGAGGCGGCGGACCGCGTCGGGCTCCAGCCACACCGTCTGCCACAGCCCGCAGTCGTCCATCCGCGTCGCCACCGCGCGCCCGCAGTGCTCGCACGCCAGGTTGGGGCCGTCACGCCCGTCGATGCCCATGCAGTAGCCCGCACACTTCTCGGGGACGAAGACCATGCGCCGGGAGTCGCCGGGCGCGAGGACGATCCTGCCCCGCGACCCGAACGACACCGACTGCGGCAGGAACACCCCCTGCTCGGCCGCCCGTTCCTCCCCGACCTCGCCCCACGACCGCCAGGGCGGTCCGGTGGGCCAGGGTTCGACGGCGTACGTCGCCGGCTCCATCAGCGGGGGATGCAGTTCCTCCCACGCCCCGTAGTAGGTGTGGACGGGAAGGGCGACCCTGGAGACCGGCGCCGTCAGCTCCGCACCGCACCCGGCGCACGCGAACACGTCCACACAACCTCCCCCTCGACCCCGACGGTCCCGCAATCCTGCGCGCCGCAGCCGCGGCCTGCCATCAGTTTTCGGGCGGTGGCCCGGCCGGGCCGTCCGCCCGGTGCTCGTCGGCTCGGGCCGTCGTGACACCATCCCGTCGTGGTTGATCGCACGGAAGACGTGGACTGGTCCGGACTGTTCCATGCCCTCGGGCCCGCCTGCGATACGCCGCGGCATCTGGCAGCGCTCCTTGACGACGATGCAGCGGCTTTCGTCGAGGGGTACGCGCACCTCTGGTCGACGACGCTCCGCCGCGAGGGCAAGGCCTGGCCGTCGACGGCGCCCACCGCGCTGCTCGTCGCCGAACTGCTGGACGATCCGTTGCCGTGGCCCGACGATCCCTCCATGCCGGACGCCATGCTCGCCTACCTGCATGCGGTCGGCGTCGCCGCCGACCTCGGCGACCGGGCTGCGGAGATCCGCGCTCGGGTCGAGAACCGTGCCCCGGAGCTGCGGGCCTGGACCACCCGATACCTGTCAGCCGATGTCGATGCCCGGGACCGGATGTGGCAGGACTGCACGGAGCTGGGCGAACTCGTCCTCGATCAGGCGGCACTCGCCTGTTTCGACCTGGCTCCCTCGCTTCTGCGGCGGACGCTGCCACACCTCGCCTCGGAACGTGGCAACCGCAGGGCCTGTGCGGCGGCCGCCGTCGGGGCGCTGGCCCGGCACCCCTCGACCTCGTCGCAACGTCCGGCGCTGCTGGTGCAGTTGACGTCGATGGCCCGGGCCGCCGCCGCATGCTCGCACGAGCTGGCAACCATTCTGATCACCATCGGCCGCCTCGGCGGCGACACGCGCCCATGGCTGACCGACCCGCACGAAGGCGTTCGGGTCTGCGCAGCCCTGGCGCCCGGCCTCGGCGGCGACGGCGCAGCGGACCGGGTACTGCGGGAACTGGCACGGTCTCCACGGGCGTTCGCCGCGTCCTTCGACGACATGGCGCCACCGCTGCAGCTCCAGTACAAGCCGTACCAGGACCTGCTCACGTACGCGCTGCTCAGGCGGGTCGACGACGCAGAAGCGCGTGACCGGGCAGCCTCCGGGAAGCTCGACGGCAAGCCGCTCCTTTCGGATTCCCTGGCTGACCAGATGTGGATGGCACCGAGGTTCGGTCCTGCCAGCTAGACGGTGGCGATCTGGTAGGCCGGCTGAATGCCCGTGCGTACCCGGCCTGGCCGGGAGCGGCAGGTCCGTTCACGGCGTGGCGGTGCGGTGCCGGGCGTCGCGGGGCAGGCGGGACTTTGCGGACCCGTCTTAGGGCAGGGGTTCCAGTTCGGGGATCAGGCGGCCGCGGCGGGAGAGGAGGAAGCGCTTGAACTCCGCCACCGGCGGGGTGTCGGGGTGGCCGTCGAGCCAGGCGAGGCCGATCTCGCGGACGGCGCGCGGGGCGGTGACCGTCAGCTCGACCACGCCGGGGCGGGCCACGGCCGGGGGCGGCAGGAGGGCCACGCCGAGACCGGCGGCGACCAGGCCGCGCAGGGTCTCGGCCTCCTCGCCCTCGAAGGCGATCTTCGGGGTGAACCCGGCCTCCGCGCACAGGGCGTCGGTGATGCGGCGCATGCCGTAGCCGGGCTCCAGGGTGACGAAGGTTTCCTCGGCGGCCTCGGCGAGGCGGATGCGCTTGCGGGTCGCGAGCCGGTGGTCGTCCGGGACCACCAGCCGCAACCGCTGTTCGTCGAGGCGCCGGGCGACCAGGTCGGGGGCGTCCGGCAGCGGCGAGGTCAGGCACAGGTCGAGTTCGCCGGCCCGCAGCTTCTCCAACATGGCCTCGCCGTAGTTCTGGACGAGGGAGAAGCGGATGCGCGGGTGGTCGGCGCGGAAGGCGCGGATGAGGCCGGGTACCGTCTCGGACCCGAGGGTGTGCAGGAAGCCGAAGGCCACCTTGCCGGCCGCCGGATCGGCGTCCTGCTGTACGGATTCGGCGGCGCGGTCGATCTCCGTGAGGGCCTGCTCGGCCGAGGCCAGGAAGGTGCGGCCGGCCGTGGTGAGGGCGACCGTACGGCCCTTGCGGGCGAACAGCGTGACGCCGAGGTCCTGTTCGAGGCGGACCATGGCCCGGGACAGGGTGGACTGCGGGACGCCCAGTTCGTGGGCGGCCCGGGTGACGTGCTCGTGGCGGGCGACGGCGACGAAATACGCCAGCCGCGGCGCGAGCAAAGTTGTCACAGCCATGTCTTCTACGTAACGGTTCATCGACATCCACGCCTCTGAGCTGGGTTGATGCATCAGTGGATCGATTATCGCGATTCCATGCATTGGACGCATGAAAACGACAGGCCTACCGTCGAAGCATGCCTCCCGTTCATACCGGGGCACCCGTCATCCCGGGTGCCTCCACCCCGTCGTCCCTCGCACCGCAGCCCCTCTCCCCCGGCCGCCCCGGCTACCGCCGGATGAGCCTCGCGCTCTTCGCCGCCGGACTCGCGACGTTCGCCCTCCTCTACTCCACCCAGGCGCTGTTGCCCGCGATCTCCGCCGACTTCGGGGTGACGGCGGGCCGGGCCAGTTGGACGGTGTCCGCGGCCACCGGCGCGCTCGCACTGTTCGTCCTCCCGCTGAGCGCACTGTCCGAGCGGTTCGGCCGCACCCGGATGATGACGTACTCGATGGTGATCGCCGTCGGCGTCGGCCTGCTGGTGCCGTTCGCGCCGAACGTGGAGTGGCTGGTGGCGCTGCGCGCCGTCCAGGGCGCGGCGATCGCCGGGATCCCGGCCTCCGCGATGGCGTACCTGGCGGAGGAGGTCAAGCCGAAGGCCCTGGTGGCCGCGATCGGCCTGTTCGTGGCGGGCAACTCCATCGGCGGCATGAGCGGCCGGCTCGTCACCGGCTGGGCCGCGCAGCTGTGGGGCTGGCGGGTGGGCCTGCTGGCCGTCGCCCTGATGGCGCTGGCGTGCGCCGTGGCCTTCCTGGTGCTGCTGCCCCGGGCGCGGTTCTTCCGCCCGGCGTCGCTGAACCCGCGCGCGGTGGGCCGTACCGTCGCCGGTCATCTGCGCGATCCGCTGCTGCTGCGCCTGTACGGGATCGGCGCACTGTTCATGACGGTCTTCGGCGCGGTCTACACCGTGATCGGCTACCGGCTGGTGGACGAGCCGTTCTCGCTCGGCCAGGGCGTGGTCGGGTCGATCTTCCTGATCTACCTGGTCGGTACGGTCTCCTCGGCCGCCGCCGGCAAGCTGGTCGCCCGCGCCGGGCGGCGCGGCGCGCTGTACCTGGCCGTGACGACCACGGCGCTCGGGCTGCTGCTGTCGCTGTCCGACTCCCTGGCACTGATCGTGCCCGGGCTGGTCCTGATCACCGCTGGCTTCTTCGCGGGGCACGCGGTGGCCTCCGCCGCGGTGAGCCGGACGGCGAAGACGGGCCGGGCGCAGGCTTCCGCGCTCTACCAGTCGGCGTACTACCTCGGCTCCAGCGCGGGCGGCACCCTGGGCGCCCTGGCCTACCACGGGGCCGGATGGGCGGCCACGGTCGGCATCGCGCTGTTGGCGGTGCTCGGGGTCGTGTCGATCACCCTGTACGGGTCCCACGCGGCGCGCGCGGAGCGGCGGATGCCGGCTTCGGCCATGGGCGCACGCTGACGAAAACTACGCCCCCGCCGTAGGCAACCCCTGCTTGTTTTCCGGGCATTCAACACGGAGGACGTGCTGTGCGAGCAGGGGAGGACCGGATGGGTACGAGGTTCGGGGCGCGGGCGGCGGTGTTGGGCGGGGCGGTCGCGCTCGCGCTGCCGGTGGTGGTCACGGGAGGTGGGGCGGCGCAGGCCGCCGCCTCCTGCAACCTCACCACCGGGCCGTACCAGCGGCAGGTCGAGCAGTTCCTCGGCCGGCCGGTGGACGGGAAGCAGTCGGCGGCCGACTGCACGGCGATCCGCTCCTTCCAGGCGACCCACGGGATCACCCCGACCCAGGGCTACGCCGGGCCGCTGACCTGGCAGACGATGAGCACGATGCTGGCCCAACGGGCGGCCGGCACCACCCCGAACAGGGCGGGTGACTGCCCGGTGAACCGGGGGCGGATCGCCTGCGTGGACCTGACGCGGCAGCTCAGCTGGATCCAGGACGGCGCCACCCTGAAGTACGGGCCCGTCCCGGTCCGCACCGGCAAGGACGGCACGGAGACCCGCACCGGCCTGAAGAAGATCTACTACCGGAACATCGATCACTGGTCGACGCTCTACAACGTCTCGATGCCGTACGCGCAGTTCTTCGACGGCGGCATCGCGTTCCACTCGACCACCAAGAGCATGTGGAACCCGCCCGGTTCGGGCGGGTGCGTGAACATGCGCTCCGCCGACGCCAAGGCGTACTGGAACCTGCTGGGGCAGGGCGAGGACGTCTACGTGTACGGGCGCAAGCCCGGCACCTAGGCCGTCACGGACTCGGGTGCGGCACTCAGGCGGTCCAACCGCCTGAGGGAAGCGCGGCGTTGGACGAGGGACAGGCCCGCCACCCCCGCTCCGAGGGCCAGCCAGCCGACCGGGCCGGCCGCCATCACCGCGCCGGTGAGCAGCAGCGGACCCGCGGATTTCTGGACGGACTGGGCCATGCCGGCCGCCCCGAGGTACGAGGCGCGCGCCTCCCGGGGCGCGAGGGAGACCGCCAGTTCCCAGGAGCTCACCGAGCGCATCAGCTCGGCCGCGGTGGCCAGCACGGCCGCGGCGAGCAGGACCACCGAGGCGGCCCAGGCCCCGCCGGCGGGGGCGGCGGCCAGGCAGACGCAGCAGGCGAGCGTCGTCAGGCCGTACAGGGCGACCGCGCCCGCCGCCTGGCGGGCGTCCCGGACCCGCGCCGACACCCGTAGCTGCAGGGCGACGACGAGCACGGTGTTGATGACCAGGAAGGCCGGGATCAGGGCGTGCGGGGCCGTGGTGTGGCCGACGAGCCACAGCGGCACCCCGACGCCGAGGATCGAGTCGTCCAGGTTCATCGGGATGTCCAGCAGGACGAACCGCAGGTAGCCGCGGTCCCGCCAGGGGCTGGGCCCGGCCGCCGGTGCGCCCTCCTGCGCTCCGGGCCTGGCGACCACGAGCCCGCGGCCGTCCGGCTCCCGGGTGCGCCAGACCAGGGCCGCGGCCACGAGGAACGACAGGGCGTTGGCCAGGATCAGCACCTGGTAGGCGCCGCGGGTGCCGACGGCCAGTCCGATGGCGGCGAGGCCCGCGCCGAGGGCGTATCCGGCGTTCGCCGAACTGCGCGACAGGGCCTGGTAGGTGGAGCGCCGCTCGCCCGCGACGCGGGTGGCGAAGAGCATCTCCAGCGTCTTGGCGGCCCGGTCCCCGAGGTGGGTGACGGCGAACAGGAGCAGCAGCGGGCCGAAGTCGGTGACCACCAGCAGCACGCAGAGGGCCCCGAGGCGGACGAGGTGGCAGCCGATCAGCAGGGTGCGCACCTGGAAGCGGTCGGCGAGGTGGCCCGCCAGCGGCGATCCGGCGATGCCCGCCACCCCGGCCGCACCCAGCAGCAGGCCCAGCTGCCCGGCGTCGAGGCCGACGACGAAGGTGAAGTAGAGGACGGAGGACGCGGCCCACACGCCGGTGCCCGCTCGGTCCAGCGCCTGGGTGAGCAGCATGATCCGCGCGTCACGGCCGCCGGGCGGCCGGCGCAGTTGCGCCAGCAGACCGCCGTCCCCCTGCCGCGCCTTCCGGATCCGCCCGCCGCGCCGCATCCCAGTCCCCCGTCTTCGACCGCGTCCACCGTCCATGTATCTCGACGTCGAGATACATGACGGAAGCCTGCCGCACATCAATCTTGACGTCAAGAAACTTGACGGCGAGATATACGGGTGCTCCGGCGCTTCCGGCTCTGCTTCCGGCGGCCGTTGCCAGCCCCCTCCGGTAGAGGTCCAGCCAAGGTGAGCCCAAGCCGCCACCGGATGCCCGTCCGACTACTGCGGCCACACGAACGTGCCGCTCGTACCAGTCCGACTGGTACGAGCGGCACAGGGGCAGGGCCGGACGCGGAGTGCGGGAGAGATACGTGACGAGTGATCCAGTTGCTCGCGGTGTCGAACAGGACCGATACGGCCGGGCAGACGCAAGCCCGGCTGGACGGGGGTACCAGCCGGGCTTGGGCTTTGGGGCGGTAAGCACGTCACCGCGCGACTGGCCTGTCAGTGGTGTCCGTGAGCGGTAGCGATTGCTCCGCCGATGGTTCGAAGAACGTCTGCGATTGCCCTCAACACGGTGGGCCTCCGCCGTCCTCCGACACAGAGCGCCGGATCTTGCCTGCCGCTGCACGGCCGATCACAGGGCAGATGCCCGGGGACCGGCTGAGGCAACAGCCGCGGTGACGGTGAACAGAGCGCCGTCCAGGTCAACGGTTAGCACCATGTCGTGCGTTGCTGACGTGTGGGGGGATGGTCAGCAGGGGGCGGAAATGACCGGCCGGGTAGTGCTCGCCGATGGGCTGGCCATCGACTTCGACCCAGGCATGGGCGGCGAAGGGATTCGTCCGTACGCCAGTACACCATGTGGGCCACACCCCCCTGGCGCGGCACAGTAGCGCAACCGCGATTGATCGCTGCAGGCATCCCTGCCCGGCACACCGCACACTCACGGCCGTGACGGTATTCCGGGCACGAAGGGCCTGTTCCGCTGTGGCCCCCGTCGCACCCCGCCTCAGAAACCGCATGATCGATCGCAGTCGGGCCGGGCTCAACTTGGCCAGGATCCGGGCGCAGCCTACGGCAGTCAAGGGGACAAGGCACCGGCGCACAGGAAGCCTCTGTCGTTCGGGCATCGCCACTGGCGAGCTCATGGCGCCTCCACCAGTCGGGCAGTGCGGAGTTGGTCTATCAGTGTGGTGATGTCGTTGTGCACTCGTTCGCGGCTGAGCCCGTGACGGGCTGCCAGCTCCGAGGCCACATTGCCGGCGTGTTCCCCGGCAAGAAGCCGGGTCAGGACGCCGGCCCCGGTGCGGTTGAGCTGCCAGTACCGTCCGGTGCGCTGCTGCAGCAGCACCACCCCGTCGTCGGTGTCGGTCAACGCCACGTCACGATGCAGGAACACGGACATCGGCACTCCTCCGAGACTTCATCGTGGTCACCCCGCGGAGCCATGTTTCGCAGCCCACCAGGCGCTCCAGCGCGAGGTGACGAGACGAGTCGGGCTGCGGGGCGAGCAGCGTCCGTTGCAGTACGTCAACGTTGATCAAGCCGCGATCGGCCAGGGCTGAATCGTCGAACATTCTCAGCATGGCGGGCAGATGGCGGCGCAGCCCTACGCGTACGTCCTCACTGAATTCCCCCTTGGTCTGGCGGCCGAGGATCTTGTCCGGCACGATCCCGCGCATCGATGCCGCCAGCAGGGGCTTGTACTGCCAAGGGGTGATCCGCTCGTGCAGGCGCACGCTCAGTGCCGCCTCGACCGTGCGGTCGTCCAGGTAGGGGACGTGCAGTTGTACTCCGGCCTCGGCGTATACGCGGGCCAACTGTGCATACGCAGGGCCGCTTGATCGCAGGGCGTGCAGGAACTGGTGTTGGCCGCGGTCTGGAGCCAGGGGCTGGGCGGTCTGTGCGGTGCGGCTCAGCACTGCGCGTGTTGCGCTCACGGCTTCTTCTGAGACCCATTCCGGGGCCCTCAGTGGCACGAACCCCCATTCCAGGGGAGGAAATCGCGTGGGGAGCGCGGCGTTGGTGATCCCGTCGGCCTGATCGTGCCACCAGCGCGTGATGCTGCTCGAGCGAAGCAACTCGCCGGCTGTCGCAGCCAGTGGCCAGCGGCTCAAGGCTCGATGTGCGCGAAGGTGGCGCACGGCCGTCACTGGGTGGCGCCGTAGCAGACGGTGCAGATAGCCGGGGAACTTGTAGAACAGTTCGTCGGCTCCGTGGCCGGCCAGATGCCATCGTGCCCCGTGTCGGGCGAGGAGTTGGGCACTGTAGCGGGTTCGGGCGAGTGTGCGACTGAACAGGTAGGGCTGTTCGGTGTCCGCCTCACTGTCGTGGTCGGCGAAAATGTCGGGAAGGTCACTCTGCGGCACCACCAGATGTTCTGCATGCGGCAACGACTGGGCCGCGTGGGCGGCGAACGATGAGTCGTCGTTGCCTGCTTCGGCCTCGGCCCACCTGAAGGTGAGGAGGTCCGAGGTGCTGCGGGCCGCCAGGAAACACAGGGACGTTGAGTCCATCCCTCCGGACAGGTCGGAACTCAGCCGCCCGTGCGTGGGATGCCGGTCGGCGGTGCCGGCCAGCAGCGCTTCGCGTACCAGCAGGGCCCCATGCTCAAGCGGCACATCCGGGGCAGGTGGGTGCCACCAGCGGGTCTCCCGCGCGGAATGGTTCTCTTGCGCCACATAGTGGTCCGGGGGAACGGCGCGCACACCCACCCACATGCTCTGCTCGCTCACGGGCGGAGGCAGCGCGGCGCCACAGACCACACGCACGGCAAGGGCTTCCTCGTCGATGTCGGCGGCGGTCATACACGCCAGCGCGTCGGCGCGGTCCGCAACGAGCGGGACGTCTCCAAGACGTGCGTGATAAACACGGCGAAAACCGGCCAGGCTTCCCTGAACGCGGGTTCGCCCATTGACGGAGACGATGAGGTGGAAGCTGCCGTGAAGGGATTCGGTGAGCCGGTCGACGTCCACCAGTTCCCGGACCCGCTTGGCCAAGTCGGAGAGCCTGGCGGTGGTGACCGTGCAATAGCCGATCACCACCACCCGCACCGGGCCCGCTTGCGCAGACACGACGTCGCCGGAATGCCAATTCCCCACCACCCACGGCCGGCCCGAAGGATGAGAAATTACCTTCGGGGATACGAAGGGGTGAGACTTGCTGGCCAGTTCCGCCTCAGCAGTGTCGGGTACCACTACGAACCCGGTGCGCACGACTACTCTCCTCAGGTGTTATACATGAGGAAGTTGTCCCAGATGGATCCCTTGTATCCCAGGGTGTCCTCGGAGAACTCGCCGACCTCCACGAGGGAAGGCGTCTCGTAGAACTCTTCCGTTTGCTCTTCCATATCATCCTCCGTTGGGGGAATTGAATGACGATGAAATCGTAGCTCAGTGCGCGCCACGCGGAAAGGTTTTCGGGGTTTCGTATTGCGGGGAATTCGAATCCACTAGAGAGGGGCGCGAAGAAAGCACCCATCGGCCGCCATGCAGAGTGTTTATGCATGAAAGAAATAGTCGCCGCTCTCGCGTCGGCGGGGAAAGATGCTGGTGAATGATCGCGCTAAGTTTCCTGAAAGGCGTGCATCAGGTGACCGTCGAGCATGATCACGATGCATCCGCATTCCGCGGCGCAGTACTCCACCTGTCCCTGTGAAGTCTGATGCTGGGAGAGCAGCACCCAACGGGTCTCGTCACCTGCCCCCCGCCCGCAAACGGAACAGCGGTCGGTGGTCTGGTGGTTGTCACCTAACCGGTCAACGGCCATGGAGCCAGCGTGCCGCCATGCCCTAGAACAGTTCAACCATTACATCCGGGCTGAGTGGGCACCGGCGCCCATGCCGGCGAAGGTGGTCAGATGATCGGCCACGTCGGTCAGTTCCCTGCGCCGCGGCGCCGACCGCGACTCGGGGGTGCCGATGTACAGCCATCCGAGTAGACGCTCGGTGCTGTCCAGTCCCAGGGTTTCCCGCACGCCGACGTCCTCGGTGAGAGGACCGGTCCGCCAGATGCTGCCGAACCCACGGGAGTGCAGCAGCAGCATCAGCGAATGCGACATAGCGCTGGTCGCCGCGAGCTGCTCCCATTCGGGAACCTTGGGGTTGGGGCGCGGTGTGAAGACCAGCGTGGCCAGCAACGGGGCCCGCATGGCCTTGGCTGCTGTCTTGGCCCTGTTCTCGGGTGCCGCGGTGGTGGCAAAACTTGCCCCCAGCGTGTGCCGGTCCTCCCCCCTGACCGTGATCCACCTCCACGGGCGCAGCACCCCGTGGTCGGGGGCCAGGGCGGCAGCCCGCAAGAGGTAGGAGAACTCCTCGTCGCTTGGTGCCGGTGCGGTGAGGCGGTGCGTGCTCCGGCGGGTCATCACGGCTGTCATCACGTCCATGAGAAATCCTTTCTTCGTCGGGCCCGGCTCATTGGCGCGACGGCGCACAGGCTCCGGTCACCAACCGGGCGCGGCCGGCGTCGCCGGCGGGGCCCGGAGCTTGGTCCGCGGTGAGCACGCGCATCTTTGGTGGCAGCTAGACGGGCGGCTTGTGCCGTTCGTCGACGCTTGGCGTGCTGTCCGAGGACGAGATCGGGGCGGCGGAAGGCTGGACCACAACCGCCCACGCGGTAGAGATCATGATCAGAGCGATCGCGCATACCTGGCGCAGTGTCAAATGCTCGTCAAGCAGGAAGAACCCCACGCCGACCGCGACAGCGGGACTGAGCGCGAGAAGGACGCCGAAGGCGCGCACGTCGATGCGCCGCAGCGTGACCATGTCCAGTGAATACGGAATGAGAGACGACAACAGCGCCACGAACAGGCCGGTGACGAGGACTTTCGGATGCGCGGCCACCTCGGCGCCGTCGGTGACGCCGGCGATGGGAGCCACGATGCAAGCGCCGATGACCAGAGCAACCGTCAAGCCCGTCCAGTCGGCGAAAAGCGCGCCCACACGCCGACTCAGCACCACATAGGCCGCCCTGCACAGGGCGGCCAGCAGACCGAGACAGATCCCGAGCGCCGAGAGCTCGCCCCCGGGAGCAGTCAACAGCAACACGGACGCAACAGCGAGCATCCCTGACAACAGGTGCTGGAGCCGACGTGAGAGAGCCACCGACAGCAGGAGGGGGCCCAACAGTTCGAGCGTGGAGGCCACCCCCAGGGGCAGATGGCGAATGGCCTGGAAGTAGGCCATGTTCATTCCGGCGAAGACCACCCCGAGCAGAATCACAGCCCGCCACTGCTGGACTGTGATCTGCCGAAGCCGGGGGCGAACGAGCAGGCAGAGCAGCCCGGCCGAGAACACCAGGCGCATGCCGGCCAGAGCGGTCGGACTGATCACACCGTACGTATGTTTGGCGACTGCCGAGCCGACCTGGAGGCTGGAAGCCTGGAGCAGTACCAGAGAAGGCGCCACGACCAGCGAAAGCTTGGAAGGCCGTACCGGATCGGGTTGTTCGACTCCCATGCGTGGGTCTACCGTCCTACCACTCGCTTGTCCGAGGTCCCGGTGCCGAAAAGGTCAGCCCGCTCGGCGCATCTCGTTGGCGACACCCTGCCAGTAGTCGGTGGTCAGCGAGATGAACCCGTCGAACCCCTCGCGAACCGCCTTGAGGTCTTCTTCTCCCCGGCACACAGCGGCCGCTGAGATGACCGCTTGGGCCTTGTGGTCCTTCTCGGCCTCTCCGATGTGGATGTAGAAGTACTCGCATGCCTCGTGGAAGTCGTCGTCGGTGTCATAGACGCTCTTGTAGTTGCGGACTCCCTCGTACAGCCGAGTCAGCATGGAGTACGCAAGGTGTTCCTGCGCGAGCAGTGCCCCCTGGACGACGCGCTGGTCCTCGGAGGTGAAGAGCTCCCGCTGGCCCTTGCTGAAAGCCGTGGTCGTAGGCAGGGCCGCAGCCGCTGCCTTACGGACTTCCTCGACGGAGACGGGAGTCCCCTTGAGCCTTGAGAGCAGGTCGCTCAGGAAAGACTCAAGCAGAACGAGGTGGGCCTTGCTCGGGTCGCCGTTTCCGTACTCGGAGTACAGGTTCTTCACGCACTCTATGCGGGCGTTGAGGTCTTCGGTGTTTATGACAGACAGTGCCACCATGACACTGGTGTTTACGGTGCGAGCCAGATACTGGGCGGCGAAGACACTGACCTCGGGGTAGGACAGGGGGCCGGCCATCCAGCGCGTATAGAACTCGTTGTTCAGCGCGGCGCTTTCATGCACCGATGCGGCCAGGCTGTGGATCTGCTGGTCGATACCGCTTTCATGCGCAATGGCAGTCATGGTGTTTGTTCCCTCGTTGCGGTGCGGGCACGGATGAGACACCGGCCGGTGGTAATAAAACCAGTCGGCGTGATCACCAAACCATGGTTACCTGGCCCTATGCACTTCAACCATTACGGCGGCGAAGCCGCGCTGTTGGCAGCGGATTTGGTCAATCTCCCGACGCCGCACACCCCTCAAGCCCTTGAGGCCGTACTCACACGACGCGGGATACAACGGACATCGCTCACGCCACGGGAAGCCGAGAGTGTTCAGCACTGGAGCAGCAGGCTGGAGGCATGTTTCGGCCCGCAGTCCCTCGACGATCGCCGCGACACGATCAACGAGTTACTGGCATCCGCCGCTAGCAGTCCCTACATATCCACCCACGACGGGCACCCGCACCTGCACTACAGCACCACCGACCAGGGGCCCGTCGCCCAGATCAAGGCCGTCACAGCGACGGGACTCGCCTACGTCGTCTGCTTCGCCAGCCCCGGCCGTCTCGGTAGGTGTTCACGAACCGGCTGCGACCTGGCCTTTGTCGACACCTCCCGCAATGGTCGACGTGCCTACTGCACCGTGCGGTGTTCCAACAACGACGCCGTCGCCCGGCACCGCGTCCGCGCATAGTGATCAATGGCTCAAAAGCTAGGTCTCAGCGCGAGGACCTGTTGTGTCGTGGACCGCAATGTGCAACTCGCCAGGGGCACTTGCCCCTGGCGATGACCCCGCGGATCCGCTCGATGCGGACCAGGCGAAGCTGCTGGAGCGGTACCTCTCCGCCTTCGAGGCCTACGACATCTCGCGGCTCGGACATCGCGGCCTGGCACCTGAACCAGGGCATCGGCTGCAAGGACTCCCGGCTCGTCCCGACCACGGCGAACGGCCTGCCCGCCTTCGGCCAGTACCGTCCGCGCGAGGACGGGCGGCCGGGCCACACCCCGTGGGCGCTCCAGTTGCTGGAGATCTCAGACGGCAAGATCGTCGGGCTCAACGCCTTCCTGGACACCGCGCGGTGGTTCCCGCTGTTCGGCCTCCCCGAGCAGCTCGACGAGGCCCACGAGGTCCAGTAGGGCCCGGAGGGCGGGCGCGGCCCCGGTCACCCGCAGCGGCCGCCCCCGGGCGGTCAGCCGGAGCCGGGCCAGCACCTCGACGGTGCCCAGGCCCGGCGCGGTGACGGCCCGCGCGTCGCACTCCACGGCGCGCGCCCCGTCCTCGTACAGCCGGGCCAGGCGCGCGCACAGCAGCGCGGTGTCCTGCGGGTCGGCCGGTGCGGGGCCGGGCCGCACGAGTCGTCGGATCGTCACGAGGAGGTGACTCCCCCGCCCGCCGGAACTCATCGGCGGCCGCGCACAATGACGCGATGAAGCCTGCCTACTGGGATCCGCTCCCCACCGCCCGCCGACTCGCCGAGACCGGGTCCCCCCTGCGGGCCGAGACGTTCCGGGGGGTGTGGGAGGAACGGAACTGGCGCAACGTGCCCGGCCCGTTCTACGCCGGCGAGACCGACGAGATGGCCCTCGGGCGGATGGACGCCCCCGACCACATCTGTTACGACGACGATCACGGCGGCGGCTTCGGCGGGGTGTTCGTCTTCCGCCAGCCGACGGACGAGGCCCAGGTCCTCGACCTGCTGTGCGGGGCCTCGCTGGATCTCTGCGAGGGCTACAACTGGGACGGCGACGACCACTGGACCGTGGAGTCCGTCCGCACCTGGTGGGCGGACCGGGGTCGGGTCCGTGCATGGGCCGTGGCGATAGCCGCCGACTGGGGCGCGGACACCCACCCCCACTGGGGCTACAACAACGACCCGAAGTACCTCGGGCACTACCACGACGCCGCACAGGGCCACCGGGACTTCGTCGCCTACATCGACGACGGGCTGGAGGCCTACCTGCGGGGCTATCTGTTCTGGCTGGAACAGCGCCGGGAGCCGAAGCCGGGCGAGGCCCTGCCGCGGCTCTGAGACCGGGGACCGGGGGTCCCCAGATGCCGAACGGGACCGGTGGGGGTCCACCGGTCCCGTTCGCGCGAAACGAAAGCCGCAGGTCAGGCGATGCGGTCCAGGACGATCGGGGTGGCGGAGAAGGCCGTGCCCGCCGGAGCGATGTCGTACGTGCCCGCCAGGGAGGCGAGGGCGTAGTCGAACTTCTCCGGGGTGTCCGTGTGCAGGGTCATCAGCGGCTGGCCCGCCGTCACCGTGTCGCCGGGCTTCGCGTGGAGCTCGACGCCCGCGCCCGCCTGCACCGGGTCCTCCTTGCGTGCGCGGCCGGCGCCCAGGCGCCAGGCGGCGACGCCGACCCCGTACGCGTCCAGGCGGGTCAGGACGCCCGACTCGGGGGCGGTGACCACGTGCTGCTCGCGGGCGACCGGGAGGGTCGCGTCCGGGTCGCCGCCCTGGGCCGCGATCATCCGGCGCCAGTGGTCCATCGCGGAGCCGTCGGCCAGGGCCTTCGCCGGGTCGGCGTCCTTGATGCCCGCCGCGTCCAGCATCTCCTTGGCGAGCGCGATGGTCAGCTCGACCACGTCGGCGGGGCCGCCGCCGGCCAGCACCTCGACGGACTCGCGGACTTCGAGGGCGTTTCCGGCGGTCAGGCCCAGCGGGGTGGACATGTCGGTGAGGAGCGCGACGGTCTTGACGCCCGAGTCGGTGCCGAGGCCGACCATGGTGCGGGCCAGCTCGCGGGCGTCCTCGATGTTCTTCATGAAGGCGCCGGTACCGACCTTGACGTCCAGGACGAGCGAGCCGGTGCCCTCGGCGATCTTCTTCGACATGATCGAGGAGGCGATCAGCGGGATGGCCTCGACCGTGCCGGTGACGTCGCGCAGCGCGTAGAGCTTCTTGTCCGCCGGGGCCAGGCCGTCGCCGGCCGCACAGATGACGGCGCCGGTGGTGTCCAGGACGTGCAGCATCTCCTCGTTGGAGAGCAGCGCGCGCCAGCCGGGGATGGACTCCAGCTTGTCGAGGGTGCCGCCGGTGTGGCCGAGGCCGCGGCCGGACAGCTGGGGCACGGCCGCGCCGCACGCGGCGACGAGCGGGGCGAGCGGGAGGGTGATCTTGTCGCCGACGCCGCCCGTGGAGTGCTTGTCGGCGGTCGGGCGGGAGAGGGAGTCGAAGTTCATGCGCTCGCCGGAGGCGATCATCGCCGCGGTCCAGCGGGCGATCTCGGTCCGGTTCATGCCGTTGAGCAGGATGGCCATCGCCAGCGCCGACATCTGCTCGTCGGCCACGACACCGCGGGTGTACGCATCGATGACCCAGTCGATCTGCTCGGGGCTCAGCTCACCGCGGTCCCGCTTGGTCCGGATGACGGAGATGACGTCCATGAGGTGCTTCCTTCTACGCGCATAGAGAGGGGGAGGTGAGGGGTTCAGGAACGGAAGTACGACGGCCCTCCGCCCCGGCAGGGGCGAAGGGCCGTCGGCACGGCTATCTCAGGTGGTCGGGCCCGAAGGCCTGCGGCAGCATCGCCGCCAGCGGGAGGACCCCGTCCGGGGTCTCCACCAGCAGCTCGTCGCCGCCGAATTCGTAGAGCAGCTGGCGGCAGCGGCCGCACGGGACGAGGATCTCGCCCTTGCCGTCCACGCACGTGAAGTGCGTGAGGCGGCCGCCGCCGGTGGCCTGGAGGGAAGAGACCAGCCCGCACTCGGCGCACAGGCCCAGCCCGTAGCTGGCGTTCTCGACGTTGCAGCCGGTCACGACGCGGCCGTTGTCCACCAGGGCGGCGACCCCGACCGGGAAGCCCGAGTACGGGGCGTACGCCCGGGACATCGCGTCCCGGGCCGCCGTACGCAGTGCTTCCCAGTCCACCGACGGGCCGGACGTCACTTGCCCTGACCCTTGCGGTACGGCATGCCGTCCGCCTTGGGCATGCGCAGGCGCTGCGCCGAGAGCGACAGCACCAGCAGCGTGACCACGTAGGGCGTGGCGCTGACGAACTCGACCGGGACGGTCTCCGTGCCCAGGTACCAGATGAACACGCCGACACCGATGACGATGGCGATCGAGGAGGTGATCCAGCGCTTCCGGTACGCCTTCCAGGCCGCGATCGCGACGAGGATCGCGAACAGCAGCAGGAGCAGCGCGTGCACGGACTCACCGCCGCCGCGCAGCTGGAGCGCGTCGGCGAAGCCGAACAGGCCCGCGCCCATCGCGAGGCCGCCCGGCCGCCAGTTACCGAAGATCATCGCCGCGAGGCCGATGTAACCGCGACCACCGGTCTGGCCCTCGTTGTAGATGTGCGAGGTGACCAGCGAGAGGAACGCGCCGCCGAGACCGGCGAGGCCGCCGGAGACGATCACGGCGATGTACTTGTACTTGTAGACGTTGACGCCCAGCGACTCCGCCGCGATCGGGTTCTCACCGCAGGAGCGCAGCCGCAGACCGAACGCGGTCTTCCACAGCACGAAGAACGTGCCGACGAGCAGCAGCACGGCGACGATCGTCAGCAGCGAGAGGTTGGTGACCAGGCCGCCGAGGACGCCCGCGAGGTCCGAGACCAGGAACCAGTGGTGCTTCTCGATGTCGGCCAACCAGTCGGACAGGCCGGGGATGCTGATCGAGGTGATGTCCTCGGCCGGCGGGGACTGCTTGGGGCTGCCGCCCTTGGCCGCCGCCTCACCGGTGTTGAACCACAGCTTGGCGAAGTAGGTGGTGACACCGACCGCCAGGATGTTGATCGCGATGCCGGAGATGATGTGGTCGACGCCGAACGTGACGGTGGCGACCGCGTGCAGCAGACCGCCGAACATGCCGCCCAGGATGCCGGCGAGGACGCCGATCCAGGGGCTGGTCTGCCAGCCGGCCCAGGCACCGAAGAAGGTGCCGAGGATCATCATGCCTTCGAGGCCGATGTTGACCACGCCCGCCCGCTCGGCCCACAGACCACCGAGACCGGCGAGGCCGATCGGTACGGCGAGCGAGAGCGCGGCGCTGATCTGGCCGGCCGAGGTGAGGTCCTGCGCGCCGGTGAGGGCCCGCACGGCGGACAGGGCGATGAACCCGCCCGCGACGATCAGCAGGATCCAGGGCAGGGAGAGGCGGGTGCGACCGCCCTTGCCGCCGGCCACCTTGGGGGCCGCGGGCGGCGGGGTGGAATTCGCGGTGACGGTCACGCCGACACCTCCGTCGTGTCGTTGGAACGGGCCTGGGCGGCGAGCTTCTCGCCGACCTGGCGCTGCTGACGCTTGAGGCCGTACCGGCGGACGACCTCGTAGGCGATGACGACGCAGAGGACGATCACGCCCTGCATGACGCCGACGATCTCCCTGTCGTAGTTCTCGAACTCCAGCTGCTGGCCGCCGCGCTCCAGGAAGCTCCACAGGATCGCGGCGAGCGCGATGCCGATCGGGTGGTTGCGGCCGAGCAGGGCGATGGCGATACCGGTGAAGCCGATGCCGACGGGGAAGTCGCCGCCGAACTCGTGCGAGTCGTTGAGCAGGGTCGGCATGCCGATCAGACCGGCGATGGCGCCGGAGATCAGCATGGAGGTGACGACCATCTTCTTGACGTTGACACCGCTGGCGGCGGCGGCCGTGTCGGACTGGCCGACGGTGCGCAGGTCGAAGCCGAAACGGGTGCGGGAGAGCGTGAACCAGTACGCGACACCCGCGAGGGCCGCGATCACGACGAAGCCGTAGATCGGGGTCGGCGTGGTCGGGAACTCGAAGAAGTGCGAGGACTCCGGCAGCGGGCTCGTGGCGATCTTGGTGCCGGCCGCGTCCAGGTGACCGAGGCGGCCGGGCTGGAGCAGGTAGGCGATGATCGAGGTCGCGATGAAGTTCAGCATGATCGTGGAGACGACCTCGCTGACACCGCGGGTGGTCTTCAGGACACCGGCGATGCCCGCCCACATGGCGCCGACGATCATCCCGATGATGATGATCAGCGGGATCTGGACGATGCCCGGCAGCGTCAGCGCGCCACCGACGGCGGCGGCGAAGAAGGCGGCGAGACGGTACTGGCCGTCGACACCGATGTTGAACAGGTTCATGCGGAAGCCGATGGCCACCGCGACGCCCGCCAGGTAGTACGTCGTCGACTTGTTGATGATGTAGACCTGGCTGTCCGACTTGACGCCGTAGTCGAACATGATCCCGAAGGCGCTGAACGGCTCCTTGCCGGTGACCGCGAGCACCAGGGCGGTGATCAGAAACGCGGCGACGATCGCGAGCAGCGGGGCCGCGACGCCCAGGAGCAGCCGCTCCTTGTCGATCTTCTTCATCGGGCCTCGTCCTCCGGGCCGTCGGTGCCCTCAGGGCTCTCTTCGTGCTCAAGGTGTCCGGCGGCGGCACCGGTCATGGCCGAGCCGAGCTCCTCCGGGGTGATGGTGGCCGGGTCGGCGTCCGCGACCAGTCGGCCGCGGTACATCACGCGCAGGGTGTCGGAGAGGCCGATCAGCTCGTCCAGGTCTGCGGAGATCAGCAGCACCGCCAGGCCTTCGCGGCGCGCCTCGCGGATCTGGTCCCAGATCTGCGCCTGCGCGCCGACGTCCACGCCCCGGGTGGGGTGCGCGGCGATCAGCAGCTTGGGGTTGTGGCTCATCTCCCGGCCGACGATCAGCTTCTGCTGGTTGCCGCCGGAGAGCGAGGCCGCGGTGACCTCGATGCCGGGCGTGCGGACGTCGTACTCGCGCACGATCCGCTCGGTGTCCTTGCGGGCGGCCTTCAGGTCGAGGATCGGGCCCCGGGAGTTCGGCGTCTCGGTGACGTGGCCGAGGATGCGGTTCTCCCAGAGGGGGGCCTCCAGGAGCAGGCCGTGCCGGTGGCGGTCCTCGGGGATGCAGCCGATGCCGTCCTCGCGACGCTTGCGGGTCGGCGCGGTGGAGATGTCCTTGCCGTCGAGGGTGACCACGCCGGTGTCCGGGTGGCGCATGCCCATGACGGCGTCCACGAGCTCGGACTGGCCGTTGCCCTCCACGCCGGCGATGCCCAGGACCTCGCCCTTGTGGATGGTGAAGGTGATGCCGTCGAGGACCGCACGGACGGCGCCGTCGGGGTCGACGGCGCTCAGCGACAGACCGTCGACCGTGAGCATCGGGACGTCCGTCACCGTCGACTCGCGGGTCTCCGGGGAGGGCAGCTCGGAGCCGACCATCAGCTCGGCGAGCTGCTTGGTCGTGATGTGCGCCGGGTCCGCCGTGCCGACCGTCGTGCCGCGCCGGATGACGGTGATGTCGTCGGCGACCGACAGGACCTCGCCCAACTTGTGCGAGATGAAGATGACGGTGAGGCCTTCGGCCTTCAGCTCGCGGAGGTTGTCGAAGAGCGCGTTGACCTCTTGCGGGACCAGGACCGCGGTGGGCTCGTCGAGGATCAGCGTGCGGGCGCCGCGGAAGAGGACCTTGAGGATCTCCACCCGCTGCCTTTCGGCCACGCCGAGGTCCTCGACGAGGACGTCCGGGCGGATGCCGAGTCCGTACGCGTCCGAGATCTCCTTGATCTTGGCGCGGGCCTTGTCGCCGATGCCGTACAGCTTCTCGGAGCCGAGGACGACGTTCTCGAGGACGGTGAGGTAGTCCGCGAGCATGAAGTGCTGGTGCACCATGCCGACGCCGCGGTCGATGGCGTCACCGGGGTCGTGGAAGACCACCTGCTCGCCATCGACCGTGATGGTCCCCTCGTCCGGCTTCTGCATGCCGTAGAGGATCTTCATCAGGGTCGACTTGCCCGCGCCGTTCTCGCCCACGAGGGCGTGCACGGTGCCGCGGCGCACGGTGATGTCGATGTCGTGGTTGGCCACGACTCCGGGGAAACGCTTGGTGATGCCGCGGAGTTCTACGGCGTTGGGACTGGAGGCTTTGATGGCGCACTCTCCAAGGACGGGAGCGTGGGAGGACGAGGCTGGGACGGGCTCGGACGGGGCGAGGAACGGGCGGGAACGCGGGCGCTGGTGGCGAAAGCTACCGTGCGACCAGACATGCTACGCGCGTAGCATTGGCAAAAATGTTCAACTGCCCGCATGCGTACACGGAAAGGGGCCCGGAGTGTCGGCCGAAGCCGTTCCGGGCCCCCAGTGTGACCCGTGTTAGAGGGTCGTGGCGACCTTGATCTGGCCGTCGACGATCTTCTTCTTGGCCTCGTCCAGCTGGGCCTGGATGTCCTTGAGGTGGTCACCCGTGGTCGTCAGCGAGACACCGTTCTCGGCGAGCGAGTAGGAGTGGGTGCCGGTCATCGGCTTGCCGTCCTGGACGGACTTGACGAGCTCGAAGACACCGGTGTCGACGTTCTTGACGACCGAGGTCAGGATGGAGCCGGCGTACTTGGACAGGGCCGGGTCCTTGGCCTGGTCCGAGTCGACACCGATCGCCCACGCGCCCGGCTTGGCGGCGACGGCCTCGATGGCGCCGGCGCCGGAGCCGCCCGCGGCCGAGTAGACGACGTCGATGCCCTTGTCGAGCATGCCCTTGGCAGCGGCCTTGCCCTTGTCCGGGGCACCGAAACCAGACATGTCCGTACCGGTGGACAGGTACTGGATCTGGACGTTGGCACCCGGCTTGGTGTCCTTGACGCCCTGCTGGAAGCCGGCGGCGAACTTCTTGATCAGGGGGATGTCCACCCCACCGATGAAGCCGATCTGGCCGTCCTTGGACTTCAGCGCGGCAGCGACACCGGCGAGGTAAGAGCCCTGCTCCTCGGTGAAGACGATCGAGGAGACGTTCGGCTTCTCGGAGACGGAGTCCACGAGGCCGAAGGTGGTCTTCGGGTACTTGGCCGCGGCCTTGTCGAGCGCGTCCTTGTAGGCGAAGCCGACACCGATGACGGGGTTGTAGCCGCCCTCGGCGAGGGAGGCGAGACGCTGCTCGCGGTCGGCCGGGGTCTCACCGGTCTTGGCGGTGAGCTCCTTGGTCTCGACACCGAGGTCCGCCTTGGCCTTGTCCAGGCCACGCGCGGCGGAGTCGTTGAAGGAGTTGTCGCCGCGGCCGCCGACGTCGTAGGCCATGCCGACCTTGATTTTGCCGTCGCTGGAGCCGGAGCTCTCGGTGGACGACTCACCGCAGGCGGTGGCGGTGAGGGCGAGTGCCGCAGTCGCGATGGACGCGGAGAGGATCTTGGATACCCGGCGCAAGAGGAGGGTCCCTTCGAGACTGACCGAAAGCGCCTCTTCCGGCGCTGGTTTCGCGGCGATCGTAACGCGCGTAGATGTCAGTTAAAGGCCCGTTCATCAGTCGTTATCGGATCGTCGCGAACCGGACAGTGACCGATCAGTAACTCTCGCACGCCCAGCCCTTGCGTCCCAAGGGCTGGACTCGCCTGCGCGACAGAACGTCGACGGTGTACCGCACCGGACCGCTGCGCCGCGGCCACCCCCTCCCGACCCCCGCCGACCCGACCGCGCACACCGGTGCGGCACGACCACTTCCGGACGCCGCGGCCCGACGGAACGGGCCGGGCGCGTACGGGTGACGGGGGCCGAGCAGGCGTCGGGCGCAGGGTGCGCAATGGAACGCCCCGGTGGCCGGAATCCAACCAAGTAAAGCGCTACCCATTTCGCGACCTGGGTCACATGCGAAATATTTCAGGTGAATCCTCCGCGCAGGCGCGTGTTCAGACGATCTTCGCGAGGGAAGATGGCCGCAGATAAACCGCGCGGCCGGGTTTCTCACATGAGCGGATTCCATCGATTTTCGGGGGAAGTAGAAAAAATGAAGAACAGGCTTATTGCGAGCATGGGCGGATTCGCACTCGCCGCCGCGTCCTTGACCCTCGCGACGCCGGCCGTCGCCGCCACTTCGGCGCCGTCCGGCGACATGGGCAAGTGCGACGCCTGGAAGTCGCACACCGCGCCCTGGGGCGGTTCCGCGAAGTGCACCGGCATGGCCAGGGCCGACAGCTTCCGCGTGGAGCTGACGTGCATCAACTCGCGCGGTTCGCAGTACACGGTGCTCGGGCCCTGGAAGAAGAACGACCAGACGTCCAGCGCCGTGTGCTCGTCGGACCCCGACGTCGGCGTCCTGCACGTCGGCGTCGTCCAGAGCGCCTGAGCATCCGCCCCGCCCGCACACGGAGGAAGAACAGTGAAGAAGGTCAAGCTCGCCAGCATGCTCGGGGTCGCCATCGCGGCAGGCTCCCTCATCACTGCGCCCGCGGCATCCGCCGCGCAGAGCGCCCCGTCCGCCGTCAGCTGCAAGACCTGGTCTTCGGGCAAGACCGGGTACGTCAGGTGCACCGGAATGCTTCCGCTCATCGAACGAGTGCGGGTGAACGTCACCTGTATCGATTCGCGGGGGTCGAAGGCCGTGGTCCACGGATCCGGAAAGGGTAACGGAGACACGTCTTCGGCTACGTGCCCCGACAATCCGAATGTCGGCCTTTATCAGGTCGGCTATGACCGCTGGCGGGTCGACGGCTCCTGAGCGCCGGCCGAATGATCCGAATGACGAGCGCCGAATAGATAAGGAGCGGGCCGATTTCGGCCCGCTCCTTTCCCTGCCCTGCTCGGGCCCCGGTCAGCGCCCGGTCGGGCTCAGCGCGCGGACGGGGTCAGCGCGCGGACGGGGTCAGCGCGCGACGTCCGTCCAGCAGCGCGGCGGCCGTGAAGAACTCCACGCCGACGCCGATCGCGGACTCGTCCACGTCGAAGTCGCCCCGGTGCAGATCGCGCTTGGCGGTGTCACCGGGCGCACGGACCCCCAGCCGGGCCATCGCGCCCGGAACGTGCTCCAGGTACCAGGAGAAGTCCTCGCCGCCCAGGCTCTGCTCGGTGTCCTCGACCGACTCCGCTCCGCGGCGGACCCCCATCGCCTCGCGCAGCAGCTCGGTAATCACCGGGTCGTTGACCACCGGGGGCACCCCGCGCACGTGGTTGATCTCGAACTTGGCCCCGTGCATGGTCGCGATCTCGTCGATCGCCGCGTGGATCATGTCCGGCGCCTCGTGCCAGGCGTTCAGGTCCAGGCAGCGCACCGTTCCCGAGAGCTCGGCGTGCATCGGGATGACGTTGCAGGCGTGCCCGGCCTCGATCCGGCCCCAGGTGACGGACATGCCCGAGCGGGCATCCATCCGGCGGGCCAGCAGGGCCGGGGCGTCGACGGCCACCCGGGCGGCGGCCGTCACCAGGTCGGTGGTCAGGTGCGGCCGGGCGGTGTGCCCGCCGGAGCCGGAGAGGGTGACCTCCAGCCGGTCGCAGGCGGAGGTGATGGGGCCGGCCCGCAGCCCGATGCGCCCCGCGTCGACCCGGGGGTCGCAGTGCACGGCGACGATCCGGCCGACCCCGTCCAGGACCCCGGACTCGATGGCGTCGGTGGCCCCGCCCGGGAGCACCTCCTCGGCGGGCTGGAAGAGCAGCCGCACGGGGCGGGGCAGGAGCCCCTGCCGGTCGAGCTCGGCGAGGACCAGGCCGGCGCCGAGGACGACCGTGGTGTGCACGTCATGGCCGCAGGCGTGGGCGCGGTCCGCGAAGGTCGAGCGGTACGGGACGTGCGTCTTGGCATCGGGAATGGGCAGGGCGTCGATGTCCGCGCGCAGGGCCAGCATCGGCCGGCCCCCGTCCCAGGTGCCCACGTCACAGATCAGGCCCGTACCGGACTTCAGCACCCGTGGTCGCAGGCCGGCTTTCTCCAACCGGGCCTTGATCGCCGCGGTGGTACGGAATTCCTGGTGTCCGAGCTCCGGGTGCATGTGCAAGTCCCGGCGGAAGGCGATCAGTTCGGTACGCAGGTGGTCCGGAAGCTTGCCGGGCAGCTCGGGCCGGTCGGACGCGGCGGGCTGGGCGGTCTGGGACTCGCGGGACATCAACTGGTTCACCCGTTGAAGGGTAGGCCCACGGACGGGTCAACTGGCCGGGGATCTCGAAAAGTTCATGCCGTTAGGGGAAAGAAACCCGACCTCTGGACGCATGACCGGATGCACCCGGGGGTAAACTCGCGCGCTCATCCGGCCGTGGGAGCCGCCTGGGCGGGCAGTCTGCGCACATCACGGGCGGTGTCGGTGACCCCCGCGAGGAAGCTGCGGGCGCGCGGGGAGGCGGACCCGGTGAGCCAGGCGGGGTCCACGTCACATACGGCGACGGTGACACCGGTACCGGTCAGTGCGTACGGCAGCGTGTGGACGACGGTGGACGGAAAGCTGACGATCGTCCGACCGACCGGACCGCGCCGGGCGATCAGCTCCAGCGGCAGGTCCGGGCGCACGATCTCCAGCCCCGTCGCCCGGCTCAGGGCGCGCAGCTTCTCCGGGGACTCGCGGCGGTGGGCGAAGTAACGGGTGGCTCCGTGTTCCAGGGTGAGGGCGCGTACCGCGTCCAGATAGCGGTCCGGGTCCACCACCCCGGTCTCCACGAGCGAGGTGCCGACCAGGTCGGTGCCCTTGGTCAGCCGGGGCGGGCCGAACCGGGCGCGGGTCCAGGCGAAGTCGTTGACCCGCAGCGTCATCCCGCCGTGGGCGGTGACGGGCATCGAGCTGAACACCTCGACGCGGTGGCCGCGGTGCGCGGCCGGGGTGAAGCGGCGGCGAGCGGTCGCCGAGACGGGTGCGTACGCCAGCTCGCGGACCCGGCCGGGCAGTCCGCCGCCGCCGACCCGGTGCCACCGTACGAGGCGTTCGCCGCGGGCGGTCTGGGCCATGAACTCCATGGTGGCGGTGCCGTCGTCGACCACCACGAGCTCCTCGGCGCGCACGAGGGTGAGCAGCAGCTGGACGTAGCGCGAGAAGGGGTCTCCGACGACGACCGTACGCGCGGCGCGCACGTCGCGCGCCAGCGCGGCGAGTGCCTTCAGCGGCGCGAACCGGCTGCCGCGCGCTTCCTGCCACCGGACCTCGTGCCCCTCGTCCCGCGCCAGCGCGGCCACCCGGCGCAGCTGACCGCGGGACATCGGGTCGGTGGGCGGCAGGACGACGATCCGCAGCGGCGGCGCGGCGCCCGCCGGCCGGGGGGCGGGGCCGGGCAGGTCCCCGCCGTCGGTGCGCCGCCCCCGCTGGCGCGGCACCCCGTCCAGCTGTGACTGCTCTCCGGGGCGTGCGTACGCCCACTCCAGCACGTTGAGGAGCTGGACCGGACTCTCGACGAACGCCAGGGTGGAGGCGGAGGGGCTGGAGGGGGTCACCACGTGCTCCTTGTCGGGGGACGGAACGCGTACGCGCCGGGCGGGCGTCAGACGGCTGCGAGCTCGCCCCGGACGCGGCGGAGCTTCTTCATGGGGGCGAGCTCGGACTCGTAGACGCGCTTGACGCCGTCGCCGAGGGCGGTCTCGATGGTGCGGATGTCGCGGACCAGACGGGTGAGGCCGCCGGGCTCGACGGAGGCGGCCTGGTCGGAGCCCCACATCGCGCGGTCGAGGGTGATGTGGCGCTCGACGAAGGTGGCGCCCAGGGCGACGGCGGCGAGGGTGGTCTGCAGGCCCGTCTCGTGGCCGGAGTAGCCGATCGGGACATTCGGGTACTCCTCCCGCAGGGTGTTGATCACCCGCAGGTTGAGCTCCTCGGCCTTGGCCGGGTAGGTCGAAGTCGCGTGGCAGAGGAGGATGTTGGCGCTGCCGAGCACCTCCACCGCGTGGCGGATCTGCTGCGGGGTGGACATGCCGGTGGACAGGACGACGGTGCGGCCGGTGGCGCGCAGGGCGCGCAGCAGCTCGTCGTCGGTCAGGGAGGCGGAGGCCACCTTGTGGGCGGGGACGTCGAACTTCTCCAGGAAGGCGACGGCCTCGGTGTCCCACGGGGAGGCGAACCAGTCGATGCCGCGCTTGGCGCAGTGGTCGTCGATGGCGCGGTACTCGTCCTCGCCGAACTCGACCTTGTGGCGGTAGTCGATGTAGGTCATCCGGCCCCAGGGGGTGTCGCGTTCGATGTCCCACTGGTCGCGCGGGGTGCAGATCTCCGGGGTGCGCTTTTGGAACTTCACGGCGTCGCAGCCGGCTTCGGCGGCGGCGTCGATGAGGGCGAAGGCGTTGCCGAGGTCGCCGTTGTGGTTGATGCCGATCTCACCGACGACGTAGACGGGGCGGCCGGGGCCCGCGGTGCGGGAGCCGAAGGTGCGCAGGCGGGAGTCGGGGGTGGTCGTCATGGCAGGGGGCGTCCTTCGGTGCGGGGGCGTACGGGGTGTGGGCTGCGGGTCGGGGTGCGGGTCGGGGTGAGCGCCCGGGTCCGGAGCGGGCGGTGCGGGGTGTGCTCCGGGGCGCGGGTCGAGCAGGGGTGCGAGCAGCCGGGCGCGGGCCAGGTCGTGCGGGTCGTCGATCTCCAGGACCCGCGCGGGATCGGTGGCGACGGGGAGGGTGCGGCCGAAGAACCGGTGCCGGGCGGTGCGGAAGCCCGCGGCGTCCATGGCGTAGGCGGCGCCCGTCTCCAGCAGGTCCTGCGGCCGGTCCTGGCGCCGGGGGCGGTACGCCGCGTCGTGGTTGACGCCGGCCCCGCAGCCGTCGGTCTCCTCCCGCCAGAGGAACCCGTGGAACGGGGCCACGGTCAGGGCCGAGTCGGCCGCCCCGGAGGCGACGGCCACGGCGACCGACTCGACGTCGGAGGTGGCGAGGAAGGGGCTGGTGCACTGGACGAGGAGGACCACGTCCACGGCGAGGGAGTGCAGTTCCTCGAAGGCCGAGAGGGCGTGCAGGGCGGCGGCTTCGCTGCTCGCGGTGTCGCCGGAGATCGCGGTGGGGCGGGCGATGACGTCGGCCCCGGCGGTGCGGGCGGCGGCGGCGATGGCCTCGGAGTCGGTGGAGACCACCACGTCGGTGACGGTCGGTGCGGCCCGGCAGGCCAGGACGGCGCGGGCGACGAGCGGGGTGCCGGCGACCTCGGCGAGGTTCTTGCCGGGGACTCCCTTGGAGCCGCCGCGGGCCGGGATGACGGCGAGGACCCTCACAGCTCCCCCAGCCTGCGGATCACCGGGGCCACGCGCTGGACGCCGTGCCGGTAGGCCCCGCGGGCGGCCTCGCGCAGGTGGGCGCGGAGCCGGCGGCGCAGCCGGGACTCCCCCGCGGCCGGGCGCACGGCGCCGGGCAGCGGGGTGCCGTCGGGCGCGAGGTGGTGGCGGGCGAGGATCCCGGGGAGGTATCCGGGTGCGGTGGTGCGCGTGTAGTACGGGGCGGGCGGGGGCAGCCGGGTGGCGGCGAGCAGTCCGGCGACCTTGGCCCGGGCGACGGCGTAGGCGTCCGCGCCGGTGTCCGCTGCGGTGTCTGCGCCCGTGGCCGCGCCGATGCCCGTGTCCGCGGCGGGCAGGACGCCCTGCGCCGCCAGCCAGGCCGGGTCGCCCACCGGGAGGAGACCGGAGTCGATCTGGTCCCAGGAGGCCAGGCAGCCGGAGCCGAGGAAGTGGTGGTTGCCGAGGGCCTCGCGGATGCCGAGGTCGGTGAGGACCGCCGTCGGGATGGACCGGTGCAGGGACTCCAGGGCGGCCGTGGAGGAAACGGTGACGAGCAGGTCGGCGCCGTCCAGGACCTCGCCCATGTTCCCGTACACCAGACGGCAGTTGGCGGGCAGTCCGCCCGGGATCTTCTCGGCGAGCCGCTGGTACGGCTGCTCCTCCAGGTGCGTGGTGTGTTCCCCGGGCTTGCTGCGCAGCTTGATCAGCACTTCCCGCCCGGGGTGCAGCCGGGCGTGTCCGGCGGCCCGTTCCAGCAGGTAGGCGCGGTCGGCGCGGCTGTCGGGCACGGAGGGCTGGACGGCGAAGACCACCGTGTGGGCGCGGCTCCCGGCCGGCTCGTACGGCGCTCCGCCCAGGAAGGGCAGGGCGGTCTCGGTGACGGCGGCGGCGTCCGCGCCGACGCCCTCGTACACGGCGCGGAAGCGCTGCGCGTCGTGACGGGAGTTGGCGAGGACGACGTCGGCGCCGTGGCGCAGCAGCAGCCCGTCGGCGAGCTTCTCGTATACGACGCCCACGTAGCCGGTGACGAGTACGGGGCGCCGGGCCGGGGCGGGCCACAGGGCGCGGGCCCCGTGCAGGACGGCCTGGATGGCCCCGCCGACGAGCGCGAGGACAATCACGTCGTAGCGCTCGCGTTCGATCTCGGCGAGGAACTCGGCGCAGGTCACCTCGGACAGCCGGTCGGCCCGCACCCCCACCTCGCCGAGCTGGCGCGCGGTGGGCGTGGCCCGGCCGCGCAGCAGGAATCCGGTGAGCTGGTGGTCGGGTACGAGACGGCGGGCGGTGAGTGCACCCCATTTCCATCTCGTATCGGAATCGGCGAGTACGGCGACGCGTTTGCGTTCTGGCACGCGGCAGAAGCTATTCCGCAATTTCGGTGATCGGCCCAACGACCGCACAACAGCGGGTTAACAACGCGTCGACGAAATGCGAATGCGCACGGGTTAACCCGTCCGCCCCGCGCCGTTCACATGGATTCCGCATACGGGCCACAGTGAATGACGGGAGGCGCCCTAATGTCTCGCAGGTGCCCAAGCTCTCTGTTGTCGTGCCGTTCTACAACGTGCAGACGTACGCACCGGACGCCCTGAAGAGTCTCGAACTCAACGCCCGGGAGGATTTCGAGTTCCTGCTCGTCGACGACTGCTCGACGGACGGGACGCCCGCCCTGCTGGAACGGGCGGCGCGCGAGCTGCCGGGGGCGGTGCACCTCAGACACGAGCGCAACGGCGGCCTGGCCACCGCCCGGAACACCGGTCTGGACGCGGCCCGCGGCGAGTACCTGACCTTCCTGGACGGGGACGACTGGCTGGCGCCCGGCCACCTGGCCCGAACCTTGGCCGCCATAGAGGCCCTGAGCTGCGATTTCGTCCGCACCGACCATGTGCGCTGCACCGGCCGGTCGCGGAGCGTGCAGCGCGTCCCCTTCGGCCCGCAAGCGGTGGTCGCCGCGCCGCGCACCGCGATCCTGCCCGCCGACCGGGCCACGTCGGTGGACTATCCGTACGCCTGGGCCGGGATGTACCACCGGCGGCTGCTGGACCGCGGGGTGCTGCACTTCACCGACGGGCTGCGGACAGCGGAGGACCGGCCGTGGATCTGGCGGCTGCACCGGGAGGCGGAGTCGTTCGCCGCGGTCGGACTTCCCGGCATCTTCTACCGGCGCGGGGTTTCCACCTCATTGACGCAGGTCGGAGACGAACGGCAGCTCGATTTCATCCGCGCATTCGATCAGGTGCTCGCGGAGGTCATCGCCGACCGGGAATGCGATCGACTGCTCCCGAAAGCCGTCCGAACCTATTGTGCAATTATCGCCCACCATTTCGGGTCCATCGAAAGGTTCGAGCCGGACGTGGCCAAAAAACTCCGTCTCATGAGCTCGGCCGCGCTCGGCCGCATGCCGCAGGACGTACTGGACCAGGTCCTGGACTCGATGGACGTCGAACGCTCCGCCGTGCTGCGCCGCCTGCGCACCGGCCGCCGCCCCGCCCCGTCGGGAGCGGGTGCCTGATGCCCACCCAGATCTTCCTGGCCTCCACCCTCTACGGTGCGGCCACGCTCGCGGCGGGCATCGACGCGGGCTCCTTCCCGCCCGCCGGCCGCCGCATCCTGCTGACCAGCAACCACGCCGTCACGGCCGAGGTCGCCCCGGGCGTCACGGACATGCCGGGCTTCGCCGCCCTGCGCTCCCGCTTCGACGAGGTCCTCGACTGGAACCGCGTCATCGAGCCGCAGCACCCGAGCACCTGGGCCCCGCGCGCGGAGGACGTCCCGATCTGGGAGCGGCAGCTGCGCGCGCTGTGGAACCTGGGCGAGGACCGGGTCGAACTGATCGTGGAGTCCCTCCAGGTCCCGCCGGCCCAGAGCCTGTGCCGGCTCTTCCCGGGCGCGGCCGTCGACGTCTACGCCGACGGGCTGATGAGCTACGGACCCACCCGCTTCCGCCTCGACCCGCAGCTCGGGATGCGGGTACGGCGGGTGCTCCACCTGGACCTGGTGCCCGGTCTGGAGCCCCTGCTGCTGACGGAGTTCGGGGTGCGGGTGGAACTGGTGCCGACGGAGCCGTTCCTCAAGGTCCTCGCGGAGCTCGCCGAGGCCACCGCGGACGAGGCGCCCGAGCCCGCCGGGCCCCCGGCCCTCCTGCTGGGCCAGTACCTCTCCGCGCTCGACCTGATGACCCTGGCCGAGGAAGAGGAACTGCACGTGTCGATGGTCCGGGGCGCGCACGCCCTGGGCCACCGGGAGCTGGTCTTCAAACCGCACCCCGGCGCCCCGGCCGCGTACTGGCGCCGGGCCGAGGAGGAGGCCGAGCGGCTCGGCGCCCGGCTGACGGTGATCGCCGCCCCGGTCCTGGCCGAGACCCTCTACCAGCGGCTGCGCCCCGCGCTGGTCGTCGGCTGCTTCTCCACCGGGCTGCTCACCGCCGCCACGCTGTACGGGCTCCCGGTGGCCCGGACCGGCACCGACGCGGTGCTGGCCGCCCTGACCCCGTACCCGAACAGCAACCGGGTCCCGCTGGCCCTGGTGGACGCGCTGCTCCCGGACCTCGCCGACGCCGAGGCCGTCCGCGCCTGGACGCCCCCGACCCCCGAGCAGGTCCGGGCGGAACCGGCCGCACTGCTCACCGCCGTCGGGTTCACCATGCAGCCGCAGATCCTGGCCGCGCGGCGCCCGGCGGCCGAGGCCTACCTGGCCAAGCGCCTGACCCCGCACACCTGGCGGTACTTCACGCGCCGCCGACTGACCTCGCTCGGCCTGCCGGGCGGCATCCCGGCGCAGCTGTCGTTCCTGCCGCGCAGCCGGGCGGTGCGCCGGGCCGTGCGGCGGATGGGATGGCTGCGCCGCGTCGTCAGCTGAGGGGCCTCAGCTGACGGCGAGCTTGGCCGCGAAGCCGAGGAAGAGTACGCCCGCCGCCGAGGTGGCCCCGGCCGACAGGCGCTTGCGGCGCCGGAAGGCCGCCGACAGGCGGGTCCCGCCGAAGATCAGCATCGTCAGGTACAGGAAGCTGCCGGTCTGGAGCAGACCGCCCAGCAGCAGGAAGGACAGCGCCGGGTAGGCGTACGACGGGTCCACGAACTGCACGAAGAAGGACATCAGGAAGAGGATGGCCTTCGGGTTGAGGAGGCTGATCAGCAGCGCCCTCCGGTAGGGCCGCTCGTTCTCGGCCGGGTCGGCGGGAACGGCGGACTCCGCCTCGGCCCGCTCCGCGCGCGTGCGCCACAGCGCCCAGGCGCCCCGCATCATCCCCACGGCCAGCCACGCCAGGTAGCCGGCCCCGAGGAACTTCACCACGGTGAACACCAGCGGGCTCGCCCGCAGCAGCGCCCCGGCGCCCACGGCGGTCAGCAGCATGAGCACGGCGTCGCCGGTGAACACCCCGGCGGCGGCCTTGTACCCGGTGCGCACCCCGCGGCGGGCGGCCACGGAGAGCACGTAGAGGGAGTTCGGCCCCGGCAGCAGAATGATCAGCACCAGGCCGGCGAGATAAGTCGGAAGATCTGTCACACCCAGCATGCGCAGGAGTGTCCCACAAGGTTGCACCTGTCGCGCCAGTGTGTTTCACCAGGTGGAACCGGTGGGCTCGTAGGTGCCCCACACCTCCCGCAGCGCCCCGCACACCTCCCCCACCGTGGCCCGGGAGCGCAGCGCCTCCTTCATCGGGTACAGCACGTTCGCCGTCCCCGCCGCCGCCTCCCGCAGGGCCGCGAGTGCCGCCGTCACCGCCGCCCCGTCGCGCTCCGCCCGCAGCCGGGTCAGTGCCGCGCACTGCCGCGCCTCGATCGCCGGGTCCACGCGCAGCGGCTCGTACGGTTCCTCGCGCTCCAGCGCGAAGCGGTTGACCCCGACCACCACCCGCTCCCCGTTCTCGGTCTCCTGCGCGATGCGGTAGGCGTTCCGCTCGATCTCGGCCTTCTGGAACCCGGCCTCGATCGCGGCCACCGCCCCGCCCTGGTCCTCGATCCGGCGCATCAGCGCGAGCGCCGCCGCCTCCAGTTCGTCCGTCATCCGCTCCACCGCGTACGACCCGGCGAAGGGGTCCACGGTGTGCGGCACGTCCGTCTCGTACGCGAGGACCTGCTGGGTGCGCAGCGCGAGGCGGGCGGACTTCTCGGTCGGGAGCGCGATCGCCTCGTCGAAGGAGTTGGTGTGCAGCGACTGCGTGCCGCCGAGGACGGCGGCCAGGGCCTGCACGGCCACCCGTACGAGGTTCAGTTCCGGCTGCTGCGCGGTGAGCTGGACCCCCGCGGTCTGGGTGTGGAAGCGCAGCATCAGCGATTTCGGGTCCCGGGCCCCGAACTCCTCCCGCATGACGCGGGCCCAGATCCGCCGGGCCGCGCGGAACTTCGCGACCTCCTCCAGCAGGGTGGTGCGGGCGACGAAGAAGAAGGAGAGCCGGGGTGCGAACGCGTCGACCGCCATCCCGGCCGCCAGGGCCGTACGGACGTAGGCGATGCCGTCGGCGAGGGTGAAGGCCACCTCCTGCGCGGGCGAGGCACCGGCTTCGGCCATGTGGTAGCCGGAGATGGAGATGGTGTTCCACCGGGGGATCTCGGCGCGGCAGTAGCGGAAGGTGTCGGCCGTCAGCCGTAGCGAGGGGCCGGGCGGGAAGATGTAGGTCCCGCGCGCGATGTACTCCTTCAGTACGTCGTTCTGGACCGTCCCCGTCAGTTGCGTGCCCGAGATGCCCTGTTCCTCCGCCACCAGCTGGTAGAGCAGCAGGAGCAGCGCGGCGGGCGCGTTGATCGTCATCGAGGTGGAGACCCGGTCGAGGGGGATCCCGTCGAACAGCGTCCGCATGTCGTCGAGCGAGTCGACGGCGACGCCGACCTTGCCGACCTCGCCCTGCGCGAGGGGGGCGTCGGAGTCGTGTCCCATCTGGGTCGGCAGGTCGAAGGCGACGGAGAGCCCGGTGCCGCCGCCCTCGATGAGCTGCCGGTAGCGGGCGTTGGACTCGGCGGCCGTGCCGAAGCCGGCGTACTGCCGCATCGTCCACGGCCGACCGGTGTACATGTTCGGATAAATCCCCCGCGTGTAGGGGAAGTCGCCCGGCTGCCCGAGCTCGGCCGTCGGATCCCACCCCGTCAGGTCATCGGGCCCGTAGACGGGTTCGATGGGGATTCCGCTCTCGGTATGTGCCATGTGACGCAGTCCTCCGTCGAGCAAGCGGGCCCGGGACTGGTGGGACCTCCCCGAGCCACCGCTGGGGCGCCCCCAGCCGCGCATCGCTTCGTAAGGCTGCGGACGACTGCCGGTCACAATGGCGCAACATCCCGGAGCCGAGCGCAACTGTCCACGCACGCGGAGCATCACCTAGATACACGACGTAGAAACCGGGGGGACTGCAATGCAGCGCCAGAGAGTCATAATCCGCACGATCGGGGTGGCAACCGCCGTCGCACTCGCCGCGACCGCCTGCGGACCGCAGAAGACGGAGCCCGTCGCCTCCGCCTCCTCGGTTTCGTCCTCGCCCACGGCGGGCAGCTCCCCCGAAGCGTCCCCCTCCACCGACAACAAGCCCGGCGAGGCCTCGGCGTCGCCGTCCGCCTTCGCCTCCGCTTCCGCCTCCGCGTCGGCTTCCTCCTCGTCCTCCCCTTCGCCGTCGGTGAAGCAGATCATGGCCAACGGCGACGAGAGCGAGCAGGTGCGCGAGCTCCAGGCCCGGCTGCGCCAGCTCAAGCTGATGTCGGTCGCACCGACCGGCTTCTACGGCTCCAAGACGACCGCCGCGGTCAAGTCCTTCCAGTCGAAGCACGGGCTGAACGCGACCGGCTCGGTCGACGAGGCCACCTGGAAGAAGATCCAGAGCGACAGCAAGAAGCCCACCGCCGACGAGCTGCGTCCGTCGACCGTCAACGAGGTCGCCGCCCCGGACCCGCGGTGCATGCAGGGCCGCGTCATGTGCATCAGCAAGGAGAGCCGCACGCTCGCCTGGATGATCGACGGCAAGGTCGTCTCGACGATGGACGTGCGCTTCGGCTCCGAGAACACCCCGACCCGCGAGGGCGTGTTCGACGTGGGCTGGAAGGCCAAGGAGTGGACGTCGACGATCTACCACACGCCGATGCCGTACGCGATGTTCTTCAGCGGCGGCCAGGCCGTGCACTTCTCGGCCGACTTCGCGGCACGCGGCTACAACGGGGCCTCGCACGGCTGCGTGAACGTCCGGGACAAGGGGAAGCTCTCGGCGCTGTTCGACCAGGTGAAGGTCGGCGACAAGGTCGTCGTCTACTGGTGAGGCCCGCCGGGCCGGGGGGAAGCAAGCGAGAAGCCCGAGGCATCGCCTCGGGCTTCTTCCGTTCCCGGTCCGAACGTCATGGGCGCGGGCAGGGCCGGGGGAACGTGCCCCGCCCGCGCCGGTTGCGCAGAGCCCAGGGGTACGGGGGGAACCCCGGCTCATGCGCGGCCGATGACCAGTCGGCTCGATATGTACTGCGCCGCAGGTTCGAAAAGTGTTACAGGCAGCTCAGCACACGTTTCAGCGGCCGGTGCGCAGGTCGACCGAACCCCGCGGAATCGTCGGCGTCAGGGTCGGCGCCCTGAGCGTCCCGCCCAGCTGGGAGCCGCTGCGCTTACCGCCGGAGCCCCCGTCGTCGAGCACCGACTTGCAGTAGTCCGGGATCCGGGTGAGGCCGTTGGCCAGGCGCGAGAGCCGCTCACGGCGGGCCTCGTCGAGCCGGCCCGCCTTGAACTCCGTGCAGAGGTCGGCGACCTTGAGACGGTTCTCGCCGTCGCGGTCGCGGTCCTTGCCGGCCGTGTCGCCGCCCCCGAAGGTGTCCCGGGTGTCGTCCTTGCTGCCCGTGCCGCCCGTGACGCCCGTGGCTCCCGTGCCGCTCTGGACGTCCTTGCCCGAGCCGGCGGTCGCCGACGAGCCCGAGGAGGTGCCGGCGCCCGCGCCGGTCCCGGGTGTCGCGGCGCGCCCGTCCGTACCGGGCGGCTGTGCCGTCCCCGGGGCGGACGTCGGATTCGAGCCACTCGGCACCGGGGTGGGCGTGGGCTTCGGGCTGACGCTCGGCGCCCCGCTGCCGATGCCCGGGGCCGGGTCCTCGCCGGCGCTCACGGACATCGCCGGACCGGGTCCCGCGGTGTCGTGCCGGGACCGCTCCAGCAACCCGGCGCCCGCCGCAGCGGCCAGTCCGCCGACGGCGACACTGGCCAGGGCCGCCGCCAGGCCGAAGCTCACGGCCCGGCCGCGCCGGGGCGCGGGCGCGGGGACGATGCGGCCGAGGTCGACCAGGGGTTCGACGGACGCGGCCGCCACGGGAGACACCGCGGCGGGAACCGCGGCAGGGCGCGCGCCACCGCGCGCCGTACGGAAGGCGGCCACCGCCGCGGCCTCACCGGGCAGTTCCGTGCCCGCGGGCAGCGGACCGTTCACGCCGCCCAGGGCGTCCAGGGCAGCACGCAGCCGGGCGGCCTCGTTGCGGGCGCGCTGATCGGCGGCCGGCCCCACAGGTTCCACCGGTTCGCCGCGCAGCAGTTTTTCCGCAGCGGCTTCGTCCAGCCACCTGTTGCGCTCGTCGGCCATCACATGTCCTTCTGCGTCCGCCAACGTGAATCCGTCACACCGGTTTGTTCTACGAAGCCCCCGCTCCGGCCACGCTGCGCGGGTACGGCGTCGAGATCCCTCCCGCCCCCGCCGCCCCATGCCTGGCCACGGGCATTATGGCCGACCGTCGGAGCCGGATCCGATCCGGTGTCCGGGTCCGGCTCGGAGCCGCCCTCCGGGCCGAGCAGCTCGGCCAGCTTCTTCAGGCCCCGGTGGGCCGCGGTGCGTACGGCGCCGGGCCGCTTGCCCAGGGTCTCGGCCGCGCTCTTGGCGTCCAGCCCGACCACGACGCGCAGGACGACGGCCTCGGCCTGGTCCTGCGGCAACTGGGCGATGAGCGCCATGGTGCGCCCGGTGTCGAGGGACTCCATGGCCGCGCCGGCGGTGTCGCACTCGGCGGCCCAGCTCGTCAGCTCGGTGTCGTCGCCGCCGATGGCGGGGCGTCGGCCGCGCATGCGGATGTGGTCGAGGGCGCGGTTGCGGGCGATGCGGGCCGCCCAGCCGCGGAAGCGGTCGGCGTCGCCCGTGAAGGAGTCGAGGTCGCGGGCGATCTGCAACCAGGCTTCCGAGGTCACGTCCTCCGCATCGCCGTCCCCGACGAGCGTGCGTACGTACCCCAGCAGCCGTGGGTGCACGGCGCGGTACACAGCACGGAACGCGTTCTCGTCGCCGTCCTGTGCCGCGAGCACCGCGGCGGTCAGCTCCGCGTCGTCCCCCAGCAAAGTCCCCAACCCGTTCACTGTCCTGTACGTGTGGCGCAAATCAGCACGTTACGGCTTTCAAGCACCTCTCGTCCACGAGTGATACAACGCGCAACCAATCCTGTGCGGAGCGAGGTGTGACACAAAACGCACCCGAGGCGCTGACAGGGGTACGGGCTTGTCGCACGAGCCCGTGACGGATGGCGACCGGGGCCTCTCCTGTGGGGGGTGGCGGCCTCGGTCGCCCTCCCCTTCCCCGGGCCCTCACCATGCCCGTCCGTGGCGCTCACGTCATCCTTTCGACTCACTTCCGGGTGAAATCCCCGAATCGGTACGACACACCCTGCCCTGCGTCGATAGCGTGGCGGTACACCCCCGCCGCGCCCCGAGGAGCCCCCTGCTGTCCAGCCACCTTCCGGCACAGGCCCCAGGGCGCACCTCCCGGACCGGACCCGGAGGAAGCTCCGCCCCTCCTCACGGCTTCGGACTGGCTCGGTTCAACGCCCTGTCCCCCGAAGCCGCCCGGGCCGTCCTGCTGCACTGCTGCGGAAGCCGGCGCTGGGCGCACCGGGTGGCGGTGCACCGCCCCTACTCGGATGCCGCGACCCTGCTCGCCGCCGCGGACGAGGCCTCGTACGACCTCTCGCAGGGCGACCTGACCGAGGCCCTGGCCGCGGAGTGCTCGGCGGAACTGGACCACGGTGCTCCGTACGCCGCACTGCTGGCCCTCGACGCGGCCCGTGCGGAGTACGAACGGAAGTTCGGCCACGCCTTCGTGATCTGCCTCGACGGGCACCCGCCGGAGGAGCAGGCCGACCAGCTGCTGGGCGCGATCCGCCGGAGGATGGGCCACGAGGTCGACGAGGAGCGCTCGATCTCCGCGGACGAGCTGCGCCGTGTCGCGCGGGCCCGGCTCTTGGATCTGACACGCTGGCTGACCTCGCCGGATGGGCTGACTGCCACGGAAATCGGGCTATTCGCCCCTGTGGGATAGCCCGTACGTGCCTGTTTGATCACACCGATGGCCCCCGCGCAAGGGAACCGACAAAGCGTCGCTACGATGTCCGGGGCCGGAGGACCGTACCCGGCCGGGCCCGACCGACAAAGAAGCCGGCTGGCCCCCGCCCCGCTTCCGGAGGGTTTTCCGTGCCGGCTGGAACGTTGTACCGCGGCCGGGAAGGAATGTGGTCCTGGGTGGCTCATCGAGTCACCGGCGTCCTCATCTTCTTCTTCCTGTTCGTACACGTCCTCGACACCGCTCTCGTCCGCGTCTCCCCCGAGGCGTACGACGATGTCGTGGCTACCTACAAGACTCCGATCGTCGCGCTGCTGGAGTACGGCCTCGTCGCCGCCATCCTGTTCCACGCGCTCAACGGTCTCCGTGTCATCGCCGTGGACTTCTGGTCCAAGGGCCCCCGCTACCAGAAGCAGATGCTCTGGACCGTCGTGGGCATCTGGGTCGTGATGATGGCCATGGCCCTGTACCCCGTACTGGGCCACGCCTACCTTGAACTGTTCGGGAAGTGACACGCATGTCTTCTGACACTTCTTTCGAAAAGGGCGTCGGCGACGTGGAGGGCGTTTCCCTCTACGACGTGGACAACCCGGCGCCTTACATCGAGGCCCCGCGCAAGCGGACCGGCAAGACCCCGCGCTCGACCCGCGGGAACTTCGAGATGGTCGCGTGGCTCTTCATGCGCCTCTCGGGCATCGTGCTCGTCGTCCTGGTCATCGGCCACCTCGTGATCCAGCTGGTGCTCGACGGCGGCGTGTCCAAGATCGGCTTCGCCTTCGTGGCCGGCCGCTGGGCTTCCCCGTTCTGGCAGGTCTGGGACCTGCTGATGCTGTGGCTGGCCATGCTGCACGGCGCCAACGGCCTGCGTACCGTCATCAACGACTACGCGGAGCGTGCCAACACGCGGCTGTGGCTGAAGGGCCTGCTCTACACCGCCACGGTGTTCACCATCCTTCTGGGCACGCTGGTGATCTTCACCTTCGACCCGAACATCCGCTAGGCAACGGGGCTGAGGCGAAACCAATGAAGATCCACAAGTACGACACCGTCATCGTCGGCGCGGGTGGCGCGGGCATGCGCGCCGCCATCGAGTCGACGAAGCGCAGCCGCACCGCGGTGCTGACGAAGCTCTACCCCACCCGCTCCCACACGGGCGCCGCGCAGGGCGGCATGGCCGCCGCGCTGGCCAACGTGGAAGAGGACAACTGGGAGTGGCACACCTTCGACACGGTCAAGGGTGGTGACTACCTGGTCGACCAGGACGCCGCCGAGATCCTGGCGAAGGAGGCCATCGACGCCGTCCTCGACCTGGAGAAGATGGGCCTGCCGTTCAACCGCACCCCGGACGGCACCATCGACCAGCGCCGCTTCGGCGGTCACTCGCGCAACCACGGCGAGGCCCCGGTCCGCCGGTCCTGCTACGCCGCGGACCGCACCGGTCACATGATCCTCCAGACGCTGTACCAGAACTGCGTCAAGGAGGGCGTGGAGTTCTTCAACGAGTTCTACGTCCTGGACCAGCTCCTGGTCGAGGAGGACGGCGTCAAGAAGTCGGCCGGTGTGGTCGCGTACGAGCTCGCCACCGGCGAGATCCACGTGTTCCAGGCCAAGGCCGTCATCTACGCCTCCGGCGGCACCGGCAAGTTCTTCAAGGTGACCTCCAACGCGCACACCCTCACGGGTGACGGCCAGGCGGCCTGCTACCGCCGCGGCCTGCCGCTGGAGGACATGGAGTTCTTCCAGTTCCACCCGACGGGCATCTGGCGCATGGGCATCCTGCTGACGGAGGGCGCCCGCGGTGAGGGCGGCATCCTCCGCAACAAGGACGGCGAGCGCTTCATGGAGAAGTACGCGCCGGTCATGAAGGACCTCGCGTCCCGTGACGTCGTCTCGCGCTCCATCTACACCGAGATCCGTGAGGGCCGCGGCTGCGGTCCGGCCGGTGACCACGTGTACCTGGACCTGACGCACCTGCCGCCGGAGCAGCTCGACGCGAAGCTCCCGGACATCACCGAGTTCGCGCGCACCTACCTGGGCATCGAGCCGTACACGGACCCGATCCCGATCCAGCCCACCGCGCACTACGCCATGGGCGGCATCCCGACCAACGTCGAGGGTGAGGTCCTGGCGGACAACACCACCGTCGTCCCGGGCCTGTACGCGGCCGGCGAGGTCGCGTGCGTGTCGGTGCACGGCGCGAACCGCCTCGGCACCAACTCGCTGCTGGACATCAACGTCTTCGGCAAGCGCTCCGGCATCGCCGCCGCGAAGTACTCCCAGGAGAACGACTACGTCGAGCTCCCGGAGAACCCGGCGCAGCAGGTCGCCGACCTCGTCGAGCACCTGCGCAACTCCACGGGCAACGAGCGGGTCGCCGAGCTGCGTCTGGAGCTCCAGGAGACGATGGACGCGTGCGTGATGGTGTTCCGCACGGAGCAGACCATCAAGACCGCGGTCGAGAAGATCGCGGAGCTGCGCGAGCGCTACAAGAACGTGTCCGTCCAGGACAAGGGCAAGCGCTTCAACACGGACCTGCTGGAGGCCATCGAGCTGGGCAACCTGCTCGACCTGGCCGAGGTCATGGCCGTGTCCGCGCTGGCGCGCAAGGAGTCCCGCGGCGGTCACTACCGCGAGGACTACCCGAACCGCGACGACGTCAACTTCATGCGCCACACCATGGCGTACCGCGAGGTCGGCGACGACGGCAAGGATTCCGTCCGGCTGGACTACAAGCCCGTCGTCGTCACCCGCTACCAGCCGATGGAGCGTAAGTACTGATGGCCACTCCCACCCTGGACAAGATGGAGGCGGCGTCCGCCGCCTCGCCGTTCATCACGGTCACCTTCCGGATCCGCCGGTTCAACCCGGAGATCTCGGAAGAGTCGGTCTGGCAGGACTTCCAGGTCGAGATCGACCCGAAGGAGCGCGTGCTCGACGGTCTCCACAAGATCAAGTGGGACCTCGACGGCACGCTGACCTTCCGTCGCTCGTGCGCGCACGGCATCTGCGGCTCCGACGCGATGCGGATCAACGGCAAGAACAGGCTCGCCTGCAAGACGCTGATCAAGGACATCAACCCGGAGAAGCCAATCACCGTCGAGGCCATCAAGGGCCTCACGGTGATGAAGGACCTCGTCGTCGACATGGAGCCCTTCTTCCAGGCGTACCGCGACGTCATGCCGTTCCTGGTCACCAAGGGCAACGAGCCGACGCGCGAGCGCCTGCAGTCCGCCGAGGACCGCGAGCGCTTCGACGACACCACCAAGTGCATCCTGTGCGCCGCGTGCACGTCCTCGTGCCCGGTGTTCTGGAACGACGGCCAGTACTTCGGCCCGGCGGCGATCGTCAACGCGCACCGCTTCATCTTCGACTCGCGTGACGAGGCCGGCGAGCAGCGGCTGGAGATCCTGAACGACAAGGACGGCGTGTGGCGCTGCCGCACGACCTTCAACTGCACCGACGCGTGCCCCCGTGGCATCGAGGTCACGAAGGCGATCCAGGAAGTCAAGCGTGCGCTGATCACGCGCCGCTTCTAGCCTTCTCGACGCGCGACTCCGTCCGTCGGTCTCGGCTGAGACCGGCGGACCGCGAGGGCCCCGTCCCCGGTTCGTCCGGGGGCGGGGCCCTCGTCGTTCCCCCGGGACCTCAGCGGCGGAGCTGGCCGGTGATCGTCGGATCGGTGATCTCCGTGTCCTTCGCGAGGAGCATCGCCTTGGAGAGGACGACCGCGAGGGTCCGGTCGCCCTCGAAGGGCAGATAGCCGGTCTCGGGGGCACGGGAGGCACCCGGAACGATGCACAGGTACTGGTCGTTCGGCGTCATCAGGACGTTGCCCGAGCCGAGATGGATCTTGTACGTGCGCAGCTCGCCCCGCACGTGCAGGAAACGGCCCGCGACGGTGCAGCGGTCGGCGATGGCCAGCCGCGGCACCAGCCGCTCCAGCAGCACCCGCCGGGTCTCGGCGCTCTGGTTCAGCTCACCGAAGCCGTACGAGGTCCAGTACGCGCGCAAGCGCCCCTCGGGCCCGCCGTCGGACCAGGCCGGATCGTTGCCGATGCTGGCCACGCCCACGAAGAGGTCGACGTCCCGCAGCACCTCGCTCAGCACCAGCGCCGGTATCTCCGCCAGCGGCAGCGGGTCGACGGGGTCCCGGCCGTCGCGCGCCCCCGTCGCGTGGTCGCCGCCGTACGTGCCCTCCTCGTTCTGCGGGGCATCGATCGGGTAGAAGCGCACCTGGTCGGTCCGCAGCCGCAGGTAGCTCCCGGACTCGGTGGTGTCGACCCCGTACTCCTGCCCGTCGCCCTCGATCCAGTACTCGGCGCGCAGCCCCCAGTGCGGCATCTCCCGGACGGCCGGCGGGGCGCCGTCGCCCACGCACAGGCGCAGCCTGTTGCGCCAGCCCCGGGCCGCTGCCAGCGCGTGGAACTGGTGCTGGCGCAGGACGTGCGCGGCGAAGCGGTTGGAGTAGTTGCCCGTGTTCCGCTCGGCGTCGGTCAGCAGGTACACCTCGCGGTGGGCCTGCTTGAAGGGCTGCGTCACGGCGTACCGCTCCAGCCAGTGCCGCCAGGCGACCACCTCGGCGGGCTCCCTGCCGACGGGGTGCCACAGCTCGACGGTGGCCCGCGCGGTGTCCTGGTCCAGGGGGGCGCCCGTGAGGGTGCGCAACTCTCCGTCCGCGAAGCCGACGGCCGTGCCGTCCACGGTCCAGATCAGCCGCCGCGCCAGGGTCCCGACCAGCGGGTGGTCCAGGTACCGCTCGCGCCAGTGCCCGTACGCCCACCGGCGCAGGGCCAGGAACTGCCCGTCCAGCCGCTCCGCCTGCGCGGACAGTGCCTTGTCGATGTCCTTGACCGTGGCCTTGAGCTCCTTGAGCTCCTCCGCGTGGTCCCGGCGCACGGTGGCGGGGACGCTCTTGAGCTGCTTGCCGGCGGCGTTGCGCCAGCCGACGGCGACCCTGCTTCCGCGCACCTCCAGCAGCGCGGTGGCCTCTCCCAGCCGGAACTCGGCCCGGCCCACCCCGGTCAACCCGTGTGCGGATACGGCGAGTTCCTCGATCTCCTCGCGGCTCAGGCCGAGCGCGGCGGCCCGCGCACCCAGGGCGGTGTCGATGAACCTGGCCGTGCCCTTGTACGTCACCCGGGTTCCCAGGCGGGCCAGTTCGGCTAGGGCGGCGTCACCCTCGATCCTGGCCAGGGCGTTGACGGCGGCGTTGGCGACCTTCGGGTTGCGCGGCCCCATCCCGGCGACCTTGCGCAGCGCGCTCTGCGCCAGTGCGCCGAGCGCACGGACGGTGTCGGGGTGCGGCGGGAGGAAGGACAGCAGCCAGGCCAGGCCGCGCAGGGCGTTGGCGTTGAAGGGGTCGAAGGCGTGGTTGACGTCCGGTTCGTACGGGCCGCGCTCCAGCTCGATGGTCCGGGGCCGCCCGACGAGGGCCAGCCAGGCCACCACGGCCTCGCGCACGGCGTCGCCGCCGAGGCGGGCCAGGAGCGCCCGGCCGCCCTTCTCCCACGCGGCGGAGGGCTTGGCGGCCTTGGCGGTCAGCGCGTACGCGAGCAGCTCGTGCCACCGCTCGTCCGCCATCGCCCGCTCCGCCCATTCCTCACCGGCGTTGAGTACGGGCGCGGTGAGCTGTGCGGCGAACCCGGCGAGGGTGCCGGCGCCGTCCGCGCTCATGGCGCTGCGCCGGACGGCCGCGATGACGGCCGGGGCGAGCGTGCGCCCGGCGGCGACCTCGGCCTGGGCGAAGGCCTCGCACCGGTCCGCGTACCAGAAGCAGTGGGTCCGGGAGATGCGCTCCAGCTGGGCGGCCCGCTCGTCCGGCAGCGGCAGACCGTCCAGGCCCTGGCCGACGAGCACGATCTGCGTCAGCAGCTTCGCCTGCACCGGCTCGGTGTCGCACTGTCGCCGGTAGCGGTCGGCGAACTCCTCCACCAGCAGGCGCCGGTCCCGCTCCGGAAGCCGCCGCAGCGCGTCGAGCTGCTCCTGGTAGACGTGGTTCGGGGTCGAGCGGGCCAGGGCCGCGCGGAGGAACCTGCGCGCCGCCACCGCGACGTCCCGCGTCATCAGCCACCCACCAGCGCGACGAGCTTCAGGAACGTGACCTCGACACCGGGCGGAAGGGCGATCTCCTCGTCCAGAGAGACGATCTGACGGTCCCCCACCAGCACCAGGAAGCCGTTGCGCTCGAACGCCTTCAGGGCCAGTTCGGTCTGCTTCTGCGGATCGATGCGGCGCGGCGTCCGCAGGGCGTACCCGTTCAGGGCCCGCTCAGCCCCCTCCGGCCGCACCAGCCCCTGGAAGACCTCGGAGCGCTGCGCGTGGTACTCCGCGACCTCCTGGAAGACCCTGCGCCGGATCAGCTCGCGCAGCGCGAGCCGCTCCTCGGCCATATCGAGCGCCCAGCCGTCGCCGCGGCTGCCGGCGGTCGTCTCGTCGACGAAGGTCACCATTCCCATGCGCTCGACCGTAGGGGTGAGCACTGACAACGGGCCGTGCGGTCCCGCAGCGGCGGTCAGGGGCCGCTCGGGGGGGGCGGCCAGGGGGCTTCACCCATGGTCGGTGGATCTTCCCCGCAGCAGGCTCTCGGACACGACGAAGACCCTGTACGCCGCTCCCGCCACCGCCCGCCCGACCCGCTGGACCGCCCTGGTCCTCGCGGGCGCGGCCCTCGTGCCCGTCACCGCCGGCACCGTCCGCCCGCACGCACCAGACGGTCGACACCGCCGCACTGACCGCGCTGATGAAGCCCGGCACCGTCGTCCGGGGCAGGACCGGCTCCATGGGCCGCTCCACGAGCAGGGTGTTCGCCACCGGGGGCGGCCGCCACACGGTCGTCCATTCCCTCCTTCCGGTGGGCGAGGACCGCGAGTTGATGCGGAAGCACGTCACGGCCCTGGTCGGCGCGGCGCTCTGACCTGGGTTGCGGGACAGGGGGTACGGGGCGGAGGTCCCTGTGGAAGGATCGGCTGCATGAGCGAGCAGCAGCCGAATCCGTACACGAGCGACCCCGCCGGCCAGGGCGGTCAGCCGGGCATGCCCGCCACGCCCGGTCAGGGTGACTACAAGTGGGGTCCGGGCGAGGCCAGTTACGGCTACCCGCAGCCCTACCCGGGCCCGCCGGCCTACCAGCCGACCATCGGCGGCGCCGGCATCCCGACCCCCGCCTACCACCCCGCCGCTCCGGTCGGCGGCGCGGGTCTGTCCCTCGGTGACATCACCATCGCCGGGGACCAGATCATCACCCCCTCGGGCAACATGCCGCTCAGGGGCGCGATGTGGAACGCGACCGACTTCTCGCGCACCGAGGAGAAGATCCCGCCGCACGCGATCGTGCTCGCGATCGTCTTCTTCATCTTCTGCCTGCTCGGCCTGCTCTTCCTGCTGATGAAGGAGAAGACCACCACCGGCTACATCCAGGTCACGGTCACCAGCGGTGGCCGCCACCACTCCACGATGATCCCGGCGGTGGACGCGTACACCTACCAGTGGGTGATGGGCCAGGTGAACTACGCGCGGTCGCTGAGCATGTGAGGCGCGCGCTCCGCCGCGCGGTGCCTGAGCCGGCCCAGCGTGTAGCCGGCGGCCGCCGGATCCAGGGACCTGGTGGCCTCTTTGAAGAGGTACTCGGCCCGCTCATAGGAGAGGCGGCGCCGGCCCGTGTCCGGGCAGAGGTCGGCCGGTGCGGGCGTCCGGCCCGGTCCGGGCCGCCGGTCGGAGAGGAACACCGGGCCCCGGGTCCGGCCGGCCAGCAGCCCGGGCAGGAGACGGGCGGTCTCCGAGCGCCAGCTCACCCAGGTACGGCCGGCCGGAGCCCGGCGGTCCGCCAGGTCCAGGTCCTCGACGTTCAGTGAGAGGACCGCCTTCACCCCGGCCCCCGACTCGTACAGGAGCCGCCACAGCGTCCGTTCGCGCAGCGGCAGGTCCGGGCGGCCGCAGAGCACGTCGAGCTGGGCGGGGCCCAGCGTCGGCGCCCGGGAGCCGGTCTTCTCCGCACGCCGCTCCAGCCCGGCCGCGAGATCGGCCAGGTGGGCCCAGGAGCCGAAGGACCGCACGGCCGAGCGGTGCCGGTTCCAGGTCCTGGCCGCCGCCCCGCCCCAGGCCGTCGCGAAGACGCCGGCCACCTGGTCGGCCGTCAGGGAGGCCAGCGGTCGCCGGTCGCCGAGGGCCAGGCGCAGCCTGCGGAGGGTCTGTCCGTAGGAGCGGACCGTCGCCGGGTCCAGCTCGCCGCGGGCGAGGAAAGCGCGTGCGGCCGCCCCGAGCGTGGGACCGGTCGGGTCCGCGTCGACGATCGCGTCCGCGCGCCGCTCCAGGAAGGCGCGCTCGGCGGCGTTGCGGGTGAGGGCTGCCGCCCGGTGGAACTCCAGCCGCGCTTCCTGGTGCCGGTCGAGGCGCGCCAGCAGGTCTCCCCTGACGCTCGGCAGGAGGTGGTAGTCGCGCAGTGCGGGATCGGCGGCAAGGGAGTCGACCAGGTCCAGGCCGGCCTGGGGGCCGTGGGCCATCCCGAGCGACACGGCCCGGTTGAGCTGGACGACCGGCGTCGGCAGCAGCTGCGCCAGGGCCCCGTACAGGCCGGCTATCCGGGCCCAGTCGGTGTCCTCGGCGGTGGCGGCCTGCGCATGGCACACGGCTATCGCCGCCTGGAGGAGGTACGGGCCGGGCGACGTACCGCCGACCTGTCGGGCGCGCAGCATCGCGGTGAACCCGCGGCGGATGAGCAGCTGGTCCCAGCGTCCGCGGTTCTGCTCGTGCAGCTGTACGGGCTCGCCCGCCGGGCCGGTGCGCGCGGCCGAGCGGGAGGCCTGGATCTCCATCAGGGCCACGAGTGCGTGCACCTCGGCCTCATGGGGCGCCAGTTCCGCCAGCAGCCGGCCCAGCCGCAGGGCTTCGAGGCAGAGCCCGGGCCGCATCAGGTCGTCGCCCGAGGTCGCCGAGTAACCCTCGTTGAAGATCAGGTAGATGACCTCCAGGACGGACGAGAGGCGTTCGGTCAGCTCGGCTTCCTCCGGCAGGTCGAAGGGCACGCGTTGCTCGGCCAGCGTCCGCTTGGCGGCGGCGATGCGCCGGTCGATCGCGGCCCCGGTGACGAGGAAGGCGCGGGCGATCTCCGCGGTCGTCAGGCCGCCGAGCAGCCGGAGCGTCAGTGCGGCCCTGGCCCCGGTCGGCAGTACGGGGTGGCAGGAGATGAGCATCAGCCGCAGGACGTCGTCCTGTTCGGGTTCCCGTTGCCGTTCCAGCTCGTGGGCGAGCTGTTCCTGCTTGTGCGTCAGCCGCCGGTCGCGCCGGATGTGGTCGACCGCCCGCCGCTTGGCCGTGGTCGTCAGCCAGGCGCCGGGGTTGTCGGGGATGCCCGCGACGGGCCACTGTTCGAGTGCGGCGACGAGCGCGTCCTGGGCCAGTTCCTCGGCGAGGCCGACGTCGTGGACCATCCGCGTGAGCCCGGCGATGATCTTCGCGGACTCCAGCTTCCATACGGCGTCGATCGTGCGATGGGTGTCCGGCACGGGCACGATCACAGCACCGGCCCCGGCTCGCACGCAAGCCGGGGCCGGACGCGGGGCGCGGCAGCGCCGGCGGTTCAGGGACCGAAGACCTGCTGCACCACGCTCTCGCCGTCGCCGACGATCCGGCGGAAGCGGCGGGCCAGTTCGATCGCCTCCTCCTTGGAGCGGACCTCGATCAGGGCGAAACCGGCCACGGCCTCCTTGGCCTCGGCGAACGGCCCGTCCGTCACGGTGATCTCGTTCCCGAGCGACGTCACCAGGACGCCGCCCGGCTCCAGGCCGCCGGTCGCCAGTAGGACACCGGCCGCCGACAGTTCCTCGATGAACCGGCCCATCTCGGCGTACAGGTTCTCGTCGGGGGCGGTGTCGGAAGGCCGGGTCGTCATCAGGTAGCGCATGGGGTCCCTCTTCTCGGTCGTGCGGTGCTTCTCGACCACACGTCGAACGGGGCGGTGTGACAGGGAACGGTCGCCGTTCCCCGTCACATTGCCGGATCGACGTGTCGGCGAGAACCGGAAACGACCGAGGAGAGAGGCACCCGCCATGACCACCACCACCTCCGCCCCCGAGACCCGCACCCGCACCCGGGCCGCCACCCGCTCCCTGCTCACCTGCGCGGTCGTGGCGACCCCCCTGTGGGCCGCCGTCGCCCTGCCCCAGGCCGCCCTCCGCGAGGGCTTCGACATCACCCGCCACCCCCTGAGCGCCCTGAGCAACGGCTCCCTGGGATGGCTCCAGATCACCAACTTCCTGATCGTCGGAGTCCTGCTCGCCGTGGGAGCGACCGGCCTGCGCCGGGCCCTGCACGGCGAGCCCGGTGGCACCTGGGCGCCGCGCCTGGTGCGCGTCGCCGGCGTCGGCATGATCGCCGCGGGGGTGTTCGTCATGGACCCGGCCGGCGGCTTCCCCGCGGGCACCCCCTACGGGCAGCCCGCCACCCTCACCTGGCACAGCTACGCCCACTTCGCCGCGGGATCGATCACCTTCCTCTCGCTGATCGCCGCCTGCTTCGTCCTGGGCCGCCGCTTGGGCCGCGCCGGCGAGCGTCGGTACGCCCTGCTCGCCCGCGCCGGCGGCACCGCCCTCCTGCTCGGCAACGGCTGGGCCATGGGCGGCGGCAGGGCCGGCACGCTCACCCTGGCCGTCGGCGTCATCACCGCGATGCTCTCGATCTCCTTGATCGCGAACCGCTTCCGCAGTGCCCACTGACCATCACTTGAACTTGTTCAAAAAGGGGTCTACAGTCAGCCCTGTCAGCAGTTTGAACACGTTCAAAGGGGCCGAAGGCCATGGACCTGACCGTCGTCACGTACGTCATCTACCTGCTCATCAGCATCGCCCTGACCATCTGGGTGGCCCGCACGCTCAGCCGCAACGGCCGTGTCTTCATCGGTGACGTCCTGCACGGGAACGAGAAGCTCGCGGACGCCGTCAACCAGCTCCTCGTGGTCGGCTTCTACCTCGTGAACATCGGCTTCGTGACCCTCTACCTCCGCTCGAGCGAGGAGGTCCAGACCCCCCGCGCCCTCTTCGAGGCGCTCTCGGTCAAGCTCGGCGTCGTCCTCCTGGTCCTCGGCGTCATGCACCTCGGGAACGTGTGGGTGCTGAACAAGATGCGCCGCCGCGGGATCATGGAGCGCCAGCAGACCCCGCCCGTCCCCCCGCAGGCGTGGACCGCACCGGTCGGGGCCTGAGCCGTGACGACCGCCGCCGCGCCCGTGCGGAAACTGACCGTCCTCTACGACGCCGGCTGCCCGCTCTGCGTGCACATCCGGCACTGGCTGCTCGCGCAGCGGTGGCTGGTCCCGCTCGCCCTGGTCCCCGCCGCCTCCTGGGAGGCGCGGCGGCGGTTCCCCCGCCTCGACCACGCGTCGACGCTGCGGGAGATCACCGTCGTCGGGGACACGGGGCAGGTGTGGACCGGGACCGACGCCTTCATCGTGTGCCTGTGGGCGCTGGTCGAGCACCGGCCGAAGGCCAACTGGCTGGCCACCCCGGCCGGCCGGCCCTTCGCCCGGGCGGCCATGCACACCGCCTCCGCCTGGCGGCAGGCCGTGCGCACCGAGGGTTACCCGGAGTCCGCCGAGGGGCCGGCCTGTGACGACGAGTGCTCCGTCCCCCGATAGGCTCATACACCGTGACTGATCAGAAGGCTCCCAAGAGCGAGCAGACCCGCACGCTCATCCTCGAAACCGCGCTCCGCCTCTTCCAGGAACGCGGCTTCGACAAGACGACGATGCGGGGTATCGCGAAGGAGGCCGGCGTCTCGGTCGGCAACGCCTACTACTACTTCGAGTCGAAGGAACACCTGGTCCAGGGGTTCTACGACCGGATCGGCGCCGCCCACCAGGCCGCGGTCCGGCCCATCCTGGACAACGAGACCGATCTGCAGAAGCGGTACGCGGGCGTGTTGACGGCCTGGCTGGACATCGCCGCCCCATACCACGAGTTCGCCTCCCAGTTCTTCAAGAACGCGGCTGACCCGGAGAGTCCGCTCAGCCCGTTCTCGCCGGAATCGGAAGCGGCGCGCAAGGCTGCGATCGACATCCACCGCGAAGTGCTGGCCGGCGCGAAGACCAAGGTGCCGGCCGAGCTGGCCGACGTCCTGCCCGAGCTGATGTGGCTCGCGCAGATGGGCCTGGTCCTGTACTGGGTCTTCGACCGCTCGCCGAACAGCGAGAAGACGCGGCGGCTCGCCGAGCGCGGTGCGCAGCTGACGACGCGGGGCATCGTGCTGGCCCGCTTCCGGGTGCTGCGGCCGCTGGTGCGGGAAGTCCACGAGCTGTTCGCGGACTTCCTGCCGGGCATGGCCCAGACGGCCACGGCGGGGGCCCGGCGCAGGGCCTCGGACCCGTATCCGGACCCGGAGAAGGACCCGGATCCGCAGGAGGACCCCGCGTAGCCGCCGGGAACGCGACGGCTACAGCCAGTCGAGTTCCCACAGGCGCCAGACGCCGGTGCCGTCGGACAGGTACTGGGCTCCGGTGACGTCCTCGCGGGACATCACGTAGTCCTTCTTCTGCCAGATCGGCACCATCGGGGCCTGCTGGGCGACCAGCTTCTGGAGGTCGCGGAACTCGGTGGCCGCCTCGCTCCGCTCCGCGTGGGACTGGGTGCGGGCGATCAGCTCGTCGACCTGCTTGTCGGAGAAGCCGTTGTTCATGGACGAATCGGCACCGACGAGCGGGGCGAGGAAGTTGTCCGCGTCGGGGAAGTCCGCGATCCAGCCGATGGTGTAGACGTCGAACTCGCCCGCCGCGTACGCCTTCTGGAAATCGCTCCACACCTCGACCGGCTTGATCGTCACCTGGAAGAGGCCGGTGGACTCCAGCTGGCGCTTGAGCTCCTCGGCCTCGGGCAGGTTCGCGCCGCGCACGTTCACGCCGAGGTTGAGGCGGACGGGTCCGGTGATCCCGGCGTCCTTGAAGAGCTTCTTGGCGGTGGCGAGGTTCGGGGCCGGGTAGGCGTCGAAGAACGGCGTGCTGTGGCCGGCGATGCCCGCCGGGACCAGGGAGTACAACGGGGTGACGGTCCCCAGGTGGACCTCTGCGGCCACCTTGGCGCGGTCGAGGACGGCGGCGACGGCCTGGCGGACGGCGAGCGGGGCCGCGGTGGAGCCGGGGCGGACGTTGAAGACGATGGAGCGGGTCTCGCTGCCGCCGGAGGCCTGGTAGCGGGTGTCCTTCAGGCCCGGGTTGAGGCCGGCGAGCACGGCGGGCGGCATGTCCCGGTGCGCGACGTCGATCTGGTGGGCCTTCCAGGCCCGGTCGAGCTGCTCGGAGTCCTTGAAGTACTTGACGGTGACGGGCGTGTGGGCCGGCTTGCCCTGGCCCTTGTACGAGCCGTTGGGCTTGAGTTCGACGCTCGTACCGGCCTTGTAGCCGCCCAGCGTGTACGGGCCGGAGCCGTCCGCCTTGCCGTCCTCGCGCAGGGACTTCGCCGGGTACTCGTCCTTGTCGACGATCGAGGCGGCGCCCGTCGCGATCTTGAAGGGGAAGGTGGAGTCGCCGGCGGAGAGGTTGAAGGTGACCGTGCGCCCCTCCGCCTTGACCGACTCCAGGGTGTTGAAGAGCGGAGCCGGCCCCTGGTCGGAGTTGATCGCCTTGATGCGGTCGAAGGAGTGCTTGACGTCCTCGGCGGTGATGGTGCGGCCGCCCGCGAACTTCACGTCGGGGCGGAGCTCGCACGTGTAGGTGGTGAGCTTCTGGCCCACGAACCCGCAGGAGGCGGCGGCGTCCGGCACGGGGGCGTCGGAGCCGGGCTTGATGGTCAGCAGCGACTGGTAGATGTTGCTGAACAGGGCCCAGGAACCGGCGTCGTACGCCCCGGCGGGGTCGAGGGAGGAGACGACGTCACTCGTACCGACCCGGACGGCACCGCGGCCGCTCCCGTCCTCGGGCAACAACTGCCAGACACCCACGCCGACCACGCCGAGGACCAGCCCGGCCGCGATTATCTTCGAGCGGACAGACCGCATCCCCTGAACCCCACCCCATGACCGAAGACAGCGACGCGCTGTCCGATTAACGGTCATCCCATCACGGAATTTTGGCCTCCGGAAGGCTAGTTGGGGTGAAGGCGCCGGGTGCTTGGCGCGGATCAGGCCTGAAATGAGGCGAGTTCGACGACGGTGATGTCGGACGGTGCCCCCACCCGGACCGGGGGACCCCACGCTCCGGCCCCGCGGGACACGTAGAGCTGGGTGTCTCCGTAGCGCTCCAGACCGGCGACGGTGGGATTGGCGAGCTCCGCGAGGTAGTTGCCGGGCCAGAGCTGGCCGCCGTGGGTGTGGCCGGAGAGCTGGAGGTCGACGCCGTGTCGGACGGCGTCGTGGATGACGACGGGCTGGTGCGCGAGGAGCACGGCGGCCCGCGTCCGGTCCCGGTCGCCGAGGGCCGCCCGGAAGTCGGGGCCGCTCCCCTCCCGCTCCCCCTGGATGTCGTTGACCCCGGCGAGGTCGAAGTGCGGCAGCTCGCGGCGGGCGTTCTCCAGCGGGTTCAGCCCCAGCTCGCGGACGTGGTCGATCCACTGCTGGGCGCCCGAGAAGTACTCGTGGTTCCCGGTCACGAAGTACGAGCCGTGGCGGGCGGCGAGCCGGCGCAGCGGCTCCGCGGCGGGCCCGAGGTCGGGGACGCTGCCGTCGACGAGGTCGCCGACGATGGCGATGAGGTCGGGCTGGGTGCGGTTGACGGTGTCCACGATGCGCTGGGTGTGGGCGCGGCCGAGCACCGGGCCGAGGTGGACGTCGCTGACGACGGCGATCCGGAAGCCGTGTGCCGCGCGCGGCAGTTTGGCGAGGGGGACCCGCACCCGCTTCACGCTCGGCCCGCGCAGGACCCCGTGGGTACCGGCCCCGACCGTGCCGAGGGCCACGGCGGCGGCCGTCCCGCCGACCGTACGGGCGACGAACCGGCGACGGCTCAGCCCGGCGCCCGCGGCGGGCCGCTCGGCGGTGGCCGGGACGGCCGCGGGCGCCGCCGCGGCGGGCACCTCCACGGGCTCGGGCCGGTCGGCCACCGGTCGGGCGGTATCACGGTGGGCCAGACGGCGCAGCCACAGCGCGCGGATCGGCTCCGCGACCAGCATCGTCAGGGTCAGGTACAGGAGTACCGCGAGCCAGAGGTACCCGGGCCAGGCCACCGTCTGCTGGAGCCAGAAGGGGGCGCCCGCGCGGCCCGTGGTGAGCGCGGCCACGGAGAGGAGGGGCAGGCCGATGGCCAAGGCCGTACCGATGCGCCGGGTCCGGCCGCCGGGGGCGGTGGTGTCGCGGACCAGGCGGATCCAGAGCCAGCGGTGGACCAGGACCAGCAGGGCGCAGACCGCCAGGGCGACGAGTGCGAAGACCAGGACCGTCATGCCGAGGTGCCCCGGTCCGGACGGTCCGCCCCGCCCGCCCCGCCCGCACCGTCCGTACGTGACGAACGCCGCAGGGCGAGGACGCTGCGCAACCCGATCAGACCGACCGCCGTCCCCAGGAGAAAGGACGTCACCGCGAGCGTCAGGTGCACCCAGAAGTAGGAAGTGGGATCGCCGGCCGCATCGAAGGCAAGACCACTGCCGTTCTTCCACAGGTTCCGGACGAAAGACACCCAGATGAACCAGCTCCACACGCCGAAGGCGAGCAGGAACCAGGAGGCGGTACGACTGAGTCTCATGCCTTCAGTATCGGATTCGTCCCCAGGACGGACGCGCCGGGGTGGGCTGTCCCGGGGTTGGTTGCCTGGAAATGGCCGGTCCGCTGCGCTCTCCAGCTCATCGGGATGTACTTTCACCTGGGTGTCTGCCAAGACGACCGCGCTGACGGTCCTTTCCGCCGCGTTGCTGGCGCCCGCCCTGCTGGTGGCCCCCGCGCACGCCGCGCCGACCCCGCCGGCCGACGCAAAGGGCCAGCCGGCCCCGGCACCGCCCGTCTCGATGTCCACGGTCGGCGGCTCCCTGCTCGGCCAGCCGGGGACCCAGGTGAACCTGCTGCCGGGCGCTCCGGCGCTGCCGGCGAACCTCACCGGGCGGTCGTGGATCGTGGCGGACGCCGAGTCCGGCGAGGTGCTGGCCGCGCACAACGCGCACTGGCGGCTGCCCCCGGCCTCGACCATGAAGATGCTCTTCGCGGACACCGTGCTGCCGGGCCTGCCGAAGGACCAGGTCCACAAGGTCACCGACAAGGACATGGAGGGCGTGGGCCCGGGCAGCAGTCTGGTCGGCGTCAAGGAGGACCTCGAGTACTCCGTCCACGACCTGTGGCTCGGGGTCTTCCTGCGGTCGGGGAACGACGCCGTGCACGTGCTTTCGGCCATGAACGGCGGCGTCGAGAAGACCGTCAAGGACATGCAGGCCCACGCCGAGGAGCTACAGGCCCTGGACACCCACGTCGTGTCCCCCGACGGGTACGACGCCCCGGAGCAGGTGTCGAGCGCGTACGACCTGACGCTGGTCGCCCGCTCCGGACTACAGAAGCAGGACTTCAGGGAGTACTGCGGCACGGTGAGCGCGAAGTTCCCCGGACTCCAGGAGGCCGGGAAGCCGCGGGACTACTTCGAGATCCAGAACACCAACCGGCTGATGACGGGTGCCGGCGGCATCGCCCCCTACAAGGGCATCGCCGGAGTGAAGAACGGCAACACCACCATGGCCGGCTCCACCTTCACCGGCGCCGCCCAGCAGGGTTCGAGGAAGCTGCTGGTCACGGTGATGAATCCGGGAGCGGGCGGCGCGAACTCGGTCTACGAGGAGACGGCCGCGCTCTTCGACTGGGGTTTCGCGGCGGCCGGGAAGGTCAAGCCGGTGGGTGAGCTGGTGCCGCCGAAGAGCGCGGACACCTCCTCGCACGGCTCTCCAGCGCAGTCGCACGAGAACGACCCGGCGGCGGCCGGCAAGGAGCCGGGCGGCGGCGCGGGCACCGCACTGGCCGTCGCGGGCGGTGTGCTGGCCGTACTGGCGGGCGGCGCCTTCGTCGTCAACCGCCGCTGGCCCCGCGGACGCCGCGGCCGGGGCGAAGAGCTGATCTGAGACCGCAGGAGCCGGACCCGGACCCCGCACCCCGCACCGCCCCGACCGCCCCCCGACCGCTCCTGCGGTCGGGGGGCGGTCGGGCGTCATGGCCCCGGAGCCGCGCTAGCCGGGTTCCCGCAACCGCACCACCTATCAACTCACAGGTTCACCAGAGGACTTCGGCAGGGTTTGCTCGCTCACGTCGGCATGAAGCCGTCGGGAAGGGGGTCCTCCCATGCGGAGGAGATGGTCGGCCGTCGTCATGGTGGCCTGTGCGGTCGTGGTGGCCTGCGGCGCGCTGCTGGCCGTGGCAGCCCGGACCGACCTCCCGGCCGACGGCGCCGGGCGGCGGACCCCGGCGCGCGCCCTGGAGACCGCCGAGCTGAACGTGCTCCACACCGCGGGAGAACTGCTCGTACAGGACTGCATGCGGGCGCAGGGATTCTCGTACTGGCCGGTCCCGCGCGTGCCGCACCCGGACTGGCGGGACTTCCCGTACGGCGTGGACGACGTGGACTGGGCCCGCGGCCACGGGTTCGGGCGCCGGATCGAGCGGCAACTGGACGAGGAGGCGGCGGCGGGCCCGCGCGGCCGGTACCAGAGCGGGCTCTCCGCAGAGCGGCTGGAGGCTCTGGGGGTGGCCCTCATGGGACCCGATGCGAAGGGGCTGGCGGTCGAGAACCCGGGCGGGGGCACGCTGAGCCACAGCGACCGGGGCTGCATCACCGCGTCGTGGCGGCAGCTCTACGGGGACGTGCGCCTCTGGTACGGCTCCAGCGAGACCGTGAAGCAGCTCGGCGCGGTGCGCACCGGCCGGGTCAACCAGGACCCGGCCTTCCGAACGGCGGTGGCCGGGTGGAGCGAGTGCGTCGGACGGCGCGGTTTCCCGGCCGTGCACCCGGTCCAGCAGCGCGACGAACAACTGGCACGGACCGGTCCGGCCGCCGAGGCCGACGACGTACCGATGGCCACCGCCCAGGCCGAATGCGCCCGCTCGACCGGCCTCGCCGACACCGCACAGGACCTGCACCGGCGCTATTCGGACATGATCCGCGCCGAGAACGGGGCCGCCTTCGACGCCATGCGGCGGTTGCAGGTGGCGGCCCTGCCCACAGCTCGCGATGTGGTCGCCCGGCACGCCGGGAGCTGACATCGCGTACCGCCGACCGGCGGTGAACCATGTACGGCACTCATTGGGAGGGACCCCAGATGAACAAGCTCAGGACGCTCCTCGCGGGGCTCGCGATCGCCGGTGCGGCGGTGGTGGCCGTTCCGACCGCGGCGCAGGCCGACGGCGGCTGCGGATACACGAACTTCTGTGCCTACTCGGACGATTACAACTACCTCTACCAGAACGCCGGCAACTCCAACGACTGGCCCTACCAGGTCAAGAACAAGGTCGACTGGGTCCGCAACAGCGGCAGCGCCGGCGGCCGCGACCACGTCAACATCTACTACAACGAGAACAACACCGGCGCCTACGCCTGCATCGGCTACGGCACCGAATGGAACCTGCGGGGCAACGCACAGTTGTTCAACTGGACCCGCAACGGCGACGCCAGCGGTCAGTGGAAGGCCGTCCACGACAACGCCGCCTCGCACCGGTGGGTGTACGGCTGCGGCAACGGCACCTGGTAGAGCGTCCCTCCGGCACCACCCGGTGGCGCACCGGGCCCCACACCGGTGCGCCACCGGCACGCGCCTCCCCTACGCCGTCTTCTTCTCCTCGACGGCCGGGGGGTCTTCCGCGCCGTCGCCGTCCGCGTCGTCGCCGTCCGCGTCGTCGCGCGTGGCCGTCCAGGACGAGACGTACAGCAGCAGTTTCGCCGTGAAGTTGATCCAGAGCAGCAGGGCGATCGGTACGCCGAAGGCCCCGTACATGCTCTTCGCGGCGACCTCCCGCATATAGCCGCTGAGCAGCAGTTTCAGCAGTTCGAAGCCGGCCGCGCCGATGAGGGCCGCCTGGATCAGGCGGCCGCGCGGCGGTTCGACGCCCGGGAGCAGGGTCAGGACGTAGAGCAGCAGCAGGAAGGCGGCCACGACGCCGACGAGGAAGGCGAGGGAGCGCAGCAGCGCGCCGCCCGCGCCCTCGCGGGGGATGTCCAGCCATTCGGCGGTCTTCCCGACCGCGCTGGATCCGAGGATGGAGGCGGCGGCGGAGGCCAGGCCCACGCCGCCGAGGCCGATGAGGACGAGCGCGTCCTTGCCCTTGCGGGCGATCGGGTTGCCGTCGTCCTCGTCGTCCTTCTCCCACACCGCGCGCAGGCAGTCCCGCATCGAGCCCACCCAGCTGACACCGGTCAGGAGCAGGAGGGCGCCGGCGACGAGCCCGACCGTGCCGGCGTTGGCGACGAGCCCCTCGATGTTGAGCTGTTCGGAGATGCCGGGGACCTGTTCGGAGAGGTTCTTCTCCAGCTTGTCCAGCTGCTCCGGGCTGAGCAGCGCCGCGCCGATCGCGGCGGCCACGGTGATCAGCGGGAAGAGCGCGAGGAAACTGATGAAGGTGATCGCGGCGGCGAGGCGGGTCCAGTGCACCCGGTCGAGGCGTTCGTACGAACGCCACGCGTGCGTGCGCATCAGCCGGGCCGCGAGCGGCCCGATCACCGGGAGTTTCGTCAGCCAGTCCATGGGGTCACCGTAATTCAGCTGCCGGAAATAGCCGGGATTGTCGGTTCCGGCCGCTACGGTCGTCGATTGTGACTTTTCCCGAAACGCGCCCTACGGGTCGCCCGTTCCACACCCTGGTCCTGCGAAGGCTGAGATTCCGTGCCCGGCGCATCGCCCGGCTCCCCCTGACCCTGCGCCCGCCCCTGGCCCCGCGCCCGCTGCGTCAGGACGGCCCTGCGGTCGCTCCGGCGGCCCCGGCCGTTCCTGCTGCGGCCTCGGCGGCCTGGTCGGCGGGTGAGCCGGCCTGCGCCGGGACGCCGTTCGGCCCGCTCCCGAACGGGTACTCGCGCAGCTTGCGCCAGACCCCGTCCGAGCCCTGCTCGTAGAGGGCGAAGCCCTCGCAGACCCACTCGGCGGCGTACTCGGCGAGGGTCGTGAACGCCAGGTCCATCGCCTCCTCGGAGATCCCGTGGGCGACCGTGACGTGCGGGTGGTACGGGAACGCCAGCTCCCGGTCGAGCGGCCCCTGGGGGTCGCGGACCTCGCTCTGGAGGCGGGTGCAGCCCGACACCCCTTCGGCGATCTTGACGAAAACCACCGGCGAGAGGGGGCGGAAGGTTCCCGTGCCCGCCAGCCGCATCCGGAAGGCCCGGAAGGCGGCCGCGACCTCGACCAGGTGGGCCCTGATCGCGGGGAGCCGGTCCGCCTCCACCTCGGTGGGCGGGACGAGGGTGACGTGCGTGGGGATGCCGTGCGCGGCAGCGTCCCCGAAGCCCGCGCGCAGCTCCTGGAGCTGGCTGCCGTACGGCTCCGGGACCGCGATCGAAACGCCGAGCGTTACGGTCCCCACGTATCTCTCCTCCGCTTGTCGCTGTGGACTGCTGCCGCCCCAGTGTGGCGGCAGCACCCCCGTTCGTGCCAGGTCTCTCTGTCCGTAGTTGCGTTCGTCAGTGCTTGGCGGGCAGCAGACCGAGGCGGTCGTAGGCCTGTGCGAGCGTCTCGGCGGCGACCGCGCGGGCCTTCTCCGCGCCCTTGGCCAGGAGGGAGTCCAGCGTCTCCGGGTCGTCCAGGTATTCCTGGGTCCGCTTCTTGAACGGTGTGACGAAATCGACCATCACGCCGGCCAGGTCGGTCTTCAGCGCGCCGTAGCCCTTGCCCTCGTACTTGCCCTCCAGCTCGGCGATGGTCTCGCCCGTGAGGGTGGAGTAGATCGTGAGCAGGTTGCTGACGCCGGGCTTCTTCTCGGGGTCGAAGCGGATCTCGGCCTCGGTGTCGGTGACCGCGCTCTTGATCTTCTTCTCGGTGACCTTGGGCTCGTCGAGGAGGTTGATCAGGCCCTTGGGGGACGACGCGGACTTCGACATCTTGATCGCCGGGTCCTGGAGGTCGTAGATCTTCGCGACCTCCTTGACGATGTGCGCGGCGGGCAGGGTGAAGGTCCGGCCGTAGCGCTGGTTGAAGCGCTCCGCCAGGTCGCGGGTCAGCTCGATGTGCTGGCGCTGGTCCTCGCCGACGGGGACGGCGTTCGCCTGGTAGAGCAGGATGTCGGCGACCTGGAGGATCGGGTACGTGAACAGGCCGACGCTGGCGCTGTTGACCCCGCCCTTGGCGGACTTGTCCTTGAACTGGGTCATCCGGCTGGCCTCGCCGAAACCGGTGATGCAGTTCATGACCCAGCCGAGCTGCGCGTGCTCGGGCACGTGGCTCTGGACGAAGAGCGTGCAGCGCTCGGGGTCCAGGCCGGCGGCCAGCAGCTGGGCGGCGGAGAGGCGGGTGTTCGCGCGCAGATCCTTCGGATCCTGCGGCATGGTGATCGCGTGCAGGTCGACCACCATGTAGAAGGCGTCGTGCGTCTCCTGCAGGGCGACGTACTGGCGGATGGCTCCGAGGTAGTTCCCGAGGTGGAACGAACCGGAGGTGGGCTGGATGCCGGAGAGCGCGCGAGGACGATCAGAAGCCATGGCTTCATTCTCTCAGGTGCGGGGGCGGGCCCGTGCCCGCCGCCGGCCGGATCCCTCCGGGTCGCGGCGACCCCGTCCCTACGGCGCCGGGGTACCGGGCGGTAGCGGTGCGTCCGGATCCGGCCCCGGCCGAGCGACCGATTTCCGGGCCGGACCGGACCGGACCGGACCAACCCCGCTGCGCGGGACTCCGCTGGCGCCGCCCACACCCGCGCCTCACACGCCGGCGAGGCTGAACGGTGCGGCGGTGGTACCTGCCCGCACCCCGCGCCTCCGGCCGAGGGACGCCCTCACACGCCGGGCGGGCTGGAAAATCCAGCCCGCCCGGGGGCACCTCCCAGCGGTAGCCGGGGGAGTTTGGGGCGCGGGGTCTGGGGCGGAGCCCAGCAGCCGGGCCGCAGGTCAGGACAGCGGGAGCCCGGGGGCCGGGAAGGCGGCCATGAGGTCCGTCACCTCGGCACGGATCACGGCCAGCGCCTGCTCGTCCCCCTTCGCGGCGGCGTCCACGGACCGGGTGATCCAGTCGGCGACCTGTGGCATGTGGGCGACGCCCAGCCCCCGCGACGTCAGCGACGGCGTACCGATCCGCACCCCCGAAGGATCGAACGGCTTGCGCGGGTCGAACGGCACCGTGTTGTAGTTCACGACGATCCCCGCCCGGTCCAGGGCCTTCGCCGCGATCTTGCCCGGCACGTCCTTGCCCGTCAGGTCGATCAGGATCAGGTGGTTGTCCGTACCGCCCGAGACCAGGTCGAAGCCCCGCTCCAGCAGCGCCGCCGCCAGCGCCTTGGCATTGGCGACGACCGCGTGGGCGTACGACACGAAGGACGGCTGCGCGGCCTCGTGCAGCGCCACCGCGATACCGGCCGTCGTCTGGTTGTGCGGGCCGCCCTGCAGGCCCGGGAAGACCGCCTTGTCGATGGCCTTCGCGTGCTCCTCCCGACACATCAGCATCGCGCCCCGCGGACCGCGCAGGGTCTTGTGCGTGGTGGTGGAGATGACGTCGACGTGGTCCGCCGGGGACGGGTGCGCGCCGCCCGCGATCAGGCCCGCGATGTGGGCCACGTCCGCGACCAGGATCGAGCCCGCCTCGCGGGCGATCTCGGCGAAGGCGGCGAAGTCGATGGTCCTCGGCAGGGCGGTACCGCCGCAGAAGATCACCTTGGGCCGCTCGGCGAGGGCGAGGTCGCGCACCGCGTCGTAGTCGATGAGCCCGGTGTCGGCCCGGACGCCGTACTGCACGCCCCGGAACCAGGAGCCGGTCGCCGAGACGCCCCAGCCGTGGGTGAGGTGCCCGCCCATCGGCAGGGCCATGCCCATCACCGTGTCGCCCGGCTTCGCGAAGGCCAGGTACACGGCCAGGTTGGCCGGCGAGCCGGAGTACGGCTGCACGTTGGCGTGGTCCACGCCGAACAGGCCCTTGGCCCGCTCGATCGCCAGCGCCTCGACGCGGTCGATGTTCTGCTGGCCCTCGTAGTAGCGGCGGCCGGGGTAGCCCTCGCTGTACTTGTTCTGCAGCACGGTGCCGGAGGCTTCGAGGACGGCCGCGGACACGTAGTTCTCACTGGGGATCAGGCGCAGGGTCTGCGCCTGGAGCACTTCCTCCGCCGCGACGAACGAGGCCAGCTCGGGGTCGGCGGCGAACAGGGCGGGATGGCGGCTCGCGGACATGGCGGGCTCCTCCGGGGTCGATGTGATCGGTACCCCGCGAGGCCCAGGCGAGCGGCCCTGTATGCGGTCGAGCGCGCACGACTCCCCCGGAGTTGGTTCTCCGTACGCCAGTCGCCGTGCGTACCGCACACCTTAGCGGGCGCGCCGGAAGAGAGGTTTCTGCGTCCGCGATACGAGCGACGATAAGAAGGTGACGCCACCCTCGTCACTGTTTCACCCGGCGCTTCATCCCGCCCGGACGGACGATCGGAGACCCCGTGTCGACAACTGCTGATGCCATCCGCTCCGCCGACGCGCACAGCGCGCACAATTACCACCCGCTGCCCCTGGTCGTCGCGTCAGCGGAAGGCGCCTGGATGACCGATGTCGAGGGCCGCAGATACCTCGACATGCTCGCCGGGTACTCGGCCCTCAACTTCGGGCACGGCAACCGCCGTCTGATCGACGCGGCCCACGCCCAGCTGGAGCGGGTCACGCTCACCTCGCGCGCCTTCCACCACGACCGCTTCGCCGCGTTCTGTACCGAGCTCGCCGCGCTGTGCGGCAAGGAAATGGTGCTCCCCATGAACACGGGGGCGGAGGCCGTGGAGACGGCGGTGAAGACCGCCCGCAAGTGGGGCTACGAGGTCAAGGGCGTCCCGGACGGGCACGCCAAGATCGTGGTCGCCGCCGACAACTTCCACGGGCGCACCACGACCGTCGTCTCCTTCTCCACGGACCACGACGCCCGCGACCACTTCGGCCCGTACACGCCGGGCTTCGAGATCGTCCCGTACGGGGACCTCACCGCACTGGCCCGCGCCGTCACCGAGAACACGGTGGCCGTGCTGCTGGAGCCGATCCAGGGCGAGGCGGGGGTGCTGGTGCCGCCCGCCGGGTACCTGAGCGGCGTACGGGAGTTGACCCGCGAGCGGAACGTCCTGTTCATGGCGGACGAGATCCAGTCGGGGCTGGGGCGCACCGGCCGGACCTTCGCGTGCGAGCACGAGGGCGTCGTCCCGGACGTCTACATCCTCGGCAAGGCGCTCGGCGGCGGCGTGGTGCCGGTGTCGGCCGTGGTCGCCGACCGGGACGTGCTCGGGGTGTTCCGGCCCGGGCAGCACGGGTCCACCTTCGGCGGGAACCCGCTCGCGTGCGCGGTCGCGCTGGAGGTGATCGCGATGCTGCGGACCGGCGAGTTCCAGGGCCGCGCGACCGAGCTGGGCGAGCACCTGCACCGGCAGCTGAACCTGCTGGTCGGCGGGGGCGCGGTGACCGCCGTGCGCGGCCGCGGGCTGTGGGCGGGCGTCGACATCGACCCGTCGCGGGGCACCGGCCGGGAGATCTCCGAGAAGCTGATGGAGCTCGGAGTGCTGGTGAAGGACACCCACGGGTCGACGATCCGGATCGCCCCGCCGCTGGTGATCAGCAAGGAGGACCTGGACTGGGGCCTCGACCAGCTCCGGTCGGTGCTCGGCGCCTAGGACGGACCGCGTACGGATCGGCTGGACACCTCTAGAGGATGACGTGGGGCAGGAAGCGGGCGTACTCGTCCGTGACCGGCCCCGCCGATTCGCGGATGCCCAGCCCCGCCGCCTCGTCCTCGACGACCCATGCGCCGAGCACCACCCGGTTGCCGTCGAAGTCGGGCAGCGGGGCCAGGCCCTGGAAGCAGTACCGCTCCCCCTCCTGCGGTACGAACGGCTCGCCGCCCCCGCCCGGCCCGTGCAGGGTGACCCCCGCACCCTCACGGCCGAGGAGGGGTTTGGCCACGTAGCCGGCGGACCCGGGCTCGGCGAGCTCGCGCGGGCCGTCGAGGTAGGCGGGCAGCAGGTTGGGGTGCTCCGGGAAGAGCTCCCACAGGATCGCGAGCAGCGCCTTGTTGGACAGCAGCATCTTCCACAGCGGCTCGATCCAGCAGGTGGAGCCGGTGCCGCCACCGTGGTCGTACGTGCCGAGGACGTGCGGGCCGAACTCGTCCGTGGCCAGCCACTCCCACGGGTAGAGCTTGAAGCAGGAGCGGATGAAGCGGAGCTTCTCGTCCACGAACCGGCCGGACAGACTGTCCCAGCCGATCTGCTCGACGGACAGGGCCTGGGTCTCCAGACCGGCCTGCTCGGCGGTCTCCTGGAGGTAGGCGACCGTCATCAGGTCCTCGCCGAGCTCGTCAGCCTCGGAGTGCGCGAAGTGCAGCGGGCCGGGCGGGAGCAACTCGGCCTGGCGCCGCCAGGCGTCGACGAGGCGCTCGTGGAGGGAGTTCCACTGGTCGGCGCCGGGGAAGCGCTCCTCCATCCAGAACCACTGCGGGCTGGCCGCCTCCACCAGGGACGTGGGGGTGTCGGCGTTGTACTCCAGCATCTTGGCCGGGCTGCCGCTGCCGTCGTAGCGCAGGTCGAAACGGCCGTAGAGGGAGGGCTGTTCGGCGCGGCGCCGCCAGGACTCGGCGATCAGCGCTGCCAGTTTCGGGTCGGTGATGCCGAGGTCGGCGAAGCGGTCGTGCTCGACGATGTGCGCGGCCGCGGCCAGGCACATGGCGTGCAGCTCCTCGACGACGTTCTCCAGGGCCTCGACCTCGGGGAGCGAGAAGGAGTAGTAGGCGCTCTCGTCCCAGTAGGGGCGCAGGGAGTCGTCGGGGTAGCGGGTCAGGGGATAGATCAGCCCCTGCTCCTCGACGGTCTTCTGCCAGTCCGGACGGGGCTCGATGGTGTGCCGCTCCATGGTGCGATCAGCCGCCGCTGGAGCCGGAGGTGTTCCCGCCGATGCCGTTGCGGGTGACGGCGGACTTCTCGAAGCTGCCGCCGGCGACCTTGCCGGCGGCCACGTAGCCGCCGTAGTAGTACGAGCCGGTGCCGCCGCTCTTGCACTCCTTGTTGTTCAGGTGCTGCAGCGTGGAGCGGGAGGCGCAGCGCTTGTCCGGTTCGTCGCTGCTGCCGCAGGCCACGAGGGTGGCCGCGAGCAGGCCCATGCCGCCGAGGGCGACGGCGCCGGAGCGCATGCGGCGTTGATTGGTGCTGCTGCTGTCCATGTCTGCTGCTCCCCCTGGGGCCTCGCGTGCTGCCGACAGAGTAGAGCGGGGTCACCGGCCGATGGAATCCGGCCGCTGTGAGATCCGTGACCTAGAGTCAGTTCGTGCTGATTGGGATGATTTGTGCGCTCGGTGCGGCGGTCTGCTTCGGTACGGCCTCGGTTCTGCAGGCGGTCGCGGCGCGGGCGGCGGAGCCCGGCAGCGGGTCCGGAGTGGACACGGCGCTGTTCCTGCGGGCCGTGCGGCAGTGGCGGTACTTGGCGGGTCTGGGCCTCGACGGAGCGGGTTTCGTGCTCCAGATCATCGCCCTGCGACACGTCCCGATCTACGCGGTGGGGGCGGCGCTGGCGGCCAGCCTGGCGGTGACGGCGGTGGTCGCGGCGCGGTTGCTGAAGGTGCGGTTGTCCCGGACCGAGTGGGGCGCGGTGGCGGTGGTGTGCGCGGGGCTGCTCATGCTCGGGCTCTCCGCCGGCGAGGAGGGCACGGGGACCGGGTCGACGGCGCTGGAACTGGGAATGCTGGCGGTGGCCGGGCTGGTACTGCTGGTCGGCGTGGTCGCGGGCCGGCTCCCGGACGGGCCGCGGGCGCTGGTCCTCGGCCTCGCGGCGGGGACGGGCTTCGGGGTGGTGGAGGTCTCGGTGCGGCTCATCGACTCGCCGTGGGACCTGCGCAACCCGGCCCTGTACGCCCTCCTGCTGGGCGGCGGCGCGGCCTTCCTGCTCCTCACCTCGGCCCTGGCGCGCGGCTCGGTGACGGTGGCGACGGCGGGCATGGTCATCGGCGAGACGATCGGCCCGGCGGTGGTGGGCGTGGTCTGGCTCGGCGACAGCACCCGCGAGGGCTTGGCCTGGCTGGCGGTGACGGGCTTCGTGGTGGCGGTGGCCGGCTCCCTGGCCCTGGCCCGCTTCGGCGAACCCCCACCCCCGACCAAATCCAACCCCACGGGCTGACCCCTTTCAGCCCCACCGGCGGACCACTTTCAGCCCCGCCGGCGTTTGAGGCGCGGGGTTCGGGGCGGAGCCCCGGGTCTTCCAGCCCCGCCGGCGTTTGAGGCGCGGGGGTCCGGGGGCGGCGCCCCCCGGCAACGGCGCCGCAGGTCACGGCAGGGCCGCCGACAGGGCCGCCAGCGTCGGGGCCCACGCACTGTCCGACGGAGTCCCGTAGCCGACGACCAGCGCGTCACGCCCCGGCAGCCCGGACTCCGGATGCCGGAACCGTCCCAGCCCGTGCAACGCCAGGTCCTGCCACGCCGCCGACTGCAGGACCGACCGCTCCAGCCCCTCCGGGAGGTCCAGCACCGCGTGCAGCCCCGCCGCGATCCCCGACACGCCCACCCGGTCCCCCACCGCCGCCACCAGCTCGTCCCGGCGCCGCCGGTACCGCAGCCGCATCCCGCGCACGTGCCGGTCGTACGCCCCGGAGGTGATGAACTCCGCCAGCGTCAGCTGATCCAGCGCGCCGCACGCCCAGTCCGTGGGCCGCTTGGCGGCCAGCACCTCCTCCAGCAGCCCCGGCGGGACCACCATCCAGCCCATCCGCAGCCCGGGTGCCAGTGACTTGCTGGCCGTCCCGAGGTACACCACCCGGTCCGGGTCCAGGCCCTGCAACGCTCCGACCTGCTGACGGTCGTAGCGGAACTCCCCGTCGTAGTCGTCCTCCAGGATGAGCCCGCCCGTGGTCCGGGCCCAGTCGACCGCGGCCGCCCGCCGGGCCGGGGTCAGGGCGACGCCCGTCGGGAACTGGTGCGCCGGGGTCAGCAGCACCGCGCCCGCCGCCGCGGTCAGCTCCCCCGTCCCGGCCCCCTCCCCGTCCACGCCGAGCGGGCGCGTCCGCAGCCCCGCCCGCACCAGCAGGTCCCGGTGGAAGTCCAGGCCGTACCCCTCCACCGCCACGTCCCGCACCCGCCGGGCCCGCAGTACGCCCGCCAGCAGCGCCAGCCCGTGCAGGAAGCCCGCGCACAGCACGATCCGTTCGGGGTCCGCGTACACCCCGCGCGCCCGCGCCAGGTATCCGGCCAGCGCCTGCCGCAGCTCGATGCGGCCGCGCGGGTCGGCCGCGTACCCGAAGGCCTCGTTCGGCGCGTCGGTCAGCGCCCGCCGGGCCGCCGACAGCCAGGCCGCGCGCGGGAAGCCGCCCAGGTCCGGGGAGCCGGGGATCAGGCTGTACGCGGGCCCCTTGCGCGCGGGGCGCCGTACGGGGGCGGCGGCCGCGGACCGGCGCGGGCGGGCCCGTTCGGCGACGCGGGTGCCGGAGCCCTGGCGGGCCGTCAGCCAGCCCTCGGCGACGAGCTCGGCGTACGCCTCGGCGACCGTGTTCCGGGCGATGCCCAGGTCGGCGGCGAGGGTGCGGGACGACGGCAGTCGGGTGCCGGCCGCCAGCCGCCCGCTGCGCGCGGCCTCGCGCAGGGCCTCGGCAAGCCCGGCCCGCAGGCCGCGTCTGCTGCTCAGGTCCAGGTGCAGGTGCAGGTCGGCGCCGAAAGTGGCCCACGATTCCGTCATGGATATGGACCATATCGGTGGGCCGCCTGCCTCCTAGGGTGGATCACATGACGACCACACACGAACACGCCCCCGAGCACGCCCCGCGCATGCACATGGCCAAGCTCGCCCCCGAGGTCTACAAGGCCGTCCTCGCCCTGGAGCTCGCCTCCAAGAAGGGTCTGGATCCCTCCCTGGTCGAGCTGGTCAAGATCCGGGCCTCCCAGCTCAACCACTGCGCCTTCTGCCTCGACATGCACACCAAGGACGCGATCGCCGCCGGTGAGAGCGTCGAGCGCATCGTCCAGCTGGGCGCCTGGGAGGAGTCGCGGCACTTCTACACGGAGAAGGAGCTCGCCGCGATCGAGTTCACCGAGGCCGTCACCGTCCTGACGGACGGCTTCGTGCCCGACGAGGTCTATGAGAAGGCCGCCGGGCAGTTCGAGGAGCGCGAGCTCGCCCAGCTGATCGCCGTCATCGCGACGATCAACGTCTGGAACCGCATCGGCGTCACCACCCGGATGGTGCCGGGCCACTACACCCCGGGCATGTACAAGTAGGACCGGTCCTTGCGGACGGGTCATTCCGGCCTGAACGACTCCACGGCCGCCGTCAGGTTCGCGCGCACCGCCGTGCCGTCGGCGGCCGGACCGGCCGCCAGCAGTGCCCAGCGCCTCCCGTCCGGGGCGACGGTGATCCGCTCGATCGCGCGGCGACGTCCGTGCGACTCCTGGTTGTCGTACTCGTACACCAGCTCGCAGGACCCGCCGGACACCGGATCGAGGGAGACCTCCTGGTAGCCGGGACGGTTTCCGAGGGCCTGCGAGGACGTCCGCAGCAGCTCGCACGTTCCGACCGCGTCCGACTCGGTGACGCGGAAGATCTGGACCAGTGCGCTGCGGTCCCCGGGCCGCCGGTAGAAGGAACCACTGCCGGTCTCGTCGTGGCTGCGCTCCCAGCCCGTGGGGACGGCGACCGAGAAGCCTCCGTCGTCGCGCACCACCGTGTACGCCGGCGGGACCGAGGGCGACGCGGAGGCGGAGGCGGACGCGGAGGCGGTGGCGGTGGCGGTCGGGGACGCGTCCGGGCCCGTACCGGACGGCGGGACCGGGGTACCCGGAGCCGACGGGGCCGCGGCGGGTGCCTTCGGCTCCCCGTCGCCCAGTACGAACCATCCCGCCACGGCGCAGCTGCCCACCACCGCCGCCCCGAGGGCCACCAGCAGCGGGACCCTCCACGACCGCTCCCGGCCCTGGCCGCCCGGGCCGCCCTGGCCGCCCGGACCGCCCTGGCCGCCCCCTGGCGGGCGGGGCGGGTACGACGGCGGGGGCGGGGGCGGTGGGGGCTGCTCCGCCCACTCCCAGCGCTGCGACTGCGGATTCCAGTGGGCACCGCCACCCGTGGCCACCCGTCAGCTCCCTAGCAGGGCGAGCAGACCGCCGAGCGCGGCGGCCGCGTTCACCGAGTCCACCAACGGCGCCCAGCGCTGGAGCGCACCCCTGAGCCGGGCGGGCAGGCCGGGCCGGATCTCCCCGGCCTCCTCCAGCTCGCCGGCGGCCTCGTCCAGTTCGGCGTCGAGCGCCGACCGGTCGGCGCTGCGGGGCAGGCGGACGAGGGCGATGCGCAGCTCCCGTACGGCCTCCAGCAGTTCCGCCGCCCCCGGGGCGGCCGCCCCCGTACCACCGTGGTGGATCGTGGTGTTGGTGTTGTTGCTGCCGCCGATGCTGAAGGCGCTGCCTTCGATGCGGTCGATCCGCACTTCCCCGGCTCCCCCGTCTTGCGTCACTGCCGGTCTCCCCTGTCCGTGTGGTGGCTCGTCTGGTTGTGGTGCCCGCTGCCGCCCACGCTGAACGCGCTGTGGCTCACGGACTGGATGTACACCCCGCCCTCCGCGACGGTGACGGCGCGCTGCGCGAACTCCTCCGTGTGCCAGCCCGCTTCGTGCAGGGCCAGGGTCACGCCGGCGACGATCCGGTCCTGGATGGTCTTCAGGTACCGGTCCAGGTCCATCAGCTGGAACAGGGAGGCGTCCTCCTGCGCCGCCAGCTCGCGCACGGACGCGGCCGGACCGGCCGGGAGCGCGCCGCCGTGGCCCTCCGTGGCGATCTGCCAGGGGCCGCGGCTGCCCCCCGAGAGGGTGGTGAGCGCCTTGGAGAGCGAGCGCGGGGCGTGGCTCAGCGCCCAGACCGTCTTGGCGAAGGGGTTGTTCCGCAGGTGGCGCCGGGCCACGTCGTCGGCCTCCTGGAACTGGGGCCGTACGGGCAGCAGCACGTGCGGCGCCACCTCCAGCATCAGCATCCCGCCCTGGGTGTGGACGCGCACGAAGACGGTGATGACGAGGTTCTCGTCCCAGCCGCCGACCCGTACCCGCAGGAAGTGGCGGCGGCGCTCGCCGCCTTCCTCCACCGCTGCGGCCCGGTGCGCGTCGAACGCCCGGTCCGAGAGGTCCGGCTCGTGCGCCACGGGCAGCCCGGAGGCCGGCAGGAACACGCACTCGTCGATGACCAGTTCCCGCAGCCGGTCCAGTACGGCCCGCTCGGCCTCCGGTGAGCCGTGCGGCGACGGAACGCGCAGGGCCTCCAGCCGGGGCCGGATCCGGGCCACGATCCGCTCGTTGTCCAGCGCTTCGGGATCGACCCCGTCCGTGCGCGGGCGCAGCTCGACCGACAGGTGCCAGGGGCGGTAGGCCGCGCCGGCGCCGCAGAACGGATCGTCGACGTTGTAGATGACCAGGCGGCTGTGTTGGGTGCGCAGGATCCGGTCGCGGATCCTGGCGAAGCGGCGGCCGGCGGCGGGGTCGGCGTTCGGGTCGGCGTACTGCGTCCGGCTGAGCGAGGTGCTGATGACGCGGGCGAAGTGGCCCCGCTGGAGGCCGACGACCAGGGTCAACAGGGCGAAGACGATCAGGGCCGTCCAGGCGTACCTGCCCGCGATCGCGTAGCCGAGTTGGGGCAGCCCGAAGAGGAGGGCGAACGGCTCCCGCTCGAGCTCGCGCAGGATGTCCTCGTAGATCGCGAGCGAGTCGTCGCCCCCTCCGACGTTCGTCTCGCCCTGGAACGCGCCCTGCACGATGCCGATGCCGACGCCGATGAGCAGCACGTAGCCGCAGCCGCGCAGCAGGAGTTCGAGGAAGCGGCTGCCGCGCGACGTCGCCGCCCGGCGTCGGGCGATCCGCCCGGCGCCGCTCAGGAAGGCGGCCGGGAGGAGCAGGAAGAGCAGGAGCGGCTGGGCCAGCACCAGCCCGAGGCCCCACACGGCCAGGACGGCCGAGGCCCAGGCCACTTCGGCGCGGCGGGCCTGGAGCGCGTGGGCGAGGACGCGGGCGGCGTCGAAGCCGTAGGAGGGCGCCACGAAGCGCTCCTCGTGGACGTAGAGCTCCTGGATCACCCGGTCGCGGTACGCGGCGTCGAGATAGCTGCCGGCACACAACAGTCGGCCCGCTTCGCTGAGCGAAGGGTGCACCGGAGTTCTGTCATCCGCGGTGCTTGTCACCGAATCCCCCTTTCGGTGTGCGGAGGGAAACGATAGGGCGATCACCGGGAGCGCGACAGGCGCGATCACGCCAAAAGGCCCCGGCGCATTGCGCCGGGGCCTTTCGAACGTGCGGATCGGGTCGGGTGACCGGATCAGATCAGGCCGAGCTCGCGAACCGCGTCGCGCTCCTCCGCCAGCTCCTGGACGGAGGCGTCGATGCGGGTGCGGGAGAACTCGTTGATGTCCAGGCCCTGGACGATCTCGTACTTGCCGTCCTTGCAGGTGACGGGGAAGGAGGAGATCAGACCGGCCGGGACGCCGTAGGAGCCGTCCGACGGGATGCCCATCGAGGTCCAGTCGCCCTCGGCGGTGCCGTTGACCCAGGTGTGCACGTGGTCGATGGCGGCGTTGGCGGCCGAGGCGGCCGAGGACGCGCCGCGGGCCTCGATGATCGCGGCGCCGCGCTTGGCGACGGTCGGGATGAAGGTGTCGGCCAACCACAGCTCGTCGTTGACGACCTCGGCGGCGTTCTTGCCGGCGATCTCCGCGTGGAAGACGTCCGGGTACTGGGTCGCCGAGTGGTTGCCCCAGATGGTCAGGCGCTTGATGTCGGAGACGGCGCTGCCGGTCTTGGCGGCCAGCTGCGAGATCGCGCGGTTGTGGTCCAGGCGGGTCATCGCGGTGAAGCGCTCGGCCGGTACGTCCGGGGCGGCGGCCTGCGCGATGAGCGCGTTGGTGTTGGCCGGGTTGCCCACGACCAGGACCTTGATGTCGTCCGCGGCGTGCGCGTTGATGGCCTGGCCCTGCGGCTTGAAGATGCCGCCGTTGGCGGCGAGCAGGTCGCCGCGCTCCATGCCCTTGGTGCGCGGGCGGGCGCCCACGAGCAGCGCGACGTTCGCACCGTCGAAGCCCTGGTTCGGGTCGTCGAAGATGTCGATGCCGGCGAGCAGCGGGAAGGCGCAGTCGTCGAGCTCCATGGCGGTGCCCTCAGCGGCCTTCATGCCCTGGGGAATCTCCAGAAGACGGAGCTTGACCGGCACGTCCGCGCCGAGCAGGTGACCGGAAGCGATGCGGAAGAGCAGCGCGTAGCCGATCTGGCCGGCGGCGCCGGTGACGGTGACATTCACGGGAGTGCGGGTCATGGCCTTCTCCGTTAGACAGCTGGCGGTGGGGCGTCCCTGCCCCATGTGCTGGAGGACGCCGCTCCCCAGTAAATCTTGACGTGAAGAGACATCCGCGGTCAGGCTATCCGACCCGGGACCGGGCTAACCCCCGGGACCGTGTGGTGCACGGCACACGGACCCCGGTGTTCGAAGGTCCGACCGGCCCCCGGACCACTATTCGACCAGGAAGACCTGGCCCGTCCGGTGCCCTTCGATCGACTTGACGTAGGCGTTCGCCGCGCGGGCCACGGGCACGGCGTCGAATCCCGCGAAGGTGTCCCCGTACGCGTCGAGGGACTCCTCGAAGACGGTGGGGCTCACGGCGTTGATCCGCTGGCGGCCGGGCAGTTCGACGGCGGCGGCGCGCACGAAGGCCTCGACGGCACCGTTGACCAGGGCGGCGACCGATCCGGTGAGCAGGGGCTCGCGGGCGAGGATTCCGGTGACCAGCGTGTACGAGGCGTGCGCGGGGAGATGGGCGACGCCCTGGCGGACCAGTTCGATCTGGCTGACGGCCTTGCCTTCGAGGCCGCCGCGGACGTCGTCCGTGGTCAGCTCGCCGAGCGGGCGCCACGGCACGCTGCCGGCCGCGCACGCCACCGCGTCGATCTCACCCACCTGCTGCGCCACTTGGGCGTACATGGCGCGGATGGACTCCGGGTCGGTGATGTCGACGTGGACGTCGGCGCCCTTGCGGGAGGCGGTGACGACCTGGTGGCCGCGCTCGCGCAGGGCCTCGTGGACCGCGCGGCCGAGGGTTCCGTGCGCGCCGATCAGTACGACCTTCTTCGTCTTCGCGTTCATGGCACGAGCATCGGCGGGCGCTGACCGTTAAGTCCAGCTACCTCAGCTACAGGCATCCTTAAGATGAACTCATGCTTGATGTGAAGCGCATGGTCATCCTGCGGGACCTGGCGGAGCACACCCGGGTGACCGCCGTCGCCGACTTGCACGGAGTGACCCCCTCCGCCGTCTCCCAGCAGCTGCGCGCCCTGGAGGCCGAGGCCGGGGCCGCCCTGGTCGAGCGGGACGGGCGCGGGCTGCGCCTCACCCCCGCCGGCGTGGCACTGGCCGCCGCGTGCGAACCGGTGCTCGCGGCCCTGGAGCGGGCCGAGGGGGCCGTACGCGCCCTCGACGCCGAGTTGAGCGGGGAGCTGGCCATCGGCTGCGCCCCCAGCGCCCTGGCCACGGTGGCCGCCCCGCTCGTCGCCGAGCTCGCCGTACGCCACCCCCGGCTGCGCCCGCGCATCGTGCAGGCCGACCCCGAGGAAGCCGTGCCGCGGCTGCGGCAGCGCCGCCTGGACCTGGCGGTGACCTACGCCTACCCGCTGCTCGGGGCCCCGCCCGCGGCCGGGACCACCGCGGTGCCGCTCTTCGACGACCCGCTGTGCCTGGCACTGCCGCAGGACCTGCTCCCCGCCTACGAGCGGGACGGGCTCGCCGCCCTGCGGGAGAGCGCCTGGGTCTCGGCCCCGGCACCGAGCAGCTGCCGCGAGATGCTGCTCCACGCCTGCCGGAACGCCGGATTCACCCCGCGCATCGCGCACGAGTGCGCGGACCTGCGGTCCGGGCTGTGGCTCGTCGCCACCGGACAGGCCGTGTCGATCCTGCCGAAGCTGCTGTGCGACGCCCCGCCGCCCGGCGCCGCCGTACGGGAGCTGCCGGGCCCGGGGCGGACGCTGGACGTCCTGGTCCGGGCGGGTACGGAGACCCAGCCGGCCGTCGCGGCCACCCTGGCCGCGCTCACTGCGCTCGCGCCGCCCGCAGCACGCGCCCCGCTCACCGCACGGTGAAGCGGACCGCACTCTCCATGAACGGGAGCACCAGCCACGGCTTGGGCGCCGCCATCACCAGCGCGAGCAGCGTGATCGCCACGCCCAGGAGCCCGTAGGTGATCATGTCCGTGAAGCGGGAGCGCACCGCGAGCATCCCCACCGAGGGCAGCACGCGCCGCATCACCGAGGCCGCGATCAGGGCCAAGCCGATGGCCAGGCAACCGACCCGCGGGTGACCGAAGGCGGTGGCCAGCAGCCCGACCGCGGTCGCGGTGAGCACACTGAGCATCGGCCACTGACGGGCCGGCGTGGACACGGCCCCGGGAACGGCACGGCCGCTGCCCTCGGGGCGCGCGGTGTCCCGGGTGATGGAAGGGAAGCGACGGGACTTGACCGGCGCCCCGGCCCCGGCCTTGGCGGGACCGGCCGCGACGGGACCGGCCTTGGCGGGACCGGCCTTGGCGGGACCGGCCGCGACGGGCGTCGCGGGCCCGACCGGAGCGACGGGGGTGCCGTTCGCCCGGGCCGCGCCGCCGCCCGTCGCGTTCTCCGCGTCCGATTCAGCCTGCACTGGTGGTCCGCTCCGCCGCCTCGACGACGTTGACGAGCAGCTGGGCCCGGGTCATCGGGCCGACCCCGCCCGGGTTCGGCGAGATCCACGCGGCCACCTCGGCCACGCCGGGGTGCACATCGCCGACGATCTTCCCTTCCCCGTCACGGCTCACGCCCACGTCGAGCACGGCCGCGCCCGGCTTCACGTCCTCCGGCTTGACCAGGTGCGGAACACCGGCCGCCGCGACGATGATGTCCGCCTGGCGCAGCTGCGCGGAGAGGTCGCGCGTACCGGTGTGGCAGAGCGTCACGGTGGCGTTCTCGGACTTGCGGGTCAGCAACAGGCCGATGGAGCGCCCGACGGTGATCCCGCGGCCGAGGACGACGACGTGCGCGCCGTTGATGCCGACGCCGTGGTGGCGCAGCAGTTCGACGATCCCGTACGGGGTGCAGGGCAGCGGTCCCGGCTCGTTCAGCACCAGTCGGCCGAGCGACATGGGGTGCAGGCCGTCGGCGTCCTTGAGCGGATCCATCAGCTCCAGGACCCGGTTGGTGTCGATGCCCTTGGGGAGCGGGAGTTGGACGATGTAGCCGGTGCAGTCCGGGTTGGCGTTGAGCTCCCGGACGACCGCCTCGATGTCCTCCTGGGAGGCCGTCCCGGGCAGTTCGCGCTGGATGGAGGCGATGCCGACCTCGGCACAGTCCTTGTGCTTGCCGTTCACGTACCAGCGGCTGCCCGGATCGTCACCGACCAGGAGGGTGCCGAGGCCGGGGGTGATGCCCCGGGCCTTCAGGGCCGCCACACGGGCGGTCAGTTCGGACTTGATCGCTGCGGCGGTGGCCTTGCCATCGAGAATCTGGGCGGTCATGACCCCATCCTCCCGGATGAGGTGGCCCCGGTTCCAGTCAAGGCACTCGCAGGGGCACAGGGTTCATTGCACTTGCACAACAAGTCACCGGCCGCACCCCAACCAACTGGACAAGCCCGGGCCCGTCGGACCACGATGAAACGACTGATGTGCCGCGGGCAGTGCCGGGGGGCGGGACCGCACCGTGCAGGATTCCTCCGTGCTCATGCCGTGCGTCCCCGCACTTCCACGGAGGAACACCCCAACATGAGCTTCGGCGAACCGCACAATCCGTACGGACAGCAGCAGCCCCAGGCCCCGCAGGGCCAGCCCGGCTACGGCTACCCCCAGCAGGCACCCCAGGGCATCCCGCCGCAGGGCGGCTACGCCTACCCGCAGCAGGCCCCGCAGGCCTACCCGGTCGGTCCCGGCGGCTACCCGGGCGCTCCGTTCTACGAGATGCCCGGCGGGGCGAAGGCCGCCCGCGTCATCCTCTTCATCATCGGCGGCCTGCAGGTGCTGGGCGGCCTGTTCTTCATCATCGGCGGCGCCGTGTTCGCCGCGGCGCTCTCGGACTCCGGCTCCTCCACTGAGGACGCAGGGGCCATCGCCGGCGGCGTGGGCGTCGTCCTCGGCATCTTCTTCATCGGCCTGTCCCTGTGGCCCATCCTGACCGCGGCCAAGATGGGCAAGGGCCGGGGCGGCGTCCGCGTCTCCGGCATCATCTACGGATCGCTGCAGATCCTCTTCGCCGTTCTCGGCGTCCTGGGGAACCTGGCCGCGCTCGGCTCCGACGACACCACCCCCGCCGGATTCGGCGTGATCGCCGTACTGCCGTCCCTGGTCTCCCTCGCCCTCGGCCTCACCGTCGTCATCGGCCTCGCCAAGGCCGGCGACTACTTCCGCCGTCCGCAGTACTGACCCTGCCGAAGGCCGAAGGCCGAAGGCCGAAGGCCGTACGCACACGGCGAAGGCCGCGTCCCGCAGTGCGGGGCGCGGCCTTCGCCGTGTGTCAGGCGTACCGGACTCAGTGGAAGAAGTGCCGGGTCCCGGTGAAGTACATGGTGACGCCGGCCTTCTGCGCGGCCTCGACGACCTGCTCGTCACGGACCGAACCGCCCGGCTGGACCACGGCCTTGATGCCCGCGGCCGTCAGGATCTCCAGCCCGTCCGGGAACGGGAAGAAGGCGTCGGACGCGGCGTACGAGCCCTGCGCGCGCTCGGCGCCCGCCCGCTCGACGGCGAGCTTCGCCGAGTCGACACGGTTGACCTGGCCCATGCCGACGCCGACCGAGGCGCCGTCCTTGGCGAGCAGGATCGCGTTGGACTTGACGGCCCGGCAGGCCTTCCAGGCGAAGGCCAGCTCGGCGAGCTCCGCCGGGGACAGGGCGTCGCCGGTGGCCAGGGTCCAGTTGGCCGGGTCGTCGCCCTCGGCCTGGAAGAGGTCGCTCTGCTGGAGCAGCGCACCGCCGGAGATGGGCTTGAGGTCGCCCGGCTGGTGCGGGGTGCCGTCCACCTTCAGGACGCGGATGTTCTTCTTCTTGGCCAGGATCTCGACCGCGCCGTCCTCGTAGGCGGGGGCGGCGATGACCTCGGTGAAGATCTCCGCGACCTGCTCGGCGAGCTCCACGGTCACCGGGCGGTTGACGGCGATGACGCCGCCGAAGGCCGACAGCGGGTCGCAGGCGTGCGCCTTGCGGTGGGCCGCGGCGACGTCCGTGTCGACCGCGATGCCGCACGGGTTGGCGTGCTTGATGATCGCGACGCAGGGCTCGTCGTGGTCGTAGGCGGCGCGGCGCGCGGCCTCGGTGTCCACGTAGTTGTTGAAGGACATCTCCTTGCCGTGCAGCTGCTCGGCGTTGGCGAGTCCACCCGGCTGTCCGTCCGTGTAGAGGGCGGCGGCCTGGTGCGGGTTCTCGCCGTAGCGCAGGGTCGACTTCCGCTCCCAGGCGCCGGCCAGGAACTCGGGCAGCGCAGCGGCGTCGTCCTCGGGGGCCTCCGGGGCGTACGCGTTCGTGAACCAGGAGGCCACGGCCACGTCGTAGGCGGCGGTGTGCTGGAAGGCCTCGGCCGCGAGCCGCTTGCGGGCGGTGAGGTCGAAGCCGCCGCCCTGGGCCGCCGCGATGACGTCGGCGTAGCGGGCCGGGCTGGTGACGACCGCGACCGAGGGGTGGTTCTTGGCGGCGGCGCGGACCATCGACGGGCCGCCGATGTCGATCTGCTCCACGCACTCGTCGGGCGTGGCGCCCGACTGGACGGTCGCCAGGAAGGGGTAGAGGTTGACGACCACCAGGTCGAAGGGCTCGACGCCCAGCTCGGCGAGCTGGTTGCGGTGGTCCTCCAGGCGCAGGTCGGCGAGGATGCCGGCGTGCACGCGCGGGTGCAGGGTCTTGACCCGGCCGTCCAGGCACTCGGGGAAGCCGGTCAGCTCCTCCACCTTGGTGACGGGCACCCCGGCGGCGGCGATCTTCGAGGCGGTGGAGCCGGTGGAGACGAGCGCGACGCCCGCCCCGTGCAGCCCGAGGGCCAGCTCTTCCAGTCCCGTCTTGTCGTAGACGCTGATGAGCGCACGACGGATCGGCCGCTGGGTCGTGGTCGGGTCGTTGCTCGCTGCGGTGTCTGCGGCGGTCACTGGATTGTTACCTTTCGTCCCTCAATGCGGTAGCCGTGCCGGGCCAGGCGCCCCACGACATCGACGAGCAACTGGCGCTCGACTTCCTTGATGCGCTCATGGAGAGCGGCTTCGTCGTCCTCGTCCCGGACCTCGACCACACCCTGGGCGATGATCGGACCGGTGTCCACGCCGCTGTCCACGAAGTGGACCGTGCAGCCGGTGACCTTCGCGCCGTAGGCGAGGGCGTCCCGTACGCCGTGCGCGCCCGGGAAGGCGGGGAGGAGGGCGGGGTGGGTGTTGATGAACCGGCCGCCGAAGCGGTCGATGAACACCTTGCCCACGATCTTCATGAATCCGGCGGACACGACGAGGTCCGGCGCGTACGCGTCGGTCGCCTCGGTGAGGGCGACGTCCCACTCCGCACGGCTGTCGTAGCCCTTGACCGGGCAGACGAAGGTGGGGATCCCCGCCTTCTCCGCCCGCTCCAGGCCGGCGATGTTCTCGCGGTCGGCCCCCACGGCGACGACTTCGGCGCCGAAGCCCTCGGATCCGCCGGGGTGGGCGTCGATGGCATCGAGCAGGGCCTGGAGGTTGGTGCCGGAACCGGAGACCAGCACGACCAGGCGGGAGGCGGCCATGGGAGGCCCTTTCTCGCGGGATTGCGGTGTTCGTTTTGTGTGGTCATACGAAACTCCGGGGTACCGATATATGGGGAACCCTACGAAGCCACCGACCGCCTGCAACGATACCGGTACACCGGACAGCCCCCGAGGGACGGGGGGACGGCCGGGCGGTAGCGTCTGGCGTACGAGCCACGAACTGGCCTCACCTCGCCACGACGTCCCCGCGACGTCCATGACACAGGGGAAGAAACACACCCGATGCCGGACCGCCGTCAGCCCGACTCCCCCACCGACGACAACCCCTTCGCGGCTCCGCCGGAAGGCCGGCCCGACCAGCCGTGGCAGCCGCGCAACGGCGGTGGCGGCGGGAACGGCGACGGCCAGAAGGACTCGGACGGCCAGCGGGGTCCGGCGCGCTGGGACCCGACGGACCCGATCCAGCGCCGTGCGCGCTACGCGCTGCTGGCCGGCATGTGGGGCTTCTTCTTCGGGATCTTCGGGATCCCGTCGGTCGGGCTGCTGCTCGGGGCGCTCGCCCTCTACTGGGGCATCAGCGCGCTGCGCGGCAAGCCCGCACCGGCGACCGCCGAGGGCGCCCCGGCGGCACCGACCGGCCTGGACGCCCTGGGCCCCGCGGCCCGCCCCCAGCGCACCGCGGCGGTGAGCGGCCTGGTCACGGCCTCCCTGGCGATCCTGCTGGCGTTCAGTACGTACGCCCTGCAGCTCACCTACAAGGACTTCTACGTCTGCCGCGACGACGCCCTCACCAAGTCGGCGGAACTCCAGTGCAACACCCTCCTCCCGGACAACCTGGTGGGCGACGTCCTAAAGGTCCGCCAGTAGCCCCAACCCCGCCCAGCCCCGCCGGCGCTTGAGGCGCTCTTTCAGCCCGCCGGCGTTTGAGGCGCGGGGTCTGGGGCGGAGCCCCAGCGGCGGGGCCGCACCCGAACGGCCTACTCCGGCGGCGGCTTCCGCCGGGCCAACACCCGCGCCCCAACCACCGGCGGAGCCAACGGCACTGACACCGCCTCGGCCACTTCGGCCACCCCGACCAGCAGCCCCGGATCCAGATCCAGCCCGGCCACCACGGTCACGGCCCGCCGCGCCCGCACCCCGGGCACACTCACCGGAGCCTCCTGGTCCGCCGGAACCGCCGGAACCGCCGGAACCGCCGGAGGCACAGGTACAGACGGGACCGCGATATCCGGAATCAGCGCCCCCGCAGCCTTCCGCATCGCCGCCCACCGAATCTCCCGCACCCCGCTGTCGTGCCACCCGTCGTCCACGGCCACCGCCTCATCGCCCTCCAGGGCGTCCGGCCCGATCGCCGGGCGGGTCCGCCACGCGTGCACCGCCACCGCAACCGGCACGGCCAGTACCGCCGTCCAGGCGAAGGCCGCCACTCCGATGGCCCACCACACCGGCCCGAATTCCGACAGCCGCCGCGAGCCCAGCGGCCCCGCCGAGGCCGCCGCGAGCCCGGTCATCGCCAGGCCGCACACCACCGCACCGAGGGCCGCCGTGAGCGCGGTCTCCCCGTACGAGACCTCGCGCGCCCGGCGTACCGCGAACCAGCCCACCGCGAGCCCGGCGACCACCGGAACCGCGACGACCGCCCAGGTCAGCGGGGTTCCCGGCCCCTCGGCCGGAAGCGCCTCCAGCAACGGAAAGCGGGGCAGTCCCGGCGCGCCCGGGAAACCGAGCGGGGTGGCCGTCGCGTCGGCGCCCAGGGCGAAGCCGGGCCCGAGCGCGTAGGCCGCTCCCCAGACCATGGCGTTGGGGATCAGGGTGAGCGCGAGCAGCAGGACGGCGAAGCGGCCCGACCAGACCCCGGTCAGCGACAGGAAGGAGGACTGGACCTCGGCGCCGTGCCACGCGAGCGAGGCGCCGACGACGAGCGCGCCGCCGCCCAGGAGCACCAGGGCGCCGCCCGCGCCCGCCCGGAGCGCCAGCGCGTAGCGGGGGCGCACGACAGCCTTCCGTACGCCCCTGGGCAGCCAGGACGGCAGCGGCCCGAGCGGACGCCCCCGGGCCCCCCACACCCCGGTCGCGGCGGCGAGTACGGCCACCAGCGGGATGTGCCAGGCCGCACTGATGGGGTCGGCCGACAGCGGGCCGCCGGCGGCGTACACCGTGGCGAGGGCCCCGACGGCGAGATATCCGCAGAGGACGGCCGAGAACACGGCTCCGGCCGGCAGCACCTCCTCGTCGTCCTCTTCGGCGACGCTCCCCAGCCGGGCGGCCCGCCGCATGAGCAGCACGGGCAGCACGACGAGGAGCAGGGGCGTCATTCCGACGGGCGCGGGGACGCCGGACAGGGTGTCGTAGCGCACCAGCTCCGTGCCGTGGGCGAGCAGCCACAGCCCGGCGGCCAGGTGCAGGGCCCCGCCGGGGCCGCTGTCGGGGTAGGGGGAACTGATCCACAGCACGATGACGAGCACGGCGAGGAAGCCGAGCCCGAGTCCGGCCGCCACGGCGCCGCCCACGACGCATGCGGCGGCGGCCGGTGAACGGCGCCGCACGCCGGCTCGCGGGGCCGCTGACAACGGGGTCCCGCGTTCGGTCACTTGGGTCACCCCGCCATGGTGCCAACGACACGCGCTATGGACGGGTAACAGGCGAATATCCGTGGTGTCGCTCAATATACGTTTATGTACTTTTTCGCCCAGATCGTCCAGTTCGCGGGGAGTGTGGCATGACACCAAGCGTCGAGACGACCTCCTCAGAGGACTCGGAGCTGAGCCTGCCCGCCCCCAAGGAGCGCCGCAGACTGCGCGAGGCGGCGGAACTGACACACGATGAGGTCGCGGCGGCCGTGGGCGTCACCGCGGCGACCATCCGCTCCTGGGAATCGGGCCGCACGGCCCCCCGCGGGCGCAAGCGCGAGCTGTACATGCAGTTCCTGGCGCGCCTGGCCGACCTGCCGCAGGAGTCCGGTCCCGGCGGGGCGCCCGGGGAGACGAAGACGGCCAGGGCGGCCGAGGAACCCGCTGCCGACCCACCCGCCCCGGACGCACCGGCACCGGACGCACCTACCGCGGGCGGAGCGGCCGCGGACGCGCGGACCGAGCCCGACGAAGTCCCCGACGAGGTCCCTGGCGAGGTCCGTGACGAGATCCCCGTCGAGGTCCCGGCACCGGGCCCCGCCGAGGCCTTCGACTCCCTCTACGCCCACGCCGCCCACGACCTCGCCCGGCAGGCCTACCTGCTCACCGGCCGCCGGTCACTCGCCCTGGAGGCCGTGGAGAAGGCCTTCGTCCAGGCCTGGGACCGGTGGCCCGAGGTCGTCGCCGACCCGGACCCGGTGGGCTGGGTGCGCGCGATCGCGTACGAGTACGCGCTCTCCCCCTGGCACCGGTTCCGGCGCGCCCACCGCCAGCTGGACAAGCCGCCCGCCGAGCCCGCCGACCGGATCCTGCTCGACGCCCTGCTCTCGCTCTCCCCCGCGAACCGCCGTACGGTCCTGCTCTACGACGGCGTCGGTCTCGACCTCCCCGACACCGCCGCCGAGACCGAGGCCACCACGCCCACCGCGGGCAACCGGCTCGTGCACGCGCACGCCGACCTCGCCGACCGGATCCCCGAACTGGCCGACGTACCGCTCGAAAAGCAGTCGGCGCTGCTGCGCGAGCTGCTCACCGCGCTACGACCGGCCGTCGACCTCGACCCGCGCCCAGCGGTCGTCGTCCGCGGCGGCGGCGAACGGCGCACCCGGATGTGGACCCGCGCGACCCTCAGCCTGACGGCGATGATCGCCGTCTCGACGGCCTACACGGTCATGACCGCACCCACCCACTACGAGCCCCCGCTGGCGCCCGGCGAGAGCGTCTCCGGAGTGCCCCCGCTCGCCGGCCCCCAGCAGCTCACCGAGCGGAGCAGGAAGCTCCACGACAAGTTGCTCGCCGACCCGGAGGCCGGATCGGCGCGGATCGCCCCGCAGGTCGAATGAGCCGGTGAGAACGGGCGTGGCCCGCACCCCCCGAGGGGTGCGGGCCACGCCCGTGCAGTGTCGCGCTTACTTGGCGGAGAGGATCTCGCGCGCCAGCTTCGCGGTCTCGGTCGGCGTCTTGCCGACCTTCACGCCGGCGGCCTCGAGGGCCTCCTTCTTGGCCTGCGCCGTGCCGGAGGAGCCGGAGACGATGGCGCCCGCGTGGCCCATGGTCTTGCCCTCGGGGGCGGTGAAGCCCGCGACGTAACCGACGACCGGCTTGGTGACGTTCTTCGCGATGAAGTCCGCCGCACGCTCCTCGGCGTCGCCGCCGATCTCGCCGATCATGACGATCAGCTCGGTCTCCGGGTCGGCCTCGAAGGCCTCCAGGGCGTCGATGTGCGTGGTACCGATGACCGGGTCGCCACCGATGCCGACGGCGGAGGTGAAGCCGATGTCACGGAGCTCGTACATCATCTGGTAGGTCAGCGTGCCGGACTTGGACACGAGACCGATCTTGCCGGGCTTGGTGATGTCGCCCGGGATGATGCCGGCGTTGGACTGGCCGGGGGTGATCAGACCCGGGCAGTTCGGGCCGATGATCCGGGTCTTGTTGCCCTTGGCGGTCGCGTACGCCCAGAAGGCGGCGGAGTCGTGCACCGCGATGCCCTCGGTGATGACGACGGCCAGCGGGATCTCGGCGTCGATCGCCTCGACCACGGCGGCCTTGGCGAAGGCCGGCGGGACGAAGAGGACGGAGACGTTGGCGCCCGTCTTCTCCATCGCTTCGGCGACGGAGCCGAAGACCGGGACCTCGGTGCCGTCGAAGTCGACGGTGGTGCCGGCCTTGCGCGGGTTCACGCCGCCGACGATGTTGGTGCCGTCAGCCAGCATCAGCTTGGTGTGCTTCATGCCCGTGGCACCGGTCATGCCCTGGACGATGACCTTGCTGTCCTTGTTGAGGAAGATAGCCATGTGAGTCTGTGACCTCTGCCCTTACTTCGCAGCCGCGAGCTCGGCGGCCTTGTCGGCCGCGCCGTCCATGGTGTCCACGCGCTGCACCAGCGGGTGGTTGGCGTCCGAGAGGATCTTGCGACCCAGCTCGGCGTTGTTGCCGTCGAGACGGACGACCAGCGGCTTGGTGACCGCCTCGCCCCTGTCCGCGAGCAGCTGCAGCGCCTGGACGATGCCGTTGGCGACCTCGTCACAGGCGGTGATGCCACCGAAGACGTTGACGAAGACGGACTTGACGTCCGGGTCGCCGAGGATGATCTCGAGACCGTTGGCCATGACGGCGGCGGAGGCGCCACCGCCGATGTCCAGGAAGTTGGCGGGCTTGACGCCGCCGTGGTTCTCGCCGGCGTAGGCGACGACGTCGAGGGTGCTCATGACGAGACCCGCGCCGTTGCCGATGATGCCGACCTCACCGTCGAGCTTGACGTAGTTGAGGTTCTTCGCCTTGGCGGCGGCCTCGAGCGGGTTCGCGGCCGCGTGGTCCACGAACTCCTCGTGACCCGGCTGGCGGAACTCGGCGTTCTCGTCGAGCGAGACCTTGCCGTCGAGCGCGATGACGTCGCCGCTGGCGACCTTCGCGAGCGGGTTGACCTCGACGAGGAGCGCGTCCTCGGCGATGAAGGTCACCCACAGGGTGACGAGGACCTCGGCGACCTGCTCGGCGACCTCGGCCGGGAACTGCGCCAGCGCGACGATCTCGCGGGCCTTCTCGATGGTCACGCCCTCGTTGGCGTTCACCGGGACCTTGGCGAGCTTCTCCGGGGTCTCCTCGGCGACCTGCTCGATGTCCATGCCGCCCGCGACGGACGCCATGGCGAGGAAGGTGCGGTTGGTCCGGTCGAGGAGGTACGAGACGTAGTACTCCTCCAGGATCTCCGGAGCCGTCTCGGCGATCATCACCTTGTGGACCGTGTGGCCCTTGATGTCCATGCCGAGGATGTCCGTCGCCCGGGCGACTGCCTCGTCCGGGGTGGCGGCCAGCTTCACGCCACCGGCCTTGCCGCGGCCGCCGACCTTCACCTGCGCCTTGACGACCGACTTGCCGCCCAGCCGCTCGGTGGCCTCGCGAGCCGCCTCAGGCGTGTCGATGACTTCACCGGCCAGCACCGGTACACCGTGCTTGGCGAAGAGGTCCCTCGCCTGGTACTCGAACAGGTCCACGCGCGTCCGTCCCTTGTCTTTTTAAAGATTCGCAGTGATTCGCGGTTGTCTGCTATCTGCGTGGGCGTGCCGCGGAGGGCAACGTGACGGCGCTGTCACAAGGAAGGCGCACACGGTGACCGTGGACGCGGCATGTCCGTCCCGCAGGTTATCCCCGAGGGACGTGGGACCCTAAATCGCAGATCACACCTGAGCGGTGATACCTGTCACAGAACGCCTCACGGTTGAACTGGAAGTTCGTGTGATTCACCGATTCACAGCAAAGGCCGGGCCTGGGCCGTCAAGGGGTCGGCAGGGGGCGTTTCTTCAGCGCCGCGGCCATCACCTCCGGGAACAGGTCGGGGGTGCAGGCGAAGGCCGGCGCCCCGAGCGCCGCCAGCGCCGCGGCGTGTTCGCGGTCGTAGGCGGGGGCTCCCTCGTCGGACAGGGCCAGCAGGGTCACGAACTCGACGCCCGCCGCCTTCATCGCGGCGACCCGCTTCAGCATCTCGTTGCGGATACCGCCCTCGTAGAGGTCGCTGATCAGGACGACGACGGTGTCGGCGGGCCGGGTGATCTTCGACTGGCAGTAGGCGAGAGCGCGGTTGATGTCGGTACCGCCGCCCAATTGGGTGCCGAAGAGGACGTCGACCGGGTCGTCGAGCTGGTCGGTCAGATCGACGACCGCGGTGTCGAAGACGACCAGCCGGGTGGCGATCGAGCGCATCGAGGCGAGGACCGCACCGAAGACGGAGGCGTAGACGACGGAGGCCGCCATCGAACCCGACTGGTCGATGCAGAGGATCACCTCCTTCTTCACCGATTGCGCCGCCCGGCCGTAGCCGATCAGCCGCTCGGGGACGACGGTGCGGTACTCGGGCAGGTAGTTCTTGAGGTTGGCCCGGATCGTGCGGTCCCAGTCGATGTCGTGGTGGCGCGGGCGACTGATCCGCGCGGACCGGTCCAGGGCGCCGGTCAGGGTCGCCCGGGTCCGCGCCGCGAGCTTCTTCTCCAGCTGCTCGACCACCTTGCGGACCACGGCCCGCGCCGTCTCCTTCGTCGTCTCGGGCATCGCCTTGTTCAGGGAGAGCAGGGTGCCGACCAGGTGCACGTCCGGTTCGACGGCCTCCAGCATCTCCGGTTCCAGCAGGAGGGCGGCCAGGCCCAGCCGCTCGATGGCATCGCGCTGCATGACCTGGACCACGGAGCTCGGGAAGTACGTACGGATGTCCCCGAGCCAGCGCGCCACGTTCGGCGCGGACCCGCCGAGCCCCGCCGACCGTGCCCCCGAGGTCCTGCGGGACCCCGCCTCGCCGCCCCCGCCGTACAGCGCGCCGAGCGCAGCGTCCATCGCCGCGTCCCGCCCGGTCAGCGCGCAGCCGGTGCCATCGGCTTCTCCCCCGCCGAGCACCATCCGCCACCGCCTGAGCCGCTCGCCTCCGGCCGTGCCCATGTCCGTACCGCCCATTCGTCAGTCCCCCTGCACTCGTCGTGTCCACCTGTTCCAGCCCCGCCGGCTGACCTCTTTCAGCCTCGCCGGCCGCGGGGGTCCGGGGACAGCGCCCCCGAAAACGGCGCCGCAGCTCAACCGGCGAGCAGCATCCGCACCAGCCCGACCACCGCGTCCGCCCGCTCCGGATCCAGCTCGGGCGCGAAGCCCGCCGGGGCCGAGCCACCCGCCACCGCGGCAGCCGCACCGCCCGGCCCCCTCCGCACCAGCTCGCCCAGGGACCGCTTCACGCCCGGTTCGTACGCCCCGAACGTCCGTCGCAGGAGCGGGAGTACGTCGGTGAACGCGCGCTCCGGGACCCCCACCAGCCAGGTGTCGATCAGGCCCAGCAGCCGGTCGTCGTGGAGCAACAGCGTGCCCCCGCCCGAACTCCCTCCCGCGAAGCCCTCGATCCAGCCGGCCGCGTCGGCCGGGGAGGACGCCGGGGACAGGGCGAGGCCCATCAGCCGGGCCGTCTCCTCGGCCGGCAGCCGCCCGTCGTCCAGGAGCAGCCGGGCCGCCCGGCCGCGGATCAGGCCGGGCACGGTGTCCCGACCGGCCAGCGTGGCGAGCACCGCGGACCAGCGCTCCCGCAGCCCTGCGTCGGCGTCCGCCAACAGGCCGATCGCGCCGTGCACCCCGTCCACGTGACCGCGCATCTCCGCCGCCGCGTCGGCGTCCAGTCCGGCCGTACAGGCCGAGGGCAGCGCCACGCATATCCGCTCGGCGAGCCCGGCCGCGACGGTGGCGAGCGCCGTCGCGTCGGTGCCCCGGACGTCCCCGTACCGCAGCGAACGGGCCAGGGCCGGCAGGGCCTTGGCGAGCTTCGCCACGTCGGTGTCCAGCGCGGCCCGGTCCGCGAGGGCCCGCAGTACGGCCGGCAGCGCCTGTGCGAGCCCGGCCAGCAGGCACTGTTCGGCCAGGGCCGTCACCTCGCCGAGCTCCTCGGCCCCGGCGGCGTCCGCCTCGGCCTTGGCGGTGGCCGCGCCGAGGACGGTGGTCCCCCATATGCCGGCCTCGGCGATCCGCACCGACAGCTCCGGCTCCCACCGCAGCCGCCAGGTCTCCCGGAAGGTTCCGGTGCCGGCCCGGGAGGCGGTCGGTGTGCCCCAGCCGATGCCGAGCAGCCGCAGCCGGTGCAGCAGCAGGGACTTCGCGGTGTCGGTGTCCTTGCGCAGGTCCAGTTCCAGCTCGCGGTCCTGCGCCTCGGCCTTGAGCCGCAGCGTGCGCTGCTGTCGTGTCAGGTCGCGCTGGAGGGGTACGACGGGGGCTCCGTCCGGGACCTCGCCGAGCACGTCACCGACGACGAGCCGGTCCTCGATCAGTGCGAGCGGTACGTCGGAGCCGTCGCACATCACCGCCCGGACCGCTTCCAGGGTCTCCGTCAGGCCGGGCAGCGGCCGGCCCCGCATCGCGGCGAGGGTCTCGGCCAGCCGGACCGCCTCGATGACGTGCGCCGAGGAGACCTGCCGGTCCTCCTCGCGCAGCAGGCCGGCGACCTTGGTCAGCCACCGCTCGACGGGCCGGTCCCGGGCCGAGAAGAGGTGGGCGTACCAGCCGGGCGAGGTGATCCCCGCGCCGTACCCGCCGGCCCGGGCGAGCCGGCGGTGGGTCCAGGGCACCCAGGTGGTCTCCACCTTGACCTTGGGCAAGCCGCTCAGCAGGGCCTTGTCGGAGGCCACGGTGGTCCTGGCCCGCAGCGCGGGAACGTGCCAGGCTCCGCACACCACGGCGTAGGCGTCGCCGAACTCCCGGCGGGCGGCCCGCATCCGCTGGCGCATGTGCGCCTCGCGCACCAGGTCGCGCTGGTGGCCGCCGTCGCCGTACGCCTCGCGCAGGGCTCCCATGGCCTCCCCGAGCGCCTCGAAGGCGCCGAGCACGTCCTCCCGTACGCCCCCGGCGCCGCGGTGCTCGACCACGTCCTCCCACCAGCGCTCGGGGTCGTCGTACCCGGCGGTCTCGGCCAGCACGGCGAGCGGGTCCAGCCGGACGGTGTCGGGTCCGGCCCCTTCCGGTCCGTCCCCTTCCGGTCCGTCCCCTCCGGCGGCGAGCGAGTGCGCCGCCGGGAGGTCGATGAACCGGACCGGTACGTCGTGCTCCTGGGCCCAGCGGATGGCCACCCACTCGGGTGAGAACCCGGCCAGCGGCCAGAACGCGGCCCGGCCCGGATCGTCCGCCGCGTGCGCGAGGAGCGCGACGGGCGGCCGCATCCCCTCCTCGGCGGCGAGCGGCAACAGCGCGTCCCCCTCGGGCGGGCCCTCGATCAGCACCGCCTCGGGTCGCGCCGCCTCCAGGGCCGCCCGGACGGCGCGGGCCGATCCCGGCCCGTGGTGCCGTACGCCCAGCAGCAGCGGCCCCTTCGTCGGGCTCGGGCTCATACGGTCACCTCCCGGCAGGCCCGGTAGAAGTCCTTCCAGCCGTCGCGCTCGCGGACCACTGCCTCCAGGTACTCCTGCCAGACCACCTTGTCGGCCGCCGGGTCTCGGACCACGGCCCCGAGGATCCCGGCGGCCACGTCGGAGGGGCGCAGCACGCCGTCCCCGAAGTGGGCGGCCAGGGCCAGGCCGCCAGTGACGACGGAGATGGCCTCTGCGGTGGACAGCGTGCCGCTGGGCGACTTCACCTTCGTACGGCCGTCGTCGGTGACGCCGTCGCGCAGCTCGCGGAAGACGGTGACGACGCGGCGGATCTCCTCCAGGCCTTCGGGCGCGGCCGGCAGGTCGAGGGCGCGACCCATCTGGTCGACGCGGCGGGCGACGATGTCGACCTCGGCGTCGGCGGTGGCGGGCAGGGGCAGCACCACGGTGTTGAAGCGGCGGCGCAGCGCGCTGGAGAGCTCGTTCACCCCGCGGTCGCGGTCGTTGGCGGTGGCGATGAGGTTGAAGCCGCGCACGGCCTGCACCTCTTCGCCGAGCTCCGGTATCGGGAGGGTCTTCTCGGACAGGACGGTGATGAGGGTGTCCTGGACGTCGGCGGGGATGCGGGTGAGCTCTTCGACGCGGGCGGTCATGCCGTCGGCCATCGCCCGCATGACGGGGCTGGGGACGAGCGCCTCGCGGCTGGGGCCGTGGGCGAGCAGCCGGGCGTAGTTCCAGCCGTACCGGATGGCTTCCTCGGGGGTGCCGGCGGTGCCCTGGACGAGGAGGGTGGAGTCTCCGCTGACGGCGGCCGCGAGGTGTTCGGACACCCAGGTCTTGGCGGTGCCGGGGACGCCCAGGAGGAGCAGGGCGCGGTCGGTGGCCAGGGTGGTGACGGCCACTTCGACGATGCGGCGCGGCCCCACGTACTTGGGGGTGATCACCGTGCCGTCGTCGAGCGTGCCGCCGAGCAGGTACGTGGCGACGGCCCACGGGGAGAGCTTCCAGCGGGTCGGGCGGGGCCGGTCGTCGGCGGCCGCCAGGGCTTTCAGTTCGTGTGCGAAGGCGTCTTCGGCGTGCGGTCGCAGAGCCTCTGCTCGCTGCTCGTTCTCGGGCATGGTCATGGTCCCCCTCCAAAGCTCGGCAGCCGCTCCCGACTGCTGACCCCACGGTGCACCACGCCACTGACAACGGACCCTGCCGACAGCGTTGTTGCTGGTCAGAGCGATTGTCAGTGGCGGTCTCTACGGTTGTTCACATGACTGATCAGGGGGACCGCTGGACAGCGGAACAGGTACTGGATCTGGCTCCTGACGATGCCTCGCGCAAGGCGGGGGGCAGACTCGGCGGGGCGGGACCGTGGTCGCAGATCGGAGGTTCCGCTTCCGGTTCGGTGTGGGGGTTGTGCAAGGGCAGCGGCAGCAAGCCGTACCGCACGGTCGTGGACCTGAAGGGCCCCGCGTACAAGTGCTCCTGCCCGAGCAGGAAGTTCCCCTGCAAGCACGCTCTCGGGCTGTTGCTGCTCTGGTCGGCGGAGGGGGTCGGCGAGCCGGGCGAGGCTCCCGAGTGGGCCGCGCAGTGGCTGGCGGACCGGGCGGCCAAGGCCGCGCGGCCGCCCGGCGGGAGGGCCGCGCCGGTCGACGAGGAGGGGGCCCGGAAGCGGGCCGAGCGGCGGGCGGCGCGCGTCGGCGCGGGCGTCACCGAGCTGGAACAGCGGCTGGCCGATCTGCTGCGCGGCGGCCTCGCGGGCCAGGAGCAGGCGGGATACGCGGGGTGGGAGGAGACGGCGGCCCGCATGGTCGACGCCCAGGCACCCGGACTGGCGTCCCGGGTAAGGGAGTTGGGGACGATACCCAGTTGCGGCCCCGGCTGGCCGGCCCGGATGCTGGAGGAGGCGGCGCTGCTGCACCTGCTCGACCGGGCGTGGTTGGGGGCGGCCGGGCTGCCGGAAGAGCTGGCGGCGACGGTGCGCAGCCGCGTGGGACTGCCGGCCTCCGGGGAGGGGGAGGCCGTACGGGACCGGTGGCTGGTGCTCGCCCAGTACGACACGGTGTCGCCGGACGGCCGGCTCACCACCCGCCGGATATGGCTGCGCGGGCTGGCGGACGGGCGGCCCGCCCTGGTGCTGGACTTCGGACCGCCGGGGCGGCCACCGGGGCTGGCACTGCCGGTGGGGCGGGTGCTGGAGGCGGAGATGCGCTTCCGGCCCGGGTCGGCTGGGCTGCGGGCGGACCTCGGTGAGAGGTTCGCGGCACCTGCGCCGTGCACGGAGGTTCCGGCCGGGGTGAGCACGGGGGCGGCCCTGGAAGCGTACGGGGAGGCCCTGCGGCAGGACCCGTGGTTGGAGTCCTGGCCGGTGGTGCTCGGTCCGGTGGTTCCGATACCGGGAGAGCTCGGCTGGCAGCTGGCGGACGCGGAGGGCACCTCCGCCCTGCCGGTGCCCCTGACCGGGGGCGGCCGCTCCCGCGGGGGGCTCTGGCAGCTGGCGGCGTTGTCGGGCGGAGGCCCGGTGACGGTGTTCGGCGAGTGCGGCCACCGCGGCTTCACCCCTCTGACGGCCTGGCAGCCGGACTCGACCGAGCCCGTCGCCCTGTCCTGATCAGGGGCGGAAACAAGGAACACAGAGCAGGGGGCCTGGGGGGTCCTGTGCCGTCACACGGGGGCGGCGAGGAAACGTACGGCGCCGGGGGGGCGCCGTACGGGAAACGACGACGAGCCGGGGGGCTTGCATGAACGACAACCACGCCAGCTGAACGCGAGCGGCAGACGGGGACATCGACAGCTCCGGTCCCGTGGAGGGGGCGGGACCGGAGCCCATGACGCGACGGACGACCGACGACGAGCGACGAGGGACGAGGGAGGGGCCCGATGGACAAGAGTGACGAGGGGTACGGGGAGTGGGAGGAGCTGGTCGCCGCCGCGCTGCTGGGCACCGAGCGGCGCCGGGACGGGGGCCCGGCGGGCTCACCGGAGGCACTGCTGGACGCGGCGGCCGTGCACGCCGTACGGCGCCGGGCCGGGCTGCGTCCGGCCGAGGCCGGTCCGCGCCCGGAGCCCGCGCCCCGGGACCCCCGGCCGGCGCCACCGGAGCCGGCCGGCCGCAGGCTCGCGCAGTTGCTGGCCGGCCGCAGCGGCCCGGTCAACGGCGGCGGGCGGCGCGGGACCGCCCCGGACCTGACGGAGCTGCTGCCCCAGTGGCTGGCCGCCGCCGCGCGGCACGGCTACCGCTCGCCGGCCGCGCTCGTACCGGCGCTGCTGGACGCGGCCCGGGCCCGTACGGACCTGCGGCCGCAGGCCCTGGCCCTGGCGGGGACGCGGGGACTGTGGCTGGCGCGGATGAATCCGGACTGGCGGTTCGCCCTGCGCGGCGGTTCGGGCGGCACGGGGGAACTGCCGGAGGTGACGGACCGGGCAGCGGTGGAACGGCTGTGGCAGGAGGGACTGTTCGCGGAGCGGGTGGCCCTGCTCGGGGCCGTTCGGGCCCACGAGGCGGCGGCCGGGCCGCGGCTGCTGATGACGACCTGGGCCACCGAACGGGCCGAGGACCGGCTGATGTTCCTCGATTCGCTGAGGGCGGGGCTGTCGGAGAGCGACGAACCCTTCCTGGAGGCGGCGCTGGGTGACCGCAGCCGCAATGTCCGCGCCACGGCCGCCGAATTGCTGTCGGCGCTGCCCACCTCGGCCCTGGCCGGGCGGATGGCCGAGCGCGCGCTGGCCTGCGTGGGCCCCGAAGGAGTGACGCCGCCGGCCGAGTGCGACGCGGGGATGCTCCGCGACGGGGTGGTCAAGCGGCCGCCCGCCGGACGCGGGGAACGGGCCTGGTGGCTCGGCCAGTTGGTGGAGGCGGCGCCGCTGTCGTGCTGGCCGGAGCGGTTCGGGGGACTCGGCCCGGCGGAGATAGTGGCGCTGCCGGTGGCCGCGGGCGACGGTTGGACGGAAGAGCTGCACGCGGCGTGGTGCCGGGCCGCCGTGCGCCAGCGCGACGCGCCGTGGTCGCGGGCCCTGCTCGGCCCGGCGTCCGCGCCGCCCGCGGCGGGCCCGGGCACGGCCTCGCTCGCGGAGCGGGCCAAGCTGCTGGAGACCCTCCCGCACGCGGAACGGGCGGAGTGGGTCGCGGAGTTCATAGGGGCCCACGGGCTGTCGGAAGCGTTCCAACTGCTCGGGGTGTGCGTCGTGCCGTGGGCGGGCGCGCTGGGCCGGGCGGTCGTGGACGCGCTGGACAACGCCCGCGACGCCGGCAGCTACCCGTGGAGCTTCAGCGGGGTGATGGGCCTCGCGGAGCGCTGCCTCGACCCCGCGGAAGCGAGCCGGTTGGAGGCCCTGACCACGGCCGCGGAGGACCTGCCGGACGCGGCCCCCGGCGCGGCCGCGTACTGGGCCGAGGCGTTCCAGCGACTCGTCTCGACCCTTCGCCTCCGCGCGACGATGCTGGCCGAACTGGCTCCGGCCTAGCCCCTGCGGGGAGCTCGGCCGTCTCCTTCTGATCTCGCCGGATGAGCCCGGGGCGCCCGGGGCGATGCATCTCCCCCGGCTACCACGGGGAGGGGCCCGGGCGGAAGGGCGCCCGAGTACTGCACGTACTCAGGTGCCCCGCAACCTGGGGGTCCCCCGGACGGAGTCGGGGGATGAGGTGCGGCGCCGGGCGGGCCGGCCCCGGCGGGGAAGGAGGTCCTGCGCCGTAGGACCCTAAAGCCCTGGCTCCGCCCAGGAGCCCGCGCCCCGAACGCCGGTAAGGCTGGATTCGCCGGGGGCTACGAACCGCCGGAGGCTACTGGCGGACGTGGCCGCGGACCCACTCCACGATGGCGGTCGTCGTCGCGCCCGGCGTGAAGATCTCGGCCACGCCCTTCTCCTTCAGGGGGGCGATGTCGTCCTCCGGGATGATGCCGCCGCCGAAGACCTTGATGTCCTCCGCGTCGCGCTCCTTGAGGAGTTCCAGCACGCGCGCGAAGAGCGTGTTGTGGGCGCCGGAGAGGATCGAGAGGCCGATCGCGTCGGCGTCCTCCTGGATGGCGGTGTCCACGATCTGCTCGGGGGTCTGGTGGAGGCCGGTGTAGATGACCTCCATGCCCGCGTCCCGCAGCGCCCGCGCGATCACCTTGGCCCCGCGGTCGTGGCCGTCGAGACCCGGCTTGGCCACCACCACACGGATCGGACCGGTCACACCCATCGCACTGCCTCCCGAGTGAACGAACGTTAAGTACAGCATCGCGCACGCCGCCGTTTCGCGGTCAATCACGAGGGGGAAATCACACGTGGGACGGCGTTGCGCCACCGTGCCGGCAGCCGCACGGCACGGTGGTGCGAGCGCCGCGGTCCCACAAAGGCTCAGGGGAGGCCGTCGATGGGGCTGTCCATACCCATGTCCATGTCCATGCCCTTGTCCGGCGCCGCGCTGCGGGCCGGCGCCCTCGAGGTGGTGGTGCTCGGCGGGCACCTCCTGCTGTATCCCACCGGAGTGTGCCAGGAGAAGGTCACCACCCGTCCACCCGCGACACGACCGCCGGTCCTTCTCCTCCACGGGTTCACCGACAACCGGTCCGTCTTCGTCCTGCTGCGCCGCGCCCTCGGGGCGGGAGGCCGGCACGTGGAGGCGTACAACTACTCGCCCTTCACCCTCGACCTGCGCGTCACCGCCCGCCATCTCGCCCGGCGCGTCGAGGAGCTGTGCGAGCGCACCGGACAGGAGCGGGTGGATCTGGTGGGGCACAGCCTGGGCGGGCTCGTCGGTCGGTACTACGTGCAGCGACTCGGCGGCGACACGCGGGTCCGGACCCTCGTCACCCTCGGCACCCCGCATTCCGGCACCCGGGTCGCCCCCTTCATGGACGCGCACCCGCTGATCCGGCAGATCCGCCCGGACTCCGAGGTGCTGACCGAGCTCGCCGCGCCCGCGCCCGGCTGCGCCACCCGGTGCGTGGCGTTCTGGAGCGAGTTCGACACGATCATGACCCCGGTCGCGACCGCGCGAATCGAACACCCGGATCTGTGTGTGGAGAACGTGCAGGTCACCGGTATCGGACATCTCGCACTAGCCGTCCATCCCGCCGTCATCGCGGCGGTCCGGCGCACCCTCGAAGGGCCCGGCCTGGCCGCCGTCACGGGCTCGGACACCGCCTCCGTCGCCTAGCCGACGAGCGACCAACAGTCGAACTAATTTCGAACTCAAGGCCAAGGGTCCGCATTTCGGCGACCGAAAGACGGCCGAATGCCCGGTTCCGGAGATCTGGGGACCCGGCGAAGATTGTCGTGGCGAGTAACCGCCGGGTACAGTCACGCCACTGCTCTCCTCCGGTGAACCTTGAGTTCCCGGCCACCCAGGCCCCCACTGCCGAGGCGAAAGAGAAGTTGGTGAACGACCGCCCCACGTCGGGCCAGTACCCGGATGCCGGGTACGACGGCCTTTCCACCACCGCTTTCGCTGGTGACTCGGCCTACGTTTCCTATGAAACGCAGGGCCAGGGGGTCAACTACGCCGCCTACGGCTCCTACGACACCGGCGCGTACGGCACCACCGCATGGGCCTCGCAGGACGGTTACCTGTCCACGATCCCGACCCAGGGCGCACCCGAGGACACCACCGGGAGCTGGGACGCTAGCGCCTGGAACGCGCAGAGTGCGGACTACTCCGGCTACGCGCAGTACCAGCAGCCCTCCTTCGGCTACGACACCACCGGCGAGCAGACCGGACACTGGGCGATGCCGGGCTACGGCACCACCGGCACCGAGACCGGTGCCTACGACGCCACCGCATGGAACACCGTCGCCGAGACCCCGGCCCAGCCCGAGGCCGTCTACGCGTACGAGTACCAGCCCGCGCCGGAGCCCGAGCCCGCGCAGCAGGAGTACGCGTACGAGGCGACCACCGTCGGCTACGCCTACGAGGCCACCCAGGCCGTCGTCGTCGACTCCGGACACCAGAGCGGTTTCGAAACCGGCTTCGAAACCGGGACGGACACGTACAGCGAGACCGCCGTCTTCGAGGTGCTCTCGGACGAAACGCCGCAGGTCCCCGAGGTGCCCGAGGCACCCGAGGTGCCCGCGGTCCACGACCTCCCCACCCAGGCCATGCCCGTGACCTCGGCTCCGCGCTCCGCGCGCCGGACCGCTGCCAAGGGCAACGGCAAGGCCGGCGCCGCCACCAAGGCGAGCAGCAGTAGCAAGAACGGCAGCGGCACCGGCGGCAACAGCCGTCGCCGCAACCCGGCGAAGCGTTCCGCCTTGCTGACCGTGGCCGTCCCCTCCGCCTGCGTGATGGGCGTCGCGGGTGTCGCGGCCGCCTCCGTCGGCGGCCTCACCGGCACGGACCGGCCCGCCGAGGAACCCACCACGATGGCCGCGCCCGACCCGGCCTCGGTGAAACCCGTCGCGGCGAACACCAAGCTCGACACCCAGATGGTCGCGCTCAGCGCCGACGCGGGCGACTTCGCGGACCGCGCGAGCCGCACGCAGGAGCGCATCGACCTGCGCGAGCGCCAGGAAGAAGAAAAGAAGAAGAAGGCGGAGGAGGCCGCGGCCAAGGAAGCCGCCCGCCCCAAGTTCGCCATCCCGGTCCAGCAGCACGGCCTGAGCGCCAACTTCGGCCAGGCCGGAGGCATGTGGATGTCGGTGCACACCGGCATCGACTTCCCGGTCTCCTACGGGACGCCGGTCATGTCGGCCACCGACGGCACCGTGCGCACCCAGTACAACAGCGCCTACGGGAACATGGCGATAGTGACCGCGCCCGACGGCACCGAGACCTGGTACTGCCACCTCAGCTCCACCAAGATCCGTGGCGGCAAGGTCAAGGCCGGCGATGTCATCGCCTATTCCGGCAACTCCGGCAACTCCACCGGCCCGCACCTCCACTTCGAGGTCCGGCCCGGCGGCGGATCCGCGATCGACCCCCTGTCGTGGCTGCGCAGCCACGGCCTGGACCCGACGTAACCGCCCGACCTAACCGGCCGGCGGCAACCGGCCCGGTCTGATCTCCCGGCGGCGTGATCGCCGCGCGGCCGCCCTCCTCCTACAGCTTCTGCACCGGCGCGTAGCGCAGCAGCAGCCGCTTGGGCTTGTCGTCCCCGAAGTCGATGGTGGCCTGCGCGTCCGCGCCCGCTCCCTTGACCTCCATGACGGTGCCGAGCCCGAACTGGTCGTGCGTGACGCGGTCCCCGACCACCAGGGCGATGACCGGCTTGTCGGCGGCCCGCCGCGTCGCGAATCCGGACGGGCCCGACTTCGTACGCGACGAGGACAGGAACGCCTCCGGCGAGGTGCCGAAGGTCGCCTTCCCCGAACCGGACGACGACGACCCGTACCCCGAACTCCGCATCGGACCGGCGGGCTTCTGGGTCGCACCCGTCCGCTTCCACTGGAGGTACTCCGCCGGGATCTCCTCGAGGAACCGCGACGGCGGGTTGTACGAGGGCGTGCCCCACGCGCTGCGCATGCTGGAGCGGGTCAGGTACAGCCGCTCGCGCGCCCGCGTGATGCCGACGTACGCGAGGCGGCGCTCCTCCTCCAGTTCCTTGGTCTGGCCCAGCGCCCGCATGTGCGGGAAGACCCCGTCCTCCATGCCGGTCAGGAAGACCACCGGGAATTCGAGGCCCTTGGCGGTGTGCAGGGTCATCAGCGTGATGACGCCCGTGCCCTCGGTGTCCTCGTCCGGGATCTGGTCGGAGTCGGCGACGAGCGCGACCTGTTCCAGGAACTCGGCCAGGGTGCCGGACCCGGGAGCCGGGGCGCCGGTCTCGGCGGCCTCGGCAGCCGCTGCCTCCCGCGCCTGCTCGAACTCCAGCGCCACGGCCGCGAGCTCCTGGAGGTTCTCGATGCGCGTCTCGTCCTGCGGGTCGGTCGACGCCTGGAGTTCGGCGAGGTAGCCCGTCCGCTCCAGTACCGCTTCCAGGACCACCGCCGGGCCCGCGCCCGAGTCGACGATCGTGCGCAGCTCCTCCATCAGCACGTTGAACCGCTTCACGGCGTTGGTGGAGCGCGCGGCCATGCCGAAGGCCTCGTCCACGCGGCGCAGCGCCTGCGGGAAAGTGATCTTCTCGCGCATCGCGAGGGCGTCGATCATCGCCTCGGCGCGCTCGCCGATGCCGCGCTTGGGCACGTTCAGGATGCGCCGCAGCGGGACGTTGTCCTCCGGGTTCGCCAGGACGCGCAGGTACGCGAGGACGTCGCGGACCTCCTTGCGCTCGTAGAAGCGGACGCCGCCGACGACCTTGTAGGGCAGTCCGACCCGAATGAAGATCTCCTCGAACACGCGGGACTGCGCGTTGGTCCGGTAGAAGATCGCGACGTCGCCCGCCTTGGCGTCGCCCGCGTCCGTCAACCGGTCGATCTCGTCGGCGACGAACTGGGCCTCGTCGTGCTCGGTGTCCGCCACGTAGCCGGTGATGACGGCGCCGGTGCCGGCCTGGGTCCACAGGTTCTTGGCGCGGCGGTTCTCGTTGCGCTCGATGACCGCGTTGGCCGCGGAGAGGATCGTCTGCGTGGAGCGGTAGTTCTGCTCCAGCAGGATCGTCGTCGCGTCCTTGTAGTCCTCTTCGAACTGGAGGATGTTGCGGATGGTCGCACCGCGGAAGGCGTAGATCGACTGGTCGGCGTCACCCACCACGCACAGCTCGGCCGGGGGCAGGTCCGGGTAGCCGGTGCCGACCAGCTCGCGCACCAGCGTGTACTGGGCGTGGTTGGTGTCCTGGTACTCGTCGACGAGGACGTGCCGGAAGCGGCGCCGGTAGTGCTCGGCGACGTCCGGGAACGCCTGGAGCAGGTGGACCGTGGTCATGATGATGTCGTCGAAGTCGAGGGCGTTGGCCTCGCGCAGCCGCCCCTGGTACATCGCGTACGCCTGGGCCAGGGTCTTCTCGAAGCCGTCGGCGGCCTGATCGGCGAAGGCTTCCTCGTCGATCAGCTCGTTCTTCAGGTTCGAGACCTTGGCGTTGAAGGCCTTCGGCGGGAACTTCTTCGGGTCCAGGTCCAGGTCGCGGCAGACGAGCGCCATCAGGCGCTTCGAGTCGGCCGCGTCGTAGATCGAGAACGAGGACGTGAAGCCGAGCCGCTTGGACTCGCGGCGCAGGATGCGCACGCACGCGCTGTGGAAGGTGGAGACCCACATGGCATTCGCGCGCGGGCCGACCAGGCCCTCGACGCGCTCCTTCATCTCGCCGGCGGCCTTGTTGGTGAAGGTGATCGCCAGGATCTGGCCGGGGTGGACGTTCCGCGCGGACAGCAGGTGTCCGATGCGGTGGGTCAGCACCCGGGTCTTGCCGGAGCCGGCGCCGGCCACGATGAGCAGCGGGGAGCCCGCGTGCACCACGGCCGCGCACTGCTGCTCGTTGAGCCCGTCCAGGAGCGTCGCCGGGTCGATGACGGGCCTGGGGGCGCCGTCCCGGTAGTACGCGTCCCCGGTCATGGGTACGTCGAACCGCCCCCCGAAGAGATCGTCCGCGCCCGCTTCGGGGGCGGCGTGGTCCTCGGGCGGCGGCGGGACCTCGTCGGAGGGGGTGAGGTCCGCCAGGAAACTGTCGTCAAAGAGGCTGCTCATCGCATTCCGAGTCTAGGGGGCGGGACCGACAGGCCAGCACGAGTTCGAGCAGACCGGGGAAACGGAGCTCCAGGTCCTCGCGGCGCAGCGCGAGGAAGAGCTTGCGGCCCTGCGGGCGCTGGCAGATCACGCCGCTCTCGCGCAGCGTCTTGAGGTGGTGCGTGACGCTGGAGCGGGGCAGGTCGGGGACGACCTCGCCGCAGAACGCCTCCTCGCCGGAGGAGAGCTTGCGGACGATCTCCAGTCGGACGGGGTGTCCGAGCGCCGCCAGGACCTCGACCAGCTCGATGCGGTCGGCGGCGGGATGGGTCGGCTCGGCAGCGGCAGCAGGCATGACCCCACTGTACGCAGTTCTCGTACGGACATTGCCAATCCATTCGAAGATCTCGTACAGTCCACTCACTCAACCGTACGAAATCTTCGAACGGTCAATCTCGCGAGGACGGACCCGCCGTGCCCCAGCCCGCCACCACCCAGCCGACCACCACCCCGCTCGCCACCACCCCGCCCGCCACCACCCCGCTCGACGACGCCGCCCTGGCCGCCTCCCTCGACGGGGGCTTCACCAGCCACCACGCCAAGGTCAACGGCACCCGACTGCACTACGTGGAGGGCGGCAGCGGCACACCGCTCGTCCTCCTCGGCGGCTGGCCGCAGACCTGGTGGCAGTGGCACAAGGTGCTGCCGGCCCTGGCCCGCCGGTACCGGGTGATCGCCGTCGACCTGCGCGGCATGGGCGGCTCCGCCAAGCCCGCCGCCGGCTACGACAAGAAGACGATGGCCGCCGACGTCCACGCCCTCCTCGGACACCTCTCGATCGGGTCGGCGCACTTCGCCGGGCACGACATCGGCGCGATGGTCGCCTACGCCCACGCCGCCAACCACCCGGACGCCACCCGCCGGCTCGCCCTCCTCGACGTCTCGCACCCCGAGGAGGCGTGGTCGCAGATGCCCCTGCTGCCCCGCCCCGGGCTCCGCCACCTGTGGTGGTTCGCCTTCAACCAGGTGCCGGACCTGCCCGAACAGCTCCTCGCCGGCCGCTACCGCGTGCTGCTGGACTGGCTGTTCGCGGCCATGACCGCCGACCCCGCCTCCATCGACGAGCGCTCCCGCGCGGTGTACGCCCGCGCGTACGACTCCCCGGACGCGATCCGGGCCGGCAACGCCTGGTACCAGGCCTTCCGTCAGGACATCGACGACCTCGCCGGCTACTCCCCCGTGACCACCCCGCTGCTCGCGCTCGGCGGCGAGCACAGCAACTACGAACGCCTGCTCGCCGCGGTCCCGGCGCTCGGCACCGACACCCGCGTGGTCCGCGTCGACGGCAGCGGCCACTACCTCCCGGAGGAGCGGCCGGAGGTCGTCACGGACGAGCTGACCCGCTTCTTCGGCTGACCGGGCCGCCTCGTACGCTCGACGCCATGGACGTACTCATCAATGTCTTCGTCGGCCTGCACATCATCGGGATCGCCTCGCTCCTCGGCGGCTTCCTGACCCAGATGAAGGCGATGAGCGCGGGCACCGCCCGTTTCACGCCCGCCATGCTGCACGGCGCGCTCACCATGCTGGTCACCGGCGTGCTCCTGGTCGGCTTCAACCAGATGGCCGGGGACCCCGTCAACAACATCAAGGTCGGCGTGAAGCTCGCGATCCTCTTCGTGATCCTCTGCCTCGTCTACGTCAAGCGCGACGAGGAGCACGTGGACAAGGCTCTGTTCGGCGCGGTCGGCGGGCTGACCGTGATCAACATCTTCATCGCCGTTCTCTGGCACTGACCCACACCGGAACGATCCGCTCCGGTCCGCTGCGGCCAGCTCCAGTCATATCGGGCCACTTGCGATCATCTCGTCATCCGCCCGTTACCTCCGGGTCTAGCGTCCTCCTCCAGGCACCGACAGAGGAAGGACGTGAGGCCCTCGTGGCCAGTCATCGAAAGCCCAGGCAGCGCCCGCTCTCCGGCGGCCCGGTACGGACGACCGCCGCCACCATCGCCCTCGCGGGCGCTGCCACCGCCACCGCCTTCGAAGGCAGCGCCCAGGCCGACCCCCGGTCCACCCCCGCCCAGGTCAAATCGGAGGTGGACCGGCTCTACGAGGAGGCCGAGGCGGCGACCGAGCGGTACAACGGGGCGAAGGAACGGGCGGACGAGGCCGAACGCGCGCTGACCGGACTGCGCGAGGAGACCGCCCGCAAGACCGACCAGCTCAACACCGCCCGCAGCGCACTCGGAACGCTCGCCGCCTCCCAGTACCGCAGCGGCTCCCTGGGCACCACCGTCCAGCTCGCGCTGGCCTCCGACCCGCAGGAGTACCTCTCCCAGGCCGCCTTCATCTCCCGCGCCGGGGACCGCAACGCCGCCGGGATCACCACCGTGCGCCGCCGGCTCGACGAGGTCGGCAAGCTCCGCGAGCAGGCCGCCGGGCGGCTCGCCGACCTCCGCTCCCGGCAGGACGAACTCGCCGGGCACAAGGCCGAGATCGAGGAGAAGCTCACCGCCGCCAAGAACCTGCTGGCCCGGCTCACCGCCGAGGAGCGGGCCGCCTACGAAGCCCGGTCGGCCGGCGGACCGGCCGCCGCCCCCGCCGCCGCCTCCGCCTCCGCCCCGTCCAAGGGCGCCGCGCCCCCGCCCCCGTCCGACGGTTCGCGCGCGGCCCGCGCCGTGGCCTTCGCGCACGGAGCGATCGGCAAGCCGTACGTCTGGGGCGCGACGGGCCCGGGCTCCTTCGACTGCTCCGGCCTGACCCAGGCGGCCTGGCGCTCGGCCGGGGTCTCCCTGCCCCGCACCACCTACACCCAGATCAACGCCGGCCGGCGCGTGTCCCGCGACCAGCTGGCCCCGGGCGACCTGGTGTTCTTCTACTCCGGGGTCACCCACGTCGGCCTCTACGTCGGCAACGGCCAGATGATCCACGCCCCGCGCCCCGGATCGACGGTCCGGCTCGCGCCGATCGACTCGATGCCCTGGGCCGGCGCCTCCCGCCCCGCGTAGGTCGGTCGGACGGACCCGCTCATCCCCGGGCGCAGTAGCCGCAGGTGCCGCGCCGGCGGAGGTAGTAGGCGAGGGTGGCTGCGCCCAACGCGGCTCCCCAGACCACCCAGAGCATCGCGGGGTAGTTGGTCCCCCAGCCGAAGGGCTGGTCCCCGCCCCGGATCATCTGGAGGCCGCCGGGTACGAGGACCACGGACACCAGCAGGGCCGGGACGATCGCGGTGGCGAGCGCGACCGGCCTGCCCGCCTTGAACGGCACCCACCGCGGCCAGACCTCGCCCCAGCGCGCGACCAGTCCGTGGGTCAGCACGCCGCCGACGGTCGAGGCGATCGCGAGGCCCAGCCCGATCCCGAGCATGCCCGGGGTGTCCTGCATGTCCTTCAGGAACGCGTCGGTGATGCCCATCGGGTAGCCGAAGAACCAGGCCACCCGGGTCACGTCGTACGGGATGCTCGACAGCACGGCGATCAGTACGGCCCGGCGCCCCCAGCGGGCCGCCGCCTGCGGCGCGGTCCAGGCCGCGGCCCTTCCGCCGCGCCCGCAGTGCGCGCACAGTCCGCGGGTGCGCCGCTGGTACGCCAGTACGGCCAGCGTCCAGAGCACACCGCCCACGAACAGGATCAGCAGGTTGTCCCGGTGCCAGTAGAGGATGTCGCCGATGCCGTCCTGCGGGCCGGGCACCCCGGTGAAGGCGAACACCACCAGGAGCGGCGCGAAGGCGACCACGGCGATCAGCGTGTAGTCCTGCAGGACCACCGTGAGCGCGAGGGCCTGCGCCCAGCCGAAGCCGAGCAGGAACCGTCGGGCGGCGGCGCCGCTCGCCGGGCGGCGTGCCATGAGCACCCCGCAGACCGCCCCTGCGAGGCCGAGCGCCGCGATGACCGGGCTCACGACGGCGGCCGGGCTCGGTTCGAGGACGGATCCGGCCGACCGGTCCTCGTCGACCGGCGCGAACGGGTACGCGGCGCCGCCCAGCGTCCAGTACAGCCCGGCCAGACCGTAGGCGAGGGACCAGGCGGCCGCCGCGTACGGGGTCCAGTGGGGCCAACCCGACCACCACCGGCGCCGCACCGCCGCCCGGACCTGCTCGTTCCCGCTGCTCACCGCATGTGCCATGACCCTGGTCCCCCTTGGATTTCGTCCTGGGACCAGGCTCCCGGGCCGCGGGTACCGGGCACATCGGCCGACCGGCAGAGATCGGCGGCGGGGTCCGCGGGGCCGTCCGCCGATCGGCAGACGCAGGGCCCGGCGCGGGCTACGGGGCCTTGACCACGCCGCTCAGCCAGCCGAAGGTCTGCGGCAGCTGCTTGGACCACGATTCGAGGTTGTGCCCGCCGACGACCTTCTCCGCGTGCACCACGGTCGGGCTCTTGGCGATCGCCTTGAGGTCCGTGCCGGACAGGTAACCGTCCTGCTCGGCCCCCGACATCCACAGCGCCACCGCGGGCGGGGTGGGTGCGGCCTGGAGCCAGTTCTTCAGGTTGTGGGTCTTGCGCAGTTCGGGGTCCTTGGCGACCAGCGACGAGGGCTCCTGCCCCGGGTCGTTGTAGCCGGACAGGGAGACGGCCGCGCTGTAGCGGTCGGGGTGCGCGATCGCGAGCTTGGCGGCGCAGTAGGCGCCGGCCGAATAGCCGGCCACGCCCCAGGTGCGGGCCTCGTCCGAGGCCCGGAAGTTGTCGACGACCATCTTGCGGACGTCGACGCTGAACCAGCTGTCCGCGTTGACCTTGCCGGGGATGTTGGCGCAGCCGGTGTCGCCGTTGCCGAGCAGCATGGCGCGCGGCGAGACCAGGATGAACGGCTGCACCTTGCCGCTCTTCATCAGCGGCTCCAGCACCTCGTGCGCCTTGAGCCCCTGGAACCAGGACTTCCCCGTGCCCGGTATGCCCGGTATGAGCTCGATCACCGGGAACTTCTTGTCCTTGTAGGCCGGGTCGTCGTACTGCGGCGGCAGCCACACCATGACGTCGCCCTTGACCCCGGAGATCTTGCCGTCGAGCTCGGTCTTCTGGACCCGCCCGCCGACCCCCTCCACCGGCTGGAACTGCTGCTTGACCTTCGGCGCCTCTTCGACCTTCTTGCCGCCGAGCCCGTCCGGGCCGAGGTCGGGGGCGGCCGTGACGTACTTGCCGGTGCCGAACAGGTCGCTCCACGAGGCATAGAAGTGTTCGGCGCGATTGACCGCGACGAACACCACGGCGATGGCTGTGACCTGGGCGAACACCACCATCAGCGCGCGCAGGAGCGTGCGCACGGCGGCCGGGCCGCGCACCTTGCTCCACACGGCCAGCGGAAGGACGACGGCGATCGCCGTCAGGGCGATCACCGTCGCGAAGAAGGGTGTACCGGTCAAGCTCATCACGCCACCCTAGAGGGCACCGTGCGCGCTCCCGGTTGCCAGGTCGGCCTGCGGCGTGGGTCACACCGCAGGTCGGACGCAGGTCAGACGTCTGCCCCGGGGCTCAGACCAGGCGGCGGGCCGTCGCCCAGCGGGTCAGCTCGTGCCGGTTGGAGAGCTGGAGCTTGCGCAGGACGGCCGAGACGTGCGACTCGACCGTCTTCACCGAGATGAACAGCTGCTTGGCGATCTCCTTGTACGCGTACCCGCGCGCGATCAGCCGCAGCACCTCGCGCTCGCGCTGCGTGAGCCGGTCCAGGTCCTCGTCGACCGGCGGCGCGTCCGTCGAGGCGAACGCGTCGAGCACGAAGCCCGCCAGCCGCGGCGAGAACACCGCGTCCCCGTCCTGCACGCGGAAGACCGAGTCCACCAGGTCGCTGCCGGTGATGGTCTTGGTGACGTACCCGCGCGCACCGCCCCGGATGACCCCGATGACGTCCTCGGCCGCGTCGGACACCGACAGCGCCAGGAATCTGACGGGGTTCTCGCCCGCCGCCATCAGCGGGGCACAGCGCCGCAGCACTTCGACGCCACCGCCGCCGGGCAGGTGCACGTCGAGCAGGACCACCTCGGGCCGGGTGGCGGTGATGACGGTGACGGCCTGGTCGACGTCGGCCGCCTCGCCGACGACCTCGACGCCCGTCCGGTCGGTCTCGCCGATCTCGGCCTGCACCCCCGTGCGGAACATCCTGTGGTCGTCGACGAGCACCACCCGGACGCGCCTGGTCTCCCCCACGCCTGCGTTCTCCCCGGCCTCGGTCATCCTGTGTTCGCCGCCCTCTCCATCTCCAGCTCGACTTCCGTGCCGCCGTCGGGCGCGGACCGCAGCCGTGCGGTCCCGCCGTTGCGCTGCATCCGGCCGATGATCGATTCTCGTACGCCCATGCGGTCGCCGGGTACCGCGTCGATGTCGAAGCCCGGCCCCCGGTCCCGTACGGACACGAACACCGTCTGCCCCTCCACCTCCGCGTACACCTGTACGGGCCCGCCCTCGCCACCGTACTTGGCGGCGTTGACCATCGCCTCGCGCGCGGCCTGGATCTGTGCCGCCAGCCGCTCGTCGAGCGGGCAGTCACCGACGACCACGACCTCGATCGGGACGCCGTGGTGGTCCTCCACCTCGGCGGCGGTCTTCTTCACCGCCTCCGCGAGGGTGGCCGGCTCCTCCGCCTCGTCCTTGCCGGTGCCCTCGGGCTTGTAGAGCCAGTTCCGCAGCTCGCGCTCCTGGGCCCGCGCGAGCCGGCGCACCTCGGAGACGTCCTCCGCGTTGCGCTGGATCAGGGTGAGGGTGTGCAGCACCGAGTCGTGCACGTGGGCGGCGACCTCGGCGCGCTCCTGGGCGCGGATGCGCATCAGACGTTCCTCGGACAGGTCCTGGGTCATCCGGATCAGCCAGGGTCCGGCGAGCAGGGCCACGCCGACGAGGACGGCGAGGGTGGCGGTGAGGACGTTGCCGAGCTGTGCGGCGGAGCCCCGTACGACGATGAAGACGGTCAGGCCCACCCCCACCAGGGCGACACCGGCGAGGGCCCGCGCGACCTGGAAGAGGCGTCCGCGCCGTTCGGCGGCCGTGGACCAGTGGGCGCGGCGGGCGTTGTCGGCCTGCCGCCACACGAGCACGACCCCGGCCCCGACCAGCAGCGTCGGCCACACGTACCGGCCGGACGCGCCGCCGAGCTGGACCTTGGAGATGAAGATGCCCGCACCGATGAACAGGGCGATCAGTGCGGTGATCTGCCCCCGGTCGGGCTTGCGCAGCCGGCGGGTGCCGTCGGGGAGGTTCTCGAAGAAGGAGCGGTGTCCGGTCCGGCCGCCGACGCCGAGCGGTACGAAGACCCAGAACGCGGCGTACAGCAGCACGCCCAGCCCGTCGCCCCACATGAACAGCAGGAGGAACGCCAGGCGGACCCAGCCCACCGGAAGCCCGAGGTGCCCGGCGAGACCGCGCGCGACACCGCCCAGCATCCGGCCGTCGGCGCTGCGGTAGAGCTTGCGCTGCGGCACCTCGTCGGTGTCCGGTGCGTGCGGGGTTCGGGGAGCGGCGGCTACGGGCATGTCACCAAGGGTCACACGCCCGGCGGGGGCCGGTCATCAGGGCATTCCCCCACTCGTACCGGGGGGATATCAGGGTTGCACCAGGGTAGGGCCCGGTGCCGTCCGCCCCTGCGGCCCGTCACCATGGACCCATGACCGAAGTACACGACGCCCCGCCGGCCGGGCCCGGGGCCCCGCGGGCCGCCGACGCCCGGCCGCTCCTGCGCCGCAGCAAGCGCGACAAGGTCCTCGCGGGCGTGTGCGGCGGCCTCGGTCGGTACTTCGACCTGGACCCGGTGGTCTTCCGCATCGTCCTCGGTGTCCTCGCGGTCACCGGCGGCGTCGGTCTGATCTTCTACGGCTTCGCGTGGCTGCTGCTCCCCCTGGACGGCGAGGAGGACAGCGAGGCGAAGAAGCTGCTGACCGGCCGGGTCGAGGGGGCCACGCTGGCGGCGGTGTTCGCCGCACTGGTGGGCTGCGCGCTGTTCCTGTCGATGCTGGACAACGGCGGGCTGGCGGCCTTCTCGGTGCTGGTCGTCCTGGCACTGGGCGGGGCCTCGTACTGGTCGCAGCGCAGGCGGCACACCGGCGGGCCCGAGGCGCAGGCGCCCGACCCGGCCGGCAGCCCCTCCCGGGCCGCACACTCGCCGGCCCCGCCGGAGACGCAGGCTCCGCCCACCCCCGGCGGCCCGTCCTGGTGGCGGGACCCGCTGGTCAAGGACGGTACGACCGGCCCGGTCGGCGGGACGGGGTACCTGTGGGGGCCCGACGACTCGGCGGACCCGGTGGCGACCGGCCGCACCCCGGCGGCCGCGAAGGCGCCCGCCGCCCCGGCCCGCCCGCGCGGCGGCATCGGCGGCCGGGTCTTCGTGCTGGCGCTGTTCGCCGGCATCGCGGGGACCGCCGCCACCTGGGAGGGCAACCCGCTCGGCGAGGCCCTGCAGACCGGACTCGCCGCCGCACTGGTCGTCCTCGGTCTGGGCCTCGCGGTCAGCTCCCTGCTGGGACGCACCGGCTTCGGCACGGTCGTACTGGCCGTGTGCACCGCGGGCCTGCTCGCGGGCGCGGCCGTACTGCCCCGGGAGATCGGCACGGACTGGCAGGAGGTCGAGTGGCGTCCGGCCGCGGTGGCCGACGTGAAGCCCGTGTACGAGGCGGGCACCGGGCTCGCCACGCTGGACCTGAGCCGCCTGGACGTGCCGAAGGGCACCGAGGTGGCCGTCGAGGCCTCCATCGACGCGGGCCGGCTCAAGGTCGTCCTGCCGAGGGAGGTCACCGCGCTGGCCGACGTCACCATCCGGCGGATGGGCGACATCCAGTTGCCCGGCGACTACGCGGGCCGCATCGAGCGGGCCGGGCCCGGGGAGCAGAACCGTACGGAAACCCTCGCGCCGGCCGCCGGCACCGAGGCCGGCGGGACGATCGAACTGCACCTCGGTGCGGACTTCGGACAGGTGGAGGTGACCCGTGCGGCGTCATGAGTTCCAGCCGGGACGGCTGATCGCGGGACTGGTCCTGGTGGTGGCGGGCGTGCTCTACCTGCTCGACAGCACCGGCGGGGCGGACCTGCCCTGGTTCGCGGTCATCCCGATCACCATGGGCGGGCTCACCCTCGCCGCGCTGGTCGGGCTGGTGACCTATGCCGTACGCCGGGACAAGCGCGACCGGATCACCGAGTCCAGCGACAGGTAGGGCGCCCCGGCGAGGATCAGCGGGGTCCACGCCATCATGTAGATCAGGTCGTTGCCGTAGTAGTACGGGGTCACCGCCCACGACACCGTGAGCCACAGGCTGAGCGCGATCAGCGCCCCTCCGACGGCCGCGACGCGGGTCAGCAGGCCGGCCAGGGCCCCGAGGCCCACCAGGATCTCCCCGATGGCCAGGGCGACGGCGAAGCCGACGGGCGAGTTCAGCGACAGGTCCACGAGGCCGGGGATCGCGGAGGTGTCGCGGATCCCGCGCATCATGTCGCCGATGGAGCCGTCTCCGGAGGCGGAGAGGAACGCAGGGTCGGTCAGTTTGTCGATCCCCGCGTACACGAAGGTCACGCCGAGGAAGAGCCGCAGGGGCAGCAGCGCGTGCCGGGAGGCCAGCTCGCGCAGCCCCACGACGTCGCGCGGGGCGTCGGTTTCAAGAACATCGGTTCGGTTCACGCGACATGTGTACCCCGATCACTCGGCAACATCGATGGTGCAGCGGTTGGATTCCACCCCTGCGGCCGTGACCACCTGAATCTCGACGCGCCCCGGCTCCACCTCCGCCGGGACCGGCACGGTCAGCACGGCGTCGGAAGGATTGGTGAATCCGCCCGCCACCGGGACCAGCGGCACGTGCACGTGCACCGCCCCGACCCGTACGACCAGACGGGCCAGCATCTCCGGCGTCTGCGCCCCGGGCGGCACGAAGCCCACGCCCCGGATCTCGATGTCGTCCCCGGGGCGGACGGCCGCGTCCAGATCCCCGGGCTCGCGTCTGCGCACCACCGACAGCACCAGTGGGCGGCTGCCCTCCGCGTACTTCGCCGCCAGGTACACGGCGGCCGACAGGGCCACCAGCAGGGCCAGCGCCCAGGGCAGCTGTGGCAGCCGGGCCGGGAAGCGCGCCAGCGAGGCCGTCGCGTAGGCGAGCACCGCCGTCGAGACGAGCACGTACTGCGCGTCCGGGAAGCTCCCGCGGCCCGCGTCGTCCGTCAGCAGGTCCACCCCGCGCGGCCGGTCGGCCGGCAGCTTCTGCAGCCGCTGGCCCATGATCCGTACGGAGACCACGCGACGCACCAGCACCGCGACGGCCGAGGTCAGCGAGACCACCGCCAGCAGCGGCAGCGCCCGGTCCAGCGCGAGGCCGGCGTACAGCGCCTGCCGTTCGGGTCCGGGCGCCGAGGCGGCCAGCCGCAGCGCGGGCAGCAGCGTGGCGAAGGCCGTCAGCACCACCCAGGCGGTGGGCACCGCCTTCGAGGTGGACAGCCGGTTGTCCTCGCCGACCAGCGGGGCCAGCAGCCCGCCGCGCACGGACTGGGCGCGGGCCCCGACCGTGAGCAGTCCGGCCAGCACCAGGGCCGCCAGCAGCCCGGCGGTGCGCGCCGTGGACCAGCCGGTGCCGAGCGCGGCGGCGACCTGCACCAGCAGCAGGACCCCGGCGGCGATCCAGACGGCGAGGACGGCCCGCCGCGAGAACAGGTACAACCAGGAGTTCCCGGCCTCCCGGCCCCGGTCGGCGACGGTGCGGGCCGACAGGGTCAGCTCGTCGGAGACCCACTGGCGGGAGGCGCCGAGCGAGTGGGCCACGGCGGCCGGCACGCCCTGCCCGGAGGCGAATTCGTCGCGCTTCTCCAGGAACGCCGCTACCGCGCGACGGTGGCCCTCGCGGGCGCACTCGTCGCAGGCGCAGGCGGTGGTATGGGTACCTCGGGACATCTCTTGGACAGCCACGTACGTGCCGCCTCTCTGAACTACGGTGCAATGCCAGCGAATTGTGCACCACTGCGGCAGTGCTCCGGATTGCGCACGATGTCAGAGCAGGTGATTAACGGTTCATGATGTTGACGCCACCAGCTCCCTGAGCGGCTGGTAGCTCACCCAGGCGGCCAGATCGGACCCGAACCGTTCACGGGTCGAGGTCGCGGCGCGGTGGTCGATGGGCACCGGCTTGCCGGCGGCCCGGGCGATCAGCTGCACCTGCGCGGCCCGTTCCGCCTCGATGAACCACCAGACCGCGGCGTCCACCGAGTCCCCCACCGTCAGCAGCCCCCGGTTGCGCAGGACCAGTGCCTTGTACGGGCCGAGCGCGAGCGCGGTCCGCTCCGGTTCGTCGGCCCCGGAGTACTCGTCGAGGAGCGCGTGGTCCTCGTAGAAGGCGCAGGCCTCCTCGGTGATCGGGGCCAGCAGCTCGCCCAGGGCCGCCAGCGCCCGCCCGTACGGGCCCTGCGCGCGGACCACGGCGGCCACCTCGGGCCGCTTGCGGTGGACCGCCGCGTGCACGGCGAAGGCCAGCTGGTTGACCCGGCGCCCGCCCCGGACCACCCGCCCGTCCCCGTCGACCAGCAGGAGGTCGTCGGCGGTGAGCGCGGTGAAGGCCCGACCGAAGGGGTTCACCCAGTAGCAGTCGTCGAACTCCGGGTCCCGCGCGGTGATCTGCCCCGCCACCCCGTCCTCGTACCCCAGGCGCCCCAGCAGCCGCAGCGCTTCGGCGAGCCGCTCCTTGCGGTGGGCGCGCGCCGCGTCGACGGTGTCGTGCACGGGCGGCATCTCGAAGCCCAGCCGCTCCACGGGCACGGGTACGGGCTGGTCCGGCATGGGCGCTCCTTCGAACGGCTCGGTTCGCCGCGCAAGGTACCGGGGGCCCTGCCAAGTGGCCAGAGGAACGGCGAAGCCGCCGCCCGCGGGTGCGGGGCGGCGGCTTCACGGCGTTCTGGGTGGGACTACTCCCACTCGATGGTGCCCGGGGGCTTGCTCGTGCAGTCGAGGACCACCCGGTTCACCTCCGGCACCTCGTTGGTGATGCGGGTCGAGATCCGGGCGAGCACCTCGTACGGCATGCGCGTCCAGTCCGCGGTCATCGCGTCCTCGGAGGAGACGGGGCGCAGCACGATCGGGTGGCCGTAGGTGCGGCCGTCACCCTGGACGCCGACGCTGCGGACGTCCGCGAGCAGGACGACCGGGCACTGCCAGATCTCGCGGTCGAGGCCGGCCGCGGTCAGCTCGTGGCGGGCGATGGCGTCGGCCTCGCGGAGCAGGTCCAGGCGCTCCTTGGTGACCTCTCCGACGATGCGGATGCCGAGGCCGGGGCCCGGAAAGGGCTGGCGCTGGACGATCTCGTCGGGCAGGCCGAGTTCCTGGCCGACCATCCGGACCTCGTCCTTGAACAGCTGGCGCAGCGGCTCGACGAGCTCGAACTCGATGTCGTCGGGGAGCCCGCCCACGTTGTGGTGGGACTTGATGTTGGCGGTGCCGGTGCCGCCGCCGGACTCGACGACGTCCGGGTACAGGGTGCCCTGCACGAGGAAGGCGACCGCGGGGCCGTCCTCCTGGAGGATCTCCAGCTGGGCCTGCTCGAAGACGCGGATGAACTCACGGCCGATGATCTTGCGCTTGGTCTCCGGGTCGGAAACTCCGGCCAGCGCGTTCAGGAAGCGCTCCTGCGCGTCGACGACCTTCAGCTGCACGCCGGTCGCGGCGACGAAGTCCTTCTCGACCTGCTCGGTCTCGCCCTTGCGCATCAGGCCGTGGTCGACGTAGACGCAGGTCAGCTGCGAGCCGATGGCCTTCTGCACGAGGGCCGCGGCGACGGCGGAGTCCACGCCGCCGGAGAGGCCGCAGATGGCGCGCTTGTCGCCGACCTGCTCGCGGATCGCCGCGATCTGCTCCTCGACGATGTTGCCGGTGGTCCAGGTGGGGGCGAGGCCCGCGCCGCGGTAGAGGAAGTGCTCCAGGATCTGCTGGCCGTGCGTGGAGTGCATCACCTCGGGGTGGTACTGCACGCCGTAGAGCTTCTTCTCGTCGTTCTCGAAGGCCGCGACCGGGACGACGTTCGTCGACGCGGTGACGGTGAAGCCCTCGGGGGCGGCGGAGCAGGCGTCGCCGTGGGACATCCACACCGACTGGTTCTCGGGGGTGCCCTCGAAGAGGGTGGAGCCGGCCTTGGAGACGGCCAGCGGGGTGCGGCCGTACTCGCGGGCGCCGGTGTTGTCGACGGTGCCACCGAGGGTGACCGCCATCAGCTGGAAGCCGTAGCACATGCCGAAGACGGGGACGCCGGCCTCGAAGATCGCACGGTCGAGCTGCGGGGCGCCCTCCTCGTACACGGAGGACGGACCGCCGGAGAGGATGATCGCCTTGGGGTTCTTGGCCAGCATCTCGTCGACCGGCATCGAGCTGGGCACGATCTCGCTGTAGACCCGTGCTTCGCGGACGCGGCGGGCGATGAGCTGGGCGTACTGGGCGCCGAAGTCGACGACGAGAACCGTGTCCGGGGCGCTGTCGTGGGCGGCGGAGGGTGCTTCTGGCACGGGGCGGCCTTCCGGCGGAAGAGGTGGCTGTTTTGTCGATTCTAACGGTGGACGTCACCCCCTCTTCGTCTCACCATCCGAATCCCGGCGCCCCCACTGCCCGACGTGCCCGGCTGATCACCCGCTGTGCGTCCGCCCCGAAGGCGGCGGATTCGCGAAGGGCCTGCCAGACCCGGAGGTGGGTGGCGACGCTGTCGGTGCCGTCCAGCCAGAGCTCCGCGTGCCAGGTCTCCACGACCACCTGCCGGTCGTCGTAGATCCAGAACCCGAGTCCTGGGGGGATCTGTAGGACCGCTTCTAGGGGAACGGTCCCCAGTTCCACGGTGTCGAAGCCGATCGCACCGTGCAGACGGTCGAGCTGCGCGCCGAGTACCGAGGGCGAACAGATCCGAGCATGCAGGACCGCTTCCCACAGCAGGATCCGGTAGCGCTTCGCGGAGTCGTACAGTCCCTCCTGCCGCCAGGACTGGGCGCTGCGGCACACGGGGCGGACCGGCCACCACCTCTTCCGGCGCGTCACGCACGCCTCTGAGCCGTCTCAGCATCCGAACGCGATTGGCCCAGAAGGTGACGGAAGGTAGTATCCGCGCCATGCGCAAGCAGCTGAGCTTCGTCTTTACCTATGGCACCGGTCGGTCCGGTCGCCATGGGTCCTCGTGATGCTCGCTTGAGCCACTGACTTCCCGGAAGCGCCCCGGTCCGACAGGACCGGGGCGCTTCCGCGTTTCCGCTCCTGTCGGCACGACACGACCCACAGGAGAGAACACCATGAGCGTCACCACCACCCCCGAGCAGCTGATCGCCGACTCCCGTACGCGCATCGACGCCCTCGACGACCGGATCATCGGCCTGATCCAGGAGCGGATGGCCGTCTCGACCGTCATCCAGGACGCCCGGATCGCCTCGGGCGGCCGCCGGGTGCACCTGTCCCGCGAGATGGAGGTGCTCTCGCACTGGAGCGATGCGCTCGGGAAGCCCGGCACCACCCTCGCCATGACCCTGCTGGAGCTGTGCCGGGGCCGCGTGTGACCGGTGCCGATCGACCTCCGAGGGCGAATTTCGTTCATGCCATGACGGCATGAGCGCAGGTCGGGGAGGACGGACCCGCCCGGTACACCTTCCGGCTGCGCGTGTCGTCTGGCGCCCGCAGGGCCCTGCTCGGGGAGTGGGACCGGTGCCGGTGGGGGTGGAACCAGTGCGTTGCGGAATCCAGGGCGGCACACAAAGCCAAAGCGAAGTGTGGACCTGCGGGTCTCGACCGGTCCCTACCCGGCTACCGCTGATCGCGGAAGACCCGACGGACCGCCGGTCCGCCGGTCCGCCAGGCAGCGTGAGGTAGAAATCCCTTTCGTTCACGAAAGGGAGGATGTCAACCGTCCGGACCGTGACCCGCCCCCATGGACCTTCGTTGGTGAGGGTGTCCGCGTCAGCCAGCCGCGGAACCGCAACACCACGCGTGGATCCGCTGGAGCGATGAGACGCACGCCCCGTGGAGCGTGCGTCGTGGGACCTCGCTCCTTCGCGTGACCGGACGGCAGGGGACAGCAGCCCGGTCACCCCGTAGAGGACGGCCGGCCCGGGGGACGCCCCGGGCCGGCCGTTCTGCGTCGTCGCGCGTTACGCGTGCCCGCCCGCCTTGCGGCGGAACGCCAGGAACAGCCCGCCACCGACGACCAGGAGCGCCGCGCTGCCGAGCGCGATCACCTGGGCGGAGCTACCGGTGGAGGCGAGGCCGCCGTTCGCCGTGACACCCGTACCGGTGGCCGAGGCGCTCGGCGCAGCGGTCGCGGTGGGCGTCGCGGAGCCGGTCGGAGCCGGCGTGGCCGAGGTGGTGGCGGTCGGGGTCGGGGCCGGTCCGCTGCCCTTCGCGTTGATCACGAAGGCCGCCTTGTTGTTGGCGTGGTTCGGGTCCCAGCGCTGGCCCGTGGTGCCCTCCGGCGTCCACTCGCCGACCGTGATCGAGCCCTCGGCGCCCGCCACGACCTTCTCGATCTTCAGTTGGAACGGGTAGGCGAACGTCTCCTTCTCCCCCACCACATGGCCGGTGGAGCAGAAGTAGCGCGGCGCGCCCAGGGTCTGGTCGCGGTGGGTGCCGTCGGCGTTGACCCCCGTGCAGCCGGCCGGGACCTTCGTGACCTTCGCGCCCGCCGGGATGAAGATGTCGGTACGGGCGACTTCCTTGCCGGAACGCAGGTAGGCGACCCACGCGGGGCCGTCGTTGCGGAAGCCGAAGTCGGCGGTGACCGTCTCGCCGACCCCGCCCTTGAGGGACACGCCCGTGGCCACCAGGTCGGCGGTGTTCCGCGTCGCGAAGTCGAACTTCTGGATGTTGTTCCGGGGCTCGAGGTCAGCCGCCGGCTGGGCGGACCGGGCCGAGGCCTTGGGGGCCTGCTTCGCCGCTGCCAGCTTGTTGCCGGCTGCGGGCCCGCGGTTCTTCGCCGCCTTCTGCTGGTCGCCGGCCGCGGGCGCGCCGTCCTTCGCCGCCTTCGCTGCCTTCGGCTGGTCGCCGGCCGCGTACACCGCGTAGGTCAGGCCGTCGATGAAGGCGTGCGGGGCGGCCTTGAGGGTCAGCGGGCCGTCGACGCCGTAGAGCGCGCCCGGCTCGTACTCGCCTTCCAGCAGGCACTGCACCGTGCTCCAGCCCGCGTTCCGCGGCTGGTCCGCGCGGGTGTCGTCGGAGTAGGAGCAGTTGTCGTACTGCTCGACCAGGTCGATGCCGTGCGTGGTGCGCATTTCGAGGACGACGCCGTTGACGGGGTCGGTGCCCTCGTTGGCGAAGATGATCGACAGGTTCTGCTTGTCGCCCGGCTTCTGCTCCGCCTTCAGCCGGGCTCGCTCCAGCACCAGGTCGGGGCCGCCGACCCGCACCTTGGTGGTGACGGACGTGAAGGTGGCGCCTTCCGCCTTGCCGGTGAGCGTCAGGTCGGCGGTCGCGCCGACCTTGCTGTCCTTGGTCGCGCTGAGGTCCAGGTCCACGACGGTGCTCTCGCCCGTCCACAGCGCCCAGCGCGTGCAGGTCACGGCCGCGGCCGTGAGCTTGCAGTCCGCGCCCTTCTCCTCGGCGAGCTTCACGTCGGCGACGCCCTTGAGGCCGCTCAGGTCGATCGTGAAGGTGCTCTGGCGGTCGAACGTCTTGGTGGAGTCGTTGACGATCCGGAACTTCACCGAGGTCTTCTGCGGCTCACCGCTCTGCCCGGGGTGCGGGCGCAGACCGATCCCGGCCGGTCCGGCCAGGGTGAAGACGGGGTCCGCGGCGTGTGCGGGAACGGCGGCCGGCCCCAGGGCCACGAGGGCGCCGGCAGCCAGCAACGAGATGCGCTTTCTCATGCAGCCGTTGACCGTCGAACATCTGTCGCAGTTGCATGCTTCATCGTGTGATCGACACCACAGCCCGGCATGGCGGATTCCGGTACAACCATCAAGGCTGAACATCTGTCACGTATGTACCACGGTGGGTACCGCGCTCGGAGGGGGAGCGCGGTACCCACCGTTGTCACTGCACCGGTCCCGGTCCCGCATCCCTCACGGGCGGCGTGGCGGAACCTCCGGGACCGCCATGAACGGCAGCCGCAGTACACCGAAGGCCTCCTTCGGTACCGCCGGACGGACCGGCTCCACCGCGTCCAGGCGCGCGTACGCGGCCCCTTGTTCGGGCCGCGGGTCCCGCTCGCCGTTGTTCGGCCAGTAGGACATCGCCCGTTCCGCTTGCGCGGTGATCGTCAGCGACGGGTTCACCCCGAGGTTCGCGGAGACCGCCGAGCCGTCCACCACGGAGATGCCCGGGTGCCCGTAGAGCCGGTGGTACGGGTCCACCACGCCCTCCTCGGGCGAGGCGCCGATCGGGCAGCCGCCCAGGAAGTGCGCGGTCAGCGGGGTCCCCATCAGCTCGCCGATGTTGCTGCCCGGGAAGCCGTTGATCTCCTCGGCCAGCAGGGTCGCGGCCTGCGTGGCCTCCGCGATCTGGACCGGGTTCGGGGCGCCGTGGCCCTGGCGGGCCGTGAGCAGGCCCTTCCCGATCCCGCCGGGCTTGCGGTACGTGGTCAGCGAGTTGTCCAACGACTGCATGACGAGGCCGATGATGGTCCGCTCCGACCAGCGCCGGTTGGACAACGAACGCGCCAGCTGCAGCGGGTGCCGCACGGTCCGGCCGAACCAGGCGCGGACCCGGTGCTTGCTGTGGGGCACCTGGAGGACGGTCATGAACCCCATGGCGTTGGAGCCCCTGCCGTAGCGGACGGGCTCGATGTGGGTGTCGGCGTTGGGGTGCACCGAGGAGGTGATCGCCACGCCCCGGGTGAAGTCGGCCCGGCGGTCGCCCCCGTGCCGCTTGCGGTAGCGGCGGTCGTCGGTCTGCGCGCCGACCAGGCCCTCGGAGTTGGTCCGGGTCAGCTCCCCGAGCCGGTGCGAGAGGCGCGGGAGCTCGCCGCGGTCCTTCATCGTGTGCAGCAGGGTCTGCGTGCCGTAGGTGCCCGCCGCGACGACGACGTACCGGGCGCGCAGCACCTTCGCCCGGCCCCGGCGACGGCCGTCGGTGGGGACGGTGCGGACGCGGTAGCCGCCCTCGGGGTGGTCGGCGAGCGCGGTGACGGTGGTCATCGGGTGGATGACGGCGCCGGCGCGCTCGGCGAGGTGCAGGTAGTTCTCGTTCAGGGTGTTCTTCGCGCCGTGCCGGCAGCCGGTCATGCACTCGCCGCATTCCGTACAGGCCTTGCGGGCGGGGCCGGCGCCGCCGAAGTACGGGTCGGGGACCTCGTCCCCGGGCCGGACCTTCGGCTGCTCCGCTCCCGCCTGACCGTCCTTCCCGTCGCCGAAGAAGACGCCGACCGGGGCCATGTGGAAGGTGTCCGCGACGCCCATCTTCTCCGCGGCCGCCTTGAGGTGGACGTCGGAGGGGGTCATGGTCGGGTTGAGGCGCACCCCGAGCATCCGCTTGGCCTGCTCGTAGTAGGGGGCGAGCTCGCCCCGCCAGTCGGTGATGGAGGCCCACTGCCGGTCCTCGAAGAAGGCGGTGGGCGGCACGTACAGCGTGTTGGCGTAGTTGAGCGAGCCGCCGCCGACACCGGCGCCCGCGAGCACCATCACGTTGCCGAGGAGGTGGATCCGCTGGATCCCGTACAGCCCGAGGGCCGGGGCCCACAGGTAGTTGCGCAGGTCCCAGCTGTTCTTCGGCAGGCTCTCGCGGGTGAAGCGGCGTCCGGCCTCCAGGACGCCGACCCGGTAGCCCTTCTCGGTCAGGCGCAGCGCCGAGACCGATCCGCCGAAACCCGATCCGATGACGATGACGTCGTAGTCGTACGACCCAGACCCAGACGCAGACGCAGACGCAGACCCAGGCTCAGACTCAGACTCAGACTCAGACTCAGACACGGTGCTGCCCCTTAGCGGAGTCGGAGGGCCTTCATGACCTTGAGGCTGCGGGTCATGAACGCCGCGTACTTCTCGTCGTCCATGCCCAGCGAGGGCGCCATCGGGAGCAGCCGCTGGTGGGCGACGGTCTGGGCCTCGGTGTACTTGAGGATGCCCTCGGAGCCGTGGCGGCGGCCGAGGCCGGAGTCCTTCATGCCGCCCATGGGTGCCTGGGCGCTGCCGTAGGCGGGGGCGTAGCCCTCGTTGATGTTGACGGTGCCGGTGCGCAGGCGGGCGGCGACGGCGTGGCCGCGGCGGGAGTCCTTGGTCCAGACGCTGGAGTTCAGGCCGTACGCGGTGGCGTTGGCCTCGGCGATCGCCCGGTCCTCGTCGGTGAAGCGGTAGATCGAGACGACGGGGCCGAAGGTCTCCTCGCCGCACACCGCCATGGGGGCCTCGACGCCGTCGAGGATGGTGGGCTCGTAGAAGAGGGGGCCGATGTCGGGGCGGGCGGTGCCGCCGGCGACGAGGGTGGCGCCCTTGGCCACGGCTTCGTCCACGTGCCGCTGTACGGTCTCCAGCTGGCGCTCGCCGACGAGGGAGCCCATGTCGGCGCCGTATGCGAGGGAGGCGCCGAGCCGCATGGCCTTCGTACGGGCGGCGAACCGCTCGACGAAGGCGTCGGCGATCGAGGCGTGGACGTAGAGCCGCTCGATGGAGATGCAGAGCTGTCCGGCGGAGGAGAAACAGGCGCGGACGGCGCCCGCGGCGGCCTTCTCGATGTCGGCGTCGTGCAGCACGAGCATGGCGTTCTTGCCGCCGAGTTCGAGGGAGACCCCGACGAGGCGGTCGGCCGCGCCCCGGGCGACCTCGCGGCCGGTGCGGGTGGAGCCGGTGAAGGAGACGTAGTCCGCGTGCCGGACCACCTCGGGGCCGACGACGGGGCCCTCCCCGAGGACGATCTGGAAGACCTCGGCGGGCAGGCCGGCCTCGATCAGCAGGTCGCGGGCCCACAGGGCGGTCAGCGCGGTCTCGGTGTCGGGCTTCATGACGAGCGCGTTGCCCGCCACGAAGGCGGGCAGGGCGTCGCCGACCGACAGTTCGAGCGGGTAGTTCCAGGGGGCGATCTGGCCGACGACCCCGCGCGGCTGGCGCAGCTCGGTGACCTTGGTGAGGGTGGGCATGGCCCCGGTGTGGCCCTTGGGGCGCAGGTACCCGGGGGCCTTGCGCCCGTAGTGGCGGGCCGAGACGGCGACCGCCTGGACCTCCTCGTGCGCGTGCAGGCGGGCCTTGCCGGTCTCCAGCTGGATCAGGTCGAGGACTTCGGCCTGCCGGTCGAGAACCAGGTCGTGGAAGCGCAGCAGGACCGCCGCCCGCTTGGCGACGGGGACCGCCGCCCAGGCGGGCTGGGCGGCGCGGGCCCGCTCGAAGGCCTCGGCCACGTCCTCGGGGGTGGCCTCCGGGAGCTCCGCCAGCCGGTCCCCGGTGAAGGGGGTGTGGTTGGCGGTGCGGCCGGATCCGATCACCCCGCGGGTCAGTCGGACGACCAGGTCGGGGGTCACCACGTCGGCGGCGGTGCGGGCACCGGCCGGGGCCGGGGCGACCGGGTTGGTGGGCTCCGGTGCGGTCCGGAGGGGGGCGGCGGGGGCCTGCGAGTCCGTCATGCCGGTGAGCGTATTGCGCCGGACAGCCTTTGGGTACCCGCCGGTAACCGGATTTTGCCTTTTCCGCCAGTGATCGCTGGCAGGATGACGGGATCGGGGCCGATCAGGGCTTCCCGGCGGGTGGCTCCCAGCCGCTGAGCACGAGGTCGAACTGCTGCTCGGTCGTGGCCCAGCTCTCGACCGGGCTCGACATGTAGATGGCGTACTCCGTGCCGTCCGGGGCCACGTACATCTGCTCCTTGGCCCTGCGCGGGCCGGGGTGGTTCTGCTTCTCCGTCCAGGTGAAGTCCCAGAGCGCGGCCCGGGTGCTGTCCCGGAAGGTGTTCTGGTTCAGCCGCACCTTCTTGTAGTCCGTCCGCTTCGCCACCTGCTTCTCCAGATCGAGGAGGTGCGCGTATGGGTCCTGGTAGTCCGGGGTGGAATCGGAGGCGATCCGGATGAAGTGCTTCCCGTCGTCCGGGGTGTAGTCGATCTGGTCGCCGTTCGCCTTGCGCGTCCAGCCCTCCGGAACGAACAGCGTGAAACCGGCGATGGGGTCAACGACCTTGGTCCAGCCCGCCGGCGGGCCCGCCGGGGGCGCCGCCGAGGTGACCACCTTGTCCGGGGCGTCGTCCTGCCCCGTGTCCCCGGTGTACTTGAGCACCCCGAACACACCGCCGCCGCCGAGCAGCGCCGCCACCAGGGCCACGATCACGGCCCGCCCCCGCCAGCCCCGGGCCGGGTCGGCGGTGGTCGTGGTGGTGGCGGTGGCGGTGGCCGCGGGCACCGCAGGCTCCTCCAGCGCGGCCGTCGCCCCGGGTTCCGCCGGCGGAACCGGCACTTCGAACCGTTCCTGCGCCGGGCCCAGTTCCTCCGGGGTCACCGCGCGCGTGGGCACGTACGCCTGCGCGGCCTTCGGCTCGCGGCCCTCCATCGCCTCCAGCAGCATCCGCTCGGCCTCCTCGGCCGAGGGACGCTCCGTCGGGTCCTTGCGCAGCAGGGCCGTGATGATCGGACCCAGCGCCCCGGCCTGGCGCAGCGCCGGCGGCTCGTCGTTGACCACGGCCTGCAGGCTGGAGATGGGCGACGTACGGCGGAACGGCGAACGGGCCTCCACCGCCGTGTAGAGGGTGGCGCCCAACGACCACAGGTCGGAGGACGGGTCGGGGATGCCGCCGGTGACGCGCTCGGGCGCCAGGTAGTCGATGGAGCCGACGATCTCGCCGGTGCGCGTGATGGACGAGTCGCCCTCGATCGCGGCGATCCCGAAGTCCGTGAGCAGCACCCGGCCGTCCTTGGCGAGCAGCACGTTGCCCGGCTTCACGTCACGGTGCAGCACCCCGACCGCGTGCGCGGCGCGCAGCGCGCCCAGCACGTGCAGGCCGATCCGGGCCGCCTCGCGGGGCTCGATCCGCCCGGCCGCCTTGGCCGCGTCCGCAAGGGAAGGACCGTCGATGTACTCCATGACGATCCACGGCCGGTCGTCGTGCTCCAGGACGTCGTGGACGGTGACGACCGCCGGATGCTGGATCCGGGCCGCGGCCCGGGCCTCCTTCTGCGTCCGGGCGTGCATGACGTCCCGGTCGGCCTGGGCGACGTACAGACCCGCCGTCAGTTCCTTGACGGCGACGGTCCTGTGGAGCAGCTCGTCATGCGCGCGCCACACCTTGCCCATGCCGCCCCGGCCGATCGGCTCGACGAGCCGGTACCGGCCCGCCAACACGGCGCCCCCACCTGTCTGCTGTTCCACGAAATCCCGCCGCTCTCTGCACTTCAGGCCAGATTACGGAGCCCGGAGGGGCTGCCGGAACCGCCCGGGCGCCGAAAGACGGCACTGTGACGCAATCGCCGTACTGATCAGTCGTCAGTATCCGTTCAACCGCCCGCCTTGTAACTCGCCGTGGCCTTCTCGAAGACCTCGGTGACCTTGGACTGCTCGTCCTCCGGACCGGTGACCAGGACGACGTGGTAGCTACCGCCGAGCGCCACGACGAAGTTGCGGGCGAAGACGTTGCGGCCGGTCCCGTCGATCCACGTGTACCGCCCCGTCGCGCGCAGTTGCTGGCCCACCTTGGTGGTCTTCACATCGCCGACGGTCGACCAGGTCGACGTCCGGTACGGGGTCAGCTCCGGCTCCTTGTCCTTCTGGTACGCCGCCGGATCCGGATTTCCCTGGACCTTGTCGCGGCCGGGAACGACGGTCAGCACGAACTGCCCGTCGGTGTACCGGACCTGACCGGACTCATTGATTCCGCGCCGCTCCCAGCCGTCGGGCACGGCGAGCTCGAAGTGCTCCGGGTCCTGCTGGGTGGTGTAACCGGCCGGGGCGGGGGCCGGGGCGGCCGGTGATTCGGCGGGCGCCGTCGTCTGCGGAGCGGACTTGGACTCGGGCGTGCCCGAAGGGACCTGGGAGGGGCTCGGCTTCGCCGGCGCCTGCGCGCTACTGCCCCGGGCGTCACCCGCGGGCTCCTGGTCGGCGGCCCGGGGCAGGAACAGCATCGCGTACGCCACCCCGCCGGCGAGGAGGGTCAGGATCCCGACGAGCAGGCTCCGGCCGAGGGCGCGCGGCTTGCGGGGGCCCGCCGGGTTGCGGTGGCGCCCGTGGACCTCGCCGCGGCGGCGCACGACGGGCAGCCGCGCCGGGTCCGGCTCCGGCATCGGAAGCGCCCCGAACCCGGCGTCCGGCTCGGGCGCGGACCGGACGAGCGACCGCAGCCAGCCGCGGAGCTCCTCGAAGTCGGGCCGCTCGGTGGGGTCCTGGCGCAGCAGCGACTCCACGATCGGGCGCAGCGCCCCGCACTCCTCCGCGAAGGCGGGCGGCTCCGCGCAGACCATCTCGACCAGCTCGGTGACGCTGTCCTCCGGGTACGGGGCGTGCCCCTGCACCGCGCGGTAGAGCAGTGCGCCGAGCGCCCAGAGGTCGGTGGCGGGCCCGACGGGGGCCGCGAGCTGCCAGTGCCCGTGCACGGGGCCGGCCTGCTCGGGGGCCCACCGCTCGGTGACGGCCCCGACGACGGCCATCCGGGTCTGCCGCGCGCGCTCGGCGTCCAGGCCGGTCCGCGGCCCGGACCAGCCGTTGCCGGCGGGCCGTGGCCGGTCGGGGGCGACCGGAGCAGGGACCTCGGCCTGCCGGTAGCCCTGGGGCAGGGCGAAGGGGGTGGGCAGGGCGGAGAGCTCGGAGTGTGCCGGCGGTGCCTGCTCCGAATCGGGATCCGGCTGGCGTAAGGGACTTGGCAGGGGCTCGGGTGCGGACTCGGGTGCGGGCAGGGGCTCGGGGGCGGGCTCCGGTTCCGGCTCCCGCTCCGGTTCCGGGGCGGCCGCGGGCAGCTCCGCCCGACGGGGGGTCGCGCCGTGCCAGGGCGCGACGGCGCCGGTCTCCGGGCCGCCGTACGGGTACGAGTACCCCTGCGGGAGGGTCGACCCCTCGGGGCGGCGCTCCGGCGGCGCACCGGCCTCGATCTCGGCCGCAGCCCCGGCCGCAGCCCCGGCCCTGCGCTCCTCGATGACCCGGGCGGCGGCCGCCCGCGCCCCGGCCCGGTAGGCGGCGATGGCCCCGGCCCGCGCGGCGGCCTGCGGGTCGGGGCGGTCCTGCGGACGGCCGGGGGTGATGTGATCGGTGTACCGCGGCCCGGTGTCGTACCCGGGGGCCACGAGCGGCGCGTACGCGACGTCCACCGGGCCGGAGGCGGTCGGAGTCGGATCCGGACCCGGGACCGGATCAGGAGCTGGGGCAGGGGCAGGGGGCGGAGTCGGAGTCGGGACGACGGGGGCGGGTGCGGGAATCGGAACGGAGGGGGTGGCGGTGGCGGTACCCCACCCGGCTCCTCCGTCGCCGGTGTCCTCGGCGCTCGGGACGGGGTCGTACCCGCACAGGGCCTCCTCCGCGGCGCCGGCCGCGAGGCCCGTCAGCACGACGCGCCCGTCCTCGCACACCAACACGGTCCGGACGGTGATGTTCCGGTGCGTCCAGCCGTGCGCGTGCAGCACCCGCAGCGCGGTCAGTACGTCCGACGCCACCTCGGCGGCCCGGTAGGGGCTCAGCGGTTCATCGGCGATCAGCGCGGCCAGCGGCCGGGCCGGGACCAGTTCGCTCACTATCCACAGCGACTCGCCCTCGGCGAACACGTCGAAGACCTGGTCCAGCCGCGGATGGTCCGGGATCGAAGCCGCGGCCTGCGCCGCCTCGATGGCGCGGCGCACGGCCGGCAGATCGGCGGGCGACCGGCGCGCCGCCGGGACGGCCCGCGGCCCGTCCAGCAGCTCCGCGTCCACGACCTCCGGCAACGGCACTTGTCGTACGAGGACTTCCTGTCCGCTGCGCGTGTCAAAGGCGCGGGTCTCTATCAGTTCGTACTCGTCGGACGGCGGCACGGGCAGGCGGTAGCGGCCGGCCAGGATCCGGCCCGCGTACTCCTCCACTTCGCCTCCCCCGAGTGCGGCGGGCTCCCCATGGCCCCTCCGACACGATACGTCGCCGGGGTCGCCCGCGTCCCGAGGTCAGCCGAGCGGCTGGAACGTCTCGAAGGCGACGTTGCGCATCTGCGTGCACTCGGGGCCGTCCCACTGGTCGGCGGCGCAGCTGATCATGATGGCGTAGCCGTGCGTCGCGTCCAGCTTGAAGCCGCGGTTGAGCACACGGACCTTCATGCCCTTCTGCTCCCGCTCGAACTCCCAGTCGGCGACGGTCGGATAGCCCCGGTAGTCCACCACGTCGATGCGGATCTGCCGATACCCCTTGCTGCCGCTGCGGACGCCGGCGACCGAATTGGTCCATGCGAGGCGCGCGTCGTCGCCCGGCGTGCCGGTGTAGTCGACCTGGATCCGCGGGAAGCCGCCGCTTTCACGGGCGTAGATGCCACCGGAGTTGTCGCCGGCTATGCCGATCTGCTTGAAGCCCTCGGGCATCGCCATCGAGAAGTGGAACCCGAACTCCTGGATCATGGCGTATCCCGCCGGGAGCGCACCGCCCGCGCCGCCGGACGTGGCGCCCTGGCCCTGACCCGCGGCCGCGCCCTGCTGCCCCTGGCCCGGCTGACCGCCGGTGGCGGCACCCGTACCGGCGCTGTCGTTACCGGCCGTCTCCCCCGTGTTCCCCGAGGGCTTCGGGGAGGTCTCGCCCGTCCCGCCGCTGCCGCTTCCGCCGCCGCTGCCGCTTCCGCCGCCGCTGCCGCCCGGGTCCTTCGGGGCCGAGGCCGCCGGAGTGGGCTTGCCGTTGCCGCCCTTGCTCTCGTCCTTGGTGTCCTTGTCGTCGCCGCTGAAGGCGTAGGCGATGAGCGAACCGACGACCGCCAGCACCACGACCACGGCCACTGCCGCGAGCACGATGGTGCGGCGCTGCATCACGTCGGTGAGCGGAGCCTTGACGGGGGACGCCTTGGACTTCGGCGGCTCCGCTGCGGAGACGGCCGTGGTGGCAGCCGCGGCCGTCGCCGCCTTGCGGGCGGCCTTCAGCGCGGTGCGGGCGCGTTCGCGCTGCTCACGGTCGCGCCGCTCGCGTTCCTTCTTCGCCGCCCGCTCGGCCGCCTTCTCCGCCTTGTCCGCGGCGGCCTTCTCCACGGCGTCCTTGGCGTCGGCCAGCGATATCTGCCGGGTCTCCTCGGCCGCCGGGGCCGCTACGGGGGCCGGCGCGGGCACGGGCGCCGCGAGGACGGCGTTCAGCATCGCCCGGGTGCGGGCCTCGTCGAGCCGGTGTATCGGGTCCTTGGCGAGCAGGCCGTAGATGACCTCGGCCAGCGGACCGGCGTTCTTCGGCGGGTCCACCGGCTCGGTCATCACCGCCGTGAGGGTGGCGAGCGCGGATCCCTTGTCGTACGGGGGCACTCCCTCGACGGAGGCGTACAGCAGACCGCCGAGCGACCACATGTCGGCGGGCGGGCCGGGCTTGTGGCCACGGGCGCGCTCGGGGGAGATGTAGGAGGGGGCGCCGACGAGCATGCCGGTGGAGGTGACGGAGGGGTCGCCCTCGACCTGCGCGATGCCGAAGTCGGTGAGGACGACACGGCCGTTGCCGGCGATGAGCACGTTCGACGGCTTCACGTCGCGGTGCAGGATGCCCTGGCCGTGCGCGGCGCGCAGCACGTCGAGCACCGCGAGGCCGACCTCGGCTGCGCGGTGCGGGGTGAGGGGGCCGTTCTCCCGTATGAACTCGGCGAGCGAGGAGCCCTCGATGAGCTCCATGACGATCCACGGCCGGCCGTCCTCGTCGACGACGTCGTAGACGGTGACGGCGCCGCCGCTGCGGATCCGGGCAATGGCCTTGGCTTCGCGGAGGGTACGGGTGATGAGGCGTCGCTTCTCGTCCTCGTCGACCCCGGTGCTGAAGCGGAGCTCCTTGACTGCGACGGTCCGGCCCAGGGTCTCGTCCTGGGCCCGCCAGACGGTACCCATCCCGCCCTTGCCGAGCACGGCCCCCAGCCGGTAGCGCCCGGCCAGCAACCGTCCCTCGTCCTGACCGCCCGCGGCAGCCTTGGCTGCGGCGGCCTTGACGGCGGCGGCCATGGCGTCGGCCTTCTCGACGACGGGATTCACTACGGGCTTCGCAGCCGGCTCGGCACCACCGGGCTTCACCCCGGACTTGCTCAGCACGGGCTTCGCCTCAGACGCGGCATCAGCCACCGCCCCGGCATCGGCGGCCGCAGCCTTCTCACCGCCGGGCTTCGCCGCAGCCGACCCCGCAGACTTGCTCAGCACCGGCTTCGCCTCAGACACAGCATCAGCCTGCTCCGCCCCGGCGGCCTTCGCCGCAGGCGCAGCGTCAGCCACCGGCCCGGCATCAGCAGCCGCGGCTCCGGCCGCAGCCTTCTCACCACCCGGCTTCGCCGCAGCCGACCCCGCGGACTTGCTCAGCACCGGCTTCGCCTCAGACGCAGCATCAGCCTGCTCCGTCCCGGCGGCCTTCGCCGCAGGCGCAGCGTCAGCCACCGGCCCGGCATCCGCAGCCGAAGCCGCGGCTCCGGCCGCAGCCTTCTCACCGCCGGGCTTCGCCGCAGGCGACCCCGCGGACTTGCTCAGCACCGGCTTCGCCTCAGACGCAGCATCAGCCTGCTCCGTCCCGGCGGCCTTCGCCGCAGGCGCAGCGTCAGCCACCGGCCCGGCATCCGCAGCCGAAGCCGCGGCTCCGGCCGCAGCCTTCTCACCGCCGGGCTTCGCCGCAGGCGACCCGGCAGGCGAAGCCGCGGCGCCAGCCCCGGACTTCTCACTGCTGGGCTTCGCCGCAGGCGACCCGGCAGGCGACTCGGTGTGCTCCGGCTTCGACATGCGTCCCCTCTGCGATCGTGCCGGTGCTCCGCCTGCCCCAGCGGCTGAGCGACCCGGCGGCCGGGGCCCGCTGTAACCCGCCCCGGCAGAACCCTCATTCTTCCTCACTCCGCAACGGACGGGCGCCCCGGGTCTACGGTTCCCCCCTCCGCATCCCGGAGTTACAACGGAACGATGTCGGGCGCCCCCAGCCGCGCCGCGTCCGCCGTCTGGTCGTCCGGCTGGCGCTGCGATTCCCGCTCCGCCTGGACCCGCTTCTCGTAGTGCTCCACTTCCTTCTCGATCTGCTGCTCGTCCCACCCCAGCACCGGCGCCATCAACTCCGCGCACTCCCGTGCCGACCGCGTCCCCCGGTCGAAGGTCTCGATCGAGATCCGAGTCCGCCGCGTCAGTACGTCGTCGAGGTGCCGGGCCCCCTCGTGCGAGGCCGCGTACACGATCTCCGCCCGCAGGTAGTCGTCCGCCCCGGTCACCGGCTCGCGCAGTCCGGGATCGGCGGCCATCAGGTCCAGCAGTTCCTCCGTCAGCGACCCGAAGCGGTTCAACAGGTGTTCCACCCGCACCACATGAAGCCCCGTCCGGGCCGCGATCCGCGCCCGCCCGTTCCACAGTGCCCGGTACCCCTCCGCCCCCACCAGCGGCACGTCCTCCGTGACGCACTCCGCCACCCGCTGGTCCAGGCCGTGCACGGCCTCGTCGACCGCGTCCTTCGCCATGACCCGGTACGTCGTGTACTTGCCCCCGGCGACCACCACCAGACCCGGTACCGGATGCGCCACGGTGTGCTCGCGCGACAGCTTGCTCGTCGCGTCCGACTCCCCGGCCAGCAACGGCCGCAGGCCCGCGTACACGCCCTGGACGTCGTCGCGCGTGAGCGGCACCGCCAGCACCGAGTTCACGTGCTCCAGCAGGTAGTCGATGTCCGCGCTCGACGCCGCCGGGTGCGCCTTGTCCAGGTCCCAGTCGGTGTCCGTGGTCCCCACGATCCAGTGCCGGCCCCACGGGATGACGAACAGGACGGACTTCTCGGTCCGCAGGATCAGTCCGGTGCTCGAATGGATCCGGTCCTTCGGTACGACCAGATGGATGCCCTTCGAAGCCCGCACGTGGAACTGGCCGCGCTCCCCGATCAGCGCCTGGGTGTCGTCCGTCCACACCCCCGTCGCGTTCACGACCTGCTTCGCGCGGATCTCGTACTCCCCGGCCGACCCCCGCCCGCCTTCCACATCACGCACCCGCGCGCCGACCACCCGTTCGCCCTCGCGCAGGAAGCCGACGACCCTCGCCCGATTGGCGCAGTGCGCCCCGTACGCGGCGGCCGTCCGCACGAGCGTGGCGACGTAGCGCGCGTCGTCCATCTGGGCGTCGTAGTACTGCAGGGCCCCCACCAGCGCGTCCTTGCGGAGCGCCGGCGCCACCCGCAGCGCGCGCCCCCGCGACAGGTGCCGGTGCACGGGCAGGCCGCGCCCGTGGCCGCTGGAGACCGACATCGCGTCGTACAGCGCGACGCCCGAACCGGCGTAGATCCGCTCCCAGCCCCTGCGCTGCAACGGGTACAGGAAGGGCACCGGCTTCACCAGGTGCGGGGCGAGGCGCTCCAGCAGCAGCCCGCGCTCCTTCAGGGCCTCGCGCACGAGGGCGAAGTCGAGCATCTCCAGGTACCGCAGGCCGCCGTGGATCAGCTTGCTGGAGCGGCTGGAGGTGCCCGAGGCCCAGTCCCGCGCCTCCACCAGGCCGGTCGACAGGCCGCGCGTCACGGCGTCGAGCGCGGTGCCGGCACCCACCACGCCCGCGCCCACGACCAGCACGTCCAGTTCCCGTTCGGCCATCCGGGTGAGGGCCTCGGCCCGCTGCGCCGGCCCCAGTGTCGCTGTCCTCACGGCTGCCTCCCGTTGGTGCGGATGAGATCCCGCTCACATGCCCCGTTCCACGATTCTGACCGCCCGCACCCACATCAGCCACCGCCTGTGGACAACACAACGGTGGCGTTCACTCCAGAATGCGACATATCTGTCATATATAAGCCTAGTCTGACATTGCGCCAGCTCCCCTGTCCCCCGGAGAACTTGCGCGGCAAGCCCCCTCATGTCAGGGAAGGGACGGCACCCCCATGCCCGCAGATCTCGCCGTCATCGGACTCGGCCATCTCGGCCTCCCCCTCGCCCAGGCGGCCGTCGCCGCCGGAATCGAGACGGTCGGCTACGACAGCGGTCCGGTCACGGACTCCACCCTCACCGCCGCCGAGGTCCGCCGCATGTCGGCGGCCGGCTTCCGGGTCACCACCAACCCCGCCGAGCTCGGCCGGGTCCGCACGGCCGTCATCTGCGCCCCCACCCAGCTCGGCGCCGATCGCGCACTGGACCTCTCCGCCGTCGGCGAGGCCGGCCGCGCGCTCGCCGCCCGGCTGCGTCCCCACACCACCGTGATCCTCGAATCCGCAGCCCACCCGGGGGTCACCGAGGACTACCTGCGCCCGATCCTCGAAGCCGGCTCCCGGCTGCGGGCGGGCCGCGACTTCCACCTGGCCTACTCCCCCAGCCGCCACGACCCGGGCAACCGCACCCACGGCATCTCCAACACCCCCAAGGTGATCGGCGGCCTCACCCCCGCCTGCACGGAGTCCGCGCACGCGTTCTACGCCCGCCTCACCGAGAAGGTGGTCCGCGCCCGCGGCCTGCGCGAGGCCGAGACCGTACAGCTCCTCGAAACGAACTACCGCCACGTCAACATCGCCCTCATGAACGAGATGGCGGTGCTCTGCCACGACCTCGGCGTCGACCTGTGGGACGTCATCCGCTGCGCCGAGACCAAGCCGTACGGATTCCAGGCCTTCCGCCCCGGCCCGGGGGTCGGCGGCCACGGCGTCCCCCTCGACCCGAACTACCTCCCCCACACCACGCGCACCCCCGGCCACCCGCTGCGCATGGTCGGCCTGGCGCAGGAGATCAACAACCGGATGCCGCAGTACGTCATCCAGCGCTCGGCCACCCTGCTGAACGAGCACGGCAAATCCGCCCGCGGAGCCCGCGTCCTGCTCCTCGGCGTCACCTACAAGCCCGACCTGGCCGACCAGGAGGGTTCCCCGGCCCGCGAGATCGCCAGCCGCCTCCTCGACCTGGGCGCGCTGATCAGCTACCACGACCCGTACATCACGGGCTGGCGGGTCAGGGACCAGCCGGTCCCCCGCGCCGAATCGCTCTACGAGGCCGCCGCGAACGCGGACCTGACCATCCTGCTCCAGCACCACCGCACCTACGACATGCAGGGCCTCGCCGTGAAGGCCCAGCTGCTCCTGGACACCCGCGGCGCCAGCCCGGTGGGCGCGGCTCACCGCCTCTGAGGCCCGGGCGACCCGTCGGGCCGAGCCGGGCGGGCCCGCACCTGTACCCGCACCCGCACCCCGGACACGCCGGAGGGCCGGCACCCCGAGCGGGGTGCCGGCCCTCCGGCGTACGGCGGGGCGATCAGCGGCTGTGCTGCGAGTCCGCGATCGTGACCTCGACCCGCTGGAACTCCTTGAGCTCGCTGTAGCCGGTGGTGGCCATCGAGCGGCGCAGCGCGCCGAAGATGTTCATCGAGCCGTCCGGGGTGTGCGAGGGACCGGTGAGGATCTCCTCGGTGGTGCCCACGGTGCCGAGGTCGACCTTCTTGCCGCGCGGCACGTCCTCGTGGACGGCCTCCATGCCCCAGTGGTTGCCCTTGCCGGGCGCGTCGGTGGCACGGGCCAGCGGGGAGCCCATCATCACGGCGTCCGCGCCACAGGCGACGGCCTTCGGGATGTCGCCGGACCAGCCCACGCCGCCGTCGGCGATGACGTGCACGTAGCGGCCGCCGGACTCGTCCATGTAGTCGCGGCGGGCCGCGGCCACGTCAGCGACGGCGGTCGCCATCGGGACCTGGATGCCGAGCACGTTGCGCGTGGTGTGCGCGGCGCCGCCGCCGAAGCCGACGAGGACACCGGCCGCGCCGGTGCGCATCAGGTGCAGGGCCGCCGTGTAGGTGGCGCAGCCGCCGACGATGACCGGGACGTCGAGCTCGTAGATGAACTGCTTCAGGTTCAGCGGCTCGGCGGCGCCCGACACGTGCTCGGCGGAGACGGTGGTGCCGCGGATCACGAAGATGTCCACGCCCGCCTCGACGACGGCCTTGGAGAACTCGGCCGTGCGCTGCGGGGAGAGCGCGGCGGCGGTGACGACGCCGGAGTCGCGGACCTCCTTGATCCGCTGCCGGATCAGGTCCGCCTGGATCGGCGCGGCGTAGATCTCCTGGAGGCGGCGGGTCGCGGCGGCCTCGTCGAGCTCCGTGATCTCGTCGAGCAGCGGCTGCGGGTCCTCGTACCGGGTCCACAGGCCTTCGAGGTTCAGCACGCCGAGGCCGCCGAGCTCGCCGATGCGGATGGCGGTCTGCGGGGAGACGACCGAGTCCATGGGGGCGGCCAGGAAGGGGAGCTCGAAGCGGTACGCGTCGATCTGCCAGGCGATCGAGACCTCCTTCGGATCCCGGGTACGCCGGCTCGGGACGATGGCGATGTCGTCGAACGCGTACGCCCTGCGGCCGCGCTTGCCGCGCCCGATCTCGATCTCAGTCACGTGTGGTGGCCTTTCCTCTGGGTCTGCCCGTCCAGTATCCCCGAACGCCGGGGGCCCGCGTTCCGGTGACCGCTGTACGGACGGCCGCGCGGGCACGGCGAAGGGGGCGGGCCCGATGGGCCCGCCCCCTCAGCTCATGCCGTTCAGCCCTTGCGGGAGTAGTTCGGCGCTTCGACCGTCATCTGGATGTCGTGCGGGTGGCTCTCCTTGAGGCCCGCCGAGGTGATCCGGACGAACCGGCCGCGGTCCTGCAGCTCGGGGACCGTGCGGCCGCCGACGTAGAACATCGACTGGCGCAGGCCGCCGACGAGCTGGTGCACGACCGCGGAGAGCGGACCGCGGTAGGGGACCTGGCCCTCGATGCCCTCGGGGATGAGCTTGTCGTCGCCGCCCACGCCCTCCTGGAAGTAGCGGTCCTTGGAGAAGGACTTCTGCTCGCCGCGGGACTGCATCGCACCGAGCGAACCCATGCCGCGGTACGACTTGAACTGCTTGCCGTTGATGAAGAGCAGCTCGCCCGGGGACTCCTCGCAGCCCGCGAGCAGCGAGCCGAGCATCACCGTGTCGGCGCCCGCGACCAGGGCCTTGGCGATGTCGCCGGAGTACTGCAGGCCGCCGTCGCCGATGACCGGGACGCCGGCCGCCTTGGCGGCGAGCGAGGCCTCGTAGATCGCGGTGACCTGCGGGACGCCGATGCCGGCGACGACGCGGGTGGTGCAGATGGAGCCGGGGCCGACGCCGACCTTGATGCCGTCGCAGCCGGCGTCGATCAGCGCCTGCGCGCCGTCGCGCGTGGCGACGTTGCCGCCGATGACGTCGACGGTGGAGTTCGACTTGATCTTGGCGACCATGTCGCCGACCAGGCGGGAGTGACCGTGGGCGGTGTCGACGACGATGAAGTCGGCGCCCGCCTCGATCAGGGCCTGGGCGCGCTCGTACGCGTCGCCGGCGACACCGACGGCCGCGCCGACGAGGAGCCGGCCTTCCTTGTCCTTGGCCGCGTTCGGGTACTTCTCGGCCTTGACGAAGTCCTTGACCGTGATGAGGCCCTTGAGGATGCCCGCCTCGTCGACCAGCGGAAGCTTCTCGATCTTGTGGCGGCGCAGCAGCTCCATGGCGTCCACGCCCGAGATGCCGACCTTGCCCGTGACCAGCGGCATCGGGGTCATGACCTCGCGCACCTGGCGGCTGCGGTCCGACTCGAAGGCCATGTCACGGTTGGTGACGATGCCGAGGAGCTTGCCGGCGGTGTCGGTGACCGGGACGCCGGAGATGCGGAACTTCGCGCAGAGCTGGTCGGCCTCGCGCAGGGTCGCGTCCGGGTGCACCGTGATCGGGTCGGTGACCATGCCGGACTCGGAGCGCTTGACCAGGTCGACCTGGTTGGCCTGGTCGGCGATGGAGAGGTTGCGGTGCAGCACGCCGACGCCGCCCTGACGGGCCATGGCGATGGCCATGCGGGACTCGGTGACCTTGTCCATGGCGGCGGACAGCAGCGGGACGTTGACGCGCACGTTGCGCGAGATGAGGGAAGAGGTGTCGATCGCGTCAGGTGACATGTCCGACGCGCCCGGCAGCAGCAGCACGTCGTCGTAGGTCAGTCCGAGCGTGGCGAATTTGTCGGGCACTCCGTCGGCGGTCATGACACCTTCCCAATGGTCTTGCTCAGCGCGGATGTCCATGCTAACGGGATCCCGACGCGTCTCATTCCACGACCAAGGTCAAGCAGAAGTTTCGTCGCTTCCTACGATTGCAGCCCGCGATCGAGGCCCACGCAGAGCTACGCCGAGCGGCCGGAGCGGACCGACGCGGGGCCGGACTGCGCGGTACGGAGCGGAACTGAGCCGTAAGGGCCCGCACGGATCGCGGCGGGCGGCAGGCGGCGAGACCGCACGGCCCGCACGGCCCGCACGGCCGCCTACTGCTCGGCGAGTGCCCGCAGCCGGCTGAGCGCGCGGTGCTGGGCCACGCGCACGGCCCCGGGGGACATTCCGAGCATCTGTCCGGTCTCCTCCGCGGTCAGCCCGACGGCCACCCGCAGGACGAGGAGCTCGCGCTGGTTCTCCGGAAGGTTGGCCAGCAGCTTCTTGGCCCAGGCGGCGTCGCTGCTGAGCAGCGCCCGTTCCTCCGGACCCAGCGAGTCGTCGGGCCGCTCCGGCATCTCGTCGGAGGGCACGGCCGTGCTGCCCGGGTGCCGCATGGCGGCCCGCTGCAGGTCGGCGACCTTGTGCGCGGCGATCGCGAAGACGAAGGCCTCGAAGGGCCGCCCGGTGTCCCGGTAGCGCGGCAGCGCCATCAGAACGGCGACGCAGACCTCCTGCGCCAGGTCCTCCACGAAGTGACGAGCGTCACCCGGCAATCGCGAGAGCCGGGTGCGGCAGTAGCGGATCGCGAGGGGGTGCACGAAGGCGAGCAGGTCGTGCGTGGCCTGCTCGTCGCCCTCCACCGCCCTGCGCACGAGCGCGCTGACGCCCCCGGCACTGCCGCCTTTGGCGGCGCCGGTCGGGCCTGTGGCCGCGGGTGACCCCAGGGCCTCGTCGTCGCGCATCAATCCATGGTGCCTTGGCGCCGGAGCATCCGCGCCGCCGTGGCCCTTGTTGTGCATCGAAGCGTTATGAGCAGGTGCGCCGGAACTCATCATCTGCGCCCTCCCCTCCCGCTCGGCCGAATAGTCCCCGAGAGACTCCACACCCTCAAGGATGCGGCATCGCGCACGAAGCGAGACGTCCCCCGGATTGTGCCCCGCCAACCCCCGGGTGCGCACCGGGTACGGCGGGGACAGGGATGCCCTCGACAAGACGAGCCGTCGAGGGCGGCGCGCCGCCCCGTCCGCGGGTGGCGGACGGGACCTCTCTCGACGATCCGCGGCCTGCGCCGGACCGGGCCGGGCCCGGCCACGACCGGGAGGTCAGCGGACCAGACCCCAGCGGAAGCCGAGTGCCACCGCGTGCGCCCGGTCCGATGCTCCGAGCTTCTTGAACAGCCGGCGGGCGTGCGTCTTGACCGTGTCCTCGGAGAGGAAGAGCTCGCGCCCGATCTCCGCGTTGGACCGGCCGTGGCTCATGCCCTCCAGCACCTGGATCTCGCGCGCGGTGAGCGTGGGCGCGGCGCCCATCTCGGCCGAGCGGAGCCGGCGCGGGGCCAGTCGCCAGGTCGGGTCGGCGAGGGCCTGGGTGACCGTGGCCCGCAGTTCGGCGCGCGAGGCGTCCTTGTGCAGGTATCCACGGGCGCCGGCAGCGACCGCGAGGGCCACGCCGTCCAGGTCCTCGGCGACCGTCAGCATGATGATGCGGGCGCCGGGGTCGGCCGAGAGCAGTCGACGGACCGTCTCCACACCGCCCAGCCCGGGCATCCGTACATCCATCAGAATCAGGTCGGAGCGGTCGGCGCCCCAGCGGCGGAGGACTTCCTCGCCGTTGGCAGCCGTCGTCACACGCTCGACGCCGGGCACGGTGGCAACCGCGCGACGGAGCGCCTCTCGGGCAAGCGGGGAGTCGTCGCAGACGAGGACGGATGTCATGACCGCCCTCCGCAGCTGCTGATGCGCGTCACCTTGAGCCTCCAGGCTGGTACGTATCGTCACCTGTGCGGTCGATGCCCCCGGACACCTGTCCGAGAACTTATTGGTTCAACCGCCTTCGCACTCTCAACGATGGTCACTCGAAAGAGTTACGGGTCGGACGGACACCTTCAGCACTCTACGTGAGGAAGCGATCACGGCGTAGGAGCCACGAGCCGCTTGTCCTCCATCTGGAGCTATGCCCTATTTGGCGGCTTTCCTTCCGTTTGGCACGTGTCTGAGGCTAGATTCCCAATGAGTCATATTTACATCTACTCCGACAGTAGGTGTGGAGACATGGACCGTATCCGCCTCAGTACCGGCACCAAGAGGGACTACCAATGGCAGATTTCTCCCGCCTCCCCGGACCGAACGCCGACCTCTGGGACTGGCAGCTGCTAGCCGCCTGCCGCGGGGTCGACAGCTCTCTCTTCTTCCACCCGGAAGGCGAGCGGGGCGCGGCCAGGAGCGCGCGCGAGGCCTCGGCTAAAGAGGTCTGCATGAGATGCCCGGTGCGTTCGGAATGCGCCGCGCACGCACTCGCCGTCCGAGAGCCCTACGGGGTGTGGGGCGGCCTCACCGAGGACGAGCGCGAGGAACTGATGGGCCGGGCCCGGCATCGCCTGATCCCCGCGTCGAGTGCGATCGGACCGATCGCGCCGGACTGAGGGTCGCCGAAACGTCAGAAGGAACGTTTCCTCGAATCGCCAGCACACCCGGGCGTGTCGCCGCCCGACCCGCGTTTCACCCGTTCGGCCGTACCCGGCCCTGCGACGTGTGCGCCCCCGGCCGCCGCCGGGGGCGGACGCGGGTCAGCGCGCGGCCGCCCGCTCCAGCTCGGCCAGGGTCGCGGCCACGGCCGGCACCCGGGCCAGGTCGGGCAGGGTCAGCGCCACGACCTCGCGCTCGACGGCCGGCTCCACCGCCACCGTGCTCACGCCCTTGGCCCGTACGGACTCCACCGCGAGCTCGGGCAGTACCGCCACGCCCAGCCCCGCCCCCACCAGGCCGACCACCGCCGGGTAGTCGTCGGTGGCGAAGTCGATGCGCGGGGTGAAGCCCGCCCCCTCGCACACGTCCACCAGGTGGCGGCGGCAGCGCGGACAGCCCGCGATCCAAGGTTCGTCCGCCAGCTCCGCCATGCCCACGCGCTCCGCCCCGGCCAGCCGGTGCCCCTCCGGAACCAGTCCGACGAGCCGGTCGGTCAGCAGCGGCCGCACCACGAGGTCGTCCCACTCCGCGGCGGAATGGTCCGCCCCGCCGTAACGGAAGGCCAGCGCCACGTCGCAGTCGCCCTCGCGCAGCATCTCCACCGAACGCGGCGGCTCCGCCTCGACCAGCGAGATCCGGGTCCCGGGGTGCTCGGCGCGCATCGCCGCGAGCGCGGTCGGCACCAGCGTGGAACTGCCGCTGGGGAAGGACACGAGCCGGACCCGGCCCGCGCGCAGCCCCGCGATGGCCGCCACCTCCTCCTCGGCGGCGGTCAGCCCGGCCAGGATCCCCGCGGCATGGCGGACCAGGGCCTCGCCCGCCTGGGTCAGGCGCATCTCGCGACCGGTGCGGATGAGCAGCGGGGTGCCGGCCGACTGCTCCAGCGCCTTCATCTGCTGGGAGACGGCGGGCTGGGTGCAGCCGAGCTCGCGGGCGGCGGCGGAGAAGGACCCGGTCCCGGCGACGGCGCGCAGAACCCGGAGATGGCGTGCTTCGATCACCCTTCGAGCATAAGCCCTACTTTGATTTCCACACCAATATCGCGGTGCCACTTTGGGTCGGCTCCGGTTAGCGTGGTCCCATGGGCTCCATGCAATTGATCTCTGTGAACCTCGGCCGCGCCACGGCCGTCGACTACACCGACGCGGAGGGCGGGATGACGGGCATCGGCAAGCGTCCGGTGCCCGGACCGGTCCGCGTCGTCGCCCCGGGCCCCAAGGCCACCGGCCTCGGCAGCGGCCTGGAGGGTGACGTCGTCTGCGACCGGCGCCACCACGGCGGCGACCACCAGGCCGTCTACGCGTACGCCCGCGAGGACCTGGACCTGTGGGAGCGCGAGCTGGATCGCGAGCTGCCCAGCGGGCTCTTCGGCGAGAACCTCACCACCTCCGGCATCGACCTGAACACCGCACGGATCGGCGAGCGCTGGCAGGTCGGCGCGGACCTCGTCCTCGAAGTGGCCTCGGCCCGCATCCCGTGCCGGACCTTCCAGGGGGCCATGGGCGAGGCGGGCTGGGTCAAGCGGTTCACCCAGGAGGCGCGGCCGGGTGCGTATCTGCGGGTGATCGAGGAGGGTTCGGTCTCCCCCGGCGACCCGATCCGGATCGTGCACCGGCCGGACCACGACGTGACGGTCCAGCTGTGGTTCCGCGCCTTCACCACCGAGCGGGAGCTGCTGCCGCTCACCCTGGCCGCGGGCGAGGCGATGGAGCCGAAGGCCCACGAGCGGGTTCGCCTGTACGTGGAGAAGTACGGGGCGGGGGCCGGGGCGAGGTAGCGCCGTCATTCCGGGAAGCTAGGTTGCGCCTATGACGACTGCGTTGATTACGGGATCCACGGCGGGCATCGGCGCCGCCTTCGCCCGGCGGCTGGCCGCCCAGGGGCACAATCTGGTGCTGGTGGCGCGCGATACGAAGCGGCTGGGCGAGCAGGCCACCGAGCTGCACGACCGGCACGGCATCGAGGCCGAAGTGCTGGCCGCCGACCTCTCCACGGAGGAGGGCATCGCGGCGGTCGAGCAGCGCCTCGGCGACCGTACCCACCCGGTGGACCTGCTGGTCAACAACGCGGGCTTCGGCAACAAGGGCCGCTACCTCGAGGTCTCCATGGCCGACGAGCTGACCATGCTGAAGGTGCACATCGAGGCGGTCCTGCGGCTGACCTCGGCGGCCACGGAATCGATGCGCTCGCGCGGCCGCGGCGGCGTGATCAACGTGGCCTCGGTGGCCGCCTTCGTACCGCGCGGCACGTACGGGGCGAGCAAGGCCTGGGTCGTGCAGTTCACCCAGGGCGCGGCGCGGGACCTGGGCGGCTCCGGGGTGCGGCTGATGGCGCTGTGCCCCGGCTTCGTCCGGACGGAGTTCCACCAGCGGGCCGGCATGGGCACGGACAACATCCCCGGCTGGATGTGGCTGGACGCCGACAAGCTGGTGGCCGCGGCCCTGGCCGACCTGGCCCGCGGGAAGACGGTGTCGATCCCGGACCCGCGGTACAAGGCGCTGATGGGCGTGGTGAAGCTGACGCCGCGCGGACTGCTGGGCGGGGTGTCCTCGCGCACGGGCCGCAAGTACGGCCCCCAGTAGCCCTGGAGGGCGCCCCGCTGAGCCCGACCACAGGCGGCCGATCGGGTGAAATCTCCCTAAACTGGACCTGTCCCATCCAGCGCGGGAGGCGACGCGATGACATTCGTACAAGTGATCGATTACGAGACCAGGCGGTTCGACGAGATGAACGCGCTCATCGACCGCTGGGCGGAGCAGAGCAGCGGCAGGCGCACCGCCACGCACACGATGATCGGCCAGGACCGCGAGGCCCGGAACCACTACGTGGACATGGTGGAGTTCGCTTCGTACGAGGAGGCCATGAAGAACTCCCACCTCCCCGAGACGGACCGGATGTTCCAGGAGATGGTGGCCCTCTGCGAAGGCATGCCGAAGTTCATGAACCTCGACGTGGTCCGCGACGAGCACCTCAACAAGCAGCTCGCCAACCGGGTGTTCGAAGAAGCGGCCATGGCGGGGAACATGAGCGTCCTCGACGAGTGCTTCGCGACGAACTACATCGACCACGACGCCAGCAAGGCGGAGTCCACCGTCATCGGACGCGACTCCATGCGGTCGGACATGGAAACGTGGCGCGCGGCCTTCGACATGACCTTCGAGCCGACGGCCCAGCTGGCCGAGGGCGACATGGTCACGACGGTGTGGAACTGGACCGGCATCCACAAGGGCCCGTTCATGGGAGTCGCGCCGACCGGGAAGACGTACTACATGTCCGGGAGCACCACGTTCCGATGCCTGGAGGGAGAGATCATCGAGGGTTGGTGGCACTACAACCCCGGAGCCCTGCAGCAGCAGATGGGCGGAACGGGTTCCCCGTACGGGACCTGAGGCCCCATCACGGGGAAGGCAACGGCAAGGCAACGGGAAGGCCCCGTTCCGCGACTGCGGAACGGGGCCTTCTCGGCGTGGTGCGCGCGATCAGTGGCTGTGGCCGTGACCGTGGCCGTGACCGGCGTCGCCCTCGTCCTCCGCCGGCTTCTCGACGACCAGGGTCTCGGTCGTGAGCAGCAGGGAGGCGATGGAGGCGGCGTTCTCCAGCGCGGAACGGGTGACCTTCACCGGGTCGATGACGCCGGCCTTGACCAGGTCGCCGTACTCGCCGGTGGCGGCGTTGAAGCCCTGGCCCTTGTCGAGCTCGGCGACCTTCGAGGTGATGACGTAACCCTCGAGACCGGCGTTCTCGGCGATCCAACGCAGCGGCTCGACGGCGGCGCGGCGCACGACCGCGACACCGGTGGCCTCGTCGCCCGACAGGCCGAGGTTGCCCTCCAGGACCTTCACGGCGTGGACGAGCGCGGAGCCACCGCCGGAGACGATGCCCTCCTCGACCGCGGCGCGGGTCGCCGAGATGGCGTCCTCGAGACGGTGCTTCTTCTCCTTGAGCTCCACCTCGGTGGCGGCGCCGACCTTGATGACGCAGACGCCACCGGCGAGCTTCGCCAGGCGCTCCTGCAGCTTCTCGCGGTCCCAGTCCGAGTCGGTCGACTCGATCTCGGCCTTGATCTGGTTGACGCGGCCGAGGACCTCGTCGTGGCTGCCGCCACCGTCGACGATGGTGGTGTCGTCCTTGGAGATGGTCACGCGGCGGGCGGAGCCCAGTACGTCGAGACCGGCCTGGTCGAGCTTGAGGCCGACCTCCTCGGCGATGACGGTGGCACCGGTGAGGGTGGCCATGTCCTGGAGCATCGCCTTGCGACGGTCACCGAAGCCGGGGGCCTTGACGGCCACCGCGTTGAAGGTGCCGCGGATCTTGTTGACGACGAGGGTGGAGAGCGCCTCGCCCTCGACGTCCTCGGCGATGATCAGCAGCGGCTTGGAGGCGCCGGCCTGGATGACCTTCTCCAGCAGCGGCAGCAGGTCCTGGATCGAGGAGATCTTGCCCTGGTTGATCAGGATGTACGGGTCGTCGAGGACGGCCTCCATACGCTCCTGGTCGGAGACCATGTACGGCGAGAGGTAGCCCTTGTCGAAGGCCATGCCCTCGGTGAACTCCAGCTCCAGGCCGAAGGTGTTGGACTCCTCGACGGTGATAACACCGTCCTTGCCGACCTTGTCCATCGCCTCGGCGATGAGCTCGCCGACCTGCTGGTCCTGCGCGGAGAGCGCGGCCACGGCGGCGATGTCGGACTTGTCCTCGATCGGGCGGGCGGTCGCGAGGAGCTCCTCGGACACGGCCTTGACCGCGGCGTCGATGCCCTTCTTCAGGGCGGCCGGGGAAGCACCCGCGGCGACGTTGCGCAGACCCTCGCGGACCAGCGCCTGGGCCAGCACGGTGGCGGTGGTGGTGCCGTCACCCGCGATGTCGTTGGTCTTGGTCGCCACCTCCTTCACGAGCTGCGCGCCCAGGTTCTCGTACGGGTCGTCCAGCTCGACCTCGCGGGCGATGGTGACACCGTCGTTGGTGATGGTGGGGGCGCCGAACTTCTTGTCGATGACGACGTTGCGGCCCTTGGGGCCGATCGTCACCTTGACCGTGTCGGCAAGCTTGTTGACGCCGCGCTCGAGGGCGCGACGGGCGTCCTCGTCGAACTTCAGGATCTTCGCCATGGGAGCGGTTCAGCCCTCTCGAAAACTCGGGTTTAACGAGCTGCGCCCCTCGCCGCCCGGCAATCAGCGGGGTGACCAGGGGCGCAGCTCAAGCAAACTTCTTGAAGCGAATTACTTCTCGACGATCGCGAGCACGTCGCGAGCCGAGAGGACGAGGTACTCCTCGCCGCTGTACTTCACTTCGGTACCGCCGTACTTGCTGTACAGCACGATGTCGCCGACGGTGACGTCCAGCGGGAGACGCTGGCCGTCCTCGAAGCGACCCGGGCCCACCGCGAGGACGACGCCCTCCTGGGGCTTCTCCTTCGCGGTGTCCGGGATGACCAGGCCGGAGGCCGTGGTCTGCTCGGCGTCGAGCGGCTGGACCACAATGCGGTCCTCAAGCGGCTTGATGGCAACCTTGGAGCTGGCGGTCGTCACGATCCGACCTCCCCCTTCGGAGATCCGGGGTTAACTGTCTGAGGTGGCGACCAGGTCGATCCGTCGTCGCGGGTGCCGGATCTGCCTGTCGCTGTGTTGGCACTCACCGGGGGTGAGTGCCAGGTGCGAGACTATTCCGGCGATTAGCACTCGGTCAAGCGGAGTGCCAATTCCCGACCCGGGCGTTGCGCGGACCGCCCCCGTACCGGGTCCCCTGCGGGGGGCTCGGCGGAGCGTTCCCTCGGCCGAGGTGGGGTCTCGCCTCGATCGCCGGCGGGGCTTCAAAGGGTGGGGCGGCGCCCCGCACGAGGATCTCCCCGGCCCACGCCAGACGGCCGCGGCCCTGCCGTACGACCCGGGTCGCGCGCTCGCCCTGCGGGAACCCTCCTCCGCGCCCCCACCCCACCCCACCGATTCAAGCCCGGCCGGCGATTGAGGCGCGGGGCGCATCTTCAGCCCCGCCGACGCCTGAGGCGCGGGCCCGCATTTTCAGCCCCGCCGGCGTTTGAGGCGCGGGTCCGGGCGGAGCCCGGCACGGGATCCGGCCGCGCCGCACACCGCCGAGCAGGCCCACCATCCAGCCTCGCCGGCGATTGAGGCGCGGGTCCGGGCGGAGCCCGGTGGGGGGCCGGGCGCGCGGCACGGATCGAGACGGTGCGGAACTTCCTGGAGGTCCCGATCGATGTCACTTCGCCGCGCTGAATCTGGCTGGTTTCCACCACCTCGCGGACGCGCCCGGCGGGGTACCGGTGTGCCTGAACAGGGCGGTCAAGGACACGTACTCGGGCGCCGACTTCCCGGCGGGCCCGCAGACGCTCGACGGCCGCCAGTCGCTCGCCTTCGTGCGGCAGCGGCACGGCCTGGAGAGCGGGGACCTGGACCGGACCAAGCGCCAGCAGGCCTTTCTCGCGGGTGCGACGAAGAAGCTGGACTCGGCCGCGACCTTCACCGACCCGGCGAAGCTGATGAAACCGATCGACGCCGCCCAACGGGACGTGGTCACGGACGAAGGCTGGGATCTCCTGGAGTTCGTAAAGCAGGCGAAGAACCTGTCCGGCGGGAAGGTGCAATTCACGACACTTCCCATCGAAGGTTTCGGAAGGAACCATGGGGAGGACATCAACGTCGTAGATGATATGAAGATAAAGCGCCTCATTGCCGACCAGATCGGACCCGAAGCTTCCGCTGACGCCGACGCATCGGGCGCCACGTCCTCACCCTCGACCTCCCTTTCACCCTCACCCTCGTCCTCGCCCGACGCGGCACCCCCGCCGCCCTCCCCGTCCGCCCCCAAGGAGGGCGGCGGCATCCCGTGCGTGGACTGAAACCCCTGACGTCGGCGGTCTCCCGCCGCCGCACCGAGGCGCTGCTCCTGGTCTTCGTCATCGCCATCGCCGTCTTCGGCCACGCCGCCGCGGGCCTCGCCATGAACGGCGAGCTACCGCCCAAGTTCGTCGACTTCACCCTGAGCATGACCCTGCTGTCCCTGGTGGGGCATCTGGGCGTACGCCGTTTCGCGGCCTACGCCGACCCGCTGATCTTCCCGCTCGCCATGCTGCTGACCGGCCTCGGACTGGTGCTGCTGCACCGCCTCGACCAGGGCTACATCGAGCGCTACAACTCGGACGCGAACGCCCCCGGCCAGCTGATGTGGACGGTGGTCGGCATCGCCGCCTGCCTGCTGGTGCTGGCGCTGCTGCGTGACCACCGGCTGCTGCAACGGTTCATCTACATCAACATGGCCGTCGCGCTGGTGCTGCTGATCGCGCCCGCCTTCTTCGGCGCGGACACCTACGGCGCGAAGCGCTGGATCAAACTCTTCGGCTTCTCGCTACAGCCCGGCGAGTTCGTGAAGATCATGATCGCGATCTTCTTCGCCGGGTACCTCGTCATCCACCGGGACTCGCTGGCCCTGACGGGCCGCAGGTTCCTGGGCATGCGGCTGCCCCCGATGCGCCAGCTCGGCCCGATCGTCACGGTGTGGATCGTCTCGATGCTGGTGCTGGTCTTCGAACGCGACCTCGGTACCTCGCTGATCTTCTTCGGGGTGTTCGTGGTGATGCTGTACGTCGCCACCGAACGCACCAGCTGGATCGTCTGCGGTGTGCTCATGGCCGCGGCCGGCGCCTTCGTGGTCGGCTCGACGGAGCCGCACGTCAAGGCACGCGTGGCCGCGTGGCTCAACCCGCTGTCGTTCTACTGGGAGAACCGGCCTGCCGGGGTCACCTCGGACCAGTCGGCACAGGCACTGTTCAGCTTCGGCACCGGCGGCATCTCCGGCACGGGCCTCGGCATGGGCCACCCCGAGCTGATCGCGTTCGCCGGGCGCAGCGACTTCATCCTGACCACGGTGGGCGAGGAGCTGGGCCTGGCCGGGGTCATGGCCGTGCTGATCCTCTACGCGCTCCTGGTGCAGCGGGGGCTGCGGATGGCACTCGGCGCGCGCGACCCCTTCGGCAAACTGCTCGCGGTGGGCCTGGCGGCGGCACTGGCCCTACAGGTCTTCGTGGTCGCGGGCGGCGTGACGGGCCTGATCCCCCTGACGGGCAAGGCCCTGCCCTTCCTGGCCAAGGGCGGCTCGTCCCTCCTGGCCAACTGGATCATGATCGCCCTGCTCCTGCGCATCAGCGACAGCGCGGAACGCCAACGCGAGGCGGACACCCACGGCCCGGTGGAAACGACGATCACGCCGGTGGTCCGGGTGTAGGGGCGGGGCGGCCGGCCGTGGCGGGCGGGAGGGAGGGAGGGAGGGAGGGAGCCACTCGGTCGGCATCAGGGATGTGCTGGGGGTTTCCCGTCAGTCCCATCGTCCTTCCGTGTCGGGCCGGTCCCTCAAGGGCGCTCCTCCTTCGTCGTCGCGTCGCTTCGCGATGGCCTCCGGCCACCCTTGACCGACCGCCCCGCCCCGGAGATACGAAGACTGCCGGGAAACCCCCGAAGGAACGGGCCGGGCGTTCCTTTTCAGGGACGCGGAGGCCGGAGATGCCCGGCCCGGTCGGGCGCGAAGAGCCACGACCGAGAGACGGGCCCGTCCAGACCCGGGCCGGGGTCGGTGGGCGCACCACATCGCTACGCGCCCCTCACTCCTCGGCGTCCGACGGCCGTCTTGGGTCGGGCATGGGCCGCCCACGGCCTCGGTCCGGCGCTCGCCCGCGCCCGACGGCCGTCCCGGGCTGATCACGGTCTTCGCGGGGTGGCCTCACTCGGCGGGCTCGACATTGGCGACGGAGGTGGTGAATTCGCACCCGGACGCGCTACGGATGTACGCCAGTTCCACCCAGTGTCGGTGCGGGCATCCGAGACGTTCTCATTGACCACGGCCATCAGCTCACCCTCGACACCAGACGCGATGTCGCGGACACGGCGGCGCAGGAGGCGGTGCGGCACGTATTCGTACCGCTCACTCATCTGGCACTCCTCGCAGTGTGCTGAGGAAGCGCTCCCAGCCGATCAGCGCCCGCCCGAGCAGATCGTCACTGGGCTCGCATATGGCAGCCACCCTCACCGGAAGCGTGTCGCCCGTATCGACGGTGAAGACATCACGGTGCTGCGGCATACAGATCACTCCTCACTCACGAGACCACCCTCAAGTGACCTCTCTAGAGATGTATCCACTACAGCCGACATCACCCCAATCCGTCAATAGATCTCTAGAGATGTCGCGTAAGCGGGCCCGATGCTGGTGCGTGCGGTGCCCCACCTCTGGCCCTAGGGTGTCTAGAGAGGAGAAGGAGTGATCGGTTCCATGACCAGCCAGGGCAGCGCCCGTCAGCCGAAATACCAGCGGATCGCCGATGCGCTCAGGTCGGCGATCCAGGCGGGCGAGTACGGTCCGGGCGACCGGCTGCCGGGTGAGAACGACCTCATGGCCACCTATGAAGTCGCGCGGATGACCGCGCGTCAGGCCCTCGGCGTACTGCAGAACGAAGGACTCGCGGAGGCCCGGAAGGGTGCCGGCGTCTTCGTCCGGGCGTTCAAGCCCCTGCGGCGGCGCGGTATCCAGCGGCTGGCGCAGGAGCAGTGGGGATCGGGGCGGTCCATCTGGTCCGCCGATTCCGAGGATCGAGAGCTGGTCGTCGACCAGATCGAGGTGCGTGCGAACGAAGCGGACGACCGCGTCTGCGACGCGCTCGACGTTCCGGCGGGGACTCAGGTGTGGGTGCGCAGCCGTCGCTTCGTGTTGGACGGCAAGCCCGTGCTGTTCGCGGTGTCGTACCTGCCGGCGGACATCGTCGGGGACTCCGCCATGACCCAGGTCGACACCGGTCCCGGCGGGACGTACGCGCGGCTGTCAGAGCTGGGGCATGAGCCCGTTCGTTTCCGGGAGGAAGTGCGGTCCCGGATGCCGTCGGCCGACGAGGCCGAGCGGCTCGCGCTTTCCATGGGGACGCCCGTCATCCAGGTCGTGCGTACCGCATTCGCCGGGGGTGGGCGGGTCGTCGAGGTCAACGAGATGACGCTGGACTCCGCTTCGTACGTGCTGGAGTACGACTTCGACGCCTAAAAGGGCGGGCAGTCGCTGTAGCCGACCGGCTCGGGGGGCGGGGTCTGGGGGCGCGGGGTCCGCAGGAGCGTGACGGCCTCCTCGACGCGGCCCAGCTCCACCAGAACCGGGCCGAGGGTCCACCGGTGGTCCAGGCGGTCCGTGTCCAGCAGGGCGACCGCTTCTTCCGGGCGTCCGGCGTCGATCAGCAGGTGGGCCAGGCCCTCCAGTGCGTACGGGGTCCTGCCCTCGGGGTGGGCGAGGGCCTGCGCCACCACTTCGTCGAGTCGGCCGCACGCGGCCAGGAGGGGACCGCGCAGCCGGTACAGCTCCCACTCCTCCCGGCCCCGCCGGGCCTTGAGCGCGTCGAGGTGGGCGAGGCCCTCCTCCGCGCGGCCCTCGGCGGCGAACAGCTTGCACAGCTGGTCCACGACCCAGTCCTCGGCACTGTCCAGCGCGCGCACGACGTCGATGGCCTCGGCGCCCCGCCCGTGCCTGGCCAGGAGTTCCGCGAGCAGGTACGACGTGTGCCAGCGGTCCTCGTCCATGTGCTCGCGGTAGGCGTCGACCGCGCCCGCCACGTCGCCGCGCTCCTCCAGCAGCTCCGCGAGCTGCCGGACGGCTTCCGGCGTGCCCGCGTAGGCGCGGAGCTCGTCGATCCGGTCGTGGCGGGCCAGCAGGTCGGCCAGCGGGTCACGGTTGTTGACGACGATGGGTCCGTACGAGCGCAGCACCGCGATCGCTTCGTCCGTGCGCCCCTGCTTCTCGCGCACGGATGCGAGCAGGTTCACCGCGTTGGACGGCTCCCTGTACGGCTGGCCGCATTCCGGACTGCCGCACCGCGGGCACGAGTTCCCGGGGGCCAGGCGGGCCTCCAGCAGCGCAGCGACCTCCTCGCCGCGTCCCAGCCCGACGCCCACCTCGACCAGGGCCTCGGCGATGAGCCAGTCGGTGACGTGCGGCAGGAGCAGTTCGTACGCCTCCTCGCCCTGCCCGTGCCGCGCCAGCAGCAGGGCCAGTTCGGGCAGGGCCGACCGCTCGCCGTTCGGGGCGAAGGGGCGCACGAGGGCGATGGCCTCCTCACCGCGACCCCCGGCGTCCAGCAGCCGCGCGGCTTCGGCGGTCGCCGTCCACCAGCCGGTGTCGACGTAGGGGGCCAGTACCTCCAGGGCCTCGGCCAGCGCGCCCCGGCCGGCCAGCAGGCGTGCCCAGGCGCGGGCGCAGAACCAGTCGCCGTCCTCCGTCAGGGCCAGCCCGCGCACCACTTCGGTGTGCCCGAGGGCGAGGAGCCGGTCGACGAGCTTCGGCGGCACGCACTCGTCGTGCATGGTGGTCCTGCGGTGGAGTACGGCGGCGTCCATGGCCGCACCCTAAAGGGTGATTGCCGGGCCCGCGCGAGCCATGTACCTGCCGGTCCGGGTACGCCCTCTTCGCAACGACGGACGTCGAGCACCGTTGAGGAGATCACCATGTACGCAGCTGTCCGGCGCTACGAAGGCGTGACCGACCCGGCCGAGGCCGGACGCATCGTCGACGAGGGGTTCGTGCCGATCATGCGTCAGGTCCCCGGGTTCGTGGCGTACTTCTGGGTCGATGCCGGGGGCGGGGTGATGGTGTCCACCAGCGTCTTCCGGGACCGTGCGGGCGCCGACGAGTCGGTCGAGAGGGCTGCGCTCTTCGTCCGCGACAACCTGGCCCGGTTCCTGCCCAACCCGCCCCAGGTCACCGCGGGGAAGGTCGTCGCCTCCGCCTAGGTTCCGAAGGACGCGAGGTCACGGACCGACGTACTCGTAGACACCGCCATGGGGGTGCCGCAGCACCGCTCGGTGACCGTTCGGGGTGGGCTGGATGGGCATCACGGTGACGGCTCCCCCCGCTTCGGCTTCCTCGACCGCGGCGTTCAGGTCGGGGACGGCGAGCGTCGCCGCCACGCCCGCGACCCGCTGCACCGCCTCGTCGGGTCCGGCGAACAGGAGGAAGGGGCCGACGCTCGCCAGGGTGACTCCGGCGAAGGCGAACCGCGCCGCCGTGCTTCCGGTCAACTTCTCGTAGAAGGGCACAGCCGCGTCCAGATCTTCGACACGCTGCCGTACGACCACTGAATCGATAGCCATGGTCGTCATCATCACACCTTCGGGACGCCGCCTCCGAGGGGTTTGCAACGGCCCCCGCACCACCGGAACCCCGCCCCGGAGCCGCCCCTACAGGTAGTCCTCCAGGCGGCCGATGCGGTAGCCCTGTTCCTGGATGCGCTGGAGCATGCGCGTCGTCATCTGGGTTTCCGTGGTGCCCTTGAGCTCACTGGGGCCGCGGAAGTGGGCGAGGACGATGTCGCCCGGCTTGAGGGCGGATCCCTCGGCGTACTGGAAGTTGTTGATCTGCATCGAGACCCGCCACAGCACCAGGGACGAGACTCCGCACTCCGAGGCCGCCCGGAGGGTGTCGTCGTTGTAGTTGCCGAAGGGCGGGCGGAAGAGCGGCGGGCGCTTGCCGAAGCGCTTCTCCAGGCGTTCCTGCTGGCCGCATATCTCCTTCTTCTGCGCCTCGAAGGAGAGGGTCCGCAGATTCGGGTGCGTCAGCGTGTGGTTGTTTATCGTGCTCGCCGAGCCGTTGTCGCGGATCTTCTCGAAGTGCCCGTAGTCCGACGAAGCCACGCTGTCCGTGAGGAACATGCTGATCGGCAGCTTGAGGTCGGCCGCCATCTTCAGGAATTCGGGGTCCTTCTCCGCGCCGTCGTCGAAGGTCAGGAAGACGACCTTGTCGTCCGCCGGGACGGGTATTCGGTCTATCACCGGGACCTTGCCCGGGCCCGGCTTCGGGAGCTGCGGCTTCTGGGCCGGCTTGGGCGCGTACTGGAGGGGGGCCGTCAGGCCCCACTTCTTGTACGCCTCGTCGGAGGCGCCCCCCGGCGCCGGGGACGGCGACGCCGTCGACGGCGTGGCGCCACCGGCCTCCGGCGTCGGCTGCGCCGTCTTGCCGGCCAGTCGCTCAGTGGGGGCCGCGCTGTCCCCGCACCCCGTCAGGGACAGCGCGAGCGCGCCGGCCGCCAGCGTTCCGGCTACCAACCGGCGCGCGTGCTTCACAGATAGTCCTCCAGGCGAGCCACGGCGTATCCCTTGTCCGTGACGGTCTTCATGACATGACGGATCATGTCAGGCATCGTGCCCTTCCAGTCCTCCTTGCCGCGGAAGTGCGTGAGGATGATGTCACCGGGGTGCAGGTCGCGGTCCCATTCCCGGTAGTCCATGCGGTTGGTGAACGCCTCCGCGTTCCACAGCGGGACCGCCTTGATGCCGCAGGACTTCGCCGCGCGCAGCGTGTCCTGGTTGTAGTTGCCGTACGGCGGCCGGAAGAGGGTCGGCCGCTTGCCGAACTGCTTCTGGATCGTGTCCTGCTGGCCGCAGATCTCCTCGCGCTGCTGCTCGTACGAGAGGCCCGGCATGTAGCGGTGGTTGAGCGTGTGGTTGTTCAGGGTGACGCCCGCGGCCTGCATCTGCTTGAAGTACGGGTAGTTGTCCCGTACGACGTAGTCGCTGAGGAAGGCCGTGTACGGGATCTTGAGCTCCTGCATCATCTTCAGGAACTCGGGGTCCTTCTCCGAGCCGTCGTCGATGGTCAGGAAGACGACCTTGTCCTCCGTCGGGACCGTGGTGAAGACGTTCGGGTACTCCTCCTGGTCCTCCACCTCGAATCCGTCGCGCGTGTGGATCTCGGGCTTCTGCTTCGGCGCCGGCGGGGCGACGAGCGGGGTCTTGCGCAGCCCCCACTTCTTCGCCGCGACGACGCGCGCCTGCTGGGCCGCCTTGGCCTTCTCGGCGGCGCTCAGCGCGCCCGCGGCTCCCGCCTCCGCGGCCTTCGCCTTCGCGGCCTTGTCCGGCCCGGAGTCCCCGGAGCCGCACGCCGTTCCCAGGGCGGCGACGAGCAGGGCCGCGACGGCCACCCCGAACCGGCCGCGCGGACCCGCCGCGTACCGGTGACCTTGTTGCGACTTATTTCCCTTTTGTCGTACTAGCTGCATAGCAGCGCATCTTGGCACCCGACACACGGACTCCCCGGAAGACACCGCGAACGCGGCCGGACCTTCCTTCGACTGGCCCACAGGGTCCACCGCAGGGCCCGCTCCCCCACCCCCTCCCCATCCTCCTCCGGTCCCGCCCGCGCCGCCCCCGGGCCGGACCGTCGCCGACAATGGACCCGTGACCCCCGAAGACTTCGCCGCCCTGCTCGCCCCCGAGGGCCGGGCCCTCCTCGACTCGCTCCGCGACTACGACCCCTCCCAGGAGCTGGCCGTCGCCACCCGGTTGCGCCGCGAGCACCCCGCCGCCCTGGTCTCCGCCGCGCTCGGGCAGGCGCGGCTGCGGCAGCGCGCCGTGGCGAAGTTCGGCGCCGAGGACGCGTTCCGGATGTACTTCACGCCCGGCGGTGGTGAGATGGCCACCCGCGCGTCCGTGGCCTCGTACCGGGCCGAGCGGCTCGCCGCCCTCGGCGTGCGGAGCCTTGCGGACCTGTGCTGCGGCATCGGCGGCGACGCCCTGGCCCTGGCCCGGCTCGGCATCCGGGTGCTCGCGGTGGACCACGACCCGCTCACGGTCGCCGTCGCGCGGGCCAATGCCGAGGCACTGGGGCTGGCGGACCTGATCGAGGTCCGGGAGGCGGACGTGACGGAGGTCGACACCGCCGGCTACGACGCCGTCTTCATCGACCCGGCCCGGCGCGGGGGGCGCGGCCGGATCTTCGACCCGGAGTCGTACTCGCCGCCGCTGTCGTGGGCGGTGGAGACGGCCCGTGCGGCGAAGTACGCCGCCATCAAGATCGCCCCCGGGATCCCGCACGAGGCCGTGCCCGCAGAGGCCGAGGCCGAGTGGATCTCTGACCAGGGGGACGTCAAGGAGGCCGTGCTCTGGTTCGGGACCGCGCCGGGCAGCGTGCGCGCCACCCTGCTCCCCGGGCCGCGCGGGCTGCACACCGCCGATCCGCTGCCCGATCCGCAGGCCGGGCCGGTCGGGCGCTGGCTCTACGAGCCCGACGGCGCCGTCATCCGGGCCCACCTCGTCGCCGAGGTCGCCGGGCAGCTGGACGGCCGGCTGATCGACCCGACCATCGCCTACATCACCGCCGACGAGCTGCGCGCGACGCCGTACGCGACGGCGTACGAGATCACCGACGTGTTGCCCTTCGGCCTGAAGAAGCTGAAGGCGCTGCTGCGCGAGCGCGGGGTCGGGATCCTGACCGTGAAGAAGCGCGGCTCGGCGATCGAGCCCGAGGAGCTGCGCAAGAAGGTCAAGCCGCAGGGGCCGAACTCCGCGACCGTCTTCCTGACCCGGGTGGCGGGGGCTCCCTCGATGCTCATCGGCGCCCCGGCCGTACCGCCTGCCGTACCGCCTGCGGCGACGCCCGGCCGGTGAGGTGCGGGTCCGGCGCTACGAGCCGGGCCGCGCGGATCAGACGGTCACCGGACCGGCAGTGCGCCTCCGGCGGCGGCCGGGCGGGCCGTACGGGTGCGGTGCTGATCGGGCGGTCACCGGCCCGGCCGGGCGGGGCGTACGGGGCGGGCAGCGACCCGCCGAGCGGGGCCGGGCCGGCCGTACGGGTTCAGCGGTGCCCCCCGCACGGCGGTACGGATCCGGGCCGCCGGAGGCGGTCAGGCTCCGTCGACCTCCACCGACTCGAACCGCCAGCGGTGCACCGCCCGCGTGATCAGGTCGGCCGCGGGTTCGGGCAGCTCGGGGAGGTCGGCCGCCACGCCCTCGGCGGCCTCCCACCAGGTGATCACGAGGACCCGGTCCTGCGGGGCCCGGAACACCTCGCGGCGCACCGGCTCCCGGGCGAGGACCTGGGCGCGGGCCCACTCCAGCAGTTCGTTGCCCCGGTCGTGTGCGGCCCGGGCCTCCCACATCAGCGCGACGGTGCTCACGAGTACAGGTTGTCCTTGCTCAGTTCGTGCACGTGGTCGTGATCGTGGGTGTGGCCGTGGCCGTGGCCGTGTTCGTGCGTGTGCGCGGTACCCGGCACGTGCGGGTCCGTCACCGGCAGCGAGGAGTCCGCCGACAGGTCCCAGTCCGACGCGGGACGGTTCCGCTTGACCATCTCCGCGCCCAGCGCCGCGACCATCGCGCCGTTGTCCGTGCACAGCTTCGGCCGCGGCACGCGCAGCACGATCCCCGCGGCGTCACACCGCTCCTGCGCCAGCGAGCGCAGTCGGGAGTTGGCCGCGACGCCGCCGCCGATCATCAGGTGGTCGACGCCCTCGTCCTTGCACGCCCGGATCGCCTTGCGCGTCAGCACGTCCACCACGGCCTCCTGGAAGGACGCCGCCACATCGCGCACCGGGACGTCCTCGCCCGCGTTCCGCTTCGCCTCGATCCAGCGGGCGACGGCCGTCTTGAGCCCGGAGAAGGAGAAGTCGTACGCGGCGTCGCGCGGCCCGGTCAGCCCGCGCGGGAAGTTGATCGCCTTCGGGTCGCCCTCGCGTGCGAGCCGGTCGATGACCGGACCGCCGGGGAAGCCCAGCTGGAGCACGCGCGCGATCTTGTCGAAGGCCTCGCCCGCCGCGTCGTCGATGGTCGCGCCGAGCGGCCGTACGTCGGAGGTGATGTCCGGGGCCAGCAGCAGCGAGGAGTGCCCGCCGGACACCAGCAGCGCCATCGTCGGCTCCGGCAGCGGCCCGTGCTCCAGCTGGTCCACGCAGATGTGGGAGGCGAGGTGGTTGACCCCGTACAGCGGCTTGCCGAGCGCGTACGCGTAGGCCTTGGCCGCCGAGACGCCCACGAGCAGCGCCCCGGCGAGGCCGGGACCCGCGGTGACGGCGATGCCGTCGAGGTCGCGGGCGCTGACCCCGGCCTCCTTCAGGGCGCGGTCGATGGTGGGGACCATCGCCTCCAGATGGGCCCGCGAGGCCACCTCGGGCACGACGCCGCCGAAGCGGGCGTGCTCGTCGACGCTCGACGCGATCGCGTCCGCGAGCAGGGTGGTGCCGCGGACGACGCCGACGCCGGTCTCGTCGCAGGAGGTCTCGATGCCGAGGACGAGCGGTTCGTCAGCCATTGCTCTCACTGCTCTCAGTTCGTGCTTGTGCGGGGTCGGTCAGTCGCATGACGAGCGCGTCGACGTTGCCGGGCTGGTAGTAGCCGCGCCGGAAGCCGATGGGCTCGAAGCCGAAGCGCTCGTAGAGCTTCTGGGCGCGGGTGTTGTCCACCCGCACCTCCAGCAGCACCTCGGCGCATTCGAACGCGGTGGCGGCGCGCAGCAGGTCGGTCAGGAGCCGGGCGCCGAGCCCGGTCCCCCACTGGTCGCGCGCGGCCGCGATGGTCTGTACGTCGGCCAGGTCGCCGGCGGCCGCCAGTCCGGCGTAGCCCACCAGCCGGCCCGCCGCGTCCTCGGCGACGACGTAGTGGCGCGTGGCCTGCGGGCCGCGGGCGTGGGCGAGTTCGGACCAGAACATCCCGGCGGACCAGGCGTCCTCGGGGAACAGCTCGTGCTCCAGTTCCAGCACGGGCCCGATGTCCCACCAGCGCATCTCGCGCACGGTGTGGGGGGTCGCCGGGGTCACTGCGGGGTGACCACCTTGTAGTTCTTGGGCACCTGGGCGTCGGGCCGGCGCAGGTAGAGGGGGGTCGGAGGCAGGAACTCCAGGCCTGCGGCCAGTCGTTCCGCGGCCAGCGAGGCCAGCGCCGCGGCCGACTGGTGCTCGGGGCCCCGGGCGTCCTGGAAGACCTCGGGGTACAGGAGCGCGCCCTGGCCGACCGCGGGCAGGCCCGCGACCTGCTCGGCGATGTCGGCCGGGCGGTCCACGGCGGGCTCGCCGACGCGCGTGCGCGGGTCTTCGTACCGGGCCCAGTAGACCTCCTTGCGCCGCGCGTCGGTGGCGACGGTGAAGGGGCCCTCGATGCCGGCTGCCCCGGCGGCGTACGCGAGGCCGTCGAGCGTGCACAGGCCGTGCACGGGCACGCCCAGCACGGCGGCGAAGGTGGAGGCGGTGACGAGGCCGACGCGCAGCCCGGTGTAGGGGCCGGGGCCGACACCGACGACGACGCCGGTGACGGCTTCGAGCGTGACCCCGGCCTCGGCGAGGACCTTGTCCACGGAGGGCAGCAGGAGCTCCCCGTGGCGGCGGGCGTCGACCTGGTTCGACTCGGCGACGACGGACTCACCGTCGTGCAGGGCGACGGTGACGGCGGGCGTGGCGGTATCTACGGCGAGCAAGAGCACGCGAACAGCCTACGACTCCGGCGGCCGCACCCCTCGCGGCCGGTCTGGGAGCAGGGCGGCTGCTACCTTTCGACGGGGTACCTGACGTGGTATCGGTCGGCGCGGAAAGGTGGAGCAAGGTGGCACGCAGCAGCTCGGGAATCGTGGCCGGGCTCACCGCCGCGGCAGTGGCCGTCGTCGGCTTCCTCGGCTACCAGGCTTCCGCCACGGCGCCCGCGCGTCCCCCGAAGGCCGCCGTGCAGGAACCGGCCCCCGCCGCGAGCCCGGCCGCCAAGCAGGACCCGGCGAAGCCGGCGGCCGTGCCCGAGGGTTCCGGCACCGGGGTGCGCGTCGTGTACTCGGTGGGCCAGAAGCGGGTGTGGCTGGTCGGCGACCCCGCGCAGCCGCCGAAGTCGTTCGCGGTGATGCCGAGCACGGTGCACCCGAAGCCGGGCAGCTACACGGTCGGGTCGCGCTCGGGTGCGGTCACCGGCTCGGACGGCGTGCCGATCGAGCACGTCGTGCGGTTCGCCACCGCGGAGGGCGTGGCGGTCGGTTTCAGCGCCCGTACGGACGGTGCGATGCCGGAGCCCGACCCGAACAAGAAGACCGGCGGCATCCGCATGAGCCGTGCCGACGGCGACGCGATGTGGGCCTTCGCGACGATCGCGTCGAAGGTCGTCGTCGTCCCCTGACGGATCCGACGGATCTGACGGACTCCCCCACGCTTCACCCGACCGGGTGACGGGGCACCGCTCGCACGGCGACAGGGCCTAGGCCGCTTCGGACTCCGGAGCGGCCTCTTCGCGTGCGGTGTCGGCGGGCCCGGCCGGGGCCGTGGCGTACTCCCGCGCGGGCGGTGTGGAGACGGCGGTGGCGGCCACGCCGGCGGCGAGGAGCGTCCACATGGAGACGGTGGACGGGCGGGGTTCGCGATGTGCTCCTGCTGGTGCCGACATGGCTGCCTCCTGGACCCGGGACACCGTACTTAGGCATACCTAAGAAACTCTCGGTACCATGTCACCACGAGGGCAGCCGACAGCGCAATATCTTGCCGACGAGTTGTCGGTACGTTTACTCCGAGAGGGCGCCGGCGAGGGCGTCCAGCCCGGCCCCTGCGCTCCAGCGCGAACCGACCCCGCGCACCTGGACCTCCCGCACGTCGTCCAGGACCTCCTCGTGACCGACCGCCCGCGCGATCACCACGTGCAGCCGGTCGTCGGAGAGCTCCTCCACCTTGCCGTCGCCCCACTCCACGACCACCACGGACTCGGGCAGCGAGACGTCGAGGTCCAGGTCCTCCATCTCGTCCAGCCCGCCGCCCAGGCGGTACGCGTCCACGTGCACCAGCGCCGGTCCGCCGGTCAGTGAGGGGTGCACCCGGGCGATCACGAAGGTCGGCGAGGTCACGGCCCCGCGCACGCCCAGGCCCTCGCCGAGGCCCCGGGTGAGCGTGGTCTTGCCCGCGCCCAGCTCGCCGGTCAGCAGGACGAGGTCGCCGGGGCGCAGCAGGGCGGCGATCCTGCGGCCCAATTCCTGCATCGCGTCCGGGGAGTCGATGGTGATCCGGGTCTCCGCGCCGGCCGCGGCCTCAGGTGCCGGTGCCTGGCTGCGCTGTGCTTCCAGCGGTACTTCTTCCATGCCCGCCAACGTTAGTCGCTGCGGGGAGGGCCGCCGCCCCGGTGCGCGCCAGCAGCTCGGTGAGCAGCCGCGTCACGGTCTCCGGGCGTTCCAGCATCATCAGGTGCCCGGTGGACTCCAGGACCACGAGGTCGGCGCCGGGGAGCGCCTCCTTGATGGCGACGCTGTGCGCGGGCGGGGTGATCATGTCCTTGTCCCCGGCCATGACCGTGACCGGCAGGTCCGCGAACAGCTGGAGCGCGGAGGTCTTGTCGTGGGTCTGGAAGGCCGGGTAGAACTCGGCGACCACGTCGATGGGCGTGGCCTCGATCAGCCGCTCCGCGAACCGCGCGACGCCCGGATCCACGTCCCGGGAACCGAACGAATACATCTTGATCATTCCGGCGAAGAGGTCCGCGGTGGCCCGCCGGCCCTTCTCCACCAGCTCCACCTGCGAGCCGAGCGCCTTGAGCACGCCCGGCAGGAGCCGGCGCACGGCCCCCATGCCGGCGGCCGGGAGCCCGTACGTCACCTCGTCGAGGCGACCGCTGGAGGTGCCGACCAGGGCCACGCCGACGACGCGGTCGCGGACGATCTCGGGGTACTGCTCGGCGAATCCCATGATGGTCATTCCGCCCATCGAGTGACCCACCAGGATCAGCAGCCCCTCGGGGGCGGTCGCATCGATGACGGCCTTCAGGTCCCGGCCGAGCTGGTCGATGCTCACCGCCTCGCCGTCCGCCTGGGCGAGACCGCGGGCGCTGCGGCCGTGGCTGCGCTGGTCCCAGTAGACCGCCCGGACCACGCCGCGCAGCGCGGCGCGCTGGAAGTGCCAGGAGTCCTGGCCGAGGCAGTAGCCGTGGCAGAAGACCACGGTGGCCTGGGGCTCGGCCTTGCGCCGCAGCCGCCGCCGCTTGCCGTCCTCGGGGAGCTCGTCGACCTCGTAGTAGAGCTCGGTGGCGTCCTCGGCCCGGCAGATTCCCTCGGCGCCGCGCAGGGACCCGTAGTCCCCGGCCGCGTCGAGTGCCAGGCGTGCCTTCATCCGCATGCCGCGCCCCACGGTGATCCGTTCGACCGCGACACCGGCCGCCGCGCCCGCGGCTATCACGCCGATGGCGGCGCCGGCCCAGCCGGCCTTGCGCCAGTTCTCGCTCACGCCGCCGCCCTCACTCCGCTCAGCCGCCCAGGTACACCCGGGGCACACGTGCACCGATACGGGTGACGATCTCATACGCGATCGTGTGCGCTGCCCGTGCCCAGTCCTCGGCGGTCGGTTCACCGCGTTCCGCGTCCCCGAAGATGACGGCCTCGTCACCGGCGCGGGCGTGGTCTCCTTCCAAGTCGACCACGAACTGGTCCATCGCGACGCGCCCGGCGACGTGGCGGATCTTGCCGCCGATGAGCACCGGGCCGAGGCCCGAGGCCTGCCGCGGGAGGCCGTCGGCGTAGCCGGCGGGGACCAGCGCGAGGGTCGTCTCGGCGTCGGTGACGTAGTGGTGGCCGTAGCTCACCCCGTGCCCGGCGGGGACCGTCTTGACCAGCGCCAGGGAGGCCTTGAGGGTCATCGCGGGCCGCAGGCCCAGCTGGGCCGGGGTGCCGAGCTCAGGGGCGGGAGAGACCCCGTAGACGGCCAGCCCGCAGCGCACCAGGTCGAAGTGGGACTCGGGCAGGGTCAAGGTGGCCGGCGAGTTGGCGATGTGCCGGACCTCGGGCTCGACGCCCGCCTTCTCGGCGTACGCGAGCATGTCGCGGAAGGCGGCCAGCTGGAGCTGGATCGAGGGGTGCCCGGGCTCGTCGGCGCAGGCGAAGTGCGACCAGACGCCGGTGACCTTGACGATCCCCTCGGCCTGGGCGGCGACGGCCGCCGCGACCAGCGCCTCCCAGTCGGCGGGCTGGCAGCCGTTGCGGCCGAGGCCGGTGTCGGCCTTGAGCTGGATGCGTGCGGTGCGGCCCGCCGCGCGGGCGGCACCGCACACCTCGTCGAGGGCCCACATTCCGCTGACGGAGACGTCGAGATCGGCCTCGACGGCCTCCCGCCAGGGCCCGCCCGGCGTCCAGAGCCAGCACATGAGGCGCCCCTGGATCCCGGCGGCGCGGAGCGCGAGGGCCTCGTCGGGCGTGGCGGCCCCGAGCCAGGTGGCACCGGCCTCCTGCGCGGCCTTGGCGCACTCCAGGGCCCCGTGCCCGTAGGCATTCGCCTTGACCACGGCCATCAACTCTGCCCCGGGCGCCCGCTCGCGCAGTGCGCGCACGTTCTCCCGTACGGCGTCAAGATCGATCTCGGCGTACACGCGCGTCGCTGTCTCGTTCATCGCCCCCAGTCTCTCAGAATCCCCACCGGGCCCTGCGGGGGCTAGGCCATCTCTTTCGGATCTTGCCGGGCCCGCGACGCCCGGCGGTCGGCGCGGCGGACCTGCGGCCGCTGCGCGGAGCCTCTCCCCGCCCCGCCCTTTCACCGTTTCCCGGGGCTCCGCCCCAGGCCCCGCTCCTCAAACGCCGGAGGGCCGGGTTCGCCGGCCCCACGCAGCGGCGGTGCAGGGCGGCATCAGGGGTGGCGGGTGTCCCGCCAGGCCTCCGGGAGGGCCTCGGCCACCTGCTGGGCCAGGAGCGGGCCCCCGACGCGGCGGGCCGCCAGGCCGTGCAGGTACGCGCCCACCGCCCCCGCGTCCGCCCCCGACAGCCCACCCGCCAACAGGGAGCCCGCCAGCCCGGACAGCACGTCCCCGCTGCCGGCGGTGGCCAGCCACGGGGTGCCGGTCGGATTCACCCGAACGGCTCCGCCGCCCGAGGCGACCAGCGTCGTCGAACCCTTCAGCAGCACCGCCGCCCCGTACCGCTGCGCCAACGCCCGTACCGCGTCCAGCCGGCCCGCCTCCACCGCCCGCCGCTCCACCCCCAGCAGCGCCGCCGCCTCACCCGCGTGCGGGGTCAGCAGGGTGGGGGCGCTCCGGGCCCGCAGCGCCCGCGCGTCCAGCCCGCGCAGTCCGTCCGCGTCGACCAGCACCGCCGTGTCGCCCGCCAGCAGTTGGGCGACCTCCCCGACGCGGCCCTCGCCCAGCCCCGGGCCGACCACCCACGCCTGTACCCGGCCGGGCCCGATCAGCGTCTCGGGGTAGTGGGCGAGCACCGCCTCCGCCGCCGGCCCCACGTACCGCACCGCGCCCGCACCGCCCCGCAGCGCTCCCGCCACGGCCAGCACCGCCGCGCCCGGGTACTGCACGGACCCGGCGACGATCCCGACCACGCCCCGCCGGTACTTGTCGCTCGTCGCCGTCGGCTCCGGCAGCAGCCCCGCCACGTCCGCGTGCTGGAGGGCCTCCACCTCCGGCGACGGCAGTTCCAGCCCGATGTCGACGAGGTGCACCGCGCCCGCCCGCGAGGCCCCGGGGTCGATCAGCAGGCCGGGCTTGTACGCACCGAAAGTCACCGTCACGTCGGCGCGCACGGCCGGACCCGCCACCTCTCCGGTGTCCGCGTCGACCCCGCTGGGCAGGTCCACCGCGACCACGGGGACCCCCGGCGGGATCCGCTCCACCAGCGCCGCGGCCGCCGGGCGCAGCCCGCCCCGCCCGCCGATCCCGAGCAGCCCGTCCAGTACGAGGTCCGCCCGCTGCGGGACGGCTCGCGCGAGGTGTCCCCCGGCGGCCCGCAGCGCGGCCAGCCCGCCCGGGTGCATCCGCTCGGGGTCCATCGGCACGGCCGTCACGGCGGCCCCGCGCCGGGCCAGCCGGGCGCCCGCGTACAGCGCGTCGCCGCCGTTGTCCCCGGGGCCGACGAGCAGGACGACCCGGGCCCCGTAGACCCCGCCGCGGGTCCGCCGCAGCAGTCCGGCGCACGCGGCGGCCAGGCCGGCGGCCGCCCGCTGCATCAGGGCGCCCTCGGGGAGCCGGGCCATCAGCTCCCGCTCGGCGGCCCGTACGGTCTCCACGCTGTAAGCAGTACGCATGGACTAACCCTCTGCGATCACCACGGCGGAGGCGACACCGGCGTCGTGGCTGAGCGAGATGTGCCAGGACTTCACGCCCAGCGCCAGCGCCCGCGCCTCGACCGTCCCGGACACCCGCAGCCGCGGCTGCCCGCTGTCCTCGACGTAGACCTCGGCGTCGGTCCACAGCATGCCGGCGGGCGCGCCGAGCGCCTTGGCGAGGGCCTCCTTGGCGGCGAACCGCGCGGCGAGCGAGGCGATCCCGCGCCGCTCGCCGCTCGGCAGCGTCAACTCGGCGTCGACGAACAACCGTCCGGCCAGGTTCGGCGTGCGTTCCAGCGCCGCCCCGAACCGCTCGATCTCCGCTACGTCGATCCCGACGCCGATAATCACAACGACAACTCCACTGGCCGACTACTACTCCACGGTCACCGACTTGGCGAGATTACGCGGCTGGTCCACCTCGTTGCCGCGCGCCGTCGCCAGTTCGCACGCGAACACCTGCAACGGCACCGTCGCCACCAGCGGCTGGAGCAGCGTCGGCGTCGCGGGGATCCGGATCAGGTGGTCGGCGTACGGGACGACCGCCTCGTCGCCCTCCTCCGCGATCACGATGGTCCGCGCCCCGCGGGCCCGGATCTCCTGGATGTTCGACACGATCTTGTCGTGGAGCACCGAGCGGCCGCGCGGCGACGGGACGACCACCACGACCGGCAGGTCCTTCTCGATGAGCGCGATCGGGCCGTGCTTGAGCTCGCCCGCCGCGAAGCCCTCGGCGTGCATGTACGCCAGCTCCTTGAGCTTGAGCGCGCCCTCCAGTGCCACCGGGTACCCGACGTGCCGTCCCAGGAACAGCACGGTGTTCTTGTCGGCGAGCGAGCGCGCGAGCGCCCGGACCGGCTCCATGGTCTCCAGGACGGTGTCCACCGCCGCCGCGATGTCCGACAGCTCCCGGATCACGGCCTCGATCTCGTCGCCCCACTTCGTGCCCCGGACCTGTCCGAGGTAGAGCGCGACCAGGTAGCAGGCCACCAGCTGCGTCAGGAAGGCCTTGGTCGAGGCGACGGCCACCTCGGGACCGGCGTGCGTGTAGAGGACCGCATCCGATTCGCGCGGGATCGTCGACCCGTTCGTATTGCAGACGGCCAGGACCTTGGCCCCCTGCTCGCGCGCGTGCCGCAGCGCCATCAGGGTGTCCATGGTCTCGCCGGACTGCGAGATCGCGACCACCAGCGTCCGCTGGTCCAGGATCGGGTCGCGGTAGCGGAACTCGCTCGCCAGCTCCGTCTCGCACGGGATGCGGGTCCAGTGCTCGATGGCCAGCTTCGCGATCATGCCCGCGTGGTACGCCGTACCGCACGCCACGATCACGACCTTGTCGACCTCCCTGAGCACCGAGACGGGGATGCGCACCTCGTCCAGGGTCAGCGAGCCGCTCGCGTCGATCCTGCCCAGGAGGGTGTCGGCGACGGCCTTCGGCTGCTCGGCGATCTCCTTGAGCATGAAGTAGTCATAACCCCCCTTCTCGGCCGCCGAGGCGTCCCAGTCCACGTGGTACGCCCGCACGGTCGCGACCGAACCGTCGAAGTTGGTCACCGAGACGCCCTCGCGGCGGAGCTCGACGACCTGGTCCTGCCCCAGCTCGATCGCGGACCGCGTGTGGGCGATGAACGCGGCCACGTCCGAGGCGAGGAAGTTCTCGCCTTCTCCAACGCCCACCACCAGGGGCGAGTTCCGGCGCGCGCCGACCACCACGTCCGGCTCGTCGGCGTGCACGGCGACCAGGGTGAAGGCTCCCTCCAGGCGCCGGCACACCTGCCGCATGGCCTCCGCGAGATCGCCGGTGGCCGAGAACTGCTCCGCCAGCAGGTGCGCCACGACCTCGGTGTCCGTCTCGGACTCCAGCCGGTGACCGCGCTCGGCCAGCTCGGCCCGGAGCGCGGCGAAGTTCTCGATGATGCCGTTGTGCACGACGGCCACGCGCCCCGAGTTGTCGAGGTGCGGGTGGGCGTTGGCGTCGGTGGGCCCGCCGTGGGTCGCCCACCGGGTGTGCCCGAGCCCCGTGGATCCGGTCGGCAGCGGGTGCCCGACCAGCTCCTTCTCCAGATTGACGAGCTTCCCGGCCTTCTTGACGGCCGCCAGGCTGCCGTCCGCGAGTACGGCGACCCCGGCCGAGTCGTAGCCGCGGTACTCCAGCCGCTTGAGTCCGGCGATGACCACATCGAGCGCCGACTGCGCTCCCACGTAACCCACAATTCCGCACATAGGCCGCAGCGTACGCCGTAGTTGGCCGTCTGCCCCGTAGCGGAACAAGACGAAAAACCCGCCCCGGCGCGTGCGCCGGGGCGGGTTTGACGGTCTGTTCGACGGCCGGACTCAGCCGAGCTTCTTGACCTGGGCGTCGATCACGGTCTTGGGCTGCTCCGCCGTCACGCCGAAGGCGTAGAAGGTGGCCAGCGCGTTGCCCTTGCGCACGATGACGAAGTGGTTGGCGGACTTCTCGCCGTCGTCCAGGTCCATGGTCAGGGTGAAGGCGGCGGCCTCGTCCCCGGCGGTGACGGCGGCACCCGGCTTGACGTCGAGGTACTTCACCTTCTCGCCGCCCTCGGTGACCGTGTAGCCGCCGGAGCAGGCCGCGGCAGCCGTCTTGAGGGCGGCGAACGCCTCCTCGGCGCCCTTCGCGTCGTACGAGCCGACGCTGACCAGCGTCTGGGTGGCGCCGAGCGCCTCCAGGCCCGCCTTCAGCTTGTCCTCGGGCGAGGCGTCGGCGGCCGCCTCCTTCGGCTTGGCCTTGGTCGTCGTACGGCCGATGCCGGTCGCGGTGCCCACCTTCTGGCCCGACTGGGCCTGCATCAGCGGCTTGCACTCGGCCTTGTCGACCGTGGCCCCGGCCGATTCGGTGGCGGCCTTCGCCGCGCCCTCGGCGGAGACGATCTGGTCCGGCAGATCGGCCTGGGTGACGACCAGGGCCGTGGCCTCGGCGTCCGTCTTGCCCTTGACCGCCGCGGCGGCGGGAGCGGACGATGCGGCCCCGGACGGCTTGGTGTCCGCCTTGGTGTCGGCCTTGTCCGAGCCGCAGGCGGTGGCCAGCAGGGTCAGGGACACCGCGGACGCGGTCAGGACGGTACGACGGACAAGAGCGGTGCGCACGAGAAGACTCCCCCATGGATACGACGACGACAGCACAGCCGGAACCGCGCCCCGGAAGCGGGGCGTGGACGTGACTGCGGTGATCAACAATGTACGGGGCCGTGGATCACTGCGTCGCCACGGGCGGCGATCACGGCCGATCGTGACCCGGACGAGACCCCAGGAATTTCCAATCGAAACCACCCGGCGTACAACCGTTGCCGGACGGGCCGGGCCACGTCGGGTTTCGGCCGCTGCTGCTGCACACGTGACCGACCACACCACCCACAACCGCCCCGGAGCCCCGACAATGGCGGTGTGATCACTTCGCCGCCACGAAGCAACACGCCGGACAACGCAACGGAGCGCACCGGCCGGGACGGGCACCCCACGCGCCCCGCACACCGCCGGGGCCCCGAGGCCTCGCCCTACGTCGACCTCACCCGCGCCGAGTGGAGCGCCCTGCGCGAGCGGACCCCGCTACCGCTGACCGCCGACGAGGTGGAGCGGCTGCGCGGCCTCGGTGACGTCATCGACCTCGACGAGGTCCGCGACGTCTACCTGCCGCTGTCCCGGCTCCTGAACCTCTACGTCGGCGCCACCAGCAACCTGCGCGGCACCCTCAACACCTTCCTCGGCGACGCGGGCAACGGGCACGGCGCCCAGCAGGGCACCCCCTTCGTCATAGGGGTCGCCGGTTCGGTCGCCGTCGGCAAGTCCACCGTGGCGCGCCTGCTCCAGGCCCTGCTGGCCCGCTGGCCCGAGCACCCGCGCGTGGAGCTGGTCACCACCGACGGCTTCCTGTACTCGATGAAGGAGCTCCAGCGGCGGGGGCTGACCTCCCGCAAGGGGTTCCCGGAGTCCTACGACCGCCGCGCGCTCACCCGCTTCGTCGCCGACATCAAGGCCGGCAAGGACGAGGTGCGCGCCCCGGTCTACTCGCACCTGATCTACGACATCGTCCCCGGCGAGGAACTCGTCGTCCGCCGCCCGGACATCCTCATCGTCGAGGGCCTCAACGTGCTCCAGCCGGCCCTCCCCGGCACGGACGGCCGCACCCGCGTCGCCCTCGCCGACTACTTCGACTTCAGCGTGTACGTGGACGCGCGCCCCGAGGACATCGAGCGCTGGTACCTGAACCGCTTCCGCAAGCTGCGCGCGACCGCGTTCCAGAACCCCTTCTCCTACTTCCGCAAGTACACGCAGGTCTCCGAGGAGGAGGCCCTGGAGTACGCGCAGACGATGTGGCGCACGATCAACCGGCCCAACCTGCTGGAGAACGTGGCGCCCACCCGCGGCCGGGCCACCCTCGTCGTCCGCAAGGGACCGGATCACAAGGTGCAGAAGTTGAGCCTCCGCAAGCTCTAGCGCGCAGTCGCTAGGGTGCGAAAATGCTGCATCTGCGGATGATCACCCCACATCACCTCACCGAGCGGGTGGTAGCGCTGATCGACCGGACGGTCGGGACCGCCCATCTGGTCGTACTGACCGACGCCGCCCGCGACCCCGAGGGCGATCTCGTCCTGTGCGACGTCGCCCGCGAGGCGGCCGACGAACTGCTCCAGGAGATGCGCTCGCTCGGCATCGGCGAGACCGGTTCGATCGCCGTCGAGCACATCGACCTGTCGATCTCCACACGCGCCGACGACGCCGAGGAGGAGGCACCGGGCGAGGCGGCCGACGCGGTGATCTGGGAGCAGCTCGCCGAGTCGACGCACGAGGAGTCCACCCTCACCATCACCTACAGCGCCTTCATGATCGTGGCGACGATGATCGCGGCCTGCGGTGTGGTCCTGGACAACGCGATCCTGATCGTGGGCGCCATGGCGGTCGGCCCGGAGTTCGGGCCGCTCGCCGGCATCTGCACGGGCCTGGTCCAGCGCGAGCCCCGGCTCGCCGGGCGCTCGCTCTTCGCCCTGTTCATCGGCTTCACGGCGGCGATCGTGGCGACGACGGTCTTCAGCCTGGGGATGACCGCGCTCGGTCTGTTCGACGAGGCGATGCTGGAGAACCCCCGGCCGAACACCAGCTTCATCTGGCAGCCCGACCCGTTCTCCTTCGTCGTGGCGCTCCTCGCGGGTGTGGCCGGCATGCTGTCGCTGACCTCGGCGAAGGCCGGTGCGCTGGTGGGCGTGGCGATCTCCGTCACCACCGTCCCGGCGGGCGCGAACGCGGCGGTGGCCCTCAGCTACGGCGACTTCTCCCAGATGTGGGGCTCGGCCGTGCAGCTGGCGCTGAACCTGGGCGGCATCATCCTCGCCGGAACGGCCACCCTCATCTGCTGGAAACTGCTGTGGCGCACCCAGCAGGGCCGGATGGTCCGGAAGCCGGGTGCGCCACGCAGGCCGGGCGGAGCCCGGTAGGCCGTTGCTAGCCCAGTGCGGACTTCACGACGTCCGCGAGGCGGCCGGCGACCGAGCGGGCCTGCTCGATGTCGGCGGCCTCGACCATCACGCGGACGAGCGGCTCCGTACCGGAGGGGCGCAGCAGCACCCGCCCGGTGGTGCCCAGCTCGCGCTCGGCGTCGGCGACCGCCGCGGCCAGCTCGGCGGAGGTGGTGACGCGGGACTTGTCCACGTCGGGAACGTTGATGAGCACCTGCGGCAGCCGCTGCATGACGCCCGCCAGTTCGGCGAGGGATTTGCCGGTGGCCGCGACGCGCGCCGCCAGCAGCAGGCCGGTCAGCGTGCCGTCGCCGGTCGTCGCGTGGTCGAGGATGATCACGTGGCCGGACTGCTCGCCGCCGAGCGCGTAGCCGTGCTCCTTCATCGACTCCAGCACGTAGCGGTCGCCGACCCCGGTCTGCACGACCTGGATGCCCTCGGCCTCCATGGCCAGCTTGAAGCCCAGGTTGGACATCACGGTGCCGACCACGGTGTTCTCGCGGAGCTGACCGGCCTCGCGCATGGCCAGGGCCAGCACGGCGAGGATCTGGTCGCCGTCGATCTCCTCGCCGGAGCCGTCCACGGCCAGGCAGCGGTCGGCGTCGCCGTCGTGCGCGATGCCGAAGTCGGCGCCGTGCTCGACCACGGCCGCCTTGAGCAGGCCGAGGTGCGTGGAGCCGCAGCCGTCGTTGATGTTGAGGCCGTTGGGCTCGGCGCCGATCGTGACGATCTCCGCGCCGGCCCGGGCGAACGCCTCGGGCGAGACGTACGCGGCCGCGCCGTGGGCCTCGTCGAGGACGATCTTCAGCCCGTCGAGGCGGTTCGGGAGGACGCCGATGAGGTGGGAGACGTACTTCTCGAAGCCCTCGGTGTAGTCCGAGACGCGGCCGACGCCGGAACCGGTGGGCCGGTCCCAGGGGGCGCCGGTGCGGTGCTGCTCGTAGGTCGACTCGATGCGGTCCTCCAGCTCGTCGGCGAGCTTGTGGCCGCCGCGCGCGAAGAACTTGATGCCGTTGTCGGGCATGGCGTTGTGGCTGGCGGAGAGCATCACGCCGAGGTCGGCGCCCAGCGCACCGGTGAGATACGCCACCGCCGGGGTGGGCAGCACACCGACGCGCAGGACGTCCACGCCCGCGCTCGCGAGGCCGGCCACGACCGCGGCCTCCAGGAATTCGCCGGAGGCACGGGGGTCCCGGCCGACCACCGCGGTCGCCCGGTGGCCCTCAAAGGTGCCCGCCTCGGCCAGTACGTGGGCAGCCGCCACGGAGAGGCCGAGCGCGAGCTCCGCCGTCAGATCCGCGTTGGCGACGCCGCGTACACCGTCCGTCCCGAAGAGTCGTCCCACTGTTGTCCTCCCGAGTTTGCGCTTCGCATTATGACCGCTTGTGACAGATATTTGCCGCTTGTGGCGGTAAACGAACCGCCCCGGCAGCACAGAGAGTGCTGCCGGGGCGGTTTCGTTGCAGAACAGCAGGCGCAGATTAACGCTTGCTGTACTGCGGAGCCTTACGGGCCTTCTTGAGACCGGCCTTCTTGCGCTCGACCGCACGGTCGTCGCGGGAGAGGAAGCCGGCCTTCTTCAGCGCCGGGCGGTTGTTGTCCACGTCCGCCTCGTTCAGCGCACGGGCCACACCGAGGCGCAGGGCGCCGGCCTGGCCGGACACGCCGCCACCCGCGATGCGGGCGATGACGTCGTAGCGGCCGTCAAGCTCGAGGAGCTTGAAGGGCTCGTTGACTTCCTGCTGGTGCACCTTGTTGGGGAAGTAGTCCTCAAGGGTGCGACCGTTGATCTTCCACTTGCCGGTGCCCGGAACGATCCGGACGCGGGCGATGGCGTTCTTGCGACGGCCCAGGCCGGCGGCCGGCTGGGGGTCGCCGAAGCGACCGGCAAGGGACTCGGAGGTGTAGTCGCCCTCGACGACGACCTCAGACTCGCTGGTGTACTCCTCGACGTTGCCCTCGAACTCTTCGACGGTCGTCTCGGCGGTGGTCTCGGCCACGATGCTCCTCAGAATTTTCTACGTCTTAGGGGGTGGCCGGAACTACTGCGCGACCTGGGTGATCTCGAACGGCACCGGCTGCTGGGCAGCGTGGGGGTGCTGGTCGCCCGAGTAGACCTTCAGCTTCGAGAGCATCTGACGGCCCAGGGTGTTCTTGGGGAGCATGCCCTTGATGGCCTTCTCGACGGCCTTCTCCGGGTTGTTCGCCAGGAGGTCGTCGTAGCGCACCGAGCGGAGACCGCCCGGGTAGCCGGAGTGGCGGTACGCCATCTTCTGCGACGCCTTGTTACCGGACAGGTGCACCTTGTCGGCGTTGATGATGACGACGAAGTCACCCATGTCCATGTGGGGGGCGTAGGTCGGCTTGTGCTTGCCCTTCAGGAGGGCAGCGGCCTGGGTCGCCAGACGGCCGAGGACAACGTCCTGGGCGTCGATGACGAGCCACTGGCGCGAGATGTCGCCGGGCTTGGGGCTGAACGTACGCACGCGTATGCCTTCGCTTCTTCAGTGGTGGTATCCCAAGGGCGCAAGCCCCACGGGAAGGTCCTGACAGGGTCACCACGGACGATCACGACAGCCCTCGTTCACAGCGGGGACGCACCCGCGTGAAACTGCTGGTCATCGGTCCGGTGGACCGGCGCAAGGCCCTTTCACGTGAGAATGAGAAAGCCAATACGCATAACAAACCAGCAGGATACCCAAGCAGACCCGTACGGGTCAAAACGCGGTCCGCGATGCCGATTCTGCTGGCGTCGCGGCGCACTCCGGTTCGGTCCTGGGTGGGGACCCCGCAGTTGTTACGGGCTCCAGAGTAACCCGTTCCGGGCGCAGTGCACGACGCGCCAGCACGAACGCGAGCCCGCACAGGGTGGCGCAGTCCTTGAAGGCGCGCCGCTTGGCCTCCAGCTCGGACGGCCACGGAACGCCCGCCACCTGCGGCCCCAGCACCGCCCAGAACCAGGGCGAACGCGCCGCCGCATCCGGCCGCACCACCGAGGCCATCAGCAGCGGCAGGACCACCAACAGGTAGTGGTCGAAGGACGGCCGCGACACCAAGAATGCGGCGAGCATCACCATGCAGGCCGTCTCCACCAGGCGCAGCTCACCCCCGTCGGCATCCTCCCGCCGCCACCGCACCCAGGCCGCCCACAGGCCCGCCCCGGCTCCCGCGAAGGCCACCAGCACCGCCAGCGGCGCCGGCACGCCCAGCCGCGGCAGCACGGCGATCGGCGAGGCGTCCCACGGCAGCGCGTACGAGTCCTGCCCCTGGAGCAGGAAGGGCAGGGTCTTGGTGAAGAACAGCGACGGGCTCGGCATCACCAGCGCGCCGGCCAGCGAGAACCCCAGCGGCACCAGCACGGCCGCGGCCAGCGCCCGCCACCGCCGGGCGACCAGGAAGAGCAGTCCGAGGGGCACGAGCATCGGCTTGCACGCGATCGCGAGCCCCACCACCAGCCCGGCCGACCCCCACGAGCGCCGCTGCGCGAGCAACAGCGCCACCGGCAGGGCGGCCGCCGAGATGGCGGTCCAGTTGCCGATCAGCACGAGGTTGACGTACGGCTTGTAGACGAGGGCGAACACCGCGAGGCCGCCGACCGCGAAGCGCGAGCGCAGCGGCACCGCGAATATCCGCAGCGCGGCCAGCCAGCCAACGCCCAGCAGCCCCGACATCCCGAGCGGCAGCAGCCACCGCAGCACCTCGCGGGGCAGCAGCGCCTCGGGAACCGCCATGAGCACGGCACTGGGCAGGTAGAGGAAGCGCTTGTCCTCGTACGGGGACCCGCCCTCCAGCAGCGTCTGCGCGGCCTTGACCACGAACGCGTTGTCGGAGCCCCAGTTCGCCCGCAGGCTCGTGGAGACGGCGATCCCGAGCAGCACCGCGAGGGAGACCACCTGCCAGGACCGGGCGGCCGGCTGGAGCAGCCAGCCGATCAGCCTGCCCCCGGCTCCCCCGTCCCCCCGGCCCCGGTCCCCGGCACCCCCGCCCCCCGGGCCCTGGTTCTCCCACTTCATCAGCCAGATGCTAGGCCGCAGCCCCACGACGCCTGCCCCTCACTCGACCGAGGGGGCCACGGTCGGTCGCCCCCCCCCTAGCGCTTGCGTTCGACTCTACGTTCGTCCCAGACGGGTTCCTGAGTCTCCCGCACAACACCGTCCGAACCGAAGACCAAGTAACGGTCAAATGTGCGCGCGAACCACCGGTCGTGCGTGACGCACAGCACAGTGCCGTCGTACGCCTCCAGTCCGTCCTGCAGCGCCTCCGCCGACTCCAGGTCCAGGTTGTCCGTCGGCTCGTCCAACAGCAGCGCCGTGGTGCCCGCCAGCTCCAGCAGCAGGATCTGGAAGCGCGCCTGCTGCCCGCCCGAGAGCTTCTCGAACGGCTGGTCGCCCTGGCGCTCCAGCTCGTACCGGCGCAGGGCCCCCATCGCCTGCCCCAGCGGCTTCGCCGCCTCCGTCCACAGGATGTCGACGAGGGTCCGTCCGAAGAGCTCCGGGTGGGCGTGGGTCTGCGCGAAATGGCCGGGAACCACCCGCGCGCCCAGCTTCCAGTCACCGGTGTGCTTGACGTCCTCACCGGCCAGCAGACGCAGGAAGTGCGATTTGCCCGAGCCGTTCGAGCCGAGGACCGCGACCCGCTCCCCGTAGAAGACCTCCAGGGAGAAGGGCTTCATCAGGCCGGTCAGCTCCAGGTTCTCCACGGTCAGGGCGCGCACGCCCGTGCGCCCGCCCTTGAGCCGCATCTTGATGTCCTGCTCGCGCGGCGGCTCCGGCGGCGGGCCGGCCTCCTCGAACTTCTTGAAGCGGGTCTGCATCGCGTGGTACCGCGAGGCCATGTCGGGGCTGCTCGCGGCCTGGTTGCGCAGTCGCAGCACCAGCGCCTTCAGCCGCGCGTGCTCCTCGTCCCAGCGCCGCTTGAGCTCCTCGAAGCGCGCGAAGCGCTCCTTGCGGGCGTCGTGGTACGTGGCGAAGCCGGCGCCGTGCACCCAGACGTCGGAGCCCGTCGGGCTCGCCTCCAGGCTGATGATCTTCTCGGCGGCCTGGGTCAGCAGCTCCCGGTCGTGGGAGACGAAGAGCACCGTCTTGCGGGTGGCCTTCAGCTGCTCCTCCAGCCAGCGCTTGCCGGGGACGTCCAGATAGTTGTCCGGCTCGTCGAGCAGCAGCACCTCGTCGGGCCCGCGCAACAGCGCCTCCAGCACGAGGCGCTTTTGCTCACCGCCCGAGAGCGTGCGGACCTCGCGGAACTGCGCGGAGTCGTACGGAATCGCCAGCGCGGCCATGGTGCAGACGTCCCACAGCGTCTCCGCCTCGTACCCCTGGACGTCCGCCCAGTCGCTCAGCGCCTGGGCGTAGGCCATCTGCGCGGCCTCGTCGTCCACCGTCAGGATCAGCTGCTCGGCGCGGTCCACCGCCTTGGCGGCCTCCCGGATGCGCGGCTGGGACACCGAGACCAGCAGGTCCCGTACGGTCGTCTCGTCCCGCACCGAGCCCACGAACTGCGACATCACGCCGAGGCCGCCGGAGACGGTGATCCCGCCGCCGTGCGGCTGGAGCTCGCCGGAGATCATCTTCAGCAGGGTGGTCTTGCCGGCCCCGTTCGCCCCGACGAGCGCGACGACCGACCCCTCCCCCACGCGGAAGGAGACGTCAGGGAGCAGTACCCGCCCGTCGGGAAGGTAGTACTCCAGGTGGCTGGCTTCGAGATGTCCCATGCCGGGCATTGTCCCGGTCCGGCGCCGATCCGCCCAAACGGATTAGCCGGACGCCCGAGGGCCGGTCAGCAGCAGCCGGCGCCCGGCAGGGTCCGCACGTTGCGCGCTTCCTTGCTGCGGGCGGCCAGCAGCTCGTCCGCCGGGTAGCCGACCTCCTCCAGGGTCAGGCCGTGCGGCTTGACCACGTGCACCGAGGAGTCCCGTACGGCGGCCGCCAGCACCTTGCCGGGCCAGTCGGTGGGCCGGTGCCCGTCGCCGACGTGCAGCAGGGCGCCCACCAGCGAGCGGACCATGTTGTGGCAGAAGGCGTCGGCGCGGACGGTCGCGGTGATGATCCCGTCCTCGGCGCGCTCCCAGCTGAGCTGCTGGAGGGTACGGATGGTCGTGGCGCCCTCGCGCTTCTTGCAGTAAGCGGCGAAGTCGTGCTCGCCCAGCAGCGGGGCGGCGGCCTCGTTCATGGCGTCCACGTCGAGCGGCCACTGGTGCCAGAGCACGTGCCCGCGGCGCAGCGGGTCGACGCCGCCCTGGTGGTCGCCGACGCGGTAGGCGTAGCGGCGCCAGATGGCCGAGAAGCGCGCGTTGAAGCCCTCGGGGGCCTCGGCGACCTTCCACACCCGTACGTCGTGCGGCAGCCGGCCCGCGAGGCGGCGCAGCAGCTTGTCGTGGTGCTCGGCCCACACCTCCTCGGCGAGGTCGAACTGGGCGACCTGCCCGCGGGCGTGCACGCCCGCGTCGGTCCGCCCGGCCACGGTCAGCTCGACCGGCTCGGACAGCCGCATCACGGTCCGTAGGGCCGACTCCAGTTCGCCCTGGACGGTCCGCAGCACGCGCTGCTTCGCCCAGCCGGAGAAGTCCTTGCCGTCGTAGCTCAGGTCCAACCGCACCCGGACGTGCCCGGGCTCCACCTCGTCACTCACGTGACCGATCCTCTCAGAATCACCCATATGCAGAACGGGCCCGCCCCGGAAGGGGGCGGGCCCGTTCAGAGCCGTTCAAGCAAGCGTGATCCCGGGGGATCAGGCCTCCTTGGTCTCCTCGGCGGGGGTCTCGACGGCCTCCGCCTCCTTGACCGCGCGCTTGGTGGCGGCCTCGGCCTCACCAGTGGCCTGCTGGGCGACCGTAAGGGCCTCGACCAGCTCGATCACGGCCATCGGGGCGTTGTCGCCACGACGGTTGCCGATCTTGGTGATGCGCGTGTAACCACCGGGGCGGTTCTCGTAGCGCGGGGCGATCTCGGTGAACAGCGTGTGCACGATGCTCTTGTCCGTGATCGTCTGCAGCACCAGGCGACGGTTGTGGATGTCGCCCTTCTTGGCCTTGGTGACCAGACGCTCGGCGTAGGGACGCAGGCGGCGGGCCTTGGCCTCGGTGGTGGTGATGCGGCCGTGCTCGAAGAGCGACTTCGCGAGGTTCGCGAGGAGGTGCTTCTCGTGCGCGGCGGAACCGCCCAGGCGGGCACCCTTTGCGGGACGCGGCATGGTGTTACTCCTTCATATCTGCACCGGCCGTGTCAGGTACCGGTGTCAGTTCCCCCGAGGCGGATGCCGCGGGAAAGTCTTGGGTCCAAGCCCGGCCGGCGACCCGGGCCGAAGGCCCCGGCCGCCGGCGGCGGGATGGATCAGTACTGCTCGGTCTCGACGAAACCGGCGTCCGCGTCGTCGTCGGCGCCGAAGGCGTCGGCGGCGGCGGTCGGGTCGAACCCGGGCGGGCTGTCCTTGAGGGCCAGGCCCATGCCGGCCAGCTTCGCCTTGACCTCGTCGATCGACTTCGCACCGAAGTTGCGGATGTCGAGCAGGTCGGCCTCGGAGCGGGCGACGAGCTCACCCACGGAGTGGATGCCCTCGCGCTTGAGGCAGTTGTACGAGCGGACCGTGAGCTCGAGCTCCTCGATCGGCAGCGCCAGGTCGGCGGCCAGGGCGGCGTCCGTGGGGGACGGGCCCATGTCGATGCCCTCGGCGTCGATGTTGAGCTCGCGCGCCAGACCGAACAGCTCGACCAGGGTCTTACCGGCGGACGCCATGGCGTCACGCGGGCGCATGGCCTGCTTGGTCTCGACGTCGACGATCAGCTTGTCGAAGTCGGTGCGCTGCTCGACTCGGGTCGCCTCGACCTTGTAGGTGACCTTGAGGACCGGGCTGTAGATGGAGTCGACCGGGATGCGGCCGATCTCCTGGCCCAGCTGCTTGTTCTGGACGGCGGAGACGTAGCCGCGACCGCGCTCGACGGTCAGCTCCATCTCCAGCTTGCCCTTGCCGTTGAGCGTGGCGAGGACCAGGTCCGGGTTGTGCACCTCGACACCGGCCGGGGGCGCGATGTCAGCAGCGGTGACCAGGCCGGGACCCTGCTTGCGCAGGTACATCACGACCGGCTCGTCGTGCTCCGAGGAGACGACCAGCTGCTTGATGTTGAGGATGATGTCGGTGACGTCTTCCTTGACGCCCGGCACGGTGGTGAACTCGTGCAGGACGCCGTCCACGCGGATGCTGGTGACAGCGGCACCCGGGATGGAGGACAGGAGGGTACGGCGCAGGGAGTTGCCGAGGGTGTAACCGAAGCCCGGCTCGAGCGGCTCGATCACGAACCGCGAGCGGTACTCGTCGACGACCTCTTCGGTCAGCGAAGGACGCTGAGCGATAAGCATGTCTGTGTTCCTTCATTCGTGGACGCCCACTATTTGACGCCCGACGGGATGCCGTACCAGGGGTACGGCTACTGCAAGGGTACGGGCGGCACGTCCCCCGAAGGGGTCGTACCGCCCGGACACTCAAGAACGCACAGGTGCGTCCGCTGCGTCAGACGCGGCGGCGCTTCGGCGGGCGGCAGCCGTTGTGCGGGGTGGGGGTGACGTCCTGGATAGAGCCGACCTCGAGGCCGGTGGCCTGCAGGGAGCGGATCGCGGTCTCGCGGCCGGAGCCCGGACCCTTCACGAAGACGTCAACCTTGCGCATGCCGTGCTCCTGCGCGCGACGGGCGGCCGACTCGGCGGCCATCTGCGCGGCGAAGGGGGTGGACTTGCGCGAGCCCTTGAAGCCGACGTGGCCGGCGGAGGCCCAGGAGATCACGTTGCCGGACGGGTCCGTGATCGAAACGATGGTGTTGTTGAACGTGCTCTTGATGTGGGCGTGCCCGTGAGCGACGTTCTTCTTTTCCTTGCGGCGCACCTTCTTGGCAGCGCCCTGACGACCCTTGGGGGGCATCTAAATCTCCTACGGGAGGTGGTCGGTCCTACAGCGCAAGACCGCTGAACAGGACTACTTCTTGCCCGGCTTCTTCTTACCGGCGATCGCGCGACGCGGGCCCTTGCGGGTACGCGCGTTGGTGCTGGTGCGCTGACCGTGCACCGGGAGGCCGCGGCGGTGGCGGATGCCCTGGTAGCACTGGATCTCGATCTTGCGGCGGATGTCGCCCTGGATCTCGCGGCGGAGGTCACCCTCGGTACGGAGGTTGGCGTCCACGTACTCGCGGATCTTGACGAGGTCCTCTTCGGCCAGGTCACGAACGCGGGTGTTCGGGTTCACGCCGGTGGAGGCGAGGATCTCCTTGGACCGGGTGCGCCCGATACCGAAGACGTAGGTGAGTGCGATCTCCACGCGCTTTTCGCGCGGGATGTCAACACCGGAAACGCGTGCCATTCAATGGCTCCTGTGTGTTCGGGGGTCTTCAGCAGAACCGACCCCGACCGCCGACCACCCCGAAGTGGGTGATGGTACGCCCGGGTCCCCGGCCCCCGCCGGAGGTGCCGCCGGCCCCGTGAAGGGCTGGGCGGGTTCTGCGTATGTACGTTTTCTTACGTCGCGCGAAGAACTGCGGAAGGCAGGTCGGTCGGCGTGCGTCAGCCCTGGCGCTGCTTGTGGCGCAGGTTGTCGCAGATGACCATGACCCGGCCGTGACGGCGGATCACCTTGCACTTGTCGCAGATCTTCTTGACGCTCGGCTTGACCTTCATGTTGGTGAGGTTCTCCGGGTCAGTGCCACCACCCGCACCGGGACGGATGCCCAGGCAGGAGTGAGAGCAAGATCTACTTGTATCGGTAGACGATCCGGCCACGCGTCAGGTCGTACGGAGACAGCTCCACAACGACCCGGTCATCGGGGAGGATGCGGATGTAGTGCATGCGCATCTTGCCGCTGATGTGCGCGAGGACCTTGTGACCGTTCTGGAGTTCCACCTTGAACATCGCGTTCGGGAGGGACTCGATCACGGTGCCCTCGATTTCGATGGCACCTTGCTTCTTGGCCACGCTTCGCCTTTCGAATCGGCTACCTTGATCAGCTCCGTGCGCCATGCAGGCATGGAAGTGCACGAGAGCCGACGAGTCAGTCTACGTCAGGGCACCCAGAAAGACGAATCCGGAAAGTTTGCCCCAGAGTCTAGATCATTAACCGAGGGGGTCCGGAGCCGTGGTGACCCCGTACTCCGCCAGCTTCGCCTTTCCACAGTCCGGGCTGGTCAGGACGATGGGACCGGCCTCCGTCAGCGCGATGGAGTGCTCCCAGTGCGAGGACCAGGTGCCGTCCGTCGTGATGACCGTCCAGTCGTCCGAAAGGACCTCCGTCTGGGCGGTTCCCAGGGAGACCATGGGCTCGATCGCCAGGCAGAGGCCCGGAACCAGCTTGATCCCCTTGCCCCGCTTGCGCGAGACGTAGTTCAGCAGGTGGGGGTCCATGTGCATCTCGGACCCGATGCCGTGACCGCCGTAGTCCTCGATGATCCCGAACTTGCCGAGGCTGTGCTCACCGGTGGAGGGGCGGGGCTGGCGCTTGATGTACGTCTCGATCGCCTTGGAGATGTCGACGAGGCGGTTGCCGAGCTTCATGGCGGCGATCCCGGCCCACATGGACTCCTCGGTCACCCGGGACAGCTCCACGAGCTCAGGGGCGTGCCCGGTGCCCACGAAGGCCGTGTACGCGGCGTCGCCGTGCCAGCCGTCCACGATCGCGCCCGCGTCGATCGAGATGATGTCGCCGTCCTTGAGGACGGTCTTGTCGTCGGGGATGCCGTGGACGACGACCTCGTTCACCGAGGTGCAGATGGTCGCGGGGAAGCCGCCGTAGCCGAGGAAGTTCGACTTGGCCCCGGCGTCCGCGATGACCTTGCGGGCCACCATGTCCAGATCCCGCGTCGTGGCACCCGGCACGGCCGCCTCACGGGTCGCAGCGTGGATCGCCGCGACGACCAGCCCTGCCTCGCGCATCTTCGCGATCTGCTCGGGGGTCTTGATCTGGACCATGGGAAATGCCTTCCACCTTCGGATCTGCGTTGTTCAGGTCTTCTCAACAGTACGGCCGCGATGCCCTGGGGACACCGCGGCCGTACCTGCACACAAAGGGTGACTACTTCTTGAGGGCGTCCATCGCGCGCTTCGTGACGTCCGCGACCTCACCGAGGGCCGGGATGGTCACCAGCAGGCCCTGGGCCTTGTAGTAGTCGATGATCGGCTCGGTCTGCGTGTGGTAGACCTCCAGCCGGTTGCGGACCGTGGCCTCGGAGTCGTCGCCGCGCTGGTACAGCTCGCCGCCGCAGGTGTCGCAGACGCCCTCGGCCTTCGGCGGGGCGTACGTCACGTGGAAGACGTGCGCGGACTCGTTGCGGCAGATCCGCCGACCGGCGATCCGCTTGACGACCTCGTCCTCCTCGACCTCCAGGTCGAGGACGGCGTCGAGCTTCATGCCCGCCGCCTGGAGCATCACGTCGAGCGCCTCGGCCTGCGAGACGTTGCGCGGGAACCCGTCGAGCAGGAAGCCGTTCACGGCGTCCGACTGCTCCATACGGTCCTTCGCCATGCCGATGGTCACTTCGTCGGGCACGAGGTCGCCGGCGTCCATGTACGCCTTCGCCTGCTTGCCCAGCTCGGTGCCCTGGCTGATGTTGGCCCGGAACAGGTCACCCGTGGAGATGTGCGGAATCGACAGGTTCTTGGCAAGGAACGCGGCCTGCGTTCCCTTGCCCGCACCGGGCGGTCCAACGAGGACGATTCGCATCAGCGGAGGAACCCTTCGTAATTACGCTGCTGGAGCTGGCTCTCGATCTGCTTCACGGTTTCCAGACCCACACCCACGATGATCAGGATGCTCGTCCCGCCGAACGGGAAGTTCTGGTTCGCTCCGAAGCCGGCCAACGCCATCGTCGGCACAAGAGCGATGAGACCCAGGTACAGCGACCCCGGCCAGGTGATCCGGTTGAGTACGTAGCTGAGGTACTCGGCGGTGGGCCGACCGGCGCGGATGCCCGGGATGAACCCACCATACTTCTTCATGTTGTCTGCAACTTCCTCGGGGTTGAACGAGATCGCCACGTAGAAGAACGCGAAGAAGACGATCAGGAGGAAGTAGGCCGCGATGTAGTACGGGTGGTCGCCCTTGACGAAGTGCTTCTGGATCCAGACGGCCCAGCCGGCCTGGGACCCGCTGAACTGCACGACCAGCGCGGGGATGTAGAGCAGCGACGAGGCGAAGATGACGGGGATGATGCCCGCCTGGTTCACCTTGAGCGGGATGTAGGTCGAGGTACCGCCGTACGCACGGCGGCCGATCATGCGCTTCGCGTACTGGACCGGGATCCGGCGTTGCGCCTGCTCGACGAAGACCACCAGGCCGACCATCGCGAGGCCGACGAGCATGACCACGCCGAACTCGACCCAGCCGTCAGCGATCTTGCCCTGGAGCTTGATCTGCCACAGCGCGCCGATGAAGCCGGCGGCGATCGAGATGAACATGAGGATCGACATGCCGTTGCCGATGCCGCGGTCGGTGATGAGCTCACCGAGCCACATGACGACGCAGGTGCCGGCGGTCATGGTGACCACCATGACGACCGTGGTGAAGATCGAGCGGTCGGGAACGATCTCGCTGGCGGCCTGGCAGCCCTGGAACAGGGCACCGGTGCGGGCCGTGGCGACGAGGCCCGTACCCTGCAGGATCGCGAGCGCGACCGTCAGATAGCGCGTGTACTGAGTGATCTTCGCCGTGCCGGACTGGCCCTCTTTCTTGAGGGTCTCCAGCTTCGGGATGACCACGGTCAGCAGCTGCAGGATGATGCTCGCCGTGATGTAGGGCATGATGCCGAGCGCGAAGATCGTGATCTGCAGCAGCGCACCGCCGCTGAACATGTTGACCAGGCCGAACAGCCCATTGCTGCTGCCTGCCTGCTCCACACAGATCTGAACGTTCTTGTAGCTCACCCCGGGGACCGGTACGTGGGACCCGAGCCGGAACAGCACGATGATGCCGAGCGTGAAGAGCAGCTTCTTGCGCAGGTCGGGCGTCTTGAACGCCCGGGCGAACGCGGTGAGCACGGTGCCTCCTGCGACCCCCGCGCTACTGCGTCAGAGGTGACGGTCTGAGGGATCGACGAATACGACAAAGCAAAGGTGCACGCCACCTTACCGGCGAGTGTGCCTTCCGTGGAACGACCGACCGGGGATGCCCCATATGTGAGGCATCCCCGGTCGGGTTTCGAGCTATTCAGCCACTGAAATCGTCTTAGACGAGCTCGGTGACGGTGCCGCCGGCAGCGGCAATCTTCTCCTTGGCGGAGGCGGAGACGGCGTCAACCGAAACCTGCAGCGCCACGGAGATCTCGCCCTGGCCCAGGACCTTGACGAGGCTGTTCTTGCGAACCGCGCCCTTGGCGACCAGGTCGGCCACCGTGACTTCTCCACCCTCGGGGTAGAGCGCGCCGAGCTTGTCCAGGTTCACGACCTGGAACTCGGTGCGGAACGGGTTCTTGAAGCCCTTGAGCTTCGGCAGGCGCATGTGGAGGGGCATCTGCCCACCCTCGAAGCGCTGCGGGATCTGGTAACGGGCCTTCTGGCCCTTCGTACCACGACCGGCCGTCTTACCCTTCGACGCCTCACCACGACCGACACGGGTCTTCGCGGTCTTGGCGCCGGGGGCGGGACGGAGGTTGTGGGCCTTCAGCGGGCTGTTCTCAGCCATGATTAGTCAACCTCCTCAACCGTCACGAGGTGGCGGACGGTGTGCACCATTCCGCGGAACTCGGGGCGGTCCTCCTTGACGACGACGTCGTTCAGGCGCTTGAGCCCGAGCGAACGCAGCGTGTCGCGGTGGTTCTGCTTGCTGCCGATGTACGACTTCGTCTGCGTGATCTTGAGGCGAGCCATTACGCACCCGCCCCAGCACGTGCACGAAGCAGAGCCGCGGGGGCGACGTCCTCGAGGGGCAGACCACGGCGAGCCGCGATCTCCTCGGGACGCTGCAGGCCCTTGAGGGCCTCCACGGTCGCGTGCACGATGTTGATCGCGTTGTCGGAGCCCAGGGACTTCGACAGGATGTCGTGAACGCCGGCGCACTCCAGAACGGCGCGCACCGGGCCACCGGCGATAACACCGGTACCGGGGGAAGCAGGCTTCAGCAGGACGACGCCCGCAGCCTTCTCGCCCTGGATCGGGTGAGGGATGGTGCCCTGGATGCGCGGAACCTTGAAGAAGTTCTTCTTCGCTTCCTCGACACCCTTGGCGATGGCCGCGGGAACTTCCTTGGCCTTGCCGTAACCGACACCTACAGTGCCGTCACCGTCGCCCACCACGACCAGCGCGGTGAAGCTGAAGCGGCGACCACCCTTGACAACCTTGGCGACGCGGTTGATCGCGACAACGCGCTCAACGTAAGCGGTCTTCTCGGCGGCAGGGCCACCGTCGCGACCCTTCCGGTCCCGCCGCTCGCCGCCACCGGCACCGCTTCCGCGGCGCTGGGGTCCAGCCATTGGATTACCTCTCTCTGTTACGTCCGTGAGTCCCGGAACCGGGGCTTAGAACTTCAGCCCGGCTTCGCGGGCGGCGTCAGCCAGAGCGGCAATGCGCCCGGCGTATCGGTTGCCACCGCGGTCGAACACGACGGTCTCGACACCCGCAGCCTTGGCACGCTCGGCGACGAGCGCGCCGACAGCCTGAGCCTGCGAGCTCTTGTCGCCTTCGCCACCGCGGATCGAAGCATCCAGGGTCGACGCCGACGCCAGGGTGTGGCCCTGGAGGTCGTCGATGACCTGAGCAACGATGTTGCGGTTCGAACGCGTCACGACGAGGCGCGGACGCTCCGCCGTACCCGAGACGTTCTTGCGGATGCGGATGTGGCGGCGAGCCTTGGCAGCGCGCTTGTACGCGTCGCCCTTGGCGATCTTCACACCGTATGCCATGGCTACTTACCAGCCTTTCCGACCTTGCGGCGGATGACCTCGCCGGCGTACTTGACACCCTTGGCCTTGTACGGGTCGGGCTTCCGCAGCTTGCGGATGTTGGCGGCGACCTCGCCGACCTTCTGCTTGTCGATGCCCTCGACCGTGAACTTGGTCGGCGACTCGACCTTGAAGGAGATGCCCTCGGGCGCCTCCACCAGGATCGGGTGGCTGTAACCCAGCTGGAACTCCAGGTTGGAGCCCTTCGCCAGGACACGGTAACCGACACCGCTGATCTCGAGAGCCTTGACGTATCCCGTGGTCACACCGGTGATCATGTTCGCCACCAGCGTGCGGGACAGGCCGTGCAGGGCCTTGTTCTGACGCTCGTCGTTCGGACGGGTGACGTTCAGAACGCCGTCCTCGCCCTTAACAACGGCGATGGGAGCCTTGACGGTGTGGGAGAGGGAACCCTTGGGGCCCTTCACCGCGACCGTGCTGCCATCGATGGTGACGTCCACACCGGCGGGAACCTGGATGGGGAGCTTGCCGATTCGCGACATTGCTTTTCCTCCGTTCCCGACTACCAGACGTAGGCGAGGACTTCCCCACCTACGCCCTTCTTGCCTGCCTGCTGGCCGGTGAGCAGACCGTGCGACGTGGAGATGATCGCCACGCCCAGGCCGCCGAGCACCTTCGGCAGGTTGGTGGACTTCGCGTACACGCGCAGACCGGGCTTCGAGATCCGCTTGATGCCCGCGATGGAGCGCTCACGGTTCGGCCCGAACTTCAGCTCGAGGACGAGGTTCTTGCCGACCTCGGCGTCCTCGACCTTCCAGCCGGTGATGAAACCCTCCTGCTTGAGGATCTCTGCGATGTGCGACTTGATCTTGCTGTGCGGCATCACGACGGTGTCGTGGTACGCCGAGTTAGCGTTACGCAGACGGGTCAGCATGTCTGCGATCGGGTCAGTCATGGTCATGAAGTGGCCTTCGGCCTCTCTCGCCGGGGTTTCCTGTATGCGCCATCCCTCTCCCCACTCAGTGGCGGGACGGGTGCGGTGCGGGGACCTACGGCGTAGTAAGTCGATAGGGCGGCGGACGCCCAACCCCACAAGCCTACGGCATGCGGGGCTGGACACCCACCGACCAGATGCTTACCGAGAGTCTCTGGAACTTCCCAAGTCCTTACGGACGGAAGGGAATTACCAGGAGCTCTTGGTCACGCCCGGCAGCTCGCCACGGTGAGCCATCTCACGAAGGCAGACGCGGCACAGGCCGAACTTGCGGTACACGGAGTGGGGGCGACCGCAGCGCTGGCAGCGGGTGTACGCACGCACACCGAACTTGGGCTTACGGGCAGCCTTCGCGATGAGAGCCTTCTTCGCCATCTCGCTTACGCCTCCTTGAAGGGGAAGCCGAGGTGACGAAGGAGGGCACGGCCCTCGTCGTCGTTGGTCGCCGTGGTGACCACGGTGATGTCCATACCCCGGGTACGGTCGATCTTGTCCTGGTCGATCTCGTGGAACATGACCTGCTCCGTGAGACCGAAGGTGTAGTTACCACGGCCGTCGAACTGCTTCGGCGACAGACCACGGAAGTCACGGATACGCGGCAGCGCGAGCGACAGCGTACGGTCCAGGAACTCCCACATGCGGTCACCACGGAGGGTGACGTGGCAGCCGATCGGCTGACCCTCGCGCAGCTTGAACTGCGCGATGGACTTGCGGGCCTTCGTGACGGCCGGCTTCTGACCGGTGATCGTCGTCAGGTCCTTGATGGCGCCGTCGATCAGCTTGGAGTCGCGGGCGGCGTCGCCCACACCCATGTTGACCACGATCTTCACGAGGCCGGGGATCTGCATGACGTTCTCGTAGGAGAACTCCTCACGCAGCTTGCCCGCGATGTCCTCGCGGTACTTCGTCTTGAGACGCGGAGTGGTAGCCATCAGATGTCCTCACCCGTCCGCTTGGCAACGCGGATCTTGTTGCCCTCGTCGTCGAAGCGGTAGCCGACGCGGGTGACGACCTTCTTGCCGTCCTTCTCCACAACCAGCTGAACGTTGCTGACGTGGACCGGGGCCTCGGTGATCACAATGCCACCGGCCTGGTTCTGCGCAGCCTTGGTGTGCTTCTTGACCCGGTTGACACCCTCGACGAGGACACGGTTGTCGGCGGGGAAGGCAACGATGACCTTGCCCTGCTTGCCCTTGTCCTTACCGGTGATGACCTGGACCAGGTCGCCCTTCTTGATCTTCATGCTTACAGCACCTCCGGCGCGAGCGAGATGATCTTCATGAACTTCTTCTCGCGCAGCTCACGGCCCACCGGGCCGAAGATACGGGTGCCGCGAGGGTCGCCGTCGTTCTTCAGAATGACGGCGGCGTTCTCGTCAAAGCGGATGTACGAGCCGTCCTGGCGGCGACGCTCCTTGACGGTGCGAACGATGACCGCCTTGACGACGTCACCCTTCTTCACGTTGCCACCGGGGATCGCGTCCTTGACGGTGGCGACGATGACGTCACCGATGCCCGCGTAGCGGCGACCGGAACCACCGAGAACACGGATGCAAAGGATTTCCTTGGCACCAGTGTTGTCGGCGATACGCAGTCGCGACTCCTGCTGGATCACGTGTATCTCCTGTTTGTCTGCCGGTTCCCGGCGGGGGCTTCACTCCGGAGAGCGTCGCCCCCACCGAGCCTGGCGGAACGAACCTAAGGGAAACCCCTCAGGTGCTTACTTGGCCTTCTCGAGGATCTCGACGATGCGCCAGCGCTTGCTCGCCGACAGCGGACGCGTCTCCATGATGAGGACGCGGTCGCCGACGCCAGCAGCGTTCTGCTCGTCGTGCGCCTTGAGCTTGTTCGTACGGCGGATGACCTTGCCGTACAGGGCGTGCTTCACGCGGTCCTCGACAGCGACGACGACGGTCTTGTCCATCTTGTCGCTGACGACGAGACCCTCGCGGGTCTTGCGGAAACCGCGCTCGTTCGTCTCAGTCACGTTCTTCTCGCTCATCAGGCGCTCTCCACCGTCTCGATACCGAGCTCACGCTCGTGCATCAGGGTGTAGATGCGAGCGATGTCCTTACGGACGGACTTGAGCCGGCCGTTGTTCTCCAGCTGACCCGTGGCCGCCTGGAAGCGGAGCTTGAACAGCTCCTCCTTGGCCTCGCGCAGCTTGCCAACGAGCTCCTCGTTGCCGAGCTCACGCAGCTCGGACGCCTTGGTTCCCGTCGCCATCACGACTCACCTGCCTCGCGCCGAACAATCCGGCACTTCATCGGAAGCTTGTGAGCAGCGCGGGTGAGCGCCTCACGAGCAATCTTCTCGTTCGGGTAGGACAGCTCGAACATGACCCGACCCGGGTGCACGTTGGCGATCCACCACTCGGGAGAACCCTTACCGGAACCCATGCGGGTTTCGGCCGGCTTCTTCGTCAGCGGGCGGTCCGGGTAGATGTTGATCCAGACCTTGCCGCCACGCTTGATGTGGCGGGTCATCGCAATACGAGCCGCCTCGATCTGGCGGTTCGTCACGTAAGCCGGGGTCAGCGCCTGGATGCCGTACTCGCCGAACGTGACCTCAGTACCGCCCTTGGCCATACCGCTGCGCTTCGGGTGGTGCTGCTTGCGGTGCTTGACCCTACGAGGGATCAGCATGTCGGTCAGGCCTCCGTTCCGGTGCTCTCGGCCGGAGCGGCGGCGGGAGCGTCGGCCTTGGGGGCCTCGACACCAGCAGCCTGCTGCGGCTTGCGGCCACCACGGCCGCCGCGCTCGCCACCACGGCCACCACGGCCGGCGGGACGGTCGCCAGCGCCCTGCGCGCCACGGGCCGGGCGGTTACCCGCACGGGCCGCAGCGTTCTCGGCGCGAACCTCGGCGATGTTCTTGACGTCGCCCTTGTAGATCCAGACCTTCACACCGATGCGGCCGAAGGTGGTCTTGGCCTCGAAGAAGCCGTAGTCCACGTTCGCGCGGAGGGTGTGCAGCGGCACACGGCCTTCGCGGTAGAACTCGGAGCGGGACATCTCGGCGCCGCCGAGACGGCCGCCACACTGGATCTTGATGCCCTTGGCGCCGGCCTTCATCGTGCCCTGCATGCTCTTACGCATGGCGCGACGGAAGGAGACGCGGGAGGAGAGCTGCTCGGCCACGGCCTGGGCAACCAGCTGAGCGTCAAGCTCGGGGTTCTTGACCTCGAGGATGTTCAGCTGGACCTGCTTGCCCGTGAGCTTCTCGAGGTCACCGCGGATGCGGTCGGCCTCGGCGCCACGGCGGCCGATGACGATGCCCGGACGAGCGGTGTGGATGTCCACACGCACGCGGTCACGGGTGCGCTCGATCTCAACCTTCGAGATGCCGGCGCGCTCCATGCCGGACGTCATCATCCGACGGATGGCGACGTCTTCCTTGACGTAGTCCTTGTACAGCTTGTCGGCGTACCAACGCGACTTGAAGTCGGTGGTGATGCCGAGCCGGAACCCGTGCGGGTTTACCTTCTGGCCCATTACCGGGAACCTTCCTTGCTGCTGACGACCACGGTGATGTGGCTGGTCCGCTTGCGGATCCGGTAGGCACGGCCCTGCGCACGCGGACGGAACCGCTTCAGGGTCGGGCCCTCGTCCACGTACGCCTCGCTGATGACCAGCGTGGAGGCGTCCGGGTGGTTGTAGTTGTGTGCGGCGTTGGCGATGGCGCTGTCAAGCACCTTGCCAACCGGCACGCTCGCGGCCTGCGGGGCGAAACGCAGGACCGCCTGAGCCTCCGTGGCATCCATGCCACGGATAAGGTCCACCACTCGGCGGGCCTTCATGGGCGTGACGCGGATGTACCGCGCCTGGGCCCTGGCTTCCATGGTTGTCCCTTCGGTGTAAGTCATAGTCATAACCACCCCGCCTTTAGCGGCGCTTCGACTTCCGGTCGTCCTTGACGTGGCCGCGGAAGGTGCGAGTCGGCGAGAACTCGCCGAGCTTGTGGCCGACCATCGACTCGGTGACGAACACCGGGACGTGGGTCTTGCCGTTGTGCACCGCGATGGTGTGACCCAGCATGCTGGGGATGATCATCGAGCGACGGGACCAGGTCTTGATGACGTTCTTGGTGCCGGCTTCGTTCTGGACGTCCACCTTCTTTACGAGGTGGTCGTCGACGAAGGGCCCCTTCTTGAGACTGCGCGGCATCTAAACCCGCTCCTAGCGCTTCTTGTTCGTCTTGCGGCGGCGGACGATGTACTTGCTCGAAGCCTTCTTCGGCGAGCGAGTACGACCCTCCTTCTGACCCCACGGGGAGACCGGGTGGCGACCACCACTGGTCTTGCCCTCACCACCACCGTGCGGGTGGTCAACCGGGTTCATCGCGACACCGCGGACGGACGGGCGAACGCCCTTCCAGCGCATGCGGCCGGCCTTGCCCCAGTTGATGTTCGACTGCTCGGCGTTGCCGACCTCGCCGACCGTGGCGCGGCAGCGCGCGTCGACGAGACGGATCTCACCGGACGGCATACGAAGGTGGGCCATCGTGCCCTCCTTCGCCAGCAGCTGCACGGAGGCACCCGCGGAACGGGCGAACTTGGCGCCACCACCGGGACGGAGCTCGATCGCGTGGATCGTGGTACCGACCGGGATGTTGCGGAGGGCCAGGTTGTTACCGGGCTTGATGTCGGCCGTGGGGCCGTTCTCAATCCGGTCGCCCTGCTTCAGAGCCTTCGGCGCGATGATGTAGCGCTTCTCGCCGTCCGCGTAGTGCAGGAGCGCGATGCGCGCGGTGCGGTTGGGGTCGTACTCGATGTGCGCGACCTTGGCCGGCACGCCGTCCTTGTCGTGACGACGGAAGTCGATCACGCGGTAGGCGCGCTTGTGTCCACCACCCTGGTGGCGAACGGTGATCCGACCGGTGTTGTTACGGCCGCCCTTGCTGTGCAGGGGGCGAACCAGCGACTTCTCCGGCGTGGACCGCGTGATCTCGACAAAGTCGGCGACGCTGGAGCCACGACGGCCCGGGGTCGTCGGCTTGTACTTGCGGATACCCATTTCTCAGTCCTCGTCCGATTCCGGACGACTAGACCTCCGTTAGGAGGCCTGGCCGCCGAAGATGTCGATACGGTTGCCCTCGGCAAGGGTCACGATGGCGCGCTTGGTGTTCGCACGCTTGCCGAAACCGGTCTTGGTGCGCTTGCGCTTACCCTGACGGTTGATCGTGTTGACCCCGGTGACCTTGACCGAGAAGACCGCTTCCACGGCCTGCTTGATCTGGGTCTTGTTGGCGCCGGGCGCGACGATGAACGTGTACTTGTTCTCGTCCAGCAGCGCGTAGCTCTTCTCCGAGACAACCGGCTTGATCAGCAGGTCGCGCGGGTCAGTGAAGGTCTTGCTGGTAACGGTCGCCTCAGACATCAGGCGTCGCTCCCTTCGGTCTCATCGGCCTTGGGGCCAGACACGAAGGACTCGAAAGCGGCCTGAGTGAAGACCACGTCGTCAGAGACGATCACGTCGTACGTGTTCAGCTGGCCCGGCTCCAGGATGTGAACCTGGGGCAGGTTGCGGGCGGACAGCCACGCGGCCTCGTCGGCGCGCTCGACGACCAGGAGCAGGTTCTTGCGCTCCGAGATCTTGCCGAACAGCGTCTTGGCGGCCTTCGTGGAGGCGGCACCCTCGACCACGCCGGTGACGACGTGGATGCGGGAGTGACGCGCACGGTCCGAGAGGGCACCGCGGAGGGCGGCGGCCTTCATCTTCTTCGGGGTCCGCTGGGAGTAGTCACGCGGCTGCGGGCCGTGGACAACGCCACCGCCGACGAACTGCGGCGCGCGGGTCGAACCCTGGCGCGCACGGCCGGTGCCCTTCTGGCGGTACGGCTTGCGGCCACCACCACGGACTTCGCCGCGACGCTTGGTCTTGTGCGTGCCCTGACGGGCAGCAGCCAGCTGAGCGACAACGACCTGGTGGATCAGCGGAACGCTGGTCTTCGCGTCGAAGATCTCCGAGGGGAGCTCGACGGTACCGGCCTTGTCGCCTGCCGGCGAAAGGATGTCAATGGTGCTCATTACCTCAAGCCCCCTTGGCCGCGGTACGGACCAGGACGAGGCCGCCGTTCGGACCGGGGACCGCGCCCTTGATGAGCAGCAGACCCTTCTCCGCGTCAACCGCGTGGATGGTCAGGTTCTGGGTGGTGACACGCTCGTTACCCATGCGACCGGCCATGCGCATGCCCTTGAAGACACGCCCAGGGGTGGCGCAGCCACCGATCGAACCGGGGGAGCGGTGCTTGCGCTGCACACCGTGACCGGCGCCGAGGCCCCGGAAGTTGTGCCGCTTCATGACACCGGCGAAGCCCTTGCCCTTGCTGTTGCCCGTGACGTCAACCTTGACGCCGGACTCGAACACCTCAGCAGTGATCTCCTGGCCGAGCGTGTACTCGCTGGCGTCGGAGGTGCGGAGCTCCACCAGGTGGCGGCGGGGGGTCACGTCGGCCTTGGCGAAGTGGCCCTTGAGGGGCTTGTTCACCTTGCGCGGGTCGATCTCGCCGAAGGCGATCTGGACCGACTCGTAGCCGTCGATGTCGTTCGTACGGACCTGGGTAACGACGCAGGGTCCGGCCTTGACCACGGTCACCGGGACGACACGGTTGTTCTCGTCCCAGACCTGGGTCATGCCGAGCTTCTCGCCCAGGACGCCCTTGATCTGCTTTGCCATCTTCTCGACGCCTCTCAGAGCTTGATCTCGATGTCAACGCCGGCCGGAAGGTCCAGGCGCATCAGCGAGTCAACGGTCTTGGGAGTCGGGTCGAGGATGTCGATCAGGCGCTTGTGCGTGCGCATCTCGAAGTGCTCGCGCGAGTCCTTGTACTTGTGCGGCGACTTGATGACGCAGTACACGTTCTTCTCAGTGGGCAGCGGCACCGGGCCCGCGACCGACGCACCAGTGCGCGTCACCGTCTCGACGATCTTCTTCGCCGAGGAATCGATGACCTCGTGGTCGTAGGCCTTGAGCCGGATGCGGATCTTCTGTCCCGCCATGGCTACTCCGTAGTCCTGTCTGTATGTGGAACGCTCTGGCTCCCGGTCGGCTGCGGAACGGATCCCGCGGCCTCTCCTCCGACCCACGCGGTCGGGCGTGTCGCACTCCCTCTACAGAAAATTCCCATACGGAAATTCCCTCATCCAAGGGGGTGCGGTCCCGATGACCGCGATTCGGGGGAGAAACACCCACCGAGTGCCTGGTGGGCACCGTGCTGACACTTCCCAGAAGATTCCCGTACGTCCGCCCCCATTGCTGCCCCGAGAGGCAGATTAAGGACGACGAGTACTGTGGGACTCGCTTCCGGTCCTCCCGGCGGGAGGCGCGCAGCATCGGCACTCAGCCGAGCAACTTGAGTAGTCTGCCATACGAGGCACGTACCTGGCTAATCGGGCCGAAGAGAATACCCCGCCACGCTGAGTGGTCAAACTGCGCCGCGCCCTTGGCGCAGCGGGCCCCTCCCCCGGCCGCGTCAGGTCCGCGAGACCGTCCCGCACCCCTCCTTCTCGGGCTGTTCCAGGACCTGGCTGCGGTCGTACGGGTCCTTGGGCGTCCCCGTCGGCTCGGGGCCGTCGGTCGGTGCGTCCCGGAACATCGGGTGCAGGTACCCGTCGTGGACGAAGCACTCCGAATTCGCGATGTCGTACAGGTAGGGCCCGATCTGCATCATCCCCGCCTCGACCCGCCACTTGCGGGGATCGGCGAAGGTGAACTCCATCTGCCTGCGCACGATGGTGCGGCTGACCTCCTCGGCGCCGCTCTTCGCCTGGACCAGCGGGTAGACGAAGGTGTAGTCGGTCATGACGTCGATCTGGCCCGGGCTCGCGCCGGGCTCGACCGTCATCCGGCCGCGCACCTTCACCACGTCGCCGGCGAGGCGCACCTGTGCCGGGTCGGCGCGGGTGAACACCTGGAGCGGGTCCGCGTCCCTGCCCGGGCGGGCCAGGGCCCCTTCCAGCCGGTCCACCATCTCCCGCTGGCCGGGGTCGATCATCTGCAACGCCGCGGCGGGGCGCTCGCCGCGCAGCGTCGCCGGGTCCAGGTTGGCGAGCACCAGGAACTGCTTCGTCCGCTCCAGCCCCTGGGCGACCAGCTCGCGGCTGACTCCGTTGACAGCGGTGGCCTCGGGCATCTCGATGCCGGCGGCGCCGTCCGCCCACTGGAGGGCCGGGGAGCCCCGGAAGGGCTCCGCCAGGGTCGGCGCATCCGGGTGCACGGCGCCCGGGGCCGCGGTCGGCCGGGCCGTCTCCGCGGGCAGCGGGGTCTTCGCGGCCTCCCGGGCGGCGGTCTTGCCCGTGACCCGGTCGATCACCAGCTCGGGCCGTACGGCGACCAGCGCGAGCCCGGCGATGAAGACGACGGCCAGGGTGACCTTGATCCCCCGCTTGGCCCGGCCCCGCCCGCCCCGCATCCCCCGCCCGGTCGGGGCGGTGCGCCAGGCCGGCGGCTCCTTCTGGTCGCGCAGCCGCGCGGTCACCATCCGGGCCCGCGCCGACGGCTCCCGCGGCGCCTCCCCGGTGCCCGCGGCGGCCTGCTCCAGGAACGCCGCCAGCTCCTCGTCGGATATGCCCGAGCCCCGCGCGTGCTCGTCTTTCCCGCCCATGTCCCACCCCGTGTGCATCCGTATGCGTCCGATACGGCCGAGGGGCCCCGCACCGTGCGGTGCGGGGCCCTCAGCCACCGGAGCGACTGGTCCCGTCGCCAGATCATGAAATCGTACTCGTGAACGATCACGGCGGCCGGCACGCCCGGCACGGACATGACCGTCAGGTCACGGGGTCAGACCTCGGTGAGCTGTCCGTCGGGCGTCGGCGCGGCGGTACGGCGCGGAACGGCGCCGCGCAGGGTCAGCAGCATCGCGGCGGCGGTGGCCAGCGAACCGACCGCGTAGGCCAGGCCCACGCGCAGCGCGATGTCCCCGGGGAGCAGCGTGATGCCGAGCAGCACCACGGTGCCGAACGCCCAGCAGGCCAGCTGCGCGCGGTGCTTGTGCAGCACCATCTGGGCCTGGCCGAGCACCATCGCCAGCATGTAGCAGGTCGTCCCGATGGCGAACCAGAGGAAGTCGAGGCGGCCGAGCTGGCCGGGCTCCGCATGGAAGAGGACCTCGATCAGCCAGGGTCCGATCAGCACGGCCGGCACACCGCCGACGGCGCCGAGGCCGAGCACCACCAGACCCGCCTTGCGGAGCATCCGGGCGAAGCCCTGGTGGTCTCCGCCGGCCACCACGCTGGACAGCCCGGAGAGCAGCGAGGCCTGTAGCGAGCCGAAGACGAACAGCGGTACCCGGGCCAGCACCAGGGCGCTGAGCAGACCCGAGATCAGTCCGGTGCGGGTCGGCTCCAGCAGCTGGGTGCTCATCACCGCCGCGTTGACGACCACCTGGGCCAACAACGTGGAGGCGGTCAGCGGACCGAGGCCGCGGACCAGCTCCCGGGTGGTGATCGGACCGCCGGGCCGCACCGCGCCCCGGGTCGGGGACAGCGTGGCCAGCAGGGCGACGAACGGCGCCACGACGAGGATCAGGCTGAAGGCGAGCGCCGAGTGCAGCCCGGCGACGGCGCAGACGAAGGCGAGCGCGATCCGCATCCCGCCGTCGATCGCGAGCTGGGAGCCGTACGCGGTGAACCGGCCGGTGCCCGCCAGGACGCCCCGGGTCAGGTAGCACAGGGCCATCCCGGTGAAGGCGCCACCGAGTACGGCGACCAGGGCGCGGTCGCCCTGGAACAGCCGGTCGGCGATCGGCCCGGCGAAGAGGACGAGCGCGCCGAGCACCACGGCGAGGACCCCTGCGGTCAGCAGCCCCGCCTTGCGGAGCACGGGCGCGGCCCCCTCGCCGCGCACCGCGCGGGCGGCGACGATCCGGGTGAGCTCCTGCTCGATCGGGAAGAACAGGCCGATCCCGACGGACATCACCAGGGTCCACAGCACCGAGACCCCGGCCATCTCGGCCGGGTCGGCCCCGGCGAGGCTCTGTCCGGCCACCGCGAGGTGGATGTAGGAGGCGGCGCCGAGTACGGCGGTGCCCCCCGCGACCATGGCGGTCCCGGGGGGCAGGGCTTTGAGCAGTTTCGCTATCGGGTTCATCCCGTGGCTTTCATCGGCCGCACGCTCAGCGCGTGGCGTGGCGGAGCATGGCGCTGACACCGGGTCGGCCGGCCTTCAGGGCGGCGCCGGGCAGCAGGGTCAGCGCGTGCAGCCGGGAGGAGAGGTGCAGCCGGGAGACCTTGGCGGCGCGCGGCCAGCCGTGCCGGTCGAGGCGGTCGGCGGTCTCCACGAAGAAGCGCTTGGCCTCCTCGAAGCGGTGGCCGGTGTAGGCCTTGGCCGAGGACTCGCTCTCGGCGTGCCGGCGGTAGCTGAAGCAGACCTCCGGCGTGGTGGCCAGGGACTCCCCCGCCACCAGCAGGTCCACGACCAGGGCGAGGTCCTGGATCACACCGAGGTCGGTGCGGAAGCCGAAGCGCTTGACCGCCTCGGTGCGCCAGCAGATCGACGGGAAGTACAGCCAGTTCCCGCGCAGCAGGCTGGTGGCCAGCTCCTCGCCGCCCAGCAGGGCACGACCCGGGCCCTTGGGCGCGTACAGCTTGCGCTTGGTCCGGTCGCCCAGGGTGTCGAAGGGCAGGCCGTCGGTGCCGATCACCTGGACGCCGGGCTGGATCATCGCGGCGGTCGGCTCGCGGTCGGCGGTCGCCCGCACGACCTGGAGGTAGTTCGGCTGCATGAGGTCGTCGCAGCCCATGAGCACCAGGTACTCGTACTCGGCGAGCTCGACGCAGCGGTTGAAGTTGCCGGTCACACCGAGGTTGCGTTCGTTGCGCAGGTAGCGGACCCGGGGATCGGCGAGCTGCTCGAACCACTCGGGGACGCCCGGCTCGCGGCCGTCGTCGACGACGGTGAGGCGCCAGTCGTCGCCGTCCTGGGCCAGGACGCTGCGGACGGCGTCCTGCATCAGCGCGACGTCGCCGTAGTACGGCAGGAGGATTTCGAAACGCGACATGCTCTCCGCCTAGGCCTTGGTCAGCTCGCGCGCGACCAGCTCGGCCGTGCGCTGCTGGAAGGCGGTGTACGCCGGGGTGCCGGGTGTGAACGTCTTGAGCTCGCCGGGCATCCGGCGGATCATCGCGAGCAGCAGCACGAGGCCGGCCCGGGTGAGGTAGACCATGGCCCTGAACGGCGAGGCGCTCGGCCGGCCGGTGGTCCGCTCGCGCATCGCCACCGGGATCTGGCGCACGGTGAAGCCGGAGCGGGCGGCGCCCACCATGGACTCGATGGTGTCCCCGAGGTACTCCACGGGGTACCAGCGGGCGAAGAACTCGATGAGCGGCCGGTTGCAGGCACGGAAGCCCGAGGTGGTGTCGGTGAGCTTGGTCCGGGTGATGCGCGACAGCACCACGGACAGCAGCGACATCGCCCACTTGCGCGGGCCGCGCACCGTGTAGTCGCCGTCGCCGGCGAACCGGGCGCCTATGACGAGGTCGGCGTCGCCGACGGCGAGGCGCTCCAGCAGCGCCGGCACGTACGCCGGGTCGTGCTGGCCGTCGGCGTCCACCTGGATCGCCACGTCGTAGCCGTGCTGCTGCGCGTAGCGGTAGCCGAGCCGCATCGCGCCGCCGACACCGAGGTTGAAGGGCAGCTGGGCGACGGCCGAGCCGGCCGCCCGGGCCACCTCGGCGGTGTTGTCCGCCGAGCCGTCGTCGACCACCAGGGTGTCCACGTACGGCAGTTGCTGCTGGATCTCCCGCAGGACGGAGGGCAGTCCGTCCTGCTCGTTCCAGGCGGGAAGAATGATCAGAACGCGACGACCGTCGTTCACGAGTTCACCTGTGCCTCGATGGCGCCGGATTCCTCCGCGCGCGGCGACGTACTGGGGTAACCGCCCTGCTGGACGAGGTGCGCGCGGATCAGCGCGACGTCCTCCGCCAGGGTGCGCGTCTCCGCCTCCAGCCGACTGGTCTCCCAGCTGAGGTGCAGGCTCACCAGCAGGACCAGCACGAACCCGATGAAGAACACCAGGCTCACGCCGGACGCGACGCCGAGGCTCCTGGCCACCGGGTCCAGCAGGTCCGGGACGAACCCGAGCGGGGCGGCCAGCAATCCGATGGCGAGCCATATCGCGGCGTACTTCTCCCGCAGTTGCTGGCGGCGCAGCAGCTCGAGGATGTACCCCAGCACCAGAAGACCGGTGATGGAGGTCAGAACGGAGAGTCGCACAGCGGACGGCGCCTTTCGCGCGAAGGGGCCAAACATCTTTATAGGAGAAGCATATGGCACGGCACATGACGCCAACGGGGCCCGAAAGGTTGCGTCCCGGGCCCCGTCGATGACGTGCGTGTGTGAGCGATCAGCCCCGCCGGATCACTTCGTGGAGGGGAGTCCCAGCAGATCAGCGAAGGCCGGGCGGGTGATCGCCTCGGCGAGCTGCGCCCGCCAATCGGCCAGCGGTTCCAGCCCGGCGGCCGACCATCCGTCGTGAGCAAGGACACTGAAGGCCGGTCGCACGGCGGGGCGGACGAACGCCTCGGAGGTCGTCGGCCGGATCCGTTCGGGGTCGAGCCCGCTCAGTCGGTACGCCTCGCGCGCCAGCCTCATCCAGGTGGTGCGGCCGCTCGCGGTGCCGTGGTAGACCCCGCCCGGGGCCTTGCCCGCCAGCGCGGCGAGGCCGAGGTCGACCAGGTGACGGGCCAGCGCGTAGGACCAAGTGGGCTGGCCGTGCTGGTCGTCGACCACGTCGAGGGTGTCCCGCTGGGCGGCCAGCTTCAGCATGGTGGCGACGAAGTTCGCCCCGTGCTCGCCGTACAGCCACGCGGTCCGCACGATGTAGCCGTCCTCCGGGAGCAGCTCGGCGACGGCCCGCTCGCCGACCAGCTTGGAGCGCCCGTAGGCGTTGACCGGACCGGTCTCGGCGTCTTCGGGGTACGGCTGCGCAGCATTGCCGGGCAGCACGTAGTCGGTGGAGACGTGCAGCAGGCGCGCACCGGCGTCGGCGCAGGCCGCGGCGAGGACGCGCACGCCGGTGCCGTTGACGGCGGTGGCGGCTTCCTCGGCGGTCTCGGCACCGTCCACGTCGGTCCAGGCCGCGCAGTTGACCACGACGGCGGCACCCTCGACGGCGGCCCGGACGGCTGCCGGGTCGGTGATGTCGAGGTCGGCGCGGCGCAGGCCCGCGGCTTCGATGCCGGCGTCCCGCAGGGCGGCCAGGACGTCCTGGCCGAGCATTCCGGCGGCGCCGGTGACGAGCCAGCGGCCGGCTCCCGGGTTGGCGGTCACTTCTGCAGGGCCGCCTTCGCCTTCAGCGGCTCCCACCAGGCGCGGTTCTCGCGGTACCAGTCGATGGTGGCCTTGATGCCGTCCTCGAAGGTGACCTGCGGGGCGTACCCCAGCTCGGCGCCGATCTTGCTGATGTCGATGGAGTAGCGGAGGTCGTGGCCCTTGCGGTCCTCGACCTGCTCGACCATGTCCCAGCCGAGGCCGGCGGCCTCCAGCAGGACACCGGTCAGCTCCTTGTTGGTGAGCTCGGTGCCGCCGCCGATGTTGTAGACCTCGCCGGCCCGACCCTTGCGCATGGCCAGGTCGATGCCGCGGCAGTGGTCGGAGACGTGCAGCCAGTCGCGGACGTTGCCGCCGTTGCCGTACAGCGGGACCTTCTTGCCGTCCATCAGGTTCGAGACGAACAGCGGGATGACCTTCTCCGGGAACTGGTAGTGCCCGTAGTTGTTGGAGCAGCGGGTGACCACCACGTCCATGCCGTGGGTGCGGTGGTAGGCCAGCGCCAGCAGGTCGGACGACGCCTTCGAGGCGGAGTACGGGGAGTTGGGCACCAGCGGCCACTCCTCCGTCCAGGAGCCCTCGCTGATCGAGCCGTAGACCTCGTCGGTGGAGATGTGGACGAAGCGGCCGACGCCGTGCTTGCGGGCGGAGTCGAGCAGCACCTGGGTGCCCACGACGTTGGTCATCACGAACGGGCCCGCGCCGGCGATCGAGCGGTCCACGTGGGACTCGGCCGCGAAGTGCACGACGACATCGTGACCGGGCATCACCTGGTCGACGGCGTCCGCGTCGCAGATGTCGCCCTTGACGAAGGCGTATCCGGGGTGGTCGGCGACCAGGGCGAGGTTGGCCTCGACGCCCGAGTACGTCAGCTTGTCGAAGACAGTGATCTGCGCCGTGGCATCTGCAGCAAGCTGCTGGCGGACGAATTCTGAACCGATGAAGCCGGCGCCGCCGGTCACGAGGATGCGCATAATACGAAGAGTCTAGCGGTCCGCCCAACGTCACATGCGCTGAGCACTGCTCCCCACGCCCTCTCGCATAGGGTTCTCCCATGCGTGGAATCCTCTTGGCCGGTGGCACCGGATCTCGACTCTGGCCGCTGACCCGGGCCGTCTCGAAGCAGCTGCTGCCCGTCTTCGACAAGCCGATGATCTACTACCCCCTCTCCACCCTCGTGATGGCGGGTATCAGCGAGATCCTGATCATCACCACCCCGGACGACCGCGACCAGTTCGAGCGACTGCTCGGCGACGGCTCGCAGTTCGGCCTGCGGCTGGAGTACGCCGTCCAGGAGCGCCCGGAGGGCATCGCCCAGGCGTTCGTCCTCGGTGCCGACTTCATCGGCGACGAGTCCGTCGCCCTGATCCTCGGCGACAACATCTTCCACGGCAGTGGCCTCGGCACCCGCCTCGCCCAGCACACGGACGCCAAGGGCGGCCGCGTGTTCGCGTACCCGGTCGCGGACCCCACCGCCTACGGCGTGGTCGAGTTCGACGAGAACGGCCAGGCCATCTCCATCGAGGAGAAGCCGGAGAAGCCCAAGTCCCGCTACGCGGTGCCGGGTCTGTACTTCTACGACAACCGGGTCGTCGAGATGGCCCGCGGCCTCAAGCCCAGCGCCCGCGGCGAGCTGGAGATCACCGCCGTCAACGACGCGTACCTCCAGGCCGGCGAGCTCAACGTGACCATCCTCGACCGCGGTACCGCGTGGCTGGACACCGGCACCTTCGTCTCGATGGTGCAGGCCTCCGAGTTCGTCCGCGTGATCGAGGAGCGCCAGGGCTTCAAAATAGGCTGCATCGAGGAGGCGGCCTGGCGGGCCGGCCTGATCGACTCCGCGCAGCTGCGCGCGCTCGCCGAGCCGCTGACCAAGAGCGGCTACGGCGACTACCTGCTGATGCTGCTCGCCGAGGAGGACGCCCGATGAAGTTCCGCGAACTCTCCATAGCCGGCGCCTTCGAGGTCACCCCTCAGCTGCACGGCGACCCGCGCGGCCTGTTCACCGAGTGGTACCGCTTCGACCGCCTCGCCGAGGTCGTCGGTCACCCGCTGAACCTGGCGCAGGCGAACCTCTCGGTCTCCTCCGCCGGCGTGGTCCGCGGCATCCACTTCGCCGACGTACCGCGCGGCCAGGCCAAGTACGTGACCTGCGTACGCGGCGCCGTGCTCGACGTCATCGTCGACCTGCGGGTCGGCTCCCCCACCTTCGGCCAGTGGGAGGGCGTCCGCCTCGACGACGTGGACCGCCGCGCGGTCTACATCCCCGAGGGCCTCGGCCACGGCTTCTGCGCGCTGAGCGACGACGCGACGCTGTCGTACCTCTGCTCGGAGACGTACAACCCGACCGGTGAGCACTCGGTGCACCCGCTCGACCCCGACCTGGGCATCGAGTGGCCGGCGGACGTCCCGCTGCTGTCCGCCCGCGACGAGGCCGCCCCCTCGCTGGCCGACGCCCTCGCGACCGGTCTGCTGCCCGACCACGCCGCGTGCGTCGAGTTCACCGAGTCCCTGCGCGTGAACTGACCCGCCGCCGTACGCACATGAGGGCCGCACCCCGGACGGGGTGCGGCCCTCGGTCGTACCCCGTCCGGCCGGCCCCGGACGGCGCCCGGCCGCGGCCCCGACATGCCAAAGGGCCCCGTCCCACCGCCGAGGCGATGGGCCGGGGCCCTTCAGTGCAACTTGGTGCCCGGTGAACGGGCTACCAGGTCAGAGCACGAAATTACTTCGTGATCTTGGTGACCTGGCCGGCGCCCACGGTACGACCACCCTCACGGATGGCGAACTTCAGGCCCTCCTCCATGGCGACCGGCTGGATCAGCGCGACCGTCATCTCGGTGTTGTCGCCCGGCATGACCATCTCCGTGCCGGCCGGCAGGGTGACGACACCCGTGACGTCCGTGGTACGGAAGTAGAACTGCGGACGGTAGTTGTTGAAGAACGGGGTGTGACGGCCACCCTCGTCCTTCGACAGGATGTAGGCCTGGGCCTCGAACTCGGTGTGCGGGGTGACCGAACCGGGCTTGATGATGACCTGGCCGCGCTCGACGTCCTCGCGCTTGATGCCACGGAGGAGCAGACCGACGTTCTCACCGGCCTGGCCCTCGTCGAGGAGCTTGCGGAACATCTCGATACCGGTGACCGTGGTGGTGGTCTTGGTCTCCTTGATACCGATGATGTCGACGGTCTCGTTGACCTTCAGGACACCACGCTCGATACGGCCGGTGACGACGGTACCGCGACCGGTGATCGTGAAGACGTCCTCGACGGGCATGAGGAACGGCTTCTCGGTGTCACGCGGCGGGGTCGGGATGGCCTCGTCGACGGCGGACATGAGGCCGAGGAGCTTCTCGCCCCACTCCTTGTCGCCCTCGAGCGCCTTCAGCGCGGAGACGCGGACGACCGGCAGGTCGTCGCCCGGGAACTCGTACTCGGAGAGGAGCTCACGGACCTCGAGCTCGACGAGCTCCAGGATCTCCTCGTCGTCCACCATGTCGGCCTTGTTCAGGGCGACGACGATGTAGGGGACGCCGACCTGGCGGGCCAGGAGCACGTGCTCCTTGGTCTGCGGCATCGGGCCGTCGGTGGCGGCGACCACGAGGATCGCGCCGTCCATCTGCGCGGCACCGGTGATCATGTTCTTGATGTAGTCAGCGTGACCCGGGCAGTCGACGTGGGCGTAGTGACGCGCCTCGGTCTGGTACTCGACGTGCGCGATCGAGATGGTGATACCGCGCTGGCGCTCCTCAGGAGCCTTGTCGATCTGGTCGAAGGCCGAGGCCTCGTTCAGGTCCGGGTACGCGTCGTGCAGCACCTTGGTAATGGCGGCCGTGAGGGTCGTCTTACCGTGGTCAATGTGACCGATGGTGCCGATGTTGACGTGCGGCTTAGTCCGCTCGAACTTCGCCTTCGCCACGGGGTCCTCCTGGAGAGTGGTTCTGTACGCCTTACTCATCGGCGCCAGGTGATCTTTGCTGGAAAGCCGGTCCCCCCGGGGCAACGGAAGTTAATTCCTGTTGCCCCAGAGGCTCCGGTGACAAGCCTAAAGCGTGTACTCGGAAGAGTTACTCGCCCTTGGCCTTCGCGATGATCTCCTCAGCGACGTTCCGGGGAACCTCGGCGTAGGAGTCGAACTGCATCGAGTAGCTGGCGCGACCCGAGGTCTTGCTGCGGAGGTCTCCGACGTAGCCGAACATCTCCGAAAGGGGCACGAGGCCCTTCACGACGCGAGCACCGTGACGCTCGTCCATGGACTGGATCTGGCCACGACGGGAGTTGATGTCACCGATGACGTCACCCATGTAGTCCTCGGGCGTGGTGACCTCTACGGCCATCATCGGCTCGAGGAGCACGGGGCTGGCCTTGCGCGCGGCCTCCTTGAAGGCCTGCGAGCCGGCGATCTTGAAGGCGAGCTCCGAGGAGTCGACCTCGTGGTAGCCACCGTCGAGAAGCGTGACGCGGACGCCCGTCATCTCGTAGCCGGCCAGGATGCCGAACTGCATGGCTTCCTGCGCACCGGCGTCGACCGAAGGGATGTACTCCTTCGGCACGCGGCCACCGGTGACCTTGTTCACGAACTCGTACGCCGGACCGTCGGTCTCGGTGATGGGCTCGATCGCGATCTGCACCTTGGCGAACTGACCGGTACCACCGGTCTGCTTCTTGTGCGTGTAGTCGTGACGCTCGACGGCCTTGCGGATCGTCTCGCGGTACGCGACCTGCGGCTTGCCGACGTTGGCCTCGACCTTGAACTCGCGCTTCATACGGTCGACCAGCACCTCGAGGTGCAGCTCGCCCATACCGCCGAGGATGGTCTGGCCCGTCTCCTCGTCCGAGTGAACGTGGAAGGAGGGGTCCTCCTCCGCGAGACGCTGGATGGCGACACCCAGCTTCTCCTGGTCACCCTTGGACTTGGGCTCGATGGCGACCTGAATGACCGGCGCCGGGAAGTCCATGGACTCCAGGATGACCGGGTTCTTGTCGTCACACAGCGTCTCACCGGTGGTGGTCTGCTTCAGGCCCATGACGGCGACGATGTCACCGGCGCCCACCGCGTCGATCTCTTCACGCTTGTTGGCGTGCATGCGGTAGATCTTGCCGATGCGCTCCTTCTTGCCCTTGACGGAGTTCAGCACCGCAGTGCCGGCCTCCAGGCGGCCCGAGTAAACCCGGACGAAGGTGAGCTTGCCGAGGTGCGGGTCGCTCATGATCTTGAACGCGAGCGCGGCGAGGGGCTCCTCGTCGGACGGCTTGCGCTTCACGACCGTGTCGGCGTCGCGGACGTCGTGGCCCTCGATGGCCTCGATGTCCAGCGGCGACGGCAGGTAGCGGACGACGGCGTCGAGCAGGGGCTGAACGCCCTTGTTCTTGAACGCCGTGCCACAGAACACCGCGGTGATCGTGGCCTGGCCCTTGCCCTTGCCGGAGCCGATGATGATGCGGCGGACGGCGGCGTGCAGCTGCTCGACGGAGGGCTCGGTGCCCTCGAGGAACAGCTCCATGATCTCGTCGTCGTTCTCGGCGACGGTCTCGACCAGCTTGCCGCGCCACTCTTCAGCAGCCTCGGTGTGCGTGGCCGGGATGTCGACGATGTCGTACATCTCGCCCTTGGTCGCCTCGGCGGACCAGACGAACGCCTTCATCGTGACGAGGTCGACGACACCCTGGAAGTCGGCCTCGGCACCGATGGGGAGCTGCATGACGATCGGAACCGCACCGAGGCGGTCCTTGATCATGTCGACGCAGCGGTGGAACTCGGCACCGGTACGGTCGAGCTTGTTGACGAAGCAGATGCGCGGCACGCCGTAGCGGTCCGCCTGACGCCAAACGGTCTCGGACTGCGGCTCCACACCGGCGACACCGTCGAACACGGTGACGGCACCGTCGAGGACGCGGAGCGAACGCTCCACCTCGACCGTGAAGTCAACGTGACCCGGGGTGTCGATGATGTTGATGGTGTGGTCGACGTCCTCGAGCGGCCAGTGGCAGGTCGTCGCGGCAGACGTGATCGTGATGCCGCGCTCCTGCTCCTGCTCCATCCAGTCCATCGTGGCAGCGCCGTCGTGGACTTCACCGATCTTGTAAGACACACCGGTGTAGAACAGGATGCGCTCGGTGGTGGTCGTCTTGCCCGCGTCGATGTGAGCCATGATGCCGATGTTGCGCACCTTGGCCAGGTCAAGCGAAGTGGTAGCCATACTGGCTCAGTCTTCTCTCGGTCTCGATGTGGGTTGGGACTACCAGCGGTAGTGCGCGAAGGCCTTGTTGGACTCGGCCATCTTGTGCGTGTCCTCGCGCTTCTTGACGGCAGCGCCAAGACCGTTGGAGGCGTCGAGCAGCTCGTTCATGAGGCGCTCGGTCATGGTCTTCTCACGGCGGGCGCGGGAGTAACCCACGAGCCAGCGGAGGGCCAGGGTCGACTGGCGACCCGGCTTGACCTCGACGGGGACCTGGTAGGTCGCGCCACCGACACGGCGGGACTTGACCTCGAGGGACGGCTTGACGTTCTCCAGCGCGCGCTTCAGCGTGATGACCGGGTCGTTGCCGGTCTTCTCGCGGAGGCCTTCCATGGCGCCGTAAACGATGCGCTCGGCGGTGGAGCGCTTGCCGTTCAGGAGGATCTTGTTGATGAGCGACGTCACCAGAGGAGATGCGTAGACCGGGTCGATGATGACCGGGCGCTTCGGGGCGGGGCCCTTACGAGGCATTCTTACTTCTCCTTCTTGGCGCCGTAGCGGCTGCGGGCCTGCTTGCGGTTCTTGACAGCCTGGGTGTCAAGCGCACCGCGGATGATCTTGTAACGAACACCCGGCAGGTCCTTCACACGGCCACCACGCACGAGCACGATCGAGTGCTCCTGCAGGTTGTGTCCCTCACCCGGAATGTAAGCGGTGACCTCGATGCCGGAGGTCAGACGCACACGCGCGACCTTACGGAGCGCCGAGTTCGGCTTCTTCGGGGTGGTCGTGAACACACGCGTGCAGACGCCGCGACGCTGGGGCGAAGCCTCAAGCGCGGGGGTCTTTGTCTTCTCGACCTTGTCCTGCCGGCCCTTACGGACCAGCTGCTGGATCGTAGGCACTACTTCTCCGGTTTCTGTGTGCCGTGTAGTGAAACTAACCTGGAACTCCCCCGACCCACGCGGTCGGGTGTGTCGAACACTGCACGCTTTCACCGAAGTGAGTCGGGCGCAGATTGCGGTGTGGTCTTCTCGGCTCTCCGCGGGGTCATGAGCACGCGCGGGAGCCCAGGGCACACCCCAGGCACAAGGTCAGAGCGTACCTACCTCACAGAGGTAGGTCAAAACAAATGCCCAGCACGAAATCCCGCCGCGCGCAAGTGGGGAGCGGCCCGATCGGCCCTCTGCCCTGTCCCCGCGCCCTAAACTGACGGCTTGACCGGCGCGGGACGCCCGCGAGTCGATCAGCAGGGAGCAGGACATTGGGGACCGTGGCACCCGAACCGACCACAGTCGACGCCCGTCCCCCGGCCCCGCGCAGACCCGTCCCGCGCAGACCGGCCATCCGCCGGATCACCCGTTCCCGCGGTCCCCTGCTGGCCTTCCTGATCACCTCGGGCGCCTTCTGCGCCGCCTGGGTGGCGCGCGGCACCTTCCCCTTCGGCCACACCGGCCGGGCCCTGAACGACCAGGCCAACCAGTACGTGCCCTTCCACCGGGCGCTGTGGGACCTGGTCCACGGACAGGCCGCCGGGGACGTCCTCTTCACCTGGCGCGGCGGCTTCGGTCAGCAGTTCCTCGCCGACTACCACACCTACCTCGGCAACCCCTTCTCGTGGCTGGCCGTCGTCGTCCCCCGCGCCCACGTCGACCTCGCCGTCTTCGCGATCACCCCGATCACCATGGGCACCGCCGCCGCCGTGATGACGGTGTACCTCGGCAAGCTGCACCCCGGCCCGTGGTGGCAGCGGGGCGTGCTCGGAGCGACGTACGGCCTGTGCGGCTGGGCGCTGAGCGACGCCTCATACATCCCCATGTGGCTCTGGGGCCTGGTCGCGCTCCCGATGCTCGGCATCGCCGTCGAGTGGTGCCTGGAGGAGCGCCGCTGGCCGGGCGTGGCCCTGCTGGTCGCGCTCGCCTGGTTCGGGAACTTCTACACGGCGATGATGGCCACGATGGCCGCCTGCGTCCTGTTGGCCATCCGCATGGCCACCCGCGACATGTCGGGCCGGCAGCGGCTGCGGGCACTGGGGCGGGCCGCGTCGGCCACCGGGACCGGGATCCTGCTGACGCTGCCGCTGCTCCTGCCGTCGTTCCTGGCCAGCGGGGCCGCGCAGCCGACCAAGGCCGCCGCCTTCGACCCCGTACGGATCGAGGTCTTCCTCGCGGGCATGCTCCCGGCCACGCACCTGTGGGGCGGCCGCCCGCGGCTCTACGTCGCCTCGCTCGGGCTGATCCTGGCCGGCGCCTTCGTCCTCAACACCGCCGTCGCCCGGCGGACCCGCCTGGTGTGGGCGGCGGCGACCCTGGTCGTGGTCGCCTCCTTCCAGTTCCCGCCCACGCAGTACCTGTGGCACGGGCTGGCGGTGCCGAACGGCAACCCGTACCGCGAGGCCTTCGTCTTCAGCGGGATGGTCGTGATCGTGGCCTGGCTGGCGCTGGCCAACCGGCCGCGCCCGCTGCACCTGGCCCTGGTGGCGGCCCTCCTGGTGGCGGCCACCTACGTACTGCGGCGCACCGACGACTTCGGCGGCTGGACCTGGCCGGCCGTGCTCGGCGGCGGTGCGGTCTCCCTGCTGGCCCTGGTCCTGCTGCGGCTCGGCGAGAAGCGCCGGTACCTGATCCCGGTGGCCGCCGCCCTGATGATCGGCGTCGTGTTCGCCGAGTCCACGGTCGCCGCCGCGAACGCGGACGCCCGCCGGTCCCGCGAGCGCTGGGCCAAGCCCGTCACCACCTCGAACCGGTCGATCGGCAACCACTTCGAAGCCGTCCGCGGTGTGGCGCACTGGCCCGCCTACCGGACCGACTCGGGCGCGCCCCAGAGCGCGTACAACGACGCCCTGGCGCTGCGCGCGGAGGGTCCGCAGTACTACAGCAGCTACCTCCCCGAGGCCACGTACGAGGCCCTGGAGCCCCTGGGATACGGCTTCAAGAACGACGGCCGGACCTTCTTCGGCGCCGACAACCCGGTGCTCGACGCGATCTTCTCGATCGGCGCGCGGGTCCGCCCGGGGACCGCCCCGGGCACGTGGACGGCCGCGAAGTTCCCGGCGCCCCCGCTGGTCACCGTCCGCACCGCGCCGTACTCCTCCCCCCACCCGGCGGACAGCGTGTACGCCCATCAGGAGGACGTCCTGGGCGCCACCGTCTACGAGGTCCCGCCGGTCACCCGCGGCGGGACCGCCACCGAGCAGACGTACACGGCCCGGTGCACCCCCGGCTCCGAGGCCTACTGGTACTCCCCCGCCGTCTACGGCACGGTCCGCACCGGCGGCGGCCCGCAGCGGCTGCTGGAGGACCGGATGACCGGCGTGACCCCGCTGGGCACCGTCCCCTCCTCGGGCCAGGTCGACGTCACGGTGCAGACGCGGACCAAGGGCGCGGACGCGGGCGCGTACCCGCTCGGGTGCCTGGACCGCACCGCGCTCGACGCCGCGGTCGGCCACCTCACCGCCACCGGCGCCACCGCGGTCCGCCCGGGCGGCCACAGCATCGGGGCCACGCTCCCCGCGCCCACCGGGGGCACGGCCGTCATCGCCACGACCGCCGTCCCGGGCTGGCGGTGTTCGGCCCCGCTGAAGCCCTTCCACGGCCTGCTGGCCGTGGACCTCCCGCCGGGCACGACCGAGGTCTCCTGCACCTTCACCCCGAAGGGCTTCACGGCCGGCCTCGCCGGCGCCGCCCTAGCCCTCCTGGCCCTCGCCGCAGTCCCGGCAACGACACGCCTCCGCCGCCGGCAGCGACTGCACGGGGGGAATCCCCTGGTTCCAGAGCGCTCGTAAGCCGTTGTTCAGTACATTGACCGCCTTGATCACCGGGGCGGGGGCGACGGCAGATGACCAGGGACGCGGACCCGACGGGCGGGGGCGGACTCGACGACCGGGTCCCGTTCCTGGCCCGGCTGGAAGAGGCGGACGGTGCGGCGTTACGGGCGCTCGGCCGCGAGGTGCTCTACCCACCCCGCGGCACCCTGCTCCACCAGGACGAGCCCACTGCCCACGTCCTGTTGGTGCTCCGGGGCTGGACCAAGGTCACTGTGGCCCACCCCAACGGCTACCAGGCCCTGCTCGCGCTGCGCGGGCCGGGCGACATCATCGGCGAGTCCGCCGCCCTGACCCGTCGCCCTCGCTCCGCGACCGTGACCGCCCTCGAACACGTCCGCGCCGTCGTCATCGAGCAGGAGCGCTTCCGCGTCTTCCTCGGTAGCTCCCCCGAGGTCTCCCTCCAACTGCTGGCCCTCGTCTCCGACCGCACACGTGCCGCCGACCGACGCAACCTCCAGTTCGCCTCGGTTCCGGTCCGCGAGCGACTCGCCGTGCTCCTGCTGGACCTGGCACAGATCCACGGTCGGCGCACGGAGGAAGGGGTGGAGGTCGCGGTCCCGCTCACGAAGCAGGAGTTGGCGGGCGCCGTGAGCGCCTCCCGCGAGATGGTCCAGCGCGAGCTGAAGGCCCTGCGGGACCGGGGCGTCATCAACACGGGCCGGCGCAGACTGGTGATCGTGCGGCCGGACGTGCTGCACCGCATCGCACGGGGTCGGCCTCAAACCAACTGAGACAGGGCACCGATCGTTCAGTGCCCACGGTTCAGTGCACACGGTCACACTGGGGTGCGTCATCCTCCCTCACGGCACCGTGGCCGACTGCCCGACGCTGCTCGCATGACACAGCCGCAACCCCTCTTCCGCCACCTGCTCCTGATCGACACCGAGCGGTACAGCGACCGCGACGACGTCCAGCAGGCCTACCTCCGCCGCATGCTCTTCGGGATCGTCGACCGCGTCCTGCTCTCGGCCGGTGTCGACCAGAGCCTGCGTCGGCGGGCGGACCGCGGCGATGCGGTCATGGAACTCATCGACCCCGCAGTCCCGCTGACCGACCTGCTGCGCACCCTGCTGCGGGACGCCCCGGCTGAACTGCGTGCTGTGAACCGGCTCGCCGCCGGCTCCGCGCAGATCCGCCTTCGCGCCGTCCTGGCCACCGGTTACGTCCACATCGACGAGTTCGACGGCTGGGTGGGGACGGACCTGAACAACGCCTGTCGGCTCCTGGACGGCGACCCGCTGCGCGCTGCCCTGCGCGAGCGCCCGGACGACTACGCTCTCTGCGTCTCGGAGTCCGTGCACGCCGGCATCGTCGCCCACGACCACCTCGGCATCCCGAAGGACGAGTTCCACCCGATCACCGTCCCCAGCAAGAACGGCCCGCTGCCCGCCTGGCTCCACGGCCCCCTCCCGACGGCCGAAGCCGCGTCCGCCTCGCCCGAGTCCGTCCCGCCGACACCCCGGCCCACCACCGCTCAGCCCCCGTCCCCCACCGGACTCGACTTCCGGGGCACGAACAACGGCGTAGTCGCGAACCGCGTCGAAGGCGGCATCACCTTCGGCAGGTCCGGTGAGCACCGGTGAGCACGGACACCGCCGAGAGCTCGGAAACCGCAGCGCCTGAACGGAAGTCGGAGACGTCCGAGCCGGAACCGCAAGCCCAGGAAGCCTGGGCCACCCTCCGCGACCTGTCGGCCCATGCACCGGCCTCGATGCGCTTCGACGGCACCAACTCCGGGGTGAGCGCGGCCCAGGTCATCGGTGACATCGTCACCGGCGACAAGACGGAGATCCACTACACCCTGGGCGGATGGGGCGCGGACCAGGTGGCGGGCGAAGTCCCGCCGGAATCCCTGGACCGCATGGCCGAGGGCTTCGTCACCGAGGGCACCCCCTTCGAGGCCCTGCTGGCACGACTGCGTCACGAACACGTCCTCGTCCTGGCAGGACACCCGGACACCGGACGCCGCACGGCCGCCCTGATGCTGCTGCGCCGGGTCACGGCCGGCGAGGTCCACGAGGTCGACCGGGACACCCGACCCGACGAGATCGTCCCCGGCGAGGGCCGCGGGCACCTCGTGTGCGACCTGTCCACCTCGCGCACCCAGCCGCTGCGCGAAGCCCAGCTCCTCTCTCTGCGTGATCGGCTGCGCAAGAAGAACGCGTACGCCGTCCTCACGACCGATCACAGCCCCTACATCGAGGACACCATCGGTCTCGCGGTGTGGACCCCGCCGGCCATGGAAGCCGTCCTGCGCCGCCTGGTGACGTCCGCGCTCGGGGAAGCGGACGCGGAGCGGCTGATGGCGCGACCCGCCGTCACGGACTTCCTCTCCCGCAGACACGGGCTGCGCGACGCCGTCCAATACGCCGCCGTCCTCGCGAGCGGCGATCCGCGCCATATCGAGCGCTTCTCCCTCGATGCTCTGGAACGCCAGGTGCAGGAGTGGTTCGCGGAAGGCGAGGCTCCGCGCCATCTGCGGGAGAAGGCCTTCCTCATCGCACTCGCCGCCTTCGATCGGGGCCCCTACGCCCTCACCGCCGAACTCAGCGACTCGCTCTACGGCCACCTGCTCAGCACCGGCGACCGCAAGCACAACGAGCCGATCCCGGTCTTCGGAACCCACATCGGCAAACGCATCCACCTGGCTCAGGCCGAGCTCTACCCGGCCGACGAAGAAACCGAATGGGGCCCGGTCCGCCAGCGGTACGCACGGTTCCGGGACAACCGGACCTCTCTGGTCCTCCTCAACGAGGTCTGGACGGGGCACCCCGCCGCCCGGCCCGCGCTCATCGACTGGCTGGACGACCTCGCCGAGGACGGGCGCCCCTTCGTCAGGACCCGGGCGGCGGCCACCGTGGGTGTCCTCGCCTACAACGACCTGCCGTCCACCATGGCCCTGATCATCGAGCCCTGGGCCGCGTCCAGGTCCGCCGCGCAGCGGACCACCGCAGTCAGTGCCCTGGCCCTCGCCCACCGGGTCGGCGCACCCAACATCCCCCGGATCATCGACGAATGGAGCACCGGTGACGGCAGCGACCCCCGCTGCTGGGTCGCCGTCCGGGCCCAGGGCCTGATCGGCCAGGAGCGCCCCGTCGAAAGCCTCGCCGCCCTGCGCACCCAGGCTCGTCGCCAGCACGCGGAAGAGGCTCCCGACGAACAGGTCGTCGAAGAGCTCTCGCACTCCGTGGCCGTCCTCCTCCTGTCTCCGGCCGCCGACCGGGCCCTGGCCGAGGTGCTCCGTACCCTCGACGACCATCCCTCGGTCCATCGGCTCGGGCTCAACGGCTTCCTCGAAGCGTGTTCGCACGGCTCCGACAGCTCGGTCCCACCCGTACTCGACCGGTACCTGCGCTCCCCCAACGCGGTCCCGGGCATCGTCCGGCTGCTGCGCACCGCACTGGCCGAGCGTCCCTTCAACCCGGCGGCGGAAGCGACGCTGTGCGACTGGATCCGCTGCGCCGAGCAGGACGCGGACACCGAGCGGGCCCTCGCCTCGCTGCTCCCCCTGCTCGCCGCGTCGCCCCGCGAGACCGCTCGCCTCACCCACCTGCTCGACACCATCGACGGAATCGACGGCGGGCCCCGGCCCGCAGCCGCTGCCCGACTGCGAGAGGAGATCCTGGCATGAACCCCCTGCACCGCGCCCCGGACTGGGACCAGCACGCCGACCGTCACACCCGGCTGATCGACCCGGTCGTCACCGTCCGCCAGCTGCGCCGGCTCGGTCCGACGCGCAGGCCGCCGACCCGGATCGACCACGCCCTCGTCTTCACCACGGCGCGCGGCGAGCACACGGCCTACCTGCCTCCCCAGCGGCCCCGGTCCGTCCTGCGCCGCTGGACCGCTGTGTACGAGGTCGACATGGGCGTGCACACCGTGCACACCGTGATCGTCCTGCCCAGCAAGGACGACGCACACGAGTTCGAGGTGGCCGTCGCGTTGGATTGGCAGGTCATGGATCCGGCACGGTTCGTCCGCAGCGGTCATCGCGACGTCCCGCGGCTGCTGATCGGGGAACTGGAGCAGGCGGCCCGCCCGGTCGCCCGGCAGTTCGCGATGACGTCGAGTGCGGCGGCGGAGGCAGCGGTGCTGGAGGCCCTCCAGCAGATCAAGCCCCTCGGCGAGGACGCGGGACTCCGTAGCCTCTGGACTCTTCGGCTCCGCCGGGACGAGGAGAACATCGCGCACGCCCGCCGGCTGCAAGCCATCGAGCACGCTGCCTCGGAGGGCGTACATGCCCAGCAGCAGGGCGCCCTGGTGGACCGGGAGGCCGCCGAGAGGCTGCGGCAACAGCAGCAGGACCAGGCTCAGCAGATCGCGTTCTACCGCGACTACCTGGCCCTGGGAGGAGCCGATGCCTGGGCCCTGTACATGGCTCAGCACCCCGACAGGTCCGGCACGGCCCTGGAGAGCCTGCGTCAGGAGAGCCAGGCCCGGCTCAACGCGCAGGTGCAGCTCATTCAGGAGGTACTCGCCAAGGACGGCACCGAGGCCTTCGAGCTGGCCGGCCCGCGCCGACTGGTCCTCGACAACTTTCACCGCGTGTTCGGTGAGCGCCTCCCGGACGGAGCGGAGCCCGCCCACAAGGACCGCGAGGCGAACGAACCGGTCACCCCACCGCGCTCGGCCGCTCCGGAGGGCCCGCAATGACCACCTCCGACGAGGCCGCGGCCGCGGCTCAGCTCCTCGCCGACCTACGCGTCGAGATCGCTCGGGCCGACAGCAAGGCTTCGCTCCTGGTCGGTGCGCTCGGCATGGCCGCAGGGCTGTTCACCGCGCAGCTGGCGGGCCAGCGCTGGCGGCCGGACGCCCTCTCCGCACCCGGCCGGCTGCTCTGGTGGGGCGGCGCGGCGGCGCTGGTACTCGCCCTGGCGGCGCTGCTGCTCGCCGTGGCTCCCCGATCCCTCACCAGCTCCTGGCGACCCGGCACCCCTCTGTCCTATTTCGGCGACATCCGGTCCGCGGCTCGACAGGACCGGCTCGCAGAGGCGCTGACGGCCACGGCACGCGATCCCGCAGCGGCCCTGCGCACCGCACTCGCGGTGAACAGTCGGATCGCCGTGCTCAAGCACCAGTGGATACGGGCCAGCCTGGCTTCGCTGTGTGTCGGAGCGGTCCTGCTGCCCCTCGCCCTGCTCATCGGCTGACCCCACGCAGAACGGAGGCTCCCATGGCACGGCCTGAACGGCGCACACACCCCGGCCGCCACCCCGACCGGTTCCACGGCCCCCGCCGGCTGAACGATGCCGGGAAGGGGGGACCCGGCGGACTGGAGTACCGCAGCCGCGCCGGTACCCGCATCACGTACCGGGCGCGGCAGCGCGGGGTCGACGCCACCACCTGGCTCCACCTCGCGTTGTGCCTGCCCGCCTTCCTCCTCAGCCTGGCAGTCGTGGCCGGTGCCTCTCTCCTCGGCGAAGCCTGGCTCGGGGTGCCGGCCTGGCTGCCCGCCACGCTGTGGCTCGTCTCCGGCGTCCTGGTGTTCCACCGCCCCACCGAGTCCTTCCTCGCCCGACACCTGCTGCGTCTGCACCGCCCCCTCCCGCACGAACAGGCGCTCCTCGGACCGCTGTGGCACGAGGTCACCGCGCGAGCGGGCGTGGACGGCAGCCGCTACGACCTGTGGATCGAGGACAGCTCCGATCTGAACGCCTTCGCCGCCGCCGGCCATCTCGTCGGCGTCACCCGGCACGCGCTGGATCACCTGCCCGACGCCCAGCTGGCCGCAGTCCTCGCCCACGAACTAGGACACCACGCAGGCGGCCATCCCTGGGCGGGGCTGCTCGGCCAGTGGTACGCGCTCCCCGGACGGACCCTTTGGCGGGTCGCGGTCCGGCTCGCCCCCCGGCTGCGGCGTTCGCTGTCCTCCACCACGGCATGGGTGCTGACCGCCGGCGCGTGCTGGCTCGCGTACACGACGCTCGCCGCGTCCTACGGTCTGCCGTTCCTCCTACTCGGCCTGCCATGGCTGACCGCGGCCGTCGGCCGCCGTGCGGAGCTGCGGGCCGACGCCCACGCCGCGGGCCTCGGCTTCGCACCGGTGCTGGCCGACCTCCTGGAGCAATCCATCGCCGAGGAAGACGGCCGTTCCGACCGGGCCCGTAGAACCGGGCGCTTCCCTGCGGTCTCACGGCTGCTCTCCCACCACCCCGACCACCGCACCCGGCTCCACCACCTGCGGAAGTACCTGTGAGGTTCCGGGAACGCCGCAGGGCGGCCACCCTCTCGGGTGACCGCCCTGCGGTTACTGCTCTGCTGCGACTCAGCCGTTGTACGGGCCGTAGTCGTAGTCCTCCAGCGGGACTGCCTGGCCGGAGCCGGAGCCGAAGGGCGAGTAGTCGATGTCGTCGTAACCGACGGCCGAGTACATCGCGGCCTTGGCCTCTTCGGTGGGCTCCACCCGGATGTTGCGGTAGCGGGCGAGGCCCGTACCGGCCGGGATGAGCTTACCGATGATGACGTTCTCCTTGAGGCCGATCAGGGAGTCGGACTTGGCGTTGATCGCCGCGTCCGTCAGAACCCTGGTCGTCTCCTGGAAGGACGCCGCCGACAGCCACGACTCGGTCGCGAGCGAGGCCTTGGTGATACCCATCAGCTGCGGACGGCCGGAGGCGGGGTGACCGCCCTCGGTGACCACACGACGGTTCTCGGTCTCGAACTTCGACCGCTCGACCAGCTCGCCCGGCAGGAGCTCCGCGTCGCCGGACTCGATGATCGTCACGCGGCGCAGCATCTGCCGGATGATGATCTCGATGTGCTTGTCGTGGATCGACACGCCCTGCGAGTTGTAGACCTTCTGGACTTCGCCGACCAGGTGGACCTGGACGGCACGCTGACCGAGGATGCGCAGCACGTCGTGCGGGTTGGTGGCACCCATGGTGAGCTTCTGGCCCACCTCGACGTGGTCGCCCTCGTGCACGATGACCTTGGCGCGCTTCGAGATCGGGAACGCCGTCTCGTCGCTGCCGTCGTCGGGCGTGATGACGATCTTCTTCGTCTTCTCGGTCTCCTCGATCCGCACGCGGCCGGCGGCCTCGGAGATCGGGGCGACACCCTTCGGGGTACGGGCCTCGAAGAGCTCGACGACACGCGGCAGACCCTGCGTGATGTCGTCACCGGCCACACCACCGGTGTGGAAGGTACGCATCGTCAGCTGGGTACCGGGCTCACCGATGGACTGGGCGGCGATGATGCCGACCGCCTCACCGATGTCGACCAGCTTGCCGGTGGCGAGCGAGCGTCCGTAGCAGAAGGCACAGGTGCCGACCGCGGACTCACAGGTCAGGACCGAGCGGGTCTTGACCTCCTCGACGCCGTTGGCGACCAGGGCGTCGATGAGCACGTCACCGAGGTCGACGTTGGCCGGCGCGATGACCTTGCCGTCGATGACGACGTCCTCGGCCAGCATGCGGGCGTAGATCGAGGTCTCGACGTCGTCGGCCTTGCGCAGCACGCCGTCCTCGCCGCGAACGGCGATCTTCAGCTTCAGACCGCGCTCGGTGCCACAGTCCTCCTCGCGGATGATCACGTCCTGCGAGACGTCCACCAGACGACGGGTCAGGTAACCCGAGTCGGCGGTACGCAGGGCGGTGTCCGCCAGACCCTTACGGGCACCGTGCGTGGAGATGAAGTACTCCAGAACGGTGAGGCCCTCACGGAAGGACGCCTTGATCGGACGCGGGATGGTCTCGTTCTTCGCGTTCGACACCAGACCACGCATACCGGCGATCTGTCGCATCTGCATCATGTTTCCTCGGGCACCCGAGTCAACCATCATGAAGATGGGGTTCGTCTTGGGGAAGTTCGCGTTCATCGCCTCGGCAACCTCGTTGGTCGCCTTGGTCCAGATCGCGATGAGCTCCTGCGTGCGCTCGTCCTTGGTGATCAGACCGCGCTCGTACTGCTTCTGGACCTTCTCGTCCTGCGCCTCGTAGCCCGCGACGATGGCCTTCTTGGCCTCGGGCACGACGACGTCGGAGATGGCCACGGTGACGCCCGAACGGGTCGCCCAGTGGAAGCCGGCCGCCTTCAGGTTGTCGAGCGTCGCCGCCACGATGACCTTGGGGTAGCGCTCCGCCAGGTCGTTGACGATCTCGGAGAGCTGCTTCTTGCCCACCGAGTAGTCGACGAACGGGTAGTCCTCGGGCAGCAGCTCGTTGAAGAGCGCGCGACCCAGGGTGGTCTTCAGACGGAAGCTGTCGCCCGGCTGGAACTCCTGCTCGCCCTCCTCGGCGACCGGCGCCACCCAGCCGCGCGGCGGGATGGTGCCCACCGGGAAGCGGATGTCGACGGACGACTGCAGCGCGAGCTCGCCGTTGTCGAACGCCATCGTCGCCTCGGCCGTGGAGCCGAACGCGCGGCCCTCGCCCTTGGTGTCGCGCAGCTCACCGTCGGTGGTCAGGAAGAACAGACCGAGGACCATGTCCTGGGTCGGCATCGTGACCGGACGGCCGTCGGCCGGCTTGAGGATGTTGTTCGAGGACAGCATCAGGATGCGGGCCTCGGCCTGCGCCTCCGCGGAGAGCGGCAGGTGCACGGCCATCTGGTCACCGTCGAAGTCCGCGTTGAACGCGGTGCAGACGAGCGGGTGGATCTGGATGGCCTTGCCTTCGACCAGCTGGGGCTCGAAGGCCTGGATGCCGAGGCGGTGCAGCGTGGGCGCACGGTTCAGCAGGACCGGGTGCTCGGCGATGACCTCTTCGAGGACGTCGTAGACGACCGTGCGGCCGCGCTCGACCATCCGCTTCGCCGACTTGATGTTCTGCGCGTGGTTCAGGTCGACCAGGCGCTTCATCACGAACGGCTTGAAGAGCTCCAGCGCCATGGCCTTGGGCAGACCACACTGGTGCAGCTTCAGCTGCGGACCGACGACGATCACGGAACGCGCGGAGTAGTCCACGCGCTTGCCGAGGAGGTTCTGACGGAATCGACCCTGCTTGCCCTTCAGCATGTCGCTGAGGGACTTCAGGGGACGGTTACCGGGACCGGTCACCGGACGACCACGACGACCGTTGTCGAAGAGGGCGTCCACGGCCTCCTGAAGCATGCGCTTCTCGTTGTTCACGATGATCTCGGGGGCACCGAGGTCGAGGAGACGCTTCAGACGGTTGTTGCGGTTGATCACGCGGCGGTACAGGTCGTTCAGGTCGGAGGTCGCGAAGCGGCCACCGTCCAGCTGCACCATCGGACGCAGGTCCGGCGGGATCACCGGCACGCAGTCCAGAACCATGCCCTTGGGCTTGTTGCTGGTCTGCAGGAACGCGGAGACGACCTTGAGGCGCTTGAGCGCACGGGTCTTCTTCTGGCCCTTGCCGGTACGGATGATCTCGCGGAGGCGCTCGGCCTCCTCCTCGAGGTCGAAGGACTCCAGGCGCTTCTGCAGCGCGGCGGCACCCATGCAACCGTCGAAGTACGTGCCGAAGCGGTCACGCAGCTCGCGGTAGAGGAGCTCGTCGCCCTCCAGGTCCTGGACCTTGAGGTTCTTGAAGCGGGCCCACACCTCGTCGAGGCGGTCGATCTCGCGCTGGGCGCGGTCACGCAGCTGCTTCATCTCGCGCTCGGCACCTTCGCGCACCTTGCGGCGTACGTCGGCCTTCGCGCCCTCGGCCTCGAGCTCGGCCAGGTCGGTCTCGAGCTTCTTGGCCCGGCCTTCGAGGTCCGCGTCACGGCGGTTCTCGATCTGCTGGCGCTCGACGGAGACGTGCGCCTCCAGCGACGGGAGGTCGCGGGTGCGACGCTCGTCGTCGACGAACGTGATCATGTACGCGGCGAAGTAGATGACCTTCTCGAGGTCCTTCGGCGCGAGGTCCAGCAGGTATCCGAGGCGCGACGGGACGCCCTTGAAGTACCAGATGTGGGTGACGGGAGCGGCAAGCTCGATGTGGCCCATCCGCTCACGGCGCACCTTGGCGCGCGTGACCTCGACGCCACAACGCTCACAGATGATGCCCTTGAAGCGGACACGCTTGTACTTGCCGCAGTAGCACTCCCAGTCCCGGGTAGGACCGAAGATCTTCTCGCAGAAGAGTCCGTCCTTCTCGGGCTTGAGGGTGCGGTAGTTGATGGTCTCCGGCTTCTTGACCTCGCCGTGCGACCAGGTTCGGATGTCGTCCGCGGTGGCAAGGCCGATCCGCAGCTCGTCGAAGAAGTTGACGTCGAGCACTGTGCGTCAATCCCTCTTTCGGGGTCGAGTCTCAATCATGGTCTGAACGGTCCCGGGGATGACGGGGGGCTCTTGAGCGAGCCCCCCGTCAGGCCCGTCAGACCTCTTCGACGCTGCTCGGCTCGCGCCGGGACAGGTCGATACCGAGCTCCTCCGCCGCGCGGAAGACGTCCTCGTCGGTGTCGCGCATCTCGATGGACATGCCGTCCGAGGACAGCACCTCCACGTTGAGGCAGAGCGACTGCATTTCCTTGATGAGCACCTTGAAGGACTCGGGAATGCCCGGCTCGGGGATGTTCTCGCCCTTGACGATGGCCTCGTAGACCTTCACGCGGCCGGTGACGTCGTCGGACTTGATGGTCAGCAGCTCCTGGAGGGCGTAAGCGGCGCCATAAGCCTCGAGCGCCCACACCTCCATCTCACCGAAGCGCTGGCCACCGAACTGCGCCTTACCACCCAGCGGCTGCTGCGTGATCATCGAGTACGGACCGGTCGACCGAGCGTGGAGCTTGTCGTCGACCAGGTGGTGGAGCTTGAGGATGTACATGTACCCGATGGAGATCGGGTCCGGGAACGGCTCGCCGGAGCGGCCGTCGAACAGGCGCGCCTTGCCGGACGGGAGGACCAGACGGTCACCGTCGCGGTTCGGGATGGTGTGCTCGAAGAGGCCTGCGAGCTCATCCTCGCGGGCACCGTCGAACACGGGGGTGGCGACGTTGGTACCGGGCTCGACGCGGTCGGCCCCGATGACCTTCAGACGCTCGGCCCACTCCTCGCCGAGCCCGGAGACGTCCCAGCCGCGGCTGGCGAGCCAGCCGAGGTGGATCTCCAGGACCTGTCCCGGGTTCATTCGGGACGGGACACCCAGCGGGTTCAGGATGATGTCGACCGGCGTGCCGTCCTCAAGGAAGGGCATGTCCTCGATCGGAAGGATCTTGGAGATGACACCCTTGTTGCCGTGGCGGCCGGCGAGCTTGTCACCGTCGGTGATCTTGCGCTTCTGGGCGACGTAGACGCGGACCAGCTGGTTCACGCCCGGAGGAAGCTCGTCGCCCTCCTCGCGGTCGAAGACGCGGACACCGATGACCTTGCCGATCTCACCGTGAGGGACCTTGAGCGAGGTGTCACGCACCTCGCGGGCCTTCTCACCGAAGATCGCGCGGAGCAGGCGCTCCTCCGGGGTCAGCTCGGTCTCACCCTTGGGCGTGACCTTGCCGACCAGGATGTCGCCGGCGACGACGTCCGCACCGATGCGGATGATGCCGCGCTCGTCGAGGTCGGCGAGGACCTCCTCGGAGACGTTCGGGATGTCCCGGGTGATCTCCTCGGGGCCCAGCTTGGTGTCACGGGCGTCGACCTCGTGCTCCTCGATGTGGATCGAGGAGAGGACGTCGTCCTGCACGAGGCGCTGCGACAGGATGATCGCGTCCTCGTAGTTGTGACCTTCCCAGGGCATGAACGCGACGAGCAGGTTCTTGCCGAGGGCCATTTCGCCCTCTTCGGTCGCGGGACCGTCGGCGAGGACCTGGGACTCGATGATCCGGTCACCCTCGTTGACGATGACCTTCTGGTTGACCGAGGTGCCCTGGTTCGAGCGGGAGAACTTGGCGACGCGGTACGTGGTGTACGTGCCGTCGTCGTTGGCGACGGTGATGTAGTCGGCCGAGACCTCCTGGACGACACCGTCCTTCTCCGCACGGATCGAGTCACCGGCGTCGACCGCACAGCGGTACTCCATGCCGGTGCCGACGAGCGGGGCCTCCGCCTTGATGAGCGGAACGGCCTGGCGCATCATGTTCGCGCCCATGAGGGCACGGTTGGCGTCGTCGTGCTCCAGGAAGGGGATCATCGCGGTCGCGACGGACACCATCTGGCGCGGGGAGACGTCCATGTAGTCGACGTCGTCGCCGGCGATGTAGTCGATCTCGCCGCCACGACGGCGCACCAGCACGCGGTTCTCGGTGAAGCGCATGTCCTCGGACAGGCCGGCGTTGGCCTGGGCGATGACGAAGCGGTCTTCCTCGTCGGCCGTGAGGTAGTCGACCTCGTCGGTGACGACACCGTCGATGACCTTGCGGTACGGGGTCTCGACGAAACCGAACGCGTTGACGCGACCGTAGGAGGCGAGCGAGCCGATCAGACCGATGTTCGGGCCTTCAGGGGTCTCGATCGGGCACATGCGGCCGTAGTGCGACGGGTGGACGTCACGGACCTCGAAGCCGGCCCGCTCACGGGACAGACCGCCGGGGCCCAGCGCCGACAGGCGGCGCTTGTGGGTCAGGCCCGAGAGCGGGTTGTTCTGGTCCATGAACTGCGACAGCTGGCTGGTGCCGAAGAACTCCTTGATGGAGGCGACGACCGGCCGGATGTTGATCAGGGTCTGCGGCGTGATGGCCTCGACGTCCTGGGTCGTCATGCGCTCGCGGACGACGCGCTCCATACGAGCCAGACCCGTGCGGACCTGGTTCTGGATGAGCTCGCCGACGTTGCGCAGACGACGGTTGCCGAAGTGGTCGATGTCATCGGTCTCGACCACGATCGAACGGCCGGACTCGCCGGTCGTCTCGGTCTCGCCGGCGTGCAGCTTGACCAGGTACTTGATCGTCGCGATGACGTCGTCGGTGGTGAGCACACCGGCGTCGAGCGGCTCGTCGGCGCCGAGCTTCTTGTTCACCTTGTAGCGGCCGACCTTGGCGAGGTCGTAGCGCTTCGGGTTGAAGTAGAGGTTCTCGAGCAGCGTCTGAGCGGCCTCACGGGTCGGCGGTTCGCCCGGACGCAGCTTGCGGTAGATGTCGAGCAGCGCGTCGTCCTGACCCTGGGTGTGGTCCTTCTCCAGGGTGGCGCGCATGGACTCGTACTCGCCGAACTCCTCGAGGATCTGCTCGGTGGTCCAGCCGAGAGCCTTCAGGAGGACGGTGACGGACTGCTTGCGCTTGCGGTCGATGCGGACACCGACCATGTCGCGCTTGTCGATCTCCATCTCCAGCCAGGCACCCCGGGACGGGATGATCTTGGCGGAGAAGATGTCCTTGTCGGACGTCTTGTCGATGGAGGAGTCGAAGTAGACACCGGGGGAGCGGACAAGCTGCGACACGACGACACGCTCGGTGCCGTTGATGACGAAGGTGCCCTTGTTGGTCATGAGCGGGAAGTCGCCCATGAAGACCGTCTGAGACTTGATCTCTCCGGTCTCGTTGTTCGTGAACTCGGCGGTGACGAACAGCGGAGCCGCGTACGTGAAGTCGCGCTCCTTGCACTCGTCGACAGAGTTCTTCGCCGGCTCGAAACGGTGGTCGCGGAAGGTCAGCGACATCGACCCGGAGAAGTCCTCGATCGGCGAGATCTCCTCGAAGATCTCTTCCAGACCGGACTTGGTGGGGACGTCCTGTCCACTCTCAAGCGCCGACTCGACGCGAGACTTCCAGGCGGCATTGCCGAGAAGCCAGTCAAAGCTCTCGGTCTGCAGCGCCAGGAGGTTCGGAACCTCGAGGGGCTCCTTGATCTTTGCAAAGGAGATGCGCAGCGGGGCGGTGCTGGCACCGTTGTTCGTATTGGTCGAGGCGTTGCGCGAGGCGGCCAAGAGGGGGTCCTTCCGAGGGCTCGGACTCACTACGCGCGTACCGGTCCCAGCAGACACAGAAGACAAGCCCCCCGAATCCAACCGAAAAGGCCAGGTCAGGGTGGATCAATCAAGTGTGCTCAAGCGTGGGCATGTCCCTGGCGACGGGCAGGGGACAGCTAACAGGCAGCGCAAAGGGTCAGTGTAGCCACTCGGCTCACTGATGTCCAGACCAGGTTTCCGGAAACCGGCAACAGGCCTTCCCCATGTCGTTCAACCAACACTGTGTCCAACGCTGCGGCGCCCCGTACACGTGCACAGAGCGCGTATCAGTACTGCCCTCTTCGTAGTCGATCCATGCCTCGGATCTCGGATCCAGGTGGTCGACCTCTCGACGGGACTGAGAATTGCGCGCCGCGTCCCGTTCGTCAAGGCCCCCTGCTCCGAGCGGATCATCTTCGGACCCTGCGTCGGAGCAACGATGATCACCCTACTCCCCAACGAGACCAGGGCAAGTCAGGCATCGCGGGTACGCCAAAGGGCGACCACCCTTACGGGTGATCGCCCTTGGTTGAGGCCCTGGAGGGCCTCAGAGGTGTTACTTGACCTCGACAGCCGCGCCGGCAGCCTTGAGGGCCTCGGCGGCCTTGTCAGCGGCCTCCTTGGCGACCTTCTCGAGGACCGGCTTCGGGGCGCCGTCCACGAGGTCCTTGGCCTCCTTCAGGCCCAGGGAGGTCAGCTCACGCACGACCTTGATGACCTGGATCTTCTTGTCGCCGGCACCGGTGAGGATGACGTCGAACTCGTCCTGCTCCTCGGCGGCGTCGGCAACCGGGCCACCGGAGACCGGACCGGCAACGGCGACGGCCGCGGCGGCGGTGACGTCGAACTTCTCCTCGAAGGCCTTCACGAACTCGGAGAGCTCGATGAGGGTCATCTCCTCGAACTGGGCGAGGAGGTCGTCCTGAGAGAGCTTCGCCATGATGGGCGATCCTTCCACTAATTCGGCAGGTGCCGGATGTATATAGAGGCGGGCGTAACGGCCCGCTACGACCCACGCACTAGGCGGCGTGGATCAGTGCGCGAGCCGAATTACTCGGCACCGCCCTGCTCGGCGAGCTTGACGCGAAGCGCTTCCGCGGTGCGGACGAACTTCGACGGCAGCGCCTGGAAGAGCGAGGCAGCCTGAGACTGCTTGCCCTTGAACGCGCCGGCCAGCTTGCTGAGCAGAACCTCGCGGGACTCGAGGTCCGCAAGCTTCTTGATCTCATCGGCGGTGAGCGCCTTACCATCAAGGACACCCGCCTTGATGATGAGGTTCGGGTTGTCCTTGGCGAAGTCACGCAGGCTCTTCGCCGACTCCACCGGGTCACCGGTGATGAAGGCGACCGCGGTCGGACCAGCGAAGTGCTCGTCCAGCGCGGTGATCCCGGCCTGGTTGGCCGCAATCTTGGTCAGCGTGTTCTTCACCACGGCGTACTGGGCGTTCTCACCAAGGGAGCGACGCAGCGTCTTGAGCTGCGCGACGGTGAGACCCCGGTACTCGGTCAGCACGGCGGCGTTCGAGCTCTGGAACGCGTCCTTGAGCTCGGCTACCGATGCAGCCTTGTTGGGCGTCGGCATGGTGCGTTCGCCTCCTTCCGGGTGATGAGGACCGCTCAGAAGGGGCTAAATAAGAAACGCCCCGGCGCAGGCGCCAGGGCGTGGCTCAACCGGAACGAATTCCGGGAACCTTCCACAGTCACCTACGCGGGTCGTCCGCATTCAGCGGATCCTTCGGCCACCGAACCCTTGCGGGCACGGCAACGACCAGCGGTCTTTGGCTTCTGGGGAAGACTACGTGAAGGGGTGCAGCCGAGGCAAATCGCCTCAGGAGCCGGCGCCCAGGCCGCCCAGGCCGGCGTCCCGGAGCTTCTGGTCGGCCTCTTTGAGCTTCTGGTCCGCCTCGTCCAGCGTGCGGTCGGTCCCCCTGTTCAGGTCGTCGAAGGAGACGACCTGGTCGGCCGGCGGGGCCTGGACCGGGGTGGCCGCGGCGAAGTCGGAGAACTTCGCCGTGGTCTTCGTCGTGCCCTCGGCGTCCGTGCTCACGGTGTCCGCGCGGACCGGGTAGCCGTCCTTGCCGATCCACAGGTCCACCTCGAAGGTGGTGATGTGCTTCACGGCCTCGTGGAGGTACTGGCGGTTCGCCTCCGCCATGACCTTGGTGGACTCGTCCGCCTTGAGCAGGTCCGCGGTGGTGAAGCTGCCCTTGTAGTGCTCGGCGTCGATGCCGTCGGCGGTCTTCTCGGCGCCGACGTGCGCGAGCTTCTCCTGGCCGAGCAGCATGGCGAGGTACTCGGCCGGGTCGTCGTTGAGCCGGACCCCGGGCTTGCCGCCCTTGGCCAGGTCCATGCTCATCCACGCCTTGCCCGCCAGGGGCTGTGCCAGGCGGGTGTAGGTCATGTCGCCGATCATGATCGAGCGGGTGTCGGGCTTCTCGCTCTTGAGGATCACGTCGTGGCTGGACGGGTACCAGCCCTTGGTCCCGGACTGACCGTGGGTCTTGCCGTCGCCCCCGACGATGGACAGCTCCGCCTTGGCGAACTTGGCGGCCACCGTCTTCAGGTAGGACGCCTTCACCGCCTCCACGGAGGAGTGGGCCTTCACCTCGGCGCCCTTGCCCCCGTCGGCCGTGCCGGTGCCCCCCTCGGCCGTGCCGGTGCCCCCGTCGGCCTTCTCACCACCGCAGGCCGTGAGGCCGCCCACGAGCAGTGCGGTGCCCGCCACTGCGATACCGGCCCGAATCCGGGCAGCCTTGTTCAACTCGTTCTCCCCCATGTGTGGATCTCCGTACGACCCCATGGCCCTACGCGAAGATCTCAAATCCCTACGTCCATGACGAAACCGGGCCTCCCGGCTCCCGGTAAGGGAGGCGGAGGGCCCGGTCTCAGGCGTGCGCGGGGCGTGGTCAGGCGCCGCCCGCGCCGCCCGAGTCCTTCATCATCTCGGCCATGTCCAGGACCTGGTCGGCCGGCGGCGCGGCGATCTCGACCGGCTTGTTGATGTCCTTGAACTTGATGGTGACGTCCATCGAGCCCGAGGTGCCCTGACCCTGGGTGCGGACCTGCTTGGCCTGGTCGGCCTCGTCGATCCAGATGTCCATGGTCAGGCTCTTGATGCCCTGCGCCTCAAGCGTCTTGACGTTCTTCTCCTGGCGCTCCTTGGCCGCGGGGGTCGAGGAGGCACTGTGGGCCTTCAGCTCGTCGAGCGTGAGGGTGCCGGCAAGGTGCGTCGTCTTCTGCCCGTCGATGGTCTCTTCGCCGACCTTCTTGAGGTCCTTGGCGGCGCTCAGGCTGTCGGCCGTGTCGGCAGGGTTCTGGCCCTGCTGGGAGGAGCCGAGCGAGTCCAGCTCCTTGGCCTGCTCCGGGGCCAGGGCCTTGAGGTCGAACTTCAGCCACTTGCCGTCGCTGCCCATGTACACGGCGCCGTCGATCAGGCGGATCTCCACCTTCTCGCCCGGCTTCTCGGGCGAGTCCATCTTCATCGACATGGCCGTCGCGGGCTTGATCCGCATGGCGGCCTCGGCCGCGATGTTCTGCCCCGAGGCCTTGCCGGTCATGGTGAAGCTGACGGAGGTGATCTCCTCGGACTTCTTCTTCGTCTTCTCCAGGTACGCCGCAGGGGCGACCTCCGCCGGCTTCTTCGCGGCTTGGGACGGGGCAGCGGACGCCCCGTTGTCCTTCTGCTTCGAGTCCTTCCCGTCCTCGCACGCGGTGGCGCCGCCTGCGAGCAGGAGGGCGGCCATGACGGCGCCGACGGTCTTCTTGCGGTATGTGTTCATGTGTTCCCCACCCCGGGTACGCAAGGCAGCGGTACGCCTCAGGCGGTCTTTCCTGTGGCGCTGCCAGCACTGACTGTACGTCTCACCGCTGACAGTAATCGCACAGGGTTCGCACAGGAAATGAAAAACGGGCCCGCCGCCCCCGGAAAGGGGGCGACGGGCCCGTTCAGCAGATCAGTGAGCCGTCGGGCTCAGCTCGATCAAACGGCAGCCGGGTCTTCCTCGACGAGGAGGTTCCGGGTGCGGTTCGGGTCCAGCTGGATGCCGGGGCCCATGGTGGTGCTGAGGGCGGCCTTCTTGATGTAGCGGCCCTTCGCGGCGGACGGCTTCAGACGAAGGATCTCGTCCAGGGCCGCGCCGTAGTTCTCGACCAGCTTGTCATCGGAGAAGGAGACCTTGCCGATGATGAAGTGCAGGTTCGAGTGCTTGTCGACGCGGAACTCGATCTTGCCACCCTTGATCTCGGTGACAGCCTTCGCGACGTCCATCGTGACGGTGCCGGTCTTCGGGTTCGGCATCAGGCCACGGGGACCGAGCACGCGGCCGAGGCGGCCGACCTTGCCCATGAGGTCCGGGGTGGCCACAACGGCGTCGAACTCGTTCAGGCGGTTGCCCTTGGCGATCTCGTTGATCAGCTCGTCGTCGCCGACAATGTCGGCGCCGGCGGCTTCCGCGGCCGCAGCACGGTCACCGGTCGCGAAGACCAGGACCCGGGCGGTCTTGCCGGTGCCGTGCGGGAGGTTCACGGTGCCGCGGACCATCTGGTCGGCCTTGCGCGGGTCGACACCCAGGCGGAAGGCGACCTCGACGGTGCCGTCGAACTTGGTCGTGGAGGTCTCCTTGGCGAGACGGACGGCCTCGAGCGGGGCGTACAGCTTCTCCCGGTCGACCTTGGCGTCCGCAGCGCGGAGAGTCTTGCTGCGCTTCACTTCTGCTCCTGTTTTTCGGCTTCAGGCATGGAGTCGTGGTGCGGACCAGCGCTTGGTCCTACCACTGATGGTGCTGGGGGTGGCTGGATCAGCCTTCGACGGTGACGCCCATCGAACGCGCGGTGCCGGCAATGATCTTGACGGCGGCGTCGATGTCGTTGGCGTTCAGGTCGGGCATCTTCAGCTCGGCGATCTCCTTGACCTGGGCAGCCGTGAGCTTGGCGACCTTGGTCTTGTGGGGCTCGCCGGAGCCCTTCTCGATGCCCGCGTGCTTCAGGATGAGGCGCGCGGCCGGCGGAGTCTTGGTGATGAAGGTGAAGGAACGGTCGTCGTAGACCGTGATCTCCACCGGCACGACCATGCCACGCTGCGACTCGGTCGCGGCGTTGTAGGCCTTGCAGAACTCCATGATGTTGACGCCGTGCTGACCGAGCGCGGGGCCGACCGGCGGAGCCGGGTTGGCCGCACCGGCCTTGATCTGGAGCTTGATAAGCCCCGTGACCTTCTTCTTCTTGGGAGGCATTGCTCTCTCCGGGTCCTAGTGAGAGTTTTCAGCCGCCCATCCGGTCATCCGGATGGAGGCATACCGCACCACGATAACGGGTATCGGTGCGGGGCTAAAAACCGAGCAGGTCAGACCGCCCTTCACGGGGCGATCTGACCTGTCCGGAAGCTGTCGCTCAGAAGATCAGTTCTTCTGGATCTGGTCGAAGCTGAGCTCGACCGGGGTCTCGCGGCCGAAGATCTCGACGAGGCCCTTGACCTTCTTCGAGTCGGGGTTGATCTCGTTGATGGTCGCCTGCAGCGTCGCGAACGGGCCGTCGGTGACGGTGACCGAGTCGCCGACCTCGAAGTCCAGGACCTCGATGGTGCGCTTGACGGCGGGCGCGGGCAGACCGGCCTCTTCCGCGGCGGCCTTGGCGGCCTTCTCCTGCGCCTCCGGGGCGAGCATCTTGACGATCTCGTCCAGGGTCAGCGGGTACGGGTCGTACGCGTTGCCGACGAAGCCGGTGACGCCAGGCGTGTTGCGGACGACGCCCCAGGACTCGTTCGTCAGATCCATGCGGACGAGAACGTAACCGGGCAGCTTGTTCTGCCGGACGTTCTTGCGCTCGCCGTTCTTGATCTGGACGATCTCTTCCTCGGGCACCTCGGCCTGGTAGATGAACTCCTCGACGTTCAGCGAGACGGCGCGCTGCTCCAGGTTGGCCTTCACGCGCTTCTCGTAGCCGGCGTAGGTGTGGATCACGTACCACTCGCCGGGGAGCAGGCGCAGCTCCTCGCGCAGGGCCTGGATGGGGTCGACGGGCTCCGCGGGCTCGGCCGGGGCGGCCTCTTCGGCCTCTTCCTCGTCGGCCTCGACGTCGTCAGCAGCCTCTTCGGCCTCGGCGTCGACGTCGGCGTCGATCTCGGCGTCGTCCTCGTCCTCGTCGGACTCGACGTGCATCGCGGCCTCTTCGGCGGCGACACCCGCCTCGACGTCGGCGAGCTCGGCCTCGTCGGGCTCCACAGCGTCTGCCGCCTCGACGATGTCGAGCTCGTCCTCGACGGACTCGACGGAGTCGTGGCTCGCGTTCAGGTTCGGGTCAGACACGGTGGCTGCTTCTTCCTGGATACAAAAGGTGGTGGAACATGCGAAAACGGGCGACACCCATCAAGGCGCCGCCCTCCGCGGGGATCAGCCGAAGACGAACTTGATGGCTTTTTCGAACCCAAAGTCAATCACGGTCACCAGACCGATCATGATGACCACGAAGACAATCACCACGGTGGTGTACGTCGTGAGCTGGTTGCGAGTGGGCCAGACAACCTTGCGGAGTTCCGCGATGATCTGGCGGTAGAAAAGCGCGAGGCGGCCCAGAGGACCCTTCTTGCCGCGCTTGCCGCCCTTGCGGGCCTTCTTCTCGCGCGTCTCGTCCTCGGCGTCAGGCATGTCGATGGAGCCCAGGGCGTCCGTCACGTCTCTCACCTGAATCCGGGTCGTGGCCGTACCGCGCCCGGTTGCGCCGTACGGCGTTGCATCAAAGTACGTACCTGCGCACACACGTCCGAAATGGAGTGTGGAGCAGGGCCGGAGGGACTCGAACCCCCAACCGCTGGTTTTGGAGACCAGTGCTCTACCAATTGAGCTACGACCCTTTGCGTCCCCCAACCTACCGCATCCGGGCGAGTGCACGGAGTGCTCGCGCCCACAGCGGCTGGTGAGGTCCAACGACAGGTGAGTGTACGTGAACCGGGCCCTGACGTCGAACAGCGCCCGACCTGACATGCGCCGGTCCGTTGACTGAAACGGTGTGCCGCGCTTCATTGCCGTCTGGGACGATTGCTCGTATGACCTCTGCAACGCCTTCCTCCGAGCGCCGGGTGTCCGCCCGTATCGGCGCCATTTCCGAGTCCGCCACCCTCGCCGTGGACGCCAAGGCCAAGGCCCTCAAGGCCGCCGGGCGCCCGGTGATCGGCTTCGGTGCCGGCGAGCCCGACTTCCCGACCCCGGACTACATCGTCGAGGCGGCGGTCGAGGCCTGCCGCAACCCCAAGTACCACCGCTACACGCCGGCCGGCGGCCTGCCCGAGCTGAAGGCCGCGATCGCCGCCAAGACGCTGCGCGACTCCGGCTACGAGGTCGACGCCTCGCAGGTCCTGGTGACCAACGGCGGCAAGCAGGCGATCTACGAGGCCTTCGCGGCCGTCCTGGACCCGGGTGACGAGGTCATCGTCCCGGCTCCGTACTGGACCACCTACCCGGAGTCGATCCGCCTCGCCGGCGGTGTCCCGGTCGAGGTCGTCGCCGACGAGACCACCGGCTACCGCGTCTCCGTCGAGCAGCTGGAGGCCGCGCGCACCGAGCGCACCAAGGTCGTCCTGTTCGTCTCCCCGTCCAACCCGACCGGCTCGGTCTACAGCGAGGCCGACGCCCGCGCGATCGGCGAGTGGGCCGCCGAGCACGGCCTGTGGGTGCTCACGGACGAGATCTACGAGCACCTCGTCTACGGCGAGGCGAAGTTCACCTCGCTGCCGGTCCTGGTCCCGGCCCTGCGCGACAAGTGCATCATCGTCAACGGCGTCGCCAAGACGTACGCGATGACCGGCTGGCGCGTGGGCTGGGTCATCGCCCCGCAGGACGTCATCAAGGCGGCGACCAACCTGCAGTCGCACGCCACCTCCAACGTCTCCAACGTGGCCCAGGTCGCCGCGCTGGCCGCCGTCTCGGGCAACCTCGACGCGGTCGCGGAGATGCGCAAGGCCTTCGACCGCCGCCGCCAGACGATGGTGAAGATGCTCAACGAGATCGACGGCGTCTTCTGCCCGACCCCCGAGGGCGCGTTCTACGCGTACCCGTCGGTCAAGGAGCTCATCGGCAAGGAGATCCGCGGCAAGCGCCCGCAGAGCTCCGTCGAGCTCGCCGCCCTGATCCTGGACGAGGTCGAGGTCGCGGTCGTCCCGGGCGAGGCCTTCGGCACCCCCGGCTACCTGCGCCTGTCCTACGCCCTGGGCGACGAGGACCTGGTGGAGGGCGTGTCCCGCATCCAGAAGCTCCTGGCGGAGGCCAAGGCCTGACGCACCCCGCAGCACGACCTGGGCGGCGGCACCCCAAGGGTGCCGCCGCCCAGCCGTTTCCGGCCTCACCGGCGTTTGAGGCGCGGGTCCCGGGGCGGAGCCCGCTCTCCCAGCCCCGCCGGCACCCTCAGCCCCGCCGGCGTTTGAGGCGCGGGTCCGGGCGGCGCCCGGAAGCCCCCGCGGCAGCGGCTCCGGCCCCGCTCACGCGTTCGCGCAAGCCCCCGATCGGTAAAACCCCCTCCCGCCGAGCGCAGCAGTACGGCAGGATCACCAGATGGAGCACGCACGCGATCTCACGCTTCTGCCCAAGGCCCACCTCCACCTGCACTTCACCGGGTCGATGCGGCCATCGACCCTGCTGGAGCTCGCCGACAAGTACGGCGTGCGCCTCCCCGACGCCCTCACGGCCGGGGAGCCGCCCAAGCTCCGCGCCACCGACGAGCGCGGCTGGTTCCGCTTCCAGCGGCTCTACGACGCCGCCCGCTCCTGCCTGCGCGAGCCCGACGACATCCGGCGCCTGGTCCGCGAGGCCGCGGAGGAGGACGTACGGGACGGCAGCGGCTGGCTGGAGATCCAGGTGGATCCCACCTCCTACGCCCCCCTGCTCGGCGGGATGATCCCGGCCGTCGAGATCATCCTCGACGCCGTCGACGCGGCCTCCCGCGAGACCGGCCTCGGCATGCGGGTCCTCATCGCCGCCAACCGCATGAAGCACCCCCTCGACGCCCGCACCCTCGCCCGGCTCGCCGTCCGCTACGCCGACCGCGGCATCGTCGGCTTCGGCCTCTCCAACGACGAGCGCCGCGGCATGGCCCGCGACTTCGACCGGGCCTTCGCCATCGCCCGCGAGGGCGGCCTCCTCGCCGCACCGCACGGCGGCGAGCTCACCGGCCCGTCCTCCGTCCGCGACTGCCTCGACGATCTGCACGCCTCCCGCATCGGGCACGGGGTGCGGGCCGCCGAGGATCCCCGGCTGCTCAAGCGGCTCGCCGACCGGCAGATCACCTGCGAGGTCTGCCCGGCCTCCAACGTCGCCCTCGGGGTCTACGAGCGGCCCGAGGACGTCCCGCTGCGCACCCTCTTCGAGGCCGGGGTCCCCATGGCGCTGGGCGCCGACGACCCGCTGCTCTTCGGGTCCCGCCTCGCGGCCCAGTACGAGATCGCCCGCCGCCACCACGCCTTCACCGACGCGGAGCTCGCCGAGCTGGCCCGCCAGTCGGTGCGCGGCAGTGCGGCGCCCGACGACGTGCAGGCCAAGCTGCTGGCGGGGATCGACCACTGGCTCACCGGGTGAGCCGCAGGTCCCCTTCGTAGCAGTCCGCGCGGACCCGTCCACCGTCCAGGAAGCCGATCTCCAGGTGGGTGCGGCCCTGCTCGGGCAGGGCGAACTCGGCGACCGAGGCGACGGTTTCGCCGAGGTGCCGCAGGAAGGGGTGGTCGCCGAGGTCCTCGCCGACCTCGATGCGGCCCCACTCCCCCATGTCGTACGCCGCGTGCGGGGTGGCGGACTCGACGATGAGGCACTGGTCGGATCCGGTGGTGATCCGGATGGTGTCGCCGATGCTGTCGATCAGCCAGACGTCGAGGGGCGCCTCGGAACGTTCGCCGTCACTGATGTGCCAGGACGCGACGACTCGGCTGAGCGTGCGCCCCACGAGACGGGTGGGGTCCGTACCGGCCCCGTGCAGGGGACAGAGCATGGGCGGCCGGGGCTCCTCAGATGCTGACGCCGACCGTCACCGGCTCGTTGACCAGGGTGACGCCGAAGGCCGCGTGGACGCCCGCGACGACCTCGCGGGCCAGGGTGAGGAGGTCCTCGGTGGTGGCCTCGCCGCGGTTGGTGAGGGCGAGGGTGTGCTTGGTGGAGATGCGCGCCGGGCCGGTGCCGTAGCCCTTGGTGAAACCGGCCTTGTCGATCAGCCAGGCCGCGCTGGTCTTCGTACGGCCTTCGCCGGCCGGGTACGCGGGCGGGGCGGTGTCGGGGCCGAGGCGGTCCTGGGCGCGGGCGAGGAAGGCGGCGTAGGCCTCGTCGGTCAGGATCGGGTTGTGGAAGAAGGAGCCGGCCGACCAGGTGTCGTGGTCGGTCGGGTCGAGGACCATGCCCTTGCCGGCGCGCAGCCGCAGCACCGTCTCGCGGGCGGTGGCGGCGGGGACCCGGTCACCGGCCCCGACACCGAGGGCGCGGGCGGTCTCGGGGTACTTGATCGGCGCGGACAGGCCGCCGGCGTCCTCCAGGGCGAAGCGCACGCGCAGGACGACGTAGCGGTCGGGCTGATCCTTGAAGGTGCTGTTGCGGTACCGGAAGGCGCACTCGGCGGCGCTCAGGGTGACCGTTTCTCCGGTGGTGCGGTCGTAGGCGACGACCTCGGTGATGGTGTCGCGGACTTCCTGGCCGTACGCACCGACGTTCTGGATCGGGGTGGCGCCGGCCGAGCCGGGGATACCCGCGAGGCACTCGATGCCGGCGAGGCCGGCCTCGACGGTGCGGGCGACGGCGTCACTCCAGTTCTCGCCCGCGGCGAGCTCCAGCCGTGTCCCGTCCAGGTCGAAGCCGGTGGTCGCGATGCGCAGGGCGGTGCCGTCGAAGCCCCGGTCTCCGATGACCAGGTTGCTGCCGCCACCGATGACCAGGAGCGGGGTTCCGCTCTCGTCCGCGGCACGCACGGTGGCGACGACCTCGGCGTCGGTGGTCGCGGTGACCAGGCGGGCGGCGGGACCACCGAGACGGAAGGTGGTCAGCGGGGCGAGGGGGGCATCGTGGAGTTCCTGCACGTGGACAAGAGTACGGTCCGTGCCCCTCGCATCCCTGCGGGGCCACGGACCGGTCTCGTTCGTCCCCCCTGCCGGCGGGGTCAGTAGCCCGTCTTCTGCTCGGCGAGGCGGCGTTCGGCCTCGGCCCAAGTCAGGGGGAGCGCGTCGGACCGCACGGTCCAGTAGGTGAAGGCCGATTCCTTCATGTACGCGCTGGCGGCGCGGGAGCTGGAGCGGTGGGGCTCGCTGCGGGCGAAGCGGTAGAGCGCGTCCCGGTCCTCCCACGCGGAGAGGGTGAGGAAGGTACGGCTGAAGACGCGGGCCCGCAGGGCGACGCCGTGGGCACCGGGAGCCTTGCGCATCTGGAGGATGATGCCGGGCGCCTTGAGGAAGAACTTGACGGCGCCGGCGAGCGTGGCGGTCTCGAAGCGGGAGGCCATGACGTAGACCTCGGCGTCGGGGGCGGCCTGGGTGGGCGTGGACCAGGGGATGTCGGGCATGGCGGCGGCGCTCCTTTGCGGTCAGGGCGGTCGGGGTCGTATGCGGGTGGGGTCGTATGCGGGTGGGGTCGTATGCGGGAGGGGGTCGTATGCGGGTGGGGTCGTGTGCGGGAGGGGGTCGCGTGCGGGTGGGGGTCGGGTGGGGGTCGGGTGGGGGTCGGGTGCGGGTGGGGGTCGTGTGCGGGTGGGATCAGCCGGCGGCGGGGACCTTGTCCGGGACGGCGGTGGTCCGGCCCGCGGGAGCCTCGGCGGCCTTGGCCTTACGGGGCACCAGCAGGGCCAGGGCGGCGGCGAGGGCGACCGCGCCGGCGCCGATCCACAGGGCGGGGACGGTGCCGTCGGTGAAGGCCTGCGGGGACTCGTAGCCGCCCTGGGCGGAGAAGACCGAGGCCAGGACCGCGACGCCGAGGGCTCCGCCGACCTCGCGCAGCGCGTTGTTGGTGCCGGATGCCTTGCCCTGGTCGGCCGGGGCGACGGTGGACATCAGGACGTTGGCCGCGGGGGCGAAGTAGAGGGCCATACCGATCCCGCTGAGGATCAGCGGGGGGAGCTGGGCCGCGTACGAGACGTCCGCGCTCAGGACGGCCGCGAACCAGCCGAGACCGAGGGCCTGGAAGGCGAGCCCGGCGGCGACCACCGGGCGGCCACCGATGCGGTCGGAGAGGATCCCGGCCAGCGGAGCGATGATCATCGGCATTCCGGTCCAGGGGAGCATGCGCAGGCCGGCTTCGGTGGGCGAGTAGCCGGCGACGCCCTGGAGGAACTGGCTGAGCAGGAAGATCGAGCCGAACATGCCGAGGAACATGAGCAGGCTGGCCAGGTTGATCCCGAGGAAGCCGCGGTCACGGAAGAGCCGCATGGGAAGCATGGGGTTGGCGTGGTTGAAGCCGTGGTGGATGAAGCCGCCGACGAGCGCGGAGCCGCCGATCAGGCCGGTCAGGACGGGGGCGCTGGTCCAGCCCTCGGAGTTGGCGTTGACCAGGGCGTAGACGATGCCGAAGAGGCCGCCGCTGATGAGCAGGGTGCCCGGGATGTCGAGGCGCGCGCCGGGGGCGGTGGACTCGGCGAGGCGCAGGCGGGCGAGCGGGATCAGGGCCAGGCCTATCGGCACGTTGAGCCAGAAGATCCACTGCCAGGAGATGTGCTCGGTGAGGCTGCCGCCGATGAGGGGGCCACTGGCGACGGCGAGGCCGGTGACGGCGCCGTAGATCCCGAGGGCCATGCCGCGGCGGGCGGCGGGAACGGCGGCGGTGAGCAGGGTGAGCGTGAGCGGCATCATGATCGCCGCGCCGACGCCCTGCACGGCGCGGGCGGCGATGAGCGCGTCGATGCCGGTCGCGAGGGCGGCTGCGGCGGAGGCGCCGGTGAAGACCGTGAGGCCGACGATGAACAGCCGGCGGCGGCCGAAGCGGTCGCCGAGGGCGGCACCGAACATCAGGAGGACGGCGAAGGTGAGCGTGTACGCGTTCACCGTCCACTCCAGGTCCTCCAGCTTGCCGCCGAGGTCCTCGCGGATGGCGGGGAGGGCGGTGGTGACGACCAGGTTGTCGAGTGCGGCCATGAAGCTGGCCACGCCGGTGAGGACGAGGGCCCAGACGGCGGGCCCGCGGAGCTTGGTGTCTTGCGTGGACACGATTTCCCCCTACCTTGTTAGTTATTGCTGACTAACTTTGACGTCCATGAAAATGCGCGCGAGCCGATCTCGCGCGCCGTCACTTCTCCAGGCGGCCCTCGGCACCCGCCGACGGGTAGAGCCCTTCCCAGACCCGGTGCTCGGGCGGAAAGCCCATGGCGGCGAGGGTGTTGATCAACATCCCGTACGCCATGAAGGTCGTGGCCTCGCTAGCGTCCCCGCCGAAGGGCACGAGGGCCGTGTCCCAGAGCTCCATCCAACCCTTGCGCACGAGCTCGCCGAGCTCATGGTCGCCGGCCGCCTCGGCGGCGGCGACGCTGACGTACATCTGGAGCTGCATCTGGAGCTTGTCGGGGTCCTCGGCGATCAGCCGGGTGTAGGCGTTCGCCATCGCCCGCGTGGCCTCCTCCCCCTGCAGCCCTTCGGCGGCGGCGGCGAAGAGGTCGCGCGTCTCCATCAGGCAGCGCTCGGCAGCCGCCAGGAAGATCGCCTGCTTGCCGGGGAAGAGCCGGAAGAGGTACGGCTGCGAGACGCCCACCCGCTTGGCGATCGCCTCGGTGGAGGTCCCGTAGTAACCTCCGCGCGCAAACTCGTGCACTGCAGCGCGAATGACGCTCTCACGCCGCTCGTCTGCGCTCATCCTGACCATGAGGCAAAGTTAGTACTCAATCACTAACCAAGTCAAGGGGGCGGGTCGGTCGGAGGCGGGGCGGGGGCGCCCTCCTGGTGCCCCCGCCCCGGTCGCGCTTCGCGCCGTCGGCTCAGGCCAGTTCGACCACTGCGCGGGACATGCCCAGGACCTTCTGGCCCGCGCTCATCGCCGTCAGGTCGACCCGAACTCGGTTGTCGTCCAGCTTCGCGGCGACCTTGGCGGTGACCTCGATCAGCCCGCCCTGGTCGTCGTTGGGGACCACGACCGGCCTGGTGAAGCGCACGCCGTACTCGACCACCGCGCCCGGGTCGCCGACCCAGTCGGTGACCACGCGGATCGCCTCGGCCATGGTGAACATGCCGTGCGCGATCACGTCCGGCAGTCCGACCTCCTTGGCGAACTTCTCGTTCCAGTGGATCGGGTTGAAGTCACCCGAGGCGCCCGCGTACTGGACCAGCGTGGCGCGCGTCACGGGGAAGGACGCCGCCGGCAGCTCGGTGCCGACCTCGACGTCGGCGTACTGGATCTGCGCTGCCATGTCAGGCCTCCTCGGGGGCGCGGGAGACGAGCTTCGTCCACGCCGTCACCACGTGCTTGCCGCTCTCGTCGTGGACCTCGCCGCGGATGTCGATGACGTCATTGCCCGCGAGCGACTTCACGGACTCGATGGTGGAGACCACCGACAGCCGGTCACCGGCTGTCACCGGGCGGGAGTACGCGAACTTCTGGTCACCGTGCACGACGCGGCTGTAGTCCAGTCCCAACTGCGGGTCCTCGACGACCTGGCCGGCGGCCTTGAAAGTGATCGCAAACACAAAAGTCGGCGGGGCGATCACATCGGGGTAGCCGTACGACTTCGCGGCTTCGGGATCGCTGTAGACGGGATTGGTGTCACCCACCGCAGCCGCGAATTCGCGGATCTTCTCCCGGCCGACCTCGTACGGATCGGTGGGCGGGTAGCTCCGCCCCACGAAGGACTGGTCGAGAGCCATGACTCACTACCTCCTGTTGAAGGGACACGAATGACGCAAGAAGAAAGACAGGAACGGGCACGGAAACGACACAAGGCCGCCCCCCAATGAAGGGGACGACCTCATGACGGTGCCTGTTATTCGAGACTTCGCTGGGGTCAGCGGGTCTCGCGGTGCGCGGTGTGCGAGTTGCAACGCGGGCAGTGCTTCTTCATCTCAAGACGGTCCGGGTTGTTACGCCGGTTCTTCTTGGTGATGTAGTTCCGCTCCTTGCACTCCACGCAGGCCAGCGTGATCTTCGGGCGGACGTCGGTGGCAGCCACGTGAGTGCTCCTTGACGGACTATGGGACGGATGAACGCATAAAAGAGTAGCCGATCGGGAGACCGACCCCGCAATCGGCTACTGTGTGTAGCGGCGACCGGACTTGAACCGGTGACACAGCGATTATGAGCCGCTTGCTCTACCGACTGAGCTACGCCGCTTTGATGTGATCAGCTCCCCACCCGAGGGTGGGGAACCTCTCTCACCAGAGCCCCAATGCGGAATCGAACCGCAGACCTTCTCCTTACCATGGAGACGCTCTACCGACTGAGCTATTGGGGCGAGCGATGAAGACATTACACGGTTGCCTGCCGATCGCCCAAATCCTTTGCGGGGACAGGGCTCCGAGGGGGTTCGCGAGCCGCTCTCGATCAACCCAACGATCACTTCCGCCCCACATCTCGGGCAGATTGTGGGCGGGCTCACACCCCGGCACCCGCCGATCGGAGCCCCGGCGCCCGTCGGGGCGCACGCGCGGGCGCTCCGGCGCGTGGCACCACACCGGTACGACTATTGCGCTCTTCCGCGAAGCGGGGTGCGCCGCGCCCTAGGCTCTGAGCACGCTGCGTGATCTTGGGCCGCGGGCCACGGCTCCAGGAACCGCCCGAGCCACCGCAGGAGCGCGATGTCCGACAGCCAGCCGCAGCAGCCGTTCCAATCGCCCCGCGGCGGAAACGGCAACGCGGCCGCAGCCGAGGCCACCACCCTGCTGCTCACGGGGGCTCGCCTCACCGACGGCCGCACCGTCGACGTCCGCCTCGGCGGCGGCCGGATCCAGGCCGTCGGCACCACGGGCAGCCTCCCCTCCCCCGCACCGGCCCGGGTGGACCTGACCGGCTACCTGCTGCTCCCGGCCCCCGCCGAGCCGCACGCCCACGGGGACACCGCGCTGACCGCCGACGTCGAGGGACCCGTCTCCTACGCCCCCGACGAGGTCCAGCGCCGGGCCACCGAATCCGCCCTGCTCCAGCTCGGCCACGGCGCCACCGCGGTCCGCTCCCACGTCCGCATCGGCGACGTGCACGGCCTCGGCCCGATGGAGGCCGTGCTCCAGGCCCGCCGCTCCCTGCGCGGGCTCGCCGACCTCACCGCCGTGGCCGTACCCCGACTGCTGACCGGGGTGGCCGGCGCGGACGGGCTGGCCATGCTGCGGGACGCGGTCAAGATGGGCGCCTCCGTGATCGGCGGCTGCCCGGACCTGGACCCGGACCCGACGGGCTTCCTCGAAGCCGTCCTGGAACTCGCCGCCGAGCACGGCTGCCCCGTGGATCTGCACACCGACGGTGACGACCCGGGCCGCCTCGCCCGGCTCGCGGCGATGGCCGGCGGGCTGCGCCCCGGAGTGACCATCGGCCCCTGCGGCGGCCTGTCCCGGCTCCCGCTGGACGCGGCCGCCCGCGCCGCCGACCAGCTGGCCGCGGCCGGCGTACGGGTCACCTGCCTGCCCCAGGGCGACTGTGCGGCCCTGGAACGGCGCGGCCTGCGCACCGCCCCCGTCCGGCTGCTGCGGGCCGCCGGGGTGCGCGTCGCGGCCGGCAGCGGGGCGCTGCGGGACGCCGGGAACCCCGTCGGGCGCGGGGATCCGCTGGAGGCCGCGTACTTGCTGGCCTCCCAGGGAGGGCTCCGGGCGGGCGAGGCGTACGAGTCCGTCAGCAGCTGCGCCCGCGAGGCCATGGGGCTGCCGGAGGTCCGGGTGGAGGCCGGTTTCCCGGCGGAGCTGCTCGCCGTGCGCGGGGACCGGATCGCGGGCGTGCTGTCCCTCGCCTACAGCCGGATCGTGATCCACCGCGGGCGAGTGGTAGCCCGTACGAGTGCCGTACGGGAGTACTGCGACTCCGCCGTCGCGGTGGCCCTGGACCTGCCCCGGCAGGGCCGTACGGAGGCGGGGCCCTGAAGTTCGCCGTCCGCTCGCGGGCGTCGGCGTCCGGCTCGTCGTACGGTCGGGTCATGCGCATCGTCATCGCGGGTGGACACGGTCAGATCGCGCTGCGGCTGGAGCGCCTGCTCGCCGCGCGCGGGTACGAGGTCGCGGGCATCGTCCGCGACCCGGCACAGGGCGACGACCTGAGGCAGGCGGGCGCCGAGCCGGTGCTCTGCGATCTGGAATCGGCCTCGGTGGAGCATGTGGCGGGGATTCTGCAGGGCGCGGACGTCGCGGTGTTCGCGGCCGGTGCGGGCCCGGGCAGCGGAATCGGGCGGAAGGACACCGTGGACCGGGGCGCGGCGGTGCTGTTCGCGGACGCCGCCGAACGGGCTCGTGTGCGGCGCTTCCTGATGGTCTCTTCGATGGGTGCGGACGCGCACCACGGCGGCGATGAGGTCTTCGACGCGTACCTGCGGGCCAAGGGCGAGGCCGATGACCACGTACGGACCCGGCTGGGCCTGGAGTGGACCGTCCTGCGCCCTGGTTCGCTGATCGACGACGCCGGGACGGGCCTGGTCCGTCTGGAGGCGCAGACGGGTCGGGGGGCCGTCCCGCGCGACGACGTGGCGGCGGTGCTGGCCGAGCTGATCGAGACCCCGGCTACGGCGGGCCTGACCCTGGAGCTGGTCTCCGGTTCGACGCCGGTCGAGGTGGCCGTGAAGGACGTGGCGGGCAACTGAGTCCGCCGCGCGGGCGGTCCGCCGCCTCGCCGCCCCGGCGGTCCGGCGGTCCGGTGGTCCGGCGCCCCGGCGGTCCGGTGGTCCGGCGGTTCAGAACCCGGCGCTGACCTTGTCGTCGGACCGGCCGACGGAATCCTGCTGGTACCGGTCCTCGTACGCCTGCCGGATCCGCTCGATGCGCGTGCTGCGCTCGTCGGCTTCCTTCTCCGGATAGAGCAGGACCACCTCGTACGAGGTCTCGCGGACGGTCTTGCCGTCCTGACCGCGCCACTGGCCGTACCCGTCGTGGAGGGTCAGCCCCTCGGGGAAGGCGGGGGTGATCTCCAGGTCCAGGAACCGCATGAACTCGCGTTCCTCGACCGGGTCGCGGCCGTCGGTCCGTTGGGTGCCGAAGTACAGCCGGGTCTCCTGGTAGGGCTCCCCCACGTCCGTGTGGAGGGCCGCTCCCACCAGAGCCGGAATCCCTGCGCCGAGCAGGGCCATGAGCACCCCGCCGCCGACCTTCCCGCGCGTGTCAGATGTCCATTTCACCCCCGGTGAACGAACAGGGGCCGCCGACGTTGCGGCCGTGGTCGGTGCGTCGTCGGGCGACGGCGGGAAGCCCGCCCGTCCGTGGTGGCGGGCGGGACGGGCTTCCGGTCGGTGCGTGGTGCGGCAGTGCGGAGGGGCGACTACCAGTAGATGACTACGTAGCCGTCGCCGCCGTCCTTGCCGCGGGAGCCGGAGTTGCCGATGGCCCGGTTGGTGCCACCGCCGCGGCCGCCGTCGCCGCCCACGGCCGTGCCGTCCGGGAGCTGCACGATGCCGTCCGCGGTGCCGCCGCCGGTGCCGTCGGCGTTGCCCGGGTCACCGTTGTGGTTGACGCCGCCCGAGGAGCACGTTCCGGTGCCGCCCAGGCCGGGCGTACCGGGCTCGCCGGGACCGCGGTCCGCAGCGCCGCCGCCCCCGCCGCCCCCGCCGCCGGTGGCGGTGAGGAGCACGGTGTTGCTCGATGCCACGGTCAGCGACGTGGTGGTGCCCGCGCTGCCGGCGGTGCCGTTGGCACCCGGCGCTCCGCCGAGGCCGTTGGCGCCTCCGGTGCCGACGTCCACGCCGTAGTCCGTCAGGGGGGTGACCGGGATGACGCACCAGGTGAAGCCGCCGCCACCACCGCCACCGCCGTGGCCACCGGTGTTCCGCGCGGCTGCGGCGGCGTCCGCGTCTGCGGCTCCGTCGACTCCGCCGGTCGCGTTGTTCGGGTTGTTGGGGTTGCCGCCGCCACCGTTGTTGCGCGCGGACCCGCCGCCACCGCCGCCGCCACCGCCGGCGCCCCATGCCTGGACGAACACCGAGGTGACGCCCGGCGGCGGGGTGAAGGTGTTGTCCGAGGTGAATTGCCGCAGGCCGTGGATGACCAGGGGCCCGTGCTTCTTGTGCTTGTCGTGCTCCGAGAGCCCGTGCTTCTTGCCCTCGGAATTCTCGTTCTGGTGGCCCGTCGGCTTGGGTCCGTCCGCGGATGCGGCCGGAGCCAGCGCGATCAACTGGCCGGTGAGGGCCGCAGCGGCGGCGATGGAGGCGAGCAGGACCCGGGAGCGCCCCCGGGGCCGTTGAATCGTCGCCGACTGATGGTTCAGGTTCATGGCTTCCTTACCCGCCGGCGCCGAGGGCTGCCGCGGGATGCGATGGGAGGGGTGCGTGCGTCACGCGCCGCCCATCCGACCTGGCCGCGACCTCGCCGTGGCGCTGGCAGGGCCGGGGCTGTGACCCAGTCAGGTGAGAAGTTCATCTGACCGGAGCAATTCGTGAGAGGCCCCCCGCTCTCGGTCGCCCCGCATCCGTGCCGCGGTCGGCCAGGTACGAAAGAACCCCCGCTCACTGTGATTCCACAGATGAACGGGGGTTCCACTCGCGTGGCGGCGCCAGGGTTCGAACCTGGGTAGGCTGAGCCGGCAGATTTACAGTCCCCCGCCTTGCACACCGGCGAGAGTGCCTTGACCTGCCAGAAGCGACCTCCGCTCCAAGCATGCGCCACTTACCGTCCGCGCCTCGTCCACGGAGACCGCCAGCCGCGCCCTAAAGGGGGCTAAGCGTCGCTCCGCTCCATCACGAAGCGGTAGGCCGCGAGCCCCAACGTGGCCGTTGCAACGAACGCCCCTCCTCCTACACCGAGGGTGAGATGCACTCCGGCACCGGTCACGTAGAACAGCGCCGCCGCCACACACGCTGCGCAGACACTGACCAGCAGGATGATTGCCAGCCAGATGCCGCGCTGCGCTGCGGTGTTTACCGCCATTTGCCCCTCCTCCTCCGAGCACTTACGTGCCGGGTTCACCCTGATCCCTTCGGCCCCTTGCGGCCCGGGTTCGACGGTGACAGGCGAAAAAGCCCAGGTCAAAGGGCATGTGGAACGGCTGCGAAGGAGGCAAAGAGCGATTCTGGTGGACAGACATCGCAGCTATGGAGTAGAGATCAATCGACAGCAATGGAGGAACCCGGCGCTTGCGCAGGAAGGGGAAGGACTGCCAAGGACCCCCTGTGTACCACCGTGGACCCCCGGACTCCCTGTCTCTCCTTCAAGAAGGTAAACAATCTTGCCGAACCCTCTTTACGCGTCGGCTCTGGCCAGCATGAGGAAGGCGGTGGACAACGCAGCCCGGAAGGGGAACGTTGCCTTCCCCATCAGCTTCGTCAAGGCGACTGACCCAGCAAACAGGCCCCCCTTGGCACGCCTGGTGCAGGGAGGTCGGGGTGGGGAGGTCCGCCTCAGGCTCTACCTCTGTATGACGATGATGGCTACACGGAAGCCCCACGACATCCGGCGTCCTCCAACTTCGCAGACTTGGGCCAGGACGCTCGCATTGCCTGCGGCCACAGGCCCTCGCCGCGTGACGGACAACGTGAACTGGTTGGCTGCCAACAAGTTCATCAAGTTGGGCCCCCGCCACGACTATGCGCCACCGTCGATCACCCTGCTCTCACTGGACGATGTGCGCAGCCCATACGAGCGCGCCAGCCTCGCGAGCCGTTACGTCGGAGTCCCCATCAGCTTCTGGACCCAGGGATGGATCCTGTCCCTGTCGCCGACCGCGACCGCGACCCTGCTCATGCTCATGGAGTCTCAGGGCGGCCACAGCGACGCTCGTTACATCCCCACAGAGAGGCGAGAGCTGTACGGGGTCTCCCACAACACCTGGACCAACGCCCGGAAGGAACTGGAGGGCCACGGCTTTCTGACAGTGGGTCGGGTTCCTCAAGGCAGCGATTTCGACTACCGCAGGCTGCGCAACACCTACCGGATCAACGAGGAGAGATTCTCGGACCTACCCGGTTCCCCCATGCCTAAGGACGAACCTGAGTAATCGTGGGACAACCTCCGCCCCATTGAGCCGGTGGGGCCGATGGCCTCCGCTGGATCCTTCACCTAGTCGTGGCGCGGGGCGGTGGCGTTCAGGTGCATTCGGGCCGCCTGGATGAAGCTGACCAGCACTGCGTCCAGTTTCTCCTGCGCCGAATCAAGCATGTCCGCAACGCTGTGATCCCACGTTCCGGTATGCCGCAGGATCGATTCCCGCTCCACCTCAGTGATGATCCCCTCTTCCACATAGACCTGCAGCAGGGATCGTGCTCGCAGGAACTCTGTCCGCCAGCGGATGCCAGGCTCTCCCATCTCTCCTGCACGTGCGGGCATGTCCCTGCTGGAGATCAGGTGGACGCGGTCGCGTGGGGAGAGGTCCCTGTGGATGGACCGCAATCGGTCGAGGGACTCGATGGCTGGAAAATCGCTGAGAGAACTGTGGAAGTGGCGCGCCCAGAGTTTGTTTATTGCGCGATAGACGTGGCCATGAAGGTCGAGCAGCTGCTTGAAACTGAATGACGCGTCCGCGATTTCGCGGGCCGCCGCCAACACCCCTTCAGGCCCTTCCAGTTCGACTGCCGCAAAAGCCGTCTCGACTTGCACGAGAGGTTCACGCAGGTCATGAGCCAAGTGATCGCGGTCCCCCTCGTTGCTGCGCGTGTACTCGGCGCGACGCACGAACTCTCGGGTTACGGCGAGAAGGCCGACATACGCGGCCCTCTGAGCGGCTCGGTTCTGCTGCTCAAGGGTGGCCGCGTACTGCGCGGTCGCCGTGGTCCGGGCAGCGCGGTAGGTAGCGTCCGCCTGAGCGTGACTCCCCTTCGCCTGGATGCGCGCAGCAGAGAGGGTGCCAGCGATGCCTAATGCCACGCCGGCCAGAGTGGCTATCGCGGTGATCAGTTCCGGGGACATGCTCGGCATCATCGCCTGAGCCACAGGGTCCGCGCTCCCCCTTCGTCCGGACTGACAGGCGTGCGCCAAGCCCAGGTCGATTCATCCCACACGAGCATCAACGAGTGCCGCCCAGGGCAGCCTCCGGACGCCCTGGGCTCGTCGCCCAAAAAATCCGATGGGAAGAGAGGCAGGCATGGCCGAGTTCTCCGAGCTAGCCCACGACTACGCTGGCCCGTATCGGCTGACGAACGGGGAGAGTGCTCTGAGGATGGGACCGAAGTCGATGAGGGTCTACCACACGATCCGGTCTTGGATCGAGTCGGGCAAGTACGGCCCCGGCGAAAAGCTTCCCTCCGAGCGGACCATGAGCGCTGAGCTGGAGATCGGCCGTACCGCCCTCCGCCAGGTGCTCGCACGACTGGCGAGCGAGCACCTCATCAAGGCGTACGACCGCAGTTCGTACCGGGTCGTGGGTGGCGAGACCGTACCCACGCCGGCAGAGCTGGAGCCCTGGACGATCCACGGCAGCAGGACGATCTACGAGAACCGGTGGGTGAATCTCGACCTCGTCGACGTTGAACCGCCCGGGGTCGAGCGGTTCGAGCACCACGTGGTGCGCCTGCACCACGTGGCGATCACAGCTGTGATCGATGAGCAGCAACGCGTCCTGATGTTGTGGCGCTACCGCTTCGTCCCGCAGCAGTGGGGATGGGAACTCCCCGGCGGGATCGTGGACGAAGGCGAGGATGCGGCGACCACGGCGGCGCGCGAGACCGAGGAAGAGACCGGTTGGCGTCCGACGAACGTCGAGCACGTCGTGACGTATCAGCCCATGATCGGCATGGTCGATTCGCCTCACGAGATCTTCGTGGCACGGGGCGCGGTGAAGGTGGGCGAACCCACGGACATCGAGGAAGCCGGGCAGATCGCCTGGGTGCCCCTGGCGGATATCCCTCGCCTCATGGCCGAGGGGAAGCTCATGGGGTCGGGAACTCTGGTCGCTCTGCTGCACGTCCTCGCATCGCGGGCTACAGCCGCCCCGTAAGTAGCTCCACACGCCGGCGGTGCCGCACGGACCCCGTGCGGTTCGCCAGCAGTCGTGCTTGCTGGAGGTTCGAGCGGGCCTCGTCGAACTCACCGCGGGCAAGGTGGGCCTGCGTCAGGTCGCTGTGCAGTCCTGCCTTGGCGCGCACGAACGTGGGGTCCGTCGTCTGGAGAGACGCGTAGAGGTCACCCATGGCCGAGCTGTCACCCAAGAGCGCCAGTACGTTTCCCCGCCAGCGCGCCAGGTGGTCCGCGTTCAGGAAGATGCTCAGCATGTCGGAGTCACGAGCGTGCGCGCCTTCCGGCAACACGGCTGCCGCCCGGTCCAGGGCATGCCGTGCGTCGTCGTGCATACCAGCGGCGGCGCACAGCTCAGCTTCGGCAGCACTCAGCCAAGCTCGAAGGCGAGACGATTGACGCTCCGCATGGGTGCGCTGCGCGTCGCGAATGAGCTCCACCGCCATCTCGGGTCGGCCGGCATCACCCAGGACGTACGCCTGCTCCCCCATGGCGTGGGCCAAGTACTGCGGCGCATCAGCGTCCTGCGCGGCGCGCTTCGCCAGCTCGTAGTGCCGCCATGCGCGCTCCACAGACCCTGCGTCCAGCGCTTGCCAGGCTGCCAGGGTCGCCGCCCCAGCCAGGGCCGTCGCGATGGGTCGGCGTGTCCCTGGCAGGACCGCGAAGGTGAGCGCGTCCTCCATGGCCGTCAGGTGGCCGTTCATCTGGTCCACCAGGCCCGATGCGCCCATCTGCCGGTCCATGGTCCGCAGTAGCTCGGTCTGGTCCATGAAAGTGCTCACCATGGAATCGCTGACGCTCCGCGCCGAGTCGATCCGGCTCAACAGGTCCTCGTAGCCATCCGCTTGTTGGGGGACTGAACGATCAGGCTCCCCGCCCAGCTCAGCGTCCGTCACCCCGAGCAGCGGCCGGAGAATCACGGCGTACCGCTCCGTGATGGCCCGTCGGCCGTTCTCCCACTCCGACACGTAGGTCTTCAGGCTCGCGCTGGATGCGACGTTCAGCATGTGCTGCCGCGCGTGGCGCTCAATCTCGAAGATCAGCCGCTCCTGCGACCACCCCCGCGATGTACGAATAGCTCGTAATCCCTTGCCCACGTGCATCGCCTCCGATGGCCGTGCCACCTGGGGAGGGCTAACCAAATCGCCGCAGGTGGGAGCGGGTTAACACCCTTGAGGTTAACCCCTGTTGGCTACCGAAACCCCCTGTCTGAGCCGTTTCCTGAAGTCGCACCGGAACACAGCGGCAAGCCCCGAACGAACTAGAGGCTTGCATCTGGTGCGCACCAGATGCCATGCTTCTGGTGCGCACCAGATGGCCCGCAGGGGCTCGCTTTGGCGGGGAGCCGGAGCGTTCTTTCTGCTTCACCCCCAACGCAGTGCAGCCCCCGGCGTTGCCGCGCCGAGGGCTGCTGAGTCCCGTTCCTCTCTCGAAGGAGCAAGACCCGTGAAGTCCATCGCTGCACTTCAGGACCTCGTTACCCCGTGGTCTGACGGTTTGGAGCCGTCGGACGCGGAGCTGGACGCGATCGAGCGAGAGATGCCCCTCATCGAGGCGCGCGTCGAGTTGCTCGACGCGGAGATCGCCGTTCTGGACCGGGCGCCGTCCGAGCTGGATGAGCAGCGGATCCGCCGGGCCCGTCGGCGGATGCTCGCCGTCCGCCGGGACCTGACCAACCAGGCCGCCGCCGCTGTGGGCATGCCGGGCGGTGCTGCATGAGTACTCCGATGCCCCTCTCGGCCCTGGCCGCGCCGCTAATGGCGCTGCGGATCTTCGAGGACCGCTACCGGCACCTTCCGGTGCCGAGTGTGTCGATCTCCAAGGTCTGCCCCGACGTTCTGGAGCTCTCCTTCCACGATGACGTGGACGGGTTCGAGACGTGGTGTGTGGCTCTGGGGATCCCGTCCCGGAAGGTGTCTCACGGTGTTCAGGAGGGTGGCCGCACTCTCGTCTTGAGGGCCGAGACCACCTACTCCGGCGGGCGCGTGCAGCTGATCGGCTTCGCCAAGATCCTCATCTCCGACGGTGAGCGTTCACGGGCGGAGGTCGACTCGTGAATCGCGTTCAGATCCGTTCATCCGAGCGTGCCCTGTCGGTCGGGACGTGGCTGATCGTCGGCGGGGCGATGCTCTACTCCGTCCTCACCGTCACCCCCCTCATGGCCGCCCACACGCCGACTGAGTGGCGGTGGACGGCCCCGATCCTGCCCCTCGTCGTGGACGCGGCGGTGGTGATCGTGGTCCGTCTCGACTCCGTTCTGGCCCGTCTCGGCGGGCACGGCGGGGCCTGGCCGGTGGCCCTGCGGTGGATGACGGGCACCATGACCCTCGCCCTGAACATCGGCGTATCCGCGCTGGCTGGAGACCTGGTCGGGGTCGCCGTGCACGCCGTCGCCCCGCTCCTCCTGATCGTCACCGCGGAAGCAGGCCTCGCCTACCGGCGGGCCCTGACCGCGGCCGTCCTGGCCGTGGAGGCCCGTAAGCGCGCCGAGCAGGACGAGCGGGATCGGGCGGTGGCGGAGAGGGAGGAGAACCGGCTCCGGGCCGCTCGTGAACAGCGCGAGCACGAGACGGCCATCGCCCGTGAACAGCGTGAACACGAGGCCCGTCTGGCCCGCGAGGAAGCCGAACGGCAGGACCGGATCCGGCGCGAGGAAACGGAGCGGGCCGAGGCTGCCGAACAGGCAGAGCGGGAAGCGGCTGAACGCCGTGAACACGAGCGTGAACAGGCCGAGGCCGAGCGTGAACGCCTAGAGCGTCAGGCGGCGCAGCAGCGCGAGCTGGACGCCCAGCAGCAGGCCGAGCGCGAGCGCCGTGAACGGGTCCGTGAACAGGAGCGGATGGAGCGTGAACGCGCCGCCCTCCTCGCCGCCGGACCTCCGCCGGCCAAGCTGCCCGAGGAGCAGGCACGCGCCACCGTGGCCGCCGCCTTCGCGGCCGGGGTGCCGGTGAGGGTCGCCGCGGAACTGTCCGGGTGGTCGGTCGGATGGGCCTCCGCCCGCTACCAGGAACACCGCGACAACGGCACCGCCACCGCTCCGGCCCTCACCCAATGAATACCCTCCCCGTCTACCGGTGGCGCCTCGCCCCTGAGGGGTTGGCCACCCGTCGTCAGCTCCGCGCCGCAGGTCTCCGGCCCGGCGGACAGGACGTCGCCGCCCAGCTGGAGCGCCCCCGCCGCCGACGCGGCCCGCTGATCGCCTACCTCTACCGGATCGACCTCGCAAAGCCCGTCCGGCCGATGACCCCCAACCGGTGGACGGCCCTCGCCAAAGCGGATGCAGCCCGCCGCCGCTGCCCCATCTGCCTCGATCACCTCCCGTACGTGATCCCGACGTCGCTCGGCATGTGCGTGGCCTGCCACGACTTCCCTGAACAGCGCGCCACCCGAACCCTCTCTGCTGCCTGAAGGAGTTCTGCTGTGTCTCGCCGCATGCGGCCGTCGGCCGCCCCGACCCTACGGATCCCGCGTCAGCGCAGGGGTCAGCCGGTCATCGTCGTCCTGAGCTCCGAGCTGGAGCCGTCCCTCACCGCCCGCGCCGCCGCCGCGTCTGGCCGTTGGCTGTGGAAGCACCGCCGCACCTGGGCCCCCACCGGGCTCTCCCTGGTTCTGCTGGCCGTGACGGGGCTGGTGCACCTGATCGAGCCCCGCACCGCGTGGGTCCTGGCTCCGCTCGCCCTCACCCCGGTCGGTGTGTGGGCGTGGACTGCCCGCCGTCGCCCTGCCACCTCCCGCACCGTCAGGACGTGGCGGGCCCTGCTCGCTGCCGCGGTGACGGCGGGGGTGGGCTGGGTGCCGGTGGCGATCTGGTTCGGTCCGGTCCGCCCGGCCGTGGCCCTGGTCTGGGCCCTCCTGACGCTTACCGCCCAGGTTGTTTGGCTCATCGCCCGCCGCTTGACCACCACCGCTGAGGAGACTCGTTGATGGCCACCAATCGCCAGGGCACGAACCGGGCCGCCGCCGGCATCCCGCGACCCCGGACCGGACCCCGAGCGGGCGCGAACGGCTCCCAGACCAAGGTGAACAGCAAGACGTTCTCCCCGGGTTTCAACATCACCGTCAACAGTGGTGGCCGCGGTAACGGTGGTGGGGGCGGGGGCTTTGTCGCCACCAACGGTTCCGGCGGGGGCGGGGGCGGGCGGCAGCTGTTGCCGGCGCCGGAGTTCACCTCTCCGGCGCAGGTCCGCCAGTACTGCAACAGCGTCCGCGCCGCCGGTGTCGCCCTCTCCATCGAGGTCGCTATGGGCGCCGAGATCCTCAAGGCCACGTTGGTGCAGGTCCCCGACCCGAACGGCCGGATCGGCGGCTCGCGGATCCGGGCGGCGAAGGTCGCTCGGAAGATGCGACGCGCCGCCGACGCCTTGCGGGATGCGGCGAAGAACGCTGCCGCGACCTACGCCTTGTTCCAGCAGGAGTACGAGGAAGAGATCAACCGCGTCCGCCACCGTGCCCGCCCGTCGCAGCCGCGCATGGACTGGGGCCAGCTCTAACGAGAAGGGAGAACCCTCTGATGGGCGAGCACAAGCACAGCGTTGAGCAGCAGTACGAAGACCAGCTCCGCGGTTCCGCCGACGGTGCCGGTGTCACCGCGTATGTCCTGCACCGGGCCAAGCCCCACCTGCCGCCCTGGCTCGCCGCCGGCGGACTCGGCCTCGCCGGAGCATTGGGAAGTCTTCAGTGGCAGGGCAGCGCGGCGGCCGGGGTTGGCCTGACCCTGGCTTCCGTCGCCCTGACTGGGGTCACCTGGTGGGCGGGGAAGGCGACCGGGCAGCAGCGTCGCCTGCACTCCGCGATCACGGTCGCGGCCGGGTCGGCCTGGCTCACCGGGGCCTGCCTCGCAGGGCCGGCCGCCGGTCCGCTCCCGGACCTGTACCTGATGGGCGGCCCGGCGCTGGCCCTGTCGTGGAACATCCGCATGGTTCTACGCCGCAACGTCGAGGGGACCCCGGCCGGGAGCACCGACAAGGGCCTGTTGGAGAAGGTGGGGTTGGCGCGGGCGCAGATCGGGGCGACGTCGGTGGAGCCGAACCGGGTCACCGCGAAGATGCTCCTGGAGGCCGGTGAGCAGACCAACGAGGACGTCTCAAAGGTCCTGCCTCGGCTCGCGTCCGCACTGGACCTGCCCACGTCCGCGGTCCGCTACCTGGGCGACCCTGGTTCCGCGCGCCGCGGGGAGCTGGTCATCGTGCCTGAGGACATGCTGGCCGAGGTCGCCGAGTGGGAGGGACCGTCCAACCTGGGTGCCTCGATTGCGGAGCCGCTGGTCATCGGCCGCTACGACGACGGTGCCCCGCTGATGCTGTGGCTGCCCGGCGACCCGGAGCAGGGACGCAACAGCACGCATCTGCTCATCGCCGGGATGTCGGGATCGGGCAAGGGCGATGCCGCCCTGAACCTCATGACGGAGATCCTTTCCCGCCGTGACGTGCTGTTGTGGCTCAGCGACCCGAAGATGTTCCAGGACTTCCGCCCGCTCCTGCCCGGCATGGACTGGGCTGCCGAGGGCGGACCGGACACCGAGGTGATGGTGGAGGCCATCAAGGCCGTCATCTCCGCCCGCACCCGCTGGCTCGGAGCCCATGGCTACCGCCAGTGGCTGCCTGCGGCAGCCGACCGGCAGACCAGCTCCGATCACACCTGCCGGCCCGACGGGCAGGCGTGTGGGTGCCCCGGCATGCCGTTCCTGGTCACGTGGATGGAGGAAGCGGCCAACACCCTGCGGCTGATGGGTGATGACGCCTTCACTGGGATCGCCCAGGAAGCACGCTCCGCCGGCGTATCCCTGATCGTCTCGCTCCAGCGGCCCTCCTACGACCAGATGTCCACCAGCACCCGGGCGTCTTTGCCGTCGGTGGTCTCGCTCGGCTGCGACCCCCGCGACGAGGGCTTCTCCCTCCCCGACTCGGTCATCGAGTCGGGCGCTCACCCCGGCGCGTGGGGTAACCGCCGCCCCGGCTACTGCTACCTCGTCTCCCCGGGTATCCCCGAGGACCGCTACCCCTCCCCGGGCCGCACCTTTGCGGTCCCGCAGACCCCGGCGGCCATCGCCACGATGGAAGCCCTCGCCGCCTGGGCCCAGCGCCACGCCGCCATCGGCGACCCCGTCACCGCCGGCGCCGCCCGCGCGGTCGCCGGACAGAACTACACCGGCCGCCCCACCACCGACAGCCACCCGGCACCGCGACCGGACACTGGCGACGAGGAGCCCGGCATGGAAGCGGAATCCCACGGCCTGCTGACCGACCCGGAGGACGCGGGCATCGATCCCGAGGCCGAACTCCCCGACGTCAAGGAGGGGGACGAGATCCCGCTGTGGGAGTCCCCGGGCTACAAGCCGTCGCCGGCCGAGGCCCGCGAACTCTTCGCCCGGGCGCTGGACGACTTCGAGACGGCAGGACAGATGGTCGTCGGCCCGAAGGACTTCATGGACTGGTGCGACCGCCACAACCTTTCCCGCCCGTGGGTGTCCGAGCGTCTCAAGGAAGCCGCCCTCGACGGCCGCCTGGAGCCGACCTCGGTGACCGGCCGGTGGCGGATCGTCCCCTCCCTCATGGCCGCCTGACACCTGACACCGTCAGGGCCCGTGACACCCAAACCCCTAGGCAAACCCACTGTCAGAACCCGTGACACCGGCCGCCTGACACCACCTGACACCTGTCCCTGACACCACACCCGGCGGGCCCGCGCCACCCACACCACGCGGGCCCGACCCACCTCACGGAGGCATGCACATGCCCCACGAACCGGCCCTCCACCACCCCACCCCGATCACCCGGCCCCCCGCACTGGCCCATCCCACCGCAGCCCCGATACCGGTCCTGCCCACCGGCACGGACATCGCCTGGGTCACCCTCCCCGACGGAACCCGCACCCTCGCCTACACCCACCCCACCCCCACCGACCTCGCGCCCACACCGGCGCCCCCGACTGCGGTTCCCGCGTGGGCCAAGACCACCGCGCTCCTCGCCCCGACCGTCGGCGGAGGCATCGGGGCGGCAGGAATCGGAATCTCCTACGCCGCCCCCGGACTCCTCGCCATCGCCGAAGCCCTCTGGGCCCTCGTCGCACTCATCGCCGCCGGCACCGCCCTCCCCCTGATCCTCCGCACCGGCCGCAGCACGCGCGGCCGGGGAGCAGCGCCGGTCCAGCACATCACCCAGCACGTCACCGCGACAGGCCTGTTCGGCCGCGCCACCGGCACCATCAACAACCGCTGAGGAGCGATGACATGACCCGCACCACGATCGGGTGGTTCGAGACCCTGACCGACAGCGTGTCCGCGCTCGGGGCCACCGCCCGCGAGGCCCGCATCGCCCACCGGGCCGCGCAGGCCGCCGGCGCGCAGTACAAGTTCGACCGTCTCCGGCACGTCGACGGCGCGATCGCCGACCCCTGTCAGCCGTCCGCGGTCTTGGACCGGCCGCACGACCGGGCGCTGCTCTCGATCGTGGCCGGCCACCTCGCGCACGAGTGCCGTATGGCTGAGCTTTACGACGACGCGGCCGCCGCGTACGCCTTCGGGGCCGCGTGGGCGCTCCTGCGCGTGCTGGACGGACAGCAGCCGCCCCTCGTCGAACTCGTCCGCCAGGCCGACGGCCGCACCGCCATCCCCGACGAGCTGTTCCCCGTCCCGCCTGCCTTCAAGGGCTTCGACACCTGGGACGGACACAAGCAGTTCGAGCAGGCCCACGAAGAGCTGGAACGGGTCGGTGACCTCTGGGCTTACGTCCGCGGCCTTGACGAGCTGGACGTCCCCGACACCTTCGACCTTCTCGACGTCAACGAGAAGCTCGCAGCCGCCCCCGACGCCGCCTTCAACTACGGCCAGATCGCCGAATCCGCACTCACCTTCGCGCTCCTCGACCACCGCCACACGCACCGCCGGTAGCTACGCCGAGGGCGGCCCCCCACTCACGCCAATGAAGCGGGGCCGCCCTCGTCACCAGCACATCCAACTGAACTGGAGGACACCAGCATGACTCATACCGCCGACAGTGGGCGAGAGCACGACCGCAGGGCCTTACCCTCCATGCTGCTGACGGCAGCCCTGGAGTCGGCCGCCCGCGGCTGGCCGGTGTTTCCGCTCCGCCCCGGGGACAAGCGGCCCGCCGGGCACGCCGAGGACCACTGTCCGACCACCGGCCGGTGCGCGGGCGGGCACGTCACCCCCGAGCAGCGGGCTACGACCGACAGGGCTCGGATCGCCGACTGCTGGACCCCCAAGCCGTACAACGTCGGGCTTGCCACCGGCCCGGCCGGGCTGCTCGTCATCGACCTCGACCTGCCTAAGCCCACTGACAAGGCCGCGCCGCCGGAGTGGGCGGGGTTCCGGGACGGGATCGAGGTGTTCACCGCCATCTGTGAGCGGGCCGGACACCCCGTGCCCACCGGCACGTACACGGTGCGCACCGGGCGTGGCGGGCTGCACCTGTACTTCGCTGCCCCTGGTGAGAAGCGGCTACGTGGGAGCGCAGGGCGTCTGGGGTGGAAGGTTGATACGCGAGCCTGGGGCGGGTACGTGGTGGCCCCTGGCAGCGTGGTGCACCGCCGGCCGTATGAGGTCATCAACGCGGTGGACCCGATCCCCCTCCCCACGTGGCTCTCTGACCTCCTCACCCCGCCACCCGCACCCGCCCCCCTGCCGGTGGCCGTGGTGCGGGCCCGGATCGGGCGTGCGGACCGGTACGCCACCGCGGCTATGGACGGGGAGCTGGCCAAGCTGGCCGCGGCCCCCGATGGCGAGCACAACCTCACTCTCTACCGGGCCGCTTATGCCCTGGGCCGCCTGATTGCCGCAGGAACCCTCTCCGAGCAGCAGGTCACCGACCGCCTCACCGAAGCCGCTCTCGCCAAGGGCCTCACCCCTTCCAGGACCGCCTCCAGCATCCGCGACGGCATCCGCCGCAGCACCCGTAACACCCTGGCCGGTGCCCGATGACCACACCCCACACCAGCCCCGCCGTACCGGCCCCCGCCCCCGACGGCGGTAGCGCGCTGAAGGTCGTCGCCGAAGGCGTCCCTTCATCTGTTCGCCCTGACCCGCACGCCGACGACGGACGCCGGCCCGTCGCCTGGCTCCACATCGTGGCCCCGCCCTCGTACGGCGCCAGCCCCAGCGTCCGCTCTTGGTGCTCCTGCGGCCGCGACATTTTCGCCGCCGGCCGCGCCCGCGCCCTCGCGCTGATCGCGGACCACGAACAGCACCGCACCCTCTGCCCGCTCCTCGATCAGCGAAGGGAAGCCGCATGAGTCCGCACGACCCTGAGCTGTGGGAAGGGTTCGACGAGATGACCCCGGAGGACATCGCCGGGCCTGGGTGGGACGAGCCCGTACCCCTCAACCCGCGCGGGCAGCTCCCTGTGTTCCCTGTGGAGGCCCTGCCCGATTGGCTCGCCGCCATGACGGCAGGTGTCGCGGAGGAGACGCAGACACCCGTCGACCTCGCAGGGTGTCTGGCTCTCGCCGTCATCGGCACGGCGGCCGGTGGGCGCCTCACTGTGACCGTGCGCGGGCAGTGGAGCGAGCCGGTCAACCTCTACACAGCCGTCGCCCTTCCGCCCGGCAACCGCAAGAGCGCCGTGTTCGGGCTCATGACCAAGCCCCTCCTCGCCGCCGAGAAAGCCCTCATCGAACTCACCGCACCCCAGCGGACCGAGGCCGCGGCCTCCGCGCGCATCGCGAAGGCCGCGGCCGAGAAGGCCGAGAAGCTCGCGGCCAACGCCGAGGCCGACAAGCTGGCCAATCTGACCGCCCAGGCCATCTCTCTGTCTGAGGCCGCGGAGCGGGCCGTCGTCCCGGCGGAGCCGCAGCTCGTCGCCGACGACATCACCGCCGAAAGCCTGACCACCCTCCTCGCCCAGCAGGACGGACGCATCTCGATCCTGTCCCCAGAGGGCGAGATCTTCGAGATCATCGCCGGACGCTACTCCGGCGTCCCGAACATGGGGATCTTCCTCAAGGGCCACGCCGGCGACATGGCCCGCGTCAACCGCCAGGCCCGAGATCCCCAGTACATCGAGAACCCCGCCATCACCATGGGCCTGGCCATCCAGCCGGAGGTCCTGGACTCCATCGGGCAGATCAAGGGTGCCGACGGCCGCGGCCTGCTCGCCCGGTTCCTCTACTCCAAGCCCGAATCCCTCGTCGGCTACCGCAACCTCACCCCAGAACTCCTCAACCCCGACACCGCCGAAACCTACGCCCGCAAGCTCGGGAGCCTGGCCCTGACCCTCGCGGCCTGGACCGAGACCGCCGAGCTCACCCTCACGCCCGAGGCCGACGCCGTCCTCCTTGCCTACCAGCGCGTCACGGAATCCCGCCTGCGCAAGGACGGGACCCTCGCACCGATCGTGAACTGGGCCAGCAAGCGCGACGGCGCCGTCGCCCGCATCGCCGGACTCCTCCACCTGGCTGCCCACCCCGAGGACGCCTGGACCCGGCCGATCGCCGCCGAGACCATGGCCGCCGCCACCCAGCTCGGGGACTACTTCACAGCCCACGCCCTCGACGTCTTCAACGCCATGAAGGCCGACCCCGCCCAGGCGGCCGCCCACACGGTCCTGACCCACCTGAACGAGACCCGCACAGCCACCTTCACCAAACGCGACCTCTTCCGCGCGATGCCCCGCAGCGAGTTCCCTGCCATGAGCGACCTCGACCCCGCCCTGGACCTCCTGGAGGAACACGGCTGGGTCCGCCAGCAGCCCCCACCGCCCCGCACCACACGAGGCGGCCGGCCGCCCTCCCCCCGCTACGAGACCCACCCCCGCATCACCCCCGCCGCCTGAAAACCCCCCAACCCACTGACAGAACTGACAGAACCTCCCGAACAGCCCCGTGACCTGCGGAAACGAGCACTTTCGGAGCTCTGACAGAACCTCCGAAAACTCTGACAGAACCCAAAAAACCTCGCCGCGGGCGAGCCGTCCGGTCTGACAGAACCGAGGTTTTCGAGGTTCTGTCAGAGTTTTTTGAGGTTTTGTCACGCGGCTCGAACCAGACAAAACCACAGGTCAGGGGCCACATGGCGAGGTTCTGTCAGTTCTGTCAGTACTTTCCGGGGTTTCCGCGCCCCGGACCACCGTCCATCGATACCGATGAGGAGTTAGACCTTGGCTACGTCACGCCGTCGGCGAACGCCGGTTGACGAATGGCTGCCTCTGACAGAGGTGCTTGAGGAACTCGACATCACCCGAGCCACTTGGTACCGGTGGCGCAACCGCGGGTACGGACCCAAGGCCCACCGGCTGCCCAACGGCCACATCAGGGTTCGGCGCAGCGCACTGGACACCTTCAACGACCAGCTGGAGGCTGCGTGACCGAGTGGAGCTACACGGTCAAGATGTGGGCCATCCGCAAGCGGCCCTACCGGAAGCCCTACCAACTCCGTTGGCAGGTTGGGATCCGGCCCCACTCCGAGTCGTTCCTGACGCTCGGGCTTGCCGAGAGTCGGCGCGCGCAGCTGATCACCGCCGCACGGGCCGGGGAGCCCTTCGACGTTGACAGTGGGCTCCCCAGGTCCCTGATCCAGCGGGAGAAGGACATCCCCTGGTACCAGCACGCTCGGAACTACATCGAAATGAAGTGGGACCACTCCCCCGCGAGCACGCGGAAGACGCTGGCCGAGGCCATGGCCACGGTCACCATGGCTCTGGTGAAGGACACGAAGGGCATGGCCGAGCCGGCCATCGCCCGGCGGGTGCTCTACAGCTGGGCGTTCAACGTGCACCAGTGGGACAAAGAGCAGCCGGACGAGGTGAAGGCGGTACTGGCCTGGTTCGAGCGGAAGTCAGTTCCGGTGTCAGCACTTTCCGAGCGGATGCTCGCACGGAAGGCCCTGAACGCCTGCACCAAGCGGCTGGACGGGAAGACGTCCGCAGGGTCCGTCATCACTCGGAAGCGGGCCATTTTCCACCAGGCCCTCGGATACGCGGTGGACGCGGAGCTGCTGGCGGAGAACCCGCTCCATTCCCTCCAGTGGTCGGCTCCCGAGAAGGTCGGCGAAGAACTGGACCGCGCGTGCGTGCCCGGTCCAGAACTCGCCGAGCGGTTACTGGCCGGGGTCCGATCGCAGGGGGCGCGGGGGCGGCATCTGGAGGCCTTCTTCGCCTGCATCCTCTACGCCGCAGCCCGCCCCGGAGAGACGGTCGGGCTGCGAGCCACGGACTTTCGCCTGCCCCGGCGAGGGTGGGGGACGGTGTGGCTGCGGGAAAGCCGACCTCGTGCCGGCCGGGCCTGGACGGACTCCGGCGAGGCCCACGATCGGAAGGGACTGAAGCACCGGCCGCGCAGCGCCGTACGGCAAGTCCCGATCCCCCCACAGCTCGTGTCAATGCTCCGGTGGCACATCACGGTCCACGGCGTCGCGGCGGACGGGCGACTCTTCCGAACGGCTCGCGGCGGCATGGTGCAGGAGAGCGGGTACGGGGCGGTGTGGGCGGAAGCCAGGGCCAAAGTTCTTAGCCCACAGGATCAGGCGTCCAGGATGGCGAAACGCCCCTATGACCTTCGCCACACGGCGGTGTCAACCTGGCTAAGCGCCGGGGTGGAGCCGCAGATCGTCGCCGAGCGGGCCGGCCACAGCCTGACGGTGCTCTTCCGGGTGTACGCGAAGTTCCTGAAGGACGGGGAGGAGACAGCGAACGCCATGATCTCCGCGCGTTTGGACCGCCGGTAGCGACCACGACCAAACCGCAGGTCAGATCCCGGATTCCCGTCCACGCTCCGTCCACAGACGCTGGTAGAGAGCGTGCGTCAACGAGACAGAGCGAGACAGTCGACTGTCCGTGTTCGAAAACGAAAGAACCCCCGTTCGCTGCGTTTCCGCAGATGAACGGGGGTTCCACTCGCGTGGCGGCGCCAGGGTTCGAACCTGGGTAGGCTGAGCCGGCAGATTTACAGTCTGCTCCCTTTGGCCACTCGGGCACACCGCCAAGATTTGCTGCCATTTTTTCCGCCTCGCGGCGGCGCTCCCTGGCAACGACGTAAACGATACCTGATGACCGGGGGTGCTTCACCACCGGATTGATCAGCGCCGGGGGTGGGTGCGGTGGCTAGGCTTTGCCGAGCGGGCCGGGCATGTCCGGCCGCGCCCTCCGGGGTGATCACAACCGACTTCAAGGAGCCACAGCACATGGCCGACTCCAGTTTCGACATCGTCTCGAAGGTCGAGCGGCAGGAGGTCGACAACGCCCTCAACCAGGCCGCCAAGGAGCTCTCGCAGCGCTACGACTTCAAGGGCACCGGTGCCACCATCGCCTGGTCCGGCGAGAAGATCCTGATGGAGGCGAACTCCGAGGAGCGCGTGAAGGCCGTCCTCGACGTCTTCGAGACCAAGCTGGTCAAGCGCGGTATCTCGCTGAAGGCGCTGGACGCCGGGGAGCCGCAGCTGTCCGGCAAGGAGTACAAGATCTTCGCCACGATCGAGGAGGGCATCTCCCAGGAGAACGCCAAGAAGGTCGCGAAGATCATCCGGGACGAGGGTCCCAAGGGCGTCAAGGCCCAGGTCCAGGGCGAGGAGCTGCGCGTCAGCTCCAAGAGCCGCGACGACCTCCAGGAGGTCCAGGCGCTGCTCAAGGGCAAGGACCTGGACTTCGCGATCCAGTTCGTGAACTATCGCTGAGCCTGTTCCGCGACCTGCCCCACGCCGGCCCGGCGGTCTTCACCGACCGCCGGGCCGCGGCGGTTGCGAAGGGGGTGTGTGCGGGGCGTGTGCGGCGCACGCGCCACCGAGGACTCCTGTGGGCACTTGGGCACGATGAGTGCGCCCGCCACGCTGGATGGCATCACACCACCGCGTAGCAGGGGGTTCTCGCATGCCTGGGGCCGGCACGTTTCGTGATGACTTCGGGGCGTCCGTGGTCGTCGCGCTGGTCGCTCTACCCCTGTGCGTCGGAGTGGCGGTCGCCTCCGGAGTACCGGCCGAGCTGGGGATCGTCACGGGGGTGGTCGGCGGGCTGGTCACCGGATGGTTCCGCGGGAGCTCCCTCCAGGTGAGCGGGCCCGCGGCCGGTCTGACCGTCCTCGTCTACGAGGCGGTGCAGGCCTACGGTCTTCCCGCGCTCGGGGTGCTGGTGCTGGCCGCCGGGGTTGCGCAGCTGGCCATGGGGATGTTGCGGCTCGGGCGGTGGTTCCGGGCGATCTCCGTGGCCGTCGTGCACGGGATGCTGGCCGGGATCGGGCTGGTACTGATCTGCGGGCAGTTGTACGCCCTGGGCGGCGTGGAGGCTCCGGGGCAGACCCTGGCGAAGCTGGGCGGGGTGCACGAGCTCGGGGCGCAGGCCGACTTGGCCGCCGTGCTGCTCGGGGTCGGGACGATCGCCGCCATGGTCGCCTGGCGCCGGGTGCCCGCCCGGCTGCGGATCGTCCCCGGGGCTCTCGTCGGGGTGGCTGCCGCGACCGCCGCGGCCGTCCTGTTGCGACTGCCCGTCGAAAAGGTGCGGGTGACGGGCGTGCTGGCGGCCGTTTCCCCGCCCGACTGGGGCGACTTCGGGGTCCTGGCCTCGGTCGGCGCGGTCGGGACCGTGGTCGCGCTGGCGCTGATCGCCTCCGCCGAGACGCTGTTCAGCGCCGCGGCCGTGGACCGCATGCACGACGGGCCGAGGACGGAGTACGACAAGGAACTCATCGCCCAGGGCGTGGGCAACAGCGTGTGCGGTCTGCTCGGCGCGCTGCCGATGACGGCGGTCATCGTGCGCAGCGCCACCAACGTGGAGGCCGGGGCGCGGACCCGTGCGGCCAGGGTGCTGCACGGTGGCTGGCTGCTGCTCTTCGCCGTGGCGTTTCCCCAGCTCCTGGAGAGCGTGCCGCTGGCCGCGCTGGCCGGGGTGCTGCTGCACGCGGGCTGGAAGCTGCTGCCGGCCAGGGCGGTGGCCGCGTTGTGGCGGACGCACCGGGGCGAGGCGGTGGTGCTGGTGGTCACGGCCTCGGCGATCGTGGTCACCAATCTCTTCGAGGGCGTGCTGATCGGGCTGGGGCTCGCCGTCGCCAAGGCGGCCTGGGAGACCTCCCACGTGCACATCGAGGAGGTGTGGGAGGACGAGGAGCTGTGCGTGCAGGTCCTGGGGAACGCCAGTTTCTTGCGGCTTCCCAAGCTGCTCGACGCCCTGGACGCGCTGCCGCACGGGCAGCCGGTGCGGCTGGATCTGAGCGGACTGCGCCACTTGGACCACGCCTGTCTGACCGCCCTGGAGGGCTGGGAGCGCACGCGGGCGCCACTGCCCGGCCGGGAGGGCGTCATCTAGCGGGGTTACCCTCCGCTCGTGCAGAACGAGTTGAAGCGCACCCTGGGGGTGTCCGATGCCGTCGTCGTCGGACTCGGCGCGATGGTGGGCGCCGGTATCTTCGCCGCCCTGGCTCCCGCGGCGGGGGCGGCGGGCGGAGCCCTGCTCGCCGCTCTGGGCGTGGCGGGTCTCGTGGCCTACTGCAACGCGCACTCCTCGGCGCGGCTGGCCGCCCGGTACCCGGCCTCCGGCGGCACGTACGTCTACGGGCGCGAGCGGCTCGGGCCCTTCTGGGGGTATCTGGCGGGCTGGGGCTTCGTGATCGGCAAGACCGCGTCCTGCGCGGCGATGGCCCTCACGGTGGGCGCGTACCTGTGGCCGGGGCGGCAGCACGCCGTGGCCGTCGCGGCGGTGGTGGCGCTGACCGCCGCGAGCTACGGCGGCGTGCAGAAGTCGGCCCGTATCGCCCGGCTGATCGTGGCGGTGGTGCTGGCGGTGCTGGCCGGGGTGGTCGTGGTGTGCCTGTCTTCCGGGGCGGCCGACCCGGGGCAGCCGGGCGGGCCCGACGGGGGCGTCTTCGGGGTGTTGCAGGGTGCGGGTCTGCTGTTCTTCGCCTTCGCGGGCTACGCCCGGATCACCACCCTGGGCGAGGAGGTGCGGGATCCGGAACGGACGATCCCGCGGGCGGTGCCGATCGCGCTGGGGATCGCGCTGCTGGTGTACGCCGCGGTGGCGGTGGCGGCGTTGTCGGTGCTCGGCGCGCAGGGGCTGGCGCAGTCGTCGGCCCCGCTCGCCGACGCGGTACGGGCGGCCGGGCGGCCCGGACTGGCCCCGGTGGTCCGGGTGGGTGCGGCCCTGGCCGCACTGGGCTCGTTGCTGGCGCTCGTGCTCGGGGTTTCGCGGACCGTTCTGGCGATGGCCCGGGACGGCCACCTGCCGCGCGCGCTGGCGGCCGTACACCCCCGGCACCAGGTGCCGCACCATGCGGAGCTGGCCGTGGGTGCGGTCGTGGCGGTGCTGGCGGCCACCGCCGATCTGCGGGGCGCGATCGGTTTCTCCTCCTTCGGCGTGCTCGCCTACTACGCGATCGCGAACGTCTCCGCGTGGACTCTCGATTCAGCTGTCAAGGGTCGGGCCGTGGCAGTGGTCGGACTGTCCGGCTGTGTGGTGCTGGCGTGTGCGCTGCCCCTCGCGTCGGCGCTCTGGGGGGCGGCGGTGCTGGCGGTGGGCGTACTGGTCTACGGGGTTCGGTGGCGGCTCAGATCCGGGATCTGAACGCGTCCCAGGGCGCGAGCTCCAGGTCGCACTCCTCCCCCAGGCCGGACTCCTCGCAGAACCAGGCGGTGCCGTCGAGCCAGCCGTGCAGCCAGCCGGCCAGGCTCGGGGTGTCGATGGACCAGGCGAGCTCCGGTTCTCCCGGATTCGGGTCGAACAGGAGGACCTGGGCGGTCTCGGACCGGCAGTCCACGCAGGCGTCCATTCCGCAGCCGAAGTCGGCCACGGGCAGTACGCCTTCGGGCCAGCGCCACCCGGAAGACCGTCGTTCCCCATACGCGAGCACTGCCTGACGCAGCGGCAGCAACCCCTGGACGGGGCCGAATCCGCCGTCGCCGATGCGGGTGTAGAGCGAGGCGAGCAGGGGCGGCAGGGCGAAGCCGAGTATGGCTTCGGCGCGGGTGACCTCCCCGGTGTCCAGCGGCCCTGGCAGGGTCTTTCCGCGTCGCTCATACCTGCGTGCGGAGTTGCGCACGCGGTCCGTGACTTGCTCCAGCAACTGCTCGGTCTCGTTCATGCGTTCATGGTGACGCACCCCACCGACATCCGCCCGGGCCTGTGGACAACTCCGCCCGCAGGCCGATCCGACGGCCTGCGGGCGGGGTGTGTGCCGGCGTCCGGGACGCCGGTCGCTGCGTCAGCGGGAGGCGAACGGCGCGTCCGTCGGGACGATCTCGCGGCCCAGCGGCAGCAGGGAGAGCGGGACCATCTTGAAGTTGGCGATGCCGAACGGGATGCCGATGATCGTGATGCAGAGGGCGATGCCGGTGACGATGTGGCCGAGGGCCAACCACCAGCCCGCCAGCACCAGCCACAGGACGTTGCCGATGCAGGACGGGGCGCCCGCGTCGTGGCGCTCGACCGTGGTGTAGCCGAAGGGCCAGAGGGCGTAGACGGCGATGCGGAAGGCGGCGATGCCGAACGGGATGCCGATGATCGTGATGCACAGCAGCACACCTGCGAGCAGGTATCCCAGGAACAGCCAGATGCCGCTGAGGATGAGCCAAATGATGTTGAGGATTGTCTTCATTGGCGGCGGCCTGCCATCTGTTCGAGCCGGGCGATGCGCTCGGCCATCGGAGGGTGTGTGGAGAACATCTTAGAAAGGCCCGCACCCGGACGGAACGGGTTGGCGATCATCATGTGGCTCGCCGCCTCCAGCCGGGGCTCCGGGGGCAGCGGGAGCTGTTTGGTGCCCGCGTCGAGCTTGCGCAGGGCGCTGGCCAGGGCGAGCGGGTCGCCGGTGAGCTGGGCGCCGGAGGCGTCGGCCTCGTACTCGCGCGAGCGGCTGATGGCCAGCTGGATCACGGAGGCGGCCAGCGGGCCCAGGATCATGATCAGCAGCATGCCGAGGAGACCGGGGCCCTCGTCGTCGTTCGACCGGCCGATCGGGATCAGCCAGGCGAAGTTGACCAGGAACATGATCACCGAGGCGAGGGCGCCGGCGACCGAGGAGATCAGGATGTCGCGGTTGTAGACGTGGCTGAGCTCGTGGCCGATGACACCGCGCAGCTCGCGCTCGTCGAGGATGCGCAGGATGCCCTCGGTGCAGCAGACCGCGGCGTTGCGCGGGTTGCGGCCGGTGGCGAAGGCGTTGGGGGCCTCGGTGGGTGAGATGTACAGGCGTGGCATGGGCTGGCGCGCGGACGTGGAGAGCTCGCGCACCATGCGGTAGAGCTGGGGAGCCTCGAACTCGCTCACGGGGCGGGCGCGCATCGCGCGTAGAGCCAGCTTGTCGCTGTTCCAGTACGCGTAGGCGTTCGTCCCGAGGGCGACGAGGACGGCGATGATCAGGCCGCCCCGTCCGAAGAAGCTTCCGATGAGGATGATGAGTGCGGACAGCCCGCCGAGGAGTACGGCGGTCTTCAGCCCGTTGTGCCGGCGGTGCACGGTACGCCCTCCAAGTGGTGCGGCAGGGGAGCCCGTCATGGTTTTGAGGGTCTACGGTCCAGTGGACCCTCCCTTCCTGGTCAACGCGAGGTGAGGGCGTCAGGTTCCCAGGGCGTGGTGGGGCGGCCGCCCTCCGCCGCCCCTTTCCGTGGGGCGGCGGGGCCGCGGCGGGCGTTACTCCGTACGGGTTACGTGCGCCGGTTACTGCGCGAAGAGGCTGCCCGAGGTGACGCGCAGGACGAGTTCCGGGGCGCCCGAGACGACGACCGCCGTGATCGCGGTGACGACGATGGCCGCAGCCACCGGCCAGGGGGCGCGCGTACGGGTCTGCGCGCCTTCGGGGGTGCGGAAGAGCAGGGCCGTCCAGCGCAGGTAGTAGTACAGGGCGATGACGACGTTGATCGCCATGACCACGGCCAGCCAGCCCAGGCCCGCGTCGACCGCGGACCGGAAGACGGTGACCTTGGCGAAGAGCCCGATGATGCCCGGCGGCAGGCCCGCCAGGCAGAGCAGGAAGAAGCCCAGGGAGAGGGCGGCCAGCGGGCGCTCGGCGTAGAGCCCCCGGTAGTCGCTGATCCGGTGGAGCGGCTTGGTACGGGCGACGAGGGCGGCCACGGCGAAGGCGCCGAGGTTCACGGCGGCGTACATGAGGGCGTAGGCGACGGTGGAGCCGATCTGGTCGCGCCCGGAGTACGCGGCGGCGGCGATCGGGACCAGCAGGTATCCGGCCTGGCCGACCGATGACCAGGCGAGCAGCCGTACGGCACTGTTCGGGCGGTCCGGGGACTGCCGCAGGGCGGCGGTGTTGCCCAGGGTCATGGTGAGTGCGGCGAGGACGGCCAGGGCCGGGCCCCAGATGTCGGAGTACGCGGGGAAGGCGATCACCGTGACGAGGATGAGGCCGGTGAAACCGACGGCCTTGCCGATCACCGACAGGTAGCCGGCGATGGGCAGGGGGGCGCCGACGTAGGTGTCGGGGACCCAGAAGTGGAAGGGGACGGCCGCGGTCTTGAAGGCGAAGCCGACGAGGGTGAGCGCGACACCGGCCATGGCGAGCGTGTCGAGCTGCCCGGGGACGTCTTCGAGGCGGTCGGCGACCTGGGTGAGGTGCAGGGAGCCGGTGGCGGCGTAGACGAAGCTGACGCCCATCAGCGACACGGCGGTGGCGGTGACGGAGGACAGGAAGAACTTCAGGGCGGCCTCGGAGGAGAGCCGGTCGCCGCGGCGCATGCCGACGAGGGCGAAGGCGGGCAGCGAGGCGACTTCGAGGGCGACGATCAGGGTGGCGAGGTCGCGGGAGGCGGGCAGCAGGGCCGCGCCGGCGGCGGAGGAGAGCAGCAGGAACCAGTACTCGCCGGCCGGCATGCGGCTGTCGTGGACGGCGGTGACCGAGATCAGGGCGGTGATCAGGGCCCCGGCCAGCACCAGGAACTGGATGACGAGCGTGAAGCGGTCGGCGACGTAGCTGCAGGCCGCCGGGTCGCCGGTGAGGCAGAAGGTGGCGCGGTCACCGGCGCGCAGGGGCAGCAGGGTGGCGGTCGCGGCGGCGAGGCCTGCGACCGAGATCCAGCCGAGGACCGGCTTGTGGCGTTCGGGGAGGAACAGGTCGGCGACGAGGACGACCAGGCCGACGGCGGCAGTGATCACCACGGGTGCGATGGCGAGCCAGTCGACGGACTGGACCAGGCTCGGGGCCTCGGCGGAGAGGACCGTCAGGGCCGTCATGGCCGTCATGAATTGCCTCCTGCGAGGAGCTTCTGGACGGCCGGATCGGTGAGGCCGAGGAGGACCGCGGGCCACAGGCCGGCGAGGACGGTGAGGGCGACGAGCGGGGTCCAGGCGGCGAACTCGTAGCGCTGGACGTCCGCGACGGCGAGCTCCGGACCGGCTTTCGGGTCTCCCATGCAGACGCGCCGTACGACGATCAGGAGGTAGGCGGCGGTGAGCAGGGTGCCGAACGCGCCGACGGCCACGTACGTGAGGAACGCGGGGCGGGAGAGGCCCTCGGCCGGGTCGAAGGCGCCGAAGAGGGCCAGCATCTCGCCCCAGAATCCGGCCAGGCCGGGCAGGCCCAGGGAGGCGACGGCGGCGAAGGCGAGGAGCGCGCCGAAGCGGGGGGCGCGGCCGTAGAGGGCTGCGCCGGTGGCTCCGGCGAGGGTGTCGAGGTCGGCGGTTCCGTAGCGGTCCTTGAGGGCGCCGACCAGGAAGAAGAGGAGGCCGGTGATCAGGCCGTGGGCGATGTTGGCGAAGAGCGCGCCGTTGACGCCGGTGGGGGTCATGCTCGCGATGCCGAGGAGGACGAAGCCCATGTGGCCGACGGAGGAGTAGGCGATGAGGCGCTTGAGGTCGCCCTTGTTCCCCTTGCGGGCCAGCGCGAGGCAGGCGAGCGATCCGTAGACGATGCCGACGGCGGCGAAGGCGCCCAGGTAGGGGGCGAAGGTGGCCATGCCGTCGGGGGTGATGGGGAGCAGGATGCGGACGAACCCGTACGTGCCCATCTTGAGCAGGACGCCGGCCAGCAGCACGGATCCGACGGTGGGCGCGGCGGTGTGGGCGTCCGGCAGCCAGCTGTGCAGGGGCCACATCGGGGTCTTCACGGCGAGGCCGATGCCGATGGACAGGACGGCCAGGAGCTGGGTGGTGTGGGACAGTTCGCGGCCGTTGTCAGAGGCGAGTGCCACCATGTCGAATGTGCCCGCCGTCACACCGATGAGGAGGAGGCCGAGCAGCATGACGACGGAGCCGAGGAGGGTGTAGAGGATGAACTTCCAGGCGGCGGCCTGCCGCTGAGCACCGCCCCAGCGGGCGATGAGGAAGTACATCGGGATGAGGACCATCTCGAAGGCGAGGAAGAAGAGCAGCAGGTCGAGGACGGCGAAGGTCGCGAGGGTGCCGGACTCCAGGACCAGGAGCAGTGCGACGAAGGCCTTCGGGGAGGGGCCTGCGGGGAGCTTGAAGTAGCTGTAGAGCGCGCAGAGGAAGAACAGCAGCGCGGTCATCAGGAGGAGGGGGAGCGAGATGCCGTCGACGCCGAGGTGGATCCGGACGTTCAGCGCCTGGATCCAGCTGATGTCCGTCGTCGCTTGGATGCGGGACGGGGCGTCGTGGTCGAAGCCCAGGGTGAGGGCGATGGCCGCGGCGAGGATCACGCCGGTCACGGTCACGCCGTGGCGGAGCACGGCTTGTTCGGGGCTCTTGCCCTTGAGGCCGGGCGGGGCCGGCAGGAGCGCCGCGGCGGAGCCGAGGAGCGGTGCGGCCACGATGAACGCCAGAAGGAACTGCATCACGGACGGGCTGATATCAATCACGGCTGACTCACGGCTCACGATCCGGCGTTGACGTTGGCGAGGACGGCGGTGGCGATCGCCAGGACCACGGCGCCGGCGAGCAGGGCGCTCAGGTAGCTCTGCACGTTGCCGGTCTGGGCACGGCGTACGAGGCTGCCGAGCAGCTGGGTGCCGGTGCCCGCGCCGCGGACGTACGTGTCCACGACCTCGCGGTCGAGGAAGCGGACGAGGCTCGCGGCGGCCCGGACGGGCCGGACGAACAGCCGGTCGTAGACGGCGTCGAGGTGGAAGCCGACGGCCGCGTGGCGGTGCAGCGGGCCGAGGAACGCCTTGCCGGGGTCGGCGGCGGGTCCGGTCGGGACGGCGGGGTGATCGTGGGTCACCTCGGCCACCTCGGGGGCTTCCGCGACGGATTCGGCGGCGGCGACAGCGACGGCGGCGGGCACTGGGGTTTCGGCACCGGCTGCGGTGCCTGCCCCGGTGCCGGCTCCGGTGCCGGCGGCGGTCGCAAGGACGGCCTTCGCCGAGGCGCGCTGCCAGAGGGCATAGGTGAGCATCGCGCCGATGGCCGCGGCGCCCGTGCCGAGGACCGAGGTGACCAGGGTCGGGGTGAGTTCCCCGCCGTCGAACCAGTCGGAGATGGGGCCGGCCGCGAGGCCGAAGCCGATCGACGGGATCGCCAGCAGCCACAGCACGCCGGTCATGGCGAGGGGTTCCTTGCCGTGGTCGGGGGCGGCGACGCCGCGGCCGCGGAAGGCCATCAGCCACAGCCGGGTGGCGTAGGCGGCGGTGAGCAGGGCGGTCAGCAGACCGGCGACGAGCACCAGCCAGCCGGCGGCGCTGGGCACGAACTCCGAGTGGCCGGTCGCGGTGTGCTCGGCGGCGACGAGGACGGCTTCCTTGGAGAAGAAGCCGGCGAAGGGCGGGACGGCGGCGAGCGCGAGCAGCGCGATCGTCATCGTCCAGAAGGCGTCGGGGATGCGCTTGGCCAGGCCGTCCATCCGGGACATGACGCCCAGGGAGTTCGTTCCGGCGGCGTGGATGATCACGCCGGCGCCGAGGAAGAGGAGCGCCTTGAAGGCGCCGTGGGACAGGAGGTGGAACACGGCGGCGCCGCGGTCACCGACGGCCAGGGCGCCGACCATGTAGCCGAGCTGGCCGATCGTGGAGTAGGCGAGCACCCGCTTGATGTCGTCCTGGGCGATGGCGGCCAAGCCGGAGCCGACCATCGTGACGGCCGCCATCACGGCCATGACCACCAGGGTGGCCCCGGAGGCTGCGAAGACGGGCAGGAGGCGGGCGATGAAGTAGACGCCGGCGGCGACCATCGTCGCGGCGTGGATCAGCGCCGAGACCGGGGTGGGGCCCGCCATGGCGTCGGGGAGCCAGGTGTGCAGGGGGAACTGCGCGGACTTGCCCGCGACACCGGCGAGCAGGAGCAGCGCGATCAGGGTCGGGTGGTCGAGTCCGCCCGCGGCGACGGTGCCGAGGATCTTCGGGATCTCGAAGGAACCGGCGTCGGCGGCGAGCGCGAACAGGCCGATCAGGAAGGGGACGTCACCGAGCTTGGTGACGAGGAAGGCCTTCAGGGAGGCGGAGCGGGCCGCTTCGGTCTCCCAGTAGTGGCCGACCAGGAAGTACGAGCAGATGCCCATGACCTCCCAGCCGACCAGCAGCACCATCAGGTCGCCGGAGTAGACGACGAGCAGCATGGCGGAGGTGAACAGTGAGACGAGAGCGGCATACGACGGGTAGCGCGGGTCCTCGCGCAGGTACGCCGTCGAGTACAGCTGTACGCAGGTGGCGACGACCCCGACCAGGACGGCGACCAGTGCGGCGAAGCCGTCGATGTAGAGCGAGAGGTCGATCGGCACCGAGCCGGTCGGGGTCAGCTCGGTCGAGGCGCTGATCGTCTCGCCGCCGCCCTGGCGGACGGCGACGAGTACGGCCAGTACGGCGGCGCCGAGCGTCGGCAGGATGGCGAGCGGCCGGACGAACCCGGGGGCGCTGCGGCCGAGCAGCAGTCCCGCCACCGCGCCCAGGAAGGGGAGCAGCGGGACGAGGACGGCGAGGGTCGTGGTGCTCACGCGGTGACCTCGCTCTGGTTGTTCGCGGCGGGCTCGTGGCCCTCGGCGGTGTCGCGCAGCCGGTCGACGTCGGAGGTCCCCCGGTTGCGGTACACCATCAGCACGATCGCGAGGCCGATGCCGATCTCGGCGGCGGCGATGGCGATGGTGAAGAGGGTGAGGGCCTGGCCGGCGTGCAGTGCGTCGCGCAGCCAGACGTCGAAGGCCACCAGGTTGAGGTTGACGGCGTTGAGCATCAGCTCGACGGACATCAGGACCAGGATGGCGTTGCGGCGGGCGAGTACGCCGTACAGGCCCGTGCAGAAGAGGAGCGCCGCGAGTACGGCGGGGTAGGCGAGGTGCATCAGCGCTGCCCCTTGTCGCTGGTGTCGCTGGCTTCGCTGGCGTCGGTGGATTCGTTCCTGCGGGACAGCACGATGGCGCCGATCAGGGCTGCGAGGAGGAGGACGGAGAGCGCCTCGAACGGCAGCACCCAGTGCTGGAAGAGGATCTCGCCGGAGACCTTGGTGGAACCCTGGGCCGGTCCGTCGAGGTCGATCCAGGTGGTGCGGAAGGCGTCGACGACCACCCAGACCAGGGACACGGCCGCGACGACGGCGACGCCGAGCGCGATCCAGCGGTTGCCGGAGTCCGCGTCCGGGGAGCGGCCGATGGGGGCCTTGGTGAGCATCAGCCCGAAGAGGAGGAGGACGACCACGGAACCGAGGTAGATGAGGACCTGGACCCAGGCGATGAACTCTGCGGTCAGCAGCAGGTACTCGACGGCGATGCCGCCGAGCGCGACGACCAGCCACAGGGCGGCGTGCACCAGCTGTTTGGTGGTGACCGTGACGAGGGCCGCGCCGAGGGTGGCGAGTCCGACGAGGACGAAGGCGATCTCGACGCCGGTCGGGGAGAGGAAGCCGGGCCCGGTGGTGGCGGCTGCGGCCAGGGTGGCGGCGGGGCTCACGCGTCTCCCTCCGGGGTCGGGTTGGTCGGCGGTTCGGTCTCGGCCGCCCGGGCGGCGGCTTCGGCGGCGGCTGCCGCCGCGGCTGCGGCTTCGGCCTTCTCCACCGCCTTGCGGGCGGCGGCGATCTCCTTGGGCTCCTCGGCCGCCGGATCCAGCGCGGGCGGCGCCGGGACGGTCCACATCCATTCGCGAAGCTTGTCGCGCTCGTGGGTCAGTTCGTGGATGTCGGTCTCCGCGTACTCGAACTCCGGCGACCAGAAGAGGGCGTCGAAGGGGCACACCTCGATGCAGATCCCGCAGTACATGCAGAGGGAGAAGTCGATGGCGAAGCGGTCGAGGACGTTGCGGCTGCGCTCGCGGCCACCGGGGGTGGACGCCGGGACCGTCTCCTTGTGGGAGTCGATGTAGATGCACCAGTCGGGGCACTCGCGCGCGCAGAGCATGCAGACGGTGCAGTTCTCCTCGAACAGCCCGATGACCCCGCGGGAGCGGGGCGGCAGTTCGGGCTGGACTTCGGGGTACTGGGCGGTGTGCGAGCGCTTCGTCATCGTGCGCAGCGTGACGGCCAGGCCCTTGGCCAGGCCGGATCCGGGGATGGGCATTACTGGATCGCCACCTTCACGATGCCGGTGAGCGCGATCTGGGCGAGCGCGAGCGGGATGAGTGTGGTCCAGGCGAGCTTTTGGAGCTGGTCCTCGCGCAGGCGCGGGTAGCTCACGCGGAGCCAGATCACGACGAAGGCGAGGATCGCGATCTTGAGCAGGGTCCAGACCCAGCCGAGGTCGTCGCCGAAGGGGCCGTGCCAGCCTCCGAGGAAGAGGACGGTGGTCAGGGCGCAGAGGACGACGATGCCGGCGTACTCGGCGAGCAGGAACAGTGCGAAGCGCAGGCCGGTGTACTCGGTGTACGCGCCGAAGATGATCTCGGAGTCGGCGACGGGCATGTCAAAGGGGGGCCGCTGCAGTTCGGCGAGGCCGGCGGTGAAGAAGACGAGCGCGCCGACGATCTGCCAGGGCAGCCACCACCACTCGAAGGCCTCGACGATCCCGGGGAGGGAGACCGTACCGGCCGCCATGGCGACGGAGGCGGCGGCGAGCAGCATCGGGAGCTCGTAGGCGAGCAGCTGGGCGGCGGTGCGCAGGCCGCCGAGCAGGGAGAACTTGTTCGCGGAGGCCCAGCCGGCCATCAGGGAGCCGAGGACTCCGACGCCCATGACGGCGAGCGCGAAGAACAGGCCCGCGTCGATGACCTGGCCGACGGCGCCCTCGCCCGGGCCGATGGGGATGACCAGGAGGACGAGGAGGTAGGGCAGCAGGGCGACGGCGGGGGCGAGCTGGAAGATCCGGCGGTCGGCGCCCGCCGGGACGATGTCTTCCTTCTGCGCGAACTTCACGCCGTCGGCGACGAGCTGGGCCCAGCCGTGGAAGCCGCCGGCGTACATGGGGCCGAGGCGGCCCTGCATGTGGGCCATCACCTTGTGCTCGGTCTGCCCGACGACGAGCGGGAGCACGAGGAAGACGGCGAAGACGACGATCAGCCGCAGGGCGACGTCGAGGACGTCGTTCACGCGTCGCCTCCGTTGTCGGTGGTGGGGTCGGTATCGGGCTCGGCCGGGCGCCGCCGCTCGGGGGCGGGGCCGGCCTTCGGGGTGGGTCCGGCCTTCGGGGTGGGGCCGGGCTCGGTCTGAGGAGCCGGCTCGGGGGCCGGCTCGGGGGCCGGCTCGGGGGCCGGCTCGGGGGCCGGCTCGTCGAAGGCGGGCTTCGGGTCGTGCCAGGGGGCATCGGAGCTGCGGGGGGCGGGGCGGCGCGGGGCGCGTGCCGCGGGCTCCGTTGCCGGAGCGCCGACGTCCGGGGCGGCCGGCTCCGTGCCCGGGTTCTGGCTCGCGGAGCCGTCCGCTGCCGAGCGGGTACGACGGGCCGGGGGCCCAGCGGCCCCAGCGTCCTCGGCGACCTGGCTCGCCGAGCCGCCGGCGGCGGAACGGGTACGGCGGGCCGGGCCCGGCGCGGCTTCGGGAGCCTCCGTGCCCGGAGCGGCCGACTCCGTACCCGGGGCGGCCTCTGCTGCCTGGCTCGCCGAGCCGTCCGCCGCCGAGCGAGTACGACGGGCCGGGCGGGCCGGGGCTTCGGGAGCCTCCGTGCCCAGAGCGGATGCGTCCGGAGCGGACGTGCCCGGAGCGGATGTCTCGGCTGCCTGGCTTGCCGAGCCTTCCGACACCGAGCGGGTGCGGCGCGGCGGGCGGGGGGCGGACTCCACGCCCGCCTCGGTGGCCGAGCCCGCCGGGGACTGGGTGGCCGAGCCCTCGGTGACCGAGCGGGTACGCCGGACCGGGGCGCCCTCGCGCGGGGTGCGCGCCGCGGCGCCCGCCGCACCGGCCGCACGCGGGGTGCGGGCCGGACGGGACGGGGCCGGCGGGAGCTGGCCCTTCATCGGGCCCCAGTCGTTGGGGTCCGGCACGCCCGGCGGGAGCATCTGGCGGCGCTTGGGCGCGTCCGGGTCGTACGCCTCGCCGGGCTCCTTGGCGCCGGGCCAGGCCTTGGCGACGCGTGCGGCCAGGACGAAGTCCTTGCGCAGCGGGTGGCCCTCAAAGTTCTCCGGGAGGAGGAGGGGGACGAGGTGCGGGTGGTCGGTGAAGGTCACCCCGAACATCTCGAACGTCTCGCGCTCGTGCCATTCCGCCCCCGCGTAGACGGCGACCGCGGACGGCAGGGAGGCGGCGCTGTGCGGGACGGTCGTGCGCAGCAGCAGCCGGCGCACCCGGTGGTTCTCCAGCGACGCGACGTGCGCGCAGATCCGGAAGCCGGTGCCGGGCTCGTCCACCGCGCTCAGCCAGTCGAAGTACGTGCAGCCCAGCTTGTCCCGGGCGATTTCGAGGGCGGGGATCCAGCTGCCGACGGGCACGTCCACCGTGAGGACGTCGTACGAGAACTCGGCGACGGCCTCGGCGCCGAAGACCGTTGCCGCCGCGTCCGGGAGGGAGTCGTAGAGGTTCACGCGCCGGCCCCCTGCGCGGGTGCGGGCGGGGGCGTGACCAGGCCGCTCGTCAGCTGGGAGACCGACGGCCCGGCCGCGTAGCGCTCGGCCAGCGACTCGCGGGCGATCTTCTCCTGGAGCTTGAGGATGCCCTGGAGGAGGGCTTCGGGGCGCGGCGGGCAGCCCGGCACGTAGACGTCGACCGGGATGATCTGGTCGACGCCCTTCGTCACCGAGTACGAGTCCCAGTAGGGGCCGCCGCAGTTGGAGCAGGCGCCGAAGGAGATGACGTACTTCGGCTCCGGCATCTGCTCGTAGAGCCGCTTCACCGCCGGGGCCATCTTGTCCGTGACGGTGCCCGAGACGATCATGAGGTCTGCCTGGCGGGGTCCCGGCGCGAAGGGGATCACGCCGAGCCGGATGAAGTCGTGCCGGGCCATGGACGCGGCGATGAACTCGATCGCGCAGCAGGCCAGGCCGAAGTTGAACACCCACAGGCTGTACCGGCGGCCCCAGTTCAGGACCACCTTCATCGGTTCCGGGGCCAGGCGGGAGAGGACTCCGAGGCGCTTGGGCTCCGGGAGCAGCACGCCCTCGGTCGGCGTCACAGCCGGTGTCACGTCCATTCGAGGACGCCCTTCTTGTACGCATAGAGCAGGCCGACGGCCAGGAAGCCCAGGAAGATGAACATCTCCACCAGCGTCGTGGCGCCGTAACCGGCGGCGGCGAACACCGTCGCCCACGGGAACAGGAAGATCGAGTCGACGGCGAAGATGACGTAGAGGAACGCGTAGACGTAGTAGCGGACCTGGGTGTGCGCCCAGCCCTCGCCGACCGGGTCCACACCGCATTCGTAGGTCAGCAGCTTCTCGGGGGTCGGGACGACGGGCCGCAGCAGGCGGCCCGCACCGAAGGCGACGGCCACGAAGAGCACACCGAGGACGGCCAGCAGACCGACGACCGAATAACTCCGGAAGTAGTCCGCCGCGAGTACGGTTACGGTCGATACCGTCGGTTCAGGCACGTCCGTTCCTCGCTCCTCGGTCACTGTCGACGATCTGGTACGGACGGGAGTCTAGGGCCTGCCTCACACGGGGTGGGGTTATCCCCCGTTTACAGCACCCCGGCCACCCCATGGCATGAGCGGGTCGTACTTGACAGGGTGTGGCCCATGACCATGAGCCATGCCGTACCCGACAACGACCGACCTCCCCCCGTACGCGCCGTCTTCAGCGCCGTGACGTGGAAGGAGATCGCCCATCTGGTGAGCAACCTGCCGTTGGCGATCGTCGGTTTTGTTTACGCGGTTGTCATGGTTTCCACGGCCGGCGGTCTTTCCGTGACCGCGGTCGGAATTCCCCTGCTCGCGTGCGGTCTGTATCTGTCTCGGCAATTGGGACGGCTGGACCGGGCGCGCGCCCGCGGGCTGCTGGGCGTACGGGTGGACGAGCCGACCCCGATCCCCGGTCCGAAGCGGTCCGGCGGATTCTTCCCCTGGCTGTGGACGAGCATCAAAGACCCGGTGGGCTGGCGGACGGTGCTGTACCAGCTGATCCGGTTGCCGTGGGGAGTACTCACCTTCACGGTAGCGCTGACCGGCCTGTTCGTGCTGTGGCCGGTGCTGCCGTACGTGGTGCGGCTGATGGCGAACGTGGACCGGGCGATGGTACGGGGGCTGCTGTCGCCCTCCGAGGACCTGGAGCGGCGGATCGCGGAGCTGGAATCCGACCGTGGAGTCGTGGTCGACACGGCGGCGGCCGACCTGCGGCGCATCGAGCGGGACCTGCACGACGGGGCGCAGGCCCGGCTGGTGGCGCTGGCGATGGGGCTGGGCCTGGCGAAGGAGAAGCTGCTGGAGGACCCCGAGGGCGCGGCGGCGATGGTCGACGAGGCGCACGGCGAGGTGAAGCTGGCCCTGCAGGAGCTGCGGGACCTCGCACGGGGGATCCACCCGGCAGTGCTGACGGACCGGGGGCTGGACGCGGCGCTGTCGTCGGTGGCGGCGCGGTGCGTGGTGCCGGTGAAGGTGGCGGTGGACCTGCCGGCGGATCTGCCGGCGGCGCGGCCGGCGGAGGCGATCGAGGGGATCGCGTACTTCGTGGTGTCCGAGCTGCTGCAGAACGTGAGCAAGCACGCGGGGCCGGGGGCGCGGGGCGCGACGGTGGAGGTGTGGCGGGCGGGGGCGAGGCTGATGATCCGGGTGTCGGACGACGGGCGGGGTGGAGCGAGTCCCTCCGGGGGGAGTGGGCTGGCGGGGCTCGCGGAGCGGTTGGGCGCGGTGGACGGGGTGCTGGTGGTGGACTCGCCCGCGGGGGCGGGGACCGTGGTCACGGCCGAGCTGCCGTGGCGGGACCGGGGGTAGGCCGCGGGGCCCGTTGTTTCGTAGGTGCGCGGGACTCCCGTCCGGGGTGGGTGGGGGTCCCGTTCGCGCGTGCGGTGCGGCGCCGTTTCCCAGGGCTCCGCCCCGGACCCCGCGCCTCAAACGCCGGCGAGGCTGGATTTGGCGACGCCGCGCCGAACACCGGGCAGGGCCCGATCGCGCGTGCGGCGAGCCGCCGCCTCCCAGGGCTCCGCCCCGGACCCCGCGCCTCAAACGCCGGCGAGGCTGGATTTCGCGGCGCCACGCCGAACACCGGGCAGGGCCCGATCGCGCGTGCGGCGAGCCGCCGCCTCCCAGGGCTCCGCCCCGGACCCCGCGCCTCAAACGCCGGCGAGGCTGGATTTCGCGGCGCCACGCCGAACACCGGGCAGGCGGGGCACGCCGGAGGGGTGGGGTTAACCCCCCGGTGGAGATGCCGACCCGCCGCATGGTTGTGGGGGTCTGGGGCCGGCAGGGTGGGGGTGTAACGGAGGACCGGAAGGGCGGGTCGGGATCATGGACAACGGCACGGGAACGGGCGGCGGGATCGGCGCGGTGCTGCGGGCTCCGGTCGAGGGGCGGACCTGGCGGGAGTTCGGGTACCTGCTGATCGGGCTGCCGCTGAGCACGCTGTACTTCTCGCTCGTCATCACCGGCGTAAGCCTCGGCGCCGGACTGCTCGTCACCTTCCTCGGCGTTCCGGTCCTCGCCGGCGCGCTCGCCATGTGCCGCGGCTTCGGGCACCTGGAGCGGGCCCGGGTGCGCGCGCTGCTCGGGGCGGACATCGCCGCCCCCGCGCCGATCCGGGCGAAGAAGCCCGGGCCGCTGGCCGCCATGGGTGCGCTGCTCAAGAGCGGGAGCGCCTGGCGCCACGCGCTGTACTCGGTCATCCACTTCCCGTGGGCGGTGTTCTCCTTCTGCCTGTCCCTGGTGCTGTGGGCGTGCGGGTGGGCGTACCTGCTGTACCCGCTCTGGTTCTGGGTCTTCCCGACCTTCACCGACCAGCCCGGTCTCCAGCTCTTCCAGAACGACGACTACGCCTTCTACCTCGACTCGCCGGTCACGATCGCCCTCGCCAGCCTCGTCGGGCTGGCCGTCACCCTCGCCACCCCGTGGGTGATCCGTGCCCTGACCACCGTCGACCGGGTCATGGTCGGCGGGCTGCTCGGGGCGTCCAGCCTGGCCACCCGCGTCAGCGAGCTGGAGTCCGACCGCGGGGTGGTCGTGGACACGGCGGCCGCCGACCTGCGGCGCATCGAGCGGGACCTGCATGACGGGGCGCAGGCCCGGCTGGTGGCGCTGGCGATGGATCTGGGGCTGGCGAAGGAGAAGCTGACCGAGGATCCGCAGGCCGCCGCCCGGATGGTGGACGAGGCGCACGGCGAGGTGAAGATCGCCCTCCAGGAGCTGCGCGACCTGGCCCGCGGGATCCACCCGGCCGTGCTGACCGACCGGGGGCTGGACGCGGCGCTGTCCTCGGTGGCGTCACGGTGTGCGGTGCCGGTACGGGTGGCCGTGGACCTGCCGGCCCGGCCCGCGGCGGCGATCGAGGGGATCGCGTACTTCACGGTCTCGGAGCTGCTACAGAACGTCAGCAAGCACGCGCTGGCCCGGTGGGCGTCGGTGGACGTGTGGAAGTCGGGGGAACGGCTGCTGATCCAGGTCGCTGACGACGGCCGGGGCGGGGCCGGGCCGCGGGAGGGGACGGGGCTGGCGGGGCTGACCGAGCGGCTGGACGCCGTGGACGGGGTGCTGGTCGTCGACTCCCCCGCCGGGGGCGGGACGACGGTCACGGCCGAGCTGCCCTGGCGCCCGTAGGGCTCGGCGGAGGCCGGGCCCTACCCCACGAGTCCGGTCCGGCCCAACCCGGCCCAACCCGGCCCAGCCCGACCCAGCCCGACCCGGTCCGGTCCGGTCCGGTCCGAGAGACGCTCCCCCACCGACGCGAGGGCCGGGCCCGATGGCCCGGCCCTCGCGCAACTCCCGGCCCGCGCAGCGCCCGTTTGCGGTATGCGACCTTCCAGTACGCGAAAACTCCCCCCGTACGGCGACGTGTTGTCCCGGCTCTGCCTTCAGCGGGACCCAAGGCTGGGATGCTTGGCTGAGTCGGGTAGTGCGTGAACGAGTGGACGCGGGAGCTGCTGAGTCGTGGAAGACAGGGTGCGGGTGGTCATCGCCGAGGATTCAGTGCTGCTGCGTGAGGGCCTGACCCGGTTGCTGACCGACCGGGGGCATGACGTCGTGGCGGGCGTCGGGGACGCAGAGGCCCTGATCAAGACGGTGGCGGACCTGGCGGCCGAGGGGGCGCTGCCGGATGTGGTGGTGGCGGACGTACGGATGCCGCCGACCCACACCGACGAGGGCGTGCGGGCGGCCGTGCGGCTGCGCCGCGACCACCCCGGGATAGGCGTGCTCGTGCTGTCCCAGTACGTGGAGGAGCAGTACGCCACCGAGCTGCTGGCCGGTTCCAGCACCGGGGTGGGGTATCTGCTCAAGGACCGGGTGGCCGACGTGCGCGAGTTCCTGGACGCGGTGGTGCGGGTGGCCCGGGGCGGTACGGCCCTGGACCCGGAGGTCGTCGCCCAGCTGCTCGGGCGCAGCCGGAAGCAGGACGTACTGGCGGGCCTGACCCCGCGCGAGCGCGAGGTGCTCGGGCTGATGGCCGAGGGGCGGACGAATTCCGCCGTGGCGAAGCAGCTGGTCGTGAGCGACGGAGCAGTGGAGAAGCACGTCAGCAACATCTTCATGAAATTGGGCCTTTCGCCGAGTGACGGGGATCACCGGCGAGTACTGGCCGTTCTCACCTATCTGAAATCTTGATCGACTGACACTCTGTCAGATACGGCATACCGGCAGGACCGTCTCAAGGGGCGGTCCTACGGTCCAGAATGTGGTCGCTCCTGGGGCCCTGATCCCTACGGACGTAGGGTTGGTTCCGGGGGTGCTCACGCCTCGAAGGAGGTCCAGTTCAGTGACCAGCCAGGTCAGCAGCCCAGCCGAGCAGGCCGACGGGGCCGGGGGTGCGGTTGTCGGTGGACAGCGCACCCCGGAGAGTCCGGGCGGCAAGGAAGTGCGCCGCCTCGATCGTGTGATCATCCGATTCGCAGGTGACTCCGGTGACGGTATGCAGCTCACCGGTGACCGCTTCACCTCGGAAACGGCGTCCTTCGGGAACGACCTGTCGACGCTGCCGAACTTCCCCGCCGAGATCCGCGCCCCCGCCGGAACCCTCCCGGGCGTCTCCTCCTTCCAGCTCCACTTCGCCGACCACGACATCCTCACCCCGGGCGATGCCCCGAACGTGCTGGTGGCGATGAACCCGGCGGCCCTGAAGGCGAACATCGCGGACCTGCCGCGCGGCGCGGAGATCATCATCAACACGGATGAGTTCACCAAGCGCCCCATGGCCAAGGTCGGCTACGCCACCTCGCCGCTGGAGGACGGCTCCCTCGACGCCTACAGCCTGCACCCGGTGCCGCTGACCACCCTGACGGTCGAGGCGCTGAAGGACTTCGGTCTCTCCCGCAAGGAGGCCGAGCGCAGCAAGAACATGTTCGCGCTGGGCCTGCTGTCGTGGATGTACCACCGGCCCACCGAGGGCACCGAGAACTTCCTGCGGCAGAAGTTCGCGAAGAAGCCCGAGATCGCCGAGGCGAACGTCGTCGCCTTCCGGGCCGGCTGGAACTTCGGGGAGACGACCGAGGACTTCGCGGTCTCCTACGAGGTCGCCCCCGCCACCCGCGCCTTCCCCACCGGCACCTACCGCAACATTTCCGGGAACCTGGCGCTCTCCTACGGTCTCGTCGCCGCGAGCCAGCAGGCCGACCTGCCCCTCTACCTGGGCTCCTACCCGATCACCCCGGCCTCGGACATCCTGCACGAGCTGTCGAAGCACAAGAACTTCGGCGTGCGGACCTTCCAGGCCGAGGACGAGATCGCCGGCATCGGCGCGGCGCTCGGCGCGGCGTTCGGCGGCGCGCTCGGAGTGACCACCACCTCCGGGCCCGGTGTGGCGCTCAAGTCGGAGGCGATCGGCCTCGCGGTGTCGCTGGAGCTTCCGCTGCTGGTCGTGGACATCCAGCGCGGCGGCCCGTCCACCGGACTGCCGACCAAGACGGAGCAGGCGGACCTCCTCCAGGCCATGTTCGGCCGCAACGGCGAGGCCCCCGTCCCGATCGTGGCCCCGCGGACCCCCGCGGACTGCTTCGACGCCGCCCTCGACGCGGCACGGATCGCGCTCACGTACCGGACCCCGGTCTTCCTGCTCTCCGACGGCTACCTCGCCAACGGATCCGAGCCCTGGCGGATCCCGGAGGTCGCCGACCTGCCCGACCTGAAGGTCAAGTTCGCCACCGGTGCGAACCACACCCTGTCCGACGGCACCGAGGTGTTCTGGCCGTACAAACGGGACCCGGAAACCCTCGCCCGCCCTTGGGCCATCCCCGGCACCCCCGGCCTCGAACACCGCATCGGCGGCATCGAGAAGCAGGACGGCACCGGCAACATCTCCTACGACCCGGCCAACCACGACCTCATGGTCCGCACCCGCCAGGCCAAGGTCGACGGCATCCGGGTGCCCGACCTCGACGTCGACGACCCGGACGGCGCCACCACCCTGGTCCTGGGCTGGGGTTCCACCTACGGCCCCATCACCGCGGCCGTCCGCCGGCTGCGGAGCGCCGGACGCCCCATCGCCCAGGCCCACCTGCGCCACCTCAACCCCTTCCCCAGGAATCTCGGCGGGGTCCTGGAGCGTTACGAGAAGGTAGTGGTGCCGGAGATGAACCTCGGGCAGCTCGCCACCCTGATCCGGGCGAAATACCTGGTCGACGCCCAGTCGTACAACCAGGTCAACGGAATGCCGTTCAAGGCGGAGCAGCTCGCCACGGTTCTCAAGGAGGCCATCGATGACTGAGGTGACGGAGGCGACCGACGGGGCGCGGACCCTGCTCTCGCTGGTACCCAAGGCCGAGAGCAAGCAGTCGATGAAGGACTTCAAGTCGGACCAGGAGGTCCGCTGGTGCCCCGGTTGCGGTGACTACGCCGTGCTGGCCGCAGTTCAGGGCTTCATGCCCGAACTGGGCCTCGCGAAGGAGAACATCGTCTTCGTCTCGGGCATCGGCTGCTCCTCCCGTTTCCCGTACTACATGAACACGTACGGGATGCACTCCATCCACGGCCGCGCCCCGGCCATCGCCACCGGCCTCGCCACCTCCCGCCGCGACCTGTCCGTCTGGGTGGTCACGGGCGACGGCGACGCGCTGTCCATCGGTGGCAACCACCTCATCCACGCCCTGCGCCGCAACGTCAACCTGAAGATCCTGCTCTTCAACAACCGGATCTACGGGCTGACCAAGGGCCAGTACTCCCCCACCTCCGAGGTCGGCAAGATCACGAAGTCGACGCCGATGGGCTCGCTGGACGCGCCCTTCAACCCGGTGTCGCTGGCGATCGGAGCCGAGGCCTCCTTCGTCGCCCGGACCGTCGACTCCGACCGCAAGCACCTCACCGAGGTGCTGCGCCAGGCGGCCGACCACCAGGGCACGGCGCTCGTGGAGATCTACCAGAACTGCAACATCTTCAACGACGGCGCCTTCGAGGTCCTCAAGGACAAGGACCAGGCCCTGGAAGCCGTGATCCGGCTGGAGGACGGGCAGCCGATCCGCTTCGGTGCGGACGACGCCAAGGGTGTCGTCCGCAACCCGGCCACCGGAGACCTTGAGGTCGTGGACGTCACCGCGGCGAACGAGGCGCGGGTCCTGGTGCACGACGCGAAGAACGCCAGCGCCACCACCGCTTTCGCGCTCTCCCGCCTCGCCGACCCCGACACGCTGCACCACACCCCGATCGGGGTGTTCCGCAGCGTGGAGCGGCCCGTCTACGACACCCTCATGGCCGACCAGCTCGACGCGGCCATCGACCGCAGCGGCAAGGGCGACCTCGGGGCGCTGCTGACCGGCAACGACACCTGGACGGTCGTCGGCTAGCGCGCACCGCCGACACCCGCGCCGACACGCGACGGAGCCCGGATCCTGCGCCAGGATCCGGGCTCCGTCGCGTCCGGCGCGCACCGGGCCTCGCGCGCACCGGGGCCTCGCGCGCACCGAGGGCTCGCTCGGCGCGCGGGCCCCGAAAGATGTCAGGAGTATCTCCCGAGTACGGGCATGACATCTGGGCCGTACGGCGATACCGTCGTGAAGTTGGCTGGAAGTCGTACAGGAGGCCCCGTGAAGGCAGAGAACGAGCAGCGCACGGGTTTGCTCTACGGATTCGGCGCATACGGGATGTGGGGGCTGGTCCCCCTCTTCTGGCCGCTCCTCGAGCCCTCCGGGGCGATCGAGATCCTCGCCCACCGCATGGTGTGGTCCCTGGCCGTGGTCGGTCTGGCGCTGCTCGCGCTGCGCCGCTGGGGCTGGATACGGGAGCTGCTCCGCCAGCCCCGCAAGCTCGGCCTGACCGCGCTGGCCGCCACGGTGATCAGCGTGAACTGGGGCCTGTACATCTGGGCCGTCAACAACGAGCACGTCGTCGAGGCCAGCCTCGGCTACTTCATCAATCCCCTGGTCAGCATCGCCATCGGCGTGCTCCTGCTCGGTGAGCGGCTGCGCCGGGCGCAGTGGGTGGCGGTCGGCCTCAGCTTCGTCGCCGTGCTGGTGCTCGCCGTCGGCTACGGACGGCCGCCGTGGATCTCGCTGGTCCTCGCCTTCTCCTTCGCCACGTACGGGCTGATCAAGAAGAAGCTCGGCATGGGCGGCCTGGAGTCGCTGACCGCCGAGACGGCCGTGCTGTTCCTGCCCGCCCTCGGATACGTCCTGTGGCTCGGCGCGCAGGGCCGGTCCACCTTCACCTCGCACGGCGTCACCCACTCGCTCCTGCTGGCGGCGACCGGGCTGGTCACGGCGGTCCCGCTGGTGTTCTTCGGGATGGCCGCGATCCGGGTCCCGCTGTCCACCCTCGGGCTGCTCCAGTACATGGCCCCGGTCTTCCAGTTCGGGCTCGGCGTCCTGTACTTCCACGAGGCCATGCCGCCCGAGCGTTGGGCGGGCTTCTCCCTGGTGTGGGCCGCGCTCGTGATCCTCACCTGGGACGCGCTGCGTACGGCGCGGCGGTCCCGGGCGAGACTGGCGGCAGCAGCGCCGACCGTCCTGGCGACGCCGGCCCGCGAGCCCGCGTAGCACCCGCCCGCGCAGCACCGCCCGCGGGGCTCGCGCCGGCAAACCCTCCACACCCTCGATCCCCGGTACGGACCACCCGTACCGGGGATCGTCCGTTTTCCGAACTGCCCTGACCGAATTATGGTCTTGACGGATAGTCATACTCTCGCTGAACATCAGGCTCGCACTGACGCACTAACGCTCACCCGCTCTTTCCCAGTCGTTCCGTCATATCCCCGCGGAATCCCGGAGCCCCCACATGAGCCTGTCCGTCTCCCGGCGCCTTGCTGCCGTGACCGCGTTCGCGGTCGCCGGCCTGTTCGCCTCCGCCGCCCCCGCCGCACTCGCCGCACCCACGGCGGTCGCCGCGGCGCCGACACCGCCCGACATACCGCTGGCCAACGTCAAGGCCCACCTGTCACAGCTCTCGACCATCGCCGCCAACAACGGCGGCAACCGCGCCCACGGCAGGGCCGGCTACAAGGCCTCCATCGACTACGTGAAGGGCAAGCTCGACGCGGCCGGCTTCACGACCACCCTGCAGACCTTCACCTCCAGCGGCGCCACCGGCTACAACCTGATCGCCGACTGGCCGGGCGGCGACCCGAACTCGGTCCTGATGGCCGGGTCGCACCTGGACTCGGTGACCTCGGGCGCCGGCATCAACGACAACGGCTCCGGCAGCGCGGCCGTCCTGGAAACCGCCCTCGCCGTCTCCCGGGCCGGTTTGCAGCCCACCAAGCACCTGCGCTTCGGCTGGTGGGGCGCGGAGGAGCTGGGCCTGGTCGGCTCGAAGTACTACGTCAACAACCTGCCGGCCGCCGAGCGCGCCAAGTTCGCCGGGTACCTGAACTTCGACATGATCGGCTCGCCGAATCCGGGCTACTTCGTCTACGACGACGACCCGACGATCGAGCAGACCTTCAAGAACTACTACACCGGCCTCGGCGTCCCGACCGAGATCGAGACCGAGGGCGACGGCCGCTCCGACCACGCCTCCTTCAAGAACGTGGGCATTCCCGTCGGCGGCCTGTTCACCGGCGCCAGCAACACCAAGTCCGCCGCGCAGGCCCAGAAGTGGGGCGGCACCTCCGGTCAGGCCTTCGACCGCTGCTACCACTCCTCGTGCGACAGCCTGACGAACATCAACGACACCGCCCTGGACCGCAACTCCGACGCCGTCGCCTACGCGATCTGGACGCTCGGGGCGGCCACTCCGGTCCCGCCGGGCCAGTCCTTCGAGAACACGGCGGACGTGAACGTCCCGGACTCCCCCGCGGCGGCGGTGTCCTCGCCGATCACGGTCTCCGGCGTGACGGGCAACGCGCCCGCGACCACCAAGGTCGACGTGAACATCGTCCACACCTACCGCGGTGACCTCGTGGTCGACCTGGTCGCCCCCGACGGCACCGTCTACAACCTGCACAACCGCACGGGCGGCAGCGCCGACAACCTCGTCCAGACGTACACCGTCAACGCCTCCAGCGAGGTCGCCAACGGTGTCTGGAACCTCCGGGTCAAGGACACGGCGGCGCAGGACGTCGGCTACATCAACAGCTGGAAGATCACCTTCTAGGCCTTCCGCCTGCTCAGGCGTCCTCGGCGCGGGACTGCGAGGACGCCTGGAGCGGCCCCTGGATGCGGGCGCGCAGCTCCTCGGCCACGGCCGCGATGTCCGCGCGGCCCAGCTTCGCCGCCTCCACCAGGTCGCCGAGCTCTTCCGGCGAGGGCAGCTGCTTCGCCCCGGCCACCCGCAGGTACGAGCGGGTGGCCGCGGCCGCGTAGAACTCGTTCATCGGGGATTCCAGGGCCGGGCACACCGCGAGGGTGTGCAAAAACGCGGCGGCCCGCCACGCGGTGTCCGGGGCGGGCTGTTCGGGCACGAGGACGAGGTCGTTCTGGTGCCGGGCGACCGCGGCGGCCACCCCGGAGGGATCCCACACGGCGGGATCGGACGGGAGATGGTGGGCCAGAGCCGTCCAGGCCCACTCCATGGTGATCTTCAATTGCCGAACCGCTGCTGGAAGTAACCCCAGTGGTCGGCGAACTCCTCTATGCCGGAGAGGAAGTTTTTCCGGTCCTCGTCGAGTTCGCGTTCCGTGACCTCGGTGATCAGCGCGGTGACCGTCGTCCCCAGCGCCGCCGCACGCGCCTTCAGGCGTTCGTGGAACTCTTCGTCCAGGCGGATGGTGACGTGTCTCGACATGTCCAACACCGTACAGCGGGTGTGCTGTACGGGGAGCGGAAATGCCGCAAGGGTGGGCAGGGACACAGTCCCGACCCACCCTCGCGGCGGCCCGTCCGGCTAGCGATTACTTGTTGGCGTTGGCCGCCTTGACCAGCGCGTCCTTGGTGACCGCGCCGACGTAGACCTTGCCGTCGTCCGTGATCAGGGCGTTGACCAGGCGGGTCGACAGGACGCGGCCCTCACCGAACTTCCCGGTGACCTTCTCCCCGAGGGAGTCGAGGAACTGCTTGGCCTGCTTCGGGGTGTTCTTGTCGTTCTCCAGGTCCTTCAGGTTCCGGTTCACGCCCGAGTCGATGCGGGCGATGGTCGACCAGCCCTCGCCGAGCACCTTCATGTCGCCCTTGCCGCCCTCGCCGCCGGCCAGATCGCCGAGGCCCGGGAAGGACTCCAGCGCCTTGCGGTGCTCGTCCGCGCCGCCCTTGCCCGCCCCGTCCACGCCCTCGGTCACCTTGGCGCCCTTGGGGGCGGTGAAGGAGAAGGTGTCCGCGGCCGGCTTGGTGAAGTCGACCTTGGTGAAGCCGGCGTCCACGATCGGCTTGCCGCCCTGGGCGGACAGCAGCTGCACGCGCAGCGGCACGCCGTTCTTGGCGTCCACCGCGATCTGGACCGAGCCGACCGTGGAGCCGGTCTGCTTGGGCTTCAGCACCAGCTGGTAGGCGTCCCGGCCGGCCACCTGCGCGGTGTCGCCCACGCTGACGTCCGTGGTGGGGCCGGCGGACTTCAGGATCTCCTCGGCCAGCTTCTGCGGCGAGGCGGCCAGGCGGTCGCCGGTCTTGTGCTCCTTGCCGCCGTCCTTGCCCTTGCCCTGGCCGGCCTCGGCGTTCTTCTCGTGGAAGACCTCGTTCGACTTGGAGTCGTAGCCCCACACGTCGTCGCCGTTGTGGATGAGGCTGTACTCGTCCTTGCCGTCGAGGAAGGTCAGCCGCTGGCGGTCCGGGCCGTCGGCCGCGACGCGCAGGGTGTGGCTGCCGTTCGCCAGCTGGGCGACCTTGTCCTCCGGGTTGGCGGAGCCGCCCGCGACGCCGCCGCCGCCGAGCAGCCCGCTCGCGATCTTCGGCAGCCCCAGGTCGGTGGTGATCCGGGCGGTGCCGGACAGCTGCTGCACGTCCGAGGCCGCGACCTTCTCGATGAGCTGCTGCGCCGTCACCTTCGGCAGGTCGGGCCCGCCGGCGTTGGCGAAGGCCGGGACCATCGCAACGGTCGCCGCGGCCACGCCCGCCACCGCTACCGGTACGGCGTACCGGGCGGCCTTGCGGGAAGTCTTGGTGTTCGGTGCCATGTCAGTGCCCTGCCCTCTGTGTCGACTGCGGTGACCACCGTGTCGCCGCGCTCACCCGATCTGGTGGGGTTTGATGACTCCATCTGACCAAATCGGCGGCCCTGGGGCGTCAGCCCCCGGACGCAACTCGACGTACGCCCGTGGGATGACATGGAAAGGGCCCTCCTCCCCCGACCCGTAGGGGTCGCCGGGGCGGAAGGGCCCGTTCCGCAGTCGTGGCCGTTACCCGGCGCGGTGCACCACCGCGTCGCAGAGCTCTTCGAGCGCCGACTTGGCGAAGCACTCCGGCAGCGGGGCCAGCATGGCCCGCGCGTCCTGCGCGTACTGGATGGTGTCGCGGCGGGCCCGCTCCAGGGCGGGGTGCGCCCGCAGCCGGGTGAGCACCTCGGCGTGGCGGGCGTCGTCCGTCAGGTCGCCGTCCAGGAGGCTCACGAGCTCCAGGTCCGCCGGGTCGCCGCCCCGGGCGGCCATCTCGCGCAGCCGCAGCACGGGCAGCGTCGGGATGCCCTCGCGCAGGTCGGTGCCCGGGGTCTTGCCGGACTCGTGCGCGTCGGAGGCGATGTCGAGCACGTCGTCGGCGAGCTGGAAGGCGGTGCCGAGCCGCTCGCCGTACTGGGTCAGGATGTCGACGACCGACTCGTCGGCGCCGGACATGAGCGCGCCGAAGCGGCCGGAGACCGCGATCAGCGAGCCGGTCTTGCCGGCGATGACGTCGAGGTAGTGGGCGACGGGGTCGCGGCCGTCGCGCGGGCCGGCCGTCTCCAGGATCTGGCCCGTCACCAGCCGCTCGAAGGCCTCGGCCTGGATGCGTACGGCTTCCGGCCCGAGGTCGGCCAGGATGTGCGAGGCGCGGGCGAACAGGAAGTCACCCGTGAGGACCGCCACCGAGTTGCCCCAGCGGGCGTTGGCGCTCTCCACCCCGCGGCGGACGTCCGCCTCGTCCATGACGTCGTCGTGGTAGAGCGTCGCCAGGTGCGTGAGCTCGACCACGACGGCGGACGGCACGATGCCGGGCGCGTAGGGATCGCCGAAGCGGGACGCCAGCATCACCAGCAGCGGCCGGAACCGCTTGCCTCCGGCCCGGACCAGGTGCTGTGCGGCCTCGGTGATGAAGGGGACTTCGCTCTTGGTGGCTTCCAGCAGACCCGCCTCGACGGCGGCCAGTCCGGCCTGGACATCGGTCTCAAGAGCCTGGTCCCGCACGCTCAGTCCGAACGGCCCGACGACGGTCACGAGGGGTACTCCTGTCTGCTGACGATCACGCTGACGATCACATGGATTGTCGATGTGTCGCTGCCATCACTCAAGCCAGCGTATCGGGTCTGTTTTCGATCACCGAGAGCGCCTTCCCGGCCACCACCCGGCCGCCATCCGCGCACTGTCCGATGAGCACCGGTATGTTCGGGAGAAGACGAAACAACCGGAGAATGCGTTTTGCCCAGAACTGCAACCAATAGGGGCGAGCCCGCGGATCCGGCGGCCGACCGGCCGCCGCCCCGGGACGACCACGCCTTCCCCGGCCGTCCCCGGGGACCGGCCGCGCTCTCCGGACCGGAGGTCCGGGAGCGTTTCTCGTTCCTGGGCATGCAGGCCGTCCTCGTCCTCTGTTTCGCGGACACCGTGGCGAACGGCGGCCTGGGGATGGATCCGGGCACCGCGGCCTCCGTCTCGGCGGCCTACGGGACCATGGTCTACCTCGTCTCCGACGCGATGCGGCGCACCGTGCGGCGGGTCGTCGGCGGCTGTCTCGCGTGCGCCGCGCCCACCACCCTTCTGGCCGTCATCGGACGGTTGACCACGGCCGGCCCGGCCGTGACGGCGATGGCGCCGTGGCTGCCGCGCACGATGCACCCCCTCCACTGAGGCCGGGTCGGGGCGAACGATCCGAGGCGAACGATCCGAGGCGATTGGCGGCTGAGACCAGATGATCATCCGTACCGACTTCCCGTACGGCACCACCCACGAGGATGTCCGGATCCCGCTGCCCGACGGTGTCGAGCTGTACGCGCGGATCTGGCGCCCGGTGACGGACGAGCCGGTTCCGGCCCTGCTGGAGTACCTCCCGTACCGGCTCACCGACTGGACCTCGCCGCGCGACCGGCAGCGCCACCCCTGGTACGCGGGGCACGGCTACGCCTCCGTACGGGTGGACGTGCGCGGGCACGGCTGTAGCGGGGGCTCGCCGGGAGACGAGTACGACGCCCGCGAGCTGGCCGACGGCGTGGCGGTGGTGGAGTGGCTGGCGGCGCAGCCGTGGTGCACGGGTTCGGTGGGGATGTTCGGGATCTCGTGGGGCGGGTTCAACTCGCTCCAGATCGCGGCGCTGGCCCCCGAGCCGCTGAAGGCGGTCGTCACCGTCTGCTCGACGGACGACCGGTACGACAACGACGTCCACTACATGGGCGGCTCGGTGCTCGCCGTGGACATGCACGCGTGGGCGGCGACCATGCTGGCCTTCGCCTCCCGGCCGCCGGACCCGCAGTTCGTCGGCGACGACTGGCGCCGGCAGTGGCTGGAGCGGCTGGAGGCGGTGGAGCCGCTCGTCCACACCTGGCTCTCCCACCAGACGCGCGACGCCTACTGGCGCCGCGGCAGCGTCTGCGAGGACTACACGGCCATCGGCGCGGCCGTGCTCGCGGTCGGCGGCTGGCACGACCCGTACCGGGACACCGTGCTGCGGCTGGTCGAGCACCTGCCGCCGGCCCGCGTGCGGGGGCTGATCGGCCCCTGGTCGCACCAGTACCCGGACCGCGGCCTGCCGCCGGGGCCGGCCATCGGCTTCCTCCAGGAGACCCTGCGCTGGTGGGACCACTGGCTGAAGGGTGCGGACAACGGGGTGATGGAGGAGCCGCTGCTGCGCAGCTGGATCAGCGACTCGCACCCGCCGGCGACGGTGTACGAAGAGCTCCCGGGCCGTTGGGTCGGCGAGAAGTCCTGGCCGTCGGCGTCCGTCATCCCCGTCCCGTACGTGTTCCAGGGCGCGCCGGTGGAGGTGGCCTCCCCGCAGCACACCGGTCTGGACGCGGGCCGGTTCTTCCCCTTCGGCAACGACGCCGACCTGCCGCCGGACCAGCGGGAGGAGGACGCGAAGTCGGCCTGCTTCGAGTTCCCGGTGGGGCGCGAGGAGCCGGTGGAGATCCTGGGGCGGCCGTCGGTCACCCTGCGGCTGCGGCTCGACGTGCCGTACGGGCAGGTGGTCGCCCGGCTGTGCGACGTGGCCCCGGACGGCTCCTCGACGCTGGTCACGCGGGGCGCGCTGAACCTCTCGGCCCGTCGGGGCCGTGACCGGGCGCTGCCCTGGCCGGTGGGCGCGTACGAGGACGTCGCCTTCGAGCTGAACGGCATCGGCCACGCCTTCGCGCCGGGGCACCGGATCCGGCTCGCCGTGTCGTCCGCGTACTGGCCGTGGATCTGGCCGCGGGCCGGGTCGGAGGCCGGCTGGACCCTGGACCCGGCGGGCAGCGCGCTGACCCTGCCGGTGCGGGCGGGCTCCGCGTCGGACGGCGGGATCGTCTTCGAGGCCCCGGAGCAGGCGGAGCCGCTGGGTGTGGTCTTCCCCGCGACGCTGGACGAACCGCGCCCGGAACGACTGGTCGTGCGGGACGTCGCGCGCGGGACGTGGCGGCTGGAGGTGGACCCGCGGTACGGGGGCACCCGGGTGTACCCGGACGGCCTGGAGTACGGCGAGGACGCGGAGGAGGTGTACGAGATCCAGGACGCGGACGCGCTGTCGGCGCGGGCGCGGTCGCGGTGGCGGATCCGGCTCCACCGGCCGGAACTGGGCTGGGACGCGAGGGTGGAGACCCGGTCGGAGATCTCCTGCGACGAGGGCGGTTTCCTGACGTCGAACGAGGTGGTGTGCAGGGAGGGGGACGAGGTGGTCTTCCACCGGACGTGGGAACGCCGGCTGCCGCGCGCGGCGGGCTGAGCCGTCCGGTGCGGCGCCGCTTCCGGGGGCTCCGCCCCCGCACCCCCGCGCCTCAAACGCCGGCGAGGCTGAAAGAACCAGCCTCGCCGGCGTTTGAGGCGCGGGTCCGGGCAGAGCCCGGGAAACGGAGAAAGGGCGGGGCGGGGAGAGGCTCCGCGCAGCGGCCCCGTGCTAGCCGAACAGCCGTTCCAGGACCACCGCGATGCCGTCGTCCTCGTTGGACAGCGTCAGCTCGTCCGCGACGGCCACCAGCTCGCGGTGCGCGTTCGCCATCGCCACCCCGTGGGCCGCCCACGCGAACATCGGAATGTCGTTCGGCATGTCCCCGAAGGCGATCGTCCGGGACGGGCAGACGCCGAGGACGTCCGCAGCCCGCGCGAGTCCGCTGGCCTTGTCGATGCCCGGCGGCTGGAGTTCCACCGTGTGCTCGCCCGCCATCGTGACGTTCACCAGGTGGCCGACCACCGACCGCGCCACTCGTGTCAGTTCGTCGTCGTCCAGCTCCGGGTGCTGGAGCAGCACCTTGTTGATCGGCGCCGACCACAGGTCGCAGCGCCGCGGGACGCGGACCGTCGGCAGGTGGGGGTGCCACATCCGGTAGCCCGGCCCTATCAGCATCTCCGCGTCCAGGCCCTCCTGGTTGACCGCCGCGTAGACCTCGCCGACCTCCGCCTCGATCTTGCCGAGGGCCACCTCGGCCAGCTCCCGGTCCATGGACACGGAGCGCAGCAGGCGCCCGCGCGCCGCGTCGTACACCTGCGCGCCCTGCCCGCACACCGCGAGCCCCGTGTAGCCGAGCCGGTCCAGGACGTGTCGGACCTGGGGAACGGGGCGTCCGGTGACGATGATGTGCTGGGCGCCTGCCGCGCGCGCCGTCGCGAGCGCCTCGTAGGAACGGGCGGAGACGGTGTCCCCGGCTTGCAGCAGAGTCCCGTCCAGGTCCGTGGCGATCAAGGCGTAGGGAAGGGCCGGGGGCGGGGCGGAAGTCACGACGCCTAGGATACGGACCCCTTTGGACAAGTCCTACAAATAGAGCAGGAATCCGGCCTCCCCCACGTCCCATCCGTCACTTTGATGCGCTCCCGCGTCGAGCGGTGCAGGGGCGGGGCAGGGAAGTACACAACCCCGACCGTAGAGCCCTCGATCGACCGCACGCACCAAAAGATCAGATATGACCGGAACTGTGGATACCTGACCACAGGCGTCGTCCCGGGATGTGTTTCATCTCCGACCGGGTACCCGCGCGTTCCTGCGGGATCCTGAGTAGCGTGTCCCGCACCGTGTCTACCGGGACACCCCCGGACCGCGTCGAAAGCGAGGCAGTACCCCATGCCCCAGCAGAGCCCCCTCGATGTCCCCGAGGGCGACCCGTTCGGGCCGCACAACCTCCCCTACGGCGTCTTCTCGACCGCCGCGGACGACCGGCGACGGGTCGGCGTGCGCATCGGCGGATTCGTCCTCGACGCGGGGGCGGCCGCGGCCGCGCTCGGCTCCCCGTTCGCGGGCCTGCTCGGACGGGACTCCCTCAACCCGCTGCTGGGCGCCGGCCACACCGCCTGGCGCGACGTGCGCCGCGCGCTGACCGCCTGGGTGACCGACCCCGGCCACCGCCCCACCGTCGAGCCGCACCTGGTACCGCTCGACGAGGTCACCCTGCACCTTCCGTACGAGGTCGCCGACTACGTCGACTTCTACGCGAGCGAGCACCACGCCACCAACGTCGGGAAGATGTTCCGCCCGGACGGCGACGCGCTGACGCCCAACTGGAAGCACCTGCCCATCGGCTACCACGGCCGCTCCGGCACGATCGTGGTCTCCGGCACCGACGTCGTGCGCCCCAGCGGCCAGCGCAAGGCGCCCACCGACCCGGCGCCCGTCTTCGGCCCCTCCGTCAAGCTCGACATCGAGGCCGAGGTCGGCTTCGTCGTCGGCACCCCCTCCGAGCTGGGCCGCCCGGTGGCGCTGGGCGACTTCGAGGAGCACGTCTTCGGGCTGTTCCTGCTCAACGACTGGTCGGCGCGCGACATCCAGGCCTGGGAGTACGTGCCGCTCGGCCCGTTCCTCGGCAAGTCCTTCGCCACGTCCGTCTCCGCCTGGGTCACCCCGCTGGAGGCCCTCGACGCGGCGCGCGTCGCCCCGCCCGCCCGCGACTTCCCGCTCCAGCCCTACCTGGACGACGCCGACCTCGACCGCCCCGGCGGCTTCGACCTGCGCATCACCGTCTCCATCAACGGCCAGGAAGTGGCGCAGCCGCCCTTCGCCACCATGTACTGGACGGCCGCCCAGCAGCTCGCCCACATGACCGTCAACGGCGCCTCCCTGCGCACCGGCGACGTCTTCGGCTCCGGCACCGTCAGCGGTCCCGAGGTCGGCCAGCGCGGCTCGCTGCTGGAGCTCACCTGGAACGGCCGCGACGCCATCGAGCTCACCGACGGCAAGCGCACCTTCCTGGAGGACGGGGACACCGTCACCCTCACCGCCTGGGCCCCCGGCCCGGACGGCACGCGCGTCGGCCTCGGCGAGGTCACCGGCCGCATCGTGGGCGCCCGCTAGTCCACCCTTCGGTCGGCGGGGTGGCGGATCCTTCCGCCACCCCGCCGAAACCGCAGCTCAGAGCCCTGCGGAAGCGCCGTCAGGTGGCGCAACACTGCGGCAACACCACCGGCGCCGAGCCGCCGGTACGTTCCCTGCCATGCCAGCCGAACGAACCGCCGCACACACCGTCCCGGTCGCCGCCGCGCGCCGGCGCCGACTGCGCGCGGACCAGGCGCGGCAGCTCGCCGACCTCCTGCGCCACCAGATCCTGGTGGGCGGCTACCCCGACGGGGTCCTCCCCCTGGAGGGAGAACTCGCCGACTCCTACGGCGCCGGTCGCAACACCGTCCGCCAGGCCCTCGACCTGCTGCGCGGCGAGCGGCTCGTGGAGCGCCGCCCGGGCGTGGGCACCGTCGTGGTCTGCGAGAAGTACCCGCACGGCCTGGACCGCCTGCAAGGCCTGGCCGAGACCCTGAACGAGCACGGCCGGGTGACCAACGAGGTCCGCACCGTCGGCCCCGTCCGCGCCCCCGCCCCGGTCGCCGGCCGGCTCGGCCTGCCCGAGCACGCCGACGTGCTCTACATCGAACGGCTGCGACGCCTGAACGGGCTGCCGCTCTCCCTCGACCTCACCTACGTCCCGATGGACATCGGCGCCGAACTGCTCGGCTGCGACCTGGAGAACACCGACGTCTTCCGGCTCCTGGAGCAGCTGACCGGGCAGCCGCTCGGGCACGCCGAGATCACCCTCGAGGCCGTCAACGCCGACGCGCACTCCGCCGCCGTCCTCCAGGCCCCGCGCGGGGCCGCCGTCCTGATGCTGGAGCGCCTCACCCACCTGGGCGACGGCCGGCCCGTGGACCTGGAGTTCATCCGCTTCCGCGGCGACCGGATCACCATGAGCGGCCTGCTGCGCCGCTCCCTCTGAGCCCTCCGAGCCCCCTCCGACACCGAACGTACCCACCTTCCTGGAGACAGCCATGCCCGTGGTGCCCCAGCGCGGCGACGTGCCCGTGACCATCGACGAGTCCCTGTGCATCGACGGCTGCACGCTCTGCGTCGACATGTGTCCGCTCGACTCGCTCGCGATCCGCGAGGACAACGGCAAGGCCTACATGCACGTCGACGAGTGCTGGTACTGCGGCCCGTGCGCCGCCCGCTGTCCCACCGGCGCGGTCACCGTCAACATGCCCTACCTGCTCCGGTGAAAGGTCCCCTCCCCATGCCTACGACGCGTACGAAGGCACTCGCCCCCGCCGCGCTCGCCCTGCTCCTCGCCCCGCTGGCCACGGCCTGCTCCGGCTCCGCCGGTGCGGCCGGCTCCACGACGGTCACCGTGACCGTCGGCTACCAGTCCAAGACCATCAACACCGTCACCGCCGGCACCCTGCTGCGCTCCCTCGGCTACTTCGAGGAGGAGCTCGCCGCGCGCGGCAAGAAGGACGGCATCACCTACGAGGTGGACTGGCAGGACTACGCCACCGGCGCCCCCATCACCGCCCAGATGACCGCCGGGAAGATCGACATCGGCTCGATGGGCGACTTCCCGCTGCTCATCAACGCGGTGCGCGGCAAGGAGCTGAAGCAGCCCACCGGCCTCGTCTCCGTGACCGGCTACAACCTGCGCGGCGGCCTCAACACCGTGGTCACCGCACCGGATTCGAAGCTGGAGTCCCTGGCCGACCTGCGCGGCAAGAAGGTGTCGACGAGCGTCGGCTCGGCGGCCGACGGCACGCTGGTACGGGCGCTGCAGCGCGCCGGGATCGACCCGTCGGGCGGCATCGAGAAGCTCAACCAGCAGCCCAGCGTGGGCGCTTCGGCCCTCCAGGCGGGCAGCGTCGACGCGCTCTCGCAGTTCGTGGCGTGGCCGGGCCAGCTGGCGTACGAGGGCTGGGCCAAGGCCCTGTACGACGGCGCCGAGTTGAACCTGCCGACCTTCCACGGGGTCACCGTAAGGGAGAAGTTCGCGAAGGAGCGGGCCGGCGTGCTGGACGACTTCCTGCGGGCGCAGCGCCGGGCCACCGACCACCTGCGCGCGGAGCCGGTGGCGGCCGCCGAGTCGGTGGCGAAGGAGACCGGGCTGCCGGCGGAGGTGGTGTACCTCTACAACGGGGCGAACGGCATCGCGACCTTCGACCCGGCCCTGCGCCCGGAGCTGATCGATGCGCTGAAGCAGGACGTGGCGGTGCTCAAGGACGCCAAGCTGGTCGGTGACGTGGACGTGGACGCCTTCGTGGACCCGGAGCCCCTGGCGCGGGTGGCGGCCGGGACCGCGGAGTACCCCGGGGCGGTGGCCGCCCGGCCCGAGCTGTGGCTGAAGGGCCAGGCCCGCACCCGGTCCTTCGACTCCCCGCGCGAGCTGCTGAAGGCGGCGCGCGGCGCGGACGTCCGGGCGGCGTACGTGCCGGACGCGGTGACGGGCACGCTCTGGTTCGCGGACAAGGCCGTGTGGGTCGCCGAGGGGCCGGAGCTGCGCGCCTTCGTCACACCGGCGGGCGCGAAGGCCTACGTGGCCGCGCACCAGGGGTCCGGGGCGCGGATCGTGAGCTTCGCCGAGGCCGGGACCCTGGCGTCATGACGGGCGGCCGCTGGTTGCTGCGGGCGGCCTCGCTCGGCGCGGCCCTGCTCGTGTGGCAGGGGCTGACCTCGCTGGACGTGAACGCGTGGCTGCGCTTCGAGCAGTTCCCGACGGTGGGCGAGGTCGCCGGGGCGTTCGCCGAGCGGGCCGGGACCGGGCCCTTCTGGCAGGACCTGGCCTCCAGCCTGCGCCGGATCGTGACGGGCTTCGTGCTCGCCGCGGTCCTGGGCGTGGCGGTGGGTACGGCGATCGCCCGGTCGCGGATCGCGGCCGACGTGCTGGGCCCGCTGCTGGAGGTGCTGCGTCCGGTACCGGCGATCGCGCTGGTGCCGGTGGCGATCCTGCTGTTCCCCTCCAACGAGCAGGGGATCGTGTTCATCACCTGCACGGCCGCCTTCTTCCCGGTGCTGGTCTCCACGCGGCACGCGGTGGGGGCGCTGACCCCGGTGTGGGAGGAGGCGGTCCTGACCATGGGCGGCGGCCGGGCGCGGATCCTCTTCTCGGTGGTGCTGCCGGGCGCCCTGCCGGGCATCTTCGGTGGCCTGTCGGTCGGAATCGGGGTGGCCTGGATCTGTGTGATCTCGGCCGAGATGATCTCCGGCGAGTACGGGGTCGGCTACCGGACCTGGCAGGACTACACGGTGATCGACTACCCCGGCGTCTTCGTCGGCATGGTCACCATCGGCGCGCTGGGCTGGCTGACCTCCACGGCGGTGGAGCGCGCGGGCCGCCGCCTGACGCGGTGGCTGCCGGCGCGCGACGGTGCGGGCGCCGGCAGGGCCCACGCGCCGCGGCCGGAGGGCACGGCGGGGGCGAGGGGGCTCCGGCTCTTCCCGCGGCCCGGGCCGCCACGGGCCCGCCCCGGCGCGGACCCCGACGCCCCGCGTCCCGACGCCCTGCGTACCGACACCCCGCGCCCCGACGCCCCGCGCCCCGACACCCCGCATCCCGACACCCCGCGCCCCGACGCCCCGCATCCCGACTCCGCCCGGGGCGGCGGCTTGGCCCCGGACCCTGCCGAGCCCGGCCACGCCCGGGCGGAGCGGGCGAAGCCCCGTACACGAGAGGTGACCTCGCCATGAGCCTGACCGATGTCGCGACCGCCCCGGTCGCCGCCGCGCCCCGAGGGGCCCGGCTCGCGCTGCGCGGCGTCCGGCTCGGGCACCGCGGGAACGCGGTGCTCGACGGGGTCGATCTGACGGTCGAGCCCGGGGAGGTGCTCGCCGTCGTGGGCCCGTCCGGCTGCGGCAAGTCCACGCTCCTGCGCACCCTCGCGGGGCTGCTGCCGCCGCTCGACGGCGTGGTGGAACAGGACGGCGCCCCGGTCCGCGGCCCGGACGCCGACCGGGCGCTGGTCTTCCAGGACGACGCCCTGCTGCCCTGGCGCACGGTCCGGGCCAACGTCGAACTCCCGCTCGCCATCGGGCGCTTCCGGGGCCGGTCCGAGGAGCAGGCCGCGGTACCCGACCGGCACGGCCGCTCCCCCGTGTTCGATCCGTCCCGTGCCGCCCGGCGGGCCCGGCGGGCCCGGCGGCGGACCGCCGGGGAGTGGCTGGAGCGGGTCGGCCTGGACGGGCACGCACACAAGTTCCCGCACCAGCTCTCGGGCGGTCAGCGCCAGCGCGTGCAGCTGGCGCGCGCCCTCGCCGCGCGCCCGCGCGCCGTCCTGATGGACGAACCCTTCGGGGCGCTCGACGCCCAGACCCGCGCCGAGATGCAGGACCTCCTCGTGGACGTCCTCGCGGGCACCGGCGCGACCGTCGTCTTCGTCACCCACGACGTGGACGAAGCGCTGTTCCTCGGCGACCGCGTCGCGCTGCTCGCCGCCGCGCAGGTGGTCCCCGTACCGCGCCCGCGCGACCGCGGGACCTCGAACGCCGGGCTCCGGCAGCAGATCATCCACTCGCTCTGAAGGGCCGCACCATGGACATCCCCGCGATCGGCGACGCCGAGGAACTCTCCTGCGACGTCCTCGTCATCGGCGGCGGCACCGCCGGCACGATGGCGGCGCTGACCGCCGCCGAGCGGGGCGCGCGGGTCCTGCTCCTGGAGAAGGCGCACGTCCGTCACTCCGGGGCGCTCGCCATGGGGATGGACGGGGTCAACAACGCCGTGGTCCCCGGCCGCGCCGAGCCCGACGACTACGTCGCCGAGATCACCCGGGCCAACGACGGCGTCGTCGACCAGTCCACGGTCCGCCAGACCGCCACCCGCGGGTTCGCGATGGTGCAGCGCCTGGAGTCGTACGGGGTGAAGTTCGAGAAGGACGAGCACGGCGAGTACGCGGTGCGCCAGGTCCACCGCTCGGGCTCGTACGTGCTGCCCATGCCGGAGGGCAAGGACGTCAAGAAGGTCCTCTACCGGCAGCTGCGGCGCCGCGAGATGCGCGAGCGGATCCGGATCGAGAACCGGGTGATGCCGGTACGGGTCCTGACCTCGCCCGAGGACGGCCGGGCGATCGGCGCGGCCGCCTTCAACACCCGCACCGGCGCCTTCGTGACCGTGCGCGCCGGGGCGGTGATCCTGGCGACCGGCCCGTGCGGACGGCTCGGACTGCCGGCCTCCGGGTATCTGTACGGCACGTACGAGAACCCGACCAACGCGGGCGACGGCTACGCCATGGCCTACCACGCGGGCGCCGCGCTGACCGGGATCGAATGCTTCCAGATCAACCCGCTGATCAAGGACTACAACGGGCCGGCGTGCGCGTACGTCGCGAACCCCTTCGGCGGCTACCAGGTCAACCGGCACGGCGAGCGGTTCGTGGACTCCGACTACTGGTCGGGGCAGATGATGGCGGAGTTCGCCGCCGAACTGGCCTCGGACCGGGGCCCCGTGTACCTCAAGCTCAGCCACCTTCCGGAGGAGTCGGTGGCCTCCCTGGAGTCCATCCTGCACACCACCGAGCGGCCGACGCGCGGCACCTTCCACGCGGGCCGCGGCCACGACTACCGCACCCACGACATCGAGATGCACATCTCGGAGATCGGGCTGTGCGGCGGCCACTCGGCGTCCGGCGTCCGCGTCGACGACCACGCGCGCACCACGGTGCCGCGGCTGTACGCGGCCGGGGACCTGGCGTCCGTACCGCACAACTACATGATCGGGGCGTTCGTCTTCGGCGATCTGGCGGGCGGGGACGCGGCCCGGTACACGGCGTACGAGGGCACGCTGCCGGCCGACCAGTTGGCGGCGGCCCACGAGCTGATCTACCGGCCGCTGCGCCATCCGGACGGGCCGCCGCAGCCGCAGGTGGAGTACAAGCTGCGGCGGTTCGTCAACGACTACGTGGCCCCGCCGAAGACGGGTGCGAAGCTCTCGCTGGCCGTGGCGGCCTTCGACCGGATGACCGGTGAGATCGCGGAGATGGGCGCGAGGACCGCGCACGAGCTGATGCGGTGCGCCGAGGTGTCCTTCATCCGGGACTGCGCGGAGATGGCGGCCCGCTCCTCGCTGGCCCGTACCGAGTCCCGCTGGGGCCTCTACCACGAGCGCCTCGACCACCCCGAGCGCGACGACACGGGCTGGCTGTACCACCTGGACCTGCGCAAATCGGCTTCGGGGGCGATGGAGTTCACCGCCCGGCCGGTGGAGCCGTACCTGGTGCCCGTCGACGGGTTCGCCCCGGCCGGCGGCCCCGCACGGCACCTGGGCGAGGTCGACCTCGTTCCGGTGGCCACGGCGGGCTCCCGTGAAGCGGCCCCGGCGGCCCGCGCGCAGGCCGCCCCGGCCCCGGACGGCCCGGAGACGCAGGAAGGCACGCACGCGGTACCCGCGCCCGCGCACGGCTCCGGATCCTCGCCCCGGATCCTGGAACTGCTCGCCCTGGCCGAGGAGTCACCCGATCTGGACGTCCTGCGCCCCTACCTGGCCGACCCGGATCCGGCGGTACGGGCCGCGGCCGTGGCCGCGCTCGGCGAGACCGTACCGGCCGGCGCCGGGCCCGCACTGGCCGCGCGCCTCGCCGACGCCGCTCCCGTCGTACGGGCGGCTGCCGCGGCCGCGCTGCGCGAGCTCGTGGAGGTCCTGCCGGGCGGGCCGGAGCTGGGTGCGGGCCTGCGCGCCGCCCTTGCCGTGCCCGATCCCGCGGTGCGCTCCGCCGCGCTCGAAGCCCTGCGGGCGCTGCGGCTGGGCGACGTACAGGCGTACGCCGCCTCGCTGGCGGACGCCGACCCGGAGGTCCGCATCCACGCGGTCCGCGCGCTGGTTTCGGTGGACGCCGTCCCGGAGCTGGCCGCGGCCGCCACGGACCCGGCCCGCGAGGTCCGCGTGGCGGTGGCCAAGGGCCTGGCCTCGGTGCACGCCCCGGCTCCGGGCCCGCTGGACCCGCTGCTGGCGGATGCCGACCCGCTGGTGCGGGGTGCGGCGCTGGGCGCGCTGGCCTCGGTCGGCTGCCCTGACGGGTACGCCCGTACCGCGGTTGCGGCCCTGGCCGACGCGGCCTGGCAGGTCCGCGCGGGGGCGGCGGCCGGGCTGTCGGCGGCCGCCCCGCACACAGCGGTACCGGCTCTGGCGAAGGCCTTGGCCGATGCCAACGCGGACGTCCGCAAGGCCGCGGTCCTCGCCCTGCTGGCGCACCGGGACGCCCCGGAGGCCCGAGCGGCCCTCGCCACGGCGGTCTCGGACCCGGACGCGGACGTCCGCGCGTACGCGGGACGTGCGGCCTGACCCTCACACGGTGTCAGGCGGCGCTGTCGGCCCCCCGTTTGGGGGTCCGCAGCGTGCAGGGACCGCGGGGCGCCGGGATGGTGGACGAAAGCCCGTCGACGGCAGGAGTCTCCATGTCCCCCGATGTCCGCAAGGCCGCTCTCGTGATCACCGCCGCCGTGTCGCTGGGCCTGGCCACCGTGGTCCCGGCGCACGGGGTGGAGGGGCCCGCGCCCGATCCCCGGAACCGGCAGGCCATGCGGGACATGGCGACGGCGATCGCGGTGACGGCCAAGTACGCGGACGAGCGGGCGGCGCTCAGGGACGGGTACGTCCCGCACGGCGAGGAATGCATGACCAACCCGTTCGGGGTGGGTGCCATGGGCTACCACTACGTCAAGCAGGCCAACTGGGGTTCGAAGGATCCCGCCAGGCCGACCGCGCTCCTCTACAGCAAGGACAAGGACCGGGGCGGCCGCCGCAAGCTGGAGACCGTCGAGTGGATGGCCACCGACCGCGACCAGGACCTGAAGACCAGCGACGACCGGCCGAGCATGTTCGGGCTGCCCTTCGACGGGCCGATGCCGGGCCACTGGGCGGGCATGCCCAAGCACTACGACCTGCACATGTGGGCGTACAAGGAGAACCCGGCGGGCCGCTTCCACAACTGGAACCCGGCGCTGACCTGCCCGAAGAAGGCCCCCACCCCGGGCAAGCCGGCCGCCGCCCACGCGCACGGCCACTAGCCCGCGCCCGCCGGTACGGTCCACGACCGACGGAAGGTCTCCGCGCCCTTCCCCGTCGTTCTGGACCTCACCGCCATCACGCCGAAGCGCGGGCGGCCCGAGTGACGCGACGGGGCCCGGCTCCCCCGAAGGGGGCCGGGCCCTGTCCCGTGCCACGAACCGGTCAGCGGACGAAGGTGCTCGCCTGCCCCGCCAGGTCCAGGAAGTACTGCGGGGCGAGGCCCAGGACCAGGGTGACCGCGACGCCCACCGCGATGGTGGTCATCGTCAGCGGCGAGGGGACCGCCACCGTCGGGCCGTCGGCCTTCGGCTCGCTGAAGAACATGAGGACGATCACCCGGATGTAGAAGAACGCGGCGATCGCGGACGAGATCACACCGATCACGACCAGCACCCCGGCGCCGCTCTCCGCCGCCGCGCTGAACACGGCGAACTTGCCCGTGAAGCCGGAGGTGAGCGGGATGCCCGCGAAGGCGAGCAGGAACACCGCGAAGACGGCCGCCGTCAGCGGCGAACGCCGGCCGAGCCCTGCCCACTTGGACAGGTGCGTGGCCTCGCCGCCCGCGTCGCGCACCAGCGTGACCACCGCGAAGGCGCCGATCGTCACGAAGGAGTAGGCGCCCAGGTAGAAGAGGACGGACTGGACGCCCTTCGCCGAGGTCGCGATCACACCGGCCAGGATGAAGCCGGCGTGGGCGATCGAGGAGTAGGCGAGCAGCCGCTTGACGTCCGTCTGGGTCACGGCGATCACCGCGCCGGCGAGCATGGTGACGATGGCCACCGCCCACATCACCGGACGCCAGTCCCAGCGCAGCCCCGGCAGGACCACGTAGAGGAGGCGCAGGAGGGCGCCGAAGGCGGCCACCTTGGTCGCCGCCGCCATGAAACCGGTGACCGGGGTCGGGGCGCCCTGGTAGACGTCCGGGGTCCACATGTGGAAGGGGACCGCGCCGACCTTGAAGAGCAGGCCCATCAAGATCAGTGCGCCGCCGATCAGCAGCAGCGCGTCATTGCCCATGGTGGAGGCCAGCGCCGGGTCGATCTTCGCGACCGTGCCGTCGACCACGTCGGCGATCACCGCGTACGAGACCGAGCCCGCGTACCCGTAGAGCAGCGCGATGCCGAAGAGCAGGAAGGCGGAGGAGAAGGCGCCCAGGAGGAAGTACTTCACCGCGGCCTCCTGCGACATCAGCCGCTGGCGGCGGGCGACGGCGCAGAGCAGGTACAGCGGGAGGGAGAACACCTCGAGGGCGATGAACAGCGTCAGCAGGTCGTTGGCCGCCGGGAAGATCAACATGCCGGCGATCGCGAACAGGGCCAGCGGGAAGACCTCGGTGGTGGTGAAGCCCGCCTTGACGGCGGCCTTCTCGCTGTCGCTGCCCGGTACGGACGCCGCCTGGGCGGCGAAGGAATCCACCCGGTTGCCGTGCGCCGCGGGGTCCAGGCGCCGCTCGGCGAAGGTGAAGACCGCCACGACCGAGGCCAGCAGGATGGTGCCCTGAAGGAAGAGCGCCGGACCGTCCACGGCGATGGCGCCCATCGCGGCGATGTGGGCCTTGCCGGACCCGTACCCGCCCGCCGCGAGGCCGACGACCGCGGCGAAGGCCGAGGCCAGCGCCGCGACCGCGACGAACACCTGTACGTAGTAACGGGACTTGCGGGGCACGAAGGCCTCGACGAGGATCCCGAGCACCGCCGCGCCCACCACGATCAGCGTGGGTGCGAGCTGTGCGTATTCGATGGTCGGTGCCGGGATCCGGTCGGCCGGTGCCTCGGCCGCCAGTGTCCACAGGCTGTGGACGGAAGTCAGCGCGCTCACTTCGCCACCTCCCCGTTCTTCGCTTCGACGTCGACCTCGGGCTGCGGGTCGGTCTGCTTCACGTCCGACATGGTGTGCTCCACCGCCGGGTTGACGATGTCGGTGAGCACCTTCGGGTAGACGCCCAGCCCGATCAGCAGGGCGATCAGCGGGGCGACCACCAGGACCTCCCGCAGGCGCAGGTCCGGCATGGTGCGGACCTCCTCCTTCACGGGGCCGGTCATCGTGCGCTGGTAGAGCACCAGGGTGTAGAGCGCGGCGAGCACGATGCCGGTGGTGGCGATGATGCCGACGACCGGGTACCGGGCGAACGTGCCGACCAGGACGAGGAACTCACTGACGAAGGGCGCGAGGCCCGGTAGCGAGAGGGTGGCGAGGCCGCCGATCAGGAAGGTGCCGGCGAGGACCGGCGCCACCTTCTGGACGCCGCCGTAGTCGGCGATGAGCCGCGAGCCGCGCCGCGAGATCAGGAAGCCGGCCACCAGCATCAGCGCCGCCGTCGACAGGCCGTGGTTGACCATGTAGAGGGTGGCGCCGGACTGGCCCTGGGAGGTCATCGCGAAGATGCCCAGGATGATGAAGCCGAAGTGCGAGATCGAGGCGTAGGCGACCAGCCGCTTGATGTCCCGCTGGCCGACCGCGACCAGCGCACCGTAGACGATGCTGATCAGGGCCAGGACGAGGATCACCGGCGTGGCCCACTTGCTGGCGTCGGGGAAGAGCCCGAGGCAGAAGCGGAGCATCGCGAAGGTGCCGACCTTGTCGACGACCGCGGTGATCAGTACGGCGACCGGGGCGGTGGACTCGCCCATCGCGTTCGGCAGCCAGGTGTGCAGCGGCCACAGCGGGGCCTTGATCGCGAAGGCGAAGAAGAAGCCGAGGAACAGCAGCCGCTCGGTGTTGGTCGACATGTCGAGCGTGCCCGCGGCGCGGGCGGCGGTGATCTCCTGGAGGGAGAAGTTCCCGGCGACCACGTAGAGGCCGATGACGGCCGCCAGCATGATCAGGCCGCCGACCAGGTTGTAGAGGAGGAACTTGACCGCCGCGTACGAGCGCTGCGCGGCCGCGTTCTCCTCGGAGCCACCGTGCGCCCGGTCTCCGAAGCCGCCGATGAGGAAGTACATCGGGATGAGCATGGCTTCGAAGAAGATGTAGAAGAGGAAGACGTCGGTGGCCTCGAAGGAGATGATCACCATCGCCTCGACCAGCAGGATCAGGGCGAAGAAGCCCTGGGTCGGCCGCCAGCGCGAGGACTTGGTCTCCAGGGGGTCGGCGTCGTGCCAGCCGGCCGCGATCACGAAGGGGATCAGGAGCGCGGTGAGCCCGATGAGCACCACCCCGATCCCGTCCACGCCCAGTTCGTAGCGGACGCCGAAGTCGGCGATCCAGGCCCGGGATTCGGTGAGCTGGTAGCGGTCACCGCTCGGGTCGAAGCGGACCGCGACCAGCACGGCCAGAGCCAGTGTCGCCAGCGAGAAGAGCAGCGCGAGCCACTTGGCGGCGGTCCTGCGGGCGGCCGGTACGGCCGCCGTCAGGACCGCGCCGACCGCGGGGACCGCGGCCGTCACCGTCAGAAGCGGGAAACTCATTTCACACCGCCCTCATCAGCAGGGTCGCGGCGATCAGGACCACCGTGCCCCCGAACATCGAGACCGCGTAGCTGCGGGCGTAGCCGTTCTGCAGCTTGCGCAGGCGGCCCGAGAGCCCGCCGACCGAGGCGGCCGTCCCGTTGACCACCCCGTCGACCACGCTGTGGTCGAGGTACACGAGCGAGCGGGTCAGGTGCTCCCCGCCGCGCACCAGCACGACGTGGTTGAAGTCGTCCTGGTAGAGGTCCTTGCGGGCCGCCCGGGTGAGGAACGAGCCGCGCGGGGCGACGACCGGAACGGGCCGCTTGCCGTACATCGCCCAGGCGATGCCGACGCCGACGAGGAGCATCACCATGGTGGCCGCGGTCACCGTCATGGCGCTGACCGGCGGGTTGCCGTGCGAGTAGCCCGTGACGGGCTCCAGCCACTTCAGGAAGCGCTCGCCGATCTCGAAGAAGGCTCCGGCGAAGACCGAACCGAAGGCCAGGATGACCATCGGGATGGTCATGGACTTCGGGGACTCGTGCGGGTGCGGCGGGTTGCCGGCATCGTCCGGCTGCCAGCGCTTCTCGCCGAAGAAGGTGAGGAGCATGACCCGGGTCATGTAGAAGGCGGTGATGCCGGCGCCCAGCAGGGTGACCCCGCCGAGGATCCAGCCCTCGGTGCCGCCCTTCGCGAAGGCCGCCTCGATGATCATGTCCTTGGAGAAGAAGCCGGACAGGCCCGGGAAGCCGATGATCGCCAGGTAGCCGAGGCCGAAGGTGACGAAGGTGACCGGCATGTACTTCCGCAGGCCCCCGTACTTGCGCATGTCGACCTCGTCGTTCATCCCGTGCATCACGGAACCGGCGCCGAGGAAGAGGCCCGCCTTGAAGAAGCCGTGCGTCACCAGGTGCATGATCGCGAAGACGTAGCCGATCGGGCCGAGCCCCGCGGCGAGGATCATGTAGCCGATCTGCGACATGGTCGAGCCCGCCAGGGCCTTCTTGATGTCGTCCTTCGCGCAACCGACGATCGCACCGAAGAGGAGCGTGACCGCACCCACGACGGTGACCACCAGCTGGGCGTCCGGCGCCCCGTTGAAGATCGCGGCCGAGCGGACGATCAGGTACACGCCCGCGGTCACCATGGTGGCCGCGTGGATCAGGGCCGAGACCGGGGTCGGGCCCTCCATCGCGTCCCCGAGCCAGGACTGCAGCGGGACCTGGGCCGACTTGCCGCAGGCGGCCAGCAGCAGCATCAGGCCGATCGCCGTCAGCGTGCCCTCGGACGTCTCGCCCACCGCCCCGAACAGGGGCGTGAAGGCGAAGGTCCCGAAGGTGGTGAACATCAGCATGATCGCGATCGACAGACCGACGTCACCGACGCGGTTGACCAGGAAGGCCTTCTTCGCGGCGGTGGCCGCACTGGGCTTGTGCTGCCAGAAGCCGATCAGCAGGTACGAGGCGAGGCCCACGCCCTCCCAGCCGAAGTACAGCAGCAGGTAGTTGTCGGCGAGGACCAGCAGCAGCATCGCCGCGACGAACAGGTTGAGGTAGCCGAAGAAGCGGCGGCGGCGCTCGTCGTGCTCCATGTACCCGATCGAGTACACGTGGATGAGCGTGCCCACCCCGGAGATCAGCAGGACGAAGGTCATCGACAGCTGGTCCAGCTGGAAGGCCATGTCCGCCTGGAAGCCCTCGACGGGGATCCAGGTGTACAGGTTCTGGGTCAGGGTCCGGTCCTCGGCCGTGCGCCCCAGCATGTCGGCGAACAGTACGGCGCCGATCCCGAAGGAGACGGCCGCGAGCAGGGTGCCGATCCAGTGACCGACCTTGTCGAGGCGCCGGCCGCCGCAGAGCAGCACCACCGCTCCGAGCAGGGGCGCCGCGATCAGCAGCGCAATCAGGTTCTCCACAGCGACCCCTTACAGCTTCATCAGGCTGGCGTCGTCGACCGAGGCCGAGTGGCGGGTACGGAACAGCGACACGATGATCGCCAGGCCGACCACGACCTCCGCGGCGGCGACGACCATCGTGAAGAACGCGATGATCTGGCCGTCGAGGTTGCCGTGCATCCGGGAGAACGCGACGAAGGCGAGGTTGCAGGCGTTGAGCATCAGCTCGACGCACATGAACAGCACGATCGCGTTCTTGCGGATCAGGACCCCGACGGCACCGATCGTGAACAGCAGGGCCGCCAGGTACAGGTAGTTGACCGGATTCACTTCGAGGCCTCCTCACGGCCGAGGCGCTCCGAGGAGGCCTGCTCCAGTGCCTTGAGGTCGTCGATCGCCTGGCTGGAGACGTCCCGGATCTGGCCGCGGGCGCGCAGCGTCCGGTTGACGGTCAGCTCGGACGGGGTGCCGTCCGGCAGCAGACCGGCGACGTCCACCGCGTTGTGCCGGGCGTAGACGCCGGGCGCGGGCAGCGGCGGGAGCTGGACGCCCTCGCGGACCCGCTTCTCGGCGAGTTCGCGCTGGGTGGCGGCCCGTTCGGTGCGCTCGCGGTGGGTGAGCACCATCGCGCCGACGGCCGCGGTGATCAGCAGCGCGCCGGTGATCTCGAAGGCGAAGACGTACTTGGTGAAGATCAGCTGTGCCAGGCCCTCGATGTGCCCGCCCGAGTTGACCCGGCCGAGCCCGTTGAAGTGGGTGAGCCCGGCGTGGGCGATGCCGGCGATCAGCAGGATGCCGAAGCCGAGTCCGCACAGGGCGGCCAGCCAGCGCTGCCCCTTGATGGTCTCCTTCAGGGAGTCGGCTGCGGTGACGCCGACGAGCATGACCACGAAGAGGAAGAGCATCATGATCGCGCCGGTGTAGACGATCACCTGGACGACGCCCAGGAAGTACGCCCCGTTGGCGAGGTAGAAGACGGCCAGGATGATCATCGTCCCGGCCAGGCTGAGGGCGCTGTGCACGGCCTTCTTCATGAGGATCGTGGCCAGTGCGCCGATGACGGCGACCGTGCCGAGGACCCAGAACTGGATCGCCTCGCCCGTGGAGGTCATGGAGGTGGCGGCGGCGATGGCGCTCATGCGTCCACCTCCGTGGACTGGCCGTTCTCCGGAGCGGCCTCGCCAGCGACTTCACCAGCGACTTCGCCAGCGACTTCGCCCTTGGAGACCGCGACCTGCCGGACGGTGCCCGGGGCGGCCCCGGTCACCAGCCCCCGGTAGTAGTCCGTGTCGTCCGTGCCGGGGAAGATCGAGTGCGGTGCCTCGACCATGCCCTCGGTCAGACCGGCCAGCAGCTGCTCCTTGGTGTAGATGAGCGATTCGCGGCTGGAGTCGGCCAGTTCGAACTCGTTCGTCATGGTCAGCGCCCTCGTCGGGCACGCCTCCACGCACAGCCCGCACAGGATGCAGCGGGCGTAGTTGATCTGGTAGACCCGGCCGTACCGCTCACCCGGGGAGTAGCGCTCCTCCTCGGTGTTGTCCGCGCCCTCCACGTAGATCGCGTCGGCGGGACAGGCCCAGGCACACAGCTCGCACCCGATGCACTTCTCCAGACCGTCGGGGTGCCGGTTGAGCTGATGCCGTCCGTGGAAACGCGGTGCGGTCGTCTTCTCCTGCTCCGGGTACTGCTCGGTGAGGCGCTTCTTGAACATGGCCTTGAAGGTCACGCCGAAGCCCGCCACCGGGTTCTGCCACTTCTCGTCGGACATCTCTCAAGCCTCCTCTCGGTCACTGTCAGTATTCGTCCCGCCACTGACAATCAGCTCCCGCTCGGTGCGGGACCGCCTGCGCGGTACGGGTGCCAGGTGCTGGCCGGGCTTCGGCGGTACGGGGAACCCGCCCGCCAGCGGGTCGAAGGGCTCGGCGTCGTGCACCGCCCCGGCGGCCGCCGTCTTCTTCTCCCGCTTGTCGCGGAAGACGTCCGCGACGAAGGAGAGGAGCAGGATCGCCACGACGGCGCCGCCGACGTAGAGGACGATCTCGCTGAAGTCGTACGCCTCGTTGCGCAGGGCCCGGACGGTGGCCACCAGCATCAGCCAGACCACCGAGACCGGGATCAGGACCTTCCAGCCGAGCTTCATCAGCTGGTCGTAGCGCACGCGCGGCAGCGTGCCGCGCAGCCAGATGAAGAAGAACAGCAGCAGCTGCACCTTGAGGACGAACCAGAGCATCGGCCACCAGCCGTGGTTCGCGCCCTCCCAGAAGGAGCTGATCGGGTACGGGGCCCGCCAGCCGCCCAGGAAGAGGGTGACCGAGACCGCCGAGACGGTGACCATGTTGACGTACTCGGCCAGCATGAACAGCGCGAACTTGATGGACGAGTACTCGGTGTTGAAGCCGCCGACCAGGTCGCCCTCGGACTCCGGCATGTCGAAGGGGGCGCGGTTCGTCTCGCCGACCATCGTGACGACGTAGATGATGAAGGACACGGGCAGCAGGACGATGAACCAGCGGTCCGCCTGGGCCTCGACGATCGCCGAGGTCGACATCGACCCGGAGTAGAGGAAGACCGAGGCGAAGGCCGCGCCCATCGCGATCTCGTAGGAGATCATCTGCGCGCAGGAGCGCAGGCCGCCGAGGAGCGGGTAGGTGGAGCCGGAGGACCAGCCCGCCAGCACGATGCCGTAGATGCCGACCGAGGCCACCGCGAGGACGTAGAGCATCGCGATGGGCAGGTCGGTCAGCTGCATCGTGGTGCGCTGGCCGAAGATGGAGACCTGGTCGTCCGCGGGCCCGAAGGGGATCACCGCGATGGCCATGAAGGCCGGGATCGCCGCGATGATCGGGGCCAGGACGTAGATGACCTTGTCGGCCCGCTTGACGATCAGGTCTTCCTTGAGCATCAGCTTCACGCCGTCGGCGAGCGACTGGAGCATGCCCCAGGGGCCGTGCCGGTTCGGGCCGATGCGCAGCTGCATCCAGGCGACGACCTTGCGCTCCCACACGATGGAGAAGAGCACGGTCACCATCAGGAAGGCGAAGCAGAAGACCGCCTTCAGCAGGACGAGCCACCAGACGTCCTGGCCGAACAGGGACAGGTCCTCGGCAGCGAGTTGAACGGTGTTCACGCGCCCACCTCCGCAGTGGTGTCGCCTGCGCCGGCCGGGGTCGCCGGGCCGATGCGCACGAGGGTGCCCGGGCGGGCGCCGGCGTCGGCGAGGACGCCGGAGCCGGTGGAGTTCAGCGGGAGCCAGACCACGCGGTCGGGCATCTCGGTGATCCGGAGCGGGAGTTCCACGGAGCCGGCCGGGCCGGTGACCGCGAGGACGTCGCCGTCCTTGACGCCGGTCTCGGCGGCCGTGGCGGCCGACAGCCGGGCGCTGGCCTCGTGCCGGGTGCCGGCCAGGGCGTCGTCGCCCTCCTGCAGCCGGCCGAGGTCCAGGAGGAGCCGGTGGCCCGCGAGGACCGCCTCGCCGCTGCCCGGGCGGGGCAGCGCCACAGTGTCCGCGCTCTGCCCGGCGGCCCGCTCCCCGGCCCACGGGCCGAGCCGGTCGATCTCCCGGCGTACGGCGTGCACGTCGGGCAGGGCGATCGGCCGGTCGGCGGCGTCGGCCAGCATGTGCAGCACGCGGGCGTCGGCCGGGGCGAGCCGGCGGGTCATCTGGTCGGGCTTGAGCGCGGCCTCGAACGGCCTGACCCGGCCCTCCCAGTTGATGAACGCGCCCGCCTTCTCGGCCACCGCGGCGACCGGGAGGACCACGTCCGCGTGGTCGGTGACCTCGCCGGGCCGCAGTTCCAGGGAGACCACGAAGGCCTCCTGGAGGGCGGTCCGCGCGCGGGCCGGGTCCGGCAGGTCGGCGACCTCGACGCCCGCGATCAGCAGGGCCGAGAGCTCCCGGGTCGCGGCGGCCTCGACGATCTGGCCGGTGTCGCGGCCGTAGCGGTGCGGGAGTTCGTCCAGGCCCCAGGCGGTGGCGACCTCGTCGCGGGCCCGCGGGTCGGTGGCGGGGCGGCCGCCGGGCAGCAGGGACGGCAGCGCGCCCGCCTCGATGGCGGCCCGCTCACCGGCCCGGCGCGGAATCCACACCAGGGTGGCCCCGGTGACCCCGGCGGCCCGTACGGCTGCGGTCAGCGCGCCGGGCACCCCGGCGAGGCGCTCCCCGACGAGGATGACCGCGCCGGGCAGCCGCAGCGCCTCGGCGGCTGCGGCGCCCCCGGTCTCCAGGCCCGTCCGGGAGGCCAGCGCGTCGAGCCACTCGGGCTCGGTGCCGGGGGCGGCGGCCAGCAGGGTGCCGCCCGCCTTCTCCAGGCCGCGGGTGGCGAAGGGGGCGACGGAGAAGGTCCGCTGCCCCCGCTTGCGGTGGGCCTTGCGCAGCCGCAGGAAGACGCCGGGCGCCTCCTCCTCCGCCTCGATGCCGACGAGCAGCACCGCGGGGGCGGCTTCCAGGGCGGTGTACGAGAGCCACTGCCCGCCGAGGTCGACCCCGTGCCCGGCGACCTCCGAGGCCAGGAAATCGGCCTCCTCCGCGCTGTGCACGCGGGCCCGGAAGTCGATGTCGTTGGTGTCGAGCACCACCCGCGCGAACTTGGCGTACGCGTAGGCGTCCTCGACGGTGAGCCGGCCGCCGGTCAGCACCCCGGCCCGGCCGCGCGCGGCGGCGAGTCCGTTCGCCGCGGCCTCCAGTGCCTCGGGCCAGCTCGCCGGCTCCAGCACCCCGGCGGCGCTGCGCACCAGCGGGGTGGTCAGCCGGTCGGGGCGCTGGGCGTAGCGGAACCCGAAGCGGCCCTTGTCGCAGATCCACTCCTCGTTGACCTCGGGGTCCTCGGCGGCGAGGCGGCGCAGCACCTTGCCGCGCCGGTGGTCGCTGCGGGTCGCGCAGCCGCCGGCGCAGTGCTCGCACACGCTCGGGGAGGAGACGAGGTCGAAGGGGCGGGAGCGGAACCGGTAGGCGGCCGAGGTGAGGGCGCCGACCGGGCAGATCTGGATGGTGTTGCCCGAGAAGTACGACTCGAAGGGGTCACCCTCGCCGGTGCCGACCTGCTGGAGCGCGCCGCGTTCCAGCAGCTCGATCATCGGGTCGCCGGCGATCTCGTTGGAGAAGCGGGTGCAGCGCGCGCACAGCACGCACCGCTCGCGGTCCAGCAGCACCTGGGTGGAGATCGGGACCGGCTTCTCGTAGGTGCGCTTCTTGCCCTCGAACCGCGATTCGGCGTTGCCGTGCGACATCGCCTGGTTCTGCAGTGGGCACTCGCCGCCCTTGTCGCAGACCGGGCAGTCCAGCGGGTGGTTGATGAGCAGCAGCTCCATCACCCCGCGCTGGGCCTTGTCGGCGACCTCGGAGGTCAGCTGGGTCTTGACGACCATGCCGTCGGTGCAGGTGATGGTGCAGGAGGCCATCGGCTTGCGCTGGCCCTCGACCTCGACGATGCACTGGCGGCAGGCGCCGGCCGGGGAGAGGAGGGGGTGGTCGCAGAACCGGGGGATCTCGATGCCGAGCTGCTCGGCGGCCCGGATGACGAGGGTGCCCTTGGGCACGGTCAGTTCGACCCCGTCGATGGTCAGCGAGACGGTGTTCTCCGGTGGAACCGCCGCTCCGCCCCCGGAGGCCGCTGGAGTGGTGACGGTCATGCGTTCACCTCCGTGTCGGCCCAGAGGGTCGACTTCCTGGGGTCGAAGGGGCAGCCCTTGCCCGTGATGTGCTGCTCGTACTCCTCGCGGAAGTACTTGAGCGAGGAGAAGATCGGGCTGGCCGCGCCGTCGCCGAGCGCGCAGAAGGACTTGCCGTTGATGTTGTCGGCGATGTCGTTCAGCTTGTCGAGGTCGGACATGACGCCCCGGCCGGCCTCGATGTCGCGGAGCAGCTGGACCAGCCAGTAGGTGCCCTCGCGGCACGGGGTGCACTTGCCGCAGGACTCGTGGGCGTAGAACTCGGTCCACCGGGTCACGGCCCGCACCACGCAGGTCGTCTCGTCGAAGCACTGCAGGGCCTTGGTGCCGAGCATCGAGCCGGCGGCGCCCACGCCCTCGTAGTCGAGCGGGACGTCGAGGTGCTCGTCCGTGAACATCGGGGTGGAGGATCCGCCCGGGGTCCAGAACTTCAGCCGGTGCCCGGGGCGCATGCCGCCGCTCATGTCGAGGAGCTGGCGCAGGGTGATGCCGAGCGGGGCCTCGTACTGGCCGGGGCCGGCGACGTGCCCGGAGAGCGAGTACAGCGTGAAGCCGGGGGACTTCTCGGTCCCCATCGACTTGAACCAGTCCTTGCCCTTGTTCAGGATCGCGGGAACCGAGGCGATCGACTCCACGTTGTTGACGACAGTGGGGCACGCGTAGAGCCCCTCGACCGCGGGGAAGGGGGGACGCAGCCGGGGCTGGCCGCGCCGGCCTTCGAGGGAGTCGAGCAGCGCCGTCTCCTCGCCGCAGATGTACGCGCCCGCGCCCGCGTGCACCGTGATGTCGAGGTTGCGCCCGGTGCCGTCGATGTCCTTGCCGAGGTATCCGGCCGCGTACGCCTCGCGCACGGCCTCGTGCAGGCGCCGCAGCACGGGCACCGTCTCCCCGCGCAGGTAGATGAAGGCGTGCTCGGAGCGGATCGCGTAGCAGGCGATGATCATTCCCTCGATGAGGGAGTGCGGGTTGGCGAAGAGGAGGGGGATGTCCTTGCAGGTTCCCGGCTCCGACTCGTCCGCGTTCACGACGAGGTAGTGCGGCTTTCCGTCGCCCTGCGGGATGAATTGCCACTTCATTCCGGTGGGGAAGCCCGCGCCGCCGCGTCCGCGCAGACCCGAGTCCTTCACGTAGGCGATGAGGTCGTCCGGGGTCATCGCGAGCGCCTTGCGCAGGCCCTCGTACCCCTCGTGGCGCCGGTAGGTCTCCAGCGTCCACGACCGTGGCTCGTCCCAGAAGGCGGACAGCACGGGGGCGAGGAGCTTCTCCGGGCTGGTGCCGCCGCCGGCCTCCGGATGGGAGGTGCTCCCATTGCCCCCGTTGCTCAGTTCGGAAGACACCGACATCACTCCCCTCCCTCAGTGGTGGCCTCGCCGCGCGGGTGGACGATCGGGGTGTGCGCGGACTCGCCGCGGGCGATGCGCAGCCCGATCAGGGAGGCGGGGCCGGCACCGCCGGTCGCCTCGACCGCGCCCTCGCGCTCGTCCGGGAAGCCGGCCAGGATCCGGGCGGTCTCCTTGTAGGTGCACAGCGGTGCGCCCCGGGTCGGGGAGACCTCGCGGCCGGCCAGCAGGTCGTCGACCATGGCCTTGGCGGACTGGGGGGTCTGGTTGTCGAAGAACTCCCAGTTGACCATCACCACGGGGGCGTAGTCGCAGGCCGCGTTGCACTCGATGTGTTCGAGGGTGACCTTGCCGTCGGGGGTGGTCCCGTTGTTGCCGACCCCGAGGTGCTCCTTGAGCTCCTCGAAGATGGCGTCGCCGCCCATCACCGCGCACAGGGTGTTCGTACAGACGCCGACCTGGTAGTCGCCGGAGGGCCCCCGCCGGTACATCGTGTAGAAGGTCGCCACGGCCGTGACCTCGGCGGTGGTCAGGCCCAGTACCTCGGCGCAGAAGCGGATGCCGGTGCGCGAGACGTAGCCCTCCTCGGACTGCGTCAGGTGCAGCAGCGGCAGCAGCGCGGAGCGGCTGTCGGGGTAGCGGGCGATGACTTCCCTGGCGTCGGCTTCGAGGCGCTCGCGTACCTCCGCCGGATAGTCGGGGGCCGGCAGCTGGGGCATGCCCAGCGAGACCCCTTGGTTCGAAGGACTGGCGGTCATCGGTCGACGCCTCCCATCACGGGGTCGATGGAGGCGACGGCGACGATGACGTCGGCGACCTGGCCGCCCTCGCACATCGCGGCCATGGCCTGCAGGTTGGTGAAGGACGGGTCGCGGAAGTGGACCCGGTAGGGGCGGGTGCCGCCGTCGGAGACGACGTGCACGCCGAGCTCGCCCTTGGGGGACTCGACGGCCGCGTACGCCTGGCCGGACGGTACCCGGAAGCCCTCGGTCACCAGCTTGAAGTGGTGGATGAGGGCCTCCATGGAGGTGCCCATGATGTTCCTGATGTGGTCGAGCGAGTTGCCGAGACCGTCCGGGCCCATCGCGAGCTGCGCGGGCCAGGCGATCTTCTTGTCGGCGACCATCACCGGTCCCGGCTCCAGGCGCTCCAGGCACTGTTCGACGATCCGCAGCGACTGGCGCATCTCCTCCAGGCGGATCAGGAACCGCCCGTAGGAGTCGCAGGTCTCGGTGGTCGGCACGTCGAACTCGTAGTTCTCGTAGCCGCAGTACGGGTCCGACTTGCGCAGGTCGTGCGGCAGGCCGGCGGAGCGCAGGATCGGGCCGGTGGCGCCGAGCGCCATGCAGCCGGTGAGGTCGAGGTAGCCGACGTCCTGCATGCGGGCCTTGAAGATGGGGTTGCCGGTGGCGAGCTTGTCGTACTCCGGCAGGTTCTTCTTCATGGTCTTGATGAACTCGCGCAGCTGGTCGACGGCGCCCGGGGGCAGGTCCTGGGCGAGGCCGCCGGGGCGGACGAACGCGTGGTTCATGCGCAGTCCGGTGATCAGCTCGAAGATGTCGAGGATCAGCTCGCGGTCGCGGAAGCCGTAGATCATGATCGTGGTCGCGCCCAGCTCCATGCCGCCGGTGGCAATGCACACCAGGTGGGAGGAGAGCCGGTTGAGCTCCATCAGCAGGACGCGGATGACGGTGGCGCGGTCCGGGATCTGGTCGGTGATGCCGAGCAGCTTCTCGACGCCGAGGCAGTACGCCGTCTCGTTGAAGAACGGCGTCAGGTAGTCCATGCGCGTCACGAAGGTGGTGCCCTGCGTCCAGTTCCGGAATTCGAGGTTCTTCTCGATGCCGGTGTGCAGGTAGCCGATGCCGCAGCGGGCCTCGGTGACCGTCTCGCCGTCGATCTCCAGGATCAGGCGCAGTACCCCGTGGGTGGAGGGGTGCTGCGGACCCATGTTGACGACGATCCGCTCGTCGTCGGCCTTGGCCGCGGACTGGACGATCTCGTCCCAGTCACCGCCGGTGACGGTGTAGACGGTGCCCTCGGTCGTTTCGCGCGCGGAGGCGTGGTTTTCTGCGTCATTCGAGATGGGGGACATCAGCTGTACGACCTCCGCTGGTCGGGAGCCGGGATCTGGGCGCCCTTGTACTCGACGGGGATGCCGCCGAGCGGGTAGTCCTTGCGCTGCGGGAAGCCCTGCCAGTCGTCCGGCATCATGATCCGGGTGAGGGCCGGGTGCCCGTCGAAGACCAGGCCGAAGAAGTCGTACGTCTCGCGCTCGTGCCAGTCGTTGGTCGGGTAGACGGCGACGAGCGAGGGGACGTGCGGGTCCCCGTCCGGGACGGACACCTCCAGCCGCAGGATCCGGCCGTGCGTGAGCGAGCGCAGGTGGTAGACGGCGTGCAGCTCACGGCCCTTGTCCCCGGGGAAGTGCACGCCGGAGACGCCGGTGCAGAGCTCGAAGCGCAGGGCCGGGTCGTCGCGCAGGGTGCGCGCGACCCGTACGAGGTGCTCGCGGGCGATGTGGAAGGTGAGCTCGCCCCGGTCGACCACCGTCTTCTCGATGGCGTTCGCGGGGACCAGGTCCTGCTCCTCCAGTGCGCCTTCGAGCTCGTCGGCCACCTCGTCGAAGTAGGAGCCGTACGGCCGGCTCGTCGCGCCGGGCATGGCCACGGTCCGCACGAGGCCGCCGTAGCCGCTGGTGTCCCCACCGCCCTCGGCACCGAACATGCCCTTGCGGACGCCGATGACCTCGGGGCCCTGGTCGCGCGGCGCAGGGACGTTGCTGCCGTTCTCCGGCTCTTGGGTCTCGCTCACCGGAGCAGCCCCTTCATCTCGATGGTGGGGAGGGCCTTGAGGGCCGCCTCCTCCGCCTCACGGGCCGCTTCTTCCCGGTTCACGCCGAGCTTTCCGCCCTGGATCTTCTGGTGGAGCTTGAGGATCGCGTCCATCAGCATCTCGGGGCGCGGCGGGCAGCCGGGCAGGTAGATGTCCACCGGGACGATGTGGTCGACGCCCTGGACGATCGCGTAGTTGTTGAACATTCCGCCCGAAGATGCACAAACCCCCATGGAGATGACCCATTTGGGAGCGGGCATCTGGTCGTACACCTGCCGCAGCACCGGCGCCATCTTCTGGCTGACCCGCCCGGCCACGATCATCAGATCGGCCTGGCGCGGCGAGCCGCGGAAGACCTCCATGCCGAAGCGGGCCAGGTCGTACCGGCCCGCTCCGGTGGTCATCATCTCGATGGCGCAGCAGGCCAGGCCGAAGGTCGCCGGGAAGACGGACGACTTGCGCACCCATCCCGCGGCCTGTTCGACGGTGGTCAGCAGGAAGCCGCTCGGCAGCTTCTCTTCCAGTCCCATGGAAAATTCAGCCCCTCAGTCCCATTCCAGGCCGCCGCGGCGCCACACGTAGGCGTAGGCGACGAAGACGGTGAGCACGAAGAGCAGCATCTCGACGAGCCCGAAGATCCCCAGGGAGTCGAAGGTGACGGCCCAGGGGTAGAGGAAGACAACCTCGATGTCGAAGACGATGAAGAGCATCGCCGTCAGGTAGTACTTGATCGGGAAGCGGCCACCGCCGGCCGGCATCGGCGTCGGCTCGATGCCGCACTCGTAGGCTTCGAGCTTTGCCCGGTTGTACCGTTTTGGGCCGATCAGCGTGGCCATGACCACGGAGAAGATCGCAAACCCTGCGCCGAGGGCGCCGAGCACGAGGATGGGCGCGTACGCATTCACGCTCCTCGCTCCTTCCAGTCGTCCTTGACCGTTGGACCGCTGCCGGCCGGGGGCACCTCCCAGCGGTAGCTGGGGGTGTGCACCACCTCGCGGAGATCACGCTTCCGAATCAAGCGCTTGCATGTGAGGCAGTTCACAAGCCGGACTGGTGCGCATCTTATGCCCGCTCGTCTGTGATCTGCGACACGGGTAACAACACCGAGTTTGTGATCTCCACCACCTGACGAACGATCATGAAGCCCAATGAGTGGTGATCTTCATACGCGAAGCATCCACATGATCACTAAAGGTGACATCGGGGCCTGTTGCCGCAGGTAGAAGGCGGCTCGCCCTATCAAACGATGCGCGGTGCAGGCAAATTGGCAAGAGGGGTGCGGGGCTGGTAAAGGGATCGGCGTCCCCCAGTCGAGGGAGCCCGTGTGTACGGAGGTGGACACGGGGCAGACGCGGGGGTGGATGCGGGGCGGGCGGGAGCGTCGGCGAGGGGTGGGGAACCGCGCGAGGGGCATCCCGGCGCCCGCACCCCCGACGGCGCGGGGGGCCGCGTGAGTACGTGCATCCGTTCACGAACCTCTCGGTGCGTTCACAGGAAGGTCACGAGAGGGGCACAGCGTCCGCATGGCGTGACGTTGCTGTGACCTGCGCCACTCTGAATCGAGCCCTCCGAAAGAGGGCTTGGCCATCTGTGCGGAGTGATGGTAAGTCAAGGATCAATTAGGACTTAATTCCGAAACCCCATGATCACAGCCCTGTGAGGGCCTGTCCGATTCGCCCGTTACGGCGTCAATAAGAAGTCGGACGGGCCCGGTTCGCGCCGTTCTCGCGCAACTGTGGCGCAACCCACGTTTCTTGAAGGGAACCCGGGCACCCTGATAGCGGTTGTCCTCATGTCCCACACCGCTCACATACCCAGCCACCGGAAGCCCCGTCGTAGCGCCTCGAAGCTCGCGGTCCGCGCCGGAGTTGCCGGTGGCGTCCTCAGCACCCTGGCCATGGCCGGCACCGCGAGCGCGTCCCCGTCCGCCGAGCCCGTGGCCGAGACGACGCTCGAAATGCCGGTCCTCAACCTGGACCTGGCCGGCGACGTCTCCTCCGCCGTCACCGTGGCCGCCGAGAACACCCGTCTCGCGGCCGTCGAGGGCGAACTGACCGCCCAGGAGGAGAGCGCCCGTACCGGCGCCGCCGCCGAGGCGAAGCAGGCCAAGGAAGAGGCCCAGAAGAAGGCCGACGCCGAAAAGGTCGAGAAGGCCGAGAAGACGGCGAAGGAAGAGGCCGCCCGCAAGGCCGAGGCCGAGCGCTCCAGCCGCAGCTCCTCCGAGCGCACGACGCTGAAGAGCACTGCCGCGCCGCAGGGCACGGGCACCGTCTCCGCCCCGGCCACCGGCTCCGCCGCGGCCATCGTCAACTTCGCCCGCGCGCAGGTCGGCAAGGCGTACGTGATGGGCGGCACCGGCCCGTCCTCGTTCGACTGCTCCGGTCTCGTCCAGGCCGCCTACCGCCAGGCCGGCATCAGCCTGCCGCGCATGTCCCAGGCGCAGTCCTCGGCCGGCACCTCGGTGTCGCTGAACGCCCTGCAGCCGGGCGACATCCTGTACTGGGGCTCCAAGGGCAGCGCTTACCACGTCGCCATCTACGTCGGCGGCGGCAAGTTCGTCGGCGCGCAGAACCCCAGCACCGGCATCGTCGAGCGCAACCTCAGCTACGACAAGCCGACGGGCGCCGTCCGCGTCCTCTGAGCACCGCTCAGACCGAGGCACCAGACACGGCCGAGAGACGTGCCCTACGGCCGGTACTCCCCCGCTCGGGGGTGGAGTACCGGCCCCGGGGCCGTTCTTCGTGTTTCCCGGGGCGCCAGGCGTCCTCCGGGGGCCGGGAGCCCGAACCCCGGGACACCTCCTCAAACCAGTGAGGCCGCCAGCTTGAAGCGGGCCTCCCGCTGCTCCTTGTAGAGCGCGAGCGTCTCGGCGTGCTCCTCCACAAGCCGCTCCTGGTACGCCTTCTCGACCGCGCCCCAGATGCCGACGAGGTTCACCTCGCGCTTGCACGCGACATCGGCCTTGGCCGCCGTCACGGCCTTCGGGCCGCCCTTGTCGTCTTGCAGGCCGAGCTTCTCCACGACGTCGTACGGCGATTCGATCCTGGCGTATCCCGACTTGTCCATGCATGACGACCACTTCTTGAGGGCGTCGACGACCCGGGAGTCCTGCCGGGAGCGGTCGTGCGCCTCCGAGGCGAGCCCGAACGTGAACAGCAGGTCCACGCTGTTCTTGGTCGGGGCGTAGAGCTTGCGGAACGCCTCGCGCCCGCACCCGCCGGCCGGCACCTTCTGCCCGGCCGCCGTCAGGCCGCTGTCCATCAGCGCGGCCTCCTCCTCGGTGTTCGCGTCGGGAGCCGTGCCGCTCTGAGCCCCGGGCCGCTCGCCGTTCATCACCACGTACGCGCTGTCGCTCAACTGCGGCGGAGCGGGCTTCGCCGGGCTCCCCTCCCCCGCGGACCTGTCGTACCCGTGGGCCGCCGCGTACGCCGGATCGGCCAGTCCGAAGAGGTACGCGTGCCGGTCCTCGGGCCCGGCGCCGGGGGCTTCGGCCGATCGCACGCCCTCGTAGGCGAACCCGTACCGGGCCATGCACCGGGAGACCAGGGCCTGCTGGACCTGGCCCATCCGAATCCGTTCGGCCTCGGTGTCCGTGTACGCGTCCATCGGGAGGGACAGCGCGGACGTCGCCGGGTTCACCTCGACGGGACCGAGTTCCGGTTCACCGCCCCCGGAGCCGCCGGTCCCGGCGCAGCCGGCCAGGAGGGCGGCCGCCAGTAGGACGGCGGCCGGGGCGGCGGGCCGGCGGCGCCGGGAAGTGTTCATCGCGTGGAACTCCTTCTGCTGGATTCCGGATTACGGATTGCGGACTACGGGTGGAGGGTGTACTTGGCCGAGCTGATCTTGTTCTTGAAGTTGGCCGATGCGTTGCCCGCGTAGTTCGACGGGATCTCTCCTACGTTGCCGCCCAGGTCCTTGTCGGTGCCGACCTTCCAGGCGTAGACGTCCCGGTTCCGGTAGGACTCGGTGGTGTCGTTGATCCAGTTCCCGCTGGCCGAGCAGGAGCCCTGGTACTTGTCGTCGCTGAAGTTCAGGTCATTCGTCGCCAGGTCGAAGACACAACCGGACTGGTTCTGCCAGTAGAAAAGTCCGAACTCCTGGTTCTCCAGATTTCCGTCACGCCCCCAGGCACCCGCCGGACCCGCGGTTCCCAGCAGAATGGCGCCGACCGAAACGGCGGCGACGCAGCCGGCCGCCAGCTTCCGCATTGCGTTGTCCATCACGCTTACCTCACTCTTCGGGTGAAAGTCGGGCTGTTCGGGGCGGACCGGGGTGACGCATTTCCGCCCGGCGGGGATTCAACAGCGAACCCCCTGCCGGTTCAAGGTCTTTCTCGGCTGATGGATCGTCACTTCTGTTGTCTGATAGGTAACTTGTCGCAAGCGGCCACGGGTCTCTACTATCTGGCGCGCGCACTCCCCCACCCGTCAAACGGATGCGCATAATCCACTCCTACCGCCGTAAGGGAAGCCTGTCGTGCACGCGAGATATTTGACCCCTCTACTTCTTCTGTGCATTTCACTGACGGGATGCGGTGGCGGCGACGAAAAGCCCGTAGCGAGCGACAGTCCGCCCCCGACCACGGAGGAAATCGCGTACTACGACTGCCTGAAGAAGCAGGGCGTGGCGATCGTGTATACGGACTATGGCGCTCCGCGCGAGGACAAGTCGAAGCCCTGGAACGATGAGGCGCACCAGACCTGCGCGCCGATGCTGCCGCCCCCGCCGAAGCCCCAGCCGGCCGAACCCGCCCGGATCGCCGCCGCGCAGAAGGAGTCCGCGTGCCTGCGGGCCGAGGGCATCACCTGGTACCCGGACCCGGACCCGGTCACCGCCCAGATCGACGACCGCAAGGGCACTCCCGAACAGTGGAGCTCGCTCAAGCGCGACCACCTCGACGCGTTGAAGAAGTGCCGGCCGGACGGATGAGCGAACCGGAGCAGGTCGTGCAGCACACCGAGGCCCCGGCGGCCCCCGCGGACGACCGCGGCGGACTCGCGCGCGGGCGGCGCGTGGTGCTCGCGCTCGTCGGCGGGGCCGCGCTGATGGCGGTCGGCGGACTGCTGGCGACCACGCTGGTGAAGTCCCCCGCCCAGGTGGCCGCGGAGACCGGCCCGCCCGCACAGGGGGCGCTGACCGCGGACGTCGAGCGGCGGGTGCTCGCGCAGACCGTGGTCATGCGCGGGACGGTGGTCGCCGACCAGAGCGTCGCCGTGTCCCCGCAGGGGGTGCGCTCCGGTGAGGGGACGGGCGCGGCCCTGGTGACCAAACTGCCGCTGAAGGCCGGGGACCCGGTCGCGGCGGGGCAGCTGATCGCCGAGGTGTCCGGGCGGCCGGTGTTCACCCTGCACGGCGGGCAGCCGATGTACCGCGACCTGAGGCCCGGGGCCAGCGGCGACGACGTCGCGCAGCTGCAGCAGGCGCTGCGCGAGCTCGGGCACGGTACCGGCGGCGACGCGAAGGGCGTCTTCGGGGCCGGTACGAAGGCTGCGCTCGCCGCCCGCTACCGGGCCATCGGGTACGAGCCGCTGCCCGCGGTCGCCGACGGGGGCGCGGCCCTCAAGTCGGCTCGGGAGGCCGTGCGGTCCGCGACGTGGGCCGTGGAGGACGCGAGCAGCCCCACCGGCTCCATAAGCGCGCCCGCGGAGGGCGGATCGACCAAGGGCGGGGCCGCCCCGAGCCCCGGCGCAACAGCGAGCCCGGGCCCCGGTGGCTCCGGCCCTGGCTTCGGTGGCTCGGACTCCGGCTCGGACTCCGGCTCCGGCTCCGGCCCGGGCTCCGGCCCGGGCTCCGGCCCCGGCTCCGGTGGCTCGGGCTCCGGCCCGGGCTCGGGCCCCGGCTCCGGCCGGGAGCTCGCTCGGGCCCGGCAGGCGCTCGGCGAGGCCCGGGCCGCGCTCGTGGCCGCCGAGGCCGCCGACGGGCCGATGCTGCCCGCCGCCGAGACCGTGTTCCTGGGCTCCTTCCCGGCCCGCGTCAGCTCCGTCGGCGCCCGCGCGGGCTCCCCCGTGTCCGGGCCGGTGCTCACGCTCTCCGGCGGGGAGCTCGTCGTCGAGGCCTACCTCAAGGACGACAAGCGCCAGTTGCTGCGTGCCGGGATGACCGTGGTGATCTCCTCCGAGCTCTCCGGCACCGATGTCCGCGGCACGGTGGCGGTCGTCGCCACCGAGCGGTCCGCCGCGCAGCCCGCCGGACCGCAGCCGCAGCCGCAGCAGGACCCCGGGCAGAACCCCAAGGGCGGCGGGAGCGGTGCCACGGGCGGCGGCGGTGGCGCCGACCTCGGCTACCGGATGGTGGTCCGCGCCGACCAGCCGCTGCCCGCCGGCTTCGCCGGGCAGGACGTCCGGCTGACCATCGAGTCCGCCGCCACCGACGGAGAGGCGCTCGTCGTCCCGGTCACCGCCGTCTCGGCGGGCGCGGACGGGCGTACGGTCGTCACCGCCGTGTCCGCCGACGGCACCCAGCGGCGCATCGAGGTGCGGACCGGCACCAGCGGCGACGGCTTCGTGGCCGTCACCCCGGCCCGGGCCGGCGCCCTCGCCGCCGGAACCAAAGTGGTGATCGGGGTCGCACCCCGCGAGACCCGGGGGAAGACCAAATGAGGCTCCTGTCCCGTCTGTCTCGGGAGCCCCGTCAGTCCCTCCGGCCCCGGCCGTCCTCCGGCGGCGCGGGCGGCCCGGGCAGCGCGAGCGACGACGACGAGAGCCCCGTGATCGAACTCCGCGGGGTCGGCCTCACCTACCCCGGGCCGCCGCCCGTCGAGGCCCTGCACCCCTGCGACCTGATCGTCCGGCGCGGCGACTTCATCACCGTCGTCGGCCCCTCCGGCTCCGGAAAGTCCACCTTCCTCAACATCGCCGGACTGCTCGATTCCCCCACCAGCGGCCGGTACCTGCTCGACGGGATCGATACCGCCGCGCTCCCCGACCGGGAGCGCACCGCCCTGCGCGGGCGCCGGATCGGCTTCGTCTTCCAGTCCTTCCACCTCCTCCCCCACCGGTCCGCCCTGGAGAACGTCACCCTGGCCATGCTCTACACCGGAATCCCGCGCGCCGGGCGCCTCGTACGGGCCCGCGAGGCCCTCGACCAGGTCGGTCTCGGGCACCGGGCCGGCGCCGTGCCCGGCCGGCTGTCGGGCGGCGAACGCCAGCGGGTGGCGATCGCCCGCGCCCTGGTCGGGCGTCCCTCGCTGCTGCTGTGCGACGAACCGACCGGCAATCTCGACTCCGTGAACGCCGCGTCCGTCCTCGGGCTGCTGGACGAACTGCACGGAGCCGGGATGACCGTCCTCGTCATCACGCACGACCCCGAGGTGGCCCGGCGCGGCGCCCGGACCGTCACCATCCGCGACGGGCGGCTGGATCCTTGAGCGCCGTCGCACCCACCCGGCTGTCCGTGCGCGACGCCCTCGCCGAGGCCGTCGCCGGGATGCTGCGCCGCCCCGGCCGGGCCGTGCTCACTGCCCTCGGCACCGTCCTTGGCGTGGGCAGCTTCGTGGCCGTGCTCGGCCTCACGGCCACCATCTCCTCGCAGATCGACTCCAGGTTCAACGTCCTGACCGCCACCGAGGTCAGCATCGAGGACGTCGCCGCCCAGCAGGACGAGTTCGCCGGGACCGCCTTCCCCGTCGACGCCGAGCAGCGGCTGCGCGCCGTCGCGGGCATCGAGCACGCCGGAGTGCTGTGGACGGTGCGGCTCGACTCGCACACCGCGGTCGGCCCCCTGCCGTCCGGCGCCGGCGACCCGACCACCGGCGCGGCCGTCGTCGCGGCCTCCCCCGGCGCCGTTGCCGCCCTCGTACCGACCCTCCAGCAGGGCCGGCTCTACGACGACTTCGCCGAGCGCGGCCACGAGCGCGTCGTCGTCATCGGCAGCGGACTCGCCGCCCGCCTGGGCATCACCACCCTGGCCACCCGGCCCGCCCTCTACATCGGCCAGGAGCCCTTCACCGTGGCGGGCATCGTCGCGGACCTCCGGCGCCGGCCCGAGCACCTGATGTCGGTCCTCGTCCCGCGCACCACCGCCGAGCAGCTCTGGGGGCCGCCCGCGCCCGGCGGCGCAACCATGCTGATCTCCACCGAACTCGGCGCCGCCCGCCAGGTCGCCGGCCTCGCCCCGCTCGCGCTGCGGCCCGACCACCCCGAGTACCTCAAGGCCGTCCCGCCGCCCGATCCGCGGATGCTGCGCTCCGGCGTCACCGCCGACCTGAGCGCGCTCTTCCTGCTGCTCGCCGGGATCTGCCTGGTCATCGGCGCGGTCGGGATCGCCAACACCACCCTGGTCGCCGTACTGGAGCGGACCGGCGAGATCGGGCTGCGCCGGGCGCTCGGCGCCCGGGGGCGGCACGTCTCGGCCCAGTTCCTCACCGAGTCGGCGGCCCTGGGGGCCCTCGGCGGGCTGGTCGGGACCTCGCTGGGCGAGCTGACCGTGGTCGCCGTCGCCCTCGTCCGGGACTGGACCCCGGTGATCCATCCGGCCACCGTCGCCGCGGCCCCGCTCGCCGGTCTGGTCACCGGGCTGCTGGCCGGGCTCTATCCCGCCTGGCGGGCGGCCCGTGTCGAACCGGCCGAGGCCCTGCGAAGATAGGGGAAGAGCGCGCCTGACCGTCTGGGCCGCCCCGACCCGCGCCTGGAGCTGGTGGCCCCGTGAACCCGAAGCCGTACGCGTCCCACGGCGCCGGCGACCCCACCGCGGTCCCGGCCGCGCTCGGGCTCGGCCTGCTCGCGGTGGGCGGCTGGCTGCTGACCACCGCCCGCCCCTGGCACAAGCCCGGCCACCCGCTCACGCTGGGCCTCGGCTGGGCCGCCTCGGGGGCGCTGCTGGTGTGCGGGCTGGTCCTGCTGGCCAGGTGCGTCCGTACCGTCCACGGCCGCCCGGAGCCGGACGCGGACGTGCCCGCGCCCACCGAAGCGGGCACGGGTACGGACACCGGTACGGACGGCTGACCGGTCGGATCAGGCCTTCGGGGCCACCTTCGAGAGGCCGTTGATGATGCGGTCCATCGCGTCGCCGCCCGTCGGGTCGGTCAGGTTGGCGAGCATCTTCAGGGTGAAGCGCATCAGGACCGGGTGGGTGAGACCGCGCTGGGCGGCGATCTGCATGACCTTCGGGTTGCCGATCAGCTTCACGAAGGCGCGGCCCAGGGTGTAGTAGCCGCCGTAGGTCTCCTTGAGCACCTTCGGGTAGTTGTGCAGCGCCAGTTCGCGCTGGGCCGGAGTGGCCCGGGCCTGGGCCTGCACGATGACGTCGGCCGCGATCTGGCCCGACTCCATGGCGTACGCGATGCCTTCGCCGTTGAACGGGTTGACGAGCCCGCCCGCGTCGCCGACCAGCAGCAGGCCCTTGGTGTAGTGCGGCTGCCGGTTGAAGGCCATCGGCAGGGCCGCGCCGCGGATCGGCCGCGTCATGTTCTCGGGGGTGTAGCCCCAGTCCTCCGGCATGGAGGCGCACCAGGCCTTGAGGACCTCGCGCCAGTCCAGCTCCTTGAAGGCGGAGGAGGAGTTGAGGATGCCGAGGCCGACGTTGGAGGTGCCGTCGCCCATGCCGAAGATCCAGCCGTAGCCGGGCAGCAGCCGGTCCTGCGCGCCGCGCCGGTCCCACAGCTCCAGCCAGGACTCCAGGTAGTCGTCGTCGTGCCGCGGCGAGGTGAAGTACGTCCGCACGGCCACGCCCATCGGGCGGTCCTCGCGCCGGTGCAGGCCCATCGCCAGGGACAGCCGGGAGGAGTTGCCGTCGGCCGCGACGACCAGCGGGGCATGGAAGGTGACCGGGGTCTTCTCCTCGCCCAGCTTCGCGTGCACGCCCGTGATGTGACCGGTGCGCGCGTCGCGCACCGGCTCGCCGACGGTGCAGCGCTCGTACAGTCGGGCGCCGGCCTTCTGCGCCTGGCGGGCCAGGGTCTCGTCGAAGTCGTCACGCTTTCGGACGAGTCCGTAGTCCGGATAGGAGGCGAGTTCCGGCCAGTCCAGCTGGAGCCGCTGGCCGCCGCCGATGATCCGCAGACCCTTGTTCCGCAGCCAGCCGGCCTCTTCGGAGATGTCGATGCCCATCGCCACCAGCTGCTTGGTGGCGCGCGGGGTCAGGCCGTCGCCGCAGACCTTCTCGCGCGGGAACGCCGTCTTCTCCAGCAGCAGGACGTCCAATCCGGCCTTGGCGAGGTAGTAGGCGGTGGTCGAGCCGGCGGGCCCGGCCCCGACGACGATCACGTCCGCGGAGTGTTCGGAGAGGAGCTCGGTCACTGCGGAATCTCCCGAAGGCTCGATATAGGGTGCCAGGCGGCACCGGACATGTGCAGTCTATGCAGCAAGAAAGATCGCGATCCGAAGGGTGCCTCCGATGACCACCTCGCCGACCCGGCCGCTTCCCGTCGTACAGCTCCGCGTGCCCACCGACGAGGACGCGCACGCCTGGCACGCGGCCTTCGCCGACCCCGACGTCATGGAGTTCCTGGGCGGTCCCGCGGAACTGTCCGCGTACGAGGAGATCACCGCGCGCCAGCGCATGCACGACGCCCAGCTGGGCTACTGCCTGTGGACCCTGGTGGACGCGCAGGGTGCGGTGATCGGCTTCACCGGCGCCCAGCCGTGGCCCCGGGAGAAGGGGTGGGGCCCCGTCGGCGAGATCGAGATCGGCTGGCGGCTGGATCGCTCCGCGTGGGGCCAGGGGTACGCGTACGCCGCTGCGCTGGCCACGCTGGAACGGGTCCGGGCGGCCGGTGTCCCGCACGTGGTGGCGATGATCGACGCCCGGAACGCGCGTTCGGTGGCGGTGGCGGAGCGTCTGGGCATGACCCTGGCCCAGGAGTTCACCACACCGGCCGGGAACCCGGCCCGGCGCTACGAGCTGGCGCTGCGGCGCGAGTGACCGGGCTCCGCCCGCCCCCGGGGCTCCGCCCCCGGCAGCGGCGCCGCACGGGCCCGCGTCAGAAGACCGAGAGGCCCGTCAGGGTCGTGAAGCGGTCGAGGGCGGCCACGCCCGCCACCGAGTTGCCCCGGGCGTCCAGGCCCGGGCTCCACACCGCGAGGGTGCACTGGCCCGGGACGACGGCGACGATGCCGCCGCCCACCCCGCTCTTGCCGGGCAGCCCGACGCGGTAGGCGAACTCGCCCGCCGCGTCGTACGTCCCGCAGGTCAGCATCACCGCGTTGATCTGCTTGGCCTCGCTGCGCGTCAGCAGCCGCGTGCCGTCCGCGCGCAGCCCGTGCCGGGCCAGGAAGCGCCCGGCGCGGGCCAGGTCGGCGCAGCTCATCTCGATGGAGCACTGCCAGAAGTAGTGCTCCAGCAGCGCGGGCACCGGGTTGTCGATGTTCCCGTACGAGGCCATGAAGTGGGCGACGGCCGCGTTGCGGTCGCCGTGCTCCTGCTCGGAGGCCGCGACGTCGGCGTCGAACCCTATGTCCGGGTTCTGGCTCTCCTGCCGCAAGAACTCCAGCAGCTCGCTGCTCGCGTCGCCCGTCAGGGTCTGGAGCCGGTCGGTGACCACGAGGGCGCCCGCGTTGATGAACGGATTGCGCGGGATGCCGTTTTCGTACTCCAGCTGGACGAGCGAGTTGAACGGGTTGCCGGAGGGCTCCCGGCCGACCCGCTCCCACAGGCTGTCGCCGCCCTCCGCCAGGGCCAGGGCGAGCGCGAAGACCTTGGTGATGGACTGGGCGGAGAAGGGGACCCGCCAGTCGCCCACCCCGCAGACGTTGCCGTCGAGGTCGGCGATGGCCATCCCGAACTGCCGCCGGTCCACGGCGGCGAGCGCCGGGATGTACTCGGCCGGAGTGCCGCTGCCGATCAGCGGGGCGATGTCGGCGGCGATCCGCTCCAGCAGGGGCCCGTAGTCCGCGGGCGCGACGTCTGGCACGGCGGTCAGTCCTTGATGCCCCGGTGCAGCGCGACGATGCCGCCGCTGAGGTTGCGCCAGGCGACCTTGGACCAGCCGGCCTTCTGCAGCAGGGTGGCCAGCGCCGGCTGGTCGGGCCATGCGCGGATGGACTCGGCGAGGTACACGTACGGGTCGGGGTCGGACACCACCGTGCGGGCCACCGGCGGCAGCGCCCGCATCAGGTACTCCGTGTAGACCGTGCGGAACGGCGCCCAGGTGGGCTGCGAGAACTCGCAGATGACGACCTGCCCACCGGGCTTCGTCACCCGGTACAGCTCGCGCAGGGCGGCGTCGGTGTCCTGGACGTTGCGCAGCCCGAAGGAGATCGTGACGGTGTCGAAGGCGTCGTCCTTGAACGGCAGCTTCGTCGCGTCACCGGCGGTCAGCGGCAGCCAGGAGTGCCTCTTCTTGCCCTCCATGAGCATGCCCAGGGAGAAGTCGCAGGGGACGACGTACGCGCCGGTGGCGGCGAAGGGCAGCGAGGAGGTGGCGGTTCCGGCGGCCAGGTCGAGGACCACGTGCCCGGGGCGCGCACCGACCGCCTTGGCGACCTCCTTGCGCCACAGCCGGGCCTGGCCCAGCGAGATGACGTCGTTGGTGAGGTCGTATTTCGCCGCGATGCCGTCGAACATGGAGGCGACTTCGTGCGGCTGCTTGTCCAGGGAAGCCCTTGTCACTGGCGTTCGCCCCTCGGTGTGCGATGCGGATCGGCGGGTACGCGCCCCATCCTCTCAGGCCCCGCCCCCCGCGGGCCGCGCGGGCTCCGCCACCCCCGGCCCCCCTTCCCACCGGACGGGTGTCGGAAACTGTTCCGAAGGACAGTTACGCCGCGCCCCGGCGGACACGTTGACTGACACGGTGCGGCCCGGTGAGGGTCACCCACCGGATCGGTGACCGAATCGTGGCCGATCCGGTAGTGGCCGCCGCGAACAGGAAGCTTCACGATGCCGCCAGGCCATTCCACCGGTCGCTCCAGCCGCACCAGCCCGCGCGCCCAGCGCCGGGCCGAGCGGCGCAAGCGGCTGCGGCGCACGATCGTCCTCGGCTCGGCGGCACTGGCCGTGGTCTCGGCCACCGCGTACACCCTGCTGCCCCAGGACGACGACGCGAAGGCCGCCGCGGGCCGGACCGCGGCCAAGCCGGACCCGACGGCCGGGGAATCCGACGACGGTTCCGCGAACGCGCTCCCCCAGGGCGGCCAGAAGTCCCCCTCCCCCGAGCCGCCCGCCTCACCCGCGGCGTCTCCCCCGGCCTCGCCCACGCCGTCGACCGGCTCCGCGACCCCCACCCAGCCGGGCGCCTTCAAGGCCTCCACCACCGCGGGCAAGGCGCAGGGCAAGGGGCCCGCGCGCCGCTGGCGGATGGAGGTCGAGGAGGGCAGCGGGATCGACCCGGAGTCGGCCGCCCGCTCGGTCGAGGCGATCCTCGGGGACCGGCGCGGCTGGACCCAGGACCCGAAGTACGGCTTCCAGCTCGTCGCGGCGGGTCAGCCGGTCGATTTCACCATCAAGATCGCCACGCCCAAAACCACGGACCTCCTGTGCGACGTGAAGACGCCCGAGCTCATCGGCGAGACCAACTGCAGCACGGGGCACACCGTCGTGGTCAACCTCAAGCGCTGGCAGGAGGGTTCGCCGCAGTTCGACGGCACGCCCGAGGAGTACCGGGCACTGATCATCAACCACGAGGTCGGACACGACCTCGGCCGCGGTCACGAGAGCTGCCCGGGCCCCGGAAAGCCCGCCCCCGCGATGATGCAGCAGATCAAGGGGCTCCTCGGCTGCAAGTCCAACGCCTGGCCGTACGACGCGAAGGGAACCTACCTGTCCGGTCCGTCCGTCTCATAGGACGAGGGGCGGTCACAGGACGGGCGCCCGGGGGCGAGGAGAAAACGTGCGCGTCGTCAGCTTCAGCGTCCCGGCGTGGTTCCCCTCGTACGAGGAGCCGGGCGCGGAGGAACGGACGCCGCACGAGGAGGCACCGGGCTGCGCCGCGCCGGGCGGCTCCGTACCGGAGGGGGACCGGCCCGCCGACGCCCAGCTGACCGATCAGGAGTCGGCGGTGTTCCTGTGCCTGGCCACCGGCGCCTCCAACCGGGAACTCGCCGTCGAACTCCAACTCTCCGTCAGCACGGTCAAGTTCCACGTGGTCAACATACGTGCCAAGCTGGGCGGCATCAGCCGCCTACAGGCCTGCCTGCTGGCCGCCCTCGCCCGGGAGGACACCCGGCGCGCCGAGGACACCCGGTGCGCCGAGGACACCCGGTGCGCCGAGGACACCGTCCGTGGCAGACGGAGCGGGCTCAGCGACGACGGTGGAGCAGCCGTCCCCCGATGACCGTGGCCACGCACGTGGTCGCACCCTGCTCCAACAACTCGGCCTCGTCCGCCACCGCGAAGACGGCGAAGCGCGCCGGAACCCCCGCCTCCAGGATCCCGTGGAAGGCCTCCGCCGCAGCGCCCCGGCCGGCGAAGGGATCCAGCGCGGGCAGCCCCTCGTAGGCGGCGGGCGGCAGGATCGTGAGCCCGGACCGGGACACCGCCGTGCGCACCGCCGGGATCGTGAAGCGGCCGCAGACCGCCACCACCCCGCGGGCCAGCAGCCGCTGCGTGCCGCGCCGGGCGCTGTGGCCCCACCGCGGCTCGGTCATCTTGAGCGCCTCCAGCGCGGCCGCCCCCCGGATCGGGTCGGCGCCGAGCTCGGTGACCTCGTACGGGTCGTCCGGGTAGTACGTGCGCTCCAGCAGCTCGTCCGCCCCGCGCACCACCAGCCCCGGGGTGATCACCCCGGGCCACCGGCGGGTCCGGGCGTGCGGGTGGGCCGCGGCGACCTCCTCGTACGACCCCGCGCGGGCGATCCGGTCGCCGTCGACGAGGACCGCACCGCCCGGCAGCGGCGCGGAACCCGGCCCGGTGACCAGGAGTTCGGCGGTGTGCAGCGTCAGCATCGGTCGGCGGGCGTCGTCAGTTCGTGGAGATGAGCTTCAGCTCGGGGTGCGCCGTTCCGCCTTCGATGGCGGTGGAGGAGATGTGCGAGACCACGCGCTCGTCGACCGGGTCGTTCGCCGGGTCGTCGTGCACGAGCAGGTGCTCGTAGGTCGTCGCGCGCTGCGCCGGGGTGCGGCCCGCCTTGCGGATCAGGTCGATGATCTCCTGGCGGTTGGAGCGGTGCTTGGCACCGGCCGAGGAGACGACGTTCTCCTCCAGCATGATCGAGCCGAGGTCGTCGGCGCCGTAGTGCAGCGAGAGCTGGCCCGCCTCCTTGCCGACGGTCAGCCAGGAGCCCTGGATGTGGGCGATGTTGTCGAGGAAGAGGCGCGCGATCGCGATCATGCGCAGGTACTCGAAGATCGTCGCCTGGGTGCGGCCCTTGAGGCGGTTGTTCTCGGGCTGGTAGGTGTACGGGATGAAGGCGCGGAAGCCGCCCGTACGGTCCTGCGTGTCCCGGATCATCGCGATGTGCTCGATGCGCTCGGCGTTGGTCTCGCCCGTGCCCATCAGCATGGTGGAGGTGGACTCCACGCCCAGCTTGTGGGCGATCTCCATGATCTCCAGCCAGCGCTCGCCGGACTCCTTGAGCGGCGCGATCGCCGTGCGCGGCCGCTCCGGCAGCAGCTCGGCGCCGGCGCCCGCGAAGGAGTCGAGGCCGGCCGCGTGGATGCGCTGGATGGCCTCTTCCGCCGAGACGCCCGAGATGCGGGCCATGTGCTCGACCTCGGACGCACCGAGGGAGTGGATGACCAGCTGCGGGAACGCCTGCTTGATGGCGGAGAAGTGGTGCTCGTAGTACTCGACGCCGTAGTCCGGGTGGTGCCCGCCCTGGAACATGATCTGGGTGCCGCCGAGCTCGACGGTCTCCGCGCAGCGGCGCAGGATGTCGTCGAGGTCGCGGGACCAGCCCTTCTTCGCGTCCTTGGGGGCCGCGTAGAAGGCGCAGAACTTGCAGGCCGTGACGCACACGTTGGTGTAGTTGATGTTCCGCTCGATGATGTACGTCGCGATGTGCTCGGTACCGGCGTAGCGGCGGCGGCGCACGGCGTCGGCCGCCTGGCCCAGCGCGTGCAGCGGCGCGTGGCGGTAGAGGTCGAGCGCCTCTTCCTTGGTGATCCGGCCCCCCGCGGCGGCGCGGTCGAGGACAGACTGGAGAACGGCCTGGTCGGTCACCGGTGAGTCACCTTTCGGCGGTGTGTCTGTGTCAAGGTCCGGACCGATCCAGCCTACGCCAGGGGGTGGCGACGGGATTCAGGGGCTTCGCGTGAGGTCGCCTTCGGGGTTTCCGGCCGGGGCATCGCCCGACTTGTAGTGCAGCGTCCCGTTCTCGTTGAGGGTGAAGCGCTCCTCGGCGGAGCCGTTGGAGCACACGCCGGGCGCCGGGTTGGGTCCGGCGGAGGTGTCCAGGACGAGGGAGCGGTCGGTTGCCGAGGCGAGCCTCCAGTCGCCGCTGCAGTCGGTGCCGAAGAGCGGGAGGATCGACTTGTCCCGGCCGACGACCTCACCGACCTTGCCGGCCTTGATGGTGATCTCGAACTCGGTGGTCAGCCGCGCGCGGGCGGTGGTGACGGTGCCCTTCCACGTGCCGATGAGCTCCTTGGGGACGTCGGTACGGGTCCCGGACGGCGGTGCGGAGCTCGCGCCGGTGGCCGCGGCCGAGGGCGCCGAGGCGCCCGGGGCGGGCGAGGAGGCGGAGGGCCGCCCGCCGGAGTCGGCCAGGTCCCGCTGGTCGCCGCCCTGGCCCGGAAGCAGGTCCAGGAAGTAGATCCCGCCGGACAGCACCGCGAGGACGGCCGCCGCGGCCAGTACGACGGTGCAGCTGAACCGGCGCCCCGCGGCGCTGACGGTGACCTGCCGCCCGTCAGAGGGGGTCCGCTGCCCGGGCAGCCCGCCACCGGCGGTCGGCGAGCCGTACGGACCGGCCGTCGGGCCGGAGCCACCGGTGGGCGCGCCCCCGTACGGACCGACCGTGGGGCCGGAGCCGCCGGTGGGCGGGCCCCCGTACGGGCCGGCCGTCCCGGGCTGAGCGCCGGGCGGGGCGTACGGGCCGGCGCCGCCGCCGTACGAGGGGTCCGGCGCCCCGAAGCCTGCGCCGGCGGGGGCGTAGTACCCGGCGGTGAAGGGGACCGGGCCCGACGCGGCCTCCGGTGCGGCCGCGACCCCGGCTCCGGCCGGGGCAGGCCCGCCTCCCGCACCGTCCTCGGAGGAATCGGCGTCCAGGTCCAGCAGGGCCACGGCGGCCCGGCTGGCCTCCTCGACCAGCGGCCCGGGCAGCCAACCGGGGGCGCCCAGCGCCCCGTCGAGGGCCGCCGCGACCGCCTCGGGAGTCGGCCGCTCCGCAGCCGACTTGGCCAGGCAGGCCTCGATCAGCCCGCGCAGTTCCCCGGCCGGGATCGCGCCCAGCTCGGGCGGCTCGTGGACCACCTTGTAGAGGAGGGTGGCCGAGTTGTCCCCGGTGAACGGCGGCCGCCCGGTCGCCGCGAAGGCCAGGACCGCGCCGAGCGAGAACACGTCGGCAGCCCCGGTGATCCCCTTCCCCAGGATCTGCTCGGGCGACATGTAGCCGGGCGAGCCGATGGAGACCCCGGTGGAAGTCAGCGAGGCGGTACCGTCCGTGGCCCGCGCGATCCCGAAGTCGATGAGCCGCGGCCCGTCGAGGGTGAGCATCACGTTCGACGGCTTCACGTCCCGGTGTACGAGGCCCAGGCCGTGCACGGCCACCAGGGCGCGGGCCAGCCCCGCGCCGATGGCCCGTACCGAGACCTCGGGAAGCGGGCCGTGCGCGGCCAGCGCACGGTCCAGTGAGGGCCCCGCCACGTATCCGGTGGCCACCCACGGCACCGGGGCCCCGGGGTCCGCGTCCAGCACCGGCGCGGTCCACTCGCCGCCCACCCGGCGGGCCGCCTCCACCTCGCGGCGGAACCGGGCCCGGAACTCCTCGTCGGTGGCGAAGTGCGGGTGCACGATCTTGACGGCGACGGTCCGGCCGCCCGCGCTGCGCCCCAGGTAGACCCGGCCCATGCCACCCGCGCCGAGCCGGCCGAGCAGCCGGTAGGCGCCGATGGTCCGCGGCTCACCGGCTTCGAGCGGCTGCATCGCGTCCCCCAATTCCCCGTGATCCCGGGCGCCTTGTGCCACCCGGCCGAGCAGCAGCCTAGGCGGTGCCGGGGCGGGCGGGGGAAGGAGCGCAGTCACCCCTTTGCATTTCCACCCCGGGGCGAGGAATGCGAAAAGGGCGAGAATTCCCGGTAAACCTCACATTCGCCCGTCCACCCTTTGGACTACCGCGGGGTAAACCCGGTCAGCACTCCTGGACCACCGTGCTCAGCAGCTCCACGTCGACATCCGCGGGATACCCGGTCGTCGATCCCGTGCGGCGCGCGAATTCACGTACGCCGGCCAACTGTTCGGGACCGAAGCGGAAGTCGAGCGTCGTGAAGTACCGCTCCAGCAGCTCCGCGTCGAAGGCCTCCCAGCGGGCCGCCTGCTCGGCCACCTTGGTGACCTCTTCCAGGGAGACGTCCCGGGAGGAGAGGAAGGCCTCGTGGACCTCCCGCACGACGGCGGGCTCGCGGGCGAGGTAGTCCTTGCGGGCGGCCCAGACGGCGAAGACGAACGGCAGCCCGGTCCACTCCTTCCACATGTGGCCGAGGTCGTGCACGGTCAGCCCGAGCCGGGGCGCGTCGTGCAGCGAGGCGCGCAGGGCGGCGTCCCCAATCAGTACGGCCGCGTCCGCCTCCTGCATCATCACGCTCAGGTCGGGCGGGCAGGTGTAGTAGTCGGGGCGTACCCCGTACTGCTCGGAAAGCAGCAGCTGGGCGAGGCGTACGGACGTACGAGAGGTGGAGCCGAGCGCGACGCGGGCTCCGTCGAGCTGCTCCAGGGGGACCTGCGAGACGATCACGCAGGACATCACCGGACCGTCGCAGCCGACGGCGATGTCGGGGAAGGCGACGAGCTGGTCGGCGTTGCGGAGGAACTCCACAAGGGTGATCGGGGCGATGTCCAGGTCCCCCTGGACGAGGCGCTCACTGAGCTTCTCGGGGGAGTCCTTGGTCAGCTCCAGGTCCAGCAGAGTGCCGGTTCTGGCCAGCCCCCAGTAGAGGGGCAGGCAGTTCAGGAACTGAATGTGGCCGACACGGGGCCGGCTGCGATAGACGTCCACATCGCGAGACTAGCGGCCGGGTCTACGTCAGCCTTGCGGCGGGTCTCAAACGTCCGGGTGACGTGATCTTTCCCTCTGGTCTCGGCCGCAGGGTGCGTGCTAGGCTCGACGCAAGTTGCAGTTTGGTTTCCCTTGCAGTACGAGGCCTGCGGAGAATGTGACCCGCAGGCTTTTGTAGTTTTCAGACTTCTTAGCAGGTTCTGGAGCAGGGCGACCCTTTGGCCCATAGGAGGGCTCATGGCTACCGGAACCGTGAAGTGGTTCAACGCTGAAAAGGGCTTCGGCTTCATCGCCCAGGACGGCGGCGGCCCGGATGTCTTCGTCCACTACTCCGCGATCAACGCCTCTGGCTTCCGCTCCCTCGAGGAGAACCAGACGGTGAACTTCGACGTCACGCAGGGTCCGAAGGGCCCGCAGGCGGAGAACGTCACCCCGGCCTAGTCGCCTGGGCCAACTCTCGCGGGTTGGAAAAGTAGTACCCAAGGAGCCCTGTCCCCTCTGCGCGAGCAGATCCGGCAGGGCTCCTGCCTTTGCGCCCCGGCCGTCCAGCGGCCAGGTGGGGCGACGCAGTGGCCCCCGGCACCGTGCGAACGGTGCCGGGGGCCACTGGCGTACGGCCTCAGGGGCGGGCCGGCTCCTTCGCGGGAACCGCGGCCGGGTTCGGGGTCGTGGCCGGGGTCGTGGCCGGAGCCGGGGTCGTGGCCGGAGCCGTGATCTTGAGCTCCAGGACCAGGGTCACCTTCTCCTTGGTGGTCAGGCGCACGAAGTAGGTGCCCGGGGCCACGTCCGTGGTGAACAGCTCCGGCAGGACGATCTTGCCGTCGGCACCCGACTTGGCCAGCAGCCGGCCGAGGACCGGCTTCCCGGCCTCGTCCTTGAAGAACGGGCCCTTCGCGGTCTGCGGGTCCACCGGGACCCACTTGCCGTCCGCGTCCTTCACGACCAGGTCGGCGACGGCCTCCGTGCCCGCGACGGCCTTCCCGCCGGCGGTGGCGAAGACCTCCACGCCGGTGAAGCTCTTGCCGGCGACGGCCTCCCGCTGCTTCGCGTCACCCGCAGGGGCCAGCTTGTCCGCGACCGTCACCGTGACCTTGCCCTCGAACTGCACGGTGATCCTGCCCTGCGGGTCGTAGGCCGAGGCCCGCAGCGTGAAGGTGCCGGCCTTGGGGCCCGCCTTGAGCCCGGGCGCGGCGACGATGCCGTCGGCGCCGGCCTTGACCACCAGGGAGTCCGCCGTCCCGAACCGGGTGCCGCCGGTGGTGTCCCCCTCGACCGCGAAGACCACCTCCTGGTTGACGGCGGGCTTGCCGTCGCTGAGGAGCACCTTGACCCGCGGGACCTCCGCGAAGGCCGCACCGGCCTCGGCCGTGAGCCCGGGGCCGCCGAGGACCGTCAGCTCCGCCAGGCGCGGGGTGGCCGGCTTCGGCTGCTCCGGCGTGGGGGTCGGCGTCGGGGTCGGCGTGGGAGTCGGGGTCGGCTTGGGGGTGGGGGTCTGCGTCGGCGTGGGCGTCGGCGTCACCGGGTTCGACGGCGTGACCGGCACGCGCGGGGTGGGCAGGGTGCCCGGCGGCTGCGTCGGGTAGTCCCCGACGGGCGGGTTCGGCACCTCGCCGGCGCCACCGGCCTGGTACTGGCGCATGTAGCCGAGCACGGTGTTCACGTACTCGCGGGAGTTGTTGTAGCTGAGGATCGCCTGGTCGAGCTTGGCCGCGTTGGACAGGTCGCGGTCGCCCGCGCACAGGTAGAGACCCGCGCCCAGTGCCGCGTCGTAGATGTTGTTCGGGTCGCGCTTGGAGTCGCCGTTGCCGTCGGCGCCCCAGGTGCGCCAGGTGGACGGGATGAACTGCATCGGGCCGACTGCCCGGTCGTACGCCGCGTCCGCGTCCCACTCGCCCTTGTCCGTGTCCCGGATCTCGGCGAAGCCGTTGCCGTCGAGCCGGGGGCCGCGGATGGGCTTCTCGGTGTAACCGTCCGCCTTCAGCCCGTAGCCCGAGGCGTGGACGGACTCCACCCGGCCGATGCCCGCGAGCAGCTCCCAGGGCAGCTTGCAGCCGGGGAGCGCGGCGGCCACCGACACCTGGGAACGGTGGTAGGCGTCGAGGGCGGTCGCGGGTATCCCGCTGGCCGCCTCCGGAGCACCCACCCCGGTGGGCGGCGGGTCGGCGATGATGTCGGGCAGGTCCAGCCGGGCGTCACCGCGGTCGGCGGCCTGCGGACTGTCCGGAGTGGGCTCGGACTCCCCCGCATCGGCGGTCGAAGGACTGGTCACGACCGCGGCGGTGGTCAGGCTGGCCGCGAGCGCGGCCGTGCACAGGACCTTGCGCGAGGTGTTGACGAGGTGGCGGTGAAGCGGCTTCACGGTGCGGCGATCCCCCCAAGGAGCCGTCGAACGTACATGGCTGGTCGAGCCGTGAACATCCACTGTCTATCAGGTATTCGCCCCCGACTCGCCGTCGCTCCGCGAGATGTGACGCACCATTCGTCTCGGCTTCACCCGGGTCTCATGACCGAATGGACAGGCACCCCGAACCGCCGCCCGAATCGCCCCGATGACAGATGTTTTCTACCGCCCCCGCCGCCGGTGTGATCCAGCTCACTCGACAAGGTCCGGCCGGGTGCGATGAAGTGCGGGGAGCGCCGCAGTCGCCCCTACGTACACACCGGACCGAGGCAGAGGAACAGACCCATGCGCATCGTCATCACCGAGTTCATCAGCCTGGACGGCGTCGTACAGGCCCCGGGCGGTCAGGGCGAGGACGACGACGGCGGCTTCGCCCACGGCGGCTGGTCGCACCCGTTCTTCGACCCGGAGGTGGTCGGCGGCTCCTTCACCGAGGCGATGGAGAACGCCGAGGCCCTGCTGTTCGGGCGCCGCACGTGGCAGACGATGGCCGCGGCCTGGCCGGAGCGGGCGGGCGACCCGTTCGCCGACCGGATGAACTCCGTCCCGAAGTACGTGGTGTCCCAGACCCTGGGCGAGGCCGATCTGACGTGGAACAACACCACGCTCATCACCGGCGACAAGGCCGTCGACCACATCCGGGAACTGCGCGGGGCCGAGGGCGGCGACCTGGTGGTCATGGGCAGCCCCACCCTCGTGCGCACCCTGCTGAGCGAGGGCCTGGTCGACGAACTCCGGCTGATGGTCATGCCGGTACTGCTCGGCGGCGGCAAGTCGATCTTCCCCGCCGACGGCGGGCTGCGCACGCTCGAACTGGTCTCCACGGCGATCAGCCCGGCCGGTGTGCACGTGTGCACCTACCGCCCGGCCGCCTAGTCAAAAGATCAGCGTGCCGATCTCGACCAGGATCCCGGCGACGGCGGCCGGCACGATGGCGACGACCAGGCCGGCGAGGGCCACGAAGACGTAGCCCTCGCCGTCCGCCACCCGGCCCTGGCGCGCGCAGGCGAACAGCCAGGCCGCCAGCACCAGGAACGGCACGAGCAGCAGGCCGATGACGGTGCCGAAGCGGAACACGGCGCTGCCCGACGGTTCGTACGCCCGCCCCCGCGCCGTCCTGACCTCCACCCGGGTACCGGGCCGGTACTCGTCGGCGGCCGTGTCCAGGACGATGTCGCGGGGCTGCCCGTCCGACCCGCGGGGGGTGTACCGGCCGGTGCAGTCGGTACCCGTCGCATAGCCTTCGGCGTCGCTCGCCTCGTAGCACTCCTGGATGGAGACGACCCCGTCGACGGGCCCGAACCCGAGCACGGCGGCCATCTGCGGCCCGGGCAACAGCCACGTCAACCACCCGGCGAGGGCAAGGGTCACCACCACCCCGACTCCGGCGGCCCCCCGCCCCACCACCCGCACACGCCGTCGCACCACGCCCCGCCCCCTCGGTCCCTCGGATGGCGAATACCCACGCCAACCCCGCCCGACGCGGCCGCTCCGCCACGCAGCATCATCGTGCGTGGACCGGGCGTGGGCCAGATTGCCGCCCGCCCCAAGGGCGCTCTGCCGGCTGCGTGCTCGCCTCGAGGCTGACGCCCACCCAATGCGCGAGGTTCGCCGGGGTAACAGCGGCGTCAGGATGGTCTGGGCCGAGAATGCGTGAACGGTCCGCTGCTAGCTGGGTAAGAATCCTGGCCGCTTCCCGAACGTCACCGGTCTGCCCCAGCCAAGAAGCCAGGTTGTTGCGAGAGGTGAGCGTGTCGGGGTGGTCCGGGCCCAGGACGCGTTGTGGAGTGGCACGCGGCGGTTCAGTCTTCGGCGGGGCAGGAGCGGGTTCCGGACGGGAGGCGGCCGTAGAGGAGGAAGTCGTCGACGTACTCCTGGACGCAGCGCGAGCTGGAATAGCCGGTGTGGCCCTCGCCCTTGTGGTCCACGATCACCGTCGAGCCCAGCCGCTCGGCCGTCTCCTCCGTCCACTCGTACGGCGTCGCCGGGTCGCCGCGGGTGCCGACCAGCAGCATCGGCGGTGCTCCCGGGTGGTCGATCTTGCGGATGAAGTCGGTGCCGGCGGGCCGCCCGTAGCAGGTGAGTACGGACAACAGCTGTGGCACCCCGAACACCTTCGAGACCTCGAGGAACTCCTGCGCCCGTTCGTCGATCTCCTTCTCCAACGCGGCCGGGCTGAACTTTTCGATCGACCGGTCCGGGTCGTCGGCGCAGGTCACGGCGGCGAGGGCGGCGGCGAGGTTGTCGGCGGGCACCGGATCGGATCCGCCGGCCTGGGCCGGGTCGGTCGGCTCCGGTGGGTCTGGCGGGGCGGTCGGGTCCGTGGGGTCCGTCGGGTCGGTCGGCTCCGCCGCCAGGCCGAGCAGCGCCAGCATCCCGGCCGGATCGTGCTCGCGCTCCGCCTGCGCCAGCGCCTTGGCGAGCGCGGGCCACGTGCTCGGCGAGTACAGGGCCTGGCCTATCGCGAGGACGATGACCAGGCCGCCCACCGCCGTGCCGTCGTCGCCGACCAGCGGCTCCGTGTCGGCCCGCTCCACCAGGGCGGCCACCTTCTCCTTGGCCGTGCGGGTGTTCGTCCCGTAGACGCAGCCGTTCTGGTGGGCGCACCAGGTCAGGAAGTTGTCCAGGGCCCGCTGCTGGCCGCGGGCCGATACCAGCGCCTGCTCCATCAGCGGTTCGGTGAGGGTGTCGACGCCGTCCAGGACCATGCGGCCGGTGTCCCGGGGGAACAGGGCGGCGTACACGGCGCCGAGCCGGCTCCCGTAGGAGAAGCCGAGGAAGTTGAGCTTCTGGTCCCCGAGGACGCGGCGCATCACGTCCATGTCGCGGGCGACGTCCACGGTTCCCATGTGGGCGAGGACCGGGCCGGAGTTGCGCTCGCAGCGCTTGACCTCGTCCCGCAGGGCGGCCATCGCCGTGGCGGTGTCGGCGTACGGGTCTCCTGCGGTATCGCCGGTGCCGCCGCCGCAGGAGACGGGGTCGCTGTGGCCCACGCCGCGGGGGTCGAAGCCGATCAGGTCGTAGCGTTCGCCGAGGTCGGCGAACGCCTTGGAATCGAGGGCGAGGCCGGCCAGGCCCGGGGCGCCGGGGCCGCCGAAGTTGATCAGGAGCGAGCCGATGCGTCGGTCCGGGTCGGTGGCGGGGAGCCGGCCGAGGGCCAGCTTGACCGTGCCCTTGCCCGGGGCCGCGTAGTCGAGCGGAACCTCCACGACCGCGCACCGCATTTCGGCGGGCACCGGCTTCTCGGGGCAGGCGCCCCAGCGGACGCGCTGGGCGTGGAACCGGGCCAGGGGATCGTCGCCCCCGGCGGGCACAGGGCTGTGCGCAGGGCTGGGCACAGAGCTGGGCACAGGGCTCGACGCGGGTGTGGGAGTGGGCGCCGGGGCCGCCCCCAGCGAGGCCAGGAGCATCGCACCGGCGGCCACGCCCGCGGCTATGGACCTACGGACTCGGGAACGGTGCACTGCGCCCTCCTCGGGCGGCCCCCCGGACCCATCTGTCCACCATAGACCGGCTCCTCGGTGGCCGCTGCTCAGGCTTCGCGCGGCCCCCGGTACAGCTCCTGGATCCGGTCCGCGTAGTCCCGGGCGATCGCGCCCCGCCGGAGCTTCAGGGACGGGGTCAGGTGGCCGCGCGCCTCGGTGAAATCGGCGGCCAGGACGGTGAAGCGGCGGATCGACTCGGCCCGTGAGACCAGCCGGTTCGCCTCGTCCACCGCCCGCTGGAGGTCCGCCCGCAGTTCCTCGTCCCGCACCAGCTCGCGCATCGGCACGTTCTGCTTCTTGTGCATCTGGCGCCAGTGCTGCAGCCCGTCGGGTTCCAGGGTGATCAGTGCGGTGATGTAGGGCCGGTTGTCGCCGACCACCATGCACTGGCCGACCAGCGGATGGGCCCGCAGCCAGTCCTCCAGCGGCGCCGGAGCCACGTTCTTGCCGCCGGAGGTGATGATCATCTCCTTCTTGCGGCCGGTGATGGTGAGGTACCCGTCGGCGTCGAGCTCGCCGATGTCGCCGGTGGCCAGCCAGCTCCCGTACGGGGCCGCGTGCGCGGCGTTCCAGTAGCCGGCGAAGACGTGGCCGCCGCCCAGCAGCACCTCCCCGTCGTCCGCGATCCGTACGGCCGTGCCCGGCAGCGGCCAGCCGACCGTGCCGAGGCGGGGCCGCTGCGGCGGGGTCACGGTGCTCGCGCCGGTGGTCTCGGTCAGCCCGTAGCCCTCGAACACCTCGATGCCGGCGCCGGTGTAGAACGCGGCGAGCCGCCGGCCCAGGGGTGATCCGCCGCTCAGGACGTAGCGGACGCGGCCACCGAGCGCGGCCCGGATGCGCCGGTAGACGAGCGGGTCGTAGAGGGACCGGGCGAGGCGCAGCACGAGGCCGGGGTTCCTGGCCTCGGCGATCTCGGCGAAGCGCTGCGCGATGCGGGCGGCCCGGTCGAAGGAGGAGGCCCGGCCCATCTTCTCGGCGGTGGCCCGGGCGGTGTTGTAGACCTTCTCCAGTACGTAGGGGATGGCCAGGAGGAAGGTGGGCCGGAAGCCGGCGAGGTCGGCGAGGAGGTCCTCGGTTTGGATGCTGGGCGCGTGCCCGAGCTTGACGCGGGCCCGCATGCAGCCGACGGCCACCATCCGCCCGAAGACGTGGCTGAGCGGCAGGAACAGCAGGGTGGAGGCGGGGTCCTTGCTGACGGACTTGAAGACGGGGTGCAGCAGCTCCACCGCGTTGTCCACCTGGGCGAAGAAGTTGGCGTGGGTGATCACGCATCCCTTGGGCTGCCCGGTGGTGCCGGAGGTGTAGATGAGGGTGGCGACGGAGTCCGGGGTGCGGGCGGCCCGACGGTGGTGGACCACCGCGTCGGGGATGCGTTCCCCGGCCTTGACCAGCCGGGCCACCGCGCCGGTGTCGAATTCCCACAGGTGGGTCAGCCAGGGCAGGTTGCCGCGCTCGGCGCTGATCAGCCGGGCCTGCGCGGTGTCCTCGACGGCGCAGGCCACGGCTCCGGAGTCGTGGATGATCCAGCGTGCTTGGAGGGCGGAGGAGGTCGGGTAGATCGGTACGGTGACCAGTCCGGCGGCCCAGCCGGCGAAGTCGAGCAGGGTCCACTCGTAGGTCGTACGGGCCATGATGGCGAGCCGGTCGCCCTCCCGGAGCCCTTCGGCGATCAGGCCCTTGGCCACGGCGAGCACCTCGGCCGCGAACTGTTCGGCCGGGACGTCGTGCCAGACGCCGTCCCGGTCCTTGCGGGCGAGCACCGCCTCCCCGGGGGCCTCCCAGGCGTTCTGGAAGGGGATGTCTCCGAGGGACCCCCGGTCCGGGAGGCCCGCCAGCGCGGGCACCCGTACCTCGCGGACCACTCCGTCGATCACGGTCTTGACGGGTTCGACCGGTTCTACGGCCCGGACCGGCCTCAGCTCGGCTCCCACGGCGCACTCCTTGGCTCGGCACGAGTGTTACCGCCGGTAATTTATGTAGCGGTCACCCGCTCCGACCAGCCCCTGGAGCCGTTCTTCACGGACGCTCCACGCCACCGCCACCGCCCCACACCCCGGCTGCGGCAGCGGTCCGCACGTAGTCCTCGAAGTCACGGGGTTCCCGGCCGAGCACCCGCTGCACGCCGTCCGCGAGGGTGGCGAAGCGGCCCTCGGCGATCCAGCCGTAGAGCAGGTTGAGCAGCCCGACGAACTCCTCGGGCATGTGCTGTTCCACGGCGTAGGCGGCGAACTCGTCCGCCGGGAGCGGACGGTAGGTGATGACCCGGCCGGTGGCCCGGGCGATCTCGTCGACCACGGAGTCCAGGCTCAGCAGCCGCGGGCCGGACAGCTCGTAGGCCTGCCCGCCGTGCCCCTCTTCGGTGAGGGCGGCCACGGCGACCTCGGCGATGTCCTCGGCGTCGATGAACGGCTCGACGCCGTCCCCGGTCGACATCACGAGCTCGCCGCCCTGGACCTGGCCCCGGATGAACGGGTCCTCGCTGAAGTTCTGGAAGAACCAGGACGGCTTGAGGATGGTCCACTGCGCGCCGGACTCGCGGACCGCGCGCTCGCAGGGGAGCTTCTCCTCGCCTTCCGGCACCACCCAGTCGCGGGCGGACAGCAGCACCAACCGCTCGACACCGGAGGCCACGGCCAGCTTGCCGAAGGCGCGCATCGACTCGGCGGCGTCGGGGAGCTGCGAGTCGACCAGGTAGGCCGCGCCGGCCCCCTCCAGCGTCCGCTCCCAGGTGTTCTCGTCGGTCCAGTCGAAGGCGACCGGCCCCTTGCGGGAGGCTCCCCGGACCGCGTGGCCGCGCTGCCGCAGCTGTGCGGCCACCCGGCTCCCCGTCTTACCGGTGCTCCCCAGGACCAGGATCGGCTTGGTCGTCGCGCTGGTCGTCGCGTTGGTCGTCGCGTTGGTGGCCGTCGTGTTGTTCTTCGTCGTCGTCATGTGACCAGTCAAACCGGCGGCGCCCGGACGCGAAATGGTCGTCCCGCTCAGATACATGTCCGAGCGTCCAACGCTCCAGGTCCTGCTGGGCCTGCGCACCTGTGGGAACAGCACGGACGGCCCGACCGTCCTGCTCACCGGCAACTACCAGGTGGGCGGCCGGGTCTGCGAGCGGCTGCTGAGCGCGCTCCCCCGGGTGCTCGTCGCGTCGTGCGCCACGACGGCGGGCCCGGACCCGTCCTGGACCTCACCGCCCTGGAGATCGGCCGGGACGACCCCGGCCAACAGCCCGTCCTGGACCGGCTCCTGGACCTGCTGCTGTCCACCCTGCGGGAGTGGTTCGCCCGCCCCGAGGCCGATCCGCCCGGGTGGTACCGGGCGCTCGGCGACCCCGTCGCGGGCCGGACCTGGTCGGCAGGCCGCCGATGGCCTATCTGGCCGACTGGCGCCTGGCATTGGCGGCCGACCTGCTCGTACGCACCGAGGACACGGTGGAGTCGATCGCCCGCCAGGTCGGCTACCGCAGCGCGTTCGGCCTGAGCGTGGCCTTCCACCGCGTCCACGGAACCCGCCCCGGCCAGCACCGCGCCACGGCCGCCGCCCGACGGGCCGGTCAGGAGCGCGGGATCACGGGGACGGGCAGCCCACGGACTGTCGGCAGCGGAAGGTAGCGTAGGCGCGGCATAAAGACCGCGGGCAGGCATGTGTCGGTGCGTTGCGACTGCCGGACCGTTGTTGCGTCCCACCCTCTGAGCAAGGAGCTCCACACGCATGTCCATACCTCCGCAGCCCCCGTCCTCCCCCGGTCCGTACGGACAGCCCGGACCGTACGGACAGCCGGGGCAGCCCGGTCCGCCGCCGTTCGGCGCCGGACCGCAGGGTTGGCACCCGCCGCAGCCGCAGAAGACCAACACGCTGGCCATCGTCGCGTTCGTCATGGCGCTGGTCTGCGGGATCCCGCTGGTCCCGCTGATCCTCGGCATCATCGCCCTGTCCCAGATCAAGGCCCGCGGTGAGAAGGGCAAGGGCCTCGCCATCGCGGCGATCGTCATCCACAGCCTGGCCATGGTGCTCTCGATCGTCCTCGTGGCCCTCGGCGTCCTCGGATCGCTGGGCGACGACGCCCCGAAGAAGCGCGACACCACCAGGCCGTTCACCGTACCGACCGCCACCGCTCCGACCGCCACCGGACCGGCCACCAACGGCCCGAGCTCCAGCAAGCCCGGCTCCAGCAACCTGACCGAGATCCGCAAGGGCGACTGCTTCAACACGAAGGACGATCTGGCCCAGTACGGCGACGAGGAGGGCACCCAGGCCGCCCGCTCGGTGACCATCGTGCCCTGCACCCAGCCGCACAAGGGCGAGGCGTACGCGGTCTTCAAGCTGGACCCCGGAACGTACCCGGGCGCGGAGAAGGTCACCGCGACCGCCGAGGAGAAGTGCAGCGGCACCGCGCTCACCTCGTACGTGGGCAACGACCCCAAGGTCTCGGAGAAGCTGGAGATCTACTACTACTACCCGCAGGCCGCCAGCTGGCTCCTCGGCGATCGCGAAGTCACCTGCTTCGTCGGCGACCCCAGCGGCCCGACCACCGGCTCGATCCGCGCCTCCGGCTCCTGACGAGCACGGTCGAGCGGGAAGCGGACGCCGGCTGAGGAAGCCGGCGGAAGAAGCCGGCGGGCCCGGACCCGCTCACGCCGCCGCCGCGTCCTCCTCCGGCGGGCAGTTCCGGCAGCGGCCGGGGCGGGGGCGCGGAAGGCGTGGTCGCAGCCGCTGCAGTTCTGCAACGGGTCCGGCCGTCTGTCGTCCCGGCCCGCCGGGGCCGCCGGGAGCGGGGGCGGGTGCGGCGGGAGCAGCTCGGTGAGGCGGTACGCGAGCCCGGCCGCGGGGCGCCGCATCCGCTCGGGGAGGTCTGCGGACAGGGCCCTCGCGACCACCCCGACGCCGCCCCGGGCCGCGTCGCGGACCCCCGCGACGCGGCCCGAGCAGCCGGAAGTCAGTCGACGGGGCGGAGCACGCGCTCCGAGCGGAGCAGGAGCGGGGCGAGGAAGGCGGCGGCCGCGGTGCAGCCGGCCACCAGGACCGCGCTGAGCGCCGACGAGGACTCCGATGGGGCCTGGGACCAGAAGTAGAGGCGGTACTGGGCCTCACCCGGCAGGGACATCAGGTCGGCGATCCACGAGTGGGGGACGAACGGGCCGACGGGGAGGAGCAGCAGGGGGGCGGTCACGAGCCAGGGGCCGATGCCCAGCGCCAGGGCTCCGATGGAGTTGCGCAGCAGCGCCGCGGCGCACCACCCGAGCGAGAGGTACAGCGTCTGCACGAGCAGGGCTCCGCCCGTGGCGGTGAACGCCTCGGCCCAGCCGGCCGATCCGGCGTCGACCACGTCGAGGGCGGGCGTACCGGTGTCGAAGGCGTTCGGTGGCAGTGTCGGGGCCGGCCGGAGGAACGCCATCACCCGCATGACGGCCCACAGGGTCAGGCCGTTCAGCAACTGCACCACCGCAAGGAACACGACGGCGGCGCAGAGCCTGCGCCCGTAGAGGACGTGGCTCCGGTTCTCGTACAGCCGGAGCGCACCCCATGTGCCGCTCTCGATGAGCTGGGCCCCTCCGAGCGTCACGATCACCGTGGCGAGGAAGAGCCCGCCGAGGGTGGCGGACTGCCACGCCGCGGCGCGCAGCGCGGACGCGGGTTCGACCAGGGCCCCCACCGTGGGGTGCTGGAAGCCGAACTCCGCACCGCTCCACCACTTCTGGGCGCTCGCGGCCGCCGTGGCCACGATCAGCAGCACGGCGGTCAGGTACACCGGAGGCACCCGGAGGACCCGGAACTCGCCCGTCCAGACGATTCCCCTGCGAGAGCGTGCGCGCCCTGCGCGGGCGGTCCCGCTCACACCAGGTCCCGGGTCCGGGAACGGCGGTGCAGGACGGCCCACAGCAGGGCGATGCCGACGAGCGTCGGCACGGCCCGCAGCGGGGCGGGCGCCGTCGACGGATCGGTGGAGATCCAGATGTGATCCCACACGTTGTCGACTCCCCCGAATCCGACCAGGTCGGAGAGTGCGCCACCGGGCAACCACGCGCCCACGCCGGGGAGCCCGGAAGTCTGCAGCACGAGCGCGAGGAGCAGCACGCCCACGAGGGCGGTGCGCAGGGGCAGGCGCAGCAGCGCCCCGAGCACCACGGCGGTGGCCGCGGCACCCGCGAGGACCGCGGCGCCCGCGAGGAGGACCGTGGCCGTCTCGACCAGGACCCGCCCGAGGGGACCGGGAGAGGGCAGCGGGAACGCCGAGCGGGCGTAGAGCACGCCGACGGTCGCCGTGACGGCGGAGGAGACGGCGACAAGGGTGAGCATCCACATCCAGACCGCGACCGCTTTGGCGGTCAGCAAGCGGCCGAGCCGGGCCTCGTAGAGGAGGCGGGCGACGATGCTCCCGCGGCTCCACTCGCCCGCGACGAAGAACGCCGCCACCAGGACGACCAGCACCAGTCCCGGGACGGACGTCGCGAGCTTCGTGGTCCAGGTCAAAGCGGCCACGGGGTGTTGGCCGTTGGCCGCCCGACGGCCGTACTCGGTGAAGGTCACCTCGTACTGCCGCAGCACCGTGAGGTCGTGGGGGACGTCCTTCAGGCAGCGGGCCTTCTGCTCGGGGGTGTTCAGGGCCGTCCCGCACCCCTGGGCGACCGTCTCGATGTTGTTGCGGACGGCCGCGAGACTCGCCGAAGCGGAACTCTGGCTGCCGAGCGCGCAGTAGAGGGATCCGAGGACGAAGAGAACGGCGAGCGTCATCGCCAGGGGGTGGCGGCACAGCCGACGGTACTCCCCGAGGACCAAGGGCGTCATCGGGCGCCTCCGCCGCGGTGACCGACCAGCGCGAAGAACCAGTCCTCGAAGGCGTCGGGTCCGCCGGCGGGGTCGTAGCCCATCTGTTCCAGCGTTCCGGCGGCGGCCACCCGGCCGTCCGCCACCATGATCACGCGGTGGCAGGTGCGCTGGATCTCGTCGAGTTGGTGGCTGGAGACCAGGACGGCGGCGCCGCGGGCCGATTCCTCGGCGACGATGCGGCGAACCATCCGCAGGCCCTCCGGGTCGAGGCCGTTGGTGGGTTCGTCGAGGACGAGCAGGTCCGGCTTCTTCAGCAGGGCCGCGGCGAGTGCGAGCCGCTGCCTCATTCCCTGGGAGTAGGTCCCGACCCGCTTGTCGCCCGCGTGGGCGAGACCCACCCGTTCCAGCACCGCTGCGGTACGGCCGCCGTCGGGGCGTCCCGTGCTTTCGAGCAGCATGCGCAGGACCGCACGACCGGTGAGCCAGCGGGGGAACGACGGCGCGTCGAGCGCGGCGCCGATCCGGGCGAGCTGCGCGGGCCGCATCGGCAGCGGCTCCCCGAACAGGCGGACGTCACCGGAGCTCGGCCGCACGAGCCCGGTGATCACGCGCATGAGGGTGGTCTTACCGGCGCCGTTGAGGCCCAGGAGGCCGACGATCTCACCGGCTTCCAGGCTCAGGCTGACCCCGTCCAGCACGGAGTGCCGTCGGAATCTCTTGGTCACATCACGACAGGAAAGAACGGTCATCGTGTACGCATCACTTGCTGTAGCCGTGCGCCGCAGGCGCGGCGGGCGCCGAAGAAGAATTCCGCCTCATCAGCAACGGAACCGGGTGCCCGGTCGGCGGCACGTCATGCTGCTATGAAGATCATTCGAAGGTCAAGCGGCAAGATCGTCACGCCGTGCGGGTGCCCACGTGCACCGACTCGCTGCCGGCCGTCACCCGCGTCCTTCGCCCCCGGCGGCTTCCAGGGCGGCCGGAGCGGAGAGCGCGGGCGTTGCGCCGGCCGATCAGCTGCGCCGCCGCGCACATCTCCCGTACCGCCATCAGGCCGCCGGCCGACGTCAGTTGATCGCCGAGGGGTGACTACGGACCCACCCCGTGGGTGCGTTGCGGAACCGGACGACCGGCCACCGCGTCTCCGGTCCATATCGGCACCGCGAGGTTCCGGATGCAGAAATCCCCGTATTAGCATGCACATGACCAGCTGATTCTGGCCATGTCCAGTTATCAACTATTCAGGGGACACATGTCGTTCGACGCGGAATGGGCCGAACACAAGGCCGCCGCCCTCGCACAGCAGTCACCCGTCATGCGCCTCAACCACGCGCCGGCGGACGGCAGCGTGCCGGGGAGCCCCGCCGGGAGCCTGGAGGCCGGGGCCGCCTCCATCAACGGCAACGCCAACCTGCTGATCGAGATCGCCGCCCTGCTCCACGAGGGCCGGCCCGACGGCGACGCCAGCACGATGGCCCGCGCCCCGCGCGCCCACGCCGACGTCTCGGCGCAGGTCCTGCGCTTCGCCCAGTTCGCCGACGACCAGTTCAAGGACACGATCAGCCTGCTCGCCGCCCTGGCCACCCGTCTGAAGACGACCGGCACCGACTTCGCCCGGGTGGACGACGGCACCGCCCGGTCCTTCCTCGCGGGCCTCCTCGAATCGGGGCAGTACGTGAAACCGGAGGCCAAGTGAGCGGACTCAGCCACCGCAAGGACGTCCAGTTCCTGGAGGAGTGCAACCCGGCGCTGGTCGAGCGCAACGCCGCCGAGTTCAAGCGCTTGCGCAACCTGCTGGTCCAGGTCGAGGAGCCCGCCCGGCGCGCCGAGACCGGTACGGAGTGGCACAGCGACGGCAGCCACGCCTTCACCTCGCGCCTGTCCGAAGCGCGGCAGCTCGTGCAGCACATCGCCGAGGGCTACGACAAGGCCGCGAGCGCCCTGCACGCCTACGCGGCGGCCCTGACGACCGCCAAGTCCCACTACGCGAACGGCAAGGGCTCCGAACGCAAGCTCGCCGCGCTGATCGCCACGAAGGGCACCGCGATCACCCGCACGGCCCAGGAGGCGGAGCCGATGTGCCAGTGGGAGGACATGCGGGCGACGACCGGCTTCCTCGACGGTCTCGCCGAGCTCACGATGGACGTGGACGACATCCGTGACGAGGCCAACCGCCTCCACGACGACGCCGGCGGCAACTTCCAGCTGGCGAAGACCACCGAGCAGGAGGCGCGCAGCTCGTGCGTCCACGCGCTGAAGCAGGCGTACGAGCTCCTGCCCGAGTTCCGCCTGAAGGGCGGTGCGAGCGGGGTCGACCTCTACGCGGCCATGGCCGACATGCGCCGCGAGGCGGCGGAGGCCCGCGCCAACCCCCTGACCCAGCTGCCGGGCAGCGGCCCGAAGAAGGACATGACCGGCCCCGTGGGGCCGGACACCCCGATCTCCCCACAACTGCGCGACATCCGGCTGCGGGTCGCCGGGCTGCCGGGGGACGCCGCCGACAACTACTGGATCCCCCTGGTCACGGACGGCCAGCACGCCGACTGGATCTCCCAGAACAAGGAGGTCCTGCGGGCGGCGGCCAAGAACGCCGGTCTACCGGAAGAGCTGGTCGCGGGCGTGGCCTGGCAGGAGATCGGCGGCTACCAGCCCGGACTGCTGGACGATGTGACCGGCACGATCCGCGAACAGGCCGCGGCCCCGTGGGGCTTGAGCCCGGTCACCCCCGAGAACCTTCCGTGGCGGCTCGGCGGCAAGCTGGACGAAACCTCGTACGGGCCGATCGCCATCCAGCTCCGGCGCGGCGCCGAAGTGCTCGGCTACGACCCGGCGAACCTCACCGACCACCAGCGGACCCTGGTGGAAGAGGCGCTCCAGGACCCCAAGCAGAATGCCTTCATAGCGGCCGGCTTCCTGGCCCAGATCAAGGCGGAGAGCGGTCTCGCCGACGTCCCGGCCGATCAGATGACGGAGGCCCAGATGCGGGAGATCGCCGCCCGCTACAACGGTGGTCCCTACTGGGACCTCCCCAAGGCCCAGGGCTACGGTGACCGGTTCGTCGGGAACCTCGCCCAAGCGAAGGACGCAATGCGATGACGTACCCCCGTGAGGGCATCGACCTGCCCGAGGACCAGGGCTGCCTGCGGTGGGTACTGGGCGTTCCGCTCGGGATCATCCACCTGCTGAACGGCGCCGCCGTGTTCGGGGCCCTGTTCGCCGGGCCCCAGGGCGAGTGGGACGACCAGGGCTACGAGAACGTCGGCGCGCTGTGCCTCGTCTCCGTGTCCCTGAGCGTGCTCGGCCTGCTCATCACCGCCGTCCCGAGCGTGCGCCGGACCATGGGCCCGTGGTGGTTCGCCCCGCCCCTCCTCCTCGGGCTGACCGCGTTCCTCCGCGGCGCGAGCCTCGGCTGAGGTCCCGATGAGGCTCCCGCGCGAGAACATCGACCTGCCCGAGGACCGCGGCTGCCTCCAGTGGGTCCTCGGGATACCGCTCGCCCTCTCCTACGTCCCCGCGGTGTTCACCTGCTACGCCGCCCTGACGCTGCGCCCGGAACCCCGCGACGACCTGCTGCGCGAGGACGTCCGTTTCCTGGCCGGCTGCTGCCTGGTGCTGTGCCTCGTGGGACTGCTGATCACCATCGCCCCGCTGTTCCGGCGGACCATGGGCCGGTGGTGGTTCGCCCTGCCGTTCCTGCTGGCGACGGTCGCCTACGTCCGCGCGCAGACGGTCTGACCGCAGGGGGACCCCGGGCCCGGCCCCGGGGTCCCCCGCCCGTCGGGGTGCGGGACCTCAGCTCAGGGTGATCGCGGCGTAGACCTCCCCGTCCGCCGGCGGCCGCCGCCACGAGCGGGTGGTGAACGTGTGCAGCCGTCCGACCGTGAGCGCGTGGCGCGGCAGTCGGACACCGAACTCGCCGGCCAGGGCCTCCAGCAGCGACCGTCCCGCCCCGGCGCGGTCCTCCTGCGAGCCGAAGAACCGGTCCGGGTCCAGTGCCCCCGGTATCTCCCCGGTCCGGCGGACCTCCCCGTCCGCGTACGTGAAGGCGTACTGCTCGGCTCCGTCCTGCGCCACGGACAGGTGGAAGAAGGGGTCACCGCGCCAGTCCCGCAGACCGTTCCACACGACCACCGCACGGGTGCCCGCGCCGGCGGCCTCAGCCGGGGAGACGAACCGCTGCGAGTGGAAATACGGAGGGTTGCCGTCGAAGGCGAAGCTCCACCGGGTGCCGGCCCGGCCGACCGCCACGTGAGCCTTGTCGTCGTAGGACGAGAACTCCCGTTGTCCGCTGATCTGCCGGAGGCGAGCTTCGTCGTAGGTCATGGGATCGCCCAGCACGACCTCGTCATCGTCCGCGAGGCGTCCGGGAAGGTCCGCCGGCTCCACGTCTTCGACCAGGACGAACCGGTAGGACGTGAGACTGCCGTGGGGGTCCAGGTCCGCGAGCCACGCCAGGCCGTCCGGGTCGAGGCCGGCCGTCGGGCTCGGCGCCTCACCCGACTGCCCGCCCCGGGGAGTGGACAGCAGCTCACGGCCCCGTTCCGGGGTCAGCAGGGCTCCGAGCAGGGGGTCGGCCACCCACCCCAGCGGCGCCAGGTGGTCGGGGCCCAGCGGCTGCCACACCGGCAGGGCGTCCAGCAGCGTCCGCCACGCCCCGTCGGTATCGCCCCACCGCGCCAGCTCCCGGGCCCGCTCGACCGCTTCCCCGAACGGCCCGGCCGCCGTGTACCGGTAGGTGCCGCCCCGTACCTGCTCCAGCGTCGCGTAGGCCTGCGCCAGCACGTCGTCACCGGCTCCCCGCAGGTCGTGCTCCAGCGTGGAGTCGTCCCGGTACGACTGGACCGCATGGTCGGCGACCAGCACCGGCAGCAGCTCGGGCGCGTACCGCGGGTCGATCACCACGTCCTCGAAGTACACCATGGAGGTCTGTCCCAGCAGGCGGCGCATCTGGTCACCCAGGCCGACGGCCCGCGGTCGGCCGTACTGGTTCGCCTCGTCCAGCTGGCGCCCGGCGCGCTCCCACTCGCCGCGCAGCGCCGCCAGCCTGGCCCGCTCCATCAGGGCGTCCAGCTCGCGCGTCGTGTCGTTGGCGAACTCCGGCTCCCCGTCGGCCGCGCGGGCGGTCAGGCGGTGGAACTCCCGGTGCATGTCCTGCATGAACTCGCGGAAGTTCGCGTACCGCTCGAGCGGCCTGCCCCGCCAGCTCACCGACACGTACACGGCCCACTCGCCGTTCTCGTCCACGTCCTCGGGATCCATGAGGACGACGGTCGCCTGGGACTCGACGTCGAGCTGGAGCCCGCGCCGCCAGATGCCCGCAGCCCGCTGCTCGGCAGGCCCGGAGTCGTCGTCCAGGTACCCCTCGTACCTGGACGCGAGCCCGTACTCGTCGTCGTGCCAGTGCGCGTCCGCGGTTCCGGCCAGCAGCCGGACGAACCCGCCGGCGTGCCGCCACCCGTCGCTGACTTCGAGGAACTCCCGGTACGACGGGGGCATCCGGCGGCCGAGGCGCTCCTCCATGGCCGCGATCGCCTTCGCGGACGCGGGCGGGAGTCCCAGCCACCGATCCCGCCGGGCGGCTTCGTCCGCCTCGCTGCGCCCGGCGTCGTCGGGCAGGGAATCCGCCCACTCCCCGCTCCATCGGAGCAGGAACGGGCGCCAATCGAGGCGCCGATCTAAGGGGGTCTCATCCGTCTTCGTCATGCTCCCGATGCTGCCATCCGCCGCTGACAGTCCTCCGTGCTGCCGGTCGCGGGCCGCACGAACGCCGCAGCCCCCGCCCGGTCGGGGCGGGGGCTGCGGCAGGTGGTGCGCGGTGTGCGGTGCGGGTCAGGCCGCGACCACGACCGGCTCGGCGGCCGGGGCGGGCTCGTCCAGCGAGGAGGCCGAGGCGGAGGCGTAGGCCTCCTTGTCCAGGATCCCCTCGCGGGCCGCGACGATGACCGGGACCAGGGCCTGGCCGGCCACGTTGGTGGCGGTGCGCATCATGTCCAGGATCGGGTCGATGGCCAGCAGCAGGCCGACGCCCGCGAGCGGCAGGCCCAGCGTGGACAGGGTCAGCGTCAGCATGACGGTGGCGCCCGTCAGACCGGCCGTGGCGGCGGAGCCGATGACCGAGACGAAGACGATGAGCAGGTACTCCTTGATGCCGAGCTGCACGTCGAAGATCTGCGCGATGAAGATGGCGGCGAGCGCCGGGTAGATCGCGGCGCAGCCGTCCATCTTGGTGGTGGCGCCGAACGGAACGGCGAAGGAGGCGTACTCCTTCGGGACGCCGAGGCGCTCGGTGACCTTCTGGGTGACCGGCATGGTGCCGACCGAGGAGCGGGAGACGAAGGCCAGCTGGATGGCGGGCCAGGCGCCCTTGAAGAACTGGAGCGGGCTGACCTTGGCGACCGTCGCGAGCAGCAGCGGGTACACGCCGAACATCACGAGGGCGCAGCCGATGTAGACGTCGGCGGTGAAGGTCGCGTACTTGCCGATCAGGTCCCAGCCGTACGTGGCGATCGCGGTGCCGATGAGACCGACGGTGCCGATCGGGGCGAGGCGGATGACCCACCACAGGGCCTTCTGGAGCAGCTCCAGGGCGGACTCGGCGAGGTCGAGGACCGGCTTGGCCTTGGCGCCGATCTGGAGGGCGGCGATACCGGCGACGACGGCCAGGAAGACGATCTGAAGGACCTTCAGCTCGGTGAACGGCGTGACGATGTCCGTCGGCACGATCCCGGTGAGGAAGTCGATCCAGGAGCCGGTCTTCTTCGGGTCCTTGCCGTCGGCGGCGGTGAGGCCGGTGCCGGAACCGGGGTCGGTCAGCAGGCCGATGGCGATGCCGATGCCGACCGCGATCAGCGAGGTGATCATGAACCAGAGGAGGGTGCGGGAGGCGAGGCGCGCCGCGTTGTTCACCTTCCGCAGGTTGGTGATCGACACCAGGATCGCGAAGAAGACGAGCGGGGCGATGGCCAGCTTCAGCAGCTGGACGAAGATGTCGCCGGTCTTCTCCAGCGTGGTGGCGAGCCAGCTGACGTCGTAGCTGCGGGCTATCCAGCCGAAGAGGACACCGAGGGCGAGACCGGCGACGATCTGGGCCCAGAACGGGAACTTGAACGAGGCCTTGGCAGGGGCCTGGGGGGTCGCGGACACGGACACTCTCCGGAGGTGGCGCACGAAGACAGGGGGGAAGTACTGCGGTGGTGAAGCGGTGCGGCAGCAGCCAGAAGGGCCGGCCGGGACGGCTGCTGTATCGATTCAGCTCAACAGCAACGGGCCGCGGGCGCGCGGCGGCAGAGGTCGACGTGCAGGCGCATCGCGAGCGGAACGCTCGCGATCATGGGGTGCGCAACTGTGGTCAACATGTTGAACACGCTAACACTTCCCCTTTGAGAATCTCAAAGGGGTGCTTTGAGACAACGGCGCGCGAGGCCCTCTTGCGCCGGCCCGGAAAACACCACCGCCCCAGCGATACGGGCGGTATACCCGGTGCTGGGGCGGTTCGATGTGTGATGAAGCCAACTGGGGCGTTACGGGGTCACCCGCGCCGCGTCGTCCGCCCGGTCCTCCTGGCTGCGGTTCGCGGCGAGCCGCTCCTTCGCACCCGCGACGCGCCCGGAGATCTGCGTGGACATCTCGTCGCGCTGCTTGCGCAGGAGGACGAAGGAGAGCGGGGCGGAGATCACGATGGCGAGCAACACGACCCAGGCGGCGTTGGCCTCCCCGAGCCCTGCGGGCACCCAGCCCAGCCGGACGAGGCCCGCGACGGCGACGAGGCATCCGACGAAGATGCCCAGGCGCATCGCGGTGTAGCGGATCGTTGCGCTCGGCTTGAGGGACACGGTGACCCCTTCTCTCTCGTCGTGGTCCGGTGGCTGGTGGTGCCCGTCCAGTGAAGCACGCCGGAACCGGGCCCCCGCCCTCCGGGGTCCGGCGGCGGGCCCGGCCGCACGTCAGTGCAGCGGCAGCAGCATCGTGATGTCGTCGCGGTCGTCGCCCGGGGCCACCCGGACGGCGCCGGGGACGCGGCCGACCTCCTTGTAGCCGCAGGAGGCGTAGAAGTGCTCCAGGCCGAGACCGCCGCGGCAGCCGAGGCGGATCGCGTCGATGCCCTCGATGGAGCGGGCCGCGGTTTCGACCCGGGCCATCAGCGCGCGCCCGTACCCCTTGCCCTGGTGCCGCGGATGGACCATCACCGTGTAGGCCCACAGCCAGTGGAGCTGGAGCCGGTGCGCGTTGAGGGTGAGGAACGCGGTCGCGGCGACCGCCCCGTCCCCGTCGTGCCCGACCAGCAGGCGGCAGCTCCCGTCGGCGACGCCGACGAGGTGCTTGTCGAGCGAGGGGCGGATGTCGTCGGGGGTGACCGGGGGGACGAAGCCCACGGCGCCCCCCGCGTTGGAGACGTCGGCCCACAGCGCCAGGACCCCCTCGCGCAAGGAGGGGTCGACCACCGGATCCAGGGCGAACGTAAGGATCATAGGGCAAGTTTATCTATTACTTGATCGACTCGTCCAGAAAAAGCCGAACCCCGGCCCACGGGCCGGGGTTCCACTCACCTGGAGCAGGTCGGACGGGCCGTCAGACGCGCATCGCCTGCGGGGTCTCGCGCAGGCCCGCGTCCGGACCGGGGTACTCGCGGATGATCTCGTAGCGCGTGTTGCGCTCGACCGGGCGGAAGCCCGCTTCCCGGATCAGGTCCAGGAGATCGTCACGGCCCAGCTTGTTGGGGGTGCCGTAGTTGTCCGCGTCATGCGTGATCTTGTACTCGACGACCGAGCCGTCCATGTCGTCCGCGCCGTGCTGCAGCGCGAGCTGGGCGGTCTGCACGCCGTGCATCACCCAGAAGACCTTGACGTGCGGCACGTTGTCGAAGAGCAGTCGCGAGACGGCGAAGGTCTTCAGCGCCTCGGCGCCGGTCGCCATCGTCGTGCGCGCCTGGAGCTTGTTGCGCACCTTGCCGTCCTGCATGTCCACGAAGTCGTGCTGGTACCGCAGCGGGATGAAGACCTGGAAGCCGCCGGTCTCGTCCTGGAGCTCGCGCAGCCGCAGCACGTGGTCCACGCGGTGGCGCGGCTCCTCGATGTGCCCGTACAGCATGGTCGAGGGGGTCTTGAGACCCTTCTCGTGCGCCAGCCGGTGGATGCGCGACCAGTCCTCCCAGTGGGTGCGGTGGTCGACGATGTGCTGGCGGACCTCCCAGTCGAAGATCTCCGCGCCGCCGCCGGTGAGCGACTCCAGGCCGGCCTCGATCAGCTCGTCGAGGATGTCGGAGGCCGACATCCCCGAGATCGTCTCGAAGTGGTGGATCTCGGTCGCCGTGAACGCCTTCAGCGAGACGTTCGGCAGCGCCTTCTTCAGCTCGGAGAGCGAGCGCGGGTAGTAGCGCCACGGCAGGTTCGGGTGCAGGCCGTTGACGATGTGCAGCTCGGTGAGGTTGTCGTTCTCCATGGCCTTGGCCAGGCGCACGGCTTCCTCGATGCGCATCGTGTACGCGTCCTTCTCGCCCGGCTTGCGCTGGAACGAGCAGTACGCGCACGAGGCGGTGCACACGTTCGTCATGTTGAGGTGCCGGTTGACGTTGAAGTGGACGACGTCACCGTTCTTGCGCGTGCGCACCTCGTGGGCGAGGCCACCGAGCCAGGCCAGGTCGTCCGACTCGTAGAGGGCGATGCCGTCCTCACGGGTCAGCCGCTCGCCGGAGCGGACCTTCTCCTCCAGCTCACGCTTGAGCCCAGCGTCCATGTGCCGGTCGCCTCCTCTAGATGCCTCTGCCTGTCCTGCGAACCCTGGTCAACCGTACTCTCAGGCTTCCTCGGGAAGTTCCCCGACCCGGTTCTCCCACTTGGTGGAGAGCACGATGGTGGTGCGGGTGCGCGAGACGCCCTTGGTGCCGGAGAGCTTGCGGATGATCTTCTCCAGGCCGTCCACGTCGTTGGCGCGCACCTTCAGCATGAAGGAGTCGTCGCCCGCGATGAACCAGCAGTCCTCGATCTCCGCGAGGTCGCGCAGCCGCCGGGCCACGTCCTCGTGGTCCGCGGCGTCGGAGAGGGAGATGCCGATCAGCGCCGTGACGCCGAGGCCCAGCGAGGCGGAGTCGACCGTCGCGCGGTAGCCGGTGATGACGCCGGCCGTCTCCAGCCGGTTGATGCGGTCGGTGACGCTGGGGCCGGAGAGGCCCACGAGACGGCCCAGTTCCGCGTACGAGGCACGGCCGTTTTCCCGGAGTGCCTGGATGAGCTGCCTGTCCACCGTGTCCATTTACGTGGAGCCTTCCATTATTCGGCGATCCTGCAAGTCTAGGTATAGAATCTAAGGCACACAGGGTCAACACCCTGTGAAATCTTTCAGCTGATCAATGACGATCTTCAGGAGTGGTTCACCGTGTTCACGATCGAGATGGCCTACGCACACATGCGGGAGCTCCAGGAGCTGGCCAACCGATCCCGTGCCCACCAGCCCGCCGCCGCCCACCGCATCGACAAGGCCCGCAAGCCGCTCGGCCGCAAGAAGAAGGCCTAGTCACCGGCGCTTGCCTCCCGGGGAGTACGGGAGCCTCCCAGCTCCCCCTCCCAACGGCGGTACAGCTGGTGCGGCACGCCTGCCGCGTCCAGCACCCGCCCCGCGACGAAGTCCACCAGATCCTGGATGTGCGTCGCACCCGTATAGAACGCCGGAGAGGCGGGCAGCACGATCGCGCCCGCCTCGTCCAGCGCCACCAGATGCCGCAGCGTCTGCCCGTTCAGCGGGGTCTCCCGCACCGCGACCACCAGCCGGCGCCGCTCCTTGAGCGTCACGCTCGCCACGCGCTGGAGCAGGTCCTTCGACAGTCCGAGCGCCACCCCCGCCACACAGGCCGTGGACGCGGGGACGATGAGCATCCCCTTGACCGGGTACGAGCCCGAACTCGGGCCCGCCGCCAGGTCCCCCGCACCCCAGTACCGGACGTCGTCCAGTTCCGGCCGCGCGAAGGTCCCGGGCTTCCCGTCGGCTCCGCGCCCCAGCCACTCCCCCAGGTCCTCGCGCCAGTGCGCGTCGCGGAAGGCGATCCCGGTCTCGTCCAGCAGGGTGAGCCGGGAGGCGCGGCTCACCACCAGGTCGACACTCTCCCCCGCGGCCAGCAGCCCGCGGAGCACCGCCGCCGCGTACGGCGTCCCGGACGCCCCGGAAACCCCGACCACCCACGGGGTGCGCTTGCGCTCAGTCATACCTCCGAGACTATCCGGCCACCACCGATGGGCACTCAGTAAGGTGTCGGGACGTTCCCGTGACGGGACGCGGCGAGGGGGAAAAGATGAGCACGACGGTGGAACCGAGCTGGACGCAGGCCGACCGGGCCAAGGCGGCGGCCAAGCTGATGCTGGGCTGGGTGGCCCTGCTGTGGGCCCTGGAAGCCGTCGACTACGCCACCGGTCACGCCCTCGACCAGTACGGGATCGTCGCCCGCGACCCGGACAGCCTGACCGGCGTCGTCTCCGCGGCCTTCCTCCACTTCGGCTTCGACCACGTCGCCGCCAACAGCGTCCCGCTGCTGGTCCTCGGCTTCATAGCGGCCCTGTCCGGGATCCGCCGCTTCCTCGCGGTGTGCGGCCTGATCGTGCTGGCCGACGGCCTCGGCACCTGGCTGATATCCCCGTCCGGCACCCTGACGCTGGGCGCCTCCGGCGTCGTCTTCGGTCTCTTCGGCTACCTGCTCGTACGCGGCTTCGTCGAGCGCAAGGCGCTGGGCATCGCGGTGGCCGTGGGCGTCGCCGCCGTCTGGGGCAGCTCGATCGTCGTCGGCATCCTCCCGACGAACACGGGCGTCAGCTGGCAGGGCCACCTGTGCGGCCTGGTCGCGGGCATCGTGACGGCCCTGTACTTCCGCCGCCCGGCCCCTCGCCAGCCGGCCCTCACGGGCTGACGACGGAGGGGTCCCGCGCCCCTCAGAAGGTCAGGCCGCGGGCCACCAGATCGGCCAGGGCGCACACGAAGAGGGCGATGCCGATGAAGCCGTTGACCGTGAAGAAGGCCCGGTTCAGGCGGGACAGGTCGTGCGGCTTGACGATCGTGTGCTCGTAGAGGAAGGCGGCGACGACGACCGCCAGGCCGGCCCAGAACAGCACGCCCGCGTCGGTCGCCAGCGCGTACCAGGCCAACAGGGCCGTGGTCACGACGTGCGCGCCGCGCGCGCCCCAGAGGGCGGCCGGGACCCCGAAGCGGGCCGGGACGGACTTGACGCCCTCCGCACGGTCCGCGGCCACGTCCTGGCAGGCGAAGATCAGGTCGAAGCCGCCGATCCACACGCCCACCGCGAGGCCCAGGACGACCGCGGCCCAGGACCACTCGCCGGTGACCGCGAGCCAGGCCCCCACCGGGCCCATCGCCTGGGCCAGACCGAGAATGGCGTGCGGGAAGTTCGTGAACCGCTTGCCGTACGGGTAGACCACCATCGGGATCACGGCGATCGGCGCGAGCGCCAGGCACAGCGGGTTCAGCAGCGCCGCCGAGCCGAGGAAGACCAGGAGCGCGATCCCGGCTCCGGTCCAGGCCGCGCGGACCGACACGGCACCGGTGACCAGCTCACGGCCGGCCGTCCGCGGGTTACGGGCGTCGATCTCGCGGTCGATGATCCGGTTGGCGGCCATCGCGAAGGTCCGCAGCCCCACCATGCAGATGGTGACGAGCAGCAGGACGCCCCAGTGGATGCGCCGGTCGAGCTGGAACATGCCGGTGAACGCCGCGATGTAGGCGAAGGGCAGCGCGAAGACCGAGTGCTCGATCAGCACGAGCCTCAGGAAGGCCTTGACCTTCCCGACCTGCGGCGCGGCGGGCCCGGGACCGAGGACCCCCTCCGCGGCCGATGTCACGCGACGCTCCGGTGGAACTCGACGACGTGGGCGCGGACCTCCGCGACCGCAAGCGTGCCGAGCTCCACGTCCAGCGGTCCGGTCTGCGACCCCGGCTCCTCGGAGCCGGCCGGCGGTACGACCCGGGCGCTCAGGGAGACCCGGTCGTCACCGGCGGGGGTGACGGAGACGACGATGCTGCCGTCGGCCAGTTCGAGCTCGGCGTCGCCCTTGCCGGCCAGCGCGTACAACAGCTCGTCCGCGAAGACCGCGGCCTCGCCGTCGGTGAGCTCGGGCAGCTCGAAGGTCCGCCCCTCACCGTCCGTGCGGTCGGCCATGACCTGCCAGATGCCGGACTCCCCGGCGAACTCCTCCGGGGTGACCCCGGCCCGCTCGGCCGCGAGGCGCAGCCCCGGGTCGTTCACGTCGAGTTCGGGGCGCACCAGCGCCACGCAGGGGGTGTCGTCGCCGAGGAACAGGGCGGGACCGCCCATGGCGATCGGGCTCACAGGCCGTACTCCTTCCAACGTCGTGTCACCAGTTCGGCGGTTGCCGGGTCGGACTCGACCATGTCGGGCCAGCCGCCGTCGCGGGTGTAGCCCTCCTCGGGCAGCTTCTTGGTGGCGTCGATACCGGCCTTGCCGCCCCAGAACTGCTGGTACGAGGCGTGGTCCAGGTGGTCCACCGGCCCCTCGACGACGGTGAGGTCGCGGGAGTAGTCGGTGTTGCCCAGCGCCCGCCAGGAGACCTCGTGCAGGTCGTGGACGTCGCAGTCCTTGTCGACCACGATGATCAGCTTGGTCAGCGACATCATGTGCGCGCCCCAGATGGCGTGCATGACCTTCTGGGCGTGCTTCGGGTACTTCTTGTCGATCGAAACGATCGCGCAGTTGTGGAAGCCGCCCGATTCCGGGAGGTGGTAGTCCACGATGTCCGGCACGATGATCTTGAGCAGGGGCAGGAAGAACCGCTCCGTCGCGCGGCCGAGCGGGCCGTCCTCGGTCGGCGGCCGGCCGACGACGATCGACTGGATGAGCGGACGCCTGCGCATCGTCACGCAGTCGATCTTCAGGGCCGGGAAGGGTTCCTGCGGGGTGTAGAAGCCGGTGTGGTCGCCGAAGGGACCCTCCGGGAGCATCTCGCCGGGCTCCAGCCAGCCCTCGATCACGACCTCCGCGTTGGCCGGGACCTGGAGCGGGACCGTCTTGCAGTCGACCATCTCGATCCGCTTGCCCGCGACGAAGCCGGCGAAGAGGTACTCGTCGATGTCGCCCGGCAGCGGCGCGGTGGACGCGTACGTCACCGCGGGCGGGCAGCCGAAGGCGATCGCGACCGGCAGCCGCTCGCCCTTCGCCGCGGCGACGGCGTAGTGGTTGCGGCTGTCCTTGTGGATCTGCCAGTGCATGCCGATGGTGCGCTTGTCGTGGCGCTGGAGCCGGTAGAGGCCGAGGTTGCGGACGCCGGTCTCGGGGTGCTTGGTGTGGGTGAGGCCGAGGTTGAAGAAGTCGCCGCCGTCCTTGGGCCAGGTGAAGAGGGCCGGGAGCTGGTCGAGGTCCACGTCGTCGCCGGTGAGGACGACCTCCTGGACGGGCGCGGAGTCGCCCTTCACCTTCTTCGGCGGCACGTGCACCATCGAGCCGAGCTTGCCGAAGGCCTCGCGGACCCCGATGAAGCCCTGGGGGAGCTCCGGCTTCAGCAGGCCGCCGATCTTCTCGCTGATCTCGCCGTAGGACTTGAGGCCGAGGGCCTTCAGGAGGCGGCGGTCGGTGCCGAAGACGTTCATGGCCAGCGGCATCGCCGAGCCCCTGACGTTCTCGAAGAGGAGCGCCGGACCCCCCGCCTTGTTCACTCTGTCGACGATCTCCCCGACCTCCAGGTACGGGTCGACTTCGGCCTTGATGCGCTTGAGGTCGCCCTCCCGCTCCAGAGCCCGGAGCAGCGAGCGGAGATCGTCGTAAGCCATAGGGGTCAGTATCCGTCACCAACTACCCTGGAGGCGTCACCGGGGCCCTGACGCGGGCCCCCCGTCACTGACTGGGAGTCGGTCCCACACCGTGCTGCGCTATCTGCCGTTCCTGCTGATCCTCGCGCTGACCATCTACGCCTTCATCGACTGCCTGAACACTCCGGAGCAGGAGGTCAAGCACCTCCCCAAGGTGGTCTGGGTGATCATCATCCTGCTCTTCTCCATCGTGGGGCCGGTCGTGTGGCTGTTCGCGGGCAAGGAACGGGCGGCCTCGGGCGGGGGCCGGGCGCGCCGGGCGGGCCGGGCGCAGTGGGTGGCGCCCGACGACAACCCGGAGTTCCTGAAGTCGCTGCGCGACGAGCAGGAGAAGAAGGACAAGGACCAGGACAAGGACCAGGGCTAGGACCAGGGCCAGGAGCAGGGCCAGGACCAGGACCAGGACCAGGGCCAGGCCGTCCCTTCCGGGTCCGCGGGGTGCCGCGGGATCACCTCGATCGCCTTTCCCGCACCACCTGGACCAGGCAGAACACGGTCGCGGCGAGCAACGCGAGCCCGCCGACGAGCGCCGTCGGGCGCAGGGCTTGCGCGGCGGTTGCGCTCAGCGTGTCCGACCGGCGATCACACCGGACCCCGCGCCGGGGCTCCGTGACGGAGTCCGGACGCGGAGGTAGCGCTTCCGTCACGGGTCTCCTAGCGGGCCCACGGCAGTACGCGGGTGCCCTCCTCCCCCGGGACCGAGACCGCGCCGTCCGCGCGCATCACGACGTGGGCCTCGAAGGTCTCGGCGGCGTGGATGCGGCGCAGTGCGTCCGGGGGCAGGACGAGGGTCTGGCCGGCGGTGACCTTCTCGGTGCGGCCGGCGCAGGTGACCTCCAGGGAGCCGGCGGTCAGGGTCCACACCTGCTCGCGGCTGACGGAGTGCTCGGGGCCGGTGCTGCCGGCGGGCATGGCCACGTGCCAGCTGCTGAGCTCGGAGCTGCCGCGGCTGGGTGCGGCGAAGCCGGTCATGGTGGCGTTGGGGGTGGCGGTGACGTTCTCGGGGGAAGCGCTGATCACGTGCAAGGCGGGTCCTCGTCTTCTCGGGGCATGCGAGTAAAGCTGCTTTACTTCGAGTGAGTAAAGCAGCTTGACCCAGCCGTGTCACCATATTTGCGTGACGAGAGACGAGAACGAGGGCGTCGAGCTGCTGTTCCTGCTCGGCCTGGGCTTCCAGACGCTGCTCGGGGAGTTCACCCGGCGCGTCGCCGAGGCCGGCTACCCGGACCTACGGCCGGTGCACGGCATGGCCTTCCAGGCCCTCCAGCGCGACGGCGCCACCGCCACCGAGCTCGCCGAACGGCTCGGGGTGACCAAACAGGCCGCCGGACAGATCGTCGACGACCTGGAGAAGCGCGGCTACGTCCGCCGCGAGCCGCACCCCGGGGGCGGCCGCCGCAAGCTGGTGGTCCTGACCCAAGCGGCCCGTGACCACCTCGCCGTCGCGGGCCGGATCCTGCACGAGCTGGAGGCCGAACTGGGCCGCGGCACCGACCTCACCGCCCTGCGCGAGGGGCTCGGCGAGGTCGTGCGCACCTTCCACGGAGAGGGCGGACTCCCGCCGCTGCGCCCGGTGTGGTGAGGGTCCAGGCCGAAAGGGACGGCCTACGCGCGGGCGAGGGAGGCGTAGGCCTCGCGGAGGGTCGCCCAGCGGATGTTCGTCCAGGTGGACCAGTCCGCCGGCCGCCCGGCCAGGGCGGAGTCCAGCAGCTCGAAGTGCTCGTGCCAGCCCGCCAGGCAGTCCAGGCGCTCGTCCTCCGTCCCGGCCCGCTCGTTCACGAACCGGATCACGGTCGAATCGGTCCCGACCGGCTCCAGGTGGAAGCGGATCCGCCCCTGCTCGGCGACCGTGTACTCGGCGACCCGCTCCACGTCCCAGGCGGTGACCCGCCCGGTCACCACGGTTCCGGTGTTCAGCCAGCGCAGCGTGACCGCCCCGCCGAGCCTGCGCTCCAGGACGTCCGCCGCCGCCAGCCAACCGCGCAGCCCGTCCGGCGTGGTCAGGGCGGGCCACAGGGCCGCGTAGGCGTGCGGCAGGTGCAGCTCGAAGCGGAGCAGCCAGTGGTCCTCGCCGCGCTGCTCGCTGGTGGCATGGCTCACGAGGGACATGCCACCAGCGTCCCACTCCCGCCGGTCAGACGCCCGCGTACGAGTGCTTGCCGCTGAGCAGGATGTTCACGCCGTAGTAGTTCCAGATCCAGCAGGCGAAGGCGAAGAGCGCCAGGTAGGCGGCCTTGCGGCCCTTCCAGCCGGCGGTGGCGCGGGCGTGCAGGTAGCAGGCGTAGGCCACCCAGGTGACGAAGGACCAGACCTCCTTGGGGTCCCAGCCCCAGTAGCGGCCCCAGGCGTCGCCGGCCCAGATCGCGCCCGCAATGATCGTGAAGGTCCACAGCGGGAAGACGGCCGCGTTGATGCGGTACGAAAACTTGTCGAGGGAGGCCGCCGAGGGCAGCCGCTCCAGCACCGAGGAGCGGAACTTGCCCGGCGTGCGGCCCGCCTCCAGCTGGCTCTCGTAGGAGTCCCGGAAGAGGTAGAGGACCGCGCCCGCGGCGCCGATGTAGAAGACGGCGCCGCAGAAGATCGCGGTGGAGACGTGGATCCACAGCCAGTACGAGTGCAGGGCCGGGACCAGCTGGTCGCTGTCGGTGTAGAGCCAGGTGACGGCGATGCCGAGGTCCAGCAGGACCGTGGTGACCAGGATCAGGCCGAGCCAGCGGACGTTCTTCTTCAGGGCGAGCAGCACCAGGTACGCGCCGACGGCCACCGTGGAGAAGGTGATCGAGAACTCGTACATGTTGCCCCAGGGGGCCCGCTGCACCGACAGCGCGCGGGCGACCACGCCGGCCGCCTCGACGAGGAAGGCGAGCGCGGTCAGCGAGATCGCGATCCGCCCGTACAGGTCGCCCTGCACGGTGCCGCCGGCGGCGCCGGGGCCGTCCGGGACGTCGCGGGTGCCGGCGGCGGAGCGGGTGGTGACCTTGGGCCGGTCCAGTACGGCGGTGGCGCCGCCCTTGCCGCGCACCTGCACGGCCGGGGCCGCGGCCGCGTCGGCGCCCGTCAGTGCTGCGGCCGTGCGGCCCACCTTGCTGCGGCTACCGAAGGTCCACTCGGCGATGTGCGCGAAGAAGGCGAACATGTAGACCGCCATCGACGAATAGATCAGGTAGTTGCTGATCTCAGCCAGGTTCTCGTTGGCTGCGGCTGCGAGCGGCGTCATCCGCGCTCTCCTTCAGGGGTTTCTTCAACACGTGGTTCGGCTAGTGCAGCGGGCACGCTCGGCGCCTGCTGGTGCAGCTGGGCGGCGAGCTCCGCCAGCTCCTGCGGGAGCTTGGTGGACTCGCTGCGGCCCAGGCCCGCCATCTCGACGACGGTCACGCCGTCCTTGCCGGTCACCGCACGGACCCAGATCCGGCGGCGCTGGATGAACAGCGATCCGGCCAGGCCCGCGATGGCGGCGATCGCACCCGCGAGGGCGAGGCCGCTGCCGGGCTGGTGGGTGACGGAGAAGGTGGCCCAGCGCTCGATGCCCTCGAACTTCACGGTGCCCGCGCCGTTCGGCAGGGTCATCGTGTCGCCGGGCGCCAGCTTCTGCTTGAACTGCTGGCCCGACTCGTCCTTGAAGGGCTCCATCTTGGTGGTGGTGAGCCGGTAGACGTTCTGCGGCAGACCCGAGTCCACGCCGAGGCTGCCGTGCCAGGCGTTCAGCATGAGCTGCGGGTTCAGGAGGGCGGGGAACTGCGAGAACATCGTGCCCATGCCCTCGCCGGCGAAGCTCGGCACAAAGACGGCGTTGAAGCCGAGCTGCTCCTTCTTGCCGTCCTTGTCCTTGTAGCCGTCGGTGACCTTGACGGCTCCGGTGGAGGTGAGGTTGGCGTCCTGCGGCAGCATCGGCACGGCGTCCTTGAAGATCACCTTGCCGGTGGGGTCGGTCACCGAGATGATCGGCGCGTAGCCGTGGCCGAGCAGGTAGACCTTGGAGCCGTCGACCTCCAGGGGCTTGTTGACCTGGATCTCGCGCTTCTGCGGGGCGCCGTGGGCGCCGTCCGAGAAGGTGACGTACGCCTTGAAGTCGCGCGGGGTGCCCCGCTGCGGGCCGGTCATCTCGTACGTCGCGTCGAACCGGTCCAGCGTGAAACTGAACGGCGGCAGGTCGTCCGCGTCGAAGAGAGTGCCGGACTTGAAGTCGTCGTACTGGGTGAGCGTGTTCGAGAAGCCCGTGCCGCGCAGGACCAGCTTGCCGCCCTCGGACTTGAAGTACTGCCCCCAGGCGAAGGCCACCAGCATCACGATTAGCGCCACGTGGAAGATCAGGTTCCCGGCCTCGCGGAGGTAGCCCTTCTCCGCGGCGACGTGGCCCTCGCCCGCCTCGGTGCGGAAGCGGCTGCCGCGGAGCACCGTGCGCGCGTACGAGAGGACCTCGTCCGGGGTCTTGCCGGTGCGCCAGGTGGTGTGGGCGGGCAGCCGGTCCAGGCGCCGGGGGGCGGCCGGCGGGCGGCCGCGGAGCTGGCCGACGAACTGCCAGGAGCGCGGCACGATGCAGCCGATGAGCGAGATGAACAGCAGCAGGTAGATCGCGGAGAACCACACCGAGCTGTAGACGTCGAACAGCTGGAGCTTGTCGGCGACTGTCACCCAGGAGGGGTTGTCCCGCTTCCACTCGGCGACCTTCATCGCGTCGACGTTGGTCTGCGGGACGAGGGAGCCGGGGATGGCGCCCAGGGACAGCAGGAAGAGCAGGATCAGCGCCACCCGCATGGAGGTGAGCTGCCGCCAGAACCAGCGGGCCCAGCCGATCACGCCGATGCCGACGGGGCCGCTGTCCTCGACGGGTGCGGTGGAGAGCTGGGAGCCGGCCGCGGTCTCGGCGGGGTCCGCCGGTGCGGGCTCGGGCGACGTCTCGGTGGACGTTTCGTCTGTCGTACTCATGTCCGTCGGTTCCTCAGATCCCCACCGTGAAGCTTTGGGTCCAGCTCTGCATGTCGGTGACGATGCTGTCCCACAAACCTGTGACGAGCAGCAGGCCGGTGAGGATCAGCATGCCGCCGCCGATGCGCATCACCCATGCATAGTGCTGCTTCACCCAGCCGAATGCACCGAGCGCCTTGCGGAAGGCGAGCGCGGCGAGGATGAAGGGCACGCCGAGGCCCAGGCAGTAGACGACCGTCAGCAGGGCGCCGCGGCCGGCGCTCGCCTGGTCGAGGGAGAGCGTGCTGACGGCGGCGAGGGTCGGGCCCATGCAGGGGGTCCAGCCGACGCCGAAGAGCACGCCGAGCAGCGGCGCGCCGAGCAGGCCCGCCGTCGGCTTCCGGTGGAAGCGGAACTCCCGCATCGTCAGGCCGGGGATCGCTCCCATGAAGAAGAGGCCCATGAGGATCACCACGCCGCCCAGGACGCGGGAGATGATCTCGGTGTTCTCCTTGAGGGTCTGGCCGAAGAAGCCGAAGAGCGCACCGGTGGAGACGAAGACGGCGGTGAAGCCGGCGATGAACAGGAGCGCGCCCGCCAGCATCCGCCCGCGGCGGGCCTCGGCGAGGTCGGCGCCGCTGACGCCGGTCACGTAGGAGAGGTAGCCGGGGACGAGCGGCAGGACGCAGGGCGAGAAGAAGGAGACGAGTCCCGCGAGGAGCGCGATCGGCAGCGCCAGCAACAGTGCGCCGTTCAGGACCGTCTCGTTCACACCCGTGGCCTCGGCGGCGAGGAGGTACTCGACCACGAGGTCACTGCTCCGCGAGGACGGGGTCGATCATCGAACGCAGCTGCTCGTCGTTGATCGGGGCCAGGGTGCGGGCGGCGATCTTGCCCTCCCTGTCGAGGATGATCGTGGAGGGGATGGCGTTCGGGTTGAGCGCGCCCTTGGGGAAGCGGAGCATCAGCTTTCCGGCGGGGTCATAGAGGCTCGGGTAGGTGATCCCGTAGTCCTCTTCGAAGGTGATCGCGTTCTGTTTGCTGTTGTCGCGGGTGTTGATCCCGACGAAGGCGACGTCCTTGCCGGCGTCGGCCAGCTCCTTGGAGACCTGGGCGAAGTACTTGGCCTCGTTGCGGCACGGCGGGCACCAGGAGCCCCACACGTTGAGGACCACGACCTTGCCCTTGAGCGTGGTGGTGTCGAGGGTCCCGTCGTCGACGGTCTCGCCGTCGAGCTTGGGGGCCTCGACGCGGTCCGCCTTGGACACGGTGGAGATGCCGCTCGCGCCCGTGACGTAGTTGCCGCCGGTACCGGTCGGCTTGCCGCTGTCCGAACCGCTGCACGCCGTGAGCGTGAGGGCGCCGGCGACGGTCACCGCGGTCAGCAGGAGGGCGCGGCCGCTGGGTGAGCGGCGTCGGGGGGCGCGGCTAAGGCTCATGTGAAAAGTTTCGCATGAGCAATTCGCGGATTTTCCGCACCCCCCGGCCGGGAGTCAATGCGCTGGTCAGGCAATGGTTCAGGCGGCGGTCATGTACGCGCTCCAGCCGCCGGCCGGCGGCTGGCCCGGGCCCAGGCCCCGGAGCCGGTCGAGCACCTTGGGGTCCTGGACCTCCAGCCAGTCGGTGAACTGCCGGAAGGAAACGAGCCGTACATCCCTTTTGTCCGCCATGCCCTTGAGTGCCTCCTCGACGGCGTCCATGTAGATGCCGCCGTTCCACTCCTCGAAGTGGTTGCCGATGAACAGGGGCGCGCGGTTGGTCTCATAGGCCCGCCGGAAGCCGCCCAGGTAGGTGGCCGTGGCCTGGGTGCGCCAGCCCGGGTAGTTGGCGGGCACGCCCCTCGTCGTGCTCTTCGACTGGTTGGCGAGGATGTTGTAGTCCATCGAGAGGACTTCGAAGGAGTGCCCGGGGAACGGCAGGGACTGCAACGGCAGGTCCCAGACCCCGGACCTGCGCACCGGCCAGACCTGGAGGCCGCCGGGAGAGCTGGAGTCGTAGCGCCAGCCCAGCCGCCGGGCCGTCGGCAGCAGGCCGTCCCGACCGAGGAGGCAGGGGGTGCGGGAGCCCTTCAGCTCCTTGCCGTAGTCGAAGGGCAGGGGGTCGAGGTCGGTGAATCCGGTGTTCGTGCGCCAGTTGGTGACGAACGACACGGCCTGGTCGATCTCGCTCTGCCAGTCGTCCGGCGTCCACCGGCCGACCGAGCCGGAGCCGGCGCAGAAGTGGCCGTTGAAGTGGGTGCCCACCTCGTGCCCGTCGAGCCAGGCCTGACGGACGCAGGCGAGCGTGGAGCGGACGTTCTCGTCCTTGAGGTAACCGATCTCCGAGGCCCCGACGGGGTTGTTCGGCGGCCGGTAGAGGTGCCGCTTCGACTCGGGCAGCAGATAGATGCCGGAGAGGAAGAAGGTCATGGCCGCGCCGTGGTCCTTGGCGAGCTTGAGGAAGCGCGGGAAGAGACCGTTGCCGATCTCCCCCGCGCCGTCCCAGCTGAAGACGACGAACTGCGGCGGGGTCTCGCCCGGCTGGAGCGGCACGGGCGCGTCCGGCTGGTTCGGCTGCGGTCCCGTGTCGGCGGTGGAGCCGTCACCGATGGGCCTGGCCGCCGGCTTCTCACCGGGCTTCGGGTTCTTCGGGTTCCTGGCGGGTCCGGGAGCGCCGGGACCGGAGGTGTCCGATGAGCCGCAGCCCGCGATTCCCATCGCGGCGGCCGCACCGAGCCCCAGTCCCAGCACCCCCCTCCGACTGACTCCCCTGATGTCGCGCACGTCACCGTCCCCACTGTCAATCGCCCATACCGACCCGAAGCCCATATAAACGGACAATCAGATTGGAGATGCGAGCTGACACGGTGATTCCCGCACGACCTCTTATTTAGTTGGGCAGAAACGTAACGCCCCGTAACAGTCGGTCGATCAAGACCCGATCAGGGAAACGGGACCCCGATCAGGCGCCGAACGCCTTGGACGCACCCTTCACCGGCTTGGCCCCGGCCAGCAGATGGGCCGGGACCAGGTCCCGGGCCGGCTCGCTGTAGCCCACCGACACCAGCTTGTCGCCCTGGAAGGTGAACGACGTCATCGAGGCGAGCGTGCACTGCCGGCGCCGCGGGTCGTGCCACAGCCGGCGCTTCTCCGCGAAGCTGCGCACGATCCAGATCGGCAGCTGGTGGCTGACCGCCACCGCCTCACGACCCCGGGCCGCGTCGCGCGCCGCCTCCAGCGCGCTCATCATCCGGACCACCTGCTCGACGTACGGCTCGCCCCAGGACGGCTTGAACGGGTTCGTCAGGTGCTTCCAGTTGCCGGGCTTGCGCAGCGCGCCATCACCGACACCGAAGGTCTTGCCCTCGAAGACGTTCTCCGCCTCCAGCAGCCGCGCGTCGGTCGCCAGGTCCAAGCCGTGGACCTTGGCGATCGGCTCCGCGGTCTCCTGCGCCCGCTCCAGCGGGGAGGACACCACGTAGGCGATGTCCCGGCCCTTGAGGTGCTCGGCGACCCGGTCCGCCATCTGCCGGCCCAGCTCGGAAAGGTGGTAGCCGTCACGGCGCCCGTAGAGCACGCCCTCCGGGTTGTGCACCTCCCCGTGGCGCACCAGGTGCACGACGGTCAGCTCGGGGGTGGCGGGCGTGGCGCTGCTGCTCATGCGGTGGCCTCCGCGGCGGCTCGGGCGGCGGCCGGCAGCGCCGCCGCGATGCGCTCGATCGCCTTCTCGTCGTGGGCGGTGGAGACGAACCAGGACTCGAACGCGGACGGCGGCAGGTAGACGCCCTGCGCCAGCATCGAGTGGAAGAACCCGTTGAAGCGGAAGCTCTCCTGCTTCTTGGCGTCGTCGTAGTTGCGCACCTCGTCCTCGGTGAAGAAGACGGAGAACATGTTGGACGCGGTCTGCAGCCGGTGCGCCACGCCCTCCTTGGCGAGCGCGCCGGCGACCAGGCCCTGGATCTCCTTCGAGACCGCGTCGACCTTCTCGTACGCGGCCGCGTCCAGCAGGCGCAGCTGCGCGAGACCGGCGGCGGTGGCGATCGGGTTACCGGAGAGCGTGCCGGCCTGGTAGACGGGACCGGCGGGGGCGAGGTGGCCCATGACGTCGGCGCGGCCACCGAAGGCCGCCGCCGGGAAGCCGCCGCCCATGACCTTGCCGAAGGTCATCAGGTCGGGCTTGACCCCGTCGACCCCGTACCAGCCGGCGCGGGAGGTCCGGAAACCGGTCATGACCTCGTCGGAGATGTAGAGCGCGCCGTTCTCCCGGCAAAGGTCCGCGAGCCCCTGGTTGAAGCCCTCGGCAGGGGTCACCACACCCATGTTGCCGGGTGCGGCCTCGGTGATCACACAGGCGATCTCGCCCGGGTGCGCGGCGAAGGCCGCCCGTACCGCTTCGAGGTCGTTGTACGGCAGCACGATCGTGTCGCCGGCCTGCGCACCCGTCACGCCGGGGGTGTCCGGAAGCGCGAAAGTCGCCAAACCGGAACCGGCGGCGGCCAGCAGAGCGTCCACGTGACCGTGGTAGCAGCCGGCGAACTTCACGACCTTGGCGCGACCGGTGAACCCGCGGGCCAGCCGGATCGCCGACATGGTCGCCTCGGTGCCGGAGGAGACCAGGCGGACCTGCTCCACGGGTGCGATGCGCGCGACGATCTCCTCGGCGAGCGCCACCTCACCCTCACCGGGCGTACCGAAGGAGGTACCGCGGGCGACGGCCGCCTGGACGGCCTCGATCACCTCGGGGTGCGAATGACCGAGGATCATCGGCCCCCACGAGCACACGAGGTCGACGTACTCACGACCATCGGCATCGGTGAGGTACGGACCGGTCCCGGACACCATGAACCGGGGCGTACCGCCCACGGCGCGGAAGGCGCGCACGGGAGAGTTCACGCCGCCGGGGGTCACGAGGGAGGCGCGCTCGAAGAGCGTCTGCGAAACTGGGGCTTCATACGGGTACGGGTAGCTCACACCAGCCATGGTCTCAGAGGCCGCGACAGACTTGCGGGCGGGCGTTTCACCGCGTCGCCGCGGGGGAGGTCACTGCCATGATGATCAGGCTGCGTGGCGGGGGCCGCGGGGCCGGGGCGAGCAAGACCAGTCGGGTGGAGATATGCAACGCGGTGGTGGACCGGGCGAGGGTACGGACGGCCTCGATCCGCAGCGCGCCCGCGAGGCCCGCCGCCGGGGCAAGCACCGCCGCCACGGCATGGAGGCGGCCGACGCCGTCCCCGGACCGACCACCCCGCCCGAAGACCTGCCCAAAGGCCGCGGCATGGGAGTGACGTACAAGTACTTCGGCGCACCCGACGGCGCCACGGCGGCCCGGGTCCCCGTCACGATGCGGCCGGAGGAGCTCGGCGGCGACGAGCTCGGCATGGGCGGCCTCTTCACCAAGATCAAGCCGGAAACGGTGGCCGCGATGGTCCTGACCGGCATCGAAGGCATACCCCTCCACAAGGTGCCCCCGCTGGAGCTGGTCGTCCTCCACCCCGACTACGCGGTGGTCAAGCTCCCGATGACCGTGGTCGACCCGCTGCGCGGGATCGGCGAGGAATCGGTGGGCGCGGCGGCCTTCATCTGGTCCACGGTCCCGGACCGCGGCGGCCCGAGCGACGCCTTCAACGTCTACCAGCTGCTCCACGAGTGGCAGGACTTCAGCCACCGCCTCCACGAAGCCGGCCACCAGCCGTACTGCCTCGTCTGGCCCTGACCTGGTCTTTCGGTGTGCACGGGCAGCTCCTTTCAGGCAGCTGCCCGATCTTGCTCAGAAGTCGCCGTCAGGCGGCGCACCCCGCCTGCGGCCCCTGCCGCACAGCCGACGACCAGGGCAGCGAGTGACCCAACCCGCCGTCGCTGACCGAAGAAGGGTGGCTGAACTAGAAAGCGGCCACTCCAATGCAGGAACGTGAGGCCGGTGGCGGGAGCCCTTCCCACCACCGGCCGTACGCCGTCCGGTCAGCTGGCCCTGCTCGTGCCGGACCACGGGCGTCACAGCGCCTCGCAGGTTCCTCCCGGCGCCCTGTGCCGCCCTCGTCAGCGGCTCAGGACCGCATCCAAGTGCTCCTGCACCGGCTCGAACAGGCCGTAGGGGACGTACTGCGGGATCTCTGCGTGGGTAACCCATTCAAGCGCGGCCAGTTCTTCGGTGTCCGCGACGTGCGCGTGGCCGCCGATCACCTCACAAGCGGTGTAGGACATCAGTCGGCCGGTGGCCGGGTGGACCCGCTCGCCGAGGAGCTTGACCGCCTCCACGGTCAGGCCCGTCTCCTCCTGGGTTTCGCGTACGGCGGCGTCCTCGCGGGATTCGCCGGACTCGACCTCACCGGCGGGGAACTGCCAGGAGAGCTGGCCCTCGCTGACCCGGCGCCGCACCATGAGCACGCGACCCTCATGCACCACTACGGCCACGGCAATGCCCGGTCGCTCCTCAGCGTTCTGTTCTGTCACGTCTGCTCCTCCAGGACGGCCAGGATGTCATTGGACCGTGAGACCTACTCCGGGAGACGAACCCCCGTCATTTCCTCAGCTCGTTGGCGCAGCAGCGGAGCCAGTTCCATGTACCAGCCGCGGCCGACTGCCTGGAGCATTTCGGCGAGGGCAATCTGTTCGCCGATTCGACCGGCGGGGGTGTCGAGGACGTCGGCGAACTCGGTGCGGATGCGTTCGGCGACGGCGGGGACGCGGAGGCTGTTGACGTAGAGCATGGCCGGGTCGTAGCCGACGGGGACGGCGCCCCAACGTTCCCAGTCCAGGATGACGAGGGGGTGGTGGGTGAGGTTGGCCCACTGGAGATCGGCGTGGCCGGTGACGCGTTCGGTAATCGTCGGCGCGGGGATGCCAAGGAACTCGGGGAACACGCGGTCCGCCCAGGACTGCCGGATGGTCTCGCGGGGCGGCTCGGCGGTGCTGAGGGCGTCCAGGCTTTCTCGCAGCGTCGCCCACCAGGAGTCCGGCAGTCCCGGGTCCTCTGCGAGGTCGGGCGTTTCGGGGGAGATGACGGGCTGGGCGATGTAGTCGATCAGTTCGGCTTCGAACACGTACTCCTCACCCTCCCACCGGTGCAGGTCGTGGAGGTGCGGGCGGGGCACCTTGTCCGATACCCGTTCCTCGGCGAGCGCGATGCCCTCGTTCCTGGTGGCGGGGGTCTTGGCAGCCTCGCCGCAGTGGACGCGGAGCCAGTGGCCGCCGTCGGTGCGGGAGCCGATGGTTCGGCCGAGCCACCCCCAGGCCACACGTCCCGTCGTGGCGGTTTCCAGGTGCGCGGCGGCGGCGTCGAGGGCCTCCTCCATGCGGGCCTGGGTGGTCTCATCCTTGGGCGAGTACATCGGTGACCCTCCTGAGCTGGCCCGGTTCGAGCGGGCAGGCAATGGCGTCCTTGGCGGCGTTCCAGTGCTGCGGAGTGCTGGCGGACAGGAGTACCACGTCCAGGCTCGGGCAGGATGCAGCGGCCAGGAGGCAGGCAGCGGCCGAGCTGGTGCCGGGGCGGATGAAGTCGGCGAGTTCGGGTGTGGCCAGGTCCAGCAGTTCGCCGCCATGCAGGGGTGAGGAGCCGAAGGTGAGCAGGCCGGCCGCGCGGGCCTGGACCAGCGGGCCCCGCCCGTCGAGGGCGAGCGCGATCGGGCGGACCATGACGAGGCTGACCGGCTGCTGGACGGCGCCGAGGTGGTGTTCACCCGATCCGGCGGCCTCCTTGGCCAGGCCGAGGAGTTCGGGGACGGTGAATGCCTGGTGCTGGAAGCCGGACCAGGTGGCCACTCCGTATCCGGCGATCCGGCCTGCGGTGGCGTACTCCTCCAGCACGGAGAACGCACCGCGCAGCCGCGCGTGCAGAACCGCACGGTCCTGGTGGGTGTGCTCGGGGTTGTGGACGAACACGATGTCGGCGCGGCTCAGGGCAGCGAGGGAGCGATCGGTCTGCCAGCGGGTGAAGCCGGGGTGGAGGCTGTGGCCGACAGCGGCTTCCTCGGGCGTAAGGACCCCGTCCGCCACTGCGGTCGCTCCTTCCTGCCCGGTGAAGAACCCGGTCTTCGTCGTGACCATCGCGCGTGAGTGGTCGGCGATGACCGGGCCGAGCGTCTGGTGGGCCGTGGCGTAGTTAGGTGCGGTGTCCAGCCACACCCGTCCGTCGGAGCACGCAGTACGCGCCGGCTCCTCGACAGTGCGCACCCGGTACGTCCCGAGCCCGAGGACGGCGGTCACCTGGTCGCCCCGATGACGGCGGCGGCCTGTCCGCCGACCAGGGCCGAGACGACCTCGGCGCTCTGGCCAACGGTGAGGCCGGATTCGGCGGCGAGGTCCCCGAGCGTGACCGGCTGGCCGCCGGCCAGGCGGCGAAGCAACGGTCCGGCGGGCAGCGCGAAGGCCCACTCGCGCCCGGCGCCGGAGAACGTCACCGTCTCGGCGTCTTGGTCCACCCGGGCGCGGGGCACAGTGACCTGGACGGTGATCCCCGACTCGGGAGGAACGGCCGCCAGGTGCGGCAGGGAAAGGCGCGGCTGACCCGGGTGCGTGGTGTCCAGCGACCTCTCCCACCTGTCCAGAACTGCCGGGTCCTCCAGAGCGGCCAACACCTCCTTGCGGACGGTACCCAGGTAGTCCGCCCGCTCCTCGGGGGTGCTGAAGCGGGGGACGTCGGAGCGGACGGTGGCGCTGGTCCGTAGGTAGTCGCACAGCCATCCGAGGAACTCGGCACCGGTCTGCGTGGCCAGCCCGAACGTGAGGTGGAGCGATGCGGTGCCCTGATCTGCGCTCACCGCATGCCACCAGCCGCGCGGAAGATAGAGCAGGTCGCCGGCCGTCAGGACGATGTCCGCGATCGGCTCGCCCGTCGGGGCCTCGGGGGCCTCGACGTCGCGCCATGCGGGGGCCTGGCGGGTGGAGCCGTAGACCTTCCACCGCTTGGAGCCATCGAGTTGGAGGACCACGACGTCGTGGTCGTCCCAGTGGGTGCCGAAGCCCTCTTCGGCTGTCCAGGAGGCGTACGCGTTGACCTGGACGGGGGTCCGGAAGAACCGTTCGAGTCCGGCGGCGGCTTCCCGGACGGGTGGGTGGATCTGGTCGATCGCGTCGATGACGAGGGACGCGCCCTCGGCGAGGCGCGCGTGGAACTCGGCGGGCTGGGGCTGGTACCAGGACACCCCGCGCCGGTTCGTGCGCAGGACGGAGTACGCCGTGGCGGGCACGGCCTCGCCGGCGCGGGAGAGCCGCATACGGGGCGGCTCCAGCCGGTGCGCGGCGATGATCTCGTTGAGGTCGTCCCAGGTCAGCAGCGTAGGGATGGGGGCGCCATCTGAGCGGATCACTGTGTGGGCGCGGAAACACGTCTGGGCGAGGAACGTGTCCCCGCCCAGACGCTGCGCCCACGATGCGGAATCAATCACCGTGGGTCTCCTCGGTCGATCAGGTGTCGTTCATGTCCGACTTGCCACCGGTGTTGTCCGAAGCCTCTTCGGCGCGCGACCGCGCCGCCTTGATCCGGCGGACACCGATCAGCAGACCGCTGGCCTGCTCGGTGGGAGCGTTCTCGTTCATCTCGTACTCCTTCCTGATGCTTGGTGTGTCCCTCAGGGGTTCCTGCGGGAAATCTGGGGGTAGTGCCGGGCGGGGATCCGCAGGGTCAGCGGCCGGGATCGCCGGCGACGGCCAAGGCGACCACCACAGCGCTGACGGCCACGATGTAGAGGAGAACGGCGAGCCGCTGACGCCAGCCCCACGGGGCCCTGCGGTTCAGCCGCGCTCCAAGCTGGAGGGATCCTTGACCACCCACTCCACTCCGCCGCCCTCGGGCCGGGCGAAGACCGCGTTCGCGTACGAGACCCGGCTCGCCGCGTCTTCGTACTCGCCAATGAACTGGACGATGCCCCGCCGGTTCTCCAGCGGGTCGAAGATCGGCGTTCCTTCGCTGACCCAGCCGGGCACGGTCTGACGCTGGCGCGGACGGATCTGAGGGGCCACGGCTCTCTCCTTGGGCTTGGGCTGGCTCTTCGCTCCGGGGGACGCAGCGGGCCGCAGGTGCGACATGGGGTACGGCCTTGCGGCCCGCTGCGAGGGGGAGGCCGCCCTTCCCGGGCGGCTGTGACCAGTCAACTGCCGTACGCGTTTGGACGGATGGGCCAGAAGGCATGGCCATTCCGGGGACATGGCCAGGTTTTATGGCCGCGCTGGGATCCGGGCTCTGCGAACGGTCGAGGGATGGCGATGATGACCACGAACGAGGGCGACGGCGTGGAACCGATCGGGCCGTTGCTGCGGCGCCTGCGTATGGCCGGCGGGCGCACGCAAGAGGGGCTCGCGGCCGATCTCTCCGCACGACGGGGGTACCCGCTGGAACAGGGTGCGGTGTCCAGGTGGGAGACCCACGAGCGGCTGCCGGACCCGGCTTCGCGGGCGCTGCTGGCTGCGGAGTTCGGCGTACCCGAGGAGGAACTGCGCCGGGCCGTCGCTCTCGCACGGCGCCTTCGCCGACAGGAGCAGAAAGACCAGACCGACCAGGAGAACGAAGTGTTCGACCGCCGCGGATTCATGACGGCCTCGGCCGGCGCCGGGATCGCAGTCATACAACCCTCTTCCCTGCTCTCGTCAGGACGGAGGATCGGAGCGGGTGTTCCAAGGCAGTTGAGCCAGCGCACCGCCCGACTCCGGCGCCTGGACGACTTCGTGGGAGGCGGCGACACCTACCAGATGTACGTCCGGGAGCTGGAGACCACGACCCTGCTGGCCGACGAAGGGGTCTACAGCGAGGCGACCGGCCGCGGGCTGCGCGGAATTATCGCCGAACAGGCCCAACTCGCCGGCTGGGCGGCGTACGACGCGGGCCGGTACGAGGAGGCCCGCGGGCACTACATGACCGCCTTGGCCGCGTCACGCGCGGCCGAGGACAGCGCCCTGGAGGGCAACTCGCTGGCCTTCCTGGCGTACCTGGAATGGACCGTGGGCGGCGGCTCCGGGATCCGGTTCGCCACAGCCGCGTACGAGGCGCTCAGCTCGGGGACGGCGCCTGTGGTGCGGGCACTGCTGGCGGACCGGCTGGCGTGGCAGCACGCGACTTCGGGGAACGCCAGGGAAGCGGACTACGCCCTGGGCCTCGCCGAGGAAGCGATCCACGAGCCCGGCGACGAGCCTGGCCCCGACTGGGCCTACTGGGTGGACCGCGACGAGATCGCGATCATGACGGGCAGGTGCTGGTCGGAACTGCACCGCCCACTGCGGGCAATCCCGGCACTGGAGGACGCCCTGGGCCGGTACGACGACTCCCGGTCCCGCGACAAGGCGCTGTACCTGTCGTGGCTGGCGGCGGCCTACCTGGACGCCGGCGAGATCGAGCACGCGACCACGATCACGGCCCGGGTGCTCGACCTCTCCGAAGGACTGGCGTCGATCAGACCGATGGGGCGGGCCCGCCTGATGGTCAAGCGGCTGGAGCCTCACCGATCGCTCGCCCCGGTCGGCGCGCTGCTGGAACGCGCAAAGAGCTAGCGGGTGGCCCGGGCGATCCAGTCCAGGTACTCGGCGCGGCCGGCGTCGATGGTGAACGCGATGACCTCAGGCGAGTCGTAGGGGTGGTTGTCCACCAGGTGCTTCTCCAACGCTTCGCGCCGGTCACCGACCGTACGGAAGGTCACCTGGAACTCGGTGCCTTCGGAGACCTCTCCAAGGTGCCGGTACGTTGTCTCGATAGGCCCGGTCACCTGCCCGGAAGCGGCCAGATTCGCCTCCACCGCCGAGCGCGACAGCTTCCGCGCGGCGTCCTGATTGTCCACGGTCGTGATCACGATCAAGAAGTCAGCCATAGGGGCAACGTACCTGGCCCGATGTGATGTTGGCCTGCAGAGGTCGTTGATTCCGGCGAGATCGACGCGGACCGACTCACGCAGGTTCGCAACGCTCATCGCGGGTGGCCTTGGGATCCCACCGGCTGAGTGATCGACTCTCCCGATAGTTGGGCGGCCTCGTTGCACCCAAAAAGAACGCCGGGCACCCCGCACGACTCCAGCGCCCTTACGCGCTCCTGGCCGAACGGGTGACGCAAGCCTTACCCGACCCTGCCGTGGCCCTATTTTCGGAGCGTGAACCTGAAGAACGATCACCGGATGACCAGCACCGGCATCGACCTCGATGCGCTCCCTCCGGACGCCCTCGTCACCCAAGACGGCGAGATCACACCGATCGGCGAGTTGGTCATCGAGAAGATGGTTGAGGATCTGACCGCCATCTGTCAGCAATCCCGCGACCCGCAGGCTGCACTGAAGGCGCTCCGAGAGATCATCCCCGAGCAGATGAAAAAGATCGTCAGTCAGCCCACCGACGACGGGCCCAGTGCGCTCCGCGCAGCCCTTACCGGCCTGGCCGGGTCCCAATGTCTCGAGCGCCGCCCCGGCCGCGATCCTCTGACTGGAGGCAGGGTCGATGGTCAGCCCGAGACCGACGCGACGTTCATCGATCGATTGGTATGCACCCAGCAGCACGGCCACAGCGGCGACCACCAAGACGTCCTTAAGCGGACCTGGCAGCAGGCGGAACTTTCGGTGTGACCTTGCGATTCCTCCGGCACCTTGCTGGGCCGGATACTCGTCGCGAACCCGTCAAGCCTCGGCCCTTAAAGGGGTGGCCCGCCTTCCGACGCCGCCACACTGGAGCGGGGCGTCATCCGCGTGCCTCGCTTCGCGGTCGACGTGATGCGGACCGTCGCGGCGCGTGTCAGCGTGAACGGAGGGGGAATCCGTACCCCACGCATCAAGAGGAGTGGCCGTCATGGACGGTAGGCAGGACAAGCGTCAGGAGCCGGGCAAGGGGCGCGAGGCGCAGGAACACCATCGCCCCGGCGACCCCGCGCAGCCCCGGCCCGGCAAGTCCTCCCGCGAGAAGGGACAGAAGTCCGGCCCGAAGGAGACCTCGCGCCGCCGCGAGGACGACCTGCTGCGCGAAGAGGACCTGCACGACGAGGGGCTCTGACCGGCGCACCACTCGGCCACTCGGGACTCCGGGTCAGCCCGCCGCCTCGGCGGCGCCGTCCTCAGGTTCGGGTGTGGTGGCGATGAGGATCTGAGTGGCCTGCGTGATGTTGTCGGCGCGGACGGCGCGGGCCATCGCTTCGCGGGCGGCGTCGGCGGTGGTGTCCGGGGGGACCACCAGCAGGGCGAAGTGGTCGTTGTGGCCGCGAGTGACGAGGACCGTGTCGTCGCCGACGGGGTCGGCGTCGAGGTGCACGACCCGGCCGTCGATGACCAGACGGGTCGGGACGTCCTGCCAGGCGGAGGTGTCCAGGCCAACCCGCGTGATGGGCCCGAGGTGCGCGGTCAGCGCCGTGATCAGTGCGGGCAGCTCGATCGTGACGTCCCTGGAGCGCGGCCACCAGGCGCCGTCCAGGAGCCCTTGGCGGGACTGTGTGGTTTCCAGCCGGAGCAGGGCGGCGCCCGGCTTGACCGCTTGGTGGATCGCGTCCGGGAGGAGCTTCAAAGGAGCGGGGGTGTCGGATGCGGCCATGGTGATTCCGCCTGTCTCGCTTGCGGCGGCACCCGTTCGACGGCCGGCAACGGCGTCGAAAGGGCTGTTGAGCTGGGGAACGTCTCCGTCGTTTCACGGTACTCCGCCCACCCGCACGGTGCGGCGAGGGGAAACCGACTGCGCCGCTCTCGCCGTCTGCGCCGGAAAATACCTGGTCAGAAGCGGCTTCCTGGATCGCTCACCGGAGTACGGTGAAGGGACCGGGAGTATTTCGCACACCCGCTCCCACGCGGACGTCGTTTCCGGCGATCACTGCACCGGACCGTTAGCGAACGGTCCGGGGACGGGTCCGCGACATGACCACGACCCTCGACCGCGCTGCGCAGCCCGCTGTTGTCCTGCGCCCGGCCCGCCTGTCCCTCACCCCGAAGACCACCCTCGCAGGTCAGCTGGACGGTGCCTGGTGGCCGTACTCACGTGACCTCGAAGCCGAGCTCCCCGCTCTCGCCGCCGCTCTGGACGAGACCTGGGGGCGCATCACGCGCGTCAGCGTGAATCCCAGCCGCTGGCCGGTCGTCCCGCGCACGGTTGCCGTGGCCGGGCACGTGCTGCACGTGGGCTGGTTCACCGAACAGGACCCCGACAAGCTGATCCTGCTCTCCTACACCGTCGGCCGCTGGGACCTCCTGGTGATCCCGCCCGAGACCGAGCCCGCGGCCGCGGCCCGGCTGATGGCCGCCGCCGCGATCCCGGGCAGCATCCTGGCCGCAGACGTCCTGATGGCCAACGAAACCGTCATCGGGCGCGGCATCCGCGACGCCCGCCGCCGGGAAGCCACCTGGGAGGGCGAAGGCGGGGCCTGCATGTCCCCCTTCGGGGAGCCGATGGGACGAAGCGCCCTGCCGCTGTCCGGAAACGGCTGGAGGTGAGCTCCGTGGAGACCATCGTCCTCATCGCAGTGATCATCCTCATGATCGGCATCGGAATGCGCTGGATCCACCTGCTGAACGCCCAGCACGACGCGCGGATCGAGGCCCACCGCTTCAGTGACCCCCTGCCGAGGCCTCCCGGCCTGCCGGACGACACCGGTCGTCGAGCCCACCACACGGGTGCCGACCGGTGAGGAACAGACCTTCCTCCGACCGGGGGCAGCGGGCGGGACGCCTCGGCGCCCCGCTCCGCCGGCCTCTCACCCACTCCGAAAGGGAACAGGCCTACGTGAAGTACATCGAGACCCAGACCCTGCCCTCGCTCGGGCACGCCGAGGTCCGGATCATCGCGCACACTCCCGAAGCCGCCCGAGCGGTCGCGGAGGCGCTCCGCCGCTGTTTCGCAGGCGCGGAACAGCGCAGCTACCCCGCCCTCGACGGCAACACCCGCCTCCACCTCACCGTGGACACGGCAACACCCGCCGGCCCCGCCCGCTCGTGGCTGGCCGCCAGCAGGACCCCGGCCGGTACCGGCGCACACTCCGACGAGATCTGAGAAGCCCCGACCGGCCCCGGAGCCCGCTCCACCCCACACACGAAAGGACGCGGTCATGGCCACACTGCGCGAACGCAAGACCTACCGCGACCAGGTGCTCCGGGTCCTGTACGAAGCCGTCGAGGGCAACCGCCTCCTCGGCATCACCGGAGCACAGCTGCGGCGCGACCTCCACGTACCGGAACAGGACCTGGCCGCCGCCTGCACCTACCTGGCGGGCGAAGGACTGATCACCGTCGACTGGGACCCCGGCAACACCCCGGCGATGGTCACCCTCACCCACGAGGGAATCCGGCACATGGAGGCAGAGGAGGAGGAGACGGCCACGGGCCCGGCCTGATCCGGACAGCACACCTAGATGCGGGCGAACTTCTCGGTCTGCTGGGCGAACTCCTGGGCCATGGCCGCGCTGACCGTGGGTCTGGTCTCGCCGATCGTGCGCAGGTAGTCCTCGGTGGTGGGGCGGGCCCGGGTCCCGGTGTCGAAGGTGTGCTCGAACTGGACCTGAGAGACGGTGCGCGCCACATGGGCGATGTCGGCGGGGGTGAACCCCTCGCTGGCGTCCGCCAGCGCCGCGCTGTCGGCCTTCGCGCCCGCCCGGTCCAGGTAGCTCGCCCACAGCGCGGTCCGCGCGCGGTGGTCCGGGGGGCCGATCGGCAAGACGTAGTCGAAACGGCCGTGCCGCAGGAAGGCGGAGTCGAGCGTGGTCACGTCGTTCGTGGCGCAGACGAGCAGCCGCCCGTCCTGGCCCCGGAACCGGACGATCGCCTTGAGCAGTTCGTTGACGACGCCGACCGCGGTCGCGTCCGCGCCGCTGCGGGTCCCGGCGATCTCCTCGACCTCGTCGATGAAGACCAGGACGTGGTCGAGCCCGGCGATCTCGTCGAAGCGCCGGTTCAGCCCGCTCGCCAGCCCGTACTCGGCGGCCAGCCGGGCGGGGAACAGTTCGAGGAAGGGCCATTGCAGGCGGCTGGCGATGGCGTGCGCGAACGTGCTCTTGCCGGTTCCGGGCGGCCCGAACAGCATCACGGCCCGCGGCAGCTCCACGCCGTGCTGGGCGGCCATTTCGGGATGGGCCAGTGGCAGGACCAGGCGCCGCTCGATGAGCTCTTTCTCTCGGTGCATGCCCGCGACCTTCTGCCACAGTCCCCCGGGCGGCAGCTCCGCCCCCAGCGACGCGAGCATGCTGACCGCCTGAGGGGTCACTCGCCCGCGCTTCTCGAAGAAGACCAGGCCCTGACGGGCGCCGAAGCCGCAGTTGTACAGGGCGGCGGCACCGGTCTCGCCGTCGGGCAGGACCGCGTGGACCGTTCGGACGCCACCGGCGAACAGCCGGTGCTCCAAGGCCGTGATCAGGTCACTGCCCAGCCCCTGGTGCCGCCAGGCGGGCGCCATGCTGATGCGCAGGATCCACGCCCGGTCACCGTCCACCCTGCTCACCGCGGCACCGACCACCACGTCGTCCGCCGTGGCCACCACCGCCGGGTGGAGGGCCTGGAGGGCCGCCACGGCGTCCGAGAGCGGAAAGAGCGGTGGCTCTTCGGTCGTGCCGCTCTCGGCGTCGACTCGGAGCACCGATTCGAGATCGTCCTGGGTGTAGTCCCTGACACGCCACCCCGTCATGGTCAGCTCCGCGTGTTCGGCCGTACTCCCATCATCAGCCGATGCGAGCCGGGGCGCGCGGCAGTGACCGCGCGCGCCCCGGCAGTGCCCTTGAGGGCGGAGCATCGAAGCCGTGTGGCGTGCCCGGTCGCCCGGGAGCATCCTGGAAGCCACGCCGCCCGTGCAGCCGGACGCCGCCCGCCGCCGGGTTGGAGGCAACAGGATGACCGTCGGAGGCCGCGCGGACCCGGACCGCTCGGAGAGCTTCGGGGAGGAACTGCTCGGGGTGCTCCTGGACGGGGCGCACGAGCTGCCGCCCCATCTGGTCGGCCCGCTGGTTGCGGAGACGATGGCCCGCATGGGGGGACGTGACCCGCAGATCCTGCTTCAGGACTACGGACAGCAACAGCTGGTCCCCCTGCCCGCCGACGGCGTGGCCGCCGGTGATCCGCTGCCCATCGACCGGTCCGAAGCCGGCCGGTGCTTCCTGGAGTCACGCCCCGTCGAAGTCCTGACGTCCGATGGCGTACGGGTCCACCTGCCACTGCTGGACGGCGGTGACCAGGTGGGGGTGCTCGCGGTCACCCTGGACGGGGTCGACGACGACAGCCGCCGCCTCCTGTGCAGGATCGCGGGCCTGGCGGCCGACCTGCTGCAGACCAAGAACGGCTACACAGACCTCTTCTTCCGGACCCGCCGCGGTGAACCGATGAGCGTGGCTGCGGAGATCCAGTGGTCCCTGTTGCCCCCGCTGTCGATGGTGATGCCGCACGTCGCGGTCGCCGGAGTTCTGGAGCCCGCCTACGCCGTGGCCGGGGACAGCTTCGACTACGCCCTGAACGGCGACGTCCTGCACCTCGCCATGGTCGACGCCATGGGGCACGGCCTGGACGCGGCCACGATGGCCACGGTGGCCATCGGCGCGTACCGCCACGCCCGCCGGATCAGCATCGAACTGTCCGAGATCTACCTCTTCATGGACCGGGCCGTCGCGGAGCAGTTCGACCCGGACCACTTCGTGACCGCCCAGATGATGCGCCTGGACACGGACACGGGGCGCCTCCAGTGGGTCAACGCGGGGCATCCCGCGCCGATGCTGATCCGCGCGCATCGCGTCGTACGCCGTCTGGACAGCCCCACGACCCTCCCCGTCGGCTTCGGAGGGGCCCAGCCGCAGGTCAGCACGGTGGCGCTGGAGCCTGGCGACCGCGTCCTCTGCTTCACCGACGGCCTGATCGAAGAACACGAAAGCGGGCAGGAGCAGTTCGGCGAGAGGCAGCTGATCGACTGGGTGAACCAGCTGGAGCAGGCCGACCACGGGATCCGCGCGGTGGCCCGGGACCTGTCCCACACCCTCAAGCGGGCACGCGGCGAAACCACCTCGGACGACGCGTCGCTCGTTCTGTTCGAATGGCGTGGATGACGGAAGGCCGTGCCACAACATGCCAGCAGGAGCGGCGAACGGTGGGCAACCTCGATGACCACAGCCGGCACCCAGAGCCCGGCACCTTCACCTACGGCCAAGCCCCCGGCAGCTTGCGCCTCACCCGCAGAGCCGACACTCTCCTGAGCACCGGCGAATGGGCGCAGGCCAGATCGTGCCAGAGGCAGCACCGGTCTGCTGCCCCGCCCCCTCCGCACGAGGGCACATCCGGGGCAAATGAACGCGGGAAGAGGCGCGGAGCAGTGAGAACGACCGAGGAGCGTTTTCGCTGGTCAGCGCACATTTCACCGGGAAACCCCAGGTCAGGGCCACGGGCCCGTCATTTGCTCCACGAGTGGCAGGACTTCAGCCACCGCCTCCACGAAGCCGGCCACCAGCCGTACTGCCTCGTCTGGCCCTGACCCTCGGGGCATCCAGCGCGGGCATCCCTCAGACACCCGCGCGCAGGGTTTCGGCTGGCAGGATGCGGGCGGCCGCCAGGGCCGGATAGAGGCCCGCTGCCAAGCCCACCACCAGGCCGACCAGCGGGCCCGCGGTGGTGAGGGCGGGGTCGAGGACCACCAGCCAGTCCTTGGCCAGGCAGGTCACGGCGGTGATCTGGATGCCCAGCACCGTGCCCACCACGCCGCCGGCCAACCCGACCAGTCCGCTCTCGATGCAGAACTGTCCGGCGACCGCCCGCCGCGATGCGCCGAGCGCCCGGCGCAGGCCGATCTCGGAACGCCGCTCCAGCACGGACACGTAGGCGGTGTTGCTGACACCGAGCGCACCCACGCCGAGGGAGACGGCGGCCAGGCCCAGGAACAGGGCCCGGGTCTGCGACTCGACCCCCCGGCGCAGCGACCGGGGGTCCGGCGGCACCAGCGCGACCAGCTTGTCCGGGGCGCCCGGCGCCAGGGCGAACGGGGCCTCGTCACCGACCTGGTCGGCGGCGCCCAGATCCGTACGAATGATCATTTCCGCGGGGGCGAAGCCCAGCCCCGCCGGATCCTGCAGCGCGGCCCAGTACGGAATGACCACCGAACCGGTGAGGTTCGTATCGCCGGTGGGAGCCCGGAAGACGCCGAGCACGCTGAAGGCGACCCCGTTGACGTGGATCACGGAGCCGCCCGCCCCGCCGTCCACGGTCAGCCGGGAAGCGGCGGCCGTATCGATCAGCGCCACCCGTTCGCGCCGGGCGTCGTGCCCCGTGTCGAACCAGCGGCCCTGCGTGAGCTCGGCCGACATGGCGAGCAGCGCTTCGGGCTGCGCGGCCATGACCGTGCCCTCGGGCAGGTCGTTCTCCTTGCCGCCGGACAGCCGCGAGAGCGCCGGCTGCTCGCCGGCCCTGCTGACCAGACCGGCGCTGCGGACGCCGTTGAGGTCGCGCACCCGCTGGGTGTCGGCGCCGTCGGGCCGCGGCCGGACCCCGGCAACGGCCTCCGCCGGGTACTTGACCGTCACCCGCGTCGCCTTGAGGGCGTCGAACTGGTCGGAAACGGCGCCGGCCGCGCTGGCCGTGATGCCGAGCGTGGCGAGGGCGGCGGCCAGCCCCACGGAGATGCCCACCATGGTGAGCAGCGTGCGGAACCGGCGGCCGAACAGCGCGAGGAACGCCTGGACGAGCAGGTCCGCCGCCGACGTACGGGGTCGACCGGGCGGCCGGCCCGTCGCACGTCTACGCAACACGGCCGTCCACCACCTTGAACACGCGGTCGGCCCTGGCCGCGACGTCGGGTTCGTGCGTGACCACGACCACGGCCCGGTCCTGCGCGACCAGTCCGGTCAGCAGGTCCATGACGCGGGCCGAGTTGGCGGTGTCCAGGTTGCCGGTCGGCTCGTCGCACAGGACGACCGCGGGCCGGTGGACGATGGCCCGCGCGACCGCGACCCGCTGCCGTTCTCCCCCGGAGAGGGTGGTGGGCTTGACGTCGAGCCGGTGCCCGAGGCCCACGGACTCCAGCGCCCGCACGGCCTGCGGCCGCCGCTCGGCGCGCGGCACGCCCAGGTGCACCAACGGCAGGGCCACGTTCTGCACGCAGGTCAGGTGCGGGACCAGGTGGAACGCCTGGAAGACGAAGCCGAGCGTCTGGGCCCGCAGGGCGGTGCGGGCCCGTTCGGACAGGGCGGTGGTGTCGTTGCCCTGCAGCAGGTACCGGCCGCGGGTCGGGACGTCGAGCAGTCCGAGCACGCTCAGCAGCGTGGACTTCCCGGAGCCCGAGGGGCCGACGATGGCCGCGAGCCGGCCGGGCCGGATGTCGAGCGAGACGTCGGCCAGCGCGTGCACGGGCGGCGGTCCCGGATAGGTCTTCGCGATGCCGGTCATCTCGATGACGGGGGGCGGCGCGTCCTCGGTGATCGGAGCGCCCTCAGCCATCGGTACCGCCGGAACCGCTGCCCGAACCGCTGCCCGAGCCGCTGTCCGAGCCGCTGTCCGACCCGCCCGCCGGGCTTCCGCGGCGGACGAGTACGAGCGTCTGGCCGACGGCGAGGTTCTCGTCGAGCGCGCGGACCGCGCTGAGGCCCTCATGGGTGAACAGCACCTCGACCGGGACGTTCCGCTCCTTGCCGCCCTCGGTGACGGTGACCGTCGACGAGCCGCCGAGGTCGGTCCAGACGGCCGACACCGGAACGGTCAGCGCGCCCTTGGGGCTGCGCCGCAGTTCGACGCTGATCTGCTGGGTCGAGCCCTCCTTGGCCTCCGCACCGGTGGGCACGAACAGCGCCTCGTGCTGGCCGCCCGCGCTGCCCGCGCCGCCGCCGCTGCCGGTCCCCGCTCCCGCGCCCGCCGTTCCCGCCGTGGCCGCGCCGTCCTGGCCCCCGCTCTTGCCCTGCTGGTCGCCGCCCTTGCCGTCCGAGGGGCTGTTGAGGGAGCCCAGGGTGCCCTCCCGGCCCTCGTACGGGCCGGTGCCGAAGCGGATGACCGCGTCGGCCGGCAGATCGCGCAGCTGCGTGCGCTGGTCCGCGCTGAGGGCCGCCCGCACCTGGCGGCCGCCGCTGCCGAGCACGACCAGCGGCTTGTCGGCCGCGTCGCCGACCGCTGCGGCGACCTGCACCACCGTGGCCGGCAGGGCGCTGACGTACGCGACCTCCGCGGCCGGCAGCAGCTCGCCGGGCTTGGCCGGACCGGCGGCGGACGCGGGCGGCGTGTCCGGACCGCGGGCGGGCGGCGCGCTCGCGCCACCCTTGCCGCTCGTGCCGCTCGTGCCGTTCGCGCCGGGGGCCGCCCCGGTGCCGCCGTCGGTCTCCGCGCCGCCCCGGGGAGCCGTGCCGCCTCCCGCGGGCGCCTCGCCTCCGCGGGCTGTACCGGAGGAGGAGGCGCCACCCCCGGTGGTGCTCTGCCCCTGCCCCGCGGGCGCCTCGTACCCGGCCGCCACGTACAGCTTGCGGACCGCCTCGACGGTGGCCGGGCCGTACGTGCCGTTCACCGCCGTCCCGTACAACGGCTGTAGCGCGCGCTGTAGTTGCTGCACGTCCGGCCCCTTGTCGCCCGCCTTCAGGTCCCGGTACGCGGGGAAGCGCCCCGGGAGCAGCAGGACCGGGCGGCCCGACACCTCCGCGACGACCGCCCCGGCCTTGAGGCTCTTGCCCGCGGCCGCGGGAAGGGCCGTGACGACCGCGCGGCTGGTGCCCTGGGGCTGGACGCCGGTGATGGTGGTGCGGGAGGCCGTCTCGACCTTCCCGGTCAGTTCCATCTTCTCGACGAGCTGCTGGTCGGAGACCTTCCCCGTGATCTGGGAGGGCGGGGGCGCGGCGGCGTTCGAGGCACGCTGCTCCGGGGTCCTGGCCTGGGAGGCGATCCACCAGACGGAACCGGAACTACCGAAAAGCACGACGGCGACGGCGGCGACGACCAGACCCCGCCGGGACCTCTGCCGCGCACTCGTCACCCGCCCGCCGGACGGCGGGGCCGCCTGTGTCTCATCGAGGTGTTCGAGGCTCATGACAGTATTAGGGCGTCTCTCGCAGGAGGTCCTGGGCCTTGCCCTTGGCCTTCGTGATGAGTTCCAGCCACGCCGTGATCTCCGCTTCGTGCTTCACCAGCGAAGCGGCCGAGGCCTTGCTCTTGGCCTCCCGCGCCTTCGTGTTGAGCTCGACCTTCGTCGCGCACTCGGCATCGGTCGTGGCCTGCTTGATCTCGGCGCGCTGGGCATTGTCGAGCGCGGCGGTGTCACCGCCGGGAATGTTCGCGTATTGCGAGAGCGCCGATTCCCTGGCCTTCTCCGGCGTCGCGATTTCCGGATAGCCGCCGGACTTCATGCAGGACGCCCACGCGGAGAGCGACTTCTGATATCCGTCGTCATCGGCGAGGATGCGCGCACTGTTCTGCTTGACGCTGTTGTAGACCGTCCAGTTGAGCCGGAGGTATTCCTTCACGTCCCCGTACACGGCCTTGAGCGTTTCACCGCGGCAGCCTTTCGACGGCACCATGACCTTGCCGCCGCCGAAGTCGAACTCCACACCGCCCTCGGGCTTGTCGACGTACCCGTCCATGGCCATGCTGTGGGCCCGCTTGACGTCCTCGGGCAGCGCGTCGAAGTCGTCCGGGCCCTCCTGGGCCTTCTGGTTGTCCGACCTGCGCGGGTCCGCGCCGTAGCCCACGGTGCGCGCGGTCTCGACCGACGGGGAGAGGTCCTCGCTCCGCTTCTTGCCGCTGTTGGTGCCGGTGCCGCCCGCCGGGAAGACCTTGAAGCCCTTGTCGTTCATGCACTTGCGGATCAGTTTGAACTCCGCGTCACGCTCCTGGTCCAACGCCGCATTGGCACTGTCGAGGGCCGTCTGCGCCCTGCGGGCCGTCTCCAGGTCCTGCGGGGCTTCCTCAGAGCAGGCAGAGGCGGCGGCGCCGAGCAGCACCGTCACCGCGATCGCCCTCATGCCTCGGGTGCGCTTCTTCAATGTCCGTGTCCTCGTGAAGGTGCGGCCGGGCCGCCTCCGCGACGCGCGTGGCGGCCCGGCCTTCAGGCGGTGATCAGCAGCCGTTGCCGTCGTTCAGGGTGTTGCTCGCGCCGTCGTCGTTGGCGTCCCAGTAGTAGTTCACGGAACCGCCGGGAATGAGGCAGATCTCCACGCCCCACGACATCCAACGACCGCCGTAGGTCTTGGACGACTGGCTGCGGCGGTTCCACCAGGAGCTGTCGGCCTCGTAGATGGCCGGCATGTCGATGTCCCAGCGGGCGGACTCGTACTTCGTCCGGTACATCGAGTTGTTGGTGCTGTAGTTGCTGTCCTTGTAGATGCAGAAGTTGCCGTCGTAACACGTGCGGTCCACGGCCGCTGCGGACGGTGCCGCGGCGATGACGCCGGCCACGGCCGCCATCGCGATGAATCCGGCCGAAATCCTCTTACTGAGCACTCGTGACTCCCCCTTGTCGGGTGGTGACTGATGCTGTGAGAGGGCGGGACAGCCGAAGCCCCTTGCCCCCGGTCGGCTGAGCTCAGGCTAGGCCACGCCCACCGGATACAAAAGGCCAATTCCCTTTACCAGACGGGCTGTTGGCGATTGGAATTGATCATTCACTGACCAATTCCCGATGCGCGAATCCACCATTCCGGCGCACCGCCACCCCCACCGGAAAAGGGGTCGGCGCAGGTCAGCCCGGCGGACACCGGGACGGGGCGGCGGAGCGGCGCCGGAGCCGCCCCGCCCGGATGCCCACGGTCCGCATGGACCCCGAACACGGCCTGAAAATCGACGCGTTCGCGACCCGCGCCGCGCCCTGGCGGCCCAGCCCCGTGGAGCGGCCGCACCCGCGTCCGTAGGGTGGCCCGATGGAGACTCACGTACGGCTGGAACCCTGGTCCGCCGGGGACTTCTGGCTGCTGGAGCGCAAGAACGAGCCGGCCATGACCCAGTTCCTGGGCGGCCCCGAGCCGGCCGCGAAGCTCGCCGACCGCCAGCGCCGCTACGAGGCCCTGAGCGCGCGGGAGCCGGCCGCCGGCCGGATGTTCCGCATCGCGTGGACCCCGGCCGCACAGGGCCCCGACGGCGGCGGACGCACCGAGAGCGTCGGATCCGTCGGCTTCTGGGAACGGGAGTGGCGGGGCGAGCCGGTCTACGAGGCCGGCTGGGGCGTCCTGCCCGAGTTCCAGGGCCACGGGCTGGCCGTGGCAGCGCTCACGGAGCTCCTGGCGTACGTCCGCACCCACGGCTCCCGCGACAGCGTCCACGCCTTCCCCGGCACCGACCACCCGGCGTCCAACGCCGTGTGCCGGCGGGCCGGTTTCACCTACCTGGGCGACGTCGACTTCGAGTACCCGCCCGGCGTGCCCCACCCGAGCTGCGACTGGCGCTACCGGGTGGGGCCTGCGCAGGACGGCCTCACACCGTCAGGATGATGCGGCCGCGGACCCCGGACGTCCCGAGGTGGGCGTGGGCCTTGGCGGCCTCGCCGAGCGGGAAGGTGTCCGCGACCCGGAGGGTCAGCGCGCCCGCGTCGACCAGGGCCACCAGCCGGGCCAGGTGCGCCCCGTCCGCCGCGACCTCCTGCTCCACGACCCGGACGCCGCGCTCCGCGACCGGGGCGTGGTTCGGGATCAGGCCCACGTAGACCCCGCCGTCACGCACGGAGTCCAGCGCGGCCCCGCCCAGCACCGCCGCGTCCAGGACCCCGTCCACGGGCCCGGCCGGAACCTCGCCGCGCGGGACGAACCCGGTCGCGCCCAGCGACCGTACGAACTCCTCGTCCCCGGCGCCCGCCAGGGCCGTCACCACCAGGCCGGCCCGCGCGGCGAGCTGGACGGCCAGGCCGCCGACGACGCCGGCGGCTCCGGTGATCAGCACCGAGGAGCCGGGGGCGAGCCCGAGCAGGTCCACGGCGCGGGCGGCGGTTAGACCGGCGAGCGGAAGCCCGGCCGCGGTCACCGCGTCCACGGCGGTCGGGGCGGACGCGACGGCGGTGGCGTCGAGCACCACGTACTGCGCGTGCGTGCCCAGCGGCTTCACCTGCCCGTAGTGCAGGCCCACGACCCGGTCGCCGGTGCTCCAGCCGGTCACCCCGGCGCCGACCTCGTCGATCTCCCCGGACACGTCCCAGCCGAGACCGAGCCGCTGCCCGGCGCCGCCGAAGACCCCTGCGACGACCGCGCCGTCCACCGGGTTGAGCCCGGCGGCGGCGACCTTGACGCGGAGCTGGCCGGCCGCGGGGCGGGGCACCGGGACCTCGGCCAGTTCGACCCGCTCCGGGCCGCCGAACTCGCTGACCACGGCCGCCATCATCGTCTGCTCGCTCATCTTCATCTCTCCCGTTCGCTGGTTCGCTCACTCGTTCGCGTGTTCTCGCGTTCTCGATGAGCACTAACCTAGGGAGAGGTACTCTCTTTTCGTAAGTACGCACTTGAAGGTGCGTACCCGACCCGGAAGTGGGGCACCCATGGCCACCAGCACCGCCGCGGCCCGCCGCGAGGAAGCCCGTTCCGCCTACGACGCCTTCCTCAAGGAGTGCCCCACCAGCCAGCTCCTGGCCCGCATCAGCGACAAGTGGGTCGGCCTCATCGTCAGCGCCCTCGGCCAGGCCGAGGACCGCTCCATGCGCTACAGCGACCTCGGCCGCAAGATCCCCGGCGTCAGCCAGAAGATGCTCACCCAGACCCTCCGCTCCCTCGAACGCGACGGCCTCGTCACCCGCACCGTCACCCCCACCGTCCCCGCCCGCGTCGACTACCGCCTCACCGACCTCGGCAGCAGCCTCGGCTGCCTCCTGTCCTCCGTGAAGCTCTGGGCCGAGAACCACTTCGACGAGGTCAACACCCACCGCAACACCTACGACCAGACCACCGCGACGTCATAATTCGGCCGCGGCCACTGGCGCAGAAATGGCATGCTGAGCAGGTGAACGGACCCGGCATTCAGCTCACCCTCGCCCCCGAACTGCGCCTCTTCGCCCCGCCCAGCCGGCGCGCCGAACGCGTACCGACCGCGACCGACGGCGCCTCCAGCCTCGGCCACGTCGTCGAATCGGCCGGCGTCCCGCTCACCGAGGTCGGCCGCCTCCTCGTCGACGGCCACGAGGTACCCGTCTCCTACGTGCCCCAGGACGGCCAGAACGTCGAGGTGTACGGCGTCGAGCGCCCCCAACACGTCCCCGGCGCCCCGCTCCGCTTCCTCCTCGACGTCCACCTCGGCACCCTCGCCCGCCGCCTGCGCCTGCTCGGCGTCGACGCCGCCTACGAGAACGAGGACATCGGCGACCCCGCCCTCGCCACCCGCTCCGCAGCCGAACGGCGCGTGCTGCTCTCCCGCGACCGCGGACTGCTGCGCCGCCGCGAGCTGTTCGCCGGCGCGTACGTCTACAGCGACAACCCCGACGAGCAACTGCGCGACGTACTGGGCCGGTTCGCGCCAGCCCTCGCACCGTGGACCCGCTGCACCGCCTGCAACGGCCCGCTCCACGAAGCCGACAAGGAGAGCGTCGGCGACCGCCTCGAACACGGCACGCACCGCTCCTACGACGTGTTCGCGCAGTGCGCCGAGTGCGAGCGCGTCTACTGGCGCGGCGCCCACCACGCCCGCCTGGAACGGATCGTCGACGAGGCCCTCGTGGAGTTCGGCACGGCCTGAACCGCCCGGCGGGCGGGCGGACGGACCGTGCGGGCACGCCTAGAACGCGTAGGCGTCGCCCGTGTCCAGCGCCAGCACCACGTGCTCGTTGTTGGTGTGGTTCCGGTCCGTCGCACCGCCGTTCCACCACGTGTCGACCCGCACCGCCACCTCCGGCACCCGATCCCGCAACTCCAGCAGCAGCCCGACGTGGCGCCCCCGCCCGTGCAGCGGCAGCGGTCCCGTCTCGCACACCACCTCGCGCAGACCGGCCCGCGCGCAGCCCTCCGCCAGCTCCTGCCGGTCCGCGAGCTCCGCCGACAGCCGCACCCGCACCGTCGCGTTTGGCAGCGCGGCGGGCCCGTCGTTCTCCGGCACCAGCCAGATCCGAAGCCGCGCCCCCGACAGGGCCACCCGACCGTGGTAGGCCACATCGGCCTCCGCCGGCCCGTCCCACGCCGACACCGGCGCCTGACCCGGTGCCTGACCCGGCGCCTGGGCCGATGCCTGGGCCGACCCGGGGACACCCGCGCCGAGCGCCAGCAAACCCGCCACCACCACACTTCGTACGGCACCACGGCGCACCGACACCACCTCCTCGCGCGGAGGCTAGCCACCGGCGACCCCGACCAGTCGGACCATCACACGAACGAGGGCGCGCCCACCCCCATCTGCCGTGCGCACCTGCGAGCCGCGGCGAACACCCTCCCGACCCGCTCCGCCGCCCTCTCTGACCCGTCCCACCGGCACGGCCCTGATCGTGCACGCCCCGCGCAGCCACTGGGCCGCGCCTATGCTGGCGGGTAATCGCCCGTACGAACGACCCACGAACGACCGAGGAGCCCGCACATGAGCACGGCCGCCACCCGAACCGCCGTAGTCACCGGCGCGAGCAGCGGCATCGGCGCGGCCACCGCCCGGCAGCTCGCCGCAGCCGGCTACCACGTCGTCCTCACCGCCCGCCGCAAGGACCGCATCGAGGCCCTCGCCGCCGAGCTCACCGAGGCCGGCCACCAGGCCACCGCGCACGCCCTCGACGTCACCGACCGCACCGCCGTCGACGCCTTCGCAGCCTCCCTCGACCGCTTCCCCTCCGTCGACGTACTCGTCAACAACGCCGGCGGCGCCATCGGAGCCGAGCCCGTCGCCACCGGCGACCCCGCCGACTGGCGCACGATGTACGAGGTCAACGTCATCGGCACGCTCAACGTCACCCAGGCCCTGCTCCCCGCCCTCACCGCCTCCGGCGACGGCACGGTCGTCGTCCTCTCCTCCACCGCCGGCCACTCCACGTACGAGGGCGGGGCCGGCTACGTCGCCGCCAAGAACGGCGCCCGCGTCCTCGCCGAAACCCTGCGCCTGGAGATCGTCGGACAGCCCGTACGCGTCATCGAGATCGCCCCGGGCATGGTCAAGACCGAAGAGTTCGCGAAGACCCGGTTCCGCGGCGACGCGGAGAAGGCCGAGAAGGTCTACGCGGGCGTCGCGGAGCCCCTGTCCGCCGACGACGTGGCCGACACCATCACCTGGGCCGTGACCCGCCCCAGCCACGTCAACATCGACCTCCTGGTGGTCCGCCCCCGCGCCCAGGCCTCGAACACCAAGGTCCACCGCGAGCTCTAGAGCACTCCCGCCGCCCTCAGGTGCGGCATGAGGGCCACCGCCAGCGTCGGCGTGAAGTGCAGCAGCACGATGTCCCCGGCCCGCGGCGGCGGCGCGGGCGGGGTCCCACCCCAGGTGGTGAAATCGTGCGTCCAGGTGATCAACGCCTTCACCCCGCACGCCTTGGCCGCGAGCCGCACGTCATCGTTCACCGCCCCGTAGGGCGGCCGCAGCAACCTTCGTCTCGCTCACGACCGCCAGCACGGCGATCGGCGCGTACCTCTGCCACTACGCCAAGAAGATCACCGGAGCGGAGCGCACCATCAAGCGCAATGCACGAGATGGCGTCTACAACATCCTCTACACCAACGAAACAGCCGTTGAGCTGGCCTCACACCTGTACTACGACGGCTGCCTCGCCCTGGAGCGCAAGAAGGCCTCGGCAAGCTCTCTGAGCGCCTGGACCCGGCCTGCGGACATGCCCAGGATGACCCCACGCCGCCGCTGGACTGTGGCAGAGGACCTCAAGCTGCTCGACCTCGGTGACGCCGTTGCCGCGGCCGTCGAACTGGGCCGCAGCGAATCCGCCTGCAGGCAGCGCCTCACACGCCTCCGTACGGGCTGCGGCCCGTGGCCCGTGCGCTGACACGCCCGACAGCAGAAGGCCCGGAACCCCACAGGGTTCCGGGCCTTCTGCTGTTCCGCAAACCGTCGGCTCAACCCTTGACGCAGATGACCTGCTTGAGCTTGGCCACGACCCGCACGAGGTCGGTCTGCTGGTCGATGACCTGCTCGATCGACTTGTACGCGCCCGGGATCTCGTCCACGACGCCCGAGTCCTTGCGGCACTCCACGCCCTTGGTCTGCTCCGCCAGGTCCCGCGCCGAGAACCGCTTCTTCGCAGCCGTCCGGCTCATCTTCCGGCCCGCGCCGTGCGAGGCCGAATTGAAGGACTTCTCGTTGCCGAGCCCCTTCACGATGTACGAGCCCGTCCCCATGGAACCCGGGATGATCCCGTAGTCACCGCTGCCGGCGCGGATCGCGCCCTTACGCGTGACCAGCAGGTCCATGCCGTCGTACCGCTCCTCCGCCACGTAGTTGTGGTGGCAGCTGATCTCCCGGTCGAAGGACACCTTCGCCTTCCGGAACTCCTTGCGGATGACCTCCTTGAACAGGCTCATCATCGCGGCGCGGTTGTACTTCGCATACTCCTGCGCCCAGAAGAGGTCGTTGCGGTACGCCGCCATCTCGGGCGTGGCCGCGAGGAAGACCGCCAGGTCCCGGTCGACCAGGTTCTGGTTGTGATCGAGCCCCCGGGCGACCTCGATGTGGTGCGCCGCGAGCTGGTTGCCGATGCCGCGGGAACCGGAGTGCAGCATCAACCAGACCGAATCTGACTGATCGAGACAGAACTCGATGAAGTGGTTGCCGGATCCGAGCGTTCCGATCTGCTTTATGGCGCGTTCGTGACGGAATTTGACCGAATCGGCGAGGTAGTCGAACCGGCTCCAGAGGCCCTCGTACCCCTCCACCGAGAACCCGTACAGCCGCGACGGGTCCACGGCCTCCTTGTGCATCCCCGCCCCCACCGGAATCGCCCGCTCGATCTTCGACCGGAGCCCCGACAGGTCCCCCGGCAGGTCGTTCGCCGTGAGGGACGTCTTCACCGCCGACATTCCGCAGCCGATGTCCACGCCCACCGCCGCCGGGCAGACCGCGTCCTTCATGGCGATCACCGAGCCGACGGTGGCCCCCTTGCCGTAGTGGACGTCCGGCATGACGGCCAGACCCTTGATCCAGGGGAGGGTGGCGACGTTGTGCAGCTGCTGCATCGCGCCGTCCTCGACCGACGCCGGGTCGGTCCACATCCGGATCGGGATCTTCGCCCCGGGTACCTCTACATACGACATACGGAATCAATCCCCTGAAAACTACAGAAAAGTCAGAATGCGCAAAAGCCTCGCTCTTGATCCCAAATACGACAGGGGACCGGCGCCAGCACCAGCGTGTGCGATAGACATTGTGTCCAGCCGCGCCCAAGTCGCGGCAACGCATTTTCCTGACCGTCGGGGGGCCCGCCGGTCGAAGGGAGCCAGTGGACGTGCAGCGCAAGGCGGTACGGGGGCGAGTCCTGCCGGGCATCGCGATGCTCACCGCGCTCGCGGCCGGGGCGGCCGGTCTGACCGGGTGCACCAGCGGGAGCAGCGGCGGAAGCACCAACGACTCGAAGGCCGGCGGCAACGCCGCCGCGCCCGCCCAACCGGGGAAGTACCGCAGTCTGCCCGCGCCCTGCAGGGCCGCCACCGACAGCAAGAAGCTCAAGGGCATGCTCCCGGCCGGGGACAGCCTCACCCCCGAGCAGCGCGACCAGATGTACGCCGGTGTCGCGGACGCCTCGTACGACGGCGACCGGCACGTCGGCTGCCGCTGGACCGGGCAGAGCCCCGAGGAGACGCGGCTGCTGTCGGTCGGCTTCGAGCGCGTGGTCTCGTACGACCGGACCACCACCAGCGACGACGACAAGGCCAAGCAGGTCTACGTACGCCGGCTCACCGACGCGAAACTGCCCTTCCCCGGCCCGACCGCGAGCCCCACCCCGGCGGCCCCCACCCCCGCCGTCCCCAACCCGGCGGCCCCGACCCCGAGCGCGCCCGCCCCCGGGACGCCCGCCTCCGGAGCACCGGCGTCCCCCGCCGCGAGCCCGTCGGCGCCGGTCGAGCTCGGATCGCGCGTCCTGGAAGGCCCCGGCAGCGAGGCCTTCCTGGAGGACAAGCTCAGTCCCGCCGGGGCCAGCGCCGCGCAGTCCCGCACCGTCCGCATTGTGTTCCGCACCTCGAACGTCATCGTCACCATCGAGTACAGCGTGCAGCCGGCACTGCCCGGCACGGTCCCGCCGAGCACCGAAACCCAGGACAAGGCGCGGCAGTTGGCGCAGGCCCTGGCCGAGCGCTTCAACGAATGAGCGGTGCGCGCCGCGGTCTCGCGTGATGGCGCGCACAGCAGGCGGGTACCCGGTCGGGCTACCGTTGCCCGGGTCCCGCGTCCGAAGAACAACCGACAAACGTACTGAAGGAACCATGCACCGATCAGCCTCGCGCCTCACCCGCGTTCTCGCCTGCGCAGCCGTCCCGGTGATCCTCACCGTCGCCGGGTGTTCGTCCGACTCGGGCAAGGACACGAGCTCGAACGGCGAGAAGAAGTCCGGTTCGTCCTCGTCCGCCAAGCCGAACCCGAAGTCCTCCAAGACCCTGGAGAAGCCGGCCTTCGCCGCGCTCCCGGATCCGTGCAAGGCGCTCCAGACGCCGACGATAGACACGCTCGTCCCGGAGGCGAAGGACAAGAACGGGACGGCGCCCAAGTCGAACGACGTGGCCACCCGCACCAGCTGCTCCTGGAACGGTCTGGACGAGGACGGCCTGAAGGGCTCGCAGTACCGCTGGCTCTCGCTCTCCTACTTCCGCTACGACTCCCAGGCCACCCTCGGCGACGCCAGCAAGCGTGCCGAGGAGCAGTACAACAAGGAGGTGGAGGCCGCGAAGACCACCGAGGGTGCGCAGGACCCGAAGGCGGAGGCGGTGGCCGAGGTCGGTGACCAGGGGACGTCGGTCATCTACAAGGTGAAGAAGGACGGCAACGACCACTACAACACGACGGTCGTGGCGCGCACCCAGAACGTGGTGGTCACGCTCGACTACAACGGTGCGGGGCTGGAGGGGGCCGCCGCGCCGGACCACGCGAAGCTGCTCCAGGACGCGATCACGGCCGCCAAGGAGGCCGTGACCTCGGTGGGTGCGGCGAACAAGGCGCCGGCGGAGCAGTCGCAGTCCCCGCAGCCGCAGTAGGGACGGGCGCGGGGCGGGGCCTCCTGGGGCACTGACATCCAGTCACCCGTACGCTGTGCCTGCCGCAGCTTGGTAAAGGCGCGGTAAGTACCCAGTACTGAGCACCAGCACTCTGCGCTCGGTACGTGCTCGACAAGGGGAGGGGATCGCGGGTGGCCGCGATGCAACTGACTCGTACGCACCGGATACTCATAGGCGTGGTGGTCGCGGGTGCCGTGATCATCGCGGGGATCGGGTTCGCGGGCTCGTACTCCGCGGTGCGTGCCCTCGCCCTGCAGAAGGGGTTCGGCAGCTTCTCGCTGGTGTTCCCGATAGGCATCGACGCGGGCATCTGCGTGCTGCTCGCGCTGGACCTGCTGCTGACGTGGCTCCGGATCCCCTTCCCCCTGCTGCGCCAGACGGCGTGGCTGCTGACAGCGGCGACGATCGCGTTCAACGGTGCGGCCTCGTGGCCGGACCCGTTGGGCGTCGGGATGCACGCCGTGATCCCGATGCTGTTCGTGGTGACGGTGGAGGCCGCCCGGCACGCCGTGGGCCGGATCGCGGACATCACCGCGGACCGGCACATGGAGGGCGTGCGCATCACGCGGTGGCTGCTGTCGCCGGTACCGACGTTCAAGCTGTGGCGCCGGATGAAGCTGTGGGAGCTGCGTTCCTACGAGCAGGCGGTCGGCATGGAGCAGGACCGGTTGATCTACCAGGCCCGGTTGCAGGCGCGGTACGGGCGTTCGTGGCGGCGCAAGGCTCCGGTGGAGGCGTTGATGCCGCTGAAGCTGGCCAAGATCGGTGTGCCGCTGGCGCAGACGACTCCGGAGGCGCTGGCGGCGACGGGCATCGAGCCGGCGGTGCTGCCGCCGGTGGAGCAGCAGGTCCAGCAGGTTCAGCAGGTCGAGCAGGTCCAGCAGGCCCCGGCGCTGGCGGCGGCGCCCGAGCTCGTACAGCAGGGCCAGCAGGCCGCCCAGCAGGTGCAGCAGGTGCAGAACCCGGCTGGTGCGCCCGGCGCTCCGGGTGTTCCGGGTGTTCCGGGTGTTCCCGGTGCTGCCCAGCACGCCCCGCCGCCCTTCGCGGTGGATCCGACGGCCATGCCCGCGGCGCACAACAGCGCGTGGTTCGCCGCGCCGCTGGCACCGCAGGCGGCGTACGAGGGCGGCTACAACCCCCAGTACGTGGAGGGCCTGGAGCCGACCCCGGTCCTGCCCCCGATGGGCCCGGACGAGGAGCAGTCCGCGTCCGCGCAGCAGGACCTCCCCATCCCGGCTCCGCGCCAGCAGGAGGCTCCGGCCGAGGGTCCTGAGACCCCTGACGAGGCCGAGTTCGCCGAGGCGGCGTACAAGGTGTTCTGCGCGTTGGTCGACGAGAAGCAGGACTACCCGTCGGCGGAGGCCCTCGACATACACCTGTCGGACGGTTACGGCGTGACCCACCCGCGCAGCGGTTCGCTGTTGCGCCGGATGATCCCGGCGTTCAAGCAGCGCTATCACAAGGACCGTGAGGCCGAGCACATCGCCTGACCTGACGGCCGCGGACGGCGGAAAGGGCCCGCACCCCGAGGGGTGCGGGCCCTTTCGCGTGCCGGGTGGGTCGGCTCAGACGGCGAGCAGCTTGCGCACGCGGTCGGCGCCCACCGCCAGGAGCAGCGTGGGCAGTCGCGGTCCGGTCTCCCGGGTCACGAGGAGTCGGTAGAGCAGTGCGAAGAACGTGCGCTGCGCGACCTTGAGCTCGGGCGTGGGCTTGGCGTCGGGTTCGAGGCCGGCCATGACCTTCGGGACGCCGTAGACGAGGGTGGTCAGCCCGTCGAGGGACCAGTGCGAGTCCAGGCCCTCCAGGAGCAGGCGCAGCGATTCGCGGCCCTCGTCGTCGAGGGACGACAGGAGTTCGGTGTCGGCGTCTTCGCGTACGAGGGTGCGCTGGTCGGCCGGGACCTGGGTGGTGATCCAGTTCTCGGCGCGGTCCAGGCGCGGCCGTACCTCGTCGAGGGAGGTGAGGGGCTGCGTCGGGTCGAGGTCGGTCAGGATGCGCAGGGTCTGCTCGTCGTGGCCGGCGGTGATGTCGGCGACGGAGGCGAGCGTCCGGTACGGGAGCGGGCGGGGGGTCCGCGGCAGCTCAGTGGCGGCGGTGCGCACGGCGCGGGTGTGGGCGGCGGCGTCGGCGGGCAGCACGGAGCCGTCGGCGACCTTGGCCTCCAGCTTGTCCCACTCGTCGTAGAGCCGCTGGATCTCCTGGTCGAAGGCGATCTTGAAGGACTGGTTGGGGCGGCGGCGGGCGTAGAGCCAGCGCAGCAGCTGCGGCTCCATGATCTTCAGCGCGTCGGCCGGGGTCGGGACGCCGCCCTTGCTGGAGGACATCTTGGCCATGCCGCTGATGCCGACGAACGCGTACATCGGTCCGATCGGCTGTTCGCCGCCGAAGATGTGCACGATCTGGCCGCCGACCTGGAAGGACGAGCCGGGCGAGGAGTGGTCGACGCCGGAGGGCTCGAAGATCACGCCTTCGTAGGCCCAGCGCATCGGCCAGTCGACCTTCCAGACCAGCTTGCCGCGGTTGAACTCGCTGAGCTTGACCGTCTCGGTGAACTCGTCCTCGGTGCAGACGTAGGTCATCTCGGTGGTCTCGTCGTCGTACGAGGTGACCTTGGTGAAGTCCTTGCCGCACTGGCCGCAGTACGGCTTGTACGGGAAGTAGCCGCCCTCGCCGCTGCTGCCGTCGTCCTCGGCGGCGGCGCCGGAGCCCTCGGCGGCTTCCAGCTCGGCCTCGTCGACCTGCTTCTGCTGGGGCTTCTTGCCGCCCGGCTTCTGCTTGGTGCGGTACTGGTCGAGGACGGCGTCGATGTCGCCGCGGTGCTTCATCGCGAACAGCACCTGCTCGCGGTAGACGCCGTTCGTGTACTGCTCGGTCTGGCTGATCGGGTCGTATTCGACGCCCATCTCGGCCATGGCCTCGACGAAGGCGGCCTTGAAGTGCTCGGCCCAGTTCGGGTGCGCGGACCCGGCCGGGGCGGGCACGGAGGTCAGCGGGCGCCCGATGTGCTGGGCCCACGACTCGTCGATGCCGGGCACGCCCGCGGGCACCTTCCGGTACCGGTCGTAGTCGTCCCAGGAGATGAGGTGGCGGACCTCGATGCCCCGGCGGCGGATCTCGTCCGCGACCAGGTGCGGGGTCATGACCTCGCGGAGGTTGCCCAGGTGGATGGGGCCGGAGGGGGAGAGTCCGGACGCGACGACGACAGGTTTGCCGGGTGCTCGGCGCTCCGCCTCGGCGATGACCTCGTCCGCGAAACGGGAGACCCAGTCGGTCTCGGTGCTGCTCTGAGCCACGACACGTCCTTCTATCTCGAATGCTGGCTTCAGCCATTCTCCCAGACGGAAGGGGTCGCTCCGAGGTTGCTTTTTCACCGGGAAACGGTTTGCCCCCGCGTGGGATACTCGGCTCTTGTCGGAACAACCAAGTGCACTCACCGGCACGACCTCACAGGAACGGCAGCTCATGGCCTCGGTCCCTTCCCTCGCTTCTTCCGTCAATCAGCGCGTCGCGGACGCCCTTGCCTCCGCCCTGCCGGAGGCCGGTGGCGCGGACCCGCTGCTGCGACGAAGCGACCGGGCCGACTTCCAGGCCAACGGCATCCTGGCGCTCGCGAAGAAGGCGAAGGCCAACCCGCGCGAGCTGGCGGCGACCGTGGTGGAGGGCATCCCGACCGGTGATCTGATCCAGGAGATCGAGGTCTCCGGCCCCGGTTTCCTCAACATCACCATCACCGACCGGTCGATCATCGAGACCCTGGCCGCGCGGGCCGGCGACGACCGTCTGGGCGTGCCGTTCGCGGCGAACCCGGGCACCACGGTGATCGACTACGCGCAGCCGAACGTGGCCAAGGAGATGCACGTCGGGCACCTGCGCTCCGCGGTGATCGGCGCGGCGATGGTGGAGATCCTGGAGTTCACGGGCGAGAAGGTGGTCCGTCGCCACCACATCGGCGACTGGGGCACCCAGTTCGGCATGCTCATCCAGTACCTGCTGGAGCACCCGCACGAGCTGGACCACAAGTCGGACGAGGAGGTGTCCGGCGAGGAGGCCATGTCCAACCTGAACCGGCTCTACAAGGCCTCGCGCGGGCTGTTCGACTCCGACGAGGAGTTCAAGACGCGGGCGCGGGCCCGGGTGGTGGACCTCCAGGCGGGTGAGCCGGAGACGTTGGAGTTGTGGCAGCGGTTCGTCGACGAGTCGAAGATCTACTTCTACTCCGTCTTCAACAAGCTGGACATGGACATCCAGGACCCCGACGTGGTCGGTGAGTCCGGCTACAACGACATGCTCGTGGAGACCTGCAAGCTGCTGGAGGAGTCGGGCGTCGCCGTCCGCTCCAACGGCGCGCTCTGCGTGTTCTTCGACGACGTCAAGGGCCCGGACGGCAACCCGACCCCGCTGATCGTGCAGAAGTCCGACGGCGGCTTCGGCTACGCGGCGACCGACCTCTCCGCGATCCGCGACCGGGTCGGCAACCTCGGCGCGACCGAGCTGATCTACGTGGTGGACGCGCGGCAGTCGCTGCACTTCAAGATGGTCTTCGAGACGGCGCGCCGGGCGGGCTGGCTGAACGACGAGGTCAAGGCCGTGCAGCTGGCCTTCGGCACGGTGCTCGGCAAGGACGGCAAGCCGTTCAAGACCCGTGAGGGCGAGACGGTCCGGCTGGTGGACCTGCTGGACGAGGCCGTGGAGCGGGCGACCGCCGTCGTGCGCGAGAAGGCCGAGAAGGTGGGCCTGTCCGAGGCGGAGATCGTCGAGAACGGCCAGTACGTCGGTATCGGTGCGGTGAAGTACGCCGACCTGTCGACGTCGGCCTCGCGCGACTACAAGTTCGACCTGGACCAGATGGTCTCGCTGAACGGCGACACCTCGGTGTACCTGCAGTACGCGTACGCGCGGATCAAGTCGATCCTGCGCCGGGCCGGTGACCGCAAGCCGGTCGCGCACCCGGAGCTGGAGCTGGCCCCGGCCGAGCGTGCGCTGGGCCTGCACCTGGACCACTTCGGCGAGCTGATCGCGGAGGCGGCCGCGGACCACGCCCCGCACAAGGTGGCGGCGTACCTCTACCAGCTGTCGTCGCTGTTCACGACGTTCTACGACCAGTGCCCGGTCGTGAAGCCGGAGCCGGAGCTGGTGGTGGGCGAGAACCGGCTGTTCCTGTGCGAGCTGACGGCCCGCACGCTGACGAAGGGCATGTCCCTCCTCGGTATCCGGACGCCCGAGAAGCTCTGACGTCGCTCCGCCCGCGCAACCCGCACAACCCGCGCCAAATGCGTACGGCCCCGGCAGCTGCTGCCGGGGCCGTACGCATTTCGTGATCTCCGCGCCATACACAATCCAGCCAACCCCACTAATCTGATCGTGTTCAAAACCTAGTGGGGGGACACCCGTGAAGAGCTTCAAGCGCATGGCCGCCGTGGCCGCGGTGGCCGTGGCCGGCCCGACCATCCTGACGGCGACGCCCGCGATGGCCGCCGACCAGCCGGCCGTCATCGTCCCGGACGTGGCGCCGAAGGACGACGCCGCCGGCGCGGGTGAGCCGACCCCGGCCGTACCGGACGTCCAGGCCCCGGCGCCGGCCGTTCCCGCGCCGGTCGTTCCCGCGCCGGTCGCCCCGGACGCGAAGGCGCCGGCGCCGAAGCCGGCGCCCGTCACCGAGAAGGCGGCGAAGGACGCCAAGAGCGACGAGGACACGCAGGGCGCCGAGTCCGACGGGATCCTCATGGGTCCCGAGGTCACGGTCGCCGGCATCCCGAAGGACGGTTTCAAGGCCGACGGCGGCTGGACCCCGCTGAAGGTGACGGTCGACAACTCGGGCCACATCGCCGTCCCGAACTACACGCCGAGCGTGACCATCTACGAGGAGGACGGCAAGTTCAAGCCCTCGCAGATCAAGGTCGAGTGGAAGGCCGCCGGCGGAACCTGGCAGGCCGCCAAGCTCGTGCAGGGCGAGGAGCTCGGCCCCGGCCTCCAGTACACGTTCGGGACGGCCCCGTCCGTCACCAAGGACGCCTCCTACACGGTCGACGTGCGGATCTCCTTCGCCGCGAACAGCCCGGTGGTGCCCTTCGACCTGGCCTCGGACGGCAAGAGCCGCGTCGGGAACCACGTCAACCACTCGCCCTCCACCTGGTACACCACCCGGATCGCCGGTGCGGTCGGCGGACCCGAGGACCCGTTCGTCGAAGGCCCCGCGCTGACGGTGAACGGCGTACCGGAGAGCATCAAGGCGGGCGGTGACTGGACGAACCTGTCCGTCCACGTGGACAACGCCGGGAAGCAGGCCCTGAAGGGGTTCAACGTCGGGCTGGTCATGGCCCGTCCCGACTGGGTGACGATGAAGCCCTCCCAGATCAAGGTCGAGGTCCTGAGCAAGGACAAGAACGGCAAGGCCGGCTGGCACGAGGCCGAGGTCTGGTCCGAGGAGGAGAGCGTCTTCTTCGGCATCGAACTCGCGGGCGGCCCGGTCGCGGCCGGCAAGAGCTTCGACGTCCAGGTCCGGATCCGCTTCGCCGCCGACGCGCCGCTCGGCGCCGTCAGCATCTTCTCCTGGGGCTCGTCGAACATCGACCCGGACACCCCGGAGCCGTGGGCGGAGTCCCGTTCCAAGGCCCGCCTGACGAACATCGTCGCCGCCACCCCGGACACGGGCGGGAACGGCAACCAGCCGAAGCCGAACGGCGGCGCCAAGCCGATCACCGACACCACGAGCAACACCGGCGATACCGGTAACTCGGGCAACACCGGCACCACCGCCACCACCGGTGGCGAGCTGGCCGCCACCGGCAGCGACCCGGCCACCACCTGGGCCCTCGGCGGCGCGGGCGTGGCCCTCGCCATGGGCGCCGCCCTGGTCGCGGGCACCGGTCGCCGCCGCCGCACCACCGCCTGAGGGCGAGGCGCAGCCCGCGTTCACCCGTACGGCCCGATTCGGGCCGTACGGGTGATACGACCCGTGTCGGCGGACCGTACACATTTCGCAATCCTGTAGCCCTCTGCAAGCTCCTCCCGCCTCACTAACCTTGGCGCCTCCCAAGGGGTTTGGGGCGGCTCCGCACATGTCCGGAGCCCGGGGAGGTAAAGAGCATGCAGTTCAAGCGCATGGCCGTCGTGGCAGCAGCCGCGGTGGCCGGCCAGACATTCCTGATGGCCGCACCTGCGATGGCCGAGGAGCATCCGGCGGTGACCGTGCCGGACGCGGTACCCGTGGACACCACCGGGCCGTCGGACGGGACGCAGGCACCGGCGAAGGAGAAGAGCCAGGAGCCGGCGCAGGAAACGGCCGAGAAGAAGGCGGAGCAGAAGCCGGAGCAGAAGCCCGAGCAGAAGGCACGGGCGGAGGACTCCGGCGCGCAGCAGCCCGCCGTGCAGGCCGTGGCCGCACCGGCGGCGCCCGACGCACCCGCCGTCCCGACCGCCCCCGAGGCGGGGGCCCGAACACCGGCGCAGGCCGCCCAGCCCGAGGCCCTTGCGGACGGTGAGGACAGCGGGTCCGACCGGATCCTGATGGGGCCCGAGGTCACGGTCCAGGGCATCCCGGCGGCCGGATTCAAGGCCGACGGCAGCTGGACCCCGCTCACCGTGACCGTCGACAACTCGGGCCATCTCGCCGTCGACGAGTACACCCCGGTGCTGGGCGTCTCGCAGGCCGCCGGACAGTTCGGGCCGGCCCACATCAACGTCGAGTACCGCACCGCGGGCGGGCCGTGGACGGCCGCCGTGCCGGTCCAGAGCACGGCCCCCACGCTGGGCTACGCCCTCGGCAGCGCCGCCGCGGTCCCCGCCGGCCAGATCCGGACCATCGACGTCCGGATCAGCTTCGCCGCGGACACCCCCGTCGTACCGTTCGACCTGACGGCGGACGGCAGGGGCCGGGTCGGGACCGCCACCGGCAGCTCCCCCACGTCCTTGTACGCAACGAGGATCACGGGCGCGCCCGGCGGCGACGAGGACCCCGTACGGGTCGGAGGTCCCGCCCTCACGGTGAGCGGGGTCCCGGAATCGGTGCGCGCGGGCGGCGATTGGACGGAACTCTCCGTCCGGGTGGACAACGCGGGAAGGGCCGAGCTGGCAGCCTTCGACCTGGGACTGGTTCTGGCCCGGCCCGACTTCATCTCGATGCAGGTCTCGCAGATCACGGTCGAGGTCCTGCGGCCCGGCGCGGAGGGACAGCCGGCGGCCTGGCAGTCCGTCGAGATCGTCACGGACGAGGACGGCTACTTCTTCGCGGGCGGCCTCGTGCGCGGCCCGATCGGCGCGGGCGCGGCCTTCGACGTCCCGGTCCGCGTCCGCTTCTCCGCCGACGCCCCGACCGGATCGGTCTCCTTCTTCGCCTGGGGCACGTCCCAGGTCGACGCGGAAACACCCCCGCCGTGGGCCGACTCCCGCTCACCCCGCCGCCTGACCACCCTCCTGGAACCAACCCCCGCCCCGGGCGGGGGGACCCCGGGTGGGGGGACACCCGGCGGAGAAACCCCGGGAGGAGGGACCCCCGGAGGCGGGACACCCGGCGGGGAAACCCCGGGCGGAGGAACCCCCGGCAGCGGCACACCCGGCAGCGGCACACCCGGTAGCGGCACACCCGGTAGCGGCACACCCGGCGGAGAAACACCGGGAGGCGAGAGTCCCGGAGGTGGCACCCCCGGTAGCGGCACACCGCGCGGAGAAACCCCGGGCGGAGGAACCCCCGGCAGCGGCACACCCGGAAGCGGCACGCCCGGAAATGGCACCCAAGGCAGCGAAACACCCGGCAGCGGCACCCCCGGCGGCAACGTGCCGGTGCCGAACGGCGGCACCGGGGCCGCGCCGATCAGCACCCTCCCCAACAGCGGGAGCAACACCGGCACCGCCGTCAACGCCAGCGCCCCGCTCGCCGCCACCGGCGCCGACCCGGCCACCAGCTGGGCCCTCGGCGGCGCGGGCGTGGCCCTCGCCATGGGCGCCGCCCTGGTCGCCGGCACCGGTCGCCGCCGCCGCCGCACCACCCCCTGACCCACTCGGCTGCCGGCCCGGCCCCGCCACCCGCACGGGTGGCGGGGCCGCCCGCGCGGGACGAGCCGACGCGGGCGGGCCGCTACCACCTGGCGAGCGCCCCGCCTCGGCACCGACGCTCCGCCGACGGCCCCAACGCGCCGGAAGCCGTCGCGCTCCCCGGACCGGGCCCGAGCCCGAGCCCGACGGCTAGGGGCGGCCGGCGTCCGATCCGCGGAGGAACCGGAAATGCCCACCGCGACGCCTGCACACGGCGAATCGGTGCCGCCGATGCCTGAGTACACGCCGAAGGCCCTACGTGCCGCCATCGCCGCCCGCACCCCGACACTCCTGCTGGACTTCGATGCCGCCTGGCGACAGCAGATCGCCGACGCGTACGACATCGGGCCTGTTCCCGCGTTCATGGCCCGCTGGTGGAGCGAGTACGCCCTCGCGCGTGACTCTGAGCTCGACCATCGCGTGAACGACCTCGAAGCCCGGGCAGCCGAAGCCACGAACGCCGAAGCGGCTCGCGCACTCCTCGACGAGGCCTCGCGCATCCGCCACGAGCTGCGCGAACTGGAGCCCGGCGAGTGAGCGAGGAGTTCACCGGGCCGCCCTGGGCCGTGGACTGCACGCAGGACGTCGAGAAGTACCGGCTCGCCCTCGCCGACGGGCCCCGCGAGGCGCTCCGGTAAGCCCTCCCCGAGTTGCGAACTGCCCGTGATCCCTACCGCGGCGACCGCGTGGAACCCGCGCGGTCCACAGTGCCCCGCGGCCCGCACATCGCGGCACTCTTGCGTTCCGCCGACACCATCGCTGTGTGACGCAGTTCGTGGAGAACGTTCGTGCGGTGAGACCACTTCCCCGGGACGCCGGCCCGCCACGGCCGCCGGGTATCACCCGTTCAGCCCGATTTGGGCCGTACGGGCCGGGTAGGGGACGGCCCGTCCTTCCCCCCACGCACCACCGGAGGCCTCCGTGCCTGACATGAACGGCCCCTACAAGCCCGGCACTCCGTGCTGGATCGACCTGATGGTCCCCGACCAGCAGGCCGCCCTCGACTTCTACTGCGACGTGTTCGGGTGGCAGGGCGAGGTCGGCCCGGCCGAGCAGGGCGGCTACTCCGTCTGCACCCTCAAGGGGCAGCCCGTCGCCGGCATCATGAAGGCGATGAACCCGGACGGCACCGTCCCGGACCCGATGCCGCCGACCGCGTGGACCACGTACCTGGCCACCGACTCCCTCGACTCCACCCTCAAGTCGGTCACCGACGCCCACGGCACGGTCATGATGGGCCCGATGGACGTCATGGACCTCGGCCGGATGGCCGTGATCGCCGACCCCACCGGCGCGGTCGTCGGCCTGTGGCAGGCCGGCACCTTCGACGGCGCAGGCATCGTCAACGAGCACGGCGCCCTCATCTGGAACGAGCTGAACACCGCCGACGTCCCTGCCGCAGCCGCCTTCTACACCGCCGTCCTGCCCGTCACGACGACCCGGTCCGAGATGCCGGGCGCCGGGGACTACACCGAGTTCAAGGTCGGCGACCGCGCGGTCGGCGGAATGATGGACCTCGCCAAGCTGCCGGCCGGGGTGCCGCCGCACTGGATGCCGTACTTCCACGTGGACAGCGTCGACGAGATCCAGGCCGCCGTCGTACGGGCCGGCGGCAGCGTCATGGCCCCGGCCTTCGACATGGTGGCGGGCCGGATGGCCATCCTCGCGGACCCCCAGGGCGGCACCTTCTCGGTGATCACCTCGACGGTCACGGAACAGCCCGGCTGACGTCGACCGGGTGCACGGGGCACGTTCCCCTGTGCACCTCCGCCTTCCGCCTTCCGCCTTCCGCCTTCCGTCTGCCACGTCATCCGCGGCAGACGGAAGCGTCCCGGACGCGAATGCCCCCCGACTGATTTCGGCAGTCGGGGGGCATTCGCCCAATGACGGCACGCGCAGCATTCTCCGACCGAAACGCGACCGCGGCCGCGACCGCGAGAATTCCGCACGCCCTGACCCGGTCGGATCAGATGGTCTCGTTGGAGTTGGCCGGCAGGTAGAAATTCCAGCTCCCCTGACCATGGTGCTGCCCGTCCGGGGAGTTGCCCGAGGGGCAGGCTCCGTTGTCGGGGCGACCGTTCCACCACAAGGAGTAACAGTGGTTACAGAAGCGCCAGTTGTCCTGGAACGTGTTCACGTTGCTGGGGAGGGTGGCCATGACAGCCTTCTTTCTGGAGTGGACGAGCCTGCACATGGGGGCCGCGATCCGAACAAGGGAACACTACTCACCGAATACGAGGAATTCGGACGCGCCACGCCACCGTATCGGCATTTCAAATCACCCCATGCACTATCATTCACGGAGAAACGAATCTCTTGAGGGTGGAGTTCATTTCCACCTATGAATTTCAGGAAATCCCATTCCGGGAAAGCGTCACGAGCGTCCGACGGAACTCGCACCAGACGACCTTTCCGGGGGTCCGCGCCAGCACCCCCCATTCGTCGGCGAGCGCGGCGACGAGGGTGAGGCCCTGACCGTGCGGCCGTTCGCGGATCCGCGTCATTCCGGGCCCGCCGTCGTGCACCTCGATGCGGACGGTCGCGTCCTCGAAGCCGAACAGCCGCAGCAGGTAACCGCGGCCGGGCGGGACGCCGTACCGCAGGGCGTTGGTGGCCAGCTCGCTCACGCAGAGCAACATCTCGTCGTGACGTTCGGTCACCACCCACGCCCGCAAGGTGTCACGTGTGAACTGGCGCGCAGCTGCGACGGTTCGAGGTGAGCGCAGGTAGAGGCGCTCGCGCACGAGCGCCGCCTGAATAGTTGGATTCACGGGACGATCGTCGCGTTGCGTGACTAGCGTGTGGCTGAGCGCGGACCCGTACTCCTTCATGAGTACGGGTCGGCACGGGGTATTCCGGTTGCGCGGGTGGGGAGTTCGCTGTCATGCCACCGAGGAAACGAGTACGGCCGAACGCGACGACCATGAAGATGGTCGGTGCGATGGTGGCCGCCGCCCGCATCGCCAAGAACCTGACCCAGAAGCAGCTCGGAGAGCTGGTCCGCCTGGACGAGGAGACCATCGCCTCCATCGAACAGGGCCGCCGCGCGCTGATGCCGAATGTCGCGGAGCTGATGGACCTCCATCTGGGCCTGCCGGGGCTGCTGACGGTGGCGGCGAACGAGATGCCGGAGCGGGATGTTGCACCCCCTTGGTCCGAGGAGTACATGGACCTCGAACAGCGGGCCGTGACGTTCTCCTGGTACGAGTGCGCAGTGATCCCAGGGCTGCTACAGACCGAGGGCTACATGCGGGCCCTCTTCGGCGGCAGAATTCCGCCGTACCCGACGGAGACGATTGAGCGCCTGACGGCCGACCGCCTCGCCCGCACGAAGATCCTGCGGCGCAAGGCGCCACCCAGCATCAGCTTCATCCTCTGGGAGGCAGCTCTTCGTGACCAGCTCGGCGGCACCGATGTCTACTCAGAACAACTGCGACACCTGCTGGTCTGCATGGACCTTCCCCACGTCACCCTGCAAATCCTTCCGCTCGGTAGGACGCACTACGCAAGCCACTCAGGCTCCTTCACGGTGCTGGAGACAGCGGAGCACAAGTACCTCGGCTACTCCGAAGGCCAGCGCAGCAGCAAGCTGTTCTCCGACCCCGAGTACGTCAGCATCCTCGCGCAGAGGTATGGCATGCTGCGGACCCAGGCCCTCAATATCGAGGAGACCAAAGGCCTGTTGATGCACTTGCTGGGAGAGCTATGAGCCCCATCGACACGTTGACCTGGATCAAGTCCAGCCACAGCAGCGGGGACGGCGACCAGTGCGTGGAAGTCGCCCACGGCGCGCACGCGGTCCACGTCCGGGACTCGAAGGTCCAGGACGGCCCCGTCCTGGACCTCGCCCCCGCGAGCTGGGCGCAGCTGACGGGCTGGGTCAGCCGGTAGCGGCTCCCCGCTCGGCGACCAGCGGCGCGAGGCCGTCCAGGATGCGGTCCAGGCCGAAGCGGAACTGGTAGTCAGGCTCGCCGGAGCCGCTGAAGGCGTCCGAGTCCAGTAGCCGCGTCACGGCCGGGTGGCTGTCCGGGCCGGTCAGCAGGCCCAGCGTGCGGACGTACTGGGCCAGCGCCTGCTCCGGGGCGACGCCCGACTTCACGATGGCGTCGATCATGTCCGCGGCCATGGTGGCCTCGTTCCGGACCAGGCCGCCGATCAGGATGATCGTGGAGAGCTTCTCGCTCTCCTTCAGGCCCGTGCCGGCCATCGACGCGAGGCCGCGGTCCATCCAGGCCAGCTGGTTCGGGGAGACGGGCGCGGCGGTGATCGGGATGCGCAGGATCCAGGAGTTGGCCATGAGCACGGCCCGCTGCGCGTACGCCCAGTTCGTCAGCAACTCGCGCCAGCCCCACCCCTCCGCCTCCGGCGGCAACGGCGGCGGGGTGCCGACCCCCGCGTCCGACATGAGGACGTAGAGCTCCTCCTTGGCGGCGACGTACCGGTAGAGGGACATCGTCGAGACGCTCAGCTCCTTGGCCACCCGGCCCATGGAGACGGCGTCCATGCCCTCACCCGCGGCCAGCGCCACGGCCGCCTCCACGATCTTCGGCAGCGTGAGCGTGGGGCGCGGCCCCTTGCCCGGGCGGTCGCGCAGACCCCAGGCCATCTCCAGGCTGGCCGGAAGCCCGGTCCCGCCGTCCTCGTCCTCCGCCATGACCGCCCACTCCTCGATTGACCCCCATCCTAGTTCTGTGTATTACTTACACAGAAGAGCGTAATGCATACGCAGAAGCTTGGAAGGGAGCACCGTCCCCCATGACCACGCACGCCTCCGGCGAACTCGGCATCCACGCCACCGACCTCACCAAGTCCTACGGCGACCTCCGCGTCCTCGACGGCATCGACCTCGCCGTCCCGCGCGGCAGCGTCCTCGCCCTCCTCGGCCCCAACGGCGCCGGCAAGACCACCACCGTCCGGATCCTCGCCACCCTCACCGCCGCCGACTCCGGCACCGTGCGCATCGCCGGGCACGACACCGTCACCGCACGCTCCCGGGTCCGCGAACTCATCTCCCTCACTGGCCAGTTCGCCGCCGTCGACGAACTCCAGACCGGCACCGAGACCCTGCGCATGATGGGCCGCCTGGCCGGGCTCTCCCCGCGCGCCGCCCGCACCCGCGCCGACGAACTCCTCGACCGGTTCGGCCTCACCGAAGCGGCCGGCCGCACCGCGAAGACCTACTCCGGCGGCATGCGCCGCCGCCTCGACCTCGCCGCGAGCCTGGTCTCCCGGCCGGAGGTGATCTTCCTCGACGAGCCGACCACCGGGCTCGACCCGCGCAGCCGCCAGGACCTGTGGGAGCTCGTACGGGAACTGCGCGCCGACGGCACGACCGTGCTGCTCACCACCCAGTACCTGGAGGAGGCGGACCAGCTCGCCGACCGCGTCGCCGTTCTGGCCGACGGACGAATCGCCGCCGAGGGCACCCCCGCCGCACTCAAATCCCGTGTCGCGGGCCACCGGCTGGACCTCACGCTCACCAACCAGGCCGCCTACGAGGCGCTGGCCCCGCGCGCCGTCCACCTCGCCCCCGACGAGCTCACGCTCGGTGTGGCCACCGACGGAACCGCCGCCCACGTCCGGACCCTGCTCGACGAACTCGACCCGGACCGCACCGACATCGACCGCTTCGCCCTGCGCAGCGCCACCCTCGACGACGTCTTCCTCGCCCTGACGGGAGCCGACCGATGACCTCCGTACCCGCGACCGCCTTCACCCTGGCCGGCCGCAGCCTCCGCATCAGCAGCCGGCGGCCCGACGCGCTGATCGCCGCCCTGATGCTGCCCGTCATGCTGATGCTGATCTTCGTCTACTTCTTCGGCGGGGCCATCGACACCGGCACGGCGTACGTCACGTACGTGGTGCCCGGCGCCATGCTGCTCTGCGCGGGCTTCGGGGCGGCCTCCACCGCCGTCAGCGTCTGCGAGGACATGAGAGACGGCGTCATCGACCGCTTCCGCTCCCTCGATGTCGGCAGCGTCCCGATCCTCGCCGGGCACGTCGCGGCCTCAGTGGTGCGCAACCTGGTCTCCACCAGCCTGGTCCTCGCCGTCGCCGTCGCGATCGGCTTCAGGCCCCAGGCGGGCCCGGCCGCCGTCCTCGCCGCGGCCGGCCTGCTGTTGACGTACATCACGGCGATCTCGTGGCTGGCCGCCGCGCTCGGGCTGCTCGCCAAGTCCCCTGAGGCGGCGGGCGGTTTCACCTTCCTGATGATGTTCCTGCCGTACCCGTCCAGTGCCTTCGTCCCCATCGAGACCATGCCCGGCTGGCTCCACGGCTTCGCCGACCACCAGCCGCTGACCCCGGTGATCGAATCCCTGCGCGCACTGCTCCTGGCGCAGCCCGCGGGAAGTGCACCCTGGGTGGCCCTGACCTGGTGCGCGGGCATCACGGCCGTGGCCATGGCCCTGGCGACGGTCCTGTTCCGCAGCAGGACCCGCTGAGGGGCCCCTGTTCGGAGCCCCTCAGCGGGCCTGTGAGCCTGCCGCTCAGCTCAGTGGTTGAGCGGGTAGGAAGTACGGCCCGTTGCCTCGTCGATCTCCGAGTGGGCCTTCTGCAACATCTGCGACGCAAGATCCATGAGCGCGCGAGCGCCCGCGATCTCTTCCCCGACCCTCAACTGCTCCGGGTCGGAGGGGTGACGCAAGGCATAGCCTCGCGCCTTGATCTCGGAGCCGTCCCCGAGCCTGACCAGGGCCGCCGCACTGGTGCGGTGGCCCTCCTCAGTGAATTCGAGCTCCACATGCCACCCGACGAGCGTGGCCATGGTGCATCACCTCCAGGGGGTCACCTATCCCTCCAGAGTGCGCCTGACGGAAGAGGAGCGCGAACGGGGCCGCGCCGGAAAGACGGGAGCCGGGGCCAGGGCCGGAGCCGGGGCCGGAACCGCCCCGGCGTCGGCGTCGGCGTCGGTCAGCGGGTCTCGCGCAGCCAGCCCGCGACCTCGGTCGCCCAGTAGGTGAGGATCGTGTCGGCACCCGCCCGCTTGATGCCGAGCAGGGTCTCCAGGATGGCGCGGTCGCGCTCGATCCAGCCCTTCTCCGCGGCCGCCTCGATCATCGCGAACTCGCCGCTGATCTGGTACGCCGCCACCGGAACGTCCACCGCCTGCGCGACCCGGTACAGGATGTCGAGGTAGGGGCCGGCCGGCTTGACCATCACCATGTCCGCGCCCTCCTCCAGGTCGAGGGCCAGCTCCCGCAGGGACTCCCGGGCGTTCGCCGGGTCCTGCTGGTACGTCTTGCGGTCGCCCTGCAACGAGGAAGCGACGGCCTCTCGGAAGGGACCGTAGAAGGCGGACGAGTACTTCGCCGTGTACGCGAGGATCGAGACGTCCTCGTGCCCGGTCTCGTCCAGCGCGTCACGGATGACGCCGACCTGTCCGTCCATCATCCCGCTCGGCCCGACCACGTGGACGCCCGCGTCCGCCTGGACCTGCGCCATCTCGGCGTAGCGCTCCAGCGTCGCGTCGTTGTCGACGCGTCCGTGCTCGTCCAGGACGCCGCAGTGACCGTGGTCGGTGTACTCGTCCAGGCACAGGTCCGACATGATCACCAGGTCGTCCCCGACCTCGGCCTTCACGTCGCGGATCGCGACCTGGAGGATCCCGTCCGGCTCGGTGCCCGCCGTGCCCAGCGCGTCCTTGTTCTCGTCGGCCGGGACACCGAACAGCATGATCCCGGAGACCCCGGCCTCGACCGCCTCGACGGCGGCCTTCCGCAGCGTGTCCCGGGTGTGCTGCACGACGCCCGGCATCGCGGAGATCGCCAGGGGCTCGCTGATGCCCTCCCGAACGAACGCCGGGAGGATCAGGTCCGAGGGGTGCAGCCGGTTCTCCGCGACCATCCGCCGCATCGCCGGGGTGGTGCGCAGCCGGCGGGGCCGCGAACCGGGGAAGGATCCGTACGCGCTCATGTTCCAGTCGCCTCTTCGAGCATCGACAGCAGTCGCGACAAGCCTAGGGGGTGTCCGGAGCCCGCCCCGGGCCGGCTCGGACGGGTCTCGCCCGCCGGGTGCGTTCCTGTGGGCGGCGCTGAGCCGAACGTCCTGGTCCTCGGCGCCGAGGAGCCGTAGCAGCGCCTCGGTGATCTCCGGTGATCGGTCCGCGCCCCGGGCGGTGGCGTGGGCGGCCCGTCGCTCCGGCTCCGGCGGTCCCGATCCGCCGGGTCGCCGGAGCGCCGGAGCGCCCGGTCGCCAGCTAGTCGGCCAGCCGACTACCCGGCGGACGGCTCGTTGCGCAGGCGCCAGTCCGTGAGGGCGTTCGCCCGGTGGTCAGGTAGGTAGATCGGGCCGAGTTCCTGCACCCGCGCGTACGCCTCCGGGGTGCGCGGGTGGTCCCGCAGGGCCAGGCCGTAGGCGCCGACCAGGCGCAGGATGCGGTCGTCGGCGTCCAGCAGGGCCTGTAGCAGCTCCGTGGCGTCGGCCGTGCGGTCGTCGGAATCGGCCAGGGCCTCCGCGGCCCCGCCGCGCGCCGGGCTATGCGGATCGCGGACCAGGTCGCGGATGACGGCCCGGGGCCCGTGCCGGTCTTCGTGTCCTTCCGCGAGGAGGGCGCGTGCGGCGGCGAAGCGGACCTCGTCGTCCGGGTCCTGCGTCAGGGCGCGCAGCGCGGCGGCGGCCCGTACCGTCAGGGGCGATTCGTACCAGGCGAGGCACTCCGGCACCCTGCGGCGCACCCGCGGGTCGGGGTGGTCGGCGTGCCTGAGGCCGATGGCTTCCAGCCGGGGGTGTTCCACCTCGTGTTCGGTGAGGGCCCAGAGGACCTCGGCGAGCACCACGGCGTCCGTTTCGGTCTCCGCCCAGGAGGCCAGGAGGTCGCGGTCGTCGTCGTGGTGCTGGTAGGTGGCGGCTTCCGGGTAGAACTGGCAGGTCCCCAGCCAGTCGGCGGCGAAGCGGCGGTGGTCGGCCGACGGGTGGTTCCGCAAGGCCGTCACCAGCTCCCGGGCTCCCTCGTCGAGGCGTTTGCCCAGCTGGAACCGGGACTCCGCCCAGTCCGGGTGACGGGGGTCGGGGTGGCGGACGGCGCGGGCCACCAGTTCCGTCAGCGGGGCCGGGACCCCGAACACCGACTCCAGGGTGCTCAGGACGGCGCCGTGTCCGGCGCGGACGGTCCGCCCGCCGAGCGTGATCTGCTCGACCTCGCACCACTGTTCGTCGACCGTCGAGGTCTTCGCCGGGCCCGTGGCGCCGGTCCGGCGCCGCAGTTCCGCCTCCGGGCCCGTCGCGTACCAGTGGCGGGCCGCGGCGAGCAGCCGCTCGCGCACCGGCTCGGTCAGGCGCACTTCCGGCTCCTGGAGGTCCCTGGCGTACAGGAGCGCCGAGACCGTGGCCGGGGAGCCGCCCTCGACGGCCCGCAGCAGGGGGGTCGTACCGTCCGGCAGCACCCGGTCGGGGTCGGCGCCGGCCTCCACCAGGGCCTCGACGATCCGGTGTTCGAACGCCGCGACGGCCGCGCACAGCACCGGCAGCCCGCTCCCGTCCGCCGGGTCCGGGGCGGCTCCGGCACGTAGCAGGGCGTGGACGACTTCCGGGTTCCCGGCCGCCACGGCCGCGCAGAGCACCGGAAGCCCGCTCCCGTCCGTCGCTTCGGGGTCCGCCCCCGCCCACAGCACTTCGTGGACCTCCGCGAGCCTCCCCGCCCGTACCGCCCCCGCCAGCCGTGCGTCCCGATCAGTCATTCGCTCCCCCGTCCCCCGCACCCCGTCCACGCGCCCCCGTCCGGCGGTGATCCTTTCCGGGCGGGGCCCCGTCGCACAACGGATGACCGGGGCCGGACGGACGAAGGGGCCCGGGTGCGGCTTTCCTCCGCACCCGGGCCCCTCACCCGTTCCGCCGGCCGTAATCCGTCCGGCCGTAATCCGCTCACGTGGTACGACGCCGCCGCGCCCCCGGCCGTCGCTCGCTCGGCCGGAACACCGTCTCGCCGGCCTCCTTGGCCGCCTCGCGGCGCGCCGCACCGTACTCGGCGAGGGCCTCCGCCAGCTTCGACACCGACGGCTCCGGGGACAGTACGTCCACGCGCAGCCCGTGCTCCTCCGCCGTCTTGGCCGTCGCCGGCCCGATACAGGCGATGACGGTCACGTTGTGCGGCTTCCCGGCGATGCCGACCAGGTTGCGGACCGTGGACGAGGACGTGAAGAGAACGGCGTCGAAGCCGCCGCCCTTGATCGCCTCGCGCGTGTCCGCCGGCGGCGGCGACGCGCGGACCGTCCGGTAGGCGGTGACGTCGTCGACCTCCCACCCGAGCTCGATCAGCCCGGCGACCAGCGTCTCGGTCGCGATGTCGGCCCGCGGCAGGAACACCCGGTCGATCGGGTCGAAGACCGGGTCGTACGGCGGCCAGTCCTCCAGCAGTCCGGCCGCGGACTGCTCACCGCTGGGCACCAGGTCCGGCTTCACGCCGAACTCCACGAGTGCGGCGGCGGTCTGCTCGCCCACCGCGGCGACCTTGATGCCCGCGAAGGCGCGCGCGTCGAGACCGTACTCCTCGAACTTCTCGCGGACGGCCTTCACCGCGTTGACCGAGGTGAAGGCGATCCACTCGTAGCGGCCCGTCACCAGGCCCTTCACCGCGCGCTCCATCTGCTGCGGGGTGCGCGGCGGTTCCACGGCGATGGTCGGCACCTCGTGGGGCACCGCACCGTACGAACGCAGCTGGTCGGAGAGCGAAGCGGCCTGCTCCTTGGTGCGCGGTACGAGGACCCGCCAGCCGAACAGCGGCTTCGACTCGAACCAGGACAGGTCCTCGCGCCGCGCGGCGGCGCTGTGCTCACCGACCACGGCTATGACGGGCCGGGCGCCCTCGGGCGAGGGGAGCACCTTGCCCTGCTTGAACACCTGGGCGATGGTGCCCAGCGTCGCGCACCAGGTCCGCTGCCGCGTGGTGGTACCGGCGACGGTCACGGTCAGCGGGGTGTCGGGCTTGCGCCCGGCGCTCACCAGCTCGGCGGCGGCTGCCGGGACGGTCTCCAGCGTCGCGGACACGACGAGGATGCCGTCGCTCGCGCCGACCTCGCTCCAGCAGCGCGCCGAGGCGGTCTTCGCGTCGACGAACCGCACGTCCGCGCCCTGCTTGTCGCGCAGCGGGACACCGGCGTACGCGGGCACGCCCACCGCGGTCGCGACACCGGGCACCACCTCGAAGGGGATGCCGGCGGTGGCGCAGACGAGCATCTCCTCGGCGGCGTTGCCGTCGAGCCCGGGGTCGCCCGTGACGGCACGCACGACCCGCCTGCCGGAGCGTGCGGCCTCCATGACAAGATTGGCCGCGTCCCGGATCACCGGGACCCCGGCGGCTGCTGACACTTCATCAGCAATCGTCAGCTGCGGCGTGTCGACGTTCGCCCGCGCATGAGTCCGCACGACCTCGAGCACCTCGGGCTCCGCGATCAGTACGTCCGCGGCGGCGAGCGCCTCGACGGCGCGCAACGTCAGCAGACCCGGGTCGCCCGGGCCGGCACCGAGGAAGGTGACGCGTCCGTGGGCGGCGACGGCCGGATAGGCGGAGGTGGTCGGAATTGAGGGGTTCAAAGCGATCGCTCCCCCATCAGACCGGCCGCGCCCTTGGCCAGCATCTCGTCCGCGAGTTCGCGGCCGAGCGCCATGGCCTCGTCGTACGACTGGGGCACGGGACCGGTGGTGGACAGCTGCACCAGCGTCGTGCCGTCGAGGGTTCCGACGACGCCGCGCAGGCGCATTTCATTGACAATCTCCCCGTCCGCCAGAAGGTCGGCGAACGCGCCCACGGGTGCGCTGCAACCTGCCTCCAGGGCGGCGAGCAGGGAACGCTCGGCGGTCACGGCGGCCCGGGTGTGCGGGTCGTCGAGTTGACCGAGCGCGGCGACGAGGTCCGTGTCGGACGCGAGGCACTCCACGGCCAGGGCGCCCTGGCCGGGGGCCGGCAGGACGCTGTCGACGGACAGCAGGTCGGTCGCTTCGTCACCGCGGCCGATCCGGTTCAGACCGGCGGCGGCCAGGACGACGGCGTCGAGCTCACCGTCGTGGACGAAGCCGATCCGGGTGTCGACGTTGCCGCGGATGGGCACCGTCTCGATCCGCTTGCCGAGCGACAGCGCCAGGTGGTTGAGCTGGGCGGTGCGCCGGGTCGAGCCGGTGCCGATCCGGGCACCGTCGGGCAGCTGCTCGAAGGTCAGCCCGTCCCGGGCGACGAGCGCGTCCCGCGGGTCCTCGCGGCGCGGCATGGCCGCGATCACGAGGTCGTCGGGCTGCGCGGTCGGCAGGTCCTTCAGCGAGTGCACGGCGAAGTCGACCTCGCCGCGCAGCAGCGCGTCGCGCAGGGCCGTGACGAACACGCCCGTCCCGCCGATCTGCGAGAGGTGCTCGCGCGAGACGTCGCCGTAGGTCGTGATCTCCACGAGCTCGACGGCCCGGCCGGTGACGGCCCGTACCGCGTCGGCGACGTGCCCCGACTGGGACATGGCCAGCTTGCTCCGCCGCGTACCGAGCCGCAGCGGCTGGTCGGGACGTGTGTTCATGATGCCCGTCCTGGGTCGTCGTCGTTCATCGGATCGGCCGCGTCCGCCCGGCTGACGGAAGCAACCGTCTGAGGGTCGAGGTCGAAGAGTTCGCGCAGTGCGTCCGCGTACCCGGCGCCGCCGGGCTCGCTCGCCAGCTGCTTGACGCGCACGGTCGGCGCGTGGAGGAGCTTGTCCACCACGCGGCGCACGGTCTGGGTGACCTCGGCACGCTGCCGTTCGTCGAGGTCGGGCACGCGCCCGTCGAGCCGCGCCACTTCCATGGCCACGACCTCGGCCGCCATGGCGCGCAGGGCGACGACGGTGGGCGTGATGTGGGCGGCCCGCTGTGCCGCCCCGAAGGCCGCCACTTCCTGGGCGACTATCCCGCGTACGGCGTCGATGTCGGCCGCCATCGGGGCGTCGGCGGACGCCTCCGCGAGCGACTCGATGTCCACGAGCCGGACGCCCGGGATCCGGTGCACGGCCGCGTCGATGTCCCTGGGCATGGCCAGGTCGAGCAGCGCGAGCCGGACGGTGGTCGCGTGGGCCTGCGTACGGGTGCTCCTGCGGGGCTGCCGCTGTGCGGCGGCCTCGCCCTGGTCGGCCCAGGTCCCGTGCAGTTCGAGGGAGTTGGCGTCGACTCCGGTCAGCGCGGCGCGCCCGTCCGGTCCGACGGGGCACCCGTCGGCCTCGACGGCCCCGGAGATGGTCCGCACGGCCCCGGCATCGGCGATCCGCCCGTGCGTCTGCGCAGCGGCGGCCAACCGGGCCACGACGTCGGGGTCCAGCCCCGCCAGGGTGCCCCTCCCGGCGGCAGCTGGGGGAGATTGGGGCGCGGGGGTCCGGGGGCGGAGCCCCTGGGAGGCCTGGGGCGCAGCCCCGGCCTCGTCCTGCTCCGCCGGCGCGAGCCCACCCGCGCCCCAGGAGACGGCGGCGAGCACGTCGTCGGCGCTCAGCACGAGCCCCGTGGCACCGGTGCACGAGACGACCACGTCGACTCGTGTCAGTTCATCGGCGACCCGAGCCATCGGCACGGCCACCGCCGAGACCCCGGTGCCCGAGGCAACCAGAATCTCCGCGAGCCGCTCCGCCCGGTCGGCGGTCCGGTTCGCCACGACGATCTCGGCGACCCCGACCCGCGCCAGCGTCGCCGCGGCCAGCGAGGACATCGACCCGGCGCCGATGACCAGCGCACGCTTGCCGGCGGCCCACTCGCCCACCGGCACGTTCACGGCGAGCTGCTCCAGCCCGAAGGTCACCAGCGACTGCCCGGCCCGGTCGATCCCGGTCTCGGAGTGCGCCCGCTTGCCGACCCGCAGCGCCTGCTGGAAGAGGTCGTTGATCAGCCGCCCGGCGGTGTGGAACTCCTGCCCCAGCGCCAGCGCGTCCTTGATCTGACCGAGGATCTGCCCCTCGCCCACGACCATCGAGTCCAGTCCGCACGCCACCGAGAACAGGTGGTGCACCGCCCGGTCCTCGTAGTGCACGTACAGGTACGGGGTGAGCTCCTCCAGCCCGACCCCGCTGTGCTGCGCGAGCAGGGTGGACAGCTCGGCGACGCCGGCGTGGAACTTGTCCACGTCCGCGTACAGCTCGATCCGGTTGCAGGTGGCCAGCACGGTCGCCTCGGTCGCCGGTTCGGCGGCGAGGGTGTCGTGCAGCAGCTTCACCTTGGCGTCCGCGGACAGGGAGGCCCGCTCCAGGACGCTCACGGGCGCGCTGCGGTGGCTCAGCCCCACGACGAGCAGGCTCATGCCGGCATCACCGCCGGCACGTCGCCCTCGGGCCCGCCCTTGCGCTGCTCGGCTGCGGTCCGCCCGGCCGGCGGCACCACGGCCGCGGCGGGTGCGGCGCCGCCGACGGAGGAGCTGCCGGCGGCAGCGGCGGCCGCTTCCTCACCGGCCTTGCGCTGCTCGTGGAAGGCGAGGATCTGGAGCTCGATGGAGAGGTCGACCTTGCGCACGTCCACGCCGTCGGGCACGGACAGCACGGTGGGCGCGAAGTTCAGGATGGACGTCACGCCCGCCGCGATCAGCCGCTCGCTGACCTGCTGCGCCGCGCCCGCGGGGGTCGCGATCACGCCGATCGAGACGCCGTTCTCCGAGATGATCTTCTCCAGATCATCGGTGTGCTGCACGGACATGCCGGCGACGGGCTTGCCGGCCATCGCCGGGTCGGCGTCGATGAGGGCAGCGACGCGGAAGCCGCGCGCGGAGAAACCGCCGTAGTTGGCGAGGGCGGCGCCGAGGTTACCGATGCCGACGATGACGACCGGCCAGTCCTGGGTCAGACCGAGCTCGCGGGAGATCTGGTAGACGAGGTACTCGACGTCGTAGCCGACGCCGCGGGTCCCGTAGGAACCGAGGTACGAGAAGTCCTTGCGCAGCTTCGCGGAGTTGACTCCGGCAGCGGCAGCGAGCTCCTCGGAGGACACCGTGGGCACCGATCGCTCGGAGAGCGCGGTGAGGGCGCGCAAGTACAGCGGAAGCCGGGCGACAGTGGCCTCGGGAATACCTCGGCTGCGGGTCGCCGGTCGGTGAGTTCGGCCAGTTGCCACGATGCTCCTGCGGGATGAGCGGGGCTGCAGGCGGCCACTTGTCCCAGGACCGCCCCGTCGACAGCAGGCTATGCCTTTGTGAACGCGTGCACAAAGATTGTGTCCGGTTTGTCCGCCCAAAGTGACCGGGGTCACGCAACTCCGGCACGTAAAGCCGGAACCATCGGCACGTCGAACCCGTTCAAATCCGAAAGGGGGCAAAACCGTGCACACTCCTCACAGATACGCCCCCGAGACCCCATAAATCGCCCATGATGGTAACCGGGGGGAGGGTCAGGCCCCCAACGCCCGCCGGAGCCGGTCGGGGTTCACCCGCCAGAAGGTGTGCTGCTCGCCGTCCACGAGCACGACCGGAATCTGCTCCCAGTGCCGCCGATAGAGCTCCTCGTCCTGTGAGATGTCCTTCTTCTCCCACTGCGCACCCGTCTCGGCGCACACCTTCGCGACCACCTCCTCCGCCTCGTCGCACAGGTGACACCCCGGCTTCCCGATGAGCGTCACCGTCCGCTCGCCGGGACTCTTCTTTTCTTTACGGCGCAACAAAGGGCTCATGCCACCCATTCTCCCGCGCCCCCGCGTAACAGCAGCGCCCCGAAGAGTTCACGCCCCTGCATCCCATCGGTTCGGGAACTCCCGAACACAGTGGCTATGCTCGCGTCATGGCCGCTCTCGGATGGCTCCCCCCTCGTCGGCGCTCCGCCACCGCACGCAGCGTGCTGGCGGGCGAGGCCTCGGCCGAGGCCGCCCGCAAGACCGCTCTGGCCGAGGCCCCAGCGCTCACCGAACCCGAAACGGAACCGGAAGCCCTCGCCGAAGAGGGCCCGGAGCAGACCCCGGACGAACCCGTCTTCCCGGTCGCCGGCGACGACCTCGCCGCGGCCTTCTTCGACCTCGACAACACCGTCATGCAGGGCGCCGCGATCTTCCACTTCGGACGCGGCCTCTACAAGCGCGAGTTCTTCCAGCGCCGCGAGCTCGCCCGCTTCGCCTGGCAGCAGGCCTGGTTCCGGCTCGCCGGAGTCGAGGACCCCGAGCACATGCAGGACGCCCGCGACAGCGCCCTGTCCATCGTCAAGGGCCACAAGGTCTCCGAGCTGATGTCGATCGGCGAGGAGATCTACGACGAGTACATGGCCGAGCGGATCTGGCCGGGCACCCGCGCCCTGGCGCAGGCCCACCTCGACGCCGGCCAGAAGGTGTGGCTGGTCACCGCCGCCCCCGTGGAGACGGCCACGATCATCGCCCGCCGCCTCGGCCTGACCGGGGCCCTGGGCACCGTCGCCGAGTCCGTCGACGGGATCTACACCGGCCGCCTGGTCGGCGAACCGCTGCACGGCCCCGCGAAGGCGGAGGCGGTCCGCGCCCTGGCCGCCGCCGAGGGGCTCGACCTCGAACGCTGCGCCGCGTACAGCGATTCACACAACGACATCCCGATGCTGTCACTGGTCGGACATCCGTACGCGATCAATCCCGATACAAAACTGCGCAAGCATGCCCGCACCAACGACTGGCGACTGCGCGACTATCGGACCGGCCGCAAGGCCGTGAAGGTCGGCGTCCCGGCGGCCGCCGGCGTCGGCGCGATCGCGGGCGGCGCGGCCGCGGCCATCGCCCTGCACCGCCGCCGCAAGTAACAACACCAGGCCCGGGGCCCAAGAGCCCCGGACCCGCCCGGACCGCAGCCCTGCCCGGCCCTTCGCGCACCCCTACCCACGCCCCCGGCGCGGCACTCCGGCATGCCCGACTCGGTCACGGGATCACTTGGAAGCGTCCATTCCGCGTATCCAAGCGATCAAGAATCGATCACCAACTGCGACTGAATATGCCTTCGACACGCAACAGATGTGTCGGAACCGGTGATTTGAGCAACTGGGTGTAGCGCCGCCTGTACGAAGCGTTATTCTCCTCAAACGCATGCCACCGGCCATCTGTCGCCACGACGGGTGAACGGTTCCGCACTGCACGTGATGGAAGCTCTGCCTCTGGGAGTCCCGTGTACCCACCTGTCGGGGTTGACGCCTCGGGCCTGGCTCAGCTGCGCGCAACGGTCCTCGACCACCTGCGCGGCTTCGTCCCCACCGCGTACGCCGCCCCCGCCTTCGCCGCCGCGGTCCCTGCCGGCTTCGGCCCGGCCGGTCCTTGCTATGCCCTGACCGACGGCGGCGCGACGGTGGGCAGACGAGGTCGCGCCGCCGGCGGCTCGAACGCCTCCGGCACCGGCACCCAGACCACCCACCGCCGCCCCACGGCGGACAGCGACCAGGCCCGCATGATGGACCTGGTCGAACGCGCCCAGGCGGGCGAGGCCGAGGCCTTCGGTCGCCTCTACGACCAGTACAGCGACACGGTCTACCGGTACATCTACTACCGCGTCGGCGGCAAGGCGACCGCGGAGGACCTCACCAGCGAGACGTTCCTGCGCGCCCTGCGCCGAATCTCCACCTTCACCTGGCAGGGCCGCGACTTCGGCGCCTGGCTCGTGACGATCGCCCGCAACCTGGTGGCGGACCACTTCAAGTCCAGCCGCTTCCGGCTGGAGGTCACCACCGGCGAGATGCTCGACGCGAACGAGGTCGAGCGCAGCCCCGAGGACTCCGTCCTGGAGTCCCTCTCCAACGCGGCCCTCCTGGAGGCCGTGCGCAAGCTCAATCCACAGCAGCAGGAGTGCGTGACCCTGCGCTTCCTGCAGGGCCTCTCGGTCGCCGAGACGGCCCGGGTGATGGGGAAGAACGAGGGCGCCATCAAGACGCTCCAGTACCGGGCGGTGCGCACCCTGGCCCGCCTCCTCCCCGAAGACGCCCGCTGACCCTCCGACACCAGACAACCTCACATTCGGTGACCCCTCGATGACGCTGTGGTCAGATCATCCTTCGTCCGTAACCCAAGTGCCGCGACGCTCGTTGTGCGGAATGCAGGCTCCCTGTGGACACGCTTTGCCCGAAGCCGCTCACTCGAAAGTGTGGATGCGCTCAAGGAAGGCAACCTTCCGGACACCTTGGGGAGTCGATCGTCATGACGAGAGGAGGTGCCGCCAGTGATCGCGAACGTGACCCCGCACCGGCGGGCGAACGCCTTCGCCCAGGCCCTGGAGGATCGGACCCCATCCGACCTTCCAGATCCGGACTCGGCGGCCGAGCAGTCCGAGGCACCTGCCGAACCTGCCGACCACGACCGGCTGTTGGCCCTGGCGAGCGTGCTCGGCGAAAGAATGCCGCGCCCAGTGCTGGACCCCGAGGTCAAAGTGGTGCAACGAGCTCAGCTCGTTGCCGCCATGGAGGCCATGGTGCTGGAGGAGAGGGCCGGGGGCGGTGCCGCCGCGGACCCTCAGGTGCCCGAACAGCGGACCGGCCGCGGCGCCCACCGGGCGACCCCGCTCCGGAAATTGCGGCCACGCTCCCGCTGGTCCAAGGGCATCGCAGCGGGCGGCCTCACCGTGGGTGTGGCCGCGGGGGCCTTCAGCGGAGTGGCCGCTGCCAGTTCCGACGCCCTGCCCGGTGACCACCTCTACCCCGTGAAGCGGGGCATGGAGGACCTGAAGCTGGGGATGGCCGACGACGACTCGGACCGGGGCGAGCTCTATCTCGACCAGGCCTCGAACCGCCTGTCGGAAGCCCGTCGGCTGATGGAGCGGGGCCGGCTCGGCGACCTGGACCACGAGTCCCTGGGCGCGATCCGCCGGGCCCTGGCGGGCGTGAAGCACGACGCGGAGGAAGGCCACCGCCTCCTCCAAGCCGCTTACGAACGGGACGGCTCGCTCGGCCCGATCCAGAAGCTGTCGTCGTTCTCCCGCTCCCACCGCGACGCGTGGGGCAAGCTCCGCGAAAAGCTCCCGGCGCAGCTCACGGACGTGGGCGGTGAGGTGGAGTCGGTCTTCCAGGCCATAGACCAAGACGTGGCGCCGCTACAGAGCCTGCTCCCCAAGGCCCCGGAGCAGCACCGCGGCACCGTGGGCACCCCCGGCTCGTCCGCCAAGCCGGGCACGCCCAGCGGCACCCACCCGTCCGCCCCGGCCGCCGGCAGCACGCCGTCCGGCAGCCCGGCGGCGCCGTCCCCCTCGGGCAGCTCCCGGCCCCCCGCCGGCGGCCTCCTGGGCGGCACGGGCGACCTGCTCAACCCGCCCGCGGGACAGTCGGCCCCGCCCCCCTCGGGCACGCCGGAGAACCCGAAGCCGGACATCACCATCCCGCCCCTGCTCCCGGGGCTCCTCCCGGGCCTGGGCCTGGGCGCGGAGGACGCCGAGTAAGCCGAGCAACAGGAAGGGCGGGGCTGCCGAGGCAGCCCCGCCCTTTCCTTCGGCTCCTTCGGCCCTTCGACCTTCCGCTCTTCGGCCTTGCGCCGACAAGGCGTCAGAAGAACACGGACCGCCGCTGCACCAGCAGCTTGTAGAGCGTGTGCTGGATCTGCTCCCGCACCTGGTCCGTCAGGTTGAACATCAGCATCGGGTCCTCCGCCGCCTCCGCGGCGTACCCGTCCGTCGGGATCGGCTCCCCGAACTGGATCGTCCACTTCGTCGGCAAGGGCACCGCGCCCAGCGGCCCCAGCCACGGGAACGTCGGCGTGATCGGGAAGTACGGGACCCCCAGCAGCCGTGCCAGCGTCTTCGCGTTGCCGACCATGGGATAGATCTCCTCCGCCCCCACGATCGAGCACGGCACGATGGGCGTCCCCGCCCGCAGCGCCGTCGACACGAAGCCGCCGCGCCCGAACCGCTGCAGCTTGTACCGGTCCCCGAACGGCTTCCCTATCCCCTTGAAGCCCTCCGGCATCACACCGACCAGCTCCCCGGCCTCCAGCAGCCGCTGTGCGTCCTCCGCGCACGCCAGGGTGTGCCCCGCCTTGCGGGCCAGCTCGTTGACCACGGGCAGCATGAACACCAGGTCCGCCGCCAGCAGCCGCAGGTGCCGCTCCGCCGGGTGGTGGTCGTGCACGGCGACCTGGAGCATCAGCCCGTCGAGCGGGAGCGTCCCGGAGTGGTTCGCCACGATCAGCGCGCCGCCCTCCGCCGGGATGTTCTCGATGCCCTTGACCTCGACCCGGAAGTACTTGTCGTACAGCGGGCGCATCAAGGACATCAGGACCTGGTCCGTCAGCTCCTTGTCGTAGCCGAAGTCGTCGACCTCGTAGTCCCCGGTGACCCGCCGCCGCAGGAACGCCAGCCCGCCGGCGATCCGCCGGTCCCAGCTGTCGCCGGGCGCCGCGGCCGGCGCCGGCTCGGGAGCCGCCGGGGGCTCCACCACCGGTTCGGCAGCGGGCACCGCCCGCACACGGCGGGGGATCCGCCGCCGCGGCCGGTCCTCGTCGAACGGAATGACCTTGGCGTCCGCCACTATCGCTTCGCTCCTTCAGCCGCGTGGGCGTCGTCCTTGAGCCCGTCGAGCCCCCCTGCGTCCAGCATGGCCGCCACCCGGTCCACGGCCCGTCCGACCCGCTCCGGCGGCAGCAGCCCGGTCCCCCGGCTCCGCGCGAAGTCCGCGAAGGTCTCGGCGGTCGTGTAGAGCGGCTCGAAGCCGAGGACCTCGCGCATCTGCGTGGTCTCCACGACCCGGCCATGGGTGAGCAGCCTTATCTGCTCCGGCGAGAAGTCACTGGCCCCGACCACCCGCAGCGCGGCGCCCACCCAGTTCAAGGCGGGCAGCAGCAGGGGCAGCGTGGGCCGCCCGAGCCGCCGCGAGCACTGCGACAGCAGCAGTACGCCGTCACCCGCAATGTTGAACGTCCCGCTGTTCAGGGTCCCGCGCCTGGGCTCCCCCGCGGCCAGCCGCAGCACTTCGAGGACGTCGTCCTCGTGCACGAACTGCAACCGCGGGTCGTACCCCAGCACGGTCGGCATCACCGGGATCGAGAAGTACTCGGCGAGCGCCGAGTCCGCGAAGGGCCCCAAGATGTTCGCGAACCGCAGGACGCACACGGCGACGTCCGGCCGCCTGCGCGCGAAGCCCCGTACGTAGCCCTCGACCTCGGCGGCGTCCTTGGCGAAGCCGCCCGCCGGCAGGGATTTCGGCTCCGTGGTCTCGGTGAAGACGGCCGGGTCCCGGGGGGTGCCGCCGTAGACGCTGGTACTGGACTTCACCACGAGCCGTCGTACCGTCGGCGACTTCTGGCAGGCCCCGAGGAGCTGCATGGTGCCGATGACGTTCGTTTCCTTGACGGTGCTGTGCGCACCGCCCGTTCCCGCACTGCCTCCGGTGACCGCCAGATGGACCACCGTGTCCACGGCGTGCTCGGCCAGCACTCTGGCGATCGCCGACTGTCTGATGTCCGTACGGACGAACTCCGCCGATCCGAGACGGTGCGGCGGTGTCGCGGCGTCCACCGCGATCACCCGCTCGACGTCCGGATCGCGCTGGATCCGGCGCACGAAGCGGCCGCCCAACTGCCGGGCAGCCCCGGTGACGAGTACGACCTTCCCCACGAGCTCAGCGCCTCCCTCGAGAAGTCCCCCGGCTGCACCGCAGCCCCTCCACCAAGGATGGTGGAGGGGCTGCGGAGAACACGTACAGCTGCCGTTTACTTCTTGTTACGGCGCTGGACGCGGGTGCGCTTGAGCAGCTTGCGGTGCTTCTTCTTAGCCATCCGCTTGCGCCGCTTCTTGATAACAGAGCCCACGACTACCCTCGCTCACTTCTCTTCACTGGTGCGGGGCGTCTGGGCCCACACGACCTACGTCGGCCTAGCCTACCCGCCCGAGCTCTGAGCTTGTAATCCGAGCGCTTCCGCGTCGTAGCCAGGGGCGTCCCGAGCCTCAGTCTCAGGCCGACTCCACCCCCACATAGGACTCTCGGAGGTACTCGTGGACCGCATTCTCGGGGACCCGGAAGGACCGGCCCACCCGGATTGCGGGCAGATGACCGTTGTGCACCAGCCGGTACACGGTCATCTTCGACACTCGCATCACCGAGGCGACCTCCGCCACGGTCAGGAACTGAACCTCACTAAGAGGCCTCTCGCCAGCAGCCATGACACACCTTGACCTTCCGCGCATGACGGGCACCGGCTTCCCCTCCGGTTACTCCTCGTCGTCGCACGCTCACTCCCCAGAGTAGGGGCGCGTGATACGAGTGGGGAAGAGGAGCTACGGCCACTCCTGCCGCCCCGTCAGACTCGCGCGGCCGAGCACGTACCGCGCGAGCGGTCGGTAGTAGTCCGCTCGCACCGCGTCATCAAGTGGAACGGCCACCGAGACCCGCCCCTCGGCCTCCCCGACGAACAGCGCGGGATCATCCGTATCCGCCAACCCGATGGCCTCCACACCGAGCTGACCTGCACCGCAGACCCACCCGTGGTCCCCCACCACCAGCTCCGGCAGCGGCCCGCCGGCCTCCGCGAGGGCCCCCAGCGCCACCCGAACCGGCAGCGGCGAATGGGTGTGCACGCCGGTCGCACTCCCCGGCACCCGCACGCCGGGTTCCCGCACCAGTGCGACCCCCCGTACGTATTCGATGCTGTGCGTGCGTACGCCGAACCGCGTCGTCATGTCGACCCTGACCCCCTGCGCCGGGGTGAGGACAACACATCCCGCCGCCGACAACGCCTCCGCCAAACCGGCGTAGAAACCCAGGAGTCGATGCGGATGGCCCGTCCCGAACAACACCGGCGACCGCACCCTCGCCGCCTCGCACAGCCGCCCCGCGAACGCCTCCAGTGCGGCCACCGTCAGCTCCGGATCGATCACGTCCGGCCCGCTGACGTGCGCCGGATCCGCCGAGACCCCGCACTTGTCCGCCATCAGCCTCAGCAGATCACCCTCGCCCCACGCCCACTCCGGATCCAGCCCCAGCATCACCCGCGGATCCCGCGCCGCGAACAGCCGGTAACTGCGCAGGCTCTCCTCCCGGGACGTGGCAACGGGCCCGGCCAACCGGGCGGCCAGCAGATGCGCACGCAGCGCGCCGGTGCTCAACACCCTCCGATGCTGCCCCAACCCATCTGGCGGATCCCCAATTCCACCGAACAGCCCCACAGTTGGCGTAACGATGCGGCAACTCCGACCGCACGCTCAGGTCAGCATGCCGCGCAGCGGGAACACCGCCCGCCGCGTCGCCAGAACGGCCTGGTCCGTCCGGTCCGCCGGGTCGTAGCCCGCGTCCCAATCCGGCCACGACGCGGGCCGCCCGTCCGTCATCCGGGCCGGCGCCAACTGCCGCGTCCGCGCGTACACCTCGTCCCGCCACGACGCGGGCACCGCCGTCTCGGGATCCACCGGCCGGTGCGCGGCGATCCCCACCAGATGCGTCCACGACCGCGGGACGACGTCCACCACCGCGTACCCGCCCCCGCCCAGCGCCAGCCACCGCCCGTCCGCGTACTCGTGCGCGAGCCGGTGACAGGCCTCCTGGACGGCCCGCTGGGCGTCCAGCGAGACCGCCAGGTGGGCGAGGGGGTCCTCGAAGTGCGTATCGGCCCCGTGCTGGGTCACCAGCACCTGCGGCCGGAAGTCCGCCAGCAGCTCCGGCACGACCGCGTGGAAGGCCCGCAGCCAGCCCGCGTCCCCGGTCCCGGCGGGCAGCGCGATGTTCACCGCCGACCCCTCCGCGCCTGGGCCGCCGGTCTCCTCGGGCCAGCCCGTCTGCGGGAACAGCGTCCGCGGATGCTCGTGCATCGAGATGGTCAGCACCCGCGGGTCGTCCCAGAAGGCCGCCTGCACGCCGTCCCCGTGGTGCACGTCCACGTCCACGTAGGCGACCCGCTCGGCCCCCAGCTCCAGCAGCCGCGCCACCGCCAGCGAAGCGTCGTTGTAGACGCAGAAACCGGCCGCCCCGCCCGGCATCGCGTGGTGCAGCCCGCCGGCGAAGTTCACGGCGTGCTCGGCCTCGCCGTGCCACAGCGCCTCCGCGCCCGCCACGGACTGCCCGGCGATCAGCGCGGAAGCCTCGTGCATCCCGTGGAAGGCCGGATCGTCCAGGGTCCCCAGCCCGTACGAACCGTCCGCGACCCCCGGGTCGGCGGACACCTCGCGCACCGCGGCGACGTAGTCCTCCCGATGGACCAGCCGCAGCGTCGAATCCCCGGCCGCCGGCGCCGCCCGTACCTCCATCGCCCGGTCCAGCCCGAAGGCGCGCACCAGGCCCATGGTCAGCGCCAGGCGCACCGGGTCCATCGGATGGCTCGGTCCGAAGTCATACCTCGTTACCGCCTCGTCCCACATCAACAGCCCGGTCACCGGCTCGCCGCTCATGCCGCACACCGTATCGGGCGCCCTCGGAGCCGAACGAGCGGGCTTGGAAGAGCGTCACCAGGACCAGCGCCATCGGCACCAGCATCGCGCCCCGGTAGCTCCAGGCGTCGCCGATCGCCCCCACGAGCGGGGACCCGATCAGGAAGCCGACGTAGTTGAAGATGTTGAGCCGCGCGACGGCCGTGTCGGACGCCCCCGGGAACAAGCGTCCCGCGGCGGCGAAGGTCTGCGGCACGATCACGCACAGCCCGATCCCCAGCAGCGTGAAGCCGAGCATCCCCACCCACGCTCCCGGCGCCGCCGCCACCACGGCGAACCCTGCGGCCGCCACCAGCGTCCCGGCCCGCACCACGGCCGCCGCCCCGAAGCGCCGCACGCCCAGGTCCCCGACGGCCCGCCCCACGAGGGTGGTCACCATGTACACGTTGTAGGGGACGGTCGCCATCTGCTCCGAGCTCCCGAGCACGTCCTGGAGGTACTTGGCACTCCAGTTCGCCACCGTGGAGTCCCCGATGTACGCGCACGCCATCACCAGGCAGAGCGGCAGCAGCAGCTTGAACCCGCCGGCCCCCGTTCCCTTCCCGCCGGTCTCCTCCGTCCGCTCCGGCCCCGTCCCGTCGACGTAGCGCCGGCTCCCCAGCAGCGCCAGCGGCAACAGCACGACCACGGCCGGCAGATAGCTGACGAAGAGGTTCAGCTCCCAGTGCGCCCCCGCCCACGCGGCCGAGGCTCCCAGGATCCCGCCGAGGCTGTACGCGGCGTGGAAGCCCAGCATGATGCTGCGCCCGTACGCGCGCTGCAGGCTGACCCCGAGCATGTTCATCGAGGCGTCCAGCGCACCCACCGACAGCCCGAACGCCCCCAGCGCCACCGCCACGTGCCACATCTGGCCGCCGGCTCCGACGCCCAGCAGGGACAGCAACACCAGCGGCTGCGCCCACCGCAGTACGACGCTGGGCGGCACCCGTTTCACCAGGTGCTCGGTGGCCACGCTCGACGCCCCCGCGAGGACCGGCACGGCGGCGAGGAAGGCGGGCAGCAGGCCGTCGGATATCCCGTACCGGTCCTGGATGGCCGGGATGCGCGTCACGAGCAGCGCGAAGGCGACGCCTTGCACGAAGAAACTGAGCCCCAGAGCGCCGCGGCCGCGCCGCAGCCGCACATCATCCGTCATGGCGGGTCAGCGTAGGGCCACGGGCTACCCGTGGGTAGAGAGATCACATACCCAGTCCGGCCTCCAGCCCGAGCAGTCCGGTGAGCTGCTTCATGTCACCGAAGTGTCCGGTGGCTCCGGGGAGCCGGTCGGCGGGCAGCATGCCCGTGAACCCGTACACGTCCATGCCCGCGGCGACGGCGGCCTGGATGCCGAGCGGGCTGTCCTCGATGACCACGCATCGGGAGGGCTCCACGCCCATCTGCCGCGCGGCGTGCAGGTACAGGTCGGGAGCCGGCTTCCCCTGCCCGACGTCCTGCGCGCTGAAGATCCACTCCTCCTCGAACCACCCGTCGAGCCCGGCCACCCGGTGCCCGACCCGGATCCGGTCGTGGCTTCCGGAGGAGGCCAGGCAGTACCCGACCCCCTGCGCGGTCAGCGCGCCCAGTACCTCCTCCACGCCGGGGACGGGCTTCAGCTCCTGCTCGAACGCGGCGAGGGTCCGCGCGTGCAGGGTCTCGTCGAAGTCGGCCGGCAGCTGCTGCCCGGTCCGCTCGACGACGAGGTCGTGCACCCGGTGCACGGCGCTCCCCATGTAGTCGCGGACCGACTCCTCGTAGGTGGTCGGGTGCCCCAGCTCGGTCAGGTACCCGGCGAGGATGCTGTTGGCGAGCGGCTCGCTGTCCACCAGCACGCCGTCGTTGTCGAAGATGACGAGGTCGTAGCCCATACCCCCACAGTACGAACTAAAGGGACGTAGGGCCCGTCTCGCCGGGCCGCCGACGACGCGTCACCGGACTGCTGCGGCCATTCGGACGACAGGCGGGAGGCGCGCGGCCGGCCCGATCGGGCCCGATCTGCCCGTAAACGCAGAAAAGCCCCGCACCTAACCCGTAAAGGGTTGGTGCGGGGCTTTCCCACAATGATTGTTCGGCGGCGTCCTACTCTCCCACAGGGTCCCCCCTGCAGTACCATCGGCGCTGAAAGGCTTAGCTTCCGGGTTCGAAATGTAACCGGGCGTTTCCCTAACGCTATGACCACCGAAACACTATGAAATTTGAACGCTGGCATGGACACAGCTGTTCGTTATTTCAGAACTAACACAGTGGACGCGAGCAACTGAGGACAAGCCCTCGGCCTATTAGTACCAGTCAGCTTCACCCGTTACCGGGCTTCCACATCTGGCCTATCAACCCAGTCGTCTACTGGGAGCCTTACCCTCTCAAGGAGGTGGGAATACTCATCTTGAAGCAGGCTTCCCGCTTAGATGCTTTCAGCGGTTATCCCTCCCGAACGTAGCCAACCAGCCATGCCCTTGGCAGGACAACTGGCACACCAGAGGTTCGTCCGTCCCGGTCCTCTCGTACTAGGGACAGCCCTTCTCAATATTCCTACGCGCACAGCGGATAGGGACCGAACTGTCTCACGACGTTCTAAACCCAGCTCGCGTACCGCTTTAATGGGCGAACAGCCCAACCCTTGGGACCGACTCCAGCCCCAGGATGCGACGAGCCGACATCGAGGTGCCAAACCATCCCGTCGATATGGACTCTTGGGGAAGATCAGCCTGTTATCCCCGGGGTACCTTTTATCCGTTGAGCGACGGCGCTTCCACAAGCCACCGCCGGATCACTAGTCCCGACTTTCGTCCCTGCTCGACCCGTCGGTCTCACAGTCAAGCTCCCTTGTGCACTTACACTCGACACCTGATTGCCAACCAGGCTGAGGGAACCTTTGGGCGCCTCCGTTACCCTTTGGGAGGCAACCGCCCCAGTTAAACTACCCATCAGACACTGTCCCTGATCCGGATCACGGACCGAGGTTAGACATCCAGCACGACCAGAGTGGTATTTCAACGGCGACTCCACAACCACTGGCGTGGCTGCTTCAAAGTCTCCCACCTATCCTACACAAGCCGAACCGAACATCAATATCAAACTGTAGTAAAGGTCCCGGGGTCTTTCCGTCCTGCTGCGCGAAACGAGCATCTTTACTCGTAGTGCAATTTCACCGGGCCTATGGTTGAGACAGTCGAGAAGTCGTTACGCCATTCGTGCAGGTCGGAACTTACCCGACAAGGAATTTCGCTACCTTAGGATGGTTATAGTTACCACCGCCGTTTACTGGCGCTTAAGTTCTCAGCTTCGCAACCCCGAAAGGTCACTAACCGGTCCCCTTAACGTTCCAGCACCGGGCAGGCGTCAGTCCGTATACATCGCCTTACGGCTTCGCACGGACCTGTGTTTTTAGTAAACAGTCGCTTCTCGCTGGTCTCTGCGGCCACCCCCAGCTCACCGAGTAAATCGGATCACCAGTGATGGCCCCCCTTCTCCCGAAGTTACGGGGGCATTTTGCCGAGTT
>NZ_JAPEOS010000002.1:0-137500 GCF_026340975.1 Streptomyces sp. NBC_01214 | reverse complement strand
GGCGGCCGACATCCTGGCGTACGGCACGCAGGAGGTGCCGGTCGGGGAGGACCAGCGCCAGCACGTGGAGCTGACCCGGGACCTGGCGGTGCGGTTCAACCAGCGGTACGGGCACACCTTCACCGTGCCGAAGGCGACGCTTCCGGCGGTGGCCGCGCGGGTCATGGACCTGCAGGATCCGACGTCGAAGATGGGAAAGTCCCACGAGAGCGGGGCCGGGATCGTCTATCTGCTCGACGAGCCCGGGGTCGTGCGCAAGAAGGTGATGCGGGCGGTCACCGACAGCGGGGACGGCGCGGTGGTCTACGACCGGGAGGCGCGGCCGGGGGTCGCCAATCTGCTGGACATCCTGGCGGCGTGTGCCGGGGGTGATCCGGCCGTGCTCGCCGAGGGGTACGCCGGCTACGGGGCGCTGAAGCGGGACGTCGCCGACGCGGTGGTCGAGCTGCTGCGGCCCGTACAGGAGCGGCACGCGGAGCTGGCGGGCGATCCGGCGGAGGTGGAGAAGGCGCTGCGGGAGGGCGCCGGGCGGGCCAGGGAACTGGCGCGGCCGGTGGTGGACCGGGCGTACCGGTCCATCGGGTTGTTGGAGCCGTGACGGGTGGGGGTCCCGCATGCCGCGGGGCCCCCACCGGTACGGGTGTGTCAGCTGTTGCCGGAGGCGAGCTCGCGGCTGCGGTCGCGGGCCGCTTCGAGGGCGGCGATGAGGGCGGCGCGTACGCCGTGCTTCTCCAGTTCGACGATGGCGTTGATCGTCGTGCCGGCCGGGGAGGTGACGGCTTCGCGGAGCTTGACCGGGTGTTCGCCGCTGTCGCGGAGCATGACGGCGGCGCCGATGGCGGCCTGGACGATGAGGTCATGGGCCTGGGCGCGGGGCAGCCCGAGGAGGATGCCGGCGTCGGTCATGGCCTCGACGAGGAAGTAGAAGTAGGCGGGTCCGGAGCCGGAGAGGGCGGTGGCCGCGTCCTGCTGGGACTCGGGGACGCGCAGGGTCTTGCCGACGCCGCCGAAGATCTCCTCGGTGTGGGCGAGGTGCTCGGCGGTGGCGTGGCTGCCGGCGGAGATGACGGACATGGCCTCGTCGACGAGGGCGGGGGTGTTCGTCATGACGCGGACGACGGGGGTGCCGGGGGCGAGCCGTTCCTCGAAGAAGGCGGTGGGGACGCCGGCGGCGCCGCTGATGACCAGGCGGTCAGCGGGGACGTGCGGGGCGAGCTCGTCGAGGAGCTTGGCCATGTCCTGGGGCTTGACGGTGAGGATGAGGGTGTCGGCGCGCTTGGCGGCCTCGGCGTTGGAAACGGCCTCGACCCCGTAGCGGGTGCGGAGTTCCTCGGCCCGTTCGGTGCGGCGGGCGGTGACGAGGAGCTTCGAGGCGGGCCAGCCGCCGCGGATCATTCCGCTGAGCAGGGCCTCGCCGATCTTGCCGGTACCGAGGACTGCGACTGTCTGGGTCATTCCCGATCCACCTCGCCGAACAGTTCTTGCGCGTGAGCTACGTATACGTGCTCATCCTTGCACCCGGGCGGGGACGGGGGAGGCGCTGTCCGGAGTGCGGTCAGGCCCGTAGGAGTCAAGGCGTCCGGCGGCGGAGGGTGACCGCGCCGAGGGCGAGGACGAGCAGGGCGCAGGCGGCGACGATCGTGGCGTCGCGGACGAAGTCGGCGGTCATGTCGGTGTGGGTGAGCACCTGGGTCATGCCGTCGACGGCGTAGGACATGGGCAGGACGTCGGAGAGTCCTTCGAGGACGGGGTGCATGGTGTCGCGGGCGGCGAAGAGGCCGCAGAGGAGCAGCTGGGGGAAGATCACCGCCGGCATGAACTGGACGGCCTGGAATTCGGAGGCGGCGAAGGCGGAGACGAAGAGTCCGAGTGCGGTGCCGAGGAGGGCGTCGAGGAGGGCCACGAGGAGGAGGAGCCAGGGGGATCCGACGACGTCGAGGCCGAGGGCCCAGAGGGCGAGGCCGGTGGCGAGCAGGGACTGGAGGACGGCGACCGCGCCGAAGGCGAGGGCGTAGCCGGCGATGAGGTCGCCCTTGCCGAGCGGCATGGCGAGGAGGCGTTCCAGGGTTCCGGAGGTGCGTTCGCGCAGGGTGGCGATGGAGGTCACCAGGAACATCGTGATGAGGGGGAAGATCCCGAGGAGCGAGGCGCCGATGCCGTCGAAGGTCTTGGGGCTGCCGTCGAAGACGAAGCGCAGCAGGGTGAGCATCAGTACGGGGACCAGGAGCATCAGCGCGATGGAGCGCGGGTCGTGGCGGAGCTGGCGCAGGACGCGGGCGGCGGTTGCGGTGGTGCGGGCGGCGTTCATCGGGTCTGCTCCCGGAGGGCGGTGACGTTGGATGCGGCGGCGTCGGCGTTGGCGGCGTTGGCGTTGGCGTTGGCTTCGTCGACGAGGCGAAGGAAGCCCTCTTCGACGGTGGTGGCGTGGGTACGGGTGCGCAGTGCGTCGGGGGTGTCCTGGGCGAGGATGCGGCCCTCGCGCATGAGGAGCAGGTCGTGGCAGCGTTCGGCTTCGTCCATGACGTGGGAGGAGACGAGGATCGTCGCGCCGCGGGTGGCGGTGATGTCGTGGAAGAGGTTCCACAGGTCGCGGCGCAGGACGGGGTCGAGGCCGACGGTGGGTTCGTCGAGGACCAGGAGCTCGGGGGTGCCGAGCAGGGCGACGGCGAGGGAGACGCGGCTGCGCTGGCCGCCGGAGAGGTTGCCGGCGAGGGCGCCGGCTCGGCTGGTGAGGTCGACGTCGGTGATGGCGCGGGTGACGGCGGCGGCGCGGCGGTCGGCGGCGGCGCGGCCGGGGTCGAGGACGGCGGCGAAGTAGTCGAGGTTCTGCCGGACGGTGAGGTCGTCGTAGACGCTGGGCGCCTGGGTGACGTAGCCGATGCGGGAGCGGAGCCGGGGGTGGCCGGCGGGGTGGCCGAGGACGTCGAGGGTGCCGGTGACGTGGGCCTGGGTCCCGACGATGGCGCGCATGAGGGTGGATTTTCCGCAGCCGGAGGGGCCGAGGAGGCCGGTGATGCGGCCGCGGGGGACGTCGAAGGCGAGGGAGTCGAGGACGGTGCGGGGGGTGCGGCCGGTGCCGCGCCGGACGGTGAGGTCATGGGCGTGGACGGCGGCCGGGTCTCCCTCGGCCTGCTTATTCATCATGTGATGAATAATGCTCCTGGCGGTGCCGTGACGTCAATCGCCGGGATGGATCCGGGCTACTTCCTACCGCTGCGCCGCGCGGGGCTACTTCTTGCGCTTGGGCCGGCGGGCGGCCGGGTTCCCCGTACGGGTGCTGCGGCGGCGGGCGTATTCGACCCGGGCGCGCTCGTACTCGGCGCGGCGGAGCTTCTCGCCCGGCGCCTCACCGAGGCAGCGCAGGAAGTACGCGATGAGGGAGCCGATGAAACCGATCGTCTTGAGGCCCTTGAGGGCGGCCTCGTCGGAGGACGGGGCGGGGCGACGGCTGTAGGAGGCCCAGGTCTTGGTGAAGGCGATGGAGCTGGCGACCGCGAAGAGGACGACGACCGAGATGCTGAGGAAGGGGCCGACGTTGCCGATCTCCAGGCCCTCGTAGGCGAGGCGGAGCAGCACGGCGGAGGCGATGGCGGTGGCCAGCGAGCCGATGGCGAGACCGACGCGGCGCAGGGCGTATCCGCCGTCGTGCTCGACCCAGGTGGTGCCGAAGAACGGGATCGGCTCGGGCTGCGGGCCGGCGGGCACCGGAGCCGGCGCGGCCGGCTCGGCGGGGGTCTGGTCTCGCTGGTCGTCGCTCACGTCAGCGATTATCCCTCGCCGGGCCGGTCGGGCCGGGTGTGTCTCACGTGTCAGACGGGTCCGGGACGGTCAGCCGCACAACAGCCGTTGCCGACGCAGTCCCAGATGTTCGTCGTGCCGTACGGGCCCGAGACGGTGGTGCCCCGGCACTGGCAGCGGAGCGTGACGACCGCGCCGTACGGCAGGACGTCGATCACCGAGTAGGTCGATCACCGAGTAGTTGGTGCCGGGGCCGACGTTCACCCGAGCGCCGGGGGCGACCGGGTAGCCGGGCCGGCCGACGCCCCGGTCGCCGCAGTCAGCGTGAGCAGCGGGGCCGCGGCGACGACCGAGCCGCCGAGACCGAGCATGCGCGCCGTCCCGTGATCACCGTTCTCTCTCCTTGAAAGAACGGTGAAGGTCAGCAGCGCGTGGCGACGTAGCCGTCACTGCCCGTCTGGACGTAGGCGTCCGAGACGAACTGGCCGTTGCCGACGCAGTCCCAGATGTCGGTCGTGCCGTACGGACCGGAGACCGTCGTACCGGAACCCTGGCAGCGGATCGAGACGTACGAGCCGTACGGCAGGACCTTGACGATGGAATAGCTGGTGCCCGGCCCACTGCGGACGTTCACCCGGTAGCCGGGAGCGACCGGAAAGGTCTGGAAACCGGACTCCGCGGCGAGGCTCTGGTCCTGGCCGGGCTCACTCTTTTCGGACATGCGAAAACTCCCCCCTGAGCGTTGCGTTGCGCAACTCGCGCAGGGTAGCAGGACCTTGGAGATAGCCAGGTGCCATCGACTAGGCTCCGGCGGGGGTGGTCAGCGGTGCAGTCGCTGCGCAGGGATCGGCCGGGCTTTCCGGAGTATGCCGGGCAGTACCGGCTGGAATCCGTCCTGGGTTCGGGCGGCATGGGCGTCGTCCACCTCGCCACCTCCGCGTCGGGACTGAAACTCGCCGTCAAGATCGTGCACCCCGAGCACGCGGTGGATCCGGAGTTCCGGGCCCGGTTCCGGCAGGAAGTGGCCGCGGCGCGTCGTGTGAGCGGGGCGTTCACCGCGCCCGTCGTGGACGCGGATCCGGACGCCGAACGGCCCTGGATGGCCACCTTGTTCATCGACGCACCGACACTCGCCGAGCGGGTGCGGGAGCGGGTGCTCGATCCGACCGAACTGGCCCGGCTCGGTGCCGGACTGGCCGAGGCCCTGCGGGACATCCACCGGGCCGGTGTGGTGCACCGGGACCTGAAGCCGAGCAACGTCCTGATGGCGCCCGACGGAGTACGGGTCATCGACTTCGGGATCTCGCGGCCGACCGACAGCGACCTGCGGACGGAGACGGGAAAGCTGATCGGGACACCGCCGTTCATGGCGCCCGAGCAGTTCCAGCGGCCCAGGGAAGTGGGGCCCGCGGCGGACCTGTTCGCGATGGGCGCCGTACTCGTGCACGCGGCGACCGGGCGCGGCCCCTTCGACTCCGACAGTCCCTATCTGGTGGCGTATCAGGTCGTCCACCACGACCCCGACCTGACCGGTCTGCCGGCGGCCCTGAGACCGGTCGTCGAGTCCTGCCTCGCGAAGAGCCCCTCCGAACGCCCCACCCCTGATGCGCTGATCAGTGAACTGCGTGCGCTGGCCTATCCGACGTCGGAGGACACCCGGGCCTTCATCCCCAGGCCGCGCGGACCCCACCGGCCGGAGGAGGCCACCCACCGCCGCAACCGGATGGTCGCCGAGCGACCCGGCCCCACCCCGCCGCGGCGGCGATCACGGCTGGTGCTGTCGGTCGGCGGCGCGCTGCTGCTGACCGGCGGAGCGCTCGGCGGATACCTCGCGTACGGGACGGACGCGGACCCTGCTGCGCGCTCCACCGTGCACGCCGGGGCCACGGAGCCGGGTCCCGGGGCGAAGGCCGGGCCGCCGTGGGCGGTACACGTGGGCGAAGGGGGAGGGGGCAATCCCGTTCCGGCCTGCTCGTGGTCGGCCGGCGGCCTCTACTGCTCGGGGCCGGGGCTGGCAACCGCCCGGCTCGACCCCGCCAACGGCTCGGTGATGTGGTCCGTGCGAGGAGCGGCGCCCGCTTCGCGGATGACGCCGAATCCGGCTCCGTTGAACGCCGCGGGACTGGTGATCGCGCTGGACGGCGACGGAAGGGGCCTGCAGGCCCTGGATCCGGCGGCCGGTGCGCAGCGGTGGAAGCGGGCCCTGCCGGAGGGCGGGCGGGTGGTGCCCGTAGGAAGTCTGCTGCTCGTCACGAGCCCGGACGGAAAGGCCACCATGCTCGACGCGGCCACGGGCGCGACGCGCTGGGAGCACCGCATCGGCGGAGCCGGCTCCGCATGGCTCGCCGATCCGGACCCGCCGGGGGGCGCCGGCCTGTACCTCTGCGCGCCGGGAGCGGACGGCAAGTCGACCCAGGTCTCCGCCGTCGATGCCGCGAGCGGCGAGGTGCGCTGGCAGGTCCGGAGTCCGGCGCTGCTGGAACCGGTCGGTGCGGCGGCCGGCGGGCTCTACCTGCTGGAAGGTGACACGCGGTCCGCGTCCGGCGCTCTGACCAGGGCGGTCGTGCGGGTGGATCTCGCGACACGAGCCGTACGCCGGATCCCCCTCTCGTCGCCGTTGCTGGAGGCCCAGGCCGCGGTCGGCCCCGAGGGCCGGGTGTACGTCTTCGGCACGTCGGGCGCCCTGGCCGCAGTGGGGGCGGAGCATGAGGACTGGCGGCTGGAGACGGGCGTGGCCGTGGGCTCGCGGCCGGTGGTCCACGACGGGCGGATCCATCTGGCGGCCTCGGACGGGCGGCTGCTGGCCGTCGACGGCGCGGGCCGGCTCCTGGGGCAGACGAAGCCCAGGTTGGGGGGTGAGCCGGGCTACGCCTCCACCCTGCCGGCGCCGGCGGTCGGCGGTGGGCGGGTGTTCACGGGGGCGCCCGACGGGACGGTGTTCGCGGTGGCCGCCGACGCCCCCGGCGCCTGGTGAGACGCCGGCGCCCCCGCACCGGAGGGTGCGGGGGCGCCGGCGGGGTCGGTCGTCAGCCCAGGAGGGAGACGTCGCGGACCGCGCCCTTGTCGGCGCTGGTGGCCATCGCGGCGTAGGCGCGCAGGGCCGCGGAGACCTTGCGCTCGCGGTTCTTCGGGGCGTAGACGCCGCCGAGGGCCGCGTGGCGGGCCGCCAGGGTGGCTTCGTCGACGAGGACCTCGATGGACCGGTTCGGGATGTCGATGCGGATCCGGTCGCCGTCCTCGACGACCGCGATGGTGCCGCCCGAGGCCGCCTCCGGGGAAGCGTGGCCGATGGACAGGCCCGAGGTGCCGCCGGAGAAGCGGCCGTCCGTCACCAGGGCGCAGGACTTGCCGAGGCCGCGGCCCTTGAGGAAGGAGGTCGGGTAGAGCATCTCCTGCATGCCGGGGCCGCCGCGCGGGCCCTCGTAGCGGATGACGACGACGTCGCCCTCCTTGATCTGCTTGGAGAGGATCTTGTCGACGGCCTCGTCCTGGGATTCGCAGACGACCGCCGGGCCCTCGAAGGTCCAGATCGACTCGTCGACACCGGCGGTCTTCACGACGCAGCCGTCGACGGCGATGTTGCCGCGCAGCACGGCGAGGCCGCCGTCCTTGGAGTACGCGTGCTGCACCGAGCGGATGCAGCCGCCCTCGGCGTCCAGGTCGAGGGTCTCCCAGCGCTTGGACTGGGAGAAGGCGGTGGCGGAGCGCTCACAGCCGGGGGCCGCGTGCCACAGCTCCATCGCCGTGTCGGTGGCCGTGCCGGAGCGGGCGTCCCACTTCGCGAGCCAGTCCTCCAGGCCGTCCGAGTGGACGGTGTTGATGTCCTTGTTGAGGAGGCCGCCGCGGTGCAGCTCGCCGAGGATGGCGGGGATGCCACCGGCGCGGTGGACGTCCTCCATGTAGTACGTGCCGCCGGGCGCCACGTTCGGCGCGACCTTGGCCAGGCACGGGACGCGGCGCGAGACGGCGTCGATGTCGGTGAGGTCGTACTCCAGGCCCGCTTCCTGCGCGGCGGCCAGCAGGTGCAGGATCGTGTTCGTGGAGCCGCCCATCGCGATGTCGAGGGCCATGGCGTTCTCGAAGGCCTCGCGGGTGGCGATGTTGCGCGGGAGGACGGACTCGTCGCCGTCCTCGTAGTACCGCTTGGTGATCTCCACGACCGTGCGGCCGGCGTCCTCGTACAGGGCGCGGCGGGCGGTGTGCGTGGCGAGGACCGAGCCGTTGCCGGGCAGGGCCAGGCCGATGGCCTCGGCGAGGCAGTTCATCGAGTTGGCGGTGAACATGCCCGAACACGACCCACAGGTCGGGCAGGCGTTCTCCTCGATGCGCAGCACGTCCGCGTCCGAGACGTTCTCGTTGGAGGCGTCGACCATGGCGTCGATCAGGTCGAGCTTGCGGACGGTGCCGTCGACGAGGGTGGCCTGGCCGGCCTCCATCGGGCCGCCCGAGACGAAGACGACCGGGATATTGAGGCGCATGGCGGCCATCAGCATGCCGGGGGTGATCTTGTCGCAGTTGGAGATGCAGATCAGCGCGTCGGCGCAGTGCGCCTCGACCATGTACTCCACGCTGTCCGCGATCAGGTCGCGGGACGGCAGGGAGTACAGCATGCCGCCGTGGCCCATCGCGATGCCGTCGTCGACCGCGATGGTGTTGAACTCGCGCGGGATCGCACCGGCGGCACGGATGGCGTCGGAAACGATGCGGCCGACGGGGGCCAGGTGGGTGTGACCGGGGACGAACTCGGTGAAGGAGTTGGCGACCGCGACGATCGGCTTGCCGATGTCCGCGCTCGCTACGCCCGACGCGCGCATCAGCGCACGCGCGCCTGCCATGTTGCGGCCGTGGGTGACGGTGCGGGACCTCAGCTCGGGCATGCGGTTTCACTCCCCATGAGTGCGGCTGTACGGTCAGCCGCGACTGCGGATATGGCTCAGATACGAGGCTACGCCCACCGCCCGCGATCCGGACAGCACGTCCGGATGCCGGGACGGCGGGCTCATTCCTCGGTCAGGTACCGCTGGAGCGTGGGCGCCACGAGGGCCACGATCTTCTCCGGGTCGGCGGAGGCGAGGGGCTCCACCTGGACCACGTACCGCAGGATCGCGATGCCGACCATGTGGGAGGCGGCCAGCTCGGCGCGGAAGGTCGGGTCGGGGACGTCGAGGTCGGCGGCGACGCGCTCCAGGAGCCGCCGCAGGACCAGCCCGCGCAGTACCTTCGCGGCGGCCTCGTGCGTGAGCGCGGAGCGGATCACGGCGAGCAGCGGGACCCGGGTGACCGGGTTCTCCCAGACGCCCAGGAAGTAGCGGGCGAGGCGCTCGCCGATGCCGTCCGGGCCCTCGCCGATGATCGCGGGGACCACCAGGGCGGGCTCGATGCTGACCTCGATGGCCGCGGCGAAGAGATCGTCCTTGCTGCCGAAGTAGTGGTGCACCAGCGCCGGGTCCACGCCGGCGACCTTCGCGATGCCGCGCACGGACGTCTTGTCGTACCCGCGCTCCGCGAACACCTCGCGGGCGGCGAGCCGGATGCGCTCCTGGGTGCCGGGGCCGGTGTCGGCCTCGTCCTGCCGGGGCCGGCCGGGGCCGCGACGGCGCGGCTCGGGTGCGTCAGGGGCATCGGTCACGGCCGGCGGGCCCCGTCACGCTCGGTACGGGCGGTGGCGAGGTGCAGGCGGGTGAAGGCCAGCGCCTCGGCGAGATCGGCCTCGCGCTCGGCGGAGGACATCGCCCTGCGGGTGTTGACCTCGATCACCACGTGCCCGTCGAACGAGGTCCGCGCGAGGCCCTCCAGCAGCTCGGCGCAGGGCTGCGTCCCGCGGCCCGGAACCAGGTGCTCGTCCTTGGCCGATCCGTTCCCGTCGGCGAGGTGGATGTGCGCGAGCCGGTCGCCCATCCGGTCGATCATCGCGGAGGCGTCGGTACGGGCGGTGGCAGTGTGCGACAGGTCGACGGTGAAGTGGCGGTAGTCGTCCTTCGTCACGTCCCACTCGGGGGCGTAGGCGAGCATCTCGCGGTCGCGGTAGCGCCACGGGTACATGTTCTCCACGGCGAACCGGACGTCGGTCTCGTCGGCCATCCGCCAGATGCCGGTGACGAAGTCCCGCGCGTACTGGCGCTGCCAGCGGAACGGCGGGTGCACGACCACGGTGCTCGCCCCGAGCCGCTCGGCCGCGGCCTGGGCACGTTGCAGCTTGGTCCACGGATCGGTGGACCAGACCCGCTGGGTGATCAGCAGACACGGCGCGTGCACGGCCAGGATCGGCACCCCGTGGTGGTCCGACAGCCGGCGCAGGGCTTCCACGTCCTGACTGACCGGATCCGTCCAGACCATCACCTCGACGCCGTCGTAACCGAGGCGCGCGGCGATCTCGAAGGCGGTCGCCGTCGACTCCGGATAGACCGAGGCGGTGGATAGGGCGACTTTCGCGGTCGGGACACGGACTGGTTCTGCCACGAGGACAGGGTACGGGCCCGGGAGCGGGCGTGACCGTGACGCGGGCCACGGCCCCCGGCCCCGCCCCTTCCGCAGTGGATCCGGGTCAGCGAGGGGCGACCCCACGAACCGGCGTGCAAACCGGGACGGTTGGGCCAGAACGAAACGTCCGGTCGAGGACTGCCGCTCATACCGCAACCAACGCTCCGGCACGGGCGTCGCATAGATCATGGGACGCGAATGGCTCTTCTCCCTCATCCCCCTGACGATCGGCGTCCTCTCCCTCGCCTTCGGCATCTACGGCATGCGCTACGCCCGTTCGCTCCGCCGCCACGGTGTCGACGCCCGGGCTCGGATCGTCCGGCACGAGGTCTCGCGCAGCGACGAAGGCACCACGTTCTACACCCCGGTTGCCGCTTGGACGGACCGGGACGGGCGCGCCTGCGAACACACCTCCCGGTTCGGCCGCGGAAAGGTCGCGAGCGCCTTCCGCGTGGGGGCCGACGTCACGGTGCGGTACGACCCGCACAAGCCGGACCGGTTCGAGATCAAGGGCTGGGACATCAAGTGGATGGACCTCTTCGCCACCGTGCTGGGGTCGATCTTCACGGCGGGCACGGTGACGGTGTTGCTCGTGCGGCTGCTCACGCTCTGACCACGGCACGCCCCGACCAAAACCGCCCGCGGTCGACCAGCAGCGATCCGGCACCCGTGCCCAACCCGGGACGACCGCCGGACGCGGTCAGCGAGAAGCACGCAGCGAACCGGGGCGGCCCGTGCCCGACCCCGGAAGACGGCCGGACGCGGTCAGTCAGAAGCAGGCAGCGAACCAGGGCGGCCCATACCCAGCCCAAAACGACGGCCGGACGCGGTCAGCCAGAAGCACGCAGCGAACCAGGGCGGCCCATACCCAGCCCAAAGCGACCGCCGGACGCGGTCAGCCAGAAGCACGCAGCGAACCAGGGCGGCCCATACCCAGCCCAAAAAAACCGCCGGACGCTGGAACGTGAAAAGCCCGCAGCGAACCGGGGCGGCCCGTGCCCGACCCCGGAAGGCCGTCGGACGCTGAGACGTCCGGAGCGCGTAGCGATCGGGCGCGTTCCCCCGACCCCGGGTCGGTCTCGGTGGGCCCCGACTGCCGGTCGTAGTCGTACCTGATCACGCCCGACCGGGCCGGGCATCTCCGACCGCCCCGTCCTGGTCCCTCGTCCCCCGGCCCGTCCCTTCGGGGGCTTCCCGGCAGTCTTCGTATCTCCGGGGCGGGACGGTCGGTCAAGGGGGGCCGCAGGCCATCGCGAAGCGACGCGACGACGAAGGAGGAGCGCCCTTGAGGGACCGGCCCGACACGGAAGGACGATGGGACTGACGGGAAACCCCCGTACCCGTCCCCGATGCCGATCAAGAGGCTCCCGCCCCCGAAGCCCGCCACGCCCAGCCCCACGCCCAGCCCCACGCCCCGCCCAAGGCCCTCACCCCCCGGCCCTCACCCCCCGGGGCCCGCACGCCCCCGGCCCTCACGCCTCCGGTGCCGGCATGTGGTCCAGCCTGCGCAGGATCACGCCCTCGCGCAGGGCCCACGGGCAGATCTCCAGCTCCTCCACACCGAAGAGGTCCATCGCGCCCTCCGCCACCAGCGCTCCCGCCAGGAGCTGGTTCGCGCGGCCCTCCGAGACGCCCGGGAGGGCCGAGCGCTGGGCCGTGGTCATCGCCGCCAGGCGCGGGACCCACTCCTCCAGGGACTTGCGGCTCAGATCCCGCTGCACGTACAGGCCGTCCGCCGAGCGGGCCGCGCCCGCGATGCGGGCCAGCTGCTTGAAGGTCTTCGAGGTCGCCACCACGTGGTCCGGCGCCCCGAAGCGGCTGAACTCGCCGACCGACCGGGCGATCTCCGCCCGCACGTGCCGCCGTAGCGCCCGGATGTCCAACGAGTCCGGCGGGTCGCCCGGAAGCCATCCGGAGGTGAGGCGGCCTGCGCCCAGCGGGAGGGAAACGGCCGCGTCCGGATCCTCGTCGATGCCGTACGCGATCTCCAGCGAGCCGCCGCCGATGTCCAGGACCAGCAGTTTCCCGGCGGACCAGCCGAACCAGCGGCGGGCCGCGAGGAAGGTGAGCCGGGCCTCGTCCTCGCCGCTCAGCACCGGCAGGTCGACGCCGGTCTCGGCCTTGACCCGCGCGAGGACCTCGTCCGCGTTCGTGGCCTCGCGCACGGCGCTGGTCGCGAAGGGGAGGACGTCCTCGCACCCCTTGTCCTCGGCCGCCTGGACCGCGTCGTGGATCACCGAGACGAGACGCTCGACGCCCTCGGGAGTGACGGCGCCGCGCTCGTCGAGCAGCTCCGCCAGCCTCATCTCCACCTTGTGCGAGTGCGCCGGCTGCGGGCGCGCACCAGGGTGCGCGTCCACCACCAGCAGATGGACCGTATTCGAACCCACATCCAGCACACCGAGTCTCATAGGGGGAAACGCTACTGCGAGGAAGACTCGGGGGTTGAGTAAGGGGCGCATAGGCTTGGGTTTGTGCCAAATACGAAGAAGGCCAACAAGACCCGGTCGCAGAAGGACACGGGCGAGGACACCGTCAAGGCAAAAGCCAAGGCCAAGGCCAACGCCAGCGCCAAGGGTGGCAAGGACAAAGCCGTGGTCGCGGCCGACGAGAAGGGGCTCGACTTCCCCCGGGCCTGGGTGGAGTTCCCCGACCCCGCCGACGACGAGCAGGTCTTCCGCTGTGACCTGACCTGGCTGACCTCCCGCTGGACCTGCATCTTCGGCAGCGGCTGCCAGGGCATCCAGGCGGGCCGGGCCGACGACGGCTGCTGCACGCTCGGCGCGCACTTCTCCGACGAGGACGACGAGAAGCGCGTCGCGCAGCACGTCGCCCGGCTGACGCCCGAGCTGTGGCAGTTCCACGACGTCGGCAGCGAGAGCGGATGGACGCAGCACGACGACGACGGGGAGAAGCAGACCCGCCGCTGGGACGGCGCCTGCATCTTCCTGAACCGGCCGGGGTTCCCCGCCGGGGCGGGCTGCTCGCTCCACATCCTCGCGGTGAAGGAGGGCAAGGAGCCGCTGGAGACCAAGCCCGACGTCTGCTGGCAGCTGCCGATCCGCCGGACGTACGAATGGATCGACCGGCCGGACGACACGCGCGTGCTCCAGGTGTCGATCGGTGAGTACGACCGCCGCGGCTGGGGACCGGGCGGCCACGACCTGCACTGGTGGTGCACGTCGGCCACCTCCGCGCACGGCGCCGGCGAGCCGGTGTACGTGTCGTACCGCCCCGAGCTGACGGAGCTGATGGGCAAGGAGGGCTACGCCGAGCTCGTGAAGCTGTGCGAGGCGCGGCTGGCCTCGCTGCTGCCGATGGCCCCGCACCCCGCGGATCCCGCCTGACCTCGGGCCCCTAGCCCCACACCCTGTCCCCACACCCTGTCCCCACACCCTGTCCCCTCGCCCTCCCCAGCCCTGCCTCAAGGCCCCGGCGATGCCGACGGGGCCGGGTCCGGGGCGGGGGAAACCGTTCCGCCTGAGCCCTCCGTCGGGGACGGCTCGGGCGTCGGGGACGGCGGCGGGATCGTCGGCTCCGTCGGGGACGGCGACGGGGTGGACGGCTGCGTCGGGTTCGGCGAGGGCGCCGGGGTCGCGGGCCGCGTCGGGTCCGGGGTCGGCGCGGGCGTCGCCGGGGGGCGGCCGCGGCCCTGGATGGAGACCACCGCGCCGCTCGGGTCGACCCCGACCCGGGCTGTCCAGGCGCCGACGGGCTGGCCCTCCGGATCCACGGTGATCCGTAGGGTGACCGATTCTCCTGGGGCCAGCGTGCCCGCCGTGCGGCTCGCGCGCAGCCAGGGGGCGTCGGACCAGAGCCGCCAGTCCACGGGGGCGCCGCCGGAGGCGGTGAGGGTGAGCAGGGTGACCGCGCCCTGCGCGGACGCCGCCACGCTGAGGCGGCCGGCGCCGCCAGGGTGGTCGGGGGTCGCGGGCGGGCCGGAGCTGATGACCTCGACGGAGACGTCGGAGGTGGTGTCGCCCTGGGCGAAGCCGGGTCCGCTGGTGGTGGTGGCCGCGTTCCCGGTGTTCTCGTAGGCGGTCAGCGGGCGGCCGTCGGTCCGCGCGGTCGGGAGCTCGGACTCGCTGGCGGAGATACGGGTGGCGTCGCCGCCGGGCTCGCCGGCATCGGGCCCGCCCCGGTACGCCGCCCACAGCGCCAGGACCGGAGCCGCGACGACGGTGGCGACCACGGTGGTGGTCACCACCCGGGCGCGCAGCCGGTCCCGGCGGGCCGCACGGTCCTTCGGGTCCATGGGAAAGCCGCTGCGGTCGAAGCGGGGGGCGGGCCCTCGGCCGCGGCCCCGACCGGAGCGGACCATCGCGGCGTGTACGGCGGTGCGAGGGGCGGGTACGAGGGGGAGCGCGGCGGTGTTGAGGCCGCCGGAGCCGGGCCAGGGACCCGCGGCGCCCACGCGTTCGGCGACGCGCCGACATCGGGGGCAGTCGTCGACGTGGCGGACGAGCTCGGCCCGCAGGGTGCTGGAGAGCAGGACGTTGCCGTCGCCGTCGTCGCCGGTGAGCCGGGAGACGCTGGGGCAGTTGCCGGTCTCGACGACGGCGAGGGCGGCGCGGGTGCGCTCCACCTCGCAGGCGGCGCCGGAGAGCAGCTCGCGGGCGGCGGCCGCGGGGGTGCCGAGGACGGCGGCGAGTTCGGGGACGCCGAGCCGGTGGCGGACGGCGAGTTCGAGGGCCTCGCGCTGCTCGGGCGTGGTGCCCGCGGCTTCGGGCCAGGCGAGCCGGGCCAGCTCCGTGCGGCGGTATGCGCTCACGTCAAGGGGCCGGTGGGCGTCCTGGCCACGGTCGGGTGGCGTGGCCTCACCCGGATCAACCGGCGCACGGTCACGCTCGGCGTGCTCCGGCGCACGCCGAGCGGAGTGCGCTCCCTGGCGAGCGCGCCGCTGTTCGGCCAGCCGGTGCAGGCAGCCCCAGCGGGCGAGTGCGTAGAGCCAGGCGCGCCGGTCCCCCTCGTCGGGGCAGCGGCCGGGGTGCCGCTCGGCGACGGCGAGGACGTCCCCGAGCACGTCGGTCGCGGTGTCGTGGTCGCACAGGACCGACAGGCAGTACGTGAACAGGCCGTCCAGGTAGGGCTCGTGCCGGAACGGCGGCGGCTGCTCGGCCCCGTGGGGCGTGCGCCCGTGCGCCCGGTGTGCGCCGGTGCGCGCTGAGGAGTGTGCCTGGCTGCTGCTGTTCACCTGGCGACCGTAGGCGGCGCACTGGTAAGGCCTTGGAAGCCTTCGCCACTTTTAGCCCTTACGGGTGAACAGATCGGTGAGGCGCTGACGCATGCCCTGACGTGGTCGGATCGGCAGGCCCTGCCGACGTGGTCCAGGGGGACCCACGAGGCCGGCGGGACCAAGGAGGCCCGCGGGACCAAGGGGGCCAACGGGGCCCATGGACCCCACCAGCCCCACCAGCCCCATGTGTGCCTCGCGCAGCAGAGCGCCGTCCTTCCCGTAGAACTCCACGGAGAAGGGGAGGCCGCGCGCGGACAGCACGGCGGTGAGCGCGGCGAGCCGGCCGGCGTCCGCCTCGCCGTGAAGGAGGACTCCGTCGCGGACCGGCTCGATCTCCAGCCGGGCCAGCGGACTCTCCACCTCGTGCCCCTCCCAGGAGGAGGAACGCGAGCTCCAGCCCGCGCGGACGAAGAACGCGGCGAGGTCTCCGGCGGAACGGTGGCCGGAGAAGACCCCCGCCACATCCGCCACATCCGCGACCGCAACGCCCGCCACATCCGCCACGCCCGCATCCGCCACGCCCTCGACCGGGGCGCCGATCACGTCGGTGTCGAAGGGGGATCCCTCGTCGGACAGGTCCATGAGGACACCCTCGCAGCGCGGCGTCCGCCGCCCCGTGACCGGGACCCCGGTCCTGCCTGTCAGTGCGGGCGGCTACCGTGAGCGCCATGGCTGCCCGCACCGCTCGTTCATCCGCCAAGGACCGGCCGTCCTACCGCTGTACCGACTGCGGCTGGACGACCGCGAAGTGGCTCGGCCGCTGTCCCGAATGCCAGGCCTGGGGCACCGTCGAGGAAATGGGCGCGCCCGCCGTGCGGACCACCGCCGCCGGCCGGGTCTCGACCGCCGCCCTGCCGATCGCGCAGGTCGACGGCCGGACCGCGACCGCCCGCAGCACCGGCGTGGACGAGCTGGACCGCGTCCTCGGCGGCGGGCTCGTGCCCGGCGCCGTCGTGCTGCTCGCCGGCGAGCCCGGCGTCGGCAAGTCGACCCTGCTGCTGGACGTCGCGGCGAAGGCGGCCAGTGACCAGCACCGCACGCTGTACGTGACGGGCGAGGAGTCGGCCAGCCAGGTGCGCCTGCGGGCCGACCGGATCAACGCCCTCAACGATCACCTCTACCTCGCCGCAGAAACCGACCTGTCCGCCGTCCTCGGCCATCTCGACGCCGTGAAGCCCTCCCTGCTGATCCTGGACTCCGTACAGACCGTCGCCTCCCCCGAGATCGACGGTGCGCCCGGCGGCATGGCCCAGGTGCGCGAGGTGGCCGGAGCACTGATCCGGGCCTCCAAGGAGCGCGGGATGGCCACCCTCCTCGTCGGCCACGTGACCAAGGACGGGGCCATCGCCGGTCCCCGTCTGCTGGAGCACCTCGTCGACGTGGTGCTGAGCTTCGAGGGCGACCGGCACGCCCGGCTGCGGCTGGTGCGCGGCATCAAGAACCGGTACGGGGCCACCGACGAGGTCGGCTGCTTCGAGCTGCACGACGAGGGGATCACCGGACTCGCCGACCCGAGCGGGCTGTTCCTGACCCGGCGGGCCGAGGCAGTTCCGGGCACCTGCCTGACGGTGACCCTGGAGGGGAAGCGTCCGCTGGTCGCCGAGGTGCAGGCGCTGACGGTGGACTCCCAGATCCCCTCCCCCCGGCGCACGACCTCGGGCCTGGAGACCTCGCGCGTCTCGATGATGCTGGCGGTGCTGGAGCAGCGCGGCCGGATCACCGCGCTCGGCAAGCGCGACATCTACAGCGCCACGGTGGGCGGGGTGAAGCTCACCGAGCCGGCCGCCGACCTGGCGATCGCGCTCGCGCTGGCCTCCGCCGCCAGTGACGTCCCGCTGCCGAAGAACCTCGTCGCGATCGGTGAGGTCGGTCTGGCCGGCGAGGTGCGGCGGGTGACCGGCGTGCAGCGGCGGCTCGCGGAGGCGCACCGACTGGGATTCACGCACGCGCTGGTTCCGGCGGATCCGGGGAAGGTGCCCGCCGGGATGAAGGTCATCGAGGTGGCCGACATGGGCGACGCGCTACGGGTGTTGCCGCGCGGCCGCTCCCGTACGCCGGCCAAGGAGCGGGCCGCGGAGTAGCCGGCCCGGGGAAGACCCGGGGGAAGACCCGGGGAGGGGAAGCCCCAACGGACGTCCCAACGGACGTCCCAGCGGACGTCTCGGGGGAAACCCCAAGGGAAGTCCGGGGGGAAGCCCAAGGGAAGTCCGGGGAAGTCTCAAGGGAAGCCCCCGGAGAAGTCTCAACGGAGGGCCCAGGAGGTAAGACCCGGCGTCAGACCCGGGGACGATCCCCTGGTCAGGGGGTCCGTACGGGCCCCGCCCGGGCCCTACCTGGCCAAGCCACGGCGGGGCCGTAGCGCGCGCCGGTAGACTTTGTGCTGGTCCGCCCGGCCGTACGCACGTCCTCGTGCCCGCGGCGCTGGGCGGCGCAACCCGCAACCGGAGGAGTGCAGTGGCAGCCAAGGACGGGGCAGCAGCATCCGGGAAGTCGGGTGCGAGCTCCAAGCAGGAGGCCATGATGCGCGCCTCGCTGAGCGCGGTCGCACCTGGTCAGCCGCTGCGTGACGGCTTGGAGCGGATCGTCCGCGGCAACACCGGCGGGCTCATCGTCCTCGGTATGGACAAGAGCGTCGAGGCGATGTGCACCGGCGGCTTCGTCCTGGACGTGGAGTTCACCGCGACCAGGCTGCGCGAGCTGTGCAAGCTCGACGGCGCGCTCATCCTCGACAAGGACATCACCAAGATCCTGCGGGCCGGTGTGCAGCTGGTGCCGGACGCGTCGATCCCGACGGAGGAGACGGGCACGCGCCACCGTACGGCCGACCGCGTCTCCAAGCAGTGCGGCTTCCCGGTGGTGTCGGTGTCGCAGTCGATGCGGCTGATCGCGCTGTACGTGGACGGGGAGCGGCGGGTCCTGGAGGAGTCCGGGGCGATCCTGTCGCGGGCGAACCAGGCGCTGGCCACGCTGGAGCGGTACAAGCTGCGCCTCGACGAGGTCGCGGGCACGCTGTCGGCGCTGGAGATCGAAGACCTGGTCACGGTGCGCGACGTGACGGCGGTCGCGCAGCGGCTGGAAATGGTCCGCCGGATCGCGACCGAGATCGCCGAGTACGTGGTCGAACTGGGCACGGACGGGCGACTGCTGTCGCTGCAACTGGACGAGCTGACGGTCGGGATCGAGCAGGAGCGGGAGCTGGTCATCCGGGACTACGTGCCGGAACCGACGGCGAAGCGTTCCCGCACGGTGGACGAGGCGCTGGCGGAGCTGGACGCGCTGACGCATCCGGAGCTGCTGGAGCTGCCGATCGTGGCGCGGGCGCTGGGGTACACGGGCTCGCCGGAAACGCTGGACTCGGCGGTGTCGCCGCGCGGGTACCGGCTGCTGGCGAAGGTGCCGCGGCTGCCGGGCGCGATCATCGAGCGGCTCGTGGAGCACTTCGGCGGGCTGCAGAAGCTGCTCGCCGCGAGCGTCGACGACCTCCAGACGGTGGACGGGGTGGGCGAGGCCCGTGCGCGGAGCGTCCGCGAGGGCCTGTCCCGACTGGCGGAGTCGTCCATCCTGGAGCGGTACGTCTAGCCTGCGGCTCTGCTCGGCCGACTGCCCCGGTATCGCTGCTTACCGCTGCCCGTTCGGCGTGCGCGCCACTGCTGGGGCTCCGCCCCAGACCCCGCGCCTCAAACTCCCCCAGCTACCGCTGGGAGGTACCCCCTGGCGGGGCTGGGAGTGTGCGCGCCGGCGGGGCTGGGTCAGTTCTGCTTGAGGACGAACGAGGTGCGGGCCACCGGCATGCCGGGAGCCTTGACCTCGACCACGTAGGTATCGGGCGCCGCGGACCCCGCCGGAGGCGTCTGGCACTGGTCGGCCGCGCTGAACCTGCGGTCCCAGTCCAGCGACTGCTTCGTCTCGCCCTGCGCCGGGAGGCGGAAGAAGGCGTTGCCCGCGCCCGCCGGGCAGTCCGCCGAGGACCAGACCGCCTTGCTGCTGCTCGCCTGAAGGATGGTCAGGACGGCCTGCTTCGGGCCGAGGTCGATCTTGCAGGTGGTTCCGGAGGTGTTGCGGGCGACCAGTTCGAGGCGCGGCTTCTCGTTCGCCTCGTACTCGTTCTTCACGCTCTTGACCTCCCACTGCAGCGCGCCCGGCGCGCACGTGGGGAGCGGGGAGTCCGCCGGGACCGGGGCCGGGCCGCCCGCGGCGCCGCCGGAACCGGAACCGGAACCTGATCCCGGGCCGCCGTTCGAGCCCGTACCGCCGCCCGGTTCGCCGTTCTTGCCCGCGCCGCCCGTGGAGCCGCCCCCGGAGCCGCTGTTCCCGCCGCTGCCCGACTCGGGGCGCCCGCCGGGGGCCGCGCTGATCGCGGGGCCGGTGCCGGCCGGACCCGGGGTGATCGAGGTGACGGGGTCGGGGCCGCCCTGGCCCTTTCCGTTCGTACTCGTCCTCCCCCCGCCGGAACTGACGGTCCATACGGCGAGGAGCGCGAGGAGCGCGACAACGGAAGCCAGCACAGCCCTCCGTCGCCAGTAGATGGAGGAGGGGAGCGGCCCGACCGGATTGCGCAGAGATCCCACGGACGGAACTTTACGAGAGTTCGCGACCCGATCAGTGCCCCACATGCCGCGCAGAGGACTTGATTTGCCGATGATCATCCCGCGGGCGCAATCGAGGCATCGAGATCCGGCCAAAGGGTTGATGCGGAGATTAATCCGCTTTACGTACGTTCGGTGAGCATGGACAGCTCCGACAGCTCCCGACAGCTCCGACAGCTCCGACAGCTCCGACCCCTACCGCGCCATCACCGATTTCGCCCACCGGACATCCTCATGGGTGCAGTCGGCCTTCGTGATCTGGACGACGTACGGGCTCCTCCTCTTCGGGGTGCTGTTCGCGGCCGTCCGGTGGCGCTCGCGCGGGCGGGGCGCCGCCCGGCCGGTGGCGCTGGCCCTGCTGGCGCCGGTGGCGCCGGTGGCGACCGCCGTGGCGTACGGCGCGTCGGAGTTCGTGAAGCACGCGGTGGACGAGGAGCGGCCCTGCCCGCGCCGCCCTCGGAGCCGCCGCCCCGCTGGTGCCGTGCCCTGGGCCCGGCGACGGGTCGTTCCCCAGCGACCACACGGCCCTCGCGGGCGCCGCCGCCGTGGCGCTGACCACGGCGGTGCGCCGGCTCGCGCCGCTGATCGTGCCGCTCGCGCTGCTGATGGCCTTCTCCCGGGTCTAAGTCGGCGTGCACCACCCGCACGACGTGGCGCTCGGCCTGCTGCTCGGCGGTTCGGTCGCCGCCCTCGCCGCCCTCGCCGCCCTCGCCGTCCTCGCGCTCACCGGTCCGACGGGTGCGGTCGTCACCGCCGCGCGGGCCGGCGGCATCCCGGCCGTCATCTGGTTCACCGGTCGCGGTCCGGCGCGCCGAGGGAAGTGAAACGTGCCAGGATGCCGTCTGCCATGACTGCATCTCCCGCTTCCTCCACGGCCGTATCCCCCGACTCCTCCCACGCGCTGCACTCCCCCGTGATCGCGTGGTTCGACGAGCACGCCCGCGACCTGCCCTGGCGCCGCCCCGAGGCCGGCCCCTGGGGGGTCATGGTCAGCGAGTTCATGCTCCAGCAGACGCCCGTCAACCGGGTCCTGCCGGTCTACGAGCAGTGGCTCGCCCGGTGGCCCCGCCCCGCGGACCTGGCCACCGAGGCCCCCGGCGAAGCCGTACGGGCCTGGGGCCGGCTCGGCTACCCGCGCCGCGCCCTGCGGCTGCACGGCGCGGCCGTCGCCATAACGGACCGGCACGGGGGCGACGTACCGCAGGACCACGCGCAGCTGCTGGCGCTGCCCGGGATCGGCGAGTACACGGCAGCGGCCGTGGCCTCCTTCGCGTACGGGCAGCGGCACGCCGTCCTCGACACGAACGTCCGCCGGGTCTTCGCGCGCACCACGACCGGGGTCGAGTACCCGCCGAACGCGACGACCGCCGCCGAACGGCGCCTCGCCCGGGCCCTGCTACCCGAGGACGAGGGCACCGCGGCCCGCTGGGCGGCGGCCTCGATGGAGCTCGGGGCGCTGGTGTGCACCGCCAAGAGCCCCGACTGCGCGCGCTGTCCGGTGGCCGGGCTGTGCGCGTGGCGGCTCGCCGGGAAGCCGGCGCACGAGGGTCCGCCGCGGCGCGGGCAGACGTACGCCGGTACCGACCGGCAGGTGCGGGGCAAGCTCCTCGCCGTGCTCAGGGAGGCGGTGGGCGCGGTTCCGCAGGCGGTGCTCGACACGGTCTGGGACGAGCCGGTGCAGCGGGCCCGGGCGTTGGACGGGCTGGTGGCCGACGGGCTGGTGGAACCCTTGGACGGCGGGTTCTACCGGCTCCCGCAGACCCTCCCCCGGAACGCCCCCCAGAGCACCCCCGAGAGGGTTCCCCAGAGCGCCCCCGAGGGGGTTCCGCGGAGCGTCCCGCAGCCCTGACCGAAGCTGACTCCGAGATTCCGCTTATTGCCGGGAAACCGCAGCTCACGGGGGTTGTTACACAACCTATGGGTGTCCGTGCGCCCACCGAAGGCTGGCTCGCACAGGCCCGTGACAACCCCTCCGTACCTTCGAATCCGTAGGACACGGGGATGAGCGGTTGAACGGGTGGAGGCGGTCTCAGATGGCGCACGGTGAGGTGCTCGGTTTCGAGGAGTACGTACGCACTCGGCAGGACGCGCTGCTGCGCAGTGCCCGGCGTCTGGTCCCGGACCCCACCGACGCGCAGGACCTCCTGCAGACCGCGCTCGTCCGCACCTACGGCCGCTGGGACGGCATCGCCGACAAGTCCCTGGCCGACGCCTACCTGCGCCGGGTCATGATCAACACCCGTACCGAGTGGTGGCGCGCCCGCAAGCTCGAAGAGGTCCCCACCGAGCAGCTCCCCGACGCCTCCGTCGAGGACGGCTCCGACCAGCGCGCCGACCGCGCCCTCCTCATGGACATCCTCAAGGTTCTCGCGCCCAAGCAGCGCAGTGTGGTCGTGCTGCGACACTGGGAGCAGATGAGCACCGAGGAAACGGCCGCGGCGCTCGGAATGTCGGCGGGAACCGTGAAGAGCACTCTGCACCGCGCCCTGGCCCGCCTCCGGCAGGAGCTGGAGAGCCGGGACCTGGACATGCGTGCGCTGGAGCGCGGTGACCACACCATGCGGTACGAGGGGCGTGAGCGGTGCGCGGCCTGAACGGCCAAGGTTTGTCCGGAAGTTCTCTGGTGCTGATGTCGGCGGGGACGGTCGTCCTCGTCGGCACAGCCGTGTTCGCGGTCGGGTGCGCCACGGGCGGCACCGGCCTGCGCGACGGCGGCCCGGCCCGCACCGAAGCCGTGGCCAAGGCCACGCCCTCGGGGCCCACCCCCGAGGACTCCGCCTCGACCGCGTCCGGCCGGCCGCTGAAGAAGGTCGACCCCGTCGCGCTGCTGATGAAGGACCCCAAGGTCAGCACCGAGGTCAAACGGGACCTCAAGCCCTGCTCGGGCAAGGAGTACCCGGTGGACGTGAGCTACGGGAAGGTCACCGGCGGCCCCGTCGTGGACATCGTGGTGAACGTCCTGTCCTGCGCCGACGCCCTGGGCCGCGGAACCTACGTGTACCGGTCGGACGGAGCCGCGTACGAGAATGTGTTCGCGGACGAACAACCACCCGTCTACGCGGAGATCGACCGGGGCGACCTGGTGGTCACGAAGCAGGTCTACGGAAAGAGCGACGCGCTCGCCTATCCGTCGGGCGAGGACGTGATCACGTACCGCTGGAACGGGGAGAAGTTCACCGAGCAGGACCGAGTTCACTCGGAGTACAGCAACGTGGTCGACGGCAGCGTCCAGCCCGCACCGGCCACGAGTCAGAAGAACTGAGCACAGAAGAACCGAGGCGAGGCTCCCGAATGGCCGAGACCCATGTCCTGTTCGTGGAGGACGACGACGTCATCCGTGAGGCCACGACCCTGGCGCTGGAGCGCGACGGGTTCGCGGTCACGGCCATGCCCGACGGCCTGTCCGGGCTGGAGTCCTTCCGCGCGAACCGGCCCGACATCGCCCTGCTGGACGTGATGGTCCCGGGCATGGACGGCGTGAGCCTGTGCCGCCGCATCCGCGACGAGTCCACCGTTCCGGTGATCATGCTCTCCGCGCGCGCCGACTCCATCGACGTGGTGCTGGGCCTGGAGGCGGGCGCCGACGACTACGTCACCAAGCCCTTCGACGGATCCGTGCTCGTGGCCCGGATCCGCGCGGTGCTGCGCCGCTTCGACCACTCCGGCGGCGCGCAGAACGGCGGGGGGAACGCGGCCGACAACGGCTCGGACCCCGAGCGCGGGGTGCTCTCCTTCGGCGACCTGGAGGTGGACACCGAGGGCATGGAGGTCCGCCGGGCGGGCGCCGCCGTGGCCCTGACCCCGACCGAAATGCGCCTGCTGCTGGAGTTCTCCTCCGCACCCGGCACCGTACTGTCGCGCGACCGCCTGCTGGAGCGGGTCTGGGACTACGACTGGGGCGGCGACACCCGCGTCGTGGACGTCCACGTCCAGCGGCTGCGCACCAAGATCGGCCAGGACCGGATCGAGACGGTCCGGGGCTTCGGATACAAGCTCAAGGCATGAGACGGTTCACTTTCCGCACGGGGATCCGCTGGAAGATCACGGTCGCCATCGCCTCCGTGGGCGCCCTCGTCACGATCGCGCTGAGTCTGGTGGTGCACAGCGCTGCCCGCGTGTCGATGCTGGAGAGCGCCCGCGAAGTACAGCTGGAGCGCGTGCAGTTCATCTCCCGCAATGCCGATGCCGGACGCAAGCCGCCCATGGGGGCCAAGCTCAACGATCCCGAACTGCCCGCAGAACTGCGGCACAAGGCGCAGTCGGGCCGGCGCGGGACCTACATCCAGGAGCGGCCGGGCGGGGGGCTGCCCGAGGTGTGGGCCGCCGTACCGCTCGGGAACGGGATGGTGCTGTCGCTGCACACGCCGTTCCGGGAGAGCACCAACCTGCTCCCCGACCTGGACCGGGCCCTGGTCATCGGCGGGCTGTCCGCCGTGATCGGCGGCTCGGCGCTCGGCGTGCTCATCGGCGGTCAGATCTCGCGCCGGCTGCGCAAGGCCGCGGCCGCCTCGCAACGGGTGGCGCACGGCGATCCCGACGTACGCGTACGGGATGCGGTCGGCGGTGTCGTGCGCGACGAGACGGACGACCTCGCGCGGGCCGTGGACGCCATGGCGGACGCCCTCCAGCAGCGGCTGGAGGCCGAGCGGCGGGTGACCGCGGACATCGCGCACGAACTGCGGACTCCGGTGACGGGCCTGCTCACGGCAGCAGAACTGCTGCCTCCGGGGCGGCCGACGGAGCTGGTGCGGGACCGGGCCCAGGCCCTGCGCGCGCTGGTCGAGGACGTACTGGAGGTGGCCCGGCTGGACAGTGCGTCGGAGCGGGCGGAGCTCCAGGAGGTGGCGCTGGGCGAGTTCGTGAGCCGGCGGGTGGCGTCGCTGATGCCGGAGGCGACCGTACGGGTCGTCGCGGACGAGATCGTCAGCACCGACCCGCGCCGCCTGGAGCGGATCCTGGGGAACCTGCTGGCCAATGCCGCGCGGTACGGGCAGCCGCCGATCCAGGTCGACGTCGAGGGACGGGTCGTACGGGTCCGCGACCACGGGCCGGGCTTCCCCGAGGCGCTGCTGCGCGAGGGGCCGAGCCGCTTCCGCACCGGGTCCACGGACCGCGCGGGCGTGGGGCACGGGCTGGGGCTGACCATCGCGGAGGGCCAAGCGCGGGTCCTGGGCGCCCGGCTGACCTTCCGTAACGTGGCCGCCCGTGGCGGCTCGGAGCGTGAGGGCGCGGCGGCGGGCGCGGTGGCGGTCCTGTGGCTGCCGGAACACGCGCCGACGACGACGGGCAGCTTCCCGATCCTCACGCTGCCGCAGGGCTGAACCGGGGCGGGTCGGGCGGGTCGGGCGATACGGGTACCGGGCGGTACCCGCCCGGGGGTCCGTGACTTAGCATCCGTGGCATGACCGACGGTACGAATCCCCCGAGCCACCCGCAGCCCGAGCCCGCCCCCGGGAGCGGCGGATACGGGTTCCCGCCGGGACCGCCCGCGCAGGGCGGCTACGGCTACCCGACCCCGTCCGCCGGCTACGGCTACCCGCAGACGGGGCAGCAGCCGAACCCTTACCAGCAGGACCCGGGAGGCGGCCACCCACAGGACGCGGGAGGCGGCTACCAGCAAGACCCGGGGGGCGGGTACCAGCAAGACCCGGGCGGCGGTTACCAGCAGGACCCGGGGGGCTACGCACCGGACCCGGCGGGCTACCAGCAGGACGCGGGAGGCGGTCAGTGGGCTCCGGCCCCGGCCCAGCCGGGATTCACGAGGCTGGCCGGTCCGGACCTGCCCGGCGCTTCGCAGCAGCCGGACTGGGAGGCCATGGCCGACCGCTCCGCGGCCGAGCGGCGCAAGAAGCGGCTGTGGACGCTGGGCGGCGGGGTGATCGTGCTCGCGCTGCTGGCCGGCGGTGGAACGTTCTTCCTGCTGGGCGGCGACGAGGACGGACAGGACGCCCAGCCCGCGAACTCGGCCTCCGCCTCGCCCGAGCCGGATGATTCGAAGGGGCCCGCCGCCTACACCGCGACCGTCGCGGGCGACGACACGCTGCTGCGCGACAGCTACGGCAACATGGGGATCCGGCTCGGCCCCGACCTCAAGGTCGGCCCGCTGGGCAAGCGCTTCCAGGTCATCGGCAAGGGCAACGGGAACTCGTGGGGGCAGTCCGCCGAACCGGTCGTGGACGTGACCAAGAGCTTCACCGTCACGGCCCGCGCCTACAACTCCGCCGCCAAGGGCTCCCGGATCATCATGAGCCAGGGTGACGGGGAGTCGTTCTCCTTCGAGCTGGGCGTGAACGAGGTGAACGGCAAGCAGGCCTGGATCTTCCGCGTGCAGACGGGCGACAAGGGCGCCGCGGCCACCACGCGGACGGTCGCCGCCGAGGGGCTCAGCATGGTGAAGACGCCCACGCTGCTGATGGCCACCTACGACGCCGAGAAGAAGGCGATAGCCCTGTACGTGGACGGCAAGAAGGCCGGGGAGACCCCGGTGCCGCCCATCTGGCAGGCCCCGGGTCCGCTCCAGCTAGGCCGATCCAAGCACCACAACATCTGGACCGGTCCGTGGCAGGGCGCCCTGCACAGCATCAAGACCTACGACATGGCCTTCACGGAGGAGCAGGCCGCCGGGTACAAGGAGGGGAAGCTCGAACCATCGCCGAAGCCGACCCATGCCTGGCTGCTCACCTGATCGGTGAGCAGGGCGGGTCGGCCGGTACGACGGGTGCTGCGGGTGCTGCGGGTGCTGCGGGCGGGACGGGTCAGACGGTGACGCCGTTGGTGCGCAGGAAGGCGACCGGGTTGACGGCCGAGCCGTAGTTCGGGGTGGTGCGGATCTCGAAGTGCAGGTGCGGGCCGCTGGAGTTGCCGGTGTTGCCGGACAGGGCGATCCGCTGCGAGGAGTTGACCTTCTGGCCGATCTTGACCTGGATCTTCGAGAGGTGCGCGTACTGCGAGTACGTGTTGTTGGCGTGCTTGATCACGATGGCGTTGCCGTACGCGGGGCCGTCGCCGCCGCCGTTCGGGCCCGCCTTGACGACGGTGCCGGCGGCCGCGGCCTTGACCGGGGTGCCGACCGGGACGGCGAAGTCCTGGCCGGAGTGCTTGTGGGACCACATGTTGCCGCCCTTGCCGAAGGTCGCGGACAGCGTGTACTTCTCCAGCGGCTTGTCCCAGAGACCGGTCTTCGAGGAGCCAGCGGCACCGGCGGCGCCGGCGGCCTTGGCGGCGGGGGCGGACTGCGGGGCGTCTGCGAACGCGGCGGTCGTGCCCGCCCCGAGGGCCAGCACGGCACCGAGAGCAGTGGTGCCGACAGCGATACGGGTACGACGGGTGTAGACGCGCTTCGCGAACATGTGCAGACCTCCGGGGCCGGGGACAAGGGGTGTTTCACACCTGTGAGAGGCATGAAGTGACCCGGCACGATCGAGCGAGTGCCGGGCTGGCTCATCTTTGGTAACCCGCGCCCCGGGACTTCCCCAAATGTCCGGATTACTAGCGGAACTCGTAGCGGCGCCCCTGTGACGTGCCCCGTTGACGGCCTCCCTCCAGGGACGAAGGTCCCGCGGCAGGGTGTTTTGGATCTACGAAACGACCTAGTACGTCCGATTTGTCCTGTGCGGCTTGTCACCGGCCCCCACCCCCGTCTGAGGCCCAGGTCACTAGGGGTGTCCCGGCCCCCGAGCCCCGCCCGTCCCGCCGGAGGGGGCGGGCGCGGGCCCGCGTGCCGGGGCGGATCGGTCCCGAGCGGATCGGACCCGAGCGGATCGGACCGCTGGTCCTTGACCTGCCCCCGCCCCCGGAACGGGCCCCTGCCGGCCGGGCGGCCCTGCACACGGTCCAGACCGCGGGCGGGGTGCCGTCCGAGCTCGCCGTACCGGCCCTGTCCCTCCTGCCCCCGCACGCCCCGGTGACGCGTTCGTAGGGGTGCACGCCGAAAAAGGGGCGGCCCCGGAACCTGTTGGTTCCGGGGCCGCCCCTTGGTACTGCGCCGCGCTTACGCGCCCTTCGACAGGTCCGGGCCGGAGCCCGTGGCCTCGATCGGGGGGAGGTCGGGCAGGGCCGACTTCTCCTCGCCGCGGAAGGTGAACTTGGCTTCCTCGCCCTCACCCTCCTTGCCGACGACCACGATGTGACCGGGACGCAGCTCGCCGAAGAGGATCTTCTCCGACAGGATGTCCTCGATCTCGCGCTGGATGGTCCGGCGCAGCGGCCGGGCACCCAGGATCGGGTCGTAGCCGCGCTTGGCGAGCAGGAGCTTGGCGTCGCCGCTCAGCTCGATGCCCATGTCGCGGTCCTTGAGGCGCTCGTCGACCTTCGCGATCATCAGGTCGACGATCTGGATGATGTCTTCCTCGGTGAGCTGGTGGAAGACGACCGTGTCGTCGACACGGTTCAGGAACTCGGGCCGGAAGTGCTGCTTGAGCTCTTCGTTGACCTTCGCCTTCATCCGGTCGTAGCCGGTCTTCGTGTCGCCCTGCGCCGCGAAGCCCAGGTTGAAGCCCTTCGAGATGTCCCGGGTGCCCAGGTTGGTCGTCATGATGATGACCGTGTTCTTGAAGTCCACGACCCGGCCCTGGGAGTCGGTCAGACGACCGTCCTCCAGGATCTGGAGAAGGGAATTGAAGATATCCGGGTGGGCCTTCTCGACCTCGTCGAAGAGGACGACGGAGAACGGCTTGCGGCGCACCTTCTCGGTGAGCTGGCCGCCCTCTTCGTAGCCCACGTAACCGGGGGGTGAACCGAAGAGACGGGAAACCGTGTGCTTCTCGCTGAACTCCGACATGTCGAGGGAGATCAGCGCGTCCTCGTCGCCGAAGAGGAATTCGGCGAGCGTCTTGGAGAGCTCGGTCTTACCGACACCGGACGGACCAGCGAAGATGAACGAGCCACCCGGGCGCTTCGGGTCCTTCAGACCCGCACGAGTACGGCGGATCGCCTGGGAGAGCGCCTTGATGGCGTCCTTCTGGCCGATGACCCGACGGTGGAGCTCGTCTTCCATGCGGAGCAGTCGCGAGGACTCCTCCTCGGTGAGCTTGAAGACGGGAATGCCGGTCGCGGTCGCGAGGACTTCGGCGATGAGCTCGCCGTCGACCTCGGCGACGACGTCCATGTCGCCGGCCTTCCATTCCTTCTCGCGCTTGGTCTTCGCCGCCAGCAGCTGCTTCTCCTTGTCACGGAGAGACGCCGCCTTCTCGAAGTCCTGGGAGTCGATGGCCGACTCCTTGTCGCGGCGCACGCCCGCGATCTTCTCGTCGAACTCGCGGAGGTCCGGCGGTGCGGTCATCCGGCGGATGCGCATCCGGGAGCCGGCCTCGTCGATCAGGTCGATCGCCTTGTCCGGGAGGAAGCGGTCCGAGATGTACCGGTCCGCCAGCGTCGCCGCCTGGACGAGGGCCTCGTCCGTGATGGAAACGCGGTGGTGGGCCTCGTAGCGGTCGCGCAGGCCCTTGAGGATCTCGATCGTGTGGGGGAGGGAAGGCTCCGCCACCTGGATCGGCTGGAAGCGGCGCTCGAGCGCCGCGTCCTTCTCGAGGTGCTTGCGGTACTCGTCGAGCGTCGTGGCACCGATGGTCTGGAGCTCACCACGGGCCAGCATGGGCTTGAGGATGCTGGCGGCGTCGATCGCGCCCTCGGCGGCGCCCGCACCCACGAGGGTGTGGAGCTCGTCGATGAACAGGATGATGTCGCCGCGGGTGCGGATCTCCTTGAGCACCTTCTTCAGGCGCTCTTCGAAGTCACCGCGGTAGCGGGAACCCGCGACCAGGGCGCCGAGGTCAAGCGTGTAGAGGTGCTTGTCCTTGAGCGTCTCGGGAACCTCGCCCTTGACGATCGCCTGGGCCAGGCCCTCGACGACGGCGGTCTTGCCGACGCCGGGCTCGCCGATGAGGACCGGGTTGTTCTTCGTACGGCGGGACAGCACCTGCATGACCCGCTCGATCTCCTTCTCGCGCCCGATGACCGGGTCGAGCTTGGATTCGCGGGCCGCCTGGGTGAGGTTGCGGCCGAACTGGTCCAGGACGAGCGAGGTCGAGGGCGTGCCCTCGGCCGGGCCGCCGGCCGTGGCCGACTCCTTGCCTCCACCGGTGTAGCCGGAGAGCAGCTGGATGACCTGCTGCCGGACTCGGTTGAGATCGGCACCCAGCTTCACGAGGACCTGGGCGGCGACGCCCTCGCCCTCGCGGATCAGGCCGAGCAGGATGTGCTCGGTGCCGATGTAGTTGTGGCCGAGCTGGAGGGCCTCTCGGAGCGAAAGCTCCAGGACCTTCTTCGCCCGCGGAGTGAAGGGGATGTGGCCGGACGGGGCCTGCTGCCCCTGACCGATGATCTCCTCAACCTGCTGGCGAACAGCCTCGAGCGAAATCCCGAGGCTCTCCAGGGCCTTAGCGGCGACACCCTCACCCTCGTGGATCAAGCCCAGGAGGATGTGCTCGGTGCCGATGTAGTTGTGGTTGAGCATCCGGGCTTCTTCCTGAGCCAGGACGACAACCCGCCGCGCGCGGTCGGTGAACCTCTCGAACATCGTTTATCGCTCCTCAGAGCGGTCGGGCAGTTCGGGGTCGGTCCCCGCCCTGTCCTTCCGCATGCTAGTCCCGCGGGGCGGGACAGCTCATTCCAACTGCCGACATCCGTCCGCGGCTCACCCCTGCATCAGCGGGAAAACCGGCTCGGAGAGCCGACAACTGCTCCAACTCGATGGTGCGAGACGATGTTCCCGCAGGCCAGGCAGATACCCGTCATGCGTGTACGCCGACGGCGAACGGATGCCCGTCAAATCAGCGTGTCGCCCCGATCCACTAGGAATGTCTTACCCGTAAGGACTGACACTCCATGCCGGTGCCACCGGTTCCCTCAGCTAAGGGCGAACACAGTTGCGCCTCGAATGTGGACTCCGTACTCCACGGACGTTTACGTTCCGCATGGCGGTGAGTGCGGTGCGTCACATTGAGCGTAACCCTGCGGCCTTTCGGAAGTTGCTCCGGACATGGCCGTAACCCTCCCGCCGCTCGCCCCGCCGACCGTGCCGCCGCCCCGCCCGGCGCCCGAGGAGGACGCGTACGCCTCCTGGTACCGGAGAGTGCTCGGCTGGACCGTCGTGGGCGGGCCGCCCGCCCAGCTCGCGACCGGGAGCCGGTTCGACGTGCTGGAGCTGCCGTCCGACGCGGGGGCCGCCCTGCTGCGCAGGCCGGTCGCCACGGGCCCGGTGGCCCTGATGGGGCGCCGGATGCGGTTCCTGGTGGCCGCGGGGAGCGCAGAGGAGCTGGACGGGCTGCTCGACTGGCTGGAGTGGGGCGGGGTCGCCCTCGATCTCGCCGCCCTGGGTGCGGGTGGCCGGATCACCGCCCCGGTGCCGCCGGGGCATTGCGTACGGGACGGGAGTCCCCGGGGGGCCGCCGTGTGGCTACGGCCCCCCGAGCAGGGGTGCGAGGCACTTCTGCCTGCCCTGTCCGGTCCCGGACAGGGCGCCGGTCCCGGGCGGGTGGGCGCCGGGGCCGATCTCGTGCGCCTGGTCTCCGCGGCGGCGACGGAATGTCACCGCGCGCGGCTCCGGCGCCGTACGCCCCTGCGGAGCGCCGTGGCCGGGCCTCCCTCACGGGCCGGCCGGGTCAGTCCCTGACGGGTCAGCCCCGGTTCTCGTAAGCGTCGCGGATGTCCTGCGGCACGCGACCGCGGTCGTTGACGCTCAGGCCCTGGGACTTCGCCCAGGCGCGGATCTCCGCGGTGTCCGGGTTACCGGACGCCACGGCCGCACGGCCCTTGGCGCGGCCGGTGGACGCGCGGCCACCGGTACGCCGGCCGCCCTTGGTGTACGGGTCGAGCAGACCGCGGAGCTTTTCAGCGTTGGCGGTGGTGAGGTCGATCTCGTAGGTCTTGCCATCCAGAGCGAACGTCACCGTCTCGTCCGCCTCGCCGCCGTCGAGGTCGTCGACAAGAAGGACCTGAACCTTCTGTGCCACCGGGATTTCCTTTCATCGAAAAGCAGTACGCGGAAAGGAAACCGCTTTTGCCTGGAAAACACAAACCCCCGGTGAGAGGTTCGAGACCGCAACAGGGCGGGAAACGTACGCGATTCGGACATAGGCCACAGGTGCGCGGAGCACCGGAAAAGCTGAGGCCATCGATCAGAGGTGCAGAAGCATCCGACTGTTGCCCAAGGTGTTCGGCTTCACTCGTTCGAGACCGAGGAACTCGGCGACACCCTCGTCATAGGAACGCAGCAGCTCCATGTAGACATCGGTCTTGACCGGGGTCTCGCCGATCTCGACGAAGCCGTGCTTCGCGAAGAACTCGACTTCGAAGGTGAGGCAGAAAACCCGGCTCACCCCGAGGGTACGGGCGGTACGCAACAACTGCTCCAGTACCTGATGCCCGACTCCGGCGCCCTTCAAGCCCCGGTCGACGGCGAGAGTGCGCACTTCGGCAAGGTCTTCCCACATCACGTGGAGAGCGCCGCAGCCGACGACCTGGCCGTCGGAGTCGCGTTCCGCGACCCAGAACTCCTGGATGTCCTCGTAAAGGACGACCGGAGCTTTGTCGAGCAGGATCCGCTGCTGCACGTACTGGTCGAGGAGTCGGCGCAGCGCGGGAACATCACGCGTCCGGGCACGGCGGATCGTCACTGTTTCTGCATGTGCAGTGGAAAACTCTCCCATGGCTGCGGACGTTATCGCCCCGGCTCCTGCGGGCGCTCGTCGGACTCCCCCTCGGCCACGGGCGGAGCGGGGGGTTCGGGGGCGGCGTCGGCGCTCGACTCGTCGTCGTACTGGACGACCCGCACGGCGTCCCGGAGGGCTTCGCGCTGTTCCGCGGACATCATGCCGAAGAAGGCCACGAGGGCGGCCGCGGGGTTGTCGCTCGTCGACCAGGCTTCGTTCATGAGTGCGGCCGAGTAGGCGGCGCGGGTGGAGACCGCCGTATATCGATAGGCGCGGCCTTCGGCTTCCCGGCGGACCCAGCCCTTCTGATGGAGATTGTCCATAACGGTCATGACCGTGGTGTACGCGATGGACCGTTCCTGCTGGAGGTCTTCCAGTACTTCTCGCACGGTGACCGGGCGGTTCCACTGCCACACCCGCGTCATGACGGCGTCTTCGAGTTCTCCCAGGGGGCGAGGCACAGCAGCACGATAGTGCGGCTTGTGCTGAATTGCCCGACTACTCGCTCGGCAACGCGCCGGAAAATAGGGCGCACGGCCGGTGAAGCCGCACGCCCCGAGGGTTACTTCTGCTGCTGCTGAGTGGCTTCGGCCCGGGCGAGCACGGCATCGACCGCCGCGTCCTCCTTGGCCTTGTTGGAACCGCCCTGGCTCTTCACGATCGTCATGACGAGAGCAATGAAGAACACGGCCATCACGAAGGGGGGCACGAGCGCGGAAACGTAGTCCATGCCCCACAGCGTAGCTACCCGGCGGCCAGCCCGGCCGCCGGGGGCGGGGTGGGCTTGCGGCGCGGCGGGAACACCTCACCGGGGGTCGGAATCGGCCGCTCCGGGCGGGGCGGCTCCTTGGGGTGCGGAGCCGGGCGGGCCGGCGGCTCGTCCTTCTCCTTGCCGCCGGCCAGGGCCAGCAGCCGGGTCCGGGGCGCGGGGGCGGTCGACAGCCGCCGCCGTACGGAGCGCTCCGCGACCGTCCGGACCCGTTCCAGCAGCGCGGCGGCGATCGGGTTGGCGCGCAGCGCCCGCAGGGCGGCGAGGTCGTCGGGCTCCGGTTCGTACCCGGCGGCCAGGGCGTCCTGCAGCAGCTCCAGGTAGCCGGAGAGACTGCCGGGCAGGGCGCCGCGGTAGCGGGCGAGGTCCGCGAGGAGGAACGCTCTGAGCCGGCCCGCCTCCTGGACCGCTTCGTCCACCGACTGCGCGAGGCGCAGGCAGTCCTGGACCTCCTCGGCCGCCAGGGGGGCCGAGGGGGACTGAAGGGCGTGGGCGAGGAGGCGCGTGAGCAGGTGCAGCTCAGCGGCGCTGAACGCCATGCCGCCGCGGGATCCGTAGGGCGTGGGCATGGGCCGAAGATACGCGCTAATCGGACAAAATCCCCTGATCGCGGGTGCGGCGCGCTCGGCGGGTCCCTCAGCCGGTCTCTTTGACCGCGCGCAGGAAGTCGGCCCAGGCGGCTTGGGTGGTGGCGAGCACGAGGTGGGCGGGGTCGGCGCGGTCGGCGACCTTGACGAGGGCTCCGGGGGCGGTGGCGACGTAGACGCAGGCGTCGCCCTCACTGCAGAACGAGGACTTCCGCCACGCGGGCTGAGTGGTCATGGTGTCTCCTCCGGGCGCGATGGCCGGTAATTGCCGTCAATGACGGTAACGCCGTGGCCGGCTTGCGCCGGTGGCTTTGGGGAATTCCGCATTTCGCCCTTGCCTTCCGGGGGCGCGGATGTGGGTGCGGGTGCGGGTGCGGGTGCCGCTGCGCGGGGCCTCTCCCCGCCCCGCCCTTTCGCCGTTTCCCGGGGCTCCGCCCCCGGACCCCGCGCCTCAAACGCCGGCGGGGCTGGAAGTGCGGGCTCCGCTCCAAGCCCCGCGCCTCAGACGCCCGCGGGGCTGGAGGGGTGGGTGGGGCTGGATCGGGTCCTTCAGATCCGGGCCACGAAGGCCGAAACCGCTTCGTGGACGTCGGACTCCGTCCAGGACAGCCCCGGCTGCGTGATTTCCAGTTCCGTCACCGCGAGGCCCGGCGGGCCGTCGGCGGACCAGCGACGGAAGAGGACCGTCCCCGTCTCCTCCGCCTGCCGCAGGCCCGCCTCCGTCAGCCGGTCCGCCTCGTACGGGAGCCACACCTGGAACTGGTGGGTGTGCGGCTCCTCCGGGTTGATCCGGGCCCACGGGACCCCCGAATCCGCGAACGCCGAGCGCAGCGCCCCGGCCACCACCCGCGCCTGGGCCACGTACGACGGCAGCCGGGGCAGTTCCCGTTCCAGTCCGGCGAGCGCCGAGAGGGCCTGCGGGAACTGCCGGAAGACCTGGCCGCCGTAGCGGTGCCGCCAGACCCGGGTCTCCTCCACGAACTCCCGGGGCCCCGCCAGGGCCGCCCCACTGAGGCCGCCGAGCGACTTGTAGAAGGAGACGTAGACGGAGTCCGCGAGGCCCGCGATCTCGGGCAGGGTGCGGCCGAAGTGGACGGTGGACTCCCACAGCCGGGCCCCGTCGAAGTGGACGACCGCGTCCCGCTCCCGGGCCGCTTCGGTGAGCGCCTCCAGCTCCTCCCAGGTGGGCAGCAGGAAGCCCGCCTCCCGCAGGGGCAGCTCCACCATCAGCGTGCCGAAGGGCTCCCGGAGCGCCTCGACGTCCGCGGCCGACGGCGGGCGGGCCTCCGTGGTCGGGTGCGCCACCCGCAGCCCGGAGACGACCGACAGGGCGTCCCCCTCCCACCGCTCCGGATGGCTCATCGGGTGCAGGGCCACCACCGGGTTCCCGGTCCGACCCGCCCAGCACCGCAGCGCGATCTGCTGGGCCATCGTGCCGGTGGGGAAGAACGCCGCGTCCTGGGTCCCGAGCAGCTCGGCGACCTTGCGCTCCAGCGTGGTGACGACCCCGTCGCCGTAGACGTCGGCCGGCCCGTCCATGTCGTACGGGGCTTCGGCGAGCGAGCCGAGCAGCTCCCCCACGGTGGGCTCCAGCAGACTGCGGGACAGCCTCCGCTCCGCCCCGCGCCAGGCCGCGACCAGCCGCTTCGTACGTTCGGTGTCCTCGCTGTTGTCACTCATGGGGAAAGATCCTCGCTCCCGTCGCCGCCGACCGGCCAATTGCCCCAGGAGCTAGCATGGCGGCGTATCGTCCGGTACCCCCGCGGACTGGAACGGAAGGGCCTCCCCCGCGTGAATCCATCACAGCAGCCACGCCCTGCCCGGCTCGCCGTCGGCGTCGTCGGTGCCGGCCGCGTCGGTCCCGCGCTGGCGCGTGCGCTCCAGCAGGCCGGGCACCGGCCCGTCGCCGTCTCCGGAGTCTCCGACACGTCCGTGCGCCGGGCCGAGCGGATGCTGCCCGACGTGCCGCTCGTACCGCCCGCGCAGGTGCTGGAGCTGGCCGACCTGGTGCTCCTGACCGTCCCCGACGACGCGCTGCCGTCCCTCGTGGAGGGCCTCGCCGACACCGGCGCGGTCCGGCCCGGACAGCTCCTGGTGCACACCTCCGGCCGGTACGGGACCTCCGTGCTCGACCCCGCGCGCCGCGCGGGCGCCCTGCCGCTGGCCCTGCACCCGGCGATGACCTTCACCGGCACCGAGGTCGACGTGCAGCGGCTCGCCGGCTGCTCCTTCGGGGTCACCGCCCCCGAAGAGCTGCGCCTGGCCGCCGAGGCCCTGGTCATCGAGATGGGCGGGGAGCCCGAGTGGATCCGGGAGGAGGACCGTCCGCTCTACCACGCGGCCCTGGCCCTCGGCGCGAACCACCTGGTCACGCTGGTCGCCCAGTCCATGGAGCTGCTGGCCAAGGCCGGGGTGGAGCACCCCGACCGGATGCTCGGCCCGCTGCTCGGCGCGGCCCTCGACAACGCCCTGCGCTCCGGTGACGGCGCCCTGACCGGGCCGGTGGCCCGCGGGGACGCCGGTACGGTCAGGGCGCACGTCTCGGAGCTGCGCCGGCACGCGCCCGCAGCGGTCCCCGGTTACCTGGCGATGGCCCGTACGACCGCGGACCGGGCCCTCGCGCACGGTCTGCTCAAGCCCGAACTCGCCGAGGACCTGCTCGGCGTGCTCGCCGACACGGAGTCCGACGGGGGCGACCAGTGACCGACCTGCTGCTGCACACCGCGGAGGAGCTGCACAAGCTGTCGCGCACCGGCCGCCGGGCCGTGGTGATGACCATGGGCGCCCTGCACGAGGGCCACGCCACCTTGATCCGCACGGCCCGCGAACAGGCCGGGCCCGAGGGACAGGTCGTCGTCACCGTCTTCGTCAACCCGCTGCAGTTCGGGGCGGGCGAGGACCTCGACCGCTACCCCCGCACCCTCGACGCCGACGTGGCGATCGCCGAAGGGGCGGGTGCCGACGCCGTGTTCGCCCCGGCGGTCGACGAGGTCTACCCGGGCGGCGACCCGCAGGTGCGGATCAGCGCCGGCCCCATGGGCGAGCGCCTCGAAGGGGCCACCCGCCCCGGGCACTTCGACGGAATGCTCACCGTCGTCGCCAAGCTGCTCCACCTCACCCGCCCCGACCTGGCCCTCTTCGGCCAGAAGGACGCGCAGCAACTGGCCCTGATCCGGCGGATGGTGACCGACCTGAACTTCCCCGTCGAGGTGGTCGGCGTACCGACCGTCCGCGAGGAGGACGGGCTCGCGCTGTCGTCCCGCAACCGCTACCTCTCCGCCGCGGAGCGGCACACCGCCCTGGCCCTGTCCCGCGCCCTGTTCGCCGGCCGCGACCGGCTCGCCGCGCAGGCGGCGCTGCGCGCCCGCGCCGAGGCCTCCCCGGCCAGCGACGAGCGGGCCACCGCCCTGGCCCGCCTCGGCGAGATCCGTGCCTCCGCCGACGCGCACGCCGTCTCGGCGGCCGGCGCCGGTCTGCCGGACGCCGTACGGGCCGCCGCGCTGCACGTCCTGGACGAGGCGGGCCGCCACGAGCCGCCGCTCGTGCTGGACTACCTGGCGCTGGTGGACCCGCTGGACTTCACCGAGACCGGTCAGGACTTCACCGGGCAGGCCGTGTTGGCCGTGGCCGCGAAGGTGGGCTCGACCCGGCTGATCGACAACATCCCATTGGAATTCGGAGCACACTCGTGAGCACCCCAGGCAGAGGCATCCCGTCGGACGGGGCAGGCGAAGGCACCGGCATACGGCTGCACGCCCCGGCCCCCGGCTGGTCCCTCGACGCCGACGTCGTGGTCGTCGGTTCCGGCGTGGCGGGCCTGACCGCCGCGCTGCGCTGCGCCGCCGGGGGCCGCCGTACCGTCGTGGTCACCAAGGCCCGGCTCGACGACGGCTCCACCCGCTGGGCCCAGGGCGGCATCGCCGCGGCCCTCGGCGAGGGCGACACCCCGGAGCAGCACCTCGACGACACGCTGGTCGCCGGTGCGGGCCTGTGCGACGAGGAGGCCGTCCGGCTGCTCGTCACCGAGGGCCCCGACGCGGTACGGCGGCTGATGGCCACCGGCGCGGTCTTCGACACCTCCACGGAGACCGGCGAGATAGAGCTGACCCGCGAGGGCGGGCACCACCGCCGCCGGATCGCGCACGCGGGCGGCGACGCCACCGGCGCCGAGATCTCCCGGGCGCTCGTCGAGGCCGTCCAGGCCGCGGGCATCGAGACCGTGGAGAACGCGCTCGTGCTGGACCTGCTGCAAGACGCGCAGGGCCGTACGGCCGGTGTGACCCTGCACGTCATGGGCGAGGGCCAGCACGACGGGGTGGGCGCCGTGCACGCGCCCGCCGTGATCCTCGCGACCGGCGGCATGGGCCAGGTCTTCTCCGCCACCACCAACCCGTCGGTGTCCACCGGTGACGGCGTGGCGCTCGCGCTGCGGGCCGGCGCCGAGGTCTCCGACCTCGAATTCGTGCAGTTCCACCCGACGGTGCTCTTCCTCGGCCCGGACGCCGAGGGACAGCAGCCGCTGGTGTCGGAGGCGGTCCGGGGCGAGGGCGCGCACCTCGTCGACGCGGACGGCGTGCGCTTCATGCAGGGCCAGCACGAGCTCGCCGAGCTGGCGCCGCGCGACATCGTCGCCAAGGGCATCATGCGCCGCATGCAGGAGCAGGGCGCGCAGCACATGTACCTCGACGCCCGGCACTTCGGCGCGCAGATGTGGGAGCAGCGCTTCCCGACCATCCTGGCCGCCTGCCGTTCCCACGGCATCGACCCGGTGACCGAGCCCATCCCGGTGGCGCCCGCCGCGCACTACGCGTCCGGCGGCGTCCGCACCGACCTGCACGGGCGGACCACCGTCCCCGGCCTGTACGCCTGCGGCGAGGTCGCCTGCACCGGTGTGCACGGCGCGAACCGGCTGGCCTCCAACTCCCTGCTGGAGGGTCTGGTCTTCGCCGAGCGGATCGCCGAGGACATCGTCGCCGAGCGGCCCGCGGGCAGCGGCCCGGGCATACCGGTCCCGGCGACCGGCCCGCTGCAGCCCGGCGCGGCCCGGTACGAGGTCCAGCGGATCATGACGGAGGGCGCGGGCGTGCTGCGCTCCGCCGACTCGCTCAGTGCCGCGGCCGACGCCCTCGAAGCGCTGTACGCCACCGCCCTGAACGACCTCGAAGCGCACGGCAAGACCGCCGAGCCGGGCGTGGACACCTGGGAGGCCACGAACCTGCTGTGCGTGGCGCGGGTCCTGGTCGCCGCCGCGCAGCGGCGCGTGGAGACCCGCGGCTGCCACTGGCGCGAGGACCACCCCGAGCGGGACGATGCCCACTGGCGCCGCCATCTCGTCGTCCGGCTCTCGGCGACCGAGAAGCGCGCCCTGGTCGTCGTACCCACCGACTCCGCGGACTTCCCGTCCGTGCACCCCCTGAGCACCCCGAGCCTGGAGCAGTGACCGTGAGCACCCCCGAACTTCCCCTGATCGACCAGAACGACGGCGGCTGCGGCGACGACTGCGCCTGCGGCGACGGCGAGGAGAGCGGCCTGGACCCGGCGCTGGCGCAGCTGCTCGCCGACGCCGGCCTGGACCCGATCGAGGTCGAGGACATCGCGCACATGGCGCTGTCCGAGGACCTGGACGGCGGCGTGGACGTGACGACGGTGGCGACCGTGCCGGAGGAGGCCGAGGCCGTCGCCGACTTCGTCGCGCGCGAGGACGGTGTCGTGGCCGGTCTGCGGATCGCCGAGGCCGTGTTCTCCGTGGTCTGCACGGAGGCCTTCGAGGTGGAGCGGCACGCGGAGGACGGCGACGCCGTCCAGGCCGGGCAGCTGCTGCTGTCCGTGCGCTCGCGCACCCGTGACCTGCTCACGGCGGAGCGCAGCGCGCTGAACATCCTGTGCCGGCTGTCGGGCATCGCGACGGCCACCCGCCGCTGGGCCGACGTGCTGGAGGGCACCTCGGCGAAGGTCCGCGACACCCGCAAGACGACGCCGGGCCTGCGCTCGCTGGAGAAGTACGCGGTGCGCTGCGGCGGCGGCGTCAACCACCGGATGTCGCTCTCGGACGCGGCGCTGGTCAAGGACAACCACGTGGTGGCGGCGGGCGGCGTCGCCCAGGCCTTCAAGGCCGTGCGCGAGGCCTTCCCCGAGGTCCCGATCGAGGTCGAGGTCGACACGCTGGAGCAGATCGGCGAGGTCCTGGAGGCCGGCGCCGACCTGATCCTGCTGGACAACTTCACGGTCGAGCAGACCGCGCAGGCCGTGGCCCTGGTGGCCGGCCGCGCGGTGCTGGAGTCCTCCGGCCGCCTGTCCCTGGACACCGCCCGCGCGTACGCGGAGACCGGCGTGGACTACCTGGCGGTCGGCGCGCTGACCCACTCCTCGCCGATCCTGGACATCGGGCTCGATCTGCGCGAGGCGGTGTAACCCGTGCTCCTCACCATCGACGTGGGCAACACCCAAACGGTCCTGGGCCTGTTCGACGGTGACGAGATCGTCGAACACTGGCGCATCTCGACCGACCCGCAGCGCACGGCCGACGAGATGGCCGTGCTGATGCAGGGGCTGATGGGCATGCACCCGATGCTCGGCAGCGAGCTCGGCGACGGGATCCACGGCATCGCGATCTGCTCGGCGGTGCCGTCGGTCCTGCACGAGCTCCGCGAGGTGACCCGCCGCTACTACGGCGACGTGCCCGCGGTGATCGTGGAGCCGGGCACCAAGACGGGCGTGCCGATCCTCATGGACAACCCGAAGGAGGTCGGCGCGGACCGCATCGTGAACGCGGTCGCGGTGGTCGAGCTCTACGGGGGCCCGGCGATCGTGGTCGACCTCGGTACGGCGACCACCTTCGACGCGGTGTCCGCGAAGGGCGAGTACGTGGGCGGGGTGATCTCCCCGGGCATCGAGATCTCGATGGACGCGCTCGGCGTACGGGGTGCCCAGCTGCGGAAGATCGAGCTGGCGCGGCCGCGCAACGTGATCGGGAAGTCCACGGTCGAGGCGATGCAGTCGGGCGTGGTCTACGGCTTCGCCGGGCAGGTCGACGGGGTCGTGACCCGGATGGCGAAGGAGCTGGCCGGACCGCACGGCGACCCGGACGACGTGCGGGTCATCGCCACCGGCGGGCTGGCTCCGATGGTGCTGGGCGAGTCCTCGGTGATCGACGACCACGAGCCGTGGCTGACGCTGATCGGGCTGCGGCTGGTGTACGAGCGCAACGCGCCGAATTTCGTGTAGTGCGGGCGGAGGGGTCCCGGGCCGGGCCGGGCTCGGGGCCTCGCCGGATCAGCACGCCCGCGGGCGGACGAATATCCGGCGCAGGGCGGCGCGCCAGGGGTGGCGGCCCGATCTGCCGTCCAGGACGGCGCGGGCCTGTTCGTACGAGCGGAGCGAGCGCAGGACGGCGACGTCGTCGCGCCCGGGCGGCGGGGGCATCGGGGCGCCCTGCTGGGAGGCCCGGTAGGTGTCGATCATGTACTGCTCGATTGCGGTCATGACCCAAGCCTCACCCCGTCGGCGGCGTTGCGCACGACAATTAACGTTCCCCGTCAATCGACGGCTCGTAAGCGCCCCCGTGGCCATAAACGATCACTCGTCCGGCCGTCGCGCCGGGCCGTCCGCGGCCACCCGTACGGCGGGGCCGACAGGCCCGTCCCGGCGTGCCCGGCGTGCGCGGAACGACAGAATGGCCTGATGAGCGTCACGATCGACATCGCAGGCCTGCCCATCGAGCGGATCACTTTCGCGCCCTCTCCGCTCGCCGAGCTCTGCATGGCCCTGCACGCGCTCTCCCAGCCCGCGCACCACCCCGGGCTGACCTCCTGGACCACCGCCACCGCCGCCTCGCTCGATCCGTGCCTCGCGGACCGGCTGCTGGAGGCCGACTTCATGTGGCGGAGCTCGTTCTCCGACATCTTCATGCCCTTCGCCGGGCTGCCCGGCGGAACCGGGCAGCCGGCCGCGACGCTGGCCGAGGCGCTGGACGTGCTCGACCGCCTCGACGACGAGCGGTTCGTGCGGGCCGCCCTGGAGCAGTGCTGGCTGGCCCTCTACAACGAGGGCGGCCCGGCCTCCTCGCCGCTGGCGAACCCGGCGGCGCGGGCCAAGGCGCTGGAGACGGCCGCCGCCCGCGGCCCGCGCCAGCTGGACTTCTCCATGCGGCTCCTCGACGACACGGCGGCCGTCCGGGTGTGGATGCGGCGCCTGCTGGAGGACTGCGACGAGGCCTTCTTCGCCGAGACGTGGAAGCGCGTGGAGCCCGGGCAGAGCGCCGACGCCCGGCACAAGACGGAGGTGCTGCGCCGCAAGGGGCTGCCGACCGTGCTGAAGGAGGTCTCGGCGGCGCTGAGCGTCGACGAGGGCGGCACCACCATCACCGCCGACAAGATGGTCCACGGATCGACGACCGCGACCGATCCCCGAATAGGCGCCGGCCTGGTCTTCGTACCGACCAACTTCGGCTGGCCGCACCTGCTGGTGCTGCACGCGCCGGGCTGGCGGCCGGTGGTCCACTATCCGCTCGGCTCCCCCGAGCTGGCTTCCGAGCCCGGCTCGGTGGAGTTGCTCCAGCGGCGGATGGAGGCGCTGGCGCACCCGATGCGGATGATGCTGTGCCGGAGCCTGGCGCGGGCCCCGTTCACGACGGGCGAGCTGGCGACCGTGTACGGGATCACCGCGCCGGAGGTGTCGCGGCACCTGGCCGTCCTGAAGAAGGCCGGCCTGATGCACACGCGGCGCCAAGGCCGCTACGCCCAGCACCAGTTGAACCTGCCGGCGGTCGCCCGCATCGGATCGGACTTCATCGAGGGCATCCTCCGCTAGGGCCAACCGGCGGGCGATTGGCTTGATTTGGGCGGCCCAGACTCACCGATATACGGAATTCATAAACCGGAATCGGCGAAAACTCTGGCCATGGTGGCCACTTGCTGTCTAACGTGCGTCCACCGATCCCCCACGTAACGCGCACCACTTCTGCAAACGCGCTCCACGACGCTCCGCCTCGCTGTGCCCTGCTCCGCCCTGCCCTGCTCGCCTTTGCCGTGGAAGGACCTTCATGCCCTCACGTCGTATAGCCGCAGCAACCGCCGCCCTGGCAGCCGCAGCCCTCGTCTCGCCGCTGCTGCTGGCCGGACCGGCCGGCGCCACCGGAAGCCCGCAGAGCGACGCCGCCCGGGGTGACGCGCTCGCCAAGAAGCTGGTCAAGGAAGCGACCGGCAAGGGCGCCTACAACCACCTCAAGGTCCTGCAGTCGCTCGCCGACTACAACAACGGCAACCGCGCGGCCGGATCCAAGGGGCACGTGCAGTCGGCCAAGTACGTCGAGGCCGTGATGAAGGCGGCCGGTTACAAGGTCACCAAGAACGAGTTCGACTTCGTGTACGTCGAGACCATCGAGGAGAAGCTGACGGTGGGCGGCGCGAACCAGCGCGACGTACCGATCCACCTGATGTCGTACACGGCCAACAGCCCCGAGGGCGGTGTGACCGCCGGCGTCGCGGTCGCCCCGGTCGACGCGGACGGGACCAACGGCTGCGAGCCCGGCGACTTCGCCTCCGGCACCTTCACCGGCAAGATCGCCCTGGTCAAGCGCGGCGGCTGCACCTTCGCGGCGAAGCAGGCCAACGCGGCATCGGCCGGCGCGGTCGGCGCGATCATCTACAACAACACCGCGGGCGCCCTCAACGGAACCCTCGGCGACCCGAACGCGGGCAAGATCCCGACGGGCGGCATCACCCAGGAGGACGGCGAGAAGCTCGCCGCCGAGGCCGCGGCCGGTCCGGTCGAGGTCACCCTCGACATCCGGCAGCTGCGCGAGAACCGCAAGACGTACAACGTCATCGCCGAGACCAAGGGCGGCGACGAGAACAACACCGTCTTCCTCGGCTCGCACCTCGACTCGGTCGCGGCCGGCCCCGGCATCAACGACAACGGTTCCGGTTCGGCCGGCATCCTCCAGGTCGCGCAGCGCCTCGCGAGCAGCCAGTCGAAGATCAAGAACAAGGTCAAGTTCGCCTGGTGGTCGGCGGAGGAGTTCGGCCTGCTCGGCTCCGAGGCGTACGTCGCCGGGCTGACGGACGCGCAGAAGAAGCAGATCAAGCTCTACCTGAACTTCGACATGATCGCCTCGCCGAACGCCGCGTACTTCGTCTACGACGGCGACGACTCCGACGCGACCGGCGCGGGCCCCGGACCGGAGGGCTCCGCCCAGCTGGAGAAGGGGATCAACGACTTCCTCGACTCGAAGAAGATCCCGCACGAGGGCACGGACTTCTCGGGCCGCTCGGACTACGGCCCCTTCATCGAGGTGGGCATCCCGTCCGGCGGTACCTTCACCGGCGCCGAGGGCATCAAGACCCCGGAGCAGGCCGCGAAGTTCGGTGGCCAGGCGGGCGTCGCCTACGACGTGAACTACCACGGCAAGGGTGACGACATCACCAACATCGACCAGAAGGCGCTCGACATCAACGTCGACGTCATCGCGGACGCGGTCGGCCACTACGCCTTCGACCTGGCCCCGCTGTCGAAGCCGGTCGTCTCGCAGCCGACCGACGGCACGGGCAGCGGCGGCGGCCTGCACCAGGGCCACGACGAGCTGACGCAGTAAGCACGCGAGCAGGTCGACAGGAGGGCCGGGATCCCGCAGCGGATCCCGGCCCTCCGCGCGTCTGCCCGGCGGCCGGGGGCCTCGTCGATCAGGCCCGGCCCGCGGCTCCCGGCCACGACGGGGCCGGGATGCCGGCCGGCTGGACCAGCCAGCCGAAAGCACCCAGCCCGGCGCGGTCCGTGAGCTCCGCCGCTTCACCGGCCGAGGACAGGGCCCGTACGTAGGCCAGCGGGTCCGTGGAGGCCAGGGCCAGCGGGGGCCGGGCGCCCGAGACGCCGAGCGCGGCCAGGGCTTCGCGCTGGGTCAGCAGGACCGCCCCCGGCCCCGCGCAGGAGTCCAGGGCCACGTGGGCGGTGACGTCGCAGGAGCCGTCCGGCACCGGCGGGACCTCCCGGCCGCCGCGAAAGCCCGTCAGGGTTCCGTAGGGGGGCCGGGCGCCCCGGGTGTGGGCGTAGTCCACCGCCACCGCCAGGCCCCGCTCCAGGGTCCCGGCGGCGGCCGCCCAGGCCTCGTCGCGGGCCCGGCCGATCTCGGCGCGGCCACCGCCGGGCCACCACCGCTCCAGCCAGGCCCGGTCCGCGCCGTCCAGCGGCCCGCCCGGGCTCTCCGTACCGTCCGGGGCGACCAGCACGTAGTGCCCGTCCTCGGCGACCTCCAGCGGCACGTTGTCCAGCCATTCGTTGGCGAAGAGCAGCCCCGTCGTCCCTTCGGGCGGGGCCGCGACCCAACGGATCCGCGGGTCGAGCCCGGCGGGCCGCTCCGCCCGTTCCACGGCGTACGGGCGCACCCGCGCGGCCGTCTGCGGCTCCAGCGCGGCGAGCACCCCGGCCAGCAGCTCCCCCCGCCCGGCCCCGACGTCGACCAGGTCCAGCCCGGCCGGGTGCCCGAGCTCGGCGTCCACCCAGCGCAGCAGCCGGGCCACGGCCGCGGCGTACAGCGGCGAGGCGTGCACGGAGGTACGGAAGTGCCCGGCGGGTCCCGGCCCGCCGGGCCGCACGTAGAAGCCGTCGGGACCGTACAGCGCGGCCTCCATCGCACTGCGCCACCGGACCGGAGTCACGCATTCACCCTGAGAGCTCACCGGACAAAGGCTATGCTTCCGTCCACCTTGGGGAGTACGCCCCCGGCGTCAGGTTCGAACCTCTGGTTGACTCCAGCACCTATCTGCGTTCCCTACTCTGGGTTACGTGCAGCGCCTCTACGACTTCCTCCGCAGACACCCGACGGGCGTCGACAGCTTCTGGGCTGTCTTCCTCTTCGGGATCGGGATGCTGCAAGTCGCCGGCGACAGCTTCAGCAGCACCACCGCACGGCTGCTCGCCGTCCCCGCGGTGGTCGCGATGGGCGTCGTGGTGGCCCTGCGCCGCAAGTGGACGCAGGCGATGTTCTGGCTCGCCGTCGCTACCGGCGTCTACAAGCTGATCACCCATACCGAGGTGAACAACGCCGACCTCGCGATGCTGATCATCCTGTACACGGTCGCCGCCTCCGCCGAAATCTCGCGCCGGATGTCCCGTACCGCGTTCGCCATCGGCTTCCTCGCCTCCCCCCTGTACGCCCTGCGCTTCCAGGTGGACAAGGGCGACTTCCGCGACAACGTCCTCTTCACGCTGTTCGCCATGGTCCCCTTCGCCCTCGCCTGGGTGCTGGGCGACTCCCTGCGCACCCGCCGGGCCTACTACGCCCAGCTCGTCGAGCGGAACCAGCGCCTGGAGAACCAGCGCGAGGCCCAGGCCAAGGTGGCCGTAGCCGCCGAGCGCGCCCGGATCGCCCGCGAGCTGCACGACGTCGTCGCGCACAACGTCTCGGTGATGGTGGTCCAGGCGGACGGGGCGGCGTACGTCATGGACGCGGCCCCCGAACAGGCCAAGGAAGCCCTCCAGACCATCTCCGGCACCGGGCGCCAGGCGCTGGCGGAGATGCGCCGGCTGCTGGGCGTCCTGCGCACCGGCGAGCCGCAGGAGTCCGAGGACTACGTGCCCCAGCCGGACGTCGAGCAGATCGAGGTCCTGGTCGAGCAGGTGCGGACGGCCGGGCTCGCGGTGGACTTCGAGGTCGAGGGCGCGCCGCGGCGGCTGCCCAGCGGGGTCGAGCTGACGGCGTACCGGATCGTGCAGGAGGCGCTGACCAACACCCGCAAGCACGGCGGCCCCGGCGCGAAGGCCAGCGTCCGGCTGGTCTACTTCGACGACGGGCTCGGCCTGCTGGTCGAGGACGACGGCCGGGGCGCGGCCCACGAGCTGTACGAGGACGGCGGCGCCGACGGCGCCGGGCACGGGCTGATCGGCATGCGCGAGCGGATCGGTATGGTCGGCGGAACCCTGGACGCGGGGCCGCGGCCCGGTGGCGGCTTCCGGATCAGCGCGCTGCTTCCCCTGAAGAAGAGATGACGAGGTCGAGGTAACTGATGTCCATCCGCGTGATGCTGGTCGACGACCAGGTGCTGCTGCGCACCGGTTTCCGTATGGTGCTCGCCGCCCAGCCGGACATGGAGGTGGTCGCCGAGGCGGGAGACGGCCTGGAGGCGCTGGAGGTGCTGCGGGCCACGAAGGTGGACGTGGTGCTGATGGACGTCCGGATGCCCCGGCTGGACGGGGTGGAGGCGACGCGGCGGATCTGCGAGCCGGAGGAGCACCCGAAGGTGATCATCCTGACCACCTTCGACCTGGACGAGTACGCCTTCTCGGGCCTGAAGGCGGGCGCGAGCGGATTCATGCTGAAGGACGTCCCGCCGGGCGAGCTGCTCGCGGCCATCCGCTCGGTGCACAGCGGGGACGCGGTGGTGGCCCCGTCGACGACGCGGCGCCTGCTGGACCGCTTCGCGCCGATGCTGCCGACGACCACGCAGGAGCCGCAGAACAAGGAGATCGAGCGGCTGACGGAGCGCGAGCGCGAGGTCATGCTGCTGGTGGCGCAGGGCCTGTCGAACGGCGAGATCGCGGCCCGGCTGGTCCTCTCCGAGGCGACGGTGAAGACCCACGTGGGCCGCATCCTGACCAAGCTCGGGCTGCGCGACCGGGTCCAGGTGGTGGTCCTGGCGTACGAAACGGGCCTGGTCCGCGCGGGCGGCGGCGCGGCTTAGGGCGTGTCCGCAAAGTAGCGCCGGCCGCCCGAAGGGCGGGCCCCGCGGCGTCCGGTGCCGTGCGTGGCGGGGCGGGCGGGCTTTCCGGGGCTACGTCATCCAGCGGTCCGGACGGGCCGCGGCCCGGGAGGTGCGGGAGCGGGCGGCCTGGTCGTGCAGCAGGGTCGCGGCCTCCGGCTCCGGGCGGAGCCGGGCCGTGACCGTGCAGTTCGCGCCGGTGTCCACGTGGACGTCGGCGACGCCGCGGGCGCGGGCCCACGGGCCCTGCGTGAGGCGGACGCTCTGCACCTTGGCGTGCGGGACGATGTCCGTACGCCGGCACAGGCGGCCGTGCCGGGCGGCGAACACCTCCGGGGAGAGCGCCAGGGCGTAGCCCTTCCACCACACCGGGACCACCCAGCGGGACCCGGTCCGCGGGGAGCCGGAGAAGGACAGGGCAGCCAGGTCCACCCCGGGCAGCACCCGGGCGACGACGGCGGTGGCGGCGTCCCGCGAGGCCACCGGGACCAGGACGGCGTTGTTCGAGCCGGCGACCTTCAGCTCGACGCGGACCAGGCCGCGCCGCCGCCACAGCAGCGGCTCCACGATCCGTACGTTCTGCACGCGCCCCGGCGGCACGGTCTCGTGGGCCCGGTCCAGCAGGCCGTGGTCCAGCCGCAGCCCGTCCGGGGACTCGGCGACCCGCCAGTCGTACTCTGTGAGGAAGCGGCCCGCGGTGCCCGCCCAGACCGCGCCGAGCATCGGGAGCACGGAGACGAGGGCCGCCCACGGGCTGGAGCTGAGCCACCACACGACGACCGGCACGGTGAGCCCGGGGACCAGCAGGGCCCAGACGCCCAGGTTGAGCAGGAGCGACACGACGAGCTCGCGCGGGGTCACCCGCAGCAGTTCGCGGTCGGGGGCCTCGCCCAGGCTCACGGCCTCCTCGGGGGCGAAGCCGGCCGCGCGGGCGAGGAGCTCGGCGCGCAGGGCGACGGCCTCCTTCTCGCCGAGGAAGGACAGCTGGTCCTTCTCCTCGGTGCCGATGACGTCGAGCCGGAGGCTGGCGACGCCGGTCAGCCGGGCCAGGAGGGGCCGGGTGACGTCCACGGCCTGGAGCCGGTCGAGGCGGATGTGCGCGGTGCGGCGGAAGAAGAGCCCGCTGCGGATGCGCAGTTCGGTGTCGGTGATGGCGTAGTGGGTGAACCACCAGCTCAGGAATCCGTAGGCGCCGAAAACCATGATCAGGCCCGCCACCGCCGCCACCCGCAGGAGGGCGGACAGGTCGGCCACCCATCTCCCGGCCTGGTCGCCCTGCTGGGCGATCACGCCGACGGTCGCGGCGATCGGCACCCAGGCGCGGCGCAGCGGGGTGAAGGGGTGCAACCGGCGCTCCACCGGGCCGCCTGCGGCGAGCTCGGCGGGGGTTTCCCCACGTACGGGCCCGGGCGCGTGAGCGGGTTCCGCGGCGGACGGCTCACCAGCGGATGCTTCGCCGGCGGCGGGCTTCGCACGCACGGGGTCGTCTGCCGCCGACGGCTCGGGTGCGGTGTGCGCGTCGCGTGCCTCGGGGCGGGGGGCCGAGCCCTGCGGGCCGGGGCTCACAGGCCCGCCGACCTTGCCTCGCCGAGGGCGGTGAGCCGGTCGCGCAGCCGCTCCGCCTCGGCCGGCACCAGCCCGGGGATCTTGGCGTCGGTGGCGGCCGCGGCCGTGTGCAGCTGTACGGAGGCCAGGCCGAAGCGGCGCTCCAGCGGGCCGGAGGTGACCTCGACCAGTTGCATCCGCCCGTACGGCACCACGGTCTCCTCCCGCCACAGCACGCCCCGGCTGATCAGCAGGTCGTCCGCGCGCTCGGCGTACCGCCAGGACCGCCAGTTCCGGCCGAGGAGCACCCAGCCCCAGGCCAGGACCGCGAGCCAGAACGCACCCAGGGCCGCCCACGCCGCCCCGAGCGTCAGCCCCAGTACGACGGCGGTCACGACGGCGAGCAGCACCGTCCACATCAGCAACAGCGTCCGCCGCAGAGTGAGCAGCCCGCCCGGCAGCCCGACCCATGCGGGTCCGCCCGTCTCACCCATCGTCCCCGTTTCCATGCGTCCACCCTAGGGCTGAGACAATGCCCGCATGACGGAGACCACGGTCGGTATCGGCGGAGCGGCGGAGAGCACCGACATGGTGCTCAACATCGGCCCCCAGCACCCTTCCACGCACGGCGTGCTGCGCCTGCGCCTCGTCCTGGACGGCGAGCGGATCGTCAGTGCCGAACCGGTGGTCGGCTACATGCACCGCGGTGCGGAGAAGCTCTTCGAGGCCCGCGACTACCGGCAGATCGTGATGCTCGCGAACCGCCACGACTGGCTGTCCGCGTTCTCGAACGAGCTGGGCGTGGTCATGGCCGTCGAGCGGATGCTCGGCATGGAGGTCCCCGAGCGGGCCGTGTGGATGCGGACGCTGCTGGCCGAGCTGAACCGGGTGCTGAACCACCTGATGTTCCTCGGCTCGTACCCCCTCGAACTGGGTGGGATCACCCCGATCTTCCACGCGTTCCGCGAGCGCGAGGAGCTCCAGGCCGTGATGGAGGAGATCTCCGGCGGCCGCATGCACTACATGTTCAACCGCGTCGGCGGCCTCAAGGAGGACCTCCCGGCCGGCTGGCTCGGCCGGGCCCGCGCCGCGATCGCCGACGTCCGGACGCGGATGGACGTCTACGACAAGCTGGTCCACGGGAACGAGATCTTCCGCGCCCGCACGCGCGGGGTCGGCGTCCTGTCCGCCGAGGCGGTGCACGCGTACGGGGTCTCCGGCCCGATCGCCCGCGCCTCCGGCGTCGACTTCGACCTGCGCCGCGACGAACCGTACCTGGCCTACGGCGAGCTCCAGGACGTCCTGAAGGTGGTCACCCGCACCGAGGGCGACTGCCTGGCCCGCTTCGAATGCCTGCTGGACCAGACCCACAACGCGCTCGACCTGGCCGTGGCCTGCCTGGACCGGATGGACGACCTCCCGCCGGGGCCGATCAACCAGCGCCTGCCGAAGGTCCTGAAGGCGCCCGAGGGGCACACGTACGCCTGGACCGAGAACCCGCTCGGCATCAACGGCTACTACCTCGTCTCCAAGGGGGAGAAGACCCCGTACCGGCTGAAGCTGCGCAGCGCCTCGTACAACAACATCCAGGTTCTGGCCGTACTGCTGCCGGGCCAATTGGTGGCCGACATGGTGGCGATCCTGGGCTCGCTCTTCTTCGTCGTCGGCGACATCGACAAATAGCCCGTCCCGCGGACATGTCCGGATCTAGTCTGTCCACATGATCACTGGCATATACACCGACTACCTGGCCCGGATCGGCATCACCGAACCCGGATCCCCCTCCGTCGAAGGGCTGTTCGCGCTCACGCGGGCCCATCTGGAGCGGATCCCCTTCGAGAACACCGAGATCCAGCTGGGCCGGCCGCCGGGCATCGACCCCGAGCTGTCCGTGCGCCGCATCGGCGCCGGGCGCGGCGGCTACTGCTTCCACCTCAACGGCGCCTTCGCGGCGCTGCTGGAGCACCTCGGGTACGACGTGACGCGCCACTTCGGGGGCGTGACGGCGGATCGCGAGTCCGAAGAGGTGAGCGGGGACCATCTCACCCTGACCGTACGGATCGACGGGGAGGCCTACTTCGTGGACGTCGGCCTCGGCGACGGCCCGCCCGAGCCGCTGCCGCTGCGCGAGGGCTCGTACGAGCGGGGCTTCCGGTACGGCCTGCGGCCGCTGGGGAGCGCGGACGGGCCCGACACGGGCTGGAGCTTCCTCAACGAGAGCTCGCCCTTCCCCGCGATGAACTTCCGCTCGGCCCCCGCGACCATGGCCGACTTCGAGGACGAGCACCTGCGGCTGTCCACCGCCGAGGACTCCCCCTTCCTGCGGTCCTTCTTCATGCTGCGGCGCAACGGCGAGGTCATGAACCGGCTGCACGGCAAGGTCCTGCTGACCCTCGACCCGCAGGGCGGACGCGACAAGCGCGAACTGGCCGGACCGGAGGAGCTCTTCGAGGCCATGTCCACGGTCTTCGGGCGTGAGCTCGACGACCTGACGGCGGCGGACCGGGCGGCGCTGTGGGCCCGGATCGAGCGGGCGCACGAGGCGTGGCTCGCCTCCCAGCAGGACTGATGTCGGTGCGGCAGGGCAGACTGGGCGGCATGTCCCACTCTCCCCGCCGGGCCTGCCCCTCCTGCGGTCGCGACTGCGCCGTCACCGCCGGACGGATCGCCCGCCACGATCCGCCCTCCGGGCGGGGACGCGGCGACCTGGTGTCGTGCCCCGGATCCCGGGCCCGGGTGGTGCTCGGTGCCTCGGCGCCGACCCTGGACGGCTTCGTCCTGTCCGAACACCCCGGACAGCTACCGCTGTTCTGAGGACCGGGAGGGCCGGGGAGCGGGCAAGCGGGCGAGCCGGGGGCTGACGAGCTGCGGAGCTGAGTACGGGGGCCGCGCGGGCTGGGTGCCCGCGCGGATCCCCGTACGGCGGCCCCGCGGCACCGTGGTGGCATGACCCGGAAGCCACTACCCGCCACCGTCTGCGCGTCCCGGATCCGGTCGCGCTCGGTGCTCGCCGCCCTGCTGTTCCCGCCCGCCCTCCTCGTCATGAAGGTGCTGGTGCTGACCACCGACCGGGGCGGCCGGTGCTTCGTGAACGACACCGGGTGCGCGCCCTTCCCGGTCGGCGCCTTCGGGGCGCTGCTCGCCGCGCAGGTGGCGCTGGAGGCGGTGGCCGTACTGCTCGTCGTGGCCTTCCCCTGACCTTTCCCTGACCTTTCCCTGACCCCGGCGGACTCCCCCGGCCGACCGGGGGATATCCCCCTCGGCCGACGGGTGTTGCCGGGATGTCGGGGCGCGGCGGGCGTCCGTAGCGTTCCCGGCATGACGATCACGCAGCACAGCAAGCAGCTCCGCGGGCAGTGGCTGCGGCGCGGCGCCGCAGCCGTGGCCCTCGCCGCCGTACTCGGCGGGATCGCCGCCCCGGCGGCGCTGGCCGCGCCCCCCGCACGGGCCACCGCGTCCGCCGTGTCCGCCGCGTCCGCCGCGTCCGCCGCCCGGGGCGACCTGCTCTCCGTCGTCCCGCTGGACACCCTCGACCGCGACCAAGTCGTCGCCGAACTCGGCACGCTGGGCATCGACCCGGCCACCGTCCGGTACGGCGTGCGCGCCTACCGGCTGACCTACGCCACCGTGGACCCGCAGGGCCGGCCCACCACCGCGACCGGGCTGTTCGTCCTGCCGCGCGGCGGCCCGCACCGCCCTGACCTGGTCTCCGACACCCACGGCACGGTCGCCACCCGCGACGACGCCCCGTCCGGCGGCCCCGGCTCCAACCGGCTCACCCCCTATCTGCACGCCTCCGCCGGCCGGGCCGTCGCCGCACCCGACTACCTGGGCCTGGGCGGCGGCCCGGGCAGCCACCCGTACATGGACACCCGGTCCTCGGTCACGGCCTCCGTCGACATGCTGAAGGCCGCCCGCACGGCCGCCGACCGGCTGGGCCGCCCGGTCAGCCGGGACGTGTACGCCACCGGCTTCTCCCAGGGCGGCCAGGTGGCGATGGCCCTGGGCCGCGAGCTCTCCCGCGGGCGGGACGGCCTGCGGCTGCGGGCACTGGCCCCGATGGCCGGACCGCACGACCTGCTCGGCACCGAGTTCCCCGGGCTCACCGACGGCCGGGTCGATCCGCGCGTCGGCGTCTTCTACCTCTCCTACTTCCTCACGGCCCAGAACCGGCTCCACCCGCTCTACGAGGACCCGGCCGAGGTGTTCCGCGCGCCCTATGCACAGGCTGTGGAGGGCCTGTTCGACGGGAGCCACCCGTTCCAGGACATCGTGGCCGCGCTCCCGGCGACGCCGCAGGAGCTGCTGACCCCGCAGTGGGTCGAGAACATCCGGAGCCCGCGCGGGGCCCTGCTGGAGGTCATACGGGCCAACGACGGCGTCTGCGACTGGAAGCCCGCCGCGCCCGTACGCCTCTACGCGGGCGGTGCCGACACGGACGTCCCGGCCGCCAACTCCCGTGCCTGCGCCGCCGATCTGGCCCGTCACGGGGTCCGGGCGAAGGTCGTGGAAGCGGGCCCGGACGCCGACCACACGGCCACCGCGGTCCGCTCGGCGCCGCAGGTGGTCCGCTGGTTCGACGCGATCCGCCAGGGCCGGTCCAGCTAGGCGGTTCTAGGGCTTGCCGCCCAGCAGGCCGATCAGGCGCGAGCTGCTGTCCGCGCCGAAGCCCGCCTCGACACCACGCCGGTAGAGCTCGGCGTGCGCGGCCAGGATCCCGGTGTCCACGCCGGAGTCCGCGGCCGTGCGCAGGACGTGCTCGACGCTCGCGGCGCACATCGCGAGGCGCTCGTGCTCACCGCCGTGCTCGTCGGCGTCGATCAGCGGGGTACCGCCGGTGTAGAAGCCGCGCATGGTGTCGGCCGTGTAGCCGGCGTACGGAAGGATGTCGGTCGCCGTCAGCCCGTTGGCGCGGGCGACGGCGACCGCCTGGTACCAGCCGGTGTAGGCGGTCCAGAAGAGGATCATGTTGAGCTGGTAGTAGAGCTGCGCGTGGCCGGGGTCGGCACCGCGGTAGTCGGTGGCGGCGAGCAGGTCGAGCGCGGCGCGGTGCTCCTCGTAGACCTCGTGCGGGCCGCTGATGAAGATCGATGACCCCTCCTGCCCGATGCCGGTCGGCGGCACGTTGACCCCGCCGGTGAGGTAGCCCGCCCCGCGCTCCGCGGCCCACCGGGCGGCGGAGCGGGCCTTGTCCGGGACGTCCGAGGACAGGTTGACCAGCACGCGGCCGCCGAGGTCGGTGTCGCCGAGCGTGCCGTACATGGCTTCGACGTCGATGAGGCTGAGCACGGTCAGCCGGCTCGCGGCGACGGCTTCGGCGATGCCGGCGGCGCGGCGGGCTCCGCGGGCGACGAGCTCGCCGTCCTTGCCCGCGCTGCGGTTCCACACGGTGACCTCGTAGCCGGCGTCGAGATAGGCGGCGGCCATGGCGCGGCCCATCGGGCCGAGCCCCACGACGGTGACCTTGGCGTCCCGGGCCCGGGTGGTACGGATCTGGTTCATGACGGAGTTCTCCCCCAACGCATCGTCTAGAACGAACGCTCTATCTAGCGCTCGAGACGACCGTAACACGGGACTAGAACGAACGCTCTATCTAGATTCGGCGGTAGGATCGCGCCCATGGCAACAGCAGCGACGACCACAGCACCCGGGACGCGCGACCGGCTGGTGCGCACCGCATCCCGCCTCATGCAGCACGGCGGATACGAGAACACCCCGATCAAGCAGCTCGTCCGCGAGGCCGAGGCCACCCTCGGCTCGCTGTACCACTTCTTCCCGGGCGGCAAGCAGGAACTCGCGGTGGCCGCGATCCACTTCGGCGACGAGGAGTTCGCGGAGCTGCTCCGCGCCGGGCTCGCCGCCCACGCCGACCCCGCCGATGCGGTCGAGGGCGTGGCCGTCGCGCTCGCGCAGGCGCTGGAGGACTCCGACTGGCGGGACGGCTGCCCGGTGACGGCCACGGCCCTGGAGACGGTCGGACGCCTCCCCGAGCTCCAGGCGGCCTGCGCCCGGGCCTTCGCCAACTGGCAGCACCTGGTGGCCGCGAAGCTCCTGGCCTCGGGCTACCCGGAGGCGGACGCCCGCGACCTGGCGATCACCGTGATCAACACTCTGGAGGGCGCCGAGACGACCTCACAGGTCACCATGAGCCGCACCCCGCTCCTGGTGGCGGGCCGCCACCTGGCCCGGCTGGTGGCCTCGTACCGGGACTGATCCCCGGAGGGGCCGTGGAAGGGCGTCGCGGAAGGGCGCCGGGCCGTCCCTTGCGCAGGGCCGCCGGCCGACGGGGCTAGGAGATCGCGGTCCGGAGCCGGACCACGTCGATCGGCTCGGTCTCGTCGTGAGCCGTCAGATCGATGACCTGGCCCACCGCGCGGGTCTCGTCGGTCGCCGGCTTGAACTCCGGCTCGGCCACGGCCCGGGCGGACTCGGCCTTGTGCACCGCGAGGGCCTCCGCGCCGACCACGTCGGCCAGGTCCTCGTTCTGGACCGCCTCGATCACCGCGCGGGCCTGCGCCGCGTTCTTGGTGCCGAAGAAGTCGAAGCCGCCCTCGACGCGCGAGGTCGTGCGCCGCTGGGCCGCGTACGGGGCCACCGCGGCCGCCGGACGGCGTGCGGGGACCGAGGAGGGTACGGTGGCGGGGACCGGAGCGTGGCCACGGCCGGGGCCGGAATCGGGCTCCGGGGCCGACGGCCCCGCGGGCAGGGCCCGCGCCGCCCGCCTGCGGGCCAGCGCCTCCAGGGCCGAGTGGGCCAGGGCGTAACCGACCGCGGTGGGCGCGCCCGCCGAGGTGCGCTCCTCGGTGACGGCCGGAAGTTCCTTCGGCGCGGCGGCCGGCGCGGCGGAGGCCTCGATGGCCAGCAGCCGACGGCCCTCCAGGGCGCTGGCACGCTCGGTCTCGGCGGTCGCGTACCGCCGCAGCAGCGCCGCGTGTTCGCCGCGCAGGCCCGCCAGTTCGACCCGCTTGGCGCGCAGCTTGGCGTCGAGCCTGGCCCGCAGCATCCGGGCCTCTTCGAGCTCGGATTCGAGCTCGGCTATCCGCTCGTCCGTCCGCCACTCGTCCTTGACCCGCTCGCGCGCGAGCTCGGCGACGCGGCGGCCCGCCGAGCGGTCCCAGGCGCGCATGACGACGGCGCCGGCGACCCCGGCCGCCGCCGTGACGGCCACGAGGAGCCGGAGCGCCATCGGTTCCGCCAGCAGCCAGGCCGCGCCGGCGCCGACGACGGATACACCGGCCACGGTCGTCGGCGTGAGCAGCCGGTGCAGGGGTTCGGGATTGCGGTGGCGTCCACGGGGCATGGCCCGAAATTTACAGGGCATGGGGGTCGAGTGGGATACCCGCCCGGCAAACTCTTCCCGGGCAGTTAAGCCACTTTTCTCCATCAACCCCGTGCACGCTACTTCTTCAGCAGGCCCTTGGACTCCAAGTAGGCCTTCGCGACGTCGGCCGGCTTGGCCCGCTCGGCGTCGACCTTGCGGTTCAGGTCGACCAGATCGGCCGTCGTGAGCGCCTTGGTCAACTTGTCGAGCGCGGCGGCGACCTCCGGGGCCCCGGCGTCCTTGGCGTTGACCACCGGCAGGACGTTGTCGGCGTTCTGGAGCTTCTTGTCGTCGTCCAGCAGGACCAGGCCGTAGCTGTCGAGGGTGGCGTCGGTGGTCGTGGTGAGCACGAGCTGGTCGGCGCCGTCCTTGACCGCCTGCTTGGCCTGCGGGGTGCCGACGCCCTTCGGATCGATACCGGAAACTTGAATTCCGTACGTCTTCGTCAACCCGGGCGCGCAGAAGGGCCGGACGCTGCATTCGTCGCCCGCCGCGATCTTGATCTTGAGTCCGGACTTGCCGAGGTCGGAAAGCGTCTTCAGGTTGTTCTTCTGGGCGAATTCCTTGGTCACGGCGAATGCGTTCTGGTCGACCGCTTCACCGGCGGCCAGCGCCTTCAGGCCAAGCGGGGCCGCGAGCTTCTCCAGGCCCGCCACGGTCGCCGCGACGTCGCTGGAGGCGACCGGCGTCTCCTCAGGCGCCTTCGGGCCGTTGACCTTGGCGTTGAGGAACTCCGCGAGCGTGGCCGCGTACTCCGGGACGACGTCGATCTCGCCCTTCTCCAGCGACGGCTCGTACAGCTCGCGGTTGTTGACCGTCTTGATCGAGGTGCTGTAGCCCGCGTCCTTGAGGACCTGCGCGTACAGCTCGGCCAGCACGTTCGACTCGGTGAACCCGGCCGCGCCGATCACCAGGGCGCCCTTCCCGCCGCCCGCGGACGAGGAGGAATCGGCGGAGCCCGAGCCGCCGTCCTTGCTCTTCTCCAGGCTGTCGCCGCCGCACGCGGCCAGCGACACCGTCAGGGCCAGGGCGCCCAGGGACGCGCCGAGGACGCGCGTGGTCTTGGTCATGGAGGTACTCCGTTCGAGGCGATGGACAGGAATCAGCGGGACGCCGCCGCCCGCGGCAGCAGCAACCGGTCCGCCGCCACCAGCGCGCCCTCCACCAGCAGGGCGAGCGCGGCCACCAGCAGGGCGCCCGCGACGACCTGCGGGGTGTTGTACGTGTTGAAGCCGGCGGTGATGATCCGGCCGAGGCCGCCCTGGCCGACCATGGCGGCGATCGTGGCCGTGGCGATGACCTGCACGGCGCCCGAGCGCAGCCCGGTCATCACCATGGCGCGCGCGAGCGGCAGTTCGACGCGCAGGAAGAGTTGGGTTCCGGACATGCCCATGCCGCGGGCGGCCTCCACGACCGAGCGGTCCACCTCGCGCATGCCGACGTACGCGTTGGTCAGCAGCGGCGGGACGGCGAAGAGCACGAGCGCGGCGATGGTGGGCAGGTAGCCGGCGTTGCGCAGCGGGGAGACCATGAACAGCGCCAGCACCGCGAAGACGGGGACGGCCCGGCCGATGTTGGAGATGTTGATCGCGAGGGTGCCGCCCTTGCCGAGGTGGCCGAGGAACAGGCCGATCGGCAGCGCCACCGCGCAGGCGATCGCGAGCGCGACCGCGCTGACGTAGACGTGCTCGCCGAGCCGGTGCCAGACACCGCTCTCCCCCGACCAGTTGGCCCCGTTCGCCAGCCAGTCCCAGGCCCCTGTGATCACGTCCACGACTTCAGGCCTCCTTCGCCGGAGCCGGAGCCGACGCCGATGCCGCCGACGATGACGGCGACGACGACGCCGATGGCGAAGCCGCGGGCCGGGCGCCGGCCCGGGTCCACGGCGTGAGCAGCCGCTGTACGCCGAGCAGCAGCAGGTCGGCCACGAGCGCGAGCAGCACGCACAGCACCGAGGCGGTGAGCACCTGCGCCTTGAAGGAGCTGTTCACGGCCGGGGCGATGAGATTGCCGAGGCCGCCCTTGCCGACGATGGAGCCGACCGTCGTCAGCGCGACCGTCGAGACGGTGGCGATCCGGACCCCGGCGAGCAGCGCGGGCAGCGCGAGCGGCAGCTCGACCTGCCACAGCAGACGCCCCGGACCGTACCCCATGCCGCGGGCGGCCTCCCGCACGTCCTCGGGGACGGCCTCCAGCCCGGCCAGGACGTTGCGGACCAGGATCGTCAGCGAGTACAGCACCAGCCCGGTCACCACCAGCGCCGCCGAGAGTCCGAAGACCGGCAGCAGCAGGGAGAACATGGCCAGCGAGGGGATCGTGTAGAGCAGGGTGGTCAGGCCGAGGACGGGCGCCGCCCAGTGGCGGCCGCGGCGGGCCAACAGGGCGAGCGGCACGGACACGGCGATGCCGATCAGGACCGACACGCCCGTGATCCAGATGTGTTCGAGGGTGGCGTCGGTGAGTTCCTGGGAGCGGGAGGTGACGTAGTCCCAGCAGATCCAGTCGTTCGCCACCAGGCAGTTCTGTGCCGCCATGCCCCTCACCCCCACCCGTCATTCGAACGTACGCATTCACGATCACCCGTCACGGCGACCCTAACCCCCACCACCCCCGATGGCCGGAATCCTTCGCAGGGGGGCAACACGCCCTTCACAAATCACCGGCCGCCGTGCGGAAAGATGGGTGTGTGATCCGATTCGAGCACGTGACCAAGCGCTACCCCGACGGGACGACAGCCGTCGAGGACCTGTCCTTCGAGGTGGCGGAGGGTGAGCTGGTCACGCTCGTGGGACCGTCCGGCTGCGGCAAGACGACCACGATGAAGATGGTCAACCGGCTGATCGACCCGACCTCCGGCCGGATCCTGCTGAACGGCGAGGACATCGCGGCCGCCGATCCGGTCGAGCTGCGCCGCCGGATCGGGTACGTCATCCAGCAGGTCGGGCTCTTCCCGCACAAGACGGTGCTGGAGAACACGGCGACCGTGCCGCAGCTGATCGGCACCCCGAAGGCGCGGGCCCGCGCCCGGGCGGCCGAACTGCTGGAACTGGTGGGCCTCGACCCGGCCGTGTACGGGGGCCGGTACCCGCAGCAGCTGTCCGGCGGGCAGCGCCAGCGCGTCGGCGTGGCCCGCGCGCTCGCCGCCGATCCGCCGGTGCTGCTGATGGACGAGCCGTTCGGCGCGGTGGACCCGGTGGTGCGCGAGCGGCTGCAGAACGAGTTCCTGACTCTACAGAAGACGGTGCGCAAGACGATCCTGCTGGTCACCCACGACCTGGAGGAGGCGATCCGGCTCGGTGACCGCATCGCGGTCTACGGCACGGGCACCATCGAGCAGTTCGCCCGCCCGGCGGCCGTGCTCGGGGCGCCCGCCACCGACTACGTGGCCTCCTTCGTCGGCGCCGACCGGGGGCTCAAGCGGCTCGCGGTCACCGCGGTCGGGGCGGCCGACCTGGCCCCGGCGCAGGGGGAGGACCCGGCGGCCTCGGTGAAGTTGGGGTCGACGCTGCGCGCGGCGCTCGCCGCCCTGCTCCAGGAGGACTCGGGGCGCATCGGGGTCACGGACCCCGAATCCGGCGCGCTGGTCGGCGTACTGACGCCGGAGGGCGTCCACCGGGCGCTGCGCCGGGCCCAGCTGCAGGAGGCGTGACTCCGTAAAGGGCCCCGCGAGGGCGCCGGGCGGCCCCGGAAACAGCTGTGACCGGCCTCGGGAGGCCGGTCACGGGTGTCGGGCGGTCGGGTGTCGGGCGGTCGGGTGCCGGGTGTCGGCACGCGGCGGGTCAGGCCTGGATGCGGCCGCTCATCCACATCAGCATCGGCGGGATCTCACGTCGCCACGTGTTGAAGTTGTGGCCACCGCTGTCGAGGATGATGGAGGAGACCCGGTCCGGGCCCTGCACCTTCTTGATGAACTTCTTGGTGTCGGCGAGGTTCGGCTCGCCCTTCTCGCTGCTGGTCACGAGGAAGGACGTACCGGTCGGCTTCTTGTGCTCGACGCTGTGCAGCACGTCCGCACGCTTCTTCAGCTTCTCGTCCCCGTGGAACAGGTCACCGGTCGTCGGGTCGTCCGGGGCTTCGTAGTACGCGGACAGACCCGCGGCGGCGCCGAAGGTCTGCGGGTAGTGCGCGGCGATCTTCAGGGCGCAGTAGCCGCCCGTGGAGTTGCCGATGAAGCCCATGTTCTGGGGCTTCTTGCCGACCCGGAAGGTGTCCGTGATGGCCTGCGGGAGGTCCTCGCCGAAGAAGGTCTCGGTCTGCGGGCCGCCGGGTATGTCGACGCACTCGGTGTCGCGCGGCGGCGCCACGGTCGGGCGCAGCATGACCAGGATCATCGGCTTCATCTTGCCCGACTTGGACAGGCTGAAGGCCTTCATGGGGTAGTCGAGCCCTTTGATGAGGTTCTCGGCGGTGCCCGGGTAGCCCGTCAGGACGATGGACGCGGGGAAGTTCTGGTCCTTGTGCTGGGGCTGGAAGTACTCCGGCGGGAGCCAGACGTAGCCGGGGCTCGTTATCTTCGACTTCTGCCCGGTTATGGCAACCTTCAGGATCTGACCACCGACCTGGGGCTTGGCGCCACCGGGTACGTCCAGCTTCTGCTTGTCGACGACCTTGATGTCCTTGCTGCTCATCGAGTGGTCGACGACCTTGCCCATGGACGTCTCCTGACCGAGCAGGTCGGCCCAGGAACCGTAGAAGAGGAACGACTTGTTAGCCGCCAACCCCACTGCCGAGAACAGCGCCAGCTGGGTCGCCAGCAGCAGCCCGATCCGACCGGCGAACGCGCGCCAGGTGCGGCCCGAGAGCTTCGGCCAGAACCAGACCGTGGCTGCGAAGAGCAGCACACCGGCGAGGATCGCCAGCGCCAGAACCGTATTACTGGTGAGACCCATGAGCAGTCAGTCGACTTTCTTGTAACAGGACCGTTTTTTCCGACGAAAGAGTGAACCCGCTCCTCGTCGATGTCGTCCTAAGGGACGCACCACACACCGGAGGCTGTCGCGGCCTTCGGCCACATGATCTCTCGCGGAGCAACGGGAAGCGATGTCTAGCAGGATAGATGGCGATAAGTCGGGACAGGTTCCGAGCAGGGTCCGCCGAATCCTCCGAGGTCCACAGCCGGAGTCGGTGCCCGGCCTGGTAGGTACGGCCGTCATGATCGTCGGCCTTCTGGACATCGCAGCAGGGGTGTTCCCGAGATTCCGGCACAGCCGGATCCACGCGCTCGCCGAGGTGCTGCCGGTGTTCGGCCCCTTCGCAGCGGCCCTCGCCATCAGCGCGGGCGTACTGCTCCTGCTGCTCGCGCACGGCCTCAAGCGCCGCAAGCGCCGGGCCTGGCGGGCAGCGGTCGTGCTGCTGCCGGCCGGCGCCGCGGCGCAGTTCCTCTACCGGCACTCGATCCCCGGCGTGGTCATCGCAGCGCTGCTCTTCGCGCTGCTGCTGCGCCACCAGAGTGAGTTCAAGGCGCTGCCCGACCCGCGCAGCCGCTGGAAGGCCCTCGCCAACTTCGTACTGATGAGCGCCGGATCCATCGGGCTCGGCCTGCTCATCGTGAACGTCCACCCGAACCGGGTCGTCGGCAACCCGAGCCTGTACGAGCAGATCACGCACGTCGTCTACGGCCTCTTCGGCTTCGAGGGCCCCGTCGAGTACACGCACTCGGTGTCCTGGACCGTCGGGTACTCCCTCGGCGCCCTCGGCATGCTCACCGCGCTCACCACCATCTACCTGGCCTTCCGCCCCGAGCACCCGGCCGCCCGGCTCACCGCCGACGACGAGGGCAAGCTGCGCGAGCTGCTCGCCAAGCACGGCGGCCGCGACTCGCTCGGCCACTTCGCGCTCCGCCGCGACAAGGCCGTCGTCTTCTCCCCCAGCGGCAAGGCCGCCGTCACCTACCGCGTCGTCTCCGGTGTGATGCTCGCCTCCGGCGACCCCATCGGCGACGTCGAGGCCTGGCCCGGCGCGATCGAGCGGTTCATGGAGGAGGCCAAGGCCCACTCCTGGACCCCGGCCGTCGTGGGCTGCAGCGAGACCGGCGGCGAGGTCTGGACCCGCGAGACCGGCCTGGACGCCCTGGAGCTGGGTGACGAGGCGATTGTCGATGTCAAAGACTTCTCCCTCGCGGGCCGTCCCATGCGCAATGTCCGCCAGATGGTGAAGCGCATCGAGCGCAACGGCTACACCACCCAGGTCCGCCGGGTCAGCGAGCTGACCGACGAGGAACTGGAGCGGGTCCGCGGCGCGGCCGAGGCCTGGCGCGGTACCGACACCGAGCGCGGCTTCTCGATGGCCCTGGGCCGGGTCGGCGAGGAGGGCGACGGCGATTGCTTCATCGCCACCGCGCACCGCGTGGAAGAGGGCGACACCAGCCCGTTCGGCGACCTGAAGGCCGTCCTGCACTTCGTCCCGTGGGGCAAGGACGGCATGTCGCTGGAGCTGATGCGCCGCGACCGCGCCGCCGACCCCGGCATGAACGAGCTGCTGATCGTCGCCTCCCTCCAGGCCGCCCCCGACCTGAAGATCGAGAAGGTCTCGCTGAACTTCGCGATGTTCCGCGCGGCCCTCGCCCGCGGCGAGAAGATCGGCGCCGGCCCGGTCCTGCGGATGTGGCGCGGCCTGCTGGTCTTCCTCTCCCGCTGGTTCCAGATCGAGTCGCTCTACAAGTTCAACGAGAAGTTCCGCCCCCGCTGGGAGCCGCGCTTCATGGTCTACCGCACCACCCGCGACCTGCCCCGCATCGGCTTCGCCGTGATGCAGGCCGAGGGCTTCGTCACGGTGGCGCTGCCCCGGCTCTTCGCCAGCCGCCGCCGTCCCAAGCCGGTGCGCACCTGCACGCACAACCACATGACGACCGTGCCCAAGCAGCAGGAGCGCGAGGTCCAGGCCGCGTAGCCCCCGCCGGGCGCGCGGACGGTCCTCAAGCCCCGGCTCCGGGCGGGTCCCCCACGTCGGGGTACCCGCCCACCGCAGGCCGGGCCGCAGGCCGGTACGGACGGAGAACCCGGCAGGAGCCGGGAGAGACCAACGCGGCCCCCGCACGCCGGACCTGGCCCCGGCGCCCTCGTACCGCCCGGATAGGGCAAGGGCGCCGGGGCCCTGTCGTATCCAGGTCAGCCCTACCCTTGGACCTATGAACACGAAGCGCGGAGCCACCGGCAGGGGCCGGGTCGCAGGTCTGCCTGACTGGGACCGCTGCGCGGTCATGGGCGTCGTCAACGTCACTCCCGACTCCTTCTCCGACGGCGGTCGGTGGTTCGACACCACCGCCGCGGTCAAGCGCGGCCTCGACCTCGTCGAGCACGGCGCCGACCTCGTCGACGTCGGCGGCGAGTCCACCCGACCCGGCGCTTCCCGCGTCGACGAGGAAGAGGAGCTGCGCCGGGTCGTCCCCGTGGTCCGGGGCCTGGCCTCCGAAGGCGTCACCGTCTCCGTGGACACCATGCGCGCGGCCGTCGCCGCCCGGGCCGTCGAGGCCGGCGCGACCCTGGTCAACGACGTCAGCGGCGGCCTGGCCGACCCCGGGATGATCCCGGCCGTCGCCGCCGCCGAGGTGCCCTTCGTCGTGATGCACTGGCGCGGCTTCAGCGCCGACATGAACAGCCTCGCCGTCTACGACGACGTGGTCGCCGAGGTCACCGCCGAACTGCGGACCCGGATCGACGCGGTCGTGGCCGGGGGGATCGCCCCCGAGCGGCTCCTCGTCGACCCCGGCCTCGGTTTCGCCAAGAACGCCGAGCACGACCTGGCCCTCGTCGCCCACCTGCCCGAGCTGCGCGCGCTGGGCTTCCCGCTGCTGGTCGCCGCGTCGAGGAAGCGTTTCCTCGGCCGGGTCCTGGCCGGTGGGGCCGACACCACCCCGCCGCCCGCCCGCGAGCGGGACGCTGCCACGGCCGCCGTCTCCGCGATCGCCGCCCACCAGGGCGCCTGGGCCGTACGGGTGCACGAGGTACGGGCGACCGCGGACGCGGTTCGAGTGGCCCGTGCCGTGGAAGGCGCACTCTGATCCGTACCCACCGACAAGGAGCACCGTGAGCAGAACCGACATCGAGGCGGTCGAAGAGGTCAACACGGCCTTCTACGAGGCAATGGAGCGGGGGGACTTCGACTCACTGTCGGCGCTCTGGCTGGAGGACGAGATCTCCTGCGTCCACCCCGGCTGGCCGGTGCTCTCGGGCCGCGGCGAGGTCCTGCGCTCGTACGCGCTCATCATGTCGCACACCGACTACATCCAGTTCTTCCTCACCGACACCAAAGTGGCCGTAATAGGCGATACCGCCCTGGTGACGTGTACGGAGAACATCCTCAGCGGAGGCCCCGCCGAGGACGGCGGGGAGCTAGGCCCGCTCGTCGGTCAACTGGTCGTCGCGACGAATGTGTTCCGACGCACATCCGAGGGCTGGCGGCTCTGGTCCCACCACGGTTCTCCCGTCCTCACGGAGTCCGACGAGGACGAGGAGGAGGACGCCTCCTGACCCCTCCGGCGGGAGCCGGAGTATTTCGCAGGTAAATTCGAAGACGGACGACGCCGACCGCACTCGGCGCAGCCATGGCCCCGGGGAGCCCCGGGACCGGAAGCACCTACCAAAGCAGGAGTGATTCGCGTGGATCGTGTCGCGCTGCGCGGCCTCAAGGCTCGCGGGCACCACGGCGTCTTCCCCCGGGAACGCGAGGAAGGCCAGACCTTCATCGTCGACCTCGTGCTGCACCTCGACACCCGCCCCGCGGCGGCCGGAGACGACCTGGCGAAGACCGTGCACTACGGGGTCGTCGCCGAGGAGGTCGTCGACGTGGTCCAGGGCGAGCCCGTCGACCTGATCGAAACCCTGGCCGAGCGAATCGCCCAGCAGTGCCTCAAGCACGAAGCGGTGGCGCAGGTGGAGGTCGTCGTCCACAAGCCGGACGCGCCCATCACCGTCCCCTTCGACGACGTGACCATCACGATCACCCGGAGCCGCGCATGAACAACGGACTGAACGCTCAGAGCGACCCCACCGTCCAGCCGGTCCCCGCCTCCGTCGTGGAGGCGGTCGACGCGGCGGACGTGACCCTGTCCAACCCCAAATGGGCCGTGATCGCGCTCGGCGCGAACCTCGGCAACCGGCTGGAGACCCTGCAGGGTGCCATCGACGCCCTCGGGGACACGCCCGGCATGCGGGTCAAGGCCGTCTCCCCCGTCTACGAGACCGAGCCGTGGGGCGTCGCACCCGGCTCGCAGCCCTCGTACCTCAACGCGGTCGTCGCCGTGAAGACCACCCTGCCGCCGTCCTCGCTCCTGGAGCGCGCGCACGCCGTCGAGGAGGCCTTCGACCGCGTCCGCGAGGAGCGCTGGGGGCCGCGCACGATCGACGTGGACATCGTCGCGTACGCCGACCGGGTCTCTGACGACCCGGTCCTCACCCTCCCGCACCCGCGCGCCCACCAGCGCGCCTTCGTACTGGCCCCCTGGCACGACATCGACCCGGAGGCCCAGATCCCGGGCCGCGGCCCGGTCACGGCGCTGCTGGCCGAAATCGGCCTGGTCGGCGTGGAGCCGCGCCCCGACCTGGAACTCCACCTCCCCGAGTAGTCGTTAGTAGCCTGTTCACGGCTACTCGCTGAAAGTGGGGAACGGGCAAGTGAAGCAACTGAGGCCGGCGGTCCTGGCGGGCATCTTCGTGGTCGCCGGCATCCTGTCCTGGGCGGGCGCGCGCCTGTGGAACGCCTACGGCACCCTGCCGGGCGTTCCGCTGGCCGCGCCGATCGTCCTGGGCGTCATCGCGGCAGTGCTGCTCGCCACGGCCCTGTCCATGCGCGCCCGCCTCAAGGCCCAGCGCGAGCGCCGCCCGGGCGCCAAGGGCGTGGAGCCGCTGATGGCGGCCCGCGCGGTGGTGTTCGGGCAGGCCAGTGCGCTGGTGGCCGCACTGGTGGCGGGCATGTACGGCGGTGTGGGCGTCTTCCTGCTGACCGACGCCCTCGACGTTCCCGCCCGCCGCGACCAGGCCTGGTACGCCGGTTTCTCGGTCCTGGCGGGCATCGCGGTCATCGCCGCGGCCCTCTTCCTGGAGCACGTCCTGAAACTCCCCGAGGACGACGACACCCCCGAGGCCCCGGCCCACGCCTAGGCCGCCTCTTTCGGATCTTGTCGGCCGAGCCCACGCCACCACGGTGCCGACGGCATCGCGCGCGTGCGTCCATCCGGTCCACAAGTGATGTCCGGGGCGGACATCACCGCAGGCCCGAAGCCGCCCGCCGACGGCGTTGACCGTCTGCCTGCTCGGTAGACCCCCAAAGCATCGGTCCCCCTCCGTGAACTCACGGAGGGGGACCGTAGCGGACAGCACGGACGATCCGGCTAGCGCGCCATGATCAGGCTCATCGCCTCGGCACGGGTGGCCGTGGCACGGAGCTGGCCGCGGACTGCGGACGTGGTGGTCTTGGCGCCCGGCTTGCGTATGCCGCGGACCGACATGCACATGTGCTCGGCCTCGATCACCACGATGGCGCCGCGCGCGTCGAGGATGTCCATCAAGGAATCCGCGATCTGCGTGGTGAGACGTTCCTGTACCTGCGGTCGGCGGGCGTAGACGTCCACGAGGCGAGCCAGCTTCGACAGGCCCGTGATCTTGCCGTTCTCCGCCGGGATGTAGCCGACGTGGGCGACTCCGTGGAACGGCAGCAGATGATGTTCGCACAGGGATACGATTTCAATGTCCTTCACCAGGACCATCTCGTCATGCCCCAGGTCGAAGACCGTCGTCAGGACGTCTTCGGGCTTCTGCCACAGACCCCCCAGGATCTCCTTGTACGCCCGCGCCACGCGCGCCGGGGTCTCCAGCAGGCCCTCGCGGTCCGGGTCCTCGCCGACCGCGATCAGGAGCTCACGGACCGCCGCTTCGGCGCGCTTCTCGTCGAACACGCCGATCGTGCCCTCATCGCCGGTCAGGGTCACTGGGTCCGTCATCGATTCCTCGTTCCTGTGAAAAAATACCGCGCCCCCCAGGCTAGAACCTGGGGGGCGCGGCTTCCATTCCGGGTGGGTCGAGCCGCCGGTTACTCGGGGCGGTCCTCGGGAGCCACCTCGATGCCCTTCTCCGTGGAGACCGGCGCGACACTGGCCGACGTGCCGTTCGCCGAGTTCGTCAGCTGGAGCTCCTTGGGAGAGAGCACCGGCGGACGGGTGGAGGGGGTGCGGCGGGCGGAGCCGGTCCACGCGGGGCGGGCCGGACGCTTCACGATCGTCGAGAAGATCTCGGCGATCTGCTCCTTGTTCAGCGTCTCCTTCTCCAGCAGCGCGAGGACCAGGTTGTCGAGGACGTCACGGTTCTCGACCAGGATCTCCCAGGCCTCGTTGTGCGCGGTCTCGATGAGCTTCTTGACCTCTTCGTCGACCAGCGCCGCGACCTCTTCCGAGTAGTCCCGCGGGTGCGACATCTCGCGGCCCAGGAACGGCTCGGTGTTGTCGCCGCCGAACTTGATCGCACCGAGACGCTCGGTCATGCCGTACTGCGTGACCATGGCCCGCGCCGTGGCGGTGGCCTTCTCGATGTCGTTCGCCGCGCCGGTGGTCGGGTCGTGGAAGACCAGCTCCTCCGCCGCGCGCCCGCCCAGCATGTACGCCAGCTGGTCGAGCATCTCGTTGCGCGTGGTGGAGTACTTGTCCTCGTCGGGCAGGACCATGGTGTAGCCCAGGGCCCGGCCGCGGGACAGGATCGTGATCTTGTGGACCGGGTCGGAGTTCGGGGAGGCCGCCGCGACCAGGGCGTGTCCGCCCTCGTGGTACGCGGTGATCTTCTTCTCCCGGTCCGACATGATCCGGGTCCGCTTCTGCGGGCCCGCCACGACGCGGTCGATCGCCTCGTCCAGCGAGTGGTTGTCGATCAGCTTCTTGTCCGAGCGGGCCGTGAGCAGCGCGGCCTCGTTCAGGACGTTGGAGAGATCGGCACCGGTGAAGCCGGGCGTGCGACGGGCGACGGCGCCCAGGTCGACGTCCGGGGCGACCGGCTTGCCCTTCTGGTGGACCTTGAGGATCTCCAGACGGCCCTGCATGTCCGGACGGTCGACCGCGATCTGCCGGTCGAAGCGGCCCGGGCGCAGCAGCGCCGGGTCGAGGATGTCCGGGCGGTTCGTGGCGGCGATCAGGATGACGCCGCCCTTCACGTCGAAGCCGTCCATCTCGACCAGCAGCTGGTTGAGGGTCTGCTCGCGCTCGTCGTGACCGCCGCCGAGACCCGCACCGCGGTGCCGGCCGACGGCGTCGATCTCGTCGACGAAGACGATCGCCGGGGCGTTGGCCTTGGCCTGCTCGAACAGGTCGCGGACACGCGAGGCACCGACACCGACGAACATCTCGACGAAGTCGGATCCGGAGATCGAGTAGAAGGGGACACCGGCCTCGCCCGCGACGGCACGCGCCAGCAGGGTCTTTCCGGTGCCGGGCGGACCGTACAGCAGCACGCCCTTGGGGATCTTGGCGCCGACGGCCTGGAACTTCGCCGGCTCCTGCAGGAACTCCTTGATCTCGTGGAGTTCCTCGACGGCCTCGTCCGAGCCCGCGACATCGGCGAACGTGGTCTTCGGGGTGTCCTTGGTGATGAGCTTGGCCTTGGACTTCCCGAAGTTCATGACCCGGGAGCCGCCGCCCTGCATCTGGTTCATCAGGAACAGGAAGACAACGACGATGAGCACGAAGGGCAGGAGCGAGAGCAGCACGCTCAGGAACGGGCTGGTCTTGTCCGGCGTGACGGAGTAACCGTCCGGGATCTGACCGGCGTCGTACTTGGTCTGGAGGCTCTGGGCGAGCTGGACGCCCTGATCCCCGATGTAGTTGGCCTGGAACTTGGTGCCGTCGTGCTTGCCGAGCTTCTCGCCTTGCTTGAGCTCGATCTTGATCATCTGGCTGTCGCCGGTGGTCAGCTTGGCTGTCTCCACCTGGCCAGTGTTGATCGCCTTGATGACCTCGCTGGTGTCCACCGACTTGTAGCCGCCGCCGGAGCCGACGACATTCATCAACACGACCACGGCGAGGACGGCCAGCACGATCCACATGACCGGCCCACGGAAGTATCGCTTCACGTCCATCCATACGGGACGCCAGGCGTCCCGTCCCTCCTGCCCGTAGGTAAATGCTGCTGTGAGTAAAGACTGTTCTTCGGAATGTACCCCTGAATTGTCACCCGCGGCCCTGTGGGACGGCTGACAGACCCGTCTTCCCCTGCTTCAACGGCGGGGAACGCCCCCAGGTTCCCCGCGGACTGCCGGGGTTCCCGGGGGCGGGAGCGGGAGCGGGATCAGCCGCCGTAGACGTGCGGGGCGAGCGTGCCGACGAACGGCAGGTTGCGGTACTTCTCCGCGTAGTCCAGGCCGTAGCCCACGACGAACTCGTTGGGGATGTCGAAGCCGACCCACTTCACGTCGATCGCGACCTTGGCGGCCTCGGGCTTGCGCAGCAGCGTGACGACCTCCAGGGAGGCCGGCTGGCGGGAGCCCAGGTTCGACAGCAGCCAGGACAGCGTCAGGCCCGAGTCGATGATGTCCTCGACGATCAGGACGTGCTTGTCCTTGATGTCGGTGTCCAGGTCCTTGAGGATCCGCACCACGCCGGAGGACTGGGTCCCGGCGCCGTACGAGGACACCGCCATCCAGTCCATGGTGAGCGGGGTGGACAAGGCACGCGCCAGGTCCGCCATCACCATCACGGCGCCCTTGAGCACACCGACGATGAGCAGGTCCTTGCCCGCGTACTCCGCGTCGATCTTCGCGGCCAGCTCGGCCAGCTTCGCGTCGATCTCTTCCTTGGTGATGAGCACCGACTGGAGGTCGTTGCCCATGTCCTTCTCGTCCACCCGCATCACTTTCGTTGTCGGCCGGGGCTCCGGGGTGCGACCCCGGAGGACTCAGCCGTGTTTCAGCACCAATCAGCCCTGCCGGATGACAAGTCTGCCACCCTGCCGCTGGGCCTCGACCCGGCCGGGCAGGTTGATGGCGCCCTGACCCCGCCATCCGGTGATGAGGCGGTCGACTTCTTCGATGTGGCGGGCGAAGAGGGAGCCCGCGGGGGAACCCGCCGCGACGACGGCCCTGCGCAGCACGCGGCGGCGGACGGCCGGGGGCAGGGCGTAGAGCTTGGCGCACTCCAGGCGGCCGTCCGCGTCGCGCACGCCGGTCTCCGCCTCGGCGGCCCAGGCGTCCAGGGCGTCTGCGTCGTCCCGGGAGAGCTGCGCGGTGCGGGCGAGTGCCTCGACGACCCCCTTGCCGAGCGCCTTCTCCAGGGCGGGCAGTCCCTCGTGGCGCAGCCGGGAGCGGGTGTAGGCGGGGTCGATGTTGTGCGGGTCGTCCCAGACGGGGAGGGACTGGACCATGCAGGCCTTGCGGGCGGTCTGCCGGTCGACCTGGAGGAAGGGGCGGCGGTAGCGGTTCGTTCGGCCCGCGCTGCCGCCGGAGACCTCCGGCATGCCGGAGAGCGAGCGGATGCCGGAGCCGCGGGCCAGGCCCAGCAGGACGGTTTCGGCTTGATCGTCCCGGGTGTGGCCGAGCAGCACTGCGGCGGCGCCGAGGCGGTCCGCGGCTTCGTCCAGGGCCCCGTAGCGGGCGTCGCGGGCGGCGGCCTCGGGTCCGCCGTCGCGGCCGACGCGCACGGCGACGGACTCCACCGGGTCGAGGCGGAGCGCGGTCATGCGGGTGACGACCTCGGCGGCGCGCAGGTCGGAGCCGGGCTGCAGTCCGTGGTCGACGGTGATGCCGCCGGCCCGGATGCCGAGCTTGGGGGCCTCGAAGGCGAGGGCGGAGGCGAGCGCCATGGAGTCGGCGCCGCCGGAGCAGGCGACGAGGACGAGCGGCAGGGAGTCCCCGGCGCGGCGGGGGCCGGCGGGACTGCCCGTGTGGTCGGTGAGGACGTCGTGGAGTACGCGGCGGACCGCCAGGCGTATCGCCGCGACCGCAGGATGGGGACCCATGTCCGGTGCCCTTCGATGGAGTTCGGATGCCTCGGAGGCGTTGGGGTGGTGCGCCGGGGTGCCGGGGTGCTGCTCCCGGCCGCCCCGCGGAACGGGAGGATGTCACTCAGAGTGCGTCGATGGTGACAGAACCGAGCCGTTCCCCGAGCATCGCACGCCCTTCCACGGCCCACGGTCCCTCGGACGGGTGACGCTGCTTCCCCCAGTGAGACATGTTTACGCCCCCTGTGTCACTCCGCTTCGCTCTGTTCGCTCCCCTTGCGGTGCACCCGGGCCACCCAGTCGGCGGGCCTGGCGATCTCGGCCTTGGTCGGCAGTGTGTTCGGGGAGGTCCACACCCGGTTGAAGCCGTCCATGCCGACCTGGCCGACGACGGCGCGTACGAAGCGCTCGCCGTCGCGGTACTGGCGCAGCTTGGCGTCGAGGCCCAGCAGCTTGCGCAGGGCGGCGTCGAGGCGGCCGGCCCCGCTGGCCCTGCGCTGCTGGAACTTCTCCCGGATCTCGGCGACCGAGGGCACCACCTGGGGGCCGACCCCGTCCATCACGAAGTCGGCGTGGCCCTCCAGCAGGGACATGACGGCGGTGAGCCGGCTCAGGATCTCGCGCTGCTCGGGGGTCTGTACGAGCTCCACGAGGGAGCGTCCCTCGTCACCGTGCTCGGCGTCGGGGCGGGCGCCCGCGAAGGACTGGGCGGCCTCACGGATGCGTTCCAGCACGGTGGAGGGGTCCATGTCGGTGGCGCCGAGGAACGTCTGGATTTCGCCTTCGAGGTGCTCGCGCAGCCACGGGACGGCCGTGAACTGTGTACGGTGCGTCTCCTCGTGCAGGCAGACCCACAGCCGGAAGTCGTGCGGGTGCACCTCCAGCTCGCGCTCGACGTGCACGATGTTGGGCGCGACGAGCAGCAGCCGGCCGCCGGCGGCGGAAGCGGGCAGGTCCCGGGAGACGGGCGCGAAGGTCTCGTACTGGCCCAGGACCCGGGAGGCCAGGAAGCTCAGCAGCATGCCCAGCTCGACGCCGGTGACCTTGCCGCCGACGGCTCCGAGGACGGCTCCGCCCGGGGCGCCCGCGCGGCGGTCCTGCATCTTGCCGAGGAGCGGCTGGAGCAGCTCGCGGAAGCCGGCGACGTTGGCCTTGACCCAGCCGGCCCGGTCGACGACCAGGACGGGCGTGTCGGGGACGGCCGACCCCTCGGGGATCATCCGGGTGAACTCGCGCACGTGCCGTTCCGAGGTCCTGGCGTGCCGTCGCAGCTCTGCCACGACGGCCCGCGCCTCGTCCCGGGTGACCTCCGGGCCGGGTCGTACCAGTCGGGTCGCGGTCGCCACCGCGAGGTTCCAGTCGACCATCTCCACACCACCGATGCTCGTCATGCGTCAACCGTACGTGGACCGGCCCTCCTGCGGACCCCCTACGAAGCGGTCGCGACGGCCGCGGCCAGCTTGTCGAGGGCCTTCTCGGCGCCCTCGGGGCCGGGGGTGTTCGCCGTCAGGAAGGCGAAGGCGAGGAGTCGGCCGGAGGGGTCGACCACCGTTCCGGAGAGGGAGTTCACCCCGGACAGGGTGCCGGTCTTGGCGCGGAGCAGGCCGGCGGCCGGGGAGCTGCCGGAGTTGCGGGCCTTCAGGGTTCCGGTGAATCCGGCGACGGGCAGTCCGGTGAGGACCGGCCGCAGCTCGGGGCGCTGGGGGTCGGCGGCTTTGGCGAGGAGCCCGGTCAGCAGGCCCGCGCTGACCTTGTCGGCGCGGTTCAGGCCGCTGCCGTCGGCGAAGCGGGAGCCGGCGGTGTCGACGCCGAGGGCGGTGAGCCGGTCGGTGACGGCCTGCTCGGCGCCCTCGAAGCTCGCGGGTCGGCCGGAGGCGAGGGCGGTCTGCCGGGCGAGGGCCTCGGCGATGTCGTTGTCGCTGCTGGTCAGCATCCGCTCGACGAGCCCGGCGACCGGGGTGGAGAGGGTCACGGCCAGCGGCTGGACGCCGGCGGCGGGTTTGGCCTTCGCCGGTTCGCCGGTGACCTTGATGCCGCGATCGGCCAGCAGGGTGCGGAAGGCCCGGGCGGCGTCCCTGGAGGGGTCGTCGGAGCGGTCCACGGGCCCGGAGGTGGAGTCGTCGGGGCGGCCCTCGTCGGCCGTCAGGGCGGTCACCGGGGCGATGTTGGGGTTGACGCCGATCGGGTGGCGGGCGGGTCCGGTGTAGAGGCCGTCGTCGTACCCGAGGGTCACGGTGTCGGTGCCGGCGGCCTTGAGGGCCTGCGCGGTGTCACCGGCGAGGGCGACGAGGCTGCCGCCGGATCCGGCGGGACTCTTCTTCTTCGCGGTGAGCGAGGGGTCGCCGCCGCCGACCAGGACGATCTGTCCGGGGGTGGCGCCGGGCGTGACGGTGGTCCTGATCCGGTGTTCGGGCCCGAGGGCGGCCAGCGCGGCGGCGGCGGTGACGATCTTGACGGTGGAGGCGGGGGTCATCGCGTCCCCCGCCCCGGACTCGTAGAGCACCTGCCCGGTGGCGGTGTCGACGACGGACGCGGTACGGACGGTGCCGAGCGCGGGATCGGCGAGCAGCGGCTTCAGCGCTGCGGCCAGGCCCCCGGCGGCGGCGGGGGCGCTCTGCGCGCGCGGTGCGCCGGGGCCGATCGCCCCGAGCACCCCGGGGGCGCTGGGCGCGGCCTCGGGCAGGGCGCCGGAACCGGGCCCTCCATCGTGATCTGCGCCACCCGTACGGCCCCAGGAGGCGGCCCTGGCCCGCTCGGCCTTACGCTGGCCGGAGTCCCAAGGACCGGCGGCGGCCACCGCTGCCACCGACAGGGCGAGGCCGGCGACGGCCGACCCCGCGATGAGCTGCCAGGTCTTGACCAATGGCACCTCGGACCAGCCCCTTTCGCGATCACACATATGCGTGAGGGACACTTAACCACTGCGTCTTGCCGCGAGCATGGCACCCCACCCGGCAGGGCTGGGACGGACGCGCACGCAGGTGAAACGACGCAGTCCCGAAGCAATGCAGCTGATCATGGAGGAGCAGGACGTGGAGTTCGACGTCACCATCGAGATCCCCAAGGGTTCGCGGAACAAGTACGAGGTGGACCACGAGACCGGCCGGATCCGTCTGGACCGTCGCCTCTTCACCTCGACCAGCTACCCGGCCGACTACGGCTTCGTCGAGAACACCCTCGGCGAGGACGGCGACCCGCTGGACGCGCTGGTCATCCTGGACGAGCCGACCTTCCCGGGCTGCCTGATCAAGTGCCGCGCCATCGGCATGTTCAACATGACGGACGAGGCGGGCGGCGACGCCAAGCTGCTGTGCGTGCCGGCCTCCGACCCGCGTGTGGAGCACCTGCGCGACATCCACCACGTGTCCGAGTTCGACCGCCTGGAGATCCAGCACTTCTTCGAGGTCTACAAGGACCTGGAGCCGGGCAAGTCGGTCGAGGGCGCGAACTGGGTCGGCCGCACCGAGGCCGAGGCCGAGATCGAGGCCTCGTTCAAGCGCCTCGAGGCGCAGGGCGGCCACCACTGAGCTCGCGCTCGGCGGTAACGGGCCGGGGCACTGCCCCGCGCCCCTCGTGACATGGCGGGCGGTATCCCACGGGGATGCCGCCCGTCGTCGCGTTCGCGGGCCGCCGCGGCGGTCGCGGCCGGGTGCGCACCGGGTCCGTGCCGGGGGTGCGGTGGGGCCGTGCCCGGGGGCAGGGTGGGCGTGCGCTGGGCGTGCGGCGGGAGGAAACGATTCCGCATACTGATACCCCGGGTGATCACGGACTGGAGGACGCGTGGCGGAGGCCGACGGGGCAGAGGACAGGAAGCCCCAGTCCGACGAGGCGCACAGCGCCTTCACGCCGCCGCCCGGCATGGAGCCGGACGTTCCCGAGGAGGACCAGCCCACCTCGGAATTCGCCCGTCCGGCGGGCGCCGATCCGGTGCAGCCCGAGCCCGAGGGGTCGGCCTTCGCCGCCCCGGCCACCTACCGGGCCGCGCAGTCCCCGCCCGCTTACACCCCCGGCCAGGGCTTCCCCGTCGCGCAGATGAAGGAATCGCCCTGGCAGGACCGCATGCGCACGATGCTGCGCATGCCGGTCGACGTGCGGCCCGTACCGGAGCTCGTGCAGCGCCACAGCGAGACCGGGCCCGCCGTGGGCCGCGTGCTCGACCTGACCCTGCGCATCGGCGAGCTGCTGCTCGCGGGCGGTGAGGGCGCCGAGGACGTGGAGGCCGCAATGTTCGCGGTGGCCCGCTCGTACGGGCTGGACCGCTGCGAGCCGACCGTCACCTTCACCATGCTGTCGATCACCCACCACCCCTCGCTGGTGGGCGACCCGGTCACGGCCAGCCGGACCGTGCGCCGCCGCGGCACCGACTACAACCGGCTCGCGGCCGTGTTCCGGCTCGTGGACGACATCAGCGCCCACGAGATCGACGTGACGCTGGAGGAGGCCTACCGGCGCCTCGCCGAGATCCGCCGCAACCGGCACCCGTACCCCGGCTGGATGCTCACGGCCTCCGCCGGACTGCTCGCCGGAGCCGCCTCCACCCTCGTCGGCGGCGGGGTCCTCGTCTTCGTCGCCGCTGCGATCGGCGCGGTCCTCGGTGACCGCCTGGCCTGGCTGTGCGCCGGGCGCGGGCTGCCCGAGTTCTACCAGTTCGTGGTCGCCGCGATGCCGCCGGCCGCCATCGGGGTCGCGCTCAACATGACGGCGATCGACGTCAAGGCCTCCGCCGTGATCACCGGTGGGCTGTTCGCGCTGCTACCGGGCCGGGCCGTGGTCGCGGCCGTGCAGGACGGCCTGACCGGCTACTACATCACCGCGTCGGCCCGGCTGCTGGAGGTCATGTACCTCTTCATCGGCATCATCATGGGCGTGCTGGTGGTGCTCTACGTGGGGTTGCAGTTCGACGCCTCGCCACGGCCGGAGGAGGTCCTCCAGATCCAGCAGCGGCCGCTGATCCAGATCGCCGCCTCGATGGTGCTGGTGTTCACCTTCGCGATCCTGCTCCAGCAGGAACGCTCCACCGTCTTGATCGTGACGCTGAACGGCGCGGTCGCCTGGGTCACCTTCGGGGCCCTGCACTACGCGGGGGGCATCCCGCCCGTACCGTCCACCGCCATCGCCGCCGGGCTGGTGGGCCTCTTCGGGCAGCTCTTCTCCCGCTACCGCTTCGCCTCCGCCCTGCCGTACGTGACGGCCGCCATCGGCCCGCTGCTGCCCGGCTCGGCGGTGTACTACGGGCTGCTGCTGATCGCCGAGAACCGGCTGAACGAGGGCCTGGGCTCGCTGGTGAACGCCGCGGCCATCGCGCTGGCCATCGCGATCGGGGTCAACCTCGGGTCGGAGGCCTCGCGGCTGTTCATGCGCATCCCGGGGGCCACGAGCGCCGCCAAGCGCCGCGCGGCCAAGCGGACCCGCGGCTTCTGAGCGCCCGGGTCCCTCAACCGGCGGAAGCGTCGAGCCAGCGGCGCGCCGCCGTGCTCAGGGGCGGCTCGTCCGCCCGGTCCACCGCCCCCTGGGCCACCCATTCGGCGAACCGGCGCAGGACCCGCGAACGATGCGGCGCCGTCAGCACCGAGGTGCTGATCGAGTGTTGCCACGTCGTGGCGAAGCACAGCACGTTCCCGTCGAGCGAAAGCATGCGGAACTCGGGGCGCAAGGGCGCGCTGCCGAGCGGCCCGGCCGCGCCCTCGCCCATGATGTCCCAGTCGTCCTGCAGTTCGACGCAGCGCCACCCGACCGGGCCGCCCTCCGCCGGACGGTGGGGGAGCAGGAACCTGCGGTCGGCCTCGGAGAAGAGCCCCCCTTCGACCGCCAGGCGGTACCACTCGGCGTTCGCCTTCTCGTGCAGCAGGGGGTCCGTGACGTCGAGCACCGACTCGACGCGGCCCTCCCAGGGCGGACAGCTCGGCGCCTGGCCGGTGAGGAACGGCGGTATGAGCCCCACGGGCTCGCGCCACCCGTCCACTGCCCGCAGACCCGCTGCGGCGAGAGATCGCATCATGTGCCCACCCTGCCGCAGGCGGGAGCCGGGGGCGTGGGCGGCCCCGTGCGGGCACACGTACGCCCCGGGGCCTCTGGTGGGCCTCCGGGGCGTTACGGGCGGGCAGGGCGCCGCAGGCGGGCGCTCAGCGCTTGGCGTGGCGGCCGCGCGCACCCGGGGCCTGCGGGGCGGAGCCGTCGGCCACGGCCTCGGCCGCCTGGGCACCGGCGTTCGCCTTGTTCTCCTTGCGGGCCTTCATCACCTCGAAGACCACCGGGATGACCGAGATCAGGACGATGCCCACCAGGATCGGCTCGACGTTCGTCTTGATGAACTCGATCTGGCCGAGCCAGTAGCCGGCGATCGTGACGCCCGCTCCCCAGCCGATGCCGCCGATGACGTTGTAGGTCAGGAAGGTGCGGTACTTCATCGTGCCGGCGCCGGCGACCATCGGGGCGAAGGTGCGGATGATCGGCACGAAGCGGGCGAGCACGATGGCCTTCGGGCCGTGCTTGTCCATGAACTCGTGCGCCTTGTCCAGGTTCTCCCGCTTGAAGAGCTTGGAGTTCGGCCGGTTGAAGAGCTTCGGCCCGAAGAACTTGCCGATCATGTAGCCGACCTGGTCACCGATGATCGCGGCGGCCACGATCAGGGTGCAGACCAACCACAGCGGCTGCTTGATGTACTGCCCGTCCGCGACCAGCAGGCCCGCCGTGAACAGCAGGGAGTCGCCCGGGAGGAACGCGAAGAGTCCCGACTCGGCGAAGACGATGACCAGGATGCCGATCAGACCGAAGTGCGAGATCAGATAGTCCGGGGACAGCCACGTAGGGCCGAGCGCAAGCGTATACACGGGTTCCGGGCTCTCCTGGATCGGGGGACGTGCAGCGGGACGGGCGGTTTTCAATTATCAACGCACACGACCCCTACCCAGTTCCAGGTACGGGAAGGGGTCGCATGCGTGACATTCCGCTTACGCCCTGCGCACGCCGTTGGCCAGGATCGCGTCCCGCAGGTGCTCGGCGAGGCCCGGCTTCATCGCGTCGTAGAACGCCGTGAACCGCTCGTCCGCCACGTACATCTCACCGAGACACGTGTGCATCTCGTACGAGCAGTCGTAGAACCACTTGTGGATGTGCAGGCGGTGCTCCTCGGCCAGCTCCGTCGCGCGCTCGCCGTCGGCGGGTTCGCCCGCCTCCATGGCCGCTACGTACCGGCGGCCCCAGTCGGCGGACTCGTCCTGGATCCGCTGCCAGTCCTCCTTCGTGTACGAGGCCGCCCGGCGCTGCGACTCGGCGTACGACTCGGTGTCGCCCCAGCGCTCCTCGACCTCCTGCGCGTAACTCTCCGGGTCCTGGTCCCCGAAGACCTCGAACTTCTCCTCGGGCGTGAGGTTGATGCCCATCTTCTTCGCCTCCATGGCGTGCTCAACGGCCTTGGCCATCTGCTGGAGCCGGGCGATCCGGTCGGTCAGCAGGGCATGCTGCCGGCGCAGGTGCTCCTGAGGATCCGATTGCGGGTCGTCCAGCAGGACCGCGACCTCGTCGAGGGGGAAGCCGAGCTCCCGGTAGAACAGGATCCGCTGCAGCCGGTCCATGTCGGCGTCGTCGTACCGCCGGTGTCCCGCGCTGCTGCGGCCGCCCGGGGAGAGCAGACCGATCTCGTCGTAGTGGTGCAGGGTGCGCACCGTGACCCCGGCGAAACCGGCGACCTGGCCCACGGAGTAGCCCATCTCTTCCCTCCTCTGCTTGGGTACGCCCTTCACTGTGGTTCCTCACGCCGCGTGAGGTGCAAGTCCCCTTCGGCGGCTACGTGCTCAGTCCCCGGTAGCGGCCCACCGCCAGCGGGAAGAAGACCGCGAGCAGCAGCAGCGGCCAGGCGACCGCCAGCAGGGCCGCGTGGTCGGCGGCCCACGACGGGGGCGCCGCGGCCGGGTTGCCGAACAGGTCGCGGACGGCCGTGGCCGTCGCCGAGAGCGGGTTCCATTCCACCACCGCGCCCAGCCAGCCCGGCATCGACTCCGGCGTGGCGAACGCGTTGGACAGGAAGCCCACCGGCCACACCAGGATCTGCACCGCCTGCACCAGCTCCGGACGGCCCGCGACCATGCCGAGCCAGATCCCGATCCACAGCATCGCGAAGCGCAGCAGCAGGAGCAGCCCGAAGGCGAGCAGCGCGGCCGCAGCGCCGCCGTGCCAGCGCCAGCCGAGCAGCAGTCCGACCGCGGCCAGGACCGCCAGGCCCACCGCAGACTGGAGCATGTCGGCGGCGCTGCGGCCCATCAGGACCGCCGACGAGGACATCGGCATGGCGCGGAAGCGGTCGATCACCCCCTTGTTCAGGTCCTGGGTGACGGCCGTCAGGGTGGCCTCCAGCCCGAAGGCCATCGTGAGGGCGAGCATCCCCGGGACCAGGAACTCGACGTACTCGCCGTCGATCCCGCGTCCGCCGCCCACCAGGAAGCCGAACATCAGCAGCATCATCACGGGGAAGACCAGGCCGACGACCATTTGGACCGGCTGCCGCGCCCAGTGGGCCAGCTCGCGCCGGGTCATCGTCCAGGAGTCCGAGACCACCCATGCCGCGCTCATGCGGCCACCTCCTCACGGTCGGTCAGGTGCAGGAAGACCTCGTCCAGCGTGGGACGCCGGACGGCGAGGTCGGCCGCCTCGACGCCCGCCTCCTCCAGCGTCCGCAGGGTCCGGGCCAGGCCCGCCATCCGGTCCTCCACCGGGAAGCTCAGGGTCAGGGTGTCGGGATCGACGAGGGGGTCGGGCAGCAGCCGCGCCGCCTCCGCCAGCCGTGCCGCGTCCCGCAGGACCACGACGATCCGGTCCGCCCCGACCAGGGCCTTCAGTTCGTCGGCCGTTCCCTCGGCGGCGACCCGGCCGCCGTCGATCAGGGCGATCCGGTCGGCCAGTTGGTCGGCCTCCTCCAGGTACTGCGTGGTGAGCAGGACGGTCGTACCGCCGCCGACCAGGGAGCGGACCGCGCCCCACACCTCGGCGCGGCCGCGCGGGTCGAGACCCGTGGTCGGCTCGTCCAGGAAGAGCACCTCCGGGTCAGTGATCAGGGAGGCGGCGAGGTCGAGCCGGCGCCGCATGCCGCCGCTGTACTGCTTCACCGCCTTGCGGCCGGTGTCCGTGAGGCCGAAGCGTTCCAGCAGTTCGTCGGCGCGCCGCCCGGCCCGGCGCGCGCCCCGGTGGTGGAGGCGGCCGAACATCTCCAGGTTCTGCCGCCCGGCCAGTTCCTCGTCGAGCGCCGCGTGCTGGCCGAGCAGCCCGATCCGCGAGCGGACGGCCGCCGGGTCCGTGGTGACGTCGTGGCCCGCCACCCGGACCACCCCCCGGTCGTGGCGGAGCAGGGTGCTCATGATCCGCACGGCCGTGGTCTTGCCGGCGCCGTTGGGGCCGAGCACCGCGTGCAAGGTGCCGCGCGCCACCTCCAGGTCCAGCCCGGCCAGGGCCTGCTTGTCGCCGTAGCGCTTGTGGACACCTTCGACGGAGATCGCCAAAGCCACTCCTCATTAATCAAATTTGACTACCAGGATCCGCAAAAGTAGTGCCCGCTCGCGGGCTAGTCAAACTTGATTAGGCGTACGGGTTCTCCTGGCCCTCCGCCAGCACCCCGACGAACGGTTCGCCGCCCTCGCCCGCGAAGGAGTACGCGCCCCCCTCGATCCGGGCGACCAGCCCCCGCGTCCACTCCGCCTCCGCGTCCGCGGAGTGGACCCACCTGTGCATGATCTCGCCGATGTGGCCCAGCGCCTCCGGGCCGCCCTCCGGCGTGTAGTAATCCGTCACCGACGACCGCCAGAGCGCCAGCTTCGCCATCCGCTCCCGGAGCAGCGCGAGGACTTCTTCCCGCGGCAGGTCGACCATGAAGCCGATCGCCGCCGACAGCACGTCCGTCTTCTGGTCGTACGCCGCGAGGGCCTCGCGCAGCAGCCGGAAGTACTCCTCGCGGCCGGCGTCCGTCACCTCGTACTCGGTCCGCGGCGGCCCGCCCGCCGCGCTCGGCCCCACCTCGTGCGCGTGCAGGACGCCCTGCTTCGCCATCTGCTTGAGCGCGTGGTAGATCGATCCGGGCTTGGTGTTCGACCACTCGTGGGCGCCCCAGTACTCCAGGTCGTTGCGCACCTGGTACCCGTGGGCCCGCCCGTGCTGGCGGACCGCACCGAGGACAAGAAGCCGGATCGCTGACATGGGGCCAGGCTAAGCCCCCGCCGTCTAGCCCATCGCCTTGGTGCCGTCGAGCGACTCGCGGACGATGTCCGCGTGGCCCGCGTGCCGGGCGAACTCCTCCACCAGGTGCAGGAGCATCCAGCGCATCGAGACCTTGGCGTCCTTGGGGAACCAGGGCGCCGGCGGGAGGGGGAAGGTTGCGTCCAGGCTCGGGAGGGCGGCGACGAAGGCCGCCGTCTGCTCCGCGACCTCGTCCCAGAAGGCGAGGACCGACGGGATCGACTCGCCGTCGACCAGGCGGAAGGCCTCGCCCCAGGTCTCCTGCGTGCGCTGCCGCTCGTTCGGCGCCTGCTGCGCCAGGCGCAGCCAGTTCAGCTCGACCTCGGCCACGTGCTTGAGCAGACCGGACAGGGTGAGCTCGCTGGCGCTGGGGCGGCTCGCGGCCTGCTCCTCGCTGAGCCCGAGGATCGATTCGCGGATCGCCGTGCGCTGGGCTTCGACGAAGGCGAGGAGGGTGCCGCGCTCGTCGCCGAGGACTTCGGTGGAAATCTGAGCCATGACCGACCGCCTTGTGCGTGGGGTGTCGTGTCGGGGGGCTCCTCCCCCCGACACGACACACGCTACGGAGCGATGCGGTCAGATCCTGTCCTCATTGGCCGTTCAGTTGCCTTCGATCTCCCCGTCGGGGCGGATCGCCGGCAGGGCGGTGGCGGGCTGCGGGAGCAGGGCCTTGGAGAGGTCCTGCTTGCCCGTCGGGTCGAGCCCGTACATCGCCTCGTAGATGTTGCGGACCGCCGGTCCCGAGGCACCCGAGCCGGTACCGCCCTGGGAGATCGTCATGACGATCGCGTAGTCCTCGGTGTACGAGGCGAACCACGAGGTCGTCTGCTTGCCCTGGACCTCGGCCGTACCCGTCTTGGCGTGCATCGGGATCTGCTTCTGCGGCCAGCCGCCGAAGCGCCAGGCCGCGCTGCCGTTGGTGGCGACGCCCGCGAGGGCCTCGTCGATGTCGTCGCGGGTCTTCGCGTCCATCGGCAGCTTGCCCTGCTCCTTCGGCGCGATCTCCTGGACCGACGTGCCGTCGGCGCTGACGATCGCCTTGCCGATGCTGGGCTGGTGGAGCGTGCCGCCGTTGGCGATGGCCGCGTAGACGGAGGCCATCTGGACCGGGGTGACGAGCGTGTCGCCCTGCCCGATCGAGTAGTTGATGGCGTCGCCCTCACGCAACTGGTTGCCCTGGCGGCAGTTCTCGTAGGCGATCTTCTCGGCGAAGGAGCCGTTCTTCTTGCCGTCGCGGCACCAGGCGTCCTTGTTCGCGTCGAAGAAGTCCTGCTTCCACTTCCGGTCGGGGACCCGGCCGGGGACCTCGTTCGGCAGGTCGATGCCGGTGCGCTTGCCCAGCCCGAACTCGTGGGCGGTCTTCAGGAACCAGTCCTTCGGGTCCTTCTTCGGCTTGATCCCGCCGTCCTTCTTCCACTCCTGGTCCGCGAGGGCGTAGTAGACGGTGTCGCAGGAGACCTCCAGCGCCCGGCCGATGGTGATGTCGCCGTGGCCCTGCGACTCGAAGTTCGTGAAGGTCTGGCTGCCGACCGAGTACGAGCTCGGGCAGGGGTAGCGGTTGTTGAACGGGTACCCGGCGTTGACCGCGGCCGTCGAGGTGACCACCTTGAAGATGGAGCCCGGCGCCGCCTGCCCCTGGATCGCCCGGTTCAGCAGCGGGTAGTTCGACTCCTTGTCGGTGAGGGAGGCGTAGTCCTTGGCGGAGATGCCGCCCACCCAGGCGTTGGGGTCGTACGTCGGGTTCGAGGCCATCGCCACGACCCGGCCGGTCTTGGTCTCCATCACCACGACGGCGCCCGAGTCGGCCTCGTAGTTGCGCCCGGTGTTCTTGTCCCGGACCTTGCGGGCCTCGACCATCGCGTTGTTCAGCTCGCGCTCGGCGACCGCCTGCACCCGGGAGTCGATCGACGTCACGATGTTCGAGCCGGACCTCGCCGGATCGGTCTGACCCTGGCCGATGACCCGGCCGAGGTTGTCCACCTCGTAGCGGGTGACGCCCGCCTTGCCGCGCAGCTCCTTGTCGTACGTGCGCTCCAGGCCGGAGCGGCCGACCTGGTCGGAACGCAGGTACGGCGAGTCCGACTTCTTCGCCTTGGCGATCTCCTCGTCGGTGACCGGCGAGAGGTAGCCCAGCACCTGGGAGGTGTTGGCCGCGTCCGGGGCCGCGTAACGGCGCAGGGCGGTCGCCTCGGCCGTGATGCCCGGGAAGTCCTCGGGGTGCTCGCGGATCTGCAGGGCCTGCTCGGTGGTGGCCTCGTCGCTGACCGGGATCGGCTGGTAGGGGGAACCGTTCCAGCAGGGCTGCTTGGTCTTGGCGTCACAGAGCCTGACCTTGTCGATGACCTCCTGGGCGTCCATGCCCAGCACGCCGGCGAGCCGGGTCAGGACGGACTTGCCCTTGTCCTTCATGGTCAGCAACTCGGTGCGGCTGGCGGAGACCACGAGGTGGGTCGCGTTGTCGGCGAGCGGGACCCCGCGCGAGTCGAGGATCGAGCCGCGCACGGCGGGCTGGACCACCTGCTGGACGTGGTTGTTCTTCGCCTCGTCCGTGTACTCCGACCCATTGCGTATCTGGAGGTACCACAGGCGCCCGCCCAGCGTGAGCAACAGCGAGAAGACCACGATCTGGATGACGACGAGACGGTTCTGGACCCGAGGGGTCCGGCCGGTCTCCGGTATGTTGCTCAACTCGTTCTCCCCCGGGCGGCTTCCTACGCCCGGCCGAGTCTAGGGGTGCGACCCGGAAGACCTAGAACGGGAAGGTCGTCCGACCGTGCTGTACGGAGATCCACTTCTGCGTGGTGAAGGCCTCGATCGTGGCCTCGCCGTTCAGCCGGCCCAGACCCGAGGCCTTCTCGCCGCCGAAGGCGGCCAGCGGCTCGTCCCCGATCGTGGAGTCGTTGACGTGGATCATGCCCGTCTCGATCCGCTGGGCGAAGCGGACGCCCCGCTCCACGTCCCGGGTGTGCACGGCGCCGCTCAGCCCGTAGGGGGTCGCGTTGGTCAGCCGTACGGCCTCGTCCTCGCCGTCGAAGACCACCAGCAGGGCCACCGGGCCGAAGATCTCCTGGCTCAGCAGCGGGGAGTCCTCGGGGATCCCGGCGAGCACCGTGGGTTCGACCAGGTTGCCGCGCGTAGACCCGCGTACGAGCGCCTGCGCGCCGGATTCCACGGCCTGGTCCACGAGCGCGGTCAGGGCGTCGGCCTGGAAGGAGTTGATCAAGGGGCCGATGTGGGTGTCGGCCTCGTGCGGGTCGCCCGTCTTGAGGGCGCGCACGCGCGCGGTGAACTTCTCGGTGAACTCCTCCGCGACGGAGGCGTCGACGAGGATCCGGTTCGCGGCCATGCAGACCTGGCCCTGGTAGACGAAGCGGCTGAAGACGGCCGCGTCCACCGCGTAGTCGAGGTCGGCGTCGTCGAGCACGACGAGCGCGCTGTTCCCGCTGAGCTCCAGGACCGTGCGCTTGAAGTGGCGGGCGGCGATCGCCCCGACGTGCCGGCCGACCCGGTCCGATCCCGCGAACGAGATGACCTTGGGGACGGGGTGGGTCAGGAGCGCGTCGCCTATTTCGGCGATGTCGGTGACCAGGACGTTCAGCAGGCCGGCCGGCAGCCCGGCGTCCTCGAAGATCTTGGCGATCACGCCGCCGCCCACGACCGGGGCGTTCTGGTTGGGCTTGATGACGACCGCGTTGCCCAGCGCCAGGGCCGGGGCGACCGACTTCAGGGCCACCAGGAAGGGGAAGTTGAAGGGGCTGATCACCGTGACGACGCCCACGGGGAGCCGCTGGACCCGGTTCTCCTTGCCCTTGACCAGCGAGGGCAAGATCCGCCCCTCGGGCCGGACGGCGAGCTGGAGGGACTCGCGGATGAACTCCATCGCGAGGTAGACCTCGTACTCGGCCTTGGGACGCGTCCCGCCGAGCTCGTCGATCATCGCCTCGACGATTTCCTTCTCGCGCTCCTCGGTGATCCGCAGGGCGCGCTCCAGCACGGCGCGTCTGATGTAAGGGCTGGTGGCGGCCCACTCGCGCTGGGCGCGCTCGGCGCCGCGGTAGGCCTGGTCCACCTGCTCGACCGTGGCCACCGTGATGGCCGCGAGCTTCTCCCCGTTGAAGGGGTTGACGTCGATGATGTCCCACGAACCGGTACCGGCCAGCCATTCGCCGTCGATGTACTGGTGAGCCAGGTCGCTGAATATGGACATGCCATCCCTTACTGCGAGCGCGCACCCGTGCGCTGCACCGGAGACCGATCGGTCATCATGCACTGATCAGACGTCATACTACGTGCGATTCAAGACAGTTGGAGCAGGCCGCGGAGAAGATCCCTGGTCCGTTCGACATCGGGGCAGTCCGCCTGGAGCCGTTCCATCGCCCGCTCGTACTGCCCCACTTCCTCGCCCTTGTCCAGGTAGAGGGCACTGGTGAGCTGTTCCAGATAGACGATGTCCTGGAGGTCGGACTCGGGGAAGCGCAGCAGGGTGAAGGCTCCGCTCTCGCCCGCGTGGCCGCCGAAGGAGAACGGCATCACCTGGAGCTGCACGTTGGGCCGCTGGGAGACCTCGATGAGGTGCTCCAGCTGACCGCGCATGACCTCGCGGTCGCCGTACGGGCGGCGCAGCGCGGCCTCGTCGAGGACGGCGTGGAAGACGGGGGCGTTCTCGGAGACGAGGACCTTCTGGCGCTCCAGGCGCAGGGCGACGCGGCGGTCGACCTCGGCGGCGGTTGCGCCGGGCATGCCGCGGCTGACGACGGCGTGGGCGTACGCCTCGGTCTGCAACAGTCCGTGGACGAACTGGACTTCGTAGATCCGGATGAGCGAGGCAGCGCCCTCCAGGCCGATGTACGTCTGGAACCACCCGGGCAGCACGTCGCCGTAGCTGTGCCACCAGCCGGTCGCATTGGCCTCCCGGACCAGCCCGAGCAGTGACTCGCGCTCCGTGCTGTCCGTGACTCCGTAGAGCGTGAGGAGGTCCTCGACGTCCCTGGCCTTGAAGCTCACCCTTCCCAACTCCAAGCGGCTGATCTTCGATTCGGATGCGCGGATCGAGTAGCCGGCCGCCTCACGGGTGATGCCGCGGGATTCTCGGAGTCGCCTGAGCTGGGAGCCCAGGAGGATGCGGCGCACCACAGAACCGCTTGCTTCTGCGGTCACTAGTACTGCCCTCCCCATCGCATTGGCGTGCGCGTGGTGTGCGCGAGCGTCTCGGGGCCCCCGTACCCCAGGGGCCGCAGTCTGCCACCAAAACGCATCGGCTCGTACTCGTTCTGTAACGGAATCCCGTCTCCGGGAAAAGAAGTCCGTCAGTGTGCGTAGGAAGAAATGAGTCAGAACCGTCACGGGAGGGGACAGGTCCGGCGCGTGCACGTGCATCTGCCCTTGCATCCGGCTCCGGCATTCGGAACGATGGTCCCCGCGCACCTGCGTGCTGTTCGCGCCGGCGCCGGACCCACCCCGCAGTTCTTTCTGGACGGAGATGACCGCTCCGCCCGCGAATCCCGGGAGTGCCTCGCATGGGGACGAATGGATCGACCATGCTCGAGCCGTTACGGCAGGGGCTGCCCCCGGTCGACCCCACGGCTGTCTCCGGGTCCGCCTCCTGCGCTCTGCCCGCCCGCTACGACGCGGTGCGCGGAGCCCGCTCCTTCTGTCGCTCGACCCTGTCCCAATGGGGCCTCGACGACCGCTTCGACGACGTGGCCCTGGTCGTCTCCGAGCTCGTCACCAACGCGCTGCGCCACGCCCTGCCCGAGGACGCACGGGGCGCGGACGCCGAGCCGGAGCCGCCCGTACGGCTGCACCTGATGCGGTGGAGCACGCGACTGGTGTGCGCGGTGCGGGACCCCAGCGAGGACCGGCCCGGAGGGGCGTTCTCGCCGGAGCGCACCGAGGAGAACTTCGACCTGGAGTCCGGGCGCGGGCTGTTCCTGGTGGACTCGTACAGCGACAGCTGGGGCTGGCACCCGCTCGCGGGCCGGCTGACCGGCAAGGTGGTCTGGGCGCTGTTCCTGCTCCAGGACTGAACGGCCGCCAGCCGCCGATCAAGGGCGAACACAGGACGACTGGCCGGGATCGATCATTGCGATCGGTCCCGGCCAGTGCACGTGCATGGCGTGATGGGTGCGCTGTTCCGTCAGTGGATCAGGTGATCGAACTCGCCGTCCTTGACGCCCAAGAGCAGGGCCTCGATCTCGGCCGGTGTGTAGACGAGCGCCGGTCCGTCGGGAAAGCGCGAATTGCGCATGGCGACATCGCCTCCCGGCAGCCGTGCGAACTCCACGCAGGAACCCTGCGAGTTGCTGTGTCTGCTCTTCTGCCACGTCAGCTCAAACAAGGTAGCGAGTTCTGCAGCTGCCATCCCGTTGTACGCGTGGTCCACAGGAAGCCCCCGATAGTGCAGATGTCAACTCCTCCGGATCATAGCTGTGTTCACAGGCTGCTGCACGGGCAGATGCACGTGCACGCGGGGTGGTCCGTTGATCACAGACAGGTCCCTACTCGCGGGTAGCACCCCATCGTGACACCCGTCGCTCCCGTACCGGCTGCGCGCCGGCCCCGTGTCGCCGCGCAGCGCCTCGGCCCGTGGCGCCGAGCGCAAGGGTTTTCAGGACTTCTTCAGATTTGTCCTGACCCGGACCGGGGCTGGAAGGAGCTCCCCGACACGGCCCGCTCGCTGGGCCGGTCGATGCGCATCCTGAAGTCGGAGGCGCGGGCCCCGCGCGCGGAGGACTCCCGTACGGACGGGGGGACGGACGCAGGTACGGACGAGGGCAAGGGCGCGGGTACGAACGCGGGGACGGACGCGGGGACGGACGTGCCCGCGGTCATGCGTACGGGCGCTCCCTAGCGGGGCAGCGGCTTCCGCCCGCCGCCCATGTGGGCACGGTCGGCCGCGGCCGTACCGTCCTCCCAGCCCGCGTGGTCGGTGGCGCCGCGCAGCCGGGTCGTGGTGGTCCGGGGGAACATCTCCTCCGCCCGCGAGGTGACCGCCACGTCGCGCGCCACCAGGGCCGGCAGGTTGTCGGGGGCCTCCGTCGCCGCGTGCTCGGCGGTCTCGGCGAGCCGGTGGCCGAGCCGGCTGGCGTAGGCGAGTAGGAAGGACTGCCGGAATGTCTTCGTCCGCTTGCGCCCGCCGGAGCGCTGCGCGGCCTCCGCGCGGGTCATCGCCGCCGTGCCCTGCACGAGCAGCGAGGTGTAGAGCAGCTCCACCGCCTCCAGGTCGCTCTCGAAGCCGACCACCGTGGAGAACTCGAAGCCGCTGTTCCACACCGCCCGGCAGCGGTTGGCGGTGGCCACCGCATCGAGCAGCACCGCCTTCGCCTCCTCGTACGGCGGCTCGACACCGATCCGGCAGGCGCCGGGCACCTGGGCCGGGCCCTTGCCGCTCGCCGCCAGCAGCGCCTCGTCCACGGTGTGCCGGGCCATCAGCTCCTGGGCCTTGGCACTGAGCGCCTCCGCCTCGTCCGGGAAGGTCGTCGCCTCGGCCTTGGCGAGCAGGGCCCGGATCCGGCTCAGCATGCGCGGCTCGATGTGGGCGTGCTCGGCGAGCGCGTCGGCCGGGTCGCCGGGCAGCGGACCCACCGGTTCTATCGAGGGCAGCCGGATCAGCAGCCGCAGCACCTCCAGGAAGGCGGTGGCCAGCGTGAACCGGTCGGCCCGTTCCCTCTGGGCGAGCCGGTCGGCGTACTCCTCGTCGCCCGTCCACCACACCTCGGTGGCGCCCCAGCGCGCCGGGAGCCGGGCGTAGCGGCGCGCCTCGGCGGCGATGAGGTCCCCGGTGATCCGCAGGTGCCGCTCGTCGAGGTCCCGGCGGACCAGCCGCAGCACGTCGGCCGGCTGCCAGCCCCGCTCCCAGCCCTGGCGTACGTACGCCTCCCCGCGCGCCAGCAGCTCCCGCCCGACCGCGGGCCAGCCCCCCTGGTCCGCGACGAGCAGCGAGGCGCCGGTGTCCAGCCCGGCGTCGTCTTGGGCGTAGAGGGCGGCGGCGAAGGCTCGGTCGACGGTCTCGGCAAGGTCTCTCACACCCCTCAGCTTGGCATGTCCGCCTTCGCGTCCCATTCCCGGCGGGCGGCCTCGATCCGTGCGCGGTGCGCCAGCGACCAGTCCGCGAGGCCCTTGACCAGGAGGGTCAGGCTGCGTCCGAGGTCGGTCAGCTCGTACTCGACCTGGGGCGGCACGGTGGCGTGCACGGTCCGGGTGACCAGGCCGTCGCGCTCCAGGCGGCGGACGGTGAGGGTGAGCATCCGCTGCGAGATGCCGTCGACCGCGCGCTGGAGCTCCTTGAACCGGCGCATGCCGGAGCCGAGTTCCACCACGACCAGGACGGACCACTTGTCGCCGAGCCGGTCGAGTACGTCACGGATGCCGCAGTCGTCGTCACAGCTCAACAGCGGCTCGGGCAGGGGCTCGGGGGTGGTTATCCCGGTGTGCCCTACTGACATGAAAGTGCCTCCTTACGCGCCGTGCGCCCCTCGGCACACGATGTTCCCGCCACCGAAGCCAACCAGGCCGGCCGGCACGAACACGAAGGACTTCCCATGCTTTTGATCACCGGCACCTCCGGCGGACTCGGCTCACTGATCGCGCGCCGGCTGGCGGACCACCCCGACGGCGCGGGCCTCCCGGACGGCGCGGACCGGCCGGACCGGCCGGACGTACGGTTCGGCACCCGCGCCCCGGACGGTCCCGGTCAGGTCCGGGTGGACTTCGACGACCCGGACTCCCTCGACTTCACCGGTGTGGACACCCTGCTGCTCATCTCGGCCGGTTACGGCGAGGACGACCAGGTCATCGCACGGCACGGGGCCGCCGTCTCGGCCGCCGAGCGGGACGGCGTGCGGCACGTCGTCTACACCAGCCTCACCGGGGCGGGCGACCACCTGCCGTACGCGCTGGCGCACCGCTGGACGGAGCGCCGCCTGCGCGGCTCCGGCCTGGCCTGGACCGTCCTGCGCAACGGCCTGTACGCGGAGCTGCTGGCCGCGCTCGCCGCGCCGGGGCCCGACGGGGTGATCACCGCCCCGCTGGGCACCGGCCGGCTGGCGGCGGTCGCGCGGGAGGACCTGGCGGAGGTGGCGGTCCGGGTGGCCCTGGCACCCGACGCGCATGCCGGGCAGGTCTACGAGCTGGTCGGCGACCGCCCGCTGGGCGGAACGGACCTCGCCGCGGCGGTGGGCGCCCGCTACGCCCCGGGCTCCCTGGCCCGGGCCCGCAGCGCCCTCTCCGGCGCCGACGCGGCGCCCTTCCAGCCCCCGATGCTGGTGGCCACGTACTCGGCCGTCGCCGCGGGCTTCCTGGACGCCCCGGACACGGGCACCCTGCACCACCTCCTCGGCCACCCGCCGCGCCCGGCCCTGGAGGTATACGCCGCAACCGCCCATCCCAGCCGCGCCGGCATTTGAGGCGCGGGGGTCCGGGGGGGGCAGCGCCCCCGCAACGGCGCCGCGCCCGGCCGACGGCCGCCGCGCGGCCACTGTCAGACCCCGGTGGGACACTCGCACCCATGAGCGACCGCACTCCCCGGTGGGCCCTCGCCGAGGACGGCGACGGGTGGTGGCACGCCGCGCCCGTACCCCCCACGGACGGAGTCCGGCTCCGCGTCCGCGACCCCGCCGAGGCGATCCGCTCCGCCCCGCCCGGCACCCGCTGGGTCTGGCGGTCCACCGCGGCCGTGTACCCCCGCCTGCTCGCCGCCGGCGCACGCGTCGAGCGGTGCCACGACATCGAGGACGCCGAGCTGCTGCTCCTCGGCCACGAGGGCCGCTTCGGAGAGCCCCGCTCGGCGGCCGCCGCCTGGGCCCGGCTCACCGACGCCCCCGTGCCGCCCGATCCGCGCCCGCGCGCCGCCGAACCCCGCGCCCAGGATTCCCTCTTCGACCCGCAACCCGCCCCGGTCCCCCTGGACGCGCTGCTCGCCATCCACGCCGACCAGGCGGAGCGGCTCGCCGCCACCGCCCACCCCGACCGGATGCGGCTGCTCACCGCCGCCGAGTCGGCGGCCTTCCTCATCGCCGCCGAGATGAACCGCGTGGGCCTGCCCTGGCGGGCCGACGTGCACCGCGCCCTGCTGACCGAGCTGCTCGGTGAGCGGTACGCGGGCGGCGGGGAGCCCCGGCGCCTCGCCGAGCTGGCCGACCGCGTGTCCGCCGCCTTCGGCAGGCGCGTGCGCCCCGATCTGCCCGCCGACGTGATCAAGGCCTTCGCCGGGGCCGGGATCAAGCTCAAGTCCACCCGGCGCTGGGAGATCCAGGAGCTGGACCATCCCGCCGTCGAGCCGTTGATCGAGTACAAGAAGCTGTACCGGATCTACACCGCCCACGGCTGGGCCTGGCTCACGGACTGGGTCCGGGACGGCCGCTTCCGCCCGGAGTTCATCCCCGGCGGCACGCTCACCGGCCGCTGGGTCACCAACGGCGGTGGGGCCCTGCAGATCCCCAAGGTGATCCGCCGGGCCGTGGTCGCCGACCCCGGCTGGCGGCTCGTCGTCGCCGACGCCGACCAGATGGAGCCGCGCGTGCTCGCCGCGATCTCCCGCGACCCCGCCTTCATGGAGGTGGCCGGGGAGGCCTCGGACCTCTACACCGCGGTCTCCCGCCAGGGCTTCTCCGGCGACCGGGAGAAGGCCAAGCTCGCCGTGCTCGGCGCCGTCTACGGCCAGACCTCCGGCGACGGCCTGAAGAACCTGGCCGCGCTGCGCCGCCGCTTCCCCCGGGCCGTCGCGTACGTGGACGACGCGGCGAAGGCCGGGGAGGAGGGCCGGCTCGTACGGACCTGGCTGGGCCGCACCTGTCCGCCGCCGGCCGGTTCCGGCGAGGGGGACGAGGCCGGTGACGGCGGCGTCGACCCCGGCGAGGGGTACGGGGAGGGCGGGGCCGGGACCCCGCAGGACCGGGACGACGGCTGGACCCCGAGCTACGCCTCGACCAACACCCGGGCCCGCGGCCGGTTCACCCGCAATTTCGTCGTCCAGGGCAGTGCGGCCGACTGGGCCCTGCTGCTGCTCGCGGCCCTGCGGCAGGCGACCGCCGGAATGCGGGCCGAGCTGGTGTTCTTCCAGCACGACGAGGTGATCGTGCACTGCCCGGCCGAGGAGGCCGGGGCCGTCGTGGAGGCGATCCGGGCCGCCGGCGAACGGGCCGGCCGGATCGCCTTCGGCGACACCCCGGTCCGCTTCCCGTTCACGACGGCGGTCGTGGAGTGCTACGCGGACGCCAAGTGAGGGCGGTCAGCGGTCCGGCGTGCCCACGTTCCACTCCGGGGCGAGCGCGATCTGCCGCAGCTGCCCCATCGTCAGCGCGGGTGAGGGGCGGGTGGCCGGGCCGTTCTGGTCCGCCGTGTTGAAGGCGCTGACCACCACGCGCAGCCCGTCCTTGCGCAGGGTGTCCACCTTCCACTGGGTCACGCCCCTGTTCTTCTCCCCGGGCCCCGCCGTGACCTTCACCTTGGTCCCGTCGGGGCCCGGGGCGACGGCGGAGTTCCCCGTGAAGCCCGAGGGGTCCGCGTTCGACTGGACGTTGATCTGGACCAGGGACTTGCCCTTGCCGTCGTCGAGCACGACGTAGCCGTACGTCCCCTGCCCGCCCTTGGAGGCGATCGGGACGGTGATCTCGAACCGCTTCATCAGCTGCTCCAGGGCGTCCACGGCCTTCCGGTCCCGCAGGGCGAGCGACTCCGGCCGGGGCGCCGGCTCGGGATCGGCCGCCGGCAGGTCGTTCAGGGCCGGGTGCCACGTGTCCGACGTGACCAGGGTCTTCAACTGCTCGATGGTCAGCGGCGGGTCGGTCCGGGAAACGCGGGCGTCCTTGTCGGCCGCGGCGTTCCACTCGGACGCGTCGACCAGGAAGCCCTGCACCGTCACCAGCACGGCCCGCCAGACCTTGGTGTCCGTCCGGCGGTCCGGGTACTCGTACCCCTGGTGGAGCAACAGCCGGGAGCCGTCCGGCAGCTGCTCGGTCCGGCATTGGTCGTAGGCGTGCAGGTTCTCGTCCTCGCACTCGGTCTGCGCGCGGGACCCGCTGCCGAACGGGTCCACCCGCTGGAGGCTGAGGGAGATGGCCGCCGGGCCCTTCCCGTCGTCGTACACGACCCCGACCCGCGGTCCCAGCTCGTCGTCCGTGCCCCGCGCCTCGGGTTCGGTGAGTCGACCGCCCGGCAGGAGCGACTTCAGGTTGGCGATCATCTGCTCGGCCGTGACCGCGCCGGTGCCGGTCAGCCGCCCGTTGCCCGGCGGGGTCGGCGGCGGCGCCGCGACGTGGACCGCGCCCTCGGCCCCGGAGCCGCCGAACAGGCCGCCGGAGTAGGCCGCCGCCGTGACGATGACGGCCAGGGCCAGCACGGATCCACCGGCCAAGGCGGCCCGGCGGCGCGCCAGTCGCCGGCCGCGCCGCTCACCCGCTTGCGCGAGGGCCCCGGGGTCGACCGCGAAGCCCTCCCCCGTGCGCCGGAGGGCTTCGGCGAGTTCGTCTTCAAAGGACATAGGGAGCCAGACCTTCCGTTTGCCGGGTGGAGTCGGGGGAGGGAGCGGACCGTCGGTCTCAGCGGTCCACGAAGGCGGTGAGGCTGCCGCCCAGCTGTTCCCGCAGCCGGGCGAGCGCCCGCGAGGTCCGGGTACGGACCGCCGCCGAGGAGGCGTTCATCGCGTCGGCGGTCTCCTCGACGCTGCGGTCCTCCCAGTAGCGCAGCACCAGCACCGCCCGGTCCTTGGGCGCCAGCCGCCCCAGCGCCTCCAGCAGCGTCAGCCGCAGCGCCGGATCCCCGCCGCCCGGCGCGGGCGCACCCGTGTCGGGGAGCTCCCCGACCGGCCGTTCCCCCGCCGAACGACGGCGCTGGTGCGTGAGGAAGGCCCGTACCAGCACCGTCTGGGCGTAGGCCGCCGGATTGTCGATGCGGGAGATCCGGCCCCACCGCTGGTACATCCGCCCCAAGGTCTCCTGCACCAGGTCCTCCGCGAGGTGGGTGTCCCCACCCACGAGCAGACACGCCGACCGGTACAAAGGGCCCGAGCGGCCCGCGGCGAACTCACGGAACCCGTCCCTGCGCCCCTGACGCATCTGCTCCCCCCTCGCGTCCGTCCCACCCCTGTGACGCGATGGCGGCGGAGAATGTTTCATCCCCCGCCGCCTTTTCCGCCGCCGTCCCCTTCGGTACTCCTGCCGCCGGCCGGTCAGCCCAGGTCGTGGAAGTACACGTGGAACTCTTCCCGGACGAAGCCCTCCGCCTCGTACAGCCCCTGCGCGACGGTGTTGTCGTACGCGGTCTCCAGCTGCACGCCGGACACCCCGGCCTCGCGGGCCCGGCGCAGCACCTCGCGCAGCAGCGCCCGGCCGGCTCCGGTGCGGCGGCCGGCCGGGGCGACGTAGAGGTCGTTGAGGACCCAGGCGGTCCGCAGGGAGAGGGACGAGAACCCGCGGTAGACCTGCGCGAAGCCGACCGTTCCGGCCTCCGGGACATCGGCGAGCAGCACCAGCGATTCGTCCTTGGCGATCCGCTCCGCCAGGAAGGCCCGCGGGGCGTCCGGGTCCTCGACGTCCACCTCGTAGAAGTCGAGGTAGCCGCGGAACAGCACGGCCGCGGTCTCGACGTCCGCCTCGCCGGCCGCACGGACCGAGACCACGGGAGCGGAGTCCTCCGCCGGGGACCGGCCGTCCCGCTGTACTGCCTGACCGTTCATGTGCGTCTCCCTCAGGGGTGTTTCGCGCGCCGCGGACCGTGGTGGGTGGAGGGTGCCGAGCCGTCCGGACCCCCGGCGCCCTCGACTCCCTACGCTACGGCCGGAGTCGGCCGTGGCGAAGGGCGGGCCGCGCACGCGGTTGCGGGCCCCGGGACCGAAGTCCCGGGGCCCGCCGCGCACATGGGCCGCCGGCCGGCCCGGCTCACGACGCCGGCTGGGCGGGGAGCGTGTAGACCCGGTCAGGGGTCACGATCTTGGTGATCGCCTCGCCGAACAGGGTGCTGGGCTCCTGGCCCTGGTACCCGATGTCCGTGTTGAGCAGCACGACCAGCGTGGCCTTCGCTTCCGGGAGGTAGAGGACCAGCGACCCGTAGCCCGGCAGTGAGCCGTTGTGCCCGATCCAACCCTGGACGTTGAAGATGCCGAGGCCGTAGCCCGTGCCCGGGAGGGCGTCGACCACGTCGAGGCGCTGGGCCTGGGTGGCGGGGGTCAGCAGGGTCCCGGTGGCCAGGGTCTTCGCCCAGCTGCGCATGTCGGGGAGGTCGGAGATCATCGCGCCGGCCGCCCAACCCCAGGAGGGGTTCCAGTCGGTGGCGTCCTCGACCTTCCCGGAGGCCGTCTGGTTCGTGTAGCCGTGGGCGTGCGGGGTGGGGAACTCCGGGCCCGTGGGGAACACGGTGTGCTTCAGTCCGGCGGGCGCGACGACCTTCTGGTCGATGAAGCGGTCGAGGGGGACGCCGCTGACCTTCTCCACCACCAGCCCGAGCAGGATCAGGTTGGTGTTGCAGTAGTAGAACTTGGCGTTCGGCTCGAAGAGCACCGGGTGCTTGAAGGAGTAGCCGAGCAGCTCCTGCGGGGTGAAGGGGCGGTCGGGATTGCTGGTCAGCGCCTTGTAGAAGTCCTCGTCCGCCGAGTAGTTGAACAGCCCGCTCCGCATACCGGCCAGCTCGCGCAGGGTGATCCGGTCGCCGTTCGGGACGCCGTCGATGTACTTGCCGATCGGGTCGTCCAGACCGACCTTCCCCTCGTCCACCAGCTCCAGCAGGGCAGTCACGGTGAAGGTCTTCGTCACGCTGCCGATCCGCATGTTCAGGTTCGGGGTCATCGGCGCGCCCGTAGCCTTGTCGGCGATGCCGAAGGACCGTACGTAGTCACCCTTGCCCGGGGCCGACACGGCCACGATCACGCCGGGGATCTTCGCCTCCGCCAGGACCTTCTTGATCGCGGCGTCCAGTTGGCGGGTGACGGCGGGGGTCAGCTGCGCGAACCCGTCCGAGGCGGGCGTGGGGGTCGGCGCCGGGACGGTAGCGGCCGGCACGGGTGGCGCAGGTGGCGCAGGCGCAGCGGACGCGACCGCGCCCCCTGCGTACACCGTGCCCGCGCTTGCGCCCGCGCCCGCACCCACGGGCCCCGCCACGAGTCCGACCGCCGCCACGGCCACGGCGGCACTGCGCCAGCGCGTCGTCATGACCGGCCTCCTCACCCGCCGAGCCAAGGAACCACCACTCCACGCTAGACCTGTGCACCGGGGCGGGCGACCGGAGCTGGGGACGGCGAATTCGTCCAAAAATCTATTCTAGAAATATCTCCGGATCGGCCAGACTTCCCCCATGACCGGTCGTACCTCCGGCCCGTGGCCGGAACCCGACGAGCAGCGACCCGACGGCTTCGGCCCGCCGCCCGCACCCTTCGCACCCCCGACGCCGCCAGCACTGCCCGCACCCTTCGCAGCGCCTGCACCCTTCGCGGCGAGCGCCCCGCGATCCGGCGGCCGGCGATCCGGCGGCCCACGATCCGGCGGCCGGCGGCGGCCGCCCCGGCCCGTGGCCGCCGTCGGCGCCGCCCTGGCTCTGCTCGCCGCCCTGCTCCTCATCGGCGGCGGCGCCTACCAGCTCACGGTCCGCGGCGGGTCCGCGCAGCCCCCGGCCGGACCCTCCGGTTCGCCCTCGATCGACCGGGGCGACGGCAAGGGCCCCGGCGGGGGACCCGACGCCTACGACCCCAACGCCGGCATCCGGGCGGGCGAGGCCCGGGTCTGGCTGCGCGACAACCAGGCCGAGGTGGCCGGGGCCGGCACCTCGCAGTACGGCCCCTGGCGGGTGGGCGACACCGTGGTCGGCGCCATCACGAGCGGTCTCACCGGCTACGCGGTGGCCGACGGCCAGGAGAAGTGGAAGCTCCCGCTCCAGACCCCGCTGTGCGGGGTCCCGCCGGCCCCGTCCGCACACGGCACGCTCGTCGTGGGGGTCAAGGAGAGCGCGTCGGAGACCTCGCGCTGCACCCACCTCCAGCAGATCGACCTCGCCACGGGGCGGGCGGGCTGGAAGGTTCCGGTGCCGCCGGAGAACGCCCACGACACCACGACGCAGTTCGAGCTGGCGATCAGCGGTGACACCGTGGTCGTCGCCCGGGCGGCCGTCATGAGCGGCTTCTCGGTCACCGACGGCCACAAGCTCTTCGGCACGTCGAGCCCGAACGGCTGCTACCCGTCCGCCGTCGCCGGGGGCTCGCGGCTGATCGGCATCCGCCACTGCCCCGACCCGAACGACGTCCGCGCACCCGGACAGGCGGTGGTCGAGGAGCTGGATCCGGCCACCGGCGGCGCGCGGTGGAGCTACAAGTACGCCCAGGACTGGACGGTCGGCCGGGTGCTCTCCATCGACCCGTTGGTGATCGCCGCGCACCACAAGGACAAGAAGACCTGGAACCTCACGGCGTTCGCCGCTGACGGCACGGTCCGCTCGCAGGGCTCCCCCGCCTTCGGGGTCAGCGGCCGGTGCAACGGATTCGGCAACGCGAGCGGCTTCCAGGAGTGCTACGCCGCCGCGGCCGACGCCGACTCCCTCTACATCGGCGCGGGCAAGCCCGGCACCACCCTCGACACCGAGGTCACCGACCAGGTCGTCGCCGTAGACCTGAACACCGGCAAGGAGCGGTGGCGCACCGCCGAGCAACCCAAGGGGCGCACCATGTGGCCGCTGGCCGTCGAGGACGGCCGGGTCCTCACGTACGTCACCCCCGGCAACGACGAGGCGGGGGCCGTCGTCTCCCTCGCCGCGGCCGACGGGGCCGCGCAGCCGGTCCTGCAGAGCCCGGCCGCGGCCCGCGGCGCCGAGGGCGTCTTCTACCCCCACGGCATCCGCATCGCGTGGGCGGGCGGACGGCTGTTCCTGCTCAACGGCCGGGTCTACAGCCCGGAGCCGCGCAAGGCGAGCCGAGCGATCCTGTCCTTCGGCAAGTAGGGCAGGCAGGTACCAGGAGGGGCACCGTGCACAATCCGTACCACCAGCCGAGTCACCCCGGCGGCGGCCCGTACCCGCCCCCGCCCTTCCCGCCGCCGCACGAGCCCGGCGGCGGGCGCCGGACCAGCAGAAGACGGCTCGTCGTCGGGATCTGCGCCCTGACCGCCCTGGCGGTCGCCGCCGCCGCGACCGGCGTCGTACTCGGCGTCCGCGAGAACCGGGACCGTGCGCGGGCGGCCGTGGCGGCGTCGGCGGCGGACCCGACGAAGCCGCTCGTCGCGGGCTGGAAGACCGTGATCAACCCCACCCACGGCACCGCGTTCGACGTCCCGCCGGGGTGGGAGGTCCTCGAGCCCCAGATCTTCAGCGGCTACGAGGACAGCAAGGACCGGGAGAAGGTCCTCATCGGGCACACGGCCCCGGCCTTCTACAAGTCCCAGTGGTGCAGCATCGACGCGGACGGCGACGGCCAGGTCACGGACGTCCGGCTCGGCAACGTCGGCACCAAGGGCGCCGGCGGCGCCAAGGACCCCGCCGACATCGCCGTGAAGGAGGCGCCCACCTGGGTCTACGCCGCCTACACCCAGCCGGACAAGAGCGTGGTCAAGGCGGACGGGCCGGTGGAGTACACCACGAAGTCGGGGGTCAAGGGGAGTTACGTCAAGGCCCGCTCCTCGGGCGCCCCGCGGCCCCACCGCTGCGCGGGCGACGGCCAGGCGGTCGTCTTCGGCTTCAAGAACTCCCGGGGCGACCTCGTCTCCTGGAACTTCTACGGCCGCACCGGCGTCCCGGGCGCCGTCGACGACGCCCTGATCATGCGCATCCTGAGCACGGTCCGGCTGGCGGGCGACCCGAAGGACCCCGGCCCCGGGCCGTGATCGCCCGCGGCCGTCCGCGGCCGTCCGCGAGGGCCAACTCGGCACTCCTCCTTGGTCCCGGCCACACCCGTGCCCCGCCAGCCGAGGGGCACTTCGCGCCCCTCGGCCCAGGTCGAGTGCTGCTCTTCCCCGTTGACGACAACGGGGAACCGCCCCACGCCACACCTCCACGGACGCGCCGACCCGACGGCCCGGTGACCTCATCTGCGGGCCCAGCCGATCGCGGGCCGCGCCGGCGCCGCGCTGAGCGGGCGCAACCGTGGCGGACGGGACCTCGACGGAGCCGTGATGCGCGACAGGCCCGTGGAGGAGCCGCGGCTTCGAGGCGTCTCCTACCCGATCTGACGCGCGGAGCTCTGGCGGGAGAATGCGCAACCACGAGAAGCCATGCGCAGGGACCTCGGGACGGACGGCCCCGCAGACCCGGAAGTGGGCCGGTACCGCCTCTCAGACGGGAACAGAAGCGGACCCGCAACAGACTCGTGACCGCCCTCGGGTCCGACCCGTACGCGCCGCGCGGCATCGAGGCCGAGCAGCGGGCGGAGGCCACCACCGACCACCACGTTCGCGCCGTCGTGGTGGCGATCGTCCGCAGGACCGGCGCGGCCGGGGACCAGGGGGGCACGCCCCCCGTTATGTTTTTCGCGGTCCTGCAATGGGGCCGCTGGCCTCCGGGCCCGGTATGACTGTGTCCCCTCTGTCGAAGGCATGACCTGGGGGGTGGTGTCGCCGGGCCCGTGGGGTGCCGTCGGAGACGCTGATGAGAGGTCCGGCCACCGCCTGGCCTGGCGCAATGCCGGGCAGTTCGCGGGCGGCAGGTCTGCATAACGTGGATGCGCGAGCACGGTGCCACCGCCGAGGCCGGCACGGTCAACCACCCGGGAGGGGTGCGATGTTAGACACCGGCGATGTGGGCGTCTTCCTGGGTATGGACGTCGGCAAGACAGCTCACCACGGCCACGGACTGACGCCGGCGGGCAAGAAAGTCTTCGACAAGCCGATGCCCAACAGCGAACCGAAACTGCGGGCCGTCTTCGACAAGCTGACCGCGAAGTTCGGCACGGTGCTGGTGATCGTGGACCAGCCGGCCTCGATCGGTGCTCTGCCCCTGACCGTCGCCCGGGACGCGGGCTGCCAGGTCGCCTACCTGCCCGGACTGGCCATGCGACGGATCGCCGACCTCTACCCGGGAGAGGCGAAAACCGACGCGAAGGACGCCGCGGTCATCGCGGACGCCGCCCGCACCATGCCCCACACCTTGCGTTCGCTGGAGCTGACCGACGAGATCACCGCCGAGCTCACGGTGCTGACCGGCTTCGATCAGGACCTCGCCGCAGAAGCCACCCGCACCTCCAACCGGATACGGGGCCTGCTCACCCAGTTCCACCCGTCGCTGGAGCGCGTGCTCGGCCCGCGACTGGACCACCGGGCCGTCACCTGGCTCCTCGAGCGATACGGATCCCCGGCCGCACTGCGCAAGGCCGGCCGCCGCAGACTCGTCGAACTCATCCGACCCAAGGCCCCGCGGATGGCACAGAGGCTGATCGACGAGGTCTTCGACGCTCTCGACGAGCAGACCGTCATCGTTCCAGGCACGGGCACCCTCGACATCGTGATCCCGTCCCTGGCCGCCTCGCTCGCCGCGGTCCATGACCAGCGCCGGGCAATGGAAACCCAGATCAGCACCCTGCTGGAGGCCCACCCTCTTCACCCGGTCCTGACCTCGATGCCGGGAGTCGGAGTCAGGACCGCCGCAGTCCTGCTGGTCACCGTCGGCGACGGCACCGGCTTTCCCAGTGCCGCCCACCTCGCCTCCTACGCGGGCCTCGCCCCCACCACCAAGTCGTCGGGCACCTCGATCCACGGCGAACACGCACCCCGCGGCGGAAACCGGCAGCTCAAACGGGCCATGTTCCTCTCCGCCTTCGCCTGCATGAACGCCGACCCGGCTTCACGCACCTACTACGACCGGCAAAGAGCCCGCGGCAAGACCCACACCCAGGCACTCCTGCGGCTCGCCCGCCAACGCATCAGCGTCCTGTTTGCCATGCTCCGCGACGGCACCTTCTACGAGTCCAGAACCTCAACCGTCACCCTCGCCGCATGACCACCCCAAACAGCCTCACACCCGGCACCACGTCCTTGACGAAGGACATAGAGGCACCCCCCCGGCGGCGGGCACCGTCCGCCGCCGGGGGGCCGCGCGAGTCGGTACGCCGAACGGCTACTTGGCCGCTCGGGTCCACTCGATCAGCTTCTGCATTACTTGAATCAGCGCATCGTGGCGTGACGGAGGAAGGAAGATCCAGGCAAGCCACGCGGGAGCGAGCAGCACGGACACCAGGATGAGCGGGATCAGGCGAAGCGCTGCCAGCAAGTGCCTGGGACTCAGAAGGTCGATGACGGACACCACAGATCGGCCCTTTCCGGATCGGCTGTGGAAGTCCACGACGCGCACCCTCACACGAAGACCCCTGGGCACGGCGGAAACACCACAGCACACTGATCGCCGGTCTCGGCGACGAGTACGTCCACCTGCGCTTCGGGCGCGGTCATAGCTGGAGTGCATTCATCCGGAGCTGCGTGCAGCCCGGCATCTCCCGCTCCTGCCCCTACTTGACCAGGTGGGCTGTGTGTTCTGTCGTGTGCATCCCCCAATTCGGCGTCCACGGGGCTTTCCCCTGTGTGAGACCCATCACCAGGCTAGCGCGCGACCCGCGTCGTCAACAAGCCTCCGCGACGGAGGTGCAGGAGGCACGCCGAGGAGACAACTCTGGCTGGAGCGAACCGATTTGAAGGCCAGGGCCCGCGCCCGTTCAAGGACGGGCGACCGCACCCTCGGACCGCACCGACGTGAAGACCGCACCCCGCAGTACTCCTCGCCGGGAGCAGCGCGGGCCGGGCAGGAGGTCGACCCCGGATCGAGCAGGCGCTGCGGGCCGAGCCCGATCGATCTGACGGGCAGGCCACCCTCGCAGGCGCTCAGCCGGACGGGCACGCAATGGGCACGCACGAGGGCAAGAAGATCATCGCGCTCCGCCCCCGATCGGCCCGGGCATAGCAAAAGCCCCGGGTCACGGCGAGTGATTCCCGGGGCTTCGCTTGAGCCGCCTTCGGGATTCGAACCCGAGACCTACGCATTACGAGTGCGTTGCTCTGGCCAACTGAGCTAAGGCGGCACCGCTGGTCAGACAAGTGTTCCCTCGAAGAGGGGCGCTCATCAGCAGCGGCGCCAAGTCTACAGGGTCTGGACGGGTGCCCCGAACCAGGTTTCGCAGCGACGCGACGTAGGTCACAGATCGGGGCGATCACCTCATAACCGGCACGTTTCGCTACCGAGCCGGACGTGGGTCCCGCAGGTGCACCGGGGTCCGCTCGGGAAGCCGGAGCCGCTCACCGTCCGTGCGCCACAGGGACCCGGGATCGGACGGGAACTCCTGCGTCGGCGGGGCCGGCCGGTGGAACCGCTCCGTGCGCGCCAGCGGCACCTCCACCAGCGCCCCGTCGTGGAACATCCACGGGCCGGAGCAGTCGTCGTCCTCGGCGTGGATCACGACCTGCACGCACTTCGGGTCGACACCGTCCGCGGCCCGCCGGGAGCAAGCCGCCTACCGGTGCGGCGGCCTCAGCACTTCTTGCCGTCCTGCGGGACCTTGCCCTCCAGGAGGTAGCGGTTGATCGCGGTGTCGATGCAGGTGCTGCCGCGCCCGTACGCGGTGTGGCCGTCGCCGTCGTAGGTGAGGAGCGTGCCCGAGTCGAGTTGGCCGGCCAGCGCCTTGGCCCACTTGTACGGGGTCGCCGGGTCGCGCGTGGTGCCCACCACCACGATCGGTGCGGCGCCCTTCGCGGTCAGCTCCCTCGCCTTGCCGGTGGCCTTCACGGGCCAGTACGTGCAGTTCAGCGCGGCCCAGGCCAAGCCCGCGCCGAAGACCGGGGAGGCCTTCTCGAAGGACGGCAGGGCGGTGTCGACGGCCTCGGGGCCGCTGAAGGCCGGGGGCTGGTCGAGGCAGTTGACGGCGGCGTTCGCGAACATCAGGTTGGCGTACTTGCCGTCCGCCTCGCGCTCGTAATAGGAATCGGCCAGGCTCAGCAGGCCCGACCCGTCGCCGTTCATCGCCGAGCTGAGCGCCTCGCGCAGCTGCGGCCAGGCGCTCTCGTCGTACAGCGCCGCGATCACCCCGGTCGTCGCCAGGGCCTCGCCCAGCGGGCGGTCCGGGTCGCCGCTCGCCACGGGCTGGGCGTCGACCTTGCGGAAGAAGTCCTTCAGGCGCGCCTCCACCGCGTTCGGGTCGCCCTTGCCGAGCGGGCAGTCGGGCTGCTTCGCGCAGTCCTTGGCGAAGGCGGTGAAGGCCGTGTTGAAGCCCTCCGTCTGGTCCCGGTTCAGTTCGAGCGCGGGCCGGGCGGGGTCCATCGCCCCGTCCAGGACCAGCCGGCCGACCCGGCCCGGGAAGAGGTCCGCGTACGTGGCGCCCAGGAAGGTGCCGTACGAGGCCCCGACGTAGTTGAGCTTCTCGTCCCCGAGCAGCGCGCGCAGCAGGTCCATGTCCCGGGCGGCGTCGACGGTGGAGACGTGCGGCAGGACCCGCCCGGAATTCGTCTGGCAGGCGGCCGCGAACTCCTTGAAGGCCTTCACCAGCTCGGCCCGCTCGGCCGGGTCGTCCGGCGTCTGGTCCACCTGTGTGTACTTGTCCATGGCCGGGCCGCTCAGGCACTCGACGGGGCTGCTGCGTTCCACCCCGCGCGGATCGAAGGACACCATGTCGTACTGGGCCCGGACGGCCGCGGGATAGCCGATGCCCGCGTACGCCTGGAGGTAGCCGATGCCGGAGCCGCCCGGGCCGCCCGGGTTGACCACGAGCGAGCCGAGGCGCTTGCCGGGACCGGTGGCCGTACGGCGCGACACCGCGATGTCGACGTCCTGGCCGGATCCGGGGTTCGCATAGTCCAGGGGGGCCTTCATGGTGGAGCACTGGAATCCGGGGACACCGCAGTCGCGCCAGGTCAGCTTCTGCGCGTAGTACGGGCGCAGCGCGGCCGCGTCGGGGGACGGCTGCGCCGCGGCCGTGGCGGACTCCGGTGGGGAGGACGCGGCGGCCCGGGGCTCCCCCGGCCCGCCCGAGGTGCAGCCGGAGAGCAGCAGCCCGGCAGCTGCGATCACGGTTCCGGTGGTGCGCAGCAGGCGACTGGTGTCCATCTCCGGAGCCTACGTCTTACCGGAGGACGTCAGCAGGCGGTCCGGGACCGGACGGCCGCACGCCTTCCGTGGTCCGTGCCGGGACCGGCACGGACCGGCCGCTACCCAGCCCCCACGACCGGTTCGCCCGCACGGGTGAGCCAGTCAACCGGGTGTGGACCACCCCCCGGCTGCCCGGACGCGGTCAGCCCGCGCGCAGGGCCATCGTCATCGCCTCGACCGCGAGGAGCGGGGCGACATTGCGGTCGAGGGAATCCCGGCAGGCGATGATCGCCTCGATCCGGCGCAGGGTCCGCTCGGGGCCCGAGGCGCGGGCGACCCGGTCCAGGTCGGGCCGTATCTCCTCGTTCGCGATGGCCACGGACGAGCCGAGCTGCAGGGCCAGGACGTCCCGGTAGAAGCTGGTGAGGTCGGTCAGCGCCAGTTCGAGGGTGTCGCGCTGGGTGCGGGTGCGACGGCGCTTCTGCCGGTCCTCCAGCTCCTTCATCACGCCCGCCGTGCCGCGCGGCATCCGGCTGCCGGCGCCCGCTGAGGCGCCGAGCGCGGTCCTCAGCTCCTCGGTCTCCTTGGCGTCGACCTCCTCCGCGACCTGCTTGGCGTCCTCGGCGGCGGCGTCCACCAGCTCCTGGGCGGCCTTGAGGCAGGCCCCGACGTCGTCCACCCGGAGCGGGAGCTTCAGGACCGTCGCCCTGCGCTCCCGGGCCGCCTCGTCGGTGGCCAGCCGACGGGCGCGGTCGACGTGCCCCTGGGTGACCCGGGCGGCCGCCAGGGCCGCCGTCGGCTCGACGCCGTCGCGCCGCACCAGCATGTCGGCGACGGCGGCGACCGAGGGAGTGCTGAGGTTGAGGTGGCGGCAGCGGGAGCGGATGGTCGGAAGCACGTCCTCCACGGAGGGCGAGCACAGCATCCAGACCGTGCGGGGCGCGGGCTCCTCCACGGCCTTGAGGACCGCATTGGCGGACTTCTCGTTCAGCCGCTCGGCGTCCTCGACCAGGATGACCTGCCAGCGGCCGGTGGCCGGGGACGTGTAGGACTTGCGGACGGTGTCCCGCATGTCGTCGACGAGGATCTGGCTGCCGACCGCGACGACGGTGGAGACGTCCGCGTGCGTGCCGACCATCGTGGTGTGGCAGCCGTCGCAGAACCCGCAGCCGGGCTCACCACCGAGGGCGCGGTCGGGGCTGGTGCACTGGAGGGCGGCGGCGAAGGCCCGGGCGGCGGCGGTCCGCCCGGATCCGGGCGGACCGGTGAACAGCCAGGCGTGGGTCATCTTGGACGCCGCGGGCGGCTCGGTCCCGGCCGTGATGGCCGTGACCAGCGCGTCGGCGTCGCGAGCGGCGGCGGCCAGCTGCGCCCGGACCCGCTCCTGTCCCACCAGGTCGTCCCATACGGGCATCCCGCCCACCACCTTTCACTCTCCGTGCACCCATTGTGGCGGGCGGCACTGACAATCCCGTCCCCGTCGAGGTCAGCGGCGGCGGCGCGGTCCCCGGTCGCCCTCGTCGCCGTCCTCGTCGTCCCGGTGGCGACCCAGCAGTTCGTCCGCCAGCGTCGGCAGGTCGTCCAGCGGGGTCTCCTCGGCCCAGTCCGGGCGCGGCCGGCGCGGCCGGCCCTCGTCGTCGACGACGGGGAGCTCCCGCGTCCGGTCGTTGCCGGAGTCCCGGAAGATGCCCGACGGCACCCGGTCGGCCGGGTTCTCCTCGGGGCGCTGGGCCGTCGGCCGCGTGGCGGACCGGGCGCGCCCGGTACCACTGTCCTGCGGCGCCTGCGGGGACTGCGGCGCCTGCGGGGCGGCCGGACGCACGGGCGGCAGCACCGCGGTCTCGTCGACCGGACGCACCGGCGGCAGCACCGCCGTCTCGGCGGCGGAGGCCGGATCGATCTTCGGCACCGGGACGGTCTGGGTGACGTCGTCCGGCTGGACGACCCGCTTGACCGGCTTGGCCTCCGGGGCCACCGGAGTCGCCGGGACCACCGGGGTCTCCACCGTCACCGCGTCGCCCGGGTGGGGCTCCGGCTCCGGCTCCGGCTTCTTGGTCATGCCGACCTTCGGCGCAGGCGCAGGGGCGGGGGCGGGGGCGGGCGCAGGGGCAGGCGCGGGAGCCACCGGGGCGACCGCAGCAGCCTCCGCGGCCGCCACGGCCGCGGCAGCCGCCGCCTTGGCCGCCGACTCCGCCGCCACCAGCCGACGCGCCTCCTCGGCCTTCAGCAGGGCCTCCTCGGCCCGCCGCTGCTTCTCCAGCCGCCGTTCCTCGGCCTCGGCCCGCAGCCGGGCCTCCTCCTCGGCCTGCCGGCGCAGCCGCTCGGCCTCCGCCGCGCGCGCCTTCTCCTCGGCCTCCAGGCGCAGCCGCTCGGCCTCGGCCCGGGCCCGGGCCTCCTCCTCGGCCCGCAGCCGCTCTTCCTCCGCCCTACGGGCGGCCTCCGCCTCGGCCTTGATCCGGGCTTCCTCGGCTTCCCGGGCCAGCCGGGCCTCTTCCTCGGCCCGCAGGCGCGCTTCCTCCGCCTTGCGGGCGGCCTCTTCCTCGGCCTTGCGCCGGGCCTCCTCCTCGGCGCGGCGCCGGGCCTCCGCCTGCGCGGCGACCTCGGCCTCAGAGAGCGGAAGCATCCGGTCGAGGCGGTGCCGTACGACGGTGGTCACCGACCCCGGGTCCTGGCCCGCGTCGACCACGAGGTAGCGGCCGGGGTCGGCCGCGGCGAGGGTCAGGAACCCGGACCGCACCCGCTCGTGGAACTCCGTCGGCTCCGACTCCAGCCGGTCCGGCGCCTCCGTGAACCGCTCGCGCGCCGCCTCCGGCGACACGTCGAGCAGCACGGTCAGGTTCGGGACGAGCCCGTCGGTGGCCCAGCGCGAAATCCTGGCGATCTCCGTCGGGGAGAGGTCACGGCCGGCGCCCTGGTAGGCCACCGAGGAGTCGATGTAGCGGTCCGAGATGACGACCGCGCCGCGCTCCAGGGCCGGGCGCACCACCGTGTCCACGTGTTCCGCCCGGTCGGCGGCGTACAGCAGTGCCTCGGCGCGGTTCGACAGACCGGCCGAAGAGATGTCGAGCAGGATCGAGCGGAGCCGCTTGCCGACGGGGGTCGCCCCGGGCTCCCGGGTCACCACGACCTCGTGGCCCTTGCCCCGTATCCAGTCGGCCAGCGCCTGGACCTGGGTGGACTTGCCGGCCCCGTCGCCGCCCTCCAGGGCGATGAAGAACCCGGTGGCGGACGCCGCCTGTGCGGGCTCCCCGCCGCGCAGCGCCTCGCGCAGGTCCCGCCGCAGGGGCACGCCCCGGCGGTCGTCGGCCTTGGTGAGCACCACCACGGCGACCGGCAGCAGCAGGGCGCCAACCAGCATCAGGGTGAAGGCGGCGCCGCCGTGTGCGAAGACGACCTCGGCGCCGGTCAGCCGGTGCGGGCCGATGGCCGCGGCCAGGACGGGCGCGGCGACGGCGCCGAGCGCCACGGCCACCCGCACGACCGCCTGGAGGTGCTCGGTGATCCGGGCCCGCCGGAACTCCTCGGTCTCCTGGTCCAGCAGGGTGTGGCCGGTGTTGGCCGCGACGCCCGCGGCGGTGCCGGCGAGCAGCGAGAGGAACAGCACGGTCGCCGTGTCGGGGACGAGCCCGGTCAGCAGCAGCGCGAGCCCGGTGACCGCGATGGCGAGGGCCAGCAGCCGGCGGCGGGACAGGGCGGGCAGCACCTTGCCGGCCTGGGTGGCGCGGATGCCGGCGGCGGTGCCGCCGACCAGCGCGAGGACGAACAGCGCGAAGGCTGCCGGGCCGCCGCCCAGGTCGAAGGCGTGCAGTACGGACACCGATACGGCGCAGGACACCGCTCCGGCGACCGCGGCGCAGCTCATGACGAGGAGGGGGATGGCGCCCGTACGGCCCTTGTCGGGCCGGTCGCCCGCCTTGGGGGTGCGCAGGCCCTCCAGCGGCGAACGCGGACGCGGGGTCGCCCCGCCGGGCAGCACCAGCGGCAGCAGCAGCGAGACCGAGGCGGCGAAGAGGCCGGAGGCCACGTACGAGCCGAGGGCGGCCTGGTTCGCGGCGAACCAGTCGATGCCGAGGCCGAGAGCCTTGCCGACCAGGGTCGCGGCGAGCAGCGCGGCCGCGGCGATCGGGAGCGCCGCGAAGGACGTGCGCAGGGTCAGCCGGCGCAGCGCGTCCAGGTGGTCCGGGAGCGGCCGTACGGTCGCCCCCTCCGGCGGCGGCGCGGGCAGCAGGGCGGGGGCCGCGCTCTCCTTGGCCAGGGTCCACACTCGCTCGGCGGCGCCGGAGACGAAGACGGTGGCCAGCAGCGCGATCAGCGCGTGGGCCGGGATCCAGTCGAGCCACAGCGGGGCGACGACGAAGAGCCCGAGGCGGACCCCGTCGGCCCCGATCATGGTCCAGCGGCGGTCCAGCTTGCCACCGGCGCCCAGCAGCCCGGCCAGCGGGCCGAGGAGGACCGCGCCGAAGAGCAGGGTGGCGAGGATCCGGACCCCGAAGACGGCGGCGACGGCGAGGGCCTGGCCGCGGTACCCGCCGCCGAAGCCCCCTTCCGAGGCCGCTGTCTGAAAGGCCAGCAGCACCAGCACCAGCAGGGCCAGGGCATCGCCGATGCCGCTCACCAACTGGGCGCTCCACAGCCGGCGCAGCCTGGGAGTGCGCAGCAGTGCGCGCACCGCACGCTCGCGGGAATCCGCGGCTAGGGCTTCGTCGTAGGTGGGATTCGCCGGGGCGGTCACGACCGCCGGCTGCTCGGCTCGCGTCATCCGCCCAGCCTATCCGCTGCACTATGCGGGTGCGGAAGCCTGTGGACGAGGCCGGGTGTGACCCCGGACCCACCTTCCGGGGCTCCGCCCCGGGCCCGGACCCCGAGGAGCGCCCAGGGTCCGGGTGCGGCGCCGTTGCGGGGGCGCTGCCCCCGAGCCCCCGCGCCTCGAACGCCGGCGGGGCTGATGGTGCGAGCGACTACTCGTCCGCGGCCGGCGCGGCGGCCGTCTTCTTGGTCGCCGCCTTCTTCGCCACGGTCTTCTTCGCGGTCGTCTTCTTGGCCGCCGTCGTCTTCTTCGCGGCAGCGGCCTTCGTCGCCGTCGCCTTCTTCGCCGGGGCCTTCTTGGCGGGGGCCTTCTTCGCCACCTTCTTGGCCGGGCCCTTCGCCCGCTTCTCCGCGAGCAGCTCGTAGCCCCGCTCCGGCGTGATCGTCTCGACGTCGTCGTCCCGCCGCAGCGTCGCGTTCGTCTCGCCGTCCGTCACGTACGGCCCGAAGCGGCCGTCCTTGACCACCACCGGCTTCTCGCTGACCGGGTCGGTGCCCAGTTCCTTCAGCGGCGGCTTGGCCGCGGCCCGGCCCCGCTGCTTGGGCTGCGCGTAGATCGCGAGCGCCTCGTCCAGCGTGATCGAGAAGAGCTGGTCCTCGGTCTCCAGCGACCGCGAGTCCGTGCCCTTCTTCAGGTACGGGCCGTAGCGGCCGTTCTGGGCCGTGATCTCCACGCCCTCCGCGTCCGCGCCGACCACGCGCGGCAGCGACATCAGCTTCAGTGCCTCGTCGAGGGTGACCGTGTCCAAGTTCATGGACTTGAAGAGCGAGGCCGTCCGCGGCTTGACCGCGTTCTTGCCCGTCTTCGGGGTGCCCTCGGGAAGGATCTCCGTCACGTACGGCCCGTAGCGACCGTCCTTGGCGACGATCTCGTTCCCGCTGACCGGGTCCTTGCCGAGCTGGAACTCGCCGCTCGGCTTGGCGAACAGCTCCTCCGCGTACGCGACCGTCAGCTCGTCCGGAGCCATGTCGTCCGGGACGTCGGCCCGCTGGTGGCCCTCCGCGTCCTTCTCGCCGCGCTCCACGTACGGCCCGTAGCGGCCGACGCGCAGCACGATGCCCTCGCCGACCGGGAAGGAGGAGATCTCCCTGGCGTCGATCGCGCCGAGGTCCGTGACCAGCTCCTTCAGGCCGCCGAGGTGGTCCCCCTCGGCCGGCACGACCTCGGTCGCGTCCTCCGAGCCGAAGTAGAACCGCTTCAGCCACGGCACGGACTGGGCCTCGCCCCGCGCGATGCGGTCGAGGTCGTCCTCCATCTTCGCGGTGAAGTCGTAGTCGACGAGCCGCCCGAAGTGCGTCTCCAGCAGGTTCACCACGGCGAACGACAGGAAGGACGGCACCAGCGCCGTGCCCTTCTTGAAGACGTAGCCGCGGTCGAGGATCGTGCCGATGATCGACGCGTACGTCGACGGACGGCCGATCTCGCGCTCTTCGAGCTCCTTGACCAGCGAGGCCTCGGTGTAGCGGGCCGGCGGCTTGGTCGAGTGCCCGTCCGCCGTGATCTCCTCGGCCGCGAGCGCGTCGCCCTCCGCGACCTGCGGCAGGCGCTTCTCGCGGTCGTCGAGCTCGGCGTTCGGGTCGTCCGCGCCCTCGACGTAGGCCTTCATGAAGCCGTGGAAGGTGATCGTCTTGCCGGAGGCGGTGAACTCGGCGTCGCGTCCGTCCGAGGCGCGACCGCCGATCTTCACGGTGACGCTGTTGCCGACCGCGTCCTTCATCTGGGAGGCGACGGTCCGCTTCCAGATCAGCTCGTACAGGCGGAACTGGTCGCCGGTCAGACCCGTCTCGGCCGGGGTGCGGAAACGATCACCCGAAGGACGGATCGCCTCGTGCGCCTCCTGCGCGTTCTTGACCTTGCCGGCGTAGACGCGCGGCTTCTCCGGCAGGTAGTCGGCCCCGTACAGCTGGGTGACCTGCGCCCGCGCCGCCGACACCGCGGTGTCGGACAGCGTGGTGGAGTCGGTACGCATGTAGGTGATGAAGCCGTTCTCGTACAGCTTCTGCGCCACCTGCATCGTCGCCTTCGCACCGAAGCCCAGCTTGCGCGAGGCCTCCTGCTGGAGCGTCGTCGTACGGAAGGGGGCGTACGGGGAACGGCGGTACGGCTTGGACTCGACCGACCGGACGGCGAACGAGGTGTCCGCCAGCGCGGCGGCGAGCGCCCGGGCGTTCGCCTCGTCGAGGTGCAGCACCTCGCTCTTGAGCTGCCCGTTCGAGCCGAAGTCGCGGCCCTGCGCCACACGCTTGCCGTCCACCGTGTTCAGGCGGGCGACCAGCGTCGAGGGGTCGGAGGCGTCACCGGCCCGGCCGGTGGAGAAGGTGCCGGTCAGGTCCCAGTACTCGGCGGAACGGAAGGCGATGCGCTCGCGCTCCCGCTCGACGACGAGACGCGTGGCCACCGACTGGACGCGCCCGGCCGACAGCCGCGGCATGACCTTCTTCCACAGGACCGGCGAGACCTCGTAGCCGTAGAGGCGGTCGAGGATGCGGCGGGTCTCCTGGGCGTCGACCATGCGCTGGTTCAGCTCGCGCGGGTTGGCGACGGCGTCGCGGATCGCGTCCTTGGTGATCTCGTGGAAGACCATCCGGTGGACGGGGACCTTGGGCTTGAGGACTTCCTGCAGGTGCCACGCGATGGCTTCGCCCTCGCGGTCCTCATCGGTGGCGAGGAAGAGTTCGTCGGACTCGGCCAGCAGCTCCTTGAGCTTCCTGACCTGGGCCTTCTTGTCCGCGTTGACGACGTAGATCGGCTGGAAGTCGTGCTCGACGTCCACACCGAGGCGGCGGACCTCACCGGTGTACTTGTCGGGAACCTCGGCCGCGCCGTTCGGGAGGTCGCGGATGTGCCCGACGCTCGCCTCGACGACGTATCCGGGGCCGAGGTAGCCCTTGATCGTCTTCGCCTTGGCTGGGGACTCGACGATGACGAGTCGGCGGCCGCCCTTTGCGGTCTCGCTAGTCGGGGACAACTTGGCTCTTCTCTCCGGTCGGCACTCGGTCGCAGTACGGCGACGCTGCGGAGTGTGACGGTACAACCCGCCCCCGTGTCAAACGGCAGAAGCCCGCAACGGCCACTCGAACGGTAACCCGACAAGTGCCGTTTCTGCCGCCCGGATGCCGCGCCGGGGCGTTCCCGATCACCGGGCAGGGTGGCCCGGGGGCCGTCTGGCCGCGCCTTCGTGCCTGGTCCCGGGCCTGCTGCGACCTCGGCTTTCCGGACCGGATCCGCGGCCGCGTCCCGGTCCGCCCGGGTCCCTCGATCTCGGTGCCGGAGCCGCGCGGGGCGCCCCGGTCCCAGGGCCTTGACGGCCCCGTCGAGGAGCCCGGCCGGCGCTTCGACCGAGACGGGGCGCGCGCCCTGCGCCACCAGTGCACGGTGGAAGAGCACGCGCCTCCGCCAGGCCTGCCGAGCGGCCCCGAACAGCGGGAACACGGCCGCCGCGAAGATCGCCGGACCGTGTTCCGCGCCGATTCCCCTTGCCCCCGGGCTGCTCTCGGGATCCCCCCGGATCCCCCTGTGCAGGAGACTCGCAGCCCTGTGGATACGGCAGGCGAACCTCGGGTTACATTCCGGGGTCGACTACTGCGCGGGGCCCGCCACGGGGTCCAGGAAGCCCTGCTCGACCAGCAGCCGGATGGCCTCCGGAGTGCGGTCCCGCAGCACGATCGGGTCCTCCTGGACCAGCTGCGCGATCGCGTCCAGGATCCGGCCCGCGCTCAGTGAGCCGTCACACACTCCGGCGAAGCCGGCGCCGACCGTGTCGACCTTGGTGGCGCGCCGCATTCCGCGGTTCTGCCGGAGCACGACGTGTTCCGGATCCTCCGCGCCGGGCGCGCCGACCTGCTCCTGGACCACTTCCTCGGCCAGCGCGAAGTGGGCCTCCAGCAGGGCCGCGTCGTCGTGCTGCCGCAGGTAGTCCTGGCGCGCGAAGTGGGCCAGGACGGTCTCGCCGAGCGGCTGCTCCACCGTGTGGGGCCACTCCTCGACCACGATCGAGGGCTCTGCCGCGTCCGTCCTGCGCAAGGTGATCCATCCGAAGCCGACCGACTTGGTCCCGCGGGCCTCGAACTCGTCCAGCCAGTCCTCGTACCGCTGCGTGTACTCGGCGGGGTCCGTCCGGTGGTCGCCCGCGTCGCGCAGCCACAGTTCCGCGTACTGCGTCACGTCCTGCACGTCGCGCTGCACGATCCAGGCGTCGCAGCCGCGCGGCACCCAGGAGCGCAGCCGGTCGCGCCAGTCCTCGCCCTCGACGTGCTGCCAGTTGCCGAGGAACTGGGCGTACCCGCCCGGGTTGAGCCGCGCGCCGGCCTCCTGGACCAGGGTCCGGCACAGGTCGTCGCCGCCCATACCGCCGTCCCGGTACGTCAGCCGGGCCCCGGGGGAGATCACGAACGGCGGGTTCGACACGATGAGGTCGTACGTGGCCTCGCCGACCGGCTCGAACAGCGACCCGGCGAGCAGCTCGGCCTCCGGGGCCCCGGACAGGGCCAGCGTCAAACGGGTGAATTCCAGGGCCCTGGGGTTGACGTCGGTGGCGGTGACCCGGGTGGCGTGCCGGGACGCGTGCAGCGCCTGGATTCCGGATCCGGTGCCGACGTCGAGGGCGGAGCCGACCGGGGTGCGGACGGTGATCCCGGCCAAGGTGGTGGAGGCGCCGCCGACGCCGAGGACCACGCCCTCCTCGCGGCTGCCGATCCCGCCGGCCCCGCCGACGGAGCAGCCGAGGTCGGAGACGATGAACCAGTCCTCGCCGTCCGGGCCGCCGTACGGGCGTACGTCGACGGTGGCGTGTACCTCATCGCCCTCCAGCCGCAGCCAGCCGTCGGCCAGCGCCGCCTCGATGGGCAGCGCCTCCGCGGCGTGCACGTACGGCTCCGGCTGCTGGAGCAGGAACAGCCGGACCAGGCTCGCGAGCGCTCCGTCGCCCGGGCCACGGGTGGCGCGCAGGGCGGGGACGGTCTCGCTGCGGGCCAGCGCGGCGTAGGCGGGGGCGCCGAGCAGGTCGAGCAGCCCGTCGGCGGTGAATCCGGCGGCGAGCAGGGCGGCGCGGAGCTCGGGGGCGCGTTCGGGCTTGGGGAGGCTGGTGGTACTCACGCGTCCCATTGTGTCCGCTGGGACCCGTCCTGCCGATCACACCGGGCCGCGAACGCAAAAGGGCGGCCGCGGCCCCTTCCGGGACCCCGACCGCCCTGAGCGACGTACCGCGCGCAGCACCGCCCGCGCGGGCCGGCCGTGCTGGTGACCGACCGTGCTACTGGCCGGACGCCGGCGCCGCCGCGACCTGGCAGCCCTTCTGGCTGTTGATCGCCGGGCCGAGGCCGCCCGCCTTGAGCGTGGCGAGGGCGTCCTGGCCGCCCTTCGTCACGTCCTTGAGCCCGCCCGCGACCTCCTTGAGGCCGTCGGCGAACTTCGTCTTGTCCTGGGGGTCGAGGGCGTCCGTCTTCGTCTTCAGGTCGGCGTAGCCCGTGGAGGTCGTCTCGAAGCCCTTGGCAGCCGCCTCCTGGGTCGCGGAGCCGTTCTTGACCGGCGGAACGCCCGCCGATCGCAGGGCGTCCGCCATCGCCTTGTACGACTCGGTCATGGTCGCGAACGCCGCCGAGTCGGTCTTCTGGACCTCGTCGGGCTTGCTGCTCTCCGAGGCGACCCGCTTGATCTCGACGTTGGCGGCTTCGATCTTCTGGATCTGAGGCTGCCACTGGTCACAGACCTTCTTGGCCCATGAGCTGGCCTTCTGGTCAGTATCGTCCCCGCCGCCGCATCCGGACAGGACGAGCATCAGTGCCGCACCGCCCGACAACGCGGCCGCAATCTTCTTGTTCACCGGATTGGTCCCTTCGAAGGCTCTCGGCCCGGAAGATACACGCCCGCCCTGCGCAGACGCACAAAGGCGGACAGACGGCGCGTGAGTCCGCGCCGCCCATCCGCCTTTCGGGCGTACCGGCCGGCCCTGCCCGGCCCTACCCGTACCGCTGACCGGACCTCGGGTCAGGAGACCGTCGCGGGGTCGGCCGGCTGGGCCACCCGCTCGGCGGCTCCGCCCTCGGGCTCGTCGCCGACGGCGATGCCGCGGCGCTTGGAGATGTACACCGCGACGATGATCACCCCGATCGAGAGGACCGCGACGATCGCCCGCACGATCGGGCTGCTGTCCCCGCCGTAGCTGAACTGCACGACCGCGGGTGCGATCAGCAGCGCCACCAGGTTCATGACCTTGAGCAGGGGGTTGATCGCCGGTCCGGCGGTGTCCTTGAACGGGTCGCCGACCGTGTCGCCGATGACGACCGCGGCGTGCGCCTCGCTGCCCTTGCCGCCGTGGTGGCCGTCCTCGACGAGCTTCTTCGCGTTGTCCCACGCGCCACCGGAGTTGGCGAGGAAGACCGCCATCAGGGTGCCCGTACCGATGGCACCGGCGAGGAAGGAGCCGAGCGCGCCCACGCCGAGGGAGAAGCCCACGGCGATGGGGGTGAGCACGGCGAGCAGGCCGGGCGTGGCGAGCTCGCGCAGCGCGTCCTTGGTGCAGATGTCCACGACGCGCCCGTACTCGGGCTTCTCGCTGTAGTCCATGATCCCGGGGTGCTCGCGGAACTGGCGGCGCACCTCGTAGACGACGGCGCCCGCGGAGCGGGATACGGCGTTGATGGCGAGGCCGGAGAACAGGAACACGACGGCCGCGCCCAGGATCAACCCGACGAGGTTGTTGGGCTGTGCGATGTCCAGGCTGAGGTTCATCTCCCCGGCCTTGGCGCCGACTTCCTTGACCGCGGTGGCGATCGCGTCGTTGTACGAGCCGAAGAGCGCCGCCGCGGCGAGCACCGCCGTGGCGATGGCGATGCCCTTGGTGATGGCCTTCGTGGTGTTGCCCACGGCGTCCAGGTCGGTCAGGACCTGCGCACCGGCGCCCTCGACGTCGCCGGACATCTCGGCGATGCCCTGGGCGTTGTCGGAGACGGGCCCGAAGGTGTCCATGGCGACGATGACGCCGACGGTGGTGAGCAGGCCGGTGCCGGCCAGGGCCACCGCGAAGAGCGCGAGCAGGATCGACGTGCCGCCGAGCAGGAACGCGCCGTAGACGCCGAGGCCGATGAGCAGGGCCGTGTAGACGGCGGACTCCAGGCCCACCGAGATTCCGGCGAGGACGACGGTGGCCGCGCCGGTCAGGGAGGACTTGCCGATGTCCCGGACGGGGCGCCGGTTGGTCTCGGTGAAGTAGCCGGTCAGCTGCTGGATCAGGGCCGCGAGCACGATGCCGATGGCGACGGCGACGACGGCCAGGATCCGCGGGTCACCGGTGTGGTTGGTGATCGCCGGGTTCTCGACGCCGACGAGCTCCTTGTAGGTGGCCGGCAGGTAGGCGTAGACCGCGATCGCGACCAGCACCAGGGAGATCACGGCGGAGATGAAGAACCCGCGGTTGATGGCCGTCATGCCGCTGCGGTCGCTGCGGCGCGGGGAGACTGCGAAGATGCCGATCATCGCGGTGATGACGCCGATCGCGGGCACGATCAGCGGGAAGGCGAGGCCCAGGTCGCCGAAGGCGGCCTTGCCGAGGATGAGCGCGGCCACCAGGGTGACGGCGTAGGACTCGAAGAGGTCGGCCGCCATTCCGGCGCAGTCTCCGACGTTGTCGCCCACGTTGTCGGCGATGGTCGCGGCATTGCGCGGGTCGTCCTCCGGAATGCCCTGCTCGACCTTGCCGACCAGGTCGGCGCCGACGTCGGCGGCCTTGGTGAAGATTCCGCCGCCCACGCGCATGAACATCGCGATCAGGGCGGCGCCGAGACCGAAGCCCTCCAGGACCTTGGGGGCGTCGGCGGCGTAGACCAGGACGACGCAGGAGGCGCCGAAGAGGCCGAGGCCGACGGTGAACATGCCGACGACGCCGCCCGTCCGGAAGGCGATCTTCATCGCCTTGTGGGAGACCTCGGTCAGGTCCTTGGCGGGCTCCCCCTCGGCCGGGGTGGCCTCGCGTGCGGCAGCGGCGACACGGACGTTGGCGCGGACCGCCAGGCGCATGCCGATGTAGCCGGTGGCGGCCGAGAAGATGGCGCCCACGAGGAAGAAGGCGGAGCGCCCGCCCCGCTGCGTCCAGTCGTCGGCGGGGAGCAGGAAGAGCAGGAAGAAGACCACGACGGCGAAGATGCCGAGCGTGCGCAGCTGGCGCCCGAGGTAGGCGTTGGCGCCTTCCTGGACGGCTGCGGCGATCTTCTTCATGCTGTCGGTTCCCTCGTCGGCGGCGAGGACCTGGCGGACCAGGATCTGCGCGACGACGAGTGCGGCGAGTGCCACGGCCGCAATGACGATCACGATGAGCCGATTGTCATCGGTAAGTACTGCGGCTGCCAGATCTGTGGTGCGATCGGGCGCGATAGGGGTGAAGAGCCCCGTCATTCGTCCTCCTTGACGTGATGAGCTCAAGATGTGGACGGATTGTAGGGAGCGCGCCCCGATCAAAACAGTGCGCAGGAAACGCAATTGGCGTGCTCTCGCTCCTCAGCAATAGATCGCGTCACTCCATTACCCTCGAAAGTAGTAATGGGACAAAGGCATTGACGCCTCATCATCGATCTAGGGAAAAGGAAAAGGCCCTGCTCAGCAGGGCCTTGATAAAGATCCGAAGATACGAAGGATTGCGCGCGGAGTGGATGACCCCGGGCGTCAGGGAAGCTCGGAAACTCCGGAGACGGGCCAGCTCATCCGGATGGTCCCGCCCGATTCCCCGCTGCTCACCTCGACGTCGTCGACGAGCCCGCTGATCACCGCGAGACCCATCTCGTCCTCGGTCTCGCCCTCGGACTCCAGGACGGCGGTGATGCCGGACACCGCATCGGCCGCGCTGCCGGACGGCCCGGGGACCTCGTCGCCGACCTCGATGGAGAACGTCTTGTCCTCCTCGGTCAGCACCACCCGTACGGGCGCGGTCAGTCCGTTGCTCCGATGGAGTCCGACGGCGCGCGAACAGGCCTCGCCCACGGCGAGGCGGACCTCGTCGAGGACGGCGTCGTCCACGCCGACCCGGCGCGCCACGGCGGCCGCGACCAGGCGGGCCGTCCGGACGTGTTCGGGCTGGGCGCTGAAGCGCAGTTCAACGGTGGCCATGCGCATCCCCCTCGGACTACGGGCGTGCCTTGACAGGGGCCCGGGCCAACCATGGCCCGGTACCCCCGCTCTCCTTGTCGGCTCCCTGCCGCCCGAAGGCCGCAGGGGGCCGCGCGGAGCCGTCAGTCGGTGGCGTTGACTGCGTCTTCCACCGTGGTGTGGATCGGAAACACCTTGGTCAGACCGGTGATGCGGAAGATCTTCAGGATGCGCTCCTGGTTGCACACCAGACGGAGCGAGCCCTCGTGCGCACGGACGCGCTTGAGACCTCCCACCAGCACACCAAGGCCGGTGGAGTCGAGGAAGTCCACCCGCTCCATGTCGACAACCAGGTGGTAGCTGCCGTCGTTCACCAACTCGACCAACTGCTCGCGCAGCTTGGGCGCGGTATACACATCAATCTCGCCACCGACCTCCACGACCGTACGGTCGCCGACAGTGCGAGTCGACAGGGACAGGTCCACGGATCCTCCAGCACCTTGCTATCGAGCGACGCCCCCTCACCCGAAGGTAGGCGAGGGATTGGCTGCCGCGATGGCATTCAATCACTTACCGGCAGGCGCGCACGACGCCTTCGGACCATTGTCCCGCACGCCGGTGACACACTCGGTTCCGATGGCCAACACTCACGGTCCCGGACGGCCCACGGCACCCATGGACCCACGACCCACCCCCGACACGGTCCTGGACCGCCTGTCACGGGGGCCTTCCCGTGCTGCGCGCATCACTCATACGGAGCACTTGCCCCCTCGGGCGGGTCGTCATGCCGTCTGGCCGGACCGCATCCGAACAGACGTCGTAGCCGCGATCGGATCGGCCGGAATCGACCATCCGTGGGAACACCAGGCCGCGGCGGCCGAGCTCGCCCTCGACGGAACGTCCGTGGTCGTGGCCACCGGAACCGCCTCGGGCAAGTCCCTCGCCTACCTGGCGCCCGTGCTCTCCGCCCTCGCGGACGGCGCCGAGGCCCCGAACGGCCGGGGCGCGACCGCCCTGTACCTGGCCCCCACCAAGGCCCTGGCGGCCGACCAGCGGCGCGCCGTACGGGAACTGGCCGCCCCGCTGGGCAACGCCGTACGCCCCGCGGTCTACGACGGGGACACGCCCGTCGAGGAACGCGAGTGGGTGCGCCAGTACGCGAACTACGTCCTGACCAACCCCGACATGCTGCACCGCGGGATCCTCCCGGCCCACCCGCGCTGGTCCTCCTTCCTGCGGGCCCTGCGCTACGTCGTGATCGACGAGTGCCACACCTACCGCGGGGTCTTCGGCTCCCACGTGGCACAGGTACTACGCCGACTGCGGCGGCTGTGCGCCCGCTACGGCGCACAGCCCGTCTTCCTGCTGGCCTCCGCCACCGCGAGCGACCCGGCGGCGGCCGCGTCCCGGCTGACCGGCGTACGGGTGATCGAGATCACCGACGATGCCTCCCCGCGGGGCGAGGTGGTCTTCGCCCTCTGGGAGCCGCCGCTGCTCACCGAGCTGCGCGGCGAGAAGGGTGCGCCCGTACGCCGTACGGCCACCGCCGAGACGGCCGACCTGCTGACCGACCTGGTGGTCCAGGGGGTCCGGACGGTCGCCTTCGTCCGCTCCCGGCGCGGCGCCGAGCTGATCTCCGTGATCACCCAGGAACGGCTCGCGTCGGTCGACCGCTCCCTGGCCCGCCGGGTCGCCGCATACCGGGGCGGCTACCTCCCCGAGGAGCGCCGGGCCCTGGAGCGGGCCCTGCACTCCGGCGAGCTGCTCGGACTGGCCGCCACGACGGCCCTGGAGCTGGGTGTGGACGTCTCCGGCCTGGACGCCGTCCTCATCGCCGGCTACCCGGGTACGAGGGCCTCCCTGTGGCAGCAGGCGGGCCGCGCGGGGCGCTCGGGCCAGGGCGCCCTGGCCGTGCTGATCGCCCGGGACGACCCGCTGGACACCTACCTCGTCCACCACCCGGAGGCGCTGTTCCAGCGGCCGGTGGAGGCCACCGTCCTGGACCCCGACAACCCGTACGTCCTCGCCCCCCACCTGTGCGCGGCGGCGGCGGAGCTACCGCTGACCGACGCGGACCTGGAACTCTTCGGCCCGGCGACCGAGGACCTCCTTCCTCAGCTCGAAGCGGCGAAGCTGCTGCGCCGCCGGGCGACCGCCTGGCACTGGACCCGCCGGGAACGGGCCTCGGACCTGACCGACATCCGGGGTGGCGGCGGCCGCCCGGTGCAGATCGTCGAGGCTTCGACCGGCCGGCTGCTGGGCACGGTCGACGAGTCGGCGGCCCACACCGCCGTCCACGAGGGGGCCGTCCACCTCCACCAGGGCCGCACGTACCTCGTGAAGCACCTGGACCTGGAAGATTCGGCGGCCCTCGTCGAGCAGGCGGACCCGCCCTTCTCCACCACGGCCCGTGACACCACCTCCATCTCCGTCTTGGAGACCGAGACCGAGATCCCGTGGGGCTCGGCTCGGCTCTGCTTCGGCTCCGTCGAGGTCACCAACCAGGTCGTCTCCTATCTGCGCCGCAAGCTGATCACCGGCGAGGTGCTGGGCGAGGCCAAGCTCGACCTGCCGCCCCGCACCCTGCGCACCCGCGCCGTGTGGTGGACGGTGACCGAGGACCAGCTCGACGAGGCCCGGATCAACCCGGAGATCCTCGGCGGCGCCCTGCACGCCGCCGAGCACGCCTCCATCGGCATGCTCCCGCTGTTCGCCACCTGCGACCGCTGGGACATCGGCGGCGTCTCCGTGCCGCTGCATCCCGACACCCTCCTCCCCACGGTCTTCGTCTACGACGGCCATCCCGGCGGTGCCGGCTTCGCGGAGCGCGCCTTCAACACCGCCCGTGCCTGGCTGACGGCGACCCGCGACGCGATCGCGGCCTGCGAGTGCGAGTCCGGCTGCCCTTCCTGCATCCAGTCCCCCAAGTGCGGCAACGGCAACGAACCCCTGCACAAGCGCGGCGCCGTCCGCCTCCTGACGCGCCTCCTCTCCGAATCCCCGGCCACCCCGGCCACCTCGGGCACACCGCCCGCCGCACCCACCGAGCCCTCCGAGTCCTGACGGGACCCGACGCGGCCCCGTACCCGGGCCCAGGGCCCCCAGGGCCTCAGCCCGGCGGGCCGGGCGGGCGGGGCTGGCTTGGCGGGCCCGCCCGGGCCCGGATCACCGCGGTGAACGGGCCCGCGGCGATCCGGGCGGTGACCTCGGCGACCTCGCCCCGGAGCAGGCACCCGCCGAGCGACGCGCCCTGCGCCCGGGCCACCCGCAGGGCCGCCCCGCACGCCGTCTCCGGCCCGTGGGCCCAGGTGGCCGCCGCCGCGAGCGCCGCCAGGTCGGCGGCCGCCGCCGCCCGGTGGCGGGCCACGACGGCCTGGCCGAGCAGCAGCACCCCGCCGAACACCGCACCCAGCACCGTCGCCACCAGCGCCGCCCAGACCGTGGCCGAACCCCGGTCCCGGCTCACGGCGGCGGCCCCACGCTGTCCTCCGCCAGGGCCACCGCCTGCGCGCCGAGCCGTACCGGCAGCCCGCCCGGCCCGGGCGCCTTCGCCGCCACCCGGACCCGCCAGAGGTCGCCCGTCCGCTCCAGCTCCACCCGCGCCCCCGGTGGGGCGGCCTCCCGGGCCGCCGCCTCCGCCACCTCCACCGGCTCCGACCTGGCCGCCGCCCGGGCTCCGGCCCGGGCCGCGTCCACACACCGGATCTGCGCGGCCGCCGCCATCAGGGCCCACACGAGCAGCGCCGCGAACAGCACCAGCGCCGGAATCACCAGGGCGGCCTCCACCGTCACATATCCCCGGTCCGACTTTCCCCGGACGCCCCGTGACGCACTCTCAGAACGGCACATCGAGCGCCTTTCCGATGGTCGACTGAAGGGCCGTGGCGACGACTTCACTCGTCACCACCTTGTAGAGGACGGCCGCGAATGCGCAGGCCGCGATCGTGCCCATCGCGTATTCCGACGTGGACATCCCCTTGTCGCCCCCGTGCGCCCTCATCGCCGTCCGCACACGAAACCAGATGATCCTCATGACACCCTCCTGTGAATTTTCGCTGTTGCTGCTTGTGACCCATGCGACTTCAGGTGTTCGAGAGAAGTCCCGAGGCCATACCGATCACCACCGGAGCGACCCCGATCGCGAGAAAAGCGGGGAGGAAACACAGCCCCACCGGTGCGGTGACGAGGACCGCCGCCCGCTGCGCCCGCGCTCCCGCCGTCCGGGCCCGGTCCTCCCGGAGCCCGGCCGCGAGCCGGGAAACCGGCTCCGCGGCGGGCGCGCCCGTCCGCGCGGCCCGTTCGAGGCACTCCGCGAGCGCCCGGGCGCCCGGTATCTCCGCCAACCTCCCCCACCCGGCGCCCGGTTCGCCGCCGAGCCGCAGCTCCGCCCCGGCCCTCGCCAGCCGGTCGCCCACCGGGCCGCCCAACGACTCCCCCACCACCTCTGCCGCCTCCACCGGGCCCGCCCCGGCCGCCAGGCACGCGGCCAACAGGTCGGCGGCGAAAGGCAACTGACGCTCCGCCTCCCGTGGATCCACTCCGGCCGGGGGCCGCGCCCTGGCCTGCCACTGCCGCACACCGAACGCGGCCAGGACGCCGACAGCCACCCCCATCACCCCGCCCACGAGCACCCAACCCGCGAGCAGCGCCCCGGCCGGCCCGGCCCACGCGGCCACCACACCCCTCAGCGCGGCGCCGAACACCGGCCCCCGGAGCCCGGGTCCGGTTCCCCACAGGGCCGCGGCCCTGCGTCCGGCCGCCCGTGTCCGCAAGCGCGCCGTGACCGCCGACACCAGCCACAGCGCGACCACGGCCAAGCAGGCGGCGATCCCCAGCCTGTGGACGACGAAGCCGCCCATCACCGCTCCCCCGCTCGGACGATCCGCCGGCACCACAGCAGCCCGAGCGCCTCCAGCACCCCGCCGGCCAGCAGGCAACCCCACCCCATCGGCGTGTGCAGCAGCACCCGCAGCGGATCCGCGCCCAGCCCGGTGCCGATCAGCAGACCCACCAGCGGCAGCAGGGCGAGCACCAGCACCGTCGACCGCGCCCCCGCCAACTGGGCCCGCAGCGACTCCTGCCGGTCCCGCTCGGCGCGCAGGGCCCCCTCCAGCCGTTCCAGTCCGGCGGCCAGCCCCGCACCGCCGTCCACGGACACCCGCCAGCAGGCCGCCATCCCGGCCAGCCCTTCCGCCCCGGGCTCCCGCGCCGCCTGGCGCAGCGCACCGGGCACGTCCCCGCCGAAGGCCGCGGCGGCCAGCACGCCCGTCTCCGCCGCACCCGGCCCGCCGGGGCCGACGGCCGTCCTGCGCATGGCGGCCGTCAGCGCCTGCCCGGGCTGAGCTCCCGCCCGCAGTTCTCCCACCACCGCCCCGCACAGGGCCACCACCTCGGCGGCCCGCGCCGCCCGGGCCCGCTCCCGCGCCCGTACCCGCAGCCACCGGCGCACCAGCGGCACCGCCGTCGCCCCCGCCAGCAGCGGGATCACCGACCCGCCGAGCACCGCCACCAGCAGCCCCGCCGCGAGGCAGACCCACTCCCGCCACCGGGCCGCCCGCACCCGTACGGCGATCAGCAGCCGCTCCCGACGCAGCGGACCGACCGGAACCATCGGACCGACCCCGGCGAGCACGACCTGGGCCCGCCGGGCCCCCCGGTCGCCGCCGGCCAGCCCCCAGGCGGCCGCCCCGGCGCACAGCACTCCGGCGAACAGCGGCACCGGCAGCCCCGCCCCCGCGCTCACCGGACGCCTCGCAGCAGCGGGCGGAGCCGTTCCCAGCCCCGCTCCCGTACGAAGCCCCGGGCGGCCCAGCGCAGCGCCGGCACGGTGACCACCAGTCCTGCGGCGTCCCGCTCCAACACGTGCACCTCGGCCAGTCGGCGCCGTCCCTCACGGTCCCGGACCAGATGCAGCACCAGGGTCAGCGCCGCCGCCAACTGGCTGTGCAGGGCCGCCCGGTCGAGCCCGGCGGCCGTCCCGAGCGCCTCCAGCCGGGCGGGGACATGGGCCGCGGCATTGGCGTGGACCGTCCCGCAACCCCCCTCGTGCCCGGTGTTCAGGGCGGCGAGCAGGTCCGCCACCTCGGCGCCCCGCACCTCGCCCACCACCAGCCGGTCGGGCCGCATCCGCAGCGCCTGGCGGACCAGGTCCGCCAGGGTGACCAGACCCGCCTTAGGAACAGTTCGACTGTCTCAGCCGCTGAACTGTCTCACCTGGGCGTCAGCGACGGGGTATGCACGCGGCCCTGCTTCAGAGGCCAAGGTGTCTCAACGATCCGGGCGATCCATTGCCGATTTTTTACCATCTCGGCCGGGGAGTCCCCGCCAACCTCGACCAGTCAGGCGACATCTGCGCCATGCCATCTGCCGGGTGCTTGAAGTTCAAGAGATTCCGGATGAACTTGCACCCGAGAGCATCCCCGGAAGCGTCACGGAGCGGAAGGCCACCGCGGCGGCCGATGTGGACGAACCTGGCCAACCATTGATCCGAAACAGTGTGAAACCGGCGAGTGAGCTCGGATGATCCAGCCAGCGCCACTGGTCGGTGCTGAGGGTGCCGGGGGCGTCGATGACCTTGGGGCTGTGGGTGCGGGTGGCGAGCCACTTGGGTTGGGCCACTCAGTGAGATCCAACCGGCACCAGCCTGCCCCGCCGCGACCAGCAACCCGGTGAACCTTTCCGGTCACAGCACGAGGGACGTCCAGGCCTGGCGGGCCGCCGGAGCCCGCCTGCTCAGCGGCTGCTGCCGGGTCGCCCCTGACCGGACCGGGTCCCTCGGGGCGCGCCTTACCTGACCCGGGCGGACAATGGAGTCGTCCCCTCGGGGGCAACGGGGCAGGGGGCGCAGGGGGCTTGGAGCCGACCATGCCGACCGCATACCGAGGGCGGCGCTCCGCCGCCGCGACGGGAGCCGTGGCCCTGTCGCTAGGACTGTCACTGGGCCTTGCCGCGCCGCTCGCCACGGCTGCCGGGTCGCCACCGCAGGCTGCCGGGTCGCCACCGCAGTACGTGGTGGGCTCGTGCCTGTTCACCGACCGATCCGTCGCGATCGCGACTGGCTTCGAGGGCATGTACTCGCACCACGCCGATTCAACCTCGGGGTGTTCGGTCGTCAAGAACACCTCCACGGACCGGGTGCTCCAATTCTGGGGGCCGGGCCGCATTGACCCGCCGACGCGGTTCGCCGACTGGATCGGCGATACCAGGGCCGCGCAGATCGCTCGCAGGCTGCCACCGGACAGGGTTATTGTCCTACCCGGTGAGAAGGCTGTCCTGTACGAGCCGCCGCCGACCTACTACGTCGCTCTCGCCCCCGCGCCAGCCTTGCTGGGTGACCGTGTCTCGGAGGGCCTCGCCGACCTCGCCCAGATGATGGCCTCCCGTCCGGGGCCGGCGACCCGCCTCATACTGGGCCCGCAGTTGAGAGACCTCATCAACAACTGCGCAATGGCGGCAGACGGTACGTGGCGGGAGCTCCGCGAGGGCGAATCGCTGCAGGACATTTACGAGGAGGCGAAGCTTCTCCCCGCCTGTAAGAAGGCCTACAACTACATCGACCCCACCTACGGAAACCCCGACAAACCCCCCGGGTGGCAGGTCTGGCGCGACCGGCTGGTCACATTCAACGAGCGATGGGTGGCACAGATGAACGACGACCTTGCCCGGACTCTGACCAGGGCGCTGGGACGGATTCCGCGAGTCGGTTGAATGTCAGGCACACCCTAGCTAGCGCTGTGACCGGGAAGGTTCGCCGGGTTGTTCCTGGTGCTGGTTGGAAATGAGCTCTCCAAGCAGCATGGGGAGGCGGGATGGCGAAATCGGTCCGGGTTCGCGGGCTGACGGAGCAGGAGGGCCAGAAACTCCAGCACATCGTCCGGCGGGGCAGCACGAGTTCGGTGCGGTTTCGGCGGGCGATGATGCTGCTGGTTTCGGCCGGCGGCAGCACGGTCCCGGTCATAGCCCGCCTGGTCCAGGCGGACGAGGACACCGTCCGCGATGTGATCCACACGTTCAACGAGATCGGGCTCGCATGCCTGAACCCTCGGTGGGCGGGAGGCCGTCCCCGCCTTCTCAATCGTGACGACGAGGACTTCGTCGTCCAGACGGCCACTACTCGTCCGACCGTGCTGGGCAAGCCCTTCACCCGCTGGTCGATCCGAAAGCTCGCCGATCACCTGCGCAGGAACACTGCCCGGCCTGTCCGGATCGGCCGGGAGGCACTGCGGTGCTTACTGGCCCGCCGCGGGATCTCCTTCCAGCGCACGAAGACCTGGAAGGAGTCCCCGGATGAGGCCTTCGACGCGAAGCTCGCCCGGATCGAGAACGATCCGTGCCGCCCGCCCGGACTGCGCCCCGATCTACGTGATCCTCGACAACCTCTCCGCCGACCGCCCCTTCCACACCCAACGTGGTGATCGTTATGGGGAGCTGGAAGGTAGCGGCGCCACGTGCGTGGCCAGACCTCCCGGTATCGCGAAAGGGCCCCGCCAAGCGAGAAGTCCGGACCTGGGATTTTCGACCTCGTCACGGACGTCGGGCCGAGCAGTGCGGACTGGGATCTTCAACCCGAAGCCCCGCCCCTCACATGGCGTATCAGAATGTGCACCAACGCGCTGGGACCGGCATGGTCGAGGAGACTGGCGGGGGGCGAGTGTCCGAACTGGAAGTTGAGAAGCTCATGGTCTTCTGTTCAGACAAGACGGCGACCTACCTTGCCGGCCTCGGTTACAACGTGATTCGACACCCCTACGCGGACCTGCGCCCTCCAGTGGTGATCGGACGCACAAGCGCCGGCACCGAATGGCTCGGAGATCTGACAGACCTGGTCAAGGATCCTCAAGCCAAGCTGCCAGAGACCGTCGGACCAGTACCGGAAGCCGACATCAGCGGGAAATCGAGCAGCGCGATGTCCTTCAAAGTCGGCACTGACCTCCTCTCCGCGTTCATCGGCGCCATGGGAGGAACGCTGGGGGCGGCTGTCAACTACACGGATGCCAGGACAATGCTGTTCAAGTTCCAGGACGTCCACAAATACCAGGTGAAGCCCGCTGCCGTGTCCGACTACATCGAGTCGGGAGACCTGAAGTGGGACAGTCTTCTGTTCAGACCCTACCTGGAGGGTGAAGGGCAACTCTTCGTGGTTTCGAACGTTGTCACGGCCACCTCGCTGACGGTGAGTTATGAGCGGGGCCATGGAACCGGAGCAAAGGTCGAACTCGAGCCCCTAGAAGATCTACTGGGTGCCACGGTCGACGTGTCTAGGGCTGCAGGCCGTGCGCACGAGATCACCTACTCGGGGAAGCAGGATGTGGCGTTCGCGTTCAAATGCTTCGAGTTCGGGTTTTTTGACGGCAGGCCGAAGCTGTTGAACGTCAAGGCGGGAGGCGTGGCACTTGACGTTGAGGGCTCCGTCTCCACAGACGGGTACGCAGCGCGCGGGGAAGGGGCCGTGTTGACGACATCCGATGCTCCGCTGCTAACGCTCGAACGACGAGAGGGGTGAGAGCATGGCAGGGATCCGGCCCGGTCAAGTCATGGGCGTGCTGGACACGGAGCAGCCAGATTGGGCTCACTACGCGGCCACGGAACTCATCCTTCTGCCCTCCTTCGGGTTGGAGGGCGGGCCTGCCGAGAAACTTCTGTACCGCCTTCATTGGCTGTTGTTGGAGGACGGAGTCCGCTTTTTCGCCGTGGACGACAAACACGAGATCGGGGAGGAGAACTGGCTGCGACCCGTCGAGAAGCCGGACGACGCGCAGATCCACCTGCTGGCCTCCGCCTTCCCTAACGGTCCGAAGTTGGTCCAGGTCTCACCTGACCTCCTCCAGCGTTTTCGAACCGACCCCGGGCCGTTGCGCCTAGTGCCCAACTGCCGGTACCAGACAGTCTCGTTGCACCCTGGGCCTGACCCGAGCCCGATGCCGGGAAGCGCCCCAGTTCTGACGGTCGAGGTCGTCGACGCGACGAGTGGAAAGGCGGTACCTGGGGCTGGCGTAGAGCTGTTCGAGGACGTCCCGCACGCAATTGGGGACCTAGGTACCAGCGATAGCGCAGGACGTATTGACCTGAAGGTGGCCGGCGTCCCCCTGAAGGTTGAGCGCCTATACGTGACGCCACCTGGCACCGGCTACTGGGGCAGATTCGCCGAGAACATCGTGATCACGTCCTCGCCCTATCAGGTGGCCCTAGACCCGGTGGCCGCCGCGCATGTCGATGCGGCACGGCGTGTCTATCCGTCGGTGGACACCAACGGAGCCGGCGTACGGGTCGGGGTGGTGGACCACGGCATCGACGCTGGCGAGGTGCCCGTGGCTGGCGGATGCAACCTGGTCTTGGGTGAGCCAGACGGTGATCACGGTGATGACGGGACCGGGCACGGCACCCATGTGGCGGGAATCATCGCAAACAAGCAGGCTGGGGCCCCCGGCGGTATCGCTCCGGCTGCCGAGATCTTTAGCTACCGCGTGTTTGGCGTGGGGATGGACGCCACTTCGTTCTCCGTGCTCATGGCGGTAGTCGCGGCAGCTGGCGACGATTGCCATCTGATCAATCTGAGCGTCGGCGGCCTCGCCCACGACGCCATCCTGCGCGACCTGGACATTTGGGCGGCCGACCACGGCAGCGTGCTGTTCGCGGCGACGGGCAACGACTGGGGTGGCAATGTCACAATTCCCGCCGCGCTCCATAGCACTCTCGCCGTGGCCGCTGTAGGACGAGTCGGAACCTTCCCCGCCGGCTCCCTTGAGGATGCCTACATCGGCACCAGATCGACCACCGACAACGACGACTTCTTTGCGTCCTTCGCGAACTACCTCCCCAACAGAGCCGTGGACCTCATCGCTCCCGGAGTCGGCATCCTGTCCGTCCGGGAGGGCGGAGGGTATGGGCCGCTCAGTGGCACGTCGCAGGCCTGCGCGGTCGCGACCGGAGCCGCAGCTCGGGCCCTGACCAACGCCTCCTGGCTCACCGACGCGGCCGACCTGGCCCGCTCCGCCGCAATGAAGAACCACCTGATCCCCAACACACAGAGAATCGGCCTTCCACTCGATCTCGAGGGCTCAGGGCTGCTGCCGTAAGGTGGTCGCGTGCGACGACTGGTCATCTGGTATCGCGGAGAGCGCACAGTTACTGCCGACGAGCTCCTGGCGCTGCTTCCCGCTGGGGCCCGCCTGATCCACCAGCAGATGCCGAACATCTTCTTGGTCGAGTCGGACGAGGCCGGAGCCCGGCACGCCCTGCGGTCGGCCGACGGGTGGAGCGTCGCTCCTGAGCAGTTCGGACAATCAGTACAGGTCGGGACCGGCCGGGACCCGAGGTAGGCCGAACCGTCTAATCGACCCACACGAACCGGGGCTGCGGACTCTGCCCACCACGGTCGGGCGGGGTCAATGGCGGCGCGCAGCGGGGCCTCGCGAGGCGACATGCCGGGCCGCTGAGTGAACCTTGGCCGGACGTCGGTGCTCTCCTCGAAGATCTCCCCCGCCAGTAGGGCAGCCGGGCACGTCCCACGGTCGGGCATCGTCCAGCGTTGGGGCGCCTCGGGCGCGCGGCGCTCGGAGAGGAACATCTCCCTCTGCCCGGCTGGCGATCAGACAAGGCAGCAGCTGGGCTCGCCGGACGGCCAGCGCTTCCAAGTCCTTAGTTCGCTCAAGATCCCCCCACAGACCAATGTAGCGATCCTCCATTCGACTGAAGTCAGTATGCAAGTCAAGCGATCTAAACTAAAGTGAATCGGGTTGGGGTGCGCTTCAGCGGGAAGCGCAGAGGGAGGGTGGCGATCGTGAACGATGTGCAGCACGCCTCGGCGTGGGCCGCTCGGCTGTTTGGTGACCGCCAGGAGGGTGTGCGCCAGCGGATTGGCCAAGCGATCCGCGACCGCCAGGAACGTGCGCTCACATGCCAAGACATCGCCGGCGGGAGCACGAAACACGCCTACGGCGGCGCCAGGTACCCCGGCTTCCACGAGAGCTTGATGGAGGAGTTCGCGCGGATTGACGTAGATGATCCGGATTTCAACAATGAAGTTGACTTCGTCAACCCGGATGGCTTCTTCAGGGAGATTGATCTTGTCTGCTACGGAGGGGCCCTGCTGTGGCCCTTCCGGTTCTCCGACCGAGACACCTCCGCAGAACGCGCGAAGCTTTCGAACAGCCGGCTGGTGCGCGAGCTGATGGGGTTTGCCCCGTCACCACCACCGGTGGAGGACTTGTTCGGCACGCACCTCCCCCACAGTCGTTCCATCGATATGCGACCGCGGCTGGCCGCCCTCCCGTCAGATACGAAGCTGCTGCTCATCCCGTTCAGCAGCAACGCGAACGGCCTGTTGAAGGCCTACTGGGGCATCGGCACCCTGATCGACGATCTTGGCACCATCGCATGGTCTGATGGCCCCGACCCCCTTCCCCTGCCAGCGACTCCCACCCGCCGCGGCCTCACCCTCCTGCCTCCTCAGACGCATCTCACGGATCTTCCGAGCTTCGACTCGGGCGCCCAGCCGGTGCCGGAACTCTTCTCACGCCCGGACGCCGACGAGAAGAACCCCGGCCTGTCTCCGCAGTCCGAAAAGCAGGAGCACGAGCCCCTGACCACCGAAGAAGAACATGAGAACTGACCAGCCACTCCTTCCCGGCCTCGGCGACGCGAACTTGTCTCCACGGGCTGTGTACGACGCCTTCGACCCTGCTCGGCTGACCCAGGCTCGGCGCCTGGCAGGGATGACGAAGAAGGAGGTGGCAGAACGTATCGGTGTGACGCCTGCTGCTGTCGGACAGCACGAGACTGGCGTGGCCAAGCCCAGGCCTGAACTCATTCCACTACTGGCGGACGTCTTGGGGGTGCCGCCCGGCTTCTTCGTCGTAGGGCGTCCCAGTAATCGCCTGGATGCCTCCATGGCGCACTTCAGGAGCTTGCGCAGCACGCCGAAGGCCCAACGGGAACGCGCCTTGGCGTACGCAGAGCAGGTGTGGGAACTGACCTACGCCCTCGAGAAGCGAGTGCAGCTCCCCCTCGTCGACCTCCCCGGCTTTGCCGGCGGGGAGGTGCACCCCGGGGAGGTGATCTCCGCCGAGCCTCGAATCGCTGCACGGGAGCTACGCCAGTTGTGGGGCCTGGGCAACGGTCCGGTGACGCATCTCGTGCGCCGGATGGAGACTCACGGAGTCATCGTGGTCACACCCGGCGAAGCGGACGAGGCCGCCAGTACCGTTGACGCCTTCTCCTCGCGCTCTGCGCGACCGCTTGCGGTGCTCACCCCTAACCGAGCCGATGACGTGTTTCGGCATCGCTTCACCGCGGCACACGAGCTGGGACATCTTGTACTGCATAGCGACGCAACAGGCGACAGCAGGCAGGAGCGCGAAGCCGATGCCTTCGCCGCCGAGTTCCTGACTCCTGCCGAGAGCCTCCTGCCGCTACTGCCTGCACGCCTCGACCTTGTCGCTCTCGCCGAGCTTCGGCGTACTTGGGGTGTCAGCGTTCACTCCTTGATCTATCGCACACGCGAGTTGGGCCTGATTTCCGACGCAACTGCAAGCCGTGGCTACCAGCGCCTGCGCGCCCTCCACCAGCAGCCAGGATTTGCCCCGGAGCCCGTCAGCGACTACCCGGGAGAACAACCGGTGCTCCTGGCCAAGGCATTTGAACTCGCTGAGCGTGAGAAAGGGTTGACAGTTGCTCACCTGGCGCAAGAACTCGCCTGGAATCCCTCCCGAGTTCTGGAGTTGCTCGGGATGCCAGAGCAGGCGAGGCCGGTGTTGCGCCTGGTCTGAGAGCTCTCAGACCGAGGTGATCCGACCCGTGCCAGAACAGCGCGATACCGGATGTTCCATCGCTCCACGGCCAGTGAGCCCAGACGGTTAGCCTCCAACGCAGCGGCGTCGCAGACTTTGGTCGCCATGCGGAAGGGACCGGCTCGTCAGAGCCGGTCCCTTCCGCATGGGGGTGGTGGTCAGATGCGGCCGAGGGCTCGGGTCAGCCAGCCGGCCTCGCGCCACTGGTCGGTGTTGAGGGTGCCGCGGGCGTCGATGACCTTGGGACTGGTGGTGCGGGCCGCAAGCCGCTTGGGGTCAATGCTGGAGAACTGGTGCCACTCGGTCAGGTGCAGCAGCAGGTCGGCGTCATCGACGGCGGCGATGAGGTCTTCGACGTAGTCGAGTTCGGGGTGGAGCTTGCGGGCGTTGTCGAGGGCCTTGGGGTCGGTGACGGTGACGGTGGCGCCGAGGTCGTGGAGGGCCTGGGCGACGGCGAGCGCGGGCGAGTCGCGGATGTCGTCGGTCTCGGGTTTGAAGGCGGCGCCCCAGACGGTGATCCGCTTGCCGCGCAGGTCGGGGCCGAGTTCCTCGCGGGCGAGGTCAATGACGTGCTGGCGGCGGCGGGCATTCACCGTGGCGGCTTCGCGGAGGATGCCGACTGCTTCTGCGGCGTCGAGTTCGTCGGCGCGGGTGATGAATCCGCCGAGGTCCTTGGGAAGGCAGCCGCCGCCGAAGCCGAGGCCGGGTCGCATGCCGTGGCGGCCGATGCGGTGGTCGTGGCCGAGGATTTCGGCGAGCTCGGCGACGTTGGCGCCTGACTTCTCGCAGACCTCGCCCATGGCGTTGATGAAGGAGATCTTGGTGGCGAGGAAGGAGTTCGCGGCGCCCTTGGCGAGCTCGGCGGTGGCCCAGTCGGTGACGATCGTCGGCGTTCCTGACTCGATGATCTTGGCGAACGCCTGCCGCAGCAGGGCCTCGGCCCAGGAGTGGTCGGAGTTGAAGCCGAGGACGAGCCGGTCCGGACGGAGGGTGTCATCGACCGCGAAGGACTCGCGGAGGAACTCGGGGTTCCAGGCCACCTCGATGAGGTCCCCGGCCGGTGCCATGCCGCGGAGGAGTTCGGCGACGCGGGGTGCGGTGCCGACCGGGACGGTGGACTTGACCGTGACGACGGCCGGGGTCGTCAGGCCGGGGGCCAGGCGAGTGATGGCGTCGAAGAGGTGGGTGAGGTCGTAGGCATCGGTGCCGGGCTGCGGCGGGGTGCCGACGCCGATGAAGTGCAGGTCGGCGAAGTCGGCGGCCTCGCCGTAGGAGGCGGTGAAGCGGAGCCGGCCGGAGGCGGTGTGCTTGGTGAGGAGGTCGTCGAGGTCGCGTTCGAAGAACGGGGCCTTGCCGGAGTTGAGGGTGTGGACCTTGTCGATGTCGGAGTCCATGCCCAGGACCTCATGGCCGAGCTCGGCCATGCAGGCGGCGTGGGTCGCGCCGAGGTAGCCGCATCCGATGACGGTCATCTTCATGAGCGGGGTCGTCCCTTCGGGTGGGGCCGCCGATAACGGCCCCACCCTTCCCCTCGCCCGGAAGGGCGGGGTGATCAGGAGGGCCTGGCGGCCAGATGGCGGTAGATCCCGTCCCGGATGAACGGTGGGATCGTGAGGATGTCGAGGTAGTCGGGGGCGAAGAACTGGAGCTTGACGCCTTCGGCGAGAAGGAGGTCCGTCTCGTCGCCGTCCCAAGAGGCAGCGAAGAAGGTGATGATCTGCCCGGAGCCGCGACGGTCAGGGATCTCGAACAGCTCGGTCAGGTTCTCGGGGGTCAGACCCGCTTCTTCATCGAGCTCGCGGACGATCGTGTCGGCTGGGGATTCCCCGGGGTCGCAGCCGCCACCCAGGACGGACCAGTGGGCGGGCCAGGCGATCTCGGGGAGGTCGTCGCGGAGGTGGAGGAGGACTTCGCCGCGGCGGTTTGTGATGATCGCGACGGCTCCTCGGGCGGCGGCCGGCTCCTCGGTGGCGGTGGTCTCGGAGTGCATCCCCTCACCGTAGTAAGCGAGTTGGGGATCATGCGGCAGCCCTCACCGTCTGGTCAGAAAACCAGGCGGCTGCCATGAGGGCCTGCATGCGGGTTCGGTCGAAGCGGCCGCCGGGCTTCAAACCCCCCTCGAGGAGGGGGCGGAACGGAGGCGGAGCATCGGTGAGGGCCATGCGGATCTGGGTGTCGGCCCAGGCCGCGAGGTCGCCGTTGAGCCAGACGGGGACCGGGGAGGCGAACCCGAGCTTGTCCCGGCTGGCCCAGACCTCCTTCGGCAGGCCGAGGGCCTTCGCGGCGTCCCGCAGGATCCGCTTGCCCTGGGCCGGGTCGGCGATCTTGTGCTCGACGGGCAGCCGGTAGGAGAACTCGACCAGGTCGCGGGCCAGGTAGGGGGACCGACGTTCGAGCGCGTAGGCGGAAGCGAGTTTGTCGCTGGTCATCACCAGCGGCCTCCAGGCCGTCGCCAGGTCCGCCAGCGTCAGGCCGCGAGCCAGATCCCCGCCCGCGCGGGCCATCGCGTCCGCGACGAGATCGCGAAGACGGCCGTCCGGGTCCGGGCCCCGAAGGATCAGCCGGGTGACCGCCTCCGCCGGGTCCAGGGGCACGTCGGCGGCGTGCATGAGCTTGGCGGCCAGCGGCCGGTAAGCCTCCAGGCCAGCGTTCAGGACAGCGTCAGGGCCGAAGAGGACCAGGGCCTGGCGGACGTAGCCCATCAGGAACTCGTCCGGCCCCAGCCCGCCGATCACGACCCGCAGGCCCAGGTCGGAGATCTTCCGATAGGCCATGTGCTCGGAGAACGTGGACGCGTTCCCCATCGGGTAGTCCAGGGCCCGCATCATGTGCGGCAGAGCGGTGGTGAAGTCGACGTGGTCGGGCTCGACCACCACCAGCTCGGCCTTGATGTCCCGGGCGATGACCGCCGCCGTCGACGACTCATCGAGGCGGTCCTGGCCCGGGTAGCGAACGGTGACGCAGACCGGCGGCCGCATCAGGTAGGCCAGCACCGCCGAGTCCAGCCCGCCGGAGAGGAGGAGGGCGAAGTCGCAGGCCGGCGACCTGAGCGGGATCTGCTCGGCCAGGACCGTGGAGAACTTCGCCAGGGCCTCGTCGTAGGTGCCGGTGAACGGGGACCGGTCCTCCAGGTGCCACCAGGCCATCTGGTCGATCGAGCTCGTCGTCGTGTCGAAGGTCAGCAGCGTGGCCGGCGCCAGCAGCTGAATCCCCTGGAACGGAGTGTCGACCCCGGTCGGGGTTTCGATCGCGGTGACCTCGGGCCGTAAGACCAGCGGGGCCGCCCCGTAGCCCGTCAGGGAGGTCACTTCGGAGGCGAACGCGAGCCGGCCGCCGTCCAGGCGCCAGTAGAGCGGCTTCTCCCCGAGCCGGTCGCGGGCCAGGAACAGCTTCGCGGTCCGGGGGTCATAGACGGCAAGGGCGAACATGCCGTCCAGGCCGTCCAGGCAGGACGGGCCGATCTTGGCCCAGGCCCGCAGCAGGAAGTGGGCGTCCGACTCCCGGTCCCGGACCTCGATGCCCCAGGCCGTCGCCTGCTGCCGCCAGTTGTAGATCTCCCCGTTGAAGGCCAGCAGCACCCCCGTAGTCCGGTCGAGGTAGGGGCCGGGCATGGCCTGCGGGTCGACGATCAGCAGCGTGTTCATGGCCAGCACCGCCCGCCGGTCGCTGCTGGCGGCGTGCATGGTGCCGTCCGGGCCGCGGTAGTGCTGCGAGGCACCCATCGCGGCGACGGTCTTCTCGTGCCGGACGGCGTCGCCTCCGGCCAGTCCTGCAATTCCGCACATCTGGTTCACCCCCGAGCGTGAAGTCGTGGTGCCTTGGCGGCGGCCACCACCGGGAGCCCTTCCTGGCGTCCCGGCGGTGACCTGCGTCCTCATCACATCCGCCGGCGGCCCATGCCAGCGAGGGCTCGCAGGGGGGCTCACAACTCGCAAAGCAGGTTCACCCAGGGTCCGCAGGGCAATACCCTCAGTGCCTCAAGACGCGGGAAGAGCGTGCGGCTTCCCGCGCCCAGCCGGAATGCGCCGACCGGAAATGCCCTGTCGACGTAGCCGGCCCCGTGGCGTTTCCTCGTCAGCAGCCATGTTGCTGACCTGGTGGAAAAGGGGATTCGGGTGGCGTCGACCAGCCGCCGGAAGCGTCCGCCCAACGCGGACCTGGACCGGCTCATCGAGACCTGCGGTGCGAGCCACAAGTCTCTGGCCCTGCGGGTCAACCAGCTCGCCCAGCAGGCCGGGCTGGAGACGGACTACTCGCATACCTCCATCGCAAACTGGTGCCAGCGGGGCATGATCCCCAAGTGGCCGGTGCCCACGTTCCTCGCGCAGGCGATCGCCGAACGGCTCGGCCGTCCGGTGGCGCTTGGCGAAATCGGTATGGGCGATGCGGAGACACCGGACGCGGATGTGGGGTTGGATTTCCCGCGGGACCGTGCTGATGCGGTCCGAGTGGCCACGTCGTTCTGGAGTTTCGTGAACCGCCGCGACTTCTTAACCGGATCCGGCTTTGCCGTGTCCGCGTTCACCACACCCGTGACCCGCTGGCTGGTCACCCCCGCCGACGAGGCCGCCGATGTGGCCGGCGGCAAGAAGCAGGTCGGCCGGGCCGACCTGGAAGAACTCCGGGATGCAGCCGACGAGGCCCGCCGCTGGGACTCCAAATACGGCGGCGGGAACTGGAAGGCCAACTCCGTCACCGTCTGCCTCCAGGAGAGGGCCGCCCCGCTTCTGCGGGGATCCTTCACCGACGCGGTCGGCCGTGACCTGTTCTCCGTCACCTCCGAGCTGTCGAGGCTGGCCGGGTGGACGGCCTTCGACGTCGGGCAGCACGATGTCGCCCAGCGGCACTTCATCCAGGCCCTCCGCCTGGCCCGCGCAGGCGGGGACGTCGAGCTCGGCTGTTATGTGCTGACCACGATGGCGATGCAATCGCTGCTGCGGGGCTTCGGCTCCGAGGCCGTCGATATGGCCCAGGGCGCCTTCGAACGCGCGAAGGGCCAGGCCGCCCCGCGTGTCCTGGCATTCACCAAGCTCATCGAAGCCCGTGCTCATGCCCGCGAGAGGGACGCCAGGGCCGCCTCACGGGCCCTCGCGGCCTCCGAGGACCTCCTGGGTCAGGCTGATGCCGCCA
>NZ_JAPEOS010000003.1 GCF_026340975.1 Streptomyces sp. NBC_01214 | reverse complement strand
TGGTGCGGCGGGACTGGCTGGAGAAGGGCCAGTTGTATCTGCGGGGCCTGCTGTTGGACGGCCGACGCAAGTCGATGCAGCCGATGGCCGAGCGTCTCGGGGTGGACCATCAGCGGTTGCAGCAGTTCATGACGTCCTCGACCTGGCCGGTCGAGGACGTGCGGGCTCGGCTGGCATGGCGGGCGGTACGGGCGGTGCGGCCCGAGGTGTGGGTGGTGGACGACACCGGTTTCCCCAAGGACGGCACCGCATCACCCGGGGTGGCGCGACAGTACTCGGGCACGTTGGGCAAGGTCGGCAACTGCCAGATCGGTGTCAGTGTCCACGCCGCTTCCGACATAGCCTCGTGCCCACTGTCCTGGCGGCTGTTCCTGCCCGAGAGCTGGGACAGGGCCGAGGCGGCCGGGCGGCGCAAGGCCTGCCGGATCCCCGATACCGAGCACCACCGCCCGAAGTGGGAGCTCGCGCTGGAGATGCTTGACGAACTGGCCGGCGCTGGTCTGCGGCCCGCCGCGCTGGTCGCGGACACCGGTTACGGCGCGAACGCCGATTTCCGCCACGGCCTGGAGGACCGGGGTCTGGCCTACGTGCTGCAGGTCAAGAGCGAGATGACCGCCCACGGCAAGGACGCCGAACCGCACCAGCCCGCCTATAGCGGGCTCGGGCCGCGCCCGCTGCCGCGCTACCGCACCCGCCCGGTCTCCTTACGCGAACACGTGATGGCCGCGGGCCGAGACCGGGGAGGGACCCTGACCTGGCGCAAGGGCTCCAAGGCGGCGATGAGCTCGCACTTCGTGCTCCTGCGGGTCCGCCTCGCCGGCCGACGGCCCAAACCCGCCGCCGACGGCACGATCCCGCTCAGCTGGCTGATCGCCCAGTGGCCCGAGGACGAGGCCGAGCCGGTGAGGTACTGGGTCTCGAACCTGCCCGACGACATTCCCGCCAAGGACCTGGTCCGCCTGGCGAAGTCCCGCTGGCGGATCGAGCACGACTACCGCGAGCTGAAAACCTGCCTGGGCCTGGACCACTTCGAGGGCCGATCCTTCGTCGGTTGGCACCGGCACGTCACCCTCGTGACCGCAGCCCATCTGTTCCTGACCGAACAGCGGAGGACCCCAAAAGCCCCTGCCAGGGCCTGACCCTCTACCAGGCCCTGGACCTCCTCCAACACCTCATCGCCACCTGGACCGGCACCTGCCCCACCTGCCAACAAACCGTCCCCCGACAGCCCTACGACACCAGCTAACAAAGCACTACTAGGAGTTGTCGTCAAAGTGTCACGCCCACATCAGGAGCGAGGCGAGGGTGACGGCTGCTTGGTAGGCCTGGGCGGTCTTGTCGTATCTGGTCGCGATGCCGCGCCATTGCTTGAGTCGGTTGAAGCACCGTTCCACCACGTTGCGGTGCTTGTAGACCTGCTTGTCGAAGGCCGGCGGCCGGCCGCCCCGGCTGCCGCGCCGCGCACGGTTGCGGACCTGATCGGACCGTTCCGGGATCGTGTGCGTGATGCCGCGGCGCCGCAGCCAAGTACGGATGGCCTTCGAGCTGTAGCCCTTGTCGCCGATGACGTGGTCGGGCCGGATGCGCGGTCGGCCCGGTCCGGTCCGGGGCACTCGTATCGCGTCCATCACGGCGGTGAACTGGGTGCAGTCGTTCGTGTTCCCACCGGTCAGGACGAACGCGAGGGGTCTGCCCGTGCCGTCGCAGGCCAGGTGGATCTTGCTGGTCAGTCCGCCGCGGGACCGGCCGAGGGCCGGGCTGCGGAGCCCCTTTCGGGCCCCGGCCGCGTGCTGGTGGGCACGGACAACGGTGGAGTCCACCGAGACCAGCCACTCGATGTCGCCTGCCGCGTCTGCTTGCGCCTGCGCGGCCTGGAGCATCCGATCGAAGGTTCCGTCAGCTGCCCACCTGCGGAAACGGGTGTGGAGGCTGGCCCACGACCCGTACCGGTCAGGCACGTCCCGCCAGGCGACCCCGGTCCGGAACTTCCACACGATCCCGTTCAGGATCGTCCGGTCGTCCAGCCGCGGCCGCCCCAGCACAGGCCGAGGCAGCAACGGCTGCACCAGTTCCCACTCGGCGTCCGACAGTTCATGGCGACGTATCACCCAACCATGATCCACAATGCAAGATCACTTTGACGACAGACCCTAGCCCCTCAGGCTGCTCAGCCCGCCCCAGCCCCTCAGGCCCTCAACAGCCCCTCAAGCTTGTCGAAGCCCTGGGACCAGCCCTCGTCGTGCAGGGCGAGCCGCCCCGCGGTGGCGAAGCCGCCCTGCACGAAGACGAGCCGGGTCGAGCCCGTGCCGTCGTCGTGCAGCTCCAGGATCACGATCGTCTCCCGGTCATCGGGGTCAGGGTCTTCCCAGCAGAAGGTGTACGACAGCAGGGCGGGCGGCTCCACTTCCAGGAATTCGCCGGTGAGGAAGAAGGAATCCCCTTCGGGCGGCTGCATCTCGATCCGATAGACCCCACCGGGCCGCAGATCGCTTTCCACCCGGGGAATGCCGAACCCGTCCGGCCCCCACCATTTCGCCAGCTCCACGGGATCGGTCAGGGCCTGGAACACCACCCCGGGCGCTGCCGGGAACGTCCGCACCATACGGAGCCTGAGCGCACCATCCTGAGTCATCACGCCCCCTGACATGCGGCAGCAACAGCGGACCCCTCCATGGTAGAAGCCCGGACCCACCCTGTCGCAGGTACGCGCAGCACTGCTCGTAGCTGACCCTGGGTTCACAGGTGGGCCAGTTCAGTCGGTCAAGACCTGGACGGTGCGGTGCCGCCCCAACGCCTCCTCCACCACCGGCACGACCGCATCCGGCATACCGGCGTCGGGGGCGCTCACAGCCGGATCCGGCAGGCCGGCAGCCGCCTGAAAGAAGGGCAAAGACACCCAGTTCGGCGACGACGGCAACACCTCGACGGCGGCCCCGGACGCAACACCTGTATCCACCCCCCTCACCGGCCCCGGCTGCAGCATGCTCAGGGCAGTGGCGGGCCGGCACGATCCCGCCGCTGCCCTCGCCCTGGCGGGGGAAGTCCCCGGCGCCCGCCTCCGGAACCGCGCGCCGGGCCGGCCGGCCTCCCGGACAGGCCGACCCGCCGGGACAGGGCTGCTACCCGCACCAGGCCGCGGACGCCGTCCTGCCTGCCTGGAGGCGGGACTGTCGGGCGGTGGGGTTTCCGACAGTTACTCGACTGCCAGGGCGAATACGACGAAGGCCAGGAATCCCAGGACCGCGGCCACGACGGCACCAACAGCGACCGTGGCGGCACCATAGACCAGCGCCTTGAACCAAAACTCCCGCAGTCGGCCGATGGCCGTGTCGGTGCGCCAGCCTGACGGGATGTCGATGCGTCCTTCGGCGAACTCCAGTGTGGCCCTGCCCACGTCCCCGGCATGAAAGTAGTAGGAGGTCGGGCCTGACCCCCACGTGCCCAGGCTCTGCCCGCTCGACGTGCGGACGCGGACATCCGCCCGACGAGCAGCGTCCGGCAGCCACACTTCACGCACCGGCCACAGCTTCGCGACCTTCCTGCTACTCAGCCACTCCTGATCCTGGCGCTCCGGCTCGGGTGCACCAGGATTCGGCGTACTCGGCACGCTTCCCCCTCGACGCGGCAGACCTCCAGTACACACCCGCCGTCCAATCCACCGACAGACCACGCACGCTGCTTCGTTCCCCTGGCTTGATGATCGAGGAGGGGGGCGAGGGATTGAGCGAGCGCCGCTCGGTGCGTGCTCCAACGCGCGGGTGGAGGCCCGCCATCCGGCGCGGGCGCGGCCTTCCAGGGAGCGGGCTCCGGGGGCGCGGGCGGCTTGCTCGAAAGCATCGGCGGCCGCCCGGACGCGGTCGCGGACGAGCGCCGGGGAGTGTGCGGCGGCGACGGCTAGGAGGTCGCCGAGGGCGGCGACATCACCCGCGCTGGAGGCTTGTCCGGCGCGGCCCAGGAGTGCGGAGGCCTCCCGGATCCGGTGCTCGGCCAGCGCCCAGTCCGCGGGGGTGACGTGCGGGGTGAAGCGCTCGCGGACCCGGGGCAGGGACAGGTCGTAGGCGAGGGTCGAGTCGGCGAACCACACCGGACGGGACCCTCGGTCCGCGCGGTCGCCGGGCAGGGCCACCGAGTACCCGACGAGGGTGCCGTCGTCGCCGTGGCGCTCGCGTACGGGCAGGCCCGCGTCGCGGAGCCGGTCGAGGAAATCGGTGTCGCCCTGCGCGAGCGCGGCCGCGCTGCGGACGGTGCGCTGCGGGGACTCCCGGGCGGTCTCGGCGAGGCCGCGGCGGGCCGCCTTCGCCGTCTCCCCGGTGACCGGGCTGCGGCGCGCGGTGCGGTCCAGGGGTGACATCGGGGTCAGGCCCCAGCGGGCTTCGAAGACGCGGGCGGCGGTGTGCATGGCGAGGATGTCGCCGCGCAGCCGGGGGTGGCGGCCGTCCTGTCGAGCGAGGGTGGCGAGGATGTGGATGTGGTCGGTGGCGTGGCGTACGGCGATCCACCGGCAGGCGTGTTCGTCGCCGTGTTCGGCGGCCCCGGCGGCGTGCACCATGGCGGCGGCGACCTGTGCCCACTGGTCGTCGAACAGGATGGGGTCGTCGGGGTGGTTGCGGACCGAGACATGCCACACGTGTTCCGCCGGCCGTACGCCGCGCAGCGCTTCGACGGGGGCGTCCAGGAGCAGTGCCAGGTCCGCGCGCGTGATGCGTTCCGGGTGGCGGGCCGGGCACGGCAGGTCCGGATCCCAGCCGGCGACGAGGTGCAGGTCGGTGTGTTCGTCGCGCTGCCCGGGGCCGAAGAGGTAGTCCAGGAGCTCGGCGGTCGTCGACCCGCCCGCAGCTTTCTTCGGCATCACGAGCGGGGGCGCCTCTCCCGCATCACCTGGGCCGTGGCCGCATTCACCCGGGCCACCGCCCCCAGCGCCTCCTCCAACACCCGCACAGCCGCGTCAGGGAGACCAGCACCCGGTATGCCCACGGCCGGATCCGGAACCCCGGCACCGGGCGGGGCCGCCGTGGTCAGGGCGCGCAGCGCGGTGACGGTCTCGTGCAGGTGCACCCGGGCCGCGACCAGCTCGCGCAGGACGTCCCCCGCGTCCTGGGACACCGGCACCAGGACCTCTTGTCTTGTGCGACTGCCATCACCTGCCGTCCCGCCCACGACGCGGGCGACATCCCCTCCCGGCCGGCTGCCAGCCGCACGACCTCCAGCTCCGTCTCGTTGAACGACAGATTCACCCGCCGTCCGCGGGGTTCGGACGTCAGCCGCTCACGGCGCCGCACCCCGCCACCAGCGCCACCAGGTTCTGCGACACCCACCGGAAATCGCTCCCGGAAAAGCCGTCCTCAGGGCCCGGCGAATGGGCGAATTCCAGAGGTCGTTGCAACAGTGCAGTGATCACCGATGTGTGGTGGCGAGCAGTTTAGACAGGTGCTCGGCTGGGGTTTCCCAGCCGAGCGTCTTGCGTGGGCGGCTGTTGAGTTCGGCAGCGACTGCGTCGAGGTGGTCCCGGGTGTGGCCGGACAGGGTGCTGCCCTAGAGACTGCCCGATTCGCGACCAGCGTACGGGCCCCTATCTCTCGCCCCATGGCAGCTCCAGCCCAAAGCCGCTCCCGCCGACCTCATCGGGCCCGTGTGCGATCGTCACGCCTCCCAGGTACGTTGAGCCGTCAGCCGAGGGAGAACGCTCGCGAGGGAGGCGCCCCGCAACGCGTGGCTGCGGGGCGCCGATCCACTTTCGCAACGGGCCCTAGTGGGGTTTAGTCGACCGTCTGCCCGTCGTACATACCGCCCCTGCAGGTCGGGAGCACGGGCGTCGACCGGTCGATCGTTCCGCCGTTGTCCGTGCACTCACCCGGGGTGACGCTCCCGGCGATGGCGGTGGCGGTGGCGGCGGTGGCGGCGCCTGTGAGGCCGAGTCCGGCGAGGGCTGCCGTGGCGAAGACCGCGGCGAGGATTCGTCGAATGCGCATTTGGTTCGCCTTTCACAGATTGCCTCGGTTGGGGCACTAGCCAGCTTGATCTTCACCCATGTGGGTGGCACGTTATGTTGGGCCATCTGGGTGACAGTGTTGTCGGGTGCGGGGTCGGTAACGCGACCCGTCAGAGCGGATGAAAGCCCGTGCCACATCCGTCCCAGAAAGAGCGGATCCCAGCGGTCAAGAGCAGTCAAACGCGACGCCTCGCGATTACTGAGGTTGAACTCGTGATGTCGTGGGGGCTGACCGAACCGGCGCCAGTTCCACGATGTCCGTCCTCCGTCTCCGTGACGTGGTGAGGTGAGCGTGGTGCCGTCTACCAGCGGTGCCATACCTCTTCGGGTGCGGCGTCACGCGTGACGGAGTGGTCATCTCCCGCGACAAAGAACAGGGCCCAGGACACGACGTTGTCGTCGGCGCGCTGGGCGCCGACTTCGAGTTGGAAGCCGTCGCAGAAGAGGTCGCCAGTCGGACTGAACCGCAAGCCGGTGTCGTGCTTGATCGCGTGGGCTTCCATCTCCTGCGCGAGCTGCGACGGCACACGTCCGATGAGCCGGATCCCCTCACAGGTCACCTGAGGGCCGACGCGCCCGTCCACGAGGACATAGGCCAGCTCTCGGTCCGCATGGAAGTAGCACTCCACCGCCGCCCGGCTCGTGGGGGCGTCTTCCTTGGCGAAGCGCACGGCGTCCCACCCCGGGCTGTAACCGTCGGGCCGAGTGGTGAAGCCGTGCGCGGCCAGGGCCGCGATGACCTCTTCCTGATTCATGTTCATGCGTAGCGGCCCCAGGGTCCGCCCGGGGAGGTAGTCCCACTGATCCCGCTCCATGTCCGGAAGCACCGGCCACATACCCGTATCCATCACATGATGATCGTTCACTCGGTTCACGCCCTGTGCTTCATTCAGGGCCAATGAGACGGCCGGCCGGGACAGTGACAGCCGGTCGTCACCTTGTGTCGTTCCTCAGGTGGGTCTGATGGTCAGGCCGGTTTCGGCGAGGCAGCCGTCTATGAGGTGGCTGCGGTACTGGATGTGCCGTAGGCCGCGTCGGATGCGCTGGACGAGGTGTTCGGGGGTGGAGAAGGCGACGTTGGAGAGCCAGCCGCGTCGCAGGAGGGACCAGATGCCTTCGACGGGGTTGAGGTCGGGTGCGTAGGGCGGCAGGTAGTAGATGGTCAGCCAGTCCCGGGCCGCCGCCCATTCCCGCAGGTCGGCGGCTTTGCGGACGTTGAGGTTGTCCCAGACGAGGACGATCGGGCCGCCGAGCTGCTGATGTGCGGCGGTCAGCAGGCCCCGATAGTCGCGCCAGGAGAAGCTCTTGCGCCCGTCACGCGGGCCGTCGTCCCGGCGCGGCCGGTAGATCAGCCGGGACTGGTGGCCTGGCTTGTAGCAGGTCAGCGCCGCTATGGATATCCGTCTGCGGGAACGGCCGCGAACCTCACCACCGGGGTGCGGCCGCGCTGCGACCAGGTCTTCGCTTGCGGCGGCGTCATGGAGAATCCGGCCTCGTCCTCAAAAACCAGCCAGGCTCCACGGGCCGCCGCTAGTCTTCCGCGCAAGACCACACCTCCTTCACCCAACCAGCCACCGCCTCGTCGTCCCGCTCCATCGCGCGTCGGCCCGGCACCTGGCACGACCAGCCGTTACGCACGAGCAGCTTCCGCACGCCCTGAATCGTGTAGGTCAAGTGGAAGCGTCGGCCGATCACCGTCTTGACCCTGGCCAGGGTCCACCGCTGGTCCTCCCAGCCGTGTGCGGCCGGCCCCTTGGCCAGCTCCGCCTCCAACTGCGCGAACTGCTTCTCGCTCAGCCGCGACCGCGACGCCGGACCTTGCGACCTCAGAGTCCGCGGACCGCCCTCGTCCCACGTCCGCCGCCACCGCTGCACCAAGCGGACACTGACCCGCAGCTCCTTGGCGATCACCGCGCTCGCCTCACCCAGGGCGAACCGTTCCGCAGACTGGAGTCGTAACCCCTCGCGAAACTGCTGCCGTTCGGCCGTCAGCCCGCCCCCTTGTGGATACCGCATGCCCCGGTGATACCGCACCTGACGACCAGCCGTCAGCTCCAACGACACCACGAGTTCAACCTCAGTAGTCACCAGAGGCCGTTTGCGCTGGTCAGCGTCACCCCCCCTACTGACTTCGGCTCGTCGGGGTGAATCTTGGTGAAGTGCCTGCTGGGCTTGGAGCTGTGGCTGTATCCCGTGGTGTGTGAGGTATGCGGATGGGGGCGGGCTGACCCCTGCAGGGCGTCAGCGCCGTGAATCGGTACGGATACAGGCGGTCGGGCTGTTCGAGCAGAAGGCCAAGCCGTCGGAGGTCGCCCGGCGCCTGCGGGTAAGCCTGAAGTCGGCCTACCAATGGCACCGACTGTGGCGCGACGGCGGGGCTGCGGCACTGGTCTCGTGTGGACCGAGTGGTTCGCGGTGCCGGCTGTCGCCGTACTGCCTCGAGAAGCTGACAAGGTTCCTGGAGGAAGGTCCGGCGGCGCACGGCTGGGTGGAGGACCAGGTGTGGACCGCGTCGAGGGTGGCCACGCTGATCGGCCGGAAGTTCCACGTCTCCTACAGCGTCTCGGGTGCCACCCGGTTGATGCACCGGCTCGGCTTCAGCCCGCAGGTTCCCGCGCGGCGTGTCGCCGAGCGTGACGAGCAGGCCGTCATCGCATGGAAGGAGGCGACCTGGGCGGAGGTAAAAGGGCCCGGGCGGCCTGCGGGGGCTACGTCTGCTTCGAGGATGAAGCGGGCTTCACCCGTCGGCCGCCCCGGGGACGGACCTGGGGCAGGCGAGGCCGCACCCCGGTCGTGACGGTGAGCGGGCGCCGCTCGGGACGGCTGTCGGTGGCCGGCCTGATCGCCATGCGGCCCGGCTCCCGGACCCGGCTGTGCCACCGGCTGCGGACCCACCCCGCAGGCAAGGGCAAGCGCCGCAGCATGGACGAGCGGGACTTCATCGCGCTGGTCGACAGCGTCCATCAGCTGGTCAAGGCGCCGATTGTGCTGATCTGGGACCGGCTGAACACCCATGTCTCGCGAAAGATGCGGGACCTCGTCGCCGAGCGGACGTGGCTGACAGTGTTCCTGCTGCCCGCCTACGCGCCCGACCTGAACCCAGTCGAAGGCGTCTGGGCGCACGTTAAGCGCAGCCTGGCCAACCTCGCCGTCATGGCCCTCGACCGACTCGAAACCCTCGTCCGCAACCGTCTTAAACGGCTTCAATACCGGCCCGACACCCTCGACGGCTTCATAGCAGGCACCGGCCTGACCCTCGACGCCCCGGCATACCTTGACGAGTCGAAGTCAGTAGCACGGTGATCGGCATGTGGGGCGGGCACGTCATCCAACGGCGCTGGACGCCGCGCGCCGCCGCCGTGCTCGGGCCACCGTCTTCATGACCGGCAGAAGCAGGAACAACACGGCACCCGCGCCGGTCGAGGCGGCTAGCAAGGTCGCCCCACCGCCCTCCACGTCGGCCGCGGCGGCGACTGTCTGCGGATCGTCCGCCCGGTACCGGACGGTGAGGTGCGCGCCCACGGGGTATTTGCTGCCACTACTGCCTGGGGGCAAGGCCGCCACGACGGTGCGGTCCTGCGCCTCGAAGGCGACCGAGCACTGTCCCAGCGCGCACGTGCCGCGGGTATGCATGGTGGCGTCGGCGCGCACACCGTCGCGGAGCGAGCGCAGATGCTGGGCCTGGGGAATCAGTACCAGGGCCGACAGTGCGCCCAGGAGTAGTGCGAGACCGAGCCACACGAAGACTTCCGTACGATGCCCGGCGCCTGCACGTACCGTCTCGTCCACCATGTTCCCTACCCCCGTATGCCCTGCTCACGTAAGGGGCAACAGTATGTGGGGCTCCGCGGCGGGGTCACCCGCTGCTGGCGGCACCCATGAGCCGGTCCGGTTGCCGGACATCGGCAGAACGGGTGGCCCGAGCGACCCCGTTGCCACGGTCGTCCATACAGCCAGCACCTCAAGCCCATCAGGCACTTCGCCAAGGTTCACCCTGACAAGCCGAAGTCAGTAATGGCGTTGCGGGTGGTGTTGGTGATCTCCACCCACTCGTTGTTCAGGGAGCGGTTCGAGTGGTCGTCGCGTCCGGGGCTGTCGGCCTGGACCCGGCTGATCTCCACCCGCGGCCGCTGGTGGCGACGGTCCCCGTCCGCGGCGGACGCCGGCAGAGCAGCGGCCGAGACGATGGCGGCGGCCGCCAGGACGGTGGCGGCAATACGACGTACGGAGGAAGAAGCAGAAGACATGGGTGACGCTCCATCAAGAACAGCGCCTCACCAGCCGAAACAGGTGGTGGAGGCCTTTGCCGTGTCGGCCCGGATGAGCCGAGGGCCACACTCTCGACCCGACACGCCCCCCGCCGCAGCCCCCGCAGACGCCGGTTACCGGACACGGACATATCCGTCACACTCGCCTGCGCACTGCACGCATTACCCCCGAACGTGCCCCTGACATGCACTGAGCGCTACACCCACCCGCATCGCAAACCGAACATCGGGGTCGATGCGCTCCGGCGCACTACCGGGCGCATTCGTTCGCCGCTTCACCCGGCCGAAGTAGTTGATCAAGTAACAACCGTTCTGCAGAATTCTTCGCACGCGGACCGCATCATGATCATCATGGGCCGGTTCTACCGGCCCCCGCACCGTCAGGAACAGGCTCACGAGCCCCGGTTCACCCGCCCGAGCACACGGTTCACCGGCGAAACGCCACTGCACACCGCCGCCCGGTCAGCCAGCGGCCGTAGCCGGCCCCTCACCGAACCCGGGCACCGCATCCAGCCCCACGTCCAGGCGCAGTCGTTGGAATCGGAGCGGGTGTCGGTAGATGCCGCCGTGGTCGATGGCGCGGTCGGCGCTGACTTCGGCGACCAGGGCGGGGTGGACGAGGGTGGTGTCGAGGACGTCGCGGCTCCCCCACGTCGCCGAGAACTTCACGCCCGTCCACGGGTGTCCGGGCGCGGCCGCGGTGAGATGTTCGGCGACCTGCCGGGCGGCGTCCGGGCGCAGCGGTACGGTCCGGCCGACGGCGCGTAGTCGGCCCGTTTCGTCGTGGCGGCCGAGGACGAGGAGCTGCGGGCGTGTCAAGGTGCCGGTGATCGCACCGACGATCGTCTCCGTGGTGTCCCGCCTCCGGATCTTGGTCCACCCACGGTAGCCGGGCAGGTAGCGGCCGTTCAGGGGCTTGACCAGGATCCCCTCCACGCCCGACACATCTGTCCAGGACTCCAGCCACTCCCGCGCCTTGGCCAGGCCCCCCGGCGGGTCTGCACCAGCACCGTGCCGCCCGGCCCGGACGCGGTGAACAGGAGCGCCCGGTGACCGTCCAGCTTCTGCTCGTACGCCACCCCCGCCCGCAATGCGGCCGGGACCGGCACGGCTTCCGCGGCCTGCGCCAGCATCGGCTCGACCGGCGGTCTGAGCGTCACAGGGGCCTCCCTCGTGGGTCGCCTGCCTCTCCTCCAGAGTCCGCCAGACCAGCCGGGCGCGGCTCTGCAGGGCCGCCGCGGGTCATCCATCCGAGGGGCGCGGCGGGGGCCGTCAGGGGCGGCCGTCCGACCGCAAGGCCGACGGTCCGGCCCGACTGCGCAGGACGACCGCACCCCGGCCCGCCGTACGACCCGCCGCCAAGCCCAAGAAGGTGAAGGTACGGCCGCGCCGTACGCCCGCCCCGCCCCGCCCCGCCCGGTGCGGCCCGCTCCCGGGGCACGGGCCGGGGAGATGCGGGAATTGTGCCGCGCCGCGCACGGGGTCACCAGCCCTGCCGTGGCCGCACTCTGCCGGCAGACGTACGTGTGGTCGGATAGCGCTGCAGTTGGTCCGTCCGGCCAATTACAGCGCTCAGGTCCTGCGGGCGTGGAGGTACGCCACTGTTAAGGCGCCGCCGGCCCGCGCTGCACCGGATTCTGTCCGTTTCGTCGCGGTTGTGCCGGTCATCGACGTCACCGCGCCCACTCCGTACGCCGTCAACGCGCAGGAGATCGTCGAGTCCCTGCCACGGCCCTGAACGCCGTGCCAGACGTGAACTACACCTGGGTGTGATCCCTGGACCATGCCCCCTTCGAGGGGTGGTCGGCCGTGGCAGGCCCGCCCCGCTGATCGGTGATGATTGATGAATGCGGGCTGGGCAGTGGCGTCCGGCGGGTTCTCGGGGGTGGGGCAGTGATCGAGGTCGGACAGCAGGGCGCGTTCAGCGTGAACAGTGTCGGCATTGAGCGTGAGCCGTTCCCATTGAGCTTCAGTGTCCGCGAGGCCGAGGGGCTATGGCGGATGTCCGCCGGTGCGGCCAAGGCGAGTGAACTGGTCGACCTGCTCGTGGCCGTGGCGAGCGATGCGGTCGCTGTGGTGTCGCTGGAGACCAACTCCTACCTGAACGAGGACTGGCATCCGCTGCAGCCCGCGCTGATCGCGGCCGAGCTCGGTGTGCCGTGCACGGTTCACTCCCTCGGATCCTGGGCGTCCGGCACGAACGGACTCGCGGAGGAGTTCCTGGTGATGGACCGCGACCTCCTGCCCCGTCTCCTCGACGGCACCTGGTCGCCGTACGAGCTGACTCTGATCGACCTGCCCGCCAGCCCGACCCCAGAACAACTCGACGAGCTCGCTCTCGTGCTCGGCACGACCGGTGTAGATGAGCCTCTCCTGAGTCGCCTGGAAGACTCCCGGGTCTGGTTCTCGGGCCACGACGACTGCTACGTATTGCTGGAGACCCGAGACCCGGCCCTGCCGGCCGCGGTCCTGGCGCGGCTGCTGAGCCTGCTGGCAGGCTCAGCCCTCGTCGAACTCACCGAGAAGTCAATCTCGCGCGTTCCCGAGCCTGGGCCCTGGCTGCCCGAGGAGCTGATTGCCACCGCACCCCACTGGATCGGAGCCCTGGGCAACGTCACCGAGGATCTGGTCACCATCCGGCTAGCCGCCCTGCCAGCCCCATGGCGGCTGGGCGTGTCGTTCCCACAACAGGCTGACCTCACCGCGACGCTCGACGTACGTCACGGCACCTGGCGGATCACGCCTGCGGAGTAACACGAGAAGCCACCCCCGGCGAGGAACAGGACGCCAGTGGTGGCAGGTCACGCAACCTACGGAGCGGCACGAGAAGGTTGGTCCAGTCCTTGTCTTCCTGGCCACCGGACTTGTCCCGCTGCCCTGCAGGCCACCTTAAATTGCTCAGTCGGGCCACTAGAGGGTTCTGACCGCTCTTCCGTGATGCCTACGGTTGGAGGAGGACGCGGGCTCTGAGCAGAGCGAATGAGGCTCGACCGTACATCTGCCGCTTGATCGTTTTGATTCTGTTGACGTGTCCTTCGACGATGCCGGAGCTGTAGGACAGGGTGAGGCCTGCCGTGACGGCGTGGAGATCCTGGCGGATGGAGTCCGCGAAGATACCAATGGCGTCGGGGCAGCCCAGCTCGGCCTTCTGAATCCAGTCCTGGAGTAGGTGGCCGCGACGGTGGCGAAGCATGTTCGTGAACTCCCGCGCAAGGTCACAGGCCAAAGCGATCTCCGGGCAAGCGTTCCGGACGGTTTCCAGCTGGGCGACGTCCGCGGGGCTGAGCGTCTGCTCGGGTCGCATGATCCATGAGGTGATGTCCCGAGGGCGAGGAGTCACGGAGCGGGCAGGGACCGCGATACCCTCCCGGATTGCCATCACGTAGCGGTTCACAACGTGGTATCCGCCGGTGTAGCCGAGGGCGAGCAACTCGCGATAGAGCTGCATCGATCTGGTGCAGCCCGCCTCGAAGCGGTGCTGCACGTGCTCGATGTACGAGTCGAGGACACCGTGCCCGCGGTCCTGCGCCGAGGCGAGAAGCCCTGCCAGGTCCTTGTTCCGGTAGCGCCGGACCGTCTTGCGGTCCAACTGAAGACGACGGCCGATGGCGTTCAGCGACATGCCGGTCGCAGCGAGCTCGTTGACCTCTGCGTGGCGTTGTCGGATCCGGTTAAGGAGCGGAGTCTCCGGTGTGGCCAATGGTGGGCTTGCCTCTGGTCCGGCTGGTCGTCTTAGGCACTCACGATGCCGTCGGCAGGTCTTCTCGACGGCCGCTGAGAGGTTCTGGAGGAGGTGCCAGCGATCTGCCGCCTCCAGCGCGTCCGGGGCGGCCTGCCTGATGGCCTTGGTGAATGCCATCAGGCGGTCTCGGCAGATGATCTCGGCGCCGGGGTGCTCCTGGAGCCAGGTGGCGACCGTGCTGGTCTCTCGATCCGGCAGCACGTCCAGAGGCCTGGAGGACTCGACGTCCACGAGGACGGTGCTGTAGGTCCGGCCCTTGCTGAATGCGAACTCGTCGATTCCGAGTATCCGTGGGGCCCGGGCCGGCACGGGCTGAGCGGCCAACTGCCTCAGGAGGGTCGTCCGCCGGCCATGGATCCGCAGCTTCGCGCAGAGGCGTTGGCCCGGGCGGCCGCCAAGCTCCACGGCGACCGCTCTCATCGCCGATCGGGCCACCGTTGAAGTACGAAGTCGTGACTCGGTCAGCCCCGCCACCTGTTCCATGTATGTCCGACGTCGGCACTGGCTCTGATCACAGAAGAATCGACGCACACGGAGACGGATGATCATCCGGCGGCCGCCGACGGGCAGCCCGGCTATGTGACGCCAGTACCGGCTGTGGACGCGTGCGGCGGGATGCTATGCTGACACTGAGGGCATGGCCCTGGGGGTCCGCAGCCAGCCGCGTCGATCATCAAGGTGTCGTCCGCGACCACGGCCTGGCGCACCACGAGGTTCACGCCCGGGAAGAGGACGTCTTCGAGTGCTTCCAACTTCATGACGACGTCATCCCCTGGCGAAACGGTCCTGCAGTCCAGCCCGTCGAGCGCCAGCCGTCAGGGCAATGGCAGACTTCGAAGGTGAACTCTGATCTCTATCCCGAGCTGGCCGCTGCGGGCAGCCTTGCCGCCGCGCTGGAACAACTGGCGGCCGACCTTGGTGTCGATCTCGCGGTGGTGCCCGGCGACTGGGGGGCACTCGTTTCGGCGGGCATCGCTGCGTCGGTCCCTGAGCGCAAGCCGCTGTCCGTTCACATCGGGGCCGAGAGTCGCTGGTTCGGCGTCTCTGGTTGGAGCCAGGGGGTCGAACTCATCACCGGATCCACGCCCGATCTGGCGGATGTCGTCAGGGCTGGCGTGGCGTGGGGGCAGGGCGGGAGCCTGCGGGAGCTGCGGACGGAGCTGCCGTTTCTGCACTCCAGCGAGCGAGCCGAGGCGCACGAGCGCGGGCCGGCCGTGGTCGTGGAGCTGCAGTGGCGTTTGATGCGGGAACAGGCAGCCGAGGCGCCGGAATTTCCTGAGTTCGCTGCACTCGTGGAAGCGGCTCACGCCGAACGGAGGCTGCGAGAACTCTATGTGTTCTCCAGCCACTGGACGCTCGGCTTCAGCTCCTGCACCGGATTCCCGTTCGAGAATGAGGTCGCCATCGCCCCGTCATTTGGCGGCGGTCCGTACCGCGTGCTGAAGCACCCTCACGCCGACGTCATCAGCGAGGCCGCAACGGCCGAAGAGGCTGTCGCCTTGGCGGTGACCCGCCTCCCCGCCGGACTTGGCCCGGCGGTCACGGGCACCGCCAAATGAAGTGAGTGGCGCTAGGCGGGGAGGCCGAAGCCCGTACCCGTCATGGACGGTTACCCATCTCGCGACCATGTGACTTCCGGTTAGGAGGCGACAGGCGGCGGTCAGCGTCCGCATGAGGGAATGTTCCCCGCCTGGGTGGGGAACTACCTGACGCCGAACTGGCCGAGGTGGGGAATGGGGCGACCGTCGCCATCCCAGGTCGGGCGGTTGGATCAGCGGGCCCAGGGCAGTCGTACGGCCTCGATCTCCGAGTCGTTGAGGAGGGCTTCGACGAGCGGGGCCGGGCCGGCGACCTTGGTGGCCCACAGGTCGTAGTCCGTGCACAGGACCCAGGACCGGTCGTGGGCCCAGAGGTTGGACGGGCTCCAGGAGTCTTCTTCGGGGTGGTCGTACAGGGCCTTCGCGTCTGCGAGCCGGCCTGCCCGGACGTGCAGGTTGTCGAAGTCCTCTGCCCCGAGCACAAGCGGGGTGTAGTAGGCCAGGCAGCGGGTGTCCGCGCCCTGCGGGCTGTGCTCTGTGAGGATCTCGACCAGTCGGTTCCAGTCGGAGCGGTCCAGGCTGCCCTCGGACGGACCGGTGATGCCGACCGGCCACCCGCCCGACTCGCGGAGCGAAGGGAAGGATGTGTGGCAGGGCAGACGCCCCTCGGCGGCCACGGGATCGCCGGTCCGCCGGGCGAGCTCTGCCCAGCGCAGGCGGCGATAGCGTGGTCCGGGGTGCTCGCCTGTAGACTTGGCGAAGGGGTCCGATGGGTCGGTGAACACGTCCGCGGGGTCGAGACCCGGGATGATCTCGGGACTGGTGCTGTTCCTGTTTAGGAAGGCCCGCAGGTACTCGCCGTACGACATGTCGAAGGGCCCGAGTTCGTGTTCGTACATGGCATGGAGTACCCAGGCCGCGTCGGGCAGCGCCGGCGGCATGAACCCGGTGAGCCCGTCGTCGGAGGCCAGTTCCCTCAGCCAGTCGGTCTCCGCGGACGCGGCGAGCGGCCAGCGGGCGGTCGCCAGAGCGGCGGAGTTCTCGTACATCGGCTCAGGATATGAGCGCAGACCTGGTGTTGCTCCAGCGCCTCCCCAGTCTGGACGCGGCAGTCCTTCCGGCGTAGCCGTCACGGAAGAGCGGTCAGAACCAAGTAGGGTTCTGGCACAACTTCTGTGGTGCGGCGCCGTCGCCCGGCAGAGCCCGGTCGGTGGGAGAGGGAATCGCCACGTCGGCGGCTTGGGCGACGTCGGGCGACCGGCCCACGTGACGCAACACCACAGAAGTTGAGCCAGAACCCCACTTCGGGAGGCGCGTCGGTCGGCGGCTGTTCGCGACGCGGGTTGTCCGGAGGGGCTGCACCTGCGACGGTTATCGGCGTGAACGTGATCTTCGAAGGCGGGCGGCGCAGGTCCGGTAAGGCGTGGCCGACATGATCGGCGGCGGAAGCTGGTGGGTTCTCGTGGAGACCTCCGTCGGAGGAGATTTCCGCTGGGAGCTGGTCCGCACGATCCCGGTCGACGGGGGTCGGGACGGAGCCGTCGACCGGGCTGCACAGCTGGCCCGTACGTGCAGTGATTCCGGGTTTGAGGCTAAAGAGCCCGAAGCCTACGGCCGACGGGTTTTCCGGACAGCGGAGACGGGCTGGCTCGTGGAGGTCGGTCGGTCGTACTGGCCGAATGACATGAAGAGCCCCAGCACGCTCAAAACCCATGTACGGATCACCGTCGGCGAACTGGAGCACGAGAGCGAAACGCCGGTCGCCCAGCCTCCGGCCAAGGGCCGACTGCGGCGTGCGCTGGGCGGAAGCTGAGGGTCGGCCGAGGACGCACATCAGCTTCCGGGTGTTCGATTCGGCGGTTGCTCATCTGCCTCCCGAAGTGGTGAACATCTGCTGTTCGCTCTCGGGTTCTGGCTCAGCTTCTGTGGTGCAGCCACGCTGAGTGACCGGATCGGCTCGGGAATGACAGATCCCGGTGGCGAGAACAAACCGCTGGTCATTCCCCCGCCCCAACGGCCGACCCCTTGCTAAGGAACTGTTTCGCTGCCTCAACTGCTTCCCCGTTGAGTTCCTCGACGGAGACGCCCCAGCTCTCCTCCCAGCCGTTCAAGTTGTGCGCGCAGTGGACGAGGGGTTCGAGTTCCACGGGGTAGCCGAGGTCATAGGCGATGTCTGCCCAGATGAGGTGGGTGCCGACTGCGGGATCCAGGGATCCGTCGGCGATCTGACCGGCGACCCAATGGGCCATGGCCCATTTCGCGGCCCGTGGGTCAGCGGGCGGGTGGAAGAGCAGTCCCAGCTCCTCCAGCACCTGGTCGAAGAGTGCCGGAGCCTCGGGCTCTTCGCGCCGGAGGAGACCGGCCAGCATGGCGAGGGAGGGGCTCTCGACGCCGGCGATCAGCGCGTCCAGCCCAGCCTGGATGAGCCGGTCCGACCCGACGTGCCTACCGAATGCCCTCTCGCGCGCCATGTGGTTGAGCTGCTTGAGAGCGTCGTCGCGGGTCATCACAGTCTTCTCGATCGGCCATCCGGGAGAAGGAGACTCGCACATTCTCAGACGCTGCTGCCATCGAGTTCCTCCTGCGTGTTCGCCGATCAGGACATGAGAACCCGTTTCCGCAGGAGGGCGAAGCCCGCGCGACCGAACATCTGGCGCTTGAGCATTTTGATCCTGTTGACATGTCCTTCAACGACGCCTGAGTTCCAGGGCAGGGTCAGGCCGGCGATGACGGCGTCCCGGTCTCGTTCGATTCCTGTGGCGAGGGTGTGGAGGCTGGGGAGGTCGTCCTGTCGGACGGCGTCGAGCCAGTCCGGCAGCTGTTCGCCCTGGCGCTCGGTCAGCATGGTCGCGAACGACCGGACGTGGCGGGTGAGGGCGGCGATCTCGGGGCAGTTGGCTGAGATGTTCTTGAGCTGGAGTTGCTCCGGTTCGGTCAGGGTCTCGGGGCGGCGGAGGATCCATCCGGCGACTGAGCGGGGCGAGGGGGGCCGGGCCGCCACCGGACGGGGTGATGTCCGTTTGAGGTGCAGGTAGGCACGGACGCGTCCGTAGCTTCCCTGGTAACCGAGGGGGACGACCTCCTCCCATAGCTTCCAGGCGTTGGTGCAACCCTCACTCCAGCGGTCGTCGAGGTAGGGCTTGTACTCGTCCAGGATCGAGGACCGGTTCTGCCACTGGCCGGTGAAGAGGTCTTCCGGTCGTGCGGCGTCGGCGAAACGCTGAACGGTGCGGTATGTCATGCCCAGCTGACGTTGGATCGAGCGCCGGCTGTGCCCGGCCTCGATCAGGGCATGGATCGTGGCGTGCCGGGCTCTGGTGCGATCCGCGTAGCGGCTGCTGGTCGCCCACGGCGAGGTCGCGGGCTCGGCTGCCGGAGCCGGTTCTGTGTCGGGCTGCGGGGCAATGGGAACGAGTACGTGCAGGCAGCGACGGTGCTGGGAGACGCTTCGCTCGGCGGCCTCGCTGAGGTTGTGCCACAGGTGCCACCGGTCGGCGACCTGGACTGCCTGGGGTGCGCCGACGGTGGCACCCTCGGCGAAGAAGGGCGCCCGGTCCCGGCAGATCACCTCGATCCCAGGCCGCTTCGCGAGCCACGCTGCGAGGCTGGCCGATTCCCGGTCGGGCAGCAGGTCGACCGGCCGGCGAGTCTCGACGTCCACCAGAACGGTCCCGTAGTGCCGTCCTTTGCGAGTCGCGTACTCGTCGACACCGACCACCCGCGGGTCGGGCGGCTCCGGTTCCGGCAGTGCGTCGACCAGGCGCAGGACCGTACTCCGGCTGACGCCGACTCCGACCACCTGGGCCATGCGGGCACCGGCCCGGCCGGCCAAGGCCAGACCGATGTCGGACAGCGTCGAGCGAAGCCGCTCCGTCCGCTGGCCGTGGCGACGTGTCAGCCCCGGTATCTGCTCGACGAACGTCCGCCGACCACAGGAGGCATTCGGGCAGGTGAACCGCCGCACTCTCAACCGGAGAACCACACTCCTGCCACCGCTCGGCACGTCAGTAGGAAACCGCAGGTAGGACCCATGAACGTCGTCCGACCACGTCCCGCACAACGGACACGACGCGCCTACCGCCGAGCCCTGGACATCAACGCGCACTATCGCGATGTCCACGTCTACCGACAGCACGACCACGTCTGCCACCGACGGGAACAGTAGATCCTTCAACCGAACTGCAAGGTCATCCACGGCTCCGAACTGTCAGCCCAACCATCCGGACGGACAGCCATTTTCGGGCGACCTCGCCAACACCTGTCACTGTCGCCGCCGTTACTCACCGTGGCCGGATCACAGAACTTGAGCCAGAACCCGCTCTCGTGAATAAAACCAACGGGGTGACGGAGCAGCGGCTGAAGCTGATCAGCGGGGACGAGGCGCGAGCCCTGATGATGCTGCTCGGCGTTCTCGACGACGCGGCGCAGCCCGAGGGGATCCGCAGGGCCGCGGGCGAGATGCGCTTTCGCCTCGGCTCCCGCCTGGCCTGACTCCCAGGGTCGCATCGGCGCCCTGTCGTACGGACGGCGGCGCCCGGGTAGCCGTTCATCAACCCAAGGACGGTTCGTGGACGTCGATGGGGCGCTGGCGCGCACCGATCGGGGCCGCAAGCCAATGAACGATGGGGGCGAAAATGGTCGATTTCACCCCCCGCGTCGATCCAATCCGCCAAATCGCCTGAATAGGTCAAAATCCCGCCTCGGAGTGGCCTGCGATCCATTGAAATCCGTTCCGTACTTGCGCCCCCTATTTCGCCTATCTTGGGTGTTCATCGGACGCCGAGGCCGCCCCGGCCCGGCCGAACCGAGAGGAATGCATGCCCTTACCTCGCTACGTCCTCGGCCCGACACACCTCGCCGGTGACACCTTCGGCTGGCAGCTCAACCGCGACGGGCGTTTCCTGGGCTGCCACGAGACCTTCGCGGACAACTTCGACCACGATGTCGAGGGCGCGATGGACTGGGCCGAGCAGGTCATCGGCACCCGGCAGGACTGGCGGCACACCCCGACGGCGGCCCGGACCGGTGGATCGCTGCCGACGACCGCGCGGGGGTCGGCACCGGCGTGCTGCGCTCCCTGGAGCCCGGCACGCTTCTGGTCGCCGTCGGCCCCGGCGCCTCGGGCAAGAGCACCTTCGCCGCCCAGGCCGGGATCGTCACGGTGGTCTGCCTCGACTCCCTGCGCCAGCAGATCGGGGGCAACGCCGGGGACCGTCCGTCACACCGTCCGCCTTGGTCGAGCAGAACATCCTGCTGGAGAAGTACCTGACGGGGTTCCCGTCACAGTCAGCCGCGATGGACAACAGCCGGAACGTCGGAACTTCATCACCGGCAGGCCATACCCAGTCGTAGAGCGACCCGGCTCAGAGGGGTGCCGTCTGCAACTCGCCGATGACCTGCAGGCCGACTTGCGCTACCGGCCAGGTGGCACGTCGGGCTTCGATCTGTTTCAACCACAAGCAGTCCATGCTCGTCGTGAGTTGAGGTGAGCGGCTACACAGGGGTCAGTGTGGGGGCACGACCCCGGTCATCGGCCGGCGCTGGAGCAGACGGAGACGGTCGGCGACGAAGGCCCACTCCAGGTCCTGCGTCCCGCCGAAGACCTGCTCGCAGCGGGCGGTGAGTTCCCGCAGGCTCTCCAACCGCGTCTCGTCGAGGCAGAGTCGGTGAATTCGGTCGGCGGGGACCGGGACCTGGCTCGTTCCGCCGGCCAGCGCGGGCTCCACGGCCAAGTCCTTCATGCCCGCCGTGCGCTCGATCACCCTGCCGTCGCGGCGGACCCGGTAGTGATCCGGTACGACCAGGCCGCTGACCACGGCTTCACCCAGGCCCCAACTCGCCTCGATCAACAGGACGTCGGAGCCGTCGAGGGGGTCTCGGGAGAACAGGACTCCGGCGCACTCGGGTACCATCAACTCCTGTACCACCACTGCCACTCTGGGCCGGCCGGGCAGCCCGAGCCGCTCACGGTAGGCGAGCGCGGCGGCCGAGTGCGCCGAATCTCTCACCGTTCGGACCGCCTCGGTCAGCCCGTCCGAACCCCGTACGTTGAGGCAGGTGAGGTGCTGTCCGGCGAAGCTCGCCCCGGCCGAGTCCTCGCCCAGCGCGGATGAACGTACGGCCAGCCCGCCGCCCTGCAAGTCGGTGGTCGACACGTGCAGGGCGGCGAGCGCCTCGTTGTCGCCTTCTGCGACGGCGTCGACAAACAGCCATTCCAGGGCGATTCCTTCCGGTACCGGTAGACCGGCCCGGGCGGCGGCCGCGAGTTGTGAGGCCTTGCCGCCGTACCGGCTCTCGTCGGTGGCCAGGCGGAGCGGCACCGGGGCGGACCAGGTGCTCGGCGACAGCGGACCGGTCATCGGACCACCGCCGCCTCTCCGGCCCGGCCGTCGACCCGCACCCGGGCGCCGTCGGGTATCACCGCCGTGGCATCCGTGCATCCGACGACGCCGGGGATGGCGAACTCCCGGGCGACGATGGCGGCGTGGGAGAGCGCCCCACCGCGATCGGTGACGATCGCGCCGAGCAGCGGCAGGACGATGTTGAAGGCCGTGGTGGTCGCGCCGGTGACCAGGACGTCCCCGGGCTGGATGCGCTCGAACTCGGGCACGCCGCTGATCACCCGTGCAGTGCCCTCGTACACGCCCGGGCTTGCGCCGAGCCCGTGCACGGTCCGCCCCTCGGTCCGCGCTGCCGGGTTGCTGAACATGGCAAGGACGATGGCCCCGAGGGCGCGTTCCAGGCGTGCCGCGGCGGGCGGCAGCCAATCAGGCGGCAGCGGGTCGCCCGGGGGTGGACCCAGCATCGGCGGCGCGTCCGCGTACCGGGCGTGGTCGCGGTAATGCGCCCGGGCGACGAGTTCCGCGGCGTCGGGCCCGGAGCCCGTACGGACCAGGGCGCGCAGCTCGGCGTAGCCCGCCTCGGCCAGGTGGGCGGGTGCGTAGATGCGGCCCTGCTCGGTGAGCCGTCGGCCGGCCGCCAAGATGGCGCGCCGGGTGAGGCCGATGGCCGGCAGGTCCGCGCACGACCCGCGCTCGTCGCGCAGCCGGGAGACCAACCGCGCCTCGGCGAGCAGCTCGTCGAAGCGGGAGCGGTGCGGCGCGGGTACGACGTCGCGAAGGTCGGCCGCCGCGTCGGCGCGCTGGTCGGCGCGGGCGTCCGCCTGGGGCCTCGTCGAGGAGGAGACCGCCGAGCGAATGGCCGCGAGCACGACGGCGGGCAACTCCGCCACGCAGGGATCGCCCACATCCTCGCCATTGACGGGGCGCCAGCCCGCCGTCTCCAGGTAGTCGGCAAGGGCGGTACTCGTACGTCCCGCGACGGCCCCCAGCGCCGCCAGCAGCTCCTGGGGTCGCGCCGGGGAGGCGAGCAGCTCGCTCGCCCGGGGGTCCGCTGCCACGGCGGCGGCCAGCTCGGCCAGTTCCTCCCGGTCCGCCAGCGGGTCGGGGCTCGATCCTGCCAGCGGGGCCAGGATCTCGCCGGTGGTACGCCCGGTCCACTCCTGACAGTGTGCGAGCAGATCGCCCATCGGCAGCAGTGCCGGCATGTTGAACAGGTGGTGCAGGTAGCCGGCTCGGCGCTGGTGCTCCCGGCATCGGTCGAGGTAGGCGAGCAGACTGCCGGTGTCGAGGAGACCGGGCTCGACCTGCTGCAGTTCGCGCCGCTCGCGCTGTAGCCCGGGTCTGACCTCCTCGTCCCATCGGCGCAGGTCCTCGCGCCACAGCTTGCGCTCGAAAACGGTCACGCTGGTCGCGAGCCTGGCGCGAATCTCGGGATGATCGGCGACAAGGCGTTCCCAGACCTCCCTCGGCGGGTGGTCCGTGGCGTCCGGCGGGGCTCCCAGCGGCTGCGGATGGTAGTAGCAGAAGCCGTTGACGAAGGCCCAGTCCAGCCGTTCCAGCAGCGACCCGTACCGGCGGAGGCTCTCTCCGAAGCCGCGATGCATCTCCTCGATGAAGATCTCGGCGTGGAACCTGGTCACCGGGCGGGTGAAGTGGGTCGGGTCCAGGAACCAGGTACCCGGCCCCGGCGGAGCGAAAGTGCGTTCCGTGGCGATGCTCATGGCTCTCCTCCTCGCCGGTCATCCGCTCGGGTGGCGTAGCGGGCCGTCCGGGTCTCGCCGCAGCTCGTCCGTGAGCACCCTCACCGCCCAGGCGGCGGCCATGCCGGCCTCCGCCCCGTCGAGCCCCGCCTGCAGCCGCATGGCCTGCCAGGCCGGGGCGCTCACCAGCAGGTACAGCACGGCGACCGCGCGGCGGCGGGCTACCGGGTCGGCCTCCGCCGTGAGCTCGGCCAGCGCCGCCTCCACCGAGTGGAACCGGTCCCTGCGGCCCTGCTCCCGCAGCGGCCGGGCGGCCTTGGAGTTCAGCATGGCGAGGATCAGCGGTGCGTGCTCGTCGTACGAGCGGTAGAGCTCCGGCGCCACGCGGCGCAGCCCGTCCAAGGTGTCCGGGTAGGACTGCGTGAGCACGTGCAGATTCTCCTGGGCCCACCCGCTCCAGTCCGCGAAGAGTGCCTCCCTGGTCGGGAAGTGCCGGTAGACGGTGCGGACGGCGACGCCTGCGCGCTCCGCCACGAGCGGGATGGTCAGCTCCTGGACGCTTTCGTCGGCGATGGCCTCGGTGAGCGCGGCGAGGATCAGCTGCCGGGTCTGCTCAAGCTGCCCGGCACGCAGCGGACTCTCGTACGCGCGCTTCTCTTTCATGGCACGTCGACAGTACTCCAATTCATGCCAAACTGTCGAGAAACGGTATAAATATTCCCAAGGAGGGATGGAGGCTGAGGGGGATGCTGGACGGACATCCGGCTCTCATCGGCTGCCTGGGAAGGTCGGTGAGCGCGAGGGCCGGGAGGTGGAACCGAGCGCGAGGATCATCGACGCGCACGCAGTCGGTGCGGGCCGCCACGTCAGTGCCGGCCGCCTCACGCGGCCACGACGGCGCCAAGAAAATCCATGCGACCCCTGTATCTCCCGGGCGCACCCGCCGGCCCCTTCAGGCGTGGGCGCGGTCGTGGCGGGCCAGGTGAGCGGCGGCGACCTGGCCCGCCAGAGCCGGACCCGTGCTCTCGTAGGCGAGGGGGGCCAGGTCCGAGGGCGGGATGTAGCCCTCGGGCATGGCCGCATACGCGCGGTCCAGCAGGTCGGCGTAGCCGTCGGCCAGGGCCTGTCCCCGGACCAGGCGCGGCGAGTGTGGGTGCTGGTGCACGAGCAGCCCGAGGGCACCTGGGGCGCGGGCGGCTCCGTCGTCCGCTACGCCGACCTGATCGCGTTGGCGAAGGGACAGCGGGCTGATGGGTGAACTGACCTACGTCGCCCGGCACATCGTCGAACAGCGCGAGGTACCCGACCCCGAGATCAGGTCCGGCCAGGAGACGATCGCCGCCCCCGTCGCCGCCACCTCCTGCGACGCTGTGGTCTCCCCTGTGTCTAGGCAACGCCGGCGGCGTGTCACAGGCATGTGGCAGGGTTCCGTCATGGATGCCTCAGACGTCAATCGGCCGGTCGACCCGGATGCAGGGGACTTGACTCAGCCTCGGATCCCTCGTCCGTCCGAGACGCTTCGCATACCCCCGGGGGTCCTGGACTCGATTCAGGAAGCAGCGCGAACAGCCACGGAGGCCTCCAGGCTGCAGATAGACATGCCAGCGATGGCGGCGGCCATCTCACCGGTAGTTGCAGCCCTCGCGGACACCAGGGCTGAGCTCCTCGCCAACGTCGACTGGGCGACCACTTCGCCCGTACTCACAACCCTCGCAGACACCGCGTCCGCACTCACCGACACAGTTGACCTGTCATGGCTGCAAGGCAGCCTGTCCCAAATCACGGCCGTCGCTGCCCAGCAGGACTGGTTCACCCAACACGTGCAGACGCTGTCCAGCAGCTGGCCGGCCGGCAGCGAGGCGGGGACCCGCTGACAGCGCATTGCGCTGCTGACGAACCCTGACGCCGATGCGGATGGGTCGGCCCGGCGGTACTGCCCCCAACGAGTGGGCACCGGGCCTGACCCGCGCACGCCATATCGGCACGGGCTGCAGCGACCCTAACCCGGCCCTGACCTGTGTCTCACCCACCTGTGCGACACCGAGCAGGGGCAGCCCCGGACAGCGGATATCGTCGTTATACCGGGCATGATCAGTACGAAATACCGGGCATGATCAGTACGAAGCAGTTCGCCGGCGAGAACGCCGCCCTGGACCTCATGCTGGCCCACCTCACCCACGACCCGCAGGCCATCGCCTCCGCCACCGCCGACACCGCCGTCTGCCCCACCACCACGGCGTATGCGCGCCAGCAGCTCGCCGGGCTACTGCACGACGCTGTCCTCGCCCACCCCGACTTCTCCCCCCGTCGGCCGGCCGTCCTCGGCCCGGCCGGACGGGCCTGGCTCCAGCACGTCACCATGCATGGCCCCGTCGCGGACACCGTCATGGCTCTCGCCGACGACGGAACCGACCCCCGCCACCGCCTCGACGGCGCCCAGTGGATCGCCGCGTACGCGATCAGCGCCGTGGCCCGCATCATCGACGTCTACGGACCTGACGAAACCGCCGAACGCCTCACCCAGATCCGGAACGCCGACTTCCTCCCCCACCTCGCCCCGTAAACCCGCGGACAGAACTGCCGCCGGCCAGGCCGCCCAGGGACAGGTCCGTGCAGCGGATCCCGCCTTGGGTGTGCCACTCCAACACCGGTCCCACAGCGTCGCCGTGCTCCTGGCACCAGGAGACGGGAACCACACCGCCGCAGTCGTGGCGCTTGCACACGCACCCCTTGCCCGGCCTGGCATAGGCGACGCCGTGGCGCACCAGCCCGCCCGGCGGCCCTGACGCGGCGGTGCCGCGCAGTCCTGCCGGCCAGGCCAGCGTCAGGCGCAGGCCTCCCGATCCCGGCCGGAACCGGTCGATCACGCGCACTTCGCCGAGGACGTAAAGGGTGGTGCCCCGGGCGTGGCCAGGTGCTTGACAGTCAGTCCGAACGTGCCTGCGGACAGGGCGGCGAGCGCGTCGGCGTCCTCGTCGGTGGTCCAGCCGGACAGGCGGTCCTCGTCTTCGGCGTCGTTGGCCAGGAGCAGGTGCGGGTCCTCGATCCGGAACCGGTGCGTACCGCCGTCTGCTCCGGCGACGACCAGGGCGGCAGACGGTGCCTCCGTGGGGACGGCGATCTTGCCGTGGGCCAGGAGCCAGGCTACGACCGTGGCCCGGTCGAACTCCGGGCTCGTCTCCGTACCGCCCACCTGCGCCGGGAAGTCGACGTCGCGGCGGCGCCAGTTCGCCGCCGCGGCCCGGCCCACCCCGGCGATCCGCCCCACCTCCGCCAACAGCACCCGGTCCTCGCCTGGGACGAGTGGGGTGAGGGCGGCGAGCGGAGAGCGGCGTCCGGTCGGGGCGGTGGCCACCGCCTGCCAGTCCACCAGTGCCGGGCGACCTGCAGCAGCGCCACGTCGACAGCCGAGAACAGCGGGACAACCGTGACGCCGCCGTGGGACTTGTAGTCCACCTCCACGGTGCCGATCGGGGAGAGGAACCCGAGCCGCACCGCGGCGTCGCAGTCGACCCGGCGGACGCCGAGCCGACGGGCGGCCTGGTCGGGGCCGAGGGGGCCGTACCGGTCGAGCAGGGCGGGCAGGTCCCGGCGACGCGCGAGCGTGTTGACCTGGTCCGGGTGCACGTCAGGGAAGGCGACCTCACCGCCGAGGTGGACGAGGAGTCCGGCACGGACGAGGTGACCGACCGCCGACGCGGTCACCCGCGGCCGGCACCGCGGCAACGGCACCCCGAGCGCCTCCGTCAGCCGGTCCGCCGCCCACCCCGCCCCAACCGGGCCCCGCAGCGCCGCCCGGACCGCCTCCGGCCGGGTCGGTGGCCTCCACCACCGCCCGCGACCACCGGCCCGGCGTCCGCGGCCGGGCCCAGACCCGAACCGGTCGCCCACCGCCACGCCGCGACCGGCACCAGGACCCGCTGCTCCCGTGTCCGCCAAGTCCGACGCGGGGCGGCCCGGCAGCGCAACGGCACCGCTTCCGCCGCCGTTCAGTACTGTACGGAGCGGCCGTTCCGTACAGTGCGGAGCACCGGAAGGGGACTCGCGATGGCCGGTCTGAGGCTGGGCCCGCTCCTGCGCCACGTGGACTGGGAGTCGGGCACGAGCGCGACGGTGTGGGTCGAGACCGACCGGGCGTGCACGGCGGAGGTCCGGTGCCCGGGCGGCGGCGGTGGTTCAGCTCCCACGTTCCGCGTCGTCGGCCACCACTACGCACTGGTGGTCGTGACCGGGCTCGCCCCTGGGTCCGCCACAACGTACGAGGTGCTGCTCGACGGCGAGCGGGTGTGGCCCCTCGCGGACTCGCCCCAGCCGCCCAGCACCATCCACACGCCGCCGGTCCCGGCGACGGGCGCGGTGGTCGCCTTCGGCTCGTGCCGGTGGGCGGCGTCTGCTGTGGGCGAGCCCGATCCGGTGGGCCCCGATGTCCTCGACACCCTCTCCGCCCGGCTCGCCGCCGACCCAGAGGCGGAACGTCCGGACGTTCTCCTCCTCCTCGGCGACCAGGTGTACGCGGACGAGACGTCCGCCGACACCCGCGCCTGGATCGCCCGGCATCGGCGGGCCGCTGGCACCGGCTCCGCCGCCCCGCCGGACCAGGTCGCCGACTATGAGGAGTACACCCACCTCTACGACGAGTCCTGGGGCGACCCCGAACTGCGCTGGCTGCTCTCGACCGTACCCAGCTGCATGATCTTCGACGACCACGACGTCATCGACGACTGGAACACCAGCGCCGCCTGGGTAGCGGACATGCGGGCAACGCCCTGGTGGCACGAGCGGATCACCAGCGGCCTGATGTCGTACTGGGTCTACCAGCACCTCGGGAACCTCTCCCCCGCCGAGCTCGCCACGGACGAGCTGTACGCGGCAGTACTGGCGGCCGACGACGGCACGGAGGCGCTGCGCGCGTTTGCCGAATGCGCCGACGCCGACCCGTCGACGGCGCGCTGGAGCTACCGCAGGGACTTCGGCCGCACCCGGCTGCTGATGGTCGACACCCGGGCCGCGCGGGTGCTGGAGGAGCAGCACCGGGCGATGCTGGACGCCGAGGAGGCGGCCTGGCTGCGGACGCAGGCGTTCGACGACCCCGGCGGCGTCGACCACCTGCTGGTCGGGACCTCGCTCCCGTGGCTGCTGCCCCCGATGGTCCACTTCGCGGAGGGCTGGCACGCGGCGCTCTGCCGGGGCGAACGCGGGCCGCGCTGGGCGCGCTTCGGTGAGTGGCTGCGCCGGCGGGCGGACCTGGAGCACTGGGCGGCGTTCACCTCGTCGTTCGGAAGGCTGACGGAGACGGTCGCCGAGGTGGGGAGGGCCGAGGCGGCCCCGGCGACGGTGTGCGTGCTCTCCGGGGACGTGCATCACGCGTATGTGGCGGAGCCCGTCTGGACCACCGGGCGGCAGCCGCGCTCCCGTGTCTTCCAGTTCACCTGCTCACCCCTGCATAACTCTGTGCCCGCAGCCATACGGGTCGGATTCCGTTTCGGCTGGAGCCGGTTCGCCAAGGGGATCGGACATCTCCTCGCCCGCCACGGACGGGTCGCGAGACCGGCGATCCGGTGGGGGCGCACCGGCGGACCGTGGTTCGGCAACCAGTTGATGACGCTGACACTGCGCGGACGTACGGCGCGGCTGCGGCTGGAGAGGGCCTCGGCGGGTGCCGAGCGGGGGCGCCGCGGGACCGACCGCGCGGGAGCGCGGCTTGTCGGCGTCCTCGATCGCAGTCTGACGGACGGAAGTTGACGCCCCCGTTACTGAGGTTTTCAGGGTGGGGTCGGTGGTGCGAGGGTCAGACTTGTGGCGGTGAAGCAGCCGTCGATCAGGTGCGGCCTGAGCTGGATTCTGCGTAACTCGCGGCGGAGTATGCGGTCGAGGTCGTCAGGTGTTTCGAAGGTGGTGTTGGCCATTGCTCTGCGCACGAGTGACCAGGCGGCCTCGACGGGGTTCAAGTCAGGCGCATAGGGCGGGAGGCGGACGGTCGTAAGCCAGTCGTGCTCGGCCTCGTACCGTTTCAGCCCGGCGGCCAAATGGGATTGTCCCAGACCACTACGATCGGGCCGTCGAGCTGGATGTGTGCCCGCACCAGCAGGTCGCGGTAGTCCTTCCAGGAGAAGCTCTTGCGTGCCCCCTTGAGCAGGAGATGGGTGCGGGGGCGGTGGATGAGACGGCTCTTCTCACCGGGTTTGTAGCAACACAGCGCGGCGACCGAGGTCCGGCGGCGGGACCTGCCACGGACGCGGACGACGGGGGTCTGCCCGCGCCGGCCCCAGGTGCGGCCACGCGGCGGAGTCATCGAGAAGCCGGCTTCGTCCTCGAAAAGGATCCCGGCACCGGACGCCGCCGCGAGGCTTTTCCCCGCGGCCACACCTCCTTCTTCCACAGCTCCACCGCGTGCTCGTTACCGGCAGGCCAGCCTTCACGAGATGCCCGACGGCCGACGCCGTCACCCGAGGCCGTATGGGCGGCATCGGCACCCCCAGGCCTCCGTCAACCGGTCCGCCCTCTCCCCCGCGCCTACCGGGCACCGCAGCGCGGAACGGACCGCCTCGGAGTCGACGGACTCGACCACCGCCCCCGGCCGGCGTCCGCCACCGGGACCAGACCCGAACCCGTCGCCCACCGCCACGCCCCGACCGACACCCGCAGCAGACCCGCCGCCTCCGACTCGTCGAACACCTCACGCACCGAACGCACCAGCAACCCCACTGATCTGAGCCCTCAGCCCGAACCGGCGACCAGTGCCTCGCCAAGCGGGGTGCGCCGGTAGAGCACCGACCGTCCGGACCGGGCGCGGACGAGCAGTCCCGCGCCTCGCAGGATGGAGAGGTGGTCTCCTACCGCGCCGGGTGCCATGGCGAGGCTTCGGGCGAGGTGGCTGGTACTGGCCGGGGCATCCAGCGCCAACAGCAGCCGGGCTCGGGCCCGGCCGACCAGAGCGGTCAGCGCGTCCGGTTGGGGGACGGTCCCCTGTTCGCCCCACAGGGCGGCGGTGCCGCGGGCAGGATAGACCAAGGTCCTGGGCCAGGGGTCTTCCATGTGGGCGGCGATATGCCCGACGAAGACCGAAGGGATCAGCAGGAGCCCGTCGCCCGCGAGGCGGACTGTTCCGCCTCGGAAGAAGCCGATCTCGAGACCGCCAGCGTGCCAGGCGACGCCCGGGTGCAGGCTCTCGATGGTCGCGGCCCATCCGTGTTCGCCGATCACCCCCACCCGGTACACGACATCGCGCTCACAGATCGCGCGCAGTTGCGGCCAGTCCGCGGCGAGCAGCTCGTGCCACGCCTGGTCCATCGCCTCGGCGATCCTGGAGACGGCGTCCGCCGAGTCCAGCACAGCGCGTACGCGGGGATCACGGGCGGACGGTCCGGTCGCGGTGGTGGCGATTTCGTGGCGGGCCGCTTCCAGCGGTGTGGCCCGGATCACGGACAGGTCGTCAGCCCAGTTCTGGTTGAGGCCGCGCGGGGGTGGGGCGACGAAGTTCGGTCCGCCTTGCGGGGCCTGCAGCGCGAGGGCGGCGTCCAGTTCGGTCTCGCGGCGAAGCCGTTCAAAGACCGGCATGAGCCGGGCGGCCCAGGCTCGCGGCAGCGGCTGGCCTTGGCCGGCGAGCGAGCGCAGCAGCAAACAGAGGTCCAGTGCGGGCGAGAGCGCGAAGCGGCTGCGCAGTAGGTCCTCGACGGAGACTTCGAAGCGCAGCACCCGGTCATGCTACCGAAGGACGTCTGTTCCGATTCGTCCAGCGACGAATCATTGGTGAGTGGCGTGGGCACACGGCGAGGCTGGGCGTCATGACCCCAACCGCCGAACCCGCGCAGGTCAACCACCGTGCCACCTACCGGAAGGTGCTGGCCGAGCCGCGATTCCGACTGCTCTTCTCAACCCGCACCGTCGCGATCACTGCGGACGCGATGCGGATCACCACGTTCTCGGTGCTGGTCTTCTCGGCCACCGGCTCCGCGGTGCTGAGCGCACTGGCCTTCGGAATCGGCTTCATCCCGCAGCTGTTTGGCTCGCTTCTGCTGGGCTCACTGGCCGACCGACTGCCGCCCCGCGCCCTCATCACCGGCGGCTACGCCTTGACGTGCGCCGCCGCCCTGCTGATCGCCCTGGTGCGGATGCCGGTCGCGGCAAGCCTCGGTGTCGTGGCGCTGGTCGCCCTCGCCACACCGGTGTTCAGCGGCGCGTCGAGTCGGCTGGTCGCGCAGTCGTTGGAGGGCGACGCCTATGTACTGGGCCGTTCACTGAACAACATCGCTGCCTCCGGCGCGCAATTGTTCGGTCTGGCGCTGGGAGGTGCGGTCGTCGCGGCACTCGGCCCGCGCCGGGCGCTAGCGGTCAGCGCCGCCCTTTACTTCGGCTGCGCGCTTGCTATCCGCATCCGGCTACCCCGGCTGCAGCCGGGAAAGTTCGGCGGCACACCCAGCAGCGCTCGGGGCGAGGGCGGGGCCGTCCGGGCAAGCCTGCACGGTGCCGGCCTGCTGCTGCGCGGACGCACGGTGCGACGACTGATGCTGGCCCAGTGGCTACCGCCCGCGTTCGTTGCAGGCGCGGAAGGCCTGATCGTCGCCTACGCCGGAGGACGCCACTTCGCGCCCGGCTGGTACGCGGTGCTGATGGGCTGTCTGCCGGTCGGCATGCTCGTCGGTGACCTGCTGGTGGGCCGACTCCTACTACCACCCAGCCGGGAGCGACTGGTAGTCCCGTTGATTGCGCTGATGGGACTGCCGCTGGTCGGCTTCGCTGCCGAGCCCGGAGTGGGCGTCTCGTCCTGTCTGCTGCTGCTCAGCGGCTTCGGATTCGCCTACGGTCTCGGCCTGCAACGGCCGTTCCTGAACGCCCTGCCGCCAGATGGCCAGGGCCAGGCCTTCGGTCTGCTCGGCTCCGGCGGCATGACGCTGCAGGGCGTCGGGCCGGTCTGCTTCGGCTCGGTGGCCGCAGTCATCGGAACCGGCGGCGCCATCGCCCTGGCAGGCGGCGCGGCGGCGCTCACGGCCGGCTGGATTCTCACCTGGCACCCGCCCATCGCCCCGGTCCCCGTCCCGAACTACTCAACGGGATCAGAGAACGGCACCGAACAGCATGCGTGTAGTTCTCCTGCTCAGTAACCGTCGCCGGTCGAGTCGGCCGCGAGCCGCCACGCACCCCACCCCCACGCCTCTCTGACAGACAATCATTCCACCAATCGGAATCAGCCGGAGAGCCGGCCGGGGAAGCGGATGGTGTCGCCGCCTCGCTCGCCGAGTTGTTGCCCGACAGGGTTCGGGTGTTGGGCGCGGACCACCCCGACACCCTCACCACCCGACACGACCTCGCCCACTGGCGGGGGCAGGCGGGGGACGCAGATGGTGCCGCCGCCGCGCTCGCCGAACTGCTGGCCGACCGAATGCGGGTGCTGGGCCCGGACCGACCACCCCCACACCCTCACCACCCGACACAACCTCGCCCACTGGCGGGGAGAGGCAGGCGGCAGGGGCAGTGTTCGGTAATAACCTCCCCGTCGCGTAGTACACGCGGGCCCGGCCCCCGCCGGCGGATGGCCTTGGCACCCTCCACTACCGCCCGGATGCGGAGCGGTCAGGGCGCTTCCAGGGGTTCGATGTTGCCCAGGGCGGTCGGTAGTTCGCGGCCGCCGGCCTCGGGGCCGATGTAGGCGTGGCGGGTCCAGCGCGGGCCGGTGTGGGTGGCGACTTCCTCGCGGACGACGGCCACCATTTCGCCCTCGATGCCGGATGCGATGCCGCGGACCCGGTGGCCGAGCAGCGGGTGTGATCCGCCATGCGCTCCATCGTGCAGGCCCGGACGGCACGGCATCCGGAGCGCAGCCCGCTTCCGCGCCCTGACCATCAATGAAGCAGCTCCGCGCACGGGCTCGAGAACAGCTGAGCGTGACGATCTCTCAGAACTGCTGGCAGGAAAAGCGTTTGGGGAGGACAGGCCGGGTCAGACGCGTTGGTGTCGGAGGCCAGGCCTTGGGGGGTTGGGCTTCCGGAGCGGGCCCCGCCCCCGTGACGCTCCTGCCTCCCGGCGTTATGGGGCAGGCCCGCCCGCACGACGGGCTGCCGCCCGGATCCGTACGGCCCCCTGACACCCCGCACCCCGGCCTCCTCCCCGACCGGGGACCCCGGGGCCATCCGGCGAACCCCCGGCGCCGGCTCTCAGACCGCCGCCCCCGGGCAACGGACCCGACGGCAGCAGCCCGACGCACGATCAATCGCCGAGCCAGACGATGCCCAGGACGGACAGCCGCCGTGTGAGCCGGTTGGCCACGTAGACGACGGACAGCTGCCCAACGGACGCGGCCCGGACGTCCTCGCCCTCGGGATCGCCGGCGTTCCACTGGGGCCAGCCCCACGGGGAGCGCACTGCGATGTCCAGGACGTCGCGGACCGTCTCCCGGGCCGGGCCCGGGAGCTCGGCGAGGGTCTTCGCGGCCTGCGGGGACAGACGGACCGCCCACGGTTGTTCTTCGGTCACGGGCGGCCGCCGAGGACGTCGTCCAGGTCCACGAAGTCGGAGTCGTCCTGTCCGGAGTCCATGAAGGCGTCGACGTCCGGGGCCACGGCGACGCGCAGCTGCCAGGTGCGCACCACCTCGTGCAGGGGGGTGAGGCTGAAGGCGTGGCGGGCGTCTTCCAGGGCCTTGGCCCAGTCCCGCTCGAACGCCGGCACCCACTGCTCGGCGCGGCGGTCGGCCCGGAGCTGGGCGAGGAGTTCGGCCGCAGCGCCGGGGGCGGGCGTGTAGGGGGTGGCGGGTGTGTGGTCGGGCTGGGCGCTCATCGGCTCCTCCTGGCGGCGGGTGCTACCGGCCAGGGTAGAGCGCCGTGGCCTGGGCCGTGGAGGTTCGGACGGATGCCGCGGCCCAGATCCCGCCTGCTGCCGCGCCCGGGCGCATCGGCAGGCGGGACGAAACTGCAACTTCACGCCGCGCTCTTCGCCGCTTCCGCACGGCGGAGGTCGGTGCAGCGGAGCCCGCCACCGGGGAGCCACTCCAACACCGGCCCCACCTTGTCCCGTGCTCGGCACACCACGACACCGGGGGACCACGCCGCCGAGATCGTGCCGCGCGCAGACGCAGGATCGCGTCGGATAACCAGCACTTATCCGATGTGACCTCCAACCCCGTTCCCCTGCACGCGAATCGACAGCACCCATTGCAGAAGGTTGGCCAGAAAACGCTGCATCACAAACTCCCCTGACGATGTATAAGAGAGTAGGCAATGCGCTGCACAAGAAATGCAACACTTGACGCGGAATGAGGAATCACGATGTCCCACGCTCGTCCGCTCGCGAACGGCCTGCGCACCGACCACCCGGTACCCGGCCTGCCGTTCGTCGACGACTCGCACATCCCCCTCGACGAGGGCCCCGAGGCCATCGAGGCCGTCGGCCGCCACGAGGCCAGCGGCATGTGGGGGCGCTACGACCGCAACCGACAGGACAACAGCTGGTACGCCTTCACCACCGATCCGCTCGACCACTCGCTCGGCTGGTCGGTGCGCTACCACCCCGACCGCGGTCGGACCGTGCTGCTGATGCGCGACGGCGACACCTCCACCCTGCACAGCGACTGGGGCGGCGAGGCGCTGCTTTTCCGGGCCGGCGGCTACTGGTGGGACGGCACCACCTGGTACCGGCCCGGGCAGGTATGGAACCCCGTCGAGCAGGACCACGAGCGGCGCAAGGCCCGGGCCGCCGTCACGGTCAGCGCCGCCGACATGCTCGACGGCCGCGCCGACCCGGACAAGGCGTATGTGGGGAAAGTCCTCACCTTCGACCCTGAGGAAGGGGCTCCGGAGAACTGGGGCGACCACCTGGCCCTGTGGGCCAAGCACCACCAGGAGCGAAAGGGCGCGCTGCCCCTGGCCCGGTGCGTGGTCGACGTCGCCAGCCCCGAGCTGACCGGCGCGCAACTGCTCGGCGTGCCGGAGATGGCGGAGCTCGGCAACATCACCTCCTCCACGCTGCGGGCCTACATCTCCCGCGGCAACAGTGAGGTCCCCCAGCCGCAGGCGATGGTCAACGGCCGCGTCCAGTGGGCTCGGGCGGTGGCCGACGACTGGGTGGAAGCGCGCCAGCGCTCCTACGAGGGCATCAAGGCCACCATGTCCGCCGGTGACCGCGACAATCTCTCACCCGGCGCCGCCGCGGTCCGCGACCGGTTCGCGGCCAACTTCCACAGCACCCTGTGGGGGCGGCCGGACGTCCGCAAGCGGTGGATCCTGCGCGCCCGGAACGAAGAGTCCGTCCGCGAGATCGCGGACACCCTCGCCTGGGACGTCGCCGTCAGCTTGGACCGCGTCCTGCCGACCGACGTCCTCGGCCCGACCGTCAAGGGCGCGATCCTCAACGGCTTCGCCGAGGCCATCGCCATGAACCGCCCGTCCGCAGCGCACCGGAAGGAGGAGCCGGGCGAGAAGAGCTGGTACCACCTCCACCTCACGGTGCCGGTGGCGAAGATGCTCGACTGGTTCATCCGTCACCACCCCGAGTCCGCCCACCACTACATCGGCGACATCGTCCGCGAGGCCCACGACCGGTGGGAGATCCCGACGAAGGCAACGCTCCGCACCCTGCGGCAGGCCCTGTCCCTGGACGGCGAGCTGAGCCAGGAGGCCCGCGAGACGTACTTCGCGCTGCTCATGCCGCGCGAGCAGCACGCCGACTGATTGTCCAAGCACGCAGCGGGCCGGAGCCAATGACAGTGGCTCCGGCCCCTTCGCGTGACTGTATCCCGAGCCCAGACAGCAGCCCGCCCCCGACCGAGCCAGACAGCCTTCCCCCGGGAGACCCCCGCCCTTCATGGGGTGTTTCATGCGTCCCACCGTTTGCAACGCCTCATGAAACATGATCACTGCAGGTAGACCATCCCGTGGCGCCGTGTTCCATAGGCGACCGACTCCGGGCCAAAAGCGCGCCCCGCACACTCCTCTTCGCGCGCCCCCGAAAGCAGACCGCGCAGCCGCTCCAGCCGCTCGGGCTGAGTGAATGTCCCGTTGTCGACGGGTGAAGACATCGCCACTCCCACAGGTAGAAGCACAGTGGCGCCCGAGCCGACGCTGCTGCACCGCCTGACGTCCCTTCACCGCACCGGCGAAGGCCAGCTCTACCCGACCGCCGGTGAGGGCCAGACCTGCCCGGTCTGCGCCGGTAACCGGCGAGGCGAACCGCACCGGGTCTACGGATACGCGTGCTCCACTTGCATCCGCTCCGGCGCTGTCATTAGCCCGAACCTGATCACGAAAGAGATCGCGCGATGACCACCGAGCCCGCCGATACCGCGCCGGCCCCGCCGAGCCTGACCTTGACGACGTGCTATGCGAGACCTGCGGCTGGACGTACTCCATGATCTGCCCGGAGTACCCCGGCTGCGGCTGCTCCACCAGGTGCTCCGGCTGACGCCACGGCGAGTACCAACAGGACCGGGACGACGAGCCGGGCGACTGCGGCGACGACGAGTGCGAGGGCTGCGACGACCGCTCCCACTACGGGATGGCGTACGGCGAGGCGGCCTGGTGACGCCCTACGCTCCGGCGGGGCGCGAAACGCAACGAAAAGAGGAACACATGCCCGAGATACTCGTGCTGAAGCTCACCACTTACCCCGGCACCGTGAAGCCGCGGGACTACTCCGGCCGGACGGAAAACGGCTGGAAGGAGGGCCTCACGGACGAGCGGATCGCCGAGCTGAACCGCTGGGGCTGGAGCCTCAACACGGAGCGCGCCCGCGCGTGCTCGCATGTGCTGTTCGTGTACAGCGGTATCGTCCGCGCGGTCGCGAAGATCACCGGCATCTTCGGCCCGTACGACGCCGACGAAGGTGAAGGCCACGAGGTCAAGCTCGTCAAGAAGAAGGCCGTCGAGGTGAAGGTCCTCGGCCCCGGCAAGAAGACCTACGAGAAGTGGCACGGGAAGCCGGTACCGCAGGCCAGTTCGGGCAGGTCGGTACGCTACATCCCCGCCTGACACCCGAACCAGCCCCCGCCCCGGAACCGAGCCGGCCAGCGGGGGCTTCCTGAGTTTTCGGGCATTACCAACCCGGCGCCCCGGCCGCATACGGTGAGTACACAACTAAATGGACCCGGTCCAAGCGCTCAGGACCGAGGGCTACTTCGTTTCCAGGCCCGGCTACTGCCCCAGGAAGGTCTTGCGCCACTCCAGCGGAGACATCGTCAGCGCGGCCTCCGCGAGGGCCTGTGCCGACGCCGTCTTGAGGCTGTTCAGCGAGGTGTCGATCCAGTCCTGCACCAGGGTGTAGCCCTGGGCGCGGTACTCCACCGCCTGCACCAGGCATTCGAGCTTGTCGGCGTCCTTCGCCACGATCGCCTCGGGGGTGTCACCGCTCTCGTATTCGCCCACCACCCGCTGCACGCCGGCCCTGACCGCAGGGTGCGCGGCAGAAACCTGGTCCGCGGTGACGGTCTCGTTCGAGGCCGCGTCGATGTACCGCCGTCCGATGTGCGGGATGTCCCCGATCCGCGTCTCCTGCGTGTCGTGGAACAGGCACATCAGCGCCACCTTCGCGGGGTCGACGCCTTCCATCATGGCCAGCACGGCGCCGACGATGCCGACGCGGAACGAGTGCTCGGCGATCGACTCCGGGTTGTTGTTCCCGGTGAACCACCAGCCGGTTCGCTTCGCGTTCTTGAGCACGCCCATCTCGAAGAGGAATCCAGCTGTGCCCTGGGCGTTCGCCGTCTCGTCTGCCATCTGCTGACCTCCAGTTTCAGGTTCGATCACGAAGAACGTAATGCACGCTGGTGAGTTCACGCCGGGATCTTTCGGAGATGCCGCCCCCGTCCAGCAGTCGCTCGGTACGCTCCGCCAGGTCCCGCACCAGCAGGCCGGACGCCTGCGGGAGCCAGGGGTGGGCCGACAGCAGGGCCCACATCGTGTGGGCGTACAGGTCGACGTACCCGGGGGCGTGATGGAGTCCGTACGTCAAACCTCGCAACAGGGTGACGGGATCCCAGCCCGTGAGCTGCCGGTCCCGCATGAACATGTCGTCGGACTGCGGTAACGGGGTACCTCCCAGCCAGTAGGCCCAGTAGTTCAAGTTCGCGGCCTCGCCCGCGTCGTCGTCCACCATCGCCCGCTCGATGAAGTCGAGCAGCGGCACCGGATCCCCGAGTCGGGCGAGGGCGGTAGCCGTCGAACGCGCCTCGGCCCACTGCGGAGTCCACCCCCGCCGGGCCAGCAGACCACGCCGGGCATGCAGGGCCTGAGCGGTCCAGGCCACCGCCTCGGGGCTCTTGTCGTACGAGGTCAGGTACAGGGCCTGGCGGTGCAGGAGCACGCCCTGGGCGTCGGTCCGCGGGGCCGCCTCCGCCGTGTTCCGCAGCCGCTCGAAGAACGCTGCCCGGTCCGGGGAGGCAAGGAGCGGGGAATCCGCTGCTGGCCCCCTTCGGCGCGGGGCCGGGATACCCGCAAGGGACGGCGGCCGGATGCCGGTGAGCGCCCAGGCCAGCATGTGGGCGGTGTCCCGAGTGTGCACCCACTCGGCCAGCGGGTGCGGCCCCTCGACAGGCTGGAGCGTGGCCGCGATGATCCGGTCCGCATCCATCGCCGCGTCCAACAGGGCGACGATCGCCGCGTCCGCACCAAGCCCGGCCAGCCGCCGCCGGAGCCCTAGTAGATCCACCGCCCTCATATTTGCGATCGGCCGCCGGCCCGACTCCCAGCCCTGCACCGACGCCAGGTCCACGCCCAGGGCCTCGGCCATCCCCGCCTGAGTGAGCAGCACCGACTCCCGCGCCGTACGCAGGACAAAGCCCGCGATCGTGCCGGTGATTGGTCTCGTGGCCATCGCGCGCTCCCCGGTGCGGCCCCTGCCGTAACACGTACCCGCAGTCAGTCCTACCGCACGCAGCGCGACCGTACGTTCATCTCGCGGGAACGACCAGGCCCCTTGCATGGGACCGATGTTGACTCCGCACCCCCCGGCAGCGGGGCGCAGTCATACCTCCCCGGTCCCTGCGTCCCGCTGCACCGCCTCCGAGAGGAGCGCTCGATGCCCGGCCCCGAACTCCCCCGCCGCCCCCTGGCCCGACAGCTCGAAGACCAGCCCACAGAGCGCATCCCCTGGGACGCCTTCGCCGTCGACTCCGGCACCGCCGAGACGTACGGTCAGCCCTCCTCGGCCCTCATGGCGCGAGCGGAACGGGGCTGGCAGAAGCTCGGCGCCCTGCACGCCCGCGTCGCTCCCGCCGGCGAGGACGGTACGCAGTGAGCAGGCGCCCCTCCTGGCTGTACGAAGGCGCCCGGATCTTCGACCCCGCCAGGGACCGGGAAGGGGTCGTGCAGTTCATCGGCGAGTGGGAGGACCCCGCGACCCGCCGTGTCATCCCCGAGGCGGTCTTCATCAGGCCGGAAGGGGGCGGGGTCGAATGGGTCATCGCCGACCACCAGGCCCTCCGCCAGGCCGCGCCCGCTGACCCCCGCACAGCACCACACGGACCACCGACCCCGAGGGAGAAGCCGTGTCCGCCCATCCCGCGTCGCCGAACACCGTCCTCGCCAACGCACTGACCTATGCCGAGGACGTCCTCACCCCGCGCATCCGCGCGCAGGCCCCCCAGCGCGTCGTCTTTACCGTGGGCACCCAGATCAACGGCGCCCCGCACATCGGAACCTCCCTGGTCCAGTCCCTCACGTTCGCCGCAGCGGCCCGCGTCCGCGACCGCTTCGACCTTCCCGTCAGCATCGTCTTCGGCGCACTCGACAACGCCCCGCACGAAATCGCGACGGACCCGACCAGCGGCCACCGCTACCAGCGCGCCTACGCCCAGGCCCTCGGCGAGGACGAGATCCGGGGCCAGGTGGAGAAGGTGTACGGCCCCCTGTTCGAGGCTCTCTCCGTGCTCACCGGAATCGGGTACGAGATCAACACCTACTCCGAGCAGCAGCGCACCGAGACGTACCGGAGGACGTGGCTGCGGATCCTGCCCCGGCTGGACGCGGCCCGCTGGTGGCTGGCCCCCTCGACGGGCGTCCCGCACGTCCGCGTCCCCTGCCTGGAGCCGGGGTGCGGCTGGGCGGAGAAGTACGCCGAGCGGACCCGGGTCGTCATCGAGGGCGAGGACTGCGCCCAGGTCTACGCACATTGCCTCCACCACGGTCCTTACAGCGGGATCACCACCCCCAGCGTCGGCACCTACCTCGACCTCGCCACGCTGTACCGGAACCTGGTGAAGGAACTCTCCGCGGCCGGCGACCCGAGCACGCTGCACGTCATGGTCAAGGGCGGTGACTGGGTCTTCGGTTCCCACCTTGTCGACGGCGCCCTCCAGGCCCTCGGCCTCGCGCAGGGACCGACCCCGGCCCGGCTGTTCTGCCCGCAGATCGTCACCGACACCGGCGCCAAGCTCTCCAAGTCCCTGATCCGCGAAGGCCGCGCGACGTTACCCGAGGGTGCGGAGCCGTGGATGCTCGACACCCGGAACTGGCCGGGCTCGTTGACCGAGTACGCCGAGCGGCTGCTGACGCTGTCTGACGTTCTCTTCGCCGACCCCCGGCACTTCTTCCGCTCGTACTCGGCCGCCGAGATCGGCCGCATGATGACGACCACGACAGGGAGCCGTACCCCCGCATGAGCACCACCCACCGCCTCAACCTCTACCGCCAGTACTTCGAGCTGGTGGCCTCCGGCACCAAGACGATCGAGGTCCGGGTGAAGTACCCCCACCTGGAGAACCTCAAGGCCGGCGACCGGATCGAGTTCCGCATCAAGGACACCGAGGAGCGGTGCGAGGTCGAAGTGCTCCGCGTCGCCGAATACCCGTCCTTCGAGGCTCTCCTGGACGGTGAGGGAGCGGAGAAGGTCAACCCCTCCGCGAGCCGTGAGCAGCAGCTCGCCAACATCCGCGGAATCTACGGCCCCGAGAAGGAAGCCCTGGGCGCCCTGGCGATCGAGATCAAGCTGATCTGACGCCCCACAGACTCCCGCCCCGCACCTCCTACAGCACCACCGCCCGGGGCGGGCGCACCTCTTCCTCTCCGCACCTGGCCAGGCAGTCGGCACGGAGAGGAACGGCGCCGGGGACATGTCTGGGGACGTGCTCCCCGGCGCCACCCACTGCACCACTCGAACCGATCGAGAGGAGCACCACCGCATGACCGTCATGATCGAGAACCCGAGCCAGGCCACCACCCGCTCGCGCGCACCGCAGGAACTGCTGAACGCGGCAGGACAAGATCGAGCACCTCACCGTCAACATCCTCGACGACGGCATGTCGATCTGGGACCGCGAGATCGCCCTGCTGCTCCGCGACGAGGTCGACACCCGCGAGACCGCCGAGGGCATCTTGGGCAACGCGGTGATGTACATGATCGCGTCGATGGAGAACCCCAACGTCCACATCGGCGTCGGCAAGATCGTCGACAGGGCGTGCACCAGGTCATCCTCGACACCCCGGTCTACTTCGCGTTCTGCGACCTCTACAACGGCGGCAAGTACAAGCACCACGCCCCCTTCATCAAGCGCCGCAGCGACGGCCTCGTCATCCGCACCGCCGACTTCCTGCGCTCCTGCGGGTTCAACCCGGACACGGAGCTGTGGGCCAAGGACGGCGCCGACTGCTCCCCGTGCGACTCGAAGGTGCCCGACTCCCACTGACGGCTGACCGGCGGCCGAAACCGCCCGCCAACCGACCGAACCGCCCTATGGTGTGGGCCTCACCAGCGCGACCGGCGGGGCCCTTCCCCCGTTCCCGAAGGACATGACCATGACCACCGCCCCGCACAACTACGAGCACGAGCAGGCCCTCTGGGACACCTTCGCCGAGAGCGCGTGGAAGGACCCGAGCAACGGCGAGCCGGTGCTCCGCTGGACCTAGTACAAGGACCACCCCGCCGACCCTGGCATGGTCATCCTCGGCAACCCTGTGACCGCCCTGGAGATCGGCAGCGGCACCGGCCGGGCCGCGGCCTACCTCGCCGAGCAGGGTGTGCAGGTCACCGCGGTCGACCTGTCCCCTGTCGCCGTCGCCAACAGCACCGAGCGTTACGGGCCCCTCGGCGTCGATTTCGTGTGCTCCGAGATCCTCGCCCACCTCGCCGGCGGGGAGAGCACCTTCGACGCCGTGTACTCCATCTTCGGCGCGGCCTGGTTCACCGCCCCCGAACGTCTCTTCCCTCTCGTGGCCGGAAGCCTCAACCCGGGCGGCGTCTTCGTCTTCTCTCAGCCCCCGGCCATTCCGGGCGCCTACGGACCGCAGGGCATGTACAAGGGCGGCTTCGCGGGCCCCGCCATGTTCACCTACCGCTACAGCTACACCCCCGAGACGTGGGAGGACTTCCTGCGCGAGGCGGGGTTCGTGGACGTCCAGGCCCGCATCCTCGACGCCCCGAAGGCCGACCACATCGGCACCCTGCTGGTCCGCGGTGTCCGGAACTGATGCACGGGCGTTGCCCCGCTCGCTCAGGAGAATGGCGGTCGTAACGCCGCTGGAGACAGTAGCGTCTACTCGTGACCGACTTCCTCGCCCCCGAACACGTGCCCGCCCTTAACGGCAGTGCCTCCAACGGCCTCTACCCGCCTGAGTGGCACGAGGCCAGAGACAACGGGCTCACCTACGCCGCTATTCGCAGCGTCAGAAAGTTGTGGGTGGTAGACGTCGACACCCTCACGACTCAAGATGTCGCGACCGGAGAGGCCCGCATCTCCCTCGAATCACAAAAGGCTGTACGTGACGCCGTCGCGCGCCTCCACACAGCCCAGAGGTTTCAGGGAAAGCCCGAACTGGACCTCAGTGGCACCTGGTTCAATCTGGGCTATCTGACGACGGAGCAGGATGCCCGCGAACTGGCCAGTGCCGTCTACAGCGCGGTCTACGGCGGTCCCATCCCTCTGACCCGCATCGCCGCGGGTGGGGTGGTCTAGCCGCGCGCTGCCGGGGGCCGGCTGCACCGCCGCGGTCACGAGCGCTCGGCCCGTGCGGCCTGTGCCCTGCGTTCCTTCTCGTCATCGGCCATGCCCGCAGTGTGCCCGAACGCCCGCCCGCGTGCGGCCGTTGTCCGGTGACAGCGAACCTGGACCGAAGTTGGGTGGCCGGGACAGGTGAGCAACGCTGGAGACATAGCCCGCGTTCGCTTCTGCGCCTCCTGTGGGGCTCGGTTGCCCAGGGACGCCCCATCCCGGCGCCTCTACTGCGACGACGTCTGCCGAGCCCAGACGTACCGGGAGCGCAGCACCGCCGGCCGCATGCTGGGGCTCGGGCTGGTGCTGGGTGAAGCGGAGTGGAGCGGCGACACCGGCATGGTCCGGCTGCTGACCTGTCCGGTCTGCGGTCGCCTGACCTTCGCCGGAGCAGGCCGCCGCCAGGACGTCGTGTACTGCTCGGGGCGGTGCAGATCCAGGGCCTGGCGGGACCGCTGTCCTCTGACAGGTGATCTTGATCGTTTGCCAGGTGAGTTTGACCGCTGCTGGGTTTCTGTCACCCGATCTCGGCCATCGGCCGGCGCTCGGTGAGGGGCGGTGGGATCAGTGGTTGCGGAACGGTGCCCAGGGGTCGGGAAGGGAAGCGCTCGGGTCCTCACTCTCGGTGGACAGTCCGACGTAGGCGCGTAGGGCGGGGAGGGTACCGGGGAGGCCGTACTGGGTGAACCGCTCGTGGAGGTCGGAGCCGAACGGCACGGGCTGGAAGTCCGCGGCGGTCAGCAACTCGGCCAGGACCCTCAGCAACTCCCGGCGCCCAGGGGAGAGCTCGACGAACACCGCTACGGTGTCCGCGGGGTCGAACAGGGCTTCCAACAGGTTCTCGGCGCGGACAGCCAGCGGGCGGGGCACGACTCCGGTCTCCTCGATACGAGGCAGGGCGCGGACGATCTCCAGGAGGACCCCGTCCGGGTCCTCGGCGGCGCCCATCAGGTGCAGCAGGCTACGGACGGTGTAGCTGTGCAGGTCGCCCGCGTGGTGGGCGGTGGCGGTCTCGGGGGCCGGCCCGGCGCCAAAGGCCGCCAGCTCGGCGGTGATGCGCTCCGCCGGCGGCAGGGCGGGCGCGGCGGCCGGGTGCGCCACCAGCAAGCGGGTCAGGGCGGTGGCGGCGGCCCAGCGCGGCAAGCTGTGCTCGTGGTCGAGGTGGTGCCGGAGTCGGCCGTCCGGGTCGTGGTCGGCGATCAGCCCGACCGAGACGAGGACCGTGGCGACGCATACTGGGTCCCGCTCGCCGTCGAGGCAGGCCAGCAATGGGAGCAGGGTGGCGTCGGCTTCCTCGGGGAACCAGCCGAGGAGGTAGGCGGTCTTGGTGCGGATCTCCGGGTCCTGGTCGTCGAGCAGTTCGAGCAGGACGGGAAGGTGGGCGCGGACCGCGTCATAGGAGCGCAGTGCGCCCTCGCGGGCGTCGACGGGGTGCCCCGCCGCACAGTACGCCCGTCCCTCGCATAGGTTCTTCAGCCGCTCCTCGTCGGTCTCGGCGGCGATCTGCTCGTCGTACCAGCGCAGATTCTCTTCGGGGCTGATGGCTGTGGCGCGCCACGCGGCGGTGTCGATGCCGAGCGGGAGGTCGTATTCGTCGTGCCAATCAATGGCCAGACGGGTCAGCAGCAGCAGCGCGTCGGCCCGGGCGCCGAATGGGCCCGCGACAGCGATTCGGGTGAGGAACGGCACGGCGTACGGAGAGGCCGAGTACCTGGTGCCCTGGTGGAAGATGTTGCCGAACAGGCTGCGGAAGGCGCTCTCCCGGGCCTCCTCGTCCAGCCCGCACACCGTCCGGAGCTGACCAGGCACGTCCTCGGCGCTGCCGTAGGCGTGCCCCAGGGCTGCCCAGTCGATGTCGTCCAGCCCTGCCAGGAGATCGTCGGATCGTTTCATGATCCGTATGCTCGCAGGGACCGCTGACACCGATCCCGCAGGCGAGCTGTCTCCTTGAGCCCAGCGGTCAAACTCACCTGTCAATCGGTCAAGATCGCCTGTCAAAGGACAACCGCGCAGCACGCCGCGTGCGGGTGTGGCCGTGACGTACAGCCGTCACAGATTCGGGCCCTACCAGCGGGTATGACGCCTGTGCGTCACGATCGGGAGGGCCGCCGGACGGCGTGCCGCCTGACCGGGCAGTGGGAGCCGGTGGCATGGTGGCCTTTCCTCAGCAGCCCGAGGCGCGGGCCGGCTGAGTGTGGCCCCGGGACCTCCTGCCCGGGGCTGCGCCATACCCGAGCCGGCCGGGATTGCTCCGCGCATGCGGGCAGGCCTGTCCGGGCCGGGGCCGGACAGGCCTGCCCGCCTGCGGGGCGCCTGCATGACAGAGCCCCGGCCGGGGTGACTACGGGCGCCTGGCCGGGGCTCTGCGGGCGTGGGGTACCGCTTCGCTCAGAAGGTCTCTTCGCCGCGCTGGTCGTCGCGCTCGTCGCGGATCAGGTCCTCCTGACGGCGCCGCTTGTCCTCGTCGGGGCGCTGGCCACCGCGGGACGGGGTGCCGGGCTCAGGGTGGACCGGGTCCTGACCGGGCTGCTGCGGGCGCTGGGGGCGCTGCTGCTCCTCGCGGCCCTTGCCCGGCTCCTGGCGCTTGTCCTGCATACCGCCCATGACGGCAACTCCCTTGTTACGCGGGGTGTGGATTCCTCGGCCCACGCTGCCACGAAGCGTCACCGCTCGCATCAGCTCGACTACCGTTCGTGGCGAGAGGGTGATCGTGCGACCTGGTGCGGATGCGTCGGAATGCGGGCTGGGGGCCCGGTGCCCAGGATGGGCGCAGTCCCCCGTCCCCGCGTCGTCAGGAGCCGAACCCATGCTGCAGCGCACACTGCGCAAGGACCGCACCGAGGTCACCTTCATCCTCCCCGCCGACATCCCGCCCGGGCCGGTCAGCGTGGTCGGCGACTTCAACGACTGGCAGCCCGGCGTCCACACCCTCACCCCGCGCAAGGACGGCAAGCGGGCCGTTACGGTCGAGCTGCCCTCCGAGGGCGCCCACTCGTTCCGGTATCTGGCCGCCGGGGACTACTGGTTCAACGACGAGAACGCCGACGGCCAGGACGGCCCCAACAGCCGCCTTCACACCTGACCGGCCCAACCGGCGTGACGTACGGCGGCCCTGGGCGTTGAGTGCGGCAGCACGTGTGCCGCCGGCCCACCACCCTGGGCCGGAATCCGTGTGACGGCCCCGCCACCTCGCGCCCGGCGGCGGGGCCGTCGTCGCTTCCCCGACCGCTCTCCCGGTTCATGACGGAACGGCCACGCCCTCGCCTGCGAGAGCACGCCCCCGGGTGAGAGGCGGCTTCAGATGTCGCCGGTCCACACCTCGGGGCCGCCGCCCTCCCACCGGATCGGCCCGTCCTCGGACAGATCCACATCCTCCAGCCCGGCCCGGCGCAGGAACTCCGACACGTCCGCGGGCGTGAACGCCCGGCCGAGGTCCGCGTACACGCCGAGCGCGTGCACGGTGACCTTGCGCCCGCCCTGCGGCAACACGGGATGAATCACGATCTCCGTCTGGTCCGCCATGCATCCACAGTGCGGCGCCCCGGCCGGCGCGGCAGCCGGAGCTCACCCCCGCCGCTGCGTTCGCGTGCCGCGAGAGCACAGCAGTCCTTGACGCCATCTCAGAACTGCTGGAGGGGAAGGCGTTTGGAGGAGAGCGGCCGGGTTAGACGCGTGGATACCGGAAGCTTCCACCTGGGGGCGGGTGCTTCCGGAGCGGGCCCCGCCCCCGTGACGCCCCTTCCCCCCCGGCGTCATGGGGCAGGCCCGCCCGCACGACGGGCTGCCGCCCGGATCCGTACGGCACCCGGACACCCGACGCCCCGGCCTCCTCCCCGGCCAGGACCCGGGGGCCGTCCGGCAAGCCCCCGGGGGCGGCGCTCAGACCGCCGCCCCCGGGCAACGGACCCGACGGCAGCAACCCGCCGCATGATCAATATCGATGAGTTCGGGGTTCTGGCACAGATCTTGGGGAGCGGTCGCGGAGTGTTCCTCGATGTTCGATTGCGAGGAGACGGCTACGCGTGAGACCGCGTACGCCTTCTCGGTCCTTGGGGAGGATCGGAGCGGTGAGTAGCGACTCCGCTAAGCGGTGACGGGCGTAGCCGTCGACTGCTGGCACAACGCGGCGAAGTCGGCCTGCGTGGCCTCGACGCCCGCCCGCCCGCCGTCCGTCGGAGGTCGTCCGTCGGCCGGCGGGCGGGGTGGCAGGGCGGCGCGGTCACATCCTTTGCGAACGATGCGCAACCGTTCCGCCGCTCCTGCATGTCCCACCTTGCAGGAGCGACCAACTCCAATGACGACCAGGGGGAAACATGAAATTCACCCGTTCCGTCCTTACCACTACCGCATTCGCCGCCCTGGCCCTGGGGGCCACGACCGCGCTGGCGGCGCCCGCCACCGCCGCACCCAACACCACGCCGCAGAAGGTCTGCGGAAGCGCCTACAAGACCGTGAACTCGGCCGCCATCGGCTCGCTGGGCACCGTCTACCTGACGTACAACGCCTCGAACGGCAAGAACTGCGTCGCGACCATCCGCAACAACCCGGGCGCGGCCGTGGACATGGCCCTCTGGATCGAAGTCCCCGAAACCTGGGAGCGGGGCGAGGACTACGGCCGGTACACGTCGTACGCGGGCCCGGCCTACGTGTACGGCAAGGGCCACTGCGTCGACTGGGGCGGGGGCATCAGCAACGTGCACGTGCAGGTGTACAACTCCAACTGTGGCGCGCGCAAGGAGCACCGGGTCACCGAGGTCCGCTGACCCGAGCTCCTCCTGACCGCGACGTTCTGTGCCGTCGTGCGGTCGTCGGGGGCAGGACCTACGACCCGACGACCGCACGGGAACCGCCGCGGTCCCGCTCGCCCCGGCAGACTCGCCGAGTCCTGCCGGGGCGAGGGCGCGTCCGGCCGCCCCCGTTATGTTTTTCGCGGTCCTGCAATGGGGCCGCTGGCCTCCGGGCCCGGTATGACTGTGTCCCCTCTGTCGAAGGCATGACCTGGGGGGTGGTGTCGCCGGGCCCGTGGGGTGCCGTCGGAGACGCTGATGAGAGGTCCGGCCACCGCCTGGCCTGGCGCAATGCCGGGCAGTTCGCGGGCGGCAGGTCTGCATAACGTGGATGCGCGAGCACGGTGCCACCGCCGAGGCCGGCACGGTCAACCACCCGGGAGGGGTGCGATGTTAGACACCGGCGATGTGGGCGTCTTCCTGGGTATGGACGTCGGCAAGACAGCTCACCACGGCCACGGACTGACGCCGGCGGGCAAGAAAGTCTTCGACAAGCCGATGCCCAACAGCGAACCGAAACTGCGGGCCGTCTTCGACAAGCTGACCGCGAAGTTCGGCACGGTGCTGGTGATCGTGGACCAGCCGGCCTCGATCGGTGCTCTGCCCCTGACCGTCGCCCGGGACGCGGGCTGCCAGGTCGCCTACCTGCCCGGACTGGCCATGCGACGGATCGCCGACCTCTACCCGGGAGAGGCGAAAACCGACGCGAAGGACGCCGCGGTCATCGCGGACGCCGCCCGCACCATGCCCCACACCTTGCGTTCGCTGGAGCTGACCGACGAGATCACCGCCGAGCTCACGGTGCTGACCGGCTTCGATCAGGACCTCGCCGCAGAAGCCACCCGCACCTCCAACCGGATACGGGGCCTGCTCACCCAGTTCCACCCGTCGCTGGAGCGCGTGCTCGGCCCGCGACTGGACCACCGGGCCGTCACCTGGCTCCTCGAGCGATACGGATCCCCGGCCGCACTGCGCAAGGCCGGCCGCCGCAGACTCGTCGAACTCATCCGACCCAAGGCCCCGCGGATGGCACAGAGGCTGATCGACGAGGTCTTCGACGCTCTCGACGAGCAGACCGTCATCGTTCCAGGCACGGGCACCCTCGACATCGTGATCCCGTCCCTGGCCGCCTCGCTCGCCGCGGTCCATGACCAGCGCCGGGCAATGGAAACCCAGATCAGCACCCTGCTGGAGGCCCACCCTCTTCACCCGGTCCTGACCTCGATGCCGGGAGTCGGAGTCAGGACCGCCGCAGTCCTGCTGGTCACCGTCGGCGACGGCACCGGCTTTCCCAGTGCCGCCCACCTCGCCTCCTACGCGGGCCTCGCCCCCACCACCAAGTCGTCGGGCACCTCGATCCACGGCGAACACGCACCCCGCGGCGGAAACCGGCAGCTCAAACGGGCCATGTTCCTCTCCGCCTTCGCCTGCATGAACGCCGACCCGGCTTCACGCACCTACTACGACCGGCAAAGAGCCCGCGGCAAGACCCACACCCAGGCACTCCTGCGGCTCGCCCGCCAACGCATCAGCGTCCTGTTTGCCATGCTCCGCGACGGCACCTTCTACGAGTCCAGAACCTCAACCGTCACCCTCGCCGCATGACCACCCCAAACAGCCTCACACCCGGCACCACGTCCTTGACGAAGGACATAGAGGCACCCCCTCGGGTGCACGGCCATCCGGTCGGCGCGTCGCCGCAACCGGGGCACCAGGAGCAGATGCGGTCCCGGTTCGGCCGACCGCGCTCACCCGGACCGACATCCAGCTGCTCGGTGGCGAAACGGACCACCACCTCCGGGATCACGGACAGGTCCTCAGCGGTGGTGGACCAGGATGCGTGAACGCTGACGGACCCGGCCTCGTGCCCCTTCCCTGTAATCGAAGGCATCGTCACGATCCGTGACCACTCCCCAAGATCTGTGCCAGAACCTTCTGGTGAACATCCGCAGCACCCAAGATCGCCAACTGCCACCCAAACCGCTGACTAATCGCTGCCACTTCACAGGTTCTGGCTCAACTTCTGTGGTGTTGCGTCACGTGGGCCGGTCGCCCGACGTCGCCCAAGCCGCCGACGTGGCGATTCCCTCTCCCACCGACCGGGCTCTGCCGGGCGACGGCGCCGCACCACAGAAGTTGTGCCAGAACCACTTCACATGAACGAAGCCAGCCACCCAAAGACGACGCCACCGTCCTGTGCCTCGACTGGCACGGCCCCCACCCGGAAGCGGCCGCCTAAACGCCTTGGGATCAGTCCGCGGCCGCCGGCCCCGGACGACCCTTGCCCCCCGCTGGGCGGAATCAATGTAGTGGCCTCCGGCGCTGCCATACCGCTTTCGGTGGATCCCGGTGCGTAGGCGGCCCGGTCCGGGCAGCCTACGGAATCCGCAGGGCCGGCCGGGGGCCGGCGGGAGAGAGGAGAACGGCATGTGCGCACTCTCTCCGCGGGGCCCGGGGCTCGCCGGTGACCCGGCGGGTGTCATGCCGAGGCCGACGGGTTCACCGATCCGGCGGCACGGCGATACTCGGCGCTGATCCGCTGAGCTTCTTCCAGCTGGTCCTCGAGGATGACGATGCGGCAGGCCGCCTCGATCGGGGTGCCCTGGTCGACGAGTTCCCGGGCGCGGGCGGCGATGCGCAGCTGGTAGCGGGAGTAACGGCGGTGTCCGCCCGCGGAGCGAAGCGGGGTGATCAGGCGGGCTTCTCCGATGGCGCGGAGGAAGCCCTGTGTGGTGCCGAGCATCTCGGCGGCCCGGCCCATCGTGTAAGCGGGGTAGTCGTCGTCGAGACGGCCGAACGAGACGTCTGCTGTCATGGAACCTCTCTCGTGGAACGCGTGGAGGGGCCCTGGTGCCGTACGGCACCAGGGCCCCGAAGGAACTGCTACACCATCTGCCGGCCCTGATTCTGCGCCGACCTTCTGTATCCGCCGACCCGCCCGAACGGGGACGGGAGATGCGGGGATCGCGGTTGCTTGACCGGAGACCACCTCACTATCGATGTCCTGCGGTACCCGGACTCAACACTCTGCCCGGGCGGTCCTGATGGCGCCTCAACTCCTCCGTTCATCCCTCGGATGATCAACTGCTTACCAAGCGGGAAACGCGAACTGCTGGTACTGCTCGTGGCCTGACCGAGCGCCACGCTCCGGCAGCCAGCCCCGTCGCCCATCCTGCGTCTGCTCTGGCTTGGAACCCCACTGCCGAACTTCCCGGTGCGCGCGCCCGCAGCCGACGCCTTCACCGAGGTACTGCTCTTCACTGCCGGGTACTGCCATCACTGCGTTGACGCGGTACTTCCTGCGGCGGCCCCTGATGACTGCGGGCCACCCGGTCCGGCCGTCAGCCCCGTCGCCGTCCTGCAACCGCTCTGGCTTCGGAACTCCACTGCCGCACCGTCCAACAACTGCAACTGCGGGTACTGCTGCCCGGCAGTTCGTCTCTGCCGAGCTCTTCCTGACTGGGCTACGAGAGAAACCATTACCACATCACCACCCAATGTCTACTCCGGCCGCAATAGATTTTCGGGTGCGTGCCCTTAAGATAATCGGGTGTCGCCGGAGTGGGAGGGGGGACACAACGACCGGGCGGCGGCGCCGCCCGAGCCCTCATGCGCTGAGGCCCGTGCCCCGCTCCCGCCCGGGCCGCCTCATCATGGGCGGCACAGAAGATCTTGAGAGAGGTGAGCAGGGAGTGTGGGTGAGCGGTGACGATCAGTGCCGTGTCGTGCGCGTGGGGGGCGAGATGGACATCGACCGGGCGCCGATGCTGCGCGACGCCCTGCACTCGGCGATCACCCGGCCGGGTGGCTCGGACGAGATCGTCGTCGACCTGTCCGACCTGTCGTTCTGCGACTCCTCCGGCCTCAACGCCCTCATCCACGCGCAGCGGACGGCGGCCGAACACGGCCGGCGCGTCGTCCTGCGCACTCCGCCGCCCCAGGTCCGGCGCCTGCTGGAGATGACCGGCGCCGACGCGCTCTTCCCGATCGCCGACTGCTGACCGGGGCGGCGCCCGACCGCGGTCCCCCTCACGGATCGCACACCGGGCGGCTCACGGTCGGCCGTGGCACGGTGGCAGTGCGACGAGAGGGTCCACGCACGCGGGGCCCGGCCGGTTGAAGCCACCCCGGCCGGGCCCCGCTACGGACACCGGGCATCCTCGGCCCGTCGTCCCTCGCCCGCCGCTCTCCCAGCCCCACCCTTTCTCGACCGCGGCTTCCAGTCGGGTGACCCGAAGTCATTCCGATAGCAGTTCTAAAAGCCATCGACTCGCGGTGAAGGCCGGCGGTGACATCACAGTCTCCGGTCTCGCCCGCGCGGCCCGAGTCGACCGAACATTCTTCTACCGCCACAAGGACCTACTCGAACGCGTCCACGTCGCTGCTGGCACCACAGTCGAGGACGGACGGATGGCAGCGGTCAGCCGGATCTCGCTCCAGTCCGACCTCGCGAACGCGCTCGAACGCAGCAAGCGGCTGACAGCACGGGTTCGCCAGCTGGAGAACCGGCTGTCGTCTCAGCTTGGCGAGAGCGTCTGGGCCGATTCCGGGCTCGGGGCACCTGTCGACATCGACCAGCTCCAACGACGCATCACGCTGCTAGAACAAGATCTCGCCCACACCAAAGGGGAGCTCGACGAGCGAACGGAGGAGCTGGAGGCTCGCGCAGCCAACCGAGAGCTGACTCGCACCCTCAACTCATCAGTACCCGGATAGCCGGATTGCTCTGCGAGGGCGACCGTCCCCGCAGAGAGAACTCACAGGCCTGGTCCTTGGCCCGCCCCAACCGGTGGGGTGTCACCATGCGTTGACCAGCTTCAGAGCCTTCTTCTCCTTCTTTCCTCTGGTCACGGCTCACCGGCAGCGAGTGGCGACTCGCCCCAAGCATTCGCGGCCGGCGCCCTGGAGCTCGAGACCGCCTACCCGGCTCGGAGAGCAACGTGATTCTGAGCATCGCCCATCCCCCACCGCGATCTATCCGATTCGCCGAGCTCAACCGCATCCTCACCAGCCGCGAAGCCGACCTACTGGAGCAGTTCGATACCGACCCGCAGGTCTGACACGACATAAAGTGACCGGGGCGGTTCGCTCTTTAATCGACGCAGGATGGATCGAGGCTGAGAGGGTGCTATAGGCCGTGGAGCTGGCGTCGACCCAACGCGGCCGGCTCCCGGCGATGCCGATTCCTGGCGGGAGTGCCACCGACCGCCAGGGCGGTCCTCGATGACGCGCCGTCCGCAGCTTCCGGTCCGTCGGGTAGTTGAGCAACTATCATCTGTCACGCAGCTTCGGCCGGTCCCCATTCCACGCCATTGCTCTGTCACCGATTGGAGTCCATATTGTTCGGTGACGACATTCCTCGAGGCAAGGCACTTCAGGCCTACCAGGTCGAATTCCCTAGATTTGAACTCTACAGCAAGGCGCTTCGGGAACTCGCCACCAAACTCTGCGACCTCCGGGGAATCAAGTTCCAGACCATCGAGGCGCGGGCCAAGGATGTCGCGAGCCTCGAAGGGAAACTCGAGCGACACCCCGGCTACCAACGGCTCTCCGATGCAGAGGATCTCTGCGGCGTCAGGGTCGTGACCTTCTATCTGGATGATGTCACCCTGGTCCGAGATATGATCAGGGAAGAGTTCGACATCCTCAAGGAGGAAAGTCGACGCGCCGACGCACCGGATGCATTCGGATATCAGAGTCTGCACATTATCGCCCGTCTATCGGAAGACCGGCGCAGGCTGAGCGAGTATCAGGAATTCGCGGACTTCCGAGTGGAGTTCCAGGTCAGGACGGTTCTGCAGCATGCATGGGGAGTCATTAGTCACGCTCTAGACTACAAGAATGAAAAGGCGATCCCGGCCGTGGTCCGACGCAAACTCTTTCGTCTGGCCGCGCTCTTGGAGACGGGCGACGAGCTGTTCGGTGCATTCCGGGCAGAGGTGGAGACTCTGCGAGCGAGCTACGCCCACCAGGTCAACGTGGAGGAATGGCGCGAGCTGCCGTTGAACTTCGACTCTGTCCAGGCAAGCTGGCAGAAAATGCCGCTCCCAGAGGTGAGCCAGGTCGCAGGTGCCGCGGGATTCGCCGACGACGAGGAATCTCCCAACCACGACGACCAGCGCTTCCGCCAGTCACTTAACAGCCTGGTGTCGCTCGCGACCACCGCCGGCCTCACGACCGTGGGCGCGTTGGCGGACCTCATGGCAAGCCTGTCCGAACAGTCCGAGAGGCTTTCGGCCCTGGTACGGGAGATCCGGGCCAATGGACTCATTCCCGTGGGAGATCCGTGCGATGTGATCGCGCTGTCGATGCTCCTACGCGATCCCGAGCTCCGCGTACACGGAACCATCCTCTTTCAGCACGAGATCGAGGACGCCCTCGATGCGACCCTTCACCAGGTGGGACCCTAGATGAAGCACGAGGACCCGCAGGAGCCGGCAATGGACGACTCTGCGGATCGGATTGCGTCGCTGGAACGGGACATCGATGTGCTGCGGGGCGCACTCGCGGAACAGCCGCAGAAGCTGGCAGTTCTCGAGGAACGCATCGTCGAGCTCCAGACCAGTTTGGTCGGGGTCGCCGCCCAGAACGAACGGCTCGCCTCCACACTCCGTGAGGCCCGCGACCAGATGGTGGCCCTCAAGGAGGAGGTCGACCGGCTCGCCCAGCCCCCCGCCGGGTTCGGCACCTTCCTCAGGCAAAACGAGGACGGTACCGCCGACATCTTCACCGCTGGGCGCAAGCTCCGCGTCAACGTCGACTCCGGCGTCGACCTGGACGGACTCCGTCGCGGTCAGGAGGTGATGCTCAACGAGGCGCTCAACATCGTGGCCGCGATGGCCTTCGAGAGCACCGGCGACATTGTCACCCTCAATGAGGTCCTGGGGGACGGCGAGCGCGCCCTGGTCACCGGATATACCGACGAGCAGCGTGTGGTGAGACTCGCCGACCCGCTGGACGGTTCCACCCTGCGCCCTGGAGACACCCTGCTGCTGGAGCCCCGCTCCGCTCACGTCTTCGAGATCATCCCCAGAACCCAGGCCGAGGAACTGCTCCTTGACGAGGTCCCCGACGTTGACTACGAACAGATCGGCGGACTGGAAGAGCAGATCGCCCAGATTCGCAACGCGGTCGAGCTGCCCTACCTGCATCCCGGACTCTTCCGGCAGGTCGGGCTCAGGCCGCCCAAGGGCGTGCTGCTGTACGGCCCGCCAGGCTGCGGGAAGACCATGATCGCCAAGGCCATCGCCAATGCGCTGGCGAAGAAGGCGGACCAGAGCTCCGCGCTCCGCGGGAGGAGCTACTTCCTGAACGTCAAGGGCCCCGAGCTGCTCAACAAGTACGTCGGCGAGACCGAGCGGCAGATCCGGCTGATCTTCCAACGGGCCCGGGAGAGGGCCGACCAGGGCACACCCGTGATCGTCTTCTTCGACGAGATGGAGTCACTGTTCCGCACTCGCGGGTCGGGCGGCGGCTCAGACGTGGAGAACACCATCGTCCCCCAGCTGCTCGCCGAGATCGACGGCGTGGAGCGCCTGGAGAACGTCATCGTGATCGGTGCCTCAAACCGCGAGGACATGATCGACCCGGCCGTCCTACGACCCGGCCGCCTGGATCTGAAGATCCGAATCGACCGCCCTGACGCCAAGGGAGCGAGGGAGATCCTCACCCGGCACCTCGGCCCGATCGATCTTCTTCATCCGGACGATCTCCAAGCCCATGACGGAAACGCGGATCACGCTCTGGAGAACATGATCACGACGGTCATCAACTATCTCTACTCCAATGACTCTTCGAACGAGTTCCTGGAGGTGCGGTACGAGAACAACGAAACCGAGATTCTCTACTTCAGTGACTTCAGCTCCGGCGCGACGATCCGGAACATCGTCGACCGTGCCAAGCTCATCCAGATCACCCGCCACCTCGATCGCGGGGGCCCGCTCGGCCTCGGAGCCCGGGACCTCCTCCGAGCCGCTGCCGATGAGATCAGATCCATCGAGGACCTGACCAGCACGACCAATCCGGACGACTGGGCGCGGATCTCCGGAAGGAAGGGTCAGAGGATCACATATGCGCGCACCTTGACCAAGACCGGAACCCGCCTGGCCGGCCGGTCCGTGGAGTTTGAGCATGGAAAGTATGGGCTGTAAAGCGGAGCATCCCGCGCATCCCGTCGATCCCGTCGGGCAGCCCCTCGCTCCCGTCAGGTCTGTCCACCTTCCCCTGCTGCGTACCGGCGGGCTCTGACCCGCCAACCAACGGCCGGAGAACGCGCCAACTAGCGATCTGAGAATCGAGTCCGACCTGCGGGAACCGCGAAGCGGAGCCGCCAACTATCGGTCGAAGTCTCAACTACGAACACGGCATCAGCTCTAACCCCCAGAGAAGGCAGCGCGACCCCGACGGACTCGCCGCGCTCCTGAGGCTTCGCACTCTGGCCCTCCACGGCGTGCAGACGACATGCGCCATCGCCCCGAACCGGATGCTGGCCACGATGCCGGCCGCAGCCATCCCGCCGCAGGGGTGTCTTCATCGTCCTGGACCGGTACGCAGACGCGATCGGGATCAACCTGCACACGCTTCTCAGTTATCGGCATGTGGCGATCGCCTGGCCAACCCCCGCAAATAGGGCCGCCATATAGATGTAACACTCCAGGTCAGAGCGTGTGATGCTTACGATGCCAGGCAGCGTTGTATTCGCTGGAGAATTTGCGCCACTCCGCGTGCGCCTTCGCGACGGTTGGCATGAGGCTCGGTAGGGGTTCCCCGCGGAGGTATGCACCCAGGCACCACTCTGCGTCTCTGCAGACTTCCATGTTGCGGGTGAAGGCGGACTCACTCTCGGTTGGCGGGAGCCCGAAGATGATTGAGGTGTCAATGCCGACGCGTTCTCGCAGCTCATAGCTGGGTACACGCTGCATAGCGATACTGATCCTTGAGCGACAGTCCATCATGCGATGGAGTCGCTCATCTCGTTCCTCGGGCGTTAGATCTTTCCCCAGAAACGCAGCCATGAAGGTAGAAGGGGGCTCCTCATACGAGGAACCTTTCGTTGAGGGCACCTGGGTCTTGGCTGCACGTAGGGCCGTCTGAACCTCCAGGAGCTCGGTCATCGCTGCATCCACGCCGGCCTTAGCCATCTCCTCGAGTCGCTCACTCCGAGCAGTACGACTCTGCCGGTGCTGCTCCCACACAGTGCCGGCAAGGGTTGCTAGCCCACCGACAATGGCGCCGCCGAGAGCGAAGATACCTGCTGTCACATCACTCACAACTGCAGAGTTCCTCAGCAGTCGAGCAGCCAGTTGCTCGACTAGCCACATACCCAACAGCAGGACTCTAATGGCTTACACCTCGGCTCATGCCGGGAGTCTGTCGTCGGGGTGTGCGCAATCTGGAACATCGTCGATAGCGCGACACTGTTCCGGCTCACGGATTGTCGGGGGCGGGCCGTTCGTCTCCCGGCTCGTTCACCCTCACGGGCGATCTGCCACACCTGTCGCAGAAGCTAGGCTCAGGGATCACGTCGTTGAGCTGCATCGATCCGGCTGGCCCACGCCACGAAGGTCTCGATCCCCCAGAGAAGACAGCGCGACCCCGCCGGGCTCGCCGCGCTCCTGCGGCTGCGAACCCTCGCCCTGCACGGCGTGCAGACGACCTGTGCCGTCGCCCCCAACCGGATGCTCGCGACGATGGCGGCCGCCGCCACCCCGCCCGGCATGACCACCGTGATCGAAACGGCGGACATCGAACGGTGGCTTCGGCCGCGCCCGGTGGCATCGCTCTACGGGGTCGGTCCGGCGACGGCGGGCAAGTTGCGCACCTACGGCCTGCACACCATCGGCGACATCGCCGACACCCCCGTACCCACCCTCGTACGGCTCTTCGGCGCCGCCGCCGGCCGCGCCCTGCACTCCCACGCCCGCGGCCAGGACCCGCGCACCGTCCAGACCCAGCCGATCGCGAAGTCGCTGGGCGCGGAGCGGGCCTTCGCGCACCACGTCCTGGACCCGGCCGAGCACCGGCGAGCCCTGCTCTCCCTGGCCGAGGAAGTCGCCGCCCGCCTGCGCGACGGCCAGCAGGCCGCCGGAAGCCTGGCCCTGTCCGTGCGCTACGCCGACCGCAGCTCCAGCACCCGCAGCCGGACCCTCAGCGAAGCCAGCCCCCACACTCGGGCAATCGCCACCTCCGCGTACGAGCTGTACGACCTGCTCGCCCTCCAGCGAGCCCGCGTCCGCAGCATCAGCCTGCGCGCAAAGGATCTCCGCCCGGCCAGCGAGGCCTCCCAGCAGCTTTCCCTCGGTCCCAGCGACGACCGCGCCCTGGCCATCGAAGCGGTCACCGACCACGCCCGCGCCCGCTACGGCCCAGGCACCCTGCGTCCCGCCGCGCTCGCCACCAGCACCAAACGCGCCGCCAAGGGAATACCCGGCGCCAAAACGTTCTTGCCAGCACTGCCGCCATCCGAAGGGAACCGTCCATGACCACCCCCCAGACCTCAGCCAGAGTGCCCGCCCTCAGCTGCGCCCCGGCCCAGATCGGCCCCTGCGCGAAGTGGCCTGTTAACTGCACCAGTGACTCCGATCCTGGAGCGAGCTGGCCCTTCGGGCTGACCTCTGTGCCGTCCTGGCTACTGACGCTTGAGGCTACGCGTGACGCCGGCCGCGACGGTCGTGGCAAAGACCCATCCCGCCGCGACCAGAAGATAGGCGAGCCACTGGTGGGCGCCGGTGGGCGCGAAAGCCTTCTCCTGGCCGAAGTCGATGACCGGGAGCAGCAGGTCTGCCGCGTAGGCGAGGGCGTTGAATTGCGGCCCCTTGCCCGGTTCGGCTCGTGGTGGTTCGTGAAGGCCGTAGGTGACGGCGCCGACCAACAGCAGTGCCAGTAGCCAGGTCACCGCGCGGGCGGGGCGGAAGCCGTAGCCGACGGTCACGTCCTGGATGTGTCCCCACAGCCTCGCGGGCCACGGCAGGGTCCGGCGGTGTCTGCGCTGCGCCACGAGCAGCACGGTCCGTGCCTCGCCGTCCTCGCCCGCACCGCGGTAGGCGTGCGCGAGTTATTCGTAGCTGTGCGGTACGAAGCCGTCCTGGTCGTGCTCGAGCAGGGGCAGCCGCTGGGCTGCGGGCAGCCGGGGCGAGAGCGACTCGTAGACCAGACCCTCCAGCCGGACCACGTCGGGCCACACCTTCGGATCGGCCTCGATCGCTTTGAAGGTGGAGTGGTGCAGTCTGACCTCGCCCTTGATGGGCTCCGCGTCGCGGAGGGTGAGCTGGCGGGCTTCGCAGCTGCTGAGGCCCAGCGCGACTCCTCCGGGATTGTGAAGCCGTGCTTCGATGAAGGAGATCCAGCCGCCTGCCCTGGTGCCGGTGAGTCGGACCTTGCCCTCGGCCCTGAGGCCACCCGCGTTGAGGACGGTGCCGAGGCTGAGGCTGGGCGCGTTGAGAGCCAGGGCTTGCGGGTTGTGCAGCCGGGCATCCTCGAGGTCGAGGGCACGAGCCACCTGGGCCGCCTCGAGTACGACCTCGCCTTGTGCCATCAGGCGCGGGGCATTGATGTTGCCCTCGACGCGGGCGTACCCCAGTTGGATCGGGCCGGACACCTGGCAGTCGGCGAGTACGAGGTCGCCCTCGACGCGCAGGCCTGGCGCGGTGAGCGCGGGCAGCCTGGACGCGCACAAGTCCAGTCGGCGTACGCGCGCTTCGCTCAGATCGGGTGTGTCCTCGAAGTCGCAGGCCATGAGCTGGATCGGATACGGGATCTCGGCATACGCCAGGTCCAGTCGGCCTGTGATCGTCACCCCGCGCAGGCACAGCGCGGGTATCTCGCCGTCCTCAACTGGGCCGGAGAGCAACAGTCCGCGCAGCACCGCAGCGCGTACGGATGACCCCGCGACGTCTGGAGAGCCCGGGGCCCCGTGTTCCGGGCGCACGTCGACCGCTTCGCCCCGTGCGAAGGCATACCGGATGCGGGATTCGAGAGGGGTCAGGTCAGCGATTTCCACATACGGGACGCTACATCCGCCGGCTTCCCGGTCCGTCGGCGGACTCAGGGCTGCTGTCGCTGGACTGAACGCAGCCAGACGGTAGTAACTGCCTTACAGATAGCCCGACGACCGTTACCCCGACCTCGTCCTCATCCCCTGCTGGCTGTCATCCTGCTCCGCTCCGACGTCAAACTCGCCCGGCACCACTGACTTCCAAGAGCCACGCGAGCATCTCGCCTTGACTAGTAGGGCTTGGTCAGGTTCGTGTTGGTGTTGCGTGTCCTGCTGGTTCGGTGTGTCGTTGGGGATGTGTGACGCCGGAGGAAGTTTCAGCTGTGCGTGGCGAGTTGGAGGACTTTGCGGCAGAGGTCTTCGAGCCGTTCGCGCGTAATGATCAGCGTCGGTGGGGGCGGGTCTACCTGCGGGGCCTGCTCACGGACGGGCAGCGCAAGTCGGTCGAGCCGATGACCGCCCGGCTTGGTGAGGACGGGAACCGACAGGCGCTGGCCCACTTCATCACCACCAGCCCATGGGATCCAGCGCATGTGAGGGCCCGGCTGGCCTGGAGGATGGAGAAGGCGATCCAGCCCACCGTGCTGATCTTCGATGACACCGGATTCCTCAAGGACGGCAATGCCTCGGCGTGTGTGTCGCGGCAGTACACGGGCACGGCGGGCAAGGTCACCAACTGCCAGGTGGGAGTCTCGCTACACCTGGCCTCGGATCATGCCTCGGCGGCGGTGGACTGGCGGCTGTTCGTGCCCGAGACCTGGGCGCCGGGGTCCGTTACTGACTTCGGCTCGTCGGGGTGAATCTGCGCGAAGTCCCTGAGTGACCTTGGGTGATGGCTGTATCTCAGGGTGTGTGAGGTATGGCGATGGGGGCGGGCTGACCGCTGTGGGACGGCAGCGCCGGGAGAAGGTGCGGATGCAGGCAGCCGAGCTGTTCGAGCAGCAGGCCAGACCGCTTGAGGTCCCGCGGCGGCTGCGGGTGAGCCAGAAGTCGGTGTACCAGTGGCATCAGTTATGGCGGGACGGCGGAGCCGGGGCACTGGCCTCCCGCGGCCCGAGTGGATTGCGGTGCCGGCTGTCCCCGCGTTGTCTGGAGAAACTGGCCGGGTATCTAGAGCAGGATCCGGCCGCGCACGGCTGGGTGGAGGACCAGGTGTGGACCGCGGCGAGGATGGCCACGCTGATTGGAAGGAAATTCCACGTCTCCTACAGCGTCTCGGGTGCGACGAGGCTGATGCACCGGATCGGTTTCAGCCCGCAGGTTCCTGCGCGGCGGGTCGCCGAGCGCGACGAGCAGGCCGTGACCGTGTGGAAGGAGGCGACCTGGGCGGAGGTAAAAGAGCCCGGGCGGCCTGCGGGGGGCTACATCTGCTTCGAGGACGAGGTGGGCTTCACCCGGAAGTCGCCCAGAGGACGCACCTGGGGCCGGCGCGGCCGCACCCCGGTCGTGACGGTCAGCGGCCGACGCTCCGGGCGCCTGTCGGTGGCCGGACTGATCGCCATGCGGCCCGGCTCCCGCACCCGGCTGTGCCATCGCCTGCGCACCCACCCCGCGGGCAAGGGAAACCGTCGCAGCATGGGCGAGCGCGACGCCATGGCGCTGATCGACGGCGTCCACCAGCTCGTCAGGGCGCCCGTCGTGCTGGTCCGGGACCGGCTGAACACCCACGTCTCCCACGCCATGCGCGACCTGGTCACCGAGCGCGAATGGCTGACGGTGTTCCTGCTGCCCGCCTACTCGCCCGACCTCAACCCCGTCGAGGGTGTGTGAGCGCACGTCAAACGCAGCCTGGCCAATCTCGCTGTCATGGCCCTCGACCGGCTCGAAACCCTCGTCCGTAACCGGCTCAAACGCCTCCAGTACCGCCCCGACACCCTCGACGGCTTCATAGCGGCACCGGCCTGACCCTCGACGCCCCAGCGTCACCCTGACAGGCCGAAGTCAGTAGTGCAGAGAAGTCGGCAGCCTTGTTGCCGCTACGGCGTCGGAGCGAACCCGCTCTGTACTCCCTGCCGCGCCGCGCTCCAGGCATCTCAGCAGAAGCTGGCCGAGCACAAGGTGTAGGTGAAGCGGGCGCTAGCGGCCTGTGTCCCCGTGTCCTCTCGTGTGTCCCTCCCTGTGTCCCGGGTTGTGCTCTTGTGAAGCCACAGCTCCGAAAGCCCTTTGTGGCTAACGGGTGCGACCGCGGCCTGCTGCGACGTCAGTTTGGCTGGGGCGGCGGGGCGCGGTCGGGCACGGTGGGGAGTGGGGACGAGTGAATGCGCGCGGCGGCCCCACCTCCTCGGCGAGCACCGTGACAGGTACTGGCTGCGGCGGGTCTTCGACGACCAGGACCCTCGACGCGACCACCTGCACTGGCCGCGCACAGGGCTGGTGGGGCCACATTGTGGCGTGGCCACCACTGGCCGATCGCAGCGAGCCGGGCCCGGTCTACTTCGATGTGGGCAGCGGCCCGACCCTGCCGTCGTCGCGCGAGTGGCACGCCTACGACGGCGGGTACGGCCGCCCCCGCGCTGCGGACCTGCGGGGCAGGGACCGACAGCGGACCAGAAGCCCTCGGCGGCCAACCGACAGAGTTGTTTGACCTGCTGCGATGTCCGGCCGTCGGAGGACCTGTTCCCAGGGGTCTAAAGATCACTTCCCGGGTCGTCGCCGGGTCACGGGCTCCGGTTCGCGGCTGTCCGGGGTTCGCAGATCAAGCGGAGTCGGCCGGGTCCGAGGCTCATTCTCGGCCGCGGCGACAAGGGTGAGGTGGAGCGCAGCCGCCACTTTGCGGCGATTGCCGCGATGACGAGGGTGGCTTGTGTCAGCGCGAACTGGTCGCCGATGCATCTCCGGTTTCCTCCGCCGAAGGGGATCATCGCGCCGCGGGGCACGGTGTCGTTGCGGTGCGGGAGCCAGCGGTCCGGGTCGAACCGGTCGGGGTCCGGGAACAGGGCCGGGTCGTGGTGGTGGAGGTAGGGGCTGCAGAGGACGTCGGTGCCCGCGGGCAGGTGGTGCCCGGCGAGGCGGGTGTCGGTGGTGGTGACCCGGGTAACGATCCAGCCGGGCGGGAACATCCGCAGCGCCTCCAGGATGACGCGGCGGGTGTGGTCGAGCGCGGGGAGGGCGTCGGGGGTGAGGGGCCGGCCGCCGGTGGCGGTGCTGACCTCCTCGTGGAGGCGTTCCTCCACTTCGGGGTGCATGCTGATGAGCTGGAACGCGGAGGCCAGGGTGTCGGCGGTGGTGTCGGTGCCGGCGAACATCATCGTGACGAGTTGGTCGTGGATGTCGCCTTCGCTCAGTGCCTCGCCGCTGTCGGTCCGCGCGTCGAGCAGGGTCGACAGCAGTGTGCTGGGCCCGTCCGGGGTACGGTGGTGTTCCTTGATGGCGTTCGCGGCGACGTGCCGCAGGCACTCCCGTGCCCTGGTGAAGGGGCGGTTGGCCGGCGTGGGCAGGCGGAACCAGGACTCGAGGGGGATCACCATGCGCCAGTAGACGCCGTCGAAGGCGATGGGCAGGGCGCGCGCGAGGAGCCGCTGGTCGTCCTCGCGCAGTGAGAACAGGGCGCGGTTGAGGACCTGGATGGTGAGCGCCTGGAACTCCCGCCTGGCGTCGATGACCTGACCGGGCTGCCAGGACGCGGCCAGCGCCACGGCCTCTTGCGTCATGACGGTGGCGTAGGCCTTGATCTGGGCCGAGTGGAACTGGGGCTGGAGCACGCGTCGCTGCCACCGGTGGTCCTGCCAGGAGGAGGTTCCCAGGCCATTCCCGAGTAGCAGCCGCGCCTTGTCGTAGAAGGGCCCGCCCTTGTCGAAGGTCCCCGGGGCCGACAGGATCTCCCGGGTCACGGCGGGGTCGCAGGCCACGACGACGGTGCGCGGCCCGAGGCGGATGGCGACCACGTCGCCGTCGGCGGGGAGCGAGGCGAGGAATGCGAGCGGGTCGCGCAGGAACGCCAGGGCGTGCCCCACGGCGGGCAGGGCACCGGGAGCCGTCGCGACAGTGCTGTTCAAAGAGTCACCTTGGTGGTCGGTGCTGGCAGCGGAACGGTGGCGTCGAAGACCGTGCGGTCCGGATAGAGGGTGACGGTGCCCGCGCGGACACCGTTCCAGCGATGGTGCTCGCCGTGGTAGCGCGCGGCGATGTAGTTCCAGTGCTGATTGCCTCCCACCAGGAGGCGCAGGGCGTCGAGGTAGGCGCCGACGGCGGCCCGGTCGCCGGTGATGGAGACGCTGTCGCAGGCGGCCAGCAGCCGGTGCTCGGCGTCGTCGATCGCCGTACACAGGTGGTCCACGGTTCGCTGCAGGGACCAGCCGTGGTGGTGGCGGTAGGCGACGACGAGGTTCTGGTCGTCGTGCTCGTACTTCTCCTTGCGGAAGGAGAACAGATCGTTGGTCAGGGCGATGTGCTCCAGCGCGCACTGCGTGGCCGGTGCGGCGTCCGCCAGCGACGCGGCGCTCAGGCGCAGTCCCAGGACCGCTTCGATCAGCACCAGGTAGAACTCGATCGCCAGCGTCCCCATGCGACGGCGCAGCAGTTCTGCGGGCGGTGGGACCCGGTGCAGGGCGCGGTCGACGTTCTCGCACTCGGCGTTGTCGAAGTACAGCTGCACGGCCTGGCCCAGGCGGTCGAACAGCACCGGGTCCAGGGCCCGCCGGGTCCGGTCCCACAGATCCGCGAACGGCTCCTCCAACCCCCTTCCCGCAGGAAAGGGATGGCCCGCCCGGCCCCCGGGGACCGCCGCCGCGGCGACAGCACCGGCGTTGCCCGCGGTGGCGAGCGCGTCGTCGGCGAGAAACAGGACGCAGGTCCACTCGACGATCAGCTCCGCCGTCACCACCTCCACCGTAGGGGCGACGTAGCAGCCCCACAGGCCGCTCTGCAGACGGATGTACGCGTCCAGACCGCCCGCGTCCTCGAACGCCGCCACCAGGAACCGGCGCGCCCACTGCGCGCTCACGTGCTCCAGCGTCGGCAGGTCCGGATGCACCCGCACCGGCGCCCGAGTCGAAAGCACCGGCAAGACAAAGCTCTCACCATCACCGAACCGCACAGCCGCTCCTCGCCCTGGCACACCGCAGCATCCCGCCCGACCGTCCCGCCAGCACAGCACCCGGCCGGCACCTGTGGAAGAGCGGGCCTCGCCGGACCACACGTGGGTGGGAACGGCCTGGTATACCGGCCCGCAAGCCGCCCCGAGCGGCTACACTCCGGCGTCTGCCCGACGAGAGGACGCCCGTGCGTCCGGCGCACGCCTCCCCCAGCGAGGGTGCAGAGCAAGGGACTTCGGCCGGCGACAGGGGCCTTCAGGCCTTCAGTGCCCTCACGAACGGCCCGCCCCGAACGGCGGAACTCGTCGCCCTCTGCCCACCCACCTTCTGAAATCCGCTGACCGGCCGCAACGAGACCGTGCCCTCCCATCCGAGTGACGAGCCCGATACGTGCTCGGACGCCTCGGCGCCCGATGCCGGCTGGGTGCGGTCATCTGTCCTGCGCGGCCAGGAGGAGAACGAGGGCCTTGGAGCGGGTGGTGCCGAGCCCGGTGGCCACCGCCTCGGCGGACGCGCCGTCTTCCGCCAGCGCGCCGGCCGCCTCCCGTCCGACGCGGGCGGCGATCCGCTCCAGCACCCCGGCGGCGCGCAGCGCGGCCAACGGCGTGTCCGTGGCCGTGACGGTCAGCTGCTCGGTGATCTCGACCAGGAGGGCGGCCAGCGGCTCGGGCAGCCGTACCGCCTTGTCCCGGACGAGAGACAGGTGGGCGTTCCAGTCCGCGAGCGGTCCGGTGAGGTCGACGCCCGCCTCGTACAGGGGCTCGTGGCCGATCGACTCCCAGTCCAGGGGGTACTCCGCGGCGCCGCGCCATCCGCACGCGCACACCGCCCGGAGGGCTTCGGCGCGCGGGCGGCGGTGCCGGCCGTCGTACGCCGACCAGTGCGTGGTCGACGGCACCTCCGAACCGCTCCCGACATCGAAGTACACCGGGCCCGGCTCGCCGCCGCCGACAAGGACACCCACCGCGCCCACGTGCGCGTCCCCGAACTCCACCGTCCACCAGTCCCACTCCACCAGCACACCGCCCTCCCAGACGTTCCTGCCTGCCACCGTCCCCCGCCCGCATAGCCGCCCACACCCCCGGCAGCCCAACAACGCACGCGTCGTGGTCATGCCCGGTCAATGCCGGGCCCGCAGATGCGACACGGCCCCGCCCCGAAACCGCCTCGGACGAGCGACACCCGGTGTCCGGGCGTCGATCGCACGTCCGGTCAGCCGGAAGCGGGTACCGCTCCGGTCCAGGCGAGCACGTCCTCGCGGCGGTCGTCCTCGCCGAGAACGGCCAGCATGTCGGCTGGCTGGCCCGCGAGGTCGGCGGCCCTCTCCGGGGACTCCTTGCGGAGCAGGTGCCAGCAGGCGGCCCGGCCACGGGGGACCGCGCCGGTCGCGCTCGGCCACCGCAGCTGGCAAGTGTTCGAAGTTACTTCCTTTCAGAACCCGTCAAGGGCTGAGGAAGCTGCCCTGCCGACCCAGGCCACGCAACAATGTGTCGATCACGAGGGTTGCCAGTTCATCGACATCGTCGGCGTCGTCCGAGCGATTCTGGGCGGCCTCGTGAATGAGGGCGTAGTAGACGCGGCGAGTCCACGCAAGGTCAGTGTCGGGGCGTAGAACACCGGCTTCCAATGCGCGCTGGAAGAGGCGGCCGCACTGATCGAGCACATCGGCGTGTGCTCGTGCCACGTCGGGGTCCTCCGGTGTGGTCCTGCTCATTGCGAACCCCCACCCGATCTTGACCCGGAGGACGTTGGCGGTCGCTTGGTAGAGGGCGATCAGTGGTGGAGCGCTGTCGGGATGGGCACTCGTCACGGCTTCGTGGAACTGCTGCGTCGCCCAGGCCGTCAGGGCATCCACCAGGGCCTCACGGCTGGTGAACCGGCGGTGCACGGTTGTCCGAGCGACGCCCGCCGCCTCCGCGATCTGCTCCATCGTGGCTGCCGGATTGGAGCTGAGGACACGCTCGGCAGCTTCCAGGATTGCCCTCACGGTCCGCTCTGCGTCCGCGCGCAGCGGCCGCTGCTGACTCTTCCGATCCACGAGGCTCCCTCTCCCTGACTCTCCGATAAGTGTACGGGGCAGTCGCCATTCATGCGCAACTTGCAACACCGGTGTTGCAAGTTCTAGAGTTTGCGCATCAGATAAGACTCATCTCTGGATAGGGGTGCTCCATGGACCTGCAGCTGACCGACAAGGCCGCTGTTGTGACCGGCGCGAGCCGGGGAATCGGCTTGGCCATCGTCTCCGCACTGGTAAGTGAGGGCATGCGGGTGGTGGCCGCGGCACGGACGATCACACCGGAGCTCAAGGCCACCGGCGCGATCGGCGTGTCTGTGGACCTATCGAAAGCCGATGGCCCTGCCCGGCTCGTCGCCCGGGCCGAAGCCGAGCTCGGCAAGTTGGATCTACTGGTCAACAACGTCGGCGGCGGCGACGCCGGGGAGGGCCAGACGGGCGGCTTCCTCACCTTCACCGACCAGCAGTGGCACGACGCGTTCGACCTGAATTTCCTCGCCTCGGTGCGCACCACCCGGGCCGCGCTGCCCCATCTCGCCAACAGCCGCGGCGCCATCGTCAACATCTCCTCCAACGGAGCCAGGACCCCCCATGCGGGCCCCATCACCTACACCACCGCCAAGGCTGCACTGACCGCGTTCGGCAAGGCGCTGGCCGAGGAGTTCGGCCCCCAGGGCGTGCGCGTCAACACCGTCTCGCCTGGACCCGTCCGCACGGACATGTGGGAAGGCCCCGACGGCTACGGAGCCGAGCTGGCCAGGTCGATGGGCCTGGAACAGGAACAGCTCCTGGAACGTCTCCCCACCGCCATGGGTATGGTCACCGGCAGGCTCGTAAACCCCCGCGAGGTCGCCGCCCTTGTCGCCTACCTCGCCTCACCCCTCGCCGGCAGCACCACAGGAGCGGACCACCTCATCGACGGCGGCGCGATAAAGACAGTCTGACCACAGGCGCGATGCCGCCCAGATCCCGCATGCGCCCCTGTCCAGCCCACCTGGGCTCTGCTGCAGTTGGGCACCCAGGAGCTGGGTGACCCGGTCACGGTCGACAATCGGGTCGAGGCCCGCGACCCGTACCGTGCCGGTTTCGGGGACCCGCAGACCCTCGACGCAGCGTCCAGGTCGACGGAGACGATCCGCCCACCCGGTCCCGCTTCGCCTCGTCAACCGCGAGGCCCCAGCGGAACTTGGTCGCGGTCCACTCGGCGCCGTACCGGCGTCCGGCGCCGGCGGAAGCCACTCCGCCGGATCCTGGTCGGACACGGGACCGCCCGTTGCGCACAGCAGCGCGGGCCGTCGCCTGGCGGGGCGACGGCCCGTGCTCGCGTGCCGGTCAGTGGTCGGTTGCCGCGCGGTCCGGCTGCGGGTGGGTCACATCACGCAGGGTTCGCGGCATGCCGCGCGGCCCACGGGTGGCGGGGGTCAGCGGCGGCGGCCCCAGGTCTCGGTGTCGACGGTGTGGCCGCGGTCCTCGCGCAGGGTGGCGGTGGCCTCGGAACGGGCGGTCCCGAGCCCTGTCGTTGGCGAGCAGCCACGCGACGACGTCGGCTCGGTCGAACTCCCATGTCGCTCGCGCCGACCGAAGGGGTCGGTCGCCCGGGTGACCGACCCCTTCGACCTGTCCAGCCCCGCCGTACGCCTACCCACCGAGGCAGGGACGTCCCGGGGTCTGTCGTCACCGAGCGCAGTGCGATCAGGGCGCTCCGAGGGGTTCGATGTTGCCCAGGGCTGTCGGTAGTTCGCGGCCGCCGGCCTCGGGGCGGATGTAGGCGCGGCGGGTCCAGCGCGGTCCGGTGTGGGTGGCGACTTCCTCGCGGACGACGGCCATCAGTTCGCCCTCGGTGCCGGAGGCGATGTCGCGGACCCGGTGGCCGAGCAGCGGGTGTTGCTCGTGTCCGAGGCCGAGGTCGCGGCCGGTGTTCTTCACGCCTCGCCACCGACGGTGTTCTCCTGCGCCTTGTCCTGACGGTCGAGGAACCGGGCCAGGCCCCGGTCCGCGCGAGCCGGCAGGTCGGCGGAGGGGGCGCCGTAGCCGGGCCGGGCGGGGATCCGCCGGGTGTGCTCCGGGCCGTTGGTGGGTGTGCTTATTAGGGGCCTCCGTGCTGCCGGTGCAATCCCAACATCCCTGAAGCTAGGGATCCGGGCGGAGGGTTCTCAACGTTCTTGCGGGAAATTGCGGATCTTCACCCGTGTGTTGCGGCGGCCCGCCGGATCAGGGTGCGGGCGCCGGCTAGGTGGACGGCGTGGGCGGCGAGGTCGGCGAAGGCCCGCTCGTAGGTGGCGATCTCGCCGGGCGCGGTGATCGTGACCCGGGCGGACAGCAGCTCGATGCCGACCTGGACGTCGTCGTAGACGGTGAAGGACTCCATCGACCACAGCGGCCTCGGCGCGCGGGCGGCGACGATGCCGAGGGACACCTGCGGCAGCCCGGCGAGCTCGATGAGATGCTCCAGCTGGACGGCAGTGGTGTCGGGGTCGGCGATGCGGGAGTGCAGCACGGACTCCTCGATGAGGAACGCGAACCGGCGGCCGCGCTTGTGCAGGACCCTGGAGCGCTTGACCCGGGCCGCCGCCGCGGCCTCGACGTCGTCGGCCGCGCCGTGGAACGTGCCGTACTTGGCGTTGACAGCGGCCGCGTACGCGGGGGGCTGGAGCAGGCCGGGGACGACGTGGGAGCAGTACACGCGGAAAGCGCGGGTCCGTTCGACCAGGGGGACGATCTCCTGCTGCAGGCCGGCCAGCCCGGCCCGGTTCAGGCTTTTCCACTCCACGTACATGGAGGTGACGCTGCGGGCGGCGGCGATCAGGTCCTCGGCCTGGCCGTCGGCGCCGCACGCCGCGCACCAGGCTCGGATGTCGGCGTCGGAGGGTGCGGCGCGGGTGTTCTCGATCCGGGAGGTCTTCGCCGGGTGCCAGCCGCACGCGAGGGACAGCTGGTGACCGGCCAGGCCCGCGTCCAGGCGCAGGTGCCGCAGGCGCGTGGCGAGCGCGCTGCGGGCGGCCTGGGCACTGGACAGGGGCGAGGTCATCGGCGTTGCTCCGGTCAGGGCTTGTAGTCCTCGTAAGGGACGGCGCGCTCCCACACGGCTGTGAACGCCGTGGCGCACAGTGCGGCGGCGGCCGGGTCGTCGGACATCTCACCGCCGGCAGAGGTGCCGTTGCCGGTGAAGTGGTTCCAGCGGACGAGGCGGCCGTCGATCAGCCAGAAGTCGTTGCCGGGCAGCGCGATATTGCTGGCGTGGCGGCGGGGCAGGTAGCGGATCTCCTCCCCGGCCGCGATGTTCACCACCGCCCCGGCGTGGCTGTAGCGGGAGTAGTCCGACAGCGGCTCCGACACGATCCGGGCCCGGCGCACGGACACCCCGCGGGCCGTGATGCGGCGCACCAGGCCGGTCCAGAACGCCCAGTACTCCGAGTCCGGATCCGTGTTCCGCCGGCCGGTGGCCAGCCAGTCCGCGAACCCGGACGACTCCTCGGCGACCCCGTAGGCGTCACGCATCTCCAGGTGGAACGCGGAGTGCCGAGCGCCGTCCAGCAGGACGTCAAAGCCCGGCACGACGTCGCTCTGCGTCATCGCACGCCTCCCTCAGCATCGCCACCATCCGGGCGGGAATCCTCACAACTCCCTCGGTGCCGGGGATCGAACCGGTCTCCAAACACCGGGCGAGCAGCGCCTTGTCGGCCTTCCAGCCCTGGATCACGACATCGGCCGTAGCCTCGTCGACCCACACCGTCGGACACTGCCCGGTGTCGGAGTCCGGGTCGATACCGATGAACCGTAGTGCCATGACAGCCTCCTGCATCGCTCAGCTTGCGGGAAATTGCGCTCAACCCAGTGGACCAGGAAACAGGTGACGGCGGCCGGAGAACAACGGATCCCCTCCCGCGATCGACCCTCCGAGCAGTCCGCCACCCCGCGCGGTTGGCCCGTCAGTCGACCCTCTTGGCGAGGGCCTGGGAGGGCGAGAGGACCCAACCGGGAGCGACGGACGCACCCGACATCGGGGCCACAGCCGGGTGGGCCCGGGGAGGTCGCCTCATGGGTCGGTGCGCACCGTTCCCCAACCCACCCCCCGGTTCCACAATTCGCCCTGCACACGTGACGCGATGCGCCATTTTGTCCTGATTCGTGTCCCGATCGACTCTTGATCGTTTACAGGGAGCCCGCCGCCCGCGTGCCTGCCTTCCGCCCGGTGTCGAGGGCTCGAACAATCTGGAACTGACTGGGACTCGTCAGCGATGACCGTGGGCGTGTTGGAGCGGCAGACCACGATCGGTGCGCAGCTTGCCGGGATGCTGGCCTCGCGTCTGGAGTGCGCGGTGGAGCTGGAGGTGCCGGCTCGGGCGGGGTAGACGCTGCACAGCCCGCCGGGCGCAGCGCCCGTGCTCCACTCGTCGCCCGGGGGGTAGACCTTGCGCCCGCATTCGGGGCAGGGCCATGCCTCGGCCGCCCGGCGCTGGCGTTGCTCTTCCCGTTCCCGTTCCTCGCGCTCGCGGGCGGCCTGTGGTGACGGGGCAGGCGGTAGACCTCTTCGGCGAACGGGCTGAGGTCGGCGGGGTGGAGGTCCAGGTGCCGGGCGAGTTCGAGGACGTCCGACAACACCTCGACGCCGGTGAAGCGCTGCCCACTCTGACGGGCGAGGTCGTGCGCCAGGGCGAGGACATCGGACGGTGGGTCACCTCCGTCCGGTACGGGTGGGACCAGCTCACCGGGGTCCAGCAGTGGATGTGCGAGCAGGTCCTCGGCATCGAACCCGCCGACGAGGACGAGAAGCCGAAGCCGCGCACCAGCCAGGCGGACAAGTGGGCGATGCACCTCGCCGCCGCTGAGCAGTTCTTCGCGCGCGAGGGCCACCTGACGGTGCCCCGCAAGCACGTCGAGACCATCACCCTCGGCGGCGACGGCCAGGCGCAGCGGGACGTCCCGCTGAAACTCGGGACGTGGGTCGACAACCAGCGCCGCCGGGCCGCCACGCTGTCCCCGGAGCGGATGGAGCAGCTGTCCAAGGTCGGGATGAGGTGGGCGTGATGGGCGTCGTCGACCGCACCCGGGAAGACAAAGGGAGGTACAGCATGAGCACCGAGCAGTACGACGCGGACGCGTACGGCCAGGAGCTGGCCCGCATCAGCCGGCACCGGCACGCGGCCACCGCAGCGCGGTCCACGGTGTTCCAGGCCCTGGCCGCCCCCGGGATCGCGCCCGAGCAGGCCGACGAGCTTGTATCACAGCGGGAGGCCAAAGCGGTCGCCGGGGCGCACACCTGGGTCTCTGCTTTAGGGCCGTGTTTTGGAATGTGCTGGTCTGTCGGGTGGGTCGTGCGGGAGGTCACGGGTGGCCAACCAGATGATGAGGTCGTTGGCGATGCAATCGATACTCGTTGAGGTGGCGACGTCATGTTTGCGGCGGGTGGGGTCGCGATGCTCGAACGGCGCCGAAGCCTGAAGGGGACCTCTGGCGGGGATGACTAGGAGCGAAACCGGACGGCTCAAGCCGCCTGGGACGCACCGGCCTAAAATCTGCTGGCTCTGCTGCCCAACCGGACGGAGATCCTGTTCACTGCTCAAGAGCTGGCAGTCACAACGGAGTTGTGCTTTCGCCATGGAGATTGGGGAGGAACGGAATGAGTGAAATGCCATCGCTGGGAGGGCCCGTCACGCCCTCACCGGAGCCGCCGTCGAGGCCACCACCTCCCATGAACCCTCCGACTCCCCCTCCCAGCCCCGCGCCGGCTCCCCCGCCGCAGCCAAACCCTGACGCGGCGGGGCCTGGAGGAACGCCCCGCCCCGCCCCGGCACCTCGGAGGCTGGGAGACATTGCGGCACTGATCTCCGCGATTGCGACCGTCTTCGGAGTGCTGCTGGGATTCTTCGGATTGCCGACCCTTGTCAACTCGCCCACGGCCATGCCGCCCGCCCGCCCCACGGTCACGGTCACGGTCACTGCGCCGGCACCGAGCACCGCTCCTTCCCTGCCCCCTTCGACTGCGAGGAGCAGCCCTGCATCGGATGAAAAGCCCTCCGGCCGGGACGTCGTGACGACGGCTTCGTTCGACCTGGCCGAGGGCTACGGCTTCGACCTAGAGGACAACCCGCTGCGCCCGAGCGACCGGTCGGAGCTGGACTTCGAGTTCTACACGACGAGCGGCAGCATTCTCCGTGCACAGCGGGGCGCAAAACTGGTCCAGCTCAAGCGGACGGAGACCGGATCGTACGAGACATGTTCCATGGTCACGCGTTACACGAATGCGCTAGACCCCTACTCATTCTCCAAGGGAGGCCAGCTGTGTGTGATCTCGGCCGATGGACTGATCGCGCTGGTGGACATCACGAGTGCCAACGTTGGACTCGGGATCAACCCAGAGACCCTCTCAATGAAGGTCACCGTGTGGGCGGGGCAGCGTACGTGAGCCAGTAGCCCGCTGACCCGAATAGACCAACACCGTCCCCTGGAGGTGCGGCGGGCTTGGGACCGGGCCGGGGATGGTCGTGGTCCTCGCCGTAGACCCGACCGCGCAGCAGCTCCTCATCCCTGTCCATGCGTCCCAGCGTCTCAGCTGACGCCGACAGCGGAGGCTTGCCCACGCCCTCGGGGGAGGCTTGCCCAGCCCTTCAGGAGGCTTGCCCGGGGCGGAAGCGGGAGCGCCAGCCGCGGGCCTTCTCAGCGGTCGCTGCGGCTTCCGCCTCCAGGCGGTTGCGCTCGGCCTGATCGGCGGCCGCGACGGTGTCGGCCTCGCACGGCTCGCACAGCTTCGGATACCACCGGTTGCCCGGCTCCGGGGACAGCTGGGTGTTCTCCCATCGGTCGTTGTCGAACGTCGTCCCGCAGCCGGCGCAGGCAGGGCGGGCGGCCCCGCGCTCGGCCCTCCTCTGCTCCGCTGCACGGCGCAGCTTCTCCTGGTACTCCGCCTGTTGCGGCTCCACCCGCTCTGCCCGGCGGGCGAGGACGGCGTCCCGGCGGGGGTTGCCGATCGCGTCGCGCAGTGGCTGCATGTGGGTGCGGTCGAGGGGTACGAGGTGGCCGACGGGATCGACGTGGGTCCCGTGGAGGGAGGCGAGGGCGTGCCACATGTCCCCCGGGAGGCTCGGTACGAGCCCGGCGTTGTTCTGCTGGTGTCGTCGCATGACTCCGTCGTACGACCGCCGAGGAGGCGTAGGGCGGCTCCGGGCCTCCGCATGCCGGACGGTGACGCCACGACTTCGGGAGCCGTCCCGCCACGTGATCCGGACGCTGAGCAAGCCCTCCGAGCCGAGGGCTTGCCCAGCAGAAGCCGTGACCGGTCGGCAGGCCGGCTGTAACCGATCCGTCTCCCGCGATCGGTCAACCAGCACGTCAGCGCCGTGACCGGTCCATGCAACTCCCGGCCGAGGCGGTGACCGGTCATCGGTCATCGGTCATCGGTCACCCGTCATCGGTCAGCCGGGCCCTCGCCGGGAAGCCCGGGGTGGCCGTGACCGATGCCGCCTGGCCGGAGCGCCTCCGGCCCGGGTGGGCAAGGCCGTCCCAGGCGGACGTCGGAGGCCGTGGACAGCAGTGTCACTCTGTTCTCGCGCCGCCGACCTCCACCTTGCGGTCGCTGTCGGTCGGCGCGGCCGGCAGGGCCAGCCGGGCGAGGCGGTCGTCTGCGCCTGGGCAGCCGAGGTCGGCGCACACCGCCGAGCACGCCCTCTTCGGGCTGGATGCCTTTGAGAACGCCCTCTTCCCCCGGCAGGCGGCACCCCGGCGGCTCCGACGCGGAAGGCCTCTGACCCCTTACCTCCCGGCACCGGCCACGGCTGCCTCGCCGGAATGCTGGTCCCGTTGCCGGAGGGCCGGACCGGTGGGCCGTCAGCCGGAGGGGATGGTCGCGCTCGCGGAGGTTGCGGACGGGTCGTGGTGGCCGTGCTGTTCGTAGAGGCGGTCGGCGAGGAGGGCATGGGCGAGGGTTCCGCCAGCCCGGACCGAGGCGGTGACGAACGCGGTCTCGGCGAGTTCCTCGGCGGTGACGCCGTGCCTGCGGGCGGCCGCGGTGTGGACGTCGAGGCAGTACGCGCACTGGGTGACGAGGGCCACGGCCACGGAGATCAGCTCGCGGTAACGGCGGGGGACGGCGCCGTCCTCGCGGTCGACCGCGTTCTGGAAGGCGAGCCAGGCCGCGAACTCGGGCGCCGCGGCAGCGCCCACGGAGCGGGCGCGGTGGAGGTCGTCGGGGTGCGCGTACATGGTACTCCTCGGGAAGTCGATGGGGGTGGGACGTCTCCACCTCATCCCGGACCCCTCCCCCGCGTCCAAGACCGGTTCCGCGGGGGCGGTGCCGTTGTCGGTATCGTGGCCGGTCATGGACTTGAGGGCGTTGCGCTGTTTCGTCGCGGTCGCGGAGGAGGGCCACTTCGGCCGCGCCGCCGTGCGACTCCACCTCGCCCAGCCGCCCCTCAGCCGCCGGATCCGCGATCTGGAGGCGGACCTGGGGTGTCGTCTGTTCGACCGGATCCCGACCGGTGCGCGCCTGACGGCGGCAGGAAAGGTCCTGCTCCCGGAGGCCCGCGACCTGCTGGCCCGGGCCGAGCGCGCCCGCGAGCGGGTGCGGGCCGCGGAGTCCGTACGCGAGGTCGTCCTGGGCGCCGTCGCCGGCGCCGGCCTGGACTCCTGCCCCGCGGCGCTCGCGGAACTGCGCGACACCCGTCCCGAACTGCGTCTGAGGCTGCACGAGGCGCCCGTGACCGATCCGACGGGCGGGCTGCGCGAGCGTCGGGCCGACCTGGCACTGACCCGTCTCCCCTTCGACACTTCGGGAATGACTGTACGTCAGCTCGGCGTCGAGCCTCTGGTGGCGGCGCTGCCCGCGGACGACGCACTCGCCGCGCGGTCGCGGCTGCACGTGCGGGAACTCGCGGGGAGGCCGCGCTTCCGGCTGCCGGCCGGGACGGACGCGCGGTGGCGCGCGTACTGGCTCGCCGCTGACGAGGACACTCCCGGCCCGGTGGTGGCGTCCGTCGAGGAATGCCTGCACGCGGTGGTGTGGGACGGGGTATCCGGGATACTTCCGGCCGGCGCCGCGCGCCGGCACGCGCGCCCTGGCCTCGCGTTCGTCCCGGTCGACGGCCATCCGCCGAGCCGCCTGGTGCTGGCCCGCCGCGCGGACGCCCCCGACCCGCTCGTGGACGCGGTGGCCGACGCCCTGGCGGACGCCCACGCTTCGGCGGACCCTCTGGTCGGTGTCCACCCCGTCGTTCCGGTCGCGCACCCGGCGGCCGTCGCCGGTGCCGAAACCTCCCGCCCGGCCTGAGCGAAAAGCCGCACGGCGTCCTCGGACTCCGGCGAGACGGCCTCCGGAGCTTTGTTGAACGGCTCGCGGACGAGGGCCTGGTGGTCTAGGAGGTAGGGACGACCGGCACGCAGTGGTCGCTCGTGGGCGCCATGGTTCGACCCTGCCTAGGGCATCGGCCTCATCAGCCAGGAAGGCAAAGGCCCAGACGTCCAGGCAGAAGCCTGTGCCATCCACGGTGCGGCGCACCATGTGCACGTGCCAGTGCGCACAGTCCGATGATGCGCACACTGTGCGGTGCGGGACATGGTGCGCGCGAGGGTGGAGCCCACCGTCAGCCGGTGCGCACCTCAGTGGACGCCACGCGATGGGCTGGTCCGCCGATCATGGGGGACCGATCGGCGCCAAAGGCGGCTAGATGCCAGGCGGATCTGCCGGCGCTCTACCCTGATGAGCAGTGCCGTCCTGCCGACCCTCCAGCAATACACGGAAGCCGAAGACTCGATCCGCCGGCTCCAAAGCACCCTCGCCGGCATCGCCACCGCCTGACAGCATCCGACTCGCCCGAGCGTCATGATCGCCCGGACGAGACCTAACGGGTTGGTGCGCGAAAGCGGTCGTGGGTGCAGTCGCGAGTGCAACTGAGTGCACCCTTCGCGCGCCCTCCGCTCCGTGACGAGCCATCGGAAAGCCGCGACACGGCCCGGACTGGTCCTGACCGCGGGCACGGCCGGGCTGGTACTGGCCGCGGTCCTGCTGTGAAATGGCCCGCCGGCCGGGCAGTGGCGACAAGTTCCAGGCCCTGGCCGCCCTCGGCCTGCGCTGGGCCACGTGACATCACCCCCGCCGCCAGGTGGAAGCCGGCTACAGGCCACGACACGAGCCATCGGCGCCGCGCCGGCAACGGCCGGCGCCCTGCGGAGCATCCAGAGCGACGCGTGATTCGTGCTTTGCTGAGCGCCTGGTCAGCGCAGATCGTCAGCAGGTTACTGGGAAGCGAGCACCGAGGTTCAGCCCTCTGTGTTGTAGGACCGTCCGCCGCGTCGCCCCGCACGGGTCTGCACCAGCACCGTGCCACCCGGCCGGGCCGCGGTGAAGACGAGCGGGCCGCCCCACGCGACCGAGGTCCGGCACGCGGACCGGGAGGGCCGCTTCCTGCGGCCTGGCTCGGCTGGCTGCTGGCTGGCTGGCTGGCTGCACGAGCTGGCCCCTTCATGAGAACGGCCTCCCCTTGGAGGATGAGGGGAGGCCGTTCTACCGGGCTGTGCGCTGCGGCTGGTTCAGATGACGGCGCTGGATGTGCCGGCGCGACGAGCTCGCCGGGTCCAGGACTTGCTGCTGTCAGTTTTTGCCGTGGTGGTCGGCCTTGTGGTGCCCGTCCGAGCCGCTGGCGTTGATGCAGGTGTTGCCGAAGGCCGGGTTGAGGAGGCCGACGATGTTGACGGTGTTGCCGCAGAGGTTGACCGGGATGTGGATGGGCACCTGGACGACGTTGCCGGACAGGACACCCGGGGAGCCGATGGCAGCGCCCCCTGCCGTGGCGTCGGCGGCGGCCATGCCGGCCCCGCCTGCCAGGACGGCACCAGTGGCGGCGGTAACGGCTACGGCCTTGGCGAAACGGAACATCAAGATCTCCTTGAACTCACTCTGCCGCGGGGAAGTACGGCACGGACGACGTCCCCCACAACGGCCGGAGGCGCCCGCCCGTCACGGACGATGGGCCGAACCGGTGAGCTCGCGAAGCGTCCGCTCAACCTGACCCAGACCGCGACCGCCCGAGCCGTCGGGCCCGCTGACCGGCGCGGCGACACAGGAGCGAGGCCGTGGGCCGCCATCGTGCAGCCATCGGCCCCCGTACCCGAGCCGGCCATCGACAGCGTGAGGGCCGATGCAGCCGAGATCAAGGAGCAGGCACATCATGACCGATCAGCCTCAGGGCGATGAATCCGCACCTACCCCCGAAGAGCTGCGTGAGCAGGTCGAGCACACCCGCGAGGAGCTCGGCCAGACCGTTGAGGCGCTGGCGGCCAAGGCCGACGTGAAGGCCCAGGCCAAGGAGAGGGTGGCCGAGATCAAGGAGCGGGCCGCCGAGAAGACCACGCATGTCGCCGGCCAGCTCCGGGAGAAGGCAGGGCAGGCCGCTCAGTTGGTGAAGGACAAGACTCCCGATCCGGTCCTCGACAAGGCAGCCCACGCCGCGGCCCAGGTACGCGACACCGCGACCCGGGCTGGACACCTCGCCGCCGAGAAGACCCCGGACCCGGTCCGCGAGAAGGCCGCGACGGCCGCGACCGTGGCGCGGGCCAACCGCACCCCGCTGATCGCCGCGGCTGCCGCGCTCGTCGTCTTCCTGCTTCTGCGCCGCAGCCGGAGGCACCGGTGAAGGCCGCCAAGATCGCCTACAAGCCGGTCGGCCTGGCCCTGGGCGCCGCGAGCGGCATGATCGCCGGCGTGGCCTTCAAACAGGCGTGGAAGATGATCGGCCACGACGACGATGCCCCCGACGCCACCGATGAGAACCGCACCTGGCAGGAGGTCCTGTTCGCCGCGGCCCCGCAAGGTGCGATCTTCGCCGTCGTCAAGGCCGCCGTCGACCGGGCAGGAGCCACCACGACCAGGCGCCTGACCGGCACCTGGCCCGGCTGAATCCTCCAACGGCGGTGCCGGCCCAGAGCTCGAGGGCTGGCACCCCAGACCCCGTAGCCCGAAACCATGGAGGAATGTCGTAGCCGCGCACCACCGGCTGCCCGCCATCACAGCCGCCGCTCTCACCACCGCCATGCTGCTCGCCCGCTGGCGGGCAACCCGCGCGGCCCACGACGCACACGGGGCAAGCGCCGCCAGAGCCCCCTGGCGACGCACAGCACCCCCACCGGCCGCCACGGACACCGCTGACGACCGCGTGGCCGACCTGCACACCTCGTTCATGGAGCCCGCCCTACGGGAAACCGACGCCCACCTCGAGCAGTACTGGAACAAGCTCAAGTCCCTCTACCCTCAACGCGACGACGAGCGCCGTCACAGGTAGAACCAGGCACCACACCGCAGCGCGGCATCAAGCGCTCCGGTGACCGCCAGCGCCTCCGCCCTCCTTCTGACTGCACCACGGCTGCCCGCACCTGCGGGATTGCGGTCACAGCCATACAGGCGCCCTGCGCGGGTAGGCGCACCGCGTGAACGAAGAGGCGTTGCCGCGGACGGAAGCCGAGGATCTGCTGACGGGGCTGAGTGTGGATGCCCGGCGGCCGGAGCAGCCCGTGCTGCTGGACTCCGTCGGCGCTCCGATCCGTACCTGGCGGGAGAACTACCCGTACGAGCGCAAGATCCGTCGTGCGGAGTACGAGCGGACCAAGCGGATCCTGCAGATCGAGCTGCTGAAGCTGCAACGCTGGGTCCGGGAGACCGGTGCCCGGCTGGTGGTGATCTGCGAGGGCCGGGACGCGGCAGGCAAGGGCGGCACGATCCAGCGTTTCACCGAGCGGCTCAACGGCCCCAGGGGGGTAAGTCCAGAACCTCACCAGCCACACAACGGGTTCTGAACAGCGGCGATGCGTGGTGAGAGCGCGGAACGCGTCCCCCTCAGCTTCCCCCCGTGTTCCCCCCTCAGCTTCCCCCGCAGGTTCCCCCACAACCGACCGGAACCCACTGGAACGAGGACCCTACGCCGACAGCCGACCGGATGCACCGGCCTGCACCGTCCCAAGCCGACCAGACTGGCGCCCGGCAGAACCAGTCATCGGACGCGCCACCGCCTGTCTCAAAAGGCCGTCACCACGAAGACGCGCCACTCCGAGTCGCCGCGGTGGAAGTTCTCGGCATCGGCCGCCTCCGAGCCGGTGTTGTCAGAAAAGCGGATGGGAATATTCCCTACGCGGTCACGTTGCTGCGGGGGCAGGTTGCCGAGGCTCAGCACCGGCTCGCGGACCCTGCGGAGGGCGGCGACAAGGGGCGGGGCGTTGCTGCTCGCTGTGGACGGCGTTGAGGATGATCAGGCCGCAGGTCAGGGCTGGCACGGCCCACTGGGCGTAGGACAGGTGGCGTTGGGGCGGCCGGGCCAGAACCTCTCGACGGCGGTGGAGAAGACCTGTCGCCGGCACCGCGACTGCCTCCGAGGGCCAGCCGGACCAGAGGCGAGCCCACCGCCGGCCACACCGGAGACCCCGCTCCTGGACCGGATCCGACAGCGTCACGCTGAGGTCAACGAGCTTGCCGCTGCCGGCCTGTCGCTGAACGCCATCGGTCGGCGTCTGCGGTTGGACCGCAAAACGGTCCGGCGCTACCGGAACAAGGACCTGGCAGGGCTTCTCGCTTCGGCTCAGGACCGAGGGCACGGTGTCCTTGAGCCGTTCATGGAGCACGTGCAGACGGGCTGGTCACCGAGGCGCGCGACGACCGGGGCGTGGTCGGAGAAGCCGTTCGTGGGGATGCCGGGGGTGTTCTCGGTGGTGTCCATGCGGGCTTCGTCGATGTCGCAGGAGGAGATGGCCCGGCCCGTGGCCGGCCGGGTGACGAAGATGTGGTCGAACTCGCGCCATACGTGGCCGGTGCCGTTCCAGCCGTGGAGTGTGGCTCCGTCGACGCAGTTCTCGAAGGCGCCCGTCACCTGCGCCATGAGGGAGTTCTCCGCCTCACGGTTGAAGTCACCGCCCAAGGCGGCCCGCCCGAGGCCGTGCTGGGCGGTGAACCCGTCCACGAAGCTCTTGACGTTCGCGATCTGCGGCCCGATCCGTGAATCCTCGGAGCCTGGGATGATGTGTGTGTTGCACACGGCAGTCGACCGGCCCGTCACCGAGACGCACTGCACGGGCAGGGTGCGGTGGTCCGGGGCCGGGGTCACCACGGGCAGTGCGTCCTGGGAGGCGCGCGCGCTGATCGTGCCTTTGATGGCGATCAGATTGCCGAGCCTGCCGCCCTGGAGGACACCACGGCACGGGCTGCCGTAGGCCAAGGAATTCGCGGAGGTGTCGTCCCACCGCCTGACTGGGGCGAAGTCGAAGCTCCAGCCTTGAGGGCCGAGCAGTTCCTTCAGCCGCTTCTGGTGGTATCCCTCCACCTGAGCTGTGCCGTCCACGGTGGCCGGTACGCCGGGCGGTGCGCCGCACACCTCCTGAAGCACGATCGCGTCCGCTCTCTGGTCGCCCATCAGCCGGACGATCTCCAGGACCTTCGCCTCGTTCTCCTGCAGCGTCGCGCGGGAGGGGCAGAAGCCCGCGTCTCCCCTGCTGCCGCCGGCCTCGCCGCAGATGTTCCACGACACCATCGTCATGGAGGTCGGTGCCGGGGTGGCGGCCTGCGCGGCCGGTGTCGTCGTCAGACCGAGCAGTGCCATGCTGCCGGCCAGAAAGGCGGCCGAGATCCGGGGCGGTTTCATCGCGTGTCCAAGGGTCGGGGTGTGCCGGGGGCGGGGCCGGTCGCCGCACTCATGTGAGGTCGCTGGCGATCCAGTTCCAGCTGGTCTGGTTGGCGCTGTCCCAGGCCATGGCCGGGGTGGTGAAGCCGGTGCCGGTGCTGTTGAACTTCCACAGGCCGGTGCGGTTGGTGCCGTCGTCCTGGGTGCCGTAGCCGTAAAGGACACCGACGTCGGTCCTGCCGTCGCCGTCGAAGTCTCCGGCGGTCAGCTTGCTGGTGTCGGAGTTCCAGCTGCCGCTGCCGGACTCCCACTTCCTCGACGGGTTGGAGAAGTCGGAACCGGTGGAGGTGAACGTCCACAGAGCCGACTGGTTACGGCCGTCCTCAGCCTGTCCGTTGTTGTAGAGGACGCCGACGTCGGCCTTGCCGTCACCGTTGAAGTCACCCGCGGTCACCTTCGACCGGTCCCAGTTCCACGAGCCGGTACCAGCCGTGACGTTGTCCCACCTCTTCACCGGGCCGGAGAAGCCCGAGCCGGTGGAGGCGAAGGTCCACAGTGCGGTCTGATTCACACCTTCGCCGGTCTGCCCATTGTTGTAGAGGACACCAACGTCGGCCTTGCCGTCACCATTGAAGTCACCAGTGGTCACCTTCGACCGGTCCCAGTTCCACGAGCCGAAGCCGGACGCGGTGCTGTCCCAGACCTTGACCGGGTTGGCGAAACCAGAGCCGGTACTCAGAAACGTCCACAGCGCGGTCATGTTGGCCCCGCCCGCGTTCTGTCCGTTGTTGTAGAGGACGGCTATGTCGTCCTTGCCGTCGCCGTTGAAGTCACCGGTCGTGCGGGTGGTGGTGGCGCGGTTCGCGATGAGGAAGGAGACCGCGGCGGACAGGGGGCCGGTCTGCCCCGCGTCGTTGACCGCCCGCACGGTGACCGTGTGCGCTCCGTCGGCGAGGGTGGTCGTGTTGAGGGTGAGGGTGTAGGTGGGACCCGAGCCGTTCACGGTGCCGACCGCGGTGCCGTCGACGTAGAACGTCGCCCGGGTCGGGGTACCAACGGCATCGGTCACAGACGCGGTCAAGGTCATCGACCCCGTAGCCACCGCCACCGTTCCGGAGGGGAGTCCAACGATCTTGGACACCGGCGGTACAGGGTCGGGGTACGGGTCCGCGCGGTCCGCGCCCAGGTTCGCGGCGGGACCGCAAACCGGCCATGCCCCCTCGCCCTGGCCCGCGAGGACCTTCTCGGCTATGAGGATCTGCTGCTTCTTCGTGGCGAGGTCTGCCCGAGCGGCGTATGCGGTGCCGCCGAAGGCGGTCCAGGTCGCCTGGGCAAACTGCAGGCCTCCGTAGTGCGGCCCAGCACTGTACGTCCAGTCGCCGCCGGACTCGCATCTTCAGGTGCCTCAAGCGCTTCGTCGCGCGAGAGGTCTACCGCCATCTCACCAGCGGTTTCAGCGACGCGATCCGGCCGTCTCCTACAGCTTGACGATCTATAGAAGCTTCAGAGTCAAGCTAAGGAGCGGGTGCGACCGATATGTTTGAGGACGGTCCGCAGCTGGGCGAGGGTGATCCGGGCGGCCTTGGCCGGGGTGGAGCCTCCACCGATCCCGGAGCGGTCACCTTCGTGGTCGCCTGACACCTGGCGAGTGTCAGGCGACCGGTGATCAGGGAGAAGCCTAAAGGGCCGAGCAACCGGAGGCGGGCGTGGCCGTGCTCATCGGGCTGTAGAACACGGGGTCATTGGAGCCGCCCTTGAGGGGGATGGTGATCTTGTCGTTGGCTTCCCACGGGAATCCGTCGGCATCGAAGGTGAATGTGCCGGTCACCGTCTTCGCCTGCACCGCTCGGGCCACCCAGTTGTACTTGTGAGGCTGGGCCGACAGGGTGACGCTGTTGGTTGTGGTTGTGGAGCTGGTCCACGTGAATTCGTTCGACACACTCAGCGAGGACGTTACCTTCGCGACGACGGACGAGAGCGCGCCGGTCTCGAATCCCGCCGTGACAGTGACGCCAAGAGTGGAATTGAAGCCCTTCGCCGTCGACACCGTGAAGGTGTAGTTGTACGGATTGTCATACGGGTTGTACCACTGCGTTGAGATGCACTTGGTCGGCAGCGGGGCCGCCTCCGATTCGCTCTCCTCCGTCCAGTAACACGACCACGTCTGGGTCTGGCACCTGTCCGCGGCGTACTTCACGGCCACGGCCTTGGCCTGGTCGGCAGGGTTGCTGCCGACGAAGAAGAACATTTGGTTGTCGCCGCTGTGGCAGTTGTAGAGGCCGACCCAGGCGTTGTCATGGTCGCTGCGGTTCAGCAGGTCCATGCATTTGCCGGAGTTGATGTGGCGCATTCTCCAGCCGATGGATGTCGGCTGGATCGCCCACCTCTGGGTGGCCTGCCCTTGGCAGGTCCACTGGCGCAGACCGTCGTCCCCCCACCCGACGTCGATGCACTTGCCCGTCCCCGAGTTCACAATCTGGAACGTGTTGTCCTGGTTGACGTTGAAGCGCCACTTCGCCGTGTTTCTCGTGGCCGGACGTCCTGAGTCGATCGTGACGATTCGGGCTCCGTCGCTGGTGGAGGCGCCCTCCACGTCGATGTTCCTTCCGTTGATGGCGACGAAGCTCAGACAGTCCAGGTTCGAGGAGGTCAATGTGCACGTCGCGGCATGAGCCTGGCCTGCAGGCAGCGGCGACAGGGAAATTGCCAGGGCCAGGAAGACGGCGGCCAGCAGGGTGATCAGGCGAGGTGAAGGCGCTGACGGCACGCCCGAACTCACGGTCATAGTCGGTGCCACGGGGGCTTGTCCCTTTCTTCTCACGCCCCTCCCGCGATCGGCCGAGCGCCGACCGCAGGAGGGGGCGGAAGAAGCATCGGCCCTCATGCCGGGCAGGCGCCTGCGCACAATTACCCGTTCGCTTACCTGCCTTGCGCCTCGGGAGAGCGCTCCCGGATCGAGCTCACCCGGGCGAAGGTGCTGAGAGCCCCCGTGGATGGCCGAGCCCTGACCTGTACTTCGCCCCTGACCAGGGCGCGCCACGTGCCCTGCGTGCTGCAGCGCCTGGCGCTTCGTCAGGGCGCGGATGAAGATTGACGGTCAGCCCATTTGGCTACCTGTGTGCGGGATGTGAAGCCGAGCTTGACGAGGATCCGCTGGACGTGACCGTGAACCGTGCGGGGCGACAGGACCAGAAGGGCAGCGATCTGCTTGTCGGCCAGTCCCTGAGAGACCAACTCGGCAACCTGCCGTTCGCGGGCCGTCAGCGATGCCGCAGGCGCCTCCTGCGGCTGCCTGAGGCTCTTCGGAACACCGATAGCCTGTTCGACAGCCTGATGGGGCATCACAGCCTCGCCCGCCTGCAGCGCGGACAGGAAGCGGTCCTCCCCCAGCTCCCGGCGCAGCCGAGCCTCGCACTCGGTGCGGTGGTGGAGCAGGCACCCCACGCCGGGCAGCGTGCTTCCGATCTGCCGCCACAAACGCTGTGCCGAGCCCAGCAGCTGGGCCCCTTCCAGGGCTCGGCCCTGCAGCGTCCTGGTCCAGGCGAGGACTTCCAGGCATTGGGCGACACCCAGGCGATTGTGGGCGGGCCAGCCAAGGCGCAGGCTCTCCTTGAGCAGATCAGCGGCCTGTTCGTATTCGGCATGCAACAGGTGCAACAGGCCGCTCAGCCACAACGACCAGGAGCAGGACCACCGGGCGTCGTGTCGCTCACACAGTTCAAGGCCTTCACGACTGAGGTCGGCGGCACGCAGGTCGCCGGCCAGACAGCAGGCGAGTCCCAGGAGGAAGAGCGTGGACCAGGTCTCACCGAGCGCGCCCTGTACCCGGTACCGGGAGAGGACGTTCTCGAGCAGCGGTATGGCCGTTGTGAAGTCGTCCTGGAAGAGCGCGGCCAGGGCAGCGAGCTGCTCTGCGTCTGTGCTGGCACGTTCATCGCCCAGGGTTTCGGCGAGAGCACGGCATTGAGCCACTCGTGAGGCGGCGGCATCGTGGTCACCGCGTAGGAGGGCGAGCCAGCCGTCTGACCACACCGCAGATGCCTTGGCACGGTTGGGCTCTGGAGACATGGTGAGGGTTTGCGCAAGCCAGTGACGTTCCTCCTCCAGGCCGCCCGCCCCTAGCCGGTGACACCACAGGGCGGCAGCCATGTCCAGGCCGGGCTCACTTTCACCCGGTTCTTCGAGACAGAAGGACAGGGCAGCGCGCAGATTGGACCGCTCTTCGTCTAGACGCGCCATCCACATGGTCTGCCGTTGGGTGAACCACTCCTGGTCGGCGCGCAGGACTAGCTGCTGGTAGTGGTCGCGGTGGCGGCGGCGCCAGGTGGCAAGCTCGCTGCGTGTCTCCAGGTGTCGGCGGGCGTAAGCACGGACGGTCTCCAGCATGCGGAAGCGCACACCGGCGATACCTTCCTCGCGGATGAGAACCGACTTGTCGACCAGGCCGGCCACCAGGTCAAGTAGCTCGGCAGCACCCACCACGCTGTCGGTGCACACTGCTTCGACAGCGTCGCGATCAGCGCTGCCGGCGAATACGGACAAGCGCGCCCACAGCAGTTGTTCCGCGGGGGTGCAGTGGTCGAAGCTCCAGTCCAATGCAGCGAGCAGCGTCTGGTGGCGGGGCAAGGCGGTCCGACTGCCTCGGGAGAGTAGGTAGAAACGGTCGTCCAGATGCTGCAGGATCTCCTGGCAGGTCATCGTCCGAAGGCGAGCAGCGGCGAGTTCGACGGCCAAGGGGATTCCGTCGAGACGGTGACAGATGAGCGCGGCGGCGTGGGCGTCCGACTCTGTGGGGGCGAACGCGCCGATCGCGGCGGCGCCGCGCTGGGTGAACAGCTCAAGCGCGTCGTTCACCACCGGTGCATCGGCTGGTACGAGGGCATCGGGGTGCGGCGCTCGAAGGGGCGGCACGGTCAGCAGGTGCTCGCCCTCGACCGCGAGGGCCTGTCGGCTGGTGGCGATTACCTGCAGGTCGGGCAGCGCAGCCAGCAGCGTGGCGATCGCTGTTGCGGAGGCCTCCAGCAAGTGCTCGCAGTTGTCGACGACCAACAGCATCCGTCGGCCCTGCAACTGACGGGCCAGAGCGGCCATGATCGGCCGTCCCGTCTCGTGGTCAAGGCCAAGGCTCTCCAGCACGGCGTGTCCGACCAGGTCCGGCTGTTCCACAGCCGCAAGGTCCACCCTCCAGACCCCGAAGGCGTAAGCACGTGCAACCTGGGCAGCAAGGCGCAGAGCCAAGCGCGTCTTCCCGATACCCCCGGCACCGGTCAACGTCAGCAACCTGGTCCGCGACAGCACCGCACGCCCAGCGGCAAGTTCCTCACGACGGCCCACGAAACTCGTCATATCGGCAGGAAGGTTCCCCTGGCATCGCGGACTGGTCCGCATCAACAATTGCTCCTTGCTGCCCCCTAGAGAAACGGCCGGCACAGACGCCGGGCACGACAGGCGAGGCACTAGTGCCGCCGCAAGGTGGCCATTCCAGCATCTGGAGGGCGTTGTAAGTATTCACCCCGACGGGAGAGGGTAGAGAGACGCCTCAACATGCCTGCTGCACGTCCGCATAGTGGACACCGTTGCCGCGATTACGCGTGCGTCCCCTTACTGTCCGCAATGTGACTGCGCAGGCGCAGCCGTATGATGCGCTGGCCCTCGTGGCGTGGATCAGCGAACGGACAGTCTGTGCCGATGAGTACACTCGGCAAGTGCGCGGCCTCCCCGACAAAACCCGCGAGTCCTACCAGGCAGCCGTCACCATCGCGTCCCTGTTCCTCTGGCTCAGACCCCTTTGAAGACACCGCCTAGTGATCATTCCACTGTCAGTAAAAAGATCACTGTGCCCAGGATGAGGAAGATCCCGCCCAGGAGGGCCGCGATGACGAGCGTGCCGGCGACACGGGCAATCAACATGCCCCAAAACTCCGCCCGCCTCCCGTCGGGCGTGTCGGTCCGCCAGTCTGACGGGATGTCGACGCGTCCCTCGGCGATGGCCGGCGCGGCCCTGTGCACGTCTCCCGGGTGGAAGTAATAGATCGTCGGCTCCGCCCCCCAGGTGCCCCGGTCTTTCCCGCCGACCCTGCGGACGCGGACATCCGCACGATAGGCGACACCCGACAGCCAGTCCTTACGTACCGGCCACAGTTTCGCGACCTCGTCACTGCTGAGCCAAGGCTCCTCCTCATGCACTGACTCTGGTGTTCCCGGCTCCGGCGTGTGCGGCATGCCTCCCCCTCGATACAGCAGGCCTCCAGTACACATCCGCTGCCCCGCATGCCGATAGAGCGCCTCAGGCGCGGCGCGGTACGGGATGCGGGGCAGCCAGCCCATCTCGACCGTCAGACACACGCGCGCGACGCCGACACCCCGCCGGAAGGATGAGGACGCGCTGCCGGCCGGCGAAGAGGTCGACCGCTGTCTTCTCACTGACCAAGGGGTAGCTCACACAGGGTGGCCCCGGTGCTCAGTTACCGGAGTACCGGGGCCGAGGACGGTCCGTACTGCCCCAGAGCGCTCTGGGCACCGGCCTGAACCACGCACCCATGTCGGAGCAGACTGGAAACGACCTCAGCGGGCCACAACCGCGCGACATCGTCAGTCAATGATTCAGCTCCCGCCGGGGATCCAGCCCAGCCAGCCGTCGACACACGCGGCCTCCCCCTACCCATCATGGTCACTCCCGCCGATCTCCACGACAGTCACGCGGCCAAGGAAGTTCTCTTCCGCCTCCGGCTCAGGCAACCCGAGATCACGATCGTCTGGGCGGCTCCGCCTACGCGGGCAAGCTCGTGACCTGGGCAAAGAAGTACCTCAACCTGACGATCAAGACCGTCAGCAGACCCAAGGACAGCTCTGGCTTCGTGATCCTGCCCCGCCGCTGGGTGGTGGAACGGACCTGGTCCCGGATGATGCGGGCCCGCCGACACGCACGGGAGTACGAACGGCTCGTCCAGCACTCCGAAACGCTCATCACCTGGGCGGCCATCACCCTCATGACCCGACGGATCACCAAGGCACGCAAGCCCCTCGAGCGGTTCTCACCCCTGCTATGACTTGTGCCTTCGCGCCAGACCCGAGGCGGAAGCTCTCTTCCGGATACGACGTTCGAAGCAAGCGGTCCTCGCCTGGGGCCAGAGAGGGCAGCCCCCGACCCGGCGGCCCGGCGATCTACCAGAAGATCTCTGACTCAGGTCACTAGCCGCGGTCCTCCCAGTCCGGCGCGAAGAAGCGGGCCCCGCTCACGACGGCGTCACCGGCCCTGGTGGCACGTACGTACATGTTGAGCTCCTCCGGACCCGGACCGCCGCCGCAGTGGACCACCCACTCCAGGCCTCGTTCCTCGATGCGCCGGATCACCTCCGCGTCGACCTCGGAGACCGGGCGGCCGATCAGCCCGATGCCGTCCCAGTCGACCTGGGGCCCCGTACGCCCGTCCACGGTGACGGCCGCCAGGGTGGGAGGGCCTTCCGGGGACCAGTAAGTGGGCGGTGACCCCTGCCCCGTCGAACTGCTCCTCCCTCAGGTACCACGGTCCGGCTCCGCGTCCGGCCCACAGGTTCCATCCCCGGCGGATGGCCGGCGCTTCCCAGCCCAGTGCGGCAGACACCTGGTTCACGGTCATCCCGAACCGGAGCGGTCCGACCCCTGCCAGCGGCGTCCAGGCCCAGTGGGGCCGCTCCTGCGGAGGCAGCGGGGGTGTTCCGGGGTTCGGCCTCGCTTCGCGAACGTCGTACCAACCGATCACCGGGGCGGTCGCGTACGGATCCTCGGCCAGCTCGGGGCCGACCAGCAGGGCGTCCGTGATCACCCTGTCCTTCCGCGTCGCCTCCTCGGACGGAGAACCCCAGTCCTGCGCGGCCCCCATGGACAGCCCCCAGGCCGCCACCTCCGGATCGCCGCTCCAGTTCGACCTCACGGAGACCCCCGCACTCCCGGCGAGACCCCGAATTTCCGCACGGACCTCGGAGGGCACCCGGGCGATCAGCTCGACATCCCATAGCCGCACCAGCGGCCCGCACCACGGATCAACCGCCACCGCGACGAGGCGCGGCCCGTGCCCGTAGACCGCGGTCACACCCACGTCGGGGTACAGCTGCCAGGACAGTCTGCCGTCTGACGTCTGCGACACCGACACGTCCGCCCCGCCCAACGCCGCCTGAACCTGCTCGGGATCCATACCGAAGCGCAACGGCCCGACCCCCAGCAGCGGTTCGAGCACCCACCGGGCCCGCTCTCCCTGCGGCTTCCTGGTCCACCAACTCATTGACACATCCCCCGATCCCCCTGAACGACCCCCGCCCCCCCCGCCCTCCGGCGATCTCGCCTGCCACCCTAAGCGGCCCCTCTGACAAGGAGGGACAGCCATGACATGGCGACCGGAGACCAAACCGTGTCATGAGCCCATCGCCATCGTGATTCTTGCCGATCGTCGACTGCGGGCCGACGATGCCCAGGGCCGCGTCGTCCCGTCACGAGGGCCCCGCCTACACAACGGCAGCACCACGACGGCACTTGTCATGGCGGCCTCACAAACAGGCAGTCAGAGGGTGTCTAGCGCTTTATTGAGGCTGTTTGAGGCCAGTATGGGCTTGTGGTCGGTTGGGGCTGTTGGGGTTGGTGCGATTCATGATGTGGGAGTGGCTGCCGGGCGAGTGTCTTGCTCTGCCTCCTCCTGTGCAATCCCAAGGCGCCGGGTTTCACGCCGTGTGTTTCGGGCGCCGGTCCGCACACCCGGGCCGGCTGGGTAGCCCAGAATCATGTCTGAACGCCGCCGATACCCGAGCGATCTGTCCGATGCCCGGTGGGAGCTTGTCGAGCCGGTTCTGACCGCGTGGCGGTCCGAGCGCCGTGGCCGCGGCCTAGACATCGGCCGGCCACCCGACCATGACTTGCGCAGTCTGCTTGACACGGTGCTCTACGTGAACCGGACGGGCATTCCGTGGCGCTACCTTCCGCACGACTACCCGCACTGGAACACGGTCTACGCCTACTTCGCGCGCTGGCAGGAAGAGGGCGTCTTCGACCAGCTCAACACGCTCCTGCGACGCCAAGTCCGCAGACAGGAGGGCCGGGAGGAGGAACCGACGGCGTGTGTCATCGACTCGCAGAGCATCAAGACCTCCACCAACGTGCCGGCCTGTGAGCAGGGCATCGACGCCGGCAAGAAGATCGTCGGAAGGAAGCGGAGCATCGTCATCGACACCGTCGGGCTCCTCCTCCAAGTCCTGGTCACCGCTGCGAGCGTGCAGGACTCGATCGCCGGCCAGACTCTCGTCGAACGGGTCGCCGCCGACCATCCCACCGTCCGCAAGACCTGGGTCGACGGAGGCTACCGCCAACACCTCGTCGAGCACGCCGCCACCCTCGGCATCGACATGCACATCGTCCGCCGCGACCCCACCACCAGGGCATTTTCAGTCCTGCCGCGAAGGTGGACCGTCGAGAGAACCCTCGGCTGGCACATGAACCACCGCCGCCTGGCCCGCGACTACGAAGCCCATCCACACCGCTCCGAAGCCATGATCCACCTCGCAATGATCAACCTCATGACCCGCAGACTCACCGCCGAATCCACCCCCAGCTGGCGCGGCGCATGAACCGCCCTCAACCCGGCAATCCGGGATGAAACAACGGGATGAAACGCCCTCTCAGCGTGGCGGCACGGCCGGTGGCCCGGCAAGGCCCACAGAGAACCGAGCGTCCTTGAAGACGAGTGGGCGGACGTGACCGGAATGCCCGCACCGCGCGCTGGTGCGTTCGGCGGGCTGGGCGTGGTGGTGCCGGTGTCACAGCTGGGGGACGTACGGCGCGAGGCCGACGATGAGGATGGACCGTTCGCCCGGCCCTGGCTCGGAGCCCGCGCGGACCGGGCCGACGTAGTGGCTGACCCTGTGGTCGTGGACGGCGTAGCCGTCCAGTGGGTCGGTGAGGGTGAAGGCGGCGTGGATGTCCGTCCACGGGTCCTCGGGCTGGAGGCCCGCGCTGCCCGGTGTGGCGATGACGTTCTGCCCGCCGATGACGTTGGTACGGCTGATCAGGTGGGCGAAGGTGAACGTGCTGGCAGAGCCTCCGTCCTGGTGCAGGCAGTTCGGGGAGGAAACGGCGTCCTGGCCGGGACGGTCGACGCCGAGCCTGATCAGGTGGACGCCGGCCCACAACGGCCGGTTCCCCAGATTCTTCAGGAACAGGACCTGCTCGATGTCCCAGCGCAGGAGTCGCAACAGCAGGGCGTTGCCGCGCAGCGCTTCGGGGATGTCGGGGAGCACGCGACGCTTCTGCGGGTGCTCAGGGTCGTCCTCGCCCTGGGAGAAGTCGGTGACCGTACCGTGTACGGGGTGGGGGGTTCCGGGAATCCAGGACAGTTCGTCCTTCCACGGCAGATACACGGCATGGGAGTACCGGCGGAACCGATTCGTTCCCGGAGCGTACGGATCGGGCGGCAGAGCCGCGAAGACCTCCCGGATCCTGGCCAAGTCCCTCAAGGCGGAGCCGGCCGAGATGCCGAGTTGTGCAGCGCCGTAGCGGGCGAACCCGCGCACGCGCAGACCTTCCATGCCCTCACCAGGAGCCCCCACACCGGAGTGCGATCGGCGCTGGGCCTTTTCCACGTGTTCCTCCAACAGGTCACCACCAGGGCCAGGGCGCCTGCGGCCCGTGCCGGCCATGCGCACGCCTCCCCCGTCATGCCCCGGGCTCGACACGGCCCTGCGAGACGAGGCCACAACCCTTGCGGCGTGCTCGTCGAACGGTCGAGGCTACGGGCTGCCCGGCTGCAGAGCGCCCTACGGGTCGGCAGAGGACGCAAATCCGATCTGCGAGCCCGACCAGAAGATCACCATTCACGAATGGCTTTCCTCAGCTGAAATGAACCGTCCAGGCAACGGTTCAGCCGCCCTCCGGTGCAACCCTCCCCCGGGGCCAGCATGGGATGCGGTAGGCGCAGTGCCTTCGCACGCTAGTTGGCCAGGCTTTGCAGCGATGGATGGCCAGATGGTCCCCATCTCGACGCGGGTGTGCGTGGGTGGTCCCCGGTCATCGGCGGCCGGTGGACAGGATGACGAGGAACTGGCCGCCGCCAGCCTGGATGTCGGCGGTCACCGGCAGCCCTGGTACCAGTCGGGAGAACCGGTCCACCAGCCAATCCGCCGCCTCCTGGGCGTCCTTCCTGGTCGGACAACGGCCCACCATCTCGCGGCCGCCCTTGCGCTCCAGCCTCTCGGCAACGGTGATCAGCGGCGCGGGTTCGACTACGTACAGGCGCTCCGGCCAGGCGATGACCACCTTGACCGCACCCTTGCGGGTATTGCACCCGCGGTGCGCGAGCCGCTCGGCAACCTTGGCCTTCCGGTCAGCGGTCCGGCTGTCGACACTGGGCCCACGCGGGTCGTTCACCGACTCGTCGGGGTCAACCGGTTCGTCACACACCCAGCAGCGCCAGCCATCGCGCTCGGCCACATCATCAAGGAAACTCACCCGAGCAAACTAGCCTGCCCGGCCGCCACCCCGCGCACCAGGACCACGACAACCTCTCAACACCAGCCAACAAGCGCTGCGCCGCCTGGCCAACCAGCGGGCAAAGACACAGGCGCGGCCTTGGCCAGGCTGGCACCCACCGCCGCCGCCGTGCGGTAGATCGCCGTGGCACAGTTCCAGCTCGGCGCGTTGCGACGGCCGTGGGCAAGCCCCCCCGTTCGAGGGGTGGCTTGCCCGCCTCGAACGGGGGGCTTGCCCGGCTGTCAGGAGGTTTGCCCGGGACAGAAGCGGGAGAGCCATCCACTGGCCTTCTGCCCGGGCGTGGCTTGTTCCTGCTCCTCATGGCGCTACCGGGACGGCCAAGCCCCGCGTATGCGGGTGACGTACCGCTGGTCGCATTTCTCGCACAAGGACGGGTTGGACTCATGGAGAGTGCTCCAGCCGCCGCGCTCGATCGCCTTCCGCCGTTCGTCGGTGAGCTGGGCCCCGCATTCGCAACAGACAGAACGGCGGGTCTCACGCTGGAAGTCGTGCCCTCCCCCACGTGCACCGGCTCGTGGTACTCCTGCTTGCCGGCCACTTGGCCTTCGGCGGCGACGGGCCGTTGCTTGCAGCCGTCGCACAAGTGCGGGTGGGTGGTCCTGAGGGACTCCCCAGTCCGTCGCACCGGCGGGGCTTCGGCGAGCAGGTGCCGGGGATGGAACCATCCGTCGCCGTTCATCACGAACACGATCGCGGTGACGACGAGAGCCGCACGGGCGACGTCGACGATTCTGGCTACCCGGGACCGGATCGCGACGGCGGCGGCGACGGCGCCGGCGCCGGCGCCGGCGCGCTCGAGCTTGGCGAGCTCGGGGAACTGGGAGACCCGTTGCATACAGCAGCGCGGGCCGCCGCCCGGTGGGGCGACGGCCCGTGCTCGTGTGCCGTTCAGCGGTCGGTCCGGCTGCGGGTGGGTCATCTCAAGCAGGCTTCGCGGCATGAGGCGCGGCCCGCGGGGTGGTGGGGGTTAGCGGCGACGGCCCCAGGATTCGGTGTCGACGGTGCGGCCGCGGTCGTCGCGCAGGGTGGCGGTGTCGGCGCGGTTGTCCCAGACGTGGTCGCGGCGGTCCTGGAAGAGGTCGGTACGGGTGTCGCGGCCGTTGCCGGTGTGGATACGGATCGTGGCACGGGAGGCGATGCGGACGTTGTCGAAGCGGTAGCGGTTGCCGTCGCTGTCGCGCAGGGTCCAGCCGCGGAGGTTGATGGCGTTGCGGGTGGTGTTGGTGATCTCCACCCACTCGTTGTTCAGGGAGCGGTTCGAGTGGTCGTCGCGTCCGGGGCTGTCGGCCTGGACCCGGCTGATCTCCACCCGCGGCCGCTGGTGGTGACGGTCCCCGTCCGCGGCGGACGCCGGCAGCGCGGCGGCAGAGACGATGGCGCCGGCGGCCAGGACCGTGGCAGCGATACGGCGTACGGAGGAAGAAGCAGAAGACATGGGTGACGCTCCCTCAAGAACAGTGCCCCACCAGCCGAAACAGGATGGTGGAGGCCTTTGCGGTGTCGGCCCGGGGTGAGCCGAGGGCCACACTCTCGACCCGACACGCCCCCCACCGCAGCCCCCACCGACACCAGTTACCAGACGTGGACATATCCGTCACAGTCACCTGCCAGATGCATGCATTCCGCCCGAACGTGCCCCTGACATTCACTGACCGCTACACCCACCCGCACCACAAACCGGACAACGAGGTCGACGCGCTCCGGCGCACCACCGGACGCACCCATTCGCCGCTTCACCCGACCGGAGTAGTTGATCAAGTAACAACCGTTCTGCAGAATTCTTCGCACACCAGTCCGTGACTCGCACACGATTCTCGCCCCGCCCACACCCCCGCCAGCCCAACAACGCATGTAGTTGGACCGGCACGGCCACGCTGCTGTCACGAGCAGCTGAGGAGCACAGCAAAGGGCCGCCACCTGTCGAGGGAGCGGCCCTGACCTTCGGACTGGTCCACGGGGCGGGGGCGAACTCCACGTCCGTGCCGCCGCAGCCGGCCGCGATGTCGAGCAGGTGGTCCCGCTCGGCCTCGTCGACCGCGAGGCCCCAGCGGAGCTTGGTCGCGGTCCACTCGGCGCCGTACCGGCACAGCACATCCGACGCCGGCAGGAACCACTCAGCCAGGTCCCGGTCAGCCCTCAACCGGTTCGAGCGAGCAGTTACCGCCACCAGGGAAGCCGGCTGGCCCTGGTCGTTCGTGTACGCCTCACTCCGCGCCGCCGTCCACCCGGATGCCCCAGCTGGCGGGGAGCGTCGTTCGAACCGCGCGATATTCCCTTTCGGTGGCATGCGGCGGTCCCTGAGCGCCAGCCCGTCTGTACCTGGGGTGCCGCTCGGCGTCGGTGACGAGCTCAGGCAAGGGGGTCCTGCGTCGGGGCCGTGTCAACCGCTCGTGTCGTCACTTGGCTAAGGGATTCAAGCCCACAACCCGTCGTGCATCCGTGCGCCCCTCCCGGCCGTTCCGCTCTATTGCACCGCTATCGCAGTTGCTGAGACGTTGCAGGGCGTGGGGCTGTTCTTTATCTGCACCCACCGTGAAACATCCGCTCCGCCCAGCTCCATGACGTGCGCTGCCCGTCCGATCAACTGCGGTGAAAGGAACCACTGGATGAGGATCAAGCGTCGGCTGCCGTTGTTGTCGGCTCTCAGCGTGGCCTTGCTGATCTCGGGCTGTGGAAGTCCCGCGTCGGACAGACCCGCCTCAGCGGGGTCTGTCGGCGAGGGGTTTCCGGTCACGGTGTCCAACTGCGGTGTGAAGACCACCTACGAGCGGCCTCCGCAGCGGGCGGTGTCGCTGAACCAGCACGCGACCGAGCTGATGCTTGCGCTCGGGCTGGAGAGGTCGATGGTGGGAACCGGCTACCTCGATGACTCGATCCTGCCCGAGTACCAAGCCGCCTTCGGCAAGATCAAGGTCCTGTCCAAGGAGTACCCGTCCGCCGAGGTGCTGCTGGCTGCCGAACCGGACTTCGTCTACGGCGGGTTCGCCACGACCTTCGACGAGAAGGAGGGGCGCAGCCGCGACGCCCTGGCCAAGGTCGGGGTCAACACTCACCTCAACATCGAGGAGTGCCCTGCCGGCCCCGTGACGATGGCGGCGATGGACGAGGAGGTGCGCACCGTCGCGAAGATATTCGGCGTGCCCGACCGGGCCGAGGCGGAAGTGAAGAAGCTCCACGGCACCCTGATTGCCGTCGAGGGCAAGCTCACAGGGGTGCAGCCGGTCAAGCTGTTCGTCTACGACAGCGGAGACAAGACCGCCTTCACCGCGGGCGGCAAGGGCATCGGCAACGAGCTGATCAAACGGGCCGGCGGGGTGAACTTGTTCGCCGACGTGGACAAGGCCTTCGGTGACGTGTCGTTCGAGCAGGTCGCCGAACGGGCCCCCGACGTTGTCGTCATCTACGACTACGGTGACCAGCCCGTCGAGGACAAGAAGAAGTTCCTGCTGGCGAATCCGGCGCTGAAGGACGTGCCGGCGATCAAGAACAAGCGGTTCGCGGTGCTCCCGCTGTCGTCGACGGTCCTCGGCGTACGGGTGCCGTCGGCGGTGGAGTCCCTGGCCCGGCAGATCCACCCGGACCGTTTCCGGTGACCGACCTCCGGCAGGGGGAAATGGAGGCTTCCGGCGCGGTCACCGTGCCGGCTTCAGCCGGTCAAACGGGCTTCCGGCGGCGCGGGATTCCGTACGGCGTCGTGCTCGTGGTCCTGGGCTTCCTCGTGATCGCCGCGGCGACGGCCGGGGTCGCAGTCGGCTCGATCACCGTGCCGGCCGACCAGGTCTGGTCGATCCTGCTGCACCGCCTTCATCCGGGGCTGGCCGAGCAGACCTGGACGCCGGTGCGCGAGACGATCGTGGTCGATGTGCGGCTGCCCCGCATGCTGTTGGCCGGGGTGGTGGGCGCGGGCCTGTCGGTGTCCGGGATGGCGCTGCAGGCCCTGGTCCGCAATCCGCTGGCCGACCCGATGCTGCTCGGGGTGTCCTCGGGTGCCTCGGTCGGAGCGGTGGTCGTCCTCGTCTTCAACGTGACGCTCTTCGGCATGTTCTCCGTACCGGTCGCGACGTTCGGCGGGGCCCTCGCCGCGCTGGTGGCGGTCTACTTCCTCGCCAGGTCCGGCGGGCGGATGACCACCGTGCGCCTGGTGCTCGCGGGCGTGGCGATGGCGGAAGTCCTCTCCGCCGTCGCCAGTTTCCTGGTCGTCACCTCCAGCGAGCCGCAGAAGACCCAGTCGGCGCTGCGGTGGATGCTGGGTGGGCTGGCCGGCACGACCTGGACTACCGTCTGGATCCCCGTCGGGGCGGTCCTGCTCGGGACGGCGGTCCTGCTGGGCGTCTGTCGCCCCCTCAACCTCCTGCTGGCGGGGGAGGAAGCGGCCGCCTCGCTCGGCCTGGACGTCCACCGCTTCCGCGGGACGCTGTTCGTGCTCGTGGCGCTGATGATCGGCACGATCGTCGCGGTGAGCGGCCAGATCGGCTTCGTCGGGCTGATCCTGCCGCACGTGGTGCGCCTCCTCGTGGGCGCCGACCACCGCCGGGCCCTGCCGGCGGCCGCACTGCTCGGGGCGGCGTTCCTCATGGCCGCCGACCTCGCAGCCCGGACGTTCATGAGCCCGGAGGAGATACCCGTGGGCATCCTGACCGCCCTGGTCGGAGGCCCGTTCTTCCTCTGGCTGATGAGGAGGAGGGCACAGTGACGGACAGATCCATGGGCAAGCCCGGCGCCCTCGACGCTGAAGACGTATCGGTCGTCGTGAAAGGCCGAACACTCGTGGACCGGGTGTCCTTGCGCGTGGCGCCGGGGGAGGTGGTGGGGCTCGTCGGCCCCAACGGGGCAGGCAAGTCGACGCTGTTGCGGACGGTCTACCGGGCGCAGCGGCCCGCTGCGGGCAGAGTGCTGCTGGACGGCGAGGACGTCTGGCGGTTACCGGCCAAGCGCCTGGCCCGCCGTCTGGCCGCTGTTCTGCAGGAGACGGCCGGGGATTTCGAGCTCACCGTCTACGACGTCGTGGCCATGGGCCGCACCCCCCACAAGCGTGCCTTCGCCGGCGACGACGCCGGCGACCGCGACATCATCACGGACGCGCTGGCCGAGCTCAACGTCGCGCCCCTGATGCACGCCCCCTTCGACCGGCTCTCCGGCGGGGAGAAACAGCGGGTGCTCATCGCCCGCGCCCTCGCCCAACGCGCGGGCACGATGGTGCTGGACGAGCCCACCAACCACCTGGACCTGCGCCACCAGCTGGACGCGCTCCGGCTCGTCCGCAGGCTCGGCGTCACCGCCGTCATCGCGCTGCACGACCTGAACCTCGCCGCGTCCTTCTGCCACCGGATCTGCGTGATGGACGGCGGCCGCCTCGTTGCCACCGGAACCCCGCAGGAGGTCCTCACGGCCGACCTGCTGGCCGAGGTCTACCGCGTCAACGCCGACGTCGCACCGCACCCCAGGACCGGAATCCCGCAGGTCACCCTGCTGCCCGGTACCGCCCTCCAGGAGAGGAGCGAATTCAGGGCCTGACGCATCGGCGGTCTTTTTCGGGTCCCGCACCGGAACAGCGGGGAATGTTTACAAGGGTTTACCACGGGGTGAATTTGGCGTTCCCTTATTTGGTTGATTTGGTCGTCGCGCTCCGATGCGTGTTCGATCGCGGGCTTGAGGGAGGGGGACGCATGCCGTACCGGTGATGGCGAATCCGTGCTGGTGGCGGGCCCATTGGCAGGCAAGCGAGCCTGCGGAGACGAAGTTGCCTGGGGGCGCGAAGCGCCTCCTGTGGCACAGAATGCGGGCGGTGGAAATTGCGGCCGGATGTGACCCGATGTAATTCTTCTGGCCTGATTCAGGCGCACGTTTTTCTTCCGTCCCCGATTGCCTATTGAAATCCTCGGGATGACGGCTCTAGCTTTATTGCGACCTACTCGCAACTGCATAGATATCGCATCCCAGTGAAATGGTTCCTGTGTCGACCCCGAAGGAGGACACCGAAATGGCACACACCGGTTGGGCCGAGCCCGAGGAACAGCAGGGCCTGAAGTCCCACACCCCGGCCGTGGACGCTCCGTTCGAGTGGCGTGAGGACCACGAGGACGAGTCGACCGAGAGCTGACCGAGCGGCGGGGGACGACGGTACGACGTCGTCCCCCGCCGCGCGCTGACCGGGCCACGGGCGCGGTCGCGTACCGCCCGACCGATGTAGAGGAGTGTGGGCTCCGTGGCAGCACCCGGCCAGGCGGCGAAGCCGGTCGATATCGAGACGGCCGCCGGGCCTGCGCCCGGCTCCCCGCTCGCACTGGTCGACCGGGTCACGCGAGACCGGCCTCGCGTCGAAACGGTTCCGACCTGCGTTTCCTACAGCGCCAGGTTGTCGCCACGGCCGGAGTTCAACCGCTGGTCCGTGGACGCGGTCACCGGAGGCGCCGCGCTCGGCGACCACGAACAGGCGCGCAAGGCCGCAGTCGGCGAAGCCGTCGAGCGGCTCTGCGGCAACGTCGTCCCTGACGTCCTGCCCGTCGTCTCGTACGCAGAACTCGTACGCGTCGGCCGCCCGGCTGTAGATCCGCGGGAGTTCGCTCTGTACTCCCGAACCCAGTACGCCCACCGAGGCTTTCCCTTCGACCCGATGTCGACCGAGCTGCCGATCGCCTGGGTGGCCGGGCGCGACCTGGACGACGGCAGCGAAGTCCTGGTCCCGGCGTCCCTGGCGTACGTGAACTACTTCCGGGGCGCCCACGCGGCCGAGCCCCCGACCAACTACCCGATGCTCGCGGGCACAGCCGCCGGTACGAGCATCGAGCAGGCGCAGCGTTCCGCGCTGGAGGAAGTGCTGGAACGCGACGCCGTCACGCTGTGGTGGACCAGCGGCGCACCAGCCACCCGGCTTGTCCTCGACGTTGAGGGGCCACTGGCCTCCGCACTTGCCGAAGCCAACGCCGCAGGCCTGACGGTGACCTTCCTGCGGGTGCCGTCGACAGTCGATGCCTTGGTCGCCGGGGTGTTCATCGAGGACAAGGACCGGCAGCTGGTCGCCTTCGGCAGCGCCTGCCGCTCGACTGCCGAAGCCGCCGCGGCCAAGGCGTTCACCGAGGCCATCGGCATGCACGAAAGCAGCCTGGAGCTGCTGGAGTACGACAGCGGCTTCTGGCGCGCCGTTCGAGCCGGCCGCGCGGACCACCGCCCGTACCGGCCGTTCCGCCACGACCGCGCCTACCTCAAGGACTTCCGGCCCGACTGGCGCGACGTCAACGACGTACGGCTCCACCCCCAGGTCCATCTCGACCCGGCCATGCAGGATGCCCGCCTGGACCGGCTCCGCGCACCCAGATCGGCTCGCCCGGGAGAGGCGACCGCCGACCTCGGGCCGACTGCCCTGCGCCGGCGACTCTCCGAACAGGGGATGCGCACCATCGCCGTGGACCTGGCGACACCGGAGGTGCGGGCCGCCGGCCTGCACGTCGCCCGCGTCATCGTGCCCGGCCTCTACTGCAACGCCCCGGCGGCATTCCCCTTCCTCGGCGGCCGACGGCTCTACGAGGAGCCGCTCGCCCGGGGCTGGCTGCCCCGGCCCCTCACCGAGAGTGACCTGGTCCGTCATCCGCTGCCGTTCTCCTGACGGCTCCGCGCGACCTGATCGACACCCCCCTTCGTCCCTTACGGCACTAGAGAGTGGAGTGACTGCATGCGTCTCGGGCTGGCCCTGGGCTATGGCGGAGAACCCATTGAGAACGTGCTCCCGATCGTCGAGCGGGCCGAGCAGATCGGCGTCGACTCGGTGTGGAGCGTGGAGGAGTACGGACCGGACGCCGTGAGCGTGCTCGGCTACCTGGCGGCCAGGACCGAACGGATCAAGCTCGGCACGGCCATCATGCAGATCCCGGCCCGCACCCCCGCCGCCACCGCGATGACCGCCATGACCCTCGACGTCCTGTCCGCCGGCCGCTTCCACCTCGGCCTCGGCCTCTCCGTGCCGTGGATCGTCGAGGGCTGGCACGGCCAGCCGTACGACAAGCCGCTGCGGCGGACCCGCGAGTACGTGGACATCGTCCGCCAGGCCGTCGCGAACAGCAGCCGGGTCGCCCACGACGGGCAGGTCTACCAGGTCCCCTACCGCGGGCCCGGCTCCAGCGGACAGGCCCGCCCGGTGAAGGCGGACATGAAGCCGCTCCGCCCCCACATCCCGCTCTACCTGGGCGCGATCGGCCCCCAGAACGTGGCGCTGGCCGGAGAGATCGCGGACGGCTGGCTGGCCGGCATGTACGCCCCCGAACACGAGGCCGCGCTGACCCGCCCCCTGGACGAAGGAATCGCCCGAGCCGGTCGCGCGCCCGATGATGTCAAGATCTGTCCGATCCTCTACGTCGCCCGCGCCGACACCATGGAGGAAGGCCGCGACAAACTGCGGCCCCTGTTCGCCCACCTGATCGGTGCGGTCGGGGCGGGGGCGCGCAATACGTACTTCGACATCGCCTGCCACATGGGCTACGAAGGCCCCGCGCACACCATCCGTGAACTGTTCGCCGAGGGCCGCAAGGCCGAGGCCGTAACAGCCGTCCCCGACACGCTGCTCGACGAAGTGGCCCTGACCGGGCCCCTCCCGGCCATCATCGACAGGATCCTGGCCTGGAAGGACTCGCGCGTGGACACCCTCATCCTGCTCGACCGCGACATCGAGCTGCTGGAAGCCGCCCAGGCCGCTCTGTGAACGAACCCGCCCGCCCGACGGTGCGCCGAGCCTGGGCCCTGACATACCCGTTGCTGATCGCCGGCCTGACGCAGATCGTCGTCAACGTCGTCGACACGGCCATGCTCGCCCGGCTGTCCACCGGTGCCTTGAGCGCCTTCGCGCTGGCCGCCCCCGTCTACCTCGTCGCCCTGATCGTCGTACGCGGCTGGGCGACCGCCGTCCAGGTCCAGGTCGCCCAACGCCACGGCGCGGGGCGGCCGGACGAGGTGGCCGGGACGGTGAGGGTCGGGCTGACCGTCTCGGTCGGGGCCGGCGCGGTGGTCGGTGTGCTGCTGTACGTCACGGCCGCGCCGGCCCTGGCGCTGCTGGGCGCCCCGGACGAACTGATCGGGCCCGGAGCCACCTACCTGCGCGTGATGGCGTTCGCGGTGCCGTTCGCCGCCGTCTCGTTCACCCTCCAAGGAGCCTGCGCGGGGATCGGGGCCACACGGGTCTCGATGTACACCGCCCTGCTCATCAACGTGGTCAACCTGCCCCTCGGCCTGCTCCTGATCTTCCGGGCCGACCTCGGCGTCACCGGCGCGGCCCTGGCGACCCTGGCCGCGACGGCCGCCGGAGCCGGCTACGTGGCCGCATACAGCCGGACCTGCCTACCGCAGTACAGCAAGACAGCGGACAAGCCGGTCGGCGTCACCGGGAAGCTGTGGCGCATCGGGTGGCCGGAGATGAGCACGTCAGGTATCGGCTACCTCAACGAAGCACTGCTGGCCGGGTTCGCCGCCCGCATGAGCACGCAGGACCTGGCGGCCTACCGCATCGTCGACAACCTCATCCTGGTGACCTTCACCTTCCTCAGCTCGGCCGCCGCGGCCGTCATGATCCTGGCCGGACAGGAACTGGGCCGCGACAACGTCGAGGGTGCGACGGCCTGGCACCGTACCGGCCTCCGGCTCATGCTGATCATGGTCGCCGTTCCCTCCGCGGTAGCTCTGGCCTTCGGCCGCCCGCTGATCTCCCTGGTCACGGACGACCCCCAGGTCATCGACCGCGCCTGGGCCGCGACACCACTGGCCTTGCTGAGCCTCGCCCCCTTCGTCGTGGCCATGTCCCACGCCGCCCTGCTGCGCGCCGCCGGCGACACCCGAGCGGTCATGTTCGCCTCCGTGACCAGCGACTACCTCCTGCTCATCCCGCTCGGCTGGCTCCTCGGCGTCCACGCCGGCCTCGGCCTGCCGGGCATCTACCTCGCCTGGATCGCCTTCGGCCTGCTGTACGTGGCCTTGCTCCAGCTGCGCTACCGACGCCGATTCGCCGGCGCAGCAGGTCCGTCTCCTGCCCCGGCGGCGGCATCGGCAGACGGTTGATCGGCACTCCTTGGGCTGCTCGACAATGACGCGCAGCCTGAGGAGGTCAGTTCGGTGAGAGGCGTCTTCTTCGCGGCTGGCGTGTCGGCAGCCTCGGGGAAGCTGGTGGCGAGCCGGGGTAGGGCGGCGAGCGCGAGGGCGGGAAGGCCGCGCGGCATCAGCTTGGTGATCATGATCCGGTTTGTAGCCGGGCCTGCTCCGGGTGGGAGGGAGTCGTGGGGCAACTCACCCCGCTGGGTGGCCGTTTTCGTCGAAGAAACGATCACGACCCGGACGATGGTCGTCTGGCCGCGAGGGCGCGCTGGCGTGCTTGGAGGTGGGGGGTCCCGTCGGTTGCGGCTCGGCGGCGCCGTTGCAGCGCGGTGATGACGTGGAGCCCGAGGAACGGGGCCAGGACCGCGGGCTGCATCTCCTCGGCGAGCTGGGATCAGGGCGGTCGCGCGGGAGCGACGGATGGGGATGCCGTGTCTGGTCAGGGACCGGGCGAAGGAGCTGGCGGAGCGGTGGGTTCCCGGCCGACTGCCGGGCGCCGCGAAGCTCGCACTCGAGCCGGGCCTTCCCCCGACCTCGTCGGCGGACGTCGGCTACCGGGCCGACGACCGCGAGGTCGCCGGTCACGCCGACGGGCTGGTGTGGGTGCGGATCCTCGGCAGCAGCGAGCACGCCCCGCTCTTCGGCGGTGGGCCGGTCCGGGTTGGCTACGGGCCCAGGTGGAGAAGGCGTTCAAGGGTGCGCCGCCGGCGCCTCGGTGACGGTGAGCGTCATGTGCGCGGACGGCGACAGGACCCGGATGTCCGAAGGCCGGTCCTACGTGATCGCCTTGACACACGGTGCCCAGGAGGAGGCCCAGGAGCGTCGCCTGGCCGCCACCGACCAGATCACCGCCGCGATCACCCCACACGCTGAGCTCCACGTGATCGTGATCAGGCGCGACGACTTCTACCCCCAACAGGCCGCCCTCGCGCCCAAACTGCTCGAAGCGGCCATGCCGGGTCTGCTCAACGTCCCGAGCACACTTGGCCAGGACGGCCTGCTGGACGTCATTACCCTGCCCGCCCTGAAGGCCGGCGCCCACCTCGAGCAGGGCCTGCCCGAACGCATCACAAGCATCGATGCTGGAGATCTTCTGGGACACCTCCGGCGCCGCGTTCGAGCAGAACCTCGGCGCAGCGCAGGCCTGCTACGAGCTCCATGGAACGCTAGGCCACGCCGCGGAACACGGCGGTCCTCGACGTCGCGATCGGGCAGTGCCTCAGGACAACGCAGCCGCTGCCTCGCGCACCAGGCGCTCCGCCGCCGTCCAGTCCGCCGGACCGACCGGCGGCTCGTAGCACTCCCGTACGCGACGAGCTCGCCGTCGAGGAGCAGGCCGCCGGGCGCTGCCCGGCGGTCGCCACCAGGACCGGCCGCTGCGGTCCTGGAGCAGCGCCCCTTGCCGGCCTTCTGTCGTTACCCATACCCATTCCCGCCGGCCGCACCACGCCCTAGACTGCGACCGCTCCAAAACCTGGCGATCATCAGGAGGGCGCGCAAGATGAACCGAGCACTGATCAGCGCATGTGCGGCCGTGACGTTAGTCGTGTCCGGTGGAAGTGCCGCCACCGCTTCCGACGGCGCTCCGCCGCGCACCACGCACGGCCCTTGCCAGTACGTACAGACCCCGGACGAGCCGCCCGCGCGTCATGTCCCGCTGCCGCCTGACCCGCGGCGCACCCCTAGCCATGGCACGGTTGACCTGGCTGTTCCGACCAGCCAGGGTCCGCTCCCGCTGCGTTTGGACCGGGCCAAGGCGCCGTGCACGGTCCAGAGTTTCCTGCACCTGGCACGGCATGGGTTCTACGACCGGACGGTGTGCCACCGTCTGACGGCGTATCCGACGCTGAAGGTCCTGCAGTGCGGCGACCCGACCGGTACCGGTGAGGGAGGGCCCGGGTACAAGTACAAGGACGAGCTTCCGGTGGATTTGCCACCCGCACCGACCGATCCGACCGGCGCGCGCCGCTTGTACGGGCGCGGCCTGCTCGCGATGGCCAACGCCGGTCCGGACACGAACGGCTCACAGTTCTTCGTGGTCTACGGCGACTCCGCACTGCGTCCGAACTACACGGTGTTCGGCACGGTCGGCCCCGACGGCCTGGCAACGCTCGACAAAACCGCCGCCGGAGGAATCGAGCCGACCGCGGAGGACCCGGCACCGGTCGACGGCACACCCGTGCTGCGGACCGAGCTGCTCCGCGTCCGGCCGTCCTGCCGGCATTGACTCCCCGCGGCCCGCGCCGAAGCCGCGGCCGCTGCCGCAAAGCCTGCCGACCTCGTCCTGGGCGCTGCGGTGGCCTCTGCCCGGGGTGCCCGCGCCCCGGGCGACCACCGACTTCCCTGATCCGCAGCTGGAGCGGGGGTTGGCAGACGTGGACGAGGAGTTGGTCCTCGATTCGAAGGCCGGCAACAGCCGTTGGTTTGCACACTGGACCACTCACTGGAAGAGCCGGCAGAACGCGCCGGCTGAGGTGTGCGTAGCTCTCGGAGGGAACGGCGGACTGCGGCAGGGCCACGTCGAGGAGCGCGTCATGGGCGCACTGCGGATAGCTGCCGCTGCCCTCGTCGCCGACCTGCAAGTCGGACACAGCCGACTGGACAAGCCGGCCCGTCACGGCCGAGCCGTCCGCGCCGCCTTCGGCTTGTCCCACCAACTCCTGCCTGACGGCCAGGCCCGACTGTTTCGCCCGCTGCCCCTCAACCCTGGTTTTGATTTGTCCACCGAAGCCGCCTCCCATCTCAGCGACGCCAGCCCTGACCAGGTCGAAGCCGTCCTTCAGCGTCTCGCGGGCGCCCACCTCATCGAACTCGGCACGGTCTGGGGCCGTGTCGTCACCCACGGCTACACCCATGCCATGGCCGATCAACGTGACATGGCCTTGTCCCGCCTGGTTGCCCACTACCGAAACACCGTCCAAGCCGCCCACGCCCGGTTGCAGCGCCCTGGCTGGCCGTCGAAGAGGACCGGGGCATCAGGGTGGTTGCGGCCTCCGAACCATTCGGATGTCCTCGTCTGCTCGCGCGCGCCGACCAAGGAGATCTCGTCGGCGAACCCGCCGCTGCGGTAGTGCCTGGCTCGCCGGTCGAAGCCCTCGGGCCCTTCAACTCCGCCTATGGAAACGAATTGATGCAGAACTTCCGCTGGCGTGGTCCATGGCGCGGCACAGGTGGAAGCGGGAACCGTTCACGCGTGGATGTGTGTCTCCGAGCACACAGCGACACGTGTCCGGGCGAGTCCCGGCTCGATCCTCAGGGGGGATCTTGACTTCATCGCACCGTGGAAGACTGCGTGCACTGGCCGCTGGCGGCGTACTGGCCCTGGCCGTCAGCGCCCTGACCGCCGCCCCGAGCAGCGCTGCCCCGCAGCCCGGCACAGCCAACTCCGCCACCGTCCAGCCATTAGCCGGCCCGGCGGCGGATTCGGTCTCCGAGGCCGCTCCGGGCGGGGATCGCAAGTACCCGAGCGTCGTCCTGCCCGGCCGCGCCACGGGGCCAGCGCCGCTGGCCGCCGCCAAGCCGCGGCACGACGTCGACGGCGACGGCATCAGCGACATGATCGTCATGGAGTACGACCAGACCACGGCCGTCTACCTGTCGTCGATCTCGTCCTGGAGCGAATACACGATCCACAAGACCGACCCCGACCCCAGCGCCTCGTTCAAGGACCTGCTGCCGGTGGGCGACGTGGGCGGCACCACCAAGGCCGAACTGCTCTCGCTCTCCTTCGACGGCGTGCTCACGCTCTACGAGGCCGGCCTGACGAGCACGTCGGCGCCGCTGTGGTCGGGCCGCGGCTGGCAGATCTACAACCGCGTCATGGCCACCGGTGATCTGACCGGGGACCGCCACCCCGACCTGCTGGCCCGCGACTATGCCGGCGACCTGTGGCTGTACACCGGCACCGGCAGCGTCAGCAAACCCTTCAACGGCCGGGTCAAGGTCGACACGGGCTGGGGGATCTACGACCAGCTGGTCGGGGCCAGCGACGTCGACGGCGACGGCCTGGGCGACGTCCTCACCCGTACGCTGAGCGGTGAGTTGTGGTTCCACAAGGGGGCCGGCAGCGCCACCGCCCCGCTCAAAGCCCGCGTCAAGGTCGGCAACGGCTGGAACGCGTACAACGTGATCACCGGCTCGGACGACGGCGACGGCGACGGCCTGAGCGACCTGCTCGCCCGCGACCGCGACGGCGTGGAGTACTGGTTCAAGTCGGTCGGTGGCGGCCGGTTCGCCGCACCCGCGTACTTCGGCAGTGGCTATGAACTGAACAAGTTCATCGTCGGCGCGGGCACCACGTCGCTCTACGGCAAGGCACAGAACCTCGGCACCGAGGCGGACAACGACCTCGCCAAGTACAGCGCCCTGGCCAACGGCGACTACCGGACGCCGCCGATCTGGGCCGGCAAGGAGACGCCCGGATCCCGCACCGCGTACGCCACCGGGCTCAACAGCCGCAACCACGCGACGTACGTACAGAACATCGGCAGCGACCTGTACATCCAGAACGAGCGGGTCAGCACGACGTGGAACTACACCGTGACGGTCGGCCCCGGTGACCTTACCGGCGACGGCAAGGGCGACCTCCTCAGCCGCGACTCCGGCGGCACCCTGTGGCTCCACCCCGGCGACGGTGCGCTGGTCACCAAATTCGGCGCGCGCATCAAGGTCGGCACCGGCTGGAACGGCTACGACGCGCTCGTCGGCGCGGGCGACTACTCCGGCGACGGGCGGCCCGACCTGCTCGCCCGGGACACCTCCGGCCGCCTGTTCCTCTTCAAGGGGACGGGCACGGCCACCGCGCCGTTCGCCGCCCGGGAGCAGGTCGGCAGCGGCTTCGACCAGTACGACAAGCTGTTCGTCCCGGGTGACATCGACGGCGACAGCAAGGGCGACCTACTCTGCCGACTCCCGAACGGCGTCGTGTACCGGTACTCCTCGACGGGCAAGACCGGCACCGCGACCTTCGCCGCCCGGGTGAAGTTCGGCACCGGTTGGGACCTCTATAGGAACATCGTCTGAAATTCTGCGGCCGCCCGGTCGCGCAGCAGCGATGGTACGGGCCCGTCTACCGGCACCAAGCCCGGCTGGAACGGGCCCGTATCGGGCTGCTGGAGACCCTTGATGCCCGCCTGGCCCAGGCCCACGGCGGGGAACTGGGCCACCTGGACTTCCTCCAGGTCCTGTGTCAGGACGAGATCACCCGCCGAGAGACCGTCGCCTTACAGCGATGCCTGAGCCGGACGAAGTTCGAGCAGCAGGGTGCCCGCGCGCCTCGCACCGGCCAGCACCACCGTTGCGGCCGGCAGGCTCAAGGACAAGGCGACGGTCTCACGCCCGGCCCGGTCGGCCCACAGGTCGCACGCGGCGCCGCCGTCCCCGCCAGCACGGCGCTGCCTGCCCCTCATCACCACTGCTCCCTCTGTCCAGCGCCTACCGGCCGCGTCCCGCACCCCTGGTGGACGCGGCCTGTTGCCGGTGGGTGGGGACGGCGGCTGCGACCGGGGCCGGCACACCGGGGGCCACGGTGGGGGTGATGGTGGAGCGGGAGCGGGCCGCCATCGGGGAGACCCACAGCCGGGGCCATGTGAGGCTCCCGGTCAGGGCCCGTGGCACCCCAAGCGCTTCCCTGAGCGGGGCAAGGCGCTCGACGGCAACGGTTTTTGGGGCGAAGTCGCACCCTACCGGCTCGGCCGCCGGTGCCTAAGAAGTCATCTCATTTGGCGAGTCGGCGGTAGCAGATGAGGGTGCAGGCGATGCTGGTGAAGGCGAGGAAGTGCTCGGCCTTGCGTTCGTAGCGGCGGTGGAGTCGGCGACAGCCGGCGAGCCAGGCCATGGTTCGTTCTATGGTCCAGCGGTGACGTCCGAGCCGCTGCGAGGGCTCGATGCCCTTGCGGGCGATGCGGTGTGTGATGCCGCGCTGACGTAACCATTTCCGCAGGTGGGCGTAGTCATAGCCCTTGTCTGCATGGAGCTTGCCGGGCTTGCGCCGTCGGCGTCCACGGCGGGAACGGATGGGCGGTATGCCGCGGACGAGGGGTTCAAGTGCCTGGCTGTCGTGCACGTTCGCCCCTGAGATACCGACGGACAAGGGCAGACCGGTCCGCTCGGTGATCAAGTGGATCTTCGAGCCGTACTTGCCCCGGTCGACAGGATTCGGACCCGTCAGGTCCCCCTTTTCAGGGCCCGCATGTTCACCGAGTCGATCGCGCAGCGGGACCAGTCCAGCTCACCTTGGGCGCCGAGCTCGTCAAGGACGAGGCGGTGCAGCTTGGCCCAGACCCGTGCCTTCGTCCACTCGGTGAAACGCCGGTGGGCTGTCGCCCCCGACGGCCCGAACGACGCCTTCGGCAACTGCTGCCATGTGCAGCCCGACGTGGCCACGAACATGATCGCGGCCAGCACTTCCCGATCACTGTGCCGACGCCGGCCACCGCCCTGCGGCCGCGAAGGCGCCTCCGGCACAACCCGTTGGAACAACATCCACAACTCATCCGGCACCAGCCGCTCAACGATCCCCGCCACGGCCGCCAGCCTATCCAACTCACCAAATGAGATGACGTCAAGTCAGCATGCCGCGGTCCCTCGGCTTTGAAGCCATCCCCCCATCGGCGAGCCAGACCAGACCCTCGGGTATCGCATCAGATGTCATTTCGCCTGTTTGCGGTGACGGACCAGAGCGGCACCCCGACCCGGTAGCGCCATCCGCCCGGTCCAGCGGCGCTCATGGAGCCCGGCCCTGACCTCCTGGCCGTCGGGGAGCGTGAGCCACACCAAAGGCGGGACTGCGGGATCAGACATGCAGGCCGACGTGATGGGCGGCGTGAGAATGACGTGGCCCTTCGTCACTCGTGTCAGCACCAGTGCGTCACGGCCTGTCCGTGTGAACTACCAGGTCGCTGGGGCTACACCGCTGACTGCCAGCTGACGGATCTCCCCTGACACTCCCCCGCAGAGCATCACGTGCCTCCGGTGCTTGGTCGACTTCGGCGCCGGGTGGACCTCGGGAGCGAGCATGCGCCAGGCGTTGACGCTGTAGCGGGCGAGGATGCGGGTGGAGAACTGCTCGCGGACCTCCGGGCCCCCGAGCGCGCGGGCGGTCGCGGACTGCGCGACCAGCAGGACGTGCATGCGCAGCTGACGGCCCATGTAGAGGATCTCGTTGGGAGCTGTCCGGCGGATCATGCGCTAGCGGGCCGTGTTGCTGTACTCCGACGGTGCGGGCATCCGGAGTGCGGCGTAAATCACTCACGGCTTGTCTCCGTTCCAGGCCATTCCCGCCCTGGCTCTGCTTGGCTGGTGGCTCTGACGATCACAGGAGGTTGATACGTATGGCGCTCACACACTGGGGGTTCATCTACACGGCGGACGGCAGCGCGGCAGGTGGCGATTTCAGCGTCGTGGACACGGGTACGTGCCGCAGTGTGTTCGTCGGGGTAGCGAAGCCCGAGGAGTGCATCGAGGCCGCGCGCCGCCTGGTGGGCGAGGGAGTGCAGCTGATTGAACTGTGCGGGGGATTCGGGCCGGTATGGGCCGGGCGTGTGATCGAGGCGATCAACGGCGCCGTCCCCGTGGGCGCGGTTGGCTACGGACCCGAAGCGGTCGATCAGGTGCATGCGATTTTCTCGTGACGGGTGCCAGCTCCTTCACTCCGATAGGGACCGGAGCCAGAGCCGAATGGCTGCGACGGTGACGGTGCCGTGAAAGATGTAGGCCCTCTTGTCGTATCTCGTCGCGACCGCCCGGGAGTTCTTGAGCGCGTTGATGGTGCGTTCCACTTCGTTCCTGCGCTTGTAGATCGTCGTGTCGAAGCCGGTGGGCCGGCCGCCCCTGCTGCCGCGGTGCTGGCGGTTGGCCCGCTGGTTCTTCGGTTCGGGGATGATGTGCTTGATCTGGCGTCGGCGCAGGTAGCGGCGGTTCCGCCGGGATGAATACGCCTTGTCACCGCCGAGTTGATCGGGCCGGGTCCGGGGGCGTCCACCGTCCGGGCGGGCGACACGGACACGCTCCATCACGGGAACGAGCTGCGGTGCGTCGCCCCACTGACCCGGCGTGATGAGGAAGGCGAGAGGCCGGCACCCCCCTCACCAAGCAGATGAATCTTGCAGGTCAGCCCGTCCCGGGAGCGTCCGAGCCCCTCATCGGGGCGGTGCTGCCGGGGCGTCCGTCTTCCCGGAACCCGGGGTGGCTTCTTGCGTGCTCCGGCGGCGTTCTGGTGAGCGCGGCAGGACGTTGAATCCACGCTCGCCATCGACCAGTCGATGCAGCCCGTCGCGTCCGCGTCGGCCAGGACGGCCTTGAAGATCCTCTCGCACATGCCGTCCGCAGACCAGCGCCTGTGCCGCTCGTACACAGTCTTCCACTTGCCGAAACGCGCAGGCAGATCCCGCCACGGCACCCCGGTGCGCTGTCGGAAGAGAATCCCGTTGATCACCTGCGATGACTGTCCCAACGCCAGCCCCGCTGCCCGCACTTCGGCAGATGCTGCTTCAGCCGCAACCATTCCTCATTCGTGAGATCTCCCCGCCCCATGAACATGCCAACGACTTGAACCCGGGACAGGTCACATGATCCGTCGGACAGGCCCTGAGCGCGTCGACGGCCGGGGAGACCTTCGGGTCGCCGGACTCGCGGATCTTCTCCCAGGAGCGGGCGAGCTGCCGCAGCGTCGCGTTGATCTCCTCGAGGAGGTTCAGGATGCGCAGTCCGATGGCCGTGGGGTCGGCGTCGATGCCCAGGGCGGCGGCGATCCGGGTTCGCTGGCGGCCGATCTGGCCCATCTGGCCGAGGGCGATGAGCTGGTCGTGGATGTCGGCGATGTCGCGGCAGTAGGTAACGCCGTCGATGCCGTGGGCCCACGGGTGGGAGATCTTCTTGGTGTCCAGGACGAACACGCGCGCACCGTGGTGGAGCATCTGGCAGGCGATGGCGCCCAGGGTGACCGACTTGCCGCCGCCCGTAGAGGCGTTGACGAGGATGTGCGGGGATTTCGGCGTCCAGGTCCACCGTGACGACCTGGTCTCCGGCGCCGATCCCGATGACGGGCGCGGACTGCGGTGCCCGCGCCACCAGCTCCCGGATCGTGGGGTCCTTGAAGGGGGCCTTCGCCGAGGGGCCGGGGGGCGGCGGGTCTTCTTCACCCGCGCGTACGGCTTGGACCCGGCCGGGTGCCGGGCGAACGTGACGCCCTCCAGGGCGAGCTTGTGCTCCACCAAATAGGCAACGGCCTCGCGGGAGAACGCAAGGCTCGCGGGCAAGTCGATACGGATCTCCGCGTCGTCGTCGCAATGTTCTTCGGGATGTGGAGGTAGCGGCGCGGGTCGGCCTGCTCGGCCGGCCCGAGCGGTCCCGCCAGCGCCTCGTGCAGCGGGATCACCCACTCGTGCATCAGCTCCCGGCGCTCACGGGTCAGCCACACGTACGCCACACCGTCCACCGCCGCGGCCGACGCCGCGCCGATACCCCGGACCCCGGCATCGCGAGGGTCTGGTTGTGGGTCTCCCCCGTTATGTTTTTCGCGGTCCTGCAATGGGGCTGCTGGCCTCCGGGCCCGGTATGACTGTGTCCCCTCTGTCGAACGAATGACCTGGGGGGTGGTGTCGCCGGGCCCGGGAGGTGCCGTCGGAGACGCTGATGAGAGACCCGGCCACCGCCCGGCCCGGCGCAATGCCGGGCAGAGACGTGGGCGGCAGGTCTGCATAACGTGGATGCGCGAGCACGGTGCCACCGCCAAGGCCGGCACGGTCAACACCTCTGGAGTCGTGCGATGTTAGACACCGAAGGCATAGGCGTCTTCCTCGGGATGGACGTCGGCAAGACGGCCCACCATGGCCACGGGCTCACGCCGGCCGGGAAGAAGGTCTTCGACAAGCCGATGCCCAACAGCGAACCGAAGCTGCGGGCCGTGTTCGACAAACTCAAGGCCAAGTTCGGCACTGTCCTGGTGATCGTGGACCAGCCCGCCTCGATCGGCGCCCTGCCCCTGACCGTCGCCCGCGATGCGGGCTGCGAGGTCGCCTACCTGCCCGGACTCGCGATGCGACGGATCGCCGACCTCTATCCGGGAGAGGCGAAAACCGACGCGAAGGACGCCGCGGTCATCGCGGACGCCGCCCGGACGATACCTCACACTCTGCGGTCGCTGGAGCTGACCGACGAGATCACCGCCGAGCTCACGGTGCTGACCGGCTTCGACCAGGACCTCGCGGCCGAGGCCACCCGCACCACCAACCGGATCCGCGGGCTGCTGACCCAGTTCCACCCCAGCCTCGAGCGGGTGCTGGGCCCGCGCCTGGACCACGCCGCCGTCACCTGGCTCCTCGAGCGCTACGGATCCCCGGCCGCACTACGGAAGGCCGGCCGTCGCAGACTCGTCGAGGTGATCCGGCCCAAGGCCCCGCGCATGGCCGCCCGGCTGATCGACGACGTCTTCGACGCCCTCGACGAGCAGACCGTAGTGGTCCCGGGAACCGGCACCCTCGACGTGGTCATCCCGTCGCTGGCCCGCTCGCTGGCCGCGGTCCACGACCAGCGCCGGGCCCTGGAAGCCCAGATCAACAGCCTGCTGGAGGCGCACCCTCTTCACCAGGTCCTGACTTCGATGCCGGGAGTCGGAGTCAGGACCGCCGCCGTCCTGCTGGTCACCGTCGGCGACGGCACTGGCTTCGCCAGTGCCGCCCACCTCGCCTCCTACGCCGGCCTCGCCCCCACGACCAGGTCGTCGGGAACCTCGATCCATGGTGAGCACGCACCACGAGGCGGAAACCGGCAGCTCAAACGCGCAATGTTCCTCTCCACCTTCGCCTGCATGAACGCCGACCCGGCCTCCCGCGCCTACTACGACCGGCAACGAGCCCGCGGCAAAACCCACACCCAGGCCCTCCTCCGCCTCGCCCGCCAACGCATCAGCGTCCTGTTCGCCATGCTCCGCGACGGCACCTTCTACGAATCCCGGACCCCCGACGTCACTCTCGCCGCATGACCACCCCAAACACCCGCATACCAGGCACCACTTCCTTGACGAAGGACATAGAGACACCCCCCCACCTCCCACACGCTCTCCGCGGTGGCCACGGGGTCCCGGCCGGCCAGGTAGCCGCTCTCCACCACCCCCGCCCCCAGCGCGAGATGGAACGACAGGCGCCGCCACCGCGCCCGGTAGGAGCGGGGCGGGACACGGCCCTTCACCTTCGGCAGAACCCGCGTCCCCGTCCGCCAGAACGTGGCGTTGGTCTTGCGTATCCCGTCCAGGTCCCGGCCCGCGAGGATCCTTCCGATGCCCCGCGCCACCGACTCGGAGTCTGCTTCCAGCTGCTTGTCGAACATGCTCTGCGCCACGGCCGCGCCTCACTTTCACTGTGTGTCCGGGCACTTCACCCCCGAAACCGGACAGCTCCAGTTCACGGCCGTACGCCTGTGGATAAAGTCGGTCGACAGAGAGCCGCGCTGCGCGGCGGATACGCTGGGGTACCGCCTCTGACCACGAAGAATGTGACTGCGCCGTGCCCATAGCCCCCTTCCGCCGGATCTGGATGAACATCTGGGCACAGGCCTCGGCCAGTGACAGTGCGACGCTCACCGAAGCGCTCACCACAGCCCTCTCGCCGTACGGCGAGGTGCTCGTCACAGCAAAGGGGCCGTACTGGCGGACTCCGGAAATGCTGGAGTTCCAGGTGTCGCTCGTACCCTCCGGAACCACCGCGGACTGCCTCCACGCCCTAGGGTGCGCGCAGGATCCGGAGGGCCTGTGGCGGGACTGGGAGCAGCCCAAAGACGGCGGTGTGTTTCAGCACCCCGCGGTATACGGCGTGCAGGTCGGCGAGGAGGAAGCCTCCGCACCGCCCTTGTTCAGGGCCGGTGACATCGTGGTGATCCGTGACTGCGCCGACGCCCGTGCGGAGGGACTGGCCGGAGCCGAAGCCGTCGTGCGCAGTGCGGGCTACGACTCCGACCAGCCCGACCCCCTGCTCCGCTGCTGGTACCACTACGTGATGCCCGAGGGCCGCGACACCCTGGAACCCTTCGACGAGAACGACCTCCAAGCCACTGGCCGCCGCGTCCCCGCCACCGGGCAGCAACCGGCCCGCCTCAGCATCAGTGCCAAAGGCGTCATCACGCAATCGTTCGCACCCCGAACGGGGCTCTGCCCGGGGGCTGCGACCGGCTTGGAGACCTCCGGGTAGGGCCATCGGCGGAGGTGGTCGTCCAAGGTGGGGCGATGCGCGTACGCAGACCCGGTGACATCACTGACGAAACGATCCAGGCCGTGAACGAGGCCCAGCGGCAGGGACTACAGAAGGACCTGCGTGCCGTCGCCGCACGGATCCGCGCCTCCGCCGAAGCCTGATGGTCGGCCTGAGAATCACATGGCCATTCGTCACTCGTGTCAGCACCAGCGCGTCATGGCCCGTCAGTGTGAACTACCAGGTCACTGGGGCTACACCGCTGACAACCAGCTGACGAATCTCCACTGACACTCCCCCGCAGAGCATCGTATGGGACATCGCCGACCCCGGCTTCGAGGCCAACCTCGGCGCGGCGCGGGCCTACCACCAGCTGTACGAGACCCTGGCCGCGCCGCGGGGCGCCACCGCGCTCGACCAGGCCGTCGGGCAGTGGCTCACCCACGTGCGCCGGCCGGGTGGGCTGGGGAAGGACCCCGACCGGGCGCAGCGGCGGGCCGCGGCGCTCGCCGCGATCGACCCGGACTGGAACCCGGGGACGCTGGGATGGACGATCGACTGGCAGCGGCACTACGCCTACCTCGCCCAGCTCCTCGCCTCCGGGGCGCGGCTGACCGCGATCGTCCCCGGCGTGACCCGGCACGGGGAAGAGTCGGACGGTGGCTCGCTTCGCAGTGGAGGGGCTGGGACCGGCTGAACGCCGAACAGCAGCACCGGCTCGCCAGGCTCGGCGTGAAGAAGGCTGTGCGGGCCCGCAAGGCGGCGACGAAGACGGCTACGGCTGTCGGTTCGCGCGTGGGCGGAGAGGCCTTCCAGAGAGGCTTGGAGGCTCTGCGGCAGTACATCGCGCGGGGGGCGGTCTGCCGGGGCGGGCCGTCGTCGAGCGGCTGCCAGGCGGGGACGTTCGCCGCGTCGGGGTGTGGCTGGCCAATCAGAAGCAGCGCCGCGACCGGCTCGACCGGGCGCAGCTCGCCGCTCTCGCCGAGCTGGGCGCTGACAGGGCGCCCGCGCCCCGCTCTCTTGGTGGGCGCGGCCTGCTGTCGGTGGGCGGGGACGGCGGCTTCGGCCGGAGCCGGCCCGCCGGGGGCCATGGTGGGGGTGGAGCGGGAGCAGGCCGCCATCGGGGAGACCCACAGCCGGGACGCGGACGCGGGCGACGCGGAGGGCAGCATAGTTAGGGCGTTCAGGGTCGCGTCCACGCGGCGGCCCACCAGAGCCGTGCCCGTAGCCTGCTTCCAGAAGGTGTCGGCCTTCAGACGGTTCAGGTGCTGGGCGACGGTGTGTGCTGTCGCTCTCGCGGATGCCTGGCTGCTTCTCATAGCTCCCCGCCGGTCAAGCCAATCCGGCAGGGAGCTGCGATTCGGCATCGCCTTCAGGGTCGTTGCCGGCGGGCTCCGGGAGCTTGTACCGCAGTAGCTCCCAATGAGACTTCACTTCGGCCAGATCAGCTACAACAACAGCGAATGCGACGATCAAAGCGCCTATAGAGGCCCCAATGCCGCCTAGGTCAATCGCAATGGAGCACAAGGAGAACAGTACGACCGTGAAGCCGACATACAGCATTGATTCGCGGAGTATGTAGTTCCAGTGAAAGTCTTCGCGCCTGAGGCATATTGGCCCGGCGAGCAACAGCATCGCCCCACTGAGCAGCAGGGCCAAGGTGCGATCAGATATCCCGGACTCGATACCCGCGTCGCTGACTGCAATGAACAGTGCTGTCCAGGCCGCAAAAGAGACTGAACCGCCAACTAGGCTGACATCCGTCTGACGCTGTGCGAGGAACCTAAAGTCGTTCGCCACCTTCTCGATATAGGCATCGAGCTCGTCATCGATGTCGTCATCTGGCTGGCGTTGCACCTCGATATTGGCTGAAGTCGCGAGCAGTGCTTCACGGATGGATCCCCGGCCAGAGCGCCTGTAGCGATACAGGTAGTAGATCACCCATGACACGCGAGCCACCAGCACAGCAGCTAGGAACGCGAAGAGCACGAACGGTGCTGCTGCAACGAACGATTGCCCGGTGATCCAGCAAGATTGCGCCGCGGATGAAGGCATCACTGGTCCTGTCACGGAGGGCACTTTGGCTGATGGCAACGACCTGTGTAGCTAGGAACACCATGCTTTGCGCATGCTCTCATGACATAGGGGCCCTTTTGGAGCTCAAGGCCCAAACCTGCGGCGCTCGCGAAATACTTCTGTGCGCTGTCGGGGTCGCCGTCAGCGAAGTAAGCGAGTGCGACGTCAGTTGTAGCGGCCATCGCCGCAGCCCGCAGGGCAGTCTGATCTTCTGCTCCGTACTCTTGGGCATTGTTCAGTGCGTTCAGGACGTCCACTGCCGTCTCGATCGCGTTCCCGAACTCACTGCGATTAATGTACGTCGCAACCTGGATCCTCCCCCGGCTCGCTTCGTCAAGAGCCCGTACCAACTCGTCAGGTTCCAACGCGTCAGGTTCCGGGTTGGAGTGTGCTCCAGCCATGGCAATCCCTCCGCCTGTTGGCAGAAAGTAGAACGTGCAAGCTGATTTAAAGGGAATAAATGCAGAGAACCGACCGGGCAGCCGCCAGCATTTTTGCAGGAACCGCGAGCGGCGCCTTCACCCTGTCTTATGAGGCGCTCCGTTCAGTCTACTCGGTAGCACTGGGCGACACGATCTCAGCGTCATATAACCGCTCATCGTGGAAGGCTTCGTCACGGTCACCGTCTGAGTGGCCTACCACCTTCGGGATCGAACATAAGCACGTTTGCCACCCTTTCCGTCGAGCGCCCGCTCTCAGCCGTAGGAGTGGGGCTCACCGTCGGCGTCGACCATGAAGTTGGCCCGCCAGGCGCCCGCGCACAGGGGCCACACGAGATCACCGAGGAATTCCACGTCCAGCAACGGGTCCGCGCCGTCGATCAGCACCGCGACGTCCTGCTTACCGTGCCCGAGCCCGTGCCAGTCGCCGAGGCAGTCCACCATGGCGTCCCAGTCATGCCCGAAGTAGCCGGGGAACCCCAGCTCACGGGCGAACGCCCGGTACAGACAGCCCTTCTCGTGCAGCTCCTTGCCGTCCAGGCGCAGGACGATCCCACCCCCGGGCCCACAGCTCGGCCTCGGCCGCGGCCAGCCAGGGGTCGGACCCGCGCCGGGCTCAGCGGCGGGCCTCCGCGATCGTCCCGAGTGGAACCCGGGGACGCTGGGGTGGACGGTCGACTGACAGCGGCACTACGCCTACCTCGCGCAGCTCCCGGCCGAAGGCGCACACCTGACGGCCGGCGTCCCTGGTGTCCTGGCTGGCCCCCACCGACCTCGAGGCGCCTCCACCGACCGGCTCATCCTCGCTGGCATCGTCACCGGCAATGCGTCAGACCGTCCTCCTACTCACGCTGACATCGCCGTAACCCGCCCTTTGCGCCTTGATGACACCGTGCTCGCCTCACGCGCCGGTGGCGGCGATGGCGAGTCGCAGCGCCGAAGAGGCGAAGGCGCACTTTTCACGCGGTGGTTTCCGGGAGTCGGTATTCGTACTTGCGGGGCCGGAGGTCTTCTTCGGCGGGCTCCCAGTCGGTGTAGTGGGAGACCGTCCCTCCGCTGGCCGTGTAGGGCTCGGTGTGGGTGTCGACCGGGATGTCGCTCACGACGTAGAGATCGACGGTGTTGCCCTTGTCCCACGCGTGGAGGACTTCGTTGATGGTCAGCTCCACGCTCGTCGCGGCGCCCATGGTGCCTTTGACCTCGATGTGGCGTTCCTCCGCGCCGCGGGTGCAGCGTGGGTCGTAGGGCTTGCCGAGCTTCTCGATGGTCCAGCCCTGGTTCTCGTTATGGGTGATGGCCAGTTGTTCGGCGTGTTCCTCGATGGTCTTGCGCTTCTTAGGGTCCGAGATGTAGCCGGCGCCGCGGCGGCGGCGCTGTGGCTTCTTCTTGCCGTCGACCTGGTCTGCGGTGAAGCCGGGTGACTGGTCCAGGGGGACGTCTTCGGGTTCGTCGGGGTCGAAGGGGATGCCGGCGTTTCCGGCAACCGCCCCGTGTTCATGCAGGTCAGAGAGCTGTGGAGAATTTCAGGCTCGGAAATTTCAAAAACTCTTCAATCACGTGTGACATTCGCAGGTTTCCCCGCACATCAGCTCGTACAACTAGCCAACTACTTCTCGGGCTCGCTCGCGAAGCAGCTCGGCTCAGACCAGAACCGGGGAGATCTTTATGCATACGGATGATGAGATCGCGCAGGCCGTCGACACCTTCCTGGCCGACGACCGATCGGCCCGAGTCGAGCAGGACACCGCTCGCGTCCAGGAGCTGGCCAACTACGGCTTCGACGGGCCGGTGTACAAGGTGTTCCGGGACGAGATGTGGGTGGAGAGCGAGCCTGTCCTGAAGGGCATGCTCCGCAGCGGCTCCCTCGGCCGGCTGGCCATTCAGCGCCACCTGAAGCGGGGCATCACGCTGTGGATCAGCGCCGACGACTCCGCCACCCTGAAGGCCGACGAAGCCGCCCGAGACGAGATCCTGCTCGAGATGCAGATCAAGGCGCTGGAGACGTTCCGCCGCAAGACGCTGATCGAGAAGGGCTGGGACCCGAACCACCACGGCCCCCGCGGTGCCAGCTGCCTGATGTCGTACTACATCGGCACGTGCATCTGGGAGTTCGGGCGGGTGTTCAAGAACTGGGCGCAGCGGCGGGTCCGCTGGCACGAGTTGCACGCGCTCTGCGACTTCGGGGAGGAGACGCCGGGCGGGCGCCGGGGGCTCGCGGGTCTGCTCCAGGCATCCGGTTACTTGGCCGAGCCCGAGGGCTTCGTCACCGTCTTCGAGGAAATCCTGGACGAGCAAAAGTGGGAGACCCGGGCGGTCGTCCGGATGACCATCGACGGGTACTCGAGCGCCGAGATCGCGGACAAGCTGAAGATCACCAACGCGGCGGTCCGCATGCGCATGAGCCGCCTCCGGGGAGTCATCTACCAGGCTGCCCGGGAGCGGCGTATCTGGATTCCCGCCCAGCTCCACACCAAGCCAACCTCGGCAAGCAGCAGGGTGCCGCGTGAACACTCCCTCCCCCACGACCCCGCCCAACCCGCCGACCCCGACCCCGGCTCCGGCTCCGGTACCGGTACCGGTACCGCCCGTCGGAAATCCGCCCGAGGGTCCCGCGACCAGCACTGCGGACTCCGGGCCGGTCGCGCTGGTTCATGTTCTTCACGAGGATCCCCTCGACGCCGGAGACGTCCGTCCAGTCCTCCAGCCACTCCCGGGCCTTGTCCGGGTCCGTGGTCATGGGACACAACGTCCACGGTGCGGTCAGTGCGCGGGCCGCGAAGAGGACCTCCAGGCGTCGGCGGCACTCGGCGTAGGGCAGGGCTAGCAGCTCGATGCCGTCGATCTGCAGGGCGTCGAAGGCGATGAAGAACTCGGGGGTCTTCGCGGCGAGCGCGGTGGCGGTGCGGCCGCGGGCGGCGGCCCGGCGCTGGAGGGCTTCGAAGGACAGCCGGCCGGCTGCGGCGTCCCAGACGACGAGCTGCCCGTCGAGGACCAGGCCCTCGGGCAGTTGCTCGGCGGCCGCGACCAGGTCGGGGAACCGGTCCTGGACCAGGGAGCCGCGCCGGGTCTGCAGGAGCAGCCGGCCGCCGGGGCCGGCAGGGGTGAAGAGGATCGCGCGGTGGCCGTCGAACTTCTGCTCCAGGGCCAGGCCGCCCGCCAGGACACCGGGTCCGGGGACGGACTCAGCAGCCTAGGCGAGCATCGGCTCGAAAGGAGGGGGCAGGACCACTCGGGGTTGGCCTCCCTCACCGCCGCTCCGGGCCTGGTCTCCCAGCGTCACCGGCCGGACGCGGTCCGGCGCGCCGCGCGGGTGTCCGTTTCGCCTGAGACGAGCCGGGCCACGGCGGTGAGCAACTCCTCTGGAGCATTGGTGATGTAGGAGGCGGTGAGCTCGACTTTGGTCTGTCGATCTTCAACTGTGCAGGTGGCCCAGCCGCGTACGTCGAGCGTCCAGGCCATGCGCATGCCAGTAGTCACGTCCGGTCCGTACCGAGTGGCGTTGGCAGTATGCCCGGCGCGGGAAGGGCGAGAACGCGGGCGAGGGCGGCGGTCAGAGGAGCGGAGTGGTCAGGTAGGTGCTCGGAAATCCAGTCCGCTGCTGCCCCGAGGAAGTCGGTCAGGTCGCGCTCGGCGCTGGCGAGCAGATGGCGGAGCCCGGTGACCGACAGCTCGATCACGGGACTGTCGTTCCGGTCGGTGCCGACGGTGAGGCGGATGGTATCCCCGAGGCTCGGCCAGCGACGGCTCCGGATCGTGGCCGTACCCGATTACGCCGGTGCCGTCGGCGACCTGGTACCAGTCGGGCCAGTCCTCCAGTCCGTCACAGCAGCCGGGCGAGAAGGCGATGCCCGTGGAGTTGTCCGTGACGCGCAGGCCGCCTGCCGCGTAAAGGCTGTCGATGTTCAGCAGTCCGTGGAGGAAGCCGCTGAGAGGCTCGGCCGGCCGAGGTGGGAGGTCGTCATCGTCTGTGGGGTCCACGTCGTTGCAAGCGGCGATACGCATGAGCGCCGTCCCGATCTCGGCGGGTGAGAGCCCACCACTGAGCGGCAGGAAACTGAACTGTTCGGTCTCGGCGACAGGCCAGAGGTCGAAGCCATCAGGGGTGTTCATCTCCAGGACGGGCTGCATCACGATCACCAGGCGAAGTGTTCCCCATCCGTCGCCGATCTCGCCTCCCGATTACTCCGAGCGTCCGCGTCTTCGCCGGTCATTAACCAGCTAGCGACTGTTCAGCGGCCAGGGGCGAGGCTTACTGGCAGATACTGCCCAGGCCGGCTGGGGCCGGACAGTTCGGCCCATCTTCGATGAGACGGATGGGGCAGTGGCCCACCTTCACTGAGACAAACCGTCGTCGACCCGCCTTCGCTGAGACAAGTCAGTGGCCCCCGGGGCCTTCGTCTTGTCTGCCGGCACAGGGCAACACAGGTCTCTGATGGCTGTGGGCTCGTGTTCGTGCAGGTCAGGGCTGCAAAGCACTGGCGTGTTGCAGCGCCGATGTTGCACGGCCGAGCGGGTGCGTTGCAGTCGCTGGTCCACCGGCCGCCCGGTGGACCAGTGGTGGCGCGGTCGTCACCGCTTGGGGTGGCGCGTTCTCCGCGGCCGAGGGTGCCTTGCCGGGAAGCGACCGCGTGTCTGGGGCAGCAAGTTCAGCACGTCTTCCGGTAGGGGACGTCGGGGATGTGGGCCTTCCACTGCTCTTCGGTGAGGCCGCCCGATCTGGCGCAGAGGTCCCGGATCAGCTGTGCCGGGGCGATCGTGTGGGTGTAGATTCTGCCGTCCTTGTCCACGCTGGTCAGTGCCGAACCGTCAGGGGCGAAGGCGACCGCGACGATCTCGTCCACCAGTCCCGTGATCGGGACGCCGAGCTGGGAACGGGTGCGGCTGTCCCACAGCTTGATCTGGTACCCAGGCTCGGACTTGTGCACGGTGGCGAAGAGCCGCCCGTCGGGCGAGGCGGCGGCGCCCCTGTCCTGTGCCAGGGTGGGCGCGGACACCGAGCCCGTACGCAGGTCATCCCCCGCCGGCTGGAGCGTCCGGGCGTCCCAGAGCCGTATGTAGGGCCGGTCGCCGCGAGGGTGGGTGTACAGCATCGTGCCGTCGTCGCTGATGGAGTCCACATCCATGCTCGCGGCGCCCTTGGTGAGGACCTCCCCCGAAGGGAACGCGACCCTGCCGAAGTGGGGTGCGGCTATCACGGACTTGCCGTCGGGGGCGAAGAGGACGGCCCCTTCGCTGCGCGGGGGGCCGAGGCTGGCACGCACCTCGCGTATGAGGCGCATGGTGGTCAGGTCCCAGAACGAGAGGATGTTGGTCTCGTCCTTCAGGATGACCTGTACGGCGAGCGCGGTGCCGTCCGGTGAGAACGCGAACCCGATCGTGGCTCTGTCAGTCCGGTCCGGCTCGATGACGGGCATACTGCCGAGCATCGAGGCCTTCTCCTTTGTCGTGTCCCAGATCTCGACCTCGGTGCCGTGGAGGGCGGCGAGCCGCTGCCCGTCACGGCTGAGCTGGACGTGCCGCAAGCTGTCGCTCGCACCAGACGTCACGGTGGAGCGCCTGGTCCGCGACAGGGGCGACCAGATCTCGGCTTCGGAACCGCCGACGAGCGCAAGAGTGCGCCGGTCGGAGCTCACCGCCCCTTCCTGGTAGTACTGCTCCGTCCCCGCGGGAGGCTGGACGAAGGCCCTGATGTTGAGCGACCGGACGATGCCGTCGGTTCCCACGCACCGAAGCGTGGAGCCGTCGGGGGTGAAGCGCAGCGCGGTCGCGGGATAGCACTCGCTCTGGGTGGTCTCGTAGCGCAGGATCGGGGTCTGCGTGTACGAGTTTTCCCAGACGACCGCGTTCTGCACGAGGTACCGGCCGTCATGGCTGAAGTAGACCGGGTAGTCCGAGTTCTCATCGGCGCCGCCGAGCTCGATGCCAGCGCGCCCCTTGACGCGGCCGAACACACTGATCTTGCCTCCCTTCACCTTCAGGGCGGCGGATTTCCCGTCCGGGCTGAACACCACCGGCCCCTGGGTGTCGCCAGCCTTGATGTCGGCCTCGGGGAGGGGCAACTCCTTCATGGTGCTCGGGTCGTACCAGGTGAAGGGAAGGCCCTTGTCCCCGCCGGGCAGGGACAGCACCGCCTCGTCCGGTGAGAACGAGGAACCGGCCAGGAGGAAGGCCGGTCCGCTGGCACTGGTGGAGAACTTCTTGTCCCCGGTGCGGGCGTCCCAGACCGTCAGGGTGGACTTCAGGTTCTCGTCCAGGAAATCGACCATGAGGTAGGTGCCCCGCGGGCTGATCGCCGTAGCCGGCCAGTAGCCGCCGGCCTGCTTGGCCGTGGGATAGGCGTGCAGGTCACGGGGGCGGCCGGTGGCGGCGTCGATCAGGCGGGTGTACCCGTCGTCGGAGCTCACGGCAGCTGTCCTGCCGTCGTCGGACAGGTCGACCGAGTGAACCTTGGCCTGGGCGGTGTAGGAGCCGCTTTTCACGCGGGTCTGGACGTTCCAGAACTCGACGCGGGTGTCCAGGGCGGTCACCAGGGTCTGCCCGGAACCGTCCAGATCCGAGGCCGTCGCCACGAAGTCCGGCAGCCTAAGAATTTATCTCATTTGGGCTTCGCGGGTAGGCTGTCGGTTGTGGTGGGGATCGTTGAACGGCTGGTGCCGGATGAGTTGTGGGAGTTGTTCCAGCGAGTGGTGCCGGAGGCGCCGTCGCGGCCTCAGGGCGGTGGGCGGCGCCGCCACGGTGACCGGGAGGTGCTTGCCGCGATCGTCTTCGTGGCCACGTCGGGTTGTACCTGGCAGCAGCTGCCCGCCGCCTCGTTCGGCCCGTCCGGGGCGACAGCTCACCGTCGTTTCTCGGAGTGGAGCAAGGCCCGGGTGTGGGCCAAGCTCCATCGCCTGGTCCTCGATGAGCTCGGCGCCCGCGGCGAGCTGGACTGGTCCCGCTGCGCGATCGACTCGGTGAACATGAGGGCCTTGAAAAGGGGGACCTGACGGGTCCGAATCCTGTCGATCGGGGCAAGTTCGGGTCGAAGATCCATTTGATCACCGAGCGGACGGGGCTGCCCCTGTCCGTCGGCATCTCGGGCGCGAATCTGCACGACAGTCAGGCCCTTGAGCCCCTCGTTCGCGGCATACCGCCTATCCGCTCACGCCGAGGACGCCGACGACGCAAGCCCGGCAAGCTCCATGCGGACAAGGGCTACGACTACGCCCACCTGCGGAAATGGTTACGCGAACGCGGCATCAAGCACCGCATCGCCCGCAGAGGCATCGAGTCCTCGCAACGGCTCGGCCGCCACAGATGGGTCGTCGAACGGACCGTGTCCTGGCTCGCCGGCTGCCGCCGCCTCCACCGTCGATACGAACGCAAGGCCGAGCACTTCCTCGCCTTCACCAGCATCGCCTGCACCCTCATCTGCTACCGCAGAATGGCCAAATGAGATGACTTCTAAGCGCGTCGTCCTCCCATTGGTTGCGCAGGGCGAACAGCGCCGACCAGGACTCAGGGGTGTCGGCGAGGCGCGCCGCTGCGACCGCCATCCGCCGGGCCAGCTCGGGGTCGGTTCGGCGTAGGGACTGGGCGGTACCGGCCACCTGGGCGGAGGTGGCACGGTCGCGCTGGCCGACGACGGTCTGACGCTGGTCGAAGGCGACAGCGCCGGCGCCGATCGCGATGACCAGCAGCGCGGCCAGGACTGTAGTAAGCAGTACGCGCCGCCGGCCACGGCGCCGGGCCAGGCCGGACCCGGCGTCCAGGAAATCTCGTTCCGTGCGGTTGAGCGTGAGCAGGCGGCGGCCGGTCGCGGCCCAGTTTCTGGCGTGCTCCAGAGCTGTGCCCTGCGGCAGATCGCTGTTCTTGCGGCCGTGGTCGTGCCAGAGCCGGGACGCTGCCGACAGCCGCTGGTGGACGGCCAGACCCGGGCGTTCGGCCTCCACCCAGTCGCGCAGCCGTGGCCAGGCCCGGATCAAAGCGGCGCTCGACAGCGTGACGGCCCCGTCCTCCCAGACCAGCAGCCCGGCCTCGGTGAAGGCGTGCAGAACCTGGTCCACCACCTCCTCTGGGGTTTGACCGTCGGAGAAGTCGGCCCGGCGGGCCGAGCGGAGCGTGTCCTCGGCCCGTTCACCGGGGGCGACCAGGCGCAGCAGCAGGCTGGAGACGGCCTCCTGCCCGCTTGTGCCCAGGGCTTCGAACACCGCTTCTGCCACCTCTGCCCGTGAAGGGTCGGCGGGGTCGACCGGGCTGCTGGGGGCAACCCCCTCGACGATGGCGGCAAGGTCCGCGCGGCCGACGAGGGACAGCAGTAACTGCTCCGCGGTCGGCCTGCCCTTGGACTTTTTGGACAGCGCTGCCGCCACCAGCGAGCGGAGCGGTTCCTCCAGCACCGAGGTGTCGGGGTCGTCCATGGCGACCTGGTAGGCCAGCACTGCTGCGTTCTCACCGTCGAAGGCGGGGCGGCCGGTCGCGGCGAAGAGGACGACGGCGCCCCAGCCCCACACGTCGACCTTATTGTCGCCGTGCTCGCCCTGGTAACGCTCGGGCGGCATGTAGCGGAGGGTGCCCATGGGCAGGCCGGCGGTGGCGGTTCCCTCGACGATCCGGGCGATGCCGAAATCGATCACGCGCGGGCCGTCGGGGCCGAGGAGGATGTTCTCGGGCTTGAGGTCCCGGTGCACCACACCAGCCTGGTGGATGGCCGCCAGTGCCGTGGCCACGCCGATCGCCAGGCGGCGCAGCTCCTCCGGGCCGTACGGTTCTCCAGCGGTGACCGCACGCCGCAGGTCCGGGCCTGCCACATACTCGCTGACGACGAACGGGACGGGCCCGTCGAGGTCGTCGTAGAGCATGCGGGTCGTACAAAAGGGTGCCACCCGGCGCCAGGCCTGCACTTCCTTGCGGAGCATGTCCCGGTCCTTGTCGCTCACCCGGTGCAGCGCCTTGACGGCCACCCGCTCGCCGTCCGGGCTATAGCCCTCGTACACCACGCCCTGGCCGCCCGCGCCGAGGCGGCCATCGAGATAGTAGGCGCCCAACTGCTTCGGGTCGCTGGGAAGTAGTGGTGCTGACAAGACGGAGCCTCCCGGAGTGAGTGCCGAACGTGTCTCGTGGTCCATCAGGCGGGTAAGACGCCTTCGGAGGCAAGGTGGTTCGCCGGACCGGGGTGGACTACCACGGCGGACGCGAGCGCCGTGCGGGCCACAGGTGGAGCATTACGCGCTGGCGGGCTTCTTCCGCCTCATCGAGCACCTCTCGCAGCTGCACGAAGAACTACCGAGGAACACGGAACGGACCGGGGCGCCCGATACGTTGAGCAGGGCAGGGCCACGCCACGCCGTGCGCACCCGACGAGCGCCGAAGGGATGGGGGGACGCGTGCCGCAACAGAGCCGCTCCGCGCGCCTGGCCGCGTCCGCGCTGACCCTCGTCGTCACCGTCCTCGCGCTGTTCGTCCCGGTGGCCGGGGCGCAGGGCATGCCCATGCCCGCCGACAGGCCGCTCGCCCACCACACGGTGGCGGGGCACGCCGGACAAGGGGCAGGACCGGACGACGTCCCGGCGCTCCATGTCGAGGTCACGCACCGACCTGACGCTCACATCCCAGGCCCGCAGCCTGCGGGCCCCGCGCGTACGGCCGTCGACACGGCCCCGCGACGCGCCCTGGGCGGGCCCGACACGGGCCCCGCCACCGTACTCGCGCCGCCGCGCAGGCCGGCTGAGTCCGCCGCCCCGCGCGGCCCGCCCCACCGATGAGCACGCAGACCGTCATCGACGCCTGACCCCTTCTGCCCCGGCGCACACCGTGCGGGGCCGGTCACGCGTCCCTCCGTCCTGCCCTCATCGTGGAGTACGCATGTCTCGCGCACCCTTGTCCCGCCCACCCTTGTGGAGGGCGATCGTCGCGCTGGCGGCCGTCGCGCTGTCCCTCTACATCGCCCTCACCCAATCCGCCCGCCTCGGCCTCGATCTGCGCGGCGGCACCCAGATCGTCCTGGAGACCCGGGACTCACCCACCGTCAAGGCCGACGCCACATCCACCGACCGCGCTCTGGAGGTCCTCAGGCAGCGCGTCGACGCCCTCGGCGTCTCCGAACCCGGCATCGCCCGCGCCGGCGAGAAACGGATCATCGTCGAACTGCCCGGAGTGCAGGACCCACGCAAGGCCGCCGAGGTCATCGGCCGCACCGCACAGCTCACGGTCCACCCGGTGACGGGGGCGACGGCCGACAAGGGCTCCGCGAAGCCCGAGGCCGACGGATCGCGCACCCTGCCCGACCCGGACCAGCCGGGCAACCACCTGAAGCTGGGCCCCACCGCCCTCACCGGCGAGGGGGTCAAGGACGCCGAGGCGGTCCTGGACCAGCAGTCGCTCAACGGCTGGATGGTCTCCCTCGACTTCCGCAAGGGCGCGGGCGACACCTGGGCGAAGATCACCTCGGACGCGGCCTGCGCGCCTCAGGGCGCTCCGGAACGCCGCGTCGTCATCACCCTCGACAACAAGATCATCTCGGCGCCCGGCGTCAACCCGGACGTGGTGTGCGGGACCGGTATCACCGGCGGCTCCACGCAGATCAGCGGCGGCTTCGGCCGGGCCGAGGCGCGCGAGCTGGCGGCGCTCGTGAAGGGCGGCGCGCTGCCAGTGCCCCTCGACGTCGTGGAGCAGCGCACGGTCGGCCCGACGCTCGGCTCCGACGCAATCGAGGCGAGCACCAAGGCCGCGCTCATCGGCATCGCCCTGACCGCACTGTTCATCACCGTCGCCTACCGGCTCCTTGGCGCGCTCGCCGCCTTGGCCCTCGCACTGTACGGCCTCATCTCGTACGCCGCTCTGGTGGCGCTCGGCGCGACGCTCACACTGCCGGGGCTCGCCGGGTTCGTCCTGGCGATCGGCATGGCGGTGGACGCGAACGTCCTGGTCTTCGAACGGGCCAGGGAGGAGTACCTGGGCGTCCGTTCCAAGGACTTGGCGAAGTCGGTGAAGAGCGGCTTCGCGAAGGCATGGAGCGCGGTGATCGACTCGAACATGACGACGCTGCTCGCCGCGGGATTGCTGTTCTTCTTCGCCACGGGCCCGGTCAAGGGCTTCGGGGTCACCCTGTGCATCGGCGTCCTGGCATCGATGCTCACGGCGCTCGTGATCACCCGCGCGCTCGCGGACTTCGCCGTCGCCCGCAGCTTCGTACGCAAGCGCCCCGGTCTGACGGGCATCGCCTCGACGGGCCGAGTCCGCACATGGCTGTCCCGCCGCAACCCGAACCTGGTCCGCCACCGTCGCCGCTGGCTCGGCGCGAGCGCACTCCTGGTGGCGGTGGCCGTCGCAGGAATCTTCATCCGCGGCCTGGACTTCGGCGTGGAGTTCACCGGCGGCCACCTCGTCGAGTACAGCACCAGCAGGTCCGTCGACGCGGACACGGCCCGGAACGCCGTGTCCGACGCGGGGTTCCCGCGCGCGGTGGTGCAGGAGTCCGGCGACGGCGACATCACCGTACGCACGGAGAAGCTCACCGACGACGAACAGCAACGTGTCAAGGCGGCCTTGGAGAAGCCGGGCGGAACCGTCACGGTGGAGCGTGACGAACAGATCGGCCCGAGCCTCGGCGGCGAACTGCGCCAGAAGGCGCTCCTGGCCCTGGGCGTCGCGGTGGCCGCCCAGCTGATCTACCTCAGCGTGCGGTTCCGCTGGACCCTGGCGGCAGCGGCAGTCTCTGCGATGGTCCACGACGTCCTCCTCGTGGTGGGCCTGTTCGCCTGGCTGGGCAGGCCGGTGGACAGCGTCTTCCTGGCGGCGCTGCTCACGGTGATCGGCTACTCCGTGAACGACACGGTGGTCGTCTTCGACCGCGTCCGCGAAGCGCGCCGCCGAAACCCACGAGGCAACCTGGAGAAAACGGCCAACCACGCGGTGGTCCAGACACTCCCGCGCACGGTGAACACGGGCATGGGAGCCCTGTTCATCCTGACCGCACTGGCGGTACTGGGCGGCGACTCGCTGGCGGACTTCTCCGTGGCGCTGATCGCGGGCGTCTTGGTCGGCATCGCCTCGACCATTGTCACCGCGGTCCCGATCGCGATCGCCCTGGAACACCGCAACCCGCCACCACCACCGGCACGGGGCCGCCGCGCCGCGAAGGAAGTCCCTGACGGGTACAGCCCGTTGGAGGCGCGGAAGAAGAAGGAGAGGAGGACAGGGGCGGTCGTCTGAGCCCGCGAGGACGGTCCTGAGGCCGAGGGCAGCCTCCATCACACGCCGACCGGGCCTCCACGGAGCTCCGACAACCGCGGCCACGATGCCTCAGGCCGCCCTGGCCCACACCGAAGACCGCCGCAGCAGCAGCACCGGCGAGTCACACCAAGCCCTGCACGCGCTTCTCAGCGATGACGACCAAGCGCTCACCATCCCCGCAGCACGCCACCCCGGAACAGGCGCAGCTGGAGGCTGCGGTCTTCCTCGCCTGCTGCAAGATCGGCAGCGTCTCCGAATACCCCCTTGGCGTCGTCCAGGTACATCTGGAGGAGGAGCAGCTCACCCTCAGGCTTCTCGACGAACCGTACGTCGTCCACCGCTGGGTCGAGTTCCTCCTCCCCCGCCTGAACGACGTGGAGAGCGACCACCCGCAGGACTGCGTCGCGGGGGTGGCCGGCCTTCGCTACCGCCGCGAGGGCGGCGGCGTCATACTGCACCGCCCCGGCATGCCAGCCCGGATTCTGCTGAGTCCTCCACTCCCCCACCCTGCGCGCAGGCGTTCCCACCGTGTCCGGCCCCGCCGAGCGCACCGCCTACGCCGAGCAGCTGTGCAAGGCAGTGAGCGAGGCCCTCCACCCCCACATCGTCTCGGAGTTCGCCGCCTCCCTGGACGCCCGCGACCCCGGCCGCCCGGCCGCCTCCCTCCCGTACATCGACGACGTCCCCACCGACCCCGGCCTGGTCCTGACCCTCACCACCGCCCGGGCTGCGCTGGAAGGAGCCGACGGAGCCGTGGTGGACGGCTGCTCTACCGACGGTAGTACCACCACTGGGGGCACAGGGTTCAGAAACAGACACTTGTCGTTTGACGTCCGGCACTGAACGCCCTCCATCCCTGGCATGTTCGGCAACGTTGAAGTGCCAGGTCACAGGCGGTTTCAGGGGTGGGCAAAGATGTGGACCTCGCGCACTACAACGTGATCGAATAGCGGATGACATCTTTCTGGACGGGCAAGCGGGTACGTTTGCGCGGTATCGAGCCCGACGACTGGATCGCGTTCATGCGCTTCGCCGTGGACGAGGAGCGGTTGGGAGACCTACTACAAACGCCTCGCTCCGCCGAGGGCTTCCGTACCTGGGCGAAGGAGCAGGCCGCTGCCAAGTCCGATGGCGACTGCTTCGTGTTGGCCATCGAAGCGGTCGGCACGGGGAAAATAGTCAGCAGCGTCGGCTCGCACCACGCTGATCCGCGTGCGGGCTGGTTCGAGTGCGGCGTCACGGTGGGCGCTGATCATCGGGGCAAAGGCTACGCCGCAGAAGCTGTGGTGATGGTGCTGCGTTTCATGTTCGCCGAGCGGCGCTATCACAAGTGCCAAGCGCGGATCTCCGCGCACAACGAAGCATCGCTGGCCCTTCATCGTCGGCTCGGCTTCGTCGAGGAGGGTCGCCTTCGTGACCACGTGTTCTTCGCCGGTCGGCACCACGACCTCGTCCTGATGGGCATGCTCGCTGACGAATTCGCAGAACTGCACTCGATGAGCGAGCATCTGGATTGCCCTTCGACCACGCCTCGAACTTGATCGGCCTTTTCGCAGTTCGGCGGACGTGAGGGTGGCCTCCGTCTGAGCGAGCGGAAGACCATTCCACCTGCGGCGCCTGCGATCCAGTCCGCAAACGGCCACCGAGCCCCGGCCGCCCGGCTCAACCGCCGCCGCCATCGGGAACGCCTCCGCGAGGACGCTGCCCCACTCGCGCCGAACACGCACGACGGCGGGCCCGGCTTGTCCGGACCCGCCGCCCCTCCGCCCCCGGCCCACGTCGCCGTGCGCTGGAGGGGGAGGTCAGTGCGACCAGCCGGAACCGCTCATCTGCTCCCGCCACGTCACGCACTCCGCGTCCCGGGACGCGGCTCCGCAGCAGGCGCAGGCGAGGACCGGCCCTGCGGCCCGGCCCAGTGGCCCGAGTACGGTCTCCAGCGCCAGGCGCGGTGAGCCGGGGCGGGTGAACGCGGGGACTGGGGACGAGTAGCTCCGCTCCAGACTCACGGACGCTGTGTCCGGCTGGGGCCGCGTCTGACCATTCGGCCGCGCCAAGAGGCAGGGGCCACGCGAGCCGGCACAGGCCGGAGTCCTCGAAGCGGGGCCAGCCGCCACGAAATGCCAGCACCGAAGCCTTCTGCGACAGGTTTCAACCGTACGTTCGTCCTCCCTGAGAGGGCGCTTTTGTACAGCAGGAGCGCCCTCTCAGACCTGGTGTTCAGGCAGAGCGCCACCATGTTGTGCCGCTGCTTCCCGTCTCCGGATCGCCGACGCCCAAGACGGAGAGCAGGGGCTCGCCCCATGTCGCCCAGCGTCGCAGCAGTGCCCCGCCTATGAGGTTGATGTCGTGGTTGTCGGCGAACTCGCGAGCGGGTTTGGTGAAGGTCCCGTTGGTGACCGCGACGACTATGTCAGCCTTGTGCTCAGGGCGGGCGGTCCCGTTGAGTGTCTGGATGTCGGGCGATCCGACCTTTCCCTGACCACCATGGCGATGCTTGCACTGCAAAACCATTCGGCTGCCGTCGGGCGCCACCGTGATCACGTCGGCTCCGAGGTCCCCGGATCTGCCACCGCTTCGAAGGATCGTGTGACCATCACGGCTCGCCAGAGCTGCCACCATCTGCTCGAACGCTGCTGGCGACATTGTGTGGATGTCTTCAAGAGCGATGCTGGCCTGGGAGGCAACGAACGCATGCAGGTCATGTTCTCTCAGCGCTACATCGTGCATGGCCTCGCGGTAGACCCTCATGGCGCGGTTCAGCGCTTGGTCGATCCCGCCTATCTGGTCCATGAGAGGCCCGAGGCGCTCAGCTGGTGCCTCCTGCTGCTGCGGTCGCTGCTTGAAGCTGGCACGGAGGTCTTCCGTGGTCCCTTTCCGAAGCTCTTCCCAAACGAGTCTGGCTGTACGGGCAGCGGCTCCGGAGGCGTCGCCAAGCCGAGCGAGCTCAGAGTCAAGCGCGTGACGAGCCTTGGCGTACTGCACCCAGAACAGGGTTCCCGCGGGCATGCGCAAGGCACCCAGGTGCCCCTGCTCTCTTTCGATCGTTCCTTCAAGGGCGGTTGCCGCGCTGACCTGCTCCACCGCGACACGGCCCTCGGTCCAGTGAAGGTACGCCGCAAGCAGGTCATCGTCAGTGGCTGCTGCTATCCGGCGGTTCAGCTCGTTACGGAGCTTCGGCTTCGGGTACTGCGGAACCGGCACCGATGTTGTCCAGTTGATGTGCATCAGAAGTGCTTCACCAGGCCATCCAGGGGTACGCCCCACTCGATCCAGCGCTGAAGCTCAAAGCGCTGGACAAGCTGTACCTTCGGGTGCCGGCCCTGCATGAACCGGTGCGCGGGATACGAGACGAAACGAAGATTGGTGATCACCAGCACGGAGCTGTGTCCCCGTTCGCTGGCCAGGCGTTGTGCGGTGACGATCTGCTCGATGCTGGTGTATTCGTCCCTCGTGGGGTGCCTGCCGTGTTCGCAGAAGATGATCCCTTTAGAGCCTGCTCGTTTCACTTCGATCATCCGGGGCTCATAGTGGACGACCTCAAAGCCCGATCGTTGGGTGGCCTCTCGTACGGCCTGCTCAAAGTCCTGCTGTGTCATCTGATCGAGCTGGTGCAAGGAGGTACCCGCGTCGGTAGAAGCCTGTCGCTTCAACATCTCGATTTCGGCAATCTGGCGCAGCCTCTTCCGGTCCTTCTCCAGCAGGCTGTCCAGACGCTTCTTCGCCCCCGACAGCTGGCTCCGCAGACCCGAGAGTGCTGCCCTCAGGTCTGACAGACGTTCCTCCTGGAGGCGGAGGTCTTTGCCCAGCTGGCTGCCGAACACTCCGGCCGCGGCCTCACATTCGGCGAGTGCATGCTGCGCCTCGAACTCTTCAGCGCCCAGATGCTTCACCAGCTTCCGGGCGACCTGCCAGGTATCCTCTGTCACCTGGTCCGGGGATCGATGGGCGTTGCTGTCCCGCCTGTGTTCAGCCTCTGTCCTCTCTCGAGTGACCTGTTTCAGGAAGCTGCGCCATTCGCGGGCGAGGCCGACAGCCATGCGCACTTCACTCACCCACAGGAACGCTCGCAGCATGTCGTCCTGGTCCGCTCGCCCTATCCGTCTACCGACCGTCCGACGCAAAGAAGGACTCTGGTAACACTTAGGGGTAACCCTCGCGTTCTGGTCAATTATCACCGCGTGAGGGTACACAACGCCTCTGACAGGCCAGCGCCGCGTTCGCCGTGACCCGCAGGGGCGGTGAACCAGTGCCTCGATGCCTCGCAGCATCCGGAAAGACTCTCGCGGCCATCTTGACCTCCATCAGCGCCGTACTCATGGCCATCAAGTAGAGACGGGTCAGGCAGCATCGCGTTCTGGGGTGATATTGCGCCGTAGCCTGGGACCGTAACACCACCTCACAAGGCTGCAGTTCAGCGAGTGCGTTCCCCACTTGTGGGGGTCTTTCCTACTACGGACACGCGGGTTTCGACCGGCCCCGCACATTCCCCCACGCACAAGGAGACACCACACACGTGCAGGAACGAGGAGAATCCGCAGGCCATCGGGCGGTTCTTTAGGGCGTCTCATCGAAATGTCTGGATCTTCTCACTCTACGTCACGCGCTATCGCAAGCGATGCCCTGCCATATCTCTGGCGATCAGGGAAGCTCTGTGTCATTTCGATGAGAGTCTGCGCGACGGCGAACCGAGATGTCGCAGTTACACCGTTATCAACACCGAGCGTCAGGACTGGCGCCGGGGCGTGGAAGCCGCATGGCAGTACCGGCAGCGTGAGGGGCATCTCGACGTCCCCTACGAGCACGTGGATGCTGACGGGTTGTTCCCGCTGGGGCGGTGGCTGTCGGATCAGCGGCGCACGTTCCGGGCCGGGGCCATGACCGGCGAGCGGTCGGCCGAGCTGGAGGGGCTGGGGGTCGTGTGGGACACCGCCGCCGCCGGCTTCGCAACCAACCTCGGCGCAGCGCGGGCCTACTACCAGCTCCACAGGACCCTCGCGGCCCCACGGAGCGCCACCATCCTGGACATCGCGATCGGGCAGTACCTCACGAACATCCGCCGCCCCGGCGGACTCGGCAAAGACCCCGAACGGGCGCAGCGGCGAGCCGCCGCACTCGCCGCCATCGACCCCGACTGGAACCCGGGGACGCTGGGTTGGACGGTCGACTGGCAACGCCACTACGCCTACCTCGCCCAGCTCCTCGCCGAAGGTGCGCGGCTGACCGCGATCGTCCCCGGCGTGACCCGGCACGGCGAGGACATCGGACGCTGGCTCGCCACCCAGCGGCGGGACTGGGACCGGCTGAACGAGGAACAGCAGCTCCGGCTCGGCGAACTCGGCGTCAAGAAGACCCCGCGCGCCCGCAAGGCGGCGGCGAAGACGGCTACGGCATCCGGGCCACGCGCGGGCAGCGAGGCGTTCCAGAAAGGACTCCAAGCCCTCCAGCAGTACATCGCGCGGGAAGGCGGGATGCCGGGGCGGGCTGTCGTCGAGCGGCTCCCCGACGGCACTGAACACCGCACCGGCATCTGGCTCGCCAACCAGAAACAACGCCGCCACCGACTCCACCCGGCACAACTCGCAGCACTCGCCCGGGGCGGCATCGACTGGGCTCGAACATGACGTGGGAGTCAACTTCCCTACAGGATTGTGTAGAGGGCGCGCATGAATCCGCCATCCCCTGCGGGCTGGAGAACGGGCTGCCCGGCGCGCCGCCGTCGACCCGAAGCGGTGATCAGTTCCGGGCTTGAAATCTCTGATGCTCCACGGCCACGATCCGAGCTTGCACCTGCGGTGCCCCACTGATCTCGTCAGGCAGTTTCGTCGACGAAGTGATCTCGGCGGCGACCACTTGTTCGACGGTCAGACCTTCCACCTCCCGCAGATCTGCATCGTTTAGATCGGTGCCCGTGAGATCGGCGCCCCAAAGGTGGGCACCTCTCAACGACGCACCTGTCAGATAGGACCCCTGCAGGTGCGAGTCAATGAACATCGCCCCATCCAAACGGGCCCCAGCCAGAATGGCATTGCGCAAGTCGACGCCGCTAAGATCCACACTGTAGGGCTCGTCCTCCTCTGGCCGCCGGCCAAGAACCATCAGTGCAGCCTGCAGAGTTCCGGCAGGTGTCTGCGAACCCCGCACAGCGGATACCTTGCCCTCAGACGGTGCTGGCGCACGCTCTCGGACGAACGCTGCTAGCACCTCGACCACCATGAAGTAGTCCTTCTGAGAATCGCGCATGATCCGCTCCAACGCGAAGATTCCGCCCAACTGCTCGATGACTCCATTTGAGGCAAGGTGTTTGATCGCAGTGGAATACCGGTCTGTAATCTGGCCTTCCTCTGCGATCCTCCTCTGATCGTCGTCCCTGGAGCGTGTGAGCCGGAGTGTACGATCGGTATAGGTCAGCCCTGCGCCTGCCACCAGACCGGCTACGGCAGCCACCACAGCCGTGCGAAAGCCAGTCACCACCGCCGCCGGACCGGGCTGCGTTCCCGAAAGGTGACCCCGGTCGAGCACCCACGGCCCCTGCCACAGCAGCCACCCGAAGAAGACAACTGCGACCACAACTAGCCTCGCGCTTTCATGAAGCGGGCTGTCCGACGGGTGGTCAGGTAAGCGAGAAGTGCCTCTGACCAGCAAGAATGAGGATTGTCGAGGTCCTTGTTCCTGCCACCGCCGGAGGCACTTCCCAGGTGAAGAAGCGTATCGGGTCCTACCCACGCGTCCGCATCGAGGGCGGTGGCCGTGGGGTGGTGTCACAGGCCGGGGCCGTGCTGCTGGTCGAGACGGTCCGCAAGGCCGGGCTGGACCAGGCGATATCGGCGGCGCTCGCGCCGTGGCGACGGCCGCGGGCGGTGCACGATCCGGGCAAGATCCTGCTGGACGTGGCCCTCGCGGTCGCGCTGGGCGGGGACTGCCTCGCGGATGTCGGGACGCTGCGGGCCGAGCCCGGCGTGTTCGGGCCGGTGGCCTCCGACCCGACGGTCTCCCGGCTCGTCGACGCCCTCGCCGCAGCCGGGCCGAAGGCCCTGTCCGCTATAAGGGCCGCTCGGGCCGAAGCGCGTGAGCGCGTCTGGAAGCTGGCCGGCGCTGCGGCGCCGGATGCCGCGGGGCAGGTGATCGTGGACCTGGACGGGGTGCTCGTGCTGGCCCACTCCGAGAAGCAGGACGCCACCGCGACCTGGAAGAAGACCTTCGGACACCACCCCCTGATGGGCTTCGTCGATCACGGAAGCGGCGGGAGCGGTGAGCCGGTCGCCAGCCTGCTCAGACCGGGCAACGCAGGCAGTAACACCGCCGCCGACCACATCACCACGGCTGGGCTCGCCTTGGCGCAACTGCCGAAGAAGTACCGGCGCGGACGCCGGACGCTGATCCGTACCGACTCCGGCGGCGGCACCCACGAGTTCGTCGCCTGGCTCGCCCAGCGCGGACGGTGGCTGTCGTACTCGGTCGGCATGACCCTCACCGAACAGATCCACCAGGCCGTACTCAAGGTCCCCGCCCCGGCCTGGACGGCAGCGATCGAGCCCGGCGGCGAGATCCGGGACGGGGCCTGGGTCGCCGAGATCACCGGCGACTGCCTCAAGGGCTGGCCGAAGGGAATGCGGCTGATCGTCCGCAAGGAACGGCCCCATCCCGGCGCCCAGTTGCGCATCACCGACGCTGACGGACTGCGGCTGACCTGCTTCGCCACCAACACCACCGACATGCCGATCGCGGCACTGGAGCTGCGGCACCGCCAGCGAGCGCGAGCCGAGGACCGCATTCGGGCCGCGCGGGCCACCGGCCTGCGCAACCTGCCCCTGCACGACACCGCACAGAACCAGATCTGGCTGGAGATCGTCCAGCTCGCCCTGGACCTGCTGGCCTGGATGCCGATGCTCGCTCTGACCGGCGAAATCCGCAGGTGGGAGCCCCGCCGTCTCCGGTTCCGCCTTCTCTCCGCCGCCGCCCAGATCGTCACGACCGCCCGCCGCCGGCACCTGAGGTTCGCACGCCACTGGCCCTGGACCGACGTGATCACCGACGCGCTGGCGCGGCTCGAAGCTCTCCCAAACCCCGACTGACCAGCACGTTCCCGTCCCTGCGAGCAGCATCACCCCGACCGGAGCCGTGGAATCCGGCGCCCACCCGACGCGACAGCCGGGCCATCAGCGTGCCCGCCACCGACCCGAACAACCGAAACGGCCCGCCGAAGAAGCCGACGGACCGTCACGAAAGATCGAGGCTAGAGTTGTACGGACCTTGTGGTGCCACATCCACAATGCGAGGGAATTCTGCACATTTTCCATTAAGTCAGCAGACCCCTCGCCTACGGTCTCCGTCGATCGACACCGCGGGGCAGAGCGGGAGATCACCCAGTCGCATCGGCCCACCCGCGTACGTATCCCGTACGTCACGATCCGCTCGATGTCGCGCGGGCCGTTCACTTCCACGGATAACTCGGACCTGTACGGTCTGGAGCAACCGCGATCATCGCAAGCTAGGTGGGCTGGGAATGGACCAGTCGTGGAAGGCACGCCAATGGGGACAGCGCCAGGTGCAGGCCGCTGCCGCCCGGCATCGGCGAGCGGCAGCTGAGCGACAGGCCCGCCAAGCTGAGGCCACGACCCAGCCATCAGATGTCGACGGTCGTCCCCCGGCTACAGAAGGCAGCCCCAGAGCGGGCGGAGCCTCGTCACGGCAATCCTGGGATTTCCTGTCCCGAGCCGTCCGTGCGGTGGAACCAGTGGCCCGTATTTGCGTACCTGTGGCTGGGGACATGCGGGCCGTAGCAACGGGCTTCCTGATCTCGCCGAGGCTGCTGCTCACCGTGGATTTTTCGTTCACACCTGAGCAAGCGGCCTTTGCCGAGTTCGAGGAGCGACCCGCCGCCTTGGGCGGTACCGCCGTGTCCACACAGCGGTACCCCCTCATGGCCAACGAGTTCTACATGTCCGACCGGCGCCTCGGGTTCGCCCTGGTGCTGCTGGGCGACGGGCCTGCTGGCCCTCCAGGGGGGTCCTTCGGTTGGACCAAGCTCAGCCGCCATTCTCAGCTCGTCGTCGGAGAGCCGATCAGCTTGGCCGGGTACCCGCAGGGCCGCTCGAAGGAGATTTCGTTCGACGGCCGTTTCGAAAGCTGGGGGAACGGCTCCTGCCGTTACCAGGCAGACACAGAACCGGGAAGCGCCGGCTCTCCCGTCTTCGACGACCAATGGAACGTGATCGCCGTCCACCAAGTCCGCGTGCCACGTAAGGATGAGAACGGCCGGCCGTTGCGTCTAGACGGCGAGATCTGGGAGCGCCGAGACGGAGAGGACGCCCTCGACTGGGTGTCGAAGGAAGGTGTGACCATCAGCGCCATCCTGGAACATCTCGCGGCGTACACACTGACACCGGCGCAGCGAACTCTCCTCGCAGAAGTGGGCAAGAAACCGGAGGCCTGGCCCTGAGCCATGCGCAGCTCGCGCCAGCCACAGCCAAACAGTGTGGGGGTGATCTCTGGGTGGTCCAGGAAGCCGTCAAGAACGGTCACCCCAGATCTTTCGGAGCGTGTCAGGCACGCGAAGCGCAGAGCTTCGATTCCATCGGTCGCCTTGGCGTCGGTCAGATAGCGGACACGCGCACCGCACTCCATCCGCCTCGCCCTACTCTTGCCCGTACCGCACTTCCGGCATCTCGCTGCGGAGGAATTGGGGGTCTCGCTGTACGGCGATACGGCTCGACGTAGGAAGCAGTGGGAGGTCTAGTGGTGCTTTGTTAGGTGGTGTCGTGGTGCTATTGGGGGATGGTTTGTCGGCAGGTGGGGCAGGTGCCGGTCCAAGTGGCGATGAGGTGTTGGAGGAGGTCCAGAGCCTGGTAGAGGGTCAGGCCCTGGCAGGGGCTTTTGGGTTCCTCCACTGTTCGGTCAGGAACAGGTGGGCTGCGGTGACGAGGGTGACGTGGCGGTGCCAGCCGGTGAACGAGCGTCCCTCGAAGTGGTCCAGGCCCAGGCAGGTTTTCAGCTCGCGGTAGTCGTGCTCGATCCGCCACCGGGCCTTCGCGAGGCGGACCAGGTCCTTCGCGGGAATGTCGGCGGGCAGGTTCGAGACCCAGTACCTCACCGGCTCGGCCTCGTCCTCGGGCCACTGGGCGATCATCCAGACGAGCGGGATCGTGCCGTCGTCGGCGGGCTTGGGCCGCCGGCCTGCGAGGCGGACCCGGAGGAGGACGAAGTGCGAGCTCATCGCCGCTTTCGACCCCTTGCGCCAGCTCACGGCCCGCCCCCGCTGCCGGCCCGCGGCCAGCACATGCTCGCGCAAGGACACCGGCCGACTGCGGTAGCGGGGCAGCCGGCGGGACCCAAGCCCGCCATAGGCAGGCCGGTGAGGCTCGGCGTCCTTGCCGTGGGCGGTCATCTCGCTCTTGACCTGCAGCACGTAGGCCAGACCCCGGTCCTCCAGGCCGTGGCGGAAATCGGCGTTCGCGCCGTAACCGGTGTCCGCGACCAGCGCGGCGGGCCGCAGACCAGCGCCGGCCAGTTCGTCAAGCATCTCCAGCGCGAGCTCTCACTTCGGGGGGTGGTGCTCGGTATCGGGGATCCGGCAGGCCTTGCGGCCTGCGGCCATCTCAGGCCCGTCCCAGGACGAGGGCAGGAACAGCCTCCAGGACAGTGGGCACGAGGCGGTATCGGACGCGGCATGGACACTGACACCGATCTCGCAGTTGCCGACCTTGCCCAACATGCCCGAGTACTGCCGCGCCACCCCGGGTGATGCGGTGCCGTCCTTGGGGAAACCGGTGTCGTCCACCACCCACACCTGTGCCGCCTCGCCGCATGCCAACCGGGCCCACACGTCCTCCACCGGCCAGGTCGAGGACGTCATGAACTGCTGCACGGTCAGAAGTTTGCCGAAGCAGCGCGGGCTCAGCCCCGTGAATGGGGCTATCCAGGACGGCTCCGAGGCCGTGATCACACCGGGCACGACAGAGATCATTTACCGTCGGCGCCAGCTGGCGGCAGTCTCAGCCGAGGAAGTCCTTCCAGAACGGCACGGACGCCTGCGGAGCCCAAGGCGCATCCTCGTCAACCTCGCCGAACTCGTGGTCGATGTAATCGGCCAGATCGTGGCCGTAACAGATGATGTCGGTTCCCCACACCGACAAGACCGGATGTCCTGGGGTGTCGCGACAGGTACGAAGCGGTGCGCGTATACGGGAACGAGGTCCGGCGCTTGCGCAAGTACCGCTCGGGCCACCTCCACGGCCTCTTCAGTGGTGGCGGGACGCACCCCCAGGGCCGGATGCCAGCTGCCGTGAGCGACGTCGCCCAGCACTTCTCGTGCCGGCCACTCCAGCCGATGGCGCAGGTCGTCTACATCCGCGTGACGCCAGTCGGGCCAGGGCTGCTGCCACGTTGCGCCTTCCTCGGGAGGTGAGGCAACCGGCAACCCTGCCGCCAGGAAGGCACGATGCTCTGGGGAAAACTCAAACCCATAGGTCGCCTCGATCCGGCTGAACTCTTCATCCGTGAGCCCTGGAGCTATCTCACAGCAGTCCGCCTCAGCCAACCGCCTCGCGGCCTCCGCACCCAACCGAGCGCCATCAGTGTCGATCACTCCGGCACCGTACACACACTGCTCGCACGGCATCGCCACTTTTCGAACCCCGACAGGGGCCTCCAGGTCATAGCGGGACAACCCTTAGGAGTTGTCGTCAAAGTGTCACGCCCACATCAGGAGCGATGCGAGGGTGACAGCTGCTTGGCAGGTTGGGCGGTCTTGTAGTACCTGGTGGCGATGCCGCGCCACTGCATGGATCGCTCCGGGATGGTGTGGGCGACGCAGCCAGACGCGAATGGCCTTCGAGCTGTCGCCCTTGTCGCCGATCATGTGGTGGAGCCGCACGCGTGGCCGGCCCGGCCCGAATCGGGGCACCCGTATTGCCTCCATCACGGCGGTGAACTGGGTGCAGTCGTTGGTATTCCCGCCGGGACGAAGGCGAGCGGGCGAGCCGAGCAGTCGCAGGCCAGGGGGATTTTGCTGGTCAGCCCGCCTCGGGACCGTCCGAGGGCCTGGTTTCGGAGCCCCTTTTTCGCGCTCCGACAGCGTGCTGGTGGGCGCGGACGACGGTGGAGTCGACCGACACCAGCCACTCGACATCGCCTGCGGCGTCTGCGTTTGCCTGCGCTGCCTGGAGCATCCGCTCGAAGGTCCAGTCCGCTGCCCACCTGCGGAAGCGTGTGTAGAGGCTGGCCCACGACCCGTACCGCTCAGGGACATCCCGCCAGGCGAACCCGGTGCGGAACTTCCACACGATTCCGTTCAGGACCGTCCGGTCGTCCAACCGGGGCCGCCCCAACACAGAACGGGGCAGCAACGGCTGCACGAGTTCCGAGTTCCCACTCGGCATCGGACAGTACATGGCGACGTATCACCACTCCATGATCCACAATCCAAGATCACTGCGACGGCAGACCCTAGGCACCTTGGTCTTGGTCGCCTACGTCGAGATGGACCGACTCCCCCCTGCTTCGGCACCGTTCGCCGAAGTGTGTGGTGCTCAGCGGTACGGCTGGTGGTCGTCGCGGTGGGCGATGGAGCGGTCCTCGAACCGCCAGGAGTCGACGGCCGCCCACGAGCCGGTGGTCGGGTCGTCGACCCGAGGGCGGGTGGGGGCGTGTTCGCCGCTGGTGTCCCAGCCGAACGAGGCGCCGGGGACGGTGAGGCCGACGTGGAACTCGGCATCGAGGTCGCCGCCCGCGACCGCCCACGGAGACAACCCCGTCGACGAGTACCCGGCCGCGCTCGCGGCACCCTCGGGCGTGGCTAGCGGTGAGTCGGGCTCGGCGTCAGGGCATGCCATCTGCATAGAGGAGGCGAAGGAGTGCAAGCGGCCCTGGGCCCGGCCGTCTTCGGCGGTGAGTGCGAGGGTGCCGTAGCTGCACCAAGCGGAGGTCCAGGAGGGGCACGATACGGCCGCCCGGCCGGAGCTGGGTCAGCCATGCGGGCGGGATGTGGTCGACGGAGAACGTGGCGAGGACTACGTCGTAGGGAGCGTTCGGCGGCCAGCCCAAGGCTACGTCCGCGTCCACGACCGTCGGCGCGCAGCCGGCCGTCTTCAGGGTCCCCTGCGCGTCGGCGGCGAGGGTGGGGTCAAGGTCGACGGTGGTGACCTGCTCGTCACCCACCAGCGCGCACAGCAGACCGGCGTTGAAGCCGGTCCCCGCGCCCAGCTCCAGCACACGGCCCTGGGCAGGGTGTTCGGCAAGGCCGGCCAGGAGGAGCATGCGGGCGACCATGGACGGCATGGACGCTGACGAGGACGGCAGACCGGTGGTGAACTGGGTGACCAGCGGCTCGTCCGAGTAGGCCGCGGCCCCACCCGTCGGGCTCCGTCGCCCGGTCCACGGGTCGGTAGCCGCCAGAGCCGTCGCGTAGCCAGATCCTGTCGAGCAGGAACCGGTGGCGCGGTACGCGGTGGAAGGCCTCTTGCAGGCGGCCGGGCAGTGGCTGGCCGAGCCGCTCGGCAACAGCCGCGAGCAGACCGTCGACGAGCCCGTCGGTGGCGGGGGCGTCCGGTGTGGTGGGCACGGCTGCTTCCCCCCGAGTGCACTCACGTGCCGTGGCTCGACAGCCCGGGCAACGTCGTACCCGACCTGACCTGACCCGTTGTCCTTGTCCCAGTGGAGCAGTCGATGTGGAGCCCCGGTCCTGGCCGCCGGCTCTTCCTGACGAGCAGTCCCCATACGACTCGGCCCCGTCCCGGCGGATGAGCCGGACGGGGCCGTCTTCTCGGGATTCGGTCAGTTCATGGACACGGTGCCGCCTCCCCAGCAGGTGTGATCCCAGGGCCTGCGGAAGTCTTGCAAGGCGCCGGTGCCGTAGGGGCTGGCGCTGAGGGCGAAAACGGCCTGGTGGGCATCGCCCCCGCAGGTGGCGCCGATGGTGCCGTAGTCATAGAACAGGGCTATGTCGCTCTTGCCGTCGCCGTTGTAGTCGCCGGTGGTGAGGAACCTGGTGCCGGGACCCCAATCGGTCCGGTCCCATTTGGCGACCGGGAGGCTGAAGCCGCCGTCGCCATTCGCGTGGGCGCTGAGGGTGTACAGGCTCACGTGCCCGGCGGTGTAGTCGTAGAACAGGGTGAGGTCGCTCTTGCCGTCACCGTTGAAGTCACCGGAGGTCAGGAACTTCGTCCCCTCCCCCCAGCAGCTGTTCTTCCAGATCTTCGTGGGGTTGCCGCCGCCGTTGAAGCCGCCTCGGGCGTCAGCGTCCGCGGTGAGGGTGAAGATGGCCTGGTGGGCGCCGCCGGCGCAGGTGGACCCGTCAGTTCCGTAGTCGAAGAAGAGGGCCAGGTCGCCCTTGCCGTCGCCGTTGTAGTCGCCGGACGCGACGAACTTGGTGCGGCTGCCCCAATTGGTCCCCTCCCATCGGGAAACCAGGTCGCCGAACCCGCTGCCGTTCTTGTCGGCGCTGATGGTGAACAGCCGCAGGCGCTCGTCGCCGTCGTGGTACAGGAGGCCGAGGTCGCTCGTGCCGTCGCCGTTGTAGTCACCGGAGGTCAGGAACTTCGTGCCGGCTCCCCAGCAGAAGCTCTCCCAGGCCGGCTTGGGCGCCGGCTTCAGGGTGCCGTCGGTCTCGGCCAGCCACGCGACGATCGCCACGTGGTTGTGCACACAGGTGGAGCCGGTAGTGCCGTAGTCGTACAACGCGGCGATATCGCTCCTGCCGTCGCCGTTGTAGTCGCCGGAGGTGACGAACTTCGGGTTGACTGGCTCACAGGGGCCGTCCCACAGGGATTCCATGCGGTCGCCGCCGAAGTTGCCGGACCGGTCGGGACTGCCGGGCAGGGCGAACAGCGCGGTGCGTTTGGCGCCGTTCTGGGCGCAACCGGAGGCAGTGGACCGGCCGTAGTCGTAGAACAGCGAGACGTCACTGACGCCGTCTCCGTTGTAGTCGTGCTCCGGGTTCTTCTTCTCGGCGACGGTGTCGACGAAGTGGGTGCCGCTCGCGTAGTAGCCGTTGACGGCAGCGTCGACCTCGGCCGGCTTCATGGCGCCGGATTCGCTGTAGTAGACCCAGTTGACCTTCTGATCCCAGGTACGGCTCTGGCCGGGGAGCGTCAGGTCGGTGAACCAGTGGTTGAAGTTGATGGTCATCAGCTGGCGCGGGGAGTACGTGGTCGTCGAGAAGAACGGCCGGCCGTCCACGTAATAGGCGACCATGCCATTGTCGACCGTCATCTGCAGGGTGTGCCACCCCTGGAGCGACCTGGGGGCTTCGTCCTTCCGGAAGACCCGGTCCGCGTCGGTGGGCTGCTCGGCGGGGTAGTTCCAGGCGGTGGTGTAGAGGGAGGGGCCGAGGTCACCCCAGCCGCCGTTGGGGACGTACTCGAAGTCGATCTCGCTGTACAGCGAGTCTGGCTTCTTCATGCCGATGGCGTAGAAGGTCTGAGCGGGGTGGTCGCCGGCGGGACCCGTGGTCGGCTTGTCGCTGAAGTGGACGCGCGCGGCGTACGTGCCGGAGTAGAACTTGTGTCGGGTGGTCTGGATCTGGGCCTGGGCGGTACCGGCGGCGGTGCCGTCGGTGGTGGCCTGCAGGAGCATCGACCGCTTGCCCTGCGCGGAGGCGTCGTCGGGGAAGCTGACCTTGCTCGGGGACCAGTTCGTCCCGGGGCCGGGGCCGCCGGAATCGCTGCGCACGGTCCAGCCGTGCGCAGCGAGGGCGGGATCGCTCGGGCTGGTGTAGTTGAAGTCGTCGAACAGGGTGCTCGCCTTCGGCGGCGCGGCCGCGGCTGCGGGCACGGCCGTCGATGCGGCGGCGCCAACCGGCAGCACCGTCGAGGCACAGGCCAATAAGGCCGTGGCCAGGAACGCGAGGCCTCTGCGGCCCGTGCGTTCGCGGGGACGAACACGATTCATCGGGTCTGCTTTCGAAGATCGCAAGAAGAGAAGACGATCAACACCGTGCGTTTGAGTGTTGAGTCGCAGGTCAAGCTCTGGGGGAATGCCGCAACGGGACGTCCTGATAGATCAGCTTGTGTCTATCAAGAAGATCATCGGGAGTCCCGTTGCAGAAGAAGTCTGTCATCACGCGCACGGTCGAGGCGGCCGGGGGTGTGTACGCGCCTGGCCACTTGGGTGAGTTGACCCAGATCGTGGACTTCGTGCTGGTGGATGCGGTGATCGAGGAGACCGGGTCACGGGAGAAGAGGCTGCGGCTGCTGCCGTCCCGGGTCGTCGTCTACTTCACCCTCGCGCTGGCCCAGACGGCGACCTGTGAGTTCTCGATCCTGCCCGCGGTGCCGGTGTACTGGCGCTGGACGCCGACCGTGTGCGTGCCCTTCTTCACGTCCCCGGTCTCATCGACCACCAGCACCGCCTCGTCGTCGTGCAGATGTTCCACCACGTACTCGCGCACGTCGTCGCGAATCCGGTCGGCGTCCCACTTGGCCCGGCCGAGCAGGTGCTGCATCCCGTCTGGACTTGCCTCTCCGGCCCATTCGGCTATGGTCCAGCAGTTCTTGCGCGGCAGATCCGACAGCAGCCCGAACACGAGCTGCCGAACCCGGCGCCGGGGCTCGACCCGTCTGAACCGGCCTGCGATCCGGCCCATCAGAACCTCGAACGCCTTGTGCCAACGGGCAGGGTCTACGCTGCGACCTGCGGCCACCGCATGATCTTCTGTTTTCACACACCGATGATCAACGATGACCGCACCCCTCCCAGCGCCAGCCCTCGCTGGCAAGAGCACGATCCACGACTGGAGTTAGCTTCAGCCGGAGCCGACCAAGCTGCCTCGTGGAGAGGCGCTCAGGGTTCCCCACACCGGATCGGCCGGGGACCCCGTGAGGTTGCCCCAGACGCCGGCCCTGGCCGCTGACGCACGCCGGAGCCTCAGCGTGGTGGCGCAATCATTGTTCGGTCGCCCCAGTCCTGGAGCACGCTCCAGGAGCCACTTGTTATGGCGAAGACCAACTGCGACCACTCGAACACCTGCTCCGCGTCGGCCGGCCCCGGACCGTCGAACCACTCGGCGCAGAAGTCCACGTACAACTGGTCGTCGAAGCGGGAGAACATCGGAGGGTCGTACAGCACCCAGGCAAAGCCTTTGCTCTCGTCGATCCGGAAGCGCGAGACTCCCTCAAAGTCCAGGCAGACGGTTTCCCAGAGGTTATCCTCGTCCCTCACCTGGGCATCGATGACGATCCGGACCGCCCGGCCCCGCGATTGCGCGCCGAACTCCTGGTCGAGTACGACCCTCCGAACACAGGAGTCCCCGAACTCGTACCGGCCCAGCAGGGCAGCGATGCCCTCCTCGGTCAGCGGGAACGGCCCGAGCCTTCGCGGCGGTACCTGCGCTCTGAAATCCATGGAACTCCACAATCGGTCACTTCGGAACATGCATCCCCTCGCTGACGGCCCGCCCGCCAACTGATCCTTGGTCAACGGGGGCTCAGAGCCCGGCCGCCGATCGCACGGCGACCGCAGGCCCGGAACGACGGGCGTGGCGCGAGAACAACTGTAGTTCTCCGCCCTCGTGAACGAGCTGGCAGCGTGCGCGGGCGCTTTTCCCCGGCAGCGCGGCGGAGGTGAGCCCCTTCTCAGGCCGGTGGCGGATCCTTGGCCGGGTTCCCCCAGAGCAGCGGAATCCGCCGGACGGTCGCCGCGCACCGCACGGGATCGGACGGCTGGTCGACCGCGCCCGATCAAGCAGACGAGGAGCAGTCACAGATCACGATCTACGGCTGGAATATTAGATCGCACGATCTTGACCGATCCGGATACGAAAGGGAAGAATTGCGCCACTGAAATACCGTTTTCCGACAGGCGGGTGGCACGAGGGTGCAGGTTTCAGCCGTGGCGTTTTCCCGACATGTGTTTTCTGTTTCAATTTAATCGGGTCGGAAATATCGTTCGATTGTCTCCCGGTGAAGGATTCTTCAACGTCTTGCAGCCGTGAAGGCCAATACTGTTGGCCGCGCGTGCGGAGATAGTCGAGAATCGCCCGTAGCGTCAAAGGGTTCGGGGGCGTGTCACCCGTGATCTTGTTCACCGCGCTCGTCAATTGATCAGACACAGAGCTGCGGGATATGTTCCTTAAGTACGCCCCGGCCAGACCAACCGGGTCGGATTCGGGGAGAATTACGGGGAAGAAGACCGCGGGGCAGGGTTTGTTTGGAACCATCGCCAGCGCACCTGCATGCCTTCTTCCCCGGCTACGCACCAAAGCGTGTGCGTGAAGCGCACTACTCTGCACGCCGCCGGTATCTCGGCGATCGCTGCTGTTGCCATCGGAATAGCTGCGCCTGCAGCCAGCGCTGCCACTTCGGCGCCAGTCCGGACTGTCGCCGCGGTTCAGAGCGCCGACGTCGTCATCACCGGGGCGCCGGGCGTGACTGGAGCCTCCCAGGCACCGGCGACGGCCTGGCGGACCACGGCGCGCACCGTGGGCTCATCGAGGGCCTGGAGGCTGCTGCGGGTGAGCGTGAGGAGTCGGTGGGTGATCAGCTCCGCTACGTCGCCGCTGCGGCCGGAGACGGTGGTCAGAGCCCGCTGGGACAGGCCGTAGTCGAGCGTGGCCGCGGCGCCCGTGCCGGTGTATCGCATGCGAGACAGCTTGGCGCCGGCGGCGCCGTGGATCGTGGCCGGGGCGCGGGCGACGTCCAAGAGTCGGTACGCCTGGGCACGGCTGATTTCGAGACCGCCGGGCTGCTGTTCCGCGTGGTCGTCACAGACCAGACAGATACCCCAAGGCCACCCGGGAGGAGCCTTGGCGCTTCAGATCCACCCTCGAGGACGCGTGTGCGACGTCCCGTTGTATGCCACGGAACGTCGCGCAAGGTCAGCTTGTTTCGCTGGTTGCGCCGACCCGACGGTCTCCCAGGGCGCACCACGCGGTGGACGTGCCTTTCGTCCACTCCCAAGGGCCGTAGTGCGGGTACTCGTAGCCTCCGATCGTCGTGCAATGGATCACAACCCGGTAGCGCTCGTAGCGTTCGCCCTTTGTGCACCTGAAGCTCGCACCGTCATGCCCTTGGCTGCCAGTCAGGTACTGGTACTTGCAACCCCCGAGTTTCGAGGTCGCTGCTGAGGCGTTCGGCGCCATAGCAAGTAGCCCGCTTGCGGCGAGGGCGATCGATGCGGTTACCGCTGCGATTCGGTTTCGTACAAGCACGGGTCCTCCTAGCGCTGCGGAGCGCGGGTGTGCCCCGCTATCAAGGAAGCTACTCGTACGTCGCAAGCAGGCACAGAGCAGCCGCCGCATGGCTTGATAGTTGAACCAAAAGGTCATCTAGACGACGAGCTGACGCGAGGTGTAGGACCCGGGCAAGGAGCCGCGCCTGAAGCAATAGCCCGGAAACCGGACCATCACCGACGACCCGAAACGACTCGCCGTTTTCGCCTGCATCTGGGCCCGCGCCACCCATGGGCGAGTACTTCTTCTCCCCATGCCCTTCGCACATCGCAACCGACCCGGAAGCCTGCCGCCTCTGGAAGTACCACCGCAGATTCACCTGCGCCTGGCTCAGACAAACGGACGACCATCCCCACTACTGCGAGCTGAAGGCACTACTCGAAGCCCGCGCCGACCAACTCGCCGCCGCCATCGACACCGAGTGTGCGCGAGCATGGCGAGGGTGACCCAGCGGGACCATGACGGGTAGCGGCGGACCTGGTGCTCGTCCAGGGCTGTCAGACCCTTTCCGGACTGGAAGAACTCCTCGACTCGCCATCTTGATCCAGCGACTCGCACCAGAGTCCTCAGCGGCACGAGTGTGGGTGAGTAGCAGCTGCATAGAGACGACTCGATGTCGCCTGCCGCGTCCGCTTGCGCCTGCGCGGCCTGGAGCATCCGCTCGAATGTTCCGTCCGACGCCCAGCGGCGAAAACGCGTGTGGAGACTGGCCCACGCCCCGTACCGGTTGGGCACGTCCCGCCAGGCGACCCCGGTCCGGAACTTCCACACGATCCCGTTCAGGACCGTCCGGTCGTCCAGCCGCGGCCGCCCCAGCGCAGGCTGCGACAGCAACGGCTGCACGAGTTCCCACTCAGCGTCCGACAGTTCATGGCGACGTATCACCCGACCATGATCCATAACATAGGATCACTTTGCCGACAGACCTAGAGGCCGTTTCTTATCAATCATCTGATCGTCGGTTGATGTGTGTCGTTGACTGACGCGCAGTGGACACGGATTGAGCCGTTGCGGCCAGATCGGACGCCGAAGCGTGGTGGGCGGTGGCGGGATCACCGGCAGGTGATCGACGCTATCGCGTTCAAGTACCGCACCGGCACACCTCCCGCGGCGGGCTGACCACCAAGATCCACCTCGCCGCCGACGGCCGCTGCCGCCCGCTCGCGTTCGTCCTCACTCCAGGCCGGGCCGGGGATGCACCGGCGTTCACACAGGTCATGGTCGCAATCCGGGTGACGAGGCCGAAAGGCAGGCCGCGATCCCGCCCCGTCGTCGTGCTGGCCGACAAGGCGTATTCGTCCCGCGCGATCCGCGAGCACCTGCGCAAACGCAGGATCCGGGCCGTGATCCCGCAGCCGGCCGACCAGATTGCCAACCGCAGACGACTCGACAGCAAAGGCGGTCGGCCGCCAGGCTTCGACCGCGAGGCCTACAAGCAGCGGAACACCGTCGAACGCTGCATCAACACGCTCTCACGCCGCCCTCCGACCCGAAGACGGTCCGGGTGACCCCCATGCCGCAGGCGTACGCCGCCCCGTAGCTGTCCCACCTCCAGTACGGGGCCGGGTCGGCCGTGCAAGGCGGGATGTGTACCCGAACGCCCGCCTGGCGTAGAGGTTCCCCGGTAGCGTCGGGCGGAGAGACCAACGAGAGGTGGGGGATGCATGAGCGAGGACCGGGAAAGGCTGTTGCGCGCGGTAGAACTGTTGCTGCTGCCCGGGGTGACGACCACACCGATCAGCGAGCTGATGCCGTTCCTGACGGACAACAACCACCGCAAGTGGGAGATCGCGAAGGCGGTCCGCGAGGCCATGAACAGCATGACGGGCGAAGGCCTGGCCGACGAACAGCGCGCGGAACTCATCGGTCTCGCCGAAGTGGTCCGCCGGCACTAGGTCGACACACGGCCGACGCCCGCCAGCAACGGGCACATCGAAGAGTCGTCACACCGACGTGTCCGCCCAGTAGAGGAGTCCCGTGCCCGCCCGGGCCCTGATCGCTCTCGCCATCACCACCGCCCTCGCCTGCGCCACCGGCTGTACCCCCGGCAGCAGCAGCTCCTCCGCCACCGCGAGTGCAAGTGCGACCGCGAGTCCGTCGCCCACATTCAGCGGCCCCGGCTATGACGCCTACCTGGCCGGACATTCCTACGGGAAGCGAAACGAGAAAGTCGCCCAGCTCCCCGCCGGCGAGGCCGCCGAGAACAAGGACGGAACTCTCACGGGGGCGCTCACGGCCGACCAGACCAACGCCAAGACTTGGTGCGTCAAGAACCTGCCCAGCGCCCTGCGCACCGAACACCGCGCATACCTGAAATCCCTGCTCGGCGGGTGCATCGACGGCGTCCTGCCCACCTATCTGTCGCCCAACGACCCAAGCCTCTACCTATAGACCTGGCTTCGCACGAACGCGACCAAGCTCGGAACTAGCTAGGGGCGGGGAACTGCCCGTTGCGTGCAGCACTGCCAGCCGTCGCCCGGTAGGGGCGACGGCCCGTGTGCGTGTGCCGGCCAGCTGTCGGTTGCCGCGTGGTCCGGCTGCGGGTGGGTCACCTCGCGCAGATTCCGCCACGTGGTGTGCGGCCTCCGGCTGGTGGGGGTTAGCGGCCGCGGCCCCAGGTCTCGGTGTCGACGGTGCGGCCGCGGTCGTCGCGCAGGGTGCAGCCGCGGAGGTTGATCGGGTTGCGGGTGGTGTTGGTGGTCTCCACCCACTCGTTGTTCAGGGAGCGATTGGAGCGGTCCTCGCGTCCGGGGCTGTCGGCTTGGACCCGGCTGATCTCCCCCCGCGGCCGCTGGTGGTGACGGTCCCCGTCGTGGGCGGCCGCCGGCAGCGCGGCGGCGGATACGAGGCCTCGAAGGCGTGGGCGAGACCGCGCATCCGAGTCTCCGGAGCATGCTCCGGGCTGGCGAAGAACGGCACGAGGTCATCCGCCGTCGGGCGGAACCGGTCGCGGACTCGGTCCAGTTGGGTTTCGAGGACCAGGCCGTTCACGTCGAGGGCGCAGATGTGCTACCGAAAGAAGAAACCCTCTCCTCCGGTGCTGTCGCTCCCGACGGTGCGCGTCACGACGGGGCCGTTGGGGTTGATGTACACCGTCGGCAGGGACAGCAGTCCGGACGGCTGGGCCGCGGAGTCACTCATCGTGGGAGGAGTGGCGGCAATGAATTGAAGTGCGTGCTCCATGCTGTTGGCGGCGTCGATGGCCGCGCTCGCTGCCTCCAGGTAGCCCGCCGGCAGGGGGACCGGGGTGCCGACCAGACACAGCCCGCCGCGGCTCGCCGCACTCAGCGTCGACTGGGCGCGGCCGTAGACGGCTGGTGTTCCTCGCACTGGCCCCAGCAGACCAGCGCGAGGAACTGTGGTCTATCGCCGGAGGCCTCGCTGGGGGTCCCGGATGCCGCGGTTGTCGAATGGGTCGAACCAGGCAGCCTCTCGAAGATCGCCCACATCCAGGAACTGGTTCGCGGGGTGGTCGCTGTCCTCGATGCCGGTGTACTTGGAGTGGAAGAGCATGAGGACATCGTGGTCCTGGAACATCAGGTCGGAGCAGCCGTCCCAGCCGTAGTCGTCGTCCTCGTGTTCCAGGAGGGTGTTGTGGTCGTCCTCTGCAGGGCGGTCTTCGAGGTAGGTCGGGGCGTCTTCGATGGCCAGGTGCAGGGCCATCTCCTCCGCGGTGAAGTTGGGGTTGGGCCAGTTTCCCTTGACGAGGTCGCCAGCCACGTCGTCGAAGGAGCGCGCCATCCGACGCCGCCAGCGGTGGTCGGCTGTCCAGGTGAGCGGGGGCAGCCGGTCGAAGACCCCCCAGGTTGCGGAGTCGGCGACTGACAGGAACTGGTCCCCCAGATGCTGCGCGTCGTCGTATGCCTGATCCGCGAGGACGACCAGTGCCGTGTGGAGCAAGTCGGCGGTACGGGGCGTGAGTTGCCATCCGCGCTCCTCGCAGTCCTCGTCTTCGCCCTTGCATGGGCAGTCCCGAGTGGCGAAGAACGCGAGGACATCGCCGCCAACGGCCCCCCGCCGGTGGAGGGGTGCGCACCTTGGGAAGAGCTACGGGAGGCGCATCTCGCCCGGCTCGCCGCCCAGCGACCGGTCGTCGCCTGATGGCCGCACGACGCGCCAGGATCGCGTTCAGCAACTCCGCCGCCAAGCAGCTCGAAGACCTCACCACCGAGCGCGAGATCCACGCCCTGGACCGCGCTCTGGTCGCCATCTCCGTGAACCCGGAGATCGGCGTACCGATCCCCGCGGACTGCATCAGCCCTGAGCTTCGCCAGTACGCCGACGAGATCGAGGACGTCCGCGTCCTGTACTTCATCACCGCACTGCGCACCGTCGTCATGGTCGCCTACGTCGAAACCTGACCAGAGGTGGCATCCCCCGTGGGCGGTGGAGCTGACGGAGGAGGGGCTGGACCCGGCCAGGCCCATCGAGCGCAGCGACGCCGGCCTGAACGAAGGGGAGTAGACGGTGGGTGACATCGAGGACGCCCTGGAGCGCGCGGACCGGGAGACGTTCACGCGGGAGCCGCCCAAGACGTTGAAGGGCCGCATCAACTTCCTGATGAGGCAGCTGAGGAACGACCAGCGCCGTCGCGGCCGAGCTCGGGGTCAGTCAGCGCTCGGTCGAGCGCTACCGCTCCCTTGCGTCACCACCATGTCCCAGTGCTGTAAGGGAACTGGGCTCGGGGCACCCGCCCGCCCAGTCGGCCACTAGCGTGCGGCCATTGGGCCCAGCAGCCCAGCCGACCACCACACCCCGGGAGACTCTGCCATGCCCGTCCTTGGTCCCCGCGCCCTCCTCGCCACGATCGCCCTCGCAACCACGCTGACGCTGACCGCCTGCGACCCCGCGGCCGAAGCCGAAGCCCCTCCTGCCCCTCCCGTCGCCACCGCCACTGTCTCCGCGCCCGCCTCCTCCACCTCGCCCGCCGGTTCGGGCAAGCACACGCTGGCCGAGGCCGCCACCGCCGGCGGGCTCACCAAGGCCACCGGTGCCAGCGCGGTCTCCGACGTCCCGGTTGACCCGGGCGAGATGCGTGACGGCATGCACCTGGTGGTCGCTGACTACAACCGCGCCGGGCAGACCTCCGGCCGCCGCATCCTTTTCGTTGGCGTCGACAGCGTTCCCGAGGACCCGAACAAGCGTCGCGAGCACCTTTGGCGCGGCCTGATCGACTACGCGCTGCAGAACGGTTCCACCGGCACCCCCACCACCGCCAAGCCGTACCAGCCCGGCCCATTCGGCGGATCCCTCGAGTGCCTCAGCCTGCCCGAGTCCGCCACCACCACCGACGTCATCTGCGGCTGGTCCGACACCAACACCGCCGCCGTCGCACTCTTCCCCCACACCACCCCGGCCGACGCCGCCCGCCTCTTCGCCGCCATGCGCGCCGACCTCGAACACTGACCGCCCCGTCTACCGCACCCCCACGGCCGGGGGCGTCGCGCAGGCAGCGGCGCCGCCGGGTGATCCACTCCAAGGTGCGTTCCACGATCCAACGATTGGGAACGACCTTGAAGCCCTGGCCCTTGCGGCGGCCGGGGTCGTCGGAGATCTCCGGATCGAGGCCGAGGGCCCGACGGCTCCAGGGCACGAGGGCTGCAGCAGCCTCGTCCATACGCCTACTGGCCCCACGCCCAGCTCCCCCGCACCGCCCACCGGCCCGTCGCCCGCGGCGAACTCCGCCCGGGCGAACTGCACTTCTGGGCCCGCAGAAACGGATCATCTACCACGTTGGCTCTACGCCGACCGAGCCGGCACGGACTACCTGACCTACGCGACCCTCCGATGGCCCTCAGGTGTCGACGAGCTATCCCGCCGGCCCCTGCACGTGTGCCGCCCGAGGGTGACCTCGCCGCGCGGGTAGGGCGGCCCGTTGGAGAGAGGGGGTGCCGCCGGAGGCGCCGGTGCTCCCGGGCAAGCCAGCTGGCCACGTGGCGCAGCTCCTCATTGCATCCTGTACACCGCCACCCGCTCCGCCGCGTAGGTGCCGTCCGGCAGTACCCCGTCGGTCAGCTCGAACTCCTCCTTCTCCCCGACGGGGCCGGTCCAGGCGATCCGGGTGCCGGCGGGACGGCTACTGGGCAGGTGGACCGGCTGACCGTCAGCGGCGCGGACGCCGAGCAGGGTGTAGGTGCGGACCGGCCGTCCGGCCCCGGCGAGGCCGGTCGTAGTGGTGTGAGCAGCCCGGCGGCGCCGGAATCAACCCCAGGCGCCGGCCCCCGCCAGCAGGGTGCGGCCGCCCAAGGTCTCCGCGGTCCCAGCCCGTGAGCACGTCGGTGAGCATCGTGGTGTCTGGCTTTGTTCACGTTCAGCGGTTCTGGCTCAAGTTCTGTGATCCGGCCACGGTGAGTAACGGCGGCGACAGTGACAGGTGTTGGCGAGGTCGCCCGAAAATGGCTGTCCGTCCGGATGGTTGGGCTGACAGTTCGGAGCCGTGGATGACCTTGCAGTTCGGTTGAAGGATCTACTGTTCCCGTCGGTGGCAGACGTGGTCGTGCTGTCGGTAGACGTGGACATCGCGATAGTGCGCGTTGATGTCCAGGGCTCGGCGGTAGGCGCGTCGTGTCCGTTGTGCGGGACGTGGTCGGACGACGTTCATGGGTCCTACCTGCGGTTTCCTACTGACGTGCCGAGCGGTGGCAGGAGTGTGGTTCTCCGGTTGAGAGTGCGGCGGTTCACCTGCCCGAATGCCTCCTGTGGTCGGCGGACGTTCGTCGAGCAGATACCGGGGCTGACACGTCGCCACGGCCAGCGGACGGAGCGGCTTCGCTCGACGCTGTCCGACATCGGTCTGGCCTTGGCCGGCCGGGCCGGTGCCCGCATGGCCCAGGTGGTCGGAGTCGGCGTCAGCCGGAGTACGGTCCTGCGCCTGGTCGACGCACTGCCGGAACCGGAGCCGCCCGACCCGCGGGTGGTCGGTGTCGACGAGTACGCGACTCGCAAAGGACGGCACTACGGGACCGTTCTGGTGGACGTCGAGACTCGCCGGCCGGTCGACCTGCTGCCCGACCGGGAATCGGCCAGCCTCGCAGCGTGGCTCGCGAAGCGGCCTGGGATCGAGGTGATCTGCCGGGACCGGGCGCCCTTCTTCGCCGAGGGTGCCACCGTCGGCGCACCCCAGGCAGTCCAGGTCGCCGACCGGTGGCACCTGTGGCACAACCTCAGCGAGGCCGCCGAGCGAAGCGTCTCCCAGCACCGTCGCTGCCTGCACGTACTCGTTCCCATTGCCCCGCAGCCCGACACAGAACCGGCTCCGGCAGCCGAGCCCGCGACCTCGCCGTGGGCGACCAGCAGCCGCTACGCGGATCGCACCAGAGCCCGGCACGCCACGATCCATGCCCTGATCGAGGCCGGGCACAGCCGGCGCTCGATCCAACGTCAGCTGGGCATGACATACCGCACCGTTCAGCGTTTCGCCGACGCCGCACGACCGGAAGACCTCTTCACCGGCCAGTGGCAGAACCGGTCCTCGATCCTGGACGAGTACAAGCCCTACCTCGACGACCGCTGGAGTGAGGGTTGCACCAACGCCTGGAAGCTATGGGAGGAGGTCGTCCCCCTCGGTTACCAGGGAAGCTACGGACGCGTCCGTGCCTACCTGCACCTCAAACGGACATCACCCCGTCCGGTGGCGGCCCGGCCCCCCTCGCCCCGCTCAGTCGCCGGATGGATCCTCCGCCGCCCCGAGACCCTGACCGAACCGGAGCAACTCCAGCTCAAGAACATCTCAGCCAACTGCCCCGAGATCGCCGCCCTCACCCGCCACGTCCGGTCGTTCGCGACCATGCTGACCGAGCGCCAGGGCGAACAGCTGCCGGACTGGCTCGACGCCGTCCGACAGGACGACCTCCCCAGCCTCCACACCCTCGCCACAGGAATCGAACGAGACCGGGACGCCGTCATCGCCGGCCTGACCCTGCCCTGGAACTCAGGCGTCGTTGAAGGACATGTCAACAGGATCAAAATGCTCAAGCGCCAGATGTTCGGTCGCGCGGGCTTCGCCCTCCTGCGGAAACGGGTTCTCATGTCCTGATCGGCGAACACGCAGGAGGAACTCGATGGCAGCAGCGTCTGAGAATGTGCGAGTCTCCTTCTCCCGGATGGCCGATCGAGAAGACTGTGATGACCCGCGACGACGCTCTCAAGCAGCTCAACCACATGGCGCGCGAGAGGGCATTCGGTAGGCACGTCGGGTCGGACCGGCTCATCCAGGCTGGGCTGGACGCGCTGATCGCCGGCGTCGAGAGCCCCTCCCTCGCCATGCTGGCCGGTCTCCTCCGGCGCGAAGAGCCCGAGGCTCCGGCACTCTTCGACCAGGTGCTGGAGGAGCTGGGACTGCTCTTCCACCCGCCCGCTGACCCACGGGCCGCGAAATGGGCCATGGCCCATTGGGTCGCCGGTCAGATCGCCGACGGATCCCTGGATCCCGCAGTCGGCACCCACCTCATCTGGGCAGACATCGCCTATGACCTCGGCTACCCCGTGGAACTCGAACCCCTCGTCCACTGCGCGCACAACTTGAACGGCTGGGAGGAGAGCTGGGGCGTCTCCGTCGAGGAACTCAACGGGGAAGCAGTTGAGGCAGCGAAACAGTTCCTTAGCAAGGGGTCGGCCGTTGGGGCGGGGGAATGACCAGCGGTTTGTTCTCGCCACCGGGATCTGTCATTCCCGAGCCGATCCGGTCACTCAGCGTGGCTGCACCACAGAAGCTGAGCCAGAACCCGTTCAGCAGCAGCGTTTGTCTGCTGGATTGGGCGGCAGTTGCGGATCTTGGGGCCCTTGGATGTTCACGAGAGGGCCCTGGCTCAACTTCTGTGGTGTGACCACTCTGAGTGACATCCGGGCCCCTTCGAGCCGTACGTGAAGTCGCCCGAAAATGGTCCGTGGGCAAAGCGGTTGGGCTGATAGTTCGGGGCCGTGGAAGAGGTCATGCTCCGACTGAAGGAGTTGTTGTTCCCATCGATCCCGTCTCGCCAGCACCCGAGCCCGCGCCGAAGAATCGGCCAAGGCGGGCTGACCGCCCAGACAGCCGACCAGGGATGCCGGACTACCGGCCCGGCTTGGTCCAGAACTGACGCGGCGCAAAACCCTCGCGCCGCAGCCAGTGCTCGGTATAGACGATCCGCTCGGCCTCGATTACCACGAGAGGTCCCGATGCTGGTTCATCGAGAGAACGCGACCGTTCGACATGGTCGGACTGCCAGCGGAACGCCGGCCAGTAGTACTCGAAATCGGGGTCGTCTTCGGACAGCACGCGAGCCCGCCCGAAGAGCTGAGCACCTCGGCTGCTGGCCTGTCCGACCAGCGGCGCAAAAATCCCCACCGACACCCTTGGGTCAGCGGCGAGGTTCCTCATCTTCGGCGAACCGGGAGCCGTGGAGAACATCACCGCGAAGTCGAGGTGGAAGTACCGCACCGGCGTCGCCAGAGGCCCTTCCGGCCCTGCCGTCGCGAGCACGCACATGTTCTGCGACGACAGCAGATTGAGTATCCGCTCTTCCAAACGATCTCGATCGAGGCGCTTCTTCGGTGACGGGCCGGCCAGCCACGGGTTAGTCACAGGCATGATCAAGTATCTCATGCCTCCCGCTCACTCTCCGGGGTCTGGCAGCAGGCTCAGCCGTCAGCGGTGCCGTCAAAACTCGGTTCTGGCACAGATCTTGGGGAGCGGTCGCGGAGCGTCACCGGGGCACCAGCATGAGGTGGGTCGGCCCGCAGGGCGGTTTGCCGGGACAGTCCAAATTTCCAGGCGCTTTCGCGGGCCCTGCTGGCATCGTTTGAACCATGGCAGCGATAGACGACACATCCGAACCTGACAGCCCTGTCCGTAGCGCCTATCCGCCCCTGGTGGAGGCAGCGTGGCTGTACCAGGCGGATCAGGTGTGTCCGGAAGACCTGCCGATGACCGCTGCCCAGGCACTCGCCATGGGAATGGACACGCCGACCCTGCGCGAGCTCGCTGGCCTGCCGCGTCATGCGGACCCCCGGGACATCCGCGATACATTCGAGCAGGCTCTCGAAGAATTGGGGATCACTCTGCCCGATCACCACCTGGCCCGACGATACGCGCTGCGCAGGCTGGCTACGCGATTCACCGCCGGGGAAGTGGATCTCGCCGGGTTGGCATCGGACGAGTGGTCGGAGATAGAGGTCGAGACCGCCGAGGAGCAAGCATTCGTGGCGCTACTCCCCCCATGCGCATGCTGCATCGAGTACACGCTGGGGCTCGACGCGGCAGCTTGGGAAGCGCAACTGCAGTTCGCCGCCTGTGCCTTGGTCTCGCATCCCACTGTCGGGCCGCGCTTCTGACGAGTGGGGTCGGAAGGCGTTTCTGGCGCAACCTCTGGGGTCGCGATCGCGGAGCAGTGGGGCGGTCACACACCCAAGGCGGGTGGCCTAACTCTGGAGGGTCGGACCTGGGACCAGACGCCGCTCCCGGCGGCCGTGTAGCCGGGTTCCGGCAAGACCTGTACGTATCTGGTGCCCCCTCCCCCGCAAACTTGTCGCAGGCAGACTCTCCTGACAAGGGGGCGGGACCTTGCACGAACCTGAAGCGGTGCTCGACGACGCTGTACTCGATCTGAGCGGAGAGAGCGCCGGGGAGCACCAGTGTGCGGCGGCCGGGTGACCCGGCGGCGGCGTCAGTGTGCACGGCTCCGGTGCTGCACCGAGCATGGACTCGTATCCTCGCTCCCCCTGTCTGTCAGGCCTTTCGTCTGGAACGCGCCCTGCGCAAGACCACTGCCAGGGTCACCTTCGTCCTGCCCGCCGACACCCCTTCGGCGGAGGTGAGCGTCGTCGGTGACTTCAACGACTGTCGTCCGGGGGTTCATGCGCTGACCCCGCGCAAGGACGGCAACCGGGCGGTCACCCTGGAACTCCCCACCGGCCGCAGCCACTCCTTCCGCTACCTCGCGGCCGGTGACCACTGGTCCAACGACGACACCGCCGACGGCCAGGACGGCCCCAACAGCCTCATCCACACCTGAACGCCGTCCTGGGGGCACTCGGCATCCAGCAGGCGCAGACAGCCCAGGACTGCAGATCCAGAGCCTCCGCGTGAAGGATCAGAGCGAGGAACTGCTGGCCCGCGTCCGCGCAGTGCTGTCCGACGCCGGCTTCCAGGAGATCGCCACCGGCTCCGAAGGCGTGCCACCTGATCCGGCACGCGCGCAGTCGTGGTCGACTGGCTGCCCGAAGACATCAGCCCACTCCCCGGCGGCGCGGCTCCCGCCGCGCCGCCGCCCCTCGCCCCACGATCTGCCGGGGCTCCGGCACGCCTTCGGCCTCGCCATGGCCGCAGCGCTCCGCGCAGCCGGCCTACCGTGGAAACCCGGGGTGATGAATGGCTCCTTGTCCTCTTCGATCACCCCACCGGCGCCCCACCCCCGCAGGTGGCTCGGCCGGCGAGCCGACAGGGCCGTGACGCTGCCGGTGGCTCAGGCGCGCGATTCCTCGACACCCACCGAATCCGGTCACTGCCCCGTCCGCATGTGTTGAGGGAACGGAATTGCTGGGCGATCAGTCCTCGATCACCTGGTACAGAGTGGTCCAGAAGTCGTGCATCAGGTGGACCGAGTCGGGGACCGATGTGCCGACCTAGGTGAGGAGGATACCGACGACGTTGTTCACGGGGTCGGCGTAGGTGGAGGTGCCGGCGCCGCCGTCCCAGCCGAACTGGCCGACGGGAGCGTAGTCGCCGCGGTAGGTCCGCACCGCCATCCCGAAGCCCCAACCGCCGTGCTGGCCCTGGCCGAAGGAGATGTGGACGTTATTCGTGGCCAGCTCGGTGCGGGCGGCGTTCTGCGCGGGGGTGAGGCGGTTGGTGGTCATCAGCTCCACTGCCTGCCTAGACAGAACGCGCTCGCCGCCGTGTTTGCCGCCGTTCAGCAGCATCTTGAAGTAGGCCTGGTAGTCGTCCGCGGTGGAGACCAGACCACCGCCACCGCCTTGGAACGCCGGAGGAACGTTCCAACGGCCTCCCCTGGATTCGTCCCATACGTGGAACTCGCCGGACTCCGGGTCGGGCGCGTAGAGGACCGGCAACCGGTCGATCTTGTCGTCCGGGACGTGGAAGCCGGTGTCCTCCATCCCCAGCGGGCCGAAGACGTGTTCGCGCAGCGCCTCCTCGAAGGTCTTGCCGGTCACCCGGGAGACCAGTACGCCGGCCAGGTCGCTGGCGAGCTGGTACTGCCATGTTCTCCGGGCTGGTGCATCAGCGGCAGGGCGCCCAGGCGGCGCAGCCACTCGTCCTGCTCAGGCATCGGCGTGGGCAGGTTGGGCGTCAGCCCCTGTGCGAAGACCTCGTTCATGATCGGCGTACCGATGGAGGTCATGTCCATACCGAGGCCGAAGGTGGAGGTCAGCACGTCCCGGACGGTGATCGGACGGTGCGCGGGGACCGTGTCGTCGATCGGGCCGTCGAACGCCTTCAGCACCTGGCGGTCGGCCAGCTCCGGCAGCCATCGGTCCACTGGGTCGTCCAGCCGGAGCCGGCACTCGTCGAGCAGCACCATCGCCGCCGCTATCGAGACCGGCTTGGAGGTGGACGCCATCCGGAAGATGGTGTCCCGGCGCATCGGCGCACCGCTGTCATGCTCCATCGTGCCGAGCATCTCGACGTGCGTCTCGTCGTCCTTGCTAAACAGGGCGACGACGCCGGGGATCTTGCCGGAGTCGACGTGGCGGGCCAGTACGTCGCGGATCTTGCGCTGCCCTGCGGCGGTGAGTTGAGACATGGTGGAGTACTCCCTGGTCGGGTTGACGTGTCGGGCAAGGAGGAGGGAAGGAGGGGGTGACGGATGAGGGGATCAGAGACTGCGGGCGGAAATGTCGCCGTTGCCGCTGGTGGCTCTGATCTTCAGTACGGGGGAACCGTTGTTCTTCAGGGGGTCGCTGACGCGCCCGTGCCGGGGGGCGGCGACGAGATGTCGCCGTGCTGGGTACGGAGCACCACCGTGCCGCGCACCGCCTCGCCGATGATGATGCCGCCCCGCGCGGTGGAGATCTCCGCGGGGACGCCCAGCCGGCCGACGTGGACATCGCCCTCGACGGGGATGAGGCGCCGGCCTTCTACGTCGACGATCGCTATGTGTCGATGAGCGCCATGAACCGCCACGTCGCCGCCGGCCCTCGGTGCGCACCTCGCGGCGGCGGAGGTGGTGCGGAGGTGGTTTCGACGCCGGAGCCGGCGGGGAGTTGAAGCGTCACCTCGATGGATCCGGGGCTGCTGAGCACCTGGTTCGTCGCCGCCGGCGCAATGACACGCAGCAGGCCGTCGCCGAATTCGACCGTAGTCTGCTCCGCGGCCGCCACATCGCGGTCCTTCCCGGCGTGGGCGTACCTCGGCGGTGGTCTCGGCGCACGGTCGGCAGCGAGGATGCTCATGCGTCCGGCGGGTATCTCCACAACGGCCGCGATCCCGCCGGGGGCTGGAACTTCTGTATCGGGTGCTCTCCTTGATGCGTAGTCAGGTAGTGGAGTGGTCGGATGGTGGGCAGGCCAAGGGGCCGTTCCCGGCGCAGCGCGCCGTGCACCGCGTACACCACGCTCAGGTCGATGGCATCACTCATCGGGCCGGACGAAGGCGGCGTTCACGTTTCTTCATGCGTGCGTGCCCGCCTCAAACGATCTTGCAGTCCGCGCATATGATCAAGCCGCACTTCCATGCGGTTCGATAACCGCTGGATTATCGGCGGAGGGCCGGGGGCCGGTGGAACTGCGGGACATCGAGATCTTCCTCGTGCCGGCAGAAGAGCTGCACTTCGGCCGGACCGCACAACGGCTGCATGTCTCCCAGGCCCGCGTCAGCCAGGCCATCAAGAAGCAGGAACGGCGCATCGGTGCCGAGCTGTTCGCCCGCACGAGCCGCTCGGTCAGCTTGACCGACGTCGGCCGGCAGTTCCGCGACGACCTGCGACCGGTCTACACGGGCCTGCACGAATCCCTGGAGCGCGCCCAGCTGGCCGCCCGCGGCATCACCGCACAGCTCCGCGTGAGCCCGATGCCCTTCAACATCGCCGATCTGCAGCCCTATTGGAAGGCGTTCCGCGCGCGCCACCCGCACTGGGGCCTCCAGATCCGTCAGGCGGCCCTCACCGATCCGTTCGGCCAGCTCCGCGGCGGCGCCACGGACGTCATGGTCGTCTGGCTGCCAGTGGAAGAGCCGGACTTCACCGTCGGACCGACCCTGTGCACCGACCCGCGGGTCCTTGCGGTGGCCGCCGACCACCGGCTCGCTGCACGGGCTGGGGTGGTGGAGCGGGGGCGGGGAAGCAGGATTTACGTCCAGACCGAGCTGTTCACCGCGTGGGGCGCGTTCGACCTCAGCGGGTGACACCCGTCGCCAAACCCCGCCGCCGATGTCGGAGTGCGACAGGCCCGGCCGTCACCGACAGCTCGGGGCTCCTCGACGCCGGCGAGCAGTTCGGCCGGTATTTCGAGGGCCTGGAAATGGGCCCGGGCTCCAACAGCACCTCTCCGCGGAGGCCATTCTCCAGTGGGTGGGACGCGGGGTCGCCGATCCCCCGCTCGGCCAGCCGCGCGGGCCGGTCGTGGGCCGGGGACCGTACTTGAGCTCCTCGATGACGAGCAGCTTGAGGTTGAAGTCGCGGAACTGGCTCATGCGCGATGGGTACCAGGTTCAAAGGGGCGGAGCCCGGGCCCCTGCAAGGTACGGCGTCGATTACGCCCTCTGCAGCGAACGCGCTGACCAGGGCGTCGAGATGGTCCATGTGATCCACCAGTCCACGACCGCGACCGCGACGTCGGTCAGGTCGGTGACGAAGTCGCCCCTCGGCGCCGGTGCAGTCCGCGGTGACCGAGTGGTCGCGCGGGTGCCGCCGCGGCCGAGGAATTTGGTATGGACCTGACAAAGAGGGTCGGCTAGCGTAGCGCCCGACACTCTGTGAGAGCGCTCTCAAGCGCTCGATCCCCACGCCAGGAGGTCTCGTGAAACACACCACCCCCTTACGCGCCGCAGTCGCCGCCCTGCTCCTGACCGTCGGCCTGGACGCCGCCCACGCTGGCGTGGCGAGCGCCGTCCCGCTTCCGGAGCCCGCTGCGACATCGTCCGCCGCAGCTCCGTCCGCCTCGGCCGGACTGCTCGACGCGATGCGCCGGGACCTCGGGCTCACCGCTTCCCAGGCCGAGGAACGGCTGAGCGCAGAAAGGGCGGCCGCGACCCTGGAGAAGACCGCACGGCAGGCCGCGGGTGGTGCGTACGGCGGCTCCTGGTACGAGCCTTCCACCGGCCGGCTCGTCGTCGCGGTGGCCGACCGCGCGGCGGAGTCCAAGGTGCGGGCACTGGGCGCCGACACCCGCCTCGTCCGGCACAGCGCCGCCGCGCTGGACCGCGCCAAAGCGCGCCTGGACACGCTGGGCGCGCCCACCGGGGTGGCCGGCTGGCACGTCGACCCGCGGACCAACAGCGTCGTCGTCACGGTCGTACGTACTGAGCGGGAAGCCCCCGCCGTACGGGCGTTCGTCGACCGGGCCCGGGCCGACGGCCCCGTCACCGTCGCCGAGACGGCGCAGGCGCCCCGTACGTACGCCGCGGGCACCGTCGGCGGCGACCCGTACTACACCGGCAACGTCCGCTGTTCGATCGGCTTCTCCGTGTACGGCGGCTTCGTGACGGCTGGGCACTGCGGGCAGGCGGGGGCCGCCGTGCGCGGCTGGGACGGGTCCGCGATGGGCACCTTCCGGGGATCCTCGTTCCCCGGCGACGACTACGCGTACGTCGGCATCCACAGCGGCTGGTGGACCGTACCGGTGGTGCTCGGCTGGGGCACCATCCCGGACCAGCTGGTACGCGGCTCCGCCGAGGCACCCGTGGGCGCCTCGATCTGCCGGTCGGGGTCCACGACGCACTGGCGCTGCGGCACCGTCCTCGCCAAGAACGAGACCGTCAACTACAGCCAGGGCGCCGTCTACCAGATGACGAAGACCAGCGTCTGCGCCGAGGGAGGCGACTCCGGCGGCTCGTTCCTCAGCGGGGACCAGGCCCAGGGCGTCACCTCCGGCGGCTGGGGCAACTGCTCGTCCGGCGGCCAGACGTGGTTCCAGCCGATCAACGAAATCCTCGGCCGCTACGGCCTGACGCTGCACACCGCCTGAATCTGCACACGCCTGAGGTCGGCGCGGCGACAGGTCCTTCCGGGCGCGAGCACCCGGAAGGACCTGTCGCCCGGCTTCCCGTACGGGGCCGGCGGCGCTGCTCGTCGAGGTGTCTGGTGTCGCGGACCAACGCCGGTGCACCGATCGACGGGCTGCGCGGCGCCGGACACCAACGCATGAACGAGGAACCGTCGGCCGGGGCTGGGTGCGCGGCCGGGAGCACGCGGTCCGGACGCCCTCGCGGAGTACCCGCGGCGGCCGGCCGGCCGACGATCACGGGAGGCTCCGATTCACACCTCTCTGCATCAAGCCAGCCTTAAGAGATCGTTAAGCCGAAAACCACAAGAGAAAACCGCAGCTCAGGGGCGTGCGAGGAGTGACGTCTGACATTGCCATGACGGTTACCCCTCCGTAATACTCACTGCCTCGGGTGACGTTGCGTCACGTTTGAGAGCGCTCTCGCACCTCTCCTGTCATTCTTCACGGCTCGCCCGGCCTGGCACCCCTCCTCCACCCAGACAAGGAACCATGCCCATGGCTGCTGCTCATCGCGCACGTCGCCGCTCTCTCGGCGGAGTGGTGCTCCTCGTGACCACCGCCCTGGTCGCGGCGGTGCTCATGTCCTTCACCCGTTCGGTCGCCCCGCCCGCCGGTGCCGCAGTTGTCGCGCAGACCTGGTCCGACGAGTTCGACGGCGCGGCCGGCCGGGCTCCTGACGCCGCCAAGTGGACACTTGAGAGCGGCGGTTCGGGATTCGGCAACCACGAGCTGCAGTACTACACCAACAGCACCTCGAACGCCGCGCTCGACGGCCAGGGCAACCTCGTCATCACCGCGCGGAAGAACACCGACGCCGGCCTCGGCTGCTGGTACGGGCAGTGCCAGTACACCTCGGCCCGGCTGAACACCGCCAAAACCTTCACCCAGGCGTACGGCCGCTTCGAGGCCCGCATCAAAATCCCGCGCGGCCAGGGCATCTGGCCCGCCTTCTGGATGCTCGGCAACGACCTCGGCAGCGTGGGCTGGCCCAACAGCGGCGAGATCGACATCATGGAGAACATCGGCCGCGAACCCAACACCGTGCACGGTACGGTGCACGGCCCCGGCTACTCCGGAGCGGGCGGCCTCGGCGCCGCGTACAACCTGCCCGGCGGCCGTGCCTTCGCCGACGACTTCCACGTGTTCGCCGTCGACTGGAGCCCGAACTCCCTCGTCTGGTCGGTGGACGGCACTACGTACAAGACCCTCACGCCGGCCGACACCGGCGGCAACAAGTGGGTCTTCGATCACCCGTTCTTCGTCATCCTCAACCTGGCGGTCGGTGGGGACTGGCCCGGCAGCCCGGACGCCTCCACGTCCTTCCCGCAGACGATGACCGTCGACTACGTCCGCGCCTCCTCAGCCGGCGCCCCCGCCGCACGCCCGATCCGTGGCATCGGCGGCATGTGCGTCGACGTCGCCGGCGGCTCCGACGCCGACCGCACCCCCATCCAGCTGCACGACTGCACCGGCAGCGCGGCCCAGCAGTGGACCATCGGGGGCGACGGCACCGTCCGCGCCCTCGGCAAGTGCCTGGACGTCGCGGGCGGCTCCACCGCCGACGGCGCCGTCGTCCAGCTCTACACCTGCAACGGCACCAACGCCCAGAAGTGGACGTACACCGCCGCCCGTGACCTCACCAACACCGGTGCGGGCAAGTGCCTGGATGCCAAGGGCAACTCCTCCGCCGACGGCACCCGGTTGCAGACCTGGACCTGCACCGGCGCCGCCAACCAGAAGTGGACGGTCGGCTGACCCGCCAGCCCCGCCGCCCTCCCTTTCTCCCCCCTTCCCTGCGTCCGACCGCTCCCCCGCTCGACCTCACGAAGAACGGACCCCCACCGTGACGGCTCGCCACCAACGAACCATGCCCCGTAGAAAACTCCTCGCCGTGACAGCGGGCCTGGCCCTGGCCGTACCCGCCGCGGCAGCCTGGCTCGAGATGAGCGCCAACGCGTCCACCACCGCCACGCTCCCCCTGGACCTGGTGAACACCACCGGCAACAACACGGTGTACGCCTATGTGCTCGGCCGTGACCCCGCGGCCGGCGGCACCTGGGCCTTCATCCGGGCCAACGGCTTCAGCCTGTACCACCCGCCGGCTCCGGCCAACGATCAGACCCCGCTCGGGGTCGACTGTGCCATCCCGCTCAACGCGTCCGGCGCCGGAGCGCGAAGGGTGACGCTGCCGCGCCTGGACAGCGGCCGTATCTACTTCTCCGTCGGCACGAAGCTCACCTTCCTGGTGAACCGCGGCGGCGGTCTGGCCCTGCCGTCGGTGAGCAACCCTACCGACCCCAACGCGAACGTCGCTCACGACTTCTGCGAATTCACCTTCAACAGCGACCAGTTGTACGCCAACATCACGTTCGTCGACATGATCTCGCTCCCGATCGCCTTCCAACTGGAGACCGGCCAAGGCACCCAGACGGTGCGCGGGCTGCCCGCCGACGGACTGTCCCAGGTCACCGCCGCGCTGCGGGCCCAGTCCGCCGCCGACGGCAGCGACTGGAGCCGGCTGATCGTCACCGCGGGCGGCCGAGACTTGCGCGTACTCAGCCCCAACCTGGCGATCCGCGGCAACAACGCCTTGTTCCGCGGCTACTTCGACGGCTACGTAGACGAGGTGTGGAACAAGTACCGCTCCACCGACCTGCGCATCGACACCCAGTTCACCTGGGGAACCGTCACCGGCCGGGTGAACGGCAATGTCCTCGCCTTCCCCGGAGTCGGCAGCTTCGCCAAGCCGTCCACCCTTTCGGTCTTCTCCTGTAGCGACGCGCCCTTCACCACGGGCAACGACCTGATGGGCAATCTCAGCGCACGGCTCGCCGCCGCCTTCAACCGCACCACCCTGCTGGACAACCCCCACCAGCCGACCGCCGAAGAGCCCGCCGCCTTCTACACCCGGCCGCGCACCAACCACTACGCCCGCATCCTGCACAACACCACCCCCGACCATCTCGGGTACGCCTTCCCGTACGACGACGTGCACCCGGCCGGAGTCGACTTCGAGGGCAAGGTGCAGTCCGGCACCCCCGGCCGCTGGACCATCACGGTCGGCGGTGTGGCCGGCGGCGGCACACCGGCCCCGACTCCGACCGCCACCGCCCCGGGCGGCGGGGTCAGCGCCTTCACCACCATCCAGGCCGAGGCGTTCAATGCCCAGTCCGGAGCACAGGTGGAGGCCTGCTCCGACGGCGGCGGATCCGCCGTCGGCCATCTGTCCAACGGCGACTGGCTCAAGTTCTCGGCCGTCGCCTTCGGCTCCACCGGCGCCACCCGCTTCGACGCCCGCGTCGCTTCAGGGGCCGCCGGCGGAGTCAGCGGCCTGGTCCAGGTCCGCCTCGACAGCCCCACAGCCACCCCGGTCGGCGGCTTCGCCGTCGCCAACACCGGCGGCTGGCAGGCCTGGCGCACCGTCCCCGCCGACATCCGCCGCACCACCGGAACCCACGACGTCTATCTGACCTTCGACAGCGGCCAGTCCTCTGACTTCGTCAACGTCAACTGGTTCTCCTTCGCCTAGCCAGGCGGGGCCCGATCGGCGGCAGGGGCACTGGGGAGGCAGGTCGAGATTGCGCGGTTTGAGGGAAGTACCCTTCTGAATTCCTGCGTCGACTGGGGCTAGGGGTGTGCCCCGCACCCCGGGTGCCCGGGGTGCGGGGGCGCCTCAGACGAGGCTCGTCAGGAGCTCCGCGAAGACCTGCGGCCGGCTGAAGTAGCCGACGTGCGAGGCCGCGAGGGTGTGCACGTCGAAGGGATGGTGCGGGGTCAACGCGTCCGCCGTGCGGATCATCTGGTCCTGGACCGCCAGGGGAAGGCTTCGGTCGGCGGAGAGCCGGACGTAGGTGTGCGGCACCAGCCCCCACGCGTCGGCCCGGACCAACGCACCCGGCTCCATCGTCGAGTAGGTCTCGTCCGGATCCAGGGAGTCGAGCAGCAGCCGGAACTGGTGGTCGGTCGAGTCGGCCATGACGACGGCTTTCAACGCGGCGAACACGTCCGGATCAGCGTGGGCGGCCCGCCAGTTCAGCCGGACCACGCCCGGATCGCGAACGCCCGGCACGGCGATCCGGGCCACTGCGGCGTCCAGCAGGTTGTCGTCGACCACGTCCCACGCCTCGGCGAGCATGGCCGGATCGCTGAGGCAGAGCGCGGAGAGGTAGACCACCCGGTCGAGCAGCTCCGGTACGGCGTTGGCGACGGCGCTGATCGTCAGACCGCCGAGGCTGTTGCCGACCAGGACGATCTGCTCCGACGCCGCGAGCCGCCGCAGGGTGTCCACCACGTGGCGCACGTTGTCCTTCAACGTGACACCGCGCAGCGCGGAGGGCGCGGCAGCGAGTGCCGTGACGTCCTGGGGTTGCCGGTAATAGGCGGCAGGGGTATCGGCGAGGTCGCCGTGACCGGGCAGGTCGACGGCGTGCGAGCGGTAGCCGAGCAAGGCCAGCTCGTTCTGCAACGGGCCCCAGGCCCGGGCGTTGCTGGAGCCGCCGTGAACCAATACGAAAGTGGGGCGCGAGTCTGCGCGCATGGTGAAGATCCTCGTCATCCTGAGGTGAACGGTGGAGGTGGGACCTGGTGTCGGCAACGGCCGACACCACTGTCAGCGCGTCGACCGGGTGCGCAGGGCCTGCCAGTTGTGGATGACGGAACACATGCGGACGACCGTAACAGTCGCCTCCGCACCGCGCACGGCAGTTTCACGTCTCGTCAGCCCACCGGGCACGGCGAGGCAGCCGGAGCGGCCTACCGCTGGCCTTCGACAAGCAGGTCTACAAGCACCGAACGTGGTGGAACGGTGCTTCACCCGTCTCAAGCAGTGGCGCGGCACGAGATCCGAACGGGACCACCCGTCTCAACCATGACCGATGGCTAGCAGAAACCGCTCCTGAACTGTGCTTATACGGAAACTGGTTCAGTCAACACCACCATCCCGATCAAGGTGGTCCCGGCCACGGAGTCGCACGACATCAGCTTCCGGCAGGTCCACACGGCCGACGGCGGCCGCATCCGCAACCGAAAGATCTGCGAGCTCGACGGCCAGCAGCTGCTCCCCGGTCCGGACCCGCGTCTTCGACGCTACGAGGCGGGTCTGACATTGATACTCGTAGCGGATTCCGGTGGTCTCCCTCTCCGCTCCGGCGCCCTCGCTCACTCGGTCGGCTCCTGGCCGATGAGCAGGTCGAGCAGGCTGGCGGGGGCGTTGTCGCCGAAGATGAGCTGGTGATTCTTGTCGGATTCGGCGGCGAACTGGGCACTGCGGGGGAAAAGGGGCTGCTCATACGGAAAACCGATGCACGACGCTCACACGCTGATCTGGAACCGGCCGGAGCGGGCCGCGAAAGGCACCGCACCCTCACGCATGCGGGCGGAGATCACCAGCGCCGCTATCGCGATCGCCGATGCCGAGGGCATCGGGGCACTGTCCATGCGGCGCGTCGCCAAGGCACTGGGGACGGGCACAGCCTCGCTCTACCGCTACCTGACGTCCAAAGACGACCTGCTCGACCTCATGCTCGACACCGTAGCGGCCGAAGACGGCGGACCGCCTGCTCCTACCGGCGACTGGCGCGGCGACCTGCGAGGCCTGGCCCATCGCTACCGGTCCACCTTCTACCGGCATCCCTGGATGACCTCCCTCGCAGCAGGGCGCCCATCACTTGGGCTGAACTCCCTCGATGCCATCGAGCGCGCACTCGCCGCCATCGATCCCCTCGGCTTCGATATCGACGTCGTGATCACCGTCGTCGACACGCTGCAGGCCTTCGTCCGCGGCTACGCCATCGGCGAGCTAGCCCAGCAGGAAGCCGTCCGACGCTCCAAAGTGGGCATCCAGGAATGGATGGACGCCCACACGTCCTACCTCGACAAAGTCGTCAAGAGCGGGCACCATCCACTCCTCGCCCGGGTCATTCGTGATGCCGAGCTTCCCCACGCGGCCGACAGCGCCGAGCGCGGGTTCGAGCTGGGTCTCGAACGACTCCTCGACGGCTGGGAGGCCAACCTCCCGGCCCGGCCTTGACGATCCAACAGCGCCACCTTGGCGATGACCACGCCATCAGCCTTGGGCTGGAACACCGTGAAGTCCCAGTGCCGGGCGTCCTGGGCGATGTCGGCGACGGTCTGCTCCAGCGACGGCATCCACAGCACCGGGTGGGCCAGGTCCTTGCGCGGGATGCGCACCTCCGGGCCCTCGCGCATCGCCTTGCTGTAGGAGAAGGCGAGCCCGGTCAGGCTGCCGGGGCGGTCAGGACGGCCTTGGCCACCAGCTGAAGATTCCTGATCATCGGATTCGGGTCGCCCTTGCGGCTGACCAGGACGACCTGGCTGGGAGGAGAGCCCTCGATCGGGACGGTGACGAGGTCGGGGCGCAGTGAGCTACGCCGATCGCCGACCGGTAGCACGGCGAGCGCCCTGCCACTCGCGACGAGTTCGAGCTTGTCCTCGTAGCTCTCGATCGGCGGCACGTCGGCCCCGAGGATCCGGTAGGAAGTCCAGTCCGCGGTCTCGAACGGGCACGGTGCCGCCTCCTCGCCAGCCAGTTCTTCCGCGGTCACCGACGGGCGGTCGGCCAGGGGATGGCCGCGCGGGACCACGAGCATCCGGGGCTCCTCGTACAGAGGGGTGGTGAAGACGTCGTCGGCGGCGAGCGGCAGCGGGGCCCGCGCGATCAGGGCGTCGACGCGCTTGTCGGACAGCGCCCCGATGTCGCGGCAGCTCAAGTACCGGGTGGTGATCTCGGCGTCCGGGTGACGGCGGCGCAGTTCCCGTACGGCGGCAGTGATCACCAGGTCTTCAACGTAGCCGATGGCGATGTGTTCGGTCTCGGCTTGTTCACGCACGGCCAGTTCGGCCTGGCGGGCGGCCTGCAGCAGGGCTTGGGCGTGAGGGAGGAACCTCTGGCCGGCCGGAGTGAGCCGGGCGCCCTGGGGTACGCGGTCCAGCAGTCGTGCGCCGAGATTCTTCTCGAGCCGTTGGATCTGGCGGCTCAGCGCTGGCTGGGCCACGTGCAAGTCGACGGCGGCCCGGCCGAAGTGCTGGTGCGCCGCCACCACGGTGAAGTAGCGCACCAGCCGCAGTTCCAGGTCCTGTCCGAGATCGTTCACCCTTGCAGCGTACGCGTCATGTCGTTTCGGAATGATCAGGTTGCCGAACCGGTCTTGGACGGCCATGCCGTCCTGGGCCTTGACTGCAGGAGCAACGTTTCCCCAGGAAAGCGACAGACGCGATGAAGGCAATCCAGTTCCACGAAGCCGGCGGGCCGGAAGTTTTGCAGTATGACGAGGTGCCGGTTCCCGAGATCGGCCCGGGCGAAGTGCTCGTCCGGGTGCACGCGGCGGGCATCAACCCGCCGGACTGGTACCTGCGTGAGGGGATGAAGGTCATGCCGGCCGAGATGAGGCCGGCGCTGGAGTTCCCTCTGATCCCCGGAACGGACATGTCGGGCGTGGTCCAGACGGTCGCTCCGGACGTGCCGGGGTTCGCCGTCGGTGACGAGGTCTTCGGCATGCTGCGGTTCCCCGGATTCGACGGCCGGACGTACGCCGAGTACGTGGCCGCTCCGGCTTCGGACCTGGCTCACAAGCCGGCCGGTATCGACCACGTGCAGGCGGCTGGAGCTCCGATGGCCGTGCTTACGGCCTGGCAGTACCTGGTTGATCTCGGCCACGACGTGCCGTCCCCGTTCACCGGCCAGGTGCACCAGCCGGTGCCGATCACACCAGGGATGACCGTGCTGGTCAACGGGGCCGCCGGTGGAGTGGGCCACTTCGCGGTGCAGCTGGCGAAATGGAAGGGGGCACACGTCATCGCGGTGGCCTCGGGCCGGCACGAGCAGTTCCTGCGCAAGCTCGGCGCCGATGAGTTCATCGACTACACCACGACGCAGGCCGCGGACGCGGTCAGCGGTGTCGACCTGGTGATCGACACCGTCGGTGGCCCGGACAGCTCACGCTTCCTGACCGTGCTCAAGCGCGGCGGCACCATGCTTCCCGTGTTCTTCGCCCAGTACGACCCGGAAGAGACGGCGCGTCTGGGCATCACCGTCTCGAACATTCAGGTGCGTTCCAACGGCCCCCAGCTCGCCGAGATCGGGCGCCTGTTCAACGAGGGCAAGCTCCAGGTCGGGGTGGACAGCACCTACCCGCTGCCCGAGGCGGACAGCGCACACACCCGAGCCGCGCAAGGCCACATCCAAGGCAAGATCGTGCTGACGGTGGTCTCGTGATCGCCGAACTCCAGCAGAGGGTTGCGCACACACCCACGCCCTGGACAAGCTGAACTGGCCCGAGCTGGAAGCGGTCCTGACCGAAGACACCACCTGGACCTTTACGATGCCCGGACGGGGAGTGCTCGGCTCCCGCCGACCACTGGACACCTCTGGACGGGCGTGAAGTTCGCGGCAGCCTGGGGCTCTCGCGACGGTACGCGCAGCAGCGCCTCAACTGGCAGCCGAGCCAGTCCGGTGCGCTGGAGTGCGCCTCCATGACGGTGCCGCGCGACTGGTACCACCCGGGCACGGGGACGGACCTGACCGTCGCGGTGTCCCGGCACCGGGCCGCGGACCCCGCCGCGCGGCGGGGCGTGCTGATGATGGCGGCCGGCGGGCCCGGCGCCTCGGGGCTGGGCCGGCCGGCGGGCCTGGCGGCGTACTCGCCCAAGGTGGCGGCCGCATACGACGTCGTCGGCTTCGACCAGCGCGGGGTCGGGGCCAGCACGCAGGTGGTCTGCTCCGACCAGGACGCGGTGGACGCCCTGTTCACCAGCGGCGACCTGCGCGACCGCTCTCGCCGGGCCGTAGACGCCACCGTGGACCGGGCGCGGAACTTCGTACGGGACTGCGAGCGGCGGTCGGGCGATCTACTCCCGTACATCACCACCGACCAGGCCGTGCACGACATGGACCTGTTCCGGGCGCTGCTCGGCGAGTCGAAGGTGTCCTACTACGGACCCTCTTACGCCACCTTCCTCGGCGCCTACTACGCAACCGAGTTCCCGCACCGGGTCGACCGGGTGGTGCTCGACAGCAACATCGGCTTCACGGGTAGTTGGCAGAAGTTCCTGACGGGCCAGCCGATGAGCTTCCAACGCCGGTTCGAACAGGACTTCCTGCCCTGGCTCGCCGCGAACGACGCGACGTACCACCGGGGCCGGACCGCCGAGGAGGCCAAAACCTCGTACGAGCGGCTGCGGCGCGGACTGGGCGAGCACCCGCTGGACTTGGAGGGGACGACGGTCACCCCCAACCACCTCGACGCCGCCGCCACCTCCATCATCTACAGCGGCGACCGCTTCCCCGATCTGGCGATGCTGCTCGGTGTCCTGGAGCACCCGGAGGCGGCTCCGCCGGCCGCCCGCAAGGCCCTGGCCGAGAAGCTGAAGCACCCGCTGGGGGCGCAGTTCGCGGCAGACTTCTTCTCCGTCATCTGCCAGGACACCCCGTGGAACCACGACAGCGCCTTCTGGGTCCGCCGGAGCGCGGCCGACGGCGCCGCGTACCCGATGGCCGGGGCCCGTGAGCTGACCTTCGCCTCGGTCTGCGCCGCCTGGCCGCGCTCCCAGGCGCCCCGGGTGCAGGTCACCGGGCGGGGGCTGCCGCCGATCATGATGCTCAACTCGCTTCACGACCCGGCCACTTAGAGGTCATCTCATTTGGTGAGTCTTCGGTAGCAGATGAGGGTGCAGGCGATGCTGGCGAAGGCGAGGAAGTGGTCGGCTTTGCATTCGTAGCGGCGGTGGAGTCGGCGGCAGCCCGCGAGCCAGGCCATGGTGCGTTCGATGGTCCAGCGGTGGCGGCCCAGTCGCTGTGAGGACTCGATGCCTCTGCGGGCTATGCGGTGCTTGATGCCGCGCTGACGTAACCATTTCCGCAGGTGGGCGTAGTCGTAGCCCTTGTCAGCGTGGAGCTTGCCGGGCTTGCGCCGTCGGCGGCCACGGCGGGAGCGGATGGGCGGTATGCCGCGGACGAGGGGTTCGAGGGCCTGGCTGTCGTGCAGGTTCGCGCCCGAGATTCCGACGGACAGGGGCAGACCGGTCCGCTCGGTGATCAAGTGGATCTTCGATCCGAACTTGCCCCGATCGACAGGATTCGGACCTGTCAGGTCCCCCTTTTCAGGGCCCGCATGTTCACCGAGTCGATCGCGCAGCGGGACCAGTCCAGATCGCCGCGGGCGCCGAGCTCATCGAGGACCAGGCGGTGGAGCTTGGCCCACACCCGGGCCTTGCTCCACTCGGCAAAACGCCGGTGCGCCGTCGCTCCTGACGGCCCGAACGACGCCGTCGGCAACTGTTGCCACGTACAGCCCGACGTGGCAACGAACACGATCGCGGCGAGTACTTCCCGGTCGCCATGCCGACGCCGACCACCGCCCTGCGGTCGCGACGGGGCCTCCGGCACGACCCGCTGGAACAGCACCCACAACTCATCCGGCACCAGCCGGTCAACAATCCCCGCCACGACCGTCAGTCTACCCAACCATCCAAATGAGATGACTTCTTACTACGAGGGCGCGCTGCGGGCCCACCAGGGGACGGCCGGATCCCGGCTGATCACCGTCGGCGGCGGGGACCACGGCGTCTACCAGTCGCACAACCCCTGTGTGGACGCGTACGTCGAGGGCTTCCTCGTCGACGGCCGGATGCCGACCGAAGATGCCTCGTGCGAGGGCAAGCCTCTTCCCGACCCGACCGCTAGCCGGTAGGTCGTCTCCTTCGGATCTCGCCGGTCAAGCCCGTGTCGCCCGCGTGACCGACCCCTTCGACGTGTCCAGCCCCGCCGTGCGCATTCACCGAGGGAGGGACGTCCCGGGTTCTGTCGTCACCGAGCGCAGAGCGGTCCTCAGCCGCTCGGCCATCTCCGCCAGGAGGGCGGCCAGGGGTTCGGGCAGATGTACGGCCGCCTCCCGGATGACGGACAGGTGCGCGGTCCATTCCGCGAGCGGCCCCGACATGTCGACGTCGGCTTCGTACAGGGGCTGGTCGCCGATCGTCGCCCAGTCCAGCGGGTACTCGGCGCCGCCGCGCCGTCCGCACGTGCATACGGCCCGGAGCGCCTCGACGCGCGGACGGCGGTACCGGCCGTCGTACGCCGACCAGTGCCTGGTCGACGGCACGTCCGGACCACTCCCCACATCGAAATAGACCGGGCCCGGCTCAACACCACGGACAAGGACACCCACCAGCGCAATTGGATGCCGGAGCCCGGTGCGCCTCCGCTGTCTCCCCCAGCAGAGTCCGCGCCCGAGCCCAAGGCCGTACCCCTGGTCGGGATTCCGACCAGCAGCCCCGTGAGGCGTTCCCCAGCGCTGGGCCTGGACCGGCTGAACGAGGAGCAGCGGCGCCGGCACGGCGGACTCGGCGTGAGGAGAAAGGCCCCACGCGTCCGTAAGGCGGCGACGAAGACGGCTGCGGCGTCCGGGCCGCGCAAGAAGCGTTCCGGAAAGGGCTGAAGGCCCTCCAGCGGTACATCGCGCGGGAGGGCGTCCTGCCGGGGCCGGCGGGTGTGCCGGAGATGCCCGACAGCGACGTTCGCGGCGTCGGGGTGTGGCTCGCCCGCCAGAAGCAGCGCCGCGACAAGCTCGACCAGGCACAGCGCACTCACCGGGCCCGCCTAGCCTATGGCGGCAGGGTTGGGTCACTCGTTCTCGCGGTAGTTCATGAACCAGTGGGTGTCGAAGTAGCGGGCCATCGTGAACGGGTGGTGCGGGTCGAGGAGGATGCGGCAGATGAACTCCGCAGCCGAGCAATCGAAGGGGACGACGTCGTCATCGAAGGTCCGGATGGCGACGGACCAACGGTCTGGGTCGGTGCTGTGGTCGGTCTGCCAGCAGTACAGGTTCTCGTGCTCGGTGCTTGCCCAGATGAGCAGGCCGTCCTCGCGGAGGTGGGTCCACGGCTCCTGGTTCAGGGTGAGGAATCCATCGAAGGCGCCTTCCCCGAATGTCTCCACCATGCGTTTGTAGTCGCCGGGAAGACGCGTGCCCGCCTGTGCCTCGATCTGTGCCCAGTCGATGTCCGGCCGTTGCGGGGGCGAGGTCCAGGCGGTGATAACGATAAGCCGCTCAACCCAGTCCTCGTCCCGGCCGGTCCCCCCTGTAGCAGGCACCTGCACGCGCCGCGGCGCGGCCGCCAGCACTGGCCGGACGACTCCTTGCGCGTCCCGAGCGGTCCCGGCGCCGATCCACTGACCTCCGTACGCCCATGCCCGAATCGTCTCGCCCCGGCCTTCGAGGACAGCGAGAAGAGCCGCGCCACGGGACTCGTCCACGGTCGGGTCCGTGAAACCGTCCAAGACCAGGGTCCGTGGTGCCCCGTAACGGTCGGCCAGCCTGTCCACGAGCATGTGCGGGTCGGTGTCCAGCGACAGGTGCAGAGATCCACTCGGGGCGTCGATCCGGTCCAGCAGGTCATTAAGCATCGATTGCGTTAGCTCCATGACAGACAGGAAAGCGCACTTCACTGACAAGGGGCGCACTCGCCCAATGATCCCAACAGGTGCGCTTCAGACCTGCCCCAAGGACTGGTGCCGCGACGCCCGAACTCAAGGAAGTCCAGTCCGAAGGCCGGTAGCGGGGGATCTCTGTACACAAGAGCCGACGCCCCTGCTTTGCCCCCGGCCGTCTCGATCCAACATCAATGGCAGGAGCACAGTGGTTCTCCAACTTTCCGGGCAAACCGTCCAGGTTCGGTGTCAGAGGACAGCGGGCGCGGCATCACCGGAGTAGGCCCTTGCGGCGCAGGTCTGTTCGCCGCTCGTTAACGGCACCCGAAGTAGTGCCCGGCGGGGAAGGAGGGCTACGTCCCCGACCCCGGCATCCTGAGCCGGACGGACTGCCGGCCCGTCGATTGGCCGGAGGAGATCGAGGGCGGCGACCCGTCCCGGCCGCCGGCCTGGTGAGGGGATCCAGTGCGAAGCCAGATGACCAGGGCCTCTGCGGTGACTGTGCCGAGGAAGACGTAGCCGCGCTTTTCATACCGGGTCGCAACGGCCCGCGAGTTCTTCAGCTTGTTGACGGCCCGCTCCACGGTGTTGCGCTTCCTGTATCCGTCTTCGTCAAACCTCGGTGGCCGTCCGCCTCGTGATCCCTTACGCAGGCGGGCCTCCTGACTGTCGGCCTTCTCCTGGATCGTGTGCCGGATGCCTCGGCGCCGCGGGCACGCGCGGCAGGGGCCGTTGCTGTAGCCCTTGTCCGCTGCGACGGGGTCAGGCTTCTTACGTGGCCTACCCGGCCCAAGACGGCCAGTAGTCGCCGGCGGTGAGGTAGTGGAACGAGTGGGTGCTGCCACCGGAAAAGCCCGTGGCTGCGCCTCTCCCGAACGATGTACGAATCGGCGTGCCGTCGCGCGACCCTGGAGACGTGGCCCGCATCCGCTACTGCGCCTGCTGCGAGGCCCAACTACCGAGGAGCGCGTCGGTCCGGCGCCGATACTGCGACGACGTCGCCCGGGCCCAGGCATACCGGGACGGACGCAGAGCAGACCGCAGTTCACGCTCGGGCTGATGCTGGCCGAGGCGGAGTGGAACGGTGACACCCGCATGATCAGCATCTGACGTGTCCGGAGTGCGGCCGGATCACTTTCGCCGGCGGCGGCCGCTGCCAACGCGGTGTACTGCTCCGGCCGATGCCGGTCAAGAGCCTGGCGCCGCCGGGCTGCCCGTCGTACGAGGCAGCGTGCGTGATGTGCAGCCGTCACCGAAGCGAGCTGTACCGACGGGTATGACGGATCTACGTCACGCTCAGCGCACCCCGGGGCCTCGGAAGGAAAGCCTCCCTGCGGCGTCAGTCCGCAGCCGTCGGTTCAGTAGCCGATGGTGAAACGGCGCTGGACGAAACGGGGCAGTTCCGCCTCATCGACGAGAGCGACGGCGGCGTCCTCCACCGAGATGCGGCTGCGCCCGTCCGCGTCGAGTACGGGCTGATCGCCGCCGATCCGGAACCGGCCCGTACGCTCGCCGGGCGCTATGTCCTCCGCGGGGCTGAAGTAGGTCCACAACCGGTTGGAGGTGCGCAGGACGTCCAGCGCGTCCCGGTGGCCGCGCACCGCGGCGGTGTACTCCCGCGGCAGGCCGATCGCGTCGAGGGTTTCGTGCAATAGCTCGTCGGAGTCGGCCCGTACGAGTCCGGGCTCGATCTCCAGACTGCCGGCGCCGCCGATGACGATGAGCCGGGTCCGGGGATGGCTCTCCAGCGCCTTCAGGAGTGCTCGCGCGGCTGTGGCGTACACCGTGGGATCGGCGATCGAGCGGGCCACCGTGGCGGCGATGTCCTTGGCGGCATTTCCGGGCTGGAACCCGCTGATCAGGACGTCGAGGCCGGGTATGACGGCGGCGATGGCGTCGGCGTCGAGGACGTCGACGCTCTGCCAGACGACGTTCTTCCGGTCCTCGTCGATCTGCGTGGCGTCGCGGCTGAAGGCCGTGACGTGGTGCCCCCGGCCGAGTGCTTCGGTGACGACGCGACTGCCGATGCCGCCCGTGGCCCCGATGACTCCGATGTGCATGACTCTCCCCTAGTTGCTCATGCGGCGGTTACCCATGCCGTCCTCTTCTCTTCACGGCACGCAGTGACTATACGGCGTGAAGTATCGATACGGCACTCAGTATTGTGACGATGTAGAGTGAGTGATCGTGGGAAGCATCAAAGGGCGCCGCGAGCGGTTGCGGGCCGAGACGACCGCCGAGATCAAGAAGGTCGCGCTGGAGCTGATGGCCTCGGGAGGACCCGACGCGATCACGCTGCGGGCCATCGCTCGCGAGATGGGCATGACGGCCAACGCCATCTACGGCTACTTCGCCACCCGTGACGACTTGGTCACTACGCTGATCAAGAACGTCTACACCTCGCTGGCCGACACGGTGGACGCCGCCTGGGACTGCGCCCCCGCCGAGAATCCGGCCGCCCGGATCCAGGCATGGGCCTGCGCCTTCAGGAACTGGGCGCTGGCCAACCCCGAGGGCTTCCGCCTCATCTACGGCGACCCCGTGCCCGGCTACCGGCCCCCCGAGGGCGGCGCCGCCCCGGACGCCGCCCACCGTGTCTGTACCGGCATCACCGCGCTGGCGGCCACCGCCTGGCCGCACGCCGAACACCGCTACGCGGACAGCGACTTCGAGTGGTCCGACTTCGACGCCGGTCTCCTCGACAAGGTCCGCCCGACCTTCCCCGACCTGCCCCCGGCCGCCGTGGCCCTCGCCCTGCGCATCTGGAGCCACCTGCACGGCCTGGTGTCACTTGAGATCTACGGCCACCTACAGACCCAGGCCCTTAGCCCGGAAAAACTCTTCCGTGAAGAACTGGCCCAGCTCATCCGGTCCTTGAGCATCACCCCGCAGGGGTAACGGCCCCACACAAGGGGCGCCTGCGAGCTGAGCCGGTTGTGGGGCCGCTGCCTTGTCGCGTGCAGGCACGCACCCAACGCTGGGGCAGCGATCCCACCAATTTGCGCACCACGCCCAAGGACGTCCTCCTGGGAAAATGCGTGGTGCTTAAGCACCGATCCCTGAACGCGCAGGGTTCATTTACTGACCTTGAAGGTGGGTTGTCGTAGGGGCTGACGATCGGTGATCATCGCGGTATGCCGGGTGTCTGAGGTATCCGCAGGGTGGGGGTCTGACCGCGGAGAGGCAAGCGTTGGAGGCAGCGGCTATGTTCGCCGCCGGGCGGGGCAGTACGGACGTCGCAAAGGAGTTACGGGTCAGAGTCCGGTCGGTCCAGCGATGGCGGCAGGCCTGGAAGGCGGCCGGCCGGAACGGGGTTCGGTCCCGCGGACCGGCGTCCAGGCCGAAACTGAGCGACGCACTGTTCGACGTGCTCGAGGAAGAGCTGGCCAAGGGCCCGGTCGCGCATGGCTGGCCTGACCAGAGATGGACGCTGGCCAGGATCAAGACGCTGATCGGCCGGCGGTTCCACAAGTCGATGACCCTGTCGGGGATCTCGCAGATGCTGCGGAGACACGGTTGGAGTCATCAGCTTCCGGCCCGTCGTGCGGGCGAGCGCGACGAGGCGGTGGTGGCCGGCTGCGTGAAGGACGTGTGGCCGCACGTGGAAACACCGCGGCGGCACTCGGGGCCTGGATCGTCTTTGATGACGAAGCCGGATTCTCGATGCCGCCGCCGACCTCCCGCACCTGGAGCCGACGCGGAACCACACCGGTCATCCGAGTCCGCGGCCGTTCCCAGCGGCGCTTCTCCGTCTCCATCTCAGCCCTGTGCTGCTACAAACCCGGCGAACGCTCTACCGGCCCAAACAACGTGCCGATCACAAGAGCGGCGGTCGCAAGAGCTTCGCCTGGACCGAGTACCGCGACCTCCCGCCAGATCCAATACCGCAGCGACATCATCGACGGATGCCTCACCGGAACCGGACTCACACTAAGACGTCGTTTCTTATGGCTTGATCGTTCGCTGAACGGTGCATGGCGGATCTGGTTGAGCGGCTGGTGCCGGACGAGTTGTGGGTGCTGCTCCGGCGGGTGGTACCGCCGACGGAGGTGATACGTCCGCAAGGCGGGGGCCGGAGTCGTGCGGGTGATCGCGAGCCTTGGCGGCGATCATCTTCGTGGCGACCTCGGGCTGCACCTGGCGGCAGCTTCCGCCGGTGTTCGGTTCGAGCGGGCAGACGGTGTACCGGCGGTTCGCCCAGTGGAGCCGAGCCCGGGTCTGGGGCCGGCTCCATCGCGTTGTCCTCGACGAGCTCGGCGCCCGAGGCGACCTCGGCGACCTCGGCGACCTCGGCGACGGACAACGAACTCCTGTCCTCGTCCGTCGCACCCAGCGACCAGGTGTTGGTCTCCCGCTCCACCCGCCGATCAGCCGGCTCCAGCACCAGCGGCTCGGCCGCCACCTCAGCGATCCACGTCAACAGCACCGCAGCAGTATCCCTGCACAGCTCTGCCCGAGAACCACCAAAGGAAACAACGCCTTAGCTTGACGTTTAACGTCAGTCTGCTGCTCTTCCGTCAGTCAGAGATCGGTGGTTGCGTGTCATCGTTGGCCAGTTTCGTGGCGACCATCGTTGTGAAGTGTTCGAGCACGTCGAACGGCAGCTGCTGGTTGCCGTCGAAGTGGACGTAGGGCGGCTTTTCCACCTTTGAGTCATGGGCGATGACGGTGACGGCCGCGGGACCCGGTAGGAAGCCGTTGCGACAGGGGCTGGCCGTCCGGTCGGCAGGGGCGGAGCGGGACTCGCTCAACTCGAAGTACCACGCCTCGTCGCCCTGCACATAGGTCGACTGCAGGCAGTAATGGTCACCGTCGTGTTCCCAGGTCTCCAAGGCCATGGGAGAAGACTGTCACGTGGGTCTTTCACCAGCAACGCGCCGGGGTTTGGTGCCGATCTGGTGGTGTGCGGGGCGGGTGTAGGGCTCGCCGGTGGCGAGGACGCGTCCGACGTCGTAGCGGGTGGCGGGCCGCTGGTTCTTCGATCCGAGGGGGCGGCCGGGGCCGGGTCGGGTGGGTTTCGGTGCACGGGCTGGCGTGCCCGTCCGCGCGTGCAGGTTCCTGAACCCCCGACGGACCCGGGCGGGGGTGAGCTTGTTCGGTTCCGCCGGTCGTTCCCAAGGCCGGCGGAGATCCGTGGCGAGGGGGCGGGCGAGGCGGAGTTGCGCGTGTGCGGCCAGGACGAGCCAGGTCCAGCGGTCGGCCGCGGTGGAGTCTCGGAGCTTGGGTCGCGTCCAGCCGAGGGTCTGCTTGAGCAGGCGGAACGTGTGCTCAACGTCGAACCTGCGCAGGAACGCTTGCCAACACCGGTCGACGTCCCCGGGGGCCGCTCCGGTCCCCGACCACCACAACCAGACTGGCTTGTTGACCCCGCCGCTGGGCAGCTGCGCCACGGTCAGCCGGATCACCGTGCCCTCGATGATCGGCAACGGGCCCTCGTGATTTCCCCACGCCGCCCGACGCGTCAGCCGAGGATGGAGCCGGTCCCACGCCTGCGCGATGGCGGTTCCGTACCGCTCCGTCGCGGTCGCGGTGACGGCCGTCTCCTCGCCCCAGGTGTCGGGGTCGCCGAACACGAACTCGCCGCCGTGCTTCGGGGGACGCCCGCCCTGCGGTGGGCAGATCCACGGGACGGGGACCGGCTTGCGCATGACCCGGTCCGACCGAAGTCGGCCCAGGACCTCGATCGGCATGTCCGCCAAGAGGTGCGCGATCCGGGGCGCGTCGTAGCCGGCGTCCAGGACAACGAGGACGTCCGGTTGGCCCCGCTGCCACTGACCGGCCGCGATGAGGCGTTCGACGACCTCGCGGACCTGGCTGGCGGTGACGGCCGCGAGGTCGGCGCCGGGCTCCAGCCGGATCGCGTCCAACAGCGCCGTCCAGGAAGTGCGGCCTGGCTCCAGCGCGGCAACGATCGAGTACGGCCAACCCGGCACCATCTGGTGTTTGCCCAGGCCCCGGCCGAAGGTGTGGCAGAACGACCGGTCCGAGCATGTGTCCGCGTCCGGCCGCAGCCACGGCGACACGTCCACCGCGAGGACCAGGCGCCCGTCGACCGCCCGGGGCAACGGGACCCCGGCCAGGGCCCGCCGAAGTCGGGCGACGTCGATCCGACCCTGGTTCAGCCCGGCGTAGAGGGCGCCGTGCCCGCGCCGGTGCTCGGGGGCGAGCGCCAGGTCCACGAGAGTCTGGACCGGGCCGTCCGTGCACAACAGGGCGTCGCACAACTCGAAAAGGGCATCGCCTCGGGCGAGCAGGGACGCGTACAGCTCGGTGCGGAACGCTGTCACCGCCGTGAACGCGTCTCGTTGAACCCCGTGCTCGACCCGTTCCACGATCCGGCCTCCACGCGCCGCGCCGACCCTCCCCGCAGGATCCGGCCCCGGCCCCGTGGACACGCCGTGAACGGGGGAACCGCCGAACAAGTTCGAGCCCTGTTCGATGGCGGACCAAAAACGTCAAGCTTAGGACCTGAAATTCCAGCTCAGGCTCCAGGGCGCAAGGTCGAACAACACCAGTCGACCCCCGACGTGGTGGCCGCGCCCTGCCCTTGATGCGTCGTCATGACCTCGACGCTACCGGTGCTTCCATCGGCGGGGATGGCTTGGGCACCACCACGTCGATCTGCGTCACGTCGTCCGGTCCTGTGAGGAGGAGAAGGACCCAACCGGCGGTCAACGGCTCCGTCGACGTGCGCTCCAAACGACCAGAATGCCGACTTCGTCTCCCCGGGTTCAGGTCCAGCTGGGTGATCGCGGGTTTGCCGTCACAGGGCCTTGAACGCTTCCGTGACAGCCTCGCAGGTGGCCGCGAGGTCGTCGTCCGTGACCGCGGCTGAGACGAACCAGCAGGCCATGGGGAAGGCGTTGGCGTGGACTCCGCGTTCGAGGAGTTCATGCCGGAAGGCGTGGGACCGAGCCTGGTCGACGCGCAGCAGGTCGCGGTAGTTGCGCGTGGGGCGGCCGTCGGCAGTGAAGACGGTCTGGAACATGGCACCGACTCCTTGCACGGAGCAGGGGATTCCCTGGTCGTGCGCCGCCTTCCGTGCCGTCTCCATGACCTGGCGGCCGGTGTCGTCGATCCGTTGGACGACGGCGGGATCGCCGAGTTGCCGCAGGGTCACCAGGGCGGCCGTCGCGCACAGCGGCGAGGCGTTGTACGTGCCGCCGTGCTTGACCCGTCCCGAGGCGAGTGCGTCCATGATCTCTTGGTGTCCGGCGAAGGCGGCGATGGGCAGGCCGCCCCCGAGGGCCTTGGAGAACACGGCGAGGTCGGGTTCTACGCCGAAGAGGGCCTGCGCCCCGCCAGGGCCGGTGCGGAACCCGGTGCAGACCTCGTCGAAGATCAGCACGATGCCGCGGGTGGTGCACTCCTCGCGCAAGGCCTCAAGGTATCCCGCCTCGGGCATGGTGCAGGCGTTGTTGGCGACGATCGGCTCACAAATGACGGCGGCGAGCTCCCCGGCATGGGCGTCGAGCACGGCACGCAGCGCGGTCACGTCGTTCCAGGGGCAGACCACGACATCCTCCACGACACCGGCGGGGATTCCCGGGGAGTGCGGGACGGGCCGTGGCGTGTCGGAGGGGCCGGCCTCGTGCTCCGTGGGGCGGTTCGAGATCGCCAGGGTGTCCGACCACCCGTGGTAGTGCCCTTCGAACTTCAGGATCCGGGAGCGCCCGGTGTGGCCGCGGGCAGCACGTACGGCGCCCTGTACGGCCTCGCTGCCGGAGTTCGCGAAGCGGACGAGTTCCGCGCAGGGCACCATCTGGCAGATCGTCTCCGCCAGCTCTACCTCCGGAACGTTGCAGGTGCCGAACATCGTGCCGTTGTGCAGCACCTGGGTGAGGGCGTCCGTCAGCACGGGCGGGGCATGGCCGAGGACCGCGCTGCCGTAGGAGATGAGGTAATCGATGTACTCGTTGCCGTCGACGTCCCGGATCCGGGAGCCGGACCCGCTGCTGATGTAGAGCGGGTAAGGATGCGGCCCTGTGGAGGTGAGGCGGGAGGACGAACTGATCCCGCCCGCGAGGGAGTGCTGCGCACGCTCGAACCACGACCTGCTGCCGCCCGTGCCGTGCAGCGCCTGTAAGCGGTCATTCATGGCTGCTCCTGTTTGCTGAGGTGTGCCCGGGGACACGCTTGCGGGTGTTCGGACCGGCGTCATGGACGGCGTGAGACGAAGGGGTGGTGCGGTGTGGTGAGGACGGCTGTGGTCACGGGCGCGGGGAGCGGTATCGGGCAGGCGTGTGCCCTGGGTCTGCTGGCCGACGGCTGGACGGTCGTGCTGACCGGCCGTCGCGAGGAGCGGCTGCGTGAATCGGCGCGCCTCGCCGATACCCGCGACCGCGACCGGGCGGTGGTGCTGCCCGCAGATGTCACCGACGCGGAGTCCGTGGACGCACTGTTCTCTGCAGTGGTGGAACGGTGTGGACGCCTGGACCTGCTGTTCAACAACGCCGCTGACGTCATGCCGTACACGCCCACCGAGAATGTGGACGTGGCGGACTGGCATCGGGTCATGGACTCGATCGCCACCGGAACCTTCCTGTGTTCGCGGGCGGCCTTCCGGATCATGAAGGCGCAGGCCCCCCGGGGCGGGCGGATCATCAACAACGGGGCACCGTCCGCCCAGATGCCGAGGCCGGACTCGGTCGCGTTCACCGCGGCCAAACATGCCGTGGCCGGCATCACCCGCTCGCTCTCCCTCGACGGCCGCCGCTACGACATCTCCTGTGGACAGATCGACATCGGCAACGTGACCCCCGCCGACCGTCCTCAGCCCGCCGTCCGGCAGTCCGACGGCTCACTGCGGGTGGAGCCCACCATGGACATCCGGCACGTGGTCGACATGGTCCGGGCCATGGCCGCCCTTCCGGTCGGGGTGAACATCCAGTCCGTCCTGGTCATGCCCAGCGCCATGCCCTATGTCGGCCGGGGATAGGCCCGCCACGTACGCGTGCAGCAGCTGGCCGGGCGCCAGGCGTTTCGCCCGCTCCCAGGCCAGCATCCGGTGCAGTCCGTCCAGGTGGATCAGTCCTTCCCGGACGGACAGTCCCTCGTAGTCCGGTCCACCCACTGCCCTGGTGCTCAGGAACACCGCGGTGGGCTCGGCGTGGACCTGGCGGGCCAGCTTTCGTGCGCACAGCGGATTGGACGCGGCGTACGCATCCCCCAGTGCCGCCAGCCGGGCGGCGGCGGCCCGCACGGTGAGGCCCGTCCTCGGAATCAGCTCGACTTCCCCGTCCTCGCCCAGATGCCAGGGCAGCACCACGCCGCTGACCTCCGGCCCCTCCAGCAGCACCCGGTGCCAGCGGCCCTTCGCGAGGGCCTGAGCGTTGCGGATATGGGTCTTCGCCTCGTCGTTGGAGTTGGCCATGTCCCCAGGATGGTAGGGATGGTGCCGCGTGAAGTAGCCCAGGACTGTGTCGAAGGAGACGGCCTCTAGGACCCTCATGCCGCCCGCCCGACGTCTCCCGGCTCGTACACGCCGAAATGACGTTCCTCGAACAACTCCGCCCACCGTCCTTGTCCCAGCTGGCGCTCCCGGCCGACCGCCAGTATCCGCCGCCAGTACGGCTTGACCGGCGGCCACAGCTCACCCGTACGGCAGTACGACGCGTCGATCATGTACCTGTCGGCGTCCTCGCCCGCGGACGCGTCCCCGGCACGTCGGGTGTGGAACAGCGCGGAATGGAGGACCACCGCTGACCCCGGGGGCAGCTCAGTGATCAGTACCTCTCCCGGCAGCGCGACCGTCCCGAGATGACTGCGAGCGTCCTTCTCCGCGACCTCGTGGTGCGAGCCGGGCAGCACGGCGAGAGCGCCCATGCCCGGCCGCAGGCCTTGGATGTAGTGAAGAACGTGAACCATCGGAAGCCGCCGATGCCGCTGGGGTCGCTGCTCGTAGTCGTGGTGCCAGGGCTTGCCCGGGGCTCCGGAGGGGCGGCGGTCACTGTGGAGGTGGTGGAACACGAAGGCAGGGCCGAGCAGGTTCTCGTCCTCCAGCAGCTCCAGCAGCGGCGAGAACGCGGCCAGCTCCCCGTGTGCCGTCATCTCCAGCTCAACCGTCTCCGGTACCGGGCACCGATCCGGCCGTAAGCAGGCGTCGATGGAACGCTGTCGCAACCCGGAGTCCACCCAGTGGTCGACTTCCCGTGTCAGACGTCCGAGGAAAATGCTGGGCAGAAGGCCCGGAAGCACCAGGAACCCCTTCTCGTCGAACTCCTTGATGTGCGCTGCAACATCCGAAGCGGCGATCACGCGGCTGAACCTCCGTTGTACACCGATGGGCGGCCAGGGATAGATCAGGTTGCGCCATCCATCTCCAGGTCTTTCCGGAGCCATACCGTTACGCAGCGAAATGGCCGGTCCCCAACCCCTGGAGGTGTGACAGCAGGGCCTCAAAGGGGGGGAAGGGCTCCTTCCGGGACGGATGAGGCACCGACGCCAAGGACGAACGGCCGGTTCGTGCGCCCAAAATGGGTCGGCGCCGGACAACCTCGCCACCCCCGGAGGAGCGGCGCACACCGCTCGTCGCCCGATCCAACTCCCCCGCGGTCCATCCGCTACGGCGTCCTCGGCCCCCTGGTGTGTCTCGCGGGCGTGGGCGTGATCACGCAGGCCTGCCGTCACTGACTTGCTGGCGCCGATTTCCGTTCAGGAACTCTTCAAGCCGCTACCTGCTCGGCTGGGGCGAGGAATCGGCGACCGAGGGTCGTGTACCTCACGACGGTCGTTTGCGGGCCGGCCGTGCTGCGGCTGGGCGCATCAGGCGCCGGACGAGGGTGACGGCGACGCCGGATATCTCGGCGATGTCCGCTGCCGACAGGCCCGTGCTCTGGAGCCGGCGTGCGGCTGCGGCGGCTTCGGATGAGGGGATGCGGGCGGGGCGGCCGGCCATGAGTTTGCTGGTGCGCCGGGCGCGGTACCGGCGGGCCGCGGCCCTGCACTGCGACCGCTGGCAGCCGTAGTCGGCGCAGGTGGGGCTGCCGTGCCTGACACGAGACAGCAGCGGCTGCCTGCGTTCCCTGCCAGCGGCGCGGGTCTGCGTGGAGGCTGAGGGTGCTGGTGAGTTTGTGCCGGTTCGATTCTGCCCGCTCACGACCACGTCTGTGCCCCGCACCTCTGTGGTCAGATCACGCGGGGCGTACGACGGAGGGCGGGAAGCAGCGGTGGTCAGTCCGGCCGGTCCTTGCCACGCTCGGAATCCGGCGAGGTGCCGGTCGTGCCTGGTGCGGGCGGATCATCGCGCGGCCACAGGCTGAGCACGTCGAGTAGCTGCGCGAGGTCGGCGCGATCAATGGCGCGGTCGGCGGCCGCGCGGCGTGCTGCGTTCCGGTCCACGACCCCCACCGGGGCCAGGAGGGTGGATGCCTCCGAGGAGGAGAAGGGGTCTTTCATGGCGTGATGCCACCACAGACGGCGTCACCCTGCAGGGCGGACTGCGCCAACCGGTAACTCGACGGCAGCCTGACTACGCTCATGTTCCGGGGACGGCAGGGCGATCCGGGCGTACGGCGCGGATCGGCGCCAGTTCTGGTGGGCAGAGGGGTCGCTTCGCACGGGTTCCGCTCTCCTCGCCCCGGGCTGGCGGCGTGACGGCAAGTCCGGGGGCGAGGGGCGGTGAGCCGCAGCCACCCCTTCCGGGTGCCCGAGGCACCACCAGAACACCCCAGTGATCTTGTGTCGGCCACTCACCGCACCGGTCGTACGTTTTCCATCACTCGTATGCGGATGTGGACACGCGCACGATCAATTTCCTCGACCGCGCATCCGATGCGTCCGTGGGGCCGGGCCGCCCCCGAGCGGCCCGGCCCCACGGGCGAGTGGGGTCAGTTCTGGTTGAGAGGGAGGGCGATGTCGGTGACCTGCTGACGGGCCAGGAACATGCCCTGGCCGGTGGACGTTGATGGCGGCGAAGCCCTTGTTGGGGCCGGTCTTGGCGTCGTAGTAGATGTCGAACCCGGCGCCCGGTCCGGCGTTGACGCCCAGGCTCCCGGTCGGGGCGAGCGTGCCGGCGTTGGCCGGAGACTGCAGCGAGATCCGGTCGGCCGTCGTGTCGAGGTCGAACAGCGAGGTCGCGGTCGCCGCGTCCAGGTCGTTGTTGGTGTACGCGGCGCCGGTCACCCCCAGAGCCGTGGACGGCGGCGTGGCGGGGTTACTGAGGATTTCAAGGTGGGGTCGGTGGGTTGATGGCCAAACCTGTGGCTGTGAGGCAGCCGTCGATCAGGTGGGGCCGGAGTTGGATTCTGCGTAACTCGCGGCGGAGTGTGCGGTCGAGGTCGTCGGGTGTGTCGAATGCGGTATTGGCCATCGCTCTGCGCATGATCCAGGCACCGGACGCCGCCGCGAGGCTGTGTCGAGGCTTCTCCATCAGGTCCACCGCCCACGCCATCTCCTGCACGCCCTCCAACTTCGCCAGACCTGGGGTGGGGCCGAGGCGGAAACCGCCCAGCAGCGGCTTGCCCGAAGCGGCGTAGGGCCGGTGGTTCGGGTCGCGGGCGGCGGCCTTTGATCTGTGTCCCGTCTCGATTGATCTGGTCCGGGCCCGGAGCTGTGGGCTGCGACGACCAGATGGGTCGCGACGGTTGCCTGACGCGGATCTCAATTGACGTGGTCGGTCAGGGCAGTTCTCCAGAGTTGTCTCAGATGATCTGGTCCGGCAGTGGCGAATCTGGTTGACGCCGGTCTTGGCACGTCTGGCAGGTCTTTTCGCTCAGGGGGTAGGCAGTGTGGAGCGGGAGTAGCGGTCCGCGAGTCGACGCAGGTGGGTGACCAGTTCCGGGGGCTCGGTGACATAGAAGTCGAAGTCGAGCATGCCCAGATAGACCGCGAGGGTTTGCACCGTATCGGCGCCGGTGGTCAGGACGCAGGTGTTGGCGTCGAGTGCCTCGACCGTGCCGACGGCAGGGTTGATCTGCTCGATCACCGCCGCCGCCGGAGCGTGGACGGTAACCCGTGCGTGGTAGAGCCAGGCAGCGCCCGATACTCGTTGGGAGACGTACACCGCGGCGTCGCCACCGGGCAGTTCGCGCGGGGTGAAGCGCGGCCCGGTCGGAGTGCGGGGCTGGATTCGGTCGGCCCGGAAGGTCCGCCAGTCCTGGCGCTCGACGTCCCATGCCACCAGGTACCAGCGCTGTCCCCAGTTCACCGCCCGATATGGCTCCACGATGCGGCGGGTGGGCGAGCCGGTGTGGTCCAGGTAGTCGAAGCGCAGTCGTTCCTGGTCGTGGCAGGCGGACGCCAGGGTGGTCAGTACCTCCGCGGTGACGGTCGGGGCCCGACGGTCGGCCGGCACGGCCACGGTGTACGTCATGAGGGTCCGCACCCGGCGGCGCAGCCGGGAGGGCAGCACCTGCTCCAGCTTGGCGAGCGCCCGCAGGGAGGTTTCCTCGGTGCCGGGCACGGTGCCCTGCGCGGCGGTGCGCAGCGCGACCGTCACCGCGACGGCCTCCTCGTCGTCGAGGAGCAGCGGAGGCATCGCCGCCCCGGCGCCCAGCCGGTAGCCGCCGGTGGATCCGCGTGTGGCCTCCACGGGGTAGCCGAGCTCGCGCAGTCGGTCGATGTCGTTGCGGACGGTGCGGCCGCTCACCCCGAGGCGCCCGGCCAGTTCGGATCCCGGCCAAGCCCTCGGGGTCTGCAGAAGGGAGAGCAGGCGCAGCAACCGCGCGGATGTATCAAGCATGAGAATAAGCCTGTCGTGCTTTTAGGAACGTATCGTGCCTATATTGAGAATACTGTCGTACCCATGGAGAACAAGCGCAACACCGACGCCCTGATCCAGCCGTTCCGCATCGACGTCCGGCAGGAGGAGCTCGACGACCTGCGGGAGCGGCTGGCGCGTACGCGCTGGGGCGTCGAGATCCCCGGCGCCGGCTGGAGCCGGGGAGTGCCCACCGACTACCTCAAGGCCCTGGCCGCGTACTGGGCCGACGGTTTCGACTGGCGCAAGGCGGAGGCGGAGCTTAATGAGTTCCCGCAGTTCACCACCGAGATCGATGGCCAGAACATCCACTTCCTGCACGTCCGTTCGCAGAACCCTGCGGCCGTGCCGCTGCTTCTGCTGCATGACTGGCCCTGCTCGTTCGTGCAGTTCGTCGAGGTCATCCGGCCGCTGGCGGAGGACTTCCACGTCGTTGTGACGTCCACGCCCGGCACTGGTTTCTCCGGTCCGCTCGGCGAGGCCGGCTGGAACACCGGCCGCATCGCGGGGGCGTTCGTCGAGCTGATGGGGCGGCTCGGCTACAGCACTTACGGCGTCCAGGGAACAGGTGGTGGAGCCTGGATCGCTACCGAGATGGGGCGGCAGGCACCCGACCTGGTCGTCGGCATTCACGTCAACGGCCTGGTCACCTTCCCCTCTGGGGATCCTGCCGAGTTCGAGGGGCTGACCGCGTCCGAGCAGGAGCGGCTGGCGCGGCTGGAGGATTTCCAGCAGGACAAGATGGGCTTCAACGCCATCCAGTCCACTCGTCCGCAGACCCTCGCCTACGGACTGCATGACTCGCCGGTCGGCCAACTCGCTTGGATCGCTGAGAAGTTCAAGGAATGGACGGACCCCGCCGCCGCGCTCCCCGAGGACGCCGTGGGCCGCGACCGCCTGCTGACCAATATCAGTGTCTACTGGTTCAGCGGCACGGCGGGCTCCTCGGCAAACTTGTACTACGAGGCGGGCCACGACCCGAGCGCCTGGGCCCCGAAGGCCCGCGGCACCGTCCCGACCGGCGTCGCCGTCGCCCTGCACACCGACATCACCATCCGCCGCTTCGCCGAGCGAGACCACAACATCACCCACTGGACCGAGCTCGAGCGCGGTGGCAACTTCCTCTCACTGGAGCAGCCAGAGGCGTTCGTCGCCGACGTCCGCGCCTTCTTCGGCACGCGCGGCGCCTGACACCTCAAGGTCGGTCAGCCCCGGCATCCGATGCGGTCACGGGGCCAGTCTGTCACCCGCGCGATCTTGGTCCACCGCCTTTTCCACTGCTCGCGGAGAACCAGATCATCTGACACGACGAGCGAACCGGACCAGATCACTTGAGACAGGGACCGCATCGACAGAGACGGGACAATCTGGAGCACTTGTCCTGTGACAGCGAAGGTTGATCTTTGCCATCGAACGACGAGAACGTCATCACGATCGAGATCCTGGCCACGATCCGACCGCCGTCGCGGCGGAGCAGCGGATCTCCGAGCTGTTCCTCTCCAGCGGCCCGTGCCGGCTGCGCCGCACCCGGGCGAGGCCGAGGTGCAGGTGTTGGTGTACGCGGACGTCACCCGTAACCCGGATGAGGGCAGCTACCTCTACCCCGAGGAGCAGGCGGAGGACGCAGGCGCGTTTCCTCGGTGAACCCGCTCCCCCGGCGGAGTGAGCCACCCCCAACCCGACTCCTCTCTTCTCTGGACTGGCGATCGCTACTCAGGGCGTGGGTAAACCGCTGGCAGCTGGGTCGTCCCCGCGCAAGGATGCAGGCATGCTTGATGCCAACACCGACCCCGAGCTGATGGACCTGGTCCGACGATTCGTCACGCCCGGCCGGCGGTACATGCGGCTGGGCGGAAGCTCACTCCGGTTGAGCGGGCCTGAGCGCGACCTGTTCGTGAGGGAGCTGGTCCAGGCTGCCGGGGAGATCACTCCCACTGAACTCGGCATCCTTTTCGAGGGCGGGTGGCGAGAGCGCAGGACTGCCTCCTGGCTGGTTGCCGTGGCCGGGAGGACCGAGTTCCGGAGCCGCATCGGCGAACTCCTGCTGGCCAGCGGAGGCCCCTACCAAGGGTCCCTCTGCATCGCTCTTGCCACCTTCGGCACCAGCGCGGACGCCGACCTGCTCTGCAAATGCCTTGATCGCTACCTGCCTGAACCCGACCTCCGCTGGGACCAGACCGCGGTATTCAGCACACTGCTTCACCTCGATGCCGTCCTTGGGACCGAGCGGGCAGCCCCATACCTTGCGGCCGGTGGACTATGGCAGCAGTGGACTGCTGCCACGCCGAACACGGTGCGGGATCCGCAGGAGTACCGGCAGGTCGTGGACCAGCTCTGTTCCTTCGCCAGCGAGTGCACTGAACTCTTCGCCAGAACGGAACTCAGGAACTGAGCCTCCTGACCTAACGGCTGGAAGCCGACTGCTTCGGAGGCCCCAAGGTCCGCAGGCTTGGAGCTCGGCGAAGAACTGACCCACCGGCTTCACCAAGGCCTCGTTCGTGTCCAGCAGCGCGTAAGGCCGCGCCGGATCCGCTGACTACACCAACCCACCCGAGTCCGGCAGTACGAAGCCAACCAGACCCCGGTCAGAACCACCGTCACGAGCATGGCCGCGAAGCTAGCAGAAACCCTATCTGACCTGCGAATACACCTTCCCTAGTTCAGCCAACGGGACGCTGCCGGTCGCGCTATACACCGCGACCGACAGCCACACGATCCAAACCACCAGCTCCAGCGCGGCACCTCCAACCGGATCCGCAACCTGCGGGTGAACGAGCGCACCGGCAAGGATCGTTTGTGCGCGTCCTGGAGGCACGCTCACACGTCGCGTCGCCTGACGACGAGCACTGCGAGTGCGACCGTGATCAGCGGCCAGAGCACGTACACGATCCAGGAGCCGGGGACCGTGGCGGTGTATCCCAGGGATCCGGGATCCGGCTCCCAGCTCTGGACCAGGCGCTTCCAGGCCGCCGACACCATCGCATGGTTGATGTCCGCCGACCAGCGATCGCTCTCCGAGAACATGGGCGGCAGCATGAGCAGGGTGAAGATGCTGGTGACCATGGTTGCAGCACTGTGCCGGAGCAGGACGCCGAGGCCCAGACCGACCAGTGCGCAGACCGGAGCCAGCAGCGCGGATGCCGCCAACGCCCGGAACACACCAGGGTGAGTGAGCGGGACCCCAGCGTGCCGCCCGCTGAGGATGGCCTGGGAGACCAGGAAGGAACCGGTGGAGATGACCGTGCCGACCGCGGTCCACAGCGCGGCGGTGACGGCCGCCTTGGCCAGCACCACCGAGCCGCGGGCGGGGACAGCCACGGTGGTGGTGCGGATCAGGCCGCTGCTGTACTCGCTCACGACGGTGAGGGCGCCCATGCTGCTGGCGACGAGTATCAGCGTCCAGTAGCCGGCCGGCGGATAGGCGTCGTAGGGCAGGAAGCCAGCGGGGCCGGAGCGGGCAGCGTTGTCCGCGAGCGTGGCCACGGCGGAGGACCCGATGACGAACAGGACGGTGAGTGCGATCGTCCACGGTGTGGAGCGCAGGGACCGCATCTTGATCCACTCGCAGGCGAGCAGGTCGCGGAAACGGGCGGGTGGCCCGGTGACCGGGGTGGTCGGGAGGACGGTGGCCAGTGTGGTCATCGGGGCTGTCCTGCCTGGTATTCGACGCTGTCGGCGGTGAGTTCCATGAAGGCCGCCTCCAGTGAGGCGGTGTGGGTGGTCAGCTCGTCCACGCGGATCCGGTTCTCGAAGGCGAGCGCTCCGATTCGGTCCGCCGGGAGCCCGGTCACGGCGAGTTTCCCGGCGCCCGCGGAGCCTTCCGGTTCGACCGTGGCGCCCGCCGCAGTCAGCACGGCTGCCAGCTCGGCGGCCTGTGGTGTCCCGACCACGACGCTACGCGGGTTGCCGCGGGCCGCGAAGTCTCGTAGCGACTCGGCGGCGATGAGGCGGCCACGGCCGATGACTACCAGCTGGTCGGCGGTGTTCTCCATCTCCGACATCAGGTGGCTGGAGAGGAAGACGGTACGTCCCTCGGCGGCCAGACGTCGGAAGAGCCGGCGTACCCAGAGCACGCCCTCCGGGTCCATGCCGTTGATCGGCTCGTCGAACATGAGCACGGGCGGGTCGCCGAGCAGGGCGGTGGCGATCCCCAGCCGCTGCTTCATGCCGAGGGAGAATCCGCCGATGCGACGGCTCGCCGCCTCGGCCAGCCCCACTTCCTGGAGCACCTCGTCCACCCGGCGCCGCGGGATGCCGTTGCTGCGGGCCAGGGCGGCCAGGTGGGCGACGGCAGTGCGTCCGCCGTGGACCTGTCCGGCGTCGAGGAGTGCGCCGACGTGCCGCAGTCCGCGCGGGTGGTCGTGGAACGGGATGCCGCTGACAGTGGCGGAGCCGGTGGTGGGAGTGTCCAGGCCGAGGATCATCCGCAGGGTGGTGGACTTGCCGGCTCCGTTGGGGCCGAGGAATCCGGTGACCTGACCCGGCTGCACGGTGAAGGACAAATGGTCGACAGCCGTCTTGCGGCCGTAGCGCTTGGTGAGTTCGTTGACTTCGATCACGGCACCCACACTGCCGGGAGGACGCCGTCCGGACATGGGGCTGTGGGAGGCAATCGTGCGGCCGGGTTAGCCCGTGGGCGTACGTCCCGGGGCTAGTGCCGCGCGGGCGGCGGGCCGGTTAGTGTCGCGGCGTGGACCTCATAACGATCACCCGTTGCCTGTGTATGTCGCGCACCCTCGGCCTTGCTCCCGAAACGGGGCACGCCGCCCATGAGGAGAACCAAGACGATGGCCTGGGCGGGGGTGCCCTCTACCTCCTCATGGTGGGTCTGCTGGTGGGGGCGCCCCGCGGACATCGGGCACGGTCCACGGTGTCGGGTCGCTGCCGGCCGTGAGCCTGCTCGTCGGCGGGGTGCGACGGAGGCCGCTGCCGGCTCTGGCCGTGGCACTCCTCGGATCCACCGCCGTGGTGGTGGGAACTCCAAGCTCCGTCCATGCGGACATGTTGGTGGGCCACCAGAGCCAGTTCCCGTCGTTTCTGGCAGTGGATCTCGTCCTGGGATTCATCGTCGCCACTGCACTCGGCGAGCCTCGCTCGCCGCCCTGGCCGTGTCTTTCGCCGTACAGCTCCTGGTCATCGGTGTCTTCGCGGACGGGGACAACCTGACCGTCAACGTCGTGATCGCCCTTTTGGGGATAGCCACATCTTGCACGGTCGGTCTGCCGAGTCGCGAGCGCCGCGAACACCCGATGGCGCTGCGTTCGCAGGAGGTGGCCAAGGCCGTGACCGCCGAAAGGCTGCGGATCGCACGGGAGCTGCACGACATGGTCGCGCGCAGCATGGGCATCGTCGCCGTCCAGGCCGGTGTCGGCAGCAGGGTCATCCACCCAGCCCGCGGAGACCCGCGAGGCCCTGCGCGCCATCGAGGTGACTTGCAGGGAGACCCTGTCGGGTCTTCGGCGCACGCTGATGTCGCTCCGTCAGGCCGGCCTGGGTGCGACCGCACAGGAGCAGTCACCGCTCGCACCTTCGCCGGGGCTGGCGCACGTCGAACAGCTGGCGGCAGCGACCTCGGATGCGGGGGTACGCGTCGACGTGCGCCGCAGCGGGGAGCAGCGTCCTTTGCCTACCGACACCACAAGCAGGGCACGAAACCCAGACACGTCGTGGGATGAGACAACGAGCGAAACAAACAACGTCAGTCAGTGAGGTGCCGCATGTCGCAGGCCACCACAGTGGCCTCGTCGGCACCGATGTACGGCTCGTCGAGAGCGGACCTGCTCTCCAGGTCAAGCTCACCGGACGGGGCGAGGTACACCGTCGGCCCGAAACGCCTCGGCATCACACGGAAGTCCGTGCCGTCCGACCTCGCCGCGATCGGCAGGCTTGATGCGTGCCCGTCCAAATCCGGGCACCAGATGGCCCGAACCGATGGTCGCGCCGCTCGGGAGCCGTCCGCAAGCCGAGGCCGATGGGTTCACCGAACCGGCGGCACGGCGATACTCGGCGTTGATCCGCTGAGCTTCTTCCACCTGGCCCTCGAGGATGACGATGCGGCGGCCAGCCCCGTCGCCCGACCTGCATCTGCTCTGGCTTAAAGGTCCGCGAGCGGACACATGTGCCGGTGAGCGGCAACCCGCGCATCCCTCCCGGTCGGCGTATCCGCTTCCGGAATGGCGGCCGGGTGTCCACCGGCCCGCACGCATGTGTTCGACCGAACGGGCTACCGAAGGGCGCGCCGCCAAGAGACGCGCGGGGGACCGTGGTGATCATCCGTGGTGCGGGCCCGTCGTAGGGCCCGCGGTCTTGTAGGCAATGCATCTTCGGGCCGCGGCTGCGTTCGCTGACCGCTCTTCCTCTGCGGCCGGCGGTGCGGCAGCAACGAGGAGGAACCTCACATGGCCGTTCCACACGATCCTGTCATCGCCCGTCATCCCCGGCCCCGGCCGCGTCTTCGCGCACTGGCGGCAGCAAGCCTGGCCACGGGGATGTCCCTGGCCTTGGTGCCGCTCCTGGCGGCCCCTGCCGCCGCCCAGGGCTGTGTGCAGACCGGCAGCCAGGTGGTGTGCACGTTCGACTACACCGGGGCGGCGCAGACGTTCACCGTGCCCAGCGGGGTAACACAGCTGTCCGTGGATGCCCGGGGCGCTTCCGGGGGCGCGGCGGCCGGCAATGACAACCCTGGAGGCGTCGGGGGTGCCGGTGCCGAGGTCGCCGGCACTCTGACCGTCATGTCGGGCCAGACGCTCCAGGTCAACGTCGGCGGCGCGGGCGGGGTCGGGACGGACAGCGCCCCGGGTGCCGGTGGCTTCAACGGCGGTGGCACCGGCGGCTCCTCCGACTCCGCCTACGGCGGTGGCGGTGGCGGCGCGTCGGACGTTCGCTCCGGAACCCTGGACCTGGCTTCCCGGCTCGTCACGGCCGGCGGCGGAGGCGGCGGAGGTGCCACCGACGAGCTGTCAGGCGGTGGCGGCGGTGCCGGCGGCCAGTCCGGGGTGAACGGGACCGACGGCACCGGCGGCGCCAACACCACCGGTGGCCGGGGCGGCGGCGGGGCCACCCCGACGGGCCCCGGTACGGGCGGGGCCGGCGGCACGGGCAGTGACGACATCGGCGGAAACGGCCAGCCCGGCGTGCTGGGCACGGGCGGACTCGGCGGTACGGGCAGGACCGGCGACGCGGGCGGGATCACCGGTGGCGGTGGCGGAGGCGGTGGCGTGTACGGCGGCGGCGGAGGCGGAGGCGGAGGCATTACCAACGTCGAGTTCTCGGGGGCGGGCGGCGGTGGCGGCGGTTCGAGTGCGGGACCGGCCGGCAGTACCTTCACCACCGGCGCGAACGCCGGAAACGGGCTGGTCACCATCTCGTACACGCTGCCGGGTGCCGTGATCACCTACCTGGAGTCCCACCCGAACCCGTCCCAGCCGGGGAAGCCGGTCCGTCTGACGGATCTCGTGTGCCCGTCCGTCAGCGGACCGAACGTGCCTCGGCCGACCGGCACCGTTGCCTTCGCCGTCGACGCTACTCCCGTCGGCACGGCCCAGCTGACGCCCGCCGGCGGCAACTGCAGCGTCGCCTCCTTGATCGTGGACGGACCGGCACACGGTACCCACCTGATCACCGCCGTCTACTCCGGTGACGCCAGCTACCGTTCGAACCGCGACGCGCCGGAGACGCTCATCCACAAGGTCAAGAAGGACAAGAAGGACAGGAAAGAAGTGAAGCCGCCGACGAAGTGGTCCTGGTAGGGGGCCACCCGACCGTGCCGCATCGTCCAGGCAACACCATCGACGGCGGAGCGCGGTGGCGCCAACGGCCGGGGCACAGTGAGATGCGACGCAGTACGCGGATCCCTTGGCGCAGACCATCCCATAGCCGAACAGGCAGCCCTGTTCTGAGGTCGTCGGGCCCGTGTGCGGGGAACTCCCGGCGTCGCTCGATGTGCATGCGCTGCTGGCGGAGCGACCGACTGCGGTGATCCCGGCGAAAGACGGCTGGCGGCGACGGAGGGGCAGGACGTGGTGGATGCGGATGCCACGCCCGACGTAAGCGCGGACCGTATCCCTGCCGTGGTTCCGGGCCCTGCCTGAGAGGAGCGCATCACTCGGACCGGCTGATGGGGGCTGCTGCCGCGACTCCACACGCTGAGCACCGCCTTCATTCCGCGGGATCTGGATGTGGCGGTGCAGCAGCGCCACCAGATCGCCACAGCGATCAGAGGGCTGGTGAGAACGTTGTCGCCGAGCGTGGAGGCGGTCACGACGCTGTTCCCCGTAGCACTGCTTTGTCGCCTTATTGGACGATGTCAAGGAAAGAGCTGTCCCGGAAGGCGCGGAGTGCCTGCTTACGGCTGGCTCCCAGCTGCTCCAGGATCTTGTCCTTCCCCAACCCCGTGGTCCGGAGCCCGGAGCACTGTCGCGCCAGCGCCAGCCGCTCCGGGTGTTCTTCAGGCGCCTCGTAGAACATCCCGTCCTTCAATAGTTCATCAACAGTGTCGGCAGACCGCCCCATGGCTCTGGCTATCTGCGCCCTCGCCATCCCGGACTCCTTGAGACGGACAGCCTCCGCCGCGTCGCGGCGACGCGCACTCTGCAGGCCCTCATTGCTCTGAGCTGTGACCCCTGCGGCCCTACGAGCGCGTGACAGGGCGGTCTCGACCTGCTTCAACGACAGGCCGACCTCTGCAGCAATGTCTGAGACCCGCCGACCCTGGCGCTGCAGTCGCAGCGCCCGTTCGTCCTGCTCCTGACGCAGGAGAAGTGCCTGCTGGCGCTCCCGTTCCCGCCCTCTCTTGATCTCTCCCTTGAACGCGCGCAGCATGCCGGATCGAACGGAGTGGGCGAAGCGGAGAAGTTCCTTCTCCTGCCTCATCTGCTCGCGAACGAAGTAGCCGTACCAGAACGGCATCCGCTCGGTCAGGTCTCCGTCGCCCTTGGCCCCCCACCTGAACACAGGATGCTGCGCACGCTTCACGTACATCGCCCGTACGACGGACTCGTCGGGGCTGTATCCGCGGTCCCAACGCAGCAGGAGCCGCTGTGCCTCGGTCAGATCGGCCAAGGCGGTTTCCCAGGCGGCGCGCAGTCCCACCGCCTCCGCGAGAGTCACCAGGGTTTCCCATTCCCACTTGGGCACGGTCAGGCCGAAACGGCCCTCTCCGTCGTCTCCGTCCCACCGGTTAATCTCGGCCCTGCAGTAGACCGCGAAGCCGGCGTCGTTCCAGCCCCGCACGACGTCGTACCACATCTTCGCCGAGACCGCGGGCAGGTAGGCGACTCGCTGCCCTTCAACATCCAGCGCGATCGCCCGCGCGTCCCAGGGGTTGTGAGGCTCGGGCACCAGCTCGGCCTCGACCTTCTGTGCCACCCGAAACCCACTCAACGCATCCTGCTGGTAGTACGTCCCTGAGGCGAAGAACTCTCCGGACGCTGGGAAGTAGTCGTCGAGCAGTATGCGGCGCCCGGGTCTCACGTATTCCCCGGATCGACGGGTGTGCTTTCCCACAGAGTCCCCTCACAGGTGTCCAGGCGCCCCTCCGAGCCGACGGCTGTCACGGTGCGAGGGCATCACGGGCAGGCGGGGCCGTAACCATCAGACGCCTTCGACCTGCAAGTATGGCGCCGATCATACTCCGAGGGTGGCGCGCGGACGCTGCGGGAACTGCTGGCCGACGAGAAAGGCCAGGCGGAGGTCAGGTCTGCCCGGCTTTCGTCGCCCGGGTCACCACCGACACCACAGCGATGCGCCGGTGTTGGCCGCGGCCGGCTCGGCCAGGACTGCACCAGCTTCTCGGAGCTGCCTCCTGGTCCTTCCGCTTCGAGGGACGGCACGAAGACGCCGTCGGAACCATGCGCGCGACCTTGCCAGCGGTTCCCGCGGCCGTGCGGCCGCTGTGGATCGACATCGCAGACACCCTTGCTGCGCGCGCCGAAAGAGGTGGTCTGAGCGGCGATGTCGCGGGGGTTCAGTCTGTTCCGACGCTGACATTGAAGCGCCGGAACAGGTCTGGCAGGAACTGCTCCAGGAGCACCCGTGCCGCAGTCGCGTCCTTGAGTTCGTCGTGGCCGAACCGGAAGACCTCGTAGCCCCTGAGCTTGAGGTCCCGGCCGCCGGCCATCTCTCCGCGTACTTCGCGCTGTCGGGACGCTGGCCGCGGTCCCGGGTGTAGTGCTGGGAGCCGTCGACTTCGAGGACGATGCGCTGCTCGTGAGGGAGCAGGAGCAGGAGCAGGAAGTCCATGCGGGAGCGCAGCAGGGCCTGGAGGTCATGCCAGCGAAGGCCGTCTGCCGGAGCGGGGCGGTCGTAGACCAGGGAGTCGTCACGGTTGCCGACGATCTCGACGTCGTTGTCCATGGCGGACGGAAAGCGGATGTCGGGCTTGGTGAGCGAGGCGAAGATGATGTTCTTCGGCTTGCGGTTCTCGGCGAGCCGGGTGGAGACCATGCCGAAGCGCGGGTAGCCACCCCCTGTCCCTGTTTCCCTCAACTCGATCGCGGCACCGCGAACGTGCGCGTTGATCGCGGCGACGAGGTGCCGTTGCGCGGCTTCGTCGAGGAGCACGTCGCCGGAGACCAGCGCTTCGAGGAACCGGGCGAGCCTGGTGTCGCCAGCTTCGAAGGCGCCCAGGTTCTCCAGAAGGACTTCGGCCGTCCAGTCACCGGGTTTCGGAAGACGTGCCGCTCTAAATCGCGTTTGAGGCTCGGCCCTGGGGTACCGAAGAACGCGTCCAGGATCGGTCTCATCTCATCGCCGAGCACCCAAAACCGGCTCAGCAGCGCCATGAACCGACTCTCGCTGCGGACGAGGTCGGCGAAATCGAGAGAGCGGGTCGAATCCTGCTGGGTATCTCCGGAGGAGAGGACTCCGCCCACAACACATCTTCTATCCCGTGCCTCTGCGCCGCATTCGCGTAGCCGTTCCCGGAGGTTTTGCGTGTGGAGGTCCCTGTCGGGGAGCTGAACGAAGCTTCGCGCGACGCGCTCGCGCTTCGTCCCGTCCTCAGGGGGGGGTGGGCGGCATCCCCACCTTGGCGAAGGCCTCGTTGAGCGTGGCGTGCGTGTTCGCGTCCAGACGAACGACGACATCGTCGACCAGCCGTCGAAGAGTCGAGCGATCCCTACTAGCGGCCATCCGGCGATCGTCGCAGACGGCACCGACACCCGGTCAGGAATTCGCGGTGCCGGCCGCCGACGCGACCACGAGGCGGCCACCACCGCGGTGGACACCCCTGAGGAAGTCATCCCAGTCCGTGTGCGGTAGCCACGCCTTCTCCATGAGGTGGGCGGTCCAGTCCAGGAGCTGCTCCCACGAGCGGATCTTGGCTGCGGGGATGTCATACGCGGCCTCGCCTGGGGCCGGGTCACACAGGGCGTGATGTGCCTGCCAGCGCACCTTTTCCGGGTAGCCGAAGATGTCGTCACCGCCGAAGCCGAGTGAGCCATCGACCGCGTCCGTGCGCTCTTCCTCCCACGCGCGTACCGCCTCTTCGGTGCGCCGGACCTCCGCTGTGTCCACCCACAGGTATCCGTCGTCGTCGGCAATAGGCCTGCGGCAGCCATCACAGATCAGGTCCAGCTCAGCGGTCACGTCACACTCCAGGTTCCAGGTCCTCGACACAGCCTGCCGCAACAACCCGCCCTGATGTGGGCGGACGCAGCGGTCAGTCTCGTGCGCACCTGGCACCGCCACCCTTCGTCGCGCTTGTGCGGGTCGAGCGACGTCAGCCTTGGGAGTTCCCGAGCGCGGCCATGCCCAGATCCGCAGTTTCGCCGACCGGGGTCCAGGCGACCTCGACCCGCCCGCTCCGGTCCGCGCCCAGGGGCGCACCATGCGCGCGGCGCCCCGAGGTAGATCGCCGCTACCTGCTGCTGACGCACCTGGGGTAGCCCGGGTTAAGGATGCGGGGGGCCGGCCGGCCAGGATGACGCCCGGTCCCCGCCTGCGTCGCAGACGCCGCAGCGTGAGTCGGCCTCGGATGTGATCCATGCGGCGGGTACGAGTGCTAGGAGTTGTCGTCAAAGTGTCACGCCCACATCAGGAGCGAGGCGAGGGTGACGGCTGCTTGGTAGGCCTGGGCGGTCTTGTCGTATCTGGTCGCGATGCCGCGCCATTGCTTGAGTCGGTTGAAGCACCGTTCCACCACGTTGCGGTGCTTGTAGACCTGCTTGTCGAAGGCCGGCGGCCGGCCGCCCCGGCTGCCGCGCCGCGCACGGTTGCGGACCTGATCGGACCGTTCCGGGATCGTGTGCGTGATGCCGCGGCGCCGCAGCCAAGTACGGATGGCCTTCGAGCTGTAGCCCTTGTCGCCGATGACGTGGTCGGGCCGGATGCGCGGTCGGCCCGGCCCGGTCCGGGGCACTCGTATCGCGTCCATCACGGCGGTGAACTGGGTGCAGTCGTTCGTGTTCCCACCGGTCAGGACGAACGCGAGGGGTCTGCCCGTGCCGTCGCAGGCCAGGTGGATCTTGCTGGTCAGTCCGCCGCGGGACCGGCCGAGGGCCGGGCTGCGGAGCCCCTTTCGGGCCCCGGCCGCGTGCTGGTGGGCACGGACAACGGTGGAGTCCACCGAGACCAGCCACTCGATGTCGCCTGCCGCGTCTGCTTGCGCCTGCGCGGCCTGGAGCATCCGATCGAAGGTTCCGTCAGCTGCCCACCTGCGGAAACGGGTGTGGAGGCTGGCCCACGACCCGTACCGGTCAGGCACGTCCCGCCAGGCGACCCCGGTCCGGAACTTCCACACGATCCCGTTCAGGATCGTCCGGTCGTCCAGCCGCGGCCGCCCCAGCACAGGCCGAGGCAGCAACGGCTGCACCAGTTCCCACTCGGCGTCCGACAGTTCATGGCGACGTATCACCCAACCATGATCCACAATGCAAGATCACTTTGACGACAGACCCTAGTCCGTCGCGTCGGCGCCACCGGTGCTCGACGTGGTCGCTGAAGGCCGGATCTTCCAGGTCTGCGTGCTCCATGACGATGACCTGTAGCTTTCCGTCGAATCGGCGGAGCGTCCGGTGGATGGCCTTGAAGATGTTCAGGAGAAGGATCCGCTCGTCGCTCTCCGGTACCTCTTCGCCGACGTGGTCGGGCGGGAAGTACACCTGCGAGGGCTGGTCCAGTAAGTGCGGAGCCGGTTGGAGTTCGTTTCCCGTGAGCCGGGTGATCCTTTACCCCCACTGGGTGGTGGGCAGTCGCCGTGGAGGCCTCCGATCGACCGTGGGAACCGTGGTGCTACTTTTGGCCGAAATCTGTGGGAGGGGTGGGCAAGCTGGAGAACAGTGCCCTGCGGCGCGCTGCCGTCGTGGCCCTCGGCGAGCTCGGGCGAAGCAGCGACCCCGGGGACCGGGCGGACGCCGGTCGCGGTCTGGCGGGCTTCGCCGAGATGGAAGAGGCTGTCGGTCCGCTGCTGAAGCTGGTGCTCGACCGCGAAAACACCTTCGTCACACGGGTGACCGCAGAAGCCTTGCTGCGACGGCAGGACAGGGTCGGACTGATGGTGGTCGCGTCCGCGCTGGCAGTCGCCAGCCCGAACCATGGCGATTGGATCCACACCGCGATCCTCGATGCGTTTGCCATCTACGCCAGCGACCGCGACGACGCGATGCGGCTCTGCGAGGAGCTGACGATGGATCCTGACGAGCGCGTCGCCCTGGGGGCTCGCGCGCTGAACGAAAGCCTGTCCGGGATCGATTGCGTTCTTCATCCCGAATAGCGCAGGGGCACACGGTGCCGTGGGCGCCCAAGTGCTCGACGACCGCGATCGGTGACCCCGTTGCAGTCAAGCAGCCGGGCTCATGACCACCCCTTCAATCGAACGACATTTTTCATCCTCTGTGACCACACCCCGAGATCTGTGCCAGAACCGAGTTCTGAGAGCACCAGCACCGACGTGTCGACCGCCCTGTGCAGGCGCCTCAGGGCTGCATGGGCGGAGCCGATGGCATGACGCATGAGTTCGATATGGTGCGGTCGCTCACTGCGGGTGTTGAAGGCCGCAGGGGTGCCTGGGAGTTCATCCGCGGGTTCGTCGCGACCTGGTCGGAGGCGCTCGGTGATGACGACGGCTGGGGCGAGGCGAGTCTTGGCCAACCCACGGCTGGCCAGGGGCCGCACACACCCGAGAGAAGGCGTATCTGGAACGCTACCTCGACGGCTTCCAGCTCACCCACCCCGGTCTGCGGGTGGGCCGGATGCGGCCGGCGTTCCTCGTCAAAAAGGAAGCGGCGAGCGAGCAGGGCAGGATCTTCGCCGGGCCGTTCCTGCCGTGGCGGCTGATCCGGCCGGGCCTGCTGCCCGCGCTGCCCGAAACTTCCGGCCTGCGCTTCCAGGACCTGCACACCGACGACGCGGCCGAGGCCTACCCGGCGGCCGTCGTACGGCCCGTCCGCGGACCGTTCAACCTGGTGGCCGACCCTGCACTGGACACGGCCGCCGTGGCCGGGCTCCTGTACGCCCGTACGCTGCCGCTCCCGACGGGCGCGGCCCTTGCAGCGCTCGCGGCTCGGCGCGTACACCTCGTACCGGCCGATCCCGGCCTGTTGGACGCCGTACTGCGGCTCCCCCCTGCTCGACGCCGGCCGGGCCCGCGAGGAGCTGGGCTGGACGCCGTCGGCCACCGCCACGGAGGCCGTCGCGGCCTTCCTCGAAGGCCTCCACCAGGGAACCGGACTCGACACCCCGCCCCTGACCCGAAGAGCGGCGTGAGCGGTGCGATCCTCGGCGGGAGCCGTCACCCGGCCACGCTAGCTCGCGGCGGCGAGGTCCTCGTCAACGACGGCCAGGGTGAACGCGTGGCCGGCCGGGTCGGCGAAGCGCCGCAGGGTGGTCCGACTGCCCGGCAGGCTGCCGTCGTCCTCCGCGGCCACCGGGCGCGCGCCGAGGGCCACGGCCTCGCGCTCGGCCTCGTCGAGGCTCCGCTGCTCCACGAGAATGCACACGTGGGCCTGTTGGGAGCCCTCCGGGAGCGGCCAGCTCGGCGGTATGTGGTCGGGGTCCCGGCGGACTCCGAGGACTACTCCGGTGCCGCCGGTGATGAGGAGGAGATCCCCGTCGCCCGGCGCCGGTCCTGCCGAGGCACCGAGCAGTTCGGCGTAGAACTGCGCAAGCAGCTCGGGCTCGGCGCTGTCGAGGAGGAGAACGGCTGTCTTGGGTACGGTCATGCACCCCGTGTGCCCCGTGTCGGCGGCCGTACACGGTGCGTACTTGGCCGGGCGGCCGCACTCGATCCCTCAGGAGCGGATGCGGAGTGCGACCTCTCGCTCCTGGTCGCCCGATACGGCTCCCATGTCCTCGACCCTGAAGTTGCCGTCGAGCGCGGCCTGTACCCGCTGCACCGCACGGGGGCCTCCCTGGAGAGTGACGCTGACCGCGTCCTTCACCCGTACGGGTGCCGCCTGGCGCTCGGCCGGTTCGGCCGGCTTCGCCGCGTCGAGGATCGCGCTCCACACGGTCGCGGCCAGGCCGCCTTGCGCCGCTCCGTCCACCCCAGGCTCCGCAGGAAAGGAACGTTCGAGCAGGTCGAGGACGGCGCGCGCGTCCTCCTCGGAGCAATCGCCGACCGCCACGACCACTTCGGCCACCGGGATGTCCTTGTCGTGTCCGTCCATCGGGGGGACCTCTCTCGTACGTGCGGCATCGATGCGGAGAACGTGAAGGGGAGATCCGGGACCTCCCCGCTCCGAACGTGCCACAAGGGGTGGGGGCCCGCATCATTTGCCTCTGCCTATGGGAGGGGGCAATGGCGCGGGCCGCACCGGGAGCATGACGCGGCCCCGCGACGCCGGAGCGCCGGGGGCCGCATCGTGGTCACCCGCGAGCCGCGAGGGACTCGCCGGGCGGATTCAGGTCCTGTCGCGCTTGTCGCGCAGGGAGTCCTGGATGCCGCGGGCGCGCTCCTCGGTCTCGCTGAGGGCTTCCTTCGCCTTGCCCTTGGCCTGGTCCATCTTGCCCTCGGCCTTCATCCGGTCGCTGCCGGTGATCTTGCCTGCGGCTTCCTTTGCCTTGCCCTTGGCCTGGTCCATCTTTCCCTTGTCAGCCATGTGAACTCCTTGGTGGGGTGACTCAACTCGGCCCAAACTAGATGAAACCGGACTATTGTGCGCGTCGGCACCGCCGGTTGCCGCTGCGTCGATGACGGCGGCTACCAGCGGTACCAGCGTCCGCCGCCGCCCGCCGGGCGGGCCACGAAGCCGATGAGCCACAGCGCCAGGACGGCGATCGCCACCCACCACAGAATCTTGAGCGCGAAACCCGCGCCGACGAGGATCAGGACGAGCAGGAGAACGAGCAGCAAAGGGACCATGTGTCTTCACCTCCGACAGGCCGTGTGCCCTGTCCCCTCCCCCACATGCACAAGGATTTCGCGCACGGCGTCCGAAGCCACCCACCCCCCGCAGCCGTCCCGACGTTTGGTCGCCGGAGCCACGGGCACGCGCCGACCGAGGGGGTTGACATCGCCATCCCTGGAGGCACGAGGTCCATGCCGCCGTTCGGGTATTTCCCGGCCTGCGAGGCATTCACCCCGGGCCAGCTCCTGGAACAAACCCGCCGAGCCGCCGACTCCGGCTTCACGCCTGGCGATCTCCGACCGCTTCCACCGCTGGAACGACGCTCAAGGACACAGCCCCCTGGTCTGGTCCATGGTCGGCGCCCTGTCGCACACAGTCCACTCGCCGGTGACCACCCCTGGTGACCTGCCCCACCATGCGCCTGCACACGGCGTTGACGGCGCAGGCCGCAGCCACCTCCAGCCAGCTGCTCGACGGCGGGTTCGCACCGGGCGTGGGCACCGGCGAGGCCCTCAACAAGGAAGCCGTCGAAGTGATCCGCGCCCTGTTCACCGGCCGCCAGGTCAGCCACCGCGGACCGCACTACACGGTGGAGAACGCCCGGCTCTACACAGCGCCGCACGGACGGCTGCCCATCCACGTATCCGGCTTCAGACCGCAGGCGGCGTGCGCCGCCGGTTACGGTGCGCTGCGCCCTCGACGGCATTGAGGTCTTCGTCGAGGCGACGGGCCTCTCCGACCTCGAGTACCAGAGGCTGATGTCCAGAGCGGCTTGATGCCCAACCTCCGCGCCGCCCCCGCGATCATGCCGCTGACAGCACCCAGGGCCAGACCCCGAGGTTTGTACGCGACCTCGGACGCTTTCATCGGCTTCGGCGGCCGCGCCGCACCAACAGGAGGACGATCAGGGCGGCGCCGGCCACGAGCAGCGGCTTGCGGTTGGCCCGCACCACGCTCGCGGCCCGGCCCGCCTTGTCCAGAACCGGCTCGGGCGTCGTGTCCTTGACCAGCTGCGCCGCATGCAGGGTCTTCGTACGGATCTGGTCGGCAACCATGCCGGCCGTTGCGGCGGCCTGTTCCGTCATGGCGGCCGTCTTCTCTCGTGCCTGTGCCTTGATGTCGGCCTTGTCCGCCAGCGCCTCGATGGTCTGACCGAGTCCGTCGCGGGTGCGCTCGATCTGCTCGCGCAGTTCGTCGGGGGTGGGTGTGGCGATAGCGGTTCGGGGTTCGTTCGTCATCGGAACGTTTTCTCCTTGATCGCGGCCGAATCGGCCTTGACGCTGTCGATGGTCTGCTCCGGAAACGGATGCGCCGGCCTCGGGGACCCCTCTGACGATGCGCACTCCGTTCTCATCGCGCGCATACCCGACAAACGAACGAGCACCCACGCCACGAACAGATCCTTCTGCGCAGGCGGCGCGGCAGCCCTCCGGCAGTCGCACCGCTGGGCGGGCGCCGGGCCTGGGACCGTTCCCCGCCTCCCTCTGATCCGTCGGCCCTGCCCCGCGCCGGGGCCGAATCCGCCCGCCAGGCTGGCGAGTCGTCAGCGTTCGGAGTAGGGAAGATCGCCTGTACGGGGCATCCCGCCCGGAGAGCAGTGTCACCGCCACCCCACCGGGTACGCGGGGTCAGGGCCGTCGGCCATGGAAGCGGCGAAGAAGACCGCCGCGTCCGATCCCTTGGCCGTCCCCAGCGCATGGCCACTCCGGCCGTCCGGACGGCCGGGATCCGAGGGCATGGACATCCCCGCGCGACCGCCCCGGCTGGAGGCTGGTCGTTCGGGTGCCAGTGGGGACCGGGGCGGGATCTCGGCGTGACACCGGGTAGGCGTCGAGCATGAACTCACGCACTCCCGACGCCTCGGCCGTGACCGGGCGGACCGCAGTACTCGACACCGCCTCGACCCGATGGCTGACCGCGCTGGACCGGCTCGAACGGACGACGGTCGCCGATCCGGTGATCAGGGTGCTCCAGCGGGGCATCCGCGCACTCCCCCTGGGCGGGATGCGTGATCTGCTGCGCGGCAGGCCGCTCGGGCACCCCCTGCATCCCGTACTGGTGCAGGTACCCATCGGATGCTGGCTCTCGTCCGCCGTGCTGGACGTCGTACCCGGGACGCAGCGCGCGAGCAAGACCCTCGTCTCCGTCGGCCTGGCCGGGATCGCCCCGGCAGCGGTGGCGGGCTGGGTGGACTGGGCGGACCTGCCTCCCGAACAGGCCCGGGTCGGCCTGGCCCACGCGGCCTCGAACGCGGCCGCGGTGGCCTGCTACGCCGTGTCCCTGACGTCGCGGCTCCGCGGCCGCCCGGCGAAGGGCCGGCTGTGGTCCCTCGGCGGGCTGGCCGCCGTCGCTGTCACCGGCGCCCTGGGCGGGCACGTGGCGTATCGCCGGGCGGTCGGAGGGTACCCGGCGGCGTGAGCGACACCGGCGCGCTCCGCTCCCTCCGGGCCCGGCCCTCGTTTCAGGAGGCGGGCGGCGTGGCTGGCGTGGTCCGGATGGCCAGCTCGTCGACGATGTCGCCTTCCATCGCGGTGAAGGGCCGGTGGTAGGTGGAGTCGTAGGCCTCGATGATCTGGAACGTCCAGCGGCCCGGGATGACGTTGCGGCCCACGATGTCGCGCTCGACCCGTGCGGCCTGCTCCTCGTGGCCCGCCTCGCGCAAGAGCCGGACGGCGTCGCCGAGCTCGAAGTCCGCGGTCCCGGTCACCTGGTGGAATCCGTAGAGGTGTCCGCGGGCCCGCTCCGTGGTCTCCAGAGCCTTCGAGAGCGCACCCAGGGCGCGCAGTGTCTTCTCGTCGACGCCCTCGGGCACCCGGTTCTCCGGGTCCGTCTCGCGATTGCTGTCCATCGCGATCTCCTGCCCTCAAGGCGCCTTCACGAGCCGTCGATTGAGCCGTACGGAGCAAGGCGGCTCGCGGATTCCCTCGAGGAACGGACGGATTCCCTCACCCGACGCGCGGCCCAGGCACCACAGGGCGGGGACCGTCCCCGTCCAGCGTTCGATCCGGGTGCGTGAAGCGGTGAAAGCGGGGCAGGCGAAGTCCAGGCGGAGCGCAGTACATCCGCCGAGCACGGCGTACGGAACAAGGAGGATCGGCGGAGAAGCATTTCCCCGCCGTCCCCCGTTGACCGGAGGAGTTGTTTTCGCGTGACTGAACATGTGTGGAGTTACCAGCCGACCGCGGGCCACCTGGCCGGTACGGACCTGACCGGCTACAAGGTCGAGGCGACCGACGGGGACATCGGCAAGGTCGACAAGCACTCCGACGAGGTCGGTGACGCCTACCTGGTCGTCGACACCGGCGTATGGATCTTCGGCAAGGAGGTCCTGCTACCGGCGAGCACGGTCGTCAGGATCGACCCGGACGACAGGAAGGTCTTCGTCGCCGGCACCAAGGAACAGATCAAGGCCGCTCCCGAGTTCCACCGGGACAAGCACCTCGGCGACGCCGGCTACCGGGCAGAGCTGGGCACCTACTACGGCACCGGCGGCCCGTTCGGCGGCCGCCCCGCCTGATCCCGGCGGCCCGGATCCGAGCGAGCCCACACCCCTCACCGGGGGGTGTGGGCTCGCCGCGTCGACGTCCGTCCGCCACCCCGGTCGGCCGCCACGGCGGACGGGGCGGCGGCGGACGGGTTCACCCCTGACGGGGACGGTCGGTGTGGGAGATGACGGCGCCGGGTAGGGCGGGGTCATGCCCGATATCCCCCTGGCCGAAGAGGCACTGCGAAGGGTGCTGGCCGTCGTGGACCGGACGGCGGAGCTGGCGACAGAGCTGGCCACCACCCTTCGGATGCGCCCGGACGACGCCGCGGTCCGCGCGGCGGCGATACCGCTCGGGGTCGATGTAGGGGCCTTCGGGCATGTGGAATTCGAAGCGGTGGCCCGTCATCTGGAACCTCTGGAGCAGCTGATCGCGGCTGTCGCGCCGGACGCCGGCGGGATGCGGTGGCGCTACCTGGACGAAGCCGTTCTGTTCCGCTGCGAGGCGGAAGTGGGTACGCCGTTCGACGAGTTCACCGCGCGCGTCGACATCAGCCGGGTGATCGGCCTGACCGGCGGCTACCTTGCAGGTCGTACGGAGGTCCTGGCGCGCGACGCGACCGGAAGGCCGATCCGGCAGCTCGAGCGCAGCATCAGCCGGGCCCAGCCCGCCCACCTCGCGCTGGCCGGCGCCGACGTACTCGACGTCTGCAAGCTGGAGACCGTCGACTACGGCCCGGACGAACAGGTGCTGCGCTGGCGGCAGGTCCACAGTGCGAACGGCTCCGCGGTTCAGGACGACGGCTCGGTGTCCTTCGCCCGGACCCCGGGCGGCGGCACCGCAGTGACCGTCTGCGCCCATCAGCAATTCTCCCTCCCCCCGTTGTGGCGGGCGATCACCCCCGTGCTGTGGCCCGCGGTCCGGCGCGCTCTGGTGGAGGACGCCTACCGCAGGTCCTTCCGCATCACCCTGCGCACCATCGCCGCACGTGGACAGGGCAGCGCCGGACCGGTCGAGGAGACGGCCGGTGCCACCTCCTCGCTCTGGGACACCGTCTCCCGCGTGGCCGAGCCGTTGACCCTGTTGGCCGGGTCGGCCCCGTGGAAGCCGGCGCGGCCCGAGTGGACCGACAGTTCCGGATTCCGTCACTTCAGGCCCGAGAGGCAGCCCCTTTGACGCCGTCCGTCGGCCCATCGCACGCGTACCCGTACGCCTTCCACATCGCCCTCGACGGCAGCGGCCTCAACGGACTCGAAGGCCGGGCCGGCATCTGCGTCTTCCGCTACGACCCCGCCACCGGCCGGTACGCGTACAAGATCGACTACTACGACGGCATCGCCGGCGGTCATGCCGTCAGCGTCAGCCCGGACCACGCTCTCGGGTTCCTCGGCAACACCGGCCAGCACCTGCTCTTCTACGACACCGCGACCCTCGACGAAACCGACCGCCTGTCCACCCTGCGGATCGAACCCACCGACTCGTCCGTCAAGGGCACCACGCACGTCGCTTGGCTGGGTGACCGGGAGATCGTCGGCGCGATCGGCGAGCACCTGTGGCGGTTCGACTTCGACAAGCTCGATGCTCCCGAGCGCCTGGGGCCGCACAGCCTGAAACTGCCCCATGCCATGAAGACCACGGCGTCGGGCCGGTACCTCGTCTACGGCGGCATGGACCACCCCGGGCGCGGCGAGGCCCGTGAGGTCGGCATCTTCGACCTGCACACCGGCACGGCCCGCCGCATCGACCTGCCCGCCACTTGCTGGCACGTGGCCGTCCACCCCCGAGAGGACCGGTTCTACGCCCTCTCCTTCCGCGTCCTACCCCAGGGAGGGCACGACTGGCACGAATGGGCCATGGCCTACCTCAAGGAGTACGTCTTCGAGATCGACGCCGAGCACGGGCGGGTCCTGCGCCACTGGACGGCCCCGCGGGAGACCCCGGCTCACATCAACTCGGACGTCTGCGTCTCCGATCGTGAGCTGATCTACTGCAACGGCGGAAGCGGCACGATCGTCATGATCGACCTGGCCGACTTCGCCACCCATCGGATCATCGACGAGCGCCCCGGCCTGCCCGAACAGCTACTTGCCGGACGGCAATCACTCCACCAGGTGACCGACGCCTTCACGCGCGGCTCGCCGGCCGCAAACAGCAGGCACTTCCTCGCCGCTCTGCGGGTCTCGCGCGGAACCCTGCTCGATTCGGTGTACGCCTGTCAGCTCTCCGCCGACCAGACCCTGCTGTTCACCGCCAACCGGGGGCTCAACACCATCACCGTGTACGACTATCCCGCCAACACGGTCCGGCAGCGGGTGCGCATGCCACAACTACAGCAGTACGTCGACGGGCTCCCCTGGTGGCACGACCCTCGACTCGGCTTCCACCACAGCACACTCATCTCCCCGCCGTAAGCCTTCCGGGCGCCGGGCCTCTGGCAGCCTCAGCACCCGGCACTTCTCACGGCTCTTCGCGCAGCGCACCGGCAGCACGCCCGCCGCCTGCGTGGAGTCGGCCCGCCTGGAGGCCGCACGGCGCCTCCTCGAGGAGAGCGACGCCGGTCTGCCGCAGGTGGCCACCGCCAGCGCCCTCGGCTCCCTGCAAACCCTCCACCCGTGCTTCCAACGGCACCTGGGGACGACCCCCGCCGCATACCGCCGCCGCTTCCGCTGAAGCCGGCCCCTCCCCTACCGACCACCCTCACTGCCCGTCGGCCCTGGTCCGCCCTGCCCGCGGCCGGCGGATGCCGAGGCATGCCCGCGCCCGGCCCGTGCACGAAAGGCCCTCATGTCTGGCACGAAGATCATTCCAATTCCGGTGCTCGGCAAGCACGCGGTCGACGCCTACCTGCTGCTGGGTCGACGCCCCGTCCTCGTCGACGCCGGTACGCCGGGCAGCGGACGCCACGGGCGCACCCGTCGCCGGGCACATCGCCGACCTCGAACCCTTCCGCACCGGCCGATCGCTGATGCCGTACCTCCCGACGGGACCCATGGGTCGCCTGAGAAACAGGAACAGGAACAGGAACAGGAAGCTTCACGTCGCGGCGAAACCGACCTGTCGGACTTCGGGCTGGCGGGACGGATCATGCCCACCCCGGGCACACCGCGGGCTCCGTCTCCGATCTCACCGAGGACGGGGACTTCGTCACCGGTGACCTCGTGGCCAACTCCTCCATGGGCCTCATCCCCGGCACGCCGGCGAACCCGCCCTTCCATCACGACCCCCTGGGCAACCTCACGAGCCTGCGCGCCGTGCTCGAACTCGGCCCCGGCCGCCTCCATGTCGGCCATGGCACTCCGCTGGATCCCGAGCGCGTACGTCGCTGGGCACCGCGGGAGCAACGACGGCTGTCACGCCTCGACTCCCGTGGGCGCCTCCGAAGGCGTACGAAGAGCTGACACGGGCATGCTCGCCGGCGGCTCTGTGCCGCCGCAACATCCTTTGCGAGTGTCGCTCGAGGAAGAGACCATGAAGAGACCATGGATGCGGACGCCTACGGCATCCCCTATCCACCGGCGCACCCGGCCGGTACCCGCCGGTGCGGACTGCGGCTGATCGGAACCTGGAGGCGGCATGACGATCACCCTGCTCACCGTCGCGATCGTCGTGGCCGCCTTGGTGATCAGGACCGCGGTCGCCGAAATCCGCGTGCCCGGGAGCGGACGAAGGCAGTGGGCCTTCCTGACCGACCGACGCGCATGGGCGATCGGAACCGGCACGGCCGTGGTGCTCGGCATCGTCGGGTGGGCCACCTCGGGCCCCACCGCTGCCGTCTGGGCAGCGGTCGCAGGTTTCCTCGTCGCCTCGCTCACCCGTGCCGGAGACGGAGTCGGAGACGACTGACAGCGGGCTACGGACGTGCGCGCGCGCAGCACACGGTCGCCCGCGTCGCCGAGGTGCGTGTCCCCGTGGAACTCCGGGGAGACCTTGATCTGTTCCTTGGTGCGCTCCACGTGGATCGTCCGCTGCTCCGGGTCGATCGAGATCACGGTGCCGGCCAGCAGGAGCACTTCCTTGCCGAAGATCCACACCCCTGTATCGACGACCAGGTAGGCGTCACCGACCTCGTCGGGGTGTTCGTCGACCTTGCCGATGCTTCCGTCGACCGCCTCTACCTTGTAGCCGATGAGATCGGTACCGGCCAGGTGTCCAGGTGGCCCGACGTCGACTTGTAACTCCACACGCGCTCGGTCACGTGAGAACAACTCCTCCGGTGCCGTCAACCTTCACGGCCCGGCAGGAGCTCCTTGGCCTTGGCCATGGCGAAACCCCAGCCCTGGGCCACGGTCGGTTTCCCGGGTACGGCCACTTCCTCCGGGTTGGTGAGCACGTCCAGCAGGACCGGCCCCGGCGTCTCGAAGGCCCGGCGCACGCCCGCGTGGAGCTCGGCCGGGTCGGTGATCCGGATCCCCGTCAGGCCGAGGGCCGTGGCAACCGCGGCAAAATCGGGGTTGTCGAGTTCCGTACCGAATTCGGGCAGGCCCGCCTGCTCCTGTTCCAGCTTGACCATGCCCAGACGGCGGTTGTCGAAGACGACGAGCTTCACCGGCAGCCGGTACGTCTTGATGGTCATGAGGTCGCCGAGCAGCATGCTCAGCCCGCCGTCCCCGCAGAGCGCGACGATCTGCCGGTCGGGTGCCCACAGCTGGGCACCGAGGGCCTGGGGCATCGCGTTGGCCATCGAGCCGAGGTTGTACGAGCCGATCAGGCGGCGGTCGCCCCGCATGGTGACGAAGCGGGAGAGCCAGACGGTGGCCATGCCGGTGTCGGAGGTGAAGACGGCGTCGGCGTCGGCGTAGGCGTCCACCGCCGCGGCCAGCGCCTCGGGGCGGACGGCGTGCTCGCGGTTGTCCAGGACGGCCCGCAGCTTCCCGGTCCAGCGGTGCTCGTGTGCGGGGTCGGCCAGCCGCTGCTGTCCCTCCTGCCAGTGGAGGAAGCGCTCCCGGGCGTCGTCGAGGTGCGCGCGGTCGGGGACCGCCTTCAACAGCGGCAGCAGGGCCCGCAGCGTGGCGCCGACGTCGCCGGCCAGGCCCACGTCCACGGGGGTGCGTCGTCCCAGGTGGTCCTCGCGCGCGTCGACCTGGATCACCTTGGCGTCCTTCGGGTACCACTCCCGGTAGGGGAAGTCGGTCCCCAGCATGAAGAGCACGTCCCCGCTGTCGAGCGCGTGGGCGGCGGCGGGGTTGCCTATGAGGCCGGTCTGGCCCACCTGGAAGGCGTTGTCTTCCTCGAAGCCCTCCTTCGCCTTCAGTGTGAGCACCATGGGGGCCGACAGCAGCTCGGCGGTCCGCAGGACCTCGGTACGGGCCTCGCGGGCGCCCTGGCCGACGAGGAGCGTCACCCGGGACGCGGCGTTCAGCAGCTCGGCGGCCCGGGCGAGGGCCGGGTCGTCGGGCCGGGTGACGGCGCGGTCCAGGGCGAACCGCGTGGGCCTGTCGTCGCTCAGCTTCTGATCGCCAAGGTCGCCGGGGACGGTCAGGACGGCCACTCCGCCCTGGGTCACGGCGGCGCGTACGGCCGATTCGAGCAGGCGCGGCATCTGGTCCGGGGAGGTGACGGTGGCCCGGTGGACGGCGACGTCGCGGAAGAGGAGGTCGTTGTCGACCTCCTGGAAGTAGTCGCTGCCGATCTCGGCCAGGGGGACCTGGCCGCAGATGGCCAGGACGGGCGTGCGGCTCTTGGCGGCGTCGTAGAGGCCGTTGAGCAGGTGCACGGATCCGGGTCCCACCGTGCCCATGCACACTCCGAGGATCCCGGAGAGCTGGGACTGCGCCGAGGCGGCGAAGGCCGCGGCCTCCTCGTGCCGGCAGCCGACCCAGTTCAGGCCGGCGGATGTGCGGATGGCGTCGGTCAGCGGGTTCAGGGCGTCTCCGACGACGCCGAAGACGTGCTGGACGCCGAGTTCCTCGAGTGCGTCGACGATGACGTGGGCGACGGTACGTGCCACGGGACTGCCCTTCGTTTGCAGGTTCAGCGGCCGGTTCAGGAGGTGGAGTGGGTGAAGCGGCCGGGGTCGGCCGCCTTCCAGTCGGCTGCCCAGCTTTCGGGCGGCGAAGCGATCAGTTCTCCGGGGGCGAGCCAGGCGTACAGTTCGGCGTACGAGCGGACGGTGTGCGGGTCCACCCGCTGGAGCAGCATGTGGGGGTGCAGTCCGCGCGCATCGTCGACGCCCATGGCCGCCATGATCTGCAGCGCGCTCTTGACGGTCGCCTCCTGGTAGCGCCGTACGCGCTGCGCCTTGTCACCGACGTCCAGGGCCCGGGCGCGCCGCTCGTCCTGGGTGGCGACCCCGACGGGGCAGGTGTTGGTGTGGCAGCGCTGGGCCTGGATGCAGCCGATCGCGAACATCATGGCGCGGGCCGAATTGGTGTAGTCGGCGCCTTGGACCAGACGTTTGACGAGGTCGCTTCCGGTGGCGATCTTTCCGGAGGCTCCGATCCGGATGCGGTCGCGCAGCCCGGAGCCGACGAGGGCGTTGTGGACGGTCATCAGGCCGTCGCCGAGCGGCAGGCCGACGTGATCGGCGAACTCCAGGGGTGCCGCGCCCGTTCCGCCCTCCGCCCCGTCGACGACAATGAAGTCGGGGGTGACGTCCGCCTCCCGCATGGCCTTGCACACGGCGAGGAACTCGCGACGCGAGCCGACGCACAGCTTGAACCCCACGGGCTTCCCGCCGGCGAGCTCCCGCATGCGGGCCAGGAAGCACACCAGTTCGCGCGGGGTGGAGTACACGCGGTGGAACGGCGGCGAGATGACGGTCTCCCCCTGCGGCACCCCGCGCACCTGCGCTATCTCCGCGTTCACCTTGGCACCGGGCAGCACGCCGCCGATGCCCGGCTTGGCGCCCTGACTGATCTTCAGCGACACGCATTTGACCTGTGGGTGTGCGGCCTTCTCGGCGAACTGCCGCTCGTCGAAGCCCCCGTCGCCGGTACGGCACCCGAAGTATCCGGTGCCGATCTCCCATATGAGGTCCCCGCCGGGGCGCCGGTGGTACTCGGACACGCCGCCTTCGCCGGTGTCGTGGGCAAAACCACCCAGCTGTGCGCCGGTGTTGAGGGCGAGGACGGCGTTGGCGGACAGGGAGCCGAAGCTCATCGCCGAGACGTTGAGCAGGGACATGTCGTACGGCTCGGTGCAGTCGGGTCCGCCGACCCGGACCCGGGGCGGATCGGCGCGTACCGGGTGCGGGGCCATGGACGGCGTGAGGTATTCGCTGCCGGGCCGGAGGAGGTCGCGTTCGGTGCCGAACGGCTCCTCCGCGTCGGTGCCCTTGGCCCGCTCGTAGACAATGCTGCGGGTGTCACGGTCGAACGGGCTGCCGTCGATGTTCCGCTCGATGAAGTACTGCTGGATCTCCGGCCGCAGCGCCTCCAGGGCGAACCTGAGGTGACCGAGCAGGGGGTAGTTCCGCAGGAGGGAATGCCGGCGTTGCAGGAGGTCGTGCGAGGCCAAAAGGACGAGCAGCAGCGACGGAACGGCCACGGCCCACCACCAGGGCGAGACGACGACGGCGGCGACGGCGGCGAGCGCCGCTGCGGCGCCGGGCAGGATCAGTGTCTTCAGCACACCCCTCTTGTGTCCCGAAGACCGCGCGCCAAGCCTTCCCGGGAGTGCCGGGGTCGCGCCCTGGCGTGGGAGGCGTGGTTCATTCCGCCGCCAACGGGGAGCGCGGCTCAGCCGGCGGAATTCTCACGGGAGCGGCCGCTCATGATCCGGCCCGCGCGGGGAACACGGCCGTCACCGACCGAAAGGAGCATGGACATGCTCGGCATCACCGCCGCAGTGCTGTTGTTCATCGCATTCCTGATCAACGCCGCCACCATCGGCACGAACGACGTGTTCAGCTCCACCAACTTCATGCTGATCGGTCTCGCCGCGCTCGCGCTCCACGTCGCCGGCATCGGCCACGGGTGGGCGGTCCGCGGACGGGGCCGGGGCCGGGGCCGTAGGCGCTGACCCCGTGGCATCGAGGATGGGCAGGAGCGGGGTCCCGCGGCGCGGCGCGACGCTCGGGCGCGATCTGGTGCTCGCCGTGGGACTCGCCGGTACGGGCGTGGGTGGACTGGCCGTCTTCGTCAAGGCCGCCTCGGCGGCCGGGACGCGGATGCCGGTCCTGCCGGTGGCCGCGGCGGCGGTGCTGCTGATCGGCGTGGCTTTCGCCGGGTGGAGCATGCACCCCGTCAGGCGTCGTCCCACGGCACCGCCCGACCCGGGCGTGCGCTGCGCGCCGGGTGCGCGGCCCGCGACGGATCCGCCGGATGTGGGAGCCGACGCGCCGGATCATGGCGCGGTCGATGCCGACGGCTTCGAGCACACCGTCCCCGCTCTCTGCGTACGCGACGGCTGCACCCCGGTGGAAGTGGTGGGCGGCGCGGGCGACCTGGGCGCCGACGTGATCGCCACCACCCCGGACGGGCTGCGCGTCATCGTGCAGTGCAAGCACTACGCCGAGGACAACCGGGTGGGCTCGCAGGACCTCCAGCGTTTCGGCGGGACGTGCTTCGCCGTCCACGACGCCGACGTCGCGATCATCGTCACCACCAGTTACTTCACCGCACCCGCCCTCGAGTACGCCGCCACGTGCGGCATCGTCTGTGTCGACGGCGAGGCCCTGGCGGCCTGGACCGAGCCGGGTATGCGGCGGCCGCCGTGGGAATCGGACACTGTCCACTCCGACTGCTCCGCCGACGGCGCGCGGGCCGGCCGTTGAGGGGAGGCACAACGGGCCGACAGGACCCGCGCCGCGTCGTGGCTGAACGGGGCCAGGTGGTGATCATGGCAGCGTCCTTGGGCGGGAGCCGCCGGTCCTGGTGGTCCGACCACTGCTGATGGCCCCGCACGACGGCGGGTCACCGCGGCCTCCGGCCTCGGTCCACAGCGCCGGGTTGCCCGTCGCAGCACCTACTGGCCCAGCGCTGCAACGCCCGGATTCAGCCCCGCGCAGCGACGTGGGCGGGCCGGGCGCTGACTTGCAGGGCCGACCGGGCGCGCGTCACCCTGATAGTCGAGGGCAGGTGCCGACGTGCACACCAGCGACGAGATCTACCACCGGGTGCTGTGGGACCCGCGATTCGACCCCGAGCGGTTCGTGATGGGGATCGCCGAGCGAGGGGCCCCGCCGAAGCGGGTCCTGCTCGGCGACTTCGTGCCGGGCGGGGAGATCCCCTGGCACCGGGTGGTGTTCTTCGAGGCAGACGGACAGGTCGTCTGGGACCGCGCCTGCGGCGTCGACCGGCTGGACGAGGCCCTCGTCGAGCCGGTCGGTCCCGTACCGGCCCCGGCCCCCGGCGACGTCCTCGCCGTCCCGTCGACGAACCGCACCGCCGTCGCCTGGCTGCCGCCGGCAAAGTTGTGGCCGCCGATCCAGCACATTCGCCGCGAACACGATCGACAGATCCGCCGCTGGCCGCCGCACGTCAACGTGGTCTTCGGTTTCGTCCCCGAGGCCGAGTTCGCCCGGGCCCTGCCACTGGTCGCCGCGGCGCTCGCCGAGACGCCGCCATTCACCGCCCGCCTGGCGGGCGTCCACTGGTTCGGACACCGCGAGGACGCCACCGTCTGGCTCAACCCGGCCGCCGCCGACCCCGAGCCCTGGGAGCGGCTGCGGGAGTCCCTCGAGCTTCGCTTCCCGCTCTGCGGATCGCACGCGCACGGCTTCACCCCGCACCTGTCCCTCGGCCGTACTCCGAACCCGCGCTCCCTCGCCCGCAAGGCAGAGGCCCTCCTCGGCCCCATGACGGCCCGGGTCGACGAGCTGGTCCTGCTGTCCCGGCGCGGCGACGAGCCGATGCGGGTCCGAGCCCGCGTCCTGCTCGGCAGCGGCGACGTACGTCACCCGGAGACTCCGGCCCTTCCGGACGGCTCTCCGCCGTGACCGCCCGCATCAGACGCTGCCGTGCTGGGTAGAGAGCCATCCGCAGTACTGCACCATCCGGCATGGTGATGTGAGGGCCGCTGTTGCAGGAGGTCATCGGCGAGCCCGGGGAACAGCTGCCGCAAGTGCGGCGTGGTGGCGAACGTGCCGATCAGTGCTGAACGTGCAAACCCGCCCCGGTGCCAGACGAACTGGTGGGGCGGGCTCAGGGCGCGGCAGGTACAGAAGGTGATGCGTCCTGGCGTGGGTCAACAGCCAACGCGCGAAGTCGGTGCACGGCGCGCTGCGCCGGGAACGGCGCGGAGGCTCGTCGTAGCGTCTGCCGGCGAGGCTGTTGCAGTCCCGCATGGCGCCCGCAGCCACATACCGCCCTTCGTCGGAAGGCCGTTACTGCGCTGACGACTATGGACACGCACCATGGCACGGCCGCCCTCGGCCCTGTCGCCCGCCTTCTGTGGCGGCACGTGCGCCTTCGTCATCGTGCGGTACTGGCCGCAAAGCCCGCATGAGCGCGAGCCCTCGCGGCGCAGGTCCAGCCCTAGTGTTCCGGGAGGCCGGCTATCAGACACTCACCGAGTGTATCCATGTTCGATCTCAACGTTGCGCCTCTTTGTAGGACGCCGCTGCCTGTGCCGAACCGGCCGAGCGCGGCTTCAGAACGGCGCTGGGCTTGTCCTCCGTAGCATCGGTGAGGCGGAGACTCCCCGAGGACCAGGCCGTGCGGCAATTGCGCCTCGGCGACCGCCACGAGGTCCGGCCATCGGTCCTGTACCAGCGCCCCGCGGCGGGTCTGCACGACCACCGAGCCGCCCGGGCCGGCCGCGAGAGGCCGTTCGGGTTTGCGTACACCTGGCAGGTCGGGCCGGCCAACGCGCCGAGTCTTTGAGTGAACCCCGCGGCCAAGCGGTCACTCCGTCAAGTATCAGCCAGTGAAAGTGAGTTCGCGCCCGGTGAGCTTCCCGTCGGGGGTGAGGGTGAAGGCAGTGGGGTCCATGCTCGTGGCGCCGTGGGCGTCCTCGCCGTACGCCATGAGCGTGATCGACTCGGCCTTGCCCATGTGGATCTCCGCCTCGGCGGCGTGCGCCCAAACGTTGACTCGGATGTGCGCCGACCAGTGCAGCACCTCTTGGGACCGCCAGCCGCCCCATGTCGCTTCGGGGAGAAGGCCCGCCACCGGTCCCTGCCGGACGGCAAAGTCGCCGGCGGCCAGCAGTACGGTGGCCAGGATGAGGTAGATCGCCGTCACGCGGGACGGGCGGCGTAGCGCGGGCACGGAGGGCTCCTGTCGTTCGGTCGACGGCGGCCGGTTCCGTCGCATCACCCAGGGGAAGAGACGGTCGTGAGCGCGCGCCCGTTCCCGAACGGCGGCGCGGCCTCGGTCGTGGACTGGGTCGGCCGTGACATCTCGATGTCCAACGACACATCCCGGTGGCTGGCTTCCAACTACTGCGTCACGGCTCACGCCCTGCGCGAACGTCGCGCTCAGAATGACCACCCCAAAGCGCCCAGTGATCAAAGTGGGACGCTCAGTCACATGCGCGTCGGATGGCCGACATGGGGCGCCGACAGGTAAATCGAACACATGTTTCACTTGGGGCGCGAGACCACGACCCGCTTCCCCGTGGACCTGATCACGCCACAAAAGGCGTACAGGAGACCGACGCCGAACTCGCACAGGCCCCCGCCGGCGCCGGTACGACGGGCTGCGGCGTCGACTGATCACACTCTCCGAGGACCCGTACACCCCCCTACTGGGCGGCCCTCGCCGCCCGGCGGGCCGGCGGCGTCGAGCTGCGGCGCGCCGCCCGCACCCACACCTCCGCACCGGCGGACGGGGAGGCAGCAGCACGAACGAGCGGACCACCACGCCCCGCCCGCAGGAACCCACCCGACACCCAGCCAGACCGACCCTGCGCCCGGCACGGATCCCCCCTGCCCGGTACGGCGCCCCGACGCCCCCGCCATGCCGGACATGCCGCACCCAGCTCCCGGAATCGCAGCAGAAGCCGAACCACTCCGGAGCCTGACCTCACGGAGCCTTCCGGCCGAACCCCGCATCGCCCCGCCACAAGCACACATGGATGAATCAGAATAAAACGGTACATCGAAGGATGTACGCACATATCGCCCACCATGTCGATTTGATGATCTTGGCCGGTCCCTACGGTTTTTCGTATGGCATCACTGAACGGCCGGACCGAAGCACACAAGATCCCGACGTGGCGGGCAGCGGCCACTGCGATGCTAGTCGCCGTGGTTCTCCCGCTGGCCGTGTTCTACGTTCTGCGGGCACAGGGGATCAGCCAATGGCTGGCACTGACGCTCAGCGGGGCGGTCCCCGCAGTCCACATGGCTGTCCGGGCCGCCACGCAGCGCCATGTGAACAGCTTCGAGGCGTTCATGATCGGCATGCTGGCGGTACGCATTGTGACGTCGCTGCTCACCGGCAGTCCACGGGTCATCCTCGTCAAGGACGCCGGACTCGGGACGGCTGCCGGGCTCTGGATACTGGGCTCGCTTCTCGCGGCGAAGCCCTTCGCCTTCCAAGCCGGCCAGTCCTGGCACGCGCCCACCAGCGCAGCCGCCCGGGAAGCAGCCTGGGACGCCTCGCCCGCGCTGCGCAGCGGACTGACCCGGCTAACTGTGCTGTGGGGCTGCGCGCAACTCCTGGACAGCGCTGCCGGAATGCTCCTCGCCCTGCTCATGCCGGTGGAAACGGTTCCAGCAGTCAACCGGGCCAAGGGACTGGCGCTGCTGAGCGCTGTCCTCCTCGCCACCGTCTCCTACAGCCGCCGCTACCGGCGCCAGCACGCTCTGTCCCTCTTCGGTTCGACACCCCTGATCACCAGAAAGGAAGGCCGATCACCATGACCGTCCACCACACCACGGCCAAGCAGCCCGCCAACCCCGCATCCGCCCCCGGGGCCCTGCGTGAGACGCTCGCGGAACTTCAGCGTCTGGCCACGCTCCCACTTGAACGCGGCCAGACACTGCCACCCCACGCCTACACCTCCCCCGAGATGTACGAATGGGAGGTCGAGCGGATCTTCCGGCGCGAGTGGCTCTGCGTGGCACGAACCGAGGACATTCCACAGCCGGGAAGCTATCTGCGGTTGGACATCCTCGGCACACCGCTGGTGATCACGCGGGACGAGGAGGGCGAGCTCCATGCCCTGTCCCGGGTGTGCCGCCACCGGTTCATGGACCTCCTGCCACCGGAGAACACGCCCGAGCGCGGCTGCCTGGAACGGCTCACGTGCCCGTACCACACCTGGACCTACCGGCTGAACGGCCACTATGCGGGACAGCTCGCCGGTGCTCCGTTGATGCAGCGCGTCGACTTCGACCGGGCCAGCTGCCGGCTCCCGGCCCACCGCGTCGAGGTCTGGAACGGCTTCGTCATGCTCAACCTCGACCCCGACGCGGCACCGGCAGCACCCGCATTGCGCGGGCTGGACCTGCGCCTGAGCAGCCACGGCATCGCCGACTGGGTGAGTGTCCACACCCAGACCTGGGAAGGCGTACCCGCCAACTGGAAAGTGGCGGTGGAGAACGGTTCGGAGAACTACCACCACATGGGCACGCATGCGGCGACCCTGGATCCGGTACTGCCGGGACGGAACACGGAAGTCGACGAATGCGACGGCCGGTGGTTCACCATGTTCACGCCGCTCTCCGACCCCGAGCAGGGCGGCACCGGCCTCGGGAGACCTTCTTCTCACCGTCGGGAATCGCAGCCGGGAATGCTCATTGCCGGCATCTTCCCGCAGTTCGTCCTGGCGGTCCTGCCCAACAGCGCGGTCGGCATCCGCTGGCTGCCCACCGGTCCCGCCACCCACAACACACAGATCACGGCCATGGTCCCACCCGGAGCGCAGAGCACTCCCGGTTTCGCGGAGGAGCTGGCCGCCATGCGCGCCCAGATCGCGCAGATCCAGGAAGAGGATCTCGTGGCCATCCGCGGCGTCCAGCGCGGCCTGGCCTCACACCCGGCGCCGTCCAACGGCCGGTTCTCCCATCTGGAGCGCCCGTTGTGGCAATTCCAGCGCTACCTTGCAGAGCGACTGTTGTGACTGCCGTCAGACATCGATGGCGTCGGGTAGGCCGGGCTGGGAGGAGCGGAGCTATGCGTTCCCAGAAGTCGTCGGGAACAAGGTCGGCAGACACCTAGAAGAGTCTGCCCGACGCATTGTCAGATACCGGCCGAGATGCCGGTGTCGATGCGACTGACGGCAGCAGCCGGCCGGGTTCAGCGCCAGCCACCGTGGCGAGGCTCTACGTGCTCGCCGAACGGCGGGTCGAACACCTGTCCGTCACGGTCGGTCACGACGTAGTCCGGTTCGGCCTTCGAGGCGGCTGCGTGCAACCGGATGACGAGGTCAGTGATGGGGACGACACGCAGCGACAGGGCTGCGGACAAGGCCGGCGGCCATTCTGCTCAGCGCACAGGAAGTACTCCCCACCGGCGGACTCCCCGGCGATCACCTCCAGCTGCGCACCCGAGGCGAGCCTGAAGCCATCGCCATAGTGCCTCCGGTGGATGTCGAAGCCGAACGATGACCGCAGCAGCAGATCGATCTCCGGGGTGGACTGGATCAGGCCGAGCAGATGATCGCTCGAGGTCATGGCCTGGACGATAGCGAGTGCCGCTGACCTATCAGTGCCAGGCGAACAGTGCGCCCGGGTCCGGCCGGGGCGCGACGCCGTGGATGGCGCACTCCAGACCGCGCCTGCACCCAAGCATCACAATCCATTCTGAAACCATCAGTAGCAGCGGTCCGATGGATCATGCGTGATCAGGCCAGGATCTCCGCTGCTTCGTGCAGCCGCGTCAGCAGTGCCATCAGCTGCTTCTGCTCATCCGGGGTGAGTGGTGCCAGCAGTTGGGCATTGGCGGCTTCGGCCAGAGCTCCGCAGCGGGTGAGGACGGCCGCGCCCTCCGGGGTGGCGGTGACGGCGTTCTTGCGACGGTCGGAGGGATGGGGAGCGCGCAGGACGAGGCCCTCCTTCTGGAGGTGGTTGAGGATACCGACCATGTCCTTGGGGTCGACGGCCAGCCGACGGCCCAGGTCTGCCTGGGTGACGGGCCCGTACTCGGCCGTCGCGGCCAGTACCGCGTGATGTATGAGCTTCAACCCCTCCGCGGCGATCGCGTCGGCAACCATGGCCCTGCCGCGCGCCGCAACACGGCCGACGAGCCATGTCGGCAGGGACTGGATGCGCTGGAGGTCCGAGGTCATGTGCTCAGCCTACCTAAATATCATTGGACTCCCCAATGATATTCACCCTATCGTTGGGGCATCCAATGAGTCTGGATCAGGGAGGTCCTGTGCTGCGCATTCGCCATGAGGTCAACGGTGGACCCGAAGTGCTGTTCGCCGAGGAGGTCGACCGACCCGAGGCAGGAGCCGGGGAAGTATTGATCCGGGTCGAAGCGATCGGGGTGACCCTCCCCACCGTGCGCAAGGTGCGGGAAGGCAGCGAGCCGATCCCGTTCGGCGGCGAGGTCACCGGGGAGATCGTCGCCACTGGTGCGGGAGTCACCGCCTTCGGCGTCGGAGACCGCGTCACCGGGCTGTGCTTCGCCAACGCCTACGCCGAATTCGCGGTTCTGAACACCGCCATGACTTCCCCGATCCCAGACAGTGCGACCGCCGTGGAGGCGGTCGCACTGGTCCGCAGTGGGCTGGTGGCGCGCGGTGCCTACGAAGCCGCGCGCATGGAGCCCGGCGAGTCAGTCCTGGTCACGGCGGCGGCCAGCGCAGTGGGCACGCTCGCCCTCCAATACGCCAAGGCTGGCGGGGCAGCACGCGTCGTCGCCGCCATCAGCAGCGCCGCCAAGGCCGACTTCGTCCGAGGGCTGGGCGCCGACGAGGTCATCCTCTACGAGGACGCCGACTGGGGCGCCCCGTACGACGTGATTCTCGACGGCGTCGGCGGCGACTTGCTCGGACCCGCCGTACGGGCCCTGGCCACGGGTGGCCGCCTGGTGGCCTTCAGCTCCGGCGGCGGCACGGTCGAGGCGTACGAACTCCTGGTCCGCGGCGCCTCGATGATCGGCTTCCAGATGCGGGCCATCGCCACCGGGAAACCCGAACTCTACGACCGCTGGTTGCGCGAGCTCTGGCAGATGCACGCCGCCGGCACCCTGCGCATCGCCGTACACGAGGAAATCCCCCTCAACGGCGCCGCCCGAGCCCACACCCTGATCGAGCAGCGCCGTAACTTCGGGAAGGTCGTCCTCGTCCCTTAGGAGGTCCAGGAACAGGTCCGTGCAAACGGATCCCGCCTAGGGGTGCCACTCCATCGCGGGCGCAGCGCTCCCGTGTTCCGGGCACCAGGACGTCGGGACGATGCCGCCGCAGTCGTGCAGATCCGCCACGTCAGCCTCCACAATGAGGGTACGGGGCTCTCCTTCCCGGCGAAACGACGCCATCATCCCTGGAACACCTTCGTACGCCGAGGGCCGCTTGGACGCACTACGGCCGACGGCCTCCAAAGCCGGCCGGCGAAGTCGCCCAACGCGCCTGACGGACCTGTGCCACGACGCGGACAGGCGTCACCAGCCCTGCCCTGGTCTGACTGATTCCCCATCGTCGTTGTCAAGCAGTCGGAGTGGTGCGGGAAGGCGAGCTCGTGGTCAGGGACGTGCGCCGTAGTGGTCCTCTGTGCCCACGCCGAGAACGGCTCGGGCAGCCGCCAGACGCTCCCTGGACTCGGCTATCCACTCTTCGCTCATGTCGAGCGGCACGGAGACGACGATCTGGGTGCTGGGCCCGTCATGGACTTCGACCACGTAGGGGTCGTCGGCAATGAATCGGAGGTAGGCCGTGCGGCCGGATCGGGGCCAGTCCGCCGTGAACGGCTCGTCGAGGTCGGCCTCCTGCTCGTTCTCCTCGATGGCGTCCAGAAGCTGGCCCCAGTCTGAGAGGTCCTCGGAGTCGACCCGAGATAGACGGTTCCGTTCACGAAGCCGCTTGTGACGACGGCTTCCGCGTCGTAGTACCGGCCCCCCAGGCCTTCGAGGGTGGGCTCGGTTGAACGCAAACGAACGGTGACGCTCTGGCCAGGGTCGGCCAGCCGGATCAGTTCAATCGCATCGGGCCGTGTGTTCGTGTCCATGGCCGGGAACCTACGGCGGGCGCTCAGGAACGACGCTGACGGGTGTGCGTTCCGCGTCCGCTGACAAGCACGTGGTCGTCATGCCGCGGCTGGTTCCGGTTGAAGTGGCTGGGCTGTCCATTGGCGTTGGTCGCGTATGAGGGCCCAGAGAACGTCGAGGCGACGGCGGGCGAGCGCGAGAATCTCCTGCTTGTGTCTCTTGCCCTCGGCTCGTTTGCGGTCGTAGAAGGTCTTCGACGTGGGGCAGAAGCGGGCAGCCATCCGGACGGAGAGGTAGAAGACGCGCAGGAGTCAGCGGTGGTAGCGGTGTGACCGGCGCATGTTGCCGTGAGGGGAGCTTGCCGCCGGTGCCCCCTCCACAGTCACTTCGCCCGCCGCGGAAGCGTTTACGCAGGTCAGCCCCGTCGGTCAAGGTCCCCCGACGCGTTGCGTCACATGCCGACCGAGCGTCGGAAGTCGCTGGGAGACATTCCGTACGCAAGGCGGAAAGCGCGGGCGAAATGCGCCTGGTGGCGAAAGCCCCATCGGGCTGCGGTCTGGCCAATGCTCCGGTGCGCGATCCGCGGATTGGTGAGATCAGCTCGGCTGCGCTCCAGTCGGCGCTGGCGGATCGTGCCGCCAACCGTCTCCGGCTGCTGCTGGAACAGCTGGTGCAGTAGGCGTACGGAGATGTGGTGGTGTACTGCAATGGTGGCCGGAGTGAGATCGGGGTCGGCCAGGTTGTGATCGATGAAGGCCTGGATCTGGGCGAGCAGAGCCTGGTGGCGGGTCTCGGCCGGGAGGGAAGGGGCGCTGTCGAGCCGGCTGGCCAGGAAGACGGTGGCCAGATCGACCGCGATGGCGCCCAGGCGCTGTAGCTCGTCGGCTTCGCATCGGTCGGTGCTCTCGCGCAGGCCGGCCAGGTAGCCGGCGAGGAGCGCGCCCGCTCCTGTGCGGGAGGGCAGGCGGGTGCCCAGAAGTCTGTCGATCCGGTCGGGTGGGAGCGGCAGGGCGGTTCTGGGCAGCCGGAGCAGGGTGACGCGCGAGAGCCTGCTGTGATCCTCGAACTCGCACGCCAGAGGTTGGGAGGTGTCGAACAGGGCCATGTCTCTGGCCCTGAGCAGGGTGTTGCTGCGGCGCTGTTCCAGCCCCATTGGGCTGCCGTGGACCAGGAAGAGGAAGTAGCAGTCCGGGTCGGAGCGTCGGATGTCCACGGGTGCCCGCTGGGCCGACATCGGCGAGAAGGAGAACGAGGACACCTCGGTCTGTGGCAGACGCAGCGACGTCGCTGCTCCTCTGAAGCGGTCGGCATGCTGGCTGGTGATCGACACCGCCCCGACCGCTTCGCTGACCATCCCGTTCCACCACTCGAAGCCGTCCCTCTCGCTGACGCTGTTGGTGGATACGGAGACGGACAGTTCTGATTCCACTTCTCTGGCTGTCATCGCGCCCCCTAGCCCATCTGGTCACCAGGTCCACATTCATGCTCAGGCACCCAGCGATTGGGGGCGAGCACCCTGCCGGTCAGCTCGGGGTGCACTCCACGCCAAATGCGAGCGCTGGCAGCAGAAATGGGCAGCGGAGTCGTGGTGACACTCGTGGCCACGCGGTGTACAAGGCGGCTTCACGCCTACCCCGTCTCTCGGCGGATTGGTTCGCCACTCAATCGCTGCAGCGCAACAGCCCCTGACCTGCGAAAGCTTGGGAGCCATCGGCCCAGACGAGAGTTCGAGTCCCACCAAACGGAGGTGACCGGACTTCGGTCCCGCCGCCGCACCCGGCCACCTGGGTGGCCCGTTCGCTCGCCACGTACGAGAGGAACATGAACATGGCCACCACCATCCGCAAAAACACCGTGTGCGTAGTCGCCCGCTGCTGACGACGAAAGCACTCACGACTGACAGGTACCTGTTCTTCGCAGAGGATCTCGCCCTTGGCCGAGTAGTTTCCCCAGGCTCCGCGCATCCCGCCAGCAGCGCCTGCATCTGCACCGCCAGCACACCCCGGACGAGAGCATCGGCTATTTCGCACCGCGGGTCGGTGAACAAGAGCGCGGGGCCGAGTGGCGGTCCCTGCCCAGGGGCTGGGGCCTGGTCGAGGAGCGGGAGCGGCTCGGGGTCCGGGGAGTGCACCGCTGTCACGGCCACCGGCGACTACGACCGCGATGCGGTGTGCGCAGTACTGTCCTCGCTGGCCCAGGCCTGGGGCAGAGAGGATGCCGACGCCTACGGACCCCTCTTCACGCAGGACGCCACATACACCACCTACGTGGACACCTACTACCAGGGCCGCTGCGACATCACCGAGGCCCACCGGGCCCTCTTCAGCGGCTTCGTCAAGGGCACGAAGCTGGCCGACTCCCTCCTCGGCATCCGTTTCCCCGGCCCGGACACGGCCCTCGTCACCAGCCGTGGTGACACCTACACCGGCGACAAGCCGGGTGGGCTGACCAAGGTGCAGACGTACACGATGGTCCGCGAGGCCGACGGGCAGTGACGGATCGCCGCCTTCCAGAACACCCAGCGCCAGCCGGTCATGGAGAAGGTCTCCTTCCTCCTCTCGCCCGGCACGATCCCTGCGGCCGACAAGTGAGAGCGCTGCGCGCGCTGGTGACCGGCCCCAGCACCGGCACGGGGCGGACCTTCGCCCGGTAACGGGCCGCCACCGGGTACGCCGTCACCGCGGTCGCCCGGAGCAAGGACCTGGCTCCGCACCCTCGTCGACGGGCTCGGCTCGGGCCACCGCTACCTGGTGGCGGACCTTGACACCGCCGACGGTTGGGACGCGCTCACCGCGATACGGCTGAACTGCGAGGCCGTCGTCACCCTGGCCCACGCCTTCCTCGCCCCGGCCCGGCCGCTACGTCCGCCAGAACGCCCGGGGAAGACCGTCCAGCAGATCGCCGACATCCCCTAGCGGTTGGGCTCACTGGCGACGCCGAGTTCTACCAACACCTGGCAGTGGAGCTCCGGGGGCGAACCAGGTAGAGGTGGGCCACTGCGGCAGGGCTCGCCGCTGTTGCCGGGTGAGGGCGGCGCCGACCGCACCCGGAAGCAACTCGCGCAGCCCTCGACGGTCATCTAGAACGCCCCAACACCTCTACGTCGATGCCCTCGCTCGGCCTGGACGTCACCGCGGGAGGTCGTGGCCTCGGGCAGGCACGCGTGCCCAACAGAGACTCGTGCACTCCACGCCAAGAAAGCGTGCACCGCTCGCCAAAGCCGGCGTTGATGGCGCCTGGCGATACTCGGTGGGACGCGCCCGATGGGCGCACACCTCGACGGAAGGCGTCCCACCATGCGTACCAAGCTTCTGCTCGGTCTTGCCACCACCGCACTCCTCGCGAGCCCCTTGGCCACCGGAACCGCTTCCGCGGCCACCGACGCGGAGTCCGCGCTCACCGCCGTTCGGAGCTGCCCTCCGGAGCAGACGTACGACGACATCTCCTGCACGATGGCCTACAACGGTTCCTCCTGGTACAAGGGCGACTGGGTTGCCGTGCACCGCAGCCAGAGCGGCGGCACCTGGGTCAACGGCTACTCCAACAAGAGCGGTGTCTTTCGGGTGCTCCTCCGCAACGGGAACGGAAGCAGCGTTCGCTCGGACTGGACCAACGGAAACACCGGTCAGGGCGCTTCGGCAGGCCGGGTCAGCACCGTGCCAGCCCTGACCGGAACCATCGAGATCAATGGCGGCGCCTCGCGCCTCACCGTCAACGGCTGATCCGCGCACCGTACTCGGCAGCGACTTGAGGGGTCGTCCGGCACCCGCCGGGCGGCCCCTCCCGCCACGACCGCGCCATGCAGGTGGACCTGCCCTTCGGACGCCGCCGCTCGGGACATCGCCTCTCGCGGGTGCGGCAGCGGGGTCGACGCGAACGCGCCCGATCCGGTGATCCGCCGGCACGGCATGAGCTGGGTTGCCTGCCCTCCCTCCGGCTGGGTCCGCGCCACCGGCGAGCCCGTACCCGCCCCATCGGCCCGTTCTGCTCACCGTCACCGCGCACATACATCAGGCCACGGGGCGATCCGGTGTGTGGAGAACGGGATACCTCCCCCGGAAGTCGCCGACGAGTCAGCTCGGCAACAAGCCGGTCCAGCTCGTTCCGCAGTAACCCCACCCGCTGCCGGGCAGCGACCTCCCGCTCCTCGATCAACCCCATCACCGACGGCATCTGGCACCTCCGCCAAAGAGAGAACACGACGTGTCATCTCTATTGCAGCGGAGGCAACTTCACGCTTGACCAGCGGAAACCCGGCCGTCACACCCGGAAAGACAAATGATTCTAAGAATGAACCTGACCAAGCCCTACGAGAAGGGTTCAGCGGCCCGCAGGAGGTACTGCGGCAGGTAGGGGGACTCCACGCGGATGGCCCAGCCGCGGCGGCGGGCGTGGCAGGCCAGAGCGAGGACGTCGAGGTTGACGGAGACTTCGGGGCCGTCGGCGCGGTCGGCGACCTGGTAGTAGGCGCGATGGGTTTCGAGCGCGTCGGCCAGGGCGAGGTTGAAGCTCTCCTCGTCGCCCTCCACGAGCTGCGACAGCAGCACGGCCGGCGGCATCGCGAAGCCCCAGTCCTTGGCCTTCTCGGCCTCCTGCAGCGCCCGCTGCGCGGCGGCCTCGGGCCCGGCACCCGTCAGGTAGGCGTGGAGCGCTTCGCGGTACGCGGTAAATGCGGATCCGTCCGGGCCTGCGAAGGTGGGGCCGGTGAGGACCAAGGGGGCGAGATCCTCGCGCCCTCCGGTGATCAGGGCGAAGGCGACGGCCGTCTGCCAGTACCCGGCACCGGCTTCCCTACCCCGCTTGGCGGGGTAGCGCAGGGTGCGCCCGCCGATGGACACCTCGACCTCGGTGTCCGGCTCCGCCAGCGCGACGCGGAACAGGGCCGCCCCCATCTGAGAGGCCAGCCGAAGAGTGGTGAGCTGGGCGTCCGCAACGTCGCCAGGGCTTCCTGCCCGCCACTGGAACAGGCGCTCCTGGTCCTCCAGCACGCTGCCCAGACGCCAGACAGCAAGGGGCTTGCCGTCGACGGGAGCGAACGCTTCGTGGAGGTGTTCCTCGTACATGGCCTCGACCCGCGGGATCCCATCACGCTCACAGGCCGGCCGCTCCACCACCAGCGGGCCCGCGGCGAGCGCGGCGACAGCGTCCGGCCGCCGGTCCCGGCCGAACCCTCCGACCCGGGGTCCCCGCGTCTCGAAGCCGGTGACCAGCGCGTGCGGGAGGTAGTCCGTGTGGACGGACGGCGCCCAACCCAGCGTCCGGTATGCCACGGCGGCGAGTGAGATGGGGACGAGAGGGAGGAGGGTGCTCGGGGAGGCCGTCGGGCCGTGCAGGGTGGCGTGCCTGGTCAGGAGGTCGGCGAGCGCGGCATTGAAGGCCTCCCGGTCCTCCGCTGCCAGGGCGCGCAGCGTGCGCAGCGCCATGCTGTCGGGCCGGTCCAGGAGGGGCTCGCCGGTCTCTGCGGCACGGGCACGGATGCGGTCCAGTGCCGCGTCGACGGCGCGGAGCTTGGCCTGCGCGCTCGGCGGGTACTCCCCGTCGCCGGCGTCGTCCAGGACCACGGCCGTCAACCCCGTGGCGAGCTCGCCGAGGGGCGTTCCCTGTGCGTGCTCGGCGAACTTCTGCCGGGCGAAGTGGAAGGCCTCGCCGTGCCACTTCGCCTTGTCACGGAGCACCGCCAGGCACAGCGCGTCGATCCACTCCCCCGGTGTGACCCGCTCCTCGGGGGCGTCGTCACCCGGGTCGTAGCTCATGCCGAAGTTGACGTACTCCAGGAAGACGTTGAAGGTGCAGTGCGGGTGGTACGCGGCGTAGGCGACGGCGCCGACCGCGGCCTCGGAAGCGTCCTTGAGGGCGGCCATGGCCTCCGGGGTGTCGAGGTCGGGTGTTTCGACGGCCAGGGCGCCGAGGTATTCGCGGAACTCGTCCGCGATCGACTGCCATTCGTACGTGGCCATGCGGCCGGCCCTCGACATGGAGTGCACCTGACGCCCGATACGGTTCGTGAAGTCCTCGCGCGCTGCCGACACGGCGGCCCCGCCCACCTGGTGACGCTCTATTCGCACTGCCCTGCTCCTTGATCGAATCTCTGCACCAGCCTAAGCGCGGACTCTGACAGGCCAGCGACATGACCACGGCCCCGTGCCGTGCCGCGTCGCGTCGCTCCAGGAACCCAGCGCGGCGTGCAGGCGGACGGGGCACGAAGGGCGTAGGAGTGGCGAGTGCACCTCTCGCCGCCCGTCGAGGCGGTTTTCGACGCCGAGCTGGTGGTCTGGCACGACGGCCGACTGGACTTCACCGCTCTTCAGCACCGGGCCCGGCTCTGCGGGGCCCGGGCCGAGCACGCCGCCCGGAAGCAGCCCGCGCACGTGATCACCTTCGATCTACTCGAGGTCGCCGGGGCCGTCCTCATGGAACAGCCCCTGCATCAGCGCCGGAGGGCGCTGGAGGACCTCTTCGCGTCCCTCGGGCTCGCCGCGCCCTGGGCGCTGTGCCCGCAGACCACCGATGCCGCGACGGCCCGAGCCTGGCTGGACCCGGTGTGGGGAGCAGCGGGTATCGAAGGCCTGGTGATCAAGAATTCCGGCTCCCGGTACCGGCCCGGGGAACGCGGGTGGCAGAAGCTGCGGACGCGCATGTCGGCGGAAGGAATCATCGGCGCGGTCACCGGCAGTGCGCGTGCGCCCCGCAGTCTTCTGCTCGGCCGGCTTGACGCGGCGGGCCAGCTGCGGCTGGTGGCCCGCTCCACACGGCTGTCCCGGAACGCGGCGGCCGAGCTGGGCGCGGTCCTGCGTCCGGCGGGATACGAGCACCCCTGGTGGGGCCGGAAGTTCTCGGCGGGGTGGGGAACGAAGGACCTGCTGGCATTCCAGCCCGTGGTGCCCGACCTCGTCGCCGAAGTCGACGCCCACACAGCCCTCGGCCTAGGCCGCACCGGCATCCGGTGCGCTACCTGTGCCTGCGGGACGACATGGCTCCCGGCGACGTCCAGGAATGACCGACGGCCGCTCGCCCGGAGTGAGAGCCGGGTTACAGCCGTAGCGTCCAATCCTGGACGCCAGGACGCCCGTTCCCTGGTCATGATCGGATTCTCATCCGCGACCAGTAGGGGGTACCGCTGTGCCGGTCCTGCGCCAGATCACCACATGCACCCGCGCTGTCGACCGTGGTCGTCGAACGCCGCTCGCGGGCACGGGACCGGCCGGTGGACTATCGGCTGGAGGTCTGCCACCGCCACCGGTGGCTGGCGAGCAGCTGGACCGGGCGCCGAGGCCCGGAAGGCGCCGGAGGCCGGTGCGGCACCGTCACGGACTCCGGTCCGTCGCCGCGATCGTGCAATCCCATGTTGAAATGTGGCTCCTGGCGTTAACCACCAACGCCCCCGAGGACCACGACGGCGACCTCGCGGCCACCCTCCGCGCAGGATACGAATGGCTGACCACTCACCTGGAGCCGACCGGTTTGGCAACAGCACTGGAACACGCGGCCCGGATCGCTGAAGCGACGACGGCCGGCACCCCTACAGTCGGCCGAGGGCCAGGCGCAGCTCCTGGCCGCGCTCAGCATGGCGGAGACGCTCGCCGCCGACGCACGCGGAGCATGAGCCAGCCCCATCCGACGGCGAGGACGTTCCGGCTCCGCCAGGATCCGGCCCGGCGGTGCTGCTCAGATCGGTCGTCACAAACTGATCTTGGACACCCTCTGTCATTGGCGCAGCCAGACTTCGGAACTTCAGTAATTGACAATGGATGGGTTATGGGGATGGTCGAGGGGCTCTGGAAGTCCGGGGAAATGCCGCCTTGCGACGGTCTGTACCGGCCGGACGACACTGGCTTGGAGTTGCATGTTGACGGCCCGGGGACGTACCACCCGGATGCCGGGCAGCCGATTCCCTTTCGTATCGGAGGGCCGTTCGACGTGGCCCAGGCCCTTGAGGGGCACTACGTCGATGAGGTGAACACTTGCTTCGAGGGCCCGCTACCGGACGGATCAGGATGGATGTCCGGCGGGGGTGGCGGGATGGGCAACATCGGTTACCTCGCCCGTCTCAACGCCGACTCATCGTTGCGGTGGGTCGCCGTCATGTTTCTTTCCAACCCATTCGTCAGCGTGCACTACGAGGGCATGCGTGCCACCTTCACCAACGACTGGGGGAACCTGCTGGTCCTTGACCTCATGACCCCTGCTCTTGACTGACCCCCACTCGCCCACAATGGCAGGTCGTGCTTTCACGGCTATCGGCCGGAGACCTGGAAGCCTTCGCCGTCGTGCCGGGTCAACCAACAACCCGACCGGACTTCGGAACTACTCCTCTAGGTGTGCAGGCGGCTGTTGGGGCCGTCCTGCTCGCCGCTCTCCTCGTTGAACCAGTAGTCACCGGCTGCCAAGTAGCGGAACGAGTGCGCGCTCTCGGAGGGCAGCTCGACCGTGACGGCCCGCTTGCCGTCCTTGCGCGGCGTCAGGGTGTGCACGCCGGGCTGCCAGTCGTTGAAGTCGCCGACCACGCTGACGTCCCCGGGCGGGATGTCTGCGGGAAGGATGAAGGTGACCTCGGTGCGGTCCTTGCGCAGCGTGCGCTCCAGCATGGCAATCGGCTCCTGACGGCGCGGATGGGTAGGTAGGTTGCGCTCATCTTCGGCACCGAAGCCGCGGCCCGTATGCCGACGCATCGGCGGCCGCCCGGACACCACCCGCCCGCCATACTCCGTAGCCGAAATTGTGCGTAACGCTATGGTTCATATCGGCTTGGGCGGGAGGAATCAGCATCCCCACGCATCGAGGAGTCGCCGTCATGGGCGGTAAGCAGGACAAGCGCCAGGACCCGGTCCACCCCGAGCCCGGCGCCCCCTCCTGCGGCAGCCAGCGCCCCGACGACAACAAGCGGCGCCGCGAGGAAGACCCGTTCCAGGGTGAGCGCGAGCGCGACGAGGGCGTCTGAGCACAGGCGGTACCCCACGCACGCAGAGCCCCGGCCGGGCCCGTTGTCACCCGGCCGGGGCTCTGTCACGCCGTCGCCGCCGGCCCGGGCAGGCCCGCCCGACGCCGTACTGGGCCCCCGACCGGACCCGGTACGGCGTGGCCCCGGGCAGGAGGACCCGGGGCCACGCTCAGCCGGCCGCGCCGGGCTGCTGACCACACACGGCCACCATGCCAGCGGCCACACCCCGAATTCAGGCGGCTCGCCGTGCGGCGGGCCGCCCCCGCTCGTCAACGCTTTGGCATGGGGCAGCAGTCGGGGGCATGGTGGAGAAATGATCTGGCCGCCCTGCTGTTCGGCCCGCACGGAATCGAGGGGCTGACCCGGATCCGCCCCGACGTCTACTCCGCAGACGAGGAGCTGTTCCAGGCGCTTCTCCCGCCGCTCACTGCCGACGTACTCAGCTACTACCTCCCGTACCAGTCGGATCGACCGGCGTGACGCTGGGCCGGTCGCAGGCGTTGAAAGCCCGACACGTGCCGGCCGGCCCACCACCCCGGGCCGGTATCCGTGTGACGGTCCCGCCACCCCGTCCGGTGGCGGGACCCACGTCACTGCCCCGGCAGCGGCGGGCACAAGCGCTCGCGCAGGTACAGCAGGGCCGCGTGTCCGCCACGGCCGCAAAGTCGGCCAGCAGGGTGCGGATGCGTGCCTCGTCGCCGTCACGGACCGCCCGCACGATGTGCTCAACAGTCTGCCGGGCCCGGGGATCGATGCCTGCCGGACCGACCGTGGCCCAACCAAGACCGGCCGGCCCGGCAGACTCGCCCCGCCCGGCACCCGCCGAGGCGCCTCACACCCCATGCCCTCCCCAACGGACCGCGCTGCCGCAAGGGCACTCGTTCGACGGTGAGCGTTCCACGCTGGGTTCGCACCTCGCAGCGAACATCGTCCAGCGCTGGTTCGGTGCCCCTGGAGAGGATCCGCTGCTCGTACTGCAACGCGCCTCCGGCGAACGCCCGCAGGCGGCAGAGGCGCTGGCCTCCTTCCTCGACACGAACTCGCTGGAACCGCTGCACCGCTACCTGTGCGACAGCGGACTGGACGACGCGGACGCCCGCAGCCGAGCCGCAGCGATCGACGCCTTCGTGCTCGGCGTCTCGACCCGCCGCCGGATCCTGCGTTCCGAACTCGGCGACCCCGCTGAGCTCCAGGCCTGGCTGAGTGCCACCATCCAACGCCTCGCCGACGGGTGAGCACGACAGCAAGGCTTCGGCGGCGAGTTACGTTTCGGAGGTGCGGGGTGCGGCCTGACCACCGGGACCACGCCCCGACAGCGATTTCCTTGACCGCCACTCTGGAACTTGGCCACTACCTCGGCTACCTCGGCGGTGATCTGAATGCAGAACCCCCGGTGATGGTGACGCGGCCCCCGGGCCGCTGAAGGGTCAGCACTGCGTCGTACCATCCGGGCCGAGATGCCCACGGTTCAGCAACAAACGCCATGAGGGCTGCTGGGGTTTACCCAAGGCCGGACTCGGATGCCGAAGCGGTGCCCGGAATAAGTCGTTCTCGGACGCACCTTCTCAGCTCTGACCACGTTGGTCGTAGTCCATTTGGCGCGCCCGGATCTCGTCCGCGTTGGTGACCGTCCAGTCATACAACCGACCGAACGGCTCCCGCAGGGATTCGCCGAGAGGCGTGAGGGAGTACTCGACCCCGACCGGCGAGGTTGGCAGCACGCGGCGCACGATCATCCCGTTGCGCTCCAGGCGGCGCAGGGTCTGGGTCAAGACCCGTTGGGTCACGCCTTCGAGGCGGCGCTTGATTTCGTTGAACCGAGTGGGCTTGTCGAGGACAGCCATCACCATCATCGACCACTTGTCAGCGATCTGGTCGAGGATCGGGCGGCTGGGGCAGTCAGACCGGTAGACGGTGTCGATGCCAGCGCCGGCGCCGGTTTCAAAGGTGGCCATGTCGGTATCCTTCGCGATCCTTGCGATGTCGAAAGTGCGTTATTGACGCCCGTCGCCCGTCATCGCACGCTGAGTATGCATCAGGAACCTAGATGCATACCAGGTACCGACAGGGGATCGCCATGAACTACGACGCCTACACGACCCTGCGGGTGAGTTGCGAGGACGGCACCGCGCGCGTCACCCTCGACAACCCGCCCGTCAATGTTCTGGACGTCGCCATGATGGCCGACCTCCGGCACTTGCTGACCGCGCTGAAGGACGACGACTCGGTTCGCGTGATCGTGTTCGACAGCGCTAACCCGGAGTTCTTCATAGCCCACGTCGACATGTCGCTCGTCGACACGCCAGATGCCTTCGACGAGCTCGCGGCCGACCTTCCGGACGGCGCCAACGTCTTTCAGGCATTGGGGGAGCTGCTTCGGCACCAGCCCCAGGTGACCATCGTCAAGCTTGCCGGGATGGCGCGCGGAGGAGGGGCGGAGTTCGTTACGGCGGCGGACATGGCGTTCGCGGCGATCGGCCGCGCCGGGATCGGTCAGATCGAAGCTCTCATGGGCGTCGTCCCCGGTGGAGGAGGCACGCAATACCTCGCCGGCCGGGTCGGCCGCAATCGCGCACTGGAGGCGGTGCTGGGTGCGGACCTGTACGACGCTGAAACCGCAGAGCGCTACGGCTGGGTGAACCGGGCCGTCCCTGCTGACGAACTCGACGCCATCGTCGACCGCCTCGCCCGCAATATCGCAGCCCTGTCCGAGGGTGTGATCGCGGCGGCCAAGCGCGCCATCGCCCCAGAGGACCTGGCCGAGGGTCTCCTGCGGGAGCACGACGCCTGGGCGGGCCAGATCATTCGCCCCGCGGCCGAGCATTTGATCCGCGGCGGACTGGCCCACGGCGCCCAGACCCGCGACGGCGAGCGCGAACTCGAGGACCTGCTCAGGGGACTGCCCGGATAGAACCGGGAGAGGAGCGTTCGAAGTCCTCGGCCACGTGTTTGGGCACGGCCTTCGCGTGGCGGACCAGCAGCAATCGGCACCAGGCCGCCGAGTGGGAGGACGTCGCCGGTGGCGGGGGACCCGAGGACGTGATCGTCCCCTTCGCCGCGAGGCGGGTGCACAACCGCTGCCTGCCCTCGTTTGTCCGAGTGAGTTCAGCGCAGCCGGCCGTGCCGGCCCCGTCGGAATGGGTCAGACGTTCAGCATGATGGCGTAGGCAAGGAAAAAGAGGGCGCAGGCCAGGGCCACCAGGCAGGTCACCAGGAGAGGACCCTTACCCCAGCCGCGCGTCAGGGGGCGGTACGGACCCGCGCCGGAGCCGGTGCTCGACTCGCCGGGCGGAGTCTCGCCCGGCGGTACACCGCCGCCGTACGGTTGGGGTGTGTTCCGCGGGGGGTCTGGAACACGTGCGGACATGTCTGCCTCCTCGCCGCGAAGGCCGGGCCCGCCCTTCTGTCAGGTCGGCCGGGGCTGTGCTGCGCCTACCCGCCGCTTGGCGGCCTACTCCTCGCGAACCGCCCGGTCAGACCCTGGATCCGAGGCGGCCCGGGGCACGCCACCCACGGAGAGGGCGCCACCGGGAGGGCGGATTCCGGCGCGTTGTCAATGATGGTCCGGTCGTTTCGAGTCGCCCTGCGGCCTTCGCTCTTGCCTATCACAACGCCGTCCTTCTTCTCTTCACGAGAGACCTTGCGTCCGGGTCCGGGGCGCCGAAGCATGCTCATCGCCTTCGGAGGAGCGCTTCATGCGCAGGCCGTTCTGCTGACGGGTCGAGTCACCGTCCGGTGACCACCCGTCCTGGGGTTCGAGGTGCCTGCTCCTCGCGGACGGATCGGCCGGGCTCTGGTTCAGGTCCGTCGGCGGGGGAAGGCGCGGAGAGACCGAGTCGAACGCTGGGCGCGAGCCGGTGTGGCATCCATCGGCCTGCTCCGCTGCGGCGGCGGTCCACAGGGGTGACCGACACCCCGACGAAGGGAGTGAGCGCCATGCGCATCGCGTTTCTGACCGCCCCGGAGGGCGTGGAGGAGGTCGAACTCACCACGCCATGGAAAGCCGTCGAGACGGCCGGGTGGATTCCCCAGCTCGTATCCACCGAGCCCGGACGGGTGCAGGCCTTCAACCACCTCGACAGGGCCGGCACCTACCCCGTCGACCACCTTCTGGCCGGCGACACCTCGGATGCCTTCGAGGCGCTCGTGCTGCCGGGCGGTGTCGCCAATTCGGACGCACTACGCATGAACGAACGGGCTGTCGGCTTCGTCCGGAGCTTCTTCGAGACGGGCAAGCCGGTCGCGGCGATCTGCCACGCGCCCTGGACCCTGATCGAAGCCGACGTCGTGCGCGGCAGGACACTGACGTCGTGGCCCAGCCTGGCGACCGACATCCGCAACGCGGGAGGCACCTGGGTCAACGAGGAAGTAAAAGTATGCCGCGCGGCCCCGGCAACGCTCATCACCAGCCGCGGGCCCGACGACCTCGACGCCTTCTGCACCACGCTCGTGAAGGAGTTCACCCTCGCGGCCCAGGCGTGACGGCCCGGTGCCGTCCCGGAGTGGGGATTGAGGTGGTGCTGACTCCGCCAGGGACGCTCGTCCCCGCGGACGCCTCTGCCGGCGCGCGCGAGTTTCGGATCTAGGAATCCCCGCTGCACCCTTCGGCGGCTGCCGCGCATTCCTTACCCGGCGCGCGGCCTTGCGGGGCGGCGGTCTCGGGCTCCGGGTCAGACCTGGCCTCGCCACTGTCCGGTGGCCGAGCCACGGTCTTCGATGGAGTGCTTGAAGCGCCTCAGGTCGCCCTTGACCTGCCGGTCGACGAAGCCGCGCTTGTCGCCGACGTTCTCCGCCATCCCCTCGGGGTCGAAGTCCATCATCAGCGTGACCTGCGTATGGGTGGGATCGATGGCTCGAAGGTCACCAGGCCGGACTGCTCGCTCTCGCCTCCGACGGTCACCCACGCCACCTTGGTGTCCGTTATCTGCTCCGTGATCTCCGCGTGGAACTCCCGCTCGACACCGCTGATCCTCGTCACCCAGTGCGTGAGCGTGTCCGTGCGCTGCTCGATCCGCTCCACCCCGTCCATGAACTGCGGGAACGACTCGAACTGCGTCCACTGGTCATACGCCGTACGGACCGGCACGTCGACCTCGATGGACTCCTTGACCTGCGACATGGCTGTCTCCTCTGGTCTGGGGCGGTGAAGCGGGGGCCGAACGTTCTCGGGCCTGTCCGACTATGCAGGGGTACCCGCATCCGTGCCCTCGCGCCGCGCGCCTGCCCCGCCAACCAGGTCGTGACTCCCCGAACGAGCCCACTTCCCCCGCCAGGAAGACCCCACCAGTCGCGACCTGAGAGAAACCCTCAAAGGCTGGAACGGGAAGCCGACCAACCGAGCAGGCACGGCGCGACCCAGCGATAGACGACACCTGTAGTGGTCGCTGCCTTCGAAGGTAGCGATGCCGTCTTCGCCCGAGCGACTGCGGTCACCCCCGTCAGGCCGTACACGTACCGCAGGAACTCCCTGCTCAGCGGTAGGGGAGCGACCAGCACGTCCCCCGGCCGGAGCAGCCACGCCTTCCGCGGCGCCTGCTGGGCCCACTGAGTCTCGCCCCACGCAGCCCCTGCCGCGCGCGGCTGGGCATGAAGGCGGGGAACGGCGCAACCCGGCCCGCCTTCTCGCGCTTACCACCGAGCTCACTCCGAACGGCTCGAAACGGCTCTGTTACGGAGTCGGTCAGGTATTCAGGAGGCGGTTAAAGAACGACCGGTAATGCTGCAGCGCCAGCCGCAGGTCTTCGGTCGCTACCTGCTCACCTTGGCCCCACTGCTCCTCCAGGCCCTGCTTGTGGGCGGAGAAGGTGCGGGCGAGGGTCTGCATCACTTCCGCAACGAGGGCGTCCGCCGACGTGACCGCGTCCTGCGGGTCATCGACGAACCGGCTCTGTATCTCACTCCATTTCTTGTGGTAGTCCGCGGTGTCCTCGGCACCCAGCAACGGTTCGTCGGCGCCTGCCTGCGCCGGGCCGGTCCCCGCCTCGCGATCCGTCGGGCGTTCGTCCCCGCCTTCGTGGGTCTCGCCCTCCTCGGCGGCCGCGCCCATGGTGGCCTCCCCCGGGTACACGGGCGGCGTCCGGCCGTCGGCCGCCGCTTCGCCCGATTCGGTGTTAGTGCCGGTGTCCGGAGTCGGCACGGGGTGGGCTATGTCCTCCGTCGTGATGCCGGCGTCGCCGGCTCGCTCGTCACTGCTCGCGTGGTTCCGCATGTCACCGGCTCCTTTGATCACTCAACAGGTCGTCGAACAGGGCGCGGTAGTGCACCATCGCCCCTCGCAGTTCCTCGGTGGTCGTCTTCTGATCAGTGCTGCGCACCTTGACGTCGTGGGCAGCCCGGTAGTGCTCCAGGGTCCGGCCGTGCTCGACCGAGAGGTCTCGCAGCTGACCGCGGTAGTCGTCCGTGGGATAGCCTCGCTCGCGCATCAGTCGCGCGACCAGTTCGTCAGCCTCCTCCACGGAGCCTTCCGGCCGGTCCACGAAATGTTCCTGAACGCTGCTCCATTCAACGGCGTACTGGTCTCGCCGCTCGGCAGGGAGCTCCTTGATCTCAAGCTTGTCGTGGCGTTGCTCGCGGGCTCGTAGCTCGCGTTCGGCGGCCATGCGGCCGCCCTCGGCCTCGACCGTGCGGTTGTACTCGGGGCCGAACTTGTTCTGGAGACGACGTCGGCGGGCCGCCATCCACAAGCCGACCGCGAGCGCGATCACGATGACCGCGGCGATGGCAACGATGGCTATAAGCGTGCTGGTTGACATGGTTGGCCTCCAACTTGGAGCCCTCACTGGGCGGCACTCACGCGGCTACCCCGGTCTCCTGGGGACAATCCCTACCGGGCCCTCCCTCGACGATTTCGCGCACCACCACGAAGGGTGACGGGGCCCGGTTTCATTTCCCCGGTCAGCTCATATGGGCTCAGTCGGGAGGTTCCGGCAACGTGGGCGGTTCGGTAGTGGAAAGCTGCTCTGGGGCTGGGTCGGCCGGGGGCGGCTTGTCCCCGGGGCCGGCGGGGTGCGGGTCATGGGGAACCGCATCCGGGGTCATGGGGGACCGCATCCGGGCCTATCGGGGTGGGCCCGGGGCCCTCGGGTTCCGGCTCGGTGGATCGTTCCATGGGGCTCACCTTGTGGTACGTGTCGTTCTCGTACGCTGCGCCTACCCAGCAGGTCATCGCTCAAGCGGTGTGGTCCGGCGGTCTGCGCCTGTCCGTGAACGGACTGGTGTCGATGTGCGCGAGCAGGTCGGCGGGGTGCCGGTACACGGCGCGCGCCCCGGCTTCTTCGAGGTCACGCTGCGAAATGCCGCCGCAGAGCAGCCCCACGCATGCGACATCGGCCCGGGAGCCTGCCTGCATGTCCCACACGGCGTCGCCGACGAACACGGAGTCACGGGCGGCGGCATCGGCGAGGCCGAGGGCGTGATGCACCGGTTCCGGCCTTGGTTTGCCCTCGCTCACATCGTCGGAGCTCGCCGTCGCGGTGATGGCGTCGTCGGCGTCGACGGCCCGTCTGAGCGCGTCGAGCTCGGCGTCCTTCGCCGAGGTCACGAGCGGCGGTCCAGCTCGCGCAGCAGATCCGCCGCCGCGTGCAACGGGGGTAGCCGGTCGAATTACGTGCCGCAGAGGGTGCTGTGCGCGGCGCTGAGCGTGTCGTCCTTGCTCAAATCCCGATGCTCGCCCAGCAAACGGGCAAGGAGGTCATCGCCAGGCAGTCCGATCGCGCGGTGGATCGAGGGTGCCGTCGACATCGAACAGCGTGGCGCGGTTCATGTCCGCCTCCTGCAAGGCTCAGCAACCGAGCTCTCGCCTGAAACCCGGCTCGTTCACGGGGAAGCCGTTAGGTCGCTGCTGCGCCACATCACCTCGGCCCTGGACGATGCGGGCGACCTCAGAGAGGTCAGTGGCCTCATCCATTGGCTCCTACAGGAAGGCTCCCCCGCTGACGGCCAGCGCCGCGCCCTGGCAGAAGGCGGACTGCCCGGACTGCTTTCGCTGCTCAACGCTGCGACGCCCACGGCCTGATCCCGGGAGCATGCGCTCTACTCGGAGGGACCTCTCCCCTCGTCTGCCCCACCGGACGGTGCAGTAGGCATCCGTGCGGAATTCGCGGGTCAGCGGGATGGCACGCCGCTGCGGGCGCGGTGCCGCTCTGCCCCCTGGAAGGCGGTGTGAGGGAGTCCGGCCGGGTAGGCGCACCGGTATGGACACCTACGGAGTGCGGCAGCCGGACGGCGAGGACCTGCTGGCGGGGCTGAGTGTAGATGATCGCCGTCCGGAGCAGCCGGTGCTGCTCGATGCGGACGGGTACCCGATCCGTACCTGGCGGGAGAACTATCCCTACGACCGCAGGGTCCGGCGCGGTGAGTACGAGCGGACCAAACGCGTCCTGCAGATCGAACTCCTGAAGCTCCAGCGCTGGGTGAAGGAGACGGGAGCCCGGCTGGTGGTGATCTGCGAAGGGCGGGACGCCGCCGGGAAGGGCGGCACGATCCAGCGATTCACCGAACGCCTCAACCCGCGTGGTGCCCGGATCGTCGCCCTGGACAAGCCGACCGAGCGGGAGACCGGCCAGTGGTACTTCCAGCGGTACATCGCCCATCTGCCGACCGCCGGTGAGATCGTCTTCTTCGACCGCTCCTGGTACAACCGCGCCGGAGTCGAGCGCGTGATGGGTTTCTGCTCCCCGGCGGAGAACGAGCTGTTCCTGCGCCAGTGCCCCGCTTTCGAGGCCATGCTGGTGGCCGACGGGATCCTCCTGGTGAAGTTCTGGTTCTCCGTGTCCCGCGCCGAGCAGCGCACCAGGTTCGCGATCCGTCAGGTCGACCCGGTCCGGCAGTGGAAGCTCTCGCCCACGGATATCGCTTCCCTCGGGCTGTGGGACGCGTACACGACCGCCAAGGTCGACATGTTCCGGGCCACCGACACCGAGCACGCCCCATGGACCGTCGTCAAAACCAACGACAAGCGGCGAGCCCGGCTGGAAGCGCTCCGCAGCCTGCTGTGGCGCATCGACTACGACCGCAAGGACACCGCGGCCGTCGGGCAGCCCGACCCGCTGATCGTGGGAGCCGCCGCCACCCTCCTGGAAGTCGGCGAGGAATCCACCGACCTCTCCCCCACCGCGCTTGCCGGTCCCGCCCTGGGTCCCGGCCTGCACCCTCACGGCCGGCACGAGGCGCGGGCGCGGGCGCGCTCGACCGACGCGGATTCATCCGGTGGCACGCAGAGCCCTCGATGACAGGAACGAAGTACGCGTCCGCAGGCTGTCCCGTGCCCCTGCCTCAAGCAGCGGGCCGGTCAGCGGTAGAGCGCCTTCCGTCGAGCTGCGGGGCCTACGCGCGCCCAGGTCTCGGGGAGCCTGCGCTCGCAGTCGACGGCGGCGGCCCGCTCCTGACCGGCGAGCAGGCCCCAGGTGAAGCCGGGCTCCCCCGCGGCGTGCGCGGACACCGCCAGGCTTCGCAGCGCTTCGCCGGCCACGACTCTGTCATGGTGAGCTCCGGTCAGCCTCTGGACGGCTTTGGCGCGCTTGCCGAGGCGCTTGGCGGCCTTTCCCAGGGCAGGTCGGGCAGCCTCCGCGGCGTAGCGGAGTCTCTTGGCCGCCTTGAGGGCGTTGTGAATCGCCGTGCCGCGCTCCGCTCCGGAGGCGAGGTCCAGTGCGGGGCCCATCCGCCGGGCCAGTCGGCCGTAGTCCTTGCGGAGCGCTTTGACCATGACCCTTTCTGGTTTCCCGGCCGCCTTCGTGCGGAGCGGCGGGTCCTCGGTCAGGTGCTGTAGTGCGTCCAGCAGGCGCAGGTAGCGGCGCGAGGAAAGGGCCTTGAGGGTGCGTCGACGCCCTTGGGACCCGTCCCGCGCGTCCCACAACTAGCCGGGTTACACGTGGCTCGCATTCGGTGCCGTCGTCTACCTGGGGCTGTGGATCACAGCGACCTGGGCGTTGAGCCTGTACGTCGGCGCCAGCAGTACCTTCACCAGCGTGTACGGGCCGCTCAGCGCCCTCGTCTCGCTGCTGCTGTGGTCCTACCTGACCTCCCTGGCCCTGTTCCTCGGGCTCTCCTTCGCCGCCCAGCTGGAAGCCGTACGAGCCGGCGTACGCGAACCGGTCGCACGGGACCCCGGAGTCTGACGACCGCCGCCCGCCCCGCCGCCCGAACGACTCCGGGAGAAGGCCGCTACCTATGGCACAGCGCCCGCCTCGCTCCCGACGTCGCGCAGCCCGCGCGTTTCTGGCCGGCTGTTCCGGGCCGGACGCGGCCTTCGGGACGAGACTGCTGCTGACGGTGACGGCGACGACCGCTGTGACCGTGCCGTTCGTACTGGCCCTCATGCTCGTCGAATCCCAGTGGCCCCCGCTCCACCGCCTCGACCGGGACACGGCCGAACGGCTCCACAGCGCCGCCCTCGAAGACCCGGCGCGGGTGCGGGTCCTGGGCTTCCTCACGGACGTACTGTGGGACCCGGTGACCATGCGGCTTCTGGTGGCCGCCTTGGTGGTGTGGCTCCTGAGGCGTCGCGCGTGGCGCCTGGCGGCCTGGGCCGCCGTCACCGAGACGGCCGGCGCCCTCATCGGGTTCCTCACGAAGAACGTGATGGAACGCGCTCGCCCGCAACTGCCCGACCCCGTCGCCCACGCGCCCGGGTTCTCCTTCCCCTCCGGGCACGCCATGACCGCCATGGTGTCCTGTGCGGTGTTCCTCCTGGTCCTACTCCCGCTGGTGCCGCCCGTCTGGCGGCCCCTGCCCTGGGCACTGGCAGCGACGAGCGTGCTCGGAGTCGGCTACACCCGTGTCGCGCTCGGCGTGCACTGGGTCAGCGACGTCGTCGGGGGCTGGCTCCTCGGGCTCGTCGTGGTCACGGCCACGACGCTCGTCTTCGAAGCCTGGCGGGCGGACATCGGACGCCCTCGGAGCCACCTCGGGAATGGGCTGGAGCCCGAAATCTTCGGGACCGAACCCAAGCCGGCCCTCGGGTCTTCCGGTCGGCCCGGGCCCACGGACGGACCGACCGGAAGACCGAGCGTCCGCATCTCAGGCCACCGCGCGGGAACGGGCCGTCACGCGTCGGGGGATTCGCAGGCGTGCGGTCCTGAGTCACTCCTCGCGGTGTGCGGGGCGGGTGTCACCGGGAGATGGAAGCAGGCGGTGATCGTCTTGCCGCCGTGGAAGGAATGGGCGTCCCAGGCATCGGCGAGGGCGTCCATGATGGCGAGTCCCCGTCCGGAAGTCGCCTCGCGCGAGGGGTCGCGCGGGGCCGGCAGCTCCGGGTCCGCGTCGGCGACGCTGACGTGCAGGCACCTGCCGTCCCAGGTGAGCACCAGGCCGGCGCCGCTGTGGGCGTGGATGTGGGCGTTGGTGACGAGCTCCGACACCGTCAGCAGGACGGAGTGCGCGGTGTCGGGGGCGTACGTCGTCCACTTCAGGGAGTCCAGGCGTTCCGCGGTCCACCGGCGGGCTTCGCGCACTCCTCGGTGTATGGGGAAGGAAGTGGCCCACCCCTTGGCACGCATGGACACCGCGCTCACCTCGCTCGCGCTCTCGTGTAACGCCGGACGGTCGGGCCACGGGACGCTTGTCAGAACCGGCTCGCCCGGTGCCGGGCACGGTGCCCGCCGTGCCCGCCCCTGCGGTGGACGAGCAGCAGGGCCAACGCCATCGGCGCGATCAGCAGGACCATCGTCGTCATGGGAGCGCTCCTTCCGTCGTACTCCGTTCCTCCTGTGCATGTGGCCGCTATGAGGCCTCCGAAACCCCCGGTTCGTGCCGTCCGGCTCCATTTCCCTCGACAACCCGGGAGCGGTGAGCGGCCTGGCCGGTTGTTGGTGGAGACCTCGCCGAGCTTCCCCGCGTAGGAGCCGAGGGTCCCTCCGACACCCAGCCAGACCACGAGGAGGACGAGCAACAGCCACCGGGCCGGGCGGGACGAGGTGCGCATGATGTACCCCTCCCGGGGCGGGCACCCCAGGGACGAAATGCAGCGCTTCCGCATCACTCCCCGGCCTGATGCGCCCCGCACGCCCGAATTCCGTTCGAAGTTCGTCCGAACCCTCTCCGAAACGCGTCGGGCCGCACCGGCCTGATCCCCGGAATCCGGGGCAGCCGGCCTGATGAGGAAGGAGGGCGCGCATGCCCGGAATCCGTACGTGGCTCGGTCGCATGAAGGACGGCGCCGCGGCGCTCGGTGAGCGTCGTACGCAGGTGCAGGCGCGGCACGAGGCCGAGCTGCTGGCCGAGCGGCAGCGTGTCGCGGAGGGCCGCCGGGCCCGTCCGCGCAACCCGGACCCCGCCCGGGCGGTGCCCTGGGGCGTACGGGTCGCGGCCGAGGCCGGCTGGCGGTTCCTGGTGCTCGCGGCCGCCCTGTGGGTCATCATGCGGGTGATCGGTTCGGTCCGGCTCGTCGTCCTCGCCTTCGCGGCCGCGCTGCTGATCACCGCCCTGCTGGAACCGACGGTCGCTCGGCTGCACCGTGCGGGGCTCGCCCGGGGGCTGTCCACCGCCCTGACCGCGCTCTTCGGGTTCGTCGTCCTGGGGCTGATCGGCTGGTTCGTCGTCTGGCAGGTGCTCGACAACCTGGACAATCTGTCCGGGCGGCTCCAGGAAGGCATCGAGGAGCTGAAACGATGGCTCCTCGACAGCCCCTTCCACGTGACCGAGCAGCAGATCAACGATGTTGCCGGCAGCCTGAGCGATGCCATCGGCACCAGCACCAGCGAGATCACCTCGACCGGGCTCCGGGGCGTGACCGTCCTGGTGGAGATCATCACAGGCACGCTGCTGGCGATGTTCTCGACGCTCTTCCTGCTGTACGACGGCAGGCGCATCTGGGAGTGGACGCTGAAGCTGGTCCCCGCAGCCGCCCGGCCGGATGTCGCCGACGCGGGCCCGGCCGCCTGGGGAACGCTGACCGCCTATGTCCGCGGAACCTTGATCGTCGCCTTCATCGACGCACTCTTCATCGGTCTCGGCATCTACTTCCTGGGCGTGCCGCTCGCCGTGCCCATCGCCGTGGTGATCTTCCTGGCCTCGTTCGTGCCCCTCGTGGGCGCCGTCGCGTCCGGGGCCCTCGCGGTGGTCGTCGCACTGGTCACCCAGGGAGTGTTCACCGCATTGATGACCCTGCTGGTGGTGCTCGTCGTCCAGCAGATCGAGGGCCACGTGCTGCAGCCGTTCATCCTCGGCAGGGCCGTACGGGTCCACCCGCTGGCCGTGGTCCTGGCGGTCGCCACCGGCGGAGTGGTCGCCGGCATCGGCGGAGCGGTCGTCGCCGTCCCGCTGGTCGCCGTGGCCAACACGGTGATCGGGCACCTGCGCGCCAACGACGGGGACGACTGTTCGGCGGACCGGTCCCCCGTACCGGACAAGGAGGAGCGGGCGGATCCGCCCACGGCGCCGGACCGGGAACCCTCCTGACACCCGGGCCCAGGGCGCGGGCTCCGCGTGAACACGGCCAAGGTCGGACGGTTGCGCTCTTGGTCGGCGGCCACACGTTCGGCAAGTGCCACGGTGCGGTCGGCCCCGACTACATCGGGCCCGAGCCCGAGGCCTGCCCGATCGAGCAGCAGGGGATCGGCTGGAAGAACACCTACGGCACCGGCAGCGGCGCCGACGCGCTCACCAGCGGGCTGGAGGGCGCATGGACCACCGAGCCCACCACGTGGGACAACGGCTACCTGGACAACCTGTTCCGGTACGAGTGGGAACTGACCACGAGCCCGGCCGGTGCCCAGCAGTGGACCCCCAAGGACCCCGCGGCCCAGGGCACGGTGCCGGACGCCCATGATCCGTCGAAGCGGCACGCGCCGATGATGCTGACGACGGACCTCGCGCTGCGGATGGACCCGGTCTACGCACCGATCGCGAAGGGCTTCCACGAGAACCCGGACCGGCTCGCCGACGCGTTCGGCAAGGCCTGGTACAAGCTGCTGCACCGCGACATGGGTCCGGTCTCGCGCTTCCTCGGCCCGTGGATCCCCGAACCGCAGCTGTGGCAGGACCCCGTACCCGCGGTCGATCACGAGCTGGTCGCGGCCGAGGACGTCGCCGCCCTCAAGCGCACGATCCTCGCCTCGGGGCCGTCCCTTCCCCAGCTGGTCACCACCGCCTGGGCGGCGGCGTCGAGCTTCCGCGGCACCGACATGCGGGGCGGGGCCAACGGAGCCCGAATCCGGCTCGCGCCGCAGAAGGACTGGGAGGCCAACGACCTGCCCGAGGTCACCGAGGTGGTGCGGAAGCTGGAGGGGATCCAGCTAAAGTCCGCCGCAAGAATGGATCTTGTTCGTTCGTGATCACGTCTCGTGGAACGTGGAGATCTGGCGAACGGCCAGTGGGCCCGGTTTGAGCCCCGACAGTGGCCGGCCCGGCCGGCAGAGGCATGCCCGGACCTGGGCCTCGACGCCCCACCATCGCTTGAGTCCTAGGCGGTAGGGAGCGTGGCGCGGTCCTGTCGAGCCAAGTACCGGGGTGCTCTCGGCCAGCCTGAGGAAGGACGGGCCGTGCCCACCGCGGGTCGGCCCCTGCTCCACCTGTTGAGAGCAGGGGCCGAGGTCCCTTCGGCCGGATTCGTTTGACTGGGCCTCGTTCAGAGCGTGGTGGGGAACCTGTCCCAGGCCCGGTGCTCGGCCAACCCCCGGGTTAGTAGTCCCTCCAGGACCGCGGCGGCGGTGTCCTGGTAGGGAACGCCGGGCTCGTTCGTGCCAATGCCTGCCAGTTCGAAGAGCCGAGTGGCGTCGTTCCAGCCGCCGACGGCCTTGCCCTGGCGGTAGGCCTCGGTGAGTAGCATCAGGACGCGCGGGTCGGGCCTGCCGCAGGGTTGCTGCGTGCCGGCCTTGGCGTTGCGGCGGCCCCGTAGGCGTCGGCGCCGGCCTCCAGCGTCCCGGCGAACAGCAGGGCGTCGAACTCCACGGAGCGGGCGGTGGCGAAGGTGCGTTGGACGGTCACCTGGGTTGTCTTCGTCCCCAGGGTGCCGCCGGTCGGCGCGACCACGAGGGGGACCATGCCGGCGTCCAGTACGGCCTCTCGCACGGCCTGCACGGCGACCAGGTCCGAGGTCGTGTCGGCCACGATGCCGACGACACGCCCGTCCACCGGCCAGACGCCGCCGACCTGCGACAGGGCCGGACTCGGCTCGACGTCGGCGACCCGCTCCGTGGGGGCGGGGGCGGGGGCGGGAAAGCCGAGGCCGGCGGCGACCTCCGCGCACAGCTCAGCGTCGATGTTGGCGAGCACGCCCAGGACGCGTTCCTTGATGACCTGCTCGTAGCACTTGTTCAGTTCGAAGGTGTAGGCGGCGATGATGTGTTCGCGCTCCGCCGGCGTCATGCTGAGCCAGAACTGGCGGGGCTGGGAGAAGTGGTCGGCGAATGAGGCGGGCGCCGCACGGACCTTGCGCGCCCCTGGCAGCTCGCGGGGGACCTCGATGAGGGCGCCGGTGTCGGCGCCTGCGAGGAAGAGGCAGCCGCCGTCGAGGCTGTTGGGCCGATAGGGGGCCACCCGGTGTGGACGGCGCTCTGGTGCATGCCGTCGCGGAGCATGTCGTTGACGGGGGCGTGCGGCCGGTTGATCGGGATCGGCCCGAAGTTGGGGCCGCCAAGGCGTCTTCAAGCGGTGACCTGGCGGCGCTGCATCCGTACGAACCAACCGGCACTGGTGGGAAACTGGCCGGTCTCTCGCGCTCAGATCCCGCCGACGGGCACCGTTCGTGACTCGATGGCCGGCCCACATCCCTGACCGGCGCATCCGCGCTCCTACAGCCCGGTCTCTTGGGGGGATCTCCTGGTTCCTGCGGCTGGGGCAGCGTCGGAGGACAGTTGACGTGCAGCGACGTCGTACCGGTCCTCCCCGCGAGAGGCCAACTCGGTCGGGGAATCATGTCCCGGTCCCGGACCGTCATCCGTTCACCCGATCTTCCGCACCCACGCTCACGAGCAGGCACCCTGATTGCCTGATTGCCTGATTGCCTGCGTGTCAGCGGGCCAGGAACTCGTCGAGGAGCCTGTCCAGGTCGAGGAACTCCTCCCCCACACCCGTGACGGCGTACGTCTGCTCCAGAAAGCCTGCGAGAGCGCGGGCCGCCACGAAGAGGACGGCGTTCCCTTGACCCTCCGCGCCGGGGCCCCGCAATGCGACGCGGATCTCGTCAGCGCCGGCTGTCCCGCAGGGGCTGAAGGTGACGTCTCCCTCGCCCACCGGGCGATGCAGTCCCTCGGCAAGCATCTGCCGGTCGAAGTGCCAACAGGCCAGGACTACGGGGCCGTCAAGGAACCTGACCTGGACCACGTACGGGTCTTCGCCGTCATACAAGAAACGGGCCATGAGCGGCACACGGCCCCTCTCCGCCTCGAGGCTGACAACGGTCAGAGCAGACACACAGGACATCGACAGGCCTCCGGGGTGGGCTGCACGGTGACACTCGTCTGCCCCGCTTTCCCCTTGCCACACTGGTGCGATCGAGGGAACGGCCGGGAAGGCCGCACGGTTCGAAGGCCTTTGGTACCCAGAGTGGTCGCGGCTGGACGGTCATCACCGTCGACCACCCCGGAGACGCGAGCGGGGTGGAGTTCCCCGACAAGCGGCCGGACCGCGGACGGGCCCGGAAATCCGTACTGACCGGCCCACCCGACGCGACAACCTTCCGCACCATGATCGAAACCCGGATCGCCGACCTCCGCTTCGTCCTCGACGCCCTCGGCCTCGACCAGGTCGGCATGTAGACCATTCCGCAGGAGGCACGGCGGTCGCACAGACGCTCCACGAGGACCGGCGGATCGGCAGGGGCAGCGGAACCATGGACCCCATGTAGAAGTACGAGCCGCAGCTGGCAGCGGTGGTGCGGACCAGCTCGCCCGCCACATCACCCGGGCGCCCCCGCCGCCGATTCGCGGCGCGCTGACGGGCGGGCCCGGCCCGGAGCACCGCACCCGGTGGAACAGCTCCTCCGCTCTCTTGCCGGCCGCGCGATCCGGACGCGGTCACTGCTCCATGCGGCGGCGGTCCTGATCGTTCCACGCGCGGGTTTTGCGGGGCCGGGCGTAGGGTTCCTCGTCCTTGGGCAGCCCTCCGGCGATCGCCCGCTGGCGGGCCAGCTCTGCGTCGAACTCAAGCCCGAGGAGGATCGCAAGATTGGTGATCCACAGCCAGACGAGGCGGCTCGATCGGCGCCGCCGCCAAACTCCTCGACGCCGGGCTGACCGCATAGCACTCCAACGCAGGGGCTGTCCGGCGGCGGCGTCGTCCACACCTCCGCCGGCATCCCTCGACGTGGAGCATTGCCCCGCCAATCCGAGCGACGCAGGTCAACGCCTGACCAACCGGGCTCACCGGAGAGCAGGGCCAGGGTTCACCGTCTCCTCCTGCCTTGCCGATGACGCCTTCAGAATGCGCCCGTCGTCGGTGGTGCCGACGGGGGCGGTGTAGCCGAACCGGACCCGTGAGCGCTGGGGCGCGGCGGCGCAGGACTGGCAGGTACATCCCGATCGTGGTGGTGACGGCCTCGTCGCCATCGCGGGTGGTAAGGACAGAGGCGACCATGGCGATGACGTCGGCCGGCAGCTCACCGTCCGCCGGCGCTCCGCCTGCCCCTCTCGACTGCGAGAGACCGAACGGCCGGACCTACCGCCTTCTGTGCTGCAGAGGCGGGGCGCGCGAGGCCGATACACGGCGTCAGCCGGGTGTGGGGTGCCATTCGGCGAGCATGAGCGTGGCATCGTCGCGAAGCCTGTTCCTCTGGTGCGCGAGGAGGTTCTGGATCAGGCGGCGCAGGGCCTCGGGTGAGGTATCGCCCTCGGTCGTGGCACGGATGACGGCGTCGGCGAGGCGCTTCTCGCCGAAGAGGTCGCCTACCGGCGAGCGGGCTTCGGTGACGCCGTCGCTGTAGATGAGGATGCGATCGCCCGGCTGGAGGCGTTCGTGGTTCGGGGTGGGCGGCCGCTCGGTGTGGAAGCCCAGCCCGAGCGGGAGTTGCGGGGTTCGCTCCAAGATCTGGGGCAGGACGCGGCCCTCGCGCACCAGGAGAGGCGGCGGGTGGCCGCAGTTGATCCACGTGAGCCGGCCGGTACCGGTGTCGAGAGTGGCGATGACCCCTGTCATGAGGCGGCCAGGGATCCACTGCTCCAGGGTCCGGTCGATGGCGGTGGCGATGTCGGACAGCGTGCCACCGGCGCGGCGGGTTGCACGGCAGGTGGCCAGTCCGATGGCGCTGGCACCGCCGGAGGCCAGGTCGTGCCCCATCGCGTCCAGCAGGGTCAGGTGCAGGGTACCGTCGTCCAGGCTGTGGTCGAAGGCGTCGCCGCCGACCTCGTAGGCGGGCTCCAGCACCGCGGACGAGGTGACGCTGGTGGTGCCGATCGTCCGCGGTGGCAGAAACGCCCACAACAGTTCGGATTGCACGCTCATCGACTGTGTGCGCTCGCGGGTGATCAAGAGCTCGCTGTGGAGCGACTTGGCGACCACCAGCAGAGCCGACAGGTCCGCCAGTGCCGCGCACGCCTGCAGCACGGCGGTGTCCAGGCGGGACGCGGTGACGCGCAGGACCCCGATCCGCTCGACCCCCTCGATCATCGGGATGTAGGCAGCCGTACCGTCGCGTGCCTGCTGGATCTGCTGGGTGCGGTAGGCCAACCCGGCCAGCGACGTGTCGATGTCCAGTGCCTCGTCCTCGGCGGCGATGTCGGGCTGGGGCAGCGCGACGAGCCGGACCTGCTGCAGATCGGCCACGTAGATGCGTGCACCGGCGACGCCCAGACGCCGTGCGGCCTCATCGATGAGGGACGGCATCTGGTGCGCCGTGGCCAAGTGAGCGCGATCCAGAAGCTGTACCAGTCCGCCCTCCGGCGCGTCCTCCAGCACATCGCTCCGATCCTCGTCGGCAGCACCGGCCGCCCGGTCGGCCGGCCGCCCGGTCGGCCGGCCGGCCCTGTCACCTTCATCCTGCCCGAGCCCCCGCTCCTCGCCCTGTCTGACACGGCCTACCGGACGGGCGCGGGACACCAGCGCCCCAAACCCGGCGCGGTGGTGCTGCGGTCCGCTAACGGCCCGGAAGGATCTCCTTGGCCTTGGCGACGGCGAAGCCCCAGCCCTGGGCCAGGGTGGGCTTGGCGGGGAGGGCGATCTCTTCGGGGTTGGTGAGGACGTCCAGGAGGACCGGTCCAGGCGTGGCCAGGGCACGGCGTACGGTCTCGTCGAGGTCTGCGGGGTCGGTGAGGCGGATGCCGGTCATGCCCAGGGCGGTGGCGACGGCCGCGAAGTCGGGGTTGTCGAGTTCGGTGCCGAATTCGGGCAGCCCCGCCTGCTCCTGTTCCAGTTTGACCATGCCGAGGCGGCGGTTGTCGAAGACCACGAGCTTCACGGGGAGCCGGTGGGTCCTGATGGTCATGAGGTCGCCGAGCAGCATGCTCAGGCCGCCGTCCCCGCAGAAGGCGATGACCTGGCGGTCGGGCGCCCAGAGCTGGGCGCCGAGAGCTTGCGGCATGGCGTTGGCCATCGAGCCGAGGTTGTAGGAGCCGAGCAGGCGCCGGTCTGCGTGCATGGTGACGAAGCGGGAGAGCCACACGGTGGCCATGCCGGTGTCGGAGGTGAAGACGGCGTCGTCGGCGGCGTGGGCGTCCAGGGCGGCGGCCAGCGCCTCGGGGCGGATGTCGTGGCCGCGGTTGTCCAGGACGGCCCGCAGCCTCCCGGCCGGCCGGTGCTCCCGAGCCGGGTCGGCCAGCCGCTGCTGTCCCTCCTGCCAGTCGGCGAACCGTTCGACGGCGTCGTCCAGATGCGTACGGTCCCGGTCCGTCTTGAGGAGCGGGAGGAGTGCTTGCAGCGTGGCGCCTACGTCACCGGCCAGACCCACGTCCACGGGCGTGCGGCGTCCCAGGTGCTCCTCGCGGGTGTCCACCTGGACGACCTTCGCGTCCTCCGGGTACCAGTCGCGGTACGGGAAGTCCGTGCCCAGCATCAGCAGGGCGTCGGCGCTGTCGAAGGCGTGGGCGGCCGCGGGGTTGCCGATGAGGCCCGTCTGCCCGACCTGGAAGGGGTTGTCGCCCTCGAAGCCCTCCTTCGCCTTCAGCGTCAGGACCATGGGAGCGGCCGGTGCTTCGGCGGCCCGCAGGACATCGGCACGGGCGCCGCGTGCCCCCTGGCCGACCAGCAGGGTCACCCGGGAGGCGGCGTTGAGCAGGTCGGCGGCGCGGGCGAGGGACGGGTCGTCGGGGCGGGTGACGGCACGGTCGAGGGCGAAGCGTACGGGCCGGTCTTCAGTGAGCTCCTGGTCGCCGATGTCGCCGGGAACGGTCAGGACGGCGACCCCGCCGCGGGTGACGGCGGCCCGTACGGCGGTTTCGAGCGCGCGCGGCATCTGGTCCGGGGAGGTGACGGTGGCCCGGTGAACGGCCACGTCACGGAAGAGCAGGTCGTTGTCGACCTCTTGGAAGTAGTCGCTGCCGATCTCGGCGAGGGGAACCTGGCCGCAGATGGCGAGGACGGGTGCGCGGCTCCGTAGCCGGTGTCTCGGTCCGCCGCTGCAGGCAGGAACGGCCACACTGGCGATGGAACCGTGAACCATCTGGCTTCCCCCGCCGGGGCCGGTCCGTGGGGGCAGCGGTGCGGCGAATCAGCCCCCAAGACGTCGACAGCCACGAGCGGTTCGCCCGGGCCAGGCACCTGCGGACGCCGCTCCTGTCCGACCTCAACCGGGCCGGGCACGGTCCTCCGGTATCACCGCGCCCCTGATCGGCCTGAGGCGTGGGGCCCCTCCAGGGGCCTCCCCGGAGCCGAGGGACCGTCGTACAGGCGGACGGTTGGGCCACATGCCCAGGGCAGAAGGGGTGGGCGGGCCACTCAGCCGATGCCGGGATGCTCGACTTCGTGCAGGAATTCCGGAACCCGGCGATTGAATATCTCCAGCGGGATCCCGTGCCCCGCACCTGCGACCACCTCAGTTCGCACGTCCGGGATGAGCCGCCGCACGCGGGCCTCGGCCTTCTGGGAGTCCATGACGCGGTCGGCGCCGCCGAGCAGCACGAGGGTGGGTATCTCGATCGAACGCAGCTCCTCATCGCTCATGCGCTGCGGCTGCGGCAGCCGGATGCGGAATCCGTTGATCGCCTCCAGCGACACCCGCATCCCTGCTTCGGCTTCCTCGACGTTCGCACCTGTGTCACCGACGAGGCGGGTGAACCAACGGCGCTGAAAGCTGTCGGAGCCACTGAGAGCCGCGACAACGGCACTCAGCAGGAAACCCGGTTTCAGCGGGGCGAGGGCCCGGGGTGGATCGTAGACGGACAGCGACACGATCCTGCCTGGGGCGCGCAGGGCATGCTGTAGTGCCACGCAGCCGCCGTACGAATGCCCGACCAGGTGCACACGCTCCAGGCCCAGCCCGATGAGGGTCTCCTCCAGCCAAGCAGCCGTGTCGTCCGCGCTGCCGATCGGAAGGCGCTGCACGGTGTATCCAGGCTCGCCCATCCGGTCGACCGCCAGGACGCGCCTGCCAGCTCGGGCCAACGCCTCGACGTAGGGGGCCCATTCGGCGGGTGTAGCGCTCTGTCCGTGCAGCAACAGGACCGGGGTTCCTTCACCCGCGCCATAACTGTGGACCCGTGTGCTCCCGAATCGCGTGGGTACGTCTTGCTCCCCGCGCGGTTCGGGCCAATACGCCATCGCCCGGTCGTAGGCGGACAGGATGCGGGCCCGTGCCGCGTCATCGGTGAAGTTGCTGATCTGTTCCGTCATGGTGGCCTTCCTCGTCCAGCGCCCAGCGAGCACCGGAGTGATCTTCGCAGGAGGCCGTGTTCTCGTATAGCTGCCGACACCCGTCATGTAGCGCTGAGTAACTACTTGGGGCTGCGGTCTCGCTGCTGAAGGGCTGCGAATTCGGCATGCGCGGTTTCAACAGCCTCCGGGTACGCCTGGGTCTTCTCGTGCTCGGCGAGCGCGCGATAGATGCTGGAGAGGCTGGGGCTGTGTCCCGGCGGCCGGCCACCGTGGTTTCCCTTACGCGCCGCGGCGTCCAACCCTTCGAGGGTGGACCCCCGAATGTTCTCCCGCGCCGTCTCCGCCGTCGCCGCGAAGAGCCCGAACAGCAGGCGTCCCGGCCCGCTGGGGTCGTACATCCCCCGTAGGGGGCCGGCGAGCATCTCCAGGACCAGGCCGTGGGCGGTGAGGTGATCGGCGAGCGCGGTCAGTTCTGCGGCGTCGCGTCCCGGACGCTTCGTCTCGTTCACCGTGCAGATCACCCGGCAGTGCGGGGCGTGCGCCTTGATCTCTCTCGCGGCAGCGAGCGCGGCCTCAAACTCCAGGCGGACCCGCACCCGGGTGCGGATCTTCTCGGCGAAGATCTTGTCCCGTGGGATGCCGTGCCCGGCGAGCGCGTCGAGCGCATCGAGCTGCGACTGGAGTTCCTGGGTGAGGCTGGAACACCTCGCGTAGCCGATGCGGATGTCCGCGCTCGGGGTGCCCGGGTCGACGGGCGCCGGTGTCGGGGTGCCGGGCCGCCAGGGCTGGCCGGGGCCGCGGTCGGCGGGTGTCGGTACGCGCAGGAGTTTCGCGAGCCGGGGCACCTTGGTGAAGCGCCCCGTGTGAGAGGTGCCAGCGACCGCGCCGGAGTGCGAGCGGCAGAAGAACCTGGCGCTGCGTGACAGCGTGGGCAGGGGTGGCGCTCGACGTCGTCCGCTTCGGACACGAGTGCGGTTTGAGGGCTCGTCATCACAAACAATTCCCAGAACACGCCTGGTTCCACTTTTGAGTGAGAACGAGTTGTGACAGCGAATCGGCGCTGCGGACCGCCCCCGTCGACCGTTTGAGCCCGCCATCGTTTGTGAGAGCCGATTCGTTTACACGTCGAGTGAAGCCAGTGCCCTGCGAGTGACGTCGGCTGGGGCCGCAGCGATGACGTTGTTGAGCGCGTCCATGGAAGCCTGAAGGTCGCTGATGGCCTGAGCGATGCGGTCGCGCTCCTGGTGGAGGTCGGCAAGCAGGTCCGAGCAGGTGGGGACGAGACGGTCGCCGGTATCCCGCAGGCACGGCAGGACCGCGGTGATCGTAGAAGTGCCCAGGCCGGCGGCTAGCAGGCTGCGGATGCGGCGGACAACGGCAACGTCCTCCTCGACGTATTCCCGGTAGCCGCTGGGGCGACGCTGCGGATGGAGCAGACCCTGTTCCTCGTAGTAGCGCAACAAGTACACGGCCACGTCGGTCCGCCGGGACAACTCACCTATACGCACATGGACCTCCTGATCGTCGCGCGGACACGGCCCGTTCGACTTGACTCTCATACCGATGTGAGACTTTAGCGTCTGCGGCATGAAGGTGAACAAGGGTTTCGCGACGCTCGCCGCATTGTGCGCAAGCGTCTTCGTCGTGGGTACCTCGGAGTACCTGATCGCCGGGTTGCTGCCCCAGGTCGGCAAGGATCTGGACGTCTCCGTGGGAACCGCCGGACAAGCAGTGACCGCATACGCGCTCGGAGTCGTGGTCGGAGGGCCGCTCATGGCCCTGCTGACCTCGCGTCTGCCGCGCAAGGGCCTCGCCATCGGGCTGATGCTGCTGTTCGCGGCGGGCAGCGCGATCAGCGCCGTGGCGCCGTCGTTCGGCCTGCTCCTCGTGGGCCGCGTGGTGTCCTCGCTGAGTCACGCCGCCTTCCTGGCCTTGGCGCTGGTGACGGCGACTCGGGTGGTCCCGGCTGAGAAGACGGGCTCGGCCATCGCCACCGTGGCCTCCGGCTTCACCGTGGCCACGCTCCTCGGAGTGCCCCTGGGGGCACTGCTCGGGCAGGGCGCCGGATGGCGGGCTCCATTCGCCGCGCTGACCGTTCTGTCCCTGGTGGGCACCGTGCTCCTGGCCGCCGTACTGCCCCGGCAGGAAGCACCGTCCACGCGACTGCGTGACGAGATACGCGTGGTGACGCGTCGGCCGGTCATGCTCGCCATCGCCACCACCGCGGTGGGCTTCTCCGGGGTCGCCACAGTGTTCACCTACATCGCCCCGCTGCTGACCCGGGTCTCCGGCTTCTCCGCCGCGACGGTGTCCGGTCTGCTGCTCGCCTACGGCGCGGGTGGTTTCCTTGGCAACCTCACCGCCGGAAAGCTGACCGACAAGTCGATGAGCGCCACCGTACGCGGGGTCTTCGGCGGGTTGGCGGGGACGCTCCTGCTCGTCCCGTTCGCCGTGGTGTGGCAGCCCACCGCCGTGGCAGCAGTCCTGGTACTCGGTCTGTTCGCCACCGCGACCATCGCCCCGCTGCAGGGACTGATCCTGCACCACGCGGGCGCCGCACCGAGCCTCGCGGTCTCCGTCAACGTGGGCGCCTTCAACCTCGGTGCAGCAGCCGGCTCGGTCATCGGCGGCGCGATCGTCGCCGCCGGTGCTCTGCGGTGGACCGGCCTGGCGGGCGCGGTACTGAGCCTGATCGGGCTGGCCCTGACCTACCTCGTCCTGCCCCGGACACGGACGGCGGCGAAGGACCCCGCACACGAAGCTTCGGTCGCCTGATTCCCTGTCCACTCGCCTCGCATAGGAGGTCGCCATGTACGCGATCCACATCGCTCGTCACGGCGGGCCCGAAGTCCTGTCCGTCCGGAAGATTCCCCAGCCCACTCCAGGAGTCGGCGAAGTACTGATCCGTACCGTCGCCAGCAGCCTGAACCCGGTGGACTGGAAAACCCGCGCAGGGGAAGTCGGGCTCCAACTCCCCGCCACCTTGGGGTGGGATCTGGCCGGAGTCGTCACCGCCTCCAACCACTCCCGCTACCGCCCTGGGGACCAGGTAATAGCGATGTCCGCACAGATCGCCACCAGCCGCGGTACCTGGGCCGAGCAGGTCTCCCTGCCCGCCCGGCTGCTGGCGGCCGCACCCCACCACACTTGCACTGGAGGATGCTGCGGCACTGCCGCTGGCCGGGGTGACGGCGCTGGAAGCCCTGAGCCGGGCAGCAGTCACTGACGGGGACAACGTTCTGATCACCGGCGCGGCCGGTGCCGTGGACGGCCCCGGCGGCCTTATCCAGTTCGGGACAGCGGGCCAGGACATCCTTCAGACCGGCGCGGTCGTCCTCGCTCAGCGCGATGGGGTGTCGGGTGAGCCAGCCGGTCACCTGCCACACCGGCGGCGGGGTGCAGGACCCCTTGTTCTGCCGGAGCCCTGCCGTGGACACCTCCGAGATCCGCTCCAGCCAGGCACGGCAGGTCATGCCGTGGCCGGTCGAATCGAAGGCGTTCCCGGTGGAGGCCAGCCACACCGTGTGAAGGACCCGTTCCGAGAGCTCGGACGCCAGCAGGCGGCGGGCGTCCTCCCCCAGCTCGACGGCCTCCTCGCCCTCTGACCGGTCGGCCAGCTCCTCCGCGAACCCGAGCGCAGCGGCCGGGCCGGTGGCGGAGCCGGGACGGCTGAGGCGTTCGGTCAGGGCGGTCAGACCGAAGTCCTCGCCGTAGCCGAGTTCGTAGTACGCAGGACGTTCCGGGGTCATGGAGCCACCCCGTGGTGTCTCGGACCCGGCTCCGGGAAGGCGTGAGCCTCAACGCGCGGTGACTGAATACGCGGCGAGCGCGCGGTTGCCGCGCGGCTTGGCGATGGCCCGGAGAACGTCGGCCTGGCTCAGGACGAGCTGTCGCACCGGCTCGGGCAGCGCGGCCAGACGCCCATCGCTTCCCACCAGGTCGAGGCAAGCTGCGATTTCCCAGTCGCCGTCCTGCAGTTCTTCGGTATCGACCGGCTTGCTGCCGTCGGCCGTCCAGCCGGCCTCGGGCAGGAGCCGCAGCAGGCACTCACGGGAGAAAGGTGTGCGGACGTTGCCCTGGCCATGCGATCCCGCGGCTTCGGTCTGCCCCTGGATCAGCACGGCGAGCAGGTGTGCCAGCTGGTCGTCGGAGGTAGGCGTCAGGTCCCACTCGGTGAACCACAGTCGCCGCGCCCACGGGCGTACCCGGGCCAGTGTGTCTCGCAGTTGTCCGAGCGATGTGAAGTACCAGGAGCAATGTGCGAGCACCACATGGTCGAAGGTGCTTTCGGGGAAGTCGACTGACGGGTCGAGGACGTCGGTGCCGAAGCGGAAGTCGATGCGTGGCCCGAGTGGGCCCGCCGCGAGTCGGGCTGCCGATTCTCCGAGCGTGACCGGCGCCCCGTAAGAGGGTGCGGCCACGTCAACGGCCACCACGCGCCCTTCTGGCCCGACCGCCTCTGCAAGGACGGCGGTCATGTCGCCCTGGCCGCAGCCCAGCTCGAGGACGGTTGAGCCGGGTGCGATGTGCCAGCTCGCCACGAGCGCGGCGCGGTGGCGAGTCTGGGACAGCTGGGTGTCCGGGCTGTGATCGGCGGCGGCCATGCCGGCCGCGAGCGAGCGGGCCTTGGCGAGGAGATCGGAGTGATTCACAAAGTCCTTGGTGATTTCGACGGATCGGTGCGGCCCGATGGTATGAGACGCACGGGCAGCGGCGCCTCCAACTTTCTGGACATCCTGTGATGCCGCAGCCTGCGCAGATAAGAAGCACGCGGCCGGAGACACCAAGCCCGCCCCCGGCGGCCCTCGCGTCAGGCGCTGCTCACCGAGGCCTACCGGCATGGCAAGGCCCTCGCCAGCTGGGGCGGCGCCGAACCCTCTTCGGAGCTGCTGGCCGACCTGTTCGCCCTGACCGTGCGGATCGACTCCCACCCTCACTGGTGTACCGCCGCGCAGCAGTACGGCCGCCTCCGCGGCGGCTCTCGCCTGCGCCAGGTGCCAGGCGGCAACCGCCTCCACCGCCTCCACAAGCGCGATCAACAACGTGAGCACCACTGCGTCGCCGTGCCCCGGCCGGCGCACGGCGCATGCTCCAACGCCCTTGTGTAGGCCCGCCGTATCCGGCGCGGGCGCGGCCCTTCTGCGAGCGGGCGCGGTTCCGGTGTTAGGTGCACTCGCGGCGGACCACGGTAAGCATGGCTTCTACTTCGCTGTCCGACTGCCCAGCTCTACGCAGTACTCCGCCATACCAGGCGGGGCCGAGAGTCCGGTAGTCCGTGCAGTTGAGCTGCTTGTCGCTTGGGGTCGACTGGTCCCACGTTCTCTGGGCCTCGAGTCTGTGGAGGAAGTCCGAGCCGTAGGAACCAGTGGTGGGCTCGGCAGTGGGCGGGCTGTAGTGGCTGGAAGCGGGGGCCGGGGTGGGGGCGGCTTCGGCGGCGGGGTCCATGGTGTTGGCGCCCGCGACGGCGAGGGCAGCAAGGACGCCCAGCCCGATGATCGTGGCACCAGCGGTTATGTGGTCCGTACGGCTCATTCCGCGGATGCTCATCGGGCTCCTTCAAGTACGTGCTGGTGCGGATGGCGTCGACTCGATTGCGGCGAACGACACCGCTCTTACCGGCACCCGCCCCGGAACCGCAGAGCATCGACTGACGACAGCTTCGGCGTCTTCCGCGCTGGCGTGGACGGCACCGGGCACGGCGATAGGAAGAGCGAGTCTGTCAGAAGGGAGGCAGGCCTCACAGACGTTCGGTCGATCGCGGCAACTGGGTCCCGAGCGACTGGCCGCAGGCTGCTCCGTGCAGTTGCCGGCGGGAGCTGCTGATCAGATCGGCCAGCCTGGTGCGGTCGCCCGGTGCACCTGCGAGTTCGGCAGAGGACCGCCCTGGACACCGCGCCCCGGCTGCATCGAGCGCACCAAAATCCGGATCAGCAACCACGGTGGCCGTCCACGGTGAGCAGGTCGCCTTCTACGGCGGCTACGGCGAGAACAGGACCGTCTCGTATGGAAAGCTCACCGAGACCTCCGTCGAGCCGACGGAGGCGGGTCTACTCACACTGCCCGACTGAGCCCCACCGGGCCGCCAGAGAGTCGTCGGCCGGAGAAGCAGGATCCATGAGTCGACGCCGGCCTGCTGCAGGCCGACGAGTTGGCGGGCCATCTGCGGCCAGTCCGCGCCGTGCGTCAGCACAGCCAGAACGTCGTCAGCGCGCCTACTTCTTCCACGGCATCGTCACCGCCGCCTCGCTCCGCCTCTGGCTCAAGGGCTGATTTCGGCGGTAAAGCCAAAGGGCCCGCCCCTCAGCGATGGGGCGGGCGTCGGGGCGGGCGTCGGGGCGGGCCTCAGTTCAGGCGTCCGCCGATGCCGCCGTCGGGGGCGATCTCGGCGATGGCGGCGAGGTCGGTGCGGTGAGGGTCAGATCGGCGGCGGTGTTCTGGGTGACGCGGTCGGGGTTGCGTGAGCCGGGGATGGGGACGGCGTACTCCTCTGCGCCAGCAGCCAGGCGAGGGCGAGCTGGGAGAGGGCGACTCCGTTGGAGTCGGCGAGTTCGGTCAGCTTGCCGACGATGGCGAGGTTGGCGTCGAAGCTCTCCGGCTTCCACCAGGCCGGGCGCTGGCGGAAGTCGTCGGCGCTGCAGTGGGAACGCGTCAGGTGTCAGGACCTGGGCCCGCCCCCGGCAGACCCGGAGGGGGAACGAATGGAGCCCCCCGGGGCGGTGTGCGTCCCCACCCTCCGACGACCAGGCGCGCCACCGGACATCGGCACGGCACGCACCCGCGCAGGCTTCCTGCCGCGAGCCGTGCCCAACCCGCGGGTGCGGCGTTGATCTTGACATGAAACTTCGATTGCTTGCCGTTCTGGCCGCTGTCGGCACCACCCTGGCGCCGACAGCCACCGCTACCGCTGCACCCTTCCCCTAGGGTCTGTCGTCAAAGTGATCTTGCATTGTGGATCATGGTTGGGTGATACGTCGCCATGAACTGTCGGACGCCGAGTGGGAACTGGTGCAGCCGTTGCTGCCTCGGCCTGTGCTGGGGCGGCCGCGGCTGGACGACCGGACGATCCTGAACGGGATCGTGTGGAAGTTCCGGACCGGGGTCGCCTGGCGGGACGTGCCTGACCGGTACGGGTCGTGGGCCAGCCTCCACACCCGTTTCCGCAGGTGGGCAGCTGACGGAACCTTCGATCGGATGCTCCAGGCCGCGCAGGCGCAAGCAGACGCGGCAGGCGACATCGAGTGGCTGGTCTCGGTGGACTCCACCGTTGTCCGTGCCCACCAGCACGCGGCCGGGGCCCGAAAAGGGGGCTCCGCAGCCCGGCCCTCGGCCGGTCCCGCGGCGGACTGACCAGCAAGATCCACCTGGCCTGCGACGGCACGGGCAGACCCCTCGCGTTCGTCCTGACCGGTGGGAACACGAACGACTGCACCCAGTTCACCGCCGTGATGGACGCGATACGAGTGCCCCGGACCGGGCCGGGCCGACCGCGCATCCGGCCCGACCACGTCATCGGCGACAAGGGCTACAGCTCGAAGGCCATCCGTACTTGGCTGCGGCGCCGCGGCATCACGCACACGATCCCGGAACGGTCCGATCAGGTCCGCAACCGTGCGCGGCGCGGCAGCCGGGGCGGCCGGCCGCCGGCCTTCGACAAGCAGGTCTACAAGCACCGCAACGTGGTGGAACGGTGCTTCAACCGACTCAAGCAATGGCGCGGCATCGCGACCAGATACGACAAGACCGCCCAGGCCTACCAAGCAGCCGTCACCCTCGCCTCGCTCCTGATGTGGGCGTGACACTTTGACGACAACTCCTAGAAGGGCTCCATCAAGATCGAGTCCCACGGACTCCGCAAGAGCTATCCCCGCAACTGTGTCGCGGCGGAGAAGAGTGACCTCGATGGGGACCGGTACAACGCCGTCCCCCGGGTCTGCAAGGCGGGAGCCAATCGCCAGCAGTGGCGATGGAACAAGGAAACCGGGCAGCTTTCACCCGCGTCGCACCCCCGCCGGTGCATCGGCACCCACACGGCGCCCAACGGTCTCGAGTTCCTGGAGCTGGTCATGTGCGGCACCGGTCCCGCCGGCAGCCAGCACTGGGAGCGCGGCATGGGCAACTCCAACGGTGACCTGATCTACGGCCCGGAGAGGACGGACGAGGGCGGGACCACCGTCCGCAGCCGGCTGACGTGCAGCTGGAAGAACGGTGACGACGCGATCTGCGGCATGACGACGTCCGACGACGCCATCCAGGACCGATTCCGCGTCTCCACCTGGTAGCACCCACCCCACACACCGGATCAGTTCACCGATCCCGGGCCTCGCGCACCGCAAGGCCCGGGACGGACTTGGCGGAGGCCACCACGGCCTCCGCCAAGGGGTAGGCCGCGGCACCCCCACCGACCCACAGCCCGCGCGCCCTTCGTCGCACCAGCAACAGGGGCGGCCCGCGTGCCAACGAACCGCCCCCTCGACGAACACGGCCCGCATCGATGGCCTCCTCCACACCTGCCGCCCTGCCGCGCGCGAACTGCACGCAGCGCAGGCCGCCGCCCATGCACCACTCCAGCACCGCGTGACCTCGCCCCCGCACTCGGGGCGCCACAGGACCGGTTCCAAGCCTCCGCAGTCGTGCCCGGTACACACGCACTCCTTACCGGTCCTCGGGTACGGGCCAGGAAGGCCGTGTGCCCGACCAGAGGTCCGTCCGCCTCGAACACCCGCAGATCGACCGGACCCGCCGCGCGGCCGTCTTCGGCGCCGCTACCGCCGACGGCCTGCTTCGATGGATCCGGGCCTGCGATGCCCGACATCGCTGAACGGTGACGGCGTGGGACGGTGGATACTGTGGTGTTGCAGGTGAAGTTCATTGACGGTCGGGGGACTTGAGCACAATGGCAGCACAGGGTCAGACGGGGGAAGCTCCTCCTCCACCACCTCCATATCCTCCGTCGCACTCGCCATCGACGCCTGGCTCAGTACCTCCTCGATGGGCCTGGCGGGTCGGGGGATCGCGATTCCGCTGCTGGGTAGCGTGGTCAGTGTGATCGTGAGCGGCGGCCGTGATGCCCCGGCCCCCACGCCCATATCCGCCCCCGGTTCGCAGACGACCGTCGCCACACCGCCCCGTACGGACACGGCGCCTCCCGCTCCGAGCCCGACGGTGCCTACCGGCGCAGCTGTGACTCCCAGGCCGAGCGGGGTCACCACGCCATCGGCCGACACCGACCTCACGCCCCCGGACGGATACGGCCCGGCGCGCATGGCGACATGGGGTCTGGCGCCTGCCCCGTGCACGCAGGAACTTCCGGCGCAGGACACCAGTCGAGCATCGGCTCGAAGGGAGGAGTCAGGACCACTCGGGGTTGGCCTCCTTCACCGCCGCTCTCCGGGCCTAGCCCCTACAGCCTCCCCCAGCCCAGCGCGGATGGCGCGTGGCCAGAAGGCCCCGCAGCACCAGGCTCCCGGGTGGGCCGGCCTCTGCTGCCGGGGCACGGCTGGCCCGCCTCCGTCGCCAGGGCCGCTTGCCGGCGACCTGCACGACCCCTGAGCGACGCAGTGCGCCATGGCGAGAAGCGGCTATCACCAGCGAGGAGACGACACCACCGATCGCCTCGACTCGCGGGGAGCGAAAGATCTCCGCCGCGCGGCATCGTGCATCTGGCCCTGCGGGGAAGGGCTGCCCATGCGCTCCGTGTGGCGCAGGGCCCGGCCGGTGTGGCTACCGGCGGCCGGGCCCTGCTTGCGTGGGGCAACCTGTCGTCCGGTCTTCCCATCTGGACTGTCACACGCGGGGGTGCCTTGGGTCGTGCCGGGTGTGGCGGGTGGGTGACCCGGCGACCGGTACGGCGACGTCAGCGGGCCCGACCCATGCCGACGTCGAGCATGGCCCGTTACCCCGCCCCACTCTCATCAGGAGCCTTACCGTGATGGAACGCGCCCTGCGCAGGAACTCCGCCAAGGTCACCTTCGTCCTGCCCGCCGACATCCCTGCGGTCGAGGTCAGCGTGGTCGGGGACTTCAACGACTGGCGCCCCGGCGTTCGTGCCGTCGCCCCGCGCAAGGACGGCAACCGGGCCGTCACCGTGGAACTCCCCAGGGGCAGCACCCACTCCTTCCGCTACCTCGCCGCCGGCGACCACCGGTTCAACGACGACACCGCCGACGACCAGGAGGGCCCCAACAGCCGCATCCACACCTGACCGGCGCGCGGCCCTGGGCGTCCCCGGCACAGGAGCCGTACTGCGGCGTTCCAGGGTCCTCGCATGCCGCAGACCGGGCCAGGGCTGCGCCTCTCCCGCCGATCTGCGAATCGGCGTGCCGTTGCGCGACCCTGGAGACGCGGCCCGCATCCGCTACTGCGCCTCCTGCGGGGTCCGACTGCCGAGGAGCGCGTCGGCCCGGCACCGGTAACTGCGACGACGCCTACCGGCCCAGGCATACCGGGACGGACGCAGAGCAGACCGCAGTTTCGCGCTCGGGATGATGCTGGCCGAGGCGGAGCGGAACGGCGACCGCCGCATGATCAGCATCCTGACCTGCCCGGAGTGCGGCCGGATCACGTTCGCCGGCAGCGGCCGCCGCCAGGACGGGCGAAGCTCAGCGCGGACCGCCGCCGCAGGCGCCTTTGACCGGTCGGCGCGGCCCGCACGCTCCACGAGCGGGCGGCCCCGATCCCCGTTGCCGGCAGCAACCGACTGGGGAACGAACCGGCCAGGCGAAACAGGAGATCACTCAGGCCGGCACTTCCTCTCCTGACTCGCCGACCGAGGCCGCACCCCTCGAACACTGCCGGCAGGCGGACGTCGACGCCTGGAACACGGAGAAGCCGGCCACCCGGCGCCCGGCCCAGACGTTCCTGCGCTGGTGCGTGAAGACGAGCCGGATGCCCCGCCTCAACCTGCCACCCCAACTCATCAACCAGGACCAAGCGCCGCTGCACCAGCACCGCCGACTCGCCATTCTCCGGCGGACCCTCAACGACGACTCCCTGCCCCTGCGGGCCCGGGCCGCGGCCGCGCTCGTCCTTCTCTATGCGCAACCCGTCACCCGCATCGTCCGCCTCACTGTCGATGACATCCTCGATGATGGAACCACCGTCACCGTCCGGCTGGGAGATCCGCCGTCCCTTGCTGCCGGAGCCCGTCGCCGAACTCATGCGGGCATACATCCAGTCCTACCGGCACCTGCCCTACGCCAGCAGCAGAAGCTCACAGTGGCTCTTCCCCGGCCGTCAGCCCGGACAGCCCATGAACCCGGTCAGCTCCAAGTCCACCTGCGGAAGATCGACGTCCCGCCAACGCGGCAGGACCTCCGCAATCCGCCAACTCGTACTCCAAGCCCCGGCACCCGTCATCGCTAAGGCCCTCGGCTACCACGACAAGACCGCTGCACGGCTGGTCGCCGAAGCCGGAGGAACCTGGAGCCGATATGCCCCGGCGACCACACACGGTGACACCAGATCCACTGAGAAGGGCACGAGGAGCACTCCCGCCGACTCGGCTACACATCATCCCTGCCCGACGCCCCTGTCGAGCAGGCCCAGGGCTGAGTACAGGGCGACGGAAAGGGTCATCCATACGACAAATGCCCCGCCAGCGCAGAGCACTGCGCGTGGAATGTTTCCGTCCGCCGCCCAAGACAGCACACCAGCGATGACTGCGACTAGCAGAGACAGGACAGTTGCCAGGGCGACGAGCAAGAGGCGCGTCAAAGGTCCGGAACTCAACGGCCGACATCCTTCTGTGAGGGTGGCCGTTCCGAGACATGCCGCCTCAGCCCGACCACCGAAGCACGATGGTTGGCTGAGACGGTGTAACCCCTGGGAAGGGCGGGCCATTACAGGTCCGCGCAGCCGCGAGGTCACGCCCTCAATCAGTTCTCGGATGATAAGTGACTTCAGGAGAGCACGCCAGAGTGTGGTCATGGAGCAAGAGCCATCGGCCGTCGCTCAGGGTGACCCCAGGGGTGACCCCGGCAGGAATTCGCGACGCCTCAACATGCGAGCCCACCAGTCCCGCGGCCGGAGTCTTCCCGCCCACCCGTCCCAAGGCCGGATCAGAACGGGGTGGTGACCCATTGTCGAGTTGCGGGGTTCCATGCCGCGTCGGCGATCTGGCCGTCCTTGATGCTGACGGCGTGCCAGCTGTCCGAGATCCACCGGACGGTGGTGGGGACGTCGCCGAGCTCCTGTACCTCGGTGAAGTCGATGGCGGGAAGCAGTGTCAGTGCCTCCACGGGGGTGTAAGTGGAGAGCTGGATCCGCGTTCCGCCCTCGGCGGTGACAGTCAGAGCGGAACGGCTCTCGTCGGCCGCGTCCTCCTCGGTAGGGTCACCAGGTTCTTCCCCTGCATCGAGAAACATCGAGGAACGGTTGAGGATGGCGGGCCGTGGTACGCGTCGCAGGATCCGTAAGGCGACCGTTTCGATCCGCCCGCCCAGGCCGCTGCCGAGGGAGGCCGCCACCGCGGTGATGAACGGCGCGAGCGTGACCGCGACGAGCACGTCGGGCAACGCCATGGACGGCAACCCTCCGCCAGCGGTCGCCCGGCGGTACGCGATGTCGAACTCCCGCTTGTCCAGGTACGCCGTGACCTGATCTTGCATCCCGCACATTCCGCCCCCTGCTGGTCTATCCGCCCGACTCATGGGTTGACGGTCCTGTAACGGACCCGGAGGCGACGGCGTTCCACTCGTTGCTCAAGCGACAGCCGCAGGCGCAGGCGCAGGCGCAGCGCCGTGGTTCAGCCACCCGGTTGAGAGACAATCGGAATCACTTCTACCGCCAGCCATTGCTCTACTGTTCCCCGAGGCCGATCCAGGCCAGAGCCCGTCGGCCGTTGGTCCTCATGGGTCTCACCTGCGGTTCGGAGCGTGAGGCCGGGGAGCGCGTTCCTCGGGAGCCGGCATAGGTAGGCGCTGGTTTCACCTTTCAATCCAAGGCCTGCCGGGCCCGATCGACCGAGAAACGGAACGCTCGCTACCGCTATTGGCTGTTCCGTTGGTCCTACCAGTCTCACGACCGGGTCCCACCGGCCCTGGTGGCGTCTGAGCTGTTCCGGGTGGTGGCCGATGGGGGCAGGACCTGGTCATAGACGTGCAGCCGTGCGGACCAGGCCGGCCAGGGCGAGGGAGCGGCTGTGCGCGGGCCAGGCGATGTGGGTCACGACGGGAGGTGCGTCGGTCAAGGGGACGGCCGTGTGCTCGGCCCACAGCCAGGAGCGGGCGGAGTCGGGGACGACCGCCACGGTGCGTCCGAGGGCGATCAACTGAGCCAGCTGCGTCTGGTTGTGGATCTCGGGGCCCGGGCCGGGTGCGTAGGTGCCGTGGGTGGGCCAGCGGGCGAGCGGCAGATCGGGAACATCCCTGACATCCGCCAGGGACAAGGTCTCTCGGGCGGCGAGCGGGTGCCCGGCAGGCAGAACGGCGACCTGTCCCTCGGTCATCAGTGCCTCGCTGTCGAACCCGGCGAGGGAGTTCCACGGCGCGTGCATGAGCGCGACATCAGCACGTCCGTCGCGCAGCAACTCCTCCTGCTCGCACATACCGCACAGCAGCACCTCGATCTCGGCGCTGCCGGGCTCGGCCGCGTAGGCGTCGAGAAGCTTCCGCAGCAGTTCGTGCGACGCGGCGGCCTTCACCGCAAGGGCCAGCCGACCGCGGGAGCCGCCAGGGCCGTCGGCACCGCCGGCGCGCCGGGTGCGGCGAGCAGCGGCAGCGGTCGCGTCGAGGGCCGCCCGGCCCTCATGCAACAGCACCTCTCCGGCACCGGTCAGGCGGACACCACGGCGGTTGCGCTGCAGCAGGCAGACCCCGAGGCGCCGTTCGAGCTGCTGGATCGCCCGCGACAGCGGCGGCTGCGCCATGCCGAGGCGCTCGGCGGCGCGCCCGAAGTGCAGTTCCTCGGCGACCGCCACGAAGTACCTCAACTCGCGGGTCTCCAGGGTATCCACGGCCGCAGCATACGCGGTGATACCTGGCAGGTATGACAGAACACCGTATCGGTGTTGGCCGCGCCACTCGTCCGCGAGCCAACATCATCAGCATGAACGAAACGATGATCGCGCTGGTGACCGGCGCGAACAAGGGCATCGGGTACGAGATCGCAGCCGGGCTGGGCAGCCTCGGGTACCGCGTGGGCGTGGGAGCCCGCGACGCCACCCGACGCGAAACCGCCGTCGGGAAGCTGCGCGCCGGCGGCGTGGACGCGTTCGGGGTACCGCTGGACGTGACCGACGACCAGAGCGTCACTGATGCTGCGGAACTGATCGAACGGCTGGCCGGGCGCCTGGACGCCCTGGTCAACAATGCCGGCATCTCAGGCGAGATGGACCCTGGGTGGGTGCAGGACCCGACCGCGCTCGACCTGGAGGTGCTCCGCACGGTCGTGGATACCAACGTCATGGGTGTCGTCCGGGTCACCAACGCGATGCTGCCACTGCTGCGGCGCTCGGCCTCGCCACGCATCGTCAACGTCTCCAGTAGCGTCGGCTCCCTGGCCCGGCAATCGGACCCGGACATCGAGATCGGCCCGATCATGGCGGCCTACGCGCCGTCGAAGTCGTTCCTCAACGCCCTCACCGTGCAGTACGCCCGGCAGTTCGCCGGTACGGACATCCTGATCAACGCCGCCTGCCCGGGCCTGGTCGCGACCGACTTCACAGGCTTCCAAGGGCCCCGCACTCCTGAACAGGGCGCGACCACGGCGATCCGGCTCGCCACCCTGCCCGACGGCGGCCCGACCGGCTTGTTCTTTGAGGACGACGGCGTCGTCCCCTGGTGATCACGAACCCGCCAACGCACACATCTCGGCGACCAGTGATCAGCTCCCCGCGAACCCACCCACCATCCGCTACCGGAAGCTGACCCCCACCTGGAACATCAACCTCGATGACCAGGACGAAAGGACTCGCCGACTGCCCCGCTTGGCAGCTCTCTACTTGGAGTAAGCGAAAGATCGCAGTCACAAAACCAGGTCAAACAGCAGGGAGCAAGACTCCCGAACTCACTGTCCGTCACTCCACCAGGCCATGAACACGTCTCGGCTGACGAATGCGCGACGCCTCAACATGCGCGCCTACCAGTCCCGGGGCCGGGCCAACAGGCCGCCGCCAGGGGAAACCACGGCGGCCGGCCGAAGGTGATCGACGGCGACATGCTCGCCTTCGCCCTCGTGCTGAAGGCCAAGGGCCTGCCCGTTCCGGAGATCGCCGGGAAGCTGGTCATCAAGGACGGCAGGAACGCCGGGAAGAACCCGTCTGTCCCTCGGTCTACCGTGCGCTCGCCAAAGCCGCGGAAGCCGCCCGGACAGCCGGATCCGATCGGGGAGCGCTGCGAGCGCACGAGCAGCTGGTTGTCGCCCACCGCACCGGGTGGTCGGCCGGGGTCCCGGCCTGACCCAGTTGGCCCAGTCCCGGTACGTCAGAAGTTGTGACGGCAACACCGGTTCTCCCGTTCGGCTCTTCCCGCACCCCCAGTTCCGCCATGGTGGCCCCGCACTCGGGTAGCTACGGCAGCGAGGCAGGTAGCTCTGCGCAGCGGCTGTGACGGGGTGCGGGGGCGGGCAGGGGGAGGCTGGGCTCCTACGGCTGCGACCGCCCAGAGGTCCGGGCGGCCCGGAACCGGCCCCAGAAGGTGCCTTCCCTCCCCCGGCCCGCCCTGGCGGATCAGCCCGACAGGGCCATCTTGAGCGCGGGGGTCCCGAGGAAGAACGGCTAGGAATAGTGCTTCTGGTCCCAGGAGAGGATCACGGCCGCTCCGTCCTTGAGCCGCTCTTTGCCCGACCTCGGCCCGCCGCCTGCCCCTCGTCGAACGCCTCACGCACCGAACTCACCACGAACCCCACTCCCATCCGTATCTGGACGGCCCGGCCACCGGGCCGCGCTCGAAACATGCAGAAAGATCCTGATTGATGTAAATAGCTCCGCTTCCAGGACGAGTTGAGGGCACGTCATACAAGTCGCCTACGCGTACGCGAGGCCCGGATTCACCCCTGTGGAGGACAGAAAGCGGAGCCGACATCCCGGGACCTGCCGGGCTCGCGCGTCTGTGAATTTCGCTGCCCACGCCTGTATCCGGCTTGTACCGTTGCCCGATGATGGAACGATGGGCCCCCCTTTCCGAACGGGAGGGCAATGCCCCGAAAGTCCTCCGGGAACAGGTCTCAGACGCGCTCGAAGGACCGCTGCGGGAATGGCTCGAACGCGCGCTGGACGGGCTGGGCTCGAACGTCACGAGGGTCGCGGTCCGGCTCGACTTCAGGCTCTACCGCGCCGTCGACGACAACGACGAAGACAACGAGGTCTTTCAGCTCGCCTACGGCCCGAGCCGAGAGAAGCTGTGGGATGTCGTGGACGCGGTCTTGGACCTGCTGCCGAGCGGAGGGTCGGAACGAACACCGCTCACTCCGGGCATGAACAGGCTGACGGCCGCTCTGACCGTGGCGGGTTCGCTGCCGGATGTCCGTTTCCGCGTCCCGCTGCGGAAGCTGCTCGATGACGCACGCGCCGCGTACGTGATCCGCAGCGACGGCCGTGCTCTGGTGCGCAGGCTCGATCCCGCCGTCGGGGCCGCGGTCGAGGAAGCGCTGAAGTCAGCAGACCAACCGGAGCGCGGTTCTGCCAGCCGGCACCTCCGTCAGGCGATGGATCTCGCCTACGCGCTTCATCCGGATCCGGTGAAGGCGTACAGCGAGGCGATCAAGGCCGTGGAATGCGCCCTGCACGACACCCTCCAGCCGAACAACCGCAAGGCGACCCTGGGCACGATGAAGGGCGAGCTCCCACAGCTCCAGAACAAACTCCGCAGCGCAATCACCGGGCCGAACGGCAGCGAAGGCTTTGAGACGGCCCTCAAGATGATGACGCTGCTGTGGGAGGGCCAGACCAGCCGGCACGGGGCCCGCGACCAGACGCGCGACGAAACGCCCGAAGCTGCCAGGATGGCCGTACACCTCGCAGCAACCCTCGTCCAATGGTTCGCCTCGGGAGCCATCAACAAGGCCTGACGGCCGTTCGCCCGCCAGTTCAGTGGCCAGGCGTCCGCGAGGTCCTGCAGTGCCGCTGGAGTCGCACGGCCACCCTCCAGGTGCACGGTGAACGTCTCCAGCCGATCCGGTTCCTCGGGCCAGTCCGGATCGGCCGCGGCCCTCCTCTCGGGCTGCTTGCCACGGGGCAGCCGCTCATTTCGGCGATGGCGTCAGCGATCAGGACGGGAAGGTGGCTCATCGCGCGTTCGAGGAGTTGTTCCATCGGGACCGCGTGCTGGCGGATGAGCTTGACCCAGGCCACGGGGGGCTAAGCAGCTCTGCCCGAACGGTGCGGCCCCAGATCGTCAGCAATGTGGTCGAGCCCTGCTTCGCTTTGGTTGAGGATCTGCCGGGCTCTGGAAAGCGCGATGTCGATGTCGATGTCGTCGTGGTCGGGCGCGGCGGGGTCCTGGCCGGTCCCCGTCAAGAGTTCGAACGGCGCAAGACGCTTCTGCAGCCCGCTGGCGTGCTCGAGCTCGGAGCGGAGAACTGCGATCTGCTCTTGGAGTCGCAACGCAAGTTCTTCGGCCCTGATCCTGGCTTGCTGTGCGCGCTTGAGTTCTTCCTTGGCGCGCACGGTTTGCTCTTGGGCCCGACGTAGACGGTCTGCAAGGTCGACGTGGGAGGGTGACGTGTCGCGCAGGCGGAATCGCGTTTCCTCGAAGGTGGCGATGTCCACTTGGAGCTTGCCGATCATGGCCATGAGAACGATGGCCAGCTTCTGTGCGTTCTCCATCGATTCACGCAGAGCCTGTTGCTGCTCCAGCGACGCCGTGAGCCGCTCGTACACCTCCATCTCACGTGAGCCGGTTCGAACAACTGCGCCGCGCGAGACCGCAGACCCCCTTGAGCTCGGCTTCATGGCTCGATCCCACAGGGACATGGCGTGGGCGAGCCGGCGTTCGGCGACTGCGGGAGCGGCGACTGCCCTCACCAGGGCGACGACGAATTCGTGGGGAGGGATCCTGCCGGCAAGGTAGTCAGAGATCCGAGGTTTGGGCATACGCAGCCTTCGGCTCAACTCGAAGGTTCTGATGCCAGCCTCGTCCACCAGGTGGCGCAGAAACGCCGCGAGATCGTGCGCCTCGCGGGTGGCCGCCCGGATGGGGCGGCGCGGTCGGCCCCTGCGGCCCGCGTGTTTGCGCTCAAGCGGGGCACTGTGTGCGCTGTGCCGCTCGATGGCCGGGCGAATGCGTCGGAGGGCTTGCGTCCAGTCCTCATGGCGGTGGGTGGGGACCTCGCATGCGGTCAGGTAGCTGCGCATCTGACGCTCGGAGATCGGCAGCGTCCTTCCCAGGCTGATGCGATGTGCGGTCGATCGCGGGAGGATGCCGATGCCGCCAGCCTCTCCTTCCATGGAGCGCATGGTCGGGCGGCCTGCCCACAGGTGCAGGTCACGGAGGCTGTTGCGCAGGTCGTCTGCCGTGGCGCAGAGTTTCGGATCGGGTGCGTGGTAGCTGTAGCGGGGCAGGATTGAGGCGTAGCGCGCCTTCTTCCACAGAAGCCGCGCTTGGGCCAGGTCTGCGTCGCAGGCCGCTCCGGGCGGTGTAGAGGCCATGACGTAGGCGAGAACGGTGCTGAGTTTGGGCACGCCAGCTCCCGAGGCGGCCCGCTTGAGGGTGGATGGTGACAGCTGGGCCACAGATGCGAGCTGGTCGTAGGTCACCTGCGAGGCGGCCCTGAGGGCGCGCAGGAAGTCGGCTAGGGCGGCGTGCTCGGGGACACTCCGGTCCACGGGCTTTTCGGGGCGCGCCACTGCCTACTTCTCCGGTCCCAGCAGGGCTCGTAGTGCGGCGCCGAACCGTCCTGCCCCTCCGGTGACGGTAAGGAGGACGACGCTCGAGCCGATGGCTCCGGATCCACCGATCAGCCACAGCACGTCGGCGACGGGCATGTGGAGAACGGCCAGCAGAGCCGCGGTGAGGAGGAAGGCGATGATGACGGCTGCATGAGCGGGACCGAATCCGGTCGCGGCCTGGGGCGGCGGGGGCGGGGGCGGGGAAGAGCTCGCAGAGGAGGAAGAGCGGGAACGAGGCATGGCGCAATCTCCTGATCGTGCGTCCTGCCGGCAGGGACCGCATGCCGACAGGACGAGGGCTACTGGCTCCAAAGGCGTTGCTTCACAGGGCGGTTGGCGCCGCCGGATGTGATGCCTGGAACTGAGCATCCCAGCTACTGAGCCGTTCGTGGATAGCACCAGAACAGGGCGCGGGGGGTTGGCTCATGGGCGTCCCGCTCCGGACTCTTTTCCCCGCTGGCACGTTCTGGCACACCACCCCCTGCAACCAGGGAGGACGTCACGATGGCTGTTCCGATGCGACCGGTTGGGCCCGCTCGTTAGCTCGGGCGCGTCCCAGTTGCACTTGCCTGCGCCAAGGTCCGATGAGACGGTCTCTAACGTGGCAGGCGCCTCACACGGCACCCCGCCCGTCATCCCTGATTGCTACTGGCTCCAACCTCGGTGAACAGGGACAATCGCAGGCCCATGTTGGCGCATGACCTGCAGTGCACGAGACAGGCACCTCCGCCGACGCGGTGGGTGCCTCTCTCGTTTCCCAACTCGTCGCGGATCGCGCCTCATAGCCAGTGTGGGCCTCATCGCCCCATCAACGTCCCGTTGCACATCGCGTGGTCCGGAATGCGCATCCTCGATCTGGACCGGCCACGCCAGCGCATGAGCCTGTACAGAACGTGCTCGCCGAAGGCACGCGTGACCACCTAGCCGTTTCCTCAACAAGGGCATCCTGCTCGAGCTGTGGCCAGTGCTCCGCAAGCTCATCAGCACGGCTGTCAAAGACGTCTGGGAAGAAGCGTTCCCCGAGCTGTGACCATGATTGACTTCCGTCCCAGCACCGCCACAGCAGGCGTTCTCACCGCAACTGCGGCAGTCCCGTCCAACCTGCAGGGCCGCAGATCAAAGGGCCCGAACAGGGTCCAGAATCTGTCGCAACCCACCTGCAGTACCACAGATCAAGGGCATGTAATCACCTCAACAATGGTGAGACCTCACACCAGATCAGGGCGGAAACGCTCAACGCGCGTCGAATGCCGCCTGCAACGCGTCCTCCGTGGGAGCTATGACAACCGCGTTCCCCTGAAGCTCCACAGGAAGGTGACGACGCTCCTTCTCGTCGAAAATCAGTGCCCCACCGTCCTGGGGGACGATTGAGGCTCCGAGGGCTGCCGCCAGCCCGGCGAGCACGCCGAGCATCTCGCCACGGGCAAAGTGGGTCGCCGTCACGCACTGCATCCCGCTTTCGCCGTGGGACGCGTGGTACAGGTCCGCTTCGCCCCCGTCCTCCGCGCGGAGCTGGGAGAAGCCCTCCTCCGGACCGCCCGCCACCACGTACGGCTCCGTCACATGCCGAAACCGTTCGGCGTCCAACGCGACGACCTCGCTGTCTACGAACCGGAGCAGGAAGATGCTGTAACTCACGGACGCACTCTGCCATGGTCATGATCCGCCGGACAGGGCCTGGATGTGGACGGCCCAGCCCGCAGTGCTCAGCGCGATGCCGAGCGTGATGCCGCCGTAGAACTGCCGCAGGTGACAGAGCGCCGCCCAGGCCGGCGGCCTCCCGCAGCACCACGCCCGCAGCGGAGGCGGCTTCCGCCTGCGCCCAGTACCACGTGGCGGCGGCTTGAGACCGCTTCCACGAACGCGACCAGCCGGCCGGGGCTCGGTCTTACGAGCCGACGATGGCGCGCAGGGCGGCCAGATGCGCCTGGTAGGCGTCGCGACCCCGTCGGGTGAGCCGTAGCCAGACGCGTTGGCGCGTGTCGCGGACGGCCTTGCGCTGCTCGACGTAGTCGGCGTCCATCAGCACGGTGACGTGCTTGCTCAGCACGGAGGCGGAGACATTGAGTTCTCGCTGGACGGTGGCGAACTCGGCTTCGCCTGCGGTGTCAAGCAGGGCGCAGATGCGCAGCCGGTTGGGGGCGTGGATGGTGATGTCGAAGCCATCCATGGGGTCGGCGGGGTCGGGGCTCACGAGTTCTTCCGGTGTAGACGGATGAAGGTGAGGTGGAAGGCGATCGATACCGCGGCGCCCACGGCAGAGGCGGCGAGCAGCACCACCGGATCGCCGGTGGTGCGAAAGGCGATCGCCGATCCCACCAGGAGCGCGGGCAATCCGACGGCCATCGGTACGGTGGCACGCTTGGGCAGCACGTCCAGGCGCAGTGCGACGCCGGTCTTCTTCTTCCAGGAGTTGGCAGCGGCGGCGAAGAGCGCCAGGTAGGCGGCGGTCATCACCGCCATGACGGTGGCCCAGGCGACCTTGGGCAGCAGCCACTCGGAAGCCGCCACCAGGCCGCCGTAGACCGGCGGGATGGCAGCTATGTACAGCGTGAGCGCGGTGGTGAACCACAGCGGCCACGGGGTAGCGGACAGGGCGGTGGTAGAGGCATGGATCTGCTCAGTCTCGGCCAGCGCGTCGCGAGCCTGCTGCGCCGTTGGTCGGATGACGCCCCCGTTGGTTTCCATGATGGAAAGACTAGGGGAGTGTTTCCATCATGGCAAGACTCGAATTTCCACAGCGGAAAGTCTGGTGTCACCCTCGCACGGGTCACCGGGCGGCGGCGAGACAGACGTCTGGCCCTGCAGACGGGCCGCGTCGGTCTTTGTGCATCGACGAGCCCGGCTCTATGGAACTCGACCGGCGAGGCGCCGAACTCCTCTTCAGCGCGGCCGCGAGGGACGAAGCCGTTGCGTTGCTGACGTGGAGGGCGCGGGCCAGGGATGTCGTGGTGTGAGGTTCGGCGAGAAGGCGCAGGGCGTCCAGCCGTGTGCGGCCCAGGATCGCGGCAAGGGCCTCGGCGGAGACGACCGGGCCCCCGCGGTGGGCGGGAACCCGGGACCGGCTGGGTACGTCAGGACCGCGGGATGGCCCGGGGTGTCCTGGAGAAGTGGGCCCGCCGGGTGGTCGAAGGTGGGCAGCAGAACCAGGCCGCGCCCGTCGAGCCAGACGTCGCGGTCCGGCGCTGCGCCGGGCCATTCCCACACGCCCTCGTGGAGCCGGCTGCCCGGGGCCAGGCCGGTCAAGGTGGCGGCCACGCCGTGCTCGGCGACCGTCAGGGCGTAGCGGGTGAACTCCTCACGGTGCAGACCCTGCACGACGGACCAGACCGGGGCGAGGAGCGTCTCGAACGCGGCCTGCTGGGCACGGTGCAGGGTGTGCCAGGCGGTTTCGTCGCCCGCGTGCAGGCCCGGATCCAGCGCGGAACGGTCACCGTCCCGTAGACCCGCTCCAACTCGACTCGGACGAGACCGGGGCTGGTGGCTCGGATCTGTTCGAAGCCGTCGGCCATGGTGTCGCCGATGACGTCGAGGAAGGAAGGCGGGCGACCCGCGGGAACAAGATCGGCGAGCGGGCTGCTTGCGGCTGGGAGGGATCGCAGGATGCGGCCGCGCCACGGCGCGAACAGCGGCCCGCCACGCTGGGTCACGGCTGCCGTCAGGGCTGCGTGTAGCTCCTGGAGCGGCGCCGGACGGGGTGCGAACCGGATGCGGGCGAAGTCCTCCGCGGTGAACTCGCAGCACTCTCACAGCTCCTCGTCCTGGGCCAGCCTTTCGGCCAGGGCCTGAACCTTCCCGTCGTGACGGCCCCGCACCAAGGATGTTCGTATGACTTCGCGACGCACTCTTTTGAAGGGCACCCCATTCGGGAGTACCGCCGCCCTGCTGCCCACGGCTGCGTCCGCATCCGGTGGAGGCCCGGTCCTCCGGATCGGAAACGGTCCGGCCGTCGGGCGCGGCGGTATCGACGAGTCCAGGGAGCCAGGCGGCAGGGTCAGCGGCCAGGTCGGCGGGCTCCCTTCCCAGACTCTCCGCGGTCCCGGCGAGCCGGGCCTCACCCACAGCCGCAACGATCTGGCCGGCGGTGATCGCCTCGTTGGGGCCGTCGCCCATCCACGACCGCACCTGCGACTCCAGGCCGGCATCGGCCAGGCTCTCCTCAGCCGAGATCGTCAAGGACGGCGCGCGGGCGGCCCTTGGACGTCTTCGACCTGGTCGTCGTCGATGAGGCGCACCGGATGTCCGGCCCCAACGTCGTCCAACCGTCAACGTCGTAGGCGGCCTTCGCGGAGCCCGGCCCGTGTGTCGGCGTTCGCGTGAAAGTGCACAGGGCGGTACGCGAAAACGTGCACACCCCCTGTTACGCAATGCAGGATCCCAGCGGCTGTCCGGCACAGCTGAGCCATCCGCCTGCGGACGGCTTGCCGGGTGGTCGTAGACTCGCGCGCCATGGAAGAGATGTTCGAGCTGGGGACCGTCAGCTGCCCGTCCGGCACCCTGGTGCTCATTGACGGTGGTTACCTGGGGCTGTGGAGCGGGGACCAGTCGCCGGCGGACATCGATCCGGCTGCCTTGGGTATTGAAGACGCTGCAATGGCCGCCGACGTAACGGGCGCCATTGACTTCGTGGTCAGCGGGCCGGACGCCTCCGAAGCCGTTCGGAGCTTTGACCGTCAGCCAGGCTCAAGGCTCCATGACATCCCGGCCTCGAAAGCCGCCGAATTCGAGGCGACTTTCGATGGACACTGCCGATCTGCCGGTCTTGACGCCCGGCTGAAGGCCCTGCCGGTTCGGGAGGCACATGCCCACAGGGCCCGCCGGACCGGCGAAGAGGGCGGTGGCGGCTTTTTGATGTTCGGGGTGCCCGTCGTTGCAGTAGGTGGCGTACCCCGAAGTCGGCACCTGCCTGTGCTGGCTAAACGGGTCGACTACGGCGACGGTGTCGGAGAACGCTGGTCCGAGATCTCGATCCGGATGAGTGAGGGCCGGGTGACGTCATCGGTTTCCTTGGGTGACATCGGCGTGGACTGGGCACGTGTGCTTTTCGGTGATGTCGACGCCCTGGGCCTCTGGCAGCACGATGAGCCGGCGGACGGCTTGGCCGATGTGGCGTTCTGGGGTGCCGATGCAGACGAAGCAGCCGCGACGTTTGCCGCACCCGAACTGGGCACGCTCGGCGAGGACGGCATTCGCGGGTGGACTGACCTGCCCGTCTCGGAGGCAAGGGACAGAGCACGCGCTCTGCTGAGATGGAAGGACGAGACCGGACGGCGCATGGCAGTGGACTTCCGACCGCACTCCCATCACTGGCAGATCATGCGCGAGATACGTGCTTCGCACGTCGAGGCCGGATCCGTGGAACTCGGTGATGCCCGAGTGCTGTGCGCGATGACGAGCTGGGGTGATGGCTTCTTCCCGGTGATCGCCGATCTGGATTCGTCCGGTGGCCTCCTCGCAGTGCGCGTGTGCTTCTCCGACGCGCCCTGAACAGCCGGCCCAGAGCGCGCGGGATGGGCACGTAGCGCCGTGCCTTGGTGAGCACTTTCATGCGTACGCCGACACGGTGGCCGCCGAGAGGCGCGCCACCCATCTGGGGCGAGCGGGGCCGGGAAATTCACCATAGGTTCGACGGAAGCGCAGGGGAGAGTGGGGCCGCCGTTCCTGGACGGGGGGTCAGCGTCCTTGTGCGGTGAGTGTCTCGGGTCGGTGGTCGTCGCCGTGCCAGGTGGGCCAGCCGAGCAGTCGGGGCCGTTCGGTGACCCAGTCGCGGGCGTCGGGGCCGATCTCGGCGTCGATGAGGTCCTCCAGCAGGGCGCGGTAGCGCTCGACGAGATCGTGGTGGGCGGGGTCGGTGGCCAGGTTGCGCAGCTCGGCCGGGTCCTGCTCGCGGTCGTAGAGGACGACGTCGTTGTCGGCCAGCAGCGCGTCGGTGTCGGTGGGGCGGTTGGGGTTGAGTGGGGAGAAGTAGCGGCCGAAGGTGTAGCGCTCGTCAGAGTAGGCGCGCAGGAAGCCGCGCTTGTTCCAGTCGGGGCGCAGGTCCCCGGATGCGACGCGCTTGGGCGCCTCTGGGTCGGCGAACTCGAACCAGAATGAGGCGTCGAGTGTTGTGATCGACTCGACAGCGTTCAGGATCCCTTGCCGTACCGGGCGGCCGTGGAGCACGGGCATCAGCGAGTGGCCCTTGAGCGCAGGGTGGCGGGTGGCGGTCTCGGTCGCATCGACGCCGGCGATTTCCAGCAGGGTGGGTGCGATGTCGACGGAGGAGGCTAGGGCATCGGTGCGTCCGCCGCCGGGCAGGTCGGGGTGGGCGATCATGAAGGGGACGTGGAAGTTCTCGTCGTAGACGAGGTTCCCCTTCTGGCGCAGTCCATGGGAGCCGGCCATCTCGCCGTGGTCGGAGGTGAAGACGACGACGGTACGGTCGGCCTGGCCGGAGGCCTCCAGGGCGTCGAGGACGAACTCGACGCTGCGGTCCACGTCGCGGATGGCGTTGAGGTAGAAGTTCAGACCGTCGTACCAGTGCTCGTCGTCGGCGACCGGTCCGAAGACGGTGTCCAGCATCCGCGTGTACTCGGCGACTGCGGGGGCCGCGCCGGAGAGGTCGTCGTGGAGGCTGGCGGGGAGGTCGAAGTCCCAGCGGCGTTGGTAGACGGGGATGTTCGCAGCCGCGCGGGTGACGACGGCGTGGGCGAGGCCGAAGGGCAGCTGGACCTGGGGGCGGCCGCCGTAGTCGAAGCTCATGATGTCGTGGGGGTTGACGAAGTTGACAGCCATGAACCAGGGCTGGTCCTCGCGGACGACCGGTGCGCGGTTGCGCAGCCAGCGTACGGCCTGGCCGGCGATGACGGGGTCGAGCTTGAGGCCGGCCCAGGCGCCACCGTCGATGTCGCCCCAGTCGTTGAACTCGCTGAAGCCGTAAGGCTCCAGGGCGTCGGTGGTCGGGCCAGGGTTTTCGGGTGTCACATAGCAGTTCGAGAGGTGCCACTTGCCCTGGTAGGTGGTGTAGTAGCCCGCCGCGCGGAGCATGGTGCCAAGGGTGCCCAGCGCGGGGTCGAGGGGGCGGATGTAGGGCATGTTGTCGTTGTCGTAGATCTGGGTGAGCGGCAGGTGTTGGCCCGTGTAGATCACCGATCGGGCGGAGCTGCACTGCGCCGAGGCGGTGTAGTAGCGCTCGAAGGTGGTGCCGCGGGCCGCGATCCGTTCCCGGGCTGGTAGTGAGTACCCCTTGGGGCGGGGCAGGGAGGCGCGCTCCTCGTCGGTGACGATCAGCAGGATGTTGGGGCGACCGGTCATGTCTTGCCCTTCGCTCGCCACGCGTCGACGGGGGTCGGGCGGTGGTTGGCCGCCTCGCGCGCTGGTACGGACGTCGTCGAATCTAGGGCGGGAAGTCGGTCGGGACCGTTCGGGACGCGGCCGACCACGGCCGGACGGGTGATCCGCATCGCCCGCTGGGGCCCGAACAGGATCCCGCTCATGAAGCCGAGGTGCCGCTCGCGCAGTTGGTGGGTGACCCGGTCCAGCCGCTCGGCCACGGGCTCTAGTGCTGGTGGACGGGCTCGTCGTGCGTGATCCTGCTCATCTCCGCGTTCAAGCTCGCCCGACACGACTGACCGCCAGACCGACCGGCACCGAGCCGGGGCACCCGCTCGACGCGTGGCGGGGGTCCAACGGCGCGGCTCGCGACGAGGGCGGGTGGGTGAGGTCTCGACGGTGGTCAGTGCGAGCGGGGCGCGTACATGATCACGGCCATGCCGGCGAGGCAGACCAGGGCTCCGATGACGTCGTAGCGGTCGGGGCGGTAGCCGTCGGCGACCATGCCCCAGGCGATCGACCCCGCCACGAAGATCCCGCCGTACGCGGCGAGGATGCGGCCGAAGTCGTCGTCGGACTGAAAGGTCGCCACCACCCCGTAGAGGCCGAGGGCGATGACGCCGGCGCCGATCCATGCCCAGCCCTTGTGCTCGCGGATGCCCTGCCAGACCAACCAGGCCCCGCCGATCTCGAACAGGGCGGCGACGACGAACAGGGCGACGGAGCGGGCGACAGTCATACTGCCGGACCCTACTGGCGGCCCGTAGGGCTGATCTTCAGCGGGTCGGCGGGTGCCGTGCAGCCGCACCTGCCCCCACCTGCACTCTTCGCTCCGCAAGAGCAGGAATAGCGGCGCTGCCCGAACCACCAGGTGCCGGCGGCGAGCACGGCCAGGACCACGGCGAGGGCGGGCAGCCAGCCCACCACCGCCCCGGCGCCAGCGCCGATGACCCCGGCGGTGATCAGGACGGGCAGTGCGCAGCACGCGACGCAGGCCAGGGCGGCCAAGCCCCCGAGCGCCTTCGGTGCGCGCCCGGGGTGGGGGTCAGCAGCAGGGTCCGGCATGGCGCTCCTTGGCGAGGTCGGTGAAGGGGATCGGGCAGCAGGCACTTCCGGCGCAGACGGTCAGGTCGTCGCAGCCCGCCTCGACGGCGGCGGCCAGGGCGGTGCGGATGGTGGTCAGGTCGGCGATCTTCGCGTCGACCTCGGCAAGCTTGGCGGCCGCACGGTCCTGGAGTCCCGCGACGGGGCGACCGTGGCGGTGGCGGCCCGCCTCCAGGAGCTCGGCGACCTCCTCCAGCGTGAACCCGAGGCGCTGAGCGGCCTTGATCACCCGCAGCGCGGTCACCGCGGCCTCGCCGTACAGGCGGTGGCCGCCGTTGCTGCGCTCCGGCTCGGCCAGCAGGCCGCGGCGCTCGTAGTAGCGCAGGGTCTGGATGTTCACCCCGGCCGCCTCGGCGACCTGGCCACTGCGCAAGCCCGCACTCACCGCTGCTCCCCGGCGGCCACGGTGCGCGCGGCCAGGGCGTCCAGGACCGCCCCGTGCTCCTGGTCCACCGCGACGTCCAGACGGATCAGGCCCGCACCGGGGGCGAGGGCGAAGGCGAAGAACGAGCAGCAGCCGCTCTCGCGCTCCACCAGGTCCCGGACCCGGTCCTCGACACCCGGCCCGCCGGCCAGGTCGAGGCGCAGGCGAAGCGGCTGCGGTCGGGTGAGCGCGGTCAGCCGTTCGAAGAACAGCGCATCCCACTCGGCGACCCGCAGGGGCCGCTCCTCGGTGGGCAGCGTGCAGGACTGCGGCACCCACGCCAGGTCGTTCATCGCGCTCACTCCCGTCGTCACGCCCCCCGATGGTGGGGACATCTCCGACGGTAAACCTGTACCCGGGTACAGGATGCAAGCCCCCAGGGCACACGACGGTCCGCCGGCAGCGCTCAGGCCCGCGCTCCGCGCACGCGGCCGGTCCGACCCTTGGGGCCGAGCCAGGATTGTTCGGCTTCCCTCATGAGGAGGTGGAAGGTCAGGGGGTGGGTGGCGAACCGGGGCAGGCTCGCGGGCAGCTCCGCGCGGGCTGCGTCGCGGGCGCGACAGCAGTGGTCTGGTCGCCGAACCGCGCGGCGAGCAGGAAGATCGGGGTCGTGCCTACTGCTCGAGGCGGGACAGGTCCGGAGCCCGGGCGCCGAACGCTTCGGTGATGCACTGGCCGACGGCCTCGAACTGCCCTGGGGCCAGGCGTACGGACAGGGCGGCGAGGTTGTCGTCGAGGTGGGCGCGGCGGCGGGTGCCTGGGAGCGGGACGATCCGCTCGGGGCGGGCCAGGAGCCAGGCGAGGGCCAGTTGCGCGGGCGTGCACCCGGTCTCGACGGCGAGCTCGCGCAGGCGTTGGACCAGGGTGAGGTTGGCGGCGAGGTTGGCGCCCCGGAAGCGGGGCTGGGCGTGGCGGACGTCGTCCCGGTGGAGGCTGCCCGTGGAGGTGAGGGTGCCGGTGAGCAGGCCGCGGCCGAGGGGTGAGTAGGCGACGAGGGTGACGCCGAGGTGGTGGGCGGTGGGGAGGATCTCGCGTTCGAGTGCGCGGGTGAAGAGGGAGTACTCGCTCTGGAGGGCGGCGACGGGTGCGGTGGCGCAGGCGCGGCGCAGGGTGTCGGCGTTGACCTCGGAAAGGCCGATGTGGCCGATCTTTCCGGCGGTGACGAGGTCGCGCATGGCGCCGATGGTGTCCTCGACGGGCACGGTGGGGTCGCGGCGGTGGAGGTAGTAGAGGTCGATGTGGTCGACGCCCAGGCGGGCCAGGGAGGCGTCGCAGGCGGCTCGGGCGTGGGCCGGGGTGGAGTCGATGCGTCGGGAGGTGGGGTCCGGGCCTCGGACGACGCCGAACTTGGTGGCGAGGAACACCTCGTGGCGGCGGCCCTTGATGGCGCGGCCGACGAGTTCCTCGTTGGTGTACGGGCCGTACATGTCGGCCGTGTCCAGGTGGGTCAGGCCGCGGTCGAGGGCGTGGCGGATGGTGGCGAGCGCCTCCTGTGGGTCGGCCGGACCGTAGAAGTCGGACATGCCCATGCAGCCCAGGCCCAGTGCCGGCACCAACGGACCATGAGTGCCCAGTCTCCTGTGCTCCATCGGTCCGGCGCCCCTCCCCTGTCCTGAAAGCGGTGCTCCCGGCGTGCGCGGGCCCGCGCGGCCTTACACCCAGGGTGGCGGACTCCTATCCTGCGCGGGTGAGTCGGGGTGGCTTTCGGCGTGAAGGGACTCTGATGCGGCCGATGGACGACACTGCCACCGCGGGCTGGACCCGGGAATCCTTGCGCGACCGCCGGACGTTCCGGATCCCGTACACGCACGACCACGCCGCGCTCGCCGTACGGCTGCGCCGCGCGCTCGAACACGGCCCCGGCTTCGCGGTGGTGACGGGCACACCCGTCGCCGCACTGGCCGTCCGGGATGCGCAGGCCTTCGCCGTGGCGATGCTCGGCCCCCTCGGTACCGCGCTCGTGCAGGGCCGCGGTGGCGACCGCGAGCGGGCGTGGCTCGTCCGCGACGAGGGCGTCAGCGCCCACACCGGGGAGGGCCGCTTCCACGAGAACGCGTACACCTCGAAGTCGCGCGGCTACCTCCACCTCCACAACGACCGGGCCGTACAACCGTTCGGGCAGGATCCCGACCTGCTGGCCCTGTTCACCCACCGCCGGGCCCTCCGGGGCGGGGCCTCCCTCCTCCTCGACGGACGCACTCTGCACCAGCTCCTGGCAGCGGAGCACCCGCGGGCACTGTCCGAGCTCAGTACGCCCTACCCGGTCGACCGCCGCCACGTCACACCCCTGGGCGAACCCGAAGTGATACAGGTCCCCGTGTTCGACACGGTCGGCGGGCGCATGGTCGTGCGGTGCAACACCAAACGCATCGAGACTGCCGCCGCACTGACCGGACAGCCCCTGCCGGAGGGCAAGCAAGCCGCACTGGACACCCTGAAGCGCGTGCTGGCGCGCCCCTCCTTGAGGATCCGCATCCTGCTGGACGACGGCGACTGCCTCCTGACCGACGACCGCCGCATCCTCCACGGCCGCACCGCCTACGAAGACGACCCCGCCCCCGACCGGCGCCGCTGCCTGATCCGCCTGATGCTCCACCGACACCCCAACTGACCACGACCCGCAACACCTCCGGCCCACGCCGCCCGAGCCCGTCGTTGGTGTTCCGCAAGCAGATCAGCCCTTCGCTTCGCGGACGTCCTTTCCCTGCTCGGCGAACGCCTTGAAGTCCTGCATGTGCTGCTGCGACTGCTTGCGGAAGGCGCCGGGCATCAGGAGCCCCACCAACCGCATCAGCAAGCCACTGAACCGGTACTCGTTCTCACTCACCCAGAGCGTCGTCCCCGGACCGGCCTCGGTCAGCCGGTCGCGCACCGCGCTCCACATGCCCTCGCCGACGATCTCGCGGTCGAAGCGAACGACACTCCCTTTCGAGATCCCATGCAGGTCAGCCGGTTCCCGGCAGGTGATCGTCTCAGTGCACTCGAACGTGCGCTGCCCCATCTGCATCACCACCCGCGACGTGGTACCGACCTGCCCGTGCACCCCACTCAGCGGCTCGTGCAGCACCAGGCCCCGCAGCCACATCGGCAGGTAGGCCGGGTCGGCGAGCAGCTGGGCCACCCTCTCCGGCGGCAGGGCGATCTCGATCGAGACGGTGTACTTCATGGCAGAGCCCTCCAGGTCATCGCCGGACCAGATCCCTGAGCGTTCTCACCGATCACTGCTGTACCGATGTCCCGGAGGTCGCACAGACCTCGTGGGCTTGGATCAGCCGCAGGGGGCTCCGACAGCCTGCCGGCTGTCGTGCCGGGTTCACCCGACAGCGGGCTGAATGCTGCCGACCGGGGGCGGTGACCGGCGACGTGTGACGGCAGCCGGGATCCAGCCCGCGGTCGGCAGCGTCACGGGGCTGAGAGCAGCCCGTCCGAAGGCCGCTCCCCGCAATGGCCATTGCACCCCTGTTCCAGGTGGTGCCTGGCATTGACGCGCTCGAACGCGGCGGCGCCCCACCCGGACAGCCCGCGTCCGGGTGAGGCATCCCGCCGGCGGTGGGGTTCAGAGGGAGACGTCGAAGTAGTCGATGTCGCTGAACTCGACCCGGAGCTGGCCGGCTCGGGTTCCGCCGTCCTTGAAGTAGATCTCCTGGAGTCCCTCGGCGACGATCGCGCGCAGTTCGCGGTCGTCGGCTCCCTGGGCGCGGGCGTCGAAGAGGGGTTGGGCGTAGGTGGCGGGGAGGTGGACGGTGAGGCGGCGGACGCGGCCGTCGTCGGTGGTGCCGGCGGGGGCGGTGTAGCCGAAGCGGGCCCGGGTCTCGACGGTGATCCCGGTGCTGGTGGCGGCCTCCTTGCGGCGGCGGCCACGCACCACCGGCTGCCAGCGGGCCCGTACGGCCGCGTCGATGCGGTCCGCGACATGCTGGGGCGGGGTCTTGCGGTCGCCCTTGCGGTAGTAGCGCTCGACCGACCGCTGGCTGACCCCGAGCTCCGCGGCGACCGCGCGGGTGGTCTTGAGCTGCTTCAGCAGGAAGTTGATCCGGCCCTTCAGGGTCTTGGGCGGGTCCTTGGTGAAGGCCTCCTGGTCGGCGCGGACGATGGCGTCCTCGATCTCTCCCACAGCGGTTCAGTCCGCCTCTCCCCCAGCGGTTCAACTCCTCAACACAGAAGTCCGTACGTGGCCTGTCCTGTCGGTCGTGGCCTGCGGCTGGGGGCGCCGCTGGCCACGGTCCGGTTCTATTCGCCGTCGTCGAGGACGGCGTCGCCGCCCTTGATGTGGCGGGCGGAGTTGAGGCGGGTCAGTTCGGTCAGAGGTCACGGCCCATGCGCACCCGGCCGAGGCGGTCGCCGCGTGTGTATCCCCATGGTGGGCGAGCCGTTCAACGCAGCCGCCGCCGGAAGTAGTTCCGATTTGGCCGCGCAGCGCGCCGGCAGTCTGTCGGCCCCGTCGTCAACTCCGGCTCAACCGCCGCGCGATGGCCGCCAGCAGCTCATCCAGTGGCGCCTCGCCCGTCTGCCCCCGAGGCCGGGCCAACCCCACCCGGCTGGGCGAGACCCCGGAGACTGGACGGAACACCACGCCCGGGTGGGAGTAGAAACGGGGCACCGACGCAGGGGCCAGGGCCACGCAGCCGCCAGCCACCGCCCCGAGCCACTCGTCGGGACGGCTGGTGACCACGCCGACCCGGACGGGGTGCCCGTCCCGCTCCTCAATGGCCAGCCAGTACTCCCTCCATGCTCCGGTCTCGGCTCCGGCCGCGACGAACGGCTCGTCCAACAGCTCCCGGAACTCCACCTTCTCGCTGTTCGCCAGCGGATGCCGAGCTGGTAGCAACACCCCACGCTCCTCAACGAACAACTCCCGCACCGCCAAACTCTCCTGTCCCGGAAACGGCAAACGCACCACTGCCGCATCTACCTCCCCCCGAGCCAAGCCGGCACTCGGGTCCGACCAGTCGAACTGCCGCAGTTCTACCCGCCACTCCGGCTGCGCCCGGCGGAACTCGGCAATGACCTCAGGGACGGCACCCACTGCGCCCGCGTCCAGGAAGCCCAGGCGCAGCACCCGCGCTGCCCGGCCGGTTGCCTGCACCGCCTCGTCCCAGCCGTCCAGCAGTGCGGGCACCCGCGAGGCGAGCTCACGACCAGCTCTGGTCAGCGCCATCCCCGACCGTGAACGCGCGAAGAGCCGTACCCCGAGACCGTCCTCCAGGCGCCGGATCTGCTTGGTCAACGCAGGCTGCGAGACGAACAGCCTCTGCGCTGCCCCGGTCAGGCTGCCCTCCTCCGCCACTGCGGCGAAGTACCGAAGCAGGCGCGTGTCGATATCCATGCCACCAGGTTATAGAAGCAGGTATTGGACGATGCCGAAGTGCCCGCGGACCCTGAAGACATGAACGGTACCCAGCTCGCGCTCCTCGTCGTCACCCTGCTCACCGCAGCCGTCAACGTCGGTATCGCCGCCGCCGACCTCGCCGGGGCGCGCTTCGTGCTGACCAACTCAGCGGAGGTGGGTGTTCCCCGATCCTGGCTGCCCTGGCTGGCCGCCCTCAAGCTGGCTGGTGCGGCGGGCCTCCTCCTCAGCCTCTTCGACGCCGCACCGCGCCTCCTCGGCGCCGCCGCGGCCTGCGGCCTCGTCCTGCTCTACTTGGGCGCGCTCGCCTTCCATCTGCGCGCCCGCGTGCTCTACAACCTCGCGTTTCCCGGCTTCTACTTCGCCACCGCCGTCGCCTCGCTGGCATTGACCGTGTCCTCCTGATGGCGACACCACTCAATGTTCGATGAGACCACTCAGCCTTCGCTGCGACGTCACTGAAGCACTCGATGGGATGCACCCCTGGCGCACGAGCGAAACCGCGTCCCGGGCAGGCCGGTTGCCGAGGGCATGAACGACGAGAACGTGATCACGATCGATCCGGGGCCACGAGCCGGCCGCCGTCGCGGCGGCGCAGCGGATCTCCGAGCTGTTCCTCTCCAGCGGCCCGGGCGAGGCCGAGGTGCAGGTGCTGGTGTACGCCGACATCAGCCGGAACGCGGATGAGGGCGGCTACCTCGACCCCGAGGAGCAGGCGGAGGACGCAGGCGCGTTTCTTCGGTGAACCCGCTCCCCCAGCGGAGTGAGCCACCCCCAACCCGGCGCGTTCGGGCGGCCGGTGACCCGGTATCACCAGGCTCATGATCACTGGAGTCCCGGCCCCCTTGCAATCACCCCAGACATCGCTGCACGTTCCCGGCCGAGCTGATGGAACTGAGGGTCGGCTGCCGCCGCCCGCCCGAGGAGCCCGTCCCCGGTCTGCCCCGCTACCGCGTCGCCAGCAAGGTCGTCAAGGCCAGCCGTTGGGCGGCACCGACGATGAGTACGTTCATCGGCCAGCTCGGCAGCACGCGCAAGACCGAACGCGCCCGACTCCAGGCCGACCACGACCGAGCTGTCCGCGTCGTCGCCGAGATCGACGCCGCCCGCACCACCATGAACGAGGACTCGGCATGAGAATCTCCACAGCCCAGCGAGCCGAGAACGAGAACCGCATCAGGGCCACCATGGACCGGCTCCTTCGAGGTGAGATCCCGCCCGGCAGAAAGTGCGACATCAAGCCCCTCGCCGGCGAGGCCGCGGTCGACCGCACCGCGTTCTACGGCAGCCGCCCCTACTCTCACCTCCGCGTCGAGTTCGAGCGGCGCCTCCAGGCCCTGCACCAGGCCGGAGAGATCCCCGACCCCCGCGAAGCCCAAATCATGCGACTCAAGGCGGAGATCACCAAGCTCAAAGACCGGCTGACCCAGTCGGAACAGACGATCGACGAACTCACCGACTTCCGTACTCAGGCCCTGGCCCGGCTCGCCGCACAACACGAAGAGATCGTCCGGCTCCGCGAACCCTCCGCCGAAACCACCCAGGTCAGGCGCTCGCCTTCCAGTACCACGAACCACAGTGATCGGGTCATGCAGCTGAAATGCCCGCCCTGAACCGAGGCAACCTGCATCGCCGATCACCCGGCTGCCACTTCGCCCGCACCGCTGTCGGACCCGGAATCCAGATATCGGCGCAGAGCTTCCCGCCCTCCCGGAACGAAGCACCATTGATCAACGACTTCGCGCAGTTCGGCAACCGGCAGCCAGTCCAGCCAGTCGATCTCACCCGGGTCCGGGACCAGGGACTCCGACGACAAGAGGGCCTCATGCACCCCGAACCATATGGGGCTAATCCCTTCCCTGCAGAAGAATTTGAACAGGAAGCGCACCGGCACGCGAACGCCGAGCTCTTCAGCCAGCTCGCGGACCGCCGCCTCCTCATACGACTCACCCACGTCCACGGCGCCGCCGGTCATCACGTCGTAGTGGCCCGGGAACCGGGACATCGTCTCTGCCCGGCGCACAACCAAGATCCGCCCTTCGCGGTCTCGGCAGATCGTTGTTGCAATGCGATGCGGCCAGTTCTCGCGCACCGCCTCGTCTCGCTCGGCTATCCCCAACACGCGGTCATGCTCATCGACATGCTCAACCAGTTCGCTCACGGAGGCACGATCTCAGCACCCACTGACAACCCGGCCCCACGAGCACCAGCAGCGAGTCATCCGCATCACAGGAAACCCCGTGGAAAGCAACACGGCCGACGATCTGCGTCGCGAATGCGCCCGCTACACCTGGCCTGCTCAATCGCGACACGAGGTCATCCGCACACGGCCTCTGCGGACACAAGGCACACGTACATCACATCACGCACCTGATCGAGTTCGGATACCCGGAGCGGTTCGTCCAGAACCAGGTCGGTCACGCCTACGCGTCGACGACGGCGCTGTACACCTGGGCGTCGGACGAGTACCGCAACCGGTTGCAGGAGGCGTCGCTGCGCCGCGCCGCACGGAGCGCGCGGGTAGGAAGGGGATGGGGCCGCGGTGATGAAGAGGATGGGGTTCGAGTGGAACCTGCGCCGGCTCATGGCGGAGCGGGAGATGCACCAGACGACGGACCTGGTGCCGCTGCTCGCCAAGTACGGGGTGCACCTGTCGCGTGAGCAGGTGTTCCGGCTGGTCCGTCGCCTCCCTCACTGGAGCACGACGGTGACGCCGCGCTTGCGCAGGAGGTCCACGGTCACCTCGAAGTAGGACCGGCCGCCGAGGTGGTGCATGACGTGTCCGGCGAGGGCCTGGCGGGCGATGTCGGCGTGGTGCCAGACGAGGGTGAACGGGGGGACGACGGAGGGCCCGCCGCCCAGGTAGTCCTGCACCGAGTCCAGACATCTGCCGTAGTTGGCGCCAGGGCCGAGCAGGGCTTCGCCGAGCGCCAGGAGCATGCTGGTCCTGTCGGTGACGTGCTGTCCGTCCAGGTGGTACGTCCCGCCGGAAAGGCCCTCCGGCTCGTACGGGTCGACGCGGGTGAGGTCCAGCCACTCGGACTGGCCTTTGGCGTCGAACTGTGCCCATTGGTTGGGCAGGGTCGGAACGCCGTCGGACCAGATCTCCCAGACTTGGCGGGCGGCCAGAGTGGGGCGGTCGTCGCCGGGGTCGGTGATGGTGACGTCGATCAGGGCTCCGCCGAGGACGGACGGGCGTGCCTCGACGGTGTCTAGGTCGAGGCGGTACCTGGTCATCGTTCGGCCGTGGCGGTCGAGGGGCCTGAGCGTGATCGGGGCGCCCTTCTGTGGAAGGGAACGACACAGCAGGGCCAGAAGCGGTGCGGCGGGTTCGCAGCCGATCAGGTGCACGGGCTGGGTGGGGCGCTGCGGGCGCGGGGTGAACAGGCCGTCAATGGAACGGCAACTGCCCGATGGGCTGTCCCCCCGGATCGAGGGGAACCACAGGTCGAACCGCGGACTCGAAGGCAGCCGCTTGCTGCCCCAGTAGTCTTCTTCCCTGACGCCGGTGCCCACGACGACGTCCACGCGCCCGGGATCGCCCGGCGTGGGCCACTGAGCCAGGACAGCCGTGTCCTCCAGGTCCCAGAAGAGGGCCGGCCCGTCGTTCGAGGGATCCACAGGCTCGATCGAGAGCATTCCGTCCCCCAGCAGCTGCACCGGTTGGGCGCTGTCCGCCACGGCCTGTACCAGCAGGCTCTCACGCGGGCAGCCGCGTAGCGTCAGGACCTCTCGCGGCAACGGAGGCGCGTCCATGAACAGGCCCTCGACCTCCGCGCACCGCCCCCACAGCACCCCCTCCTCCTCACCGCTGATGTCGTCCCGCACCAGGAGATACCGGACCGGGAAGTCCCGCTCCCACCCCACATGTTCCTCGGACTGCACGCTTCTCCCCTGCTACCAGACTGTCTTGGCGCGCTCACCCTACGGTTCGCTGACGCCGATGCCCTCCTCATATCGCGTGCTCGGAATGACGCTCCCCGCCAGTCGGCGGCTACGGCTGGACCACCGAACGCCGCCGCTACGCCAACGACCTCGGCTCCGACGTCACCCTCGGCGGCGTCACCGCCCGCTCCAACCGCCAGAAGTCCGACCAGGACCCGGCCACCTGGATGCCGATGCCCGTGTTCCACTGCCGCTACCTCGGCGAATGGGTCGCCACCAAGCACCGCTGGGGCCTCGCCATCGACCCGGCCGAGCACGAGGCACTCCTGCGGTACGCGGCCGACTGCCCCAACGCCCGCATCACCTACGACCCTGCCACCTGACCGACTGGCGGTCGCCGGGGCGGTCTGGGTCGCAGACGGGTGCACGCCACACACCCCGGCGAATGCGACCGCGAGCCAGGTTCAGTGTGGCGCGCCCGGAGCTCATTGCCACTGTGCGAGGGCCGGGTCGACCTGGAGATCGGGACCATCGACCACGTCGCCCCGGAGACCAGGGTCGCGGAGCTGGTCACGCTGAGGTTGTCGGCTGGCCTCAGGGCCGGGCTGGTCCGGGGCCTGCCGGGGCCTGATGTGCTACCGCCACACCGGTGACCTCGGAGACGGCTTCCTTGCCCCCTCCGCGGGCCCGGTTCCCCGACCGCGCTGCCCCGTTCCAGTGAAGTCCGGCCGTCCTCGGCGAAGTTTGCCCACGTCGCTTCTAGTAGGGCTTGGTCAGGTTGGGGCTGGCGTTGCGTGTCCTAAGGGCTCGGTGTGTCGTTCTAGACGTGTGACGCCGGAGGAAATTGCATCTGTACGTGGCGAGTTGGAGGACTTTGCGGCGGAGGTTTTCGAGCCGTTCGCGCGGAAGGATCAGCGTCGGTGGGGGCGGGTTTACCTGCGGGGCCTGCTCACGGACGGGCAGCGCAAGTCGGTCGAGCCGATGGCCGCCAGGCTGGGCGAGGACGGGAACCGTCAGGCCCTGGCCCACTTCATCACCACCAGCCCGTGGGATCCGGCGCATGTGCGGGCCCGGCTGGCCTGGAAGATGGAAAAGGCGATCCGGCCCACCGTGCTGGTCTTCGATGACACCGGCTTCCTCAAAGACGGCAATGCCTCGGCGTGTGTGTCGCGGCAGTACACCGGCACCGCGGGCAAGGTCACCAACTGCCAGGTGGGAGTCTCGCTGCACCTGGCCTCGGATCACGCCTCGGCGGCGGTCGACTGGCGGCTGTTCCAGCCCGAGACCTGGGACCCCGCCTCGCCGAAGGCAGACCCCGACAAGGTCGCCCGACGCACCGCCTGCCAGATCCCCGACGACATCGGGCACGTGGAGAAATGGCAGCTCGCACTCGACATGCTCGACGAGACCCGTTCCTGGGGCATCGAGGTGCCGGTGGCCATTGCGGACGCCGGTTACGGAGACGCGGCCGCCTTCCGGCACGGCCTGCAGGCCCGGAGCCTGAACTACGTCGTGGGAATCTCCACCACCCTCTCGGCCCAGCCCGGCCACGCGGTGCCCGTGGCTGACCCGTACTCCGGGATCGGGCGCCGGCCGGTGGCGAAGTACCCGGACAAGTCGCAGTCGGTGAAACAGCTGGTCATCGCGGCCGGCCGGAAAACAGCGAAGCCGGTGCAATGGCGTGAGGGCTCCCGGCCCGGCACCGGCCGCAGCGGCTTCAAGCGGATCTACTCGCGGTTCGTGACCCTGCGGATCCGGCCCGCCGGCCGCGAGGTCCGCCAGGCGGCCGACGGCCCGGAGCTGCCCGAGTGCTGGCTCCTGGCCGAATGGCCCGCCGACCAGGCCGAACCCGTCCAGTTCTGGCTGTCCGACCTGCCCGCCGACACCCCGCTGACCACCCTGGTCCGCCTGGCCAAGCTCCGCTGGCGCATCGAGCACGACTACCGCGAGATGAAACAGGCCCTGGGCCTGGCCCACTTCGAGGGCCGCACCTTCAACGGCTGGCACCACCACGTCACCCTCGTCTCCGTCGCGCACGCCTTCTGCACCTTGCAACGACTGGCCAGAGCCCCAAAAGACACGGCGCCGGCCTGAGCCTCTACCGCATCGTTCGCGAGCTACAGACCCTCCTCGCGACATGGACCGGCGTCTGCCCCACCTGCCACCGCGGCATACCCACACCAACACCAACCTGACCAAGCACTACTAGGCTCGGGCCGCCTTCACCATCCTCCTACCGAACGGGATATCAGCATGGCCGAGCAGGCCGACCTCATCCTCCACGGCGGCGACATCGTCACGCTCGCGGAGCACGGCGACGAACGGGGCGAAGCGGTGGCCATCAAGGACGGCACCATCGTCCTCGTCGGCCCCGCGCAGGACGTGCTGGAACGCTGGCGCGGCCCGCATACCGTCGTGCGGGACCTCGGGGGCCTCGCCCTGCTGCCGGGGTTCATCGACGCGCACGGGCACCTCGGCGGCATCGGCCTGCAGGCCGTCATCGCCAACCTGCTCGCCGACCCGGACGGCGACGTCACCGACCTCGCCGCTCTGAAGGACAAGCTGCGCTCCTGGGCTGCGGGACCGGTGGGTGCGGACTCCGATTGGATCATCGGCTTCGGGTACGACGACGCGATGCTCGCCGAGCGCCGGCACCCCACCCGCGACGACCTCGACGAGGTGTCCACGGACCGCCCGGTGCTCGCCATCCACCAGTCCTTCCACCTCGGCGCGGTGAACAGCCTCGGCCTGAAGCGGCTTCGCTACTCGGCCGCCACCCCCGACCCCGAGGGTGGGGTGATCCGGCGGCGCGAACTCGCCGTCCCGCCCTCGTACGGCGAGCCCGACGGCGTGCTGGAGGAGAAGGCGTTCACCCCGGCCTCGGACCTGGCGCTCGTGGGGCTCCCGGAACGGGAGCTGCTGATGCTGTTCGCGACGGGCGCGGCCACGGCGGCGAGCTTCGGCTTCACCACCGTGCAGGAGGGCGGCACCACCCTCGCCAACCTCAAGGCGCTGCGGGACACGGCCGCCGCCGTGCCGCTCCCGGTCGACGTGGTCGCGTACGTGAAGGCCGATGAGGCAACCTCGTCCACGCTCGACGACCCCATCGGGGTGAGTGACGAGTACGTGGACGGCGTCCGCGCGGCCGGCGTGAAGCTGGTCCTGGACGGCTCGCCACAGGGGCGCACCGCGTGGCTCACCACGCCGTACCTGACGCCGCCGCCCGGACAGCCCGAGGGCTACTGCGGGTACCCGGCGGTGCCGGACGACGCCGTGGTGGCCAAGCAGATCGGTACGGCGGTCGAGCGGGGCTGGCAGGTCCTGGCGCACGTCAACGGCGACGCGGCGATCGACCAGTTCCTCAAGGCAGTCGCGGCCGCCGGGCCGGGCCGGCGGCCGACCGTGGCGATCCACGCGCAGACCGCCCGCGAGGACCAGGTCGACGCATTCGCTTCGCTGGGAATCCTGCCGTCCTTCTTCTCGATGCACACCTACTACTGGGGCGACTGGTACCGCGAGACCGTCCTCGGCACGAAGCGGGCGGAGAGCATCTCCCCCGCCCGCTGGGCGCTCAACAAGGGCCTGCGCTACACCTCGCACCACGATGCCCCGGTGGCGCTGCCGAACTCGATCGCCGTGCTGTCCAGCCAGGTGACCCGCCGCACCCGCACCGGCCACGTCCTCGGCCCCGACCAGCAGGTCTCCGCCCTGGACGCGGTTCGCGCGATCACCATCAACGCCGCCCGCCAGTACGGCGAGCAGGACCGCAAGGGCAGTATCGAGGTCGGCAAGCTCGCGGACCTGGTCATCCTCAGCGCGAACCCGCTGACGGTCGACCCCGAGCAGATCCGCGACATCAAGGTGATCGAGACCATCAAGGACGGCACCACTGTCCACCCACCCGCACCCACCGACCGGGCTTCCGGAACCCCCTCGACCGCACCCACCCCGCAGTGGGGCTGCTCCTGCTGAACCGGCGCGCCCCTGCCCCACCGCGCCCGGCGGCTGCGGCCGCCAGGCGTGCAGACGTCGCTGCGGCCTGCCGCTGCCAGTCACACCCCCTGACGCTCGTCAGCCTGCGCCTCATCGGGGGGTATCACCGAGGTGAGCCCAGAAGCCGCCAATAGTTGATCTCGGAGGTGTCAGCCCTTCCGCCGGGCGGCGGGGTCGCGTTCGGCGACGTGCCGGGCGACCGCTCCCCGGGGCGGGCGTACCGCTCCGGGGAGCGGACGGAGACGTACCGGGAGCGGGCCAGCAGCATCGGGGGGATGTGCCCCTCGGCGTCGTGCGTCAGGGCGCTGTGGCGAAGCCGGTGGAGTGTCCAGCCGTCCGGATCCTCGATGTCCTCGGGGGAGGCGACGGGGTTGGCCAACAGCCGGGTGTTCTCCTCGAAGACCTCCTCAGCCCGGCGCCAGGAGAGCCGGGCCCTGCTGGTCTCGTGGCACACGTCGAGCGTGGGCGTTCCGCCCGGGGCCTTGCGGTCGGTGAGGATCAGCGGGCCGCCGGTGCGGCGGGCGATGAGCCGGGGCAGCAGCTGGGCGGTGCCCGACTGGACGAGGTCCTTGCCTTCCCGGCTTCGCCCGACCAGGTGGGCGCTGCGGCCGCCTAACCAGAGACCGCCCGCTGGTCCGGGGACCGGACCCAGGGAGCGAAGCGCTGACCGGGTACTGCATCCTCACGCCAGTAGCGCAGGACGGTTTCCTGGACGATGTCGAGTCGCTCTGCGGCGATCAGGCACGAGACCGGCTCTTGCCCTCCCGCATCGGCCTCGAAGGCGACCACGACGGGCGGTTTCTCGCCGAGCTGACGAGTGACTTTGAGGAGCTCGTCGGGCGACGGTGCGCGGAAGGTCGGATCGTAAAACACCGACGGGCAGTTGACGAATAGCGGATCACCGAAGACCAGCTCCAGGCTGTGGTAATACGACAGGTCGTAGTTGGCAGCGAGCCTGAGCTGCCCGCCGTCCCAGGCAACAACGTCCCAGTCCCACCAGGACCCCTTAGGGAGCTGGATCCCAACATGCGCTCCTTCGACGTCCACCCGCGCCCTCCTGCCGTTCGAACAGATCGACAGGCTACACAGCGGTTATGGACGTGCGACTTGACCAGTTAGGACCCTGAGGTGTCTTCACTGGGCCGACGAGCTCCGCGATCCGCACGCCGAGGTGCCCGGCCTGCCGGGGAAGGTCGAGGCCACGGCGGCGGAGGTGAAGATGGCCATGCAGCTGATCGACGCCCTGGCCGTGGAGTGGGAGCCGGAGTCCTTCCACGACTCCTTCCGCGAGAAGGTCGAGGCCCTGGTGAAGGCGAAGGCCGCCGGGGAGACGACGGTGGAGAAGGCCGAACCGGCGGCGGAGCCGACCGGTGCCGTCGACCTCATGGAGGCCCTGCGCGCCAGCGTCGAGCGGGCCAGGAGTCCCAAGGACACCGGCGACAAGGCCGCCTCCCCCGGCACCCGGGCGGCGCGCGGGCAGAAGGCGCCGGCCGCAAAGAAGCGGGCGCGCTCCGGGCCCGCGGCCAACGGCCAGGAGCTGATGGCACTGACGAAGTCCGCGCTGTACGAGAAGGCGGCCGCGGCCGGCGTAGGGCCTGACCGCCCCGTGGTGGGAGGTCCTGCACTGGCACGGTCGCGGTCAGGCCATCGTGACGCGCAGGACGTACGGCTCACCCGTACTGATCGCCTGCGCCTGTTCCCTGAGGTCCGCGTCCGTGAAACCGAGCAGCGCCTCATCCGCGGCCCTGCGAAGCAGCGGGAGGATCTCGGCGACGGGCCGGCCGCGACGCGCTTCGGCGAGCTCGGCGAAGGCCCGCTGGTAGGGAGCTCCGTACGTGCTCGCGCTGTCGGCCAGCAGCCGGTCAAGGTGCTGCCGCTCGATGCTGATCTCGCCCATGGCCCGCTCCTTCGGTCCTCCGGGGCCCCGGTCCGGACCCACGTCTTCGACGCTACGAGGCGGGTCTGACATTGATACTCGTAGCGGGTTCCGGTGGTCGTGGCTCAGGGTCTGACTGACGCCCTGCTGGGCTGTCCTGCTGCTGTTCTGTCCGACCACCGGGACCCGTTCTTCATGGCTCCGGCCAGGTGGAACATGACCTGATAGGAGCTTGGCCACAGGCCCCCTCAATGTCCTGTCTGACCCACCCGGCCGGAGTCACCGCCCGCCAGGAAGGCAGCAAACAGGATGACAGTGAAGACCACACCCGCCACCCAACTGGAAGCGGTGTTCGGCGGAGTGGACTCCCACGCGGACACGATCCACGTCGCTGTCATCACCGACCAGGGCGGCCACGTCGCCGACGCCGAGTTCCCCACGACGGCCGCCGGATACGCCGCAGCGATCGCGTTCCTGAACGCCCACGGCACGGTGACCGCCGTCGGCGTCGAGGGCACTCCTCCTACGGCCTCGGGATCACCCGCGCTGCCCGCCGCGCGCGCCTCACCGTGGTCGAGGTCAACCGGCCCGACAAGGCCGAGCGGCGCCGGATCGGCAAGTCGGATCCCATCGGCTCCTATGCGGCTGCCCGCGCCGCTCTGTCCGGCCGCGCATCGGTGATCCCCAAGGACGACACCGTCAGCGGCATACGCGCGTTACACAACGCGGCCCGGTCCGCCGCCAAAGCCCGCACCGCCACCCTGAACCAGATCACGCACATCCTCATCACCGCCCCGGACGACATCCGCGTCAAGTACACCGCCCTGCGCGGCAAGACACAGGTCGACGCCCTTTCCCGACTCCGCCCCACCGGCGACGGACCGCGCGTCGCCCTCCTGACCGCCCTGAAGACCCTCGCCCGCCGGGTCCAGGCCCTCACCGCAGAACACGACACCCTCACCGCCGCCCTGGATGCCGCCGCCACCAAGCACAACCCCGGCCTCCGCGCCGCGTTCGGTGTCGGCCCCGACACCGCGGCCCAGCTGCTGGTGACCGCCGGCGGCAACCCTGACCGCCTGCGCCCGGAGGCATCCTTCGCGGCCCTCTGCGGCGCCGCACCCGTCCCCGCCTCCAGCGGCAGGACCAACCGCCACCGCCTCTCCCGGGGCGGCGACCGCGGAGCCAACGCTGCCCTCTACCGCATCGCTCTCGTCCGCATGTCCAGCGACGCCCGCACCCGTGAATACGTCGCCCGGCAGACCGCCGCCGGACGCACGAAGAAGGAGATCATCCGCCTCCTCAAGCGCGCGATCGCCCGGGAGATCTTCCGCTACCTCACCACACCGGTCAGCTCCCGGACATCTCCGACCTTCGGCCAGCACGCCAGGCCAAGAACATCACCCTGACCACCGTCGCCGAGCACTTCAGCGTCTGGCCTGCCGTGATCTCCTGCATCGAACGCGGCACACGCCGCGACGACGACCTCGCAGGCGCCTACCGGGACTGGCTCACCGCCGCTTGACCTCGGCCACCCAACAACTCCTCGTCCCTGAGACGCCACGTCATGGATGATGAGGCGATGTTCGTCCGCACTCAGAGCCTGCCGCAGACCCCGCAGCGGCCCATGACAGTTCGGGTTCATACGCCCATCGGGTCCGCCGTGGTGCTCTGGCACGGTGACCCGCAAGAGGCAGACGGCCAGCACCTTGTCGAATGGACCGTCGACGAGGACATCCACTGGGGCCAGAACACCCAGCCGGCCTCCTCCGCCGAGGCGGAACTCCGACAGGAAGACGACTGGGTGATCATGCGCGGCCGCCTTCACCTGACCGACGACGGAGCCGCCTACCTCCAGATGGGCCACTGGTCCGTGCTGTTCGACCTGGCATCACCCATCCCCAGCAGCATGGACGAGTCCTGGGTGGAGATCAGCGTCGGAACGGAGAGTGTCGCTCTTTACCCCTACCGAACCTGACCACCATCAGGTTCTCGGCTCCCTTGACTGCCAATAGGAGCTTCATCAGCCTCTCGGTGCCGAGGAGGTGCCACTGACAGCCGGGAACGAGGTCATCGAGCTTGCTGGAACTCCCCGAGCTGGTTGCAGCAGCAGCGCGTCGAGGGCGCGCTGTGCGGGTGGCCAGTCGCGTTGCTTCAGCGTGCCGAGCAGGCCAGTCGTCGTCTCCGAGGCGCACCTGATGCGGAACGAGTACGCCTCCGTGCCGTGGCTGGCACCGATCGCCGATCTGATGCCGAAGGTGCTGGCCGCGGACTTCACCGGCACGGTGATTGGCAGGGACTAGATGATCCGGTCCTTCCTGCCCGGTGCCCCGCGCCCCAGAAGCCGGGCTCGTTCCCGAAGGATACGCACGGTCTCTTCTTCCGGCAGCTGGGCGAGATTACCGCTGCTGTGCACGCCGTGGTGGGCGCGTACTTCGGGGCCGGTGGCCGGGCCCGGCCACGCCTGCTGGAGCCGTGCCATCGTCGCGTCGCTGCGACAGATTCGCCGACGACGTGGAGGAATGCGGACTGGACGCAGCCGACCTGCGCAGGACCGCCGACATCGCACAGGCTGGCGCGCACCGGCTCGACGAGGTCGGCGAGCCCCGGCTGCTGACCGGGGACCTGTGGACGGTGAACACCATGCTCGCGCCGGCGCCGGTCCCAGTCATCTGCGGTGTCCTGGACCCGGACCGTACCCGGTGGGTTTCCCTGTCAAGTCAGCCTGTCGAGACCTGGCTGGCCCCTGTGGCGGGACGGTTGTTACGTCTGGACGCGCCGGCGGCGGTAGTAGGAGACTGCGACCGCTGCCACCAACGGGCCCCAGGCCAACAGCGGTGCGTAGCAGACAGCCAACAACCAGTCCTTAGCTGGCGAACCCATGGAGGGGTTGGAGCCGAAGATGGCAACGAGTCCGCCGTAGACCGTGATTGCGACCAAGGCTGCCGCACCGAGCAGCGCCGGTATGACGGCTGCCAATGGGGCGACCCGCCGTCCGCCCAGCAGCGGGATCCAGCGGGGCACGGTCTCGCCCCACGGCTGGATGAGACCGAGCGTCAGCAGCGCGATGCCTTCAGAGACGAGGGTCAGCGAGGTGATGTACACCGGTTCCCACCAGAGAAGGGGGCCGTTGCTGTCCACCGGGAGCCCCGCGACCAGAGCGATCCGCCACAGCCCGGAAGGCAATGTGATGACGGGCACAAGATGGGCCGAAATTCGCGCCCACCGCGGCACATTTGGCAACGTTCTGGTGAGTAATCGGCTCCGCTCCCGGATTTCGGGGCCCTGCTTCGACATGCGACGTCCTTCGCCTTCCCGGGAATTGCGCTGTCATGCAGGGACAACGACTCCCAACGAGCCTGCACTGCCACCGATGGTCGGAGAAGTCCTGTACGGGGACACAAGTTCATATTGTCTGAAGCCTCGTGACGCAGAATCATCAATGAGAACTATGGGGGTCCACCTCAGGGGTGACGTTCTGTGGTCCAAGTCGTCCCAGCTTCAGGCAGTCGGCGGCATCGCCGGGGATGGCAGTTTGCTGCGTCGGCAGGCACGGTCTTCCACTCGGATCACGGGGCGTCGAGAACTCCACGATCTTGGAAGCCGTGCCTGTACGTTCCGGGAGCACGGCCGATCTGGCAGATCACCACGAACCGGGCGTCACGCGACTACGCCGAAGCCCTAAGGGATTGCAGGGAATCAAGGTGTTGCTTCCCGTTCCGTGGCTCGTTGCCGTGGCATGCGCATCCCGGTCGAGACTCGTCACCGACTCTCTGTGAAGTTCGCCGTGTTGTTTCCGCATCTGGACGAGCGGCAGCCTCGACTGCTGACGGCCGCCGAGGCCCGTGTCCTGGGGCACGGCGGCATTCGGGCCGTCGCTCTGGCGGCCTCGGTGAGCGAGACGAAGGTCCGCAAGGGCGTGTTCGAGCTGGAGGCCGGCGCGAAGCCCATGGGCCGGGTGCCGGGTGCGGCCCCGGGCGGGGGCCGCAAGCGAGTCGCGGGAACTCGATCCGGGGCTGCGGCCGGCTCTGCTGGCGCTGGTCGAGCCAGATGTGCGGGGTGATCCGATGTCGCCGCTGCGGTGGACGGCGAGTTCCGGTCTGAGTTGTACGCGTGCCTGACGTCGCGGGCGGATGCCCTGTTCGACGTGTGTGACGCGCTGCTGTGCACTGACGGGCCGGTCCGAACCCTGGTGGACCTGGCGCTCGCGCCGGAACACCGACGCGGGCACGGGGCCTTGTACTCCGGGATCAACCGGGACCGGCTGCACCCCCGACTGACACGTCGGGCGGCATGGGGTGACCACGAGGCCCCTTGCCGATCATCGAGGGCACAGTGATCCGGTTGACGGTGGCAAAACTGCCCAGCGGCGGGGTGAACAAGCCCGTCTGGCTCTGGTGGTCGCACCGGCGCCCGCCCCGAGGACGTCGACCGATGCTGGCAGGCCTTCCTGCGACGGGTTCGACGTGGAGCACACCTTCCGGCTGCTCAAGCAGACGCTCGGCTGGACCCGCCCCACGCTCCGGAACTCCGAAGCGGCCGACCGCTGGACCTGGATCGTCCCTGCCGCACACACCCAGCTCCGGCTCGCCCGCCCGCTCGCACGGGATCTCCGCCGGCCCCGGGAGCGGGCGGCGGAACCGAACGGACTCACACCTGCCCGCTTCCGACGGGGGTTCAGGAACCTGCACGTGAAGACGGGCACGCCAGCCCGTGCACCGAAACCCACCCGGCCCGGCCCCGGCCCCGGCCCCGGCCGACCACTCGGATCGAAGAACACGCGGCCCGACCACCCGCTACAACGTCGGACGAGTCCTCGCCACCGGTGAATCCCACACCCGACCCGCACACCACAACGTCGGCACCGAACCCCGCAGGACAGGCTGACAAGCGACATTGAGCATCAGCACACTGAGCACATGCGATACGAGGAGAAAGCGAAGCTGACCGCCGCGAGAGCCCTGGTCCCGGCAGCCGTCCTTGTCGCCTCACCAGTGCTGCTGATAGCCGGAGCCCCGGTCCGTCGCCGATACCTCCGCTACGTCTACCGGGATGGGGCCCCAACAATCCTGGACAAGCAGCAGGGCCGAATCAGTGTCCACTGGTTCGTGGTCACCAGCCCTCTCCTCGCATGGCTCTGCTGGCCCACAGAGTTGCTCGCCCGACTCATCTCGCGCCGAGGTTAAACGGCAAATCAAAGGGTGTCGCAGAAGGTCCTTCTCGGGTAGGCCTGAGTGGTGCTTGACCTTCTGTTTCACCCGACGAGGGCGAGGTTGTGCAAGGGGGCGACGGCCTGGACGACGCGGCCGTCGCCCCTCTGGGGGCAGTCGCGGAGGATCTTCCAGTTCTTCATGCGGGCGGGGTGGAGCGTCCTGCGGAGCGCTGTCGAGTGCCACGTACCTGCCAGCCCCACGGCCCCGGCCAGCAGACTCAGAGACAGACCCGCGCTCGCGTGCCCGGACCTGGCGGCCCACCAGCCGCACACGGGCGCGGGGTCGACGGCCCGATCGGACCATCCCTGCGGGGGCTGGGTCGATGCGCTGGCGGCCACGACCGGCTGCAGGATGTCGGCGCCGGATTGGTGGAACCGTAGCCGCGGCCGGGGCGTCACCTGATCTCGTGACAGGAACCGAACGCCACCCCCACAGGGTCAGAGTCGAACCCATGCCCACGGACCCTGCTGCTGCTCCTGCCCCTGGCAGGTCCCCCACGTGGCCTGGCGTCCTCTCGATGATCGCTTCCGGGCTGCTGGGCGCCGCGGCCGGATGCCTGGCGATCACCCTCTCTTCCCGCGCACGCGCCTACTGCGACGCAGGCTGGGAAGCGGGTGGTGTGGCCGAGCTGACCTTCCTGCTCCCGGTCCTGGTGGTGGGCTTTGCGGTGTGCGCCGTGGTGGTCGCGATGCTCACGCCGCGCCGGCACCCGCTGCTGCGGCTGGTGCCGGTGGTGCTCGTGCTGGGGGTACTGGTCATCTGGTTCTTCGCCGTCAAGGGCACCCTGGACGGATATCCGGGGGATTCGGGGCTGTGTGGGCCGGACAACGTGCCGCCGTGGTGGCCGGGGTGGCTGCCCGCGTGAAAAGCGGTGCGGGGGGCGGTCAGGTGACGCGTTCCCCCTGCGGCAATCGGGCTCGGCCATCTCGACCGAGAACGCAGCCAGCGGCTCGGGCAGCGGTACGGTCGCCTCGCGGACGACGGTCAGGTGCGCGGTCCAGTCCGCGACGGCGGGCTCCCTGGTCGCTCAGGGGAACGCGACGATGTTGCGGGTCGCCCACACGGTGAAGGGGCCCCGCGAGGTCGACGTCCGCCTCGTACAGGGGCCGGTCGCCGATCACGTCCCAGTCCAGGCCGGGCCATCCGCTCGCACACACGGCCCGGAGGGCCTCCGCGTGCGGGCGGCGGGCCCGGCCGTCGTAGGCCGACCAGTGTGTGGTCGACGGCGCCGGATCCGGCTGGCGCGTGCGCGCCCGTCTTCCGAAGCCGCCGGCGGCTGCTCGCGGTCCTCGCCTTCCTGCGGGCATGACCTGACCGCCGCCATCCCGCGGCGTCCGTGGGCGGTCAACGTCCCGCCCGACGCCGATCAAGGTTCCGGGCGGGGCCCTTCGGTCCCCATGGGCGGACCCGTGGTTCGTATGTCTTCAGCTGGTCCTCAGGCGTGTCAGGGAGTCGCGGGCCGTCGCCGCGACGAAGGCCGAGCACAGGGCGGTGTGGAGGGGCGGGGCCCAGGGCTCGGGCCACGTCTCGTAGGCCGCCCTGCCGCGGGCGCTCGCCAGATGCATGCCCACCCACAGGGCCTGGGTGGTGTCGCTCGGGAGGTCGGGGTGCGTGGCATGGGGGCAGGCGTCGTCGTGGAGGAGGCCGATCGCGCGCTCGAAGGCGGCCGCCAGCTCGTCGACGAGTTCCCGCGCGTCGGAGTCGTCCCCCTCGGATTCGACGTACCACGCGACGGCGGCGGCCACGAAGACCCGGCCGGCCAGCTCGTCGTCGGCCGCCGACTGGAGCGCGGAGGCCGCGAAGGAGAGGTCCCAGGCCACGTCGTAGGTCCTGGAGAGCGGATAGCCCTCCATGATCGCGGTGAGTGTCTCCAGGTCGTACCGGTCCCGGAACGGCAGGAACGGCGGTACGTCGCTGGCCGAGCCGGGCCGCAGCGACTCCATCACCACGCGCGCGTACCCGGCCACGTTGCGCGGACACAACCATGCGTCACGCGGCCGGGAATTCGTCCAGCACCGCCCGTCGTCGGCGAGGTCCCGCATTACGTCCGCCATGTTCCCGAGCTCCCCTTCAAAGTTATCCTGGAAGGGGTGGCCCTGGTGCGTGCAGGGCGCGTCCCGCTGGGCCCGGTCGGCGGCCCGCGCCGCGTCGAACGCCGCTTCGAAGTCATCGTCCCGCGGGTTCCTCGTCGACAGGTACGGCAGCGCGAGGACCAGACCCAGTGTCCAGCGGCAGGCGAGCGGCCCGCGCCGATCCGCGGCCAGTTCATGTGCGCACTCGATGACGAGCCGCTCGTACGTCTGCGGGTCGTCGTCGACGTGCTCGCTCATCTCTTCCCAGGCGTCGATCAGTTCGTCTGCCCGAGCAGCGAGAAATCGTTCCGTCATCGGCATCCTCCTCGTCCGTCTCCCCGACGATATGAACAGCGCGCCCGCCGTTGTGCACCGGTCCTCCCCCACGGCGGCCGCGGGCCACTCCGGACGGTGGCCGCCCGTGAGCCAGCAGCCCGGGCCCACTGCACCGGCCTGCCGCAGCCGGCTCCAGAATTCGACGACCAGGCTTCTATGCCACCCGGGACGCCCGCACCGGCAGCACCCGCCTTGACCTCGAACAGGCGCCACGGTCAAGGAGCTCGACCGGCATCGAAGCCTTGCGGCGGTGGTGTGGGAGCTGATCCCGCCTGGGCCAGGCCCACACTCTCGTACCCGGACCGGTCGGCCCACCAGCCGCACGCGGCCAGCACCACCCCCGCCGGCACGGCACCGCTGGTACGGCGCTGCCTGCCGGTCATCACCACCGCGATCCCCCCGTCCAGTTGATACGGCCACCCCCGGCCAGAGCCGGGGCGGGTCAGTCCCGGGGCCCCTGGGCCTCGGAAATCCTCGCGGCATACGAGCGGACCTCGCCCGGCTCAGGCACCCGCGGCCCGGCAAACGCACCCGGAGTGCGGGAGAGCCGGCCAGGGCCGAGGCCATGCGGACGCACGTGACCGCGAGAACCACCACGGCGGCGAGGAGCAGCGTCCAGGCGGCCGGGCCGCGCAGCCCGGCCCCCTGGCCGGTCCCCGGGCCGGCGTAGCGGGCGCCATAGTGGTGGACGGTCCAGCCGGCGGCGCTCAGCGCAAGGCCGAGCGCGGTGCCGCCGCAGAACTGCCGCGGGTTTCACCGCTGCTTCTCCCATCCGCCAGGGGGGCGCGCTCCAACGGGCGGCGGCCGGAGCGGGCGGCGGCCGGAGCGGGCGGCGGCCGGAGCGGGCGGCGGCCGGAGCGGGCGGCGGCCGGAGCGGGCGGCGGCCGGAGCGGGCGGCGGCCGGAGCGGGCGGCGGCCGGAGCGGGGCCGGGGACCGGGGAGACCCGCCGGGCAAGCGCGGCCCACGAGTTGCCGGCCAATACCCGAGCGCCGGCCACGGGCGCGGGGGCGGCAACGGTGGCCGTGGCCGCCGAGGCAGTCACCACTCAGGCAGGCGCGGGGCAGGGGCGAGGGTGTTGGCGGCAGCCGCAGTCACGGCGGCGACGGCCCGCGTCGCTCTCGCCGACCTGCTGCATGCGCACGGCCAGCAGCAGCCACCGGTGCGAGGCGACCAGAAAACCCGCCTCCCGATGAAGGCGCGGCAGTGGACCGGCACGGCCGCCCTCCGGGAGTCCCGTCCCAGCCGGGGCCCCGCACCGGCCCACCCGCCGACCCGTCGACCGGTCGACCCGCCGGTCAGGGGGCGTCGATGAGTACCCGGCCGTCGGTCGGCACGGTTGCCGCGAGCCCGTTCGCGTACGCGTTCTGCACACGGGACCGCTCCGTCGCGTTGGGCATGACGTTGGTACAGGCCGTCCCGGCGCTGGACCCAGACATCAGCTGGGAGCACGGCCCCGGCTTGGTGTCCGGGAGGCCCAGACTGTGGCCCAGCTCGTGCGCAGCGATGCGCGTCTTGTCGTACCCCTGGCTCACGGCCTGCGCGCCGAGTTCGACTCGGACCTGTCGCCCCGGACGGACCGGGCCGAGGGTGGCCTGCGGCCAGCCGTTGGTGGCCACGATGACGATCTCGGCCCGGGCCCCGGGCGCTGCCTCCACCAGCCGTACGTTACTGACGTTCGCGTTCCAGGAAGCGACCCCGGCCGCGATGGCCGCTTCCCAGCCGCCGGCCCGGCTGTCATCGTAACGGAGTGTCACTACCGCTGCGGTGGCGCCCGGTACGGGCGCGGGTGCCGCGGTCGCGGCGGTTGCCGCCGCGAGGACCAGCGCGGCGGCGGAGGTGCCGACTTTCAGCCAGGTGCCCAGAGACATGGTTGTCATCCTTCATGCGTGGGGGGCCGGCCCCTCGGCGGAGCCGGGGCACTGGAGACGCCGCCACCGCCCACCTGTGCGCGAGTTCGGACAGCCGCCCCCTCCGGAGCCCTAAGAAAGTAGCCCCGCACCCCACCAACCGGTCATGCACCTGCCAGCCAATTCCCGCAGGCACTCCAGCCGATGCCCGGTCAGCGGGCAACACGGACGACATCCGGATCCTGTACGTGCCGACGGCCCTCGGCGCGCTCGTTCTGGTCGCCTACGTCGAGACGGACTGACTCTCACCCACTTCGGCACCGTTCGCCGAAGTGGGTGGTGCTCAGCAATACGGCTGGTGGTCTTCCCGGTGGGCGATGGAGCGGTCCTCGAACCGCCAGGAGCGGCTGTGTCCACTCAGGGCCCACCCTTCGGGCGCGGACCGGGCGGCGCGGGTCCAGGCCGCGAGTTCGGGAAGCGCGTGCCGGAGCAGGGCCAGGCGGGCGATGCCCCGTCGGGTGTCCGCGATCGGCGCTATGCGGATCCGTACGCTGTTCCACACGCCGGGGTCGGTGCCCGTGCCGTAGTTGGATGAGAGCGGCGGTATCCACTCCACGTGCAGCAACGTGCCGTCACTCCAGGGGCGGTCGTCGAACCGCAGGTCGACGGCGATGGTGTCTCCCGTACCAAGGGCAGTGCGGATATCTGTTGGCGAGAGCGGCCACGACAGGTCCCGGGGCAGGCGGCGGTTACGTGCTGACACGGGACCCGAGGATGGCATGTGCCCTGGTGAGGCCGCATGTGCTTTTCGGAGTTGGTGCTGGCGGCCGTGCGGAGGCACGGCACGGGGGCAACGGTCCCTCAGCATCTGGTCCACCACGTCCCGGCCGCCCGGGTGCTACCTGCTGCACGCCGTGTTCGACGGCAGCACGTGGACCGCCCTCCGCGCCCCCGACGCGAGCGGGAACGGCGCCGGTCTGCTGGCAGCGTCCCGCAAGAGCGCGGCGCTGGCCTCCTACGACGGGCCCGGGCGGACGAGGAGCTCTTGACCGTCCTGCTGCAAGAGGTAGGAGGCGACGAACTGACCGGCGTTGCCCCAGGGCGTCTCCTATCGATCGGGCACGGCCGGCGCGGTGCGGGCCCGGAGGGGCTGGGCCAGGTGGAGCAGTTGACTCGCGGAGCCGGGCGCGCGTTCGAAAACTGAGCCCATGAAGAGACAACGATCCCTCGGTCGGCACGCCCGTGCGCTGGCCGCCCCTCGTCGCGGGGCTGCTCCTCCTTGCCGCGCCGAGCGCGTTCCCGCTCTCCCGCGACGGCGCGAGCGACCCGCGGCGCCGTGCGTCTCCACACCGGCCGAGTACCGGGCTGCGTGGGAGGCGTGCGAGGTCCGGTGCGTGGCACCCTCTCTCTTCGGGACCACGCACGCCCGGGGCGAGGCGTCCCTGTACCCGAGTGGCTTCCGCTACGCCTGGGCCGGTTCCAGCACCAACCTCGAGCAGTATCTGAAACTGCGCGCGCGGTACGGCGGCCAGCCGGCCAAGGTCGGGATCGGGGTCCTGTCCTAGAGGCGGTTATGGCCGCGTTCGGCACGGTCGAGGTGGTGGCGAAAGGCCGGGCCGCCGGCGGTCTATGGCCGGACTGCGGCCGCTTCTCGGGGACCGAGTCCACGATCGATACCAGCGCAGGCTGAAGGACCTTCCGCTCGCCGAACAGGGCTTTGTGATCCGGCTGACGGTCCGGCGCTTCATCTCTGGAGCGGCAGACTGCCAGCGCCGGACGTTCGCCGAGCCGTTCTCCCGGCTGGCCGCCCCGCATGCACGGTTCACCACTCGGCTGGCTGCCCAGCTGGGCTTCGGCGCGGGACGGATGACCTTGTTACGCAGGGTCATGGCACTGCCCGATCCACGGTTCAGCACGCCGCGGGTGCTGGGCGTGGAGGACTTCGCGATCTGTCGCGGCCAGACCTACTCCACCGTCTTGACCAGCGTCGAAGACCATCGCGTGGTCGATGTGCTCCCGCCGCGTGAAGCCGGGCCCGCTGGCCGCCTGGCTGATCCGTCACCCGGGCGTGGAGATCATCTGCCGGGACCGGGCCGGCACATACGCCGAGGGCGCACGGCGCGGTGCCCCCGACGCTCTGCAAATCGCCGACCGGTTCCATCTGTGGCAGGGCCTCGGCCAAGCCGTGGAGACCTGTGTCGCTACCCATCGCGACTGCCTGCGCGACCCGTCGCCCAGCGGCATGTTGCCGAAGGCCACCCGGCTCACTTCCGGCCGACCGCAGGACGACCAGGCGCCCGTCGGCCGGCGGCCGGCGGGCCGAGCGCAGGAAGGCAGCACACGCCCTCGTCCACGAGCTCCTTGCCCGAGGTCATTCACGCCGGGCAATCGCACGGCACCTGGGCTGAGGTCTCAACACCGTGCTCCGGTACGCGAACGCCGCACGCTGGCAGGACACCATTCGTGAGAACCGGGCCCGGCCCAGCAGACTGGACCCCTACAAGCCCTACCTGGAGCGGCGATTCGCCGAGGGATGCACCAGCGTCACGCGACTGCACGGAGGGCTGGTTGCCGAGCAAGCTCCCGTCACCTACGGGATGGTCCGCGCGCACATCGCCACCTTGCGCGGGGCTCCGTCCGCCGCACCGCCGCGGCCGCCGACGGTGCGACAGGTGACCGGCTGGCTCACCCGGCACCCCACGACCCTGACCGACGAAGACCGGGCCGGCCTGAAGGAGGTCCTGGCCCGCTGCCCAGAACTGGACAAGGCCGCCGGGCACATCCGCGAACTTCGGCGAGTTACTCACCGATCGCCTCGGCTCCACCCTCCCCACCTGGATCGACGCAGTCGACGCCAGCCAACTACCCGGCCTCGGCGGCTTCCCGCGCCACCTGCTCCGAGACCTCGACGCCGTGACAGCAGGCCTCACCCTCAACTGGAGCTCCGGCAGCATCGAGGGCGCCGTCAACCGCATCAAGAAGATCAGGCGGCAGCTCTACGGGCGAGCCAGATTCGAACTACTCCGCAAAACGATCCTGCTCCAGTGACACCCCGCAACGACTCCCTAAGATCTGTGCCAGAACCAAGAACTGGCAACGGTCCCGGGGCGCTGACCGCTCCTGAACCCGCACATCGCTCAAATGAAGTCGGAGGCGTGACCGTGCGCCCAGTGGCGGAAGGTGCGAGCTGGAGTTCCCGTTATCTGGTCGAGTGTGAGGTAGGCATCGTCCTCCGGGGCCCTCCTGTCATGGGGTTCATCTGCGATGCCTTCGATGCCGTCGTAGCTTTCGAACCCGAACAGGAAGTCTGCGTTCGCGGCCGCGAAACCCCCTTGGGCTCGGTAGAAGTCGCGGGCTTGTTCGGCGGAGACCTCATCGAGCGTGATCTGTTCTCCGATCGCTTCTGCGATCACTGAAACCTGTTCGCGTTTGGTGAGACTTTCCGGTCCGATGATCGTGTCGATCCGTCCGAGGCGGTGTGGGTCGAGCAGGTTGGCCAGGACGACGTCGGCAACGTCGGCCTCATGGATGGGATGCCCGATCTGATCAGGAAAGGGCTCCACAACTCGGCGTCTTGCCTTGATCGATGGTCCCCATATGAGGAGTGAGTTTGTCGCGAACTCACCGGGACGCACGATGCTCCAATCCAGTCCTGAGTCCATGACGGCCTGCTCGACGACGGCGTTGTACGTCGTGTCGTAGCCGGCCGTTACGGCGGCGGAGGAGACCACAACCACGTGCTCGACGCCCGCCTGTTTTGCGTGAGAGACGACCGCCTCCACGTTCTCAGGGACCGCGATCAGGACGAGTTGCGCGGCACCGTCGAATGCGTGCCTCAGCGTGGACGGGTCGTCCAGGTCGCCGAAGACCACGTCCGCACCATCCGGGAGTGAGGCACGTTGCGGGTGTCGTGAGATTCCGCGCACCGTGTGACCGGCATCAAGCAGCCCTGCGACGACCGGGTGGCCGATCGTCCCAGTGGCCCCGGTGACAACGATGGGAGGGAGCTTCTTTAAGTGAGACATAATTTCTCACTATAAGACGTCGACGTATCATGATGCATCCGAGAAACGGCCGCAGTCCGGACCTGCAGAGCCGGTCGCGCGGCCTCTCGCCGCCACCTCGACCGTCCCGAACGCGGCCGTAGCCGCTTCGACATCCACCTCGTCGATACCGGCGAATACCAGTGAGTCCCAGAACGATGCATCGGTCTGCATGACCAGCACCATCACCGTCCACAACGACCGCAGCAGCGGCCGAAGAACACCTGAGGGAGCGTCAATTCTGATCGTCGGAGGACAAGGCGTACGCGGTCGCACGCGAACCCGTCTCCTCGCACTCGAACATCGGGGTGTTGCTCCGCGACGACTCCCCAAGATCTGTGCCAGAACCCACGTCTCACCTACGCAGCCATACCTCTCTTGTCCTGCGCAGTGCCCCTCCCCGAAGAGCTGACCGCACTAGTACTGCAACGGTGTTTGCTGTGATGGTTTGTTGGCTTCTGGTGGTGTGTGGCCGCGTCGTTTGTAGTGGCTGACGCGGGCTTGGTGTTGTCGTCGGCGGCGCCAGTAGGACCAGTGCATGACGTGCTGGACGGTTGCTGGTCGGCGGTGGGTGAGGCGGGTGATCAGGCGTCGGAGTTCGGGGAGGGTGAGGGGTATGAGCTGGGAGGATCCGTTTCTGCTTTCCCCGTGTCGGCCTCGCGGGCCTTCAGGACGGTGAGGCAGGCGTGGGCGGCCATGGCGAGGGTGATGTGGCGGTGCCAGCCGGGGTAGCGGCGGACTTGGTAGTCGTCCAGGCCGCATTCCTGCTTGGCGGTCTGGAAGCATTCCTCGACCGCCCACCGGCTGCCCGCGACGTGGATGAGTTCGTCGAGGGTGGTCTCGGCCGGGCAGTAGGCGATGTAGTAGGAGATCTGGTCCGGCCGGCCGACGCTTCGGCGGGCGATCACCCAGTGCCGGCGGTCCTCGCGGTGCCAGGGCCTCACCTCCACTCTCGCCCAGTCGTAGACCCGCAGGCCATGAGCGCCGTTCCCGCAGGAACGGCGCTTCCATTTCTGCCTCGCAAGGCCGTTGAACAGGTCGTGAACGGGGTGGTCCATCGCCCAGCGGGAGACCACGGTGTCGTGCCGGGTGGTGGCCATGACATGGAAGACATCCGCCCGCTCGAGCTCGGTCCGCCAGCCCTTGGAGAAGCCGTAGGCGGCGTCCGCGGTCACCCACCGGAACGGAATCTTCTCGGCGATCGCCCGGCGGACCATGGCCTTGGCGATGACCACTTTCGTCTCGAACGCGATGGTGTCCTCGATGCCGGCGGCCCGGCATCGTTCTCGGTCATCGGTCCATGACGTGGGCAGATACAGCCTGCGGTCGATCAATGTGCGGCCATGAGCACCGGCATAGGCGAGGAAGACACCGACCTGGCAGTTCTCGGTCCGGCCCGCCGTTCCCGAGTACTGGCGCTGGACCCCGGCCGAGCGGACGCCCTTCTTCAGGAACCCGGTGTCGTCCACGATCAGGACCGCCTCAGGGTCGCCGAGATGCTCGACCGCATAGCCGCGAACGTCGTCGAGTACCTCGTCCGCGTTCCAGTCGCACCGGTTCAACAGCCGGTGCATCCGGTCGGGAGCCGCGTGACCAGCCTCCTCGGCAAGCGTCCAACCGTTCTTGCGCTCCAGCGGAGCTATCAGCCCCCGCATATAGGCAAGAGCCGACTCCCGCGGCTCCGACCTGGCAAACCGATGCACGAAACGCTCATGCAACTCGACCAGACCCGCCGCCCACGACCCGACATCGCCACGATCTCCACCCATAACCAGGCCAACGAGCAACCTGGCCACCAGTCACGGCAAGCACCGTTGCAGTACTAGGGGCCTGTCCGACGGATCAAGTGACCTGTCCCGGGCTCAAGTCGTTGGCATGTTCATGGGGCGGGGAGATCTTACGAATGAGGAATGGTTGCGGCTGAAGCAGCATCTGCCGAAGTGCGGGCAGCGGGGCGGGCGTTGGGAGAGTCATCGCAGGGTGATCAACGGGATTCTCTTCCGACAGCGCACCGGGGTGCCGTGGCGGGATCTGCCTGCGCGTTTCGGCAAGTGGAAGACTGTGTACGAGCGGCACAGGCGCTGGTCTGCGGACGGCATGTGCGAGAGAATCTTCAAGGCCGTCCTGGCCGACTCGGACGCGACGGGCTGCATCGACTGGTCGATGGTGAGCGTGGATCCAACGTCCTGCCGCGCTCACCAGAACGCCGCCGGAGCACGCAAGAAGCCACCCCGGGTTCCAGAAAGACGGACGCCCCGGCAGCACCGCCCCGATGAGGGGCTCGGACGCTCCCGGGGCGGGCTGACCTGCAAGATTCATCTGCTTGGTGAGGGGGGTTGCCGGCCTCTCGCCTTCCTCATCACGCCGGGTCAGTGGGGCGACGCACCGCAGCTCGTTCCCGTGATGGAGCGCGTGTCCGTGTCGCCCGCCCGGACGGTGGACGCCCCCGGACCCGGCCCGATCAACTCGGCGGTGACAAGGCGCATCCATCCCGGCGGAACCGCCGCTACCTGCGCCGACGCCAGATCAAGCACACCATCCCCGAACCGAAGAACCAGCGCGCCAACCGCCAGCACCGCGGCAGCAGGGGCGGCCGGCCCACCGGCTTCGACACGACGATCTACAAGCGCAGGAACGAAGTGGAACGCACCATCAACGCGCTCAAGAACTCCCGGGCGGTCGCGACGAGATACGACAAGAGGGCCTACATCTTTCACGGCACCGTCACCGTCGCAGCCATTCGGCTCTGGCTCCGGTCCCTATCGGAGTGAAAGAGCTGGCACCCGTCACGAGAAAATCGCATGCACCTGATCGACCGCTTCGGGTCCGTAGCCAACCGCGCCCACGGGGACGGCGCCGTTGATCGCCTCGATCACACGCCCGGCCCATACCGGCCCGAATCCCCCGCACAGTTCAATCAGCTGCACTCCCTCGCCCACCAGGCGGCGCGCGGCCTCGATGCACTCCTCGGGCTTCTCCACCCCGACGAACACACTGCGGCACGTACCCGTGTCCACGACGCTGACATCGCCACCTGCCGCGCTGCCGTCCGCCGTGTAGATGAACCCCCAGTGTGTAAGCGCCATACGTATCAACCTCCTGTGATCGTCAGAGCCACCAGCCAAGCAGAGCCAGGGCGGGAATGGCCTGGAACGGAGACAAGCCGTGAGTGATCTACGCCGCACTCCGGATGCCCGCACCGTCCGAGTACAGCAACACGGCCCGCTAGCGCATAATCCGCCGGACAGCTTCTAGTAGTGCTTTGTTAGGTGGTGTCGTAGGGCTGCCATGGGATGGTCTGCCGGCAGGTGGGGCAGGTGCCGGTCCAGGTGGCGATGAGGTGTTGGAGGAGGTCCAGGGCCTGGTAGAGGGTCAGGCCCTGGCAGGGGCTTTTGGGCAGGTCCGCTGTTCGGTGAGGAACAGGTGGGCGGCGGTGACGAGGGTGACGTGGCGGTGCCAGCCGGTGAACGAGCGGCCCTCGAAGTGGTCCAGGCCCAGACAGGTTTTCAGTTCGCGGTAGTCGTGCTCGATCCGCCAGCGTGACTTCGCCAGGCGGACAAGGTCCTTGGCCGGGATGTCCGCGGGCAGGTTCGAGATCCAGTACTTCACCGGCTCCGCTTCGCCGTCGGGCCACTGGACGATCAACCAGGCGAGGGGGATCGTTCCGTCGGCGGCGGGTTTGGGCCGACGGCCCGCGAGGCGGACTCGCAGGAGCACGAAGTGCGAGCTCATTGCCGCTTTCGATCCCTTGCGCCAGGTCAGCGTGCGTCCCGCCCGTCGGCCGGCGGCCAGCACGTGGTCGCGTAAGGAGAGGGGCCGGGTGCGGTAGCGGGGCAGCGGCCTGGGCCCCAGCCCGCCGTATGCGGGCTGGTGTGGTTCGGCCTCCTCGCCGTGGGCGGTCATCTCCGCTTTCGCCTGCAGGACGTAGGCCAGTCCCCGGTCTTCGAGGCCGTGGCGGAAGTCCGCGTTCGCGCCGTAGCCGGAGTCCGCAACCAGTGCGGCGGGCCGCAGACCGATGCCGTCTAGTTCATCGAGCATGTCCAGCGCGAGCTGCCACTTGGGGCGGTGGTGCTCGGTATCGGGAATCTTGCAGGCTCGCCTGCGGGCCTCGGCTTCCGGGCTGTCCCAGCTCGCAGGTAGGAACAGGCGCCAGGACAGCGGGCAGGAGGCCGTGTCCGTGGCGGCGTGGACACTGACGCCGATCTGACAGTTGCCGACCTTGCCCAGGGTGCCCGAGTACTGGCGGGCCACCCCGGGCGAGGCGGTACCGTCCTTGGGGAAACCGGTATCGTCCACGACCCAGACCTCGGGCCGCACCGCGGCCACGGCCCGCCATGCGAGCCGGGCTCTCACGTCCTCGACCGGCCAGCTCGAGGACGTCATGAACTGCTGCAACCGCTGGTGATCGATACCGAGGCGTTCGGCCATCGGCTGCATCGACTTCCGCCGGCCGTCCAGCAACAGCCCCCGCACATACAGCAAGCCCTTCTCACGCTGGTCCCGCCGCACCAGCGGCGTGAACACCTCGGAGACGAACTCCTCCAACCGGACCCGAACCGCAGCAAGCTCCCCAGCCCTCACACCAACCAGCGAACTACCAGACACCCAACGTGACAAGACCAGCTAACAAAGCACTACTAGGAGGCGCCTCTCAGTGCGTCGACGAGACCTTCGCGGGTCATGTGGGAGCGGCCGGGGATGTCGGCGGCTGCGGCCTTCTTGGAGAGGTCGGCTTTGGTCAGTTGGTCCAGATCGGGCTTCGGCGCGGAGCTGATCCGCTTCATGCCCGCCGGCTTCTTCGCGCTGCCCGCCCCGGAGCCGCCACGGGCTCGTGTGGACGTGGAGACTTCTCCGTCTTGGTGTCCTTGGGGCTGCGTACCCGGTCGACACTGGCGCGCAGGGCTTCCATGAGGTCGACGGCGCCGGTGGGCTTGGGGGCGGGCTCGGCGTTCTCGACCGTCTCGCCTGCTTGCTTGGCCTGGATCAAGCTGGCGACCTTCTCCCGGAAGGTGTCGTGGAACTGGTCGGGGCCCCGCTTCATCGACATGGCCTCGATGAGCTACTCGGCCATCTGTGTACTTCTTTGGCGGTGCCCTGGTGCCCTTGGCCTTGCCGGGCAGGCCGGCTAACTCGTCCTTGGGGGTTCGGATCTCGTCGGCCCAGTGGAGGGTGTGCAGGGTCAGGAGGCCGTCCTCGGCCTTCACCGCGACCAGGTACTCGTACTGTCGCATCACGAACGTCGCGATCCCTGCTCGGCCGGTCTTGGCGAGGGCCTGTTCGAGGAGGCTGTAGACCTTCTCGTACTCCTTGCCGCGCGGGCCGAGGTGGTAGGTCTTGTCGAAGAAGATCGGCTCGACCTCTTCCAGGTCGACGACGCCGATGATCTCCAGGGCCTGGGAGCGGCCCGGGGCGATCTCGTCGAGTTCCCTCGGCTCGACGAGGACGTATTCCGCGCCGGTGTCGTAGACCGTGACGATGTCGCCGAGGTCGACCTCTTTGCCGGTCCGTTCGTTGTCGTTGACCCGTCGGTTGCGGATCCGGTCGGAGGTGCCGCGCTGGAGCTGGTGGAAGTGGATCGTGACGCTGTCGGTGGCCGTGGATAAGGCCCACGGGCAGACTGACCAGCCCGAATGATAGGTTTCCGGCCCCTGCCGGTCGCGCCATGGCCCTCACCGCCTTCCGCTCACGTCCTGGACTTCCAGCTCACCGCCTGCGGGTGGTTGTGACTGAGTGAGATAGCTGGCCCTTGAGCGCGCTAGTTGGCTCCTGAGCGTGATAGTTGACCCGCAGGGTAGCGGGTAGATCATCCCGATCGGGCTGCCTTCTACGCTGTGCGCGGCCAGGGCGGCGGCGGTCGCGAAGCCGGCCGCGGCGGTCAGACGGTGCGGCACGCGATGCACCCGTCGCACGGGTGACACGTGGAACCAGGGGTTTCCGGCCCCGCAGCCACAGCTGTACTGGCCAGCGTAACGATTCGACCCTGGCCGAAACGGCTGGAGGGGCGAGCAGGGCAGCCCGCAGCATCGGTGAGGAAGACAGCGGCGGCAAGGCAGCCCATGGCTCCACCGCCGCCCCGCACACCCACCACCTACAGGAGAAGCCATGCGTACACGTACCCGGCTCATCGGCACGTTACTGGGTGCCGCCCTGCTCGCAGGCGGCACCGTCACCACCGCCGCGGTTGCCGCGCCGCAGCCTGCGGCTCCCTCGGCCACCGAATCCGTCTCCGACGTCACGTCCACGCTCCCCGGCTGGCGCAACACCCAGCGGCGGTATCCCAGCGAGTCTTCCTGTGCCTGGGCGGGCCAGGCTGCCTGGGAGAACGACCCCCGGGTCACCGAGTGGGACTGCCGCGAGGTCGAGCGGCCGAAGCGCTACGAACTCTGGCTCAACGTGGTCTGACGGGACGGCGGCCGGCCCAGGACGTCCTGCGCGCACCCGTCCACGGGGGGTGGGTGCGCACAGCCCGGTCTTAGTGCAGCTTCCAGGTGAACTTCCCGCCGCCCACCCAGCGGACCGCGTCCGGGTCGTCCAGGTCGTGGATCGTGATGCCGGCGGCCGCGGCGAGCAGGATCACGTCCGTCATGGACTTCGCCGTGCCGAACAACTCGCCGTCGATCTCCACGAGGCGGAACGGCGTTGACACGCCTGGTGGTTCGGGGTGCGTGTGGTCTTGACTCCGCGGAGTCGCACTCGGGGTCGATGCCGCGAAGGCGGCCCGCGAGTACGTCTTCAGCGATGAGGGGCAGCGCGACCTTGGCGACGGATTCGCCCGACCGATCCGCGACGCACACGTTGAGCTCGATGAGGACAAGTTTCTGCCGATTGAGCACTATGCGGCCGTACAGCGGATCAAGAATGCCGGGGCGTGGGTGGCCACGGTCAAGAAGCTTCCTCAGATGTGGCAGGAGCAAGTCGTCGGCGCGATGAAGCAGGCCATCGCCGCACAGGGTCGCCGTTCCGGGCAGTTCATGCCTTTTCGAAGGCGTCCCCGGGGCGAGTCGCATCACGCGCTCGGTGCCCTATGCCCTGGCTGTCGACCCCTGCCGGCGGCTGCTGGCTCTCCTTCGCAGCGCGTACGAGAGGGCCGGCGGCATACCCACGGGGTCGGCAGCAGCCTCACGGCCGCCCGGTGAGTTTGGCTGGGGGCGCGCCCCCAGCCAAACTCCATGCCGATCCGTTCCAGACAGATCTTCCACATCAACGAATCCGCACGGCTGAGTCTGGCGCCGAACGGCGAGCCGGATGGTCTGAGCGTGAAGTTGACCAGAGGGACCCATTCATGAGGTTCCGACCGCTCTTCCGTGATGGCTACACCTGGAGAAGGGGGCGGGGCTGAGGTTGGGTGATCGGATGGAACGTATCGAGGTTGAGTTGTTGACGGATCCGGGGAACGACGCGGTAGTCCGCCTGCCCCAGCGAAACTTTCCGGGTGTGCTGATCCAGGGAGACTCCCTGTCGATCATCCGCACGGACGTCGCCGAAATCGTAGAGCTCTGCGGCCAGGGCGATGTAGTTGAAGCCCGCGAGGCGGCGGCCCTCCTCCTCTCCAACCTCGACGAGCTGCTGGCCCGCTACACGGAAGCTCTGAAGGCGCATGACATACCCATCCCCTTCTACCAGGGCCCTTGACCGCCCGGTTGCAGCCTGCCGCACCTGCAGCACGTGCTGAGGAGCGGAGATTGCGGAATCGTTCCGCCAGGGGATCACGTCGCCATGAAGGCGGAGAGGCTCAAAGACGTCCTCTTCCCCGGCTTGGACGTCGTCGCCCCGCCCCATGCCGCTGGAGGGCCCAGGGCCGCGCACCCGCCCGTCCGGCCCCGACGATGCGGTGAGCGGATGGCGTATGTAGTCGCTGGCCGATCGGGGTCTGGGGGCTTGCAGGTGTCTGGAACCCCTAGCAGGGAGCCGCCGCTCCTCTGCCAATGCAACTCGACTGTTCCGTAACAGTTGTAATGGGGCACCGGACCTTCTGTGTTCCTTGATCATCCCCCGTACTCCAATGTGCGGGCGGGCCAGCGGACCGCGGGGAAATGAGGGGGAGGCGGGGGACTATGGAGAAAGCGGGACAGGTCGCGGCCTGGCTGGCGATCGCGCTCGTAGGGCTGTTCGCGGGGGTGATGTCGGCCATGGAGGTGAGCGGGGCGCTGGAGCGGGAGCGGGAGTACCGGGCTTCCCCGGTCTGCGCCTCCGTGCCGGTGACGGCGTCGGCATGTGTGTGGGAGCAGGCGTTCACGGTGCGAGAGCGCCGCCAACGAGGGCGACGATGGGAAGGAGCCGGCGGCGACGTTGCTGCTCCCGAGCGGCAAGCCTTGGAGTGTGGCGTTCCGTAGCACCGGTCCGGTGTTGTCGCGGATGCGGCCGAGTGACCCGGTTGTCGGCGTGGTCTGGCACGGGGGCATCGTCGAGGTGCGGGATGCCGGCGGGCTGCGGCAGCAGACGACGTTCGGCCCGGTGGGGTGGCCGGCGGACCGGCTGGGTGGCGCTCTCGCTTTCATCTCGTTCGGTCTGACCGCCCTCGTCGGCTCGCTGTGGGCCATCGTCAAGCGCCACGACCGGCGGCACCAGCGCGCAGCAGCCATGGTGCGCTGGCACGGCGTCGCCCTGGGAGTGACCGCCATTCTGTCGGTGTGGGCGCAGTTGAACAACAACTGGCCCATGTGGGCGATCTGGGCGATCTGGGCGATCTGGGGGCCGCTCGCACTGGTCCTCCTCGCCACGATGGTGGCTTCCGCCATCGCGGCGCTCCGCAGCAACGGGGAGGGCTACGGCCTGTTCACCGAGCCGCCGGTCCTTCCGAGCCCGCCTGCCCGACCGGCGGCCCGGGAGAGCTCGGTGGCCCCGGGCAGCGGAGGCCTGCCGCGTGAATACCGGATGAGCAGGGGCAGAAGGAACGGGCTCCTGGCCGTCCTGGTCGCCAAGGCGGCCCTGCTGCTGTTCATGGTGTGGAGCGAGGACATCCCGCCTTTCTGGCTTCAGCTCGGCACGAGCGTGCTCGTGGTGCCGACCGTGATCGTCTGCTTCGTCCGCGTCCCGCGTACCGCCACCCTGATCGACAGCGCCGGCATACGTGTCCGAGGAATCACCCACACACGGCGGGTGGCCTGGGAAGACGTCCAGGACATCAGGGCCGAACCGGTGCGGGGGTCCGACGGCAGCTTCGTACCCCGGGTGGTCGTATACGCCTACCTGACAGTCGGCGGGCGCAAGCTGCTCAAGCATGTGGACGACCAGGAATACGACGTCGACCGCGAGATCGCCGTCCTGCGTGCCGCCTGGGCCGGGCTCCACCGCAGGACACCGCGCCGGACGTACCGGCCGCCTAACCGTCCGGCGGCCCTACCCGGCGATGCGATCAGACGGGGGCAGGACTGCTCGACCAGGTCCGGCACAGGTGTGGGCTTCTATGTGAGGGGTCAACCGATGCCGAACCGCTCGTACGCCTCGCGGCTGCCCTACGGGCCGCGGCCCTGGCCACCAGTCGGATCCGTGACCGCCGGACGCCGGCCCCGCGACGCACCGAGGGGACTGGGTGACGGAAGAACCCGGCGACGGCCGCGAGGGGGTTCTCCGATGAGGAGTTGGAGGCTCTGCAGTCGTTCCATCGGTCGGTAAGGATGAGCTGATCCGCTGCTTCGTCCTTGCCCCGGCCGGTAGAAGGTGATCTCGCCCAGGTCGCGGATGCAGGATGCGAGCTGTTTGGCGACCACGATCAGGGCGAAGTTGACCAGGGTGGCGCCGTGCAGATCCGTTCGGGCTGTCCCAACTATCGATCGCCTTGCGGCAAGCCCCTTGCGCCTGTGACGATGGCGCCCTTCATCTTCGGGGCCGCAGTCGAGGAAGCGCTGAAGGCAGCGGACCGGCCGGAGCGTGGTTCCGTCAGTCGGCACCTCCGTCAGGCGATAGATCTTGCCTACGCGCTTCACCCAGATCCGGTGAAGGCGTACAGAGAGGCGCGAGGCGATCAAGGCCGTGGAATGTGCCCAGCACGACACCCCTCCAGCCGAACAACCGCAGGGCGACCCTGGGCACGATGGAGGGCGAGCTCCCGCAGCTCCAGAACGAGCTCCGCAGCGCGATCACCGGCCCGAACGGTGGCGAAGGCTTTGAAACGGCCCTGAAGATGACGACGTTGCTGTGGGAGGGGCAGACCAGCCGGCACGGGGCCCGCGACCGGACGCGCGACGAGACGCCCGAAGCCGCCAGGATGACCGTGCACCTCGCTGCGACCCTCGTCCAATGGTTCGCGTCGGGAGCCACCAGCAAGGCCTGACGGCCGTTCGCCCGCCAGATCGGTGGGCGAGACGGTTCGCCATGTGCCGCGGACATCACCCACACGGACTCCTGCGCCACAGGCGAGCGGGTCTCGCTGGGAGCGGTCAGCGGGAGGCGTAGCGGACCCAGGCGTCCGTGAGGTCCTGCAGTGCCGCCGGTGTGGCGTGGCCGCGCTCCAGGTGTGCGGTGAACGTCTCCAGCCGGTCAGGGACCGCCAGACCAGCCGGAGGCGGCCGTGCAGGACGGCCGTCGCGCGGCCATCCGCCCGAGGGGCGCGCGGGCTTGTCAGAGGCGCCCTGCGGGGCTTGGTCGGCACGGTGGCGGCATTGGGTTCAGGGACGGCGGGCGATCCACGTAGTGCGGGTGGTGCGCACGCTCAGGTCGTCACGCCGCGCGACGCTGTGCGGCTGCTCTTCGTCCAGCAGGACGTCCATGGCGGCCAGGTCATCCGCGTCGAGGACTTCCGTGGCGTGGAAGCACAGCTTGGCCAGAGAGCCCTGGGCGTAGGCGTTCAGGGACGGACCTGCCTGCGTGGCGTCGAGGCGGATGTCGAAGGGGCGCCGCTCCTCGAGGGTGAACCCGGCGTCCCGGAGGTGGCCGGTCCATTCGTGGGGCGGCTCGGTGTTCGTGGCGGCGTGCAGGCGGGCCTCCAGACCGGGTCGGCCGACGCCGGTGTCCTCGGGTAGGTACAGGGGGAAGAAGTCCATCTCGGTCACGGCGATGAGCCCGCCCGGGTGCAGCTGTTCGAAAGCCTGGGCGAAGGTGCGGGCGGGGTCGGCCACGTGGTGCATGAAGGCGGCGGCCCAGATCAGGTCGTACGGCCCGCCCTCACCGATATCGGCCCAGGACTCGTCGACGTTCGCCTCGACCGTGCTGATCCGGTCGGCGACCCCGTGCGCAAAAGCCTGCTTGCTCAGGCGGTGCAGCATCTGCGCAGAGATGTCCACGGCCGTCACGTGCGCCGTGGGGAACCGGCGGGCCAGTGCGAAGCTGCCGGTGCCGGGACCGCTGCCCAGGTCCAGGATCCGGGCCGGAGAGGGGTCGGCGAGTTCGGCGAGCCGGCCGGTCAGTTCCGAGAAGTAGGAAGCCAGGACTTCGCCGTCCAGCTCCAGCAGCTTCGCCAACGCGACAGCGGAACCCGCCGCCGGCTCGTGCCCGATATGACCGCCAGTGTCGTGGTGTGTGTTCATGCTCCGACGGTAGAACGGCCCTTGCTGCCGTGGCATATGGTCTTGCCGGTGGAGCAAGAATCGACGTTGGACGCCACCGTCAGGATGCGGATCAGGTCCCTGCGCAAGGCGCGGGGCTGGTCACTGGACAACCTTGCGGAGCGGGCGGGCATCAGCCCCTCCCAGCTCAGCCGCATCGAGACCGGTCACCGGCGCCTCAGTCTCGATCAGCTCACCGCCATCGCCGAAGCGCTGGGCAAGTCCCTCGACGAGCTCGTCGAATCCCCGACGACTCCGATGTCGTCATCCGGCCCGAGCGCGACGAGCGCCGCGGCCTGACGACCTGGCTGCTCAGCAAGGACGACGGACCCCACGGCCCGACCGTGGGCAAGATGCGCATCACCGACCAGGCCGGCGACATCAGCCCCGACGACCTGGGCGTCCACCCCGGTCGCGACTGGTTCACCGTGCTATCCGGCACGGTGGTCCTCTACCTCGGCGAACGCGTCATACGCGTCGAGGCCGGACAAGCCGCGTCCTTCTCCACCATGACCCCCCACGCCCTGCGCAGTGACCGCGGCCCCGCCGAGATCCTGATCATCCTCGACCACAACGGAGACCGCCGGGGCGGCATCCACGGAGGGTGAGAATCTCCCGTGGCGGCGGTGCGGGGTCGACGAACAACCCTTCAACACCCGGGCACCTCCCCCAGAGCTATTCCACGCCATCTTCGTCCTCTGAACCAGGAGGTACTTCGCAGGAAAGCCCCGGCCCCACGTGGCGTGATCTGCGACGCGCACCCAGCCCCCGAACATGCGAGCAACCTTCGCGCCTACGATACGGACCCGCCTGGCCCGGGGAGGGCTGAGGACAGCTACTCGCCCTCAATCACCTCTCGTCGACGGCGCTCAGATCGCGCAGGGGCCGCAGGCCACCGGGCAGCTCCGGTAGTTGGAAGGAGTACCGGCCGAGCATGTTGACGTGGTGCCGCACGAATGGGAAGAGGCCAAGTTCCTCGGTGACTCGTGTCTGGTTCTCAGCGGGTTCGTCCGGTCGACACTTCGACCACACCCGTGGCTGCGGTGCAGCAATCATGATCTATCACTGTGGATCACGGCTTTCTCGGAACGCCGGGACGGGGTTCGTCGCTCATGCCTTCCAGGCCGCGCTCGAGGAACCTCCGACGCCCGGTGCGGACTGTCTCGGAAGCGATCCCGAGACGGCGCGACACCTCCGCGATCGAGTGACCGCGAGCGCACTCCAGAACGATCCGTGACCGCAGGGCCAGGACCTGAGCGGTCGTGCGACGCCGGACCCAACCCTCCAGCACGGCCCGCTGGGCATCGGTCACCAACAACGGCGGAATCTTCGGTCCAGGACGACTCGCACTGAACCAACAACGAATCTCTGACTCAGGTCACGAGACGCGGCCTCTCATGGCAGTCGACGCCGTGGTGCATTAGAACGTGCGCCACTCCGCCCTGACGGCCACCGGCGCGTACAGCGGACCGCCGCACGCCCCCGGAGTGAGCTCACGCGCCGTCCACGGCATGGAGAATGCCCAAATCCCGACGTCCCCCGAATGGCCACAACGCAACACGTTTCCCATCCGAACCACCCATCACGCACATGGCGTTTCCATCGGATGAAATTCGCCATGACCGTTTGGAGTGGGAGCACCCCGCCAGGCGGCCTCTTTCATGCGATTCCCTCGGTCAGATCAAGCACAAGAGGGCACTGACCTGCACACCTTATTGTTGATCATGAAAAAATGTCAGGGGTCCCTTGGGAATGTATCAGCACCTCTGTGACGCCCAGCATCCCCATCCAATAGCCGTCGAACTGACGATGTTCGCCGTCGCGCACCCACCTTTCCCAACCGTTCAAGGCTCCGTTAACTAGGAAAGGCGAGAGGGAGTCCCGGCGGACTGGCCCTGAGAAAGCAGGCCCGCCAGGACTCCCTCATCCGGACTGCAGCACGGCGCACGTGAGCAGCCCCTGTCGGCATGGTAGTGAAGTGGCGGCGAGCCTGCACCTATGGGCTCACCGCCGCAGGAAGCCGGGCAGACAGAGACTTCTGTGAGCAGTGCAGCAGAGAGTGCCAGGAGTGAAACGCAAGCCTCCTGACGACACAAGTGAATCGCGCACTGCCAAGAGAACACAGGAGCCGAGAGTGTCCGACGCCATGTCTGCACGGTGGAGCAAGGCAGAAGAAATCACCTTCATCAGCAGCCTGCTGTGCCTTATCAGCAGCATCGTGCTGGCAATCGCCGGGGCGATCACCCACAACATCTACTACGGCAGCGTGGGCGCCGTGCTGATGGTCGCCGCCGGCATCTGCGTGAACGTCTGGATCCGCTTCCGCGACGAACGCCGTGCCCTGGAACAGAGCCGTCGCGCCGCCGAGGACCAGGCGGGGGGCAACGGGCCGGTGCAGGAGTGAACGCCTCCGCGGTGTCGTGGCGCGCGGAGCGGCGGCTGCCGCCAAGAGAAGATCAACGACGCACAGAAACAAGGTCGAGGGTGATCCGGGCGATGTTGCGCTCCGCCCGGTCCAGGGCCGCGTAGTCGCCGAAGAGGGCGACCGCTGCCGTATTCCAGGCCAGTACGTCCATGCGCCGGCCCATCACCATCGCCGGCATGTCCACCAGATCGTCCAGCAGCCTCTGAAGCATGGGGCGCACGCGTTGCGGCTGGGCTTGGCGCCGGGGCACGTTCCGGGCGGAGGACTGCGATCGGGCGAGGCGGTGCAGGTGCCGTGTGGCATCCCCGTCCAGCCGAAGTGCGCGGGCGAGGGCGTCGAGTACCGCGCCCGAGGGGTTGGGCACGCGGCCCTGTTCCATCCGTGTGTAGTAGTCGACGCTCACTCCGGCGAGCTGTGCGATCTCCTCGCGGCGCAGGCCTGCGACCCGGCGCCGGCCTCCGAAGTCCGGCAGGGCGACGTCTTCAGGGTGCAGGAGGGCGCGGCGGGTACGGAGGAATTCGCCCATGTTGATCGCTGTGCTCATACGACGATTGTGGCCGGTCGTGACGGGTGGCTGCCGTCAGGAGGCGGGGATCGCATTCACCAGGCCCCCGTCGACGGCGATGTCCTGGCCGGTGATGTACGAGGACCGCGGGGAGAGGAGGAAGGCGACGGTCTCGGCGATGTCCCGGGCCTGGCCGAGCCGCCGCAGCGGCACCTAGGAGCGGATGGCATCGTGCGAGGCAAGGTCCGGGTTGGCGGCATCGAACATCTCGGTGACGATGTAGCCCGGGCTGATCGAGTTGACCCGGATACCCCGCCCGACAAGATCGCTGCCCAGCGTGCGGGCCAGATTGTGGACTGCGGCCTTGGTGGCCGCGTACACCGGTGCGACGGCCAGGCCCCGGTGCAGTGTCCACGAGGCGTTGATCACGATGGAACCGCCGCCCGCCGCGTCGAGCAGCGGCAGAACCTTCTGGACCGTGAAGAACACCCCCTTGAAGTTGACGTCGACGCTGAGATCGAAGTCCTGCTCGGTGACCTCGCCACTGCGCTGGAACACTCCGACCCCGGCATTGGCGAACACCCCGTCCAGACGTCCGTGGCGTTCACGGATCAGGGCAGCCAAGCGGTCGAGATCGGCAAGGCTGGCGGAGTCGGCCCGGACCGTGAACAGCCGGGCACCCTGGTCGGAGACCTTGGCCAGTTGTTCGGCCGCGCGGTCGAGGCGGGCATCGTCGCGGCCGGTGATGACGATATCGGCGCCGGCTTCAAGGAGCAGACGCGCGGTGACCAGGCCCATCCCGCTGGTTCCGCCGGTGATCAGGACGACACGGTTGCGGAAGCCGGTCACATCGCTGTTCTTGTCGGTCATGACCACAGCCTCGCCACCAGCCTCCGGGCCAACCAGGCCCAGATCAGCCTGGGTCTCCCAGAGCCCCCTCCCGCAGGGAGCCTCCACCACGCCGCCTTGGCCGTCCAACGACGTGGCATACACCGCCCGGCCCCGAAATCGACCCCCGGCCGAGGCAGCGCTCGCCCCACTCCTACCAACGAGGCGGACGGGCCCTGTGGGGCGTGCCGTCATCCGTCCTGCGCGGTCAGGAGCAGGACCGCGGTCTTCGAGCGGGTGGTACCGAGGGCCGTGGCCACCCCGGATCACCGCTCTCGCGGCTCGGGCCCGGGGCGGGGGGGGCGTTGCGTGCCCGCCGTAGTCGGCTGCTTCGGCCGTCAACGCGTCAGTGTCCTGTTCGCCGTGCTCCGTGAGGGCTGCTCCAGCCCGGCCTCACGTCGTTGAGGTAGGACGCAGAGACGCAGGAACGTTCCGGCGCCGGGTCCGGGTGCTCGGTCTCTCGCGTCGTTCTCGCAGCGCTTCCCCTCTTGTTTCAAAGGGCGTTGAGCGTAAGCCGTCACCAGTACATGGTGTGGGTCAACTCCATTTTGAATTAGGTTAGTTGAGGCATGACCAGGTCTCTTCTCGCGATCCGTGGAGGCTGCTACGCTCCAGGCGGCCAGCGGTCCGGGCCTTGTCCTTCGCACCCTCGATTGGAGGTGAGGGAAACAATGTTGAGCTTCTCCGGCCAGGTCGGCAGCACCGCTACCGGCGGTGCGTTCGTCCAGGTGGCTCCAGGAGCCAGCACCACCTGTGGTGGCGGGAACTGCTGCTGCAGCTCGTGCTGCAGCTGGTAGCTGCTGGTGTCGAGCGGGGTCACCGGCTCCGCTCGACGTCCACTCTTCCTCCACGCGGACCGTCCTCCGACACGCCGTCGGTCCACGGGCCGCATCGCGCAGAGCCGTCGCACGCCCCGTCGAGGGAAAGGCCGAGATGTCACTGAAGGACTCGCAGGAAGCCGTCTCCGACCACCTGGACCACAACAGTCATATGGCGACGGTGGCGGCCTTCGGTCAGCAACACACCTCCGTGTCGATGTACAGCGCGACGACAGTGGTGCGGGCGCCGGAGTCGGTGGTACGCGGCCGATGGAGTCCGGCCGTACACGGCTTCCTGGGTGAGGAGTTGTTGCTCAACCACCGCCGCAGCGGTCGGGATCTCGGGATGCAGTTGGGGGTGTCGAGGTTCTACGGCCACGACGCCGTCCTCTCCACCGCGCACAGCGACCTCGCGGAGCGGGTGGACGGGGCGATCGACCTGCCTCCGCGCCGACGGCTGCGCAGCGGCTTGACGGACACGGTCGGCACCCGGCGTAGCGGTCGGGGTTTCTCGGGGAAGCCGGTGTCGCTGGAGGAGTTGGCCACGGTGTTGTGGCATGCGCAGGGGGTGTCGGGGAGTCTGCCGGTGCCGACGGCGCAGGACGGCGATGCTGCTGTGGCGTTGCGCAACGCACCCTCGGGCGGCGGATTATACCCGGTGCGGCTGGCGGTGCTCGCCCAGCACGTGAAGGGCTTGGCTGCGGGCGCGTACGCGTACCAGCCGCACGGCCACACCCTCTTCCCGTACCCGCCGACGTCGCGGCCGGCCGAGTGGAGTCGGCAGCTGGGGACGGCGGACGTGGAGGTCGACAAGGCGGCCCTGGCTCTGGTGTACGTCTACGACTTGTACGGGAACTCGCAGAAGTACGGGGACAGCGGGTTGGTGTTCGCGCTGATCGAAGTCGGTGGCATCTCGCAGAACGTGCACCTGGCCAGGACCTCGCTGGGCTTGATCGGCTGCGACCAGGGCGGGTACGACAAGCAGGCACTGGAACGGACACTCGATTGCGACGGCACGTCGCGCCACGTGGTGCACCTGACGCTCCTCGGACACGGAGAGGCCTGAACCATGACCCTTTCGCCCTCCGATTCGAGAGTCGTCCTGGCGACCTCGGTCCGGCTCCTCGCGGTGGAGCCGGGCGTCATCCGGCTTCGCTGGGGAATCTGGAACTTCTCCGAAGTCAACGTCGACCTGCGGGCGGAATCGCCGGCGGTCCTGTCGGCCATGACCGGAATGTTCGAGACGCTGGCTGCGGGAAAGGCGGCCGATGGGACGTTCGCGGACGCCGTGGGTCTGACGCCGGTCGAGCGGGCCAACCTGCAGCTGGCGGTCACCGAGCTGCGGCAGGCTGGGTTCCTCGTGTACGACCGCGCGTCCGAGCGTGGCGGGGACATGGCCCGGGCGCTGCTCGGCAATCTGGACCTGTACGGTGCCGGCGAATCGGCCGAGGCGACGGTCGCGTTCGCGGCGGACTCGCCGAGCGCCGCCGCGTACGTGGCCGGCCAGGCCGAGGCCCTGGGCCTGCCGCTGGAGCTGCTGCCGGCGGAATTCCTGGACGGGCTGCGCGGCGCCGACCTGACCTCCGGGATGGGGGGACTGGCCGCGGCGGACGCGCTGAAGCGGCTGAAGGCCGGTGTGGAGCACTGCGACTCGCTGGTGGTCCACCTCGGGCAGGCGTCGATCCTGGCGCTGCGCGGTCTCAACCGCCTCGCCTGTCACCTGGAGATGCCGGTGGTGGTCGGACTGGTCGACGGCCCGTTCGCGACCGTCGTGGGTGCGGACAGTCCGCGCACCGGCTGTCTGGAGTGTTTCGAGCAGCGCTCGCTGGCCCGGTTGGAGGACCACATCGGCTACCACAGCATGGTCGGGGCCACGGCATCCGGCGGCACAGGGCGGGCGAGCGGTGTGGAGTCGCTGATCTGCGCCCATCTGGTGAACGAGGCGGTGCTGCTGCGTTCGCTCGGCACGTCACGCTTCCTGGGCCGGGCGCTGAGCATCTACCTGCCGACGTACGAGATCCAGGCGCAGGACGTGCTGCGGATCGGGACCTGTCCGGCTTGCGGGCACGTCGCCCGGGACGTCGTACGGGAGATCAACTTCAGCAGCCGGGTGATCGTCGACCGACATGTGCGCGAGGCGCTCGGAGGGGGCCGATGAGCAGCATCCCGATCCTGGGCCACCCCGGGATGGGCGAGGCGCTCGCCCGGTACGGACGGATCGGCGGCAATCAGGGCGGGATCCTGCCCGGCATGCTGGTCTCGGTCGCCGCGGTGGAGGGCGAGCCGTACCTGCGCTCGGCCACGGCGGCGATGCCGCAGTACCACCGGCTGGCGCTGGACGACCCGCACATGCAGATGCAGTACCACCTGGCCGGCTACGGCTCGACCCACGAGGAGGCGGTGACCCGGCTCACCGGCGAGGCGGTGGAGCGCTACGCGGCGATCATGGCGATGCCGTTGTTCGCGGACCGGATCGAGTACGCCTCCTACCGTTCGCTGTCCTCCCGGCACCGGTGCCTGCCGCCGCAGCTGCTGGGCGTCTTCGACGCCGAGCAGCAGCGGCAGGTCGCCCGGATGATGCACCGGTACGCGCCGGAGCTGCCGACCGAGGACGACGTGATCGCGTGGATCGCCTGCCCGTCGCTCACCCGGCCCGGCGAGGAGGTGTACCTGCCGGCGCAGCTGGTCTTTCTCGGCTTCCGGAGCGACCCGGGCGCGGCCGACAAGCTGTTCACCCCTTCGTTCTCGACCGGGACCGCGGCCCATGTGTCGCTCGACAAGGCGCTGCTCGGCGCCCTCGTCGAGGCCGTGCAAATCGACGCCTTCATCCTCAACTGGTACACCGGGGCCAAGGCGCCGCTGATCGACCTGGACGGGGACGGCCGCGAATTGCTCGCGGCGGCCGGGCTGGTCCCGGACGGACCGTACGAGGTTCGGGCGAGCCTGCTGACCCGGCCGGAGCTGCCGTTGCCGAACATCGGGGTGACTTTGGTGCGCCGGGACGGGAAGCTGCCCTACATCGCGTTCGGGCTGCAGGCCGATGCGGACCCGCGGCGGGCGCTGCTGCGCGGCGCGGCGGAGGCGACCGCGATCCTCGGGATCGGCATGTTCAGTACGGTCTTCGACCTGCCCAATGTGCACTTCGCGCAGACGAGTTCGGCGTACACCGACCTGGACACGAACGTGCTGTGGTTCGCCGCTCCCGGGGATGCGGAACGCAAGCTCACCGCGGTGGAGAGCCGCGTGGACGGGCGGATCGGCTTCGGTGCGCTGCCGTGCTACGCCGACGGCGACACGGCGGCGATCCGTCGGTTGCTGGCGGACCTCGCGGGCGTCAGCGAGTTCGCGGGCTATCTGGACTTCACTCCGCCGGAACTGGCCGACACCCCGTGGCGCGTCGTCCGGGCCGTCGTGCCGGAGCTGCTGAGCATGTGTCTGCCCGGGTTCCCGCCGAAGGGCCATCCCCGGATGCGAGAGCACGGGGGTGTGACCCATGTGGTCCCACACCCGCTCCCTTGAGCTCCTGGTACTGGTGGCCACCGTCGCGCCCGCCGAACTGATCCGCGTAGCAACCGCGTTCGGGCCCGCGGCGAAGGCGGGTGCGGACCGGAGCCGGGTCGCCCGCCGCGGGCTGCTGGGCGCCCCGGCCGCCTACCTGCTGGTGACCGCGGTGGCCCTCGCCGTCGCGGCCGACGGCGGTTTCGTCCCGGACGCACTGACCAGCTGGCGGACCGGCGCGCTGTGGCTGTCGGCCGCTTTGGTGGTCGGTGCTGCGCTGGTCGGCGCGGAGTTCGCGCTCGGCGCGCTGCCCCGGCTGCTGGACGGGACGGGCCGGCCACGGCTCGCGGTGCACCGGGACGGCGGTACGGTGGGCGGCGGGTACGCGGGGGCCATTGTGGCCACCGCGGTCGCCGAGGAGTTGCTCTACCGGGGCCTGTGGATCGGTGTCCTGAACGAACACCTCCACCTGCCGGTCGGTGTCGCGGTCGCGGTGGCCGCCGTGGCGTACGCGGTCGGACACCTGTTCTTCGGCGGGCTCGCGGTGGCGCAGAAGGCACTGTCCGGGGCGGTCTTCGGGCTGCTCATGGTGGCGTCGGGCAGCCTGGCGGTGCCACTGGTGGCGCACCTCGCCCAGAACGCAGTGGTCTTCGTGCTGGCCGTTCGACAGGAGAAAGCCGCCCGACCGGAGCACGCCACCCGACCGGAGCAAGCCGCCCGACCGGAGCGAGCCGTCCGGCCGGCCGGTGGACGGGAGGTGGCCGAATGAGCGTGCCCGCCTTCACCGTGCTCACCACCGCCGTGGTCTTTGTCTGGCTGGCCCTGTACCGGCTGCCGTTCAACGATCCGGCACGCCGGCGGCGGACGGCGCTGTGGCTCGCCGGCCGGACGGGGCTGCACCCAGACGCGGCCTTCGCGGTGTTCGGCACCGTCGTGTACCTGGTGCTGGGCGCGCTGGCTCTCGCGGTGCTGCTCGCGCCCACGCCGCTCGCGTTCCACCAGGTGTTCGGCCTTCCCGAGCCCGGGACGGCGCTCGCCCTGCTCCTGGCGGTCCTCGGCACGTCCAGCGCCACCGTCTTTTGCGTGTCGCTGCTCTACCGGGTCGACCCTCGGGCGGACGTCCCCGGCGAGATCGCCCGCATCCAGTGGATCGCCTCGATCCTCACACTGCCCCGGCCCTACCGGTGGATCGTCCCGGCGGCCGCGGCCCTGTTCGAAGAAGTCCTCTTCCGCGGGGTGATCCTGCTAGGCCTCGGGGCATTGGGCAGCGGCCCCGCCTTCGCCCTGGCCTTCAGCACCTGCCTGTTCGCAGCCGGTCAGATCGCCTTGGTCTCCACCCGCACCCAGGCGTACGTGCTGGGCGCCTCCAGCCTCATCCTCGGCGCGGTCGGCGGCTTACTGACCGCCGCCACGGGCGGGGTGCTGCCGGCCCTCGTACTGCACATGTCGTTCGCCGGCTTCTACACCAACCTCGGCGCCTCCCCGATCCCAGGAGCGCGCACGGCCCCCGGGAGGCTCAGCCTGTGACCACCGACCAGCCATCTGCCGAACCGGCGACGGCCGCGTCACGGCCGACGCCCGGGCCGGGGCACGGCGCTGTCGTCCACGCGGACCGTCTGACCGTCGCCTACGGCACGTTCGTCGCCGTCCGCGACGTGTCGTTCCGGATCCTCCCCGGGGAAGTGTTCGGGCTCATCGGGCCGAACGGGGCGGGCAAGACCTCGATCGTCGAGGCGGTCGGCGGCTTGCGGCCCGTCCGCGGCGGCACGGTCACGGTCTGTGGCCACGACCCCCGCCGCGACCGCAACGCGGTCACCCGGCTGCTCGGTATGCAGCTCCAGGAATCCCAGTTCCCCAGCCGGGCCCGGGTCGGTGAGCTGTGCGACCTCTACGAGGCGATCTACCGGGCGCCCGGCTCCGCAGCGGCGCTGCTGGAAACGTTCGGCCTCGCCGAGCGCCGCCGCAGCCTGATCGCCGACCTCTCCGGCGGCATGCGCCAGCGGCTGGCCCTGGCCCTCGCCCAGATCGGCGACGTCCGTTTGGTCATCCTCGACGAACTCACCACCGGCCTCGACCCGCACCAGCGCCGGGAGACGTGGCGCTCGGTCCTCGACCTCGCCGCCCGCGGCGTCGCGGTGCTGCTCACCTCACACGCGATGGACGAGGTCGAGGCACTCTGCGGCCGGGTGGGCGTGCTGCGCTCCGGGGAACTGGTCGCGCTCGACGCGCCAGCGCGGTTGACCGAGGCGCACGCGGGCCCCTCCACCTTCGTGGTCGACCTCGGGAACCCGGGCACGGACACCAGCCGGCCCGCCGGAATCGAGGAGCGGCTCAGCAACCTCGGGCTGACCCGGCTCTCCGACACGCCGGACCAGTGGGAGTTCACCGGCAGCTACCCCGCCGACTACGACCGCATCGTCGGTCTCCTCGCGCGATCCGGACTCCCGCCGTCGGCCGTGAGCCGTCGTACCCCGACGTTCGAGGACGCGTATCTGCGACTGGTCGGCGCCGGCGCCGGCGCCGCGAAGGAAAGGGCCTGAGATGATGACGCTGTGGCCGATCGTGCGGTTCGAGTGGCGTCGGACGAGGCGGAACTTCGCCCCGGTCTTCTTCGCCCTCGCCTTCCCCGTGTTGATGCTCTGCATGTTCGGCGGGATCTACGGCAACGAACCGTCCGAACAGTTCGACGGCCGCGGAACGGTCGACATGTCGGTCCCCGCCTACCTGGTCCTGGTGGTAGCCGTCACCGGACTGATGAGCTTCCCCCTCGGCCTCGCCGAGTACCGGGACCGCAAGGTCCTCAAGCGCTTCCGCGCAACGCCGGTCGACGCGTCCGCCTTTCTGATCGCCCAGGGGCTGGTCAACCTCGCACTGAGTCTGCTCGGCGCCCTGCTCCTGGTCGCCGCCGGGTACCTGTTCTTCGACCTCCACCTACCGGCTTCCCCCACGGCGGCCGCCGCAACGGCCGGAGCTCTGATCCTCTCCGCCCTCGCCATGTACGCACTCGGGGGTGTAGTGGCCGCGGTCGCACGGTCCGAGCGGGCAGCAGTGGCCATCGCCAACCTGGTCTACTTCCCCATGATCTTCCTATCGGGGGCGACCATCCCCCTGCAAATCTTCCCCGACGCCATGAAGACCATCGCAGCCGCGCTACCCGCTACCTACGCAGTCGAGCTGCTCCAGCACGCCTGGCTGAACGGCGCCGCCGACGTCGCCCTCGACCTGGGCGTCCTCACCGGCGTGGTCGTCCTGGCCACGGCGACGGCCTCACGTCTGTTCCGGTGGGAATAGCAGTGCCGGCCACCCGCCCTCCGCTCGCCGAAGCCGAACAGGTCCCCGCCACCGCGTACCTCACCGCCCTCGTCCGCGCCCGCGCGACGGCCGACCCGGACGGCGAACTGCGCGACCCCTACGCCGAGCGCTTCGCCCACCGCTGCCCGGACTCCATCGCCCGCATCACCCGGCACACCGCGGGAACGTCCGTCGTCATCGCCCGCACCCTCACGGTCGACCACCTGCTGTCCGAGGTACTGTCGGCCGAGCCCTGGGACGTCTGCGTCAACCTCGGCGCCGGCTTCGACGCCCGCACCCACCGCCTGGACTGGCCCGACTCCTGTCGGGTGGTCGAGATCGACTGTGCCCCCGTCCTCGACCTCAAGGACCGCCTGCTGCCCGTCGCGACGGCGCGCGTCCCGGTGGAACGAGTCCGCTGCGACCTACGCGAACCCGCCGCCCTCACCAGGCTCCTGCAGCCCCACACCTCCGGTCGCAAAACCCTCTTCGTGGCCGAGGGGCTGCTCGCCTACCTCTCCTCGGGCCAAGTCCGCGCCCTGGCCGGAGCGGCAGGCGAAGTGGCGGCCGGCGCTGGCAGCGCATGGATCTGCGACGTCCTCTCCCCCGCTTCCGCACGTACCCTCACCGTCGCCGCCCGCGCCGCCGGAACGACCCTGACCATGCACGGCCTCACCGACCTCACCACCTTCGAGACGGCCGGCTGGCACTGCGAGCACCTCGAACTCCTACCGACCGCACGACCACCCACCCGGCCCACCAGCACGGGCAGACAACTACCCGACAGCGTCCTGCGACTGAGGAAGGTCACTCCCCAAAGGCTGCTCGTTCCCCAAGGCTGACTGGCCCTGCGTCAGGCCCACTGCATGCCGGTCCGATCCCAGCACCCGATCGCCTCCTGCAACACCACCACCAGCGCTATCGAGCGCGCCATTGACCAAACCGAGCAGGCACACCAAGAAGCCCACTACGAACCGTGACACAAAACCAGGCCACCAACGACGCGCCACCTGCACTGGCCGGCAGCAAGGCCGTCGACCCGAAGGGAGGGGCTGGCGGCCTCATCGTCTTCGAGCGCGACGACGGCTCAGCCGGCCCCATCTGACCTTCTGTTGAGGGCAGACCTGCGGGCCGGTCAGTTGTTGGTGGCCGTGTGGTCCGGCTGCGGGTGGGTCATGTCACGCAGGTTCCGCGGCATGATGCGCGGCCTGTGCGTGGTGGTGGCTACTGACCTTGAAGTCGTCTTGTCGTAGGGGCTGACGGTTCGTGGTCGTCGCAGTATGCCGGTTGTATGAGGTGGCCGCAGGGTGGGGGTCTGGCCGCGGAGAGGCAAGCGTTCCGTGAGCAGGTCCGGATGGAAGCGGGTTCGCCGATGGGCGGGGCAGTACGGAGATCGCCAGGGAGTTACGAGGCAGCGTCCGGTCGGTCCAGCGGTGGCGACGGGCCAGGCGGGAAGCCGGGCCGGACGCGGTTCGTTCCGGTGGTCCGGCGTCCCGTCCGAAGCTGAGCGATGTGCTGTTCGCCGTACTGGAGGAGGTGTTACATCCTCACCTACGGCCGCCTGCTCTGGTGGCGCGGCCCAAGACGCGCCCGTTCCCGATCAGCCCCGAGGAGGAAGGCGGCATCGCCACCATCCCACCCGCGTGAGCCCCCGGATCCGCCGGACCAACAGAGCCCTCCCGCGGGTCCTTCAGGACGAGGACGAGGACGAGGGTGAGGACGTGTGCGGTGCGGGGCTGAGGGCCGGGCTCTGGGTGAGGCGTCGCGTGTGCGTGGTGGTGGCCGTGGGCCGGTGGGGCTCAGGGGCTGTTTCCCGCACCAGGCCGTTGAAGGTGGCGAAGACCAGACGTTCGGTCTGACGTTCGACGCCTTCCCGGTCATCGATGTGTACGAGGCCGTCGATGAGCAGGACGGCCAGGCCGTGGATGGCGGCCCAGACCACGAATTCGGCGCCCGGGCGGGCTCCCGGGGGCAGGTGGCCCGTTTCGGTCAAGCGGTCGAGTTCGGTCGTGAGCACGTCGTGCGGGTGGGGTGAGATGGCGGACTGCGCCGTTGTGGCACCGCCGCGGAAGACGAGCCGGGCGACGGCCGGGTCTTCGACGGCCCAGGTGACATAGGCGCGCCCGCACGCGGCGAGGCGTTCGGGACCCTGCTCCAGGGTCGCGTCCATGGCGTCGCGCAGGCGGTTCCCCAGCCGGGCCAGCACGACCTCGGACAGGGCGGACACGAGTGCGTCACGCGAGCCGAAGTGGTGGTAGGCGGCGCTGGGGCTGACACCGACCCGCGCCGATGCCTCACGCAGCGACCAGCCGTCGGCCCCCCGCTCCCGTACGAGGGTCTCCGCCGCGTCGAGCAACGCGCCGTGCAGGTCACCGTGGTGGTATCGCTCCTTCGCCATGGCTCCATCTTAGCTCTGTTCAGATTGGGTGTTACGCTCGGACCAAATCTCAACACTGTTCAGATTTGGAGTTGTGTCATGTGCGCCACCGACCCCGCGCCTCTCGCTTCCGACCGCGCGCCGGATCTCCTGCACAGCCCCCCGCCCGTCGTAGCGGGATCTCCCGTCGAAGTGTCCGAGGGCGTTTTCGTCATCCCGGACCACCGCGTCGAGTTGGTCCCCAACGTCGGCATCGTCCTCGGGAAGAAGGCCGCGCTGGTCATCGACACCGGCATCGGCGCCCGCAACGGTGCACTGGTGCTGGAGCAGGCCCGGCGCCTGGCCGGCGGCCGCCGCCTGTACCTGACCCTCACCCACTTCCATCCTGAGCACGGCTTCGGCGCGCAGGCGTTCAAGGGCGCCGCCACGATCCTCTACAACCGCGGTCAGCGCGCCGAACTGCGGCGCAAGGGAGCCGGCTACCTCGACATGTTCAAGGGCCTGAGCCCCGCAGTCGCTGCCGAACTCGAAGGGGTCGAACTGGTCGACCCCGATCTGGTCTACGAGGGCGAGGCCGAGATCGACCTCGGCGGCCGTACCGTGTTGCTGCGAGAGGTCGGTCCCGCGCACACCCGATCCGACCAGATCGTCCTCGTGGACGGCCGGGTGCTGTTCGCCGGCGATCTACTGGAGACCCGCATCTTCCCGATCGCCCCGTACTTCCCGCCCCACGACACCGATGTGGACGGCGAGGGCTGGATCGGCGTGCTCGACGAGCTTGCCGCACTCGCCCCGCAGACCGTCGTTCCGGGTCACGGCGAGGTGACCGACGCCTCGCTCATCCACGATGTCCGCGACTACCTCGTCTACGTCCGCAACGAGGCCCTGCGGCTGCGCGAGCGCGGCGCCACCGCCGACAAGACGGCCGCCACCATCGCCGAGAACGCCCGTACCCGCTGGCCTTCCTGGGAACGCCCCGAGTGGATCGGCCTCGCCGCCCGCGCCTTCTACGACGCCAGCGCACCGGCCTGAACCCCGCTCCCCGCGAACATCACCACTCGGGCCCTGAGCCCCAGCGCCGATGAACCCGGCGCCACCATCCCCGCCCCCGGACTCCGGAGCGGGCGCGCGGGAATCGCACGGAGGGATCCAGTGGCGACCGCACGCGTTCACCCCATTGGTCCCGCAACCCCGCCGATTCTGCACGGCGCGCTCGGCCGCGCCGCGCGGGCAGGAACCCGATCCACTTCCACGAGAGGACGTCACTCGATGTCCGGCCTTCCCCATGTTCTGAGAACCTCCTGGTTACGGCCCTTTCCCTTAGGCGGCAACCGTCGTCCCAGCGGTCTGATCGCCGCCCGGTCTCACGATCGTCCTGATCGTGTGCGGCCTGCTGGCCGTGCCCTCGGAGGCGAGCGCCGCCGAACCCGACCCGCCGCGGGCACTGCCGCAGAACGCCACCGACAACGATGCGAAATGGCAGCCCGCCCTGGATTACGACACGGACGGTTGCTACAACGTGCCGGCGATCGGGCTGAACGGGACCATCGCCCGGGCCTCGACCACAACGGCACGTCCGCTCCAGGGGATTGCCGTGACCAGTCCGACCTGGACAACAGCAACGCCTATGCGCGCCAGCGGTGCAATTCCGGCTGGTGCGTCTACCTCTACGACTACTACTTCGAGAAGGACGTCGCGGTCGAACACTGGCCAGATGCCGGCGGCCACGTCCACGACTGGGAGCACATTGCCGTCTGGGTCCAGAACGGCCAGGCGAAATGGGTCCGCGTCGCAGCACGGCGGCTACGAGATCAAAGCGGCCGACGACGTCCTCTGGGACGGTACCCACCCCAAGCTCGTCTATCACAAGGACGGCGCCTCCACGCACAACTTCCGCTTCGCGTCATCGGGGGACGAGCCACCCGAGAACCACTACCACCGATGGATACGCTCGCCCCTGGTGTCGTACAACGGTTTCCCGCGCGGGCTGCGCGACAAGCTTTTCGACCACGATTTCGACCACGCCTCGATCGCCATCAAGGACTCGAGCTACCCGAGCGATCTCAAAGCCGCCATCCCCTTCTACGTGACGCCCGAATGCAAGTCCAACGCGCATGGCGGCACGACCTGTAGCGAGATCAAGAACCCGATGTTCCCGTTCGACTACACCCGCGACGAGAACTCACCGGGCGACCCCAACCCGCCCGCTGAGCCACCGGACACACCGCGGCCCACCGATCCGCTCAAGGTGATGGTGGTGGGCGATTCGATGACACAAGGGCATGAGGGCATGAGGGCGACTGGACCTGGCGATATCGGCTGTGGCAATGGTTCAGGGACCAGCGTGTGGCCGTGGATTTCGTGGGCCCGTACACGGGAACCGTGCCGCCCGACCCCGCGTCGGCACCACAGCCTCCCCCGCTCCAGGGCAAGCAGCAAGCGGTCACGCGACCGCCACGGACGTCCGGCGGGTACGCCAGGGGCGCGGAGGAGTTCGACAGCGACCATTTCGCCGTGTGGGGAAGGCAGGCGGCCCAGGACAAGACCCTGATCCGTGAGCAGGTGAAGAACCACCGGCCGGACCTGCTGCTGGTCGGGCTCGGGTTCAACGACATGGGCTGGTTCGTCAGCGATGCGAACGGCACCCTGGCGAGCATGAAGTCACTGGTCGACGAGGCCCGCGCCGCCGATCCCGAGTTGAAGTTCGCGCTGGCCAACGTCCCCCAGCTCACCCGGATCGGCGGACGGGACGATCTGATCGCCAACACCGACACCTACAACCAGCTGCTGAGCGATGCGATCCCGCGGTGGAGCACCGACCGGTCCCCGGTCGAACTGGTCGACTGACGCGGAGAGTACTCCTGCGAGCCGGACGGATGCCCCGCCGGTTACGACGGCCTGCACCCCAACGCGCTCGGCGAATACCAAATCGCCCACGCCTTCGAGAAGACCCTGCACGACCGCTACCACCTGGGCACCGCCGTACCGGCCGTCCCGGCGAACGTGCCCGCCCGGCGACACCCGTGCCGGACAACATCATCGTCTCCTCCGAGGACAGTGGCATCAAGGTGACCTGGGATGCGGTCTACGGAGCCATTGGCTACCAGGTCCGCTACCGGCTGGTCGGCGTGACCGACTGGACCGACTGGACCGAGTTCCCTGTCGCGGCGAACCGCTTCGACACCACCTGGACCCAGGACGGAATGGAGTGGGAGTACCAAGTCCGCACCGACAACGGCGACACGGTGAAGTCGGACTGGTCGCCGACCGTCAGGGCCACTGCGCATCCCAGGACCGCTCCACCACCCGTCGGCATCGTCACCACGGCCACCGCGACCGGCGTCGATGTCGTGTGGGGCGCCCCCACCGGCCCGCACACCGACACCATCGACCGCTACCAGGTGATCACCTTCGACAAGGACACCCCGGGCGCCTTCATCGACAGCACCTCGGTCACCGGCAAGTCCATCCACATCGACGGCCTCACACCCGGCCACCACTACGTCGTGGCCGTCGTGACGTGGAATGCCGCGGGCGGCGGCCTGCCGGGCGCCGGGCCGTCACCATCGGGGCGGGTAGCCCGCCTGCGCCCGGCGACCTCCAGGTGACCTCAACCGACCCCACCACGGTGCAACTCACCTGGTCGGGCTCCGCGCAGGCGGCCGGATACCGCGTCTGGGTCCGCAACATCAACGACGGGAGCCGTTCCTCCGCCGACGAGTTCATCGTCGACACCACGCACCGTGACATCGCGTACCTCTTCCCCGGCACCTGGAACTACGAGTTCTGCGTCACCGCCGTCAACGGAGCCCTGAAGTCCGCGAAGTCCGACTGCGTCGTCGCACCCCACCCCGCGAGCGGCTAGTTCAGCAGACACGAGCGCAGACGTCCTTCGGGGGTCAGCGGTGCGTTCCGATGTCCCTTCTGGTGGCGCTCCTGGACTCGGCTGCCGCGTTCACCGGGAGCCCTGGGATCTCAGGGCTCCCGGTGAGCGGCTGTGCGTGGATTCAGCGTGCAAACTTTTCGATGGCCTCCGGGGTGACGGGGGTGAAGAAGTTGACGAGGTTGCCGTCGGGGTCGCGGAACAGCAGCGACCGGTTGCCCCAGGGCATCGTGGTGGGCTCGTTGACGAAGTCGGTGACGAAGCCGGTCAGGTTCTGGTGAACGCGGTCCACGTCGTCGACGAAGAACTCGGTGATCACGCTGTGGTTGTCCGCCGGGCGGGCAGAGCCCGGGGCGAACAGCGGGACGGTGCGGGTGCCGGCGATCGCGAGGGTGGCGCCCGCGGTCTGGAGTTCGGCGAAGTCCTCGGTGGCCCACGTCGCCCGCGCCCCTGTGGCTCGCTCGTAGAAGTCGACGAGGCGTGCGACGTCGCTGGTGATGATGCGGATCGAGACGAAGTCCATGGGAATCTCCTTGGCTGTGCTGGAGGCTTGCTCGTCGCAGGCTAGGAGAAATAGTGGACAGAATCCGTCCTGTATTCGCGCTAGGCTGCCAACATGCCTCGACCAACCGGCCGCGTGCTGACACTCCTGGAGCTGCTGCAGTCGGGCGGCACCCGGACGGCGGCCGAACTCGCCGACCGGCTCGGCGTCGAAGGGCGCACCGTGCGCCGGTACGTGGATCAACTGATCGACCTCGACGTGCCCGTGGAATCGGTGCGCGGCCGCTACGGCGGGTACCGGCTGGCTCCCGGGGGCCGCTTGCCTCCGCTCATGCTCAGCGACGACGAGGCGCTGGCCGTGGTGCTCGGCCTGGTCGCGGGCCGCCGAGCAGGGTTGACGACGACGGAGCGCACGGCAAGCGAGACGGCGTCGGCGAAGATCCGGCGGGTGCTGCCCAAGCACATCGCCCGTCGGCTCGACACACTCCTGGAAGCGCTCGCCTTCACGGATCAGCCCGGCGAGTTCGACACCCCGGACGCTGGGGTCCTGCTCACGATCGCCGATGCGGTGCGCCACTGCCGACCGGTCTCGATCCGCTACACCGACCGTGACGGACGGCGCAGCGAACGCACGCTGCACGCGTACGGGATCGTTGCCCATGCGGGCCGGTGGTACGTCACGGGCAAGGACGCCCAGATCGGCAAGGACCGAACCTTCCGGCTCGATCGCATCGCAGACGCGCGGACCCTGCCCGGCTCGTTCGAAGCGCCAGTGGGTCCCGGTCCGGAACAGCGCGTGTTGTCCGGGTTCGCCACGGCCGAGTACCAGCATGAGGTGACCTTGCGGATCCACGGGACAGTTGAGCAGATCCGCGCCCACCTTCCGGCTAGCGTCGCGAGCCTGGAGGAGCACGAGTCCGCGGCCGGCGAGGATCGCGCGACCGAGCGCTGGCTGCGCGTCGAGCTCCGGGCGGAGCGGCTCGACTGGATACCCCGGGTACTCGCCTCACTCGACCGGCCGTTCGTCATCGAGCGCTCCGATGAACTCCGCGACCTCGTCATCGCACTCGCCGATCGTCTCAGGTCCTACGCCGCCGAGCCTGACCGCGAGGAACCAAAGTGAACCGACTCCGCCGGCGGATGGTGCCACTGGTGTGGCCTTCGCCGACTGCGCATCGCAGTCCACCTCTTCGCTCGCGGGGTGCACGAACTGGATCTGCCGCTGACGACCGTGATGGCCAACGCCCACGATCCGCCCGACGCCTGGACCTGGTCTCCTGGTCTCCTGGTCTCAGACGGGCCCCTCCGACAGACGCGGCCTCGCTCGCGGCGACCCTGCCGCCTACGGGCCAGGGACGTACGCCCAGGTTCTCGCCTCCGGGCAGGTCACCGCCGGCCTATCCCCGACAGCAGCCCAGCAGCTGACCGAGGCGCTGAATACCCGCCACAGAGCCAACTCGCCGAACCCGTGCGGCCCCCTCCTCACGTCACGGTCCGACTGCCGCCGCTCCCAAGGTCGTTAGCGGAAGTCGTAGTCCTCATCCATGCCGCTCGAGAGCCAAATCTCCTCGGCGCCAGCGAACGAGTGGCCCTCAGTCTCCTCCTCGTAGTCACCCAAGTCCGCGCCCTCGATGTGATCGTCACCGATCATGCACCGGCAGGGGAAGACCTCCTGTGTGGGTTCACCGTTGACGATGCTGTTGACGGCGCGGTCATGCAAAGGTCCCGTAGGCATAGCCCCAGGCTACCGAGTCGGACCAAAGCTTCCTCTAGCGCTGTCCCGTAAATGATCTCCGAATCGTTGGTTCACATAGGGCACCCCTCACGTGATCTGGCGCCGCATGGGCACCCACTCGATCCTCGCCGGGCCCTGACTGCCGGGTGTGCCCGCCGAGACGTATCGACAGCGATCACGGGGTGCCAGCATCGCGCTGACTGGCTGCACCTGTTGGGCGGGATACGAAGCACTTCACCTCCTTGGATCCGCTAGCCGAGAGCGCGGTGGTCGCGGTGTGTGCACTCGCCGACGCCGCCGGACCCGAGCGGTGGACTGCCGGCGCCATAGAGGACGCGGCCACCGCGCTGGAGGTACTCGCCGGGGCGCTGTCCGAGCTCGGCCGGGAGGCCACCGAGCTCCTGGAAGTCATCCCGGCCGCCGTTGCCGCGCTCCGAGAACGCGTCGAACACGTACCGGCGACAGCCGGGCCGGCCCGCCGAGTCGACCACGCAGAGGACCCGGTGGTGTTGAGCCCGAGCCTGCGGCGAGCTCTCGGCGGGCACAGCCTCGGCGCGCACCGGGTTCACCCAGCTCGGTCCCGCTCTGCTGACCGTCGCGCTGGACGCGACTCACGCCCAGGCCCTCGCCGTACTCCTCGCCGCACGCCGCGAACTCCCCCGCCAGGCGCCCGCCGCCGAGGACGGACCCCGCTGGGGCGCAGGGCCGGCCGAGACAGCCGCGGCCCCGTCGCCGCGGGCTCGGGCACGGCTGGAAGGGCATCGACGCAGGGCGTTGACGGGTGGACAGCGGAAGGGCCCGGCCACCCATAGGTGGCCGGGCCGGGCAAATTCCGCCGGAGCGGTCATGGCCCTGCTTCGGCCGAGTCGGCAGGGATGGGCTGCCGAGCACTGGAGACGATCGAGTGGCCGACCTGGTCGCCGTCGCGGACACCACCCCATGCTGTACCGCTGCGCGAGCGGCTCTACCGGTGACGTTGAGGCACGACGCCGGCTTCGGCGGAACAGAGTGTCGCCGTGCCGGCGCACCGAAAGGCCGGTCACCAATTCCATTCCGCCTTCACCGGTTGCTCCGGGAAGGCGCCGACCGCGATCTTGAGGGCGACCCGTCGGGGTTCGGGCAGCGGCCCCAGCACGCATACTGGGCCCCAGTTACCGTCACCGGGATCCACCGGGTCGACTCCTCTATGCCATCCGGCAGGGAGCATGGCGTTATCCGCCGTACAGATACTGACCGGCCTGGCGACACGGGCGGCCACGGCGGCGCGGAGCGAGGCGGGCCCCGCGAGGGCGGCGCGGCCGTCCTCGGAAGTACCCAGCCGCGCCCGCACGAGGTCGCCCACGGACGGGGTCAGCGCCGACCCCGCGGATCCTTCGGCAGTCCGGGGGTTGCAGGAGGCGATCCGGGACGCGCTGGCTGCCGATCTCACGTCCGGGCGCAGCCGCTGGAAGCGGAGCGGGTGGCGGTAGACGCCGCCGTGGTCGATGGCGCGATCCGTGCTGAACTCGGCGACCAGGCGGGGTTGGACGAGGGTTTCAGGTGGGGTGCGCGGCAAGCACGAAGTCTCCCGGCGACGGACGATCTTCGCCGAAGTCATCCCCCCGACCAGCATGGACATCCCGAACATCCCGGATATCACGCACACCAGGCTCGTGACCTGCAACTTCACAATGCACAGTGCTCGATGGCCCAAACGACAGCCCCTGAGCTACTTGCCATTCAAGTGAGCGGTCAGGCGTGACAGCAGAGGCAGCGCCGCCTCAAGCGTCTTTCGTTCATCGGAACTGAGGACATCGTTGATCGCGGTGCCGAGCCGGTCCGCACGCCTTCGGCGCTCGTCGGCCAGACGGCCACTTCCCGTCGGCGTGAGGCGGAGCAACAGCTTGCGCCCGTCGCTGGGGTGCGCCTCGGCATGTACAAGGCCCTGGGCCAGGAGTTCTTTGACCGCCTTGGCAGCCGACTGGTGACTGACTCCCCGCTGTTGTGCGATATCGGCGGTAGTCAGCGGGCCGCTGCGGTCCAGGTAGCCCAGGACGGCGGCCTCGCCGGACGGCATCTCGTCGGCAGTGCGCACAGTGCGTACGAGCCGTCCGATGGTCAGGCGAAGTTCTTCAGCCAGCTGATTCTCGTCCACGATGCCAGCTTACCCACATCCATCAACCAAACTGTACACCTTGACTCCATTGTTTGCTTTGGCGCTACAGGAGCGCCACCGGCCCTCGCCGTAGCGAGGGGCGGTGGCGCCGGAGTCAAGTCGCAGTCGACACTCACGGCGCTATGTCTACAACCACACTGTACAGTCTGGTTGTAGACATTCGGTTGGCTCGGAAAGGACCCGCTGTGCAGCTCACCAAGCACGCCCATGCCTGCGTCACGCTCGAGAAGGACGGCACCCGCCTGGTCATCGACCCCGGCACCTTCACCCCGGACGCGGCGGAGGCCGTCACCCAGGCTCACGCCGTCCTGATCACCCACGAACACTTCGACCACTTCGACGAAAAGCTGGTCGCCGCCGCTCTCGCAACCCAGCCCGGGCTGCAGGTCTACGGCACGGCCACGGTCGCAGCCACCCTCGGCAGCCACGATGGCCGCGTCCACGCCGTCGCCGCGGGCGACACCTTCAGCGTCGGTTCCATCACCGCCACCGTCCACGGCCACCGCCACGCGCTGATCCACGCCGACATCCCGTGCCCCGACAACGTCGGCTACCTCCTCGACGACGGAGCCGTCTACCACCCCGGCGACGCCTACTTCGCGCCCGACGCTCCCGTACGCACCCTCCTGCTGCCGACCAGCGGCCCATGGACAAAGCTCGGCGAAGCCGCCGACTACGTCCGGACCGTCAAGCCCGAGCGCATCATCCAGATCCACGAACTCATGCTCAGCGACCTCGGCCAGCACTCCACCGCCAATCTCCTCGGCGAGAAGGGCCTGACCGGCACCCCGATCGACCGCCTCGAGCCCGGCACCACCGTCCAGCTGTAAGAGCTCGTTCCCAACGGATGCGGAGCCGGCGGAAGCCACGGAGCCAGGCGATGGTCCGCCACATCCCGGACCATCGACACCATCTGGGAGTGCGTCGCCGGGTGCACCTGCAGCTACTTCAGGGCGCGGGCCCGGTTGTTGAGGTCGAGGTCGCGGGAGACGTCCATGCCCTCGGCGGCCCCAGGAGCGTTTCGCGTCCGCGCGCCAGCGGTGACGCCCACCCGGTACCGCCACCCGCGCTCACACAAACGCGGCGTAGTAGCTGCGGCAACCGCTGCTACGCCGCCTCCCGCCGTCCAGGTCAACTCACCCCGGCGTGATGTATCCCGCGCTACGTCGATGTTGCGCTGTGAATGAAAGGCCTTGGCCGTCGATCGGGGCCGAGACTAGTTTTGCCGCCATGCGCGAGTTGATCACCGACGACTGTCGGACGTTGGCGGTGGAGGAATGGGGGGACCCCACCGGAATACCGGTGGTCTACCTGCACGGCACCCCGATGAGCCGACTGGCCCGATACCCGAACGATTCCCTGTTCCACGAGCTCGGCGTTCGGCTGATCACCTATGACCGGCCCGGGTTCGGGGGCTCCACGCGGAACCCGGGGCGTCGGGTCATCGATGCCGCCGCTGATGTCGCCGCCATCACCGCCGCACTCGGCCTGCACCGCCTCGCGGTGTTCGGGGTGTCCGGGGGCGGCCCGCATGCCATGGCTTTCGCGGCCCGGTATCCCGAACGAGTGACCCGGCTGGGGGCGCTGGCGAGCCCGGCGCCGCGTGATGCGGCTGGGCTGGACTGGACCGCCGGCATGAGCGAGGGAAACCGCCGCAGCGCCGCCGTGGCGCTGATCGGAAGGCAGGCCGTCACGGAACACCTGGCAAACGTCGGAACGGCCGGTTTCCCGACGCTGCCGGAGATCGAACAGGCGGTCGTTTCCCGACCGGAGATCAGCGCGATGATGGGCCCGGCGTTCGCCGAAGCGGTCCGGCCGGGGCTGGACGGCTGGGCGGACGACGTCACCGCCATCTTCGGCACGGAATGGGGGTTCAACCCGGCAAGCATCACAGTTCCGACGCGGATCTGGCACGGTGGCCTCGACACTCTGGTGCCCCCTGCGCACGGCGAGTGGCTCGCTGCACGCATGCCGACCGCGACGCTGATCAGGCAAGCCGATGCCGGGCACGGCGGCCACTTCGACGCCACCCCCGCGATGCTCGCCTGGCTGATCAGCGACATCAACGACATCAACGACGAAGCCCACGCCCCCGGAAGCTGACCTCAACATCACAAGTGCGGCGGTCACGCTGACCGGCTTGAAGAGGCCGGTGTGACGGCTCTCCGGGTGCGGGAGAGGCTGCGGAAAGTGCTCCGCGAAGGAGGCGCCCATGTGGCACTTCTTCCGCCCGCCGTACCCGTGGTGGGCCGACGGGCCCCAGGTGCCCCGCATCGCGGCGGGCCAAGGCCGAGGGCCAGCGCACTCGGTGGCAGCGGTGGGCGGTCGTGGAGGCGGCCGTGAACGGGTACGTGCTACGCGAAGTGCTACTCGGACCGAACGGGTCCGACCACCACCTGGCGAACCGTGCGCCGCGGGTGCCGGTCCCGGTCCGAGCCGAGGAGGCACGGTGACGGTGGTGGCGCTACCGCAGTGGGCGCGTGAAGATCACGGCTGGTGGGTCTGGGCGCACACCGGGTGGCCGGTGGACGCCCCCGGGCGGATCGAGGACCCTCCGCAAGCGTTCGCTCCGTCCGCCGAGGTGTGCTGGAAGGTCGCGGTGTGGCTGGACCTCAGCTGGGAGAACGGCGAGGTGCTCGGCGGAAACTACGGGGGCGGGTGTCCGCGTGGCAGACCGTGGGATGGTGCGCGACCGGGCAGAGGCCCAGCTGATCGCCCGGTCCTACGCCGCGCATCGCGGTCCGTACGCTCGGGCCGACGTCCTACAGCACGGCCCCGACCTCGGGTACGCCTCCCTGGTCCACGACAGCTACGTCCGGCCGCTCGACGCCCTGGAGCGCCCCCGCCCCGCGGTGGTGCCCGGTCCGCGCCCGGTCTCCCGGGACCGGACGGAGATCCCCGAGCCGGTGTGGCACGTCGCCGAGAGGCACCCGCCCACGTCCTCGCTGATCGTGTGGACCGGCACCGGCTGGCAAACCTGGTCTGGACGGGCTGGCAGACGTCCGCCATCGCGGCCGCGGTCGGCGTAGGGGCCGACGGGGCCTTCGCGTGGGCGGAGAGCTGGGGGCCGCAGCACCCGGACCGGGTCTGGCGGCCGCGGCATCCGGACCGGGTCCTGCACGACTGGACGCAGGAACGCCGGGAGCTGTGCGCCCGGCTCCCCGACACGACCTACGCGGAGCGCTCCGCGCTGATCGACGCCGAACGGGCCGCCCAGGAAAACGGGCTGGTGGCTGCGCTCGCCGACCGCGGCGCGATGACCCGCGAGGAGTCGTCCGCGCGGCTGGAGCGGGGCGGGACGGTGTACCGGCCGCTCCTCGACGTCGGGCAGGCCACCATCTGCCGAGCACTGCACACCGCCCGCCGGGCGCTCCCGGAGGGGCCGGAGCTGACCGCGGTCCGGCACACCATCGACGAACTGATGTACCGGCACGTGCGGCCCGCCGGGGCGGAGGGAATCGCCGGGGCGGAGCGGATCGCCGGCGCGCAGCTCGACACCGAGATTCTGGCTGGCCGCGTGTTGGAGAAGCGCGGCAGGCTTCGCGGAGGAGATGGCCTCGGAGGGGGACGGTGGCTTCCCCCACGTGGGGGAAGCCACCGTCCCCCTCTCGTTCCACAGGACCGTCTGAGTCGGCCGCGCAGGCTGATGAAGCCTGTCTGGCGAAGCGTGACGATGTGTGGCGTGAGCATTCAATCGAGCGACTCGACGGTAATCTCCGCAGCGGCGCCGCCCCGCTGGGCTGTCTGCGCTGCGCACCTGACGACATGGGTGGTCCTGCCGAGCGGACTGTGGCGCATTGCCCTGGTGCTCGGATACCCCGCCGGATACACCGACGTTGGCTTCGAGAGCTTCCAGACGATCGCCGCGAAGGTATGGATGCTGTCACTCAGCGTGCTCTGCGAGCTCGCAGCTTTCCTCACCATCGGTCTGGTACGGCCGTGGGGCGACGTCGTGCCCCGCTGGATACCGCTGATCGGAGGGTGAAGAGTCCGCCCCATGGCCGCCGTGGTCCCTGCCGCCCTCGGCGCGGCGGCCCTGACCGCACTCTGGGCCTTCACCCCGTGGTGGTGGACCTTTCCTCACGATGACATGACGCCCACCGGAAGCCTCGTGGTCGGCATCCTCTACCTACCGCTGTTCCTCTGGGGCCCGCTCCTCGCCGCCGTCACCATCTCCTACCACCGCCGCCATCGCACCCCGCGCCGCCCAGCAGGGATCGCCGTGTGAGCGCCCGCCCAGCGGCAATTCAGTGGCTGGCTTTGTACGCGTCGAACAGCAGCGTGCGCACAGCAGTTCGGGACTCACTCTGGCCGTAGGCGCCGGGACGTAGCGCCAGCGATCCGGGCGTCCGCGGGAGCCGGGTCACCAGGGACAAAGCGCTGGCTACGGAGCCAGGTGACCGATGGCCCGGCTACGACGCCGTCCCGCGGCCGGCCGTGGCGTACTGCCTCCGGTTCTCGTGAAAATCGACCTCCGGTCTCAGCCGGTGCCTCCCGAAGTCATGACGAACGGGCTTCGCGACCCGTGTACGAAGCCAAGGCGGAGTGTGGGCGGCTCGGCCGTGTCCTGCAGCGTTGGTGTGTCGGCCTTCGTCACTGCTGGCCGGCGATGGTGGGCGATCAGGAAGCGGCGTCGGCAAGGATCGCACGACGGGCGTCGATCGCGGCGGCGAGCAGACTCTCGTCCAGCATCATCTCGCCGTCCCGCGTGGAGTCGTTGACCGGTATGCGGGTACGCCGGTCGATCAGTGCCGTCAGCGACGGCAGCGCGGGCAACGCGTACCGGCCCATTCGTGCCAGGCCTCCCGAGTAGTACTCGCCAACCCCGTAGTCACCGAGGTGCGGTGTCATGAGAGCGAGAATGCGGGGCAGGACGGTGGGGCCGGCGTGCCGCAGCCATAGTGGAGCGCATATCGCCTGCATGCGTCCGGGCCGTTTGAAGGTGAGGTTGTACAGCTGGGCAGCCTGCCGGAAAGTCAGCGGACCCGCGTCCAGCAGGGCCCCGAAGATCTCAGGGGCTCGGTGAAGCCGCCCGGTGTCCACGGGCTTGGCTTGAAGGACCGCGGTGGCGGTGGCGCTGTCGTACGACGGCGCCGGACTGCCGTCAGGCCGACGTGCCTTGGGGTACGGAGTGAAGGGAACCCTGGCGACCAGCGCGCCATGCGCGTGCATCGCGGCCTCCGAGATGGAGGCGGTGGTGAGGGCTTTGGCCATGGCCGGGCTGATTCCTCGTCCGCAGTGACGGACGAGGAGGGGCAGGAGCTCGATCGGGGCCGCCCGCCAGTCATGACAGGCCTCCCGGGCCAGGTCGGCGCCGATGTCCTGGGTGGCGGGATCGGCAAGGAGCCGCGCCACCAGGGCGTAGACGTGATGCTCACGCCCCAGCCCGTACAGGACCCGGCCCCAGCGCCACCCGACGCCGTCCAGGTGGCGCGAGGCCTCCCGGGCCTCGGCGAGCAGCGCCCTGTCGATCGGGAGCCATTGCTGCGCAGTGGCGACGCTCAGGGTCTCCAGCCGGGCAAGGAAGCGGACGGAGGCCAAGGAGTCGTCCTGCAGGCGCGTGACGGAGCCCCGCAGCCACTCGGCGAGGGCAGTACGCACCACGGGCTCGGTGAGTTCGCCGAGAGCCCTGAGCGCAGCATCGTTACCTCCGGCGTGCACGACGAGATACGCGGCTCGGCGCCGTACCACGGCGTCAGGGTCGGTGAGCCGAGCGAGCGCGGCCTCGGCGGCATCAGGCCAAGGATGTCTGGCCGCGGCGGATGACAGGAGGTCCATGACCTCACGGCGTACGAACGCGTCCTCAGCCCGGGAGAGCTGAAGCAGCCGGACGGGCACGGGACCGGTGCGGTCGGCGCGGATCGCGTCGAGGACCGCGATGCGGGCAGGGTGGGCGGCAGTCGTGGCGTGTCCCGCGGACACGGCCTCGTCCAGCCACTTCATCGGACGGGGCGGTGGCCGCCCTTCCGTGCAGAGAATTCGCTCATGCGGCTGATCATGTCACGCGCGGCAACCGCCGGGCCACGGCATTGATCCTCCGAGGCAGTCCCCCTCGGCCACTGCCGCCAGCTGGAACACTCCCGTCCCACGGTCACCTGCGGAACGGCGGTCATGTACGTGACGGCCGGCGGCACCCCCGCCGGCCCCAGCCGCGAACGGCTCCGCGCCCTCGCCCACGAGCCGCACGACCCCCACAACACCACCGCCCGCATCGGAGCGAGGGGCAACACCAGGGCTACGGCAAGCGCATGATCACTTCTCGACCCGCGGGGACCATCCGCTCCAGGCCGGTTAGTCTCGGGACATGCGGATCTCCGTTTCCTCGGACATGGACGAACCCGTGGCTCGCGCACTCCTCGGGCAACTGCGCGACCGCGGACACGACGTGGTGACGTACGGCGCGCTGAACCCCGGCGACGATCCGCAGTGGGCAGCCTGCTCGGAGGCGGCCGCCCGCGAGGTCGCCGCCGGGAACGCCGACCAGGCCGTCGTGTGCTGCTGGACCGGTACGGGTGCGTCGATCGCCGCGAACAAGGTTCCCGGCGTACGCGCAGCCCTGTGCACGGACGCCTACACGGCGGACGGTGCGCGCCGCTGGAACGACGCCAACGTGCTCGCGCTCAGCCTGCGCCTGACCTCGGAACCGCTGCTCAAGGAGATCCTCGACGCCTGGTTCGCCGCCGAGGCGAGCACGGACGCCGAGGACCGAGAGAACGTAGCGCGCGTCAAACGGCTCGACAACACCAGCACCACACCCTGAATGAACGCGGCGAGCCTCCAGCCGCGAACGCGGAAGGTCTCGTTGGCGAGCTGCGTGCGGACGATGGCCGCCAACCCGGAAATAGCGCCTCGGCCGATGCCAACACGGCCTGCGGAACGGACTCTCACTCCGCCGGAGGAGTGGATACACCGCAGGAACGACGCGCTGCCCCGCCATGACCGTTCCAGGCTCGCGGGCTTCGCCGCACGCAGCGGGTTCACCTTCATCCCTCGGAACTGGTGAGCCTCTCGATCTTCCGGGCCGCTGCCTCCGCCTGGTGCCGCGCCTTCGCGGCGGCCCGCCCGGCATCCCGCAAGGCGGTGGCAGCGTCCGCACTCACCGCTCGTGCCGTCTCCAGCCGCTCCCCCGCGGCCCGTACATCCTCCTCGGCCTCCCCTACCGCCGCACCAGCCCGGTCTGCCCGCTCCTGCGCGGCGGCGTGCTCCTCCTCCAGACGCTCCGCCTCCCCTTGGGCCTCGACCAACGCCGTGCGGGCCGCCTCCACACGCCCGTACCGCGCCCGTCCCGCAGCAGCATCCGCGTCCGGTGCCGGTGCCGGTGCCGGTGCCGGTGCCGGCTCTGCTGGTGGCACCGTCTCCGACCGGGATCCGGCGGGGCCGACAGGTTGCTTCCACCGTGGCGGTGCGACGCCCGGATCCGGTTCCAGGCCCGTGAACCCCGACACCGCATCCGGAGCCTTCACCAGCCGGCCTTCCGCCCACCGCTCGGCGACGTCGGGATCGACGAGGACCGCGTGGAGGATCCGCTCGACCTCGTGCAGCACCGGCTCGCTCACCACCTGCCCGGCCTCGGCGGCCAGTGTGCGCGCCGTACGCGCGAGCTCGCCGATCACCACATGCTGATCATGCGACAGCTTTCGCAACCGTCCCGCGTCCAACGTCCGGTGCGCGGCACGCAGCGCCTCACCGAGCTGGATGAGGCTGTGCGCTTCCTCCGGCCGACGGCGCGCCAGAAGACCGGCCGTCCACGCCGCGATCGTCGGCCTCCGCAACGCCGCGACCGCGGCGGCGAGCTGCCTGTCCCCGGCCTTGCGGGCTCTGGCCGCGTACGCGTCCCGGACCTTGGTGAACTCCGACGGCCGCAGCCCGTACAACTCCACCGCCACCGACTCCACATCCATGGGCGGAAGTCTCCCGCCCAGGCCCGGGACCGTCCGACACCTGCCAGGACACCGCGCGTCGCGCGTGCGGGCTCCTCGCCCTCACCGCCGTCCGGCACGCCCCGGCACTGGTCGAACGGCGCACCACCTTCGGATGGATCCCCCTCGTCGCCTCACTGGTGGGCCTGGCGATATCCGTCCTGCGCCTGCCCATGCCGCCGATCGTCGTCCTCGCCGCCACCAGCTGCGCCTTCCCCCTGTCCTTGCGCCGGGCGACGCCCTGATCCGGTCACGGCGGGACGTGCGGCGCACGCCCCGCCGGTCGGCCCGGCCCCCTCCGCACCAGCCGCCGGGCAACCGGGTGCACCACCTCGACGTCCCGTACGAGCACGTGGAGACGGAAGGGGCGTCCCCGCTGGGACGGTGGCTCTCCGATCAGAGGCGGGCCTACCGGGCCGGGACGGCGGCCGGGGAGCGGGCGGCCGAGCGGACGGCCGAGCTGGAGGAGCTGGGGATCGTGTGGGACACCGCCGACGCCGCCTTCGAGCAGAACCTCGCCGCCGCACGCGCCTACTACGAGCTGCACGGAACCCTCGCGGCCCCACGGAACGCCACCATCCTGGACATCGCGATCGGGCAGTACCTCACGAACATCCGCCGCCCCGGCGGACTGGGCAAAAACCCGGGCCGGGCGCTGCGGCGGGCCGCCGCGCTCGCCGCCATCGCCCCCGACTGCAACCCCCGCGAGCTCGGGTGGACGGTCGACCGGCAACGCCACTACGCCTACCTCGCGCAGCTCCTGGCCGAAGGTGCGCGGCTGACGGCCGTCGTCCCCGGCGTCACCCGGACGGCGAAGACATCGGACGCTGGCTCACCGCCCAACGACGGAACTGGGCTCAGCTGAACGAGGAACAGCAGCGCCCACTCGCCACGCTCGGCGTGAAGAAGGCCCGGGCCCGCAGGGTGGTGGCGAAGACGGCTGCGGCGTTCCGGGCCGCTCGCGGGCGGCGAAGCCTTCCAGAAGGCCTCCAAGCCCTCGCGCAGTACGAGGCGCAGGAAGGCCGGCTGCCGGGCGGGCCGTCGTCGAACGGCTCCCCGACGGCACCGAGCATCGCACCGGCATCTGGATCGGCAACCAGAAGGCCCGACGGGGACCAGCTCGACGCCAGCCAGCTCGCCGCGCTCGCCGCGCTCACCGAGTTCGGCGAACTCGGCGAACTCGGCGCCGACTGGGCTGCAGGATGACCTCCGGGCTCGGGAAACGAGCTCGACGCCGGACGCGGACCATCCCCGCCGGCGCGAAATCGGCATCCGCTGTACTCCTGAGGAGTGACGCAGAACCTTTCCGGCCCTCTGTGGCGCGTTGACAGGGAAGGGATTCGCCTGGCCTAAAAGATCGGCGGCATCCCGCGCGGGCGCCGCACGACACAAGTGGAGTCGACCATGGCACCCGTACCGAACGGCACCTACACGATCACCCGCCCTCCCGAGCAATTGCTCACGTTGCTGGACGGGGCATCGGAACCCAAGACACCCGTTGTCCTGCTGCCTCCCACCGGCAACCCCGGCGAGCAGGAATGGCAGTTGGAGAGACTCAGCAACGGCAACTACACGATCCGCAACCTGCGCAGCGAAACCTATGTCTCCTACGACGGCGACCCGGAGATGAACAAGCCGGTCGTCGGATACCCCGAGCCCCGCGAGTGGGCCCTCTACCAGAGCGACAAGCCGCACACCTTCCACGTCGTCGTCCCCGGCGGCCCCGTCGATGGCGAGGAGCTGGCCCTGGACCTCAGCCTGCTGCGGATCTTCCCGCCCCGTATCGCCCTGAGGCCACTCGAGGTCAGCGACCGAAACCAGGCGTGGACCTTCCAGTTCATGGAGTAGATGCGTGAACCGGGTGCCCGGGTCGGCAGCCGCCCCGGGCACCACTCCGCCAGCACAGCCCTTTCGTCCGCCGGTTCAAGTGCCTCAGCCCCGGATGCCCGACGGTGACCATCGCCGAACAGATACCCAAGGGCTGCTGGACGTGTGGTCCGTATGTCCCCGGCCTCGTCGGCTCTGGGGTCAGGCGATGTCTGCGTACCAGATCCGGCTCGGCGGGCCCCCCGGGTCGGAGTCGAAGCGCTTGGGCATCCCGGGCCTCAGCACGGAGCGCACCAGCTGCCACGTCCGCTCGATCGCTTCGCCGGTGAAGCCGCCGAACTCCGGCGTGACCTGGAGCAGCACCGCGCCGTCACGCAGGGTCTCGACCCGGTGGAAGTCACCGGCCGCGGCGATGCCGTCGCCGCCACCGAGCTGCGCGGCGATCTCGCACGGGATCACCATCAACCACTCGTACCCGCGCAGCAGTCGCCGCGAGTCCGGCAGCGTCATGGAGGGCAGCGGCGGGCCGACCCGCTCCTCGTGCTCGGTGCGGCCCAGCGACAGGCCGTACCCGAACTGGGCGTAGGACGGGTTCACCTCCTGCGAGAAGTCTCGCAGCAGCCCCGTCATGCTCGCCTGGGCAGCCGGCCCGAAGCGCCGTTCGGAAGTCTCCGCGCTGAGCCTGACCCAGCCCTGGAGCTCTCGTCGCGCGCGACACCCATCCGCAGCAGCTCTCCACCGGGCATGCCTTGGTCGTCCAGCCAGTAGACCGCGGTCTCGGCCAGCTGCACGTCCAGGGCCAGCCACTTGCGCAGCATCGGCAGGTTCTTGCGGGTCAGCACCCGGGAGCGGTTGCTGACCCGCCCGCGACTGACAATGTGGGCGCTGAGGAAGCCCCAGAGCGACCCGGGCGGGCCACACGGCACCGACTTCTTGAGCGACTCCTCCACCTGCCCGGTGGAATCGAGGACCGCCGGGAAGGACTCTCCCTCCAGGCGGACCGCGCCTTCGGTGAGCCAGCGCCAGGCGAGATCGGCCAGCGCCTCGGTACCGCGGTACTCGGTGTCGATCTCACATCGGATCTCGCGCATGCCGGCTCACCATTCCTTTCGGGGCAGCTGCCGGTCGAAATCGGACGTCGCCCCAGCCGCGCAGTGAAGACCGAACTCACCATCATGGCGTGCACCCGTCGCGGTGCCAGCACGGTAGCCGCCCGGACGGGGGGCGGCTGACAGCGCGAAGGGGTTGGCGGGCCGGCGTCGTGCCTTGGTGTCCAGGCAGGATGCAGGGCTGCTCCGTTCGTCACGGAGGACATGATGCCGTCCAGGTCCGTTGCCCTTGAGGCCGGACGCACCAGCCGGTCTTTGCGGAACAGCACTTGCACACGAGATGGGGTCCTGGCTCAGGTTCTGTGGATCGGCCACGCTGAGTCTCGGATCGGCACGTGGATGGCGCGGCCCTCGAGAGCCCGCCCTCCGGAACCGGGCCGCAGCTCGGAAGGGGCTGCCTCTTACACGCGTGACCTGATACGCGTTGATCATGAATGCTGAAACTCTTGACCCGACGGAACGCCTGCTCGCAGAACGGGCCTGTGAGCGGCTGACCGTCGGGTTCGTCCATCGGCATGACCAGGACATCGCCACCGTGGACTTGGCGGCCAGTGCCGTGAGCCGCAATGGGGCTGCCGGCAGCCGGCAGCCCCATTGCGGCGGCAGAGAAGACGGTATCGGGGGGGACAAGGTGGGCTCGTGGTCGCGGGCTTCGAGGTGGCCTGCCCCGATGGGGTGAACCGTCCCGAGGCTCGCCCGCCACCTCGCTGGCCCGGCCTGCCGGACGGATAGCGTTTCATCCTGTTCTGTTCACAAATGAGGCAGGTGTGGCATGACCCAGGTCCTTGAGTATCAGAGCAACGCCATCGTCGAGCTGCTGAGTGTTCTCCCGGCGGACCGCGATGCGGAGTGGCTGAAGAACTCCCTTCAGCAGGCGATCATGGTGGAGATCGCGACCATCGGCCCGTACGCGAGCGCCCTGTGGTCGATCAAGGAATCGAATGCGGCGGTTGCCAAGAACATCCGGGAGATCATCTTCGATGAGATGACCCATATGGGACTGGTGTGCAACATGCTCACCACCATCGGAGGGACACCGGTCCTCGCCGATCCCAAGGTGGTGCCGAAGTACGAGCGCGCGCTGCCCGGGGGCGTGCGGCCTGAACTCATCGTCTTCTTGGAGGGGCTGACCAAGGACTCGGTCGAGATGTTCTCCGAGATCGAGCGTCCGGATCGCCCGGTCGCCCAGTTCGGGACCTTCGCCACCATTGGGGCCTTCTACACCGCGATCGAAGAGGCTTTCGAGGCCCACCAGCATCTGATCAACGGCGACCGGCAGATCGACTTCTCCCTTGAGAGCCACGGCCAGGGCAACAAGATCGTTGCGCTCGACAGCATCGAGAAGGTGCGAGCCGCGATCGAGATCATCAAGGAGCAGGGCGAGGGCACCTCCGCCTCACCCGAGAACCCCTTCCCCGGCAAGCCCGGCGAGCTGGCGCACTTCTATGTGTTCCGGGAGATGTTCCGCGGCAAGAAGCTGATCAAGACGTCGGAGAATCCGGCCGTCTGGGACTTCAAGGGCGACGATGTCCTGCTGCCCCCGGCCTTCCCCATGGGGCGTGTGCCCGAGGGCGGTTGGACCAACGGCGGGCTGAACGCACCCACGCCCGAGGTTCAGCAGGTGCTCACAGCGTTCAACACACATTTCAGCGAAATGCTGCGGGCGCTGCAGGCAGCCTGGCTGACGGGTGACTCGGACATGCTGTTCCCGGCGATCGGCCACATGGGCCGGATGCGCACCGAGGCGCGGAAGCTCGTTCAGCTGGAGCTGCCCGACGGCAGCGGGAAGACCTACGGGCCGGAGTTCCTGTACGTCGAGGAGTGAGAGCCTGCTGCCTGCTGCCTGCTGGCAGCGACCGGCCCCTCTTCCGACAGCCCGTTCTGGGCCAGTTCCGCCGTGCGGACCTCTGGCCTCTCCTTGGTCCAGCGGTGCAGCAGCCTCACCAGATGGCCCAGTGCCAGGGGCACCGCCGTCACGACGACAGCAGGATCTATCCGCGTGCTCCTTCACGATGGCGGTGCTGTGCGCTCTGCGTCTGCCCCCCCTAAAGGGTGTACAGAAGGGTGAGTGCGGGCAGGTCGGCGTGTCGTCTGACCTGGTGTTTCACCGTGTCATGGCGAGGTTGTACATGGTGGCGCCGCTCTGGACGATGTGGCGCGGGTCCTCCCCGCGTGCGCGGGGAGGACCCCGGTGCTCAGCTCGTGGGTTCCCACGGACGTGCTGCTCCCCACGAATGCAGGGATGACTCCCTCCGCGAGATCCGAGGACGGCTCGCGTTCATCTGCTCCCTGTGCACGCGGGATGGCCCCCACGGGTAGCGTGACTGCCAATGTGATGAGCGTGGTGGCTCTCGGCCAATCAGTGTCTGCCCCTGTGCCCCATGCCGGATGGCGGAAGGGGCCCGGAACCTCTGTCCCCTGTGGTTGGTGTGGAGTGTTCACCGCGTCCGCGGAGCAACCGAAACGAGACGCGGTCCCTGTCGAGGGGGAACGAGGTCGGCATATGAACGGATACGGTCGGGCCCGCCAACGCCGGCAGCACTCGCTACGGCGGCTGCCCAGCGGCATGCGCCGAAGCGAGGGGTGTCACCCCCAGCCACGCAAGCCGACCCTGCTGTGTCTTCTACGGACCAGGGACCGACGAACAAGGGATGAGCGCGCAGATGAAGACGACGATCCAGTCAGCATTGGGCACCGGACTGCTGCTCCTGGCCGCCATGACGGCCACCAGTGGCTCTGCCGCCGCCCAGGTGGCGGGAGCAGACGCCCCGGCCGCACACCAGGCCCGGCTGACAGGGCAGTGGACCGAGTCCGTCGACAAGGACCGCCCGGGAATCACCCTCTACATCCAGAAGCTGACCTTCACCGCGGACGGCCGCTTCGAGCAGATCAACAACGTGATCTGCAACCTAGACAATTGCCCCGTGTTCAAGATCGGCGTCAACACGGGCACCTACCGCACGGAGGGAAGGACCATTCACCTCGACGGCAACCTCTCGGACCTCCACGGCGCCGTCCGAAGCAGCAACACCATCGTCCTGGACAAGCACGTTCTTCACCGCACGGCCGCCGACGCCTCGGAATAGCTCACCGGGCTTTGGTCTCGAGCCCGACGCAGAGCAGCGGCCTCAGACGCCGTATCTTCGCGGCGCCGTGCCCGGGCGGCCTCAATGGGAGCTACGCCGCTGGGCTGGGATGTCTGGCCCATCGCTCCACCTCCCCGGCGAGCTCCTGGGAGCGGTGGGTGAGGCAGACGCTGCGGGTCGGTAGGGCCCTGCGGGCGCAGAGCGTCGCACCGTCACGGCCGGAGCATGTCCCCGGCACCGACGGCGCGGCCAAGACATCGGCCTCCTCGCGGCAGAGCCTGTACAGGCCAGTGTCGACGGCCCGGCCGGTCTGGAGGACCACGCATCCACAGCCGGCGCACGAAGTGTGCTGTGGGCCTTCGGGCTCCCGGGGTACCGGGACCCGCGCCGGGCGCCGGGCGCCGGATCGCGACTTCCAGCTCGCGGTCGGCGCAGTGCCCGGACGGACCAGGCCGGGTGCCATGCTGGGGGCATAGGCCCTGCTCGAGGCTCTTCTCGCGCTGGCGGGCGGCGTACCGGTCTTGGACGGTCTCGGCGCACAGCTCGCACACCGCGCCGGTCCGCCAGATGATGCCAGCCTCGCAGTCCTGGCAGCCGCAGCCCCGGGGCAGGGCCACCCCGAGCAGCCACCGGTCCGGGTCGCGGATGTCAGAAACCGCCCCCCGGGGCCGGGCGGGCCGCCAGCCGGTGCTGGAGACGGTCATCGGCTGTGCCCTCACACAGCTGACGCCCCACCTCACGGGCGATCTTCCGGACGACGAAAGCCCTGGTGACGCGTTCCGGCAGCACGTGGACCGGCTCCAGCACGGAGTAAAACTCTGGGCTCATGGCCAGCTGTGGTCCGGCGTACGACGACCCGGACGACCCCCCGCCCTGCTGCTGCGCTTTTCGCCGTCCGGCTTCGGGGAGGGCTGGCTGATCTCACTCGCGCGCAGCGCGACACCACCCTCGCATTCCGAGGCCTCGGCCTGGTCCAGCCGTACCGAGGGGTGATGGCCGAGCAGGAGCGGGCGCTGTCGGGGAGACCCGGGGCCGGGAGGCGGCCGCGTGCCGTCGCTCTCCCCGACCTGCTGCATGCGGCCGGTGAGCAGGGGCCACTGGCGTGAGCCGATCAGGAGACCCGCTTCCCGATCCGGCAGGACCTCCCGCACCATCGACACCCTCTGGGAGTGCGAGGGTGCGGACCATCCCCGCAGGCGCGGGGTCGACATTGTCTGAGCTGCGACTCTATCGGCCAAGGTAGCTGTCTTCGTTCCGTTGCCTGCTTCATCAGGAAGCCTCCCCCACCCCCCAACAACTGCCGGTCCCTTCCCGCATTACGCGCTCCTGCCACATACCGACCGGCCGATCGGCCAAGGCATGGTCGTCTGGCGCCTCCGGTTGAGGGACCGATGACGCAGAGCGCCCCTCCGGAGGGAGGGGTGCTCTGGTTGTGCGTGCCGGTTCAGGCAGGTGGGTCAGGTGCGCTGCACCAGGTGGTCGACCGAGAAGAGGAGGTGGTCCTCGCCATAGTGGAAGCGGCTGGCGAGGGCCTCGTAGCGGGTGTACTGCTCCACGGTGAGCGGCAGCTGGAGGACCTCCACTGTGCGCAGGAGCAGACGGAACCCGAGGTCGGGGTCGACCTGGGTGGCGATCTGTTCCAGGGCTTCCATCACCGTGGTGCCGTCAAGGGGGTGGAAGTCGGGGCTGACCGCCGTGCTCGCGGCGAGGGGGGACATGTCCCGGATCTCTCGCAGGACCTCGTCGCCGGCACCAGTGGCCGGCGGCGGGGCCGCCGGGACGTAGGCGGGTGCGACCTCGGTCAGGTGCTCCTCGCACACTTCGGCGACCTGCTCCAGCCACTTCCGGCCGCTGACGCCGGACCGGTCGATGTTGTAGCCACGGTCCGTTGCCGCCAGCCACGAGACGGTGATCGCGTCATCGGACAGGCCGGTGTCGAGCACCCGACGTGTGTCCTCCAGGAGCACCGCTGCCTCCGAGCCCGGAGGGCGCTCGTAGCCGTCGGCCTTCACGGCAGCCGCGACTGCCTCGCGGGGCGTGCGGTAGTGCCAGCCCGCCGTGAATTGCCTGGCGAGTCGGGAGAGCCCGAAGTCCCCGTTGAGGCCCTGCCGCGAGGCGGTGCTGACCGGCGGCCAGGTGATTGCGAGGCCGTCGTGAACGGCGCCCGGGGGGAGGCCGAACTGCCAGCCGAGGGCCAGCAGGCGGTGGTACTGCCCGTACGGGACGGGCACGGAGTGCGACTTGAGCGCGCGGAGCAACAGGCGCATGCCGAGATCGGCGTCGGCGTCGGTCACCACGTGTTCCAGGCAGTCGACGAGCTGCGGCAGCGGAGAAGCGTCCATCAGGGCCGGGGTCGTGACGCGGAGTTCCGCCACGACCGCCTGGCACAGCTGCGAGTCCCGTACCGGCCGCACCGGCGGTTGCGTGCAGGACGCCTTGTTCTGCCGGAGCCGTGCGGTGGACACTTCCGAGATCCGCTCCAGCCAGGCACGGCAGGTCATGCCGTGGCCGGTCGGGTCGAAGGCGTTCCCGGTAGAGGCCAGCCACACCGTGTGAAGGACAAGTTCCGAGAGCTCGGACGCCAGCAGGCGGCGGGCGTCCTCGCCCAGCTCGACGGCTTCCTCGCCCTCTGATCGGTCGGCCAGCTCCTCCGCGAACCGGAGCGCGGCGGCCGGGCTGGTGGCGGAGCCGGGACGGCTGAGGCGTTCGGTCAGGGCGGTCAGACCGAAGTCCTCGCCGTAGCCGAGTTCGTAGTAGGCAGGACGTTCCCGGGTCATGGAGCCACCTCTGTGGGGAATGCGGTCATGATGGCGTAGATGCGGCGGCCTTCGGCGAGCGGTGTGCGTGCGGTGGGGTGGTCGCCGCGGGGGGCGGCTGTGTGGGCCTTGCCGAAGACGGCGTTCAGGAGGCTGAGGGAGGGTCTGTTGTTGCTGAGGGCGATGGCTTGGTCGGTGATCAGGTCGGCGATCGGGTAGTGCCGCGCCTTCGTGGACGAGGGCGATCTCGGCGCGGTCGCGGACCCCGACGCGGGTGTCGAGGTCTTCGGAGGCGTCGGCGGCCTTCGCGGCCATCCGGTACCGGTACACCGCCCTCGCGTCGTCCGAGCCGGGGAACGTCTTCGCGTACGGGGTCATCGGACGGGCCGCGACCGGTCACCGGCGCCGGTCGTCGAGCTGCTGCTGGACGGTGGCGAGCTCGGCGCTGACGCGGCGACGCGGCGCTGGATGTCGGCCGCGCCCAGGCTCATGTACTCGGTGCCGTAGACGGCCAGCTTCGCCTCCCACGCCTGCACTGTGGGGCCGCCGGTCAGGCGCGCGGCGAATCCTGCGGTGAGGAGGTCGGCGGCTATGGGTGGAACCGGCGGGCCGGTGGACGCCGCCGTGGCCCGGGCCGGTGAGCGGCGTCGAGTCGTCCCGTGCGGGGCGTTGAACCGCCCCGCACGGGACTCGCCGGCGTCCCTCACGGGCGTCGGCGCGGTGCACGGCGTGTGCCGTTACGCCGAACGGCGCCGACGGGCCATGGCGTACAGGGCTCCGCCGAGCGTCAGGGCCGCAGCGCCGAGTCCGCCGGCGGCCAGCGCGGCGGATCCGGTGTTGGCCAGGTTGCCGCCGGTACCGCCGTTCGGGCCCGGGGTGTTGCCGGTGCCCGTGCCGGTGCTCGCGGAGGCCGAGGCCGAGACCGAAGCCGAAGCCGAAGCCGAGGGCGTGGTCGAGCCGGACGGGCTCGGGGAGGCCGAGGCGGACGTCGACGGGGTGGGCTGCGGGTCGCTGGCCGGCGTCACGGTGATGGTGAGCGCGGCCGTGTTGTTGCCGAGGTCACGGTCGATGTCGGCGATCTTGAGCTGGCCGAGGCCGCGGTCTGCCTTGTACCGGTACTCGCCGTGGTACGTGCCCGGCTTGACCCACGATTCGATCTTGAAGATCCCCTTGACCGAGCCGCCGGTCCCGCCGAACACCCGGCGCCCTTCCGGGCCCGGGCGGCCGCTGACGAAGCTGATGCCGGGCGGCAGCACGAACTCGGTTTCCACCACGGTGCCGTCGAGGGCCGTGGTGGCGACGGACCCGGTGCCCTTGATCTGCCAGCCGGGGTTGAGCAGTACCTGGCCGCCGGCCGGGCCGCTGCCGGTGGCTCCATCCACGGTGAAATCGGGCTGGTTCGCGGGGTTTCCGACCGGCACCTCGCGGCCCCAGAAACCCCACTCCTTGAACGCCTCGGACGGTGTGACCTTGATGGCGGCGGCGGTTCCCTTGACCCCGCCCTGCTCCGGCTTGTAGATCTGCTTGCCGCCCGGGGTCCAGGAGACGTAGAAAAGGTCCCGCCACAACTCCGGGGTCGCGGTGATGTTCAGCCCCGTGTCGAGCCGGTAGTACTTACCCGGCTCGAAGGTGCCGGTGAAACTGCAGAACAGGTACTCGTCACGGTACTCCCGCACGGGGTCGACCTTGAAGTGTTCGCAGTTCGACGGCCGTTCCTGAGGATTCAGTTCCAGGCCCGGCGGCAGGTGGACGCTCAGCTCCGCCCCCTGGACGGGCTTGTCGCCGGAGACTTTGAAGCCCAGACGGAGGCTCTGCTTCTGGCCGTTCTCGACCGTGGTGTCGAGGAGCTCCTCGGAGGTGACGAGACCGCCGAACGGGTCCGTGTCGCCCTCAGGCCGGTTCGGGCCCTGCTTACCGACCTCGGTGGCCGGCTTCACCGGGGTCGGCACCGGCGCTGCCTGGGCAGTGGTCGCGGCGCCCAACACCACCGTACCGGCGGCCAGAGCCGCTCCGATCCGCCGCGCTGCAGTGCTGTGTGTGCGGTTCAACCGCATCAAGATGGTCCCCCTCGTGTCACATGGGTCAGGCGTTCGAGCACACCCGACTCCTGTACGACCGACAGGGGGCCCGATCGGTTGCCTGGAATGATCAAGAAATCGGCGGACGGAGCTGGGCGCCCGACTCACCCGGGCACGCTCCGAACTCGCCGCAGTCGGGCTTTCGTCGAAGAACAAGACATTCCCGTGGCCGACGCACTCACGATCCAGACCTACGAGAGCGAACTACCGGCGCTGAACGAACAGTTCCGGGCCCTGGACGAAATTGGGCAGGCCGGACCCGTCCACCCAGCGTGAGCGCCGCGAGCATCAGCAAGCCGGCTGCGCGCCCGGCGAGCCGCCGGCGCCGTACGCGACTGCGAGACACCGCCCGCCCGCATGATGCCGCTACGGGTTCAGTACGCGGACGACCTCGTCAAGCCCAACATGCCGGCCGAGGCGCAGCACCTGTTCGCCTCTCTGAGCGTCACGACCTGTCCTGCCTGGCTGCCTACACCGGCTTCCCTCTCCCCCGTCGGCGGAGAACGACCATTGCGGCCTGTGCAGCCACGAGTTGCCCCACGACGACGACGGGCACCTGACGCTCGGCACCTCCGACGTCGAACGCCGGCCGGATGGGGGGTGGCTGGATGGGGCCGGCTGGATGTCGCCTCCGAGATTCAGGACCACCAAGGCCCGCTTGAAGGAGATCACCGCGTGCGGCGAAAGCCCCGACAGCTCACCCGCCGCGCTGAAGCTCCAGGCGGAAGACGCCGCACTCGCCGAGGAGCAGGCCGCCGCCGCGGTCGGCCGGGCGACGTTGCCCAAGGTCGCCCCGTTCCTCGCCGCTCGTGACGACCTCCAGCGCCGGGGCGAGGACGTCCTTCGCCACCTTCAGCACGCCGAGTACGCGATCAAGCTCCAGAGCGGGCTGGAGAAGCGAGCCGCGCTGGTGGAACGGCACGAGATGCAGATCGCCCGCCTGCGGGAGGAACGCGACCGGCTGGGAGATGCCGCGCAGGACCGGGACCTGATCATCGGCCGCATCAGCGGCCGGTACAACGAGCTGCTGCGGCAGTGGCGGTACCCGAAGTTCAGCCAGTCGATGGTCGATACGAACTTGACTCGTACGTGCGCGGCGACTCCTACCGCGAGGCCTCATCCGGCGCCCGAACGCTCCTGACCCTGGCCTGGCAACTGGCCGTCTTCGAAGCGGCCATCGAATCCTCGGCCACCCACCCCGGCTTCCTCATGATCGACAGCCCGCAGAAGAACCTCGGTCACTGCGACACCCGAGACGCGGTGATCGCAGACGCGATCGCTATCGCCCCATCGCTATCGCCATCGACGACTTCTACCGCCACCTGACCAGCCAGCTGGCGGAGGAGGGGGCCGGAGCACAAGTGATCATCGTTGACAACGGTCCGCCATCGCTCGGGAACCGCCCGATACCCCGTCAAGGTCCGGGTGGTTTGGTGTGTAGTTGCACATGCCGTAGCGGCATGTGGTGTCGTCGAGGGCACCACAGCACGAAAGGCCCTGTCTGCGATGTACCCCTCCGCCACGCCTCCCCGCGAGGTCAAGATCGGCGATGCCGCCGCGTTCGCCGGAACCACCCCGCGCGCCATTCGTCACTACCACCAGATCGGTCTGCTGCCGGAGCCCGAGCGAGGCGGAGACGGACGCCGCCGCTACGGCTACGACGACATGATCCGCCTGCTGTGGATCCGCAAGATGTCCGAGGCCGGCATCAGCCTGGACGACATGCGGGCCGCCTTCGACGAAGCCCGGGACGTTGAAGACGTCCTGGGCCGGCTGGAGGAGACCCTGGCCGCCCAGGAGGCCGACATCAAGCGTCAGCGCGCGGCAGTCCAGCGCCTGCGGGTCGTGGGCAGCCCACTGGGCTTGCTCTCCCCGTTGGTCACGGACCGGCTCAGCCACCTGCCTTCTGGCGCACTGCGCCCCTCCGACCTGGACACCCTGCTGGTCACGGAACGGATCTTCGGGCCGCTGGGAGCCGCAATTCAGGCCAGCGTTTTCATCACCCTGGCGACCCATCCCGACCTACGGGCCGAGGCAGACCGCCTCGACGCGGCCGACGCCGCCCTCGATGACACCGTCGACCCCCACGACCCGCAGGTCGAGGAACTTGCCGCGCAACACTGCGCCCACCACAATGCCCTGCTCCAGGCCATAGAAGCCGCCGGACTGGAGGTGGCTGAGGAGAAGCTCTTCGAGATCTACGACGACGAGGCGAGCGGCGAGGAGGACGCCCGGATGAGTGCCTTCGAAGCGGTAACCAAGATGCCCTATGGCTTCTCCGCGGCCCGGACGCGGTGCATGGAACTCACGGCACGGCTCCTTCACGGGGACCTCTCCGCAGGAGGCAGCTGATCGCTGGTGTGGCCGTGCGTGAGGGTCCCGGATTGGCCGCCGACACGAAGCCGGCGTCTCGACACGGCCCGCACACTCCACGAGGGACCCCAAGCCGCCGACCCGGGGACGCTCATTGAAACTGGCGCTGACCAGAGTTTCGTGAAGTCCCAGGTCAGGGGCCGCATGCTGGAAGGTTTCGGCAGGGCATGCGGGGCTGGTGGGGGTTTGCTCTCTGGATGATGTGCTGTTCCCGGACGTCGATGTGCGTGTGGAGGCCGTGCAGTTCACGGCGGAGGCCCTGGTCGTGGTGGCGGCCGCTTGCGGGCCGCAGCCCAGATGCCCGGGATGCCGTGCCCGAGCCCGGCGGGTGCATTCGTGCTACGAGCGGTTGCTGGCCGAGCGGCCCTTGTCTGGGAGAAAGCTGCTCGTGCGGGTGCGGGTGTGGGTCCGGGTACGGGTGCGGGTCCGGCGGTTCTTCTGCGACTGGGCCTCGTGTCCGTGGCGGACGTTTGTCGAGCACGTCGGCGGGCTGAGCGAGCGGTATCGCCGCTCCAGCCTCGGGCTGAAGACCTGGCTCCGCCAGGTCGCGGTCGAGCTCGGCGGGCGGGCCGGCGAACGGCTGTGCCGCCGCAAACAGCTCGCCGCTGGACGCACGCGACTGCCGGAGCTGCTGGATCCGCCGACGGCGCCGGAACGGTCTCCGCGAGTGCTCGGAGTCGACGAGTTCGCCTCCCGTGAGGGCCACACGTACGGCACGATCCTCGTCGACATGGAAGCCGGCCGCGTCGTGGACGTCCTGCCCGACCGCACCTCCGAGACCTTCGCTGCCTGACTGCGTGACCACCCCGGCGCCGAGATCTTCTTGCCGCGACCGGGCTTCGGCCTACACACGAGCGATCAAAGCAGCGGCCCCTGGCTCCCTGGAAGTCGCCGACCGCTGGCACCTGCTCCAGAACCTTGCTGCCGCGGTGGAGAAGCCCTGCCACCAGCACCGCGCCTGCCTGCGTAAACGCGCCGACGAAGAGACCAACCGCAGCCCGCAGGCGCCGCCTCTCTTGCAACTCCCTCTGCACAAGCTGCCGCGGACGCCGATCATCGACCGGACGCGACTGCCGATACGCAAGCGTCCAGGAACTCGTTGCCGCAGGCTGGACCATCAGCGCCATCGCCCGCCGACTCAACCTCGACCGTAAAACTGTCCGACGCTTCCGTGACACCGACCTTGACCAGCTCCTGGCCTCCGCCCACGAACGCCAGCCAGCCAGAGTCCTGGATCCGTTCAAGCCGTACTTGAACACCCGGTTCACCGAGAGTCTCGGCCAGGTCAGCGGCAGCCGCCTCTTCCTGGAGATCTGCGAACGCGGCTACCGCGGCAGCCGCCAGGTCGTCCGCAATCACCTCGCCCCGCTCCGCGCCGGGCACGCCGAACCCGACCGCGCAGACATACCCAGCCCCCGCAAGATCACCAGCTGGATCATGCGACCGCAGGACACTCTCCCACCCGAACTCGAACGAGGCCTGCTCGGCGAGCGCGTCGCCTGCCCGGACATCGCCCGGGCCCGCGACCTCGTCCGAGCCTTCGCCGAGCTCCGCCGCCACAGGCGCGGCTTCCTGCTGACCCAGTGGATCCGCCAGGCGGAGCAAGACGCTCCGAAGCAGGCCAGCGGTTTCGCAGGATTCCTCCGCCAGGACCTCGACGCCGTCACCGCCGGCCTCACGCTTCACTGGAGCTCAGGCGTCACCAAAGGCCATGTCAACCGCGTGAAAACACTCGAGCGACCGATGTACGTCGGGCCTCCTTCATGCTCCTCCGGACCCGGATCCTCACTCAGCTTGGTGTTTAACCTCGCTGCTGTTTCAGGCGGACGTGTTCGGTGAGGGTTTCGGCTCGTTTTACGGTCTTCCCGGGTTCGTAGCGTGGTGCTGGCCTGCGGTTTCTGGAGCCGGGTGGGCGTCCGGGACCGGGACCGGAGGGTTGTGGCGCGCCGGTGGGACGGGCGGTCTTCGCGCGGAGGTGGCGGAACCCGCGGCGGACCCGGGCGGGGGTGAGCCGTCGTGGCTCGGCGGGACGTTCCCAGGGGCGGCGGAGGTCCTCGGCGAGGGGGCGGGCGAGGCGGAGTTGGGTGTGGGCGGCGATGATCAGCCAGGTCCACAGGTCGGCGGTGTGGGGATCCCGGACCTTGGGGACGGTCCAGCCGAGGGTCTGCTTGAAGAGCCGGAAGGTGTGTTCCAGGTCGAATCTGCGCAGGAATGCCTGCCAGCGCAGGTCGACGTCCGCGCCGGTCATCCCGGTCTTGGAGGACCACAGCCAGACCGGTTTCGGGTCGCGGTCGCCGGGCAGATGCTCGACCTTCAGCCGGATCAACGTGCCGTGGATCAAAGGGAGTTCATCGCAGTGATCGAGCCACGGGCCGCGCGCCGTCAGACGCGGGTGCATCCCGTTCCAGGCGAGGGCCTCGGCCGTGCCGTAGCGGGTGGTGCCGCACGTAGTGGCCTGGTCGGGGGTGTGCCAGGACTCGGGCTTGGCGAAGGTGAGGACACCACCGTGCTTGCGGGGCTGCCCGCCGCGCGGAGTGGAACGGCGCGGGCCGGCGTCACGGAGCATCACCCGGTCCGAACGCAGACGGCCGACCAGCTCGACGGGAAGATCCGCCAGGACGTAGGCGAGGCGGGTGACGTCGTAGCCGGAGTCCATGACGATGAGAATGTCCTGGTCACCAGGCTTCCACTGGCCGGCCCGCAGGAGCCGGGTGAAGACGTTGCGGAGCTGGGCGGCGGTCACCGCCGTGGCGTCGTCGGCGGGTCCCAGCCGGATCGCGTCCAGCACGGCGGTCCACGATGTCCGCCCGGTCTCCAGCGCGGCGACGAAGGAGTAGGGCCAGCCGGGGATCATCTGGTCGGCACTGCGGCCCCGCCCGTAGACATGGCAGAACAGCAGGTCCGGGCTGGTCGGAGCGTCGGGACGCAGCCAGTTGCTCACATCCACCGCGAGGACGATCCGCCCGTCGGCGGCCCGCGGCAGCGGTGTAGAGGCAAGGAGCCTGCGCAGGCGGCGCGGTTCCAGCCAGCCGTGGTTGACCGCGTCGTACATCGCCCCGTGCCCGCGCCGGTGCTCGGCCGTCAGCGTGAGCTCGGCCAGCGACGTCACCGGACCATCGGCGCACAGCACCGCGTCGGTGAGCTCGAAAAGCGCATCCGCCCGCTTGTAGAGGCAGTCGTAGAACTCGACACGAAAGTGGGACAGCACGCTCAGCGCGGCGTCAGCGGGACCTGCAGAAGCCAGACTCTTCACAGCGGCCGTTCCTTCACGCGACGTTGCTCGACACCTCGAAGCGTGAAGAACGGCCGTCCTGCTGTCTCAGGAAGAAGCCAAGATCAGCAGGTCAGGTGACCCGGCGAGGTTAAACACAAAGCTCAGAAGCCGTTGCCATACCGATCATGGAGTCTGTCGATCGACCGGGAGTCTCGATCGGGTGATCGCGGGCACTGCCCGGCATGAGAGCAGGGCCTGGCGGTATAGGGGGGAAATCCAGGGGGAGCGGACGGCCGCGCGCTGCTACGGTCGGGCGCTATGAGCTGGCTCCCCGATAACTTCGTCCATCCCGTCCTGATACCGCTGCCGGGCAGTGGTCATCACCTGCGGCCGATCCGGGAGACGGACACCCCGCTCGACTATCCGGCTGTGATGGGTTCGCGCGAGCGGCTGTGGACCATCTACGGCCCAGCCTGGGGCTGGCCCGCAGCCACCATGACCTACGAGGCAGACCAGGCCGACCTGTTGCGGCACGAGAAGGAGATCGCCGCACACCAGTCTTTCAACTACGCGCTGTTCGACGCGGCGGAGACAGCTCTGCTCGGCTGCGTCTACATCGACCCGCCGGAGAGGGCTGGCGCGGACGGCGAGATCTCCTGGTGGGTGGTGGACGAGCTGGTGGACAGCAAGGTCGAGCAGGCCCTCGACGAGCTGGTGCCGCGGTGGATCGCCGCCGACTGGCCGTTCGAGCAGCCGCGCTTCCTCGGCCGAGAGATCTCCTGGTCGGACTGGCTCGCCCTGCCGGAGCACCCCGACGCGTAAGTAGCTTTTGTCGTCATGCTCTGGGGGCTTGGTGCTCGGACGGCCGTCTCGATTGGGTGGTCGACGGGTGCTCGGCGCATGCGAGAAGTACCTCCGTCTTGCGTGCCGATGCCCGTGCACTCCACCGCAGGTACTCGGGAGTGTGGCTGTCTGGCTCACCGGTTCGGAAACGCTGCCGATAATCGCCTGCGAGCGCGTCGGTATCCGAGCGACATGACGGACGCGGAGTGGGTGGTGGTGCAGCCGCTGCTGCCGGTGCCAGGTTGGATGCAGAGCAAGGGCAGGCAGCCGGAAGCGTACTGCCACCGGGCGATGCTGGACGCGATCGGCCATCTCCTGGACAACGGCATCAAGTGGCGGGCGATGCCGGCCGACTTCCCGCCGTGGGACCGGGTCTACGCGTTCTCTGCCGTTGGCGCGATCGCGGCCTGATCCGGGAGTTCCATGACCGGGTGCGCGGGCAGGTCCGGGAGGCAGAACACGATGCCCTGCCGACGGCCGGGATAGATTCGCAGTCGGTCGAGGCGGATGCCGTGGTCGGCGCCGGCACCCGTGGCTTCGACGGCGGCAAGCTGGTCAACGGACGCAAGCGGCACGTCGTGGTCGACACCCTTGGCCTGCTGCTGGGCGTCATGGTCACCGCTGCGGATGTGGGCGATCGCGCCGCTGCCCACATCCTGCTGGAACAGGTGGCTGCCGCTCACCATCGCCTGGCCCTGGTCCGGGCCGACGGCGGCTTCACCGGCTGTCTGATCGAGCACTGCCTGGCCGCGTTCGCCCTTGGTCCTGGCAACCGTCAAGCGCGGCGACAGCATGAAGGGATTCGTGGTGCTGCCCAAGCGGTGGATCGTCGAGCGTCTCTTCGCACACCTGATGCGAAGCCGCCGCCTGGCCCGCGACTTCGAGCGTCGTATCGCCAGTGCCGAGGCGATGATCTACTGGTCGATGGCCGCCCTCATGACCCGTCGCCTGGCCCGGCCACACCGGGGCCGAGGGTGAACCGGCCGGGTGCGGGCTCGGCCAGCCAGCCTCGGGCGACCAGGCGTTTCGCCTCCGACGGCAATGCCTCCACCCGCGCCGGCACGACGTCCATGCCGAACACTGCGGCCATTTCCTGGCAGGTCAGCGGCCCCTGGCCGAGACGGACACGGTCCGCGACGGCTTGAAGGATGCGCTGGTAGTCGACCGACAGCACCGAAGAGGCGACCTCCTCACGCCACACCGGCACCTGCCATTTCGGGCTGGCCGCATCACGGGACGCCGGCTGCCTGTCCGCCTCCCGAGGCCCGGCGGCGGCTCGGGGGCTGGCGTCAGCGGCGCTGTCCGGAGCCAGAACCGCACGGGTCTACCGCACCTATCCGCAATCAGCGGAAACACGCCAATCAAACCAGAAAGACAACAGCTTCTCAGGGTGAGTAGCGGTCAGGCGACCGCGGTGGTTCGAGGATCCTGCGGGCTTGCCCGCTCACGGCGTTGTCCGAATCCGATGCCAACGCTGAGCACAGTGCCGCGAGCCGTTCCCCGTCCTCCGTGGACTGACCGCAGACGTTGAGGATTGCAGCGTCAAGGTGATCGGCAGTGTCGCGATCCGCGCTGGCGAGCGCGGCCAGCACCATGCGCAGACCAAGCACGTCCCAGCGTCCGAGCAGAGCCTCCGCCGTCTCTTGAGTGACGAAAGTGTCGCGACCATCCAGCAACAGCCGGCGCAAGACCTCAGCTGCTTCGGGAACCTCCGCGACGGCGGCCAGACGCCGGCCTGAGGCCGCTCTAACAGACCATGACGCCGAAGTAGACCCCTGAAGGTATGGGGTCAGCTCGTCATCAAACTCGCAACGGGTCATGGTTCTCACTCTGGCATACCCCCTTTCGTCCGCACTTTCGGCCCTCACGCAATCGCGGTCAGAGCCGTTTTCAAGGATCCCCATCAGCGGCTGCGGAGCGAGGAAGAAGGTGCGGTTCTCCTTGTCCTCTCCGAGACCGATGATCAGCGTGCCGCCGTCGACGGCGAACGAAGCCATGTCCCGGGCGAGCCCCTTGTCGTCGCCCTTCGTAGCGCTCAGGCCCTCCTTCAGGTCCAGGTGGTGGCTCTCCTCCAGCAGGCCGCCGTCGATAGCGGCCCGGAGATCAGCCTCCGTTCGCGGTGACCAGCCGGGGACTTCGGGCGACAGGTAGATCGGCATCACAGCAGGCCTCCCCCATCGGATCCGCGGGCGCACCGGGGCACGGCCCGCCCAGGACTTGAGCCTAGAGAAGCGGAGCAGGTCAGGATCCGTAGATTTCCTGGAGGTACAAGGCACGGGCTTCATCGGCCGATCCGGCTGTTCGCTTTGGCATCGCGATCAGGGTTGCCGGTTCTTCGGCGCGTTCACGGGTGTAGCGGGACTCGGGGGTGGGCCACACCGGCCGACTGGCCGACCAGGGCAGGTGACGTTGGGGCGGCCCCGGTGGTACTGCTACCCGCACCCTGTGCGGCGGCGTCACGCCGCACACCGTGGAACGGGCCGGCGTCCTGTGCCGCAACGTTCAAGGCGCGTGAGTCCTGCGCGGGCGGGACCGAGGCGTCGCTGCGGGTTGGCTGTGCGGCGGCTGTGTGGTGGGGCGGGCGGGCGGGCGCCAACGATCGCGCTTTGTCTGACGATCGGTCATTACGATGCAATTCCGATCACGTGTTGGTTCTCGGGCCAAGGCTTCGTAGGACAGGGATGCAGGCGCGGAGTGCGCCGGTGAACCGAGGGTCTGGGCACGGCCACCCCGGTGCCGTCTTCCGCCTCGCCGTCCTGGCCGCTCGCCTGGGCGGACCCGCGCTGCACACCGAGGCGACGTACCTGGTCGCGGCCGCCGCCCAGCTCGGCCATGGTGACGCGCTCGCGTTGCGTGCGGACATGGCCGCGTTCCCGGCCGACGGCCAGGCCGTCGAGGACACCGAGTTCGCCAACGAACTGTGCACGGCGCTCCTGTCCGGCGCGGGCAGCATGCCGGGGCGCAGCGTGGAGTACTCCGCCTCGCCATTGCGGGCGCCGCGGTTGACGGTGGCGGCGCGGCAGGTACCCGGGGAGGTGTCGGCGCCGGCGCAGTGGAAGCCGGTGGAGCGGGCGCTGCGGCGCCTGCACGTGCTGCACGGCTCCTCCGTGGCGCTGAGTCCGGCGCAGTTGTCGAAGCAGGGCCCGATTGTCGAAGGGGGTGGTGGAGCGGCTGCTGCCGTGGCTGTGCCAGCGCGGTGTGGCGGACGGACTGCCTGACGGCGGGTACGCGCCGGGCCCGGATCTGCTGGCGCTGGCGCAGCCCTCGGGTGGCGCGGCCGACAACGCGCTGCAGCAGACGCTGGCCACGCTGCGGGACGCGGTGGGCACCGCGGTCTACGTCAGCAGCTACACCGACGGCGAGGTGCACATCTCCCGGCTCTCCGACGGCCCCGAGGCGCCCAGAGGCGCCCCGTGTCTACGAGTGGATCGACTTTCGGTTCGCCGGGCATGCCAGCGCCGTCGGCACGAGCCTGTTGCAGCAGCTGCCGTTCGAGGCGCGTATGGACCACCTCGCCCGCCGCCACCCCGTACGCCTGACTCCGCGGACCATCGCCGACCAGGCCGGCCTGTTCCGCAGCATCGCCCACGGCGGTCCCCGCTCGGTGCAGTTCGACGGGCAGGAGCACTCCCCGCGCGAGGTGTGCGTTGCGGTGCCCCTCAGCTTCGGCCAGGCCGAAGCCCTCGCACTGTCCCTGCCCGCCTCACAACGCCACCGCCGCACAACGCCCCCGCCTCCCGGAAGCCGCCCGGACCCCCACCCGACCAGACCCCACAGCCCAGTCCGCCACCGTCCTGCTCAGCCTCCTCCTCAGCGGCAACTCACACGGCCGGCCGCCATCACGGTGCGGACCGGACCGGACCGGCACCCAGCCGGCCCGAAACCGCACAGCGACGTGTGTGCCGGACCCCGTGGCCGGCGCTCTCCTTGACATCCGCACCCTCCTCAATCCACTATTCACTACTCAAATAGTGAAAGGGTGTTTGCCGGGATGATCGAATACCGGATCGACCGGCGCAGCGGGGTTGCCACCTACGTACAGATCGTTCAGCAGACCAAGCAGGCCTTGCGCCTGGGCCTGCTGGAGCCCGGCGACAAGCTTCCGGCCGCCCGAGAGGTTGTGGAGGCCACGGCAGTCAACCCGAACACGGTGCTCAAGGCCTACCGGGAACTGGAACGCGAGGGCCTGGTCGAGGCCCGGCGAGGCCTCGGCACGTTCGTGCGCAGGTCACTCGGTACCACACCGAGCGACTCGCCGCTGCGGGGCGAGCTCTCCGAGTGGGCGTCGCGCGCTCGGACGGCCGGCCTGGAGCGGGATGACGTGGCGGCACTCTTCGCTGTCGTGCTGGACGAGCACTTCGATACCACCGAGAAGGAACAGGATCACTGATGACGAGCAGTGCCATCGAGGCAACCGGGCTGGGGAAGGCGTTCCGGCGGCGCGGCGGGTGGGCCCTGCGTGACTGCACGTTTCAGCTGCCAGCCGGACGTGTCAGTGCGCTCGTGGGGCCCAACGGCGCGGGCAAGTCGACGCTGCTCGCCCTGGCGGCGGGGCTGACCGCCCCCAGCGAGGGTTCGGTCACGGTGCTCGGCGGGCACCCGGCCCACGTGCGGCCGCGGATCGGCTTCGTCTCCCAGGACAAGCCGCTGTACCCGCAGCTCACCGTCGCCGAGACGCTCCGCATGGGCGCCGATCTCAACCCCGACAGCTGGGACGCGGACACCGCGGAGCGGGTCGCGGCGGGCGGCGGCCTGGACCTCGGAGCCCGCGTCCGCTCGCTGTCCGGCGGCCAGCGCACCCGCGTGGCGCTCGCCCTCGCCCTCGCCAAGCGGCCGGAACTGCTGCTGCTGGACGAGCCGGTGGCCGACCTCGACCCGCTGGCCCGGCACGAGCTGATGGGCACGCTCATGGCCACGGCCGCGCGGTACGGCACCACCATCGTGATGTCCTCACACGTCATCGCCGAACTGGAGGATTCCTGCGACCACTTGCTGCTGATCGGCGACGGCCGGGTGCGTCTGGCGGGTGACATCGACGACTTGCTCGCCGTGCACTCCCTGATCACCGGGCCCGCACGGGAGGCCGCCACCGGCGCCGACTTCGACCTGGCACCGCACACCACGGTGGAATCCCGCATCACCGGTCGCCAGGTCACCGCCCTCGTCCGCCCCGCAGGGCCGCTGCCCGCCGGCTGGCAGACGAACGACCTGTCCCTGGAGGCGCTGATCCTCGCCCACCTGCGCAACCCGGCGGCACCCCCGCTCACTCTCGGACCCGCTTCCGCTTCCGCTTCTGATTCCACTTCTACCTCCCCCACGTCCCAGGAAGCGGCTTCCGCCTCCGCCATGCCCCAGGAGGAGCCCGCATGACCGCCGTTGCCCCCACCGCTCCCGCGGCCACCCGGCATCCGTCCCCCGCGCCCCGTCTGACCCGGTGGCTGCTGCGCCTGCACCGCCCGGCGCTGTGCGTCTGGGTCGGCCTCGTGGTCCTGCTCTCGGCCGCGCTGCTGTGGCTGGGCGGCCCGCTCACCGACGCCTCCGCGGCGGCGTGGGAGCAGTACAACGCGTGTGCCGGGGCGTCGAAGTGCACCTACGACCAGCCCGCGATCATCCTCTACAAGGAGGTCTACTCCGCCACCACCTTCGCCGTCCTCGCCCTCCCCTTCCTCGTAGCCGCCTGGGCCGGGGCCACGCTGACCAGCAGGGAACTGGAGACGGGCACCGCTCAGCTGACCTGGGCCCAGTCGGTTTCCCCGGTGCGCTGGCTCACCGCCAAACTCGCCCTCCCGGCCACCCTCGTCGTCGCAGGCACCGGACTGGTGGTCACGCTGCACCACCTTGCCTGGTCGGCCGGGAAGGGCCGCATAGACACCGCGAAGTCCTGGTCCGACTTCCCGACCTTCTACTCGGGCGGGCCGCTCACGGTCGCCCTGGCCCTCCTGGGCCTCGTCGTCGGAGTCCTGGTCGGTCTGCTCTGGCGCCGCTCCCTGCCCGCCCTCGGCACGTCCGTCGCCGCCACGACCGGTGTGTTCGCCATCGTCCACACGGCACTGCCCTACCTGTGGCCCAGCGTGACCCAGGTGCGCAACCTGGTGCAGGACGCTCCGTCAGGCACGGGGATCGTGGTCGACGAGGGCATCCTCACCTCCACCGGCGCCCGACTGCCGAACCCCTACTGCGGAAGCGACGTCTTCCCTGACTGCCGCGCCACGTACGAAAAGCTCGACGCCGTCGGCTACTACCGCGACTTCCACCCCCTCGCCCACTACTGGCCCCTCCAGCTCGTGGCGACGGCCCTCACCTGCGCCATCGTCGCCGTACTGGTCTTCGCCGCGTACCGCGTGCTGAAGAGCTGTACGGGTGGCACCCCGCGCGGCGCGAGCACCACCGAGTGAGCACCGCCCTGCGGCCAGTAGGCACTGCCTCGCCAGCACTGCCTCGTGAGCACCGGCTTGTAAGCACCGGCTTGTAAGCACTGCCGTGTGAGTGCCGCCGTGTGAGTGCCTATCTACCCGGTCCCCAGCCGCCCTGGCAAACCGGCGAACCGGCGGGCGGTACGAAGTCCCAGGTCAGGCGGGGCCGGTCGCCGAGCACGGTCCCCGCGATCGCGCCTGCCCTGGCGTCTGCCACCGCGCCGTCGAGACCCGCGCGGCATGTGTCCGGCTCCGCGTACGACGCCACGGCGATGACGTCCGATCCCCAGCCGACAGCGGTTCACCGACACCGGACTCGACGACGGGACCGCGCCCCCTGGGGACCGGCGCGATGACGGTCGTCGGAACCCGCGCCGGAGTAAGAGCCTTACGTGCGGTGCGCGGCCTCCATACCGGGGGAGCACGGACCTCCGTCACGGACCGAGCCACCGGAACCCGGCTCCCGGCAGTTCACCGTCGCTGTCGCCGGACCCTGCCACGCGTCTCAAAGCGGTGATGCGAACCCCTACGGAAGCACTCCGGTACCGGCGGCACCCTCCCTCTTCCCCCCTCACCCTCACCCCCACTTCGTCATGCCCTCATGCCCTCATGCCCTCATGCCCTCACCTCTTCTTCAAAGGTTGATGCCTGATGTCGCAAGCTGATCGGAAACAGGAGCCTCGGTCTCGGTCTCGGTCTCGCTCCGCAGCCAAGCCCTTCGCCGGCGGGCGACGGTGGGACCGACTGGTACTGCTGGCGTGCGCGGTGTCGGCACTCGTGGTGGGGCTGGCGTCTCCCGACCACACCTCGCAGAAGGTGTGGGGCCTGGTCGGCGCGGCGGGATACGCCTGCGCGGCTCTGGTCGCGGCGCGGTCGTCCATGCCGTGGGCCCGCACTCCCGCCGTGGTCGCCGTCACCGGTGCGGCGGCCATACCGCTGCTGTACCTGTCGGTGATCGGCAGGGCGCAGATGGAAGTCGGCGTCGTGGAACGGGCGGCCGACCTGCTGTTCTCCACCGGAACTCCATACAACCCCACGCCGCACGCCGTACGGGACTTCAATCCCTACCTTCCCGGCATGGCGCTCTTCGGGATACCTCACCTGCTGTTCGGTGACACCCCGTTCGCCAGCGCCCGCGTGTGGTTCCTCGTCGGCTTCCTCGCGGCCGTAGCGGGAGCCGTGCGGGTGCTGACCAGGGGCGTGGACCTCGCTACGGGGCCGAGCGGCACCGCGCCCAGCGCCACCGCGGGGCTGACGGGCGCCCTGTGGCTGATCGCCTGTCCTGTCGTCGCGCTGCCCCTGAGCATCGGCGGCGTGGACCCGCCGGTCATCGGACTGCTCTGCCTGGCCCTGGCCTTCACACAGCGGGGCCATGCCGGGCGCGCGGGGCTGGTCGTGGGGGTAGCCGCCGTTCTGAAGTGGACCGCCTGGCCGGCCATCGCGGTGATCGTCGCCGTACTCGCCGTACGGGGCGGAAGGCGCGCCGCGTTCAGGTGCGCGGCAGCGGCCACCGGGCTGGCCGCGCTGACCATCACGCCCGCGGTGCTGGTCGACACCAGCGCCTTCTACCAGAACGTCGTCCTCTACCCGCTGGGCCTCGGCCCCACGGCGTCATCCGCCCAGAGTCCCCTCCTCGGGCACCTGATCGTTCTGCTGCTTCCTCACGGCAAGGCAGTGACCACGGCGCTGATCGCGTTGAGCGCGGTGGGTGTGGGGGCGTCGCTGCTGGTCCGCCCGCCGCGAAGCACCGTCGCCGCCTCCGACAGGCTGGCCCTGGGGCTGCTCCTGGCGATAGCGCTATCCCCGGCCACCCGCATCGGCTACGCCATCTACCCCATCGTCCTGATCGCCTGGCCCCGCTTCACCGCCCGCCTGTCGGCCGACCGCCCCGCCGCGCCCCACCCCGCGAGCGAACCGCCGCACCACCGGCGGACCGTGGCAAGCCACCTGTGCACCGCCACCCCCGCCACGGCCGGCCCCCTGTCCCCGCACCGCTCCCCAGCCGGCCGCGATGCCCGCCGCCGACCGCACCGGGAGCACCATGAAACCGGCGCGCGCCACTCGGCGGGCGCAGACGATTCCGGCCGAGCTGGTTGATCTCGTCACCTCACACCCCTTCGGCAAAGAGCCGGCCACCAAAGGCGCTTGCTGCACCGCCTGCTGCACGGCCTGCGCTGCCTTTGCCGACCGAGCCGAGGGGGCTGGACCGCATCGCGAACGGGCAGTACCTCACGGACATCCGCCGCCCGGCGAACTGGGCAAGGACCAGGGCCGGGCCCGCCGACGGGCCGTCGCGCTCGCCGCGATCGCCCCCGACCGGAACCCGCGCCCGCTGGGGTGAATGGTCGACTGCCAGCGCCACTACGCCTACCTCACCCAGCTCCTCGCCGAAGGCGCCCGCCTGACGGCCGTCGTCCCCGGTGTCACCCGGCACGGCGAGGACGCACTCCGCGCTCTTCCCCCGCCCCGACGCCACGTCATATCCCGCGCCCCGCTCCCGTACCGGGCGCAACGCGCTACCGGTGAGCAGGGAACCGTAGCCTCGGCCGGGGCCGCACCTGCCCGACCGAGGCTACGGCGGCGGGGGTCGTGGTGGAGCAGGAGCGGGCGGCCGCCGGTGAAACCTGCGGTGCTTGGGGCGGCCCGGTGGTACTGCTGCCACCGGAGCGCTCTGGGCACCGGGCCTCGCCCACGCACGCCGTATCGGCGCGGGCTGACCACGACCCTCACCGCCACCCACACCCGCCGGATCACAGCCCGGAAAACTGGTCCTGACGCCTGACACTGCCACCACGACGAACGGCGACATCCTTCCCCCAACGACAGCAACAGGGAACGAAGGCGCCAGGCACCAGGACCCGGGCCCGCCCCGGGCAGGCCAAGGAGAACGGCACGGCGAGCCCGGGACGGGGTGCGACCCAGGACCTTCCACGACCGGGCACACCACCGGTTCCGCACCTCGGCCGCCGGATGCGAACCTCGCAGTTCTCCGCGGCGGGGACGGGTCAAGACACGCTCCTGGGCGCTCAGCGTGCCGTAGGGCGGCTGACGATGCGGCCGATGCCGTCGGGGTTTGGGCAGATGTGGTAGCCGAAAGCCAGTCAGGACGGGGGCGAGCGCGATGTTCAGGGCCTCGCAGACCGCCCCGAAACGGGTGGCGTCACCGCCTTCATAACCCTGGCCCCGACCGCCGTTGGGGTCTCGGCACGTCCTCACACACAGACTCACCGAGTATGTGAGACCAAGCACTTTCCAGCGGATCCCGGGACCTACCCGTGCTCCTCCACGTCTGGATCACGAAGGGGCAAGAACGCACGGGGACGGTCGGCCATCGGCCCGAGGCACCCGCTGGAAGGAAGGGTCTGGTCTCAGTGACCAAGCTGCCACGAAGGTTCTACTGGTACTTAATAGCCTCCGCCGGGCTGGCCATCGCAGCACTGATCGGATTCCTCTGGAGTCTGACCAAGGACCAGAGACCTCCGCTCACTCCCACCGACGTCCAGGGAATCTGGACGGCCTGGTCCTCCCCCGGCGGCGACGGACGCCTGACCGTCCGGCCGGACGGCACCGCAGACCTGCAACGGGTGGCGAAACCGGAACCTGGCTGCGGAATGCCCTCCGATCCGGTTCCCTCCACCTACAGCGGCCCAGCAACGTGGGTGTTCGACACCTACCCAGATGAGTGGCCGGGCATCAGGTTCGACTACCAGTCCCCGCTCAACGGGAAGACATGCAAGATCTACCTCCCCATCCTGATCTCCGAACAACACGGCCCCCTGGGATTCTTCACCCACGATTCCCACTCCCACTACAAGCGCGACACCGCACACCCGAGCTGACACCGGCCAACCCTGGATGCCCGAACCGAGGCCTCGCGAGGCGGTCGAGTTCAAAGAGCAGGCGGCAGCTCTGAGTGCTGCGGGTGGCCGGGTCTACGAAGTGCATGATCGCGCTCTGATGGATGAGGCCGGTCTACTTGACGCCTTTCCTGCGCGCGGGCGTCGAAAAGGCGCTGCGCGCATGCTGGTGGGAGGTGGACGGTGAGGCGGCGCATGTGACCGTCGTCGGTCGTGCCGACCGGTGCCGTGCAGCCGAACCGAGCCCGCGCCTGCACCGTGTTCGCGGTGCTGGCGGCGGCCTGTTTGCGGCGGCGTCCGCGGACCACGGGCTGCCAGCGGGCCCGCACTGCTGTGTCGATGCGGGCGGCGATGGCCTTCGGTGGGGGCTTCCGGCCGCCCTTGCGGTAGCACTCCACCGACCGCTGACTCACCCCGAGCGCCTCAGCGACGACCTTGGTCGACTTCAGCTGCCTGACCGAGAAGTTGATCCGTCCCTTCAACGTCTTGGGCGGCTCACACGTGAACCCTTCACGGTCGGCGCGGTCCAAGGCGTCATCGATGTCCCGCACCAGCTGCATTCCCTTCCTACGTCACGTTCCACAGCCGCACACCGACCGGGCCGGGCTGCACCGCCGCTCTTTCTACGGCTACGGCCGTGTGGCCCGGCTCGGCCTCGGCCTGCGCAGCGCGGCCACCAGCGTCCAGGAGGGGTTGTCCGAGTCCAGGTCCTGGGCGTCGTCTTCGCCCAGGTAGGCCTCGATCGCCTCAGGCAGGACATCAGCCTTCGTCATCCGTCAGGCCCGCAGTGTGCCCGAACGCCCGTGTGAGGCTGGCCATCGAACTTGTGTGAGGTGGCGGCAAGGTTTCACGGGTTCGGCCTGGTGGAGACGTCGAAGTGGGTTGGTCGTGCCCTATCTCTCCGCGCTGATGACGTAGTCGATCGCGGTGGCGACGTCCTCGGCGACATGGGTGGGTTGGTAGGAGTCCTGGGCCCATGCCTGTCCGTTGGCTACCCAGATGCTTCGAAGCCCGAGCGCGTTGGCGCCAGCGATGTCGGCATGTGGGGAATCGCCGATGACCCATGCGCCGGTGAGGGGCACTCCGACGGTAGCGGCGGCAGCGTGGAAGATCTCCGGTTCGGGCTTCTTGCGGCCGACCGCCTCGGAGATCACCCAGCCCTGGACGAGTTGGTCGAGTCCGGTATGGCGGATCTTGGCTTCTTGCTGGGTTGTGCGGCCGTTGGTGACGATCACGCAGGTCCAGCCGTCAGCCTGCGCCTTGTCCAGGGCTTCGCGGGAGGAGTCCGTCAGCACGACGCGATCGGCGGCGCCACGGTCGAGCAGGGCGTGGATGGCCGTGGCGGGCACGTTGTCCCGGTATCGGTCGGTCATGGCCGCGGCGACCTCGTGGCGGGCGGTATAGCCGCTGGCGTCGAGGGTCATCACCCACGTCAGGTCCGTGTCGGGCAGAGCGTGCTCTGTGAGGAGTGCGGTGACGGCGTCGCTGAAGGCAGCGTCGCGGTCGACCAGGGTGTTGTCGAGGTCCAGCATCAGCAGCGGCATGATCGGCAGTAGATCACGGGCGGTGATCTCGGGGCAGGCGGGTTGCCCGTCCAGGGGCGACGTGGTCGGCGAGGTAGATCAGGGTGGCCTGCGGGGTCCATCTACCGACAACCGTTCCTGCTTCTGACCTACGCAGCCATGAGGCCGTTGTCCGGTGACAGCGAACCTGGACGAAGCTGGATGGCCGGGGCCAGGTGAGCGACGCTGCACACATGGCCCGCGTTCGCTTCTGTGCCTCCTGTGGGGCTCGGTTGCCAGGGACGCCCCACCCCAACGCCTCTACCGCGACGACGTCTGCCGAACCCATGCGCACCGGGAGCGCAGGACCGTCGGCAGCATGGTGGGGCTCGGGCTGATGCTGGGTGGGCCACAAAGACCTCCGTGTGTGGTGTGGAGCCTAGACACCTCCACCACACCGGAGGTCTTCGCCATGATCAAGACCCGGCCCCGTCAACAACGTTCGTGATCAGTACATCTAGGGCTTGCCGAAATTCGTTCGCGCCACCGTCCCGTGTGCAGGCACGATGGGCCGGTGGATCTGCCCTCACTGCTGGCTGCTATCGAACGTGAAGACGACGGCGCGGCGCTCGAACTCCTTTTTGACGCCACCGCGGACGACCTGGCCGGCGATGATGCCGTGGCCTTGCTGGCCGCTGCCGCGAGGGCCGGACGCGAGGTGGTCGTCGATTATCTGGTCTGGAACGTGGATGTGACCCGTCCCTGGGACGACGGCGTGGACCCCGTGACATGGGCAGCGGAGAACGGCCGGTACTGGGTGCTGCGAGCCCTGCTGTCCCGCAGCCGCGACCCGCTGAGCAGCGACAGTCCGCACCGGCGGGCGCTGCGCACCGCGCAGGAAGCCCTCGCGTCCGGGGTGGGGGCCGGGAGCGAGCCGCCGCCCGCGCACTGGGCGGTCATCACCGATCTGGAAGCCGAACTGGGCGTCCACCACTCGCCGGACGAGCTGATGGCCCGCGCCCTGGTGCACGCCGACCCCGACCATGACGACTGGCTCACCTCGGTCTTCCGCCTGGGACTCCGGACCAGCCGTGAGACCTTCGACTGGGCCCTCGAAGCCGCGCAGGACACATCAAACCTCGACCGCAGGCGCTTCGGCCTCGACACGATGGAGTATCTGGCGATCGGGTTCAGCGTCGACGTGGAGCAGGAGCACGACGCCGAACTCCCCTTCGCCCGCGAGGCGGAGGACTTCCTGCGCCCGCTGCTGGACAGCGAGCAGGACCCGCGCACCCTCGCCATCGTCATCGCCGCCTTCAACTCCTACTCCTCCGTCGACATGGTCCCGGCGATCCTGGCCCACGCCGATCACCCCGACCCGCGGGTCCGGAGGACCGTCTCCGTGATGCTCCACACCAACACGCCCAAGCATGAGGAAGCCCTCGCAGCCCTGACTCGCCTGGCCGACGACTCCACGCCGACGACCCGAACGAACGCGCTCAGTAGACTCGCCACATCCGCCCTCGACACCCCGGAACTGCGCGCCGTCTTCGCCGCGCACTTGGCGGACCCGTACTTCGACGCCAGGCTCGAAGCCGCTGCGGGACTCGCCCTGCGCGACGACGAACGCGGCCTGACCGCCCTCGACAAGATCCGCTCCGGCATCAAGAACAGATACAGCCCTGGCTGGGGCCGCCTATCCGACATCCACCACCTGCTGAGCGTGCGCGCCGAAACAGCCGAACCAACGGGCCGGGGCCGCTGACAGCCCGTCACCGGTCACGACCGTGGCAGAAACCTCTCGTCATTCGAGATCCCCTGGCAAACGGTCAAGATCGCCTGTCAGAGCTCAGCAAGGGTCCAGCCGTGACGTGCAGCCGATGCAGTTTCGGGCTCTACCAGCGGGTATGACGTCTGTGCGTCACGATGGCCCGCCGCGCGCCCACCCTGCACGGCGACTGTGCGCTCTGGAGACGAGCCGGGGGTGGCGCCAACGGCGGCACCCCCGGTTTACGGGCCGCACGGGCCGTGCGGGCCGTACGGGAACCCTCGGGCGCGGCTAGTGACCTGAGTGCGAGATTCGGTGGCAGTGGGCCGGAGCGAACCGCGTAGGCGCGGAAGATTCAGACCTTCACCAGGTCGTACGTACCCGTGCCGTCCTGCCTGCCGCTGGAGTACTGGCGGATCAACTCCCCGTCCGCGTAACGATCGTGGCCCAACATGGAGCCTGTGTACTTGTTTTGCACACCGATCTTCGAGCTGCCGGGCACGTCGCGGTAGATGTAGAACCGCTGGAGGTCGTCCTCCCCGCAGGTGGCCGTCGTCAGGTAGGCCTGTTCCTGGTTGGCGATGTTCGCGGGGATGGTCGCGCATCCGCCGTTGCCCCAGTTCCACAGGGACGCCTCGATGACCCCGTTGCGTTCCGTCACGTTGCACAGCCGCCAGTTGTCGAGGTGGGCGCTGAAGAAGTTCGATTCGCGCAGGCGGATGCCGTCGTTGGCCAGGAGCGGTGCGCTCCAGTTCAAGGGCTTGCCGGGGACGTGGATCCGGTAGACGGCGGGTTGGCAGTCCAGGGTGGCCCGCGTGGCGGGGGCCGGGCTCGCGGTGGCTTTCCCGCTCTTCTCGGCCTTGGCGGCGTTCTCTGCTTCGTGCCGGGCCTCGTCGGCCTTCGCCGAGGAGACCGGCCCGGCCGGGTGCTTCGCTGCGGCGGTGGCGGAGCCGCAGTCGAGGAGGCCCTGGGCCTTGGCCATGATGCTGTTGGCGGGGACCTTGTCCTCGCAGCGCACCGCACCTTCTTCGAGAGCGGTGTAGGTGGTGTAACTGCCGGTGTCGGCCCCTTCGATCCACTTCAGCGCCCAACTGCCGTCGTTCTGTTGAACGCGGTTGCAGTTGAGGCTGCCGTAGGTGCCGGTGACCTTCTTGGTGCCCTTGTACACGCCGTAGTAGCCGGGCTGGTAGAAGCTCCAGTTCACCGTGTCGGACACGCTGGACGTGGAGGAGTAGTCGACCTGCACGTTGAGGCCCAGAGCCGCGCCTACGCTGCCGAGGGCCTCGACGGCGAAGCTGCCCTGGATGTTGGCGTTGAGGCCCACCGAGACCGAGATGGTGGTCTGCGTGCTGGTGGTGACGGAGTGACTTCCGGTCGTGCCCTGGGTGACGTACCAGCCCTTGAAGTGGGTCACGGTGGGGGCGACTTCGCTGGTCTTGATGAAGGGGTGGCGCTTGCCGAGGTCGGCCGTCGTGCATGCCTGCCCAGCGGCGACGGACGAGGCCGCAGTGGTGGTGGTTGATTGGGCGGTGGCCGGTTGGGCGGCGGCAAGGCCCATGGTGGTGAGCGCGGCAGCGGCGCTCACGGCGGCGGTGATGGATCCGCGTATTCGGCCAGCTGGGTTTTTGCGGCGCATTGTTGTCTTCCCCCTGCTTCTCCGGGTCGGTTGGGCGGGTGGTCGGTCGCTGGGGCCCGGCTGACAGTAGTTCACCAACGGGGAGCGGCGGGAGATCACAATGAGCCGCAAACAATCAGTAGGGGGTCTCGCCGCTGGTGCGGGCTGTAGCGTGCGGATTCGGTCCCCGATTGGACCAGATCATGTCAACTCGACCCGAGGGAAAGCCTGTTGAAACGCCTGCGATCACTCCTGGCGGTGCTTGCCTCACTCGCGCTAACCGCGACGCTGCTCGCCCTGACCGGCTCACCGGCCGTCGCCGCCCCTGCTACGAGCCGGGCGGCCCCCAAGGGCCACGGCACGTGTACGGCGACCGCGCCCGGCTCCGAGCCCCAGCGCCGTGGCATGGCGTGGTCCTGCCTCGAGGTAGGACCCGCCCCCGCCCGGGTCGTCTCCCGCATGACCCACAAGGCCGCACCGGCCACGTCCACGGCCCGGGCCGCCGGCCCCGGCGGCGGCCAACACGACGGCCGCACCCCGGAAGAGCTCTGCGCCGATAAGTCCCCCGACGCGATCGTCTCCAACCGCCTCGCCTACTGCGTACGCGGCGCAGCCAGATACACACGCCTCGGTGCGGACAGTAGGCCCGTGGGCGAAGCCATCGTGGGGTTCCTCATCAGCTCCGGAATCAAGGAGACCCCGAACGCGGCCTGGAAGGAGAAGGTCGTGGTCGAGGCCATCAAGATGGAGAACATGCCTGACGGCGTGACGCTAGCCGTCAGCTCCACCTGCAGCGGAATATGCACTACTGAGGGACCCGCCTGGGGCGGCTCGGCCGTGATACTGCGCGAAGATGGCATGGGCAGGAGCGACGGTGTACTCAGCTACAGCTCTCCTGTCGGCAAGGGCAGCAAGGCACCGCACATCCAGCCCTCTTACCACTTGGACGGAAGAATCCTCGGCGGCGGCATACCCCAACCCCCGAACAACGTGAACCATCTCGGCCCCTCCCTGCGCTGTGACGCGCAGGTCACCAGCTGGCCCGGCTGCATCGTGGAAGGGCACATGGCCGATGTGACGTTCCGCAAGTCGCTCCATGGGGCCGCCGCCGTCACCTACGAATGGGCACAGAAGAACCTGAGCAACCCCACCAACAACTACGGCACCGAGGAGCATCCCCTGCACCGCGACGGCACAGGGGACCGGAAACAGAAGAGCGCCATCACCTGCGACTACGCCCCCAGATTCGTGAGGGACAACCTTCTGGTTCCGGATGACCAGTGTGACGAGTTCCCCTTCGCCCTGTCCGTGGAAGGAGGCAAACCCGGGTCCATGTGCGTCGACATCCTCCCTCAGCAGGTAGGCGGCGTGTGGGACGTCGCGAACGTCAGGATCTTGCGGGGCGACAAGGCCACCGCCATCTGCGTGCGCTCCCACGTCACGGGGAGCCAGAACGGGGCGGCGGGAAGCGAACTCGGCAACGCTACGACGTCTGCCCGCATCCTCGACCGTGAGCCCTACCAGGTGATCATCGCTGACTGACCGTCCGCGGCGTGTCCCGCGGACACCTGGGCGGCCGCTGCCGGCGATCTTTCTGGCGGGCGATGCCATGTTAGGCACGCCAAACGACGGGCCCCACGCTGCCGCAAGCGTGCCGCGTGCACGCGGCACGCCTCGCCCGGTCTGACACGGGCGACGCTGGGACGGACCCCCCGGCCCCGCCCCAGCGGTACCGCGCAGGCCGGCCGGCCACGTCGGCGTCAACCGCGGACCTCCCGACCCCGACCGGAACCGGTCGACCACGACCACGCGTGCCTCGCCGAGGACGGCGCATGGCGGCATGCCGGGCGCGGCTCGGTGCTTGACGGTCAGCCCGTACGCGTCCGCAGGCATTGCGGCGAGGGTGTCGGCGTCCTCGTCGGTGGTCCAACCGGCCAGACGGTCCTCGCCTGCGGCGTCGTCGGCGAGGAGCAGGTGGGGGTCCTCCAGCGGGAACCGGTGCGTATTGCGGCTGTTGGATCGCCGGGCAAGAACAGCAGTTCAGCAGCGCTGATCAGCGTCAGCGAAACGCGGCGGCATTGCGGGCGGCCCAGTCTGCGAAGGGGCGCGGGGCGCGGCGGAGGACCTGCTGGACGTCCGGGCTGACGCGCAGTTCGGCCGGGCTCGGGGAACCGAGGATGTCCAGAGTGTCCTCGGCGAGCTCCGCCGGCATGCTCTGAGTCATGGCGGTCTTGGCTTCGTCACGGGTGAGTTCGTGGAACCTCACCGGTGAGCCCAGCGCGGTGGCGATGGCCTGTGCCTGTTGGCGGGGAGTGATGACCTTCGGGCCGGTCAGCTCGTACACGCTGCCGGTGTGCCGGTCATCCAGCAGGCAGTCCGCCGCCACCGCGGCGATGTCCGCCGGGTCGATGATCGGCACCCCGATGTCGCCGAAGGGCGCGGCGACGACCCTTTGTGCGCGGACGGACTCGGCCCACCACAGGGCGTTGGAGGCGAAGCCGCCCGGCCGCAGGACGGCCCACTCCATGCCAGACGTGCGCACCGTGTCCTCCAGCGCCCGCATCGCGATCCGCGTCGGGCCGAAGGGCCTGGTAACCACGCCCAACGTGGAGAGCAGGACGACCCGGCGGACCCCGCTAGCCGCAGCTTCGCCGATGATGTCGGCAGGGCTGGCTCCGGCGGAGTGCAGATCGCCGGACAGCAGCAGGAACAACGACTCCGCCCCGGCCAGCGCAGGCCTGAGGCCGGCCGGCTCGGCCAGGTCGGCCACCACGTGCCGGACCCCGTCCGGCACCGGCGCCGTATGCCGCGAGACAGCCGTCACCTTCTGGCCCGCCTCCGCCAGCGCCTGCGTCAACGGTCGGCCGATGTTCCCGGTAGCCCCGGTAACCACGATCATGATCAGCTCCTAGTCGGAAGTCCTCTTTGGCCTTGACGCTAGGAGCCGGGCTAACTATTGGTAAGGACATACCTCTGGGTAAGCTCATCCCATGACGGAAAGCGCGCAGCTCAACCATGTCGGGCCGGTGCAGCGGTATGACGTGTTTCACACGGACTGTCCAGCGCGCAGTGTGGTCGACCACGTGACCAGCAGGTGGGGCATCTGGGTGCTGATCTCCTTGCGCAGCAACGACCTCCGGTTCTACGAGCTGCGCGAGAGCATCCACGGCATCAGCGAGAAGATGCTCGCCCAGACCCTGCGCACGCTGGTCCAGGACGGCCTGGTCTGGCGGGAGGTCGAGCCGACAACGCCGCCCCAGGTCACCTACGGGCTGACCGAGTTCGGCCGGGACCTCGGCGAGCCTCTGACCGAGCTGTTCGACCGGATCACACGGCGGCTGCCACCGCGCAGCGCGAAATAGCGCGGTAGTCGCCCCTGGCGCCCATCAGGACGGCGCACATCGTCCAATCTGCAGTCCTGCACCCGGTTGTGACTGCCGTCGGCCATCGGACGACTCGGGGGGCCGCGTCGTGCTCGCCGTTCGCATACATAGCCACGACGGCAAGCCGGGCGCGGTCGGGCAGTCGGATGCCCCCTGGTGTGGAGTGCGTTGGTTCGGCCGCCGAGTTGGGGATGTTCAATCAGTCGGTCAGCGGCCCGTGCTACCGCTTGATGTCCCCGCCGGGTCGGCGGTTGGCGGGTGCGGGGCCGGCACGCCGGCCCTGGACTGGTCCGCCGTGGTCGACGACCTCATCGACCACGGCGTCGTCCACCTCATCCCCGTCGCCGACACCCACGCCTCCGCCGTGTGACCTACGCGCCTGCCGCAAACCGCGCGTCTGGAGGCGCAGTGTGAGTGCGGACCGCGGGCTCTCGCCGGGACGGCCCCGGAGGGGACGGTCACACCTGGTGGGCACTCCTCGACGCCCAACTCGGACCGAAGGAGCGCCTGGTGTAGGAGAGAGCGACGGGCCTGGCAGCCGCACTTCCCGGTCGAAGCCTGTGCTTGTTCACAGCTGGACGGCCAGCCAGATGGTCACGGCTGTGGCCACGATGAGTCCGGTGTTGAGTGCGATCCGGCGGTCTTGGCCGCTCATGTGGAGGGTGATCGCGCCGATTTGCAGGAGTGCGAAACCGATGGCCGCGGCCGGCGCGAGTGCCCTGGGGGCGGGCAGGGGTATGCGGGCGACCCAGGTCATCATCGGGCGGAGTTGATCGCGGCTGCGGATCACCTTCAGTGTGCCTGCGTAGAAGTAGAAGAGCGCGAGCAGTCCCCCGACGATCCAATAGACGATGTTCATCGTTCCCGTTCATGGTCCACCGCTTCATGGGGACCCGTCGATTGCGTTGTGTTGTCAGAAGAGCCCCGGCGAAGGCCGCCTTGCCTGAAAAGAGGGTGGCCGTGCCATGTGCTTGCGCCGGATGCACTGAAAGGTGCACGTCCGATTCTGAGGGGCCGGAGATCAGCAACGGTCTCCGGCTACCCGACCTCACCTACGACCGATGACTGAAGCGTGGCACTCGCACAATAAATCGAACACATGTTTCACTTGGAGGGTGAGACCATCCTTCCGATTCCCCGAGGATCTGATCACGCTCCAAAGGGCGTGGCAGCAGACCTACGCCGAGCTCGCGCAGGCCCCCGCCGGGGCCGGTACGACCGCGCTGCGGCGCCGGCTGATCACCCTCTCCGGGACCCTGTGCACCCATCCCTACTGGGCGGCCCCCACCGCCTGGCGGGCCGGCAGCGTCGAACTACGGCGCATCGCCCGCACCCGCACCTCCGCACCGGGGGACGGGGAAGCAGCGGCATGAACGAGCGGACCACCATCAAGCCCCGCCCGCAGGTCGCCATCTGAGCACCCAGCCAGACCGGCCCCTGCGCCCGGTGCCGCACGCTCTGTACCGGCCCGAAAAGGCTCTGAGCGTCTGCGCGAGACGTTAGGCCGGGGTGCGCAGTCCCGCCAGGAGCTGGTCGAGCGCCTGCTCCGTGGCCTGCGGGTCTCCGCCTCGCGCGATCCAGAGCGCCGCCTCGTTCATCGCCCCTGAGAGCAGCCGCGCCAGGGGCTCCACCGGCTGATCAGCGATGATCCCGGCTGCGGCAACCGCCGTCAGGGCCTCCGCGAGGTGCCGGGCGGAGGACTCCTCGTCGAGGGCCCGCCACTCATCCCAGCCCAGCACGGTCGGCGCGTCGACCAGCAGGATCTGCCGCACCGCCGGGTCGCTCCCCGCGGCCAGGAAGGCCCGGCAGCCGGCCCGGAGCTGCTCCCAGAGGTCCTCGTACTGCTCTGCTGCGGTCGCGACCTGTTCGCCCAGTTGCTGCTGGACCTCGGCGACCACCGCCCGGAAGAGCCCTGCTTTGCTGTCGAAGTGGTGGTATGCGGCTCCCTTGGTGACTCCGGCGGCCCGCGCCACCTCGGCCAGCACCACCTGGTGGTACCCGTCTGCGGCGAACCGGCGCCGCCCTTCGGCCAGCAGCGCCTGCCGCGTGGCCGCCCGCTGCTCCGCCCGGTTGATCGCCATCGCGCGCACCGCCCTTTCCATTTCGCATACCCGGGGTATGCTAACGCCACGGTTCACATACCCCGGGTATGCGAAATGGAACTGAAGGAACTGAGGGACCTCTGCCATGACGAACGAGCCCACGACCATGCCCACGACCAAGCTCGGCGGCTTCTACCCGGTGCTCGCCACCCGGGACGTGGCGGCCTCCCGCGACTTCTACACCCGCCACCTCGGGTTCAAGGTGACCTTCGAGTCGGACTGGTACGTCAGTCTGCGCCGCCCGGACGCCCCGCAGTACGAGCTGGCGCTCCTGGACCACGCCCACTCGACCGTCCCCGAGGGGCACCGGGTCGCGCTCCAGGGCGGCCTACTGCTGAACTTCGAGGTGGACGACGTGGACTCCGAGCACCAGCGGCTCGTGGCGAAGGCCGGCCTTCCCGAGGTACTGCCACTGCGTACGGAGGAGTTCGGCCAGCGCCACTTCATCTTCGCCGCCCCCGACGGTGTGCTGATCGACGTCATCACCATCGTCCCGCCCAGCGAGGAGTACGCCGCCCAGTACACCGACGCCTCATTCCCTGTGTCGACCTGATCCATCAGATAGTGCGGTCAACAGACCCTTCCATGTGCCGCTACGGGGTGGGCGGGAAGCGGATTCTCTGGGGCTACGGCTGTGGCACGAGGCAGCGGACGGAGCGTTTGTGCAGCTCGACGCGCGGATTGCGCACCGTAGTTGGTGCAACAGGTGTGGCGCTATCGCCGGTTCGGGTGAGTCGCTCCTTTGTCTGGTTGAGGGCGTGCCCCGAGCGCGGTGGCAGCAGCCGCGGCCGAGAGGACGGCGAGCAGGGTGAACAGGGCGGGGTATCCGCCGAGGGGTCCGGCCAGGACTGCGCCGGCGAAGGGAGCAAGGGCGGCTGCGGCGTGTGCGGGTGCTCCGAGGAGGCCGGAGAGTCGTCCGTAGTGGGTGGTGCCCCAGCGGTCGGTGACGGCGGTGGCCTGGAGGAGGGTGAGGTTGCCGCGGATCACCCCGGCGAGGACGGATACGGCGACGAGCAGGGCGTAGGGGCCGGCCACGGTGGCGAGGGCCGCGGTGGTGAGGGTGCCGAGGGCGATCAGAGTGACGGTGCGGGCGGTGACGCCGAGGTGGCGGGCCAGGGTCGCGTACAGGGTGCGGCCGAGGGTCTGGCCGGCGCCGCCGAGGCCGAGGGCCCATGCGGCCTGGGTGGTGGTGTAGCCGAGTTCGAGGAGGAGGGGGACGAGGCCGATGACGACGGCGTACATGGCGAACGCGGAGAGGGTGAAGGTGACGGCCAGCATCCAGAAGGCCCGGCTGCGTACGACCTGCTCGTGGCCGCTGGTGACGTGCGGCGGGCTCGGCGGGGCCGGCGGCCACGGAACTTTCAGCGCGATCGCGTGGGCCGGAACGGTCAGGACGGCGAGGATGCCGGCGAGGACTACGTATGTGGCACGCCAGGACATGTGGTCGGCGAGGATCGCGGTCAGGGGTGCGAAGACGGTGGAGGCGAGGCCGCCAGCGAGGGTGACGATCGTGAGTGCGCGGATGTGGTCGGGGGCCCACCAGCGGGTGAGGGCGGCGAAGGCGGGCTGGTAGAGGATGGCGGCCATGGCCGCTCCGGCGAGCAGCCATCCGGCGAAGAAGACGGCCAGGTTGGGGGCCGCGGCTATCACCAGCAGGCTCAGCGAACCCAGGACGGAGCCGGCGGTCATGACGGTGCGGGGGCCGCGGCGGTCCAGGACGCGGCCGACGCAGATCCCGGTTATGGCGGAGACGACGAGGGCGGCGGAGAACGCCGCGGTGGTTGCGCCCGCGCTCCAGCCGGTGTCGGCGGTGATGGCCGGGTTGAGGACGATGAAGGCGTAGTAGACGATGCCCCAGCTGGTGATCTGGGTGAGGCAGAGGGCGGGCAGGACGGCGCGTGGCCGCGACCGGACCCCCGTCCCGGCCGCGGCCACGCCGCTTTGAAGGTCGCTCACCTCAGCAGCCGCCAGAAGAAGCAGGAGCGGCGCCGATGGTGAGGGTGGCCGGGGCCGAGCAGCATCCGCCACCGTTCTCTTCCGCGGCTGCGGGCTCGTCGAAGAGGCCCGCGCCGCCGCACACCCCGGTTTCGGGGAGGGTGAGTTCGACGCGCTCGGCGGCTTCCTGGTCGCCTGCGAGGTGGGCGGCGATGGAGCGGACCTGCTCGTAGCCGGTCATCGCGAGGAAGGTGGGGGCGCGTCCGTAGGACTTCATGCCGACGAGGTAGACGTCCTTCTCGGGGTGGGAGAGCTCGTTCACGCCGTGGGGGTAGACGGTGCCGCAGGAATGCTGGTTGGGGTCGATCAGCGGGGCGAGCGCGGTCGGGGCCTGGAGGCGCTCGTCCAGGCCCAGGCGCAGCTCGCTCAGGAAGGACAGGTCGGGGCGGAAGCCGGTGAGGACGATGACCTCGTCCACCGGGTCGAGACGACGGCCGTCCTCACCGACCAGGATCACGCGGCCCTCCCCGTCACGCTCGAAGGCATCCGTGCGGAACCCGGTGACCGCGTCGGCGTAGCCATCGTCGACGGCCGCCTTGGCCGCCAGGCCGAGGGCGCCGCGGGCGGGGAGTTGGTCGGCCTCGCCGCCGCCGAACGTCGAGCCGGAGATCCCGCGGCGCAGGATCCACGTGGCGTGAGTCCCCTGGCCGTCCTCGGACTTCGCGAGATCGGCGAGGTAGGCCAGGGCGGTGAAGGCCGAGGCCCCGGAGCCGATGACGGCAGTGCGCTTGCCCGCGTAGCGGGCACGGACAGCGTGGTCCTTCAGGTCCGGGACCCGGTAGGCGATGCGGTCGGCGGCTGCCTTCTCACCGAGGGCGGCCAGTCCGCTGCCGCCGGCAGGGCTGGGGGTGGACCAGGTGCCGGAGGCGTCGATGACGGCGCGGGCGAAGACGCGGTGCTCGCGGCCGTCGGCAATCTCGTAGTGGACGACGAAGGGCTGGGAGTCGCGGTCGGCGTCGACGATGCGGTCGCGGCCGGTGCGGGAGACGCCGGTGACGCGCGCTCCGTAGCGGACCTGCTCGCCGAGTACGTCGGCCAGCGGCTGGAGGTAGTCCTCGGCCCAGTCCCCGCCGGAGGGGTAGGCGTCCTCGGCCGGCTTGACCCAGCCGGTCGGGGCCAGGAGCTTCTCGGCGGCCGGGTCGACGACCTCGCCCCAGCGGGAGAACAGCCGCACGTGAGCCCACTCGCGCACGGCGGCCCCGGCGAGCGATCCGGCTTCCAGGACGAGGGGCGTGATGTCGCGGTCGAGGAGGTGGGCGGCGGCCGCGAGTCCGGCGGGGCCGGCCCCGATGACGACGACGGGCAGCTCGGTGGTGGTCTCGCTCATGGCATGTCTCCGGGTCTTCGTGCAGGCGGGCGGGTGGGGACTTCGGATGGTCAGCAGCAGCCGGCGCCGGTGGCGACGGCCTCACTCTTGGCCTGCGGGGCGCAGCAGGTTCCTGCGGCTTCCGCGCCCTCGCTGGTGCCGCAGCAGGGTGAGGACTTGACGGGCGCCACTTCGGCGGCGGGTACGGGGGCGGTGCCGCAACAGGAGCCCGTCGTCGCGGCGCGGTTCGGGCTGGTGGGGCTGATCGGCTCGTTCATGACGACTCCCTTGTGTTTCGAAGTTTGTCTATGGCTTGCGTGATCAGCATGGCACTTGTATCGATAGACGTCAACATAGACATTCATCTAATTCCTAGGGGCTGCCGTGGAACACGCGAAAGCCGTCGTCATCGGGGGCGGGCAGTCGGGACTGGCCACTGCGCATGCGCTGGTCAGGGCGGGACTGAAGCCGGTGGCGCTGGAGGCGTCGGACCGGACGGCGGGGTCGTGGCCGCGCTATTACGACAGCCTGACCCTGTTCTCCCCTGCCCGGTTCAGCGCGCCGCCCGGCATGCCGTTCGGCGGGGATCCGGACCGCTACCCGCACCGGGACGAGGTCGTCGCCTACCTGACCGCGTATGCCGCCCGCCTGCGGGCGGACATCCGTACCGGCTTGCGGGTGGTCGCGGTCCGGGCCGACGGCGCCGGGTTCACGGTCGAAGTGGAGGGCGGTGGGCAGCTTTGGTCGCGGGCGGTGGTCGCCGCCTCGGGCAGCTTCGGTCGCCCGCACCGCCCTGACCTGCCGGGCCTGGAGGCCTTCGCAGGTCAGGTCCTGCACGCGGCCGACTACCGCGGCCCGGCTCCGTTCGCCGGGCAGCGCGTGGTGGTGGTCGGGGCGGGGAACTCCGCGGTGCAGATCGCCGCCGAGCTCGCCCGCGAAAGCCGCACGAGCCTGGCCACGCGGGCGCCGGTGAAGTTCGCCCGGCAGCACCCGTTGGGCAAGGACCTGCACTTCCGGCTCACCCGCACCGGCCTGGACACCGCCCCGCCAGGACGGCTGCTGAAGACTCCGCCCGCCCCGCCGGTCCTGGACGACGGCCGCTACCGCGCCGCCCTCGCTGTCGGCGCCCCCGACCGGCGCACGATGTTCACCCGGCTCACCGACGGCCGGGGCGCATGGGCCGACGGCACCGCGGAGCGGCTGGATGCGCTGATCCTCGCCACCGGCTACCGCCCCCATCTGCCCTACCTCGCCGGACTCTGCGGCGCCCTCGACCCGGCCGGACACCCCCACCACCGCGGCGGCGCCGCCCCGGCCCATCGGGGCCTGGCATTCGTCGGGCTGGAATGGCAGCGCAGCCCGTCCTCGAACACGCTGCGGGGGGGCGGCCGAGATGCCGCTCGGGCGGCCCGCCGCCTGGCCGCCCACCTGGCCCGCAGCCGACCCCCTGCCTTCTTAGTTCGATGTGTGTCAACATAGACGTATGTCGAATGTGAAGGTTCTGCCACTACTGGAGCCCGACGTCGTCGCGGCCTGCTGCCCGCCTCTGAACGAGCGCCCGATGTCGGCCGAGGAGGCCGAGGTCGCGGCGAAGATGTTCAAGGCCCTCGGTGACCCCGTGCGCCTGCGCCTGTTCTCCGCCGTCGCCTCCCACGAGGGCGGAGAGGCATGCGTGTGCGACATCTCCGACGTCGGGGTCTCCCAGCCCACCGTCTCCCACCACCTGAAGAAGCTCAAAGAGGCCGGGCTGCTGTCCTCCGAGCGCCGGGGCACGTGGGTGTACTACCGGGTCGAGCCGTCCGTGCTCGCCGCCATGGGCGCGCTGCTGGCCGGCGCCGCGAAGACCGCATGACCGCGGTGCGCATCGAGGCGCTGCTTGCCGAGCACGCCGAGCAGGTGCTGGACATCTACCAGTCGGGAATTGACGAGGGCAACGCGACCTTCGAGACGCAGGCCCCCGACTGGGCCGCGTTCGACAAGGCCAAGCTGCCCGACTACCGCTTCGTCGCCCTCGACGACGACGGCCGGGTGTCGGGCTGGGTCGCGGCGAGCGCCGTCTCGGACCGGTGCGCGTACGCGGGAGTGGTCGAGCACTCCGTCTACGTCCACCCCAAGGCACGCGGCCGCGGCGTCGCCCGCACCTTGCTGGACGCGCTGATCTCCTCGACCGAGACCGCGGGCATCTGGACCATCCAGTCCGGGATCTTCCCCGAGAACACCGCCAGCCTGGCCCTCCACGCACGCGCCGGGTTCCGGATCATCGGCACCCGGGAGCGCATCGGCCGCCATCACGGGGTCTGGCGCGACGTCGTGCTGCTGGAGCGCCGCAGTTCCGCGACGGGCTGAGGCACGGTACGCGGTTTCGGTGTCGGCGAGCGGGTGCACACTGCCCGGCATGAGCATCGACATCGCATGGGCCCGCGCCGAACTGGATCGCTTCCTGGAGCTGACCGAGCTGCGGCCGCTCAGCAATTCGCCCGGCGACCTCGCCTATACCTCGACGAGGAAGATCACCAGCGGTGCAGAGAAGGACGTCGTGGCCAGCGCCCAGGTGGTCGAACAGATCCTGGACCGCCTGCTGCCCAAGTGGCGGGACGAGGTGCCTGGCAACTCCCGGGTCAACCGCTGGCACCAGCACCGCGAAGCCGTTCACCGCGGGATCGTCGTCCTGGAACGCGACGCGGAGATACGCCGTGGCCTCGGTGACGACGCCCCGCAGGTGAGCGCCGGCACCATGCACCTGGGCCTGGGAGGGCGCGCGCCCCCTATGGCAGAGCGGCCACTTTCGGGAGGCGGTCACAGCGGCCGCACGAAAGATCAACGCCGAAGCGCAGAACAAGCTCGGCCGCAAGGACATCAGCGAGACCAGCCTGTTCAAGCAGGCCTTCTCCCAGGACCTCCCCAAGCCCGGCCAGCCGCGGCTCCGGCTCATGGGCGACGACGGCAGCGACACCTGCCACAGGGTGCACCGCGGAGCCATGGCCTTTGCGGAAGGCTGCTACGCGGCCATCCGCAACCCCAACAGCCACGAGGACGGACTGCCCGAACTCCCCGAGCACGAGGCGCTGGAGCACTTGGCGGCCTTCAGCGTTCTGGCCCGCTGGGTCGCCGGTGCCACCGTCATCACCTGAACCCCGGACCGCTTGGGTATGCCGGCGGTCATCGGGTGTCTGGCGCGACGGGCAGCGCTGCGGGGTATCGGTCCGAATGCGGAGTGAGGGCGGTCAGGGCGCCGGCGTCACCCTGTGGCCGGTGCTGCCGGGGGCTGTTCGGCTCGGTTGTGGTCGACCACCTCGCCGTCCTCGAAGGCGCGGTTCCACACGTCGCTGTAGATCTTCAGGTCCTCCGGCGGGATTTCGCTGCGGTGTGTGTTGCCTCTTCGGCTCCCGGCCCGTGGTCGATGTGCGCCGGCAGGGGCAGCGCGGGCGGGATGCGGCGTATGTGGGTGCCCTTGGGGGTGTCCACGACGAGCGTGAGCGTCTCGGGGTCACCGTCTTGGACGGGAAGCCACAGGAAGAGTGCTTGAGGGTTCGTCACACCGGCCATTAGATGCGCGATTCAGCCACCCTGTCTTGATATTTACCTGCATCAATGGCGCAGGAAGTCAGCGATGTCCCGGGCGGCCTCTCGCGCCGGGCGGCCGACGCCGATGAGGGTGGCGGATGCCGGGCCGGTCCAGTCGCCGTAGCCGAGGAGGTGCAGGCGGGGCTCGTCCGCGGCGCGGGTGCCGTCCAGGGCGATGCGGCCTCGGGTGCCGCGCAGGCGCAGGGAGGCGAAGGGGGCGAGGGCGGGGCGGAATCCGGTGCACCAGATGACCGCGTCCGCCTCGGCGCAGGTGCCGTCGGCCCACTCTGCCCCGGCCGCCGCGAGGCGGGCGAACATGGGTCTGGCGCTGAGGAGTCCAGTGTCGCGGGCGGCGCGTACGGACGGGACGGCGACGATGTCGCCGAGGGAGGCGACGCCGCCGGTGTCGGTGCGGCCTTCGTCGAGGGCGCGTCGGCGGGCGGTCGCCGCGTCGAAGAGGGCTCGGCCGTCGATGTCGTCGGCGAGGTAGCGGGGTGGGCGCTGGGTGACCCAGGTCAGGTCGATGCCGGCGTGGGCGAGGTCGGCGGCGATCTGGGCTCCGGAGTTGCCGCCCCCGACCACGATCACGCGCTGCCCGGCGAACTCGGACGGGCTGCGGTACTGCACGGTGTGCAGCTGGCGGCCCTGGTAGTCGCGCCGGCCGGGAACTGCCGGGAGGAAGGGGCGGGTCCAGGTGCCGGTGGCGCTGATGACCGCCCGCGCCGTCCACGATCCGGAGTCCGTCTCGACCCGCAGGTGGGGCCCGTCGCGGTGCACGCTCTCGACCCAGGTGCCTCGCTGGATGGGGAGTTCGTACCGCTTCTCGTAGTCGGTGAGGTAGTCGACGACGTGGGCGGCATCCGGGTAGGGCTCGCCCTCCTGGACGGGCATGAGCCGTCCGGGCAAGGAGGAGTACTGGGCGGGGGAGAAGAGGCGCAGGGAGTTCCAGGTGTGCTGCCAGGCTCCGCCGGGCGCCGCCTGGGCGTCGAGGATGACGTGCTCGATGCCCAGGCGGCGCAGGTGGTAGCTGGCGGCAAGCCCTGCTTGGCCGCCGCCGATCACCACCACGTCCGTGCGCTGCGTCATGCCGCAGGCGTTCCGTTGTCCGTCTTGCCGCGCATGAAGATGACCGCCACCAGGGCCAGGCCCACCACGGCGCCGACGAGTTGCATGCCGATGAAGCCGGGCACCGAGGCCGGGGCGATGCCCGCGAACGTGTCGGTGAAGGCGCGGCCGATGGTGACGGCAGGGTTGGCGAAGGAGGTGGAGGAGGTGAACCAGTACGCGGCGCCGATGTAGGAGGCCACCGCTACGGGGGCGAAGCGCAGGCGGTCCGTGCGCGCCAGGCCGAAGATCAGCAGGATCAGGCCGGCCGTCGCGACGACCTCGCCGAGGAGGAGGTTGCCGGCGGAGCGGTCGTGGGTGGACCACTTGACCAGGGGCTCGCCGAACATCGCGTCGGCCAGGATCGCGCCCGCGATGGCGCCGATCATCTGCGAGGGCACGTAGACGGCGACCTCGCGGGCGTTGACGCCGGCGCCGCCGCGGCGGGCGGTCCACCATTCGGCCAGGGTGACTACCGGGTTGAAGTGCGCGCCGGAGACCGGGCCGAGGAGCGCGATGAGGACGCCGAGGCCGAAGACGGTGGCGGTGGAGTTGGCCAGGAGCTGCAGGGCCACGTCCTGGGTGAGTTTCGTGGCCTGGATGCCCGAGCCGACGACGACCGCGACGAGCGCTGCCGTGCCGACCACCTCGGCGGCGGCGCGGGCGATCAGCGGGGTGCGGGGCGGGGTCGCGCCGGGGGCGCGCTGGGGCGCGTCGGCGGCTATGTCGCTCTCCGCTGCGGGGGCGGCGACGGGCTCGGTGGCGGTCAAGACGGGTTCTCCTCGGGCAGGTGAGGCAAAGCGCGGAAGGCTACGGGCAGGACCGCTTGAGGTTCGCTTCTGCGGTCGCTCGCGCGGTCTGGGCGAGGTCGGCGAACTGACCGGCGAGGGCTTCGATGACTTCCGGGCGCAGGCGGTAGTAGATGTACCTCCCGCATGGCTCCGTCTCCACGATGCCCGCCTCCCGCAGCACCTTCATGTGGTTGGAGAGGTTCGTCTGCTTCGCGCCCGTCTCCTCCACGAGGTGGGTGGTGCAGAGCGTCTCGCGGGCGAGCAGGGTCACGATCCGGAGCCTGAGCGGGTCGGCCAGAACCCGGATCAGATCAGTGTCGACTGACGTCATCATGGACTGATACTGTCACATCAGTTGGGGCTGACACCAGCCCGAGCTGATCCTATTGGCTCCTTTGAACAGGATCGCCATGCCCACGCCTTCCTCGCCCCTCCTGCCGGACGAACGTCTGGCCGCCGGGGCCGCCCGCCTCGCCACCCGATACGCAGGCCACTTCGCGCCGGAAACCGTGTTGGGCCTGCTCGCCGACTCCTACACGCGTCTCGCCGAGCAGGCACGGATCCGTACGCACCTGGTCGTGCTGGCGGAACGGCTCACCGCCGACCACCTCGACGCCCTCGCCCACACCCAGGGGCTGACGAGCGGACCGGCTCGGGTGCTGTTCGTGTGCAGTCAGAATGCCGGCCGCTCCCAGATGACCGCCGCCCTCCTGGCCCACCGCGCGGGCGAGCGGGTCACCGTCTCCTCCGCGGGCACCCACCCCGCAGGCGAGGTGGCGCCGCACATCGCCCAGTCCCTCACCGAGGCCGGCGTGGACCTGGCCGACGCCTGCCCCAAGCCGCTCACCGAAGAGGTCGTCCAGGCCGCCGACATCGTGATCACGATGGGCTGCGGCGACGCCTGCCCTGTGGCGCCGGGCCACCGCTACCTCGACTGGCCCGTGGCCGGCCCTGACGGAGCCCCGATCGCCGCCGTCCGCGACATCCGCGACAAAATAGACATCCGCATCACCGAGCTGCTCACCCAGCTCGCCCCCTGAAGCCCCCGCAGATCCCCACCGCAGTCGTCTCACCCCAAGGAAGAACAGATGTCCTCCGCTCCTGCCGCCTCCGTCCTGTTCGTCTGCATCCACAACGCGGGCCGCTCCCAGATGGCGGCCGGGTTCTTGCGCCACCTCGCGGGCGACCGCGTCGAGGTCCGCTCTGCCGGCTCCGTGCCCGGTGAGCAGATCAACCCCTCCGCCGTGGCCGCCATGGCCGAGCTGGGCATCGACATTTCCGACCAGAAGCCCAAGGTCCTCACCCCCGAGGCCGCCCAGGCGTCCGACTACATCATCACCATGGGCTGCGGCGACGCCTGCCCCTACTTCCCCGGCAAGACCTACCTCGACTGGCAGCTCGAGGACCCGGCCGGCCAGGGCGTCGAGGCCGTCCGCCCCATCCGCGACGAGATCAAGGGCCTCATCGAGGGCCTCATCGCCGAGATCGACGCCAAGTCGAAGGCCTGAGGCGCACGGACGTGACCGAGACGAACCCGACCACTGACGTACGCGACGTCATCGTCATAGGCTCCGGCCCCGCCGGATACACCGCCGCCCTCTACACCGCCCGCGCACAGCTGAAGCCCCTGCTGTTCGGCAGCTCCATCTTCGTCGGCGGCTCCCTGACCACGACCACCGAGGTGGAGAACTTCCCCGGCTTCCCCGACGGGATCGACGGCCCGGACCTCATGGTCAACATGCGGGCCCAGGCCGAGAAGTTCGGCGCCGAGATGATCGACGACGACATCGTCTCCGTGAACCTCACCGGCGACATCAAGGAAGTCACCGACTCCGAGGGCACCGTCCACCGCGCGAAGTCCGTGATCATCGCGACCGGCTCCGGCTACCGCAAGCTGGGCCTGCCCAAGGAGGACGAGCTCTCCGGCCGCGGGGTGTCCTGGTGCGCCACCTGCGACGGGTTCTTCTTCCGAGACCGTGACATCGTCGTGGTCGGCGGCGGCGACACCGCCATGGAAGAGGCCACCTTCCTCACCCGCTTCGCTCGCTCGGTCACCATCGTCCACCGCCGCTCCACCCTGCGCGCCTCCAAGGTTATGCAGAACCGGGCGTTCAGCGACGACAAGATCTCCTTCGCCTTCGACAGCGAAATCGCCGAGATCAAGGAAACGAACGGCATGCTCTCCGGCGTCGTCCTGCGAGACACCTTCACCGGAAAGCTTCGCGACCTGGACGTCACCGGCCTGTTCATCGCCATCGGACACGACCCGCGCACCGAACTGTTCACCGGACAAGTCGACCTCGACGACGAGAGCTACATCAAGGTCGCCTCGCCCTCGACCCGCACGAACATCCCGGGCGTCTTCGCCGCCGGCGACGTCGTCGACCACACCTACCGCCAAGCCATCACCGCAGCCGGCTCCGGCTGCACAGCGGCCCTCGACGCCGAGCGCTACCTCGCCGCCCTCAGCGACCAGGTACAGAACGCGGCCGAAGTCCTGGCCTGAACCGCCAGACCAGCCACGAAACCCGGGCACGGACCGCCTGCCGACAGGACGCGGCAGACCGTGCCCGGGTTCGCCCGTGTCGGGCGCGGTCGGGCTATCCGCGCTGGTTCAGGGCGCGGGTCAGGTCCCGGTTCGCGGCCCGCGCGGCGTCGAGTTCACCCTGGCATTCCTCCAGCGTCCGCTTCAGCTCGGTGTTGGCCTGTTTCAGCTGGGTGATCGTGCTCTGGAGCTCGCCCACGTCCGTGGGAGGGTCAAGTCCCGAAACATGCCACGCCTGTTCTCCCAGGTAGCGGGAGAGACGGCCCTCCAGCTGTTGGACGCGCGCTGACAGGCGGGAGGCGCGGGCATTGGCGTTGGCCAGGTCCGCCTGGAGAGAGGCACGGGTGACGGCGGGGACGCCTGCCGACCCAGGACCGGCGGGTTCCTGTTCGGCGCAGTGGAGGGCGTCCAGCAGGTCCCGGTGACGGTAGAGGAAAGTCCTGTCGACGCCGGCGGCCCGGGCGACTGCCGCGGCGGTCAGCGGTGCCCCGTCGCGCCGGGCCGTCCTGATGGCCGTCTGCACACGGGTGCGGCGGCGTTCGGTGTCGGCCTGGCGACCGTCGTTCATGGCGGTGGTCGGCTGGCGGGTCCTTGGGGGCGGACGTCGGGCAGTGGCTGGCCGACGCGGGGCATTCCGAGGTGCACGGTGCGGGAGCGGCGTACGAGGGTGACGGCCTGCTCGATCTGCGCGCGGTCCTCGGCGGTGAGCTGGTCGAGGTCGTTGGTGACGCGGTCGATGAGTCGGCGGACCCGGTTGATCTCCTCGTTGCTGGGCGTGGCCTGGGTGCGGGCCCAGTCGTCGGCTTCGAATGCGGACATCAGCCGTTCCCGGCTGCGCAGCAGGTCGGCGAGGTGGGCCTTCAGGTCGGGGAGGTGGGAGACGTCCGTGGAGAAGTGCTCGCAGCCCAGGCAACGGAGCCGCAGCGGGCAGGCGTGGCCGCCAGCGGCGACGTTGGACGGTTCGCGGCAGACCCCGTACGGGGTGGCGACCTCCCCGATCGCACGGCGGCCGTGCTCAGAGTCCAGCAGGCTCTGCGCCGCGCGCCAGACCCGGTTGCCGTGCCGGTCGAACTGGAGCGCGGTGACCCGGTCGACGGCTTCGCGGCGCCGCTCGGCGCCGATGCGGTAGTAGCCCTGGGTGGTGGTGATCACCCGGTGGTCCATCAGTTCCTTGAGGACGTCCGGCGGTACCCCGGCGTCGGCGTGCCGCTGGGCGTAGCAGTGCCGGTAGGCGTAGGTGAAGATGCGGGCCTTGTCGAACGGCACCAGGTGCGTCACCTGGGCGCCGGCCTCCACGGCGATGACCGGAACGGTGAGGTCGGGAAGGGAGTCCACCCACTTTCGGTGGCTGCCGGCGATGTCGCTGACCGGCTTGGTGCCCTCGGGGTTGGTCTTCGACCTCGGCAGCAGCTTCAGACGGGCCGGTGCGACATTGGGGAAGCGGGCCCTGACGCGTTGCTGTTGGCGTCGGATCACGTCCGCGGTCTCGCCGCCGATGGGCAGTCGGCGGCCGAGCCGGTACGCCTTGTGGTTGTCGTAGATCAGGACGGGTGACCCGTCGGGATCGGTTTCCGGGCAGTCCAGCTTGAGGGTGTAGATCTCGTCGGGGACGAGGAGTTCGGTCGCCACACGGACCTCGGTGGTGCTCATCTCCTCCAGCAGGTCGAGGTTCGCGCACAGGACACGCATCACCTCCTCGGGCAGGTCACGGCCGGCCTCGGTGTGTTCCGGCTCGTCGGGCATGTCCTCGGGCCAGAGCGCGAAGTCGACAGGCATGCCCTCCAGCAGGCCGCCCGGCCCGGCCAGGCCCAGGGTGCGAACCCGCAGCAGGACCCGGCGAACGAAGCGGGTGAACGCCAGACGCCGGGAGGCGCTCATCTTCCCGCTCGCGGTCAGGTGTCCCATGCGGTTGGTGAACGCGACGATGTCGCCCCGACCCCACCCGGCCGGTTCTTCCCCGCGATCGGGGCGTTGCAGACGCAGGCTCTCGGAGAGCATCGCCACCGCGGCCACGACCGCGCGGGCGTGGTGGACGGCGTTCTTGTTCCGTCGGCGCGGCAGATCGTCGTAGACCCAGACCTTCATCGCCTTCCGCAGCGCCGACGGCGTGATCGCGGTGAACGGCACCGTGCTCGTGTGCCCGAACACGGCCATGTCCCACACGTCCTTGACCCGTTCCGTCTCCGGCGTGCTGTTCAACCGGACGAGCGCGATCTGGGCGGCACGGATCATCGTGGCTTGCTCACGGCCGAACCCCACGGCCTCCGGGTCGGTTACTCGCACCAGGCTGGCGGCCTGCAGGACGCGCAGCCGGTCGTAGAGCGGCCGCAGGCACTCGGGCCGCAGCTTGTAGCCCTTCTCGACCCGGGACCACAACGCGTACAACGCTTCGGCGACCAGCAGATCCGGCAGCCCCCGCAGACTCACCTCCCGCGTGGAGGAGACTGCCCTCTCCGTCCGCCGCCACCACGCCTCGTCGAAGCCGGGTTCCTGACGGACCACGCGCAGGCGCTGCGTGTGGGTCTTGCAGTACGGATGCCGGCGGCCGACCCGGTCCAGGTAGCAGGCGGCGATCAGGCACGGGCCGAACCCGGCAAGGCCCACGACCCGCGGGTGGGACAAGAACTCCTCCAGCCCGATCCCGCCCAGCGCCTGTGTCCGCTGGAGGCGACGCGCCGCGCACAGCATGGCGATGGCGCTGTCCCGGGGCCGCTCGCACCGGGCAACACCACGCGGTTGCTGCCCCGCCCCCGTGGAAAAGGCCTTCGGCATCCGGCGGAAATCCTCCAACGGCATGCAGGTCTTGCGCCACCGCTCCACGCAGCCCCGGCACATCGGATGGGTGAAGACCGTGATGGCCAGCGGGCAGTTCGGCACCGGGCAGTCCGCCAGCCCGATCACCGGATGCACCCGGATCGAGGGCGCCAACGATCTCCTCAAAGCGCCCCTCACCCATTGGGGCCTCGATCGCCGGCCACACGGGCACCGACTCGACCGTCACCGGCTCTCCTCCCGCCCTGTGCCAGCCCGCGGCGTCGGGACCCGCTCGACAGCCGCCCGCACCCGGCCCAAATCAGGAAACCGGTACGGCCCCGACGAGTCCGGGCTCCGCTGCCCGAGCAGCGCCTGCACCTCGTCCGGCGTACCGCCCGCGTCCGCGACGTTCGACCCGAACGCCCTCCGCGCCATGTGCGGACCCACCCGCCGGCCCAGCCCCGCCCGCTCTCCGAGCCGCGCGAACAGCTCCCCGATCGCCTCCGGCGACATCGGCGCCCCAAGCGGCGCACGGAACAGGTTCACCAGCAGCAGGTCACTGCCACCGTCCCCCTGCAGACGGTGCCGCTCCTCGTAGTACAGGTCGAACGCGGACACCGTCAGGAAGTCCAGCGGCGCCACCCACGAATGCCGCGACATCGACCAGACACCGTTGCAGTTCTCCCGCCGCCGCACATGCACGTGCGCCCCCGGGTACTCGCAGCCCAGCCCCCGCGAGTCCGGCAGCAGGTGCACATCGCTACGCCGGAGCCCGGCGGCCTGCCCGCGCCGCAGGCCCACCCGGCCGAGCAGCAGCACGGTCAGACGGTCCCGCGCGCTACGGCACGCGACGAACATCGCCACCAGCTCGGTGTCGGCCGCCCGGTCCACGTCGACGACCGGCTCCCGCAGGCGGTGAACCGGCCGCATCCGGTAGAACAGGCCCCCGTCCTCGCCCGTGGCCTCCGCCGGCAGATCCCGGCTGTCGGCGAGCTCGTAAATCTGCCCCAGCACCCCACGCGGTGCCTCACCAGCAGTGACCGCGTACGACAACAGCCCCCGCACCGCGACCAGCACCCGGTTGATCCGCCGTTCTCCCCGCACCGGCGCCGCCCCCGGACCGGGCTGCGCCACCGGCACCACCCCGTCCCCGGCAGCCGGGGTGTACTTCAGCCAGACCATGAACAGGCCCAGATCCCGGCCCGCCTCGGGCCACTGCCGATCCGTCGCCCTGCACCACCCCAGGTACAGGGCGACCCCGCCGGCGTACGACTTCGTCGTCAGCTCGGCCAGGTCCCGGCCGAACCGAAGGTTCCGCAGCCAGTGATCGGCGACGGGGACGACCTCCAGGTCGTCATCAAGGACCGTCCAGTACCTCTGCCCGGACGGCATCACCACGGGAAACGCCCGCATCAGCAACTCCTGCATCGAGTCGTGCAACAACCCGCCGCAGAGCCACACCCCCCGAGAACGAGTCCCAGGAGCTCAACGAACCGACTTCACCCCACGTCACACCACAGCCCATCCACCCCAAGAGAAACCCCCTGTGCAAGCAGTGCCAGCAGGCCCGGCAGGAACGGCCGGCCCGCCCCTGACCGTGTCCGACCCTTCCTCGGCGGCCCCGCTCACTCTGGCCCTCCCCGACGGGCAGGCCATCGAGCAGGTACGGCTCCACCAGCGTGGATGGAGCACGGCCTTCACTGTCGCCGACATGGTCAACCAGTGGGCATGGCTGGTACGAGAAGTCGAGCGCGGCTACACGGACGTAGTCGAGGAGTACAGCAACGACCTCTACTGCAGGAACTGGCTCCACGAGGCGTGGTTGCTGCTGGACGACCGCACCGTATTGGTGTGGACGCAGAGGATTCGGGAGCTGGACAAACGGTTCTGCGCCGCGACGGTCGATGACGACGGCATAGCCATGGCACAGTGCCACGGGTCATTCTCCCCGGAGATGTGGTGGTGGCGGCGACACCCCCGCATCCTCGCCGCGAACCTGGGCCAAGCACTCCAATCCGCAGGCGCCATCGGTACCGAGCTGGACACCCCATGACGCAAATGCAGGTTTCATCCACCAGTGAGCCTTCAAAGCTCATGTTGAGGTCGGTGGGCGGCGCCCTGCTCACAGACGTTCCAGCAGCCCAAGCTACGGCCGGCCTGAGGGGCAAGTCGGTGCCCGTGCGGCCTGGAGTCAGGAAACCTTCGGGCGTCCGGCTGCCTTGGGCCGCCGTACTCGTCGGGCACCGATGGCCCGGGAGTGATGCTGCGTCAGCCGAGCGCACGGTCGAGGTTGAAAGCGGCGCTGATCAGTGAGAGGTGGGTGAAGGCTTGGGGGAAGTTGCCCAGTTGTTCGCCGGTCGGGCCGATCTCCTCTGCGAACAGGCCGAGGTGGTTGGCGTAGGTGAGCATCTTCTCGAAGGCGAGCCTGGCCTCCTCCAGCCGGCCTGCGCGGGCCAGTGACTCCACGTACCAGAAGGAGCAGATCGAGAAGGTGCCCTCGGGGCCGCGCAGGCCGTCCGGGCTTGCGGTCGGGTCGTAGCGGTACACCAGCGAGTCGGAGACCAGGTCCGTGGTGAGCGCGTTTAGGGTGGAGAGCCACTTGGGGTCGGTGGGCGAGACGAACTTGGCCATCGGCATCATCAGCAGCGAGGCGTCCAGCACGTGGTCGTCCAGTCCCTGGACGAACGCCCCTCGCTCGGCCGACCAGCCACGCCGCATGATCTGTCGGTAGATCGCGTCCCGGGATTCCCGCCAGCGGGTCAGGTCCGCCGGCAGACCGCGGCGGTTCGCCATGCGCATCGCGCGCTCCAGTGCCACCCAGCACATCAGACGCGAGTACACGAAGTTCCGCCGGCCCGCTCTGGTCTCCCACACGCCCTCGTCGGGCTGGTCCCAGTGCTCGCACAGCCAGTCCACCACGGCACCGACCTCGTCCCAGCGGTCACTGCTGATCGGCTGCCCCCACTTGTCGTAGAGGTAGATCGAGTCGATCAGCGCACCGTAGATGTCCAGCTGGAGCTGTCCGGTGGCGGCGTTGCCCACCCGCACCGGTGCGGAGCCGAGGTATCCCTCCAGGTGCGGCAGCTCATATTCGGGCAGGTCGGTGCGTCCGTCGATGCCGTACATGATCTGCAACGGGCCGGTCTCCCCCGTGCCCCGCAGGATGCCCCGCTCGGAGATGAACCCCATGAACGCCTCGGCCTCCGAGGTGAATCCCAGGCGCAGCATCGCGTAGACGCAGAAGGCGGCGTCGCGGACCCAGACATAGCGGTAGTCCCAGTTGCGTCCGCCGCCGATCTGCTCGGGCAGGCTGGTGGTGGGTGCGGCAACGATCGCACCGGTCGGCGCGTAGGTGAGCAGTTTCAGCACCAGCGCGGAGCGGTTCACCATCTCCCGCCACCGCCCGTGATAGCGGGAACCGGCGAGCCAGTGGCGCCAGAACCGGACGGTCGCCTCGGCCTGCTCCTGCGCCTCGGCGCGCGGGCACGCCCGGGGCGGGACGCCGTCGCCGATCTGGTCGAGGGCGAACACGTGGGACTCGCCCTCGAGGAGCTTGAAGTGCGACCACACGTCCAGGCCGTCGGCTTCCAGCGGTGCGGTGGCGGTCAGCGCGAGCGCCAGTGACGGCGAGCGGAACACCGCCGTATGGCCTTCGAGGTGCGTGGTGTGCGTTTCGGCGCCGTAACCGAAGCGGGGTGCGATCCGCGCCCTGAACGGAATGGTTCCGCGGACGCAGACCACCCGTCGGATCAGCCGGTGCCGGGCCGCCTCGCGCGACTCGTCGACCACGGGCATGAAGTCCTGGATCTCCGCCACCCCGTCCGCGGCAAAGAACCGTGTGATCAGCACGTTCGTGTCGGGGAAGTAGAACTGCCTGGTGCGCGTCGGGACCTCGGCGGCCAACTCGAACGAGCCGCCCCGGTCGGCGTCGAGGATGGCCCCGAAGACACTGGGCGCATCGAAGCGCGGGCAGCAGTACCAGTCGATGGTGCCGTTCGTGCCGACCAGAGCGGTCGTACGAAGATCGCCGATCAGGCCGTGCTCGGAGATCGGGATGTAACGGCCGCCGTCCGCCTGCTCGAAACCAGTCGTGTCGAACGCCATACCAGCCTCCTGCCGCTATGGGCCGGGCCAGGAGATGAAGCCTCGCTCTTCATGCTAGACCGCTACTCGTGGCAGGATTCCGGCGAGCCGTGCGGACAAACTCGGCAGCCAGCTCGCTCCGGGCCACGCTAGCTCCCCTTGCTCCGAGGGCAGTGCTGAGCGCCTGCACCAACGGCTCGGCCCTGACGCCCCGCGGTGGGAACCGTGTCAGGACCAACCATGTTGCAGCCCCTGGAACTCCAGTGTCGGCCATTGCAGCCCCGGCCTGGACCACGTCGAGCAGCATAGTTGGCCGTCTCGATCGGGCAGTCTCGATCGAGCGGTACGCGGGCGCGGAGCTGCTGGAGCGGCGGCGTACGGCTGACCGCGGCCGGACGGGGCGTGATGCGTCGCGCGGCGGTCGTGCTCGACGAGATCGACGCCGCCGTCCGCGAGCTGTCCGGCCTGCCGGAGGCGGGTGACACCGTGCGCCTCGGCTGGTTCCCCAGCGCGGGTACGCCCCTGGTGCCGCACGCCCCTCGCCGCGCTGTGGCACAGCGATCCCCACGTGCACGTCGGCAGCCGCGAAGGCACCGCTCCGGCGCTGTGCCGGGCCTGTGGCCGGGCAGCATCGACCCCGCATTGCTGGTGTCGATGCTGCCCTTCCGCACGCCGGACGAGGAATCGCCCCCCCGTTGACGTGGGAGACGGTCACCGAACGCGCGCTGTGTCTCGTCGTGCCGTCGGCGCATCCGGTGGCCCGCGGGGTGTTCGTCGACGTGGCCGACCGGCAGCAGTGGATCGGCGGTTCGATGTCGGGCGCGGACCGTTGCTGGGGGTGTGGCCGGGCTCGCCGAACGGCCCGAAATCGTACACACGGCCAGGGACTGGCTGGCGAAACTGCCTCTTGTGGCCGCAGGTTGCGGCCTGACCACCGCGCCCTTGGCATTGACCTTGACCTTGACCTTGGTCGCCGCGGCGCCGCCCGGCGTACGCGTCCTCCCAGTGCAAAGGCCCCGGTCTCCGTGAGGAGGCCGGGGCCTTGATCGAGCGCTGGGCAGGCCTTGCACCTGCATTCCCCCACGGGAAGTGGGATGTCTTTCCTTGGACCACCAACGCCAGGCTCCACAACCGTCATCGACGGCCGCGAGCGCAAGATCCAATATACAGCAGGAACCGTGCGCCCCTCCCCCGGTCAGCCGGCCGGACGCCCCCGCCCGGTCGACTGCCGCGGAGAGGGCCCGTCTGAGGCAGCCGGAGGACCGCCGCCCCGTTGGTGGAGGACCGCCACCCCGTTGGTGTCGATGCGGCACCCCGTTGGTGTCGGTGCGGAACATCGAGCTGTCGTTCTGTCCCACGCCGAACGCCTCCATCCGTCCTGTGCCATCGCAACGACGACCGGCCGCCTCCGCATGCACACCACGAATTGGCCATCCGGGAGGGGGTTGGTCAGTCGGTGTCGCCCAGGTCCAGGCGGTCGCCGAGGCCGGCTGCGGTGAAGGCCGCGATCAGCTGGTCACGGCCTTCGGTGAAGTGGGCCCAGCTGTCGTAGTGGACGGGGACGACCCGGCGGGCGCCGAGGATCTCGGCGGCTTCGGCGGCCTGGGCGCTGTCCAGGACGAGCGGTTCGCCGTCGAAGAGGACGGGGATGCGGGGAGCGCCGGCGAACAGGATGGCGGTGTCTATGGGGGCGTAGCGTGCGGCGATCTCCTTGACCAGGTCGAGGGAGGCGTTGTCGCCGCTGACGTAGATGGTGGGCAGTCCTTCGCCGGTCAGGACGAAGCCGACGACCTGCCCGGCGATCGGCTCGATCTCCTCGCGCGGTCCGGGGCCGTGGATGGCGGGTACGCCGGTGACGGTGACGGTGCCGCCGTCGGGGCGGTCGAGCTCGATGGACTCCCAGTCGGCCAGGCCCCTCGCGTTGACTCCCAGGCGCTGTCCGCCGCCGGGGGTGGTGAGGGTGAGGGGGACGTCGGCGAGCAGGGCCCGGCCGGAGGTGTCGAGGTTGTCGGCGTGCTCGTCGTGGGAGAGCAGGACCACGTCGATGCGGCCCAGGTCATCGGGGGTGCCGTTGGAGGGTGCGGTCTTGACCAGGAGCGGGGCGCCCGACCTCCGGTAGTCGCCGGGAGCGTCGAAGGTCGGGTCGGTCAGGAACCGCAGACCGCCGTACTCGAGAAGGGCGGTAGGGCCGCCGAAGACGCGGACGGGGAACTGTTCGGGGGTGGTGCTGGTGGCAGTCACGAAACACGCGCCTCACGGATAGGTGATAGTTCATCCGTGAGTGACGATAGGCGGTTCTCATGGATGAACACAAGCCTTAACGTGAGCATCATGGAAAATGTGGGGTTGTACCATGAGGGTCATGGACGAGATCGCGACCCCCGAACCGCCCCCCGCGCCGGGCGCCGAGCAGTACCCCGCCCTCGACCTCGCCAACAGCTGCGTCACCCTGCCCGGCGGACACTCCGTCGACCTCCTCGCCACCCCCGCCGCCGCCGAACAGTGGCTCGTTGACCGGGGTCTCGCCCCCGCCGACACCGGGCTGATCGAGACGTGCGCCAGCCGGCTCCGCTCCCTGCGCGAACAGATCCGCGCCCTGCTCGCCGCCCATGCCGCCGGGCTGCCAGCCCCAGCCGCCGCGCTGACCGCCGTCAACGACGCCCTCACGCGAGCCCCCGCCGCCTCCCTCCTCCACTGGGACCCGGACCGCGGCCTGTACCGCGAGGCAGCCCACCCCGTCACCCAGATCGTCGAGCACGCCCTCGCCGTCCTCGCCGCCAACGCCGCCGACCTGCTCACCGGACCCGACGCCGAGCGCCTCACCGCCTGCCGCTCCGCCCCCTGCAGCCGCTACCTCCTGCGCCACGGACGGCGCCACTGGTGCTCCACCCGCTGCGGCGACCGCGCCCGCGCGGCCCGCGCCTACGCCCGCCGCACCCAGACCAAAACAGACTGACCCACGTCAGCGACCACACCCGCGGCATCCTTGGCACGTCGCCCCTCACACGGATCGCCATCCGCCCACCACACACCCGAGGTCAGCAGCCCCTGATGTGGGCGGCGTTCCACCGTGACCTGGGGTTGTCCCCAGCACGGACGAGACACTGCGCCTTCTGGACAACCTCCTCGACTGCGTCACCGAACCACGCCTGAAACTCATCAGCGCAGACGAGGCGCGGGCGTTGATGGGGCTCCTCAGACTGCTCGATGACGTCACCCGGAGCGAGGAGATCCGCCGGGCCGCCGGCAAGATGTGGTTCCGGATCGGCTCCCACCTCGCCTGCCCCTCCCCCGGCACCGGGCCGGCTGCGGATACGGCGCGGGCGCGTCACGAAGGCCCGCTTCGGTGGCGGGCTGGAGGCTGCTGACCGGGGCGGTGCCCGGCGACGTCTGACGGCTGCCGGACCTGCCCACAGCCAGCAGCGCCACGGGGCTGAGAGCGGCCCCTCCTGGTGCGGCTCCCCGCACTCGCTGTCCCACCTTCTTGCGGGTGGGGTCTCCAGTTGACGCACCGGGTCGGGGAGGAGCCCGACCCGGACAGAGGCACGGGCCGCTCTCCTGTGCTCCTGTCAACACCGGGTGGAACGGGGGGCCATCGTCCGGCGAGTGTCTGCACGCGGTCCATCAGGGCGTCGGCGATGTCGGCGAACTCGCTTCGGGCGACGGACTGGAGCATCTCGCGCAAGGGCGGCCAGTTCCCCGATCCGGCCCGCCGGCAGGTCGAGGATGTCGCCGAACCGGGCCCGAACGCAGGCCGCGACCTCGGGGACGCGCAGGCCGTAGACGTGGAGCAGGCCCGCGTCGAACCCGACGGGCACGCCGTCCCCGCGTTCCCCACCATGCCCCTCAACGGCTGGCCGGTGAGGGTGGCCCAGTGCGGATCGGCGTGTCCCGTCACGCGCTCGACCCGGCCCGGGACGTCGATGCCGAGTTCCAGCGGGAACGACCGTACGGCCAACTCGCTCTCAGCACTTGGGAGAACACTCTCGCACTTAGGCATTCCGGCGGGCGGGCGTGCGGCAGGGGCGGGCGGACACTCGGAGAGCGAACCGTGTAGGGCTCTTGCCTTGGCATGACGTTCAACGCGGGGCCGATGCTCAACCGCTGCCCGTGCGCGGAGCCGGTGGCCGCATGAGCGTGGCCATGGCGTACACGCTGTCTACGGGCTTCAGTAGCGCGTCCGGAGCTGTAACGGGATGCCGGGGCCTCACTGCCCGCTGCGCTCTGGACCTCGGCAAGGTTCCGTACTCCTGATCCAGGCTCCACCCGCGTAACAGGGCCCGTGCCGACCTTCTCACGGAGCCTGCCCGATGACTCCCATGGAAACCAGGACCTCAACGGGCAGCAGCAGCCCGCCGCCCCCGTTGCGCGTTCTGGCCCCGATCAACCCCGCGAACGCACCTTCTCCCGTGAACGCCGGGGCTCCTCCCAAGCCAGGCTCCACTTCTCCTGACACGCGCAGCCAATCCCCGGTCCGGCCTGCGACCTCGAGTCGGCACGAGAACCGCCCCAACTCGGTGTGCGCGCTCACCACCAGCCGGGTGCCGGTCGGCAGACGCCCAGCGAGGACCAGCGGCCGGGCCGGGAAGAGAACGGGCTCCGCCAGGCTCAGCGCCGCAAGGGGCCGAAACTTCTGGTGCTCCCCGAGCCCTGGAACGGGCCTGGCGGCGGCCAGCCCGGCCATGACCCTCCGCGCACCGGCGTCGACCATGAAGGTGTCTCCAGGCTTCGCCGCCTCTTCGGATTCCACCAGGCTCGTCGCGATCACGGTGTCACCGTCGAGCAGCAAGCCATTACCGAGGTGCCGCTCACCGCTCGCGTCCCACAGCCGGACGCTGATCGACGCGACGAAGTCTTCATCCACCTCCCAGCCATCCCCGGGTCCCAGCTGCACCACACGCCCCTCCGCATGAGCGAGCTGGCGCTCCAGCCGCTCGCACCGCTGCTCCGCCTGCCGGTGCAGCTCCCGCACCCGCGCCAGCTCCGCGTTCAACTCGTGGATCTCTTCGCGCAGCTCGGCGTACTCGCCCGCCGCCCCATCGGCAGGGTCCGACGCCTGCACCGGACCCGATTCCAACTCCCGGTAGCGCAGCTGGAGATCGCGCAGGCGGTCCTCACAGTCCTGGAGGGTGCCCTCCAGCCAGCGTTCCCGAGCCATCGCCCGCCTCGACTCCCGGTCGGCATCGGCCAGCCGCCGCTCCAACAGCTGCACCCTGTGTCCGGGTGAGCCGCCTGCCTGGAGCGCAGCGCTGTGCAGCGAACGGAGCATCCCGAGAGTTTCTTCGGTCGGTACGGTGCCCCGCTCCTCGGCAACGTCGTGCAGCAGGTTGCGCACGAAGTCCCACGGCGGGAGGCGGCGCCCGCTGAGGTAACGGGAGACGGTGGCGGAGTCGTACGCACGACGTGCCGCATAGCGGCGGGTCGAGATCCGCAGACCCGCGAAGAGGGCCCGCAACGCCTCCGCGAGCGCGCCCGTCTCGGGCGAAAGCCCGTCGTCGATCGGTTTCAGCTCGCCCACCGTAGCCAGCTCCCCGTCCCGAAGTGTCGTCCGCTGCCGTCCGTCCGGCAGCACCGCTGCGCCTGCCGCAGCACCCCTCCACTGCGTGAGTCTGGAGGCATTCCTCGAGCGGCGCCACCGTCCACCACGAATGGAGACTGCTCAATGCCCGATCCCACCAAGCGCGGTCAGGATCTGATCATCTTCCTCGCCGTGCTCGCCACGGGCGCGGCCCTGGTGCTGCGCGGCACGACACCGGAGTCGCTGGCGACGATCGCCGTCGCCGTGTCCAGCCTCTACGCCGCCTGGCGGGGCGGCGGCCCGCCTCCCCGCCCTCCCGCTGACTGACCCCCTGTCCCCGTCCGGGCTGCGGGGCGGCCCCAACCTATTGGTCGACAGTGAAGACGGCCGCGCGACCGTTCTGCGCCGCGGTGCGGTAGAAGTTCTTGAGCCCCGGTAGGAAGCCCTGGGTGTAGGCGATGTCCTCTGCGTCGCCTACACCCTGGTAGGAGTCGAACGTCAGCGTGACAAAACGGTTGCTCAGCCACTGCTCGTCCAGGGGTTCCAGGGCTACCGCAACCTCGCGGACCTGGTCCGCGGCGACGTAGCAGACGATGTAGTCGCCCTCGTGCAGGAGTCTCCCTCCGAGGATGACGTGCGACAAGGGGTACTCGCCGTTCTCGAAGGCGAGATCACCGTCGGTGAAGCAGCGGTGCAAGGCGTCCCAGGACTTGTCGAGTTCGAAGAGATGGTCCCTGTCCCAACCCTCCTCGACCTCTTCGACCACGGCGATGACCTCGTCATCACCCCGGCAGGCCAGGATGCGTTCAGCCTCCAGCGCGTCCAGGGCGAAAAGCACCCCGCGAGCCCCCATCGTGTCCCCCCACCGCAGAAGATTCAGTCAAGCGTGATCCAAGCACACGACGCCCGGTCGGACGCGTGCACGTCCCGCCACCGCCCGGGCGGGCGGCCCAGGCCCAGGCCCAGGCCCAGGCCCAGGCCCAACACGCCAACGTCACCGCGGCCACGATCAGGGCCATGTTGAGCAGCAGCGGCACAGCCAACTGGCAACCGGACACGAATGCCTGCCGCATCTCCCCGGAGAGCGACGGGGCGTCCAGTGCGCCCGCGCTCGGGCGCGGTGCGTACCTGACGTGGCCCACGCCCCAGCCGGCCAGTGCCAGGAGGAACGTCGCCCCCATCCCGCCTCATGCGCCCGCCCCTCTCGCCCCGCTCCGGCACGGCCTCTTCGCCGGCAGCCATGTCCGGCCTACCCACCGGACAACGACCTCCGGCCCCGACCGGCACGACCGACGGCCCGGGGAGCTCGATGGCCCCGGGCACCGGAGGTCTGCCGCGTGAACATCGGATGAGCAGGGGCAACAGGAACGAGCTCCTGGCCATCCTGGTCGCCACCAAGACAGCCGTGCTGCTCTTCATGGTGCGGGCCGAAGACATCCCCCCTTGTGGTTTCAGCTCGGCCAAGTCCTTCGGGACGCAGGCTCGGATTCGGGCTCGGTGGGAGTGGTGGCTACGCTCCGCGGCGTGACGGGATCGACAATGGTCATCGCCCAGTGCCGGGCATCGCTCGGCGAGGCGCCGCGCCGCTTCTCCTGGTTCGACAAGTTCCGATGCCTGCGCATGCCCAGGTCCGACTGCGTGGAGCGGGAGGATCCGCTGGCGGAGATCTTGAAGGCCAGGACGTGCTGCTGACCGAGGGCCAACTGGTTTGGGGAGCCGTCGTGCAGGCGAACAACGATCTGTTCGTGCGCGGCTGGCACGACCTCCCGGCTGCCGTGATCTAGCCCTGACACCACGGTTTTCGACGACATCCCTGACCTACTCCTCGACATCGCGCGGAAGCCGTACCGATTGAAGGGGACCCGGCAGACAGATCCTGCGCGGGCACATGAAGTCAGTCGATGACGCCAAGAGAGCGCACCCGGCAGCCAGGTGGCAGCCGGCGCAGCCCTCTGGGACCGTGGTGTGTGGGGGCTCCCCCGGAATCCGCTCCTGCGGTAGGCACACGCCGAGTGGGGCCCGGCCTGCCGCACGGGAAACACGGAGGCCCGTATGACCACACGGACGCGGAAGCACACCCTTCTCGCGGTCGCCACCGGGGCAATCCCCCTGGTGATCGCTCTGGCCGGGGTGCCGATTCAAGCCAACGCAGCACCCTGGCTGACCTGTGCCAACGGGAACAGCCCTGTCTACGGTCAGTCGTCCGCGACGGTCACGCTGACCAACGGCGAATTCCGGTTCCAGGCGTGCAAGACACCGAGTGGCTCCCTGGAGAGGGTCAAGCTCTCCTACATCAAGAAGCAGGGGCCGCCCGTCGACGTCGCCCTCGGCTGGGAATGGTCGACCCGTGACGGGAAGGAGAGCTTCATCCCACCGGAGCCCAACGGCGGGGACCATTTCCCCGTGCCACTCTCCGCCGGGCAGACCCACACCAACGACTTCTCGTTCGCCCCGGCGGGCGCCGACGGCAACCGGCCCGCCTCCCGCTTCACCTGTATCGAGGGCATCCTCCAAATCGGCCCTCCCGACACACCGGCGAAGACCCACATGACAGCGAAGGGCTGCTTCTGAGGTTCACGCCCGGGCAGCCGCGGCATCCCGCTCTCTCTCCACCCGCTCCCACGCCGCACCCGCCCCGACGCCGCACCCGCCCTGACACCGCATCACCTCCCGCGTCCCACCTCCCTGCCCCGCGCAGCCCGCTGCCGGTGGGCGCAGACCGCGGCCTCTGACCGACCTACACCTGTCTGGGTCCTGCCCATGCGGGTGTTGTCGGCGGCCCGGCCGGCGAGCACGCGCAGGGCATTCTCCGATGGTGATCCGGTTCGAGGCTTCGAAGCCGAGGGCAAGGTCTCCGGCAAGCGGGGGTGATAGCGCTTGGAGCCGTACTCGGGCTGGTACACGTCGTGGTCGGACCACCATGGGCGCTGTGGTGCGTGCCGTTACCCGTCCTGCGCGGACAGGAGCAGGACCAGGGCCTTGGAGTAGGTGGTGCCGAGGGCGGTGGCCACCGATTCGGCGGACAGGCCGTCGTCGCGCAGCCCGCCGGCGGCCGTCCGGCCGGCCCCGGCAGCGATCCGTTCCAGCACACCCGCGGCGCGCAGCGCGGCCAACGGCGCGTCCGCGGCCGTAACGGTCAACTGCTCGGCCACGGCGCCAAGGAGCGTGGCCAGCGTCTCGGGCAGCGGCACGGCCGCCTCGCGGACGGCGGACAGGTGCGCGGTCCAATCGGCCAGTGGCCCGGCGAGGTCGACGTCTGCTTCGTACAGGGGCTGGTAGCCGATCGTGCCCCAGTCCAGGGGATACTCCGCAGCCCCGCGCCATCCGCACGTGCACACGGCCCGGAGGGCCTCGGCACGCGGGCGGCGGGCCCGGCCGTCGTAGGCCGACCAGTGCGTGGTCGACGGCACGTCCGGGCCGCTCCCGACGTCGAAGTACACCGGGCCCGGCTCGCTGCCGCCGACGAGCACACCCGCCGCGCCCGCGTGCGCGTCCCCGAAGTCCACCGTCCACCAGCCCCAGCCCCAGCCCCAGCCCTTCAGCACACCGCCCCCGCTCCCCCGCCGACGGACCGGCCGGATCCCGTCTGCGACCCTGCCCCGCCCGCGTACCCGCCCACACCCAGGCCGTCCCAACACCTCCCGCAGTTGGATCCTCCACCGGCAACCGACACTACGAAGGCGGCGAAACGACCCGCGTGGGACGCGGTGCGAGGGAGAGGGCCAGCGAAGAAACGGGACGACGGAAACAGGCCGGCCGCGACCCACTGGCCGGCGGCTCAGACACCCACGCCCCGGACCTCCCGCAGCATCGTGAGGCGGATCGGATGCTGCTGTTGCAGCACTCACTCCTGATGTTTGGATCACCGGTGCGGTGGGCTTGTCAGTGGTGGGTGAGCGCGGCGAGTCCTGCACGGGTGGAGACCAGCAGTCGGCCTCGTGGTGTCAGTGCCTGGGCTTCGGAGAACCCTGGACCGTCCACCACCTGTCCGACGGGCTCCCAGCCGATCAGGTCCCACACCTGCAGGACCTGGCTCGCCATGCGCCGCCCGTCGGTCAGGCCGGGCTCGGCGGTGGTGACTGCGACCGGACGGCCGTCCACCAGTCCGGCCGAAATCGCGAGCGGCTCGGGGGTGGGCCGGCTGTAGAGCGTTTCGCAGGTGGCCAGGTCCCATACACGCATGGTGTCGCCCGCGCCCCCGGTGACGGCGATCGGGCGGCCGTCCAGCACCGCCATGGCCACCGCACACACGTCACTGTAGGCGTAGACGAGATGGTCGCCGATCTGTTCGCAGGTGGCCAGGTCCCACAGCCGCGCCGTCCCGTCATCGCCCGCAGTGACGGCAGCCGGACGGCCATTCAGGGCTGTCGTCGTCAGGCCCCGCACGGAGTCTTCGTGGCCGGTCAGGGGTTCGCCCACGGGCAAGCCCGTGGCCATGTCCAGCATCCGCACCGTCGCGTCCGAGGTCCGGACGACGGCGACCTCACGGCCGTCCAGGACAGTGCTCGCCACCGCATGACCCAGCCGTTCCCCGAGACAGGCTCGATCCTGCTGTCCCAGTCCGTCTGCTCGGCGGGCGTACCCCCGGAACCCGCCGGGAACACCGTTCCTTCCCGGGCCTGGGCCGCCGAGGCCGGGAAACCGTCACTCTGCACAACGTGGGCCATGCATGCCACCGTAAAACGGGCCACCGACAGCCGTGAGACGGTCATCTCTCCCGCATGGGCGGTGTGTTCAGCAGTGAGCCGATGCCGGTGGAGCCGTTCACCGGGCAGCGGACCTGGCAGTCCGAGCGGCCGTTCAAGGCGGTATCAGCCGGTGGAAATCAGCTCAGTACAGGCGGGCAGCACGGGGCTGAAGGGCCAGGCCAGGCGGGGCCTGCCCCTACTGCCGCGGTGGGCGGGAGCGCTCGTGTTTCCAGGCGAGGACGTTCCCGCCGAGTGCCTGGCGCTACGAGGCGATATCGGCCGGACCCGGCGCCTCCTGGGCCTCCGGTCCGCCGGCAGCGATGATCCGGCGCAGGACCTCGTGGTAACCCGGCCAGTCCTGGCTGCGAAACCACCAATCCATCTCAACCACGTGATGCAGGTGCCTCTGCATCTCCCGCAGCGCCGTGTCCGTCGCCTCAACCACACGCTGCCGGCTCTCCTCGCAGTCGGTGGCACCGTCAAGGACGACGCGCAGAGCCCTCTGCCAGTCGTGGACCCACGTCGCCGCCCCCAGCATTTCGTGGCCGCTCATGTGGTAGCCGATCTTCAACAGATCCGACTACTGGCGTGTCAGTTCTCCCCCGAGCGCCCAGGAAAGAGCGACCGCGGCCGCCTCCTGAACCAACCTCACTTCGTCAGGACCATGGTTGTAGGTGTTTATCTCATCCATGATCGCGATCGGATTCCGAGCGGGGTGTGGTGGTGCGCGACCCCTACCCGCGGGCACTGCGTCTCCCCAGTTCCGCCGGGGCGAAGAAACCGAAGGCGAAGAAGCCCAAGGCGTCGGACCCGGCCGCCGGTGCCGAGGGTCGGCAAGAATCCGGTCCGGCCGATCGCTCGGCTTGAAGCCTCAGCCGTTTTGGCAATGTACGAACTCAGCGTCCAAGTCCGGTGAGTCCGTCGCCCAGGATGCTGGCACCCAGAAGGAGGAGCACGATCGCAGTGATCACGGCGCTGTTGGTGATTATGAATTGCCTGACGCTGTCCAGGAACAACGCCGCGCGCTGTCCGCCGAGGAGATGAATGACGACGGCTCCGAGAACGGTGCAGGATCCGATGAGAACGAAGACGGTGACGGCCACGACGAGGTCGCCGTGGTGAGCCCCGGCTTCGACGATCGACGTGGCCGCCGAGGCCGTCAGGACGAGGTTCTTCGGGTTGGCGCCCGACAGCAGCAGGCCCAGGAGCAGCGCCCGCGAGGCCGATAGGTCATCGAGTGACGCCATCCAGCGTGGCGTCCCGGTCTCGTCACCGGCCCGCGGACGCTGCCACCATGTGCGCGCCCCCAGCACGATGAGTGCCGCTCCGGCGAGCACGCGTCCCCAGTCCGCGATCGCGGACGAAGGGCTTTCGGGGTCGTCTGCTCCACCGAACACGACCACGACGAGCGTTGCCGCGATCCCGAGCCCGACGATCCACCCGGCCGTGAACAGCAGGCCGTTACGCCGGCCGTGCCGGCCGGCCAGGATCAGCACGATCCCGATCAGAGGGAACGGGCTGAGGGCGACCGCCAGCGCCGCCGGCAGCACCGCTCCAACTGCCTGGATCAGCAACGTCCCTCCCCTTCCGCACCCCACGACCAGAGCGCTACGACATGCCCCTCCCGGGACAATATCGAGCGCACCCGTCCGGCAACCTCTTGCACCGCCACCCAAGTGGGACATCGAGTGTTCCTGTCTGCGGCAGCCGTGACGGGATCAGCCTCCTGAACCACCGTTGAAACGCTGCCTGCCCTCGTAAGCCCCACCGCACCCGAAAGGCACCCGCAAGGATTGAACTCAGCAGACCGGACCGAGTGGTATGCGTACGACGGCGCCGGAAGCCATACGGAGGCGTCGCGGCCGGTGCCCCACCCGTCGTACGCCGCGACTGGCGCCCCCTGGAACGGCACGACCTCTGCGAGCAGAGGACCGCGAACGTCGTGCTCACTTGGGATCACGCGGGCCAGCGGCTCATGGATCGGACGACTTCAAGATCATCCAGCACCGCAGCAACCGAATCAGGCAACACTGCATCTTTCCCAATCGGCCGAAGGAGCGGCGAGAGCGGTCGAGCAGGTGCGACTCGCCGATACCTGCCCGCCTGCCGTCACCACGTCCTTCCGGACTCGCCGAACCCTAGGAACAGGACCCGCGCCGTGACCAACGCCCTAACCCGTCTTCTCGAGATCGCCCCGGCGCCGGGCCAGCCCCGCCACAAGGATTGGGTCGAAGTCGAACGTACCCTCGCGGTCGAACTCCCCGACGACTACAAGGAGCTCATCGGCGTCTACGGGGGAAGCAACTGGGACGACTACCTCTACGTCCTGGAGCCCGACTGCCCCAACCGGCACTACGACCTCCTCAAGTGGGCCAAGTACCAGTTCGAAGACCTGGTGGACCTGTGGAGAGTCGAGAAGAAGCCGGCAGAACTGGACACCGAGGGATCCGTAGTCATCCCATGGGCGACCACGGACAACGGAGAATGCCTGTACTGGCTCGTCCTTCCGGGCCTTGAGCCGAACGAATGGACCGTCATGGTGAACGAGGTGAGCGACCGATGGGAACATTACCCCGTATCATGTTCAGAATTTCTCGCATCCGTCCTTACCGGAGAGCTTCAGTCGAACATTCTCTCGTCGTTGTTCCCTCTGGCCACCCATGAATTCCGCCGCCTCGGGGCGGTGTGACGATTCGGCACTCTGCCCACCCCAACAGCTGCGGCGCCAGTGCTGAACTGAGAGGCCCTCAGCTGACCTGATCCGGCCGGTCGACTGAGGGCCTCGGGACCCACCGAGTGGGATCGGTGGCGGCATGCCGGGCTTCAGTAGGGTGCGCCGCCAGCGCATTGGCCGCCTGTGACGACAACCGTTCGCACAGGAGCGGCCGCTCCCGGCTGCGCACACGTCGATGCCCCCTGCACGTACCGTGGTCGGCATCGACATGTCACCGCGCGCCATCGCACTCACCGCCTCCCGAGCCCCGCATCCCTTCCTTCCTTCCTGCCTGCCTGCCTGCCTGCCTGCCGGCAGGCCCACGTTCAGGGTGGGCACCGTGGGGCCGATCGGAATGCCCGACACGAGCGCCGGCAGCGTGGTGCGCGTGGACGCCCTTGGTCACGCATCCGACCCCGTCGCCGGGCTCGCCGAGGTCCGTCGCCTCCTCACCCCCGGCGCCCGGGCCGTCGTCACCGGTGCCGTACACCGCAACACCGAGCCGTCCGGCAGCACCGGGACGAGGCAGCGGGGCTTCAGATCGAGCACGTCCGGGAGCGCTCCGACGAGCCCGCGACATGGCGCCACCTCTCTCAGCCGTGGCAGGCGCCGGCCGATGACCTCGCCCGCCACTTGGGCGAGGACCAGGCCTGCGCCGTGCTCGCCGACGCAGCCCGCCGCCTGCCCTCCCTGGGTGGCCGGCGGGAGGTCGCTGTCACGCTCCGCCGCCCACTACGCTGCACCGACGCGCCTACCACCTTGGAGAGCCGATGACCCGCATCGCGGTCCTCTCAGCCGGATCATGGGGCACCAGCATGGGGGCAGTCTTCGCGGACGCCGGCAACCAGGTCGTTCTCCACGCCCGCCGCCCCGAACTCGCCGACGCGATCAACTCCCGGCACGAGAACCCCCGCTACCTCTCCGGCATCTCCCTCCCCGAACGGGTGACCGCCACGACCGACGAGGCCGAGGCCGCCTGCGGCGCGGAGGTCGTCGTGGTGTCGATCCCCGCTCAGGCCCTGCGCACGAACCTCACCCGATGGGCGCCGCTCATCCCCGAGAACGCCGTGGTCGTGAGCCTGATGAAGGGCGTCGAGACCGGTACCGGCATGCGCATGAGCCAGGTGATCACCGAGGTGACCGGGATCCCCTCCGACCGCGTGGCCGTCCTGTCCGGTCCGAACCTGGCTCGCGAGGTCGCCGTACGGCAACCCGCCGCCTCCGCGATCGCCTGCACCAGCGACACCGTAGCCACCCGCCTCCAAGCCCTCGCCCAGACTCCCCACTTCCGCCCGTACACCACCCCCGACGTCATCGGATGCGAACTCGGCGGCGCCGTCAAGAACGTCATCGCACTCGCCGTCGGCCTCGCCACCGGCATGCGGCTCGGCAACAACTCCCGCGCCGTCCTCATCACCCGGGGGCTCGCCGAAACCGCCCGGCTCGGCCTCGCCCTCGGCGCCGACCCCCTCACCTTCTCCGGCCTCGCGGGAGTCGGCGACCTCATGGCCACCTGTTGCTCCCCCCTCTCGCGGAACCGGACCTTCGGCGAACACCTCGGCCGCGGCCTCACCCTCGCCCAGGCCACCGCCGCCACGCGCCAGACCGCCGAGGGCGTGGCGTCCGCCGAGTCGGTACTCCAACTCGCCCGCCGCCACGGCGTCGACATGCCCATCACCGAAGTCGTCGTCAACGTGCTGCACGGCCGCATCACCACCGGACAAGCCGCCGCCCGTCTCATGGAACGAACCCCCAGAGCCGAGCGATACGCCGCCTGATCGCCGCCGGTTCCGCGGGCCGGCAAGTGCCCGAAGCTACGCCTCCCCCGCAGTACCAGGCCTTCCCGTGGTGGATGCACGTGCCGGCACGCAGCGGAACGCCCCGCCCCCGCCATCCGCGGGGACGGGGCGTCGCTGCGCGCCGGGTGTCCTACAGCAGGGCCACCGAGCTCGCCCGGTCGTTCATCGCGTCCCCGACGTACGAGGTCGACTGCTGGTACTCCTGGTGAACACCGGAGGTGTTGGGTGCGTCCCACAGCTCCAGCCAGCAAGACAGCGTGGTCAGCGAGCTGACGGAGTTGTTCCAGGTACCTTCGAGGTTGATTTGAGCGTCACGGCCGTTGCCGCTCTGACAGCCGCTGCCGCCGGTTAACACCAGGGCGGAGCCGCCGTAATTCGAGTCCGTGTAGATGACGCCGAGCTGCACGGCGTCCGCCGTCGTGGTGCCCGCGGATCCCTTGAGGCGGTCAGCCAGCTTCTGGTCGATGTGCTTCGCCGACAGCGGGGCGTCGGTGATCCGTCCGTTGGTGGAGGCAGTGACGGCCTCCCGGAACGTGTCATAGCACTGCATGCTGCCGGAATCGATGTTGAGCACGCAGTTCTTCGGGGCGGGCGCTGCGTTCGCGGTGGCGGCGGCCGCACCTAGGGTCAGGATGGTGGTAGCTGCTGCAATAGCGATACGTGACGTACGAGCGAACATGGTCTCTCCTGGCTCGTGGTCGTTCTACCGACGGCCTGGATGCTTCCGTCTCCCTCCCGCATGAGCCAGAGGCACATTCGGCCAGAGTCGGTGTATAAGGCATGCGTTGCCTCGAGTCAGTGGGCGCCGCGTCGCGCTACGCGTGATTCGTGACCTGCCGTGACACGCTGAGCAGGTCGTCGGCAGCAGCCTGAAGGGAGAGGCCGAAGAACCGGCGCGAACTGTTCGAAACGGCAGCTGCCGGACTGCCGGCAGTCACACCACCTCACCGCGGTCGCGACGCAGGGGGCGCGCCGATCGCGACCGGAACGCGGCGCTGGTCGGCGGTGCCATCGGCGAGCTCGGCAACGGCGTCGGTGAGGCACCGTGTTCGGGCGACGCGCTCGGGTGCAGCATCGCCAAGAGGGGCGAGGCAAAAGCCAACGGAATCCATCACGTACGACACGTACGACACGTACGACACGCACATCGCGGACATGGTCGAGAGCCTCAAGGTGAACAAGAAGCTCCAGAAGATGCCGGGAAACAGGAGTGGACAATAGACCACGAAGTGCTCAAGTAGACAATCGGAGAAACTGCATGGATCTGCTCCTGGCACCGCCGACCGCCGCCGGACCCGTACGCCTCGGCAGTCCGTACGAGGAGGCTCTGGCCGCGGTCCGACGCTGGGGCGAGCCGCGGGTGGTCGGTCCCACGTCCCGGCGGGCGCGTCGGATCATGGGCGACTTCGACGGGGTCGGCTACACCGTCTTCTTCGATGCGGAGGACCACGCGACGGCCGTGGAACTGTGGTGGCCCGGCGAGGGCCGGCAATGCACCGCGCGTGTCCTCCTGGACGGACACGACGTCTTCACGACGCCAGCCGACACCATCCTCGCGGACCTGCGCGAGCGCGGGTGGACCGTGGACGCCGAGGACCCGGAGAACGTCTTCGTGCCAGGGGTCTCGCTGGGGTTCACCCGCCAGACCTCCCAGGAAGTACCGCGCGACGGGAAGGGCCTGCCCGTCTCCTTCACTTCGGTCCTCGTCGCGGGCAAGAGCTACTACGACTTCCGCTCCGCGCAGTAGGGGCGGCAAGCATCCGCCGCCACCCGTCGGCCCACTGCGCCCCTCGACGAGGCGGGCCGGGAACGACGAGGAGGAAGCCGCCGCCCGGGGGGCGGCTCCCTCCCTCACCCGCAGGTCAACGACCTCAGCAAGAGATGTTCAAGGGCAACGGCCCCCGCTGCGCTGCCGTTCGGTCACCGTCCCGGCCGCGGCCCGGCCCTGACCGGCGGCCGGACGTCGCGTGCTCGCCGGGCCCGGGCCGGGCGCAGGGGGCGTCAGTAGGCCCGGATGAAGTACTTGGTGGTCGTTGCGCTGATCGAGCAGTCGTTGGTGCTCTGCGTGGAGATGTACGTGTACCCCGGGGGAACCGTGCACGCCCACATGTTCGACTCCGGAGTGCGCAGGTAGTACTTGGTGCGGGTCCCGCTGGTCGAGCAGGTCGTCGTGCCCTGCACGGAGATGTACGTGAAGCCTGCGGGCAGGGTGCACGCCCAGAGGTTGGTCGCTGGGGTGCGCAGGTAGTACTTGGTGCCGGCCCCGGGCCCGCAGTCGAGGGTGTTCTGTACGGAGATGTACGTGAACTCGGCGGGCGTGGTGCATGCCCACAGGTTGGTCACCGGGGTGCGCAGGTAGTACTTGATGCTGCTGCCGCCGGGCCCGCAGTCCGAGGTGTTCTGCACGGAGATGTAGGTGAAGCCGGCGGGGAGCGTGCATGCCCACAGGTTGTCCGCGGGCGGCTGGACGAAGTACCGCGTGCTGCTGATTCCGCAAGTGGAGGTGTTGGAAGTCGTGGTGTACGTGTAGCCGGGCGGAACGGTGCAGGACCAGAACCCGGCGGCGGGACCGACGTGCGTGCCGGCCGCCGCACCCCGGGCGTCCGCGGCGACCGGACCCGAGGGCGGGGCCGCGGCGGACGCGTCGACGGGGAGGAGGACGGCGGCCAGCATGACGGCCGCACTGCCGGCACCGAGCAAGAACGTCCGCAGTTTCGATCTGACCATGAGGAATGCACTCCTGGCTGTCTGTTCGTTCACGGGACGGAACCATGACATGAGGAGTGCCGAAGGCGATCCGCCCCGGCCCCCCAAGGATGCGCGGTGGAATGTTTCCACGCGCACAGGGCCCGGACAAGTACTCGATCGGGCAAGTTGGTTCGCATCAGGTCGCATGCACGCGGCCCCGACCTGGACCGTCCTCAGGCCCCCACTCGGCGGACCCGCTACCTCGGCCAGAAAGCACCCCGCAGAGCACCTCACGGCAGGCTCTACATGTGCCCATGGCTTTCGAGGACGGATGTCCGGCGGCACCTGAGCCCCGGCGACTTCACCCACCAGTGCTATCGCTCCGCTTTCGACCCCGCGAACGATCGGGAACAGGCCGGGGCGACGCGGCAACAGCGCTGTCCGCGTGGTCGTCCCGTCCGAGCTCGTCGGGAAGGAGACCTGTCATGCGTAGTGCCCCACCAGAATCTGGGCAACGTCACCCAGGAGCCGATCGAGTTCGGGGTAGGTGAGGTCCATGTCCTCGGCGTTCTCAGGCCCGGCCTCGGCGAGGAAGGCGAGGCGAGGCGAGGCGAGCGCGGACGTCGTATGGCCGGCGGGCGACCCCGACGGCGGTGCCGTCGTAGCGGACCCGGCGCCCACACCACCGGTCGCCTCGGCGCTCTTCGTCCGGCTCCAGCACGGCGCCGACGCGCTTGCACCGACATGTCGGCCGGCGCGCTTCCTTTCCATGGGCGAGGAAGCACGGTCGAACCGTCATCCGACGGCTCCGTGGGCACTGCCTCCCACGATGCCTGGTCTGCGGGGCATGATCTCGAACATGAACGCATCGGAACGGGAACGGCTCTCACGGCTTTGGGAAGAACACATGCGCACGCCATTCCCAGCAAACATGTGCCGTCGAGAGATCGAAGGCGAAGACATGGTCTATCTCGACGCGTCGATCGCCGTCGGTGTCTCCTCGTCGCTGTCGGAACCCTTTGATGCGGAGCGCCGCGATGCCCTGCTCAGCTGTCTCGCGGCCGTTGAGAAGGTCCTGCCGTTGATCGATGATGAGGGCGGCGCGATTGAGCACTACGAGCGCCTGCGCGCGATGGCCGCGTTGGCAGTCGAAATCGGCAACGCCGGCCCCCGGTAGCGTCGCGTGGTGGGCAGTGGATCAGCTGCCGGATCGCTGTTCGGCACGGGCGCGGTGGTAGCGCCCTGTACTCGATCGTGTCCGCGCTGACGGCCGCCAAGATCGCTGATCCGAACACCATCGGCGGTACTGGGGCGGCGCTGCGCGCCGGGCTGCCCGTGTGGGTGCCGGTGCGGGTGCGGGTGCCGAAGTCGTGGCCAGCCGGCGGACGCGGCGGACGTGGACGTGGACGTGAGAACGCCCGGCCGGGAAGTCCGGGCCGGGCGTTCTCATCAGTTTGGTTGTCCGCTGGTGGCTTAGTACCAGTGGTTGGCGGACCAGAAGTTCCAGGCGCCGACCGGGCTGCCGTAGCGGTCGTTCATGTAGTCCAGGCCCCACTTGATCTGGGTGGCCGGGTTCGTCTTCCAGTCGGCGCCCGCGGAGGCCATCTTCGAGGCCGGCAGGGCCTGGGCCAGGCCGTACGCACCCGAGGAGGGATTGGTCGCGGTGTGGTTCCAACCACTCTCGTGGGAGATGATCTTGTCGAACGCGGCGAACTGGGCCGGGTCCTTGATCATCTGCTGCGCGATCGCCTTGGCGCTCATCGGCGCCGCCTGAGCGGGAACCGTGGCGAGCATGGAACCGGCGACACCGAGGGCGACGACGGTGCCCGCGAGGGCCTTCTTGGAGGTGGCGATGCGGCGGATGATGGCGTTGGACACGGAGGGGAACCTTCCACAGGGAACAAGGGCGGTCGCAGGCATGTCGAAGACATGCGTGAGCCACTCACGCGGTGGAGAGGGGTTCGTCGGCGGCGGGTGAAGCACCCGTGCCGCCTGGCGACTCATCCAGTTCTACAGACGGCCCGACCCCCTGGCAACGACCCCTCTTACTAACGACCCTCGCAGTCCCCGACCACCAGCGGCACCCGCGGGTGGGAAGAATCCGCGCAGGTGGGAGCCCACACCAAGGGTCGATATGAGACCTTTAGAGGCTACTATCCCGGTTCGTATGTGACGTGGGCCCTATGGGGCGGGTCACCCCTGAGGCACCCGGATCTCACCGACCGCGATCGGCCGCATCCCCTTCGAAACAGCCACCCGGATACCGCAACCACCCCACGACCGAAGGAAGACCCCGACCGGCCCCCATCAAGGCAAGCCAGACGCGACCACAGAACCCCACCGGCCAGGCAGCCGGGCGGACCCGGCCTTCCGCGTTCCGGGCGCGCCCGGGCCGATCCCGACATCGCAGTACGCCGGACCCGGCTCACCACCGCCGCCGAGCACACCTGCCGTGCCCGCGTGCGCGTCTCCGGAATCGACCGTCCACCAGTCTCGGGCCATCAGCACACCGCCCTCTGCCACGCCGCCGCCCCCGGCGACAGACCGGCCGGTTCCCGACTCCGACTGCGACTCCGACCCGGCCCCGCCCCGCCCCGCCCGCGCACACGCCCAGGAGCCGGGAGCGTCTATCGGCGCGTACTGGCCGCGGGGTCGGCGGTTGCCGTCAATGGCCCGGGGCCCATGGGTCGTCGCACCATGCCGGATCGGGCTGTTCGGGGTGGAGCATCCTTCGGGCGCAGTGCTGCAGTCCCGTCTCGCCGGATCCGCCGGCGGTGGCCATCCAGGGCAGGTCGTCCATGGCGTGGGCGCGCTCGTCGGTGGTGAGCTCGTCGACGGCGGCGCGCAGGTCGCCGGGGACGGGTTCGTCGGTGAGGCAGAGCCAGCCGATCGCGGCGGCCAGCCGGACCTCGGACGCCTGTGTCCGGTCCCGCCACTGCTCTCGCATCCACGCGGTGGTCGGCGGGTGGGGGTGGGCGCGGGTGGATTCGGCGGTGGCGAGAACCAGAGCGGCGCGGACGATCGGGTCCCGCTCGGCAGCGAACCGGGTGCGCAAGGCGGTACGGACCGTACGGTCGGGGTCGATTGCCGTGGCCAGTGCGTAGGCGGCGTCGATACGGATCGACGGGGCGGGGTCGCCGAGCAAGGGCAGCAGGAGGGCGACGTCGGCGGTGATCGCGGCCCGGGCGGCGGCCACCGACCAACCCGCCGGGTAACCGGTCACCTCGACGCCGTAGTCGTCGTAGAGGTCGTCGTCCTGGGTATCGCCACGATGAAGCAGCAGTTCGTCGCGCGAGGCGACACCGAAGTGGCGGGCGCGGGCCGGGGAGGAGACCGCGGCAAGCGCGTCGCCACGGTGCGGGTGGTGGGTGTCGGCGGCGATCCGGATCAGGAACGGCACGGCGAGCACGACGGCGGCCCTCATGTCGTTGCCGCACATTCCGTGCACCACGCCCGTTCCTGTGCGGACGGGTGAGCCTCCGGAATGCAGGAAGTGCACGGCCTCCCTGACCCGATTCCCCTGAGGGAAGTGCGTCCAGGGCACTTCGCCGAACAGGAAGCCGTCCTTGACCTCGGGCCGCATACCGGCCACCACCTCCCGCACGTCGAACGGCCCGCCGGCGAACGAGGACAGGTCCGCCCCGCCCGCCAACGCCCTGCACATCGCAAAGGTCGGATTGGTCTGCCACTCGCCCACGTCATGCCACCCCACCGCCGAGTCTGATCGGAGTCGATCATGCCCGAGCGGGCCGACATCGGTGCCGACGCCCAACACCCAACGCTCTGCGTTCGCACCGCAGGACGGCTCGCCCACCCGGACCAGGGCACCCGTGGGCCCGGTCCTCCAGCCGTACTGTCGCACGTCAGCCCCGCGCGATGGGCGTACACCCACCGGTCCTGCCACGCCGATCTCGCCGGTCTCGCCGGTCTTGCCCCGAGACGCAAAAGCTACGGGCAGGACTCCTCCGCTTTGGCGACGGTGAACGCGAGCGGCTGTCCGGTCAACGCGGTCCCCGGCTTCGGGTCCTGCGAGCAGACCTTCCAGTTCGACTCCTGAAGGACCATGCGGCCCTGCAGCGCGTCCTTCACCGTGATGCTCGCGTTGGAGGGGAGCGCGCCACGGACCGCCTTCATGCCCTGCCCGACGAAGTCCGGCATGGTGCTGCCGACCGGCTTCGGAGCGGGCGCGTCGGCGGCCGGGCAGGACTCCTCCAGCTTCACAGCGCCGAAGTCCACGGTGGTGCTCGTGTCGACCTTCGCACCGGGGGCAGGGGTCTGGCTGCATACCTTCCAGTTCCGGTCGAGGGCTTGGAGTCGGTCGCGGCCGAGGGCGTCGTGGGACTTGAGGAGGGCGAATCCGGCCGCCTGTGCTTCGTCCTGGGCGACCTGGAGGCCCTTGCCCACGAAGCTGGGAAGGGTGGCGGTCTTCGCAGCGGGCGCGGAACCGGCCGGCGCCGGACCGGCGGGGGCGGGCGTGCTGGGCGCGGCTGGCTTATTGGTCTCGGTGGTCTGCGGGTTGCAGGCAGTGAGGGCGAGGAGTGCGGCAGCCGTGACGGCGAGGGCGACGGTGTGGTGTGGGCGCATCGCGCCATGGTGGCTGATGCGTAAGGGGTGTGAGGTGGCTTTGACGTTCCCGTGACGCACGAAAGCCCCAGGCGGTGGCGGGGCTTCGCAACTCGGCCGCCCGCTTGTTCGGTCGATCGTGTTCGGAGCCAGATGGTGAGGGCTGCGGCAGTTTCGGCAGTTGCGACAGTTGCAATACCGGGGTTGACGTAGCGGTCTTCGTCGAAGCGTGGTGGACATCCGCCATGCGAACACTTTGACCAGGCGGGCCGCCTGTCGGCCTTCTGGCCTGGCCTTCTGGCCTTCTGGCCTTCTGGCCTTCTGGCCTTCTGGCCTTCTCAGGGATGGTGTGCCGGCAACCGCGCCTTCGCAGGTACTCGCGGCAGGAACCGTTGCCGGAGGCCTTGCCGGCCGGGATGTTGTCCGGCGCCTTGCGCGTCCGGCCCGGCCGGTGCTCCGGGACGCGGATCATCTCCAGGACGGTGCTGGCTGGCCTTCAACCGGGTGCAGTCCGCACGCCGACCTCGTGTGACGATCCCACGTCGTCCCGCCACCGGAGAGTCGCGTCCACGAGACGGCCCACCGGGCAGTACCCGAGCTCCGCGTTCAGGTCAGCCGCGTGTCCGCTGTCGGGAATCGGCAGTGGTCAGGAACCAGCGGGGCGCCGAAGAGCGGCCGGCTCCACGCCGAGCGCCGCCAGCAGCCGGGCACTGCGGTTTCCCGGCTCGCTGAGCAACCGGTCCAGCAGGTCGGAGGTGCCGCCGGCCATCGTGTCCTTCAGGAGCTCGCGCGGCGGCACGGCGTCCTGGCCGAGGTCTGCCCTCTCCATCGCCGCACGTACCCGTACGTGGTCCACTCCGGTCTCGACCAGGACCCGGCCTCCGTCGTAGTCGCCCTTCGCCCCTCTCGTCAGGTGTGGGTAGGCCTGCGCGACCGCGTACGTCCGCAGCATGCCCAGGAGAACATCGTCGGTGCGGACCTTCCCACGGTGCTGACCGGCAAGTTCCCCGGCTTCCAGGCGCGCCCACAGCACCGGGTGCGCCGCGACGTTCATCGGCAGGACCTTCACCAGCAGCGTCGTCCAGAACTGCCCCAGCTCACGCGGCTTGTAGCGGCGACGGCCCACCAGGGCGTCGCGGGTGGAGCGCAGCTCCGGCGGGACGGCGTCCGCCACATCAGGGACCTGTCCCGCCCGCACGGCCTGTTGCAGCGCAACGACGTCCACGCCACATCCGCTCAGGTATCCCACCGCACCGCAGGCCGCGTCGTCCAAGATGGCTACCAGCAGATCGGCCGGCGAGCGCTCGACGCCCTGGCCGGTCACGGACGGTTGCTCCTGGCACCGGGCGAGCGCCTCTGCCCCGGCGGCACTGAGCGTGAGCGAGCGGCCCTCCTGCTCGGCCAACGCGACCTCGACCTCTCCGGGTTCCTCGTCCGTCCCCCCAACGCCCTGGCGGATCACGTGTGACGTGAGGTCGTACGGGGCGAGGCACTCCTGGACCCGGTCGTCCTTGCTGATGCAGGCCAGCAGGTGGTGCGTGCTGACGCGGCGCCTTGCGTAGACCGGGCCGAGCACAGTGAGCAGGGCCTGGTCGGCGCGGAAGTCTGAGGTCATGCGGAAATCTTGGTCGAGGCACAGGCGCGTTGCATCAGCCTACGGGCGGAAAGCAGTGCGAAGAATGTCGGGAACCGGCGCGACGAAAGTCGAAAACCCGCGCGACGAAAGGGGGAATCACGACGCAGGCTTCGCCCCGGACTTCGCGGCTGCGCGGGCCTCCTACGTCGAACACGGCACGCTCACCGCGATCGCCCCCGACGGGAAGCGGCGCGATCGCGGGTGGATGGTGGACGGTGGACGGTGGAGAGCGGAGGACTGCGGCCGGTCCGGGCGGTGGTCACCGCCCCATCAGTCGACCAGCGGCCGAACGACGGGGGCAGGCCGGCCTCTTGGGCGGAGTAGAGCTGCTGCACCGTGGTCCACCTGCCCTGTCGTTCGTCGTCGATCTCCACCGTGCCGGCCGGGGAGAGCAACCCGAGCCGCCGGGCGGCCTGGTCGGGTCGGGTCGGGCCCATTCAGGTCCGAGGGGAACTCCACGTCCGGCCTGCTGGCCGCTGTCCTCACCGTTCTCGCCCCCATCTCCAGCGCCTCCCCCCGCCCGGGCCGCCGAAGTCACGGTCATGGACGGGATCACTGCGCTGCCGATCGCCGAGAAGATCCACGACGGCTACCAGTGGGAGTCGTACTCGCGCTGGAAGGACGTCGACGGGAGCGGCTGCGGCGCCCGCAACGACGTCCTCATCGGGCGACCATCGAGTGCCGGCGTGCCGCCGGTGGAACTTGGTCGCGGTCCACTCCGACGCGTAGCGGCGCCCACACGCGTACCGGGCACAGTTGGGCAGGAACCACGGCGCGCCGCCGCTCACGTCACCAGGTGCAGCGACGTTTCCGCGATGCCCAGCCGTACGCTCTGGCCCCAGGTCAGCTCTAGGGCGTCGCTCTCCATCCCGTCACCGAAGACCACGATCCGGTCCGACTCCACGGTCAGCTGCAGCCCCTGCCCCCGCCCCAGCTCACCGGCGACCTTCGTCGTTCCGGTCGTGGGCGAGGGCCAGGCCTCGCGCACGAACCACAGGAGTCGCCGGTCGGAAGGTGCGGGCAGCCCCGCGGGGCTGCCGCGTTCCAGCCACAGGGAACGAAGCCAGCCGGTGGCGCCCGTACCGGTGCCCACCAGCACCCCGGAAGATGCCTGGGCCTCGCCCGGGCCCTTGTCGCCGTCGGAACCCAGGCGGTAGCGGGCCGTCTGGTGACCGGGCGAGCCCAGATAGATCTCGTTCAGTGCGAGAAGGCGCTGGGTGTCGTCGGCGACGGCCTCGACCATGGTCAGCTCCTCCGCCCGGCCCCCGGCGGCGATCGCCGCACGCAGCAGGGCGGCCGTGTCGGCCCAGCGGTGCCGGACCAGGACCCCGGGGTTGCGCCCCGGGTCGGTGTCGATGCCCACCACCGGCTGTCCGCGCAGGTACTTCGCGGTGTTGGCGACCAGGCCGTCCTGGCCGACCACGACCACCACGTCCTCCGGGGCGAACAGGAAGCGGTCCAGGTCGGCCCGCTCCACCCGGGAGTTGCGCCAGGTGAGCGGCACCGCCGCGGCCACCTCCCGCAGCGCCTGGCGCGTGCGCTCGTGGCGGCGGGCCACCTCGTCGATCGACCGGCCCCGGCTGGACAGGAAGAACGCGGCCTGCCCGTGCGTCCCGTGCCGGGCGAGCAGTTCCTCGTACTCGGTCCTGCGGTGCACGAGCACCGCCCGCGGGGCCAGGCTCACTCGCCCGTGCCGCCTTCCGGACGTCCGAGCCTGGTGAGGAGCCCGGTGAGGACGTCAGGAGAGACCGTGATGCTCTCGATCCGCGGCAGGTTCTCCGCGAGCCGGGTCGCGGCCAGGGCGTGCAGCGTGCCCGGGCCGGCTTCGTCGTGCACGCGCAGCCAGGCTGCCTGGGCCTCGGCGCGCGCCGCGCCCGTCTCGCGCGCCGCCTCGGCGTCCGCGCGGGCCAGGCGGACCTTGCGGGCGGCTTCGGTCTCGGTGCGTATGCCGTCCGCCGCCGCCTTCTCCTCGGCCTCGCGGCGGGCGTTGGTGCCGCGCTGGTCGATCAGCTGCTCCTCGCGCCTGGCCAGTTCGATCTGACTGGCCAGCTCGTTCTCGGCGATGGCACGCTCACGCTCGACGGCGACGGCCCGCCGTTCGTACGTGGCCCGGTCCGCCTCCTGCTGGATCTGCTCGCGGGCCGGGGTGCGCAGGGCGCGCTCCACCTCGGCCTCGGGGCGGATCGCCACGACCCGCACGGCCACCACATCGATGCCGGTGGCCGGGAGCCTGGGCTCGGCGGCGAGACCGGCGGCGACGCGCTCCCGCACGGAGGCGACGCCGTCCACCAGGGCGACGGCCAGCGGGGTCCGGGCCAGTACGTCCAGCGTGTGCTGCTGCGCGGTCTCGGTGAGCAGGGTGGCGATCTGCTCCAAGGGAGCGCCGCGCCAGCTCCCGGTGTCCGGGTCGACCGAGAAGTCGAGTCGGTCCGCGGCCTCGGCCGGGTCACTGATCCGGTAGGTGACGGTGGCCTGCACGGCGACGTCCTGGAAGTCGGACGTACGGGCGTGGAACGCCATGGCCAACTCCCGGTCGTCGACCGGCACTTCGGAAAGCGCCGCCGAAAGCGACCGGTACCAGAAGCTGAGCCCCCGCCCGTCGTGGACGAGTCGGCCGCGCTTGTGGTGGCGGATGTGGGCAGTGGGCGCGGAGCGCAGATGACGCCAGCCGAAGCGCCGAGTGATGTCGGCCATGGCGAACCCCCTTCATTTCGTCAGTGCGACGATAACGAGACCTGTCCATATCGTCAAGAGGACGAAAAGAAGGTTTCCGGGGGCACTGTCACTGCTCGCTGAGGAAGCCCGCCCGGGGCGCTCCGCCCTCGACCGGAGCACACTGACCCGCTGGGCCCTCGTTGCGCCGTTCGGCCTCAACGTCAACAAGAAGCAGCAGGAGACGCTGGAAGCCGTCCGGACCGTCGAGTACGTCGCCTGCACCGCGGCCCGTTCCACTTCCGTCTGCCCGTACTCCCGGGACCGTGGCCGCCGCCGCGGCGGCGGCCCTGCGATGAGTACCGCGGGATCGCGGCGCCGCGTCTTCGGTTCCACGACTCCCGTCCCGGCAGGCCGCGTTGGGTGTGGCACCGACCCGCACGACCCCTGTTCCCGCAGGGAGCCGCCTGCCTCAAGAACCGAATGCTCCCCTAGGAGGCACTGACCCGCCGCAGCGCCCGTCCGGTGCCGACTCGGGAAGCGACCCATCGCGGGCGTGATGTCCGGCCAGGCCGGGGACGCGAGGGCCTCGCCCAGGACCCGGCCCTGCGGCATCGCGCGGCGCAGAGGATCGGCCCACCGGTCGGTGCCCTCGGCCCTGGTGTTCGCAGCGTTCGCAGCGTTCGCGGTGTTCGCGGTGTTCGCGGCGACGGCCTGATGGGCGCCGACGAGCCGGCGGGTGAGCCTGACCCGCAGGTACGGCCAGCGGACCAGGCATCTGCACTCGACTCTGGCCGCGATCGGTCTCGCCTCGCGGACCGGGCCGGTGTCCGCTAGGCCGACATCGTCGGTGCACGGGTCGGCCGCAGCACCGTACTGCGGCCGCGGGGAGCGACCGCGACCGTGACGCCGTCAGGATGGAACGGGAACGGCACCACCCCCCGGCCGCGTCCTCGTGATCGAGGAGAGCCCGCCCCGGCCGGCGGGGCGGGGCGGGGCGGGGCGGGGTACGGAGGGGAGCGGCATGGGGGCATCGGGATTCGCCGAATGGACGCATCGCTTCGAGACCGAACGGGACCGCCGCGCAGCCGGGCCCGACCCCCAGGGGGAGTCGGGGGCTTCGCTGCCCCCGGCGGTGCGGGCGAGCATCCAGCGATTCCAGGCAGGCGAGGACGGCGACAGCTCGGGGCTGTTCGCCAAGGCTGACGCGGCGGGCGACCCGGCGTACTCGGCAGCGGTGCGGTTGTTCGTCGCCGAGGAGAAGAACCACGCGCGGCTCCTCGCTCTCCTGCTCGAGGCGGGCGGGGCGACGACGCAGGCCGGGCACTGGAGCGACGCGGCATTCGCGCGACTGCGTCGCTTGCCGGGGCTACGGACGGAGTTGCTGCTCCTGATGGTCGCGGAGGTGGTGGCCCTGCACTACCACCGGGCGCTGCGTGAGGGGACCGACGATCCCCTGACGTCGGAGGTCGCCGGCCGCATCCTGGCAGACGAGGAGCGGCACGTCCCGTTCCACTACGAGCGGCTGCGGGCGTCGGTCGCGGAGCTGCCGCGGGCGGCCCGGCGGGCGGTGCTGGCGGGGTGGCGGGTAATGCTCCTCGGCGCGGGTCTGGTCGTAGCCGCCGACCATGGGCGGGCGCTGCGCACGCTCGGGGTCGGGCGAGGGCGTTTCGTGGCGGAAGTGGTGGGGTCGGGCGGTCCGGTGGTCTCGGCGGTCCTCGGGACCACCCCGATGCGGGTGCCCACCGTCTCGGCGGAGCCGGTCGGCGGCGCCGCCGGTGTCCTGCCCGACACACGAGGACCGAGCGTCGACTCCGAGCAAGGACCGCCCGGCCCAGGCCTTGCGCTCGCACGGCTACGGCGGTTCAGCTGACCGGCCGGCCGGTACGTACGCGCATCCCCGCGCTTGCCCCAGCCGAGAGCTGCACCCCCCCGTCCGCACCCCCCGGGACAGCACGCCTAGGAGGCGTCCCGGTCGGGGTCGTGGGCGGTGTACAGCGAGACGAGGACGCCGTGCACCGGTTCACCCTCCGGAGCCTGTTCGGCGTCGTCGACCAAGCGGGCGAGGGTTTCGCCGAGTTCGCGGGCAGCGGCCGGGGTCAGCCGCAGGTGGCGCAGGCGCAGCAGGTGGTCGGCCGGGGAGCGGTCGATCTCCTGGGCGAAGGCGCTGAACAGGGCAGCGGTGCCGACCGCCTGCGGCTCGGCGACGAGCAGTTTGCGGGCCGTCCGCCCGTAGTACCGCTCGGTGCCGCCGCGTACCGTGCGGGTGCCGGCGATCCCGATCAGTCCGGCGTCGCTCAGCACCTTGAGGTGGTGGGCGAGGTTGCCCTTCTTCGCGTCGAGGAGCACCGCGAGCTGGCTGACCGTGGCCGTCCGCTGGGTCAGGGCGAACAGCAGCCGCTGGCGCAGTGGGTGGGCCAGGGCCGCGTACTGCTCGGGCGCGCCGATGTGTTGGACGTCCTCCGGGGGCTCCCAGGCCGCCTCGTCCCCGCCGGCGTCCCCGCCGATCTCCGCGTCGTTGTGCGTCATGACTCAAGTGTCTAACGCTCTTGACTCTTTCGCAAGGCCGGTGATCTACTCCTCGCCATGCCGACTCTGACATCCCTTCAGCCCGCCCCCGTCGTCGAGGAACTGGCCCGGCTGCTCGCCGCGCACTACGTCTTCCCCGAACTCGGCCAAGAGCTCGCCGGCCTGGTCCGGGACCGGCTGGCCGCCGGCGCCTACGACGTCGCCACCCCCGAAGAGCTGGGCCGGGTGGTCACCGCCGATCTCCAGTCCCGCAACGGTGACCGGCACCTGCGGCTGAAGTACCACGCCGACCGGGTACCCGAAGAGCAGGGCGCTGCGATGCTCGCGGAGATGCGGCGCGACTTCGAGGCGTCGCTGGGCGGCGTAACGCGCCTGGAGATGCTGGACAGCGGGGTGGCCGTGCTGGAACTGACGCCGAACCTCTTCCCGCTGGAGTGGGCCGCCGAGCCGCTCGGGGCCGCGCTGGCGGTGGCCTCCCGGGCCCGGGCGCTGATCCTGGACCTGCGCCGCAACCTCGGCGGCTCGCCCGACACGGTGGCCTTCGTCTGCGGCCACCTGCTGGACGAGCGCACCCTGCTGAACACCATGCACTGGCGCGAGGGCGACCGCCGCGAGCAGTCCTGGTCGCCGGCGTACGTCCCCGGCCCGCGCTTCGGGGGTGAGAAGCCGGTGTACGTGCTGACCAGCCCACGCACCTTCTCCGCCGCCGAGGAGCTCGCGTACGACCTCCAGCAGCTGGGCCGGGCGGTCGTGGTGGGAGAGACCACAAGGGGTGGGGCGCACCCGCGGGAGGGCTGGACCCTGCATCCACACCTCGAGGCGTCCATCCCGGTGGGCCGGTCGGTCAATCCGGTCTCGGGGACCAACTGGGAAGGCACCGGGGTCGTCCCGGACCTCCCGTGCCCCACCGCCGACGCCCTGGCCCGCGCCCATGAGCGGGCCCTGGCCCGCCTGGAACGGTCGGCCTGACGGTCCAGCCGGAGTCTGCGGTCTGACGGGCGTCGGCCGGCCGTGCGGCGGGAGCGGGCGCCGGGACGGCAGGCGCGGCGGGGGCGTCGTGCCGGCGGCGGCCGCCATGTCCGGCCAGGCCGGGAACGCGTGGATCACGTAGCGGACCAAACCTGCGGGCACCGTCGTCTTCGAGAGGTCGGCCCAGCGGTCGGTGCCCTCCGCATCGATGCGCGCGGTGTTCCCGGTGAGGGTCCAGCCGACGCCCGCGGTCATGCGGCCCAGCTGCGGCAGCAACACCGCCAGGTCGACACCGGCCCACTGAAGACCGGCGAGCTGACAGGCCATCTGCGGCCAGCCCGCGCCCTGCATCAACACGGCCAAGCCTTCGCCGCCGAGGTGGCCGCGGAGCCGGCCGCCGATCGGCCCGGCGCCGTCTTCTCCGCGTCCTCGCCGAATTCCGCCGCGGTGCCGGTGAGGCGTTTCCGGGTGGCGCGGCGGACCTCGTCCGTAGACGTCCTTGAACGTCGACTGCGAGTCAGCACAGGTCAGCGCGTTGGGCTGTCCCGGCTCGAGTCGGCTCGTGTCGGGCGAGTGGTATCCCGTGGCCCCGGACGCGTCGATCGCCCGCGCCGTCGACCCACGGCTGGACGTGCTCCAGAGGCTCGCGAGGCGGCTCGGAGGTTCGGAGGCTCGGAGGCTTCTCGTTCAGGAGCCAGTGGACAGGAGCCAGTAGAGTGGCGGCAGACAAGAGAAGAGCTCCTCCGATGGACTCCCGCATATCACGCATACGCTCCAAGTTGGCGAGAGCGCCCTACCAGGCACAGCGCAGCCACTCGATGGGTGCCGAGCGCCACCAGTTTCGCGTTGGCCCGCGAGTCAGTTCCGCGCAGGCGGACACCTTCGAGCGTGAACACCACATCTCCTTGCCGGCAGCCTACCGAGCGTTCCTCGTCGGGCTCGGAGGCAGCGGTGCCGGCCCCTTCTACGGCCTGCTCCCGCTGGAGGATTGCAGGCTGTTCACCATGGACCGACAGCCCCCGGACGGCACCCCGCGGGGGTTCCATCACGTGGACCACCCGGACGCGCTGCAAGGAGATCGGTTCCTCCACATCATCGAGATGGGCTGTAGCGACCTGTGCCTCATCGGCGTGACCGGCCCACTCACCGGCCGCATCGTCACGGGCAACGCGGACGGCTTCTGGCACGCGAACGTCTCCTCGGCCCAGGACTTCCTGAGCTGGTACGAACGCTGGCTCAACCACATGCGGGACGGCAAGGACAACCGCGCGCTGGGCCTCACCTCTCCCCCGACCGTCGCAAGCACCCCTTGGGGCCCCCGGGCCATGGCCCGGAGAACTGGGTGACCGTACGCCGCAGAGGGCCCAGGGGACGAGTGACGAGTCCCACCCCCTCGCGCACGCGGCAAGTCCTCGCCGCAGGGCGCTTGCTTGCCCGGGTCCTGAGCCCATGTCCATCTCCGCTCCCCTGGGTGGGGTGAGGGGTAGACGAAGGGTCAGGCTCCCGCGCTCTCGCAGGGTTCGCCCCCCAGCGGGGGTGTGGCAGAGCCCGGCCACCGCCTCGTCGTACTGCTCAGGTCGCAGTGCCGACGGCCGGAAATCATCATCAGGGCGCACCTGTCGCACGGGGGGATGCCGCCATGATGTCCGTCATGGCACAAGAACTCGCAACGCTCGCCCAGCAGACCGCGGACCGCCTGGCTGAACAGCACGTCGGTGTGGTGGTGGCCGCGGTGGCGGATGACGTCGTGGAGATACGGGGTGCCGGAACCACCGGTACGGACCACGGGCGTGTCCCGGGCCCCGACACCCTGTTCGAGATCGGCTCGGTGACCAAGGTGTTCACCGCCCTGGCCCTGGCCCGCATGGCGTCCGCCGGTACGGTGCGCCTGGACGAGCCGCTCGGTGACCTCCTGCCCGCCGGGACGGCCGTTCCGTCACGGGACGGCCAGACGATCTCCCTACAGCATCTGGCCACGCACACCTCCGGTCTGCCGCGCCTACCGAAAGGCATGCTGCTCCAGGCCCTACTGCGCCCTTCGAAGCCGGATCCCTACGCCGACTGCACGGCCGACGTCCTGCTGGCCGGGCTGGCCGGAACCCGTCTGGGGGCCACTCCGGGCAAACGATTCCGCTACTCCAACCTCGGAGCCGGGTTGTTGGGGCTGGCCCTCGCCCGCAGGGCGGGCACGGAGTACGAGACCCTCATCACCCGTGAGATCTGCGCCCCCTTGGGCATGACCGACACCATGGTGACGGTGGACGGCACCCGCTCGGAACGCTCCGCGCAGGGCCACGTGCGCCGCGGGCGGCCCGCCGCACCGTGGCACCTCGCAGACCTGGCGGGAGCGGGGGGCCTGCATTCGACCGCGACCGACCTGGTGGCCTTCGTACGGGCACAGCTGGACGGCGGCCCCGCAGAGCTCGCCGAGGCGATCCGCCTGAGCCGTGCGGTCGAGTACCGCAGGAGCCCCTTCGCCCAGGTGCACCTCGGCTGGATGGCGCACCGCCTGCACCCCCGGCAGGGCGCCCACCTCCAGATCTGGCACAACGGAGGAACAGGGGGCTTCTCCTCCTTCGTGGGGTTCGACCCGGAGAAGCGGCTCGCCGTCATCGCCCTCGGCAACACCCAGCGCCCGCTGGACGGCCCGGCCTTCGACCTCCTGCGCACCCTGCAAGCAGAGCGTGCGGCCAAGTCGAACTGACCACGGCTCGGGGCGGGCCCGGCCGAAGGGCGTCGTCCCATAGGGCAAGGGAGAGCGCGAGGGCACCGATGTGTCCTCCGCCGAGCGCATTACCGACCCCATGGGCGACCGTGTCTCGCTGAACCCGCCGAACGGATGCCGTCTTGTGGCTCTGCCTTCTTCACCACCGCACCCGCACGGTGTCGTTGTGCGGCTCCCGCTCTCGGTGGCTTTGGTGCTCGGCCATCGTGTCAACGGCACCGCCGTCGGGCGTTGGCGTCGGGGACGCGGTTGCCCGCGTCCCCTTGGGGTTGTGCCGGGCCCGTGAGCGGGTTCAGGCGAAGTACAGGAGCTGAACCCTGACAGGGAGTTCCTCCGGCCAGCCCGAATCCACGCGGACGATCACTTGTTCCCCATCCAGGGGAACTACGTTGTGCACGGTCATGGCCGCGCTTCCCATGAAGGACTTGCCGGTGTCGGCGTAGAATTCCGTGACGCTGGCGAACACCTGACTGAAGGATCCTCCCAGGCCGGGCGTTTCCAGAGTCCTTTCGAAAACACCTTGGCCCGAGAGGTCATAGTAGTAGTAGGCCTGCTGCAGACCCGCTTGTGCCCTGCTCGCGCTTCCGCCCGTGGGCGGGACCGCTCGCCCGGATCCGGCCTTTCCACCGTTGCCGCTTGCTGTGTTCCCGATCGCGGGTTCACGAAGATTGCTGTGGGTCATGTCCGTTCCCTTCCATGAGGAGGGGATCCCGACATGGCAGGGACGTGTCAGTGTCCGCACGTCACGCCTGTGCGCCCTACCTGTACGCCATGCCTGTACGCCATGCCTGTGCGGGGATCTCCATAAGACCGGCCCTGGGTACGCCAGCCGCTCGATGAGGGAGGACGTTTCTACCTCGCCGTGCGAGCCGACCGCCTTCGCTCCGGTCTCCTTTCTCATTCATGGTGGGCCGGATCCCTGGCGCCGCGACCCCCTGAATTCGGGGATGTACAAACCGCGGATCGGAAGGCTGTAGATCAGCGGGTCATCGGGTCAGCGCGGCGCTGAGTTCGTCGCGCCCGTCTGCTCCGGTCTTGCGGAAGACCGCCTTGAGATGGTCGTTGACCGTGTACGCGGACAGGTCCAGTCGGCGGGCGATCTGCTTGACGGACGCCCCCGTGCGGAGCTGCGCAACGACGTCGCGCTCTCGGGGGGTGATGCGATACCACTCGCACAACGACGGCAGGACCAGGTCCCACGTGGCCCCCTGGATCACGAGGGCGACATCCCCCGTGGCGTCCGCGTCGAGCACCTGGCCCTGGCAGGTGGTCCAGCGGCCGGAGGCGGCCGGGGGCGCACACACCAGGGGAATGGCCCCGTCCTGACGACGGGCTTCCGCCCGGGCCACGAGGGAGAGCGACACGAAGAAGGCTCCCGGGACCCACGAGGGGATGGCGTGCGCCGACCACTGGTCCAGCCACAGCTGCGCCTGAGGGCTGACGGCCTTGATCCGGTGGTCGGAACCGACGGTGATCACCCCCGCCGAAAGAGGGGGGACCTCGGGGCAGAGAGGACCACCCGTCGCGTACCGGCGCAGGGCGGCCAGCAACGCCGGTACGAGCCGGGCCGCCCGCTGGGCATCGTCCTGACTGAACGGTGCTGCGCCCTCGCAGCGGAGCAGCCCGAGAGCCCCCCACACGCCGCGCCTGTCCTGGAGGAGCAGGCGCAGCTCGGAACTCGCCCCGTGGGCGGCGAGGATGTCATGCGCACGCGGGTCGGGCACGGGCGACCTATCGGTGGCGGCGCCCACGACGACGGCCGGGGTCCGCAGGAGGGTCGGAATCGCCGACCTCTGCGGGTCGCCCCCCAGATGCCGGTGCATGACGAGGTCCCTGACCAGCGCGGGGTCGTACTGGTGCCAGAAACTGAAACTGCCCAGCCCAGGACCGGTTGCCGGGTCGGTTCCCACCAAGCTCAGCGCGTCATGGGCCACGATCGGGTCGAGCACACGGGAGATCCCTGCTCCGACGAGTTCGGGGCCGGTGTTCTGGCTCGCCGCGGCATAGAGGTCACACGCGAGACGCCGGTCGTCGAAGAACGTAAGGCGGCCCATATGGCCCGATTATCCCTGAATGTGCGGGGTGGGGCCAGACTGGGAATCGCCGCCCGAACGGCTTCCGCCCCATGGCTGTGACCAGCACGCTCGCCCATCACTCGGATCCGGCCCGGCGAACCTGCGCCGATTGCAACACCCCGACACGCGGTGACGTCGTATGTGCGCAGGAGGTTCACTGTGCCGTCGACGTAGGACAGGTCGCCGCGGTGGTCCGGGACGTGTCGGGCAAGGGCGCGGCGGACGCTGTCAGCGACGTGCTGTCCGTCCAGGTGGCACGTCCAGGTGGCACGTCCCGCTCGAGAGGCCGTCCGGCGCGTACGGACCGATGAGGGTGCCGAAGATCAGGTTCCACCGAGGACGGACGGGCGGGCCTCGATGGTGTGCGGGTCGAGGCGGTACCTGGTGCTTGTCGGCCATGGTGGTCGAGGCACCAGAGCGCGATCAAATCGCCCTTCTGCGACAGAAGACGGCACAGCGGGGGCCAGCAGTGGTTCGGCGGGTTCGCAGCCGATCAGGTGCGCGGGCTGGGTAGGTCGCCGCGGACGCAGGGTGAACAGGCCGTCGATGGAGCGGCAGCTGCCCGAAGGACCACCGTGACCGTCCTCGAGGAGCGACGGGAGCCACAGGTCGAACCGCGGGCTCGAAGGCAGCCGCTTGCTGCCCCGGAGGTCGTCCTAACTGACACCCCTGCCCCCGACGATGTCCACGCGCCCGGGATCGCAGTGCGTGGGCCACTGGGCCAAGACGACCGTGTCCTCCAGCCCCGTCAGCCCCGTCAGTCCCGTCCCCCAACACGCTCGCCCGCTCGGCGCTGCCCACCACGGCCCGGGCCTGGGCCAGCAGGCTCTCGCGCGGGCAACCACGCAGCATCAGGACTTCCCGCGGCAGCGGAGGCGGGTCCATGAACAAGCCCCCCACACACAAACACACACCGGGAAGTCCCGCTCCCACCCCACATGTTCCTCGGACCGCCACTTCTCTCCTGCTACCGGGCTGCCTCGGCGCTCACACCCCCACGGCTCGCGGACGCCGAAGCCCGCCAAATTCCGCCCGCTCGGCCTGGCACCTCGTACGCCAACGACCAGGACGGGCCCGCTCGTTGACCGCAGTCGCCGCGAAGTCCAACTGGGTCAAAGCCGACCATCACCCGGCCGAACGGCTGCCCCGGCCGACGCCAAGGCACTCGCCTCGCCCTCACTGACCGGCTTCAGGCACGGCTCGGCAACCCCGGCGAGGAGCACAGCAGCATGTCGTCCATGTCCGGAGCGACGCCCGACCGCGCCGCGCGTTACACGCATGGTAGGGGACGATCGCACCCGCTCCGCCGACACCCTGGGGTGGACTACGCCGGAGCGGCCCCGGATCACCCACGCCCACGCGGAGGCTCGGGACCGGAAACTTCCGGCCCGGACTCCGCCCCGGAAGGCGTTGCCGCCACGCACGACGGCGGCGGCCGCGGTGGTCGACACAGCGCTCGCGTTCGTGGATCCAGGGCGACGGCTCTAGTTTTCTTGCCTGTCGTTTGCTTGCAGCTCTGCAAGGGTGCACACTTGCGCGAATTCCGGTCGGGCGCAGCGTCGCACCCTCATGACGGATGTGCCCGGAACCGAGGCCCGGGTCATCAGCAAGCCACACGGGAGCACGTGTTGAGTACACCAGGTACGGCCCGCCAGCAGCATCTCCGAAGCCTCAGCGACGGGGAACTTTGTGCCCTGCTTCGTGGGCACACCTCGGAATCTGATGCGGCCGTCAGCGACGTGATGGATGAGGTGTTCGCCCGTCACCATCCCTCGGTGCTGGCCTACGCCCGCACGTGCTGCCGAGACCTGTCCACCGCCCAGGACCTCGCCGCCGAGGCCTTCGCCCGTACCTACCGGGCCATCACCTGGGGTGCCGGACCCGAGTACGCCTGGCGGCCGTACCTGCTGACCTGCGTGCGCCGGCTGGCGGCCACATGGGCGCAGAACGCCGCCCGAACGCGGCTGTCCGACGATTTCGAGGAATGGGCCGCTCAGCTCTCGGACGGCCAGGACACCGAGGACGCCGTCTTCTCGGCGGAAGAGGGATCACTGGTCCTGAGTGCCTACCGGTCGCTGCCGGAGCGCTGGCAGGCCGTGCTGTGGCACTCCGTCGTCGAACACGAGCCGGCGTCCGAGACCGCAGCACGCCTCGGGATATCGGCCGGAGGCGTCGGCTCGCTGGTCTCGCGTGCACGGGAAGGCCTGCGTGAGGCGTACTTGCTCGCTCACCTGAACCAGGCGGCGAGTGACGAGTGCCGGCACTACGGGAGGCAGATCGCCGCCAGGCTGCGCCGACCGGGCAAGCGCCTCACCCGGGACCTGGGGCACCACCTTCAGGGGTGTGACCGCTGTGCACGGGCCGAGCGCGACCTGCGCGATGTCAACGGCCGTCTGGGCGTCCTGCTGCTGGGTGGAATCCTGCTGTGGAACCCCGCCTCCTTCCTGTCGGCCCTGGGCGGGGGCGGCACGCAGCTCGCCTCAAGCACGCTGAGCGGGACGCAGGTCGCCGGAGGCAAGGTCGGCGCCGTGAAATGGGCCACTGCGGCAGCCGTGGCCGGAACGGCGGTCACCGCGATCGTCCTGCTGCCGGCAGACTCCGAGAACGACGGGTCCGTCCAGGCAGCCGCTCCTGCCAGAACGGCCGCGGCCCCGGGCGGCCCCTTCCCGGAGTCCACACCGCTCACGGTCATCGGCCCGGCGGCTTTCGCCACCGCTCCCGCCACGCCCTTCCCTTCCGCCTCCCCGTCCGCCTCGGCCTCCGCCTCGACCTCGGCCTCGGCCTCCGCCGTGCCGACTTCCGCGTCGCCCTCGACCGGTCAGACGGGCACCGCCCTGGTCAACGTGGCCTCGGGGCTGTGCGTCGGCCTCGGCGGCTCCGGCTCCGGCGGCCCGTTGCAGCTCGAGAAGTGCACCGGACAGGCCAACCAGGGCTGGCAGCGGCTGCCTGCCCGTCAGAACACGTACCAACTCCGCAATGCGGGCACCGGCACCTGCCTCGACGGCACCACCAGCGGCGGAAATCTCGTCGCGGTCACCCTTCGCGCCTGCCGGACCGACGCGGACCGCGCGACGCAACTCTGGCGGTTCGAGCCGGACGCATGGCCCGGCGCCTACCGCGTCTGGTTCGTGCCGAAGGTCCCGCACAGTGACTACGCCGACCATCTGCTGGGCCCGCGGAACTGGCCGAAGGCCGACCCGCCGCGTCCGGGATCACAGATGGTGCACCTGCCCAACTACTACAACTCGGTCAACCTGCTCTTCACCCTGAAGTGAGCGCCCGCACTGGCCCGATCCCTCCCGGTCCGCGTGCTGTTGGTTGCCGACGGCGCCTCGAGGCGCGTCATCACCGGGCGGGGAGAACGGCTGGTGCCGGCAACCGCATCCGTACGCCTCGCTGGGCTCCACCTCGCCGCCTTCTCCATCCGGTCGGCGAGGTGCTGCGAAAGGCAGAGCCCCGAGCAACGCCCTATGCGACGGTGCAGATGACCCAGGCCGACGCCCTGTTACTGACGTCGGCGGTGTTCTTCACACCGACTGACCAGCCCCCGCTGTTCGGGAGGGAGTCGGTGATGAAGGTGAGCGTGCTGGTGGTCTGGCCGCCTCCCCCGGTGGGCACCGTGCCCGCTGGACAAGCCACGTGCGCGAAGCCGAAACCACCAGCCGGGATGGACACCTGTTCGCCCTGGTACTGCGGGTGCGCGCTCAACGGCGCAACGACACCGGAGTCGGCGGGGAGAGGGGGCTTGGGCGGATCGTCCCTTGCATCCATCGCGTTGGCGGAGATCACGCCGCCGGCGAGGAGCGCGAGGGCGGACACGACGGCCACGGTGAGGGGGCGGATGGTCTTCATCAGTCTTCCTTGCTCTTTCGGGTTCCGGACAGCCTCGGACTTCCCGAATTCCGCAAGGGGATACGCTCGACCACTCGTTCGGCTCAGGCAGAAACGTATGCGCGCGTGCTGAAAGAGTGACCCGACCAGGTCGAACGTCAAGGCCAGGTAGGAACGTTCGTCTGGCAGTCGTGTCGCACCGGTTGGGGCGACGGCAGGGAGTTCCTGGGTCTACTCGGTCGCGCATCTGGGTGTCATTCGGGGCGGCTGAAGCGGTGGGCGGCCCAGAGCAGCGCCGCGACGCCGCCGGCCACCAGCAGGGCGCCTTCCAGGAGCAGGGGAGGTTGCCAGCCGGACCACTCGATGCCCACGGTGGCTGCCTGGTCCGGTACCCGTAGCGTGATGCAGCGGCGGAGCAGGTCCACTCCGTAGGCCAGCGGATTGGCGGCGGCCAGTGCGTGGGCCCAATCCGGCAGGTTCTGGAGCGGGAAGAAGCCGCCGGAGAGGAACAGCAGCGGCATCATCACCAGGCCGAGCAGCATGTGGAAGACCTCGGGCCGGCCCAGGCTCACGGCGAGGGCGAGGGACAGGGCCGTGATGGTGAAGGAGGTCACGATCATGCCGCCGAGGAGCAGTGCCATGAGGAGCGGGTCGTAGGGCAGGCCGACGGCGCCAGCCAGGCCGAGCAGGACGGCGCCCTGCACCGTGGAGACGATGGTGCCGCCGGCGCAGCATCCGAGGAGCAGGGTGGAGCGGCGGACCGGGGCCATCAGGAGTTCGCGCAGGTAGCCGCTCTGCCGGTCGGTGATCAGTCGGATGCCGACCATGATGGCCGGCGTCTGTACCGTCATCATCAACATGCCCGGGAAGAGGTAGGTCTGGTAGCCGACGCCCAGTGAGGAGTTCGGGATCAGGGCGGCCAGGCCACCCCCCAGGACGAAGAGGTAGAGGACCGGCTGGAGCAGCATCAGGGCGGTGTGGGTGGGCTGGGCGGACAGGCGCAGCAGATCGCGGTGGACCAGGCCGTGGATGGCGCGCAGTTCGTGCCGCAGGCGGGACCCCGGCTCGCGGCCGGCGCCGTCGCGGGCGCCGGGTTCGTCCGGGGTGCGGGAGGCGTCCGGGGCCGGGAGGGCGGGTGCGGTCATGGGGCCTCCTCGGGCGCTGCCGTGCTGCCACCCGGGACCGGGGCGGCCGGTGTGCGGTGGGGCCGGGGGGTGTGGATGCTGCGGCCGGTGTGGTGGAAGAAGACGTCGTCGAGCGTCGGTGCGGTCGCGGACGCGGCGTGCACGGCGATGCCGTGGGCTTCCAGCGCCGCGCACAGGCGGGGGATCCACGCGCTGCCGTTGGGTAGCCGCAGGGACACCCCGTCGCTGTCCAGGGTGATGTCGAGGTCCGACGGCACGGTCCGGCCCACGACCTGCCGTGCTGCCGCGTCGTCGCTGGTGCGCAGCGCCACCCGGTCGTCCCCGATCGCGGTCTTCAGCGCGAGCGGCGTGCCCTGGGCGACGAGCCGTCCGTGGTCGATGATGCCGAGGCGGTCGCAGTTCTCCGCCTCCTCCAGGTAGTGGGTGGTGACGAAGAGCGTGCTGCCGTGCTGGTCGCGCAGGTCGCGCAGGTGTTCCCAGACCTGGGCGCGGGCGTGCGGGTCGAGTCCGGTGGTCGGCTCGTCAAGGAACAGGATCCGGGGTGCGTGCAGCAGGCCGCGGGCGAGTTCCAGGCGGCGGCGCATGCCTCCGGACAGGGTGCGGACCAGGGAGCGCCGCCGGTCGGTCAGGCCGACCACTTCGAGCATCTCGGCGGTGCGCAGGCGGGCGTGGCGGCGGCGCAGTCCGTAGAGGCGCGCGTGGATGTGCAGGTTCTGCTCGGCCGTCAGGTCCGGGTCCAGGGCGCTGTGTTGGAAGAGCATCCCGACCAGTCTTCGTACCTGGTCCGGGCGGCTGAGTACGTCGACGCCCGCCACCGTGGCCTGTCCGGCGGTGGGGCGGGCCAGGGCGCACAACAGGGCGAGGGTGGTGGACTTTCCCGCTCCGTTGGGGCCGAGGAAGGCGAAGGTCTCTCCCTGGAGCACGTCGAGGTCCAGGCCGCGAACGGCGTGGGTGGTGGTGCCGTCCGGCCGCGGGTAGCTCTTGACCAGGCCGCGCGTGCTGATGGCGTGGACCGGCTGGGCAGCGGACCGCGTGGCGTCCGGATGCGTCGGTACGGTGGTCAGGAGGCTCGCCCGGGGGCGAGTGTCGTCACCGGCATGTGGCTGCATGGTCAGGTCCTCGTCGACGGGAATGTCCTTGCGCGGGCCTGCCGGCCGCACCGGTCGTGGCTCCGGCCGGTGGCTGCCTCATGGACAGCCACCGGCCGGAGAGCTTGGTCAGCCGGCGCAGCTGATGCCGATACAGACGGTGTTGAGCAGCGTCAGCAGGCCGACGCACTCACACGTCGCGGCGAACGGCGCTCCGTCGACGCCGACCGGGTCGGTCTCCGGAAGGGCGTGCAGGTGAGCCAGCAGTTCGAGGTCGCGGTTCTCCATGACTTTCTCCTTCTCTCTGAGGTTGCGACAGGGGTTCCCGTCGCTCAGCCCGGCTGCTGGATCATCCAGTGCCGGGAGTCTGTGTGGTGGGTCCGCAGGAGGAACGCCAGGATTCCTGCGGACCCGTCGCTCCAGCTCGTCGAGACGTCCCCGTACTCGTTGGGGAAGACGACGTGGCCGGCGCGGTGGGCCCGTTCGGAGACGAGGAGGCGGGCCAGGTCCTCGGCCATCGCACGGTAGGCGGGGTCCCCGGTGGCGTCGGCCATGTCGAGGAGGAAGTCGCCGTTCCCCGCCAGCCCGTGGCACTGGGCGAGAGCGGCACGGGACGCACGCTCGACGACGGCGTGGGTCGCGCCGCGGGCGAGGTCGCCGAACCGCTTGTCCCCGGTCCGCCGCCAGAGGCGGACGAGGAAGGAGCCGATGCCCGCCGAGCCGTGGCACCAGTACGGGGCCGTGGGTACGTTCGACGCCTGGGCGGGCCACTGGGCGGCTGGGCCGACCATGACGGCGTGGGCCACCAGGAGCTCCCCTGCCGCGACGGCCAGCTCCAAGTGCTCGGAACGGTTGGAGATGTCGGCGGCGGCGAGGAGGAAGCAGCCGATGCCCGATGTTCCGTGCGCGAAGCCCAGATAGCGTTTGCCGGCCTCTTCGGAAACGGCTTCGGCGGGGACGGGCCAACTCACGCCGGACGGTTCGGGCTGTGCGGCGGCAGCCAGCCGGTCGGCTGCGTCGACGACCAGTTCGGCCAGGCGCGGGTCGCCGGTACGGTGCCACAGGTGGGCGGCGGCGAGGCCGCTGCCCGCGGAGCCGTGGGTGATGTCGTGGCTGGGTGTCGACTCCAGCGGGGCCAGCGCCAGGGCCAGCGCGTGGCCGGTGAGCGCGCGGTCGTCGATGGCGCGTCCGGCTTCGTACAGCGCCCAGGCGGTTCCGCGGCCTCCGAAGTGCAGCCCCGGGCGTATGGAGCGGGTGTCGGTACGGGCGGCGATCCAGTGACCCGCGGTGGAGATCACGTCCGGCAGCCGTGGGTCGCCGGTGAGCTCGAAGTACCGTGTCAGGACTGCCAGAACGCCTGCCGCACCTTGCTGCACGGTGCAGGGGTCGGTCTCTCCGGCCAGGGTGGACACGGGCCACAGCCATTGGTCGTCGGTCGGGGTCATCGAATCGACGAGGTGGTTCACCATCCCGGTGACCGCGGCCTGCGTCGCGGGGTGCGGGTCGACCGTAGGCTCCGGCCCGGCGGCGGGACGCGCCGGTCGCGCCGGTCGTGCCGGTCGTGCCGGCTCCGTCTCGCGGAGTGCCTCGCGCGCCCTCGCGGGGTCCCAGCGCTCGCCGGGATCGTCCTTCATCAGCCCGCGGATGATCTCCGGCAGACCGTCCGGCAACCGCAGCGTTCCGGCGCAGGCGCTCAGCCACTCGGCGAACCGCTGCTCCGCGGGCCTGGTGGCCGGCTCCTCGGGCAGCAGGTTCGGTACCTTTCCGGCGAGGACGAAGCACACGGTGGCGCCGAGGCTGTAGTAGTCCGCGGTCGGGGAGACGGGAGCGCCCACCAGGCGCTCGGGGGCGCTGAAGCCGGGGGTCCCCACTTGGGTCGGGAGCGGGACGTCGTCCTGGAGGACGGCGAGCTCCAGGTCGATGAGGCGCAGCTCTCCGTCGGGGCGGACCATGACGTTGCCGGGAGTGAAGTCCCTCAGTACGCAGCCGTGGGCGTGGGCCGCGGCGACCAGGTCCACCAGACGTCCGACCTGGGCCAGCGCCTCCGCTCGGTAGCGTTCGCTTCCGACGTCGCGCATGCGTTCGGCGACCCAGGTGCGCAGGGGCACGCCCGGCACTTCTTCCTGGGCGAGGAACAGGTGCCCGCCCGTTTCGAACATCGCGAGCGGTTCCGGTGCCAGTCCCGTGCCCTTGAGCTTCTCCAGCGTCCTGGCCTCGGCCCGCAGCCAGTCGCGTACGTCGGATCCGGATGCGTCGCCCTCGACGTGCGGCCGGGCCTCCTTGATCACCACAGGGGCGGCGGTGGTGACGTCCGTGCCCCGGTACACGCCGCCCTTGTTGGTGTGGCGGATCGCTTCCCTTACGGAGAACCGGCCGCTCAGCAGCACGGGGCCACTCGCCTTCTTCTCCTGTTGCGGCGGGAGCGGCACCGAGGCGGGGAAGGGGCTGACCGCCCAGGAGGGCGGGGAGTACTGGCCGGTGCGCTTGTCTTCTACGGGATTGCCGTCGGGGTCCTCGATGCACCACACCAGCAGGCCCTGCTCCGACAGCTGCCGCCGGCCGATGAAGGCGCCGTAGCGGTAGTGCACGAGGCTGTGCGGGGCGTACGGCTGGTCGGACAGGATCCGGGGACCGGCCAGTCCGGCCGTGGCCCTGTGCAGCTCCAGCGCTATTCGGGCCGCGTCGTCGTCCGAGGACGGGTAGACGGTGATGAACTTGCCCGAACTCCCCCGCGGCGTGGCACGGGAGTTGAGCGCGCTCACCTGCTCGAGGAAGCGGACGAACTTGAATCCCGACTCCTCGCGCAGCAGCACGTCGAGAGCCTTCGCGAGGACTTCCGGTGCGGAAGCGGCCGTGGCGGACACGTGCAACTTCCAGCCCTGCCGGCGCCTCGTACCCGACTCCGACTCTCGTACGAGGCGGCACCACATGTCGTCCGCGTCGATCGTCCAACGCGCTTCCGTACCCGTGTCCTGTAGCGCCTGGCGGAGCAGAATTTCGAGGTCGACTTCGGTCGATTGACTCGTCATGCGCGTCCCTCTCAACGGCGAAAACCGCTGGTCAAAATATGCCTTCGGCACGAAGAAACGTACACCTTGAACTCGATGGAAGTTGCTCGGTTCCACGAGCGCATGGTGTTGTTGCGACGAAAGTTGGTGCAGTCCGGCGCAATGTGAGGCGCGCAGATATCAACGAGCCCGAAATGCTCTACGCGTTCGATGGAATGGCTGGTTTCATCAGGCGGATAGTTGTTTCGTCCCGAATCCCACAGGGCGTTCTGTATCGATTCAGGTCAACTGCGGAAAACACTGACCCCGCCTCCCCCAACAGCCCCTTCACGTGCGGCAACAGGGGGCGCCGCTCTCACCTTAGTCACAGCTGACTCCCTGGAGTGGATCGAACGATGAATTGACCATGAGCCACTTCTGCGACCACGGCGAAAGCTATCGGCCCGAACTTCCGCCGTACAGCCTCCCCCTCGCCCGCCCCGCGGAAAAGAGTTCGATTCCGCCATCGCCCCAACCAGCGAAGGGGTGCGAATCGAAGCAGCAAGACCTCCACGATCAGCAACGTGAGCTGCATCTACTCACACTATTTAATATTCAACGACACTTCGGGGGTCGCCGGATAATGACTCAATTGACGAATTTTGGTTTTCCGGGTTTGGCGATGCATCTGGCGACCTCTGATGTGGCCGATGCGGGCGAGGCGTGCGGTGCGCGCATGTCGGCCCGGGCCGAGCGCTGGGGGGACACCGGCGCACAATGACGAACGTGCGCCCGGTCGCGTGCGCCTGCGCAGCGGTACGGACGCGGCCGCCCCGGGCCGGATCCGCGCACCGGATCCCGCCACGGGGTGCCACTGCCTTCGCGCACGGCACACCGCGTGACCTGCGGTACCAGGGCGGGGACAGCGGGGCGAGGGCAGCGGGGTGAGGGCACCGGCGCGAACGGGGCGGTGCCCGCCCGCCGTATCAGACCCTGACCCGGCGCACGAGCACCCCCAGTGCGGCCGCCCCGAGCAACGAGAGCAGGGCGGCGGCACGAAGGACCAACTCGATGGCGGGGCCGTCGGAGGCCGCACTGCCTGCGGAGCCGCTGATCACTTCCAGCACGGTGGAGGCCACGGCCACCGCCACGGCTCCGAGCAACACCAACGAGGTCAGGACGAGGCCCGAAGCGGCGGCGAGCCGGTTCGCGGGCACGTAGGACTGGGTGGCCACATTGGTCAGTGCCCAGCCGAGGCCCACGCCGAGGCCGACCACGGCGAAGATCGCAGTGTAGAGGGCGAGCGAGGTGGCCCAAGTGAGGGCGAACAGGCTGACGCCGCAGAGCAGCATCCCTGCGGCCATCAGCGATTCGGGGCGCCTGTGTTGTGCGAGGTGACCCGCCCCATAGCTGGCGGCTCCGGCTCCGACGGACAGGGACAGGAAGACCAGTCCGGAGTCGAGCGGGGAGAGCCCGCGGGCCTGCTGGAGGTAGAGCGCGGACAGCACCGCGACCAGGCAGTACACGATGTTGGACAGCGAGCCGGCCAGCGTGATGACGACGAACGGGCGGTTGCGCAGCAGCGCGAGGTCGAGGAGGGGTTCGGCGGTACGCCGCTCCAGTCGTACGAACACGGCCAGGAGCGCGGCCCCGCCGACGAAGCAGCCCAGGGTCGCGGGCGAGCTCCAGCCCCAGTGCTGGCCCTGGTCCACCCCGATCATGACTGCGCTCAGCCCGGCCGCGAGCGAGATGACCCCGGGGAGGTCCAGGCCCCGGGCGGCTTCCTCGTCCCGGGTCTCGGGGACGTAGCGCAGCATGAGTACGGTGGCGGCGACGCAGAAGGGCACGTTCAGCAGGAACACGGCACGCCAGCTGACGTGTTCGGCGAAGGCACCTCCGATGAAGGGGCCCAGGGCGGTGCCGATGGCACTGAAGGCGAGGACGGTGGCGACGGCCCGGCCCTGGCGGGCGTCGCGGAAGTAGGCCGTCACCACCGCGACGGAGACGGGGAAGATCAGGGCGGCCGTGCATCCCTGGACGACCCGGCCCGTGGTGAGCCACGCGGTGTTTTGGGCGGCAGCGCACACGACGGAAACGACGCCGAAGCCGAGCAGCCCGGTGACGAGGACGCGCCGCCGGCCGAGCAGGTCGGCGGCCCGACCACCCGTGATCATGAGGGCGCCGAGAGCGAGCATGTAGCCGCTGACCAGCCACTGGAGATCCGTGGTGGGGGTGCCGAAGTCGCGGGCGATGACGGGGAGCATGAGGTTGAGGGCGAACCAGTCCATCTGCACCAGCAGCATGGAGATGGCCGCGGCCGCGATCACCGCCCGGTCGCGCCCGGAGAAGAGCCCCCTGCCCGGATCCGCCTGTGCGGATGTGCTCATGCCACCGCCCGCCTTCGATCTTTCCGACCATCGTGGCACCGCCCGACGCGCCCGGCGCGCTCGCAGGCCCGGCCGGCTCGTGCAGTACCCACGATCGGCCGCCGCGGCGGGCAGGGCGTTGGGGGCGTTCGTTCACCTGGGCGTGTCGTCGAGGCGGCCCGGTTGTGGTGCAGGGGCGGCGCGTGGTGACGACGACTGCCCGGCACCCGCTCTCGGCGCCGGCCCGGGGAACGGTCCGCGACACGAGCACGGCGGCTGGAGTCTCGCCCTGGTCTGCCGCTTCACGCCCTACTCAGGCCCTCCCCACCGGCGGAGGGCGGGCGGACAGGGTTGACTTCGACCTCGATTGCGGCTCCCCACCGGGCGGCGGTCCCAAGACTCCGTGCCGCGGCATGTACGGATCCGCACAGCACGGGCGGTGGGGCCGATGGGGCCGATGGGGCCGGTGCCAGGCTCCTTGGCGGTGGTGGTCATGCCGTGTCGCCCCGGGTCTCGCTGAGGCAGCAGGCGGGGGCCAGTTCGGGTCGTGTCGGCGAGGAAGGCGCGGGAGTGCCTCAGCTGGCCGGCTCTTGATGTCTGGGAGCCAGCCGCGGCGCCGAGTTCGCCGTCGCCGACGACTCCCCCACACCGAGCTCCGGTCATCGGTTGCTGGGACTCAGCAGCGTTGCAGCCGCGGCAATGAACGTGCCGGATGCTTCCTTGGCTGCATGCCGCTGGGCGTCCAGCTCGGTCCGGTCGGCAGCCTTGCGCAGCGCGTACGTGGCATCTGCGGCCTGCTGAGCGGGGCCGGCCAGCTCGGGGACCAGGACCTGAAGGCGGATGTGGGGCGCGGTGATGGCCGCCCGGGTGTCGTGGGACCTCGTCTGGGCCTCCAGCTGGTGCTCGGTACCCGCTTCGGCCAGGGCCAGACGCTCCCGATGGAACATCGCCGAGCGGTGCGCGTCCAGGGCGGCCGCGAAGTCGGTGACGGCGCCGAGCTGGTCCTGGCGGTGGCTGTCCGCGCGCTCCTCGGCGCGGGCGGTGCGTGCTGAACGGTGCTGGAGGAGTCCGGCGGTCAGGGCACCGGCGAGGGTACCGAGCACGGCAACGATCGAAGTCCATAGGGACATCAGGCGTTGGGTCCTTTCGGGTAGTCGGATTCGGCGGCGGGGTCGGCAGACGGCGGATGGCGGATGGCGGATGGCGAGGTACGCGACGCCTCCGGTGACGGGGTTGCGCCAGCGCGCACCGGCCCCGCCGTGACAGCCGGTTTCCGGGTGGGGGCAGAGACCAAGATCAAGGATCCAGCGCAAGCAGTGGAAGCAGTGGAACACCGTGCTAGAACCCGATCTGATGACCCGTCGGCGTGTGATCGCGTCTGCGCAGGTCAGCGGGATAGTACTGCGGGTGTTCGCGAACTCGTACGACCGTCCGCGAAGCCCTCCCCACCCTCGGATGCGTCATCATCTGCCGGCGCCGGTCGGCAGCAGGTCAGCGCCGCCACTCGTAGACACCCGGTGAGGACTCGAGGACCTCGCTCGGCCACTGCTTGCGGACCAGCTCGAGAAGCCTCCGTTGTTCGTCGATCCATCCGTCCTGAAGGCCCATGGGAAGGAAGACGGAGGCGCACGAAATGCCGAGATCTTCCACGCGGACAGCGACGCACCCGTGCTCTTCGTTGCGCGGCTGGATTCTGATCTCGGGGCTGTGATCGTCGTCCCTCCAGCAGACGTCGCGCCCGCCAGCGAGTTCGTCCAGCGCCCGCGACCAGTCCTCCAGGTCGGAAGGGATCAGCGTCATGGCCAAGCGGCCGGTGACGAAGCTGCTCGTGACGAGGACCTCCGCGTCGAGCCGGTCGTGAAGATGGAGCAAGCCCGCTGAGCTACGCCCCAGCACCCTCACCCGGAAGCTGTTGTCGCCATCCGAGAGGCTGATCAAATCCACTGCGTACCCTCTGCTCCGCTCACCGACATCTGTCAGGGCTCATGCTGCTGAACCGCTCTTTGTGACACAACCAGGTTGTCCTAGCCCCGTTCTGGTTGAAGGACCACCCCGACGAGGCCAACGAGTTCACACGTTTCCGCGGGAGCTGACCGACGCGCATGCGGTCAACGAGCTGGAGGCGCGCTACGAGGGGGCCCGTTCCGGCGGCGGTCTCGACCGCCGCCGGACCTGCGCCGGACCTGTGCCGGGAACGGCTACTGGCCGGGTTCCGACGAGGAGACGCGCCTCCTGCTCAGCGGCAGAGTCGAGCCACCCGCTCCAGTTCGTCCGCCAGCAGCGCCGGGTCGCGGGGGCCGATGTGCGGGGCGGCCAAGGACCGTACGCGGAAGCGGTTGTCCGGGGTCGTCTCGTCAGCCTCCCGGATCATCAGGTCCTGGAGGGCCAGTGGGAGCGTCCGGTCTTCGGTGAACCGCACGAACGTGCGCGGGATTCGACCCCACTTGTGCGCCAGACCACGACCGTCGGACGCCCCGATCGCGGCCGACTCGTCCGGTTCGAGGATGTTGAGCATGGCCCTCACCTCGGTGTCGGAGTAGTCGGCCGCCATCGCCTCTTTGGCGATCTGGAAGAACGCCGGATCGTTGCTCCGCCAGTTGACCCGGGTGACCCCGAGCTCCGGAGGGGTGGGGACGGGGGTCATCTTGAAGATGTAGCTCGTGGCCGCTTCCGGGGTCGCCATCAGCTCGCTCACCGAGGCCCGCTTCGACGGGCACAGGGCGGAGACGTACACCAGGTGCGAGATGAGCTCGGGCACCAGGTCGGCCGCCGCGTTCACGGTGACACCCCCCAGGCTCTGGCCGGCCAGGACCACCGGGCCGTTGCGATGTGCCCGCCGCACCACCGCGGCCACATGTGCGGCACAGTCGGCCAGGGTCGTCCCGGCGATCGGGGAGGGCTCCGTGCGCAGCCGCTCCAGGTCCTGCGGCGCTTGGTACGAGAGCGGAAGGTAGGCGCCGGGGCCGTGGCCGGGCAGGTCGACCGCGACCACGCGGTGCCCGCGCAGGCCCAGTTCGGCCGCTACGGGAGACCAGCCGTAGGCATTGCTGCCCGATCCATGGACCAGGACGAAAGTGACCGACGGATCGGCCGCATCCATTAAGTTACTCATGAGTACATGCTATGTCCATGGCCGCTGCGAGGTCGATACCCGTCCGCCACGCTCGACGGGACCACCCCACATGACGACCGGCCCGCCCCACCGGACGGCGCACCGCCTGACGCCCGACCAGGACCAGCGCGGAACCGAACCGGAGTCGAGACGCATCATTGAACATGTTCAGTGATCATCTTTTGGGAGTTCCCTTGTCCACGCAGCGCAGAAGGATCGCGATCTGGCTCTCGGCCGGAGCAGTGGTGACCGCCCTGACGTCCGCCAGCTGGTGGCTGTACCAGGCCAACCTGGAACTGGACGGGAAGTACCCGGTCTCCTGCGGTGAAGCCATCCACTTCCTCCAAACCGCCCAACCTCCCGGGACCGCACGGAACAGGCAGTGCACGAGGGGCCAGTGGCAGACCACTTGGTACAACATGGACTTCCAGGCCCCACGAACAGAGGCGGAAGCATGGCTGCGCAGCACGTATCCCGACGCGCGGGTGACGAGTGACTGCGTCAATGCCGATCTCTGCTCTCGGCCCTCCGCCCCTGCGGGCGGCCCCGGGGACGACAGCGCCGACCACCTACGGGTCGACATCCGCTTCGAGGAGCGCGACTCCGCACACGTGCACGTCTACGGAGGTACGTCGAACTGACCGCATCCTGGCGGCCGTCAAGGGAAAGCGGTGCCGGCCACTGCGCCACGCCAAGCCCATGCTCGTCAACTCTCCCGCGCCGTCCGCCGCCCACCGGCCGCCCGGCGCGGCAGCCCCGCCACTCTGAACCACACCGGAGAACAGAACCAGATGAAATACCGCCTCTTGGGACAGACCCGCGTCAGCGCGATCGGCTTGGGTGCCATGCCCTTGTCCATCGAGCACCGGCCGGACGAACAACGAGCCGTTGCGACCATCCACGCAGCCCTCGACGCCGGCGTCACGCTCATCGACACGGCCGATGCCTACCATTGGCACGCCGACGAGCGCGGTCACAACGAACTCCTCATCGCCCGCGCCCTCGCCCGCTACAGCGGCGACACATCCAACGTCCTCATCGCCACCAAAGGAGGCCGGGGCCGCTCCGGGGACGGCGGCTGGACCGTCACGGGTACTCCGGCCCATATCAAGCGCGCCGCCGAAGGCTCCCTCAAGCGCCTGGGTTTGGAAGCCATCGGCCTGTACCAGCTGCACAAACCCGACCCTGATGTGCCCTGGGCAGAATCGGTCGGCGCGCTGCGCGAGCTCCTCGACGCCGGCACCGTCCGTGCCGCCGGCATCTCCAACGTGTCCACCGAGCAGATCAGGGAAGCGCACGCCATCCTCGGAGATGCGCTCGTCTCCGTACAGAACCGGTACTCTCCCGCCGTTCGCGAAACCGAACCCGCGCTGGAGCTGAGCACCCGACTCGGCCTGGCCTTCCTACCCTGGAGCCCGTTGGGCGGCATCTCGCGCAGCTCCCTGGACGGCCCGTCCGGCCCGTCCGGCCCGTCCGGCCCGACCTCCGTCGGCACCGCCTTCCACCGCGTCGCGGCCGAGCGCGGCGTCAGCCCGCAGCAGATCGCACTGGCTTGGCTCCTGGCCCGTTCCCCCAGGGTCATCCCGGTACCGGGAGCAAGCCGCCCGGCCTCGATCCAGGACTCGGCCCGGGCCGCGGAGATCGAACTGGAGGCAGCAGAACTGGTGGAACTCGAAGCCGCACTACCGAGCTGACACGCGCATGCCTACCGAGCCGGATGCTGTCCGGTCTCGTGCAAGCTGGCAGCTCCTCATCGCATCTCATGCGATGTGGCGGGCACTCAATCGGTCACGGCTGGTCTGAGTTGTGCAGTACGGCTGTCCGGGAGGAATCTGGTCGCGCCCCGGCTGCTGAGACGCCAGGATGCGGCCATGGCTGACGATCCCTTACTCCTGCGTGCCCGCGAGCTTTGGGCGGAGCTGGCGGGCGCGCCAGTCGAGTTCTGTCCACCGGCTCCTTCAGGAGGGGCAAAAGTCGTGGTCGCGCCCGGGTCGCAGTTGTGTCCGCCTTCGTGGACCGGGTTCGTGCGGATCGGTGACGCCGCCCTCGTCACTGCGCCGAGCGTGCAGGCCGCCAGGATGGTGGACGACGCCACAAAGAAGATGACCCACGAAGAGGTCGTTGACATCGCTCGTCTGCGTGCGGTGCTGCCCGTTCTCGATGTTCTCGGGCCGGCTTCGCTCTTCTATCTCGGCCGGGAGGACTTTCTTCCTGCGCATGGAGGAACCGACGTCGAGCAGTTGCCGATCGGTGATCGCGGCCTGGCCGCGCTGCTGGCCCTGGCCGGGGAGGAGGAGGCCGGCGAGAGCGGTCTGGAGGACATCTCTTCACCCGCGTTCTGCCTTCGCCGGGGCGATGCAGTGGTAGCCGCAGCCGGGTACCGTTCCTGGCCGCAGTCGGTTGCCCACCTGAGTGTGCTGGTGAGCCCGCACTGTCGGGGCCGGCGCCTGTCCCGGGCCGTGGCGTCCGCAGCAGTGGCCCATGCCCTCGGTGCCGGGTTGCTGCCGCAGTGGAGAGCGCGGCTCCAACCATCACAGCGTGTGGCCGTAGCTCTGGGGTTCCACGAGCTGGGCGCCCAACTCAGCGTTCGGCTTGGCGACGTCCCTCTCGGGCGGCATGGCAACGACGCGGGTCAGCATCGTGGCTCTTCCGCCGATTGCGCTGCAACGGGGCAGAGTCGCCGTGTCTGGTGATGATCTCCTCGGCGGTTGCGTTCTTGCGCTCGCTGCGTCGGAGGACCCGGTCCCAGGACCGCCGCCTGACCTGCAGCTCGATTTCTCCAAGGACGGGTGGGACAACAGCTTTACGCCCCTGGACCGGGACACGGCCGGCCGTGTGGTGGTCGCCGGGGGCCCATGGGCCGGTGCGCCCTGGCCCGAGGGAATGCTCAATGCCGGGCCGGGCCGTATCGGTGGTCTGGAATGTGCGATCGTCAGTCCACAGGCCCAGATCGAGATCAAGCGGATGATGCCCATCTGGGATCCCTCCAGGCCTCGACGGACCAAGGACGCCGAGGACATCGCCCGACTGGAGGCAGCCCTCAGAGCACGGGACAACCGGTCTGAGTGAGGTACTTGGGCGTCGGTCGTCACCTACCCCCGAGGTGTCCTTCACCAGCGGTGACCGGGTACGCGATGTGATCCACAACTTCAACACCCAACACCGACGGTTTCGACTCGCTGTATCCGAAGTACAAGGGCGGCCGCCCGAAGACGTTCACGCTGCCCGACATCATCTGGCGAAACCGCCACGCCGACGATCGGTGCCTACGCGCCGTCGCGACAGGGCGAACGTAGCCATGGCCTGCTACTCAAAGCCGAGATTCCGCAGGTGGTGGTGGCTGCGGTCAGGCAGTGGGTCCGCGCTGCGGATCACCTCAGGGCTCCAACGAGTCGTTCGTACTGGGCGTCGGAGAGCGTTGGACACCGCTGCACGCCAAGAGCTCGGTCCCGGTGGCGTCGAAGTACAGGGTGAAGAACGAGAGCCCGTCTGCTGCGAGGATGGTCCCGGTCCGTAGTTGCTCGCCGCGGTGCCGCGCGAGGATGTCAACGGTCTCGTCGAGGCCGAGGGTCTTCGGCAGGCCGCGCTTCAACGACCGTTTCAGCCTCGTTGCGGCGATGCCGTGAACCATCCAGTGGGGCACCTCCCCGTCCGAGACCTGTACCTCGCCGCCGGCGGCGATGGCGTCGCGTGCTGCCTTGCACGCGCTCGTCTGGTCGGTGAGCATCGCGGCGATGTCGGGGTGAGTTGCGTGCTCGTCCTCGGTGGCCATGCGCTGACTTTAGAGACTGAATGCGGGCGCTTCTACAGGATTCGGCGCGGCCTACGCGGGGCGTCAGGGGAGGATGGAGCATTCGCGATGTTGTGCCGGACGTGTGCCGGGCGCAGTGGAACGATCGTGTGGTGGCTGGTGTGTTCACGGCGTCGGAGTCGCCTTGGCTACCCCATTCAGCAGGCTGAAACGTTCCTTCAAGAAACTAGTAGTGCTTTGTTAGCTGGTGTCGTAGGGCTGTCGGGGGACGGTTTGTTGGCAGGTGGGGCAGGTGCCGGTCCAGGTGGCGATGAGGTGTTGGAGGAGGTCCAGGGCCTGGTAGAGGGTCAGGCCCTGGCAGGGGCTTTTGGGGTCCTCCGCTGTTCGGTCAGGAACAGATGGGCTGCGGTCACGAGGGTGACGTGCCGGTGCCAACCGACGAAGGATCGGCCCTCGAAGTGGTCCAGGCCCAGGCAGGTTTTCAGCTCGCGGTAGTCGTGCTCGATCCGCCAGCGGGACTTCGCCAGGCGGACCAGGTCCTTGGCGGGAATGTCGTCGGGCAGGTTCGAGACCCAGTACCTCACCGGCTCGGCCTCGTCCTCGGGCCACTGGGCGATCAGCCAGCTGAGCGGGATCGTGCCGTCGGCGGCGGGTTTGGGCCGTCGGCCGGCGAGGCGGACCCGCAGGAGCACGAAGTGCGAGCTCATCGCCGCCTTGGAGCCCTTGCGCCAGGTCAGGGTCCCTCCCCGGTCTCGGCCCGCGGCCATCACGTGTTCGCGTAAGGAGACCGGGCGGGTGCGGTAGCGCGGCAGCGGGCGCGGCCCGAGCCCGCTATAGGCGGGCTGGTGCGGTTCGGCGTCCTTGCCGTGGGCGGTCATCTCGCTCTTGACCTGCAGCACGTAGGCCAGACCCCGGTCCTCCAGGCCGTGGCGGAAATCGGCGTTCGCGCCGTAACCGGTGTCCGCGACCAGCGCGGCGGGCCGCAGACCAGCGCCGGCCAGTTCGTCAAGCATCTCCAGCGCGAGCTCCCACTTCGGGCGGTGGTGCTCGGTATCGGGGATCCGGCAGGCCTTGCGCCGCCCGGCCGCCTCGGCCCTGTCCCAGCTCTCGGGCAGGAACAGCCGCCAGGACAGTGGGCACGAGGCTGTGTCGGAAGCGGCGTGGACACTGACACCGATCTGGCAGTTGCCGACCTTGCCCAACGTGCCCGAGTACTGTCGCGCCACCCCGGGTGATGCGGTGCCGTCCTTGGGGAAACCGGTGTCGTCCACCACCCACACCTCGGGCCGCACCGCCCGTACCGCCCGCCATGCCAGCCGAGCCCGCACGTCCTCGACCGGCCAGGTCGAGGACGTCATGAACTGCTGCAACCGCTGATGGTCCACCCCGAGACGCTCGGCCATCGGCTGCATCGACTTGCGTCGGCCGTCCAACAGCAGGCCCCGCAGATACAACTGGCCCTTCTCCAGCCAGTCCCGCCGCACCAACGGCGCGAACACTTCGGAGGCGAACTCCTCCAACCGGCCCCGCACCGCAGCAAGCTCCCCAGCCCTCATACAACCAGCGAACTACCGAACACCCGACGTGACAAGACCCAGTAACAAAGCACTACTAGGGCCTGTCTCTCCGATCATGATCGGAGCCAGATGAGGAGTGTGCGGCGGCGGTGACGGTGCCGAAGTAGACGTATCCGCGCTTGTCATACCGAGTGGCGACGGCTCTGAATTGCTTGAGCTTGCCGATGGCCCGGTCCGCTGTGTTGCGATCTTTGTACCGGTCTTTATCGAATCCCGAAGGCCGTCCGCCGCGTGAACCCCGGCGCAGGCGGGCAGCCTTGTGGCCCTTCTTCTCCGGGATCGCGTGCCGGATGCCGCGTTTGCGGAGGTAGGCGCGGATCTTGCGGTTGCTGTACGCCTTGTCGGCGCTCACGCTATCCGGCGTGCGACGGGGACGGCCGCGTCCCGCGCGGGACGCGGATCTTGTCCATGACCGGCTCGAACTGCGCGCAGTCCGCCTGTTGTCCCGGCGTGATCAGCAGAGACAGCGGGCGGCAGCGGCCCTCTGCGGCAATGTGAATCTTGGTGGCCAGGCCACCGCGGGACCGGCTGAGGGCCTCCCCCGGGGCACCGCCCCCTCCAGGAGGCCGTGCAGCATCCCGATGACCGGCAGCCGCCGCACTGGCCTTCGGCGGCCCCTTTTGAAGGGCTCGGTGGCGCGGGCGGTGGAGTCTGAGGTGCTCCTGCGGCGTGCGCTTGAGCGCGCGTGATGGTGGAGTCGACGTTGATGTTCCAGTCGATGCCGCCTTCGGCGTCGACGGCGGACTGAACGTGCCGCAGGAGCCTCTCCCAGGTGCCGTCGGCCGACCGCAGCAAGTGCCGCTTGTGGACGATCTACAACGAGCCGAAGCGTTCGGGCAGCTCCCGCCACTGCACCCCGGTGCCCAGCCGGTGAATGATCCCGTTGATCACCTGCCGGTGATCGCGCTACCGGCCGCACCGGTTGTTACTTACCGGCAGCAGCGGCTCCAACACCGCCCACTCGCCGTCCGTCAGATCCCCCGACTCAACATGGCCAGCCCCACGGTCTCCCTGCTCGCAGCGACGGCTATTCGATGACCGCAGTGGCTTCGACCTCGACCAGGAGGTCCGGTTCCCCCAGCGCCGCAACACCCAGCAGGGTGATCGGCTTGACCGGATCGATGCCCAGCTTCGCTGCGGCCCGACCCACGCCCTCACCCAGCAGCGGCATCTTCTCGGGACTCCAGTCGACGACGTAGATGGTCAACTTCGCCACGTCATCGAAGGAGCCGCCGATCCCGGCCAGAGCGGTGGCGATATTGAGATAGCACCGCTCGACCTGAGCGGCGAAATCTCCCTCGCCCACGGGCCGGCCGTCGGCATCGCGGGCGACCTGCCCCGCAAGGAACACCAGCTTCGATCCGGTGGCGACCGACATCTGTCGGTAGACCTCGGGCTTCGGCAACCCCTCGGGATTGACCAGCGTCACGGACATGAACGGCCTCTTCCTCTTGGCGTCAGGAGCAGCAAGATCAGCACCCCATGAAAGCATAGCGATGCTATGTATTGTGGAGCCATGGCAAGGACGAAAGATCCAGCGGTCCGCACCCTGCTGCTCGACCGAGCCGCACACATGCTGCGCTCGAGGCAACCGCTCACACTCCGCACCCTGGTCGCCGGAACCGACGTGTCAACGATGGCCGTCTACACCTACTTCGGCGGCATGGACGGCCTGTGGAAGGCGCTGCGGCAGGAAGGCTTCACACGCCTGGCCGCCCAACTCGCGGTCGTCAAGATGTCCGCAGACCCGGTACGAGACCTCGCCGCACTGGGAGCCGCCTACCTGGCCAATGCCATGGAGAACCCCGACCTCTACCGCGTCATGTTCGACGCGAGTTTCGACCTCGAAGACACTGGTGCCGCGGACGAAACCCTGCACCACCTCGTCCGCGCCATCGAACGGGCCAAGGCGAACGGCCGCTTCCGCAACGAGGTCGACCCGCTGGAACTGGCAACACAGAGCTGGACCATCGGACACGGACTCGCCTCACTCGTCGCCACAGGCCCCCTACCGCCCCAGACACTTGCTCACGGCGTGCCCATGCTGACCGCACTGTTCACCAGCGCAGGAGACGAACCCGACCGATGTCGCCGGTCGGTTGAGCACGGCTGGGCTGGGGCCGGATAGCCCCAGCCCGGTCCGGCTCTCGCGATCGGAGAGACAAGCCCTAGTGATCGCGCTGCGTCGCGAAGCCGCGGATCCAGTCCGCTCGGCCTACAGACGCACGCTGTTCGACATCTCGAAGTCCGCGGCCGGCTGGATCGTTCCTCCTCGACTTCGGCTACGGGAGCGGCTTCCCCTTCCTCAACTCCGACCACCGCGGCGACCGGTTCATCTGGGCTTGCAGCTAGGGCGATACCTTCAGACCGCAGTGTGGCCGCCACAAATCGACTGCTGCCTGGGGCGGGCTCGGCTACCGTCCATCCGAGTGACGAGTGACAGGGGGCCTGATGACGATGCCAGCATGGGAAGAGGCGCTTGAGCGGCTGTGTGCCGTGCAGGTGCCGGAACAAGATGACACCGATCTCCCTGATGAGCTCTTCGACCGCGTAGACGATCTCATTGACGCCTACGGTGCCGACGACATTGCCGGGATCGTCGCCGAGGCTGTGGTAGCAGGCCGGGCGACGCTAGAGCAAGCAATCGTGTTCCTGAACGTGGCAGCGTGGTCGGGGACGGACAACGGTGCGTCCATGACGCGCACTCTGGACGAGTGGGTACGGCAGGCAGACAACACTCTTCGTCTGGGTATCGCACTGCACCACGAGTACTACCCCTTGGCCACACGTACGGAGATGCTTGAAAAGCTTGCCGAGATCGCCCTGCGCTTTCCGGAGCACCGGGCGATTTGCGAGCGTCACATGGCCGACCGGCCCGCGGACCGACCCCGCAGTTGACGCACGGAGCTCCTACCCGTGCCAGGTCGTTGGTCAGCTTGCGACGCTGTCCGAGGTTCAGTGGGCCAGGATCGAGCCGTGGCTTCCGGCCGCGCGATCACTTGGCTCGTGGAGGAAGGGTTACCACCGACTGCGGTGTCCAACGCTCTTCTTGCGCGAGCCCACGCCGAAGGTGATCTGGACCGGATCGTGGCAGTCAACGCCCTCGGGCGGTCACGTGGTGGGCTGACCCCAAAGGCGCACTTGGCGGCCGACGGCAACTGCCGTCCGCGGACCTTCGTGCTCACGCCAGGCCGGGCCAAGCCAGACCGGCCCGGCCCGGCCCGGCCGGGAAGCGCCCGCATTCGGGCGATCACTGCTGCGACGCGTGTGCCCGTCCCCTGGGTTGACCCCGGGCGCGACCGGCCATCGTTCCTGCGGACAGGCCGGCTTCTCTGGACCGGGGCAGAGTGTCTTGCCTGCCCGTCCGACTGGGGCCGGGCCCCGATGTCCGAGCGTGGGTCCATCGTCGTGAGTTCTGATCGGGTCGTGGTGGGGACGCAAGGTGGCATACGTAGGGGATGGTCGACTGGTTGCGACACCGGAGGTTCGCGCCTATCTCGATGCGGTGTTCACACCGGGCAGCCTGTTGGGGCGCGAAGTGACCACCCGCGGCAGCTCGTTGAGGTGGTGGAGGTGACACGGCTCTCGTCGATCCGTGTGCCAAGCGGCCGGCTCGTGTGGACACCCCATGGCTGGAGGACGAAGACGGGGAGCCGCGGGAGCTCGCGGTTCGCATTCCTCCCGGCGTGTACGGGTGGGTGCGGCATGGACGGAGGCACCGTACGAGTTCATGGGGAAGTACTTCTCCGTCCGCGAGGTAGCCGCGACACGTCTGTGCGTGCGGGAGGGCACGGTGGCCGTCTGGGAAATGGGGCTCGCCCTGGGCGACGACATCGAGCGTCTTCGTCGGGGCGACGAGGTCGGATTCAACACGGACGCCTCCACGGGCGCCTTCGGCGACGCGACAGCCTGGCCTGCGCTGACAGCGCCGTTCCGCAACTTCTGGGAGCAGCGCAGGACGGCACCGGGCACGCTCGTGTCCCGTGCCACCGAGAGCCTGGGCGACGGCCAGTTCGAGAGGTCCGTGATGAGGCCCGGGGCGCAGACCTCATCACCTTCTCCGTCACTGAAGGACTTTCCGTAGCCTGGCTCGGCCGTACAGAAGACGGAGAACTCATCTCCATCGTGGTCATGGGCCACATGGGCATGGAAGCGCTGGCCTGAGGACCATTCAGCACAGCTCTCTGGTGACGGCGGCTTCTCGCGAACAGGGAGGTTCGACGACGCTTCGGCTGGCCGCCGCAGACCTGCACCGGCAGGTTCAGAATCGGGCAGTACGGGCGTACCGGTCCATGGTGGGGTCGAGCGGTGTAGCGCGTGGTGCGGGTACGAACGAGGTTACGGGCGCCAGGGGTCCGGACAGGCCCGCCGGGGGTTCCCCCTTCGCCGTCGCCGAGCGGGACCACCCGCTGCTGGAGGGGCACGACGTCCTCGAGGCCGTCCACGGCGACCACCTTGGCCCGCAACCAGGCGGGGCTGGGGGGGAGCCGACCACCTATCCGGCTCGGGGAGCGGAGCACGAGGGCGGCCGGGTCCGTATCGGTTTGCGGTGCCGCGGGAGGGCCGACGGTACCCAGGTCGAAGCGCAGCCGGTCGACCAGCGGACGAGAACGAGAATGAGAACGAGACGTCGACGTAGCCGATGTCCGTGAATTCGGCTTCGCGGCGTCCAGGCCACCCACAGCCTCGGTGAGCGACGAGGAACGACGAGGAGTGCGGACGCCCTCCGCCCGGATCCTCTCAAGCCAGGACGTTCACGGCCCTGGCGACGACGAGGCCCAGGATCATCAGCGAAAGGACGGACTGGAGGGTCATGACGCTCTTGGCCCAGGGGACGAGCGGCATGACGTCGGTGGGGCTCAGTGCGGTGGAATTGGTGAACCCGAGGTAGAGGTAGTCGATGTAGTGGGGGCGCCAGTGCGGGGCGTTGAGTTCGGGGCTGAGCTGCTGGGGAAAGGCGAGCGCTGGAGTGGGGGGCATGTGGTGGGCCCGGGCGGCCGGCCCGCCGCTGTCGAGTTCGAAGTACAGCAGGGAGAAGGCGAGAACGGTGGAGGACCAGACGCTGCCGCCGGCCAGCAGGAGGGCATTGGCGGAGTTGGTCTCGTGTCCGCCGTGGATGAGGTCGTCGATCAGCTGGATGGTCGACCAGATGGCGCTGCCCACGAGCACGACGACCAGGGCGACCGCCACTGAGCGCAAGACGGTGGAACGGCGGCTGATCCGACCGGGGTCTCCCGAGATCAGCGCCACCAGCAGGAGGCCTTCGGCGAGGGGAAGCGCCCATCGGGGCCCAAGACGCAGGTCGTCGGGCAGAAGCAGGGTGAGCACCGCCGAAGCGACGACCGCTGCGGCCATCGGCCAGCGGCTCTCCGTGCGGACGGCAGATCGCGGATGCGGCTCGCTCGGGCTCCTACGGTCCGTGTCGGACGTGTTCTGTCGGGTCACGGCCGATCGCCTCCCGAGCCCGGTGGCAGCTCAGATCGCATGTGCCGTCAGGGTCGTACGGCGTCGGGCGTCGCGGATCGTACCGGTCACCCTTGATTTCGGGTTCATGTGCCGCTCCTCGCAGGTGAAGACGTACGGGGCCGCTCCTTCGGCGACCTCGACGACCTCGACGACCGCGACCGGGACGCACGCTCGGGATGACGCAGCGCTGGACCGTAGATCCACCGTAGACCGGGGGTGGACGTGGCCCGCGGCCGACACGCTCCGCGTTCACACGCCTGCTGAAGCGGCAACCCGGCAGGCTCAATGCAGTGGGTCGAGCAGCGTCAGACGGAGTCGGTGTGTTTGTGCAGCGCGGCGCTCGCCCGGAATCGGATGCGGCCACACCGGTCCCTTTCGTCGGGTGACGCGTCTTCTGGGCAGCAACAGTGGCGCGCCAGCCACCGAAGGTCCTCTGCTGTGAGCCAGAGAGCTATGCGCCCTTGCGCGGCTTCTTCCTGCGAATTGGTGGGGATGACATCGGCCATGTGCACCACCCTATAGAGGTCTGATGTGTTCACGACGGGGCCCGTGGTGGCGGAGGGGGCCGGCGACTTCGACCTCGATGCCGAGGCTGGTGCCATGGTCGATGACTGCGGTGCGGTAGCCGGTACCGGCGCAGGCCTTTCCCCGAGTCGAGGCGCGGGGCCCTTCGCTATCTGCGAGAGCGTCGGATGCCGCCGGCGTTGTCGGAGGCACGGCCGCGGCACCGAGGGCCACCAGGAGGGCTGCCCACGAGTACCGCGGACCGGCGGACGCTTCGCGAGCCGTCGAAGATCACTTCCCATCCTTGAGGTGATCGCTTCCTCGATAGAATCGACGAATGCCGCTGACACGTTCGGACATGGTCGATGTGAGCGTGGCGCTCGACCTCGCAGGCACGAAGTTCCACGCGTCTGCCGTGGGAGGAGCCACGGTCGTCGTCGGGACGATGGCGACCGTGATCATTGCGCATGTCGTGGACGACCCGGCTGCCAGCGGCGTATGGAACGACCAGGAGTTCCGCCTGCACGGTCCCACGCCTGACCTGGCTGCATCGAGACTCACCGAGCCAGCCCCGTTCACCACGACCGGGCCAGCGCCGTTCACCACGACCGGGCCGGAGCGCGGCCACCCGGTGCACCTGTTCGTCCGGATCGACGAGCTCTGCACCTACCTCGGACTCGTTCGCCACTCTCAGAGCAAGTGGGCCGACGGCGAGCTCTACAGCTGCCACCTGCGCATCGATCCGCCGTTGAGCCGTGAGCTGTTGGACAAGGTCCGACCCCCGGGCACCCAGCCGGCCCTACCGGGCCTCGGCTGGCTCGACCATGTGGAGACCGAGCCCGGCAGGGCCGTGGAGCTCTTCGTCACCAGCTGGTATCCCAACAAGGCCGAACCACGTCCCGCCGCCGCGATACCCGGCTCCGTTCCGCCGGCACTGGCCGGCTTCTACCGGCTCGCCGAGAAACACCCGGCGATCCTCGGAGGGCAGAACTTTCTCGCACCGCCGGCAGAACTCACGACCGACGAACGCGCAGAGCGCCTGATCTTCGGCACCGAGAACCAGGGCGGATGGGAGTGGTCGATCCCCTGGGATCTCGACGCCGCCGACACCGACCCGGAGGTCTGGCTCACCGAGGAGGACGAGCCGGTCCCCGAACAGGAGCCGCTGAGCGGATTCCTCCTGCAGTTCTCGCTGTACGAGGCCTCGATGACCGCACCGTACAAAGCGTTCGCCCGCGCCCTCCCCAGGCAGTTGCTGCCCCGGCTGGAGAGCTGCTTGCACCGCGTGCCGCTACGACCGTTCCTGTCCCCCATCTCCCCGAAGGACTTCCTCGTCGGGCCCGGCGTGATCGCCCACGTGTCACCGGGCTGGCACGACGAGGACGAGGACGAGGTCGACGTCTGGATCGGCGCCCACCACCGCAGCGCACTGCGCCCGCTTGGTGAGGTCGACATTCGCTGGTCTCGGTTCGACGGCTGACCGTCATCTCCCGGATTCCCACGGGCGTAGTCGAGTTGGGCTGTCCCACAGCTCCCGAAGCCGTTGACGACCGCTTCCTGTCCGCGTGATGACCGAGCGGCAGCCGAGATGATCGCGGGGTGGTCAGATCAGGCGGAGCTGCTCTCCTGGGAGACTGGGCAGGAGCGTGTTCTGCAGGCGGCGAATGTTCGCACGCCAGGGGGCCCCATCCGGTCCCGCCCATAGCTCCATCAGTTCGGACGGCTCGGTCATGACCCGGTCGAGGGCCTGGAGGGCGAGATCGCGCAGGCCGGCGACGACGTCGGGAAGGGGCTCTTCCGGCCCGTAGACGGGATGGGCCGGCTCACCGCCGGGGCATTGTGCGGCAACGAGGGCGGCCGCGGCTACAGCTCGATCGGATTCGGGTGCTTCGAGGTAGCCGCTCGCGGTGTCGATCACACGAGTGAGAGCGCCTCGGACGATGCCCTCGCGTTCACCTGCTGCCGCCTCATCGAGGTCGTCGCAGAAGTCTGCCGCGGTGTCGTTGTCGAAGGGCCCGGCGTCCCACGTCCCCATGTGTCTCTCCCACTCGTGATCCGAATGTGGGCATCCTGGCAGAGGGCACTGACAGCGGAGACCGCGCTGTCCGGGACGGTGAAGTGGAGGCGCGGGAGCTAGCCTTCGCCCTCAGAACGGGGCGCTGGCTACTCGTCGTGGAGTTGCTGAAGGATTTGAGTGAACTCTCCGGTCTCGAGCAGGCCGACGAGCACCTGGGTCATGTTGTCGATGCCGGGCTCCCGGACGATCAGTCCGTCTGGACACCAGAAGAAACTGCCGCCCAACTCTTCGCCGGTGTGGGACCACCTCTCCATCAGCCGCTCGACCTCGGCGAGTGTGAACACGGTCGCGCTCCAGCGAGAGTCGTCCGCGTCAGCCGTCAGCCGCACCTCTACGTCGATGTTGCAGACGGCATCCAGATCTTCGCCGACCCTGGGAAGGAAGGACGCCTGGAACAGATCTGTGCGGACGCGGTACCAGGGTCCGCCCCACCCCTGGTCAGTGACCTTGCCCCCAGTGTTGGTCATCCCGGAAGTCTGTCGATCTGGGTCGGCGTGCTCAATCAGTTTCCCTGGCGAGCCGCAGGCGCGTGAAAGTGAACCTCGTCCCTGACGATCTCAAGGACCGGATGGCCCCGGTGTTGCTGGTGCACCAACGGCGGCACCGCCACCCGGGAGGCTCCCGGTGCCCGACCTGGTCGGACTGTCTGGCATCGCTTACGTGCTGTGCAAGGGCGTGGCCCGGCGCGACCAACCCAGCGAACTCGTCAACCGCGATGGCACCCCGCCCGCCGTCACGCGCACCAGCGGCATCATCTGCCTTCGACGCCTCCGACGCCTCCGTAGAACATTCCGGAACGGTCAGCATGGCGCCGGAACGCCTCGCCGACCGGCACCGGACCCGCGCCGAGCCGTCGCTCCGGTCTCGCGATCTGCCGAGAGCCGGCCGGCTGCGAGCAATTGAGCGCGGCAGCCGCCGCCGACAGCGACCCGACCGATCCGATCCAATCCGACACACGGTCACGAAGGTTCGCCACATCGTCAGTTCCTTTGGACCAGCATGACCAGCAGGTATGCGCATCGCGCAGGGCTGACCTGCGATCTCTGCGCTTGTCGCAGCTATCGCTGTACACCAATCTGGCGCCCATGACCTCACCGCACACGATCGCCGTCCTTGGCTCGGGACGCATGGGCGACGCGATCGCAACACGACTGGCTGGCAAGGACTGGGACGTCGTCGGCTGGACACGCTCCGGGCACACGTCGGGCGCCGTCGAGACGGCCGGCGATCCGCACGAGGCCGTGGCGAAGGCCGGCCTCGTGATTCTGGCCTGGTTCGACGGTCCGGCCTGCCGGCAGGTCCTCGAAGACGTCCGTGGCTCGCTGCGAGCAGACACGATCGTGCTGAACACCTGCACGATCGCTCCGACCGAGGCGTCGGAACTGGCCCGGCACATCGGCAAGTCCTACGTGCACGCTGCCGTGTTCGGCTCTGTACCTGCTGCCTCCGCCGGCACCCTCCAGATCTTCACCGCTGCCCACCAAGACGCGTTCGATCGAGTACGACCGGTTCTGGAAACGCTGGGCACCGTGCGGCGCGTCGACGACGCCTGCACCGCCGCTTCGCTCGCGCTGATCGCCCACCACGGCCTCGCCGGCGCCGAACCGGCGCTACACGACTCGCTGCGGCAGTCCGACGCCCTCGGACTTCCCCGCGCCCAGGCGCTGGACGTCCTCGAACTCGGCCAGCTCGGCAGGCTCGTATCCGGCCAACGCCCTTTTCTCGTAGGTGAGTCGGGCGCGGCCGCCGCTGAGTTCGCCATCAGCGCGCTGGCCAATGACACGGCCCATCTGGCTGCCGCGCCGAACACCCCCCTTCGCAGCGCAGTCATGCCGGCCGACACCCCTGCCGACCCCGAGTCCGAGATCGCTGTCGCCGCCACGGTCCCCGCCGTGCACGACTCCGTACTCGAACCGCTCCGCGCCTACATCCGCGGACACTCCACCGGCGACCCGACTCACTTCCGGGGCGCGTTCCTGCCCACAGCCCACATCGAAGGAGTCCGGGACGGCACATTCGTCTCGTGGCCCCTGGACGAATACTGCGCTCTCTTCCCCGGCCGGCCGGCCCCCGACGAACCGACCCGGTCTCGGCGCATCGACACCATCGATGTCCACGACACCGTCGCGACTGCCACCATGTCGCTCTCGCACGGCACGGACACGTTCACCGACGTCTTCTTGTTGGTCCGAGTCGACGAAGACTGGCGCATCGCCAACAAGGCGTACCACCGCCATTCCTGAGAGAGTGTCAGCGAAGGTTTACGGCCCAGGCTGCGGCGGATGCTTCGCACAGGGCGACGCGGCGAGGTGAGGCGAGTGCCGACGGTAGATGGTCCCGCGGATCGAGCCGGTGATCGGCCGAGGCTGATCCATCACCGGCTGCCTTGCGGAGACAGCCTGACCAACAACCAAATGAGCAACGGCACGACACCACGAGTCCAGCCTTTAGTGGTCGGTTCTATCCCTCGCCCTCCTGAGACCGACGTTCCTGCTGTAGTCGTAGTCCTCGACGTTCGCAACGAGCAGTTCTCGCGTGGTGTCAGAGGTGACGTTTTCCGCCGGGTGGACGTGCGCGGTGGGGACACACCGGCCGGGACGGAACCGTCCACTCCCGGTGCGGACCTCAGGACCGGTCCCGCTCCTCCCCCTCCAGCAGGAGCCGTTTCTGTGGCTTCCCCATGGCGTTGCGCGGCACCGCCTCGATGAAACGGACCTCACGCGGTCGCTTGTGGACCGACAGGCGCGCCGCGACGAATTCGGTGAGCTCACCGCCACTGACGCCCTCAGCCACGACGAACGCCACGATCCGCTGGCCCAGATCGGCATCCGGGACACCCACCACCGCTGCCTCCCGCACCCGGGGATGGTCCAGGAGCGCGTTCTCCACCTCGCCCGCCCCGATCCGGTACCCCCCGGACTTGATCATGTCGGTGGAGGCACGCCCCACGATCCGGTGCACACCCTCCCCGTCAACGGCCGCAATGTCACCCGTACGGAACCATCCGTCCTCCGTGTACGCGGCCGCCGTCGCCTCCGGCCGGCCAAGATAGCCCGAGAACAGCGTCGGCCCCTTCACCTGGAGCTCACCGATGTCCGCGCCCGGCTCGGCCACGACCCGCGTGGCGACACCCTCCAGCGCGGTGCCGACGGTGCCGGGAGCCACCTCACCTCCCGCGCGCCCGCTCACCGTGATCAGCGTCTCCGTCATCCCGTACCGCTCCACGACCCTGTGCCCCGTCAGCCGTTCCAGGTCGTGGAAGACCGGAGTCGGCAGCGCCGCGCTCCCGGACACCAGCAGCCGGGCCCCCGACAGTGCCGCCGCCGCACCCGGCGCCGCCGCGATCCGCGACCACACGGTCGGCACACCGAAGTACAGGCTCCCGCCCGCCGCCGCAGCCGCCGCGTACGCCTCCGGCGTCGGCCGGCCCGTATGCACAAGTCGGCTCCCCGTCCGTAGAGCCCCGAGCACGCCCAGCACCAGCCCATGGACATGGAACAACGGCAGCCCGTGCACGAGAACGTCCTGCGCGGTCCATTCCCATGCCCCGGCCAGCGCGTCCAGGTCCGCGATGATCGCCCCCCTGCTCAGCACCACGCCCTTGGGCACACCGGTCGTCCCCGACGTGTACAGAATCAACGCCGGATCCCCCAGCCCCGTCGCACCCGCCGCCGGTAGGGCACCGGGCGACGGCGCACGGCGGGCGAAATCCACCTCCAGCAGCCGGGCACCCGAATCCCGCAGGATGTGGTCGCGCTCCACCGGCCCCGCGTCAGGCGGTACCGGCACACAGGGCACGCCCGCCAGCAGACCGCCCACCACCGCGGCCACCGTCTCCAACGAAGCAGTCGCGGTCACCGCGAACGCCGGAACCGGCCCCCACCCGGCAAGATCCGCGGCCACCGCCCCCGCCGCACCCAGAACGTCCTCGTACGACGCGGCACGACCCGCGACTGAGACGGCATCCGCACGGTCCCCGAAAACCCCGGTAAGAGCAGTCAGCACAACAACACCCCCAAGAACAACAACAGGAAGAGACAACCTCACCACACCACAGGGCCACACACACCACTCCGCCCTTATGATCAGCCACACCCCATACCACCGCACGGCACGACCCGGCACACCCCGCCCGGCACAACCGCCAGGCCCGGCACCGCACGGCCCTGCACAGCACGCCCCGCCGGCCCTCGCACGGCCCTGCACGGTCGCGACCGTCGCGACGGTCGCCAGCCACGACCCAGCACCGCCCAGGGCCCGGTCCTGGAACGGGCAACCTGCCGCCCCGGCCCGACAGGGCACCGCACGGCCCCCACGGCCCGGAGGCACCTACCGGAAGACCACGGAAAGGAACCACGTGGAAATCGCACGAACCTTAATCCTGATCGCCGCAACCATCACCGCCGGACTCATCAGCGGCCTCTTCTACGCATTCACCGTCGCCGTCATGCCCGGCCTCGCCCGAAGCACCGACAAGACCACCATCGAAACCATGCAGAACATCAACAAGGCCATCCTCAATGGCTGGTTCATGCTCGCCTACCTCGGCGCACCCCTCTTCATCACCATCGCCCTCATCCTCCACGCCACCGACCCCGACACGCGGAACGCCCTCCTCCCACTCGCGGCCGCACTCGCCACCTGCCTCGCAGCCATGGTCATCACCGCCCGCATCAACATCCCCCTCAACAACGCCCTCGAAGAAGCCGGGCCCCCCGAACACCACACCGACCCCACAACCACCCACACCACCCGCACCACCTACGAAGCCCCCTGGAACAACGCCAACACCTGGCGCACCGTCCTCACCACCCTCACCCTCGCCCTCCTCGCCTACACCCTCACCCTCCACTAGGCCGTTTCCCGCGGAGCACCTCGCCGCCCAGATGAGGATGGCTGCGAGGCGGAGGCAGGCGAGGTGCATGGTGGTGGTCTTGTCGTTGCGGGGCGGCCGGACGCCGGATTGGCCGCGCCGCTTCGGCTTGGCGATCTGGTCGACGGGCTGTGGGAGGACTGCCCGAATCGCGTGGGAGGAGTAGGCCTTCTCAGCGATCACGGTCTCGGGACGGATGCGGGGCGGCGCAGTTGCCGGGGCACCGGTGCTGCAGCCATCACCTCGTCGAACGCGGATGCATCACCCACCTGCCCCCGTGTGACGTGGAACGTCAGGGTCCGGCAGAGGCCGTCGGCCGCGCGGTGGATGGGGGCATGGTGCGCGGGTCGTTCTCGAGAGCCCTTCTGTCGAGCTCCGGCTGCGTCTTGGTGGGCGCGGACGATCGCTCCCAAGTGCCGTCAGCGGCCCAGTTCCGCAGCGTGGCGGTGATCCCGCCAGCGGCCACGTGTCCTCTGTGTCCGGTCCGACGACGGCAGCAGCAGCAGCAGCAATCCTGGCCCATTGGGCTGTACTTAACGACACGCCAGACCGACGAGCCAGTGGTTCGAAGGACGCGATACCCGTGCGGTCGCGCCAATCCCGAAGGTCACGCCGGTCTCGGTGATCGGTCCGTCATCGGTGTTGTGCGACCAGAGGGTGACCGTCCCCGCCACCACCTCGGGGGTGGCGGGATCGGGGACGGTCATCGTCATGTTCATCAGGGATCTTTGCACGGCATCGATCGCGGAACGGTTCCGGCCGGAGAATCGGGCTCGAGACCAGCCGCCGGGCACGTCGAAGCAGGCCACGTGCCGGAACCTGTCACCGCCCCCTGCTGCCCTTCGCGGGCCGCAGGGCCGATTGCCGCTGTCCGGCTGGAGCACCACCGACTCAGGGACTCGGTCCAGTCCGCGGCTCTCACTGCCTCACACGTTCGCCATGCAATCGGGCGCACCCCGACGCGTGGGATGAACGACGTCTGGGAGTCATGAGACCTCCCGGTTGCCGCAGGATGCCCCCCCCTCCCCCCGCTACGGACTGAGCCTGACGCCCTGCTGCTGGCGGCCTGCTCGGCGGCGACCACCTTCTCGTGCACTCCGGGCAGGTTGAGCATCGCGTACGCCCCGGCTCTCCCCGTCGGGACAGTGGTCCGGAGCTCCAGGCCGAGCACAGAAGGGTCCTGTCCGTTCTCGTGGCCCAAGGCTCCGAGGATGGCCGGCGGGCTGGTAGGGGAACGTTGGGAGCTCGTCCTCGTCCGAAGGTCCTGACCTTGATTCTGCCGGCCGTCTGCGCCGCCTACCCGAGTCTCGCGCCGGCGACCCTCAGTTCCGGCCCTCGACTGCTGGTGCTCGAACTCCTCCGCAGAGATCTCGGATCTCGGATGCCTGCGGCTGGTTGTGCCAGCCGTCGAGCACGGCCTCGGCCGGAGGCCGTGCTGCGGTTCATCGCACTCGGGCGAACCGGCCGGGCCTGCACCGCGGCGGCGGGTCGGGTGGGCCCCTGCGTCCTCGCGAACCTCCGCGAGCGCAGCAGGCCCGCCCGACCCGGCCGAGCGCAACGTGATCGTCGGATCAGATGACGCCCTGCGCCAGCATCGCGTCCGCGACCCGCTCGAAGCCGGCGATGTTCGCACCGGTGACGTAGTCGCCCGGGGCGCCGTACCGCTCGGCGGTCTCGTGCGCGACGGCGTGGATCGAGCGCATGATGGCGGCGAGCTCGTCCTCCACCCGCTGCCCGCTCCAGGCGACCCGGCCGGCGTTCTGGCTCATCTCAAGGGCACTGACCGCTACGCCGCCCGCGTTGGCCGCCTTGCCGGGCCCGAACGCGACCCCGGCCTCCTGCAGGATCCGTACGGCCTCGGGCGTGGTCGGCATGTTGGCGCCCTCGGAGACCGCCTTGACCCCGCTCGCGACGAGCGTACGGGCGGCCTGCGCGTCCAGTTCGTTCTGCGTGGCGGAAGGGAAGGCGATGTCCGCCGGCACCTCCCAGACACTCCCACCAGGGACGAACCGCGCCGAGGATCCGCGTCGCGCCGCGTACTCGCTCACGCGCCCGCGCTCGACCTCCTTGACCTGCTTGAGCAGGGCGAGATCGATGCCCTTGTCGTCGACGACGTAGCCCCGGGAATCCGAGCAGGTCGTCGGGTTCGCGCCGAGCTGCTGGAGCTTCTCGATCGTGTACAGCGCGACGTTGCCGGAGCCGGAGACCACCGCTGCCAGTCCGTCCAGCGACTCGCCCCGGACCTTCAGCATCTCGGCGGCGAACAGCACGCTGCCGTAGCCGGTCGCCTGCGGCCGGATCGCGGAGCCGCCCCAGCCCTGCCCCTTGCCGGTCAGGACGCCGGCCTCCCAGCGGTTGGTGATGCGCCGGTACTGGCCGAAGAGGTAGCCGATCTCGCGGCCGCCGACACCGATGTCCCCGGCGGGCACGTCGGTGTGTTCTCCGATGTGCCGGTGGAGCTCGGTCATGAAGGACTGGCAGAACCGCATGACCTCGGCGTCCGACCGGCCGTGCGGGTCGAAGTCGCTGCCGCCCTTGCCGCCGCCGATTCCGAGGCCGGTCAGGGCGTTCTTGAAGACCTGCTCGAAGCCGAGGAACTTCACCACGCCGATGTCCACCGACGGGTGGAAGCGCAGACCGCCCTTGTACGGCCCGAGCGCACTGTTGAACTCGACGCGGTACCCGCGGTTGACGTGGACGCGGCCACGGTCGTCCTGCCACGGGACACGGAAGACGATCTGCCGCTCGGGCTCGGTGAGCCGCTCCACCAGGGCCACGGCCGGGTCGGCGTACTCGGGCCGGGCGGTGAAGACGGGGGCCAGGGTCTCGAGGACCTCCCGTACCGCCTGGTGGAACTCGGGCTGTGCGGGATTGCGGCGCTCGATCTCGGCCCGCAGTGCTTCCAGCCTGTCCTTCGAGTCCTTCACGTGTGTCCCTCCAGGGAGTGCGCGGTGCGCAGACGACGGCAGGTCCATGGTGTCCGCGGGGGCGCGGATACCAGTTGATTTCGGGCTCGACGCGCTCCGAACACTCGCTTTCGGAAAAGTTTTTCCGGAGCGCGCCCCTCTTTCGGAGGCTACCCCGCAGGGCGCTGCTCTGGGGAAGGCTTCTGTTCCGCGGACAAAAACCTGCCATACGCAGGTGTGTGCCGGCCGGCCTGAGCAGCAGACATTTCTGCGAATCCCACGCACCACCGGGCTCCACTGCCCCTACCAGCTGCAAGCTCGACAATTCGATCACCCACGCGCACCCGCGCACCACGGGGATGGACGGACATCGAGTCGGCCATCTGGTGACGTCCTGGTGGTGGACCGGTGACGGCGGCCGGGCGGTCCACGGATGCCGGTCAGGCTGCGGTTGCGCAGTCCTTCCCGAGTCGTCGGGCGAATGCCCGGGCGGCGACCAAGTCGTCCTCGTCGGGACGCTGTTTGTTGATGCCCCCGATCAGACGGAACGGCATCCACGTGTCGAGCGCGCGGCAGGTGAAGGTGTCCACCACCGCGAAGCCCCTGCCTTCGAGCAGGCGCACCAGCGGACGGGTGAACGGTGCGAACGCCAACTCCGGCAGGCCGCTCGTGGCGAAGACGAAAGCCGGCCCCCTCGACGTCGTCGCCCTCGACCCCGATCCCGGCCTCGACCCCGTCCCCGGCCGTGGCACGGCCCGGACGAACCCGAGCAGGTCCCGGTGCATCCGCTGCGAGAAGACACCGGAGCCGAAGCCCACGAGGTCGTAGCCCGGCAGGTCCGAAACCTCCACCTCGTCCGGCGCGGCCACCCGCGCATCGAGCACTTCGGCCATCGCCCGCGCCACCCGCCGGGTGTTGCCGTGGGATACCGACGTGCATACGAGCAGAGTCTTCATCAGCGTTCCCTTCGTCCGTCGCCTCCTAGCAGAGACCGAAGGGGCGTGCCGAATGTGACAACGTCGCCCCAGGGAACCCCGCTGCGCCCCCGGCCGGGCCCTCCCCGCCAGTGGCGTACGACCTGCACTGTTCCTCAACGGCGTTTTCTCACCGGATCCGGGCCGATCAGCCAGCGCGGAGCGCTATCGTGCCTCACTTGCAGGCGTGCGCAAGTCGGCGAGCAGCTGGTGCGCGTACTCGTCCTCAGGTCCCAGGTCCTCAACCGCCCGACAGGCTTCCTGCGGCCGACCTGTCCCGTACAGCCACCTCACGAGGTGGTACGGGGCCCCGCCGTCGCCATCACCAGCGCGGTTGCGTAGCTCCGTCTCCATGCCACGCTCGTAAAGCGATCTGTTGAGTCTCCGACATGCGTGGACGTCTGTGACCGCGAGTTGGGCAGGGGGCTCCCTAGGGAGGTCTGCACCAGGGACGGGGCGATGGGGCCCGGCTGTGTCGCGCGCTGGCCTCGATGTCGTTGCCGAGGGCGGCGCACGGTCGGATCGTACTGGCCGCGGACGTCCCGCCGTGGCTGCGGCCGGACGCCAACGCCTGCCCTGACCGGTCCTTTTGCCACACCTTCGGCCGGGGGGAAAGCACCAGGTGGTGCCGGGCTGACCGTACTCGATCGCGGCTACGCTGGAAACCGGCCGGACTTCGTGGACGGCGGTCCTGGACGCGGTCCGCCTGGAGCCCGGCGCGGACCTCGCCCCAGTGACCACGGTCCAGCTCCGCGAGGTCGAAGCGGGGTGGCCCGGAGGTCCTGGCCGTGCTGGACGGCGGATACGACGCTCCCCGCACCGCTCACCTGCTGAGCGACCCGCCCGTCGAGTTCCGCGGCCGGCTCCGTTCCGACCGCGCAGGCGCGGGACCGGCTGCACCCCCGACTGACCCGGCGGGCGGCCCCGGATCGAGTACGACGGGCCGTTGCCCATCATCGAGGCACCGCCATCCGCCTGGCCGTGGAGGAACGGCCGAGCGGCGGTGTCAACAGGCCCGTCTGGCCGCGGTGGTCGAGAACCGGCGCCGGCACCGCGGACGTCGACCGCCGCCGGGGCGACCACCAGGGTCGAAGTACCGCCGCCCGGCCACCCGTCGCGACGTGGGACGCGCTCTCGCCACCGGCGACGCATTCAGCCGTTCCACCCACCACGAAGTCGGCACCGAGCCCCTCAGAGCAGGCTGACAAGCCCCTCGCCTAGCGGCTCATTTGTCCTTCCCGGTGATCATGTCGATCAGGCCGTGGGACGTGTTGTCGTCCGAGAAGATCTCGGAGAGCTCGACGCCTTCAAAAGTGGCGGGCTCGGCGCTGCGGAGGAACATCGCCTGCTCGTACTCGGTGAGCGCGGCCTCGATGTCGTCGGGGTGCGCGGCGATGGCTTGGCCGAGTTCGGCCCCGTCGAGGAGGGCCAGGTTGGCGCCTTCGCCGTTCGGGGGCGCGAGGTGGGCTGCGTCGCCGAGCAGGGTGACCCCCGGCACCCGGTCCCACCGGTGCCCGGTCGGCAGGGCGTAGTGGGGGCGGAGGACCGGCGCCGTGTCGCCGTCGGTGATCAGGGCGGTGAGTTCCGGTGCCCAGCCGTCGAACTCCCGCGCGATCCGCGCGGTGGCCGCGGCGGCATCGGTGAAATCGATGGCGTCGAACCAGTCCTGCGGCCTGGCCAGCGCCACGTAGGTGTGCAGGGTGTCGCCGCTTTCCCGGTGCGCGAAGATCTCCCTGCCCGGCGCGGGCGCGATCAGCATCCCGCCGCCGACCGCCTTCGCGGCGGCGGGATGCCGGGTGTCGGCGTCGAAGAGGTACGTCTCGACGAACGACGTGCCGGTGTACTCGGGTGTGGCGGTGGAGAGCAGCGGCCGGACCCGTGACCACGCCCCGTCCGCACCGACCAGCAGGTTGGTGGAGACGGTGCCGCCGTCGACGAACGTCACCTCGTAGCGGCCCTCGCCGAGGGCCCGGGTACTGCTGGCCTTGCGCCCCCACCGGACGGTGCCGGCGGGGAGCGAGTCGAGCAGGATCCGGCGCAGTTCACTGCGCTGCACCTCGGGGCGTCCACCCGTGCCGTCGTCGGCCTTGTCGAGCAGGACGGTCCCGTCCCGGTCGAGGACCCGCATCGCCTGGCGGCCCTCCAGCACGATGGTGTGGAACTCGTTCATCAGGCCGGCCGCCTTGAGGGCGAGCTGCCCGTTGTAGTCGTGGATGTCGAGCATCCCGCCCTGCGTGCGCGCCGACGGGGAGGACTCCGCCTCGTAGACCGTGACCGGGACTCCGCGGACGTGCAGGACGCGGGCCAGCGTGAGTCCGCCGAGTCCTGCGCCGATGATCGTGACGGGCGTGTGCATGATGACTCCTTCGAGATCGGGCCGCCCGGTGAGCTCCGGGCGGCCGTCTCCGGAAAGGTGTCAGGCCCAGCCGACGAGCCGCCGACGAGCCGCCGACATCGGACCGACAGCCCCCGACAAACGGCTGACACCGGGGCTCCGCCACCCGCTCACCCGGAGCACAGCCCGATCCGCCAGGAGGAGGCCTGCCGCACGGTCTGACGCGGATGTTCCACGGGCCCCCGAGTTGGCCGAGTGCGGCACGAACGGTGGCCGTGGTCCGCACCAGGGCCCTCCTGAACCCGAGGGTGACCACTGTGGCGGGCTGGAGCCCGACGCTGACCACCGTGGCGGGCTGGAGGCCGCCTCGGAACGGAGGCCCAGTTCGGCACCGCCAGGGGTTCAGGAGCAGGCACTCGGCTGAGGCGCCACGGGTGCGCCGCGTCGGTACGACGCGACTGCGCAGGCTATCCCTTATCTTCCCTTTTGCCGGGCAGGCTGGTGCGCGCCGGGAGCGTCAGCGCGCGGTCGGCTCGGCCGGCCCTCGACAGGCAGGAGCAGAGTGATGGCGGAGAGCCCCGAGGTGTCCGACAGCCCCGCGCAGCCGCCTCCGCGCGACTGCGTCAACGAGCCGATCGCCGGGATCGTGGCCGAGTTCGTGGGCGAGCGGATGGGGGACCGCGTCGCCCAGGGGCAGGATCCCCTCCTGCGCCCGGTCTTCACCAAGTTCCACGGTGCGGCCCGCGGTGTGCTGACGGTCGCCCCCGACCTGCCGCCCGAACTCCGCATCGGTTTTCTCCAAGCCGCGGCGGACGGAGGCGGGCTGACCGCCTGGGTGCGCATCTCCAGCGACACCCAGCCGGAACGGCCGGATCTGCGCAGGACCGTCGGATGGGGCATCAAGCTGTTCGGCGTGCCGGGGCCGAAGCTGCTGCAGGACGACACCCGGGCCGACACCCAGGACCTCGTGCTGCAGAACCACGACGTCTTCTTCGTCGACACGGCCCGGGACATGTGCGAGTTCCAGCTGGACCCGGCGGCGTACCAGCAGCAGCACCCCCTCACCCGGCAGATCCTCGCGGACATGCGCAAGCCCGTCGAGAGCACGCTCACGTCGACGTACTGGGGCGTGTTGCCGTACTCGTTCGGGCCGGACCGGCACGTGAAGTACAAGCTCTCCCCGGCCGGCTGCGCGGACGGTGACCCCGGGGCCACGCCGCCGGACGAGGACCCCTCCTTCCTGCGCGGGGACCTGCGCCACCGCCTGGCCGCCGGCCCGGCCGCCTTCGACCTGCTGCTCCAGTTCCGAACGGACCCGGACCGGATGCCGCTGGACCGGGCCACCGTGCGCTGGGAGGAGGGCGAGAGCGCGCCCGTGAAGGTGGCGAGGCTGACCCTGCACCAGCAGGACACGACCGTACGGGGGCAGGAGGAGTACGGGGACAACCTCGCCTTCAACCCCTGGCACGGCCTGTCCGAGCACCGTCCGGTCGGCAGCATCGCGGAAGCCCGCAAGGTCGTCTACCACGCGGCGGCGGCCCGGCGGCGCGACGCCAACGGCATTCCGGCGGCGGAGCCCGGTCCCGCGCGGCCGGCGGCCACCGAACCGCACGGACGCGACACCCGGATCGTACGGGCCGCCGTGCACCCGGCGATCGGGGTGGCCCGGGTCGGCGACAGCGCGGAGGGGTTCTTCCTCGCTCCGGAGGTCGACGGGGCTCCCCCACCGGCCACCGGCACGTACAAGGACGCGAGCGGCGCGCTCAAGCGGCAGGCCGTCCGGTTCCGGGTGTACGGCTACAACGCCGCCGGCGAGGCGGTGGCCGAGCTGACGGCGGACAACGCCGACCTGCACTGGACCGTGGAGGTGGCCAACAAGAAGGCCGCCTGGTACCAGTTCCAGCTGGCCCTGGACATCCCCGAGGCGGCACAGGCACCCGCGACCACGCTGCGCAACCTCACCACGGTGCCCGCCGGGGAGCGCCACCGGCTGGCCATCACCCCCGGGCGCCGCTCGATCCGGGGCCGCGAGCGCGCGGGGAAGCCCGAGTACGCCTTCGACTCGGGCACGTTCTTGGGGCATCCCGTCTATCTGGGCGAGCTGCGCACCGATGGCGCCGGCCGCCTGCTCTTCCTCGGCGGACGCGGCGTGTCCGCCTCGTACCCCACCGCCCAGGCGACACACTTCGCCAACAACGACGGCTGGCACGACGACACCTGCGACGGCCCGGTCACCGCGCGGGTCCGCATCGACGGCAGGGACGTTCCGGTCGATCCGGCTTGGGTGGTGGTCGCTCCCCCGAACTTCGCACCGGAGCTGAAGTCGGTGCGCACGATGTACGACCTGATGTGCGACACCTTCGTCGCCGCGGGCATGCTGGCACCCCCGGAGCGGGTCTCGTTCACCCACGACGTGCTGCCGGTGCTGCGCCGCCTGTGCGAGCTCCAGTGGGTCAACCGCGGCATCGCGGCCCTGTTCGGTCATGGTGGGCGCGAGCACTTCCTGGCCCCCGAGCGGCTGACGGAGCTGGCCGGCCACGGCGCCCGGCGCGACGAACTGCGCCGGCAGATCTGGGCGATGATGCGGGATCCCGACCGCGACGGGCTCTCCCCCGTACCCTGGCCGCCGATCTACGGCGACTCGATGAGCGTGCGACCGGTCTCCGCGCGGCAGCACCTGGCGCTCTCCCCGTTGCAGTACGACATGCTGGCCCGCTGGGCCGCCGGGGACTTCGACGCCGACTACGTTCCCGGGGCCGCGCCGCCCACGGCCCTCGACGGCCTACCGCTCGCCCAGCGCCCGGCGGCCCTCGACCGGGCCGCCCTGTCGTACTGCCTGGCCGACGCTTTCCACCCCGGCTGTGAGCTCACCTGGCCGATGCGGCACGCCACCTTGTACTCCTCGCCCTTCCGCGTGCGCCACCGCGACCCCGCCCGGCCCGAAGCCGACTACGGCTCCACGCTCACCCCGCAGACGGCGCTCGCCGTCGACGGTCCGGTGTACGCGCAGGAGCCGGGCGGTCTGACCCGCTGGATGGCCGTGCCCTGGCAGACCGACACCGCCCGCTGCCGCTCGGGGTACTACCTGGGCTTCGGGCCGCGGTACGACCCGTACCTGCCCACCTTCTGGCCGGCACGGGTGCCCAACCACGTGTTGACGGAGGAGAACTACCGGACCGCCATCGACCCGGCCGCCGCCCCCGAGGACCGTCGTACCGCTTTCGAGGACAGGGCGGTGTGGGACAGGTGGCTGCCGTCCGACCGCATCGCCCAGATGAACGCCATGGTCAAGGACTTCGGCAAGCTCGGCATCGTCGCACGGCGGGAGGGCCCCGCCACCGGTAGCGGCTCCGGTGACGGCTCCGGCTCCGGCTCCGGCTCCGGTGCAAGCTCCGGCTCCACCTCCAGTGACGTGGTGAATCTCCCGGCAACCATGCTGGTGGAGTCCGAAGTGAGCTTCCATCCCGAACAGGCTCCGCCACCGCTCCGGAACCTGGTGTGCCTGCACGTGCCCGAGGCCGCCGATCCCGCGGTGCGGGAGGAAGCGGTGGCCGCCGCCATCGCCGCGGCCGGCCGACCCGACGGGGAGGTGCTGGCGGGGTACTTCGAGAAGGTCGCCCGCTTCCCGGAGACGCCGTGACCGCTCGGACCGGCCCGGTTCCCCGCGCCGGGCGGTTCGAGGCCGTCGTGGCCGGGGGCGGCCCGGCCGGTGCCGTCGCCGCCCTGGTCCTGGCCCGGGCCGGCCGACACGTCCTGCTGGTGGACGGGGGCCCACCGGGCACGGCCTCCGCCGCCTTCACGATCGGCGAGACCCTGCCGCCCGCGGCCCGGCCGCTCCTGCACGACCTGGGGCTCTCGGCCGCCTTCGCCTCCGACGCGCACCTGAGCTGCCCGGGTACCGACGCGTCCTGGGGATCGGCGCAGTTGCACGGCCACAGCCACCTGTTCGACCCGCACGGCCACGGTTGGCACCTCGACCGGGCCCGTTTCGACGCCTTCCTGCGCGAAGCCGCGGTGGCCGCGGGCGCGCTGATCCGGCGTGCCGTCGTGATCGACCACCGCAGCACGGCCGGCGAGCAGCACCTGCTGGTGCGGGAGCGGGACGGCACCGTACGGGAGGTGTGCTCCGACTGGGTCGTGGACGCGACCGGCCGCCGCGCCCTCATCGGCCGCCGTCTGGCCCTGCGCCGCCGGCAGGATCGCCTCGTGGCCGCGTTCACGCTGCTCGGCGCGCGCGGGGCGGACGGTCACGCCGGGGACCTGGAGTTGCGCACCCTCGTCGAGGCGGTGCCCGAGGGCTGGTGGTACACCGCGAGGGTTCCCGCCGGGCGGGTGGTCGCCCATCTCACCGACGCCGACCTCGCCACTGCCCGGCTGCGCACCGCGGACGGATTCCGGTACGCGGCGACGCGCACCCGGCACGTACGGGACCGGCTGAGCAACTACGACCCGGCCGACTCCCCCGCGCCGCGGTGGACGGCCGCCCACGGGCTGCGGCTCTCCCCGCCGGCCGGCCCCGGATGGGTCGCCGCCGGGGACGCCGCGATCGCCTTCGACCCCCTGTCCTCCCAGGGCATCCTCACGGCCCTGCACACCGGGGTCCGCGTCGGCCGGACCGTCGACCGGTGCCTGGCCGGCGACACGGGCGCCCTCGCGTCCTACGCCTCGTTCCTGGACGGCATCGCGGACGCCTACCACCACCATCACGCACAGTCCTACGCCGAGGAGCGACGGTGGCCGGCGCACCCGTTCTGGCGCCGCCGGAACGGGTGGCCGCAGTGACCCGGAGGGCGGCGGTGGGGGGCCCTGAGCCCTGTCGTCACAGTCCCGTCGGGCCCGCCACTTTGACGACAGGACCCGGGCGTTCACTCGTCATCGGCCCCATCGGCACCGTGGGTATTCAGGGATGGGGATGACACCATGCGGTGTCATGACAGATGACAGCACCAGTGCGTTTCAGGCGGGCCAGACGGGGCTCATCGTCCGGATCCCGGAGGCCGAGCCGTCCGTCCGCAGATGGCGTGAACGGCTCGACCCGTCGGCCCGGGCCGGGGTGCCGGCCCACGTCACCGTGCTCTTCCCGTTCCTCGACGAGAGCCGCATGGACACGCTCGTCCACTCCGCCCTCGCGGACGTGCTGGGCCGGCAGCCCGCATTCGACCTGCGGTTCGAGAGGTGTGGGCGGCTTCCGGAAGTGCTGTACCTCGTGCCCGAGCCGGACACGCCGTTGCGTCGGCTCACGGAGGCGATCGCCGATCGTTGGCCTGAGGCTCCTCCGTATGGCGGCCGGTTTGCCGAGGTCATACCGCACCTGACCCTCGCTCAAGGCCAGGAAGACCCCCTCCTGGAGGAGATCGAGACCGACCTCGCGGACAGGCTCCCGTTCACCTCTCACGTCTCCTCGGTCGAACTCATGGTGCACGACGGAACGAAGTGGCAGGAACGGGCGTCGTTCGCCCTCGGAGCACGACGCCGGCCATAGGCCCGGGGGACCCGCCGGAGGTCCGGTCCTCGCGCGGAAGCGGTGTCGGACGGCGGGCGGCCGCCCGGCACGGCCGAAGCCCCCTACGGCCGCTCGAAGAGCTGCAGCAGCCCGCCGAGCGAGAAGCACAGCGCACCGGTCAGCGTCCCCCAGTTGGCGATGTCGACGTTGACCAGGCTTCCGGTCGCGGGGCGGGTGAAGGCCGCCAGCGCCGAGACCATGAAGAGGACCGAACCGAACTGGTTCACCGCCACGACCCACCACCCGAGACTGCGGGAGCGGATGCACGGCCAGGGCCGATGGCAGATCTCGGCGAAGGCGAGGTGCCCCGAGACGAGGAACAGCACGCACCCGATGACGTCAGGGGTCCAGATCAGCCGATTGACCTGCCGGGCGGTGAGGCCCTCCAGGAAGGAGTCCAGCAGGTTGACGCCGAACACGAGCGTTCCGGTGAACAGGACGAAGGTGCTCAGCCAGTCCAGCCGCATCGGCTCGTACCCCCACCACCGCCAGCCCGCGGTGATCAGGAAACCGCCGCCCGGGGCGTGACGGGGCGCGTTCAGTACCTGAAGGACCGATACGTAGCCCCCGGTGCTGAAGAACAGGCCCCCGACGAGGTACACCCACGCGCTGACCAGCGGATCGCCGGAACCGAACTGCGAGGCCGCGGCGCCGACGGCGAACAACGCCCCGCCGATGACGAACGCGCCGGAAGCCAGGACGTTGAGCCTGCGCAGACGGCGCAGTGCCCCGGGATCGGCGGTCGAGACCTGGCCGGCCGCATCTCCTGGGCCCCGCACCGACAGCGTGCCGCGCTTGCGCGCCAGCCGCGAATCCCAGACCACCGTGTCCCCCTCGGGCCGCCGCCAGGTACGCCGGGTGACGAACGGTCCTGCGCCTTCGACGCTCTCCAGAGGCTGTCCCACGATCTGAGGTTAGTGCCGGGGGCGACACCCGACCGTCAGCGAAACGAACCCGCATCGATCGCCCGGCCGGACGAGGACCGCGCGTCCCGTCCCCGTGCCGTGACCCGGTTGGCGCAGTCCCGGGCGCCGGATCCGTGGTGAACGCGCACAGTGGGTGGTCAGGGCGGTGCGACCGACCGGAACGGAAGTGTGGCGAATGGCCTCGGGCACACACGTACACCTCGTACGAGTCGGACTCGGGCGGATGGATACCGGTCCCGTACGTCGTGCCAGTGCCAGTGCCAGTGCCATGGAGCGCTCCGGCGCCGACGCGTGAGGATGCCCGCCATGACCCAGCCCACCCAGTCCGCGGAGCCCGCGCAGTCCCCCGGGTCGAGCCCGGACGACCACGTCATCGTCCTCTTCGGTGCTACGGGAGACCTGGCCCGGCGCAAGCTGCTGCCCGGCCTGTTCCATCTCGCCAAGGCGGGGCTGATGCCACGGCGCTACCGCATCGTCGGCACCGCCCCGGCGGCCGTGGCCCTGAGCGACCAGGATTTCCGCGCCCACGCACGGCAGGCCGTGACGGAGTTCGGACGCTCGCGCCCCGAGGGTCCCGTATGGCAGGAGTTCGAGTCCGCCCTGTCCTTCGGGGCGGCCGACCCGCAGGCCCCGGAGCCGTTGGTGGCGGCGGTGCGCGCGGCCGAGCAGGCCGTCGGCGGCACTCCGCGACGCCTCTTCCACCTGGCCGTCCCGCCCGTCGCGTTCACCTCGATGATCGAACTCCTCGGCGCCACGGGCCTCGCCCAGGACGCCCGTGTCATCGTCGAGAAGCCCTTCGGGACCGACCTCGCGTCCGCCCGCGCGCTCAACGGGGCCATCCACGCCGTGTTCGACGAGTCCCGCGTGTTCCGCATCGACCACTTCCTCGGCAAGGAGGCGGTGGACAACATCCTCGCCCTCCGGTTCGCCAACGGCCTCTTCGAACCCCTCTGGAACCGCGAGCACATCAGCCACGTGCAGATCGACGTGCCCGAACAGATCGACATCCAGGGCCGTGCGCACTTCTTCGAAGGCACCGGAACCTTCCGCGACATGATCGTCACTCATCTCTTCCAGCTGCTCGGGTTCGTCGCGATGGAACCACCGGTCGTCCTCGACGCCCAGTCGCTCCGGGACGAGCAGGTCAAGGTCTTCCGCAGCCTGCGGCCGCTGGATCCCGCGCACGTCGTGCGCGGACAGTACACGGGCTACCGCGCCGAGCCCGGGGTCGATCCGGCCTCGGACACCGAGACCTTCGCCGCCCTGCGCGTCGAGATCGACAACTGGCGCTGGGCCGGTGTCCCCTTCCTCCTGCGCTCGGGCAAGGCCCTGGCCGAGGGCCGCCACGTCGTCACCCTGGGGCTGCGCGAGCCCGTTCTCGGCATGTTCCCCCTGAACGCGCGTGCCGCCGTCGACGGTCGGAGCAACGAACTCGTCATCGACTTCGCCGATCCCGGCTCCATCAGCGCCCGGTTCCTCGTCAAGGAGCCCGGCCCCTCCATGCGGTTGGCGGAGGCGGACATGGTCTTCGGCTACCGGAGCTCCTTCACCGCCGACAACTCCCTGGAGGGCTACGAGCACCTCCTCCTGGAGGCCATGCTCGGCGACCAGTCCTTCTTCACCCGCTCCGACGGCATCGAACGCCTGTGGGAGGTCTCGGCCCCGCTGCTGGAGGCGCCCCCTCCCGTGGAGCCGTACGCCCCCGGAACCTGGGGGCCCGACAGCATCGACGCGCTCGTGGCCCCGCACCGCTGGCACCTTCCCGACCGAGGCTGATGCGAGGGGTTCCGGGCGAGGAACCGGCGTGGGGGGGAGACGCCACCGAGGGGGCTACGTGAAGGCGTGCCCGGTGGGGACGAACCGGCCCGTGGTCAGAGGGGCTGGAGCCGCCTGTGGAGGAGGCAGAATTCATTGCCCTCCGGGTCAGCGAGGACGTGCCAGTTCTCGGTGCCGGTCTGGCCGACGTCGGCGGGCCTGGCGCCGAGGGCGAGGAGCCGCTCCAGCTCGGCGTTTTGGTCGCGGTCGGTGGGATTGACGTCGATGTGCAGTGGGAGCTTCCCGGTCCCCGGGGCGCTGCTCGGGCTGAGGATGAGGGTCGGCTGCGGGCCGCCGAAGCCGGCGCCGGGCGGCCCGATCTCGATGCTTCCGTCGTCCTCCCGGCCGAGTTCGACGTAGCCGAGGACCTCGCTCCAGAAGGCGGCGAGTCGCTCGGGGTCGGCGGCGTCGATGACCAGCTCACTGATGCGGCATGCCATGCCCGTCAGTGTAGGGAGCGAACCCGGCAGTCGACCGTGGGCCGCGCACTTGGCTGCCCGGGCTTCGGTCGGGTTCTGGCTTCGCCGGGCGGCGGCCGGACGGACCCGGGTTCGGCAGCCCAGTGGCCCGGGCGAGGAGTTGCCGGACGTCCTCGCCCCGCAGCCAGAACATCACGGCGCGGGGCGAGGATCGGGATCGGGCCCGCTACTACGAGGCGGACGGGGCGGCGGGGTGGAAGTTGACGCGCTCGCGAACCACGGGGAAGCCGGCCTTCGCGAAGTTCGCCGCCATGGGGAAGTTGCCCCGGTCCGTGGCTCCGGTCACGGCCTCGGCGCCGTGCTCCACGAGGAGGTGGGTGCACTCCGCGAGGAGGTCGTAGGCGTAGCCGCGGCCGCGGTGTTCCGGGAGGACGCCGATGAAGCCGATGGTCGGCCCGGAGGGGTTGTGTGCCGGGATGTGGATGCCGGCCAGGTCGCCGTCAGGTGTGCGGGCGACCTGCCACCACTCCCGCGGGGACGGGCACCAGTGGAAGAAGTCGAGCTCCTCCTGCGCGGCCTGGTCGAGGCCGCCCTCCGCTATGGCCTTCAGCGCGTGGGCGTCCAGGGTGGCCGCATGGATGCGGCGCAGCGCGTCGAAGAAGACCGCGTCGTCGGGTTCGGCGCCGAAGACGAGGCGGCCGGGCCGTTCGGGGAGTCCGCGCTCCGGGGTCCAGCGGTAGAGGAAGCGTTCCACCAGGAGCTCGTAGCCGGCCGCCCGGGCGGCGGCGAAGCGCGTCTCGGTGGCGGCGGTCAGGTCGGGGTGGTCGCGCCAGTCGCCGGGGAGGTTGATTTCGAGCTCGACCTGCCAGGGGGCGGAGCGCAGGAGTTCGGCCCCCGCCTCCACCTCTCCCTCGGCAACATCGAACCAGTTGACGTTGACGGGTTCCTCGTCGTCGGTGCCGCCCCACCAGGCGCCGCGGGCGACGACCGTGCCGTCGCGCAGGGCCACCCGCTTCCAGTCGGGGCGGTGCGTGGTGCGCTCGTGGGCGGCGCGGGCGTTCAGTGGATCGGGGTGTGCGTCGAACAGCTGGGCGTCGCTCTCGTCGAGCGCGCGGATGACCAGATCGGTCATGGATTCCTCCGGGACGTGTACTGCGTGGTGCGCTCCCGGCCTCGGATCAGACGAACCACACCGGGGTAACGAGGAGGGAGCGCTGGATGGTTGAGAACTGCACGGCACTCGCCTCCTTCCGTTCGTCTCGCGCGACGTGGTCCGAAGTCGGACGATACTTGATCACCGAGAGTCCGTCCACGCACTATTTTGAGCCGGCCCGAGGGGCTCCCCCGGTGCCCGCGTCCACGCGGAGCGGGCGGCGGGCGGCGGGCGGCGGGCGGCGGGCGGCGGGCGGCAGATCACCGCTCAGACGAGCGTGGCGACGGCGTCGCGCCGGAGCAACGTGCCGCCCGCTTCCGGGAAGTCGTCGGGGCGTTCGACCCGACAGCGTTCACCGACGAGGAGTCCCAGGAGAACCTCGCCCTGGAAGAGTTCGAGCACGGGATCTGGTGACGTGTCAGCGGGGTGTGGCTTTCGGGCGGCGCCGCACGGGTGTCGTGCAGCCCCGCGCCTGCGCGGCGGTCCGCGGCGGAGGATCCGCCGCCACCCCGACCGCGCCCCGACGGACTTCGGCGGAACGGTCGCACGCCGTGTGAAGATCACTGGGTTGATGCCGACCGTGAGGAGGGCGCATGGCCGCTGTGGTGCTCGTTCACGGCCTGTACCACCGTCCTGAGCACTTTGCCGAAGTGACAGAGCGTTTGCGGGCTTCCGGAACCGTGGTTGCGGTTCCCGAGCTCCACCGGGGTTCGTTGCGCGCCGACACCGCCGCGGTCCAGGCAGCCGTCGACGCGCTGCGGGAGCCCGCGATCCTGCTCGGTCACTCCTACGGCGGTTCGGTGATCACCGGGGTGCGCGGAGCAGGACACTTGGTGTACCTGGCGGCCTTCGTGCCGGATGCCGGCGAGAGCGCGGCCGCTCTGGGCGGGGCGTCCTCGTTGCTCCAGGAGGCGATCCGGCCCGGGCCCGACGGCTCGACCAGTCTGTGCCCCGATCTGGCTGCCGCCGCCCTCTACGGCGACTGTCCCCCACCGCTCGCCGCCCGGGCGGTCGACCTCCTGCGGGCCCAAGCCCCCGGCTGCGGGCGAGGAGTTCCGGAGCGCCAGAGCTGGCAGGACACCCCCTCCACCTACGTGGTCTGCGCACGGGACCGAGCCGTCGACCCGGGTCTCCAGCGGAGGATGGCCTCGCGCTGCACCGACGTGCGCGAGTGGCAGACCGACCACTCGCCGTTCGTGGGACGGCCCCGGCTCGTCGTCGGACTCCTCCAGGAACTGCTCGCATCCGCTTTCTGACGCGGTGCGCGCATATGAGACCGCGGTGCCGTGAATTCGGATGGCCGGAGCGGTGCTGACCTGCGACTATCTGCGGATGCTTATCCTTACCGACGAACTCGGCCACCTTTCCTACACCGTCACCGGCGAGGGTCCGCCCGTGGTGCTCGTGCACGCCGGCGTCGCCGACCACACCATGTGGGACGCGGTCGTGCCCGCCCTCGCGGAGCGGAACACCGTCATCCGGTATGACCTGCGCGGCTTCGGTGAGTCCGCGCCCCCGACCGGGCCGTTCACGGAGACCGATGACCTGTGCCGGCTCCTGGACCACCTCGGTCACGAGAGCGTCCGGCTCGTCGGCGCGTCCTGGGGCGGGCGGGTGGCCGTGAACTTCACCCTCGCCCACCCCGGCCGGGTCGAGTCGCTGACGCTGCTCGCCCCGCCGTGGCCCGGCTACGACTGGTCGGCGGACATGGTGGCTTACGACGAGGCCGAGACGGCGGCCCTGGCCTCGGGCGACCTGGACGCCGCGGTCCGCGTGAACCTGGACATGTGGCTGCGCGGGCCCGGCCGCGGCTGGGAGGACGTCGCTCCGGGGCTGGCCGACCGGCTCCGTACCCCCGTACGGACGTCGCTGGTGAACCAGGACGCGGTCGGGGAACACTCCCGGGGCGGCCCGGCGGGCGACGTCGCGACGATCGCCGTTCCCACACTGGTCGGGATCGGTCTGCTCGACGTCGCCGACTTCCAGGACATCGCCCGCCGGTACGCCGCCGAGATCCCCGGCGCCACCCTGGTCGAGTTCCCCGCTGCCGCCCACCTCATCGCACTCGACTCCCCCACCGAACTCGTCACGGCGCTCCGGTCGTTCCTCGCCCGCTGACGCGGGGACGCGGGCCGGCCGAAACCCAAGTGCCCCCGCGCGCCGGGACGGTGCAGGATCCGTCCATGGACCACAAGGACAACAAGGTCGTGGCACGGCTCGCCGAGGCGCTGTCGTCAGGTGCTCCGGTCCGCGTCCACCGGTCGGCGATCCGGGGCGCGGATCGGCTCGACGGTTTCGTCGTGGGCACGGGCGCGGCGTGGACGCTGATCGCCCTGTGCAGTGACGTCCAGCTCGACGGCTGGGCGGCGGTGCGTACCGCGGACGTCACGAAGGTCGGGTGGCGGGGCGGTACGGACTGCCTGACCGTCCGGGCGCTGCGGCGCCGTGGACGCTGGCCGGCCCGGGCGCCCGAGCCCGAACTCGTCCTGGACGGGTTGGCGGACCTGGCGGAGGGTGCCTCCCGGGCCTTCGGGCTGGTGTCCCTGCACGTCGAGCGGGACGCGCCGGACGCCTGCTGGATCGGCGAGGTGGCCGCCGTACGGAAGAAGTCGCTCCGGCTGCGGGAGGTCGACACCGAGGCGCGGTGGCGCCCCCGACCGTCGAAGTTCCCGTTCGAGGACGTCACCCGGGTGGGCTTCGGCGGGCGGTACGAGCGGACGCTGCTGGAGTTCGCCGGGCCGTACCGCTGACCGCGGGCACCCTCGGGCGCGCCCTCAGTCGCCCTCGGGCCGGCGTGCGGGTGCGGTGATCCGGCGTACGGCTTCCACCACCGCCGCACGGTGCTCGGCGAGCCGCTCGGCGGCCCAGCCGGTGCCCGCCGCGTTCGCCGCCGGACCGCCCACCGCTGCGAACCAGGCCTGTGACAGGCCCATGACCAGCGTCAGCACGTCCGCCGCGGGCACCGCGGCATCGATGCGGCCCGCTTCCTGCGCCCGCCGAACCGCCTCGATCTTGCCGTCGTAGGACGCGGACTCCGCATCCGTGGATCCCGGGCGCTCCAGTTGCTTCCACAGCACGAGGCGCATCAGCGCCGGCCGCTCGACGAGGTGGTCGAAGACCGCCCCCGCGTAGCCGGGCAGGTCCTCCACCTCGAAGGGAACGGACTCCGATCCCGTCGCGAGGGCCCGCTGGAGCACGGCGTCGAAGAGCTGCTCCTTGTTGCCGTAGTAGACGTAGATGAGCCGCTTGTTCGCCTGCGCCGCCTCGGCGATCCGGTCGACGCGCGCACCCGCGATGCCGTACGTCGCGAACTCGGTGAAGGCGGCGTCGAGCAGGCGCGCCTTCGTCGCATTGGAATCCCGTGCCATGGGCCGCAGCCTAGCAAGTAACTATCTGGTTATTGACAAGCGAGGCCGACGCGTCGCAGACTCGAACTATCCAGTTAGTTACTTTCTTGTGAGGAGCACACCATGGAGATCCGCGCACTGGGCGGCCAGGGACTGGAGGTCGGCGCCGAGGGCCTCGGCCTGATGGGCATGAGCGCCCACTACGGCGCCACCGACGAGACCGAGTCCCTCGCCACCATCGACCGCGCCCTGGAGCTGGGCGTCACCCTCCTCGACACCGCCGAGGGCTACGGCCCCTTCCGCAACGAGCAGCTGCTCGGCAAGGCCCTGGCCGGGCGCCGTGAGGCGGCCGTCGTGGCCACGAAGACCGGGGTCGAGTTCAGCGACGAGGGCGTCTTCCTCGGCCACAACGGGAGCCCCGAGTACATCCGCCGCTCGGCCGACCGCTCCCTGCGCCACCTGGGCACCGACCACATCGACCTCTACTACCTGCACCGCGTCGACCCGAACGTGCCGATCGAGGAGAGCGTGGGAGCCCTGGCCGAGCTGGTCGAGGCCGGCAAGGTCCGCCACATCGGGCTGTGCGAGGTCTCCCCCGCCACGATCGCCCGCGCCCACGCGGTGCACCCGCTGGCCGCCGTACAGACCGAGTACAGCCTCTTCGAGCGCGGCATCGAACACGACGGCGTACTGGACGCCCTCCGCGAGCTCGGCATCGGACTCGTGGCCTACTCCCCGCTCGGACGCGGATTCCTCTCCGGTGCCATCACCAGCCCGGACGACTTCGCCGCCGACGACTTCCGGCGCACCGACCCGCGGTTCCAGGGAGAGAACTTCCACCGCAACCTGGCCGTCGTCGACCAGGTCCGCCGGCTCGCCGCCGAGAAGGGCGTCACCCCCTCGCAGCTCGCCCTGGCCTGGACCCTCCACCAGGGCGCCGTCCCCATCCCGGGCACCAAGCGGCGCCGCTACCTGGAGGAGAACATCGCCGCCACCGCCGTGACGATTACCCCTGCGGAGCTGGCCGCCATCGACGCGGTGGCGCCGCACGGAGTGGCCTCGGGCGAGCGCTACGCACCCGAGCTGATGGCGTCCCTGAACGGCTGACCCCGTGGGGGGGACCCTGGCGGGCTCACAGCATGACGTGCTTGACCTGGGTGTAGTCCAGGAGGCCCGCCATCGAGAGGTCGCTGCCGTAGCCCGAGTGCTTGACCCCGCCGTGGGGCATCTCGGAGACGGTGGTGCCGTGGGCGTTCACCCAGACGATGCCGGTGTGCAGGGCCCGGGTCGCCCGCATGGCGCGGTCGTGGTCCCTCGTCCACACGCTGGCGGCGAGGCCGTGGCGGACGTCGTTGGCCAGGTGCAGGGCCTCCGCCTCGTCCGCGAAGGACTGCACGGTCACGACGGGGCCGAATGCCTCCTCCTGCACGATCTCATCGCCTTGGCGCACGCCGGCGACGACGGTGGGTGCGTGGAAGAAGCCCGGCCGCGGGAGGCGGGCGCCGCCGGTGACGATCTCGGCGTGCCGCGGCAGCCGGTCGAGCAGGGACCGGACCGACGCCAGCTGCGCCGCGTTGTTCAGCGGGCCGAAGTCCGCGTCCGGCTCGTCCGGAGCGCCCGGGCGCAGCTTGGCCGTTTCCGCCGCGAAGGCCGCGAGGAACGCGTCGTGCACCCGGTGGTGGACCAGCAGCCGGGTGGGCGCGGTGCAGTCCTGTCCCGCGTTGTAGTAGGCGACCGCGGCGAGGGCGGCTGCGGTCGCCTCGACGTCCACGTCGTCGTGGACGAGCACCGGCGCATTGCCGCCGAGCTCCAGGTGGACCCGTTTGAGGTCGGCGGCCGCGGCCGCGGCGATCTGTCGGCCGGCGCGCACGCTGCCGGTGACCGCGATGAGGGCCACGTCGGGGTGGGCGGTGAGCGCGCGCCCTGTGTCGCGGTCGCCGCAGACCACGTTGAGCACGCCCGGCGGCAGGTGCTCGGCCGCGACGCGGGCCAGCAGCGCGGACGACGCGGGGGTGGTGTCGGCGGGCTTGAGCACGGTCGTGTTGCCCGCGGCGACGGCCGGGGCGATCTTCCACACCGCCATCATCAGTGGGTAGTTCCACGGGGTGATCTGGGCGCAGACCCCGACCGGTTCGCGCCGCAGTACGGAGGTACGGCCTTCGGCGTACTCGGCGGCCGCGAGGCCCGGCAGGTTGCGCGCGGCTCCGGCGAAGAAGCGCAGGGTGTCGACGATCGCGGGCAGTTCCTCGGTCCTGAACTGCCGGGGCGGCTTGCCGGTGTCGCCGGTTTCGGCGGCCACGAAGGCCTCCGCGTGTTCCTCGATCGCGTCGGCGATGCCGAGCAGGGCGCGCTGGCGTACGGCCGGTGTGGTCGTGGACCAGTGCGCGTACGCGGCTGCGGCGGCCGCGCAGGCGGCGTCCGTGTCGGCCCTGCCGGAGCGCGGGGCGTGGCCGTGCACCAGGCCGGTGGCGGGGTCGACGAGCTCCATCGTCCCGCCCGAGGCGGCGGGCAGGTCCACGCCCGCCACGTGGTTGAGCACGGGGTCAGCCACGGCGCAGCGCCTCCCTGGCGGCGTCGCGTCCGGTGCGTACGGCGCCTTCCATGTAGCCGGCCACCCACTGGTCGGATCCACAGACGTAGAAGGGTGGTTCGTGGGTGCCGTGGCGGGGGCCGACGGCCGTGACGTCGCCGGGGGTCCACTGGGTGACGTACCCCTGGGTCCACGGGTCGGTGCCCCACATCCGGACGTAGGTGGCGAGCGGCCGGTGGGCCTCGTCGCCGTAGAGGCGGGCGATGTCGTCGAGGAGTTCGCGGGTGCGCAGCGCGGCGGGAGTGCCGAGCAGGACGCCGATCCTCTCGGGTGGTACGAGGGCGGAGAGGATGCCGTCGCTCTGCGGCCAGGTGCTGCCGAGGACCCCTTCGCATTCGGAGAGGCCGCTCCGGCCGAGCTCGCGCCAGAACGGCCGGTCGTACGCGGCGACGAACTTCGCGGCGAGGGCCTGGCGTTGGCGGTGCAGGGAGGCGAGCCGCTCGTCGCAGACGCCGGTGACGGCGATCTGGCGCAGCGGGCCGACGGGCAGGGCGCTGACGACGGCGCCGGCGGTGAGGGTTTCGCCGCCGGCCAGCCGTACGGAGCAGTGGCCGGGCCGGCGGACCGTGACGGCCCGGGCAGGCGCGCCGGTGCGGATGCGTCCGCCGAGGGCGGCTGCCATGCGCAGGGCCACCGTGGCGGAGCCCTCGGCGACCCGCAGGCCCTCCCACGCCTCGTAGTCGTAGGCGCCGGGGCCGGGGACGGCGGCGTGCTTGCGCAGGGCGGCGAGCAGGGACGTGCGCTCGTACGAGCCGTCGGCGAGGGCGAGTTGGCCTATCTCCCAGAGGCGGACGACGGCCGGGGTGGCTCCCTGGGCGCGCAGCCAATCGCCGACGGACGTCCGGTCGAGGGCCGTCGCGTCGGGGTGGGACCAGGGGTCGGCCGGGTCGACGGTCTGGGCGAGTGCGCGGAAGGCCGCGGTGACCTTCTGGTGGCAGGCGTCGTCGCCGGGGCCGAACCAGTGGGGCGGCTCGCCCGCGGAGACCCCTTCGGGCGTGGCGCGGGTGAGGGCGCCGGGCTCGGCGACATAGCTGGGGACCAGGGTGAGGCCGAGTTCCGCGGCGAGGTCCAGGTAGGCGGTGTGGGCGCGGCCGACGACCTCTCCGCCGAGCTGGACCAGCCGGCCGTCGGGGAGCCGGGTCTGTTCGACGCGTCCGCCGACCCGGTCCCGGGCTTCGACGACGAGGACGTCGGCTCCGCCGGCGGCGAGGTCGCGCGCAGCGGCGAGGCCGGCCAGGCCGGCGCCGAGCACGATGACGTCGTGGTTCATGGGGGTGTTCCTTCGGTCGGACGGAGTCGGGGCGGAGCCGGGACGGAGCCGGGACGGCTTCGGCTTCAGTCCAGGACGAGGCAGTGTTCGGGCTTCCAGCCGATCTCGACGCGCTCGCCGCCGCTCCAGCGGTCCTCCCTGCGGGACCGGACGGTGTTCTGCTCCAGTACGGACACCGTGACGCCGGGGGCCAGTTCGATCAGGTACGTGGTGGTCGGGCCGCAGTAGACGGTCTCGCGGACGACCCCGGTGGCGCGCGCCATGTCCGGCTCCAGGTCGGACAGCCAGATCTTCTCGGGGCGGATCGACAGGTTCACCCTGCTGCCTTCGGGCACGGACGGCCGCTGTCCCACGGGCAGTTCGGGGCCGTCGTCGAGGACGACCCGGCCGGAGCGGTAGGTGCCGGGCACGAGGTTGGAGGTGCCCATGAAGGAGGCGGTGAAGCTGCTGGTGGGGCGCTCGTACACGTCCTCGGGCGTTCCGCACTGCTCGACGCGGCCGTCGTTCATGACGGCGAGGCGGTCCGACATGGTCAGGGCCTCGTCCTGGTCGTGGGTGACGAAGACGAAGGTGATGCCGACCTCGCGCTGGATCTGCTTGAGCTCGACCTGCATGTGGCGGCGCAGTTTGAGGTCGAGGGCGGCCAGCGGCTCGTCGAGGAGCAGGACCTGGGGCCGGTTGACGAGGGCGCGGGCGAGGGCGACGCGCTGCTTCTGGCCGCCGGAGAGGGTGGCCGGCTTGCGGTTCGCCAGGTGCCCGAGTTGGACGAGGTCGAGCATGTTCGAGACCCGTTCGCGGATCTCGGCGCGGCCGACGCCCTTGCGCTTGAGGCCGAAGGCCACGTTGTCGGCGAGCGAGAGGTGGTCGAAGAGGGCGTAGCTCTGGAAGACGGTGTTGACGTTGCGCTTGTTGGGCGGCAGGTCGGTGACGTCCTGGCCGTCGAGGAGGACGCTGCCCGCGGTGGGGGCGGAGAAGCCGCCGATCATCCGCAGGAGGGTGGTCTTGCCGCAGCCGGAGGGGCCGAGGAGGGAGAAGAACTCGCCCGGTGCGATGTCGAGTTCGACGTCGCGTACGGCGTGGGCGCCGCCCGCGGCGGGGTACTGCTTGCTGACGTGGTCGAGCCGGACGGCGGGGGTCGGATGGATGGGCGTCGGGGTCAGCAGGGGCGCCTCGGTCGGGGTGGTGGTCGTGGGGGTCGGGTGCTCGGGTGTCGCGCGCATGGGTGTCACTTCCCGGAGAGCAGGTCGAGGCCGCCCTTGCGCCCGAACAGGCGCGGGATGGCGAGGGCGAGGACGATGAGGCCGATGGAGCCGGCCAGCATCAGGGTGCCGACGGCGTTGATGGTGGGTTGCACGCCGAACCTGATCGCCGAGTAGATGCGCACGGACAGCGGTTGCGGGTCGACGCCGGTGGTGAAGTAGGCGAGGACGAAGTCGTCGAAGACCAGGGCGAAGATCAGCACCGCGGAGGCGAGGATGCTGGGCAGCAGCGCGGGCAGGGTCACCAGGCGCAACGCCTGCCCGCGGGTGGCACCGAGGTCCATGGCGGCTTCTTCGACCTCCGGATGGAGGGCGGCGATGCGGGAGCGGAGGATGACCGTCACGTAGGAGATGGAGAAGGTGATCTCGGCGAGCATCACGGTGGTGGTGGAGAGGGTGATGCCGAGGCCCTTGAAGAGGAGCATCGCCGCGACGCCCGTGACGATCTCCGGGGTGATCAGCGGGACGAGCATGATCAGGCCGGCGAACGAGCCGAGGCGGCTGCGGCTGCGTACGAGTCCCAGGGCCAGGGCCACCCCGAGGACGAGCGAGCCGGCCATGGCGACCAGGGACACCCGCAGGCTCATGCCGAGCGAGTCGAGGAGCACCTCGTCGTGGAGGAGGGCCGTGTACCAGCGGAGGCTGACGCCGTCGAGGACGGTGAGGGACTTCTGGGAGTTGAAGGAGAACAGGACGACGACGGCGACGGGGAGGTAGAGGAGCGCGAAGAAGAGGGCGGTGACGGCCAGGGCGAAGCGGGGGCGGCGCTCGGCTCCGCGCCGGCGGCGCTGCGGGGTGCTCATCGGGCCGCCTCCGCCTCGTCCTTGCGGGTGCGCCGCAGGTAGCCGAGCATCCCGAGGAACAGGACGGCCATCAGCAGCATGGTGAGGGCCGAGCCCAGGGGCCAGTTCTGGCCCTGGAAGAACTTGTCCTGGATCAGGTTGCCGATCATGATCTGGTCGGGGCCTCCCATGAGCTGGGCGCTGACGAAGTCGCCCATGGCGGGCAGGAAGACGAGGACGCAGCCGGCGGCCGCTCCCTGCCGGGTGGCGGGGACGGTGACGAAGAGGAAGGTGCGCAGGGGGCCTCCGTAGAGGTCGCGGCCGGCCTCTATGAGGGAGGTGTCCATGCGTTCCATCGCCGCGTACAGCGGGATGATCATGAAGACGACGAAGCCGTAGACGAGTCCGGCGATCACTCCCGCACCGGTCTGGAGGATCTTGGTGCCGTCGTCGGCGAGACCGATCGCGCGCAGGGCTTTCAGCAGCGGGCCGTCGTCGGAGAGAACCACCGACCAGCCGTACATCCGGACCAGGTAGTTGGCGAAGAACGGGACGACGATCGCGGCGATCAGCAGGTTCTTGAACCGGCCGCCGCGCAGGGCGATGGCGTAGGCCACCGGGTAGGCCATGGCCAGGCTGATCAGGCAGGTGATCAGCGCGTAGCAGAGGGAGCGCAGCAGGACGGTGCGGTAGGCGGGGTCGGCCAGTGCGGTGAGGTTGGCGAAGTTGAGTCCGAAGCGCGGGTTGCCGAGGGGGTCGGTGGTGCCGAGCGCCAGGGTGGCCACGAGGAGGAGGGAGACGACGAGGAAGCCGGTCATCCAGAGGGTGCCGGGGAGCAGGAGCCAGGTCCACAGGCGCGGCTGCCGGGTCCGGGTGCGCGTACGGGCGCGCGGCGTGGACTGGGGCCCGGTCCGGTCCGGGGGCGGCGTTTTCGGCTCGGCCGCGCCCCGGGGCGGCCGGACCGCGGTCCCGGTGCGGTTGCTGCGCGTCGCCATGTCAGCCGGCCTTCACGTCGGTCCAGGCGGCGTCACGGGCCCGTTCGGTCCCCGCGTCGCCGTTGCGGAAGAAGAGGTCGGCCGCCAGGTCGTCGGCGGTCACCACGCACTGCGGGAACGGCTCGACGAGCGCGGCGTAGGTGTCCTCGGTGCCGCGGACCGGCATCGGGTAGCCGATGTACTCGATGTTCTTCTTCACGTTCTCCGGGCGGAGCATGTAGTCGATGAAGAGCATCGCGGTGCCGGGGTGCTGCGCGTTGGCGGGTATGGCGTAGCAGTCGGAGTTGACGGGGGCGCCCTCGCGGGCGACCTCGAAGCCGAAGACGGCCGGGTCCTCGGCCTGGGAAAGCATGGCGGCCATGTCTCCGCTCCACGCCTGGGTCATGTCGGCGTTGCCGTTGAGGAGGTTGTTGTAGCTGTCGCTGGAGAAGCCGCGCAGGCGGGGGCGGAGCGAGCGCAGGGTGTCCGTGACGCGGGCGAGGTCACCGGGGTCGCCGGTGGTGAGGTCGACGCCGAGCTTGAGCGCGCCGAGGCCCAGTACCTCGTCGCGGTCGTCGAGGACGAAGACCTTGCCCTTGGCCTGGTCGTTCCACAGGTCGTCCCAGGAGCCGGTCAGGTCGCCGAGCCGGTCCCGGCGCCAGCCGATGCCCGTTTTGTACATGGTGAACGGGACGGTGTGCGCGGAGCGGGGGTCGTACCAGGGGTCGGCGAAGTAGCCGTAGCCGCCGAACACCGCCTCGGCGCCCCTCAGCCGGGAGTGGTCGATCGTACGGAGCCGGCCGCCGGCGGCGAGGCGCTCGGCCCATTTCGCGGTGGGGAAGATGATGTCGTAGCGGTTGCCGGCGTTGAGTTTGGCGGCCATGCCCTCCATGGAGTCGTAGTTCGACTGGACGACCTTGACGCCGTACTCCTTCTGGAAGCCTTCGAAGACGCTGGGGTCGACGAAGTCGGCCCAGTTGAAGTAGACGAGGTCGCCGTCGACCTTGACGTCGATGGGTGCTTGCGCGGTCGCCCCGCCGGCCGGGTCGTCCGCGGTGGCGAAGCCGCAACCGGAGGCGGCGAGGGCGAGGGCGGCGGCGGTGCCGGCGCGGAGGAACGAGCGTCTGGTCGGGGGGAGTGCCTCGGGGGACATGGGGTCCTCTCCGTAGGGGCCGCAGGGGGACGGCGGGAACGAGCGGTACGTGGGGGCTCGGTCGTGCGGCGGGCGCGGCGCGGGGGTGGGAGCGGGGGGCGCTGCGTTGCGTTGCGGTCACGCGGTCACGCGGTCACGCCGTGGTGGGCGCGGCAGGTGGGGCGGGTGGGGTGGCCTCAGTCGCCCGGGTCGCCCAGGTCGGCCCGGATGCGGCCGGCGAACCAGCCGACCGCCGACTCGCGGCGCGACAGCGGTCCGGGCTCGAACCCGGGGGTGGAGAGACCCTTCTGCACGCGGGCGACCAGCTCGGCGTCCTCGTCGTTGGTGATCCAGCCGATGTGGATGTTCAGGCGGCGGGCCAGGCGGGTGCGCAGGCTGGTGCCGCGGCGGGTGTAGAAGGCGCCGGGTACGGCCACGCGGTCCACCGCCGTGGGGATCGCGGTCCAGGCCAGTACGTGGTCGGGGTAGAAGTCGATGAGGGTGTTCGGGTAGATCACCGCGTACCGCCAGATCCGGCGGTCGGCCTCGCCGAGGCCCGGCATCGGGGCGGCGATGCGCTGGTAGAGGCGCTCGGCCCAGTTCGAGGAGGGCTTGTCGCGCAGCGGTGAGGCGAAGAGCGCGTAGGACTCCTCGATCTCGCAGGTGTAGCCCTGGTAGTCGAGCAGCCGCATCAGGCCGGGGTGGGCGACCGGGACGTGGTAGCCCTCGAGGTAGTTGTCGACCGCCACCTTCCAGTTGGCCTGCTGCACCTCGGCGGCGGCCAGGTCGTGGATGCGGGCTCGGCCGAGGGGCACCAGGTCGGCTCCGGCGTAGTGGCCGACCGCCTCCGCGAGGCCCGCGCAGCTCGTGGCCAGCGGTACGGCGTCGGGATCGAGGTTGACGAAGACGAAGCCAAGGAAGGACTCGACGCGGGCCGGGAAGAGGCCGAGCTTCGGCTTGTCGAGGCAGGGGATCTGGCGGGCCTCCGGGGCGCCGACCAGGCTCCCGTCGAGGCGGTACGTCCAGCCGTGGTAGGGGCAGCGGATCGCCTTGCCCGTCGGTTCGGGGGTGGTGACCAGGCGGGTTCCGCGGTGGCGGCAGACGTTGAGGTGGGCGGCGAGGCCGCCGTCCTCGGTGCGCACCACGAGGACCTCGCGGTCGGCGACCGTGGCGGCGAGCCGCGCTCCTGGGTTCGGTAGGTCGGACTCGTGGCAGACGAGCTGCCACGAGCGGCCGAAGACGTGCCGGGTCTCCGCGGCGGCGGTCCCGGGGTCGGTGTAGTAGCGGGCCGGGAGGGCCGGTCCGGGGACGTCGGCGGCGGGAGCCTCACGGGCGGGGGGCCCGGGAGCCGGCGGCTCGGGAGCGAGGGTCTCAGGGGCAGGGGCTGGGGCGGGGGCGTGGCCCGGCGGCCCGGTCCGGTCGGCGTGGGCGGTGCGGCCCGTCGGTGTTTCGGGAGCTCTTGAGTGCATCGGTGACTCCTCCGTGCCGGCGTGCGGCGATCGGTGTCGGCGTTCGATGACGAGGCAGAACGGGGCGAGGCGGGGCGGGCGAGGCAGGGCGATCCAGTGGCGGACAGGCGGTCGGGGCGGGAGAGCCGGAACCGGGCTGACCGATTGGACAGCCAGATTGCTGGCTCATTTCCACCGGGTCAAGACTTGTTCACTGACCGATCGGTCAGCTAGCGTAATTCTTGCCTGACCGATCGGTCAGCAAACGTGCTTTCCTGTCGCCGCACCGGCCCTGCTCCGCATTCGTCCTGCTCACCAGGGCGGACGCAGCCGTGCGGGCCCGCCAGGCCCGACCGGGCCCGCACCCCGATCCCCTCCGATCCCCCGCCCGCCCACGGCTCCCGCCGGGCGCCGGGCCGGCGGCGGAATCCCACCTCCCGGAGGCACGCATGAGCGGTCGTCGGCGTCTGGACTGGCTCGGGCTCACCCCCGAACCGGAGCGAGAACTCCCCACTGCGGTCGCCGCCCTGCGCGCCTCGTCACACGGTGCGTCCGCGGGGCCACCCCCGCACGACCTCGCGGCCGAGGAGCGGCGCCGCGTGGAACGCCTGATCCTGCGCGGCAGCCGGCACAGCTGGCTCCGCTACCTCGCCGAGGTCACCGACCTGGTGACCGGCGTCGCCGCCGGGTCCCGGTCGGGCGACCGGGCCGCCGCCCTGCTCGCCGGCGAGGTCGTCCTCGACCACCACCGCATGCTCATCGGCCTCCCGGGACCGGGATACGGCCGCACCGCCCGGGACCGCACCGCGCTGGAGCGCGCCGTACGGACCCTGCGCACCCCCACCACGACAGGAGCCGGCCGATGACCACGATCCGTCTTCCGACGGCGCAGCCGCCGGGCACCGTCCTCGGAGCGGCGCCGCAGGCCGCCGAGAGCGCCGACGCCTACCGCGCCACCGGCGGCTACGACACGACCACGGGCCCGGAGGAACTGCTCGCCCACCTCGCCGCCTCCGGGCTGCGCGGTCGCGGCGGGGCGGGATTCCCTGCCGCCGTCAAACTGCGCTCCGTGCGCGGCCGCGGCGGCTCCCCCGTCGTCGTGGCGAACGGCGAGGAGGGGGAACCGGGCTCGGCCAAGGACCGCTGGCTGCTGCGGGCCCGGCCGCACCTCGTCCTCGACGGCCTCGCCCGCGCCGCCGCGGCCACCGGCGCCGTACGCGGCTACGTGTACCTCTCGGACCCGGCGGCGGGCGAGAGCGTGCGCCGCGCCCTCGCCGAACACCCGCCGCCGCTGCCCGTGGAGGTCGTCGAGGTCGGCCACGCCTACGTGGCCGGTGAGGAAACGGCGGTGGTCCGCCGGATCGACGGGGGCCCGGCGCTGCCCACCGCCAAGCCGCCCCGCCCCTTCGAGCAGGGGGTCGGCGGTGCGCCGACCCTGGTGTCCAACGTCGAGACGCTCGCCCGGATCGCCCTCACCGCCGCCCGGCCCGACCTGCGGCGCACCATCGCCCGCAGCACCCTGGTGACCCTGTCCGGCGGCCCGGCCGCACCGGTGCTCACCGAGGTCCCCTACGGAATCCCGCTGCGCACGCTGGCCGCGCGGTACGGGACTCCGGACGCGGCCGGAGCCCTGATGGGCGGGCTGTTCGGCGGACTCGTCGACGCCCGCGCCCTGGACGGCCTCCCCCTCGAACCCGGCGCGCTCACCGCCGCCGGCACCGCCCTGGGGTGCGGAGCCGTCCGCTTCCTCCCCCCGGGCACTTGCCCCGTGACCACCGCCGCCGACGCGGCCGCCCACCTCTCGGCCGAGAGCGCCCGGCAGTGCGGGGTCTGCGTGACCGGAACCGCCGCCGTCGGCAAGGCCCTGTACGGCCTCGCCGCCGGGACCGCCGGCCCGGACACCACGAACGGCCTGCTCCGCTGGTCGCAGGGCCTGACCGGGCGCGGCGCCTGCGGACTCCTCGACGCGGCGGCGGGCATCGCGGGCAGCCTGCTCCGCTCCTTCCCCGGGCTCGTCCGCTCCCATCTCGCCGCACCGTGCCCGGTGTGCGCGGACGCGACGCCCGAGGACGGCCGCCACCGTCTCACCGTGGCCGTACCGGAGGTCGCCTCCCGGTTCACCACCGCCCCCGACACCCCTGTGCCCGCGCTGAAAGGAACGCCATGAAACTCCTGCTGGACTCCACCCGCTGCCAGGGCTACGGACTGTGCCAGGAACCCGCACCCGACCTGGTCGAACTCGACGAATGGGGCTACGCGAACGTCATCACCGTCCTGGTCCCGGCCGGCACCGAGGACGCCGCCCGCGCCTGCGTCGAAAGCTGCCCCAACTCCGCCCTCCGCGTGGAGGGATGACATGGGACGCGACCTGACCGCCCTCTTCGACCCCCGCTCGGTCGCCGTCGTCGGCGCGAGCGACGACCCCGCGAAGTACGGCCACGCGGTGGCCGCCCAGGCCCTGCGCGCCCCCGATCGGCGGCCCGTGCACCTGGTCAACCGGCGCGGCGGCAGCGTGCTCGGCCGCACCGCGGCCACCTCCCTGACCGCCGTCGGCGAACCGGTCGAGCTGGTGGTGATCTCCGTACCCGGCGCCGGCTTCGAAGCCGCCGTCGACGAGGCCCTGGCCTGCGGGGCGAAGGCGATCGTCGCCATCACCGCGGGCTTCGCCGAGGCCGGTCCCGCGGGCCTGGCCCGGCAGCGGTCGGTCGCCGCCCGGGTACGGGCCGCCGGAGCCGTCCTCGTCGGCCCCAACTGCCTGGGCATCGCCGACAACACCACCGAGCTGTACCTGGCCTCGGACCGCTTCGCCCCCGGCGGCGTCGCCCTGCTCAGCCAGAGCGGCAACCTCGCCCTCGAACTCCAGCTCCGCGGTGAGCCGCACGGCCTGGGCTTCTCCCGGTTCGTCTCCCTCGGCAACCAGGCCGACGTCACCCTCGTCGACCTCGTCGAGGACTGCGCCCGCCACGGGGCCACCTCGGCGATCGCCGTGTACGCGGAGGACTTCGGCGACGGCCGGGCCTTCGCGGCGGCCGCCGCCGCGGCGGGCAAGCCGGTGGTACTGCTCACGGCCGGCCGAGGCACCGCCTCCGCCCGCAGCGCCCAGTCGCACACCGGGGCCCTCACCACCTCGGCCGACGTGGTGGCCGCCGCCTGCCGCGACGCGGGGGTCGAACTCGTCCGCACGCCCAGGGAGATGACGGTCGTACTGGCCGCGCTGGCCGCGGGGGTGCGGACGGGCGGCCGGCGTACCGCAGTCTTCACCGACGGCGGCGGCCACGGCGCGGTCGCCGCCGACGCGGCCGAGGACGCCGGGCTCGACGTACCGGAGCTCGGCGGGCCGACGCAGGACGTGCTGAGGACCGTGTTGTGGGAGCAGTCCTCGGTCGGCAACCCCATCGACCTGGCGGGGATGGGCGAACAGCGGCCCCTCTCCTACGCGGACACGGTCGGAACGCTGTTCGCCGCCGACGAGGTCGACGCCGTCCTGATGACCGGGTACTTCGGCGGGTACGCCGCCTCCGAGGGCGGGCTGGGCGGCGGACCGGCAGGGGGCTCCGTACTCGCCGAGGGCGAGGCCCGGGCCGCCAAGGAGATCGTCGCGCACCTCGCCGCCGCGCCGAAGCCGCTGGTCGTGCAGTCGATGTACCCCCGGTCACCGAGCTGCCGGGTGCTGGCCGAGGCCGGGGTGCCGGTGTTCGCCGCCACCGAGGACGCCGCCCGCGCGCTGGCGGCGATGACCGGACGGAGGACTGCGGACGCCGAAGGCCCCGGCGTGCCCCCGCTGCCGCCCGCCGCCGCACCGCTGGCGGACCCGGGCTACCACGGGGTGCGGGCGCTGCTCGACGCCGCCGGCGTGCCGTTCCCGGCGGCGCGCGAGATCACGGACGAGGCCGGACTGCTCGCCGCGGCCGCGGAGTTTGACGGCCCGTACGTGCTCAAGGCCCTGCACGTCCTGCACAAGTCGGACGCCGGCGGTGTGGCGCTGCGGCTGGCCGACCGGGACGCGCTCCTCGCCGCGTACCGGGAGATGCACGCACGGCTCGGAGCGCACGCCCACTCGGTCGAGGCGATGGCCGACCTCACGGACGGCGTCGAGCTGATCGTGGGCGTGCACCAGGACCCTCGGTTCGGGCCGATCGCCCTGGTCGGGCTCGGCGGCGTCCTCACCGAGTCGCTCCGCGACGTCGCCTTCGCGCTGGCGCCCGTACCGGCCCGGCGGGCCGAGGCCCTGCTGCGCGGGCTGCGCAGTGCGGCGCTGCTGGACGGCGTGCGCGGCCGGCCGGCCGTCGACGTGGCCGCGGCCGCGGCCGTCATCGAGCGCATCACCACCGTCGCGGCGGCGCACCCGGAGATCGCCGAGCTGGAGGTCAACCCGCTGCTGGTGCGCCCGGACGGTGCCCTCGCCCTGGACGCGCGGGCCGTCCTGCACTGACCGCCCCACCCCCACCCCACCCCACCCGCACCCCCGCCCCCTGTGCTCTGGAGGACTGACGCCCCATGGACTTCCGCTACACGCCCGAACAGGCCGACCTCAAGGCCCGCGCCGCCGCCTACGCGCGGCTCCTGATGACCTACGAGGACCGGTCCGAGGAGGCGGGCGGCCCGCTGCCCGCCGACACGGTCCGCGAGCTGACCCGCGCGGCCGTCGACGCCGGTGTCTACGCGATCAACATGCCGGCCGAGTGGGGCGGCGCCGGGCTGTCCCTGCTGGACCAGGTCATCGTCGAGGAGGAGTTCGGCAAGGTCACCAACTGCCTGTGGGACATCCCCTGGCGGCCCGCGAACGTCCTCGCGTACGGGACCGAGGCGCAGCGGGAGAAGTACCTGCTGCCGGTCATCCGGGGCGAGCGGTTCGACGCGTTCGCGGTGACCGAGCCCGGTGCGGGATCCGACCCCGGTTCCGGCACGAGCACGGCGACCCGTACCGACGGCGGTTGGCTGCTGAACGGCGAGAAGTGGTTCGTGACCTGCGGGGACATCGCGGACTTCCTGCTGGTGCAGGCGGATGCGGGGCCCGAGCGGGCGGCGACCCTGTTCTTCGTGGACAAGCGGGCGCCCGGGGTCGAGATGACCCGGGTCCCCCGCTTCATGCACTCCGCGGTGAACGGGCACCCCGAGTTCACCTTCACGGACGTCTTCGTCCCGGACGAGGACGTGCTGGGCGGTGTCGGCAACGGTTACGAGCTGACCAAGGAGTGGTTCACCGACGAGCGGCTGATGATCGCGGCCCGGACCGTCGGCGCCGCCGAGCGGGCCCTGGAGCTCGCGCGGGACTGGGCGGTCGAGCGGCGCCAGTTCGGCTCCCCCATCGCCGACTTCCAGCTGATCCAGGGGATGCTCGCCGACAGCGCCGTCGACATCGCCGTCAACCGCGCCTACACCCACCAGGTGGCCTGGGAGGCCGACCGGCCGGAGACCGACCGCAAGACGCTGCACGCGAAGGCCTCGACGGCGAAGCTCGCGGCGAGCGAGGCGGCGGGGCGCGTCATCGACCGGTGCGTGCAGCTCTTCGGTGGGCGCGGCTACGACCGTACGTACCCGGTCGAGCGCATGTACCGGGAACTGCGCGTCGACCGGATCTGGGAGGGCACCTCCGAGATCCAGCGCCTGATCATCGCCAACGAGCTGATCAAGCGCGGCACCCGGGCCCTCGCCCTTCCCGTCACCGCTCCCGCCGCCCCTCCCGCCACCCTGCCCACCTCCTGACGACCGCTCCCCCACCACGACCGAAAGAGGACAGACAGCCATGGACTTCCGCCTCACCGCCCGTCAGGAAGAGCTCCGGAGCACGGCGCGCGCGCTCACCGACTTCATCACGAAGTACGAGCTCGACTGCGAGGAGAACAACGGGCTGCCGCCGCAGGCCCACACCGAGATCCGCGACGCGGTCCTCGACAGCGGGCTGCAGGCCGTCAACATGCCCGAGGAGTGGGGCGGCGCCGGCCTCACCATCATGGAGCAGGTCACCGTCCAGGCGGAGCTCGGCCGGCTCACCGGAGCGCTGTGGGACATGGTGTGGCGTCCGGCCAACGCCCTGTCCTTCTGCACGCCCGAGCAGCGCGAGCGCTACCTCGTCCCGGTGATCCGCGGACAGCGCCGGGACTGCTACGCGGTGACCGAGCCCGAGGCCGGCTCCGACCCGCAGAGCCTGCGGACCACGGCGACGCGGACCGCCGGCGGCTGGGTGCTGAACGGCGAGAAGTGGTTCGTGACCGTCGGCGACCACGCCGACTTCATGATCGTGCTGGCCGCGGCCGGGGAGGAGCGCGCACCGACCCTCTTCCTCGTCGACAAGGACACGACGGGCATCGAGATGACCCGGGTGCCGCGCTGGATGCACACCTTCGTCTACGAGCACCCCGAGTTCACCTTCACCGAGGTGTTCGTCCCCGACGACGCGGTGCTCGGCGAGGTGGGCCAGGGCTACGACATCACGCGCTCGTGGTTCACCGAGGAGCGGCTGATGATCGCCGCCCGGACGATCGGGGCGGCGGAGCGGGCCCTGGAGCTCGCCCGGGACTGGGCGGTAGAGCGGCGCCAGTTCGGCTCGCGCATCGCCGACTTCCAGCTGATCCAGGGGATGCTCGCCGACAGCGCCGTCGACATCGCCGTCAACCGCGCCTACACCCACCAGGTGGCCTGGGAGGTGGACGAGGGCGTCGTCGACCGCAAGACGCTGCACGCGAAGGCGGCCATCGCCAAGCTGGCGGCGAGCGAGGCATCGGGCCGCGTCGTCGACCGGTGCCTGCAGATCTTCGGCGGGCGCGGCTACGACCGCTCCTACCCGGTCGAGCGGCTCTACCGGGAACTGCGCGTCGACCGGATCTGGGAGGGCACCTCCGAGATCCAGCGCCTGATCATCGCGGGCGAACTGGTCAAGCGCGGTACGGGCGTTCTGCGGATGCCGTCCTCGCAGTGAGGGGCGGGGAGTGACGGGCGGGGAGTGACGGGGGCGGCCCGGGCCGGCGGTCCGGGCCGCCCCCGCCCCGTGGACAGCAGCAGCAAGAACCCCGGAATCGCCAAGCACCAGAGGAGGGAGGACCGATCGATGACCGATGTCGAACGGGTCGGGATCGTGGGCTGCGGACTGATGGGGTCCGGTATCGCCGAGGTCTGCGCCCGGGCCGGGCGGGAGGTCGTGGTGGTGGAGACGACCCGTACGGCCGCGGACGCCGGCCTGGAGCGGATCACCCGTTCCCTGGCTCGCGCCGCGGCGTCCGGCAAGCTGACGGCCGCCGAACGGGACGCCGCCGTCGGCCGGATCGCGGTGACCACGGACGTGGCGCGGCTGGCGGACCGGGACCTCGTCGTCGAGGCGGTGGCGGAGGACGAGCGGGCGAAGCTGGAGGTCTTCGCCCTGCTCGACCGGGTGGTGGAGCGCCGGGACGCGGTGCTCGCGACGAACACCTCCTCCATCCCCGTCATCAGGCTGGCCGCGGCCGTCTCGCGGCCGGAGCAGGTCGTCGGCCTGCACTTCTTCAATCCGGTGCCGGTGCTCGCGCTGGTCGAGCTGGTGCCGTCCCTGCTCACCGGCGACGAGACCGTCCGGCGGGCACGCGCGTTCGCCTCCGAGGTGTTGGGCAAGGAGGTCGTGCACGCCCGGGACCGGGCGGGGTTCGTCGTGAACGCGCTCCTCGTGCCGTACCTGCTGGCCGCCGTACGCATGGCCGAGCACGGCGCCGCGTCGGCCGAGGACATCGACCGGGGCATGACCCTGGGCTGCGCGCACCCGCTGGGACCGCTCGCCCTGGCCGATCTGATCGGCCTGGACACCGTGCAGGCCATCGCGCGGTCGATGTACGCGGAGTACCGGGAGCCGCTGTACGCCCCGCCGCCCCTGCTGGCCCGGATGGTCGACGCGGGCCGGCTGGGCCGCAAGACGGGCCGGGGCTTCCACACCTACGGCGACCGCGGGGGCGGCGCGATGCGCGAGGATGGTGGTGTGGTGGCCACGGCAACCGGGCCCACCCGCCCGGTCCACGGGCGCCGACACGGGGAGCAGCCAACGTGACCAAGGCCGAGCGCGCACTCGAGACGCGTGAGCGAATCCTCACGGCCGCGTGCGAAGTCATCGCCGACATCGGCTTCGAAAACGTCAGCATGCGCAAGGTCGCCGACCACGCCGGCGTGTCGAAGGCCCTGCTGCACTACCACTTCGACACGCGGGAGAAGCTCTTCGCCGAGGCGATGACGCACTCCTTCGCCCAGACCGGTACGGACACCGAGGGCGTCCCCGACTCGGTGCCCTCCTCGGTCGTCCTGGCCCGCATCCTGCGGAGCATGCTGCCGTCCGACGCGGAGCTGCGCCAGGACTGGAAGCTCTGGCAGGAGTTGTGGGTGCGGGCCCAGCGCGACGCGGCGGCCCGGCACTTGGCCGTCGACCTCTACGACCAACTGCACGCGTGGGTCGGCGGGGCCGTGGAACGGGGCATCCGCTCGGGGGAGTTCGCCGACTGCGACGTCACCGCGCTCGCCACCCTGGTACTGGCCCTGTGTGACGGCCTCGGCATCCGGCTGATGCTCGACGATCCCCGGGTGGACCTCGCGGCGGCCCGGTCGACGATCTGGCGGGCCATCGCCCCCACGCTGGGCATCGCTCCGGAGTTCCCGGACGTGTGACCGAACCGGTGCGGGCCGGGCCGGGTCGGGTCGGGTCAGCGCGGACCGTGCACGGTCTGGACGCGGCCGGTCGGGTCGACGGTGAGGGCGACGCGCTCCGTCTTGTTCCCCAGGGCCAGCACGATCCACACGACGCCCCAGAGCAGGCAGGTGAAGATGGTCAGGATCGCGTGCAGGAGGTGGTTGACGTTGCCGCCGCGCACCAGCACCGCCTGGGTCGGGGAGCGCGATTCGACGCGCCATCCGAGGGCGACGTACTGGTTCACCGTCCAGTCGAGGACCGCGGTGCGCCGTGCGTCGTCGAGCGGCTCGCCCGGGGGTACGTTGAACAGTTCCGGGGGCGGGTCCGGAAGCGGCCCCCAGCCCTGCGGTTCGTCGGACTTGGCCATGGGTTCTGCCTCCCCACGCGTCGGGGCCGCCGGAGGGCGGCACCGGGGGCGGGACGGTTTCGGTACGGTCCCGCACATCCCAGGGTGCGCCGGACGGGCGGGTCCAGCATTCCGAGCCCGCCGGACCGGGCCGATCCTCGGATGTGCGTTCGAGTTCACGCGCGGCCTTCCGGGCATTGTCAGTGGCGCGTCCTACAGTCGGAGCATTCCCATTCAAGGGTTGAGGCGGGCTGCCTCGCTGCACGATCCCGCCCCACCGGACCCCCTCGGGGGACAGCGCCCGGTGGGGTGGCGCGCGGCCCTGCCGAGGGCTCGCCGGCGGCCCTGCGGGGTTCAGTCCCAGAACTCGCCGTCGTGCGGCAGGGCGGCGAAGTGCTCCGGGTCGTGGGAGAGGAAGACCCGGATGCCGGACCGGGACAGGGCGCGCAGGCGCCCGTAGGTCAGCATCTTCTCCTGGGTGTTCCAGTCGCTGAGCATCGGCACGTCGTGCTCCAGCCCCTGCTGGAGGTGGGCCGCGTCGCCCATGAGCGCGATCCGCCCGTGGTGGTCGAGGTCGAGGATGACTCCCTGGTGGCCGGGGGTGTGGCCTGCCGTGCGCACGAGGGTGAGCGTGCCGTCCCGGAACAGGTCGGTGTCACCGCTCAGCTCGAGGAAGTCGTAGTTCCGGCCGCCCGCGTAGTCCTCGAAGGCGTAGCCCCGGGCCGTCCAGCGGTCCGGCCACCACGCGTGGCGCAGCTCGTCGTGCTGGGCCACGTGCACGGCGTGCGGGAAGTAGGTCATCCCTCCGGCGTGGTCGAGGTGCAGGTGGGAGTAGAGGACGTACCTGACGTCGGCCAGCCGGTAGCCGAGCCGCTCGAGTTGCGCGTCGACGGCGTGTGCCCGGGTGAAGCCCTCGGCGCCGTACGCCGCCCGCAGGCCCGGACCCCAGTGGGCTTCGGCCGCCTCCGGATCCGCGACGCGGTGGTTGACGCCCGTGTCGAAGAGGATCGGTCCGTGGGTGGCGTGCTCGATGACGGCGACCGTCGAGGGCACGGTGACCGTGCCGCTCGCCCCGTACAGGAGGTCGCTCTTCGGCAGGGTGAAGGGTCCTGCGTCCAGTGTGGTCACGCGCAGTCTCGGGGTCACCACGGGGACCTCCCTCCCCCCGTGCCGGCGGGCGGACTCCTCCCGTCCAGGCTAGCTCCGGTGCGGCGGGACCACGCGTCGGAGGGCCTCCGCGAGGGCGTGCGGCGAGTCCACCGAGACGTACACGGTCGCCGCCACCACCGGCCCGGCCGGGCCCAGGTCGAGGAGTACGGGCGGGTCCAGGTGCACGGCCACGTTCAGTGCGCTCTCCACCGAGCAGGCCACCGCGCCCGGTTCGCCGGGCACGGGCCTCGGACCGCGGCCGGGAACGGTGCGGACCACCGGGGAGGTGGAGCGGACCGCCGGGCGCGGCAGGACCACGTCGCCGAGGAAGGCGGTCCGCAGGGCCACCCGTTCCTCGTCGACCTCGTGCGGGTGCCGGGCCAGCGCCGCCACCAGGCCCAGGCCGCCCAGCACCAGCAGCAGCTCCAGTGCCGCGTGCACCGGCCTGACCGCGGGCGGCAGCATCGAGGAGAGCAGGAAGGCCGCCACGATCTCCGTCGTCGCCAGGACCAGCACCACCTGTCGCGTCCCGGCCGAGTGCCGCGGCCCCTGCGCCGGCGGGCGCCGCAGCACCACCGCCGTGAGCGACCGGGCCCATATCCGTACGATCCCGGCCCGGGTCGGCCGCGGTGTCACCTCCCCGGTCGTCGGTCCGGTCGTCGGTCCCGGCACCGTCATGGCCGCCCCCCTGTCCCTCGTCGCTCCGCTTTCTTCCCCTCCTCCAGGCTCGCGCGCGTTCCGCGGGACGGACAGTGACGAATGTCAGGGGTGCCGGGAACGTGCCGGGGGTGCGCGGACGGTACCGCCCGCGGGTCCCCCGGGGCTGGGGAATCGGCGAATCAGGGGCGGCGCCCCGCACCGGTCGGCAGGATGGGGCCATGGACCGTGGGGACATGAGGCCGCGCGGGTCGCGGCCGGTGGTGGTGCGGGTGCCGGTGGAACCGGTGGAAGCCGCAAGGGAAGCCGACGCGCTCGACGCCGCGGCGCGGACGGGTGACGTGGTGGTGCGCGGCCCGCTGTTCGGGGTGGTGGCGCAGTCCGCCGAGGACGGGCCGCGGTGGCGGGTGGTGCTCGAAGTGACGGCCGGCTGCCCGCAGCAGGCGCGCGACGGGCTGAACTCGCGGCTGTGGTTCCACGCGAAGGACGGGGCGCAGGACCGGGCGGAGCGGCGGGAGCTGCTGGCGGCGGTGGCCCGGCTGGAGAGCGAGCGCGTCGACGAACTCCTCGTGTCCGGGACCCGGTACCGGGTGGTGCGGGCCGAGGAGTACGCGGCCTCGGGCCCGGGCGGTATCGAGGCGCCGCGCCCGACGGATCCGGAGCCCCTCGTCCCCGACTGGGACCGGACCGTCCGGGAGCCCGGGATCGATGACGGTCTGGTCGTGGATCCGGACGCGCCGGTCACCCCGACCCAGGCGTTCGAGCAGCTGGCGCTGCGCAGCCTGTGCTACACGGGCGGGCGGTTCCCCGATGAGGTGCGCGCCGATTCGCGGCGGGCCCTGGACACCCACCCGGACGTCCTGCTGATGCCGCCGACCTTCAGCGTCGTGGAGCGGACCACGGACGGCTGGCGGCCGATCAGCGGCCCGCACGCGACTCCGCACGCCGCCCGCAAGTCGCTGGACTTCGCCCTGACCTGGATGTGGCCGCGGATGCGCGGTCACATCCCCGAGGACGCCGACCCGCGCACGGACGCCCGTACGTGGCGTGCCGCGGGCGGCGGGGAGAGCGCCGACCTGCGGGCCGCGAAGCTGGCGGCTTACGCCGGGGCCGCCGACACGCTCCGGGGCGGACGCGTCGACCGGCTGGATTTCCAGGGCGTCCTGTACCAGATCGTCCGTACCCGCCGCCTGCTGCGCTGGGGGCCCGACGGGCCGGAGGGTCCGCGACCGTCCGACGTCAACAGCCAGGACCCCGCGCGCATCCACCTCACGCTCGACGAGGACGGCCGCGTCCTCCCCGACGACTGACCCGCGACACGGGTCTGCCCGTGCCAGAAGTCGGCGCCCGCCGGGCGTTTCGACGTGCGCCACCGGCCCTCCATGGGAAACGGTGGACCCGCCCCGCTGTGCGACCCGCTGATGCCCCGAGGGAGACACCCATGAACTGGACGCTCGAAGTCGTCCCCGTCCCTGTCACCGACATGGACCGCGCCAAGAGCTTCTACGCCGACCAGGTCGGCTTCGGCGTCGACCTCGACGACGAGGTCTCCCCCGGCGTGCGCATCATCCAGATGACCCCGCCCGGCTCCCGGTGCTCCATCGCCATGCTCCAGGGGATGCCCGGGACACCCGGCGGCCAGGTCATGGCGCCCGGCACCCTGCACGGCCTCCAGCTGTGCGTCACGGACATCGAGGCGGCCCGCGAGGAGCTGGTGGCCCGGGGCGTGGACGTGTCGCCCGTCCGGAACCTCGGCGCATCGGGCTGGCAGGAGGGCAAGGGCGGCACCTGGAACTCCTTCATGACCTTCGACGACCCCGACGGCAACAGCTGGGTCATCCAGGAGGCCCCGTCGGAGCTGTCCGAGCGCTGACCGGCCGGCGTCGGCGCCGCCGCTGCGGCGGGCAGATGTACCAAGCCCGCCCCCTGCGGGGAGGAATCCCGGCGCGTACAGCCCGGCCGCTCGCACAGCGGACCAGTACATTCCCCATTTCAGCCGGTTCGTTCTATTTTGGGGATGTGCCTTGCGTCGTACCGCTGTTGCTCTGACCCTGCTGACCGCCCTCTCCTGCGGTTCCTTCGTGGGATCCCAGGCCGTTTCGGTCGCGAGTGCGTCGGCAGGCGTCGGTGGCGGTGGCGGTGGTGGCGGCCGGGGCACCAACATCCTGGTCGTCGGCATCGACAGTCGCGCCGGACTCTCCGCGGCCGAGAAGCGGCGGCTCCACGTGGGCGGCAAGGGCTGCAACTGCACCGACGTGATGATGCTCGTCCACCTGTCGCAGAACCGGCGCCGCGCGAGCATCGTCTCCATCCCGCGCGACTCCTACGTCGAGTACGCGGCCACCAGCGCCACGGCCGCCGCCCCGGCCCGCAGCGGCAAGATCAACGGTGCGTTCGCGCTCGGCGGTGGCCCGCTCACCGTGGCCACCGTCGAGAAGGCCACCGGTCTGCACGTCGACCACTACCTGGAGACCGGTTTCACGGGCTTCGAGCAGACGGTCGACAACCTCGGCGGCGCCACCGTGTGCACGGACAAGCCGCTCAAGGACGAGAACTCCGGGCTCGACATCGGCTCCGGCCGCCACCTCGCCGACGGGAACCGGGCCCTGCGCTACGTCCGGGCCCGGCACGTCAACCTCCGGCCCGGCGACCTCGGCCGGGTCCGCCGGCAGCAGCGCGTGGTCAACGACCTGCTGGCGCGGCTCACCGCGGAGGGCGCCCTGGCCGGCCCCATCAGCACGGCGCGCACCGTGCGGACCCTGCTGAAGACCGTACGCACGGACGCACGGACGGGCCTGGACGACCTGGTGCGCATCGGCTGGGCCCTCGGTCGCCTCCGGGCGGACCGGACGGAGTTCGCGACCGTCCCCATCCGGCTCTTCGACCACCGCGTACCCGGTGTGGGTTCCACTCTGGTGTGGGACGAAGCCCGTTCCGCCGCGTTGTGGGCCGCGCTCGGCGCGGACCGCCCGATCACGGGCGACACCCGGATCCAGCCCGTCGCGCAGAACCCGGCCCGGACGGATCCGGCCCGGATCGCCGTCCGGGTGGACGACGCCGAGGTCGCCGCCGCCCTGCGCGGCAGCGGGTTCGTGGTCACCGACACCTCCGCGACCGCACCGCCCGAACGCCCGGCGGGCCCGCCGCTCATCCGGTACGCCACCGGCCAGGAGGACAACGCGGCGACCGTCGCGGCCGCGCTGCCCGGCGCCCGTCTGCAGACCGACCCGGAGCTCGACGCGGTCGTCGAGGTCACCGTCGGCGCACGGCCCGTCCAGGTCAAGAGCGTCACCTTCGACCGCAACGTGGCCGACGGCGCCCCCGTGACCGCCGACCGCCTCCGCTGCGCCGAAGCCCCGGCGGCGGCCGGGGCCGCCCGGCCGGGGAGCGCCGTGGGGCCATCCGGGCGACGATGAGAGATGTGGACCACGCACAGTCGCATGCCGCACCAGGTGAGTGGCCGCAGGGGCGGACCGTGGCGCGGCCGCGGCGCCGGGCCGACGGTGGCGTACGCCGCCCCGGTGGGGCCGCCGCGGCGCGAGGCCGGGGCTGCCCCGGAGGAGCGGGTGCAGGATGCATGAGGAGATGCCGCTCGACGATCTGATCAGCAGCGCCGCCCAGGACGCCGGAGGATGGCTGGGCGCCCTGCCGGTCGCACTCGTGGCCACCAGCAACGACGGGATGATCGTGCGCTGGAACCAGGGCGCCCAGCAGCTCCTCGGCTACGCCCCGCCCGAGGTGCTGGGGCGGCACATCTCCGATCTCCTCCATCCGGGAGCCGATCGCAGCCTGGGCCGGTCCCTGTGGGAGACGGCCGCCACCGGGCGCGGGGTCATGGGTACGGTCACCGCCTGGCACCGCAAGGGTCACCCGCTGGAACTGGAGATCTGGGCCTGCCCCGTCCCGGACCGCCGCCACGGCGCCTCGGCCGTGCTGGTCTTCGCCGCGGACGCGCACGCGGCCCGCCGTATCCGCGGCTCCTCGGCCGTCTGGGACGGGCTGTTCGCCCGCTCGCCGGTCGGGATCGGGGTCCTCGACACGCAGCTGCGGTTCCTCCAGGTCAATCCGGCCCTCGAAGCGATGAACGGCCTCGCGGAGTCCGCCCATGTGGGGCGGCGGCTGGCCGAGTTGCTGCCCGAGGTGAACGCCGACGAGATGGAGGGGGCGATGCGCCAGGTCCTGGACACGGGTGAGCCGGTCCTCGACCGGCGCCGGACCGGCCGTACCCCGGCCGACCCGGACCACGACCACGTGTGGTCGTGCTCGTACGTGCGCGTGGAGGATCCCGGTGGCCGGCCGATCGGCGTGATCGCCTCGCTCCTCGACATCACCATGCAGCAGCGTGACCACACCGAGGCCGAGGCGGGCCGCCGCCGCCTCGCCCTGCTCAGCGAGGCGAGCTCCCGCATCGGCGCCAGCCTCGACCTGGAGCGCACGGCGCAGGAGCTCGCCGACCTCGCCGTCCCGCACCTCGCGAGCGCCGTCACGGTCGACGTCCTGGATTCCCTCGCCCGCGGCATCGAGCCCGGCACGGGACTGGCCGGGGGCGTCGCCCTGCGCCGTCTGGGCAAAGCGCCGCTGACCGGTTCCGCCATCACGCAGACCCTGGCCCCCTTGGGGCGGACCCTGATCTTCCCCACGACCGCCCCTTACACCCATGCCCTCGCGGCCCGTCAGCCGTTCCTGATCGCCCAGCTCGACGACCGGGCCGTCGCCCCCGCGGCCCGGCACTCCCCCAAGCCGGCCCAACTCCTGGAACTGGGCGTGCACTCGTTCATGATGACCCCGCTGATCGCCCGCGACATGGTCCTCGGCGTCGCCACCTTCTACCGCACCGGACACACCGGCCCCTTCGGGTCCGACGACGTCACCCTCGCCAGTGAGCTGACGGCCCGCGCGGCCATCAGCATCGACAACGCGCGCCTCTACCACCACGAGCACGAGACCGCGGTCGTCCTCCAGCGCAGCATGCTCCCCCAGCACGTCACCCCGCCGCCCGGCATCGAGATCGCCCACCGCTACCTGCCGGCCAGCGACGTCAACGAGGTGGGCGGTGACTGGTACGACGTCCTGCCCCTCAGCGGAGGCCGGGCCGCGCTCCTCATCGGCGACGTCATGGGCCACGGCATCGCGGCCGCCGCCGTGATGGGACGGCTCTCCGCGACCGTCCGCGCCCTCGGCCGCCTCGATATGCCTCCCACGGCCCTGCTGCACCAGCTCGAAGCCACCCTTGCCGACCTGTCCGACCCGATGCTCGCGACCTTCCTCTACGTGGTCTGCGACCCCGCCACCGGCCAGTGCACGGTCACGCGCGCCGGACACCCGCCGCCGGCGGTGGTCCAGCCCGACGGCACCGTCTACCTCGTCAAGACCCCGCCGGGCGTCCCCCTGGGCGTCGGCGGCATCTCCTTCACCACCACCGACATCGCCCTTCCGCCCGGCAGCACCCTGGTCCTCTTCACCGACGGCCTCATCGAGGCGCGCCGCCGCGACATCGACGAACGCCTGGCCGAGCTCACCGGCCTGCTCGCCGCGCCCCAGCAGTCCCTCGACCACCTCTGCGACTCCCTCATCGCCCACCTGGTGCCCGCCTCCGCCGACGACGACATCGCCCTCCTCGCGGCCCGCATCGGCGGGCCCGCCCCCCAACCACCCGCGTGAATCGGGCCATCAACCCTCCGCCGCTGTCACCACACGCGCCCGTCCCCGTACAGTCCGTGATGTCGACGTACCCTCGGGCGCCGTCCCGACAGCCGGACAGGAGAAGAGCCGTGGCCATCGACGCCAGCAGTGGGCCGTCCGCCGCGCAGCGGTCCGGGGCGGGGCGACCGCTCCCCGAGGCCGACGCCGACTGGGTGGAACGGTGGCGCACCCAGCAAGGTGAACTGGTCGACCTGCTGGGGCTGGTACGGCAGCGGCTCGGCGGCGTCGCCGCGTTCCGACTCGGGCCGCAGCCCACCGTCCTGGTCACCGGGCCCGAGGCCGTGCAGCACGTCCTCGCCCTGCACCCCGACCAGTACGTGAAGCGCTCCCACCGCGCCCGCCTGCTGATCGGCGACGGGGTGCTCGCCGCGACCGGCGAGGCCTGGAAGCGCCAACGGAAGCTGCTGCAATCGCAGTTCACCGGGAAGGGGATGCGCCGCTACGAGGAGCGGATCGCCGGGGCGGCCCGCACCACGGCCGGTCGGTGGGCCGAGCACGCGCGCACCGGGGGGACCTTCGACCTCGGCGAGGAGATGCGCCGCTTCGCCCTGGACACCATCTGGCGGGCGCTCACCGGGAACCCGCTCGACGACACCACGGCGCACGAACTGACCGCCGTGGCCACCGTGGTGGCCGCGCTGCCGAGCCTGCCGGCCGACCAGGTGGACGCCCGGGACGCCGTCGCCGACGACCTGGCCAGGATCGATGAGGTCGCCCGGCGGGCGGTGGCCGCGGCCCGGGACGGCGCCCCGGGGCGCGACGGGCCGGGGCTGCTCCAGGTGCTGGTCGACGCATCGGCCGAGCGCCCCGAGTACACCGACCGGCTGGTGCGGGACGAGCTCGTCACCCTGCTGGTGGCCGGCCACGAGACCACCGCGACCACGCTGACCTGGCTGTACCTGCTCCTCGATCGTCACCCCGCGGCCCGCGGGTGGGCCCTCGCAGCCGGCTCTGAGGGCTCGGCGAAGCGGCGCGAGGCGATCCAGGCACTGGTCAGCGAGACGCTCCGGCTCTACCCGTCCGCGTGGATCCTGCCCCGGCACGCCGCCGAGGACGACGTCCTCGCGGGATACCGCGTCGAGGCGGGCACGGATCTGCTGGTCTGCCCCTACCTCACCCATCGCGATCCCGAACTGTGGCCGGATCCCGAGCACTTCGATCCCCGGCGCTTCACCGTTCCCGGCGGCCGTCCCACCCGGCCCGGCGCCTACGTGCCGTTCGGCATCGGCCCCCGCGCCTGCCTCGGTCAGCAGTTCGCCCTGCGGGAGTCGGTCGCCCTGCTGGAACTCCTGCTGCCCGCCCACGTCCCGGACTTCCGGGCCGTCCCCACCGGGGCGTCGTACAGCATCACCGTCCGCCCCGACGGCCCGACGCCCGTCACCCTCAGCGACGGTGGGGCGGAACGGCGCGTCGACCAAGATCCGCAACGATAGGGTGAGGGGCCCGTGCCGTTGTCGGCAGGGCAGTGGGACGTGCCGGAAAGCCGGGGAATCGGGGATGGCTGGCATGCGCGTGCGGATCGAGTCCGGTGGCGGGGAACCGGCTGCGGCCGAAACCGCCGGATTGACCGGCGATTTCGCCGACTGGCTGACGCAGGACCGGGAGGTGTCCCGGTACGCGGCCGTTCGGCGGGTCCGCGCGACGGCGCCGAGCGGTGCCATGTCGGGCGATCTGGTCGAGTGGATCAACCTCGCGGTCTCTTCCGGGTTCTCCACCACGGCGCTGGTGTACGCGCACCGGACGTTTCGCGCCTCGCTGCCGCCCCGGCAACGCTCCGGGGCGCGGCTGGTGGTCGAGCACGACGGCGTCCGTGTCGTCGTCGAGGACGGTACGGCGGAGGACGCGGCCCGCGTCGCGCGCGCCCTGGCGGGCGGGCCGACCGCCCCGGTCCCCTCGCCCGACGCGCCGCAGGAATCCCCCGGTGCCGGTTCCTGACCCGACCGCCAGCCGGGCCGTACTGATCGGGGTCGACGGCTACGCCCACCCGGACCTGGAGCAGCTGCCCGCGGCCGCCGCGGGGGCCCGGCGCCTCGCCGAGCTGCTGCGGGACCCGTCGGTCTGGGGCCTGCCCGCCGCGCACGTCACGGTGCTGGGCACGGACGCCCCCGTCTCCCGCATACTGGGCGCGGTGCGGGACGCCGCCCTGGAGGCCACGGAGACGCTCCTCGTCTACTTCGCCGGGCACGGGCTGCGCGACCGCGACGAGAAGCTGTACCTGGCGCTGGCCGAGGCGGATGCCGATCACCCGCAGATCGGGACGCTGCAGTACCGGACGTTGCGCGACGTGGTGCGCCAGGCCGGGTACCGGGCACGGCACCGGGTGACCGTGCTGGACTGCTGCTACAGCGGCCTGGCGGGTGCGATGTCCGGCGCCGAAGTTCCGACCCGCGTGGATCTCGCGCACGCCCTGGACGAAACCGCGCACCCCGACGGGCATCGGGCCGACGGCTGGGAAGCGGCGGACGGGGACGACCACGGGGACTGCGTCCTGACGTCGGCTCCCGCGACGCGGCGCTCCTTCGTGCCGCCGGGTGCCCCGTTCCCGGAGTTCACCGGCGAGCTGATCTCCCTGCTGGAACACGGCTTGGCCGGCGCGGGAGCGGAGTTGAGCCTGGAGGACGCCTGGCGGGCCGTCCGGCGCCGGATGTACCGGCGCGGCAGCGCCGAACCACAGCAGTTCGCCCAGAACGCCGTCGCCACCCGGATCCGTCTGCGCAACCGGGCCGCCGGGCCCGCCACCGCGGTGCCACTGCCCTTCGAGAACGGGCCGCTGGCCGTCGTCGATGTCGAGGACGGCACGGTACGGGCGTACTGCGCCGGCGGCCGCGTGCTGTACTCCCCCGCGACGACGCTCGACGAGCTCCTGGAATGGACGCTGACCCGGGCGGGGCTCGGCGCGCCTCGGCTGCACCGCCACGGCAGGGAGGCCGATCCGCTGCTCGCCCTCACCCGGGCCGCCGCCGAACGGTTCGGGCTCCCGCGCAGTCCCGGCGGCGGCTCCCGGGGGACCCTTCCGGACGGCCACAGGGTCCTGGCCCGGCTTCGGCGGGCGGGCGGGCTGGCAGCCGACCCGGACCGGCTTCGGTCCCTGGGCCCGGCTGTACCGCCCCGCCGCGGCAGGCCAGTGGCAGTGCGTACAGCTGTGCGTACTGCCCTGGGGCGCGCTCGACCCCCGCCACTGGGGCGCCACCGCGCAGCTCCCGCCCGCCGAGACCGCCCGCGTGCTCGGCACCTACGCCGAGCGCGTCATCACCCCGAACGGCTCTCCCGGAACCACGGGGCTGTCCCTGATGACCGCGCTGCGCCCGCCGACCCGTTCGATGAGGGACAAACGGACCGGGGCCCAGGTGTCCACTCCCAACCCCGCGGCCCTCACGGATGCGGTGGACTGCGCGCCGTGCGAGGCCCCGGACGGGCACCCCGTGCTCGCGGGCCTATACCCGCCTTTCCACCGGCGCACCCCTGCTCAGGTGCTGATGGCGGAGGCGCACTGCTGGTCGCGGCCGCCGACCGGCGCCGAGCTCCGCGCGTCCCACGTGGTCGGCATCAGGGTGAACCTGGCACCGGCCGCGGCGGCGAGTCGGCTTAGCCTCGGGCTCGACGCCCCCGTGAACGTCGAGCGGCCGGACTTCGACAAGGCACTTCCCGGCAGTTGGCTCGTGGACCTGTCCCGCACCACATTCGACGAGCGCCTGCCCTCTCCGTTCACACCGCACGGGCGACCTCCGACAGGCGCGGCCTGGTACACCACCCCGACCCTCGCCTACGCGGTGGAACTGGGCTTCGCGGTCCGCCCCCTGGCGGCGTACGTCCGTACCAGGAGCGGCCCCGTACCTCGACGCCTGGTACGAGCGGCTCCGGGACGCCCACGTGGCCACCATGGCCGACCTCGGCATGGGCCCCGGCCTCACCGACAAGGAGTTCCTGGACGCCATGGCCCGCCGGCACCGGACCGATCCCGGGGCGGCGGCCGTGCTCGGCGCGATCGAGGCGACCGCCGGGGATGGTCTGGCGCTGCTCGGCGAGCATCCGTGGCCGGTCCCGCAGAGCCCGACCTGGCGACCCGACATCCGGGCCGCCGTCACCGCGAGGGCCCGGGTCAACATGCACCGCAAGATGCTCACGTCGGCGCGCAGGACCGGTCTGTATCCGCTGGCGGTCTTCGACGACTGCGTCGTGTACGCGTCGAACGGCCCGTCGTCCCTGGCCCTCCTCCCCCGCACGCCGGAGGGCGAACCGCTCCTCGGAGGCTTCCGGCTGGGCGTGTCGCCGGGGATGGTCACGTACGCAGGTGCCCGCACCACGAGGTGGTACGAGGACATGCGCGCGGAGCACGGCCCGGACTTCAACGTCGCACGCGACATCGCGGCCGGCGCGGGCGAGGGGCCTTGACCTGTCCTCATGTCCCGTCGGACGCGCGGCGGATCGCGTCGAGGGTGTGCGTGACGTCCTCGTCGGTCGTCGACCAGTTGCTCACCGAGATGCGCATGACGCGGCGGCCGTGCCAGGTGGAGCCGCTGATCCAGGCCGCGCCCTCGTCGAGGAGTCGGGCCAGGACCCGGTCGGTGCGTTCGTCGTCGCCGAACTCGGCGCAGACCTGGGTGAAGACCACGTCGTTGAGGACGGTCGCGCCCTCGATCGCGGAGATGCCGGCGGCGAAGGCGCTGGCGTGCCGGCACAGCCGGTCGACGAGGTCGGCCACGCCCTGGCGGCCGAGGGACCTGAGGGCGGCCCATACGGTGAAGGCGCGTCCGCGGCGGGAGAGTTCGGGAACCTTGTCGACGGGGTCGCCGTGTTCGTGCTGGATGAGGTAGTCGCCCCGCTCGCCCATCGCCGACCGGAGGGCGGCGGGGTCACGGACGATGGCGAGGCCGCAGTCGTAGGGGACGTTCAGCGTCTTGTGGGCGTCCGTGGCCCAGGAGTCCGCCCCCGCGCAGCCGTCGGTGAGGTGTGCGCGGTCCGGCGAGGCGGCCGCCCACAGGCCGAAGGCGCCGTCCACGTGCACCCACGCGTCGGCCTCGCGAGCGGCACGGACCGTCTCGCCGAAGGGGTCGAAGGCGCCGGAGTGGATGTCACCGGCTTGGAGGATCACGATGGTGGGGCCGGTGCCGGGGCCGGGGCCGGTGCTGGGGCCAGTGCCGGGGCCGGGGGCCGCCAGGGTGCGGCGCAGGGCCCCGGGGTCGATGCGTCCTTGCACGTCCGCCTCGACGAGCTCGGGCCGGCCGAGCCCGAGGTAGCGCAGGGCCAGGTCGATGGACATGTGGCGGTCCCGGCCAGCGACCACGCGTACGGGCGGTCCGCCGACGAGGCCGTCGCGGGCCACGTTCCAGCCGGAGCGCCGCAGCACCGTGTCGCGCGCGGCGGCGAGGCAGGTGAAGTTCGCCATGGTGGCGCCCGTGGTGAAGCCGACGGCGCTGTCGGGTGGGAGCCCGAGCAGGTCGAGCAGCCAGGCGCCGGCGATCTCCTCCGCCGCCGTGTACGCGGGCGAGACCGCGCGCATCACGCAGTTCTGGTCCCAGGCGCTGACCAGCCAGTCCGCCGCGAGTGCGGCCGGCTCGGTGCCGCCGATCACGAACCCGTAGAAGCGGCCGCTGGGGAAGGCGGTGAGCCCCGGCTCACAGGCCGTGGCGAGCAGGTCGACGACGTCGGCGGGCGTGCTGGGTGCGTCGGGCAGCTCGGCGCCGAGCGCGCGCACGATCTCGTCGACCGGGGCGCGGGCGGGAACCGGGCGGTCGGACAGGCTGGCCAGCCAACGGACGGCGTGGCCGTGCGCCTGTCGGAGCGCCGCCTCGCGCTCGTCCATACCTCGGACTATGAAACAGAGCCCGCCCGCCCGCAAGCGGCGGGCGGCCGGGTCGGCGGGTCGGCGGGGCTGCGGGCAGGGAGGGCGCGGGGTCAGTGGATGACGCTGAAGCTGCGCCAGGGCAGGCTTACGGGAGCCGTGACGTTCGAGAGGGTGGTGGCCACGTAGATCCCGTCGGCGTTGTCGGTCTTCTGGCAGTCCGGCGTCCGGTACAGGACGACGTCGACGAGGGTGTTGTTCTCGACGTGCGTGGCCCCCTTCGGGATGCCGATCTTGTGGCAGCCGACGACCAGCGTGTTGGAGTAGCTCAGCTCGACCGGCGAGTCGTGTCCGCGGAAGGTCAGCATGCCGACGGTGCTCCGGCCCAGGCCCGAGCAGGCGCTGGCCGTCAGCAGCAGTGCTGCGACGCCCACGATGGTGCTGATACGTCGGCTGTGGGACATGGGCTCGGTCCTCGTCTGTGCGGTGGTGACGGTCCTTGTCCACAGCCTGACCCGGCGGGGCGCGGCCGGCCCGCGTTGCTCGGCCGACCGGATGAACGCCGACGTGCGGCGGCCCGTCGCCCCGCCCGGCGGGCGGGCCTACAGGCTCAGCGCGTCCTCCGCGTTGTTCATCCAGGCGGTCACGGAGTTCTTGTCGGGCGAGACGTACAGGCCGGGGGTGGACGCCTTCAGCGGTGTCTGACTCAGATCGGACTCGGTGTTCATCGTCAGCTCGATGGAGTTGACGGTCTTGCCCTTGCCGTCCTTGGCGCCGCCCATGAGCCCGGCGTAGGCCGACTGGCCCGGTTCCAGCCGGAGCGCGTCCTCGATGCCGGGCGCCGCGCCCCGTTCCGTTGCCTGACCGTCCAGGTCGCCGAAGGTGACGACCGGGTGCCCGAGCGCCCTGCACGCCTTGGTGCCCTTGTTGGTGATCTTCAGCAGGTAGCTGCTGGTCGTGGGCTCGGCCAGGGTAGCGGTGAAGGTCACGTCGAACGTGCTGCACGGGAAGACGTCGAAGTCGGGGTCGGTCGAGCCCGACTTCGGGGGCTTCGACGGGGTCGCGGTCTTCTTCGGTGCCGCGGACTTCGACGGACTCGCGCTCGGGACGGCGCTCGCGCTCCCGCTGGGGCTTGCGGTCGGACTTTCGGTCGGCGCCACGGACCCGCCCGCCGCACCGTCCTCGGTGGGGCCACAGGCCGTCAGGGCGAGCGCGGATACGGCGGCGAGGGCGATGGCGGCCTTGCGTACGGTGCTCATGATGGTGGTCCCCCCTGGGGAATGCGCGGAACGCGCCGGGCCGGGCCGGTCTGGCTGAGCACCAGCGTCCCGCAAAAGCTTCACAGCTTGGTGACGGCGCGTCGTCGGATCGACCACGGATGCGGGCGGAGCCGGTCCGACACGGCACCCCCTAGCATCTGGGTCCATGGGGACATCGCAGGAGGACGGCCGGTCCGGCGCGTGGCGGGTCACGGTGCGGGCGCGGGGGCGCAAGTCCGGTTTGCCGCCGGGCGCTCCGTCCCGTCCCGCGGGCCGGCCGCTCGCCCGGCGGCAGGATCTGCGGATCCACGGCACCGCCGGGAAGATCAGCTGTATCGACGACTCGGGCCGCACCCGCTGGACCGCGCTCTGTTCCGGCCTCCCCAACGCCGCCCACGTTTCCGGCGGCCGGGTCCTGGTCACGACGGACTCCCTCGCGTACACGGCCTGGGGCAACCTCGGCCCGGCCGTGCTGCTCGACCTCGCGGACGGCAGCCGGATCGCCGAACTGCGCGGCGCACGCGGTGCGGCCCTGGGCGGCGGCCGGTTCGTACTGGGCCTGGAGGGCTACGACGCCTTCGACACCTGGGCGTACGACCGCGACGGCACCCCGTACGACTCCTGGCGCAGCTACGGGCACTACGTGGTCGGGACCGGCATCCGCGTCGTCGAGACCGACCGCACCGTCCCCACCAGCAGCCGGGTGGTCCGGCTGCTGCCCGGTGGCACCGTGGAACGCGGACCGTCGCTCTGCGACCCGCAGGCCCCGGAGCCGCTCGTCCTGACGGACGGCACCATCCTGGTCCTCGACGCCGGAGTGCTGCGCGCCGTCGGCCGCCGCCTCGAGGACACGGTCCTCGCCGAGTTGCTGGCCATCGACCCCGGGGAAGCGTGGCGCTACCACGGCGCGCTCCACCGCGCCGGCGACGACATCACGGCGACCATCACCGAACAGCATCCCGACCGGCCCGGCACGTACGGCTACCGGACCTGGACGCTCACCCTCCACCAGGGCGGATGAGCCGGCGCTCACCCGGGGACCGCGGGGCCGGCCGGGTAGGCCGTCAGTTCGCCACGACGGTCAGCACGGCCGAGACGACCGTGACCGCGGACGCGACGACCATCCAGTTCCGGGCCCGGCCCGACAGCACCGGGATCCCGTCAGGGTCGGCGTCGGCGTCGGCGTCCTCCGATTCCTCTCCCGGCCTCCGCAGTCGCGGACACGACCGGCAGGCCGGATCGTGGACCAGTGTGTCGAGCCAGACGACACCGTCGAGCGGCGCCCGAGCGAACAGCATCCCGTCAGATTCCATAACCGGACAACGCCATGATCCGCATCAGGCCACTGCCGGCGGCCGGACCGAGGCCCAACCGTTGCCGACCAGCCGATCACACAATGGGCTGAACGCACCGGATGGCTCCGGGGCGCGCCGGCGTCAGCGGCCGCGGCGGTGGTCGTAGATGGTGAGGCAGAGCGCCTTCATGGCGGTCTCCGCCCGCCCCGGGTCCGCGCCGTGGTCGATGGCTTCGAGGGCGGCCGCCGCCGAGGTCTGCACCGGGTACGGCAGGCCCTCGTAGGCGGAGATGCGGTAGGCCATCGTGCGGCGGGCCTCCCGTTCGGCCTCGCTCACCCCGTCGGGGGTGAGCGGGAAGACGGCGGCCTGGTAGGTCGCGATGCAGACGAGCGCGGCGTCGGCGAGGCCCTCCGCGTAGCCGTCGGCCGGGACGGCCGACTGCTCGGGCTGGAAGAGGGCGAGGACCTGCCGGCGGGAGAAGAACGATCCCAGTCCGGCCCCGAGACCGGCCACGGCCGCGAAGACCACGGCCATCAGCCGGCCGGACAGGAGCAGGCCGAGGCAGGCTCCGGCGACCGCGCCGCACGTCACCAGGACGAAGGTGATCATCAGGTGAATGCGCGACGCGCCGAGCGGGGACTTCATGGCAGCAGTATGCACAGTGCCGTTGGCGCCGGAGGAATCCGACGACCGTCCCCGCGCCGGCCGTCCCCGCGCCGGTGGTGTCAGGCGCGGCGGTCGGCGGCGTCGAAGCGGGCCAGGGTCAGGGCTCCGGCGTGCAGGCATTCCTCCAGTGCGCGGTACGTCGTCCCGTCCAGGCCGCCCAGCGCCTGCGCGACCTCCTCGGTGGCGTCCCGGGCGATCTCGGCGGCCAGGTCGCCCGGCGGGGTGCGCGGCCCCAACTTGCTCACGGCGGACGCGGCCCGGGCCGGGGTGAGCAGGCCGGTGCCGTGGGCGAGCAGCCAGCCCGGGACGCCTGCCGCGCCTTCGGCGGGTGCCTGATAGGGGCGCGAGCCGTCGAACCGCTCGTCCTCGGCGAAGGCGGGCTGCTTGAACTTGGCCATGGGCCGCCCGGGTTCGCGGGATCCGTCGGCGGGTTTGACGACGAGTCCCTCGGCGAGGTTGTCGGGCAGCGCGGGCAGACCCAGCAGTGCGGGCAGCCGAGTGGGGAAGACCGCCGGCAGCTCCTGGAGGCGCCCGAGCGGGCCTTCGGCGAGCAGCGGGACGCAGAGCAGACCCGCCTCGGTGGCCGCCGCGCGCAGCGTCCGGTCCCCGACCCAGCAGGGGCCGTCGTCGTCGGTGACGGTGGCGTCGAAGGGGAGCCAGAGGAGTTCCGGCGCGTACCAGACGCCGGTCTGGACGGGCTCCGCCCCCGGCGTGGCGGGTACGTCGGGGTGGGGGTAACGGCCGCCGGCGAGTTCGCCGTAGACGGTGACGACCGCGGAGGCCGGGGCTCCGGTGTCCTCGCGCAGGCGCTGCGCGCAGCGCGTCGCGGCGACCGCCAGCGCGGGCCAGATCCGGCCGACGCCGAAGAAGTCGTCCAGCCCGCCGTCCGCGAGGAGTTCGCGCCGCTTGGCGGGGTGCGCGCCCGACGCGTCGCACACGATGGCGAAGTTGGCGCCGTGGATCTTTTCGTGGGCCACCCAGTTCCGCCCGCGGGCCTCTCCGAGCCGGGTGTTCGCGGGGATCTTCGGGTACGGGGTCCAAGGGCGGGGTTCGGGGTGCACCAGGCGATGGTAGCGAGCGCGTTCGAGGAGGTCCCCGGGTTTGTTCGGCGCCTGCTCGGCGGGGCCTGCGGGACTGCCCTTAGGGTGGCCGGGAAGATCCACATCCTAATGCGGGAGGTATCCGGGCGTGTTCGCCGTGATCTACCGGTGGCGGCTCCGGCCGGGCACGGAGCAACAGTTCACCGAAGGCTGGCACCGGGTGACCGCGGCCATCCACGCGCAGTGCGGCAGTTACGGGTCGCGGCTGCACCGGGCGGACGACGGTACCTGGGTGGCGTATGCCCGCTGGCCCGACGAGGAGGCGCGCGAACGCTGTTCGGCGTCCGATCCGCAGGGGGTCGCGATGATGGTGGAGGCGATCGCGGAGCGCCTGCCGGAGATCCGGATGCAGATCGTCGACGACATGCTCGCGGAACCCGGCGGCGACCCGGACACGGCGCCCGGACCGGGCGCCGGCCGAGGTTAAACCCCTTGGTCGCCGGGGTGTTGGCGGCCTAGCTTGGCTCCTCATGGCCAAGAACGAAGAGATCATCGAACGCGCTCTGGACCGGATCGGCTCGGGCTACGTCTTCCCCGACAAGACCGTTGCCATCGGGGCCGCGATCCGGGGCCGTCTCGCGGCGGGTGCCTACGAGGGCTTGGACGGCCCGGCGCTCTGCGGGACGGTGACGGCCGACCTCCAGGAGGTCTGCCCGGACCAGCACCTGCGCCTGTTGTGGACGGATGAGCCGCAGTCGCTGGACCCGGTGGACGAGGACGGCGGGGAGGCCGCGTTCCTCGCCCTGCTCCGGGCGGAGAACCAGGGGATCTAGCGCGTCGAGCGGCTGGAGGGGAACATCGGGCTCATCGAGATCCGGCGCATAGCGAGCGCCACCGAGGGCGCGGACGCGATCGGCGCGGCCATGCAGCTGGTCGCCCACAGCTCCGCCCTCGTGCTGGACCTTCGCAACTGCCTTGGCGGGGCTCCCGAGGGGGCCGCGATGTGGTGCAGCTACTTCTTCCCCGACGACCAGGTACACCTGAACGACATCTACGACCGGACCTCGGACACGACCCGCCAGTACTGGACGGCCGCGCACCTGCCCGCCCCGCGCTATCTGGACCGGCCGGTCCACGTCCTCACGAGCGGGGTCACCTTCTCCGGGGGCGAGGACGTGGCGTACACCCTCCAGGCCCAGGGGCGGGCTGTTCTGGTCGGTGCCACGACGCGGGGCGGCGCCCATCCGACGGCCCGGCACGCGGTCGCCGAGCACGTGCTCGTGACGGTGCCGACGGCGCGGACGATCAATACCGTCACGGGCGGCAACTGGGAGGGCGTGGGAGTCGTGCCCGACGTCCCCGTCCCGGCGGAGCAGGCGCTCGACGCGGCGCTGAAGGCCCTTCGCCCGGGCATCTGACCCCCGGGGCCGCAGGGGGCCCAGCGGCACCACGGCGGCGGGTCCCGTCGTCAGATCGGGTCCACGTCCAGGAAGGCCGCGAGGGCGGCCTCCGTGCCGCCCGCGGCGCCCGGCAGGGCCAGCTCCGCCCAGATGACCTTGCCCTCGGGCGTGTACCGGGTGCCCCAGTGTTCGCTGAGCTGCGCGACCAGGAACAGGCCGCGTCCGCCCTCGTCCGTGGTGGCGGCGTAGCGCAGGTGGGGGGCGGTACTGCTGCCGTCCCACACCTCGCAGGTCAGGTTGTGGTCGTGGAGCAGGCGTACCCGTACGGGTGCACTGCCGTGCCGCAGGGCGTTGGTGATCAGCTCGCTGAGGATCAGTTCCGTGGCGAAGCCGAGGTCCGTCAGGCCCCACTCGTCGAGCTTCTTCGCCGCGGCGTTGCGCATGGCGCCCACCGCGCTCGGCTGGAAGGGTACCTCCCACTGGGCGACCCGGTCCGGGCCGAGCGTCCGGGTCCGGGCGATGAGCAGGGCCACGTCGTCGGTGGGCCTGGGCGGCAGCAGCATGTCGAGCACGGCCCGGCAGCTCTCGTGCGGGTCCCGGTCGGGGTGGCTGAGGGCCGCGCGCAGCAGTTCGAGCCCCTCGCTGATGTCCCGGGTCCGTTCCTCGATCAGCCCGTCCGTGTAGAGGACGAGCTGGCTGCCTTCCGCGAGGTCCAGCTCCGCGGTCTCGAAGGGCATGCCGCCCAGCCCCAGCGGGGGTCCGGCCGGCAGCTCCACGATCTCCGTCGTGCCGTCGGGGGCGACCACCAGGGGTGGCAGGTGGCCGGCCCGCGCCATCGTGCAGCGCTGGGACACGGGGTCGTAGACGGCGTACAGGCAGGTCGCGCCCAGTACGCCGCCGTTCACGTCGTCGCCCTCCCCGTCGTGGTCGATGCGCTGTACGAGGTCGTCCAGGCGGGCCAGGATCTCGTCGGGCGGCAGGTCGAGGGAGGAGAAGTTGTGCACGGCCGTGCGCAGGCGCCCCATGGTGGCGGCGGCGTGCAGGCCGTGCCCGACGACGTCTCCGACGACCAGCGCGACGCGGCAGCCCGCCAGCGGGATCACGTCGAACCAGTCGCCGCCGACCCCGGACTGTGCGGGCAGGTAGAAGTGCGCCACGTCCATGGCGCTCTGCTCGGGCAGGGCGCGCGGCAGCAGGCTGCGCTGGAGGGTCACGGCGAGGGCGTGCTCCCGGGTGTAGCGGCGCGCGTTGTCCATGCTGACCGCCGCGCGGGCGACGAGTTCCTCGGCCAGGGACAGCTCGTCCTCGTCGAAGGGCTCCTGCTTCTCCGACCGCCAGAAGTTGACCACGCCGAGTACGGCGCCCCGGGCCATCAGCGGGGCCGCGATGAGGGAGTGGATGCCGTAGTCCACGATGGCCTGGGCGCGCGGCGGGTCCTGGGCCTGCCAGCCCGGTGCTTCGGCCAGGTGGGGCACCAGCTCGGCCCGGCCGGTGCCGTAGCCGCGCGCCTGGGGGGTGGACGGCAGGAAGTCGATCAGCCGGCCGACGGGGTAGAGGGGATGGTCGGAGCGGATGCCGTAGACCGCGGTGCGCCGCATGTCGGAGCCGGCGCGCGGCTCCTCGCCGTCGATGACCTGGTCCGCCAGGTCGACGGTGACGAAGTCCGCGAAGCGGGGGACGGCCACGGCGGCGAGCTCCTCGGCCGTGCGCACCACGTCGAGGCTGGTGCCGATGTCGCCGCCGGCGTCGTACAGCAGCTTGAGGCGTCTGCGGGCCGTCTCCGCCCGGCTGGTCAGGACCTGCATCTCGGTGGAGTCGCGGATGGTGATGGCGGCGCCTTCCGGGCGGCCGCGGGGGTGGGTGGGGCGCTGGTTGACGACGAGCAGCCGGTCCCCGCTCTCCAGGACCTCGTCGGTGGCCTCGCGGCCGGAGAGCAGCAGGTCCGCCATCCGGCGGTCCAGGCCCGGTACGTCGGCGATGTGGCGTCCGTCGGCGTCCTCCGGGAGCCCGAGCAGGCGTTTGGCCTCGTCGTTCGCGAGCAGGAGCCGGCCTTCGCCGTCGGTGATCAGCACCCCTTCGCGGACGGCGTGGAGCACCGCGTCGTGGTGCTCGTACATGCGGGTCATCTCCTGCGTGCCGAGCCCGTGGGTCTGGCGGCGCAGGCGTCTACTGATGAGCGCGGTCCCGACGGTGGCCAGGGCCAGGCCGGTGGCGATGGCCAGGAGGATGACCGGGAGCTGGCGGTCGACGACGCCGGTGACGTTCTTGACCGTGAGGCCCGCCGAGACCAGTGCGTTGACCTTGCCGTCGGGCCCGGTGACCGGCACCACCGCCTGGATCTCCTTGCCGAGCGGGCCGTCGACGCTCTCGGTGTGGACCTGGCCCTTCAGCGAGGGCTCGATGGTGCCGACGAATCGTTTCCCGATGCGGTCCGGCTGGGGATGGCTGTACCGGATGCCGTTGGTGTCCATCACCACGATGAAGTCCACCCCGGCGGCCTTGCGCGTCGTCTCGGCGAGGGGTTGGAGCGTCTTGGACGGGTCGGACGTCTTCAGGGTGTCCTGGAGGCCCAGGGAGTGGGCGAAGGTCTGGGCCACGGACACCGACCGGTTGCGCGCCTCGCGTTCGGTGTCGTGCTTCGACTGGAGGACCAGGGCCAGCAGGGCCCCGGCCGCGAGCAACACCACGATCGCCACCTGGAGGACGAATACCTGTCCGGCGACGCTCTTCTTCCGGTTGCCTAGAGGTGACCGCACCGACGTGCCCGGCACGGGTGGCGAGGAATGGTCACGAACCCAGTTGTAGCACTTCCGGGCGCCTGCGGCCCCCGACATGCACAGTAAGCGCCCGGATTGTCACACCTGGTCCCCCGGTGACGTCAGTCGGCGTGGCGCTCTGCCTCGGCCCGGACGCCGTTCGCGGCGGCGGAGGACGGGGTCTGCGCGGGCTCCGGGGTCTGCGCAGTGGCGCCCGGGGTGGCCCCGGGAGAGGCCTCCGGCGCACCCTCCGGAGTGCAGGTGACCTCGTCGCGCGGCGTGTAGTGGGTCTTGAAGTCCTCGTGCTTGACTTCCTTGCCGCCCTGGACGAAGGTCCGGCCGACGGTGACGTCGAACCCTTCCAGGGGCGTCTGCACCTCGCAGGTCTCGCCACTGCCGGTCCGCTTCCCGGGCGGCGTGATGTTGGTGCGCGGGCCCTTGGTCGCGCGTATCTCGTCGTACTTCTTCGTACCGAGGAAGGAGATCGTCAGCGACGTGTCGGTGGACCGGGCCTGGATGTAGAGCGGGTGGCCGGAGTCGTTGATCCAGCGAAGGTCGAGGGTGCCCCAGGCGACGGTGGCTTCCCGGCCCTCGGGGTAGCGCTCGATGTAGAAGGAGTGCGCGCCGTGCTCGACGGGCTTGACGCCCGCGAAGAACGCGGCGTTGTACATGGTGGTGGCGACCGCCGAAACACCGCCGCCGGGCGATTTCACGTACTGGCCGTCGTTGATCATGATCCCGTCGACGAAGCCGTTCTCGGGGGTGCGCTCACCGACCGTGCGGTTGAAGCTCCACTCCTGCCCCGGCATGACGACGGAGCCGTTGATGAGCTCCACGGCGCGGCCGATGTTGGTCGTGCGGTACGGGGCGGCCGGGAATTCCACGGTGAAGGAGGAGACCTTCTCCTTGATGCCGAGCCGCCGCGCTTCGTCGGCGGTGAGCTCCGGCTGGACCGCCACGGTGGCGACCTCGCCGCTGCGTGCCGGGCCGGTGCGGGTCAGCAGCGGCAGCACGGCCCGGCCGAGCGCTTCCTGCGTGACCTTCCGTCCGGCACGGCCCTGGTCGGCGATCACGACGCGACCGTCGGCGGCGAGGCCGGGCACGGCGTTGCGCGGAGTACGGGTGACCTCGTCGATCGTGGGCGCCACGGCGGGATCCGCGAGCAGGCCCTTGGAGTCGAGGGCGGGCACGAGGCGGCCCTGTCCGTCGGCCCGCATCTTCAGGTGCTCGCCGAGGACGGCGGGGGTGAGGGACATGCGCCGGCCGGCGACGGTGAGCGTGACGGGTCCGGACATCGCGGGCTCGGCGAACTGCCGCATGGCCCGTCCGGTCTCCGCGGCGCCGACGCGCGGCTCGGTGCGGGTGACCGGGAGCACGACGGGGCCCGTGTGCGGCCGCAGGTAGGCGTCGCGGAGGGTGCCGAGGGCCTGCTCCTCGACGAGGGAGACGCCGGGGAGCGGGGTGACGGCCTTCGCCGTGCCCTTCTCGAACGCGATCGCCCCGTCGCGGACGTGCTGCTCGGTGGTCAGCCCGAGGCGGTCCACGGCGGCACGGGCGGTCTGCTCGTTCATGCGGATCACCGGCGCCACGTCGTGGCTGCCCGAGGCGAAGAGGCTGCCGATGACGGTGCCCGGACCGTAGTCGTTCCGTACGGCGCGGTCGACGGTCGCCTCGGTGTCGAGGGAGAGCCCGAGCGCGGCGGGGTCGGCCTTCTCCACCCGGTCGCCGATCTTCACCGTGATCGGCGCCGCGGCGGCGGGCCCGAGCTCCCGGGTCAGCGTCTGGCGCGCCTCGGCCCGGCTCATGCCGCCGAGGTCCACCCCCAGGACCCGGGTGCCCTGCTCGATGTCACCGCCGACCGCGAGGGCGGTCCCGTAGAGGCCGCCCAGCGCGAGGACGACGGCTCCGCCCGCCACCACCGGCAGAGCGATCCGTCGGTTGACCGTCCAGCTGCGCACGCGTCCCATATCTCTCCCGTGGCGCCCACCGGTCCCTCAGGTGGCGCGGGCCGCAATGGCAGCCATATACGACAATTACGGGAAATAATGATCCCTGCTGGATGCTCGATTTGGGGCTGAATGTAATCGTTGTCACGAATCTCGCCCGGTGGAGGCCCCCGCTGGGCGGGGGCTCTCAGACCTCCGTCACGTGGGTGCCGTCCACGGCCTGCGCGGCGTCCGTGCCCTCCGGTCCGGCGACGACGAAGACGTCGGACAGCGGGGCCGTGTCGGCGCCGGCGCTGATCAGCAGGTCGTACGTGCCGGCGGGCAGCACGCCGATGTCGACCCGCTGCCGCCGCCGCGCCACCGTGAGGTCGCGGGCGACCACCGCCCGACCGGTGGTGCGGGCGGTCACGGACAGTCGCGCCGGCACCTCGGGCAGTGCGTCCTCGCTGAGCGCGCTGATGGCCCCGACCTCGCAGACGACGGGTTCGTCGGCGAGGTAGAGGTCGTCACCGAGGTAGCTGAACCACGAGGTCACGGCCGCGCGCAGGTCGTCGATGCGTACGTCGTGCAGGGACTGGAGGATGCCGCCGAGGTGGTCGAGCATCGCGTCCTGGTTCTGGAGGCTCCCGTGCTTCTGTGGGACGAAGGTGCGGGCGTCCTCGGTGCCGGAGAGGGCGGCGGAGAGCTTGGGCACGGTGCCGTCGCCCCCCTCGTCCGCGTCCCCGCGGACCATGAGGGTCTCGACCTTGTGGTCGGTGAGCCGGGCCGACTGCCGGGTGGGCTGGTCCATGCCGACGATGGGGTGGTAGACCACCTGGTTGGACTCCCAGGCGGACTTCTCCCGGTTTTCGGTGGCCGCCGTCTCCATCTCGCCGAAGAAGTCGGCGAGGTGGCTGCTCCACTGCGGTTGCCAGTCGGGCAGTCCGGCCTTGGCCGGGGTGGCCGCCTCGCCGTCCGGCCCGTACACGCACTTGTAGACGGGTACGAGCTGGTGGAGGCTGGGGAAGGAGCGCAGGAGGCGTGTGAGGTCCTTCTCGAACGGGCCGATCCGCTTGTGGAAGCCGTTGCACAGGAACTCGACGGCGTTGAGCGAGCCGTAGTAGGGGGTCCCGAAGGTGACGATGGCCCGGGTGTCCTTCCAGCCGCCCAGCACCTCGACGAAGTACCGGGAGACGAGCCCGCCCATCGAGTGCCCGATCAGGACGAGCTGGGCCGCGGAGTTGCCGCTCGTCCCGCGCCAGTCCCGCAGCCAGGTGGCGCTCTGCTCGGCGAGCCTGCGGGCGGCGGCCCGGTTGTCGCGCCGCCAGTCGTACGGGAACGGGAAGTAGTTCCGACCCTTCTGCAGGTCGAACCGCGCCAGCAGGAACTTCTCGATCGCCGTGTACCCGTCGATCTTCCACAGTCCGGGCAGGGTGTGCAGATCGGGCACCAGACGGTCGGCGGCGACTCCGTCGCCGAGATCGTCCACGAGCCAGTCGTCCGCACCGAGCTCCAGGGACTCCAGCGAGCCGCCCAGGCTCGCCAGCGCGCCCAGTACCGCCGAGGCGGAGGGCGCCCACACGTCCTTGCCGTTCCTGGTCAGCACGCTCCCTCCGATACCGGGGAGCAGTACGACGACATCGGCCATCGGGATCTTGGCCATGGAAGACACCTCCTAGCTGCCCCCTGGTCGGACGAACGGATCGGCCGCGTCCCCGTAGTGCTGGTACGCGGCCCAGGAACTCCAGCGCTGCCCGCTCGGCGTGACGTCCGGGCCCTCCGGGCGGTCCGGACCGCCCGGGCCGCCCGGGCCGTCGGGACCCTGCTCCGGCTGCCCCGCGGCGCGCAGCCCGTACAGGCGCCTGCGGGCCGCGCGGACGGCGCCGCCCACCGTCGGAGTCGCCTCACCGGACCCGCCCTGGAAGAGGTGCGTGTAGAACTGGTCGGCGAAGGAGATCCCCTGGTCGTCGGGGATCCGCCAGGCCGCCCCGATGTAGTGCCCCACCCCCATGCGCAGGAACTCGTCGGCGAGGCTCGGCACCAGCGCGGCCTGCGGGTTCCCCCAGGGGCTGCGGCCGGCGAGGCCGGGAGCTCCGGCCTCGGCGCCGGGGCTGGCGGCGTCGCCGAGGCGGGCCGTGTAACAGGCATTGGCGACGACGATCAGCGGCGGGCGTTCGAGGAGGGCGAGTTCCTGGGCGGTCAGCAGGCCGTCGGCGAAGACCCAGCCCGAGCGCCGTCCCGTACCGGAGAGGTCGAAGTCGCTGTGTCCGCAGTAGTGCACGATGTGGTTGCCCCCGCACAGCAGGACCCGCAGCACGTCCAGGCGCCGGGCGGGGTCGACGCCCGGCTGGCGCAGCGCGTTCGCGGCGCCGACGAAGAGGCTGACCTTGGCCCCGAGCTCCTTGAGCCGGGAGGCCACCGCGAGGGCCTCCTGGCGGGCTCCCGGCAGGTGGAAGCCCTTCTCCGGGTCTCCCGGGTCGCCGATCACCAGCGCGCGCAGCGGTCCGTCCGCCAGGCCCTCGGTCATCACCCGTGAGTAGGTCGTGCGCAGTTGCCTGGACAGTTGGGTTCGGATCGCGAGGGGATCGCGCTTGTCCACGCCGGCCTGCTGGATCTCGGCCAGGAACTCCCAGGGGACGGAGGCCGTGTCTCGATCCAGTTCCAGCAGCACCGTGGAGTCGTCGGTGAGCAGCCGCTGGAAGTCCGGCGGCACCACGAACCGGGACAGCAGGTCGGGCAGTTCGCTCGCGTCCTTAACGCTCGGTTCCGTGAGGCGGTCCACGAGTTCCCGCAGCAGGTCCATGTCCACCGGTACGAGCCGCTCCGGTACGGTGGCCCGCCCGGTCAGCGCCGCCCAGCGCAGGCCGCCGACCCCCGACTGGACGGACATCCGGACGGGCACCGCGTCGTCCTGGGCCTCCGCCGGCCTGCGGACGGTCAGGGACAGCTCGGTGCGTTCCACCGCGGCCAGGTCCGCCAGCTGCTCGCGGATCTTTCCCTGGATGTTGGCGTCGAAGCCGGCGAGCACGGTGTGCAGGACGTCCTCCCCGGCCGGCGGACCGGGGCCGCCCGGAGCGCCGTCACGGGCGGCCGCGCCCGTCGGCCCGGCGAGCCCGGTCAGCGCCGACAGGGCGTACACCGCGGCGGAGGGCCCGAACAGCTCGCCGCCGCTCTCCTCGCGCAGCCCGGGGACGATCCGTAGCTGCGGGAGCTTCGCGGCGGAGTCCGTGAGCGCGAGGTGGAGCTGCTCCGCGCGCAGCCGGTCGACTTCCATGAGGAGTACGTCGGTGAGCCGGGGCGGCGGCGCGGGCGGGCCCAGCGGTGCCAAGGCGTCCGCGAATCCCCGGACGAGGGCGCGGGCCGCCTGTTTGACGGTCAGATTGCCCGTGCCCGAGCCGATGAGCACGGTCGCCATGGTCCCGACGTGGCCGAGCCCGAGCGCTTCCCCGAGCAGGGAGGCGTACAGCTGGACGGCACGGCGTTCCGTCAGGGTGCCCATCGGCCCCATGCCGACGACGGCCGCGCAGCGTACGGGGCCCTCTTTGCAGGGGAAGTACGTGACTTCGCCCAACTGGGCTTCGATCCAGCCGAGCTTGGTGTGCTCCGTGATGGTGCGGCGGGGTTCGACGGAGATGGCCCGGTCGAGTGCGAGTTCCGCGGCCGCGGGCACTACCGACTGGTAATGACCCGTGACGTGCAGCTCGGCCGCGATCTGCGCGATGTCGCCCCAGATCACGGTGATGTTGAGCGTTGGACCATCGGTGCGGGGCGGTCGGTCGGGGGCCGGAGCGGGAAACCGAGCGGGCGGGTTCGAGGCCGTCGGTACGTCCTCCAGCAGGTCAGCGATGCGAGCGGCGGCGGGGGTGCTCACCACGCTCCTCCCTTCGAGTCGCCCGAGCTTCTCGATCCGAGTGCGTCACATCCGTCTCCCCAACCGGATTATCCCACCGGAAGGGCCCGGTCGTCGCGTGGTGCGCCGGGGCGGGCCCGAGGTCCGAGGTCCGAGGTCCGAGGTCCGAGGTCCGAGGTCCGAGGTCCGGCGGGCCTGCCGACGTTCGCGGTCGCCGCCCATGGCTGCGCGCGGAGCGCGGCGGCCGCGTCCGCCGGGCCGACCCCTCCAGGGCGCAAGGGATCCGATGGCACGGTGCGGGGGGGGCGCGCCCGGTCCGGGCAAGAGCAGGATCAACTCGCCTTTCGGCGGCCCGCGTTGCCCTCTCAGGATCATCAGGGATAGATTTCTAGAAACTTCTCCAATTCGAGTGGGGCTGGACTGACGTGTTAGAGCTGACGGGGAGCGGGGCCGAGCCGCTCGAGGCGGGGGATCCGCGCCGCATCGGGTCGATCCCGCTGGCGGGCCGGCTCGGGGCCGGGGGCATGGGGCGCGTCTACCTCGGCATCCGAGAGGGGCGGTACGTCGCCGTCAAGCAACTGCTGTCCTCCGTCGTCGGCGAGGACCAGGACTTCCTGCGCCGTTTCGGGCACGAGTTGGATAACCTCGCCCGGCTACCCGCGGACGCCACCGCGCCGCTGCTCGACAGCGACCGCACCGCCGCTCCCCCGTGGTTCGCCACCGCTTACATCCCGGGGCTCACCCTGCGGGAGGCCATCGCGCTGCACGGCGGCCCACTGCCCGCGCGGGCACTGTGGCTGCTGCTGCGGGAAGCCGCGGCGGGGCTGGCGGCGGTGCACGCGCTGGACATGGTGCACCGGGACCTCAAGCCGTCCAACGTCATGCTGACCCTCGACGGCCTCACCCTCATCGACTTCGGCGTGGCCCGGGCCGCCGAGCAGAGCCAGCTGACCCGGACCGGCATGGTCGTGGGTACGCCGGCCTACATGGCACCCGAACAGGCCTCCGGCCGACGGCGGTTGAGCGGCGCCACCGATGTGTTCGCGCTGGGCTCCGTACTCGCGTACGCGGCGTGCGGTCAGCCGCCGTTCGGCGACGAGTCGGGGCACGGGGTGCTGTACCGCATCGTCCACGAGGAGCCCGATCTCGAGCCGTTGCGGGAGTTGGAGCCGGACCTCGCCGAGCTCGTCGCGGCCTGCCTCGACAAGGACCCCGAGGGACGTCCCACCGCCGTCGAACTCCTCGAACGCGCCCGCCGGCACGGCCCGTTCGCCGCCCCGCTGTGGCCGGAGGCCGTCACCGAGCGCCTGACCGAGCGGGCCGCCTTCGCCGCGAACGTACCGGAGGCCGACGTACCGACGGTCCCGCTCACCGGTGAGCGGCCCGAACCGGCGCCGGAGGAGGAGCCGGATCCCGCTCCCCCGGTCACGGCCCGGCCGGAACGGGCCGCGCCCCGCCGCCGCGCCCGCGTCCTGCTCGCCGTCGTGCCGGTCGTCGTGGTCGCGGGCGGTACGACCCTCGCCATCCAGCACCTGCCGTACGCCTCCGCGCCGCAGGCCGGAGCCGGGAGTTCCGCGTCCGCTCCGGTCACGGCGCCGGCCGACCCGACGGCAGCGGCAGCCGCAGCGGGTGCGACGGGTACGGCAGGTACACCGGGCGGCAGCCCGTCGGATACGGCGTCGCCTGCACAGCCGCCCGCCCAGGACCCGGGAGCGGCGGCCGCGGCCGCCGGGGGCGCCGGAGGCGCGGGCGGCACCGGCCCCGGCACCCTCCCCGGCAGCGGTTCCCAGCCCGGCTCGGACAGCGCCGGGAACTCCGGCAACCCGGCGAACGCGGGCGGCCCGGGCAGTACGCGCCCCGGCGGCGGCGGAACGTCCACGTCGCCCACGACCCCGCCGCCCCCGGCGCCTCCCGCTTCCGGCATTTACCGCTTCCGCAACGGCAACAACAGCAAGTGCATCACGCAGGTCTTCGGGGCTTCGGACCACGGCGACTGCGCGGACGCGAGCGCCCGGTGGACCGTCCAGAGCGGACCGGACGGCAGCTTCAAGCTCGTCAACCAGCAGGGCGGGGGCTGCCTGTACGCCAACATGCTCGGCCAGGCGGTCTTCGTCGGCGACTGCTCCCAGGGCACCGCCCGACTGTGGCGCACGGGGTCGGGCGGCAGCCTCCGCAACGACTTCAGCGGGGGCTGCCTCGACCTGGGCATGAGCAGCGGTCTGGTGACGAAGACGTGCGGCGGGGAGGCGTCGCAGCGCTGGACGAAACAGGGCTAGACCAGCCAGGCCGAAGTGGGTGGCGCACGGGGCGGTGCTCGGGCAGGCTGAGCCTCATGTTCTCAGTGGTGCAGAACGTGGCGATCGACTGTTCGGATGCGTATGAGCTGGCTCGGTTCTGGAGCGAGGTGACGGGTAGTCCGCTGCATCCGCAGGCCGAACGAGGCGACCAGGAGACCGTGGTGATGCTTGCGGAGGGCCCGCTGCTGTACTTCAACCAGGTGCCGGAACCGAAGACGGTCAAGAACCGGATCCACCTGTGCCTGCGTCCGACGACCTCGCGCGAGGAAGAGGTCGAGCGGCTGTTGAAGCTCGGAGCCACCCTGGTCATCGACCGCCGGCAGCCCGACGGTACGGGGTGGGCGGTCCTCGCCGATCCTGAAGGCAATGAATTCTGCGTCCTGCGCAGCGAGTCCGAGCACGCCGCGACGCCTTCCTGAGGCCCGGGCGCTCGGACCGCGAGCGCCACGGCAGCCCGCCCTTGCCCTCAACCGCACTTGAGGTCCTACGGTCCCTTCATGGCCTGCACCGCGTGCAGGCCCCGCGTCGAGGTACCGAAGAGGGGCATGACATGACCACCCAGCAGATGTCCGACGTCGAACTCGCCGGCCAGCCCGCCGCCTATTGGACCGGTCTCGCCTACGAGGCGCTCATCGCGTACACCCGGGCCCGGACGGCCAAGAAGGGCTACACCCAGCCGCAGTTCTGGCTGCTGCGCAATCTGTCGGCGAACGACATCTCGCCCGACGGCGAGGGAATGACCCTGCCCGAGCTGCGGGAGGCCATGGCCTCCTACATCCGGCACGAGGACGATCTGGCGGCGGAGGCCGAGGTCCTCCTGGAGCGCGGCTGGCTGACCCGGGACCCGGAGAACCGGCTGTGGCTCACCGAGGAGGGTGAGCGGGCCCGCGTCGATCTCGCGCGCAACGCCCCCGCGATCCGTGCCGCCCTCCACGAGGGCATCGACGACGCGGACTACGTCACCACGCTGAAGGTGCTCCGGCAACTGATCCACAACGCGGGCGGGCCGGGCACGCACTCGCGGTAGCAGCCGGTGCGCCGGCAGGTTCACCTCTCGTCCGCGGCCAACCACTCCGCGAGCGTGGCGTGCAGCCGCTCGACCTGGGCTCGATCGAGGATCGCGGTCGCCCGACCCGGTCGGCCGTCCGGGCAGGTCCCGGCAGACTGGGCGAGGGACACGCGCAGGTACTCCACCGGCAGGGCCTCCGCCGCCACGGGGGCGGCTGCGGCGGCCGGCTCCTGGTTCCGGACCCCGGGATGACAGTGATTCGGTACCGCGGCGATCTCCAGCCAGCCCGCGCGCGGGTGGTCGTCCGCCGGGTTGACGTGCGACCCCTGGTAGACCAGCGGTGCGGCCCCGTCGCCGTCCTCGGCGAGCAACAGCCAGGTAGCAAAGATCGACATCGGTCTTCCCCCAGCAGGGTCTCGGTTCGCGACCGTCGCAGGCTACGTCAATCCCCAGCCATCGGGCTCGTGGGTAGAGAGGGACCGGGCGGACTGATGATCTAATCTGCGCGCTATGTGGTCTCCTCTCCTCCGCTTCCTCGCCGTTCCCGGCAGGGCAGCGGTCCTGCTGCGGTCCCTCGCAGCCTGTGTGCTCGCGGCCGCGGCCTGGGCCGACGTACGCGCCGGGACGTTCACCGGACCGGCGTCGCAGGGCCGGCTCGCGCTGTCGGCCACCGCCGTGGGCGCCGTCCTCGTCGCACTGCCCCTGCTCAAGGAGGCCTGGTCGTACGCCTATGCCGGAGGTGCCGCCGCCACCGTCTCGCTGGTCTGCTCCGCGGCCGTGCACGTGAGCCACGCCGCCGTCGGCGCCTCGTCCGCCTACGGGGCGTTCGAACCGGTCGCCCTCCTGGTGGTGCTGGCCTTCGTCGCCCGGCGCGGCCCGGCGGCCTCCGCCGCGCCGATCGCGCTGCTGCTGGCGGCGGCCGTCGTCCTACGCCCCCTGTCCATCGGCGTGCAGGAGGGAAGCCTGACCGTTGCGTTCGGCCTCACCCTGGTCACCGTCCTCGTGGCGGGGGCGAGCGTGACCGCACGGGTGGTGAAGGCGGACCGGCGGCAGCGCGCACACCGCATCCGGCTCGAACAGCGGATCGACCTGGCCAGGGATCTGCACGACCACCTCGCCCACCACGTGGCGGGCATCGTGGTGCAGGCACAGGGCGCCCGCGCGGTCGCCGCCAGGCGGCCGGACATGGTCCTGCCCGCCCTGCAGCGCATCGAGGAGACCGGGGCAGAGGCGCTCGCGTCCGTGCGGCAGATGGTCGCCGGGCTCGGGGCCGGCGAGGGCGACGCACCCCCGGCCGCGCCCGCCGGCATGGACGACCTGCGGGCCCTGGTGCGGGGGTTCGCCCTGAACGGCGTACCCGCGCACCTGACCGAGGAGGGCCCGACGGACACCGTTCCGCCCGACGTGGCCGCCACCCTGCACCGGGTGACGGTGGAGTCCCTCAGCAACATCCGCAAGCACGCCCGCCACTGCCGCCACGTCAGCGTCCACGTGCGCGTCCGTCCCCACGAGGCCGCCGTACGGATAACCAACGACGGGACGGCACGCCTGACCTCCCGCCCGGGCTACGGGCTGAAGGACCTGCGCGAACGCGTCACCCTGGGCGGGGGCACCTTCCGTGCCGAGCCCACGGCCGAGGGCGACTGGCAGGTGCGGGCCCGGCTGCCGCTCACCACCCCCGGAGGGCGCTCGGCCACTCCTTAGCAGCCGGAGAGGGGCGACGACATGCCCCCCGGGGGGCCCGAGCGATCAGGACGGCTCAGAACCGCCCTCAACTGCCGTGCGCTGACGCCTGTAGTGGCGAGCCGCCCGGGCGCGGTTTCCGCAGGACGGCTTGCACCACTCCTGCCGCCCGTGGCTCTTGACGAAGTAGCGCACGCAGCGGGGCGCGGTGCAGGACCGCAACTGCGTGCACTGCGGGCCGCTGAGGAAGTCGATGGCGGCTCGGGCCAGGGCCGCGACGAGCCGGACGTACGGATCGTTCTCCGCCGATAGCAGTCGGGTGGTGGGGACTCCTTCAGCGGGCCAGTCGAGCTGCGGGGCGACCGGTTCCCGCGCGGCAGCCGTATTGAGTCGGGCCCGTGCCTGGTCGGCCGTCATCAGGCGATGGGCGTCCGCCGGGCTGGGGGGAGCGGGACTGACCGCTCGGGCGAACAGGGCCCGGACCGCCTGCCGAAGCTCGATGATCGCGAGCCTGAGGTCTTCGTCCGCTGCGAGGCCTCCAGCCGGAACGTGTCCGGCCAGCAACTCCCCCTGCTCCTGGACCCAGTGCGTCGTTCCCCGGACCGTGGCGAGGTCATCGGCGACGCCGCCCTCTCCGTCGTGGCGGATCGTGCTCGCCAGTTCCAATGCCAGCCAGCGCTCCACGAGGCATCCCCTTCCGTCTCGGTGCCCGGTCGTCAGCCACTTGATCACATCCCTGCACACACCCTAAAGTCCCTAACGGAAAACGAAAAACTTCCGTTAGGGACGGGAGCGGGTGGAGACACCTGCTCCGGTACGGGACGGCGGCTGAGCCCGCCATGGGAGGCGACTGCGGAATGACGCTGCTTGCACAGATCAGCGACCTGCACCTGGACGGCAGCGAGCGGGCGACCCGACGTGCCACCCGCGTGATGGACTACTTACGAGCCCTGCCCCGCCCGGTGGACGCGCTCCTGGTCACCGGGGACATCGCCGATCACGGCGAGGAGGCCGAGTACGAGGAAGCAGCTCAGATCCTGACCGCCCCGTTCCCCGTGCTCACCTGCCCCGGAAACCACGACGCGCGACCGGCCTACCGCAAGGCCCTGCTGGGAGGGGCACCCGACCCCGGACCCATCAATCAGGCCCACCACATCGCCGGCACCACCATCTTGATGTGCGACTCCACCATCCCGGGCCGCGACGAGGGACGTCTCGACGCCCACACGCTCGACTGGATCGACACGACCCTCACCGCGCTGCCGCAGGACGCCGCGGCGCTGATCGCCTTCCACCAGCCGCCGGTCGAACTCCACCACCCCCTGCCCGACTCCGGCATGCTCGAAGAGCCGGGCCAACTGGCCGACCTGCTCGACGCGCACCCGCAGGTCGCCGCCGTCCTCACGGGACACGCCCACACCGCGGCCGCCTCGACCTTCGCCGCGCGTCCGCTGATCGTCGGACCGGCCATCACCTGGACCTTGCGCATGCCCTGGGAGGGCGACAAGGCCGCAGACCGCGACCAGCCGCCCGGCCTCGCGTTCCACGTCCTGTCCGACGACCGGCGGCTGACCACCCATTACCGCGTGGTGCTCTGATCCCCCGCTCGGGCGATCCGGAGGCATCGTGGTCCATCCCCACGCCGTCGCCGGGTTCCTGCTGGCGGCCCTTCCCCTGATCGCCGCTCCCGGAGCCGGCCTGGCCCTGCTGGTCCAACACGTCACCGACAGCGGCCGCCGTCAGGCTCTGCCCGTCGTCCTCGGCACGGTCACCGGCCTGTACGTCCACGCCGCCCTCGCCATGGCCGGCCTGTCGGCCCTGGTCGCCAACGTCCTCATCACCCTCGGCATCCGGAGCGCCGTGACGCAGGCGGACGGGGCGCTTCGTCAAGGGCGTTGCAGGAGGCTAGGCCGAGGCCTTGCCCCGGCCGCCCTTGGAGCCGCCGTTCGTCGGCGGGTATCCGGGCCTGGCCGGTATCGGGGGCCGGGGCGGCGCCGGCAGGGGCGGGAGGGCCGGTTCGTGGATCCAGGCGGTGAAGAGGTCGTCCAGCGGATCGGCCGTGTAACGGGCCACGTGGTGGGTGAGGGCCACGGTGGACACCACCCCGTGGCGGTGCACGGTGGCCCAGTCCCGCAGCATGCGGAAGAACGCGCCGTCGCCCAGCGCGCAGCGGATCGCGTGCAGGGTGAGGCCACCGCGCTGGTACAGGCGGTCGTCGAACATCAACTTGCGGCCGGGGTCGGCCAGCCGCAGGTCCCGTGGCTGCGAGGCCAACAGCCGGTGTGCGGCGGTCGCCAGCTCGTGCGCGGTGCGGCCGCCGGAGCGCTCCGACCAGAGCCATTCGGCGTACTTCGCGAATCCCTCGTTCAGCCAGATGTGCCGCCAGTCGGCGATGGTCACACTGTTGCCGAACCACTGGTGCGCGAGTTCGTGGGCGATGAGGCGTTCCGAGCCGCGGACGCCGTCCACGTGGTTGACGCCGAAGCTGGACAGGCCCTGTGCCTCGACAGGGACGTCCAGTTCCTCGTCGGCGACGACCACCACGTACTCGCCGAAGGGGTAGGGCCCGAAGAGTTCCTCGAACAGGCGCATCATGGCGGGCTGCCGGGCGAAGTCGCGGGAGAACTGCGCCAGCAGGTGCGGCGGCACGTGGGCGCTCTGCGGTACGCCGCCGAGTCCGGGGTCGCCGAGGAGCACCGTCTGGTACATGCCGATGGACAGGCCGACCAGGTAACTGGAGGTCGGCGCCGACTGCTCGTAGACCCAGGTGGTCGTGCTGGCCTTCGTCGTGCGCGTGAGGAGCCGGCCGCCGGCCACGACCGTGTAGGGGGACGGCGTGTTGACCGAGATGTGGTACGAGGCCTTGTCGGCGGGCCGGTCGTTGCACGGGTACCAGGAGGGCGCGCCGACGGGCTGGCTGGCCACCAGCGCGCCGTCGGTCAGTTCCTCCCAGCCGATGCCGCCCCAGGGGCTGCGCACCGGCTTGGGGTTGCCCGCCCAGTGCACCTCCACGGTGAAGGCTGAGCCGGCGGGCAGCGGCTTGGCCGGGCGGATGCGCAGTTTGCCGCCGCGGTGGGAGTAGTGCGGCGCCCGGCCGTTCACCAGGACCCGGCCTATTCTGAATTCGGCCAGGTTCAGGTGGAACTCGGTGAGCGGCGCCCGCCCGGCGATCGCGCTGAGCCGGGCCGTGCCGGCGAGCCGGTTGGGCCCGGGACGGTATTCCAGAGCGAGTTCGTACCGGTGCACTCGGTAACGGGAGTCGCCGTTGGCCGGGAAGTACGGGTCCGATGGCTCTGTTCTCTGGCCGCTCACTGCCGCTTCCGCTCCCTGCGCTGTGCTCGTACGACGTGCTGGTGTGCCGGCGTACCGGTGGTGTGCCGGTGCCGCCCTGCTGCCTGCCGCGGCACGGAAGGCCCGGTCAGGACCGCCATGCCTCGATCGGGTTGCCCAGCCAGCGGGTGTCGGCGGGGACCGATTCCCCGGCCATCACGAGGGATGCGGGGCCCAGTGTGCTGCGGGCCCCCACCGTGCTCCCGGGCAGGACGATTCCGCCCGGGCCCAGGGTGGCGCCCTCACGGAGCACCACAGTATCCGTCCTCAAGATCCGGTCGTGGAAGAGGTGCGTCTGCAACACACAGCCGCGGTTCACGCTGACCCCGTCGCCCAGCACGACCAGGTCCGTCTCGGGCAGCCAGTAGCTCTCGCACCACACGCCCCGGCCGATCCGGCCGCCGAGCGCGCGCAGCCACAGGGCCAGCACCGGCGTGCCGGGCACCGATCCGGCCAGCCACGGTACGGCCAGGACCTCCACGAAGGTGTCGGCCAGCTCGTTGCGCCACACGAAGCCGCTCCACAGCGGGTGCTCCCCGGTCCGGTGCCGGCCCACCAACAGCCATTTGGCGGTCACCGCGACCGCGCAGGCGGTCCCTCCGGCGGTGAGCAGGACCGCTCCGGAGAGCAGCGCGGCTCCCCAGATCCCCGGACCGCTCCACGTGATCAGCGCGCACAGCGCCGCCGCGGTCAGCACGGCCAGGGCGGCCGAGCAGAACACGGGGACGAGTCGGCACAGCTCCACCAGGCCGCGCGCCCACAGCAGCCGCGCGGGCGGCTCGTACGTCCGGCTCTGGTCGGCGTCGGCGGTGGACCGGGGCAGCCGGACCGGCGGGAGCCCCAGGTAGGAGCTGCCCTTCTTGGCCTTCTTCGGGGTCGCGGACAGGACGCCGACCAGCCCGTCGTCCGGCACGCTGCGGCCCGGGGCGGTCATGCCGGAGTTCCCGAGGAAGGCGCGGCGGCCGATCTCGGAGTGTCCGATGCGCATCCAGCCGCCGCCGAGCTCGTAGGGGGCGGTGAGGGTGTCGTCGGCGAGGAAGGCGCCTTCGCCGACGGTGGTGAGGCTGGGGAGGGCGAGCACGGTGGACACCTCGGCGCCCCGGCCGATCTTCATGCCGAGCAGCCGCAGCCAGACCGGTGTGATCAGCCCTGCGTACAGCGGGAAGAGCGTCTCGCGGGACAGGTCCATCAGCTGGGTGACCGTCCAGGCCTGCCAGCCGATCCTGCTGTGCGTCGGGTGGGTTCCGGTCCGCAGGCCGAGGCTGAGCAGGCGTACGGAGACCAGCAGCAGGGCCGCGTACGCGAACCCGTAGGCGAGCGCCGCGGGCACCACGGCGAGCAGCGCTCCGCGCAGGGCTTCGGCGAGTCCGGCGTCGGTGGGCACGAAGCGGCCGGCCACGAGGAGGGCGGGCAGGGCGGCGAGCACGGGCAGGGCGGTGAGTCCGAAGCCGGCCGCCCCGTAGGCGGCCCGCCAGGGGAGTCCGCGCGGCGGGCGTTCCCCCGGCCAGTTGTGCTTGGCCTTGCCGAGCTTTCCGGCGGGTGCTCCGGCCCAGCGCTGGCCGGTCGGGATCTGTCCGACGACGGCGGAGCCGGGGGCCACCTCGGCGCGCTTCCCGACCCGCGCGCCGGGGAAGAGGATGCTGCGGGTGCCGACCACGGCGCCCGCGCCGACCTTGATCGCGCCGATCTCCAGGTGGTCCCCGTCCAGCCAGTGGCCGCAGAGGTCCACCTCGGACTCCACGGCGCTGCCGCGGCCGAGTTTGAGCATGCCCGTGACCGGGGGCAGGGAGTGCAGGTCCACCTCGGGGCCGATCTTGGCGCCGAGGGCCCGGCCGTAGCGTTCCAGCCAGGAGCCGGTGAGGGAGGTGGCGCCGGCGCATTCGGCCAGCCGCTCGGCCGTCCACAGCCGCAGGTGCACGCTGCCCCCGCGCGGGTGGCGTCCGGCCTGCACGCCGCGCAGCAGGAGACGGGCGCCGCCGGCCGCGATCGCGAGCCGGCCCGGCGGGCTGAAGAGCAGCAGCGCGCCGGCGGCGACGAGCCACCACGAGGCGGTCGGCGCCCACGGGAAGGTCCCGAAGCCGTGCAGGACGTTGCCGAGGGTCAGCAGGACGACCGTCCAGCGCAGGCCGACCAGGGTGAACAGCGGGAGCAGCAGGAGCGACTGCGCCACCTGGGAGCGCAAGGGGACCGGTGTGACGGTGCGGGCCGCTCCGTCGTTCTGGGCGGACTTCTCCAGGTGGCGGGCGAGCTTGCGCAGGGTGGGCTGCTGGTAGATGTCGAGGACGGCGGCGCTCGGGTAGCGGGTGCGCAGCCGGGTGGTGAGCTGGGCGGCGGCGAGGCTGCCGCCGCCGATCGCGAAGAAGTCGTCGGAGGCGCTGGTGACGGTGACCCCGAGGGTCTCGCTCCACTGTTCGGCGAGCCAGGCCTCGGTCCCGTAGAGCTGCTCGGTGGGGCCGGCGGTCTCCAGGTCGGGCAGCGGCCAGGGCAGCGCGTCGCGGTCGACCTTGCCGGAGGTGCGGGTGGGCAGCTCGGCGACGGGTGCGAGCAGCGGGACGAGGGCGGCGGGCAGCTCGGCGCGCAGCCGGGTCACCGCTGCCGCGTGGTCCCAGCCGTCCTGGGTGACGAGGTAGCCGACGAGCAGCTGGTTGCCGCTGCGCGCGGTGCGGACGGCGGCGGCGGCGCCCGCGACGCCGGGCAGGGCCTGGAGCGCGGCGTCCACCTCGCCCAGCTCGATGCGGCGGCCGCCGAGCTTGATCTGCTCGTCGGCGCGGCCGAGGAAGACCAGGCCTTCCGGTTCGGCGCGTACGAGGTCGCCGCTGCGGTAGGCGCGCTGCCAGCCGAGGGATTCGAGCGGGGCGTACTTCTCGGCGTCCTTGTCGGGGTCGAGGTAGCGGGCGAGGCCCACCCCGCCGATCACGAGCTGGCCGCTGCCGCCCATGGGTACCGGTTCCCCGGACTCGTCCACGACGGCCAGTTCCCAGCCGTTCAGCGGGAGGCCGATCCGGATCGGCTCCTCGCCGGTCAGGAGGGCGGCGCAGGCGACGACGGTGGCCTCGGTGGGTCCGTAGGTGTTCCAGACCTCGCGGCCTTCGGTGACCAGGCGCTGGGTGAGCTCGGGCGGGCAGGCCTCGCCGCCGAAGATCAGCAGTCGGACCTCGTTGAGTGCCTCGGGCTCCCACAGCGCGGCCAGGGTCGGCACGGTGGAGACCACGGTGATCTCCTGGTCCACGAGCCAGGGGCCGAGGTCGGCGCCGCTGCGCACCTGGGAGCGGGGTACGGGCACGAGGCAGGCGCCGTAGCGCCAGGCCAGCCACATCTCCTCGCAGGAGGCGTCGAAGGCGACGGACAGTCCGGCCATGACGCGGTCGCCGGGGCCGATCGGCTCCTCGGCGAGGAAGAGCGCGGCCTCGGCGTCGACGAAGGCGGCGGCGCTGCGGTGGCTGACGGCCACGCCCTTGGGCTTGCCGGTGGAGCCCGAGGTGAAGATGATCCACGCGTCGTGCTCGGGGCCGGGGCGGGAGGCGGCGGCGCGGGCACCGGGCTCCGCGGGCCGGCCGGAATGGATGCGCTGTCCGCCGCCGAGCACCGCCCGGACCCCGGCTTCGCCGAAGACCAGGTCGGCGCGCTCGTCCGGGTCCTCGGCGTCGACGGGTACGTAGGCGGCTCCGGCGGCGAGGACGGCGAGGACGGCCACGTACAGCTCGTTGGTCCCGGACGGTACGCGGACGCCGACCCGGTCGCCGAGCCCTACGCCGGCGGCCGCGAGGGCCCGGCGCCGGCGCTCGACCTCGACGGCGAGCGCCCGGTAGGTCAATCGGGTGGTTCCGTCGTCGAGGGCGAGCTCGTCGGGGTGCGCCCGTACGGTGGCCTCGAAGACGTCGACGAGGGTGCGGGTGGGGGCGGCGGGCCCGGCGGTGAAGCGGGCGGACTTGCCGGACTCCTCCAGCGTCTCCCCGTCGTCGAGCAGAGTGAGTTCACCGTGCTCAGGTGTGACTGCCATCGGCCCTCGCGTCTCGATCCCGGCAACATCCGGGTCGCCGGCGGAGCCCGGGTCTGCCCAGGTTGTTCCGGCCCAGCGCCAAACAACCCACCAGTCTAGTGCGGTATCAAGGATTTTCTTGTTGAAGCCTTGTGCGTGGCTGGGAAAAGACTTGCGGCTGCGGAATGCGGGGGCGCTCGCACGATCCGGGGGGGGGCCGTGCGAAGGGCGGACGGAGGATCGAATACCGTCGGCCGACATGACCGATCATGAGGTGCCCACGCAGCGTTTTCTCGTACTCCATGACTACGGCATGGGCGGATCGTGGTGGTGGGTCCACGCGAGGTCGGTGCGCGAGGTGCGTGAGACGTTCGCGGACGTGGAGGTCGTCGACACCGCGGACGCCCTCCGGCGGGCCGAGAGCTGGGACTTGGACGAGGCCCGGGTCGACGGGACGACCACACCGGAGGGGCTGGACGAACTGCGGGCCAAGCGCGAGGCCCAGCGCGGCCTCGACGGCTTCGGCGCGTTCGCCGACCGGGAGATCGTGTGGCTGCGGCGGCGCTGGGACTACGGGGACGACGAGGACCTGACGCTCTACCTGATGGAGATCGGGGCCGACGGCCGTAGGCTGCGCCAGGTCGAGCTGGCCCCGGACGGTCCCGGTGTGCGGAGCGACCCGGACGATTGGCCCTTCAATCCGCCCGTCGTGGATCTGTTCGACCCCGAGCTGGTGGGCATGGAGATCAGCGAGGCCGAGTTCGAGACGGCCTGGCTCGGCGCCCGACCGATGGAGTGGCCGCAGGACGAGGGAGAGGCCGCGGGAGCGACCGCGGGGCAGGACGAGTGAGGGACCGGGGCGCGGGGGCGCCTGCGTGCTACGCGCAGTCCGGGCACAGGCCGCGGTAGGTGACCTCGACCCCGGACACCGTGAAGCCGAAGCGCTCGTCCGCCGGGAGGCCGGCCAGGGGGTCGTCCGTCGGGTGGACGTCGCGGATGAGGCCGCAGGCGGAACACACCAGGTGCTGGTGCGGGTGGTGCGCGTTGGGGTCGTAGCGCTTCGCCCGGCCGTCGGTGGTGACCTCCACGACCTCGCCGAGGGCGACCAGCTCGCCCAGGGCGTTGTAGACCGTCGCCCGGGAGATCTCCGGCAGCCGCTGGGCCGCACGTGCGTGCACCTCGTCCGCCGTGAGGTGCACGTGGTCGCCGTCGAGGACCTCCGCGACCACGCGCCGCTGGGACGTCATTCGCCAGCCACGCCCGCGCAAACGCTCCATCAGGTCACTCATATCGGCCCACCTATTCAGGTTCGACGGGGTGCCCCGAAGTTGATCGGCGGACATCCGGGATCCGGTCGAATGTGGACCTGGTGTCCTTCTTGACTTGGATTCCGTCCATCGTAGGATCGGTTTCGTAGATAGCCAAGAGACAGGAAGACTCCAGAGCGGCAGGTGACAAAGACGTGACGGATCACCGCCGAGGAGCTGCCCGGTGCCGACACGCGTGCACCGGCCACCGGCGTCCCCTTGCGCGCAACCGTCCGGGACGGTGACCCCTCGGCGTCGAGGCGATCGACGGAGCCGAGCCCATGAGACGGGGCCCTGCGCCCCGCCCGTTCCATCGCATTCAGTCGCATTCAGTTCCTGAACACCGTGATCCGCCTGGTACGGAAGGATTCCCATGTCTGAGAACCATGATGCAATCGTCACAGATGCCACGTCGGAGGGTGGGGACGGCTGTCCGGTGGCCCATGGGCGAGCCGCACACCCGACCCAGGGCGGCGGGAACCGCCAGTGGTGGCCCGAGCGGCTCAACCTGAAGATCCTCGCCAAGAACCCCGCCGTCGCGAACCCCCTCGGCGAGGAGTTCGACTACGCCGCGGCGTTCAACACCCTCGATCTTCCCGCCGTCAAGCGGGACATCGCGGACGTGCTGACCACCTCCCAGGACTGGTGGCCCGCCGACTTCGGCCACTACGGCCCGTTCATGATCCGTATGGCCTGGCACAGCGCGGGCACCTACCGCATCAGCGACGGCCGTGGCGGCGCCGGGGCCGGCCAGCAGCGCTTCGCCCCCCTCAACAGCTGGCCGGACAACGGCAACCTCGACAAGGCCCGCCGTCTGCTGTGGCCGGTCAAGCAGAAGTACGGCCAGAGCCTCTCGTGGGCCGACCTGATGATCCTCACCGGCAACGTGGCCCTGGAGTCGATGGGCTTCGAGACCTTCGGCTTCGGCGGCGGCCGCCCGGACGTCTGGGAGCCCGACGAGGACGTCTACTGGGGCCCCGAGACCACCTGGCTCGACGACGAGCGCTACACCGGCGACCGCGAGCTGGAGAACCCCCTCGGCGCGGTCCAGATGGGCCTGATCTACGTCAACCCGGAGGGCCCGAACGGCAACCCCGACCCGATCGCCGCGGCGCGCGACATCCGTGAGACCTTCCACCGGATGGCGATGAACGACGAGGAGACGGTGGCCCTGATCGCGGGCGGCCACACCTTCGGCAAGACCCACGGCGCCGGCCCCGCGGAGAGCGTCGGCGCCGATCCCGAGGCCGCCCCGATGGAGGCGCAGGGGCTGGGCTGGAGCAACTCCTTCGGCACCGGCAAGGGTGGCGACGCGATCACCAGCGGCCTCGAGGGCATCTGGACCACCACCCCGATCACCTGGGACAACACCTTCTTCGAGATCCTGTTCGGCTACGACTGGGAGCTGTTCAAGAGCCCCGCCGGGGCGCACCAGTGGCGGCCGAAGGACGGCGCCGGGGCGGGTACCGTGCCCGATGCCCACGACCCGACCAAGACCCACGCCCCGACGATGCTGACGACCGACCTGTCGCTGCGGGTCGACCCGGCCTACGAGCAGATCTCGCGGCGTTTCCTCGCCAACCCCGCGGAGTTCGCCGATGCGTTCGCGCGCGCGTGGTTCAAGCTGACCCACCGCGACATGGGCCCCGTCGTGCGCTACCTCGGCCCGGAGGTCCCGACCGAGACGCTGTTGTGGCAGGACCCGCTCCCCCCGGTGACGCACGAGCTCGTCGACGCCGCCGATGTCGCCGCGCTCAAGCAGCAGGTCCTCGACTCGGACCTGACGGTCTCCCAACTGGTATCGGTCGCGTGGGCCTCGGCCTCGTCCTTCCGCGGCAGCGACAAGCGCGGTGGCGCCAACGGCGGTCGGATCCGCCTCCAGCCGCAGAGCGGGTGGGAGGTCAACGACCCGGACCAGCTGGCCGGGGTGCTGCGCACCCTGACCGGGATCCAGGAGTCCTTCAACTCCGCGCAGAGCGGCGGCAAGCGGATCTCGCTCGCGGACCTGATCGTGCTGGCCGGCGCGGCAGCCGTCGAACAGGCCGCCGAGGACGGCGGGTTCGCCGTGCAGGTCCCCTTCACTCCGGGCCGCACGGACGCGGCGCAGGAGCAGACGGACGTGGAGTCGTTCGCCGCACTGGAGCCGGCCGCCGACGGGTTCCGCAACTACCTCGGTAAGGGCCACCGGCTGCCGGCCGAGTACCTGCTGCTCGACCGGGCGAACCTGCTGACCCTCAGCGCCCCCGAGATGACGGTCCTGGTCGGCGGCCTGCGCGTGCTGGGCGCGAACCACCGGCAGGCGCCGCACGGCGTCCTCACCACGACCCCCGGGACCCTCACCAACGACTTCTTCGTCAACCTGCTCGACCTGGGCACGACGTGGTCGGCGACGTCCGAGGACGGGACCGCGTTCGAGGGCCGCGACTGCGCCACGGGCCGGGTGAAGTGGACCGGCACCCGTGCCGACCTCGTCTTCGGGTCGAACTCGGAGCTGCGCGCCCTCGCGGAGGTCTACGCGAGCGACGACGCGAAGGAGAAGTTCGTGAAGGACTTCGTCGCGGCGTGGGACAAGGTGATGAACCTCGACCGGTTCGACCTCGCCTGACCGTGACGTCCGGGCCGGCCGCCGCACCGGCCGGCCCGGACTACGGCTCCGCGTGGACGCGGCCCACGACGAGCCGGACGGCGCTGATCGTCAGGTCGGGATCGTGCACCTGTACGTAGTGATCGCTCCCGGTGGCCAGGAACTGCGGGGTCTGGGACCCCAACTCCACCAGCTCCTGCTGGACCCGGGGCCAGGCCCGCTCAAGGGTGTCCAGGAGGTCCTTCGGGGACCCCGGCGGGGCTGCGAAGGGTTCCGTCTTGCTGAGGACGGCCATGGGGACCGCGGGCAGCGGGTGCGCGGCGGTGACGGAATCGATCGAGCCGTCGATGTCCACCCTCTCGAAGGCGGGTTGCGCGTCGAAGGGCGTGCCGGGGCGGTCGAGCAGCGTGCGGTACGCGGCCCACCGCGCGCCGAAGAGCGCGCGGATGCCGGTGCCGAAGGCGTCGACGAAGACCAGACCCGCCGTCTTCTCGGGGTGTCGCTGGGCGTACAGCCGGGTGATCATCCCGCCGAAGGAGTGGCCGACCAGCACGTAGGGGCCCGGCAGGCGGGCGGACGTCACCAGCTCGTCGAGATCGTCGGCCATCGCGCTGAGGGAGCGGGCGCCGTCGACCGGCGTGCTGCGGGTGGTGAGCGCCGGCGGGTCGGCGTACCGGACGGTTCCGGGCCGGTCGTAGACGCAGACCCGGGTGAACGCCGCGACGCCGGGGAACACCGCCGGGGACTTCGGTACGGGCGGCCGGGTGTCGGTGAACGTCCAGGTGTCGGAGGAATCGTGCAGCCCGGATTCCAGCAGGACGAGGGGGCTGCCGCTGCCCTTGCAGCTCAGATAGATCTTCCGGCCGCCGCCCACCTCGACCTGGCCGGAGAAGTCGCCGGTGGCCGGGACGGTGGAGGGCGCGGGCGGTGAGCCGCGCAGCGCCGAGGGGCCGACGCACCCCGCAACGGCGGCCAGTACCGCCGCGGCCGCCACCACCAAGGGCAGGAGCGGAATTCGGTGTCGCATCGGTTCTCCGGGTCCCTCGTCGGTGCCCCTCCCCCGTCTTCCCCCGTCTCCCCCGATCATCCGGCACGAGGGGCCGCGCGTCCGGCATTGCCGGACGGGGAGTCGCGGCCCCTCGACCACCGGGTTGCTACGCGCCGGTGCCGGCGGCCACCTGGGCCATCTCCCGTTCCACGGCGCCGAGTTCTTCCTTCCGGTCCATGAGCACCAGCTGCTCCCGGTAGCGCTCCAGCGCCTTGATGAGCAGGAGGTCCCGGCTCGGCTCCATGGTGTACATGCGGCGCGCGGCGGCGACGGCCTCGGCCCGCAGGGCCAGCGCGATCTCGGGCAGATGTGCGAAGTCCTGGCGGCTGTATTCGTACAACGCCTCGGCGAGCAGCGGCAGATACGCCAGCGGACTCACCTGGACGAGCACGCGGTAGGCGGCGACCTCCTGCCGGGCCGGCAGGGTCTGTGATCCGAGGAGGGCGACTCGGGCTCGGAGTACCGCGTCGTGACTGGCGTGCGCTGAGTAAGTCATGACGGTGATTCTGAAAGCCGCACAGGGGTCCGAACAAGGGCAATTCACTGTGCCCTTGGTCCTACGAAAACAGCCTCTGACCTGTCATGATTGATACGTCTTCACCCTTGTGGCCGTGGGAGCCCGGCGGTCTCCGCGTCGAGGACGAGCCCGTGGACGGGGCACTGCTGCCGAGCCCGCACGCTGTACGACGGTCCGGGTCACAGCCGCGGCCAGGCCGACACGACCAGGAAGCCGGAGCGCAGGGTTCCCGTGGTGACGGCGCGTGCCGCAGGAGGGCTATCCGAGGAACGACAGCCGCACCTGACGCTCCGGGTTGTCCTTGTTCGTGTCCACGAGGGTGACGGACTGCCAGGTTCCGAGCTCCAGCACTCCGTCGATCACCGGCAGCGTCGCGTGGGGCGGGACGATCGCGGGCAGTACGTGGTCCCGGCCGTGGCCGGGGGAACCGTGCCGGTGTCGCCAGCGGGCATCGGTCGGCAGCAGCGAGGCCAGGGCTTGCAGGAGGTCCTCGTCGCTGCCCGCTCCCGTCTCGATGACGGCGAGTCCGGCGGTCGCGTGCGGCGTGAAGATGTTGAGCAGTCCGCTCCGGCCCCGCGCCACCTCCCCGAGGAACGACGTGCAGGCGTCGGTCAGGTCATGGACGGTCTCCCGGTCACCGGTCGTCACGACGATGGTGCGCGAGGCAAAGATGTCGGCCATGACCGCATCCTTGCGCCCAGCCGCCCCACCGGCACGCATCCTCGGCCGGTGTCGGCCGAACCGGCCGGCCGCCTACGATGATCGCAGGGGGCTCGATCCGGCCCCGCTCACGCTCCGGGGGGAATCGTGACCGAGGTGACCGACCGGCCCGTACCCCGTATGCCGTTCGCTGCTCGTCGAGGACGAGGAATGACGGAGGGGGACGACCTCACGGCCTTGGCGCAGGAACTCGTCGCGCTCGATGTGGCGGCCGGGGCGCGGTGGGCGGTGGGTCCGGCGCTGGCGGCCGTACGTGCGGTCGGCCGGAGCCGGCCGGAGCCCCGCGAAGGCGTCGCGGAGCGGGCCGCGCGTGCCGAGCTGTACCAGGTCGCCGCGTGGATCGCCTTCGACGCCGAACGGCACGGCGTCTCGCGGCGGCTCCACCTGCGGGCCCTGGAGTTGGCCCGGAGCGACCCGGCGGAAGGGCCGGACGCCGCCGTGGAGCCGCTGATCCTCGCGGTACTGGCGATGCAGGAGGAACACCTGGGGCGGCCCGCGCACTCCTTGCGGATCGCCTCGTCCGTGCTGGCCCGCGAGGCGCTTCCCGGCCGGGTCGCGGCGATCTTCCACGTTCGGGCGGGGCGCGCGCTGGCCCGCATGGGGAACGGACCGCTCGCCGGGAGGGCGCTGGGGACCGCCGCCGAGCTGCTGGCCGACCGGCCCACGGACCGGGACCCCGCCTGGGCCTGGTGGTTCGACCGGCACGAACTGGACGGCCACCACGGCCTGGCGCGGGCCGCGCTCGGGGACCTGGGCGCGGCGGCCGCTCTCCTCCACGACGCCGCGCACGCCGGCGGCGGTGACGGCGGTGACGGCGGCGGCCCCGCCTACCGGGTGCTGTTCGCCGCGGAACTCGCCCTGGTGCAGGCCCGGGCGGGTGACTGGCGCGAGGTCGACGCGGCCATGGCCACCCTGATGGACGGGGTGTCCTGCGTCGGGTCCGTGCGCGCGCTACGGGTTCTGGGCCGGGCCGCCCGGCTCGTCGAGGACGGCCGTCGCGTCCCGCGCCGTACCCGCGACACGGCCCGCCACCTCGCCCTGGCCCTGCGCGACACCGGTACCGGTATCGGTGCCGGCGCCGGATGAGCGGGGCGCAGGACACCCGGCGGACGTCGGCGGCGTGGTGGTCCGGTCAGGCCCCGGCCAGGCCCGTGACCTCCTGCACGTGGCGCAGGCTGGGCGGGGCGAGCGCCTCGTTCAGCTGCTGGAAGACCTGCCGCGCGGCGACCGCGTTCCAGTCCGCGGGAAGCAGTTCGGCGGGCAGTCCGGGGTCGAGGTAGGGCAGGCGGCGCCACTGGGTGAGCATCGGGACGTAGTGGCGGAAGGCCTCGGCGCCGTCGATGGCGGGCCGCTCGGTCAGCCCCGCGGCGACGGGCCCGTAGGCCTCGGTGAATCCGGCGTACTGCTCCTCGATCGCCGGGAAGTCCCACCACGAGCTGACCGTCCCGGGCAGGTCGCTGAAGGCCGCGTATTCGGCGGCGAACAGGTGCACGTACTCGCTGAGTCCGAGCCGGACGAGCACGTCACGGGCGTCACCGAGGAGGCGGCCGGGCGCCAGCCACACGCCCGGGGCGATGTTCCCGAAGCCCAGCCAGGTCAGCCGGGTGCGCAACTGGTAGCGGTAGGAGCGCTCGGACTCCGGTACGGAGAAGACGGCCATGACCCAGCCGTCGCTCAGCTTCGCCGGTTCCAAGCTGCCAAAGATGCGCCGGTCGCCCTCGTCGAAGACGGGCTGCGCGTCCGGGCTGAGCCGGTACCCGGTGGCGCCCCGGCGTTCCGGTTCCAGGACGCCCTTCTTCTTGAGTCGGGAGATCGCCGAGCGCGCCGCCGGACCGTCCACGTCCAGCTCGGCCATCAGGGTGATCAGGTCGGCGACGGAGATCCAGCCGCCGAGGCGTCGCAGGAACGCCCCGTAGACCGTGTTGATCAACGAGCTGGGCCTGAGGGGACTGTCCGCCATGATCACCTTCCGTCGTGTGCGGTGGTGATCCTATCGACCTGGGCGAACGCGATGCCGCCCAGGTCACGGCCCCGGCGGCGGGGCCAGGGCCGGGGTCAGAGGCGGGCGGCCCGCTTCAGCCGGCCCAGGTCCACGAACTTGAAGTCGGTGTCGGTACGGGCCTGACCGTCGGCTCCGGTGGTCCGGGGGGTGTTGTGGCCGTCCTGGACGACCAGCAGGCCGTTCGGGAACCTCTTGCCCAGCGGTGCGCTCGTGACGGCGGCGCCGTCGCACTCCTGCGAACCGTCCGGCGAGCCGGGCACGGCGGCGTCGCCGATGCGGAAGCCGCGGACGTACGCATGGTCGTGCTCGCGGTCGAAGACGGCGAAGGTGTCGTCGCCCTGGCTGGACGCGAGCAGGTAGCCGCCGCGGCCGGGCCGCTTCGGGTCGCGCCAGATGGTCAGGCCCTCCACGTCGGCGGAGACGTGCCGGCCGCCGAAGCCCGGGTCCGCGCCCGCGTCGCACTCCTCCGTCCCGGGGTTCCAGGTGCCGGGCACGCCGAAGGAGCGGACCTTCTCGATGAGGCGGGCGGGCGAGCGCAGGTCGGCGTCGAGCTTCCAGATGCCGACGTCCTCCTGACCGGCGTAGAGGTCACCGGTGTCGGGATCGACGACCATGCCCTCGACCTGGGGCCGTTCCCCCGGTTCGCCGCACGGCGCCCAGCCCTTCCCGTTCGGCAGGGTGAAGGAGGCGGGCAGCGAGGTGGTGCGGACGGTGCGGTAGCCGACCTTGCCCTGGGCGTTCGGCAGCAGTTCGGCCAGGGCGAGGTCGGTGGCGTGGCGCCGGCTGGTGACCGCGTACGAGCGACCGTTGCGGCGGTCGGTGTAGGCGGCCAGGCCGTAGGCGGTCCGCTGGTCGTTGACCTCGTCCTGGCTGGCGGAGAAGACCTGCGGGGCGGCCGCCTCGTCGGTGACGTCGACCAGCGGGGCGGTGCGCCGCTTCGGGTCGATCCGGTAGACGCGCAGCTGGTCGCGGCCGCGGTCGGAGACGACGGCCACGTCGTGGCGGCCGTCCGGGAAGCGGAGTCCGGTGATCAGGTCGACGTTGTTGAAGCGCCCGGGCTTGTCGCCGTCCCTCGGCGGTGCGGGCGCGGGCAGGGCCTGCACCTGGCGTCCGTCCAGGTCATAGACGCGCAGGCCGCCCTCCTTGGCGGTGGCGATGACCAGGCTGGCGTCGGGGTCCTTGGCGTTGCGCCAGATCGCCGGGTCGTCGGCGTTCGCGTTGCCGCCGGCCTCGTCGTCGAAGAGGGAGGGCGTCTCGACGGAGGCCGTCACCCGGGGCAGGGACGGTGCCGTGCCGCCGTGGTCCGTCTGGGCGTGCGCCGGTACGGCGATCACGCCCAGGACCACCACGGCCGCTGCGGCCACGGCCGGGGTCCGCCTGCTCGGGATCACGCGCATCATGCCTCCTATTGGGGGGTACGAGGGGGCCGGCCGCGCGCCGGCCGGGCTCTTCCGGCGGTCCGCGACGGGCCGCACCCACCGTGGGCCACGTTCGGGTGACGACCATGGAGCAGGCATGACGTGCACATGACTGAACGGTGAAATCCGGCGGCCCCGGGGCCGTCCCGGGAGCTTCCTTAGCGGAACGTTAGATCTGCGTGGCGGACCTTGTCCGGCTACGACGGCCGCCGCATGCTCTGGACACTCCCCCACCGCCGGGGCAGTTCTGCCGTCCCTCATCAGGGAACATTCCTCTGGAGCCGCCATGTCCCCGTCCGTCGTCATGCCCGCGTCGCCGCCCGGGGACGAGCGCAGGAAGCGCCGTCTCGCCCTGGTCGGCGGCTCGCTCGGCAATCTCGTCGAGTGGTACGACTGGTTCGTCTACGCCAGCTTCGCGATCTACTTCGCCGATTCCTTCTTCCCCGGCGACAACCCGACCACCCAGCTGATGAACACGGCCGGGATCTTCGCCGTCGGCTTCCTGATGCGTCCCGTCGGCGGGTGGATCCTGGGCCGTGCCGCCGACCGGCACGGGCGCAAAAGCGCGCTCACCCTCACCGTCACCATGATGTCGGTGGCCGCCCTGCTCATCGCCGTCGCCCCGACCTACGGACAGGCCGGGTACTTCGGCGCCCTGGTGCTGCTGCTCGCCCGGCTGCTCCAGGGGATGAGCATCGGCGGCGAGTACGCGGCCAGCGCCACCTACCTGACCGAGGCGTCGGCCCGGAACCGGCGCGGGCTGGGCTCGTCCTTCCAGTACGTGTCCATGACCTGCGGCCAGCTGCTCGGACTGGGCATTCTGATCACCCTCCAGCACACCCTGACCACGGCCCAGCTGGAGAGCTGGGGCTGGCGGCTCCCCTTCCTCCTCGGGGCGCTGTTCGCGGTGGTCGTCTTCTGGCTGCGGCGCCGGCTGCAGGAGACCGACGCGTTCAAGGAGGAATCGTCGGCGTCGGCGGAGGCGGGCGGGGACGCCCACGACGACAGCACGCGCGGCACGCTGAAGGCCCTGTGGCAGTACCGGCGGCAGGCGGGGCTGGTCATGGCGCTCACCCTCGGCGGGACCGTGGCCTACTACACGTACACCACCTACCTCACCAAGTACCTGGTCGGCAGCGCGGGCATGGAGAAGACCACCGCCACGCTCGTCAGCTTCACCGCGCTGACCCTCTTCGCTGTACTGCAGCCCTTCGCCGGCATGCTGTCCGACCGGATCGGCCGCCGACCCCTGCTGATCACCTTCGCAGTGGGGTGCACCGTCGGCACGTACCCGATCATGACCGCGCTCGGATCGGCGTCCTCGTACTGGTCCGCGCTCGGGCTGTCCCTGCTGGCCCTGGTCATCATCACCGGCTACACGTCCATCAACGCGGCGGTCAAGGCCGAGCTGTTCCCGACCCGGGTGCGCGCGCTGGGCGTGGCGCTGCCGTACGCGATCGCCAACGCGCTGTTCGGCGGCACGGCGGAGTACGTGGCCCTGTGGTTCAAGAACAGCGGGCACGAGAAGATGTTCTTCTGGTACGTCTCCGGGTGCGCGCTGATCTCGCTCGTCACGTACGTGCTCATGCCGGACACCCGCAATGCCGCGCTGAGCCGCGCCGAGGCCGAGGCCGACGGTGAGCCCGGGCAGGAGCGGCCGGCAGCGGCTCCCGCCGAGGCGGCACGCTGATCCGACCCGGTGAACCGGCGCGTCGGCTCCCGTAAGCTGCTGCGCCGGGTCACGGGGCGCCGGCACGTCGGTGCTCCGGCACGTCGGGGCTCCGGTACACGGGGCTCCGGTCACAGGTCGTGAGGGACTGTCTATGCACGCGCTTCTCGTCGAGGACGACGACCGCATGGCCCAGGCCCTGGGCACGGCCCTCGCCCAGCGCGGGCACACCGTCCGCCGGGTCGGGCGCGCCCTGGACGCCCTGCGGCACGTCCGCGAAGCCGAGTTCGTCCTGCTCGACCTGGGCCTTCCCGACCTCGACGGGCTGGAGCTGCTGCGGCGGCTGCGCACCGTCTGCGACGCGCCGCTGATCGTGGTGACCGCGCGCTGCGAGGAGCGGGACATCGTCCAGGGGCTGCGGGCGGGAGCCGACGACTACGTGGTCAAGCCGTTCCGGATGGCCGAGCTGATGGCCCGCATCGACTCCGTGCGGCGCCGGACGGATCCACCCCCGGGCCGGGACCCCGCCCCGACCGGGTCCCGGCCCGTGCGCACCGGCGATGTCGAGGTGGACCTCGCGGGTCGCACCGTCACGGTGGCGGGCGCCGCGGTGCGCCTCACCCGACGCGAGTTCGACGTCCTCGCCTTCCTGGCCGCCCGCCCGGACGAGGTGCATTCCCGCGAGGTGATCCTGGACCGGATCTGGGGTGACGCCTTCCTCGCGGCCTCCCGCTCCCTGGACGTCCATGTGGCGGGCATCCGCGCCAAGACCGGGCGCTCGGGCCTGGTGCGTACGGTCCGGGGGTTCGGCTACCAGCTCGGCTTGCCGGCCCCGGCCCCGGTCCCAGCCCCGCCCCCGGGCGCCGACCCCGCCCCCGACGTGCGGGGCGGCGAGCGGTGAGGCGCAGGCTGCTGGCGGTGCTGATGGTGCTCATGGGGGCGGCGGCGCTGCTGCTCTGCGTCCCCCTGGCCGACGCCTACGCGCGCGGGCGCACCGAGCACCTGCTCCTGCAACGGCGTTCGGAGGCCGTACGGTTCGCCGACCTCGCCGACCGGATGCGTACCGCCGCCGACCGGGCGGAGCTCTCGGCCGAGATCGGCCGCTACGCCCAGCTGTACGGGGCCGGAGTGGTCGTGGTCGACTCCGCGGGGGCGACGGTGGCCCGGGCCGGGACCGGACCGGCGGCCAGGGCGGCCACGAACGCGGCCACCGACGCCGATTCCCCCGAGGGCGGCTCCTCCGAAGGGACGGAGTCCCGTCGCCGCGCCCTCACCGGCCGCTCGACCGACCGGCTGCCCACCCTTCGCCCCTGGGGACCGCGCACCGTCGTGCTGGCCGAGCCGGTGGGCCGGGACGAGCGGGTGAGCGGGGCGGTCCTGATGGCCGTGCCCACCGGGGCCGCCCGCCGGGACGTGGCCGTGCGCTGGTCGCTCATCGCGGCCGGTGCGTTCGGCGCCTTCGCGGCAGCCGCACTGGTCGCGGCCGGGATCACGCGCTGGCTGATGCGCCCGGTACTGGACCTGGACCGGGCGGTCGGGCGGCTGACCGCCGGCAGCCTGCAGGCGCGGGCCGTGTCCGACACCGGTCCGCCGGAACTGCGCCGTCTGCGGCAGCACTTCAACACCATGGCGGAGGCGATGGCCGACTCCATCGGCCGACAGCGCGACTTCGTCGCGGATGCCTCCCACCAGCTGCGCAATCCGCTGGCCACCCTGGTGCTGCAGCTGGAGAACGTCGAGCCGCACATCGCACCCGGGCCGGGCCTGGCCGAGCACGGCCGTGCGCTGGACGAGGCGGAGCGCCTGGAGGAGCTGCTCGACGGCCTCCTGGCGCTCGCCCGTGTGGAGTCGGGCACGGCGGAGCTGGGCGACGAAGACGTGTCGCGGGCGGTACGGGACCGGGTGACGGCCTGGACCCCGGTCTTCCGCGCCGCTGGGGTGGAGCTCGTCGCCACCGGCCTCGCCGGGGGGCTGCCGGCGCGCGCCCTGCCCGACGCGGCGGGCCGGATCCTCGACGCGCTCCTCGACAACGCCGTGAAGTTCGTCCCGCGTGGCGGCCGCGTCGAGGTGTGCGCCGGCCGCGCGGCGGACGGGAGCGCCGACGCCGTCGTACGGGTCGCGGACGACGGCCCGGGGGTGCCGCACGAGCAACTGCCGCTGCTGTTGCGCCGTTTCGCACGCTCCCCGGAGCACCAGAACGTCCCCGGCAGCGGCCTGGGGCTGGCCATCGCCGACGAGATCGCCCGGATCAGCGGCGGCCGGCTCGACGTCCGCGGCAACGAGCCGCACGGCCTGGTGGCCGAGCTCCGGCTCCCGTCCCCTCCTCCCGCGTGAGGTCTCAGCCGTACACCGAGCGGTAGTGGGCGGCCGCTCCCGGGTGGAGCGGGACCTCGCCGGTGGAGATGGCGAAGCGGGGCTCCAGCCGGGCCCCCGCCGTCACCTCCCGCAGCAGGTCGCGCCACCGCTCGAACACCACCTGGAGCAGGTCACCTACCGCGCCCTGCGGTACGTCGGTCCGTGCCAGGAGGTAGTTGCCGACGCCGATGGTTCCCACCGGCTCCGTCAGCCCGTACACGCCGGCCGGCAGCGTGACCTCCGTGTAGACGGGGCCGTGGCGCTCACGCAGCGCACCGACGTGTGCGTCGAGCGGCAGGAACCGCAGCGGCAGCTCGCGCGCCAGGTCCGCCAGGGCCGGTGTGGGCACCCCGCCGGACCAGAACAGCGCGTCGACCGAGCCCTCGCGCAGGGCGCTCACGGAGGCGGCGAGGCCCAGCTGTCGCTCGTCCGCCGCGGGCGCCGGTGTGGATGCCGGTGCCGGTGTGGATGCCGGTGCCGGTGTGGATGCCGGTGCGGGTGCACCGCTCAGCCCGGCCGCCCGCAGGACCCGTTCCGCGACGACCTGTACCCCGGAGCCTGCCGCGCCCGCCGCGACCGGGCGCCCGGCGAGATCCCGCACCGAGCGCACCGGCCCGTCGGCCGGGACGACCAGGTGCGTGTAGTTCACGTAGACCCTGGCCAGGGCAGTCGCTGCGGCCGGCCGGAGGAACGGCTCCCGCCCCAGCACTGCGTCCTCGGCCACGTCCGCCATCGCCAGGGCCAGCTCGACGGAGCCCTCGTCCAACTTCCGCAGGTTGTTCACGCTGGCCGCGGTGCTCACCGGGACGATCTCGATCCGGCGGCCGCTCGTGGCAACGGCCCGCGCGAGGGCCTGCCCGAACGCGTTGTACGGTCCACCCTCGGGACCGGTCGCGAGCCGCAGTCGCCGTACCGGTCCGGAATCCCCCGAGCAGCCGGCCGGCAACGCCGCAAGGGCACCGAGGCCGAAACCCATCACCCGTCGCCGGGTCATTTCTGAGCTGGTCACGCCGGAAGCCTAGGCCCAGATGTCAAGCCACGGGAGTTCGGGCCATGCCCTGTCCTTTCCCATCCTTTTCCCTGGCAGAGCCAATTCCTCAGGATCGAACAGGAGAAACTCTTGCGCATCGCGATGGTCATGGGCGCCGCTGCCATCGCGGCGTTCGCCAGCGTCATCTACATCCGATACCTATCAAAGACCGGCTGCCGAGATCGGTACATTCTCCCGACGTTCCTCAACCACGGAATCGTTCCGTTCTGGATCGAAATCACCTACGGGTTCGTGTTGGGCGTGAGCCTGGTGCTGCTCAACAACGTGCTGCCGCTATGGGCGGCCTCGCCGTCTTCTTGGCAGCGGTACTGCCCTCCACGGAACTGACACGCCGCCGCCACAATCGCCGTGTCGAAAACCTCACCACATCGGCCGGCGGTTCCGACGCCCCCTAGTTGGTGTTCGACGTTCGCGGCGGTCCCCATGTACCCCACGGGACGTACGGGGCGCACCCGTTACCGGTGGAGCGAGAACAAGTAGGCGGGACCAGTACGGCATTCGGGAGCCGGAGGACGGAGCACGGCGGCGCGGCGACTGCCTTCCTCCCGTCCTGGACGGTGGAATGCGAGTACTCCTCCTGGCCGAGTACGTGGAGGACGTGCTCGGTGGCCCGCTGTCGGTGACCGCGCTCTCGGAGTGAGCGGTACGGCGCCTGCGCGGCCGGCACGGGATCGCCCTGCCCTCCGCGCCGGGCCGGTGACCGCCCCGTACGGACCCGGCCTGCCGGGCATCCCCCGGTAGCGTCGCCGCCATGCGCTACCACCACGTCGACGTGTTCACCGACCGCCCGTACAGCGGCAACAGCCTCGCCGTGTTCCCCGAGGCCGATCCGCTGACCGGCGCCCAGATGCGGACCATCACCCAGGAACTGCGGCACTTCGAGTCCGTCTTCCTCATGCGCGACGGCTCGCCCGGGCGGCCGCGCTCGTGGCGGGCGCGCGTCTTCGACCTCGCGGGGGAGCTGGACTTCGCCGGGCACCCGCTCATCGGCGCCGCCGCCGTCCTGCACGCCCTCCACGGTGCGGCCGACCACGAGGCCTGGACCCTGCGCCTGCCCGACCGTCCGGTGGACGTCGCGACCGAGCGCCGGGGCCCCGGCCTGTACGCGAGCCTCCTCGACCAGGGCGCGGCCGCCTTCCTCGGCCGCCCCGACCCCGACGGCCTGGCCGCCCTCTTCGCCCTCGACCCCGGTGACCTGGACCCCAGCCTGCCCCCGGAGGTGGTCTCCACGGGCCTGCGCTACCTGGTGCTCCCCGTCCGCGGCGGCGCGCTCGCCCGCGCCCGCGTCACGCAACCGCTCGACGCACCCCTGGCCCGCCTCGGCGCCGAGTTCGCCTACCTGCTGGACGCCGCGGCCATGGAGGGCAGGCACTGGAACAACGACGGGATCCTCGAGGACGTCGCCACCGGCAGCGGTGCGGGGTGCGCCGCCGCCTACCTGCGCAGCCACGGCCGGATCGGCGCCGGGGAGCCGGGCCTGCTGCATCAGGGCCGCTTCACCGGGCGCCCCAGCGCGATGACCGTCAGCGCCGACGGCCACGGCCGGGACATCCGCTCGGTACGCGTCGGCGGCGGTGTCGCCCTGGTCGGGGAGGGGCGCCTGCGCGAGCTCCCGCCGCCCTGAGGCCCTCCGGCGGCGGGACGGGCCCACCTCGCGACCGGGGGCCCGTGGACCTAGCCTGAGGGTGTTGCCCGGGGCCCTCGGACGGCAGGAGACCATGCCGTGAAGCCAACCCACCTCCGGCTGCGCCGGGCCTGTGCGGCCGCCGCCGCAACAGGAGCGCTCCTCGCGCCGGCCGCGGGCTCCGCAGCCGGGACGGCCCTTCCCGGGCGCTCCGCTCCCGCCTCCGTGGCCGCCGCCACTCCCACTCCCACCCCTCCCCCGCCCCCTTCCCCGGACACCGGTACGGGCTTCACACCGCTCACACCGGCCGTGGCGGCGCAACTGGACGCGGCCGTGCGTCAGGTCATGCGCGAGGCTCAGGTGCCGGGTGTGACGGTCGGGCTGTGGGCCCCCGGCAAGGGGAGCTACGTACGGTCCTTCGGCGTGGCGAACAAGGCGACCGGCGCGCCGATGGCTCCCGACCTCCACGTGCGCATCGGCAGTGAGACCAAGACGTTCACGGTCACCGCCCTGCTCCAGCTGGTCGACCAGGGGAAGGTGGGCCTGGACGACCACATCGGCGCCTACGTCACGGGGGTTCCGAACGGTGACCGCATCACCTTGCGGGAACTGGCGGGCATGCGCAGCGGACTCTTCAACTACAGCATGGACGGGGACTTCATCACGCAGCTCCAGGCCCATCCGGAAAAGTACGTCGCGCCGCGGCAGTTGCTCGACTACTCCTTCAAGCACCCCGTGCAGTTCGAGCCGGGCGCGGAGTTCGAGTACAGCAACACCAACCTGATCCTGCTCGGCCTGGTGGTGGAGAAGATCACCGGCCGGCCGCTCCACGACGTGATCGCCAAGGACGTCCTGGGACCGGCCGGGCTCCGCAGCACGGTCTTCCCGACGAGCCCGGCCCTACCGGTGCCCTACGCGCACGGCTACACCGACCAGACGGCCTCGGGCAAGGTCGAGGACTCGACCCGCTGGAACCCGTCCTGGGCCTGGGCCGCCGGAGAGATGGTCTCCGACCTCCAGGACCTGCGCAGCTGGGCCCGTACCCTCGCCACCGGCACGCTGCTGAAGCCCGCGACCCAGGCGGAGCGCCTGAAGACCACCCCGATGGACATTCCGGGTGCCGGCTACGGACTGGGCATCTTCGACGTCCAGGGCTGGATCGGCCACAACGGCTCCATCCCCGGATACGAGGTCCTGCCCGTCTACCTGCCGTCGGCGCGGGCGACGATGGTCATCGTCTTGAACACCGACAGCCAGTACAAGGGCCAGGAGCCCAGCACGCTCTTCGGCGAGGCGGTCACCAGCATCGTCACCCCCGACCACGTCTATCCCGGTCACAAACCGGTCGCGCCCAAGACCGGCTGACGGCCGCACGCACGACCGGCCCGGAGTTCAAGCGGACCTTGACGGTCCATCAGCGTCGAATCCCGGACAGAATCGGCCGGGAGAAATTCCGATCGGCCGACCGATTTCACACGGGTGACCGTTCCGGAAACACCTGGTGAAACGCGGTCAACAGGCCGCCGCCAGGGCCGGATCGGCCATGCTCAAAAGGTGCCCGGGTCAACTGTGTTGTCCGACAGATGAGTTACTACCCAGAAGACATGGAACGTCGCTCACAGTTCGGGTAGCTTTCCCTCACGTCGCCGCCACACCCGGGGCACAGGGCCCCATGGGACTAGCGGCGCAAAGGACCCGACCCCTGTTGACGACAGCAACCGAAGTCTTCACAGTCCGGCCGTACACCCCGCATTGCCAGGTGATCAGCACCGAAGGCGATCACGCCGTCATAGGCATTTCCCCGGGGAACAGCTACTTCTCGGCCCAACGCGTCAATGACCTTGCCCACTGGGGCCTGCGCAACTTCGAGCAGGTCGACCTCATCTACACCGACATGCACGTGGCCGAGATGTACGAGGCGCTCGGCTACGGCGAGGACGAAGCGCGACGGAAGGCGGTGAAGAACCTGCGCGGCGTCCGCGCCAAGGTGAACAACGCCGCCGCAGAGGCCGATCCCACCGGCACCCGCCTCCGCGCCCGCCCGATGTCGTCCCTCACCGACATCCCGGCCTACCGGGCGCTCCACGGTCACCTGACCACGCTGCTGGACACCGACCCGGAGTTCCGCAGGACCAGCAACGCGCTGGTCGACGCGTTCCTCTCGTCCAAGGTCCTGAACGGGAAGGCCGCCACCACACGGCAGCGCGACGTGTGCCTGGAGTACGTCTGCGCCGAAATGCCGCTCTTCCTCGACACGCCGGCCATCCTCGGCGTGCCGTCCTCCCTCAATTGCTACCACCAGCTCCTGCCCATGGCGGAACTGCTCTACTCACGCGGCTCGGGCCTGCGCGCCTCGCGCAACCAGGGTCACGCCGTCATCACCCCCGCCGAAGGAGCTCCCGATGTCCACTGACACCCTGCTCGACTTCCCCTTCTCCGCGCGCGGCGACCAGCTCCCGCCCGAGGTCGAGGAGCTGCGCGCCGAACCGGTGAAGCGGGTGCGCACGATAGCCGGGGACGAAGCCTGGCTCGTCTCCTCCTATCCGCTGGCCAAGCAGGTCCTCGAAGATCCCCGGTTCAGCCTGAAGGACACCTCGGCCCCCGGTGCGCCCCGCCAGTACGCGCTGACGATCCCGCCCGAGGTCGTCAACAACATGGGCAACATCACCGGCGCGGGACTGCGCAAGGCCGTCCTCAAGGCGATCAACCCGAAGACGGACGGGCTCACCGACTGGATGCGCGCCCAGGCCACCAGCCTGGTCGACGGTCTCCTGAGCCACGGGGCGCCGGTCGACCTGCGCGGCCAGTTCACCAACCCGTACGCCGAGAACCTGCACTGCCGCATCCTCGGCATCCCCGAGTCCGACGCTCCGCGCCTGGCGGCCAGCCTCGACATCGCGTTCATGAACTCGGCCTGCCCGGTCACCGGCGCCAAGCTCAACTGGGACCGCGACATCGCCTACATGGTGGAGCGCCTCGACGACCCCACCACCACCGGCCTGATCGCCGAGCTCGCCGCCCTGCGCAACGACCCCGACTACGACCACCTGACGGACGAGATGCTCGCCACCGTGGGCGTCACGCTGTTCGGCGCGGGGGTCATCTCCACCATGGGCTTCCTGACCATGGCGATCTTCTCCCTCCTCCAGAACCCCGAGATGTGGGAGCGGCTGCGCAAGGAACCGGAGAAGATCCCGGCCGCGGTGGACGAACTCCTGCGCATCAACCTGTCGATCGCCGACGGCCTGCCCCGACTCGCGCTGGAGGACGTCACCCTCGGCGACGTCGAGGTGAAGAAGGGCGAGCTGCTGCTCGTCCTGGTCGAGGCCGCCAACACCGACCCGGACGTGTACCCCGACCCGCACGTCGCGGACATCGACCGGCCGAACGCCGGCACGCACCTCTCGTTCGGCGGCGGACAGCACTACTGCCCGGCCACCGCGCTCGGCAAGCGGCACACCGAGATCGCCATCGAGGTGCTCCTGGAGAAGATGCCCCACCTGGCCCTCGCCGTGCCGGTCGACCAGCTCGTGTGGCGCACCCGCTTCATGAAGCGCATCCCGGAGCGTCTGCCCGTGCTCTGGTGATCGCGCGGGCGCGCGGGACGACGCGCCTGCCCGATGACGGCCCCGGCCGGGGGGAATCCGGCCGGGGCCGTCCCCCTGCCCGCCCGACCCGAACCGCCCCGGGCGCGGGCGCGCGGACGGCCTAGGTGTATTGCCTCGTTAGGCCAGGAACGTCGCGGTGGTCGCCACGAACCGGTCGGCGTCGTCGAGCCACGGGTAGTGGCCCGCGCCCCGCTGTACGACGAGGGTGGCGCCCGGGATCAGCTCGGCGACCTCGGCCACCGACCGAGGGGGGCTGTTCAGGTCGAACTCCCCTGCGAGCAGCAGCACGGGGCCCCTCCAGGTGGTGAGCGCGGCGCGCGTGGCCCGCGGGTCGAAGGCGCCGTCGGCCGCGAAGAGGGTGACGGCCTCCGTGTTGTCCGGGCGGGCCGCCGCCTGGTGCTGCCGGGCCGCGGCGTCCCACCGGCCGTGGAAGAAGGGGCTGATGGCATCCCAGTCGCTGCCGGTGCCCCCGGTGATCGCCTCCAGCGCCGCGAACGCCTCGGGGAACCACGGCTCGTCCTTCCGCAGCCGCGCGAGCCCCCGCCGGTCCTCCCCGGTGATGACCACGCCGACGGCCCGGGTGCCGGGGGTGATCAGGGCGAGCCGGCGGACCCGGTCCGGGTACCGGGCCGCGTACTGCGTGGCGAGGTTCGCCCCGGCCGAGTGGGCGAGCAGGTCGATCCGGGCGCGTCCGAGGTGCTCGCGCAGGGCCTCGAGGTCCTCGACGAGGCGGTCGCAGCGATAGGAGGAAGTGTCCTCGGGGACCGCGGACCGGCCGGTGCCGCGCAGGTCCAAGGCGATCAGCCGGCGGTGCGCGGACAGGCCCCCGAGGTCGCCGAGGTAGGTGGAGTCCGCGGGGCCGCCCGGGACGCAGACGACCGGGTCGCCGCTCCCGTGGATGCGGTAGGCGAGCCGGGTTCCGTCAGGTGCGGTGAAGGTGGGCATGCCGCGGATCCTGCCAGTCATAACCTGGTTATACAACCTGGTTATGATGCTTGGTGGGCCCCGGTGTATAACCGAGTCGTGGCAGACCGAGAGAGTGCGGAGCATGCGGAGCGTGCGCAGCGGACACCCGGCGCGCTGACCGAGGAACAGGCCGTGCGGATGCTCGCCGGCATGAACGAGGTCATCCGCGCGGGTGAGGAGATGCGGAAGCTGCGCGCCGAGATGATCAAGCTGTTCGCCGGCTTCGGCTGGACCCAGGACACGATCGCCCGGATCGCCGACATGAGTCAGCCCGCCGTGTCCAAGCAGGTGGCGAAGCACGCGCTCGACGACCCCGCGCCACCGATGGGGCTCGACCTCGACCAGTACGACACCCCATGGCTCGAAGGGCGCCTGTGGGGACTCGCGGAGGCGGTCGCCGAGACCCTCGACGCCGCGCGCTGCACCCGCTGCGTCGACGCCCTCGCCCGGGGCCGGAAGCGCTTCACGCCCCGGACCGTCGACGAACTGCGGCGCCTCGTCGAAGCGGACCTGACGCTCCGTCGCGCGGAGCTGCCCGCGGCGTTCCGGGCCGCGTACGACGAGATCAGCCGCGCTCTCGACGTCCCGCCGAAGGCGACGGCCGGCACGCCGGTGACGGTTTCGGCCTCGGTACGCCGCACCCTCGCCCACCAGGTGCAGCGCGACCGGCTCCAGGACGAGCGGCCTCCGGACGAGCGGCTCCCGGGCGGCGAGCACTGATCGTTCCGCCCGCGCCACCCGGACGAACGCGCGGCCGACCGTCCCGTACCGGACAGATGTGCCGCTCGGCCTGCGCGGGCCCGACTCCCGCTGCTGAAGTGGGTGTTGTCAGCACACCGATCCGGAGAAGGAGAAGACCCTCATGCGCATGCGAGTCGGCGGCACCCTCGCCACCACCTTCGTCGGCACCACTGCGGCCCTCGTCGCCCTGCTCGTTCCCGGCACCGCGCACGCCGCCCCGGCGAAGCTCAGCCATGCGTCGGCGGTGAGCCAGCTGAACGCGACGGGCGGCATCGGCCTGTCCTCCAGCGGTGGTTGCAGCAACCGGAACAACAGCACCTGTACCTCGCTGGAGCAGGTCAACGCCGCCACCATCAGCGACGTCATCACCCTGCGCAACGCGAGCCGCTGCGCCCTCACGATCACGGGCGGCACCGAGGTGGGACACGCCTCGGGCACCTACAGCCACTGGAACGGCTACAAGATCGATTTCAGTCCGACCAGCTGTGTCAGCAACTACGTCACCGGCAGCTTCACCCGGATCGCCGACCGCGGCGACGGGGCCGCCCGCTACCGGTCGGCCGCGGGCAACGTCTACGCCCGGGAGGGCAACCACTGGGACGTCACCTTCTGCGGCGGTAGCGCGGCCTGCACCTCCGCGGCCAGTTCCTGAGCGCACCCGGCCGCCGGACGCCGGGCCCGGCGCACCTCCGCCGGGCCCGGCCCGGCCTCACCGTCGGTCCTCTCCCAGCACGGCCCGGATCACGTGCCGGGCGTTGGCCGCCATCGCCGCGTTCGTCGTGCGGTAGTAGGGCAGCGCGATCAGCGCCTGCGAGAGCGTCCTCCCCCGGCCGCGGCGCCAGGTCGCGTCGTCCACGCCGAGCTCTTCGCGGAAGACCGTCCTGGCACCGGCCGGCAGCAGGTTCCATGCGGGGAACAGATCGCAGGCAGGGTCTCCCACCCCCGCGCACCCGAAGTCGATGACCGAGGTCAGCCTCCCCCCGTCCACCAGGAGGTTGCCCGGCATCAGATCGGCGTGCAGCCATACCGGCGGCCCGTTCCACTCCGGGGCCCGCAGCGCGTCCTCCCATACGGCGGCCACTGCGTCGCAGTCGACGCCCTCCGCCGGGATCCCCCGCAGTTGCTCGATCGCCGCCCGGGTCGCCGCATCGAGGGAGGCGAGCGGCCCCCCGCGGTAGGCCTTCGGTGCCCCCGGCAGGGTGATGCTCCGCATGGCCGCCACGAAGGCCGCCAGGTCACGGGCCAGCGCCACGGGCTCCTGCACCGCCCCGGCCTCGGGGTTCTCGCCCGTCAGCCACCGGTACACCGACCACGACCACGGGTAGCCCTGCGCGGGCTCCCCGGCCCCGAGGACTTCGGGGACGGCCGTCGGCAGCCGGGGCGCGAGGCGGGGCAGCCATTCCCGTTCCATCGGCACGTCCTCGGCCCCGCCCGCCAACATCGGCAGCCGTACGACCATGCCGTCGCCCAGCCGGTACATCCCGTTGACCGTGCCGCCCGACGGCAGCCGCTCCACGGTCAGCCCGGCCCACTGGGGGAACTGCCCGGCGATCAGGCGGCGTACGAGGTCTTCGTCGACGGGGTGTGCGTCGGGATGCATCGGTGCGGTGGTCATGGACCACCATCCGATCGCCGACCGCCCACGGGGTCAAACCCTTTTCCCCACCGCACCGGCACCGCAACCCGCATCCGCACGCGCGCGCCGCACCGTTGCCCGACCGGGGGTGTGATCGTTTGCGTGGCTGACGGGACATTCGGGGCAGTCATCGACGGACGGGGCGAGTGGTCGGGTTGCGAGTTGCGCGAAGGACCGTACTGCAGGCGGCATCGGCGGGCGCCCTGACGGCACTGCTCGGCCGCGCGTCCCTGGCGGCGTCCGGCGCGGGCGGCGCCGCTGAGGACCCGGTCAGACTGCGCTTCACCCGGGCGACCAACGGAGCGGCCACCGCCTCCGCCACCGGGGAGCGGGTCGTCGCCGAGGTCCAGGGCGTTCTCTGGTCGCTGCCCCCGGACGGTTCGCCCGCGACCCCGCTGACCCCGCCCGATCTGGAACCCGGCCGCCCGGTGTTCTCCCCCGACGGAAACCAGGTGGCGATGAGCGCCTACCGGGGCGGCACCTTCCACATCTGGGTGATGAACGCTGACGGCTCCGGCCTGCGCCCGCTCACCGACGGCTCGTTCGACCACCGCGCGCCCGCCTGGTCGCCCGACGGCCGCACCCTCGCCTTCTGTTCCGAACGCGGCGGGGATCCAGTGGCCGGGAGCCCGTACCGGATCTGGACCGTCACCGTGACCGGCGGCCCCCCGCGCCGGCTGACGGGCCTGCCCGGGCAGGACGGCCCCGGCCAGGACGGGGAGTGGGAGGACTTCGACCCGGTGTGGTCGCCGGACGGCTCGCGCGTCCTGTTCGTACGCGGCACGCCCACCGGGGAAACCTTGACCTCCCGGACCATCGCCTCCGTGGCCGCGGAACCCGGTGCCGGGGGGCCGGTCCGGGTCGAGCACACCGTCACCGACGGCAGGCTGCTGGCTCCCGCGCTCTCCCCGGCCGGACGCACCGCCTGGCTGTCCGCGGCTCCCGGCCCCCGCAAGGCCGAGACCCTCTCCCTCTTCGCCGACGGCCGTCAGGTCCCCCTCGACGGTGATCTCGCACCCGCTCCCCCGCGCTGGATCGGCGACGACCGGCTGCTGATCACCCTCGACGGGCGGTTCCGGGTGGTCCGCCCCCACCGGGACGCAGGCGCCGACGGCGCCGGCGGCCGCGAGATCCCCCTCGACGCCACCCTCGAAGTGTCCCGGCCCCGCTACCGGGTCAAGGAGTACGTCCTGGAGGCCGAACGGAGCCTTCCCGTCCGGGGCATCCACCTGCCGGCCCTCTCCCCCGACGGCCGCCGCGTCGCCTTCGCCGCACTGAACGCGCTGTGGGTCGCGCCCGTCTCCGGCGGCGCGCCCCGCAAGATCGTCCAGGCCCCCGTCACGGCGTACGTCCAGGGACCGGTATGGAGCCCGGACGGCCGCGCGCTGGTCTACACCGACGACCGCGACGGCCTGAACACCGTGCGCCGCCGGGAACTGGACAGCGGCAGGGAGAGCGTCCTGGCCGCGGGCGGCCGCGTCTACGGGGCCCTGTCGCCGGACGGCACGAGGCTCGCCGCCCTCGACCTCTCCGGGCAGCTCCTCGTCCGCGATCTTACGACCGGGACCGAGACCCCCCTGGTCGCGGCCCTCGGCGGCGGCGGTCTGCCCGGCGCGCCCAGCTGGTCGCCCGACGGCCGCCACCTCGCCCTCTGCGACCGCAACCGGCTCAGCCGGCGCTTCCGCGAGGGCTACAACCTCATCCGGATCGTCGACACCGCCACCGGGACCGACCGCCTGCACGCGCTGGCCCCGCACGCCTCGCTCGCGGACCGCTACGCCTCCGGCCCGGTCTGGTCCCCCGACGGCCGCTTCCTGGCCTGCGTCAGCGAGTCGGCCCTGTGGCTGCTGCCCGTCGGCCCCGACGGCGCCCCGACCGGACCGGCCCGGCGCCTGACCGACGAGCCCGCCGACCACCCTTCGTGGTCCGCCGATTCCCGCACCCTGCTCTACCAGTCCTGCGCCCGGCTGCGCCTGCTCGCCCTCGACGCGGCCGGCGCACCGGCCGGAGCGCCCCGGACCGTACCCGTCTCCCTGAACTACCGGCGCCCCGCACCCGTCGACACCGTCGTGCACGCGGGACTGCTGTGGGACGCCACCGGCTCCCCGCCCCGCGCCGACGTCGACGTCCTGATCAGCGGCGGCCGGATCACCGCCGTCGAACCGCACCGACCGGGCCGCCGCGCCACCCGCACCGTGGACTGCTCCGACGGCACGGTCCTGCCCGGCCTGTGGGACGCGCACGTCCATCCGTACCCCTACACCTACGGGGCGCGCCAGGGCGGCCTGCACCTCGCGTACGGGGTCACGACCGTCGTGTCGCTCGGCGGCTCCGCCTACGAACAGGCCCGGCTGCGCGAGGACATCCGGGCCGGCCTGCTCGCCGCACCCCGGCTGCTGGCGGGCGGGGAGCTCCTCGACGGCTCGCGGGTCGCCTACAGCATGGGGCGCGCCCACCGCACGCGCGCCGGGTTCGCCCGCTCGCTGGCCCGGGCCGCCGCGCTGGATTGGGACTTCGTCAAGACGTACGTACGGGCGCCGTACCCGTACATGGCCGAGGCGGCCCGCTTCGCGCACGAACGGCTCGGTGTCCTGGCCGGCTCCCACCTGTGCGCCCCCGGCATCCGGTCCGGCCAGGACCTGACCACGCACCTGGTGGCGACCGAGCGGGCCGAGTACGGGCACGGCGCCACCCCGCGGGGGCACACGTACCAGGACACCCTGGAGGTCTACGCGCGCGGCGGTTTCGGCCTGATCGCCACCCCGTTCACGGCCCTCCCCCTGATCGGCGCCGATCCGGCGCTCGCCGACGACCCGCGGGTGACGTCCCTGATGCCGCCGTGGGACGTGGCGGCCGTCCGGGCCGCGGCCGCCGGGCCGCCGAGCGCGGAGCAGAGCGCGGCGCTGGAGCGGGAGGTCGGCGTCTACCACCGCGTCATCGAAGGCGGCGGGCAGCTCGCGCTGGGCACCGACGCGCCGCTCACCCCGGTGGGCCTCCACCTCCACCTCTCCCTGCGGGCCCTGCACCGGTACGGCCTGACGCCTGCGGAGGCCCTGACGACGGTGACCTCGGCCCCGGCCCGGATGTTCGGCGTCGCGGACCGGCTCGGCACGGTCGAGCCCGGCCGGATCGCCGACCTCACCCTGGTCGACGGCGATCCGTTCACCGACTTCGACGACCTGGTCCGCGTACGGTCGACCGTCCGCGGCGGGAACCTGCGTGAACGCCCGGCCCTGGAGCGTGCCTTCGCACCGTCCGCCGAGCCCTCGGCCCCGGCCCCGGACCCGGCCGACTGGCGCGCGGTACTGCACCAGATGCTGCGCGACGGCTGCTGCACGCCGCACGTCTAGGCGTTTCGAACGGGCCCGTTGTCAGAGGTTGCTGGCAGCATCGACCTCATGAACGTCACCTTCACCACCCCCCGGCGACCGGTCGAGGTCACCGCGCTGTTTCCTCAACTGGCCCCGCTGGCACGCCCGGCCGTCCGCTTGCACCCCCGCGCCGGTTCTCCGTCGGCGCACGACAGTTCGGTCGGCGGGCCGCTGCTGTGGCCCGCCGACGAACCGTGGCCGTACTGTCACGAGCCGCACGACCAGGTGGATCAGATGTACGAGGCGTACGGGGTGAACGTCAGTTCGGACATCGAGTGGCGCCCGGGTCCCAACCCCATGGTGACCGTGGCCCAGCTGTACGTGCGCGACATACCCCTGCTGCGGCCTCCGGGGCAGGCTGACCTGCTCCAGGTGCTGTGGTGTCCCTTCGAGCACGAGCCGGATCTCAAGCCTCCGACCGCACTGTTCTGGCGGTCTTCCGCCGAGGTCACCGACGTCCTCGCCGCGCCGCCCGGGCCGTTCGCGGTGGAGTACGAAGAGTACGTGCCGCGTCCGTGCGTGCTCGCGCCCGAGCAGATCGCCGAGTACCCCAACCCCCTGGAACTGAAGCCGGAGTTGCGCGAGCAGCTCCGGGACTGGAGCCGGTGGCAGGCGGCCGGATCCGGAGTGGACAGCTCCCACGCTCCCCACCCGGAGTCGTTCTACGACAGCCACTTGTCCCTCGCCCCCGGCTGGAAGGTCGGCGGCTGGGCCCCGTGGGGCCTCACCGATCCCGTCGCCCGGTTCTGCTCCGCCTGTGACGCCGGCATGGTCCCGCTGCTGACCATCTGCTCGGGCGAATGGGACAGCGGCACCCACAATTGGATCCCGTACGAGGACCAGTCCGTCGCCCAGCAGGGCGGCGAGCTCGAGTCGAACCCGCCCGAGGTGCAGGTCTCCAAGGGGGACCACCTCCAGCTGTACGTCTGCCCGGAGTCTCCGGAGCACCCGCACACCAGCCTGATCCAATGAGCCGTCGCTGAGGCCCGGCCGGCCCTGTCAGTGGTCGCCCCTACAGTCGCCGCATGACGGTGAACGACCGGACGGCGACGGCAGGGCCCGGCCGCGCCGCCCTCGACCATCTCCTGCGGCTGATATCGGAATCCGCGTGGGGCGACGACCTGGTCCTACGCGGCAGCATGGTCATGCCCGCGTGGGTCGGTGGCCGGGCCCGGCCACCCGGTGACCTCGACTTCGTCGTGCCGCCACCATCGCCGGTCCCCGTCGATCAGCGGGACCCCCACCCGTACGTCCCGGCGTACGACACCGTGCAGCAGTGGCCGGAGGCCGCCGACGGTGCGGCCCGCTACGAGATCTGGGCGGACGGGGAGGAGGAGTTCGAGACGCGGGGGCTGCGCGCGAACGTCCCGCCGGATGGCCTGGTCTGGCAACCGGAGCCGGAACCGGCGGATTTCCCGCCGTACGAGGACCTGCTGGAACGGGTCCGTGCCCGCCCGCGGGCCGCCGCGGGCGTCCTGCTGGACGCGGACGGGGCGCGCCGGGACGGTACGTGGGCCTACGCGTACACGAACGGCGAGGTCGGGCCCGCCGGGATCAGGATCCTGATCCCGTGGCGGGCGGACTCCGGCCCGGTGGGGGTGGCGCAATTGGACTTCTCCCGTGATGAGCGGCTGCCCGAGGCACCCGTCTGGACGGCCGTGCCGCGCGGCGACGGCGGGGTCACGGTGGCCCGGACGGCGAGCCGCGAACTGTCGCTGGCCTGGAAGCTGCGGTGGCTGGTGGCGGACGCCGCGGCCGAGGACGGTCCGCAGTGCAAGGACCTGTATGACGCCGTGCTGCTGGCGGAGGTCTGCCGGGAGCGGCCCCTCCCGGAGCCCCCGCGCCTGGCCGGCGTGCGGCTGGACGAGCGGGCGTGGCAGCGCTTCTGCGCGGCCCACCCCGGGGTGCGTGGCTCTGCCGCCGACTGGCTCGCCCGACTCGGCACCGCGCTGGCCCCGGCGCCGGCCCCGGCCCCGGCTCCGACTGGCCGATAGGGGCCGGTCGGTCAGGCGTCGGCGTCGGCGGTCCGCCAGCGGCGCAGCCCGATGGTGGAGAGTTCGATCAGCTCGCCCCGGGCGTGATCGTGGTGCGTGGGGCGGAATCCGGCGAGGGCCCCGAGGCGGGTCCCCGTGGTGGGGTTCCAGATCTCGAACCCGGACTCGGAGGAGGAGAACAGCAGCCCGTCCGCGGCGAAGAAGCGGCCCTTGGGCCCGCCGAAGGCCGCGATCTCGGCGGGCTCCCCGGTTCCCCCGGGTCCGCCCGCTTCGCGGCGGCCGAGGTCGAAGACGCGCGCCCCGGGCGCCAGTTCCACGTCGTCGTCGCCCAGGCCTTCCAGGACCAGGCGGTCCTCGTCGAGCCACACGACGGAGCGGTCCCAGTAGTACGCACAGGCCGGAAGGCCGGCCCAGCCGATGTCCCCGGCCCAGGCCTGTTCGCCTTCGGTGAGCCACTGGTCCAAGTTCCAGGCGACGGGCCGGCCGAGCGGGTGCCACACCCAGGCGTCCGACGCGATCCTGGTGCCTGCCGGGCTGGGGTGCAGGGCTCCGTGGAAGTGACCCGACCAGACCGAGGAGTCGTCCTCCACCGCGGGCATGCGGGCGACCTGGGCGCCCGTCGCGGGGTCCGTGGCTTCGATGAGGCTCCAGCTGCGGCGGTGCAGGACGACGGCACGTCCGGCGTGTTCGGTGAACGCCAGGGAGAAGGGCACCGTGTTGCTGTGGTAGCCGTCGTTCTCCAGCCGGACGGTGACGCGGCCGGTGGAGAGGTCTATGACCTCCCCCGTGCGGCCGTAGTCGATGACGACGGCGGCGAAGGCGCCGTCGCGCGAGGCGTGCAGCCGGAGGGTCTGGGCGCGGTCGCACCACGGCTCCTCGCCCGTCGGTACGGTGACCGTGCTGCGGGCGACCTCGGTGCAGCGCCCTGCGTCGGTGTCCCAGCGCAGGATCCTTCCGTCGTCGCACAGCAACAGGATCCCGTGGCCGGTGGGCGCGATGTCCACCACCGTTCCGGCCTCGTCGGGCAGCGCAGCAGTCTCCACCAAGCCGCGTACGGGCCCGGCTGCGTCCAGATTCTCCGGGTCCCCGACGACACCGAGCGAGCCGCCCTCGGTCGCGTCGAAGCAGTCCTCGCAGACGGCCGCGGCGCGGACGGTGGCGGGCTCGTCACGGCACGTCCCGCAGATGCGCTTCCGCTCCAAGCCCCGGCCGGTGTAGTGGAGGTAGTGGTCGATCGGTGCCGCGGTCGCGGAGCGGATGTGTTCGCACACGGGCAGACCGTAGGCGGGCGCGTCGTGACCGCAGATGAGGGCCATGCTGAGGACTCTCCTTGGAAAGTGATGGGTGCCGGTCCATGATGGCTCCGGGGCGTTGACACCGGCTCGGCATCGACTTGGCATGCGGTGCCGCACGGTTACCCGGGGAGCCCCGTAGGCCGTCCGGTCCCGTGCCCGCAGGGAGGTGGAGGCCAGGGCCCCACCGTGCATGCCGGCGCGCGCCGCCCGCTCCAGTACGTCCAGCTCGCGCTCGCGCCCGACGAAGGGGTGGGGCGGAACGCGTCTGCGCCGGCCGCGCTGCAGGGTGCGCGGGCACGCTCGGCTCGGCGGCGGCGGGCGGTTCGAGGAGCGCGACGGCGCCGCCCGGCCCGGGCGACGGGACCGCGGTCGACAGCACCTTCGGGTCCCGGGAGAGGAGCGCCCGTTCCAGCTCGACCAGCCGGGTACCGGGATCCAGCCCGAGCTCTTCGACGCAGACGGCCGCCGCGCGCCGCAGCGCGGACAGCGCGTCCCCCTGGCGGCCGGTCGCCCACAGGCCGGGGGCGAGGAGCCGCCAGCCCTCTTCGCGCAGCGGATGACGGCGTACGTGCGCCTGCCCGGCCGGTACGACGTCGTGGGGCCGGCCCGCGCCGAGGCCGCGCTCCCTCGCCAGTTCCTGTGCCATCAGCCGCAGTTCGTCGAGACGTACGATCTCGGCGCCCGCCCACGGGTGCGGCCCCCACTCACCGTAGGCCTCCCTCTCCCCGCCACAGTCCGAGCGCCTCGTCGAGCAGTGGGCTCGCCTCCGGGGGCGGGAGCTACCGGGCCCTGCGGGCTGCTGACCAGGACCTGGGGCGCGGTACGGGCCGGCCGGGCCGGTTCCAGGGCGCCCAGCAGGTTGGAGACGTAGGAGTGCAGGGACGTGCGCGGCGTGGCCGGCGGGCATCGGTCCATACGGCCTCGATGAGCCGGTCGGCGGGTACGCTCCGTCCGCGGGCCGCGAGGAAGGGGCACAGGACGGTCCACTGCCGTCGCTGTCCGATCACTACGGACTCCCCACCGACCGGGACGTCCGGCGGACCGAGAACTCCCACGCGCACCATGATCGGCCCAATGTACCAACGGCCCTGCGTTCGAACGCGCCTTGCGACCGGCGGCCCGCGGTGGGCCGGGGCCGGGGCTGCCGGCCGGCTGTGATCAGGGCTGGTCGTACCAGGCGAAGGCCGCGATCCGCCAGCCGTCCGGGGTGCGGACGAACTGGATGGTCTTGGTGCCCGCCCCCTCGAACGGCTTGCCGTCCAGGAGCCCGGACTTGCGGTACTCGCCAAACCGCGACGCGATGTCGCCGGCGATCTCGGTCCGTTCGGAGGTCTCCCACTCGGAGAACTCGGCCAGTCGTCCGCCGGCGGCCAGCAACACGCGGCGCGGCTCGATGAATTCGTCCACGGTCCAGACCGTGAACTGCGGGCCGGTCATGGTGATCACTCCGCCCGGCAGGACCAGTCGACGGATCCGGTCCAGATCGGCGGCCTTGCCGCCCCGGTTGTCGAAGGCGCCGAAGAACTCCGCGGTCACCACGTCTATTTCGACCTTGGACGACATGGCGCGACCTTAACACCGGGGTGCATCCTGCGCGGCGGACGGGCCGCATCGGGATCGCTGCGGTCCGTCCGATCAGGCCGCGAGCGCTGTCGTGATCACCAGCGGCGGTCGCGCCCGCTCCGCCGACCACGCGCGACCGGCCGCGAAGTCCGCGTCGGCCACGGACAGTGCCTCGTCGACGGTGGGCCGGTGCTGGACGACGTCCCGGAATCCCGCGCGCTCCAGCAGGGGCGGGAGGACCGCGACGGGCCACGCGTGGTTGCGTACGTCCTGCCAGGTTCCGTCCGTGCGCCGGAGCCGTACGGTCAGCTCCTCGCCCGGCCCGTACGCCCCGCCCGGGTCGCCGATGCGCAGCGAGGCGTACTCCGTTCCGCTGCACGCGGGATCGGTGGCCAGCAGTACGAACGGGGCGCCCGGGCGCAGGAGCCGGCGGATCTCGGTGAACACGCCGAGCACGGCCTCCTCGGTCGGCAGCGAGGCGAGTACGTGGTTGCACATCACCGCGTCGGCGCAGCCGTCCGGCAGGCCGGTCACGCGTCCGGCCTCGACCAGGTGGTACTCGGCCACCGCGGTCGCCGAGCCGCGGGCCAGCGCCAGCATCTGCGGGGAGGTGTCCACCGCCAGCACCCTCGCCCCCAGCTGCCGGGCCGCCGCGTCGGCCACCTTGCCCGGCCCGCACCCGTAGTCCACCAGGACCTCGCCGGCACCGATCCGGCGGGCCAGGGCCCGGAAGACGAACGGATACCCGAGCAGCCAGTCCGTGGCCGCCTCCACCGCCGCGAATGCCCGCGCCCCTTCACGTCCGGACCAGGCGGTGCCGTCTTGGGCACCGCCGGGCCCGGGTCCCTCCGGCTTCTCGCTCACCGTCCCACTATCGACCCACCGCGGACGTACGGCAGCGGAACGACACGGGGCCGCCGCGAGCCCGCCATGATCGGCAAGACGCCCCTCTAGAGGTCGATCCAGTAGCGCCGCTTGGGGCCGATCAGGGTTTCGCGGACGTCCTCCAGCACCCCGCCGTTGCCCTCGATCGTGCGGACCGACGCCTCGTTGTCCGGGTCGCAGGTCAGCAGGACCCGGTCCATCCCCAGGACGCGCGCCTCGTGCAGGACCGCCGCCAGGGCCCAGGTGGCCAGCCCCCGACGGCGCGCCGAGGGCCTGACGCTGTAGCCGATGTGGCCGCCCGCGTCGAGGAGGAAGCCGTTCAGGTAGTGCCGCAGGTCGATCGCGCCCAAGTACGTGTCGCCCTCGGCGATCCACCAGTACGTCGCGTGGACCCGGCCGTGGTCGACCGGCAGGGTGCGGTCCGACTGCCTGCGCAGTCGCTCCGCCCAGGCCGCGAAGCCCTCCGGGGTGTCCACGTCGTCGTCGGAGCCGAGCCCGGCGCCGTCCAGGTGGGCGTCCGGTCCCCATTCCCGCTGCGCGGCGAGCCAGGAAGCGTGCAGGTGGGGGGTGGGGGCTATGAGCTCGGGCATACCTCGGACGATAACAGTCGGCCGGGCCGGGTTCGTGCAGCAAGATCCGTAAGGAATGGCCTAGGCGGAGCCCGTCGGCAGGGGTCGTGCACGGGCGATGACCAGGGCGACGTCGTCGTGGTCGTCCGTGCGGCGCAGGGAGTCCAGGAGGCGGTCGCAGGTCTCCTCCAGTGGACGTCCGGTGTCGGCGAGCAGGGTCAGCAGGAGGTCGAGGCGTTCGTCGATGGGCTGGTCGCGGGTTTCGACCAGGCCGTCGGTGTAGAGGACGAGCTGGTCGCCGGGGTCCATGGCGATGGTGGTGGACTGGAAGGGGATGCCGCCCACGCCGAGCGGTGCGCCGGTGGGCAGGTCGAGCAGTCGGGGCCGCCGGCCGGAGCGGATGAGGACGGGGGGCAAGTGTCCGGCGAGGGCGACCCGGCACCGGGCCTCGTGCGGGTCGTAGACGACGTAGACGCACGTGGCGATGGTCTCCTCCAGTGCGGCGGTGGTGTGGTCCAGCTGGTGGAGCACCTGGGGCGGGTCGAGGGCGAGTTCGGCGAGGGTGCGGGTCGCCGTGCGCAGTTGCCCCATGCTGGCCGCGGCGTTGATGCCGCTGCCCATGACGTCTCCGACCACGAGGACGGTGGTGTCGTCCGGTCCGGCGATGGCGTCGAACCAGTCGCCCCCGATCTCGCTGCTGGCCGCGGCGGGCCGGTAGCGGTAGGCGACTTCCAGGCCGGGCGTGGGCGGCGGGTGGTGCGGCAGGAGGTGGTGCTGGAGGGCGAGGGCGGTGTGGTGCGCGTTGCGGTACCAGCGGGCGTTGTCGATGCACACGGCGGCGCGGGCGGCGAGTTCGCCGGCCAGCACGATGTCGTCGTCGTTGAACGGCAGCGGGTTGCGGGTGCGTTTGAGGTCGAGCGCGCCGAGGACCTCGCCGCGGGCGATCAGCGGAACGGCCAGGTAGGAGCGCAGGCCGGCGCGGCTCAGGAGGTCGGCGGCGGTGCTGTCGCGGGCGATGCGCGAGATGTCCTGGGCCTGTACGTGCGCGACGAGGACCGGGTGGCCGGTCGTCACGGACTGGGTGACCAGCCGGTCCGCGGCGTAGCGGGCGATGTCCCCGGGCGGGTCGGCGGCGCGGACGGCGTCGCTGGGGTAGGCGGCCGCGAGGGCCAGCGCCCGGAACACCGCCGGCTCGTGGGCGGAGGACCTCAGGGTCGGCCGGCCTTCGAGGACGGAGTCGAGGATGTCGACGGCGGCGATGTCCGCGAGCTCGGGCACGACGACGTCGGCGAGCTCGCGGGCGGTCTGGTCGAGGTCGAGGGTGGTGCCGATGCGGACGGTGGCGTCCGCGATGAGGGCGAGGCGGCGGCGGCTGCGGGCGATCTCGATGGCCGCCCGGTGACTCTGGGTGACGTCGACCACGGAGGTGGCGAGGCCCAGTACCCGGCCGGTGGCGTCCTCCAGCCGGTAGTACGACACCGACCAGGCGTGTTCGGTGCGGTCGCCGCCGTGGGTGCGGCCGGCCGTGAACTGTTCGAGCAGCGGCGTTCCGGTGGCCAGGACCTGGCGCATCGCCGACTCGGCGGCCTCCGCGTCGTCGAGGAAGGCCAACGCCTCGCGGACCCCCCGGCCGATGTGGTCTTCGGCGGGCAGCCCGTTGATCCGCTCCAGCGTCGGGTTGACGAGCACGTACCGCAGCTCGGTGTCCAGGACCGCGAGGCCGATCGGGGACTGGGCCACCAGGCGCGCGGACAGGGCGAGGTCCCGCTCCAGCTGGCGCAGCCGGGTCCGGTCGGTCGCGATGCCCAGGGCGTACATGTCGCCGTGCTCGTCGAGCAGCCGCATGTTGCGGAACTCCACCAGGCGCGTGGTGCCGTCCCTGCGCCGCACCGGGAACGCCCCCGCCCAGTCCCCGGCGCCGCCCATGACGCGCGCGAACAGCTCCGTGACCAGGCCCACGTGGTCGTTGGCGGCCAGCAGCCGGGCAGCGGGTCGGCCGAGTGCCTCCGCCGCCGTCCAGCCGAACAGCTGCTCGGCCTGCGGGCTCCACAGCGCGACCCGTCCTTCGGAGTCGAGGACGACCGCCGCGACGTTCAGGACGTCGAGCAAACCGCTCGGCGGGGAGACCCCGGCCATGCCGGGTCTGATCCCACCGGTCCCCGCCCCGTCGATCGCACTCATCGGCGACGCTCCTTCCGGCATCGTCGGCCCTGCGCCGCCCGCCGCCACCCGCCCTGGGGCGGTCCGAGGCGCACGGCTTCCTCTCATCGTGCCCCCGAACCTGCCCGGCAGCGTCCGGAGCGTCCCCGCCGGGACCGCCGCGCACCCGCCGCCCGCTCGTCACGCACGGAACGGCGGACGTCGCAACCCGACGTTCGTCGGGGTCCGGGCCGGCCGTTCGGCCGGGGCGGACGGGCCCCGGCATTCCTACGGTCGGGCCCATGAAATCGAACACCCGATACGGATGGGCCCGACGGCTGCCGCTCGCCGGCGTGACGGCCGGGGCGGGCGCCGCGGCCGTCGCCTGGGCGGCGCCCGGCGGCGCGCTGGGTACGAACGAGCCGGTACGCGTCACGGAGGGCGCCTCGGCGACGGCCTACCGGTCACTCGCCGGGAGCGTGGCGGGCGACCGGCCCGCCTGGGCCGGCACGGCACTGGAGGCGGCGAGCGAGGGCACCCTGGTGCTCCTGGCCCTGCTGCTGCTCGCGGCGGGCCTGTACTCCTTGCGGCGCCGCGATGCGCCGGGCCTGGCCGGGGTGGCCCTGGCGGCCGCCGGGACCGTGGCCGCCTACGCGCTCAGCGAGGCGCTGAAGCTCCTGGTCGACGAGGAACGGCCGTGCCGGGCCGTGGCCGGGGCCCTGGCGGCCCGGCCGTGTCCCGCGCCCGGCGACTGGTCGTTCCCGAGCAATCACGCCACCCTCGCCGCCGCGCTGGCGGTCGGGGTGACGCTGGTACGTCCCCGGCTGGCGGCCCTGGCCCTGCCGGTGGCCGTGGCCGCCGCCCTGCTGCGGGTCCTGGTCGGCGTGCACTATCCGCACGACGTCCTGGCGGGCGGGGCGCTCGGGGCGGGCGCCGTGCTCACCGTACGGATCCTCCTGCTGCCCGCTGCCGGACGCGCGGCGTCAGCGCTCCTCGTACGGAGCCCGGCCCACGGGCGGCGCCGGGACCGCGCCGGCCTCGTGGGCGACCACCGCCGCCGCGGCCCGGTTGTCGACGCCGAGGCGGGCGAGGATCGAGCTGACGTGGGCCTTCACCGTTCCTTCGGCCAGGTGCAGGCGGCGCGCGATCTGCCCGTTGGACAGCCCGCCGCCCAGGAGGCCCAGCACGTCCCGTTCCCGCGCGGTCAGGGCGTCGACGCGGGCGCGGGCCGCGGAGCGGCGGCCCGCCCGGGCGCCGGCGCCGTCGGCCGCGAGATGGGCGACGACCCGGGCCGCGACCTTCGGTGAGAGGTAGGCGGCGCCGTCGGCGACCGCCCGCACACCGGCCTGTAGCTCCTCCGGATCGCCGGACTTGATCAGGAAGCCGGTGGCGCCCTCGCCGAGCGCGCGCAGGATGTAGTCGTCCTCGCCGAAGGTCGTCAGCATCACGACTCCCGTCGCCGGTACGGTCCTTCGTATCTCGGCGGCGGCCGCGATGCCGTCCGTGCCCGGCATCCGGATGTCCAGTACGGCGACGTCCGGGCGGTGGTGCTGCACGAGCCGCACCGCCTCGTGGCCGTCGGCGGCCTCGGCGACGACGGTGATGCCCGGATCGGTGGCGAGGACGGCGCGGACACCCGCACGGATCATCGGCTCGTCGTCGGCGATCAGGATCCGGATCATCGGACTTCCCTCCCGGTGAAGGTGTCGGTGGAGACGAGCCGGCCGGCGCGGAAGCAGAGCCGGTAGATGTCGCCCGAGCGGTCGTCGAAGGGGTCGGCGGTCTGTACGTAGAACTCGCAGGTCGCACCGCTCGGTTCGGAGGTGGGGTCGACCGGCCTGCGGGGCGTCTGTCGTGCCGGCAGGTACGGCGCCACCTCGGCGCGGGGCTGTCCGACGCTGAGCCGGACGTGGTCCTGCGGGGCGAGGACCGACTGCCGGGCCGACACCGTGTCCCAGGCCCGCACCCCGAGGACGAGCACGGCCGCGGTGGACAGCGGCACCAGCACGGCCGCGACGGCGGTACGGCGCAGCCGGCGGCGGGCACTGCGGTGCTCCGGGGGCAGTACGACGCGCGGGCGGGCAGGCTCGACGGGAGGCGGCGGGGCCGCGCCGGGCCGGTGCGGGAGCACGGCGCGCACGGCGAAGCCGTCTCCCTCGGGGCCCGCGGTGAAGGAGCCGCCGGCCAGCCGGACCCGTTCGTCCAGGCCGAGGAGCCCGAGTCGATGGGTCGCGCCGGGGGCGCCCGAGGGCGGGGCGGTGGGCGCCGGGCCGCGGACCGGCCCGTTCGTCACGACGACCTCGGTCCGGCCCGCCCCGTCCGACCCGTCCGACCCGTCCGACCCGTTCGACCCGTTCGACCCGTTCGACCCGTCTTCCCCGTCCGCCGTGCCCACCGTGCCCGCCCCGTGCCGGACGACGACCGTGGCGCGGGTAGCGGGCGCGTGCTTGGCGACGTTCGTCAGCGCCTCCTGGACGACGCGGTACGCGGCCCGGTCGACGGCCCGCGGCAGCGCCGCGGCCCCCGGTTCCCCCTCCACCCGCAGCCGGACGTCGAGTCCCGCCCCGACGGCCCGGTCCACCAGGCCCCCGATCCCGGCGAGCCCGTTCTCCGATCCGCTCTCCGACCCGGGCGCCGGGTCCGAGGGTCCGCGCAGGACCCCGATCACCTCCCCGAGCCGGTCCACGGCGGCTCCCGCCCTGGACCGGATGTCCCGCGCGGCGGTGCGGTGGGCCTCGGGGAGGCCGGGGGCCAGCTGCAGCGCTCCCGCCGACAGGGCGACGAGACTGAGTTCGTGGCCGAGGAGGTCGTGCATGTCCTGCGCGATCCTGGTCCGTTCGCGCAGTCGGGCCTGTTCGGCGAGCAGGAACCGTTCCCGTTCCAGCCGCGCGGCCCGCTCCCACCCGGCGCGCACCAGTTCGCGGTACTGGCGTCGGAAGCGGCCCGCGAACCACGGGAGCACCGCCGCGGCGAGCAGCGTCAGTACGAACCGGGTCGCCCACGGAAGCCACCCGGGCACCAGGATCGCGGCGGGCACGGCCGCCACGAGCACCACGGCCAGGGCCACGGCCGCGCTCCGGCCCGGCCCCGGTCCGCGGCCGGCGAGGTAGGCGCTGACCACCGCCGGTATCCCCCACCACGGGTCGGCCACGCTCGCACCGACGGCGGCGACCGCCGCGATGAACAGCCCTGCGGGTAAGACCGGTTGCGGGACCCGGGGCTCAATGATCACTGATCTCACGCACCTGACCCTACGGAACTCCCCCGGACCGGCGGCACTGCCGAAAGTCCACCTTCGGGCCTCATCGGTCCCGACGGCTGCGCGCCGCCAGGTCGCCGCGGCCCTCGGCGGGCCGGGGCGGGTTCGGCGGGCAGCTCCGCAGGAAGGCCCGGCGGGCGGGCCGGCGGGCCTTTCGGCGGGCGGGCCCGGCCGTACCGGCGCCGGGGTCCCGACCGCGTAGGCTCGGCGGATGGCGAAATACTTCGACGTACACCCCGAGAACCCCCAGCGGCGCACCATCGACAACGTGGTCGACATGATCCGCGGCGGGAAGCTCGTCGCATACCCGACCGACTCCTGCTTCGCGCTGGGCTGCCAGCTCGGCAACCGCGACGGCATCAGCCGGATCCGGTCGATCCGGAACCTGGACGACCGTCACCACTTCACCCTCGTGTGTCAGAACTTCGCGCAGCTGGGCCGGTTCGTGCAGATCGACAACGACGTGTTCCGTGCCATCAAGGCGGCGACCCCCGGCAGTTACACCTTCATCCTCCCCGCGACCTCGGAGGTGCCGCGCCAGCTGCTGCACCCGAAGAAGAAGACGGTCGGAGTCCGGATTCCCGACCACGTCGTCACGCAGGCCCTGCTCGCCGAGCTCGGCGAGCCGCTGCTCTCGAGCACCCTGCTGCTGCCCGACGAGGCCGAGCCGATGACCCAGGGCTGGGAGATCAAGGAGCGGCTCGACCACGAGGTGGACGCCGTACTGGACTCGGGTGACTGCGGTACCGAGCCGACCACCGTCATCGACTTCTCCGGTGGTGAGGTCGAGATCGTGCGCCGGGGCGCGGGCGACACCACCCGGTTCGAGTAGTCGCACCGGCCGCACCGGCCGCACGGGAGCCTCAGGAGATCCCGGCCGCCGTTCACCGCCCCGCCCCGGGAGCCACCTTCGGGTAGATGCCCAGGTACCGGTACGCACCGGATTCGACCTGGTAGAGGTGGGCGGTACCGGCTCTGGTCAGCACGTGGTTGTTGGAGTCGAAGGACAGCGGTTTGGCCAGGCCCTCGTGGGCCGTCCGGAAGATCCGGCGGGTCACGCCCGCCCGGTCCCGCCCTTCCTCCGCCAGGCCGGTCAGGGTCGCGGCGAGCAGCCCCACGGCGTCGTACGCCTCCGTGGCCCAGCGGGCGGGCGGTTGCCCGTACGCGGCGCGGTGGGCGGCGACGAACTCGGCCGCGGCGGGGACGGCCAGCGGGTCGGTGAAGAGGGCGGCGAACACCCAGCCGTCGGCGGCCGGACCGGCGGCCGTGAGGAAGGCCGGTTCCATGGCGAACTGGAGGCCCATCCGGCGGCCCTGGAATCCGCCCTCGGTCAGGGCGCGGGCCAGCTGGGCCGCGCGCTGCGGTGAGGTGCCGGCGTAGACGACGGCCTCGGCCCCGGCCTCGGCCAGCGCGCGGACGGCGCCGGCGAAGTCGGAGCTGCCCGCGGGGATCCGGTGCACGCTGAGCGTGCCCTCCGACGGCGGTGTCTGCTGTAGGTGCTGGACGACCAGGGCAGCGGGCTCGCCGCCTTCGACCTCCTCCACCAGGCCCGTGCGCTGGACGGGCCGGATCCGGCTGAAGTAGTCGATCACCGGGAGGGCGAGCTGGTCGCCGGCCGGGCGGGTGGCGACCACCGTGCGCCATTTCTCCCGGGAGAGGACGTTCGCGGGGCTGTCGGCGGACACGAGCACCAGGGCGAGGTCGGCCGTGCTGGAGGCGACGGCCAGTTCGGGTACGGGGGCGTCCCAGGTGGGGCCGGCGAGTGCGACCACCGCGGGGTCGGCGGCCAGTTCCGTGAACGCCTGCGCGGCGCGCGCGGCGTCCCCGCCGTCGTCGGCGATGCGCAGGGCCAGCCGGAACGCGGCGTCCGACCGGCTGTTGTGCCGTTCCACGGCGAGCTTCATGCCGCGCTCGTGGGCCTGGCCGATCTCCTTGCCGGGCCCGGTCAGGTCGGCCAGGAGGGCGAGGGTGTGGGTGGCGAGGGCGCGGGCGGGCGGCGATGTCGTGCCGCGGGCCCGGCCGCGGGTGGTGAACCAGGCGACCGGCGCGCCGATGACGGCCAGGCCCGCGCCGGCCCCGAGCAGCCGTCTGCGCGTGAGGCCCCGACCGGCCGCCTGCGGGGCATCGATCCGGGTCGGCTCCGGGGCGGGCAGGTCCAGGGCCCTGGTGGAGCGTTCGGCGATGAGGCGGGGCAGCGGGGGCGGCAGCCAGTCCTCGCCGTCCGGGCCGGGGAGGTCGTCCCCGAGTACGGCGCCCAGCTCGTCCGGGGTCGGCCGGGCCGCCGGGTCCTTCGCCAGGCAGGCCAGCACGGTGTCGAGCAACTCCGCCGGCAGCCCGGAGAGTTCGGGCTCGTCGTGCACCGTACGGTAGACCACCGCAGCCGCGTGCCCGCCGCCGAAGGGACCGTGCCCGGTCGCCGCGTACGCCAGGACGCAGCCGAGGGAGAACACGTCGCTCGGGCCGCCCGCCGCGGCGCCGTCCGTGCGGGCCTGCTCCGGAGCCAGGTAGCCCGGCGTGCCGAGGACCGCGTCCACGGCGGTCAGCGTGACCGCACCCTCGGCGCGCGCGATCCCGAAGTCGATGAGCCGGGGCCCGTCCGGGGCGAGCAGGATGTTGCCCGGTTTGACGTCGCGGTGGACCAGCCCGGCGGCGTGCACCTGCGCCAGCGCCTCGGCGAGCCGCGCACCCAGGGTCCGTACCGCCCGGACGGGCAGCGGACCGTACCCTCCCACGGCCTCGGCCAGGGAGGGCCCGGGGACGTAGGGGGTGGCCAGCCAGGGCTCGCGCGCCAGTGGGTCGGCGGCGACGACCGGGACCACCCAGCGACCGGTCAGCTGCCCGGCCGCCTCCACCTCGCGCCGGAACCGGGCGCGGAAGTCCGGGTTCGCGGCGTGGTCGGCGCGGATGACCTTGACGGCGACCAGGGTGCCGGCGGCGGAGCGGGCGAGGTACACGGTGCCCATGCCGCCCGAACCGAGGCGTCCCAGCAGCCGGTTCCCGCCGATCGCGGCCGGATCGGCGGGGGTGAGGGGGCGCATCCCGGGCTATCCCGCCGCGGGCGGGACGGCCGGGCCGATGTAGCGCATCCGGCCCCCTTCCACCTTGTGCATGAAGTAGGTGTTTCCCGTGACCTGTCGTCGCTCGTTGAAGGCGTATTCCTTGGTCAGGCCGCGGAAGGTGCCCTGGGTGAGCGCGGTGAGCAGCCCGGCACGGGTCGGGCGGTTGCCGCCCGCGGCGGCGGTGACCAGCCGGTCGATGATCAGTTGGGTGGCGTCGTAGGCCTCCGCGGTCCAAATGTCGGGGGCGGACCCGTACGCAGCCTGGTGCGCCCGGGCCACCTCCGCGACCTCGGGGGCCTCCGGGCCGGTGTACGGGGTGAAGAACTGCCAGCCTTCGGCCGCCCGGCCGGCCGCGGCGAGGAACTCGGGGCCGGCGATGGTGTAGTCGGCCACCCGCGGCGCCTGGAAACCGGCGGCGGCCAGCAGTCCGGCGACCTTGGCCCCGCCGGCCGGGGTGCCGGTGTAGAAGAAGCCGTCGATGCCGTGCGCGAGCAGGTCGGTGATCACCGGGGCGAAATCGCCGGCTCCGCGGGGGACGACACGCCCGTAGTAGGTGGCCTCGGGTGCGAAGTAGCCGATGGTGCGGCTGATCAGCTGGGCCGCCTGCCAGGTGTCCGTGTCCCCGCCGCGGTCGCTGAGGATGCCCATCCGCTGGACGCCCTGCTTGCCGGCGAGTTGCAGGTTGACCGCTGCGGCCTGGGCCGAGGAGATCGGGCAGCTCTGGAAGAAGCTGCGCCGGTCGGTGATGCTGAAGGTCGTCGCCAGGGCGGAGACGGTCACCAGGGGGACGGAGTTCTCGCCGTAGAGTTCCAGGCACGGGATCACGGAGTCGTTGCCGGTGGGGCCGACCACGGCGAACAGGTCGCGGTTGGCGATGAGTCCGGTGGCGGCGGCCACCGAGCGGTCCGCCTTCCCACCGTCGTCGGCGGTGGCGACGGTGAGCGCGAAGGGCTTGTCCTTGCGGGAGTTGAAGGCGTCGACGGCGAGCCGCACCCCGCGCTCCTGGGCCTGACCGGCGGCCTTCTGCGGGCCCGAGAGGTCGGCGTGCACACCGATCACCCACTGCCGCGGGGCGTCCGCGGCCGGGGTGCGGGGCTCGTCCTGGTCGCGCAGCGCCAGCCAGGCGGCCAGGCCGCCGCCGGCCGCGAGGACGGCGCCGCCGGAGGCGAGGGCGAGGAACCGCCTGCGGGTGGGCGCCGGCGCGGCCGTGCCGGGCGCGGGGGCGGCGTCCGGGTCGGCGACGGTCTCGTCGATGCCGGGCAGGGCGAGCAGTGCGGCGGCCCGTTCGGCGATGGTGGCGACGACCGGGTCGGGCAGCCAGTCGGTGCCCTCCCCCGGCGTGTCCTCGGTCAGTGCCGCGTCCAACTCGCGCGCGCCGGGCCGGATGTCGGGGTGTTTGGCGACGCAGGTGCGCAGCAGCGCGGTGAGTTCGGGGTCGGCGAGGACCTCGGGGCCGAAGTCGGGCTCGTCGTGGACCGTGCGGTAGAGCACCGCGTCCACGGTGCCGGTGCCGAAGGGCAGCCGTCCGGTGGCGGCGTACGCGAGGAGGCAGCCGAGCGAGAAGACGTCGCCGGCCGGTTCGGCGGGGCGGCCCTCGGCCTGCTCGGGCGGGAGGAAGCCGGGGGTGCCGAGTACGGCGCCGTCGGAGGTCAGGGCGGTGTGCTCGCCGCCGCGGGCGATCCCGAAGTCGATGAGCCGGGGCCGGTCCATGCCGAGGAGGACGTTCCCGGGCTTCACGTCGCGGTGTACGAGGCCCTGCTCGTGCATCACCGCGAGGGCTTGGGCCATGGCCTTGCCGAGGATCCGTACGGCGCGCAGCGGGAGCGGACCGTGGGCCCCGACGGCCTCGGCGAGGGAGGGTCCGGCGACGAAGGAGGTGGCGAGCCACGGTTCGGTGGCGTCCGGGTCGGCGCCGGTGACGCGGACGGCCCAGGGGCTGTCCACCTCGGCGGCGATCTCGGCCTCGCGCCGGAAGCGGGCCCGGAAGTCGGCCTCTTCGGCGTACTCCGCGCGGATCACCTTGACCGCGGCGAGCGCGCCGTCGTCGGTACGGCCGAGGTAGACGACGCCCATGCCGCCGGCGCCGAGGCGCCCGAGGAGCCGGTGGCCGCCGATCCGGGAGGGGTCAGAGGGGTGGAGCGGCTCCATCAGCCCGCCGCCTTTCCGAGCTCCTGCTTGGCCTGGATCATCATCAGGCTGGTGCCGTTGGCCACGTAGCCGGTCAGGTCGTCGTTGGTGACGCCCTGCGCGCCCTTGGCGGCGATGGCCACGGTCACGGGTCCGAACTGGGCCTGGGACCAGGTGTAGGGGTAGGGTCCGCCGTCCTGCTCGCTGACGTACTCGCCGGTTTCGGTGAAGGCGTCCTCGGTCCATTCGTTCATTTGCTCGCCGAGGTAGAAGGCACCGCCCCACAGCCTCTTGAGGTCCTCGCCCTCACGCAGCTTCTGCTCGGGGCACCGCAGGACCTCTTCCATGGCGCGGGCGGTCTCCCAGCCGGATTCCTCGCGGTTGTGGTGGACGGTGACCGTGGCGTTGATCCGCACGCGGCCGCGGCCGTCCTTGGCCGGGATGTGGAAGTGGCGGGTGCTCGTGGCGAGCACGTCGGGCGGCAGGCCCTCGGTCTGCCAGACGCAGCTCTCGTCGAGCACGGGCCAGCGGCCGGGACCGCTCTCGAACGGGGTGCTGCGCACGACCTCGGGTCCGAGGTCCTGCTCGGCGATGATGATCCGGCCGAGCAGGTCGCGGGCCTCGGCGGCCGTCTTCGGCTGCTTGGACTCGTCGACCGGGGGCATCGCGACCCGGGCGGAACTGCTCGGTCCGGCGGCCGGGGCGCTGGCGCCGGTGCCGCCCGTACCCGAAGCGCCCGTGCCCGACGGCGTGGCCGACGTGCCCGGGCTGCCGCTCGCCGCGCCGCCCTTGGACGTGCCGTCGGCCGTACACCCTGCGATGAGGAACAGACCCGCCACCGCGCAGCCGCAGGCGCGCAGGACGGCCTTCCCCTTGCTCTCTCCCACCAGTCCCCCCACGGCACGGATCGTACCCCGCCGTGGACCCGCTTAACTGGCGTATGGAAAAGGGATGTTGAGGCCCCTCATGGCCCACCCCCTGCCCCTGGTGGGCGACGTCGACGAGGTGGGCTCCGGCCAACATCCGGGCGAAGCGCTCGACGTCGCCCGCGGGGCGGCGTTCGGCGAGGGTGGAGGCCCGGTAGACGCCGAGGACCTGATGCAGGTCAAAGACAAACCGGTCCACCGGTATGTAACGCACCGCGACCGGGCATGCTCCAGGAGCGTCAATCCATGGGGAAGGAGCCGCTCGTGCTCACTCAGGTTCTCTCTTGGCTCCGACGGCTCACGGGACGCTCCACCGGTACCACCACCGGTGGGGCCGCACCGCTGAGCGCCCGGGCCCCGGTCTTCACCGCGGACTTCAGGTCGACCACCCAGTGGGTCGCCGGCCGGTCCTGGGCTTATCCGAACGGTGGACCCACCAACACCGGTGACAACAAACTCGACTACCTGGTGGCCGACCCCTCCTACAGCCGCACCGGCACCTTCCGGGCGACCCGCCGCCCGGACGGCAAGTGGAACGCGGGCCTGCTGACCACCGAGGGCAGCGAAGAAGCGTTCATGGTGCGGACCGGTGACGTACTGGAGTCCCGGGTGCGGCTGCCCTCCGAGATCGGTGCCTGGCCCGCGATCTGGACCTGGCGGGACGGCGGCAACGAGATCGACGTCTTCGAGTACCACCCCGACAACCCCGACCTGCTCGAACTCTCCAACCACGTCAAGGGCGGCTCGCGCTACCACCGGGACTCCGCCATCGCCCCCGGCAGCTGGATCGACCTCAAGGTCGAGTTCGGCTCGCGCTCGGTCGTGTGGTGGGTCAACGGCACCCGGGTCTTCGCCGACCGCCGGGGCGTCGGGCGCAACTGGCGGGCGTCCCTCATCGTCAACCTGTCCGTGTGCGCCGGGCGCTACCACCCGGCGCCCGAACCGGGTGTCTCGCAGATGTCCTACGAGGTGGCGTACCTACGCGTCCACCGGCCCTAGCGAACCGCAGGCCTGGTGGCCCCACCGGCTGCCGTTCTTGGTGATCATGTCGCCGGCCGCGTAGGGCTTTCCGCAGGCGCAGCTGCCGGGGAACTTCGCCTTGATGGCCCGGGATCCGCCGCCGCCCGTCACGGTGCGCGCGGACGAACGCTTCCCCGGCGCGGCCGCCTTGCGGCGCGCAGGGGAAGCCGCGGCCGGTGCGGGAACCGGCATCTCCGTGCTGCCGAGGGCGGTTCCCGCGGCCTCCTGCCTGGTCGCCGCGTCGCTGGCGGCCTGGTCGACGATCGCGTTCAGGTTGTCGCCGTCCTCGCGGTGTGCGGGAACGTACTGGAAGGTGACGTCGCGGTCGGCCAGCAGCCGGTCGATCGCCTCGACGAGTTCCCGGTTGGCGACGGGCTGACCGGAGGCGGTCTTCCAGCCGTTGCGCTTCCAGCCCGGCAGCCACTGGGTCACGGCCTTCATCGCGTACTGGGAGTCCATCCGCACCTCGACGGGCGTCCCCGGATCCACCGCCTCCAGCAGCCGCTGGAGGGCGGTCAGCTCCCCGATGTTGTTGGTGGCCCGCCCCAGCGGACCGGCCTCCCAACGCTCGGGGCGTCCTTGGGAGTCGGCGATGACCCAACCCCAGCCGGCCGGCCCGGGATTACCTTTGGCCGCTCCGTCACAGGCGGCGATGATGCGATCAGACATCCCCCGATCATGCCTCATCCGCCGGGGCTCCCCGATCGCTCAGCCGGGCAGCACGTCTTGGGCCGCCGGCCGGGAGCCCGCGCGACGGAGCCGGTGGACGCCGACCTGATCGAGGTCGTCGCCGAGGCCGCCGCGTACGGGGCCGGGCCGGCTGCACCGGTCAGGAGCCGGGGCCTTCGGCGGAGAGCAGCGCGCACTTCTCGAAGTTCATGCATCCGCAGGCCAGGCAGTCGGCGACGGCGTCCCGCAGGATCTGCGTCTGCTCGATGAACCGGTCCAGTTCGGGGAGCTTGCTCTCGGCGAGCGCACGCCACTGCCGGGTGGCACCGCGCCCGGCATCGCCGTCGAGCAGGCCGCGGATCTCGGCGAGGGTGAATCCCGCCCGCTGGGCCATCTTGATCAGGGCGAGCCGCCGCACGGTGCCGGCCGGGTAGACGCGCCGGCCCGCGGCCCGTTCGGCGGGCGGCAGCAGGCCGACGCTCTCGTAGTAGCGCAGCGCCGAGGGTCTCATCCCCACCTGCCGAGCGAGCTCACCGATCCCGAGGTGTCGCACCCGTCACTCCCCCTTGACTTCACGTGCGCTTGAACCATGAGTCTGACCCGGTGACTCGCGTACAGACAACTCGTCTCCTCCCCCGGTCCTATCGGCCGCTGTTCGCCCATGCCGACTTCCGGCGGCTGCTGCCCGCGCTGGCGGCCTCCGATCTCGGTGACGGGATGAGCGTGGTCGCCGTGGCATGGCTGGCCATCGAGATCGCTCCCCCGGGGCGGTCCGGGATGCTCCTGGGGGCCGCGCTCGCCGCGTACGCGCTTCCGGGCGCGGCCGGAGCACTGCTCTTCGGGCGGTGGTTGCGCCGGCTTCCGGCAGGGCGGCTGTTGGTGGCCGACAGCCGGATCCGCGCGGTGCTCCTCGGCTCGGTACCGCTGGCCTGGGCCGCGGGGGTGCTGCACCCGGTGCTGTACGTGGCCCTGCTCGCGGGCTCGTCCGTCCTGCACGCCTGGGGGAACGCGGGCAGGTACTCCCTGATCGCGCAGATACTTCCGCCCGACCAGCGGCTGGCCGCCAATGCGTTGGTCAGTTCCAGCGTCTCGGCCTCCATCGTCGTCGGCCCCGCGCTCGCCGGGTTCCTGGCGGCGGTGATCAGTCCCGCCTGGCTCATCGGCCTCGACGCGCTGTCCTTCGCCGTGCTCGCCGCCCAGGTCGGGCGGCTGCGGGGCGCGGCGGCCGGGCAGGACGGGAAGGGGGCGACGGCCGCGACGGCCGCGCCCGTCGACGCCGACGGGTCGGCGGTCGGCCTGCGCCTGCTGCGCAAGCAGCCCGAGCTCCTCGGCGTCCTGGCCTTGACCTGGTTCTTCAACTTCCTCTACGGGCCGGCGGAGGTCGCGCTCCCGTTGCACGTCACCGACGACCTGCACGCCGGGGCGGGCCTGCTCGGGCTGTACTGGACGTTGTTCGGAGCGGGCGCCGTGCTGGGCGGGCTGGCCGCGGGCGCACTGCGCCGGTTCCCGCTCTGGCCGGTCACCCTGGGGATCGTCGCGGGCTGGGGGCTGGCGCTCGTACCCTTCGGCCTCGGTGCGCCCGCGGCCGTCACCCTGGTCTGCTTCACCCTCGGCGGCCTGATCTACGGACCGTTCACGGCGCTGTCCTACACCCTCTTCCAGGAGCGCACCCCGGCCGCCTCGCTGACCACGGTCCTCGCCGCCCGCAGCGCCGCCCTCCTGACCGCCGGGCCGGTGGGCACCGCGCTCGGCGGCCCGCTGGTCGCGCTGCTGGGGCCCCGACAGGTGCTGGCCGCATCGGGGATCGCGACCGTCGCGCTCGCCGTGATCGGAGCCGCGGTACGGGTCCGGGGACTGCGTCGCGTCAGGACCCCTTCGCTCCTGTGATGCCCGACTGGATCTCGTCCGCCAGCATCCGGGCGGCCGTGTCGGCCGCGCCGCCCACCAGGCGCGTCCGGGTGAGGCTGAAGGCCAGGCCGCGGGCGCGGTCGGCGAAGGCGATGCTGCCGCCGCTTCCGTGGTGGCCGAAAGCCGTGCGTTCACCTGCCATCTGGGGCAGGCCGACGAAGTAGCCGAGTCCCTTGGCGTACCTGCCGAGGAGCATCAGGTCCTTGCCCTCGACCGCCACGTCCGCCGCCAGGGCCACCCGCCCGGGTGACAGCAGCCGCACACCCTCGACCTCGCCGCACAGGGCCGCGTACAGCCGGGCGGCGGCCCGGGCGGTCGTGGTGCCGCACGCGGGCAGGTCCGCCAGCAGGTACGCGCGACGGTTGGCGAGTTCGGCGACGGTCCACACGCTGCGGTTCGGGGCGACGTACCGGCGGAAGGGCGCGGAGGGGGAAAGCGCCTCCAGCCCGGCCGCCCAGTTGCCCTCCACCAGCGGCGCCGTACGGGCGAGCTCGCTCTCGGGCAGGCCGAAGTAGAGCTCGTCGGCCACTCCCAGCGGTTCGCTCACGTACGTGCGCAGGGCCTCGGCGGGGGTCAGGCCGGTGATGCGGCGCACGGTCTCGCCGAGGATCCAGCCGAAGGTCCAGCCGTGGTACCCGCTGGCCGATCCCGGCTCCCACAGGGGCTCCGCCGCAGCGACGACCGCGCACATGGTGTCCCAGTCGCACAGCTCCTCTGGGGTGAGGGCGGCGGGGAGCTGCGGTACTCCGACGGCGTGCGTCAGGGCGTGCCGTACGGTGGCCCGCTCCTTGCCGTGCGCACCGAACTCGGGCCAGTAGTGGGCGACGGGGGTGTCGTAGTCGATCAGTCCGCGTTCGGCGAGCACGTGCACCAGGGTCGCGGTGAAGCCCTTGCCGGTCGAGAAGCTGTGGATCAGCGTGTCGGAACGGACCGGTCGGCCGCCGGGCCGGTCGATCCAGCCCGCGTGGGCATCGACGATCGACTCGCCGTCCACATAGGCCGCCACCTGGAGGCCGCTCTCCCGACCGGAGTCGACGAGTTCCTGGAGCATTCCGCTGACCCGTGCCTGCGCATCCGTGCTCGCCCCGTGGTCCACCCGGGCATCATGGCACCGCGCGGAGCCGGGGAGACGGATCAGGGCCGTGCGGCGGCGCCGCACGGCCCTGGTCTTCCCCGCGGCCCGTTCAGGGAACGGGCGGGACGGGGAAACGGTTCTCCGGAGCCCGGTGGTCACACCGGGCCGTCGTCCGGGACTAGGCGGGGGTGATGTTCTCCGCCTGCGGGCCCTTCTGACCCTGCGTGATGTCGAAGGTCACGGCCTGACCCTCCTGCAGCTCACGGTAGCCAGAGGCGTTGATCGCCGAGTAGTGGGCGAAGACGTCCGGGCCGCCACCGTCCTGGGCGATGAAGCCGAAGCCCTTTTCCGAGTTGAACCACTTCACAGTTCCCGTAGCCATGTTCATGCCTTCCCGTTGACGTACGTCTTCCACACGGCGTGGAAGACGGAGGTGATCGCCCTGGTCCTACGGCACAACACAGCAAAACTGCCCACACCAAAAGGCACGGGCAAGGCACTTGGAACCACGACAGCTACCCGTGAAGGTACACGCCTGCACGCACTGTCACCAGGGGGAATGATCTCGCCTTCGGGACGAGATTCAGCCCTTTCGCCCACACTCCGGGCACGGCCGCCCGTAAATGCGTCGAGCACCGCCCCCGGGATGCCGTAAGGTGAGGTCTACCGACGCGGGGTGGAGCAGCTCGGTAGCTCGCTGGGCTCATAACCCAGAGGTCGCAGGTTCAAATCCTGTCCCCGCTACTGATCGGAAGGGCCCGGATCCTCATGGATCCGGGCCCTTCTGCTGTGCCGGGCCCTTCTCCCTCGCGCAGCGCGGCACGTCGGCCGGCGCCGGATCCAGGTCCGGGAGCGGGTCCCGCTCCGGGTCCTCGCGTCGTCCGGACCCCGGGGCCGGTGCCGGCGCAGGACCCGGAGCCGCGTCACCCGGTGGCCCGTGGCGCCGCCGCCCCGCCGCGCCGTGGCCGCCGCGACGATGAGTACCCCGACCGCCGTGTGACGGCACTCACACAACGATCTGTCGTCCGGTGTCGACCGGGCGGGGTGCGGCGGGCGTATGCCCGGTGAGAGGGACACATGGATTCGGGAGCGATTTTTTGACCATCGAGGAGTTCGAGGAGTTCTACGCGCAAGCGGCAGGACGGCTCACAGGACAGCTCTACGTGATGCTCGGCGACCACCACGAGGCGCAGGACGTGGTGCAGGAGGCCTTCGTCAGGGGGTGGGGTCGCCGGCGTCAGCTGGACCGTGACGGCCGGCCCGAGGCGTGGATCCGCACCGTCGCGTGGCGGCTCGCCGTCAGCCGGTGGCGCGGGCGGCGGCGCACCGCCGACGCCTGGCAGCGCACCGCCCCCGCCGGTCACGTGGAGGGGCCGGGGCCGGAGGTGGTGGCGTTGGTCGAGGCGCTGCGCCAACTGCCCCTGAAGCAGCGCCGGACCATGGCGCTGCACTACGTGTGCGATCTGAGCGTCGAGCAGATCGCCGCCGAGACCTCGCTGTCCACGAGCACGGTCAAGACCCACCTGTCCCGCGGGAGGACCACGCTCTCCCGCCATCTGCAGGACCCCCGCATTGAGGAGGCTCCCGATGCATGACTCCCACGACCCGCTGCGGTCCCTTTTCCAGGAAGCAGCCTCCGCCGGACAGTCCGCGAGCACGACCCCGCCCGTCGCCGTGATCGAGCGGCGCGGCGAACGGCACCGCCGGCACCGGATCGTCGGCATCGCCGCCGCCTGCTTCCTCGTCCTCGCCGGATCGGGTGCGGTCCTGTCCGCCTTCCTCCCCGGGGACTCGGGCCCGACCCTGCCCGCGACCACTCCCTCGCCCGTAGCCCCGTCCCCGACGTCCGCACCGCCCCCGCCATCCAACTCCACGCCGCCGACGCTCAATTCCATGACGCCGCCGCGCAACACCACACCTCCGCCGCCGCTCAACAGCATGATGCCGTCCGGCAGTAGAACGACGTCGCCGGTCGATCCCACCGGGACCGCGACCATGTCGGCCATGCCGCCCCAGTCGCCCCGATAGCCCCTTCTCCCGTCCCCCTCCCCCTTCTCCCCCCTCTCCCCGCAACACACCGCCCGCGGACACCGGCCTGGACCAGGGCCGGTGGCTCAGTACGCCTTCAGACGGTCAGGAGATTCCGATATGCCCGTTTCTGCCCCCCGTCGGTCGGTCGAGCTTCCCGGCTCGCCCACCACCTGGCCGCCCGTGCACGAGGGCGGTCGCCGTCCCCGCCGCACCCTGCCGGCGTTCCTGCGGCTCGGCCCGGGCGAGCGCGAGGTGGTGTGGCTGTACCTGCTGACCCGCGTCGGCATCTGGGCCACCGCGGGCGCCGTCACCTGGCTGTTCCCCTCCGACGGCGAGGCCCGCCGGCCCGCTTCGCTGCTCGCGCCCTGGCAGCGATGGGACTGGTGGCATTACCTCCACATAGCCCAGGAGGGCTACTTCCCCGACCAGGCGGGCCCCTGGACGGCCGGCTGGGACAACCGGGAGGCCTTTCTGCCCGGCTTCCCCCTCACCCTGCGCGCCGTCCACACCGTGGTTCCCGACTGGGCCGCGGCCGGAGCTCTGATCTCGTTCCTCTCGGGAGGCGTCGCCGTCCTGGCCCTCGCCCGGATCGCCCGCCATCACCTGGCCGACCTCGAAACGGGCCGCCGTGCGGTGGCCTTCCTCCTGCTCTCGCCGTGCGCCGTGTTCCTCGCCGCGGGCTACACCGAGGCGCTCTTCCTCGCCCTGGCCCTGCCCGCCTGGCTGGCGGCGCAGCGCCAGAACTGGCCGGCGGCGGCCGTACTGGCCTGCCTGGCCTGCTCGGTCCGCATCACGGGCCTGTTCCTCGCGGCGGCCCTCGCCCTGCACTTCGTCCTCACCGCCCGCGGCCGCACCGCCTGGCGCGCGGCTCCGTGGCTCTTCCTGCCGGCCCTCGCCCCCGCCCTCTACAGCTGGTACCTGCACAGCTGGACCGGCGACTGGATGGCCTGGAAGCACTCCCAGGAACGCGGCTGGTACCGGGACTTCCACGCACCGTGGGAAGCCTGGGCGAACACTTGGGAAGCCGGCTTCCACCACACCCACCCCACCGGGTACGCACTGATGTGGCAGGCCGAACTCCTGGCCATGGTGGTCGGCGTCGTCCTCCTGGTCCTGCTGGTACTGGGCCGCCGCTGGCCCGAAGCCCTCTACATGGGCCTCACCCTGTGGGCCCTGGGCACCTCCTACTGGTACACGTCCGTGCCCCGCTCCACCCTCCTGTGGTGGCCGCTGTGGATCGGCCTGGCCTCCTGGAGCGTGAAGCGCCCCCGGATCCAGACCGCCTACCTCTACGTCGTGGCTCCCCTGTCCACCGCGGTCGCCATCACCTTCCTCACGGGTCGCTGGGCCGGCTAGGCGGCCCAGCTCCGGTGGTCGAGGTGGCGTCGACTGGCCGGTCGGGCAGGGTGGGCGTTCCATCGAAGGGTGGGCCTCGCCCCGAGGGGCTCTTTCGCGGCAGGAGATCGCCATGACCGGAGTGAGGACCGCGCACCCGGGCCGCGCCCGGACGGCGCTGCTGTGCGCCACCGCGCTCCTCGGCACGGTCCTGCCGGCCGGTGGCGCGTGGGCGGCGACCGGGGCGGCGACCGCGACCGCGTCCTGCGCGGCGTCCCCCGAGCCCTCGGGCGGCGAGGCGAAGCAGATCCTGGACATCGCCAAGGCGGCGCAGAAGGAGCTGGACCTGAACGCCGTCGTCCTGCGGGTCACGCGCGACGGGCGGGAGATCGTCACCGGAGCACTCGGCGAGTCGATGACGGGGGTCCCGGCCACGGCGGACATGCACTTCCGGGCCGGTTCGGTGGCCATCGTCTACATGGGCATCGCCATGCTGCAACTCGTCGAGGACGGCAAGGCCGACCTCGACGACCCGATCTCGCGCTGGCTCCCGGACGCGCCGCACGCCGACGAGATCACCCTGCGCATGCTCGGCGCCTCCACCTCGGGCCTGCGCGACTACGTGCCGGACCCGAAGTTCCTCGCGGCCCTGTACGCCGACCCGTTCCGCCAGTGGACCCCGGCCGAACTCGTGGGCATCTCCGCCGCCCACCCGCTGCTGTACGAGCCGGGGACGAGCTGGAGCTACTCCCACGCGAACTTCGTGCTCCTCGGGCAGGCCCTGGAGAAGATCTCCGGCATGCCGCTGGCGAAGGTGATGGAGCAGCAGATCACGGGGCCCGCCGGACTGGACAACACCCGCAACAGCTTCACGCCCCAGATCGAGGAGCCCGTCCTGCACTCCTTCGACGCCGAGCGCGGCAAGTACGAGGAGTCCACCTACTGGAACCCCTCCTGGACCACCGCCCCCGGTGCGGTCCTGAACACGCACATCTGCGACCTGGCCCGCTCTGCCGAGGTCGTGGGTACGGGTGAGCTCCTCTCGCCGCAGAGCTTCAAGGTCCAGCTCGACCCGGGCACGGTGGGCCTCGGCGGCAACACCCCCGGCTGCGCGCCCAAGGACTGCTTCCGCCAGCTTCCGGCCCGGCACTTCGGCTACGGCGTGATCGTCCAGAACGGCTGGATCCAGTCGAACCCGTCCTTCGCGGGCTACGCGGCGATCCAGGCGTACCTCCCGAGCGAGCGCCTGGCCATCGCGGTGTCCACCACGGTCGGCCCCAAGAGCCCCGAGAACAACACGGCGCAGACCATCGCCGGCCGGATCGCCGCCGTCCTGGCCCCCGAGAACTCCCTGACGGGATGACGGTCCCGCCCCCGCACGGACGCACCGGACCGGACGGGCGCACCGGACCAGGCGGGCGCCCGGTCAATCACCCGAGAAGGCGATCCTCAGGTCCGTCTCCCGCCGGCATCGCAGGCCCCAAGTCAGCAGCGTGGTCATGACCTCGCGTTCCGCGCCTTGCAAGCGGGCGAGGTCCGAGGCCTCCAGTTCCCGCACCATCCGGGCCACCGCTTCACCGCGGAGCACGGTGTCCCCGTACGGTTCCACGTCCGCAAGGGTGGGCAGCCCGGGGCGCCCGAGCCGTTCGATCGCCGCCCGGAGGACGTCATCGGCGATGACCCGCTCGAGCATTCCCGCTGCCGGACGCGGCCCGGGCGTCCGGCGCGTCCGAGCCGTGGACACCCCACGCCGAAGTTCGATGACGAGCGTCACAGCGCCACTTCCTCGCATCGCAGTCATGACAGGACCGTCTCGTCCCAGCACACGTGCAGTTGTTCCCGCAGGTCCGGAACGGATGCCGGCGCACAAGACATGACGATCACGAGCCTACTGAGGTCGAGGCCGTCGAACCGCCGCGTGAAGGACCATCGCCGGCCTGCCCGCAGAAGGGTCCTGAAGAGCAGGTGGCGTGCGTCGGCATCGTCCGGCAGCACCTCGTCCGCAGCCTCGACGATGCATACGTAGCGGTCCGCGGGCAGCAGCCAGTGCAGGTCCCGCAGGCAGTCGAGGAGTGCGTTCCAGTTCCACCCGAAGTAGTCCGGCAGCTTCAGTCGATCGTAGAACTGCAGGAAGACCGCGTCGGTGTCCCGCATCTCGCGGCCGTCGAGGCGCACCACGTACGTCCTACCGGTCGCGGGTAGCAACAGATCGACCGGCAGCGCGCCTTGCTCCGGAACGACGTGCACCCAGGGCACGGTGTGCACATCGCCACCTCCCCTTCCGTTCCGGCGCCGTTTCCACCATATCCGGTGCCTCGCACGCGCGTTGAGCAGGAGCGGAGCCGGACGTCCCGGCGGTGCGGTGCGGCATCATCGAGATCATGACTCATCCCTCCCTGCCGACCACCGAGTCGGCCGTCGCCGCGATACGGGCCGTCGCGGACGAGTACCGGCTGGCCGTGTCCGTCACCGACGACATCGGCGCCGACCAGACGTCGCGGCGGACCTCCTCGGCCCCGTTCGCCGTCCTCGACCCCGACGGATCCCTGCCCCACGAGGCGTTCGTCGAACTGGGCGGCAGCCCGACCGTCAGCGTGCGGATCTACCCCGAGGACGACGCGAAGGTCACCGTCGACGGGGTGGAATTCGACGACGTCCCCCGGGATTCCGTCCCCGCGTTCCTGAGGTCCGTCTACGGCGGACTGGCCTTCGTGAAGGGGCGGTTCTTCCCGCCGGGCTACTGGCTGTCCGTCCCCCTGCCCGGTGACGAGACGTACCGGGAGAAGGTCGGGGGCCCCTCGCTCACGCCCTGGCTCTCCGGCCGCGTCCGCAGCTAGGCAGGGGCGGACGGCCTGGAGCGGGCTTTGGTCGCGGGCGTTGACGGCGGCGTGCGTGCGGTCGCGCAGGCCCGGGCGGGACGGCACGCGGGAGATGTGGTTCTTGACCGTGCCTTCGCTGAGGAAGAGGCGGCCCGCGATCTCGCGGTCGGTGGAGCCGGTGGCGATCAGGCGCTGTACGTCGGTCCGCGCTCGGTGAGCGCCGAGAGGGCGGGGGTCGGGGGCGCCGGGCGGGAGGGTCCGGCCGCGAGCCTGCGGGCCACCGCGGCGTCGAGCTGGGCCACGCCCGCGCGTGCCGGGCGTACGGCGACGGCCAGTTCGGCCGAGGGCAGGTTCTTCAGGAGGTGGCCGATGGCGCCCGCCCCCAGGGCCCGGCCGACGTACTCGTCGTCGTCGAAGATCGTCAGCGTGATCGCCTTGCAGTCGGGGGGCGCGGTCGGCCGGTTCGGCAACGGCGAATACCCCGTCCATGACGACCACGTCCGGGTGGTGGGCCACGGCGGCCCCGATCACGGTCGTGCCGGGCAGGATCCCGAGGATCGAGGCGATCCCCTCGCGGACGAGCTCCTGGTCGTCCCCGACCAACACCCGTACCGCGCCGGCGGCGGAATCCGCCGTCCTCGTCCGGCCCGCCCTTCCGGTACGGAGGCGGGCGCAGGTGCGGGTGCGGGCGCCGGGACACGGGGCCTCGACCTGGACCCGGCCCCCGAGCGGGGCGAGGCGTTCGCGCAGGCCGCGCAGGCCGAAACCGCCCGGGCCCGGTGACGGGTCCGCGGGGAAGCCGCGGCCGTCGTCGGCGAGGACGGCCGGCCGTACCGGGGCCCGTTCCCCGTAGGCTGCACGCCTGCGCCGAACGGGCCCCCGCCCGGTCACCGGGCGCGCATACTCGGAGCATGGCCGACACCACCACCGTCGAGGTCGACACCGATGTGCACGACCGCCTCAGCGTGCTCGCCGCGGACCGCGGACTGAGCCTGCGCGCGTACCTCGCCGAACTCGCCACCGCCCAGGAGAACGAGGCCGCGCTCGCCCGGGCCGCGCTCGCCTTCGAGCGGGCCCTGGAGCGGCCCGGCTTCCGCGAGGGCTTCGCCCGCGACTTCGGCCGGCTGGCGTCGCGCGACTGAGCCGGCCCGTGCGGGCCCGCCGGCGCCGGAGGGGCGCCCGGGGGACCGCCGACGGGCCGGTTCCACGAAACGTACCTATGCTCGGAGAAGGGGCTGCACCGAGCCCTGAAGGACGGCTGTCATGACCGAGGCGAGCGATGCGGCCCAGGCGGACCGCACTCTGAAGGCCCGGCACCGCGCGATGTGGGCGCTGGGCGACTACCAGTCGGTGGCCTCCCACGTCATTCCGGATCTGGGGGCCGTGCTCGTGAAGGAGTGCGGCGTACAGCGCGGCGACCGGGTGCTCGACATCGCGGCGGGCTCGGGCAACGCCGCCATCCCGGCCGCCCTGGCGGGGGCCGACGTGGTGGCGTCCGACCTCACTCCCGAACTGCTGGAGATCGGCCGGCACCTGGCCGCCGTACGCGGGGCCGCGCTGGAGTGGCAGGAGGCGGACGCCGAGCACCTGCCCTTCGCCGACGGCGAGTTCGACGTCGTGATGTCCTGCGTCGGCATCATGTTCGCCCCGCACCACCGGCCCGCCGCCGAGGAGATGCTGCGCGTCTGCCGCTCCGGCGGCACGGTCGGGCTGATCAACTGGACCCCGCAGGGCTTCGTGGGCCGGATGTTCGCCACGATGAAGCCGTACGCTCCCCCGCCGCCGCCCGGGGCCCAGCCGCCCCCGCTGTGGGGGGAGGAGGAACACGTGCACGAGTTGCTCGGCGACGCGGTCACCGACGTGGACTCCCGTCGCCGGACGGTGCGCGTGGACCGCTTCACGGGGCCCACGGACTTCCGGGAGTTCTTCAAGGCCTGCTACGGGCCCACCGTCGCCGTCTACCGCGCCGTCGCCGGCGATCCGGACAAGGTCGCCGAGCTGGACGCGGCGCTCGACGCCCTCGCCGCCGAGCACACGGTGGACGGGGCCATGGAGTGGGAGTATCTGCTGCTGACGGCCCACCGCCGGAGCTGACCACCGCCGGAACTGACCACGGCTGGAACTGACCCCACCGTTGCTGAACGCCGCCGGAGCTGGCTGCCCACCGGTCAGTCGAGCACCGGATGCACTTCCGGATGGGCGTCCCACCACACCTTGTGGAAGGGGTTGTTGTCCACGTTGGCCAGGTAGGCGCGGGCCGCGGCCCGGTAGAGCAGTTCCGCCTGCCCCGCCGAGAGCGCCGCACGGCTCCACGCGAGGCGGATGCGGCCGATGATGGGGGTGCCGACGAGCGGGCGCATCACCGTGCCCTCCCCCGACGGGGCCGTCGGCTGGCTGAGCGCGACCGCGCGTCCCGCGGCGATCAGGTCGTGCTGCATCTTGCGGTCGGTGATCCGGTAGCGCAGTGAGGGACTGAATCCGGCCTTCGCGCAAGCGGTGACGAGCGCCTCGGGGCCGCCGTCGTCGTCCTCCACCAGTGTCATCCACGACTCCCCGGCCAGGTCGGCCAGTTCGATGCGGTCCAGGCCCGCGAGGGGGTGCGCGGCGGACAGCCGTATGCAGAACGGCTCCTTCGGGATCAGCGTCCTGGCCAGGGTTCCTTCCGGCAGCGGCACCTCGTGGTCGTTGACCTCCCCGTACACGATGGCGTCGTAGCGTCCGGCGCCGAGCATCCGGGCCAGGACGGTGACCGAATCCTCCAGGTCCACGGCTATCTCCCGGCCTGACATGGACAGGTCGGTCTGGGCGAGGAGGCCGTCGAGCAGCACGAGCATGATGCAGCCCAGCCGCAACGGGCCGCCGGTCGACATGGCGCGCGCCTGCGCTCCCAACGCGTCCATCTCGCTGAGCACGCGACGCGCCTTGGCCAGCACGAACTGGCCCAGTGCCGTGGGCTCCACCCCACTGCGGCCCCGCACGAAGAGCTCGCCCCCGGTGACGCGTTCGATGCGGCGCAGCTGGGCTGAAAGTGCGGGCTGGGACACTCCGAGCCGCCTCGCCGCGCCCCCCAGGCTGCCCGCCTCCGCTATCCGGCAAACGGCTTGCAGATGCCTCAACTCCAGCTGCATCCGGGCAGCGTACGAGTCGGGCCGCCGCGGCACCATAACGCGGACCTTATGCCCCCCGAGATGTCCCAATCTCGTCATGTTCACGCTCATACTCGGCCGCGAACGACACTCATCCCCGACCCCCCACGATCGGAGTGGACGTTGCATCCCAGCAGATGGACGGCGGCCGTGGCAGCGATGGCGCTGACCGCGAGCCTCGCCGGCGCTCTGGCCGGGACGGCATCGGCGGCGCAGCCGGCGCAGCCCTCCCCGTCCCAGAAGGACACACCGGCCGCACGTGCGGTCGCGGCCGCCGACCAGGCCGTCGACAGCGGCCTGGACTCCCTGGTCAACTCCTCCCAGGAACAGTACGAACGACGTCTCGTCACCCCCTGGGTGAAGGACCTCTACTCCGTCTCGTACGAGCGCAGTTACCGCGGCCTGCCGGTCGTCGGCGGCGACGCGGTCGTGCTCGCGGACGGCACCGGCAAGGTGCGGGCCCTCCAGTCCGCCTCCTCCGTGCGCATCGACGTCTCCACCCGGGCGTCGGTTTCCGCGAAGGACGCCGAGTCGACCTCGCGGGCGAAGCTGGCCTCGGTCGACAAGGTCGAGAGCAGCCGGCTCGTCGTCCGCCTCAAGGACGACCAGCCGGTGCTGGCGTGGGAGACCGTGCTGGTCGGCCGGACGAAGACCGCGCCGAGCAGGCTGCACGTCTTCGTGGACGCGCGGACGGGCGCCTTCGTCGACAGCTACGACGAGGTGGTCGCGGGCACCGGCAACAGCAAGTGGAACGGGCCGGGCCCGGTCACCATCGACACCACCAACTCGGGCTCCACGTACACGCTGCGCGACCCGGTCCGGACCGGCCTGAGCTGTGCGGACTACAGCACCGGCACGGTCTTCTCGAAGTCCTCCGACTCCTGGGGCACCGGCAACCCCACGAGCAAGGAGACCGGCTGCGTCGACCTGATGTTCGCTGCGCAGAAGCAGTGGGACATGCTCTCCCAGTGGCTGGGCCGCAACGGCGTCAGCGGCAACGGCCGCAGCTTCCCCGCCAAGGTGGGCCTGAGCGACCTCAACGCCTACTGGGACGGCAGCTCGGTCACCATCGGGCGCAACAGCGCGGGCGAGTGGATCGCCGGGATCGACGTGGTGGCCCACGAGTACGGGCACGCGATCGACTCCAACACCCCGGGCGGCACCAGCGGCCAGGAGTCCGGGCTCGGCGAGGCCACCGGCGACATCTTCGGCGCGCTGACCGAGGCCTTCGCCAACGAGCCGGCCCCGTACGACACCCCCGACTACACGGTCGGCGAGGTCATCAACCTCCAGGGCCGGGGCCCGATCCGGAACATGTACAACCCGCCGGCCGTCAACAACGACCCGGCCTGCTACAGCTCCGCGATACCCGGCACCGAGGTGCACGCGGCGGCCGGCCCCCTGAACCACTGGTTCTACCTGCTGGCCGAGGGCACCAGCCCCGGCGGCGGCAAGCCGAGCAGCAGCACCTGCAACGGCACCACCCTGACCGGGGTGGGCGTGCAGAACGCCGGCAAGATCTTCTACGGCGGCATGCTGCTCAAGACCAGCGGCATGTCCTACAAGAAGTACCGGACGGCGACGCTGAGTTCCGCCAAGTCGCTCGACGCCACCTGTGACCTCTTCAACAAGACCAAGGGGGCCTGGGACGCGATCAGCGTGCCCGCCCAGACCGCCGACCCGACCTGTACCCCGAGCGGCCAGAACAACGACTTCTCCATGTCGCTGAGCCCCTCCTCGGGCACCGTCCAGCAGGGCGGTTCCGTCACCACCACGGTCGGCACCGCGGTCACCACGGGCAACGCCCAGTCGGTGACGCTGACCGCCTCCGGCCTGCCGGCCGGCGTGAGCGCCTCCTTCAACCCGGCCACCGTGCAGTCCGGCCAGTCCTCGGTGCTCACCCTGACCGCCACGGCCAACGCGGCTCCCGGTGCGTCCACGGTCGTCGTCAAGGGGCAGGGCGCGGCCCTCTCCCACACGGTCGACTACTCGCTCAACGTCGGCGGGACCCAGCCCGGCAACGACCCGCCGGACATCGACGTCGCCAAGGTTCAGGCGCACCTGACCCAGTTCAACACCATCGCGAGCCAGAACGGCGGCCACCGCCGTGCGGGCAGCGCCGGCTACACCCAGTCGCTGGCGTACGTGAAGGGCAAGCTGCAGGCGGCCGGTTACACCGTCACCGAGCAGAACTGCACCTCCTGCACCTACCCGTCGAACAACCTGATCGCCGACTGGCCGGGCGGCCCCGCCGACCAGACCGTCATGTTCGGCGCGCACCTCGACGGCGTCTCGGCCGGCCCCGGCATCAACGACAACGGCTCGGGCTCCGCGACGCTGTTGGAGAACGCCCTCGTCCTCGCCCAGAAGAACCCGACGATGACCAAGCACGTGCGCTTCGCCTGGTGGACCGACGAGGAACAGGGCCTCAACGGCTCCGAGTTCTACGTCAACCAGCTGAGCAGCGCCCAGCGCAGCGCCATCAAGGGCTACTACAACTTCGACATGGTGGGCTCCACCAACGGCGGCTACTTCATCAACAACGTCAACTCCACCACCGCCGCCCCGCTGAAGGCGTACTGGACCTCCCTGAACCTGGCGCCCGAGGAGAACACCGAGGGCCAGGGCCGCAGCGACGACTACTCCTTCCAGCAGGCCGGTATCCCCACCTCCGGCTACGCGGCCGGGGCCAGCGCCCGCAAGACCTCGGCGCAGGCCACGAAGTGGGGCGGCACGGCCAACGCCGCCTACGACCCCTGCTACCACAGCTCCTGCGACACCACGAACAACATCAACGCCACGGTGCTGAACCGCAGCGCCGACGGCGTCGCCTACGCCGTCTGGAAGCAGGCGGTCGGCGGTGAGACCCCCGCACAGGACTTCTCCATCGGCGTCAGCCCGTCCGCGGGCAGCGCGGCCCCCGGCGGTTCCGCTTCCGCCACGGTCAACACGGCCACCGTGAGCGGCGCCGCCCAGACCGTCGCGCTCTCCGTCTCCGGCGCGCCGGCCGGTGTCACCGCGACGCTCAGCCCGACGTCCGTCCAGTCCGGCAGCTCCTCGACGCTGTCGCTCCAGGTCGGCGCGGGCACCGCGCCCGGCAGCTACACCCTGACGGTCACCGGCGCCGGCACCGTCAGCCACACCACCACCTACACCCTCACCGTCACCGGTGGCGGCTCCTGCACACCGCGCCAGCTCGTGGTCAACGGCGGCTTCGAGAACGGCTCCAGTCCGTGGAGCGCGACCGCCGGTGTCATCACCAACCAGTCCGGCCAGACCCCGCACGGCGGCAGCTACAAGGCGTGGCTGACCGGGTACGGGTCCACGCACACGGACAGCGCCGCGCAGACGCTGACCATCCCGTCGGGCTGCTCCACGTACCGGCTCGGCTTCTTCCTCCACATCGACACGGACGAGGACGAGAACGTCGTCTACGACCGGTTCACCGTCTCGGTGGCCGGCCAGACGCTGGAGACCCTCTCCAACCTGAACGCGAACTCCGGCTACGTGGAGAAGTCCTACGACCTCTCGCAGTTCGCCGGGCAGACCGTCACCCTGAAGTTCAACGGCACGGAGGACCAGTCCCTGCAGACCTCCTTCGTCGTGGACGACGTCACCCTCCAGGTGAGCTGACACGCCCACCTGAGCGCTCGATCGCCTGAAGCCCGGCCCGGCCCCCGCAGCGCGGAGGCCGGGCCGGTACCGCGACCCGAGTTCTCCAAGCCCGAGCTGCGCACCTACAACCAGTGGCGCGGCTACGCCTCGGTACTGATCCGCAAGGGCGTCACCGGGAACACGGGCAAGCCGGACGCCACCGAGCAGTCGCAGAACCGGATCCGCTTCTTCCGCGGCATGTCCGGGGACGGCGGCCGCGCGAAGGTCTTCGTCAAGGACTCCACCGGCACCCAGGACCTGAGCGAGGGCCTGCCCAGTCTCCAGGGCCTCGACGCCGAGTCGATCGCCTACACGAAGGCCGACGGCACCGTCGACTCGCGCGAGCTGACGTGGCCGACGAGCAAGGAGACGGCTCCCTCCCCCGGCCCGGTACGACCGACCTGAAGGCGTACCGCACCGGCACCGAGCGCACCGAGAAGATCCAGGCCGTCAGCGGCGGCAGGACCTTCCTCTCCCGGATCCGGAACACCTACGACGCGACCTACGGTCTGCCGACGAGCAGCCAGAAGGAGACGCTCAGTTCCAACGGCACGGGCTGGACGACCGAGGAGGTGACCTGCTCCACCTCCAGCTACGTCCACAACACGGCGGCGCACCTGATCGGCCTCACCCATCAGGTACGCAGCACGGCCGGCGACCGCACCCAGACCGCCACCGGAACCGTGCTCGCCGACGCCCGCACCGCCTACGACGCGCTGAACGCCTTCGGCGTCGCGCCGGTCAAGGGCAACCCCGTCCAGGTCGACACCCTCAACGGGGCCGGCACCGGATGGGTCACCACCAACCGCACCGAGTACGACTCCACAGGCCGTGTCGTCAAGGTCCTCGACGCGGCGGGCAACCCGACGTCCACCTCCTTCGACCCGCCCATGGGCACCCCGTTCAGCGTGACGAGGACCAACGCGCTCGGCCACACCACGACCAGCAAGGTCGACCCCGGCCGCGGCAGCGCGCTGGAGGCCACCGACGCCAACGGACGTACAAGTTCGAGTACCAGGTCAGCGAACACGAGCCGACCGTCGTCACGAGCAGGACCCTGCGTGACAACGGAACGTACGAGACCGCCTTGGCCTCTTCGACGGACTGCTGCGCCCGCGGCAGAACCAGACGGAGGCCCTCGGCGGCGGGCGCCTGGTCGTCGACACCCACTACAGCGCCAACGGCACCGCCCGCCAGGTCGACAACAGCTACTACGCGCAGGGCGAGCCCTAGAAGAAGGTCTTCGTCCCGGAGACCGCCTTCCACATTCCCAGCTCCACGCAGACCGCCTATGACGGCCTGGGCCGCACCGTACGTTCGACCAACCTGTACAGCGACGCGACGCAAACCCCCTACTCGACCACGACGGAGTACGGAGGCGACTGGGTCCTGACCCGCACGGCCATGTCGGCCGGCGCCAACCCGACGCCGCTACAAGGCAGCAAGGCGGTCAAGACCACGGTCGACGCGCTGGGCCGCACCGTCAAGCCGCAGCACGCCCTGACCACCAGCAGCCCGATGACCTGGCGCGACACCACGTACGCCTACGACGTGCGCGGCAACCAGAAGACCGCCGTCGACCCCGATCTGGGCTCGGCCGAGTTCACCTACGACAACCTCGACCAGGTCAGCTCGGGCCGCGACGCCACCGGGCGGCCCCAGCACTTCAAGTACGACGCCCTCGGGCGCAAGGTCGCCCAGCGCAACGACGCGGCGGACGGCCGGCTGGTGGCGACCTGGACCTTCGACACCCTCCCCGGCGGCAAGGGCCAGCCGGTCGCGGCCACCCGGCTCGACGAGAACGGCAAGGCGTTCGTCTCGGCGGTGACCGGCTACGACAGCGAGTACCGACCCACCGGAACCAAGACCGTCATCCCCGAGACCCCGGCCACCACGGGCCTGGCCGGCACCTACACGTACACGAACACCTACACGCGCACCGGCAAGGTGCAGTCGTCCACCCTCCCTTCCACCCCCGGCGGTCTGGCTGCCGAGAAGCTCATCACCCGCTACAACGCCGACGGTGCCGCGGTCACCATGTCGGGCCTTTCCTGGTACACCGCCGACACGGTCTACAGCCCCTTCGGCCAGGTCCTGCGCACGGCGTCGGGCAACGCCCCGTACCGGGTGTGGAGCACCAGCCTGTACAACCAGAACACCGGCCGGCTCAAGGAGTCCATCGCCGACCGGGAGACGAAGGACCACCGGGTCAAGGCGCTCTCGTACGACTACGACGTGGTCGGCAACATCAACTCGATCACGGACACCCGGCCGGGCGGCAAGATCGACCGCCAGTGCTTCAAGCACGACACCCTGGGCCAGCTCACCCAGGCCTGGTCGGGCAAGACGTGCACCGGCCCGGTCAAGGACGACGTGACGGCCTGCCCGGACGGTGACGGCTACCGCCAGTCGTACGAGTTCGACACGATCGGCAACCGCACCAAGCTGACGTCGCACGACCTGACCAACGCAGCGTTGGACGACGAGTACACCTACTCCTACGGCGTCACCGTCCCCGGCGGCGGCTCCCTGCCGCCCGTCACCACCAAGCCGCACGCGCTGACCCAGGTCGACGCGGTCACCCGGGACCCGGGCTCCACCGTCACCCTGCAGTCCACGTACGGGTACGACGCCGCGGGCAACACCACCCGCCGGACCATCGGCGGTGACACCCAGACCCCGGAATGGGACCGTCACAACAAGCTCACCAAGGCCGTCAGCCCGGGCATACCCGATCACCAACAAGTGCGTGGACGTGCCCAACGGCAACAGCGCCGACGGCACGGACCTGATCCTGTTCGCCTGCGCCGGCGGACCCAACCAGCAGTGGTCCTTCGGCGACACCACCACCTATGTCCACGGCGCCGACGGCAACCGTCTCATCCAGGAGACCGGCTCCAGCCGGACCCTCTACCTGGGCGAGTCCGAGATCACCGTGAACAAGGCCCGCACCTTCGGCAAGGCGACCGGCCACACGCTCACGGTCACCCTGTCCGACCACCACGGCACCGGCACCACCTCCATCGACCAGGCCGCGGGCCAGGCGATCAGCAACCGGAAGTTCGACCCGTACGGCAACGTCCGCGGCGGGGACCAGAACAAGTGGCCCGACAAGCGCACCTTCTTGGGCGTGGGCACCGATGACAACACCACGGGCCTGACCCACATCGGGGCCCGCGAGTACGACCCCTCGACCGGCCGCTTCCTCTCCGTCGCCCCGATCATCGACATCACCGACCCGCTCCAGATGAACGGGTACACCTACTCCAACGGCGACCCGGTCAACCAGAGCGACCCGACGGGGCTGGAGAGTGCTTCGGCGTTGCGTACTGCTCGGGAAGCAACGGGACGTACGGAGACTTCGACCCGGACTACCACGAGAAGGCCACGGCACCCAAGGGCAACGGCAACCCGAGCGGCAAGGGTCCGCAGGCAACGGTCAAAAAGCAGGGCAAGTCGATCAGCGTGAACGGCAAGTACATCCCACTCACGAGGAGATGATTGCCAAGTACCGGTTCGCCAGCCCCCAGCACAGCTACGAGGCCGACCTTGAGACCTGGACCCGCGCGACGTACACCGTCAGGGGGTCGTCGGCGAAAGACGAAGACGCCGGCTTCTGCCAGGCGGCGGGCCAGATGGGCTGGATGGGCACCACCCCGGATGTCGACTACCTCGAAGTGATCGGACTCAGGGATCCGCTCGACTGCGCGGGCGGTGAGGGTCAGGCGTGCAAGGACGCGGCAGTCAGCATCTCCATCGACCTGGCCATCTCGGCGGCCACCTACGGTATCGGCAAGGTCGGCAAGGTCCTCTTCAAGGGCGTCAAGGCCTCGATGAAGAAGGGCAACGGCGGGGTACCGATCCAGCGCCTCGTCAACGCGGCCAGCGTGGTCAACAGCTTCCAGGCCGGCACCCATGTCCAGTTGGCCGACGGCAGCTCGAAGCCCATCGAGGAGCTGGAGAACGGTGACCTGGCCCTCGCCACGGATCCGGAGACCGGCAGGACGGAAGCGCAGCCCGTCGCTGTCGTCCTGAAAGCCACCCGCGCCTTCGGCGCTGAGCAGCGCACCTACAACCTGAACGTCGCCAGCCTCCACACGTACTACGTGCTGGCGGGCGGTACTGCGGTCCTGGTACACAATGACGGTGGATTCGACTGGGAGAAGGGACTCGAAGAAACCTCGACGATGACGGCAAGAAGTCTCCGCGAGGAAATCAGGCGGAGAACAAGGAGTTCAAGGATGCGGTGCGTGCCATCGAAGGCAAAATCAAGCGAGAGATAACGCCTGCCGAGCGCCGCTCCTTGCACGACAGAATCACCGGACGCGGGTATGACTATCACCGCATCGTGGAAGAGGGCAAGGGAATGTTCCGTGGTTGCTGATCAGCAAGCTCTGGAAATCGGTCGGCTCCTGGAAGGGGCGGAGGTTCGCTCTGTCGGCAGGGCGGCCGGCATGGGTGTGGTCGAGCTCGCTTCCGCTCATGGCGACATCGTCATGGCCCATGTTCAGTGCCCTTTCCGGATCTTGCACGAAGGAAAGGCACTCCTGGGTTCCCGCGACATGAGATACCCGCAGCAGGGAGCCGGGGACGATGCCTTCGACCGGTTCCGGACGGTCTACGACGCACGTGCCGCGACCCTGAACGGAATCCTCGGACAGCTGCGTCCACGAGTCAGGGAGGTGACGTTCGGCGAGGCAGGAAGCCTGACGGTGTATTGGGAACCCGGTTTTCGGCTTCAGCTGTTCCCTGACTGTTCCGGGAGCATGGAGGCCTGGCGGGTCTTCATTCGGAACGGGCAGCACTACGGATATCCGGAGAGTTCCGTCTGATATGCCTCTCGGGACCGTCCTCCGCATGAGGGCGGCTCGCCGTAGAGGGTGATGTAGCACCGATGGCCCCCGTTACCGCACCGCGGTAACGGGACCGCCTATCCGGTCTTCGGCCCCACGCCTTAGCGTCACCATTGGCGCGAATCTCGCTTTCGCGAAAGGATCAATCGCAGTGCCATTTGAATTCAGAATCTCATGCCCCTCTGGTTCGGTCGCTTCATCGATAGCGCTCGAACCGCTAGAGGACACGGCCGACTATGAATACCTGGTGATGCAGGGATGTCGGATCTTGTCCGACGTGGGCTGCAGTTTTCATATCGCGGGATTCGGAAGTACGGATTGGAGTTTCGATGTGTCGTACGACATGTCGACTTTGATCGAACAGGTACCCGCCCTGGTCGAAAGCTTGAAGCTGAACGACACTGGTAAGGTTGACTTCTATTCGCAAGGCGTGGAACGGAGCATCACCTTCGAGCGAGTGAATGACTCATATGAAATTCGCTGCCATTCCAGGACTTCCTGGAAACCGTCGCCCAGTGTCGAGTATGCCAATTGCGCCAGCATGGAAGACATGCTCGATAAGTTGACCTTCGATTTCTCGATGATCCTTGAGCGTGCAGCCTCTGAAATTTCCACTTTGGAACCATTTCGATCTTGGCGTAGGGCACACGAGAGTCCCTGATAGCCATGCGATTCGCTCATCAAGCCCGGTAGATGAACGGCGTTTGACGGCAACGGTGACGGCAACGTCGGGGATGGGTCGGGGAGGTTGGTTGCGTCTGAACCCATCCCTCGGGCTGACCAGGTCACAGCCCCAGCCGTGCATCTCCACCAGCCGTTGCGGCGTAGCGTCAAAGCCGGGTGCGTCCAAACTTTCCCTACGTCTTCAAGGCGACCCGCTGACGCGGGCCGGCCAGCGACCAGGCCGCGCAGAAACAGCACAGCGTTGTACCGGAAGCGCGGAGAAAGCCTGACGTGCCCGCACGGCGAGCGCCAGGCCGACGGCGAGGCGACGGCGGGGAGTTGGCCGGGGCGGAGGCCCGGATGTGGGGTCGGTCGGCTCCGTGGGCTTTACCCACCTCCCCCCTCGCGCGCGTAGCCGTCTGACGGCACGCCGACGGCAACAGGGGCGCACAGCACGGCACTTCCACGCACTCCCACGGACTGGCCGAATCGCGCTGACCTGCGAAATTGCAGATGACGCCACCCCAGCGCGCACACGTACTATGTGCTGGCTGAAGCCACTCCAGTCCTCGTTCACAACACGACCCCGACCTCGGTGTTCAACTCTCGGGCCGAGGCCGACGCCTATTCCGCGTATGCCTGGGAGCACGGAACTCCGGTTCCCGGCCGACCCCGAAGGGGCAGGAACACCAATGGGCCGGAGCAAGGCCAAGAAGTTCGTCCGATCCGTCTACGAGGAGCAGCTGCGTAGTTCCTACGGCGATCTCAGCTCCCCGCATTTTCAGTTCGTCAGGAACTCAGTTACCAACCGGGAGCCGTTCGACACCATTCTCCGCGAGCTGGGTCACATCGGCCCGGTAGAGGACGACACGGACACCAGTTGCGACGTCTGTTTCACCTACGTCGTGAACGCTGCACGCCCGCTGATCGTCAAGTTGTCGATGGTCGGGCCCTACGCCGTGATCCTCACATTCGGCGAGGACGGTCTCGGCGTGGGGGCGCTGGTGTCACCTCTGGGGCACATGGGACCGGCGGAGTCCGACGTCGCGTCGGTCCTGACCACTCATGGGTTCACCCTCCTGCCGTCCGACCACTTGGAACAGGCGGTTTCCATCGCTCTCGTCGAGGGTCGGGACCAAGTGTCCCTCTACGCGGCTCTCTTCGAGCCCGAGGGGCAGATTCCTTGGACCTCGGGAGACTGATGATCGTCTGAGGGCCACGCATGCCCTCCGTCACCGCAGCGCGGTGACGGAGGGCATTGTCGTTTTACCGCCCCGCGGGCTACGGCATCAGCTGGTACTCGGGGAAGTTGCCGGGCAGCCGTTCGCCGTCCACGCCGTCGGTGACGGCGTGCACGAGCAGTTCACCGCCGACGAACGCGCCGCGCCAGGATGCGCCGAACCCGCCGAAGAGCTCCTCGCGGTCGCCGCGCGAGCGGGGCTTGCCGTGGCCGAGTTTGAAGGCCCGGATCTGCGGGGCGAGCCGGGCGAAGGTGGCCGGATCGTCGGTGGACAGGGTCGCGACGAGGGCGCCGCCCGAGGCGTTCATCGCGGCGAGCAGCTCCGCCTCGGTGTCGACGAGGACGATGGTGTCGACGGGCCCGAAGGGTTCCGCGTGGTAGAGCGGGGAGGAGGCCGGCGGGCTGAGCAGCGTGAGCGGGGCCATGTACGCGGAGGTGTCCTGGCCCTCCAGGAAGCGGGCCGGGTCCAGCGTGCCGCGGTAGAGCGGTACGGCGCCCCGCTCGATGGCCTCGGCGGCGTGGTCGGTGAGCTCCTTGGCCTTGGCCGCGTTGATGAGGGGGCCGAAGTCCAGCTCGGGCAGCGGGTCTTCGGGGTGCGCGACGGCGAGCGGGTGGCCGGTGCGGATGGACGCGACGGCCGGCAGGTAGGCGGCGAGGAAGGCGTCGAAGGCGGTGCGCTGGACGACGAAGCGCGGGTAGGCGGTGCAGCGCTGCTTGCCGTAGTCGAAGAGCTTGGGGATGACCGCCGTCAGCGCGGACCAGTCGGTGTGTTCCCAGATGCCCCAGGTGTTGAGGCCCTCCTGCTCCAGGATGTGGCGCTTGCCGAGGTCGGTGACGGCGGTGGCGATCCGCGCTCCGGTGTCGCGGCCGCCGACGAAGGAGACGCAGCCGATCTCCGGGGAGCGTACGAGGGCCTCGGACAGTTCGGCCCCGCTGCCGCTGACCAGGGTGACGGGGATGCCCTCGCGGCGGATCAGCGCGCCGGCGAGGGTGAGGCAGGCGAGGCCTCCGTCGGTGGGGGTCTTCGCGATGACCGCGTTGCCCGCGAGGGCCTGTACGAGCATGGCGTGGACCAGCACGGACATGGGGTAGTTCCAGCTCGCGATGTTGGAGACGGGCCCGGCGAGCGGGGAACGGCCGTCGGCCATGGCCTCGATGTGCTCCACGTACCAGCGGACGCCGTCCACGGCCCGGTCCACATCGGCCCGGGCGAGGTGCCAGGGCTTGCCGATCTCCCACACCAGCAGGAGGGAGAGCAGGTCCCGGTGCTCGGTGAGGGCGTCGAGGGCGGCGGTGACCCGGGCGCGCCGTTCGGGCAGCGGGACGTGCCGCCAGGCGCGGTGCTCGTCGAGGCAGGCCCGTACGGCCGCGCCCGCGGTCTGCGGGTCGAGCCGCGGGGGGCCCGCGACGGGGCTGCCGTCGACCGGGCTGGTGGCGGGCAGGCTGCGGCCGTCGGGCTGCCAGGAGCCGGCCCAGAGGTTGAGGACGCGGTCGTCTCGGAAGGCTTCGGGGGCGGCGGCCAGGGACCGCCGCCACGCGTCGGACCAGGCCGTACCGGGCTTGAGGGCGAGGGTGGGTGCCATCTGTGGTTCTCCGCTCAGGGGGTGGGCGGGGCAGGGAGGTGGCTCGCGTACGGCGGCCCTTCGCACGGGGGCGGCCGCACATCGAGGCTACGGGGCATCACCGCGACCGTACGTACCGTGCGTGCGAAATGGCCGGTGCCGGCTCGGAGCGGCGCGTCGCCCGTCCCTCCTCCCGGGGTCCGGATCCCGCGCCCAGGTCCTGTCGTCAACGTCCCGTCGGGCCCGCGACGCCACTGTGACGACAGGACCTCGGGACACCCCTTCAGCGCTTGCCGCCGCCCCGCTCCCGCTCGGGAGCGATCATGGCGACCAGCCCGTAGTCCAGCTCCGCGCCGTCGACCAGCAGGGCCTCGACCGTGCGCGTGCTCGGGTCGATGTCGGCCTCCACGCCCTGCCCGCGGTAGCGGGGATAGCCCGAGGCACCCGTTTCGCCGGTCGCCTCGACCGTGGCCGACCGCAGGGCCCGGTCCGCGGGGGACTCACCGCGCAGGTTCTGGATGTGCCCGGGCACCAGCAGGATCTCAAAGCTCTGCGGCTCTGTGCTCATGGACCGAAGCTACCGGATGGGGTGCCCCGGAGCGGGCGTGCACACGCGCCGCCTCGTAGGCTCTGCGGGACCCCCACACGGATGAAGAGGACAGACATGAGCGGCGACACCCCGGACAGGATCCTCCTCGTGGCGAAGGAGACCACCCTCCGGGGCCTGCTGGAGCGCCTCCTCGTGGCCCGCGGGTTCACCGTGGTCGACGGCGGGACCGGGGCGGACACCGTCTCCCTGCTGGGCAGCGCCGGCCCGATCTCCCTGGTGATCTGCGAGCGCACCGGGCCGGGCCTGGACGAGGTGGCGCTGTTCGAGGAGATCCGCCGGCACCCCGAGCACGGGCGGGTGCCGATCCTCGCGCTGCCGCCGGCGGATCCGGAGTGCACGGTGCGCGCGCTGGAGGCCGGTGTGAGCGACTGTCTCGCGAAGCCGTTCCATCCCGCGGAGTTCGTGGCCCGCGTCGAGCGGCTGGCCCGGTCGACCGCGGCCTGATTCCGCTCTTCGGCCTCCGGCCGGTCGTCCGGATCCGGCCGGTCCGGGCGGGGCCGCGCGATTGGCCGGACATCGCCCTGGTCGGGGCCGCCCGGGGTTCCTACGATTCGGGCACCCGGTCTTCACCGATCGGGAATTGTCAGGGACATGCCCAAATTCCCCTTCTTGGGCCTGCCCCGTTCCACCCTGCACACCGGTCTGTGACGACCCGGCCCCGCTCTGGCCGGCCGCACCCCCCACCCACCGGCACGCAGGCACCCCCGCCTGCGCGCCGCCCGGTACCGAAGCAGTGGATCGGAGAACCATGTCCGGCGGATTCCTCGTGAGCGGCGCGATCGGCGCCCTGCTCACCGCCACCCTGCCCACGCACGCCACCCCCTCCACGATCGTGAACCCGCCGCCCGACCGCATCGTGATCGAAGTCGCCACGGTCAACGGATCCGGGTGCCCCAAGGACACCGCTCAGGTCGCCGTGTCCCAGGACAACACCGCCTTCACCGTGACGTACAGCCAGTACCTGGCCCAGATCGGCGGCGGCGCCCCGCCCACGGCAGCGCGCAAGAACTGCCAGCTCAGCCTGATCGTGCACGTGCCCCACGGATTCACCTACGCGGTCGCCAGCGCCGACTACCGCGGCTACGCCTCGCTCGCGCCGGGCGCCAAGGCCACCGAGAAGGCCTCGTACTACTTCCAGGGCTCGCCGGACACCGCCGCGCGCACGCACAACTTCAGCGGCCCCCAGGAGGACAACTGGCAGGCCACCGACGTGACCGACTGGGCCCAACTGGTCTGGGCGCCGTGCGGGGTGCAGCGGAACTTCAACATCAACACCGAACTGCGCGTGACCAGAGGCACCTCGTCCCCCTCGTCGACCAGCTACATGACGATGGACTCCACCGACGGCAGCATCAACACCATCTACCACCTGGCCTGGAAGGAGTGCCCCGGCAAGTGATCCACCCCGCTCCCGGCCGCCCCCCGTTGCGCGTGCGCGCGCGGCGGGGGGCGGTAGCCGCGGGCGCGCACCGGCCGGCCTAGGTGTATTGATCACGAGCGTTGTTAACGGTGTCGGGTCTTGATCATGGCGAAGACCTCCGGTGTGGTGGAGGTGTCTAGGCTCCACACCACACACGGAGGTCTTCGTGTCCCACCGTAATGCCCGGCTGACCGTGCACGGCAGGCGGATCCTGGTCGAACGTGTTCTGGCCGGGCGTCCGGTCGCGCACGTGGCCGCGGAGATGGGGATATCGCGTCCCACGGCCCACAAGTGGGTCCGCCGCTGGCGTGCCGAGGGCGAAGCGGGCCTTGCGGACCGCTCCAGCAGGCCCCGCACGACGCCGCACCGCACCCCGGCCACGGTCGAGGACCATGTGTGCCGGCTGCGGACCGACCGCAAGCTCGGCCCGGCCCGCATCGGCCCGATCCTGGGCCTGCCCGCCTCCACAGTGCACCGGATCCTCGTCCGGCACCGCCTGAACCGCCTGGCCTGGCTCGACCGGCCCACCGGCGAGCCGGTCCGCCGCTACGAGCGGACCCGGCCCGGTGAACTGGTCCACGTGGACATCAAGAAGCTCGGCAACATCCCCGACGGCGGCGGATGGCGCGTCGTGGGCCGGTCAGCCGGCGACCGCAACCGCCAGGCCACCACCGGCCAGCGCAAGAGCAACACACCGGTGATCGGCTACTCCTACGTCCATTCCGCGGTCGACGACCACTCCCGCCTGGCCTACAGCGAGGTCCTGACCGACGAACGCAAGGAGACCGCCATCGGCTTCTGGGAGCGGGCGAACGCATTCTTCGCCGACCACGCGATCACCGTCGAACGCGTCCTGACCGACAACGGCTCCTGCTACAAGTCGAAGCTGTTCACCCAGACCCTGACCAAGGCCGGGATCACCCACAAACGAACCCGGCCCTACCGGCCGCAGACCAACGGCAAGGTCGAACGCTTCAACCGCACCCTGCTGGACGAGTGGGCCTATCTCCGGCCCTACACCAGCAACACCGAGCGGACAGCAGCCCTGGCAGACTTCCTCCACACCTACAACCACCACCGCTGCCACACCGCACTCGGCGGACACCCACCCATCAGCCGAGTCAACAACGCTGCGGGTCAATACACCTAGGCCGGCCCGTCGGCGCTCGGGGCGGCTACGGGCCGCCGGAGAATTCCCGGTCCGGGGTCCGTTCGGCTTCGCCGTACCGGCGTGGCCGCACATGGCTGGCGAGGGCTCGAGCAGGGCATGCCTTCCATGGGAGTCGCGACGGACGAGGGGGCGGGCCGATGACGGCCGATACCGGGCTCTGGCAGGGACGTACGGAAAGGGGCGCCGGCGTCATCCTCCGACTGGCTTCGGCGGCTGCCGGCGTGGCGGTGGCCGCCGTCTTGGTCGTCGACTTCCGGCTGACCGGTTCGACAGGCCGGCAGGTACTGGCGGTGGCGCTGATGGCCGCCCTCGTCAGCGCAGGCGTGTGGGCGGCGTCGAGCCTGACGGCCCTGCTGGTGCGGCCGTCCCTGCGACGGGCCCGGGGGCTCCTCACGGAGGAGCCCGACGTCTGGGGCTCGGACCGGGAGTTCTTCGCCCCGGTGCGCCGTCTGGTGTTCCTCGGCGTGCTGCATGCCTTGGTCCGCTCGTTGGCCTTGCTCGCTGCGTACCCGCTGGCCCTCTGGGCCGGCGTACGGGTCTGCGGCGCCGCAGGGCTGTCCGCGCACCTGGCCGGACTGTGGCCGGTCTTCGTCTCGGGGCTGCTGGTGGCGGCCGTTGCCACCACGGTCGGAACCTGCTTCGCCCTGTTCCGCCGCCGTACCAGCCGCGCGGCTGCGCGCTCGCTGGCCGCCGTACTGCTCAATGCCGCCGGACTCGCGCTCGCCTCGCTCGTGCTGGACGGAGTCCGGCTCGACGCTGCGCCGGGGTGGCGGCAAGCGCTCGCCCTGTGTGCCGTGGCGTCCCTCTTCCTGCTGCCGCGCATCACGCTGTCCCTGCCCGTACCGGGAGCCGCCTCGATCGTGCTCGTCGCCTACCACTGCCTGGTGCTGTGGCTGATCTGTGCGGCCTCCGCGTTCGTGGACCCCCGTCTGCACGCCGACGGCTTCTGGGCGCTGGCGGGAGCCGCTGCGATCATGTGGGCGATCGAGTGGCCCGCGCGCCTGGCCGTCCGGCGCGCGCAGGGAGCCGCCGCTCAGCCGGCTCCCGTCCTGCCCGATCCCCTCCCGCCGGATCACGGGTTCCCTTCCGGCCCGCTGTACTGAGGTCCCCGGCGACCGGATCCCCGCGCCGGCCCGAGCGGGGCCACGGCCCCGGTCCGTGCGTTCCCCCGGCGGACGGGCACCACCCCCGGCGCGTACCGGGCCCGGGGCGCGGGCTCCGCACGAACACGAACACGAACACGGCCACGGTCACCCGGTCACCCGGTCACGCCCGAGCCGTCCCGGAGGCACAGGAAGGACACAACCCGCGGTAGGTGACCTCGACCGCGGACACGGTGAAGCCGAACCGCTCCTGCGGCGGCAGATCGGCCGGCGTGCCGGCCGCGTGCACGTCGCGGATGGTGCCGCAGCCCGTGCACACCAAGTGCTGGTGCGCGTGGTGCGCGTTGGGGTCGAAGCGCTTGACCCGACCCTGTACGGAAACCTCCACCACCTCCCCCATCGCGACCAGCTCGCCCAGGGTGTTGTAGACGGTCGCCCGGGCGATCTCGGGCAGCCGCTGCGCCGCGCGGGCGTGCACCTCGTCCGCCGTGAGGTGCACGTGATCTCCGTCGAGGACCTCCACGACGACACGCCGCTGGGACGTCATCCGCCAGCCACGCCATCGAAGTCGCTCCAGCAGGTCACTCATATCGGCTCACCTTTTCGGCTCGGCGGGACAGCAGAACGTTAGCGACATAGATCAGGGCCCGGCAGGAAGCGGAACCGTCGGGCCGTGACACCGATCCGAATTCCGAGTGTTTTCTACGCGCCCACGCCCTGCGTGTTCTCGTAGCGACGGGCCCTTCGGTGCGCGAACATACGGACGCGCCGACGCAAGCAGCCAGCAGATGGAAACATCGACACAGGAAGAAGGACGGACGTGTCCGGCAGCGACAGCGAGAACCCAGTAATCCCTGCCCCGACCACCACGCCGACCCGCCCCAGGTCGAATCGGGACTGGTGGCCGAACCAGCTGGACCTTCAGGTTCTGCACCAAAATTCGCCCCTGGCCAATCCGATGGGGGACGATTTCGACTACGCGGAAGAGCTCGCGACCCTGGACTTCGACGCCCTGAAGCGGGACGTCTTCGACGTGATGACGGCGTCGCAGGACTGGTGGCCCGCGGACTACGGCCACTACGGCCCGCTCTTCATCCGGATGAGCTGGCATGCGGCGGGAACGTACCGCATCGCCGACGGCCGGGGTGGCGGCGGAGCCGGCGCCCAGCGGTTCGCCCCTCTCAACAGCTGGCCCGACAATGCGAGTCTCGACAAGGCACGCCGTCTGCTCTGGCCGGTCAAGCAGAAATACGGTCGGAAGATCTCATGGGCCGACCTTTTGGTGTTCGCAGGAAACTGCGCCATGGAATCGATGGGTTTCAAGACGTTCGGCTTCGCCTTCGGGCGGGAGGACATCTGGGAACCCGAGGAGATTTTCTGGGGGCCCGAGGACACGTGGCTCGGCGATGAGCGCTACAGCGGCGACAGGGAACTCTCCGGCCCCTTCGGCGCCGTGCAGATGGGCCTGATCTACGTCAATCCGGAAGGGCCCAACGGCGACCCGAACCCGGTCGCCGCCGCCCGGGACATTCGCGAGACGTTCGCGCGCATGGCCATGAACGACGAGGAGACGGTCGCGCTCATCGTCGGCGGCCACACGTTCGGCAAGTGCCACGGTGCGGTCGGCCCCGACTACATCGGGCCCGAGCCCGAGGCCTGCCCGATCGAGCAGCAGGGGATCGGCTGGAAGAACACCTACGGCACCGGCAGCGGCGCCGACGCGCTCACCAGCGGGCTGGAGGGCGCATGGACCACCGAGCCCACCACGTGGGACAACGGCTACCTGGACAACCTGTTCCGGTACGAGTGGGAACTGACCACGAGCCCCGCCGGTGCCCAGCAGTGGACCCCCAAGGACCCCGCGGCCCAGGGCACGGTGCCGGACGCCCATGATCCGTCGAAGAGGCACGCGCCGATGATGCTGACGACGGACCTCGCGCTGCGGATGGACCCGGTCTACGCACCGATCGCGAAGGGCTTCCACGAGAACCCGGACCGGCTCGCCGACGCGTTCGGCAAGGCCTGGTACAAACTGCTGCACCGCGACATGGGTCCGGTCTCGCGCTTCCTCGGCCCGTGGATCCCCGAACCGCAGCTGTGGCAGGACCCCGTACCCGCGGTCGATCACGAGCTGGTCGCGGCCGAGGACGTCGCCGCCCTCAAGCGCACGATCCTCGCCTCGGGGCCGTCCCTTCCCCAGCTGGTCACCACCGCCTGGGCGGCGGCGTCGAGCTTCCGCGGCACCGACATGCGGGGCGGGGCCAACGGAGCCCGGATCCGGCTCGCGCCGCAGAAGGACTGGGAGGCCAACGACCTGCCCGAGGTCACCGAGGTGGTGCGGAAGCTGGAGGGGATCCAGCAGGACTTCAACCGGGCGCAGGGCGGAGGGAAGAAGGTCTCGCTCGCCGACCTGATCGTGCTGGGCGGCTGCGCGGCCGTCGAACAGGGCGCGAAGAACGCCGGGTACGACATCGAGGTGCCGTTCGCACCGGGGCGCACGGATGCCTCGCAGGAGCAGACCGACGTGGAGTCCTTCGCCGTCCTCGAACCGGCGGCGGACGGGTTCCGGAACTACCTGCGGGCGGGCGAGAAGCTGTCGCCGGAGGCGCTGCTGCTGGACCGGGCCAGCATGCTGAACCTGACCGCTCCCGAGATGACCGTGCTCATCGGCGGCATGCGGGCCATGAACACCGGGTTCCGGCAGGGCCGGCACGGCGTGTTCACGGACCGCCCGGAGGCGCTGACCAACGACTTCTTCGTCAACCTGCTCGACATGGGTACGCAGTGGAAGGCGTCGGAGTCGGCGGAGAACGTGTTCGAGGGCCGGGACCACGCCACGGGCGAGGTCAGGTGGACGGCGACCGCGGTGGACCTCGTCTTCGGTTCGCACGCCCAGCTCCGGGCGCTCTCGGAGGTCTACGCGTCGAAGGACGCGGAAGAGAAGTTCGTCCGTGACTTCGTCTCCGCCTGGGACAAGGTGATGAACCTCGACCGGTTCGACCTCGCGTAGGGCGTCGATTCCTGCCGCGCGGTCGAAGGGCGACGGTCGGCCGCCACGACTGCCCGGCCGCCGTCGGTCTGCGGCCCGGTCGGCGGGCTGCGGGATGACCGCCCGGATCCCGCACCCGCCGGGTGGCCGCACGGGGCACGGTCCGGTGCCGGTGTCGGGCCCGTTCCGTACGCTGGCCACATGCGTACGCGCCCCACTCTGAGCTGGACCCCCGCCGAGGACCTGCGGCCGGGCACCACGGATCCGGAGCCGGTCGCCGCCGCGCTGAGGACCGGCGGCGTGCTGGTACTCAGCGGGGCGGGCCTTTCCACCGAGTCGGGCATCCCCGACTACCGGGGCGAGGGCGGAAGCCTGCGCCGGCACACCCCGATGACCTACCAGGAATTCACCACGAGCGCCCTCGCCCGGCGCCGCTACTGGGCACGCAGTCACCTGGGCTGGCGCACCTTCGGCCGCGCCCGGCCCAATGCGGGGCACCGGGCCGTGGCCGCGTTCGGGCGGCACGGCCTGCTCTCGGCGGTGATCACCCAGAACGTCGACGGCCTGCACCAGGCCGCCGGCAGCGAGGACGTGGTGGAACTCCACGGAAGTCTGGGCCGGGTGCTCTGCCTTTCCTGCGGCGCCTCCAGCACGCGCCGGGAACTCGCCCGGCGGCTGGAAGGGGCCAATGCGGGCTTCGAGCCCGTGGCCGCCCCACTGAATCCGGACGGTGACGCCGACCTCACCGACGAACAGGTCGGAGACTTCACCGTCATGCCCTGCTCGGAGTGCGGCGGCATCCTCAAACCGGACGTGGTGTTCTTCGGCGAGACCGTTCCCCCGCGCCGGGTCGAGCGCTGCCGCGCACTGGTCGATGCGGCGACCTCACTCCTGGTCCTGGGGTCCTCGCTGACGGTGATGTCCGGCCTCCGGTTCGTCCGGCAGGCAGCCCAGGCGGGAAAACCCGTACTGATCGTCAACAGGGACCCGACCCGAGGCGACCGGCACGCCGCCACCCGCGTCGCGCTCCCCCTGGGGACGACCCTCGCCGCCCTCGCCGACGGGCTGGACATCCCCGTCGACGGCCGTACGGCGGATTGAACCGGGGCCCGGCCCCGTCGGGTCCGGGCCCCTCCCGCACGGCGGGTCAGACGAACGGGCCGCCGAAGGGGCCGGCGGGGCCGTAGTAGAGGGCCAGCTGCTCGCGGTAGCCCGCGTCGCCGAGGTGCGCGTCCCGGTGGAACTCCGGGGAGCCCTTGATCTGTTCCTTGGTGCGCTCCACGTGGATCGTGCGCTCCTCCGGGTCGACGGCGATCACGGTGCCGGCCGGCAGGAGCACTTCCTTTCCGAAGATCCACACCCCTGTATCGACGACCAGGTAGGCGTCACCGACCTCGTCGGAGTGCTTGTCGACCTTGCCGATGCTTCCGTCGACCGCCTCGACCTTGTAGCCGGTGAGATCGGTACCGGCCAGGTGGCCCGACGTCGACTTGTAGCTCCACACGTGCTCGGTCACGTGAAACCAACTCCTCCGGTGTGCACGAAAGGATCAACCAACCTCTTGAACGGCGTCTGCCCCGCCTTCCCCGTTGTGCACGTACGAATTCAGATCGAGTCCGCTCCCGAGTTCCGTCGGGACGAGCACCTCGGGTACGCCGACCGTCGCGAGGCCCCGGGCACACACCACCGCTCCGGCATGCCGGTCGTCGGAGCGCTCGGCGCCACCGGCGAACCCGGCACGCGGTCAGTGCTCCGGCGGATCCTGGTGGGCAGGTGCCCAGAACGCAGTCAAGTGACCACCGTGGCCGTCGCCCGGGGTCAGGTCCTCCCACCCGCCCGGAAGGTCCACCACCACGACACCCGACGTCGGGAGCTCCTCCCTCAGCCGTTCCAGCAGTTCGGGCGGGCCGGTCCCGCACAGCGACGTGGCCAGCTCGTGGATGCCCGTGTTGTGGCCGACCAGCATCACGTGGCTCAGCCCCGCTCCCCGCTCCGCCAGTACGGTGGCCAGGGCTTCCGGGGCCGCATCGTAGACCGTGTCGTCGTAGACGGCGGGTGGCACGTCCGGCAGGGCCGGGGCGATCAGCTCCCACGTCTCCCGCGTCCTGCGGGCCGGGGAACACAGCACCAGATGGAACTCGAAGCCCGATGCAGCGAGCCAACGGCCCGTCTCCGCCGCTTCAGCTCGTCCGCGGTCGCTCAGGGAGCGTTCGAAGTCCTCGGCCACGTGTTTGGGCACGGCCTTCGCGTGGCGGACCAGCAGCAATCGGCAGGGGGCCGCTGAGTCGGACGAGGAGGAGGAGGAGGAGGTCGCGTGTGGCGCGGCAGCGGAGGACATGGTGCTCACCTCCACCACGGGACGGGGTGCGCGACCAGGTGCCTGCCCTCGTGCGCCCGCGTGGGTCCGGAGCCGCTGCTCGACTCGCCCGGCGGAGTCTCGCCCGGGGGTACGCCGCCGCCCCGTACGGTCGGTCGAGGCGTGTGGCGTGGTCCCGGGTCCGGAGCACGTGCGGACATGTCTGCCTCCTCGCCGCGCAGGCCGGGCCCGCCCTTCCAGCAGCTCGGCCGGGACTATCCGGCGCCTACCCGCCACCCGGCGGTTCACTCCTCGCGGCCGCCCGTCCAGACCCGGATGCGAGGCGGCCCGGAGCACCTACGGAGAGGGCGCCGCCGGGCACGGCGGATTCCAGCCGGGTGCCGATGACGGCTCCGCTCGACCGACGGTTCGAACGGGACCGGCCACCGGGTGTCCGTGCTGCCACCCGGCGCCCGTTTCGGGTCAACGGGTGACCGGGGCCGCGGGGCCGAACCCGTGACGGCGCTCCGGTCGAGCTCACCGCGCCCTGGAAGGCGGTCGAGACGGCCGGTCGGATCCCCCAGCTCGTACCGACGGAGCCCGGACGGGTGCAAGCCCTCAACCACCTCGACCGGGCACCTATCCGTCGACAACGGGCCGTCGGGTTCTTTCGGAGCTTCTTCGACACGGGCGAGCCGGCCGCGGCGATCTGCCACGTGTGCCGCGCGGCCCCAGCGACGCTCACGACCAGCCCCGAAGGGAGCGAGCGCGCCGTCCTCACCTGCGACAGCAAGTACCTTCCGGTGCACTCCTTCTGACCGTGCCTCAGGACGGGTGGCCCGCGCCGCGCTGGTCACCGCGTTGCCAGAAGAGCCGGTTGTCCAGGCACTCGGCCAGGTACGGGACGCCCGCCGTGTAGCCCGATCCGTGCGCCCCGCCGAGCATGCGAGCGGCGAGGCTCCGGTGGGTGGACTTCCAGCGCTGGTGCCGCTCCTCCAGCCCGCCGAGCGCGTTGCGGAAGCGGTTCCACTCGGCTTCGTCGAAACGGGCCGAGCGGCGCAGGTCGAGGTAGGCCCGGACGACCGTGTCGTGGGCCTCGCCCTCGGCCTCGCCCCGTACGGAAGGGACGCTGGTGAAGGCTGCCGACCGCATCCGAGCGGCGGTCGGCAGGCCGCACAGGATCTCGAAGCGCTTGTACTGTTCGGACTGGATGGCGCTGGCGCCCTGGGTGAACTGCCGGAACGCGGAGAAGTGCCCGGGGCGCATGGTGGCGACCATCCGGAACAGCGCCGAGGCCCGGTCGAAGAGACCGGCCGCACGGTCCACGTGGTCCGCCGCCGCGTCCAGCCGGCCCGCGCGCAGCGCCTCGATCGCCGCCCGCACGTCCGCCGCGATCGCCGTGAAGATCATTTCATGGGCCTGGAGCGCCCGGATGAAGAAGTACTCGTCGTGCAGCACGTACACGGGCTGAACCGTCAGGTCGAACCAGTGGCCGGCCTCGGTGGCCGTAGGCCGGGGCAGGAGCTCGGCGATGTCCGCCCAGCGGGACCACGGGGCGTGGGCCCCCGCTGAGACCAGGGCATCGGCGTCCGGACCGTCGAGGTCGTGCGCCACGAAGCGCAGCGCGTGGTGCAGCCGCTTGCGCAGGGTCACCGGATCCGGCGGGTCCCGATCCACGGATTCCCGCGCTTCCCGCGCTTCCTGCGGTTCCCGCGGTTCCCGCGGTTCCCGCGCCGGAGTCTCCGTCTGGGTCTCGAAGCGTATGACGTCGGATATGAGCAGCGTGGCCATGCGGTTCGGGTCCGGCGCTTCCCCCGTTTCGCCCAGGAGGAGCTCCAGCAGCGGCAGGGAAAGGTAGGTCCGGTTCCAGTAGCGCCCCTCGTGCTTGTCGAGCATGCAGTCGAGGAACGCCTGGAGATGGGGCGTGCGGTCCGCCGCGCGGTGGCCCCGGATCTCGCTGAGCCGAAGCAGCAGGGGCTGCGGCAGGAAGTGCTTCCCGGTCCGGCGCACCTCTTGCGTGACGGTGCGCGCCAGGTGGATTCCGTCCGGTTCTCCGCCGTCCCCGTCCAGGCGTCCGATGGCCGCCCAACGGTCCGCCTCTGCGCGTTCCGGGTTCATCTCGACTCGCCTCCTGGACCTGCCGGGCCCCACCCCATCCGGGTGAAGCGGAAGATTCAAGTGGGCATGATCGGAACACTGCCCGTCACGTCGCGAGCATTCGTGTCTTGACAAGGGCGGCGGGGACGCGCAAAGAGCCTCCGGCCCGATCGGGCGGAGGCTCTGTGGCGTACGGTTCGGTGCCCACCCCGGCGGCCGGTCGGCCGCCGCGCGCCGGTGGAGGAGGCGGATCCGGGAAACCGCGGATCCGAGTGGAACAAGCCGGGGCCCCATGGGCACTCGCGCAGGCGTCGGAGGCCCCGGCTCGCAGAAGGGGACTGCGTCAGCTGTTGGCCGAAACGTTGCCCGACAGGACCGGGATGTTGTCCAGGATGTGCGAGAGCGGCTCGTCGCCCTTGGCCTGGGTGGAGTTCTCGGTGCACTGCTGGTTCTGCGGGTTGGACAGGACGTTGACGTCCTGGACGCCGACGTTGGCGAGGACCGCGAGCAGGGACTGGGCGTTGACCTTGACGGGCAGGCCGATGCAGGGCTTGTTCAAGGTGCCCTGGATCGCGCCGAGCTGCGGGCTCAGGTCACCGCGGGTCTCCTGGTTGCCGTAGATCTGCGCGGCGCCGTTGCCCTGAACGGTGTTGACCCCGTTGTCGTTGCCGATGGCCATGGCCGGGGCGGCCATGGCCGCGCCCGCGCCGACGATCGATGCGGTGACGGCGGCGGTGGCCATGAACTTCTTGATCATCAGTGGTCCTTATGTCGCACGAGTGCACGGTGATAAGCACCTTGATCAACGGTCGGGGAGAACACAGGTTGCGCCGCTTCACCCGAACGGCCCCTACCGCGTCTCATGCCCCCGGACGGCCACGCTCAGCTCGACGACGTAGTGCTCCTCCACCCAGCCGTCCGGGAACCGTTCCATGAGGAGGGCGCGCTCGTCCTCCAGGAAGGCGTCCGTGCCGGGCTCTCCGACGAGGAACAGGGAGTGGGTGGACAGCTTGGCCAGATGCGTGTCGACCGGGACGCGGCGCGACCACGACAGCCGGCGGTCGGTGAAGCGCAGCCCCTCCTGGGAGAGGGCGCGCTCGTTGATGTACCAGCCCGGGCCGAACCGCTTCTCGATCCGGTCCTGCTGATCGGCGATCCAACCGACCCCGGTGTCCGGGTCGTTCTGCCACACCGCCAGGGCCCCGCCGGGGCGCAGCACGCGCAGGGCCTCGGGGACCGCGTGCGCCGGGTCCGTCCAGTGCCAGGACTGCGCGTACGTCAACAGGTCCAGGCAGCCGGAGGCCAGCGGCAGCCGGTTGCCGTCCGCGCGGACCAGCGGCGTGCCGGGGTTGCGGCGGCGGAACTCCTGCGCCATGCCCTCGCCCGGCTCCACCCCGACCACCAGGGCCCCTCGGGCCTCCAGGAGGGCCGTGGCGATCCCCGTTCCGGCCCCGACGTCGGCGACCCGTGCTCCGGCCAGTGGAAAGCCGGCCATCTCCGCCAGCGTGTCGAAGAGCTCGGGCGGGTACGCGGGGCGATGGGCGGCGTAGCGTGCGGCCGCGGAGCTGAAGGAACGAGCACGGGATTCGTTCGTCATGACGTCCATCATGCCGGTGTCCCGGAGCGGCGCGGAGAGGCAGTCCCCCATGGTGGCCGCTCGGTATGTCACGTCGCTGGTAGGGGCGTTGGAGCGGTACGCCGGACAGCCCGCGCTCGGCGCCGGACCGGTCGTCCTCGGATTCCAGGAGGTGCTCGACGGGGCCTGCCGGCTGGCCGGGGCGCTCTCCGGGGCGGGGATCGGGCGCGGCTCGGGACTGGCCTGCGTCACGGGCTCGAACCGGCCGGAGGTGCTGCTGGTACGGATCGCCGCGCACCTGCTCGGCGCCCGGCTGACCCAGGTGCTCGCCGGCCCCGCCCAGAGCGGGCTCGACTTCGTCCTGCGGGACTGCCGGCCGGACCTGGTCGTGCACGACGTGCCGGTGCCCGCGACCGGGGCGCCCGGGCTCGGCCTGGCCGAGCTGCTCCGCCGGGCCGCCGGCCGGGACGGGCCCGGCGCGGTGCCGGTGCGGGCGCGGGAGGACGACGTGGCGCGGGTGACGTACACGGGCGGGACCACGGGGCGGCCCAAGGGGGTGGCCTCCACCTTCGGGGCGATGGCCGCGCGGAACGCCGTACGGCCGGCGGCCTGGGCGGAGTCGGTGTACCTGTCGGTGACCTCGCTGGCGCAGCGGTCGGGCGGGCGGTGCCTGGAGCAGTGGCGGGCCGGGGGCCGGGTGGAGGTCCTCGAACCCTTCGCTCCCGCGGAGTTCGCGGCGGCCTGCCGGCGCCTGGGGCCGGTGGCCACGTACCTGACGACCTCGATGGTCTACCGACTGCTGGACGACCCGGCGACCGCCCACGGTGTACCGGGGCTGGAGGCGGTCTCGTACGGCGATTCGCCCGTCCACCCCGAGCGGCTGCGCGAGGCGGTGACCCGGTGGGGCGGCCGGTGGCGGCAGGGCTACGGCACGAACGAGGCGGCGGTGATCTGCCGGCTCTCCCCCGCCGATCACGATGCGGCGGTGGGCGGGCGGCCGGAGCTGCTGTCGTCGGTGGGACGGCCCGTCGCGGGGGTGGAGGTGGAGGTGCGCGACGGGCGGGGCAGGGCGGTGGCGGCCGGCCGCACGGGCGAGGTGTGGACGCGGTCGGCGGCGATGATGACCGGGTACTGGGGCCGGCCCGGACTGACCGCCGGGGTGCTGCGGGACGGATGGCTGCGGACGGGGGACCTCGGGCACTTCGGCGCGGACGGCTACCTGTACCTGGACGACCGGATCCACGACGTGGTGATGGTCCACGGGGACAACGTGTACTGCGTGCCCGTCGAGGCCGCGCTCACCCGGCATCCCGCCGTCGCACGGGCCGTCGTGGTGGGGCGGCACAGCGACCTCACCGGCGAGGAGGTGTGCGCGTTCCTGGTACCCGCGGCGGGGTACGGGCCCGGCCCCGGGCCCGCCGCCGAGGCCTGTGACCTGGTGGAGGCGGAACTGGCCCCGGCGCACCGGCCCACCGCGGTGTTCTGGGAACGGGCAATCCCGCTGACGGCGCGGGGCAAGCCGGACAAGCGCCTGCTGCGGGAGCGGGCAGAAGGGGCCGCCGGCCGACGGGCGTAGGAGCGGCGGGTGGTCGGGGCGGCGGGGGCCGGCGGACTGGTCAGGAACCCGCGGGGAGGTCAAGGGCGGGCGGCGGCGTAGGTCCAGAACTCCCTCATCACCTCGGGCGCGGCCGGGCCGGCCAGTTCCCGCTGGGTGAGGAGCAGGGTGAGCGTCCCGGTGGCGGGGACGACGTGGGCGGCGGTGCCGGTGCCGCCGATCCAGCCGTACCGGCCCGGTACGTTCCAGGGGTCGAGGCGGGCCACGTCGACCGAGCCGCCGAAACCCCAGCCCTGGCCCTCCAGGAACAGGGTGCCCGCCGCGCGCTGGGGCGCGGTGAGGTGATCAGTGCTCATCTGCCGTACCGAGTCCGCCGAGAGCAGCCGCCGGCCACCCCCGTACGCGCCTCCTGCGAGCAGCATCCGACCGAAGGCGTACAGGTCGTCGACGGTGGAGACGAGGCCGCCCGCGCCGGACGGGAAGGCGGGAAGGGTGCTCCACTCGCCGTCGGGCGCGTCCACGAGCTCCAGGGCTCCGCCGTCGGGGGCGGCCCGGTAGTGGCTGGTGAACCGGTGGAGCTGCGCCGGCGGTACGGAGAACGCGGTGTCCCGCATGCCGAGCGGCTCGAAGACGCGCTCGGCGAGCACGTCCTGGAAGGGCTGTCCGGTCGCTCGGGCGATCAGCACCCCGAGGATGTCGGAGCAGGTGTTGTAGAGCCACGCCTCGCCGGGCTGGTGGAGGAGCGGGATCCGCCCCAGGGTCGCCATCCAGACGTCCGGCTCCGGCACCTCCTGCGGCCTGGGCGGCCCCTGCTTCAGCCGGCCGAACAGCGGGGCCACGGCGGGCAGCGAGAAGTCGGCGGGGAAACCGTAGCCGGCGCGGAAGGTGAGGAGGTCGGCGACGGTGATCGGACGATCGGCGGGCACCACGTCGTCGAGCGGCGCCGAAGGGGTACGGACCACCGTCGGAGCGGCGAGTTCCGGCAGCCAGCGGGCCACGGGGACGTCGAGGGCGAGCAGTCCGTCCTCGACCAGCATCATGGTGGCCGCGGCGGTCACGGGCTTGGTGACCGAGGCGATCCGGAAGAGGGAGTCGCGGGCCATGGGTGCGGTGCCGGCCGTGTCGACGGAGCCGACGGCCGCGAACTCGACGTCCTCGCCGTGTGCCACCAGGGCCACCGCGCCGGGCAGTGTTCCGTCACCGACGTGGGTCTCCAGGAGACTGCGCAGGTCGCTCATGGTCCACCTTCTCGTACGTGCGGATGCTCGTAGGGAAGACTGCCGCCGGACGCCGGAATCATCGGTCCGACACGACCGGTGCGACACGACCGGTGCGGCCGGACCGGTGCGGCCCGACCGCGCGGGCGCGGGGCCGGCCGGGGCGTGACCGACCGCTATGCGGCCGGGACCACCGACGCGCGTATCGCCGAGGCCCACTCGCCCAGCAGGGCGGCATGGCGGATCCGCTCCGCGTCGGAGAGGCGGCCCTCGGCACGTGCGAACAGGCAGCGGATGTCGGCGTTGATCTCGGCGAGGGAACGTTCGGGTACGAGGTGGTCATCAGAGGTCGGGCTCACGTGATCAAGAGTAGGCGGCGCCTCCGACAACGGTGGACCGTGTCCGTCATGCGGACGCCCGGAGCGGGGGCCGCCCGTTCACTGCGCGAGCCGGGCGGCCCGGAACAGGAGGTAGCGGCGCTCCGGAAGACTGAGCGTGAGCCCGGCGGCCTTCGCGTAGGCGGCCCGCGCCGCCGCCTTCTCGCCCGCCATCTCCAGCAGGTGGGCCCGTACGGCTTCGAGGCGGTGGTGGCCGGCCAGGCGCTCGTCCCGGTCCAGGTCCGCGAGCAGGTCCAGGGCCCGCCGGGGCCCGTGCACCATGGCCACCGCCACCGCGTGGCCCAGGCGCTCCACGGGGCCGGGGACCATGCGGACCAGTACCTCGTACAGGGCGAGGATCTCCGCCCAGTCGGTCTCCTCGTCGCTCGGCGCCTCGTCGTGCACGGCCGCGATCGCGGCTCGCAGCTGGTACGGGCCCAGCGGCGCGTGCGTGAGGGCGTCGCTGACCAGGGCCACCCCTTCGGTGACGGCGGCGCGGTCCCAGCGCGTGCGGTCCTGCTCGGCAAGGGAAACCAGGTCGCCGTCGGGCGTGGTGCGGGCACTGCGGCGGGCGTCGGTGAGCAGCATCAACGCCAGCAGGCCCGCCACCTCGCCGTCGGCCGGGAGCTGCGCGTGAACGGCGCGGGTGAGGCGAATCGCCTCGGCGGCGAGGTCGGCGCGCTGCAGATCGCGGCCCGAGGTGGCCGTGTAGCCCTCGTTGAAGATCAGGTAGAGCACGTGGAGGACGTCGGCGAGCCGTGCGGCACGGTCTTCGGCGGCTCGCGTACCGGTCCCGTCGGTGCCGTCCGTGGCGCGGGTGCCGTGAGTGCTGTCCGTGCCGTCGGTGTCGTCGGACCCGATGCCGAAGGGGGTCCCCGAGGCCTTGATGCGGCGTTTCGCCCGGCTGATCCGCTGGGCCATCGTGGCCTCGGGCACCAGGAGGGCGCGGGCGATCTCCGCGGTGGTGAGGCCGCCGACGGCGCGCAGGGTGAGGGCGATCCGGCCGGCGGGAGGCAGTTCGGCCCGGCAGCAGAGGAAGAGCAGGGCGAGCGTGTCGTCCTCGGCGGGGGCCCGGCCCTCCCCCGGCGGCGGAGCCACGAACTCGTCGCGCGGGGTCAGCGCGGCGGCCGTCTCCTCGCGGCGCCTGCGCGCCTCCTCGCTGCGCAGCTGGTCGGTGAGCCGGCGGGACGCGACGCGGATCAGCCAGCCGCGCGGGTTGGCCGGGCGGCCCTCCTCGGGCCACTGCCGGGCGGCGGCGAGCAGGGCCTCCTGCACGGCGTCCTCGGCCTCGTCGAAGTGCCCGTAGCGGTGGACGAGCGCTCCGAGGACCTGCGGCGCCAGTCGGCGCAGCAGGTCCTCGCTCGCGGGTGCGGGGCCGGGGGTGGTCAACACATCTCGGTCCCCGAGCGGCTGTCGACGGGGTGGACGACGACGGGGTAGTTGGGTGCGCCCTCGGGCACCGGGCAGGCGTAGGCGCGTGCGGCGATCTCGGCGGCGCGGTCGAAGTCCGCGACGTCGACGATCCAGTACCCGGCGAGCACCTCCTTGGCCTCCCCGTACGGCCCGTCGGAGATCACGGGGGTGCCGTCGGCGGCCGCGGTGACCAGGCGGGCGTGCCGGGGTTCGGCCAGGCCCTGCCCGTCGACCCACTCGCCCGACGCGGCGAGGTCGTCGTTGAGCGCGCGCATGTAGTCGAACATCGCCTTGAGGTCGGCTTCGGACCATCCGGGGCCGTCGCCGTTCGCGGCGCCGCCCATGGCGTCGTAGTCGGCCTGCTTCCCGAGAACCATCAGCATGTACTTCATGGGGTGCCACTCCTTCTGTGCTGCGCGGCGGCTCCGGGACCGGAACGAGATCGGGATCGGGACCGGGAGCCTTTCGTACGGGACGTCGGAGCCGTCCCTCCCATTTCGACACGTCGGCCGCGGCAGCGCGCGACGGCTTCGGCCCGGGGCCGTTCCGTACGCCCCAGTAGGGTGATCGCATGAAGATCATCGACCTTGAGCCCGGCGACCCCCGGCACACCTCCGACCTGCTCCCCGTCCTGTGCGAACTGCGTCCCCACCTCACCGAGGAGCTGTTCCTCAAGATCCTTGCGGAGGCGCACGGCCAGGGGCTGCGCTTCACCGCCGCCTACGACGCGGACGGCGGGTGCGTGGGCGCGGCCGGCTGGCGGATCGTCGTCAACACCGCGGCGGTCCGCTCGCTCTACGTCGACGACCTGGTCACCGCCGCCGCCACCCGTTCCACCGGCGTGGGCCACGAGCTGCTGGCGCACCTGGAGCAGCACGCCCTGGCCGCCGGTTGCACCGCCCTCACGCTGGAATCCGGCACCCAGCGGACGGACGCACACCGCTTCTACTTCCGCGAGCGGATGGCCGTGACCGCCTTCAGCTTCGAGAAGCCGCTGGGCTGAGGCGTGCACCCGTGAGGGAGCCGTGGACCCCGGGCGGGGTGCGGGTGTAGTGCCCGCCCGTCCGGCCGCCGCCCTGGCACCATGGCGGCATGGAACGTGTGCTTGGAATCGGCGGGTACTTCATCCGGGCGGCCGACCCGGCGGCCCTCGGCGCGTGGTACCGCGACTGCTTGGGCCTGGACGCCGACGAGCACGGCCTGTGGCAGCAGGACGCCGGGCCGACGGTGTTCGCCCCGTTCGAGTCCGAGACCGACTACTTCGGCTCCCGGGCTCAGCAGACCATGCTCAACTTCCGGGTCCGCGACCTGGACGCGATGCTCGCGCAACTGCGCGCCAAGGGCGCGGACGTGGACGAGAAGACGCAGGACATGGAAGGGGTCGGTCGCTTCGGCTGGGTCACCGATCCTGCCGGCAACCGGGTCGAACTGTGGCAGCCCGCCTGACCGCGTCGCCCGGTCGGCGGTCATACCTCCCGCACGGGGCCGCAGGCCACTCTCCCCGAATTGGCCTTGCCCGGAGGTCGATTGGCCTCGATACGTTCGCAGCATGCGCATCCAGATCGTAGACGCCTTCACCAGCCGCCCCTTCACCGGAAACCCCGCCGGTGTGTGCCTGCTCCCGGCCGGCCCCTGGCCGGACGACGCGTGGCTGGGGCAGCTCGCCGCCGAGCTGAACCATCCCGAGACGGCCTTCGCCCTGCCGCTCCCGGCCGGGGCCGGAGCCGACTGGGAGATCCGCTGGTTCACCCCGCTCGTCGAGGCCAACCTGTGCGGCCACGCCACGTTGGCCACGGTGCACACGCTGCGCCGGGAGGGGTTGCTGACCGGCGGCCCCGTGCGGTTCCTCAGCCGGTCCGGCGGTCTGCTCACCGCGTGGGCCGAGGACGGCGAGCCCGGGGAGGACGGGGAGGACGGGGAGATCACCCTGGACTTCCCGGCCGCCCCCGTGACCGAGGTCGTGGTACCCGCGGGTCTCGCCGACGCCCTGGGGATCCGGCCGGGGGCCACGTTCCGTACGGGGGCGCTGGGCGATCTGCTCGCCGTACTGCCCGACGAGACCGCCGTACGGGCCCTGCGGCCCGACCTCGCGGCGATCGCGGCCCTGTCCCTGCGCGAGGAGGCGCGCGGGGTCATCGTCACCGCGGCGGCCGACGCGGTGGAGTCCGGGTACGACTTCGTCTCCCGGTTCTTCGCTCCCGCGCGCGGCATCCCCGAGGACCCGGTCACCGGCAGCGCCCACACCGCGCTGGCCCCGTACTGGGCGGCGCGGCTGGGACGCGCCGACGCCCTCACCGGCCTCCAGGCCTCGGGACGCCCCGGGTTGGTCAAGGTCGCGCTCCACGGGGACCGGGTACTCCTCACCGGCCGCGCGGTCACCGTCCTCGAGGCCACGCTCCGCGTCTGACCGGCCCCGGGCGGCCGTGACCGAACCGTCGCCGCCTCGAAGCGTGATCGACCTCGTCGGCAGGGGCGCCCCCTTGCTAGCTTCCTGGCGAAGCCGACCCCTGGAGGACCGATCCCATGCCAGTATCCCGAGGCCACCGCAGTGCACTGAGCGCGGCGGCAGTGGCCGCCGTCCTGCTGGCGGGCGCCACCGGGTGCGGGGACGAGGACGGCACGGCCGCGGCGGCCTCCGTCTCGGCGTCCGCAGAGGTGTCGGCGTCGGTGTCCCCGTCGGATTCCGCCTCGGTGTCGGCTTCCGCCTCGCCGTCGGCCCCCACCTCCTCGCCGCCCGGGTCCTCCGCATCCGCATCCGCGACCCCGGCCACGGCCGTGCCCCGGGCCGTGACGCCTCCCCCGGCCCGGACCCGGCTCACGGTCGCGGTCGACACCCGGGGCGGTCGGCTCGCCCTCGTACGGGGCGGCGCCCCGCAGGAGTTCACCGTCACCCTGCGGAACGGCAACTCCGCCGCGTACCGGCACCTGCTGGTCGCCTTCCAGATGGAGATGCTGGTCGGCGAGGCCGGCGCCGGGGCGGGCAGCGGGCCGGGGTTCCTGCTGGAACGTTTCGACCCGGCCTCGGGCAGCTGGCGCCCGGCCGACTTCCGCATCGCCAATGACGTCAAACCGCCGTCCCTGTTCTCGGGTGGCGGCCCGCTCGCCCGCGAGGCCGTCCGCACCGAGCGCTACCGGCTGCGCGCCACGGCGGGCGGACCCACGGGCAGCAGCCCGGTGGTGGTGTCCTTCATCGACACGGACGCCGGCGGTGAGGCCGTGGCCCATGTGGTCCTCGGGCACAGCACCCGCTGAGTGCCGTGCCTAGGCCCTGCCGCCCGGGATCGTCCAGGTGAACTTGCCGCCACTGACCCAGCGGACCACCTCGAGGTCGTCGAGGTCGTGGATCGTGATCCCGGCCTCCGCGGCGATCAGGAGCACGTCCGTCATCGAAGTCGCCCTGCCGACGAACTCGCCGTCGACCTCCACGATACGGAAGGGCGGGTTTCCGGGTTGCACCCCCAAGACGGTGATCCGCGCCGAGGAAATGTGTGGTGTCGAGCCTTCGGTCATGCGGAGACGTTCGCATGCCGTGACCGGTGACGGGCTCGGCGACACGGTCCGAGGGGCCGATCTTCTTCCTCCGCGGCAGCGCCCAGAGCCACGGCGCACCTCCGCGGGAACGGCCTCAGGCCGTCTCCCGACCCGCCTCCCCGAGGGCGAACGCCGCGGTGCGCCAGGCGGCCGTGACCGCCTCGCGAGCCCGGTCCGTAGCCTCCGGCACCCGGTCGGGCAGGTGCAGCGGCGAGCCGATGTGGACGTGGAAGCAGGGCCTGCGCAGCGGGGCGGTGAAGACGCCGGCGAGCTGCTTGGCGCCGCTCCCGGAGCAGAGGCGGCGGGCACCCGCCTGGCCGACGGGCACGACCGGGGCGCCCGTCGCGGCGGCGAGCCGGGCCAGGCCGCTACGGAAGGGGCCGGGGGCCGTCTCCCCCGCGTCGCGGCGCACGGGCAGCCGGCCTTCGCCGTAGAGCAGCACGCTGCGGCCCGAGGCGAGGGCGACAGCCGCCGCGTCGAGGGAGTCGGCGGCGCGGGCGGTGCCGCGGTGGACGGCGATGTGGCCTTCGCGGCGGAGCGCGGAGCCGAGCAGCGGTACCCGCCAGAGGCCGCTGGTGGCCAGGATGACCGGCTCGATCCCGTACCGGCGCAGTGCGGCGACCACGACGGCCGGGTCGGCGAGGGAGGTGTGGTTGGCGACCAGGATGGCGCCGGGGGCGGGCCGGTCCCCGGGGTCGGCGGTGACGGTCAGCCGCCCGAAGGCGGGCACGAGGGCGGCGGCGATTCGGCTGAGCATGGACGACCCCGTTCGGACGGTGCGGTGCGGTGGTGGTGCGGTGCGATGTGTCCCATGGTCGGCCGGTGGGCGGGCGGGGTCATGAGTAGGCGTACTCAGCGAATATGACCGAACGGTCACAAGATCCAGCGGATGGAACGGGCGGCGTACCGGGGGCATCTGGCAGTGCGGCGGGGCCCCTGGGGCCTCGCCGGTCGTATCGGCATGATGTGAGCAGCAAGGCGGGGCTGGGATGAAGTCGGTAACGGTGGCGGGCGGTTCCTCGGACGACCCGGAGATCGAGGCAGTGACCACCGCTCTGGAGGGGGAGCCCGAAGCTACGGCCGGGACCGGAACCGAGGCCGAAGCCGGTGCGGAGCCCGGGAGCGAAGCCGCCCCCCTGGCCGACGCCGACTCCGAACTCCCCGGCGATGCCGGTCCCGAAACGGACTCCGCCCCCCACGGCGCAGCCGACGCCGAGGCGGACGCAGAACCCGCGGGCGAAGCCGCCCCCCGGACCGAGCCGAAGGCCCAGGCCGGCTCCGAACTCCCGCACGATGCCGACCCTCAAGGCGCAGCCGAGTCCCAGCCCGCGAGCGAAGCCGATGCCGGACTCCCGCGCGACACCGAACCCGAGGACCAGACCGACCCGACCCGCTCCGCGGCGGAAGCCGATGCGGCGGAGCCAAAGGCCGACGCGGAAGCGGACACGGAACCCCAGGCCGACGCCGAACCCGAAGCGGAAACGGAAGCCGAGAGCACCGCCGACTCCGAGGCGGAAGTCGTTGCCGCGGCGCCGACCGCCGACGCCGACGCCGAACCCAAGGGCGAAACCACCCCCCGGGCCAAGCCGAAGGCCCAGGCCGGCTCCGAACTCCCGCACGATGCCGAGTCCAAGGGCGACGCCGAACCCGAGGACCAGACCGACCCGGCCCGCTCCGAGGCGGAAGCCGATGCGGCGGAACCGAAGACCGACGCCGGGCCCGAAAGCGGCTCCGAACTCCCGGACGATGCCCGTCCCCAGGCCAACGCCGAACCCGAGGCGGAAGCCGTTGCCGCGGCGCCGAAGAGCGACGCCGAGGCGGGCGTAGAGCCCGAGGGCGAAGCCGCCCCGCGGGCCAAGGGGAAGGGGCAGGTCGGCTCCGGGCTCCCGGACGATGCCGAGCCTGGGGTGGACGCCGAGGGCGCAGATGCCGTTGGGCTCCCGAGCGCAGCCCGTTCTGAGACGGACGCCGAGCCCGAAGCCGGGGGCACGGCCCGCTCCGCGGCGGAGGCCGACGGCGAAGCCAGTGCTGGGGACCGGGCAGACACCGGACCCGAGCCGGAGGCTGAGGGCGACGTCGTCGAAGCCGCGTCCGACGAGACGATGCTCATCACCCTGCCCAAGCAGAAGCCCGTCGAGCCGGACGCCCCGCGGAAGGCGCCCTCCTGGGCTCGGGAGGTGGAGCCGGACCCCGAGCGGACGAGCCAGTTCGTCGCGCTCAAGGACGTCGACCTGCCCGCCCCCGTCGCGCCGCGAGCTCAACCGCACTCCCCCGAAGCCAAGGTCGCCGGGCCGGCCCCCGCCGCGCCGCTGCCTCCGCTCGACCTGCTGGCCGAGCTCACCAACACCCGGCCCCCGGCGGAGACCCCGCGCCGGACCGCGCTGCGCCGCGTCAAGATATGGACGCCGATCCTGCTGCTCCTCGCGGGCGCCGGCGCCGGCGCGCAGCTGATGCGCCCCCTGCCCGCCCCGCAGCTCGTCGCCGCCGAGACCGACCGCACCGTCGACGGTCAGTTCTCCGTCCCGTGGCCCGCCAAGGGCCAGGGCGCCGTGCGCGTCTCCGGCTCCGGCGACATCGGCACGTTCGGTGAGCAGAAGCCCGTCCCGACGGCCAGCGTCGCCAAGGTGATGACGGCCTACGTGATCCTCAAGGGCCACCCGCTGCGCAAGGCCGACCCCGGTCCGGACATCACGATCGACGCGAAGACCGTGGCGGACGGCAACTCGGAGCACGAGTCCCGCATCACGAGCCTGACCCCCGGGCAGAAGTTCAGCCAGCAGGACATGCTCAAGATGCTCATGATCCCCTCGGGTAACAACGTCGCCCGCCTGCTGGCACGCTGGGACACCGGCACCGACTCCGAAGCCGCGTTCGTCGCGAAGATGAACGCCGCCGCCAAGGAGCTCGGAATGACGAACACCACGTACACGGACCCCAGTGGTCTGGACGCGGGCACCGTCAGCACCGCCGTCGATCAGCTGAAGCTCGCCGAAGCCGTCATGAAGGACGAGGTGTTCCGCTCGATCGTCGCTCTGCCGAACGCCTCCATCAAGGGGTTGCCCACGCGGCTCGAGAACAACAACACCCTGCTCAACAACACCATCCGGGGCATCAAGACCGGTTCCAGCACACCCGCCGGCGGGACCCTGATGTGGGCGGCGTACAAGTCGATCGATGGCAAGGACCAGTTGATCCTCGGCACGTTGATGGACCAGCGGGTGGACGGGCCGGACGAGGACGCCGGGAACAGCCTGAAGCTGGTGCTGGCGAACAGCAAGACGATCATCGAGGGGGTGCGGACGGCGCTCGCCTCGGCTCCGGTGATCCGCAAGGGCGACGTCGTGGGCCATGTGGACGACGGGCTCGGCGGCCGTACGCCGCTGGTGGCCACCAAGGACCTGAACGTGATCGGCGTCCCCGGCCAGAAGCTGAAGCTGTCCCTCACCACCGGTGACGGTGCCGGTGCGGGCGCCGGACCGCTGCCGCACAGCGCGAAGGCCGGTTCCGAGGTGGCCGTGCTGACGGTGGGCAGCGGGGAGGGGGCCCGGAGCGTGCCGGTCGCGGTCAAGGGGGCCCTGGTCGAGCCCGGCTTCGGCACCCGGCTCACCCGCGGTCGCTGAGCGGTCGGCCGGTCGGTCGGCCGACCACCGCCGGCCCCGGCAGAGGGGGAGGCCGCGCCCGTCGGGCGCGGCCTCCGCCGTTTCTCAGGCGCCCGGCGGAACCCTGGACGGGCGGCCCGTGCCGCGCGTCAGGGAGTACCCGAGGACGCCCGCGAGGGCGGCGATCACGCCGCCCGCGGCGGTCCAGATCCAGCGGTCGGACCACCAGCCGCCGGACCAGCCGTCCTCCGGCTCGCGCAGGGTCGCGGTCACGGTGCCGGCGACCAGCGGGGTGGAGAGGGCGCCGTCCACCGCCTGGACGCCGCCGGTCTCCTTCACCTCGGCCTCGACGGCCGCGCGCACCGGCAGGCCCTTGTCCTCGTCCGGCAGGTCGACGACCGTCAGGCGTACGTAGTAGCTGCCCGGCAGCGGATCGTTGGCCCACGGCTCGGCTCCGGCGCGCACGGTGCGCAGGGTGCAGGACAGTTCGACCGTGGCGGCTTCCTTCGCCGCGGCCGCGGTCTGCGTACCGTAGGCACAGGCCTGCCGGCGGCGCAGTCCGTCGTACACGTCGAGCTGCCAGGTCGAGGCGCCGTGCCGGGCCGCCGGCTCGGGCAGGGTGACGGCGGCCTTCACCGTGGCGCGCTGCTGCGCGTCGATCGGCACCACCCAGTAGAGGTAGTCGCCGCTGGACGCGCCGGCCGTGGCCTTCTGGCCCGGGCGGAACGCCGCTGCGGTACGGAAGCTGGTGCCGGCCTCGGTCGGGGCGGATTCGGCCTTGGCCCCGCCCCCGCCCGGACTCGCGCTGGCGCTGGCGCTCGGCGAGGGCGTGTCCGCGACGGCCGTACCCACGGCCGTGCCCGCCACCGTGAGGGCGGCGGCCGCGGCCAGCAGGGACGCGGTCAGTGTGCCTACTCTACGCATCAGTTGGTCCTCCAGACGGAGATGCGCCAGCGGGAGATCCATCCCCACACCAGGCCGGCCAGCAGTCCGGCGAGTGCCAGCACGGCCAGGAGCCACCAGCCCCGCCCGAGGCCGAACGCGGCGACGTCGGAGGCCCCGTCGGGTCCGTCCACCAGGTCGATGGTCAGCTCGACGGGCATGCCCGGGGTCGTCTTGACGGAGGCGGGAGCGGAGAAGGAGTTGCTGACCTGGAGGCAGACGGTCTCCGGCACGGGCTTGGCGTCCGAGTCCAGGCCGTCGATCTCGGCCTTCGGGTAGCGCAGGCCGGTCGAGAGGACGTCGGTACGCCCGTTGCCCGCTTCCGAGCCGCGCACGATCTCGCGGCCGTGGACGGTGGTGGCGCGCAGCAGGACGCCGTAGTCGTTGTTGACGGCGCGGTCGGCGCCGATGCTGACCGAGGCGCGCAGTTCCTGCCCCGGGAGCACGTCGACCCGGTACCAGCGGTGTTCACCGAAGGTCTCGCGGTCGCTGTAGAGGCCGGCCTTCAGCTGCGGGGCGCCCTGGCACTGCTTCGCGCCCTCGGTCGCCACCGGGTTGACGACCGGGTCCGCGGCCCGGTCGACGAGTTGTTTCACCCTGTTGGAGAGGTCCGCCTTGTGCTGCACCGAGGTGTAGGTACCGCCGGTGGCCTCGGCGATGCAGGTCAGCTGGGCCCGGGTCTTGGCGTCCGGGACCAGGCCGAGGGTGTCGATGACCAGGTGGATGCCCTTGGCGGCGATGTCGCGCGCCACTTCGCACGGGTCGAGCGGGGCGCAGGTGTCCTCGCCGTCCGTGATGAGCACGATCCGCTTGGAGCCGTTGCCGCCCTCCAGGTCCTGGGCCGCGCCGAGCAGGGCCGGTCCGATCGGCGTCCAGCCGGTGGGGGCCAGGGTCGCCACCGCGGTCTTCGCCTCGGTCCGGTCGAGGGGGCCGACCGCGTAGAGCTGCTTGGTGTCCTTGCACCCCGTGGCCCGGTCGTCGCCCGGGTAGTCGGCCCCCAGGGTCCGTATGCCGAGGCGCACTTCGGCCGGGACCGCGTCGATGACCTCGTTGAAGGCCTGCTTGGCCGCGGCCATGCGGGACTGTCCGTCGATGTCGTTGGCCCGCATGGAGCCGCTCACGTCGAGGACGAGGTCGACCTTGGGGGGTTCCTTCGCCGTCGGTTCGTCGGCGGCGGTGGCGCTCGCCGGGAAGAGCCCGACGGCCAGGGCGGCGAGCAGGCCGCACGCCCCGACCGCAAGCCGTTTTCTTGTGATCATCGCCGGATCGTATTGAGGATCGTCCGGCAAATCCAAAACGGGCTCCCCGCGGGGGCTTTCCGGGTGTCCAAGCGGTGTACGCGGCCCTGCGCGACCGTCCGCGGGGTGGTGGGCGGGGGCGGACCGGCGGATATCCAGGTGCAGGGGGACCGTGCCCGACCTAGGCTCCGGGGATGAGCGCTACCCGTACCTTCCGCATCACCGTCCGCGGCTCGTTCGACGGTCTGACCGACGACCAGAGGGCCGAGCTGCTCGCCGCCGCGCCCGAGCACGACATGCTGCGCGCGGAGTTCACTGCCGAGGGGCACCTCACGTACGACCTCGCGGCCCGTCCCTTCTTCACCTTCCGCTTCGTGGACACGGGTGAGGCCGAGGAGGACATCCTCGACGCGACGGCCCGGGCGGAGCTGGCGGCGGAGAGCTGGCTGGCCGAGCGCGGGTACGGGTTCAAGCAGCTGAAGTCGCAGGCCCAGGACATGTCGCTGGCCCCGCTGGGCAAGCGACAGCGCCGCGAGGCCTCCCGGGCCGTCGTTTAGGTCCTGTCGTCAAAGTGGCGTCGGCCGAGCCCGCGGCGTCCGGTGCCAAGGGATCTCTCCAGGCCCGCAGGGCCGAGAGGAAACATCGCAAGGCGGAGGGGCGCCCGTGTATTGGACGCACTCGGGCGCCCCGACCATGCTGCCAGGTGCGGTGCCGGGCGTCGCGGGCCCGACGGGACTGTGACGACAGGGCCTGGGCCGGGGGTGCCTTCCGTGTCTTGCCCGGCCTGACCGGTCAGTTCGGCGGGCTCGCGGCGAAGACGCCCGCGAGGTGGGCGGCCAGTGGGCGCGGGGCGGGCGGAGAGAGCGGGAGCCGGGCGCCGAGGTATCCGTCCGGGCGGATCACGAAGGCCGTGGGCTCCTCGGCCGCGTAGAGGCGGGCGAACTCTCCCCGGCCGTCGGTGTAGACCGGCAGTGTCGTCCCGTCAGCCTCGATGATGGCGTGCGCGTCGGCGCCCGTGCCCGCGTCCGCCGCGAGCACCAGGCAGACCTGCATCCGGCCGCCCGAGGACTCCCGGGCCGTCCGGACGAGTTCGTCGAGGCCCGCCCCGGTTTCGGAGCCGGGCCCGAACCCGGCTCCGTAGAGCAGCAGTACGTGGTCCCGCTCGCGCAGGACGTCGTACAGGCGCAGCGGGTAGGCGGTGCCGGGCCCGGTGAGGCCCGCGCAGTCCGGTGCCCGGTCGCCGGGCCGGGGGCCCCTGCCGTCGCCGGCCGGGTCCACGGTCGGGCTTCCCCGGTAGCCGACGAGGAGTTGGGCCTCGCGCATCATCACCGTCGCCGGGTCGTCGGGGTCGTTCTCCATTCCCTCGACGGCGTGTCGTACGGTGCGACCGACGACTTCCTCGCCGACCGGCCGGCGCTCGGCGTCGTAGCCGGCGAGCAGGCCGGGGTGGGCCGCGCCGGCGCACGCCAGGGCGAGCTTCCAGGCCAGGTTCCAGGCGTCCTGGATGCCGGTGTTCATGCCCTGGGCGCCGGTCGGCGGGTGGATGTGGGCCGCGTCCCCTGCGACGAAGACCCGGCCGTCGCCGTAGCGGTCCACGATCCGGTGGCTGATGCGGAACACCGAAGTCCAGCGGATGTCGAAGGCGGTGGTCGGCTGCGGTGAGAGCCGGTCCAGGACGGCTTGGATGTCGGCCAGTGCGGGGCTCCGGCCGCTCTGCAGGCCATGGGTGATGCCGTCGGAGGCGGCCGCGTCCTGCCGTGCGGTGGAGAGTTCGGGCGGCACCATCATCGACATGCGGTACCGGCCCCGGCCGGGCAGCGGGATGCAGACGAGCACGTCGTCGACCGCCCCGTCGTCGTCGAGGTGCATGGCGCGCAGGTTGTACCCGGGCGGCAGGTCCCAGTCGACGCGTACGTCGGCGAGCATGTACTCCTCGGCGAAGGCCCCGCCCTCGAAGGTGAGGCCGAGTCCTTTGCGGACGATGCTGTGCGCGCCGTCGCAGCCCACCAGGTACCGGGTCCGCAGCTCTTCCTGCGCCCCTGACGGGGTGTGCAGCCGGCAGGTCACCCCGTCGGCGTCCTGGGTGAACGACACGAGTTCGGTGCCCCGTTCGACGGCCGTTCCGAAGCGGCCCAGGAACTCGTCCAGGATGCGCTCGGTCTCGTACTGCGGCAACGCCGCGAATCCGTAGGGCACTTCGGGCGGCACGGAGAGCTCGGTGCGGGCCTTCTCGACGCCGTTGACGTACAGGAACTGCCCCCGCATCGGGACGGCCGCCTCGAGGGCGGCGCGGACCATCCCCATGCGGTCCCACACCTCCAGCGTGCGCGGCTGGATGCCGACGGCCTTCGCGAACGGCAGCCGGGCCGGCAGCCGGTCGACGATCCGACAGGTGACGCCGCGTCTGCGGAGCTCCGCGGCGGCGGTCAGCCCGACCGGGCCGGCGCCGACGACGAGGACGTCCGTTGCGTAGGTGTGCGCCACTGGCGCCTCCTGGCGTGCGGCCCCCGTAGAAGTGGATGCCCTTCCATGGTGGCCGCCCGCCAGGTGTCCGGCATCTTTACTCGATCACGAGGTCCACGTCGATGTTGCCGCGGGTGGCGCGGGAGTACGGGCAGACCTCGTGGGCCTGCTTGACCAGCAGGGCGCCCGTCTCGCCGGCCAGGGATTCCGGGAGCTCGACGCGCAGGGTGACGCCGAGGCCGAAGCCGGCACCGTCCTTGCCGATCGAGACCTCCGCGGTGACCGAGGCCTCGCTGGTGTCCACCTTGGCCTGGCGGCCGACCAGGCCGAGCGCGCTGGCGAAGCAGGCGGCGTAGCCGGCGGCGAAGAGCTGCTCGGGGTTGGTGCCCTGCCCGTTGCCGCCGAGCGCCGGGGGCATGGCCAGGGCGAGGTCGATCTGGCCGTCGGAGCTGACGGCGCGGCCCTCGCGGCCGTTGGCGGTGGCGACAGCGGTGTAGAGCGCGTCCATGAGAGTTCCTCTCGCAGAAATGAACCGTGGCGGCGGCCGGTGGTCGACCGCGCTCCACCAGTAGAGCACGCAATTCAGTTGTGCACAATTCAATGCCTTCCAAGTTCTGCCCGGGTACACTGGCCGACATGACCGAGCAGCCCACCGCGACCCACTCCGACCAGGGCTTCCTGCGCCTGGACGGCCAGATCTGCTTCGCGCTGAACGCGGCGAGCCGCGCCTTCGGCGGCCTCTACCGCGTCGTCCTCAAGGACCTGGGCCTCACCTATCCCCAGTACCTGGTGATGCTGGTGCTGTGGGAGCACGGCGAGATGCCGGTCAAGGAGATCGGGCAGCACCTGCGGCTGGACTCCGGAACGCTGTCCCCGCTGCTCAAGCGGCTGGAGGCGGCCGGACTGGTCCGCCGCGAGCGCAGCACCGAGGACGAGCGGTCCGTGCACGCCCACCTGACCGAGGAGGGCGCCGCGCTGCGCGCCCGCGCGGTGGAAGTACCCCGGCGGATCGCGGCCGCGACCGGCTTCGATCTGGCCGAGGTCATCGACCTCCAGGCCCGGCTGAACCGCCTCACCGCCGCCCTCGACGCCGCCGTGCCCCGGGAGGCCGGAGAGGCCGGAGAGGCGTAGCGGCCTCCCGCACCGGACACTGGGTCCGGGAGGCGGGCTGCGGGGCGGGGCGGCGGGCAGGAGGTGCGCGATGGACCCGGTTGCGGCGCTGGACCGGATCGCCTTCTTGCTGGAGCGTGCGCAGGCCCCCACCTACCGGGTACGGGCCTTCCGGTCCGCCGCGGCCGCGATCACTCGGATGGGCGGGAACGAGGTGGCCGAGCGGGTCGCGGCCGGTTCCCTGGAGACCGTGAAGGGCATCGGCCCCAAAACGGCCCAGGTCGTGCGGGAGGCCCTCGGCGGGAACGTGCCGGCGTACCTACAGGCGCTGGAGGACGAGATCGCCGCGCTCCCCGAAGGACCGCCGCCCACGCCCGCCGCCACCGCGCTGCGGGCGGCCCTGCGCGGCGACTGCCACGTGCACTCCGACTGGTCCGACGGCGGCAGCCCGATCGAGGCGATGGGGCGGGCGGCGGCCGCACTGGGCCATGACTGGGCCGTCCTGACCGACCACTCGCCGCGCCTGACCGTCGCCCGCGGGCTCTCCCCGGAGCGGCTGCGCGAGCAGCTGCGGGTGGTGGCCGAGCTCAACGCCACCTGGGCGCCCTTCCGGCTGCTCACCGGAATCGAGTGCGACATCCTCGACGACGGAGCGCTGGACCAGGAGCCGGAACTGCTGGACCGGCTCGACCTGGTCGTCGGCTCGGTGCACTCGAAGCTGCGGATGGACCCGCCGGCGATGACCCGGCGGCTGCTGGCGGCCGTGCGCAACCCGCTGATGGACGTCCTGGGCCACTGCACGGGGCGGCTGGTCACCGGCCGGACCCGGCCGGAGTCGCAGTTCGACGCCGAGGCGGTCTTCGCGGCCTGCGCACGGAGCGGTACCGCCGTGGAGATCAACAGCCGGCCCGAGCGGCTGGACCCGCCCCGGCGGCTGCTGCGCCTGGCCGTAGCCGCCGGCACCTTCTTCGCGATCGACACGGACGCGCACGCCCCGGGCCAGCTGGACTGGCAGATCGTCGGCTGCGAAAGGGCCGTGGAGTGCGAGGTTCCGCCCGGGCGCGTCATCAACACCTGGCCCGCGGAAGCGCTCCTGACCTGGACCCGCACCCGCGAGATGCCCTGAAGGCTGCCTACGGGTGCCCAGTGCGTACCGGGAGCGACCGCAGACCCGTCTCGTACGCGGCGATCACCGCCCGGGGGCGGTCGCGCAGGCCGCGCGTGCGGCGCGCCGGGGCCCACGCGGATCCGCGCCGGGGCCCACGGGGGATCACGGCGCGGTGCCCCGCCCGTGTCGGCCCCGACAGACCGTCGTCCAGGTCCTGACGGGCGCGGCCGTGATCATCCGGGTCGCAGGGCGGTCGGGGCGCCGTTGGGCACCGCCGAGACGGGCGGCCCCCACCCGTACGGCGGCGCGGGCCCTGCGCGTAGAGCGGACCCTGCGCGCCGAGCGGGCCCTGCGCGTAGAGCGGGCCGGAGCGCACGGCCCACCTCGTGGCGATGGCTCACGGGCGGAGTTCGACGACCAGCAGGATCACATCGGCTCCGGCCACCGCCATCGTGGCCAGGAAGGGGAGCCTTCCGGCAGGCCGGCGGGCCGCGAGGAGCAGCGCCGTCGCGGTCGCGGCGAGCAGCGTCCAGCCGTACGCCGTCACCCGCCCCGGTGGTCCGACGACCAGGGTGACGGTCGAACCGAGGACGAGCAGCCCGGCCAACGCGGCCGAGAGCCGTAGGCCCAGCCGCTGCGGCAGCCCCGCCACACCGGTGGCCAGGTCGTCCTCGATGTCCGGCAGCACGTTGGCGAAGTGCGCGCCCGCACCGAGGAGGGCCGCGGCAGCCGTGAGCCAGGGCGGCGGCCAGGGGGCGCCGGGCAGGCCCAGGGTGACGAAGGCGGGCAGCAGGCCGAAGGCCAGGGCGTACGGGACCCAGGAGGCGGCCGTGCTCTTGAGCCGGAGGTTGTAGGCCCAGGCGGCCGCCACGCCGACGAGGTGCGCGGCGGCGGCCAGCAGCCCGCAGGCCAGGGACAGCGGGACGCAGAGCAGCAGCGCCGCGGCCGCGGCCCGGGTCACGGCCGCTGCCGGCACCGTACCGGCGACGAGCGGTTTGTCCCGTCGGCCCGTGGCCAGGTCGCGCCGCAGGTCGGCCCGGTCGTTGCACCAGCCCACCGACAGCTGTCCGGCGGCCACCGCGCCCACGGTGACGGCCGCCCGCGCCGGGCCGTGCCCCGCGGCCGCCGTCAGGGCGGCGGCGAAGAGGGTCACGGCGGCCGCGGGCAGCGGGTGGCACGCGGCGGCGAGGCCGCGCACGAGGCCGGGGCCTGGGCCGGGCGCTGCGTTCCGGGTGGCTTCGGTGTTCTCGCGGGTCTGGGCGGTTCGCGCGGGCACGGCGACACGCTACGCGGCGCCGCGCCCGGTTCGCCTGATTCATAACGATGTGTCAGTTGTTTTCTATGGTGAACGAATGACACGTGTTCTGGCAGTGCGCAGCGTGTTCCCGCCCCATCACCATCCCCAGTCCGAGATCGCGGAGGCGCTCGCCCGCTTCCTGCCACCGGGCTCCGACACCGCCCTGCTGCGCCGCGTCCACGGCTCGGTGCGCGTGGACGGCCGACATCTCGCGCTGCCGTTGGAGCGGTACGGTCCGGGGAACGACTTCGGCGCGACGAACGCCCTCTTCATCGAGACGGCCCTCGAACTCGGCACCCGGGCCCTCGAACTCGCCCTCTCCGACGCCGGCCTGGCGGCCCGGGAGGTCGACCTGGTCATGTCGACCACCGTGACCGGGCTCGCGACGCCCTCGCTGGAGGCCCGTCTCGCCACCCGTGCGGGCCTGCGTCCCGACGTACGGCGGGTGCCGCTCTTCGGCCTCGGCTGCGCGGCCGGCGCCGCCGGAGTGGGCCATGTCCACGACCATCTGACGGGGCGCACCGGCCACGCGGCCCTCCTGCTGTCCACCGAGCTCTGCTCGCTCACCCTCCAGTCCACCGACGCCTCGATGGCCAACCTGGTGGCCGGCGCCCTGTTCGGCGACGGCGCCGGCGCCCTGGTGGCGGTGGGCCGCGACCATCCCCTGCACGCCACCGGCGCCGGACCCGAGGTGGTGGCCGCCCGCAGCCGCCTGTACCCGGGCACCGAGCACCTCCTCGGCTGGGACATCGGCCACTGGGGGATGCGCATGGTGCTGGGCCGCGAACTCCCGGACCTGGTCCGGCTGCACGTCGCCGAAGAGGTCGAATCCTTCCTCGCCGCGCACGACCTCAAGCCCGCGGACGTCGACGCGTGGATCTGCCATCCCGGCGGCCCGAAGATCCTCGACACCCTTTCGGACGCCCTCGCGCTGCCGGAGTCGGCCTTCGCCGCGAGCCGGCGCTCGCTCGCGGCCGTGGGCAACCTCTCCTCCGCCTCGGTCCTGCACATCCTGGACGGCGTCCAGAGCGCGGGACCGCCGCCGCCCGGATCGGTCGGGCTGATGCTCGCCTTCGGTCCGGGCTTCGCCTCCGAACTCGTCCTCCTGCGCTGGTGAGCCCGATGAATTCGATCCCCGCCCTGCCCGCCTCCACCTCCCTGGCCCCGTACCTCCTGCTGATCGGGCTCGTCGCCGCCGAGCGCCTCGCCGAGCTGATCACGGCCCGCCGCAACGCCGCGTGGAGCCTGGCCCGCGGCGGTCGCGAGTACGGCCGCGGCCACTACCCGGCCATGGTCGCCCTGCACACCGCGCTGCTCCTGGGCTGCGTGGTGGAACCCTGGGTGGCCGGGCGGCCGTTCGTCCCCCTGCTCGGCTGGTCGGCCCTCGTCGTCGCCGCGGCCGCCCAGGGCCTTCGCTGGTGGTGCATCGCCACCCTCGGCAAGCGCTGGAACACCCGGGTGCTGGTCGTTCCCGGGCTGCCGCTGGTGGAGTCGGGACCGTACCGGCTGCTGCGCCACCCCAATTACGTGGCCGTGGTCGCGGAAGGCGTCGCGCTGCCGCTGGTGCACTCCGCCTGGATGACGGCGCTCGGCTTCACCGTGCTCAATCTGCTGCTGCTGCGCGTACGGATCGGCTGCGAGGACGCCGCCCTGACCGACGGCGGCCGGCTGCGCGCGCCCGCCTCCGTCCACTCGGCCGGCGCCGCCTCGTGATCGACCTGCTGATCGCGGGCGGTGGCCCGGCCGGACTGGCCACCGCCATCCACGGCGCGCTCGCCGGCCTCGAGGTCGTGGTCGTGGAGCCGAGGCCCACCCCCATCGACAAGGCCTGCGGGGAGGGCCTGATGCCGGGGGGCGTGCGCCACCTCCGGGAGCTGGGCGTCACCGTGGCCGGGCAGCCGTTCCGCGGCATCCGCTACGTCGACGGAGAGAGCGGCCGCTGCGCCGAGGGGCTCTTCCGGTCCGGCCCGGGGCTCGGCGCACGGCGTACGGAACTGCAGGCCGCGCTGGCCGAGCGCGCCGCACGGCTCGGCGTACGGGTGCTTCCCGGGCGCGTCGGCCAGGTGCGCCAGGACGTCCACCAGGTCAGCGCGGCCGGGCTCACCGCCCGCTACCTGGTCGCGGCGGACGGCCTGCACTCCCCCGTCCGTCGCGGGCTCGGCCTGTCGGCGCCGCTCGCCCCCCGCCGACCGGCACGCTACGGGCTGCGCCGCCACTACGCCGCCCCGCCGTGGAGCGACCTCGTCGAGGTGCACTGGTCGGCGCGGTGCGAGGCCTACGTCACCCCGCTGGCGCCCGACCGGATCGGCGTGGCCATCCTGACCTCCGACCAGGCCCCGTTCGACGTGCAGTTGGCCCGCTTCCCGGCACTGGCGGCGCGCCTGGCCGCGGCGGAGGGGACGCCGGTGCGCGGGGCCGGGCCGCTGCGCCAGGGGGCCCGCGTACGGGTGGCGGGGCGCGTGCTGTTCGTGGGGGACGCGGCCGGGTACGTGGACGCGCTGACCGGTGAGGGACTCACCCTGGCCGTGACGGCGGCGGGCGAGCTGGTGCGGTGCGTCCGGACGGGGCGCCCGCAGGCGTACGAGCAGGCCTGGCGGGACCTGTCGCGCAACTACCGCACGCTCACCGCGTCCCTGCTGTGGGCCCGTCACCAGCCGCGGCTCGCGCCCCGGATCGTCCCGCTGGCCGCCCGGCTCCCCCGCATGTTCACCGGGGCGGTGAACATGCTCGCGTGACGGCGGCATCGGCGCCGGCTGCCGCTCCGGTGGAGCCTGCGGCCGGTCAGGGCTCCCGGCGGTTGCGCAGGGCAAGGCCTGCGAGGACCGCACCGACCGCCGCGCACGGCACGACGGCGACACCGGCCCAGGCCAGGGTGCCGCCCACCGCGCCCGCCAGCGGGTCGTACCGCAGCGACCCGCCCAGCACGTGCAGGGCGACCACGCCGAGAGCGGTGGTCGCGCCCGCCCGCCACACGTTCGCGGTGTCCCGGAGCGCCACCAGCGCGCCGCTCACCAGGCAGAGCACGGTGACGAGGAGGGGCAGGTAGTCGGCGGGGGCCGCGAACTGCGGGGCCGTCAGGTCGTTCGGCAGGTGCAGGGCTCCACTGGCCAACAGGGCGATCGCCACGGGCCAGCGCAGGACGCGCCGCGGCGCCCGGTCGCGGGACGCGACGGGCGGGGCCACTGCGGGCGGGTCCACGGGGGCGGTGAGCCGGAGCGGCGCCTGGCGCGGGGCGTCGGACAGCTCTGGGTACCGCGGCTCGTGCGGCTCCTCGTATCTCTGCTCGCACCTCGCCGCGTACGGCTCCGCGGGCGGCCCGGCGCGGCCCCGGCGCTCCGCCTCGGCCGCGTCCTCCTTGCCGAGGACGGTCACCAGCAGGGCGACGTCCTCGGCGGACCGGCCGACGGCGGCGGCGGCGCGCAGCGTGGGGTCCGCCTCGGCCACCTCGTGCGGCGACTCGCCCAGGAGGGTGACCATCCGTCGTACGTCCTGCACCGCTCGGGTCACGGCGGCCGGGCGCAGCGCGTCGTGTCCGGCGTCGGGCAGCGGGCCGCCCTCCTTGAAGAGGCTCACGAGTGCGGTGACCTCCTCGACCGGACGGCAGGTGGCCGCCGTCTCCGGCCGGGTCCGCACGGGCGGCGTGTTCGGCTCGTCCGCTGCTATGGGTTCGGGGGTTCCGCGGCGGTCTTCGTGCCGTCCCGCCGCGAGGGTCATGGGGTCGTTCATGGAAAGCTCCGTTCGCCGACGCGCGCGTCTACGCAATCGCACGCCGGTCATCGTGCGTCATGGAAAGCGCACGCTTTGTTACATTGAGTGCCACTTCCGCCCACTGCGCCATTCGGGGCGGGCAACCGGGGGTCTCCACTCGGGCCCCGAAGGGAAAGGGCGTCGGCCGTGTCCGACTTCTACCGGTTCCGCCTCCGGTGGGCCCTGCTGCTGCCCGTCGTGTTGCTGACGCTGTTGGGCGTGGCGCCCGGTCCGGAGGGGCCCGTCGTGGAAACCGACCGGGGCCCGGTGCGGGGCCGGGGGCACGGCGCGTACGACACCTTCGAGGGGATCCCCTTCGCCGCCGCCCCGACCGGTCGGCTGCGCTGGCGGCTGCCGGAGCCGGCGCCGCGTTGGGAGGGCGTACGCGATGCCGGGGCGCCCGGTCCGCGCTGTGTGCAGCTGCCCGCGATCGGGCCGGGCGGGCCGACCGGCTCGGAGGACTGCCTGTACCTGGGCGTCACCGCTCCGGCGGGCGGGGCCGCCGCCGGGGGCCGGGGGCGGCCGGTCATGGTGTGGTTCCACGGCGGCGGCTTCTTCAGCGGCTCGGGCGACGCGTACCGGCCCGACCGGCTGGCCACCCGGGGCGGCGTCGTGGTCGTGACCGTGAACTACCGGCTGGGCGTCTTCGGGCTGTTCGGCCATCCGGAGCTCGGCGGGGCGCCCGGTTTCGCCCTCGCGGACCAGCGGGCGGCGCTGCGCTGGGTGCGGGCGAACGCGGCCCGCTTCGGCGCGGACCCGGGCGACGTCACCGTCTTCGGCGAATCGGCGGGGGCCCTCAGCGTCTGCGCGCACCTCACTTCCCCCGCCTCTGCGGGCCTGTTCCACCGGGCGATCGTGCAGAGCGGATCGTGCTCGACCACGGCACCGCCGCGGTCCCTGCTGCCCGGCCTCGGCACGTACGAGCCCTTCGTGCCGGAGCGGCGCACGGTTGCGGACGGCGCCCTGGTGGCGGCCCGGCTCGGCTGCGACCGGCCCGGCGGGGTGCTGGACTGTCTGCGCGGGCTGGGCACCGACACCCTGGCGACCGCCGAACTGATGCAGCGCTTCTCGCTGGTCTCCTACGGCGGCGACGCGCTGCCGCTGGAGCCCCGGCGGGCGCTGGAGGCCGGCCGGTTCCACCGGGTGCCGGTCGTCCAGGGCACCACGCAGGACGAGATGCGCCTCTTCCTCGCGCAGACCCTGGCGGCGCATCCGATCCCCGACGAGGTCGCCTACCGGGCCCGGCTGGAGCTGTCCTTCGACGGGCCGACCGCCCGCGCGGTGGAGGCCGACTATCCGGTGTCCGCCTTCGCGACCCCGGCGGTGGCGTGGGCCACCGTACTGACCGACGCGTCGTTCGTCTGCCCGACGCTGCGGGACGGCGCGGCGCTGGGCCGGCACGTGCCGGTGTACGCGTACCGGTTCAGCGACCGGGGCGCGCCCGACTTCACGGGCCTGCCGCAGCCACCGGACCTGCCGTACGGCGCGTCCCACGGCTTCGAACTGCCCTACCTGTTCACGATCGCGCCGCTGACCGGACCGCAGCGGCAGCTCGCCGACCGGATGACCGACTACTGGACCGCCTTCGCCCGCACGGGCGTTCCGGCGGCGCCGGGAGCGCCGCGATGGCCGAGCGACCGGACTTCGGCCTCGGCGCTGTCGTTGGCGCCGGGGGCGGGCGGGATCCGTACGGTGGACGCGCGGGCGGAGCACCACTGCGCGCTCTGGGACGCGCGGTGGCCCGGGGTCACCAGGGCTCGGTGATGCTCAGCTGCCCACCCGTCGCGGTCTGGAGCGTCACCGTGCCCGAGTCCCCGTAGACCTCGTGCCGCCAGGCGGCGAACAGCTTGGCGATCTCGCGTGCGGCATCGCCCCGGCTCTTGCCCACTTCCTCGGTGGTGAAGGTGATCGTCGCCTGGCCGACCGTGCGCACCTTGCGGACGCGGACCTCCTTGATCACCTCGGGATCGTCGTAGCCGTCGTCGGCCTTGTGCTTCACGTAGTGGGCGGTGAAGTCGCGGGTCATGTCGAACCAGTCCGCCGGGCCGCAGGGGCCACCGCCGTTGGCCACCTGACCATCGGTCGGCGGGCCCACGTAGGCGCCCGTCTCCTGATCGGTGGGCGGGCCGGCGTAGGCACCCGTCTCCTGGTCCGTAGGCGGACCCGCGTAGCTACCCGTCTCCTGATCGGTGGGCGGGCCGGCGTAGGCACCCGTCTCCTGGTCCGTAGGCGGACCCGCGTAGCTACCCGTCTCCTGATCCGTGGGCACGTCGAGATCGCACTCCGCCTGAGCGAGCACGGATACGCCCGCGGGCGGCGCGGCCTGTCCCGGCCGTGTGGTCCCGCAGGCCGCCAGGGCGGCGCACAGGAGCCCCGCCACCACCAGCCGTCCGGTCACGGACTCCGCTGTCTTGGTCATGTCCATCCCCCCTTTGTCAGCAAGAGGCGATCGCGGCGGCCGGGGTTCCACCTCGTGGTCGCGATCCGCCTCACATGGGCTCGCCCCCTGGGTCTGGGACGGGAGAAGGGTCCACGGGCCGGCTGGGTCCGCTCCTGACGCCGTCCGCCTCGCTGCACCCCCAGGGAGGGCTCATGCGCACGCGCATGTGCACCGGAACCGCGTCGACGCCGCTGAGGTACGCAGCGCGGAGGGCACGATCCGGCGCCCTCAGCCGAGCACGACGCGGTCCCCGACCCGGGCCGTTCCCGGCGTGACGATCCTCGCGAGCGCATCGAGCCGGTTGCCGTGCGCCCTGGCGATCGCCTTCAGGACCAGCGGCGAGTGCGGCAGGTCCTGCTGGGCCTGGTTCGTCATCACGCACCGCTCGCTGGAGCGCAGGAACTCGATGCGGAGGGCCTCCCCCACGACGGCCTCGCGCCCGATCCACTCGTCCTCGACGAAGGGTGGGGTGCCGGGCGGGGTACGCACGAGGACGTTCGGGCGGAACCGGCGCTCGTCCACCGGTACGCCCGGCACCTCGCGGCGGATCCAGTCGAGGGTGGCCGTCGTCAGGACGCTGAGCGGCAGTTGGTCGAAGTGCGAGACCTCCCCCTCGCGGGCGAGCTCCACATCGTCACGGCCGACGTGGGTACGCAGGTACGCCGCGGGGTCGGCCACCACGTTCCCGTGCGGGTCGAGCAGTTCCGGCGGACCCGGCTCCGGGGTGCTGCGCGGGTAGCGGGAGCGCAGGTGGAGCAGGCCGTCCATCCGCCGGAAGCGCCGGGTGTTCTTGCCCGAGCCGAACTTGCCCTCCGCGTCGCGCACGGCGTACAGCCGGTCGCCCACCAGGCCCCGCTCGTCGACGTCCACGCTGTCCAGCCGTTCGCCGCCGGTCGACTTGATCGGGTACCGCCACAGCCGCTCGATCACGCCCGCTACATCAAGATCGTTTCCCATGCCCGGGAGGACTACGGTGGCCGTATGGCCGGTTCCACGCCCCTCCCCCTGCTCTACCTCGATGTCGACGGCCCCCTGATCCCCTTCGGCGCCGGCCCGTACCCGCCCGGCGACGACGCCAATCCCCTGCTCGCCCGGATCGATGCGACGCTCGGGCCCCGGCTGACGGCGCTGCCCTGCGAGCTGGTGTGGGCCACGACCTGTACCGTTAACCTCGCGCTTTCATGAAGCGGGCTGTCCGACGGGTGGTCAGGTAAGCGAGAAGTGCCTCTGACCAGCAAGAATGAGGATTGTCGAGGTCCTTGTTCCTGCCACCGCCGGAGGCACTTCCCAGGTGAAGAAGCGTATCGGGTCCTACCCACGCGTCCGCATCGAGGGCGGTGGCCGTGGGGTGGTGTCACAGGCCGGGGCCGTGCTGCTGGTCGAGACGGTCCGCAAGGCCGGGCTGGACCAGGCGATATCGGCGGCGCTCGCGCCGTGGCGACGGCCGCGGGCGGTGCACGATCCGGGCAAGATCCTGCTGGACGTGGCCCTCGCGGTCGCGCTGGGCGGGGACTGCCTCGCGGATGTCGGGACGCTGCGGGCCGAGCCCGGCGTGTTCGGGCCGGTGGCCTCCGACCCGACGGTCTCCCGGCTCGTCGACGCCCTCGCCGCAGCCGGGCCGAAGGCCCTGTCCGCTATAAGGGCCGCTCGGGCCGAAGCGCGTGAGCGCGTCTGGAAGCTGGCCGGCGCTGCGGCGCCGGATGCCGCGGGGCAGGTGATCGTGGACCTGGACGGGGTGCTCGTGCTGGCCCACTCCGAGAAGCAGGACGCCACCGCGACCTGGAAGAAGACCTTCGGACACCACCCCCTGATGGGCTTCGTCGATCACGGAAGCGGCGGGAGCGGTGAGCCGGTCGCCAGCCTGCTCAGACCGGGCAACGCAGGCAGTAACACCGCCGCCGACCACATCACCACGGCTGGGCTCGCCTTGGCGCAACTGCCGAAGAAGTACCGGCGCGGACGCCGGACGCTGATCCGTACCGACTCCGGCGGCGGCACCCACGAGTTCGTCGCCTGGCTCGCCCAGCGCGGACGGTGGCTGTCGTACTCGGTCGGCATGACCCTCACCGAACAGATCCACCAGGCCGTACTCAAGGTCCCCGCCCCGGCCTGGACGGCAGCGATCGAGCCCGGCGGCGAGATCCGGGACGGGGCCTGGGTCGCCGAGATCACCGGCGACTGCCTCAAGGGCTGGCCGAAGGGAATGCGGCTGATCGTCCGCAAGGAACGGCCCCATCCCGGCGCCCAGTTGCGCATCACCGACGCTGACGGACTGCGGCTGACCTGCTTCGCCACCAACACCACCGACATGCCGATCGCGGCACTGGAGCTGCGGCACCGCCAGCGAGCGCGAGCCGAGGACCGCATTCGGGCCGCGCGGGCCACCGGCCTGCGCAACCTGCCCCTGCACGACACCGCACAGAACCAGATCTGGCTGGAGATCGTCCAGCTCGCCCTGGACCTGCTGGCCTGGATGCCGATGCTCGCTCTGACCGGCGAAATCCGCAGGTGGGAGCCCCGCCGTCTCCGGTTCCGCCTTCTCTCCGCCGCCGCCCAGATCGTCACGACCGCCCGCCGCCGGCACCTGAGGTTCGCACGCCACTGGCCCTGGACCGACGTGATCACCGACGCGCTGGCGCGGCTCGAAGCTCTCCCAAACCCCGACTGACCAGCACGTTCCCGTCCCTGCGAGCAGCATCACCCCGACCGGAGCCGTGGAATCCGGCGCCCACCCGACGCGACAGCCGGGCCATCAGCGTGCCCGCCACCGACCCGAACAACCGAAACGGCCCGCCGAAGAAGCCGACGGACCGTCACGAAAGATCGAGGCTAACTGAACCAACTTCGGTATCTATGCAGGTCAGTGACCTTTTGGCATAAGCCACAGTTAGTCCGTCCATGACCGAGCCACGCACGACATCCCGGGACCTGGCCGCCCTGGTGATCCCTCAGCAAGGACATCTGCAGGAGACTGACGATCCTTGGGAGCCGTACCAGTTGGTCGATCCCAGGGGGCAGGTCGTGGAAGCAGTCGCGGCCTACTTTCGTGATCTCCAGGGTGCCAGTTCTCCAGCGACGACTATCCGCTCGTACGGGAATGATCTTTTGAGATGGTTCCGGTTCTTGTGGGCCGTTGATATCCCCTGGGACCGAGCAGCCAGGACGGACGCCAGAGATTTCGCTCGCTGGCTGCAAACTGCGGACAAGCCGGCCCGTGCGCACTGGCGGCGTAAGGGCGACTCGGATGCGGGCGGCGTTCCATTGCCAGCGCCGCGATCAGGCCGCGCGGAGCCCGGAAGCCCTAACCCTGTTACGGGGAAAACGAGTCCGGGACGCAAGTACGCGGCGGCGACCCGGGCTCATTGTGAAACAGTTGTCCGGATCTTCTACGACTTTCACCTCGAGAGCGGGAGCGGGCCGATCATCAACCCGTTCCCGCTACATCGATCGAGGAAGTCGGGTCGCGCTCACGCCCACCAGAACCCGATACAAGAACAGCGCAATGAACGGCAGGGTCGTTATCGTCCGAAGGTTCCGAAGAAGTTGCCGCGCCGGATCCCTGATGACAAGTTCAATGAGATCTTCGCTGGGCTGAAGTCGAACCGCGACCGTGCACTCCTCGCCTTCTAGGTCTCCACGGGCGCTCGCTCAGAAGAGCTGCTGACCTCACTACAGCGCGACGCCGACCCTGGACAGCAGATCATCGGGGTGATTCGTAAGGGGAGCCACGAATATCAACAACTCCCCGCTTCTGCTGACGCTTTCGTGTGGCTGCGCCTATATCAAGAGGAATCATGGAGGGCAGGGGTGCCGCGCGGGAGAAGAGACCACCTCTGGTGGACCCTGAGGAGGCCCTGGCGCCCACTCAACTATGCCGCGGCCCGAGCCATGTTCAATCGGGCCAACGAACTCGTTGGCGCGAACTGGACACTGCACGACCTACGGCACACCGCGGCATACCGCATGGCTCAGGACCCTGCGATCTCACTCACCGATGTTCAGTGGGTGCTCGGCCACGCGAAGCTGACAACCACTCAGATCTACCTGTCACCCAACTGCGACGAGGTAATTGAGAACGTCATTGCCCATCACGTCCGCCAGGCACGCAAGCTCACTGCGCCGGCACCGCCCCCTCCACCGGGTCCAGGCTATAACCCGGTCTCGCTCGACGTCCTCTTCGGACGGGCCTGATGGAAACCAAGATCAGTTCATCCGCTGCCGCCAGCACTGCGGCCACTGTTAATCGAGCCGTGAAAATGTCCGGCGTAGCCCTGGACATCCTTCGCAAGAAGTTCCCTGCACGGCCTGTTCCGAACGAATGGCACACCTCGGCGCTGTCTCGCACTCAGGTGTTGGACCTGCTTTCCGCACCGCCCTTCAGCTACGGAACGAGTGGCAGCCACCAGTCCCGCCTGGGTGCAGTTCGGGCGATCCTGATGTGGCTGGAGTCATTTCCGGGTGAGAGTTGGCAGGTACGCTGGCAAAACTCAAGAGCCGAAGAAATACCTCACGCCGAACTGCCACGGGCAATTTCCGACTGGTTCCTACAGCGCAGGAAGAGATTCAAGCGCGACAATCTCGGGACCGGCGTCTTGGTGCTTGCCTGCGCTGACGTCATCCGCGTGAATCCCGGCTGGCTGCTGTCGCGTGGATCGAATCTACGCGAAATGATCTTCAAGACGCGCGACCCTCTTGGCTTCGAAGATCTCCGCAAGGTGTCACAGCTGGATGATGAGTGGGAACAGCGAACGGCGCGCTGGGCTCAGCGGAAGATCGCGGCGATGATGGCCCTCAAAGGCGGCGGCGTCACGGACATCACCGTGGGAGACTGCCTTGAGTTGCTGGATATTCCTGGGAAGTCGCCTTCCTGGCGGTATACGGGAAACTCTCTTCTCTACTCGTGGCTACATGCCCTCGGGTGCTTCCCACCGGATGCCCCGACGAGCCTAAGGGGCATTCGACTCCAGTCCGGCCAACTCACCCCGGAACAGCTCGTCGACCGGTTCCCCCTGGACAATAAGCCGGTTCGCGACCTCATCGTTGACTACTTGAAGGAGCGGCAACCCGGAATTGACTACAGCACCCTGGAGAAGCTCTCCCGGACGCTCGCCCAAAATTTTTGGCGAGAGGTAGAAGAGATCAAGCCGGGCATTAATTCCCTGCGGTTCGACGCCGACGTCGCGGCGGCTTGGAAGGAGCGGATCCAGACCAAAATCAGCCGCGTACGAAAGTCAGACGGAAGCTCAGTCGAAGTCATCAGCCCTCGGATGGGTGCACGGCATGAGATGCTCCTGGTGAGAGCGTTCTATCTCGATATTTCCCAGTGGGCTGCACACGATCCAGCGCGGTGGGGCCCATGGGCCTCACCATGCCCCATTAGCGACTCCGAAGTTAACCTGCGGAAGGAAGCTTCGCACCGCAAAGCGAGATTGCACCAACGCACCCGAGAACGATTGCCTGCTCTCCCCACTCTGGTGAGCGGCGTGGCTGAGCATCGCAAGTCGGCAGAGAGGCTTCTTGTGGCAGCGCAGCGAACGCCTCCTGGCGGCACATTTTGGTTCGACGGAGATGAGTTCCTTGTTCCTCCTGGAAACCGCATTGACACTCGCGTCCTCGAATTGAAGACAGGGTGCCGGCGTAACCTAACCCACGAAGAGCATTGTGCGTTTTGGACATGGGCCGTGGTTGAGCGAGGAGCTGCTGGAACTCAGCCACCACAGCATCACCCAGTACCGACTACCAACGACTGACGAACTGGTTCCACTGCTACAGATCGCCCCGTCGAAGACCGATGAAGAGCGCGTGCTGCTCGTGACGCCAGAACTTGCCGACGTACTCAGCACAGTGGTCAGTCGAGTCCGCGGGCCAGCAGGGGCAGTTCCGATCATCCCGTGCTACGACCACCTGGAGAGGGTTTGGAACTCTCCTATGCCCCTGTTGCTGCAAAGGAAGTTTGGCGGCGAAAATAGGCCTCTTACCCGCCAGACCATCAACAACATGCTAGATTCCGCGCTAGGACGCGCTGGAATCGTTGATGTAACCGGAGAGCCGATCAAGTACCGGCCGCATGATTTCCGGAGAATGTTCGTCACGGAGGCGGTGATGAACGGTCTGCCACCGCACATTGCCCAGGTGATCTGCGGCCATAAGAACATCAACACGACAATGGGTTACAAAGCCATTTACCCGGCCGAAGCGATCGAGGCGCATCGTGCCTTCATTGCCCGCCGTCGCGCCTTGCGACCCAGTGAAGAATACAGGACCCCAACTCCAGAAGAGTGGGATCAGTTCCTTGGGCACTTCGAAAAGCGTAAGTTGTCCATCGGAACGTGCGGTCGGGCATTCGGCACTTCCTGCATCCACGAGCACGCCTGCGTCCGCTGTTCAATGCTCCAGCCGGACCCAGCACAGCGACCCCGTCTCGTCGATATTCGCGACAACCTGATCGCCCGCATTGCGGAGGCTGAACGAGAAGGATGGCTCGGCGAGATCGACGGACTTCACGTAAGCCTTGCCGGCGCCGAGGGAAAGCTCGCCCAGCTCGATGCTGAGGCGAGACGTCTGGGGGGCACAGTGAGCCTCGGCATGCCCACCTTCAGTCAGATCGCTGACCAAGACGTCGGATAGATGACCGAGACCTGCGCGCGCCCCTGAAACACGCATGCCGACGAGGCGCACAGGTCACTACCGTGATGGGCGGGCATCCACATGGAGAGCGCGGAGACTACGCAAGGGCGGGCAACATGAAGCAAGTTGAGCTCGTCATAGTGCAGTTTGAGGGGGTCAAGAGAGTCATAGAGATCGGCCGAGTGCCGGCGAAGTGAAGGGACCCTGACGAGCGCAGTCCCGAGCGGCGGCGGGCGGACGGCGAACCAGGCCAGCACAGGCCGCTCCTTCGGATCACCTGCAGGCGTGATCTCCGGCGCACACTTTGGTGCGGATTCCCCCGCCCCCGTGTTAGGGAAACAGTCAAGTGACCTCGGCGATAATATCGGCAATTATTTTGGCGGCCTCGTCGCGCGTGATGTAGCCCAGGCGTTCGGCCTCATAAACTCTGGCGATTCGGTCTTTCACGCCCTGCGGCAGCGTTGCCCCAGTGCCACTGTCGTCAAGTTTGCGTCTTTTTGGATCTCTCCACTCGCCCGTATTTCCGTTCCATATGGCATAGGGGTATCGGTCTTTGATCTGCAGATACACCTTGGTGACAGCCTCAAAGAGGCTAGGAAAGAAGAGGTTGGGCGACCACGTGTTATACCCGTTCTTTCCGCCTGGCGGAAATTCTCGAAGTACATACTCTATATGCGAATTGGAAGTATCCGCCGAGATTGCATCCAGGGTCCAGTCATCTGCCTGGAATCTCCACCACTTTGCATTGAATGGCTGCCATCTCCAACGTTGGGGGTCGTCCGAACCATCCACGTGAGCGTGTACCCCCTCAACGAACTGCATGTAGGAAGGGTGAGGTGGTACTCCACCGAAGGTATTTGTGAAATCTGGAACGTTCGTCATATCCCCTATTATGAATCGGATTTGTCGGTTCCGCTCCTCGGCGCCAAGGGTAGCTGCCCTATCCTGTCGCGATCGATGTCGAGGGCTAAGGGGTGTCCCGTAAATGATCTTTGAGTCGCCCTGGGCAGGGTCGGTCGCGGTGCGATCCGCTCGCCTATCCGGCGATGGCGAGGTTGAGCATCCGGGCGATGCCGAGCATGGCGTGGTGGACCCCGTCGCCTTTGAGGCGGCAGTCGCGGAGGATCTTCCAGGTCTTCATGCGGGCGAAGGTGTGCCAGACACGGGCTCGGACCTGCTTGTGGGACTTGTTGTGCGCCTGCTTCCAGTCGGGCAGGTCTTCGCCTTTGCGGCGGCGGTGCGGCATGACGAGTCCGGTTCCGGGGTAGCCGCCATCGGCGATCGTAAGTGTTCTGCCGACGGCGGCTTTCGCTCCGGATTCCTCCCATGCCTTGCAGTCGTTGCGGTTTCCGGCAAGCGGCCGGCCGACTGCGACGACCAGGCGGGTGTAGGCGTCGATGACGATCTGATGGTTCGTGGAGTAGCGGTAGTTCTTGGACTGCTCTGCCACGGCGTGGTCTCGGGTGGGCACGAGAGTGCCGTCCACGATCAGCACGGTGTCCTTGGCGAACCGCTTGCGGGGCTGCAGGGCGAGCATCGGCCCGAGGTGGTCGATGATGCGGTCGGCCGCCGACTTTGAGACCCCGAAGAGTGGAGCGAGCTGGCGGATCGTCAAGTTCGTGCGCCAGTACGCCGCCACCAGCAGTGCCCGGTCCTCCAGCGGAAGGCTCCACGGTCGGCCCTTGCGGACCGCGTCCGCACCCTCGCGCCGCAGCACGGTCACCAGCTTCCCGAAACAGCGCGGGCTCAGCCCGGTGAACGGGGCTATCCAGGACGGCTCCGACGCAGTGATCACACCAGCCACACCAAGATCATCTCACCCGTGACCAGCAGTTACGGGACAGCCCTTAGCCGCGCTTGGGCGGCTTCTGCCACGAACTCTGCCGAGCAAGATCCGTTCTGTGTGAGCGCACCGCGTCATGCTCCCATCCAACAACTGCACCACGACGTACTCCCGCCGAAAGAGATGTCCTGCAGTCCGCCTTCTTCGTGCCGATAGATGGCCCCCACCTTCTGCAAGTGCTTGTGGAACGCGGATCCGACTTCCTCGGGATAGACGCTCTTATTGCACGAACCACAAGAGCAGTACGCCTTGCGGGTTTCCAGTCATGATGCGATGAATGCCCGACCCACGGCATTAGGGCCTCCTAGGAGTTCCACGAGGACCATCGCTTTTCATTCCATCTCGAGAGCCGCACTGCGCATCCTGAGCAGGTGCAGGCTCGGGGATCAGAAGTCGACGGGGGGTGATGGGCTTAGGCCCATGTGCTGCACGGTGGGCTGGGCTGCGCGGGATCGTGACCAGGTTCAGGCAAAAGTAGTGCTAATCGGCTTCGACGAGGCGCTGCGAGTTCACATCCACTCGGAACGCTGTGCAAATCTCGTCCAAGCGAGATTCGAGCGCAGTCTGGGGGACATCGTATGTGCCAACCGTGGCGCCTTCGGATGCTACGGGAACGGGGTCGTGTTCTGGGTCCGTCCTCACTACGGCAGCCAAGATTGTTCCGTCAGCGTTGGAAAGTGCTGTGATTCTCATGCTCCACTCACCCAAATTACGCTAGCTCGATAGATGTTCCCTGATGACACGCGCACCGTTAGAAGATCTGTATGGGCTAGATTATTGTCGGAGGTCGTAACACGCCTGAGAATCTCTACACCGTTTTCATTTGCCTGGAATGGGCGGAAAGAGAACTCCCAATGATGCTCGCGTTCGGCGTCCCGGAACGCCCAGGTTACTGTTGTTCCTCCCGCTTGAAATACGTCTTTCCATCGATGTCCTACGCCTGTTGACACTTCACTCTCCTAAATCTTTTCCGTGCCATATCGGTCGAGGAGCTCCGCCGCCTGGACCGTCAACTGTGCCTGGTTTGCCTCCTGGGCGAGTTCGCGCTCGGAGTTGATGTGACGGCTGCGTGGTTGGTGGTAGCTTTCGGGGTACAAGTACAGCCCCCTTTCCTCCTCAGGCTTGTCTTCCTCCGGGATGATTCGGTTTTGGGCAGCGTAGGGGTCCTTGCGCACCCCTGTGACTTGCCATGACACCTTGACATTGGGCGCGTCGGTCCTGATCGAGAATTGGTTTTTATCGACTTCCTCGGCAACAATCGCCTGCGCGAACTGCCCGATGCACGTCAGCTGATAGGCGAAATCCTGATTGAGTGCGTCGAAGTAGCTGGGGAGCGGCACTACCGCGTCGCCATTGTCGTCTGTTTCGACGTTTCCGGAGTAGACATTGAGCATGTCGGGTGATTCGACGAACGAGTGGACTAGGTACTTATTCTCCGGATCGAGCGGGTGATCGATCTTGAATCCCCCAGAACCCTTCGTCAACGCGCCTTCCACATGGACCTTGCCGGAGAAATATCCCGCATAGCCTTCGACGCTTCGACCCCAGATTCCATAGGCTATCGCCCCTCTGTCCGCTTGACCCATTACGCCCGAGTTGTTCACAGCTTGTCCGTAGCCGACCACACCCGTGGGCACTGCGCCGTCACGCAGGGTCAAACCTTGGACACCGTAGGTGTGGCTGACCCCCCAACAACCAAGCTGCCCGATTCCGCAAGCACCTACCCCCATCGGATGACCGTTTGGTGGGAGCGCCTGATTTCGACGATTTACGATGACCAGTGTCTTACCGAGCCTGTCATTTTCGAGGGATGTCTCGTGTTCGCCGGCATTCTGAGATGTGCCGAAACGCATCTGACCTACTACCATTTGAACCCTCCTTCGAGGTGCGGGCTTAGAGCCAGCCCACGCTAACTGAGCCCGCCCTCTGTCTGCGCGGCGGACGCCGGTGCTAAATTGCTTCCGGTTCTCGCTGGCGACGAAGGTCGTGCACCTTGGATTCAGGGCACCGTATTGCTGTTCCCAGCGGGGCGAGTCCGAGATCGAAGAACGTCGGGGCCAGTGCTTGCTTCTACCTGTCCCGTAATCCGCGGCGGGTGCACGGCGACAGTTACGGCGCCTTGCCGAATTGTCGGAATGCCCTGATACGCCCGGCACGAGGACGCCCCTCCGTGTTCCGATGCACGGCATCTGACGCCGCCAATCCACCGGGGATTACGGGACAGCTCTTAGTGTGATGCGCCAGTGAAGATGGACGTTGCCGTCTGGGCGTAATCGCTGCGGAGGCCTTGAGCATGCAGCACCTGGATCACCGTGGGTCTCCCCGTGATGTACGGGGCAGGACCTCTCTATCAGGGTCACCCAGCTAGCGGCCATTCGCATCTGGGCCACGAGCAGGGAGAACGGGTGGTCGGACGGACCTTTGCGGGGGACGCGCAGGTTAGCGTGTTGACTGGTCGAGGCGGGCGGAAGGTAACGTGACAGGGGTGAGAGAAGAATCAGCTAAGACTTGTCCCGCAAACTGCCTGCTCAGGGCCTGATGGCGTGATCGAAGCGTGATCAGTGAACCCGGCCAGTCTGGTGTGATGAGGTATGTCCTGTTTGATGTCGATGGCACGTTGATCGACGCGGTGGACAATCAGCGCCTTGTTTGGCGAACGTGGGCAGAGCGATACGGACTGGACCCCGATGAGGTCTACCGGGTGGCACTGCGGACGAGGCCGATGGAGACCTTTGCGCAGGTTGCTCCGGACCAGGACCCCGGGGAGTGCCTTGCCGCACTGCACGAGCTGGAGGACGAGGACGTCCGCTCCGGCGCTTATGCCGCCTTCGGCGGAGCCTCGGAGCTGCTGAGTGCTCTGCAGCCCGGGTCCTGGGCACTGGTGACTTCGAACTATGAGCACCGGGTGCGGGGACGCTTCGCACGGACGGGCTTGCCAGTCCCGGAGGTCCTCGTGGATGCGGCCGCCGTGGCAGAAGGCAAGCCGTCGCCGGTGCCGTATCTGCAGGCAGCCGCGCGACTTGGTGCCAAACCGGAGGACTGTCTGGTCATCGAAGACGCCCCTTCCGGGGTGGAGTCCGGGCTCCGTGCCGGGATGACGGTGTGGGGTGTCAACGCCCCTGCGGCGGTGGACGGCGTGCATCGTCACTTCGGCAGCCTGCGCGAAGCGGTCCGCGACGTCCTTGGCTTCGCGTCCGGACCCCGCCCTCACGGGCTGGAGGGCTCAGCCGCGGTGAAATGATCTTGACGTGGCTGGTGTGATCACGGCGTCAGAGCCGTCTTGGATAGTCCCGTTCTCCGGGCTGAGCCCGCGCCAGTTCATGAAACTGGTGACGGCGCTGCGTCGCGAGGGGGCCGACGCCACCCGCCGGGGCAGGCTGTGGAGCCTGCCGCTGGCAGACAGGACACTGCTGGTCACGGCGTACTGGCGCACAAACTTGACGATGCGCCAGCTCGCCCCACTGTTCGGCATCTCCAAGTCCGCTGCCGACCGCATCATCGACCACCTCGGTCCGCTCCTGGCGCTTCAGCCTCGGCGCCGCTTCGCGAGAGACGCCGTGCTCATCGTGGACGGCACCCTGGTACCCACCCGCGACCACACGATCGCCGAGCAGTCCAAGAACTACAGGTACTCCACCAACCACCAGGTGGTCATCGACGCCGATACCCGCCGGGTCGTCGTGGTCGGCCGGCCTCTACCGGGCAACCGCAACGACTGCAGGGCGTGGGAGCAATCCGGCGCCAAAGCCGCTGTCGGGAAGACTATGACAATCGCCGATGGCGGCTATCCGGGCACCGGGCTCGTCATGCCCCACCGCCGCCGCAAGGGCGAGGAACTCCCCGACTGGAAGCAGGAGCACAACCGCTCGCACAAGCAGGTCCGCGCCCGCGTCGAGCACACTTTCGCCCGAATGAAGACCTGGAAGATCCTCCGTGACTGCCGTCTCAAGGGCGACGGCGTCCACCACGCCATGCTCGGCATCGCCCGCCTGCACAACCTCAACCTCGCCGGATAAACGAACGGGTTCCACACCGGCCGACCCGTCCAGCTCGACTCGAAGATCTTTTGCGGGACAAGCCTTACGAGCTCGTGCATGGTTGGCGATGAGACGTCGAAAGGTGCAGGTCGGCTCGGTGGTCACTGTGGCTGACGGGCCCCGCGGGTGGCGGTCTGCTGGTGTGAGAGCAGTCCGGCGATGGCTTGGATCGTGTCGCTCATGTGCTCGCGGCGGCCCAGGTGCCGTGCGAGGGCTCGCCAGTTCTTGAGGTGTGCGATGCCGTGCTCGACGCGGATACGGCGGGAGGAGTGCGCCTTGCGCTGGCGTTCGTAGATCTCTTCGTACCAGTCCGGCGGGTTCTTCTTGAACTTGCGGTGTGGTGGCGTCACGATGCGGCCGCCGGTCTGGGCGCCCAGGCCCTGGTAGCCGGCGTCGGCAAGGATCTCCACGAAGGGTCCGTCGGTCAGGTGCTTGACCACGCCTAACTGTCGGGCGTGGGTAATGTCGGCGCAGCTTGCCGGCTGGGCTGGACTGCAGAACAGGAGTCTGCCGGTGGCGTCGGTGAGGACCATGGTCTTGACGGCGTTCTGCTTGTTCTTGCCGGAGGTGAACTTGTCCCGGTCCTTGCGGCCGACGGCGGGCCTGCGGACCCGGATTTCGGTGCCGTCGATGATCCCGGTCTGTCCGCTGGCGCCGAGGTGGTCGAGACCTCGGCGAGGGTGCGGAGCCGGATGCCTGCCGCGATAGTGCAGCCGCGGGTTGCGAGCAGCGGCCGCACCTCGCCGATGGCGCGGGTGATCGTGGAGCGGTCGACGTCGAACCAGCAGGCCAGCACGTCGTGAGTGGCACCGTGGCGGAGGTGGATGAGCGTGGCCAGGAGCCGGTCGATGAACGCCAGCCGGTGCTTTGCGCCGGCGCCGATGGCCCGCTTCCGCGGCCTGGACTCCAGTCTCGCCTGGTGTCGTTCATGCCATAACGGACCTACCTCGGCGATGAGTTCGGCGATCACGTTGGCCGAGAGCCCTGTGATCCTCTGATCGCTGATGATCGCTGCACGAGTCCCGTTCCCCACCACACGAACATGATCAGCGATCACGATCCAGCGTCGCACCGCCAACCATGCACGAGCTCGTTAGGGCACTAGCAAGTGGGCATGTCGGCCGTGGTGAAGTCGCCTACGGGAGTGAAAAGACTGGCTTCGTACCAGTAGTTGCCAGCGGCGGTCTTGAGCCAGAGTTGACCCTCATCGTCCCTTGCGTTGCACTCAAAGTCGTAGCTCTGGCCGGTGGGCAGGAACTGCCCACCGGTCTGTGGCGGCCCGCCAGGCTTCCCAGCTGACGGAAGGGTGGGGATCTGATCGCCCTCCAGGTAGAACGGAAAGGTCGAGCGGTGGTCGGAGTCAAAGAGGCCGTGATAGGCCCATGTTCCGGTCGGCAGTACGAGAGCCACGCCCAGGGCTGCCCACAGCCACCGCACCCGTTTGTCGGGGGTGTCGGCAGTCGCCGCCCTCTCGATGACGAGGAAGAGCGCCGCCACCAGCATGCTGAGGACGACCATCACCCAAAGAGGGAGGTCTGCGGCGCCAACGATGACTCCCACGCCTCCCGAGACCAAACCGATGACTAGTGCCGTCGCATCTCGTCGTGCGGGCGAGGCGAAGAAGCGCCGCACTTCAGTCGTGAGGCGGACAGAGAGCGAGGCCAGTGGGTTACCCGCGTCGTCCGTCGAGTCGTCTGGCAATTTGCCCTCCCCGGTCTCTACCGGTCTAGGACTGCTTCCAGGGCCTTCTTGATCTCGAGGATGGCCTCTCCAACAGTGGGGATCGCGCTGATCAGACTCTCGAAGAAGTCGTCGATGGTCTTGAGTAGCTTGGCCAGCTGTTTGCGAGCTCGCCGCCAGAGGGCGCGGCGTTGTGGATCTGGATCGTCGGGCGGATTTGTAGCGTTGAAGGTCGGATCGTCATCCAGATCGGGCCCCGTCGGCGGACCAGCTTCACGAGCAAGTTCCCAGGCTCCATAGGCGTGAGCGGCGGCCCAGTCGACGACCCTGAGCTTCAGCTGGAGGCTCTGCCCGAGCAGCCCCACACGATTCAGGCCAGCCTCTAGCTGCTGAACACGTTCGCCACCCTCGTTAAGGCGTAGGGCGTTGGTCACTTCGCTGTAGGCGCCGCGCTCGTCAAGCTGCATCAGCGCGGTCTGAAAGCCTTCTCGGAGCGGTTCAGGGACGAGCGGGCCCTGCTCTTTGACGATGTCGTACATGAGTCCACGGAGGCGCTGCACGCGAATGGCGAGTTCTCGACGGTCTGCGATCGACACCTGGTCACCTCCGACCAACTGACATCAGTGACCCTATGCCCACGTTATGGGCCGATGGAGGCCGACGCATCCCGGCGCGTTGCGGCCGAGGTGCGGCTCCGAAGATGGCTCAAGCCGGTTAGTTCGGAGAAGGATGACGGAGGCCAACGAGTGCGTCGCGCCCCGGCTCGGCTTGCCGGAGCTGCCCATGGTGGTCTGGCCGGAGCCGTCCGAGGAGGACGGGCGGGGCGGGATCCACTGGAAGGCCCCCGCGCTCCTCGACCACGCCGCCGGGCGGCCCTTCATCTGGGTCGACGACGAGATCACCGGCGCCGACCGGGCCTGGATGGCCGACCGGCACCCGGGCCGGGCGCTCCTGCACCGGGTCGATCCGGGGCGGGGGCTGACGGAGGCCGACCTCGGCGTGTTGCGGGCCTGGTTGCGCTCGGAGTAGCCGCCGACCGGCACCGCGCAGGCCCTGGAGGAGATCACTGGCCGAGGAGCGTCTTCAGCGTCTGCGCCGTCGCCCGGGGGAACGCGGTGTTCCCGTTGTGACCGCCGGGGAACTCGACCGGTTCCACGCCCAGCCGCGCCGCCAGCGCCAGCGCGCAGCGGTAGGTGTGGACCGTCCGCCGGGTCGTCCGTCCCGTCGCCGCGACGATCCTCGTACCGGCACGCGCCGCGGCCCGTACCGGCTCCGCCGGGTCCAGGGCGTCCGTGGTGACGGCCGTGAACTCCGTTCCGATGAAGAAGCCGAAGTTGGCCCGTCGGCGCGGGGTCAGCGGCTGGGGGATGAGGCCGCCCTCGGTCTCGTCGTGCGCGGGGTCGATGCCCAGGTGGCGGGCGATCGCCGGGAACGCCGCCGGCAGGCCCCCGGCCGCGTAGACGTCCTGGATGGCCGTCAGTTCGGCGATGTGCTCCGCGCGGTCCGCCCCGGCCAGCAGGTTCGGCATCACGGGCTCGTGTGCGATCAGGGTGCCCAGCAGGCCCGGGTGGCGGACCACGGCCTGGAGGCCGATCGCGGCGCCCATGCTGAACCCGGCCATCAGCGCCGGCCCGTCGGTGACCTCGGCGAGCAGCCGGGCGACGTCGTCGGCGTGTTCGGCCATGGTGACGGGCCCGGCGGGGTCGTGGAGGGTGCTGCGCGACAGGCCGCGGCGGTCGTACGTGACGACCGTGAAGCTGTCGGCCAGGTGCGGGACGAGGTCGACCGTGCGGTCCGCGTCGCCCTCGCCGCTCTGGGAGAGGAGGAGGACGGGGCCGCTCCCCTCCACCCGGAAGTGGAGGGTGGCGCCCGGGACGGCGAGGGTGCGGGTGACAGCGGTGGTGGCGGCGGTGGCGGTCGTGGGCATGGCGAGTCCCCCTTGCTGAGGTGTCATCGGTCCTTCCGGCTGACGACACGACAGTAATCCATCTAAATAGATGCATCAAGATGGATGTATCTATTTAGATGTACCCTGCTGCTCATGAACGGAGTCGAAGCGTTCCTCCTGGGGCGCACCCTCATGAAGATCGGCGAACAGGCGATGCCCCAGCCCGAGGCGGGACCGCCGGGATCGGTCCGCTCGGTGGTCGTCGTCCTCGGCGACGTCGTCTCCCACCCCGGGACCACGGTCGGCGAGATCGCCGCGCGGACGGGCCTGCCACAGAGTCAGGTCTCCACGGCCGTCGCCCGGTTGGAGCGGGCGGGCTCGGTCGACACGGAGCCCGACCCGGCCGACCGGCGCCGCCGGCTCATCCGGCCCGCCGCCGAACCCTCCGCCCGGGTCGCCGAGGTCCGGGCCACCACCATCGACGACGCCCTTGCCGCGGCGCTGACCGGTCCCGACGGGAGCGCCCCGGACCCGGACACCGTCCGCGAGGTCACGGCGGCCCTGGACCTCCTGGCCCGCAAGCTGACCCCGGCCGTCAGCGCCCGCTGACCGGGGCGGCGTTCGGCGTCGCCGCCCAGGACGCGGCGATCAAGCAGCGTTCCGCCGCCGCCAGGTGGGTGGCCGCGGCCAGCCAGGCCCAGGCGTAGCCGTCGGGCGAGGGGTCGGCCAGCCGGCCGAAGGCGTTGCGGGGACGGCGGTCGGCCTCGGCGGCCAGCGCGGCGGCCAGGTCCGCCGCCCCGGTGAGCCCGGCCCGGCGCAGCGGGCCGTACGAGGCGGCGGCCAGGGACTCCGTGCCGCGGGCCGCCTCGGCGACGGCGCGGCGGCCACCGGCGACCCCGGTCTCCAGCAGGCGGCGCACCCGCCACAGCGGGGAGTCGGCCAGCGGGTCCGGGCCCTCGGCTGCCGGGAGCGGTACGGGGGCGGCGTCCCCCTGCGGGAAGTGCGCGCCCTGGAGGCGGTCGTAGCCGAGGTCGGCCCGGCCCAGCCATTCCTCGGGCAGCCGCAGCGTGTGCTCCGCGCCCGGCACCGGGCCCACCGCCAGGGGGCGCAACGTGGCGGTGCGGTCCAGGTCGGGGCGGCCCAGGACGCGCAGCACCAGCCCGGGGTACGAGGCGATGCGACGCAGGTTCTCCGTGTGCGCGAGCTCCGGGTGCGGATGCGCGGGCAGCAGCCGCAGCAGGGGCGCGTCCGGGCGCGTCTCGCGCACGAGGAGGTGTTCGCCGGCCGCGCCGACGACGGTGACGTCGCAGCCGAGCAGCGCGGACTCGGCCGCGTCCGGGGCGGCGAGCAGCTCGGCGACGGCCTCGGCGGCCGGCCGGGCGAAGAGCGGCGCGGCGGGCCCTTCGGTCCAGGCGGTCCCCGGCAGCGGGGTCGCCCTGACCCCGCGTCCGGCGCCGAGCCGGCCTTCCGCGGAGACGGTCGCGCCGACGATGCGCAGGCCACCGCGGGCGAGGCCGGCATGGTCGAGGGTGGCGCCGCCGAGCGCCACCGAGGCCGAGCCGGCGCCGCGGGCGCGGGCCAGGCCGCCGGGTCGGACGTCGGAGACCGAGTAGGGGGTGCCGTCCGGGGACAGCAGGTGGGTGACCACTCCGCCGTAGCCGGTGGCGGAGAGCACGGGTTCCCGGCACAGGCCGTGCACCTGGAGACTGCCGCCGGGCGCGTAGGCTCGGCGGGTGGTGCCGGTCAGCGCGGGGTCGGCCGAGCCGGAGGCCAGCATCCCGGCGGTGTGGAGGAGCTCGCGGAAGGCCCCGGTGAGGTCGCCGAGCCGCTGGCCGGCCCGGCGTTCGCGGGCGGCGCGCAGGCCGCGCACGACCCTCAGGGCGGCCGCCTCGGCACGTGGCAGCCCGGCGAGGCGGGCGGTGTGGGCGGCGCGCAGCAGCTCGGCCTGGACCACCGCTCCCCCGGCGGTGACCCCGGCGGCGAGGGCTTCGGCAGCCACGTGCCAGAGGGCGCCGGCGGCACGCAGTTGGGCCGGCGTGAGGACCGGAGCGGGCTCGGCGGTCCCCATGGGCTCGAGGGACGCGACGGACGCGACGGGTTCCGCGGCCCCGGCGGGCGCGGCGGGCTCGACGGCCCCGGCGGGCTCGGCCGTCGCGACCGGCTCCGGCGGGGTGTCCGCGAGCGGGGCCGCGCCCAGGGCGGCGGCCCGGTGCAGGCAGCGGGGTGCCAACAGGCAGCTGCACGTGGCCTGGTCCGCCGTGGTGATCGTGCCCACCGGGCCTGGGCTCAGGGTGACGAGGGCGTCCTCGCCGAAACGGAGGGTTACGGTGCCGTCGGCCGCGAGGACGGCGCTCGCCGCGCAGCCCTCGGTGGCGGCGTCCAGCTTCTTGCGCAGGCGGGGCGTGAGGTTCTCGACGGCTTCGGCGAGCACCTCGGGGGCGACGGGCGGCAGTTCGGTGCTCAACGGGACTCTCCACGGAGGCGGTCGCCCACCCAGCGGGCGAGGGCGAGGGGACTGAGGGCGGCCACGGGCATCCCGGCCGCCACGAGTTGCCGCGCGACCGGGACCGAGTACCGGGGCGTCCCCTCGTCGTCGAGCGCGGCGCAGCCCAGCAGGTGGGCGCCCGAGGCGGCCAGCGCGCGGACCTCGCCGAGGAGCCCGCCGATCGGCGCGCCCTCCTCGAAGTCGCTGACCACGACGACGAGGGTGCGGCTCGGGACGGTGATCAGGGAGCGGGCGTGCGCGAGACCGGCGGCGATGTGCGTGCCGCCGCCGACGCGGACCTCCAGCAGCAGGGAGAGCGGGTCCTCCACCCGGTCGGTGAGGTCCACGACCTGCGTGGAGAAGGCGAGGAAGTGGGTGGACAGGGTCGGTACGCCGCCCAGCACGGCCGCGGTCAGCGCCGACCAGATGACGGAGGCCTCCATCGACCCGGAGACGTCGACGACCAGGATCAGCCGCCAGTCGGCCTCGCGGCTGACCCGGGTGCTGAAGACGGGCCGCTCCGGGACGACGACCACGCTGCCGTCGGCCCGGCGCCGGGTGTGCGCGAGGTTGGCGCGCAGGGTGCGGGCCAGGTCGAGCTTGCCGCCCGGCCGCCGGGTGGGGCGCGGGGTGGCCAGGCCCGAGAGGGCCGGACGCAGCCGGGTGGCGAGCTCCTTGGCGAGTTCGTCGACGAGCCTCCTGACCAGGGGGCGCAGTCGGGCGAGTTGGGCCTCCGGCAGCCCGCCGGCGAGGGACAGTACGGAACTCAGCAGCTCCACCGAGGGCCGTACGGCCGCCGGATCGAGCTGGGTGAGGACGTCGGTGCGGCCCGCTTCGGCCGCTCCCGCCAACACCTCCTCCCGTACGTCGGCACCGAACAGCGCCTCCAGCTCCTGCGACCACTCCCGGGCGGTGGGGAAGGAGGCCTCCTGGCCGCCGCCCTGGCCGCGCCCCTGGCCGAGGTCGAGGTCGGAAGCGCCTTCGCCGCGCCCCGCTCCGTACAGCTCGTCCAGCGCATGGGCGTAGCGGCGGGCGCCCGCCGGGAGCCGGTCCCGCTCGCGGCCGAGCAGCAGCCGCCAGCGGTCGGCGGGGGCGAGCCGCGGGCCGCCGGCCCGGGGGGCCGGAGCGCACGGAGCGCACGGGGCTTCCGGCGCCTCGGCGGCCGGCGTCGACGTCGGCGTCGGTGTCGGCGTGTCCGTTCCGGGCAGCGGGAGGGCCTTGAGGGCGGCGAGTCCGGCCGCGTCCGCCGCGGCCCAAAGGGCGAGGAGGGCGGGTGACGCGTCGAGCGCGAGGTCGATCCGGTCGCCGAGGCGCTCGGTGACGGTGTCGAGCAGCCGGTCCCGGGCGGCGGGCGACAGGGCGTCGAAACCGCCGCGCAGTGCCGGGAGCCGATCGAGGAAGTCCTGGTCGGCGAGGTGCTCGACGCGGTCGAGGAGCGGGGTGAGGGCGGCCGGGGAGGACTGCAGCAGGGGCCCGGCGGCGGTGAGGAGTCCGCCGAGCCGCCGGGTCAGGGCGCGCCGGCTGTCGGCGGTGCCCGCGCCGTCGATCCATCCGGCGGCGCGGCCGCCGAGCTCGGCGGCCGGGTCGAGGTCGAGCAGGACCCGTACGGCCAGGGCCGCACCCTGCATCATCGGCGCCGCGGTGGCGGCCAGGTCGGCGAGGGCGTCGTCCGTGCGCAGGCCCAGGTGGTGGGCGGCGGCCCGGTCGGCGAGGGCCACGAGGGCGGCCGCGTCGGCGGGGTCCTCGCTCCCGGCGAGGCCGGGCAGGCAGCGCACGGCCGCTTCGAGGAGGTCCCCGGCGAGGTCCGCGGCGCAGGTGCGGGCCGCGGCGGAGGTGCCGGGCAGGTGGCCGCGGTGGAGGGCCTCCAGGAGGTCGAGGGCGTCGAGGAGTTCGGGCAGGGTGGCGGTCTGCGGCAGGACGGTGGCCGCCTCGTGGAGGCGTACGTCGACCAGCTCGGGCAGATCGCACCGCGCGGCGGCGGCCAGACCGGCGAGGATCTGCGCCGGGGTCGGCCCGCCGTCGGCGGCGGCGCGGCGGGCGGTGTCCCGCAGCGTGCCGGCGGCCGCCTGGGCGGCGGTGACTCCGCGTACTCCGGCGAGGTCCAGCCGGGCCGGTACGGAAGGCGTCCAGGACAGCCGCCACTTGGTGCCGAGGGCGGTGCCGTCGCCGGTGGCGGCGACGGTGAGGGGCTCCCCGTAGGAGGCGCCGCACACGAGGAGCCGTTGCAGCAGGACCTCGCGGCGACCGTCGAGGGCGGAGCGGAGCGGGTCGAGGCGGATCTCGCGGGGCGCGGGGTCCTCGGGGGACGGCAGCCGCAACGCGGCGAGTTCGGACTCGACGGAGGGGCCGAGGCCGGAGCGGGGGGCGTGCGGGGTGATCCGGCCGCGGGCGGTGCCGACGAGCACGGCCTCCAGGGCGCGGGCCAGCGCCCGGCCGCGGCCGAGCGGTTCGCCCTGGCCGAGGACGGTCGTGACGGCTTCGAGGAGCTCGCCGCGGCCGGGCGCGGGCAGCGCGCGCAGGGCGGCGAGGTCGCAGGCGAGCCGCAGGGTCTCGGCGGCCTCGCCGGTGCCCGCGGTGTGGCCGGCCCGACGCAGCTCCCGGCAGAGCCCGGTGACGGCGACGGAGGCGGCCTCGCGGACCCGTTCGGGGTCACCGGCGGCTTCGAGTACGGCCTGCTGCCAGCGGGGGTCCCGAATCCCCGCGGGGTAACCGGAACGGGAGTCGAGCAGGTCGAAGGAGTACGGCACGAAGGAGGTGACGGCCGGGGCCGCGCCCGCGGCCGGCGTCCCGGAAGCGGCGGTTCTGCCGTGCCGGGGGCCGGGGACGACCGGGTCCGGCCCGAGGCCCGTAACCGCGTCGGCCCGGTGGGCGGAACCTGCATGAGCACCGGACCCGTGACCGAATCCCGAACCGGCATCGCCGCCCGTTCCGGTGCCGGAGCCGGAGCCGGTGCCAGGCCCGGAGCCGGACGCGTGGCCAGAGCCGACGTCAGAAACCTGGCCCTCACCGCTGCCGGAACCGACATCGCCGCCCGGGCCCGCGCCCGTGACGGAAGCGGAGCCAGTGCCCCTGCCCGCGCCGGTAGCGGAGCCAGTGCCAGAGCCGGACGCGTGGCCGGAGGCGAGGTCAGAAACCTGGCCGTCGCCCGGGCCGTGGGCGGAGCCAGGCCTGGGGCCGGAGTCCATGGCGGGAGCGTGACCGGAACCGCAGCCGAGGTCGCCGGAACCGGCATCGGAGCCGTCAGCTGGGGCGGAACCCGAGCCGGAGCCGTGTTCGGCCGTGCTCGGGAGGACCGGGGCGTGGAACGCCCCGATCACCGCCGCCACGCGGTGGCCCGCGGCGACGGCGCCCGCGATCACGCTCCGCATGTGCGCCTCGCGGGCCAGGTCGGTCGCCGGTACGGCGCTCGTGTCCGCCCGCAGCGCCCAGCCGACGCCGAGCGCCGCACGGCGTACGGCCTCCGGAGTGCAACCGGGGGCGAGGACCTCGACGGCGCGGTCCCACAGGTCGTCACCGTCGCGCCCCGTACCGGCAGCTGTCAGAGCGTCAGCGAAGGAACCACCGGCAGGGGCCGCGCCCCGGACCGGGGCCGTGGCCGAGACCTGGCCCGCGCCCTGCTCGGATCCCTGGTCCGAGAGCCCGTCCCGGTACCGGGCCGGGTCGGTGGCCCCGGTCGAGACTGCGTCCGTGGCCGGGGACGAACCGGGGTCCGAGACCGAGTCCGTGCCGGTGGCCGGGGCCGAGTACGGACCGGGAGCCGGTCCCGAACCCGAGTCCAGTGCCCGGCCCCCAGCCTGCCCGTAGCCCTCGCCCGAAGTCGCGTGCTGGCCAGCGGCCGTGGCCACGACGGAGTCCGGGGTCCGGTCCGGCGCCCCGGTCAGGGCCGAGGTCCGGTCCGAAGCTGCGGCAGGATCCTGGGCCGGCGCACCGGCCGGGGCGGGGCCAGCGGCCGTGGCCACGACGGAGTCCGGGGTCCGGTCCGGCGCCCCGGTCAGGGCCGAGGTCCGGTCCGAAGCTGCGGCAGGATCCTGGGCCGGCGCACCGGCCGGGGCGGGGCCAGCGGCCGTGGCCACGGCGGAGTCCGGGGTCGGGGCCGCGGGCGGCTTGGTCCAGCCGCGGTCCGACAGGGGGAGGTCGCAGCAGATGACGGCCGCGCCGGCCGCGCGGGCCCAGCGGATCGCGGCCAGTTCCGGGGAGAAGTCCGCGAACGGGTAGAACGCCAGGCGGCCGTCCTCCCCCGTGCCCGCGAGGGCGACCGGGGCGACGGTCTCCGGGTCGGCGAGGTGCTCCAGCCAGGGCTGGAACTCCGCCGGGAGCTCGACGCAGACCACGTCGGCGCCCGAGGCGTCCAGCAGGGCCGGTACCACCGCGGCCAGCGCGGGGCTGTGGTGGCGCACCCCGATGAGGTACGGCTCACGGGCCGCGGCGAGGGCGTCGACCGCGGCGCGCGGGTCGGTGTGCGTCAACGCAGGCTCCCGCGCAGGTCCCAGAGGCGGCGCCACATCGGCGAACCGTCCTCGGCGCGGCGCCGGACCGGCCCGTCCCAGTACCCCAGCAGCCGCCCGTGGTCGGCGGGGTCGTCCTTGCGTACGACGCCCAGCAGGTGCCCCGGCAGCAGGTCCAACACGTCCCCGCCCGGCAGGTACGCGGCGGCGACCCCGAGCGAGGCCGCCACCTGGACGGCTTCGGCGGTGGACATGACCGTGCCGGGGCGTTCCACGTCCCAGCCCTCGGCGGAGCGGCCGGAGCGCAGGTCGCGGAAGACGGTGACGAGCGCGTCGAGGACGGCGTCGTCGACCCCGAAGGCCGCGCCGGCCCGCTGGACGGCGGCCACCGCCTGGCGTCGGATCAAGGTGGCCTCCGCGTCCGCGTCGGCGATCGGGGCGACCGTCTCGAAGTTGAAGCGCCGCTTGAGGGCGGCGGACATCTCCGAGACGCCGCGGTCGCGCAGGTTGGCGGTGGCGATGACGGTGAAGCCCGGGGCCGCGGAGACCACCGCGTCCTCGGTGGCGGTCAGTTCGGGCACGCTGAGGCGCCGGTCGGACAGGATCGACACCAGCGCGTCCTGTACCTCGGGCAGGCAGCGGGTGATCTCCTCGACGCGGACGACGCGTCCGGTGCGCATGGCGGAGAGCACCGGGGAGTCGACCAGGGCCTGCGAGGTGGGGCCCTGCGCCAGCAGCAGCGCGTAGTTCCAGCCGTAGCGGAAGGCGTCCTCGGTGGTGCCGGCCGTGCCCTGCACGGTGAGGGCGCTGGTGCCGCTGACGGCGGCCGCCAGCAGCTCCGACAGCATCGACTTGGCGGTGCCGGGCTCGCCGGTGAGGAGCAGGCCGCGCTCGCCGGCCAGGGTGACGACGCAGCGCTCCACGAGGGCGCGTTCGCCGACGAACTTGGGCGCGATGACCAGCTTGGCGGGGAGTCCGGCGCGGCGGCGCCCCGGCAGCGCGAGCTCGGCTCCGTCGCTGCCGCAGACGAAGGTGACGACGGCGCGCGGGGTCAGGGCCCAGCCGGGCGGGCGGGGGCCCGGGTCCTGGGCCGCGAGGAAGGCGAGCTCGGCGGCGTGGCGCTCCTCGGCGGGCAGCACCTGCCGGGCGGCGGGGGCGGTTTCTTCGGTGACGGTCATCGGTTCCTCTGGCAAACGGGAAAGGTGGGGCGGGAGATCGGTGCGGGGGCGCGGCGCACCTGCGGGCAGGTGCGCCGCGCCGTACGGGAGTCCCGGGAGGCCCGGGCGACCCGCGTCGGCCCGGGACGGCCGGTTCAGCGGCGGCGGGCGCGGGTGCGCTTCACCTTCAGCTCCTCGAAGCGCGGCAGGTCGCCCTCCAGGACCCGCTGCCAGGCCCGGCGGTAGAGCTCCGCGGCCGGTTCGGCCGGGACGAGCACGCCCAGCGGGGGCCGGCCACCGGCGCCCAGGCCGTACATCGGGAGCTTCCACTGCTCCACCGGCAGCGTCGGAGAGGGCATGTCGGCCCAGCCGCCGGGCAGGAACAGCGAGCGCCCGGCCCGGCTGCGGCCGGCCGTCACCACCAGATCGGTGGCGGACAGTTCGGCGCGGGCGGCCTTGAGGCGGGCCGGCTTCCAGCCGGTCCACCGCGCCGTGTTGCGGTCGGTGGGGTCGGGCATGGCGAGCAGCATGAGGTAGAGGGTGGCCGCGTCGGCGCCCAGGCCGTGCCGGGCGCTCGCCTCCTCCACCAGTTCGGGGACGGAGCGGCTCGGGTCCTGCGGCCACCAGGTGCCCTCCGCGTCCGTCGCACCGGCCGCCGGAGCGCCCGGATCGGCGAGCAGCGCGGCGAAGCGCGGGTCGTGGGCGGTGCGCAGCGCCGTCTCGGCGGCGGAGGGCCGCTGGTCCTCGCCGCGCAGCGCCGGCAGGTACGGGTCGGAGCCGGTGGAGTCGAGCAGGGCCGGGCGCAGGGCGGGCTTGGGCTGGTCGTCGTGGGTGGCCATGACGACGGCGCCGTACCGCTCGTAGCCCTCGCCGGTCTCGGTCGGCGTGCCGGCCGCCTTCCGGAAGTCGGGAAGGCTGGTGTAGTGCCCGATCTCCAGGAGCAGTTCGGGCGCGGCGAGCCGCTGCCGTACGGCGGTCAGTACGGGCGGCAGGGCCGCTCGTACGGAGTCGCCCGCGGGCAGCCGGTGGGCCAGCCAGGACGCCATGGCCAGGGTTCCGGTCAGGACGGACCCGGTGAAGGGGTCGGTGGCCGGCTCGGCGGGCTCCACGTGGTCGCCCTTGACCGTCCAGGCGACGTCGACGGAGAGCTCGCGCGAGGCGGCCGGGTCGAGCAGCGCGGCCAGTGCGCGGTGCGCGGGCCAGCTGCCGCCCACGGCGCGCGCCGCTTCCGTGGCCAGCCAGTCGGGCACGGGGGTACGACGGCCCACGCGCCGGTTCCAGAGCTCCGCGGCGGCGGCGACGTCGGGTCCCTCGCTCCACAGCCGAGCCGGATCGGCGGGGAGCAGGGCCCCGACGACGGCACGCCGCAGCTCGATGTCGAGGTTCTTGAGCTCGTCGCGGGCGTACGCGGCATCGGTGGCCTTGACACCGAGGGTGGTGCGCAGTTCGGGGGTCAGGAAGTTGCGTTCGTAGCTGTCGACGCCCGGGAGTCCGGCGACCACCAGGCGGGCGAGGGCGCCGGAGACCCCGGTGAGGCCGGCGAACTCCTCCGCGGCTTCGGGGCGGAAGGGCACGGGCCCGTGTTCGGCGGCCGCGGCGAGGAACGCGGTCAGCCAGTCGGCGCCGCGTTCGCGGTCGCCGAGCGGGGCGTCGCCGCGGACGGTGTAGGGGCCGGGGACGGTGAACCGGCCCGTGGGGTCGTACAGGAGCGCACCGAACTCGTGGCCTTCGGGCACGGATTCGCTGTGCTCGGTCAGCGCGAGGACGGCTCCGCCGCCCAGCGGCAGCACGCTGCGGTGGTGGACGTTGCGCTCGCCGTCCGGGGTGAGCAGGTGCTGCCGGTCGAGGCGGAGCAGGACCCGGCGCCAGCGGTCCGCGGAGCCCTCGGCCGAGGCCAGGCCGAGGGCGTCGACCGTGCCGAGCAGGGTGAGCAGCCCCTCCCGCTGCTCGTCGGTGGGTGCGACGGTGACGGCGCGGTAGGCGACGGCCGCGGGCTGGTCCAGCAGCGGGGTCCACGTGAAGGACCAGTACGGCAGTGCGGGCGTGTCGAAGTGCAGCAGGCCGGGCACCGGGGCGGCATCGGTCCGTGCGCGGGCGGCGCCGAGTTCGCTCAGCGTGTAGTGGGCGGCGTCGCTCTCGCCGCCCCAGCGGTAGTAGCCGGAGCCGATGAGACCGCTGAGTCCGTCGGCGATCAGCCGGTCGCCGGGGCCCTGCTCGCGCTCCTCGACGGGGGTGTCGTCCGGGTGGAGCCGGGCGGCGATCGCGTCCAGGGCCTTCTGCTGGGTGAGTGTGAAGCGGAGGACCTCGACGATGCCGCCGATGAGCGCGGGGGCGGTGACCTTCGGCAGGGCCGCGCTCACCAGCTCGGGCAGGTCGGCGGCCTTGTCGGCCGCGGCGGCCGTCTTGAGCAGGGCGGCCACGGTCTCCCGGTCGGCGGCGCGCAGGACGGCCGAGCCCTCGGTGTCGCGGGGGCGCAGGGCGTACCAGTGCGACAGCGGCGGAAGGTCCACGCTGCCCGTGCCGAAGGCGGAGCGCCGGCGGTGGCCGTCGCGCGAGCGGGCGGTGACCACCCCGTCCGGGTCGGTGATGCTCAGCTCCTGCCAGTGCTGGGACAGTGCGCGGGGCCGGTCGTCGCCGGGGAAGGCGAGGGCGGCGACGGGCACCTCGCGGCCCTCGGGCACGGCGACGGTGCGGCCGCCGGTGTCGGTGCCCTCCCAGCCGTGGTCGCGGATCCATACGGTGCGCCAGCCGAGCAGGCCGTCGGTGGGCTCGCCGAGGACCGAGCCGGCCACGGTGGGAGTCGGCCGCAGCCGGTTGGAGGACCCGCCGCGGCGGCCGCTGTCCGGGTCGGCGCGCAGCGCGTCGGCGAAGAACGCGGGCAGGGAGGAGCGCCCGTAGGTCCCGCCGACGGGGTCGTACTCGCGCCAGCCGGTGTCGTTCTCCTCGTCGCGCCGGTGCCACACCCAGTACGAGGTGCCGTCGGACAGCAGGGGCCGCTCGTCCGGCAGCTTCGTGTCGCCGCGGTGCAGGACTCCGCCGCCGGTGGTGCGCCCGCCGCCGGGGAGCGGCAGGGAGAGGTGGTCGCTGCGCAGCGACCAGTGGCTGCGGTCGGTGTCCAGGGTGAGGACGGTGCCGGGCGAGTGGTGCCAGTAGCCCTGCGTGCCGTTGCTGCTCCAGGAGGACCAGAAGACGAGCAGTTCACCGTCGACGTAGTGGAAGCCGTGGTTGTACGAGGTACCGGTCGGCACGCGCAGGTCGTGGGTGAGGACGGTGGAGTCGGCGTCGATGACCCGGACCTGGGTCTGGTTGGCGACGATCAGGTAGGGCCAGGCCTCCGTCACGGTCAGGTCCTGCCGGTCCTGGCCGGGGCTCAGTTCGGCGAGGGCCTCCTCCCAGGAGGGCCAGGCCAGTTCCTCGAAGAGGCCGCCGCGCAGGGTGCGGGCGAGGGTTTCGGCGAGGTCCGCGGCCGCGGCGGCGGCCACCTCCTCGGGGGCGAGTTCCAGGGCTTCGGTGGGCAGCCATCCCAGCCGCGCGATGGCTTCGGGGACCCCGGGCAGGCCGGCGGCGGTGGAGGCGAGGGCGACGTCGCGCATCCATGCGGCCAGCAGCGGGCGGCCGCCGGGCGAGGCGGCGACGCACCGGACGACATCGGCGTGGCCGGCGCCGAAGGCGTACAGCGCGCGCCGGAAGGCGGGGTGGAAGCGCTGGTCGGCGGCGAGGGCGAGCAGGTCGCGGCGCTGGTCGCAGTCGGCCCACTCGGTCAGGTTCAGGTGGTCGTGCCGGTGCCGGCGGTGCTCGCTCTCGGCCTCGGGGTCGGCGACCGGGACGTCCAGGGCGAGCAGCAGGTCGAGGAGGTCGGCGTCCTCGACGCCGATCCGCAGGCCCGCTTCCCGTTCGGGCCGGGCGAGTTCGGTGCGCAGCTGCCCGGCGCATCGTTCGACGAGGTCGAGGAGGAGCGGGAGCGTGGGGCGGCTGCCCCAGCCGGAGTGGCGGGCGGTGTGGAAGCGCTCCAGCCAGCCGGCCGTGCCGTCGGCGCAGCGCTGCTCGGTGGGCAGGTCCCCGTCGGCGAGGCCGGCGGTGGCGCCGGACTCCTCCAGGATCTCCAGCCACAGGGCGGTGAACTCGCCGCCGTCTCCGCTGGGCGGGGTCAGCCCGAGGAGCGTGCCGCGGACGGCGGGGATGCGGCGGGCGAGGGCCACGAGGGCGCCGCGGTGTGCCTTCCACCAGCCGAGCGCGGCGCGCAGGGTGGCGGGCAGGGGCAGCAGTTGGGCGAGGTAGTCCTGCTCGGGTTCGGTGCCGGTCAGGCCCGCGGCGCGGGCGAGCCGGCGCAGTTCGGTGGCGGCCTGGGCGGAGGGCGGCAGCCCGCCTGCGGTGCGGCGCACGCACAGGCGGCGGAAGCGCTCGTGGGCCTCGGCGGGGGTGACGCGGCCGGCGAGGGCCTTGCCGTAGCCGGTGAGCACCTTCACCGGCAGGGCGCCGACGAGTGCGAATTCGAGGAAGACGGCGTCGAGGCGGTCCTCGTCGATGGCCAGCCCGTACTGGGCCTCGGCGTCCCGGGCCCGCCCGAACAGCTGGGCGGCGTAGGTGGTGTTCTCGACGGCGAGGAAGAGCCGCGCGGCCTGCTCGTGGAAGAGGGGCAGGAAGTGCGGGACGGCCGCGGCGAGGCGGCCGGCCAGTTCCAGGCAGGCGTCGAGGGCGGCCTTGGGCTTGGTCTTGGCCTGGCGGGCGATCCGGTCCAGCTCGGGAACGACGGCGAGGGCGTGGTGGCCGTCGTCGGGGTGGTGCACCAGGACCCATTCGGGGAAGCCGAGCGCCTGGCGCTTGCTCAGCCCGACGACGGGCGGCTCGCCCTCCTCCCGTACGAGTCCGAGGAAGCCGGCGGCGAGGTCCTCGGCAGCGCCCAGTTCGCCGGGAGCGAGCCGGACCACGACGCGGTCGTCGCCGAGGCCGGGGTGGCGGTAGGAGCGCGCGGTCAGTTCCACGACGTCGGGACCGGCGCCGGTGGTGTCCCGCGGCAGTACGGCTCCGGCCTTGAGCAGCAGTTCGGCCTTGTTCATGTCGGTGTCTTCCTGGTGGGTGCTCACGCGTCCCCGCCCTCCTCGATCTTGCGCCCGGCGTACAGCGCCGCGGCCATCCGCATGCCTTCGGACCAGGCCACCGGTCCGACCTCCGTCAGGCGTACCGCCCGGCCGTCCTCGTCGTGCCAGCTCAGTGCGCCGGTGGTGGTCTCGTCCTCGTAATAGGGTTCGCCGATCCACACGGCGGCCTCGGTGCCGATCCCGGAGTCCCGGACCTTGCAGGTGGCGTAGCCGCCGGAGACCCGGTAGCCGAGGCCCGTGGCCCGGGCGGCGAGGCTGAAGCGGGTGGGGAAGGCCCCGCCCGCGTAGTCGCGGACCTCGGTGGCGGTGGCGGCGACCTCGCCGGGCTTGAGCCAGGTGGCCCGGTGGATCTGCTCGACCCGCTGCACGATGCCCAGCTCGGCCGCGAAGTCCCGTACGTCGTCGAGGTCGGGCAGCAGCACGGGGTGCGGCAGGGTCACCGTACGGGGGGAGAGCCGGACGGTCTCGCCGTCGAGGTTGACCACCTTCAGCTCACCGGAGGCGGTGGCGTCCCGCAGGAAGCCCACCTCGTCGGGGTCGTCGCCGACGACGGCGACATCGCGCAGGGCGCTCTGCCAGGCCTCGTCCGGCCAGACCCGGGCGAGCAGTTCGGTCGGCACGGGCAGCGAGGAGACCATCCAGCTGTCCACCTGCGCGGCGCAGGCCGCCTCGTGCCGGTCGAGCCATTCGGCCAGCCTGCGCAGCCGGTCCACCTCGGGATGGTCCTTCAGGGCCTTGGGCAGCGTCTTCAACTGCCTTCCTGCCGTCCGCCCGGTGGCGGACCTCGCCGCCACCCGTCCCTCCACCAGGGCGATCTCGTACCCCTCGCCCGCCGCCAGCCATGCCATCAGACCGTGCCCCTCCGCCTGTCCCGTCCGGTTCCGCGCAGCCCTGACAGGGGGGAGCCGACCCCCCTGAGCTGCGGTATGTCGGGAGACTAGCGAGAGCCACTGACAACGCCCGCCGGAGGGCCCTCCGTAGGTTGATTGTCCGGTTCTGGGTAGTGTTTCCGGGACAGCGTGCGGAGCGGTACCGGCTCGGGGTGGGGTTATGGGACGTCAGATACGCGTGCCGGGTGCGGTGCTGGTGGCGCTGCTGCTGGCCGCCGCCACCGGGTGCTCCGGTCCGATCGCGCCGGACGGCGGGAACCCCGAGGCGTCCGCGCCGCCCGCGGGCTCGTCGTCCACCGCGGCGCCGAAGTCCCCGAAGGCGCCGAACTCACCCGGCGACGACGCCAAACAGGCCGGTGGGGACGTACTGCCCGGTATGGCCACCGCCGCCGTGGCACGGACCCAGTTGGCGGCGCTCGAGGTGGCGCCGGTGGGCACGATGGCCGGCTACAGCCGGGACAAGTTCACGCACTGGGCGCAGCAGGGCAACAAGTGCGACACCCGTGAGGTGGTCCTGGAGCGCGACGGCACCGGGGTCGCCCAGGACGCCGAGTGCAAGGCCGTGTCCGGCAACTGGAAGAGCCTCTACGACGGGGTGGTCGTCACGGACGCCGGGAAGATGGACATCGACCACGTGGTGCCGCTCGCCGAGGGCTGGCGCTCCGGCGCGGCCGGCTGGGACTCCGCGCGGCGCAAGGCCTTCGCCAACGACCTGACCCGTCCTCAGCTGCTGGCCGTGACCGCGGCCTCGAACCGTTCCAAGGGCGACCAGAGCCCCGACCTGTGGCAGCCGCCGGACCAGGCCAGCTGGTGCCAGTACGGGCGGGCCTGGACCACCGTGAAGTCCGCGTACGGACTGACCGTCACCGAACCGGAGAAGAAGATGCTCACCACGATGCTGGACACCTGCGCCTCATGACGCGTCCGCACCGCTGGCAGGACCAGGTGCTCGCCGGGCCGGGCGGCGCCATGACCGACGAGGTCGGCGTGATCACCGGCCCCCTCACGCTGCGCAGCACCGAGGCGTCCGAGGGCCTGCTCCGGTTCGACGTCCAGTACGTGGACGCCGACGAGTGGTACACGCTCACCGGGAGCCCCCGCGCCCACCGGGGCGACCCGGCCGCCCTGCACGCCGCCGCCCTGGCGGCGATCCGCGCGGGCGGCGGGGCCGAGGCGCCGGGCTGAGTCGCCGGCTCGGAGGACGGGCCGGGGACGGCTCGGGGACGGCTCGGAGGACGACTCGGGGGGACGGCTCGGAGGACGGCTCAGAGGACGGTGATGCCCAGGGGCCGGGCGCCCGCCGCGAGTCGGCGGGTGGCTCCGGTGTCGAGGTCGACGACCGTGATGCCGTTCCAGTACCCGTCCCGGGTGTAGCCGCCCGTGACGTAGGCGGTCCGGCCGTCGCGGGATACGGCCACGTCCTCGTGCGGGCCCTGCAACGGGTACACCCGCTCGGCGCCGTCCGGGGAACGGACCGTCAGCGAGGGACCCCGGCCGTCGCCCGGCCGCACGGCGCCCGTGCCGACCACCAGGAGCCGGCCGTCGGCCGTGCCGGCGGCGCCGTGCTGGTGGGTGTCGGCGGTCATCGGTTCGATCCGGGTCCGCCCGGTCCGCGGGTCGACCACGGCGAGCCGCTCGCCCTCGAAGGGGAGCAGCAGTTGCCCGTCGGAGGGGCGTACGACGGCGTAGTGCGGCTTGAGCCAGGAGCCGAGCCCTCCCCCGGTGCCGTAGGGGGCGACCTCGATCCGGCGGGGGCTCAACGAGCCGGCCGCGACGACGGTGACGTCGAAGGAGTCGTGGCCGGTCACGTAGACCTCGGCGCCGTCCGGTGACACGTCCACGTCGAAGGGGCGCCGGCCCACCGGTACGGCGGCGGTGACCTCGCTCCTCGCCGTGTCGAGGACCTCCAGGACCCCGGTGGTGCCGGGGACGTTGACCCCGACGTAGGCGTGCGCGCCGTCGGGCGAGAGCGCGATGCCCATGCCGCCGCCGCGGTACTCGCCGTCGGTGACCGGGCCGGTGGCGGTGCGGTGCGGGATCAGGGCCAGCCGTACGCGGGTGCGCGTGTCGACGACGGCCACGCCCTCGGCGGTGGCGACCCACGCCCGGCCGTCCGTGCCCACGGCCAGACCGTAGGGGGCCCTGCCCACGGTGACCGAAGCGACCGCGCCGCGCTCCGGGTCGACGAAGGTCACGGTGTCGGCCCCGAAGTCGGCGGTCAGCAGCAACCCCTGCGGGGTGGGGGCGGTGGCGGGCAGCGGGGAGGCGGCGGAGGGCGCCGGGCCCTGCGGCACGGGCACCGCGTTCGGGGAGCAGGCGCCGAGCAGCAAGGCCGCGGCGAGCACCGCGAGCGCGCCGCACCCGCGGGTATCGGCGCGGGTGCGGGTACGGGTACGGGTACGGGTGCGGTCGCCCGGCGCGTGGGGGTTCACCGGCTCCGCCCGGCTTCCGCCGCGTCGGCCGCCGCCTTCAGGACCCGCGCCATGCCGTCGAAGCCCCGGCGGGCGGCGTGCTCGTACGCGGTCACCCCCTCGTGGTCGGGCAGCAGCGGATCGGCGCCCGCCGCGAGGAGAACCGCGACGACCTCCTCGTGGCGCGGACCGCCGTCGCCGAGGATCACCGCCTCCAGCAGGGCGGTCCAACCGAGCCGGTTGACGTGGTCGACGTCGATGTCCGTCGCGTCGAGCACGGCGCGCACGTACGCGGTGTGCCCGCGCTCGGCGGCCGGGATGAGGGCGATCCCGCCGAAGCGGTTGGGCTGCTTCAGGTCCGGTCCGACGGACAGCAGCAGGCGCATCATCCGCACGCTGCCGGTGACGCCGGTGACCAGCCAGGGGCTGTCCTCCCGGGAGTCCGGGGCGTTCGGGTCGGCTCCGGCGGCGACCAGCAGTTCGGCCACGGCCACGTGGTCGCCGAGCGCGGCGAGCAGCAGCGGCGTGCGCAGCTCCTCGTCGCGGGCCTCCACGGCGGCGCCCGCGGCGAGCGCCGCGCCCACCGCCGCCGCGTCGCCGCGGCGGGCCCCGTCGAGGAGGAGTCGGTCGTGCGCGTTCATGGTGTCCCTCTCGGCTCCGGGGCGGGAGGGCCGGGTACGTCCTCCCGCTCCCCCGGGTCCATGCTCGCCGCGCCGGAGCCCCGGCGGGTCCGACCGGTGGACGGATCGGGCGGGAGGTCCGGAGGACCGCGGGGTCGGCCGATCGGTTGATGCGGCCGCGCGGATCAGGGGCGCGGATCAAGGACGCGCATCAGGGACGCGGATCAGGCCTCGTACTCGGTGAGGTCGATGCCGTGGACGCGCACCGAGGTCCCGTAGCGGGGGTCGACGGTGTCCCGTTCCATCACCATGCCCAGCTTGCGGATCACGTTCTCGGAATCGGTGTTGCTCATCCGGTTGATCGCGACGACCCGGTCCAGGCCGCGGTCCTGGAGCGCGAACTCCAAGGTGGCGTGCGCGGCCTCGGAGGCATAGCCCTGGCCCCAGTACTGGCGGCCGAGCCGCCAGCTGATCTGGACGTCGGCGCGGGCGTCCGGCAGGTTCTCGAGGACCGAGAGGCCGACGGCACCGATGAGCTCGCCGGAGCCGAGGAGCTCGACGGCGAAGAGCCCGAACCCCTCTTCGTCCCACTCCTCCTCCCAGCGCTCGATCTCCTCGGCCGTCTCGTCCAGGTCGAGGGTCTCGCCCTCGCCGATCCAGCGCATCACCTCCGGGTCGGCGTTGATCTCCGAAAGGGGGACGAGGTCGTCTTCGCTCCAGCGGCGGAGGAGGAGTCGGGGGGTAAGGATCTCGGTCATGCCCACATCCTGCCGAATCTCCGCCGACCAGCGGTAATCGGCGGTTGCGGCAGTGTTGCGGGTTCGTGGACATCGGCGTGGGAAGGTTCCCGCGGCCCGTCCCGGGCCCTACGGTCCGTGGGAACCGCGACCAAGGAGTGCTCCTGCCATGCCCCTCGATCTGTCCGACGAGAGCCGGTACGACCGCACGCGCCTGCGGCAGTGGGCGCGCGGCCGCGCCCGCTCCGCCGGGCTGGACCGCCGTGATCTGCTGAAGCTGTTCGCGGTGGGGGCCGCCGCCGGACCGCTGGGTGCGGCCGCGGGCGGCGGCGCGGCCTCGGCCGCGCCGGGCGGGCCCGTCGCCGACCCGGTGCCGCGCACCGTCAAGCCGCTGCCGCCCGAGCTGTTCACCCTGCGCGGTACGAACGCGGAGACGAACTTCGCGGCGCTGCGCGGCACGGGCCCGCTCACCCCGATCGACCGGTTCTTCGTGCGCAATCACACCTCCACCCCGCGGATCGATGTCGCCGCGTGGGGGCTGAAGGTGTGGGGCGACGGGCTGGCGGGCGGCCCGCTGGAGTTGTCGTACGAGCGGCTGCGCGCGCTGCGGCCGGTGGAACGGACGCTGTTCATCGAGTGCGCGGGCAACGGCCGCAGCTTCTACGCCACGCAGCAGGGCCAGGCCGTCACCGGCACCGCGTGGACCCTGGGGGCGATCGGCGTCGCGCGCTGGCGCGGCGCGCGGCTGTCGGACGTACTGCGCCTTGCGGGCGTGACCCCGAGGGCCGTGGACGTCCTGCCGCGCGGGCTGGACGACGAGGTGGTGGCGAACGGGGTGAACCTGGGCCGGGTGCGGCGCCCGCTGCCGGTCTCGAAGGCGCTGGACGACGTACTGCTGGCCTACGAGATGAACGGGCAGCCGCTGCCGCCCGACCACGGCGGGCCGGTCCGCCTCGTGGTCCCGGACTGGGTCGGGATCTCGTCGATCAAGTGGGTCGGGGACATCGAAGTGAGCGGGGAGCCCCTGTACTCGCCCTGGAACACCGACCTGTACCGGCTGTTCGGGCCCGAGCACCCGGCGCAGGGCAGTGCCCCGCTGGCCCGGCAGACCCTCAAGAGCGCCTTCGAGCTGGAGCTGGGGGCCTCCGTCCCCGTGCACCGGCCGCGGCTGCTGACCGGGCGTTCCTGGTCGGGCGCGGCCCCGGTCACCCGGATCGACGTCAGTACGGACGGCGGCGTCCACTGGCGGCGGGCCCGGCTGCACGACACCCCGCGCCGGGGCGGCTGGGTGCGCTGGTCGGTGCCGTGGACCCCGCGGGCCACGGGTGCCACCTCGCTGCTGGCGCGGGCGACCGACGCGACCGGACGGACGCAGCCCGATCGGTCGGTCCACAACACGCAGGGCTACCTCTTCGACGCGGTGGTCCGCCACCCGGTGACGGTGGTCTGATGCCTGGCCCCCCGCTTCCCGCCCCCGGAATCGGGGGCCCGCGCCCCCGTCAGGGGGTGTGGAAGGCGACCTCCGGTGCGTCCGGCGACGGGCCGTCGAGCACGGGCTGCGGGCGGCCTCCCAGGTGCTGGTCGAAGAAGGCGGCGACGTAGCGCCGGGTCAGTTCGACGGAGCGGCCGCCGGGCAGCGGGGCCTCCTCGTCGGGCAGGCCCAGCTGTTCGCCGATCGCCGGGAAGTCGGTGAAGGTGAAGTGGGCGGAGCCGGCGAAGGTGATCCAGCGCTTCCAGCCGTCGAGCAGCGGCCAGTCGCGGTCCCAGCTCGCGTTGCCGCCGGGGCTGCGCTGCTGCGCGCCGAGCAGCATGAAGGGGCGGCCGCCGAGTCCGGCCGCGGGGACCGGCGTGGAGAAGCCGCCGTCCATGTTGATGCCGGCCCGGATCCGGCCGTCGGCGGCCATCGCGGCGGCGGTCGAGGCGCCGCCGATGGAGTGGCCGGCCATCGCGATGCGGCTCTTGTCGATGAGGCCGGCGTGGCGCCAGACGGGGTTGCGTCCGGTGAGGCGGTCCATGAGGAAGGACACGTCGCGGGCGCGGGTGTCGCTGACGGTCCGGTAGCCGGCCTCGTCCTGGACCTTCTCGCAGGCCAGGCACGTGAGCACGCGCCCGCCGGGGAAGGCGGTCCCCACGCTCTCGTACGCGTGGTCCACGGAGGCGACGACGTACCCGCGGGAGGCGAGGTCCTCGGCGAGCGCGGTGAGGGTGGCCCGGTGGACGCTGAAGCCCGGGGAGAGGACGATCAGCGGGTACCGGCCTGCGACGGGACGGGCGCCCGTCCGGCCGTGGGTCCGTGTGCCGGTCAGGGTCTCGACGGGGATCGCCTGGTCGAGCCCGCGGTCGACCAGCAGCAGCCGGGCCTCCTCGGGGGTGAGGTAGCGGGTGGCCCGGCCGCTGTCGTGGCGCGCCGGGTAGCGCATGGTGACCATCAGCTCGCGCGGCCCGGATCCGGCCCAGGGGTCGGTGCGGCTGCGGTCCACGAGGTGCAGGTCCTCCCGGCCGACGGCGAACCGGCCGGTGGGGCGCGGGAGTTCCACGGTCGTGCGGCGGCCGTCGGTCCCCACCGGCCCGGCGGCCACGAAGGTGTCGGCGGCGACCGAGGTGCCGGCGGTGGCGAGCGGGAGGGGCAGGAGGATCGCGGCCAGGGCCAGGGCGGCGGCGGTTCTGCGGTTCGTCATGAACTTCACGCTATGCGGGCGCTTCTGGTGGATCGTCAGCCTCTGAGTCGGATCCTCCGTCAGCCCCCGGAGGGAGGCGGGGGCGCCGGGTCACTCCTGAGGCGTAGCCACGCTGATGGCGTCGAGCTGGCCCCGCAGGTAGGTGTGCGAGTCGACGGGTTCGTGCACGATCCGGCCGACCGGGGCGGGCAGCGACTCCACCCGGGTGTGCGGGTCGCACTCGTAGAAGTAGACGAGGGAGATCAGCTCTTCGGCCGGGGTGTGGGCGGGCGGGGGCAGTACGCGGTGGCGGCCCGCGCACCAGCGGTCGCCGGTCCAGCGGGCCATCAGGTCGCCGATGTTGACGGTGAGCGCCGCGGGGTCGTAGGGCGCGTCCTGCCAGCCGTCGGCCTCGGTGTGGATCTGGAGCCCGCCCGCGCCCAGCTGCCGGTCGAGGACGGTGACGGTGCCGAAGTCCGTGTGGGCCCCGATGCGGAACTGGCCGGGCAGGGGCGGGCCGACGGTTTCGGTGCCCGGGTACCAGTTGAGGTTGAACCCCCAGGTGGGGTGTGAGGTGTGGCGGGTGAAGTGGTCCTCGGCGAGGCCCAGGGCGACGGCGAGGAGTTCCAACAGTTCGTCGGAGAGGGACCGCATCAGCCGCAGGTACTCCGTCACCAGCGGCCGCAGCTCCGGCACTTCGGCCGGCCACACGTTGGGCGCGAACCATTCGGCGTCCACGGAGGGGATCCCCGTGGGGTCCTCGGCCGCGAAGGACCAGGACTCCTTGAGGTCGGGCGGCGAGGCCGCCCCCTCCGCGTAGCTGTTGGCCTCCGCCCCCGGGCCGAGCCAGCCGCGGCCGCCGACCGGTACGGCGTACGGGGCCTTCGCGCTCGCGGGCAGCCGGAAGAAGCGGCCCGCCGCCTCCCGGATCCGCGCCGGGAGCGCCGGGTCCACGCCGTGCCCGGCCACCAGCAGGAAGCCGGCTTCGCGCAGGGCCTCGTCGACGCGGGCGGCCGTACGGGCGCGGGCCGCGGGCCCGCCGGACCGCCACGGCCCGAGGTCGATCACGGGAATCTGGGATGCGGCCATGGGAGACCTGCCTTCCGGGGCTGCGGGCGCGTCCGGAACCGAGGCTATCGCCGCGCACCACCGGAGGGGATCGCCACGGAGCGTGATTCTCGGACACCTTCTGTGTGCATTTGCCGTCGTGGATCGCGAAGATCGTCACCATAAGCACCAGAATGGGAGGGGAAGCGGTGGCTCACCAGGGACGGAGCGAACGGTGGAGATTTCGACGAAGGAAGTCTTCGGGGCCCCGTGCTGGGTGAGCCTGATGACGCGCGACCTCGGCACGGCCCAGCATTTCTACGGTGCGGTCGTGGGCTGGAGGTTCCGCCCGACCCGCCTCGGCGAGGCGTTCTCGGTGGCCTTCCAGGGCCGGGTGCCGGTCGCGGGCATCGGGGCGCTGGCCGCGGACCTGGGGGTCGCGGCGGCCTGGACCCCCTACTTCGCCGTCGACGACGCCGATGTGGCGGTGGACCGGATCCGGGAGCGGACGGGAACGATCGCGGTCGGCCCGGTCTCCTTCGAGTCCGGCGGCCGCGCCGCGCTCGTCGCCGACCCGGACGGCGCCGTCTTCGGGATCTGGGAGGGCAACGTGGAGGCGGACTGGCGGGTGGGCAGGGGTCCGTCACCCGCCTGGCTGGAACTGCGCACCAGGAACGCCTTCGACGCGGCGATCTTCTACGGCGCGGTGCTGGAGTGGGCCACCGGCCGCGCCGGCTGCTGCGAGGTCTCGTACGAGGAGGACCAGGTCGTGCTGCGGCAGGACGGCGAACCCGTCGCCCGCCTGAACAGCGGCCCGGTGGAGATCGCCTCCTACTCCCCGCACACCCGGCCGCGCTGGCACGTCCACTTCCGGGTGCCGAAGCTCCGTCCGGCGATGGAGGCCGCCGTCTCGCTGGGCGGACGGGCCGTCTCGGACATCACCTCGAACGCGACGGAGCGGTGGGTGACGCTCCGCGACCCTGACGGGGCCCTGTTCACCCTCACCACCACCCTCGGGTCGGACACGGACTGACCGTCCCCGTCGGCCGTCGGCGGGGGGCGCGACTCACACTCGGTGGCGCTTCGAGATGCGGGCGCACGGCAGGACTGGTTCGCTGAATCCGCCCGCTCTCCCCCACAGATCCAAGGAGCGATCATGAGCGTTTCAGGTGAGTCCCGCGGCCGGTCCCAGCAGATGCGCGCCAAGGCCAAGGAGCTGAACGACGCGGCCGAGCGGTCCACCGACCCGGAGGAGCGCCGTCGGCTGAAGGAGAAGGCCCGTCGCCTCCAGGAGCAGAGCGAGCAGGAGGGCCGTATGGACGACCGGGGCATGGACCCCATGTAGCCCGTGCGCCTCCCCCACGCACCCCCACCGGCCGGTGTCCGCCGCGACCCCCGTCGCCGCGGCCACCGGCCGGTGCCCGTCTCGGGGGCCCGTCGCGGGCTTGGACCGTAGGGATCATGGATTTAAGCTGCTGCCCCGGATCGCCTTCCTCCAGGAGTCACCCGTGGCGCGCTCGCTCGACGGCCTCGTCTTCGCCCCCGTGGCCGACCAGTCCCCCGGCCAGGTCGGCCGGCGGACCCGGTTCGAGTACCACGAGCAGGACGACCGGGTCTGGGCCGAATACCGGGGCGGCGACGTGGCCATGGGCTACCTCGTCGGTACCCGGGCCGGCCGCACCATCGACTTCCGGTACGTCCAGCTCCGCCTCGACGGCACGACCGCGTCCGGGCACTGCACCTCGCTCCTGACGGAGCTTCCCGACGGGCGCCTGCGCCTGGAGGAGACGTGGACCTGGGAGTCCCAGGAGGGCAGCGGTACGAGCGTGGTCGAGCAACTGCCGCTCTGACCCCTGGGTTCGCGGCCCTCGCCGGCCCGGCCGGGTGACGGCGGGCTCGTTCAGAGCATGATGAGCAGCCGCGTCTTGGCCTTGAGCTTCCGGTTGACCGAACGGCTCTGCACGTACACCTCCAGCTTGGGATTGCGCCCCGCCTTCACGGAGACGGTCCCCTGGATGCCCGTGCCGAACAGGAGACTGCGCGCCGCGTCGCCCGTGTACGCGCGGTCGGTGTCCTTCTCGACCACGATGACTTCCTTGTCGGGCTGAACCTGGACCCGGGTGCCCAGCTGGTAGTAGCACGACCCGCGTTCGTACGTCACGCCCGGGTGCGAGTCGACGAAGGTGCGGATCGCGACCTCCTCGTCGACCTTCAGGAGCCGGTACTTGTCGGCCGGGACCGGTTCGAGGTTGGCCCGCACGTCGTCCACCGAGAGGTCCTGGCCGACCGCGAACAGGTTCTTCGTGCCCCGCACCCCCTTCTCGCGGCCGCGGAGGAAGCTGGTGGCGGCGGCGCGGACGGTGCCGATCGCCTCCTCCACGCCCTCCTGGGAATCCGCATCCCATATGGCGATGTTTCCGGCCGGGAAACCGTAGTTCTGGGCGGTCCGCTTCGCCAGGGAGTTCGGAACGAGGATCGCGGACGTCCAGTGGCCCGGGAGCGCACCCATCTTCGCCGCGATCCTGTCCAGCCAGGGGCCGAGGATGGTCATGTCGCCGTCGTGCCGGCGGTCGCCGCCGGAGGCGTTCTCCTCGCCGTCCGTCACCACGATCTGGAGGAAGCTGTGCTCGCCGTACTCCTCCCAGATGTGGCCCAGGTCGTCCAGTGACTTCAGCGAGGCTTCGATGAGGGCGGTCGCACCGTTGTTCACCTTGTAGAGCCCCCGCATGGACGGCAGGTGCTTCACGTCCATGTCCCAGACCAGGTTCTCCACCTTGTGGTCGAAGGAGTAGAGGCTGATCCGGGTCTCGTGACCGAGACTGTCCGACTCGGCCTTCAGGCCGGCCACGAACTCGTCGACGACGCGGATCAGTTGACCCTGGTGCGGGCGCATGGAACCCGAACAGTCCACTACCAGCGCGACGTGGTTCACCTTGTGCTGGATCTTGTTGGCGGACATGTCTGTGCTCCTTCTCAGAGGCTCCCCGAGTGATGTCTCCACACTAGGAGGAGCCTCTGACAACGGAGCTTGACGGACGATCACCCCGCGGGAGAGGGATCAGAGCCGGACGTTCCAGTCGACGGAGGAGCGCAGGGTGCGCACCACCTTCGGGTCGCGCACCGATGCGGTGCGGTCCTCGGCCGTGACCGTCAGGCGGTGCGTGCGGAAGTCGAAGAGCCACAGCTCCGCCACCGACACCTCGGTGCGGCCGTGGAAGCGCTTCAGCTCCCGGCCGTCGAGGTACCAGCGGACCACGAGCTGTCGGCCGTCCGCGCCGGCCAGCTTCGGTACGGAGGCCTTCGCCGTGTGGCGCAGCCGCAGGGTGCGGTCGGTCGGGGTGAGCGGGGTGACGATCCGAGCGTGCTGGTAGAAGCCGGCGATCATCGACTCGACGCCGGGCAGGTTGAAGGGCTTGCCCAGGACCCGCATGAGGGAGTTGTCGGTGGGCCGGTACAGCCCGGTGACGAAGTAGTTGCCGCCCTCGTACGCGCCGACCGTGCCGCCGTCGGGAGATTCCTCGCCGAGCCAGCGGTACCACTTGGCCCGCTGCGCGGCCATGCGGTCGGCCGGCAGGGTCGAGCTGTTGGATTCGCCGGGCTCGGGACCGGTGTACTTCTCGTAGTCCGGGACGCCCGGGTAGAAGTACTCGTCGGCGAGCTTGCCGAGGGAGTGGCCGGTCTCGTGGATGGCGACCTGGCCGGACTTCGGATGTCCCGCGGAGGCCGTCGATATCCCCTCGTACCCGAGGGTGGCGCTGGGCTCGTTGTAACCCGCTCCGCCGTACTTGGCGCTGTTGGCCAGCACGATGACGAGGTCGGCGGCGGGCGCCTTCGCCACGTACGCGTCCACCTTGGGCTGGTCGACGCAGAGCAGTCGCTCGATGTTCTCGCACCAGAAGTACGAGCCGAGGGCGGTGTCGCGGACGGTGGCCGGGTCGGGGTCGCCGGAGACTCCGGAGTCGTGCGAGACGGCGTCGACCGTCCAGACGTTGAAGAGGTTCCGGTACGTGGTGTAGGGCTCGACGGCGGTCACCTCGGCCCATTTCTGCTCGGCGTCGGTGTGGAACCGGGCCAGTTCGGCCGCGGTGTACCCGTCGCCGATGACCACGACGTCGAGGCGGTCGGCGGTGGGGCCGTTGTCGATCATCTTGGTCACCTGGCCGTCGGCCGACCGCTCGGCCGGGGACAGTCGGCCCTGGGCCTTGGCGGGGCTGCCGGCGGCCAGGACCCGGGCGTGGCCCGAGCCGGCGTCACCGCCGTGCTCCGGCCCGGGTATCTCGACCTCGACGCGCGGCCCCGCCGGGGCGGTGGCCGCGCCGGCGGGGCCGGCCGGTCCGGCGGCCACCAGCGCGGCGGTCGCGCAGATCGTCGCGACGGCCGCGCGCCACGCCGAGCGCACGGCGGGACGACGGTCCGGACGCCGGCCCGAACCTCTGACTGGATCCATGAAGTGCTCCCCCGGGAACGGAAGTTAAATGGTTTGTTAAGCACGTTGAATCGGTTGCTTAAACTAGGTGGCGCACGGGACGTGCGCAATGCCTGCTCCCGCTGAATACTGGGGAGTTCGAGCGACCAGGGGGAATTCATGGACGAACCGGCCCGGATCGGCCGCAGGGTACAGCGCATGCGCGGTAAACTCGGCCTGACCCAAAGACAGTTGGCCGAGCCCTCCTACACCTCGGCCTACATCTCCACGCTGGAGTCGGGCAAGGTCCGCCCCTCCGAGACCGCACTGCGCTTCCTCGCCGCCCGCCTGGGCACCTCGTACGAGGAGCTCGCCACCGGCCGCCCCGCCCACTTGGCCACCGAGCTGCGGCTCGCCCTCACCGACGCCCAGCAGACGCTCGCCACGGGCGCGGCCGACGAGGCCGCCGCGCGCTACCGGCGGCTCTTCGCCGAGGCCGAGGAGCTCGGGCTGGTCCCCGAACAGGCGGAGGCCCGGCTCGGGCTCGGTGACTGCGCGCTGGAGTCCGGCGAACTGCCGGACGCGATCGGTCACTTCGAGGCGGCCGAGCGCCTCCTCGCGGACGAGCCGCTGCCCCGACGGGCCCGGCCGATCCGCGGCCGGGCCGTCGCGCACTTGCTCGCCGGCGAGCTGCGCTACGCCTGCTACCTGCTCGAATCCACCATCGACGAGCTGGGTGCGAGCGGGCTGGCCGATCCCGAGGCGCTGGTGCTGCTCAACGCCGCGATCATCGGGCCGTACCTCGACATGGGCGCCCACGCCCGGGCCGCCCGGGCCGCCGAGCTCGCCCTCGCGCTGGCTCCACAGGTCAGCGATCCGGCGCTGGTGGCGGGCATGCACCGGCAGGTGGCCCGGACCTTCCTCGCCGGAGGGCGGGTGGCCGACGCCGACGCCTCACTGGCGAAGGCCCAGGAGATCTACGGGCAGTTGCGGCTGCGGACCGATCTGGCGCACTGCCACTGGATGCGCGGCTACGTCCAGGCCCAGAACGGTGAACTCGCCTCTGCTGAGCGGGAGTTGCGCATCGCCCGGGACATGCTGTCGGCCCGTCGCGCCGGGCTCTACACGGCGCAGGTGGAGGTCGAGCTGGCCGACGTACTGCGCCAGCTCGGCCGGTACGAGGAGGCCGCCGGGCTGCTCTCGGCGCTGCTGGAGCTGGGGGACAGCCACGGCGCCGTGCACGCGGGCGGCGCGCACCGGCTCCTCGGCCTGATGGCCGAGGAGCGCGGCGAGCCGGAGGCGGCCGAGGAGCACTACGTACAGGCGTTGGCGCTGCTGGAGCGCAGTGGGGCGTCGGGCGATCTCGCGGACCTGTGCCGGCTGCTGGGGGATCTGCTGCGACGTACGGGCCGGGTCGAGGCGGCCATGGACGCGTACCGCACGGGCCTGGGGCACCGGGCGGCGCCCGGCACCACCACCCTGGGCCCGGCGCCCGCCGCGCCCGCGGTGCGGCCCGCCCGGGTCAGTGGTTCTCGGTGGGTTGCAGGTCCCGCGGAATGAGCGTCCAGGTCGTGGCCGCCGCGGTGACCGCGAGTACGGCGGCCAGCAGGAAGGCCGGAGTGATCGCCAGGGTGTAGGCGTGCGAGGCGGTGTCGAGCAGGGCCTGGCCGACGGCGCCGCCGATGCGTTCGGCGGTGTGCGCGGCCTCGCCGACGGAGCCCTGTACGGCGGCGGCGCTCGGGCCGTCCAGCTCCAGGGCGGGCAGGTTGCCCCGGTAGAGGGCCGCAGCAGTGGAGCCGAGGACGGCGACGCCCATGGCCGAACCGAGTTCGTAGCAGGTCTCCTCGATGGCGGCGGCGCTGGAGACCTCGGCGGCGGGCGCGGCGGAGACCAGGGTCACCGAGGCCACGGTGGTGGCGAGGCCGGCACCCAGGCCCATCACGGTCAGGGCGCCGGCGAAGGCCGGGTAGCCGAGGTCGGTGAACTGCTGGAAGGTCCAGGGCAGTGCCATGCCCACGGCCAGGACGACCAGCCCGGCGCCGAGCACGTGGCGGATGGCGAAGCGGTGCATCAGCGAGGGGGCCACCATCGAGGCGGCGATCAGCGCGAGCGGGGCCGGCAGCAGCCGGACTCCGGCCTCCAGCGGGGTGTAGCCCTCGCCGTACTGGAACCACTGGGTGACGAGGAACAGGATCGCGCCCATGCCCACCATGGGCAGGAAGATCGCGGTGGCCGCGACGCTGAAGGCGGGCTTGGCGAACAGCCGCACCTGGAGCAGCGGGTTGTCCAGGCGCAGCTGGCGGCGCACGAAGACGGTCAGCAGGGCGGCTGCGACCAGGAGCAGGGTCCAGGGCAGCGGGTCGGCGATTCCGCTCTTGCCGAGCTGCTTGATTCCGCCCGCGAGGGCGAGCATGCCGACGACGGACTGGCCGACGCCCCACCAGTCCCATTTGCCGCTGCTGCGCGGGGAGCGCGATTCGGGCAGGTAGCGCAGGCCGGCCGCGACGATGACGGCGGCGACGGGGAGGTTGAGGAGGAAGGCGGAGTGCCAGCCGTAGTCCTCGACCAGGAGTCCGCCGACGACCGGCCCGAAGGCCATGCCGCCGCCGAAGACGGCCGCCCAGACGGCGAGCGCGAAGGCGCGCTCCTTGGCGTCGGTGAAGACGGTGCGCAGGATGGACACGGTGGCGGGCATGATGGCCGCGCCGCCGATGCCGAGCAGGGCGCGGGCCGCTATCACGTGCCAGGCCTCGGTGGAGAGCACGGCGATGAGCGAGGCGAGCGAGAAGATGCCGAAGCCCGCCATGAGCAGCCGCTTGCGCCCCCAACGGTCACCGAGCGCCCCGGCGGTGACCAGCAGTCCGGACAGGGCGAGCGCGTAGACGTCGATGATCCACAGCTGCTGTACGGCGCCCGGCTGGAGGTCTCCGACGAGCGAGGGGAAGGCCACGTTGAGGATCGTGGTGTCCATGGAGATGAGCAGGAGGCTGCCGGAGAGGATCGCCAGGACGATCCACCGACGGGGGTCCAGCGCGGGGGTGTACATGAGGTTCCGTTCAGAGGTGCGCACGGCGCGCACGGCGGTGCGGGGTTTCAGGGCGCGGGAGCGCCGGCGGGGGGCTGCGCGAGCGGCCGCGTCCCGCTGAGGAAGGAGGTCAGCACCAGGTGGCCGATCTGGCGCGGGGCGAAGTGGCCGTCGCGCACGCCCTCGGCGGCCGCGTCGAGCAGGCCCCAGAGCGAGTACCAGATCCAGTACGGCGGCAGGTCCGCGCGCAGCCGGCCCAGCCGCTGGCCGAGGGCGATGAAGGCCACGGCCCGCTGGTCCTGCCGGTCCACGCCGGCCCGGAACTCCGGGTCCGCGAGCACGGTGGCGTCGCGCGAGGTGAAGCCGTAGAGGTGGGCGGCGGGCATCAGGGCGATGACCAGTTCCTCGATGGCGGCGTCGAAGGCGGCCGCGTCGGCGCTCGGGGTCAGGTCGAGCGGGGCCAGGCACCCGTCGACGACCTCGATCGCGCGGACGGCGACGGCCTTGAGCAGGGCCTCGCGGGTCGCGTAGCGGCGGCTCAACGTGGCGCGGCTGGTGCCGATGCCGGCGGCGATCTGCACCATCGAAGCGCTGTGATCGCCGGCGAGGACGCGGGCGGCACCGTCCAGCAGTTCTTCTTCGTTCACCATGAGTGAGCCTCCTTCGCCTCGAACGATACAAGATTGTCTCATCCGAGGCAAAGACCACCCTCTCACGCGCCCTTATTGAAAATGGCATTCATTTCGGTATACTGCCTTCATGGCACGCAACGAAGTACGCCCGATCGTCAAGCTCCGCTCCACCGCGGGCACCGGCCACACCTACGTCACCCGGAAGAACCGGCGCAACGACCCCGACCGCATGGTGCTGCGCAAGTTCGACCCGGTCGTCCGCCGGCACGTCGACTACCGCGAAGAGCGCTGACCCGCCCCACCCCTACCGAAGGAGCGCACCGTGAAGCCTGGAATCCACCCCTCCTACGGCCCCGTCGTCTTCCGCGACAAGGCCGCTGACTTCGCCTTCCTCACCCGGTCGACCGCCACCAGTGACAAAACGGTCGAGTGGGAGGACGGCCACACCTATCCCGTCATCGACGTCGAGATCTCCTCGCAGAGCCACCCCTTCTACACCGGCACCGCCCGCGTCCTGGACACCGCCGGCCGCGTCGAGCGCTTCCAGCGCCGCTACGGGAGCAAGCCGTGACCTTGCCCGTCGTCATCGTCGGCGGGCTCCACGGCGACGCCCGCCGCAGCGCGGTGCGGGAGCTGCTGGCCTCCGTACCGGGCAGCGTCGCCCTCCACCACGACCTGGCCACGGCGGCCGGGGGGACCGTACGGCGCCTGGTGCGGGACTCCTCGGGCGAGCTGTCCCGGGGCGAGGCCCCGCTCGTGAACGGCTGCGCGTGTTGCGCGCTGCGCGAGGACCTGCTCCCGGAGCTGTGGCGCCTCGCCGCGGACGGACTGACCCGCCTCGCCGTCGTCGAACTGTGGGACTCCGTCGAACCGCGCGCCATGGCCGAGGTCGTGGCCGCGCACGGCGGCGAAGCCCTGGAGCTCGCCAATGTCATCACCGCCGTCGACCCCGCCCTCGTCCTGCCGTACCTCGCCAACGGGGACGACCTGACCGAAGCCGGGCTCGCCGCGGCCCCCACGGACCGGCGGACCGTCGGGGACACCTGGGCCCGGCAGCTGGAGTACGCCCCCGTCCTCGCGCTCGTCGACGGCGCGGACGCGGGCGACGAGGACCGCGCCCTGCTGGCCCAGCTGCACCCGACCGCGCGACGGGTGGAGACCGGGTCCGGCGAACTGGCGCGCGCGGCCTTCGCGGGATTCGACGTCGCGGCGGCGGCCGCCGCCCAGCATCCCGCCTGCGCGCTGTTGCCGCAGGAGGCGGACGAGGCCGGGGTCGCCACGCTCGTGTGGCACCGCCACCGCCCCTTCCACCCGGAGCGGCTCTACGAGGCCCTGGAGGACCTCGTGGGCGCGGCCGCCCGCAGCCGCGGCCGCTTCTGGCTCGCCGACCGCCCCGACACCCTGCTGGCCTGGGACGCCGCGGGCGGCGCGCTCCGCGTGGACAACAGCGGCCCGTGGCTGGCCTCGCTGCCGGACGCCGCGTGGGAGATGGTGCCGGCCGTGCGCAGGGCGGCCGCCGCGCTCGGCTGGCACCCCGAGCACGGCGACCGCTGCCAGCACCTCGTCTTCACCTCGCCCGGCCTCGACCGCGACGGGCTGGTGGAGCTCCTCGACTCGTGCCTGCTGACCGAAGCCGAGTTCGCCGCCGGGCGGGAGGCGTGGAAGCGCCTGCCGACCGCCTTCGGCGCCCTCCTCGACCCCGTCTCCTGACCGTCCGAAACGCCGGGCCCGGACGAGAGGGCCTAGTCCCCGGCGCTGCGGGCGCGGGCTCCCGAGCGGGTGCGGCCCGCGGTCTGGGCCCGCTGCGGGTGGCGGCGCACGTACTCGTGCTCCAGCTCGTTCATCCGCTTCGTGTGGGTGACCAGGGCGTCGTCGGACCCGTGCAACAGGGTCTCGTGGCGCGTGCGGTGGATGGCCTCCAGCTCCTTGAGCAGCCGGCCCTCCTCCAGTTTCTGCGCCGACGGACCGCCGTCGTGCTCCGTCATGGCACGTGCACCTCCTCCACCGGGCCGCGGGATCAGACTGGGCCTACCTCCCCGGCCACTCCATCATGCCCCGCACCACGGGAGCGGGCCTCCGGGGCCGGGCGCGTCGCGCGGAAGGTGCGGCGGTACGCGTGGGGAGGGACGCCGATGGTGGTGCGCAGGTGCTGGCGCAGCGAGGCTCCGGTGCCCAGGCCCGCGCGGGCGGCCACCGTGTCGACCGGCCAGTCCGTGGTCTCCAGCAGGTACCGGGCCCGCTCGATCCGTTGCTGCACGAGCCATCGCCCCGGGCTCGCTCCGACCTCGTCCCGGAAGCGGCGGGTGAAGGTCCGGACGCTGACCTTCGCGTGCGCGGCCATGTCGGCGAGGGTCAGGGGGTCGCCGAGCCGCTCCAGTACCCAGGCGCGGGTGGGCGCGGTACCGCCGGCGGTGGGCGCGGGAACGGGTCGGCGGATGTACTGCGCCTGCCCGCCGTCGCGCCACGGCGGTACGACACAGGCGCGCGCGACCTCGTTGGCGATCGCGCTGCCGTGGTCGCGGCGGACGATGTGCAGGCACAGGTCGATGCCGGCGGCGACCCCGGCCGAGGTCAGGACGTCGCCGTCGTCGACGAACAGCACGTCGGGGTCGACGCGGACCCGGGTGAACGTCCGTCGGAGCCGGTCGGCCTCGCGCCAGTGGGTGGTGGCCGGACGGCCGTCGAGGAGACCCGCCGCGGCCAGGACGTAGGTGCCGGTGCAGATCGCCACCATGCGCGTGCCGGGGCGGACGGCGGCGAGGGCGGTGCGCAGGGCGTCCGGGAGGCGGCCTTCGGTCCGGATCGGTCCGAGGTCGCGGGAGGGCGGGATGACCACCGTGTCGACGCCGGCCAAGACGGACGCGTCGTGGCTGACGGCGAGTCGGTAGTCGGCGTCGGTCCGTACCGGGTGACCGTCCAAGCTGCACGTGGTCACGGAATAGAGGGCGTTGCCCTCCGGGTCGCGTGCCACGCCGAAGACGCGGGCAGCGATGCCCAGTTCGAACGGCATCACACCGTCCAGGGCGAGGACTCCGATTCGGTGCATGACCCGATCCTTTCAGGTGTTGACCATCGGGCCACTATCCGGCCCCTCCCGCTCACGGCAGCCTGGGAACGTACCCCGGCGAAGGGGTGCGAACTCACCGATATCCCCTGAGAGCGATCACCATGACCCACGAAGCCCGTCCGATGATGCGAGCCGTCACCCAGGACCGCCCCGGCGGACCGGAGGTGCTGCGGCTCATCGAGACCGAGCGGCCGAGTCCCGGCCCGACCGAGATCCTGGTCCGGGTGCACGCCGCGGGCGTCAACCCGGCGGACTGGAAGATCCGGTCGCGCGGCGCGTTCTCCACGGGCGCCACGACCCCGTTCACCCTGGGCTTCGACGTGTCCGGCGTCGTCGAGGCGGTCGGCCGTGGCGTCACCGTCTTCCGGCCCGGCGACGCCGTGTTCGGCATGCCGCGCTTCCCGCACCCGGCCGGCGCCTACGCCGACTACGTCACGGCCCCGGCCCGCCATTTCGCCCACCGCCCCGAACGGCTCGACCACGTCCACGCGGCGGCCCTTCCACTGGCGGCCCTCACCGCCTGGCAGGCCCTGGTCGACACGGCGGACATCGGGCCGGGCACGCGCGTCCTCGTCCACGCGGCAGCGGGTGGGGTCGGCCACCTCGCCGTGCAGATCGCCAAGTCCCGGGGCGCGTACGTGATCGGCACCGCCCGTGGGGCCGGGCACGACTTCCTGCGCGCACTGGGCGCCGACGAACTCATCGACCACACCCGCCAGGACTTCGCGAAGGCCCTGAGCGGCGTCGACGTCGTCCTCGACGCCGTCGGGCCCGCCTACTGGTCCCGCTCGCTGAGCACCCTGCGGCCGGGCGGGACGCTCGTCTCGATCGTCCCGCCGGACGAGACCTTCCCCGCCGAACGGGCCCGCGCGGCCGGGGTGCGCGCGGTGTTCATGCTCGTCGAACCCGACCAGGCCGCGCTGCGCGCGGTCGCCTCCCTGGTCGACAGCGGCCGCCTGCGGGTCGAGGTCGGCGCGGTGGTCCCCCTGGAGGAGGTGTCCAGGGCGCACGCGCTCGGCGAGGGCGGGCGCACCCGGGGAAAGATCGTCCTGTCTCTGACCTGACGCTCCGTCGCCACCTCCCCCCACAGGTCCACAGCACGTCAGGAACGAGTAGACACTGTCTACTCGCCCTGGTAGACAGTGTCCATGGACCAAGAGGGACCGCTCCGGGAGCGGCTGATCGACGTCGGTGTGGAACTCGTCATGAGCGAGGGCGCCGGCGCTCTCGGGCTACGGGAGATCGCCCGCCGGGCGGGTGTCTCGCACGGGGCGCCGCGCCGGTACTTCCCCACCCACCAGTCCCTGCTGTCGGCGATCGCCCGGCGCGGGTTCGAGGATCTCGGGGTGCGCATCGCGGCCTCGGCCGGTGCGCCGGAGCTGTCCCCGCGGGAACGGGTGCGGACGATCGGGTGCGCGTACGTCGGCTATGCGCTGGAGCACGCGGGGATGTTCGCGCTGATGTTCCGGCACGACCTGCTGGACAGTACGGGCCGGGGTCCCTCCGAGGGGCCGCGGCTGCGGGAGTCGACGCTCCCGATGTTCGATCTCCTCGTGACGCTCGTCCGTCGGTGCGGGGCGGCCGAACCCTCCGTCACCGCTGCCGCGTTGTGGGCCAACCTGCACGGCATCGCGCAGTTGTGGCGCTGGGGCAGCCTGCCGCTGGTCCTCGGCGGCGCGCCGGTCGACGGCGTCGAACGGCTCGTCGGAGCCGCTGTCGACGCGCACCTCGGTCCGGAGCCCCGATGAGGCAGCGGATGTCACTCCTCGTCAGCGTGGCGGGAGCCATGCTCGTCGCGCTGGACGGCACCGTGCTGACCGTGGCCCAGCCGAGTCTCCGGCGCGACCTCGGGGCGAGCGTGGCGCAGGTCCAGTGGACCAGTACCGCCTATCTGCTGGCCGTGGCCGCGTTCCTGGTCGTGGCCGGGCGCCTCGGCGACCGGTACGGGCACCGCCGACTCTTCCTCGTCGGCGTCCTCGGCTTCGCCGCGGCTTCGGCCGGCATCGTGTGCGCGCCCGGCGTGGGCTGGGTGATCGCGCTGCGCGCCGTGCAGGGCGTGTTCGGCGCGCTGCTGCAGCCCGCGACGCTGGCGCTGCTGCGCCTCGCGTACCCGCCCGACCGGCTCGCCACTCCGGTCGCCGTGCGGACCAGCGCGATCGGACTGGCCGCGGCGGCCGGCCCGCTGCTCGGGGGCCTGCTGGTCGCGCGGTGGGACTGGCGGGCGGTGTTCGTGATCAATGTGCCGGTGGCCCTGGTGATCGCCGCGCTCACGCTCGCCGTACGGGCCCCCGCGCCGCCGCGGACGGAGCGCGGGCAGCTGGAGCTCACCGGCGCCGCCCTGCTCGCCACCGCGCTCGCGGTGTTCGTACACGCGCTGGTCGGCGTGCCCGAGCACGGGTGGACCGCTGCGCCCACCGTCATCGGTTTCGGGGCCGCAGCCACGCTCGCGGCCCTGTTCGTACGCCGTGAGCGGCGGGCCGTGCTGCCGTTCGTCCCGCGCGCCGTGGCCCGGTCCACGGCGGTGACGGCCTCGATCGGGCTGCTGCTGATCGTCTCCGCGGGCATGTTCGGGGCGCTGTTCACGGCCACGTTCCAGCTCCAGGACGTCGAGGGGCTGGACCCGCTCGCCACCGGTGTGCGGGTGCTGCCGCTGACCGCGCTGATGGTGGCGGGCGCGCCGGTGGCGGGCCTGGCCCTGCGCCGGTTCGGTGCGCGCCGGACCGCGCTGGCCGGTACGGGGCTGGTCGTCGCCGGCATCGCCGGGCTGGGCTCGGCGTCCCCGGTGGCCTTCGGGGTGCTCGGCGCCGGGTTCACCACCGTCATGGTCACCGCCACCGGGGCCGTGGTCGGCGAGGCCCCGGCCGGGTACGCCGGGGTCGTCGGGGGGCTCAAGCAGACGGCCATGAACGTCGGACCGGCCCTCGGGATCGCGGTCGCCGCGGGCGCCGGGCCGCACGGCTCGTCGTTGGTGGCGCTGGCCGCGCTGACGGCCGTGGGTCTGGTGGTGGCCTCACTGCTGCCCGGCGGCGCGCGCCCGACAGTTGCGGGCGACCTCGTCGGCGAAGACCAGGGCCGGCGGGGCGAGGGCGGCCCAGCGGCGGACGGCCCAGCCGACCGCGAGCGGCGGCAGGGCGGGGATCGGCACGAGGCGCAGCGGGCCGGCGGAGCCGGGGACCCGCCAGCCGGGCAGCGCGGGCACGACGGCGTGTCCGAGGCCTAGTTCGGCGAGCAGCAGGGCGGTGTCCCAATCGGCCACGCTGGTGTCGGAGCTGACCCGGATGCCGGATTCGGCGAAGGCGGCGTCGAGGTGGGCGCGGGAGGCGGAGTTCTTGGGGAGCCGGATGTGGCGGATGCCGGCGAGGTCGGCGGGGTCGATGCGGGGACGGGCGGCGAGGGGGTCGTCCGCGCCGACGGCGAGTACCCAGGGCAGTTCCATGACGGGGCGCAGCTCGATGCCGCGGACCGGGCCGCCGATGGTGATCCAGGCGAGGTCGAGGTCGTCGGAGGCGAGGGCGTCGAGGCAGCTGCGGATGGAGTTCTCGGTCTGGAACTCCAGGTTCACCTCGGGGTGGCGGCGGCGGAAGGTGACGACGGCCTCGGACATGAAGTGCCGCACCGTCGTTGCGCCGGTGGTGACGCGGACCGTGCCGCCGCCGCCCCGGACGAGGTCCTCCACGCGGCGCAGGGCGCCGTCGAGTCCGGCGATGCCGTCGGCGGCGGCCCCCTGGAGGATGCGGCCCGCCTCGGTGGGTACGACGCCGCGGGCGTGGCGCTCCAGGAGGCTCGTGCCGGTCTGCTTCTCGAGGCGGCGGACGTGCTGGCTGACGGCCGACTGGGTGCAGCCGAGGTCGCGGGCCACTGCGCTGAGGCTGCCGGCCCGGCAGACGGCCACGAACACACGAAGATCGTCGAGGGTCATGAGGCCCAAGTTATCGCTTGGAGGTTGGGAGCAAATCGGAGGATTGACTTGGGTTTTGGATGGGATCAAGATCGGTGCAGGGCCCGGGCGGCAACCCGTCCCTGCCCGCGCCACGGGGTCCGGAACCCAGGCACGGGCGGGGCCGGGTGTCGACCCACCCGGCCCGACCACTTCGACCGGAGGGACACGTCGGTGTCGGATCACGCCGTCGCGTGGCTGCGGACGCTCGGCGCGCAGGAGATCGCCCATCCGGGTGGGACCCTCCTCACGCACCTCGAGCGCGTACAGGGGCTCCTCTGGGGGGGCGCGGCCCGCGCTCCAACGAGCGGGCCTGTGCCACGCGTTCTACGGTACGGACGATTTCCCCACCACCCTGCTGCCGCTCGCCCGGCGGGCCGAACTGGCCGCGGTGATCGGCGACGAGGCCGAGGAGATCGTGTACCTGTACGCCGCCTGCGACCGCGCCGCTTCGTATCCGACGCTCGCCAGCGAAGAGGCGGCCTACCGGGACCGGTTCACCGGCCGCGTCCACTCCCCCACCCCGGGGCTCCGGCGGGACCTCGCCGAGCTGTCGGCGGCCAACGAGCTCGACCTCGCGCGGATCGATCCCGCCTTCCGCGAAGCGTGGGGAGCCGAACTCCTCGCCCTGTTCACGCGGCTGCGCGGGCTGCTGAGCGAGCCGGCCCGGCGGGAGTGCCGGGCCGTGCTCGGTGACCGTGAGCGTTGATCAGGGGGCGGGCCGGCCGGTGAGGGTGATCTCGGCGGCGCTGGTCCACGGGCCGCGGCCGCCCGCCTCGGTCAGTGCTTTCAGGCGGAGGTAGCGGCCGCTCTTCGGGGTGAGGGCCACGGTCTTGGCGTCCGCGCTGTCGGTGAAGGTGCCGCTCGCCACCGGTGGCCCCCAGTCGGTGGTGGTGTCGCTGACGTAGACCTCGTAGCCGCCGATCCGGCCGTTGACCCCGCCGTCCTGGCGGGGCAGGTGACCGAGGCCGTCCACCGTGTAGCGGGCCCCGAGGTCGACCTGGATCTCGTGCGGGAGCGGGGCGGGCTTCGCCGAGGACCAGGCCGTGTGCCACAGGGTGGCCGGGTTCCCGTCGAAGGCGCGTGCGGCCGCGCCGTTCTCGGCCGCGGTCTCCTGGCTGTCGGCGTGGGCCAGGGACCATGCCGACCGGTCGAGCGGACCGGACGGGGGCAGGGCCGCGGCGGCGGGGACGCTCGTGCCGGTGGCGGAGACGCTGAACGCGCCCGCCGTGTCGGGCGTCTTGATCCACAGGACGCCGGAGCGGTCCGCCGGGTCGAAGTACCAGCCGGACGCGGCCAGGTCGTAGGCGGCCTTGGAGGCCAGGCCCGGCAGGGGGGTCCCGTCCCGGGTGACGGTGGTGGGTGCGGTGGCCACGTGCAGGGTGAACTCGTAGCCGCGTGAGGCCGGTTTGCCGGTGTAGCTGCCGGTGGGGGCGCCCACGGAGACGGTGACCGTGCCGAAGCCGGCCGTCGGGGCGGTGACGTCGACGCGCTGGCGCGCGTAGGCGCCGGACCGGTACGCGCGGGTGCGGCCGTCGTCCTCGTAGAGGCTGAAGGTGGAGGTGCCGCGCGGGTGGATGTCGTAGGTGAGGGTGGATACGGGCTTCTCGCCGGTGTAGTTCATCTGCGGCCACATCGGGACGACGGCGCCGCCCTTGACGAAGAGCGGCAAGGTGTCGAGCGGTGCCCGGTACCCGTTCAGCCACCCCGGGCCCGCGTGCGTACGGCCGGTCCAGTAGTCGGTCCAGGTCCCGGCGGGCAGGTAGATGCCGTCGCGGACCGAGGTGTCGGAGACGACGGGTGCGACCAGGAGGGAGTCGCCGGCCATGAACTGGCCGCTGGTGAGGTTGCCGCGGGCCACCGGGTCGTCGGGGTACTCCAGGACCATGGCGCGGGTGCTGGGTACGCCGCTCTCGTGCGCGACGCGGCTCATCGTGTACAGGTACGGCATCAACCGCATCTTGAGCTGGAGGTACTTGCGGTTGATGGACAGGTACGGCTCGGCGAAGCGCCAGGGCTGCTTGTCCTGGTAGCCGGCGGACGGGCCCGTCGCGCCCCAGCCGGACATGGTCATGAAGGCCGGGGTGAAGGCCTTCCACTGAAGGTCCCGGGTGTACGTCTGCGGGCTGCCGCCGAAGATGCCGTCGATGTCGCCGGCCGCGTAATTGAGCGCGGAGAGGCCCGCCCCGGTGATGGCGCGGACGTGCCAGCGCATGTCGTCCCAGGTGCCGTGGGTGTCGCCGGTCCAGACGACGGCGTTGCGCTGGGTGCCCGCCCAGCCGTCGACGGTCCAGACGTAGCGCCGGGCGTCGGAGTTCTCCTCGATGCCGTCGACCGCCTGCTGGACGCCCTGGAAGGCGGTCTTGTAGCCGCCGCCGATCCAGGCCACGTCGGTCTTGACGCCCCGGCTGCCGGCCGCGGCGACCTCGTCGGCGATGGAGCCGAGGCCGGTGGAGGTCCACAGGCCCGTCTGGAAGCCCTTGGTCTTCAGGGCGTCCACCGTCGACTTGAGGGGCGCCGTGTAGCCGCAGCCGTAGCCGTCGTTGGGCAGGAACCAGCCCGAGGGCATGTCGGCGGCCCGGGCGTCGGCCGCGTAGCCGACGACGTCGGGGGTGGTCTGGTGGCGGGGCCGGTCGTGATCGCCCTGGTAGTCGGGGTTGGAGGCGTTGAAGCAGTCGGCGTTGCCGAGCTCGAATCCCCACATCGGCGCCATGAATGGCTTCCCGCTGACGTCGGTGTACGCGTCGAGCACGGACTTGAGGGAGTCGCCGGTGAAGTACCAGGCGTCGAAGCGCTTCTCGTCGTGGGTGAGGGCGGTGGGCGCGTTGAAGCCGTAGGAGCCCGGGGCCCAGGTGTTGCGCATGGCGCCGTAGCCGTTGGTGGACAGGTAGAAGGGTGCGGGGCTGGCGTTGTCGTTCTCGCGCCACGTGTTGTCGACGGCGATCGGGACGGTCTTGCCGCGCAGCGCCCACTCGCCCAGCCGCAGGCCGGTGCCGTAGAACTGCTCGTCCGCGCCCCGGGCCAGGTACTGGGTGGTCCGGCCGCCGGTCCAGCTGGTGGGCCGGGCCTCCTGCCAGACGGGGGTGGTGTCGTCGGCGCGGAAGACGGAGAACCGCAGCGGCTTCTTGTAGACGCGGATGGAGAGGGATCCGGTGGTGATCCGGTAGTACGCGCCGGCGTCCGAGCGGCTCGTGGCCACGGGGCCGAAATCGGTGGTGGGCGCGAGGTCGGTGCCGGCCGGGTCGTCGGTGAAGGACCCGTCGGGCGAGAGCCAGAGGCGGAAGACGTCGGCGCGGGCGACGACCACCCGGGCCTTGGCTCCGCCGGATGCCGTGACGGTGAAGGTGTTCCCGGACCGGGTGAAACCGGTGACGTCGCCCGCCGTCGCCGTGGCTCCGGCGGGGGCGGAAGAGACGGCGGGGGCGGCGGGGGCAGCCGCAGCGGGGGCGGGGGCGGCCGCTGCGGGTAAGGCGACCGGTCCGGCGGCGGCCAGACCCGCCACGGTGAGGGCGGCGGCGAGCAGGGCGGCGGCCGGGGTGCGCCGCCTGCGCCGCCGCGCCGCGTGAACGCGGCTGCCCATCGGGCCTTGCCGACCCTGGCTCCTGCGGATGCTTGGCAGTCTCATGGGGCAGCTCCTCGTGCGGTCCGGGACACGGACACAGCTCCTTGGCATGCTCCCGGCAAGATAGCCCTCCGGTGGGCCTTGATGAAAGATGATGCTCGAAGACGAGTTCCCCCAAGCACCTTTGAGCATCTGTCAGGCTGCGATGCGACCTGGATAGGGTGCGGGTCATGGTGGGTTACGACGTCGATGTGGCCGTGGTGGGGGCGGGACCGGTCGGGCTGAGCGCCGCGCTACTGCTCGCCCGGGCCGGTCTCGGGGTGGTGGTGCTGGAACGCCGTCCCGGGCCGGTCACCGAGTCCCGTGCGACCGACCTGCACGCGCGGACCTTGGAGGCCCTCACCCCGAGCGGACTGGCCGGATCCCTGCTCCCCCTCGGCCGGCGCGTGGACGCGGTGGAGATGTGGTCGGGGCGGCGCCGGCTCGGCGGCTTCGACCTGGCCCGGCTGCGCTCCCCGTACCCGTACATCCTCACCGTGCCGCAATGCGCGACCGAGGGTCTGCTCACCGCGGAGGCCGAGCGCACGGGGGTGCGCGTCCACCGCTCGACCGCCGTCCGGTCGGTCGACGAGGACGCCGACGGCGTCACCGTACGGTCGGACGCCCTCGGGCCGGTGCGCGCCCGCTGGGTCGTGGCGGCCGACGGCGCGTCCAGCACCCTGCGCGCCCTGGCCGGCACGGCCTTCCGCGGCCGGACGTACGCGGGCGCGTGGCAGCTCGCCGACCTGTGGGTGGAGGATCCCTCGCTGGATCCGGCCCGGGTCCACATGGTCGGCGGTCCGCGCGGCCTGCTCGTCGTGCTCCCGATGCACCTCGACGGCTGGGCCCGGGTCGTGCTGCACCTGCCGCACGGCCCGACGGGCGGCGGCTCGAGCGGCCCGGAGGGCATCGCCGCCGAGGCGGCGGCCCGGGGGTGGACGGCGACCGTCCGCGCATGTCGCTGGACCAGTACCTTCCGCACCCACCGGCGCCTCGCCGCGCACGACGGGCGGCGGCGGGTGCTGCTGATCGGTGACGCCGCCCACGTGTGCAGCCCGATCGGCGGTCAAGGGCTCAACCTCGGGCTGCGGGACGCCGTCTCCCTCGCCGCGGCGCTGCCCGACGCCACCGCCCGCGGCGGCCCGGCCGACGCCGGACTCGCCGCCTGGCGCCGGGCCCGCCGGGCCGACGCGCTGGGCGTCCTCGCCCGCACCGACCTCGCCACCCGTGCCTGGACCCTGCGCTCGGCACCCGCCCGCGCCGTACGGGACACGGCGGTACGGGGCGCCCTCACCACGGCGGCCGGCCGCCGCCTGCTCGCCGAGGCGGTCGCCGGCCCCCGCCCCGGACCAGCGAGGACGTCTCCTTCGCAAGGCGGCGGACGAACCCGCGGCGTCTGACGCCTACATCGCAAGGGCGGCCGCGGGGGACAGGCGCGGGACAGGCGCGTTCCGGAAGGGACGGCCCGGCGTCCGTGCGACGGTCGGGCGGTGGTGTGCCGGCTACGATGTTCTTGTCATGATCAGACTGAAGGTGCTCGGTCCGTTCCGGGTGGAGGTAGACGGCCGAGAGGTCGACCCGGGGGGTCGGCTCGCACGGATGGTCCTGGTCCAACTGCTCGTCGCCCGCGGGACGGTGGTGCCCACGGAACGGATCATCGAGCGGTTGTGGCCGACGCGGGTCCCCTCGAGCGCCCAGGCCTCGCTCCACGCCTACATCGCCCGTCTGCGGCGCACCCTCGAACCGGGACGGGCCCCCCGTACGCCTGCGCGACTCCTGGTCAGCGCGCCCTACGGCTACGCCCTTACCCTGGAGCAGGACGCCGTGGACGCCTGGGCGTTCGAGGACGGCGTGGCGGCCTGCTCAGGGGCGGATCTGCCGGCCCACGTCGCCGCCGAGGGCCTGGCCGGGGCGCTCGCCGCGTGGGGTGGGCAGCCGTACGCGGAGTTCTCGGACGAGCCGTGGACCGCTGGTGAGCGCGCCCGGCTGGAGGAGGTGCATCACACCGCCCGCGAACGGCTCGCTGCGGCCCGGCTGGGCTGCGGACAGGCCGCGCAGGCGCTCTCCGACGCGGGCGCGTTGACCCGGGAACAGCCGTTGCACGAGGAGGGCTGGCGGCTGCTGGCCCTCGCCCTGTGGGCCCGTGACCGCCAGGGGGACGCCCTGGCCGCCCTGCGGCGGGCCCGGCACGCCCTCGACGAAGAACTCGGCGTCGAGCCGGGGCCCGCTCTGCTGGAGCTCGAACAAGCCCTGCTGCACCAGCGTCTGGAGGTGCTCCGCCGGGCGACCGGAGCGCCCGCCCCGGCCACCGCCCCCGCCCCCGCCTGGGTGCCGAGCATCGCGGTGGCGGCGCAGGAGCCGGCTCCGACCGCGGCTCCGGCTGGCGCGAGCAAAAGCGAAAACAGTAGCGGTAGCGGTAGCGGGACGCCGACGGTACTGGCGGCCGACCGGCTCCTGGGCCGGGACGAGGAGCTCGCCCGGCTCGCCACTGCGGCCGATCGCGCACGGGGCGGCCGGGCCCAGGTGGTCGTGGTCTGCGGTGAGGCCGGTATCGGCAAGTCGAGCCTGCTGGACGCCGCCGTCCGTCAACTGCCCGAGCAGGGCTGGCTGGTCGGGTCCGGGCACTGTCCGGAGACCGACGGCGCCCCGCCCGGCCGGGCCTGGTTCGACATGCTGCCGGGTCTGGCGGAAGCCGCACCGCCGGGCCCGTACGCCGATGAGCTCGCTCCGCTCCTGGCTCCGGGCACGGAGAGGGACTCCGGGCAGCCGGACGGCAGCCCGGCCCGGCGCTTTCGCCTGCACAGGGCGCTGCTCGGCTGGCTGCGCGACACGGCTCGGCGACAGCCGCTGGCGATCGTGCTGGACGACCTGCACCGGGGTGACCAGGAGAGCATCGAGCTGTTCCTGCTCTGCGCCGAGCAACTGCGCGACGTACCGCTGCTGCTGGTGGGCTCGTACCGCACCGGCGAGGGCGATCTGACCGGGTCGCTGGCCCGCCTGGCCGACTGCTCGCCCGTACGGATGGCGCTCGGCGGCCTGTCGGACGCCCAGGCCAAGGAGCTGCTCCAGCGCGGCGCGGCCGGTATGAGCGAGCACGCCGCAGCGGCCCTGGCCGAACGGGCCGGGGGCAACCCCTTCTACCTGCGCGAGAGTTCGCTGCTGCTGGCCGGTGAAGGCGAGCAGCAGGCGCTGGGCCGCGTGCCGCAGGGGGTCCGGGACGTGCTGCGCCGACGGCTGGCGCTGCTCGCACCGACCGTCACGGCAGGACTGCGCCTGGCGGCCGTCGCCGGCCGCGAGGCTGCGGTGGCCCTGCTGGTGCGCGCCTCGGACGGGGACGCCGATCAGCTCCTCGACGCCCTGGACGCGGGTGTCACCGCCGGACTGCTGACCGAGCCGCGTCCGGGCACGGTCCGTTTCACCCACGCCCTCGTGCGGGACGCGCTGGAGGGCGACCTCACCCGCCTGCGGCTGGCCCGGATGCATTCCCGCCTGGGCAGGGCCCTGATCGCCCTCGGCTCGGACGACGTCGCCGCAACGGCCCACCACCTCCTACAGGCGGCCCCGGTCGTGACCACCGACGCCGGGCCCGCGGTCCACCATGCGCGGCTGGCGGGCGAGCAGGCGGTGCGCCGCTACGCCCCGCAGAATGCCGAAGTCCTGTTGACCGCGGCCCTCGGGCTCCTCTCCGACCATCCGGCCGCCTTCGCCGACCAGGACGCCGCCGTGTTGCGCGTGAGGCTGTTGGGCCAGCTGGTGGAGTGCCGCATCCGGATGGGAGCCGTCGCACCCGCCCGCGAGGCGCAGGAGCAGGCCGTGCGCGTGGCCCGTCGGGAGGGCCGCGCCGACCTGCTGACCGCTGCCTACACGACCTGGACCGAACCGACGCCCTGGCGCGTCCGTGCGTACGCGGCGTCAGACCCCGAGGCCGTCGAGGAACTCGGGAAGCTGCTGGCAGAGCCCGGTCTGACCGACCGGCAGCGCTGTCTGCTCCTCGACCAGCTGGCCGATGCGCTCGACGACACCGACCCCCGCTCGGTGGCCGTGTCCCAGCGGGCCGTGGAGCTCGCCCGCCCCCTGGGCGAGCCCCGGCTCTGCGGCCTGACGCTGGCCTCGCTGCTGCGCCGGGTCGACTGCGAGCTCGAACCGGAGGCCTACCTCGAGCTCCACCGGGAACTCGGCCGGGTGGCCGACTCCCAGGACAGCCCCGAGTACTCCTGGATGACGGCCTACACCGCCGCCCGCATCGCCGCCGCCCGCAACGACCCGGCGGCGATGGAGCGGGCTCTCGTACGGGGCGACGAGATCGCCCGCACGTACGAACTCCAGGGCGCGTTCGCGGTGGCCAGGCTGCGTCGTCCGCTGCTCGCCATGGCCCAGGGGCGCTTCGAGGAGGCGGAGCGGGACCTGGGGGCGGCGGTGGCGGAGCTGCGGGCGCGCGGGGCGGTGGACCTCACCGGACTGGCGGCCCTGGCCGTCGGGTGCATCCGGCTGCAGCAGGGCCGGATCGCCGAGGTGCTGCCCGTGCTGCTCGCCGTGTGGGAGCGGTACCAACCTCTCAACGAGGCCATCACCGCTCTCGCGCTGCACGCCTCGGGCCGCCCCGAAGAGGCCCGCGAGGTGTTCGGTCGGCGCGTGCCGATCCGGCGGGACTTCTGCTACTCCATCCTGGCGGCGCTGCGCGGCCGCGCCGCCATCACCCTCGGCGACCGGGCGGCGGCCGCCGAGGTCTACGAGGACCTGCTGCCGCTGCACGGGCTGGCGGGGAGCGCGAGCAGCCTCAGCCTCGTCTTCCGGCCCGTCGCCCAGACCCTGGGCGAGCTGGCCCAGTTCCTCGAGCGTCCCGAACAGGCCCGCAGCCACTACCTCGAAGCCGCCCGGGTGGCCGCCGCGTGGGATTCCCCCCACTGGGCGGGCGCGGCGCGGTCCGGGCTGGCCGGACTGCCGCCGGCGCCCGCGTAGGGGCGGCCCTCGGGCGCGTCGCCGCGGGGCGGTCGGGGCGGCGACGGCTCGGCCGGCTGGGCCGGTGGGGACAGTTCGGCCGGTTGGGCCGGTCAGGCCGGTGGGGACAGTTCGGCCGTGAACGCCGCCGCGAGGTCCAGGAACTCTTCGGGCGAGTCCGTCGTCAGCTGGAGGTCCACGAGCACCTCGTCGGTCTCCGCCGTGCACATCTGCTCGAGGTGGTCGCAGATCTGGCGCACGGTCCCGCGGTGGTGGGCCTCCGCGGGGTCGGCCTCGGTCGTGGTGACCTCGGGGTTGACGCGGAACACCCGGCGCAGCCCCGCCGGGTCCCGGCCCGCCCGTTCGGCGGCCTCGACGGCGACCGCCCAGAGCGCGTGGAAGTAGGGCAGGGGCATCGAGGCCGCGAGCCAGCCGTCGGCGCGCCTGCCGACCCGCTCCAGGGCGTACGGGGTGAAGCCGCCCAACAGGATCGGCGGCCTCGGGCTCTGGAGGGGTTTGGGGAGGACGGTCGACTCGGGGACGGTCCACAAGGGGCCGGTGTGGGTGACCGGATCGCAGCGCCATACGGCATCGAGGACGTCGAGGGTCTCCTCCAGCCGGGCCCCGCGGCCCTTCCAGGGCACCCCTGCGGCCTCGTACTCCTCACGCATCCAGCCCAGCCCGATGCCCATGTCCAGGCGCCCGTGGCTGATCAGGTCGAGGGTCGTCAGCGCCCGGGCGAGCACGAGGGGCGGCTGCCACAGGGCGTTGAGGGTGCTGCTGCCCAGACGCACGCGTTCGGTGGCGGTGGCCGCCAGGCCCAGGGCGAGGAGCGGGTCGAGGTGGGTGCCGTACCGGGCGGGCATCTGCTGTCCGCCGGGGTAGCCGTCGGGCGGGGCGAGCGGGGCCAGGAGCCGGTCGGCCACCCAGAGGCTGTGACAGCCGAGTGCTTCCAGCGCCGCGCACATCGCGGCGGTGCGGTCGGGGTCGGCGAACGGGCCGAACTGGGGGACGGAGAATCCGATGCGCATCGGTGGGAGTTCCTCGATCGGTACGGGGCGGGGGTCGCCGCGGCGCTGCGCCGGGGCGGCGGGCGGGGATTCGGGGCCGGGCCGCAGGGGCGGGCGGCCGGACCGGGACGGCACGGGCACGTCAGGCGGACGTGTGCCGGCCGCGGATCCGGTCGGTCTCGCGGCGGTACTGGCGCCGGCCGACGAGCTTCCACAGCACCCGGGCCGGGAGGGGCAGCCGGCCGAGGAACTCCTGCCGCTCGTCGGGCGAGCTGTCCTCCAGGATGGCGCCCAGGGCGATCATCAGGCGGTTCCGTGGCGTCTCGGCGAGGCCCCGCTCCCCCAGCGCGTGCCACTGCTCCTCGGTCACGTGCAGCGCGACCAGGGGCATGACCTCCCGCTCTTCCTCGTCGAGGTGGGCGCACAGCTGCCGGTGGTGCGTGCGCAGCGCCTCGGCGAGTTCGTCGCGGTCTTCGGGGCGGGCCTGCGCCTCCCACCGGTCCATCAGGCGCTGGACCTCGGCGATCCCTTCGGCGAGTGCGTGGTGCTGCGCCTCCATCGCCAGGACCTGCTCGGCATCGAGGTCCAGGTGGGGCAGCAGGACCGGCCAGAGCATCTCGTCCTCGCCGGTGTGATGGGTGTGCAGGCCCACGGAGTACAGCCGCCAGTGTTCGGCGAGGATCCCGGAGCGGGCGGTGTCGGCGGGGCGGACCTCCTGGACGAGTTCGGCCAGGAGGCGCGACTCGCGGCGGAACACCTGGTGGATCATCGCCATTTCGCGGGTGTAGGGGTGGACGGTGGTACTGGAGGGGTGGTTCGCGTTCATGAGGACCAGTCTTGGGAGCCCGGTTGCACGGCACTTGCAACCGACTTGCCACGACCGTCAGGACGGCGGGAGCGGTGGGGTGACCGCCAGGACCGGCGGGGCCGGGGAGGACCAGCGGTGGCCGCAGGGGTCGAAGACCAGGGTCACCGGCCGCCCCGGCCGCTGGCGCCAGGAGATGCGTTCCGGTGCGCCGGCGCACACCGGGCAGCAGGGCAGCGGGCGGGGCTCCGGCAGGCACTCGGGGGCGGCCGTGAGCGGCGTGGCGTGCGGATCGCGCATGGAGGCTCCCTGGTCGCACGGTTGGGCTGATCGCACTGTGCCATGGACGGGCCCGTGCGCGCACGGGCGAATCCTCCAGTGTTCTGGCTGGTCACAGGTGCGGTCCGCAGGAGGAATCCGGTCCTCTTCCGGGCACTTGGTGATCAACCGTTCCCGCTACCGGCCTCCACCAGGCCCGATTCGTACGCCGCGATCACCGCTTGGGCACGGTCGCGTACGCCCAGCTTGCCGAAGATGCCGGTGATGTGGTTCTTGACCGTGGAGATGCTGATGTCCAGTTGCGCGGCTATCTCGGCGTTGCCCCGGCCGGCGGCCATGAGCCGCCAGATCTCCAGCTCGCGCGGGGTGAGTTCGAGGGGGGTCTCGGCCGCCCACGACCGCGGCCGCGCGGGGGTGCGCACGTAGGCGGAGAGGAGTCGGCTGAGCAGCCGCGGCGCGACGGCGGCCTCGCCGGTGTGGACGATGCGGACCGCGGCGATCAGCTCCTCCGGGGAGACGTCCTTGGGCAGGAAGCCGTACGCGCCGGCGCGCAGGGCGGCGACCACGTACTCGTCCATGTCGAAGGTGCTGAGGGCCAGGACGCGGGTTCCGGGGAGCGTGCGCGCGAGTTCCTCGGTGGCCTTGACCCCGTCCATGACCGGCATGCGGATGTCCATGACGACCACGTCGGGCCGTACCTCGTGGGCGAGTGCCACGGCCCGGGCTCCGTCCTCGGCCTCGCCCACGACCTCGAACTCCGGGTCGGGGCCCAGGATCAGGGCCAGGCCGCGCCGGACCAGCGGCTGGTCGTCGGCGATGAGTACACGGATCATCCGTGCGGTTCCTCTCTTCAGGCGGGGTCTTGGACCGGGAGAGGGATCCGGGCCGCCACCCGGAATCCGCCGCCCGCGAGGGCTGCGGCCTCCAGGGTTCCGCCCTGCAGGGCGACCCGCTCGTGCATACCGATCAGACCGTACCCGGAGCGCGCCGTGAGGCGTGCGGGCGGTGCCTGCGCTCCCGCTCCGTCGTCGCGCACCTCGACGCCGACCTCGTCCCCGCGGTACGTGAGCCGTACGTGGGCCCGCGCCCGGCCCGCGTGCTTGCGGGTGTTGGTCAGGGCCTCCTGGACGATCCGGAAGACGGTGAGGCCCACGGTCGGCGGGAGCGGGCGGACCGGCCCGTCCACGGTGAACTCGGTCTCCGTTCCGGCCAGTCGGGACTCGGTGATGATCCGGCCGAGATCGTCCGCCCCGGGTTGCGGCGCCGGCGGGGTCTGTTCCGGTTCTTCCCCGGCCCGTAGTACGTCGAGGAGTTGGCGCATCTCGCGCAGCGCCATCCGCCCGGAGTCCTCCAGGGTGACCAGCGCCTCCCGGGACACCTCGGGGTCGTGCGCGAGGTTGGCCCGCGCCCCGCCGGCCATCAGCTGCATGGTGGTGATGTGGTGGGCGACGATGTCGTGCAGTTCGCGCGCGATCCGGCGGCGCTCCTCGGCCACCGCCCGGTCGGCGAGCAGCGTCCGCTGGGTCGCGGCCTCCCGTTGCCGGTGGTTGACCACCACGGCCGCGGTGACGGTGATGAGGGCGGCCACCGCGTTTCCGGCCAGACCCCACCACCCGTAGGGCAACGGCCAGCCGCGTTGGCCCGCGGATACGAGGGGTACCGCCGCGACCACCGTCACCGCGACCACGGCGGGGCGGCTCACCCTGACCACCGAGTAGAGGGCGATCGTGAGGCTGAGGGTGAAGTGCGGGGACAGCGGGGCGGCCATGTTCACCAGGGCGCCGAGTGCCAGGACCGCGGCGAGGACCGGCAGCGGGTGGAAGCGCCGGGCGAGCAGGGTCATCGCCGAGACGACCAGCAGGGCGGCCGCGGTCACGCTGAGGGACCCGCCCTCGGTCAAGGAGCCCAGGGAGAAGCCCACGAGGTCGGTGGCACCGGCGGCTATCGCCACGAGCGCGTCGTTGCGCGTCCACGGCCCCCGCTCGGCGGCCCCGTCCGCACCCGCACCCGCGACCGCATCCGTAGTCGTAGTCGTGCTCGCACGCGTACCCGCACCCATGCCCACCCCCATGCCGCCCGTCCTGTCCCCCGGTGATCCATTCTGGCACCGGCCGCCGGCCAAGCCACCCGACCACGGTCGGGGCCCGTACCAGGACCGGAGTCCTGTTCGGCGCGGACGGCCGGACCCTGGTCCCGGGGTGCGGATCCTCCCCCGACCCGATGTTTCGTCCGCTCCCTCCTGATGGTCTGGAGTCAGGCCGGGAACCCCTGGCCGGCACCGCACAGACCGGAGGAAATGTGATCCGCGCCCTGACCGGATTCTCGACGCGAAGTCCGTGGAAGGTGATCGCCCTGTGGGTGGTCCTGGGATTGGCGGCGGCCGTCCTGGGCCAGGCGTTCGTCTTCCGCGCCGTCCAGACCGGCAACGGCGGGTTCCTTCCCGCACAGTACGACTCGGCTGCCGCTCTGAAGATCGCCGAGGAGCGGTTCGGGGCGAAGCCGGACGCCAACCTGCTGACCGTGCTGGTGGCCCGGTCGGACGGGGCGCCGCTCACCGCCGCCGACGAGCAGCGCATCGACGCGCAGGCCGCAAGGTTGGCCGAGAAGCGCGTCGTCATGCCGAGGACCGAGGAGACGATGCCGCTCGCACAGGACCACTCGCAGGTCCCCCGGGTCAGCCCGGCCATGACGGCGCCCGACCGCTCGTTCCGGCTGCTGTCCGTCGAACTGAGGGGGAACCCCGCCGATCCCGGGGTGCAGGAAACCTACCGGGCCTTCCGGGACTCGGCCCGGGACGCCCTGGCGGAGGACGACCTGCGCACCGGTTTCACCGGCGGCATCGCCGACCGGGTGGACACGACGGACGCGGAGAAGACCCGCTCGACGGTCGTCGGCATCGCCATGCTCGCGGTCATCGTCCTCCTGCACGTGCTCGTCTTCCGCAGTGCCCTGGCGGCCCTGCTGCCGCTGCTCGCGGTCAGCGTCATCGGGGGCGCCGCGACGGGCGCGGTGGTCGGCGCCGCGCTGCTGACCGGGATCGGACTGTCCGAATCCACACCGAGTTTGATCAGTGTCGTTCTGATGGGCATCGGGATCGACTACTTCCTGTTCCTCCTCTTCCGCTTCCGGGAACACCTGCGCGAACACCCCGACCAGTCCGGGCGCGAAGCGGCCGCCCACGTAGCCGGGCGGGTGGGTACGGCCATCACCTCCGCGGCGCTGACCATCGTCGCCGCCTTCGCCACCCTCGGGGTCGCCTCCTTCGGCCAGTTCCGGGTCCTCGGACCGGCCATCGCGCTGTCCGTACTGGTGATGCTGCTGGGCAGCCTGACCCTGATGCCGGCCCTGCTGGCGGTCACGGGCCGCAAGATGTTCTGGCCTTCCCGGTCCCTGGAGCGCGAGCCCCGCCCGGGGGCCGCCGCACGGATGGGCGACCGGGTGGCGCGCCGCCCGTTCGTCCTGGTCCTCGCCTCGGTGGCGCTGCTCGGCACGCTGGCCGCCGGCGTCGTGGGAATGCGCATGGACTACGGGCAGGGCGGTGGGGGCGGCGAACGCACCGCCGCCGTCGCCACCGCGGCCGAGGTGGCCCGCGCCCTGCCGGCCGGGGTGTCCGACCCGACCAGCGTCTTCGTGACCGCTTCCGACGGCGCCGCCCTGACCGTCGAACGCCTCGGCGGACTGTCCAAGGCGCTCGCCGGGGTCGGTGGGGTGGGCCGGGTCGCGGACACCGTGCTGAGCGAGGACCGGCGGGCGGCGCGGATCGACCTGTTCCTCACCTCCGACCCGCAGCGGCAGGAGGCGCGCGACCTGGTGACCGGCCCGGTCAGGGCCACGGCCCTGGCTCGGACCCCCGCGGGTACGGAGGTGCACGTGGGCGGCACCGCGGCGATCTTCGCCGATATCTCGACGGCGGTGGACAAGGACCTGCGGGTGGTCTTCCCGGTGGCCGCGGCGCTCATCGCGCTGATCCTGCTCGCCCTGCTGCGCAGCCTGCTGGCACCGGTGATCCTGCTGGCCTCGGTCGGGCTCGGCTTCGCCGCCACCCTCGGCGCCTCGACCCTGGTGTTCCAGCACGCGCTGGACCGGCCCGGGGTGGACTTCACCCTGCCGCTCGTGCTGTTCCTGTTCGTGGTCGCGCTGGGCACCGACTACAACATCCTGATGAGCGACCGGATCCGGGAGGAGATGGCACGGCCCGGTCCGGCCCGGGCCGCGGTGGGCCGCGCCGTGCGGCACACGGCGCCCGCCATCGCCACGGCGGGCCTGGTGCTGGCCGCCTCCTTCGGGAGCCTGGCCGTCACCCCCGCCCCCTCCACCCAGCAGATCGGCTTCGCGACGGCCCTCGGGATCATGCTCTCCGCCTTCCTCCTGTCGATCGTGCTGGTGCCCGCGCTGGCCACCCTCCTGGGGCGGTCCATGTGGTGGCCGGTGCGCCCGCGCCCCCGCACGCAGGACACCGACCCGGACGCGCGACGCACTCCGGACCGGGTACTGGTCGGCTGAGCCGCCCCGGACGCACGAAAGGCGCCGCCGCGCGCAGGACCGTACGACGGTACGGGTCCTGCGTGCGGCGGCGCCTTCACCGGGGGGCGGCCGCCAGGCCGACCGGCCGCCCGCGGTGTTACGCGAGCCGGTCGATCTCGGGGTGGTCCTGCAGCCAGGCACGGACCGCCTGCTGTTCCTTGCCCTTTCCGGTCTGCTGGATCTTCGCTTCCAGACCGGTCAGCTGCTCCTCGGTGAGCTTGAAGGACTTCAGCCATTCGGCGACCTTCGGCTCGTCCTCACCGAAGCCCTTGCGGGCCAGGGTGTGGATCCCGTCGCCCTTGCCCCAGGCTCCCTTGGGGTCTTCGAGCTTGGTCAGCTCGTAGGAGGAGTACGCCCAGTGCGGGGACCACAGCACGACCGCGACCGGCTCCTTCTTCTCGTAGGCGCGCTTCAGCTCGGCGAGCATGCCGGGCGTGGAGCCGTCGACGACCTGGTACTCACCGTCGAGGCCGTACTCCTTCAGGACCTTGTCCTTGAGGATCGACATCTCGCCGGCGCTCGGCTCGATGCCGATGATCCGGCCCTTGAACCGGTCCGCCTTGCCCTTGAGGTCCGCGAGCGAACGCACGTCCTTCATGGAGGAGGGCACGGACAGCTCCAGCGAGGTGGGGCCGTACCAGGAGCCGAGGTCCTCCAGCTTGTTCCCGTACTTCTCCCAGTACTGGGCGTGGGTGACGGGCAGCCAGGCGTCGGTCTGGAAGTCGAGCTGGCCGCCGGCCAGGCCGGTGTAGAGCGCCCCGGCCTCCAGCTGGCGGGCGTCGACCTTGAAGCCGCGGCGCTCCAGGAGCTCCTTCCACAGGAAGGTGGAGGCGATGCCCTCGTCCCACGGGATGTAGCCGACGGACAGGGTGCGGCCCTTGCCGATGTTCGCGGCACCGGCCGGGCCGTCCTCGGCGGCGGAGCCGCCGAAGGTGTTCAGGCCGCCCGCGACGAGCGCCAGGACGACGGCGCCGCTGATCGCGTACGCGGGCTGGGGGCGGTGGTTCCACACCTTGGCCGCGCCGGTCGCGGCGGCCCGCGCCTTGGCGAGCGTACGGCGGCCGATCGGGGAGACCTGACGACCGAGCGCGCCGGTCATCCGGTCCAGGTACATGGCGAGGATGACGATGGACACGCCGGCCTCGAAACCGAGGCCGATGTCGACGTTGCCGATGGCCTTGTAGACGGCGCCGCCGAGTCCGCCGCCGCCGACCATGCCGGCGATGACGACCATGGACAGGCCCAGCATGATGACCTGGTTGATGCCCGCCATGACGGTGGGCAGGGCCAGCGGGAGCTGGACGCGTACGAGGGTGTCGCGCGGGCTGGTGCCGAAGGCCTCGGCGGCCTCGACCAGTTCCCCGTCGACCTGGCGGATGCCGAGCTCGGTCATCCGCACGCCCGGGGGCAGCGAGAAGATGATGGTCGCGATGATGCCGGGCACCACGCCCACCCCGAAGAAGATGATGCCGGGGATCAGGTAGACCATGGCCGGCATGGTCTGCATGAAGTCCAAGACCGGCCGCAGGAGGGCGCTGACCCGGTCGGATCTGGAGGCCCAGATACCGAGCGGGATTGCGAAGGCCAGGGTCACGAGGGTCGCGACCAGGACCAGGGACAGGGTGGACATGGCGTCCTCCCACAGTCCGAGGGAGTCGACCAGAGCGAAGCCCGCGAAAGCGAGCAGGCCCGCCAGCAGACCGCGCAGCCACCAGGCGGCGACGGCCAGGATGCCCGCGAAGAGCAGCGGGGCGGGGGCGGAGAGGACGGCGTCGATGCCGTCGTAGAGGCCGGTGACGAGCACGCTGATGGCCTCGAACAGCCAGGAGAGGTGGCTCTGGAGGAAGTCGACCCCCCGGTCGACCCAGGCGCCGAGATGGAGGCGGGGCATCAGGCGGCCACCTCCGCGCAGTACATCGGGGGTCGCTGCTCGTCGCCGATGAAGGCGATGAGACGGTCCTGGGGCACGGAGCCGATGACGGCGCCGTCCGCGCCGGTGACGGCGACCGCGTGCGGGACGCGGGCGCTGACCGCGCACAGGTCGGCGAGCGGGGTCCCGGCGGTGACGGTGGGGCAGTCACAGGCGTCGGCGGCCGGTTCCGGATCGTCCATGACGGCGTCGGCCGTCAGGACCCGGGAGCGGTCCACGTCCTGGATGAAGGAGGCGACGTAGTCGTCCGCGGGACGGGTGAGGATGTCCTCGGCGGTGCCCTGCTGGACGATGCGGCCGTCGCGCATGACGGCGATGCCGTCGCCGAGGCGCATGGCCTCGTTGAGGTCGTGGGTGATGAAGACGATGGTCTTCTTCAGCGTGCGCTGGAGCTCCAGCAGCTGGTCCTGCATGTCGCGGCGGATCAGCGGGTCCAGCGCGCTGAAGGACTCGTCCATCAGCAGGAGCTCGGCGTCGGTGGCCAGGGCCCGGGCGAGACCGACCCGCTGCTGCATGCCGCCGGAGAGCTCGTCGGGCCAGGACTTCTCCCAGCCTTCCAGGCCGCACAGGGCCAGGGCCTCGGCGGCGCGCCGCTCGCGCTCGGCGCGGGGCACGCCCTGCACCTCGAGGCCGTAGCCGGCGTTCTCCAGCACGTTACGGTGCGGGAACAGCGCGAAGTGCTGGAAGACCATGGAGATCTTCGTGGACCGTACGCGGCGCAGCTCGTTCGCGCTCAGCGCGGTGAGGTCCTGGCCGCCGAAGAGGATGCGTCCCGCGGTGGGTTCCAGCAGGCCGTTCAGCATGCGCAGCAGAGTGGACTTGCCCGACCCGGACAGACCCATGACGACGAAGATCTGGCCGGGCCGGACGTCGAAGGAGGCGTCGATCACGGCAGCGGTGGTTCCGTCGGCGCGCAACTCTTCGCGGCCTACGCCGCTTTCGAGCGCGCGGACGGCGGCCGCGCTGTCGGCGGGGCGCCTCCCGAACACCTTGTAGACGTGCTCGGCCTGGAGCGTGGACACATACACCTCACGGGTCGTACCAAGTACGGCGCGCGCCGACGGAGCGGCGGGCCGCGGAGCGGGACGGGATCTGCCCGTGTGCGCCGTGTCCTCCGCCGCGATGGGCCGGAGGACATGGTTCCGCTCCAGCAGCGCCGATGCCCTGCATTCACCTGAGCAAACGCCGGGGTGATCCTCCTCACTTTCGGGGCACGGGGGCCCCGTTGGCGGATCCGCGCGCGGGGGCGGTCGGTCGCGGATGACCGCCGCCGGGTACGCCCCTTCCCGGGAGGGAAGTTGGGGCTGCGGCCCGGCGGTCGGTCCGGCCGCCGGGCCCGGTGCGCCGCCGCCCGGGGTGTGGTCGAGGCCACAGCGCGGGTCCGGCCGTTACGTGATGCGGAAACCGGTGGTCGCGCGGTCGCGCCGGTCACGGTGGAAGGTCAGGCGGTCCCAGGTGGGGAAGGCCAGGTCGGTGACGGCCAGCAGCCGGCCGGAGCTGTCGTGAAGGGTGCGGCGCACGGTCAGCCCGCAGACCGGAGCGGAGGCCGGGGCGACGGCCTGCGGGTGGGTGACGCGGGTCATGGTGAGGGTCTCGGCGACCCGGCCGGCCGTGGCGGCGCGGTCCAGCCAGCGGTGCAGGGGGGTCAGGTCCTCCCCGCGGGCGGTCGCGGTCGCCGCCCGGTTCCGGAGGGCGGTCAGCTCCGGACTCCGCGCGACGGCTCCGGGGCTGATGTAGGTGACGGCGTCCCGGAGGGTCTCACCGGCCGGGCCGCGTTCGCGGTGGTGATGGACCACGGTGCGGTCTCCCCCGGCCATGCCGAGGAACGCGCCGAGCGAGGGCGGGACGGTGACGAAGGTGACCCAGCTCCGAATGTGCGCGGGCCCCGCGGAGGGCTCCTTGGCCGGGACGACGGAGACGGCGGCCAGGGCGGGGACGGCGGGGCGGGTGCCGCGGCGGCCGGTGACGACGAGGCCGTCCTCGCGCAGGTACTGGAGGGCCGCCCTGATGGTCTGCCGGTTGACCTGGTAGCGGGCGGCGAGGCTGCGTTCGGACGGCAGTCTGCCGCCGGGGGTGTGCGCGGCGCGGTCGAGATCGCGGCGCAGCGCTGCGGCGATCCACTGGTACTTGGGCATGGCGGCCTGGCCGCCGCCCCGCGAAGGGGAGGGCATGACTTCTCCTCTGACGGGTGGTCAAGGACTGCGCGGTCTGCCCGACCAACGTAGCATTGGTCTATACCTTTCGTGAGGGCGGATCGGGGCACACGACCCGGATTGGCCGATTCCGCCCCCACGCGCGACCACCCCCACAAGGACCCGAACCCCTTGACGGGGCATGTGGTTAGCCGCCATATTACTTTCATGACGAGGGACGGCATCGACGGCGAGGCGCCCACGCTGGACCAGGCCAGACGGCAGGTCGAGCACTACGGCCTGGAGGTCGATCCACAGGCGGTACTGGTCGCGGTACGACTGATCTCGGCGGGTGCGCGGGTCGGCCGGGCCGCCGAGGCGCACTTCGCCCGGTTCGGCCTGTCGACGGGGCGCTACCGCCTGCTCGCCGACCTCGAGGACCACGGCGGGGAGAAGTCCCCCTCGCGCCTCGCGGTCGACCTCGACGTCTCCAGGGCCACGGTGACCGGACTGCTGGACGGCCTGGAACGCGAAGGCCTGGTCGCACGCCGCCCGTCCACCGAGGACGGCCGGGGCACGGCGGCCGTCCTGACCGCGCGCGGGGCGCAGCGCCTGCGGGACATGGCGTCCGAGCACTTCGGGCGGCTGGAGGCGATGGTGGGCGACCTTTCCGTCGAGGAGCGTGCCGTATTCCTGGACCTGCTCGCCCGCGTCGTGCGCGGCAGTACGGCCCTGACGGCGGACTGACCCCACCCCACCCCACCCCACCCACGGCCGTTTCGGCTCCGTTCCGCAGGACGGGGCCCTTTTTACACAGTAATAGTTAGCTGCCTAATTAACTGGGTGGAGCAGGTCGACACCCCACCGTCGCACCCCCTCGCTTCCCTCAGCCGAACGAGAAAGAGGCCAGCATGACCGCGCAGAAGCACAGAACCAGCCCCGACCGAGCAGCCTCCCGGCCACCGCGGCCGCCGCGGCCAACCCGGCCGTTCACCCTGTGGCGTGAGGTACTGACCGCTTACGCCGCCCCCGCGCTGACGGCCGGTGCCGCCGGGGCCGTCACCGGGCAGCGGGACCTGGCCGTGGCCTCCTGCACCTCCATCGCCGGCACGTCCGCCGTAGTGGCGTTCCTGATCGGCACCTGGCTGCGCCACGGCGGACGGCCCCGCCGGTGGACCCTCGCCGCGCCGCGCGGCGTCCTGACCGCCGTACTCGTCATCACCGCCGTCGGGGCGGCGGCCCTGCTGGGGTGGTTCACCGCCCAGTGGCTACCCGCCCACACCCCGGTCCCGTCCACCCCGTGGCTGGAGCGCCTGCGCGTGGACCTGCCCGTCTCCGCAGCCCTCGCCACCACCATCGTCACCCTGCGCTGGCGCAGCACCACCACGGCGCCACCGGCATGACCCGCCCCGGCGACACCCGTCGCCGGAACACCACAAAGGAATGAGCACACGATGATCGTCGTCATGGGAGCGACCGGAGCGACCGGGAACGCCCTGGTCCACAGCCTCCTCGCCCTCGGCACACCCGTCCGCGCGCTGACCCGCACCCCGCACGCGCCGATCCCCGGCACGACCGGCGCGCACCAGTCGCGCGTCGAGGTCCGGTACGCCGACGCCACCGACCCCGACTCCCTGCGCACCGCCTTCGAGGGCGCCGGCCAACTCTTCCTCACCATGGCCAACGGCCCCGCGCAGGTCGAACTCGAAACCCGCGTCGTCGACATCGCCGTTCGCGCCGGCATCGGACACATCGTCAAGATCTCTGCACCCGCCGCCGAACCCAACTCTCCGGTCGCCGTCTCCCGCGGACACCACGCCGTCGAGGAACACCTGCGCGCCCGTGGCCTCACCCACACCATCCTGCGCCCGTACGCGTTCACGCAGAACCTCCTGCGGCTGGCTCCCGCAGTCGCCGAGGGAGTCATCCTCGGCACCATGGGCGACGCGCCCTGCAACTACGTCGACTGCCGCGACATCGGCGACGTCGCCGCCGCCGCCCTCACCCGGCCGGACCTGGCCGGCGGCACCTACGCGCTGACCGGACCCGAAGCCGTCTCCCACCCCGAACTCGCCTCGCGGCTCACCGCCCTGACCGGCTGCCGGATCCGCTACGTCGACCTCGCCCCGGACGAACTGCGCCACCACCTCATCCGCAACGCCCACATGCCCGGCTGGCTCGCCGAGCACGTGACGGAGATCCAGCAACTCGCCGTCACCCGGCCCGAAGCCCCCACCACCACCGTCAGCGACGTCTTGGGCCGCCCGCCCCGCACCCTCGACGCCTTCCTCCACGAACACCGCGCCCACTTCCGTCACTAGGACCCCGCGGCGGGCGGAGCGAGGAGGGGATGGGGCGGGCGAGGAGGGGCGGTCGGGGCGGAGGTCCGTCGGATCCTGCCGGTCACGGCGCCGGGAAGCCCGCGGGAGCCCGGTCGACTGGCCCGCGCCGTGCGAGAGGCGTTCCATCGAAGGGTGAGCGCTCTGCGCATCGACGTCCACGCACATCTGTGGACCGTGGACTACCTCGACCGGCTCGAACGGCTGGGCAAGACCGACACGGGCACCCAGCGTGAGCTCGGCGCCGACGCGACCGCGGCCGATCTGGACCACCGGTTCGCTTTGATGGACCGGGCCGGAATCGACCTCCAGGTGCTCTCCGTGGCGCCGCAGTCCCCGCACCTGCCCGGCGAACCCGAAGCCGTGGCGCTGGCCCGTGCGGCGAACGACTCGTACGCCGAGCTGGTGGCCCGTTTCCCGGGACGGTTCCGGGCCTTCGCCGCGCTGCCCCTCCCCCACGTCGACGCCGCGCTGCACGAGGTCACCCGGGCCTTCGACGACCTCGGCGCGGTCGGCGTCGGCGTGACCACGATCGTACTCGGCCACACCCTGGCCGACCCCCTGTTCCACCCCCTCTACGAGGAGCTCGACCGGCGCAGCGCCGTCCTGTGCATCCATCCGTCCGGCGAGGGTGCCGCCAGCCCGCTGATCACCGAGCACGACATGACCTGGATGGTGGGGGCACCGGTCGAGGACACGGTGGCGATCATGCACCTGATCCTCGCAGGCCTTCCGGCACGCTATCCGCGGATGCGCATCCTGGCCTCGCACCTGGGCGGCGCCCTCCCCCTGCTGCCCCGCCGGCTCGACGACCATCTGGCCTTCGAGTCCCCACGGACCCCGGAACTCCCCTCGGTGGCCGTCGGCCGCCTCTGGTACGACACGGTCAGCCATGTGCACGGACCGGCACTGGCCGCCGCGGCCGCGTCCTTCGGGGCCGGTCGACTCGTGCTCGGCACGGACTTCCCGTACGAGGACGACGAGGTCTTCGTACGGTCCGTGGACTACGTCTGCGAGTCGGGGCTCACCCAGGAGGAGGCCACGGCGATCCTCGACACGAACGCTGCGGACCTGCTGGGCCTCTCCGCGGCGTAACCCCCCGAAGAAGGTCCGGACACCGTGGGCCCGGCGCGATGGGCCCCGCCTACACGGCCCGGATCCAGGGTGTCCTCGTGACCGTGCTCGTGGTCGCGGTCCTCGCCCTCGTGTTCCGTGCGCGCCGGACGGCGCTGTCGCAGTTGCTCGCCGCCGCCCTGGCGGGAGCGTCGCTGGTGATCGCGCAACACCGCTGGGACCGTTCTCGTCCCGACCCGGCCCGTAGGGCGTCGGAAGGTGCGGATTCGCGCCAGCGCGAGAACAGCGCTTTCCCGGTCGGTTTCCCCGAGGAACGGTTCGGGCCGAAGGGCGAGCGGCTCGGCGGGACCCCCACCGTGCGGGAGGTGGAGCCGCGCTACGAGACCGAGGTCGTCGTCGCGGCCGGCCGAACGTCGAGCCCTCGCAACCCACTTCGATGCCCCGGCGTCCCCCTACACGACGGACGGCTGCGATCACCTGGAGGAAAACGTGGCGAAGAAGGACCGGACGACGGACGCGGCGAAGGACAAGGACCGCGAAAGGTGGATGGCACGCTTCCAGGTACGGCTGGCCATGCAGCCCGGCGTGGACCGGGCCGTCGTGCTCCAGGCGGTCAAGGATGTCACGGCGCACTGCGCCGAGACGGGAGAGCACCCGCAGACCGCCTTCGGCGACCCGGACGCCTACGCCGTGCAGGCCGCCGCGCAGCTGGTCCCGGCGGACCGGGCGGCCCGCACGAGGCGGCACGACTCCGTGGTGAACGCGGTCGACTCCGTGCTCAAGAGGGCCGGCGACATCGCCGGTCTGTGACCGGTCGGAACGACTCCCGGTCGTGGTGGACAGCCGCCACGCGTGGCAGTCGGCCGGTCGCGCAGGACGAGCCTTCGGCTCAGCGTCGGGCCGGGGCGGCTGCGGCCGGCGGCTGGTCGGTGTCGCCGTGCCCGGTGGGCCCGGTGGGCCAGGTGGGCCAGCCCAAGAGGTGGGGGCGTTCGGTGACCCAGGCGCGGGTGTCGGTGCCGATCTCGGCGCTGATGAGGTCCTCGAGCAGGGCGTCGCAGGCCGCTGGACCACGCGGCTCCGGTCCGAGGACGGGGACGACATGACCGACGACGATCTACTGGCCGTCCTGCGGGGAGTCGCCCGGCTCGCGGCGTCTGCGGTGAACACGGGTGGCGGCCTCTACAGCTGGAGCTTCTGACCGCCCCTCTGCGAGGGCGCTCGTGGGTGACGCCGCTGCCCGCCGGGAGCTCGGTCCCCGTGGCGTCGAGGTACGGCGTGGAGGGCCACGACCGGCCCACTGCGTCGATGGTGCCCGTGCGCACCTGCTCGTCGCGCGCCGCCTTGCAGGCGAGGGGTCCGGTCGGTGGGGGACGCGATGCCGGCGGGCCGGCGCGGGACGGACGTACGCGGTTCCGCTACGCGGTTCGCGGATACGGGCCGGGGGCGGATCAATCGCGCCCACCCGAGCGAACCAGAACCAGACCTGATCACATCGGCATCACATCGGCACCACATCGGTCAGGGGCCGCCCACCCCGATCAGGAGGCACGGGGGACGCCCCTCAGCCGCGCAGCGGGTTCGGCAGGGGCAGGTAGCGGGCGTCCGCGCCGTCCGCCCGGGTCCAGCGCAGCAGCAGGTTGGTCTTGCCCGGCAGGGTCGCGGCGGCGAGCAGTTCCGCGATCTCGGGGAGCCCGCGGACGGCGTCGTAGCTCAGGAACTCCTCCCGTGCGGCCCGCCACAGCAGCGGCGAGACGTCCGGATGCCGTCCGGACAGCGCGCCCGCGATCTCCGTCAGGTTGTTGACGACCAGGCAGTAGACCAGGCGCTGCCAGGCATCCGCCCGCGGCAGGTCCGCCGGCAGCTTGACCCCCTCCGCGTCCCGGAAGAGGGCCTGCACCGGCAGGCCGTCCGCGTCGACGGCGACCAGGGTGTTCTGGAGGTGGGCCTCCAGCACGATGCCGTGCCGGGCGAACAGTTCCAGCACCGGCGGCACGACCTGGCGCAGGTACGCCCGCCACCAGCCGACCGGGTCGGTGGTCCCGGCCGGCGGGCTCCCCGGGTAGCCCTCGGCGAGCGCGGCGGCCAGCAGCGGCGTGGCCCCGGGCACGGTGTGCGCGTGCAGGCCGTCGCGGACCAGGACGGCGAGCTCCTCGAAGGCGAAGGCGGCGGTGCGGTAGCCGCGGTCCGGGAGCCAGGCCGCGGCCGATCCGGTCGGGCGCAGGGCGGCGAAACCGGCCTCGACGGCCGCATCGGTGCGGCGCAGCTTCAGCAGGTCGTGGCGCCACAGCCGGCGCACGTCGTTGGTGATCCGGACGTCGAGGCTGAACTTCACGAAGAGGTCGGCCGCCGCGTCCGGTACGTACAGGGTCCGGATCGATGCGGTCGGCCAGGCCGGCCGGCGGGTCGTGCCGAGCCGCAGCAGCCGCCCGTCGGCGAAGGCCTCGCGCACCGCGGGCCGCTCGCCGACCAGGTCGAGCTGCCAGGGGTGGGCGGGCAGCAGCCGGTATCCGGCGGGCGGGCGCGGCCCGTCGAGGGCGTCGGCCAGGGCGTCGACGGCGGCGGAGGCGGCCGGGCCGCCCTCCTCGACCATCTGGTCCTCGCGCAGCCCCAGGAAGACCAGCGGGAACCGGGCGTGGGCCTCGGGCGCGTACGGCAGCCAGCTCCCGGCCGGCGCCCCGCCGCGGGCCTTGGGGGCGGGGTGGTGGGGGTGGCCCATCACCAGGGACTGCTCGGAGAACAGGTACGGGTCCGCCGGGGGTTCGGCGGTGGCCCGGGCGGCCAGCAGCGCGGCGATCGCGTCGCGGCTGTCAGTGATCTCGACGGGGAGCTCGTCGTTGGGGACACCGGTGAACCGGCCCAGTTCGTCGGAAACGAGTTTGGCCAGTTCGGTGTGGCTGAGCAGGTGCCAGCCGTCCGCCGTGCGCAGTTCGGGGCGTTCGGGCCGGCGCCCCCCGCGCACCCGGAGCAGCCGCCCGCTGCCGCGCAGCCGGTGGACGCGCACATCTGTTCCCGCGCCCGCGTCGGACGCCCCGACGGGTTCGGCCGCCTCCCTGAGCAGGCAGTTCAGGAGCGGGGCGGCGGCGTACGCGTCGGCGGCGGTGTTGACGTCCACTGATTCCATTCGGTCCATCCGGTGCGCCGGAGGTTCGCAGGGCGTAACCACCAGTCGTGATCTTCGGTATCCGCAATCATTACTTGATCATCCCGTAAAGCGATATTCCGATGCCGGAGCCCCAGCATGCATCTTTCCCCCTCCCCGGCCGAAGAGGCCGTCGCCGCCGAACTGGCCGACGTACGCCCGTTGCTCGGACCCTCGTACGCCGCCGCGCTCGATGGCGCCCGGGCGGCCGTGCTGACCCGGCTGTGGCGGGCCCTGGCCTTCGAGCCCCTGCCCTGGGTCGTCGGCCGCGAGCACGCTCCCGACGGCCTGGCGCTGCTGCTGGCCGGGGGCGCCCGGCTGGAGGGCCCGCTGCCGGACCCCTACGCGACCGGGTCCTACGTGAGCGAGCTGCTGCTCGACGGCAGGCCCTACCGGCAGGCCGCGCGGCTCGTGACGGCCCTCGGGGTGCCGCACGGGGAGCAGTTCGCCGCCGAGCTGGACGCCTGTACGGCCTCCCTCGCGCTCTCCCGGGCCGGTCAGCCGTCCACCGGGGAGGACCCCGCCCCGCTGACCACCTGGGAATGGGAGCAGCGGGTGGTCGACGGGCATCCCTACCACCCGAACTGCCGTTCCCGGCCCGGTTTCTCGGTGGCCGAGCAACTGGCGTACGCGCCCGAGCACCGGCCGGTGGTGGACGTCGGGCTGGTCGCCGTACGGGCCGAGGAATGCCTGGTCACCGGCGACTGGCCGGAGGAGCTGCGGGACGCGGGGCGGGTCCTGGTGCCGGTGCACCCCTGGCAGGCGGCACACGTCCTGAAGCACGAGCGGGTGCGGCCCGGCTTCGCGGCGCATCCGCTGATGGCCCTGCGCACCCTGGCCCCCGCCGACGGCGGGGCGCACGTGAAGACCGCGCTGAGCGCCCGGCTCACTTCGTCCATGCGGGACATCTCCGTCTACTCCATCGAGACGGCGGCGGCCGTCTCGGCCTTCGCCCAGGGCCTGTCCGAGCGGCTCGACGGCCGGCTGCACATCACCGCCACGCTGGGCGCCACGACCGCGCACAGTCCGGACCTGGCGGCCGTTCTGCGCGAGCCGCCGGAGGTGTACGCGGACGCGGCCGCCGGTGAGCGGGTGCTGCCGGTGGCGGCCCTGGCCTCCTTCGGCCCGGCGCGCTCGGCGGCCTGGCGGGCCGAGTTCGCCCGGCTCGCGCTCTCGGTGTGCCTGCGGGTGCTGGAGCTCGGGGTGGCCTTGGAGGCGCACGGCCAGAACCTCCTCGTCGTCCTCTCCCCCACCGGCGCCCCGCTGCGGTTGGTCTACCGCGACCTCGCCGACATCCGGATCAGCCCGGCCCGGCTGGCCCGGCACGGCCTGCCGGTGCCGCCCCTGTCCGGCAGGCTGGTCACCGACGACGTGACCGTGCTGCGGCGCAAGCTGTTCGGGTCCTTGCTGACGGGAGCGCTGGGGGCGACGGCGGGCTCGGCCGGTGCCTTCGCCGAAGCCCTCGCGGAAGTGGCCGCCCTGCCGGCCACCGCGGACACCGAAGCGCTGCTGACCGGGCCGCTGCCCACCAAGGCGCTCAGCCTGATGCGGCTGAGTCCCGGGGTTCCTGGCGATCAGTGGGCGGAACTGCCCAATCCGCTGCTCGGAGGGTGAGCGGGAGCACTCGGTCGGTTTCCCCTCGGAGGGACTCTGGAGGCTACTGTTCAGGGGCATGACAGAGACCTCGTACCTCAGCTCCGTACGGGCGTCCTACGACGCCGTCGCCGTCGACTACGCGCGGCTGCTCAGCACCGAACTGGCCGGAAAGCCGCTGGACCGGGCCATGTTGGCGGCCTTCGCCGAGTACGTGCGCGACGACGCGGGCGGCGGCGGCCGGGCGGTGGCCGACCTGGGCTGCGGCCCGGGCCGGGTAACGGCGCATCTTGCCGGTCTGGGCCTCCGGGCCTTCGGCGTCGACCTGTCCCCGGCGATGGTGGCGGTGGCCCGCCGGACGTATCCGGGGCTGCGCTTCGAGGTGGCGTCGATGGCCGCCCTGGACGTGGCCGACGGGGTCCTCGGCGGGGTGCTCGCCTGGTACTCCACCGTGCACACCCCGCCCTCCCAGCTCCCCGGGCTGTTCGCGGAGTCCGCCCGGGTGCTGGCGCCGGGCGGCCATTTCCTGATCGCCTTCAAGTCGGGCGACGAGCTGATCCGGCTGGAGCACGCGTACGGGCATCCGGTCGACCTCGACGTGTACCGGACTCCGCCCGAGCTGATCGCCGGCCTGCTGGCCGGGGCCGGGCTGACCGAGGTGGCCCGGCTGGTCCGCGGGGCGGGGCCCGGTGAGACGTGCCCCCAGGGCTTCCTGCTGGCGCGCAAGGGGTAGGCCGGCGCTACCCACTGCCACCGTGGACATCGACGACGCGGTGGGAGCGGGAGCCGAAACGGAGTCGGGGGCGGGGGGCGGAGTCGGGGGGCTTCGTCCTGCGGCGTTTCCGGGACGGCGACTCGGTGGAGGAGCTGACCGCCCTGCTCCACCGGGCCTCCGCGGACCGCGCCGCCGCCGGGCGGGTCTGCTTCGCGTCGTACCGGTCGCCCCTGGACCGCCTTCCACCGGCTGGGCCAGGGCGAGCGCGCGGCGGTTCGAGGGGCGCGGGAGGCGGGGCGCGGTACGGCGATAGGACAAGCCGAACCGTTTCGGCTGTGCGCCGTTCAGGGGGCACCCCGGTGCGTGTGGGACCCGCCTGCACGACTATCGGCCCGGGCGGTGGCAGGAAGGAGGTATGAGCCTCCATCGCCGCCAAGTCCTGGGCAGCGCGGCCGCGGCCGTCCTCGCCTCCGTCGGGGCGGCGGCCCGGACCCCGGACTACGGGGCGCTGGCGCGCGGGATCGACGGGCGCGTGGTGCTCCCCGGAGACCGGGACTTCCCGGAGGCCCGCCGGCTGTTCCAGCCCCGGTACGACACCGTCGCCCCGGCCGCGGTGGCCTATCCCGCGCACGCCGGGGACGTGGCCGTCTGCCTGGACTTCGCCCGTCGCTCGGCCGCGCCCGTGGTCCCGCGCGGCGGCGGGCACAGCTACGCCGGCTGGTCCACGCGATCCGCCGGGCTGGTGGTCGACACCGGAGCCATGGCCGCGGTGTCGGTCGACGGCGACGGCGAGGGAGGCGGTGTACGGATCGGCGCCGGGGCCCGGCTCGGGGACGTGCACGCGGCCCTCGCCCGGCACGGCCGGTCCGTCCCGACCGGGCTGTGCCCCTCCGTCGGCATCGCCGGACTCACCCTCGGCGGCGGCCTGGGCCTGGCCTCGCGGGCGTACGGGACCACCTCCGACCGGCTCACCGGGGCCCGGGTGGTCACCCCCGACGGGATCGTCCGCGAGGTTTCCGCCGACCGGGATCCGGAGCTCTTCTGGGCGCTGCGCGGCGGTGGCGGCGGCAACTTCGGCGTGGTCACCGAGTTCCGCTTGCGCACGCACCCGGTCGACGCGTGTGCCTCCGCCGAACTCCACTGGCCCGGCGCCGACTCCGCGGCCGTGCTGCGCGGTTGGCAGCGCTGGCTGGCCGGGCTCCCGGACCCGTTCTGGAGCCAGGTGGAATTCACCGTCGAGGTGGGCGCCGGGGCCGGGGCGCCACCGGCGGTACGGGTGGTGTGCTTCGACGGGCGCCAGGAGCTGGAGCGGCAGTTGACCCGGCTGTCCGACCTGGTCGGCGGGGCACCGCAGGACAGCTGGATCACCGTACGCAGCCACGAGGACACCGTCCGGGCCATGTCCGGCTGCTTGGAGCTCGGCCCCGCGCAGTGCCGGCTGCCGGGCACCCTGCCCGGCCGGGACCCGCAAGGGCGGCTCGGCCGGGATTCGTACGCCGCACGGTCCGACTTCTGGGCGGGCGGCGGACTGCCGGACGGGGCGATCGGCGCGGTCCTGGACGCCGTGCGGCGGTACGGGACGAGCGTGCCCCGGGGCGGCCTGGGCGTGGTCCAGTTCGACGGGGCCTGCGGCGGCGCGGTGAACCGCGTCCCGGCCGGCTCCACCGCCTTCGTCCACCGCGACAGCGCCTTCCTCGCCCAGTACCTCGTCTACTGGCCCGCATCCGCAGCGGCGGCCGAGGTGGCCCGGCACCAGGGCTGGCTCGACGGGCTCTGGCAGGACCTGCGCCCCTGGGCGAGCGGCCGCGCGTACCAGAACTACACCGATCCGAAGCTCACGGGCTGGCGCGAGGCCTACTACGGCCCGAACCTCGCGCGCTTGCAGGAGGTCCGGCGTGTCTACGACCCGGACCGGCTCTTCCGTTTCCCCCAGGCCCTTTAGGGAGTGTCCGGCATGCGACGTACGTTGACGATGGCCGTGGTGGCGGCCGCCCTGCTGGTGTCGGGAGGGCCGCTGCCCCTGGCCGAGGCCGGGAGCGTCAACGCCCCGGCGTCCGTGGGCCGCTGGTCGGCGCGTGAGGCGCAGTCCTTCTGGACCGCCGAACGGATGGCCTCCGCCGCCCCGTTGCCGCCCGTGCCGCCCGAACGCGCGGAGCCGGCGGCGCCCGAGGTGCCCGAACCGCCGGAGCCGGCCGAGCCCGCCGAACCGGCTGAACCGGCTGAACCGACCGAGCCCGCCGAGCCGGACGGGGCGATCCCGGCCGCCACACCCACGCCCGCCCTGACGCCCGCTCCCACCCCCGCTCCCACCCCCACTGCCGTTCCTGCGCCCACCCGCGCGCCGTCGGCTCCGGCTCCGCTCCCCGCCCCGGCACGCCCGGCCGTTCCGCGGCTGCCGGCCCTCGCCACCGGCATCGGGCAGAACTTCGACGGCATCCCCGTCGCCGGCCGGATGTTCCTCGTCAAGGCCGGCGGGACCTACTTCTGCACCGCGAGCGTGGTCTCCTCCCCCGGCCGCGACCTGGTGCTCACCGCGGCGCACTGCCTGCTCGGCTCCGACACCCAGCAGGTGGCCTTCGTACCGCAGTACACGCGGGCGAAGCCGCAGCCGTACGGCATGTTCCCGGTCCTGCGGGACGCGGGCGGGCGCTCCAAGATCTGGATCGACCCGCGCTACCGCTCGCAGGGCGTCGACCGCGCGGCAGCCCTCGACGCGGCCTTCGCCCAAGTGGGTCCGGACGCCCGCGGCTTCCCGGTGGAGGACGTGGTCGGCGGGAACCGGCTGAAGACCGGGGCCGGTTACGCGCACGCACGGGTCACGTTGATCGGCTACCCGGCCTCCGCCGCCCGCCCGCGCGTGTGCGTCAACCGAACGACGAAGTTCACCAGTGCCGACGCGCGGATCCCGGGATCGTTCCTGCGGATCGACTGCACCGGCTATCCCGGCGGGACCAGCGGCGGTCCGTTCCTGACCCGCTACGACGCGCGCACGGGGACCGGCGACGTGGTGGGGGTCATCGGCGGGTGGAAGACCGGCGGGGACAAGGTCGACACCTCGTACAGCTCCTACTTCGGCACGGACATCAAGAAGTTGTACGAGAAGGCGGTTGCCGGGGCGAAGGCGCGGCGGTGAGCACCCGTACCCAGCGGGTCCGGCGCGGGTTGCCGACCGTGCGCGGGGTCGCCGGGAGCCCGTCGCCGGTCAGCGCGTCGGCGGGCGCGAGGCCGAGCCGGCGGCGCAGGTCGGCCAGGGCCGCGTGGACGGGCGCCAGGACCACCTCGGCGCCCGGGTCGACGGACGCGAGGGCGTGCGCGGTGGTCTCGATCGCCTCCGCGGCGTCCTCGGCGGCGGCCCGGCTCCATCCGCCGGGCGCGCCGGTACCCCAGGGGGCGATGGTGTCGTAGAGGTGGCAGGCGGCATCGGCCACGGCGTCGGCCCGTTCACCGACGCCCGGCGCCGCGATGGTCGGCAGTTCCATGCCGGGTCAACGAGCCGATGCCGCCCGGGGTACGTCCGGGCGGATGCCGCAGGACCGGGGACTAGCGCGCGGACGCGGCCCGGCGGATCCGACGGGCGACGGCGTGCGAGGCCGCGGTGGCCGCGCCCGCGAGGGCCAGGCCAGAGGCGATGTCGCGCGCCCGCGTGGGCCGCAGGACCCCGGCCCGGCGCAGTCGGCCGCGCGCCCACAGGGTGAAGGGGACCACGAGCAGCGGTGAGGTGACCACGCCGGGGGTGTAGCCGCGGGTGGCGGCGGCCTGGGCGACGTGGACGAGGCCGTGCAGGCCGAAGCCGTTCAGCGAGGTCTGGTAGAAGGCGGAGCGCCCGCCGGTGCGGTAGCCGTCGGCCGAGGCGGCCGCGACGATCAGTCCCATCACGGCGACCGCGGTGGCGAACTCGCGGCCGTTCACCGCTTCCATGCTCCGCCAGACCCGGTCGGGGACCCCGGGGTGGCGCTCGCGCAGGACGGGGACCCGGGTCCGGGACCAGCGCGCCACGGTGGCCACTTCTTCGAGGTCGTGCACGGCCCAGGCGGCGAACAGTCCTAAGGTGACGGCGCTCGGCGCTATCGAGGGGCTGGAAGCATCAGCGTTCATGCGACCACAGTTTGCAGCCACACGGGCAGCAGCAGAAGCGACACGAGCGAACTCTTGATCACGATCGACGCGGAGAGGTCGACGCCGACGTCGTAGCGCTGGGCGAAGATGAACAGGTTCTGCGGGGTCGGCATCGCCGCGATCAGGACGAGGTACGCGAGCCACTCGCCCCGCACGCCGACGAGCAGCCCGCACACCGCCCAGGTCAGCAGCGGGAACACCAGGCACTTGAAGCCTATGAGGGCGAGTTCCTCGCGCGTGGTGCCCCGCAGGTCGAGGCCGAGGCCGCCCAGGTGGAGGCCGAGGGCGAACAGGGCCACCGGGGAGGCGCTGTCCCCGACGAACGCGGCGCCGTCCAGGACGACGGCCGGCACCCGTACCGAGAGCAGGTTGAGCAGGATCCCCGCGTTGCAGGCGAGGACCAACGGCGTCGCGAGCGAGGCGCCGACGGCGCGGGAGAGACGGCGGCCCGGGCCGCCGGCCGCCGGACCCGCGCGGCCCAGCTCCATGAGGGCGATGACGACCAGGGACAGTACGCAGACCTGGAACAGCAGGATCGGGAAGATCGGCGCCGCCGTCCCGAACACGGTGATGAAGACGGGGACGGCGAAGTAGGCGGTGTTCACCTGGACTCCCGCCATCACCCGCAGCGCCACGTCGCGGGGCTCGCGCAGCCCGTGGGCGACCGCCGCCACGGCCACCGCCACCACGGCGAGGGCCGCGGCCCCGGCGTAGCCGCCGATCGCCCGCCAGTTGAACAGGGCCCCGAGGTCGCTGGCGTAGATGTTGCCGAAGAGGTAGCAGGGGACGGCGAAGAGGAAGGCGTAGTCGGAGAAGACCTTCGAAGCCTCGGCCGGAACGATCTTCCGGCGGGCGAGCAGCACCCCGCCGCCGAACGCCAGCAGCACCGGCACCAGTTTCTCCAACGCCGCCGCGCCACCCATGCCCGCATCCCCCGTGATCGACAGGCAAGCAGCCTAGCCCCCACCACCTCCGGCCCCCCGGCGCATAGGCTGGTCCGATCATGAGCGACGAACCCCGCACCCGGCCGCGCAGCCGCACCCGCGAAGGCATCCGTACCTCCTCGGCAGCCGGTGCCCGGGTGCCCGGCGCGCTGGCGCGGCTCGCCGTCGTCCTGCGCACGCCCGCCGGGGCGGCGCAACCCTTGTTCGCGCAGGCGCCCAAGCGGTGGCAGCGGGCGATGCCGTTCCTCGTCGTCGGCGTCTTCGTCGTCACCCTGCTGCCGGTGACGATCACGGTGCTGTCCGACGACTACGGGGTCGGCGGCGGCTGGGCGGGCGCGCTGGGGGTGGCGCAGACCGTGCCGCTGCTCCTCGCGCTGACCCGGCCGCTCCACGCCTGGATCGTCGTCCTGGCCGCCGACACCGTCGCCGCGGTGCTGCTCGTCGGTGCCGACAAGGTGGCCGGGCATTCCTGGCCGTGGCCGCCGATGACCATCGTGGGCTATCTGGTGCTGATGGCCTGCCTGGGACTGCGCGAGCCCGTACGGACCCTGGTCGGGGTATGGCTGGTGACCGGTGTCGTCGGTACCGTCCTGGGCTTCTCCCAGCCCGAAGGCGTGATGAACACCAACGCCCTGCTCTTCGTGCTCGGCGGGGTCATGCTGGTCCTGACGGGCGCGCTGCGGGGGGTCGGTGACGCGCAGCAGCGGGTCGCCGAGCAGGAGAGCATCAGCGAGGCGGAGCGGTCCCGGCGGACCCTGCTGGAGGAACGGGCCCGGATCGCACGCGAGTTGCACGACGTGGTGGCCCACCACATGTCGGTGATCACCGTGCAGGCCGATTCGGCGCCGTACCGGGTTCCGGGCATGTCGGAGCCCGTACGGGAGGAGTTCGCGGCGATCGCGGCGAGCGCGCGGGAGTCGCTGGGCGAAATGCGGCGGCTGCTGACCGTGCTGCGCGGCGACGGCGCGGGCGGGGCGGACGGCGCGGGCGGCGCCGACGGCGAGCGGGCCCCGCAGCCGGGGATCGACCGGCTCCAGCAGCTGGTGGAGGCGACCGTACGGGCCGGGCAGCCGGTGGAACTGTCGCTGGCGGCCGGGGCGGTCGGGGCGGCGCCGCCGGCGGTGGACCTGTCGGCGTACCGGATCGTGCAGGAGGCCCTGGCCAATGTGGTGCGGCACGCACCCGGCGCGCCCACCCGGGTCTCGGTCACGGTGGACGAGGACGAGGTCCTGGTGCTCGTGGTCAACGGTCCGGCGCGGGACGCCGTGGTGGAGCTGGAGGGTTCGGGCACGGGGCACGGTCTGGTGGGGATGCGCGAGCGCGTACGGTTGACCGGCGGGACGCTCGACACGGGCCCGCTGCCCGACGGCGGCTTCCGGGTCGCCGCCCGGCTGCCCTTGAACGCTCCGACCGAGGACCCCAGTTGACCATTCGCGTGATCATCGTCGACGACCAGGCCATGGTGCGGGCCGGGTTCGCGGCCCTGCTGTCGGCACAGGCCGACATCGACGTGGTGGGCGAGGCCCCCGACGGGCGGCAGGGGGTGCAGGTGTCCCGCTCCACGCACCCCGACGTGGTGCTGATGGACGTGCGGATGCCGGAGATGGACGGGCTCACGGCCGCCCGGGAGATCCTCGATCCCCCGCCGGGGGTGGTGCACCGGCCGAAGGTGCTGATGCTGACCACCTTCGACATCGACGACTACGTGTACGAGGCGCTGCGCGCGGGCGCCTCCGGGTTCCTGCTGAAGGACGCCCCGCCGGCCGATCTGATCTCGGCGGTCCGGGTGGTCGCCTCGGGCGAGGCGCTGCTGGCGCCCTCGGTGACCCGGCGGCTGATCGCGGACTTCGTCCAGCAGCGCCCGGCGCCGCGCAAGGACCCGGCGCTGCGGCTGAAGGGGCTCACGCCGCGCGAGACCGAGGTGTTGGAGCTCATCGCGCGCGGGCTGTCGAACCAAGAGATCGCGGGGCACCTGGTGTTGGCGGAGCAGACGGTGAAGACGCACATCGGGCGGGTGTTGGCCAAGCTCGACCTGCGGGACCGGGCGCAGGCCGTGATCTTCGCGTACGAGGCGGGGCTGGTGCGGCCGGGCGACTCCGGCTGAGTCCGCCGGTCCGGCCCCGCGAGCCCGGACTGACCGGCATGACCTAGGGCAGGCCGGCCAGGGTCTCGCAGCCGGTGGCGAAGTCGGTTCCGCCTTCGCCGTCGCAGGCGTCCGGGCCGTCCGGGCCGTCCGGGCCGTCCGGGCCGTCCGGGCCCCCGGAGAGGAAGTCGCCGGCGGGGCCCGCCTTGAGGGTGTCGATGCCGTCGCCGCCGTCGAGGAAGTCGGCTCCTCCCGCCGTTCCCGCGCTCGCCGTGCCGGTGAGGTCGACGTTGTCGCCGAAGACGCGGTCGTTCCCGGCGCCGCCGCTGATGGTGTCGTTGCCCGCGGCGGTGCGGCGCGCGTCGGACGGGCCGCTGTCGCCGACGAGGAATTCGTCGGCGGCGCCGCCGATGATCCGGTCGTTCCCGGCGCCGATCGCGCGGCCCCCCGCCGGGTTGGTGACGGTGTGGTCGCCGATCGCCGAGACCCCGCCGTCGGCGCCCAGGTCCAGCAGGTCGTTGCCGCCGCTGCCGAGCGCGTTCTGCGCGGCCTCGCTGTCCCCCGTCATGGTCTCGACCCCGGGCCCTCCGAGCAGTACGTCGCTCCCGGCACCCGTGGCGTTGCCGGCGAACGCGCCGGAGTCACCGAGCAGGGCGTCGTCGCCGGGGCCGCCGTCGATCCGGTCGACTCCGCCGCCCACCGCGTTCTGTCCTCTGCTGTCCCCCGTCAGCCGGTCGTTGCCGGGGCCGCCGATCAGCTGGTCGTTGCCGCCGCCCTCCGCGGTGCCTCCGGGGGCGTAGCTGTCGCCGGTGAACTGGTCGTCCCCGTCGCCTCCGAGGAGGCGGTCGTTGCCGCCGCCCGTGGCGTTGCCGGACGGGCTGAAGCTGTCGCCGCGCAGCTGGTCGGCGCCCGCGGAGCCGTCGATCTGGTCGTTGCCGAGTCCGCCGATGAGGACGTCGTCGCCCGTGAGCCCGCAGATCAGGTCGTCGCCGCCCTGGCCGTGGATCGTGTCCGGGCCCGGAGTGCCGACGATCACGTCGTTGCCCGGGGTCCCGTCGGTGGTCGCACCGGGGGTGGTGACGACGAGGGTGGCGGGCACGCCGAAGCAGGTCACCGCCCGTGCGCTGACGTTCCCGGTCCCGAGGAGGACGAGGGATCCGGCGGCCAGGACGCAGGCGAAGCCGGCGGCGGCCACCCGGCCGGGGCGACGTCCCGGCTCGGCATCCCGCTGATGTTCCCGGTGGGGCATCATCTGCACTCCCTTTGCCGCAATTAATCGGACTATCGCCATAACTACTCGCGGCATGGGCCCCGGCGCCGCCGACACACTGACGCGCTCGGGCAGACGGCTGACGCGGATCGCACCCGTGGAGCAACGTCGGGGCCGTTCAGACGGACACGTCGGCGGGCCGGCCGAGGGCGCCGTCTCCTCCACCCCCTACCGGGGTATGACATCCGACTTGGCTCCACGGTCGGACGTGGAGGCGGACACCCCCTACCTACCTTCCCCCTCGTCACGAGGAGAGGAGAAGGGGCATGCGCCGCTTCGGAAGGACGCTGGTCACGGCCACACTGGCGGTGACCCTCGTCGGGGGGACCGCCGGATGGGCCTCGGGCGACAGCCAGGCGGCGGTCACCGGCCCGCCACCGGGCACCGCCGCCTGGCGGGCCGACACGGTGTCCGGCCGGGCGCTGCCCGATCCTGCGACCGCCGCACCGCGCGAGGTGGCCGCCTTCTTCGCCGGGCTGGACGACACCGCACGGCAGCAGCTGCTGCGGTCGCACCCGCTGGTGGTGGGCAATCTCGAGGGGGCGCCGCTCCCCCTGCGGTACGAGGCCAACCGGATCGCCGTCGCCGCCACGGGTGAGGCGCGGTACGCCTCCCTCGCCGCGCCGGACCGGCAGATCCTGGCCTTCGACCCGCGCGGCCGGGGTCAGGTGGCCGAGGTGTTCGGGGACGTGGAGCACGCGGAGCACGTCTCGGTGATCGTGCCGGGTTCGGACAACGACGCCGCCACCTACGACGCCCCGCGCACGCCCCGCACCGGCCCGGCCGGGATGGCCCGGGCGCTGCGCGAGGCGACCGGGTCCGGGGCCGCGACCGGGACCGGCGGGGGCACCGCCGTCGTCGCGTGGATCGGTTACACCACCCCGGTCGGCGTCGGCCTGGACGCGGCCGACGGCCGCCTCGCCCGGGCCGGGGCGGTCCGACTGGCCCGTTTCACGGCGGGACTCGACGCGGTCGGCGCGCCCGACCCGGTGCTGTTCTGCCACAGCTACGGCTCGGTGGTGTGCGGGCTCGCGGCCCGGCACACCGACGCCACCGACCTCGTGGCCTTCGGTTCCCCCGGAATGCGCGCCGACACCGCGGCCGCCCTCGGCACCGGGGCCCGCGTCTGGGCGGCCCGGGGACCCTCCGACTGGATCGCCGACGTCCCGAACGTCGAGTTCGCCGGGATCGGCCACGGCGCCGACCCCACCTCCGCGGCCTTCGGCGCCCGCCGGGTGCCGGCGGCCGACGTACAGGGCCACACCGGCTACTTCATGCCCGGCACCCAGTCCCTGGCGGCCTTCGCCGCCATCGCGAAGGGAACGGCCCGATGAGCGCCCACGCCACCCCGGCCGCGCTGCGCAGGGCCGCCGCCCGGATCGACGGTCGGACCCCCGCCCACCGCGACCGCGCGGTCGACGGGCTGCGCGCCCTGGCGCTGCTGGCCGTACCCACCGGCCACTGGCTGCTCGGCGGCTTCACCCTCGACTCCGACGGCGGCCTGCACAACGCCAGCCCGCTGTCCGCGTTCGGCGGCCTGGCCCCCGCCAGTTGGGTGCTCCAGATGCTGGGCGTCTTCTTCCTCGTCGGCGGGTACGCCTCTGCGCTCTCCTTCGGGCGCCGCACCGGTTCGACGGGCGCCTGGCTGAAGGGCCGCGTCGTCCGGCTGGGGCGGCCGGTGCTCGGGGTGACCGCGGTATGGGCGCTGGCCGCGCCCGTGCTGTACGCGGCCGGGGTGCCGGAGGCGTCGCTGCGGACCGGGGCGACGCTGGTGGTCCAACCGCTGTGGTTCGTCGGGGTGTACGTGGTGGTCACCGCGCTGACCCCGTACTGCGTGCGGGCGGCGCGGCGCCTCGGCGGCTGGGCGGCAGCCCCGCTGCTCGGCTCGGTCGCCGTGGTGGACTTCCTGCGCTACGGACCGCTCGCCGAGTCCGTACCGTCGTGGCTCGCCCTGCTGAACGTCCTGCCCGGCTGGCTGTTCGCGTACCAGCTGGGCGTCTCCTGGGGCGAGCGGCGGATCGGGCGGAGCGGGGCCTGGCTGCTGCTGGCGGGCGGGACGCTGCTGTTCGCCGCGCTGCTGGCGGTCTTCCACTATCCGGCGTCGATGGTGGGCGTCCCGGGTGCGGCGCGCACGAACTCGCACCCGCCGTCGCTCCTGGTGCTGGCCCTGGCCTCGGCGCAGTCGGGCGCGGCGATCCTGCTGCGCGACCGGCTGGCGAAGCTGTTGGCGCGGCCCGCCCTGTGGGCCCCGGTGGTCGTGATCAACCTGTCCGCGATGACGATCCTGTGCTGGCACCAGACGGCGATGCTGGCCGCAGCCGTGCCCGGCTCGTTCGTGGGTGAACTGGCCGGGCTCACCACGGCGCCGGACAGCCTGGGCTGGATCGCGGCTCGGCTGGCGTGGATGCCGGTGTTCGCGGTGCTGTTCGTCGCGATCGCCCGCTCCGCGCGGCGGTTCGAGGTGCCGCCGCAGGAGGGACGCCGGGCGAGCGGGCTGCGCCGTACCGTGGCCGGGCTGCTGGCGGCGGGGTTCGCGGTGTTCGCGCTGGGCCTCGCCTGAGCGGGTCCCGATGGATCCCGGATACGGCGAGAGCGCCGCTCCCCCGGGGGAGCGGCGCTCTCGTCACGTACGGGTGCTCCGCGTCAGGCGATCGAGGCGGCGACGATCGCGGCCACGGCCAGGTTGCAGGCGGCCGAGACCCAGACCGCCGGGTGGGGCTCCGGGTCGACGACGATGGCGCCGAGCTTGCCGGGGGTCACCACGTCGAGCACGAGGAAGGCCACCGCCATCAGGATCAGGCCGAGCACGCCGAACGCCGCGGTGGACAGCAGGCCCTTGCCGAAGTCCGCGTACGTCGTCCAGATCGAGGTGAAGACGATGCCGCCGATGCCGAGGAGCGCGGAGCTGAGGAAGAGGGCCGCGTTGCGGTTGCGCTCCTCCCAGATCTGCTTGGGGAGCTTCCCGGGCGTCAGCACGTCCACGAGGACGATGCCGAGGATCAGCAGCACCAGGCCGAGGGCGCCGTAGGCGCTGGTGCGGCCAAGTCCGTTGATGATGTCGCTCATTGAGAAGCCTGTCTCCGCGTGGATGGGAAAGTATGTGCCGTGGGGAGGCCGAATCTATCGCACGGCCTTGGCGCGGACCATGGGGAGGTCAGCAAATGGTAAAGGTCAGGGCCGCGCGGCCCGCCGAGGCGGAGTACCTGACCGGGCTGGTGATGCGGTCCAAGGCGCACTGGGGGTACGACGCCGCCTTCCTGGCCGCGTGCGCGCCGGATCTACGGATCCGGCCCGACGACGTGACGGCCCGCCGTGTGGTCGTGGCCGAAAACGGGCGGGGGGAGGTGCTCGGGATCGCCTCCTTGGAGGGGGCTCCCCCGCGCGCGGCGCTCGGGCTGCTCTTCGTGGAGCCGTCCGCCATCGGGCAGGGCGTGGGCCGGCTGCTGTATCGGGACGCGCTGCGGCGGGCCGTGGACCTGGGGGTGCGCCGGCTGGTGATCGACTCCGATCCGCACGCGGCCGGGTTCTACCGGGCGATGGGGGCGGTGGCGGTGGCGGTGGCCGCACCGGACGTGGAAGCCGACGCTGCGGCCCTGGTCCGGTTCGAGGCGGCTCCCGTCCCGCTCGCCGATTGGGCGCGGGCGTGGACCGGTGGCGGGCGGGCCGTGCACCTGGGCAACGTCGGCGAGTTCAACGCGCAGTTCGCCGACGCCACCTTGGACCCGGAGCAGCGGCCCGCGCACCACTACGCGTGCCTCGCCGCCTTCTACAGTCCCTACCCGGCCGCGCTGGTGCTGCCGCGGCCGGTTCCGCGGGGCTGGAGCGAGCTGGTCTGCCGCCAGCTGGGCTGGACCGGGGTCGAGGTGTACGACGGCCTGCTGGACGCGGATCCCGGTCTCGCCGATGCCGTACGGGCCCGGCCGGCGCTGGCCGGGCTGCTCACCGGGGCGGGGCTGCCCCTCGTACCGTGGGGGCGCACCCGGCCGTTCGGACGGCTGGCGGGCCGGCCGTGGCGGCCCGGGGAGCTGCGCTACGAGTCGAAGTCCGCGGCGCACGCCCTCTTCGAGCGGATCCTGGCGGACGGCGGGCATCCGGGGATCGTGCTCCCCCGGCAGTGGCGGGCGGACGGGCGGTGGGCGGCGGCCCGGATGCTGGCGGCCAGGACCAGGGCGGGCGAGAGCACCGTTTTGAAATCGGAGCACGGTGTCGGGGGTTCGGGCACCACGGTGGTCACCCCCGAGCGGGTCCGCGCCGCGGGCGGGGCACGGGCCGTGCTGCGGCGGCTGCCGCGCGGGCCGTTGCTGGTGGAGGAGTACGTCGGCGGTCCGGCGTCCGGGGCCGACGAGGAGCCGCGGGACCTGACGTACGACGGCTTCGTCGACGACGCGGGCCGTGCGCACGAGGTGGGCGGGGCGGTGATGGACGTGGCGGACGGCTGCTACCGGGGTGCAACGGTGGGCCCCGGGGTGGTGCCCGCGTGGGCGGAGAAGTCCCTCACGGCCTTCGGTACGGCGGTGGGCCGGGCGCTGGCGGAATCCGGATACCGGGGCTGGTTCGACGTCGACTTCGTCGCCGACGGGGCGGGGCGGCTCGCGCCGACCGAGACGAACCTGCGGCTGACCGGGCCCTCCATCGCCTTCATGGTGGCGGCCCGGCTCGACGCGCTGCGGGGCGCGGGGCACCTCGTACGGATCGCCGACCGGGTGGAGCTGGGCGCGCGACTGCCCGAGGCCCTGCTGGACGAGTGGTGCGCAGCCCTGGCCCGGCGCTGCGCGGAGCTCGGGGCGGTGTTCGTCCCCGCGATCCCGACCGCGGCCTTCGAACCGGCGCCCTGGCTCGGTGTGTTGGTGGCCGCGCACAGCAGGGAGGTGCTGGACGCGGCCGAGGCGCTGGTACGGGCCGAGGCCCTGGCGGTCGGGGCGATGTTCGGCTCGCCGTAGCGGGGCCGGACCACTCACGGGCCGACCGGCCGGTGAGTGGTCCGGCCCGGTGTTCCGGTCAGCGATCGGGCCAGTCGTCGGTGGGGTCGTGGAAGTCGAAGGGGTCGGCCGGTTTGCTGACGACGTAGGCCGCGACGACGACGCCCGCGATCATCAGCGGGATGTTGAAGGCGTAGACCAGCGCGGCCTGGCGCGGCCAGTCCTGTTTGGCGGCCAGCCGGTAGAAGTTGTCCTGCGGCCACCAGGACAACAGCAGGTAGGACACGGCCAGATGGGCGGCCACGGTGAGCGAAGGGCCCCGGCGTTGGCGCAGCATCCGGGCGCGGCCGCCGAACAGGAACACCACCCCGATGCCGAAGGCGACGCACTCGAACAGGTACAGCACGAAGAACAGGAACGCCCAGGGCTGCGGCACCCCGGTGAGGTCGGTCGATCCGGGCCAGAGGAAGTTCGTCAGGATCAGGGCGACGAGGCCCAGTGCGGCTCCCCCGCAGCCGGCCGCGTAGCCGGCCGAGGTCTCGCCCACGGGCGCGGCGGACCCGTACTTGCCCGACTTGCTCCCCGCACTCCGCGCCGCCGCGGGCAGGATGGGCAGCGGCAGGGCGTCCCGGTCCTCCTGACCCGCCGTGGTGCGGGGCAGGGTGCGCAGCCGGATCACGGTGCGCGGGCACTCCTCCCGGAGCACCTTGCCCGCCAGGTGGTCGCGCAGCTCCTCGATGTCCGGCATCGGGGCCCGGGGCGGCCCGCCGGGCGGTGGGGCCACGTACGCGACGAGCCGGCGCGGGCCGCGGGGGCCGTCGACCCCCTTCAGGATGACCGCGCCGATGCCCTCGTGGCTGCGGATGGCGGATTCGACGGGGTACGGGTCGAGCAACCGGCCGCCGGGCAAGGTGATCCGGTCCCGGAGCCGGCCGCCGTACTCCAGCAGCCCGTCCTCGCGCAGCAGGCCGAGGTCGCCGGTCGGTACCGCGTCGGCGCCGTCCGGCGGGACGAGGCGGATCTCCCCGCCGTGCACCTCGGCCCGGAAGCCGGGGAACGCGGTGCCGAGCAGGGAGATCTCTTCCGCGTCGTCCAACGGGTGGGGCAGCTGGGGCAGTTCGAACCAGGTGCCGATGCCGGCGCACTCCGCGGAGCCGTAGACGTTGAGCACGCGCGCGCCGGGGCGCAACCGGACCTGCAGGGTCGCCTGCTCGTCGAGGTAGAGCCGGTCGCCCGAGACGGCGAGCAGCCGCAGGGACCGGCAGGCCGGGTCGGCCCCGCGGTGGGCGGCCGGGGCGAGGGTTCCCCGTTCGGCGTCCTCGAGCAGCAGTCGGGCGGCGCCGGCCGGGTCGGTGTGCAGCACGGTGACGCGGTCGGTCTCGACGGCCGTGCGGACGTCCCCGGGCTGCCAGGCGGAGCGCGGGGAGAGCACGAGGGCGCCGCCCGAACACAGGGCCCGGGTCCACCCCGCGGCGAAGGCGGTCACGTCCGTACCGACCGTGAACAGGTGCCGGTCCTGCGGGGTCGGCCGGGCCACCTCGGCCCAGGCCTCGTGGGCGGCGAGGAGCAGTCCGTGGCTCACGGGGACCGCGCGCGGCTCGGCCGCCCCGGTGAACAGGACCGCGGCGGTGCGGCCGGCCGGCGGGGCGGCCGCACCGGGAACCCGGTCCGCGGGCGAATCCGCGGGCAAATCCGCAGGCCGGTCCGCGGGTCCGTCCGAGGGTCCGTCCGCAGGCGCGTCCGGGGGTTGTTCGGTGCGCGGCCCGCCGATCGCCGCGGCCTCCGCGTCGAGCCGGATCACCCGGGGGCCGCCGCCGTTCTCGAGGGCGGCCTGCTGGGCGGCATCGGTGAGCAGGACGACGGGCTCGGCCGCAACGATCTGCCGGCGCCCGGAGCGCGGGCTCGCCACGTCGATGACGGCGTAGGACCCGCCGGCCTTGAGGACGGCGAGGAGGGCGACGAGCAGTTCGGTCTGCCGGGCGGTGCCCACGGCGACGAGTGCGCCGGGCGGCAGGCCGGAGTCGAGCAGACGCTGCGCCAGCCGGTCGGCGCGCGCATCCAGTTCCCCGTAGGTGAGGCCGCCCGGGCCGGCTATGAGCGCGCGGGCGCCGGGGGTGTCCCGGGCCCACTGCTCGAAGCGGTGCAGGACGGTGTCGGTGGTTCGTTTGCCGAAGCGTACGGACTCGGATCCCTGCGTCATGGACCGATGATGCCACCGGGCGCCGACATCGGACGGGGGTCGTCACAATCGTTCGTGCGCACGGGAGTTGGCGCCCCGTGCGGGCGATCCCGGACGGATCCTTGACCTGAAGTTTGGTTGAGGTCCTAGCGTTCGGGCCATGGACATGGAAGTCACCGCCTGGACGTCGCTGCACAGCGCGATCAACGCACAGCAGGACCGTCGCCCGCTCTCCCGGGCCGGCCTGCGCCGCGTCGCCGCCTTCGCCCGCCCGCACCGCCGCGGGCTCACCCTCTTCCTTCTGCTGAGCGTGGTGACTGCGCTGCTCGCGGTGGCCACCCCGGTGCTCGCCAGCCGGGTCGTCACGGCCATCGTGGACGGCCGCGACAGCTCCGCGGTCACCCGGCTGGCCGTGCTCATCGCGCTGATCGCGGTCGCGGAGGCCGGGCTCGGACTGCTGACCCGCAGACTTTCCGCCACCCTCGGCGAGGGGCTGATCCTGGACCTGCGGACGGCGGTCTTCGACCACGTGCAGCGGATGCCGGTCGCCTTCTTCACCCGGACCCGGACGGGGGCCCTGGTCAGCCGCCTCAACAACGATGTGATCGGCGCCCAGCGGGCCTTCAGCAACACCCTGTCGGGGGTGGTCGCCAATACCGTCACCCTGGTGCTGACCCTCACCGTGATGCTCAGCATCTCCTGGCAGATCACCCTGCTGGCACTGGTGCTGCTGCCGGTGTTCGTGCTGCCGGCCCGCCGGATGGGGGCGCGGATGGCGGCGATGCAGCGGGAGGCGTCCGCGCTGAACGCCGCGATGGGCACCCAGATGACCGAACGCTTCTCCGCCCCCGGCGCGACGCTGGTCAAGCTCTTCGGGCGGCCCGCGGACGAGTCCGCGGAGTTCGCGGCCCGGGCGGCACGGGTGCGCGACATCGGGATCCGTACGGCGATGGCCCAGTCGGCCTTCATCACGGCCCTCACCCTGGTTTCGGCGCTGGCCCTGGCGCTCGTCTACGGGCTCGGCGGGTTCTACGCCCTGCGCGGTTCCCTGGACGCCGGCTCCGTCGTCGCCCTCGCCCTCCTCCTGACCCGGTTGTACGCCCCGCTGACCGCGCTCGCCGGCGCCCGCGTCGAGGTGATGAGCGCGATGGTGAGCTTCGAGCGGGTCTTCGAGATCCTCGACCTGAAGCCGCTCATCGCGCAGAAGCCGGACGCCCGCCGGGTGCCGCAGGGGCCGGTGGCCGTGGAGTTCGACCGGGTCTCCTTCGGCTACCCGGCCGCCGACAAGGTCTCGCTCGCCTCCCTGGAGGAGGTCGCCACCCTGGATGCCCGGGGCGGTGCGCAGGTGCTGCACGAGGTGTCCTTCCGCGCCGAGCCGGGCCAGATGATCGCCCTGGTCGGCTCGTCCGGCGCCGGCAAGTCGACCATCGCGCACCTGCTGCCGCGGCTGTACGACGCCGACGCGGGCGCGGTCCGGCTCGGCGGGATCGACGTACGGGACCTCACGGCCGACTCGATCCGCGAGACGCTCGGCATGGTCACCCAGGACGGGCACCTCTTCCACGAATCGGTGCGCGCCAACCTGCTGCTGGCCCGCCCGGAGGCCTCCGAGGAGGAGATCTGGGAGGCCCTGCGGCGCTCGCGACTGGACGGGCTCGTCGCCTCGTTGCCGGACGGACTGGACACGGTGGTCGGGGAGCGCGGCTACCGGCTCTCGGGCGGGGAACGGCAGCGGCTGACCATCGCCCGGCTGCTGCTGGCCCGGCAGCGGGTGGTGATCCTCGACGAGGCCACCGCGCACCTGGACTCCACCTCGGAGGCCGCAGTGCAGGAGGCTCTGGGCGAGGCCCTGGCGGGCCGGACGGCGGTGGTGATCGCGCACCGGCTGTCGACCGTACAGGCGGCGGACCTGATCCTGGTGGTCGAGGACGGCCGGATCGTGGAACGGGGCACGCACACCGCGCTGCTGGCGGCGGGCGGGCGGTACGAAGAGCTGTACCGCACCCAATTCGCCGTGTCGGGCGGCGAGGCACCGGTGCCGGGCGCATGATCCTGTGATGGACATCAAACTGGAACTCGTCGCCGTCCCCGTCACCGACGTGGACCGGGCCAAGGCCTTCTACGAGAAGCTCGGCTTCAACGCCGACCACGACGTCACCGTCAGCGAGGACATCCGCTTCGTCCAGCTGACCCCGCCTGGCTCGGCCTGCTCGATCGCGATCGGCAAGGGACTGACCCGGATGACCCCGGGCTCGCTGGACAACATGCAGGTCGTCGTCACCGACATCGAGGAGGCGTACGAGGACCTGCGCGGCCGGGGCGTGGAGGTGACGGAGATCCAGGACCTGCCGTGGGGCTCCTTCGTCTACTTCTCCGACCCCGACGGCAACGGCTGGGCGGTCCAGCAGACCACGCCCCGCAAGTCGGTGGGCACGGCCTAGTTGTATTGATCACGAGCGTTGTTAACGGTGTCGGGTCTTGATCATGGCGAAGACCTCCGGTGTGGTGGAGGTGTCTAGGCTCCACACCACACACGGAGGTCTTCGTGTCCCACCGTAATGCCCGGCTGACCGTGCACGGCAGGCGGATCCTGGTCGAACGTGTTCTGGCCGGGCGTCCGGTCGCGCACGTGGCCGCGGAGATGGGGATATCGCGTCCCACGGCCCACAAGTGGGTCCGCCGCTGGCGTGCCGAGGGCGAAGCGGGCCTTGCGGACCGCTCCAGCAGGCCCCGCACGACGCCGCACCGCACCCCGGCCACGGTCGAGGACCATGTGTGCCGGCTGCGGACCGACCGCAAGCTCGGCCCGGCCCGCATCGGCCCGATCCTGGGCCTGCCCGCCTCCACAGTGCACCGGATCCTCGTCCGGCACCGCCTGAACCGCCTGGCCTGGCTCGACCGGCCCACCGGCGAGCCGGTCCGCCGCTACGAGCGGACCCGGCCCGGTGAACTGGTCCACGTGGACATCAAGAAGCTCGGCAACATCCCCGACGGCGGCGGATGGCGCGTCGTGGGCCGGTCAGCCGGCGACCGCAACCGCCAGGCCACCACCGGCCAGCGCAAGAGCAACACACCGGTGATCGGCTACTCCTACGTCCATTCCGCGGTCGACGACCACTCCCGCCTGGCCTACAGCGAGGTCCTGACCGACGAACGCAAAGAGACCGCCATCGGCTTCTGGGAGCGGGCGAACGCATTCTTCGCCGACCACGCGATCACCGTCGAACGCGTCCTGACCGACAACGGCTCCTGCTACAAGTCGAAGCTGTTCACCCAGACCCTGACCAAGGCCGGGATCACCCACAAACGAACCCGGCCCTACCGGCCGCAGACCAACGGCAAGGTCGAACGCTTCAACCGCACCCTGCTGGACGAGTGGGCCTATCTCCGGCCCTACACCAGCAACACCGAGCGGACAGCAGCCCTGGCAGACTTCCTCCACACCTACAACCACCACCGCTGCCACACCGCACTCGGCGGACACCCACCCATCAGCCGAGTCAACAACGCTGCGGGTCAATACACCTAGTTGTATTGCCCAGTGAGGTTGGGGATGCGGCTGGCGGGTGGTTTGCCTGCGAGTGCGGTGTGTCCGCGGTGGTGATTGTAGGTGTGCAGCCATTGCGGGAACGCGTCGCGTCGTTCCTGTTCTGAGCGGTAGGGGCGGGCGTAGGCCCACTCGTCGAGGAGGGTCCGGTTGAGGCGTTCGACCTTGCCGTTGGTCTGCGGCCGGTAGGGCCGGGTTCGTTTGTGGGTGATCCCGGCCGCCGCCAGTGCGTCGCGCCAGAGGTGGGACTTGTAGCAGGAGCCGTTGTCGGTCAGGACGCGTTCGACGGTGATCCCGCACGAGGTGTAGAAGGCCTGGGCCCGCTGCCAGAAGCCGGTGGCGGTCTCCTTCTTCTCGTCGGCGTGGATCTCCGAGTAGGCGAGGCGGGAGTGGTCGTCAACGGCGGTGTGGATGTACTGGTAGCCGGCTCTGGACTTCTTTTTGCGGCCCGCCGGGCGACCGAGGACCTTGTGGCCGCCGCCGTCGGGGATGTTGCCGAGCTTTTTGATATCCACGTGCACCAGTTCGGGTTTCTCGCGTTCGTAGCGGCGTATGACGGTGCCGGAGGCCCGGTCCAGGTGAGTGAGGCGGGCGATTCGGTAGCGGGTCAGGACGCGGTGCACGGTCGAGGCCGGGATGCGCAGGAGTCCGGAGATGCGGGCCGGTCCCCAGCGTCGCAGGACGCGGATCTTGATGATCCGGCGTTCGGTGCGGGTGGGGGTCCGGCGCGGGCTGTGGTGCGGGCGGGAGGACCGGTCGGCCATCCCGGCCTCTCCGAGCATCCGGTACCGGTCCGCCCACCGCTGGGCGGTGGTGGGCGAGACCTGGAAGCGTTCGGCTGCCCTGCGGTAGGTCCAGCCGTCCACGACCACGCAGCGGGCCAGCCGCAGACGTCCGGTCTCGGTCAGGGGTGCATTACGGTGGGGCACGAGGGCCTTTCGGTCGGTGTAGACGTCGCAATCCACACCGAACCCGGAAGGCCCTCACCCGTTCAAGAAGCCTCAGCCGAGACCTGCGTCACCCGTCCACAACCTCCCGGGACAGAACACCTAGTCCTTCCCGTCGGGGACGCCGATTGGACGTTCCGCTGAGGGCGGGGCGCGACCGTGGTCGGGAAAGCGCCTTGCCCGCAGGGCCGTTGGCGGCTTGGCTCACCGGGGTCGTGACATCCATGCGCGACGGCTGCACGCCGTGGCCCGCCGAGTTCGTCGACCGTTACCGGGCGGCCGGGCACTGGCGCGGCGCCACGCTCGACGACCTGCTGCGCGACTGGGCCCTCCAGTACGGGCCGCGGACCGCGCTCGTGCACGGCGCCACCCGCGTCACGTACGCGCACCTGAACCGGCGCGTGGACCGGGTGGCCGCCGGGTTCCGGCTGCGCGGCCTGCGGCCCGGGCAGCGGGTCGTCGTCCAGCTGCCCAACGTGCCGAGTTCGTCATCACCGTGTTCGCGCTGATGCGCGCCGGCGCGGTCCCCGTGTTCTGCCCGATGACGCACCGCGCGTCGCAGGTGTCCCACCTCGTTCGAGTCGGCCAGGCCGTCGGATACGTCGGGCCCCCGACCCACCAGGGGTTCGACCTCACGGCGATGGCCGCGGGCATCGCCGCCGAAGGCCCCTTCCTGCGGCGGGTGTTCACCTTCGAGGGGCCGGGCGGATCGTCCCCGTACGGCAGGTTCACCGTCGACCCGGCGCGGGCTGCCACTCCGTGGCTCGACTCGCTTCCTGCGGTCCGGGCCGAACCGGGCAGTCTTCGGCTGGTGCAGATCGGCGGCGGACCTGTGGACCGGGCGACCGCCGAACGGGTGGGTCCCGCGTTGGGCTGCCGCCTGGAGCAGGTCTTCGGCACGGCCGAGGGGGTGCTCACCCTCACCCGGCCCACCGATCCGGACGAGACCGTACTCACCACGCAGGGCCGCCCGCTCTCGCCCGACGACGAGATCCGCTTGGTCGACCCCGACGGCAAGGACGTGCCCGACGGGGAAAGCGGCGAGCTCCTCGCCCGTGGTCCGCGCACGGCGCACCGCGGACGGCTGCCTGGTGGTGACCGGCCGCCCGGAGGACCACTGGTCCGCCCTGTGACGGACGGAGCGTCAGTGGGAGGATGCACCGATGCCGACACCGATGCCGATGCCGATGGGCCGTGAGCCGATGGACCGTGAACCGATGGACCTCGCAGCCTACGTCGAACGGACGCGCGGCGGACCGTGCTTCGTGTGCACCTTCCTCGCCGGGGATCCCGACTACGCGCACGAGACCGTCTTCGAGGACGAGCACCACGTGGCCTTCCTCGACCGCTGGCCCACGCTCCCCGGAAAGGTCCTGGTGGCCCCCAAGGCGCACGTAGAGCACGCCGTGCGCGATCTGGACCCCGCGGCCTACACCCGGTTGATGCTCGTCGTGCGGGAGGTCGCGCTCGCCGTCGAGGACGTCTTCGACAGCGAACGGACCTACCTGTACTCGCTGGGGAGCCGACAGGGCAACGCCCACCTGCACTGGCACGTCGCGGCGCTGCCGCCCGGGGTTCCGTACGAGCGGCAGCAGTTCCACGCCCTGATGACCGAGAACGGGGTCCTGTCGCCGTCGCCCGCGGAGCAGGCCGCCACGGCCGGGCTCCTGCGCGCGGCCGTCACCGCGCGCGGAGTCCTCGAACCTCCGCGCTGAGCTCAGGCCTCCGCGTGGTGGTGGTCGAGTTCCCACGCGTGGTGCTTGAACTCGTGGCGGAAGTCGGTGTGGTCCTCCCACTGGCGGGCGATGCCGCGCAGTACGTCCCAGTTGTGCTCCACCGACTGGTCGATGACGCGGCGCATGGCCGGCTCGGCGGATTCCCGCTTCTCGATCAGGCCCTTGATGGCGGATGCCTCCAGGACGGAGTTGCGCAGCGCGCGCAGGGCGCGGGAGGTGTCGTCCATGGCGAAGCCGTGTTCGCTGCCCTTCGCCTCGTCGAACAGCGGGGTGAGCCGCGCCTCGATGAATGCGGTGATCCGCTCGAAGTGCTGCACGTCCATCGGGGGCTCCCTCTCCTGCCGGACCACGCGGGGTATCCGGCGTCTCCACTCGCTTGTGCTGTTCAGGGGCCATTATCCAGCAGTGGGCCGGCCCGGTCGGTCCCGGCCGGGTCCGGTACCAACTCCCCTCCCACCAGGGCCTTTTCTGCGTGATCTATGTTGATGACCCGGCGTGTGCGAGCGATACGGGGGACCGGTGGACGAGAATTCGATGCTGACCGAACGGTTCGAAGAGCACCGTTCTCATCTGAGAGCGGTGTCCTACCGCATGCTCGGCTCGCTCACCGAGGCCGATGACGCCGTCCAGGAGGCCTGGCTGCGCCTCAACCGGTCCGATGTCAGCGATGTCGAGAACCTCGGCGGCTGGCTGACGACGGTCGTGTCACGGGTCTGCCTGAACCTGCTGCGCTCGCGCGAGTCCCGGCGCGAAGACCCCATGGAGGCGTACCCCTCCGACCCCGTCGCCAGCCGCGCCGACGCTCTCGGCCCCGGCGGCCCCGTCGACCCCGAGCAGGAAGCCCTCCTGGCCGACTCCGTCGGGCTGGCGCTGCTGGTCGTGCTCGACCAGCTGGCACCGGCCGAGCGGCTCGCGTTCGTCCTGCACGACCTGTTCGCCGTGCCCTTCGACGAGATCGCCCCGATGATCGAGAAGTCCCCGGCGGCGACCCGTCAGCTGGCCAGCCGCGCCCGCCGCCGGGTCAAGGGGGCCCCGGTGGTGCCCGAGGCCGATCTGACCCGCCAGCGCCGCGTCGTGGACGCCTTCCTCGCCGCTACCCGCGGCGGGAACTTCGACGCGCTCGTCACCCTGCTCCACCCCGACGTGGTGCTGCGGGCCGACAAGGCCGTCGGCCCCACCCCCGCCCCGGTCCTCGTCCGCGGCGCCGTCACCGTCGCCACGGGCGCGATGGCCGCCATGCAGCGCGCCCGGTCCACGGCCCCGGCCCTGGTCGACGGAGTGGTCGGCCTGGCGATGGCCCCGCTGGGACGCCTGTTCCTGGTGCTCGGTTTCACGATCGAGGACGGCCTGATCACCGAGATCGACGTCGTGGCGGAACCGGAGCGTCTCGGCGCCCTCGAACTCGCCGCGCTCGACGTCTGAGGGCGGGCCGTCCGGCGCCCGGAAGCGGGTGGAGCGGTTCCGTGCCGCGGCCGCCCCTTCCGGGCCGCGGCACGGCGCCGTCAAGCACCTGCCCACGGGGGCGATACCCGCAGCGTGGGGCGTCGCCAACGCCCCGCGCTGGCTCCTGGGCCGAGGGGCCCGGCGTTCAGGGCGCGAGTACGTCCAGTTCCTCCAGGGCGCCCACCGCGATCCGGCGGGTCAGTGCCTCCGCGCGCGCCGCGTCGCCCTCGCGGACCGCCTCGGCGACCTGGACGTGCAGGGTGACGGCGGCGGGGTCGGGATCGTGGAACATCACCGCGTGCTCGGTGCGGCCGGTCAGGACCTCGGCGACGACGTCCCCGAGGCGGGCGAACATCTCGTTGCCGGAGGCGTTCAGCACGACGCGGTGGAAGGCGATGTCGTGCCGCAGGTAGCCCTCCAGCTGGTGGCCGCGCGAGGTGCGGACCATGCCGAGGGCCGCCTCGGTGAGTTCGGCGCACTGCTCCGGTGTGGCCAGCGTCGCGGCCAGCCCGGCGGCGACCGGCTCGATCGCGGAGCGCAGCACGGTGAGGGACCGCAGCTGTCGGGGCCGGTCGGTGCCGGCCAGGCGCCAGCGGATCACGCGCGGGTCGTAGACGTTCCACTCGTCGGTGGGGCGCACGGTGACACCGACCCGGCGGCGGGACTCGACCAGGTGCATCGACTCCAGCACGCGGACCACCTCCCGTACGACGGTGCGGGAGGCGTTGAAGCGTTCGGCGATCTCGTCGGTGCGCAGGACGCTGCCCGGAAGGTACTCCCCCGCCGTGATCGCGAGGCCGAGGGTGTCCAGCACGTGGGTGTGGAGCCCGTGCCCCTGGCCGGGACTGCCTTCGGTGGTCATGGCGTAAGCGTACGGTGACGCTTCCACCGACAAAAGATGTGATGTTTCCGACCTGAAGCTTGAATACGTAGTACTTAATGCGCTTCAGTGGTGCCACACGAACGATGTCGACGAGGACAGCGAGGTAGGCGTGAGCACCCAGCGCGTCATTGTGGTGATGGGCGTGGCCGGTACGGGCAAGACGACCGTGGGGCAACTGCTCGCCGAGGCCCTCGGCATTCCGTACGCGGAGGGCGACGCCTTCCACCCGGCGGCCAACGTCGCCAAGATGTCGGCCGGCATCCCGCTGGACGACGCGGACCGGTGGCCGTGGCTCGACGCCATCGGCGAGTGGATCCGCAACCGCGCCGACCTGCGCGGCGGCGTGATCGCCGCCTCCTGCCTCAAGCGCGCCTACCGCGACCGGCTGCGCGCCGCGGCCCCCGGGGCCGTCTTCGTCCACCTCTCCGGTGAGCGCCCCCTCATCGAGAAGCGCATGGCGGAGCGCAAGGGCCACTTCATGCCCACCACCCTGCTGGACTCGCAGTTCGCCGCGCTGGAGCCGCTCCAGGACGACGAACTCGGCGTCGTCGTCGACGTGTCCGGGTCCCCGGAAGACATCACCGAGCGGGCGCTGGCCGCGCTGCGCCGGCTCCCCGCACAAGAGAACTGAGGAATCCCCACCGTGACCGGTCTCAGCGTCGAGACTCTGGCAGCGGCCGCCCCCGGACCGATCACCTCGGCCGGGAACACCCAGCTGGGGATAGCCGTCCTGGCGGGCATAGCCGTCATCGTCCTGCTCATCACCCGCTTCGCACTGCACGCCTTCCTGGCCCTGACGGTCGGCTCGCTGGCCCTCGGGGTCTTCGCCGGCGCACCGCTGGCCAAGACCATCGCCAGCTTCACCGCCGGACTCGGCGCCACGGTCGCGGGCGTCGGCGTACTGATCGCGCTCGGCGCGATCCTCGGCAAGCTGCTCGCGGACTCGGGCGGCGCGGACGAGATCGTCGACACGATCCTCGCCCGGGCCAAGGGCCGGGCCATGCCGTGGGCGATGGTGCTGATCGCCTCGGTGATCGGGCTGCCGCTCTTCTTCGAGGTCGGCATCGTGCTGCTGATCCCGGTGGTGCTGCTGGTCGCCAAGCGGGGGAACTACTCGCTGATGCGGATCGGCATCCCGGCGCTGGCCGGCCTGTCGGTGATGCACGGGCTGGTCCCGCCGCACCCCGGACCCCTCGTCGCCATCGACGCGCTCCACGCGAACCTCGGGGTCACCCTCGGGCTCGGGGTGCTCGTGGCGATCCCGACCGTGATCATCGCCGGGCCGCTGTTCTCCCGTTATGCGGCGCGGTGGGTGGACATCCCGGCGCCGGAGCGCATGATCGCGGCGCGCCCCTCGGCCGAGTTGGAGCACCGCCCCCGGTTCGGGGCCACGGTGTTCACCGTGCTGCTCCCGGTGGCGTTGATGCTCGTCAAGGCCCTCGTCGACATCGTGGTCGACGACCCCGCCAACCCGGTGCAGCGCGTGACCGACGTCGCGGGCTCCCCGATGATCGCGCTGCTCGCGGCCGTCCTGGTGGCCATGTTCACGCTCGGCCGGGCCGCCGGCTTCACCCGGGCGCGGATCTCGGCCACGGTGGACAAGTCCCTGGCCCCGATCGCGGGCATCCTCCTGATCGTGGGCGCGGGCGGCGGCTTCAAGCAGACGCTGATCGACGTGGGCGTGGGTCAGATGATCCTGGACGTGTCCAAGGACTGGGCCGTGCCGACCCTGTTGCTGGCCTGGCTGATCGCCGTGGCCATCCGCCTGGCCACCGGCTCGGCGACGGTGGCCACCATTTCGGCGGCCGGGCTGGTGGCCCCGCTCGCGGCGGACATGTCCACGACCGGGACCGCACTGCTGGTCCTGGCCATCGGGGCCGGCTCGCTGTTCTTCAGCCATGTCAACGATGCCGGCTTCTGGCTGGTCAAGGAGTACTTCGGGATGACGGTCGGTCAGACCCTGAAGACGTGGTCGGTGATGGAGACCATCATCTCGGTGGTCGGCCTGGGCCTCGTGCTGCTGCTGTCACTGGTCCTGTAGCTGGGCGGCGGCCAGCGCGAGCCCGCCCGCCGCCGTGGCGCAGCGCGCGGCGAGCCTGGTGACCTCGGCCCGCAGGGCCTCGGTCTGCGGACCGTGCCACTCCCGCGTTCCGGCCACCCCGTACAGCCGGAACGCGTGCGTGCGCAGTGCGGCGGCGTGACCGCTCAGGCCGCCGTCCGGCGGCCGCGGCGCCGGCCGGGGCGGCCGGTCCGTGACCCGGCGGCGGGCCGGGCCGCGGGTGGGCGCGGCCCCCGTCGCGGCCGGCCCTTCGGGTAGACCCGTACCTCGGTCGCAGAGGGCCCAGAAGGCGGCGCCGAGCCCGAGGGCCGGTTCGGCGGTCTCGGCCCGGCCGGTGGCGACCTGCCAACCGGCGTGGTCGTTGAAGGGGTTCGCGTCGGTCAGTGCGTGCCAGGCGAGGATGTCGGCGAAGGACGGGGCGAGCAGCGCGAAGGCGTGCTCGGCGCCGCGCTCGCGCATGATGGCGCGGAACAGCCGGACGGCCTCGCCCTGGCGGCCCGCTCGGACGGCTCCCAGGACCGCGGCCGCGCCGGGATCGTCGAACAGTTCGGGGTGGCCGGCACTCGCGGCCCGGATCCGGGCCTTCAACCCGCAGACGGCGATGCTGATCGCGAGGCTCTCCCGGCCCGCCAGGATTCCGGCGAGCCGCCCGGCCCGGGCCACGCCCCGGCCGCGCGGGGCCCAGCCGAGGCCCGACGGGTCGGTGAGCGTACGCAGTAGGGTGCGCCAGCCGAGCCGGGTACGGCCGCCCCGAGCGAGGGCGACCGCCGGCAGCCGGGCGCCGAAGGCCAGGCCGGAGGCGTAGCGGGCGGCCTCGCCGACCGCGTCGGCGGCCTCGGCGAGGGCGCGGCACGGGGCGTCGAGCAGGTCGATGTCCGGGGCGGTGGACGCGGAGGTCGCGGCGTCGGGCATGTGATCCTCGTGGGGTTCGGCAGGGGCTCGGGGACGGACGGGGTCGGGCAGGGACGGACGGGGTCGAGCACGGACGGGGTCGAGCACGGGCGGACGGGGTCGGGCAGGATCCGTCAAGGTCCGACGAGAGCGAACGACGTCGGGCGCGGACGGGGACCGGGTCGGGCGCCGCGGCGCCCTCAGCGGCGGGTGAGCGTGAGCCGGATGCCCTGTGGGGCGAGCGTCGCGGGCAGCGGTCCCACCGGGTCCAGCACCGGCCGGGTGCCCGTGACCCGATGGCCGCGCAGCACCTCGGCGCAGAGCGCGGCGGTGGCCATCAGGCCGAGCTGGTCACCCGGGCAGCGGCCGCCCCCGTGGCTGAAGGGCGCCATCCGGATGTCCTGGTCGGCACCCGGGTTCTTCCACCGGCCGGGCACGAACACGTGCGCGGCCGGGACCCGTTCGGGGTCGCGCTGGTGGAACGCGGCGGGCACCAGCACCGAGGTGCCGGCCGGGTAGCGCACGCCCCGCCATTCGGTCTCGGCGCGGGTGACGCGGATCAGGTCGGGCACCACCGGGTACAGCCGCAGGGACTCCCGGACGCAGGCCCGCAGCCTGGGCAGTTCGCCCCGCTCCGCACCGGCGGCGACTTCGGCGGCGGCCTCGGCCACCGCCAGGTCCTGCTCCGCGGGGTGCGCCCCGAGCAGGAGCAGGGTGCGCAGCAACGTGTCCGGGACGGCGTCCATGGCCAGCAGCCAGTGCTGGGCCTGGCCGACGGGGTCCAGGGTTCCGGTCGGATCGGCGAGGCGGGCGGCCCGACCGACGAGGGTGTCGCCGCCCGCCCGGGAGGCGTACTCCTCGATGCGGGCGCGGGCCTTGTCGTGTACGGAACGGGCGGCGCGCACCCGGCCACCGCGTGTACCCCTGCCCTCGGCGCGCAGCTGGGTGAGCCATCCGCTCAGCTGCTGGTCCGCGGCTGCCGCGTCGCCGAGCACGATCCGCCGGGCGGCGCGGTGCACGGCGTAGCGGGCGCGGGCGAGGTCGAGGGTGATGGGGCCGGTGCGGGTGGAGGCGGCGGTGCGGGTGGAGGTGCCGGTCGCGGGTGCGGAGCCGGTCAGGTGCCGGGCCTCCTCTGCGAGGGCCGCGAGGAAGGGCCCGCAGGAGGGGTGCACGGGCCGGCCCGTGGCCAGCACCTCGGCGCTGACCTCGCGCCGCTCCGCGCCGGGCTCGCCGCGCGAGCAGCCGGAATCGTCGGGTTCCTCGGGGTTCGAGCCCCGGCACTTGTCCGGCGGGGCCGCCGCGAGGACGCTGACGGGTTCGGCGTAGAAGCGGCGCAGGTCCTGCGGGTCGAGGAGGACGAGGACGGTCCGCCCGGAGCGGGTGCGGACCAGGGCGGGCGCGTCCCCGCGCCGTGCGCGCAGGGCCCGCAGTGCGGCGGCCGAGGTCCGCACCTCGCCGGGGCGGGGCCGGACCAGGGCGTGCAGCAGGACGCCGAAACCGGCGAGGGCCGCCCGGGCGGCGGTTTCCGCGGCCGGGGCGGGGGCCGGGGCGGTGGCCGGGACCGCGTACCGCAACGATTGTTTTACGGACGTCCGCCGGCCGGGGGATTCCGCGCCCAGCCCCGGCACCGCGGGCCCGCGGTCCGCGAGCGGGGCTCCGCTGCGGGGTGACCGACCGGCCCGCTCGGGGCGGCGCCGGGCGGCGAGGGCCCGTACCCGTGCTCGGAGCCCGTCGAGGGCGGCCCCTTGGACCGTACGCATCCGTGTACCTCCGCAGCGGGAGCGACAACACTCGGCGACAACGGCATCACCGTACGTCCCACCTGCGCACTCCGCGCCCCGAGGACCACGTCAGGGGTCCAACCCGACCAGCAGCGCCGCGACGTCCAGCCCGGCGGTGAGGTAGGAGTGAAGGCCTCGTTGTTCAGGGCCCACGGCGAGCGGCCGCGGCGCACTCGGGCGACGGCCTCGGCGGGTGTCAGTCCCCCGTCGACGAGGCACTGGGCGACGACGAGGCCGGACCTGTTGTAGCCCGAGTGGCAGCGGACCAGCGTGGTGAGGCCCGAGTCGAGGGCAAGTCCCGCGGTGCGGGCGAGGCGCTGCACGGTGTGGAGCTGGTCGGCGGTGAGCTTGGCGTCCGGGATCTCCCCCACGACGTGCTCGGCACGTGGTCCCGGGCCGTGGCCGGTCCGGGTGAAGAGGCTGATGACGAGGTCGAACTCGTCCCCCACCACGACGGGCCACAGCTCACCGGCCGGGTCGGTCCAGTAGTGGCCGCCCATCCACAGGCCCGGTACGACCTCGTCCCACGGTGAAGACGGCCCGGGTACGTCCCGGTCGCGCCGGCGGGTCTTCTTCATATGGCCGTGACCTCCTGGGTGCGACCTCCAGGATCTCACACAACAGACCGTCATTCAGCGGTAGTTGGGGCGAAAGCGGCCTCGCGGAAGGCGTGGCGCGGCGCGGCGCGCCCGGCGGTCGGCAGCAGGACCGCCCAGCGGTGGTGGCGGGGGGAGACCCAGAGGGCCGGGCCGGCGTCCTGCGGGGCGTGGTGGGTCCAGACTCCGTGCGGGGCGGGGTCCCAGAGCAGGCCGCGGGCAGGGGTCAGTTCGCCGGTGCGGATCCGGAGCGACTCGGCGGTCCAGGCGCGGCTGATGCCTGCCGGGACCGCCGGAGCAAGCGGGTCCACCGGGTCTCCCGGATGCAGGAGGTGGCGCAGGAAGCGGAGGAGGTCGGCGAGGGGCGCACGGAGGGCGCCGTCGACGAAGCGGGTGCCGGTCATGCCCAGGGGGTGCCAGACCCGGGTGGCCGCGAGGTCGGCGAGCGGGCTGCCGGAGAGCTGCTCGGCGAGGCGGGTGAGGTGGGTGAGGTGGGTGGGGGCGGCGGTCCCGCCCGGGTGCGTGAGGAGGTGGTGGGCGGTGGTCCCGGCGGGGACGCCCTCGGCGGCCGTGTCCCCGTAGGCGGCGAGCGGCGTGTGCAGCCGTAGTGCGCCCTCGTCGACGAGGCTGCCGATGACCGGCCAGAGCGCGAGGACGCCGCTGAGGCCGTCCACGTCGAGGGCGGCGTCGGCGGGGTGCCCGCCGTCCGAACCCGCTCGGGGGCCCTCGGGTCCGCCGACGGCCCACACCGCCCCGGGGTCGGCGGACTCCACGAGGGCCCGAACGGCGGTGGCCTGGTCGCACAGGGGGGTCATGGTCGCCCACGTTAACGAGCCGGGTGGCGGCCCGTCGGCAGGCCGCTGCGGATCCCGCGCTCCCGCCACCCGAATGCCCCCGCGGAGCAGCAGCGAGCGGGAAGGGGCGGGGCGCCCGCAGGCACCCCGCCCCCGCGTCCTACCGGCCGGGCTAGCTCTTGTCCGGGCGGTCCGTCACCCGCAGGGTGTTCAGCAGGGGCTTGCCGAACTTGCTGTGCGTGACGAAGCGGACGTTGAGCACTCCGTCCGTGACCGTGACCGTGTACGTACGGGTCAGGGCCGTGTACGTGCCCGCCTCCAGGGAGATGTCCAGGGAGGGCAGGACCTGCGTGCCCTCCGCCAGGACGTCGAAGACGCGCTTGTTCGGCTTGGTCGAGGAGAGCTCCGCGAAGCCCAGCTCCACCGTGTAGGTGCCGTTCGGCACGTTGTCGAAGCGGTACTCGTACATGCCCTCCCGGGCGTTGCGGAACATCCGCTGGTCGTCCGTGCCGGCGATGGTGCGGCCGGTGGACTGGACGGTTCCGTCGCCCTGGTAGCCGTAGGAGCCCTTCGTGTACTTGCGGTCCGGGGACCAGGCGTCACCCAGGCTGTCCGTGGTGGCGTAGCCGGATCCGGCGTCCACGCCGACCTGGTAGCGCGGAACGACGACCTTGACCGGGACGGAGAGGACCGGGGTCCGGCCGCTCGCCGAGGTGATCTTCAGGTCGGCGGTGAGGACCGCGCCCGGGGTCAGTCCGGTGGTGTCCACCGAAAGGGTGACCGGGACCTTCGCGCCGGTCGCGAGGGTGCCGGTGGCCGGCGTGGCGGTCAGCCAGGTCGCGTCCTCGGACACCGTGAACTCCGTGCCCAGGCCCGGGTTGGTCAGCTCCAGCGTCCGTGTCCGCTGCTGGTTCGCCGTGAGGACGACCTCGACGGACGGCTTGGAGGCCGTCACCTTTCCGGTGCGCAGGGACTGGGTCACCGCCGTGACGTCGGCGGCCTTCACGTTCACCGTCGCCGTGGCGGACTCGTACTGCGGAGCCGTCAGCGAGACGGGGAGCGCGCCGGACGGGCTCTGGACGACGTATCCGCCGTCCGCCGCCGTGGTGGCGGAGACCGCCGTGTCACCGGTGCCGACGGTCACCGTTGCGCCCGCGACGCCGTTGCCGTCGTTGGCGTCGAGCACCCGGCCCGCCACCACACCGCTCTTGGTGGTCCGGAAGGCGATGGAGAGGCCGTCCGTGATGACCGCGGTGTTGAAGGAGTACTTGAAGGCGTCGGTGCCGGCCGCGTTCTCCACGCCGACCGTGGCCGTGGAGCCGCCCTTGATGCCGGTGCCGCCGGTCCCCTTGTAGGAGTAGGAGACGGTGCCGTCCTCGCCGATCGTGGCCGAGAAGGAGAACTTGTCGGCCTGGGCCGACCAGTGGGACACCTGGCGCCACTCGATCACGTAGCTGCGGTGCGGAGCGGTGCCGGTGACGCCGGTGAAGACGCCCGAGCCGCTGCCCGCGGCGCCGACGACCAGGTCGTCCCAGAACGGGTACAGGGCCGCGTTGGGCGTGGCCGTGCTCGGGAGGTCCCCGTTGATGTCGCCGGTGTTGTTGCCGCCGAAGCTGACGGTGCCGTTGGTGCCGATCCAGGCCTGGCCGTACGTCTTGCCGTACAGGGGCAGCGGGAAGGGTAGGTCGACGCGCTCGGTGGTGTTGTCACCGGTGAGCGCGAGCTGGCGGGTGCCCTCGACGTACGGGCGGTCGCCGGCGGCGGCGCAGGCGTAGCCGTAGCCGTCGGTGCGTTCGGGCAGGTTGACCGCGACGGTGGCGTCGCCGGCGACGGTGACCTTCGCCGTGCCGCCGGTGACGCAGCGGGAGGCGAGGGTGGCGTTCACGTCGTACGTGCCGTGCGGCAGGGTGACCTCGAAGCGGCCCTGGGCGTCGGTGGTCGCGGTCACCGGGGTGTCGGCGATGGTGACGGAGGCTCCCGCGGCGGGGCCGGCGGCCGAGGAGACGGTGCCGGTGAGCTTGCCGGAAGGCGCCTGGGTGAGGGTGAAGTCGCCCGTGGCGGTGCCGTTCTCGGTGACCGTGGCCGTCCCGGTCTGCTGCCCGTAGCCGAACTTGGCGGCGGTCAGGACGTAGTCGCCGACCGAGAGGGAGGCGAAGCGGTAGCTGCCGTCGGCCGCGGTGGTGGTCGTACGGTCGATCGGGCCGTCGGCGGTGATCTTCACGCCGGCGACGGGCTGGTCGCCGGAGCGTACGGTGCCGCCGAGCGAGCCGATGGCGCCGCGCGGGGCGGCGTTCACGGCGGCGAGGACGTCGAGACGACCCTCGCCGAAGACGTTGTTGTCGGCGGCGTTGCCCCCGCACTGGCTGCTGTCGGTGTCCAGGGCGGTGCCGTCCAGGAGCGACTCGGTCTGCGCGATGTCGCCCTCCAGGGCGGGCGCGGCGGACCAGAGCAGGGCGACCGCGGCCGCGGTGTGCGGCGAGGCCATCGAGGTGCCGGAGAAGGCCTCGTACCCGCCGCCGGGGACGGAGGAGCGGACGTTCACGCCGGGGGCGGCGATGTTCGGCTTGACGATGCCGCCGGGGCCGGCGCCGCGCGAGGAGAAGGACGCGATGGCGTTGTTGATGTCGAAGGCGCCGGAGCTGTAGGAGCTGGCGTAGTCGCCGGGCGAGCCGGCGGTGTTGCAGCTCGGGCCCGCGTTCCCGTTGGAGAAGGCCGGGAAGATGCCGGCGGCCCGCCAGGTGTCGACGATCTGCTGGTACCAGGTGTCGCCGCCGCTCCCGCCCCAGGAGTTGTTGACGATGTGCGGGGCGAGATCGGGCCGCGGGTTCTGGCCGCTCGGATCGGTCGGGGCGACGATCCACTGGCCCGAGGCGAGGAGGGAGGCCTCGGAGCAGGAGTTCGACTCGCAGCCCTTGGCCGCGATCCACTTGGCGCCGGGGGCCACGCCGATCTTGTTGGCGCCGCCGTCGTCGCCGACCATCGTGCCCATGGTGTGGGTGCCGTGGTCGTTGTTGTCGCAGGGGGCCGCGGTGGTGCACACGCCCGCCGGGTCGAACCAGTTGTAGGCGTGGTCGTAGGTGCCGTCCGCCTTCTTGCCGCGGTACTGGTTGTTCACGGCCGGGTGGGTGTAGTCCACGCCGCTGTCGATGTTGGCGACGACGATGCCCTCGCCGCGCACGCCGACCTGGTCCCAGACCTGCGGGGCCTTGATCCGGTCGATGTTCCACTCGACGGCGTCGGCGACGGCCTTCTCCCGCTGGCCCTCGGTGGGCTTGGGGAGGTCGACCTTGTCGTCGGCGTCGATCCGGGCGACCTCGGGCCGCTGGGCGAGGGTCCCGGCGAGCTTCTGGCTGCCGACGACGCGCACGGCGTTGACGATCCAGTACGAGGTGTACTCGGCTCCGGCGCCCTGCAGGGCCTTGACGACCTCGGCCTGGCTGCGCGCGGCGTGGTCCTTCTTGATCCGCAGAACCGTTTCGGCCTTGGCGGCGCGGGTCTGCTGCTTCCCCGCGGCGGTGAGGTCGGCGGCGCTGTCGAGGTAGACCCAGAAGGCCGCCTTGGCGGAGTCGTCGAGCTGGGCGCGGAGCCGCGGTTCGATCTTGCGCTCGGCCGCGGTCGGGGCGGCGGGGCCGGGGTCCGGCGCGGCCGCGGCGACGCCCGCGCCGATCGGCAGGAGCAGGACCGAGGTGAGGGCGGCGAGTGCCGCGCGTAAGGACCGTGCGGGCCTGGCCGGCCTGGTGGGCCGCAAGGCTCGTGGGGACCGGTTGTCGCGTTGGGCCACGTGTTGTCTCCTCGTACGCCGTGTGCGGGATGTGCGGGAAGGGTGCGCGTGACGTGCGCGGGTCATGGTGAACGAGGCGTCATGCTCATTACAAGGGTGACTTTTCGGCCGTCCCCGGCCCGCCCCGGTGGCCCGCACGGGCCGCGCGCGCCAGCCTGAAGACATGACTGCGCCCGCCGAGCCGTCCGGAGCCGGCATCCCGATCGCGTCCGCACGCGGCCGGTGGATCCTGCTGACCACCGTGCTCGGGTCGACCATGGCCATGCTGGACGGCACCGTGGTGAACGTGGCGCTGCCGCGCATCGGGGAGGACCTCGACGCCGATCTGGCCGTGCTCCAGTGGACGGTGAACGCCTATCTGCTGACCCTGGCCGGGCTGATCCTGGTCGGCGGATCCCTGAGCGACCGCTTCGGGCGGCGCCGGATCTTCGTGCTCGGCGTGGTGTGGTTCGCGGTCGGCTCGCTGCTGTGCGGCATCGCGCCGAACGCCGGGGTGCTGATCGCCGCCCGGGCCCTGCAGGGCATCGGCGGGGCGCTGCTGGCGCCCGGCTCCCTGGCCCTGATCCAGGCGTCCGTCCGCGCCGAGGACCGGGGGCGGGCGATCGGCCTGTGGTCGGGGCTCGGCGGGGTGGGCGCGGCCGTGGGACCGTTCCTCGGCGGCTGGCTGGTGGACGGGCCGGGCTGGCGGTGGGTGTTCCTGCTGAACGTGCCGCTGGCCGCGGTGTGCGTGCCGGTCGCCCTGCGGCACGTACCGGAATCGCGGGACCCGCAGGCGCACGGGCGGTTCGACGTGGCCGGGGCGGCACTCGGTGCGAGCGCCCTGGGACTGGTCACCTACGCGCTGATCGAGGCCCGGTCGGGCGCGCCGGCAGTGATCGTCGCCGCGGTGCTCGGGGTCCTGCTGGGCATCGCCTTCGTCTACGTGGAGCGGCGGCGGCCCGATCCGATGGTGCCACCGGACATCTTCGCGTCCCGACTGTTCACCGCCGTCAACCTCGTCACCCTGTGCGTGTACGCGGCGATCGGCGGGTTCTTCTTCCTCGTCGTGCTCCAGCTCCAGGTGGTGTCCGGCTACTCGGCGCTGGCCGCCGGGGCCGCGATGCTCCCGACGACCCTCCTCATGCTCCTCCTGTCGGCGCGCTCGGGTGAGCTCGGGGAGCGGATCGGGCCGCGCGTCCCGCTCACGGTGGGTCCGCTGCTGTGTGCGGCAGGGACGCTGCTGATGCTGCGGGTGGGACCTTCGGCCTCGTACGTACGGGACGTGCTGCCCGCGATGGTCGTCATGGGCATGGGCCTCGTGGCCCTGGTGGCCCCGCTGACGTCGACCGTGCTCGCCTCGGTGGATCCCGGTCGGGCGGGCCTGGCCAGCGGCATCAACAACGCGGCGGCGCGCGTGGCCGGGCTGCTCGCGGTGGCGGCGCTGCCGCTGCTGTCCGGAATGGGGCCTGAGTCGTACCGCTCGGCGACCCAGTTCGACGCCGCTTTCGGTCGGGCGATGCTCTGGTGCACCGGGGCGTTCGTGGCCGGCGCCGCCCTGGCCTGGGCGACCGTGCGCTCCCCCGCGCCCGAGGCGTGCCACCCCCAGTGCCACACGTACTGCGCGGTGTCGGCCCCGCCGCTCGAACCGCGTGAGGGGTCCGGCTGATCCCGCGTGCTGGAGCGCGACGGCCGACCTGGTGGCGGGCGCGGCGATCTACGCCGTCGGGATCGCGTGCGTGGCGCGGGTGCGGCGGGCCCGCGACCTGCCCGTCGCCGCGCTGCCGCTGCTCTTGGGTGCGCACCAGCTGGTGGAAACCGCGGTGTGGGGCACGGGCGGCGGCTGCTCCCCGGCCGCCACGGCCTGGGCGGTGATCGCCCTGCCGCTGCTGGTGCTCTGGGTACCGGCCGGGGTCCTACTCGCGGCCCCACCCGAGGCCCGGCGCCGGCTGTGGGCACCGCTGGCCGCGGGTCTGGCCACCGCCGCGGTGCTCTCGTACTGCCTCGCGACGCGGCCGGTGACCGCCGAGATCCGGGGCCACACCATCGGCTACGGCGTGAATGTTCCGTGGATGCCGCTGGTGCTGGCGGGCTACCTGTTCGCCACGCTGGGCTCGCTACTGCTCTCGGGCGACCGGCGGCTCGGGACCCTCGGCGTGGTGCTGGCGGTGGGGGCGCTGGCCTGCTCAGCGCTGTGGCGGCTGGAATTCGCCTCCACCTGGTGCGCCTTCGCGGCGGTCGCGTCACTGCTGGTCTGGGGCTGGGTCCGGCGGCCGGAACCGGCTCCCGCCGCCTCGTGATCGACCGAAAGTTACCTAGACGTATGTAGTGACTTCACACGCGGGCAGCAGTAGAACTCGTTCCCATTCCCCCACGAGTGAGGAACGTCACGTGAGCGACAACATGCTGCCCGGAAGAGGCTCGAACGGAATCTCCCGTCGCGGATTCCTCGGTAGAACCGGTTCCATAATCGGCGCCATGGCCCTGGCCGGTCACCTCACCCCGGCGCAGGCGGCCTCCCCATCCGCCACGATCGCGGACGGTGCCCGCGTACCGGCCCTGATCATCGGCACCGGCTACGGCGGGTCCGTCGCCGCCCTGCGACTGGCACAGGCCGGCGTGGACGTGCAGATGATCGAGATGGGCATGTCCTGGGACACGCCGGGCCCGGACGGCAAGGTCTTCCCCAAGGTGACCAGCCCTGACTACCGGTCCTTCTGGCTGCGCACCCGGACCAAGGCGCCGCTCAGCAATTTCCTCGGTTTCCCCATCGACAAGGACGTCCCCAAGTACACCGGGATCCTGGACGCCGAGGACTTCGCCGGCATCACGGTCTACCAGGGCCGCGGCGTCGGCGGCGGTTCGCTGGTCAACGGCGGCATGGCGGTCACGCCCAAGCGCGCGAACTTCGCCGCCGTCCTCCCCTCCGTGGACGCCGACGAGATGTACGACACCTACTACCCGAGGGCCAACGCCGGCCTCGGGGTCGGCATGATCGACCCGGCCTGGTTCGACACCGCCGACTGCTACCAGTTCTCCCGGGTGGGCCGCAAGCACGCCCAGCGCTCCGGCTTCGCCTGGACCTTCGTACCCGACGTGTACGACTGGGACTACATGAAGAAGGAGGCAGCCGGCACCGTCACCAAGTCGGCCCTGGCCGGCGAGATCCTCTACGGCAACAACGCCGGCAAGAAGTCTCTCGTCCAGACCTATCTCGCGCAGGCGAAGGCCACCGGCAGGGTCACCATCTCGGCACTGCACAAGGTCACTTCGGTCTCCCCGGCCGCGGGCGGGGGCTACGCGGTCGCCATCGACCAGATCAACACCACCGGGGACACCGTGGCCACCAAAACGGTGACCGCGGACCGGGTCTTCTTCGCGGCCGGCAGCGTCGGCACCAGCAAGCTCTTGGTCAAGCTGAAGGCCACCGGAGCACTGCCGAACCTCAACGGCGAGGTCGGCAAGGGCTGGGGGGAGAACGGCAACGTCATGTGCGGCCGCGCCAACCACCTGTGGGACCCGACCGGCAGGCTCCAGTCGACCATCCCCTGCTCTGGCATCGACAACTGGGACGCGGGCGGCGCGTTCGCCGAGGTCGCACCGCTCCCCACCGGGATCGAGACGTACGCCTCGTTCTACCTGTCGATCACCAAGAACCCGAACCGCGCCGAGTTCACCTGGAACGCGGCGACCGGCACGGCCGAGCTGAGCTGGCAGTCCGCCTGGAAGCAGCCGTCCATCTCCATGGCCAAGACGATCTTCGACAAGATCAACTCCAAGGAGGGCACGATCTACCGCACCGACCTGTTCGGCGGCAACAAGATCTGGAACGACACCCTCACCTACCACCCGCTCGGCGGCGCGGTCCTGAACAAGGCCACCGACAACTACGGCCGCCTGCACGGCTACACCGGGCTGTACGTGATCGACGGGGCGCTCGTCCCCGGCAACGCCAGCGTGAATCCCTTCGTCACCATCACGGCGCTCGCCGAACGCAACATAGAGAAGATCATCGCTACCGACCTGTAGCCGTACGCCCGCCCGGGCCGGGCCCCGCGCGGGTCGGGCCCCGCGCGGGTCGGGCCCCGCGCGGGTCGGGCCCGACCCCGGTCCGGCCCGACCCGCCCCGGAAGCAGGGTCCTACCGCCCTTCGTTCCGGCGGCCTCCACCGCCCTGCCCGGTCTCCACCCGGCGAGGGGCCTTCGGCGACCGCCGACCTCCGCGGGTGCGTGCCGCGACGTAGCCGGTCAGGGAGGACAGGCCCAGGCACAGCGGCGAGTACAACCGGAGGTCCATCGCCGTGTACCGGGCGGGAGCCTGCTGGAGGTCCAGGCCGGACACGAGCAGCCCGCCCAGCCCGCGCGCCGCGAGCACGCCGGAGACCGTCCACAGCCCGGCCCGGACGAGCCGGGCGCGCCCGAGCGCGGAGTCCGGCCGGGCGCCGGCCAGCACCAGACCCGCCGCCGCCGTCAGCAGACCGGCGACCGCGGCCGTCGCCGCCGCGGACGGCAGCTCCTCCTCTGCCGTCCCCACCACGACCTCGGCCAGCTCCGCCGGGGAGCTCAGCGGCCAGGGCGAGCGGGTCCAGACCGCGTGCAGGGCCGCGGCCGCGGCCAGACCGCCCGCCGCCACGACCGCCGCCGTCCGGACCGAAGCCGCCGCACCCGCACCGCCCCCGACCCGGTGCTCCGTACCCGCGTCCGCGCCCGACCCCCGGGCCGTTCCCGTCTCGGTGTCCATCGGTACCCCTTCCCCACGATCCCGCCGGTTTCCATACAGTGCTGTATGGATGATCCATACACTACTGTACGGATCATGGCGAAGGGACGAGTGAGCAAAGAGGACTGGACGATGGCGGCGCTGCGGGCGTTCTCCCGGGGCGGCGTCTCGGCCGTCGCCGTGGACGTCCTCGCCCGTGAGCTCGCAGTCTCACGCGGCAGCTTCTACTGGCACTTCGAGAACCGGGACGCCCTGATCGTCGCCGCGCTGGAGACCTGGGAGCTGCACGCCACCACCGAGGTCATCACCGCCTCGGACGCCCACGAGGACCCCTGGACGCGCGCCCGCTCCCTGTTCCTCGCCGCACTCGGCGACGAGGAGATCGCGGGCCTGGAGCCCGCACTGGGCGCCGCCCGCGACACCCACCCGGCCGTGGCCGACGTGGTCGACCGGGTGACCCGCACCCGGATCGCGTACCTCGGCAGCATCTTCGCCGACCTCGGCTTCGCTCCGGAGGACGCCCGGCACCGCGCGCTGGCCGCCTACGCCGCCTACCTGGGCTGGCTCGACCTGCGCCGCACCGCACCGGCCATCGCCCCCGAAACGCTGCCCGGCACCCCGGCCGCGGAGGCGGCGCTCGACCACGTGATCGCCATGCTCGGAACCCTGCCCCGGCCGGAGGGAACGGCGGGCGGCGGAGCCACGGATTGAGCGGTCCGCGGCATCCGGCGGGCCAGCGGGCCGCCCGGGCTGCCCCGGCATCGCGCAGGGTGACCCGGACGGCGGGGGCGGACGCCCCCTCAAGGTCGGGCAGCCCTCAGGGCCCGGGAGCCGGCTGACCCGGCAACATGCACACGCTGTCCAGGCCGAGCACGTGGTTGAGCCGGCCGAAGGCCAGCCAGGACCCGATGCTCATCGTCAGCTCCACGATCTCCAGCTGGCTGTAGTGCGCGGTCATCCGCTCCCAGAACTCCTCGTCGAGCCCGTGGTGGTCGAGGGTGTACCGCTCGGCGTACTCCGCCGCCAGCCGGGTGCGCTCGTCGAACGCGTCGGTCGTGCGCCACGCGGTGACCGCCTCGGAGAACTCCTCCTCGACCTTCTCCCCGTCCCGCTCGGTGCGCCAGTCCAGACAGAAGACGCACCCGTTGATCTGCGCGACGCGCAGCCGGGCCGCCTCGAACTCGCGCAGGCCCAGGGTGGTGTGGGCGTACACCGACAGGGAGAAGTTCGCGGCGGCCATGCCGATGCCGGGGACCAGGTCGCCCCACACGTACTCGATCGGGTGCTGGCCTTCAGGGACGTCGATCCTCATGACTGTTTCCTTCCGAGTCTGCCGATGGCGGGGCGCAGCGGGACGTCGAGGGCGTCGTAGAGGCCCGGTTCGGCCTCGACCAGCCAGTCGATGGCGCCGACGAGGCGGCCGACGGCGGTGGCGTTGCCGCCCGCCGAGCGGTTCTCGCCCTCGTCCGTGGCCTCGATGGTGACCTCGATGCGCGGGCGGCCCTCGATGACGACCCGGTGGGCTCCGTCGCCGCCGTCGGGCGGCACGGGCCAGTCAGGTGCGCACGAGGCGTGGATGCGGGTGACGTGCTCGATGACGATGCGGGGCTCGCCCTCGACGATGCCCTGCACCTCGAAGCGGATCGCGCCCTGCGTGCCGGCCTCGAACTCGCCCATGGTCCGGGTGGTCACCGTGGTGTCGAGCGCGCGGCGGTCCGACGTCTCGCGGATCTCGTCGAGTTCGACCCCGAGCGCCCGGGCCATCATCCGTATCTGCCCGCCCCACACCATGGTGGGGATCGAGGGCATGAGCATCATCGGCTCGTGGTCCATGGGCTGCCCCATGCCCACGAGGTGGCGGACGGAGTCCGGCTGGTCGTAGGTGGAGTAGTCGAAGATCTCCTGGCAGCGGATGACGTCGATGCTGGTGCCGAGCCCGCTGAGCAGGAGCGGGAGCACGTCGTTGCCCCACCCGGGGTCGACGCCGGAAGCGAAGAGCGAGCCGCCGCCCTCCGCGACGGCGGCGAGCACCGGGTCGCGGAACTCGGGCGGGGCGCTCCGGTGGTCGTAGAGCGGGTACAGGGCCGGGCTGACGACGACCGCGCCGGAGCGGACGGCGCGGGTGATGTCGGCGAGCGCCTCGTCGGGCCGGACGTCTCCGGACGCGGCGTACACCACGGCCCGCGGGCGGGCGGCGAGTACGGCTTCGACGTCGTCGGTGGCCTCGACCCCCAACAGGCGGTCGAGCCCGCCGAGTTCTCCCGCGTCGCGGCCGACCTTGGCTGGATTGTGGACGATGACTGCGCAGAGTTGGAGCGCGGGATGGGCCTCGACGGCACGGATCGCCAGACGGCCCACGTTGCCGGTACCCCAGACAACCGTGGAAATCATGCGCGGAGGGTAGCCACAGGTCCCGTACGTTGCCAGAGTCGCGCGGCCCGAACTCGTCCGCCTCCTGCGGCTACTGGTTCTGGCCTCCCAGGACGAAGAGGAGGTAGACGAAGAAGGCGAAGAGGTGACCGACGAACAAGTAGGCGATCAGCCGGATGATCAGGCCGCGCGGGAACTTGGACTCGAAGCGGGCCCGCAGGGTCGCAGGCGCGGGCTTCTCGGCTTGGGACATGGGTACGGCTCCTCGGCTATCGGTGGTGCGTGGTCGGGGGCGTCGTGGGCGTCGGCGGGTTCGCGGCCGGGTTCGCGGCCGGGTTCGCGATCGGGTTCGCGGGCGCGGTCTTGGTGGCGCCGCCGAGGCAGAGTCCGGCCAGGCTGCTCTGCAGCAGCGTGTGGACGAAGAGCAGGTCGGCCCCGCCCACGGAGGCCGCGCCGATCCGGTGCGGGGTGAGCGAGTCGAAGTGCGCGCTGTCCCCGGGCTCCAGTAGGTGCTCGGCCTCGCCCAGGTGCAGCCGCAGCCGCCCTTCCAGGACGTACAGCCACTCCTCGCCGGGATGTACGCGGACCAGCTCTCCCTGGCTTCGGCCGTGGGGCACGTGCACGCGCAGCGCCTGCATCCCCCGACCGGAGCCGCCGGCCTGCCAGTACGTCCAGCCGTCGGCCTCGCGGGCGCCCGGACCGCCGGCCCGTACGATGGGATCGGCTGCGGCGGGGGTCTCGCCGAGCAGTTCGGAGACGGTCGTACCGTAGGTGCGGGCGAGTCCGAGCAGGAGCGGCAGCGAGGGCTGGCGCCGACCGGTCTCCAGGCGGGACAGGTGGGCGGGCGAGAGCCGGGCCCGTGCGGCGGCGGCCTCCAGGGTGAGTCCGGCGCGGCGGCGCAGGTCCCGTAGCTGCGGGGCGACGGCGGGCAGCTCGTCCGCCGGTTCGTCGGGGCCCGCCGCGCCTTCGGGGCCGGTGTCGGATCCGGGTGTCATACCCCGATTGAGCCAGAGTCTTACCTTTCTGGCAAACCACCTTGCCTCTGAGGCAAAGCCCGGCTGCCGCGCGGCCCGGCCTCACCTGTTCGAGGGCCCGCTGCCGGGCGAATGCGTCACCACGGTTGCGCGGGGTCCTCCGCCGTCCAGGCTGGGAGCCACGGCACCGGAGGACCTACGGCGAGGGACGATGATCGTATCGATGCTGTCCATGCCGGAGGGCACCCTGACCCGCGGACACGTGACGGAGGCCCGCGAGCGCCTCGCCACGTCCCGCTTCCTGTTCGTGGACGTGGAACTGCCCGAGGACGGCGCATCCGACGGACCGCCGCTCGCCCACCTGCTCGGTCTGGAGGCCGAGGACCTGGCGTGGCTCGGGCGGAAGGGGGAAACCGCCCGGGCGGAGATCTTCGGGGAGAGCGGCGCGTTCGTCGTGCCCGCGGTCGACGCGGACCGGGTCATCCACGTCCACGCCGTGGTGACCGAGCGCTACCTCCTCACCGTGCACCGGGGGTCTGCGCCCCTGATCGGGAACGTCACCGCCCGGTTCCCGCTCGAGAGCCCGCCGGACTCCGTGGCCATGTTGTTCCTGCTGCTGGACGAGGCCATGGAGACCTACCGCCGGGCCGCCGTCCAGGCGCTGCTGGAGGTGGAGGACCTGGAGGACGCCATGTTCCGCCGGCGCGATCCCGAGCAGCTCTACCGCCTGTCACGGCTGCGGCGCACCGCGGCCCTGCTGCACCACACCCTCCTGCCCTACCACCGGGTGGCGGAGGAGAGCGTCACGCGCCGGGTGATGAACCGCGGCTTCCACCAGGAACGCCAGCAGCTCGTCCGCGAGTACCGGCGCACCGCGAATCTGGTGCTCACGGACATCGAGTCCCTCCAGGAAACCGCCCGGCGGGCCTTCGGCAGCTACTCCTCCCTGGTGTCCGGCGACCAGAACGGCGTGATCAACCGCCTGGCGGTGGTGTCGACGATCTTCCTGCCGCTGACCTTCCTGACGGGGTTCTTCGGCATGAACTTCGCCTACCTGACGGACGAGCTGGAGAGCAGCGCCGTCTTCTGGCTGCTCGCCGTGGGCATGCAGGTGGTCTTCCTGCTCGTGGCCCTCTACGTCCTCCACCGCACCCGCCTGTGGCGGATGCTGCGCGAGGACGACAGCGACCCCGACGACGAGTAGGCGTGACCGAGCGCCGTTCCTGGCCCCGTACCAGGGACCCGTACCCGGTCCCGTGCACGACTCCGGTGCTCGTCCGGTGGCGAGTGCGGGCCGACTTCGTCACCGCTGCCCGGGCCCGACGACCGTGAGTCCCAACTGGTCGGCGAGCCAGTGCGCGTACGGCTCCCGAAGCTGGCGTCCGTCGACGAGGGCGCTGCGGACGTGGAGGAGGACGGTGTGCTCGTCAGCGGGCTCGTCGAGGTCACGGGTGGTGGTGTTGAAGAGGAGCGTCACTTCGGCATGCTTGGACTCGCCGTGGAAGCCGGCCCCGGGCGCGTCCGGCCAGCACAGCAGCTCCCAGTTGATCTCACCCCTGCTCGGACCGATCGCCGCCGTGAAGGCGTCCTCGATGCTGCCGACGGGCACGTTGAGCAGCTCCCACTCCAGCGGGGGGCGGTCCTCGAGCGGCACGCCGTCGAACTCTCCGTACTCCTCCCGACCCCGGAACCACCCTGTGGGCAGCTCCTTCGCCAGGGCCCGCACCTCGGCGACGGAGTGGAACTCTGCGTACGTGGAGACCCTCGAGTACGCGCAGCGGCCGAACTCCACGAGGCTGCGCGCGGTGCTCAGGGCGAGTGCGGGGTCGGGGGTACGGAAGACGGGATAGGCGATGGCGTCGGACATGCGGTGACTGTGCCACGGACCGTCCGTGCAGGTCATCGCATGTGCGGCACGCCTCCGGTCGGCGTCCGCCCGGAGCCGACCCCCGCGCTCGGTCAGGAGGGCTGCGATCCCCTGCCCGGGGGGCTAGGGGGTGTGTGCCGCCAGGACCGCGGCCACCGTGTCCGCCTCGGCCGCCGGCTTGTCCGGGCGGTGGCGCAGGACGCGGGCGAAGCGGAGGGTCACTCCGGCCGGGTAGCGGGAAGAGCGCTGGAGGCCGTCGTAGGCAATCTCGACGACCAGTTCCGGGCGGACCCGGACGGTGAAGCCGTCGTCCTCGACCGCCAGCTCGCGCAGCCGCTGCGTCTGCCAGCGCAGCATCTCGTCGGTGAGCCCCTTGAAGGTCTTGCCGAGCATGGCGTACGTCCCGTCGCCGGTGGGCGCCCCCAGGTGCAGGTTCGAGAGCAGGCCGGTGCGCCGCCCGTGTCCCCATTCCGCGGCGAGGACCACCAGGTCGAGGGTGTGCACCGGTTTCACCTTGAGCCAGTGTTTGCCGCGCCGCCCGGCCGCGTAGGACGAGTCCAGCGACTTGACGACGACCCCCTCGTGTCCCCGGCGCAAGGTCTCGGCCCAGAACTCCTCGGCCTCGGCGCCCTGCTCCCCCGGGTCCTCGACGGCGAGGCGGCGGACCCGGGCGCCCTCGGGAACGAGCGCGGTGAGGGCCGCGTACCGCTCGCGCACCGGCAGGTCGAGGAGGACGTCCTCGCCCACGGCCAGGACGTCGAAGAAATAGGGGGCGACCGGGAGCGTGCGCCGGGCGGCGTCCACGTCGACCCGGGAGCCGACCCGGCTCGCGATCTCCTGGAAGGGGACGGGGCGGCCGTCCGCCGCCCGTCCGATGACCTCCCCGTCGAGGATGAACCGCTCCCTCTGCAGCGACCGGGCCAACTCCGCCACCTCCGGCAGCCGCCCCGTGATCTCGTCCAGGGAGCGCGTGTACACCCGTACGTCGTCGCCCTCGCGGTGGACCTGGACCCGGATCCCGTCCAGCTTCTCCTCCACCGCGCACGGCCCGAGCACCTCCAGCGCCTCGGCGACCGACTTCGCCGTGCCCGCCAGCATCGGCTGGACGGGCTGCCCCACGCGCAGCGTGACCGAGCGCAGCGCCTGCGCGCCGTCGGCCAGTACGGCCGCCGCCACCCGCGGCAGCGAGCCGTCCAGCATCACCGCCCGGCGCAGCGCGGCGGCCGGTACGCCGGCGGCCGCGGCCACCCCTTCCAGGGCCACGGCGTCGAGCGCGCCCTGACGCACCTCGCCCGACAGCAGGGCGCGCAGGAACACCTGCTCGGCCCCGGTGGCCCGGCCCAGCAGGTCGGCGAGGATCCGGCCGCGCCGCTCCACGGACCCGGCGCCCGCCACCGCGGCCAGTTCGCCGACCGCGGTGTCGACGTCGCGGACGGTCAGGACCGGTTCCGCCGCCGGCGCGACGTCCTGGCCGAGCGCGCGCCAGCCGATGCCCGGGCGGCCCTGCGGGAGGCGCCCGGAGAGGTAGGAGATGACCAGGCCGGCCTCCTCGGGGGGCGCGGCGGCGAAGAGTTCGGCGAGCAGGGCGCTCTTGCGGGACCGGGCGGAGGTGTCGGCGACCTCCCGGGACACGCGCGCGACGTCGGCCAGCAGCATGCGGCCATCCTCCCGCCCGCGGACGCACCGCGCAGGTCGGTACCGGGTCGGTACCGGGTCGGTTCCAAGCCCGGGGCGCGTACCGCAGCTGCGGTACGCGCGGGGCCCGACCTACGCCTCGAGGAGGTGGGCGGTTCCGCCTGTGGGTGCTCGGAGCCCGGGGAACGGGCCCTTAGGGTGCCCCTATGAAGCTCCGAATGCCCCGGCGCCGCCGAGACCGTCTGCTCGCGGGCGCCGCCGCGCTCGCGGTCGTGGCGGGGGCCGGTACGTGGACGGCCGCGTCCGCGACCGGTGACGAACCCGCCGTGCACCGCCAGGACCAGGTCGTGAACATGCCCGGCGCCGGGATCGACACCTCCTACTTCACGGCGGGCGGCGGTGCGGAAAGACGTCCCTCCGTCCTGCTCGGGCACGGTTTCGGCGGCAGCAAGGACGATGTCCGCGAGCAGGCCGAGCGCCTCGCCCGGGACGGGTACGCCGTCCTGACCTGGTCGGCGCGCGGCTTCGGCCGCTCCGAGGGCCGGATCGGCCTGAACGACCCCGCGTACGAGGTCAAGGACGTCTCCCGGCTCATCGACTGGCTCGCGGCCCGGCCCGAGGTGAAGCTCGACGCGGCCGGCGATCCGCGCGTCGGCGTCTCCGGGGCCTCCTACGGCGGCGCGGTCTCGCTGCTCGCGGCCGGTCACGATCCGCGGGTCGACGCGATCGCCCCGGTGATCACCTACTGGAACCTCGCGGACGCCCTCTTCCCGAACGGCGTCTTCAAGAAGCTCTGGTCCGGCATCTTCTTCACCAGCGGCTCGACCGACGGGATGCAGGGCGCCGTGCCCGGACGGCGGCCGGACTCCTCGGCCGCGCCCGGCTGCGGACGGTTCCAGCCCGAGCTCTGCGCGATGTACGAACGCGTCGCGGTGGCGGGCAAGCCCGATCCCGAGGCCCGCACCCTGCTGGAGCAACGCAGTCCGTCGGCCGTGGGCGACCGGATCAAGGTGCCGACCCTGATCGTCCAGGGCCAGGACGACTCCCTCTTCCCGCTGGACCAGGCCGACGCCATGGCCAAGGCCATCGCGGCGAACGGCGCGCCCGTCTCCGTGGACTGGACGGCCGGCGGGCACGACGGCGGGATGCGCGAGGCCGACCGGGTCGAGGCCCGGGTGGCCTCCTGGTTCGACCGCCACCTCAAGGGGGACGGGGCCGCCGACACCGGCCCGGCGTTCCGGGTCACGCGCTCCGGAGGCATCGACTCCACCGACGGCACGGTCACCCTGCGCGGCGCGACCGGCGACCGGTACCCCGGGCTGGAACCGGGCCCGCGGGAGTTCGCCCTGACGGGGCCGGAGCAGACCTTCGCCAATCCGGCGGGCGGCGCTCCCCCCGCCCTGTCCTCGCTCCCGGGCATCGGCGGGCAGCTCGCCGCCTTCGGGGCCGGGCTCTCGCTCGACTTCCCCGGGCAGAACGCCCGGTTCGAGTCGGCGACGCTGGCCGAGGACGTGACGATCACCGGCACCCCGACCCTCACCCTCAAGGTGAGGTCGAGCGCCGCGGACGGCTCGGCCGTCCTGTTCGGCAAGGTGTACGACGTGGGGCCGGACGGCCGTCAGCAGGTGCTGCCGAGCCAGCTGGTCGCCCCGGTGCGGGTGGAGAACGCGCAGGAGGGCACCACCGTGCGACTGCGGCTGCCCGCGATCGACCACTCCGTCGAGGCCGGGCACCGGCTGCGGCTGGTGATCGCCGCGACCGACCTCGGCTACGCGACCCCCGCGGCTCCGGCCACCTACACCGTCTCCGCGGAGGGCCCGCTGGCCGTGCCCGTCGCCGCGGGAGTGCGGACCGCCGCGGCCGGGCTGCCCGCCTGGACCTGGTGGCTGCCGCTGGGCGCGGTGGCCCTGGCCGCGGCGTTGCTCGGGATCCGACGGACCGGCCGGGGCGCCGGCGGGTCGGGGCCGGGCGCCCCGCAGCCGGACCCCGCACTGGCCGACGTACCCCTGGAGATCACCGGGCTGACGAAGCGCTACGCGAAGGCGCAGGACCGGTACGCGGTGCGGGACCTGTCCTTCCGCGTCGAGAAGGGGCAGGTCCTGGGACTGCTCGGGCCCAACGGCGCCGGCAAGACCACCACCCTGCGGATGCTGATGGGGCTGATCTCGCCGGACGCCGGGGAGATCCGGGTGTTCGGACACGCCGTACGGGCCGGGGCGCCCGTACTGTCCCGGGTCGGGGCCTTCGTGGAGGGCGCCGGATTCCTCCCGCACCTGACGGGCCGCGCCAATCTGGAGCTGTACTGGCGGGCCACCGGCCGCCCGGCCGAGGACTCGCACATGGCGGAGGCCCTGGAGATCGCCGGGCTCGGCGACGCGCTGGAGCGCGCGGTGCGCACCTACTCGCAGGGCATGCGCCAGCGCCTCGCGATCGCGCAGGCCATGCTCGGCATGCCGGACCTGCTGATCCTCGACGAGCCGACGAACGGTCTGGACCCGCCGCAGATCCGGGAGATGCGGGACGTGATGATCCGCTACGCCGCGGGCGGGCGGACGGTCATCGTCTCCAGCCACCTCCTGTCGGAGGTGGAACAGTCCTGTACGCACCTGGTGGTCATGGACCGCGGGCAGCGGGTCGCGGCGGGCGAGGTGTCCGAGATCACCGGCGGCGGGGACACGCTGCTGGTGACGCTGGCGGAGCCGGTGGACGAGGTGAGCGTCGAGAAGGTGGCGGCGCTGGAGGGAGTGGGTTCCGTGGTGGCCGCCGATGACGGGCTGCTCGTACGGCTCGAAGGCGCGACGGCCGCGGGGCTGATCGCCGAACTGGTACGGCTGGAGGTGCCGGTGAGCGGAGTGGGACCGCACCGGCGGCTGGAGGACGCGTTCCTCACCCTGATCGGAGGTGCGGCGTGAGTACGGCGACGACGGTGCAGGAGGTGGCTCCGGGCTACCGGGCGAGCCGTACGCTGCCGCTGCGCGTGGAGGCGCTGCGGCAGTGGCGCCGGCGGCGGACGCTGGTGATGGGCGGGGTGCTGGCCGCACTGCCCTTCATCCTGATGATCGCGTTCGCGGTGGGCGGCGGGCCGGGCAGTCGGGGCGGCGGGAACGGCCGCATCACCCTGATCGACACGGCCACGGCCTCGGGCGCGAACTTCGCCGCGACCTGTCTGTTCGTCTCGGCCGGCTTCCTGCTGGTGGTGCCGGTGGCGTTGTTCTGCGGGGACACCGTGGCCTCGGAGGCGAGCTGGTCCTCGCTGCGCTACCTGTTGGCTTCACCGGTGCCCCGGGCACGGCTGCTCTGGAGCAAGCTGGTGGTGGCGCTGGGCTTCAGCCTGGCGGCGATGGTGCTGCTGCCGGTGGTGGCGCTGGCGGCGGGCACGGCCGCGTACGGGTGGGGGCCGCTGAAGCTCCCCGCGGGCGGGGCGTTGGCTGCCGGGGACACCGTGCCGCGGCTCGCGCTGGCGGTGGCCTTCGTGTTCGTGTCGCAGCTGGTGACGGCTGGTCTGGCGTTCTGGCTGTCGACGCGGACGGACGCCCCGCTGGGCGCGGTGGGCGGGGCGGTCGGGCTGACGATCGTCGGCAACGTGCTGGACGCGGTGACGGCGCTCGGGTCGTGGCGGGAGTTCCTGCCGGCGCACTGGCAGTTCGCGTGGGCGGACGCCCTGCAGCCGCAGCTGGAGTGGGGCGGGATGGTCAAGGGAGCGGTGGTGTCGGTGTCGTACGCGCTGGTGCTGTTCGCGCTCGCCTTCCGCGGGTTCTCCCGCAAGGACATCGTGTCCTGACCCGGCGCGGACGGCCGACGGCCCACGGCCCGCTGCCCGGAGGTCTCCGGGCGGCGGGCCGTGGGCCGTTCGTGGGCCGTCCGTGGCGATGCGGCCGCGCCCGTGTGTGGCTGCGGTCCGTTCGCCCCCGGCACGATGGACCATCGCGGTCATCACGACCGCGGGGTACCGCCCGTGCGCACAGCAGCACGTCCGGCCCGTAGGGCCGTGCTGACCGGTGGTCTCGCGGCCGCCGCCGTGCTCGCGGGATGCTCCTCGGCCGGCACCCCGAAGGAGACGACCGCCGCACCCGAGCCGCGACCGGATGCGCCCGGGCCGCGTTCGCCCGCGTGATGGACGGCAATGCGCGCTGGGTGAGCGGGGATTTCGATCACCCCGACCGGGATCCCGAGACTCCCGGGTGGCGCTCGAGCTCGTCTTCGACACCGGGCTCGGCGACCTGTGCGTCCTGCGTACGGGCGGGCACGCGATCGGCTCGGTGGTCACCGGTTCCGTCGAGTACGGGCCCGTGACGGGCGGCACCCCGCTGATCGTCGTGCTCGGGCACCAGCGCTGCGGCGCCGTCGAAGCCGCGTACAAGTCGCTGAACGACGGCCCTGTGCTGCCGGGGAACCGCCAGGCGATCGTGAAGGCGGTGGAGCCGGCGTACCGGTTGACGGTCCGGATCCCCGGTGCCGACCCCGTCGACACCATGATCCACCAGCAGAGCCGGGTCACCGCGGACGATCTGCGTTCCCACTCCGAGCCGGCGCCCCTCGTGAAGAAGGGCGCCTCGGCCGTCGTCGGCGCCCGTTACTCGCTGGACACCGGCACGGTGGACGTCCTGACGGGGGCGCCCGTCCGAGCGGTCACTCGGGACCCCGCGCCCCCGGGATCGCGGCGATCGCGGCGAGCAGCTCGGCGTCCAGCGGACGGTCGGCGACGGCCGCGTTGGCGCGCACCTGCTCGGCGGAGGTGGCTCCCGCGATGACGGAGGCGCAGCCGGGCTGGGCGGAGAGCCAGCCGATGGCGAGTTCGAGGACGGTCCGGTCGTGCTTCTCGGCGAGCGCGGCCAGCGCCTCGACGACGTCGAGGCGCTCCTCGGTGAGGTACGAGTCGCGGCCTTCGAGCCGGGAACCGGCCGGCACGGGCGCACCCCTGCGGATCTTGCCGGTCAGCAGGCCGTTGGCGAGCGGGAAGTACGGGAGCACGCCGACGCCGTAGTGGAGGGCGGCCGGGACCAGCTCCCGCTCGACCGACCGCTCCAGCAGCGACCACTCGTTCTGCGCCGACACGAAGGGCACCGAGCCGGTCTCGCGGGCGAGGTGGGCGGCTTCGGCGAGCTGCCAGCCGGAGAGGTTGGAGTGTCCGACGTACCGGACCTTGCCCTCGGCGACGAGCTCGGTGAGCGCGGCCAGGGTCTCGGCCATCGGGGTGGCCGGGTCGGGGCTGTGCAGCTGGAAGAGGTCGATGTGGTCGGTGTCGAGGCGGCGCAGGGACTCCTCGACGGCACGCCGGATGTAGGCGCGGCCACCGCGGGAGCCGGCGGCGGGCCCGTACTTCATGTCCACGCCGTCGTAACCGAACTTGGTGGCGAGGACGACCTGGTCGCGACGGCCCTTGAGGGCCTGCCCGAGGTAGACCTCGGAGCCGCCGGCGCCACCGTAGATGTCGGCGGTGTCCAGGAGGGTGATGCCCGCGTCCAGGGCGGCGTCGACGACGGCGCGGGTGGCCTGGGCGTCCAGTCGGCCACCGAAGTTGTTGCAGCCGAGGCCGATCGCGGAGACCTGGAGTCCGGAACTGCCCAGGGGGAGATAGCGCATGCGTTTCGTTCCTCCGACTCGACGAGTACATGATCAACTGAGCGTCCAGTCTAGGGCGCCGGACCCGAATCCCGGCAACGGGCTGTGAACACCTTGTGACACGCGCGGGCCCCGTCCCCCACCGGCCTCCCGGCCCGCCCCCGGTAATTTGACCGTATGGATCATGACGTCGCCGCGCCGGTCGCGGCCGCGTCCTGACCGGAGTTCCCCCCGCCCCAGCCGGGCCGGGGGCAGCCCGACCCGAAGGAAACCCGTGAACCGCAAGCTGATACCGGCCGCCGGCGTCGCCACCTGCGCGGCCGCCGTCCTCGCCCTATTCGCCGGGCCCGTCAACGCCGACGAGACCCCCGGCCCCGGCCCCAGCGCCTCGCCCACCAGGGGGCCGTCCGCCCCGCCGACCACCCGCCCCACGGTCATGCCGTCGGGCACCCCCGTTCCGGGCGCCACCCCCACCCTCGTCCCCCCGGCCACCCTGGCCCCCACCCCCACTCTGGCCCCCACCGCCGCCCCGAACCCGACCGTCAGCCCGAGACCCGGCACGCCCACCGGCCGTCCCGGAGGCGGAGGCACGGGCGGGGGCGGCGGCGAGACCCCCGCGCCCGGGCCCGGCTGCGCGCGCACCGTGCCCCAGCTCCCCACCCCCGAGAGCGTCCCCGCGTACGGCACCGTCACCGTCGACACGTGCGCCACCGACCACCGCACCGCCCGCGGCAAGCTGGTCTTCACCGCCGGGTACGGCGACGACCCCGTCACCTACCGCGTCACCCTGCGGTGGACGTTCGAGGGCAAGCCCGAAGCGGGATGCGAAGGGTGCTGGTCCCCGGCCCGCTACGACTACACCGAGGACGTCTACGTCAACGACGCCGTCCGGGCCGTACCGCTCGCCGTGGGGTTCGTCATGCGGCACCGCGGCGAACTGATCGGCGAGCAACAGCCCGGTGCCGGAGTGACCGTGGTCGACGTCCAGCCCATGGAACCCGCCCGGCAGGACAACCCGAAGCTCGTCGGCCCGGTGCCCGGCGCCCCGCAGCCGTCCCGGCCGTCCCCGACCCCCTGACCCTCCCGCGCCGGCGTCACCGCGCAGGGCCGCCTCCACCACCGGTGGAGGCGTGCGGTCGCCGCGCTACAGGAGTCGGGTGGCGCCCGGCGACGGGGAGGCCGTCGTGATGCGCGGGGGTGTGAGGTCCGCGCGGAGGAAGGCATCGGTCACGGCCCGGGTCACCGACCGCTCGGCGTCCGCATCGATCAGGGACAGCGCCGAGCCGCCGAAGCCGCCGCCCGTCATGCGGGAGCCGTACGCGCCCGCCGCGTCCGCCGTGGAAACCGCCAGGTCCAGCTCCGGGCAGGACACCTCGTAGTCGTCGCGCAGCGAGAGGTGCCCCTCCGTCAGCAGCGGTCCCGTCTCGCGCAGTCGGCCCGCGCGCAGCAGTTCCTCAACGCGCAGGACCCGCTGGTTCTCAGTCACGACGTGCCGGACGCGCCTGCGGCCGACCGGATCCTCCAGGCGGGCCAGGGCCTGCTCCAGCTCCTCGTACGGGAGGTCGCGCAGGGCGGGCAGACCCAGGGCCGCGGCCGCACGGTGGCAGGAGGCCCGGCGCTGGGTGTAGGCCCCGTCGGCGAGCGCGTGCTTGACCCGGGTGTCGATGACGAGGAGGCGCAGGCCGGCCGCCGCGCAGTCGAAGGGGATGTGGCGCTGTTCGAGGCTGCGGGTGTCCAGGTGGAGGGCGTGTCCGCCGGTCGCACAGGCCGAGGCCGTCTGGTCCATGATCCCGCAGGGGACGCCGACGTACGCGTTCTCGGCGCGCCGGGCGAGTGCGGCCAGTTCGGGGCGGGTGAGCGGGATCCCGTACAGGTCGGTGAGGGCCAGCGCGGTGGCCACCTCCAGGGCGGCGGAGGAGGACAGGCCGGCGCCGGTCGGCACGTCGGACCGTACGTGCAGATCGGCGCCGCCGACCGGAAGGCCGGCGTCCAGCAGGGCCCAGGCGACCCCGGCGGGGTAGGCGGCCCAGCTCGCGGCGCCCTGCGGCGGGCGCGCCGGATCGAGCCCTGCGAGGTCGAGGGTGACCGCGCCGGAGGGGGCGTCGGTGGAATGGACCCGCAGGATCCGGTCGGTGCGCCGGGCCACGGCCACCTCGGTGCGCTGCGGGAGGGCGAAGGGCAGGGCGAAGCCGTCGTTGTAGTCGGTGTGTTCGCCGATCAGGTTGACCCGGCCCGGGGCCGCCCAGACCCCCTCGGGCGGGTACCCGTACAGCTGCTGGAAACCGTCCTGTGCCGACCGGGTCACGCGCTCGCCACCTCCCGCAGTCGCGCGGCCGCGTCCTCGGGCCGGACGTCGTTCATGTAGGCCTCCATGCCGGACTCGGTCCCGGCGAGGTACTTCAGTTTGTCCGCCGTCCGGCGGATCGTGAAGAGCTCCAGGTGGAGCGCGAAGTCGGACCGGCCCTCGCCCGCCGGGGCCTGGTGCCAGGCGGAGATGTACGGGGTCGGCTCGGGCCGGTCGAAGAGCCGGTCGAAGCGGCGCAGCAGCTCCAGGTAGACCCGGGGGAACTCGGCGCGGGCCCCCTCGCCGAGGGCGGGCAGGTCGGGGACCCGGTGGCGCGGGTAGAGGTGGACCTCGTACGGCCAGCGCGCCGCGTAGGGCACGAAGGCGGTCCAGTGCTCCGTTTCGAGGACGACGCGGGTGCCTTCGGCGCGCTCGGCGGCCAGGACCTCCTCGAAGAGGTTGCCGCCGGTGCGCTCGCGGTGTGCGGCGACGGTGGTGAGCATCCGGGTGGTGCGCGGGGTGACGAAGGGGAAGGCGTAGATCTGGCCGTGCGGGTGCCCGAGGGTGACGCCGATCTCGGTGCCGCGGTTCTCGAAGCAGTAGACCTGCTGGACGCCCTCGCGGGCGGAGAGGTCGGCGGTGCGGTCGCTCCAGGCGGCGAGGACGAGCGCGGCGCGGTCCTCGTCGAGGTCGGCGAAGGAGGTCAGGTGGTCGGGGGTGAAGCAGATGACCTCGCAGCGGCCGGTGTCGCCGGCGAGGGAGGGGAAACGGTTCTCGAAGACGGCCACCTCGTAGTCGGGAGCCGGGATCTCGCTCGCGCGTCCCCCGGTGGAGGGGCACAGCGGGCAGGCGTCGGCGGGCGGGTGGTAGGTGCGGCCCTGCCGGTGGGAGGCGATGACGACCCGGTCACCGAGCAACGGATCGCGCCGCACCTCGGAGCTGCTCGCGGTGGCGGACGCGTCGAGCGGACGCGTGTCGGGGAAGGCGCGGGCGGCGCCGTCGCCGGTGTCGTAGTAGATGATCTCGCGGCCGTCGGCGAGGCGGGTGCTCGTGCGCTTCACGGAAGGAACTCTCTCACTCCGGGGTGACGACCGTGGTGCGGCCGAGGTCGGGCTGGTCGGGCAACGGCAGGACGGGGCCGGGGCGCTCCGGTACGAGAACGATGATCTCCTTCTCGTCCGCTGGGTCGTGCCACGGGGTCCGGGGGCGTAGGGCATGCCCCAAGGCCCCCGGGCCGCGCACCGACCGGCAGGTAGAGGTGGTCCAAGAGCGGCACGCGGCACGTTGTGTGCCGATGGCTTCGCGGAACCCGTGGCACTCGGGGGTGAGTTCGCCGGCCTCGCCGTGGGCCATGCAGAGGTTGAAGGGGCGCCGGTGTCCGGGAGTTCGTCGAAGGAGGCGGCCACGTCGGCGACGGAGCGGACGCGATGGTCCTCGTCCCCGTGGTCGAACCAGCCGAATCAGGACCCCGCGGCGGCCGAGCGGGCCGGTCCACTGGTAGCGGCTCAGGGCGTCCCGGTGTTCGGCGGGCCGGGCGCCGGAGGTGGCCGCGGCGAGCCGGCCGGGGACCGTGCCGCCCTGGAGCATTGCGTCCTCGGGACCGTCCGCGGTGAACGGCGGGCCGTCCACACCGCGTGCGCCGAGGGGCCCGTTCCACGTGGGCGCGGCAGCGAGTGTCGTTGCCGTACGAGCCGCACTCGCTCTGACCGGCACGACAACGAGGTCGAAGCAGCCGTCCGCCTCGAACTCGAAGCGCGGGACGGGGCGGGAGGGGGCGGGACGGGGCGGGGCGGGGCAGGTGGAAGCCTTCGACGGCAAGGGTCGGGCGGGCGGACCGTCACAGTCCCCTTCGGAAATACGGTTCGCCATCGCATGCATGAACGCATCGACCGCACCGTCGACGATCGCTCGATCGACTCCGAAGGGCTCCGATCGGATCGCTCGCACCCCTCGAAACGATCGGATCGGTTCCTTATGATGCCGCTGCCGGGAGGGACCGCGCAGACCGCAGGGGGACACTTTGAGACCGCACGTGAACCAGCGTCGGACCCGCGTACTCGAACTCGTCCGGGCCCGGGGCACGGTGCGGGTGACGGACCTGGCCCGGGAACTCGGCGTCTCGCCGGTCACCCTGCGGCGGGACATCGAGGCGATGACGGCGCGGGGCGAGGTCCGGCGGATGCACGGCGGGATCGGCCGGGTGGAACCGGGGAGGCCGGCAGCCGCGGTGACGGGGCGGACGGCCGGGCTGCGGGTCGGGATGGTGGTGCCGACGGTCGACCACTCCTACGCCGATGTGGTGCGCGGGGCCCGCGAGGCGATCGAGGCGCGGGGCGCCCGGCTGACCGTGGGCCTGACGCGGTACCTGACGGGCGAGGACCGGATACAGGCGGACCGGCTGCTGTCCACGGGGGCGCACGGGCTGCTGTTGACCCCGAACTGGGAGACCGGATCCCCCCGGCCCGGGGAGGGCGCCTGGACCGCGGAACTCCCGGTTCCTGCCGTACTGGTGGAGCGCTGGGCCCCGCCGGGGCATCCGGCGGCCGCCTTGGACCGGGTGGCGTCCGACCACGCGCACGGCGCGGCCGGGGCGGTCCGCCACCTGGCCGGGCTGGGGCACCGGCGGATCGCACTCGCCGGCCGGGACACCCCGGCGACGGCCCGGCTGCGCGCCGGGTACGAGGCCGCCGTGGCCGCCCTCGGTCTGGAGCCGGCGCCGCCGTGGCCGCCCGCCGGACCGGTCCCGCTCACGGAGGCCGGCCTGTTCGCCCGGAGCCTGGACTACCTGTGCGGGGCGGTGACGGCGGGCGGGGTGACCGCGGCCCTGGTCCACGGCGACACCGACGCGATCATGCTGATCCCGAGGCTCCAGGCGCGGGGCGTACGGGTGCCCGAGGACCTGGCGTTGATCGCGTACGGCGACCAGGTGGCCGGGCTGGCCGGTGTACCGCTGTCGGCGGTGGCACCGCCCCAGCACGAAGTGGGCAGGCGGGCGGCGGACCTGCTGCTCGACCGGCTGACCACCACCGGCCAGGAGACCGGCCCAGAGACCGGCCCGGAGACCGGCCCAGAGACCGGCCCGGAGACCCGCCAGGAGACCTGCCAGGAGACCGGCCCCCGGCAACACGTGGGGTTGCTCCCGCACCTGACGATCCGCTCGTAGGGCGTGTCCGCACAGTGGGTCGGTGGTTGCGTCGAGGCCGCGATGGCCCGCCTCCGCGTCGAGCGGTACGGGCCGGGACGGCGTGCGTCCGCCACCGGCTCCCCGCAGGGATCGGAGCCGGCGGCACTGGGCGACGGGGACCCGCCCGGCCGGACCGGAAGGCCGAGCTTGTCCGTCGCGGCGGCGCCGCACTACGGTGCCGGTGTGGACCTCTTCACCCGTTCCTGGACGGCCTTGCGCACGGCGGTCGCCGAGATCCCCGACCCGGACTTCGGGCGCCCGTCGGGCTGCGCCGGCTGGCTCGTACGGGACCTCGTGTGCCACCTGGTCATCGATGCCCAGGACGTCCTGATCACCCTCGCCACCCCCGCCGCGAAGGAGCCGACCGTCGACGCGGTGACCTACTGGCACGTCGCGGACCGGCCCCCGACCGGCGAGGACCCGCTCGAAGCCCTCACCGTCCGGCTGGCCGCCGCGTACGGGGACCCGCACCTGCTCCGGTTCCACCTCGACGACGTCGGCTCCGCCGCCGGCCGCGCCGCCGAACTCGCCGACCCGAGGACCCGGGTGGGCACCCGAGACGAGGTCCTCACCGTCAGCGACTACCTCGACGCGTACGTCCTGGAGTGGACGCTGCACCACCTCGACCTGATCGCCCACCTCCCGGACGCACGGACCCGGCCGCCCGAGGAGGGCCTGGCCCGCTCCCGCGCCGTGCTGGAGCGGATCGCCGGGGCGGCGTTCCCCACCTCGTTCACCGACCGGGACGCGCTCCTGGTCGGCACCGGCCGCAGCGCGCCCACCGACGCGCAGCGGGCCGAACTGCGCGACGTGACGGTGAAGCTCCCGCTCGTGCTGAGCTGAGCCGCCCCCGCCGCAAACGAGTAGCGGGGCCGTGCCTGGTCAAGGGGTGCTGATCGCCCTCCGGGCGATCGAGGCGCTCGTTCCGCTGAACGGATGCAGTCGTCGAGCATCAGGACGTCCGCAGGGATCACAGCGGCACCATCCCGCGTTGAACCGTCAAACGGTGCGCTCCGCACTAGCGCACCGCACCGCTGGCCCCTGGGATGAGGAGAATCCGATGCATGCCGCCGAGGAGAACCGGCCGGAGCTGGACTCGGTCAGCGTCCTGAACGCGAAGAGGACGCTGCTCCAGCTGCTCGGTCGGGCGGGGGTCTCCGCCGACGATGCGGAGGTCCTGATCGCCCTGGTCGAGGCGGGCGCCTTGGCCGGCGCGTGCGAGGAGGTCGGCGCGCTCGGGGGGTCCGCCCCGGGGGACAAGGGCGAGCCGTACGAGTCGGGCTGGCTGGACGGTGCCCGTGCCGCAGCCGACGAGCTCGGCGCGCTCGCCGATCGGGCACTGGGGCGAACCGTCGACCCCGACGGACCGAGCGCCGCCCCGGCCGCCCGGCCACCGGTCGGGCGCGTGGAGGTGGAGCAGGCGAAGGCAGCCGTCACCCCCCTCTACCTCACCTTCACCGCCGCCTCCGACCTCGACCCCGAGGTCACCGAGGAGGTACTCCGTGCCGTCCTCGCCACGATGACTCCCCGGCAGAGGGCCCGGTACGCCGGCCGGCTGGCAGATTTCGCCGCAGCGCACCGGGCCCGCCTGGAGCGGTTGTACGTGGAGTACGGGCCCGGCAGTGCCACCGCCATCCACGGCCGCTACTCCCTGCTGCACTCCGCCACCAGCGTCGCCGTGCTGGAGCGACTCGCCACGCCAGCGGCCGCACTGCGGGAGGAGTGGGAGGCCGCCGAGCTGCCACCCGCCTGGCTGGACGGTCCGATGAGGGCCTGGGACGCGGTGGGCTGACCCGCGCTCCGACGACGGCCCCGGCCTGCTGAGGGGGCACGCCGGAGGGAAGCAGCGCCCGGTCCGGTGCGCGGCCGGAGTCGGCGGGCGACGGCCTCTCTCCTCCGTACGACGCGGTCACTGCGCTAGCCGTCGGACGGCCGTCACGACGCTGCCCCCTGCCTCCTCCGTCGACATGTGGTGCGCGGCGACCGCGGCCGCCTTCGCGTACGACGGCTCTCGTACGGCAGCGGTGAGCGCGTCGGCGAGGACTTCGGAAGTCAAGGAGCGGAAGGGGATCGGGGCCGGCGCTGCGCCGATCGCAGTGAGCCGGGCGGCCCAAAAGGGCTGGTCAGCGGCGACCGGTACCGTGACGGAGGGGATCCCGGCGCGGACTGCCGCCGCCGTGGTGCCGGCTCCGGCGTGGTGGACGACGGCGGCCAGCCGCGGGAACAGCAGAGCGTGCGGTACGGCGCCGACGGTCAGGACGTCGTCCCCGTCGGCGGCGAGCCCAGCACTGCCCGACTGGAGGATCCCGCGCAGCCCGGCCTTCCGCAGGGCACCTACGGCGATCTCGCTCAGGCGGTCCCCGTGGCCGGCGGCCATGCTGCCGAAGCCGACCAGCACCGGTGGCGGTCCGGCAGCCAGGAAGTCCTCCAGGTCCGCGGGCAGCCGACGGCCGGCGTCGACGTACGGCCACCAGGAGCCGGTCACGGTCAGATGGGCCGCCCAGTCGGACGGGCGGGGTACCAGCGCCGTGCTGAAGCCGTGCAGGACGGGCCAGCCGGCTTCGTCCTGCCGCCGGCGCATCCGTGCGGCAGTCAGCGCCGGCAGGTCAAGGCGTTCGCGCAGCCGTACCACCGCCGGCTCGAAGACCCGGTCGGTCATGCGCAGGGCGAACCGTCCGGCGGCGCGGTTGCCGAACCGTCCCAGCGAGCGGGTCCCCATCAAGGTCGGGGCGAAGTCGCCGGTCGGGGCGGTGGGCTGTAGGTACACGCCCATGCTCGGTACCCCGGTGGCTTCGGTGAGGTGCCAGCCGAGCGGAGCGGTGGTGGCCGACAGCAGGAGCAGGTCCGTGCCGTTGCCCACGGCATCGGCGAACCCCTCGCCCAGGTCCGTGATGAACGCGCTGGCGGCCCGCAGCAGTTGGCGCCTTCCCCGGACGTCACCGTGCGCCTGCGGATCGGCGGGCAGCGGTCGGAATTCCAGCCCGGCTTCCTCGGCAAGGGGTGCGAACGACTCCGTGGCGGCGAGGGCGACTTCGTGTCCGGCGTCGCGAAGGGCGGCGCCCAGGCCGGTGTAGGGTGCGACATCACCGCGTGATCCGGCCGTGGCGATCAGGATTCTCATCAGTGTTCCTCATACGTGATCCGTGATACGTGATCCGTGATGCGTGGTTCTTCGACGTGGATGTGGCGCAACGCGTTGGCGCGTACCGCTCGGGCCAGGTAGGCGGCCAGGCCGGGCCGTTGCTGCGAGGGCGGCACGACGAGGGCGAACGCGCGAGGATCGGCGGCGAAGTCGTCCGCGATCCGCCGGTGCATCTGGGGTGGGCAAGGCGTGAACCAGCGGGACACGTGCAGCCGGTGCTCCTCGGCGATGTCCATGGCCCGTTCACCGTCGGCCGGATCGCCGTCGTCATGGGCGGCGAGCAGGTCCGCCCGCCATGCGGCGGCCTCGGCCATCAGCCGCCGCCAGTCCTCCTTGGTGTGGGCGGAAGCCCGCGCCATCGCCTCCCGGTGCCCGTTCGAGTCCCGCCACTTCGCTTGGGCGTCGGTGGCGTAGGTGAGGTCGAAGGCGACCTCCCCGAAGACCTCGAAGCGTTCCTCGGGCGTCAGGGACACGCCGGTCTGCTGGACCTCGATCGCCCGCTCGGCCACCTCGGCCAGGCGCTGCAGTCGGGTAATCTCCTCCGTCAGTTGCCGCTGCCGGGTCCGTAGGTGCTCCAGCGCACTGGCTTGCGGGTTCGCGAGGATCTCGGCGATCGCGTCCAGGGGAAAGCCCAGTTCGCGGTAGAAGAGGATCTGCTGGAGCCGCGCCAGGTCGGCGTCGTCGTAGCGGCGGTACCCGGCCCGGCTGCGGTCGCCGGGCGAGAGCAGCCCTGCCTTGTCGTAGTGGTGCAGCGTGCGCACGGTCACCCCGGCGAAGGCCGAGACCTGACCCACGGTATAGCCCATGGACCGCCCTTTCGTTCGTCTACAGCCTCAAGCCTGACGCAGGGGGAGGGTCAAGCCGGGATCTTGTGGCGCCACCGGCACGGGCGCCGTCACGGGCACTGCCGGCGGCACGGGCGCTGCCACCGGGACGGGACGCGTTGTCGGAGGGGCGCTCTAGCATGGGCAAGGCCTGATCATCCCCGGGCCGCGCAGCCGGTGACGCTGCCTCGGCCCCCGCGCGAGGAGCCGCACCATGCCGTCCAGCACCACCGCCCCGCCGCCGTACGTCGTCCCCTGCGCGGGGCCGGACGGTTCCGGGACGCGGTACGCCCTCGTCGGCGCCGACGGGCGACTGGTGCGGGCGCCGAAGCTGAGCGCGGTCGGGGCGTTCCACCCGGACGGCGGGGGCGGGTTCGTCGCCCCCGCCGCCGACCTCGAGGGCCGGTGCGGCTACCTCGACCACCGCGGTGCGTGGCTGGCCGAACCGGCGCTGCCCTACACCGAGATGTTCGAGGACGACGGACTCTCCCGGTTCCAGGCGCAGGACGGCCGCTGGGGCTACGCCGGGACGGACGGCACACCCGTCATACCGGCGACCCTGACGGAGGCCCACGTGTTCCGCCACGGCCTGGCCGCCGCCCGCACCGAGGACGGGACGGGCTACATCGACGCCACGGGCCGCTTCGTGATACGCCCGCAGCACGCAGGGGCGGGGCCGTTCGCGCCGAACGGGCTCGCCGGCGTACGGATGGCCGCCGGCGGACTCTGCGGCTACATCGACCGCACGGGCCGTACGGTCATCGAGCCGCGGTTCGACGGGGCACGGCCCTTCGGGCCCGACGGCACGGCGCCCGTGCGAGTGGGCGACCTGTGGGGCCTGATCGACGAGAAGGGGAACTGGATCGTCGAGCCGTCCTTCCGGATGTTCAACCCCTTCGCCGCGAACGGCCTCGCCTACGTCCTCGGCGGCACCGTCGGCGACCACTTCCGGGGCTTCCTGAACGCCCGCGGCGAGCTGGTGATCAAGGCGGAGAGCAACCGGCTCTCCGAGGAATTCCGGTGCGGGCTGGTCCGTTTCGACAACGGCTACGCGCACGGCTACCTCGACGCCGCCGGCGAGGAGGTCATCGAGCAGGAGTACGAGTGGGCGGAGGACTTCGACGACGCAGGCGCCGCGGTGGCCCACTACCTCGAACCCCTGGACGAGGACGACCCCGAGGAGGCCCGCGCGGCCGCCGCCAACCGCCCCTCCGGGCGGGCTTGGGGCGTCCTGCGCTCAGACGGCCGCTTCATCCCCGTCCAGCATCTGGAGCCCCTCACCGACGCCGGGGGCTGGGTCCTCGGATTCGGCTACCGGACCGGACTCGCCGCGTTCGTCACCCGCGACGGCGGGGTGGCCCACGTGGACCGCGACGGCATGGACGTCTGCCGGGTCGAGGCCAGCGCGGACGGTGCCGTCCTGCGCCTGGTGAACCGGGCCGGGACGACCCTCTGGGAGACCACCGAGGCCGAGGGCACCTTCGCGTCCGTGGAGCCCGCCCACTGCCAAGAGGCCCACTCGTACTTGGTCTACCCCGGCGCCCCGGAACGGGACGTTGCCGACCTCGCGGGCGAGCTGCTCGCCGCCGAGCCCCGCCCGTTCGAGCCCTGCTCGCTGATCTTCGACAGCAGGGAGGACCCGTACGAGCCCGCCGAGGCCGAGGACGACCCGGACGCGGACGGCATTTCGTTCGGCGCCATGAGCGTGGTCGCGGAGACCTTTCTCTATGCCGAGCACCAGCACGAGTTCTCCTTCCTCCAGGACTGGGCGAACGAACGGTTCGGTGAGATCGAGGCCGACATGATCGGCCGGCTCACCGCCCGCTTCGGTAACCCGCTCCCGGGAGCCGAGCTGTGCCTGCGCTACGGCGACGGCGAGTCGTCCACGGTGTGGCAAGTCGGCACCCAGCAGCTCGTCCTGCAGTCCTACTTCCTGGTCGGCGACGGGGACGTGGAGATCCAGCTCTGGCTCGCCGCCGTCGCGCAGTCCGACGAGGCCGCGCAGCCCTAGCCGTAGCCACCGGCCGTAGCGGCGCGGTGTGCGCCGTGCGCCGTGCGCCGTGTTCCGCCTGAGTGACGTTACGGGTGGACCCTACTGACCACGCGGGCCCGCACGCAGTGATGGCGGAGCAACAGGAGTACCCCGTGACATCGGGCGCAGGCCAGCGAGGCGAAGGCCTCAGCCGACTCGTCGACGAAAGCGCACAGTTGCTTCACGGCCTGCTGGCAGGAGCGTCCCGAGGACGGCGCTGGTTGGTCGTAGTCGAGGTCGGGACGCGACAAGTAGCGATCAAGGTAGGCACTGGCGAGCAGGAGCCGGCCGATGAGGTCGCGGAACTCGGTCCTGTGGGCCACAGCGACCAGCCAGGCGGCTCGGTCTTGCGCTCGCGCCAGCCACCCTCGAAGAGGACGCCGAGCCCTGCGGGAGTGAACTCGTAGGCAGCCTGCGCCAGGTCCCGCACGAACGTGGAACGCTCGGCCGCGTTCATCCGGTGCAGACTCCCGCCCACCTGACCCGGGACGGTACGTACGCGCCACGGGTTTGCCCACCGCCTCGACGGCAGGTGGTCCTGGTTCCGAGAAGCAACCAGGGCGAACGAGACGGCGCGCCGGACCAGACGGGCTGGACCTCGCCGACCGGCCGGGGGAGTTGGATCCCTCACCCCGCGGTGAGCCCCGACCGCGTCCTTGACGTGCACCGTGGACCGCGCCGCCGTCCGTGAGCGGGGCCTTGGATCACCGCAGGCCTTCTGCCTCCCCTTCGGGCCGCCTACGATGGCCACCACGGCGCGCCACAGGGGGCGGAGCTCGGAACACCATGAGTCGCGAACCAGACCCAGCCGTCCTCTACCCGGACGTGGCCGCCCACGGCAGTCTCGCCGCTGCACTCCAAGCCGCAGCCGCTGACCAAGGCCTGTCCCTTCCCCTGGCCGTCACCCCGTCCAATCCACTGCGTCATGCCACGATCACCAGTGTCGTCCCGCAACGCCACTCGTCCTACGTTCTGGCGCATCAATACGAACGAAGCTGGACCATCTGGGGCTCGTTCAACGACAGGCTCATGATCTGCGGCAGCACCGAGGACATGCGTGCACTTCCCCCAGTGATCCGCGGCTGGGCGGAGGGGGCCGGCCTCGACGAGATCAGGCGGGCTGCGACCTTCGACCTCCTGACCGGACGTTTCGAGGTCCCCGACAAGAACCCCGCCGACGTCATCTCCTCAGAGTGGCAATGGCTACTGAAGGATGCCGATGGCGCCGACTGGCCGGAGTACCAGGCGCTCATCGAGCCGCCCACGCCGAACCGAAGCTCCGCAGGCTCTACCCCTACACCGGCTACTGGGCACTGGGCTTCGCCCACACGCCCGACGGCCCGTTCTCCCCGTCCTTCGTGTCGATCGACTCCCCCCTGGGAACCGGCGACTACACCATCAGGGAGTGGTGGAACGGCCCCGCCCTGCACCAGGTCGCCACAGTCGCCGAAGCGATCGCCATCGCCGTCGACCGGATCCCTGCCGACCTACTCCAAACGTCCTCTGAGAACCCTGTACGAGACTCCTGAGCGCGGCACCGGCGCCACAGGAGGGAAAACGATCGGGCAGGGCCGACCGCGTCCACCTTCGGCGTTCCACCGGCTAGGTGGCTGAACGGCTGCGGGTGCGGGTGCGGGTGCCGGTGCGGGTGCGGGTGCAGGAGATTGGCGACGACGAGGGCCAGAGGCTGCTGCGGATCATTCGCCTGGGCACCGGGTCGGTGGTGACCTGGCGGCGTGCCCAGGTGGTGCTGTCGTCCGCGCAAGGGATCTCCGTCGCCGAGGTCGTGACGGTGACGTTCACCAGCCCGGATCGGATCCGCAACGTCCTGCACAACTTCAATGCCGACGGTTTCGACTCGCTCTACCCGAAGTACAAGGGCGGGCGGCCCCGCATCTTCACGCTGCCCGAGCGCCGCGAGATCAAGAAGATCGCGAAGTCCAAGCCGGCCGAACCCGGCCTGCCGTTCTCGACCTGGAGCCTGGTCAAGCTGGCCGACTTCGTGGTCGCCGAGGGGGTGGACGACGAGGGGGTGGTCGACGACATCGGCCACGAGGGCCTTCGGGCCCGTGAAGACCTGGCAGGCCTCGAGCGACCCCGGCTACGAGGCGAAGAAGGCCCGGGTCTAGCACCTGTACGCGATCGCTGACGGCGAGGTCGTCCCCGAGCACGGGAGCCACGGCCACGTCGTCGGTCCACCTACACCCGCCCACGCGGCGTCCGGCATCTGTTCGCCGCCTACGACCCGGGCAAGGACCAGTTCTACGGCCACATCAAGAAGACCAAGAACCGCTCCAAGTTCCTGGAGTTCTGCCGCTACCTGCGCTCCCTGCACCCCATCGGGAAGCGCATCGCGATCGTGTGCGACAACCACTCGTCGCACCTGACCACGAAGCGGTGCCGCCAGGTCGTGTACCGGGCCGAGGCCGCAACGTCGAGATCGCCTACACCCCGACCAGCTCCTCATGACTGAACCGCATCCAGGGCCAGTTCGCCGCCCTGCGCTACTGCACCCTCGACGGCACCGACCACGCCAGTCACAAGGAGGAGGGAAGCATGATCCGCCGCTACATCATCTGGCGGAACGAGCATGGACAGGGCGAGCGTCTACGCGGGGTCGTGAACAGGGCGAACGTCGCCTGCCGCAGCCGCGCCCCGACGGAACAACGCGGTCCATAGGAATGTCACGCCGAACAGTGCCGACTCGGGTGGTTCCTCACGCATGCGGCGCAGTTCGACCTCTACCAGGTCAGAGAAGATCCAGCGCAGCGATTCGGGTGTGTAGGCGAGGCCGCCCTGCAACTCGCGTTCACGGTAGAGGTCCGCGTCGGCGAGTTCCGACCCCGTTCCCGCCTCGCCGGCGGCGAAGCAGGTGAGTGCGAGATGGCCGCCAGGTGCGAGGACGCGGTCGAGCAGGGCCAGGTAGCTGACGCGGCGGTGCGGCGGTAGGTGGTGGAAGCATCCTGAGTCGACGACCAGGTCGTAGGGGCCGTTCAACTCGCTGGCGGGGAGGGCGAATGCGTCACCGCACAGGAAGCGGATGTCGACTCCAGCCTCGTGGGCCCGGTCCTCGCTCCAGGCGACGGCAACGGGAGAGAGGTCGACGGCGTCCACCTCGAAGCCGCGCGATGCGAGGTACAGAGCATTGCGGCCCGGCCCGCACCCCAGGTCCAGGGCCCGACCGGGAGCGATCAGGCCCCGGTCGAGGTAGGCGGCCAGGTTCTCGTCCGGCTTAGACACGAAGAACGGGACGGGCCTTGACCGGTCGGCATAGAAGCGGTCCCAGAAGCCCTTGCCGTCGCCCGTCGCCAAGCGGCCGGCCTCGGTTGTGGAGGCGAAGAGCCCGTCCAAGAGCGCGAGAACGTCCTCGACAGTGCGTACGGTCCGGTCCATCCGGTCCCCCCTTTCGACCGAGACAGATGATAGGAACGGCGGGCGTGAAAGGCCAGGTCAGACGACATATCACGACGGCCGGAGTGGGCTGCTGCGACCCCCGGAGAAGGCAGGGAAGACCCCCTCCAGACGTCGCCCCGGTGTCCACCCAAGCGCCCACCAGAGGCCGGAAAGGGGCCATCCTCGGCCGCGTCGGGGAGACTATTTCCAGGAGTTTTCCAGCGGCACTACAGGGCGAACGTTGTCTGATGCGGCAGTAGGGCCTGTATCGAAAGTGGATCTTCCCCGATGAATGATCTTCGTTCATGGGGCGGGGTGATCTCACCGATGAACAGTGGGCAGTGTTGGAGCCGTTGTTGCCGACGGGGGCGAAGGCGGGGCGGCCGCCTGTCCGGTCCCGGCGGCAGTTGATCGACGGCATGCGGTTCCGGGTCCGAACGGGCGTTCCGTGGCGGGACGTGCCCGTCGAGTACGGCCCGTGGGGCAGGATCTACGACTTGTTCCGCCGATGGCAGCGAAACGGCACCTGGCACCGGGTCTTCAGCCGGCTCCAGTCCCCGGCCGATGGGAAGGGTGCGATCGTGTGGGATCTGAGCGTCGGTTCCACGGTGTGCCGCGCCCATCAGCACGCGGCTGGAGCCGGGAAGCAGGGCGACCTTCAGAAGGAACCGCCGGGTGGTGTCGTCACCGAGTCCCGTGATCATGGGCTGGGACGCTCGCGCCGCGGGTTCACCACCAAGGTGCACCTGGCCGTCGAGCAGGGCCAGAAGCCCATGTCGATCGCGGTAACGGCCGGGCAGCGCGGCGGCCGGCCGCCGAAGTTCGACCCGGTCGACCACCGTGAGCGCCACGCGGTCGAGTGTGGGATCAACCGCCTCAAGAGGTACCGCGCCGTCGCCACGCGATACGACAAGCTAGTGGTCCGCTACGAGGCGACCGTCCTCATAGCGGCCATCGACGAATGGCTGCAACCAGTACACATCAAGCGCGTCCACAACCAGCCCGCAGGCATGGAGGTGCTCTCACTCCACGGCAGCATCGAGGAGAATCTGCGCCAGCTCGCGCGGCTGGGAGAACATCGGCCAATGGCCGGTGTCCATCTTGACCAGCCGCCAGCGCTTGCTGTTCAGCAGCTCAGCCACATCTTCGTCGGGCTCGGCGTCGTCGGGCTCGGCCCCCGGCATCACGCACAGGATGTACGTCGCCGGAAGTTCACCGAGCGGCCCCGCCAGCACAGCGGGCTCGGTCAGCGTGGCACCGGGGTGAGGCGTCGAGCCACGCACGAGGCGTGCGATCTGCTCATCGGTGAGACCTTCGCCGTCGTAGTGAGCAGCTGGCGCAAGCGGCCAGAACCCCCCGTTCTCGGCGATCGATGCCTCCACTGCCTCCCCGCCGTCCGGCCAGGCGGAGACAAACGACTCGCCGTCCGTTGGAACACTTGAGTCGACGAATACCACGCGGGCCAGTCGGTCACCGATCCGCTCCGCAGCCTGACCGACCGGGATGCCCGAGTAGCTGTGACCCACCAGGACTACGTCACGCAGACCCTGGCGTTCTACCTCGGCAACGATGTCCTGGACGTGAGTCGCTTGCCCCGCCGGTACACCCCGCTTGTCAGCAAGACCGGACAGCGTCAGCGGATAGACGCCGTGGCCAGCCGCACGCAGAAACGGCACCACCTCGCCCCACGCCCACGCCCCGAGCCGTGCACCTGCAACCAGCACGAAATTCACCATGCCCGCACCGTAGCCCGGCAGCCTGACGATCTCCTAGAAGATACTTTCGATGCACGCCCTAGCAGACCGCCGCCCGCCAACGGCACGCCCCGGCGGCGCTGCTGGCCGCCGGGGACACGTGGGCCGGTGCTCATCCGTCGCAACCTGCACCTGCGGGTGGAGTCCGGGGTGCTGTCCGGCATCGACCTGGCCTCGGTCCTCCCCGCCGTACTGGAGTTCCAGCGCGACATGGTCAGCGAGCCCTCCCGCGAGGGCATCGCCGCGGCCGCAGCCTCCGGCAAGACGCTCGGCCGGCCCGCCGGGTCCTGGACGCCGCCGGCGCCCGCGACCTGCCCGAGCAACTCGACGTCCTCCCGGCCGGAGCCGATGAGCAGCACCAACAAGGCAAGGCCGCGCCGAAACCGGAATTCACCCTCGGCCTGCCCGGCCGGCTCGCCGACCACCTGCGCACCGCAGGCGACGAGACCATCCGCCGTCCTACGCCGCCGGACGCACCCGCCGTCCGCCGCTACGCGGACACCTCCAAAACGGTACTGCTGTGCCCGTAGCGGTACCGATCCCAATCCTGCATGGGATCTGACGCTCTGCAGGCACTCACTGGGCCTCGTCGCTTCGTACGTTTCCCCGGTACGTCACTGCGTCGGGGCCGATGCCCAGGGCGGTGAGAAGGACGTTGATCGCGACTTCGTCGTCCTCGGTGTCCTTGAGGACCGACACGATGGTGTCCTTCAGAAGGCTGGTGTTCAGCCGGTAGAGGGCGAAGTGGATCCCTCTGATCTGGACCATCGCCACATCGACCTCGGAGAGCTCTTCCCAGCCGTGCTCGATCGACAGCCTCAGTCGGTGCGCCAGGACCTCCAACGGAGGCGCGAGACAGGCCACTTCGCGGAACAGGCCTGCGACGTACCACCACATGCTCGTCTGCCACGCGGGGTTCGGGTTCGGGCACGCTGAGACGGGTGCCTCCAGCCAGGCGGCTTCCGGGCCAGGCACATCGAAGTTCAAGATCTTCCACCCCCGTTTTGACCGCAGCCTACTCGGGTCGTCCAGCCGAACCATTGAGGCCCTGCCACAGCCACACGCTGAGGAAATGGGGTGTGGGAAGGAACCACTACGAGCGGCCATGGCTACGGGTGAGGCCGCCCAGGTTCTCGCAGCGCTCTCAGACGAGCGCGTGCCCCTGGGGCCTGAGCCAGCTCACCTGGAGGTCCTCCACCGCTGTGACCGTAGCGGGTGACGTCGGGTGGCCGGTTGGGCTGGGGTGTCCGGCGGTCATACTCGTGGTGCCCGTTGTCGATGACCCGCCGGGTCGGTCTCCGCCTCGGTCGGTCCAGGCGTCTCCGGCACGAGCACTCGCAGACATTGCCGGTGCTGGGCGATGCTCCGCTCGGCACCACCAGGCTCGTACGACATCTTCTCCGACTGCCGCGTTGGGCCGGATCGGGTCCGGCCGATCATCCGCTCCGCCATGCGCCTGCCCTTGAGGCGGGCATGGCCAGAATCCGGATCCCGCGGACCGGGCCGTGGAGGCCGAGAACTCGGCCGGCCGTCGTCCCCGCTGATCGCGCCTACTCCTCCCGCGCAATCCGCGGTCATCTCCGTCGACGCGGTATCCGCGCTGTCATCCCGCAGCCCGCTGACCAGATCGGTCACCGCCACCGGCGAGGCAGGGCAGGGGTCTCCCGCCTGGCTTCGACGGCGCGGTATACGAGCAGCGGAACACGGCCGAACGCTGCATCGCCCGCCTCAAAGCAGCGGCACGGCCTGGCCATGCGAACCGACCAACTACCTGGCCATCGCATACCAAACCGCGCTTCACCTCGCCGACCTCCTCAATCGTCAGCCTGTTGCGTGGATGACCAGCCGGTTCTGAGGTGGCTCGAAAATTTCGGCCAGTGCCCGGCCTTCCCGCCGACTCCCGTCGAAGAGCCCCCGCTTGTCTACATGCATGACAAGGACGTCATGGCTGTCGATCACGTCCGAGATACCTCGGGTGTTGATGGTGTCCGACCATGCGTCCAAATTCCCACCACACCACTCCGGCAGCCCGCACGGCTCGCTCACCGCGTCCCAGAAATCGTTGAGTGTCTCGATCCGCCGACCCCGCAGGTCAATGATCAACTCGCTGTCCGTCATCGCAACGGACTAATCAACCAGCCACCAGTCAAAGAGACAGGCTCTAGACGTGCTCGTCGCCCTAGCGCCGGCCTTCGTCACGATGACAGCCGGAAACATTGCCCGCGGCGTGCTGGCTGGCCTCGGCCGGTCGGCCCCTACGGATGGCAGCTGGGCTTCGACCGCGTCGTTCGCCTTGAACTCGACGCACCCCGAACCCTGTTGGGTATCCACTCCCCCGCCTGCCTTCGCCCTGATCCTCACGGTGACAACTCCCGCGCCCGGCGATCGGGCGGGCTTCGCCAAGCTGCGGGGCCGCACCCGCCTGGTCGTGACCCGCCTCGGTGTGTGCGGGGTCATCCCCGCCACGTTGCGTCTGCCTCCGACTGACCCTTTCAGCCAAGACTTCGGCCGCCATGCCGCGTTCGGGACGGGAGCGCGGGATGGTGCGAGTGCGCGAAGGTCGCACTCTCCGGCGGCAGGTCGTGCGGGCGGGTAGACCCACTGACGGCCGGTCCGGCTCTGGTAGGGGATCGCGTTCACGACCTCATCGCATAGGCGCCTTGGTGGCCGCTGACCGAGCGGTGCCGGTCCTTCCAACCGTAATCACCGGCTCGATCAACTACCACGGTCCATCCGACAAATCGCTCGGGTACGGCTTCCGTTCGCTCGCCCCGCCACCCCAACAGACCACCGGCTACGGACCAGCCGAGACCCAGGTCAGCTCCCTTGTACGCGGCTGGCGGCGTGGGCGTTGTCGTCCTTTGTCTGGGCGCGGGTGCCGGGCGTGACACAGACGAGGTCGTTCGCGGTCGCCTCGCGCCATACATACCCGGAGATGCAGGTGGGGTCACTGGGGCTGACCCGTCGACCTGCGGCATGGGCGTTGTCGTCCTGAGCCTGGGCGCGGACACCGGGCGTGACGCAGACATGATCCCCGGGTCCAGTTGCTTCACGCCACACATACCCCGACTTGCACGTGTCCGGCTGCGAGAGCAGGTTCGGGACTGCGACTGCGGCGGCTGGTAGCACCATGCTCCCAGCGACGGCAATGACCGCCGCCGAAGCAGCGGCAACAGCAGGAAGGCGCTTGCGGATACTGGCCATGCCTCTCACGCTCCCTTTCAAGGATCTTCCCGCTCAATGAGACGTCCGCCCGGTGCAAAGAGGAGCCCGCACTGGCTCGAAGCGCGGCGATCCTGTCACCGCATCACCGCGCGAGTCGGACGTGAGGTAGACCTTCGACCTCGTCCCCGAGTGGGACGTATGGGTCGGCTTTCCACACATGTCCTTCTTTAGCTTCGCTCTGCACCTTCTAGGGCGCATCTTGAGCCTCGCCATCGCACGTTCGACGGGTACCCGGGCCGGGGCCAGTACTCGGTTGACCGCGCTCTGGGCCAGGAGCAGTTCGCCGCCGGGAGGCCGTTTACCTCCGGTGGTCACCCACGGTCCACCTCCCTGATAGGCCCGGTCGGCGAGGACAGCAACCACGGCGGAGGTGTAGGCAAGGGCGGTGCCGACGGAAATCCCGAAGCCGGCGGCCATCTGTGCAAGGGGGGCGTGCTTGCGCAGGTACACCAAGGCGACCAGCGCGTGCGGGAGTCCGAGTGCGGCAGGATGGGGAACCAACGGGGCTCCTGTGCCCATGAGTAGAGACTTCGAACACCTCCCTCAACGGCACGGGGTCTCGTGCGTTGCGCGCCCTGCCGCTGTCACCCGATCAGTGCCCAGGTTGAAAGAGCTCACTGGGCGGGACGCCCCGTTCCCGGTCAGGAGCGGCCGCCGCTCGCGGAGGCCGCTCCGCTGGCGGAGCCGTCAGGGAGAAGCGATGCCGCAGGCTGCGGGCACGAGGTGCAGCCGCGCCTGGGAGACCTGTGTCAGCGGCGGGACAAGCAGGGTGGCTACTCCAGCTTCAACAGCCGCGCCATCGTAGCCGGAGCGATCGCCGACCATCAGGGCCTCGCAGGGCTGCACCCCGAGCGCGTCCAGGGCAACGCGGAAGATGGCGGGATCGGGCTTGCAGAGGCCGTGCTCGAAGGAGAGCACGAACTGGTCGACGTAACCGTCGAGGTCGTTCTTGACGAAACCCGGGCGGATGTCGAAGTGGATGTCGCTGATGACCGCCACCTTCAACCCCGCCGCTTTCACGGTTCTGAGACTGGACTCGGTGTCGGTGGCAAAACGAGCGTCGGTGGGGTCGGACAACGCCGCGTACATCTCCTGGGCCAACGCGGAGTCGATACCAGCAGCGTTCACCCAGCGGTCGTAGCCCCGGCGGTGCGACTCGGCTGACGCGTCGGCTCGGACCCAGCCCTGCTCGACGTCCGGCCGCTCACCCGCCGTACTCAACGCCGAGCTGATCCGCTGCACCTGCGACTGCGACGCGTCACGTCCGAGCTGCCGCAATGAGCGCTCGATCCACAGGCCCCCTTTCGGCTGCCCCTGGGCCGGCCCCCACTTGGGGACGATGAGCGTTCCCACCCAGTCGAACAGGACGGCTTTGAAGAACGGCATGTCTCCCCCGAGGCAAGGCGATCCAAGATCACGAGCAGGCTTCCACACCCGTCTTCGGCAAGTCAATCACGCCGCATCGGCCACGATGCCCGCCCTCATCGGCCGCGTCGCCTGGGCAAGGAGGGTCCGGCGGCAGGGTGGGATCACTGCCACGGCTACGGCTACGGCTACATCCGCGGGCCGCTGTGCGTCAGCTGCAACACCAGCGAGGGCGAACCCACGCCCTCCAAGAGCGCGCCGTAGCGAAGGGCTTGGCCCGCCCGCCGGGTTGCCGCGGCGGGCGGGCCAGGACGTGGCCGGAGGTACGTATTTTTGCTTTCTGCAGGTCGCAGATGCGGGGCCTGGGAGTCGGGGGGGCCGGCTGCACGCCGAAGCCCACGCCGGACACGCCGGGCGAGACCCGAGTCCGCCGAACGTCAGGCGGAGAAGCTGTCGCCCGCGTCGCTGGGACCCGGCTGCTCGACAGCCGCCAGGATTCGTCGAGTTCGACCTCGAGGAATCCGGTGAGACCGGCTCTCTCGAGGGCCGGTCTCACCGGGGAACGCCTAGTTCAGGGCTGCACCTGCTGCTGCTGGTCCCAACGGCTGTTGCAGTCCCACAGCGTGGCAGTCAACGCAGCGTCCTGGGTGGCTTCCTTGTAGATGCCGAGGCACTTGTTGGAGCCGGCGAACCTGGCCGCCAGACTGCGGATCGTCCGGTACTCCGGTGGGTTCACGACGGGGTCGACGAACCACCTCTGGTCGTTGGCTCCGTTGCACTCCCGCGCAACGATGTCCGTGCCGTTGCTGGTGCCTCCCGCCAACGTGCCGAGACACGGGCCGTCACCGTTCTTGATCTCGTAGAAAGTGCCCCAGACACTGCTGCCCTTGGCCCACTGGATGCTGAGCACGTGGTATTCGGCCGCCCAGTCGACAGCGAGGCACTTGCCGCTGCCCCGGTTGACGACGTCGTACTCGGTTGAGGCGGCGGAAGCAGTGGATGCGGACGATACGGCCAGCCCGGCAGGCAGTTCGGCAGGCAGTACGGCCGCGTGGGCAGCTGACAGAGCAGCCAAGCCGCAAGGACCTTCACGAGCCCCCCAGGGTATGGCCTGCTCAACGGTCGCGCGGACCTTGCGCGTTGGCCCAACGGCCCCTACCGAGAGCGATCTTGACGGTTCGGTCGAGCTGGCCGGCTGACGTTCGTGCTCCTGCGGGCGAGCGCGTGGGCGGCGGCGTCCTCGCCGACCGGGGCGATGACGTGCCGCACGTCGGCCAGAGCCTTCGACGCGACCAGCGGCTGCTCGGCGGCCAGGCCGTCGAGCTGGCGGACGAGTCCGGTGAGGAGCACGGTGAGTTCCGCTGGGAGTGGACGGGCGTCCTGGATGACCGACAGGTGCGCGTCACACTCCCCGATGGGCCTGGACAGGCTTCCCGCGCGCGGGAGCAGAACGGCCGCCGCGCACGTGGCCGGCTTTGTGGTGCGCCGGAGAGCGGTTGGCGGGATTCGCTGGAGCGGTCGGGTCAGCCCGGGCTCCGGCTGTCGTCGCTGAGGCTCGGCGGCAGGGGGTCGGCGAGGTAGTGCTGGATGGTGGGGGCGATGAGGTCGGTGACGGAGGAGGCGGGGAGGGTGGCGATGGCGCCGATCTGCCAGATGTAGCGGTTCATGACCATGCCGACGATCTGGGTGGAGATGAGGCTGGCCCGCAGGTTGCGTTCGGTGTCGGGCAGGCTGTGGGAGACGACGGCCAGCACAAGTTCGGAGAACAGCTGCCGCAGGCGTTGCAGGGCGGCGGGTTCCTGGGCGGCAGTGAGGATGATGGAGCGCAGGGTCTCGGCAGAGACGGGGTCCTCCCACAGGCTCAGGGCGGCCTGCACGAAGGCGTGCCCCCGGCGTTCCAAGGGCTGTTCGGCGGCGGCGGCCACGGCTGCGCCGAACGCCTCGGGGGGTTGCATCACCTCTTCCAACAGCCCGATCTTGGTACGGAAGTAGTAGTTCACCAGGCCGGGGTCGACACCGGCCTCCTGCGCGACCGACCGGAGCGAGGTCGCGGCGTAGCCGCGCGTGGCGAAGGATCTGCGGGCGACAGCAACGATCTTGTCCGCCTGCACTCCCCGTTCACCCCGAGGTCCTCGAGGGCCTCGACCAGTCACACCGCATCACCTTCCGTAACGGTTACAGGAGGGACTTCCCCTCGGCGAGAGTTTCAGCATACGTTGAAATTAGTTTCCACATGTGAGGAAATTACGAAGACGTCCTCCCCCCGGGGGGGCGAGACCCTCGTGGCCGTCTTCGCAACCTGACCGACGACCCCGCGCTCAAGGTCCAACCCCGGAGGCGCCGCAATCGCCGCGTTCCGCACCGCATCCGCCCCACCCCGCCCCACCACCTCACCGCCTCACCGCCCCGCCCCACCCCGCCCACGACCCATGGACCCCGCACAACAGCTCACGGGTGCCGTTCCAGCCCCTCGCCGTGTCCGCGTGCGTGAGTATTACTGCGACCCCGGACAAGGAGTCCCACCCCCGTGAACCGCACACCCGACGTCGTCACCCTCGCCTCCCTCGACACCCATCGCCTGATCGTCACCCTTCCGAACCAGGGCCCTGCCGACGTCCGTTCGAACCTCCCGCGCGCCACCGCCGCCGCCATGCTGCGCCGCCTCGCCAACGAGCTCGACGCCGAGCAGCCCCTCCCCGCCCTGCCCGGAGAAGCGTTCGCCGCCCTCACCCAGCAGCTCGCCCGCCGCCACCGCCCCGCCGAGGCGGCCCGGCTCGCCGCCGACGCCCTCGCCCACCACACCCGCGAACTCGCCGACATGCTCGCCGCCACCCTCGATCGGGGCATCCCCGCCGAAGGCCCGTCTGTCGGCCGGCACCTGGTCTCGATGCTGCGAAGTCACGCCGCCAATCTCGACAGCACACCCCGGGAGCCCAGCGACAACGTGCTCCACCTCGCCGCCGCCCGCCTCACCCGCCGCACGCAGCGATGAACAGCGGCACCACCCTCGTCGACGTGAGCGAGGGTGAGCTCCAGCCAGCGGCGTACCAACAGGAGTTGATCCAGGGCCGGGGCTGGCGGCAGGGGGCAAGAGGGGGTCCGGCGTGACCGACTACGCCGTCTCGGCCACGCTACTGGCTTCCGCCGGGCGGGCCTGCCTCTTGAGCTGCATGCGGGTGTCCATGAGGCGCTCGCGCGGGACGCTCGCCCAGTAGGCGTGGTCGACGACGGCGATCGACAGCTCCCGGAGCTCGGCCCGCATCCGGTCGACGGTCTCCTTCTGCTCGTCGCTCCAGCCGGGGCTGTCGGGCACGTCGCCGCGGTGGGAGAACCGCTCGCCCCGCTTCCACCCGACCACGGGTTCCACGCTCCAGGGCAGCCCGGCCAGGTAGGCACGGTGGTCGGCGTGCGCGCGGTGAAGGCGTTCCTGCAGCTGCAGGAGGTGGTCGGGGAAGGAGCCTGCATCAGTCACCCTCGAATCGTAATTCCGTTCGATTTCAGATGGGAAGCCGGCGCTCCGGTTGGTCACCCGGTCGGCCGACCCGCCTGGACCCCGATGGCGCTGCGAGGTCGGACGGCGCAGAGCTGATAGGGGCCGTGAGTTGGAGAGGGGCTCTCGGACGACCGGCTCCGACGGCCAGCCGAGCACGGTCAGCTCAGGCCACTGCTGTTGCCAGCGGACCGCCGTGGCCTCGTGCACCTCGCGCGGGACATGACCAGCCCGGTGCCCTCTCTCGCGATCTCGGTTCAGCCGGGGCCAGTCGGGTGCAGTCAGGTTCGGTCGGCGTTGTCCGCCAGTTCCCGGCTGCGGCCCGCCCACTGGATCACGTACGGCATGGTGAGACCGGAGGCGACGAAGACGCCGCCCATGAGGAGCCACCCCGGTGTCCCCCAGGTTGTGCAGAGCAGGCCGAGCAGGCTCGATGCGAGGGCGTAGCACAGTCCCATGCGTGTGGCGATCGGGGCCACCGCGACGAGCGCGCCGCCGTACCCGGAGGCGGGCCTGGTCGTACCGGGCCATCGCCAAGCGGGTGGCCGGTACGCGCTGCGCGCCGGTATCCGCCTCCCGGGTCGGCCGGATCCTGACAGATCTGGACCTCGAGCCGCACGAGGTCCGCGGCTGGCTCACCCGCCGGGTCCTGCGGCACGGCGACTTCGCCAGCCGCGAGGGCCTGATCGAGAGGTCCGAGACGTACGCGATCGGGCACAACGAGACCGCCGAGCCCTACCGGTGGACGGACGAAGGCACCCCACTCAAGGCGGCCTGATCAACCCCCACTGCTGTGACCCGAAGGGTTCGACGGGGCCGGGAGCCCGAGGGGCCGGCCGAGCGGTTCGAGGGATCGGGCAGCCCGTGTACTGGGCATGCGATGATCGCATCGTGACGATGAACCTGCATGACTTCGACGGCGAGCACTCGCTGACGATGTATGCCGGTGGCCTGGCTGCCGATGCCGCAGTCGTTGCCGCCGGGTACGAGCCGAACGGGTACTTCTGGGAAGGACTCATGCGGTTTGCGTGGCCGGACGTTGCCGAGCGCCTCGATTTCGACAGCGAGGCCGGCATGTTCTGCGCGACAGGGAGCCTGGGCGACCTCACGCGCCTCAAGACGGTCGTTGAATCCGTCATCACGAGCCCCGACGCGGTCGCCGACATCCTTGCCCGTGCGGAGACTTCGGGCTTCGAGTTCGACGATTAGTGCGGTGACCTGGGCCAGCCCTTTTGGATCTCGTCGGCCGAGCCCGCGGCGTCCGGTGCCGTGCGGGGGAAAGCGGAGGGGCGCACCGAGATCACCCCGCGCGTTCGTTCCGCGGGGCGGGCCCAGCTGCTGCCGGAGCCGGAGGATGCACGGGCCGGGCGCTGCCGAGGTCAGTCGGCCCAGACGTCCCACCATTGCTGCGACTGGAAGTTCTTCTGCCACAGCTGGACGCGGGCCCCGTTGCCCAGGACGTTCGCGTCGCGGTCCATGACGATGTTGCCGCCGTTGTAGAAGCGTGCGTTGTAGATCGCACGGTCGCCCGACGGGTGGGACCAGCTCTGCTGCGGGGTGTTGTTGCAGTCCCAGATCTGCACCTTGGTGCCGTTGCGGCCACCGCCGCCCAGGTCGGCGTCCAGGCACTTGCCGGGGAAGCGGTAGCTCTCCAGCGCGCCGTTGTTCCACAGGTACCAACGCTGCTGGGTGGTCCCGTTGCATTGCCAGACCTGGACGACCGTGCCGTTGCCGCCGCCGTTCGCATCCACGTCCAGACACTGGGTGGTGGGGCGTTTGGCGAAGTCGTTGGTGATCCGCACGGGTTGGTTCAGTAACCGCTGGGGCGCGGCGACCGTCACGCCCTGTGCCGGTGCGGCCCAGTACACGGGCCGGGGTACGACCTGGGCCTCGGGCGCGGTCACACCGGTGGCATCGGCCCCGGCGGTACCGGTCAGAGCGGCGGCGAAAGCGACGGCGGTGGCTGCGACGACCGCCGCCGATCGAGTGGTGCGAGGCATGTTCTCTCCCAAGTCCTCGGGTGCATACCGGCGGTGCGGCACCGGACCGATGACGCCCGGCAGGTGCCGGCAAGCAGCTGAACACAGCCCGGCCCCTCTCTGTCAGAAGGCCGATTCGGCCATGGAGGCTCGGACTGGCCCAGGTACGCGGCGCGGGTACGCGGCGCGGGTACGCGGCGCGGGTACGCGGCGCGGGTACGCGGCGCGGGTACGCGGCGCGGGTACGTAGGCCGGCGGCGCGCTCAGCCGCCGGGCACCGCTCCGCCGGACCACCGCGCTACCTCACTGCCGGGCCAGCGCGCTGCCGCGCTGCCCGATGCGCAGGGGTTCCCCGGTGTGGGCGCGCCGTGCGCGGCCGTCGAACCCGTGGGTCGCCGCGAGGGCGGCGCTGCGGCCCGGCGGTGTCACGGGCGGGCCGAGCGTGGAGAACGCGTACGTCGCGGGGGTTTCCCGCGGGCGCCGGATCAGGCCTCGTAGTCGTACTTCACTCCGATGCCCAGGGTCCCCTGGGTCGGGAGGATCCCGGCGCCGACGATGTCGAGGACCGGCGGGACGAGGAGTTCCGCGAGCCGGGCCACTTCCTGCGGGGTCAGCTCCGACCACGGGTCCGAGGCGAGCTCGTCGGTGAGCTTCTCGACGCCGGTGCGCAGCGCCAGCCCCGCCCCGGTGGCCGCGCCGTCCTCGGCCAGCAGGCCCCGGGAGGCGAGCCGCTCGCGGGCGGCGTTCCACTCGCCCGCGGACCACTGGCGGCTCTCGAACCACGGTGCCGGTGCGGCCCCCACGCCGGACTGCAGGACCAGGGACTCGACCGGGTCGAGCTGGTGGGCCTGCAGGGCGGCGAGATGGCCGTCCCCGCGGTGCTCGCGCAGGATCGTCGCCGCGTGCCAGAGCACGGTGTGCGGTGCCGAGGGCCAGGGCAGGGCGGCGTTGGCGGCGGCCAGCGGGCGCCCGCCGGTGGTGACGGCCTCGGCGGCGCGCCGGGCGAGCCGGGCGGCCTCGGCCAGGTCCGGTGCGGCGGTGCGCTCGCCGAGCAGGGCATGGAGGGAGCGGTCGGCGGCGACGGCACGGGCCGCGAGCACCCGGGCAGGCGGGGCGGTGTCCCAGGACCGTGCGAGGTAGTGGTCCACCATGCGCGGGCTGAAGCTGTAGAAGAGGGCGTTCACGAGCCCCGCTCCGGCCGGGCCCAGCGGTGCGGCCCGGTAGGCGAAGTACATCGGCCACCTGTCGTCGGTGGCGTAGCCGAGCGCGCCGGCCTCCTCGTAGGCCTCGGGGGCGAAGTAGACGACGGCGTGTACCGGTTCGAGCAGCTGCCACAGCTGCCGGACCGCGCCCGGTGCGTGTGCGGTGTCGTACGTCATCTCGCGTTCCCCCGTGGTCAGTTGGTGGCCGGAACAACCGGGGGTCAGCCTAGGCCATGTCCGTCGAACAGGCCGGTGGAAGTCCGGGCCAGAGCATCACATAACGTGCACTCCATGCATCAGATGTACTCGGCCGGGCCCGGCTCGGACGGCGAAGACGCAGGCAGGCGGCGGTTCCTCGCGATCGCGACGGGGGCGGCCACGGCTGCGGGGTTCGGGGTCCTGGCCGGTTGCGCGAACGGCGACGGCGACCGTTCCGGCGGCTCCGGCTCCGGCTCCGCATCCGCATCCGGGTCGGAGCCGCGGTCCGCGGCGGCCTCGGAGTCCGCAGCGCCGGGCAAGAGGCCGTCGGCGGCCGCGGCACGGGGTCTCGACGTCAAGGCCGAGAACGCCCGCCCGGGCCACGCCGACTGGCCGGTGGACAAGGCCGGCCCGGCACGCGCCATCGAGGGGTTCGCGGACAAGGTCAGCGTCCTGCCCGGCGAGTCCTTCGGGCTGCACGTGTCGACGACCGCACCCCGGTTCACCGTCTCCGCCTACCGGATGGGCTGGTACGGCGGGGCCCGGGCGCGGCTGGTGTGGCGCTCCGAGGCCCTGCCCGGGGTCCGACAGCCGGAGCACACGGTGGACGCCGGGACCAGGATGGTCCGCACCCGGTGGACCCGTACCGCCACGGTCGAGACGAAGGACTGGCCGGAGGGCAGCTACCTGCTACGGCTGGACGCGCAGGGCGGCGAGGGCCGACGGTTCGTACCGCTCACCGTGCGGTCCGCGGTGACCGCCGGTCGTACGGTCGTGGTCAACGCGGTGGCCACCTGGCAGGCGTACAACCGGTGGGGCGGCTACGGCAGCTACGACGGTCCCAGCGGCGGCTTCGCCTCCCGCTCGCTCGCCGTGAGCTTCGACCGGCCGTACGAGTACGACGACGGCGCGGGCCTGTTCCTGGTCTACGAGGCCCCGCTGATCGCGCTGGCCGAGCGGCTCGGCATACCCCTCGCCTACACGACCACCACCGACGTGGCACGGGAGAAGCGGCTCCTGGAGGGAGCGGCGGCGGTGCTCTCGCTCGGGCACGACGAGTACTGGTCTCCGGAGCAGCGGGCCCATTTCACGGCCGCCCGCGACGCCGGTACCAACATCGCGATCCTGGGCGCGAACTGCTGCTACCGCCGGATCCGGCTGGAGCCCTCCGACCTGGGGCCGGACCGCACGCTGGTCTGCTACAAGTCGTCCTACGAGCAGGACCCGGGGTTCAAGCGCGGCCAGCCCGCGACGGTGGACTTCCGCTCCGTGCCCGGCGCTGACCCGGAGAGCTCGCTGCTCGGCGTGATCTACGACGGCTACCCGGTGGACGCCCCGTACGTGGTCACCAACCCCGGACACTGGCTCTTCGAGGGCACCGGGGTGCGGGCGGGCGACCGCTTCGAGCACCTGGTCGGGGTCGAGTACGACAAGGTCGACACCAGTTTCCCGACGCCCCGGCCGATCGAGATCCTGGCCCACTCCCCCGTGGTGTGCGAGGGGCGGCCCAGCCACCAGGACACGGCCTACTACACGGTGGCGAGCGGGGCGGGGGTGTTCGCGACCGGCACGATGCGGTGGGTGGAGGCCCTGGACGCGACCGGGGACGGCCGCAGCGGACGCAACCACGGTCTGGACGCGCGCTCGGGAGCGCTGACCACCCGGGTGACGGAGAACCTCCTGCGGGTGTTCGCGGCGGGCCCGGCCGGCCGGACCCACCCGGCGCAGGACAACGTCAACGCGGTGTACGGGAGTTCGTGACCACATACGGGCCGCAGCCGGGCAGCGGGCGGGGTCGGGTCAAACAGGGTGGACTTCGCCCGAACGGGGTGGACTTCACCCGAACGGGGTGTTTAGGATCGTGATCACGGCATCGCGTGTCGGTCACCGACCGGGTGAGGCATGGAGGTGCCGTGACGTGCCTTTCGGAGGCATTCACTCATGTCCGTCCATCTGAACCACACGATCATCCACTCCCGTGACAACCGGGAGTCCGCCACCTTCCTGGCCCATGTCCTCGGCCTGGAGGTCGGGACCGAGTGGGGACCCTTCATCCCCGTGGACACCGGGAACGGCGTCACCCTGGACTTCGCGACCATCCCGGCCGAGTCCATCACCCCGCAGCACTACGCGTTCCTCCTCTCGGAGGAGGAGTTCGACGCGGCGTTCGAGAAGATCCGGTCGGCGCGGGCCCCGTACTTCGCCGACCCGCACGGCCGGCACCCCGGCGAGATCAACCACAACGACGGCGGCCGCGGGGTGTACTTCACGGACCCGAGCGGCCACGGGATGGAGATCATCACGCGCCCGTACGGCTACCAGGAGCCGGGCGCCAAGGAGCCCTCGGCCTAGCACGCGCGCAGCGGGGGACGAGCACCACGAGCACCACTGCTCATCCCCCGCCGCCGTCGGCCCCACAGGGTCGGCGGCCCCTCTCGGAGGGCGGTACGTGAGCTGATGTCTGTTTCGGTGTCGCCTGATCGCGTGACTGCGGGAGCTTCCGGCTGGCCGACGGATCTGTCCGTGTTGCAGTCGCAGGGTGAGCGAACTCAGGCCCTACAAGAGCGACTTGTCCGACGAACGCTGGGCACTGATCGAGCCGGTGACCACTGAATGGAAGGCCAAGCACCCCTCCGTCAGAGGCCATCGGGACAGATACGAGATGCGGGAGATCGCCAACGCGCTCCTGTACCAGTCCCGTACCGGCTGCCAGTGGGATTGCCTGCCGCACGACCTGCCACCGCCCGGCGCGGTGAAGTACTACTTCTATAAGTGGCGCGACGATGGCACTGACGAGGTCATCCACGACCTACTGCCTGGCAGGTGCGTGAGGGCCGGGGCCGGTTAGCCGACCCGAGCCTGGTGGTGCTCGACACGCAGAGTCTCCATGCCGCCGCCGGAGTGCCCGCGGCCACGACCGGGCGGGAAGCCTCGAGGAAGGTGCCAGGCCGCAAGCGCGGGTTGGCCGTAGACGTGCTGGGCCTGGTGGTCGCTGTGGTGGTGCTGGCCGCCTCCGTACACGACAATGCCTTCGGCACCGCGCTGCTGGACAAGGTCGCGGCCGGGACCTCCACGGTGACGAAGGCCCTGGTGGATCAGGGATTCAAGAAGACCGTGGTTGACCACGGCGCCGGCCTGGGCATCGCGGTGGAGATGGTCGAGCGCAACCCGGCCGACCGTGGCTTCGTTCCGCAACCGATCCGCTGGAGGGTCGAGCAGACCAACGGGATCTCGATGCTCCACCGCAGGCTGGTCCGCGACTACGAACACCGCCCGGCCTCGGCCGGGTCACGGGTGTACTGGGCGCTGAGCGACGTGATGGCCCGTCGGCTGACGGGCACCTCCGCCCTGGCCTGGCGCGGCGTGTGAGCGGCCACCCGTAGCAGACCCTCGGCGCCCTGCTGGCCCGCCTGGAGGTCCGCGAGCGGCAGATCGCCATGGAAACGGAGGCTGCTCACGAGCAGATCGCACTGCTGGACGGACTCGCCCGGGCCGCCGAACACATCGCGATCACCCGCAAAACGCTCCTGGAACTGACGGACGAGGTACCCCTGGCGCCGGCTGCGGCCCTGCCGGACGGCCCCGCCTACCAGCAGAATGGCCGTGTTCGCCGAAGCCGACGCCCCCTTGCGTGCGCGCAACGTGTGCGAAGCGATGGACCTGAACGTCGCACCGAACAACGTCAACAACGTCCGCGTCAAACTGAAGCGTTTGACCAGGCCAGAATCCTGGCCGAAACCGAGCCGGGACTGTTCACCAGGCCACGACCGCAATCGCCCGGAATTCAGCCCTGCCCAGCGCGCCTACTCGAGGTCCATGGCCGAGTCGGCCGATGCCTCACGACCCATCGCCTCGGACGGCGCGGTCTTGATGCTGCCCGGAGCCCAGCCGAGGACTTCCTCGAAACTTCGCGCAACGATCGGGGTGGGCAGGTCTCCCCGGTCGCGTTCGAAGGTCCTGATGGTCGCTCACTCAGCCAGGTGCGGCGCGCGAGTTCACGCTCCGAGATGCCTTCGGCCTCATGGAATCGATGAGGGCTTTCGCCAGCCGTGTCGATTCCTCTCCACTCATGACCGCGGTATGTCGCAGAGCCCGGGCTGGGACAGCCCTCTGGCCCGGCCCCATGCCAGGGGCGCCCGGCCGCGGCAACACGCCTGCCAGACCGTATCCCAGTCGATTTGCTCGTCCTCGCCGCGCAACCGGCGCTCGTCAACAGCCCTGACCTGCGCTCATCCCATAACAGAGTCAGATCTCAGGCAAGAACTCGCATACAGCCCTCTAACAGTCGTCTCAGGTTCGCTCGGTAGGAAGTAGGCGTCCAGATAAGCGATTCAACCCGTATGCAGGAGGCTAGTGATGGCAGTCAACGCAGCGCCGTCCGGGGAAGCGCCGGCCGGTCGGTTGGCAGGCCGGTGGGTGCCATGGTTGGTGATCGGCCTGTGGCTGGTGCTGGCGGCGGGCATGGTGCCGCTGAGCGGAAAGTTGAGCTCGGTCACCACCGACAGCGCCGTAGACACCCTGCCGGCCAGTGCCGAGTCCACCAAGGTGGCGGTGCTGGACGACAGTCTCCCCGGCGGTGACAACAACACGTTCGTCTTCGTGTACCACCGCGCCGGCGGCATGACCGACGCCGACCGCGCGACGGTCGAGCGCCACTACGACACCCTTGCCAAGCGGTACCCGCCGAAGACGACGGCGGCGGCCGGCGAGGACGACGAGGGCTCACCGATGAGCCCCTCCACCGACCGCAAGGCGATGATGTTCACCCTCGAGGTGAGCACGACCTACGGCGCACCGGAGGACATCGTCGGCGCGTTGCGTGACGCCGCGAAGGACCGCCCCTCCGGCCTGGAACTCGACGTGACCGGCCCGGCCGCGATCGACGGCGACATGGATGCCGTCTTCGACGGCATCGACGTGCAGGTCCTCCTCACCACCATCGTCGTCGTCACGCTCCTGCTCATCCTCACCTACCGCAGCCCGGTGTTGTGGATCATCCCGCTGGTGGCCGTCGGCGTGGCCGCACTGACCGCGATGGGGACCGTCTACCTGCTCGTCAAGGGCTTCGGCATCGTGGTCAACGACCAGAACTCGGCGCTGCTGACGATCCTGGTGTTCGGCGTCGGCACGGACTACGCGCTGTTGCTCATCGCCCGATATCGGGAGGCACTGCACCACCATGAGAACGTCCGGGTCGCGATGGTCCACGCGCTACGCGGCGCGGCGCCGGCCATCGTCGCGTCCGCGGCCACCGTGGTCGCCGGCCTGCTCTGCCTGCTCGTCGCGGACCTGAACAGCACCAGCGGGTTGGGCCCGATCGGTGCGGCCGGCATCCTGTGCGCGCTGGTGGCCATGCTGACGCTGTTCCCGGCGGTGCTCGTGGTGCTCGGCAGGCGGATCTTCTGGCCGGCCATCCCGCGGTTCAGCACGGCCGTGGAGGAGAAGCCGGGGCTGTGGGGACGGCTCGGCACCGCCATCAGCCGCCGCCGGTGGGTGGCGACGCTCGGCTCGCTCGGAGTCCTCGGCGTGTTCGCCCTCGGGCTGGCGGGCAACACCGGCGCCCTGCGGGAGCAGGACCAGTTCCTGTCCGCGCCGGAGTCGGTCACCGGCTTCACCGTTCTCCGCCAGCACTTTCCGGAGCTCGGCGGCCAGCCGATGACGATCTTCACGCGGCCGGCGCACCAGGAGCGGGTGCTCGACATCGTCAGGGACACTCGCGGTGTGGCCCTGGCCATCCCGGAGCAGACCAGCGGTGGCTGGGCCAACATCTCCGTGTACCCGAAGGACGCGCCGGACACCGTCGCAGAGTACGACACGATCAAGCGGGTGCGCACCGCCGTGCACGCGGTGAGCGGGGCGGAGGCGATCGTCGGCGGGCCGAGTGCGGAGAACCTCGACACCGAGGTGACCACCAAGCGCGACGAGAAGCTGGTGATCCCGCTGGTGCTCGCCGTCGTCCTGATCGTCCTCGGGCTGCTGCTGCGCGCGATCGTGGCCCCGCTGGTCCTGATGGCCACCGTGATCGTCTCGTTCGCCGCAGCCTTCGGCGGCAGCGTGTTCGTCTTCGACACGATCCTCGGGTTCAAGGGTGTCGACCATTCGGTGCCGCTGCTGGCATTCCTGTTCCTGGTGGCGCTCGGCGTCGACTACAACATCTTCCTGGCCAGCCGGGCCCGGGAGGAGACCGTGCGTCTCGGCACCAGAGAGGGCATGCTCAAAGCCCTCTCAGCCACCGGTGGCGTCATCACCTCGGCAGGCCTGGTCCTGGCGGCCACGTTCGCGGTCCTCGTCACGCTTCCGCTGGTGATGCTGATCGAGGTCGGGTTCCTGGTGGCCTTCGGCGTGCTGCTCGACGCCCTGCTGGTGCGGTCGGTCCTGGTGCCCGCCCTCACCTTGCTGATCGGCCGGCGGATGTGGTGGCCGAGCCGGCTGTCCCGTCCGGCGGCGGAGCTGCCGGACGGTCAACAGTCGCTCGCCGACGACGAGGAGCCCGCGCTGCAACGGTGAGCGCGGCGGCACGGACGAGTTCCGGGACGGGCCCCAGGCCCGTCCCGGATTTTCATGGGCCCGCGACCGCCGCCCTTTGGTCCTGCGCCACGCGCCGGGGCCGGGGTCGGCGCATCGCGGTGCCCTGCCCCGACGGTGAGCCGTGCAGGGCCATGCCCGAGGGCCGCCGTCCCTTGTCCTGCGCTGCGCCGCCGGGGCGGGTCAGCGCACCGCGGTGTCCTCCCCGGCGGTGAGCCGCGCGATCGGGGCGGGCGGGGCCGCGGCCGGAAGGTCGACCCGAAGCAGCGCGCCACCGCGTGCGGAGCGGGCGACGGTGGCCCGGCCGCCGTGGGCGTCGACGACCCGCTGCACGATCGACAGCCCCAGACCGGATCCCGGCAACGCCCGGGCGCTGTCGGCACGGTAGAACCGGTCGAACACCCGCGGTACGTCGGCGGCGTCGATGCCCGGCCCGGCGTCGTCGACCTCGAGCACCGCCGACGCGCCCTTGGCACGGAGCCGGACCTGGACCGGCTGGTCCGCGGGGGACCACTTGCTGGCGTTGTCGATGAGGTTGAGCACCGCCCGCTCGAGCGCAGCGGGACGCCCGCTCACCCACACGGAGGTCACGTCGAGCGTGACCTCGATGTCGGGCACGCGGGAACGCGCCCGGGTCGCGGCGGCCACCACCACGTCGGCGAGGTCGAGCACCTCGGTGCTCTCGTCGCTGGTGTCACCGCGCGCCAGGTCGGTCAGCTCGGCGACAAGGGTGCTCAACTCGGCCACCTGGGCGCCGAGATCGTTGAGCAGCCGGGTCCGGCTCTCCGCCGGCAGTGCGCTGTCCAGGGTGCCGCGCCGATCGAGCCGGATCAGCAGCTCGACGTTGAGGCGCAGGCTGGTGAGCGGGGTCTTGAGCTCGTGGGCGGCGTCCTCGGCGAGCAGCCGCTGGGCCCGCCGGGAGTTCCGGAGCGCGGCGAGCATGTCGTTGATCGACTGGATCAGCCGCCGGATCTCCCCACCGCCCTCGTCCGGGATGTCGGCGTCGAAATCCTGGGTGTGCGCGACACGTACCGCGGCGGCGGTCAGCCGGTCGATCGGTGCCAGCCCTGTCCGCGCCACGGTCCGCCCGACAAGGGCGCCGCCGACCACGCAGAGCAGCCCGATCAGCAGCATGCCCAACCCGAACCGGTTGATCGGGCTGTCGTCGACGACGCGGGCCACCTGGACCGCGCCGTCGCCCGCCCGCAGCGTGTAGATGAGGTAGCCGTCGTCGTCGCTGTCGTTCGACTCCATCAGGTCGGCCGACACGCCCTGCGCCACGCGCCGGGCGTGCTCGCTGACCGGGGGCAGCGCGGGTTGGCCGGCCGGTGTCCGGATCGAGCCGTCGGGCAGGATGACTCGCACCAGCCGACCGGATCCGGGATACGGCGGTAGCTGGACCTGCGCCGGACCGGCGCGCTCCGCGTTCGTCGCCAGGACGCGGGAGTCGGCGCGCAGCTGATTCTGGGCGGTGTCCTGCAGCTCCCAGTCCAGTAGCTCGCTGGCCACCTGGAAGGCCGCGAACACGCTGACCGCGATGGCCGTCGCCGCGATCACCGTCAGCCTGGTCCGCAGGGACCGCCGGCGCCACCATCGAGTCAGCCGGCGCGGTTCCCGGCCGGCGGGCCTGCTCACGGAGGAGTCTCCCGCAACACGTATCCCAGGCCGCGCAGCGTGTAGATCAATCGCGGCTCACCCTCGGCCTCCATCTTGCGGCGCAGGTAGCTCACGTATACCTGGAGGTTGTTGGCGGTGGAGCTCATGCCGAAGCCCCAGATCGCCTCGAAAAGCGCGTCGCGGGTCAAGACCCGGGTCGCGTTGCTCACGAGGACCTGCAGGAGGGAGAACTCGGTCCGGGTCAGACCCAGCGGCCGCCCGCCCCGCCACGCCTCGAACCTGTCGGGATCGAGCCGGACGTCGGCGAACGACAGGATCTGCGACTCCTCGTCGGTCGGCGTGCGCCGGCGCAGCAGGGCCCGCACCCGGGCCAGCAACTCCTCGGTGGCGAACGGCTTGGGCAGGTAGTCGTCGGCGCCCGCGTCCAGCCCCGCGACCCGGTCGGAGACCTGGTCACGGGCGGTCAGCATCAGCACCGGCAGATCCCGACCCGCGGCCCGCAACCGCCGGCAGGTCTCCAACCCGCCGAGGCGGGGCATCATCACGTCGAGGAGCAGCAGATCCAGCGTGTCACCGCTGGCCCCAACGACCCCGTCGAGCACGGCGAGACCGTTGGCGACGGTGCTGGTGTCGTAACCCTCGACCTGGAGCACCCGCTCCAGCGACTCACGGATGGCCACGTCATCATCCGCGATCATGATCCGCACGTCGGTCCGCCCCCTTCCAGTCGATGTTTTTGCCGCTCATTGTCCCCGATCAACCTGAGGCCAGGATTAGAACGTCGCTGGGGACCGCGCTCTTACGGACGGATGCCTTAAGAAATGGAACCTACCTCGGCTCATGAGCAGGGGAGGACCGGATGACCAGCACCGCACCCGGCAACCAGACAGTAGATCCTCCGCGCCGGCGCACGAGAACACCGTCGGGATCGCGCTGTTGGACAAGGTCGCCGCCGACACCGACGCCGTGGAGAAGGCCCTGGTCGACCAGGGCTTCGAGAACGCCGTCGTCGCGCAGGCGCGCCTATGGGATCTTGATGCTGCACCGCAGGCTGGTGCGCGACTACGAGCATCTGCCCCGCAGTTCGCAGTCGCGGGTGGACTGGGCGATGACCGCGGTGATGCTGCGTCGGCTGACCGGGGCGACCACACCGGTCTGGCGCACCGCATGACCGGCGGGAAGCTGACGCTCGGCGCGGTGCCGGCGCGGCTGGAGGAGCGGCTGGAGGAGCGGCTGGAGGAGCGGGAACGCGAGATCACCGCACAGGCCGAGACGATGCGGGAACAGGTCGCGCAGCTGACCGCACAGCTCGACGAACTCGGCCGGGCCGCCGAGAAAGTCTGGATCACCCGCAAGACACTGCTGGGGCTACCCGACCCCGGGCCGCCCGCGCTGCCGGCACCGAAGCTGCCGGATCATCTCGCCTACCAGCAGATCATGGCGGTGTTCAGCGCGGCCGACCACCCGCTGCGGGCCCGGCAGGTGTGCGAGGCCATGGACCTGGCAGTCGCGCCCAACGACATCAACAACGTCCGCCTCAAGCTCAAGCGGCTGGCCGACCGCGGGATCCTGACCGAGACCGAGTCAGGCTGGTTCACCCAGCCTCGGCCATAGCCGACCGACGTCGCCACGACCTGCCCGCTCGTCCCGCACGAAACGAAGAATGGGGCATCAGGTCTCATACCGCCCTCTCACGGAGGTCGCGGCGAGCATGGCGGGCCTCCGTGGCGGTCATCCGGTCCATGACGGCCACCGGGAGTGCCGGGTTCCGGGCCGCGGCCCCCGCCGCGTCCTCGTCGCCGAGCAGCGCGACGAGGACGGGTACGGGCACGCGTGGGTGCCGCGCCGCCATCGCGCGCACCCCGCCGTCCGGGTCGTCGAGCATCCGTACCACCGAGTCCGGCGACAGCCGGGGATCGGTGGCGGCGCGCAGCCGCACCTCGGCGTCCCCGTCCCCGCTGAACCGTTCCACCAGAGCGGGCGTCGAGTCCGGGTCGTCGAGGGCCAGTTGTCGCAGCCGCGGGTGCGGGTGGTCGGCGTAGCGGAGCAGATCGCGCCGCGGGAAGTTCGGGTGCCCGTAGGGCCGGTCGGGGGTGGAGTAGCTCCCGTTCCACCACTGCCACACCTCCAGCAGCATGTCCGCCGGAGCATCGTCGCACCGCTCGGCGAGGAAGAGGCGTACGACCCGGTCTTCGTCCCGGGCCAGCCGCTCCACCACGTCCGGCGGCAGCCGCCGGGCCGTCGCGACGCTGCTGCGCAGCAGGAGGTGCGCAGATGCCGCGAGGCGGCGCACGGCCTCCTCGTCCTCGTGCAGTGCCACCACCCACGCGATCGGCCCCCGCACCGTCCGCGGGTCGATGTCGACCGGTACGGCGGCCCGCTGCTCCTCCGTCAGCTCGGGTCGCGTGGACACGGCGAGGCGTACGTCGCCCTCGGGATCGGCGGCAAGTACGGCGACCAGATCGGGGTCCACGTAGGGGTTGCGGGCCAGGTCCCGGCGCAGCCGGGGGTCCGCGTCGGCGCAGAGCCGCAGGACGAGGTCGCGATCCAGCCGGTGCCCCTCGACGAGGCGGCGCGCCCCCTGCTCGGCGTCGTAGAACTCCGCCGTGAGCGGCGCCTCCTCGTGCCGGGCGAGCGTGACCGCGGTCCGCACGGCGGGGTCGGGGTCCGCCATCAGCTGTGCGCGGGTCCCTTCGTCGAGGTCCCGCCAGCCGGCTTCGCACGCAGCGGCCCGCACCCGTGGGAGCGGATCCGCCAGCAGGGCGGCGCGCAGCGGGAGGGGCAGTGCGGGCAGCATCCAGGCCAGCTCCTCCCGGACCGGACCGAAGGGGTCCGCGGCCAGCGTCCGGTACGCCTCCCGCGTCAGCCCCCGCCCGGCCATGGCCGCGGCCTGGAGCACCAGCTCGCGCCGGGCACCGCTGGATTCGCCGAGCACCAGCCGTGACCACTGGGCGGCGGAGAGCCCGCGGGATGCGGGCCACTCGGTGAGCCGGCCGCGGACCCGCCAGTCCGGGTGGTCGACCGCGGCGTCGAGGACGGCGGGCGGCAGGTCACGCCGCGCCAGGACGTACGGGGCCATGTCAAGGTCCAGCAACCGGATCCGGACGCGGTCCGGTGCGGCCGCGTTGAAGCTCAGCCCTTGGAACCAGGTCTGCCGCAGCCTCGGCCCGGCTTCCGGCCCCCAGTCCCGACCCAGCCACGGGTCGTCGCGGTGTCGTACGTCTGTCCCCATCCGCAGGACGGTAGACGATGTCCGGCGTGCCCGTGTCCGGTGTACCCGTGTCCGGGGGCACCTCGGCGCGGGTCCCGTACCCCGGACACCCGCGCCGGTGGACGACCCTGGAGGATGTCCTCGTGAGCCGCATCGACCGCGTCCGTGCGGGCGGCGGGGCATCGAGGGAGGGACACGCCATGTCGGACAACACCCCGCTGGGTGACCGGATGAAACGCTACGAGGCGGTGCACCGTGCGGTCCTGCCGCGCCGGACCTACACGCTGCTGCGGGTGGACGGCCGTGCCTTCCACACCTACATGCGCGGCGCGGCCCGGCCGTTCGACGAGGCCTTCATGGCCGACATGGACGCCGTCGCCGAGGCACTCTGCGCGGAGATCGCCGGAGCGCAGTTCGCGTACACCCAGTCCGACGAGATCAGCGTCCTCCACACCGACTTCGACAGCCCGGGCACCGAGCCCTGGTTCGGCGGCGTGGTCGCCAAACAGCTGTCGGTCGCCGCGTCGCTGGCCACGGCCGTCCTGAACGAACGCCGACCGGGCAAGCGCGCCTTGTTCGACGCCCGCCTGTTCACGATCTCCGATCCGATCGAGGTCGCCAACTACTTCCTGTGGCGGCAGCGGGACGCCGTGCGCAACAGCATCAGCATGGCCGCGCAGGCGCACTTCCCCCACGAGCGCCTCCAGGGCGTCTCCTCCGGTGGCCTGCAGGAACTGCTGTGGTCGCAGGCCGGGGTCAACTGGAACGAGTACCCGGACGGCTGCAAGCGGGGGCGGGTCGCCGTACGCCTGACCGGTGAACGGGAGACGGCCTACGTCGACCGGCGCACGGGCCGGGAGGAAACCACCACCGCGGTCCGCTCCTGGTGGGAGACCTCTGCCGCGCCGCACTTCACCACGAGCTCCGAGGGTTGGCTGGCCGCCACGATCCCGACGATGCCGAGCTTCGCGCCGGCCGCCGTCTGATCGCGGCCGGTCCGGGGAAACAGCGACGCCCGGCCGGGAGCCGTGCTCTCGGTCGGGCGTTCTCGACGAGCGTGCCGTCGGTGTTGCAGGGGCGGCAGGATTCGAACCTGCGGCCTTCGGTTTTGGAGACCGGCGCTCTGACCAGCTGAGCTACACCCCTTCGGTGGGACCAACCATGGCACGAACGGGCCCGGAGATCCAATCAATTCCTCGCTCGACCGGGTGCGAGTCCTTCCCCGGAGTATGTTCTGACGGTGGACCACGCACCGATCACCATAGAACTCACCCGGGACGAGGCCCTGGTCCTGTCGGACTGGCTGGAGCGGGTGCAGATGACGAACCTCAGCCGCCTCGTGGAGGACGAGGCGGTGTGGGCCCCCATCCACAGGCTCGCGGGAACGCTGGACACGGCCCTCCCCGAGATCTTCGCGGCCGACTACGCGGAGCGGCTCGCGGCGGCGCGCCTTCGTCTCCTCCCCTCCGACGACACCGACACCGACACCGGCACCGACAGCGCCGCCACCGGTGAGGGAGCCGCCACCGGTGAGCAAGACGCCCCCAAGCGGCCCTGAGGGCGGCGCCGCACCGGACCGGCGCGGGTGGCGAACCCGCGGGGTGGGGAGGATCGTGGTGAGGGGACCCATGGAGCGGGAGGTTCCGTCATGCCCCGAAGTCGACGACCGGGGCGGGTGCGGGGCTCGCTCCTCGCGCCGGCGCTCCTCGCGCTCGCGCTCCTTGCGCCCGCCCTGTTGGGCGCGGCCCCGGGCGGCTCGGGCGAGACGATCTCCCTCTCCGGGAACGGGCCCGGCCAGCGGCTCGACGTCACGTTGACGCAGGTGGTGGACCCGGCGGCCCCCGCAGGTCCGGAGCCCGCCGGGAGCGACCGGCTCGTCGCGGCCCGCTTCCGCCTGGAGAACACCGGGACCGCCGTCTACCAGGACTCCCCCGCACCGGCCGCGCACCTACTGGACTCCGCCGGGCAGCGGTACACCGGCGACGACGTCCCCACCACCGCCGGGCCCGCCTTCCCCGAGACCGTCACCCTCGATCCCGGCGGCACGGCGGAGGGCTTCATCGCCTTCCGGCTCCCGGCGGACGCCGACCCGGCCGCGGTTCAGTTCGCCCTGAACACCGGCCTCGCCGACGACGTCGGCCAGTGGAGCCTGCCGCTCCCGTAGCGGGCGGGTTTCGGCCGCCCCCTTGACCACTCTGGTCCAGACCAATAGTTTCCGGCATGCACAGCGCACGCGCACACGCCCCGCTCCTCGCTCCCCGCATCCGCAAAGGAAGCCCATGCGCCGCAGCATGCTCGGCAGGCTCGCCGTCGCCGCCTGCTCCCTCTCCCTGCTGACCGCCTTCGCGCCCGCCGCCGCCGCGCAGGCCGACGGCGGCCACGACCGTCCGTACAAAAAGGTCGGCTACTTCACCCAATGGGGGGTCTACGGACGGGACTTCCAGGTCCAGGACCTGGAGGCGAACGGCTCCGCCGGCAAGCTCACCCACATCAACTACGCCTTCGGCAACGTCAGTCCGCAGGGCAAGTGCTTCACCGGGAACGTGCCCGGCGAGGCCGACGCCTGGGCCGACTACGTACGCCCGCTCGACGCCGCGAACTCCGTCGACGGGGTGGCCGACACCGGCGAGCAGCCGCTCGCCGGCAACTTCAACCAGCTGCGCGAGCTCAAGGCCAAGCACCCCGGCCTCAAGGTGCTGATCTCGCTGGGCGGCTGGAGCTGGTCCACGCACTTCTCGGACGCCGCGCTCACCCCGGCTTCCCGCAAGGCCTTCGTCGAGTCCTGCATCGACCTCTACATCAAGGGCGACCTTCCCCAGGACGGCGCCCGCGGCGGAGCCGGAGCGGCCGCCGGCGTGTTCGACGGGATCGACCTCGACTGGGAGTGGCCCGGTTCCGCGGGTGACACCGACACGAAGTACCGGCCCGAGGACAAGCAGAACTTCACCGCGCTGGTCAAGGAATTCCGCACGCAGCTCGACGCGTACGCACGGAGCCAGAAGAAGAAGACCGCGTACGAACTGACCGCCTTCGTCCCGACCGCCCCCGCCAAGATCGACGCGGGTTTCGACGTCCGCCGGATCATGCGCGACCTCGACTTCGTGACCCTGCAGGGCTACGACTTCCACGTCTCCGGCGAACCGAGGACCGCCCAGCAGTCCGCGCTCCGCGCCCGGGGCGACTTCAGCGTCGACGGGACGGTTGACGCCTGGCTCCGGCGCGGCGCGCCCGCGCACAAGCTGGTGATGGGCATGCCGTTCTACGGACAGGGCTGGACCGGCGTCAGCGGTGGCGGGGACGGCATGGGGCAGCCGGCCACGGGCCCGGCACCGGCCACCTGGTCCGCCGGGTACGAGGACTACAAGGCGCTGAAGAAGCTGGCCGACTCCGGCGCCTACACGCTCCACCGGGACCGGCGCGGCGGTCACGCCTGGCTGTTCGACGGCACCACGCTGTGGACGTACGACGACCCGCAGGTGCTGCGCGCCAAGACCCGGTACGTCCGCGAACACGGCCTCGGCGGTGCGATGTTCTGGTCGCTCGACGCGGACACCGCGGACGGCGAGCTGATGACGGCCGTCGACCGGGGCCTGCGCGGCCGCTGACCGGGGCCGCACCAGACCGGCGCCGCCGGGCCGCGGAAAATCATCCGGCCCGGCGGCGCCCCTCCACGTACGCTCCCCCGCATGAGGAACTCGACGGTGCGGGCGGTCAATCGGCTCACGACGCACTGGGCCGCGGCCGCGCAGGCCCCGGCCGGGAGCACGGGCACGGTGTTCACCGCGGCCGGGCTATGGCCGCTGCTCGCCCTGCTCGCGGACGGCTCGGGCGGACCGGCCCGCGCCGAGCTGGCGCAGGCCCTGGGCATACCCGCCGAGGCCGCGGGCCAAGGCGCCCGGGAGCTGCTGGCCGCGTTTGCCGGCGTACGGGGCCTTCGGACGGCGACCGGCCTGTGGACCGGTGCCGGTCTCCCGCTGGAGGAGGGCTGGTCGGCGAAGCTCCCGGCCGGCACCCGGGGGACGCTGACCGGGGACCCGGACGCCGATGCCAAGGCGCTCGACGCGTGGGCATCGGACCGGACGGACGGGCTGATCGAGCGCATGCCGGTGGTTCTGGAAGAGGACACCCTGATGGTCCTCGCCTCCGCGCTCGCGCTGCGGCTGCGGTGGATCCAGCCGTTCGACGAGTGGGAAGGGGAGCTGCACACCGGCCCGTGGGCCGGGCGCCGCATCCGCACGCTGTACCGCAGCACCTCGCTGCTCGACCGGGTCCGGGTGGCGCACGGCCCCACCGGTGCGGTCACCCTGCTGGAGGTCGTCGGGTCGGCGGGCGTGGACGTCCACCTCGTGCTGGGCGAGCCCGAAGCGCCGGCCGGTGGCACGCTCACCACCGGGATCGCCGCCGTCACAAGGGTCCTCCCCGCCACGGGAGCGAGTCTGCTCCCCGACGGGCGCCCCGGTCCGGGGCTGGGGGTCGCCACGGTGGCCGCCCACTCCCCCGAACCCCGGCTGGACATCGAGACGGTGGCCTTCGAAGTCCGGTCGGAGCACGACCTCCTGGACCACGCCGGGCTGTTCGGGCTGGAGACCGCCACCGACACGGATCGCGGCCACTTCCCCGGCGTCAGCTCCCAGCCCCTGGCCATCACTTCGGCACGGCAGTCCGCACTGGCCCGGTTCGACGCCGAGGGCTTCGAGGCCGCCGCCGTCACCGCCTTCGGCATCGCGGCCGGCTGCGCGGCGCCGGCGCGGCCCAGGTACAGGGCCCGCCGGGCCGAGGTGCACTTCGACAGGCCGTTCGGGTTCCTGGCCGTCCACCGGACCTCGCGGCTGGTCCTGGCGGCCGGCTGGGTGGCCGAGCCCGAAGCCGCCTAGGTCCTGTCGTCACAGTGGCGCCGGCCGAGCCCGCGGCGTCCGGTGCCACGGGGTCTCCCCGGGCCCGCAGGGCCGAGGGGAAGCAGGGCAGCGGAGGGGCGCCCGTGAACGGGACGTACTCGGGCGCCCCGACGACCTGGGGTCCCCCGGACGGAGTCTGGGGGATCAGGTGCGGCGCCGGGCGGCGCGGGCCCGACGGGACCTTGACGACAACAGGGCCTAGCCCGACGTCCCCCGGCCGGAGCGGCGGTGGACGGCCGCCAGCGCCGCCGTCTCGCTGAAGGCGGGGACGCGCCCGGTGCCGCCGCGGCCGGAGACCGAGAGGGAGGCGGCGGCGGTGCCGTACGCCACGGCGTCCTCGAGGGTGTCCCCGAGGACGAGCCGGGCGGTGGTGGTTCCGGTGAAACAGTCCCCCGCACCGGTCGCGTCCACCGGCTCGGGATTGACCGGCACGGGAAGGTACGCCGCCCGCGTGCCGTCGTCCAGCAACAGCCGGTCGGCGCCCGTGGTGACCACGACCGTACGGGCGCCCAGTGCGCGGCAGCGGGCGGCGGTCGTACCCGGGTCGGCGGTGTCCACGAGGGCCCGCGCGTCGGCCGGGGAGGAGGCCTTGAGCAGCCCGGTCAGCGGCGCGATCTCCGCCAGCAGCTCCCGGGCCTCGGCCGGTCCGGTCAGTCGGGAGCGGAAGTTGGGGTCGTACGTCACGTGCCCGCCCGCCCCGTGCACCAGGCGGGCGGCTGCCAGTACGGCATCGCGGCTGCTCGGCGACAGGGCGCCGGTGATGCCGCTGGTGACGAGCGCGCCGCAGCCGGACAGCAGGTCCCGCCAGGATGCGACGTGCCGGGGTCCCAGGGTGGATCCGGCGCTGTGCGTGCGCCAGTAGACGAACTCGCGGTCGCCGTCGGTGTCGGCGGCGAGCAGGTAGGCGCCGTTGGGGCGCGGGGCGCGGCGGACGTGGGAGACGTCCACGCCGAGTGCGGCGGCCCGGTCCAGCAGCGGGACGCTCAGTTCGTCGTCGCCGACCACGGCGAGCAGGGCGGTACGGGCGCCGGCCGCGGCTGCGGCGGCTGCCGCGTTGAGGGCGTCCCCGGAGTAGGAGATGCGGGCCGGGGTGCCGTCGGCGGCCTCGCGCAGGGCGGTGCCCGCGTGGATCTCGACCAGGACCTCACCGAGTACGAGCACGTCGTAGTGCACGTCGTCGTGCGGGTCGTCGTGCGGGTCGGTTCCTCCGGCCACGGTCAGTGCCCCGCGCACGGTCAGTGCCCCGCGGCGGCGTTGCAGGAGCCGCAGCACGGCGCGGCCGCACCGGCGAACACGGCGGCCAGTTCGCCCGGGTCGCACGGCAGGCCGCCGCCGATCCCGACGGCCGTCGCGCCGGCGGCGAGCCAGTCCGGGACGTCGGCGGGCCGGATGCCGCCGGTCGGGACGATCACCGCCCCGGGCAGGACGGCCCGGAGGGAGCGCACGAACCCCGGGCCGCCGACGTGCGCCGGGAAGACCTTGGCGGCTCCTGCGGCCCGGACGGCGGCGGCGATCTCGCCGGGGGTGAACCCGCCCTCGATGAACACGGCTTCGCGGCGTACGGCCACCCCGCGGACCTCGGGGGCCGGGTAGGGGGAGATCAGGAAGGCGGCGCCCGCGTCGAGGGCCGTCTCCGCCTGCGCGGTGGTGGTGACCGTGCCGACGCCGATCAGCGCCGGGCGGCCGTGGACGTCGTTCAGCGCGGCGGTGCGGGTCACGGCGGCCGCCCAGCCGGGGGTCGAGGTGGTGAGCTCGACCGCGCGGCAGCCGGCGGCGAGCAGGTCGGTGGTGTGGCGCACGGCCTCGTCGGCGTCGGCACTGCGCAGCACGGGCAGCACGCGCTGGGCCGCCAGCACCGCGTAGAAGTGTCCCGACGGATCGCCGGGCAGGTGGTCCGACGGATCGCCGGACCGGTGGCCTGACGGCCGGCCGGACAGATGGCCTGACGGGTGATCGGGCAACGAACCCTCCCCTTCGCTCCACGCGCTTGTTCCACGTAGTGGAACGACGTACCGTGTGACGGAACCATGTGGTCGAGACCCTACCCAGGCCGGGAGCACTCGTGTCAATGGATGAAGCGGCAGCGGGCGGGCGCGCGGGGCGGACCTCCGCGGCCGGGTCCGCCCTGGAGAAGTCCCTGCGCGTTCTGGAGGCGGTGGCCGCGCCCGGCGGCCCGCACCGCCTCGCCGATGTGACGGCCGCGGCCGCGGTGCCCAAGTCGAGCACCTTCCGCATCCTGGCCTCGCTGATCGACCAGGGCTTCGTACGCCAGGAGGCCGACAGCCGGTACGGGGTGGGGCCGCGGCTGCGCGGGCTGTCCGCCCTGGTCGGCGCCGGGGAGCCGGCCAGCATCGGGCACATCCTCGGCGAACTGCGGCGGGCCACCGGCCAGACGGTCCATCTGGCCCTGCACAGCGGGCGGACCATCACCTACATCCGCAAGCTGGAGAGCGAGGACCAGCCCTTCCGGACGGCCTCCCGCGTCGGCATGCGCATGCCGCTGCACACGACCGCGATCGGCAAGAGCATCCTGGCCCTGCTGCCCGCCGAGGAGGTACGGGAACTGATCGACGTGACCGGGCTACCGCGCCGGACGCCGCACACGCTCACGACCGCACGGGCGCTGCACGCCCAACTGGCGGCGGTCCGTGCCCGGGGCTTCGCCGTCGACGACGAGGAGAACGAGCCCACCATCCGCTGCATCGGCGCGGCGGTCCTCGGTCCGGCGGGCCGGCCGATCGGCGGGGTCAGCGTCACCACCGTCACGTTCCTGGTCTCCCGCGAGGAGATCGAGGCGTACGCACCGGCCCTGCGCGCGGCCGCCGAGGCCCTGGCTCCGCTGCTGTGACCCCCGTTGGAGGGCCCCGGTGGAAGGCGCTGGAAACTCTTCGGGAAAATTCTTCCGGATAACTGTTATCGACGTCCCCGTCGACGGTCTCCCATGTATCGGGCATCATCGACCGCCGGTACGGACAGGGAATCACATGACTACTCAGCACACCGCAGCGCTCGTGGCAGCGGCCCGCGCGGGCGACCTGCGCGCGCAGGACGAGCTCGTCAGCACCCATCTCCCGCTCGTCTACAACATCGTCGGGCGGGCCCTCAACGGGTCCTGCGACGTGGACGACGTGGTGCAGGACACGATGCTGCGGGCGCTCGACGGGCTGGGCGGCCTGCGCGCGGACGAGAGCTTCCGGTCCTGGCTGGTGGCGATCGCGATGAACCGCGTGCGGGCGCACTGGCAGGCCCGGCAGAGTGGTTTCGGCGAGAGCACGCTGGAGGCCGCGAGCGATGTCGCCGACCCGGGTGCCGACTTCGTCGACCTGACCGTCGTCCGCCTCCAGCTCGCCGGGCAACGGCGCGAGACGGCCCGCGCCACCCGCTGGCTGGAGCCGGAGGACCGGGCGCTGTTGTCGCTGTGGTGGCTGGAGTGCGCCGGGGAACTGACCCGGGCCGAGGTGGCCAGTGCGCTGGAGCTGTCCCCGCAGCACACGGCGGTCCGGGTGCAGCGGATGAAGGCGCAGCTGGAGTCGGCCCGCGTGGTGGAGCGCGCGCTGGATACCCATCCGGCGTGCGAGGAGCTGCGGACCATGATGGCGGGCTGGGACGGGCAGCCCTCGGCGCTGTGGCGCAAGCGAATAGCCCGGCACGCCCGTGAGTGCGTACGGTGCTCCGGCCTGTGGAGCGGGCTGGTTCCGGCGGAGGGCCTGCTGGCCGGTCTGGCCCTGGTACCGGTCTCGGCGGCCCTGCTCGCAGGGGTCAAGACGGCGGGGGCGGCCGCCTTCGACCCCACGAGCGTTGCCTTCGCCGAAGGTGTCGACGGGGGCTTCGGCGGTGGCTTCGACGACGCGGCGACCCAGCTCACCCCGGTGGCCGACGTGGGCGGCGGTGGCCGCGGCGCGCTGCGCAAGCGCCGGCAGGGCCGCCGCCGGGTGGTCGGCGGTGCGGTGCTCGCCGCCTGCGTCGCGGGCGGCGGGCTCGTGTACCTCGGGGGGCTGCCCGGTTCCGGTGACACCAAGGAGGGCGCCGCCGCGCCCGCGACCCCGCTGGCCGCGCTCTCGGCGACCGAATCCGCCGCTCCGCCCTCGGAGTCGGCTTCCCCCTCCGCGTCCCCCTCGCCCTCCGCGTCGGCCTCCGCCTCGCCGAGCCCGTCGGCGAGCCCGAGCCCGACGCAGTCCAAGAGCAAGTCCCCGAGCCCGAAGGCCTCGACGGCCAAGCCGGCGCCCGCCCCGCCGTCGGGCGTGGCCGGCCAGGTCGTGGCCCTGGTCAACAGCGAGCGGGCGGCGGCCGGCTGCGGCCCCCTCAAGGAGGACCCGCAGCTGCGTGCGGCGGCTCAGGGGCACTCCGACGACATGGCGGCCCGGGACTTCTTCGACCACACCAGCCCCGACGGCAAGGACCCGGGGGCCCGGACGACCGCGGCCGGCTACCGCTGGTCGACGTACGGGGAGAACATCGCGCGGGGCCAACAGACGGCCCAGTCGGTCATGGACTCCTGGATGAAGAGCCCGGGCCACAAGGCGAACATCCTCAACTGTTCCTTCAAGGACATCGGCGTGGGCATCCACCAGGGGGCGGGCGGCCCCTGGTGGACCCAGAACTTCGGCGCACGGTAGGAAGCGGCACAGCGCGGTACGGATCGGTACGGAGCGGTACGGATCGGTAGGGGGGCGGTACGGAGCGGTCGCCCGGCCCGGTGGCGCCGGGCCCGCGCGTCAGGGGCGCAGGCCCCGCAGCTTCTCCGGGTTGACGGTGACGCGCAGCGCGGTGATCCGGCCGTCGGCGGCCTCGAAGGTCATGGCGCCGACGGTCGCGCCGTCGTGGACGAGCAGCAGGCCCGGCTCGCCGTTGATCTCGGCGAGGCGCATCGCCCCGTCGCGGACCTCGGACTTGGCCAGGACGCCCAGCCACCAGCGGGCGACGTGGTCGGCTCCGTGCAGCGGACGGCGGGCGGCGGTGACGATGCCGCCGCCGTCGGCCCAGGAGACGATGTCGGGGGCGAGGACCGTGAGCACCTCGCCGAGGTCCCCGCCGAGGCAGGCCCGGCGGAACTTCTCGACGATCTCCCGCTGTTCGGCCGCCTTGGCGGTGAAGCGGGGGCGGCGGGCCCGGACGTGTTGGCGGGCCCGGTGCGCGGACTGGCGGACGCTCACCTCGGACTTCCCGACGACCTCGGCGATCTCGGCGTAGGAGTACCCGAACACCTCGCGGAGCATGAACACCGCCCGCTCGGTCGGGGTCAGCGTCTCCAGTACGACCAGGACCGCCATGGACACGGTGTCGGCGAGTTCGGCCTCCTCGGCGATGTCGGGCGAGGTCAGGAGGGGTTCGGGGAGCCAGGGCCCGACGTAGGCCTCGCGGACGACCTGGGCCGACCTGAGCCGGTTGAGGCTCAGGTTGGTGACGGTGCGCACCAGGTAGGCCCTGGGGTTCTCGACGGCCGTGCGGTCGGTGCGGTGCCAGGCGAGCCACGCGTCCTGCACGATGTCCTCTGCGTCTGCGACGCTGCCCAGCATCCGGTAGGCCGTACCGAACAACAGGCGCCGGTGCTCCTCGAAAGTCTCGCTCATGGTCACCACGGTGTCATTCGCCGACCCGGATGATCAAGGGAGGTCCACGGGGCGGCTCCCGGCGAGGGCGCGCAGCCCTTCGGCGCAGTCGGCGTGGCCCGGCGCCCAGCCGAGCTCGGCCCCGGCCCGTGCGTGGGAGACGCGCATGCTGGTCGTGACCATGCGGTGGGCGTAGGGAAAGGGGCGCATCAGCCAGGCGGGCGCGCCCATCGGCTTCGGGGTGCCGTACGCCTCGGCGACCTCGCGGATGTGGGCGCCGAATCCCGTCGGGGTGTCGTCGACGATGTTGTACGCCCGCCCCGGGCGGCCGCGCTCGACGGCGAGGGCCACGGCGCGGCCGGCGTCCGCGAGGTCCACCCAGGGCAATACGCGTCCGTGGTCGGCGACCGCCGGTACCTTGCGCCGGCGCAGCATCTCCACGAGCGGCTCGGTGGCTCCGGCGCCGTAGAAGAGCCCGAAGCGCAGCGCGATGCCCTCGATCCCGGCGGAGCCCAGCATCAGTTCCTCCTTGACCCGCATGCCTTCGAGGTGGCGTTCCACCGCGCGGTCGCCGGTCGGGGCGAACGGGTCGGTGTCCTCGGTGATCACGTGGTCGCCGAAGTCCCGGTAGCCGTAGCCGAAGACCATCGACTCGGCGATGACGCGGCGGGCGCCGAGCGCGCGGGCGGCCTCCATGAGGTTCCTGGTGCCGGTCACCCGCAGGTCGTCGGTGGCGAACATGTCCTTGTGCCGCATCGGCGCGGTGCGCAGGGCGGTGGCCGCGTGCACCACCGTGTCGGCCTCGATGCCCTCGACCGCCCGCAGCAGCCCGTCGCGGTCCATCAGGTCGGCGCGCACCTCGGCCCCGGCTCCGCGGCCGAGGCCGATCACGGTGTGGCCGGCGCGGGTGAGCGCCCGGGTGATGTGGCGTCCCAGGACTCCGCTCGCCCCGGCCAGCAGTACCTTCTTGGTCTCGTTCATACCCGGGGGACCGGGTGGCCCCGGCGAACGTGACGCCTGCGGGGTGCGACGCGCGTCACAGCCCGGTGCGGGTCAGTGGTGGAAGCCGGACCGCGGCGCGGCGGCCGGTGCGGGCGGGGGCGTGGCCGTCAGGTGTTCCACGGCCGCGCGCAGGTCGGTGACGAGCAGGGCCATCTGATCGCGGGTCACGCCGTGCCGGACGAGGACGCGTTGGATGACCGTGTCGTCGCGGTCCGCGGGCAGCGGGTACGAGGGCACCTGCCAGCCGCGCATGCGCAGCCGGTCGGAGAGGTCGTAGAGGTTGAAGGGACTGGCGTCGGGGTCGGTGAGTTTGTAGGAGACGGCGGGCAGGGCGCCCTGGCCGTCGTAGAGGAGGGTGAAGGGGCCCATGTCGGCGATCTGCCGGGCGAGGTACTGGGCGGTGTCGGCGCACGCCTCCTGGACCCGCCGGTAGCCGGCCCGGCCCAGGCGCAGGAACAGGTAGTACTGCGCGATGATCTCGCCGCCCGGGCGGGAGAAGTTGAGGGCGAAGGTCGGCATGTCGCCGCCGAGGTAGTCGACGTTGAAGACGAGGTCGGCGGGGAGGAGGTCGGCGGTGCGCCAGACGATCCAGCCGACTCCCAGCGGCGCGAGACCGTACTTGTGGCCGGAGGTGTTGACGGAGGCGACGCGCTCCAGCCGGAAGTCCCACACCACGTCGGGGTGGAGGAAGGGCGCCACGAACCCGCCGCTCGCGCCGTCCACGTGGATGGGGACGTCCCAGCCGTGCTCGGCCTGGATCCGGTCGAGCTCGGCGGCGATCTCGGCGACCGGCTCGTAGTCACAGGTGTAGGTGACGCCGAGGATGGCGACGACGCCGATGGTGTTCTCGTCGACGTACTCGGCGAGCTGATGGGCCCGTAGGCCGGTGGCGCCGGCCTCGATCGGGATCTGTCGCAGTTCGACGTCGAAGTAGCGGGCGAACTTCTCCCAGCAGATCTGGACGGGTCCGCACACCAGGTTGGGGCGGTCGGTGGGCAGGCCCGCGGCTCGGCGGCGCTCGCGCCACCGCCATTTGAGGGCGAGGCCGCCGAGCATGGCGGCTTCGCTGGAACCGGTGGTGGAGCAGCCGGCGGCGGTGGTTCCGGCGGGGGCGTTCCACAGGTCGGCCAGGATGTTGACGCAGCGGGACTCGATCTCGGCGGTCTGCGGGTACTCGTCCTTGTCAATCATGTTCTTGTCGAGGCAGACGTTCATCAGGCGGTGCACGCCCTCGTCCGACCAGGTGGTGCAGAAGGTGGCCAGGTTCTGGGCCGCGTTGCCGTCCAGGAGCAGCTCGTTGCGGAGCAGTTCGTAGACGACCTCGGTGGGTGAGTGGTCCTCAGGAATCCTGTACTTGGGGAGGATCTGGCCGCTCAGGGTGGACGTGAACACGTCCGTGTCGGCGTCCTGAGCGCGTGCGTCCTTCGTCTCATGAAGAGCCATATCGGGACTATAGGGTACAAATTCCCCCAATCGCGGATGAGATCGAAAGCGGCGCGAGCCGCCGCCGGGGTATCGATGACGCTATGCTTCCGGCCGACTCTCCAGTGTGACCCCACCCATACAACCCCCGAGTAACCCCAGAAATTACCGTTCAATAGACTCAACGCCGAAGATCTTCCGGTCCAGACCCCCGGAGCCGCTCTGGACAGGAAGATCATCTAACTTGTTCTATCGGCAACTTATCGCCCCATGTCCGGATACAGGCCACCCCCCTCCCGAGCCCTGATACCTCTTCGGACCATGAACAAGATCACTCGCCGTCAGGCCTTGGGGACAACTGCCGGTGCCCTCACCGTCCTTGGCCTGACTGCCGCTGCCGCGGGCGCCACGCACGCCGCCGCGACTCCCACCGAGCCCACCACCCCGGGCACGGTCGACGAGGTCTACCAGGGCCGTCGCATACAGATCACCGCCGGCGGGGGCGGCCACCACGGCGGCCACCACTCGCCCGGCCAGCCCACCGTCCGAATAGACGGCCGGGAACTGCACGTCATGCGCAACGCCGATGGCACCTGGATCAGCGTCATCAACCACTACGAGACCTTCGCCGACCCGAAGCTGCTCGCGCGCGCGGCCGTCCGCGATCTCCAGGGCGCCGCCCTCGTTCCCTTCGGAGGTGCGGCATGACCGTCCGCAAGAACCAGGCCACGCTGACCCCCGAGGAGAAGCGCGCCTTCGTCTCGGCCCTGCAGGAGCTCAAGCGCACCGGCGTCTACGACCGCTTCGTCACCACCCACAACGGCTTCATCATGAGCGACACCGACTCGGGCGACCGCGTCGGCCACCGCTCCCCCTCCTTCCTGCCGTGGCACCGGCGCTTCCTCCTGGAGTTCGAGGAGGCGCTGCAGAAAGTGGACGCGAGCGTGGCGCTCCCGTACTGGGACTGGACGGTGGACCGGACCTCTCGCGCCTCCCTCTGGGCCGCCGACTTCCTCGGCGGCACCGGACGGGCCCGCGACGGGCAGGTCATGGACGGACCGTTCGCGTACGCGACGGGCAAGTGGAACATAAACGTGCGGGTGGACGGGCGCGCCTACCTGCGCCGTGACCTCGGTGCGGGCGTCGCCCAGCTGCCGACGAAGGCCGAGGTGGACTCCGTACTCGCCATGCCGGTCTACGACATGGCGCCCTGGAACAGCTCCTCCAACGGCTTCCGCAACAACCTGGAGGGCTGGCGCGGCGCCAACCTGCACAACCGCGTGCACGTGTGGGTCGGCGGGCAGATGTCCACCGGGGCCTCCCCCAACGACCCGGTGTTCTGGATGCACCACGCGTTCATCGACAAGCTGTGGGCCGACTGGCAGGCCAAGCACCCCCGGTCCACGTACCTGCCGGGCGCGGGCACGCAGAACGTCGTCGACCTGAACGACACCATGCGGCCCTGGAACGACGTGACCCCGGCGGACATGCTGGACCACCGGAAGTTCTACGCCTTCGACACCGAACCGGCGGCCGCACCCGCCGCCAGCCAGCGGTAGTGCAGTTCGGGGCGGCCGACCTGGCCGTACCGGGGGGTGCGGTCCGCGCGGCCGGTGTCCACCAGGTGCTCCAGGTATCGGCGGGCGGTGATCCGGGAGATCCCGGCCGCCTCGGCCGCCCCCGCTGCGGTCAGCCCCTCGGGCGCCGACCGCAGCAGTGCGGCGACCCGGTCCAGGGTCGGCGCGCTCAGCCCCTTGGGGAGCTCGGCCGGGCGGGGTGCGCGCAGGGCGGCCATCGCCCGGTCGACGTCGTCCTGGCCGGCGGCCTCGCCCGCCGTCTGGCGGAACTCGGCGTACCGCAGGAGCCGTTCGCGCAGGGTGGGGAACGCGAACGGCTTCAGTACGTACTGGACGACACCGAGGGAGACGCTCTCGCGGACCACGGCCAGGTCCCGCGCGGAGGTCACCACGATCACGTCGACGGGATGTCCGGCGGCGCGCAGCCCGCGCGCGAAGCGCAGGCCGTGTCCGTCGGGCAGGCCGAGGTCCAGGAGCAGCAGGTCGACACGGGTCCGCTCCAGGAACCGGGTGGCCTCGGCGAGGGACTGGACGGCGCCGACGGCGGTGAAGCCGGGCACCCGGCCGATGTAGAGCGCGTGCGCGTCGGCGGCCACCGGGTCGTCCTCGACGATCAGTACGCGCACCTCGCCCCCGCTCATCGCGGACCTCCCGGGTCCGCAACGGGTGCGGGCGTGATCGGCAGGCGGACCGTGAACTCCGCGCCACCGCCCGGGCCCTGCGCGGCGACCACCGCGCCGCCGTAGCGCTCCGCCACCTGCCGGACCAGCGCGAGGCCGAGGCCGCGCCCCTCGCCCTTGCCGGACCAGCCCCGGCGGAACACGTCCACCCCTTCGGGCAGTCCGGGTCCGTTGTCCGCGACCCGCAACAGCAGTTCGTCCGGCTCGGGCCGCAGGGTCACCGCGATCCGGGCCCCCGGTACGGCGGTGAGCGCGTCGACCGCGTTGTCGATGAGGTTGCCCAGCACGGTGACCAGGTCCCGGGCCGGCGGCAGCCCACCTCCTTCGGCGAGACTGCGGCTGTCGGCGGTGACGACCAGTTCGACGCCCCGCTCGTGCGCCTGGGCGGCCTTGCCCAGCAGCAGCGCCACCAGCACCGGCTCCCCCACCGCGGTGACCACCTCGTCGGTGAGGGCCTGGGCGAGTTCCAGCTCGGCGGTGGCGAACTCGACCGCCTCGTCCGCACGACCGAGTTCGATGAGCGAGACCACGGTGTGCAGTCGGTTGGCCGCCTCGTGGGCCTGGGAGCGCAGCGCCTGGGTGAAGCCCCGCTCGTGGTCCAGTTCGCCGGTCAGCGCTTGCAGTTCCGTGTGGTCGCGCAAGGTGACCACGGTGCCCCGGCGGCCGCCGCCCGCGACCGGCGAGCTGTTGACCACCAGCACGCGGTCCGCGGTCAGGTGCACCTCGTCCACCCGGGGCCGGTCCGCGAGCAGGGCCCCGGTGAGCGGGGCCGGCAGACCGAGGTCGGCGACCCCGGTGCCGGTGACCTCCCCAGGTAGACCCAGCAGTTCACGTCCTGCGTCGTTGATCAAGGTGATCCGGCGCTGCCCGTCGAGCATCAGCAGCCCCTCGCGGACCCCGTGCAGGGCCGCCTGGTGGTAGTCGTACATCCGGCTGAGCTCTGCCGCGTTCATGCCATGAGTGTGACGGCGCAGCCTCGCATTGACGACGTACGTGCCCACGCCGCCGAGGGCGAGCGCGCCGCCCGCGACCCAGGCGAGGGCGGAGAGCTGCGCGGCCAGCCGGTCGCTGATGGCGCGGACGGTGATCCCCGCGCTGACCAGGCCGATGATCCGGCCCTCGTCCTGGAGCGGGGTGACCACGCGGATGGAGGGACCGAGGGTGCCGGTGTACGTCTCGCTGAAGGTCTCGCCGCGCAGCGCGGGGGCGGTGTTGCCCATGAAGGGCTCGCCGATCCGGCGGGGGTCGGGGTGGGTCCAGCGCCGCCCGTCCGGGGACATGATCGTCACGAAGGCCACTCCGGAGTGCGCCCGGACCTGCTCCGCGTAGGGCTGGAGCAGGGCCGACGGGTCGGTCCCGCCCGCCGCTCCCCGTACGGCCTCGCGTACGGACGGGGAGTCGGCGACCGCGCGAGCCACGGCTCCGGCCTGGCGCCGGGCGGCCTCCTCGGCCTGGCCCCGGGCCGTGGCGTACGCGAAGACGGCGCAGCCGGCGACGACCACGGCGACCAGCAGCACCTGCATGGCGAAGAGCTGGCCGGCGAGGCTGCGCGGGGGGCGGGGGAAGCGGAACATGGCGCTCAGTGTGCACCGGGTCGTGAACTCAATGAACGCAAGGGTGACCGGGGTCACAGCCCTGGGCGATGGTCTCCCCGGACGACTTCACCACCAGGAGGCATCGTGGCCGCCAGGCGCGACAGAACGCACTATCTCTACATCGCGGTGATCGGCGCGGTGCTGCTCGGCATCGCCGTCGGCTTCGCCGCCCCCGGCGTGGCCGTGGAGCTCAAACCGCTGGGCACCGGCTTCGTCAACCTCATCAAGATGATGATCTCGCCCGTGATCTTCTGCACGATCGTGCTGGGCATCGGATCCGTGCGCAAGGCCGCCAAGGTGGGTGCCGTGGGCGGGCTCGCCCTCGGCTACTTCATGGTCATGTCCACGGTGGCGCTGGCCATCGGCCTGCTGGTCGGCAACCTGCTGGACCCCGGCAGCGGGCTGCACCTGACCGAGGCCGCGCGCAGTGCGGGCGAGGCGCAGGCCAAGGCCGGCGGGGCCGAGAGCACGCCGGAGTTCCTGCTCGGGATCATTCCGACCACGCTGGTGTCCGCCTTCACCGGGGGCGAGGTGCTGCAGACGCTGCTGGTGGCACTGCTCTGCGGATTCGCGCTCCAGGCCATGGGCACGGCGGGCGAGCCGGTGCTGCGGGGCATCGGGCACGTCCAGAAGATGGTCTTCCGGGTACTCGCGATGATCATGTGGGCGGCTCCGGTGGGCGCCTTCGGGGCGATCGCGGCGGTGGTCGGGGCCACCGGCATCGACGCGCTGAAGTCCCTCGCCGTCATCATGATCGGCTTCTACACGACCTGCCTGGTCTTCGTGTTCGTGGTCCTCGGCACGCTGCTCCGGGTGTGCACCGGGGTCAGCGTCTTCGCCCTGCTGCGCTATCTGGGACGGGAGTTCCTGCTGATCCTCTCGACCTCCTCCTCGGAGTCGGCGCTGCCCCGGCTGATCGCGAAGATGGAGCACCTGGGGGTCTCCCGGCCGGTCACCGGGATCACCGTGCCGACCGGATACTCCTTCAACCTGGACGGGACGGCCATCTATCTGACGATGTCCTCGCTGTTCGTCGCCGAGGCGATGGGCAAGCCGCTGGCGCTGGGCGAGCAGATCTCGCTCCTGCTGTTCATGATCATCGCCTCGAAGGGTGCGGCCGGCGTCACCGGCGCGGGCCTGGCCACCCTCGCCGGCGGACTGCAGTCGCACCGGCCGGAACTGGTCGACGGCGTCGGGCTGATCGTGGGCATCGACCGGTTCATGAGCGAGGCCCGGGCCCTGACGAACTTCGCGGGCAACGCGGTCGCAACGGTGCTCATCGGGACGTGGACGAAGGAGCTCGACCACGCGCGCGCCCGTGAAGTCCTCGCAGGACGGCTGCCGTTCGACGAGAGCACGCTGGTGGACGACGGGCACGGGGCACCGCAGCAGGACGCACCTGCGCGGTCCTCCGCGGCCGACGGCTCCGATGGCTCCGATGGCTCCGATGGAACCCCGAGTTCCGTACCGCAGCCCTCGGTCACCCCCAAGGACGGGGTGCCGGTCTAACCGGCACGCCCCCACGGGCCGACCGGGCAGGGCTCGCCCCCACGGTGCCCAGCCCGGTCGGCCCGCCGCATTCTCCGTACTTGCACCCATAGTCGGTATTCGGCCACCGATATCCGAACCCCCCGGCTGTAAAAGGTACTTCCGTAGCAGGCCGTGTGCATGACATCTTGCGTCCACCACTCGTTTCGTTCGACCCGGCCTGACCACCGGGTCTTCGGAGGACGCATTGATACCCCACATATCCAGCCGACCTCGACGTACCCTCGTGCTGGCCGCCACGCTCGGCGCGGCACTCGCTTTCGGGGCCCCCGCCGCGCTCGCCGGCACGGCCCCCGTCTCGCCGGGCGGCTCCTCGGCCCCCGCCCCCGCGGCGGCCCCCAAGGCTGCGGCCCCGACTTCCCAGAGTGCGACCTGGGTTGCCGGTACCCGTGCCTACCTCGTCATCACGGCCCCCGGTGACACCACGGCGGTGCGGGGTGCCGTAACCGCCAACAGCGGCACGGTGTTCCAGTACTACGACGCGATCGGCGTGATCGTCGCCCACTCCGCGTCCGGCTCCTTCGCCACCACCATGCGCGGTGTGAGCGGCGTCCAGCAGGTCGGCGCCACCCGCACCTCGGACGTGCCGGCGGACGCCTACAACCCGGCGCTGCCCGCCAACCCGACGCAAGCCACGACGCCTTCGGGCGAGCCGGTCCGCGCGGACATGACCCAGATCAAGGCCGACCAGGCCTGGGCCGTGACCACCGGTTCCGCCTCCGTCAAGGTCGGCATCCTGGACACCGGTGTGGACGACCAGCACCAGGACCTGGCCCCGAACTTCAACGCGGCGGACTCCGCCTCCTGTGCCTACGGCAAGCCGGACACCCGTACGGGTGCCTGGCGGGACGTCGGCACCCACGGCACGCACGTGGCCGGCACGGTCGCGGCCGCCAAGAACGGCAAGGGCGTCATCGGCGTGGCCCCGGGCGTGAAGATCTCCTCGGTGCGCATCGCCGAGCCGGGCTCCTCGCTCTTCTTCGCCGAGAACACGGTCTGCGGCTTCATGTGGGCCGGTGACCACGGCTTCAAGGTCACCAACAACAGCTACTACACGGACCCGTGGCAGTTCAACTGCCCGGACAACGCCGACCAGGCCGCGATCATCGAGGGCGTCAAGCGCGCCCAGGAGTACGCCGAGGGCAAGGGCTCGCTCCAGGTCGCAGCGGCCGGCAACTCCAACCTCGACCTGGCCAACAAGACGACCGACACCGAGAGCCCGAACGACTCGACGCCGGTCACCCGCACCATCACCAACGCCTGCCTGGACATCCCGACCGAGCTCCCGGGCGTGGTCACGGTCTCGGCCATGGGCACCACCGCGAAGGCCTCGTACTCCAACTACGGCCTGAACGTCGTCGACGTGACGGCCCCCGGCGGCGACACGGTCGGCGTCTACAGCACCCTGCCGGGCGGCAAGTACGGCTCCATGAGCGGCACCTCGATGGCGTCCCCGCACGTCGCCGGTGTGGCGGCGCTGCTGGTCAGCACCAACCCGGGCATCACCCCGGCGCAGCTGCGCGACAAGCTGGCCACCCAGGCAAACGACGTCGCCTGCCCGTCGGACAGCCGCTGCAAGGGCACCACGGCGAAGAACGGCTTCTTCGGCGAGGGCCAGGTCGACGCGCTGAAGGCCGTCGGCAGCACCCCGCCGCCCGGGAAGTACTTCGAGAACACCGGTGACGTCGCCATCGGCGACAACACCACGGTGGAGAGCCCGATCACCGTCAGCGGTGTCACCGGCAACGCCCCGGCCACCCTCAAGGTGGGCGTGAACGTCGTGCACACCTACATCGGTGACCTCAAGGTCGACCTGGTCGCGCCGGACGGCACCGTCTACACCGTGCACAACCGTTCGGGCGGCAGCACGGACAACATCAACCAGGTCTACACCGTGAACGCCTCCTCCGAGGTCGCGAACGGCACCTGGAAGCTGCGGGTCAACGACAACGCCGGCGGCGACACCGGCAAGGTCGACTCCTGGAACCTGACCTTCTAGGAGGTCCTCCAGACGTCCTGCTAGCGCTGGAGCACGTCGGCGAGCCAGTCGAAGACGACGTCGCAGTGCTGCTGCGGGGCCATCGGGGAGCAGTGCAACTGCGCCCCGGTGGCCTCTGTCAGTTTCACGTACTCGCGGCGCGTGCGCAGGAGGTCGTACATCTGCTGCGGCTGGCCCGGGTAGAACAGCTCGAAGTCGTAGTCCAGGACGAGCGTCGGGGCCTTGATCCTCCCGACCACCTTGGTGATGTCGAGGCCCATGGCCACCTGCGCCGGGGTCCAGATGTCCGTGGGCACGACGCCCTCACGGGCCTGGCGCAGTGCCTGCCCGTCGAAGATCTCGAAGCGCTTCTTGACGGTGAAGGCGAGCTCCGGAGTCAGTTCCGGGACGACCTCCTCGTTCCAGACCCGGTTGGTCTCCTCCTTGTCGGGGGTGACGATGGCGCGCAGCTCCGCGTCGAAGCCCAGCCAGGGGCTGACGCAGCCGGGCTGGCAGGCGACGGCGGCGAGCCGGTGCTCGAAGGCGGCGGCGCGGGCGACCAGGTTGCCGCCCATGCTGAGGCCGGTGAGCGCGATCCGGCCGCCGTCCACGTCCTTGCGGTGCTCCAGCCAGTCGATGAGCGGGGCGACCACCTTCTCCCAGCGGGTGGTGAAGGGGATCTCCTCCACGAACAGCAGCTGCCCCTGGCCGGGTCCGTCGTACACGAGGGCGTTCCAGCCCCGGCCGAGGGCGGCGGCCACGCCGTAGGTCCACATGTCGAGGTTCTGGCCGTCGCTGCCGTTGGTGAGGATCACGGTGGGGCGCGGCTCGGCGGGACCGTCCGGACGGAAGAACCACACCGGCAGGTGGGTCTTGCCGTACGGGACCTTCGCGCGGACGGCGGCCGGTGAGCAGAGCTCGGCGAAGGTGTCCCAGGCTCCCCGCCCGGCCAGGTAGACGGCCTCCTCGTCACCGGGGTGGTCGGTGCCGAGCACGTAGAAGAGCGCCTGCGCGTAGTACTGGGCGGCGCGCAGGGACCGGAAGCGGCGGGTCTGCGAGGGGGTCCCGTGGCCGTGGCGGCCGGCAGCCGGGGGCGCGGCGAGCCGGTCCCCCCAGGCGCGGAAGGTGTCGCTGAACGTCTGCTCGGACAGACCCGCCGCATTGATGGTGTTGACCGCGGTCAGCACCTCGCCCACCTCGGAGGCACGCATGCCGGCGGCGCCGAGCGCGAGCAGGCCCGCGAAGTTGAAGCCGGGATCGGCGAAGAGCTTCATCGCTCCGGGTGTGGGATCCACGGCCTTGCCGGACGGCTTGGGCGCGGCGGCCGCGGTGCGGGCCCCGCCCCCGACGGCGAGCGCCCCGGCCCCCGCGGCGAGCCCGGTCAGGGCCGCGCGGCGGGTGAGTGCGGAGGGCTGGTGCGGTGTACGAGCGGTCATGCAGCGGACCGTACGCGGGGCCCGTGGCGGGCCGGGGCGAGGCGCGCCCTCCCTTGCTCCGAACGGCCGCGCGCCGACCGGGGCCGTCGGGCCGCCTGTCGTGCCGTCTGCCAGGCCGTCTGCCGGGCCCGCCGTCAGCCCGTCCGCCGCCCGGTCCGCAGTACGCAGTCGCCGCAGAGCCCGCCTCCGGGGACCTGGTAGTAGAGGCAGCAGCTGCGCCGTACGAACGCCACCCCGAGCCCCTCCTCGTGCACGAAGGTGCCGGTGCCCGCCAGTGCTCCGCCGTCGGCCAGCAGGGCGCCCGCCAGCTCCACGGCCGCACCGCCCGGCACCCGGTCGATGAGCACGCGCAGCGCCCCGACGAGCCCGGACGCCGCGTTCCCCCGAAGGACCTTCGGCGAGACCCCGAAGCGCTCGCGCAGACCCTCGTCGAGCACCGCCAGGTTCGCCAGGACGTTCTCCCCGAGCGCCCCGGCCGGCAGGCCGGGAGCGGGCTCGGGCAGCCAGAGCTGGAGCGATCCCGCGTCCGGCAGTCGCCACCACACCCGGTCGGCGGCCAGGTCCGGCACCCGGCCCGCCAGCGCCGCGCACCCGAGCCCCAGGGACCAGAGCCGGGAGACGATCCCGAACTGTGCGGTCGAGGCGGCCACCCGGCCCGGTCCGGTGCCGATCCGCCGGCCCACCTCGGCCACGTACGGCCCGAGCTGCTCCCCGTACAGCGCGGTGAGCGGCCGGAAGCCGGGGCCGGGCGGTTCCTTCCCGTAGGGGACCGTGAAGAAGGGTCCTACGGCGGCCAGTCGCCGCAGTACTTCGTCCATACCCGAAATGATCTCAGCGGCGCGGGACCGGGGTCGGGCCGGGTCCCGGGTCAGGCCGGGTCCGGGGTCGCCCCTTCGAGGACCTCCAGGTAGTGCGGGTTGCGCATGATGCCGAGCACGTTGCCGAAGGGGTCGGTGACGGCCGCCGTGACGAAGCCGGCGTCGCCGTGCGCGGTCACCGGCTGGTACTCCGTCGCCCCCAGGTCCAGGAGCCGCCCGTGGACCGCGGGAAGATCGTCGACGGCCCAGTACGCCACCGCGCCGCCCGGGTCCTTCGCCGCGCCCGGCGGGGCGTAGCGGCGGTCGACGATGCCCAGCTCGTGCTGGTAGTCGCCGAAGCGGAACTCGGCGTATCCGGGCCGTTCGAAGTACGGGGCGATCCCGAGGAGCTCGGTGTACCAGGCCTTCGCGGCCTCCAGGTCGTCGGCCCAGAAGTTGATCGTCGCAAAACCTCGCAGCATGAACGCCCTCCTCGACTCACGGAAGCACCGCACCGACTCTACGGCGGCTCTGCGGGAGCCGTACCGGACCCGGGTGGCGCAGTCGTACTCCTCCCGTGATCGGACCGCTCACGGACACACCACCGACGACCATGCGTTCGACGGTCGGGCGGGCCGGCGAAACGGCGGACCCGTCCGCGGGATCCCCCACTGGGGCCCTAGCCGGGAGCACCCGACTCCATCGACATCATCGCAGGTCAGGCATGATCGCACGGCAATCGACGGCGGCCGGGGCGGCCGTCTGGGGGGCCCACGCCGTGCGGTTGGAGGGATGTCCGTCGATCATGATTACGGGCCCTCCGGGGCCGGGACCCAAGTCCCCGGAAATCAGTGTCACGCCATTGCCAAATTGGGGGTTCATGAGAGGACTTTAAGGAGCTACATTGAGCCACTCGCGTTCACCTGACAGCCGGTTGCCTTTCACTCGTGTTTTGCACGGGGGGCGACGTCATGGACGCAGACTGTGCAACCACCCCACCGCCCAGAAGGACCGAAGGCTCCGTGCCCGTACCCGTACACCTCGCGGGCCGCACCGTGCGGCTCGAGCCCCTCGCCCCCCACCACACCGAGGCTCTGGCCGTGGCCGGGGCCGAGGATCGTACGACTTACGCCTTCACTCCCGTGCCCCACGGGGTGCAGGCGTCACACGAGTACATCGAACGTGCCCTCGCCGATCAGGCAGCGGGTCGATCGCTCCCGTTCGCGGTGGTCAGAGCCACCGACGGGCGGGTCGTCGGTTCGACCCGGTTCCTGGAACTCGACTACTGGCAGGGGCCTCTGGTCTGGCCCGCCGTGCCCGGAGTCCCGTTCGGCGATCCGGCGACGGCGATCCCCGATGCCGCCGAGATCGGCAATACCTGGTTGTCCCCGGGCGCCCAGGGAACCGGCATCAACACCGAGGCGAAGCTGCTCATGCTCCGCCATGCCTTCGAGACCTGGGGGGTACGGCGCATCTCGTTGCGCGCGGACGCGCGCAACGGCCGGTCGCGGGCCGCCATGGAACGTCTGGGCTTCACCTGCGAGGGGGTCCGCCGGGCCCATTCGCGGGGGCTCGACGGCGCCGTCCGCAGTACTGCCTTCTACTCGATCCTCGACGAGGAGTGGCCGGCCGTGCGGTCGATCATCGAGCTGAGGCTGTCGGCGGGCGCGCAGCGCAAGCGGCGCCGCAAGACCCTGATCCCCGCGTAACCGCGTCCAGCCGGACCGAAGAACGGAAGGACGCTCCTGCCCCGGCCCTCGCCGCGGCCTCCTCAGCCGAGGAAGGCCGGGGCGAGGGCCGAGTCCAGGAGCCGGGCGGGGGCGCCGCTCCCGTCGGCCGGTACGGCGTACAGGTCGGCGCCGAAGTCCCCCGGCAAGGCGTAGACGACGGTCCGGTCGTCGGTCCACACCACCTGGTCGTCCGCGCTGCGCTCCTCGGCGAGCGGGGTCTCGGCTCCGGACGCCAGGTCCAGGACGTACAGCCGCCACGGCGCCTCGGCCGGCAGGCCCGGCACGCGCTTCTTGAAGACCACCCGGGTCCCGTCCGGTGACAACGACGGGCACTCGACGTTCTCGCGCAGGGTGGTCACGGTGCGCTCGCCCAGGTCCCCGCGGACCAGGTGGGTCCGGCCGCCGGTGGCGAGGGTCGCGTAGAAGGTCCGCTCGTCGGCGGCGAAGGTGACCCCCCAGAAGTTGACGTCGGCGCTGCGGTACGGCTTGCCGTCCTTCAGGATCGTGAAGTCCTCCAGCGAGGCGTCGAGCGTGCCGGTGCGCAGGTCGAGCACCGAGGTCCGCGTCGAGAAGTTCGTACCCGCGTACGAGTCCCCGCCGACGAAGACGGTCCAGGCGGCGAGGTGCCCGCCCGGCGAGACCCGGGCCCGGGTGGGCAGACCGCCCAGCGGGTGTGCGGACACCTCCTTCAGGCGGGCGTCGAGGACGACGGCCCGGTAGCCCTCCTGAACCCCGCCGCGGTCCGCCTGGAGGCAGATCCCGGTGCCCCGGGCCGCGTGGAAGCGCAGGCAGCTCACCCCGGACGCGGTACGGGCCCCCTGTGGCGCGCCGGCCGCGACGGTGGCGAGCTCGTCCCGGTGCGGCCCCCAGGCCATGTTGCGGAAGACGATCCGCCGACCGCCGTCGCCCGGCGCCAGCGAGACCGCACCCGGGGCGACCTGCGGGCCGCCCGGTCGGGCGCGGTCCTTCTCGTCGGCGCGGGAGGAGGCCCGCACGACGGCGAGCACGCCCACGGCCGCGAGCAGGGCCACGGCGGTGACCAGGATCAGGATCCGGCGCTGGAGCGTCATGGGATGACTCCGGGGCGGGGTGGGGTTCCGGGGGGCGGCGCGGGGGCACCATACCCAGCGACCTGCACGAGGGCCAGGCACGGACGGGGGCGGGTCCGTGAACTCCACCGGCGCACGGGCGCCGGGCAATGGCCTCCCCCAGGGCACCCCAAGAGTAGGGAAAATACGGAACCCTGACATGCTTTCGTTCATCCTTCGAACGGAAGGACCCAGCAGTCAGACCACCCCGCCCCTCTGGGGCAGCACCAGCCGGAGAGCCACCGCACATGTCGTACGCACCCGACGGGCAGCAGTACCAGCCGTACCGGCCGGAAGGGCAGATCCCGCAGCCGCCCCACGGCGACCAGTACGGCCAGCCGTACGGACAGCAGCCGCCGCCCGGCCGCCCCCAGCAGCCGTACGGGCAGCAGGCGCAGTACGCACCGCAGGAGCAGTACGGGCAGCAGCCGCAGTACGAGGAGCCCGAGCCGCCGCGCCGCCGGTCGCGGGGACGCCGCTGGCTGATAGCGGGCGCCTCCGTGCTCGCGCTCGCCGGCATAGCCGCGCTCGTGCTGAACCACTACGAGATACCCCCGTTCACCGACAAGGGCTCCTCGGTGTCCTTCGGGCAGGCGCCCGCGGGCGGCAAGAAGAACGACGCTCCGCCGCCGAACTCCAAGATGCTCATGCCGACCGGGCCGGCCGCCGAGTTCAAGAACACGATGACCCTCCCCGACGGCACGCACGTGGCCGTCACCACGCTGGACGGCAAGAAGTCCGGTTTCAAGGGCAAGGTCTGGGTCTGGGCCCCCAAGGAGTACAACGACCCGAAGTTCGCCAAGAGCGGCTTCCCGGTCATGATCGCCCTGCCGGGCGGCGCCGGCTACCCGAGCAACTACTGGATGGGCACCGACCTCGGTCTCCAGACCAGCATCAGCAAGTGGTACGCGGAGGGCAAGAGCAAGCCGTTCATCCTGGCGATGCCGGTCCTCAACCCCGCGCCGGACGACAAGGGCATCTACTGGGACGGCTCCGACATCCCCGGCCAGCCCAAGATGGGCACCTGGCTGACCGAGGACGTCCCGGATCTGATGAAGGCGAACTTCCGCACCGTCAAGTCCCGTGACGGCTGGGCCTTCATGGGCTCCTCCACCGGTGGATTCGCAGGCCTGAAGGCCGTGCTGAAGCACCCGGACAAGTTCAAGGCCGTGATCGCCTCCGGCCCGGACGTCGTCCCGGACTCCTCCCTGTGGAAGGGCCACGACAAGGAGAAGGCCGAGAACAACCCGGAACTGCTGGCGAAGCAGCTCATCGACACCAAGGGCCCGGAGGTCTACCTCGCCTTCCAGGTCGGCGACAGCGAGAACAACAAGAAGACCCTGCCCGACGTGCAGAAGTTCGTCGCCACCTACGGCAACAAGGGCCCCATCCATGCCGAGTTGAAGGTCATCAAGGGCGGCCAGCACAACGCCAAGACCTATGTGCCGAACATGGGCGAGGGACCGGTCCAGTACATCAGCAAGGTCATGGAAGGGCCGGTCGAGTAACCACCGACGCCCCCGCACCATCGAGCGACGGCCCGCCGAACACCTTCGGCGGGCCGTCGCCGTTCCAGGCCGCCCAGCCCGGGCGGCCCGTCACCGCGAACCGCACCCAGGCCTCGTGCATCTCGTCCGCCAGCGCCTGCGGGGTGTCCGGACCGGCCAGCCAGGCGGCCTCCGGCACGGCGAGCGTGTCGAACACGAAGCCCAGCTCCAGGGCGTGGCAGGAGCCCAGACCCGGAACGCCGGAGGGCCAGCCGAACTCGTACAGGAAGCTCGGCGCCGCCCGCCGCGCCCCGGCGAGCCGGCGCAGCGGATCGCGCAGCAGCCGGTCGGTGAGCAGCTGTCCGGCGACCTCGGCAGCGCTCGCCGCGGGCAGCGCGGCGCGCAGCGCACGCACGGCCGCCCGGTCCTTGCCGGAGCGGGCACGGGCCAGCGCCACGGCGACCGGACCCAGCCGGTCCAGCAGCCGCATCCCGCCGGTGGGGGCGAGCCACAGCCGGTACTCGTCACGGGTCCAGCCGAGGAGCAGCGGCACCTCGCTGGAGGCGGCCGCGGCGCACAGGATGTCGAGGGGGTCGGCCGGGATCGTGTCCGGGTCGGTGACCAGACCGAAGGCGGGTCCGCCGAGGAGGGGACCCGATCTGCGCAGGACGGCCGCCTGGGCGGCCATCAGGTCGGGCAGGGAGGCGGCGGTGAAGGCCGCGGCGGTGGCTTCCACCTTCAGCAGCGAGGCCATCCGCCGGACCATGGCGCGCACCCGGGGGCGCGGCAGGGCCTCGGGGGCCCCGCTCTGCAGGACCGCCCGGTGGAAGAGGCCGACCGCGCGCGGGGCGGCCAGGAGGGCGCCGATGCTGATGGCCCCGGCGGATTCGCCGAAGACGGTGACCCGGTCGGGGTCCCCGCCGAAGGCCCCGATGTTGTCGCGGACCCATGCGAGGGCGGCGATCTGGTCCAGCAGGCCGCGGTTGGCCGGGGCGTCGGGGAAGAGTCCGTAACCGAGGACGCCGAGGCGGAAGTTGAAGGAGACGAGCACGACCCCGTCGCGGGCGAAGGCGGAGCCGTCGTACACGGGGACGGCCGCGGAGCCGCGGGTGTGGGCCCCGCCGTGGATCCAGACCATGACGGGCAGTCGGGCTCCGGGGGCCGGATCGGGAGTCCACACGTTCACGTTCAGGCAGTCGTCCCCGGGGATCACCGGGTCGGGGAGCAGGGCGGCGAAGGCGTCCGGGTAGGGCACCTTGGGCGCGGTCGGCCCGTAGGCGCCGGCATCTCGTACGCCGTCCCAGGCGGCCGTGGGCGCGGGCGCCGCGAAGCGCAGGGCTCCGACGGGCGGGGCGGCGTACGGGACGCCTTTGAAGACGGCGGTCCCCCCGGGCCCGGTCCGGCCCTCGACGACTCCGGCCGCCGTCTTGACCTGCGGCCGGCGGTGGCCGTCGGCGGCGCCCTCTGCGCTCATCTCGTCCTCCTGCGATGACGGTGCCGGTCACACCGTCGCACCGTCGCACAGCCGTCCAACGGGTGACAAGGCGTGACCGGGCCCACGCCCGGCCCGGTTGGACGGGCATGCGATTCCTGCGTATCCACCATGCCGTGCCCGTCGCCCTGCTGCTCGCGGGCGCCGCGCTCGTGTCCGGCCCGGCCCTGGCCGCCGGGGCGGACTTCCAGTACGTCGGCCAGGACGACCGGGTCCACGGCCTCACCGCGCCGAGGGGCTGCGTCGAGGCGGAGGGCGGCGGCGCCCGGGCGGTCACCAACGGGACCGGTAGCTCGGCGACCCTCTTCGAGGGTCCACGGTGTTCCGGCCGGGCCCTGCGGGTCCTGCGGCCCGGGGAGGTCGGCCAGGTGCGGCCGTACTTCGCCTCCGTCCGGTTTTCCGTCACCGGGTAGGCGCACGGGCCGTGACCCCTTGGCCTCCCCCGCGTTGTATGCCATGTCAAATGCCACAGAGATCCTGTGGCGCCCCACACATCTCACGAGGAGATCTTGATGTCGCGTATCGCGAAGGCATTCGCCATCACCGCTGTCACCGGTAGCGCCGTGGTCGCCGGTGCGGGTCTGGCTGTCGCCGATGCCGGAGCGCACGGTGCGGCGGTCGGCTCCCCCGGTGTCCTGTCGGGCAACCTGCTCCAGGTTCCGGTGCACGTCCCGGTCAACGTCTGCGGCAACACCGTGAACGTGATCGCCCTGCTGAACCCGGCGTTCGGCAACACCTGCGTCAACGCCTCCGGCGGCGGCGGCAACCACCACACCCAGGGTGGCGACTACGGCCACTGATCGACTGATCGGCTGATCGCCTGATGGATGGAAGGGCCCCCGCCGGGTGGCGGGGGCCCTTCCCCTGTGTCCGCACGTCCGCACCTCCGCGCGCACGGCGGGTACGCACCGGGCCGCGCGCGTCATTCGTAGCGGTACAGGCCCTGGTGGCCGGACATCTCGCGCGGGGTGACGTTCCACGGCGGCATCGGCTCATCGAGGGCGATCACCCGGCCGCGTTGGAGGTCGCCCAGGGCGAGCGGAGCGGCGGGCAGGTAGCCGGAGCCGGGGTGCTTGGCCTGCCAGCGGTCCCAGATCAGGTCGACGAAGGCGTGGTGCAGCCAGAACGCCGGGTCGTTGGGCGCCGTCCCGCCGGTCATGTGGCCACCGATCCACTGGTGGACCTTGTTGTGGTTGCGCCAGCGCTCGCTCCTGGGTGCCGACCAGCCCTCCAGCTTGTTGCGGAAGCCGCCCGCGGTGGCCGTGGAGTCCCAGGGCGAGACGTCGTAGGTCGGGTCGTCGATCGCCCACTGGAGTTCGGCCGCGGTGGGCAGGGTGATCGGATTCTGCGGCCGACCGAGGTTGCGGGTGAGGAACGCGGACTCGGTGATGCCCACGGTCACCGTCCAGTTGCCCGTGTCGTAGGCGAACGGCCCGGTCATCACCTTGCGGTCGCTCGCCCGGCCGGTGCCGCCGAGGAAGTCGTCGGCCCAGAGGGAGGAGACCGGGCTGGTGTCGGCGGTCCAGTCCCAGTACGGGACGCTCACGCCGGGGTCGATCTCCTGCAACTGCCGTTCGAACTCCAGCAGATAGCGCCGGTGCCACGGGAAGAAGGACGGGGACATGTGCCCGACGCGCAGCTTGCGGTCGCGGTCGGGCACGAAGTACTTGTCGTGGGTGCGCACGAGGGCGTCGTAGGCGCCGCTGCGCTTGAGCTCCAGGACCGCCGCCGTGAAGCGCTTCTTCTGGGCGCCGGTGAGGTTCTTCTGGTTCTGCCGGGTGTGCAATGCGGGGTTCCTCCCGTTCCCGTGGATCTGTCAGCCGTGGTGCGGGGCCGCGAGGGCGAGCTGGGCGGTGCCCAGTTCGTCGACGGCGGCCCGGGCCAGTTCCAGTGGCGTGGAGTAGGACTGGAAGTGGTTGATCCCGCTGAGGTAGGTGCCGTCGGCCCGGCGCATGACGTGCAGCGGGCGGCCGTCGATCCGGACCCCGGCGACGTCCACGGCGATGTGCCGCCCGCGGTAGGTCTCCTCCTCCGCGAGCGGCGCCGGGGTGAGGGTCTGCCGGGGACGCCGGGCGCGCAGCACGGGGGCCAGGGCCGCGGCCGTACCGGCGAGCACGGCCGCGGTGAAGGCCGTACGGAGAAGCGCGCGACGGGTCAGTGGTGCGGCGGGCGATGCTGCGGACATACGGTCTCCCTCGCTCGGTGGCCGGCGGCTACGGGTCTAACGCCGCGCGGCGGACGAGGTCACCCGTGGGTGTCGCGGAGCTGCTTGTAGAAGAGGGTCGTGGGGCGGAGCCGGCCCGCCGGGTCGGTGGCGTAGTCGGGGATGGTGCCGGCCTCCGTCCAGCCCGCACGGCGGTAGACCCGCTCGGCTCCGCTGCCGGTCTCGGTGTCCAGGAACAGCAGCACCACTCCGGCCCGGGCGGCGGCCGACTCGGCCTCGGCGAGCAGGGTACGGGCGGTGCCCCGGCCGCGGGCGGCCGGGTGGACCATGAGCTTGCGCAGCTCGGCGCGGTGGCGGCCGTTCGCCTTGGTCTCCCGGTACCAGCTCACGGTGCCGTCGATCCGGCCGTCGTCGCCGGTGCGGGAGACCCACAGCGCGAGGGAGCCCTCCTCGACGGCGGGCAGCAGGGAGTCCCACCAGGCGGCGGCGCCCTGCTGGTCGAGCCCGGCGAGGAGCCGAGGGACGATCCGCCGTCGACCACGGCCAGCAACAGGGCGGCGAGTTCGTCGCGGTGGGCGCGCAGACCGGTGGCGGAGAGGGCGGTGATGGTGGCCGTCATGGGGCGAGCATACGGATCATGCGATCCGGCCCTTCGCCGGACCCCTTGCCTCATCTATCGAGAATCGATAGATTCCCATCGTAAGTCGATGGAGGGATGGGTCATGGGAAAAATGACGGTGGGTGCGCTGCGCGCCGTTCTCGCGGTGGTGCTCGTCGGCACCACGTTGGTACAGGTGTTGATGGTGTGGGCGTTGGCCACCGACCCGGAGGACGGCACGCTCCCCCTGACCCCGATGCGCCTGATCACGATCCTGGGCATGGTGTGCGCCCAGGTCGCCCTGGTCTGCGTATGGCGGTTGGTGACGATGGTGCGGCGCGGAACCGTGTTCTCCCACGCCGCCTTCCGGTACGTGGACGGCGTGATCGGCGCGATCGTGGCGGCTGCCCTGTTGTGGTTCGCGGTCACGGCCGTCAATGCGCCGGGCCAGCGGGAGGACCCGGGCGTCACCGTCATCATGGCCGGGATCGGCGTGGCCATCCTCGGGGTCGCCCTCATCGTGCTCGTCCTGCGGATGCTGCTCACCCAGGCCGTCGCGCGCGACGTCGAAGCGGCACAGCTGCAGGCCGAGCTGGACGAGGTGATCTGATGCCGATCGCCGTCGACATCGACGTGATGCTGGCCAGGCGGAAGATGTCCGTGGGCGAGCTCGCGGACCGGGTGGGGATCACACCCGCCAACCTGGCGGTACTGAAGAACGGCCGCGCCAAGGCGGTGCGCTTCGCGACGCTGGCCGCGCTCTGCGAGGTGCTCGAATGCCAGCCGGGCGACCTGCTGCGCTGGGAGTCCGAGGACGTCGCCGACGGATGACGCGGCCCGGGGCGGACGGGACGTACGGGGTGCACGGGGACCCTTCACGCGTGTGCCGCACCGCACCGCACCCCGTGCCGCTCCGCACCGCGCCCCGTGCCCGCACCGCGCCCGTGCCCGCACCCCGCTCCGCACCGCGCCCTGCTCCGCACCGCGCCCCGCACCGGCCGTTCGGCCGCTGCCCGGCCGGCCCGGTGCCGGGCCGGCCGGGGCGACACGCCCTACGGCGCCGGGAGTTCCGCGAAGTCCGCGACCAGGCCGCGGTGGTGGCCCGCCGTACCGAGGGCCAGGGAGTCGGCCTTGGCCCGCTTGAGGTAGAGGTGGGCCGGGTGTTCCCAGGTCATGCCGATGCCGCCGTGCAGCTGTACGCACTCCTCGGCGGCGCGGACGGCCACGCCCGAGCAGTAGGCCTGGGCCACGGCGACCGTCAGCGGGGCGTCGGGGGCCGCGGCGGCCAGGGCGTCGGCCGCGGCCCTCGCCGCCGCGCGCGCGGAAGCCACGTCGAGCCAGAGCCGGGCGAGGCGGTGCTTGAGGGCCTGGAAGGAACCGACGGGGCGGTTGAACTGGTGGCGGCCCCGGACGTGGCCGACCGTCTCCGTCAGGCACCACTCGGCGAGCCCGAGCTGCTCGGAGGCGAGCAGCCCGGCCCCGGAGAGCAGGGCTCCCGCGACGGCCGCCCGGGCCGTTCCGGCATCGGCGAGGCGGGTGCCGGCCGCGGCCTCCAGGCTGACGGTGGCGAGCGGGCGGGTGAGGTCCAGCGGGACCCTCGGGGTCAGCCGGGCCGCGGCGGCCGGGACGGCGTACAGCCCGGTGTCGGCCAGGACCAGCAGGACGTCGGCGGCCACCGCGTCCGCCACGGAGGTGACCGTCCCGGTCAGGACCCCGCCGCCGAGGTCCCGGACGGTGGCCGGGAGGGGCGCGCCCGGAGCGAGCGTCAGCGGCACGGCCGGGACGCACACCGTGCTGCCGGAGGCCAGCTCCCGCAGCAGCGGGGCGGATTCCGCGGTGTCGCAGCCGAGCAGGATCTCCGTGGCGAGCACGGAGCTCGTCAGGTACGGGACGGGCGCCACGGCCCGGCCCAGCTCCTCCAGGACCACGGCCGCCTCGCGGTGGCTCGCGCCCTGTCCGCCGAGCTTCTCGGGGACGAGGAGTCCGGCCGCGCCGATCCGGGCGGCGAGGGTGTGCCAGAGCGCCGGGTCGTGCGGCCGGCCCGTCTCGGCCCGGTCGAGGACGCCCTTCGCGTCGCAGCGGTCGGTGAGGAGCGCGCGTACGGCGGAGCGCAGCTCCTCCTCGGCCTGGGAGTAGAGCAGGTCGGTCGGTGCCGCCGCGGTGGTCATCGGCTCAGGTCCTTCCAGGCGAGGTCCTTGTCGTCGCGCGGCTCGGGGGGCAGGCCGAGGACGCGTTCGGCGACGATGTTGAGGAGGATTTCGCTGGTGCCGCCCTCGATGCTGTTGCCCTTGGCGCGCAGGTAGCGGTAGCCGGCCTCGCGGCCGGTGAAGTCGACGCCGTCGGGCCGGCGCATGGTCCAGTCGTCGTACAGGAGGCCCTCCTCCGCGAGGAGTTCGACCTCCAGTGCGCTGATCTCCTGGTTGAGCCGGGCGAAGGTGAGCTTCATGCCCGATCCTTCGGGGCCGGGCTGTCCGGCGACGAGCTGCTGGCGCAGCCGTTCCCCGGTGAGGCGGGCGACCTCGGCCTCGACCCACAGTTCCAGCAGCCGCTGGTGGAGGGCGTGGGTGCGCAGCTCGGGGCGGTCGCGCCAGGCGGCGGTGACGGGGGCGATCATGCCGCCCTCGCGCGGGATGCGCATGCCGCCGATGGAGACCCGCTCGTTCATCAGGGTGGTGCGGGCGACCGCCCAGCCCTCGCCGACGGCGCCGAGGCGGTGGGAGTCGGGGATGCGGACGCCGGTGAGGAAGACCTCGTTGAACTCGGCCTCGCCGGTGATCTGGCGCAGCGGCCGGACCTCGACGCCCGGGGCGTGCATGTCGCACAGGAAGTAGGTGATGCCCTGGTGCTTGGGGAGCCCGGGGTCGGTGCGGGCGATCAGGATGGCCCAGCGAGCGGTGTGGGCGCTGGAGGTCCACACCTTCTGGCCGTCCACGATCCAGTCGCCGGAGCCCGTCTCGCGGACCGCGCGGGTGCCGAGCGCGGCGAGGTCGGATCCGGCGCCGGGCTCGCTGAAGAGCTGGCACCAGACCTCCTCGCCGACCCACAGGGGCCGCAGGAAGCGCTGCTTCTGCTCCTCGGTGCCGTACGCGAGGATCGTGGGTGCGGCCATGCCGAGGCCGATGCCGATGCGGCGCGGGTCGTTGTCGGGTGCGCCGGCGACTTCCAGTTCGGCGTCGACGACGGCCTGGAGGGAGCGGGGCGCGCCGAGTCCGCCGAGGCCTTCGGGGTAGTGGACCCAGGCGAGTCCGGCGTCGAACCGGGCCCGCAGGAATGCGGTGCGGTCCGTGTGGGCGGGCGGGTGCGCGGCGAGCAGGTCGTGGACGCGTGCGAGCAGGTGGTCGGCGGTGGTCGCGGTCATCGGGACGCACCCGGCTGCCGGGGCATGGCCAGGACGACCCGGCCGGTGGTGCTCCCGTCGGCGAGGCGCTGCACGGCGTCGGCGAGGCCGGGGAGTGCGACGAGTTCGCTGATCAGGGGCTTGATGGTGCCGTCGGCGGCGAGGCGGGTGAGTTCGGTGTGGCAGGCGAGGATCGCGGCCGGGTCCTTGGTGGCGTAGAGGCCCCAGTGGAGGCCGAGGATCGAGTAGTTCTTGACGAGGGCGTGGTTGAGGGCGGGGGCGGGGATGTCTCCGCTCGCGAAGCCGACGACTACGATCCGGCCCTCGAAGGCCACGCACTTGGTGGAGGCGGTGTACGAGTCGCCGCCGACGGGGTCGTAGACCACGTCGGCGCCGCGCCCGCCGGTGAACTCCTTCACCCGGGAGACGACGTCCTCGGTCGTGCGGTCGATCACCAGGTCGCAGCCGAGCTCCTCGGCGGTGCGCACCTTGGCCTTGCCCCCGACGACCCCGATGACGGTGGCACCGGCGGCCTTGCCGAGTTGGACGGCGGCGCTGCCGACCCCGCCGGCGGCGGCGTGCACGAGCAGGGTTTCGCCCGGCTGGAGGCGCGCCCGGCGGTGCAGACCGAACCAGCCGGTCTGGTAGCCGATGTGCAGGGCCGCGGCCTCGGCGTCGTTCAGGCTCTCGGGGGCCGGGAGCAGGGCCCGCTCGGACGCGATCACGTACTCGGCGAAGCCGCCGTGGGGCAGGCTCGCGGTGGCGATGACGCGGCGACCGTCGTCGGTGAGGCCGCAGATCTCGACGCCGGGGGTGAAGGGCAGCGGCGGGCGGATCTGGTACTGGCCGCGGACGAGCAGCGCGTCGGGGAAGTTGAGGTTCGCCGCGAGGACCTGGAGACGCACCTCGCCCTCGCCGGGTACCGGTTCGGGAATCTCTTCGAGGCGGAGTGCCTCTCGGGGTTCGCCGGGGGTATGTACTCGCCATGCCTGCATCCGGGGCCTCCAGCCGCCGTCGGGGAACCACACGCTCCGCGGGCATACTAAGCAGTCGCTTGCCTCCCTGGGAACCACCGTTCAGGGGGGAGACCCTCCGGAACGAATCAACACGCGTCATTCAGGCCACATCCGCCTCAAGATCAGGCAACATGTGGCGTGCACGTGTCATGACTCAACGGGGAACAGCACCTGTCCAGGGGGGACCACCACATGAGAAGAAGCATGTCCGCGGCCGGAGCCGCCATCGTTCTGGCGAGCCTGATCACCGCGGCCGGCCCGGCCGCGGCGGCGGACACGACCGCCTCCTGCACCCCGGGGATCGAGATCCTCCCCGGGCTGGCGGGGTCCACCGGTTCCACGGCAGTGGGCTTCGGCACCGGCGGGATCGTGGTCGGCGACAGTGCCGGCCTTCCCGTCTACTGGACCGGCGCCGAGCACACGGTCCACGCCGTCCCGCTGCCCGCCGGCTTCGACCGGGGCAGCGTCAAGGCGGTCAGCGCCAAGGGCCTGATGGTGGGCACGGCCACCCGCACCTCGGACCAGGCCGTGGTCGCCTTCACCCACCAGCGGGGCTCCACCACCTCCGAGCCGCTCACCGCGCCGGGCAAGGAGGGCCGATTCGCCGATGTCGACGTCAACGAGTCGGGGCGGGTCGTCTTCGCCGACGGGGGCGTCGCCAAGGAGTGGGTGAACGGGAAGGTGGTGCGCGAACTGCCGGTCCCGGCCGACGCGATCGCCGGCAGCGAGGTCACCTCGCTGAACGGCATCAACAAGCGCGGTGACATCGTCGGCACGGTCTCCGGCTCCTACTTCGACGCCGAGAACGACATCATGGTCACCAAGACCTTCCCGGTGGTCTGGCCGGCCGGCGGCGGCTACCCGCCCTACAGCCTCCAGGTGTGGAACGGCTACCACTCCTCGTTCGTGACGGTCGGCCGGGACATCGACGACCGCGGCCGGGTGGTGGGCCTGGAGGACTACTACTACCGCAACGACCCGAAGCTGACCCCGGCCGTCTGGAAGAAGCCGTACGACGCCCTGCCCACCGACCCGGGCCGGGCCAAGGGCTACCACGACCTGGAGCTCTCCGGCAGCAGCCCGACCACGAACGTGGCCGTCGGCACGGCCACCAACTTCGAGGAGAGCTGGCCCAGCTCCTTCCAGGCCGTCTACTGGCCCGGCAAGGGGGAGCCGCTGGTACTGCCCTTCCCCGCCGGGACCCCGGGCGTGCCGCTGAGCCGGGCCTTCGCGGCCACCGACGACGACCGCGTCGCCGGCGTGATCACCGACCGGGAGACGCGGGACAGCAAGGCCGTGGTCTGGACCTGCGCGAGCAAGCAGGCGTACGCCCCGAAGGGCTGACCGCCGGGGGTCCCGGACCCCTGGTCCCGAGCCGGTCCCGAGCCGGTCCTGTCCGGGGGATGGTCATCTCGGCGCCCGCGCGCTATCGATGCCCCATGACGGACGAGAACCGGCGCGGGCTGCCCGCGCCACCCGCGCTCGGCGCCGCCGCCCTGCCCTCCGCGACCTTCGAGGGCCAGGTGGTCCTCGTGACCGGCGGCGGCACCGGGCTGGGCAAGGCCATCGCCGCCGAGTTCGCCCGGCTCGGCGCCGATCTGGTGATCGCGAGCCGGCGCGCCGAGCAGCTCAAGGCGGCGCGCGAGGAGTTGGCGGCCGTTCCCGGCGCGGGCCGGGTGACGGCCGCCGTCTGCGACATCAGGGACCCGGAGCGGGTCGCCGAGGTCTTCGACGCCGCGCAGGCGGCCTTCGGCCTGCCGGACGTGTTGGTCAACAACGCCGCCGCGAACTTCCCCTCCCCCGCGGAGGACCTCTCGCCGAACGCCTGGCGGGCGGTCGTCGACATCACGCTGACGGGCACTTGGCTGATGACCCGCGAGTTCGGCCGCCGCCACCTCGCCGCGGGCACCGGCGGCTCGATCGTGAACATCGGCGCCTCGTACGCCTGGACGGGCGGGCCGGGCTTCGCCCACAGCGCCGCGGCCAAGGCCGGGGTGAAGAGCTTGGTGGAGACGCTCGCCGTCGAGTGGGGCCCGTACGGCATCCAGATCAACGGGCTCGTCCCCGGGCTCGTCCCGCACGCCGACATGACCGAGGACATCCGGGGCGGCCTGGAGCGCGCCGCGCCGGGCTCGAGGGACGCCCGGCAGCCGGCCCTGCGGGTCGGCGCCCCGCGCGAACTGGGCTGGGCGGCCACCTTCCTGGCCTCGCCGTACGCCCGGTTCATCACCGGGCACACGCTGGTGGTGGACGGCGCGAACTGGCAGCGCCGGTCGGTGGTCAGCCCCGAGGTGGTCCCGGTCCGCACGCAGTTGGGCCGCGGCCCCTTCACCCCCTCCCCCTGAACACCGGTTGTCAGTGGGCGGTGCGAGGATCGGACCATGTCGCTCGCAGATCTGACCCTTGACCGCTGGCGTTCGCTCGACCCGGCCGCCGCCGGACGCCTCGCCCACGAGGCCGCCGCGCAGGTGGGCGGCCGGGTGGTGCTGCTCGACGCCGTCGGACACCTGGGCGGGACGCTGCACCGCGTGCGCATCGAGCGCGAGGGACGGGAGTTCGCCCTCGTACCCGGCGGGACGGTGCGGCTGGGGTTCGACCTGGACGCCTGGGAGCCGACGCCCGCGCAGGCCGCCGACTACGCGGCGAGCGTGGAGGAGGGGTACGGGTACGGGCACGAGGACCTCACGTCCTATCTCGCCGACGTCCTCAGCCCGCCGCGCACCGCGACGCTGGCCACCGTGTTCATGGCCGTGGAGGACGAGGCCCTGACCGAGTCGGCGGCCGACATGCCGGCCGCGCTCGCGGCGCACGGGCTGCGGATGCCCGGCGCCGACGAGTGGGAGCACGCCTGCGGAGCCGGGGCGGACACCCTGTTCCGATGGGGGAACGCGTGCCCCCTGGACGAGCCGTCGTACGGGAACGGCCGCGTGCGCCACGAGCCGAACGCCTTCGGACTGCACATCGCCTACGACAGCTACGGCACGGAGCTGAGCGCGGACCCGACCGCGGTGCACGGCGGTGACGGCGGCGAGGCCGTCTGCGGCGGGTACGGCGATCTGCTCGGCTGGCTGCCGCTGGCCACCGCCAACCGCAATCCGTACGCGGCCGAGTTCACGTACGGCCCGGACGGCGAGGGCATGTACGAGGAGTTCTCGACCCGGCCGGTGCTCAGCCTCCACTGAAGCGCGGGGGCCGGCGGGCCGCCTTGGCGGTGTAACCCTCCCGGCAGTCCTCCGAGGTGAGGGTGAGGGCCGCGGTCATCGCCGCCCGGTCGAGGGCCGCGGGGAGGGCGGCATCGGCGTAGCCGTCGATCGCGCGCTTGATGCCCTGGACGGCGAGCGGCGCGTTGGCGGCGATCTCCCGCGCCACGGCGCGGGAGGCGGCCTCCAGCTCCTCGCCGGGGACGACCAGCTGGACGAGATGGAGCCGCTGCGCCGTCGCGGCGTCGACCCGCCGGCCCGTCAGGGCCAGGTACTTGGCCCAGCCCGCCCCCGCCTCGCGGGCGATGCGCAGGTCGCCGCCCGCGTCCACCGCCACGCCCAGCCCGGCTTCCGGGAGCGCGAAGACGGCGTCCTCGGCCGCCACCCGGACATCGGCCATCAGCGCCAGCTCGAAGCCGAAGCCGAGGCAGTAGCCCTGGACGGCGGCCACCACCGGCTGCGGGAGGCGGGCGAGGACGGCGAACCGCTCGTGCACCCAGCGGATGCCCTCGTAGTAGTTGCGGGTGCGCTCGGCCGGGGAGGAGCCCGTGATGCCGCCGCCCGGGGCGGTCACGTCGATGCCCGCGCAGAAGGCCCGGCCCTCGGCCCGCAGCAGCACCGCCCGTACGGACGCGTCGAAGCGGATCCGGTCGGCGAGCAGGCCGAGCTGGCGGGTGGACTCCCAGCTCCAGCCGTTGAGCTTGTCCGGGCGGCACAGGGTGAGGACGGCGAGGCCGTCCGCGACCTCCAGCCTGATCCGCTCCTCGCCCTCCGCGATCTCCGTGGAGATGGTGTCGATCACCGTGTCCCGCACCCCCGGCCCCGATGGCTGACGACCCGCCGAACTGGCGGATCGTCAGACTAGGGGCGGCCGGTCAGCGGGGGAAGACCTCGAACGCCACGGCCGGACGCCCGCCGAACCGGGCCGCGGCCTGCTGGGCGTTCCCGGTGAGGAAGGTGCGCACGTACTCCTCGGGGTCCTGGTCGGTGAGCACCTCGATGTACGCCTTGTGCTCCAGCAGGGACTTGATCGAACGCTCCAGCCCGGGGCCGGCGTCGACCGCGTGCGTCGGGGTGGCGGAGCCGGCCACCGCGACCCAGCGCACGCCGTTCCACGGCTCCAGGCCCTGCTCGATCAGCTCGGGGAAGATCCAGCGGTTCCCGGCGTCACCGGCCGCGTCCAGCACGGCCCGCCCGACGGCCTTGTGGTCGGGGGTGTTCCAGTAGCCGCCGCCCTGTGCGCCGCCCCACGTGTCGCGGTGGTTGAGGGTGACGATCAGCTCGGGCCGGTGCCGCCGGATGGCGGCGGCGATGTCCCGGCGCAGGTCGAGGCCGTACTCGACGACGCCGTCGTGGTAGTCCAGGAACTCCACCTCGGACACGCCGACGACCGCGGCGCTCGCCCGCTGCTCCGCCTCGCGCAGGGGACCGCAGTCGGCGGGGGCGATGCTGTCGATGCCCGCCTCGCCGCGCGTGGCCAGGAGGTAGACGAACTCCCGGCCCCCGTCCGTCCAATGCGCGATGGCCGCGGCGCACCCGTACTCCAGGTCGTCGGGGTGCGCGACGACTGCGAGGGCGCGCGTCCAGTCGGTGGGCATGGGCTGCAATGCGGGCTGCTGGTCAGGTTGTTCGGTCATGTCTCGCACAATAGGCGAATGGACCGACACGGGCGGGTGGTGGCGCTGCTCGACGCCACGGGGATCTTCTTCGAGCCGGCGCGTACCGCCTTCCCCGGGGCCGGCGAGGCCGCGTGGGAGCGGGCCGGGCGGTTGGATCCGGGCGCGACCGGGCCGGACGGGACCTGGGCGCTCGATTTCCGGTGCTTCGCGATCGCCCGGCCCGGCGGCCGCTGGGTGCTGGTGGACGCCGGGGTCGGGCCGGCGCAGTCCCCCGCCGCCGCCTGGGCGCCGGTACCGGGGCGGCTGCCGGACGCCCTCGCGGCGGCCGGCATCGCTCCGGCCGATGTGGAGGCGGTGGTCCTGACCCACCTTCACGAGGACCACGCGGGCTGGTCGTCGGGGGCCGACGGGCAGCCGTTCTTCCCGGCGGCCCGGTACGTGGTGCAGCGCGCGGAGGTGGCCGGGCTGGACCGGGCGGACCCGGTGTGGGACTGGACGGTGGCGCCGTTGCGGGCGAGCGGGCAGCTGCACGAGGTGGACGGGACCCACCGGCTGGCCCCCGGCATCACCTTGCTGCCGACGCCCGGGCACACCCCGGGGCACCAGTCGGTACTGGTGGACCAGGGGGGCGCCGGGGCCCGGGACGTGGTGGTCACCGGGGACGTACTGGTGCACGCGGTGCAGCTGGGCGACCCAGCGGTCCCGTACTCCCACGAGCGCGACCGGGAGACCGCCCGGGCCTCCCGGGAGGACCTGCTGGCGCGGGCCAGGCGGCGCGGCGCCCTGCTGGCCACCGCGCACCTGACCCGCGCGTTCGTGGAACCCGGCTGACTCGGGCCTCGGCCGGCTCAGGCCTCGTCGCGGACCAGGGACAGCAGGCGGTCCAGGACGCGGGGGCCGCTGGCACGGACGCCGTCGTGCTCGAACTCGTCCGTCACCCAGGTCCGCAGGCCCCGGACGGAGCGGGCCGTCTCCAGCGAGTGCGCGGTGTCCACGTACATGTCGTCGTGGTAGACGGCGGCGGCCACCGGCACCTCGTTGGCGGCGAGGCGGGCCGGGTCGTAGAGCGGCTGCCAGCCGGTGCGGGCGGCCAGCAGGTCCGCGGTCTCGCGCAGCGGGGCGAGGAACGGGTCGGTGGTGAAGTGCCAGGGGTGGATGGTCTCGCCGGTGAAGAGCAGCGGCTCGTCGCCCACCAGCGTCTTGTCGGCGTCGAAGCGGGGGTGACCGGCGCGGACCCGTTCGGCCGCCCAGGCGGTGGGCGCGGCGGGGTCCTGGGCGTAGATGGCCTCGTGGACCAGCGCGTAGAGGGGGTGCCCGGCGAAGGAGAGCTGGGCGCGGACGCCCTCCAGGAAGGCGTCGGACAGGGCGGGTCCCGCGGGTGTCGCTACGAAGGCGTCCTCGAGCAGGTAGTGGAGGTGGTGGCTGCCGTCGCCCCCGCCGAGGAGGATGCCGAGGGACTGGAAGCCCTCGACGGTGAGGCGGTGGCCGCCGGGGAGTTCGGTCGGGTGCTCCGCGAGGTGGGCGGCGATCCGGCGGGCGCGCTCGACGTCCATCGGGTACCGGGCGTAGTGGGCATGGTTCTTGCGCTCGATGCGGGGGTACGCGGCCTCGTACACCTCGTCGGCGGTGGCGGTCAGGGAGGGGAGGCCGCCCGTGATCAGGGCTGCGGTGAGGCCTTCGGGCGCGGTGGAGAGGTAGTGGGTCGTGCAGAAGCCGCCGAAGCTCTGGCCGAGCACGGTCCAGGGAGCACCGCCGGTCAGGCCGGGGCGGATGGCCTCGGCGTCGCGCACGATGGAGTCGGCGCGGAAGTGGGCGAGGTACTCCGCCTGCTGCGCGGGGGTGCCGCGCAGCGGCAGGGTCTGCCGGTTCACCGGGGTGGAGCGGCCGGTCCCGCGCTGGTCGAGGAGCAGCACCCGGTACTCGGTCAGCGCGCGCTGCAGCCAGGCCTGGCGGCCGATGAAGCGGCGGGCGCCGAAGCCGGGACCGCCCTCCAGGTAGAGCAGCCACGGCAGCGTCCCGGGGTCCTTGCCGGCGGCCACGACCTCCCGGGCGTACAGCTCGATCCGCTCCCCGTCCGGGCGCGCGTGGTCCAGGGGGACGGAGAACCGGTGGTCGGTGAGGACCGTGCCGGGCTGGCGGTAGCTGTGTGCGGTGGTCACGGACGCCCCCAGGGGTACGAGGAGATGAAGGACCGCGCCCCGGCCGGGTGGCGGCGGGGGCGCGGGGGTGTGGCGGTGCGAGTCTAGGCAGGACCGGACCTGGCCGGGCGGCCCGGCCGGGCGTGACGGGGCGGCCGGGGGGTCAGAACTCGACGACCGAGCGGAGGACCTCGCCGCGTTCCATCCGGGCGAAGGCGTCCTCGATGCCGTCGAGCGGGATGGTCTCGGAGACGAAGGCGTCCAGGTCGAGCCGGCCCTGCAGGTAGAGGTCGATGAGCAGCGGGAAGTCGCGCTCGGGCAGGCAGTCCCCGTACCAGGAGGACTTCAGGGCGCCGCCGCGGCCGAAGACGTCCAGGAGCGGGAGTTCGAGCTTCATCTCCGGGGTCGGTACGCCCACCAGGACCACCGTCCCGGCCAGGTCGCGCGCGTAGAAGGCCTGCTGGTAGGTCTCGGGGCGGCCGACGGCGTCGATGACCACGTCCGCGCCGTTGCCGCCGGTCAGGGCCTGGACGGCCTTGACCACGTCCTCCGTGCGCCCGTTGACGGTGTGGGTGGCGCCCAGGCCCCGGGCCCACTCCAGCTTCCGGTCGTCGAGGTCCACCGCGATGATCCGCGAGGCGCCGGCGAGGCGGGCTCCGGCGACGGCCGCGTTGCCCACTCCGCCGCAGCCGATGACGGCGACGGAGTCGCCCCGCCCGACGTTGCCGGTGTTCAGGGCGGCGCCGAGGCCGGCCATCACCCCGCAGCCGAGGAGTCCGGCGGCGGCCGGGGCGGCGGCCGGGTCCACCTTGGTGCACTGGCCGGCCGCGACCAGGGTCTTCTCGGCGAAGGCGCCGATGCCGAGGGCCGGGGAGAGCGGGGTGCCGTCCTCCAGGGTCATGGGCTGGGTGGCGTTGTGCGTGGCGAAGCAGTACCAGGGGCGTCCGCGCTTGCAGGCCCGACAGGTGCCGCACACCGCACGCCAGTTGAGGACCACGAAGTCGCCGGGGGCCACGGAGGTGACGTCCGGGCCGACCGACTCCACGATTCCGGCGGCCTCGTGGCCGAGCAGGAAGGGGAATTCGTCGTTGATGCCGCCCTGGCGGTAGTGCAGGTCGGTGTGGCAGACCCCGCAGGCCTGCACCCGGACGAGGGCCTCGCCGGGTCCCGGGTCGGGCACGAGGATCGTCGTCGTCTCCACCGGTGCGCCCTTGCTCCGGGCGATGACCCCTCGTACGCGATGTGTCACGTCGTACCCCGCTCTGATCGTATCCGTCTGGATCACCGAACGTACACGGACGGCACGCGGTACGGGAGTTGTGTCACGTTCCGGCGCGCGACCCGGCCAGATCCGGTGGTACGGCGGCCCGAAGGGCCGTGCCGAAGGCCGCCACGGCCGGGTGCGCCCCGGCTCCGCTCCGGAAGGCGAGGTTGGTGCGGCGCTCCATGAGCAGGCGGGTGAGGCGTACGGCCGGATCGGTCGGGCCCGTGACCCCGAGCTGCGGTACGACGGCCACCCCCTGGCCCGCCGCGACGAGGGCGAGCACGGTGGCGAACTCGTCGACCTGGTGGCGGACCCGCGGGGTGAAGCCGGCGGCCTGGCAGGCCCGGACGGTCATGGCGTGGCAGAGGGTGCCGGGGGTGGCGGTGATCCAGGGCGCCCGGGCGTGCGTGCGCAGGACCGTGCCCTGGTCGGGTCCGTCGGACCCGGCGGGTCCGCGGGGCGGGGCGGGGGCCCCGGCAGCGGGCTCGGCCAGGTACATCGCCTCGACGTAGAGCGGTTCGGTGGCCAGTCCCGGTTCGGGCTCGGCGGGTACGAAGTCGTACGCGTGCACCAGGGCCACGTCCAGGTCCCCGGCCCGCAGGGCGTGTGCCACGGCCGCCGGGTCCGTCTCCGAGACCATCGGCTCCAGCCCCGGGTGGCGCCGGGCGAGGGCGGTCAGCGCAGCCGGGACGATGGCGCGGGTGGCGGTGGGGAAGGCGCCGATCCGCAGGGCTCCGGCCAGGCCCCCGCGCGCTTCGGCGAGGTCGGCGTCGGCCCGTTCCAGCCGTTCGAGGACCGCCTCGGCGTGGCCGACCAGGTTCTGGCCGGCCGGGGTGAGGCGGACCCCGCGGCCGGTGCGCTCCAGCAGGGGCAGGCCGGCCTCCCGTTCGAGGACGCTGAGCTGCTGGGAGACGGCCGAAGGGCTGAAGCTGAGGGCCTCGGCGACGGCGGCGATGGTGCCGCGGCGGGCGAGTTCGCGCAGCAGGCGCAGGCGTCGTACATCGAGCATCGGCTCAGCTTACGGGTTGGGTAAGAAAAGCGAACTGGATTTGATGCTTCTGACCGGCAAGGCTCTGGGGCATGGCACTGGACATCGCAGAGGACCTCCCGTTGCACGGGATCCACGTACCGCTGATCACTCCTTTCACCCGCACCGGGGACGTCGCGGCCGAGGCGCTGGAGGCGCTCGCCCACGAGGTGCTCGACGCCGGCGCCCGCGGCATCGTCGCGCTCGGCACCACCGCGGAGGCGGCCGGCCTCGACGAGGCGGAGCGCGACCTCGTCACCGGGGTGTGCGCCCGGGTCTGCGGGGAGCGGGGCGCACCGCTGGCCGTCGGTGCGGGGGCCGGCGGCACCCGGGCCGCCGAGGCCTCGCTGGCCCGGCTGGCCCGGTGGCCCGAGGTGCGGGCGGCGCTGGTGACGGTGCCGCCGTTCGTCCGCCCCTCGGCCGCCGGGGTGCTGGCGCACTTCGCGCGGCTGGCCGAGGTGAGCCCGGTACCGCTGATCGTCTATCACATCCCGTACCGGACCGGGCAGCCCCTGGACGCGGCCGCGCTGCGGGCGCTCGGGGCGCTGCCGGGGGTCGCCGGCGTGAAGTACGCGGGCGGCGGCATCGGCGAGGACGCCGTGGCGCTGCTCGGTGACCTGCCTGCCGGGTTCGAGGTGCTGGCCGGTGACGACGCGTACCTGTCCCCGCTGCTGGCACTGGGTGCGGTGGGCGGGATCCTGGCCTCGGCGCATCTGGCGACGGACCGGTTCGCGGAGCTCGACGCGGCCTGGCGGGCGGGCGACGTGGCCCGGGCGCGACCGCTGGGGCACGCGCTGGCCCGGATGTCGACGGCCACCTTCGCCGAGCCCAATCCGGTGGTGCTCAAGGGCGTCCTGCACGCCCAGGGGCGGATCCCGACCCCGGACGTCCGACTGCCCCTGCTGCCGGCCTCCCGGGAGGCGGTGACGGCGGTGACGGCCGCCCTGGAGCGGCTGGCGTGACCCCGGGCGCACACCGGCCGGGAATGTGCCCGAAAGAGTCCCAGATGGGCGATTCGACACCTAAGGGCAAGTCACCCGAATCAGGCGCTTAGAGGGTGGACTTGACCGTATTGGCCATCCGGCCGACAACCCGTGATGTGAGCCACACCGGACATCTCAACATCATTTCCGGCAAACAGCCGATTCCCTTTTCCCGGAAAGGGAATCGGCTATTGCGCCGATACCCCTTCAAGGTCATTTACCCGACCGATAGCGAGATGTCGATCTATCAGTGGAATTCGGGTCTTGTTCCCGCGCGGCGAGCTCGCCTACGGTCACCTCGTTCCTGGTGGTCAGCTGCCGATTAAGGCCGCCGCCCGGGATCTCCCGTCCCCCCACGTGAGGAATTCCGCCATGCCTGCAAAGGGTAAGCACCGTCGGCCGAAGCACTACCGGATCACCCGCAAGCTCGCTCTTGCCGGCACCGGCGGCGCGGCCCTCACTCTCCCGCTGATCAGTGCGACCACCGCCGGGGCGGTGGAGACGGCCGCCGCCCCCACGACGTACTCCGTGGTCGCGGGCGACACCCTTTCCGAGATCGCGGCGAAGCACTCCGTGAGCGGTGGCTGGCAGCAGCTCTACGCGGCGAACCGGAGCGTCGTCGGTGACAACCCGTCGATCATCCGGCCCGGCATCAAACTGAAGCTCGGCGTCCAGGCGGAGGCCGACCGTGCGAGCAGGTCCGCCGCCCGGACCACCCTCACGCCCGCGGTCAAGACCGCCGCCGCCAAGCCCGCCACCGCCTACCCGAACAATCTCGACGGGTGGATCCGCGAGTCCCTCGCCGTCATGGCCAAGCACGGCATTCCCGGCTCCTACAACGGAATTCACCGCAATGTGATGCGGGAGTCCTCGGGCAATCCGCTGGCGATCAACAACTGGGACATCAACGCCCGCAACGGCATCCCCTCCAAGGGGCTGCTCCAGGTCATCGATCCGACCTTCCGCGCCTACCACGTTCCCGGCACCTCGACGAACTCCTACGACCCGGTCGCCAACATCACCGCCGCCTGCAATTACGCGGCCGCGCGCTACGGCTCGATCGACAACGTCAACGGGGCCTACTAGAAACCGGGGAACTCCCCGCGCCGGTTCACACCGGGCGACGCCGGGCGGCGCGGACGAGGATCCGCAGGGGCGCCGCCGGGCCGTAGCCGATGTCCCGGCGCAGGGCCGCGGCCCCCGCCCGCTCCACGGCGGTCAGCTGGTGCGCCATCAGTCCCGTCATGGTCGCGATGACGGGACGCAACCCGGGTTCGGCGAGGTCGCCGATGCCGTGGGCGGCGTCCAGCGCCGTACGGGCACGCCCGCACTCGGCGGCCAAGAGGGCGCGCACGGCCGGGGTGTCGCGGGCCCGTTCCAGGTCGGCGCGGGTCACGGAGTGCTCGTCGAGCCGGGAGCGCGGGATGCAGAGCCGGCCGTCCGCGAGGTCCCCGCAGAGATCGGCGAGGAAGTCCACGCGCTGGGCGGCGTCGACGAACCGCCGCCAGCCCGCGGCCTGTTCCGGGTCGGGACCGCCCTGGTACTGCAGTCCGGTGAAGACCAGCACCCCGGGCCACGCGTAGGCGTCGAGGTAGGCCTGGAAGTCCTCCTCCGCGGCGAAGCCGTCGAAGCCGGCCTCGGCGGTGGCGGCGCCCTCGAGGAAGCGGGAGACCCAGTGCGGGGGCAGTCCCCGGGAGTCCACCGCGTGCGCGTAGGCCCGCAGGAGGGGATCGGGGCTGTCCCCGGACTCCAGGGCCGCCTCCACCCGTTCGGACAACGCGGCGAGACCGGCGGCCCGCTGCTGCGGGGTACCGGTCTCGGCGACGTCGTCGACCAGGTTCATGAACGCGAGACCCGCGGCGAGAGCGGGCACCAGCGGCGGCGCGGCGAGCAGCCGCAGCGCCAGGTAGGGGGCTGGCTCGCGGCGGAGCACCCGGCGCGCGGCGCGGGTGTAGTCGTCGCGCAGCCGGGGGCCGGAAATGCCGGCCCCCGTGAGGGTGGTGCGCCAGCTGGGCATCGTGGTCGTACTCCTGAACGCGTCGGTCCGTACGTGCGTACGGGTAGACGATGTCAGAACTTGGTGACCTTCTTGACCTTGCCGTCGACTCCGGCGAGCGCGTAGCCGCCGCGGCCGTACTCGTCGATGAGGTAGGGCCGCATGCAGGGCACCTGGTCCATCATCCAGGGCTCGACGATCACATAGGTCGAGGTCGGCTTCTCGATGCCCACCTCCTTCTTGGTCTGCTCCAACAGGCCGGGCAGCGCGTCCCAGTTCACAGCGGCCATGTCGATGAGCGGCTCGCCCTCCTCGACCGTGCCGTCGGGGCCCGTGCGCTTGGCGGCGCCGTCGCGGTACTGCCAGGCGTCGACGGTATCGGCGCCGGGAGCGGTGGGGACCTTGGCGAGGACGTAGCCCTCGTAGACCTTGAGGTCCACGAAGGTGGTGGTGCCGGTCTTCTCCTTGAGCGCGTCCAGGGCGATCCGGATGTTCTCCGGGGTGAGCATGCTGCCGCGGGCCGCGGCGGCCTTGGACGTACTCGCCTTCGCAGCGGGGGTGGCAGCCGGGGTACCGCCCGAGGTGGCGACGGCGGGCCGGGTGGCGCGGGAGTCGGCCGCGCCGTCGTCCCCGGACTTCCCGTCGGGAATCAACTGGACGATCCCGACCACCGCGGCGGCCAGCACCACGGTCAGCGCTGCGCCGATCAGGGCCGTGCGCCTGCGCGGGGCGGGCGTCAGCGCGACGGGCGTGGTGGGGGCCGCGTAGGGGGAGGCGCCCTGGCCGAACGGCGGCGGGGTGGGCGAGCCGTACGGGCCGCCGTACGGGCCGTACTGACCCGGGACGCCGGGCGCGGCCGGTGCGCCCGGTCCGGCCGGCGCGGAGACCGCCGGTACGGAGACGGCGGGCGCGGCGGCACCCGGTGCGGCGACGACCGGCCCGGCGCCCGCCCCGTAGCCGGATCCGAAAGCGGCGCTCGCGGCCCGGAGCAGTTGTTCCAGCTGAGCCCCGTCGGGCCGGGCGGCCGGGTCCCGTACGAGCAGCCGTTCCAGTACGGGTGCCAGCGGGCCGGAGCGCACGGGCGCCGGGATCGGCTCGTCGAGCACGGCGACGACCGTCGCCAGGCTGGTGGCCCGGCGCAGCGGGTTGGTCCCCTCGGCGGCCACGTAGAGGAGCATGCCGAGCGACCACAGGTCGGAGGCGGCCAGCCCCTCCTCCCCGCGGACCCGTTCGGGCGCGATGTACTCCGGGGAGCCGATCAGCACGCCGGTCGCGGTGAGTCCGGTGGAGTCGTGCAGCGCGGCGATGCCGAAGTCGGTCAGCACGGCCGACCCGTCGGGACGCAGCAGCACGTTGGCGGGCTTCACGTCACGGTGGAGGACCCCCTCGGCGTGGGCGGCGCGCAGCGCGGACAGCACGTCGAGGCCGAGCCGCACCACCTCGGCGGGCGGCATGGGGCCGGACTCCAGGCGGTCGTGCAGGGACCCGCCCCGGACCATCTCCATGACGATCCACGGGTGCCCGTCCGTGCCCTCCGCGGGCTCGACGATGTGGTGGATCGTCACCACGTGGGGGTGGGCGAGACGGGCGAGGGCGCGGGCCTCGCGGACGGCGCGTTCGCGCATCTGGTCCGCGAGGCCCGGCTGGGCGGCGGCGGTCGCAGGGTCCGGCGGGCGCACCTCCTTGAGGGCGACCTCGCGGTGGAGGGCGATGTCGCGGGCGCGCCACACCGTACCCATGCCCCCGCTGCCTAGCGGTGCGACCAGCTCGAAACGGCCGTCGATCAGCTGTCTGCCGGCCTCACTCGTATCCATGGGCGCTCATCGTAGGGGGCGGCCGGATCAGCAGCGTCGGCGGTCCACCGTCAGCGTGCCCTGAGCGGTGGCCACCGTCCGGTCGTAACACCCACCAGGCGCTGCGGACCCGTACGACCGGTAGCGGGCGGACGTGGTGGCGACCGCGTGCCGCTGGTCGCGCGGGACGTTCGCGGTGTAGGTGGCGTCGCCCGTGTACCGGTCGTCGAGCCGGGAGCGGTCGACGGCCTTGCCGCCGCGCAGGGTGACGGTGTCGGCGCGGTCGCCGAGCGAGAGGACGGTGCGCAGCCGGTCGCCGGCGCCGAGGGTTGTCTCGCCGTCCATCGTGTAGGTGCGGTCGGTCCGCGTGGTGGTCGGCCCTCGCGTCACGCTCTCCTCGTCGGTCCACGTGGCGGTGAGCGCGTCCTGGTTCTGGCCGTCGGTCCAGCGGTGCACGGAGGTGCCCCGTACGGCGCGGGTGACGGTGGTGGCCACGCGGCCGCGGGAGGTGTTCAGGTGTCCGGCGACGGTGAGCCGGTGTGCGCCCTCGGTGTCCAGGCGGTGCTGCGCACCGGGGGCCGCGGGGGTCCATCGGGAGTGGCCGGTAGGATCGCCGGGCTCGTAGCGGGTCAGGGCGCCGGTGACGACCTCCCGGGCCCCGTCCTGCCAGAGCAGCAGGTTGGTGGGGGTGCTCCAGCCGCTCTGTCCGGCGGGGACCCCGGCGACGGAGACCTCGATGCGGTGCGGTCGGCCGTCGTTGAGGAGGGCGGCGTAGGGGGTGAGGTCGTAGCGGATCGGCTGGACGTCGAAGGCGCGCGGGCCGGGGGTGACGTACCAGAGGAAGGGAACAGGTAGCAGTAAGGGAGCACGTCTGACCTGCGGTTTCCCAGGAATCCCTCGGGATATCACCACACTTGGTGTGCCCGGAGTAGCCCCAGGTCACCCCGTGGATTCCCCGATCTTGCGCACCGCCAGGTGCCCGGGAGTGCCCGGAATCCGACGGTGCGTCAGAACCAAGGGGCGCGTCCTCATGCCGCGGTCGAGTCGTCGCGGGGCCCCGGGCGGCCAAGTCTCCTGAGCCATCCAACGGCGTCACTGTGCCAGCCATACCCAGGACCCCTGGGTCCCACCGATCTAACGAATGACCAGTTCAGACCCACAAGAAGAAGGTAGGACAGCGGTGAGTGCGGGGGCGCGGTCGAGCGTGATCCACCCCGCGACGGTCGGTGGGCCTGCGCCCTGGCCACGAGAGGACTCTCGTGGCCAGGGCGGTGCTACTTGGTGGTGCGGATGTCGACGAGGACGTGGTCGCGTCGCTGGGGGTCGGCGGCCTCGCCGACCGGCTTCCACTGGTTCTTGTCCACGTCGATGTTCTGCTCGGGCGCACCCTCCGCGGTCAGCGTGACGCTCGTCCGGTGGGTGGCGTCGCCCCGGATGCCGTAGACGGCGGGGATCTCCACGGTCAGTTGGCCCGAGCCGCCGGCGGCGCGGAAGCAGATCGTCCCGTTGGTCCGGGAGAAGACCTGGATCTGGCTTTCCGAGGAGGCGCAGTCGGCGAGCATGATGTGACCGTCGCCCCGCTTGAGGACGATGCCGAGTTCGGCACCGATCCGCGCGCCGTCGGGGTACTCGAACGTTTCGATGGCGTAGCCGGGGCCATCGGCGGCCACGGGCACCGCGGCGGGAGCCTGGGGGGTCTGAGCGGTCGCGATGGTCACCGCCGCTGCGGCGCAGATCGCGGTCGCTGCGGCCGTGGCGATGATCCGTCGTGAGATCTTCATCGTTCTTCCTTCTTTGTCTTTGTCGGAACGGCTCTTCAGATGAGATAGGCGACGCCGATGAGCGCGGCCAGGAATGCGAGGAGGAACACGAAGGTCTGTCCGCGGGACATGTCCTCCATGGGTTTCCCCGCGCGCTTCAGGTCGAGCTGGCGGGTGACGTACCCGGCGAAGACGATTCTCAGAATGACCAGAATGATCATGGTGGCGGTGTAGAGCACCAGCGGTGTCCTGCCCGCGTAACCGCGTGCGGCGGAGCCGCCGGCAATGGACACGGCGCCGACCAGGGGCAACGACCAGGCGATCAGCCGGTCCCGTGGGGTCGTGGTCATGGACTGCGCGGCCAGGCCGAGGGCGAGGCCGGACACGAGCGCGGCGATCCACCATTGACCGGCGGACAGGTTCGAGGTCAGCACGGAATCCCTTGTCGTGTGCGGCGCGTCTGCGGCGCGTGTACGACCCGGGCGGGCGGGGAGGGACTAGCTACCCTTCCCGCCCACCCGGGGAGGTGACGGTCTACCAGGTGAGCCAGCCGACGACGGTGGTCGTCCCGTCGGCCACCGCGCCCGCGGCACTGGACACCTTCTGGCCGACCGTCTTGGACACCTGCTCGCCCATCTTGCCGAGCAGCTTCCCCTTGCCGGTCAGGATGCCACCGAGCACGAACGCGCCGAGTGCCTGGTGGAACCGCGCGTCGTCCCAGCCGTAGCTGATGCCGTTGAGCAGCGCGCTCGCCCCCTGGAGTCCCAGGGAGACGAGGCCGACGACGCCGGCGGCCGCGGCCAGGGGCGGGAAGAACAGGGCGCCGACGCCCAGGACGACCGCAGCGCCTCCGGCGACCGTGCTCCAGTGGCCCGTGACCAGGGCCCAGTCCTTGGTGTCCTTGACGTCCTCCGGCCACAGCCCCCAGAGCTTGGTGTCGCCGTCGTCGTCGGCCTCCGTGGCCGGGGTGGTCCCCGCCTGCTCGTGGTGCTTCGCCTCCACGGCGGCCTGCTTCGCCGCGGCCACGATCTCGGCGTCCCGCTTCGCGGTCGCGATCCGATGGGCGTCACTGGCGGCCGTGGCGGCTTCCTGCGCGTCCTTGCCCGCCTGCTGGGCCGACGCCTGCGCCTGGGTGGCGGAGGACTGCGCATCGGCCGCGTAGGCCACCGCCTGCTGCGCGGACGCCACGGCGCGCCGCATGGAGTAGTTCGCCGTGCGGGCGGCGCCACGGGCGACGGACGCCGCGCTCTTCGCCTGCTGCGCCGACTGCGCGGCGGAGGCCGCCGACCTGTCGGCCGCGTCCGCGCTGTCACGCGCTTCCTTGGCAGAGTCCGCGGCGTCCTGGGCGTAGCCCTGCGCCTTGAGCGCCCAGTCAGAGGCCTCCTGCGCGGCCTGGCGCGCCTCGGCCGCCGCCTGGGCGGCGAGTGCGGCGTCCTGCTGCGCCTTCGCGGCGATCCGCGCGCCGTGGGCGATGGAGGCCCGAATCGCGGCGATGTGAGTGGCCCGGTCGTGGTCGAGGCGGGCGATGTTGTACTGGTCGTGCAGCACGAAGTAGCGCCGCATGCGGGCGGAGCCCTCCAGCACGATCTTCGCCGCGGACTGCATGTAGGGGCCGCCGCTGCCGAGGAGGCGGAACACCTCGACGTGGTCGTCCTCCTTGACCGCCTCCGCCAGCTCGATGTTGAGGAAGCGATGCAGCGCTTGGGCGCTGCCGTCGCGCAGCGCCGCCTCGGCCTTCGCCGTGACGGCCTTGCCGGGGTTCTCGCCCAGGATCCTGAATACCGTGACCCGGTTGTCCGTGGCGGCCGCCTCGATCACACCCTGATCGAGGAACCTCCGGGCGGCGTCGGGGTCGCCGCTGGCCAGGGCCTGATGTGCGGCCCCGGCGACCGCGGAGGTCGTCACCCGGGCGACGGCGACGACGTTCTCGCGGTCGTCCTGCTTCTGCGCGAGCAGGCGGTCGGTGTCGATCCAGTTGGCCACGTCGGCGTCGGTGCCGGCAAGAGCGAACTCCGCGGCCTCCCGCGTCCACGTACCGCCCGAGTGCAGGAGCCTGACGGCGGCTTTCCGGCCGGACGCGGCCGTGTCGGGGGCGCCTGCCTTCAACGCCGCCTCCGCGGCGGCGATCAGGTCCTTGGTCTCCGTCGTGGTCTGGTCCGCCTGTGTCCGCGCCCGGTCGGCCCGGACCGCGTCCTCGGTCTCCGCCTGCGCCCGCAGCCGCGCCTCCAGGACACCGAGCTTGGTGTCTTCCTCGATACGGGCGCTCTCAGCAGCGCGGGCCGCGACCTCGACCGCCTGGGCCTCCTTGATCGCGTTGGCGGCGGTGGTGGCCGCATCCATCGCGGCCTCCGCGTAGGCCGTGGACCGCTTGGCGTACTCGATCGCCTCGCCCGCGTGGTCCGCCGCTTCCTCGGCCGCTTCCGCAGCCTTGATCGCGTGGGCGGCGGCACTGCGGGCAGCGTCACGGGCGACACGTGCGGCGCTTGCCGCCCGGTTCGCGAGCGACTGCGCGGTGCTCGCGGCCCGCGTGGCCCGCGCGGCGGCGGCGTCGGCCTCGGCGGCAGCCTGCCGCGCCTTGGCGGCCTGCGACTGCGCGATGCCCGCCGAACTCGCGGCGTCAGCAGCGGCGTTGGCAGCCTGCGCGGCGTTCTGGGCCGCACCCGCCGCGGCGGAACCGGCCGCCGACGCCTGCTGCGAGGCGGAAGCCGCCTGATCGGCCGCGGCGGCCGCGGTGGTCGCGCGCTCGGCAGCCGCGCGCGCTCCCTGCGCCGCCTGGCGTGCGGCGCCGGCCTTGCTCGCGTCCGCCGAGGCGGCGATCGCGGCGTGGTAGGCGCGCGCGGCCGCGTTGCCTGCGGACGCCGCCGCGGCAGCCGCGGCCTGCGCCGCAGACGCGGCCCGACCGGAAGCGGCCTGCGCCATGCGGGAGGCCCCGATCGCGGTGGCAGCGGCGTCCGCGGCGCCGCGGGCGGCACTCGCCGCGTCGTTCGCGGCCGAGGCCGCCTTGCTCACGTCCTGCTGGGCGGCCCTCGCCTCGTCGGCCGCCTTCAGCGCGGCGGCCTTGGCCTCGGAGGCGGCCTTCTTCGCGCTGTCGGAGGCGGCGACGGCCTGCTCCGTCTGCAACTGAGCCCGCAGGCCCTCCCGCTCGACGATGGCGACCAACTGGTCGATGGTCGCGGCTTCCTCGTCACGGGCCCGCGCAATGTGCTGGCCGGCGCTCAGGAACTGGCGGATCGCCTCGGGCGTCCCCTCATTGAGAGCCCGTTCCGCGTACTTCTTCACCTCCGGCGAGGCGGTGGAGAGCACGGAGAAGACCTCGAACCGGTCGTCCTCCTGCTGCGCGGTGTACTGGGTGGTCGTCAGGAAGGTGTCGTACGCCTTCGCCGTCCCCAGGTCCAGCGCCTTCGTCGCCGCACGCTTGACGCCGCGACCGCTGTAGCTCATGACGGTGAAGACGGCGGCCCGCAGATCCGTCTCGAGCGCCTTCGAGTAACCGCCCGCCAGGAAAGCGGCGACGGCGCCCTCGCCGGCGGACAGTGCCGCACCGGCCGCCTGCTGCACCGACTTCCCCGCGTAGGGAAGGGCGGAGAGGATCGCGAAACGGTTGTCGTCCGCCTTGGCGGCGGGCAGTTGCGAGGTGAGGAACGCGGTGACGAACGCGGGGGATCCGGCGAGCGCTGCGGCAGCTCCTTCGCGGACGGCACGGCCCCCGGTCTTGTACGCCCATACGGCCTTGCCCCGGTCGGTGCCGGGCAGGCCGGTGGCCCCGCTCGTGCCCTCGGCGGCCCGCGCGGGCGCGGCGGCCAGGGTGAGGAGGGAAGGCAGCGCGGGAACGGCTGCGACACCGGCCGCGGTGCTGAGAACCCGGCGCCTGCTCCAGAATGCCGGCGGTAAGTCGTTCATGGTTTCCCCCGTTTTCGAACAGCGGCGCAGGCATGACAGCGGCATCCCCATTGCGCTGTTCAGTGAAGGTGGTTGGGCGACTGCGACATCGGTCTGCAGTGCGAATGCGCTTACCGTATGCCGCGGCAATCTGGAAATCAACCGTGGCTGATTGGCAGTCATTTTCAGACGAGACTGTCCGGAAACGAGCCAATGGGTGCCCCGAGGCCTCTTGGTGAGTCGATCGAACTGAAATCGGAAGACGTAATTCAGCCTTGTTCTGACGGGCAGTCCGATTGCATGCGGTAGCAACTGATCATTGTGGAATCCGCTTGCGGGCCGACGCGTGGTAGCCGATGCTGAGCCCGGTCATGCCGACGGCCTGCGCCCGACGCCCGACTGCCGGCGCAGCATAGGCTGTGCGGCAATTGTGCCGCTGATCTTGAGCGTGCATGATGGCGCAGTGGGCGGCTGCCGACAGCCTGTGGAGCCGCGCCCCAGGGGGAGACTTCATGATCCGGCTTTCCGCAACACCCGTAACCCGGGTGGACACCGGGGGCGGCATCACCCGGTCCAGCCCCGCTTTTAGGAACCCCCGCCCGTCGTCCGTATCCGTGGCGGAACGCATCAGGGCCGCGGATTCCATCTGCGTGCATCCACCGATGCGGAATCAGCGCTTTCGGGATGGTGCGCAGCCACCCGAAGGCCTTTCGCCTCGGTCGCCGGCGCCGTGAAAGCACGGTTGCGCGAGCAGGTCGAATCTCCGGTCGACGCCCCACCAGACATGAGCACGCGACGGAGCATCGCCGTGTGCCGGAATTTCGAATTCAAGGAGGAAGCATGCTCGCATTCCGTTCGCGCGCGGCGCGGATCAACGGCGCCCTGGCCGCCACCGCGTTAACGACTCTCGTGATGGTCCCCGCGACTTCCGCGACGGCGGTCACGGGTCCCGAGCCCGCCGCCGACACGCACCCCTACGCGGTGCGGCTCCAACTGGGCGGCGAAGTCGATTCCCGTGCCTGCACAGGCACTCTGGTCGACCGGTTCTGGGTCCTGACCGCCACCAGCTGCTTCGCGCCCCTACCCGGCAGCGAGGTCGCCGCCGGCAAGCCGGCCCTCAAGACCACGGCCATCCTGGGCAACGGCCAGGCTGTCGAAGTCACCGAGATAGCCCCGCGCAGCGACCGCGATGCCGCCCTCGTCCGGCTGGCCACGCCCGTCACCGACATCAGGACCGCTCGGCTTGCCACCTCGGCCGCGGCTTCCGGCGCCGACCTGACGGCCGCAGGGTTCGGCCGTACCAAGACCGAGTGGGTACCGGGCAAGCTCCACACCGGCGCCTTCAGCGTCACCGCCACCGACGCCACCTCCCTCACCGTCACCGGCAAGGGCGCCGACGCCCTCTGCAAGGGCGACACGGGCGGCCCGATGCTGAACGCCGCAGGCGAGCTGGTGGGCGTGAACAGCCGCTCCTGGCAGGGGGGATGCCTGGGCACGCCCGCCACGGAGACCCGTACGGGAGCCATCTCCACGCGCGTCGACGGCCTCGCCGACTGGGTACGGCAGGCCGGCCTCACCACCGCTTCGGTCCGCAACGCCCACAGCAACCTCTGCCTGTTCGTCGGTTGGCGCACGCCCGACAACGGCGCCCCAGCCCAGCAGGCCGACTGTGACCCGAAGTACGCCGACCAGCTGTGGAAGTTCGAGCCGGTCGCCGGTGGCGGCTACCAGATCCGCAACACCCACAACAACCGATGCCTCCTGGTGTCGTGGCGCACCCCGGAGCCGGGCGCGCCCGTAACGCAGTACGACTGCAACCCCGCGTACGCCGACCAGGTCTGGAAGCTCGATCCCGTTGCCAGTGGGGGCTACCAGATCCGCAACTCACTGAACAACCGGTGCATGTACGTATCGTGGCGCACCCCGGAGTGGGGCGCCCCCGTGGTGCAGGTCGACTGCGACGCGCAGTACGCCGACCAGGTCTGGAGGATCTGACCGGCCACCGGTGTTCTGCGAGGTTCCCGGCCTGCCACACCCGGTCGGGGACCTCGCCACGCCTTGGCGCAGACGGATGAAGCCCGCAAACCCGCACACGCCTGACGAAGGAAGAGACATGCCTGCGCCCCGCCCGCGCACCGCGCGGACCCCCGGCCTGCTGACCGTCCTCACCATGGTCTTGCTGCCCCTCGCCATGCCGGTGGCTCCCGCCATGGCCGTGAGCGGCCCCGAAACGGCCGCCGGACAGCTTGCTGCCGTCGTCAAACTCACCATCGGCGATGAAGACCGTGCACGTGCCTGCACGGGCACTCTCATCCATCAGCTGTGGGTCCTGACCGCCGCGAGCTGCTTCGCGGCCACCCCCGGTACGCCGGTCCCAGCCGGCAGGCCGGCCCTGAAGGCCACGGCCGCGCTCAGCGACGGCACGACAGCGGACATCCTTGAGATCGTCCCGCGGGACGACCGAGATCTCGCCCTGATCCGGCTCGTCACTCCCGTCACCACTGTCCGGCCCGCGATCCGGGCGCTTGGCCTGCCGCCCGTGAGCACCGATCTGACCGCGGCCGGGTTCGGCCGAACCAGAACCGAGTGGGTGCCGGACAAGCTCCGCGCCGGAACGTTCACTCTCGACGCGAGCACTCCCACAGGTCTGGGGATCACCGGCAAGGGTACAGACGTTCTATGCAAGGGAGACACGGGCGGCCCACTCCTGAACGCCGACGGACAGATCGTCGGTGTCAACTCCCGGTCCTGGCAGGGAGGCTGTCTCGGGTCCCCCGCAGCCGAGACCCGCACCAGCGCCCTTTCCGTCCGCGTCGACGACCTGGCCTCCTGGTTCCAGCAGACCCAGACCGCCGACTGGAAGGGCCCGCTGGTAAACGCCAACAGTGGCAAGTGCCTGGAGATCGAGAACTCACTGCGGACCAACGGCGCTCGCGTCCAGCAGTGGACCTGCCGCGACATGCCCACCATGCGATGGAACCTGCACTGGGCCGGAAACGGCTGGGAAGTCCGCAACGTCAACAGCGGTATCTGCCTGGAGATCGAGGACTCGCAGATGACCGACGGCGCCCGGGCCCAGCAGTGGACCTGCCACGACATGCCCACGATGCGTTGGGACCTCGTCAAGGGAAAGTGGGGCTACTGGCTCAAGAACCGCAACAGCGGCAAGTGCCTGGAGATCGAGGACTCGCAGATGATCGACGGCGCCCGGGCCCAGCAGTGGACCTGCCACGACATGCCGACCCTGGAGTGGACCTTCACGTCATGACCGGACCACTCACGGCACAAGGCCCCGGCTGCGATGCACCGGTTTGGTGTCAGAAGCCGTTGTCCTATCGATCTTGAGTGCGGTGTGATCGAAAGTGGCCGGTGGGGCGGGTGATTCTGCCGTGGCCGTGCATGAAGACAGGGCCTCTGGTGCAGTTCGGAGTTGCTGAGACACCGATCACGCCAGGAGGCCCTGTTGTCACCGTTGTACGTGGTCGAGGGTGTCCGGTTCAACTCGTCCGGCGGGGCGTGCGATTGCCTCGTTCACCGGTTCGGGAAGGCGGCTGATCAGCCCGACCGGGTCCGGGCCTATGGCACGGACCTGACGGACGCCAAGTGGCAGGAGATCCGGCCGCTGCTGCCGGTGCCGGCATGGATGGAGGGCCGGGGTGGCAGGCCGGAGAGCTACTGCCATCGCGTGATGTTGGACGCGGTCTTCTACGTTGTCGACAACGGCATCAAGTGGCGCAATCTGCCGGTCGACTTCCCGCCTGGGACCGGGTCTACGCATTCTGGCGGCGCTGGCGCCGATGCGGGCTGATCGGTGAGCTCCACGACCGGCTGAGGGGGAAAGTGCGCGAGGCGGCCGGGCGCGATCCGGAGCCGACGGCCGCGGTGATCGACTCACAGTCGGTGAAGGCCGACGCGGTGGTGGGGGCCGACAGCCGCGGCTATGACGGAGCCAAGAAGATCTGAGTCGAGGTAGTGCTCGGCGGGCTTCAGCCCGCGCTCGGTCAGCGCCTGCTGGATGGGGGCGGTCGCCTTCACATCGGGCACGGTCGCCTCGGTCGTGAACAGCAGCAGGGCAGCTCCCCCGCCGACCTCAACGAACCGCGCATGGAAGCCGGCTTGGCATCGCGGCTCTGGACCTCGACTGCACCGCAGACCGAGGTGATCAAGGCCTGCAACCGACACGCTCCATGTTCACACACCCGCCGAAGCCGGGCTGGACTCGCCGCCGCCGACAAGAACACCCGCCGCGCCCGCGTGCACCTCCCGAACTCCGCCGTCCACCAATCCCACTCCACCAGCACGGGACCCCGGTCAAACGGCTCCGCCTCGCCTCCGCGGCAGCGCACCCCGGCAGCGGCGTCCAGGGAGCTGCAGGCGCGAACGCCGCCCGGGCCGCCCTACGCCTCCACGGACTGCCGGCCGTCCTCCACCGGGCGCAACGCGCCTGATGGGCCGTGTGCGCGGGCTGGACGGTGCCCGGTTGCGAGACGTTTCTACCCCTTGGGCGTGGGCAGGACCGCCAGTGCGGTGCCTGCGACACTCCGCAGCGTCTCCGGGTCCAGGCCGGCCTTGCCTACCGCCTCGATACCCCGGACCACGGTCAACAGCAGTGCCGCCAACCGCTCCGGATCCGCAGCGCTATCGATGTCGCCGTGGCGCTGGGCGGCGCTGATCTCCGTCCGCAGCAGGGTCAGCAGTGCCGTCATGGTCTCGGCCGACCGTCCGGCGACCGTCGGATCGTGCTGGGCCAGTTCCGCCGCACCCTTGGCCAACAGGCACCCGCGGCGCTCGGTGTCGGAGGCGGCGTTCTCCGCCATGAGATGCACGTATCCCGACAGCCGGGCCAAGGCCCCTTCGTCCGGGCCACCTGCCAGCCGCCCTTCGGCCACCTCGACGACTGCGGTGCACCAGTCGCCGAACACACGGTGGAACAGCTTGCCCTTGTCGCCGAACGCGCCGTACAGGCTGCCCTTGCCCAGGCCGGTCGCCTGGGCGATGTCGTCCATCCGGGTTCCTGCATAGCCCGTCGCCCAGAACTGTTCCCGGGCCCGCTCCAGGACTTGACGTTCGTCGAATGCGCGTGGTCTCGCCATGCTCTCAGCCTACCCATTCTTGACTCGATCGTCCATTACTGACTAGGTTGTGGACGATCCATTCCACAACTGAAGGGGCTCGACATGCCAGGCGTGTTGCAGGAGAAGGTGGCCGTGATCACCGGAGGGACCAGCGGGATCGGGCTGGCCATCGCCCACCGCTTCGTCCGGGAGGGCGCACGGGTCTTCGTGACCGGCCGGGACATCGAACGCCTCGAAGCGGCGGTCAAGGAGATCGGCCCTGCGGCCACCGGCGTACGATCCGACGCCTCGGTCCTGGCCGACCTGGACGCGCTCTACGCCCGAGTCCGCGAGGAGGCCGGACGCATCGACGTACTGGTGGCCAACGCGGGAATCGTTGCGGACGCCGCGCTCGGCGCCCACACCGAGGCGAACGTCGACCTGACGCTCGCCGTCAACGTCAAGGGCCCACTCTTCACCGTCCAGAAGGCGCTTCCGCTGTTGGCGGAGAACGCCTCCATCCTGGTCATCGGCTCGAGCAACAGCGTGCGGCCCAATGAGCACCTCGAGGTCTACAGCGCCTCCAAGGCGGCGCTGAGCAACCTCGTGCACAACTGGGCCCGGCAGTCACGGGAGCGCCGATTCCGGGTCAACGTCCTCAGCCCGGGACCCACGCGAACCCCTGCCCTGCTGCGCGCCGCGGGGCCGGACGCCGACCGGTTCGCCGAGGCCGTCGTGCCACTGGGACGGCTGGCCGACGCCGAGGAAATCGCCGAAGCCGCCCTCTTCCTGGCTTCGGACGCCTCCTCGTTCGTCACCGGCGCCGAACTCTTCGCCGACGGCGGCTACACCCGGGCCTGAAAAGCCGGTCGGCCTGGCCCTGGGCGCCGCGAGCGGCATGATCACCGGCGGGCCCTCAAGCAGGCGTGGAAGATGATCGGCCACGACGACGATGCCCCTGACGCCACCGGCGAGGACCGCACCTGGCGGGAGGTCCGGTTCGCCGCGGCCCCGCAAGGTGCGATCTTCGCCGTCGTCAAGGCCGCCGTCGACCGGGCAGGAGCCGCCACGACCAGGCGCCTGACCGGCACCTGGCCCGGCTGAACCCCTCCAAGGGCGGAGCCGGCCCAGATCTCGAGGGCCAGCGCCCCCCAAAACCCGTAGCCCGAAACCATGGAGGAATGTCGTGGCCGCGCACCACCGGGTGATCCTGTGTCGTCGTCTCATGGGCCCGCAGTGAAACCCGGCCCGCCGGGGCCGGGCCAGGGTCGGTGCTCCGGCCCTGGCCGGTTCTGGACCGCCCCGGCCCGCCGCGCCGGCTCCGGTCCGGACGTCAGCGGGGCAGGACGACCACGCCGTCGTCGTCCGCGTGGACGGTGTCCCCGGCGCGGAAGGTGACGTCGCCGATGGTGACGGGCTCGTCGACCGCGCCGTCGCCGGTCTTGCCGCTCTTGCGGGGAACCGTGCCGAGCGCCTTGATGCCGAGGTCGAGCCCGCCGAGGGCGACGCTGTCGCGGACCGAGCCGTTGACGATCAGGCCGGCCCAGCCGTTGGCCTCGGCCGCGCCCGCGATGAGGTCGCCGACGAGGGCGGTGCGCGGCGAGCCGCCGCCGTCCACGACGAGGACCGCGCCCTCGCCCGGCGTGTGGAGGAGGGTGCGCAGCAGCGCGTTGTCCTCGTGGCAGCGCACGGTCCGTACGGGACCGGCGAACAGCCGGCGGCCGCCGAACTGGCGGAACCCGGTGGCGCAGATGGCCAGGGTCTCGCCGTACTCGTCGTACAGGTCGGCTGTGGGGACGGGGGTGACACTCATCTGGCTACCGGTTTCTTCGCTGCTCGTGCGCGTGCGTCGCGGTGGTGCGGCCAGCGTAATCCGCCGGTCGTCCGGCGCCGCGGGGCGTCTCGCAAACGCGGCGCGGGCGGCCCGAATCGGCTGGAACGTGACGGGTGGGCGGGCGGCCCGGGCGGTGGCGGGGTCCGGACCGGACCGCGTGCGGCCGGGTCAGTTCCGGGAGTTGCCGAACAGGATGCGGTAGCCGATCAGCAGGACCAGTGAGCCCGCGATGGCGGAGCCCCAGGTGGCGAGGTCGAAGAACTCGGTCTGGATGGGCTTGTCCAGGACCTTCGCCGACAGCCAGCCGCCGATGAAGGCTCCGGCGACGCCGATGAGGGTGGTCCCGATCAGGCCACCGGGATCCCGGCCGGGCAGCAGGACCTTGGCGATGCCCCCGGCCAGCAGTCCCAGGATGATCCAGCTGACGATCCCCATGTCCAGTCACTCCGCTTCGGTCGTTCGGGTGTTCCCCCGGGAGGACGCGCCCGGTGGCGGATCGGTTCTCCGCCGCTCAGACGGCCACGCGGCCGGCCACTACGGGGAGCTCGGCGCCCGTGACGGGGCCGGTGCCCGGACCGGAACCGGCGGAGGGCGTCCGGGTGAGCAGGACCACCCCGCGCGCCGCCAGGAAGGCTCCGGCGCCGGCCAGCAGCAGCCCCGGCACTCCGCCCTGAAGCCGTTCGCCGAGCAGGACCATGCCGATGGCGGCCGCGGCCAGCGGGTTGGCGAGGTTCACCACGGCCAGCGGGGCGCCGAGTCCGCCGCGGTAGGCCCGCTGCGACAGGAGCATCCCGCCGACGGCGAACACCATGACGAGCAGGGCCACGGAGACGACCCGGACGCTGAGCAGGGCTCCGCCGCGACCGGCCGCAACGGCCACCGTCTGGGTCAGCGCGGAAGCCGCCGCGGAAGCCAGTCCGGAGGCGGTCGCGTGGCGCAGGCCCGAGCGCGGGTCCTTGTCCGCGGTCAGCATCATGATCACGGCGAGGGTAGCCGTGGAGACGACCAGCGCCTCGATCAGCGTGAGGGTGTCGTCGGGGGCCGGCCCGGAGGCCGGGAGCAGCAGCAGGCCGAGTCCGGCGACGGTGGCCAGGGTGCCCCGCCATTCGGTGGCCGCCACCCGGCGGCCGGACCGGCGCGCCCCCAGCGGGACGGCGGCCACCAGGGTGAGCGCGCCGAGCGGCTGCACCAGGGTGAGGGGGCCGTAGCGCAGGGCCGCCGCGTGCAGCAGCGCGGCAGCGGCGTTCAGCCCGGCCGACCACCACCAGGCGCCGGAGCCCAGCAGGGCCTTGGCGGTGCGGGCGACGGCGGCCCGGGCGAGGCGTTCCTGGGCGACGGCGGCGGCCGCGTAGGCCACGGCCGAAGCCAGGCAGAGTCCGACGGCGAGGGCGGTGTCGTTCATTGTCCTGCTCCTACGGCCGCGTCCGCGCTCCGCGGGCGCGGCAGGCCTCGTACGGGGATGTCCTGGCCGGGCTCCGGGCCCGTTCGCGCGTCCGGACCCGGGCCCGGGCCCGCTCCCCGGTCCGGATCGGGGTCGCTCGTGCGCGGCTTGGGGACGAGCAGCAGGGCCGCCCACAGCAGGACGGCGGCCACGACGGCGTCGAGCCAGTAGTGGTTGGCGGTGCCGACTATCACGAGCAGGGTCAGCAGCGGGTGCAGCAGCCACAAGAAGCGCCACCGGGAGGAGGTGGCGGCGATCATGCCGAGCGCGAGCATCAGGGCCCAGCCGAAGTGCAGTGAAGGCATGGCGGCGAACTGGTTCGCCAGGGTGTCCTCGGCCGGTGCGGCCTTGTAGACGGTGGGCCCGTAGACCTGTGCGGTGTCGATGAGCCCGGCGGCGTCGAGCAGTCGCGGCGGCGCGAGGGGGAAGGCCAGGTGCAGGGCGAGGGCGGCTCCGGTGAGTCCGGCGAGCACGCGGCGCGTCCACAGGTAGTGGGCGGGGCGCCGGACGTAGAGCCAGATCAGGAAGAGCGCGGTCGCGGGGAAGTGGACGCCCGCGTAGTAGGTGTTCGCGGTGGTGACGAGGGCGTCCCCGTGCAGCAGCAGCCGCTGTACCGCGCCCTCGCCGGGCAGGTGCAGGAAGCGCTCGGCGTCCCACGTGCGCGCCGCGTTGCGGAAGGCCTCGTCGGTGCGGTCGGTCGAGAGCAGCCGGCCCGCCTTGTAGACGGCGAAGAAGCCCACGACGAGCAACAGCTCGCGTATGAGGCGGCGGCGCGCGGCTCTCGGTCCGGCTGCCGGCTCGGCAGGTGTGGTGTGGGAGGTCATCCCCCGGTCTCTCTTCCTGTTTACGCGCACAGCGACACGCCAGTGTATCGATACATTGGCGTATCGATACACTGGTGTACCGATACGGTCGCGTTCCCGTACACTTCCGTAGTGGAACCTGCAGCCGAGGCGCCCCCGAGGAGAGCCGCATCCATGACGTCGACACCGTCCCCCGCGCGCCGCTCCAAGATCACCCCGGAGCGTGAGCAGGAGTTCTACGACGCCGTCCTGGAGCAGCTGCGCGAGTACGGCTACGAGGCCCTGACCATGGAGGGCGTCGCCGCCCGGGCCAGCTGCGGCAAGTCGACGCTCTACCGGCAGTGGAAGACCAAGCCCCAGCTCGTCGCCGCCGCCCTGCGCGCCGGCCGCCGCGGCACCCTCGTCGCCGTGGACACCGGGTCACTGGCCGGCGATCTGCGCGAGGCGGCCCGGATCGCGGCCGGCACCTCCGGCAGGGACACCCGGCTGACCCAGGCCCTCGGGCACGCCGTCCTCAGCGACGAGGAACTCCAGGCCGCGCTGCGCGAGGCGCTGGTCGAGCCGGAGCTGGCCGCGTTCGCCGAGATGGTCGGACGGGCCGTGGCGCGCGGCGAGATCGCCGCCGACCATCCGGCCGTGGAGTTCCTCCCCGCCCAGCTGATGGGCGTGCTCCGGATCCGGCCGGTGCTGGAGGGACGGTACGCGGACGCCGACTACCTGGTCCGGTTCGTCGACGCCGTGATGCTCCCGTCCCTGGGCCTCACGCCTTCACGCCCCACCGCGCCCCTGGCCGACCGGGCCCCCTGAACCGGCGGGCCGCCGTCCTGATGACCTGACGGCGACCCGCCCGCGCTGCCTCGTGGGGACGGCGGCAGCGCGCCACCCGGACCGGGCGGCGGCCACTCACCCCAGGAGTGGCCGCCGTCCGATCCGTGCGGCTCCGCACCGGCCCGGACGACCGACTTCAGCGGAGCGCGCCCATGGTCCGGGCGAACGCCTCGGGGTCGGCTTCGAAGCCGTGCAGTCGCAGGTCGAAGGACCAGGGACCCGAGGCGTCTCGGGTAAATTCGGCGACGGTGGCCGCGGTGGCGGCGGTCACGGCCGCGAAGTCGCCCTGGGCCAGGTCGGTGTGGCCCTCACGGATCCGGAACCCGGCGCCGCCGATGTCGGCGAAGGTCCTGGTGGGGCCCGCGGCGCCGGCGTCGGCGTTCTGGATGACCACGCCGACCACCACCCGGCTCGACTCCGGCGCGATCCGGTGCAGCTCGATGGTCATCACCTCGTCGAAGCCGAAGCCCTGGCCGGTGTGGCTGTCCCGGTTCAAGGTGATGGTGCCGTCGGGCGACCGGCTGCCGAAGTGCACCAGCTGGACGGGCGTCCCGTGGAGGTCCGCGGCGCCGTAGACCGCGGCGACTATGTCGAGGTCGTTCGCGGGCGCGCCCGTCGGGCTCGGGTCCCACCGCAGCGCGAACTCCACCTTGGCCAGGCCCTTGCGTACACCGGTCACCGAACTCCCCCTTCGTTCACGGGCATTGCCCGTCCATGATCCCACGAGCCCCCCGGCCCGGCCCGAACGACCGCACGCTTCCGGCCACCTCGGCCGGTTCGACCGTGCGGCCCAGCCCGTTGCGGTCCGCCGCGCGCCGCGACGGAAATCCCCCGGTCGCGGCGGGAACGCGCGCGTAACCGGATGCGAACGGCCGCCCGTTACGGACAAAACCGATTTACGCCCCTATACCCGAGAGCGACCCGATAGCGGCACATTCCCGTCCGGTCGCACCGGACCCACCGTCGCGCCGCCCCTTTCCCCCGATCCGACCTCCGCCAACCGCACGATCGACGACTGTCCGGATCGTTATCCTCAAGTTTTGCTCAAATCTAGTGACGATAAGCCGTTCCGCTTCCTAGCTTCCTCGTACACGCGTCCAGACGTCCCCCACGTTCGCGCGGTTCCACGCGCCCCGGCAATCCCGGTGGCGCGCCCCGTGTTCCCCAGGAAAGAGTGCAGCATGAAGGTTCCCCAGGCCGGTGCGGTCGCCGCAGTGATCGCGATCGCCCTGACCGCCTCCGGGTGCGGCGTCTTCGACGATGGGGACCAGGGGGAGGGGACCCTCGCCATCGGCATCAAGTTCGACCAGCCCGGCATCGGCATGCGCGAGACCGACGGCACCTTCACCGGATTCGACGTCGACGTCGCGACGTACGTGGCCAAGGAACTCGGCTACAAGTCGAACAAGATCGAATTCAAGCAGGTCTACAGCAACGACCGCGAACTGCTGCTCCAGTACAACGAGGTCAAGTTCGTCGTCGCGAGCTATTCGATCAACGAGAAGCGCAAGGAGAAGGTCGACTTCGCCGGACCGTATTTCGTCGCGCACCAGGACCTGCTGACGCGCGCCGGCGACGCTTCGATCACCAAGGCCGAGGACCTCAATTCGAAGAGCCTGTGCTCGGTCTCCGGCTCCACCTCGGCCGAGAACCTCCGCAAGAACCTCGCCCCCAAGGCGGGCCTGCTGGAAATGGGCGGCTACGCGGACTGCGTCGTCGCGCTCCAGGAGGGCCGGGTCGACGCCATGACCACCGACAACTCCATCCTGGCCGGGTACGCCGCCCGGAAGGGCAACGAGAACAAGTTCAAGCTGCTCGGCCAGAACCTGAGCAACGAGAACTACGGCATCGGCGTCAAGAAGGGCAACAAGGAGCTCCAGCGCAAGATCAACGACGCGCTGAAGAAGATGGTCGCGGACGGCTCCTGGGAGGCTGCCGTGAAGAAGAACTTCGGCGAGAACTACCGGTACGAGCCGGCTCCGGCGATCATCCCCGTGAGCTGACGTCCGGCGCGGCGGTGGCCGCGCCCGACCTCCTGCCGACACGACCCGACGGCCGTGACCCCTCGCACGGGGTCACGGCCGCCCGTGTGATCCGTGAGCCCGCTCAGGCCACTGGGGCCTTGCCGCGCAGCACCGTCAGGAACTCCCGCATCCAGCGCGAGTGGTCCGGCCAGGCCCGGGCCGAGACCAGGGTGCCGTCGACCACGGTCTCGGAGTCCTCGAACTCGGCCCCGGCCGCCTTCATGTCCAGTTCCAGCGCCGGGTACGCGGTCACCCGGCGGCCGGCCAGGCCCCCGGCCGCGGCCGTGATGAGCGGGCCGTGGCAGATCTGGGCGATCGGCTTGTCGGACTCCGCGAAGGCGGCCAGGATCCGACGCACTTCGGGGTCGTTGCGCAGGTACTCCGGCGCCCGGCCGCCCGGGACGACCAGGGCCGCGTAGTCCTCGGTGACGACGTCCGCGAAGGCCAGGTCGGCGGGCCAGGTGTAGCCGGGCTTCTCGGTGTAGGTGTCGAAGCCCTCCTCGAAGTCGTGCACCACGAACCGCAGCTTCTTCACCTGCGGCGCCGCGATGTGGACCTCGTACCCCTCCTCGCGCAGGCGCTGGTACGGATACAGGACCTCCAGCGATTCGGCCGCGTCGCCGGTCACGATGAGGATCTTCACTGCCATGGGCTGCTCCAGAGGGGGCTGGTCACGGTCGTTCCGGCCCCACCGGGGCCACCGCTACCCTGCCCGCGGCGCGCGACCGGCACACACGAAGGTCCCCCATTCCCGACACACGGTTTTCACCTGTTCGGCACATGACAATGTGACCCTCGCACTGCCACTGACACTCCGCCAATTCCCCGGGCGGGGACGGTGCGTATGGAGAGGTACCCCCCACCCGATGAGAATCTCGCGCCTGACCCCTTGGGCTGCCGGCCTCGCCGCCGCCGCCCTGTTCGCCGTACCGGCGGCCGCGTCCGCCGGCCAGCAGCGCCAAGCCGCCGCGGAGAACCCGGCGGCCGCCGCGGCGGACCCGTACGCGGACTACTACGCGAGCGCCCGGGGCAAGACCGGGCCCGCCCTGAAGACCGCCCTGCACGACATCATCAAGAGCCAGTCCAAGGTGACCTACGAGGGCGTGTGGAACGCCCTGAAGGTGACCGACGAGGACCCGGCGAACCCGAACAACGTCATCCTGGTCTACTCCGGCCGCTCCCAGTCCAAGACCACGAACGGCGGCGGGGTCAACGACTGGAACCGCGAGCACGTCTGGGCCAAGAGCCACGGCGACTTCGGCACCGCCACCGGCCCGGGCACCGACCTGCACCACCTGCGCCCGGAGGACGTCACCGTCAACAGCACCCGGGGCAACAAGGACTTCGACAAGGGCGGCAGCCCGGTCGGCGAGGCACCGGGCAGCCGGACCGACGCCGACTCCTTCGAGCCGCGCGACGCGGTCAAGGGCGACGTGGCGCGGATGCTGCTGTACATGGCCGTCCGCTACGACGGTGGTGACGGCTTCGCGAACCTGGAGCTGAACGACAAGGTCAACAACGGCTCCACTCCCGCGATGGGCCGGATCAGCCTGCTGAAGCAGTGGAACCAGATGGACCCGCCGGACGCCTTCGAGCAGCGCCGCAACCAGGTCATATTCGACCGGTACCAGCACAACCGCAACCCGTTCATCGACCACCCGGAGTGGGTCAACTCCATCTGGTGACCGGGGCCCGCAGTCACGGCGTCCTCCGGGGTTGGGCCGCGTCAGGCAGGGTATTCCCCTGGCCAGAGGCTGCGACCCGCGCCCGACGGCAGCAGCCGGCGGAGGTACGCCGTGATGGACGGAGCCGGACTCTCCGATCGCGAGCAGCGCGCCCTCTCGGCGATCGAGGCCGAACTCAAGGGTGACCGTTCCCTCGACCGGATCCTGCGGTCCGCCACGTCGCACCGGCGTCACCGCACGGTGGCCGCCTGGCTGCTCGGTGCGACGGCGGCGGTGCTGTTCGTGGCGGCCTCGCTCACCGTCTCCCGGCTCCTGATCTGGGTCTTCGCCGCCGTCTGGACGTCCGCGGTGCTCCTGGCGCTGCCACTGCTCGGCCAGTGGGTCCAGCGCCGCCGCGTGCGCGTCGACCGCACGGGGCGGCCGTAGGACCGGTCAGAGCCGGTCGGCGAGGGCCTTGAAGTCGGTCCAGGGCAGCTGGGGCGTGCGCGCGTCCCACACCTTCTGGGAGAGCGCGGCCAGCGGAGCCTGGATGCCCGCGGCCACCTGGGCCTGGGTCTGGGCGCCGGCGAGGTCGCTCCAGACGGCGAGGCGCCCGCCCAGGATCTGCGGCCCGTACGAGGCCGGGACGGGGGTCGTGCCGCGCAGGACGAGCGGGGTCCACTGCTCGTAGATCCGCTTCCCGGTGGGGTACGTGAACTCGTTGGGCTCCCCCAGCACGTAGTAGAGGAACTCGTCGTTGAGGTTGACGACCTTGCGGCCCTCGCGCAGGTACTCCAGCGGCGGCCGGGCGCCGTTCTCCTTGCCGGTCCAGTACTCGACCTGGATGTCCTTGGCGGCGCTCGTCACCCCGCCCGCGAAGAACCCGTCGTTCCACGCCTTGAGCGCCTTGCCCGACGGCCGGACCACGGCGGCGCGGTCGTTCAGCCAGCCCGTCGCCAGGTCCTGGACCCGCGCCGAGGGGCCGTACCGCTGCTGGGCGGCCCGGGCGAGCTGGGGGAAGGAGGCCTGCGGGTCGCGGTAGACCAGCGCCTGGTACTCGTCTGCGCCCAGGTGCCAGGACCCGCCGGGGAAGAGCGGAAGGTACTCGCGCAGCAGCTCGTCCACCAGCTTGGCGGAGGCCGGGTTGGAAATGTCCACGGCCCCCTTGACCGCCCTCCCCTGCGTGTCGCGCAGCTGCAGGTCGGGGTGGGCGCGCAGGACCGCGCCGAGGTGGCCGGGCGAGTCGATCTCGGGAACCACCGTGATGTGCAGCCGGGCGGCGAGCGCGTTGATCTCGCGGACCTGGGCCTTGGTGAGGTGCGGGGTGGAGACGATCTCGGGGTGCGTGTTGGACTGGATGCGGAAGGCCTGGTCGTCGGAGAAGTGCAGGCCGAGCTGGTTGAGCTTGAGGTCGGCCATCTCGCGCAGCCGGTCCTCGATCCAGTCCGGGCTGAAGTGCTTGCGGGCTATGTCGAGGTTGAGGCCGCGCTGCGGTTTGGCGGGGGCGTCGCGCACGGTGCCCTCGGGGGCCGAACCGGCGCCCTTGACCGCTTGCTTGAGGGTGCGGGTGCCGTAGAAGACCCCGGCCTGGTCGGGGCCGTTGATCCGGACGCGGCCGTCCTTGACGTCCATGGTGTACGACTCGGGCCCTCCCGGGGAGCCCGCGTCCAGGGACAGCTCCACGTCACCGGCGCGCGGCGCCGTCGACGCCCCGTATCCGATGCGCAGTTCACCGGCGAGCAGCTTGGCCTCGTCGGAGAGCGCTGCGGTGTCGTCCGGGGCGACGACGACGCGGGCGTCGGGGGTGGGCTTCCAGCCGGGCCCACGGGCGGGCACGTGCTCCCGTACCGCCGGGATGGTGCGCGGGGCGGTGGACAAGGGGTAGGTCGGGCTCGGCGTGGGGGTGGGGGTGGGGGCGGCCTCGGCCGGGACCGCCGCCGTGGTGGCGGAGGCGGTGGATGAGCCCGGGTCACCGGGGGCGCGCGCCTCGTCCGAGGCGGCCGTGCAGCCCGGGAGGGCAAGGGTGACCAGCGCGGCGACCGTTGCCGTCGCGATGGTGCGGAACCTCTCGTGCCGTCTCGGTGTGCTCATCATCTGCCCCTGTCCCCCGTACCAACGTGGCACGGGGGACACGGGTGCGCGACCCGGCGGTCTCAGACGAGGGCGTCCCGCGCGGCGGCGGCGAAGCCGTGGTCCTGCTCGGGGGCGCCGCCGCCGACGCCGATGGCGCCGATGAGGCGGCCGTCGCGGTGGACGGGCAGCCCGCCCGCGATGAACAGCAGGGGCCGGTCGAGGGCCGTGGGCAGGGTGTGGAAGGGGCCGCCCGGCCGGACGGCATCGACGAGGTCGGCGGTGGGCGCGTTCAGCTGGAGCGCGGTGTAGGCCTTGCGGGTGCTGGTCTCGCCGGAGATCAGCACGGCGCGGTCGTCCCGGCGGAAGGCGAGCAGGTGGCCACCGGCGTCGAGGACGGTGACGCTGACCGTGGCCCCGGCCGCTGCGGCAGCGGCCGTGGCGGTGGCGACGAGCAGCTCGGCGTCCTCGGTGGTCAGCGGGGCGACGGCGGTACGGGTGGTGGTGGGCGCGGGGGTGGACATGCGGTGCTTCTCCTTGCGGGCGGGGGTGCGTGCGTACGGGGGAAGGGGGCGGATCAGTGGTGGGCGGGGACGGCCGCGGTCGCCCCGGGTGCGCCGGCCGCCACGGCCGTGCCCCGGGCGCCGGGGGCCGCGCGCCGCGCCGTACGGCGTTCCAGCGCGCCGGAAGCCAGGGCGAGCACCAGGGCGGAGGCGGCCAGCGCCGCGCCGACCCAGTTGGGGGCGGTCCAGCCGAGGCCGGCGGCGATCACCAGCCCGCCGAGCCAGGCGGCAAGGGCGTTGCCGAGGTTGAAGGCGCCGATGTTGACGGCCGAGGCCAGGGTGGGCGCCCCGGCGGCCTGGTCCAGGACGCGCTTCTGGAGCGGCGGGACGGTGGCGAAGCCGAGGGCGCCGATCAGGACGAGGGTGAGCGCGGCACCGACCTTGGTGTGGGCGGTGAGGGTGAAGACGGCGAGGGTGACGGCCAGGGCGCCCAGGGCCACGTACAGCATCGGCATCAGCGCGCGGTCGGCGTACCGGCCGCCGATGAGGTTGCCGACGACCATGCCCAGGCCGAAGAGGACGAGGAGCCAGGTGACGGAGGCGTCGGCGAAGCCGGCGACGTCGGTCATCATCGGGGTGATGTAGGTGATCGCAGCGAAGACGCCGCCGAAGCCGAGGACGGTCATCGCCATCGCGAGCAGCACCTGGACGTTGCGGAAGGCGGCGAGCTCGCGGCGGATCCGCACCCCGCCCTCGGGCCGGGGCAGCTCGGGTACCAGCCGGGCGATGCCGAGCAGACCGGCGACGCCGAGCGCGGCGACGATCAGGAAGGTGACGCGCCAGCCGAGGGTCTGCCCGACGAACGTGCCGAGGGGGACGCCGACGACGTTGGCGACCGTCAGTCCGGTGAACATCATGGCGATCGCGCCGGCCTTCTTCTCGGGGGCGACGAGTTCGGCGGCGACGACCGCGCCGATGCCGAAGAAGGCGCCGTGGGCGAGCGAGGCGACGACGCGGCCGGCGAGCATGACGCCGAAGGCGGGGGCGAGGGCGGAGAGCACGTTGCCCGCGACGAAGAGGCCCATAAGCAGCATCAGCATGCGCTTGCGGGGAATGCGGGTGCCGAGCACGGTCATGAGGGGCGCGCCGAGGACGACGCCGAGGGCGTAGCCGGTGACCAGGAAGCCCGCGGTGGGGATCGAGACCCCGTACGTGCCGGCGACCTCGGGGAGCAGGCCCATGATCACGAATTCGGTGGTGCCGATCCCGAAGGCCCCGACGGCGAGGGCGAGGAGTGCGAGGGGCATGGGGAAGGTGTCCTTCAGGGGAGGTGGTGGTGCGGGGTGCGGCGGGGCGACGGCGTGTTCGCGATCGAGGGCGATCGAGAGCGATCGGTTGCGGTCGAGGGCGATTCATTGCGGTCGCCGCTTGCATGCGTCCAACGTTAGTTGCAGACGCGGGATATTTGCAAGCGCGGGCTATTGCACATGTGGACTATCCTGGTGGTCACACACCCCAGCCCTGGACGCTTCGACGGAGGAACCCATGACGGCCACGGACGGCGCGCTCACCGCCCTTTCCCAGGGCTGGTGCGCCCTCTCCCTCCTGCACGGGCGGATCGAGGCGCACATCGAACGGGCCCTGCAGGCCGGCCACGGCCTGAGCGTGCGCGAGTACTCACTGCTCGACGTCCTCAGCCGCCAGCACAACGGCCCGGGCGGTCACCTCCGGATGCACCAGGTCGCCGACTCGGTGGTGCTCAGCCAGAGCGCGACGACCCGGCTGGTGAGCAGGTTGGAGGACCGCGGCCTGCTGAACCGCTACATCTGCGACACCGACCGTCGGGGCATCTACACCGACGTCAGCGAGGCGGGCCTGACCCTCCTGGCCGCGGCCCGCCCCACCAACGACACCGCCCTGCGCGAGGCCCTGGACGACGCCTCGCGCATCCCTGAACTCGCCCCGCTGGTCACGGCGGTGGAGAACCTCCGGGGCTGACCGGGCGGCCCCTCTGACGGGGCCTACCGCGGGGTGGGGCTCGGCGGGGGCGAGGAGGTGGTGATGCCTCCGGTGATGCCTCCCCGTGCGGCGGACGGGCTCGCCGATGGGGGCTCCGCCCCCGACCGCGACGCCCTGGGCGAGGCCGGGACCGACGGGGACGGGCTCACCGACCCGGTGGGAGGCGAGGACACGGACGGGGTCCGCCGCCCCGATCCGGAGGGTTGCGGCGCGGGTGACGTCGGGTCCTGCGGGGACGGGCCGGGAGCCGTGATCCGCGGCGGGGTGGCCGGCAGCCCCGGCTCGGGCGACGGATCCGGGGCGAGCAGCAGGTACCCGATCCCGGCGGCCGCTGCCGCCGCCAGGCCCGCCAGCGGCAGCGCGAACCGCCGCAACCCGGCCATCGGCAGCCGTCCCAGGTGTGCCCCCGGCGGCTCCGCGGGCCGCAGCCGGCGGACGTCGATGCCGTCCGCGCGCGCATCGAGGGCCTGCCGCAGCCGGCGCTCGACGGGGCGCTCGCCGTCACGCGTCATATCCGTCCCTCCAGAATCCGTTCCAGGGCGTCCAGTCCGCGGCTCGCGTTGGACTTCACCGCTCCCCGGCTGATCCCGAGGGTGGCCGCGATCTCCGCTTCGCTGAGATCGGCCCAATACCGCAGCACCAGCACCTGACGCCGGCGCGGCGTGAGCCGGCCGAGCGCGGCGAGCACCTCGCGGTGCGCCTCGTCCAGGACCACGTGGTCCTCTGCGGACGGTATGTCGGCAGCCGCGGGCGGGGTCCAGGCCCGGACGGTGCGCCGACGGCGCAGCACCGAGCGCGAGGTGTTGACCACCGCGGTGCGCAGGTAGCCCAGGGCGTTGTCGACCTCGGCGATCTGCTCCCCGTGCCGCCGGTAGAGGGCGGTGAAGGCGTCCTGGACCACGTCCTCGGCGGTGGCCAGGTCGTCGACGAGCAACACCGCGAGCCGGACCATCCGCAAACGGTGCGCGTGGTAGAGCTCGGTGACGGTGGGCGGCCGCTGGTCGCCGTGGCCCGTGGGGTCGTAGGGCGACGAGGAGCCGTACGGGGACCCGTACGACCGCGGGGAGGCCGGCGGGGCGGAACGGTCCCGGCGCAGCAACGACCAAAGGCCCCGCCACGCCCGGCCGAAGCCGGGCGTGAGGGGGCCGCCGGGTGAAGCGAGTTGGAGCACGGGGTTCCTCAGCTGTTCGCGCGGCGCCGTACGGCGTACAGGGCTCCCGCGCCGGCGAGGACCAGGACCGTGGCCCCCGCTCCCATGGCGATGGTCGTCGCCGAGGAGCCAGTATGCGCGAGCTCCGCCGCGCCGGGTGCGGCAGGTGCGGCACCGGGCTCGGAGGGCGACGCGCTGGGCCGGGCGTCCGAGGGGGCCGACGGACGGGCACTGGGCGCGGCGCTGGGGGACGCGCTCCGGGTGTCCGAGCCCGCGCTCGGCGGGGTGCTCACCGACGGGGAGGGCTTGGGCCCGCCCGCGGTCGGCGACGCGCTGGCCGGCACGCTGACCGACGGGGAGGGCGCGGCCGAGCCCCCGCTCGCGGCGAAGGCGGGACCCGCGAGGGCGACGGCCGCTGCGGCGGCGGCAGCGGTGACGGCCGTCCGACGGAAGGCCGGGGGGACGGGCTTGGGGTTCTTCACGGTGGTTCTCCACGGTCGGGGCGAGGACGCGGTTCTGCGCCCTTCACCCCCGCACGACGCGCGACCCCCCGGGAGGTTGCCGCCGTTCCGGAAAAACTTTCCGACCGGTTTCCGGGGGCCCGCCCGGGACCCCCTTCAGGGCCTTGGCCAGGGTGGCGATGCCCTCTTCGATCTCTCCGGCCGAGCCCGCCGCGTAGCCGAGGATCAGGCCCGGCGGGCCGGGCCGGACCCGGTGCCAGGACAGCGGGTGGGTCTTGACCCCCAGGGCCAGGGCCGCCGTGGCCAGGGCCGTGTCGTCGAAGCCGGCGCCGTCGAAGGTGATCATCAGGTGCAGCCCGGCCGCCGCGCCGTGCACCCGGGCGCCGGGCAGCAGCTCGGCGACGGCCCGGAGCATGGCGTCGCGGCGGCGGCGGTGGCGGCGCCGGACGAAGCGCAGGTGCCGTTCCAGTTCGCCCGAGTCCATCAGCCGGGCGAGGACCAGCTGCGCGAGGACCGGATTGCCGAGGTCGGCGTAGCGCTTGGCGGCGGTCACGGCGTCGCGCAGGTGCGGCGGGACCAGCAGCCAGCCCAGGCGCAGGGCGGGGGCGAGCAGCTTGGACACGCTGCCGGCGTAGCAGACCGCCTCGGGCAGCAGGGCGCGCAGCGCGGGGACGGGGGCCCGGTCATAGCGGTGCTCGGCGTCGTAGTCGTCCTCGATGACCAGTCCCCCGGCGGCCGCCCAGCCGAGCAGCTCCCGGCGGCGCTCGCCGTCGAGGACGACCCCGGTCGGGAACTGGTGCGCCGGGGTGAGCAGGACGGCCCCCGCCCCGCTCGCCCGCAGCGCCCCCACGTCCAGCCCGGCCTCGTCCACCCGTACGGGGACCGCCTCCAGGCGCCCGTACTCCAGTTGCTGCCGGGCGCCCAGCGAGCCCGGGTCCTCCACCGCGATCCGCTGGACGCCTTCCTCCCGCAGGACGTGCGCCAGCAGCGCCAGCGCCTGGGCGACGCCCGCGACCACGACCACCTCGTCGGGGTCGGCCCGGATCCCTCGGTTCCGGGCCAGCCAGCCGACGACCGCCCCGCGCAGTGCGGGCGCGCCCTGGGGGTTCCCGTAGCCGAAGTCGGCCGGGGTGAGCGAGGCGAGGACCCGGCGCTCGGCTTGCAGCCAGGCCGTACGCGGGAAGGCGGTGAGGTCGGGGACCCCGGGCGAGAGGTCGATCCGGCACGGCACGGCGCGCAGGGCGTCGACGAGCCCACCGCGCTCCGGTGGGCGGGAGGGGGTGGCCGCCGGTGGCGGGGCGGCGACGACCACGGTGCCGCCCCGGCCGCGGCCGCTGACCTGGCCGGTCTCGGCGAGGCGCTGGTAGGCCTCGGTGACGAGCCCCCGGGAGACGCGCAGTTCGGCGGCGAGGACGCGGCTGGCCGGGAGCCGGCTGCCGATCGGGAGGGTGCCGTCGGCGATGGCTGCGCGGAGCCGGCCCGCCAGCCATTCGGTGCGGCCGCCCGGTGGGGCCTGGCCGACGTCGAGCTGTAGGAAGTCCGAGCCGCTCGGGCTTTTGGACCCCTGGGTGACGCCTTCTTTGGACCTGCTCATGGGGCCATTGTGCGGCCACGCTGAATCCCATGCAGACACCGCCCGCTTCCACCGCCGCCCCTTCGTCCGCCTCGACCACGGCCTCCGAGTCGACCACCGCCTCCGCCTCCCCCGCCGCCTCCGCCTCCGCCTCCCCCGTCGGATCCGCCTCCCCCGTCGGATCCGCCTCCCCCGCCGGATCCACCGCGTTCCGTGACCTGGTTCCGGGAATCGCTGGGATGGCGCTGGTCGGCAGCAGCGTCACGGTCTCGCGGGCGCTCGTCGACGCCCCGCTGTTCGCCACCCAGGCCGTCCGGTACGCGGCCGCCGCGCTGCTGCTGTGCGCTCTGGCCCGGGTCGCCCGGGTGCCGATCCACCGGCCGCGCGGACGGGAGTGGCTGTGGCTGGCGGGGATCGCGGCGACCGGGCTGGTGCTGTTCAACGTGGCCGTGGTCCGCGGGGTCGCGCACGCCGAACCGGCCGTCATCGCCGTCGCCGTGGCCTCCGTACCGATCCTGCTGGGTCTGCTCGGCCCCGTCCTGGAAGGGCGACGGCCCAGCCGCCGGGTGCTGCTGGCGGCTCCAGTGGTGGTGGCCGGAGCGGTGCTGGTCGAGGGAACGGGCCGGACGGACGCCGCGGGAGTGGCCTGGGCGGCCCTCGCACTGGGCTGCGAGGCCGCCTTCACCCTGCTCGCGGTACCGGTGCTGCGCCGGCACGGGGCGTGGGGGGTGTCCGTGCACGCGGTGTGGCTGGGCGCGCTGATGCTGGCGGGGCTCACGGTCGTCTTCGAAAGCCCTGCCGCGCTGTCGTCGCTGGGGCGGGCCCAGTGGGCGGCCACCGGCTACCTCGCCGTCATGGTGACGGCGGTGGCCTTCCTGCTCTGGTTACCGCACGGTGGCCGCCGTGGGCGCCGGTCGCGCCGGCCTGCTGACCGGGATCGCACCCCTGGCGGCGGCCGGTGCGGGGGTCCTCACCGGCAGCGGGGTCCCGGGCCCGGCCGTGTGGCTGGGCCTGCTGGTGGTGATCGTGGGGCTGGGCGCGGGCCTGCGCCCCGACCGCGCCCCGCGGTCCACGCCTACGCTGCCGGTGTGAAGTCCGCGGTCAGCCGCTCCAGCTCGCGCACCGCGGCGTCGACGTCGTAGGTCCGCAGGACGGGCTCGCGCGACGGCTCCTGCGGCCAGACGTCCCAGACCCAGTACTCCGGTCTGCGGTCCGGGGCCTTGAAGTCGTCGTAGCAGTACACGATGCAAGGGCCCAGGGTCTCGGCGGTCGCGAAGAAATCGGAGCTCGTCGCGAGGCGCAGGCAGTTGTGGCTGGAGAAGGGGAAGAAGCGTACGAGCGTACTGGCCCGCGCCGTGCGCCACAGCAGCTCCTCGACCGGGGGAACCCAGGAGTTGATGGACCGGGAATCGCTGTCGGACACCGGCGCGTGCCGGACGCGTGCGTCCCACTCGAGGTCCGTCTCCGTCATGAACCCACGCTCCGGCGCGCGTAGCAGAAGAGGTGCTCCTCCGGGACCGCCCGGGCGTCGGCGGGCTGGAACTGCGCGGTGTGGTGGTGCAGCACCTCCAGGCCCAGGTCGGCGAGCCGGGCCAGGTGGTCCGCCGTGGAGAGGCTGCTGACGGTGACCTCGTGGCCCATCCACTCGATGTCCAGGCCCCGGATGTCCCCCGGCACCGTGGCCATCACGAAGTACCCGCCGGGCGCGACCCAGGACGCCATGCGGTCCAGTGCACCCTGGACCTCCGGCTGGTCCATCACCAGCAGCGGGAAGAAGGAGCACACCGCGTCGAAGCCGGCCCGCTCGGGCGTGTAGGTCCGTACGTCGGCCTGCTCGAAGCGGGCCTGCGGGACTCTGGCGCGGGCCAGTTCGACCATGGCCGCCGAGACGTCGATGCCGGTGACGACGCAGCCGGCCCGCACCAGCGTCTCGGCGGTGGGCCGTCCCGTACCGCTGCCTACGTCCAACACCCTTGCTCCGGAGGGCAGTCGACCGGTGAGCCAGTCAAGGGCCGCCAGTTGGCCGGGAACCCGCCCGAACACCTCCTCGTAGCGCTCCCCCAGCGCGTCGAACACCTCTGCCGCCGACTTGCGTTGCCTCATCGGGCCGCCCCTTCGTCTTCGGAGCACCACCGTACTCGCGCGGTGCCGTGGCAGGCGATGCCCCCCGTTAGGATCTGAGGCCAGTGATCATCAAGGGGGAGCCCATGTCCACTACCGACGACGCCGTACTGAGACCGCTCGGTCCGGGGGATCCGCAGGAAATTTCCGGCTACCGGCTGCTCGCGAAGATCGGCGAAGGCGGTATGGGTTCCGTCTACCTCTCGCGGACCCGCGGGAACCAGCCGGTCGCCCTGAAGGTCATCCGCCGCGAGTTCGCCCAGGAGCAGGACTTCCGGGTCCGCTTCGAACGCGAGGTGCAGGCGGCCCGCCGCGTGCAGGGCTACCACATCGTGCCGGTGCTCGACCACGACACCAGTGGTGAACAGCCTTGGCTGGCCACCGCGTTCGTGCCGGGCCTGGCGCTCGACGACGCCCTCGCCGCGCACGGTCCGCTGCCGCTGCCCGCGGTGTTCCAGCTGATCGGCTGCACGGCGCAGGCCCTGCACTCCATCCACGCCGCCTCGGTGGTGCACCGCGACCTCAAGCCGAGCAACATCCTGCTCGGTTCGAACGGCCCGTGGGTGATCGACTTCGGTATCGCGCGGGCCACGGACACCACCCAGCTGACGCGCAGCGGCGGGTTCATCGGGACGCCTCAGTACATGTCCCCCGAGCACGCGCTCGGCCGGACGGTCACGGCGGCGACCGACGTCTTCGCGCTGGGTCTGATCGCGGCGGTCGTGGCCACCGGCCGCCACCCGTACGGCGACGGCGCGGGCCTCTCGATCGCCGCCGCGATAGCCAACACCCCGCAGCAGGCCCCGGACCTGAGCGGCTACCCGGAGCCCCTGCGCCAGCTGCTGGAGCGCTGCCTGCACTCCGATGCCGCGCAGCGGCCCGGCCCGGCCGAGCTCGCCGAGTGGTGCGGCCGCGTCGCGGGCCGGGAACTGCGCGACTTCGACGGCTGGCTGCCCGAGCCGCTGACCGCGGAGATCGCCCGCCGCGAGCGGTCGGCCCAGGCGCAGGCGCAGGCACCGGCCCCGTCCCCTGCGCAGGTCCCGCCGGCGCCGGTGCAGGCCCCGCCCCCGCCCGCGTACGCGCCCACGCAGGCGTCCGGTCCGGTCCCCTCGGCGTACGCGCCGACCCAGGGCCCCGGCCCGGTGGGCGCCCCGCACCCGCCGTCGTACGGCGCGCCCACCGCCGCGCCCTCCTACGCTCCGGCCTACGCCGCTCCGGCCGGACCGGCCGCCCCCGCCCCGGCGGCGCGCCGCAGCCGCGTGCCGCTGGTCGTCGGCGCGGGTGTCCTGGCCGTCGCCCTGGCCGCGGGCGGCACCTGGTACCTGACGCGCGAGGAGGACAGCGGCGCGAAGCAGACCGCGGGCGACAGCAAGGAGAAGCCTGCGGACGCCCCGAAGGACGCGGCGCCGGCGGCACGGTCGGGCGGCTCGGCACCCTCCGCATCGACGTCGGCCTCGTCCTCCGCCGCGCCCTCCGGGCGCACCTACACCGCGGTGTACAAGGACAAGCCGTTGAAGCTCCTGGCGCCCAGGGAGTTCGGCAAGGTCAACGACGTCGACCTCGACTTCCCCAAGGTGGCCACGAACGGAGAGATCGGCTGGCAGGACCAGGAGCTGGCGATGGGCTACGACGGGGTCAGGAGTTCGACCTCGTTCGGCAAGAGCAAGGGTCCCACCCCCGAACAGTGCGAGACCGGGGCCGCCACCGACCCCATCCCCAACCGGCTGCGGGAGTCGGACCTCACCGGCGCTGACAGCGCCATCGTCCAGGGTGACCTGCTGTGCACCGTCACGACCAAGGGCAACCTGGCCATGGTGAAGATCGTCAGCCTCGAACCCTCGACCGACAAGAACTACACGGTCCCGACCTACATCACCGAAGTGACCCTCTGGAAGCGGTAGGCCGTCCCTAGGCCGCGGGCGGGGCGTGGGCCCGACGGGCCGGACCGGCCCAGCAGTAGCGGCGTTCCCCTCACACGGAACGTTCCATGCAGACCAGCCGGTCCCGCTCGTCCCACGACCCGGTGACGGTGAATCCGAGCCGTTCGTACAGGGCGATCGCACCCGCCCGCCACTGCCACACCGAGAGCCGCACCGCGCTGAGGCCGCTCTCCTCGGCATGCGTCAGCGCGGCGCCGACGAGGCGGCGGGCGACGCCCAGCCCGCGGAACTCCGGGGCCGTCCAGAGCCTCTTGTCCTCGGACCGCCCGTCCACGGGGGCGGCCACCACCAGGCAGCCCACCACGGTGTCCCCGATCGACGCCAGTAGCACGGCGTCGTCGGCGAAGGCCGCCTGCGGATCCGTGATCTCCGCGCGGTAGCGGTCGGGCAGCCCGTCCACGCCGGCGACGGCCTCGCCCTTCTCCTCCTGCGTGCGCAGGTGGTAGGCGGCCAGCAACTCGGCCAACCCGTCCCGGGCGGAAAGGGCATGCCCCGGCCGGCGGACGACGACCTCGCGTGGTTCGCTCACGCAGGGAGCATCGCACCCCGGTGCCCGCCCTCGACGGCCGGGAGGAGGGGTCAGGTCGAGGCGGGGACGAGGACCACGGCCGTTCCGTACGCGCACACCTCGGTCCCGACGTCCTGTGCGTCGGTGACGTCGAAGCGCATCATCAGCACGGCGTTGCCGCCGCGCGCCTTCGCTTGTTCGATGAGCCGGTCCATGGCCTGGTTCCGGGTCTCCACCAGGGTCTTGGTGAGGCCCTTCAGTTCGCCGCCGATCATCGACTTCAGGCCCGCGCCGATCTGGCTGCCCAGGTGGCGGGAGCGGACGGTGAGGCCGAAGACCTCGCCGATGACGCGCTCGACCCGGTAGCCGGGGACGTCGTTGGTCGTGACGACGAGGACGCCGGTCTCGTGTGCGCCGGCGCCGCCGCCGTAGTCATCGATACCCATGGCACCCACTCTCGCCCGGGCCGCCACCGCCCGCACCCCGGACCGCGCGAGCAGGGTACGAACAGGGCACCCGGTACGGATCCGGACCGCCGCCGAACGTGTACCCACGTGCACATCACCCCCTTGCGTACCACCCAGGTTGTACGTCGCCACCTCCTTGCGTGGTACTCCGGCCTCATCCCCCGGAAGGGCGCGGGCGAGGACGGCGGGCCCGTAGATTCTCTTCCGCCGGCTCTCCGGCCGGCGCCGCCCTGTCCTTCCGGGCCCGCTGCTCGGCCGTGCCCGTTCGGGGGCGGGCACGGCCGCGCACCCCGATAGGGCAAATTGGTCATATCGGGTTAAACGACGGTGAGCCACCGGGGCTACGCGCCCCGCCCTCGTCATAGTCGTCCCTGGTAACCGCCTGGTTGCCGCCCCGTGCCGCGCGCCGCGGCCGGGTGGATGTCTTCGTAGAGGAGCCGGCTCATGCTGAAGCCCACCAGAACCACCCTCGCTCTCGCCACCGGCAGCCTGGTTCTCGGTCTGGTCGGAGCGGGCGCCGCCGTCGCCGACGACGGTCCGGAGAACCTGCCGCCGCGGGAGATCGTCGTCGGCGGCGGGTCCGCGGAGCCCGGCGCGTACCCCGAGAAGTACGTCATCGGCAAGGTCGTCTCGAAGGGCCCGCTGACGGTCCGCAGCAAGCCGAGCACACGCTCGCAGTCCCTCGGCCACGTGTACCCGAACAGCAAGGTCGAGATCGAGTGCAAGAAGTACGGTGACAAGGTCGACGGCAACCGCATCTGGTACCGCCTGGCCGACAAGAACGGCAGCTGGGAGCACGACGCCGCGGCGCCCAAGCGCGCGTACGAGAAGGAGCGCTGGGTCTCCGCCCGTTACGTCAAGAACCTCTCCGAGGTCAAGTACTGCCGCTGACCCCGTCCCTGTCTGCCGGCCGGTAGGCAGGCAGGCAGGAAGCAGTCAGACTGGGAGCAGTCAGTCCACCGGGCGTACGGCACGCGGCCCCACGCACTCCACGCCGTACGCCCTGACCCGTTCCCGCAGTTCACGGTCGGCCGTGACCACGACACAGCCGCGCTCCGCGTACGCGGCGGCCAACTCCACGATCCGGTCGTCACCGCTCCCGGGCGCCGGGTCCACCCGGACACCCGGAACGGACTCGACGCCCCGGGCGGCGCCTTCCACGACGAGGACGATCTCCTCGTCCCCGCCCCGGCCGGCCAGCACGTCGCGCAGCCGGACGGCCGCGCCCCGCCGGTCCCGCCACCAGCCGTCCGGCACCGAGCCGACGACGTTCGCGCCGTCCACGATCAGCACCTTCCGCACGGCGTTCACGGCGGCCGGGCCCTCAGAAGTCGCCGTAGTTGACCTGCCAGGTGGGCAGGCCCATCCGGCGCCAGATCGCGACCACGCGGTCCCGGTCGTCGAGCGAGACCCGTACCGCGTACCGGTGGCGCACATGCGTGTCGAACAGCTCCGCCTTCACCACGTCGTCGCGGCGCGTGTCGCCCGCCGCGCGCATCCACAGCTCGTCGTACGGCACCTCGTGGCGCCGCAGCCAGGACTCCGTCTGCTGACGGTACTCCTCGCCGCGCCCCGACAGCAGCACGATCGCGTCGCCGTCGGCGCGCCGGAAGGCGTCGAGCGCGTGCCGTACCGGCTCGTTGAGCAGGTCGAGCTCGCAGCGCGAGAAGTCGTACGGGCCCCGGTCGCCGGTCAGCGCGAGCGTGCCGTCGATGTCGCACATCACCGCGGCCGGCAGATCCGGGTCGGGCACGTACTCCGTCACGGGCGGTGCGGCCACCCCGCTCGACCCACCGTTCATCCACTCCGACGTCAGCCGCCAGCCTCCCCGCCGGGCCTTCTCGTGCTTCTCGGCCAATATGCGGATGATCTCCTCGCCGACCTGGCGCTCGCGCGCGGCGTCCCGGCGCAGGCACTCCTCCAGCGGGACGTCGGTGAAGTCGTGCACGACGAAGGTCGCGAGACCGCCGACCGCCGCCTTGAGCCGCTTGGGGATGTTCTTGGTCAGGTGGGTGTTGTCGACGACCACGTCGAAGCCGCCGTCGACCGCCGCGCGGACCGCCGCGTCCTGGACGGCCAGCACGGTCTGCTCGTGCTTGAAGCTGCGGCCCCGCGCGGGGTCCGGGAGGTCGAGCATGAGCCGCAGGTCGTCGAGGTTGACGCGGCGCATGCGGCCACGGGCCTCGGCCTGTAGGGCGCGCGCGGCGGTCGTCTTGCCGGAGGCCGGCAGGCCCGTCATGACGTGCACGACGGGCAGCGGGGCCTCCTCGGCGGCGGCCACGGCCGGGGTCACGGTCGGGGTCGCGGTCGCGTTCACGGCCGGGGTCACGGTCGCGGTCTCGGCCGGCGTCGCGGTCGCGTTCACATCCGTGTTCACGTCCGTGTGCGTGGGTGTGCCTTCGGACACGGGTCAGTTCTCCTCATCGTTCGTGAAGGGGTCGGACGTCTCCGGCCGCACGTTGCGCCATACGGCGAGTTCCGTGGACCGGCCGTCCAGGCGCAGGAACATCGCGGCCCGGACCTCCCGGTCGGGCAGTGCCTTCACGGCCCGGGCGAAGGCCCCCCGGTCGGCGGCCAGGTGCGCGAGTCCCGCGTACGCCTCGTCGATGGCGCGCTCGCGCCGCGCGGCCTCGCTCTCGAGCCGCCCGATCACCTCGCTCACCCAGGCGTCGAACTCGTCCGGCACCTGGTCGAGCAGCGCGTCGAGCGGCTTGCCGCCCGTGGCCTCGATCTCGGCGACCGTGGTGCCGAGGCCCTGGGCGAGCTGCTTGAGCGGCAGGCCGGCGAACCGCTGGATGCCGTGGGCGCGCCAGATGTCCCGCTCGGTGGCCTTGGTCAGCAGGCGGTGGAGCCGTACGTACTCGGTCAGCTTGGCCTTCGCGCGCACGCCGGAGGCGAAGCGCAGCACGAAGCCCTCCGCCTGGGTGCCGGTCGCCGTGGCGCCGCCGGGCAGGGTGTTGGACTCGGTGAGGGCGATCAGCTCGTCGATGGGCGTGGCGGGCCAGACCGTGACAACGGAACCGATCCCCTCCCAGTGGGACGCGGCCTCGGCGAGCGGGACCTCGGTGCCGTCCTGGCCGAAGGCCGCGAGGAGGACGAGGTCCCGGCGGTCGCCGTAGTCGACGACGATGCGGTTCTGCGGGTACAGGATCTCGGCGAGGTAGGTGGTGCCGGGGCGTAGGGCCGCGGTGTCCCGGCCGTCGAGCAGGCGCTGCGCCCAGGTCGCCTGGGCGCTGATGAAGGACCCCTTGGAGGCGACCCGCCAGCGGTCCGCGTAGTGGAAGACGACGGCGAGGCTGCCGTCGACCTTGTCGTAGACCTCGAACGGCTCGTCCGGGAGGGCGGGGGCGTACGGTTGGCCCGACTCGTGCTCGCCGACGTTGAAGAACTTCGGCAGCGGCAGCGCGACGATCGCGCCGGTGGCGTCGTCGGCGACGAGTCCGCGACAGCGGGTGGTGACGTCGTTCCAGACGCGTTCGTACTGGGCCGTCCGCGTGTAGGTGTAGATGGACAGCGGCAGTTCGGGATGCGACTTGCGGGTCACGTACCCGGCGTCGATCGAGTCCGCCAGCGCCTGTGCGGGCAGCAGGTCATGCAGAGTCAGGGTCTCCTGGCTCATGGGGTCCTCCCGGTTTGAGATGGCTCATTCTCACGCGCGGGAGGGTGTGCCCGGTAGTCAATTATGCCTGGTCGGCGCAGTGCCCAGGCGGTTGATGTCGGCGGGCCGCAGAATGTGCGCGGGGATCTCGGTGCCGGGTGAGGCGACGGCGATCATGGCGCGGCCGAAGGCCTCGGAGGTGATGACGAGGTTCGGGGCGACCTTGCGCACGAGGGGGACGAGGGGACCGAGGACGGCGTAGAACACTCGGGACAGCCGGGCCTTGGAGGGCACGCCGCGGACCGGCTGGACGATGCCGGGGCGGAACATGTACCCGCGGAAGGGGAGTTCGAGCAGGTCGTTCTCGGTCTTCCCCTTGACCCGGGCCCACATGGAACGGCCCCGCTCGGTGCTGTCCGTTCCCTCGCCGGAGACGAAGACGAAGGTCATGCCGGGGTTGGCGGCGGCCAGCGGCCGGGCCACGGCGAGCGTCAGGTCGTAGGTGACGCGCCGGTACTCCTCTTCCTTCATGCCGACGGAGGAAACCCCGAGGCAGTAGAAGCAGGCGTCGTACGCGGCCGGGTCGATCCCGGCGGCGGCCAGGTCGGACGGATCGCCCTGGACGCACTCGCGCAGCTTGGGGTGGCTGACGCCGAGCGGGGTGCGTCCGACGGCGACGACGCTCTCGACCGCATCGCTGCGCAGGCATTCGCGCAGGACGCCCCGGCCGAGCATGCCGGTCGCGCCGAAGAGGAGGACGTTCACGGAGGTCAGTCTAGGCGGTGCCCCATCGGTCGGGCCGGATCGGCGAGCCGCGAGCTCGGCCTGACCCGACGTGCCCGTGGGGATCGTCCGGCGAACCGATCGGGTCCGTCGACACCGCCCGCAGGGGACGAACGCACTCGGCTCACTGGCCGTCGGCCCCGCTCTGGCCGTGAGGGGATGGGGCTGACGGGGCGGATCCCTCGGAAGTGGAGCGGTGGCTGGTCGAACGCTGGTGGTGAACGTGCAGCAGCTGGGCGATCGGCTGGTCACCCGACCGGTGATCTTCGCAGAACCCGTGCTGGATCACGCGCGCCACGTCCTTCCGCCCGAGGCGTGAAACATCGAGTGAGCGTGCGGGCCACGACAACCACGCGGAGCCGTGCGAGGACCTCGCCGGGGCGGTGGTCGCGAGGCGTCGTCCTTTCCTCCCGGCCCTCGGGGCGGTCGTGCGGGCCCGCCCCGTACCCGGCCCGACGACCGGACAAGACGTCAGCCACACGATCTGCCGGGCAGGGACCAAGGGGAAGGGCGACGCGCCGGAGTCGGTGGCGGGTGCGCGGAGTCGGGTTCCTGCCCTTGGGGGCTGAACTCAGGTGAGGTCGAAGGTGACGTTTGCGGAGCCGTCCCGATCCGGTGCCTCCGTGAGCGAGAGGGTTCCCTTCTCTGCCTCGACGACTCGCACCGTGATCCCGCCGCGATCATCGCCGGGAAACGCAAGGGAGAAGTGGGGATCCATCTCCATGAGGAAGGCCCAGCCCTCACGCTGGGTCGTGTCGAGGGACTTGGCATGCCGCCCGGTTGCCCGCAACTTGCCGGCCGCGTCGACAGTGACGGTGATGTCGATGTCGTACATCTCAAGGCAAGTCGATTGATTGGCCCACCATTCGAGGCGGGCCTGACCCACGAATCGATTCATGAGGTCACTATGCACGGTGCCCAGGTCGGGGACGGGTGAGTCCGTGAGGCTGCCGGCCGTCGTGGGTCGGGCCGCGAGACAGAGCTGCATGGGGCAGACGGGACAGGCCCGCGCTTGAACCGGCTGCGGGAGGTCCGGGCCCTGCTGATCGCGGTGTACTGGCCGCGACCACACCGTGGCCGAGCACCACCAGATCGCCATCGAGGCGTGGGAGGGGTCCGGGTCCGGGTCCGGGTCCGGGTCCGGGTCCGGGTCCGGGTCCGGGTCCGGGTCCGGGTCCGGGGGCCGGGGCCGGGTCCGGGTCCGGGGGCCGGGGCTGTCGCCGGCAACGCGCTCACGATCGCTGACGGCAGACACCTGGGCACCGGACTCGTCGTCCCGCACCGCCACGAGCGCGGCCAGGGTGGTGGTGACAGAGCGCCGGGGTGGAGTCGATCTGGCGCGCCGCCAGCGACTTTTGGACGTCGAGTTGTCCGGCCCGGTCGACCTGGGTGGCAGCACGCGCAGCACCGTGTTGCGGTGTGCAACGGCCGGTGGCGGCAGTGTGATCGTCAAGGCGTTCAGCAACGAGCCGGAGTCTCTGCACTACTTCACGGCTGAGGCCGCCCGGCTGCCCCTCGGGAACGCGCCCCCCTTGGCGGACGTCCTGCTCGGGAGCGATACCGGTCGAGCCCGGTTCCTTCCTCGTGCGGTTCCTGCGGGACCAACAGGACTGCGTCATCTGGTACCTCTACCTCCGTCCCTCCGGCGAAGCGTTCGTGGTGCACTCCCACCTCGACTACGAGCACGAGTTCGAGGCCCGGCGCGCCGCGGAGGAGACGCGGGCGACCTCGATGACACCGGGGAGCAGACGGCCGCGATCCTCTGGTGTGCACCGTCGTTCGAGGAGTTCGCCCATCGCTTCTGGATCGAGAACCGTCTCTGGCATGCGGTCAACGGCGCCAACCCGTCCCGGCTCGAACCGCAGTTGCGCAGCTACTTGCATCACTACGCACCATCCGAGGCTCCGGCGGGACCCGGAGGTTTCCCGTGAGGCCCGTCCTCGTAGGTTGGGCCCTCGGGTACGACGAAGAGCCACACCGTGCGGGTGGCGAAGCGAAGGGCGTGGCATGCGAGGGACGGACGCGGTGGCGGTGCTCGCCGAACTCATTCCGGTGGCTCACGGGGTGGACGAGCGGATCGACTGGGCCGAGGTCGAGGCGGCCTGGGGAACTCGGTTCCCCTCGGACTACGTGCGTTTCATGGAGGTCTACGGGGCGGGGGCGATCAGCGACGGCATCAGCATCCTGCTGCCGTCGCTACAGGCCGACGGGTACCCGTACACGGACGGCCCCGGGCTGCGCGACGAGACGGAGAACGCCCGCGAGACCTGGGAGATGTGCGGCGACGACGCCGACTTCGACGTGGAACCCGAATCGATCGTGGCGTGGGGCGTGACGTCGGGGGCGGACATCTACTGCTGGGTGACCACGGATGACGACCCGGACCGTTGGCCGGTCCTGATCTGCGGGAGGCACACCAGCCCCGAGATGCAGTTGCACCCGCTCGGCATGGCCGAGTTCCTTCACAAGCTCCTGAGCGACGGGGCGTTCCGCGAGGACACGATCAGCGTGACCCTGGAGGAAGAGGTGTCCTTCGTCAACTGGCGCAAACCATAGGAGAGCCTCCGTCGTACACCGTGCGGACCCGATGGCGACAAGGTTGCGCCGTTGGTTCGTAGGCCTTGCCGGCCAGGCCGGTCGTGGTTCAGGGAGCGACGGGCTTGTAGAAGAAGCCGGTCAGCGGTGCGAGGACCTTCCAGTCGAGCGTTTCGTAGAGCGCCCGGCCCTGGACGGTCGCGCCCAGGATGCCGGTGGCCGCCCCGTTCTCGACGGCCGCCTCGGTGAGTGCGCCCATCACGACCGTCCCGAGGCCGCGGCGCTGGTGAGCCTCCTCGGTGATGATCTGGTCGAAGACGCAGGCGGTCCCTGTCAGACCGGTTTGGCCGCGTGCGGCGAGCTCCCCGTCGGCGGCCAGAACGCGCACGCTGACGACATCGCCGTCCCTCTCGGCGGTGGCCGTGTAACCGTCGGGCGCGCGCACGACGGACGGACGCAGGTCGATGGCCATCAGGAAGCCGGGATCGGTCGGCTCCCAGTCGGGCGAGAACCACGGCTCCATGACGTCCGGTTCAAGAAAGGCCTTGATGCAGGTGGTCGGTTCGGTGACCGCGTCGATGAGCCCGCGTGCGGTCTCGGCATCGGTGTCGAGCAGGACGTGACGGACCGCCTGGGCCGGTAGCCCGACCTGGATGCTCAGGCCCCACGGCACGTCCACCGGCCTCGGTGCTCCCCGCGAGACGGTCCATCCGTCGACCCACGAGCGCGCGAACTCCCACATCCGGACACCCCTCCGAGTAATGACTGCGATCGGAATGCGGATGTTACACAAGTGCGCTGACGGTCGGACCCTCGCACTCGATCACCTAGTGGGAGACACAGAGCTCGTTGCCCTCCGGATCGGCGAGGGTCGTCCATTCGCTGCCGCCCAGACGGCCCTCGTGGAGGTGCTTGGCACCGTTGGCGATGAGGCGTTCGACCAGCGCCTTGGGGTCGTCGGAGCCGGTACGGACGTCGAAATGGGCCCGGTTCTTGACCGTCTTGGGTTCGGGGACGAACTGGAAGAGGACACGGGGTGCGCGCTCCAGGCCCTCCGGGTGGCGGATCGCGGCGCCCACCTTCCAGACGAGGGCGCCCCGGTGGATCTTGGTGTCGTCCTCGCTCGCGCGGCCCGCCTCGATCAGGCCGCGAATGAACGGCTCGTCGCTCGGTTCCACTTCCCAACCGAGCGCCTCGGCCCACCAGTCGGCGAGCGCGTGCGGGTCGGTCGAGTCGATGGTCACTTGGAATGTGTATGCCATGCCGGGACCCTACTGAGGCGGCGCCGCCATCGCCACACGACACAAGGGGGCGCGGGACGCGGGGCACCGGGCGCGGGTGTCATCGGTCCCTCGCCCCGCTCCCGGCGGTGAGGTGCGCGGCGACCAGCGCGGCGAAGGTCAGCAGCCAGGCGCCCACGGCGATCCAGAGCAGGACCTCGCCCAGCGTGCGCAACCAGGCGACGCCGGCCGGTTCCGCCACGGAGAGGCAGGCGGTGGCCGTCATGCCCAGCGGGAAGACGGTGGCCCAGCGCCGGATGTCGTAGCGCGGCCGCGGGTGGCGCAGTTCGGCGGCGAGGAGGACGACGTACCAGACGAGGGACAGGGCGAGCAGGACCAGCGTGACGGTACGCAGCGTGGTGTGTGCCGAACCGGTCCATACAGGTGACGCCGTGAGTTTGGATCCGGCCAGGGCGGAGATGGAGAGCGCGCCGCCCGCCACCCAGTGGTCGCCCTTACCGCCCACCACCTCGCGCAGGTCGAAGCGGAAGAGGGCCGCCAGGTAGAGCAGCAGGCCGAGGCAGAAGGCTGCCAGCGCCGCCCGCGCCAGCAGGTCGTGGTGGGCGGCGTCGGCGAGGGACGCGGCAAGGAGGGAGAGTCCCTGGGTCGCCACGCAGCCGAGGAAGGCCGCTCCCGGCATGCGCCGCCGCCAGTGTCGCAGGACATTGAAGAGCAGCCCCGGCCAGAGCACCGCGGCCACCACGAACAGCACGGCGGCCGCCGTCTGCCAGCCCTGTTGCAAGAGCCGGGCCCCGATGACGGTGGTGGCGGCGACGGCCGTCAGCGCGGCCGGTGTGTCGGCCTCGGCGCGGAACCGCCCGCGGTCGCCCAGCAGCCGGGAGGTGAAGTCGGCGGCGAGTACGAGCCACAGCGCCGCAGCAACGACCAGCGCGGCCAGTGACGCCGCCTCGTGCCCGGTCAGGTGCAGGCCGACGGAAAGGATGCCGGTGGCCATGACGGCGGCTCCCGCCGCGGGCGGGAGCCCGGTCCACCAGTCACGGCCGGGGAGGATGCTCACGCGTCCAGCGGACCCCACGGGTCGGCCGGCTCCCGGCGGACGGGGCCGACGCGCCGCGGGAACCACACGGCCGGACGCGAAACCTCCTGCGCGCAAGATCAAGCAAACCTGCGCGCGATGCACAGGCGGGGATGCGGGCCCGTCCTAGGCTCGGACTCAGACGCGGACCTGCCGGTCCGTCACAGGGGAGTGGACCGGCAGGTTCCCGATTCCGCGCGCCACCGGTGCGGCGTCGAAGGTGCGGGGGTAGCGCCGGGCCTCCTCGGCCGGTGGCCGGAACTCGCGCTTGCCGGCTCGGTTAGGCGTTCCTAACCTATGGCTCACCCGCGCTCGAGAACGTCGGCACGACTTCGGGACCCGTCCTCAACCGAAAGAGCCTCCCCCCATGAACGCACGTCTCGACCATGCCCAGCCCTACGCCCTCGGCCTGTTCCGGATCGTCACCGGACTGCTCTTCGCCTCGCACGGCGCCGCTTCCCTCTTCGGTGTCCTCGGCGGTGCGCACGGTGGCGGAACCGTTGCCACCGGGTCTTGGCCCGGTTGGTACGCCGCCGCCATTCAGCTCGTCGGCGGTGTCCTGGTCCTGCTGGGTCTCGGCACTCGGTCGGCCGCCTTCGTCGCCTCCGGTTCGATGGCGTACGCGTACTTCACCGTGCACCAACCCGACGCGCTGTGGCCGCTGCAGAACGGCGGCGAGGCCTCGGCGATGTTCTGCTGGGCCTTCCTCCTGCTGGTGTTCACCGGCCCCGGAGCCCTGGCGGTGGACGGGCTGTTCTCTTCGCGTTCGGCAATCTCCTCCGGGCGGCGGGACGAGAACCGCCCCGAGGCCGTCAGCGCCTGAGGAATCGATTCAGCGCCACGCGCGTCGACACCGTACGCCTCGGCACCACGGGCGCCCCGGCGCCCGGGCCCCTCAACGGGGCGGTGCGACCAGCCCCATCTCGTAGGCGATGATGACGAGTTGGACCCGGTCCCGGGCGCCGAGCTTGGTGAACAGACGCGAGACGTGCGATTTGGCCGTGGCCGCCGAGATGAACAGCTCCTCGGCTATCTCGCCGTTCGAGCGGCCCCGACCCACCAGGGTCAGCACCTCCCGCTCGCGCTCGGTGATCCCCGCGGCGGGTCGCGGCGCCCGCACCTCGGGCGCCTCGAGACCGAGCGCCGCGCGCCCGGGCCCCGCTGGCCCGGGCGCGCGGACGAAGTCCGCGATCAGCCTGCGGGTGACGCCCGGCGCGATCAGGGCGTCCCCCGCGGCGACCACCCGGATCGCCGCGAGGATCTCCTCCACGGCCATGTCCTTCACGGCGAACCCGCTCGCGCCGGCGCGCAGCGCCCCGTAGACGTGGTCGTCCTCGTCGAAGGTGGTCAGCACGAGCACCTTCACGGCTTCCGTCGCCGTGGTGATCAGCCCGGTGGCCTCGATGCCGTCCATGCCCGGCATCCGGATGTCCATCACCACCACGTCGGGGCGCAGTTCGGCGGCGAGGCGGACCCCGTCGGTGCCCGTACCGGCCTCGCCGACGACCTCCAGGTCGGCGGTGTCGGCCATCAGCACCCGCAGACCGGACCTGACCAACGGCTGGTCGTCCACGAGCAGGACGCGGATCGCCCGCGCGGGAGCGGCGGTCATCGGAGCCCGTCCACGGCCGCCGCTCCCAGGGGCAGCGGCAGCGCCGCCTCGACCCGGAAGCCGCCCCCGGCCCGGGGACCGGCACTGAAGCGGCCGTGCAGCAGGCTGACCCGCTCGCGCATGCCCGTGATGCCGAATCCGGTACTTCCGATGCCGTCGGGCGCGCCGCGCCCGTCGTCGACGACCTCCACGGTCAGCTCCTGTTCCCCGTATCCGATGATGACCCGGCAGTGGCCGGTGCCGGCGTGGCGGACCACGTTGGTCAGCGCCTCCTGCACGATGCGGTACGCCGAGAGGTCCGTCTCGGGCTGCAGTTGACCGCGCTCCCCCTCCCACCGTACGTCGACCCGCACGCCCGCGTCGGCGGTGGTGGCCACCAGCGCGTCGAGGTCCGACAGCCCGGGGGCGGGACCGAGCGGCGCCTGCCCCCGGGGGCCGTCCGGCTCGGCCCGACGCAGCGCGATCAGCGTACGGCGGAGGCCGGACAGGGTCTCGCGGCTGGTGGCCTCGATGGCCCGCAGGGCGGCGCGGGCCTCTTCCGGCTGGGTGTCCATGACCCTGCTGCCGACGCCGGCCTGGATGGCGATCACGCCGATGCTGTGGGCGACCATGTCGTGCAACTCGCGTGCGATGCGCAGCCGTTCGGCGGTCACGGCCTCGGCCACCTGCTGCGCGCGCAGTTCGGTGGTGTGCTCCCGGCGCTCGCGGAAGCGCAGACCGGTCGTGTAGACGGCGCCCAGCGACAGGAAGGCGATCAGGCTCGTGCTCATCAGGTCGTACGGTCCGACCGAGATCAACCCGACCGCCGGGAGCTCCACGACGAGCACCATGGCGAGGGCGATGACCGCGTCCCGCCGGGGGCGCGTGGCGACGACGAGGCCGAGGACGAGGTCCGAGGCGAGGAAGACGAGGAACCGGCCCGGGCTGTGGTCCCGGGCGGCTCCCGCGACGAGCGTGCCGCCGAGGAGGGTCAGGGTCAGTGCCGCCAGGGGCCGGTGCCGCAGCAGGGGGACGAGCGGGGTCACGGCCAGCAGCAGCACGGCCCCGAGGAGCGGCCCGGCGGCGTACGGGACCCCGCCGATCAGCAGGCCCACGACGAGGACGTAGAGGCCCGCCCCGCCCCAGGCCGCGCGGGCCGCTCCCGGCCCTGATGTCGAACTCCGCGCGGTCTTCGGGTCCTTCGGGGTGTTCGCGCTTTTCGGTGGGTTGTCCATGGCGTGACCGTAGTCAGCCGTGTCCGGCCCGGGCATCGGCCCCCGGGCTTACGCCCCCGGGCGGAGGCCGCCGGGCGTTTGTCGCCGGCGGTGCGATGTCCGCGGGCCGGGCGCCCCGGCAGAGTGGGCCGGGTGATCGAGGTCAAGGAACTCACCAGGACGCACGGCGACCGGACCGCCGTGGACCGGCTCTCCCTCACGGCCCCGCCCGGCGCGGTCACCGCGTTCCTCGGCGCCGCCGGGGCCGGCAAGACCAGCGCGCTGCGGCTGATCCTGGGGCTGGACTCCCCCACCGCGGGCACGGTCGCCGTGTGCGGGGTCCCGCTGCGCGGCCGGCCGCGCAGTCCCCACCAGGTCGGGGCCCTGCCCGATCCGGCCGGATTGCGCGGCCGGCGGACCGCCGGGGCGGTGCTGGGGGCGCTGGCCCGCGCGCACGGCATCGGGGCGGGCCGGGTGGCCGAGGTGCTGGCGGAGACGGGCCTGGCGCAGGAGCCGCGGCGGCGCGTGGGTACGTACTCCCCCGCGATGCGGCAGCGGCTGCGCATCGCGGGGGCGCTGCTCGGGGATCCGCCCGTGCTGCTCCTGGACGAGCCGCTTGCCGGGCTGGACCCCGAGGGGGTGCGGTGGGCCCGCCGGCTGCTGCGCGCACTGGCCGCCCAGGGGCGTACGGTCGCGATCACCGGTGACCGCGCGGCGGAGATGGCCGAGACGGCCGACCGGATCGTCGTCCTCGACCGGGGACGGACGGTGCTGGCGCAGTCCGCGGCCGAGTTCACCGCCCGGAGCGCCGCGCCCCGGGTCGTCGTGGGCGCTGCGCGCCACGCCGAGTTGGCCGCCGTACTGACGGACGCGGGCGCGACGGTGGTCCGGGCCCGCCTGTCGGGGCCGGGCCGGCTCGCCGTGACCGGTATGACGGCGGAGCGCGTCGGCGCCCTGGCCACCGAGCACGGGATCGTGATCCTCGAACTCGACACCCGCAGGCCCACGTTGGAGGAGGTGCTGGGCGAACTGTGCGCCGGTTCCCGGGCCGTGTCGGCCCGATGCCGCCCGGACGGCGGGCGATAGCCTGGGCGCATGGAGGAACTGGGTGGGGTGGAGATCATCGGCTTCGTGGACGCCGAGGCGTTCGAGAGCTGGTTGGCCGAGCACCACACGCGCCACGAGGGCGTGTGGATCAAGCTGGCCAAGAAGCGGTCCGGGATCGCGTCGGTCACCGATGACGAGCTGGTCGACATCGGCCTGTGTTACGGCTGGATCTCCGGGCAGCGGCGCGCCCTCGACGAGCGGTACTACCTACAGAAGTACGTGCCGCGCCGGCCCAGGAGCCTGTGGTCCCAGGTGAACGTGGACAAGGTCGCGGAGCTGAGCGCCGCGGGGCGGATGCGTGAGCCCGGGCTCGCCGAGGTGCGCAGGGCGCAGGCGGACGGACGGTGGACGCACGCCTACGAGTCCCAGCGGACGGCGGCGGTGCCACCGGACCTCGCGGCGGCCTTCGAAGCGGATCCGGCGGCCGCGAAGGCGTTCGAGGCGCTCGACCGCACCGGGCGCTACCAGGTGATCCTGCCGTTGCTCCAGGCGCTCACCCCGGAGACCAGGCGGGCCCGGCTCGAGCGGGCGGTGCGGCTGCTGGGGGGAGACGGGACTGCCGGGTGATCCGGCCGGTGGTCTCCCGCGAGCGCAGGGGGTCTGGAGAGGGTACGGGGTAAGGGCGGAGCGGGCCGGGAGAAGGCGTCAGGCCCGGCCTCCGCACGGGGAGACCAGGCCTGACGGAAGGAGCAGTCGCAGGTCAGGACTGCTGACCGCGGGCCTTCTCGGCCTTCTCGGCGTTCTTCTCCTTGATCCGGACCGTCTCCTTGCGGACCTCGGCCTGGGTGGCGCGCTCACGCTGGAGCCACTCCGGGGCCTCCTGCTTCAGTGCTTCGATCTGCTCCGTGGTGAGGGGCTCGGTGACCCCGCCGCGGGCGAGGCCGGCGATGGACACGCCGAGCTTGGCCGCCACCACCGGTCGCGGGTGCGGACCGTTGGCGCGCAGCTCCTTCAGCCACTGGGGCGGATCGGCCTGGAGCGCACTCAATTCGCTGCGCGAGACGACACCCTCCTGGAACTCTGCGGGGGTGGCCTCGAGGTACACGCCCAGCTTCTTCGCCGCGGTCGCGGGCTTCATCGTCTGGGTGTTCTGGTGCGACGTCATGGTGTCAAGAGTATCGAGCGTGTGCGCTACCTCCGACCACGACCGGTAACCTTGCGGGGTGACAGGCTCGGAAGTACCCCATTCGTTCCGGCTCGCTTATGTCCCGGGGGTCACACCCAGCAAGTGGGTGCGCATCTGGAACGAGCGGCTGCCCGACGTCCCGCTGACCTTGGTCGCGGTGTCCCCGATCGAGGCGTGCGGCGTGCTGCGGGCGGGCGGCGCCGACGCCGGTTTCGTGCGGCTGCCGGTCGACCGCGACGACCTCAGCGCGATCCCCCTCTACACGGAGACCACGGTGGTCGTGGTCCCCAAGGACCACCTCGTGGCCGCTGCGGAAGAGGTGTCCACCGAGGATCTCGCCGACGAGGTCGTGTTCCACCCGCTCGACGACACCCTGGACTGGGAGCAGCTGCCGGGCAAGCCCGCGATCGAGCGGCCCGAGACGACGGCGGACGCGATCGAGCTGGTGGCCGCCGGAGTGGGCGTGCTCGTCGTCCCGCAGTCCCTCGCCCGCCTGCACCACCGCAAGGACCTGACCTACCGGCCGGTGTCCGACGCGCCCGCCTCGCGGGTTGCGCTGTCGTGGCCGCAGGAGGAGACCACCGATCTGGTGGAGGAGTTCATCGGGATCGTCCGCGGCCGGACCGTGAACAGCACGCGGGGGCGCACACCGACCCCGCCGCAGCCCAAGGCGAAGCGCAAGCGCCCGGACGCGGGTACGGGTGGCGGCGGTGGCGGGGGCGCACAGCGGAAGTCGGGGGCGGGGAAGTCGGGGGCCGGGAAGTCCGCGTCCGGGAAGCCGGCCGGCAAGAGCCCCCGCGGGGCGTCCGGCGGTCCCAAGGGCGGTAAGGGTGCGAAGGGCGGCAAGGGCGGTAGGCCCGGCCGCCGCCCGTAGGTAGGACCGGCCGCCGCCCGTAGGACCGGCAGGGCCGAACGCGACGGCCTGGCTTCGGGGATCCGGCTCACCGCGCGGTGTATGCAGGAGGGATGGATCTCCGGTCGCCGTCGCACCCCCGTCACCTCCGGTTCCCCAAGGTGAGCCACGCGCAGCTGGCGGTCCCGTTCGCGCTGATCGCCCTCGTGACGTTGATCGACGTGCTCGCCCCGCCCGAGGTGCACCTCGGTCCGTTCCTGGCCGCCGCACCCGCGGTGACCGCGTCGTTCGCGGGGCCCCGGATGACGGCCTTCGTCGGTCTGGTCGCCGTACTGGCCCAGGTGGTGGTCGCCACCGCGCGCACCAGCCTGACCGATCTGAACCACACCTTCCAGATCATCGCCCTCGTGATGATCTCGGTGTTCGTGACCTTCTTCGCCCACCTGCGCGAGGAACACGAGAAGGAGCTGACCCAGCTGCGCTCGGTGGCGGAGACCGCCCAGGAGGTGGTCCTGCGGCCGCTGCCCGACCGGATCGGCCCGCTGGGCGTCGCCTCCGTGTACCTGGCCGCCGCGGCCGAGGCCCAGATCGGCGGCGATCTGTACGCCGCCGCCCGGACGGCCACCGGCACGCGGATGATCATCGGCGATGTGCGGGGCAAGGGGCTGGAGGCGGTCGGGGACGCCGCGCTCGTCCTGGGCGCCTTCCGGGCCTCCGCCCACCAGGAGGCCGGTCTGCCGGGCCTGGTGAACTACCTGGAGGCGGCGGTCTCCGGGGACCTGGACGGTGCCGGGGACGAGGGCGAGAGCTTCGTGACCGCGGCCGTCCTGGAGATCCCCGACGCCGAGCCGGTGCTGCACCTCGTCAGCTGCGGCCATCCGCCGCCGCTGCTCGTGCTGCGCGCGGGCGGCGCCGAGCAGCTGGAGGTGGACCGGCCCGCGCCGCCGCTGGGGCTCGCCGGGCTCGTGGCGTCGGCGGTCACCGCGCAGACGTTCGCCTTCGCCGAGGGTGACGTCCTACTCCTGTACACGGACGGCGTCCTGGAGGCGCGCGACCGGGCGGGGGCCTTCTACCCGCTGGCGCGACGCGTGAGCGCGTGGTCGGGACTGCGCCCGCAGGCACTGTTGGACCTGCTGTGCCAGGACCTGCTCGCGCACGCGGCCGGCCACACCTTGGACGACGACGCGGCGATGGTCGCGATCGAGCGGCCCGCGGCACCTTAGGGCGCGCCTCCCGGCCGCACCCGGTTTGCCAGAATCGGATCATGCTGACCCTCGGAACGATCGTCATGGGAGCCGCGGACGTGCGGCGGGCCGCGGAATTCTGGAGCCGGGCGCTGGGGTACGTACCGCGTGACGGCCAGGTGGACGAAGGCTGGACGGTCCTGGTGCCGGCCGACGGCGGCGGGCCGGGCCTGGCGCTCGGCCGCAGCGTCACGCCCGTACAGGAGCGGCCGCGCGTCCACCTCGACCTGTACGCGGCGGACGCCGCCGAGCAGGCGGCGGAGGTGGAGCGGCTGGTCTCCCTGGGCGCCCGGCACGTCGACTGGGATTCCTACCCGGAGGACCCGGACTTCGTGGTGCTGGCCGACCCCGAGGGCAACCGCTTCTGCGTCATCGACGCCGCTCACGGCTGAGGCCGGGAACCGCGGGAGCAGGACGCACGCCCTCGGCATCCTTGGCCGGCCCTTACCGCCACCTTAAGCGGAACGTAAGACTCATCAGGGCCGCACCGAAACGAACGAATGTCCGTTTCGGTGCGGCTAGCGTGCTGCCGGATCCCCCAACTCCCCAGTAACACAGAGGTAGGCACGCGATGGGCAGCACAGTCGGGCACCGGCGCAGGACGAGCCGTACGGCCAAGGTCACGGGCGCCGTCGTGGCGGCGGCGGTGATCGGTGGGGCGGCCTTCGCCCTCACCGGGACCGCGCAGGCGACCTCGGTCGGGGCCGTGTACACGAAGTCCAGCTCCTGGAGCGGCGGTTACACCGGCCAGTACGTCATCACCAACAGCACCAGCACGGCGCAGTCGGACTGGACCCTCCAGTTCGACCTGCCGGAGGGCACGAAGATCGACTCGCTCTGGAACGGCACCCACACGGTCTCCGGCCGCCGCGTGACCGTGAAGCCCGCGAGCTGGAACGGGCAGTTGGCGGCCGGGGCCTCCGTCACCGTCGGCTTCGTGGCGAGCGGAACCGGCACCCTGGGCAACCCCACGGGGTGCCTGATCAACGGGGTGAAGTGCTCGGTGGACCAGGGCGCCACGACCCAGCCCAGCGGGCGCCCCACCGTCCGGCCCACCGTCACGGCGAGCCCGGCCCCGACCGCGCCCACCACGTCCGCAAAGCCCACCGGGACCACGTCGCCCTCCCCCACCGCGACCGCCCCCACCCACACTCCCGCCCCCGGGGGCACCGGCGCGCGCTTCGCCCCGTACGTGGACACGTCCCTGTACCCCGCCTACGACCTGCTCGACACCGCGACGAAGACGGGTGTGAAGGAGTTCCACCTGGCCTTCATCACCTCGGGCGGCGGCTGCGCCCCGCTGTGGGGCGGCGTCACGGATCTCGCGAACGACAAGGTCGCCGCCCAGATCGGTGCGCTGCGCGCCAAGGGCGGCGACGTCCGGGTGTCGTTCGGCGGGGCCGCCGGTCACGAACTGGCGCTGAACTGCGCCACCGTGGACGAGCTGGCCGCCGCGTACGGGAAGGTCGTCGACCAGTACCGGCTCACCAAGGTCGACTTCGACATCGAGGGCGCGGCCCTGCCGGACACGGCGGCCAACGCGCGCCGCGCGCAGGCCATCGCCCGGCTGCAGAAGTCCCACCCGGGCCTGGACGTCGGCTTCACCCTGCCCGTGATGCCCGAGGGCCTGACCCAGCCGGGTGTGGCGCTGCTGGCCGATGCCAAGAAGAACGGTGTGCGCGTCGACGCCGTCAACATCATGGCGATGGATTACGGACCGGCGTACAGCGGGGACATGGGGCAGTACGCGATCCAGGCCGCGACGGCCACGCAGGCGCAGATCAAGGGCGTGCTCGGGCTGTCCGAGGCGGCGGCGTGGAAGGCCGTGGCCGTCACGCCGATGATCGGCGTGAACGATGTCGCGAGCGAGGTCTTCACGGTGGAGGACGCGACGCAGCTCGTGCAGTTCGCCGCGTCGAAGGGGATCGGCCGGCTGGCCATGTGGTCTTCCACGCGGGACAAGCAGTGCGCGGCCGGGGCCGTCAACCACGCCGACGCGACGTGCAGTTCGATCCTCCAGCAGCCGCTGGCCTTCACCAAGGCGTTCTCCGCGCTCAAGTAGGTGCGCGGGGCCCGATGGGGAACGGCCGCCGGGCCCGCCGCACATCGCGTGCGGCGGGCCCGTCGGCCGTGGCCCTACGCGAGGATGCCCGCGCGGGCGGCGAAGTCGAGTGCGGCGTCGAGGCGCGGGGCCGGGCAGCCTTCGGTGTGGGCCGCCGCCAACAGCGCCGCCACGGCGTCCGCGTCGGCCTTGCGTTCCCGTGCCAGTGCCGCGAACCGGGCGACGGCCTCGGTCAGGCTCCGCTCCAGCGCGTAAGGGGCGTCGAACGAGGACACGGTGAGGCCGAGGAACTCCTCCTCGTCCGAGCCCACCCAAGCGGCGGCCCCCTCCAGTCCGTCCTCGCGCACCTCGTCCGGGTACGGGATGCGGTGCCACGCGCCGTTCTCCCACCAGTAGACGAAGCCGAAGAGATTGCCGGCGGCGTCGTCGCGCAGGAGGTCCCAGGGCAGCCAGTCGGGGCCGCCCGCGAGGAAGTCGATCTGCTCGCCGCCGACGTGGGTGTGGCTGCCGTCGGGGTCCTGCCCGCAGAACACCGCGTGCCCGCCCTCCACCATGGTCAGGCGCCACCAGCCGTCCCCGCCGGTGGAGTGGCACCACAGCCCGTCGTCGTCGAGGGCGAACTCGGTGCTCGTCGAGCACGCGGTGTCCACCATGGCCATGGTCACCGCTCTGGCCCAGAGCAGTTCGGGGTGTTCTAGGTCTTCCGGCCGGCTCGGCGCGTGCATCGTGATGTCTCCTCCCGGGTGCTGGCCAAGCCTCGCACGCGGGCCCGGGTCGGCCGAAATTCCGATGCCGGACGGGCTCGGGGCCCGGCGGCTCGGCAACCTGCGGTGGCGGGCCCGGCGCCAGGACCATCCGCACGAGTCCGCGGCGGTGCGCCGCCGCGTGGTCCGGGGCCAGCAGCCCTTCGCGATCGTGCTGGCCTGCGTAGATTCGCGCGTTCCGCCCGAGCTGGTCTTCGACCAGGGGCTGGGTGACCTGCTGACCGTGCGGTCGGCGGGTGAGGTGCTGGACGAGGCGGTTCTGGGGAGCATCTCGTACGGGGTCCTGGAGCTGCGCATACCGCTCGTGCTCGTCCTGGCCGATCAGATACGGCCTTCCATCGATCACGGTCAGTCCGGCGAGGCCCGCGTCGACGCGACGATCAACGCACACGTGCGCAACGTCCGCAGACGGCTCGCGGCCGAGCCCGACCTCGCAGGGGAGGTGGCCACGGGCGAGCTGGCCGTGCTCGCCGCCCGCTACGAGCTGCGCGACCAGCACGTACGCAGCCTGGCCTGGCGGTGGTGCCGCGTGCGGGCCCGTCCCGGCCGAGCCTCCGACCGGGACGGGCCACGGTTCACGACCGTCAGGCGTTGACGCAGACGTTGCCGGCGGCCGGGTTGAGCGCGCCGATCACGTTGATGCTGTTGCCGCACAGGTTGATCGGAATGTGGATCGGGATCTGGACCACGTTGCCCGAAAGCACACCCGGCGAGCCGACTGCGAAGCCCTCCGCGTTGGCGTCGGCGGACGCCGAGGACGCACCGCCGATGACCGCCAGGCCGAGCACCAGGGCAAGACCCGCACTCTTCAGAACACGCGACACGTGACATCTCCTTGTAACCGCACAGCGGTGCCGGAGCACCGCACGGCCCCGAGCGGGGTCGTCGCCCTCTACTTCGGCAGCTGACGGCCTCGCAGCCTGGTTGCGACCGGCCGGTTCCCTCGAATAGGTGGACCCCCGCCTCCGTTCGGGGGTACGGGAGCACGGTCGAGCCCGGGCGACCCGGACTGTTCGTCAGACCATCCGACTGACACCCCGGTCGGCGCCCCGGACGGATTTCACCACCGCGCCGTTGCCGCAACCGGGTGGCTCCGGCCGGGACCGCGTTCGTCCACCGGGACGCACGGAGCCCGGTTGGCGGAGCTGCGGAATCCCGACCGTCAAGATCGACCACTGTTCCGCCGTCGCCCGAGGAGCCGGCCTTGTTCCCGCTTCAGGCCGGCGAACCCGCTCCGCGCGTATGCGGCTATCTCCTCGCTGGGGAAGGGCACCACGGACTGGTGCTCGTCGTACCTCCCCTGCTCCCACCGGGCGACCGTGATCTCGTAACCGGAGACGTGGGCGCAGAGCTGAAGCAGGATCGGAGGCATTTCCGCTTCGCCGAGGAGGTCGGCGTGCTTGATGACGAGATCGCGCATCCGCTGGATGTTCGGAAGGAAGACGGTCTTGACCCACAGCCGCCACTCGGCGAGTTCCTCCTCGGTGGGCGGGAGCTCATGGACGAAGGGCGATCGGCCGTCGGCACGGGCGTGGCGCTCCATGAACGCGCCGAAGATGCGGCCGTTGGCCTCCGTGAGGGCGAACAGCGGTCCGTAGAGCTCGCTGAGCTGCCGGTTGACGCGTGCGAGGCGCTCTTGTCGCTGGGCCAGGCGCAGGCCGTTGAGGTAGGTGACGGTGTAGCCGACGAACGCCAGGACGATGGTGACGAGCCATGTGATCATGAGGGCAGATGGTAGTAAGTGCCTTCCACCGTGGCCCGGTTGGAGACCCGGACCCGGGACCCCGTCGGTAGTCTGCCGCGATGCCCCTCTCGGATGCCTTGTCCCAGGCCCTGCACGCTCCTGCCGATCCGCCGCTCCGGCCGCTCCCGTCCCCGGTGGTGGACCTGCTCCGGTCCCTCGACGCACCGCCGCGACTGGCCGCCCATCTGCGCGTCGTCCACGACGTGGCGGTCGAACTGGTCGATTGGATGGAGCATCGCCATCCGCGGATCGCCGTGGACCGCGCGGCCGTGCTCTTCGGGGCGGCGACCCACGACATCGGCAAGACGGTGCACACGGCAGAGCTGTCCGGGCCCGGCTCCTCGCACGAAGGGGCGGGCCGCGAGCTGCTGTCGGCCCACGGGTTCGGCCCGGAACTGGCCCGCTTCGCCGCAACCCACGCCTCGTGGACGGCTCCCGGTACGACGCTGGAGGACCTGCTGGTGAGCACGGCCGACAAGGTCTGGAAGAACAAGCGCCTCCGGGAACTCGAAGACCTCGTGATCGCGCGCCTGGCGCAGGCGACGGGCGGCCAACCCTGGGAGGAGTACCTCGCGTTCGACGATCTGCTCGCGCGCATCGGCGAGGGAGCCGACGGCCGGCTCGCCTTCCAGGCGGCCTTCCCGGTGCACGCGTAGCCCTGACGGCATTTCTTAGCATCAGAGGTCAACTATTCGTCCGGTCGCCGCCCGGACGACTACAAAGGTCGAGACCGAACCGGACCGGACGGTCGACGGGGACCATGTCACCATCGACCACCGGAATGATGTCTAAGGCGGTGTATGCGCGTGCGTAGATGCGGCAGAAACGAATGGATAGCGGTCAGATTACTTACAGGGAGACCAGGTTCCTACTCCTCCACCTGACGCACTCGGCCCCGCCGCGGACTGTGCCGATAGGCGGGTGCAATGCCGATCTAGGCGCAGGGAGGAGGGCTTCCCCGACCTCCTCCCTGCGTTTGCGCTGTGCGTGTCGTTCAACGAATTCCCCACTCCCCGGCGAAAGCTCCGCTGCGGCCTGACACAGGCCGCTGACGTGCACCGGCAGGGGATCCCACCTTGGGCCGCGTCCTGGGCGACGCGATGATCCGGTTGCCGCGTGAGCGCGTTCCGACGTGCACCGCACACGGAATTGCGCCGGTTCCGGAGAGCCTCTGCAAGCTGCCTCCATCCCGCAGCCGAACAAACTCACCTGAAATTTTTCAAATGGGCACCCATCCGCAGGCGTTGGGGCACCGAAGGAGGAGCGAGAGCCCCTCCAGGGCCTCGTGTAATCCCGTACGATCTGCGATTCCCGTCCTGGGGATCCACGGAACAGGAGCGAATGTGATAGTCAAGCGCGCCGGTCGCCACGTGGTTCTCGCCGCCATACCCGCCGCCGTGGCCCTGACCCTCGGCCTTTCCGGACCAGCTCTCGCGGAGGGCGGAAAGGCGTACCAGATCGACCTGGCGCAGCTGAACAACTCGGGCTCCAGCGGTACGGTCATGCTGACCCTCAAGGGCAACCAACTCACCGTCCAGATCGAGTCCAAGGGCATGGTGCCCGGTCAACCGTCGGCCCAGCACCTGCACGGATCGACGAAGGGGCACGACTTCAAGTGCCCGGACGCGACCGACGACAAGGACGGCGACGGGGTCCTCAGCAACACCGAGGCCACGCACGACTACGGCGACATCAACATCTCGCTCACCACGGGCGGGGACACCAAGCCCACCAGCGGCCTCGACGTGCTGCGCATGCCGGTCGCCGATGCGCAGGGCACGATCCGCTACAAGCGGACGATCGAGGTCGGCCAGGACGTGGTCACCCACATCAAGGACCTGCACGTCGTGCAGCACGGCATCGACCGCAACAAGAACAAGAAGTACGACTTCGAGGGGGCCGGCAAGAGCGAGCTCGATCCGAAGCTGCCCCAGGAGGCCACGGCTCCGACCAACTGCGGAGAGGTCAAGGGTGCGGCCGTGGGGTCGATCCCCGTCGGCGGCATCGAGACCGGCGGTGGCGCCGAAGAGCACACGGCGGTACCGGTGACGGTGCGCGACGGCGTGGCGATGACCGTACTCGCGGTGGTGGCGGGCGCAGTGATCATCGGGCGGAAGCGGGCCGGTGTCGGCCCCGTCCGCCAGGAGACCACCGGGGGCGGCGCGTGAAGCAGGCACCCGCGCGGCTCCGCCGCCGAACCGTAGGCCCTCTGGCAGCCGTCGTCCTCGCCGGGCTCCTCCTCTCGGGGTGCGGCGGCGGCCAGGACGCGGCGAAGCCCGCCGCCCCGGCGGGGCAGGACGCCCAGGGCGGGCAGGCGCCCGCCGCCGACGCCCCGCCCGCCGGGCAGGCGCCCGCCCAGGGATCGAAGGGCAGCGCGAGTCCCGGTACGGACGCGGGCGCGGGTTCGGGCCAAGCCAAACAGGCCCTGGCCCGGTCGGCGCCCCAGAAGATCACGATCCCCTCCCTCAACGTGACCAGCACCCTGGAGACGCTGCAGCAGAACCCGGACGGCACCATGCAGACCCCGAAGGACCCCGCGCTCGCGGGCTGGTACGAGCCGGGTCCGACCCCCGGCTCCCAAGGACCGGCCGTGATCGCCGGGCACGTCACGTGGAACGGCGCATCCGCGGTGTTCGAGAAGCTGAAGACGATGAAGGGCGGTGACACCATCAAGGTGACCCGACAGGACGGCAAGACAGTGACGTTCACGGTGGACAAGGTCGCGGAGTACCCGAAGGCCGAGTTCCCCACGCTGGAGGTCTACAAGAACGTCGACCACGCGGGTCTGCGCCTGGTCACCTGCGGCGGCAACTTCGACCCCAAGACGCACTATTACGACAGCAACGTCGTGGTGTACGCCCGTATGACGGGCGCCGCCTAGCCAGGACGTGGGGGCCGGGAACGCGCCCGTCGGCCGCAGCGCCCCACTGCGGCTGACGGGCCCGGCCCCGCCCGGCCGGATGATTATCCGTACTCATGGCGTGAGCATGACTGCAGAGCCACGATGGAGCACCGGAACGGATCTTCATCGAGGGGGACGACAGGCATGGTGCGACCGTGGGGGAACGTGGTGTCGAGAGCGGCGGGGCAAGGGAGCGCGGAGCCCGGGCGGTGCTCGACCCGTTGGCCCGGCCCGCCGGTGTGGGTGCGCTGCTGGGCACCTTATGGCTCCTGGTGGCGGTGCTGCCCTGGGACTTCGACGACTTGTGCCACAGCGAGGAGCCCTGGGGGTGCCTGGGGTTCGGACTGCTGATGCTCGCGGTCATCCCGCTCGTCACCACGGTGGCCGGCTGGGTGCTGCTGCGCGTGGCAGGTGTCCGTCCCGCCTGGCGGGTGGCCGCTCTGGGCGGGGTACTGGCATGGGCTGCCGAGTACCTGTTCTCCCGGGCGGGGGGCGGGTCCCTCCTGGCTTCGTACTCGATACCGCTCGTGCTGGCCGCGGCCTATGCGGCGGCAGCGGCCGTCGCACTGCCCACCGTCGGCTCCCTCCGGCGCTGGGGGGTGCTGGGCGTCGCACTGCTGCTGATGTGGCCGTTGACGGGAGCCCTCGGCGAACGCAGCATCTCGCAGCACACCGAACGGCAACTCGTTGCCTCCAAGGTCCCGTTGCTGGCCCCCGAGCTGCGCGGCTACCGGATGTTCTTCCCGGAGGCCAACGCCTACAGCGGCACGTTCGGCTATCTCCTGCTGCCCAGACCGGTGGAGACCAGCGCCGCCGACCGGGAGCGGCTCGGTGTCTGGGTGACCGTCGCCCCGCAGGCCGCCGGTTTCGCACCCCCGGACGCGTGCGAGGTCTACCGCGGTGTCACGCAGATCGACGCGGGCCCGTGCGAACAGGTGGCCCCCGACACCTGGCGCTCCTCCCGGTCCGGGGCCATCCGCTACATCGCGCGACGCGAAGGCGCCGTCGTTCTCCTCGATGGCGGTGGGCCGACCGTTTCCGACCAGGACCTGAGGGCCATGGCCGACTCCCTCACCGTCCGCAAGCCCGCCTTCTTCCTCCATCCGAACGGCTAGGTCGTCTCTTTCGGATCTCGCGGGCCCGGCAAGATCCGAAAGAAACGGCCTAGGGGCCGGCCCTGGGACCGTCTTGACGCGGCGGCACCCGACCCGTCGCCGGATCGGGTGCCGCACGTGGCCCGCGTCAGTCGGTGGCGTGCGTCCAGCTCGTGCACAGCGCCCAGATGATGAACACGTCGATCGCGATGATGATGATCGACCACCAGGGCTGGTACGGCAGCCACATGAAGTTGAGGATCACGCTGATGCCGGCCAGTGCGATACCGGCGCCCCGGGCCAGGTTCGACCCGGCGAACAGGCCCACTCCGGTGAGGACGACGATGATCCCGACGATGAGGTGGATCCAGCCCCACGCCGTGAGGTCGAATTCGAAGACGTAGCTGCCGATGCGCGCGTAGACGTCGTCGTTGGCGATGGCCGCGATGCCCTGGAATATCGCGAGGCACCCGGTCACCAGGAGGAGGACCGCGGCGAACATCGTGCCCACGTTCCCCGCGCCCGGGCCGTCGCCGCTTGGGAACGACGGTGCGTTGCTGCCCGGCGCAGGGCCGGTGTTCCAGTTTCCCCCGGTCGGTGTCGGCTGGCCCATGGAATTCACCTCACAGTTGGCGGTGCAGCGCAGGACCGTCCTGCTCCGGCACGTCAGTCACAGGCTTCGGTGCCCACATCGCAGTGTCGTCCGGCGGTCCGGTTCCTGTGATCACCCGAAGCGGGTGGTCTTCACCCGAACCCGCCCCGGGCCCGCCCGGAGGCTCCCGCTCAGGCGGGCAGGCGGCGCATTTCGAGCACCCGCAGGCCCAGGGACTGGAAGCGGGTGAGGAGCCCGTACAGGTGGGCCTCGTCCGCCACGCTGCCGAACAGGAGCGTCTGCTCCGGAACGGGGGTCCGGTCGAGCTCGGGAAAGCTCGCGGCGAGCGCGTCCGGTACGACCCCCGAGATGCGGAATTCGTAGCGCATGAGAGCACTCACTCCTCTCGGAACGAAGGCATCGGAGCCCGGGCCGGTGCGAGGGCCCGGGCTGCTCCCGGCTTCCCCCGCCATCGTCGGCCTCCGCCCCGCGCGCGGCATCGCCCGGTCCGGGCGAGAAGCGCGTCCCCGGCTCACGGCTCACGGCTCGCGGCTCGCGGCTCGCGGCTCGCGGCTCAGAGCATCCCGAGGTCCTGGGCCCGGTGGACGGCCTCGCTGCGCCGGGTGACGCAGAGCTTGCGGTAGATGCTCTTCAGGTGGGTCTTGACCGTGTTGGCGGATACGTACAGCTCGGCCGCGATCTCCTCGGTGGACAGCAGATCCGCCGCCTTGCGCAGCACCTCGGTCTCCCGCGCGCTCAGCGGTTCCACCACCGCCGGCCGGCCGTCGGCCTGCGGCGCACGCGCCGTACGGGCCGGGGCGCGGGGGGTCAGCCAGCCGTGCGTCCGTGCCCAGCGCGGGTCCCGGCCCAGGGTCCGGCGCACCCATGGACCGCTCTCGGCGAACATCCGGCGCAGTTCCTCGGGGCGGGCGAGCGCCAGCGCCTCGCCCAGGTGCCGGTCGGCCTCCCGGGAGTCGCCGGCCGCCGCGGCGATCTGCGCGTGGAGCAGGCACGCGCGGGCCCGTACCGGGGTGGCGACGCCGTCGTCTCCCGGTACGCCCGCCAGTGCCCCCGCCGCGCACGCGCCGCGGCCGGCGGCCAGCAGGGCCCGGGCCCGGGCCACCGCGTGCTCCGGCCGGTCGCCGTCCGGGGCCTGGACCGCGTCCAGGACCCGCAGGGCCCCCTCGGCGTCGTCGCGTGCCAGGTGTACGGCCGACTCGGCCACGGCCAGCTCGTCCACCGCCCAGGCGGGCAGGTCCTCCGGGTCGACCGCGCGCAGGGCGGCGAGCGCGGCCTCCCCGTCGCCCTCGGCCACCGCGAGCCGGGCCCCGATGACGGCGGCGCGGGCGGCGGTCGCGGGATCCGGGCGCGGCCCGGGCGCCGCGGTGGCCAGGTCGAGGTGGCGGCGGGCGGCCGGCAGGTCGTCCTGCTCGAGGGCCACGCCCGCCAGGACGAGGTGGACGGTCGCGGCCCGGCGCTCGGGCGGAAGGGCGGACCGCTCCGCGACGGCGAGCGAGGCATGGGCGTGGGCGGCTGCCTGCCGCAACCGGCCGCGCAGCAGTTCGGTCAGGGCCAGTGAACCGAGGGCGTCGCAGTGCGGGGACTCCGTGCCCGGCTCCCCGCACGCGGCGACCGCGGCCGCGAGGGTGGATCCGGCCCGGTCCGGGCGTCCCGCACCCAGCTCGACGGCGCCGAGGTGCGCCAGCAGCAGGGCGCGCAGCTCGGGGCGCTCGGCGACCAGGGGCGGCGGCAGCTCCCGCAGCAGCCGGTCGGCGTCGGCGGCGGCCCGTTCGACGGCCGTCACGTCATCGGCCGGGCGTCCGGCGAGCACGCCGAGGAAGGCACGGGCGAACCGGGTCACCGGACCGCGGGGATCGGTGAGCGAGCCGTCCGTAGGGGGTGCGTCCGCCAGGACGGCGTCCGCCCGCCGCAGTGCGGCCTCGCATCCGGGCAGGTCCTGTTCGGCGAGTCGGCAGGCCGCCTCGACCAGTGCGGGCGCCACTCCGGTCGTCCCGGCCGGCATCCCGGCGAAGGCCCGGCCGAGCTGATCGGCCTCCAGGCCGGTGAGGAGGCGGCCGATCGCCAGGTTGTCGACGAGCTGCGCCGCCGCGAACGGCCAGTCCCCGGCGGCGGCGCCCTGGAGCACCGCCTCCGTGAGCCGCCCGGTCCGGGCGAGCCAGCGCGCCGCCCGCCCGTGCAGCCGGGGTTCCAGCCCGGGGCAGCGTTGCCGCAGGTGCGCGCGCAGCACCTCGGCGAACAGGGGGTGCAGCCGGTACCAGGCGGAGGCGTCGATCTGCTCCAGGAACGCGTTGTCGCGGGCCAGTCCCGCCAGGGTCCGTGCGCCGTCGTCCCGGCCGGTCAGCGCGTCCGCGAGGTCCGGGTGGACGCGGTCCGTGACGCAGACGCGCAGCAGCAGGTCCTGGGTGGGCGGCGGCTGTGCGTCGAGCACCTCGGTGAGGAGGTAGTCGGCGATCGTGGTGCGGTCGGCCGCGAACTGGCGCAGGAACGCCTCCGGGTCGGCGCTGCGCTGCATCGCCAGGGCGCACAGGCGTACCCCGGCCGCCCACCCCTCGGTCCGCTCCATCAGCAGGCGGATTCCGGCGGGTGAGACGTCCAGCCGGTGCTCGCCCAGCAGCGCCTCGGCGTCCGCGTCGGTGAACCTGAGGTCGGCGTGCCGGATCTCGGTGATCTCGCCGGCCGCCCGGTAGCGGTGCAGGGGCAGCAGGGAGTCCGACCGACTGGTGAGCACGATGCGCAGGCCGCCGGCCGCGTGCCGGAGCACGAAGTCCAGTCCCTCGCTCGTCGCGGGCGGCTGGGCGGTGTCGAACTGGTCGAGGACGAGGACGGCGGGCTGTGCGGATGCGGCCAGCCCGTCCGCCAGGCGCACCAGGAACGAGCGGGTCACCCCTTCGGCGCGGGTCGGCCTGCCCACCGCGGCCGGCAGGGCCACCCCGCCCCGGTGGAGGGCCTCCAGGACGTACGCCCAGAAGGCACCGGGGGCGTCGTCGGGTTCGACGGTGAGCCACACGGGGGGACGCGGCGCGCGTCCGTCGGCCGCCCAGTGGGCGGTGAGGACCGTCTTGCCCGATCCGGCCGGGCCGTTGATGAGGGTGAGCGGCCCCTGCGCCCCGGCCGTCAGCCGCCCCAGCAGCTCGGGCCGGTGGACCAGCAGCTTGGGCACGGCCGGAGGGGCGAACCTGGCCGTGAGCATGGGGTCGCCGGTCGGGGCGCGGTGGCCCGTGGAGGTCACCGGGGTTCCTGCGGGGGTACGGACTGTGATCGGCCCACGCTCACCACTGAACCGGTGATCGGTGGTGATCACCAGTTGTGTCACCTGGTCCGGGGGATGCCGGGGCGGACGGCGGCCCGGAGCATGGGCACCGCTCGCCTTCCCCGTGCGGGACGGCCGTCCAGGAGGTCCGATGAACGCTCTCGCGGCGGCCGGATGGGGCGCTCTCGCGGCCTTCTCCCTGGTCATCGGGGCCTGGCTGGCGCTGCGCTGGCGTCCGTCGGCGAGGGTGACCGGACTGGTGCTGGGGTTCGGCGCGGGAGCGCTGATCGCGGCCGTGGCGTACGAGCTGGTGCCCGAGGAGCGCTTCGAGAGCGCATGGGACTTCCTGGCCGTCGGGGTCGGCGCCCTGACCTTCTTCCTCCTCGACGGGGCCCTCGCGCAGAAGGCCACGGCGCAGCGGTCGGCCGGGAGCGCGCACAACGCGAACCGCTCCATCGTGCTCGGGGCCCTGCTCGACGGGATACCCGAGTCCCTGGTGCTGGGGATGGGCCTGGCCGCCGGCGGCTCGATCAGCGTCCCGTTCCTGGCGGCGGTGTTCCTGTCGAACCTCCCCGAGAGCCTCGGCGCCACCGCGGGCATGCGGGAGGAGGGCCGGCAGCCGGGCGTGGTGTACCGGATCTGGTGGGGCATCACCGCGATCTCGGGCGCGTGCGCCGCGCTGGGCTACGGGCTGGTGGGGTTCGTACCCGGCACCGAGGGCCGGCTGGTGCAGGCGTTCGCGGCCGGGGCGGTCCTGACCATGCTCGCGAACTCGATGATGCCGGAGGCCTTCGAACTGGGCCGCAGGCTCGCGGGTCTGTCGACCGTGCTCGGCTTCGCGGCCGCCGGGGCGCTCTCCCTCCTGGAGTGAACGCCGCCGACGGCCGCTCGCTCAGACCTCCGGGGTGAATCCGATCCAGCGCGGCTCCAGGTTCACGCCGAGCAGGGTGAGGCGTACCTCGTCCCCCACCTCGAAGGTCCTGCCGGAGAACTCGCTCTCGTGGACCACGCAGTCGACACCCGGTGCGATGCGCACGGACACACCGAACGGAATGATCTTGGTGACGGTACCCGTGAGGTTGTCGCCGATCTGGTGGGCTCGGACGAAGGCGCGCCGGGGGTCCGGGAGCAGTGCTTTGACGGACAGGTTCGCGCGCTCCCACTCCAGGTCGACGTGGAGGACCTCGGCGCGGATCCGCCGGCCGATCGGGGCCACCTCGGCCACGTCCTCGAAGTACTCCCAGGACATTTCGGGGACGCGCAGGAAGCCCATGGGGCACTGCCACTCGTGGTCCAGGTCCAGGTCCAGGTCCACGTGCACGCCGACGTCGTCCAGACCGCTCACGACGGTGCCGGTCACCACGTCCCCGGTCTTCAGCGAGCCGAGCAGGGTCCGCCGCTCGTCGGCGGGGGTGCGGTTGGTACGCCAGCGCGCCCGTACGACGCCGTCGGCATCCGGCAGCACTCCGGAGAGCAGGGGCCGGCGATCGGCCGGTAGCAGCGGGACCAGGCCGGCCCGTCGGTGCGCTCCGGTCCTGATCATCGGGTGGGAGTAGTCGGTGCGGGCCATCCACGGCTCGGCGATGCGCGACCAGCGCATGTTCCCGTCGGGATCCTGTTGGACCAGGAGTTCGAGCCGTTCCGAGCGGAGGACGGCGGCGCGGACCGCCTCGATGTCGTCGGTCAGGTCCGGCCAGACCGCCAGCCGGGCCCGCGGGGTCAGCAGCGCCCGTACCCGGGTGATCTCGGCGGCCGTGGTCGGCCGGTGCCACCGCTGGTCGCCGCCGACGTACCGTTCCTCGACCAGTACCCCGCCGTGCTCGGCGACCAGGCTGTGGACCGCCGTCCAGAAGGCTCCGTCCGCGGGCGGCTGGGGGTCGGTCTCGTCGAGGGCGGGGTCGTACGGGGAGCGTTCGACCGGTTCGACGGTCAGCCCCGATCGGCGGGCGTGCGCAGCGGCCTGCGCGTACGGCGCCGGACCCCCGATGTAGAGGTCGTGCCGTTCCCCGACGTGGAGGAAGAACCCTTCCTCGGCGTGCAGTCGGCACCAGGGGCCCTCGCGCAGCAGCACGGCCCGCAGCAGTTCCAGGCCGGTGTCGAGCGGAACGTGCGCGCCGTCGTGGTAATCGGACGGTGGGAGGGGGCCGGACGAGCCGGGCCGGTCGGAGGGCAACAGCCCCGCCAGCTCCGGGGCGCTCGGCGCCGGACGGGATCGGAAGGAGAAGAACCCCCGCGCCATCGGGTTGTCGATCGTCAGCCGGTCGATGCCGGCTTGAACGGCGAAGCGGCGTGCGGCGGCGACGAAGGTCTCGGCCAGCTGTTCCCGGAGGGCGAAGGGGACGGCCGCGGCGGGGGTGAGCCGGTAGGTGAAGGGCGGCATCTCAGCGCCCCCGGCGGCTCGAAGTTGCCCTGAGGGCCGGTCGCGGACGGACAGAAGGTTGGATCATGCGGCCCAGCGTAAGGTACCCAGATGATCGAGACACCGGAAATGTTCACGCGCTGCACCGTCGAGCGCGAGGGAGCGGCCGGAGCCGCATGGCTCGCCGAACTGCCGGCAATCGTCGACGAGTTACTGGAACGCTGGGAGTGCGTACCGGACGGCGAGGTCATGCACGGGGGTGTCGGGATCATCGTTCCGGTGCTGCGGCGGGACTCGGTGGCGGCCGTGCTGAAGGTCTCCTTCCCGCATCCCGGCAACGTCCACGAGCCGGACGCGTTCGAGGCGTGGGGCGGGCGCGGGGCCGTCCTGCTGCACGAGCGCGACGACGAGCGTTTCGCGATGCTGCTGGAGCGGGTCCGGTCGGTGACGCTCGAGGGGGTCGAGGACGGCGACGAGGTGGTGACGGTGGCGGGGCGGCTCAGCCGCCGGCTGGCCGTCCCGGCGCCGGCCCACCTCCCCCGGCTGCGGGAGCAGGCCGACTCCTGGGAGGAGCAACTACGCAAGGACGAGGGCGACTGGGCGCACGCGCTGCCCCGGTACGTGGTGGACGCGGCGGTGGCGACCGTGCGCGAGCTGGGGCACACCCAGCCGGACGTCCTGATCCACGGCGACCTCCACGCCCGGAACGTCCTGCGGGCGGACCGGGAGCCGTGGCTCGCGGTCGACCCCAAGGGCTACGTGGGGGACCCCGCCTACGACGGCGGCACGCTGCTCAAGACGCGCGCACTGTCCCTCATCGGAGCCGAGGACCTCGGCAAGGCGGTCCACCGCACCGTGGACGTCTTCGTCGAGGCCGCGGAACTCGAGCGCGAGCGCGTCCGGCGCTGGGCCCAACTCCACGCGGTACAAGCCGCGTTCTGGGCGCGTCGGCACGGATTCCGGGTCGCCCGAGGCGGCCCGCTGCTCGACCGGATCACGGAATTCGCCGACCATCTCGCGCAGTTGCTGACGCGGCCCGCCTGATCGCCTCCTGCGATCCCGCACCCCCCGCACCCCCGCACCCCCGTACGCGGAGCGGCGCGGGTGCGGCGACACCACTCGCCCCACCCGCGCCGTCCCGCACGTCCCCGGCGCACCCTCTGCCCGGGAGACCCGCCGGGGCTCCTCAGCCCCGGCCGTATGTGTGGAACCCGCGGCCGCTCTTGCGGCCGAGCAGACCCGCCTGCACCATCCGCTGGAGCAGCGGGGGCGGCGCGTACAGGGGTTCCTTGAACTCCTCGTAGAGGGATTCCGCGATGGCCGCGACCGTGTCCAGGCCGATCAGGTCGGCGAGTTTGAGCGGGCCCATCGGGTGGGCGCAGCCCAGTTCCATTCCGGCGTCCACGTCCTCGGGGGCGGCGAACCCGGATTCGGCCATGCGGATGGCCGAGAGGAGGTAGGGGATCAGCAGCGCGTTGACCACGAAACCGGCCCGGTCCTGGGACCGGACGGTGGTCTTGCCCAGGGCGTCGCGGGCGAAGGCCTCCACGGCGTCGAGGGTGTCGCGCGAGGTGTGGAGGGAGGAGACGACCTCCACGAGCGGCAGGACGGGAACGGGGTTGAAGAAGTGCAGGCCCACGACCCGGTCGGCGCGGCCGGTGGCCATGCCCAGGCGCATGATCGCAATGGCCGAGGTGTTCGTGGCGAGGATCGCTTCCGGGTCCGCCACGATCTTGTCGAGGCCGGCGAAGACCTCGATCTTGGCTTCGGGGTTCTCGGTGACGGCCTCGATGACGAGCTGCCGGTCGGCGAGGTCCTCCAGGTCGCCGGTGAAGACGAGCCGGGCCAGGGCGTCCTCGGCGGAGATCCGGTCCAGCTTGCCGCGCTGCACGGCCCGTTCGAGGGAGACGGCGACGCGTTCCCGGGCGACCCGGGCGGCGGTGGCGTCCGACTCGGCGACGACGGTGTCGAGGCCGGCGCGGGCGCACACCTCGGCGATGCCGGCGCCCATCTGGCCGCCGCCCACGATACCGACCCGGTGGATCGGCGCGATCGGCGCGTTCGACGTGATCGACGTGATCGACGTGATCGACGTGATCGACGTGGTCATGAGCGGTTCTCCGTCCGGCGGACGAGGTGGCGGGTGTAGGCCTCGGGGGTGAAGAAGGCGGCCAGGCGGGGGGTGAGCGCGGTGTTCACGAAGACCTCCCGGGCCTCGGCGACCCGGGCCCGCGGGTCCTCCTCCTCCAGTGCCGCGCATTCGGCGTCGAGGAGGTCGAGGACCGCCGCCCGGTCGGCCAGGTCGTGGCGCAGCCACTGCCAGATCTGGACGCGGGCGATCTCGGCGGTCGCGGCGTCCTCCATCAGGCCGTACAGGGCCACGGCGCCGCTGCCGCGCAGCCAGGCGTCGAAGTAGTGCAGGGCCACGGCGACGTTCGAGCGGATGCCCTCCCGGGTGGGGGGCGCGGCGATCCGGCGCACGGACAGCAGGTCGGCGGCCGTGATCTCGACGTCCTCCCGGGTCCGGTCCAGCTGGTTCGGCCGCTCCCCCAGGACGCCGTCGAAGACCTCGCGGCAGACGGGGACCAGTCCGGGGTGGGCGACCCAGGAGCCGTCGAAGCCGTCCTCGGCCTCCCGCTCCTTGTCGAGTCGGACCTTGGCGAGGGCGGCGGCGTTCGCCTCCGCGTCCCGGCTGGGGACGTGGGCGGCCATCCCGCCGATGGCCTGGGCGCCGCGCCGGTGGCAGGTGCGGACCAGCAACTCGGTGTAGGCGCGCATGAAGGGGGCGGTCATGGTGACCTTGGCCCGGTCGGGCAGCTGGAAGTCGGTGCGGTGGCCGAAGGTCTTGATCAGGCTGAAGAGGTAGTCCCAGCGGCCCGCGTTCAGCCCCGCGCTGTGCTCGCGCAGCTCGTGGAGGATCTCCTCCATCTCGAAGGCGGCGGTGATCGTCTCGATGAGGACGGTGGCGCGGACGGTGCCGCGGGGGATGCCGAGGAGTTCCTGGGCGAGGAGGAAGACGTCGTTCCACAGGCGCGCCTCGTACCGGTTCTCCAGCTTGGGCAGGTAGAAGTACGGGCCGTGGCCCGCGTCGATCTGCCGCTGGGCGCAGTGGAAGAAGTACAGGCCGAAGTCGACGAGGGACGCGGACAGGGGCCGGCCGTCGATCTCCAGGTGCTCTTCGAGGAGGTGCCAGCCGCGCGGCCGGACCATGATGGTCGCGAGCTGCTCGCCGAGGCGGTACTCCTTGCCCTCCGGGGTGGTGAAGTCGATGCACCGTTCGATGGCGTCGAGCAGGGTCAGCTGGCCGCCGATGACGTTGGCCCAGGTCGGGGCGGTGGCGTCCTCGAAGTCGGCCATCCACACCTTGGCGCCGGAGTTCAGGGCGTTGACGGCCATCCGCCGCTCCGGCGGGCCGGTGATCTCGACGCGGCGGTCGGTGAGGCCGGGCGCGGGCGGGGCGACGCGCCAGTGCGGGTCCTCGCGCAGGGCCCGCGTCGCGAGCGGGAAGTCGAGCGGGGTGCCGCCGGCCAGGTGGCCCGCGCGGCGGTCGCGTTCCTTGAGGACCTCCAGGCGGCGGTCCGCGAACGCGGTGTCGAGCCGGCCGATGAATTCCAGTGCCTCGGGGGTCAGGATCTCCTCGTGGCGCTCGCCGGGCGCACCGAGGACCTGGACGCTGCGGGTCAAGGGCGAGAGGGGCATGCGGTTCTCCTCAGCGGGAGCGGTGGGCGGTGCCCGAGGGGGAAGTCCCTCGGGCACCCGTCGGAAGGAGTCGGCACGACACCCCCCTTAGTGGAACTGCTCTTCCTCGGTGGAGCCGGAGAGCGCGGTGGTGGAGGAGGCCGGGTTGACGGCGGTGGAGACGAGGTCGAAGTAGCCGGTGCCGACCTCGCGCTGGTGCTTGACGGCGGTGAACCCCTGGGCCTGGGCGGCGAACTCGCGCTCCTGGAGGTCGACGTAGGCGGTCATGCCGTGCTCGGCGTAGCCGCGGGCGAGGTCGAACATGCCGTGGTTGAGCGAGTGGAAGCCGGCCAGGGTGATGAACTGGAAGCGGTAGCCCATCGCGCCGAGCTCCCGCTGGAACTTGGCGATCTGGTCGTCGTCCAGCGCGGCCTTCCAGTTGAAGGACGGCGAGCAGTTGTAGGCCAGCATCTGGTCGGGGTACTGGGCGTGGATCGCCTCGGCGAACTCGCGGGCCTGCTCCAGGTCCGGGGTGCCGGTCTCCACCCAGATCAGGTCGGCGTACGGGGCGTAGGCGAGACCGCGGGCGATGACCGGAGCCATTCCGCCCCGGACGTGGTAGAAGCCCTCCGCGGTGCGCTCGCCCGTGCAGAACTCCGCATCGCGCTCGTCGACGTCGCTGGTCAGGAGGGTGGCGGCGAGGGCGTCCGTACGGGCGATGATCAGGGTCGGGACGTCGGCGATGTCCGCCGCCAGGCGGGCCGCGTTGAGGGTGCGGACGTGCTGCGCGGTCGGGACGAGGACCTTGCCGCCGAGGTGGCCGCACTTCTTCTCGGAGGCCAGCTGGTCCTCGTAGTGGATGCCGGCCGCACCCGCCGCGATCATCGCCTTGGTGAGCTCGAAGGCGTTCAGGGGGCCGCCGAAGCCGGCCTCGGCGTCCGCGACGATCGGCGCGAGCCAGTCCGTCGTGTCGGTGCCGCCCTCGGCGGTGGCGATCTGGTCGGCGCGCAGCAGCGCGTTGTTGATCCTGCGCACCACCTGCGGGACCGAGTTGACCGGGTACAGGCTCTGGTCCGGGTAGGTGTGCCCGGCCTGGTTCGCGTCGGCGGCCACCTGCCAGCCGGAGAGGTAGATCGCCTGGAGTCCGGCCCGCACCTGCTGGACCGCCTGGCCGCCGGTGAGCGCGCCGAGGGCGTGGATGTAGTCCTGCTCGTGGAGCTGTCGCCACAGTCGCTCGGCGCCGCGCCGGGCGAGGGTGTGCTCCTCGCGGACGCTGCCCGAGAGCCGCACCACGTGTTCGGCCGTGTAGGTGCGCTCGATGCCCGCCCAGCGGGGGTCGTCGGCCCACCGCTGCTTGAGCTGCTCGGCCGCCGCCGTCGTGTTCGCCTCTGCCATGACCGTCACCGTTTCCATCCGTCGCTTGTCTTGCCAAGGGGCCGGGCCGTGGACCCGATGCGTTGGCACTATGTGCCTCGTAAGGAGATGCGGCCGCCGAACCCGGCCATGGGCCGAAGCTGAGCAATGCTGCCGAGCCGCCGGGGAGAACTGCCTGGATGGCCGAAATCAGGGCGTGAAGCGGGCCAGTTGGTTCGTCCCGGCCACCGTGTCCGGCGGGCCGCACCACCGACTTTGACACTGACACCGAGTGCCATCAAGGACGTACATCTGCCAAGGTATGCGAATCTTCGGCCCCGAAATTGCCAAGCTTGCGAAGCCCACCGGTCGCGAAGATCGCCGTATCCTGACGGCGCGTGGCCGGCGCGTGGCCGGCCCGGCAGACGGCGAGGGAGTGCGGTGAGCAAGACGTACGCGGGAGCGCGGCTGCGGCGGCTGCGCGAGGAGCGGCGGATGACCCAGGCCGACCTGGCCCGCGTGCTCGCCATCTCCCCCAGTTACCTCAACCAGATGGAGCACGACTCCCGGCCGCTCACCGTTCCGGTCCTGCTGCGGCTCACCGAGGCCTTCGGCGTCGATCCGGGCTTCTTCTCCGAACGCGACACCAGCCGGCTGGTCGCCGACCTGCGCGAGGCGCTCGCGAACGAGGTGGCGCAGGCCCGCGTCTCCCCCTCCGACCTGGCCGAACTGGCCACCCGGATGCCCGCGGTCGCCTCGGTGCTGCTGGACCTGGGCCGGCGCAGCCAACTCCTGGCCGAGCGCCTCGCCGACGCCGCCGACGGCCGGGACGTGGCCGCCGACGGCCCGCGCTCGCCCCACGAGGAGATCCGCGAGTTCTTCTACCGGCGGCAGAACTACCTCCACGACACCGATGTCGCCGCCGAAGACCTCGCCGCCGAGATCGGCATCCGCCCGGGGGACGTCATCCGCGCGCTGACCCGCCGGCTCTCCGACCGGCACGGGATCCGGACGGCCACGGACTCCGACCGGCTGCACCACTACGACCCGGCCGCCCGGGTACTGCACCTGTCGAACCGGCTCCGGCCGGGACAGCAGGCGTTCCGGATGGCCACCCAGCTGGCGCTGATCGAGTACGGGGACGAGCTGGACCGGCTGGCCGCCGAGGACTTCCCGCCCGGCACCCCGGTCCACGCCCTCGCGCGGATCGGCATCGCCAACCACTTCGCGGGCGCGCTCATCCTCCCGTACCGCGCCTTCCATTCGGCCGCCGAGGAGTTCCGCTACGACATCGAGCGACTCACCGATCACTTCGGGATCGGCTACGAAACGGTCTGCCACCGCCTCAGCACCCTGCAACGGCCCAGGCTGCGTGGGGTGCCCTTCTCCTTCGTCCGGGTGGACCGGGCCGGGAACATGTCGAAGCGGCAGTCGGCGACCGGATTCCACTTCTCCCGTGCGGGCGGCACCTGCCCGCTGTGGAACGTGTACGAGGCCTTCGCCGTGCCCGGCCGCATCCACGTGCAGGTCGCCGCCATGCCCGACGGGCAGCGGTACCTGTGGACCGCCCGGGCCGTCACCCGCCACCGCGGCGGCTGGGGCGAGCCCGGCAAGACCTTCGCGATCGGGCTCGGCTGCGAGATCCGGCACGCCTCACGGCTCGTGTACGCCGACGGGCTCGACCTCGACAACACGGCGGCCGCCACGCCCATCGGCATGGGCTGCCGCCTCTGCGAACGCCTCGACTGCCCGCAGCGGGCCGTACCACCGCTCGGGCGGGCGCTGGCCGTCGACGAGAACAGCAGCACCTTCATCCCGTACCCGGTGACCAAGAACCCGGTCACCGCACGGGACTGAGCGGGCGTCAGCCCGCGGGCCCCGGAGGGTGCGCCCGGACGGAAGGCGCGCGGACGGAAGGCGCGCGGCGGTGGCTCTGGACTTACTAGGACGTCCAACTATATGTTCGTGGCACAAGGTCCGCGGTGCAGGGAAGCCGGTGAGAAACCGGCACGGTCCCGCCACTGTGACCGGGGAGCGTGCTGCCATCCACACGCCACTGACGAGGTCTGTCGGGAAGGCGGGCGGCGCGCGGAGATCCGGGAGTCAGGATACCGGCCGCGGATGTTCCGTGTTGTCCACGAGGATGGAGCAGACACGCATGGCACCGGTTTGTACCCACGACCCTGGTGATCCGGCGGAGCGCACGCACACGTTCGCGCGCTCATAGGTCGTCCCTTTCGACCCAGTCCCACGGCCTTCCCCAGCGGCGCACCCGATCGGGTGCCGTCCGCCGGTCGGCCGTGCCATCCCCGGATCCAACCTGACGAGAGCAGGCACCCATGGTCCGCGAACTCACCCATTTCATCGGCGGCAAGCACACCACCGGATCCTCCGGTCTCTTCACCGACGTGTACGACCCCAACACCGGTGCCGTCCAGGCCCGGGTCCCGCTCGCGGGGCGGGCCGACACCGAGGCCGCCATCGCGAACGCCGAGGAGGCACAGGCCGACTGGGGGCAGTGGAACCCGCAGCGCCGCTCGCGCGTACTGCTGCGCTTCCTCCAGCTGATCGAGGGCGAACGGGACTCCCTCGCCCGGCTGTTGTCCTCCGAGCACGGCAAGACCGTCGCCGACGCCCACGGCGACCTGCAACGCGGCCTGGAGGTGGTCGAGTTCGCCGCCGGCGTCCCGCACCTGCTGAAGGGCGAGTTCACCGACAACGCGGGCACCGGGATCGACGTGCACTCCCTGCGCTCACCGCTGGGCGTGGTCGCCGGGATCACCCCCTTCAACTTCCCCGCGATGATCCCCCTGTGGCAGGCCGCGCCCGCCCTGGCCTGCGGCAACTCCTTCATCCTGAAGCCGTCCGAGCGCGACCCCTCCGTACCGCTGCGCCTCGCCGAACTGTTCCTGGAGGCCGGTCTGCCGCCCGGCGTGCTCAACGTGGTCAACGGCGGCAAGGAAGCCGTCGACACCCTCCTCGAAGACCCGCGCGTGCAGGCCCTCGGCTTCGTCGGCTCCACCCCGATCGCCGCGCACATCTACGCCACCGCCGCGGCCCACGGCAAGCGCGCCCAGTGCTTCGGCGGCGCCAAGAACCACATGATCGTGATGCCCGACGCCGATCTCGACCAGGCCGTGGAGGCACTCATCGGCGCCGGCTACGGCTCCGCGGGCGAGCGCTGCATGGCCATCGCCGTCGCCGTCCCCGTCGGTGAGGAGACCGCGAACGCCCTGGTGGCCAAGTTGGCGGAGCGCATCGCCACCCTGCGCGTGGGCCGCTCCGACGACCCCGAGGCCGACTTCGGTCCGCTGGTCAGCCGGGACGCCCTCGACCGGGTGAACCGCTACGTCGGCATCGGAGCCACCGAGGGCGCCGAACTCGTCGTGGACGGCCGCGGGTTCGCCCTGCCCGGGCACGAGGACGGCTTCTTCGCCGGAGCCACCCTCTTCGACCGCGTGACCCCGCAAATGCGGATCTACCGCGAGGAGATCTTCGGCCCGGTGCTGTCCGTCGTACGGGCCGCCGACTACGAGGAGGCCCTGCGCCTGCCCACCGAGCACCCGTACGGCAACGGCGTCGCGATCTTCACGCGCGACGGCGACACGGCCCGCGACTTCACCCGCCGGGTGGGCGCCGGCATGGTCGGCGTCAACGTGCCGATCCCCGTCCCCGTGGCGTACCACACCTTCGGCGGCTGGAAGCGGTCCGGCTTCGGCGACCTGAACCAGCACGGCCCCGACTCGATCCGCTTCTACACCCGTACCAAGACCGTCACCTCGCGCTGGCCCTCCGGGGCCAAGGAGGGCGCGAGCTTCACCATCCCGACGATGGGATGAGCCCGGTGACCCTCACCCTCAGCCCCGATCAGCTCGCCCTCGCCGAGGTCACCCTCGACTTCGCCCAGGAACAGCTCGGCCCGTACGCCGTCACCTGGGACCAGGACAAGCACTTCCCGCTGGACGTGATCCGCAAGGCGGCGGACCTCGGGCTCGGCGGCGTCTACGTCCGCGAGGAGCACGGCGGTTCCGGCCTCAGCCGCAGCGACGGCGTCCTCATTTTCGAGACCCTCGCCACCGGTTGCCCCTCCATCGCCGGATACCTCTCCATCCACAACATGGTCGCCTGGATGATCGACCGGTACGGGGACCCGGACCAGCGGGCCCGCTGGCTCCCCGACCTGTGCTCCGCCCGGTCGCTGGGCAGCTACTGCCTGACCGAACCCGGCGCCGGATCCGACGCTGCTGGGCTGCGCACCCGGGCCGTGCGCACGGACGACGGCTACGTGCTGACCGGGGTGAAGCAGTTCATCTCCGGCGCCGGCGCCTCCGAGGTCTACATCGTCATGGCCCGCACCGGCGGGGAGGGCCCGGGCGGCATCTCCGCGTTCGTCGTCGAACGCGCGGATGCCGGGGTCTCCTTCGGCCCCAACGAGCGCAAGATGGGATGGAACGCCCAGCCCACCCGCCAGGTGGTCCTCGACGGGGTCCGCGTCCCGGCCGATCGGCGGCTCGGCGCCGAGGGCGACGGCTTCCGCATCGCCATGAACGGCCTCAACGGAGGCCGCCTCGGCATCGCCGCCTGCTCTTTGGGCGGTGCGCAGAGCGCGCTGGACCGCAGCCTCACCCACCTGGCCGACCGGGAGGCCTTCGGGGCCCGGCTGCTGGACGCGCAGGCCCTGCAGTTCCGGCTCGCGGACATGGCCACCGAGCTGGCCGCGGCCCGCGCCCTGGTCCGCCAGGCCGCCGACGCGCTGGACCGGGGGGATCCGCTGGCCCCGCAGCTGTGCGCGATGGCCAAGCGGTTCGCCACGGACACCGGGTACGCGGTCGCCGACCGGGCCCTCCAACTCCACGGGGGTTACGGCTACTTGAGCGAGTACGGCATCGAGAAGATCGTCCGCGACCTTCGGGTCCACCAGATCCTGGAAGGCACCAACGAGGTCATGCGCATCATCGTCGCCCGCGGGCTCACGGAGGCCCTGCGATGAACCACGGGAACCCCGGGGAACAGGACCGGGACCACGTGCTCCTGCGGACCGAGGGCCGCACCGCCTACATCACCCTCAACCGCCCCGGGGCACTCAACGCGCTCACCCACTCCATGGTGCTGCGCATCGACGGGGCGCTCGCCGGCTGGCAGCAGGACCCGGACGTCGCGACCGTCGTCATCGAGGGCGCCGGTGAGCGCGGCCTGTGCGCGGGCGGTGACATCCGCGCGATCTACGAGGACGCCCGCACGGGCGGCACGGCCTCGGCCGGCTTCTGGCGCGACGAGTACCGGCTCAACGCCCGCATCGCCCGCTACCCCAAGCCGTACGTCGCCCTCATGGACGGCATCGTCATGGGCGGCGGCGTCGGGATCGCGGCCCACGGCACCGTACGGATCGTCACCGAACGCTCCCGCGTGGCCATGCCGGAGACGGGCATCGGCTTCGTCCCCGACGTCGGCGGCACGTACCTGCTGGCACTGGCGCCGGGAGAACTGGGCACCCACCTGGCCCTGACGGGGGCGCCGGTCGGTGCGGCGGACGCACTGCTGTGCGGGCTCGCCGATCACTTCGTGCCCTCGGAGCTGCTGCCGCGGCTGGCCGCGGACCTGGCGGGGGCCTCCGTACACGAGGTGCTGGAGCGGTACGTCGGTCCGGCGCCCGGTGGCGCGCTCGACGGCGACCGCGAGTGGATCGACCACTGCTACGCGGCGGACACGGTGGAGGACATCGTGGAGCGCCTGCTCGGCAGCGGTGTCCCGGCGGCGAAGGAGGCCGCGGCCACCCTTGCGGCCAAGTCGCCCACGGCGCTGAAGGTGACCCTGGCCGCCCTGCGCCGGGTGCGCGGACTCGGCCCGCTGGAGCGGGCTCTGGAGCAGGAGTACCGGATCTCCTGCGCGGCGCTGTCCTCCCCCGATCTGGTGGAGGGGATCCGCGCGCAGGTCATCGACAAGGACCGCAGCCCGCGGTGGTCGCCGTCCGCCCTGGCGGAGGTGGGTCCGGCGGACGTGGAACGGTTCTTCGCCCCGCTCGGCGCGCTCGAACTGGGGCTGACCCGTACCGATTCGACTCAGGAGGTGCCCTGGTGAGCAGGACCGTGGCGTTCGTCGGACTGGGCCACATGGGCGGCCCGATGGCGGCCAACCTGGTGAAGGCCGGACATCGCGTCCTCGGCTTCGACCTGGTGCCGGAGCTGCTGGCCAGCGCCGCCTCGACGGGGGTGGAGCCGGCGGTGTCGGCCGCCGCGGCCGCCGCCGGGGCCGACGTGGTGATCACCATGCTGCCGGCGGGCGGGCACGTCCTCGCCCTGTACGGGGAGGGCGGGCTGCTGGCCGCCGCGCGGCCCGGCACCCTCTTCGTCGACTGCTCGACCATCGACGTGGCCGACGCGCGGGCGGCCCACGAGGCCGCCGGGGCCGCCGGTCACCGGTCCCTCGACGCGCCCGTCTCGGGCGGGGTGGTCGGCGCGCGGGCGGCGAGCCTCACCTTCATGGCGGGCGGTGGCGCCGAGGAGTTCGCGGCGGCCGAGCCGCTGCTCGGCGCGATGGGCAAGAAGGCCGTGCACTGCGGGACGGCGGGCGCCGGACAGGCCGCGAAGATCTGCAACAACATGATCCTCGCCGTCTCGATGATCGGGGTGAGCGAGGCCTTCGTCCTCGCCGAGAGCCTCGGCCTGGACCACCAGGCCCTCTACGACGTGGCCTCCACCGCCTCCGGCCAGTGCTGGGCCCTCACCGTCAACTGCCCCGTGCCCGGACCGGTTCCGGGCAGCCCCGCCAACCGCGACTACCTGCCCGGCTTCGCCGCCCCCCTCATGGCCAAGGACCTCGCCCTGGCGGCGAACGCCCTGCGGGCCGGCGGGGTGGAGGCGCCGCTGGGCCTGAAGGCCGCCGAGCTGTACGCCGACTTCGCCGCCGGCGAGGGCGCGGGCCTCGACTTCTCGGCGATCGTCCACACCCTGCGACCCCGGAACGGAACACCCGCATGACCTACGAAACCATCCTGCTGGAGCGCAAGGGGCGGGTGGCCGTCCTCACCCTCGACCGACCGGAGGCCCTCAACGCCCTGAACCTCCAGGTCATGACCGAGGTGGTGGCCGCCGCGGAGGGACTGGACCGGGACCCGGAGGTCGGCTGCATCGTCCTGACCGGCTCCGCGAAGGCCTTCGCGGCCGGCGCCGACATCAAGGAGATGCGGCCGCGCAGCTACATGGACATGTACCTCTCGGACTGGTTCACGGCGTGGGACCGGCTCGGCCAGGTCCGTACGCCCACCCTCGCGGCGGTCTCCGGCTACGCCCTGGGCGGCGGCTGCGAGCTCGCCATGATGTGCGACATCCTGCTCGCCGCGGACACCGCGAAGTTCGGGCAGCCCGAGATCAAGCTGGGGGTGATCCCGGGGATCGGCGGATCCCAGCGGCTCACCCGGGCCGTCGGCAAGGCCAAGGCCATGGAACTGTGCCTGACGGGCCGCACCATGGACGCGGTCGAGGCCGAAAGGGCCGGCCTGGTCTCCCGGATCGTCCCCGCCGACGAACTGCTGTCCGAGGCCCTCGCGGTCGCCGAGACCGTCGCGGGAATGTCCAAGCCGGTTGCGATGATGGCCAAGGAGGCCGTGAACCGGGCCTTCGAGACCACCCTCACCGAGGGCGTCCGCTTCGAACGCCGCCTGTTCCACGCGGTCTTCGCCACGGCCGACCAGAAGGAGGGCATGTCCGCCTTCGTGGACAAGCGCCCGCCCCGCTTCAGCCACGGCTGAGCCACGCGCGAAGGCCGGGTACGGCGCAGTCCTGCGCGCCGTACCCGGCCTTCGGCCTGCTCACGACAGGTGGCCTAGCGGCGGCTGCGTACGAGCAGGTGGAGGAAGTACGGAGTGCCGATCACCGCGGTCATCAGGCCGGCGCCGAGCTGGGCCGGTGCGATCACGGTGCGGCCCACCAGGTCCGCCGTGCAGACGAGGACGGCGCCGAGGAGCACCGCGACCGGGACCACCCGGGTGTGCTGCCGGCCCACGAGCGCGCGGGCGGCGTGCGGTGCGACGAGCCCGACGAAGCCGATCGTGCCGGCGGCGGCCACGGCGGTGGCACTGAGCAGGACGCCGAGCAGGAGGAAGCCGAAGCGTCCGCGGCCGCTGCAGCCGGGCTACCGTGCGCAGCACCGTGGACTTGCCGCTGCCGTTCGGTCCCACCAGGACGGTCACTTCGCCGGGTCGCAGCGTCAGGGAGGCGTCGTGGACGACGTCGACGCCGTCGTACGCCACCGTGACGCCCTGGGCGGAGAGTTCATGACCCCGGGGACGTGTGGTCCCGGTGGTCTCTTCAGCTGCTTGCACGACGGTTAGGTTAGCCTAACCTCAGGAAATGGCAAGCGCTTTCAACCAAACGACCACAAGGCGAGAACCAGCCAAAGACATCGTTCGGACATATCCCTCCATCTCGTGGCACGGCCGGCGCATTGTTCGGGGAATGTACGGATGGCGGCGCGCCCACCGGAAGGGCGGGTCGGCGCGGTTAGCATCGATGCTGCCAACCGCGGCCGGGAGGAAGTGATGACGGAGTCCAGGGGCCTCGTGCTGATCGTCGAGGACGAGCGCCACATCTCCGACGTGCAACGCCTCTACCTGACCCGCGAAGGCTTCGGCGTCCACGTCGAGGCCGACGGGGCCACCGGTCTCGCGGCCGCCCGGCGCATGCACCCGGTGGCGATCGTCCTGGACATCGGCCTGCCCGGGATGGACGGCATCGCCTTCTGCCGCGCCCTGCGGGACGCCGGCGACTGGACACCGGTCCTGCTGGTCACCGCCCGCGGTGAGGAGGCCGACCGGATCCTCGGCCTCGAACTCGGCGCGGACGACTACCTGACCAAGCCGTTCTCGCCGCGCGAGCTGGTCGCCCGGGTCAAGACCGTACTGCGCCGGGCGGCGGGGCCGCCCGGACCGCCGCCCGGGGACACCGGCCGGCTCAGCGTGGACCCGGTCAGCCGCACCGTGCGCCGCGACGGCGAGCCGGTCGAGCTCACCGCCACCGAGTTCAACCTGCTCTCCCACCTCCTCCAGCACGTGGGCCAGGTCTTCACCCGCGAGCAACTGCTCGCCCAGGTGTGGGGGTACCCCGGCTACCGCGACACCCGCATGGTCGACGTCTTCGTCTCACAGGTGCGCGCCAAGCTCGGCGACGCGAGTCCGATCCGTACGGTCCGCGGCGTCGGGTACAGCGCGACGGCCCCCGGCCCGTGACCCGCCACCCCCGCACCGGTCCGCGCCGCGGCTCCCTCGCCCGCAAGATCGTGGTGCTGACCACCGTGGTGGCGGCGCTCGCGGTGGCCCTGACCGGACTGATCGCCTGGCAGACCGCCGCGCACGGCGCCGAACAGCGCGAACGCGACCAGCTGACCCGTCAGGCGACGGTGCTGAGCCGGCTGCCGGCCGTGTCCGAGGCGCTGTTCACCGGCGCCCAGGTCCTGGCCGGGCCGAACGGGGTGCAGCTCGCGGTCATCGCCCCGGACGGCACCGTGAGCGGCACCGCCGGCCCGGCCGTCGACCGGAGGTCCACATCGGCCCTGCTGGCCGGGGAGCCGGTCTCCACCACCGGCATCCTCGGTGGCCAGGAAGTACTGCTGGTGGGGCAGCCCGGCGTACGCGGCGGCGCCGTCGTGCTGACCGAGCCCTACGCGGTCGTCACCGAGAACACGAGCCAGATCCGCCGCAACGTCATCGTCCCGCTGGTCGTCGGCATGCTCGGCGCGGCCCTGGCCGGAGCGCTCCTCGCCCGCCGCATCGCCCGTCCGCTCGTGACGGCCGCGCAGATCGCGCACCGGCTCGCCGACGGCGAACGCGGCGTACCGGCCCCGGTCGACGGGCCCCGGGAGACCGCGGACATCGGGCGCGCCCTCAACGCCCTGGACGGGGCGCTGGCCCACAGCGAGAACCGGCAGCGGGAGTTCCTGCTCTCCGTCTCCCACGATCTGCGCACCCCGCTGACCGCGCTACAGGGCTATGCCGAGGCGCTCGCCGACGGCCTGATCGAGCCGGAGCGGGTACCCGAGGTCGGCTCCATCCTGGCCGACGAGACCCGGCGCCTGGACCGGTTCCTCGGGGACCTGCTGGACCTGGCCCGGCTGGAGGCCGACGACTTCCGCCTGGACGTGGCCCCGGCCGACCTCCGCGCGTTGGTCTCCGACGCCGCCGCGTTCTGGACCGGCCTGTGCGCACGCCACGGCGTCGATCTCCGGCTCGAACGGCCGGACCGGCCCGTGGTCGTCGCGACGGACGCCTTCCGGGTCCGGCAACTGGTCGACGGCCTGGTGCAGAACGCGCTGCGCGTCACGCCCGAGGGCGCGCCGCTGGTCCTCGCCGTCCGTCCGGCCGACGCGGGCGGCGGGGCCGAACTACAGGTCCGCGACGGCGGCCCCGGCCTCACCGAGGACGACGTCCGCATCGCCTTCGACCACGGCGCCCTCCACGAGCGCTACCGGGACACCCGCCCGGTCGGCAGCGGCCTGGGGCTGGCCATCGCCCACCGCCTGACCGGCCGGCTCGGCGCCGGCATCCGCGTCGAGGGGCACGGGCCGGAAGGCGGCGCCTGCTTCACCGTCACCCTCCCGCCGGCGCCCGCCGCCTGAGCACTTGGAAGCCGGCCCCCTTATGTTCCCCGAACAATGCGCCCACGCCCCCCTTACACACGCCGCGCACAGTGTCCCCATGAACACTGAATCGGCCCGGCGACCGGGGCTGCTCCACCGGAGCGGGCGCTGGTGCGCCCGGCACGCCTGGCGGGTCGTCGCCCTGTGGGTGCTGGCACTGGTCGGCCTCGGGCTCGCCAACCACACCTGGGGCGGCACCTACGCGGACAGCTTCTCCCTCCCCGGTACCAGCACCCAGATCGGCGCCGACCTGCTGACGGCCCACACCACCGCGTCCGGCGGCACCGCCTCCGCCATCGTGATCACCTCCGACGACGGCGCGGTCACCGATCACCGGGCGGCGATCGAGGCGGCCGTCGCCAACCTCGGCCGGCTTCCGGACGTCCTCTCGGTGGCCGACCCGCTCACCACGCCCGGGGCGGTCTCCGCGGACGGCGGGACCGCCCAGGTGACCGTCCGCTTCGACGGCAACCCGGCGAGCTTCGACCCCGCCTACCTCGACGAGGTCGACACCGCCGTCGAGCCGCTGCGCGCCGACGACGTCACCGTCGAGTACGGGGCCCCGCTCGGCCAGCTGGCCACCCCCAAGTCCGCCGACCGCGCCTCGGAGGCCATCGGTCTGGCCGTCGCCGTGCTCGTGCTGCTGATCGGCTTCGGCAGCGTCGCCGCCACCGGCCTGCCCCTGGTGACGGCCGTGATCGGCCTGTCGGTGAGCCTGGCCGGGCTGGGCGTGCTCGCCGGGCACTTCAGCTTCTCCCAGGCCGCCCCGACCCTGGCCGCGATGATGGGCCTCGGCGTCGGCATCGACTACGCGCTCTTCCTCGCCACCCGCTACCGGGCCCTGCTGCACGCCGGAGCCGAACCCGCCGAGGCGGTCGGCCGTACGGTCGCCACCAGCGGCCGGGCCGTACTGGTCGCCGCCGCCACGGTGGCCATGGCCCTGGCCGGGCTGTGCGCCTCCGGCGTGGGCTTCATCGGCGCCCTCGGCGTCGCCGCCGGACTCAGCGTCCTCGTGGCCGCGGCCGCGTCCGTGACCCTGACGCCCGCCCTGCTCGGTCTGCTCGGCCGCCGCATCGACCGCTTCCACGTCCGCCGGCCGGTCGCGGAACCCACCGGCGAGGCGGACGTCTGGCACCGCTGGGCCGTCAGGGTGAGCCGCCGCCCGTGGCTCTTCCTGGTCAGCGGCCTGCTCGTGCTCGGCGTACTCGCGGTCCCCGTCGCGTCCATGCAGCTCGGCCACGTCGACGCCGGTGCCCAGTCCACCAGCAGGACCGACCGCCGCGCCTACGATCTGATCACCGAGGGCTTCGGCCCCGGCGCCAACGGCCCGCTCACCGTCGTCACCCACCTCGACAGCCGTCACGTCGAGAGCGAGAGCCTGCGCCAGGACCTCGCGGCCTCGCTCCGGCGCGAGCTGGCCGCCGTACCGGGCGTCGCCTCCGTCACTCCCCCGGTGCCCAGCCCCGACCGCGCCCTGCTCATCACCACGGTCGTGCCCACCACCGGCCCGCAGGACGCGGCCACCGCGGACCTGATCCACACCTTGCAGGACGAAACGGTGCCGCGGACGCTGTCGGGCACCGGAGCCACCGGCTACCTCACGGGCACGGCCGCCGCCGCCCAGACCTTCACCGACACCCTCACCGCCAAACTGCCCCTGATCATCGCCGTGGTCGTCGCCGCCGCCTTCCTGCTGCTGCTCACCGTCTTCCGCAGCCCGCTGGTGGCGCTCAAGGCCGCCGTGCTCAACCTCTTCTCCATCGCCGCCGCCTACGGCGTGGTCGTCGCGGTCTTCCAATGGGGCTGGGGCGGCGCGCTGTTCGGCGTCACCGAGAAGGTGCCCGTCGAGTCCTACGTACCGATGATGATGTTCGCGATCGTCTTCGGGCTCTCCATGGACTACGAGGTCTTCCTGCTCTCCCGGATCCGCGAGACCTGGCTGAGTTGCGAGGACAACCACCGGGCCGTCGCCACCGGCCTCGCCGCCACGGCCCGCGTCATCACCTGCGCGGCACTGATCATGACCAGCGTGTTCCTGGCGTTCCTGCTCTCCACGAACGTCGCCGTCAAGATGCTCGCGCTGGGCCTCGGCGTCAGCGTCATCATCGACGCCACCGTGGTCCGCCTGCTCCTGGTGCCCTCGTCCATGTACCTCTTCGGGCGCGCCAACTGGTGGCTCCCCGGCTGGCTGGACCGGTTCCTTCCGCACCTCGACCCGGAAGGGCCCGCCCCCGGGCCGGAGCCCCTTGCCGGATCGGAGCCCCTCGCCGAATCGGATCCGGGGGCACCATCCGCTACCGCACCCGATCTCGCACCCGCCCGAGGAGAACGGCGATGAAGCACCACCTGACGAGGACCCGGGCCGCCGTGCGCCGCCGTCCCGTCCTCACGGTCACGGTCGCCGTGGTCCTGCTGGCCGTCGGCGCCACCGGCGCGGCCGAGTACACGGTCCGCCACCACATCCACGACCGTGTCGCGCAAGCGGCTCCGGGCCTCGGTGACGACGTGGCGGTCGGCATCGCCGGCGGCTGGGCCCTGTGGGACCTGGCGCACGAGGGCATCCCCCGGCTCGACATCAGCAGCGACGACGCCCGGGTGGGGCGGCTCTCCCACGTCCGCGTCCGGGCCCGGCTGGACGACGTCCGCCTCGGCGGGACGACCACGGTCGGCGGCACCCACGCGGACGTGACGGTCTCCCCGCAGTCCCTCGCCGCCGCGATCCGCGGCGCCGTACCGTCCGTGGCCGTGGCCGCGGTCACCCCCGATCCGGCGGCGGGGACGATCCGGGCGGACGTCGGCCCGGGCGGCCTCGGGCGGCTGACGCTGCGTCCCGTACTCGCGGACGGCAAGGTCACCCTCGCCGTGGACGGGCTCACCCTGTTCGGCCGCTCTGTCCCCACCGACCGGCTCGGGATCGGTGCCGGCGGCTTCGGCCCCCAGTCGGGCGCGCCGAAGGAGTATCCGCTCGGGCTCGCCGCCACCTCCGCCGAGGTCCGGGCGGACGGCCTGCACGTCGCGTTGACCGGCGGCCCGAGCACCCTGCCCGACCGCTGACACCCACCGCTCGACCGCATTCGCCCGGAACGTTCCGCACCCGCCCGATGGCCGGATCACAGCACATGACCAGGGCGTTCGAAAAACCGTACGCACGGCCGCAGTTGCCGGCGGGTACGGTTCCGGCATGGATGTTTCCGCAATCAGTTCGACCGAGGACGACGACATCGCGCGGGCGGTGATGATCAAGGACATCGCGCGTCAGCAGCTGGTGAAGCTGGGCGCCGCCGGGCTGTCCCTCGAGGCCGTGGCGCGCGACGGCGGCCTTCCCGTCGCCGATGTCGAAACCACCTTCGCGCACCGCGACGACCTACTGACCGCACTGGTCATCGACGCCTACGACGCGTCCGGCGAGGCGATGGAGCGGGCCGACGCGGCCGCCGCGGCGGCCGCGGCGGCCGGTGGGTCCGGGGGCGCACGGCTCCTCGCGGTCACCCGCGCGTTGCGGCAGTGGTCCTTCGACAACCCGGCCGAGTTCACCTTGATCTACGGCTCGCCCGTGCCCGGCTACCACGCCCCGCAGGACACGGTCCCGTCGGCCTCGCGCACCCCCGCGGTCCTCGCCGGCATCGTGCGCTCCGCGCTGGAGGCCGGTGAACTCACCCCGCCCCGACGGGCGGTGCCCGGCCCGCCGCTGCTCCTGCCGGAGGCCGTGCAGCTCTTCGGCGGTGCGCCCGGGGCCCCGTTCTCGGACGTCGTCGAACGCGGCATCGTCCTGTGGAGCACTCTGATCGGCCTCCTGGTGTTCCAGGTCTTCAGCCGTACCCACGACAGCGTCCGGGACGAGGCCGCGTTCTTCGACTACGCCATCGCCGTGTCGGCCGAGAGCATCGGCCTCGTGGTCCCCCTGGCCGAGAGCACCGACTGACCCGTCCGTCGCCCGCGCGGCACCGGCAGAAAACCAGGACGTGAACACCACCAGAACCCTCTGCTTCGTCATAGCGGCGCTCTCGTCGTACGCGGCGCTCGTCTACCGGCTGTGCCAGGCGCGGCGCAGCTGGAAGGACGGCGCCTACCGCACGCTGATCGCCACGCTGCTGCTCCAGTGCCTCACCTTCACCATGGGCGCCCTGGCCATGGGGGGCGCGCCCCTCCTGGGAGTCGGCAACCTCGCCGTCCTCCTCATGCACTTGTCGGCGGTCGCCTTCTGCGTCAGCGCCCAGATCATCCTGCTGCGGTGGGCCGCCGCGGACGAGGAGGCCGTACGCAAGACCCGCTACTGGGTGATCACCGGCATCGCGCTCGACGTGCTGCTGACGGCCCTCTTCTTCCTCGCCGACGGCACCGGCCGGCCGGCCTCGGACTTCGACGGCACCAGCGAACCGCTGCTGCTCACCTACCTCCTGGCGTTCATCGTCTCCCAGGCGATCCCGTGCGTCACGATCTACCTCCAGTGCGGGCCGTACGCGCGGATGACCGACAACGCCTCGCTGCGCCAGGCGCTGCGGCTGCTCTCGGTCACCGCGGTGGTCCTGTTCCTCTACTGCCTGGCCAGGACGGTCAACATCCTCACGGCGGCGGCCGGGGTCGACATCGGCGCCTGGAAGGTCGCCGCGTCGGTCTTCAGCGCCGCGGGCATCGTCATGCTCTCGATCAGCCTGACCAACTCCTGCTGGGGCCCGGCGGCGACGCGGCTGTGGGAATGGGCCCGCACGTACCGGTCGTACCGGGCGCTGTACCCGCTCTGGCGGGACCTGTACGAGTCCTCCCCGGACATCGCCCTGGAGCCGCCCGGCGCCTCGGTGTCCGACCTCGACTACCGCCTTCACCGCCGGGTCGTCGAAATACGGGACGGGTGGCGGGACTTGCGTCCGTACATCGACCGCACCGCCGACGAGGGTCGCGATCCGGCCAAGGAAGTGAGCGCGGAATCGCGGCAAGCCTTCACCGAAGCTGCACAGATCAAGCGCGCCTTGCAGGCAAAACTGACCCGCACGGTGCCCCTGAACAACAAGGACGCCGGCGACTTCGACGACCGCGATACGAACAACTTCGCGGCAGAGCTGGCATGGCTCACCCAAGTGGCAGCCGCCTACAGTAAGCTCGACAAGGCGAGTTGAGAACTCCCGCCCGGTTTGCATCCCCCGTCAAACCGGGCGGGTATCCCGTTTCCCCGCTTTCGCGGCGGACGGACGGGTTGCTCCCGCCCGTACTGGCCCGGCCCATCCCCCGAGGGCCGGGCCAGTCCGATATCACCGGCGCCCAACGTGCGTCCCCCGTGAGCGCAAGTTAGCTGCCAGCTATCGGCCGAACCCCACGTTCGCCGAGTCCTGGCCAATTGTCAACTGACCGCTAATCTGTGAAACTTGCGTGTAGCTGAGGGCTATTCCGAGGGGCGACGGGAGGATGGTTCACCATGACCGGGACCGAGAACGACACCGAGAACGGGAGTGGGGAGCGCCCCCTGCTCGCGATGCGCCTCGACGACCTCTTCCGAACGGTCCGTCCCAAGGGCAAGCACTGGACCAACGCCGAGGTCGCGGACGAGTTGAAGCGGGTCAATCCCGAACTCAAGGTCGGGGGCGTCTACCTGTCGCAGCTGCGCACGGGTAAGCGCTCCAACCCGTCACCGGACCTGCTCTCCGCCCTGGCCCGTTTCTTCGGGGTCTCGGTCGCCTACTTCTTCGACGACAAGGTCGCCGAGTCCGTGCTCGGCGAACTCGCCGCCATCGAGGCGCTGCGCCAGTCCGGGGTGCGCGCCGTGGCGATGCGGGCGGCCGGGATGAAGAAGGAGAACCTCCAGGCCATCACGGCCATCATGGACCAGTACCGGCAGATGCAGGGCCTGCCGCCGGTGGCCGACCCCTCCGAGTCGGGATGAAGGGCGCCCGCAAGGAGCGGGCGGCCGACCACGAGCGCCGCAGCCGGCTCAAGAAGCTCCGGAAGGCGGGCGCGCAGCGGATCGCCGAACTCGATCTGCCGGCGGCGACCGACGTGGCCGAACTCTGCCGCCACCTCGGCGAGGTGCGCGACCGTCCGATCACGCTGGTTCCGATGCAGATGCCCTCGTCGCATCCGTGCGGCATGTGGGTGGCCGCTCGCGACGAGGACCTCATCTTCTACGACGCCAACACCACCGGCGCGCATCAGGAGCACATCATCTTGCACGAGCTGGGCCACATCATCTGCTGCCATCGCGGGGCAGGCGGGCTGGACGAGGCGGCCGCGCGCCTCCTCTTCCCCAACCTCGATCCCCAACTCGTGCGCGACATGCTCCTGCGGGCGACCTACGACGACGTCCAGGAGCAGGAGGCGGAGATCATCGCCTACCTCCTGTCCCAGCGGATCGGCGACGCCGGGCAGCACCACGCGGCGGCCGCGGCCGCGGCGTCGGGCGAGGACGGCAACCCCGCCAAGAGCGCCACGTTGAGCCGCATCGAACGCACCCTGATCTGAGATGGATCTCTTATCGCCCCGCGGTCGCCACTTCCTCGGCCAGGATCGACACGGCCCGTCCGATGTCGTCCTCGTGGTGTTCGCTGGTGATGAAGAACCGCAGTCTCGACAGCCCCTCCTCCACCACGGGGTGGAAGATCGGGTCCGCGACGACGCCCCGGGTGAACAGTTGGTCCGCGACGCGCAGGGTCCTCGCCGAGTCGCCGAGGATGCACGGCACGATGGGCGTGCCGGCGCTGGTGCCCGTCGCCAGACCGGCCCCGACGGCGAGCCGGAGGAAGAGCTCGGAGTTCCGCCTGAGCGCACGCACGCGCTGCGGCTGCGCGGTGAGCAGCTCGGTGGCGGCCAGCGCCGCGGCCGCGTTGGGCGGAGTCAGGCCGACGCTGTAGACGAATCCGGGGAGCGTGTGGCGCAGCCAGCGCACCGTCCGGGCCGAACCGCCGAGGTATCCGCCGCAGCTGGCGAAGGCCTTGGAGAGGGTGCCCATCCACAGGTCCACGTCGGACCGGTCGACGCCGAAGAACTCGCCCACCCCCCGGCCGCGTTCGCCGACGGTGCCGATGCTGTGGGCCTCGTCGACCATGAGCAGGGCTCCGTAGCGCTTCTTCAGCTCGATCACGGCGGGCAGGTCGACGAGGTCGCCGTCCATGCTGTAGGCGCCCTCGACGGCGATCAGCACCCGCCGGAACCTGGACCTGTTGAGCCGCAGGACGTGCTCCAGCTGCCCCATGTCGTTGTGGGCGAAGGGGCGTCGCGCCGCACCGGACAGGGCGCAGCCCTGGAGGATGCTGTCGTGGGCGAGCGCGTCGTGCACCACCAGGTCTTCGGGGCCGACGAGGTGGCCTATCGCGGTGACGTTCGTGGCGTGGCCGCTCACCAGGGTCAGGCAGTCGCCCACGCCGAGGAACTCCGCCAGTGCCCGCTCCAGCCGTACGGTCAAGTCCCGTTCGCCGGAGAGCACGCGGCTCGCGGAGACCGAGGTGCCGTACCGGTCCACCGCCCGGTGCACGGCTTCGTCGACCGCGGGATGGCCGGAGAGCCCGAGGTAGTTGTAGCTGCCGAAGGACAGCAGGGTGCGGCCCCCGATGACGGTCGTGTCGCGGACGTTGCCCTCGTGGATCCGGAAGTATGGGTTGGCGGCGCCGCTACCGGTGATCTCTCCGAGGCGCCGCTCGAACTCTGCGACTTCCGGGAACGCGTCGATGAGGGCCGTCCCGGCGCCCCGTGCCGCGCGCTCCTGCTGCGGGCCGGGTCCGGCGGGCGCCGGCGTCCGCGTGCGGTCGGGATCGGCGTGCGGATCGGCGTGCGGATCCACGAGTTCGATCAACCGGCCGACGGTGAGCTCGGGCGAGAACAGCTCCTCGTCCCGGAAGCCCGGTATCCGCTTGGCGATGTTGACGGCGAGCTCCTGCAGCATCAGGGAGTCGAACCCGAGATCGGCCACCAGGGTCAGGTGCCCGCTCAGCTCGGAGAGCGGGATGACACCGGTCCGCGAGACCTCTTCGAGCACGAGGGACACGGCGGGTGCGGCGGGTGCGGCGGGTGCCGCGGGTGCCGCGGATGCCGCGGATGCCGCCTCGGCCGGATCCGGGAGTTCGCGCGCCGAGTCGTCCACGACCCAGTGGCGGCGCGGGGCCAGCGGGCTCGGCGGCAAGGTGCACGGAGGCGTCCGCACCGTCCCGGGCTGCCGGGGCACGGTACCGGTGGCCCCCGGGTCCGCGAGCCCCTCCGTTCGACCCGCCGCGACGCCGTCGGCCACCGCCCTCAGCTTGGCGGTGGCGTCGGCGGCGTCCCGGGCCACCAGGGTGAGGTGCTGTGCGAGGGGCGTGCGACGGGCGAGGGTGTCCGCCACCGCGGCCAGCGGGGGCCGGTCCTCGGCGAGGGTATCGGCGAGCTCCCGGGCGTAGCGGGCCAGTCCGTCCCGGTCGCGCGCGCTGAGGGCCAGTACGTACGGTCCGTCGTCTCGTGGCGCGGGCGCCGCCGGGCCGGCCGGGGCCGTGGTGCACTCCTCCACCACCAGGTGGACACCGGTACCGCCGAAGCCGAAGGCGCTCACCCCCGCCCGGCGCGGACCCGCGCGGTCCGGCCACGGTGTCGGGGTCGTCGCCACGGTCAGCCGAGCGGCGTCGAGCCCGGAGGGGTCGGCCAGGTCGCACTCCGGCTGCGGGGGTATCACGCCCCGCTGGACCGCCAGGACCGACTTGATGAGCCCGGCGATCCCCGCGGAGTTCAGCGAGTGACCGACCACCGCCTTCACGGCGCCGAGGTAGGCGGGTTCGGCGCGCTCACCGCGCAGCTCGCGCAGCACGCCGAGTTCGACGGGGTCGCCGACGGTGGTTCCGGTGCCGTGCGCCTCCAGGTAGCCCACCGCGTCCGGGGCGAGGCCCGCGTCCCGGTAGGCCCGGCGCAGTGTGCGGAGCTGACCGGCCGCCTGGGGGTGCATACCGCCCTGCACGGTCCCGTCGTTGGCCGTTCCCACGCCGCGGATCACGGCGTAGACCCGGTCGCCCGCCGCCAGGGCGTCGGTCAGGGGCCGCAGCACCAGCACCCCGGCTCCCTCGCCCAGGACGAAGCCGTCGGCCTGCGCGCCGAAGGGCAGGCAGCGGCCGCTGCGCGAGATGGCTCCGATCCGGCACAGCCCGACCAGCAGGTCGGGGGCGAGCACCAGTTGGGCACCGCCCGCCAGGGCGATGCGGGTGCGGCCCGCGCGCAGTGCGTGCACGGCGTTGGCCACGGCCATGAGTCCGCCTGAGCAGGCCGAGTCCAGGGCGTAGCTCTCGCCGTGCAGGTCGAAGACCGAACTGATGGTGTTGGGGCCCATGTTGAGCAGGAGCCCGGCCACCGAGGTGCCGTTGAGTCCGTCGACGGCCCGGACCGCCTCCAGCGGGCGAGGGTGGGCGAGGCGCGCGCCGAACTCGCCCCCGGCCAGCTGGCGCATCCGGATCCGCATGGTGCTGAGCTCGCGGTAGCCGCTCTCGGTGAGTGCCGTGATCACCGAGGTCTCCTCGCGGTCGAAGCCGTCGGCCTCCCACCCCGCGTCCTGGATGGCCTCGCGGGCGAGGTCGATCAACAACCGGGCCTGGGGGTCCATCGCCCGGGCCCGCCGCGGCGGGATGCCGTAGTGGGCCGCGTCGAAGTGGCCCACGTCCGGCAGGAGCGCCATGGTGTTCGTGTACGCCGACGAGGTGTCACGGAAGTCGTCGCTCGTGAAGGCCGCGGTGCGCCACCGCGAGTCCGGGATCGCCCCGAACTGTGCCTGTGGGGCCGTCAGGAGCCGCCAGTACTGGTTCACATCGCGTGCTCCAGGGAAGCGGCACGCCATCCCCACGACGGCGATCTCTTCCCGCCGCGGTCTCCCCGGGTCCTGCATGAGGCCCATCCCCGTCCTGTCACCCGTGTCGGTCACCGGCCGCGAGTCGTTCGCGCCACCAGTCCACGGTGGCCTCGACCTGCTCGTCGACGGGGGTGGACCGTACCGCGAACGCCGCCTCGTAGGCGCTCGAATTTACGACGAACGGACGGTCGAACTGGTAGCGGACCTCCTTCAGTTCGCGGATCAGCGGGGAGAAGAGCGATGCCACGCCGACCACGGCGGACGGGAGTCCGCGCACGGCGACCGGTCCCGTTCCCGCCCGGGCGCACAGTCGCGCGACCATCTCGCGCACGGACAGCGCCGGCTGGGTCGGGACGTGCCAGGCACGTCCCCAGGCGCGCTCCTCGTCCGCGACCTCGACCAAGGTCCGGGCGACGTCGGGGAGGTAGGTCCAGCTGTGCGGGGCGTCTGGGTCCCCCAGCGTGGTGACCGGCTTGCCGCGCAGCAGTGGCGGCACGACCCGTGCGGCCAGGTGGCCGCCCTCGGTGACGCCGGGCCCGAAGAAGTCCGAGGCGCGTACCTCGACCGCCCTGATCCGACCCTGCTCGTGCAGTTTCCGCGCCTGCTCCCAGACCGCGGCGCGGACCCGCCCCTTGGTGCCGGTGGCCGCGAGCGGAAGGTCCTCGGTCATGGGGCCGTCCACCGGGCCGTAGCCGTAGAGGTTCCCCAGCATGACCAGTACGGCCCCGGTCGCCTCGGCCGCGGCGCAGAGCGACGAGGCCAGCGGCGGCCAGTCGGCCGCCCAGCGCGGGTAGGGCGGTGCGGCGCAGCTGTGGATCGCCACCGCGCCCCGCGCGGCTTCGGTCAGCCGCTGCGTGTCCGTCGCGTCGAGCGCGACGTGTTCGATCCCGGGTTCCGGGCTGCGGCCCGATCGGGTGACGGCCCTTACGGTATGGCCCTGTTCGACGAGGAGCCGAGCAGTGGCGGCGCCGGCGGGTCCCCAACCTATGACGACGTGGAAGCTCACGTGCGCACCCTAGCGCGAGCGGCCGGCGCCCCCTTCTGCGGAGAACGTCTCCCGGCCAGCGCCGGGGCGCGAACCGCCGGACACTGGGAGCATGAGCGGCGACCCCACCGGTACCCCCACCGACGCCCCGGACGACGGGCCGGCGAAGGGGCCGGCCAACGGGCCCGCCGTCTCCCGCCGGGAGTTCGACGCGCTGTTCGCGTCGGTCCGTACGTGGGGCCGGTGGGCGGCGGCCGATCGCGGGGCCTGGAACGGGGTGACGGCGGAACATGCGCGCAGGGCGACCGCCACGGTCCGGGACGGGACCGTCGTCCCGATGGCACGGCCCTGGGACACCCGCCCCGGCCCGGACAACGCGAAGCCCGCGCTGCACTACATGTCCGACCTCGGCGACGTGCAGGCCCCGGAGCCGTCCGTCCACAAGGACTTCCTGGCCGCCGACTATCACGGCAAGGCCGTGACGCACCTCGACGCACTGTCGCACGTCGCCTACCGAGGGCAACTGTACGACGGGCGCGCGGCGCGCGAGCACGTCGGTGCGGCCGGTGCCCGCTTCGGCGCGGTGTCGGCGCTCGGCCCCCTCGTCACGCGGGGCGTCCTGGTCGACCTGCCCGCCGTGCTCGGGGTCGAATGGCTCGAACCGGGCCGTGCGGTGCACGCACGGGACCTCGTCGCCGCGGAAGAGGCGCTCGGAGTGACCGTCGGGGACGGCGACGCGGTGCTGCTGCGCTCCGGGGCGCTGCGCCGACGCCGGGAGTTCGGCGCCTGGAACCCCGACGCGGCCAGCGCGGGCTGGCACGTGCACGCCCTACCGCTGCTGGCCGAGCGCGCCGTCGCGCTGCTGGGCGGTGACGGGGACAGCGACGTACGGCCTTCGCCGGTCGAGGGGCTGCACTCCCCCGTCCACGCGCTCGCCGTCACGGCGATGGGGGTGCCGCTGCTGGACAACCTCGACCTCGAACCGCTCTCGGCCGCGTGCGCCGAAGCGGGCCGTTACGCGTTCCTGCTCGTCGTGGCGCCGCTGAACGTCCCCGGCGGAACGGGCTCACCCGTCAATCCGGTCGCGATCCTGTGACGCCATCCTGTGACGCCCGCGCCCGCTGATCGTTCCACTCCCTTACTCATTGCCGAAATGTGAGGAATATACTCAAATCCTGTGATCGGGGGCGCTCCGGTGAGGGGAAGTGGTGCACATGGGGGTCGTCGGGGACCGCATCGGCCCCGTGCGCTTCCGTGACCGATTCCTGCAGGGCGAGTCGGTCGAGGGGAGCGTGAGAAGTCCGATCCTGAGTTCGTGGCAGCGCAGCCGTCTGCTGGGGCTGTCGCCGGACCAGTCCGAGCTGCCCTTCCAGCAGGACTTCGACGTGGACGGTCCGCTGCTGCGCGCCGCCGAGCCGGTGCTCGACCGGCTCCAGGCCATCTTCGCGGGCAGCCAGACGAACATCTGCCTCGCCGACGGTCACGGCATGGTGCTCGCCCGCCGCTTCGGCGAGAAGTCGATGGCCCGGCGTCTCGCCCCGATCCAGACCGTCCCGGGATTCGTCTTCGCCGAACAGTTCGCCGGGACGAACGGCATCGGCCTCAGCCTCGCAGAAAGGCGACTGTGCCAGGTCTACGGCGCCGAGCACTTCGCCGAACGGTCCCAGTCGAGCGCCTGCACCGCGATCCCCCTGCGCGACCAGCTCAGCGGGCACATCCAGGGCGTCCTGTGCCTCGGCTACCCCTACACCGAGGCGGACCCGGCGCTGATCCCCGTGGTGCGCAAGGCAGCCGAGGCCATCGAGCGACGGCTGATGGACCAGAGTTCGGCGCGCGAGCACGGTCTCCTGCAGGCCTACCTGGACACCGCGAGCCTCGCCCTGAGCGGCGAGCACGGCCTCGACGGGCACCCGGTCGCGATGGCCGACTTCCTCCAGAGCGAGCTGGAGCAGAGCGACCAGGCGACCCTGAAGGAGAAGGCCACGGAGCTGATGTCCGGGGACCGGCGGGCCGCCGCCGAGGTGCCCCTGTCCCGCGGCCGGTGGGTCACCCTGGTCAGCCGCCCCGTGACGAGCGCCGCCGGGGTGGAGGGGGTCGTCGTAGAGGCGCTGCTCCCCGAGGACTCGGAGCGGCACGCCCCCGCCCCCTCCCATGCCCACGCCCCCGCTGCGACGCCGACCGCGCCCGGCCCCCTCGTCACCCCCGGTCCGGAGCCGGCGACGGTCCGCGCACGCGGCGCACCGCTCGCCGGGCGCCCCGCCGGGGACGCCGCCCGGGGACCCGCCGTGGGCCCCGCCCAGGGCCGGGTCAGAGGGCTGGTGCTGGTCGGCGAGCCCGAGGTGGGCAAGTACGCCGTCGCGGCGCGCCGGCGCCTGGAACTGCTGGCCGAAGCCAGCAACCGCATCGGCACCACGCTGGACGTGAGCCGCACCGCCTGGGAGCTCGCCGAGACGGCCGTCCCGAGGTTGGCCGATTTCGTCACCATCGACCTGCCCGGGGGCGTCCTGCTCGGGGAGGAGTCCCCCCACCCGACCACCGAGATGCACCGCACGGTGGTCCACGGCATCCGCGAGGACTGCCCCTTCTACCCGGTCGGCACCCAGGTCAGCCTGCGGCCCACCACGCCCCACATGCGCTGCATCGCCACCCGCCAGCCGGTGCTCGAACCAGACCTGAAGGCCGCCTTCGGCTGGATCGCCCAGGACCCCCGGCACGCCGAACTGCTCCTCGCCCACAACATCCACTCCCTGATCACGGTCCCCCTGCTCGCCCGTGGCGCCGTCCTCGGCGTCGCGAGCTTCTACCGCTCGCAGGACCCGGCCCCCTACGGGGACGACGACCGCTCCCTGGCGCAGGAACTCGTCGCCCGCGCCTCCCTCTGCATCGACAACGCCCGCCGCTACACCCGCGAACACACCCTCGCCCTGTCCCTCCAGCGCAGCCTGCTCCCGCGCGGCCTCCCCGAGCAGAGCGCCGTCGAAGTCGCCCACCGCTACCTGCCCGCCGAGTCGGGCGTGGGCGGCGACTGGTTCGACGTCATCCCCCTGTCCGGGACCCGGGTCGCCCTCCTCGTCGGCGACGTCGTCGGCCACGGACTGCACGCCGCCGCCACCATGGGCCGGCTGCGCACCGCCGCCCGCAACTTCGCCGAGCTGGAGCTGGCCCCCGACGAGCTCCTCACCCACCTGGACAACCTGATGGTGCGCCTCGACCGCGAGGAGGGCGAGGACGGTCCCGGCTCCGGCAGCACCGGCATCGTCGGCGCCACCTGCCTGTACGCCATCTACGACCCCACCTCCCAGCAGTGCACGATGGCCCGGGCCGGCCACCCTCCGCCCGCGCTGGTCCAGCCCGACGGCACCGTGTCCCTCCTCGACCTGCCCGCCGGTCCCCCGCTCGGCCTCGGCGGCCTGCCCTTCGAGTCGGCCGAGATCCGGCTCCCCGAGCACAGCCAGCTCGTCCTCTACACCGACGGGCTCATCGAGGACCGCCACCGCGACGTCGACGTGGCCCTCGACGCACTGAACCGGGCGCTGGCCCACCCGGACCGGGCCCCCGAGGAAACCTGCCAGGCCGTCCTCGACGCCGTGGCGCCCGAGCACCCCGCCGACGACATCGCGCTCCTGGTCGCCCGCACCCACGCCGTGCCCGCGGACCGGATCGCCACCTGGGAGCTGGCCGCCGATCCGGCGCTCGTCTCCGAGGTCCGCGCCGCTTCGGTGGAGCAACTGAACCGGTGGGGTTTGGAGGAGTCCGCGTTCGCCACGGAACTGCTGCTCAGCGAGCTGGTCACGAACGCCGTCCGCTACGGGACCGCGCCCATCCGGGTACGTCTCATCCACGACCGCAACCTGATCTGCGAGGTGCACGACGCCAGCAGCAGCGCCCCGCGCATGCGCCAGTCGGCCACCACCGACGAGGGCGGCCGGGGCCTGTTCCTCGTCGCCCAGCTCGCCCAATCCTGGGGCACCCGCTACACCACCGGCGGCAAGGTCATCTGGGCCGAGTGCACCCTGGCCGCCGCATGACCCCCGAACCCCCGGCCGTTCGGCCACCTGGGTCAGACAGCGCCCCGATATGCCGGGAATGGTCCCCCATGTCCCCGTAGAGTGCCCCGTACCGTCGGGAAGAACTCGGAGGCCGACCCCCGGAGAAGTCCGTGCATGACGCTCCCGACACCTGGGCGAGCCCACCCTCGCAGTCCGGTGCCGCACCCCTCGTCCGCCTGCGCGGCCTGAGCAAGCGGTTCGGCGGCACGCTCGCGCTGGACTCGGTCGACCTCGACATCCGGCGCGGCAGCGTCCTCGCCCTGCTCGGCCCCAACGGAGCCGGAAAGTCCACCCTCATCAAGGTGCTCGCCGGGGTGCACCGGGCCGACAGCGGCGAGGTCACGGTGGCCGGCCACCCCCTCGGCAGCCACGCCGCGGCCCGGAACATGTCCTTCATCCACCAGGACCTCGGGCTCGTCCCGTGGATGACGGTGGCCGAGAACATCGCCCTGGGCACCGGCTACCCCCGCCACCGCGGACTGATCTCCTGGCGGCGGACCCGCGAGCGCTGCGACGAGGCCCTGCGGATCGTCGCCGGGCACCTGGACGCCGACGCCCGGATCGCCCGCCTCGGCCCCGCCGAGCGCTCGCTCGTCGCCATCGCCCGCGCCCTCGCCACCCGGGCCGAGCTCATCGTGCTCGACGAACCGACCGCCACCCTCCCGGCCGCCGACTGCGCGCGGCTCTTCGACGTGCTCCACACCCTGCGCGACCGCGGCCACGGCATCCTCTACGTCAGCCACCGGCTCGACGAGGTCTACCGGGTCGCCGACGCCTTCGCCGTACTGCGGGACGGCCGGCTGGTCGACCGGGGCCCGCTCGCCGGTCACAGCCCCGACCGGCTGGTGCGCGCGATCGTGGGCCACGCACCGGCCGGCCGGGCGCCCGCCGCTCCCCCGGCCGCCGGCGCGCCCCTGCTGAGCCTCGACGGGGTGCGGACCGCGTCCACCGCAGAGGTGAGCCTGGACCTGCGCGCCGGTGAGGTCCTCGGCATGGTGGGCCTGACCGGCGCCGGCCACATGGAGCTGGGCCGCGCCCTCGCCGGCGCCGGGCCGGTCCTCGGCGGGCGGGTGCTGCTCGACGGCCGGCCGTACCACCCGCGTACGGTCCACTCCGCACTCGACTCCGGCGTCGGCTTCGTCGCGGCCAACCGTCAGGAGGAGGGCTGCGCCGCCGACCTGACCGTACGGGAGAACTTCTTGGCGAACCCGCGCGCGTCCGGCGCCCCGGCGGTCCACTGGATCAGCCCCCGCCGCGAGCGCGCCCGGGCCACCGCCCTCATCGACCGGTTCTCGGTGCACCCCCGCGACAGCGAGGTGCCGATCGCCACCCTGTCCGGCGGCAACCAGCAGAAGGTCATGGTCGGCCGGTGGCTCCGGGGACACCTGCGCCTGCTCGTCCTGGAGGAGCCGACCGCCGGTGTGGACGTCGGCGCCAAGGTGACCATCCACCGGCTGCTCGACGACGCACTGGCCTCGGGCCTGGCGGTCCTGCTCATCTCCACCGATTTCGAAGAGGTCGCGGACGTGTGCCATCGCGCTCTGGTGTTCGTCCGCGGGAGCGTGAGCGCCGAGCTGAGCGGTACGGCGCTCACGGTCGCCGAACTCACCCGAACCGCCTCGGCCATGCCCGCGATCACCGGACCCACGACGGACCGATGACCATGCCCCCTTCCCCCTCCCCGCCCCCTTCCCCGTCCCCGTCGCCCCCGCCTTCTCGTTCGTCCCCACCGCGGTCCCTGCTGGACCACCTGCGGGGTCACCACCTCGGCACGTACGGCCTGCTCGTCCTCGCCGTCCTGCTCTTCCTGGTCTTCTCCCTCGTCCTGCCGGACACCTTCCCCACCCGGGACAACGTCTCCTCGATCCTGTCCAACCAGTCGATCCCGGCCATCCTGGCCCTCGGCGCGACCATCCCCATCGCCACCGGCAAGTTCGACCTGTCCATGGGCTACGGCCTCGGCCTGGCCCATGTGATGGCGATGCAGCTCATCGTCAACACGGGCTGGCCCTGGCCGCTCGCCTGCCTCACCGTCGTCCTCGGCGGGGCACTGGTCGGCGTCCTCAACGGGGTCATCGTCGAGTACGTGCGGATCGACTCCTTCATCGCCACGCTCGGCACCGGCAGCATGATGTACGCCGTCACCGGCTGGATCACCGACGGCTCCCGGATCGTCCCCGGCCCGGACGGCCTGCCCTCCGCCTTCACCGGCCTCTACGACTCCCGGTTCCTCGGCCTGCCGCTCCCCGCCTATTACGTCCTGGCCCTCACGGCCGCGCTCTGGGTGGTCCTGGAACGGCTGCCGCTCGGCCGGTACATGTACGTCATCGGCTCCAGCCGGCGCACCGCCGACATCATCGGCATCCCCAGCCACCGGTATTCCGTCTACGCCTTCGCCGGATCGGGCCTGGTCACCGGCTTCGCCGGGATCCTCCTCGCCGCCCAGCAGCAGACCGGCAACCCGAGCGTCGGGCTGGACTACCTGCTGCCCGCATTCGTCGGCGCCCTGCTCGGGTCCACGACGATCAAACCCGGCCGCGTCAACGCCCTCGGCACCGTCGTGGCGGTGGCCGTCCTCGCCATCGGCCTCGCCGGCATCGGCCAGCTCGGCGCCGATTTCTGGGCCACGCCCCTGTTCAACGGGGCCACCCTGCTCATCGCCGTCGGCCTGGCCGGCTACTCCGCCCGGCGCCGGCTGCGCACCCCCTAGGAAAGTTCGTACGCGCACCGCGTCAGGAGCACCGTGTACCCGAAGGACTCGCAGTCGCACCCGCACCGCAGGACCACCCTCACGACCGCGGCCCTGCTGGCAGTGGCCGCCGCCGCCCTCGTCGCCGGCTGCGGGAGCGGCGGCCCCTCCACCGGCGCCGCGCCGCCCCGGGCCGGTTGCCCCACCGCCCTCGCGAGCGCCAGGGCGGCCGTCACGCGGGCCGAGAACACCGACACCGCCTGGCACGGCCCCACCACCGGCCCGGCGGCGGTCCCCGACAAGTCGATCGTCTACGTCGCGCAGACCATGACCAACCCCGGTGTCGCGGGCGTCGCGAAGGGGGTGGAGGAGGCCGCGAAGGCCATCGGCTGGCAGGTGCGGGTGATCGACGGGGACGGCACCCCGGCCGGCATCCAGGCGGCGCTCAGCCAGGCCATCACCCTGCGGCCCTCGGGCATCGTCATCGGCGGCTTCGATCCCCAGCTGACCTCGCAGCAGATGGCGCGGGCCGAAGCGGCGCACATCCCGGTGATCGGCTGGCACGCAGTGGCTTCCCCCGGCCCGAGCGAGCGACCGAAGCTGTTCACCAACGTCACCACCAAGGTGGAGGACGTGGCGAAGATCAGCGCGGACTGGATCATCGCCCGGTCCGCGGGCGATGCCGGAGTGGTCCTCTTCACCGACGACTCGATCCCGTTCGCGAAGAACAAGGCGGAGCTGATCCGCAAGGAGCTCGCCACCTGCTCCGGCGTACGGCTCCTGAGCTACGAGAACATCCCCATCCCCGACGCCGGGATCCGCACCCCGCAGGCGGTCTCCTCCCTGCTCTCCCGCTTCCAGGACGAGTGGACGTACTCCGCCGCCATCAACGACCTGTACTTCGCGGACGCGGCCCCGGCCCTGCGCGCGGCGGGCAAGCCCGGCTCCGGTCCGCCCTTCAACATCGGCGCGGGCGACGGCGACCCTTCCGCCTTCCAGCGGATCAACAGCGAGCAGTTCCAGGCCGCCACCGTGCCCGAGCCGTTGAACCAGCAGGGCTGGCAGATCGTCGACGAGTTCAACCGGGCCTTCGCGGAGCGGCCGGCCAGCGACTACGTGGCCCCCGTGCACATCGCCACGGCCGACAACAGCGACGGCGCCACGTCCTGGGACCCGTCCGGTTACCGCGAGGGGTACCGCAGGATCTGGGCGGGCTGACGACACCGCGCAGGGGCGCCGGTCCCGCTCGGTGCGGGGCCGGTACCCCCTGCGCGCCGCGCGTTACTGGTACGGGTCGAAGGGGATGCCCGCCGGCTTGGCCTCCGCCAGGTGGGAGGCGAAGGAGCCGTCCTTCAGGCCGAAGTGCGCGCTGCCGAAATCGGCCTGGGTGAGCTTGTCCCGTACGGTCGCCGGGTAGCCCGACCAGCCGACGAGGGTGGGGAACTGCCAGGCCCGGCGGTGGTTCTCGGGCGGTTCGTCGTTGGTGTTCGCGGCGCGGAAGCAGTGCGTGCCGATGCCGTCCTTGTGGTAAACGATCTTGGGGTGGTTGCCGTCCCAGCGGATCTGGTCGCGCGCGTGGACGTTGAAGTCCCCGTGGGCGGAGGTCGCGACGTACTTGGCCTCGTTGCCCTGGATCCACACGACCACGTGCTCCCAGTCGTGGCGGTGGCCGCCGAGCTCGATGCCGGGCAGCGCCTGGTCCTTCTCGAAGTAGAGCGCGTACATGACGGCGCACCAGCCGTTGTTGCAGGCCCAGCGGGAGTAGCCGTTGGTGTTGTCGAGGTCCGAGGCGTCCCGGCAGCTGCCGTTGAGGGCGCCGGTGGGCTTGAGTCCCCCGTTCAGCACCCCGCTCGCACTGATGGCGGGCGTGGGGTAGCAGCCGTCGGTGTCGTAGTCGTACGCGGGCTGGTAGGTCAGCTCGATCGCTTCGGCCCTGCCGGGGAGCGCCGGGGGCGGCGCCGCGAAGGCGACTTGGGGAACGGCGACGACCACCGCGAGGGCGGCACCGACGACGACCATCGATCTCCGGATGTGACGGTTCGTCCGCAAAACAGGCCTCCTGGCCGACCGGATGCGAGGGGGGTGGGCGCATCGCGGCGGAACACCGCCGACCGACGCGCCGCGAGCATCATTCGCGAACCGGGTCGACACGGCAAGGGGCCGGACAGACTCCGTTCCTTGTATGCAGGAGGGCCGTAAAAGCTTCCCACACAAGGAATTTGACGAAATATCAGGAACGGGCCACGGGCTACCGGACCGGTCGGCCACCGCGGGGCAGTCGCGTGTACGGGGCGGAGCACCTACGACGTTGAGGACGGGGGGCTTCCCCGTCCGGGCTCGCCCGGGGCGGCCTCCCGGGCGACCGGGCCGGCCGGGCCGGCCGGGAGGTGGACGACATCACGCCAGGTCCGGAGGCAGATCAGGATGACCTCCTGGCAGCGGCAGACGCTGAGCCCGAGGGCCGTCGTAGGCGAACGGGCGCGGCCGTGACCGAGGCTTCTCGACGGTCACTTCCGAGGGCTCGCCGAGCGCTGCGGTGACCGCGGCCCGGGGTGCGCCGTTCGAGACCGGCCCCAGACGAGTGGCCCCGTGGTGCAGGAGCCCGTCGGCCGCGGCGACGGGCTGTCCAACCGTGTCGGCGCGGCCGGGAGGCCGTCGACGACGGCATGCGGTGCCTTGATCGGCGCAGCCGCGTGTGACGAGGCTCGCCCCGGACGAGCGACGATCAAGCAGGTGGGGCGCATGGCGGGGCGGGACGAGATGGTGCAACTGTTCGGCCCGCCGCCGGCCCGCGAGCCGTCCGCCGACGACCGGGTCGAGGTCGAGACCTACGTCGGCTCTTCGCTGCCCGGCGACCTCAAGAGGTTCCTCGACGCCTACGGCACCGGTGTGATCTCCGGAGAGCTGGTGGTCTTCCACCCCCGAGGGTCGAGCCCGCTGTTGGAGCGGATGCGGGACATCCACGCAAGGTTCGGCCGGTCACGGCGGCGCGAGCCGGGCAGGTATCCGTTCCGGTTCCACCCCGACCCGGGCGGCCCAATCTCCTGGGGGTACGACCACTCCGGCGACGAGCACTTCTTCTGGCCGTGCGACCCGGAACCGGGCCTCTGGAAGATCGTCACGAACATCAACGGCGCCGATCCCGAGGTCTTCGACGGACCGTTCGCCGACTTCGTGCTCGCCTTCGCCGGGCGCCTGCGCGACGTGGACCCGCACCACGGGATCGACCCCGACCTCGTGGAGTTCCTCGAACCGGAGGACCTGGACGAACGGGCGGGGAGCGGCGGAATCGGTCCGGTCGAGCCGAGCTTCGAGCCGATCTGATCAGATCTGATCAGATCGGCGGGCCCGTCGGCGGCGCCGGGCGGAGGGGCAGCCCGGCGGTCGACCTGCCCGCGCCCGCCGTTCAGCCGAGGGTGTTCATCAGGATGATGGCCAAGAGGTCCAGGAGGATGACGGCGATGACGACGCCGATCATGAACCAGGCCCTGCTCGATTCGTCCATGCCCACGAGCCACCTCCGGATTCGGGCGTGCCGCCGCGTGCGGCCCGGGGACCGCACCGGGGACTCGTCCACCTCCGGCCATCATGACCCGGATCCGGGCGGAGCACAGGTCGGGGACCCGGCCCCGACGGAGCCCGGGCCCCGACGCTCGCGGCAGGTCAGGCGACCCAGGTTCCGGTCACGCCGACGACCGCCGAGCCGTCCTGGTCGGCCAGCTTGGTTCCCGTGAAGTCACGGGCCCACTGCGAGGTCTGGATGCGGAAGGCGGGCCGGTCGGCGGTGAGCGCCTCCATGACGGACTCGGCCGCGCCGGCCGGGGTCTGCGCGCCGTTCAGGAACTGGCCGACCGTGCGCTCGACGTAGCGGCGCAGTGCGTCGGAGTACGGGCCGGCCGCGGCGATCCGGGCTTCGAGGTCGAGGCCGATGTTGTTCACGAACTCCGTCGCCACGGCGCCGGGCTCGATGACGGACACGCTCACGCCGACGGCGCCCGCGACGGGGGCCAGGCTCTCCATGTACCCCTCCACGGCGAACTTCGCGGCGCAGTAGGCCTCGTTGAAGGGCTGACCGATGACGCCGCCGACGCTGGTGACCGTGATCAGGCGACCGCCGGTGGCCCGCAGGTGCGGCAGCGCGGCCTTGGAGACGTTCAGTACGCCGAAGAAGTTGACCTCCATGACCTCGCGGACGTCGGCGACGGATTCGAGCTCCAGGGTGCCCACGTGCCCGGCGCCCGCGTTGTTGACGACGGCGTCCAGCCGGCCGTAGTCGGCGATGACGCCTTCCACGGCGGCGGCGACGGAGGCCTCGTCGACGACGTCGAGCTGTCGAACGTCGAGCTCGACGCCCGCCTCGACGGCGGCCTTGCGCAGCGCGTCGGCGCGGCCGGTGTCGCGCAGGGTGGCGATCGTGCGCCAGCCGGCCCGGGCGGCGGCGATCGCGGCCGCCAGACCGATGCCGGAGGAGGTGCCGGTGATCAGGACGGTGCGGGCGGGGGTGGCGGAGGCGGCGGTGGTCGACATGGCGGGGCCTTTCACGAGGATGATTTATGTGCGTGCACACACACTATAAAATTATGTGCGTGCGCACGCAAGCTCTAGACTTCCGACATGCCGAAGAAGCTCACCGAATCCGAGATGCCGGCGGCCGACTACGCCTTCTACGGGCTGGTGTGGGCCGGAACGGTCATGACCGATCGCGTCGACCGGGCCCTGGTCAAGGCCCACGACCTCCCGGTGTCCTGGTTCGAGGTCATGCTGTGGTTGGCCTCCAGCCCCGAGCCGGTGCCCGCCTCCGTGCTCGGCAACAGCACCCTGCTCAGTCGCAGCCAGGTCTCCCGGGTCGTGGACGCCCTGCAGGCACGGGGCCTGGTGACCCGCACGCCTTCGGCGCGCGACGCCCGGTCGGTGGAGGTCTCCCTCACCGAGGCGGGCCGTACGGTGTTCGCCGAGGCGGACGCCACCCGGCGCGAAGCCCTGGCCCCGGTCTTCACCGAGCTCCTCGACGAGCGGGACCTGGAGGCACTGGGCACCGTGTGGCGCAAGCTCAAGGCCGCGAAGGCGGCAGAGGCCGCACAGGCCGAGCAGCAGCGCGCCAAGTAACCCCCTTGAGCGGCGCCCCTCAGCCGGAGTGACCGTCGGGCGTGAGGGTGGCGGCAGCCGCGAAGAGGCGGGCACAGCGCTGCGTCATGGCCTCCGGAGTCTGCTCCGGGTGCTTGACCCACCAGCGGACCAGGGTGGCGACCAGGTCCCGCCAGACGTACTTCAGCGCGTCGGCGTCCAGCGGATCGGTGGATCCGGCCGCGCGCAGCAGCTCCGCGGTGCCGCCGGCGGCGAGCCGGTCGATGGCCGCCCAGTATTCCGAGGCCCGGCGCGCGGCCTCTCCGCCGGGCGGCAGGGTGGTGTCGTAGAGCACGAACCACGCCTCCCGCCGCCCCTCCAGCGCGGTGAAGATGCCGTGCAGCACGCGCAACGGCGTGTGCGGGGCGGCCCCGCCCTCCCCCATGGCCGTGCGGACGGTGTCCAGCAGCCGGTCCCCGACGGGGACCAGGCAGGCCACGTACAGCTCCTCCTTGGTGCCGAAGTACTGGTGCAGCAGCGTCTTGGTCACCCCCACCCGCGCGGCGATCGCGGGGAGCGAGGCGGCCGCGTAACCGCGCGTACCGAACTCCTCCGTGGCCGCCTCCAGCATCTGCCGGCGGCGGTGCTGCCGCGGGACTCCCTTGGTGCCGGCCTTCGAGGAATGCGAGGAGGGGGTTGCCATGGACGGATATTATCAGTAGGTAATTTACCGCTAGGTAAATTACCTCGACCCCTGGAGCGCCGCCATGGCCGGCACCATCCCGCAGCCGACGCAGCCCCCGTCCCGCACCCGCTCCTGGTGGGGCTGGGGCTGGACGGACGCGCATCCCGACGACGCGGAATGCACCGCGCTCGGCGCCCTGCTCCCCGGCACCCTCAGCCGCCCGCTCCCTGTGCCCCGCGTCCGCGACCTGGCCGTCGCCGGCCCCGCCGTCGAACCCCCGCACAGCCTCGCCCACCTGGTCAGCACCGATCCCGGGGACCGCGCCGCGCACGCCATGGGCAAGGCCTACCGCGACGTGGTGCGCGCCCTGCGCGGACGCCCCGGCCGCATCCCCGACCTCGTCGCCCGCCCCACGGACGACCGGGGCGTGGCCGATCTGCTGGACTGGGCCGGTGAGCGGCAGGTCGCCGTCGTCCCGTACGGCGGGGGTTCCTCGGTCTCCGGGGGCGTCGAGTACCGCGGCGACGCCCACCGGGCCGTCCTGTCCCTGGACCTGACCGCCATGGGCCGCGTCCTGGAGGTCGACACGGAGGGCCGGGCGGCGCGCATCCAGGCCGGCACGCTCGGGCCGGGCCTGGAGGACCAGCTGCGTCCCCACGGCCTCACCCTGCGCCACTTCCCGCAGAGCTTCGAGTTCTCCACGCTGGGCGGCTGGCTCGCGACCCGGGCCGGCGGCCACTACGCCACCGGCCGGACGCACATCGACGACTTCGTCCAGTCGCTGCGCGTCGTGACCCCGGCCGGCACCAGCAGCTCGTGGCGGCTGCCCGCCTCCGGCGCTGGCCCCTCCCCCGACCGCATGTTCCTGGGCTCCGAAGGCGCCCTTGGCGTCATCACCGAGGCGTGGGTGCGCCTCCAGGAGCGCCCCCACCACAAGGCGTCCGCCGCGGTCGCGTTCGCCGATTTCCAGGGCGCCCTCGGAGCGGTGCGCGCCCTCGCGCAGTCCGACCTCTCCCCCGCCAACTGCCGGCTGCTGGACCCCGGCGAGGCCGCGCTCTCGGGCGCGGCGCACGACGGCGGTTCCGTACTGGTCCTGGGGTTCGAGTCGGCGGACGAACCGGTGACCGCCCGCCTCGAACGGGCCGTGGCGCTGGCCCGCTCGCACGGCGGGCGCTGTGGCGGGACGGGCGGGACCGGCGGCCCGGAGGAGGGCCGGGACGGCGACGCGGCCGTGCGCGCCTGGCGCTCGGCGTTCCTACGGATGCCCTACCTCCGCGACGGTCTGGCCCGGATGGGCGCGGTCGCGGAGACCTTCGAGACGGCGGCCACCTGGGACCGGATCCCCGGCCTGATCGACGACGTGCGCAGGGAGGTCGGCGAGGCGGCGGTCAAGGCCACCGGATTCCCGGCGACCGTCAACTGCCGTCTGACGCACGTATATCCGGACGGCGCGGCGCCCTACTTCACCGTGCTCGCGGCCGGCCGGCCCGGTGACGAGGTCGCCGTCTGGGACGACCTCAAGGCCGTCGCGAGCGAGGTCCTGCACCGCCACCGGGCCACCATCACCCACCACCACGCGGTCGGCCGGGACCACCGCCCGGGCTACGACCGCCAGCGCCCGGAGCCCTTCGCCCTCGCCCTGCGGGCCGCGAAGGGGGCCCTCGATCCGCGCGGCATCCTCAATCCCGGTGTGCTCGTGGACTGATCGGGGTCCGTCCGCACGCCGGCCGGACGGGAGGCCGGTGCCCCCGGGGACACCCCGAAGGGGCCGGGTCCGTCGGACGACGGCCCCGGCCCCTTCGGTCCGCGGTGGGTCAGACGCGGTCGGCCGCGATCAGGACGTACTGGAAGGAGCCGTCCTTGTAGGACTCGATGAACGCCTCTTCGATGCCGGTGACCAGCGAGGACGTGGCCCGCAGCTCCCAGTAGGGCAGGGTCTCGGGGGTCAGGTCGATGACGGCCTGCGGGACGAGACGGTTGTCGGCCATCGCACGCAGGTACTCCCGGCGGGAGTGGATGTTGCACTCGAAGTGCGCGTTGATCTGGGAGACCCACTTCGAGGGCTGGCCGTACTTCGGGTTCCAGCAGCCGGTGATGGTCACGTACCGGCCGCCGACCTCGAGAACGCGCGAGTGCTCCGCGAAGAGGTCGTGCAGGTCGACGTACATGCTCGACTCGTTGTTCCACGAGCCCGCGGCCTGCCCGGTCTCGAGCGGCGTGCTGAGCATGTTGCAGACCCGGGCCCGGACGTGGTCGTCGATACCGAGTTCCTGGGCGCGCCGGTTGGCGAAGTCGGCCTGCTTGGCCGACAGGGTGACGCCCTCCACCTTGCATCCGAAGCGCTTGTGGGCCATGACCATCGAACCGCCGCGGCCGCAACCCGCGTCGACGAGGGTGTCGTCGCGCCCGATGGGGCCGAGGTGCTCAAGGAGGAGTTCGGCCTGGGCCGACTCCAGGCGGTGGAGCTCGGCGATCAGCTTCTTCTCGTATGCGCTGTCCTCGGTGTCGCCGAGGGCGGCGTGGTCGATGTCACCGATGCCGTAGTGGTGGTGGTAAAGGCCGTCCACGTCGCCGAGACGGAGGTTCACGGGCCTGGCCTCGTGGTCCCAGTAACGGGCGATGTCACCTTGATAAGGAGTCGCCGGGCCGGGGATGAACACGGAGGAGGTACCGGCGGCGGTGAGATCGATGCTAGTCATGAACAATTCCCATCTTTACCAGAAATCGGGCAGGCTGTAGCGATAGGTGTTGGTCTGGTGCCAGTAGTGGTTGCCGTCGACCCACACGGCCACCCCGCGCAGGAAGCGCTGGACGCTCGGGACGGGGCAGGCGAGGGCGAGCTCGGCGGCCGCGGTCTCGAAGTCGCGCATCAGGTCGTTGTGGACCTCGACGGCCTTCAGGTAGGCGTCCTTCTCGGAGCGGCCCTCGCGTTCGGCGATCACCACCGGCAGGTTCAAATGCCGTCCGGGACTGGCCAGTTCCTTGGTGTAGGAGTACAGATCGTTGACGATCGTCGTGGCGTTCCCGGCGAGCGCGATCACCCGTTGCATGGCGGGCTGCGCATGGAGGTCCGCCGGCAGTTCGTAGCCGCCGACGGAGTCGGTGATGGTGGGGCAGGGGCGGAAGTTGTTGAACTGGCGCATCGCCAGGTACTCCCACACCTCGGGGACGTACTCCGTCTGCGCCCAGGCCCCCTCGGCGAGGTAGCCCATGTGCAGCCGGGCCATGTCGTGCCGGAACCGGTCGGCCTGCGAGGGGGTGGTGGCCTGGAGGAAGTACTCCATGGCGGAGCGGTAGGCGCGCCGGGGAGCGTCCGAGAGGAGCGACGCCTCCCAGTCCGGCGCGTACTCCTTCGTCGTGTGGACGGGGTCGAGGGCGGTGTGCGCCAGCAGCAGCCGCCCGCCGAGACCGACCGGCGAGCCGCCGTGGTCCTCGCAGTAGCAGTCGTCGACCGCGTTCTCGGCGACCATCAGCCGCGTGGCGAGCATCAGGTGCTCGATGCTGGGGGCGTCCGGATGGCAGGCGACCATGTAGCGCCCGACGGAGAATCCGTCGAACTGGTCCTCCCAGTCCTCCGGGTAGAGCGACACCTCGTCCAGCGCCCAGGCCTTGATCCGGCGGCTGAGCTCCTCCACCCGCACCGGATCGGGCTCCGGCACCGGGTGGTAGTAGAGGCCCGGGATCGGGTTGCCCGCCGCCGGCGCGGGCCCGGCGGGCGCCGCGGCTGCCGCCCCGGCTGCCGCGGGTTCCTCGCTCCGGGCCCAGTGCAGGCTCGCCGTGCCCAGACCGCTGGGCCCGCGCAGGATCCGTTCGAGGGCGGCACTCGGCTGCGGCGCGGCGGCCGCGGCCGCACCCTCGTCGGGTACGGGTGCGGGTACGGGGGTCAGGGCGGGCGGTCCCGTCGGCGGGGCGGGCGAAGGCGGCGGAGGGGGCTCGACGGGCCCCGCGCCGACGGGTTCGACGCCGACGGCGAGGGCGTTGGCGAGGACGTGGGCCCCGAAGGACGCCACGGCGGCGGGCAGGCTCGACTGCAGGGGGGAAGGCCCAGGATCGGGCATCCGTAACTCCTCGGGAAGGTAAGTGGGTTGTCCCGGATCCCGGGCGTGCTCGGCGGGCCAGGACAGGCAGGGGTCCTGGCTGTCACGGCCGTCGGGCAGGTCCTCTTAGTCCCGCCTGCGGGCGATCTGCACGTTCTCCAGCACACCGAGCGCGTCGGGCACCAGGATGGCGGCGGAGAAGTAGGTGGTGACCAGGTAGGAGATGATCGCCTGCTCGCTGATCCCCATGAAGCGCACCGAGAGGCCCGGCTCGTACTCCTCCGGCAGGCCGGTCTGGCGCAGACCGATGACGCCCTGGTTGTCCTCGCCGGTTCGCATGACGAGCACCGAGCTGGTGTTCTCCTTGCTGATCGGGATCTTGTTGCAGGGCAGGATCGGGACCCCGCGCCAAGCCGGGACCGACTGCCCGCCGACGTCGACGTGGTCCGGGTAGAGCCCGCGGGCGTTGAACTCGCGCCCGATCGCGGCGATCGTCCGGGGGTGGGCAAGGAAGAACTTGGAACCGCGGCGGCGGCAGAGCAGCTCGTCGAGGTCGTCCGGGGTCGGCGGGCCGGAGTGGGTCTGGATCCGCTGCTTGAAGGCGGCGTTGTGGAGCAGACCGAAGTCCCGGCTGTTGATCAGCTCGTGCTCCTGGCGCTCGCGCAGCGCCTCGATGGTGAGCCGGAGCTGTTCCTCGGTCTGGTTGTGCGGCCCGTTGTAGAGGTCGGCGACCCTGGTGTGGATCCGCAGCACGGTCTGCGCGATGGAGAGTTCGTACTCGCGGGGCTTGAGCTCGTAGTCGACGAAGGCGCCGGGCAGGTCGGCCTCACCGGTGTGGCCGGCGGACATCGCGATCTCGGCCTCGCCGTGCCGGTTCTGGCGCTGGTGCGGAAGCGAGCTGAACCGGTTGATGTGGTCCTGGAGTTGCGGCGCCGCGGCGAGCACGGAGGCGAAGTCGCCGCGGGAGAGGGTGAGCAGGATGCCGGGGGTCTCGGCGGTGGCCGTGTAGTCCCAGGTGGCGTCCGCGTCCAGCAGGGCGTTCTCACCGAAGCGGTCGCCGTCGGCGAGTACGGCGACGGCGACGTCGTCGCCGTACTTGCCGACGGAGGTCTGGCTGATCCGGCCGTGGGCGATCAGGTGGATCTGGTCGGCGGGGGTACCGCGCTCGACGATCACCTCACCGGCCCGGAAGTCGCGCTGGACGCACCGGCCCGCGATCGCGGTCAGCACCTCGTCGTCCTCGAAGCCGCGCAGCAGGGCCAGTTCGCCGAGCTCGCGCGGGATCACCCGGACGTTCGCGCCGTCCTGGACGAACTCGATGGTGCCGTCGCCCACGGTGTACGTCAGCCGGCGGTTGACCCGGTAGGTGCCGCCCTTGGTCTCCACCCAGGGAAGCATCCGCAGCAGCCAGCGGGAGGTGATCTCCTGCATCTGCGGGGCGGACTTGGTCGTGCTGGCAAGGTTGCGGGCAGCCGCCGTGCTCAGGCTGGACTGCCGCGGCGGCTCCAGCTGGGCTTCCGGGCTGGTGTCAACGGTCATCGGGCGAGCTCTCCTTCGTAAGGGTGGTGATCGGCGGATGCGCGCGTCACCGAGGAACGAGGAAAAAAAGGGGGCGAATTATCCGGGAATCCGTCCAGATCCGGGGGAACAGTAACGGCCGGTACGCCCGCCTTGAGCCTGAAAACCGTTGGCATTACCTCGATGCAGTGATCTTGCATCGCAGGTGGTTTGCCGGGGTTATTAACGATATTCGGCCTTGTTCACGAACACGGCCGAAAAGCGGCGCGGCGGTCCCTTCGCGCGGCTGCCCTCATCTGCTAGGACACGTCGGCTCGGGCTGGGTCCCGTCGCCAAAGTGGCGTCGGCCGAGCCCGCGGCGTCCGGTGCCATGGGGCCTCCCCAGGCCCGCAGGGCCGAGGGGAAGCATCGCAAGACGGAGGGGCGCCCGTGTACTGGACGTACTCGGGCGCCCCGACAACGCGGCCGTGTGCGGTGCCGGACGCCGCGGGCCCGACGGGACCTTGACGACAGGGCCTAGGCCGGCCGCCACATCGCCGTCACCTTCAGCGGGCCCACCGTCAGGCGCCGCAGGACGGTGAAGCCGAAGCGGTGATAGAGCCGGACGTTCGCCTCGTCGGCGGTGGTGAGGAAGATGCCGCCGGGCGCGGGGGTCGCGGCGAGCAGGTGGCCGAGGAGCCGCCCTCCGGCACCCCGCCCGGCCGCCTCGGGCTGCACGCCGATGAACTCGAGGGTCCAGGCCCCGGCTGGGATCCCGGCCTCGGCGGCGTGCAGGTAGCGCAGCGTCCGCACCAGGGTGCGCGGGCCGCAGCCCACCAGGGTGCGGGCCGCCCAGGCCGCCCGCGCCGCACCCGAGGGGACGGCGGCCGGCGGGGTGAGGACGGCGGCGGCGACGGGCCGCCCGGCGCCGTCGGTCAGCAGGTGGCGGCGGGCTCCGGGGAGCGTGGCGTGCGTACGCAGCGTGGCACTGAACCATGCCCGCCGTGCGCGGTCTGATCCGCCCGCGATCCAGGTCATGGCGGGTTCGCGGACGAAGGCGGCGGCCAGTACGGGCGCGCACCGCGCGGGCGGCGGGGCGTCGTCGCGGTCCAGGCGGTCCGGCCCGGCACTGCCACCGGCACTGGCACTGGCACCGGCGTCGGCGTCGGCGTCGGGGCCGGGGCCGGGACCCGCGTCGGGCTCAGACATCGCGCCGCCGTTCCAGCGGTGCCTCCGGTACGAGGTGGCACACCAGGAGCTTCAGGAAGAAGAGCGGTGCGAACCAGGCGAGGGCGGCGGGCACGGGCAGCCAGAACAGGTTGACCACCACGGCCGCGGAGTAACAGGCCATGGCCACCGGGCGCTTGAGATGGACGGGCGCGAACTCCACGACCACGGCGGCGCAGAGCAGCAGCGCCGTGTTGCCCAGCGTCCAACCGCGGTCCCCGCCGAGCACCAGCAGGCCCATCGCGGCGAGGTGGAGCACGTGCGCGCCGACGAAGAGCAGGCGGGCGCGCCGGGCCCCGGGGTCCTGGCGGTGGTACCAGCGCTTGGCGGAGTTCGTGGCGTTGGTGAGGATCCCCCCGAGCAGATCGAGGCCGATCAGCACCACCACCACCCACTGGAGTCCGTTCCAGTCACGGTGGATCCCCGACGACCACACACCGGCCGCGAGCAGCACCGCGCACCCGCCCGCGCCGAGGATCTCCACCGCCGACTCGGAGCGGGACTTGCCCGGCCCCATGAACCGTTCCAGGCGGCCCAGCGGCCCCGGGGAGGTGGGCGGTATCTCCCAGTGGATCTCCAGATCAGTGCGCACGCCCCGCTCCTCCGTCCGTGCCGCCGTTCCACAGCCCCCGCAGCAGGCTCCAGACCTGCTCGTTCCCGGGCGACGCGGGTTCCGTCGGCTGCGCCGTGCGCAGTGCGGTGAGCGCCCATTCGTCGGCCGCCCGCATCACGGCCGCGGTCGCTCCGGCCAGCAGGGCCGCGTCCACGTCCGTCCGGATGAATCCGAGGCGCTGTCCGTCCACGACCACGGCCCCGAACCAGCCGAGCCAGACCTCGCCCCGAGCCCGACCGACGGCGGCGTCGGCGAGGGCCAGATCGTCCGGGTGGGCGCGCAAGTGGGTGACCAGGGCACTCGATCCGGCTTCCAGCCGGGCCCAGAAGTCGGCCTCGTCGCGGGCCGGGGTCCACGGGCCGAGCACACCGAGGAGGCGGTCGAGCACGTCGTCGAGGACGGCGGCGAGGAGGTCCTCACGGCCGTCGAAGTACTGGTAGGCGGCGGTCTTCGAGAAGCCTGCGGCCTCGATGATCTTGTTGTACGAGGCGGACGCGGGGCCGTGCTCGGCGAAGTGCACACGGGCGACGGCGAGGATCGCCTCCTGTCGCTCGGCCGGCAGGCGGTGGAATCGAGGGAGCGGAGTCATGTACTTACGGTACACACCAGCAGGGTGTACCACTAGTACACCTCGCCGGGAGATCAATGACGGGGAACCGAATTGATCACGTTCGGCGTCTTCGAGGGCATATGACCGGCGAGGAAGAGGAGAACCTGACGTGAGGATCCCGGACACATCGACGTCCCGACGCGCGCTGCTGAGCGTGGGTGCGGGGGTGGCCCTGGCCGCCGCACTACCGGTGGGCACGGCCCGTGCCGCCGCACCGGTGGCGGGGCTGCGCGCGCTGGAACGCGAATACGGGGCGCGGCTGGGCGTGTACGCGCTGGACACCGGCACCGGCCGGACCGTGGTCCACCGGGCCGACGAACCGTTCCCCATGTGCTCGGTGTTCAAGACGCTGGCGGCCGCGGCCGTGCTGCGGGACCTCGACCACGACGGCACCCGTCTCGCCCAGCGCATCCACTACACGCTCCAGGACGTCACGGACGCGGGCGGCGGGTCGATCACGGAGCGGCCCGAGAACGTCGCGGGCGGCCTGACCGTGGCGGAACTCTGCTCGGCCGCCATCGCCCAGAGCGACAACGCGGCCGCCAACCTGCTGCTGCGCGAGCTCGGCGGCCCCACCACGATCACCCGCTTCTGCCGCTCGCTGGGCGACCGTACGACCCGGCTCGACCGGTGGGAGCCCGAGCTGAACACGGCCGAGCCGTGGCGGGAGACGGACACGACCAGCCCCCGCGCGATCGGGCGGACGTACGCCCGCCTCTCGCTCGGCGACGCGCTGGAAATCGGGGACCGGGAGCAGCTGAACCGGTGGCTGTTGTCGAACACCACCAGCGGCGATCGCCTCCGGGCCGGCCTGCCGAAGGACTGGGCCGTCGGGGACAAGACGGGGGCCGGTTCGTACGGGACCAACAACAACGTGGGCATCGCGTGGCCCCCGGGGCGCCCGCCTTTGGTCCTGGCGATCCTCTCGACCATGCCGGAGGCGACGGCGCCGCGCGACAACACGCTGATCGCCAGGACCGCGAAGCTGCTGGCGGACACGCTCGCCTGAGCCCTTGGCCCCCGTCCCCGTCCCCGTCTCCGTCTCCGTCTCCGTCTCCGTCGGTAGGGCGGTCGCCGGCCGAGCGGGGAGGCGGGGATCGGGATGACTGCGTGGGGACAGGTCGACATGGCGCGCAGTCAGGTGTTCGGGGAGGTGGCCGAGCTCTACGCCGCCGCCCGCCCGGGATACGCGGACGCGCTGGCGGCGGAGGTGCTCGCGTACGCGGATCCGGGTGGGCGCACGGCCGTGGAGGTCGGCGCGGGGACCGGCAAGGCCACGGTGGCGTTCGCGGCGCCGGGCCCGTCCGTGGTGTGCATCGAGCCCGATCCGCGCATGGCCCGGGTGCTCCGCCGCAACACCTCGCGCCACCCCGGGGTCCGGGTGCACGGCGGCAGCTTCGCGGAGCGGCGGCCCGGCGGCCGCCGCTCCGGGCTGCTCTTCGCCGCCGCGTCCTGGCACTGGGTGGACCCGGTGCGGCGCCGGGACCTGGTCCGGGACGCCCTCGCGCCGGGCGGGGCGGTGGCGTTGTTCTGGAACCCGCAGGGGTGCGCGACAAGCGGGTGACCGGTCGCCGCACCGTGAACCGGCCTCCGCCTACGGCGACGTGCCCGGGAACCGGGCCGGGCAGCCCGGCTGGCCCGAGCAGGAATGCCGCCGCGACGGGCGCTTCACCGACCTGCGTGCCGTCCGGTACCGGCAGGAGCAGCACGACGACACCGGCCGCTACCTGGGCTACGCGGCCCCGCTCTCCCGCTACCGCGTCCTGCCGCCCGACCGACACGGCGCAGGTCCTCGACGCCCACGGCGGCGGCATCGAGATGGACCACTTCAGCGACCTCTTCCTCGCCCGGGCCGGGTGAACCGGGAGTCCGGGGGCCGCCCGGGCCGGGGGCCTTGATCGTGCCCGCCTCATGACGGGGCGGCCCGCCCTGCCGGAAGGCACCGGGGCAGTCCTCGTCGTCAGGGGAGGTCCGGGCACTCCTCGACGAAGCCCTGGGAGACGGGCTGCCATGCACCACGGGCCTCACGCACGTCCAGTCGGTCCGCCTCCTCCACGCTCGCGATCAACTGGGCGGTGGTCAAGGGGACGGCCGCTGCGTAGACCCGTCCGAGGTGGTGGCAGTGCACCATCGGAGCGATCTCCTTCGCGTACGGCTCGTCGGCAACCGCGAAGAGATCGGGCAGGGTCCAGCCCAGCGGTCCTGCTACGGCGGACAGCAGCTGCCAGCGGTGCGGACTGGGGTCGCTGCGCCGCACCATCTCGTTCAGCGTGCTGAAGGACAGTCCCACGAACGGCAGTTCGCGGATGCCGAAGCCGCGATTGCGGATCAGCCCACCGAGCACGGCGGCAAGCCTGGTCTCGGCGGGGCGGCTGTACGGCCACGGCGGCTGCACGAAGACTCCTGGAGCGGGGAGGCGGGGCAGCGAGCGGACGAAAGCCTCCAGCGCGGCGAGTTGCGCATGGTCGCAGTGACTCACGCGGTGTGCGAACCGCCTGACGACCTCGGCGGCACGCCCCGGGGGTGTCTCAGGACGACCCTCCGGCACCTCCCGCGCGCCCCTGCACCAGCGGGAAGCACAGTCCGTCCAGGTTGAGGTCGAGGAGGCGTTCGGCCTGGGCCCGCTGCTCGGGGCCGGCCGAGGTGAGGGCGATGCCGGCGAGGGCGGCGAACATGTCGGTCGAGCTGATGTCGGACCTGATCGCACCTGCGGCGGTGCAGGCCTCCATGAGGGACGTGAGGGCGTCCTGGATCATCCGGCGGCTGTCGGCGTAGGGGTTGGTACCCGCCGCGAGGACGGCGCGCATCGCGTCGGCCATGCCCATCTTGGCGGTGGCGTAGTCGATGAAGCGGCGCGTCCAGGCGCGCAGGGCCTCGTACGGCGGCAGGGTCTCCAGGAGGGTGGGGACCGAGTCGCACAGGCGCGCGACCTCGTTGCGGTAGGCCGCCTCGATCAGGGCTTCCCGGGTGGGGAAGTTGCGGTAGAGGGTGCCGGTGCCCACACCGGCCTCCTTGGCGATGCGCTCGAAGTGCGCTTCCAACCCCTGCTCGGTGAACACGCGCACCGCGGCAGCCAGGATCTTGTCCCGGTTGCGCTGCGCGTCGGCCCTCAGCGGGCGTCCTGCATCTGCGGCCATCAGCGGCTCCCTCGTTCCTCACTTGCTAAGTGGAGGAGCCTCCACTTAGTGTGAGCTGAAGTGGCGGCGCCTCCACTTTCACTCTAGGGCATGCCCTCGGCCTGCCCTTCCTCTTCTTCCTCTTCCGAAGGGACGGCCCGTCATGTCGGGAACTGCGCAACTCTCGGGGATCGCGGACATCACTGGTATTGCGGGAAAGGTCGTCGCCATCACCGGCGCCGGCAGCGGCATCGGCGAGGCGACCGCCCTCCTGCTCGCCGAGCGGGGCGCGAAGGTGGTCCTCGGCGCACGGCGCACCGAGCGCCTCCAGGCGCTCGCCGCACGGATCGAGCGGGCCGGTGGTGGGGCCGCCTGGATCCGTACGGACGTGACGCGGCGCGGCGACGTGACCGGCCTCGTCGACCTGGCCCGGGAGCGTTACGGCAGGCTCGACGTACTCGTCAGCAACGCCGGGGTCGGACTCATCTCCCCGCTCGACGAACTGCGCGTCGAGGACTGGGAGGAGATGATCGACGTCAACCTCAAGGGCGTCCTCTACGGGATCGCCGCGGCGCTCCCCCTCTTCCGGGAGCAGGGCTGCGGACACTTCGTCAACATCGTGTCCACCGCCGGTCTGCGCGTCGTGCCGCTCCAGTCGGTGTACGCCGGCACCAAGAACGCCGTGCGCACGATCTCCGAGGGCCTGCGCCAGGAGGCCGGGGACCGCCTGCGCGTGACCGTCGTGTCGCCCGGGGCCGTCCGTACGGACTTCACGGAGCGCATGGGACCGCAGGCCCGGGCCCGGATCGACAAGATGATGGAGACCGCGCTGTCGCCGGACGCGGTGGCCCGCGCCGTCGCCTTCGCCGTCGAGCAGCCGGACGGTGTCGACGTGGGCGACATCGTCGTACGCCCCACCGCGCAGGCCTGAGCGGGGGACCGGCTCCGTCCGTGACGGGCCGTGCCGGTCCCCCGGAGGCCGCGTTCCTACGGGGCCATCTCGTACGTGCCGGACAGCGCCTCGACCCGCGCCCAGACGCGCGCCGCCCGCTCCTCGTCGACGACCGGACGTCGGACCGCGCCCAGCGCCCATTCCTGCTGGGCCGCCGTCGCGGAGTCCTTGCCGTACAGCTCGACCGCGTGGCCGGAGAAGTCGCGGACCAGGACGGAGAACAGCTCGTCGAGCACCGACCCGTCCAGGTCCGTCAGACGGGCCTGCTCCAGGATCAGCTGTCCGTACACGACCAGCGCGAAGAGCTGGCCCACGGAGAGGAGGAAGTCGAGGTCGCGGCTCTGCTCCTCGTCCGGAGCGACGGTGGCCACGAACGCGCAGAGCGCGTCGGCCTGCTCGCGGAACCGGGCCACGTTCGGCACGTCGGCGTACGCGTCGTAGGCGGTCCGCCAGTCGTGGAACTGCACGGCGCCCAGGCCGCGAGCCGGGCCCTGCTGGAAGAGGAAGGCGTCGTCGGCCGCGTCGAGCCGGGTCGGTACGGCCGGGTACTCGGCCGGGTTCAGCAGGTGGTTGCGCATGAACTTGAGGATCAGGGCGAGGTTGACGTGGACCGTGCCCTCCAGCTTGGGCAGTCCGCGGATCTCGATGGCCGCCTGCGCGAAGTAGTTGTCCTTCTCGAAGCCCTTGGCGGCGATGACGTCCCACATCAGGTCGATGACCTTCTCGCCCTCCGTGGTCACCTTCATCTTCGTCATCGGGTTGAAGAGGAGGTAGCGGCGGTCGTCCGGGCCGGCGGAGCGGAAGTAGTCGACGGCGCGGTCGCTGAAGAGCTTCATGCCGACCAGGCGGACGTACGCGTCGGCCAGCTCCCGGCGCACGTGCGGGAAGGCGGTGACCGGGCGGCCGTAGAGGACCCGGTTGTGCGCGTGGGTCACGGCCTCGTACATCGCGTGCTCGCAGATGCCGATGGAGGCGGTGCAGAGGTTGAACTTGCCGACGTTGACGGTGTTCAGGGCGGCGTCGAAGGCGGCCTTGCCGGTGTGCAGGACGTCCTCGGCGCGGACCGGGTAGTCGTCGAGGCGGAACTCGCTGACGTACTTGGAGGAGTCGACGACGTTCTTCACCAGGTGGTACGCGGGGTGACGGCTGTCGGCGGCGAAGAAGACGTAGCCGTCGGGGCCCTCTATGTCGGTGCGGCGACCGAAGACGGAGACGAGGCCGGCGGCGTTGCCGTTGCCGATGTAGTACTTGGAGCCGCTCGCGCGGAAGCCGCCGGCACCGGCTTCGTCGACGTACGGCCGCAGCAGCATGTCGGTGGAGTAGATGTCGGCGCCGTGGGTCTTCTCGGACAGGCCGAAGGCGAACACCTCGCCCTCGGCGAGGAGCTGGGCGGCGCGGGCGCGGGCGTCGGCGTTGTCGCTCTGCCAGACCGGGCCGAGGCCGAGGATGGTGACCTGCCAGGCGTACCAGTAGTCGAGGCCGTAGAAGCCGAAGATCTCGTTCAGGGCGGCGATCCGTGCCGTGTCCCAGCGCTGGTCGGACTCCCCCTCGCCGGCCTCGGTGGCCGGGGTCAGGAAGGTCGCGAAGAGGCCCTCCTTCGCGGAGAAGGCGAGGAAGTCGGCGAGCCAGGCACGGGAGCGGTAGTCCTCGATCAGCCGGCGCTTGCCGCGGCTCTCGAACCAGTCGACGGTGGCGCGCAGCAGCCTGCGGGTCTCGGGGTCGAAGTGCGCCGGGTCGTACGTGTGCGGGTTGAAGAGCAGGGCGTCTGCCATGGAGGTTCACCTTCCGAGGGGTTGACGGAGGAGGGCTGGAGAGGGGGCCGGGCAACTGCACGGGGGCGGGGCCGTGCGGCGGGGTCGTGCGGCGGGGTCGCGGGCGGTGCGGCTGCCGCGGCGTGACGAGGTTCAGGCGGGGGCGGTCGGCGGGGGCCCGCCGAGCCGGTGGAGGGTGGCGAGGACGTCGTCGAGCCAGGCGATCGTCATCCGCTCGAACGCGATGCCGCCGCGCAGCACGACGTGCTGGAGCTCCTGACCGGCGTCGAGCGGTGCGGGGGCGTCCGGCCCGGTGAAGTCGCGCAGTTCACCGGCGAGGTAGCGGGCCAGCCGTTCGCTGTGCGCCCGGTGGTGCCGCTCGACCTCGTGGATCAGCGCGGCCGGGTCGTCGAAGGCCGCGCCGCGGATCTTGACGGCGAGGTCGTGGCGGAGGCTCTCGGGCTCGATCGGCTCGTGCAGCCACTCCGCGAGGGCGGTGCGGCCGGGGCCGGCGACGGAGTACTCCTTCTTGTCCGGCCGGCCCTGCTGCGGGACCGCGCGTACGGCGAGCAACCCGTTGCCCTCCATACGTGCCAGGACCCGGTAGATCTGCTGGTGGGTGGCGGTCCAGAAGTAGCCGATGGACCGGTCGAAACGGCGGGCCAGCTCGTAGCCGGAGCCCGGCTTCTCCAGCAGGGAGACGAGGATCGCGTGGTCGAGCGCCATGCCCCGATCTTTCTATGCAACTCGTTGCATAGACAAGCGGCAGGGGTCAGGTGAGACGCGGCTCACCCGGGCGCGGGCGGCGCTGCCGGAGGCCGCCGGAGGCCGCCGGCTCACTCGGCCGTGAGCCGCGCGCCCGTCCAGACGAGCGCCGGCGGGATCTCCCGCAGCCAGGTGTTGAAGCTGTGGCCACCACTGTCGAGGATGATCGACGAGACGTGGGCGGGTGCCTTCACCTTGCGGATGAACTCCTGCGTCTCACCGTAGTTCGGCTCGCCCCGCAGCGAGGAGGTCACCAGGAACGAGGAGTTTCCCTGGGGCAGGTGGTCCAGGTGCCACAGCAGGTCGGACCGCTTCTCCTCGTCCTTGTTCCCCTTGAACAGGTCGCCGGAGTCCTTGTCGATCTCGGGCCGGTACTCGGCCGACAGGCCCACGCCGACCGCGTACGCCTCCGGGTGCTGCACCGCCATCTTCAGGGCGCAGTAGCCCCCGGTGGAGTCGCCGATGATGCCCCAGCTCCGCGCCGACGTGCCCACGCGGTACGTGCCGGAGACCGCCTTGACGACGTCCGCGCCGAAGAAGGCCTCGCTCTGCGGGCCCCCGGGAACGTCGACGCACTGGGTGTTGGGCGCGGCGATGGTGGGCCGCATCATCACCAGGACCATCGGCTGCATGCGCTTCTGCTTCGCCAGGCTCCACGCCAGCCTCGGGTAGTGCAGCTTCTTGATGAGGTTCTCGGCCATGCCCGGGTAGCCCGTGAGGACGACTGCGGCCGGGAACCTGCGCCGCTCGTCGCTCTTGTCGAAGTACTCCGGCGGCAGGTACACGTACGCCTCGGCGGCGGCCCGGGACCGCTCACCGTGGATCTTCACCTTCTCGATCACCCCGCCCACCTGCGGGTTCCGGCCGCCGGGCACCTCCGGGGCCTGCCGGCCCAGCACTTCTACGGCGGCACCTCCCGGGACGGCCGGGGCATGCTGCTTCGTACCGGCGAGGTCGGCCCAGGAGTCGTAGAGGAGGAAGGTGCGGTTGGCCGCGGCACCGACCGAGGCGAGGACCGCCAGCTGCACGAGCACGAGCAGCCCGACGCGCCCCAGCACCCGGCGGGCGCCCGGGCGTCCGAGCCGGGGCCACAGCCATACCGTGAGGGCGAACAGCAGTGCAGTGCACAATGCGACGCTCGCCATGAGCGTGCCACTCGTCAGACCCATGAATCCGTGAACCCTCTGCGCCGTCCCCGTCCGGACGTTCGGGTCCGGAGCGCTACCAGTGGGTAGCGCACCAGGCAAGAGGGGTGAAGCGGGCGCCGCGTTCCCTCACGGAGGGGGCGGTATCGGGCAAAGGGGTGGTGCGGGCCGGGTAACCCGGGGGCCGGGTGCGGCGCCGGCACCCGGGTGTCGGCCCGGAACGGCGGGATCCAGCACCCGACCTCGGGTGAAGCCAGTGAACCAGCGCCCGGGCGGGGAATCGACGGGACGGGTCCACTGGACGGGCCTACTGGACGGGTCTACGAAAGGGCCCCGCACCGGGCATCCCCCCTGTCGAATCCACCAGCACGGCCGGCTCGACTCCCCTTTTGTGCAATGCCACATGAAGTGCTGACGGCGACACGGATCCCCTGACGAAATCCCTTTCCGACGCTGTCGGCATTTGACAGTCCTCCTGTATGTTTCACGCGGCAAATCACCTTCCCCATGCCGATTTTCCCTTGCAGATGCGCTCAAGAAAGCGCTCTGACCTCGGTGGACGGCAGTCGCTGACCAGGAGATCCGCATGACGCAGGACGAAGACCGCCGGATACGCGCGGGCCGGGCAGCGCAGCGCGTGGCGCACGTGTGTGCCGCCGCCGCCACCGCCCTGCTGATCACCTCCTGCGGCACGGCCGACGACCCGAAGGGCGCGGCCGCTCCGTCCGCCCCCGCGTCGGCGTCGGCATCGGCATCGGCATCGGCATCGGCATCGGCATCGGCATCGACATCGGCTTCCCCCAAGGCCTCGTTGGCTCCGATCAAGCCGGGCGAGGTACGCATCGCGGGCGAGGTCGACAAGCCGTACACCATCACCCTGGCCGACCTGCGCAAGCTGCCCCAGGCCGAGGCCTCGGTGGAGTTCGTCAGCGCCAAGGGCGACCAGAAGCACACCTACCAGGGCGTGCTGCTGCACGAAGTGCTGAAGGCGGCCCAGCCGCGCTTCGACCAGAGCAAGAAGAACGGGCAGCTGCGCGGGGTGGTCGCGGCCACCGGCGGCGGCGACTACCGCGCGGTCTTCGCGTGGGCCGAAATCGATCCGGGATTCGCCAAGTCCCAGGTCCTGCTGGCCGTTTCCGAGGACGGGACGGCCTTCGAGGACTCGGCCGGCCCGCGCCTGGTCGTCCCGCAGGACACCCGCGGCGGCCGCTACGTCTCCGAACTGAACCAGTTGTGGGTCGGCACCGTCGATCCGGTGGTCGACGGTGCCCACTGAGGCATCCGGAGCGCCCGGCCGCCGGCAGCCCCTGACCCGGCGCGCGCTGCTCGGCGCCGCCGGGCTCGGGGCCGCGGCGGGCGGCGCCCTCGTCGCGGCCATGGTGCGCGAGTCCCCGGCCGCGCCGGGCGGCGCGGGGGCGGCCGTCCCCTTCCACGGACCGCAGCAGGCCGGGATCCTGCACCCCCGTCAGACCCACGCCCACCTGGTCGCCTTCGACTTCGGGGCGCGGACCGACCGGGGCCGGGCCACCGCGCTCCTGCTGCGCTGGAGCACTGCCGCCGCGCGCCTCACCCGCGGCGAACCGGTCGGCGAGGAGATCAGCCCACCGGGTTCCCGGGCCGTCGACACGGGCGTCGCGCTGGGCTCCGGGCCCGCTTCGCTCACCCTCACCTTCGGTTTCGGCGCGAGCTTCTTCGACCGGGTGGGCCTGGCCGCGGCCCGCCCCGAGGCGCTCGCACCGCTGCCCTCCTTCCCCGACGACCAGCTCGACCCCGCACGCGGCGGCGGCGACCTGTTCGTCCAGATCGCGGCCGACGACCCGCTCGTCGGCCTGCACGCCCTGCGCACCGTGCAGCGCCTGGCGCACGGCGAGGCGAAGACCCGCTGGGTGATGTCCGGGTTCACCACCGCGCCGGTGCCCGGCCGTACCGCGCCCACGCACCGCAACCTCATGGGACAGCTCGACGGCACCGCCAACCCCTCCCCCGCCAGTGCCGCCGCGCGCGACCGGATCCTCGTGACCGCCGCCGGTGCGCCGCCGTGGCTGGTGGGCGGCTCGTACGTGGTGGTCCGCCGGATCCGGATGCTCCTCGACCACTGGGACACCCTCCCCCTGGAGCACCGGGAACAGGCCGTCGGACGCCGCGCCGCCGACGGCTCCCCGCTCACCGGCGGCGGCGAACGCACCGCCCCCGCCCTCGCGGCCAACCGTCCCGACGGCGTCCCGGTGATCGCGTACAACGCACACGTCCGGCTGGCCGCACCCGCCACCAACGGCGGCGCGACCATGCTGCGCCGCGGCTGGTCGTACTACGACGGCCTGCGCCCGGACGGCACACCGGACGCCGGGCTGCTCTTCGTCGCCTGGCAGTCCGACCCCCGCACCGGATTCGTCCCCGTACAGCAGCGCCTGGCCCGCGGCGATGCACTCGGCCGCTACCTGGTCCACGAGGCGTCGTCGCTGTTCGTGGTCCCCGGCGGCGTCCTCCCGGGCGGCTACGTCGGCCAAGCCCTGCTGGACGAGTAGGCCTACCGGGTGGATCCGGGAACCAGTCGGCCGTCGCGGGCGTTGGTGCGACCATAGGTAGGTGATCAGCCGGCCCCACCGGCCGGCTGGCCCCCGCCGGTATCCGCGCCTTCCGACCGATTGCGAGGGGAGCCGTTCATGAGCACGGCGAAAGACCTGTTCATCATCGCGATGGACCCGCCGCCGGACCGTTCCGTCGGGCAGGGCGACCTGTCGCTCGCCCTGGCGGGAGCCGAGCTGATCGACCTCCTCGACGCGCAGGCCGCCGCCCTGGACGGCGACCGCATCGTGCCCGGCGGGGAGCAGGAACTGCACGACCCCTTGCTGGCCGAGGCCGCGTCGGCGCTCACCCGCCAGGTGCCGTACGAGCGGGTCGACGACTGGCTGTGGCGCCGCGGCCGTGATCTGTCCGCGGCATACCAGGCCGCTCTGGAGGAGGCCGGCGAGCTGACGCGGGGACGGCGCGGCCTGCTGCCCTTCGGTACCGACCGCCTGGAGCTGTCCGATACGCCCGCCCGCCGCCGGGCACTGGGCCGCCAGGAGGAGGACGAGCCCGTCCTCGCCGCGCTCGCCTCGGTCGTGGGCATCGGCAGCGGCGACCCCGAGGCCGAACCGCGCCCGGGTGACGATGCGGTGACGACCGTCCTGGCCGTCGTCAACGACGCGGTGATGGAGCTGGAGGCCGTACGCCAGCGGCGCACCATCGAGAACGCGGCGTTCGCCAACATCTGGCGCGGCCCCTGAGACCACCCCGTCCGTGAGGTGCGTTACGCCCGGTCAGAACCACGGCGCGGCCCGACTATGCTCGCCGGAGTGCCGTCCGCCCCTGTGTACGAACGGCGGATGTCCTCCCGTTGAGAAGGTTCGGAATAAGCGTGTTGATCGGGCGTCAGGAAGAACGGGCGACCATCGCCGCCGCGTTGTCACCGAAGGCGGCCACCGCGTCGCTGCTGCTGCTCGGTGAGCCCGGGGTCGGCAAGACCCTGCTGTTGGACACGACCGTCGACGACGCGCTCGCGGCGGGGACCCGGGTGCTGCGCGTCCGCGGCAACGCGGCGGAGACCGAGCTGGCCTTCGCGGGGCTGCACCAGTTGCTGCTGCCCGTGCTGGACCGGGCCGACGACCTGCCGGTCCGTCAGCGCGGAGCCCTGATGGCGGCCTTCGGCCTGGGCGACGACCCGGCCCCGCCCGACCCCATGATGATGAGCCTGGCCGTACTGACCCTGGTCTCGCACGTCGCGTCGGCCGGGCGGGTGCTGCTCGTCGTCGACGACGCCCAGTGGATCGACCGCGGGAGCTGCCAGGTACTGGGGTTCCTCGCCCGACGTCTCGCGGGCGAGCCGATCGGGCTGCTCGTCGCCTCGCGCGGTACCTGCCGACCGGAGTGGCTGGACCGGTCGGTCCCGGAGCTGGTGGTGCCCGCGCTGTCGCCGGCCGAGGCCGAGGAACTGATCGGCGCGCAGCCGGATCCGCCCCTGGGGGCCGCCCGGCGCCGCGTGCTGGAGACCGCCGCGGGCAACCCGCTGGCCCTGGTGGAGCTTTCGCGCTCGGCGGCCCGCGACGGCGTGCTCCGGACGGACGGGCCCCGGACGGCCGTGCTCCAGACGACCGGGCTCCACGCGGCCGGTCACCTCCCGGTCACCGAGCTGCTGGAGCAGACCTTCGCCGCCCAGGTGGACGAGCTGCCCGCGGCGACGCGGACCGCGCTGCTGGTCGCGGCGGCGGCCGAGGGCGTCGGGCCGGCCGGCGTACTGGCGGCCCTGCCGCCGGGCACGGACATGGACGTCTGGCTGCCTGCGGAGCGGGCGGGCCTCGTCCGGCTGCACAGCGACCGCATCGACTTCCGGCATCCCCTGGTCCGCTCCGCGATCTACGGGGCCGCCCCGTTCGCCGAGCGCCGGCGGACCCACCTGGCGCTGGCGGCCTCGCTCGACGGCGATCCCGACCGGCGGGCCTGGCAGTTGTCGGCCGCTACGGTGGAACCGGACGCGACGGTGTCCGCCGCGCTCGAGGCCACCGCCATGCGGGCGTTCACCCGCGGCGCGCTCGCCGAGGCCCTGGCCGGCCTGGAACGCTCCGCGCAGCTGAACGCCAGCCCTGCCGAGCAGACCCGGCTGCTGACGACGGCGGCGTACGCGGGCATCCTGACGGGCGACATCGACCGGGCGGAGGAGCTCGCGGCGAAGGCCGCCTCGGTCAACGAGGACCCGGCGGCGACGCCCTGGATATCGGCGCTCACCGCCCTGGTGGAGATGCTGATGATGCGGATGGAGCGGGCGTTCGCCCTGATCGCCCCCGACACCCTGCCCGACGTGGCGCACCTCGACGAGGGCAGTTCCACGATCGTCACCGGGATCGCCTACCACTCGGGCAGTCCGGTCCAGCGCGAGCGCGTGCTGCGGCTGCTGGCCGGCCGCGACCTGACGGGGCCGACCCCGCCGCATCCCTTCCACCTCTGGGACGCCGGTGTCACGGACCCCTTCGGCAAGGGCGAGCTGGTCCGGTCGCACCTGCCCGCCGTCACCTCCGCGCCGGGCCGCGCGCCCACCGAGAACCATACGCTCGGCGTGCTCTGCATGATCCTCGACGAGACCGAGACGGCGGTGAGCCTGCTCCGTGAGGTGGCCAACCCGCAATGGGAGGACGCCGACGCCTTCCACGCCGGGATGACCGCCGCCGATCTGGCCTGGGCCAATCTGGACCGGGGCCGATGGGCGGACGCCCGGCTCGGTGTCGAGCGGCTCGCCGGCCGGTTCCTGGGCGGTGTCCACACGCACGGCTCCGCGCGGGCGCTGACCGTCCTGGCCACCCTGTGCGCGCTCACCGGCGAACCGGAGCTCGCCGTACGGCACGCGACGGCCGCCCTCGCCGTCACGGAGCCGGCCGGGGTGCTCGGCGCCGTCGTCCGCGCCCGCCGGGCGGCGGGTCTCGCCGCCACGGCACTCGGTGACCACGCCTCGGCCTTCCGGCACTTCCGCGCCCTGTTCGACGGGGAGGGAGCGCCCGTCCACTACCACCTGTCGTGCTACGCCGTCGCCGACTACGCGGCGGCCGCGGTGCTCATCGGCCGCGCCGAAGCCGCCTCGGCCGCCCTGGAGCAGGTCACCGCCGTGGTCGCCGGCGGCGGCTCCGCCCGGCTGCGGCAGCTCCTGGGCCGGGCCCGGGCGCTGCTCGCCGATCCGGCCGCGGCCGGCCCGTCCTTCGAGAGCGCGCTGGCGGACCCGGCCGGCCACCGCTGGCCCTTCGAACACGCCCAGACCTGGCTGGAGTACGGGGAGTGGCTGCGCAGGCAGCGCCGGATCGCCGAGGCCCGGGCCGCCCTGATCAAAGCCCGTGAGATCTTCGAGGGGTTGGGGGCGGTGCACTGGAGCGAGCGGGCACAGGCCGAGCTGCGCGCAGCCGGCGTGGCCGTCGAATCCGCCCCGCGCAGCGCGTTCCGGACCCTGACGCCGCAGCGTCAGCGGATCGTCCGGCTGGCGGCCGAGGGCCTGACCAACCGCGAGATCGGCGAGCGCCTGTTCCTCTCGCCGCGGACCGTCGGCACCCACCTCTACCAGGCCTTCCCGGTGCTGGGCGTCACCTCGCGCGGCCGGCTGCGGGACGTGGTGGAGCCGGAGTCGAGCGACTGAGGCACAGGGCTGAGGCACGGGGCTGAGGCGCGCGGCTGAGGCACAGGGCAAGTCATGTGACGGATGGCAGCGGCGGTGGTCGTTCCGAGACTGGGGGGAGGAAAGCGCCCCACCCCCCTCGGAGTTCCCATGAGCGTCGTATTCACCACCTCGCTGCTGTCCCCGTACGAACGGGCGGACTACTGGCACAACCTGGTGTCGGAGACGTTCATCCCCCTCGACGTCACCCTGCACGAACCCGTGCCGTCCGCATGGAGCATCGCCAGCGAACGTCTCGGTCCCCTGCAGATCTCGGTGGTCCAGGCGGGCCGGCAGAGCGTGTCGCGCAACCGGCGGCTGATCTCCCGGGGCGGGGAGGAGTTCCTCACCGTCACCTTCCAGCACACCGGCACCGCGCGGCTGACCCAGGACGGCCGCCGGGCCCTGGTCGGGCCCGGGACCTTCACCTGCTCGGACGCCGGACGCCCGTACGAGCGGGAGCAGCCGGACCACTTCCGCTTCACGGCGATCCGGGTCCCCAAGAGCGGGCTGGGCGTACCGGAGTCGGATCTGCGGGCGGTCACCGGCACGGTCTTCAGCGGTGACGGCGGGACCTCCGGGCTGGTCGCCGGCTTCCTGGGGCGGCTGGCCGAGCGGGCCTCCGGCTTCGACGCGTACACGGGCCAGCAGCTCGCCATGACCGCCATGGACCTGCTGACCGTGCTGGTGCGCGAGCGGCAGGGGCGGCTGGATCCGTACGCCTCGGACACGGCTCGGGGCATGCTGGCGCGCGTCAAGGCGTACGTCCTCACGTCCTTGGCCGATCCCGACCTGTCGCCGGAGCGCATCGCGGCCGCGCACCACATCTCGGTGCGGTACCTGCACAAGCTCTTCCAGCCGGAGGGGACCACGGTGGGCCGCTGGATCCGGCAGGAGCGGCTGGAGCGGTGCCGGCGCGACCTGTCGCGGCAGACGGGGTCGGCGCCGGCGGTCACCGCGGTCGCCCAGCGCTGGGGGTTCACGAACCCGTCCCACTTCAGCCGGGCCTTCCGCGCCGCCTACGGCATGTCGCCCCGGGAGTGGCAGTGCGGCGCCCGGGGCGAATGACCATCTCACAGGGTGCGCCGTACCCCGGCCTGGCGTTCCAGGTTCCGCAGTTGCACGACGAGGTCCCCCTCGACCGCGGTGTGGGCGGGGCCGCTGCGGCCGATGGGCAGTACCTGTTCGCCGCGCATGTCCTCCAGCATCAGGGCGAAGGCGGCGTAGGTGGCGACCAGGGCCACGAGGAGGCCGAGGGCTCCCGCCAGTTGTCCGGGCCATTCGGCCCCGGTCAGCCCCGCCAGGCCGGTGGCCGCCCAGCGCGGCAGGGAAACCACGATGACCAGCCACAGGGCCCGCTTGGGCCGGGTCACGAGGGCCATCAGCGCCCCGAAGCACAGCAGTGCCAGATTGAACACGCCCAGCACCCGGTGGCCGCCGGCCGCGCCGGTTCCCGTCACGAGGGCGTACGCCAGCCAGCTGCCGGCGAACGTGCCCATGAGGGTGGCCGCGATCACGTCTCGGGCGCCGAACGCGAGGAAGCTCACCAGGAGTTGGAGGGCGAAGGCGGGCAGCACGCACAGGGCGACGGCCCTGCGGTCGGCGGCCTCGAAGACCCCGAGCTGTAGGCAGCCCGTCATCACGGAGGCGATCGCCACCGTGAAGAAGCCCAGGGGCATCGGTGAGGCGATGGGGTGCAGGTTGATCCGTGTCATCGCCCGGAGGTCCGGTTCGTGGCGGCGCCCGGGCGGTGCCCCGTCCGGGGCGCCCGCGGCGGTGTTGCCCGGGACCGTACTCATGTGGTGGGTTCCCCTGTTCCGTGGGTCAGTGCGCGAAGCACGGGTCGACGAAGGGTTGCGGCGCCGTCTCGGGCGCCGATCCGCGCGCCCGTCGCCACAGCCGGTGCCGTTCGGACTCGGCGACGGCTTCGGCCATCAGCTCGGCCTGACGTACGCCGCCGCCCGCCTGGTACCCGCCGAAGCGGGCCACCGGCGCCCACTGCGGGCTGACCGGCGGGAGCGGCTCGTCCAGGCCCTCGTACTCGGCGGTCCCGTACACGATGCGGCCGCCGACGACCGTGCACACGGACTCGATGCCGGGGATCGCGGCCTCGGGCACGGTGAAGTAGTCCTCCGACAGGATCGCGAGGTCGCCGTAACCACCCTCCCGCAGCACCCCCTTGACGTCCCCCTCGCCGGTGAGCTGCGCACCGCCGCGGGTGTAGAGGTCGAGCGCGGTCTCCCGGCTGATCGGGCTCCCGGCCGGGTGGAGCGGCGTACCGCCCACGGTGCGGCCGGTCACCAGCCAGTGCAGGCAGACCCACGGGTTGTACGAGGACACGCGCGTGGCGTCGGTACCGGCGGCGACGGTGAGACCCCGGTCGAGCATGGCGCGTACCGGCGGGGCGTGGGAGGCGGCCTCGGCACCGTAGCGGTCGAGGAAGGCGGTCCCCTGGAAGGACATCCGGTTCTGCACGGAGAGGGCGCCGCCGAGGGCGGCGATGCGGTCCAGGCTGTCGGCCGAGACGGTCTCGGCGTGGTCGAAGAGCCAGCGATTGCCGCCGGGGAAGAGCCCTTCGGCGGCGAGCTTTTCGAAGACCGCCAGGTCGCGGCGGATCGTCTCGTCGTAGGTGGCGTGGAGCCGGAAGCCCCAGCCGTGCTCCATCAGCAGCCGGACGGCCTGCTCGAACTCGGCCTCGTACCCGCCGGCGAGCGCCGGGCGGGGCTCGGAGAAGTTCTCGAAGTCGGCGGCCGCCCAGGTCAGGTTCTCGCCGGCGCCGCCGAGGCGCAGCCACTCGTCACCGTCCCCCGGCTTGACGGTCTCGGTCCAGCGTTTCAGATCGGCGAGCTCCTGCCCGGCGGTCTGCGGGAACAAGTGGTAGGTGATGCGCAGCGACAGCTCCCCCGACCGGGCCAGGTCGATGACGGTGGCGTAGTCGTCGGGGAAGTTCTGGAACCCGCCGGCGGCGTCGACCGCCGAGGTCAGCCCGAAGCGGTTCAGCTCGCGCAGGAAGTGCCGCGTCGAGGTCCGCCGGTCGGCCGCGTCCAGCGTCGGTGCCTTGGCCAGGGTGGAGTACAGGACGAGCGCGCTCGGCGCCGCCAGGAGGACCCCGGTGGGCTCGCCGTCGTGGCCCCGGACGATCTGGCCGCCGCGCGGGTCGGGGGTCTCGCGGGTGAATCCGGCGGCCCGCACGGCCGCCCGGTTCATCAGCGCCGACTGGTAGAGGTGCAGGACGAACACCGGGGTGTCGGGCGCCGCGGCGTTCAGCTCGGCCACGGTCGGCATCCGGCGTTCGGCGAACTGCTCGGCGGTCCAGCCGCCGACCACCCGGATCCACTGGCCCTTGGGGGTGCGGCCGGCCTGCTCGCGCAGCATGGCCAGCGCCTGCCGCAGGCTGCGTACGCCGTCCCAGCGCAGCTCCAGGACGTAGTTCAGGCCGCCCCGGATGACGTGCAGGTGCGAGTCGTTCAGTCCCGGGACCACGCGGCGGCCCAGGGCGTCGACCACCCGGGTCGCCGGGCCCACGAGCCCGGCGAGGTCGTGGTCGTCGCCGAGGGCCACGATGCGGCCGTCGCGGATCGCGACGGCCCGGGCCTCGGGCCGGGCCGGGTCCCCGGTGTGCACCTTCGCGTTGCGCACGAGCAGGTCCGCCGCCGGGCGGACGGCCGCCGGATCCTCCGGGCGCCGGGCGGGGCCCACCCCGGCCACGGGCATGCTCGTCGTACCGGCCGGGGCCGTCATGCCAGGGCCTCGCGCAGGGTCTCGACGGCCTGGCCGATGGCGAGCGACGCGGCCCGCGTCTCGCGCAGCGCGTTCAGCATGACGAAGTCGTGGATGGTGCCCAGCACGCGCAGGGCCGTGACCGGCACCCCGGCGGCGCGCAGCCGGGCGGCGTACGCCTCGCCCTCGTCGCGCAGGACGTCGGCCTCGGCGGTGATGACCAGGGCGGGCGGCAGACCGGTGAGCTGGTCGAGGGAAGCGCGCAGCGGGGAGGCGGTGATCTGCGCCCGCTCGGCCGCGTCGGTCGTGTACTGGTCCCAGAACCAGCGCATGGCGTCGCGGCGCAGGAAGTAGCCCTCGGCGAACTGCGCGTAGGAGTCGGTGTCGAAGGCCGCGTCGGTGACCGGGTAGAAGAGGACCTGGTGGAGGATGTGGACGTCACCGCGCTGCTTGGCCATGAGGGTGAGGGCGGCGCTCATGTTGCCGCCGACCGAGTCGCCCGCGACGGCGATCCTGGAGCCGTCGAGGTCCTTGTGGTGTCCCTCGCGGGCCACCCACTGGGCGACGGTGTAGTTCTGCTCGATGGCGACCGGGTAGCGGGCCTCGGGTGACAGGTCGTACTCGGGGAAGACCACGGCCGCCCGTGCGCCGACGGCCAGTTCGCGGACCAGCCGGTCGTGGGTGTGGGCGTTGCCGAAGACCCAGCCCGCTCCGTGCAGGTAGAGGATGACGGGCAGCGGGCCGGTGACGCCGAGGGGGCGGACGATCCGGGTGCGGACGTCACCGGTGGGGCCGCCCTGGACGGTGGTCCATTCCTCGTCGACGGCGGGCAGGGCGACGCCCTCGCCGCTCTGCACGTCGTCCACGGCCTTGCGGCCGTCGGCAACGGGGATCTGGTAGAGGTACGGCGGCTGGGCGGTGGCGTGGGCGAAGGCCTGGGCGGCGGGTTCGAGTACCGGCTCTTCGGGCATGGGGGTTCTCCTTCAGTGGGGGAATCGGGGGCTGGTGGCCGTGGCCGGGGCCGGGGCCGTGCTCGTGCTCAGCGGAGGAAGGCGAGCAGGGCGGTGTTGACCTCGGCGGCGTGGGTCCAGGTGAGGCCGTGCGGGCCGCCGGGGACGACCGTGAGCTGGGCGCCGGCGATGCGCTCGGCCAGGGGGATCGCCGTGGCCTCGATGGGCAGGGTGCGGTCGGCGTCGCCGTGGATGATGAGCGTGGGCACGTCGATGCGGGGCAGGTCGGCGCGGAAGTCGGTGAGCCAGGCCTGGACGCAGTCGAGGGTGCCCTTGGCGGATGCGCCGACGGCCACGTTCCAACTGGCGCGGACGGCCTCCTCGCTGATGCGTTCGCCGCCGAGCACGTCGACGTTGTAGAAGTCGGCGAAGAAGGAGCTCATGAACGCGAAGCGGTCGGCGGTGATGGCGTCCTCGATGCCCTTGAAGACGGCGGCGTCCACCCCGCCGGGGTTGTCGTCGGTCTCCAGCAGGAAGGGCGGAACCACGCCGATCATGACGGCCTTGGCGATGCGCTCGCTGCCGTAGGTGCCGAGGTAGCGGGTCACTTCGCCGGTGCCCATGGAGAAGCCGACCAGGACGGCGTCGCGCAGGTCGAGCGCGGTGAGGACCTCGTTCAGGTCGGAGGCGAAGGTGTCGTAGTCGTAGCCGTCGGCGGGCTGGTCGGAGCGGCCGAAGCCGCGCCGGTCGTAGGTGATGACCCGGTGGCCGGCGGCGAGCAGGGCGGCGGTCTGCTTCTCCCAGGAGGCTCCGCTCAGCGGCCAGCCGTGGATCAGCACGACCGGCGCTCCGGTGCCGTGGTCCTCGTAGTAGAGCTCGACGGGGGCGGTGCGGCCTTCTGCGACCTTGATGTACGGCACGGGTGGTGCTCCTCTTTCGGATGTGTACGGGTGGTGCGGGTGGTGCGGATGCGTAGGTGCGTGGGTGGGGGGCCGGGTGGGCCCGGCCGGCCGGCGCACAGGGGTATGCGCGGACGGCCGGGCCCGGTCCGTGCGGCGGGGGTGCTCAGCCGTGGTCGGCGGCCGGGGCGCGGTGCAGGACCAGCCGGGTGAGCAGGCCGCTGCCGACGCCCGCCGCGAGCACGGGGGCCGTCCACCACAGCGGGTACGGGGTGAGGCCGATCGCCGCGTCGAGGGAGAGGGCGCCGGGCCCGGTGGCCGCGAGCGCGGCGGCGCTGACGATCAGCACCAAGGGGTACTCGTAGCCGTCGTTCTGCACCCAGAGGCCGCCGGGCCACTTCACGGTGAGGGCGACGGTCATGACCCCGATGACGCCGGTCGCGGCGAGCGGTGTCAGCAGGCCCGCGGCCAGCAGGAGGCCCGATCCGATCTGGCCGCCGCCCGCCGCGAGGGCGGTGAGGACGCCGCCGCGGAAACCGTCGGCGCGGAACTCGCGCGCACCGCCGTCGAGGCCCTTGCCGCCCAGGTGCCGGCTGACCTTCTGCACCCCGTGGGCCGCGACGAGCAGCCCCACCAGCAGACGCAACATCAGGATGCCGGTGTCCAAAGGGGTCAGCCGGCCGCGTGCTCGCCGATGACGGCCTGCGCGTAGACGACGCCGAGGCCGTAGGCACCGGCGTGGGCCTTGACGATCTCCATGACGGCGCCGTACGTCTCCTGGCGCGCCCAGTCGCGCTGGAGCTCCAGCAGTACCTGCACCCAGGTCACCGGCACGGCCCCGGCGGCCAGCATCCGCTGGACGGCGTGCTCGTGGGCGGTCGGGCTGACGCCTCCGGAGGCGTCGGAGACCACGTAGACCTCGTAACCCTGCTCCAGTGCGGACAGGGCGGGCAGCACCAGGCAGACCTCGGTCCACAGGCCCGACAGGACGATCTTCTTGCGTCCGGTCGCCTTGACGGCCGCCACGAGCGCCTCGTCCTCCCAGGCGTTCATCGACGTACGGTCGATGACCTCGTGTCCGGGGAACACGTCGGCGAGCTGGGGCAGCAGCGGACCGGAGAAGGATTCGGCGGCGACGGTGGTCAGCACGACCGGCACGTCGAACGCCTTGGCCGCCTTCGCGAGGCCCACCGTGCTGTTGATGATGGCGGTGCGGTCACCGCTGCCGGTACCGAAGAACATCTGCGGCTGGTGGTCGACGAAGAGCATGACCGCGTTGTCGGGCGTGAGCAGGTCCGCGCTCGGAGCGGCCTGGACCTTGCTGATGTCGAACATGGGGGGTGTCCTCCCGGAGCACTATGGATCATCGCCGTCCGCGATCGATCCGCGGCCCGGCACACCCCGAAACTACGGACGCCCCTACCGTCCGACTTTCCTTACCGTGCACGGGTGTTGGCACGAGAGTGCACGACGCCGACCCGCCGCGCACGACGCCGCGCGTGCCCGACCCGCCGCGCATGCCCGTCGGGCGCCGTCAGTCGGCGTCGAGGACGAGGTCCGCGCGGTGCCGGCCCAGGGCGACGAGGCGGGCGTTGTGTTCGTCCGAGCGGGCCACCCATGCGCGTGCGTGCGCGGGGTCCTTGCCGTGTCGTACGTGACGGCCGATCAGCCGCTCCAGGCGGAGGTCCTCGGCCGGGGCGAGGTACCAGGCCTCGTCCACCAGGGGGCGCACCGAGGCCCACTCCCCCACGTCGTGCAACAGGTAGTTCCCCTCGGTGATCACCAGCGGTACGTCCGGGGGCACGGGGATGCTGCCCGCGATCGGCTCCTCCAGGGAGCGGTCGAAGGCAGGCGCGTACACCGTGGGTCCGAGCGGTGCGCGCAGCCGGCGCAGCAGGGCGACGTACCCGGCGGCGTCGAAGGTGTCCGGGGCGCCCTTGCGGTCGGCGCGGCCCAGGCGGTCCAACACGGCCTGGGCGAGGTGGAAGCCGTCCATCGGGACCACGACGGCGCGCTCCGGCCCGAGCGCGTCCGCGAGCCGGGCGGCCAGTGTCGACTTTCCGGCCCCCGGCGGCCCGGCAATGCCCAGGACGCGCCGCTCGCCCGCGGTGGCCAGCGCCCGTGCCCTCGATACCGCTTCGGTCGTGTCCATCCGCACATCCTGCCCGAGGAGCAGCGCCCGGCACCCCTCCCCGCGATCGGGAGAGGGGCGCCGGGCCGCCGGGTCAGCAGCGGGGACAGGCGTCGCGGATCACGCGCCAGGTGAAGGTGGCGGAGCCGGTCGCACCCGTGGCGTCCTTGGCGGTGACGGTCACGGTACGGATGCCGCTGCCGCGCAGGAGGCCCGAGATCAGGCCGGTCGAGGGATTGATCGAGGCACCGACCGGCAGGTTGACCGCCGACCAGGTGTAGGGGGCCGCGCCACCGGTGGCGCGCATCGGTAAGTACGCGGAGTCGTACTGGAGGGACACCTGGTTGCCCGGGTTGACCACGGACGGGGCGGCGGCGGCCACCGTGCGGGTCACCGCCGGGCCGGTCGAGCCGTGCGGCGCGGCGACGGACGGACCGACCGACGCTGCCAGGACAGCGGTCAGGCCGACGGCCAGCGCCGCCAGTCTGCGCGGGGTGCGTGTACGTGTGCTCAACAGGACCTCCGAACTCGTCGGGCGAGGACGGCGTTCCCGGTACGCGTCCCGGAAACCGTCATCGCCCGTTGTGGGCATGCATGTTCGAGGTGCGTGGCGCGTCGGAATCATAGGCGGGCCCGGCCGTCCCGTCGATGGCGCCGCGGTCGGCCGGCCGGGCCTACGATGTCCGCCATGCCCGGTACGGTCCCCGTCCCGCTCGCCCCGCCGCCCCGCGCTCGACTGCGCTCCGCCGCCCGCCTGATCGTGTGCGCCGCCGTGCCCTGGTTCCTCTGCCTGTGGTGGGGCACGAGCACGGTTCCGGTGCCGGCCGCCCTACCGGCCGTACTGATCCTGCGCGACGACGTGTACGACGCCCCGCGACGGGGCTGGGAGCGGCTCGTGGGCGTCGTCGTGGGCGTGGCGCTGACCACCCTCGTGCTGCACTGGCTGCCGCCGCCCACGGCCTCCTCGGTGACCTCGGTGTCGGCGGCCGCCTCGGTGTCCTTCCTCGCCGTACTGGCCTGCGGCTGTGCGGGCATGTACCTGATGTACCAGGGCGGCGCCCCCAACCAGCAGGTCCTGGTCAGCGCGCTGGTGATCTACGCGACCGCCCTCCCCGGCTACGCCCTGGCCCGCCTGGCGGAGAGCGCCGTCGGCATCGCCGCCGTCGTCCTGTTGGGGCCGCTGCTGTGGCCGCCGGACCCGTACCGGTCGGCCGCGGCCGGCCTGCGCACGTACCGGGGCGAACTCGATGACCTCCTCGGTACGGTCGCCGCCCGGCTCGGCACCGGCGGACCGCCCACCGCCCGGGGGCTCCCCGAGGACGCGGAGCTGTGGCTGCGGCCGCGGAACGGCCTCGCGGCGTACGAGCGGGCGGCTCGACGCACCCGGCTGCCCCGGCTGTACCTCCGTACGCCGAAGCGGCCGCCGGACGGGCTGGAGGAACGGCTGAGGCTCGCCGACCGGACCGCCCTCACCCTCCAGTACTTCACCCGGGAGCTCCGCGAGCGCGCCCGGACCGACGGCTGCGCCCCGCCTCCCGGAACCGGGTCGGACACCGCCCTGCGCGAGCTCGCCCCGCTGGTCCGGGCCACCGCCCGGACCGTGGACACCGCCCTGCGCGGCGGGGACTGCGCCGCGGACCTCGACCGGGCCCGCGCCCTGGACCTCGCCCACCGCGCGGCCCACCCCACCCGGCACGACGCCGTCCTGCGGGCGGGCCTCCACCTGACCCACGAGGCCGTCGCCGACCACGTGGCGGCCCGCCCCTGAGGACCGTCCGGGGCAACCCCGCGCGGGTCGCCCGCCCCTGACCGCCCGTGTGCCCGTGCACCGGGCACAGTGGCCCCGCAGGAAGCAGCGGCCGTGCGCGGAGGAGGACGAGGATGCCGTGGGACCTGGCGCTGGCGCCCGACACGGTGGCCCGGTGGCAGTTCGGCATCACCACCGTCTACCACTTCCTCTTCGTACCGCTGACGATCTCCCTCGGCGTGCTCGTGGCCGTCCTGCAGACGGCGTGGGTGCGGACCGGTGAGCGCACCTACCTGATGGCCACCACGTTCTGGGGCCGGCTGTTCCTGATCAACGTCGCGATGGGCGTGGTCACGGGCATCGTGCAGGAGTTCCAGTTCGGGATGAACTGGTCGACGTACTCGCGGTTCGTCGGCGACGTCTTCGGCGCGCCCCTGGCCTTCGAGGCGCTGATCGCCTTCTTCCTCGAATCGACCTTCATCGGCCTGTGGATCTTCGGATGGGATCGGCTGCCGAAGCGGATCCACCTGGCCTGTGCCTGGGCGATGGCCGTCGGAGCCCTGCTCTCCGCCTGGTTCATCCTCGCGGCCAACTCGTGGATGCAGCACCCCGTCGGCTACACCATCTCGCCCGAGACCGGGCGCGCCGAACTCACCGACTTCCTCGCCGTGCTCACGCAGGAGACCACGCTCGTGGTCGTCTACCACACGCTCGCCGCCGCGTTCCTGACCGGCGGGGCCCTCATGGCGGGCGTGGCGGCGTTCCACCTGCGGCGCGGCAGGCACGTTCCCGTAATGCGGGCCTCGCTGCGCCTGGGCCTGGTCACCCTGGCCCTCGCCGGCCTGCTCGTCGCCCTCAGCGGGGACACGCTCGCGAAGGTCATGTTCCAGCAGCAGCCGATGAAGATGGCCGCGGCCGAAGCCCTGTGGGAGGGCCAGACCTCCGCACCCTTCTCCGTCTTCGCCATCGGCGACGTGTCCGAAGGTCACAACACGGTCGAATGGTCCATCCCCGGGCTGCTGTCCTTCCTCGCCGAGGGCAACTTCACCGCCTACGTCCCCGGGATCAACGACACCGCCGCCGCCGAGGAGGCGCGGTACGGCCCCGGCGACTACCTCCCGAACGTCCCCGTCGCCTTCTGGGGCTTCCGCTTCATGATCGGTTTCGGCATGGCCTCCTTCGGCCTGGGCCTCCTCGGACTGTGGCTGACGCGGCGCCGCTTCCTGCTCCGGCCCGCCCTGCGCACCACCGGGGACGAGGTGCCGCAGCTCGCCCTCACCCGCGGCCGCCTGCTTCCCCCGAGGGCGGCCGCCTGGTACTGGTGGCTGACCGTGTGGACCCTGGCCTTCCCGCTCGTCTCGACCTCCTGGGGCTGGATCTTCACCGAGATGGGGCGCCAGCCGTGGGTGGTCTACGGGCTCCTGCGCACGGTCGACGCCGTGTCCCCCGAGGTCTCCCAGGGCGAGGTGATCGCCTCCCTCACGGCCTACACCGCGCTGTACGCGGTACTCGCCGCGATCGAGATCACGCTGACGGTCCGGGCCGTGCAGGCGGGCCCTTCCGAACCGGCCCCGCACGAACTCGACCCGCCCACCCGGATCGGCGGCGACCACGACGACCACGACCGGCCGATGGCGTTCTCGTACTGAGCGGTCCCGGTCGGCCCCGGCGTGCGCGCCACCGATAGGCTCGGGCACCGACCGGGGAGATGAAGGATCGATGACGTTGAACGAAGGCCTGCGGGTGAAGCTGGCCGCGGACCTCACGCTGGCCGGTTCGCTCACGGTGGCGGGGGACGCGGTCGCCGGGTTCCTGGCCTTGGCCTCGGGCACCGGGGGCACCGTCGAGCGGGTGGACGAGCACCGGCCGCAGCGCGGCGAGGACGTCCGCGAGTACGAGCGGCTGAAGTCGCTCCTCGACTCCTTCGGCCATCAGATGCCCGAGGGGAGCCGGAAGCAGCTCCAGGAGCAGGTCGCCTCCCTGGAGCCGGCGTGGACCGCCTTCCACGAGCAGAAGCTCCGCGTGACGGTCCGCGTCCGCTTCGACAACGGGTTCGTCCTCGACGGCGCGCACGAGGAACTCTTCACGTCCGCCTGAGGCCGACCGAAACCGACCGAGACCAGCAAGGGCCGGACGAGGCAGGCCCAGGCAGACCGGACCCGCCTGGCAGGCCCACCCGGCGCGCGTTTCACTGGAAGGTGCCTTAGCAGCGCGCCCACGGAGGAGCGCGCACCGGGAGGTCCTGTGAACACCTATGTGCCACCCCGCTTCGACCCCACCCGCGTCCCCCACCTGCTGGGGTCCTTCGCACCCGTGTCCGAGGAGGTCGACGTCGCGGACCTGGAGGTCACGGGCGAGCTTCCGGACACCCTGGACGGCCTGTACCTGCGCAACGGCCCCAATCCGCGCTTCACGCCGATCGGCTCGTACCTGTACCCCATCGACGGCGACGGCATGCTGCACGGCGTGTGGCTCTCCGGCGGGCGGGCCCGCTACCGCAACCGCTTCGTACGCACCCCCGCGCTGCTGGCCGAGGAACGGGCCGGCCGCGCCCTGTGGGGCGGCCTCGAATCGATGATCGTGCCGGAAGCCGACCAGGTGGGACCGGAGCTCGCCGGCACCTTCCGGGACATGCCCGACATCAACGTCGTCCGGCACGCCGGCCGCCTGTTGGCCCTCGCCGAGTCGGCCTGCCCGTTCCGGTTCGACACCGACCTGGCGACGCTCGGCCGCGAGGACTTCGGCGGGGTGCTGCCCGCGGGCATCACCGCCCACCCGAAGATCGACCCGGTCACGGGCGAGATGGTCGTCTTCTGCTACGGCCTGGAGCCGCCCTACCTGACCTGGTCGGTCATCGACCGCGACGGCACGGTCAGCCGCGGGCCCACGCCCGTCGACGGGGTGGACGAGCCGATGATGATCCACGACATGGCCCTGACCGGCCGCTACGCCGTCCTCGTCCTCGCCCCGGCCTTCTTCGACCTCGCCGCGGCCATGAGCGGCGGCTCCTTCCTGGCCTGGCGCCCCGAACGCGGCACCCGGGTGGCGCTGATCCCGCGCGACGGCGGACCGGTGCGCTGGGCGGCCGACGAGGCCTTCTGGACGTGGCACACCGTGAACGCGTACGACGACGGCCCGGGCACGGACGCCCCCGTGGTGCTCGACTACGTGCAGTGGAGCAGGCTCACCGTCGGCGGCCCGGAAGGGGACGGCGAACCGATCAGCGGCGGCCTGGTGCGGGCGCGCCTCGACCCGGCCACCGGCAGCATGCTCCGTACCCCGCTGGACGACTCCCGGGTGGAGTTCCCACGGGTCGACGACCGACGCATCGGGCGGCGTCACCGGTACACCGCGCTGGCCACCGAAACCGGGCGGAGGGACCTGCTGCCGGGCGAGTTCGACGCCGTGCGCTGGTACGACGTCGAAAGCGGCACCTCCTGCGTCTGGCCGGCCGGGAACCTGTCCGTCGGCGAGCCGGTCTTCGCCCCGGAGCCGGGCTCCGGGACCGGCTCCGAGGAGGGTGGCCACTGGCTGACCTTCGCCACGGACCGCACGGACGGTTCGAGCTGGTTCCTGGTCATCCCCGCCGAGGATCCCGCGTCGGGGCCGGTGGCCCGCGCCCGGATCCCCGTACGCGTCCCGCTCGGCCTGCACGGCTGCTGGCTGCCGACCGAGGAGTGAGACCGCCCGGCGCGCCCGCCCGGAGGGTCCGTGCCACGCTGTTCTCCCGGCCTCGGGAGGAAACAGCCGCGACGAACGGAGCGCGCTGTGAGCAGACCGATCCACTCCGCACCGCTGCGGCGCGGTACGGCCGCCGCCTGCGCCGCCCTGCTGTTCCTGGCCCTCGCCCCGAACACCGCGACCGGAGCGGACCCGACGCCGGCCCCGCCCCCTTCCCCGTCGGCGACCACGCCGTCGGCGACCGGTGACACGGGACTCGCCGGCCTCGACCCGCGCATCAGGGAGATCATGCGCAAGCCGGACTACCGCAATGCCCAGTGGGGCCTGCTCCAGACCGACCCGGACAGCGGCCGCGTGGTGCACAGCCTCTTCCCCGAGCAGTTCTTCATCCCCGGATCCACCGCGAAGCTGATCAGCGTCTCGGGCCCGTGGCACACCCTCGGCGCCGACCACCGCTTCGTGACCCCGCTCTACGCGGTGGGCGCGCGCGACGGCGCCACGCTGACCGGCGACCTCGACCTCGTCGCCCAGGGCGACCTCACCATGGGCGGCCGGACGCGCCCCGACGGCACGGTCGCGTACACCGACCTCGACCACACCTACGCCAACGACTTCCCCGGCGCGACCCTCACCCCGGAGAACCCGCTCGCCGGGATCGACCAGCTGGCCCGGCAGGTGCGCGACTCCGGCATCACGCGCGTCGACGGCGACGTGATCGTCGACAGTCGGCTGTTCGTCCCCGACCCGGAGCTCGTCCCCACCCCCACGCCCCTGATCATCAACGACAACCTGATCGACCTCATGACCACCCCCGGGGACCGGCCCGGCGCGGACGCCCGGCTGGACTGGCGGCCCAAGGTCGCGCCGTACGAGGTCACCTCGGCGGTGAAGACCGTGGCGGCCGGGAAGCCGACCGCGGTCACGGTGACGGCCACCGACGGCGGTACCCGGATCCGCCTGACCGGGACGATCGCGGCGGACTCCGCGCCGCTGCTGCGCACCTCGCCGATCGGCGACCCGGCCGCCTTCGGCCGCGTCGCGCTGATCGAGGCCCTCGAACGCGCCGGGGTGCACGTCACCGCCGACCCGTCGGGCCCCAATCCGGTGGGGCGGCTGCCGCGCGACTACGACGGACGCCCGCGCGTGGCCGCGTACACCTCCCCGCCCTACGCCCAGTACGCCAAGCTGATCCTCAAGGTCAGCCACAACCTGGGCGCCAACCTGGGCATTTGCCTGCTCGCCGTGACCGCGAAGAGCGACCAGTGCCCGGCCGGCTTCCCGGTGCTCGCCGATTTCCTCGACGAGGCCGGCGTCGACCGCGAGCAGGCGCAGCTGATGGACGGCCGGGGCGGCAACCCCGCCGACCGGGCCACTCCGCAGGTGCTGGTGCAGATGCTGGCGTACTGGCAACGGACCCCGGACGCACGGCTGTTCCGGGAGGCCCTGCCCATCCTCGGGGTCGACGGACTGCTGGCCGAGAACTGCCGCAGCTGTCCGGCCCGGGGGAAGGTGTTCGCCAAGACCGGCGCGGCCGTCGGCGGTGACGCCCTCAACGACCGGCTGGCCGTGGGCGCCATCACCATCGCGGGCTACCTCGACAAGGGCGGCGGCCGCTTCGACACCTTCTACGCGGGCGTCAACGGCGCCTCCACACCGGGCGCCGACCCCACCGAGGTGCTGGCCATCACCAACGACCTCGCGATGATCGCCGCCTACCTCCAGGAGTCGTCCTAGACCCCTCCCCTACGCTGGACCGACGTCATCGATCAAGAAGTTCCGTGGGACGAGTTCACGCGCTCGCTGCCGCCCGAGGAGCAGGACGCGTGGTTCGTCTGCACCGACCCGTCGGGCGCGGGTCCGCGGCTGTACTTCCAGCGCGTCCCGGAAGGGAAGGCCGCCAAGAACCGGCTCCATCTCGACGTGCGGGTCGGCACCGGACTCGTGGGGGAAGAGCGCCTGGCCGCGCTCGAGGACGAATGCGCACGGCTGGTCCCGCTCGGCGCGGTGCGCGGGCAACTGCTGCTCGCCGATGGAGTCAACGAGTCGTGCCTCACCATGCAGGACGTCGAGGGCAACGAGTTCTGCCTCGACTGAGCGGGGGAACCGGCTACGGCTGTGCCCACGCGTGCAGCAGGGCTTCCCGCGCCCGCGGATCGGGGGTGCCCTCCAGGGCGTGCTCCCGACCCCACTCCTCGACGGCCCGCGGGTCCGCGGTCCCCGCCACGAAGCGGTCGAGCAGGTCCTGGGAGAGCCGTACCTCCTCGGCGGGGTAGCCGGCCGCCGCCGCGTGGACGGTCACCTCCTGCACACCCTCCTCCGTCTCCAGTCGCAGCGTCATCTCCGGCGGCCCCTCACCGAGGTAGTCCGTTCCGATCGCGGCCGAGAGCATCGCGCCGAGGGCCTTCGTCGCACGGCCCACGGGGTTGTGCCCGGGCACGTCCTCGACCACGGCGGAACGCAGCTCCGCCCAGGTCCAGGCCCGGGGGCTGTCGGGGTCCATCGCTTCCAGGCCGCCGGCGGTCAGCCGGACGCCGATTCCGATGGCGTTCGGCGGCGACCCCACGTACACCGCGTCCGGAGTGACCCAGAACAGTCCGACCATCGCCGCCACGTGCCGCTCCCCGCTCTCGTCCCCGACCCACCATCCATACCCGTCGCCGGGAACGGACCGTCGTAGACACACCGTGCGGACGCCGTACCGAGGGCGGGCGTGGCCCCGGCGAGGAGGCGGGCGGCGCATGAAACCTCCGCTCGCCGTCCGAGCGCGTGCGGGTGCCCCGCGGCCCCGTTCACCCGCCTGGACGCACCGGTTACCGTTCCGATCATGAGACCACCCGAGGAACTCGACTCCGTCGACTGGGCGTCGCTGCGGCACGGAATGCGGGCGGACGCCTCGAACGTTCCGCGGATCATCCGGGCGCTGTACGCGGACGACGGGCGGTCGGCGCGCGAGCGGGTGCGCTCGCTGTGGGTGCTGAACCGCTGGGCCGAGGTGTACTCGGCCACGCTCGCCGCGATCCCGTTCCTCGCGCACGCGGCCGCGCACGTGCCCGCCGTACGGGCGGAACTGATCCACTGGCTCGCGGACATCTGCGACGGGCGCGGTCCCGGGTCGCATGGATGCGGGCACGGAGACACCCGGTTCCGTACGGGACGTTGTCATGGGATGCACCAGGTGCGGCCGGGGCCGGTCCGGGCGGTCTCCGCCAGTCGTGCCGCGGGTCCCGAGAGCGGTGACGTTCCTGGCAAGATCCTCGTACGGCGCTGCTCGCGATGCGGAGCGCGACCGCCGTGCCGCCATCCCGCCGTCGCCACCGGAAGAGGACCACCGCCCCGTGGGAACCGAACCGCTCCCTCCAGGACAGCGCCTCGCCAAGGGCTGGCCCGCGCACTACGGCCCCGTCCCGAAGTTCCGTCCCGACCGTTGGAACTTCCAGGTCTTCGGTGCCACGGCCACCGGCGGCAAGTACTCCTGGACCTTCGACGAGGTCTCCGCGCTGCCGGGCGTCACGATCGAGACCGACCTGCACTGCGCGTCGGGCCCGACCTCCACGGACCACGAGTTCTTCGGCGTCGCGGCGCACACCGTCCTGGAGCTGGCGCCGCCGGCCCCGCAGGTCACGCATGTGATGGCGTGGGCGGAGTACGGGTACAGCGCCAACCTCCGTCTCTGCGACTTCGCTTCGGACCGGACCCTGTTGGCCACCCACCACAACGGGGAGCCGCTGACCGTCGAGCACGGCTTCCCGCTGCGCCTGGTCGTCCCGCACCTCTACGGCTACAAGGGACCCAAGTGGCTGCGCGCGGTCGAGTACATGACCGCCGACCGCCGCGGCTTCTGGGAGGAGCGCGGCTACCACAACATCGGCGACCCCTGGAAGGAGCAGCGCCACTCCTACCAGGAGGAGTAGCCGCTGTCAGGAGGAGCAGTCCGCAACTCGGCTCCGTCCGCCAGCCTTCGGCCGATAGGGTGAAACCCGACCCTCCGTACGGAAAGGCCCTGCGGCTCGCTGTGACCGAATCACGCACGCACACCCTGTTCTCCTTCGGCACGCTGATGGACGAGCGGGTCCAGACCGCTCTCTTCGGCAGAGCCGTGCCCACCTCCCCGGCCTCGCTGGCCGGTTACACCACCCGACCCCTGAAGATCACCGATCCGGCCGTGATCGCCGCCAGCGGGCTCGACGTGCACCTGATCCTGGAGCGCAGGCTCGGTGCCTCGGTCGAAGGCGCGGTGCTGCACCTCACCGACCGGGAGCTCGCCGAGGCCGACGCCTACGAGGTCGACGACTACACCCGCCGGCGGGTGGTCCTCTCCTCCGGCAAGAGCGCCTGGGCCTACCTGGACGCGAAGCCGCTGCGCCCGGCGGAGCGGATCGTCATCGTGGGCGACAGCATCGCCTACGGACGCTGCGACCCGCGGGGCGGCTGGGCGGGCCACCTGGCGGCGGCCCACATCGCCGGGAACGAGACCGAACGCCGGCTCTTCAACCTGGCGGTCCCCGGCAGCACCCTCGCCGACGTCAGCGAGCAGACGCCCGCGCTGCTGGCGGCCCGCCGGCCCGACACCCTCCTGGTCGCCGCCGGCATCAACGACTCCGCCGTGCCGCTCGCCGACGCGCAGGGCGAGGCCGACACCCGCACCGACGCCGACGCCGACGCCGACGGGACCGCTGGTTTCGCGCAGCTCACCGGCAGCCTCGACGCGCTGGCCGCCACCGCCCTCGACCACAACGCCCGGCTCGTCGTCGCCGGACCCTCCTGGCTCGACGAAGACCGCACCCGCGCCTACGAGGGGCTGCGCTTCACCCGGGCGCGCGCGCTGGCCCTGCGTACCTTCCTCCGGGCCTGGTGCGGGGCGAACCACATCGACCACCTCGACCTGTGGGAGCCGCTGCGGGAGAGGAGCGACCTGCTCGTCGACGGCCTGCACCCCACGGCCGAGGGGCACCGGGCGCTCTACGAGCACCTCGACGCGCTGGGCCGCTGACCACCTCACCGCCCGTGGTGATCTTGACGAAGCCGCTTGTAACCCCCGGGGGGCACCGCCCGTCACCTGCGCGCAACAGGGACTTCCTACGGTGGGCCGCAACGGGACCGACCTGCACACGGCCGCAACGGCCCGGACCGGTGCGGTGTCGGCCGAAGGTGCGAGGAGGTCTGCTGTGGCGGAGGCGGGGGCGGAGACGAAGGCCGCGGCCGGGCAGCGGGTGCGTACGGTCTGCTCCTACTGCGGGGTGGGGTGCGGGATCGTCCTGGACATCACCACGGGCGGCGACGGCCGCCGTACGGTGGCCAAGGTGGCCGGGGACAAGCAGCACCCGGCGAACGCCGGGCGCCTGTGCACCAAGGGCGCCACGCACGCCGATCTGATGGCCGCACCGGGACGGCTGACCACCGCGCTGATCCGCGGTGAGCGGGGTGCCGGGCCCGCCCCCGCCGCCGTGGAGGCGGCCGTCACCGAGGCGGCCGCGCGCCTGAGGGAGATCCTCGACGCGCACGGCCCGGACGCGCTGGCGCTCTACGTCTCCGGCCAGATGTCCCTGGAGGCCCAGTACCTGGCGAACAAGCTGGCCAAGGGCTTCCTGCGGACGAACCAGATCGAATCCAATTCGCGGCTGTGCATGGCGAGCGCGGGCACCGGCTACAAGCTCTCGCTCGGCGCCGACGGACCGCCCGGCTCGTACGAGGACTTCGAGCGGGCGGACGCCTTCTTCGTGATCGGCGCCAACATGGCCGACTGCCACCCCATCCTCTTCCTGCGGATGATGGACCGCGTCAAGGCCTCCGGTGCCAAGCTCATCGTGGTCGATCCCCGGCGCAACGCCACCGCCGACAAGGCGGACCTGTTCCTGCAGATCCGGCCGGGCACCGACCTGGCCCTGCTCAACGGCCTGCTGCACCTCCTGGTCGAGGGCGGCTGGACCGACCCGGCGTTCATCGCCGAGCACACCGAGGGCTGGCAGGACATGCCCGCCTTCCTGGAGGACTACGCGCCCGACCGGGTCTCCCGGATCACCGGCATACCGGAGGCCGACATCCGGCTGGCCGCCCGCTGGATCGGTGAGGCGGGCGAGTGGACCAGCTGCTGGACCATGGGCCTCAACCAGTCCACCCACGGCACCTGGAACACCAACGCCCTGGTCAACCTGCACCTCGCCACCGGTGCCATCTGCCGCCCGGGCAGCGGCCCCTTCTCCCTCACCGGGCAGCCCAACGCGATGGGCGGCCGGGAGATGGGGTACATGGGACCGGGGCTGCCCGGCCAGCGCTCGGTCCTGGTGGCGGAGGACCGCGGCTACGTCGAGGAGCTGTGGGGCGTGCCGAAGGGCACCCTGCGCACCGACGTCGGCCGGGGCACCGTCGAGATGTTCGAGAAGATGGCCGCCGGTGAGATCAAGGCCTGCTGGATCATCTGCACCAACCCGGTCGCCTCCGTCGCCAACCGCAGCACCGTGATCAAGGCCCTGGAGACCGCCGAGCTCGTCATCACGCAGGACGTGTTCGCGGAGACCGAGACCAATGCCTACGCCGACATCGCACTGCCCGCGACGCTGTGGGCCGAGGCGGAGGGCGTGATGATCAACTCGGAGCGCAACCTCACCCTGGTGCCGGGGGCCGCCGACCCGCCCGGCGAGGCCCTGCCCGACTGGCAGCTGATCGCCCGGGTCGCCTGCGCGATGGGGTTCGCCGAGGCGTTCACGTACACCTGCGCGGAGGAGGTGTTCGAGGAGCTCCGGCAGGCCTGGAACCCGAAGACGGGCTGGGACCTGCGCGGGGTCACGTACGAGCGGCTGCGCTCGGGCCCGGTGCAGTGGCCGGCCGCCCCGGGCGGGCCGGACCGCAACCCGGTCCGCTACCTCAACGACGGGGTCAGCCAGACGCCGGCCGAGCGCCCGGACGGCACCCGCCCCCGGCTGGTCTTCCCGACGTCCACGGGACGGGCCGTCTTCTTCGCCCGTCCACACCTGCCGGACGGCGAACTCCCCGACGACGACTACCCGTTCGTGCTCAACACGGGCCGCCTGCAGCACCAGTGGCACACCCTGACCAAGACCGGCAAGGTCGCCAAGCTGGGCAAGCTCAACCCCGCACCGTTCGTGGAGATCCACCCGCAGGACGCGGCCGCGCTCGGCATCGAGGAGGGCGACGGGGTGGAGGTGGCCTCCCGGCGCGGGCGGGCCGTGCTGCCCGCCGTCGTCACCGACCGGGTCCGGCCCGGGAACTGCTTCGCCCCCTTCCACTGGAACGATCTGTTCGGCGAGTACCTCAGCGTCAACGCCGTCACCGACGACGCCGTCGACCCGCTCTCCTTCCAGCCCGGATTCAAGATGTGCGCGGTGACCTTGGCCAAGACACGGGCCCCGGTCCCCGTGGCGGCCCTGCCGGCCGGCGCGGGCGCAGGATCGGGGGCCGCGGGGGCCGCCGGGGCCGGACTCGGATCCGGCATCGTCACCGCCACGCTGGCCCGTCCCGCGCCGGCCCCCACGGCCGCCCCCGCGACGGCCGCCCTCGCCTCCGTGTTCGGGCTGGAGGACCGGACCCCACCCGCCCTCTCCGACCGGGAGCGCCAGTACCTCGCCGGTTTCCTCGCCGGGCTCGCCTCCGCCCCGCCCGGCCCGGGAGTCCCCTCGCTGCCGGCCGGCGCCCCGTTCGAGGCCGGACACGCGCTCTGGGTCGACGGTGTCCTCGCCGGCACGTACTCGCGTACGGCGGCCGCCCTGGCCGGCGCTCCCCCGGCCGCCCCGGCCACCGCTCCCGCCGCCCCGGACCGGCCGGCCCGGCAGACCATGGTCCTGTGGGCCTCGCAGACGGGCAACGCCGAGGACCTCGCGGCCACCGTCGGAGCGGCCCTGGCCGGGAGCGGCTCCCCGGCGAGCGTGCACGGCATGGCGGACTGCACGGCCGCGGCCCTGACGCCCGGCACCGATCTGCTGGTCATCACCAGCACCTTCGGCGACGGCGACGCGCCGGACAACGGAGCCGCGTTCTGGGAGTCCCTCACCGCCGCCGACGCGCCCCGCCTCCAGGACGTCCGGTACGCCGTGCTCGCCCTCGGCGACTCCACCTACGACGCCTTCTGCGGCCACGGCCGCCGGCTCGACCAGCGCCTCGAAGAGCTCGGGGGCCGGCGCCTGCTGCCCCGCGTGGACTGCGAGCCCGACTACGAGGAGTCCGCGGGACGCTGGCTGGAGCAGGTGCGCGGGGCGCTCGCGACCTCCCCGGACCCGGAGCCCGTCGCCAAGCCCCGACCCGCGGCGGACCGCAACCACCCCTACACCGCCGGGCTGTCCGGCAACCGGCTGCTCAGCCTGCCCGGAGCCGCCAAGGAGGTCCGCCGGTTCACCTTCGACCTGGGCGAGGACGGCCCGGCGTACGAGGCGGGCGACGCCCTCGGGGTCCAGCCGGTCAACTGTCCCGGCCTGGTGACGGAATGGCTGGCCGCCACCGGCCTCTCCGCGGACGCGGAGGTCGCCGTACCCGGCCGCGACCCCATGCCGTTCGCCGAGGCCCTCCACCGGCACCTGGACATCACCCGGCTCACGCCCGACCTGCTGCGCTTCATCACCGAGCACACCGGCGACCGCACGCTCAAGCGGCTGACCCGCCCCGACAACAAGGACGGCCTGGCCCGGTGGACCTGGGGGCGCCAGCCCGTCGACGTCCTGGCCGAGTTCCCGGTCCGGATCGGTGCCCAGGAGTGGGCCGAGCGCCTGCGGCGCCTGGGACCGCGCCTGTACTCGATCTCCTCCAGCCCGCTCGTCGACCCCCGCCGGGTCAGCCTGACCGTCTCGGTCCTGCGCTACGAGGGGCCGGGCGGCCACCACCGCAAGGGCGTCGCCTCCACCTTCCTCGCGGACGCCGAACCGGGCACGCCCGTACCGCTGTTCGTGCAGAGCTCGGCGCACTTCCGCCCGCCTGCGGGCCCGGACACCCCGGCGATCATGGTCGGTCCGGGGACCGGCGTCGCACCGTTCATGGCCTTCCTCGAACACCGCCGGGCACTCGGCCACCGGGGCGGGAACTGGCTGTTCTTCGGCGAACAGCGCCGCGCCACCGACTTCTACTACCGCGAGGAGCTGGCGGAACTCCACCGGCACGGCACGCTCACCCGGCTCGAGCTGGCCTTCTCCCGCGACCAACGGACCAAGGTCTACGTCCAGGACCGCATGCGCGAGCACGGCGCCCAGTTGTGGTCCTGGCTCCAGGACGGCGCCCACTTCTACGTGTGCGGTGACGCGAGCCGGATGGCCAAGGACGTGGACCTGGCGCTGCGCGAGATCGCCATGACGCACGGCGGCCTCGACGCGGACGAGGCCGCCGCGTACCTGAAGCAGCTCTCCGCCGCCAAGCGGTACGGCCGCGACGTGTACTGAGCGCGCGGGATGCTCAGGCGAGGTCGAGCAGCTGCTCGTAGAAGCCGCCGAAGCCCCGCTCCCGGTCCACGAGGTGGAGTTCGAGGATCCAGTGGCAGGTCCGGCCGGCGCGGTCGGTGCCGCGCAGCGGGGTGTCGTTCTCCGGGGTGATGTAGGAGTCGGCCTTGGCCCCGTCGTTGGTCTCGTGGGGGAACTCGCCGACGAGGTGTCCGGCGTGCCAGATGCCGATGCTCCAGCCGGCCTCGGCGGCCAGCCGCTCGACCTCGGCGTACAGCTGTCGGCCGGTGATGTCGGGACGGGCCGCGAAGTGGGCCCGTCCGGCGTCGAAGATGCGCGGCAGGTCCGCGAGGAGACGGTGCTTGTGCGGGTCGTCCCCGAAGACGTAGGTGCGGCCGAAGTCCGCCTCGTACTCCTCGAAGATCGGACCGAAGTCGGCGAAGGCGATGTCGTCGGCGGCGATGATCCGGTCGGGCGGGGTCTCCCGGTACGGCAACAGGGTGTTGGGGCCAGACCGGATGATCCGTTTGTGCCAGTGCTTGGTGGTGCCGAACATCTCGTTGGCCAGGTCGCGGATCAGGTCGCTGACCTCGCGCTCCCCGCGCCCGGGCGCCACGAGCCCGCGCGCCTGTACCTCCTCGAACAGCGCGATGGCCTTCTCCTGCGCCGATACCAGCCCGTGGACGCGCCGGCCCTCCGGCACGTCCGTCGTTCCGAGCGTCACGAGGGGTTCCCTCCGTCGTAGTGGGCGCCCGGCCCGGTCCGGCCCGGCGACACACCCGAGAGATTGCCGACTCATCCCATCTCACCCACTCAAGCGCAGCGCGATTTGGGGCTTCGGACGAGCATTTGCCAGGTGATTGTCGAATATTAGCCGCAGATGCAGGATGGTGTCGGAAGGTTATCGGCGGAGGAGGTCATCTGATGGGCGAGGGAGATCACGGCGACGCCGTCCGTGGCTGGCTGCGGGGCATCGAGGTGTTCGCAGGCCCCCTTGCCGCGTTCGCACCGGAGCGGGCTCCGGCCGATCCCGTACGGCTCTTCCTGTCCTGGCTCTCCGACGCCGTGTCGGACGGCCTGCGCGATCCGCACGCGATGACCCTGTCCACCGTCGACGAGGCCGGCGACCCGGACGCCCGCGTGCTGGTCCTCAAAGGGGTGGACGGCGCCGGATGGCAGTTCGCCGGGCACGGTTTCAGCCCCAAGGGACACCAGCTGGCCGTCCGTCCGCGGGCCGCGCTCACCTTCTACTGGCCCGAGCACGGCCGTCAGGTCCGCCTGCGCGGGCCCGTGACGCCCGGCTCCGCCCAGGACAACGCGACCGACTTCCTGGGCCGGTCGGACACGGCGCGCGCCCAATCCCTGCTGGGCCGCCAGAGCCAGTACCTGACGGACACGGCGGAACGCGACCAGGCCCTGGAGAAGTCCCTGGCACTGATCCGGCAGGAGCCCTCGCTCGTCGACTCCGACTGGACCCTCTACACCCTCGCCCCGACCGAGGTCGAATTCTGGCAGGCGGCCCGCAACCACGTGCACACCCGGCTCCGCTACGAGCGGGCCGGGGACGGCTGGGAACGCTTCCGGCTCTGGTCGTAGGACCCCACGAACACCCGCACCCGATGGCACAACCGCCGGCGTGCGGGTCCCCTCCCCCGTTCCTGCTCACAAGGCGAGGCAACACCGTATGACCACACGGACCCCGTACGGCGGCGGAGCCATCGGCTCCCTCTCCACCGACCGTTCCCCCCACCGCCGCCCGGACGAGCGCATCGCCCGGTTGATCGCCGAGGCCCTCGGCGACTCCCGGACCGTTCTCGACGTCGGTGCCGTCGCCGAGGACCTGCCCTTCGCCGACGGCGAGTTCGACGCGGCGATGACCCTGTTCGGCGTCCACCAGTGGCCCGACGTACGGGCCGGGCTGCGCGAGATGCGGCGCGTGACCCGAGGGCCGGTGGTCATCTTGACCCGTGACCCGGACCTGGTCCGGGACTTCTGGCTGTACCGGTACGCGCCGGAGGTCCTCGACACCGAGGCCCTGCGCCTGCCGACCGTCGAGGAACTGGCCTCGGCCCTGGGCGGCTGCGGCACCGTCCAGACCGTGCCCATCCCCCTGGACTGCACCGACGGGTTCAACGAGGCCTACTACGGGCGCCCGGAGACGCTGCTCGACCCGGCCGCCCGGCAGGCGTGTTCGGCCTGGAGCTTCGTCGACGACCGGGTCCGCGAGCACTTCGACCGGACCCTGCGCGCAGACCTGGAGTCCGGCGCCTGGGACGAGGAATTCGGCCACCTGCGCAGTCGGCCGACCTACGAGGGATCGCTCGTGATCGTGCGCGCGACCCCGTAGGAAGAAACGGCGGTCGGGCCGGATCAGGTGCCGGACACCGCGAGCCCGGCCCGACCGGCAAGCCCTCCCCCAGGGCTGGTGGAGACCCAGCTCATGGCCCACGCGCCGGCCGTCAGGCGGCCGTCAGGCGGCCGTCAGGACCAGGGGCGCCGGAGCGCCGTCCGTCCAGTCCGGGGGGATCGCGGCGAGCGCGTCGCCCACGGCGGCCCCCTGGAGGTAGGCGGCGCGGTGCCCGTCGGCGATCCTCGCCCGCCCGCCGTCCCAGGCGACCGGTACCAGCCGGGTCAGTCCTGGGGCGGGCCGCGCCCGCCCGTGCACCGGTACGCACGGCAGGGGGCCGAGGGTACGTCCGGACAGGCCCGCGATCAGGGGGCCGAGCAGGGTGCGGGCGGCGACCAGGGCGGCGTACGGGTTGCCCGGCAGCCCCACCACCCAGCGGTCCGGGGCCAGTTCGGCGAGCAGCATCGGGTGGCCCGGCCGGCAGGCGACCGTGTCGACGACCATCCGCGCCCCGGCATCGTCCAGCAGCCGGCGCAGCTGGTCGGTAACACCGACGGAGGTGGAGCCGGTGACCACGACGATGTCGGCGCCCCGCACCGCGTGCACGGCCCCGGCGAGCCGTCCGCTCGGCCGGTCGGGGACGTACCGCACCTCTTCGGTCTCGCCGCCGAGTTCGGCGACCAGCGCCGGCAGCAGCGGTCCGAGGGCATCGCGCACCCGCCCCGGTCCCGGAACTCCCGCGTGCTCCAGCTCGTCCCCGGTGACCAGTACGCCGACCCGGGGGCGCGGCCGCACCGGCAGGGTGTCGTGGCCGCACGAGGCGGCGAGTCCGAGCAGCGCGGGACCGATCCCGGTGCCGGCGGGGGCGAGACGGCGGCCCGCGGGGGCGTCCTCGCCCGTCCGCCGGATGTGCCGGCCCGGCGGCGGCAGCGGGCCGGACACCCGACCGTCGCCCGTGGTCACCGCCGACTCCAGCGGCAGCACGGCGCGGGTACCGGCCGGCACCTCGGCCCCGGTGGAGATCTCCACGCACTCCGCCGCGCCGAGCACGCCCGCCCAGGGCGCGCCCGCGCGGACGGCGGCCCGTACCCGCCAGGGGCCGGTGCCGGACACCGCATAGCCGTCCATCGCGGCCGTGTCGAAGCCCGGGAGCGGCTGCAGGGTGGGCAGGCCGGCGGCCAGGGTGAGTCCGGCGGCGTCGCGCAGGGGCACCGTACGGGCGGGCAGCGGGCGGGCCGCGCCGTGGGCCAGGACCCGGGCCCGCGCCCAGGACACCACCGGGGGCCGTGCCGCGGCCCGGAGCGCGGCGGCGGGGACCGGGGCCGCAGCGGGGTCGGGCGTGGGCACGGGCGCGGGGGCGGGTACGAGGGCGGGTGCGGTCGTCGGAGGCATGAACACGACTGTCGACCCGGGGCGTTTCCGGATCCCCCCGGGAGGATTGCGGTTGCGCTCCGATCCGCTCACCTCCCGCGTCTCGCGGGTGTGAAGCTCGCGAGCACGCCTGCGGGCGGGAGGGGGGATCAGGCGGCGGCGAGGGAGATCTCGGTCGACTTGATCAGGGCGACGACGGAGGTGCCGGAGGCCAGGCCGAGGGCCTCGACGGCGTCCTTGGTGATCGCTGCGGTCAACTCGCCGCCCTCGACGGAGACCTTCACCGAGCCCATGGCGCCACCGGTCGCGACGTCCGTGACGGTGCCGGCGATCTGGTTGCGGATGGACAGGCTCATGGAAAACACGCCTCACATGGTCGGAAACGAAACCGCAAGCACTTCTGTGACCTGCGTCATGGCCGAACGTACCCGATGGAGGAGGGGGTCCGGAGCGCCCCCATATCATTCGCCAACCGATTGGACGCAACCTCCTCGCGAATTCCAGAAAGGCCCGAGGTCCTCTTTTTTCATGGGCCTTTCCCCTGCCTGAACTGGGACTTCTGACCCGGTTGGCGGAATCTGGACCTCATCGAGCAGGGGGCGACGAATTGCAGATGCCTGCCTGCCAATGGTCCATTGGCAGCAAATGCAGCACCGTTCCCCTATCTCATGCCGTGCGTGCGTGGGATACGGATGACCGGACAGGAGAACACATTCCGCCATGCGCTTCCTCCAGCACGTCCGACTGCGCCGGGCGGCCGCCGGCCTCCTCGGCGGCGCCCTCCTGGTTCCCGTCCTGGTCGCCTGCGGCGGTGGCAGCACCGGCCTCTCCGCGGCCGCCGCACCGACCGCCTCCGCACCGACCGCCTCCGCATCGGGCTCCGTACCGGCAGCGAACCTGACCGTGCTCGCCGCCGCCTCCCTCACCGACGTGTTCAAGACCATGGGCGCGGAGTACGAGAAGGAGCACCCGGGTACGAAGGTCACCTTCTCCTTCGCCGGATCGCAGGAACTGGCCGCACAGGTCAGGCAGGGAGCCCCGGCCGATGCCCTGGTCACCGCGGACACCAAGACGATGGACGGCCTCAAGGCGGAGACCGGGACCCCGACGGTGATCGCGAAGAACGAGCTCGTGATCGCCACCGCTCCGGGCAACCCCAACAAGATCGACTCCCTGAAGGACCTGTCCGATCCCCAGCTGAAGGTCGTCCTGGCCGCCCCGGAGGTCCCCGCCGGGCGCTACAGCCAGGAGGTCCTCGACAAGCAGGGCATCACCGTCAAGCCGGTCTCGCTGGAGCCGAACGTACGGGCCGTGCTGTCCAAGGTGGAACTGGGCGAAGCGGACGCCGGCCTCGTCTACAAGACCGACACGACCGCGGCCAAGGGGAAGGTCGGCGCGGTCGACATCCCGCCCGACCAGAACGCCATCGCCTCCTACCCGGCCGCCACGTTGAAGGCCGCCAAGAACGCCGCCGCCTCGGCTGCCTTCGTCCAGTGGCTGTCCTCGCCGGAGGCCCAGAAGATCCTCCAGGAGGCGGGCTTCCAGCAGCCGTGACCGAGCGCCGCACCGCCGGGCCCCGCCCGCCGCTCCTCCTGGCCCTGCCCGCGCTCCTCGCGATCGCGTTCCTGATGCTCCCGCTGGTCGGCATCCTCGTACGCACCCAGTGGAGCGAGCTCGGCGCGCACCTGACCACGCCCGGCTCCCTGGAAGCCCTGCGGCTCTCCCTCGTCGTCTCCTTCTGGGCGCTGGGCCTCAGCCTGGTCATGGGCGTACCCCTGGCCTGGCTGCTGGCCCGGATCGACTTCCGCGGGAAGACGGTCGTACGGTCCCTGGTGCTGCTGCCGATGGTGCTGCCGCCGACGGTGGGCGGTGTCGCGCTGCTGCTCGGCTTCGGCCGGCGCGGTCTGCTGGGCCCCTTCCTGGACGACGCCTTCGGCATCACCCTGCCCTTCCACACCTTGGGCGCCGTCGTGGCGGCCACCTTCGTGGCGATGCCGTTCCTCGTCATCAGCCTCGAGGGGGCCCTGGGCGGGCTGCGTCCGGGCTACGAGGAGACCGCGGCCTCCCTCGGCGCCACCCCGCTGCGGGTCTTCTTCACCGTCACCCTGCCGATGGTGGCCCCCGGCCTGATCGCCGGAGCCGCCCTCACCTGGGCCCGGGCGCTCGGCGAGTTCGGGGCCACGATCACCTTCGCCGGAAACCTGCCCGGCGTCACCCAGACGCTGCCCCTCCAGGTCTACCTGCTGCTCCAGGACGACCCCGAGGCCGCGACCTCGTTGTCCCTCCTCCTGCTCGTCGTGGCGATGGCGGTCCTGGTCGCCCTGCGCGGCCGCTGGACCTCCGGCCACGCGGTACGCGACACCCACCACGCGACTCCCGCCGAGGACCCGGTCGCCCGGGCGCCCGAGCCGGACGCGGACGCACTCGCCCCGTCCGCGCCCGCCGGCCGCTGGTCCCTGCACGCCGAGGTCACGGGCTTCAACGAGCTCACCCTCGATGCGGAACCCGGCACCACCATCGCCGTGGTCGGCGAGAACGGCGCCGGCAAGACCACCCTGCTGCGCGCCCTGCTCGGCCTCACCCCGCGCGCCCACGCCGAACTGCGGCTCGGCGACACCGACGTCACCGCCCTGCCGCCGCACCGGCGGGGCGTGGCCTGGGTCCCCCAGGACGGCGCGCTGTTCCCCCACCTCTCCGCGCTCGGCAACACCGCCTACGGCCTGCGCGCACAGGGCGCAGGCCGCGCCGAGGCCCGCTCCCGGGCACGCCTGTGGCTCGACCGGCTCGGTGTCGGCCACCTCGCCGAGCGCAAGCCCGCCCAGCTGTCCGGCGGCCAGGCCCAACGGGTGGCGCTGGCCCGGGCGCTGGCCGCCCAGCCCCGCCTGTTGCTCCTGGACGAACCGCTGGCCGCGCTCGACCAGACCACCCGGGCCCGGGTCCGGCACACCCTGCGCACCCACCTGGCCGGCTTCGGCGGGGTCTGCCTCATCGTCACCCACGATCCCGTCGAGGCCGTCTCCCTGGCGGACCGGGTCCTCGTACTGGCCCACGGCCGGGCCCTCCAGGACGCGCCGCCCGCGGAGGTGGCGCGCAATCCGCGTTCGCCGTGGGTGGCCCGCATGCTCGGCCGCAACGCGTGGCCGGGGACGACCACGGTGGACGGGCTCAAGCTGGTGGCCGGCGGGTCCGTCGTGGTGGCGGAACCCGTGGCGGAGGGCTCCGAGGCCCTGGCCATCGTCGCGCCCGAGGCCGTCTCCCTCCATCGCGACCAGCCGTCCGGCAGCCCGCGCAACGTGTGGCCCGGAACCGTCCGTGAGATCACGGCGGCGGGCAGCCGGCTCCGGGTCCTCGTCACGTCACGGGCCGCCGCCGACGTCGTCGCCGAGATCACCCCGCAGGCGGCCGCCGACCTGGCGATCGCCGACGGCACCGCGGTGTGGTGCAGCGTCAAGGCCACGGAGATCACCCTCGTACCCCTGTGATGGTGCGATGCTCCGAGCGGCAGCGCTCATGAGAACGGGCACATACCACGAGAATCGAGCGATGCACCTCGTATATGCCACTCACTCTGGCTTGTTCACCTCGTGGATGATTAACTGCCTCCAGGCAGGCCGCTTCGGTCCGCCTCCGTGTCCACGTCCAGTCGCCCTGCCGGGTCGACCTCGACCGAACGACACGCGCACCGGCCCCGTGACGGTCGAGCGGCTCTCGCCGCCATGGGGAACACCGGCAAAAGAGGCCCCTGCCCGCCGATCGCGGTGTTCGGTACGCGGGGGCCCCTTTACGTTCCCGCCGACCGTCACGGACCGGAGCGCCTCTGGCACATGCGGTCCCGATGTGGGCATGCTTGCGCAGATACAGCCCGGAACAGCCGCTCCGGCTCGAATGTAAGGACTGAGGTATGGCGGTGGTCGTCGTGCAGCCCGCGGCCGGGCATGCTCCCAGTGCCGTGAGCAGGGTGCTCGCCGCGGCGGATCTGACCTCCCGGGCCGTCCCGCTCGCCGACGGTGCCGGTCCCTGCGCCGACCTCGCCGGGGTGGAGGGCCTGATCGTCCTGGGCGCCGCCGATCCCGGCCTGGTCCGGGAGGCCCTCGCCGCCGAGGTGCCCGTACTGGCCCTGGAACCGGGAACCCGACTGCTGGTGCGGGCCGCCGGCGCCGCCCCGGGAGACCGCCCCGCCACCGCCCCCGACCGGCCGCCGGTGGAACTCACCCGGGCCGCCGGCTCCGATCCGCTCTTCGCCGGGGCCACCCGGCCCTCTCCGGGCCTCCGGCCGGCTTGCGACCCCCTGGAACTGCCCGCCGACGCCGTGGTCCTGGCCTCCTGCGACGGGTACCCGGAGCAGGCGTTCCGGATCGGCACCAGCGCCTGGGGCGTCCGGTTCCTGCCGCAGGAGCTCCCGCTGGACCCCTGGGGTGAGCAGCTCCTGGGCCGGTTCGCCACCCTCGTGGCCGCCCGCGCCGAACACACCGCCACCCGGGCCTTCTTCACCCGCCGGGCCGACGCCTGGGAGGAGCGGTTCGCCTACCAGACCCCCGCCTACGAGGCTGCGGTCGCCCGGTTGCGGCTGGCACCCGGCGGGCGGGCCCTCGACCTCGGCTGCGGCACCGGGCGGGCGATGCCGGCGCTCCGGGCGCAGGTCGGACCCCGCGGCCAGGTGCTCGGCGTCGACCTCACCCCGGCCATGCTGGCCGCCGCCGCCCGGCACGGCCGCGCCCGCCACGGATCCCTCCTCGCCGCCGACTGCACCCGGCTCCCGCTGGCCGGGGCGTCCGTGGACGGCATCTTCTCGGCGGGTTGCTCGACCACCTCCCGGACCCGGCCGCCGCCCTGCGCGAATGGGCCCGCGTCAGCGCGGCCGACGGCGTCCTGCTGCTCTTCCACCCGTCGGGCCGCGCGGAGCGCGCCGCCCGGCACGGCCGCTCCCTGGACCCCGACGACCTCCTCGCCGAGGACAACCTCCGCCGTGCGCTGGGGACCACGGGGTGGCACCTGGAGGAGTACGAGGACGCCGCCGGTCACTTCCTGGCCCGGGCGGTGCCGCGCGGCTGAGCCCGTACGACCGTGCTCAGAGGCGGTGGATCCGCTCGATGCCGTACCAGTTCGAGACGCAGGCCGCGACCCAGTCCCGCTCGTAGGCGGAGGTGAAGAAGGGTTCGGCCAGGCTCCCGATGTGCAAGGGGTGGTACCCGAGGTCGGTGGCACCGGCCGCGGCTTCGGTCCGGATGCGGAAGTTCTGGGCGTCCCAGGCCACCGCGCGGGTGACCGTGGCCGTGGTGAGCTGCTTGACGCTCGGGACGAGCACGGCCAGCGAGGCCAGCCCCAGTCCGGCCGCGACCACGATGCCCGCCGGCAGGGCCACGGCGGCGGCCCCCCGGCGCGCCAGGTACCGGCGGGCCCACACCCCCAGCAGGACGCCGTAGGCGCACAGCGCCAGTTCCATCGGTACGAGGTAGTTCGTCCAGGTGCGGGCGTACGTCCACCCGGTCGGTCCGTAGCCGCTGCGCAGCCCCACCACCACGGCGAACGATCCCAGCACCACCACGAGCACCGGCAGCAACAGGAGGGCGACCAGCATCTTCCGCGGGACGGCCCGGCCCGACTCCCGTTTCCCGGGCGCGGGCACGGGCGCCGCGAGCCCGGCCCCCAGGCCCAGCAGGAGGCCGACGGCGGCGGCTCCGAGGTAGGCCCACTGGCCGGTGACGGTGTCCCACATGTGGAGCCAGTCCTCGTAGGTGCCCCGGAGTTCGCCCGGGGAGAGCATGGACTCCTTGGCCGGCTGCTGGGCGCGCCGCCACCGGGCGCCGGGGGACGTGGTGAGCACGATCAGCCCGCAGACGACCCCGGAGCACCAGAGCAGGCACCAGGTGAACGGGTGCCAGGTCCGCGCCAGCTTCAGGCGGGGCACGGCCAGCAGCCCCACGCAGGCCGCGAGGAGTCCGCTGACGAGGGAGAACGACTCGCTCAGGGTGCCGATCGCGAACCCGATGAGGAACGCCGCGGCGAAGCCGCCCGCGCGCACGGCGGCCCGGGGTTGGCGGACGGTCCAGATGCCCAGCAGCAGCGCCCACACTCCGATGACGCTCGGAACGGTGTGGGAGATCGTGGCCGGTGCCCACAGCAGGACTTGATAGCTGCGCGTGCCGCCGTAGTAGATCACGGCCTGGACGGCCAGGGAGGCGGCGACCAGGAGCAGCACCGGGGGTTTCACGCCGAGGCACCGGAAGAACTGGATCCCGAGCAGGACCAGGCCGACGGTGAAGGCGACGGCGATGACGGTCGGCAGGATCTTCATCCCTGTGAGTCCGTCGCCGTAGACGATGCCGCTCAGGAAGGCGTTGGTGATCCGGCCGTTCTGGGTGGCGTAGAAGTCGTGCGTGATGCCGAGGACGCCCAGATCGCGGGACTTCCATGCGGCGCACCAGTCGTCCGAGGTGGGCCGCAGGTAGAGGCCGAGGAAGCAGCCGACGGCGATCAGGGCTCCGGCCGCCGCCACGAGGGAGCCGCCCGCGACCGGCAGGAGCCTGCGGACGAACCGGCGGTTCCCCTCGGTCGAAGCAGTGCTCATTCACCAGTCCTTCGCAGCGGGGTGCGGCCGGACCGACTTCCGACGGCTCGTGCGCCTGCCGGTTCCGGTGACACCAATGTGCACGGTTCACCGCAGACCGGCATCCGAGAGGAGGGCCGCCGGGGCCGGGCCCGCGGGCCTGCTGCCGTGCGCCACCGGCGTCTCCTCCCCCGCCGCGGCCGCAACTCCGTCGCGCGTCGGTTGCTCCGTCCGTTGCCGCGTCCGTTGCTCCGTCCGTTGCCGCGTCCGTTGCTCCGTCCGTTGCCGGGGGCGGGGACGGACGGCCCCTTCGGGCCCTTCCCCTCCCGTCACCCGGGCGGCGGGCATGTCGTGGCGGGCTCCGCACATCCGGCCCACGATGGGTGCCCCGGGGGCCCGCGCGCTCGGAAGCCCGACAGAAGGAGTGGCGATGCCCGCTGCCCTGCTCGTCCGCTGGGCGGCCGTCGTGGCGTCCCTCGCGAGCGTCGCCCTCCCGGTGTGCGTCGTGGGGAGCCCCGCCGGCCGGCCCTCCGAGGAGGAGCGGCCGGTGTTCTTCGTCCGGCCCCTCGGACACCAGAGCCACGGCGACGCAGAGGGCCGCTACGCGCCCCTGTCGATGCTCGTCACCCCCACCATCGGCCTCCTCGCCAACACCACCGCCGTCGAAGGCGTCACACCTGCCGTCGCCGGGGGAGCGCGGTACGTCGAGCGGAGCCACGTACTGCGCCTGCTGTCCGGCCGGTGGAGGTACCTCCCCGTCGGCCGGACGGCATCGGTCGTGGCGGCCCCGGAGGACCCGACGGCACGACTACAGATCGCGGAGAGCCACGACTGGCTCGCTGCCGGCCGGGTGCCCGGCAGCACGGCGGCCCAGCGCGCGGCGGCCGAGCGGGCCCTGCTGGCCATGCGCGCCCTGCTGCGGCCGAACGGGGCCATGGCGGCGGGCTGGACTCCCGGCTGGATGTACTCCTGGCCGCGCGACTCCAGCTTCGCCTCCGCCGCGTTCGCGCACACCGGCCACGACGCCGAGGCCTACCGGATCCTGCGCTATAGCGCCGCGACCCAGCGCAAGGACGGCACGTGGGACGCGCGGACGGAACTCGACGGATCCGGCCCGCCGGACAGCAGGCGGTGGCAGCTCGACGCCAACGGCTGGGTCCCCTGGGCCACCTGGCAGTGGTACCGGACGGCGCCTGCGGCCACTCGCCGCGCCCGGCTGACCGCCCTCTACCCGATGATCCGCAAGGCCGCCGACCGCTCGGCGGCCTCCCTCGGGCCGGGCGGGCTGCCTCCGGCCTCCCCGGACTACTGGGAGGTGATGACGACCACCACGAACATCGGTACGGCCGCACCCCTGCTCGCCGGACTCCGCGCCGCCGCGGACCTCGCCGACGCGCTGGACCGGCCGGGGGACGCGGCCCGCTGGTCCGGCGCCGCCGGGCGGCTCTCCGCCGGGATCTCCCGGACGTTCGCCCCGCTCGGCTATCAGCGCACCGTCGACGGACAGCACGGGCAGGACAGCGCGGTGGCCTTCATGGCACCCCCCTTCAACACGGCCCCGGCCGACCTGCCCCGGGCGCTGGACACCACGTACAAGGCGCTGCTGCTGCCCAACGGGGGGCTCACCCCCGGGAACGATCCGACCGCGCCGTGGGGTGCGAACGCCTGGACCCCCAGCACCTCGTTCTTCGCCCTCGCATGGGCGGGCACCGGGCAGCCGGCGAAGGCCCGCCGGGTCCTGGACTGGGTCCTCGCCAAGCGGAACCCGCTCGGGGAGCTGCCCGAGAAGGTGGACCGGGCGGGTAGGCCCTCGTCGGTCGCACCGCTGGGCTGGACGGGCTCGATCGTCGTCCTCGCGCTGGTGGCACTCGACGGCGGGGGGCTCCCCACCCCACCCACCCCCGGAGGCAGTAGCGACGTGGCCCCGTAGCCCTTTCATCCCTTCGGCCCCTTCGGCCCCTTCAGCCCCTTCAGCCCCTTCAGCCCCTCGACCTTGCGGCCCTTGCGAGCTGCGGGGCCGCTTCAGACCGGGTCCGTTCCGTCACCGGGCGGCGGAGCGGTGCGCAGCCGCTCCAGCTCGTCGAGCAGCCGCTGGTACGCGAGCTTCTCGGCCGCCACCGCGCGCGCGAGGGGGAGGTGGTGCGGATCCTGCCGGGACCGGGCCTCCTCGGCCGCGGCAGCGCGGAGCTCCCGCGCCCGGTCCAGTTCGTTCATCGCCGCCACGGTGCCGACATCGAGCAGTTTGTGCTCCAGGACCTGGGCGAATGCCCGCTCCGTCGGCGCCGTGAGCCGGTCGAGGTCCTCCGCGCAGCTCTCCGGGGTCTCCGTCGGCCCGCAGGCCCCGTCGACATCACGGTTGAGCGATCGCAGGCTCTTCCCGAGTTCCGGGTACCCCCAGTCGGGCGCTGTGTCGCCGCCGCAGCCGGCCACCAGGGCCGTGCAGGCGGTGAGGGCGGCCACGGCGCGCCTCGTTGCGGGTCCTGCGCACATGCGTCGGAACGAGATGAGAGGAGGGGTCATGGAAGCCCCGATCGCCCGTTGGTCCGAGTGCGGCCGCCCCGGCTGCGCGAGCTGGTCCGGCTGCCATCCTCGCCCGCGCCCCTCCGCCCTGCCACCCGGCGGCCGGGGGCGCCGGGGCCGCGGGTGGAGCTGCGGCGCAGGTCACCGCGGGGGCTGTCCCCCGGCGACGGTCGTGCCCGGGCGGCCGGCTTGCGCGAGCGTCCAGGGCTGGACGGCCCGGTGCCACGGGGCGGGGGTCCGGCTGCCGGGCAGGGTTGCGCCGCCCGAGGGGACCGTCGTGATGACGTGCAGGTCGGCGTCCAGGCCGAGCGCCGCGGCGACGGCCGTACCGGCCCCCTCGGCCACGCCGGCGGGGGCGCCCGTGTACAGCATCTGGGACTCCTGCCAGGGCTGCGGACCGCCGGTGGCCGCCACGCCGACCGTGCCCGCGCCCGCCCGGCCCGCGAGCAGGTCGCCGGCGATGCCCACGGCACCGTAGCCGCCCAGGCCGCCCGCCTCGGCGACCGGGGAGAACTCCGGTGCGGGACCGCCCGCGCGGGCCAGGCTCGTGGCGACGGTGCCGATGCCGGGCCGGCGGAAGAACAGGCGGACGCCGTCGCCCTCCGGACGCACCGAGAGCGCGCCCGTCGTCTGGGGCAGCCCGGTCGGGACGGGGCCGGCGAACGGGGCGCCCGGTGCCGGCTGGACCCAGGCCAGCACGGACCCGGCGGTGGCCGCGTACACGTGGCGCCGCCCCGACCCGTCGGTCGCGGTGACCGGATCGCCCTGGAGGCCGGCGCCGCCCAGGGCCTGCCACCCGCCGAAGTCGCCGCCCGGGGTCTCCTGGGCGCGGGCGCGCAGCGTCCGGCGGGAGTCGCGGACGTAGACCGTCATCCGTCCCTCGGGGTCCACGGCGACGGACGGGCCGCTGATGGCCGAGGTGCCGGACCTGTCCACGGCGTCCGGGGTGCCCAGCGACCGCCACGGGCCGAATCCGCCGTCGACCTCGCTCTGGACGGCGTAGACGACCTCCCGGCCGTACTCCTCGGGCGTCGCGCCCAGGGTGGTGCGGGTGGCGAACACGCCGATCCGGCCGTCCCAGAGGCGGACGGCCGCGGCCCCGGAGTCGATGCCGTCGCCGGGCAGGAACTCGGGGCCCTGCCAGAGGGCCTGCGGGCCGCTGCGCGACCAGTACGCCATACGGCCGTCCAGCGCGGCGAAGGCCCACAGCCGTCCGGAGACGCCCTCGGTCATCCAGGAGGTGCCGTCGCCGCGGCTGTAGCGGATGGTCTGGCTCCAGCCGGCGCCGGTGGGCCGGGTCGCGGTCTTGCGGTCGCCGCATCCGGCGGGGCTGCCGCACCAGTCCTGGTGGTCGGTCCAGGCGTAGGTCTTCAGGTAGCCGAGCTTCTCCTCGGCCGTCTGCGGGTCGAGCGTCGGGGGCAGCGAGCTGTTCGGGTAGCTCACGTAGTTCTGGACCGAGAAGTGCGGCCGGGCCGTGGTCTTGGCGTAGCGCTCGACGGCGGCCTGCACGAAGCGGGCGCCGTACATGTGGTCCTGGTGGTCGAGGAAGGCGCCGCCGCCCTCCGCCCGGCCGGGGGTCGGGTCCTGCGTGCGTATCGTCGTCGGCCGGTACGTCTCGAACACGCCCGCGATGGCGGCCACGGTCTGGTCCTTGGTGTAGGAGAACCAGTCCTTGACCGGGGTCCCGGAGGTCAGCTGGGCGCCCAGGGCGGGGGTCCGGCCGTCCCACAGGCCACGGAGGCTCTCCGGGTTGTCCCCGGAGATGCTGCGGGCTTCGCGCAGCTCCATCCACACGAGGTTGACCTGGGGCCGGGCGACCAGGACGTCCACTTCGGCGCTGCCGCCACCGGCGGTGGGTACGGACTTGCGCTGCCAGGCGCTGGCGCGGTCGCCGGTGGCCATCTGCGCGTAGGCGGCGCGTATGCCGTTCTGCCGGGCCTCCGCGTAGGCGGCGCGGTCGGCGGGGCCGGCGGCGTCCTGCAGGTGCGGGCTGTGGGCCTCGTTCCTGCCGTCGGACTCGCCGGAGGTCAGGTAGACGGTGGTGACCTTGATGCCCGTCGATATGGAGCGGCTGAGGTCGGGGTTCATGAAGAAGAGGTCGTCGTCGGGGTGCGCGACGACCTGGAGGGTGGCGCCCTCGGTCACGCTCGGGGTGACCACCGCCTCGGGGGCGGCCTGCGGGAGCTCGGTCCCGTTTCCATAGGCCCAGGCCGTCACACCGGCGGTGCCGACGGAGAACGCGGCGAGCAGGGCCGCGAGTCGGGTGCGGCGGGCCAGGGACATGTACAGCGCCTTGGGGGTCGGTCCGGTGCGGCGATCCGCCTGGGAAGTCGATCGGTGTCCCGATGGCTCCACTGCTTCCGGAGACGACCGGGGCCGATTATGGCCCGGCCGTTCGGGACTGACACACCATCAAGTCCCATATGACCACAAAGGGAGTTGTGACAGAAAAGTGCATTTTGTCCCTTTTGGTAGTCCATGCGTAGTTGACTAGGAAAACCGGCCGAAACCGATGTATGTGCTGGCCACCTGCAGGTTGTCGGGGATCGGCGGGGCCGTCGAGCGCACCGGCCCCTTCACCACCGACCCCCACAAGTGGCGCATTCCACACCTCGGCCGACCGGCACCGACCGCCATCCACAGGCCCCGGCAGTGACGCGGCTCTCACCGGCCGACGGGTCGACCGAGAGCGACGGGGCCGGCACGTCGTCGTGTGGGACGAGGCCCTGCGGCCCGACGGATGGACCCCCGCCGAGGCCGCCGGCCCTGCCGTCCTCCCCGGCCTGGAGCCCGTGCCGTCGTCATCATCGAGCCCCTGGCGCACCTGTCACCGCGTGAGCCGCTCGACCGGCGGCCGACGGTCGTCGGGGCGCGGACCCTGGTGACCATCGTTCCCGATGCGGAAGCGGTACGGGCGTTCGGGCCCGACCTGGACGACCGGGCGAACTGGGCAGCGGCCCACCGAGCCGGCCTCGCCCAGGCGCCCGCTGCCGCCGAGCGGCTGCGCCCCGTGTGGGAGCCCGGATCCGGTCCGGGTGGCTCCCAGGTATGAGACCGCGGACCGCTCCGAAGAGTGATGACGCCGAGTCACAGGAAGTGGGACTCTCAACGTGTCAGACGAACGAACGACGGGAGCGATCGATGCGACGAGGGCGCAGGTGAGCCCCTCCCCGCGCAGGCGGGAAAGTGGCGCTGGAAGATGAGCACATGGACGACCTTCTGACGTTCCTCATAGCGCGCATCAATGACGACAACCATGCCTACGCCTACGTGTCCGAAACGATGGGCGGCGAGGCCCTTCTCGACAGCCATCTGCCGATGCTCGACCTGACCGAGCAGTTGGCCCACGAGTACCGGGCCATGGATCCCGCCGACCCCCGTGCGGCCGGCCTCGGATACGCGATCCGAGTCCTCGCCCAGTCGTACGCCGGGCATCCCGCATATCGCCAGGAATGGCGCCCTTAAGCCCGCCTTCAGGGAGATCGGACACCCCCCAGCGTGCTCAACCCGGTACGCGGGGATGCGGCTGAGACCACGACGCGGCTCGCAGCGATGCGGTCCGTCCGTCCCCCAGGTCAGCCGTGGTCCTCCCATCCCGCCTTGCAGAACCAGGCCTCGCTCACCACGGTGTCCCCGGCTCTGAGGGATACCGGCCGTGCCGAGCCGCCGGCCCGATGCCCTCCAGCGGTGTCCGGTCCCAGGGACCGGCCGGCAGCGCACGGGTGATCACCGTGTGTGGCGCTGGCCCCCCGATCAGGTCGATGTCCCGCAGGCGCACCAGCGCCTTCCCGGAGTCCGGCTCCACGTACGGCAGGGCGGCAAGGCGGCAGGGCAGCAGGACGGCAGAGGAACCGCATCGGCGCCGGGCCAGCACGTTCGCGGCCGTGCCCGAACCGGAGGGTCCCTAGTGGGCGCCGTCCGGGCGCAGTTCGATGTGGTCCGGGGCCAGGTCGACCGCCACGCGGTGTTCCATGCCCAGGGCCTCCAGGAACTTCGGGGGGAGCTGGACGCGCCCGGAGCGGTCGAGGACGACGTACTCGCGTTCGCTGATGGATTCCTCGCCGTGCTCGTCGGTGACCAGGCGGCGCAGGACCTCGCTGCTGGTGCGGCCGTCGCGGATCGCCACGGTGCGGCGGACCTCGCCCGCCACCATCGGGTCGTGCGTCACGATCACCACCGTGACGCCGAGCTCCTTGTTCACGGTCCGGAAGGTCTCGAAGACCGCCGCGGCCGTCTCCGAGTCCAGTTCGCCCGTGGGTTCGTCGGCGAGCAGCACCTTGGGGTCGTTCGCCATCGCCACGGCGATCGCGACGCGCTGCTGCTGGCCGCCGGACAGTTCCGCCGGGCGCCGGTGCGCCAGGTCGCCGATCCCGAGGGCCTCCAGGACCTCCCCGACCCTGGCCGCGCGACGTGCGCCCGCGCCGCGGCGGGGGCCGTCTCCCTTCAACTGCATGGGCAGGGCGACGTTCTGGGCGGCCGTCAGGAACGGCAACAGGTTGCGGGCCGTCTGCTGGAAGACGAACCCGACCGCCTCGCGCCGGTACCGCAGCCGGTCCCGCGCCGACAGTTCCAGCAGGTCGTAGCCGGCGACCGCCGCGCTGCCGGCCGTGGGGACGTCCAGGCCGGCCAGGATGTTCAAGAGGGTGGACTTGCCGCTGCCGGAGGCGCCGACGAGGGCCATCAGGTCGCCCTGTTCGACCGTCAGCTCCAGTCCCTGGAGGGCCTGTACCTCGATGCCGTCCTGGCTGAAGATCCGGACCAGGCGGTCACAGGCGATCGCGGCGTCCGCCGCCGGGGTGCGCGGCTCCGCGGCGGCCGTCGCCCGGCGGCGCAGCTCCTCGTACGTCGGCTGGTCGGTGTTCAACGCTGGTCTCCCGCTCTCAACTCGGTGGTGATCTGCCGTCGCCCGGATGTCGCCGCCTCCACGCACACGGCCGCGGCGACCAGGGCGGCCAGGCCCAGGGCCTGGGTCAGTACGGGCCCTGCCGTCAGCTGCACTCCGTTCGGCACGTGCGCGCCGACCAACGTGGACAGGTCCATGGCCGGGCCCAGCAGGGCCACGGCGGCCGCCGCCACCAGGGCCCCGCCCAGCGTCGCGGCCAGGGTCTGCGGCAGGGTTTCGGCGAGGATCAGCGCCACGCCCTGCCTGCGGCGCAGCCCCATGGTGCGCAGCCGGGCCAGCAGCGCCGCGCGTTCGGGGACGGTCCGCATCAGCGTCAGCAGTACGGCCAGCAGGGCGAAGCCCGCCGCTCCGGCCATGGCGGCCCAGAAGAGGCGCTGCGCCGAGTGCTGGAGCGGATCGGCGCCCAGGGCGGTGACGGCCTCGGCGCTGGTGTGTACGGGGTACACCTCGTCGAGCGGGGCCGGGCCCGCGGAAGAACCGGAACCCGGGATCGGGGCCGGGGCGGGCGTCGCGGACGGCGCCGGGAGCTTGGAGCGGACCAGCTCGCGCAGCCGGTCACCGTCTATGTCACCGAGTCCGAGCCACCGGTTCGGGTGGTCGGCGCCGCTCATGAGGGCGGTTGCGGCGCCCGCCGGCACGACGACGGTCGCGGCGTCCCGCGCCGGATGGGCCGGGGTGCAGTCGACCGTGCCCGCGACCCGTACCTTCAGCTCCTTGCCGTCGCCGGGCTGCACCGTGTACGTGCCGCCCTGCCGGGCCTGCGCGGCCAGCCCCGAGCTGAACAGCGCGGGCACCGGGGCATCGGCGGGCTGTGCACCGCCGGTGGCCAGCAGGGAGGGCTCGAAGGAGCCGCAGCCGAGGACCCGGGACAGCTCCGCGTACGCGGCCGGCTCGGCCACGATCACGGTGACCTGGCTGGACCTCACGGTGGTGCCGAGCAGGGCGGAGTCGTGGTCGATCCACAGCGGCACGGACGTCCGTACGCCCGGCAGTTCGCCGGCGGCCTTCGCGAGCCCTTCCGGAAGGGGGGACTTCCCATGCGCGGAGATCGCCGCGTCGCCCCCGACGGTCAGCCGGGCCACTCCCAGCCGGGACGAGTCCACCGACTGCAGGACGGCGGCGCCGAATCCCCCGGTGGTGATGGCGACGAGCAGCGCGACCATGGGCAGGACGGAGGGGCCGGTGCGGCCGCGGGCCTGCGTGCCGGTCGTCGCCGGGCCGCGGGCGGCTCGCGCGAGTCCCAGGAAGCCGACCAGTCCGGAGCCGCGGCCGGCCGCCCGGGCGAGCCATCCGGTGACCACCGGCTGGAGCCGGGCCAGCAGCAGGCCCCCGCACAGGGCGAGCAGCAGCGGGGCCGCGATCAGCAGCGGGTCGAGGTCGCTGCCGGGCGGGGCGACCCCGCGGCGGCGGACCTCCACCACGGCGGCGGCGGTGGCGATGAGCACGAGCAGTTCGGCCACGGGCCTGCGCCACTTCCCGGCCGGGCGGGCCGGGGTCAGCAGTACGGCTGCCCGTACGGGGAAGGCCAGCAGTGCGAGCAGGGCGACGGCCGCGGCCGAGAGCAGTGTGGGTGCGAGCCGGGGGGTGGGCAGCAGCAGGACGGCGAGCGCGGTGGCGGCCGCGGCCGCCGGGAGCACGGTGACGGCGCCCTCGCCGAGGAGCCGGCCGACGATGGCGGTGCGCGAGCCGCCGCGCGCGAGCAGCAGCCGCAGTTCGGCGTCGCGGCGGTCGGCCGCGAGTGCTCCGGCCAGGCACAGGACGACGAAGGCGACGCCGCCGACCCCGGCGGGTCCGATCGCGGCGAGCGGCGCCGCGGCCTGGGTGCGTACGCGGGCTTCTTCGAACCGCTCGGGCAGCCACGAGGTGGTGTGCAGCCGGGGGCGGCCGGTCTCCCGGGCGAGGGTGGCGGCGGTGGGCCCGGCAAGGTACGAGGCGATGTCCTTCCTCGTGGCGTCGAGCCGGTCGGCCCGCAGGTGGCCGATGTCCACCGGCAGCCGCCAGAAGTCCTCGGCGGTACGGCTCCAGGTGCTCATCCGGTCGAGGTCCCCGGTGCCGACGAAGGCGTCGACGTCCCAGGCGAGGCTCTCGCCGTAGTAGTGCTCGCAGGCGCGGGCGAGGCACCCCAGGTTGTCCGTCCAGAAGTCGTCGCTCTCGTCGAGGACCGTGTAGAGACCGACGACCTCGACGGACGGTGTGCCGTCGACTCTGGTCTCGCTCGTCAGGACGGATCCGAGGCGGGCGCCGAGGGTCGCGGCGGCCTTCTGCGAGAGGACGACCTGTAGGGGCGCCATCTCCCCGGGGGCGGGCTTCGCGGGGGCCGTGGGTGTGCTGCTCGGCCAGTGCCCTTCCGCGAGCTTCACATGGGCCTCTGCCTCGCGGACGTGCAGGAGGTTCATGCTGGGCGGATAGCCGGAGGGGCGGGAGAGTTCCGGGTTCAGCAGCAGCTGCCGCTTGGTGGTGCGCGCGCCGTGGACCGTCGACTCCGCGTCCACGCGGAAGGTGGATCCGGTCGGCGCGAGCAGTTTCTCCAGCGTGGCGTCCAGGGCCTGGGCGCTCTGCCCGCTGTCCGGGGAGGGCGCGGTCACCTGCAGGCTGGCGTTGCCGGCCGCGCTGTGTTCCAGGAAGGACCGCAGGGCCTGGTCGGCGCCCCGGTCCTGGGCCCGGGGCAGCGCGGCGGCCAGCAGGACGGCGACGAAGGCCAGTGCGGCGCCGAGCAGGGTGCTCAGGGGCGCCGCCCGCAGCCGGGTCCTGATCCAGGGCGCGGGTCGCGGGGCGGTGGGCTCGGGCGAAGGGGCGGTCAGCCGGGCGGACGACGCCGGGGTGGCGGACGGCGGGGTGGTCACATCTCCTCCACGGGACGCAGCCGGGCGGCGATGTCGCGGCCCCGGGGGCCGCTGAGCGCGGCCGACAGCAGGGGAACGGCTGCGATGGCGGCGACCGTCAGCACGGTCTGCCAGAACGGCATGTCCACTCGTACGGGCGGGAACGGCCGCCCGGCAGCGGGTGTCAGCACGACCAGGGGCGCCATCAGATGGACGAGGGCGATGCCCAGTCCGGTCCCGACCGCGGACCCGATGGCGATCAGCACCCCGCCCTCGGCGGCGGACGCGAGGGCCAGCGAGCGGCGCGGGGTGCCGAGTGCGAGCAGGACCGAGAACTCCCGTCCGCGCACGCGTCGTTCGGCGGCGGTGGAGGTCGCGAATCCGATGGCCGCCAGGACCGCGCAGGCGGCGGCGAGGGCGGCCAGGGCGCTCTGCGGGCCGGCGCTGAGCGGGTCGTCCAGCAGCTGCTCGGTGATCTCCTCGCGCAGTTGGACGCGTTCGATCCGGGCGCCTTCGCGCAGCTTGTCCGCCGCGCGGGCCGGGACCGGGTCGGCGGCCGAGCCGGCGGGGAGCCACCACTCGGTGGGCGTGGGCGGCTGCTGGCCGACGGACTCCACCAGGAACCGGCCGAGCACCTGAAGGTCGACGGCGAGCGCCGAGCGGCCGGCCACGGGCAGGGAGTCCACGGAGGCGGTGATCCGCATCTGGACGCTGGCGCCGTCCAACGTGACGGGGACCGTATCGCCCACGGCAGCGCCCAGGGACCGCAGGTAGTCGGTGGTGGCGACCGCGGGGACGGCGGTGGGGGCCGGCGCGCCGGGCGCCGGGAACACCACGGTGTTCACGCCCTGCAGGGTGCTGAAGCCGCCCCAGTAGCGCAGTCGCAGCAGGTCCGTGGAGCCGGCCGGGACCGGGACCGGCTCGGGGGCCCTCTTGGCGCTCGTCCCCTGCGGGAGCGAGGTCCGCCAGCCGGCGGCGTCCGCGGGTGCGGCGACGCCGGTGGCGGCGCCGTCCGCGGTGTCGGAGACGGCGATCCGGCGCAGGGTCAGCTCGCTGCCGTCGCCCGGGGCGTCGCCGTCCCCGGCGTACGAGAGGCGTATCCCCGCCAGGGTCAGCGGGGTGGCCGCCGATCCGACCGGGGCGCCGGTCAGCGCGTCGAGGAGGAAGGGGAGGGTGACGTCGCCGCCCTCGGGCAGGGTGACCGAGGGCGTTCCGTACGTCGCTCCGAACCGGTCGCGCAGCAGCAGGCTCACGGCGGCCCAGCTGATCCTGGAGGACCGGACCGACACGTCGAGGTCGATCCGGCGCGGGGAGCCGGGCAGGGCGACACCGGGGCCCGCGGGGGCGGCCGCGGCGCCCGGGTCACCGGTGGCGAGCGGGGTGAACAGCTGGTCCATGGTGTGCCCGCCGCGCAGGTCCGCGCGCAGCGGCACGCGTTCGCCCGTCTTGGCGGCGTCCAGGGCGACGAGGTCGGCGGGGCTCCCGTCCGGCAGCTTCTGCTCCCGGCGGACCACCGGAATGAGGCGGTCGCCGCCGGGCAGGGCCGCGTAGCGTCCGCCCTGCCCCATCGGGGACATGCTGCTGCCGGAGATCCGCAGGCCGCCCGCGGTGGCGAAGTCGGCCTGGTCGCGCTGGGAGGCGGACCAGCCGGTGTGCTGACCGAGCGCCAGGATCCCGCTGGCGACGGCGAGTACGAGCAGCAGCACGGGCCCGGTGGCCCGGCCGGGTCGTCGGGCGAGCTGCCAGCCGAACAGGGCGGGGCCCAGGCTCCGGCCGCGCGCCGCCAGCCGTCCCCCGGCCCGCGCGGCGAACGGCAGCAGGCGCAGGACCAGCAGCGTGCCCCCGCACAGGGCCAGGGCGGGAGCGGCGACCAGGACCGGGTCGACACCGAGCCCGGTGCTGGCGGAGGCGCCGGACGCGGGGGCGTCCGTACCGCCGTACTGCGCGAGTTGCTGGTAGCCGAGGACGGCGAGGACGACGACGGCCAGGTCGAGGCCGGAACGGGCGGCGCCCGTCACCAGAGCCTGGCGGCTGCCCACGCGGCGCAGTACGGCGGCGGAGGCCCCGCGCAGGACGGAGGGCAGGGTCGTCAGCAGGACGCAGGCCAGGGCGCAGCCGCCCGCGACCGGCCAGACCAGCCAGGTGTCCGGGATCTCCAGGTGGACCCGCCCGAGCGGTCCGAACCGGCCGAACAGGCGCAGCAGGGGCGGCGTGAGCAGGGGGGCCAGGACGGCCGCGGGCAGGGCGAGGAGCAGGGATTCGGCTGCGGTGAGCGCGCCGAGGCGGCGGCGGGAGGCGCCGCGCGCGGTGAGCAGGACCCGTTCCGGTTCCTGGCGGACGGTCAGGATGTGGGAGACGAGGAGCAGTGCGGCGGTCGACAGGACGGCGAGCTGGAGCGCGCCCATCAGCAGGGTGGAGCGGGCGACGACCGTACCGGCGCTCAACTCGGCCAGGAGTTTGGGTAGTTCGGTGGCCGCCCGCAGCGAGCCGGCGCGTTCGAGGGCGGCGCTCGCGGGGTCGATCGCGGTCCGGACGGCCTCGGCCTCGGCGCTGCGGACCGTGGACAGGTCCGGGGTGAGCAGCGTGAGGCGGTGGTTCTGTAGGAGGCCGCCGGTGGTGAAGGCGCTGTCGTCCACCAGGAGCGGGCCGTAGATGGCGAAGGTGTCGGCCTGGACCTCGCGGCCGCCGAGGGGGTCGAGCCGCCAGTAGGCGGCGTCCGGGTCGGTGGCCCGGTACACGCCGGTGACGAGCACGGTCAGCGGCGCTCCGCCGAACCGGTCGTCCAGCCGGACCGGTGCGGGCAGCGCGGACTCGGCCAGGCCGAGCCGGGCGAGCGCCGCGCGCGGCACGGCCACCTGGGTCGGCGCCGGCGGGGCGCCGGCGCCCGGGGGTGCGGTGACGGGCGCCGGCCACTCGCCGGCGAGCAGCCGTACGTGGTCCTTGCCGAGGGCGGCGAGCAGGGTCAGGTCGGCGTCGCGGCCGGAGGCGGCGACACCGGGCAGTCCGTACGAGCGGCTGCGCGCCACGCTCTCGGTGGCCACCGGGAGCCGCCCGAACACCTCGTCCGCGAAGGCCCGTACGGACGCGTCGTCCTTGGCGCGGGAGTCGGCGGGACGGCCGCTGGTGATGACGACGGTGGTCCGGGGTTGTGCCGTCCCGGTCAGGGCCCGCCGGAGCCCTTCTTCGCCCACGCCACGGGTGAATGCCGTCAGCGCGGTCAGTGTGGTCGCGGTGATCAGTACGGTGAGCAGCACGGCGACGGCGAGCGGCCATCGCCCGCGCAGTCGGCGCACGACGAAGCCGAGCACGTGTTGAATTCCTCCCCCGTCCGGACCCGAAGTACCGGATAGCGGACGATGCTGTCAGATGTGATCGGTGGAGGGAAGGGGCTTGCGTGATTGGTGCGACGGATGCGCAAATGCGGTCAGGAAGCTACAACCGCAGAGGGTGCGGGACGCGGGGCCGGGCGCCCTGCGTCGACAACGCGACGGGGGAACAGACGCGATGAGGGATCAGCAGGCACCGGCGACGGTCGCGACGCGGGCAGGGCGGGAGCGCGACGGCTCCCCGATCGTGGTCGTCGACGACGTGCACCACAGCTTCGGCAGCGGACCGCAGGCCGTCCACGCCCTGCGCGGCGTGTCCTTCGAGGTCCGCCGCGGCGAACTCACCGCGCTCCGGGGCCGGTCGGGCTCCGGCAAGACCACCCTGCTGAACCTCGTCGGCGGCCTCGACTCCCCGACCGGCGGCCGGATCGCCCTCGACGGCACCGACCTGGCGGACCTCGACGAGCCGGGACTGCTCGCCCTGCGCCGCGACCGCATCGGCTTCGTCTTCCAGTCCTTCGGCCTGATACCCGTCCTGACCGCCGCCGAGAACGTCGGCGTTCCGATGCGGCTGCGGCGCGTCCCCGCGAAGGAGCGCGAGGAGCGCGCCCGGACCCTGCTGGCCCTGGTCGGGCTCGCGGACCATGCCGAACAGCGGCCCGGCGAACTCTCCGGCGGCCAGCAGCAGCGCGTGGCGGTGGCCCGCGCCCTGGCCAACGACCCGGACCTGATCATCGCGGACGAGCCGACGGGCCAGCTCGACTCGGAGACCGGCCGCTCGGTCATGGAGCTGCTGCGCGCGGTGGTGCGCAGCGAGTCGGTGACCATCCTCGTCGCCACCCACGACCCCAACCTGATCGAGCTCGCCGACCGGGTCGTCGAACTGCGTGACGGCCGCATCGTCCCGACCGACTCATGAGCCGAGCGCGTCCGCGCTGCTCCGCTGCCAGTACGTGACCGACAGCGAGCTGTCGTAGGCGACACCGGCCGGCGGGAGGGGCGGGGTCGCGGACGCGCCTCCGTCGCTGAGGGGCGTCCGGCCCTGGAAGGCGATCGTGAGCCGGTGTCCGGTCGTCCCGCCCTCACCGCTGCCGTCGGCCGCCGACAGCAGGGCTGCGGCGTAGCCCGACTCGCCCGGAGCGAGGGACACCACGGCCTGGGGCCGGGTCTGCTGCTGCGCGGCCGGCACCCACTGCATCTCGTCGAAGCGGAGCACCGGGTAGTAGGTCAGGTCGCAGGTCTTCGAGCCGGTGTTCTTCACCGTGATCAGCATGTGGTTGAGCGGCCGGGAGACCGGCTGCACCGTGACGCCGGTGTTCGCACCGTTGCACGGGACGCGCTGCTGGTCCCCCGCGTTCGTCGGGGCGGAGGGAGCCGCGGCGGTCGGCGAGCCCTTGGGTGCCGCTGCCGGGGTCGAGGCGGCCGGAGTCGAGGCCGGAGTCGAGGCGGCCGGGGGAGCAGCCTCCGGGGCCGGGCTCGAAACGGCTGCCTCTCCCCCGTCCTTGAAGCCCGTGTCGTCCTGGCACCCGGTGAGGGAGAGGACGACGAGGGCGGCGGCGGCCGCACCCGCGAGGCGCCGGACGGCGTGCGGGCGGGAGGTGCGGGCGGTGCGGACGAGGGGTGCGCGGTGGAACGCGTGCATGGCTGACGGCCTTTCATGGGCATGACGGAAGCGCCCGGTCGGGGTCCGTCGGGACCGGCCGCCGGGAGCGGTGTGCTTGGATGACCTCAGCCTGAGCGATCATCCGTCCCAGCCGCCACATCCGCTGGGCCATCAGGAACGCTGGGATGCCGGCATGGGCTCTGAGCTGCACGAACAACCTGTTCCTGGGATGCGGGACAGGACACGGGTGGGAGGAACGGTGTCGGAGGACACTGCTGGATCCGGGTTCGCCGGGCTGCTGCGGGAGTTGAAGGACCGGTCCGGCCTCAGCTACGGAACGCTCGCCAAACGGCTCCACATGAGTGCGTCGACCTTGCACCGCTACTGCAGCGGCGAGGTCGTCCCGGCGGACTACGCGCCGGTCGAACGGCTCGCCCGCCTGTGCAAGGCCTCGCCCGAGGAACTCCTGGCCCTGCACCGGAGTTGGGTGCGGGCCGATACGAACCGCCCGCGCAAGGGCGCGGACACGAGCGGCACCGTGCAGGAGAGGTCCGGGGCACCCGCTGGAACCGGAACCCTTCCGGTCGGCACGTCCGAGGTCCACGACGCGACGGACCCACCCGAAGTGGCCGAGGTGGGAACCGCGGTGGGGGCCGCGGTGGGGGCCGCGGTGGCGGCCCGGGTCGCAGGAGTGACCACCGCCGCCGAACCGACCGCGCCGCCCCGGCGTCCTCGCCCGCGCGGAGCCGTGCTCGCCGCGATCGCGGTGACGGTCGTGGCCGCCGCCACCGCCCTGGCCGGCGTGCTCACCCTCGACTCGGGCCCGCCGGAACGCGGCACCGACGTCCGCGACAGCCCCGCCGGTGCCACGAGCCGGTCCCGCGCCGGGGAGAAGTCCCCTGACGGCCAGGACGCCCCGCCCCCGTCCCCGTCCCCGTCCCCATCCTCGGGCCCGTCCGCCCCGTCGTCGCCGTCCGCGTCCGCGTCCTCGTCCTCGGACGCCACGCCCGCGACCCCCGCCGCGGGAAACGGCAGCAGCCGGGCCGGCGACACCGCCGCCGGCGCGCCGGTGAAGGTGACCACCCGCCCCCACACCTGGGAGGCCCCCTGCGGCCAGCACTACCTGATCGACAAGCCCCCGGCCCAGGTGGGACCGCCCCCCGTGGAACGGGACGCACCCGCGTGGGTGGCGGCAGCCGGGGCCGTACCCGCGGGCGAGCAGTACGTCACCCTCACCCTGCAGGGCTCCGGCGCGGACACGGTGGTGCTGGACGGCCTGGCCGTGCGTACGGTCGCCAAGCGTGCGCCGCTCCCCTGGAACGACTACGCCATGGGCTACCCGGGGGTGGGCTGCGGAGCCGGCGTCCCGACCCGCTCCTTCGGCGTGGCCCTGGACTCCGCGCGCCCGGCCGTCGCGCCCCTGCCGGGCCAGCGGGACTTCCCCTTCTCGGTGAGCGAGTCAGAACCTGAGGTGTTCTACATCAAAGCCGCCACCTCCGCCCACGACGTGAGCTGGTACCTGGAGCTGTCCTGGTCCAGCGGCTCCCGCCACGGCACCCTCAAGATCGACCACAACGGCAATCCGTTCCGCACCAGCGGACGCGAGGGGCGGACCGGCTACGAGTTCCCCCTCGGCGGCGACGGATGGGTCGGGGCGGGCACGACGGTCCGTTGACCGGTCCATTGACCAGGAGCGACCGGGTGTGTACCTGGAGCGCACGGTCCGCATCGTCCCGGAGCGGTCCCGGAGGATCGCCCCTACGATGGGCGGGAACCGGCGCGGGCGGCTCGCCGGGCCGCCCGCCCAGAGCACTCGGGGTGGAGACGACGTATGGCACAGGCCGCCGACACAGCGCGGACCGTCATCCTGACCGTGGACGACGACCCGGGAGTTTCCCGGGCCATCGCCCGTGACCTGCGGCGGCACTACGGCGCCGAGTACCGGATCGTGCGGGCCGAGTCGGGCGAGTCCGCGCTGGACGCGCTGCGCGAGCTGAAGCTGCGCGGCGACCTGGTGGCGGTGATCCTCGCCGACTACCGCATGCCGCAGATGAACGGCATCGAGTTCCTCGAGCAGGCCCTGGCGGTGTACCCGGGCGCACGGCGCGTGCTGCTCACCGCGTACGCCGACACCAACGCGGCGATCGACGCGATCAACGTCGTCGACCTCGACCACTACCTGCTCAAGCCCTGGGACCCGCCGGAGGAGAAGCTCTACCCGGTCGTGGACGACCTGCTCACGGCCTGGCGCACCAGCGACTACCGTCCGGTACCCGCCACCAAGGTGGTCGGGCACCGCTGGTCGGCGCGCTCCTCGGACGTGCGCGAGTTCCTGGCCCGCAACCAGGTGCCGTACCGCTGGTACTCCTCCGACGAACCGGAGGGGCGGCGGTTGCTGGAGGCGGCCGGGGCCGACGGGCAGCGGCTACCGCTGGTCATCACGCCCGAGGGCACCGCGCTGATCGAACCGGAGGCGCCCGAGCTGGCCTCCCACGTGGGGCTCGCGACGACGCCGGCGGCCGACTTCTACGACCTCGTCGTCATCGGCGGCGGCCCGGCGGGGCTCGGTTCCGCCGTGTACGGGGCCTCCGAGGGGCTGCGCACCGTACTGGTCGAGCGGTCGGCGACCGGCGGACAGGCCGGTCAGAGCTCCCGCATCGAGAACTACCTCGGTTTCCCGGACGGCGTGTCGGGTGCCCAGCTCACGGAGCGTGCCCGCCGCCAGGCCGGCCGGTTCGGCGCCGAGATCCTCACGGCGCGCGAGGTCACGGGACTGGAGGTCAACGGCGCGGCGCGCGTCGTCCGCTTCTCGGACGGCTCGGCGATCGCCGCGCACAGCGTCATCCTGGCGACCGGGGTGTCGTACCGGCAGCTCCGCGCGCCGGGCTGCGACCAGCTGACCGGCTGCGGGGTGTACTACGGCTCCTCGCTCACCGAGGCGGCCTCCTGCCAGGGGCAGGACGTGTACATCGTGGGCGGCGCCAACTCGGCCGGGCAGGCGGCGATGTACCTGGCGCGGGGCGCCAAGTCGGTGACGCTGCTGGTGCGCGGGGAGTCCCTGACGGCGTCCATGTCGTACTACCTGATCCAGCAGATCGAAGAGACGCCGAACATCACCGTGCGGACCCGGACCGTCGTCGAGGCGGCGCACGGCGAGGGGCACCTGGAGCAGCTGACCCTGCGGGACGTGGACGGCACGGGGAGCGAACTCGTCGACGCCCAATGGATGTTCGTGTTCATCGGCGCGGCCCCGCTGACCGACTGGCTGGACGGTACGGTGCTGCGCGACGAACACGGTTTCATCCTGACCGGGCCGGACCTCACCCCGGACGGGCGGCCGCCGGCCGCATGGGAACTGGACCGGCCGCCGTACCACCTGGAGACCAACGTTCCCGGCGTGTTCGTGGCGGGCGACGCGCGCGCCCAGTCCGCGAAGCGCGTCGCGTCCGCCGTCGGAGAGGGAGCCATGGCTGTGATGCTCGTCCACCGGTACCTGGAGCAGTCATGAGCGGGCAGGCCGTGCCGTGCAACCCGCAGGAGATCGCCTCGCTGTTCCTGTTCGAGAAGCTCACCCCGGAGCAGCTCGGGCGGCTGTGCGACGAGGGGCGGGTGGAACGGTTCGAAGCCGGTCCGGTCTACACCGAGGGTTCCCCGGCCACCTGCTTCTACGTGATGATCGAGGGCACCGTCGTGCTGTACCGCCGGGTCGGCGGCGACGACGTCGAGGTGAGCCGCACTTCGCAGCGCGGCGTGTACGCGGGGGCCATGCAGGCGTACCTGGGCGACCAGGTGCCGCAGACGTACACCAACTCGATGCGGGTGACCGAGCCGACGCGGTTCTTCGTGCTGCCCGCGCAGTCGTTCGCGGACGTCATGCAGGAGTGGTTCCCGATGGCGGCGCACCTGCTGGAGGGGCTGTTCTTCGGCTCCAAGAACACCCAGCGGGCCATCGGGCAGCGCGAACGGCTGCTGGCGCTCGGGTCCTTGTCCGCCGGCCTCACCCACGAGCTCAACAACCCGGCGGCGGCGGCCGTCCGGGCCACGGCGACCCTGCGGGAGCGGGTCGGCAAGATGCGGCACAAGCTGGCCCACATCTCCCAGGGCCAGTACTCGCGCGAGACGATCGCCGACCTCATCGAGATCCAGGAGCGCACCGTCGAACGCGTCGCGAAGGCGACGGCGCTCAGCCCGCTGGAAGCCTCCGACCGGGAGGACGAACTCGCCGACTGGCTCGACGACCACGGCATCGCGGAGGGTTGGCGGCTCGCCCCGACCTTCGTGCAGGCCGGGCTGGACACGGACTGGCTGGACCAGGTCGCGGCGACCGTGGCGGAGGAGATCCTGCCGTCGGCCATCGGCTGGCTCAACTACACGGTCGAGACCGAGCTGTTGATGGACGAGATCGACGACTCCACCACCCGCATCTCCCACCTGGTGGACGCGGCCAAGCAGTACTCGCAGCTCGACCGGGCCCCGTACCGGGTCGTCGACGTCCACGAACTCCTCGACAGCACCTTGCTGATGCTGTCTGGCAAGATCGGCTCCCGGGTGCGGCTGGTCAAGGAGTACGACCGCTCCCTGCCGGACGTGCCCGCCTACCCGGCGGAGCTCAACCAGGTGTGGACCAACCTCATCGACAACGCCGTGTTCGCCATCGGGAGCACCGGCGGCGAGGGCACGCTGACGGTCCGCACGGCGCGCGAGGGCGACCGCCTGCTGGTGGAGTTCCGCGACACCGGACCCGGCATCCCGGCGGACATCCGCAGCCGCATCTTCGACCCCTTCTTCACCACCAAGCCGGTCGGCGAGGGCACCGGTCTGGGCCTCGACATCTCCTGGCGGATCGTCGTGAACAAGCACCACGGCAGCCTCCAGGTCGAGTCCACCCCGGGCGACACCCGGTTCCAGGTGCTGCTGCCGCTGACCGCCCCGGCCCCCGAGGCCGAAACCGAATCCGGATCCGCGACCGAGACCCGGACCCAGACGGCTGAGGAGCCCGTATGAGCGACATCGAGGGAATCGACCCGAGCGCCGCGCCCACCGGCACCGGCTGCGTCGAGTGCGACGAGCTGGGCGGCTGGTGGTTCCACTTGCGGCGCTGCGCCCAGTGCGGCCACATCGGCTGCTGCGACTCCTCGCCGGCCCAGCACGCCACCGCCCACTGGAAGTCCTCCGGCCACCCCCTGGTGCAGAGCTTCGAGCCGGGCGAGGAGTGGTTCTGGAACTACGACACGGACGCGCTGTACGACTCCGGCCCCGAACTGACCGCTCCGCGCGATCATCCGGCGGAGCAGCCGGCCCCGGGCCCGGCCGGCCGGGTACCCGAGGACTGGACGCGGCGACTGCACCGCTGACCTGCGGCTACCGCCGAGCGGCGGGCGGGGTCCACACCGTGCCGCGGGCCTCGTATTCGAGCATGGTCTCCACGCCGGTCGCCGCGTCGGCACCCAGTTCCCGGCGTACGAGCCACAGGGCGAGGTCCAAGCCGCTGGTGATGCCACCCGCGGTGACCAGGTCCGCGTCGTCCACCACACGGGCGTTCTTCAAGACGCCGCCCTGCTTCTCCAGGTCGGGGCGCGCCTTGTGGTGGGTGGTGCAGGGGCGGTTCGCGGTCAGCCCGGCGGCGGCCAGCAGCATGGTGCCCGTGCAGACGGCGCTGACGGTCAGGCCGGGGCGCACCGCCGCGGCCAGTTTCCGCGGGAGGACGCCGCTGCGGATCTCGGCCCACACTCCGGGGCTGTCGCGGCGTGCGTATCCGCCGCCGGGCACGAGGAGCACGTCCGCGGTGCGCGGGGCCCAGGCGTGCTCCACGTTGACCTGCGTGCCGTAGGCGGCGCGTACGGGGCCGGGCCCGGAGGCGCTGACGTAGCGGACGTCGACCTCGCGGTCGGTGAAGAACCGGGCGGCCGAGAAGACCTCGTAGGGCGCGGCGAAGTCGAGCTCCTCCACGCCGTCGTACATGACGACGTGCACGCGTAACGGCCCCGCCGGCTTCCCGGCGGGTCGCGGTTCCGCCGCCGCGGCCACCCCGGCGGCACCCCCCAACGCGGCTACGGCGCCGACAGCGACTTGGGCCCGGAGCACGTTCCTGCGGTTCATCCGATGGTTCCTTCCGATCGCCCGGCCGATACGCCGCTCTACGACAGGAGTCGAAGCCGCCGGAGGCCGGGTTCCCGGGCCCGGCCGTGACGGGCGCCACACGTCGACCCCTGGCGGCGCTACCGCCCACCGCGCCGGGACGCAGCAGCATCCGTGAGCCCCCGGGCGCGGCATTCGTCGCTGGTGGTATCGGGAAGGAGGCGGACGGCCGTGCGGAGGGCAGGATCCGGACGCACGGCGCACCGCACCGGGCCGCCCGGTGGAAACGGGTGTCGCCGACGTCACCGCCGAGGGTGGCCACCAGCGCCACTCCCCCGGCCGCCGGCGCCACGGGGCGGGCCGCGATCGTCCGCAGCCAGCCGACGGCCGCTCCCGGTGAAGGAGCCCGCCGCACGACCGGATGCGTCTCCTGCACGACCTCGGCGATGACCTGCGGGTCGGTGCAGCAGCAGCGCAGCCGCACCGCCAGCCACGCGAGGTGCACCGGTACGGCTGCCCGGCCCGCTACTGTCCGAAGGCGCCGTGCCGGCCCTCACCGGCGGCGAACCGGCCCGCACCGGCCTGGGTTTCACCCGCGGTCAAGGGCACCAGGCCGTGCCGGAACTCCCCCGCCAGCGCGTCCTCCTCGGCCAGTCCGTGCTGTTCCAGGACGGACGACCGGTCGTGGCGCAGGCAGGTCTGGGGGAACCCCGCGATCTCGTGGGCCAGTTCCTCTGCGGCGCGCCTCGATCGGCCCGTGGGGACCACGCGGTTGGCCAGCCCGATCGCATGCGCTTCGGCCGCCGGGACCGGACGGCCCGTCAGGATCAGGTCCATGGCCCGGCTCTCGCCGATGAGGCGGGGCAGCCGCACCGTACCGCCGTCGATCAGGGGGACGCCCCAGCGGCGGCAGAACACGCCGAACACCGCATCCTCCTCCGCGACCCTCAGGTCGCACCAGAGCGCCAGCTCCAGGCCGCCCGCCACCGCGTGCCCCGCGACGGCCGCGATCACCGGCTTGCCGAGCCGCATCCGGGTCGGCCCCATGGGTCCGTCGCCGGAGGCGAGCACCCGGTTGCCGCGCTCGGTTCCGATGGCCTTGAGGTCGGCGCCCGCGCAGAACGTTCCGCCCTCGCCCCAGAGCACGGCGACGGCCGCACCCTCATCGGCCTCGAACTCCCGGAAGGCATCGGCCAGTCGTGCCGCCGTCGGACCGTCCACGGCGTTGCGTACCTCCGGCCTGCTCAGGATCACCGTGTACACGGGGCCGTCCCGCTCCACCCGCACCGAGGCCTGCTCGTCCGCCATGCCCGCTCCCCTCCCGCTCGTCGGCCTCCATTGTGGGGGCGGGGAGGCCGCTGCGCGCGGGACTCCCCCGGACGCTCAGCCCGACCCGCCCGCAGCGGGGCCGGAGCCGGGGAGGCTCGTCGGGCCGCCCGGGGTCACGAGCGCCGTCTCGTAAGCGAAGACGACGACCTGGGCGCGGCTGGAGAGCCCGAGCTTGGCCATCGCGCGGTTGAGGTGGGTCTTCACGGTTGCTTCGCTGATGAACAGCTGCCGGGCGACTTCCGCGTTCGTCGCACCCGTGGCGACGAGGCGGAGGACGTCGCGCTCGCGGCCGGTCACGGTGTGCCACTCCGGGGCGATCGCCCCCGGCGGTGTGGGCCCGGGGTGGTACGCCTCGATCAGGCGTCTGGTGACGGTCGGCGCGAAGAGCATGTCGCCCGAGGCGACGGTGTGGATGGCGGCGATCAGGCGCTCGGGGGGCGTTTCCTTGAGCAGGAACCCGCAGGCGCCCGCACGCAGCGCGTTGTAGACGTATTCGTCGAGGTCGAAGGTGGTCAGCACCAGGATCCTGGGCGGTGTGTCACCCCTGTCACCCGCGCGGCGCAGGATGCGTTCCGTCGCGGTGATGCCGTCCGTGCCCGGCATCCGAAGGTCCATGAGGACGACATCGGGTGCGGTGGCCTCGGCCAGCCGGACGGCTTCTTCCCCGTCGCACGCCTCGCCGGCCACGGACAGCCCCGGCACGGCGTTCAGCAGGGACACCAGTCCGGCACGGATGAGCAGTTGATCGTCGACCACCAGTACCGTGGGCATCGGGGAATTCGGTCCTCATCGGATATGGACGTCCCCGGTGCCCGGGGCCGGAAGACCACCCGGCCGGTCACTGGTGGTGGGCGCCGGAAGGGTGAGCCGTACCTCGAATCCGCCGAGGGCGCGGGGGCCGGCGGTGACCGACCCGCCGTAGATCTTCGCGCGCTCCCTCATGCCGATCAAGCCGTGACCAGGTGACATCTCCTTGTTTGGCCGGAACGTGCCGTCCCCCTCGTTCGTCACGCGCACCACGATGGTGTGGCGTTCGTAACGGATGGTCACGGCCGCCCTGGTCGGTCCCGCGTGCTTGAGCACGTTCGTCAGCGCCTCCTGGACCACTCGGTAGACGCACAGGGCCATGCCCTGCGGAAGCCGGATCGGGGATCCCGCGACCTCCATGGTGACCTCGACCCCCGCGCCCCGCACCCGCTCCAGCAGCCTGTCCAGCAGGTCGAGCCCGGGGGCCGGGGCGTACGCGGCGCCGTCCTCCCCCGGTCCGTCCCGCCGTCCTTCCTGGCCGACGCGCAGGAGTACGAGCATCCGACGCATCTCCTCCAGTGCCTCCCTGCTGGTGTCGGCGATGGTGTCCAGGGCCCGCCGGCTCGCCGCCGGGTCGGTCGGGAACACGTACGAGGCCATGCCCGCCTGGAGCGAGATCACCGACATGTGGTGTGCGACCACGTCGTGCAGTTCCCGCGCGATGCGCACCCGCTCCTCCGTGAGGGCCTGCCGTGCGCTCTCCTCCTGTTGTCCGCGCAGCTGGAAGGTGAGTTCGGCGAACTGCCTGTTCCGTTCGGCGAGTGCTGCCGAGCCGCGCCCGACGACGAGGACGACGGCCGGGAACAGGACCGCCTGGGCGAGGACGGTCGGCATGGAGCTGTGTTCGATGTTGGCGATCCCGGCGTACAACCATGCTCCCGCCACGACGGCCGCGCACACGACCGCGGTGCGGGGGCGGCGGGTCGCCGCCACCGTGTACAGGCCCAGGAGCGGGGGCATCGAATTGACCACGGGCCAGTACCCGCAGGCGATGAACAGGACCCACAGTGCACCGCTGGCGGCGAACACCGTGACGGGCGCGAGGCGGCGGGCCACCATGACCAGGCCCACCAGGGCGGTCAGGGCTGCTCCCAGCCCGTCCACGGGCCGCCATCCGGCCGGCGGTTGCTCCTGCCCCAACAACAGCCCGGCGCCGACGTAGCCCAGCGCGAGCAACGAGTCGACGGCCAGCGGCCGGTACCTTCCCCCGAGCCCGTCGAGGAATCCCGATCCAGCGTGCATCGGCGCAGCTTACGGTCCATCAGGCGGCCGGGCCATGGGCCTGCCGCAGGCCCGGGGCTACCGCGGCCGCACGGTCGGGCTACCGCCGGAGTTGCAGGGAGGGCGCCCGCCACCCGCACCGGGTGGAGACCCGAATCATCCCGGTGCGTGCCGCCGGGCGGCATCCGGCCCGCCTAGCTTTCTCGAGAAGCTCTACTCCGGATCGTTCCAGGGCGCCACGGCCAAGGACAAGGTGGCGGGCTGAACTGCCGCGCCGCCTGGTAGGCCCGTCCCGCAGTCGCCCGCCGGGCGCCCGAGCCGGAGGCCACACGGGGGGCGTCCGGCTCCCTTGCGTTCCCTGAAGTGCCGGAGGGCGGGTCGTCACCCCTGCGACGGCCCGCTCTCCGGTGCTGGAGTGCGCCCTGAAGCGCTCGGTGTTCCCGCCCGGTCACGCCTTGAGCATGCGCCCCGCCACGGTCAGCGCGAGGCGGCGGGGTGCCAGGGCGGACGCCGTGGCCGAGAGTCGGTTGCCGAAGCCTACGACGATGCTGGGCGGGGTCGTGCCGCGTTCCAGTGCCCGGCGCGTCGCGGTGACGACCTGCTCCGCAGTGGCCATGCGGCCCACGGCGGCGTCCCGGCTGCCGACGACGTCGAAGAACTCGGTGCGGACCGGCCCCGGCGAGACGGCGAGCACCCGCAGGGAGGAGGCGCGCGTCTCGTACGCGACGGCCTCGGTGAAGTTCAGTACGAAGGCCTTCGTGGCGCCGTAGACCGCCATCGCCGGGGTCGGCTGGTAGGCGGCCGCGCTGGCCACGGTGACGAGGGCACCCCGGCCGTCGGCGGTCAGGCCGGGCAGGAACTCCCTGGTCAGCTCCGTCACCGCGAGCACGTTGAGCTGGATCATCTCGCTGATCCGGGTGGGGTCCTCGCCGGCGAAGGGGCCGTGCGTGCCGAAGCCCGCGTTGTTGACCAGCGTGTGGACCGGTACGCCGAGTGCGTCGAGCTCCGCACGCAGCGCCGCCGCGGCCCCGGGCCGGGCGAGGTCCGCGGCGATCGGGCGGGCCGTGACCCCGCACCGGCGCTCCAGGTCGGCCGCCAGCTCCTCCAGCCGGTCGACGCGCCGGGCGACGAGGACGACGTCCGCTCCGCGCTCGGCCCACTGCCGGGCGAACTCGACGCCGAGGCCTGCACTCGCCCCGGTGATCAGGGCTGTGGTTCCGCGGTATGTCATAGACATGGGTCGGCGCTCCGTTCCGGGACTCCGGGTGATGGTCGATACTTGAATGTAGACAGAGCAAACATTGTTGTCAATGACAACATCGAGGGAGGAGACCGCCTTGGCCGACGCCGATGCGCCCTATCACCACGGCAATCTCAGGGAGGCCCTGCTGGCGCGCGCGGAAGACGTGCTCGCGACCTCGGGGGCGGACAGCCTCTCCCTCCGCGCCCTCGCGCGGGACCTCGGCGTCAGCCACGCGGCGCCGGGCCGCCACTTCCGCGACCGGCAGGCGCTGCTGGACGCGCTCGCCGTGGGCGGCTTCACCCGGCTCAACGCACGCCTGCGGGACGCCGTGGACGAGCCCGGCCCCGTCACCGGCCGGCTCGCCCGCATGGGCCGCGCGTACATCGACTTCGCCGTTGCGCACGCCCCGCTGCTGAGCCTGATGTTCACGGCCAAGCGCGCCGACCACTCCAGCGCCGAGCTCCGCGAGCTCGGCCACCAGAGCCTGGACATCGCCGCCGGACTGCTCTCCCTCGCCCAGCAGGAGGGCGTCGTACGGGCGGGCGACCCCGCCCGGCTCGCCCAGGTCGCCTTCTCCGTGGTGCACGGCCTCGCGGCCCTGGCCGTCGGCTCCCTGCTCGAGGACACGCCGCTGGACGAAGCGACCGACCTCGCCCTCGACGTCCTGGTCACCGGCCTCGGCCCGGCCGCGCCCGAGCCGCGCTCCTAAGAGGTGCCCCGCCGATCGAACCGGGCTCGCGCCGCCCGGTCCGATCGGCGGGGCACCCCTAGCGCATTTCCGTCCGGGGCGCCACCGAAGGACGGGGCGATGCGGCCGAACCGGTCGGAACACGACCGCGGATACCCGCGCCGCGCACGGGGTCGGCACGCCGCCGACCTCCCGTTACGCCGCCGCACGCCGCACGCGCCCCCCCTTCCCTTGCCGGAATTCGACGCCATCGATGGCGCATATCGGTTCCTCCGGTCCGATGAACTCCAACGAAAGCCCACATCAGCGAAGTTGGGCGTAGTTATGCTCCCGCCCACCGGTCAGAAGGTCCCCCTTTTCGATAGTTCGAGGACGCCGATGGAGCAAAGAGGTACTCCCCCCGAAAGTCCCCACCTGGAGGGAAGAGCGAGCCGGATGCTGCCCGCGATCGCGGTCGTGGCCGCCGCCTGCCTGGTGGGCGCGCTGGCTTCCCCCTCGGCACCGCTCGGCACCGCCTTGATCGCCGTCGGCGCCGTGTGCACCGCAGCGGTCTTCGTCGAGGCACGCCGGCGCGGCCGCGCGCTCGCCGCCGGGCGCGCCCAGGTCGCAGCCCTCCAGCACGCCCTGGCCCGGCAGCAGACCGAGACGGCCCGGCTGTCCGAGGCGGTCCTGCCCGAGGCCATCGAGCGACTGCGCAAGGGCGAGCCGGCCGAGGAGGTGCTGACCGCCCTGGGAGGGCGCGGCGGCCACGGCACCCGCTGGGGCGACGACGAGGCCCTGACCCCGCGCTTCAGGGCCGCCCTCCAGGCCGTCCTGGCCCACGTCGTCGACGCGGTCGACAACGAGGAGAGCCTGCGCGACTCGGCACAGCGGGCCTTCGTGAACGTCGCCCGACGCGTGCAGGCGATCGTCCACCAGCAGGCGCACGAGATGCGCGAGATGGAGGACCGGCACGGGAACAACCCGGACGTCTTCGGTGACCTGCTGCGGCTCGACCACGGCACCGCCCTGATCGGCCGGCTCGCCGATTCCATCTCGGTCCTCGGCGGTGCGCGCCCCGGCCGCCAGTGGAGCAGGGCCGTCACCCTGTACAGCGTGATGCGCGGCGCGATGTCGAGGATCATCGACTACCAGCGGGTGGATCTGCACTCGGTCACCGAGGTCGCCGTCGTCGGTCCCGTCGTGGAGCCGCTGATCCACACCCTGGCGGAGCTGCTGGACAACGCCACCCGGTACTCGCCGCCGCACACCCGCGTCCACCTCACGGCCGTCGAGGTCCAGTCGGGCATCGCCGTGGAGATCGAGGACGGCGGACTGAGCATGAGCGAGGAGGCCCGCGCCCGGGCGGAGAAGATGCTCGCGCAGGCGCAGTCCGGCATCGACCTGAACGACCTGGGCGAGACGCCGCGGCTGGGCCTGGCGGTGGTCGGCCGGCTGGCGCAGGCGTACGGGTTCCAGGTGTCCCTGCGTTCGTCCGCGTACGGCGGCGTCCGCGCCGTGGTGATCGTGCCGCAGCACCTGATCACCACGGCGACCTCCGCGACCGGTCTCGCCCACGGCATCGGCTCCTCCTCGGGGCCCAGGGCCGTGGCCGCCACCCCGCGCGAGCACCCCTTCGACCGCTCGTCGCAGGGCACGGGCACGCCCCGGCCGGCTCCGGTGCCCAGGCCGGCACCCGTCGCCGCCGGGGAGGCGGAGGTCGGCGCACGTACCGCGAACGGCCTGCCGCAGCGCCGCCGGAAGGACCGCGTGGCCACCTCCGACGCCCGGCCGGCCGCGGAGCCCCGGTCGGCGGACGACGGCGGCCCCGGAATGTGGCTGGAGGCGTTCCACAGCGGACTGTCCGGCACGCCCGGCCACGAGGTGCCGGGCACCGAAGGAACGTCGGGTTCAGCGACCAAGGGGGCGTAAGCATGATGACTCAGCGAATCAGCAGCATGGACTGGATGCTCAAGGACCTCGCGGCCGGAGTGCCGCAGACGCGGCACGTGATCGTGCTGTCCGCGGACGGGCTCTGCGTGGCGCAGTACGGGGCCGAGACCGACACGGCCGACCGCCTGGCAGCGGCCTGCGCGGGCCTGCAGAGCCTGGCCGGAGCGGTGGCCGCGGAACTGCCCCGCTCGGAGGGCAGGATGCGCCTGGTCGTGATCGAGATGGACGGCGGGTTCTTCTACCTGATGGCCGCCGGCGACGGCTCCTACCTCGCGGTCCTCGCCGACGAGGGCGTGGACGCGGGCCTGATGGGCGCGCAGATGCGCAACCTCGTGACCCGAATGGGGGACCACCTGAGCAGCCCGCCCCGACATGACGGGCAGCCCGCGTGAATGAGCCGCCCGCGAGCTGGGAGGACGCCAGCCCCGAACGGCTCTACGTCATCACCGGCGGACGCAGTGGACCCTCCACGGCCGTCCATCTGGACCTCGTGACCTTAGTCGTGGCCAAAGGGTCCGCCCGGCCCGAGATGCAGCCCGAACAGGCGGCCATCCTGCGGATGTGCCAGGCACCGCTGTCGGTGGCCGAGATCGCCGCGTACGCGGGCCTGCCCGTGAGCGTCGTCACCGTGCTGGTCGGGGACCTGATGGCCGCTCGACGCGTGTACGTCCGCCCGCCCGTTCCCGCCGCGCAGCTACCCGACCTTGCTCTGATCGAGGCAGTGATCGATGGACTTCAGAAGCTCTGACCCGCCCGCCGGGCCGCGCGAGGCGGACATGCTCCCGCAGACGGCGGCGGCCGCCGTGAAGGTCGTCGTCGTCGGCGGATTCGGCGTGGGCAAGACGACGATGGTCGGTGCGGTCAGCGAGATCAGGCCGCTGACGACCGAGGAGACGATGACCAGGGCCGGCGTCGGCGTCGACGACACCTGGGGCGTGGACCGCAAGGTCACCACCACCGTCGCCATGGACTTCGGCCGCGTCAGCATCAACGACGAGCTCGTCCTGTACCTGTTCGGAACTCCCGGCCAGGAGCGCTTCTGGTTCCTGTGGCGCGGGCTCTTCGAGGGCGCGCTCGGAGCGGTCGTCCTCCTCGACACCCGTCGACTGGAGATCAGCTTCGACGTCATCGGACGGCTGGAGGAGCGGGGCGTCCCCTTCGTCGTGGCCGTCAACTCCTTCCCCGGCGCACCCGAGCATCCGCTGGAGGAGCTGCGCCAGGCCCTCGACCTGCCCCCCGCGGTCCCGATCCTCGTCTGCGATGCCCGACGGCGGGACTCGTCCCGCGATGTCCTGCTGACCCTCATGCGCTACCTGCACGCCCAGGCAGCCACCCAGGAGGCAATGTGAATACCGGCCCCACCAGCCCCACCCCACCGCCCGAGTGCCCCGCCCACGCGGCGGCGGCGACCGCCGGCGGCCTGTACCGGCTCCACGGACCGGAGGCCCAGGCCGATCCCCTCGCACTGTACGAGAAACTGCGCGCCGAACACGGGGCGGTGGCACCCGTCTTGGTGAGCGGGGACCTTCCGGCCTGGCTGGTCCTCGGTCACCGGGAGAACCTGGACGTGGCGCGCACGTCCTCGCGCTTCGCCCGCGACCCGCGCGGGTGGCGCGACATGAAAGAGGGCCGGGTGCCGGCCGACACCCCGCTCGGCCCCATGGTCTCCTGGGTGCCGGTGTGCAACTTCACCGACGGACCCGTTCACGAGCGGCTGCGCTCGGCCGTGGTGGAGTCCCTGGAGCGCTTCGACAAGCGCGGCATCCGCCGCTACGTGACGCGCTTCGCCAACCAGCTCGTCGACCAGATCGCGGGTGAAGGGTACGCCGACCTGGTGTCCGCCTTCTCCGACCAGCTCCCGATGCTGGTCATGACCCAGCTCATCGGGGCACCCGACGAACACGGGCCCCTGCTGGTCAACGCGGCGCGCGACATGCTCCAGGGGACCGAAACGGCGCTCCAGAGCGACCGCTACGTCACCTCCACGCTGGAACAGCTGGTCGTGGAGCGCAAGGCCAGGCCCGTGCGCGACCTCGCCTCCTGGCTGATCGAGCACCCCGCGAACCTGAGCGACACCGAGGTGCTGATGCACCTGCGCGTCGTATTGATCGCGGCCTACGAAACCACCGCGAACCTGATCGCCAACACGTTGCGGACCGTACTGACCGACCCGCGCTTCCGGGCCAGCCTCTCCGGGGGCCACATGACGCTGCCCGACGCCCTCGAGCAAGTCCTGTGGGACGACCCGCCGATCAACACCATCATCGGGCGCTGGGCCACCGGTGACACCCTGCTCGGCGGCCGGCAGGTGAAGGCCGGCGACATGATCCTCCTCGGGCTGGCCGCGGGCAACGCGGACCCGCTGATCCGGCCGGATCCCGCGGCCTCCGTCCATGGCAACCGTTCCCACCTGGCCTTCAGCAGCGGGCCGCACGAGTGCCCGGGCCAGGACATCGGCCGCGCCATCGCGGACACCGGCATCGAGGTCCTGCTGGACCGGTTGCCCGACCTCCAACTGGCGGTCGACGCGAGCGAGCTGCAATGGCGCGGCACCCTCATGTCACGCCACCTGCTGTCCCTGCCGGTACGGTTCGCCCCGCGCCCCGTAGCGAAGGCGCAGCCCGAGGCCGAGCAGCCGGCGGGGGGCCCGGTCCACGCGGCCGTCCCGCCGCAGCCCGTGGTAGCGCCCGCGGTCGCGGGTCGCCGCCACCGCGCCGTCAGCTGGTGGCGGCGGCTGCTCGGCCTCGGCTGACGGCTGACGGCTGACGGCTGACGGCTGACGGCTGACGGCTGACGGCTGACGGCTTCCAGCCTCCGGGCCGAGGGCCCCGACCGCATCGGCCGGGGCCCTCGCCACCCCTCAGTCGTGCAACCGCTGCCACCAGGAAGCGAGGGCCGGCACGTCCGGCGGCTCGGTTCCGGCAAAGCTGGGGGCTTCGGCGAACCGAATCGCGAACCGGGCATCCAGCAGCGGCAGTTCGTGCCGGTTGCGCGGGCTCGCGTACCGGGGTGCCCGGCTCTGCCAGGTGATGGAGCCGGCCACGTAGTGGCCCAACGCCGCCAGGTGCCGGCGCAATTCCGGGTTCGCGCCGGCCTCCGCCCGCGCCCGCAGCGTCATGAAGAGGACCATCACCCGGTCGCGCAGGGCCACCGCGAGCGGCACGGCCTCGGCGGGCGAGCAGTTCTCCTGGTGGGCGAGGACATTGACCAGATTCACCTCCCTCGGCTCCAGGTGGTCGTCCTTGTCGTAGGAGAACAGGTCGTTGTCCGCGCTGACGACGAATCCCGCCGCATCCGTCAGTGCCGTCAGAGCACGGGAGCAGAGCACCTCCGGCGGCAGCCGGTCCCCGCGTGCGACGTCGGACCAGGTCAGCGAGAAGCGCGTCCCGTTCGCCAGCGGACCCATGGCGACGAAGTCGTTCAGCCCCGGCATGATCCCGGCCTCGGCCCGGGCGGCCCGCCAGGCCGCTCCGAGCAGCCAGTCGCGCGTCCCCTCGACGAACCTGCGCAGCTCGTAGGGCGTGAGCGCCGCATGGGTGCGGCGCACCAGGTCCAGCAGCGCACGGGTCATCGGTCCGTCGGGCAGGACCGAGGCCCCCGGGTCCTCGATGGTGCGCAGCAGACGTACGCCGTGTTCGACGACGGCGCCCGTCCCCACCTCGTCGGAACCCGAATCCTGCCAGTCGTCGACGGCGTTGGCCCAGTAGTTCCACTGGGCGAACAGCAGGACGGCGTCCACGTTCCCGTCGGGGACGATGCGGCAGGAGAAGTCGGCGCTGTGGGTGGCGAGACCCCATGCGCGCTCGACCGGATCGGGATAGATGCCGAAGGCGTCCAGCCACTCGACCGCCAGTTCCTCCACCTGCTTCGCCTCGGGATGGACGAGGTCGCGCTCCAGGGGGCAGTAGAAGGACGGCAGGCGCGTACCGAGGAGCGAGGGGCGAGGGGTGGGTTCGGGTGCCGGTGCCGGTGCCGGTGCGGGTGCGGGTGCCGGTGCCGGTGCCGGTGCCGGTCCGGGTGCGGGTGCGGGTGCGGGTGACGCCGTCATCGGCGGCTCCGAAGCCGGAAGCGCAGCAACCGCGTCTGCACCGCGTGGTCGCGCCAGAGCCGGAAGAACCTGCTGTGCGCGAGCGTCGACTGTTCGAGCCGTTCGCCGGTCCAGGCGCCGGGCTCGGCGCCGGCGCCCGCGCGGAGCCGGTCGAGTTCGGCGGTGTTCCACGCCATGGACTGCACCCAGAACTCCGCCACCGAGTCCGTCACGTCCTCCTCGTGCACGAGTTCAAAACCGGCGGTCTCGGCCGCGGCAAGGTACTCTCCTCTCACTCCCAGTCGCGTTCTGTAGTAGCCGTCGATGAACTCGCGCCAGGTGGAGCGGCCCACGAAGTGTTCCTGGATCCCGAACCATCCGCCGGGCTCCAGCGCCTTGGCGACGACCTGGAAGAGTCGGGTCCGGTCGGTGTAGCCGCTGCTCTCGTTGGCGTAGACGGCGTCGTACGCGCAGGTCTCGTCCAGCTCGTGCACGTCCGCCAGTACGGGCTTCACCCGCTGCCCGACCCCGGCGCGCCGCGCGAAGTGCCGGACGATCGGGATGTGTTCCGCCGCGACGGTGAGACTGGTGACCGACGCTCCGTGCTCCTGCGCCCAGTACAGCGACGTCCCGCCCAGGCCGCAGCCGATGTCCAGCAGGCGCCGGGGAGGCATCTCGTACGCGCCCCACGACCGGGCGGCGTGCTCGACGATCCGCTCCTGTGCGTCGAACAGGCGCTGCTTCAGCACGTACTGGGGGACGGTGCTGTCCGGCGGGCCGTCCGGGTAGAGCCCCACGTGGAAGTGGACACGGGGGCCCGGACCGTACTTGTGCAGGATCTCTTGCGTCTTGTGGCTGTAGTAGAGACGTATGGGGTCGTCCGCGGCCGAGCCTTGGTCACTGCCCAGGGACGGTAAGAGGGGGGTGACGCTCATGGGGTGTCCGCCCTTTCGTGGGGTAGGGCTGCCTCCGGGACACGCTGTCACCGCACTCACCGCGTCCCGTCCGGCACACTGCTGAAGCACGGATCATCGTGGCACTTCGGCTCCCTCGCGTCAGCCCACTGGAGTAACACGGAGCACATCCGGTCCCGCCGTGAGCGGGCTGACCGGCGACGGTCGTCGTCCGACCGGTCCTGGGACGACCGGACCACCGTGCCGCACGGGCCCCACGTGCCGGACCGACCGGTCGGACGGTGCGGCCGACGTAGGTGGCGGGCCGGTCTCGCGCGGGGCCGTCCGCGGGAGCGTCGCCGGCACGGTCCTGCTCCCTGCCCCGGTGGCGCGGCAAGGTCCCCCGGCTGCCGCTCACCGCTGTGGTCCCGGGCGAACGGCTCGGAGTCGCCCGACACGCCGAGAGCGCACCCCCTTGCGGACAGATACTGTCCGCAACCGGAGGGCCGGGCCCTGACCGTCAGAGCGCTATGACCCGATTACGTAGATATCCTGTGAAGTGTGATCGAGTCTGGACGGCCGCGGCTACGCAGGCGCCCCGGCCCGGGACGACTTGTGCGGCTGTCGCCGGTCATCCTGACCGTCGTCATCGCCAGCCTGGCGTACAACACTCCGCCGGATATGGCCTTCAGCCGTCTCCTGCCCGCGGCGCCGGCCCTTGCCGCCGCCATGTGGCCGGTGCTGCCCACTGTCCTGCTCGGGACGGTCTGTCTCATCCTGATGATCGGCCTCAGCTTCGTCTTCCCGGACCTGGGGACGTGGTGGACGGCCGCCGGGATCATCGCGGTCACCGTGGCCGCCGCGTACGGGAGCCACGTCCGGCTCCAGCGGGAGCGCACCCTCTTCCAGGTACGGCTCGTCGCCGACGCGGCGCAGCAGGTGGTGCTCAGCCCCCTGCCGCGCCGTTTCGGCGGCATCGAGATCGAGTCGCTGTACCTCGCGGCCGCGGCCGAGGCCCGCATCGGCGGGGACTTCTACGAGGTGGTCGACACGCCGTTCGGGGTCAGGCTGCTCATCGGTGACGTCCGGGGCAAGGGCCTGCCGGCGGTGGGGGCGGCCGCGGCGATCGTGAACGCCTTCCGGGAGGCCGCGTACGGCGAGATCGACATGGTCGACGTCGCCCGCCGCATGGACGCCAGCAGCACCCGTTACAACGGCGCTTTTCCCCCCGAGGGGCCGTTGGAGCGCTTCGCCACCGCCCTCCTCGTCCAGATCCCGCACGGGGGGAGACGCATCGACATCCTCAACTGCGGACACCCTCCGCCCCTGCTCCTGAACCGCGGGAAGGTCCTCACCCTCGAGTCCACCACCCCCTCCCCCTTGCTCAGCCTCGCGGAGCTGATCGGCGACCACTACAGCGTCGACACCTTCGACTTCGCCCCCGACGACCTCCTGCTCCTCTATACCGACGGGATCGCCGAGGCCCGCGCCCGCGACGGCGAGTTCTTCCCGTTGGCGGCCTGGATGCGCCGGCAGCCCCCGACCCCGCCCGACGAACTGCTCACGGCGCTTCACCGCGACCTCCTCCGCCACAGCAAGGGACGCCTCGACGATGACATCGCCGCCCTCGCTGTACGCCTGTGCGAGCCTTGAGCCTGCGGCCGTGCTCCCGTGGCCACTCTTCGTGTGCGCCCCGGCGGCGCGCGGCTCGGTCTGGGCGGCGAATGCGCTGGTGGGAGCCGGCTAGCTGGTTGAGCGCGGCTCAGTCGTCCGGGCAGATGACGAAGCGGGCGAGGGCGAGCCGGCGGGGCTGGTCACCCATCTCGTCGAGTGCGGCGCGGATCTCGTGCAGGTGGCCGGTCGTCATCTGCAGTGGGGGTTCGTGGGGCTGGTACGTGGTGCGGACCGGGTACTCCACGCCCGGTTCGGTGGTCATCTCGATGTGACAGCCCATGACGTGGGTGACCGGTCTGCGTTCACAGAACTCGATCAGGCGGTCGATGGTCCGGGCGAAGGCGTACCAGTCCTGGACGTAGAGGCGGCCCGGATAGACCGTGTCGCCGGTGAGCAGGAACCCGGTCCACGCGTCGTAGAACGTGACGGCTGCCTCGTGGTGCCCGGGGGTGGCCAGGCACTCGAGCGTGCGGCCGCCCAGATCGACCCTCGCCACGGCCGTGGGGTTCTCGTCGAATCCGAAATACGTCCAGGCCGTGGGGAGTTCCGCTGCGACCACCGTGGGGCGGGGGCGGTCGGCGAACTGGCCGTCGCCCGCGATGTGGTCGCCGTGGGCGTGCGTGTGCAGCACCAGGAGGTGGTACTCCGGGCGGGGGTGGCGGGCGAGCCAGTCGTCGACGAGCCGGTCCACCACCACGCGCAAGGGGAAGAACGCAGGTGACGCAGTGGCCCCGGTATCGATGAGCACGGCCCGGTCGTTGCCGAACAGCAGGAACAGGAACGGCGCTTCGTAGTGGATCGCCTTGTTCTGCCGCAGGATGACCGTGTGCTCGTCGTACTCGTAGACCTGGATGTCCGGGTCGGTGTTGTGCTTGGACGACGGTGAGCCGTGGATCCAGCGGACGTCCAACGCGCGGGGCCGAGAAGACTGGCCGTCGAAGTCGATGAAGGACGTGTCTGCAGCCATGACGCCTCCTGAGTGCGTCGTCTTAGCGGGCCGGGTACGGCGCACATCTCGTCCGGGGCGGGCACCTCTGAGCCTCCGCAGCGACGCTACCACGCGATTGATCCACAGCCCTGCTGCCCGGAGTCTCAGTGGCGGGACGTGCCGAAGGCGTGGTCGGCCGTTTCGAACCAGTGCTCCGTCGGCTTCGGCACCTCGCTCAAGTGGCCGAAGTATTCCGTTTCCGCCGTTCCCGTGAGCACCGCCAGAAGGAAGTCCGAGCACCCCGTGTCGTGGGCCTCCCACAGGGGGCCGCGCCCCTCGTTGTAGAGCACGGTCCACTCATCGGGCTGCTGGCCGGGCCTCGCCAGCCAGTACAGGAAGGCCCCCGTGCCCTCCTCGAATGCCCACGGCAGGACCCGGGCCCCCGTTTCCAGCAGGCCGACGGGCTTCGCCTCGAACTCCCATAGGTTGGCCAAGATCTCGTCCCGCTCCCTCGTCTGCGCGTACAGGTCGCAGTCGTTGTGGGCGGAGTGGGGGACGAGCAGCCAGAGCGTGTCGTCGAAGAGGCCGTCGCCGTAGGTCTCGACGAGCCGCTTGTAGTCGGTGGGCAGAGCCACTCCCAGGGTGCGCTCCGCCTGCACCCAGTCCACTGCGGGCGGCGGATCGGCGGGCGGCGGGCAGAGGCGGACGAGGGCATCGAGGGCATCAGGGGTGATCATGGAACCGACGCTACTGGAACCCCTGGTCGATGCCCGCAGATCGGCGTACGCAGCCACCCCGATCTCGCACACGACGTCACCGCTGTCCTCAACCTGCCGGAGGGACGGCGGAACCCGAGCTGAAGGCACCGTACGGCGGGCTCGGCCCGGGGCGGCGCCTGCGTCGTGTGCTCTGCTCCAGGTCGTGCCGCTTCAGGCGCTTCGGGGGAAGTCAGGGTGGTCGGCGTAGGGCGAGGCAAGGTCGAGCAGGTCGTCGCACGGCCAGGGTTCTCCGTCGAACTGGCAGTCATCACGGTCGTCCCACGGTGTTTCCGGGTCGCCCACGGCCGGACTGAGGACGTGGCGGGCCAGAATGCTTCGCTTGGCCCCGACCTCGCGCAGGACGCGGGCCGGATCGTGCAGGGCCACATGCGAGGCGATCGTGGGGTGGAAACCTGCGAGCTCCGCCTGACAGAAATCGACCGTGTGCCCGTGGGCGGACCATCGCCCGCATCCGTCACCGTCGCAGCGCCGGGCCAGGTCGGCCTCCTCGTCCAGCCGTGCCTTGAGGAACGCCACCAGGGCTTGCCCCCTGTGGACGCCCTGGCTGGCGCGCCTGGCTTCACTACCGCCGACTCGCCCGCTCATGTGGACCCGCAGCAAGTCCAACGCCAGGTGGTGACCGTACCGACTCGCCTGCTCCACGGGCGTACGGCCGCCGGGGGCCGCGAGCTCGGGGTCAGCTCCGAAAGCCAGCAGGACCGCCGTGGTGTGAACCGTGAGCGGTTCGCCCGTCTGCTGGGCTCCATCGCCCTCGGTATCGATCGCGTGCGTCAGCAGCGTCATGTTGCTGAAGACCTCATCAGGATCGGCCCCTTCGGCCAGCAGCCGCGCCAAGGACTCGGCGTCCTCTTGCTCCACTGCCTGATGGGCAGGTGTCCAGTAATCCCTCATCAGAACATTCAACTGCCGGCGCACCGTGTCTACCAGCGATTTTCCGTTGCGCTCCACGCCGGGCGCTGGCACTCGTCCAGGTCGGCGCCGGGCATCCCGTGGAACGGGGCGAGTGCTTGGCCGTCGTCGTCGATGCTCACGGCCTTGTACAGGTCGTCCAGCTCGCTGGTGCAACAGTTCTCCCACCTCGGTTTCCGTAGCCACGGGGTGAGGCTCGCAGGCCGCGTCGGTCCGGGCCACTGGGATACGTCCCGCGGGAGGCCCACTTCGTCGACGTCCGGGCGCGGCCTGGCTGCAACTGAGGCGCTGTCAGTGGGGGCCGATACCTTCACCCGCATGACGACGCGTTCCACACCGCTGACGGTGCTGTTGACCGACCCAACGGGCGAAACGTTGGGCCTCGGCCTGCCCCCGGGCTCGCTGGTGACCGAGACCCACGACGGCCCTTGGCGTGAGCCGCTGCTCTGGGTGGCCGACGGGACCGCAGTGCCCGGCGCCTGGGCCCGGTACCGGTCCCGGTCCCGGTCAGTCCGGGATGCAGATGCCCTGGGGCTCCAGCCCGTCCTCCTTCAGGACGCATCGGGCTGTGCGGAGTGGTGGGGCGGTGAGCTGGATCCCGGCATGATGTCGGCCCCCGGCGATCACCGTGCCGAGGACGTTCTCCAGGCCCTGTGGGAGTCGGCGGTATCGGAAACCGAGGAGAACGAAGACGAAGAGGACTCCGGCGAGGCCATCGCCCCGTTCACCGGTCCCTGGCCCGGGCTCGCGCCGGTGGGAGGGGCGCCGGCAGATCCGGAGACGACCGCCGGGAACGTCGCCGATGCCTTGATCGGGCCCTGGCTCGAAAGCCCCCGGCTCGCGCTGGTCCCGGCGGGCCGGCCTGCGGACATCCCTGCGGCGATCGGCTGGTCGGGGCCGGTCAACCACGTCAACGACGTGGCGCGGCTGTGTGCCGTTCTTCGTTCCTGGGAGGACCGCTTCGGAGCCCGGGTGGTCGCTCTGTCGTACGCGCGGCTGGACCTGTCCGTGGCGGCTCCACCGCAGTCACCGGACGAGGCCCTCGCGGTCGCCGCGGAACACTTCGCTTTCTGCCCGGACAACGTCTGGCAGGGGTACGAGAGCATCCGGTGCTACGCGGAGCAGGCGCTGCTGGGCAACGCTCACTGGACGTTCTGGTGGGACTGAGGCCGCCTGCCAAGGGTCCTCGCAGCGGCTGAGGACCGCCCGGCCCGGCACGGGCGGGTCCTGCCGTCAGGGCCAGGGCACCGGCTGGAGGGCGGTCTCCTCGAGGACCTTCAGGAAGGCTTCGACCGGGGCCGGGAGCGGTGGTGCGCCGTAGACGACGGCGTCGACGAAGCGGTGGTCGTCCGGTAGGCGGTCGATCCGCACGCCGGGGTGGAGATGAGCGCGCAGGGCGAGGCCGGGCAGCGTACTGACGCCGAGGCCGGCGGCCACGAGTGCCTGGGCTGCGACGTAGTCGTCGGTCTCGAAGGCGATCGTAGGAGCGAAGCCGCGTTTCCCGCACACTGACAGCAGGTGCGTACGGCACCGCTCGCAGCCGGCGATCCACCGTTGTCCGCGGTAGGTGTCGAGCTCGGTGCGGGGACCCGGCCAGGATGCGCCGGCCCGGCTGACGACGTAGAGCGGCTCGTGCAGGATCGGTGTCACGGTGTGGCCCTCGCGGCCACCGGGCGGACCGTCACCGTGGTGGAAGGTGAAGGCGACATCGGCCTCGCCGCGCCGTAGGGCCGCCAGCGCTTCGGGAGGCTCCGCTTCCGTCAGTGCCAGCTCGATGTCCGGGTGTGCGACGCCGAAGGCGGCGGCCACCGGGGGTACGAGCGTGGCGAGCGCCGAGGGGAACGCGGCGAGGCGGACCCGTCCGGCGCTGAGTCCGGCGTGGGCGGCGAGTTCGGTCCGGGCCGAATCGATCCGGCCGAGGATCTCCTCCGCGCGATCGGCGAGCAGCCGGCCGGCCTCGGTCAGCCGGATGCCACGACCTGCCCGCTGAACGAGCGGCACGCCGGCTTCGGCTTCGAGCCTGGCGAGGTGGTGGCTGACGGACGGCTGCGCGTAGTGCAGCGCCGCGGCCGCAGCCGTCACCGAACCCTCGCGCGCGATGGCGGCGAACACCCGGAGTCGGTTCTCGTCGAACATTCATCGATGATATCGATGAATGCATCGGAAACTGACATTTGTCCTATGGATTGCCTGCTGCGCAGCATGAGGGCATGCACACTCCCACGATCTCCGACGTCCTTCGTGCGCATCGTCTGCAGCGCCCGCACCTGTCCCCGACCCCTCTGCTCTCCTATCCCGCCCTCGACTCCACCGTCGGCGCCGGGATCCGCGTTCTGGTCAAACACGAGAACCTGCAGCCGACCGGCGCCCTCAAGGTCCGCGGAGGCGTCACCCTGCTGGCCGCGATGGACCCCGCCGGGCGTGCGCGGGGCGTCCTCTCGTACTCCACCGGCAACCACGCGCAGTCCCTCGCCCATGCCGCGGCGCTCTTCCACGTCCCCTGCACGATCGTCATGCCGAAGGACCCGAACCCCCTGAAGGCCGAAGCCGTGCGGCGCCTCGGCGCCGAACTGGTCGAACACGGCGCGGACTTCGAGGAGGCCCGCCGCCACGCCGAGGAGCTCGCCCCCCGGCGCGGGATGCGCTTGGTCAGCGCGGCGAACGAGCCGGCTCTGATCGCGGGCGTGGCCACCACGTTCCTGGAGGTCTTCGAACAGGAACCGGACCTCGACGCGGTCATCGTGCCGGTCGGTGGCGGCAGTGGCGCCGCCGCCGCTTGCCTGGTGGCGGCGGCGGTCAGCCCGCGCTGCCGCGTCATCGCGGTGCAGTCCCGCCGCTCGCCGGCCGCGCACGACTCCTGGCGCTCGGGCCGCTGCGTCGAGCGTCCGAACACCACGACGGCGGAGGGCCTGGCCACCGGGTCGGGCTTCGAGCTGACGCAGCGCCTGCTCCGGGAGCACCTCGCGGACTTCCAGCTGGTCGGCGACGACGACATCCGGTGGGCCCAGTGGCTGCTCATGCGCGATGCCCGAACGGTGGCCGAGGGGGCTGCCGCCGCACCGCTGGCGGCGCTCCTCGCCGCGCGCGACGGCCTCGCCGGACAGCGGGTGGCGATCATGTGCACGGGCGGAAACGCCGGCGAAGCCGAGCTGCGGGCCTGTCTCTCTGCCGTGCCCTCGGGCGGATGAACCCGTTCGGGGGCTCCCGCCGAGCGGAGGCAGGCACTCCCCCGACGTGCTGGACCGGATCCGGGCGGCCGGGGCCGTGATCGATACTGATCTTCATGCACGTCAACGTCACGGCCACCACCCTGGAACGCGTCGCCGGTCACCGGATCCGCTTCGACGCCCGGTTCGAGCAGTACTTCGACAGCCTCGGCGAGCGTTTCGACGTCCCGGTGCCCAGCCGGTACGTCCCCCGCTGCCTGGAGCTCCTACGGGAGTTCTCGATGCGCGGCGGCAAGCGGCTGCGGGTCGTCCTGCTGTACGAGGCGGCCCGGCTGGTCACCGCCGACGAGGTACCGGGGCTCGCCGAGGCCGCGCTGAGCATCGAACTGCTCCAGACGCACGGGCTCGTCCACGACGACATCATCGACGACGCGCCCCTGCGGCGCGGCGGCCCCTCGACGTACTACGCGTACCGCCGGGAGTTCCCCGGCCAGGACGCCACCGCCCTCGGGCTCGCGATGCTCGCCGGGGACCTCGCCGCGTTCCTGTCCACCCAGGTGCTGCTGGAAGCCGAGGTTCCCGCCGAGCTCCGCCAGGCCCTGCTCGGCGTGCACACCCGTACCGCGGCCGAGACCGTGGCCGGGCAGATCGCCGACCTGGAGCGGGACTCCCACACCTTGCCCGACGAGGAGTTCCTGCACACCGTCACCGACTTCAAGAGCGCGCGGTACTCGATCCTGGCGCCGCTGACGATGGGCCTGCTGGCCGCGGGCGGGGACCCGGCGCCGCACCGCGCCCGACTGCACCGCTACTCCCGGCTGGTGGGCGTCTCCGAGCAGATGCGCGATGACTTCCTCGACTTCTTCGGCCCGTCCGGCGACGACCCGGCGGCCGAGGTGAAGTCCACCGGGGCCGACATCCGCTCGGGCCGCCGCACCTACGCCGTCCGTGCGGTCCTGGCCGCGGCGACCGGGGCCGACGCAGCCCTCGTCGAAGCCGCGCTCGGCGATCCCGGCTGCCCGGACGAAACCCTCGGCCGGATCAGGGAGATCGCCCGCGCCGCCGGCGTGGACCGGCGGCTCAAGGCGGAGATCCGGCGGCACGCGGAGGCCGCCGCCGCGGAGGCCGCGTCCTGGGAGCCGTACTGGCGCGCGGAGGCCGTGGAGTTCTTCCGGGGCCTGCCGATGTGGAACGTGGACCGGATGTCCTGAGGGACGACGAAGGACGACGAAGGACGACGAAAACCGACGGGGGCCGACGGGGGCCGACGGGGGCCGTCACTCGGCGTCGGCTCCCGCGTCGAAGCCCTTGCCGAGCAGCCGGACGGCCAGCGTCACCTCCCAGGCGAACACAGGAAGCGCCGCGAGCGAACCCGCCACCGACACCTGTTCGTAGGCCCCGAAGAGCACGGCGGTCGCCGACGCGCAGATCATCGTCCCGCCGACCAGTCCCAGGACGGCGATCGACCGCGGTACGAGCCGCGAGGTGTACATCAGGCCCGCCAGCACCAGGGTGTTGGCCCCGAGGACGAAGTTCGGCCCGAACAGGAACGTCCAGTCATGGAACGCCACCAGGCCCTGGCCGGCCGTGACCAGGGAAGCCCCGTCCGTGCTCGCGGCGCCCTCCGCCTGCCTCCTCAGCGTCACCACCGACAGCACGCTGATGATGCCGACGACGATGACGGCCGCCTCCAGCAGGCGCCCGCAGACGTAGCCGATGGCGGCCCCTTCGTTCCGCCTCCGCAGGACCGGGTACAGCGCGGCCCCCGTACCCGTGACCGCCAGCGCGAGCACGAACTCGCACAGCGCCCCCAGGAACACCCGGGAGTCGGCGCCCGGCCCCAAGACGTAGCCGGTGTCGTGCAGAACGGGGCGGTAGAGCGCGAGGCCGCCGATCGCGGCGACCTCGGTGACGAGGAACAGCACACCCGTGACGATCGCGGTTCTCCTGGTTGAGCCCATGCGGAACAGCCCCTCCCTTATGGGTGTACGGCGTACACCCGACGGTTGGCGCTCACCCTAGGTGTACGCCGTACACTCGTCAAGGCGGTTCGGACGCCGCCCGCACGACCCCGGGAACGGATCGAGGGAGAAGCCCACATGCCCGAGCAGCCGCAGGAACCGCGCCGGACCCCGCTGAGTCGGGACCGGGTGCTGCGCGCCGCCGTAGCCTTCGCCGACGGCGCCGGGATCGAGGCGCTGAGCATGCGCAGACTGGCCCAGGAGCTGGGCGTCGTACCGATGGCGCTCTACAAGCACGTGGCCAACAAGGAAGAGCTCTTGGACGGCATGGTGGAAGTCGTCGTCTCGGGCATCGCGCCCCAAGTCCCCGGATCCGACTGGAAGAGCGCGGTCCGCGGGCGGATCCTCGGGGCGCGCGGCGCCCTCCTCGCGCACACCTGGGCAGCTCAGGTGATCCGGTCGCGCACCAGCCCGACGCCGGCGGTGCTCACGTACCTCGACTCGGTGATCGGAACGTTCCGGGCCGGCGGCTTCTCGACCGACCTCACCCACCACGCGATGCACGCCCTCGGCAGCCGGGTGCTGGGCTTCACCGAGGAGCTGTTCGACGACCCGGCGGGCACCGCGCCGCAGGACGAGCGGGCGCGGGCGGCCGCGTACGGGGCGATGGCCCGGCGGTACCCCCACGTCACCGAACTGGCCCGGGCGGTGGCGCACGACCGGCGGTCGGTCGTCGGCCAGGGGTGCGACGACCAGTTCGAGTTCGAGTTCGCGCTCGACCTCCTCCTGGACGGATTCGAACGGCTCCACGGGCAGGGCTGGAAGTCCACGCCCTGAGCCGACCCACGACCCCCGGCATGACCGGGCCCGCCCCCTTAGGCCGGGACCCGGGGCCGGGACCCGGGCCGGGGCCGGGTCAGTTCCTCCGCACCTCCTGGCAGGCGTTCGACATGGCCGACATCCAGACGAACGCCGCCTCGCACTGCTCCGGCGTCAGCCCCGCCTCCAGTTCGGCCTCGCGCCGCTGGACGGCCGGGAGCGCGTCCTCGTAGCGCGCGTGTCCGAGCTCCGTGAGGCTCAACTGGTGCGTCCTGCGGTCGGTGGCGTGCGGGGCCCGGACGATCAGGCCGTCACGTTCCAGCGCCGCGAGCATCTCGTTGGCGGCCTGACGGGAGCTCCCGACCAAGCGGGCCAGTTGGGCCACCGAGATGCCCGGGGACTCCCCCACGATCATCAGGGTCGCGAACTGCGGCACGGTGAGACCGAATTCCTCCAGCTCCGCCCCGATCGCCGCCCGCATGCTGAGCCAGGCGTGGCGCACCACGAAGCTCAGCACCCGACGGTGACTCTGCTCGCCCATCGGACGACCTCCGGATTCACGATTGACAGGTACTTTACGAGTTTGCCACGATGAGTGAACCGTCAGGTACCTGACGATTCTTGGGCGGCGCGCCACCGTCGCGCGCTCCGGGATGCGCGCCCCCGAAACCCAACTCGTCCCGATGCGGAGGCAGTCACGCATGTCCTCACCCACGTCACCGGCGTCGTCCACCCCACCACCGGACCGTCAGCGGCTCATCCTCGGCGTCCTCGTCTTCGCCCAGCTCCTCATCTGGCTCGACGGCACCATCTTGACCACCGCGTTCGAGACGCTCTCCGACCCCGTGCGGGGGTTAGGGGCCACCCCCGGGGAGCTCCAATGGGCCACCGGCGCCTACACACTGGCCTTTGCCGGCCTGATGTTCACCGGAGGCGCCCTCGGTGACCGGTTCGGCCACCGCAACCTGCTGCTGACGGGCACGGCGCTCTTCGGCGCCGCCTCCGCCCTCGCCGCCTACGCCACCACGCCCGGCCAACTCATCGCCGCCCGCGCCGTGATGGGCGCCGGCGCCGCGCTGCTCGTCCCGGCCACCATGGCGGTGGTCAGCTGGACGTTCGAGCCGGCGCAGCGCCCGGCGGCCTTCGGCACCCTGTCGTCCTTCGCCGGGGTCGGCCTCGCAGCGGGGCCGATCCTCGCCGGAATACTGCTCGCGAGGTTCTGGTGGGGGTCGGTGTTCCTCGTCAACGTGCCCGTCGTCGTCCTCGGCCTCGGCTTCATCGCCCGGTACGTGCCCAACTCCCGCAGCCCGCAGGTCCGCCGCCTGGACCCGGCCGGGCTGTTGCTGTCGACCGGCGGGCTGGGCATCCTCGCGTACGGCTTGATCCGCGCCGGCCAGGACGCCTCCTTCGCCCAGCCGCGGGTCTGGGGATCCACCCTCGTCGGCTTCGCACTGATCGCCGCGTTCGTCGTCGTCGAGCTGCGGATCGCCCACCCCAGTTTCGACCCCCGGCTGCTGGCGCAGCGCCGCTTCGCCGCCGGGAACCTGACCCTGATGACGGTCTTCTTGGCCATGACGGCCGGATCCTTCTACCTCGCCTTCTACGTGCAGGGCGTCCGCCAGTTCTCCGCATTGGACGCCTCGCTCCTCGCGCTCCCGGGAGCCCTCGGGGTGGTCGTCGGCTCCCCGATCGCCGTCCGGCTGGCCCGGCGGACCTCCGTCCGGCTCGTCTCCTCGATCGCGCTGACCGTCGCGGCCGCGGCGATGGGCTCCTTCGCCCTGTTCGGGGCGACCACACCGATCGTCTGGTACGCGGCGGTCGTGCTGGTCCAGGGCACCGCGATCGGCATGGTGATCGCTCCCGTGACGGGCGCGGTCCTGGGCTCCCTGCCGCTGGAGCGGTCCGGCGCGGGCAGCGCGGTCAACAGCACCCTGCGCCAGACCGGCAGCGTGCTGGGCATCGCGGCCGGCGGCACGATCACCTCGATCGTCTACCGGCGTGCGATCGACGGCTCGCTGACCGGCCTCCCCGATCCGGTGCGGGAACCGGCGCGGGTCTCGGCCGAACTCGCCCGGCACGTGGCGGCGGCCACGCACGACACCCGGCTCGCAGCGGCCGCCGACACCGCGTTCCTGCACGCCATGCACGTCGGGGCGCTCTGGACGGCCGGGTTCGCCCTGATCGGCGCGGTCGTGCTGGCCGTCGGATTCCGGCCGGACCGGCCCACGGGGCGAGGGCGGGAGCGGGAGCAGGAGCGGGAGCAAGGACGGGCCCGGGAGGTGGAGCGTGCGGGGAGCGCGGGGAGTTCCACGCCCCCGTGACGCGCAGCCGCACGGCGGACCGGTGCGGCACCGGGCGCGGCATTCGGGTGGCGGACCGCCGTGTCGGGCCGCCCGCTCCGGACCGGTTCGCCATCCTGGGCCGGGCACGGCATCGCGATCGCCGCTGCCTCCCCCACGGCGAGAAGGAGTACGGCATGCCGACGGACGCGGTCGGGCGTTTCCTCGCGGCTCTGGGACCGCAGCAGCAGGAGGCCGTCACCAGCAGACCGCCGCAGGAGCAGGAGCGGCTCGCGGCCGCCTGGGAGCGGGAGTTGGCCTCGGACGACGAGCTCGACACGCTCGACGAACTGTCACCGCCCGCGGCGGAGGCCGAGGCGGCCCGTCGCGTCATGGACCGCGAAGGGTGACCCGACCCCGCGGACCGGGCCGGTCCGGCGCCCGCCCACCCTCCGCCACGCGCGGGCGCCGGACCGGACGTTTCACTGGCCGGGGGTGTCGAGCGGCCGCAGGAAGCGGCGCTCGTACCGCTTGATGCAGCGGGATTCGCGCGCCAGGTCGAAGGCGGCCTGGCACTCGGGGTCGGACATGCTGTCCGTGCGGTACTGCTCGTAGGCGGCGAAGCCGGGGAAGGAGAAGAGGGCGTAGGCGATGTCGCTGTCGCCCTCGCTGGGCAGGAAGTAGCCGTGGTGGGTGCCTCCGAACCGGTTGACCAGCCGGACCCAACGGCGCCCGTACTCCTCGAATTCCGCGAGCTTGTCGACGTCGATCTCGTACTTCAGATGAATGGTGATCACCGTCCCATCATGCCGGGGCCCCACGGCTTCCCCCGGTGCGGAAGCAATCGCCGCCTTCGGGGAGGGGAGCGCACCAATTCCTCGTACGCTGCGGGAGTGGGAGACCTTGAGCGGAAGGGGGACCGCATGTCCATGCGGAAGGGTGCCAACGTACCGGTGCCGAGCGCCACGGTCCGGGTGGAGTTGGGGTGGCGATCGGGTCCCGGAGCGCCCGATGTGGACGTGTCGGCCCTGCTGCTCACGGCAGCGGGCAGGGTGCGGTCGGACGACGACTTCGTGTTCTACAACCAACCCGTGCACCCCAGTGGTGCCGTGCGCCACGAGGGACGGCGCCAGGACGGCACGGGCGTGGTCGAAACGATCGGGGTGACGCTGTCCGGGGTGGAGGAGGAGATCGGGACCGTGGTGGTCGCGGCTTCCACCGACGGCACGTTCGGCCGGGTCTCCGGCCTCTTCGTACGCGTGCTGGACGCGCGGAGCGGCGCCGAGACGGCCCGGTTCGACGCCACGGATGCCACGACGGAGACCGCGTTCGTGCTCGGGGAGCTGTACCGGCGGGCCGGCGCGTGGAAGTTCCGGGCGGTGGGCCAGGGGTACGCCTCCGGGCTGGCCGGACTCGCCACCGACTTCGGGATCACGGTCGACGATCCCGCACCGGCCCCGGCCCCGGCCCCGGCCGCGGCCCCGTCCCCGGCCCCATCTCAGCCCGTACCGGTACCGGTGCAGCGGGCGGTGGATCCTCCCGCGCCCGCCCGTCCGGTACGGCTGTCGAAGATCACCTTGACGAAGGCGGCCCCCGCGGTGTCGCTGACCAAGCAGGGGGCCACCTCTGGGGGCATGCGGGTCAATCTCACGTGGAGCGCCGCCGCGCCGCCGCGCGGCTGGATGCGAAAGGGGCAGGACGCCGTCCGGCTGGAGGACGTCGATCTCGACCTCTCCTGCCTGTGGGAGCTGCGGAACGGCACCAAGGGCATCGTCCACCCCATCGACAACCAGTTCGGCTCCTTCCACCAGCCGCCGTACGTCCAGCTGGACCACGACGACCGGACCGGGGCGAGCGAGGCCGGCGAGAACCTCATGATCAACCTCGATCACTCGGCCGAGATCGAGCGCCTCCTGGTGTTCGTGGTCATCTACACCGGGGCCACCAGCTTCGCGGGGCTCCAAGGGGTCGCCACGCTCCATCCGCCGGTCGGTCCGCCGATCGAAGTGCGCCTGGACGAATGCACCGTCCCGTCGCCGGTGGCCGCGATCGCACTGATCGAGAACGTGGGCGGGGAGCTGATCGTCCGGCGGGAGGCCAAGTACCTCCTGCCGGCGCCCGGCGTCTTCAAGCAGCAGGCGGCGGACATCGAGTACGGCTGGGGCATGAGCTGGCAGTCGGCGAGCAAGGACTGACGCGCCGAACCGCGTCCTATGCGGGGGATCGCCTTCACGTTCGTGCGGGTCCGTACCGGCGCCCGCACGGGCTCGTCCACACGTGTCAAAAGAACGTCGGACGGGATGTCGAGAAGACGTGGCCGGCTCCGTCCCAGGGGTGAACGCGACCACAATGGGTCGCACCAGCACCGAGGAGAACCACCATGGCCAAGTACCTCCTGCTCAAGCACTACCGCGGCGCTCCGGCGGCGGTCAACGACGTGCCCATGGACCGGTGGACGCCCGAGGAGATCTCGGCGCACATCCAGTACATGAACGACTTCGCGGCCCGGCTCGAAGGGACCGGCGAGTTCGTCGACGGTCAGGCGCTCGCCCCCGAGGGGACCTTCGTCCGGTACGACGGGGAGGGCCGCCCCCCGGTCACCGACGGCCCGTTCGCGGAGACCAAGGACCTGATCGCCGGCTGGATGGTGATCGACGTCGACAGTTACGAGCGCGCCCTCGAGCTGGCCGGAGAGCTGTCGGCCGCTCCCGGGGCGGGCGGGAAGCCGATCCACGAGTGGCTCGAACTGCGTCCGTTCCTGGGCGCGCATCCCACCATCACGGAATGACCCCACCGATGGACGAGGCCCTGCTCAGGAGCCTCACCCCGAGCGTGCTCGGGATCCTCGTCCGCCGCGGAGCCGACTTCGCGGCGGCCGAGGACGCCGTCCAGGAAGCGCTGGTCGAGGCGGTCCGGACCTGGCCCGCCGACCCTCCGCGGGACCCGAAGGGCTGGCTGGTCACCGTGGCCTGGCGGCGGTTCCTCGACGCGACCCGGGCGGACACCGCACGCCGCCGGCGCGAGGACCTCGTGGACGAGGAGCCGCCGCCCGGGCCGGCGCCCGCGGTGGACGACACGCTCCAGTTGTACTTCCTGTGCGCCCACCCGTCGCTGACGCCGTCGTCCGCGGTGGCGCTCACGCTGCGCGCCGTCGGCGGGCTCACCACCCGCCAGATCGCCCGGGCCTACCTGGTGCCCGAGGCGACCATGGCGCAGCGCATCAGCAGGGCCAAGCGCACCGTCTCCGGCGCACGGTTCGAGCGTCCCGGCGACGTCGCCACCGTGCTGCGCGTCCTCTACCTGGTCTTCAACGAGGGCTACTCCGGCGACGTCGACCTCGCTGCCGAGGCCATCCGGCTCACCCGGCAGCTCGCGGCCCGGGTCGACCACCCCGAGGTCGCCGGGCTGCTCGCGCTCATGCTGATCCACCACGCCCGGCGCGCCTCCCGGACCGCGCCCGACGGCGGTCTGGTGCCGCTCGCCGAGCAGGACCGCGGCCGGTGGGACACCGGGGCGATCGCCGAGGGCGTGCGGATCCTGCAGGGGGCCCTCGCCCGCGACCGACTGGGCGAGTTCCAGGCCCAGGCGGCCATCGCGGCGCTCCACGCCGACGCGCCCGCCGCCGAGCAGACCGACTGGGTGCAGATCGTGGAGTGGTACGACGAGCTCCTGCTCCTGACCGACAGCCCGGTCGTGCGGCTCAACCGCGCGGTGGCCGTCGGTGAGGCCGACGGGCCGCGCGCCGGACTGGCGGCGCTCGCGGCGCTGGACGACGCGCTGCCCCGCTACAGCGCGGTGGCGGCGTACCTCCACGAGCGCGACGGCGACGTGGTGGTGGCGGCGCGGCTGTACGCCGAGGCGGCCCGGAAGGCGCCCGACCTCGCCGAGCGCGATCACCTGACGCGCCAGGCCGCCCGGCTGAACCGCGCTCACCGGTCCCGCTGAATGGAGTGCGTCAAAGGGCGGCGGAGTTCCGGTACCGGGCCGAGCGGCACGGGCAAGCTGGAGGTGGGCGGGATCCCTCTAGGCCGGGGGCCGGCGCGGCCCTGGACACGTCCGGCCTGGCTCACCGCGGTTGAGCGCCCGGCCCGCGCTGCGCGTCAGGACGGCATCAAGAGCTCCGCTGCGCCCTACGAGGCCGCCGACACCGCCGGGAGCGCACCGCTGACGGCCTGCCCGGCCGGAGCCGGGCTCACCACGTCCCGCCGTCGACCAGGGCCGCCAGCCGGTCGGGGGCCTCCTCCACCACGAGGTGTCCGGCCCCCGGCAGTACCCGCAGTGCGACGCCCAGCGTGCGGGTCACTGCCGGGCCGAGCCGCTCCGGCGGGAGGAACACGTCGTGCTCCCCGGTGAAGACCGTGCGCGGCACCGGCCTCGCCGGCAGCTCCGCCGTGCCGGGCGCCCCGCTGGAGCGGGCGTGCCGGGCCACCAGCGTCATCCACTCCACCAGCCGCTCGCCGGGCTCGTGGTCGGGGGCGAGCATGGCCCGCAGGAGCCTGGCGCTGCTCCTGGGAGCGGGCCGCAGGAACCATGCGGCGGAGGCGGCCAGCAGGCCGGGGGGCAGGCGCAGCCGGGTGAGGCCGCCGGGAGAGACGAGGACGAGGCGTTCGATGTGCCTGGACGCGCTCGACAGGGCGATGGCGGCGCCGAAGGAGTGACCCAGCACCACCACGGGGCCGGGCGAGGTCTTGTCGATCACCTCGTCCAGCCATGCGCCGTACCAGGTCAACCGGCCCCCGCTGAGGTTGCGGTCACCGGAGCTGAGTCCGGGCTGTCCTGGTACGTCCGGCAGCGACACCCGGTGGCCGGCGGCGACGAGGGCGGTGGCCAGGGGCAGCGAGGCGGCCGCATTGAAGTTGGTCCCCGGGACGAACACGACCGCGGTGCCGCCGGTACCGGCGGACACGACGTGGGTCCGCGCTCCGCCCGCATCCACCACGGTCCGCTCGTGCGGCACGTCCCACCCGTCGAGTCGTTCGCCGCACCAGCGCCGGATGAGTTCCCGGCCCGCCGCGCTGCGGTAGATCGTGTTCGACGCCATCAGAGCGGCCTCCGACCGGCCGGTTCGGACGGGGCGAGCGCGCGGTGGAGGAGCCAGCCCACCGCCGCGCCGACCACGTACCAGAACAGGTCGGGTGCGTTGAAGGTGGAACCGAGGACCAGGCGGGCCACGGTGCTGTGCCGGGAGAGCTCCGCGGGTACGGCGGTCAGCTGGAGGAACTCGACGGCCCAACTGGCGGCCAGCGCCGTCCCCGCCGCCCGCAGGGGCGTCAGCCGGGGCGCGATCAGCACGACGAGGGTCAGCAGCAGGACGGTGTAGAGGGCGTCTCCCCCGTACTTCGCCGTGCTCCCCGTCGCGACGGCCCGCAGCCCCAACCCCGCACCCACGGTCAGCACCGCGGCCCCGGCCGCCGCCAGTCGGGTCCGTCGGAGGTCGGGGGCTGCGGCGCCGTCACGGCATCGGAATGGGGAAGTCACGGGGTCATACTGCCGGAGCCCCCCGGACCGGCCCGCACCCGGCCGGGCAGGTCGGGGCAGGGCAGGGCAGGTCGGGGCCTAGCGGGTCGGGTAGTCCGTGTAGCCCCGTGCGTCGCCCCCGAAGAAGGTGGCGGGGTCAGGGGTGTTGTACGGGCCTTCGGTGCGCAGGCGGTCCGGCAGGTCCGGGTTGGCCAGGAAGAGGGCTCCGAAGGCGAGGAGGTCGGCGACGCCGTCCTCGATCAGCGAGAGGGCGCGGTGGTCGGTGGGGCCCTCGGTCGCCGGGTTCAGCACGAGCGGTCCGGAGAACTGCTTGCGCAGGGCGAGGGTGGCCTCCCGCGCCTCGGGGGCGTGCTCCAGGACGTGGAGGTAGGCCAGGCCGAGTCCGTCGAGCTCCTTGACCAGGGCCTCGTAAGCGGGCTGCGGGTCGGGCTCGGAGATGTCGTTGTACGTGTTGCCGGGCGAGACGCGCAGTGCTGTGCGCTCGGGGCCGATCGCGGCGGCCACCGCCTTGACCGCCTCCACGGCGAAGCGGATCCGGTTCTCCACCGGCCCGCCCCACTCGTCGGTGCGCAGGTTCGAGCCGGGGGCGAGGAACTGGTGGATCAGGTATCCGTTGGCCCCGTGCAGCTCCACTCCGTCGAAGCCCGCATCGACCGCGTTGCGGGCGGCCTGCGCGTAGTCGGCGATGGTCTGCCGCACCTCCGCACCGGTCAGCTCGTGCGGGGTGACGAAGTCCTTCATGCCGTCGCCGGTGAAGAGCTGTCCCCGGGCGGCCACCGCCGACGGGGCCACCGGGACGAGACCGTCGGGCAGCAGCGTCGGGTGGCCGATGCGGCCGGAGTGCATCAGCTGGGCGAAGATCCGGCCGCCCGCCGCGTGCACGGAGGCGGTGACCTCGCGCCAGGCCGCGACCTGCTCGGCATCGTGCAGGCCGGGGGTGAAGGGGTAGCCCTGTCCGACGACGGAGGGCTGGATCCCTTCGGTGATGATCAGACCGGCGGATGCGCGCTGGGTGTAGTACTCGGCCACGAGGTCGGTCGCGATGCCGCCCTGACCTGCGCGGCTGCGGGTCATCGGGGCGAGGGCGATCCGGTTCGCAAGGGTGGCGCCGGCTACGTGTACCGGTTCGAATGCGCTGGTCATATCTGCCTCACAAGAATAGTTGGTCGGCCAATGATTGGCTGCGAGATGCAGCGTACCCCATTGCTTGGCCGGCCAAGGTAAAATGGGGGCGGCCGGTAGGATCCCTCCGGAGACCTACCGGACCGACCAGGAGGAGCACGTCCATGACCGCGGAATCCGTACAGGAGCCGCGCTCCGCCACGCACTGCGCAGCGGTGCCGAGTGCGGTGCTGGACGGGCCGGTGAGCCATGCGATCAGCCGGGTCTCGCGGCTCCACCGGATCGCGGCGGGCCGGGTCCTGCGGGACCTGGGGCTGCACCCGGGGCAAGAGTTCCTGATGATGCACCTCTGGGACAGCGGGGCCGTGCGCCAGTCCGAGCTGATCAAGGCGGTCGGCCTCGACCCCTCGACGGTGACCAAGATGCTCCAGCGCCTGGAGCTCTCCGGCCACGTGCGGCGCCGCCCGGACCCCGCGGACCGGCGGGCCTCCCTGGTCGAGGCGACGGAGGCCAGTTGCGGACTCCTGGTCGAGGTCCGCAGGGCATGGGGCGAACTGGAACGCCAGACCCTGGACGGCCTGGACACCTCCGAACGCACCGAACTGGCCCGTCTCTTGGGCAAGGTCGAAGCCACCTTGTGCACGGAGCTCGCCCGCAGCTTCGGTGCGGAGTGCGACGCCACCGACAAGGCAGAGTGATCGACTCGGTTCGTCGGGAACGGGCCGGCGGGATGCCGGCGCGCGGCGCCGCCCCAATGGAGCGGCTCGCCGCGCGCTGAGCCCCGTCCCGGCGGAACGCGGCCGCCCCTTGCCGCCCCGCGCCCGGCTCCGGCATGCGCCGGACCCGGGCGCGGGGCACGCTGGAGCGGGGGACCGGCTCGGGAGGCACCGCACCGTCAGGCCGAGGAGGGCACATGACCGGCTACCCGCCCATCGCCGACCACGGCATGGTGGGCGATCTGCAGACGGCGGCCCTGGTGGCGGCCGACGGCACGATCGACTGGTGGTGCACCCCGCGCTTCGACTCCCCCAGCGTCTTCGCCTCGATCCTGGACCGTGAACGCGGCGGCGACTGCCGGTTCTCCGCGGACCTCCGGGGCGAGAGCGGAGCGACGATCCGGCAGTTGTACCTCTCGGGCACGGCCGTCCTGGTCAACCGGTACCTCGCCCCCGGCGGCGTGGGCGAGGTGGCCGACTTCATGGTTCCCGTCGAGGGCACCGCGCCCACCACCCGGCACCGGCTGGTCCGGGTCGCCCGCGTGGTCCGGGGCAGCCTGCCGTTCACCTTCAGCTGCCGGCCGCGCTTCGACTACGGGCGCGCCCCGCACGCCCTGGACCGGACCGACGACCACGCTGCGGTCCTGCGCGGCCCCGGAACGGACCTCCACGTGCAGGTCACCGCGCCCGCCGTGCTGCACGCCGACGGCGATGACCTCACGGCCGACTTCACCCTCGCCGCCGGCGAGGTGGCAGCGGTGGTGCTGACGAGCGTCGCGAGCGGCGAACCCGCCCCCGCCTCGCCGTCCGTGGACGGCGTCACCGCCGAACTGGAAGCCTGCCGCGCGTTCTGGCTGTCGTGGCTGCGCTCCTCCACGTACCGGGGCCGCTGGTACGACATGGTCAACCGATCGGCGATCACGCTCAAACTGCTCACCTACGCCCCGACCGGCGCCCCGATCGCCGCCGCCACCATGGGACTCCCCGAGCAGATCGGCGGCGAGCGCAACTGGGACTACCGCTACACCTGGATCCGCGACGCCTCGCTGTCCGTCCGCGCCCTGACCGACCTGGGCTTCGACGAGGAGGCCGACGCCTTCCGTCACTGGTTGCGCGGCCGGATCGAGGCGGGCCGGACACCCTCGGGAGCCCCGTTGCAGATCATGTACCGGATCGACGGCGATCCCCACCTCACGGAGGAGGTCCTCGACCACCTGGAGGGGTACGCGGGCTCGTCACCCGTCCGCGCCGGCAACGCCGCTGCCGATCAGGTGCAGCTCGACATCTACGGCGAGGCCGCCGATGCCATGGCGCGGGGCCACGACATGGGGGACATCCGCGGCTGGAAGGCGTTCAGCGACGTACTGGACTGGCTCGCCGACCACTGGGACCGGCCCGACGAGGGGATCTGGGAGACCCGTGGGGGTCAGAAGGACTTCACGTACAGCCGCCTGATGACCTGGGTGGCGTTCGACCGCGGCATCCGGTTGGCCGCCGCGCACTCCCGTCCCGCCGACATCGCGCGCTGGACGGAGGTCCGCGACACCGTCTTCCGGCAGATCGTCGAGCGGGGCTGGAGCGAGCAGCGCCAAGCCTTCGTACAGCACTACGACACGGTGGTGCTCGACGCCTCGCTGCTGCTCATGCCGCGGGTCGGCTTCCTCTCGCCGACCGACCCGGCCTGGCTCAGCACGCTGGACGCCATGGACCGCGAGTTGGTGAGCGACAGCCTGGTCTACCGGTACGACCCGGCGGCGTCCCCCGACGGACTGCGCGGCTCCGAGGGCACGTTCAACCTGTGCAGCTTCCTCTACGTGGAGGCCCTGGCCCGTTCCGGCCGGCTGCACCAAGCACGGTACGCCTTCGACAAGATGCTGACGTACGCCAACCACGTCGGGCTGTTCGCGGAGGAGATCGGTCCCTCCGGCGAGCAACTGGGCAACTTCCCGGGTGAGGCGTGACGGCCCGCGGGCCGGCATGCCGAGGTGATACCGATGGCCGCGACACGAACCCCGCAACGACCGTCCGCAGCACAGCGGCGGATCCTCGCGCCACTGGCGCTCGCGCAGTTCATCTGCAGCTTCGCCGGGTCCAACATGAACGTGATGATCAACGACATCAGCGAGGACCTCGACACCACCGTCCAGGGAGTGCAGATCGCCATCACGATCTTCCTCCTGGTCATGGCCGCGCTGATGATCCCCGGCGGCAAACTCACCGACCGCTACGGCCGCAAGCGCTGCCTGCGGGTCGGCCTCGTCGTCTACGGCATCGGCGCGCTGATGAGCGCCGCCGCCCCGGGCCTGGGCGTACTCATCCTCGGGAACTCGATCCTGGAGGGCGTCGGGACGGCCCTGCTCATCCCGCCCGTCTACATCCTGACGACGCTCATCTTCACGAACCTCACCTCACGGGCCCGCGCGTTCGGCGTCATCATGGCGCTGGGAGGCATCGGCGCCGCCGCCGGGCCGCTGATCGGCGGGCTCATCACCTCATGGCTCAGCTGGCGTGCCGCCTTCGTGTTCCAGGCCTTGGTCATCGTCGTGATCATCGTGCTGAGCCGGAACCTCGAAGACCCGCTGCCGCCCGACCCGACGCGCCCCTTCGACACCACCGGAGCGGTCCTGTCGGCCTTCGGTCTCGTCCTCGTCGTCATGGGCATCCTCGCGGCGGACAACAACGTCTGGCTCATGATCGGCCTGCTCGCCGCCGGCGCCCTCGTCCTCCTCTGGTTCTACCTGTCCATACGGGCGAAGGAGCGCGCGGGAAAGGAGCCCCTGCTGTCCACCGCCCTGTTCCGCAACCGGACCTCCAACCTGGGCCTCGTCACGCAGAACGTGCAATGGCTGCTGCTGATGGGCTCCTCGTTCACCATCGCGACCTACCTCCAGGTCGTACGCGGGTACGACGCGATCCAGACCGGAGTCATCTTCACGGCCGCCACCGTCGGCCTGCTCGCGTCGTCGCTCGCCGCCGAACGCCTGGCGAAGCGGCGACCCCAGAGGACCCTGATCATGACGGGCTTCGTCGTCACCGTCGCCGGGATCGTCGTCCTGACGGCGATGGCCGGCGGCTCGCCCGCCCCCTGGGCCCTCGCCCGCGGCCTCCTGCTGATCGGACTGGGACTCGGCGTGATGCTGACCCCCTCGGTCAACGTCGTCCAGTCGAGCTTTCCCGAAGAGCAGCAGGGCGAGATCTCCGGTCTCTCCCGCAGCGTGTCGAACCTCGGTTCCTCGCTCGGCACGGCGGTCGCCGGCACCATCCTCGTCGCCGGCCTGACCAGCGGCGCCTACGCCGCGGCGCTGATCACCTTGGCCGTGATCGGACTGGTGGGACTCGCCGCCGCGGTGCTCCTGCCGGCGAAACCGCCCCCGGCGTAGCCGCTGGAAGGCGATCTTGTCCGGTTTGGCAGAGAATCGCGATGAAGACACGCTCACCCAATGCTTGCGCGGATCGACGGTCCGAAGGTCGTGGGACATGGCACCTGCAACACTCCAGGGCGCGGAACGGACCGAGGCCTCCCCCGCCATGGAAGATCCCGGGGCGCGGACAACGGAACAGTGGTCGCCCACCCCGGAGGAACTCGCGTCCCTCCGGACCACCGTGGCCCGGCTGAAGGCGGCCTACCCCGAGGTCGACGCGGGCACCGTCGAAGCGACGGTCAGGGCCGCGTACGACTCGTTCCGGCAGGCCAGGGTCAGGAAGTACGTCCCGATCCTGGCCGAACGCCGGTCCCGCAAGTCGCTCGCCGCCGCCGTCGGGAGTGCCCCGGACGTGGTGGGGGACGCGCGGTGACCGCCGTGGGCCGGGAAGGGGGCGAGCGCTGATGTCCGACGAGAGGGCCGAACGCATCGCGGACTTCATCGAGCCGCTACGGGTGCGGCCGGGGTCGAAGGTGCGGCTGGAACGGGACTTCGATCCCCGCTACAAGGCCGGCATGAAGAAGCGGGACGGGGCCGAACTGCTGCGGACCGGGGTGTCGCTGCTCGCCGAGTACCAGGAGCGGCTGGCCGCCCAGGACACCTACGGCGTGGTGCTCGCCCTCCAAGCGCTCGACGCCGGGGGCAAGGACGGGACGATCCGCCACGTGATGAGCGGCGTCAACCCCCAGGGCGTACGGGTCAGCAGCTTCAAGGTGCCCTCCTCCGAGGAGCTCGACCACGACTACCTGTGGCGCTACGCCCGGCGGCTGCCCGAACGGGGCGAGATCGCCATCTTCAACCGCTCGCACTACGAGGAGGTCCTCGTCGTGCGCGTCCACCCCGAGGTCCTCCTCCGGCAGAAACTGCCCGAGCACGTGCTCGGGCCGGACATCTGGGACCGGCGCTACCGGGAGATCAACCGCTGGGAGCGCTACCTCACGGACAACGGGTTCAAAGTGGTGAAGATCTTCCTGAACCTGTCCAAGGAGGAGCAGCGCGCCCGCTTCCTGAAGCGGATCGACCTGCCGGAGAAGAACTGGAAGTTCTCCGCCGCCGACGTCCGGGAGCGGCGCCGGTGGGACGACTACCAGCACGCGTTCTCCGAGATGCTGTCGGCCACCAGCACCACGTGGGCGCCGTGGTACGTCGTGCCGGCGGACCGGAAGTGGTTCGCGCGGATCTGCGCGGCGGCGGTCCTCGCGCACACCCTGATGGACATCGATCCGCAGTACCCCGACGTGGGTGAGGAGGCCCGCAAGGACCTCCTCGTCACGAAGCGGAGCCTGGAGCGGGATGCTCCGACCGGCGCCGCGGCCGATCCGTACGCCGCCCGGCACGGCAAGCCGAAGAAGAAGCGTGGCTAGCGGCCCTCGAACGGCGCGCGACCGGCCCGGATGCGTCCGCGGCCCCGGATCGGAGGCACAACCATGACGGTGCGGTCGGATTCCTTGGCGGAACAGCCCCGGGCTGCCGGGGACCGCTGGTACGCGCGCTCCCCCGAGGAGGTCGTGGCGGCGTTCGGTGTCGATCCCGCGGCCGGCCTGTCCGCGGCGCGGGCCGCGGAACTCCTGGCCGTACACGGCCCGAACGCCCTGCCCGAGGAGCAGCGGACCCCGGCCTGGCGGCGCTTCCTCGCCCAGTACCGCAGTTACATGCAGATCGTCCTGGTGGCCGCGGCGATCGTCTCGCTGGTCATCCAGGAGTGGACCACCGCGATCCTGCTGATCGTCCTGACGCTGCTGAACGCGGTCGTGGGCCTGCGCCAGGAGGGCAAGGCCGAGAGCGCCATGAACGCGCTGAAGTCGATGATGAAGGCGACGGCCCGGGTGCGCAGGGACGGCAGGGAGGCCGAGATCCCCGCCGAACAGCTGGTCGACGGTGATGTCGTGCTCATCTCCGCCGGGGACCAGGTGCCGGCGGACGGACGGCTCATCGAGGCCAGCGCCCTACAGATCGACGAGTCGGCGCTGACCGGTGAGAGCGTGCCCGCCGCGAAGGAGACCGGCCCGCTGCGGGGCAGTGGGCTGTCGCCCGGCGACCAGACCAACACGGCGTTCATGAACACCCCGGTCACCCACGGCAGCGGCGTCATGATCGTCACCGCGACCGGCGCGGACACCGAGCTCGGCAAGATCTCCGGAATGCTGTCGGCCACCGAGAAGGAAGTGCCGCCGCTCACCAAGGAACTCGACCGGCTGACCCTGTGGATCACCGGCGCGGCTGGCCTCACCATGATCGTGATGTTCGCCCTGGGGCGCCAGCGGGACCAGGCCTGGGACGTCCTGTTCGTCAGCGCGGTCTCGCTGGCCATCGCGGCCATCCCCGAGGCCCTGCCGACCGTGACCCAGGCGATCCTGTCCGTCGGGAGCCTGAACCTGGCGAAGCGCAGCGCCATCGTCAAGGAACTGCCGTCGGTGGAGACGCTGGCGTTCACCTCGGCGATCAACTCGGACAAGACCGGCACCCTGACGATGAACCAGATGACCGCCGTCGAAGTGCTGAGCCCCACCGACCGGTACACCGTGTCGGGCACGGGGTACGGACTCGAAGGGAAGGTCCACCACGCCGCCGGGTCGGCCGCGGGGATCGAGGACGCGATCCTGCCGTACGTGGTGGCCAGCGACGCCAAGCTGGTGGGCGGTGCGGTGGTGGGCGATCCGACCGAGGGTGCACTGCTGGTGCTCGCGCACAAGGCCGGCCTGGACACCGACGCCACCCGGGACGCCCTCCCCCGGCTCGCCACCCTGCCGTTCGACCCCGAGTACAAGCTGATGGCCACCTTCCACTCGGCGGTCGACGCCTCCGGGCGGCAGGTCGTGCGCTGTTTCGTCAAAGGAGCGGCCCCTGCGGTGATGGCGCGGGCCACCACCGCGCTCGCGGCGGGCGAGAGCGTTCCGTGGGACGCCGATCTGCTCCGCCGCGCCGAGGAGCAGAGCGAGCGGATGGGCGGTGAGGGGCGGCGGGTGATGGCCGCGGCCATGCGCGATCTGGACCCGGACGGCTTCGATCCCGAGGGCGACCTGCTCGCGTACGTCACCGAGCTGCGGATGACCAGTCTCGTCGGCATGGTCGATCCGCCCCGTGAGGAGGCCAAGGCCGCGGTGGCCGACGCGCAGGCCGCGCACATCCGGGTCCGCCTGGTGACCGGTGACGACGTCACCACCGGGGCGGCGATCGCCCGGCAGATCGGGATCCCCGGCGAGGCCGTGCTCGGTTCCGAATTCGCCGCCATGAGCGAGGAGGAGCAGCTCGCCCGCATCGAGGGGATCGGTGTGGTGGGGCGGGTCGCCCCGGAACACAAGGTGCTGCTCGCGAACACGCTGAAGAAGAAGGGCGAGGTCGTGGCGATGACCGGGGACGGCGTCAACGACGCGCCCGCCATCAAGGCCGCCGACATCGGTATCGCCATGGGCAGCGGCACGGACGTGGCCAAGAACGCCGGACGCATGATCCTCTCCGACGACAACTTCGCCACCATCGTCTACGCCGTCGAGCAGGGCCGGACGATCTACGACAACCTCACCAAGTACATCCGGTTCGTACTGCTGCTGCTGGTCACGTTCGTGCTGACGTTCCTCGGGGCCACCGTCTTCAACATCGCCGCCGGTGAGCCGTTCACCCCGCCGCAGGTGCTGTGGATCCACTTCGTCGTCAACGCCTCCTTCGGCTTCGCGCTCGGCTTCGACCGCGAGAGCGCCGGACTCATGCGGCGCCGGCCGCGTCCGCGCGGAGAATCGGTGCTCACCCGTCCCGTGCTGGTGACGGTCTGGCTCGGCGGGCTGGCGATCACCATCCTCCTGCTCGGCCTGATCACGCTCGGCGAGAGCCACTTCGGCGACATCGAGATCGGCCGGTCGATCGCGTTCACGGCGTTCGCCCTCTGCCTGATCGTGGCGGCGTTCGAATGCCGCAGCGAGACGGATTCCGTGCTGACGACCTCCACCTTCGACAGCAAGCAGATGAACTGGGTCGCCCTGGCCCAGTTCGTGCTCTCCGTGCTGGTGACCCAGATGGACGGCTTCCAGCGGGTCCTCGGGACGACCGACATCGACGCGCGGCAGTTCGGCTGGGCGCTGCTGGCCGCCGTCGTACTCCTGGTCGTTTGGGAGCTGGGCAAGCTGGTGGCCCGCCGGTCGACCGCGTCGAGGGCCGCGTCGAGGGCCGCGTGAGGAAGGCCCGTCCGTGACCAGCCGGCACGACGGCCACCGGGTGCTCTCCCTCTTCCGGGCGGTTCCCGGGATCCGCGCGGCGAAGTCCTACCGGCGCGCGTGGCTGCCCAAGGACCTGGTCGCGGGAGTCGTCCTGACCACGCTGCTGGTGCCGCAGGGCATGGCCTACGCCGAGCTGGCGGGTCTGCCGGCCATCACCGGCCTGTACACGACGATCCTCTGCCTGCTCGGGTACGCGGTGTTCGGGCCGTCCCGGATCCTGGTGTTGGGCCCGGACTCCTCGCTGGGTCCGATGATCGCCGCCACCGTGCTGCCGCTGGTGGCGGCCGACGGGGATCCCGACCGGGCCGTCACACTCGCGTCGATGCTCGCGGTCATGGTGGCAGCGATCATGATCCTGGCCTCGGTGGCGAAGCTCGGCTTCATCGCCGACCTGATCTCCAAACCGACGATGATCGGCTACATGAACGGTCTGGCCCTGACCATTTTCATCGGCCAGCTCCCCAAACTGCTCGGCTTCAAGGTCGAGGCGGACAACCTGATCGGCGAGTGTGCCGGCCTGGCGCGGATGATCGCCGACGGGGCGACGGTACCGGCGGCCGCCGCGGTGGGCCTCGGCGGAATCGCGCTGATCCTGGTCCTGCAACGCTTCCTGCCGAAGGTTCCCGCGGTGCTCGTGATGGTGGTCCTGGCGATCGCCGCGGCCACCGTCTTCGACCTGGCCGAGCACGGCGTCGGCCTGGTCGGGGTCCTGCCCGACGGCTTCCCGCCGTTCACGCTCCCCGATGTGCGGCCCTCCGACCTCGCGCCGCTGCTCGGCGGTGCGCTGGGCATCGCCCTGGTGTCGCTGGCCGACACGATCTCCAACGCGTCCGCGTTCGCGGCCCGCACCGGCCAGGAGGTCCGCGGCAACCAGGAGATGGCGGGCGTCGGTGCGGCCAACCTGGCGGCCGCCCTCTTCCAGGGCTTCCCGGTCAGCACCAGCGGGTCCCGGACGGCGGTCGCGGAGCGCGCGGGGGCCCGGAGCCAGCTCACCGGGGTCGTCGGGGCGGCGCTCATCGTCCTCATGCTCGTGCTGGCTCCGGGTCTGTTCCGCAACCTCCCCCAACCGGCCCTCGCGGCCGTGGTCATCACCGCGTCGCTGTCCCTGGCCGACGTACCGGGGGCCGTACGGCTGTGGCGGCAGCGGCGGGCGGAGTTCCTGCTCTGCTTCGCGGCCTTCGCCGGCGTGGCCCTGCTCGGCGTGCTGCCCGGCATCGCCATCGCCGTGGGCCTGTCCGTACTCAACGTCTTCCGGCGGGCCTGGTGGCCGTACGACACCGTGCTGGGGCGGGTGCGGGGCCTGGAGGGCTACCACGACGTCCGTTCCTACCCCGGGGCCGAGCAACTGCCGGGCCTGGTGATCTACCGGTTCGACGCCCCGCTCTTCTTCGCCAACGCCAAGACCTTCCGGGACGAGGTCAGGCGGCTGGCCGGCGCGGACCCGCGGCCGAGCTGGATCGTGGTCGCGGCGGAGCCGATGACGGACGTGGACACCACCGCCGCGGACGTCCTGGAGGAACTCGACGAAGCGCTCAACGCGGACGGTGTGCACCTGGTGTTCGCCGAGCTCAAGGACCCGGTGCGACGGAAGATCGAGCGGTACGAACTCACCCGGACCATCGACCCCCGGCACTTCTTCCCCACCGTGGAGGCAGCGGTCGCCGCCTTCCGCCTGGGCACCGGAGCCGAGTGGTCCGCACCGGGCCCCGACGGGACGGCCGGTCCCCCGCCCGCCGGCCGCACATGACGGCCCGCGCCCCGGATGGCACGACCGACGCGGCGAGGGCACCATGGCCGTGGAGGACGCCATGAGCCAGGAACCGCCGGAACCTCCCGCGCAGGACGAGCCGGTACCCGAACACCGCCGGTGGCCCCGCCTGACGCTGCCGGGCTGCTGGGGCGCGCTCCTGCTGGCGTGCCTGTCCTTCACCCCGTCGTTGCTCCCCCGCGGAGGCGTGCTCCAGGGCCTGGTCTGCGGCATCAGCGCGGCCATCGGCTACGGGTTGGGCGTGGTCGCGGCCTCCGTGTGGCGCGCCTTCGCCGACCGGGACGCGCGCAACCCGTCGCGCCGGTCGTGGCTCGTCCTGATCGTCAGCGCGATCGTGCTCTTCGGCGTCTCGTTCGGGCTCGGCCAGTACTGGCAGCACGAGATCCGTCTGCTCATGGGGGTCACCGACTACAACGTCCTCTTCACCGTCGCGTGCCCGTTCGTCGCGGCCCTCGTCTTCCTGCTCCTGCTCCTGACCGGTCGGGGGCTCCGGGCCCTGTACCACCGGGCCGCCGACCTGCTGGACCGCTGGATCGGCAGGCGCGCGGCGCGGGTGGTCGGCTGGCTCGTGGTGGCGGGCCTGGCGTGGGCCGCGTTCTCCGGGCTGCTGCTGAACGGCTTCGTGAACGCGTCCAACGAAGCCTTCTCGCTGCGTGACACGGAGACGCCGGAAGGCGTCCACCAGCCCACGACGGCGCTGCGCTCCGGCGGACCCGGCTCGCTGGTGCCGTGGGACTCGCTGGGCAGGGAGGGCCGGGCGTTCGCCGACGGAGGACCATCGGCCCAGGAGATCGGCGCGTTCACCCACCGTACGGCGCAGGAGCCCATCCGCGCCTATGCCGGGCTGGAGACCTCCGACGACACGGAGACCCGGGCGGCCAAGGCGGTCGCGGACCTCGAACGGGCGGGCGGCTTCACGCGCGAGAACCTGCTCGTGATGACCACCACGGGCAGCGGCTGGGTCGATCCCGCCGCTGTGGACTCGTTCGAGTACCTGGGCAACGGCGACGCGGCCACCGTGGCGATCCAGTACTCGTACCTGCCGTCGTGGATGTCGTACCTGGTGGACCAGTCCAAGGCACGGGCGGCCGGCCGCGAGCTCTTCGACGCGGTCTACGACAAGTGGTCCAAGCTGCCCCAGGACCAGCGTCCGCGCCTGTTCGTGGCGGGTGAGAGCCTGGGGTCGTTCGGCGGTGAGACGGCCTTCAGCGGGGAGGCCGACCTGCGCAACCGCACCGCCGGCACCGTGTTCGCCGGCCCGCCCAACTTCAACACGCTGTTCCGCGAGTTCAGTGACCAGCGCGACGCGGGCAGCCCCGAGATCGAGCCCGTCTACCGGGAGGGACGGACCGTCCGGTTCACCGACGACCCGGCCACCGGGACGCCTCCGGCGGACCGGCCGTGGGACGGCCCGCGGGTGGTCTACCTGATGCACCCGTCCGATCCGATCGTCTGGTGGAGCCCGAACCTGGCGCTGACCGAGCCCGACTGGATCGGGGAGCGGCCCGGCTCGGACGTGCTCGAAGCCATGGTCTGGATCCCGTTCGTGACCTTCTGGCAGGTCACCGCCGACCTGCCGTTCTCGACCGGCGTACCGGACGGCCACGGCCACACGTACAAGGCCGCGTACGTCGACGCCTGGAACGACATCGTGCGGCCCGAGGGTTTCACCGCGCAGGACCTGGACCAGCTGAAGGGCATCGTCTCGCCGCAGCACTGAGCCCACCCCACCGCCGGTCAGCGCAGCAGGTATCCGACGAGGTAGCCGAACGCGTTGACCGCCCAGTGCAGGCCCATGGGAGCCAGCAGGCTGCCGCTGCGGCGGCGCAGTTCGCAGAACAGGACGCCGGCCGCCGCCGTGAACAGCACGGCGCCCAGCACCGCTCCGAACGCCGACTGGCCGACGACCGAGCCCACGGCCGGTTTCGCGGTCGCCAGGTGCAGCGACGGCAGCACGTGCCACAGCCCGAACAGCAGGCTCGACACGGCGGTCGCCCAGACCGCCCCGCGGACGCGGTACACGAGGCCGTAGAGCACGCCGCGGAAGGCGATCTCCTCCACCAGGACCGTGCCGACGGGGACCAGCACGAACACGCGGAGCAGCACCTCTGCGCCGCCCATCGCGTCGTACCGCCGGTCTTCGAACAGCCCCCTGGTGGCCGGCAGCAGGGCCCCGGCCAGGTAGACGACGCCGACCAGGCCGATCAGGACCAGCGCCCAACGGGCACCGCGGGCCAGCGTGCCCCGGGCCAGCCCCGCGTCCGCGAGGGTACCGCCGGCCCAGCGGAGCACACCGAGCAGCAGGCCGCTGACCACGACGGCCGTCACCAGGCCCCATGCACCGGTCCAGCGGTGCAGGGCGAGGTTGGCGACGCCGAGGACGGCCACCGTGACCCCCACGGCCGGCCAGGTACCGATGCGCCGCGGGCGTCGATCGTGTCGCCGCCCGGCGTCATCGGCGGTGCTGCGGGGCATGAGAACCCACCTCGGTCATGACGACAGGTCAGTCGGCCTCATCTTGCACCGTCACCCCGGATCTCGACGGCCGCAACCCCGGGATCGCCGGCCCGCCGTGGACCGGGCGGCGGATGACGTGTCGATCCGGCGCCCGGCTCGCGGGGCGTTCCCTGCTGTCCGTGGACGTTCACCTGGTGTTGCGGTGCCGGAAGGTTCCGGCGTCCACAGTGGTCCGGTCGGTCCGGTCCACTCGATGTCGGTCCGAGGCGGACCGCTGCCTCAGTAGTCGATGCGGTCGGTCTTGGCCACCCACGCGTCGAACGGCGCCGTACGGTTGGGCAGGTCCAGCTGCTCTATCGCCAGCGGCCACTTCGACGCGGGCTGCTTTTCGAACAGGTCGTAGAACTTGCGGTCGTCGAAGCCGGCCACCGCGGCGTCGTGCCGGTCGGCGGAGTAGACGATCCGGTCGACCCGCGCCCACAGCGCCGAGGAAAGACACATGGGACACGGTTCGCACGAGGTCACCAACACGCAGCCTTCGAGCGAGAACGTGTCGAGCTCCTTGCAGGCGGCACGCATCGCGCTCACCTCGGCGTGGGCGGTCGGGTCCAGGGTGGAGGTGACCCGGTTGTTCCCGAGCGCGACGATCTCGCCGCCCTTGGCGACCAGGGCGCCGAACGGTCCGCCACCGTTCGCCACGCTGTTCGTGGCGAGTCTGATCGCCTCGTCCAGCCAGGTGCGCTCGAGGTCCTGGACGTTCGCTTCTTGGGTGTGCGCGGTCACGGTCACTCCTTGGGAGACGGTGGGGGATGTCCCTGGTGTCCTGCCCGTGTGGGAGGCGCACCAGGGACGACAGGTGGGTCTCGCGGGTGCCGCTTCGAGGCCGGCGTCCGGGGATCGGCACGGTCTGCGGTACCCGCGGGAGCTCGCTACGGCTGGACGCCGGCGATGTGCTCCGGTGCGACCGGGCTGCGGGTCAGGCCCGCCCCCGGCGCAGTGCGGACGGCGGGTTCCGCGGTGACGGTGACGCCTGGATCGAGCCTGGCCGTGGCGAGCAGCCGGCCGGACAACGTCTCGCTCAAGGCTCCCCCTCCCCCGCTTCGTTGCATCGTGTGTGAAGGAGTACACATGCAATCGAGCGCAGTCAGGCAGGGACGGAAGACATGAAAACGTCTGCTGGCTGAAACCTACTCTTCGTACAGATCTACAAAACGTCTTCCCCTGGCGCGATATGACCTCTGGTCATGGATCCAGCGCACCACCCCGGAAGCGAACCTTCCTGGTGGAAGGGGTGGTTGCTACCGAGGGCACGCCGAACCGGCCGGTGGGGGCGAAGCGGAACGCCCGGGCGGGGGGCGGTGGTTCAGCCGAACACCTCGGCCCCCGGGTAGGGGGCCCCGTCCCGAACGGGCGGAACCAGATACGTGCCTGCCGCCCGCACCGTCAGCAGCCGCCCGGCCGGTCCGTCCGGACCGGGCTGCCCTCCGAAGTTGACGCCACCCAGCCAGCCGCGCTGGGTGAGGATGCGCAGCACCCGTTCGGGGCTGTCCTGGAAGCCGACGAAGTTCAGCCCGGCCCGGAAGCCGGGGGCGGCCGCGACCGGTTCGAAGAACTCGTACCCCTGCCGGAACACCCGCAGCGAGCCGCTCTGGTCGGGGTCGGCGGTGCCGGTCAGATTGGACCGCCGCACATGGCTGGCGAGCAGCACCGGATCGGCGGTGGGCCGTGGCTCCAGGAAGTCCTCGTTGCCCGGTTGCGTCACCTCGGTGGTCCCCGCCACCGGACAGCCCGCGGCCGGTACGGGCAGCCCTTCGCCGTCACGGCCGGTGAGGGGGGCTCCGGTGAGCTTGTCCCGGCCGACGAGGAACTCCTGCTGCACGCGCGGCAGGAGGTGCCACTGGTCGAGGTCGACGGCGAGGCGGGCGAAGACCAGGCAGGTTCCGCCGATCGTCCACGGGTCCGGGCCCGCGTCGGCCGCTCCGATGCTGATGACCCGTTCCCGGTCGGCGCTGTCCAGGTTGGACACGCCGTCGTGGAAACCGATCCAGCTGCGCCGGTCGTCGCGCTGGAATCCGGTGTGGATGCCCGCGATCTCCAGCGCGGCCGTGCGCGAGTCGCCGGTGCGCGCGCTGCGCAGCAGCTTCCACAGCTCCACCACGGCGCGCGAGACCGCGAGTTGGGTCTCCGCGGTGAGCTGCAGGCAGAACTCCTCCGTCGCGTCGTTGCGGGTGACGTCCGCCGCGTAGGACAGGCCCCCGCCGACCAGCAGCGGCCCGCCTCCGGTGGGGCGGGGCGAGCGGAACCGCAGCCGCGGGCCGAGCGCGGCCGGGCAGGGAAGTTTCGCGCCGGTGATGTCGAAGGCCTTCGGGCCGAAGCCGAGCAAGAACTCCAGGCCGGCGCTCGGCACCGGGTGGCCCGGCAGTTCCGGCACGATGCCGTCGGCGAGGCCGCGCAGCATCGTGGTCACCTCGCGCAGCGCGCCGTCGACGGCCGCGGCGTCGGCCTCCGGGTCGGCCCGCAGGAAGACGAGCGCGAGATGGCCGGGCGGGCGCCGGCCGGGCCCGTGGTAGATCCCGTCCTGGAGGACGCTCATCTCCCGCCCCGGGGGCGGCTGCCCAGGGGTCCGGGTCGCAGGGCCTCGGCGTCGAAGGCGTCCTTCAGCGGCCCCACCGTGTCGGTGCACACGCGCGCGTCCCGGCAGCGGATGGGCCCGGGTGAGTCGGCGAGGACCACGAAGTCACCGGGCGGTACGGGCGCCGGTGCGCCGAGCGCGACCACCGGGCCGACCTGCACCTGGCGTACGACTTGGTAGCCACCGGTCAGGGGTTCCTCCGCGTCGCCCTCCACCACGGTGATCTCGTCGAGGAAGTGCGGGTCGTCGTCCGACGGGCCGAACTCCAGCCGCTGGGCCAGCCCCTGCTGGCCGCGGGAGAGCCGGATCCACGGGTCCGGGACGGGGCCGCCCTCGAAGAGGAAGACCTCGGAGGTGAACTGCTGGATGTACATGCCCAGTGGATCGGCGAAGGACACGGTCCGGCCCTGGAAGGCGGCGTCCGCCGCGGCCAGTGCAGCGGCCGGGTCGGCATGGCGACAGGACAGGGCTTCGAGCCCGGGCTGCTGGCGGAAGATCTGGTCCCGTCCGGCGGGTTCGAAGCCGCCCGCGGAATTCCGGCGGGCGTAGGGCTTCGCGCCGAACATCACGATGTAGATCAGGTCGTCCAGCCCGTTGATGGGGTGGGCCATGAACAGGGCGTTGACCGCGTTGAGCGAGCCCGCCGGTTCGGCCGGGACGTCGGCGTCGATCAGGTCGGGGTGCTGTCCGTGGCCGGTCAGGTGGCGGGCGAAGGCCACGCGGCGCTGGGTCGGGGCGAGCAGCTTCGGGTCCGCGACGGCCGGTCCGTAGAGTTCCTGCCAGCGGGGTTCGGTGCCGAGCGTCTCGGCGAGGATTTCCCGCAGGCGGGTCGGGGCGTGCTCGGCGAGCATCAGGTAGTACTCGGGGAGCTCGGTGGTGACCTGCACCCGCTTGGGGCGGACCCGTCCCTCGGTGTCGGTCGCGCTGATGACCGCGTACTCGCAGTACTCGTTGTGCAGGGCGCGTCGGCCGCGCACGCCCCAGTCGGACAACGTGCGGGCCGTGGCGGCGTCGAGGCAGAACTCCGGCTCGGCCGGATTGCCGAACCAGGTGACGGCCACCCGGTCGGCGGCCGGATCGTCGGGTTCCAGGGTGAAGTACTGGCTCCCCAGATCAGGCTCCAGGCGCCTGAACTGGCGGTCGATCTCCTTGTTCCAGCGGTCCAGGAGATCGGGGGTCAGATCGTCGGCCAGTCCGGGGACGGAGAACGGCACGTCGGTACCTCCTGACGGGGCGCAACCCCGTAGGTGACGTCGTGAGCGATGAGGGTCGTGACACAAAGTATCCGAAATGTTTACGGAACGTAGTCAACGGCGCGCCCGCCGCCGCCCTCCGGGCCCGGGGAGGGTGACCGTCAGTCGAGGGCCAACACGACCGGACCGCCCGACCGGTCGACCCGGTCCGTCCACCCCGGCGGCAGCGTCAGCGATCGCGACGGCGTCACCCGGACCGGGAACCGCCGCCGCCACAGCAGCCGGCCGTCCTGGGCCGCCGTCAGCACCGGGGCCATCCGCGGCTCCGCGGACCGCAGCAGCAACGGCCGCCCCCCGATGTCCGTGAGCCGGTTCGGTGTCACCCACAACAGCGGGGCCCGGACGACCAGCGGTGGGCCCGGATCCGGCCACGGCGCACCCGACAGGCGGGCCAGGACCGGGGCCGCGGCCGCGGCGCCCTCCGCGGCCGCGGTGGCTGCGCGTTCGACGCCGTGGAGGGCGTTGCCGACCGCGAAGACCCCCGGCACCGACGTACGGAAGGACGCGTCCGTGCAAGGACCGCGGGTGCTGGGGTCCAGGGCCACGCCACCGCGGCGCGCCAGCTCGTGGTCGGGGATCCAGTCACCGGTGAAGACCACCGTGTCGCACGCGAGGACCCCGCAGCGGCCGTCCTCGTGGCGAACGGCCACGCCCGACAGGCGGCCCCGGCCGCGCAGTTCGACCACCGTCGTGGCCGTGAGCAGCGGGACTCCCGGCACGGCGGTGCCGCGGGAGCGCTCCGTGACCACGGCCACCACCTCCGCTCCCGCCCGGCGCAGGGTGCGTACGGCGTGGCGGGCCACCGGCTCGGCGCCCACCACGACGGCCCTGCGGCCGATGTCCTGGCCGTACAGGTGGACCGACTGCTGAAGCTCCCCGGTGGTCAGCACGCCCGCCGGCCGGGAGCCCGGTACCAGCCGGGCGCTGCGCGGGCGCTCGCGGGCGCCCGTGGCGAGGATCACGGCCCGGGCCGTGATCCGCTCCAGGCCCGCCGGGCTCGTGGTCTCCAAGGTCAGCGGGCCGGCCCAGCCGGTGGCGCTGACACCGGTGCGGACCGTCGCCCCGGCCGCCGTCGCCACCCGCACGGCGCGGCGCGCGTACGCCGGCCCGGTGAGCCAGGGACGTACGGGCCCCCCGAATCCGCCGTGGTGGCAGTGGCGCGGCACTCCGCCCGCGTCCTGCTCGCGCTCCAGGACCTCGACGCGGCCCGCGCCCGCGGCCGCGAGGCGGGCGGCCAGGGCCAGCCCGGCGGGACCGGCACCGACGACCAGGACGTCGACCGTGCGGTCGCGGCTCATCTGCGGGCCTCCTCGAACAGCGCGCGGACGGCGGCCCCGCAGTGGAAGCCCTGGCAGCGGCCGCCCCGTGCACGCGTGCGCCGGCGCAGGCCGTCCGGCGAACCGGGCGGGACGACCGAGGCCAGCGCGTCGCGGATCTCCCCGCGCGTCACGCGCTCGCAGTGGCAGACGATCCGGCCGTACTCCGAGTCCCGTGCGATCAGGTCGGCGTCGCGGTAGGGCCGGAGGAACGCCTCGCCCAGGTTCGGCATCCGCACCGGCTCCAGCTCCCGGGCCCCGACCACCGGCAGGCCGCCGTCGGCGAGCAGTTCCACGACGTGGGCGGCGATCGCCATCGAGGCCGTCAGTCCCGTCGAGCGGATCCCGCCCACCGTGACGTACCGCTGCGCGGGGTGGGCCCGGATCGCGTAGTCGTCGTCGCCGGTGGCGGCCCGTAGGCCGGCGTACACGGCGGTGACCTCCTCCTCCAGGAGGGCCGGCAGGATCCGGCGGCCCTTCTCCCGCAGCAGCGCGAGCCCCTCGGCGGTCGATCCGGTGTCCGCCTTGTCGTCCAGGTCTTCGGCGGTCGGCCCGAGCATGACGTTCCCGTACACCGTCGGCGACACCAGCACCCCCTTCCCGAGGGCGCTCGGTACGGGCAGCAGGACGTGCCGGACCAGGCCGCGGGCGAGCTCGTCGAAGACGATCAGCTGGCCGCGCCGGGGCGTCACGGCGAAGTCCGCGTGGCCGAGGAGCCGGTCGATCTCGTCGGCGTACAGACCGGCCGCGTTGACCAGGTGCCGGGTACGCAGCGGGCCCCGGCTCGTGGCCAGGGTGTGCGTTTCGCCCGACGTGACCTTCTGGACGCGGCAGTTGAGGTGGAGGTCGACGCCCGCGCGGACGGCCTGCGTGGCGTACGCGAGCGTGGTCGTCCAGGGGCAGATGATGGATTCCCCCGGCACGTCGAGGGCTCCCAGCACCCCGGGTCCGAGTTCCGGCTCACGGGCCCGCACCTCGTCGGCCGCGATGATCCGGGCCGCGCGGTAGCCGTTGCGTACGGCCTTCCCCGCGAGCCCCGGCAGTGCGGCCGCCTGTTCCTCGTCCCAGGCGACGAGGAGCGCTCCGAGCGGCTCCACCGGGATGCCGCTCTCGGCGGCGTACGCGGAGAGCAGTCGGTGGCCCTCCCGGACGAGCCGGGACTCCAGGGAGCCGGGCACCGCGTCGAAACCGGTGTGCAGGATGGCGGTGTTGGCCTTCGAGGTGCCGTCACCGACGTCGTCGGACGCGTCGACCAGCGCGATCCGCAGCGGGAGCCGGGCCAGTTCGCGGGCGATCGCCGCGCCCACCACGCCGGCGCCCACGACCGTCACGTCGTACTCCCCGTCGGGCAGGGCGCCGCCGGTGGTGACGGTGGTGGCGTTGGTGGCGGTGGTCATGCCGGTGCGTCGCCGAGCAGGGCCGAGACCGCCGCGCGGAAGCGTGCGCGGCGCTCCGTCGCCTCCGCCGCGTCGGCGCGCGGCTCGTAGACGGCGGACGGCTTCCACTGCGGGACGGCCTCGGCGACGGTGAGCGAGGGGTCGAGCCCGAGCCGGGCGACGGCGCCGACGCCGAGCGCGGTGACGTCCGGCAGCGCCGAGACCTCCACGGGGATCCCGAGGAGGTCGGCCTGGGCCTGCATGAGCAGCGCGGACCGGGTCAGCCCGCCGTCGACGCGCAGGGCGGCGAGCGGGGCGCCCAGGTCGGCGGCGACCGCGTCCGCGAGCTCCGCCACCTGGGCGGCGACGCCGTCGCACAGGGCGCGCACCAGGTGCCCGGCGGTGGTGTCGAGGCCCAGACCGGTGACCGAGCCCCGCAGGTCGCCCCGCCACCACGGGGCGGCGAGCCCGGCGAGCGCGGGGACGAAGGTGACGCCGCCGGCGTCCGGGACGCGCCCGCCCACGGTGTCGATGTCGGCGGCGCCGGAGATCACCCCGAGGTCGGTGAGCCAGCGCACGGCGGAGGCGGCCGTGTACACCTGCCCGTCCAGGCAGTAGCTGGTCCGGCCGGCGAGCCGCCAGGCCACGCAGCCGACCAGTCCGGAGGTGCTGCGCAGGGGACGCGGGCCGGTCTGCGCCAGGAGGAACGCGCCGGTGCCGTAGGTGCACTTGGCGGTGCCGGGTTCGGTGACGCTCTGGGCGAGCAGCGCGGCCTGCTGGTCCACGAGCAGTCCCGTCAGCGGCAGCGCGGGACCGAACGCGGTGGTGGTGCCGACGTGGGTGTCCGCGTCGACGACCTCCGCGAGCCGCTCCCCCGCGAGGCCGAAGGTCTCGAGTGCCGCGTCCGACCAGCGGGTGGTGTCGAGGTCCAGCAGCTGGGTGCGGCCGGCGGTCGCCGCGTCGGTGACGAACGCCCCGGTGAGGCGGTGCACGAGCCACACGTCGCTGGTCGTCACGACGCCGCGCCGGGTCAGGTGGCGGCGTATCCAGGCCATCTTGGGGGCGGCGAAGTACGGGTCGAGCGGCAGGCCGGTCGTCTCCAGCAAAGAGGCTGCGTGGGGGGCCAGTTCGGTGCAGAGCCCCTCGGCGCGCCGGTCCTGCCAGACGATCGCCTCGGTCAGCGGTTCGCCGGTGGCCGGGTCCCAGGCGAGAACGGTCTCGCCCTGGTTGGCGAGGCCCACCGCGACCACGGGCTCGCCCGCCGCCGCCAGCGCGGCGCGTCCTGCGTCGACGACCGAGTCCAGCAGTTCGCCGGGGGTGACCTCGACCCGGCCGCCCGGCAGGTAGCGGGGCCGTACGACGGCGGATCCGGATCCGATGACCCCGCGGACCGGACAGACGACCAGCGCCTTGGTCCCCGAGGTGCCTTGATCGACAGCGAGCACCGGGCCCGTCATCACCACTCCGTCCCTGGTGTCGCCTTGATCGAACGTCGCTCGGAAGCCTTCCCCAGCCGACGTCGCCCGTCAAGATCCGTCCGGGGCCGCGGCACGTCACTGACGCATCCTCATATGTTGATCGTGGCTTGATACTTACGTTCGAACATAGAACTGGATGCGTATGCTCCTGATCGCCATATAGTGATCGCCGATCAACGGGCAGCGACATCGACCGTGGGTCAACGGCGGGGGTTCGACGAACAGTTCTCGCATGGTTCACGCATCCCTGGCACCGGGCACGGCTGCACCACGGCAGTCGGCGGCCGGATGGACCCACCTTCCATGCGATCCGAGGACTGATGATCACGACCACCGTAGAACGCGCCCGCCCGGGCCGCCGCCCGTCGACCGGGACGAGGTGATGGCGGGCAGCGATTTCCGGCCCGTCTACCACCCGGCCGGCCACGACAAGGAGCTGCGTTCCGCCGCTCAGGACCTGCGCACCGGCCGCTGGGTCTCCATGGCGCGCTTACTCGAACGCACCGACAACTGGGGGCTGTGGACCCAACGCACCCAGGTGCTCGCCGCCGTCTCCGCCGGATCCGACGTGGTCCAGGCCTGGCGGGCCGAGCAACCGAACAGCGTCGCCGCGCTCGTGATGCACACGCGCGTCTGCGTCGAACGGGCCGTTCGCGCCCACCGCGCCGGACACCCCCGCACCGGCGAGCTGTGGCAGGAAGCCTGGTCGACCTGCCGGGAGGCCGCCCGCATCAACCCCGCCGACCCCGTGCCCTGGGTCTGCCTGCTCGCCCTCGCCCTCCTCGACGAACAGCGCCAGATGGCCGAGCACCGGATCGCGCCACCCGCCCCGATGCTGCCCCCCGGCCCCTGGGGCATCCTCGCGGAGGTCGACAAGCGCGACCCGCACAACCGCGAGGCCTACCACCGCATGCTCCAGTTCGTGTACGCGGGCGCGCCCGGACCGCTCTCCGAGGCCGCCAACTTCGTCCACTGGGCCGCCAGCGCCGCCCCGCCGGGATCGCCCGTACACGTCCTTCCGCTCTACGTACGGGTCGAGCGCTACCGTCGCGAACGCGGCCAGGAGCGGGCCCTCGACCTGCACTGGGTCGCCGAAGACGCCGTCCGCGACGCCCTGCACGCCCTGGACACCTGGTTCCACCACGCCGATCTGCCGCACGCCTCGCCGCTCGATCTGAACCAGCTCGCCCACGCCCTGTGGGGGGCCCTCCAGTTCGACGAGGCGGCCCGGGTGTTCGACACGATCGGCCCGTACTGGACCACCCTGCCGTGGGCCCACCGGACCCGCGACCCGGCCGACCGCGCCCTGGCCGAGGAGGTGTTCCTGCAGGCCAGGTCCCGCAGCCTGGCCGGCCGGAACTGACCCCCGCCGCCCTCCCCCACGGCGCCGACCCCTCGCTCCCACCGCACCACCAGGCTCCACCTGCACCCCCAGGCTCCACCGTCCCCGTGCTTCACAGACCCCCGGAGGTACCGCCGTGTCCAGAACCGAATGGGCAGCCCGCCAGGACCGCAAGGCTCCACCCCTGCAGGACGAGGAACAGCGCCTCAGGGAACTCGGCTACCAGCCCGTCCTCGCCCGCCGGATGGGCGGCTTCGGCAACTTCGCCATCAGCTTCTCCGTCATATCCGTCCTCTCCGGCTGCATGACGCTGTACGGATTCGGCATGGGCTCCGGCGGCCCGTCCGTGATGCTGTGGGGCTGGGTCGGCGTGGGCCTCTTCGTGCTCTGCGTGGGTCTCGCCCTGGCCGAGGTCACGAGCGCCTACCCCACCTCCGGTGCGCTCTACTACATGGCCGACCGGCTCGGCGGCCGCCGCTGGGGCTGGTACACGGGCTGGCTGAACCTGCTCGGCCTGCTCGGCGCCATCGCCGGCATCGACTACGGCGCGGCCCTGTTCACCGGTGCCTTCCTCAACCTCCGCTTCGGGTTCGTGCCCACTCCCGGCTCCACCTTCCTGATCTTCCTGTGCATCCTGCTGCTGCACGCCGCGCTCAACCTCTTCGGGGTCCGCCTCGTCAGCGTGCTCAACTCCATCAGCGTCTGGTGGCACCTGGGCGGCGTCGCCGTGATCGTCGGCGCCCTGGCCTTCATCCCCGACAACCACCAGTCCGCGTCGTTCGTCTTCACCGAATTCGTCAACGACACCGGCTGGGCCAACCCGTTCTACGTGGCGGCGGTCGGCCTGCTGCTCGCCCAGTACACCTTCTCCGGCTACGACGCCTCCGCGCACCTCTCGGAAGAGACCAGCAACGCCTCCGTCTCCGCCGCCAAGGGCATCGTCCGGGCCATCTGGGTCTCCTGGATCGCCGGTTTCGCCCTGCTCGCCGGCCTCACCTTCGCCATCCAGGACTACGCGGCCGTCCAGAACAGCGCCACCGGCGTCCCGCCCGCCCAGATCTTCATCGACGCGCTGGGCTCCGGCGGCGCCACCGCCCTGCTCCTCGTCGTCATCGTCGCGCAGCTCTTCTGCGGCAACGCCGAGGTCGCCGCCGCGAGCCGGATGGTCTTCGCGTTCAGCCGTGACAACGCGCTGCCCGGATCCGCCCTGTGGCGCAAGGTGAGCGGCCGGACCCAGACGCCGGTGCCCGCCGTATGGCTCTCCGTCGCCGTCGCGGCCGTACTGGCCCTCCCCTCCCTGTACTCCGCCACCGCCTACGGGGCCGTGACCGCCATCAACGTCATCGGCATCACCCCGGCCTACGCCATCCCGATCTACCTGCGCCTGCGCGCCGGCAACCGCTTCGAGCCCGGCCCCTGGAACCTGGGCCGCTGGAGCAAGCCGATCGGCTGGATCGCCGTCCTGTGGGTGGCGTTCGTCACCGTCCTCTTCTGCCTGCCGCAGAAGTCCCCCGTCACCATCGACTCGATGAACTACGCCGTGATCGCCCTCGCGGTGGTCCTGGTCCTGGCCAGCGTCTGGTGGTACGTCGCCCGCCGCTCGTACGGCACCCCGTCCGCCTACGGCAACGCCCGCGAGCAGGCGGAGATCGCCGAAGACATCGTCTGATCCGGCCCGGCCGCCCGGCAGGCCACGCCCGCAGCCGGTCGACCGGGGCGCCGTGCACGGTCGGTCAGCGGCGGCCGGCCGTGCGCCGTTGCGGGGGCGCGATGCGCACCCGCTCCTCGGCGGGCCCGTCATCGAGGTCGTCGAGTTGCGCGACGATCGTGCTGCGCAGGTCGTCGTAGTCGTCGAAGCGGAAGTCGTGGAACAGCGTGTAGCCGGTCCACATCAGGTTGGCGCACACCCGGGCCGGCACCCGGCCGGTCCGGGCGCCCATGCCGACCAGCGCCACCGACCGGATGCTGCCCGGCGCTTCGACGTTCTGCCGGTGGACCGCCTGGAAGGCGGCCGCGCACGCCAGGGCGACGTTCAAGGTCTCGCGCACGTTCTGCGAGGACTGCTCCATCGTCGGCGTCGATATCAGGAACTTCGGTGCGACCGCCCCTGACGCGACGCACACCGCGCTTCCCACCGGGAGGCTGCCCGCGAACTGGGCGCGGATCGCGCGCTGTACGCGCAGCTGGATGCCGGCTCCCAGGTGCCGCTTGATGACCGCGTCGACCCCGCCGTCCATCCGGCCCCGGGAGTTGGTCGGTGTGACCCACGCGTCGACCTCCTCGTCGAGGATCGACCCCTGGCGGATCTCGACCCCGGGAGTGTCGGCGAACGCCGCCCGCCACGCCTGGACCACCTCCGCGTTGACGTCGGTCAGCACCACCCGGAGCGGCGACGGCACACGGTCCACACTCATGATCTACTCCGATCGGGAAAGGGTTCCTGCACTGCTCAGGAACGCTACCGGGAGCCACTGACAACGCCGCTGACGGACGCTTACGGACGTTGACGATGACGCACCGTCACGATTGCGCGCCTCCCGGGCCGGTGTTAGCCTGCCGCCAGATTTCCGTCGGCCACGCCTCCAGGACCGAGAACCCCGGACGAAGCGCTGCCTCCCGCCTGCGCGTACTCCGGTACGCGTGCGGGCCGTTCCGGCCGCTTCCGCCGGCTCGAGGGCCGACGTCTGAACACCTGATGCCTGATACCTGATACCTGCACGGGCTTACCGCCCGTGTCCTCATCGTGCCCGTCGGCACGGTCCCACCCCTCGGAGTGCCTCCCATGAGCGACGCAGCATCCCCGGCCCAGCACCACGCGGACGACCCGCTGGGCCTCGCCGAACTGTTCAAGGGCGGTGGTGAGCCGTGGCTTCCGCTGCTGAAGCCCGTCATCGAGGCGCAGCCGGACGCGGCGGCCTTCATCGGCGCGGGTCGCAGCCCGGAGACCGTGCCCGTCCGCGAACTGACCTTCCAAGCGCTCAAGCCCCATCCGCCGCACAAGTGGAAGGTGGTCGTCTTCGGCCAGAACCCTTACCCGCGGCCGGAGAGCGCCACCGGCATAGCCATGTTCGACAACACCTTCCACGACTGGACGGACAGCCAGTTCGGCAGGGTCGTCAGCATCCGCTGCATCATCAAGGCGGCGGCGATGTGGAAGTACGGGATCCCCAAGAAGACCCCCATCGCCGACGTCCGGGCGCTGCTCAAGGAGCGGGACACCGTCCAGCCCCCGGAGTGGTTCCAGGCGATGCTCACGCAGGGCGTGCTGCTGCTGAACGCGGCGCTCACCGCCGGCAGCGACGGTTCGGCGGCCGTCGACCGGCACACCGCGTTCTGGCGTCCGGTCGCCGAGCGGATCGTCGAGGAGATCCTGCGGGCCAAGCAGGACGCCGACGAGGAGGACCGCGGTGTCGTCTTCGCCTGGTGGGGGGCCCACGCCCGGTCCCTGAAGAAGGTCGTCCTGCGGCTCCAGGAGAAGTACCCCGAGGTGGAGGTACGGCACATCGACCACCCCAACCCGGCCGCACAGGGCGACGTCTTCTGCGAAGGCGACCACTTCGGCACGGTGAACGACGCCCTCGCGTCGCTGGGCGCCGATGAGATCGACTGGCTGCCGAGCAAGGGGTGGAACGCGGCGGGGCCGCAGGCCGGCGGCGCGGGCGACGACGTCGCCGAACGCATGGGCGCCTTCATCGCGTCCACCATGGAACTGCACCAGCTGTACCTCGACCGTCTCGCGAGCGTGAAGGACGAGGGACTCGTCCTCCCCGCGATCAGCGGTGTGTTCGACACCCCGCTGATGGGCTTCCAGGACGCCGCCGCTCCGGTCGTCGAGGTGCTGTCCGGCCTGGACCGGCACGTCAAGCTGTCCCACGAGTTCGCCGCGGGGCGGGCGGACGGAGCGGCGGGCGGCCTGTCCGCCGACGCGATCGCCGCGCTCCACCTCTACACCTGCGAGTCCGCGTTCTACCGGGAGATCAACGCCGTCCTGCGCTCCCCGGACCGCGCCCGGCTCGTTCCCTACCTCCCGTACCTGCGGCTGCTGTTCTCCGCCGTGGCGGAGCTGCCCGCCCGCACGGCGCCGTTGTGGCGCGGGGTCGCACTGGACCTGCGCGCGCAGTATCCGCTGGGCCGGACCGTGACCTGGTGGGGCGTGTCCTCGTGCACCTCGGAGGTGGGCGTGGCACGGGCGTTCCTCGGCGGGCGGGGCAAGCGGACGCTGTTCGAGGTGACTCCGGTCCGGGCGGTCGGCATCCGCAGCTTCTCCGCGTTCACCGGTGAGGAGGAGTTCATCCTCGCGCCGGGTACGCAGCTCCGGGTGACCGACGTGAAGACCGAGCGCGGCGGCCTGTGCACGGTGAGGCTGACCGAGCTGGAGGAGCAGACGCTCGTGTCGTGAGCGGACGGCAGCCGATACGCGTTTGCGTTCCTAGGGACCCTAGTTTAAAACTAGGACCCCTAGGAACGGGGGCGGCATGGCACGGGCAGGGCTGACGGCGGAGCGGGTGACGGTCGCGGGCGCCGAGCTGGCGGACGAGGTCGGGCTGGACCGGGTGACCATGTCGCAGGTGGCGCGGCGGCTCGGGGTGAAGGACGCGAGCCTCTACGCGCACGTGCGCAACCTGGAGGACCTGCGCGGACGCATCGCGCTGCTGGCGGCGGACGAGAAGACGCTCCGCATCGCGGAGGCGACGGCCGGCCGATCGGGCAAGGACGCGCTGGTCGCGTTCGCCGACGCCTGGCGGGAGTACGCCCACGCGCATCCGGGCCGCTACACGGCGACCCAGACCCGGATCCGGATCGACCCCGAGCTCGCCGCACGGGCACCCGGACCGCGCCGCGCGGTCGAGCTGACCTACGGCGTGCTGCGCGGCTACGCGCTGACGGAACCCGATCTGACCGACGCTGTCCGGCTGTTGCGCAGCACGTTCCACGGGTTCGTCGCCCTGGAGGCGGCCGGCGGGTTCGCGCACGAGCGTTCACCGCAACGCTCCTGGGTCCGCGCCCTGGACGCCCTCCACACCCTCCTGGAGCACTGGCCCCCGACCCGAGAAGGAGACCCCTCATGAACGGCCCGGACATCGGCAGCCTGCGCGTGGACGGCGCGAACCTGCACTACGAGGTGCGCGGCCGGGGCCCGCTCCTGCTGCTGGTCCCCGGAGGGACGGGCGGCGCGGCCTCCTTCGACGGCATCGCCGACGACCTGGCCGCCGAGTACACCGTCGCGACCTACGACCCGCGCGGCATGTCCCGGAGCACGCTGGACGACCCGGACGCCGAGCAGCACGTGGCCGAGCACGCCGACGACGCGGCGCGGATCGTGGACCTGCTGTCGCCCCGTGAGCCCGCCCGGGTGTTCGGCACCAGCTCGGGCGCGATCGTCGCCCTGCACCTGCTCACCGTCCGTCCCGAACGCCTCGTTCACGTCGTGGCGCACGAGCCACCGGTGGTGGAGGTCCTGCCGGACGCCCCCGATCACCGGCTGCTCATCGCCCGTGTGCAGGAGACGCTCCGCACCGAGGGGCTCATGCCGGCGATGGCCGTGTTCGCCGCCGGTCTGCGCCAGGACGGCGATACGGCCGGGCCGGGGACCGACGTCAGGCTTCCGCCCCGGGCGGCGGCACGGGCCGAGCAGACGATGGCCGACCTGCCGTACTTCATCGGCCGCATCGTGCCCGGCTTCATGTCCTACGTCCCGGACATCGACCGGCTGGAGACGCTGGCGGACCGGCTCGCGCTCGCCTGCGGCCAGGACTCCCGCGGGGAACTTCCCTACCGTCCGGCCGCCTTCCTGGCCGAGCGGCTCGGCACGGAACTCCTGCGGTTCCCCGGCGGACACACCGGCCTGACGACGCACCCCGCCGGATTCGGCGAGCTCCTGCGGAAGGCCTTCCGCGCGTAGGGGGTGTCTCGTGGATCGGGCCGGAGCGCCCGGCCCGATCCACGAGGGGCGCCCGCCCCGGTCGGCCCCGCGTCCGCGCGCCGGCCCACCCACCGGTCGGCGTACGCCTCGCTGCGCGCGGCCCGATGCATTTCTACGCTGGGTGAATGAGCATCAGATCCTCTGGGCGCAGGACCGGCGCGGGCGCCGCAGCTCTCGCCATCGGCGCATCGGTCCTCCTCGTGCCGACGGCCGCCGCCGCGCGGGCCGAGCCGCTGCCACCGCGACCCGCCCCGGCCGTCGACGCCTCGCTGTTGCACCGGGCCGGGACCCACGTACGGGCGCGGCAGGGGGCGCCTGCCCTGCCGGACGACGTGTCCGCCCTGTCGTGGCTGGTGGCGGATGCCGGAACGGGTGCGGTGCTCGCGGCCCACGACGCACACCGCCGGCTGCCACCGGCCAGCACCCTCAAGACCCTCTTCGCCCTCACCGCGCTGCCCCGTCTGCCCGGCTCGGGCCGGCACACGGTCACCGAGGCCGAGCTGGACGAGGTACCGGAGGGGAGCAGCACGGTGGGTCTGTCCGCAGATCGCACCTACCGGGTGGCCGACCTGTGGCGGGGCGTCTTCCTCAGCTCGGGCAACGACGCCGTGCACGTGCTGGCCGCGATGAACGGCGGCTGGGACGTCACGTCGGCGCAGATGCAGGCCAAGGCGCGCGCCTTGGGCGCTCGGGACACCACCGTCGTCTCCCCCGACGGCTTCGATGCGGACGGCCAGGCTTCCTCGGCCTACGATCTCGCCGTCTTCGGTCGTGCGGGCCTCGCCGACCCCGCCTTCGCCGAGTACGCGGCGACCGCCGACGCCCGCTTCCCCGGCGGTACCAACGCCGACGGCAGTCCCACCTGGACGTACGGGATCGAGAACACCAACCGGCTGGTGACCGGTCAGGACGGGATGGGCCGGTACCCGGGGATCATCGGTGTGAAGAACGGCTACACCTCCCAGGCGGGCTTCACGCTGATCGCGGCCGCCCGTCGGGACGGTCGCACGCTGCTGGCGACGGTGATGAACCCCCAGTGGGGCGGCGCGAACGCCGTGTACGAGGAAGCCCGGTCCCTGCTGGACTGGGGGTTCGCCGCGGCGGGACGGGTGGATCCGGTCGGATCGCTGGACCCCCCGCCGCCGCCCGCGGCGCCGCCCGCGACACCGCGCACCGTCGCCGCGCGCGCCGTCGCGCCCAGCGGGGTCGACGTCGGTACGCCGATGGTCTACGGCTTGTCGGCCGCGTTCCTCGCCGCGGTGGCGGCCCTGACCCGGGCAGCCGTCCTGCGACGTCGCCGGAGCCCGTGACCGCGCGCACCGTACCGGGATCCGACGGATCCGGCATCCAAGGCCATAGAGTGACGGACCGTGAACGACGAGGCGCGCGAGCTCGACAGGCTCGTAGGGGAACAGACCGAACCGTGTGGCGAGCCGGGCGACGTGGAGTACCTGCGGGAGCTGGGCTCGCGGGCCTCCGCAGGACTCGTCGCGGCCCGCGAACAGGCGCGGACGTACGAGCGCAGCCTCGCCCAGGTCGTCCGCGCGCTCGCCCTCACCCCCGGCCGGAACAGCGTGGTGCAGCTGGTCCGGCTCCTCGACGAGCACGGTCCGTTCGGGTGCTCCGGCGCGGACGACCGTTCCGTCGCCTCCCTCCTCGCCGAGGCGCAGCAGCCCGCCGACCTCGCCGAGCTCTTCTACGACCGCAGCGAGCGGGACCGGCTCGACGAGGTCCGCGCCTGCCTGTTCCACGAACTGCTCCTGCGGGGCGTCGACGTGTCGGCCCCGCGGGGGCTGAGCAGTTGGCCCGTGGTGCGGCGGTCGTGGCACACGCTGTCCTGGTTGCCGTCGGACCTGCGCCCCTTCGAGACCGGCTCCCCCTTCCCCAGCCGGTCGATCCGCGGCGGTGCGGGCGCGGCCTGGTCGGGACTTCCCTCCGAGGGCCGTCTGGACCCGCCGACACCCCGCACCGGCGAACGCGCTGCGCTCACGGACATCGCCACCCGCGAGCTGCACGAGCGCATCGTCTCGGCACCCGAATCCGGCGACGTCGGTCACTGCGCGGCCTGGGCCTTCGCACTGGACGCGCCGCTGGATCCGGCCCTGGTGCCCGCACTGGTCCCCACCCTGCCCATGGGCTGCGTGGCGGGACTCGCTCCCACGGCCCGTTTCGAGATCGCGCTCCGCCCCCTCGACGACATCTGGAAGATCCTCTTCAGCGCCGCGTCGATGGGCGGCTCGTACGGCAGCGGGGTACACGGCGCGTGGGGCCGGCGCTGGACCTGGCAGTCGCTCGGGGGCCTCAGCGGCGCGCCCGCGGACGCGAGCGCGCCGGAGGTGGAGCGCCGGGCGAAGGAGAGCACCTGGTTCCATTTCGGGTGCGACTCGCAGTGGTTCCAGAACGAGATCTACGACTACGGGATCGCCGCCCTCTCCCCCGACCGCCGCCGGATCGCGGTACTGGCGGTGACGGACACCGACTGAGGGCGGCGCCGACCTGCCCGGACCACACGCCTCGAGCCGGCGAGCACGACCTGGTGGTGCTCGCGCCGGACGGCCGCGGTCGCGCTGCGCCGGAGTGGCGGCCACGGGTGCGGGCGGGGCAGTCTGTACTCATGAGAGCGCCCGCGCGCTCGCCTCATGGACCGCGAGCCGACGGCCACCACCAGGTCCTCTTCGTCTTGGCGGAGTGTGTGCCCTTCGCGATCGCCCTGCTGGTGCTGCTCGTCGAGTTCACGCCTCTGCACGTCCTCTACACCGGCCCCCTGTTGGTCGCGACACCCGCTCTGGCGGCCGTGACGATGGGTCCCAAGGGCACGCTCGCGGCGGCGGGGGTGGCCGTCGGTGTCAGCGTGGCCACCGCCAGCTACAACAGCGCCTGGGGGACCCAACAGGTCTACACCAACTTCCTCGCCCTGTTCCTGGTCTCGGTGGCGAGTTTCCTGACGAGCCGCTCCGCGCGCACGCGCACGGAGAACGAACTCAACCAGGTCCAGCGGATCGCCACCGCTGCCCAGGACGTCCTGCTGCGGCCGGTGCCGGACCGGCTGGGCTCCGTACGGGCGGCCAGCATGTACCTGGCGGCCGAGACGGGCGCGCAGATCGGCGGCGATCTGTACGACGTGGTCCAGACCCGGTACGGGGTCCGGATGATCGTCGGGGACGTCCGGGGCAAGGGCCTGCCCGCCGTGCGGGCCGCCGCGATCGTGCTGGGCGCCTTCCGGGAGGCCGTGCACTACGAGGACGACCTGATGGAGGTCGTCGACCGCTGCGAGGCGGCCCTGCTGCGGGACGCCGCCGTCTCGGGCGCCGGCAACGCGGACGCCATCCTGGAGGGGTTCGTCACCGCGCTCGTGGCCCAGATCCCGGACGGCCCCCACATCGACGTGATCAACCGTGGCCATCCGCCACCGCTGCTGCTGTGCGACGGCGCGGTCCGGCCCCTGATGCCCACCACCCCCCTGCCGCCGCTGGGCCTGGAGGAATTCGTCAGCGGTCCTCCCGGGCGGGCGGACCGCTATCCGTTCGCGCCCGGGGACCGGCTGCTCCTCTACACCGACGGTGTCATCGAGGCCCGCGACCAGGACAAGACCTTCTTCGACCTGGCCGGAGCGATGGTGACCATGCGCGACCACAGCGGGAAGGAGTTCCTGGAGGGCCTGCACCAGGCATTGCTCCGCCACACCCATGACCGCCTGGCCGACGACGCGGCGGTCGTCGTCGTGGACCGGAGCGCCGACGGAGTACACCGGCCGGCCGGAGGTCCGGCGTAGCGCCCCTGGACTCGCCCGGACGGTCCGGGAGGCGACAGCATGGAGGGAGGACGGTCGGCGCGATGCTCCCGGGAGGAGGTGATACGGACAGTGAACGGCCATCGCTTCTCGTTCTGCGGGGCCGAGCTCGCCGCTGTCTACGTGGTCGCCGACCAGGGCAGGGAACTCCATCTCGCCGAGCTGACCGGAAACCGCGGCGTCCTCTACGGGCTGCCGGCGATCCTCGCCGTGGCGGGCCATTCGCCCGCCGCCAATGCCTTCCGCTCGGGCCGCCCGCTGTGGCTGGCTCCCAAGGAACTCGCCACGTTCATCGAGGAGGACCCCCACCACTTCCCCACCCAGGTGCGGGACGGCGCGCCCCACTCGCCGGCCAGGATCTCGCTGGGCGCGCTGCCGCTGGGGTACGACGACCAGGAGCTCGGCTGCCTGATCGTCGCCGGGCAGGCCGGGGACGGCTTCAGCGCCGACGACCGCAGCCTCCTGGAGCTCTACGCCGACCAGGTGGCCACGGGACTCGAATCGGTCGTCGGACGCTTCACCGGACGCAAGTCCCCGCAGGCCCATCTGGGCCAGTCCCTCGTACCCGACCAGGGCGGCGCCTTCATCCTGGAGCTGGCCACCGGTCGTATGGAGGCCGACGCGCACGTGCTGGAACTGCTCGGCCTGCCTCCCGGGCAGTTCGACGGGCAGGTGGAGACCGTGCTCGCCTGCGCCGTCCCCGATGACATGCCGGCCCTGATGGCGCTCGTGGAGCCGAACCGGCTGGCCGCCGCCGGACAGCAGCTGGCGTTCCGCATCCGCCGCCCGAACGGCGAGCTGCGCTGGCTGGGGCTGCGCTGCCGCGTGGAGGTGGACCCGGACGGTACGCCGCGGCGCGTCCTGGGTGTGGTGGCCGATGCCACCTATCTGCGCCCCAGCGCCGACGAGGTCTCCCTCGTACAGCGCCTGTCGGCCACCCTGGCGGGAGCGGCGACCATCCGGGAGGTCAGCCGGCTGGTGGTCGCCGCCCTGCGCGAGCCGCTCGGCGCCTCCCGGGTCGCGGTCGGCGAGCTGGAACCCGAACGGCTCATCGTCACCGCCCTCGCTCCTCCCGAGCCCGATGCCTGGCCCGACGTCTGGCGCTCGGAGTGGCGGTCCGAATGGCCCGACGTCGCGCTGAGCGACCTGCCCACCCTGCAGAGCGCGCTGCGCGGCGGGCACATGAGCCTGTGGCCGCCGGGGGCGGCCCTGGAGCCCGGCCTGCTGGGCGTCGGGCCCGGTGGTCTCGCGGTGCTGCCGCTGCCCGCCGACGGCCGGATGGTCGGGGTGTGTCTGGTGGGGTGGGACGCGGAGCACCGGTTCGGACCGGAGGAGCGGTCGCTGCTGACCGCGACCGCGGGGCTGGTGGGGCAGGCGCTGGTGCGCGCCCACGCCCTGGACGCGGGCCACGAACTCGCCACCATGCTCCAGCGCAGTCTGCTGCCCCGTAAGCTCCCGGAACTGCCGGGCGGGGTCGCCGTCGCCCGCTACTTGCCCGCGACGGCCGGGCTCGAGGTCGGCGGCGACTGGTACGACGTCATTCCGCTCCGTGACGGTCACGTGGCCTTCGTCATCGGAGACGTACAGGGGCACAGCGCGGGAGCCGCCACCATCATGGGCCAGATGCGTACGGCGGTCAGGGCCTACGCGGTGGAGGGACACCCGCCCGATGTGGTGGTCGCACGGGCCAACCGTCTGCTCGCCGGCATGGAGACGGACCTGTTCGCCACCTGCGGGTACGTGGACCTGGACATGGAGGAGGGCATCGCCAGGGTCGTCCGGGCCGGCCATCTGCCGCCGATCTTGCGCTTTCCCGACGGCGTCGCCGAGGAGATGGTGGTCGAGGGCGGTCCTCCGCTGGGCGTGCTCGCGGAAGCGGAATTCCCCATGACCGAGGCGGGGCTGGTCCCCGGCACCCTGCTCGTGCTGCTCACCGACGGCCTGGTCGAGTCGGCCAGACTGCCCCTGGAGGAGGGCGTACGGCGGGTGTGCGACGTGCTCGCGGTGGCCGACCCGGTCGATGTCGGAGGGATCGCCGACGAGTTGGTCGTCGGCGTGGGCCGTCGCGACGACGACGTGGCATTGCTGGTACTGCGCTACGACGGCCAGGGGGACCGGCCGATGCGGAGCCACTGGACGGTGTGGCGGGTGCCCAACGCGGTCCTGCACGCGCGCCGCTTCACCGCGCGCATCCTGCGGTCCTGGGGGGTGGTGGAGGAGCTCGACGAAGCGCTGCTGGTCGTGTCCGAGCTGGTCACCAACGCCATCGCGCACACCCAGGGCGAGGTGGGGATGGATCTGACCCTGTCGGCGGACCGGCTGCGGATCGCCGTGAACGACGCGTCGCCGCGCAGCCCCGTGAAACCGGTCTGGGTGAGCTGGGAGTCGACCGGCGGTCGCGGGCTGCTCATCGTCGAGGCGACGGCCACGTCCTGGGGCTCGGTGCCGCTCAGCAGCGGCAAGCAGGTGTGGGCCGAGATCCCCTGGCGCCGCGGTTCCTGACACGTTGCGCGGGCAACTCCCGGGGGCTCCGGGGGGGGTGGCTCCCGGGAGCGGCCCTCAGCCGCGGGCCGGGAGGGGGCGCTGCGAGCGGCCGGTGTAGGAGCCGAGGGGGCGGATCAGGGCGTTGTGCTCGAGCTGTTCGGTGATGTGGGCCGTCCAGCCGGTGATCCGGCTCATCACGAACAGCGGGGTGAAGGTCGGGACGTCGAACCCCATCAGGTGGTACGCCAGCCCGGCGGGATAGTCGAGGTTCGGGTGGATCCCCTTGCGGCTGATCACGGCGTGCCGGAGCGAAGCGTGCAGGGTGGCGAGCCGGGTCGCGTCGGGGTCCGCGGCGCGGGCGACGAGACGGTCGGTGGCCTCCTGCATGATCGGCACGCGGGAATCGTCGTTCTTGTAGACGCGGTGCCCGAAGCCCATGATCTTCCTGCGGGCGGCCAGTGCCCCCTCCAGCCACTCCCCGGCCCGCTCCGGGTCACCGATCTCGCCCAGCATGTGCATCACGGCCTCGTTGGCGCCGCCGTGGAGCGGGCCCTTGAGGGCGCCGATGGCCGCGGTGACCGCGCTGTAGAGGTCGGAGAGGGTGGAGGTGACCACCCGCGCGGTGAACGTCGAGGCGTTGAAGCTGTGCTCCGCGTAGAGGATGAGCGAGATCTCGAAGCACCGGACGACCTCGGGGGCCGGCACCCTGCCGAAGCACATCCGGAAGAAGTTCTCCGCGTATCCGAGCGACCGGTCCGGCTGGACGGCGGCGAGCCCGTGCCGCCGGCGGTGGTCGGCCGCGACCACGACCGGCAGCTTCGCCAGCAGCGCGAGGGACTTGGTGCGGTTGGCTTCGGTGCTGCCGTCGTCCTCCGTGGGGTCCTGCGAGCCGAAGACGCTGACGGCGGTGCGCAGCACGTCCATCGGGTGGCAGGTCTCGGGCAGCCGGGCGAGCAGTTCGGCGGTGGTCCGGTCCAGGGGGCGCAGGGCGCGCTCGCGGGTCTGGAACTCGCGCAGTTGGTCCGCGTCCGGGAGTTCGCCGTACCAGAGGAGGTACGCGACCTCCTCGAAGGAACAGCGGGCGGCCAGGTCCTGCACCGGGTACCCGCGGTAGGTGAGGGAGTTGGTCTCCTGGATGACGGTGGAGATGGCGGTGGTGTCGACGACGACACCGGCGAGACCGCGGTGGATCTCGGGCGTGGTGGCGGTCATGGGTGGCCTCCGGTGCGGGTGGTCGGTCGGTCAGTTGCCGGGCGGGAGCGTGAAGTCGGCGACGGTCGAGTCGAAGGCGACGTAGTCCTCGTAGCCGAGCACCTCGTAGAGCCGGGAGCGGGTCTGCATGCGGGGCAGCAGTGACTCCTGGGTGCCCTCGGCGGCGAGGGTGCGCAGGCCGTCCTCGACCGCGCCCATGGCGAGGCGGAAGAGGGTGACGGGGTACAGCGCGATGTTGTAGCCGAGGTTCTCCAGCGTGCGGGCGTTGAGCAGCCGGCTCTTGCCGAATTCCGTCATGTTCGCGAGGAGGGGGACGTCGACGGCCTTGCGGAAGGCCTCGAACTCGGCCTCGTCCGCGAGCGCTTCGGGGAAGACGGCGTCGGCGTCGGCGCGGACCCGGCGGGCCATCGCCTCGCGCGCCACGACGCCCTTGCCGTCGAGGTGGCCGCACCGTTTGGGGTTGATCTGGTCCTCCAGGTGGAGTCCGGCCAGCCCCGCGTCCTCCATGAGCTGGAGGGTGCGGGCGGCGTTCATCGGCTCGCCGAAGCCGGTGTCGGCGTCGATGAGGGCGGGCAGGTCGGTGACGCGGGTGATCTGCTGGGCTCGGGCGGCGAGCTCGGTGGAGGTGGTCAGGCCGATGTCGGGCAGGCCCAGGTCGGCGGCGAGCACGGCCCCCGAGAGGTACACGGCGTCGAATCCCGCCTCCTGGACGAGTCGGGCCGAGTACGGGTTGATCGCGCCCGGGATCCTCAGCAGCCGTCCGGAGGCGAGCCGTTCGCGGAAGGTGCGGCGGCGGGACGCGGCAGTGGTGCGGGTGTGGAGGATCAGAGCAGGCCCTTCGGGAGCCGGGTGTCGGCCGCGGCGACGGCGTTGGTGTCGACGGCGGGGAAGAGGTCGGCAAGGCCCGCGGTGCTCAGCTCGGCCAGTCGGTCCGCGGCCCGCAGGAAGTGGTCCTGGGCCGCGCCGGTGACGATCCCCCCGGTCAGCGTGCGGAACTTGGCGGTGTAGCCGGCCCGGTCGAACGGGCGGGCTCCGGCGGGGTGTGCGTCGGCGACGGCGAGCTGGTCCTCGATGACGGAGCCGTCCTCGAAGGTGATCACGGCACGGCCGCCGAAGGCCCGACGGGAGGGGTCCGGGTCGTGGTACCGCCGGGTCCACTCGGGGTCCTCGGCTGTGGAGATCTTCCTCCACAGCTCGACGGTGGCGGGCCGCCCCGCGCGCTCGGGGGCGTAGGAGTGCTCGTGGTGCCAGCCGCCGTCCTCGAGGGCGACGGCGAAGACGTACGGCACCGAGTGGTCGAGGGTCTCGCGGCCGGCGGTCGGATCGTACTTCTGCGGGTCGCCGGAGCCGGATCCGATGACGTGGTGGGTGTGGTGGCTCGTGTGCAGGACGATCGAGCGGACCTGCTCCAGCGGGCCTGCCTTCTCGCGCAGGGTGCGGGCGAGGTCGATGATCGCCTGTGCCTGGTACTCGGCGGAGTGTTCCTTGGTGTACGTGTCGAGGATCGCGCGGCGCGCCTCGCCGGGCCCGGGCAGTGACACGGTGTACGAGGCGTCCGGGCCGTCCAGCATCCAGGCGAGGAAGCCGTCCTCCCCCTCGTAGATCGGCGAGGGGGATCCCTCGCCGCGCATGGCCCGGTCCACCGCTTCCACGGCGGCCTTGCCGGCGAAGGCCGGCGCGAACGCCTTCCAGCTGGAGATCTCGCCCTTGCGCGACTGCCGGGTCGAGGTGGTGGTGTGCACCGCCTGCTGTACCGCCTGGTACACGGTCCCGGTGTCCAGCCGCAGCATCGCTCCGATGCCGCACGCCGTCGCGGCGCCGAGGTGGGCGACGTGGTCGATGCGGTGCGCGTGCAGGCAGATGCCCTTGACCAGGGCGACGTGGATCTCGTAGGCGGCGATGATGCCCCGCAGCAGGTCCGCGCCGCAGCGCCCGGTGCGCTGGGCCACGGCCAGCAGGGGCGGGATGTTGTCCCCGGGGTGGGAGTAGTCGGCGGCGAGGTAGGTGTCGTGGAAGTCCAGCTCGCGCACGGCCGTGCCGTTGGCCCAGGCCGCCCACTCCGGCGACACGCGGGTCCCGGCGGCGACTCCGAAGACGGACGCGCCGGAGGGGGTCCGGTGGCTGAGCGCCTGGGCCCGGGCGACGGCGACCGGGCGGCGGCGCAGCGAGGCGACGGCGACCGCGGCGTTGTCGATGATCCGGTCGACCGCCGTCGCCGCGGCCCCCGGATCGAGGTCCGGTGCTTCCTGGGTGCCGGTGGCCACGAGGGCCAGCTTCCAGGCGAGCTGCTCCTCGCGGGGCAGGCGGTCGGCGCTGGGGTGGACACGTACCTGATGGTCGATCACGGGGCTCCTCGCAGCGTGCGGTGGGATGGTGGGTGCGTCGTCGTTCGAGGGTGAGTCTTCCCCTCCGGGAGGGCCGGGGCGACGGCTCCACACTGCGTAATCCGTCCCGGCCGAACGTGCGAATCTGCGAATTCTGCGAAAGGTGCGGATGCTAACTTCACAGGTGAGGACGGGTGGAGAGGAGCTCGCGATCCCCATGGGACGGCCTGCCGGACGGAAGATCTACGCACACGCGAAACTGCGCAGGCTGCGCCGTGAGCGGGGCATGAACCAGGTCGAACTGGCCCGCGCCCTGGGGCTGTCCACCAGCTACCTCAACCAGATCGAACACAGCCGGCGGCCGTTGACCGCTCCGGTGCTGCTGCGGATCGCCGAGGTCTTCGGCGTCGATCCGGAGTTCTTCTCCGAGGCCGGCGAGGAACGTCTGGCCACCGATCTGCGGGCGGCGCTCGGGGACGAGGCGTGCGGAAGCCCGGTCCCGGGGGACGAGATCGCCGACGTGGCCCGCGACCACCCCGAGGTGGCCCGGGCCCTCGTCGCCCTCCACCAGCGCTACCGGGACGCCTCCGAGCGGATCGTCGCGCTGGCCTCCCCAGAGGACACCGCGGGCCTGTTGCCCGCCGAACCCCACGACGAGGTGCGGGACTTCTTCTACGCCCACCACAACCACTCCGCCGCCCTGGAAACGGAGGCCGAGCGGACCGCCGAAGCACTCGGCCCCGGCCGGGTCGGCCGCGCCGCCGACGCGCTCACGGGCCGCCTCGCGACCCGGCACGGGATCAAAGTGCTCCAGGCGGGCCCCGAACGCTCCGCCGACGCACGGCGCTTCGACCCCGACAGCGGACTGCTCCTGCTCTCCCCCTGGCTCAGCGAGGGTCAGCGCGCCTTCCAGCTGGCCACGCAGCTCGCGCTGTTGGAGCACGGCCCCCTGCTGACCGGACTGGTCGACGCGGCCGAGCTGTCCTCGCCGCAGGCGCAGGGCCTCGCCCGCATCGGGCTCGCCAACTACTTCGCGGGCGCGCTCCTCATGCCGTACACCGCCTTCCACGCTGCGGCCGAGCGGCTCCGCTACGACATCGAGCTGTTGCAGGCCCGCTTCGGCGTCGGCTTCGAGACCGTCTGCCACCGCCTGTCCACCCTCCAGCGCACCGGGAACCGGGGCGTGCCCTTCTCCTTCCTGCGGGCCGACCGCGCGGGCAACATCTCCAAGCGCCAGTCCGCCACCGACTTCCACTTCTCCCGGCTGGGCGGCACGTGCCCGCTCTGGACCGTCTACGAGGCCTTCTCCTCCCCCGGCCGCGTCCTCACGCAGGTCGCCGAGATGCCCGACGGCAAGAAGTACTTCTGGATCGCCCGCACGGTCACCCGGGGCGGCTTCGGCCACCACGCGCCCCGGGCCGACTTCGCCGTCGCCCTGGGCTGCGAGCTGCGCCACGCCCCGCGCCTGGTCTAGGCGCAGGGCATCGCGCTGCACGACGCGCGCGCCGCCACGCCCATCGGGCTGGGCTGCCGGATCTGCGAACGGCAGGACTGTGCCCAGCGGGCCCGGCCCCCGGCCGGCGGTATCCTCTCCGTCGATCCCGACCTGCGCACCCATGTCCCGTACCCGGTGATCGCGGACCGCTGACACCGGCCCCGGCCCTGACCCCGGTCCCGGCCCCGGCCCCGGCCCCCTAGGCTCGGAGGATGCGCATCGTCTCCCTGCTGCCCGCGGCCACCGACATCGTGGCGGAGCTCGGTCTGGCCGCCGATCTGGTGGGCCGTACGCACGAGTGCGACTGGCCGCCGCGGGCGGTGGCCGGCGTGCCCGTGGTGACCTCGGCCGAGTTCTCGGCGGACACCCTGAGCAGCCGGGAGATCTCCGACGCGGTCGGCGGCGCCGCGCACAGCGGGTCCTCGCTCTACACCCTCGACACCGAGGCCCTCGGCGCACTGGCTCCTGACGTGGTCCTGACCCAGGACCTGTGCGACGTCTGCGCGGTGTCCTACGCGGGGGTGAGCCGGGCGGTGCGCGTCCGGGGCGGCGGCGGGCCCCGCGTGCTGAGCCTGGAGCCGCGCACGCTGGGCGACGTACTGGACTGCCTGGTCACGGTGGGCGAGCTGCTCGGCGTGGCGGAACGCGCACGGGAGCGGCGGCAGGCCCTCGCCGCACGGCTGGAGGTCGTACGGGCGCGGACGGCCGGGCGGCGGCGGCCCAAGGTGGTGGCGATCGAATGGCTCGATCCGCTGTGGCCGGCGGGGCACTGGGTGCCGGAGCAGATCGCGTGCGCGGGCGGTGAGGCGCTGATCGCCGCGCCGGGCGAGCACACCCGGCCGATGGAATGGGCGGCGGTCCGAGCCGCCCGCCCGGACGTACTCCTGCTCATGCCCTGCGGGTTCGGTCCGGAACGCACCCTGCGCGAGCGGGAGCTGTTGACCTCGCTGCTGGGGTGGGAGGAGCTGCCCGCGGTGCGCGCGGGCGAGGTGTGGGTGCTGGACGGGCCCGCCTACTTCAACCGCCCGGGCCCCCGCGTCGTCCGCGGCGCGGAGGTGCTGGCGCACGTCCTGCACGGGGTCGGCGCGGGTGTCCCGGTGAGCCCGGCGGAAGCCCGCCGACTCGGCCCCGGCTGAGGGCATCCCGAATTCGGGGTTCGCTCCCGTACCCCTCGCCGCAAGCCGTACGATGCGTTCTGCTCCGGCCCACCGCGGCCCGAGCCACAACCGAATGCATGCACAACTGGGGGAAGCCGGTGGGAATCCGGCGCTGACCTGCAACCGTGAGCGGCGTCCGAAAGCCGTGAGTCGGAGAACCCGGGGTGCGATGTGCACCGCTTCCCACTGTCACGGTCTGCAGTACGAAGCCCCAGCCCGGCCCGGCACCCCCGTGCGCCCTCCTCAGGGGCGCCCGCACGAGGTGTGCACGGGTGCGGGTCGGAGGGTTCGCGCGAGCAGACCCGAAGATCCGCTCAGGAAGGCACTCCATGCGCCAGACCCTCGTCCGCCGCTCGGTGGTCACCACGCTCGCCCTCGGTCTCGCCCTCGCCACCGCTCCGGGCGTGGCCGAGGCCAAGCCGAAGCCGAACACGAACGCGGCCGTCAAGGTGAACCTCACCGTCCAAGGGCCCGACGGGCTGCTGTTCAAGGGCAAGGTCAAGACCAAGGGCCACGACGTCACCACCGCGACCGGTGGCACCCACAAGTGCGACGGCACCAACGGCGGCGCCAACCCGTCCAAGGTCCCCACCCCGACGGCCGCCCTCGACGACGCCGCCCACAAGAAGGGCTTCACCTGGGACGGCACCTGGTACGCGTCGTTCGAGGACTTCTCCGTCGACACCATAAAGAACGTCAGCGGCGGCGGCTCCGCGTACTGGAGCATCGCCGTCAACGGCACCCCGACCCCGGTCGGCGGCTGCCAGTTCAAGCTCAACGCCGGCGACCAGGTCTCCTTCACCTGGACGTCCTTCTAGCCGGCGCCGGCCCGGCCGCCGTGCCGGTGCCGTACCGGCCCGACAGGGACCGGCACGGCACCGGCGGGGGACACTCCCCACGCCGACCGGTCCGACCAAGCGCTACCGGGACCGACCGGAGTCCGCGAGAAGGGTGTCCCGGACGGTCGCCCAGTGCAGCGAATGGCGGATGCCGTCGACGATCGAGTACTCGGCCCGCCAGCCCAGGAGGCGTTCCGCACGGTCGCTGCGGGTGTAGGCGCCCACGACGTCGCCCGGGCGGGCATCGGCCTCGATCGCCGAGATCGGCGTGTCGGCCACGGAGTTGAAGGCCGCGACGAGTTCCTTGACGGTGGTCCCGGTGCCCGTGCCGAGGTTGATCGCCAGGGAGGGGTCCGCGTCGGTCAGCAGGGTGTCGAACCGGGTGAGGGCAGCAACGTGCGCGGACGCCAGGTCCCAGACGTGGACGTAGTCACGGATGCCCGAACCGTCCCGCGTGCCGTACGTCGTGCCCGTGACGCAGAAGTCGCTTCCGTTCTCCATCGCCTGGATCATCTTGCCGAGGGCGTGGCTGGGGTGGCGGAGTTGCAGACCCGTGCGCATCTTGGGATCCGCCCCGATCGGGTTGAAGTACCGCAGGGAAAGAATCTTGATCGGCTGGCTGGCGGCGATGTCGGCGAACATGGCCTCGCAGACGGCCTTCGTCCGGGCGTAGGGGCTCTTCGCGTCGATCGGAGAACTTTCGTCCACGGTCAGGTCGTCGCCCTCCCGGTAGATCGAGGCCGAGGAACTGAAGATCATGCGGCTACAGCCGTTGCGCAGCAGGTGCGCGACGAACTCCAGGCTCTTGGCCACGTTGGCGCGGTAGTAGCCCACCGGGTCACCGACGGAGTCGGGCACGACGATGAGCGCGGCGCAGTGGACCACGGCCTCGATGTCGGGGTGTTCCGCGAAGACCCGGTCGATCAGCGCACCGTCCGCGATGTCACCCTCGTAGAAGGCCTTGTCCCGGGCGAATTCACGCCTTCCGGTGACGAGGTTGTCGAGGATCACCGGAGTGATCCCGGTGTCCGAGCAGGCCGACGCCACCGTGCTGCCGATGAATCCGGCACCGCCGGCGATCAGAACCTTCATGTGCGATCCCACCCACTTGTCATCGGGACACTGCTGATCCGTCCGAGCCTACGGGCTGTCCCGCGGCCCCGGTGGAGCGGCCCGCCGGGTGCGGGCCCGGAAGGGGCCCCGGGCCCGAAGGCCCGGGGCCCCACCGGGTTTCGCTGCTCAGACGCCCCAGCGCAGGGCAATGGTGTCGCCCAGGTTGATGACCTTGCTGCGGACCGCGCCGGCGAACGCGGAGCCGTCGACGCTGACCTTCCAGGTGTTGGAGCCGCTGTTGGCCTTGCCGTTGACGGCCGTGACGGTGCCCGTGCCCGACGAAGGGGTCACGCTCGTGACGCAACCGGCCGGAGTCGCCCCGGTGGTGGCCGCGTTCAGGACGTCGCCGAGGGTGGTCGTCGTGCCGGTCGGGGTGAAGGCCACCGAGCAGACCTTGAGGTTGCCGGCGCCGTCGTCGACGGTCAGCGCCAGCTTGGTGGCCGTACCGGCGGTGAAGGTGGGCTGGGCGACCCACTGCGGGGCGCCGGGGGTGACCGGGACGGGCGGGGCCGTGGTGAAGCCGCCGCCCGCGACGGCGCGCAGGGCGTCGATGGAGGAGTAGGCGGAGGGGACGGTGTCGGAGGGCTTGTACTTGAAGCCGCCCGCCGGGTTGTACTGGTTGGCTATCAGGAAGTCGATCGGGGTCTTGCCGTTGGCGGTGAGGAAGTCGCCGGTCTGCGGGTTGATGCCACAGGCGTTGAGGCCCGCGACACCCCAGCCGTTGGAGCTGGTGTTGACCCCGTACATGGAGCTGAATGCACCGGAGTTGGCGACGAGCTTGCCCTTGAGGAAGTTCTTGGCCTGGACGACGTCGGCGTCGGTGTTGGGGACGCCGGAGACGCAGAGCGCGGCCATCGCGGCGCCGGTCATGTCGACGTCGCTCGCGGAGTTGAGGACGGTGGGGTTGCCCTCGGCCTTGTTGTAGGTCCAGCCGCCGTCGACGTGCTGGTTGGCACGGATGCGGGTGACCATCGAGTCGGTCAGCGCCTGCGGAACGCGGGCGCCGCCCGCCTGGGTCTTGGCGCCGCCCAGCGAAAGGCCCGCGAAGATCGTGCCGTTGAAGTTTCCGGAGGGGCCGAAGTAGCCCGCCTCGGCGGTCTGCCAGTAGGAGTAGACGTTCGCGATGAGGTTGCGCGAGGCCGACACGCGGGCCGGGTCGATGCCGGCGGCGTACGCGTTCAGGGTGCCGCGCTCGTAGTCGGTGACCACCGGGGAGGCCGACGGCCAGCCCGCCGTGGACAGCAGGTTCCGGTAGACGGTGCGGGCGTTCTTCGTCGTGTCCCCGCCCGGGGCGACGTCGACGACCGCGGTGCCGGCGGCGGCGAAGGTACTGAACGCCCACTCGTTGGACAGACCGGAGCCGGCGTACGAACCGTCGGCCGCCTGGAGCGACTTGAGGTAGGCGACGCCGTTCGTCTTGGACGTGGCGATCTGCGCGGGCGACGAGGTCGCGAAGGCGGGCAGCGCGGTGAGGGCGAAGGCGCCGAGCGTGGCGGGCACCGTGAGCGCGAGGCGGCGGGAGGTACGGGGACGGGACATGGCCTGCTCCTGGAATCGGCGGACGCCGGCCTTCCCGGGCACCTCGCGATCACCGTACGGGCGTACGGCCTGGCAGGGCCGGGGGCCGCCGTCCGGAACGCGTGGTACGGCTGCTGTGCTGCATCGCCGTTTGGGCATTCGGGCTCGGAAACGGCCCTCGCCGCCCCCACACCGCTGCGCGTCAGCTCCGGCATCGCACCGGATTCCCCCATGTGGCAGCCCTGGACGCTACCCGAGTGATCAAGGGACCGCCAGCCACCCGGTCCGTGACGCCGACCGCATCCGTCCGGGTTGGTCCGCTGAGACTTGTGCCACCTTGACGCTGCGTCGGAATCCGTGTTGCACTCCGGCTGATAACTGCTCAGTACCAGGGGAAGCCGGTCGAATTCCGGCGCTGACCCGCAACCGTAGGCCCGGTCAGCCCGGGTGAGCCGGAATGCCTGGGACTGGGTCACAGTACGAAGAGCGCCGTCGCGGATTGCGGTGTGGTCGTCGCAGCCTCTCTCCACGGCAACAGGGCCGTGCGGGGGTGCATCGCCACGTACGCAGCCGCCCGGCAGAGACGAGGGCCGCGGTGGGGACCGAACAACAGGCGGAACGGCAGTCGGGGACGAGGCGGCGATTGCTCTCGCTCGTGACCGCGGGCTTCCTGACGCTCGGCGCGGGAGCGGCCTTCCTCACGGACCCTTCGTCCGCGAACGCCGATCCGATCGAGCAGTGCACGGCCACCACCGGCGCCGTCGTCGCGGTCGACTTCGGGCCTTTCGGCGGGAAGGTCGAACGTGGCTGCGACACCACGCCGACGACCGGCTACGAGCTGCTGCAGACCGGCGGCTTCACGATGGAGGGCACCGTCCACGACGGCCCGGCCTTCATCTGCCGCATAGGCAAGGGCACCGGTACGCAATACCCCACGCCGGACAAGGAGAACTGCGTCCACACGCCGCAGGCCACGGCCTACTGGTCGTACTGGACTGCTTCGCCCGGACAGCGGAAGTGGTCCTACAGCCAGCTGGGAGCCATGGCCCGGACCCCGAAGCCCGGCGATGTGGAGGCCTGGGTCTACGGCGGTACCGACCTTGCCGGCACCAAGGGCAAGCCGTCCTTCTCCCCCGACGACATCCGGGGGTTCACCACCCCCGACCCGACCGTGCCGACGGCCCCGCCCAAGGTGCCCGCCGGTTCGGTCGACGTACCCGCGACCACCCGGTGGGTCACCGGGATACTGGCGGAAGGGGACCGCGTCGTCGACGAAGGCTCCACGACCCCGAACCACTTCCTCACCACGGAGGCCGTGTTCGCCCTCACGGCGGCCGACCGCAAGAGCCCGGTGGCGAAGAAGATCGCCGACTTCCTCGCGACGCCCGCACAGACCGACGCCTACGCCTACCCGGCCGGCAAGGACGGCATCCCGGACGCCACCGCCGCGGCCCGGCTCGCGCTGGTCGCCGAGGCCACCGGCAAGGACCCCCGCGCGTTCGGCGGGCACGACCTGCTCGGCGACCTCGTGAAGTACGCCTGCCCCCGCGACATCGGCGACGGCGAGACGGTCGAAGGCTGCTTCACCAAGGGCGACTTCCGTACGACGGGACAGGCCGACGCCCAGGCCATGGCCGTCATCGCCCTGGTCAACGCCGGTGTGACGCCCCCGGCCGGCTCCGTGGCCCGGCTGACCGTCCTCCAGTGCGAGGACGGCGGATTCACCAGCGTCCTCATCCGGCCCGGAACCGAGGGGGGGTGCGAGAGCGAAGCGGGCGCCACCGGCCTGATCGCCCTGGCCCTGGAACGGGCCGGCGGCCACGAAGCGGTGCTCCAGAAGGCCCGCGGGTACCTGAAGAGGTCCCAGTTGGCGACCGGCGCGTGGCCCGCCGTCTCCTACGAGACGACCGGCAACCCGACCGCCACCGCCTGGGCCGCGCAGGCGCTGCGTGCCCTCGGCGACGAGGCGTTCGCGGACGCCGGCGTCTCCTGGCTCTCCGAGCACCAGCTCGCCAAGGGCGGATTCGGCTTCGCGGAGGACGACACCGATTCAAGGGTGCACCCCACCGCGACCGCCGCTCTCGCGGGCGCCGGCAGCGATCTCGCCTCCGTGACCGCCAAGCCGGCCGAACCCCCGACCACGCCCACGCCGCCGGCCGGTGAGGGACCCGACGCGAAGAAGGGCGTCGCGTACCTGACCGCCCCGTCCCAACTGATCCAGGGCCGTTTCTACGAGAGCCAGCCCGGCACGGGCTTCGCCGATTACGGCATGACCATCGACGGCGCGTATGCCCTCGCCGCCACCGGCGGGAACAACGCCGCCCTGCGCAACATCGTCGATTTCATGGACAAGGGCGGCAAGGACGGCCAGAAGCGCGGCATCCACGACTGGACCCTCATCGGCACGAAGTACGCGAGCGGCGGCGCCATCGGCAAGACCGCCGTACTCGCCGAGGCCGTGGGCCGCGACCCCCGCAACTTCGGGGGACAGGACCTGATCGCCGCCCTCGCCAAGATCACCTGCCGGGCCAAGACCTCGACCCGCCAGGAGTGTGCGGCCAAGGGCAACTACGCCTACGCCACCTCCGTCTTCAAGCAGTCGCTCGGCGTCATGGCGCAGGTCCGCGCCGGCGAGACGGCCGCCGCAGCCGAGCCGATCGCGTACCTCAAGAGCCTCCAGGACCCCTCCGGGGGCTGGGTCAGCCTGATCGGTGAGCCCAGCACGACCGAGGTCGACTCCACCGCCATGGCCGCCATGACCGTGGACCTGCTGCCCGACGCCGCCTCGCAGGCTTCCGTGGACAAGGCGCTGGCCTGGCTCGCGGCGCAGCAGAAGGAGGACGGCGGATTCCAGGGCGCCTCCGGGAACTCCGTCAACTCCGCCGCCCTCGCCATCCAGGGGCTGTCGCTGGACGCGCCCAAGTACGGCGCCCAGATCGCCAAGGCCCGCACGTTCCTGGCGAGCCAGCAGAACGGCGACGGCGGCTTCAACGTCACCAAGGGCGGCCAGCCCGGTTCCGACCTCCGCGCGTCCACCCAGGCGGTCGGCGGCGCCACCGGCATCTCCTTCGGCCTGCTGACCGGCGACCTCAGCGGCACCACCCCCGAGCCCATCCCCAGCACGTCCGGAGGTACCTCTGCGGGCACCTCCGGAGGCACCTCCGGCGGCAACGGCTCGCCGGTCATCGTGACGCCGGGCGAGAGCGACGGCGGCGCGGGTTCTGCCGGTGGCTCCGGATCGGCCAGCGGTCCCCTCGCCTCCACGGGCGCCCGGGTCGGCACGCTCGCCGCCGTCGCGCTGGTCTTGACCGTCGGCGGTTGGGGCATCACCCGCGCCGCGAAGCGCCGCCGCCGGACGGGAAGTGGAGCATGAACCGCAACCGCGCACTACGGGCCCTGTCCCGTACCGCTGCCGCGCTGGGGCTGACGGTGGCGGCCTTCGCCGCCACCGCGGCCCCGGCGGGGGCCGCCCCGCAGCCCATGGGGCAGTGCACCACCTCCTCGGGCGTCGTGCTCGCGGTGGACTTCAGCCGCTGGGGCGGACCCGTCTACCGCTCCTGCGGTACGACCCCCACCACCGGCTACGAGCTGCTCAACCAGGGCGGCTGGGCCACGACCGGCACCGGCCACGACGGGCCCGCCTTCATCTGCCGGATCGGCTACAGCGGCCACCAGGGCGGCAAGCAGTTCCCGACCCCGCAGCAGGACGACTGCGTCCTGACCCCGCCCGCCTCCGCCTACTGGTCGTACTGGCACGCGAACCCCGGCCAGAACACCTGGGAGTACAGCCAGCTCGGCGCCATGCTCTACAAGCCGAAGCCCGGCAGCGTCGACCTGTGGATCTTCGGCGGGACGAACATCGAGGGCACCGAGGGGAAGCCCACGGTCACCCCCGACCAGCTGCGCGCCAAGAACACCAAGCCGACCGGCGGCCCCGCGCCCAAGGACACCCGCACGGCGGCCCCGCTGCCGCCGAACGTCAAAACCGGCCCCAAGCCGGAGAACCCGCCCCCGGCCGCCCCGCCGACGACCACGGCGCCCAGCCCCACGGCCTCGGCGAGCCCCTCGGCGTCGGCAAGCTCCTCGGCCTCGGCGAGCCCCTCCGAAAGCGTCTCGCCCACGCCCTCCGCGCCACCTTCGTCCAGCGCGCCGGCTGTGGCCGCGCCCGGCCCCCAGGTCGTCGAGGCGGCTCCCGCCGCCGACGCGAAGCACGACGTCGGGTCGTACCTGCCCGCCGTCGCCACCGGAGCGCTGGTGCTGCTGATCGGTGCCGCCGCCGTCTTCGCGGCCAAGCGCCGCCGCCGTACGGAGTAGCCGCGTGTCGCGTACCGCCCCTACGGCAACCGCGGCCAAGCCGCCCGCGTCCGGCCTCTCGCCGGACGCGGGCGGGCGCCGTCTGCCCCGTACCCTGCACCCGGTCGCCTGGTGGATCTGGGCGCTGGCCCTGGCCACCGCGGTGAGCCGCACCAACAATCCGCTGCTGCTCTTCCTCGTCCTCGCGGTCCTCGGCTACGTCATCACCATGCGCCGTACCGAGGCCCCCTGGGCCCGCGGCTTCAAGTACTACCTCTACCTCGCGCTCACCGTCGTCGCGATCCGGGTGACCTTCCGTGCGATCTTCGCCACCGGCATCACGCCCCGCGACCACTTCCTCTTCTCCCTCCCCCACATCCCCACCCCCGATTGGTACGCGGGCATCCAGCTCGGCGGACCCGTCTCCCTCGAAGCCCTGCTCTCGGCCGCCACCGACGGACTGCGGCTCGCCTGCATGCTGTGCTGCATCGGCGCCGCCAACACCCTCGCCAACCCCAAGCGGGCCCTGCGCGTCCTGCCCGGCGCCCTCTACGAACTCGGGGTCGCCGTCACGGTGTCCATCAGCGTCGCACCCCAACTGGTGTCGAGCGTCCAGCGCGTCCACCGGGCGAGGCGCCTGCGGGCCGGCCGTACGAAGGGCCTGCGCGCCCTGCGCGGCATCATCGTCCCCGTCCTCGAAGACGCCCTGGAACGGTCCCTGCGGCTCGCCGCCGCCATGGACTCCCGCGGCTACGGGCGCGCCGGAACCGCCACCCGCCGCTCCCGCCGGCTGACCGGAGCCCTGATGCTGCTCGGCATGTGCGGCCTGTGCGCCGGGGCCTACGGGCTCCTCGACGCCACCGCCCCGAAGCTGCTCGGCCTGCCCGCGATGGGCGCCGGAGCAGTGCTGTGCTTCGCGGGACTGCGCCTCGGCGGCCGCCGCATCACGCGCACCACCTACCGGCCCGACCCCTGGCACTTCGCCGAATGGGCCGTCGCAGGCTGTGGGATCCTCTCCGCCGTCCTGCTCTTCACGAACGTCGGCTTCAACGCGGCCGAGCTCAACCCCTCCATCTACCCCCTCAGCTGGCCGACCCTGCCGCTGGTCCCGGCCGCGGCGATCCTGCTCGCCGGCACGGCCGGCTTCCTTGCTCCGCCCCCGACCGTTCCCGCCCGCCCGGCGGTCCCGGCACCACGCACCGAGGAACCCAAGTGATCCACTTCGACCAGGTCACCGTCCAGTACGAGGACACGGCCGAACCGGTCCTGCGCGACGTCGACCTCACCGTCGAGGAGGGCGAACTCTGCCTCGTCGTCGGCCACACCGGCGTCGGCAAGTCCACCCTCCTCGGCGCGGTCAACGGACTCGTCCCACACTTCACCGGCGGCACCCTCTACGGACGCGTCCTCGTCGACGGCCGGGACACCGCCGAGCACCCGCCCCGCGAACTCGCCGATGTCGTGGGCGTCGTGGGACAGGACCCGCTCGACGGCTTCGTCACCGACACCGTGGAGGAGGAACTCGCCTACGCCATGGAACAGTTGGCGATCCCGCCGGCCACCATGCGCAAGCGCGTCGAGGAGACCCTCGACCTCCTCGGCCTCGCCGACCTCCGCCACCGCGCCCTGCACGAGCTCTCGGGCGGCCAGCAGCAGCGCGTCGCCATCGGCTCGGTGCTCACCGCCCACCCCCGGATCCTGGTCCTCGACGAGCCGACCTCCGCGCTGGACCCGACGGCCGCGGAGGAGGTGCTGGCCGCCGTCACCCGTCTGGTGCACGACCTCGGCGTCACGGTCCTGCTCGCCGAGCACCGTCTGGAGCGCGTGGTCCAGTACGCCGACCGCGTCATCCACCTCCCGGGCGACGGGCGCGTCGTCTGCGGCCCGCCCGCCGAGGTCTTCCGTACGTCGTCCATCGCGCCGCCCATCGTGGAACTCGGCCGTGCCGCCGGCTGGGACCCGCTCCCCCTCTCGATCCGCGACGCCCGCCGCGCGGCCGCGCCCGTACGGACCCGGCTCGCCGGCACGACGCCCTCACCGGTACGGCCCGGTCCCGCCGCCGACCCGGTCGAGCTGTTGAAGGCCCGCGGGGTGACGGTGACCTATCAGGGCGTCCCGGCCGTCCGCGAGGTCGCCCTGCACCTGCGGGGCGGCGAAATCACCGCACTGATGGGCCGCAACGGCTCCGGCAAGTCCTCCCTCCTGTGGGCGCTCCAGGGCTCCGGCCCCCGCAAGGCCGGCACGGTGTCCATCCCCGCCGCCGACGGGGGCAAGGACGCCGACCCGCAGAAGCTGTCCGCCGCCGAGGCCCGGCGCCTCGTCGGCCTGGTCCCGCAGACGCCCACCGACCTGCTGTACCTGGAGAGCGTGAAGCAGGAACTCGACCAGGCCGACTCCGAGTCCGAGGTCGGCGCGGACGCCCCCGCGGCGCGCGAGATCCTCGACCGCCTCGCGCCCGGGATCGACGACGCCACCCATCCCCGCGACCTGTCCGAGGGGCAGAAGCTCGCGCTCGTCCTCGCCATCCAACTGTCCGCCGCGCCCAAGGTGCTGCTCCTCGACGAACCCACCCGCGGCCTCGACTACCGCGCCAAGGCGGAGCTGATCCGCATCGTCGACGATCTGGCGGCCGAGGGCCGCGCCGTCGTCATCTCCACCCACGACGTCGAGTTCGTCGCCCGCGCCGCCGACCGCGTCGTGGTCATGGCCGAGGGCGACATCGTCGCGGACGGCCCGACCGGCGAAATCATCGTCGCCTCCCCCGTCTTCGCGCCGCAGACCGCGAAGATCCTCGCCCCGCTCCCCTACCTCACGGTCGCCCAAGTGGCCTCCGCCCTCCCCGACGACGAGACGGACCGGGCCTCATGAGCACCGCCGCACGCACGGCAGCGATCCGCATCAACGCGCGGGCCGGCATCGTCATCGCCATGGCCGCGTTCCTCGGGGTCGTCGCGTTCTTCTGGCCGTTCCTCGTCGCGCCCGGGAAGTTCGGCTCGAACTACGCCCCTCCGCTGATCTTCGGCGTCCTGCTCGTGATCGTGCTGTGCGTGGTGATCTCCGAGATCGCGGAGGGCGGGATCAACTCCAAGGCCCTGGCCATGCTGGGGGTGCTGTCCGCCGTCAACGCGGCGATCCGCCCGCTGGGCGCGGGTACGGCCGGCATCGAGACGGTGTTCTTCATCCTCGTCCTGGCCGGCCGGGTCTACGGTCCGGGCTTCGGTTTCACCCTGGGCTGCACCTCGCTGTTCGCCTCCGCCCTCATCACGGGCGGGGTCGGGCCCTGGATGCCGTACCAGATGTTCGGCTGCGCCTTCGTCGGCATGCTCGCCGGCTTCCTCCCGAAGGCCTCGGGCCGCCGCGAGATCGCCGTGCTCGCCCTCTACGGCTCCGTCTCCGGCTACCTCTTCGGCTTCCTCCTCAACCTCTCCTTCTGGCCCTTCTCCCTCGACCCCAACAGCTCCATCGCGTACCTGCCCGGCCTCCCCTTCACCGAGCAGTTCCAGCGCTACCTCGCCTTCGACCTCGCCACGTCCCTGGGCTGGGACACGGGCCGCGCCGTCACCAACTTCATCTGCATCACCCTCGCGGGACCGGCCGTCCTGACCACCTTCCGCCGCGCGGCCCGCAAGGCCCGCTTCCAGGCCCCGGTCCACTTCCGGACCGGCGCACGCCCCTGACCGGATCCACACCCTCCCTTTATTGCATATAGATTGCAGTTGCATAAGATGAGCAAAAGAAGGTGGAGAGCAGTGAGCGGACCAGTGGTGCTGGGGATCGAGTCGTCGTGCGACGAGACCGGCGCGGGAATCGTGCAGGACGGCAAGCTGCTCGCACACGTGGTGGCGTCGAGCATGGACGAGCACGCCCGTTTCGGCGGCGTCGTGCCCGAGATCGCCGCCCGCGCGCACCTGCACTCCTTCAACCCGGTCGTCCGGCAGGCCCTGGACCGGGCCGGACTGCGGCTGAAGCAGATCGACGCGGTCGCCGTCACCACCGGACCCGGCCTGTCGGGCGCGCTGCAGGTGGGCCTGGCCGGCGCGAAGACGCTGGCGTACGCGGCCGGGGTGCCGCTGTACGGCGTCCACCACCTGGCCGGGCACGTCGCCGCCGACACCCTCGAGCACGGACCGTTGCCCGACCCCTGCGTGGTGCTGATCGTCTCCGGCGGCCACACCTCGCTCCTGCTGGTCCGGGACCTGGTCCGCGAGCCGATCCTGCACCTCGGGGACACCCTCGACGACGCGGCGGGCGAGTGCTTCGACAAGGTCGCCCGGATCCTGGGCCTGCCGTATCCGGGCGGTCCCGCCATCGACCGGGCCGCCCGCGACGGCGACCCGAAGGCCGTGGCCTTCCCGCGCCCGCTGACCCGGCCCGGGGACGACCCGTACGCCTTCTCCTTCTCCGGCCTGAAGACGGCCGCGGCGCGCTGGGCCGAGAAGCACCGGCAGCGCGGCGAGGAGCCGCCGGTGGCCGACGGGGCCGCCGCACTGCAAGAGGCGGTCGCGGACGTACTGACCCGCAAGGCGCTGGCCGCCTGCCGCGACTACGACGTGAAGACGCTGGTCGTGGTCGGCGGCGTGGCAGCGAACTCGCGGGTCAGGGCCCTCGCGGAACGCCGATGCGCCTCGGCCGGCATCGAACTGCGCGTTCCGCCCATGACCCTGTGCACGGACAACGGCGCCATGATCGCGGCCGTCGGTGACCTGCTCGTCCGCTCCGGGGCGCAGCCGGCCCCGCTGAACGTGTCCGTCGACCCGTCCGCACCGCTGGAGTACGCCTCCCTGACCCCGCTCCCCGCCCCGTTGGTCAAGGTCTCCTGACGGACCCCCACCACCGCCCCGCGACCCCGACCGGTCCGCTGCCGACGGGTGCGTTCGGCACGCGACCATCCGACAGAACCGTTGAGAGGAAACACCACATGAGGGGCATACGCCCGCTGTCCGCGCTGCTGGCCGTGGCCGCCGCACTGCTCGTCCCGGCCTGCGGCAAGGCCCAGGACCGCACCGCCGCATCCGGGCCAGGGGTCGAAGGGTTCCCCGTCACCGTGTCCAACTGCGGGGTGGAGAGCACCTATCAGCGCCCGCCGCAGCGCGCGGTGTCCCTGAACCAGCACGCCACGGAGGTCATGTTGGCGCTCGGGCTGGAGAAGTCGATGGTGGGCACGGGCTACCTCGACGACAAGATCCTGCCGGAGTACCAGGCCGCCTTCGACTCGGTGAAGGTGCTGTCGAAGGAGTACCCGTCCTTCGAGGCCCTGCTGGCCGCCGAACCGGACTTCGTCTACGGCGGGTTCGGCTCCACCTTCGCCGAGAAGGAGGGCCGTGGCCGTCCGGCCTTCACCAAGGCCGGGATCAACACCCACCTCAACATCGAGGAGTGCCCGGCCGGGCCGGTGACCATGGCCACCATCGACGAGGAGATCCGCACCGTCGCCAAGATCTTCGGCGTACCGGACCGGGCCGAGCAGCAGGTGGACGCACTGCACGGCACCCTCGACCGGGTCGACGGCAAACTGGCCGGTGTCGCCCCGACCAAGCTCTTCGTCTACGACAGCGGCGACAAGACCGCCTTCACCGCGGGCGGCAAGGGCATCGGCAACGAGCTGATCAAGCGGGCCGGCGGGGCCAACCTCTTCGCCGACGTGGACAAGGCCTTCGGAGACGTGTCGTTCGAGCAGGTGGCCGAGCGTGCGCCCGAGGTCATCGTCATCTACGACTACGGCGACCAGACCGTCGAGGACAAGAAGAAGTTCCTCCTCGCGAACCCGGCGCTGAAGGACGTACCCGCGATCAAGAACGAGCGGTTCGCGGTGCTTCCGCTCTCGTCGACCGTGCTCGGTGTCCGCGTCCCGGCGGCCGTGGAGTCACTGGCCCACCAGATCCACCCGGACCGCTTCCGGTGACCGAGACGACGGACGCGGGCCGGGCGCTCCTCGCTCCGGGGAGCGCCCCGGCGGCCGCGGCCCGCCGCCGAGCCGTTCCCTACCCCCTGCTGCTCGTGGCCCTGGGCATCCTGCTCGCCGCCATCGCGACGGCCGGTATCGCGATCGGTTCGATCAACGTCCCGGCCGGCCAGGTCTGGGGGATCCTGCTCCACCGGATCCACCCGGTCCTCGCCGAACCGACCTGGACGCCGGTCCGCGAGACGATCGTCGTCGACGTCCGGCTCCCCCGGGTGCTGCTGGCCGGCGTGGTGGGTGCGGGCCTGTCCGTGTCGGGCATGGCGCTGCAGGCCCTGGTCCGCAATCCGCTCGCCGACCCGATGCTGCTCGGGGTCTCGTCCGGCGCGTCGGTCGGCGCAGTGCTGGTCCTCGTCTTCCACGTGACCCTGTTCGGGATGTTCTCCCTGCCCGTGGCGGCGTTCTGCGGAGCCCTCGCCGCGCTGGTCGCGGTGTACTTCCTGGCGCGCTCGGGCGGGCGGATGACCACCGTGCGGCTGGTGCTGGCGGGTGTGGCCATGGCCGAGGTCCTCTCCGCCGTGGCCAGCTTCCTGATCGTCACCTCCAACGACCCGCAGAAGACGCAATCGGCCTTGCGCTGGATGCTCGGCGGGCTGGCCGGCACCACCTGGACGACGGTGTGGATCCCCGTCGGTGCCGTGCTCCTCGGCACGGCCGTCCTGCTCGGGGTGTGCCGGTCCCTCAACCTGTTGCTGGCCGGGGAGGAAGCCGCCGCGGCGCTGGGGCTGGACGTCCACCGCTTCCGCGGCGCCCTGTTCGTCCTGGTCGCCCTGATGATCGGCACCATCGTCGCGGTCAGCGGCCAGATCGGCTTCGTCGGGCTGATCCTGCCGCACGTCGTACGCCTCCTGGTGGGCGCCGACCACCGCCGCGCGCTGCCCGCCGCCGCCCTCCTCGGCGCGAGCTTCCTGATCGCCGCCGACCTGGGCGCGCGCACGCTCATGAGCCCGGAGGAGATACCCGTCGGCATCCTGACCGCCCTCGTCGGCGGCCCGTTCTTCCTCTGGCTGATGCGACGGAAGGCGGCGCGATGACCGACGGACCGATCCCCGAGCCCGGCGCGCTCGACGCCGAGGACGTCACGGTCGTGGTGAACGGCCGGACCCTGGTCGACCGCGTCTCCCTGCACGTGGCACCCGGGGAGGTGCTGGCGCTCGTAGGCCCCAACGGCGCGGGCAAGTCGACGCTGTTGCGCACGTTCTACCGGGTGCTGCGCCCCACGTCCGGACGCGTCCTGCTGGACGGCGAGGACGTGTGGCGGATGCCCGGCAAGCGGCTCGCGCAGCGCCTCTCGGCCGTGCTGCAGGAGACCGCGGGCGACTTCGAACTCAGCGTCTACGAAGTGGTGGCGATGGGACGCACCCCGCACAAACGCGCCTTCGCGGGCGACGACGCCCATGACCGCGAGATCATCACGGGCTCGTTGGAGGAGCTCGATGTCGCTGCCTTGGCGCACGCGCCGTTCGACCGCCTCTCGGGCGGGGAGAAGCAGCGGGTGCTGATCGCCCGCGCGCTCGCCCAGCGCACCGGGACGATGGTGCTGGACGAGCCGACGAACCACCTGGACCTGCGCCATCAGCTCGATGCGCTCCGACTCGTCCGCAGGGTCGGGGTCACCGCGGTGATCGCCCTGCACGACCTCAACCTCGCCGCGTCCTTCTGTGACCGGATCTGCGTGCTGGACGGCGGCCGAGTGGTCGCGACCGGAACACCGCAGGAGGTCCTCACCCGGGACCTGCTGGCCGAGGTCTACCGCGTCGAGGCGGAGGTGTCCCGGCATCCGGGCTCCGGGATCCCGCAGGTCACCGTGGTCCCCGAAGTCCGCCGTGACGGTCGGCCCGTGGAACGCGGGCACGCTCCGTGAGCACGGTCCGCCCGCCGCGGGGCGGCGGGCGGACCGCGTGCGGATCCCGGAGGGTGCTGGTCAGGAGCCGGGCTCGGCCAGCGTTCGCAGCCGGCGGGGGCCGGTGCGCCCACCGGTGTGGTCGCGTCGGGGCGGTCGGCGAGCCTCGTGGAGGGGGTTGGTCGTGGTCGGCGCTCCGGTGCCGATGCCGGGCAGGCCGGCTGGCACGGGGAGGTCACCGTAGGAGCGGTCGGCGGTGGCGACGGGGGCGGGCGCGATCGTGCAGACCGGCGGCGGTTCCTGGGTGACGCGGACGTTGATGATGGCGGACGTTGATGATGAGCGGGCCGCAATGCCGTCGGCGGCTGCGGGCAGCGTCCCGCCCGGCCTGCCCGGCCTGCCCACGAGCGCTACCGCGGCGCCGCGTCCCCACCGCCACCGGCCCGGGCGGCGCCCGCGACCCGGCGCCGGACCTGGTCCTCCTGGGCGAGGCGGCGCAGCAGCTCGAACACCGGGGCGCAGATCGCGAAGACGATGACGGCCCGCTCGGCCAGGGCCACCGGGTCGTCCAGGCCGGCCGCCCGCTCCAGGTCCAGGCGGGCCACGGACTCGGCCAGCCTCGCGTAGGCGGCGAGTTCTCCCGGGGCGTACTGGGCGTCCAGCCGGCGCAGCTCCTCCAGCGCCGCCGTCAGCCCCTTCACGTGCGGTGAGGTACCGGGGGCCTGCCAGTCCAGCGCCGTGAGCAGCTCGGCCACCTCGGCACCGGCGGTCGCGTCGGCCCCGGCCTCCTCCCCGGGGCCCGCGGCGCCCTGGGCCGCCACCGGCACCGGGAGCGCGTAGCTGACCGCGCCGAGGGCGCTCTCGGAGCTGTGGGCCTGGTCGACGGCCCCGAGCACCTCGCGGGTGGCGGCGATGGACAGGCCGCCGAGCGTGGTCAGCGCCTTGATCAGCCGCAACCGCTGCGCGTGCTCCTCCCCGTACTCGGCCAGGGTCGCAGCCGTCGCCCGCCCTGCGGGCAGCAGTCCCTGCCGCAGGAAGTACTTGATGCTGGCGACCGGCACGCCGGTCCGCCGGCTGAGCTCCGAGATTTTCATACGGCTTCCCTGCTGGTCATGCGGTCCGGTATCCGGCATCGGCGATTGGACACCACAGCAAGATACTGCCACTATCCAGTAACTGGATACCATAAGTATCCAACCCTAGGAACGCAGCCGCACCGGAGAATCGATGCCTCATCCCACGCCCCCCTCCGTGCTCCGCCGACCCGCACTGTGGATCGGAACGGGACTCATCGCCGCAGTGGTCTCGATGCTGTTCGCCCTGCTCTACGTGGGCGGCAACGTCAACCCCCGGGGCAACCTGCGCGACCTGCCCGTGGCCCTGGTCAACAGCGACGCCGGCGCGGAGATCGGCGGCCGCCCCGTCAACCTGGGCGAGCAGGTCGTCTCCGGCATCCAGAAGGCCGCCCAGGGCGACAAGAGCATCGACTGGCAGGTCGTCAGCCGCGAGGAGGCCGACAAGCGGCTGGGCCGGGGCAAGGTCTTCGGCGCCCTCGTCATACCCGCCGACTACTCCGCCACGGTGGCCGGGCTCACCGCCCCGCAGCCCGCGCCCCAGGGCAAGGCCGCCCCGCCGACCATGACCGTGCTGACCAACCAGGCGGCCGGCAGCATCGGCTCCTCCATGTCCTCCCAGGCCGCCCAGAAGGCCGCCCACGCCGCCTCGGCCCAGCTCGGCCAGGAGCTCCTCAAGCAGGCCGCCGCCCAGAAGACCCCGCTGCCGACGGCCGCCCAGCTCAAGCTGGCCGACCCGGTGACCGTGACGGTCGCCGACGGCCACCCGGTCGGCGCGCGCAGCGCCATGGGCCTGAGCGCCTTCTACTACGCGCTGGTCCTGGTCGTCTGCGGCATGCTCGGCGCCAACGTGGTCAACTCCCAGGTCGACACGGCGCTCGGCTACCTGCACACCGATTTCGGCCCGATCCGCAAGCGCGAACCCGTACAGCACACCAGCCGCGTCCGCACCCTGGCCATCGGCATCGCGCTCATGCTCGGCCTGTCCCTGGTGATGGGCACCCTGGTCGAGGTCGCCACGGTCGGCATCCTCGACATGGACGCCTCCCACCTCGGCCTGCTGTGGCTCTACTCGGTCGCCACCATCGCGGTGGTCGGCATCGGAAGCCTGGCCCTGTTCGCCGCCTTCGGCACGCCCGGCATGCTCCTGGCCACCATCGTCTTCGTGGCGATGGCCGTACCCTCCTCCGGCGCCACCGTGCCGGTCCAGGCACTCCCCGGGTTCTTCCGCGCCCTCGCCGAGTTCGAGCCGCTGCGCCAGGTCACCGAGGGGCTGCGGTCCCTCCTCTACTACGGGGCCCAGGCCGACGCGGGCCTGACCCGGGCCTGGGGCTCGATGGGTGTCGCCCTCGTCGCCGCCCTGCTGTTCGGCTTCGCCGTCGCCCGCCTCTACGACCGCAAGGGGCTGCACCGCATCCCCCACCCCGACACCGAAGCCGACACCGAAGCCGGCGCCGGGGCCCCCGCCGAAACCCCTGAGCCCCCGAAGTCCCCCGAGACCCCTGCTCCGGCCACGGCCTGAGTGGGCTGAGTCGACCTGGCGCGCGGGCGCCGTCGTCGATCCGATCGGGTGATCGGTCCCTGGGATTCCGGCGTCAACGTGCCACTGGTGTTCCCGTCAGGGCGTGCGTGAGGTGGTCGCCGAGGTGGGGCAGCCAATCTGGTCGCGCGTTACCGAGGAGGTGGTCGCCGTGCGGAACGGACAGGTAGGTGCCGTGCGGTGCCAGGCGGGCCAGGGACTCGCCGTTCGTCACGCCGGGGATGACGTCCTGGCCGCCGTCCACGACCAGCAGCGGGGCCGCGATGCGAGGTGCCAGGGCGGCGAGGTCCACGTGGCGTACGAACTCGCGTGCAGCGCCGCCTCCTCCGGCGCGTCGGGCCATGATGTCCCGTACTGGCGGCGGTAGTTCCTCCCAGTCCAGGCGGAAGGGACCGCTGACGGTGGCGACGGCCGCCACCCGCGGTTCCAGCGCCGCGGTCCGGGCCGCGAAGTAGCCGCCCAAGCTCATGCCGACGAGCCCGATGCGTGCGGCGCCAAGGGCGTCGATGGCCCGGCCCACGATCCGCTCGTAGTCCGGCACGAACGTCGTGGTGGCCGCGAGCGCACCTTGTCCGGGCCCGTCCATCGCGAACACCGCCAGTCCTCTGGCCAGCAGCGCGGAGACGAGGTCGAGGAACTCCTCCTTGGCCGAGTCCAGGCCGGGGACGACGACCACGGTCCCCGGCGCGTGGGAGGGGCCGCGCAGCCAGCCGGTGAATCCCTCCCCGCTCACCCGCCGTGCACCGGACTCCAACACGGTGAGAGCCCTGCTCAAGGCGTGATCCGCCTCGGCGGCGGCGCTATGTGCTTCCGGGTACGGCGCCAGCGTGGCCAGGTGGAACCACCGGGCCGCCGTCAACAGGTACTCGCCCGCGGAGCGGGGCGATCCCGCGCCCTGCGCGCGCCGGAGGTAGCCGTGTCCGGTGCGCAGGAAGGCCGGCCCCCAGCCGGCTACCGAGCTCAGGCCGTCGGTGACGCGCCGGTACTCGTGCGGGTCCACGCCCGCACCGGTGGCCCGGGTCCACTGGGCGGCAGCGAATTCGACGGCGCTCATCGTGCTCCTCCGATCAGCAGGACGGCCTTGCCGCGTATCCGGCGCTCGCGCAGGTCGACCAGGGTTTCGGCGGTCCGTGCCCAGTCGGCGATGCGGCCGATCTCCGGATGCAACCGACCCTGTTCCACGAGGCTCACCAGCGCCGAGAGATCGGAGCCGTACGGGGCGCCCGCGTAGTGGAAGTGCTGGATCGTGACGCGCTCGGGCCCGCCCAGGAGTTGGAAGAAGTCCAGGGACACCGGGGTGCGGCTCGCCTGGCCGAACCAGACGAGCAGGCCGCCCGGGCGGGCCTTCGACAGGGCGAGTGCCAGGTCCGGCCCACCCGTGGACTCCAACACGACATCGAACGGCCCCTCGGCCGCCGCGACATCGTGCACCACCTGCGCGCCCAGTTCCGCGAGCCGCGCGCCGCGCACCGGCGTCGCCGTCACTGCGGTCAGCTCGGCTCCGGCACCCACGGCGAGCTCGGTGACGTAGTGGCCGACGCCCCCCGAGGCGCCGGTCAGCAGCACCCGTCGGCCGGCCAGCGAACCGGCCGTACGCAGCAGCCGCAGGGCCGTGATCCCGGCCAGGGGCAGGGCCGCCGCCCGTGCGCTGTCGATGCTGTCCGGGAGAACCGCGAGCGAGTGCGTGGGCACGGCGGCGTACTCGGCCCAGCCGCCCTGCGCCGGGTGCCCGACCACGCGGGTGCCGATGCCGGGGCCGGAGCCGTCGGCCGCCGCCTGCACGACGAGCCCTGCGATGTCCTTGCCGGGCAGCAGCTCGGGTCGGGGGCGTTCGAGGAGGAACGTCTCGCCCCGGTTCGGGGCGAACGCCTCGACTTTGATCAGTGCCTCACCGGGCTCCGGCACGGGCTGGGAGACTTCGGCGAAGGCGACCGGGCGCGCCGCTTCTCCCGTGGGAATCAGTCTTTGCATGGAGGAGATGTAACCCCCGAGGCCGCCCCGCGATCCAACAACGAACGGGCAAGGCCGACAACTTCTGGTTGTCACCTAGGGTGGAAGCCATGGATCTCGACTTGGCGCAGGTACGTGCCTTCGTGCGCGCCGCCGAGGAACTGCACTTCGGTCGGGCGGCCGGCACGCTCGCGATCTCCCAGCAAGCACTGTCCAAGCGGATCGCACGGCTGGAATCCCTGCTCGGCACCGAGCTGTTCCGGCGCGACGGCAACGGCGTGAGCCTCGCTGAGGCCGGACGGCGCTTTCTCGCGCCGGCCCGGCAGACCCTGGCCGCCGCCGACGCCGCGGTCGCGGCGGTGTCCGGGAAGGAACGTCCGCTGCGCGTGGACGTCTGGGGGCACCTCTACGCGCCGATGCGGACGCTGGCCCAGGTTGCCGGACGAGCCGGGGAACTGGCATTGGGGCACGGGCGCGATCTGTCGTCGGTGACGACCGCACTGCTGCACGGCGACATCGACGCGGCCTTCGGCCGAGTCCACCCCCCGCTGCCCGCCGGGCTGACACACCGCCTCGTCCGCCTCGAACCGGTGGACGCCGTACTGAGCGCGGACCATCCGCTCGCAACCGAACCGGCCCTACGGCCGGACCAGTTGCGGGGCAGCGTGCTGTGGGTACCCGGCGTGCTGGACCGGTTCGACTTCCTCCACCGGTTCGCCGATCGGTTCGGCATCCGCAACAAGGCCACGGGCGTCAACCTCGGGCTCCCCCACTTCCTCGCCGAGGTGGCACAGGAGCCGCGATGCTTCTCCCTGGTGCCTGCCGATGTGCCCCTGCCACAGGTTCCCGGACTGCGCTCGGTCCCCCTGATCGATCCCACGCCGCTGTACGCCTGGTCGCTGCTGTGGCGGTCCGGAAACGGACACCCTGCGCTGAACGGCCTCGCCGCCACCTGCGCCGAAGAAGCGGGGCGGAGCCGATGGCTGGAGTACGACCCGACGCGCGACTGGCTGCCCGAACCACCCGCGAGCGGTCCCGCCCCCGCACGAGGATGACCCCGTCGAAGCGGACAACGCCCCGGGGCCCGTGAGCCGTACGCCGGCTGCCCGCCCGCCGCGGCGTCACCGCCGGCGGGCGAGCGCCGTCATCGCGGCGAGGTCCGTCTCCGAACGGGCGACCGGCACCTTGGGCCACAGCAGTTCGTACTCGGTCTGGATCCGGAAGACCTCGTCGGCGAAGCAGCGCACCACCTCGTCGGTGACCGTGCCCCGCTCCGCATGCTCGAAGAACTGCTCGCAGGCCTCCACGGCGCCTTCGCAGTCTTCGTCGAACTCGAACAGCGCACAGATCGCGTCGACGGCGAGCTCACGCGAGGTCAGATGGCCGATCCCGCAGTCGAGTCCGTCATCGTGGAGGTCGTCGGGGTACGGCGCACGGTGCCAGGAACCGTCCTCGAACCAGTAGACGCACTCGACCCTTCCCTGCTCCAGAAGGCCGTGCACCCGTTCATCGCGCACCCACCCGGGCGCCCCGGCGAGGAGATCGATCGGCGGCTCGTACCGCGCGACCTTGCTGGAATCGTCCTGCCCGAAGAGAACGGCGCGCCCGCCATGGGCCCGGATCAACGCCCACCGGCTGCACGCGCCGTCGTCATAGCGCAGCGCGTCGCTGCCGTCGAACCAGTACCCGTACCGGAAGCGCTCCTTCTCCTCCTCGGCGTTCCAGGTGGCCACGGCGAGCGCGGCCCAGCGCGCCCACAACGCGCCCGCTTCCGGAAGGTCCTCCGGCCGCCCCGGACGATGGATCTTCATCCCCACCTCGTACTCCCCAGTCCTCGCATCCGGCCACCGACACTATCCGCGACCGCCAGGCACGCTGACGGTGGACCGGGAGGCGTTTCCGGCCTGCGCCCAAGGGTGATAAGCATCCCGACGTTGCACGTGTGCAGGCAGGGGGGCGCCATGAGGTACGACCTGTCCGATCGCCTGGTGGTGGGGGTCGCCTCCAGCGCCCTGTTCGACCTGACCGACTGCGACGCGGTGTTCCGGGAGCGGGGCGAGGACGCCTACCGGAGCTACCAGGAGGCCCATCTCGACGAACTACTGGCCAAAGGGGTGGCGTTCCCCTTCGTCAGACGCCTGCTGTCGTTGAACGACCTGGCGGATCAGGCCGACCCCCTGGTCGAGGTCATCATCCTCTCCCGCAACGATCCTGACACCGGGATGCGTCTGATGCGTTCGATCAGGGCGCACGGCCTCCCGATCAGCCGCGCGGTCTTCCGGCAGGGCCGTCCCTCGCACCAGTTCATGCCGGCGCTCAACATGTCGCTGTTCCTTTCGGCCGACGGACCTGACGTTCGGGACGCGGTCGCGGCCGGGCTGCCCGCGGGGCACGTCCTCAAGACGGGGCGGATCGACGACGAGAGCGACCCCGAACTCCGCATCGCGTTCGACTTTGACGGAGTGGTGGCGAGCGACGCGGCCGAGCAGGTCTACCAGAGGGGTGGCATCGACGAGTTCCGCGCGTACGAGGTCGGCCATGCCACCACCCCTCACGATCCGGGACCGCTGCGGGACTTCCTGGCCGGCATCAACCGCGTCCAGCGCCTGGAGGAGGAGCGGCGGCGCAAGGACTCCGCGTACCGGCCCCGCCTGCGCGTATCGCTGGTCACCGCTCGGGACGCCCCCGCTCACGAACGGGCCCTGCTGAGCCTCAAGCAGTGGGGGCTGCGGGTCAACGACGCCTTCTTCCTCGGCGGCATCGACAAGGCCGCGGTCCTGAAGGCCCTCGACCCGCACCTCTTCTTCGACGACCAGGTCGCCAATCTCAACGGCACCGCACCGGGCACTCCGAGCGTCCACGTACCCTTCGGGGCGGTCAACGCGCCCCCTGCCGGGACGGTCTGAGCGATCGCCGGCGCCGACGCGGTCACCCCCAGAGGCCGGCCAGGTGCGCATCGAGGACGTCGTGTGCCTCGTGCGGGGTGAGGTGGCCGATGAGGACGTGCGTGGTGAGGCCGTCCGCCAGGGCGAGGAGCGTGCGGGCCTCGCGTTGCGGATCGAGCGGCGCCGCACGGTCGGAGCCCTCACGGGCTTCGGCGATGAGGCGGGTGAACGCCTCGTGCAGGGCCGCGTAGTTCGCCCTCAGCGTCCTTGCCAGCACCTCGCTGACGGCTGCCTGCGCGACGAAGGCGAGCCAGACCCTGGCCTCGGCGCGGTGCTCCTCCCGGAGCAGTGAGATCTCGGCGGCCGCGTGTCCCAGGGCGGTGCCGCCCGACTGGGCCGGGCTCCGGACCAGGCGGGCCCGTACGCGCTCGTCGATCCGCTCGCCGATGTGCCCGAGAGCGAACACGAGCATCTCTTCCTTGGTGCGGAAGCACCGCTGGACGGCTCCCATCGACACCTGCGCGCGGGCGGCGACGTCGCGCAGGGTCACGCCCTCCAGCCCTCGCTCGTCGGCGAGATGGCAGACGGCCTCGGCGATGAGACGGCGCCGGCTCTCGTGATCCACCTGTCGGGGCATGCCCGTCGCCTCCCTGGTCCCCAGTGCTCCGCTTCGCAGCGCAGTTTATTCGATGCGGTCGTATCGAATCCAGGGGTACGATTCGTTTCCGATGCAAGCGCATCGGTACGTGGACACGGAAGGTGGAGCCGTGCAGGACGCCCTATGGAAGATGACGGCCGCCGCGCAGGCGGAGGCCGTGCGCACGGCGGAGGTCTCGGCGGTCGAACTGATCGACAGTCACCTCGATCGCATCGCCGAGGTCAACCCGCAGGTGAACGCGGTCACGCAGCTCCTCGCGGAGCGCGCTCGCGAGGCCGCGGCGCAGCTGGACCGCCGGCGGGCCGCCGGTGAAGCGCTGGGGCCGCTCGCGGGCGTGCCCTTCACGGTGAAGGAGAGCACCGCCGTCGAAGGCGTGCCGACCACGTTCGGCACGGAGCGCTTCCGCGATCTGGTCGCGTCCGCCGACGCACCGCCGGTGGCCCGGCTGCGCGCGGCTGGCGCCGTCCCCATCGGGCACAGCAACATCCCCACCCTGATCCTGGCGGGGATGCACACCCGCAGCGAGCTGTTCGGCGACACGGTCAACCCGTGGGACAGCAGCCGGACGCCGGGCGGCTCCAGCGGGGGCGATGCGGTGGCCGTGGCCACGGGCATGGCGACGCTCGGGCTCGGCAACGACTCCGGCGGTTCGGTGCGCATCCCGGCCCAGTTCTGCGGCGTGGCCGGCCTGAAGCCGTCCACGGGCCGGTTCCCCGCCGACCACCGCGTCCTCGGCCCGGACGACCCCGGCCCCGCCTCCCAGATGTTGGTCACCGACGGCCCGCTGGCCCGGAGCGTGGGCGATCTGAGGCTCGCTTACGAGGTGCTGGCCGGAACCGATCCGCGAGACCCGCGCGCCGTGCCGGTACCCGCCTACGGCGAACCGCTCCCCGGCCCCGTGAAGGTCGCGGTCGTGGCGGACCCGGGCGGGCACGGCGTCCACCCGACGGTTCGCGGAGCCGTCGCTACGGCGGCCGACGCGCTCCGCGACGCCGGGTACGACGTGCGCGAGGTGGGGGACGTACCGCGGCTGGACGAAGCCCTCGACGCCTACGGCCGGATCACCGTGACCGAGTTCGCCCCGAGCTGGCCGGTGGTGCGCAAGCTGCTCGGCAAGGGCGGGGACCGCTACATCGAGATGGCGATGGAACGGACCCCGCCCGCGAGCGCGGACGCCTTGATGAAGTTGATGGGCAGTTGGTTGAGCATCCGCCGCTCATGGGCCGAGTTCCTCCACGAGTACCCGCTACTGCTCGGCCCCGTCTTCACCGAGCCGCCGGTCGAACCGGGACTGGAGTCGCGTGACAGGCCGGGCAGGGACCGGGTCGGATCGGGGATGCGCCTGTGCACCGTGACCAGCTTCGTGGGCGTACCCGGTGTGGCCGTGCCGACCGGGACGGCCGACGGGCTCCCCTGCGGAGTCCAGATCGTCGGGCGGGCGTTCCGGGAGGACCTGTGCCTGGGGGCGGCCCAGGCGATCGAGGACCGGCTCGGCGTCCTCACCCCGGTCGACCCGCGGACGGGCGGCCGGTCCGGCTGAGCTCCCGGGCCGAGACGGGGGGCCGCTGTCGGAGTGGCCGTGACGCTGGTGGCGGCCGGGACCGCAGAGCGCGCCGGCGGGAGTTGAAGCGGCGGCCCGTCCGCCACTGCGACGGCGGCGGCGAAGCCGTCGGTCGCGCCGCCGCCCGCGCTGGTGATCACGCAGGCGGAAGTCCTGAAGGTGACGGCGAAGCGCGCCGGCCGAACCCGGCCGGCCGGCTGTCGCGGGCGACCGCCGGTCCGCGTGGTTCTGTTACTCGGCCATGACATTCCGACACTTTTGAACGCGATCAACAATGGCTAGATTATTGAACATGATCAAAAGTGAGTACGGGGCATGGGTGAGCGAGTTCGAGGCCGAGCGGGAGCGCCGGGCGGCCCTGGGCGACCCCGACTGGGGGAAGGGTGCGCAGTTGCCGGCCGAAATCGTCCGTAGCATCCAGAAGTTCCAGGTCGGCGAGGACGGCGACGGCTCCGCACTCTCCGGCAAGGCCGACCTCGCCGGCGACCCGGTCTACTCCGAGGCGGTCCGGCTCTTCATCGCCGAGGAACAGAACCACGCGCGGATGCTGAAGCTGCTGCTGGCGGCCGGCGGGGCCGGCACGCTCGACGGGCACTGGAGCGACGCGGCCTTCGTCCGGTTCCGGCGGCTCCTCGGACTACGGGTGGAACTGCTGGTGCTGATGGTCGCCGAGGTGGTGGCCCTGGGGTACTACCGGGCCCTGCGCGACGGCGCCACCGACCCCCTGACCATCGAGGTCGCGGGCCGGATCCTGGCGGACGAGGAGCGGCACGTCCCCTTCCACTGCCTGCGCCTGCGGGAGGGGCTCGCCGGACTGCCCCGGCCCGCCCGCCGGGCGGTGACGGCCGGGTGGCGCGGACTGCTGGTCGGCGCCGCCGGCCTGGTCGCGATGGACCACGGTCCGGCCCTGCGCACCCTCGGGGTGGGCCGCGGCGCCTTCGTCGCGCAGACCCTGCGCTCCTCCGCGTGGATGGCCCGCGCGATGTCGGACGGCCCCGTTCCCGAGCCGGCACGAGCGGGCGCCGGCGTCTGACCTGGCCCGCCAACCGACCGACCGCCCACCCCAACCCACCCGGGCCGGGCCGAGCCGAGCCGAGCCGGCCATCACATCGCAGTGCGGGTGGAGGCGGGGACCGGTGTGGGCGGGGTGGACGGAGCCGGCAGGGTCGACAGGGCGGACGCGGCGGACGCTGGGCGCGGTGACACCCGCTCCGCACCGCTGTCGGCGCCCAGGCCCGCGAGCAGGCGCAGACCGTCCTCGGCGGGACTGCCCGGGGCCGCGGACAACACCAGCAGCTCCATGCCCGATTCACCCGGTAGCGCGAAGTTCTCCTGGTGCAGTTCCAGCAGTCCCACCAACGGATGCCGGTAGGCCTTGCGCCCGTGGGTGCGGGCGCGCACATCCGCGCGGGCCCAGAGGCGACGGAAGCGCTCACTGCCCATCGCCAACTCGCCGATGAGCGAGGCCAGTCGGGGGTCCTCAGGATGTTGGCCGGCGGCCAGACGCAGGTGCCCGACCACGTCGAGGGTGCATGTCTCCCAGTCCGCGTAGAGGCCGCGCTCCGCCTCGTCCAGGAAGATGTGCCGGGCGGTGTTCAGGCCCGACACCGACCGGCCGTAGAGGAGCCCTGCGAGGCGGTTCCCGGCCAGCACGTCCAGGCGGTGGTCCATGATCAGCGCGGGCGCGTCGGCGACCAGGTCGAGGACGCGCAGTACCTCCGGCCGGACCCTCCCCCGACTTCCGGCCGGCGGGACCCCGTTCACCGGCGCCTTCGTCCGGCGGCGCCGCTGCCTGGCAAGCCGGTAGAGGTGCCCGCGTTCGGTTTCGTCGAGGTCGAGGACGCCGGCGAGCGCGTCGAGGACCTGCTCGGAGGGTTGGGTCGCGCGGCCCTGCTCCAGGCGTACGTAGTAGTCGACGCTGACGCCGGACAGGTGCGCGACCTCCTCGCGGCGCAGCCCGGCCACCCTGCGGCGGCTGTCGGTGGGGATGCCGACGGCTCCCGGGTCGACCCGGGAGCGCCGGGTCCGCAGGAAGCCAGCAAGATCGTCCATGCGTCCCAGTATGGCCCGGGTGACGCGCGTGAGGGTGGTCCTGTCGGTACCAGGAAGTCCGGTCCGACGGAAGGGGCGCCCCTGAACGCCGGACGCCGCCGCGTCCAGGATCGAGGCATCCGATCCGAAGGAGTTCCCGTGAAGACGCTGATCGTCCACGCCCACCCGGAGCCGAAGTCGCTCAACAGCTCGCTGAAGGACCTCGCGGTGTCCACCTTGAAGGCCGCCGGGCACGAGGTACGGGTGAGCGATCTGTACGCGATGAACTGGAAGGCGGTCGTGGACGCGGCGGACTACGGTCCCCACGCGTCGAGTCCGCTGAGGGTCGCCCTGGATTCGGGCCGGGCCTTCAACGCCGGGGCGCTCACCCCCGACGTCCTCGCCGAGCAGGAGAAGCTGCTGTGGGCCGACACGATCATCTTCCAGTTCCCGCTGTGGTGGTACACCATGCCCGCGATCCTCAAGGGCTGGGTGGACCGGGTGTTCACCTACCGCTTCGCCTACGGCGTCGGCGAGCACAGCGACACCAAGTACGGCGAGCGCTTCGGCGAAGGCACCCTCGCGGGCCGGAAGGCCCTGCTGTCGGTGACCGTCGGCGGCCCGGAGTCGCACTACTCCGCTCGCGGGATCAACGGCCCCATCGAGGACCTGCTGTTCCCGTTCCAGCACGGCATCCTCTACTACCCGGGCGTCGAGGTGCTGCCGCCGTTCGTGCTGCACGGCACCGACCGGATGACCGCCGAGGAGTACGCGGACGCCGCCGGGGCCTGGCAGCAGCGCCTGCTCACCCTGGAGTCGACCGAGCCGATCGCGTTCCGGCAGCAGAACTTCGGTGACTACGAGATCCCCTCCCTGCACCTGAAGGAGGGCCTGGAGCCCGCGGGCCGCACGGGTTTCGGGCTGCACGTGCGCGACTGAGACTGCGCCTGCGCTGTGCCTGCGCTGTGCCTGTGCCTGTGCCCGGCTTAACCCGTGGCTTCAGCGATCCGCTGCCGGCATGCTGGGCGCATGGTTGCTCCTCCCTCCTCCGCCTCGTCGAGCCCGGATGACCGACGGGTCGTCGAACACATCAGGGGCCGGCCCCTGAGCCAGGACTGGCCGGCCGGCGCGCTGGCTGCGGGCAGTCGGGTCACGGTCGTCCACGATCCGGACCGGAACGGCCCTTGGCGGAACGAGTTCCCGGGCACGATCGACGCCATGGGGGCGCCCGAGCTCGTGGAGAACCCCCCTGCACGGGCCGGGGAGATGGCCTACTGGGTCGCCTTCGATGCGCCGCAGTACGACGGCGACGGGGGCGGCCCGTACCGCAAGGCCCAGATCTGGGACCGATATCTGCGGCCCGGGCCTCCCCTTCCGCCCCGGACGTGAGCCCGGCCGGAGGCCCGGCGGACCGGAAGGCGGCCTTCGTCGCGGTCGGGAGGTCGGGCCGTCGAGCGGTCGGGCCGTCGAGCGGTCGGTCTGCGCTAGCTTCGCCCCTATGAATTCACAGGCACAGGTGTACGACAGGGAATTCCGCGTGCGCGGCCTGCGCGAGCAGGGCTGGGGCCGGGGACTGATGGCCGCGGCCGCCCTCATCTGGCTCTGGGTGGCCTACCTGCTCGTCTTCCCCTTCAGCATCGACCGCGGCGAGAACACCGAGCCCATCGAATGTGACTCCCGCGCCTTCCACCAGGACACCGACTTCAAGGTGACCTACCAGAGGGACGAAGGCGAACGCTGTGACGCAGAGCGCGACCTGGGCCCGATGCTTGCCGCGCTGCTCCTCTCCCTCCCCCTGGCCACGGTCGGCACCGGCCTGTACGTCTGCGGCACTTCGGCGGTCCGCACCGCCGCGTACGCCGCCGAGATCACCCGTCTGAACACCGCCCGGGAGGTCTGAGCGACGGCGGGCGGACCAGCGCCCGGGCGAGCTCGGGGGCGTGGGCGGCGAAGGGGCCGAGGTCGGTGGCGCGCGGGTAGGCGGGGTGGTCGCGATAGGCGTCCAGCCGGTCCAGGGCGCGCAGCCCGTAGTACCCGGACGGTTGCGCCGACGCTACGCGTGCGGGGCGGACGGTTCCGGTGGTGACCGCCGGGAGGACCTGCTCGAACAGGGCCTGGCAGGCCCGGATGCCGCGGAGCATGACCTGGTGGTACCGGTCCTCGGGCCCGATGGGGAAGCGGTGTTCGGCCAGGACCGGACCGGTGTCGATGCCCGCGTCGACCTCGTGGGCCGTGGCGCCGTACTCCGTGTCGCCGTGCAGCAGGGCGAACAGGACGGCGACGGAGGGCAGTCCGCGATGGCGCGGCAGCAGTCCGTTGTGGATGTTGAGGATGCGCAGCCCGTCCGCCCGGAGCAGCGGCTCGCGGAAGATCTGCCGGTTGTTGAGGGACCAGATGATGCCGTCGGTACAGGCCCGGGCCAGCGCGTCGGCGTGGGCGTTGACGTCCGCCGCCGCGAGGTGGGCCGCGTCGGCAGCGGCGGCGTCCAGCGGGTCGGCGGAGCAGACCAGGTCGACCGGGTACCCCTGGGTGGCCGCGTGGGTGACGGCGCGGCGGAGCAGCGCTCCCTCTCCGACGAAGATCATGCGGACACCTCCTCGCGGGCGGCGGCCAGGTGCTCGCAGACCTGCTCCAGCGTCAGGTTGCGTACGAGGCAGTCGAGGCGGCCCGTGAACCGCGTGGCCTGACCGGGGGTCAGCAGGTCCGAGGAGACGGCGGTGAGCATCTCGACCAGGGCCAGGGAATCACCGCCGAGGGCGTGGAATTCGGAGTCCGACGACAGCAGCGCTCCGTCGACGCCGAGGACCTCCGCCCAGTGGTGCCTGACCCGCGCCTCCAAGGTGACGGGTTCGGGTCCGCCCGGCGCGGCGTGGGCGAAGGGGTCGGGGAAGGCGTCGAGATCGGTCTTGCCACTGACCGTGCTGGGCAGGGTGTCGATCACCACGACGTGGGCGGGGACGAGGTACGTCGGGAGCGTCCGGGTGAGCTCGGTCCGCAGGGTGCGGGGCAGATCCGCGCGGACTACCGGGTCGTCGACGGTCGGCAGTACGTACGCGCAGAGCACGGTCGCCGTGGAGTTCGGGCGGCGGCGGGGCACGACGACGGCGCGGTGGACGGCCGGGTGGGCTTCGAGGGCGGCGACGACCTCGGCGGGGTCGACGCGGTGCCCGGCGATCTTCACCTGTTCGTCGATGCGCCCCGCGAACTCGACGGCTCCGTCGGCCAGTCGGCGTCCGAGGTCGCCGGTGCGATAGGCGCGGACTCCGTCGGGGCCGGTGCTGAACGGCGAGGGACGGCCGTCGGACGGACCGAGGTAGCCGCGGGCCACCTGGACCCCGCGCACGACGATCTCGCCGGTGCGGCCGGTGTCGCCCGGTCCGCTGCCGATGCTCTCGCCGTCCTCGGTGACGAGGTCGACGCGGGCGTAGGGGCCGGGCGAGCCGATCGGGACGGTGGCGCCGCTCTCGGCGCCGTCCACGGTGTGGGCGAGTACGGCGACGGTCGCCTCCGTGGGCCCGTACGCGTTGATGACACGGCAATCGGCCCCGAAGACGGTGCGCGCGGACCGTACGGCGGTGGGGGTGAGGGGCTCACCGCCCAGCAGCAGGGTGCGCAGGCGGTGCGTGGGGCCGTTGCCCGCGGAACCGTTGCCCCCGGCGCCGTTGCCCCCGGCGCCGAGGAGGGCGAGATGGGAGGGCGTGAGCGCGAGGGTGTCGGCGCGGTGCTCGGCGACGAGCTCGCGCAGGGCGGTGGGCGAGGGCGTGCCGGGGGCGAGGACGGCCGTACCGCCGGCCAGCAGCGGCAGGAAGAGGGGGAAGCACGAGATGTCGAAGGCGTAGGAGGAGGCGAAGCCGAAGCGCGTGCGACCGGTGACCCGGCAGACGCCGCTCATCCAGCGGACGAAGCCCATGAGGCTTCCGTGCTCGATCTGCACGCCCTTGGGTCGGCCGGTGGAACCGGAGGTGTGGATGACGTACGCGAGGTCCGCGGGCCGTACGTCCGCCGCGGCGGCGGATCCCTCCGCTCCCGCGTCCGGGCCGGGGGCGTCGTCGAGGAGGTCTTCGACGGCGAGCAGGGTTCCCGGCACGAAGGGGGCGAGTTCCTCGACCAGGTGTCGTCCGGTCAGGCACAGACCGGTGGCGGAACGCCCGAGGACCTCCCTGATCCGTACGCCGGGATGGCCGGGGTCGAGCGGCACGTAGGCGGCGCCCGCCTTGAGGATGCCCCACAGGGCGCACACTCCGGCGGGCGTGCGGTCGACGACCAGTCCCACCAGGTCCTCGCGTCCCACGCCGCGGCGCCGGAGCCCGTCCGCAACGGTGTCGGAGCGCCGGTCGAGTTCGGCGTACGTGACCACGCCCTCGGGCCCGTCGAGCGCGGGCGCGTCGGGGGTGCGGGCGGCCTGGGCGCGGAAGGCGTCCACGACGGTGAGCTCGGGGACGCCCGGAGCCGAGACGGCCGGAGCCGAGACAGCCGGAGCCAAGACGCCCGGAGCCGGGACGGCTGGAGCCGGGACGGCTGGAGCCGGGACGGCTGGAGCCGGGTGTGCCGACCGGAGTGCGGGGCCCGTGGCTGCGGCCTCCGCTTCGGCGGGGCCGTGCTCCGCGATCGGTTCGAGGCCGGCCAGGACCGCGTCCAGCAACCGCGCGGCGCGGGCGCCGAGATCCGGGCCCCCGCCGCGGACGCCCAGCGTGATCTCGGTCGTCGTGCCGCTCTCGGCGGCGACGAAGGAGAGCGGGACCAGCGGGGCGTGCACCGGCAGTGCGTAGGCCGTGCCGGCCGTGAAGCCGCCGCCGGAGAATTCCGCCAGGTCCAGGCGGCCGAGGTGGGAGACGACGGCCGAAGCGAGGTGGCGGTCGGTACGTGACGCCACGGCCTGTGCGGTGCGCAGCAGAGCGGCTGTCACTGACCTCGGCAGCGGCGCGAGGGCCGTTTCGAATCCGGCCGCGAGTTCGCGGTTCCCGGCCAGGTCGGTCAGCAGGCGGGTGTGCGCGGCCGTCCAGTCCTCCCCGGGGCGCAGGTCCAGGAACAGCGGCAGGCTCAGGTTGCCCGTGGCCGCGATCCCGGGGCGGTGGCGGCGCAGGTCGACGGGGACCATGACACGGGTGTCGATCCCTGCGGCGTCGGCCAGGGCTTGCGCGAGGCGGGCGGTGAGCGCGGGACGGCGGCCGGGCAGGGTGCGGCGCAGCCACAGCGTCCGGATCGGGCGGCCGCCGCCGTCGGTCGGGCCGAGCGGGGAACGCCGGGGAGGCCCCGGCGTGGGCCGCGGCCCGGTGCTGCCGAGCCGGCGCAGCAGCCCGGCGTCGGTGTCCGCGTCGAGCGCGGGCCGGGCGGGCTCGCCGCGCAGGGCTCGGAAGACCTCCCGTACCCAGGTCAGGGCGCCGTGACCGTCCATCACGGCGTGCGAGGCGCTGAAGACGATCGTGGTGGTCGTCTTCCCGTCCGCCGTCTTCCCGTCCGTCTCCTTCCCGTCCGCGCCCGGCACGATCAGCACCTCACAGCCCGGCGGCTCCGTCCGCCGCGACGGCCCGGCGGGCCAAGCGACCGTCCCCGGAGCCGAGTCGGCGTACGCACCGGCGTGCGGTACGTCGTACCGCACCTGCGGCAGCGGCCCCCCGGCGCTCCACGTCGTCCCGACCCGCACGAGCCGCGACCCCGGGCACGACTCGGCGGCCCGTGCCAGGGCTGCCCGGAACGCCTGGGGGTCGGGTACGCCGTCGCCCTCGACGACGATGCGCAGGGCCATGGCCCCGCGGGGGTCTCCGGCGGAGAGGTAGAGGCGTTCGGTGGGCGACACCGGACGCCGGTAGCGGACGCCGGTGCCGCCACCGACGGTTCCAGCACCGGTTCCGACACCGGCGTCGACACCGGCGTCGACCTGATGGGATGTCATGACTTCGTGTTCCCTTGTTCGGTGCGGTCGGGGGTGGGGCGGGCCGGTACGGCGGTGCCGCCGGCGGCGGCAGCGGCCGGGCCCGCGGTCCAGGCGGCGACGCCGCCCACCCCGGTCACCCACTCCCGCAGGGCTCGCAGCCCGTCGGCCTGGCTGCGCGGAGCCGTGTAGCCGAGGTCGTGCCGGGCGGCAGCGGTGTCGTACGTCGCCGAGCGGGTCAGCAGCGCCATCATGTAGCGGCTCAGCGGCGGAGTCGCGTCGGTAGCGCCGCCGGCTGCGGACCGGTGGCGCAGGCGCCAGCCCGTCTCGACCGCCGCGGCCATCCCGCGGCCGAGGAGGAGCGGGATGCGCGGCGCGGGCGGCGGGCAGTCGAACAGGGCGCCGACCCGGGCCAGGAACGGCCACAGGTCCGTCTCCTCGCGGTCCGCGACGAAGTAGGCCTTGCCGCCGACCCGCCCGGCGGGGGCGAGCGCGGCCCGCAGGCAGGCGTCCACCGCGTTGTCGACGTGGCAGAGCGAGACCAGGACCCGTTTGCCGCCCGACAGGTCGGGCAGCCGGCCGGCGCGCATGGCGTCGACCATGCGCGGCAGGAATCCGGCGTGGTCGCGCGGCCCCCAGATGCCGCGCGGCCGTACGGCGCAGGTGGTGAACTCCGGGGCGTCGGCCGCTCGTACGTGCTGTTCGGCGATCGCCTTCGTCTCGCAGTAGAGGTTGAACCACCGCTGCGGGTACGGAGTGCTCTCGTCGATGCCGAGCCGGTCGCCCTCCCGGACCCGCATCAGGGCGCTCGGGCTGGAGACGAACACGAACCGGCGTGCCCCCGCCGACCGCGCCGCCGCGAGCAGCCGCTGCGTGCCGGTGACGTTGGCGGCCTCGAACTGGGCGCGGCTGCCGTGGTCGACGACCCGTGCCGCGCTGTGCAGGACCACCTGGCAGCCCGCTGCTGCCCGCCCGAGCGAACCTTCGTCGGTGAGGTCGCCGGTGACGACCTCGACGCCGGGCAGGGAGCGCAGCCGTACGGCGTCGCTGCCGGGGCGGACCAGGGCGCGGACCTGATGGCCCTGGTGCAGGGCGCCGTCGACCAGGTGCCCGCCCAGGAATCCGGATGCTCCGGTGACCAGGATCTTCACAGCGCCCGCCACCAGGTCGCGCCGTAGAGCATGGTGCGCCCGACCACCGAGGCGGTCCCGTGTCCGGCCGCCCGGCCGCGCGGCAGCGCGAACGGGATCTGCGCGGCGTGCACGCCGATGCTGAGGAAGGCGTCGGTCCACCACAGCCAGCGCAGCACCGGGACGTCGGGAACTCCTCCGGCCGCGGCCCACACCGCCCCGCCGACGAGGTACGCCCATCCGGCGAGCGGCACGATCCGGGCCGCCCGCCGGCCCGCGGACGACGCGGGCCGGGCCTGTTGCCGCTCGGCCCAGCGGGCCAGCTCCTCGCGGCCGATCTTGGCGTTGTGCCGGATGTCCACGGGGAAGCCGGGGTGGCGCAGGAACGCCTGGAGGCCGGTGGTCGCGGCGTGCTCCTCGGCCATCGTGCGCAGCTCGCCGACGAGCTCGGTCCACGCGCCTTCGTCGAGCGCCGCCCCGTCCGCCCCGGTCTCGGTCTCCACGCAGACGACGGGCCGTTGTACGCCGGCCGGCCCGATGCCGACCAGGGCGGTGCGCCGGACCAGCGGATGGGCGTTGAAGACGCCCTCGCAGCGCACGGTGTGCAGGTCCCGGTAGCCGGTGCGGACCCGCTGGGTGGCGCGCCCGCAGAACCAGAGCCGGCCTTCGGCGTCGAGGTGGCCCAGGTCGCCGGTCCGGTGCCAGATGCGCGGGGCTTCGCCACCGGGGCGTTCCTCGGTCGCCTTGTGCGCGGCGTCGGACCCGGGTGCGCGGTGGTAGCGCAGGCTGACGGAGTCGCCCTGCACCAGGATCTCGCCGACGCGCCCGGCCGGCAGGCCGGCCGCGGGGTCGAAGCGGGCGAGCGGGCCGTCGGTGACGGGGGCGATGGCCACCCGGGTGCCGGGGACGGGCCGACCGACGCAGGTCCCTTCGCCGGCGGCGGCCCGGGCCGCGGTGCCGCCGCCTTCGCGACCGGTGTCGGCCTCGTCGTCGCCGAGGATCTCGGCCGCCTCGATCGAGGTGATCGGCAGGACCTCCGTGGCCCCGTAGGTCACGTGGATCCGTGCCTTCTCGTCGAGGACGGAGCGGAGCGCGGCCACGACCGCGTCGGGCACCGGGGCCCCGCCGGACACGACGCAGCGCAGGTCGGGCAGCGGGTGGCGGCCGCGGGCGGCGCCGGTGAGGTGCCCGGCCAGGTTCCGCAGCAAGGCGGGCGAGGCGAACATCGTGGTGACGCGGAATCGTTCCAGCGCGTCCACGAGCAGCGCCGGGTCCGCCTGGGCGACCTTGGCGGGGGCCAGCGGCGCGAGGACCAGGGTGGATCCGTAGACCAGGTCGAGCACGCCGTAGAAGGGCAGGGTCACCAGGGAGACGTCGTCGCGGGTGCGGCCGTGGACGGCTTCTATCTGGCCGGCGATGGACAGCGCCATGCGGTGGGTGTATTCGACTCCCTTGGCCGGGCCCGTGCTTCCGGTGGTGAAGCCGATCATCAGCAGGTCGTCCCCGCCGGGCTGCGCGGTCTCGTCCGCGTACCGCCCGGTCGCGGAGGTGGCGCGCAGCGCGGCCAGCGTGTGGCCGCGGCCGAGCCGGCGCCGCCCCAGGGTGACGGGTACGCGTACCCCGGCGAAGGTACGACGGCCCAGGACGCGCACGAGGTGGGCGAGGGGCGGCCCGATGAACGCCTCGGCGCCCACGGCCCGGTAGCAGTGCAGCATGCGCCGTACGCCCATGCCGGGATCCACGACTACGGGCACGGCCCCGACCCGGAACAGCGCGAAGCAGAGGGCGAACAGCTCCGGCCCGGGTGGGGCCATCAGCACCGTCCTGGTGCCCCGGGTGATTCCGGCGCGCCGGAATCCGCGGGCCAGTTCCTCGACCCTCTCCTGCAACTCGCCGTAGGTGAGAGTGGCGTAGTTGCCGGAGCCCCGGCCGTCGGGGTGGATGACGGCCGGCTTGCCGGGGAACGCGCGGGCGTTCCGTTCGAGCCACCCGGCCACGCCGCCCGTGACGGTGGCCGGGTGCTCCACGGTCGGGTCGCTGGTGAACCCCGTCTGCGGCACGGTGCTCACCACCCCTCGGGCCGGTAGAGGGCGCACGCCGCGCTGGGGCCCGCGCCGACCGACACGAACAGGAACTGGTCGTGGTCGTCGCGGCGTGCGCCGTCCATCGCCCGGAGGTAGCCGAGGACCGGCGCCGCGGTGTGCGGCTCTCCCCGGCCCCCTGCGTCGTCGGCGGCCGTGGACGGACCGATCACCAGGGTCCTGTCGAGGTCGATGCCGATCTCCTGCGCGTAGTCGGCGGCGGCACGCTCCGCGAACGCGCTCAGCCGCTCCGCGTGGCCCGGCTCGCGCCGGACGGTGATCGTGGTCCGCCCGTGCCGGCCCATGGTGCCGGTGTCGAGGTAGCCCTCGACGTCGGTGGGCCGGTCGGCGGTGTAGTGGCGCACCGGCCCGAACCCGGCGCCGGGGTCGGCGCTGCGCTCCAGCAGGAGGGCGCCGGCCAGGTCCGCGTACGGGTAGTCGGCGTCGCGGTCCGCGTCGCCGCCGGGGTGGACGTCGGCAGCGGTGATCAGCAGCCGTTCGGTGGTTCCCGTCTCCAGCAGCGACAGGCCCACCTGGACGGCGTTCAGCACGCCGCAGGCTCCGTTCATCAGGTCGAAGGAGAAGCCCGCGGCCGGTTCGGGGTCGGCGATGTAGTCGAGGTTGATGCCGACCTCCTTCTGGACCAGGGCCGCCATGGCCGGTTCGAAGGTGTTGTGCTCCCGGTAGACGCCGACGTTGATGAGGGTGCCGATCGAGGAGGCCGGCACTGCGGCCCGGGCCAGGGCGTCTCGGGCGGCGCGGCCCGCCAGGTCCACGACGGAAGCCGGGGCGGACGCGTCGGGCAGGGCGGTTGCGGCTGCGGTGATGACCATGCCCATGGCTCACACCCCCACGTTCGTGAGCGTCGCGGACAGGGCACCGGTGACCACGCCGGAGGCGGCCGGCACCATCAGGTACTTGGCTCCGGGGCGGGCTCCGCCCGTCCTGAGGTGCTCGCACAGCGTCAGGAAGTGCGAGGTCGTGGCGGTGTTCCCGTACCGCTCCACCACGGAGAGGGAGGTGGGCATGGGGGCTCCGAACTCGGCCTCGGCCGTCTGGTTGACGTAGTCGATGAAGCGGGTGCCGACTTGGTGCTGGATCACGTAGTCGAACTCCTCACCGGCGAACTCCCGCCCCCTCTTGGCCAGGAAGTCCCCGTGGAACCGCGGCCACAGTTTGAGCCGGTCGCGGTTGTGCATCTTCTTGTTGTCCGTGTAGAGGGAGATGCCGGGGGTGCGGTCGCTGGGCATGCCCATGCACAGGTGGGAGTACTCGGAGCAGGTCATCAGCTCGATGTAGTGGATGCGGTCGGCGGCGTCGGCGGAGACGTCCAGGACGACCGCGGCCGCCGAGTCCCCGACGGAGAGCGAGGCGAACTGCGGGTCGTAGGAGTCGGTCATCTCGCGCGCGGCGGTCTGCGCGACGCGGGTCGCCTGCTCACCGCTGACGACCAGGCCGCGCCGCACGGCACCCGAGCGGATCATCCGGTCGAGCAGCCAGACGCCCGTCATCATTCCGGCGCAGGCGTTGGAGACGTCGAAGTGGATGGCGGAGCGGGCGCCCAGCTCCCGGGCCAGCATCGCGGCGAAGGACGGCTCGAAGGCGAAGCGGCTGCCGTCCTTGAAGCGGGTGATCGAGGCGGAGATGACGATGTCGAGGTCCTCGGCCCGGTAGCGGGAGGACTCCAGCGCGTCCCGGGCGGCGGCCAGAGCCATCCCGAACGAGTCCTCGCCGGCCGCCGGTTCGGGGTCGTACACGCGCCGCTCGGTGATCCCGGTGATCTTCTCGATGTCCACGTCCCCCAGCCCCGGGACCAGGGCGGCGAGTTGAGGAGTGGTCTGGACTGCTGCCGGAAGGCAGACGCCTAAGGCTTCTATTCGGCTGTGCGTGGTGGTGCTCATGTGTGTCGCTCTCCGTAGCGGTCCGCCCGGGGCATGGGAGTGCCAGGGCGGTGGTTGACAGAGGGATTCAAAGGGCGTCCGGGGAATAACGGACAGTCAAGTTACCGTAGCGTACGGAGATGTCGACGATGTGTCAGGGCTTCGCAAATCAGGAACATATGGTCGAATATCGGCCACCCGTCGCCACTCGCCACCGCCGCGACATCGAGCAGGATCCGAGCCTCCGCCTCTCCTCCGCGGCGCCCGCACCCTCGAAAACCTGTCCGGAACCACTCGGTCCACCTCGCGGGGCGTAAGCGGGGCAGGGTCCTGACTCCGGCGAGAGCGGGTCCGCGCGGAACCAATCAGCCAAACTGGTGATCGATTTCCGGTCGTCGGGCGGGTATGATCGCCGGCAGCAAGGCCGTAGCGCAGAGGTCGTCGCGCCCACGCTTCGAGCTGGAGGACGTCGGTTCGAATCCGACCGGTCTTGCGCCTACTTCTACAGTTCTCGCTTCAAGTCGTGATGGACGCCGGGCACCGGCGAATGAAACCGGTGGAGTGGTGATGACACAGCCGACACCCGTACGGTGCCCCGCGATCGAGCACCCCGACCTGCCACCGGCCGACCCGGCCCGCCTCGACCCGCTGCTCGCCCGGCTCGTCGCGGACCGGCCCGTCGAGACCGACGAGACCTTCCCCCTCGGCACCCTGCGCACAGACGGCCGCGTCGACCTGTGCAAGCAAGGGCTCGGCCCGGCCGGCGCGGCCCGCCTGCTGCCGGCCGCCACCGCCTCCGCGCACGCCAAACACCTGCTCCTCGGCACCAATGCCATCGGCGACGCGGGCGCGGGCACCCTGGCCGGGGCCCTCACGGGCGACCACGGGCTGCACACCCTCTACCTCGGCTGCAACCGGATCGGCCCCGACGGGGTGGGCTCCCTCGCCGGCGCCCTCAGCGAGGACACGACCGTCCGCGCCCTCTGGCTCAAGCGCAACCCGCTCTTCGAGGACGGCGCCCGCACCCTGGCCGCGCTGCTGCGCCGCAACACCACCCTGCGCACCCTCGACCTGGTCAACACCGGGATCGGCGCCGACGGCGTACGTCTCCTGCTCGACGCCCTGCTGGAGCGCGAGCAGCCCCTGGAACGGCTCTTCCTCGGCGGCAACGGCCTCGGCCCCGACGCCGCCCCACTACTGGCCGCCCTGATACGCGAGGCCGGGGTGCGCGAACTGTACGTCCCCGCCAACCACCTCGGCGACGAGGGCGCCGCGGCCCTCGCCCGTGCCGCGGCCGACTCCGCCCATCCGGTCCGTCTCGGGCTCGGCGGCAACGGCATCGGCGCCGCCGGAGCGCGTAGCCTGGCCGCCTCCCTCGGTGGCATCGAAGCGCTCGACCTCGGGCGGACCCTGTCGGAGCGCAGCCTCGGGTGCCCCGGCAACGACCCCGGCGACGAAGGCGCGTACGCCCTGGCCGCGGCACTTCCCGGCAGCCCGCTGCGCCGCCTGGAACTGCGCCACACCGGCCTCACCGGGCGCGGTGCGAAGAGCCTGCTCGCGGCGGTGCCCGCGGACGGCCCCCTGGAGTACGTGGGCCTCGGCCCGGGCCTGCCCCGCCGCGTGAAGCGTTCCTTCACCGCACGGCTCCGCCCCGCCCGGGCGGCCCATCCGGACCTGCGCGCCATCGGCAGCGTGTACCGGTGAGCGTGGAGAACGCCGAACTGCCCGGCGGCCTGCAACCGGAGGACCGCCCGGCCTGGCGGCGGATCCGCCGCTACGCCGTGCCCGGCTGGATGATCGAGCAGGCCACCGCGCACCGGCTGGCCGGGGACTGGCGCGCAGCCTGCGCGGCCGCCGCCGTGGACGTCGAGTTCGAGCTGCCCGCAGTGGAGGCCCGCTACGGCGCCGCCGTGGCCGAGGCGGTGGCGGAGGACCTGCGGCACTTCGCCCCGGACCTGCTGCGCTGGCACCTGCCGCGGTACTTGGGCGGCCGCACCACCATCGCCACCGACCGGCGGATCCTGCTCGCCTCCTACGGCGGCCCCGGGGGTCCGACCCTGTCGGTCACCACACCCCACATGAGCGAAGGCCCGCAGCGGCTGCGCCTGCACTGCACGCCGGTCACTGCGAAGAAGCGGAACCTGTACACCGGGAGCGGCTTCACCTCGCAGGACTGGACCGCGGTCCGGCCGTTCTGGGACGCCCGCCACGTGTCCGAGTTGGGCGCGCGCTTCGCCGATGCGGACGGCCTCGCCGAGCGGATCGCCGCGCTGTGGGCCCGCAAGGACGTGGTCGGGGCCTACGCGGCGGCAGGCATCGCGTGTGACCTGACCCTCCCCGCTCCGCAGCAGCACCAGCGACAGAACGACCCGGAGGCGGTCCTCGCGGGGATGACCTTCGACCTCACCCGGCTCGCGCCGGAGGTGGCGCGGCTCGTGGCGGCGGGAGCGGGAGACCGGTACCGGCTCGCGGCCGGCTGGCGTACGTACCTCCTCTTCGAACACACCGGACCGCACGGACTGCGGGCCCGCGTCGTCGAACAGGCCGAGGCACTCGACGTCCCGGCCCTGCCCGGGTACGTCTGGCAGCGGCTGCCCGACCTCGAACTGGTCCGGACCGGCCTGGTCTCCCCGCGCGAACTGCATCCGCTGGTGGCCGCAGCGCTGTTCCCCGGCGCCGGACCCGCCGTGGGTCCGCCCGGCCCCGGCACGGGCAGGTCGGCCCGGGTGCGCTGCCGTGGCGGGTGGCACGAGGTGCACTCGCGGGGCGGCGTACTCGACGTTCCGCACACCCCCGAAGAGCAACAACGCGAGCGTGCCATGCGGGCGTTCGGCGGCGCGGTCTCCGGGTGCTTCGCCGTGCAGCAGAGCTGGACCACGGGCGAGGGGCGGCTGCCGCGCGCCCTCCAGGTCCAGCGGCAGGAACTCTTCCTGTACGCCCAGCACGGTGACACCCCGGGTGTGGTGGCGCTGCTGGACGCGGGTATGGACCCGCGGATCCGCGACGCCCGCGGCCGCGGCCTGCTGCACGCGCTCCACCTGCTCGACCACGAGGTGCTGCTGCCCCGGCTGCTGGCGGCCGGGCTCGATCTGGAAGCACGGGACAAGAACGAACGCACCCCGCTGCTGTCAGCCGTGCACTGGGGCGGTTCGGCTGACCTGGTCAGGGCCCTGCTGGCGGCGGGCGCCCGGATCGACGTCGTCGACGAGCTGGAACTGTCGCTGTCCCAGGAGGTTCTCCGCTACAAGCGCACCGACCTCACCTTCCTGCGGGACCGCGTCGACGAGGAGTTCCCCGGGATCGGCGCCGACTGGTACGACGATCACTTGGCGTACCGCGAGGACGACGCGGACGAGGACGACGAGGACGACGACGCGTGAGTGCGACCCAACCGCAGCCCGCACGGGCCCTGGCCGCCGCCGATGCCCTGGGTGCCCGGCTGGGCGCCACCCGCACCGAACCCGCCACCAACCCCCAACTGGAAGCACTGGCACTGGCCGTGACGGCCAATCAGCCGGTCCTCCTGTGGGGTGAGCCCGGCATCGGCAAGTCCGCCGGCATGCAGCAGCTCGCCACCGCGCTCGGCGTCCGGCTGGAGACCGTCATCGCCAGCGTCCACGAGCCGTCCGACTTCGCGGGGCTGCCCATCGTCGGCGAGGACCCGGCCACCACGGGTGTCCCCATGGCCCCGCCGGACTGGGCGGTACGCCTCGCCCGCACCGGGCACGGGCTGCTGTTCTTCGACGAGCTGTCCTCCGCCCCGCCGGCCGTGCAGGCGGCCCTGCTGCGCGTGGTCCTGGAGCGCCGGGTCGGCAGCCTCGAACTGCCGGCGGCGGTACGGATCGTCGCCGCGGCCAATCCGCCCGCCAGCGCCGCCGACGGCTGGCACCTCAGCCCGCCGCTCGCGAACCGCTTCGTCCACCTCGACTGGACGCACAACCCGCGCACCGTGGCCCGCGGGATGGCCGGCACCTGGCCCGAGGTGGCGATCCCGGCCGTCGATCCCGCCAAGGCCTCCGGGTCGGTCGCCCGGGCCCGCGGCGCCGTCTCCGGCTTCCTCACGGCCCGACCGGGCCTGGTCCACCACATGCCGGCCGAGGCCGCCGGACGGGGCCGCGGCTGGCCCTCCCCGCGTACCTGGGAGATGGCCCTGCGGCTGCTGGCCACCGGATACGCGGCATCGACGGGCCGGGAGGCGCTGGCGGCCGCGCTCACCGGCGCCGTGGGCGAAGCCGCCGGGATCGAACTGCTCTCGTACCTGGAACACCTCGACCTGCCCGACCCGGACCGGGTGCTGGCCGACCCCGACGCCTTCGCCCTGCCCGAGCGCGGCGACCGGCAGCTGGCCTTCCTCATCGCCGTGGTCGCGGCCGTGCAGAGCGAGCTCACCCGTCCCCGGTGGGAGGCGGGCTGGGCGGTCCTCGCCAAGGCCGTGGACGCGGGCGTGCCCGACGTCGCCGCCCGCGCCGCCGCCGACCTCGCCGCGATGCGCGACCTCGACTGGCCGGTGCCCGCCGGCATCGACGCCTTCGTGGAACTGCTCCAGCTGTCCGGCTCGCTGCCGGGCGGCGACTGAGCCCGGTCCTGCGCCGTGCGCCCGGAGTTGGACCGCGCGAAGCTGCTGGCGGCCCGGTACAAGGCCGCCGAGACCCGTCCGTACCTCGCTTCCGCGCTGTACGCCCTGACCGTCGTCCCTTCGGCCGGGGTGCGCACCATGGGCGTCGACCGGCACTGGCGCTGCTACGTCTCGCCCGCCTTCGTCGAGGCGACCCCGGTGGCCCAGCTGGCCGGGGTGTGGATCCACGAGGTGGCGCACCTGCTGCGCGACCACCACGGCCGGGCCGAGCGCCTGCCCGCCGCCGACCAGCGCGATCCGGTCCGGGTCAACATCGCCCAGGACTGCGAGATCAACGACGACCTGCTGGCCGACGGGCTGGCGCTGCCCGAGGGCCGGATGGAGCCAAGGCTCTACGGCCTGCCCACGGGCGGCCTGTTCGAGGCGTACCTGCCGGCGATCCCCCCGACGCCCCACGGGCCGGACTGCGGTTCCGGTGCGCACGGCACCCCCGGGCCCTGGGAGCTGGGCGAGGACGGCGGCCCCGCCCGGGTCGGACCGGTGGAGGCCGAGGCCCTGCGCCGGCAGACCGCCGAGGCCGTACGGGCCCACCGGCGCACCCGGGGGCGGGTCCCCGAGGGCTGGGCCCGCTGGGCCGAGGAAGTCCTGGAGCCCTCCGTCGACTGGCGCCGGGCTCTGGCGGGGGCGGTCCGCGAGGCCGCCGCGTGGGCGGCCGGCGCGGTGGACTACACGTACCGCCGCCCCTCGCGCCGGACGCCCGCGCTCGGCGGCCGGGTGGTGCTGCCCAGTCTGCGCAGGCCGCTGCCACGGGTGGCCGTCGTCATCGACACCTCGGGATCGATGGGCCGAGGCGAGCTCGCGGCCGCGCTGGCCGAAGTCACCGGCGTCCTGCGGGAGGTGGGCGTCGGCGGCAACCGGGTCGCCGTCCTCGCGTGCGACGCCGACGTGCACGCCGTGACCCGGGTGCGCAGTGCCGGCGAGGTGACCCTGGCCGGTGGCGGGGGGACGGACATGCGGGTCGGCATCGGCGCGGCCCTGGCCCTGCCCGACCGGCCGAACATCGTGGTCGTACTGACCGACGGGTTCACGCCGTGGCCGGACGAGACGCCGTCCTGCCGGCTGATCGCCGCGCTGGTCGGGAACGCCCCGCCCGCGCCCCCGTCCTGGGTGGAGACCGTACGCGTCGACCCGGCCACGTGAGGGCGGCAGGTGCGGCCGATTCGCCAAGTGACGTGCATCCGGCAGCCTTTGCCGGCACGGCACCAACACGACCTTGAACGACGCATCTTGTCACCCTCTGTGTTTAACGACCCGCAATTCGGTAACAAGATGTAGTGACAGGCAGTCAACACTCGACGAAAGGCAGGACCATGAACCTCGTCAACGTGCTCATCCTCGTCGCGGTCCTCGCACTTGTCGCCCTTCTGATCGCGGCCCCCAGCGCCACCGTGCGGCGCAACCCGTTCCCGGGCCGGCGACAGCGGGCCGACCGCCGCCGCCCGGGCGCTCCCCGGTCGACCCGGGTACCCGGTCAGCGGGGCATCCAGCACCACGCGCCCTGACTCGGGCGCGGCGGCCGGCCGTCAGACGGCTTCGGTGGCGAAGAGCTCCAGGTGGGCGCAGTGCGGGCAGCGGTACGCCTCGATGCGCCGCCGGGGCTTTCCCAGCCGTTTGGCACCGCCGAACAGGCCGCGTTCCATCGCCCCGGCGATCCAGCGCGCGTACCCCCGGGCCCCCTCGCCGGCGTCCTCGACGAAACCCGGCTCCAGGCCGACGCCACCGCAGTACGTGCATCTCATCTCGTCCACGGGCCGAGTCTAGGGAGCGGGGCCGCGGCGCCGGCGGGCGGGCCGGCGCCGGCCCCGTGAGGAACTTCACCGCGGGGGACGTCCCCGACCGCCGCCCGCATTGCTAGATTGTCCGGCGGCCGGTCCAAGGCCCCGGACGAGATGCGCCGTACCCGGTTACGCACGACGACGCGCGAGGTGCTGCACGAGCAGCGCCGTCCGCTGTCCGCACCCGGGCAGCGTCCTCGTCGAGCAAGATGGGCGTACGCCATGACCGTGCCACTCACCCGCAGCCTGTACCGGACGACCGCGCACGCCGCGGGGGGACGTACCGGATCCGTCCGCACGGACGACGGACGCCTGGACGTCCGCCTCGCCCCGCCGCGCAAGAAGGTGCCCGGCACCACCAACCCCGAGCAGCTGTTCGCGGCCGGCTTCGCCGCCTGCTTCACCTCGGCGCTCGCGGAGGTCGCCGTCGAGTTCGGGGCGGACGCCTCCACCGCACGGGTGGCCTGCGAGGTCCAGCTCGGCACCACGGACACGCCCGCCGGCTACGGCCTCGCGGTGACGCTCACCGTCAGCCTGCCCGGGTGGCGGGCGGCGGACCTCCAGCCCCTGCTGCACCGGGCGGACGCGGTCTGCCCGTACTCGCAGGCCGTGCGCGGCAACGTACCGCTGACGCTCCTGGCCGTGGCGGATGCCGCCGGGGCCACCGAGGCCACCGGGTCCGCCGGGTCCGCCGCCGATGACCGCGCCTGAGCCCGGGCCGGGCGGGCGCCTCCCGGACGGCCCCGGCGTCCCCGTGCCCGAGCACGGCGCCTGGCTGCGGCGCGGCATCAGCCGCGACGGCGGACCCCTCGTCGAGGACCGCGAAGTGGTGTGGCTGCAGGCCGGGTCGTACTACGCCGACAGCCGGGGCTTCGCCGGTACGACGTCCTTCGACGGCTCCCAGGTGCACTTCCACCACCTCACCGGCGAGCCCGGCGAAGACGCCGGCACCTTCCGGTGGGACGGTGCAAACCTCGTCGAGCGGGGCACCAACCCGGACGGCAGCACCTTCCTGGAGATCTGGACCCCGCTGCCCGCTGCCGACGGCGCCTGCGGCTCCTGGTCCGGCCCGGGCCACCACGTGGTGCGCGTCGGCCGCCACGTGGTGCACGTCGATGCCCGTGCCGGTACGTACTGGCGGCTGTAGCCCGGGCGGCGGCGGACCGTCAGGACAGGAGACCCGCCGGGAGGTATTCCGCGTAATCCGTAGCCGGCCGACCGGTGGCCTGGCGGACCAGGTCCTCGATCGGGTCGGCCGCCTCCTGCGACAGGGGCGTGCCGAGTCGGACGGCGACGTCCCTGCGCAGGGTCGGGAGCATGGCGTAGAGGCGGTCGCCGGGGCAGGAGGTGGCGTTGAAGTCGCGGTGGCCGTAGATCTCCGACGCGGGCAGGCCGTACTGGTCGCAGACGTGGGCGCACAGGTCGGCCAGGGCCGCGTACTGCGCCGCCGGCGGGTCCTGCGAGGTGTACGTGCCCTCGTTCTCGATGCCGATCGACACGGTGTTCTGGCCCACGCAGTGTGCCGCCCGCACCTGGCGGGTGCCGGTGCGCAGCTCCGCCAGGCTGTTGTGGCGTCCCTCCAGCACGAAGGCCCCGCGGCTGACGGTGAAGTGCTGACCCGTGTCGATCCAGCCCTGCATGTCCATGTGGTACGTCTGGATGGCGCGGGCGAGGGCGAAGGCGCGCTGCTTCGAGTAGTCCGTCACGTTCGCCGTCGCCGTGTGGTGGACGATGATCCGCTCCGGGCCGTTGGCCAGGACGACGACGGGTTCGGACGCCGCCCGCGCACCCCAGGCGGCACAGCCGATGATGTCCGGGCCGGCGGCGGAGTACGCCCGCCCCGCCGTGGCGAGCGGCAGTGCCGCGGCGGCCGTCAGGGCGAAGGCACCCGTGAGGACCGACCGGCGGGTGTACGGGGCCGCGGCGCGCGCCGACGGCTGGTGCAGTGCGGAGGAGGTCATGCGGCGCCATTGAAGGGGACTCCGCCGCCACCGACCGCGCAGACACACCGCGCAACCCCCGGACGTACCACCATCGGTGGCCCTACCGGGAGTCCTCGGCGTACGACACGGCCTGGGTCGTCTCTTTCGAGCGCGCCGCGTCCTGGACGCACTCGGGCGCCCCGACAACCTGGGGGTCCCCCGGACGGAGTCTGGGGGATCAGGTGCGGTGCCGGGCGCTGCGGGCCCGGCAAGATCCGCAAAAGACGGCCTAGCCGAGGCCCTGGGGCGTCTGCTCCCCGTCGGTCCACCAGACGCCGAGACGCTGGCGGACCAGGAGCCAGCCGCCCTCGGGATCCCGGCGGAACTCCCAGTCGTACGGACCGCCCATGGAGTAGGGCGAAGAGGTCTGCCCGCTTCCGGTCACGGCAACGAACCACATGTACCCGATGCCCGTCGCACGGTCGTCCTTCACCTGGAAGTCCATGTTCAGGATGTGGTGCTGCATGCTCGGGAAGTGCGCCTCCGCCTGCTCCACCTTCGCCCGGACCGACTCCCTCCCCTGGATCTCTCCCCACGGCCCGAAGTCCAGCACCGCGTCATCGGCCCAGCACTCGCTCCAGGTCCGCCAGTCCTTGCGGTCCAGCGCCCGCCAACCGCGGATCATGAGCCGCCGCAACGCTTCCTTGTCCTCCAGGACCCGCAGTCGGCGCAGCAGGTCCTCGTACGTCCCTTCGGTCCCCGTGGTCACTGCGCACTCGCAGCAGGGCGTACGACGATCTCGTTGACGTCGACCTCGGCCGGCTGGGCGACGGCATAGGCAATGGCTCCGGCGATGGCGGACGCCGGCAGCGCCACGGCGCGATAGGCCTTCATGGCCTCGCGCGCGGCAGGATCGGAGATCCCTTCGGCCAGCTCCGACTCGGTCACGCCCGGAGAGACCAGGGTGACCCGGACGGAGCCGTCCGACTCCTGGCGCAGCCCCTCGGACAGGGCGCGCACGGCGAACTTGGTGGCGCAGTAGACGGCCGCAGTGGGCGACACCTCGTACGCGCCGACGGAGGCGACGTTCACGAAGTGCCCGCCGCCCTGGGCGCGCATCACCGGCAGGGCGGCGGCGATCCCGTGCAGCACGCCCTTCACGTTCACGTCGATCGTCCGGTCCCACTCGTCGACCTTCAGCGCGGCCAGCGGCGAGAGCGGCATCACCCCGGCGTTGTTGACCATGACGTCCAATCGGCCGTAGTGCTCCCGGGCGGCGGCCACGAAGGCCTGCACGTCGGCGGCGTCGGTGACGTCCAGCCGTTGGAAGGCCGCCGTACCACCTGCCTCGTTGATCTCCCGGCTGAGCGCCGCGAGCCGATCGCCGCGCCGCGCGCCCAGGAGCAACCGGTGGCCGTCGGCGGCGAGCCGCCGGGCCGTCGCCTCCCCGATCCCGCTGCTGGCTCCGGTGATGGCCACCACTTTGGCTTCGTTCCTCATCGCTGCCCTACTCCTCGTTAAGCGGATGAACCCGCCCGACCGAGTCTGGACAAGCCGCAACAGACCGACCAGGACGCAGCGCACCCTGGCAGCACGCCTCCCCGCGCCCTAGGCTGCGACTCTCTTGCGCCACGTGGTGACGCGGCCGCTACGTGGTGACGCGGCCGAGCCAGAGCAGGTCGCGGGCCCGGGTCATCGCCACGAAGAGCTGGCTGCGGAGCAGTTCCTCACGCTCGCGGGCCGTCTCCGACGTCTCCGTACCGCCCGCCGTACCGCCCGCCGTGCCGGCCGGGGTCCCGTGCGCGAACACCGCGTCGTACTGGGGCAGGAGGACGTTCTTGAACTCCAGGCCCTTGGCCCTGCGGTAGGTGCCCAGCTTCACCGCGTCGACCGCGCGGCCGTCGTAGTGCTCCAACAGGCAGACCGGGATGCCGGACTGGGTGAGCAGCCGCTGGTAGTGGCCGACGGCGCGCATGGAGGGGCACAGCAGGGCGGTGTCCGCCGGCGCTCCGTCGGGCAGGGAACGCAGGGCGTCCAGGAGTGCCCCGTCGTGGGCTTCCAGCGTGGGCCTGGCAACGCGTACGACGTCCCCGTCGTGGTAGGTGAGGTCGACGTCGCGGCGGCCCGAGGTGCGCTCGCCGTCGAGGTCCTCGAAGGCGTCGTCGGCCACGACGGTGAGGGCCGCGTCCAGGATCTGCTTGCTGTTGCGGTAGTTGGTGCGCAGCACCTGGCCCCGGTCGCCGCGGATGTCGATCCCCGCGTCGCTGAGCCGGAAGCCCCCCGGGTACACGGTCTGCTGGCCGTCGCCGACGAGCAGCAGACCGTTCGGCACGTCGCCGACGAGCGCGTGCAGCAGGCGCACGCCGACGAGCGTGAGGTCCTGGACCTCGTCCACGATCACGGCCGCGTACGGGGGCTGCTCGCGCCGGCGGGCCGCTTCGGCCAGCGCCAGGGAGAGGACGTCGTTGAAGTCGTGGACGCCGCGCTCACAGCGCAGCGCTTCGTACGCCTCGTACAGCTCCCACATCGACTGCCGGTGCGCACGGTGCAGGCGCGCCTTCCGCCGCCGCCGGGGGACGCTCACGTACTCCTCGAAGCGGGTGAGGCCCCGCCCCTTGATGACGTAGTCGATCTCTTCGCGCCAGTAGGCGGGGGCCGGGTCGAGCTCGGCCAAGGGGCTCCGGCGGCCGACGTTCTTCCAGGCGAGGCTGAAGGCGGTCTCGGCCTTGTCCCTGTGCAGCCGTACCGGTGTGCCCCGCTCCTGGAGGAACTCCTGCGCCCAGGAGTGGAGGCTGCTGAAGTCCACCCGATCGGCGACGGCCGGGGCCATGGCCCGCAGGAAGGTGCTCTGCACCCGGGGCAGGTTGTTGGCGAAGGTGACGTACAGGATCCGGCCGGTGGTCCGCCGGGCCAGGTGGGCCGCACGGTGCAGGGCGACGACCGTCTTGCCGGTGCCCGCCGGTCCGCTGATGCGGGCCGGGCCCGCCCAGTTGCGGCGCACCAGCGCCACCTGATCGGGGTGGAGGAAGGTCATCCACTGCTCGATCGGCCCCTCCAGCGCCCCCTTCAAGGCCGCGTCACGCAGCCCTTCCAGGTCGAACAGCCCGTCCGGGGAGCCCGGTCGGTGGTGCTCGGGCGCCGGCGGCGGCTGTAGGTCGACCGCTAACCCCGCGTAGCCGGGGAACACCCGCTCCAGATGATCGGCGATCGCACGGACCGACTCCGCGCGCAGCCGGTGGCGCTCGGAGAGCAGCACCGGGCCGATCTCGTGTTCGCCCAGGAGCCGTATCCGGCCGCGGCTCGCGTCGAAACGCCGCCCGGCCAACACCATGAGCGGCTGGACCGCCACCGGTGACATGCCGAGGGACGCCACCGCGCTCTCGGCGGCCTTCGTGGCGGTGAGCAGCCCGGCTGCCCGTCCGTCGCCCGGCTCGCCGCCGGCGGTGACCTGGAGGACGAAGACACCACCGGGCCCCACCAGCAGCACGTCCGCGTCAGCGGTCCGCGCCCCGGACCACTGTCGGTCGACGAGCAGCCGCCACCCGCGCGCGGTCAGCACCAACAGCTGGGCGAGGACGCGCTGTTCGCCCTCGCCGACCGCTCCCCACCGCAGGGCCTGCCGGCGGGCGGCCTCCCACTGTTCCCGGAGCAACCGCTCCTGCCGCCGCGCGTCCTGCGGCCGCTGCGCTGCCGCCCCGCCTGCCCCCATACCAGCCCCCCTCGTACGCGGAGTGACGATCATAGGGCGGAACGCAACCGCGCCGGCAGGGCGCCTACCGGGCCGGCCGGGCCCGGTCCTGCTCGTCCTGCTAGTCCTGCTAGTCCTGCTAGTCCTGCCAGTAGAAGAGCAGGGTGTGGACGTCCAACGGGTCGCGGCTGCCGAAGTAGTACACCCCGAGGTCGGTGACCTGGATGGAGCCGACGGCGTGGTCGATCCAGCGGAAGCCGGCGGACTCGAGGGCACGGCGCACGTCCGGATCGTCGTCGTGATCGGTGGCGAACCGGCCGAGGGTGCTGATGAACACCTTGCTGTCGCTCGGGCCGTAGCCGATCACGTGGTACGTACCGTCCCCCTGTCCGTTGTCCTCTCCGCAGGAGACCGGCGGCTTCGGGGCGAGGCCCGCGGCGCTGAGGGCGGCCATGGCCCGCTGTAGCTGCTCGGCCGGGTCGGAAGCCGGCGGCGGCTGCGTGCACACGGCCTCGATCCGCCACCGCGGATCGGTCCGCTCCTCGGCCCACTGCCCGTACTCGTGGACGATCGCCGCGCGCAGTTCCTCGTCCACGGCCACCTCGACCCGGGGCCGCCCCAGCTCCTCGTACCGCCGCCGGGTCTCGGCGGTGTCATCGGTCAGCCGGTGCAGCGCGTACAGGGCCCACAGCTTCGCCTCTTCGGTCGGCGCCCCGGCGAGGTAGCCGCGCAGCCGTTCGGGGTCGGTCTGGAACTCCTGGGCGCGGTACGCGACCGCCCGGTCGGGGTCGGCGAGCGCATCGGTGACGTCCTCGCCGGCGTGGTGGCGCAGGCGGACGCCGGCGGAGCGGTCCTCGGGCCGGGCCCCGTCGAGTTCGGCCAGCACCGTCTCGAACCAGTACCGGGCGGCCAGCGCGTCGAGGCCCTCCTCGCCGGTTTCCCGCCGGTGACGCCACGGGTTGAAGGCGAGCGTCGCCAGGGCGCCCGCCGCCGTCAGGTCGCCGAGCGCGCCGCGGGCCCCCAGGACCGCCTCGGCCATGCCGTACGCGCCGTCCTGCTGCCGGTCCTCGTGCCGCAGCCAGGGCAGCAGCTCGGGGCGGTCCGCGAGCAGGCCCAGCAGCGCGATGCGCACTTCGCTCACGTCACCGGTGTCCTGGATGCAGGCGATCAACCGGGGCACGCGCCGCTCCGGCACCCGTCCGGCCAGGGCCTGCGCGCAGGCCCGGCGGCGCCACCACGGCTGGCCGGCGTCGGCCGCGCACTTCGCGAGGGCGTCCGCGTCGAACGCGCGCAGGCCCTCGGTGTCGGTCCGCCCCGCTTCCGGGCTCAGCTTCTTGATCGTCTTCGCCATCCCGGGATGCTACTGGGCGCCGCCCGGCGGGGCCCTCCCGTTTTCCGGGTCCGGGCGGACGGGATCCGGTGTCGGTGGGTGTCGATAGGCTTCGTGGATGGCACTCCCCGACGCTTCCCCCGACACCACCGAGACCTCCGACGCCCTGCAGGTACTGCACCGCGTGTTCGGCTACGGCTCCTTCCGCGGTGAGCAGCAGGAGATCATCGAGCAGGTCGTCGGCGGTGGTGACGCCCTCGTGCTGATGCCGACCGGCGGCGGCAAGTCGCTCTGCTACCAGATCCCGGCGCTCGTCAGAGAGGGCACGGGCATCGTCATCTCGCCGCTCATCGCGCTGATGCAGGACCAGGTGAACGCGCTGACGGCCCTCGGGGTGCGGGCCGGTTTCCTCAACTCGACGCAGGACCCGTACGAGCGGCAGGCCGTCGAGCAGGCGTTCCTCGCCGGCGAGCTGGACCTGCTCTACCTGGCCCCCGAGCGGCTGCGCACCGAGAGCACCCAGCGGCTGCTCGACCGGGGGACGGTCTCGCTCTTCGCGATCGACGAGGCGCACTGCGTCGCCCAGTGGGGTCACGACTTCCGGCCCGACTACCTCGCGCTGTCGATGCTGCACGAGCGCTGGCCCAAGGTGCCGCGGATCGCACTGACCGCGACGGCCACCGAGGCCACCCACGCCGAGATCGTGGCGCGGCTCGGCCTGGAGGAGGCCCGGCACTTCGTCGCCAGCTTCGACCGGCCGAACATCCAGTACCGGATCGCCCCGAAGAACAACCCGCTCAAGCAGGTGCTGGAGCTGATCCGCAGCGAGCACGCCGGCGACGCGGGAGTCGTCTACTGCCTCTCGCGGGCGTCCGTGGAGAAGACCGCGGCCTTCCTGGTGGAGCAGGGCATCGACGCCGTGGCGTACCACGCCGGCATGGACGCCCGGGCGCGCGCGGCCAACCAGGCGCGGTTCCTGCGGGAGGAAGGGGTCGTGGTGGTGGCCACGATCGCCTTCGGCATGGGCATCGACAAACCGGACGTGCGCTTCGTGGCGCACCTCGACCTCCCGAAGTCGGTCGAGGGCTACTACCAGGAGACGGGCAGGGCCGGCCGCGACGGCGAGCCGGCCACGGCGTGGCTGGCGTACGGCCTGCAGGACGTGGTGCAGCAGCGCAAGCTCATCGAGGGTTCCGAGGGCGACGAGACGCACCGCCGGTCCCTGAGCATGCACCTGGACGCCATGCTGGCGCTGTGCGAGACGGTCGACTGCCGCCGGGTGCAGCTGCTGGCGTACTTCGGTCAGTCGGGGGCGCCCTGCGGCAACTGCGACACGTGTCTGACGCCGGGCGAGTCCTGGGACGCGACGGTCGCCTCGCAGAAGCTGCTGTCGACCGTATGGCGACTGGCGAACGAACGGCGGCAGAAGTTCGGCGCCGGTCAGATCATCGACATCCTCCAGGGCAAGAAGACGGCCAAGGTCATCCAGTTCGACCACGACGCGCTCTCGGTGTTCGGCGTCGGGGCGGACCTGGGCACCGCGGAGTGGCGGGGCGTCGTACGCCAGCTGCTGGCGCAGCGGCTGCTGGCGGTGGAGGGCGAGTACGGGACGCTGGTGCTGACGGAGGACAGCGGCGAGGTGCTGGGCGGACGCCGCAGCGTCTCGATGCGCAAGGAGAAGGCGCCCGCCGGACCCGCCCGCAAGGAATCCGGATCGCGCTCGGGCAAGGGCGCCCGCGTACCGGTCGACCTGCCGGCCGCGGCCGAACCGGTCTTCCTGGCCCTGCGCGCCTGGCGGGCCGAGACGGCGAAGGAGCAGGGCGTGCCGGCGTACGTCGTCTTCCACGACGCGACGCTGCGGGAGATCGCGACGCGGCTGCCCACCACGACGGAGGAACTGGGCACCATCGGCGGCGTCGGTGAGGCCAAGCTCGCCAAGTACGCCGAGGGCGTCCTCGACACCCTGGCGGAGTGCGCCGCCACGGTCCCGGCCCCCGCCCCCACACCGCCGGCCGAGTCCGCCGCTCCGGCTCACCCGGCGACACCGCCCGCGACACCGCCCGCCGCACCCCCCGCCGCACGGCCCGCGGCGTCGGCACCGGACTTCGACGAGCCGCCCTTCGACCTGGACGAGATGGCTCCGCCGCCCTGGGACGACTGGCAGTAAGCGTTCCGGTCACACGGGGAGTCGGGTCGGGGGACAGCGGCACCCCGCGCCCATGGGCATCCGGCCCATGGGCATCCGGCCCTGGGCGTCCGGCGACCGGGTGTGAGGGGCTCGTCACCCCGCGCTCCCCCGGGAAACCTGCACAGGGCGTTCGCGATCTCGACAGCGCACCTCCCCCGCACGGCGATTTGTCCGCATATGCCCTGTCCGTTTGACGACGCTTCCTCCTGTTCGGTTCCTTGTAAGCAACCTCCCACCCTTATCTGTTACTCGATCTTGTGAAGAAGTCGCCATCATTCCGTGAATCATGCTGCACGTCCGTCGACAGGGGCGGCCGTCCGCACGTGACGGGAAGTCAACGGGATTCGGTGGGGGGCGCGTTCGCGTGCTTTCATCTTGCCCATCGCAGCAGTCAGGAACGGCGGCCGAGTTTCGTGCCGCCCGCCGCGCGGCGATGAATTCCTCCCCCCAATGAAAGGTGCGCGCCATGCGTAACGACCTTGAGACCCGTGAGATCGACGACACCGAGCTGGACGCCGTGTCCGGCGGCATCATCAGTGTGTCTGGCGGCCTGGCCGGCGCCGTGACCAGCGATGTCAACAACGTCGTGGGCGTCGTGGGCTCCCTCAACACCGTCCAGGCCGCAACCGGCATCGTTTCCCACGTCCCCGGTCTCGTCACCGGCATCACCGGCGTTTCGGTGAACTCCGGTCGCGCCGGTCTCTGATCGGAAATAACCCGTGAACCCCGGATCATCCCCCACGGCTCCGGGGTTCACGGCCGTCCGCTCATCCGCCCGACGATACGAATGCAGCCGAAGGAACAGTCCGTGCAGTTTCGCCAAAAGGCTCTTTCCAAGCTGCAATCGCCCGAGGAATTGGACCTACCCGTTCGCCTGGCCCGGCCGCAGGGGCGGCTCGTCCTGGCCGTCACGGTCGCCGTCATGGCGGCCGCGGCCTACTGGGCCTTCACCGGCACCGTGTCCTCCAAGCTGAGCGCATCCGGCATCCTCACCCGGGCGGAGGGCAGTTACGTGCTGCAGACGCCGGTCGCGGGGCAGGTGACCGGGGTCCTTGCCGAGGAAGGCCAGTTGCTGGCTGCCGGCGCGCCCCTGCTCAACGTCCGTACGGAGCAGGGGGAACGACCCGTGCGCGTGGTGACCGGCGGCCGGTTGACGACCCTGGTGGCCAAGGTGGGTTCGGTCGTCGCCACGGGTGCGGACGTGGCCACCGTAGAACGGGCGGAGGGGCCGCAGGACCCGCTGGTGGCCGTGCTGTACGTGCCGGGCGGCAACGGCTTGGCGATCGCCGTGGGCGCCCCGGTCGACCTGAGCGTGCAATCCGTCCCGCAGCAGCGGTTCGGCATGCTGCGCGGGCGCGTCACCTCGGTCGGCCGCGCACCCCTGACGCGGGCGCAGATCGGCGGCTTCCTCGGCGACAGCGGGCTCGCCGAACAGTTCTCCCGCCACGGCAGCCCGGTGGCCGTGGTCGTACGCCTCGAACCCTCCTCCTCCACCCCCTCCGGCTACCGGTGGTCCTCCGCGGACGGGCCCCCGTACGCCGTCGATTCGAGGACGCCGGTCACCGGAGCCGTCCACCTCGCCGCGCAGCGCCCGGTCGACTGGCTGCTGCCGTGACCGCGCCGCACCTCCCTCCCGCCGGGCGCCGGCGCCACCGGCCCGCGCCGAAGGGCGGCTCCCGCCGCAGGCCCGCACCCGTACCCGCGTCCGTACCCAGGGGCAGGACGCCCCGCCCCGTCCGCACCCCCACCGTGCTACAGATGGAGGCGGTGGAGTGCGGCGCCGCCGCCCTGGCCATGGTGCTCGGCCACCACGGCCGCTTCGTACCGTTGGAAGAGCTGCGCATCGCGTGCGGTGTCTCCCGGGACGGCTCCCGCGCCAGCAGCCTCCTCAAGGCAGCCCGTGGGTACGGGCTGACGGCCAAGGGCATGCAGATGGACCTGGCCGCGCTCGCCGAAGTGAGCGCCCCGGCCGTCCTCTTCTGGGAGTTCAACCACTACGTCGTCTACGAGGGCACGGCCCGGCGGCTCGGCCGCACGGGCGTGTACGTCAACGACCCCGCCAAGGGCCGCCGGTTCGTCCCCATGGACGAGTTCGACACCAGCTTCACCGGAGTCGTCCTCACCTTCGAGCCCGGCGACGGGTTCCGCCGCGGTGGCCGCGGACCGGGCGTCCTCGGGACCGTGCCTGCCCGTCTGCGGGGCACCTCGGGCACCATGGCCGCCGCCGTGGTCGCCAGCCTCCTCCTGGTCGTCGTCGGCGCGTCGGTACCGGCCCTGAGCCGTACCTACATCGACATGTTCCTCATCGGCGAGCAGACCTCCCTGCTCGGTGTGCTGTTCGCCTCGATGGCCGTCGCCCTCGTCCTCACCGCGACCCTCACCGCACTGCTGCAGGCCAACCTGCTGCGCGGGCGCATCATCGCCTCGACCCTGAGCAGTGCCCGCTTCTTCCGGCACCTGCTCAGGCTTCCGGTCGCCTTCTACTCCCAGCGCAACCCGGCCGACCTGGTCCAGCGCCTGCAGTCCAACGACGCCGTCGCCGAGACCCTCGCCCGGGACCTGTCCGCCGCGGGGGTGGACGCCGTGGTGGTCGTGCTCTACGCGGTGCTGCTGTGGACCTACGATCCGCAGCTCACCCTCGTCGGCGTGGCCGTGGCGCTGCTCAACGTAGTCGCCCTGCGGATCGCGATCCGGCTGAGGGCCACCGGTACCCAGAAGCTGCGCGCCGAGAGCGCCCGGCTGACCAACACCGCGTACAGCGGTCTCCAGCTCATCGAGACGATGAAGGCGACGGGCGGCGAGAACGGGTTCTTCCGCCGCTGGGCCGGACAGCACGCGGTCACCCTCGACGTGCAGCAGCGGCTCGGCGTGCCCAGCGCCTGGCTGGCGATCGTCGCGCCGACGCTCGCGGCGTTCAACAGCGCGCTGATCCTGACGATCGGCGGCCTGCGGGCAGTGGAGGGCCACCTCACCGTGGGCCTGCTCGTCGCATTCCAGGCCCTGGTGACCAGCTTCACCGCCCCGATCTCCCGGCTGGGCGGCGTCGCCGGCCGGATCCAGGACTTCGCGGCCGACGTCGCCCGGCTCGGCGACGTGGAGAACTTCCCGGTCGACCGGGTCTACTCACGGCGCGAGCCCGCAGCCTCCACCCGACGCCTCAAGGGCCACGTGGAGCTGGACCACATCACCTTCGGCTACAACCCTCTGGACGCCCCGCTGCTCGAGGACTTCTCACTGACGGTCGGACCCGGGCAGCAGGTCGCGCTCGTCGGGGGCTCCGGCAGCGGCAAGTCCACCGTCTCCCGGCTGATCTCCGGCCTCCACGCCCCCTGGGCCGGGGCCGTCCGCATCGACGGGATGCGGCTGGAGGACATCCCGCGCGGCGCGCTGGCCGCTTCCGTCTCCTTCGTCGACCAGGACGTCTTCCTCTTCGAAGGCACCGTCCGCGACAACGTCACGCTGTGGGACCCCTCCATCGCGGACGAAGCCGTGATCGCCGCACTGGAGGACGCCGCCGTGCACGAGGTGGTGGCCCGCCGCCCCGGTGGCATCCACAGCCGCGTCGAACAGGACGGCCGCAACTTCTCCGGCGGCCAGCGCCAGCGCCTGGAGATCGCACGAGCGCTCGTGCGCCGCCCCAGCGTCATGGTGCTCGACGAAGTGACCAGTGCCCTGGACGCGGTGACCGAGCAGGTCATCATCGACAACCTGCGCCGCCGCGGCTGTGCCTGCGTGGTCATCGCCCACCGGCTGAGCACGGTGCGCGACAGCGACGAGATCGTCGTGCTCGACCGGGGCACGGTCGTGGAACGCGGGCGGCACGAAGGACTGGTCGCCGCGCAGGGCCCGTACGCCGCACTGGTCGAGGAGCACTGAGGTGACGTACCCGGAGCACGCGACCACCACCGCCTCCTCGGCCCTCGGCCCGTCGGACGGCCCGTCGGGTTGGGCGGCGGACCCGGTCGTCGCGGCGCTGGGCGCGCTGGGTACGCCCGTCGACCGCGCGGGCGTGGGCAGCCTGTCCCTGGAAGGGCCGCTCGTCCTGTGGCTGGTCGTGGAGGGCGAGCTGGACCTGTTCGCCGTGGACGCCGCGCAGTCCGGGCACTGGCACTTCCTGGGTCGGCTGGGGTCGGGCACACTGCTGCTCGGTCCGGCCGAGGGCCCTGATCACACCCTGGTCGGCCGGCCCCTACAGGGGTGCCGGCTGCGCCGCATCGAACTGCGGGAGCTGTACCCCTCGGAGTACGCGCCGTACCCGGAGCACCCGGAGCACCCGCAGTACGCGCAGTACCCGCAGTACCCGCAGTACGCCGACGAAGGGCAGTACGGCGTCGCTGCCGCAGGCCGGCCGAGCCCGCTGGAGGACGCCTTCGCGCGCGGCATCGGCCGTGGTCTGCGCGTGCTCTACGAAGCACCGCTGGCCGGCACCGCCACCACCGGGCACGGCGGCGCCGACGACGACATCCTGTGGATGCGGATCGCCCCCGGCAGCGTGCGGTACGGCGCCGTGTACGAGGCGGAAGCGGTCGGCACCCTCCTCGTCGACGCGACGATGTGGCAGGGCATGGTCGACCAGCAGTACCGGCTGCTGTACGCCCTGGACGGCTGGATCGAACAGCTGGAGCGCGCCCACGAAGACCGCACGGCCGCCGGGATCGAGGCGGGCCGGGCAGCCCGTACCCAGGCGGACCGGACGCTGCTGGCGTCCATCGTCCGCACCGGCGGCCGCGATCAGCACCGCAGCGCGGACGTCGACGCGACCTACGCGGCGTGCCGCCTCGTCGCGGGCGCGGCCGGCATCACCCTGTCCCCACCGGGCGGGGCGGGCACCCCGTCCGCGCAGCTGGATCCCGTCGAACACATCGCGCTCGCCTCGCGGATCCGCACCCGCACGGTCGCTCTCGGCGGGCACTGGTGGCGGCAGAACAGCGGGCCGTTGGTGGGCCGGCGCGAGAAGGACGGCACGCCGGTCGCCCTGCTGTGGCGGCGCGGCGGCTACGAGGCGGTCGACCCCGCCACCGGCAGGCGCGAGCGGGTCGGGCGGGCCGACCGGGCCGCCTTCGAGCCGCGCGCGGTCATGCTGTACCGCCCCTTGCCCGAAAGGCGGGTGGGCCTGCCCGCCCTGCTCCGCTTCAGCGTGCGCGGCACCTTCCCCGAGCTGCGCAGCCTGCTGCTGGGCGGGCTGGTCGCAGTGGTGCTGGGGGCGCTGGTGCCGGTCGCCACCGGCCAGGTCCTCGGCCGCTACGTCCCGCAGGGCGAGACCGGCCTCATCGTGCAGACCGGGCTGGCGCTGGTCGCGACCGCCGTGGTCGCGGCCGTCTTCATGCTCCTGCAGAACACGTCCCTCCTGCGCATGGAGGGCCGCATCGAGGCCACCTTGCAACCGGCCGTGTGGGACCGGCTGCTGCGACTGCCGGCGACGTTCTTCGCCAGCCGCTCCACCGGCGAACTGGCCGGCGCGGCGATGGGCATCAGCGCGATGCGCCGCGTGCTGTCCGGCATCGGACCGGTCTGCGTGCAGGCGGGCGCGGTCGGCGCGGTGAGCTTCGTGCTGCTGTTCGTCCACAGCGTGCCGCTGGCGATGGCGGCGCTGGCCATGCTGGTCGTCATCGCGGGGATCTTCCTGGGCCTGGGGCTGTGGCAGCTGCGGTACGAGCGCCGGCTGAACACGCTCGGACACCGGCTGGGCAACCAGGCCTTCCAGACCCTGCGGGGCCTGCCCAAGCTCCGTGTCGCCGCAGCCGAGAGCTTCGCGTACGCAGCCTGGGCAAGGGAGTTCGCCCGTACCCGCGACCTACAGCAGCGCATCGGCCGGACCCAGAACGTCAGCACCGTCCTCGGCGCCGTCTACCTGCCGCTGTGCACGCTGGTGATGTTCGTGCTGCTGGCCGGTCCGGCACGCGGCGCCATGTCCGCCAGTGAGTTCCTCACCTTCAGCACCGCGTTGACGATGCTGCTGTCGTCGGTCACGCAGGTGACCGGGGCGCTCGTCTCGGCGGCCGCGGTCCTGCCGATGTTCGAACAGATCCGGCCGCTCCTGCGGGAGGTCCCCGAGGTGGACCGCTCCAGTACCCTCCCGGGACGGCTGACCGGTGCCATCGAGGCCAAGAACCTGTCCTACCGCTACGCCGACGACGGCCCGCTCGTCCTCGACGACGTCAGCCTCACGATCGGACCGGGCGAGTTCGTCGCGGTCGTCGGGGCCAGTGGCTGCGGCAAGTCGACGCTGTTGCGGCTGCTCATCGGCTTCGACAAGCCCCTCTCGGGCAGCGTGCTCTACGACGGTCAGGACCTGGCGGCGCTCGACCGGGCGGCCGTACGCCGCCAGTGCGGCGTCGTGCTGCAGAACGCCCAGCCGCTCTCCGGCTCGATCCTGGACTGCATCCGCGGCACCGGGACGTTCTCGCCGGAGGAGGCGTGGGAGGCCGCCGCGATGGCGGGCCTGGCGGCCGACATCGAGGCCATGCCGATGGGCATGCACACCATCCTGTCCGACGGCGGCGGGACCGTCTCGGGCGGTCAGCGCCAACGGCTGATGATCGCCCAGGCCCTCATCCGCAAGCCGCGCGTCCTCTTCCTCGACGAGGCCACCAGCGCACTGGACAACGCGGCCCAGCGCGTGGTCACCGAGTCCACCCGCGCCCTGCGGACGACGCGCCTCGTGATCGCCCACCGGCTCTCCACGGTCATGGACGCCGACCGCGTGATCGTCATGTCGGACGGCCGGATCGTCCAGCAGGGCCCGCCCGCCGAACTGCTCGCCGACACGACCGGCCTCTTCCACGGCCTGGTCCGCCGGCAACTGCGTTGACGCTACTGGAGCTCGGACAGGTCGACCGAGTCGGCCGGAGCCGGGGGCTCGGGCGTGACGGGCTCGTCGAAGTCGGAGAAGGAGGCGTCCACCTTGCGGCCGGACTCGTCGGTGCCCCGCACCTGCAGGAGGTACGGCTCGTCCTCGGTGGAGACCTGGTACGTGCCCGTCCGGCCGCCCTGCCGGCTGGTGACCGTGATGGCCGGTCGGCCGTCGACGGTGGTCCGGGCGCCCTTGGCCAGCTGTTCGCTCGGCGGCTTCGAGGAGAACTCCTTCTTGAAGAAGTCCAGGTCGCAGACCTGGGCGAAATCGCTCAGCAGGGGGCTGTCCGTGGTGCCGTGCAGGTAGCGGCCGTTGATGAGCGCGATCGCGTCGTCGGCCGCGGGGCCCGGTACCTGGGCCTTGAGCAGGGCGTCGTCGAGCTTCATCCAGACGTCGTCGCCGCGTTTGACGATGTCGGCCGTGCCCGCGCCGCCGGGGGGCGTGACGGTGCCGACGCAGTCGCCCTGCTCGTCGAAGCGCAGGTCGAGCGTGGTGGTGCCCGAGGTGTCGGTCACCTTGCCCACCATGCGCATGGAAGTGAGCTCGGCCATGGCCTTGCGCGAGGCCTGTGCGATGGCCTGGGCGCTGTCGTCGGCGATGCCGTTGTCATCGGCCCGGGCCACACCCCCGCCCGTGAACATCAGCAAGCAGGCGGCTCCGGCGGTCGCGCAGCGGGCCGCCGCTGCCCGGGGTGCGGACATCGGGCATCACCTCCCTCGAGCTGCTGGCGGACGGCGGCATGCATCACCGCTCTTCCGGCGCAGCCGGGTCACCTGATCAGCGTAGGTCCGTACCGCGGCGGGCGCAGTCCGGAGGCCGTCGACGCGGGCGGCGGGGAGGACGCGGGTGACGGCCGGTCCGGGTTCGGCCGGATCCGGACGGGACGGGCCCGGCGTCGGGCAGCATGGTGCCCGATCACGTCCCCACTGCACCGCCGATGGAGGGTTGGATGACCCGTTCCACGTCCTTACCGCCGCTGAGGGCACGCCTCGCCGTGACCGTGACGGCCATCGCCACGGCTCTGACGATGGCCGGGGCCGCCGCCCCCGTCGGGGCGAGCGCACCACCACCCGGGGCGAAGGCTCCGCGCGCGTTCGTGGCACTGAGCTCGGTCGACCCGACGATCTTGCAGGACATGCGGTACGTGCGCCCGCACAACTTCGTCGGCGAGCCGGTCGACGGCTACCGGCAACCCCTTTGCATCCTGACCCGCCCGGCCGCCGAGGCCCTGCACCGGGCCCAGGTGCGCCTGCTGCGCCAGGGCTACTCGCTCAAGGTGTACGACTGCTACCGGCCGCAGCGGGCCGTCGACCACTTCGTGCGGTGGGCCGAGGACCTGGGCGACGAGCGGCGGAAGGCGGAGTTCTATCCGCGCGTCGACAAGTCCCGGCTGTTCGAGGACGGCTACATCGCGAAGAAGTCGGGACACAGCCGGGGCAGCACCATGGACGTGACGCTGGTGCGGCTGCCGGCACTGCCGGCGCCCCGCCCGCGGCCGGGGCAGGAAGAGGTGCCCTGCTACGCGCCCCGGGCGGAGCGGTACCCGGACAACTCGGTGGACATGGGCACGGGTTTCGACTGCTTCGACACGCTGTCGCACACCGACGACCCGCGCGTCCAGGGCGCGCAGCGTGCGAACCGGGACCTGCTGAGGTCGACGCTGACGGCGGAGGGATTCGTCAACCTGCCCGAGGAGTGGTGGCACTTCACGTACAAGCCGGAGCTGTTCCCCGACACCTACTTCGACTTCCCCGTCGCGTACCGGTCGGTCGCCGGACACCGCTCCTGAGGACGCCGTGCGCCGCGGGCCGGCGGGACGTCGTCCACTGCGCGCCGGCCGACCGGTCGATGCGCGGTGGCCGGGCCGCCGCGGCCGCGGGAGCGGCGCCGCCCGCCGGGATGCACGGGACGCCGCGGCGGCGGACAGTGGAGGCGGGGCCTTCGGCAGACCGGGAGGACCCGCGTGACGGACGACGACCCGCTGGCCGACCGGACGGTTTCGCCTTTCATGACGGAGGCGGCCTTCCGGTCCCTGCACGCCGAGCTGTGCCGGCGGACACCCTCCGGCCCCGAGCACCGGCGCGGCACCCTGGCCCACCTGACCCCCGCGCGCGTGGCCGCGGCGGCGGCCGACGTGCGTCACGGGCGCACCGTGTCGCTGGCCTCGCCCATCGAGACGCAGCCGGGTCCGGACGATCCGCAGCCCGCCGTCTACCGGCTGACGGCGCCGACCGCGCCGGAGACCGGAACTCCGGGGGTGCATTTCGCCCTGGACCGGTTCGCCATGAACGTGCACGGGGACGCCCACAGCCATCTCGACGCCCTGTGTCACGTCGTGTTCGACGGCGAGCTCCACGGTGGCGTCCCGGAGAGCCGTCTGGCGGCCGGCGCCGCCCTCGGGATCACCCTGGACCTGGTGCACGACGGGATCGTCGGCCCCGGGGTCCTGTTGGACGTCCCGCGGCTGCGCGGGGTCCCTTGGCTGGAGCCCGGGGACTTCGTGGGCGCCGAAGAGCTCACGGCGGCCGAGGAGGCCCAGGGCGTCCGGATCGGGCCGGGCGACCTGCTGCTCGTACGGGTCGGACACCGGCGCCGGCGCCGGGAGAGCGGCGCGTGGGACGCGGCGCACGCCCGGGCGGGCCTGCATCCCGCGTGCATGCGGCTGCTGGCCGAACGGCAGGTCGCCGTCCTCGGCTCGGACGGCAACAACGACACGGCCCCGAGTCCGGTGCCCGGGGTCTCCTTCCCCGTGCACGTCCTGGCGCTGCACGCCCTGGGCATGCACCTGATGGACTACCTGGACCTGGACGCGCTGGCCCACTCGTGCGCGGAGCTCGGGCGCTGGCGGTTCCTGTGCACGGTGGCGCCGCTGCGGCTGCCGGGGGCCACCGGCTCCCCGGTGAACCCGATCGCCGTCCTGTGAGACGCACCGTCGGGGGCCCGGTCGTCGACCCCGGCGTTCCCGGCCCCGTCGCATCCCCGGGTGCCGCGACGGCGCGGGGCGTATACGTTCGAAGGGGGACCCTGCCGCGACAGGCCCGCCCGGGCGGCGGCACCGCAGGCCTAGGACGGTGATCGGGTTGAACGACGCTCCGCACTACGACGTCATCGTCATCGGATCGGGCGCGGGCGGCGGCACGCTCGCCCACCGGCTCGCCCCGTCCGGCAAGCGGGTGCTGATCCTCGAACGCGGTGGCTTCCTCCCCCGCGAACGCGACAACTGGGACTCCACGGCGGTGTTCGTCAAGGGGAAGTACCGCGCGCCCGAGTTCTGGTTCGACCGGCACGGCCGCGAGTTCCCTCCCGAGGTCAACTACTACGTCGGCGGCAACACCAAGTTCTACGGCGCGGCGCTGTTCCGGCTGCGTCCGGAGGACTTCGGGGAGCTGCGCCACCACGACGGGATCTCGCCCGCCTGGCCGCTGCGTTACGAGGACCTGGAGCCGTACTACACCCAGGCGGAGCACCTCTTCCGGGTGCACGGCCGGCACGGCGAGGACCCCTTCGAGGGGCCGGCGAGTGCCCAGTACGCCCATCCGCCGGTGGAACACGAGCCGCGGATCCAGCAGTTGAGCGACGACCTGGAGAAGCAGGGCCTGCACCCCTTCCACCTGCCCATCGGGGTCGACCTGGACCAGGACGCGGCCGGCCGGGCGACCCCGTCCAGCGTCTGCATCCGCTGCAACCGGGTCGACGGCTTCCCGTGCCTGGTGCGCGGCAAGTCCGACGCCCAGGTGATCTGCGTGGAGCCCGCGCTGCAACATCCCGGCGTCGAGCTGGTCACCCACGCCCACGTGCTGCGGCTGGAGACCGATCCGACGGGACGCACGGTCAGCTCGGTCGTCGCCCGGCTCGCCGGCGGCGAGGAGGCCCGCTTCTCCGCCGACCTCGTGGTCGTGGCCTGCGGCGCGGTCAACTCGGCCGCCCTGCTGCTCGCTTCGGCGAACGACCGGCATCCGCGGGGCCTCGCGAACGGCTCGGACGTGGTCGGGCGGTTCTACATGCGCCACAACAACCTGGCCCTGATGGCCGTCTCCCGGGAGCCGAACGACACGCAGTTCCAAAAGACCCTCGCCCTGCACGACTGGTACCTGGGCGCCGACGACTGGGACTACCCCCTCGGCGGGATCCAGATGCTCGGCAAGTCGGACGCCGAACAGATCCACGGCGAGGCCCCGCGCTGGGCCGGAGCGGTGACCCCGAACATGCCCTTCGAGGTCATGGCCCACCACGCGGTGGACTTCTGGCTGTGCGGGGAGGACCTGCCGCTGGACGACAACCGCGTCACCCTGGACGGCGACGGCCGCATCCACCTCGCGCTCGACGAGTCCCACAACACGGCTGGGCTGAAGCGGCTGCGGCACAAGCTCCAGAGCATGCTGGGCCACCTCGGCATGCACGAGCACCACCTGCTGGACCACAGCCTCTACCTGCACAAGGGCATGCCGATCGGGGCCACCGCGCACCAGGCCGGCACCGTACGGTTCGGCACCGACCCGGCGTCGTCGGCCCTGGACCTGAACTGCAAGGCGCACGAACTGGACAACCTGTACGTGGTCGACACGAGCTTCTTCCCGAGCATCGGCGCGGTCAACCCGTCCCTGACGGCCATCGCGAACGCCCTGCGGGTCGGCGACCACCTCCTCGAACGCATGGGCTGACCCGCGGCGCCGAACACCGCCGACCGGGCGAAGATCCTGCGCCGGGTGGCGCAACGCGGAGTGCAGCGGGCCGCCGCGCCCCGGAGGCGGTGATTGGGTGACGCCGGACCCGCCGGGGTGCCGTCGCCCCGACGGCACGGGGTGGCGGTGCGAAGGAGGCAGTCCGCCGTGAGTTCCACCGAGGGCGTACCCCGGGGCGTGATCCCCGCGCACCTGCTCCGGGGCCAGAAGGCACTGGTGACGGGTGCGAACTCCGGAATCGGGAAGGCCACGGCGATCGGCATGGGCCGGGCCGGGGCGGACGTGGTCGTCAACTACGTGGCCGGCCGGGAGGAGGCCGAGAAGGTCGTCGCGGAGATCGCCTCCTTCGGGGTGCGCGCGGCGGCGTACGAGGCGGACGTGTCCGACGAGGGCCAGGTCGTGGCCATGACGGAACGCATGGTCGAGGAGTTCGGGACCATCGACATCCTCGTCGCCAACGCAGGCCTCCAGCGGGACTCCGCCTTCACCGAGATGACGCTCGCCCAGTGGCAGAAGGTCATCGACGTCAATCTGACGGGACAGTTCCTGTGTGCCCGCGAGGCGACGAAGGAGTTCCTGCGGCGCGGGGTCGTCCCGGAGGTCTCCAGCTCCGCGGGCAAGATCATCTGCATGAGCTCGGTGCACCAGATCATCCCCTGGGCCGGGCACGTGAACTACGCCTCCTCCAAGGGCGGCGTGCAGATGATGATGGAGACCCTCGCCCAGGAACTCGCCCCGAAGAAGATCCGCGTCAACGCGATCGCCCCCGGCGCGATCCGCACGCCCATCAACCGCAGTGCCTGGGACACCGAGCAGGCCGAGCAGGACCTGCTCAAGCTGATCCCGTACGGCCGGGTCGGGGACCCCGAGGACATCGCCCACGCGGCCGTCGGCCTCGCTTCCGACCTCATGGACTACGTCGTGGGCGCCACGCTCTACGTGGACGGCGGAATGACCCTCTTCCCGGGCTTCGCCACCGGCGGCTGACCTCCGTCCGCTCGGCCCCGGGGAGGGACGCATGCACACCACGCTCCACCTGCTGGCAGAGGCTCCGCCTCAGATGCTGCCGGCCCGCTCGCTCATGGCCTTCACCCTGGCCTCGCACATCATCCTGGTGCCCATGGGCGTGGCGCTGCCGCTGATCACCCTGATCATGCACGGCTACGGCCTGCGGCGCGGTGACGCGACCGCCCTGCTGCTGGCGCGCCGCTGGTCGGCGGTCATGGCGGTGCAGTTCGCGATCGGCGTCGTCACGGGCACCGTCCTGTCCTTCGAGTTCGGCCTGCTGTGGCCGGGGCTGATGGGCCGGTGGGGCGATGTGTTCGGGATCGGCTTCGGCGTCGAGGCGTGGGCCTTCTTCCTGGAGGCCGTCCTCATCGCCATCTACCTCTACGGGTGGCGGCGGCTGCCCGCCCGTACCCACTTCCTCCTCGGACTGCCGCTGCCGGCTACGGCCCTGCTGGGCGCCTTCGGCATCCTGGCTGCCAACTCCTGGATGAACACCCCGCGGGGCTTCTCCCTCGACTCCGAGGGCAATCCCGTCGACGTGGACGTCTGGAAGGCGATCTTCACGCCGATGTTCGGGCCGCAGTACTGGCACTTCGTCGTGGCGATGCTGCTCACCGCCGGATACGTCGTCGCCGGCGTCTACGCCGTCGGCTGGCTGCGCGGGCGCCGCGACCGCTACCACCGGCTCGGCTTCACCGTTCCGTTCACGGTCGCGGCCGTGTTCACTCCCGTCCAGTTCATGCTGGGCGACGCCATCGCCCGGGCGGTGTTCCAGAAGCAGCCGGTCAAGTTCGCGGCGATGGAGATCGTCTGGAACACCGACACGCACGTCCCGGAGTACCTCTTCGGCCGCCTCCACCCCGACGGGACCGTCACCGGCGGCATCAAGATCCCGCAACTCGACTCCATCCTGGCCGGCTTCAGCCCCGACACCGAAGTGCACGGACTGACGTCCGTACCGGCGGAGAACCGGCCCACCGTCACCCAGGCCACCCTCATCCACTGGACCTTCGACATCATGGTGGGCATCGGCTCGGTGCTCCTGCTGCTGGTCCTCTGGTACGCGTTCGTCTGGTGGCGCCGCCGCCGGCTGCCCGCCTCGCCGTGGTTCTACCGCAGCGCCGCCTGCGCCGGCGTGGCCAGCGTCATCGCCGTCGAATGCGGCTGGATCACCACCGAGGTGGGCCGCCAACCGTGGATCGTCTACGAGAACATGCGGGTCGCCGAAGCGGTGACCGGGGCCCGCGCCGACTCCTTGTGGACCATGTTCGCCGTGGTCGTCGTCGTGTACGTCCTCATCTTCGGATCCTTCCTGGCCGTGCTCCTGAAGATGCGCACCCGGTGGCGCCTGGACGACGAACGAAGCCGTGAGGCGGACACGATGGCCACACCGGAGACCGACACCCCCTACGGTCCGCGCGCCGCCGTCGCGGCACCGGCCGAGGACGGCAAGCCGTGACCGCCGCCGGTGTGATCGCCGCCGTCCTGCTCCTCGCGGTCGCCGCCTACACCTGCGCGGGCGGCACCGACTACGGGGCGGGCTTCTGGGACCTGACGGCGGGCGGCGCGGAACGCGGGAGGCGCCCCCGGTGGCTCATCGACCACGCCATGGCCCCGGTCTGGGAGGTCAACAACGTCTGGCTCATCTTCGTCCTGGTCATCATGTGGACCGGGTTCCCGGAGTTCTTCCAGACCGTGTTCTCCGCGATGTGGCTGCCCCTGGCCCTCGCCGCCATCGGCATCGTGCTGCGCGGCGCCGGCTTCGCGCTGCGCAAGCCGACCCAGAAGATCGCCGGACGGCGCGTCTACGGCGCCGTGTTCGCGGTCTCCTCGCTCCTGACCCCGTTCTTCCTCGGTGCCGCCGCGGGCGGGATCGCCTCGGGGCGCGTGGGGCCGGGCACCGAGCCGACGGCGCACGCTTGGTTCAACCCGACCTCCGTCTTCTTCGGCCTGCTGGCCGTCGTCGGCACGGCACTGCTCGGTGCGGTGTTCCTGGCCGCGGACGCCGTCCGCTACGAAGCCCCCGACCTGCACGCCTACTTCCGGCGGCGCGCACTGGCCGCCCTCGGCGCCTTCGCCGTACTGGGGGCGGTCACCCTGATCGTGGCCCATGCCGACGCCCCCCACCTGTGGCACGGCCTCACCCACGGCGCCGGGCTCGTCCTCATCATCGTGGCCGTGCTGGCCACCGTCGTCACGGCATGGCTGCTGCTGCGCACCTCCGGGGCGTGGTCCCGGCCGGCTGCCGTGGTCCTCATGGCCTCGTCCGTGATCGCTTGGGGCGCGGCGCAGCGCCCGTACCTCATCCCCGGCCGGCTGACGGTGGCCGAGGCGGCGGGGGCGCCCAGCACCCTGCACTGGCTGATCATCGTGACGGTGGTGGCCGCGGTCCTGGTCTTCCCCGCCGTGGCCTTCCTGTACCGGCTCGACACCCGCGGCGACCTGGAACCCCTCACCGACGCCGACCTGCGCCGCGGCGGCGGTCCGGAACCCGAGGCCTGACGGAGCCCGCCGCGATCCCCGGATCACCGAAACCCCGTACGGCACGCGCAGAATGGAGTCCTCGCCCGCCGTTGCCGCACCGAAAGCGACCGCCGTGAACCGTCTTCCCGCGGACCCGACCGTGCTCCACCCGTTTCCGGACCAGCCGCGCGTGGTGCTGTTGAAGCCGCTGCTGACGTCACCGCTGATCGAGGCCGGGGAGTACTCGTACTACGACGACCCGGAGGACCCGACCGCGTTCGAGACCAGGAACGTCCTCTACCACTACGGGCCGGAGAGGTTGGTCATCGGGAAGTTCTGCGCGCTGGGCACCGGGGTCCGGTTCATCATGAACGGGGCCAACCACCGTATGGACGGCCCCTCCACGTTCCCCTTCCCCATCATGGGCGGCTCCTGGGCCGAGCACTTCGACCTGCTGGCCGACCTGCCCGGCAGGGGGGACACCGTCGTCGGCAACGACGTCTGGTTCGGCTACGGCACGACGGTCATGCCCGGAGTGCGCATCGGGCACGGCGCCGTCATCGCCTCGGGCGCCGTCGTGGTCGACGACGTCCCCGACTACGCCGTCGTCGGCGGCAACCCGGCCCGCCTCATCCGCACCCGCTACACCGACGACGACATCGCCCGCCTGCTGTCGATCGCCTGGTGGGACTGGCCGGCAGCACACCTGACCGCACACATCCGGACCGTCATGTCGGGCACCGTCCGCGACCTGGAGAAGGCCGCGCCCCGGGCGTGAGCGGACCGGGCGTACTGCCTCCTAGGGCCTAGGCCAGGCGGGCCGTCGCCAGGTGGATGTTGAACGCGCAGGGTACGTGCCCGTCCGCTGTCGTCATGTCCCTCACCTCGGCGAAGAAGGCCCGCCGCAGACGCTCCACCGTCGCCCGATCGAGCGGGCCGAGGTCGTAGAGACCGGACACCGCAGTCCAGACCTGCTCCACCGGTCCGCTCAGGTCGAGGGGAACGGTCTCCCAGTCGACCGTCGTGAAGCCTGCCGGTCCGAGGACTTCGTCGAGCCCTTCGCGGCTGCGTGCCCTTCTGTCCCCCAGCGCCGGGATGCGCTGTGCGGGCGGTGCCTCCTCGATCGTGGCCCGCAGCAACGCGAGGAACCGTTCGTACGCCTCTCCGCCCACGGCCCCGCCCCCCCACCACGCAGGCCAGAACCCCTCCTGGAGACAGCCCGCGCGCCACTTCGGCCACGACGTGTTCGATCTCGCCCATCAGCATCAGCGCCATGTGGGAAACGCATGCGTCGAAGATGTCGTCGGCGAAGGAGAGCTCTTGAGCCCGGCCTTCCTCCAATGTCGCTTCGGACAGCGCCGGTCGACGTCGTGCCAGGGCCAGGGAGTGCGCCGACAGGTCCACCCCGGCGAGTTCCCTCCCGCCCCTTTGGGCCAGTAATTCGAGCAGGAGGCCGTCGCCGCAGCCGAGGTCCAGCACGCGCGTGCTTCCGGTCACGCGATCGCACAAGAGCTCATAGCTGGACCGGCCGTCCGGAGCACGGCCGCGCCCGAGCGTTTCCGCGGTCACTGCCGGGTACTCCGCGTGGAACGCCTGGAGGAATGCTTCTTGCGATGCGGTAGTCGTCACTCGCCCAACCTACGGGCATCCCTACGGGACCTATGGGCATCCCTACGGGGTGGAGCGCCGGTTCAGGGCCGCATCGAGGGTGATCGCCGCGTCGATGAGGGCGAGGTGGGTGAACGCCTGGGGGAAGTTGCCCAGTTGGCGTCCGGTCAGGTCGATCTCCTCGGAGTACAGGCCCAGGTGGTTGGCGTAGCCCAGCATCTTCTCCAGGACGAGACGGGCCTGGTCGATCCGTCCGGCCCGGGCGAGTGCGTCGACGTACATGAAGGTGCACAGCGAGAACGTGCCCTCGGAGCCGCGCAGGCCGTCCGGAGACGCTTCGGGGTTGTACCGGTACACCAGGCTGTCGCTGACCAGTTCCTGCTCCATCGCGTCGAGGGTGGAGGCCCACATCGGGTCCTGGGGCGTGAGGAAGCCGACGGTCGGCATGCGCAGGAGCGACGAGTCGAGCACCTCGCTGCCGTAGTGCTGGACGAAGGCGCCGCGGCCCTCGTTCCACCCCTTCTCCATGACCTGTTGGAAGATCCGGTCCCGGGTGGAGTTCCAGCGCTGCATGGGCGCGGGGCGGCCGCCGGCCGCGGCGAGCCGCAGCGCGCGGTCGAAGGCCACCCATGACATCACCCGGCCGTAGGTGAAGTCCTGGGCCCCGCCGCGGGTCTCCCACAGTCCCTCGTCGGCCTGGTCCCAGTGGTCGGCCAGCCAGTCCAGGACGTGGACCATGCCGGTCCATCCGTGGTAGCCGAGGTGGATGTCGTGCCCGTGGGCGAAGGAGATGCTGTCCAGCGCCTCGCCGTAGATGTCCATCTGGAGCTGGGTGGCGGCCCCGTTGCCGACGCGGACGGGGGACGAGCGTTCGTAGCCCTCCCAGTGGTCCAGGGTCTCCTCCTTCAGGTCGGAGGAGCCGTCGACCGCGTACATGATGTTCAGCGGCCCCGATTCGCTCTCGCCGCCCGCCCGTTCCTTGATGCGGTCGTCGAGCCACCCGATGAACGCCTTCGCCTCTTCCGTGAACCCCATGCCGAGCAGGGCGTACACGGAGAACGAGGCGTCCCGGATCCACGTGTAGCGGTAGTCCCAGTTGCGCTCGCCGCCGAGCTGCTCGGGCAGTCCGGCGGTGGGGGCCGCGACGACGGCGCCGGTGGGGGCGTAGGTCATCAGCTTCAGGGTCACGGCGGAGCGCTCCACCGCCTCGCGCCAGCGGCCGGTGTAGCGGGAGGTGCTCAGCCAGGTCCGCCAGTAGCGGATGGTGGCCTGGAAGAGCTCCTCGTACTCGGCGAGGCGGATCTGTCGGGGCGGCCCGTCGGCGGCCGACTCCAGGATCAGGCCGCGCTGCTGCCCCGCCGTGAGGCGCAGGGTGAGGTGCACGTCGCGCTCGCCGGCGCTGAGGAGTTGGCCCAGCCGCTCGTCCTCCGGTTCCCGGATGGTGTGCACGGTCAGGGTGGTGCCGTCGGCGGTGAACACCGCACCGTTCTGCGTGAGGTTCAGGTCGTGCGACTTGCGCCCGTAGTCGAACCGGGGCGCGATGTCGACGTCGAAGGTCATGCTGCCGCGCACGCAACGGACCATGCGGACGAGCCGGTGCCGGGCCGTGACCGTGGTGCCGGTCAGCGGCATGAAGTCGACCACCTCGCCGGCGCCGGCCTCGGTCATGAAGCGGGTCACCAGGACCGCGGTGTCGGGCAGGTACAACTGCTTGGTCGCGTACGTCGCATGGGCCGGTCGGACCGCACAGTGGCCGCCCTTGCCCTTGTCCAGCAAGGCTCCGAACACGCTGGGCGAATCGAAGCGCGGACAGCAGAACCAGTCGACCACCCCGTCGGAGGTCACCAGCGCCGCGGTCTGTAGATCGCCTATCAGGCCGTGGTTCTCGATCAGCGGGTACTCGTCCATCAGGGCGTCCCTTCCGGCATGCGTCGCCGCCCGGATCTCGGCCCCCCGAACCAGCGTATGCCGGGCCCGCTGCACCGTCCCGCCGAGCCGCCGAGCCCCCGAGCCGCCGGACCACCACGACGTACGCCGTGCGGCGCAGATGCTGCACGGCAACCCGATTTGCCTATGGGCTTTAGGTAAATGCATGATGAGTGTCGTCAGATCGAAGGAAGGTGAAGGTCATGGTGAGGGTGGGGCTGACCCCGGAGCGGCTGACCCTGGCGGGGGCGGAACTGGCCGACGAGGTCGGATTCGACCAGGTGACCCTTTCGGCGCTCGCCCGGCGGTTCGACGTCAAGGTCGCGAGCCTGTACTCGCACCTGAAGAGCTCCCACGAGCTCAAGACCAGGATCGCCCTGCTCGCGCTGGAGGAACTCGCCGACCTGGTGGCCGCCGCCGTGGCCGGCCGTGCGGGCAAGGACGCCCTGATCGCCTTCGCGAACGCCTACCGCGACTACGCGCGGGCACATCCCGGACGCTACGACGCCGCCCGACTCAGGCTCGACCCGCAGACGGCTGCCGCCAGCGCAGGGGTGCGGCACGCACAGATGACGCGGGCGATCCTGCGCGGCTACGACCTGACGGAGCCGGACCAGACGCACGCGGTCCGCATGCTGGGCAGCGTGTTCCACGGCTACGTGAGCCTGGAGGCGGCCGGCGGCTTCAGCCACACGGCCGTCGACTCGCAGGAATCCTGGGCCTGGACCCTGGAGTCGCTCGACGCCGTGCTGCGGGCACCGGAACACCCCTTGACCAGCGGCGCCCCGCGCGCCGCCCCGGACCCACGTCCCGTACCCCCCGTACACCCGGATCAGCAGGCTGAGGCAATGAGCAGCGAACAGGGCTGGATCACCACACCCGTCACCGCGGACTTCCTGCGCGGGCACCTCGACGTGGAGCGGACCGCGCACGGCCTGCTGCCACACCGGCTGCCGGCCCGGGCGCGGCAGCAGATCCCCGATGACCGGCTGGCCGTGGCCGAGGCCCAGCCGTCCGGCGTACGACTGGCCTTCCGCACTCGGTCCACCGTCATCGAGCTCGACGCGCTGCCCACCAAGCGGGTCTACAAGGGGTTCCCTCCCCCGCCGGACGGCGTGTACGACCTGCTGGTCGACGGCCGCCTCACCGCCCGGGCCACGGTGGCCGGCGGCAACGTCCGTACGGTCACCCACCTGGTCGGCCAGATCGCAGAGCTGACCGAAGGGCCCGCGGGCACCGCCCGGTTCACCGGTCTCCCGGCGGGTGACAAGGACATCGAGATCTGGCTCCCGCACACGGAGGTCACCGAGCTGATCGCCCTGCGCACCGAAGCCCCCGTCGAGCCGGCACGCAGCAGCGGGCGCAGGGTGTGGCTGCACCACGGCAGTTCCATCAGCCACGGGTCGAACGCCGTCCGCCCGAGCGCCATCTGGCCCGCCCTTGCCGCCGCCCGGGGCGGAGTGGAGCTGGTCAACCTGGGGTTCGGCGGCAGCGCGCTGCTGGACCCGTTCACGGCGCGGGCGATGCGGGACACCCCCGCGGACCTGATCAGCCTCAAGATCGGCATCAATGTCGTCAACGGTGACACGATGCGCCTGCGTGCCTTCGTCCCCGCCGTCCACGGCTTCCTCGACACCATCCGCGAGGGCCGTCCCACGACGCCGCTGCTGGTGGTCTCCCCCCTCCTGTGCCCGGTCCAGGAGGACACCCCCGGCCCGCTCGCGCCGGACTTCGACGGCGGGACCCTGCGGTTCAAGGCCACGGGCGATCCGGCCGAACGCGCTGCCGGGCGGCTCACCCTCAACGTCATCCGGGACGCGCTCGCCGCCATCGTGGAACAGCGGGCGGCCGACGACCCGAACCTCCACCACCTCGACGGACGCGACCTGTACGGCGAGAGCGACCACGCCGAACTCCCGCTGCCGGACGCGATCCACCCCTGTCCCGAAGGGCACCGCCGCATCGCCGAGAACTTCGCGCGGCTGGCGTTCACGGGCGACGGCCCCTTCGCCGCGAGGACCGGCTGACCCGCCACGGGTCGGAGCGGCGCCGCGGGTCGGGCGTGCGTCCGGCGCGGCCTACGAGGTGGCGGTCTACGGGGTGGCGGCCTACCAGCGCATGCGGACGTCCTCGGCCCATCCCAGCAGCCGGTCCACCGCGATCCGTTCGCCGGCGTCCGTGCGGATCGAGCCGATGTAGTGGCCGAAGCACTGGTCCGTGCGGTTGGCGAGGAGACCGATGTCGGTGCGGGTGGACCGGTTGTGGAACGGAGTGAACACCAGGTCCACCCGGTCCGATCCGGGGCTGCGGATCGACCACGGCGCCAGGTGGTCGACCCGGGACCAGTGCCACTCCAGCTCCTGGCCGATCTTGCTGATCCGGCCGTCCACGCACACCGCGTTCTCGGTCGCTCCGGTGCCGCGGGTCCAGCGGCCGCCGAACTGCAGCCCGACGGTGCGGCCGTCCGTACGCCCGGACGCGGCGCCCCAGTTCCACACCACCGAGCGGGGCCACCGCCCGCGCCCGTGGTCGAGGGTGCCCCAGGCGTCGTCGCCGAACGCCAGCAGGTCACCGCCGATGCGCACCGTGCCGGACGCGGGCCGGGCCGTGTGCTTAGAGGTGTACTGGAACCGGCGTTCGCCCCAGGGGACCACCACGGAGAGGGTCTCGTGCCCGGCGGGCATCTCGACGAGGAGGTCCACCTCCACCGGGAGGCCCTGCGGACCCGGACAGCGCGCCCGCAGGCGGGTGCCGGAGCCCTCGCCGTGGATCTCGATCCTCACCCGGCTCCCGGCCGGCCGCGGCGGTCCGACCACGAGCGCAGGAGACCCCGGATCCGGAGCTCCGGCGATGGTGTCGGGGAGACGGACGCCGAATCCGCCGGGCAGGATCGCGGTGCGCTCGAATTCCCTTACGGTCGAACCGTATTCCAGGACGTAGACCGAGTTCAGGGCCAGGTAGTCGAGGTCGCTCACGGTCAGGGCCACCAGGTGCGTGGGCGTGGTGACGCACCAGTACTCCCACCGCTTCGTCCGCCCCCAGCCGGGGATCCGGCAGTGGTGCAGCGGTCGGCGCGACCAGCCGATCGCGCCCGGGGCGATCCTTCCGTCGGTGCGGCACAGGTCGACGGGCGCGACGATCTCACGTTCGTGCGTGGGCATGGCCGGACCCTACCGGCCGCGGGCCCACCGAAGCGGTCGGTCGCGAGAACCCCCGACTGATCGGCCGTACGGGTCGCGGCCGCGCGAACATGACCCCCTGCGGGTCGACGCGCAGCCGCTCCACGTCCTGCGCGAGCCGGGGGTCGACCCCGCCCGATCGGCGCGCCCGGGATGCGGGCGTCGCCCGACCTAGCGCGCGGCGAGCCGCTCCAGTAGGGCGGCGCTCCGTGCCAGCAGCGCCCGCTCCTCCTCCGTGAGTTCGGCCTCGATGGCTTGCGCGAGCCAGCCGGCCCTGCGGCCGCGCTCCGCTTCCAGCGCGGCCCGGCCCGCGTCCGACAGTTCGACCAGCGACTTTCGGCCGTCCGTGGGGTGCGGCCGGCGCGTGATCAGGCTCTGTTCCATGAGGAGCCCCACCGCCCGGGCCATCGACTGGGGGCGCACGCGCTGGTCGGCGGCGAGGTCGCTGGTGGTCATGGCGCCGTTGCGGTCGAGTGCACCGAGCACGGCGGCCTGGCCCAGCGGGATGCGGTCCTCGTCCTTCACACGTCGGGTCAGCTTGCCCATGGCGGTGCGCAGGTCGGCGGCGATGGCGGCGGCTTCCGGGGTGGGCATAGGGCACTTTACCCCGTTGGTCAGCAAAGCTGCGCACCTGACCTGCACAGCCATACTGAACAGCAATACTGTTGAGCAAAACTGAACAGCATTGCTGTACGGTTTGGTTCGTCCGGCTCAGCGCACGGCGCACGACAACGGGGAGCAACTCACATGTCCACCAAAGCAGTCGAGACCGTCAACTCCGGCATCGAGACCATCACCGCCCGCCGCATCATCGACAGTCGGGGCAACCCCACGGTCGAGGTGGACGTCGTCCTGGCGGACGGTTCCCTGGGGCGCGCGGCCGTCCCTTCCGGCGCCTCCACCGGGGCCCGGGAAGCCGTGGAACTGCGCGACGGAGACGCCGCGCGCTGGCACGGCAAGGGCGTCGACCGCGCGGTGGCCCACGTCAACGGGGAGATCGCGGCGGCCGTCCGCGGCCGGGACGCGGCCGACCAGGCGGGCCTCGACGCCGCACTGGTCGCCCTCGACGGCACGGCCACCAAGTCCCGACTCGGCGCCAACGCGGTCCTCGGCGTCTCCCTCGCCGCCGCCAAGGCCGCCGCAGCGGCCAACCGCCAACCCCTCTACCGCTACCTCGGCGGCGCCGGCGCCCACCTCCTGCCGCTGCCGATGATGAACATCGTCAACGGCGGTGCGCACGCCGACAATCCGCTGGACTTCCAGGAGTTCATGATCGCGCCCACCGGCGCGGACACCTTCGCCGAAGCCGTCCGCATGGGCAGCGAGGTCTTCCACACGCTGCGCCGCGACCTGCTGGCCGCCGGGCACTCCACGGGCGTCGGCGACGAGGGCGGCTTCGCGCCGGCGCTGCGCAGTGCCGAAGAGGCGCTCGACTTCGTGATGGCCGCCATCGAGCGCACCGGCTACCGCCCCGGCGCGGACATCGGCCTGGTCATGGACCCGGCGTCGTCGGAGTTCTTCCGCGACGGGGTGTACGCGTACGCGGGCGAGGGCGTGCGGCGCACCCCCTCCGAGAACGTCGACTACCTGGCCAAGCTCGTCGACGCCTACCCGATCGTCTCCATCGAGGACCCGATGGCGGAGAACGACCTGGACGGCTGGCGCGAGCTGACCGCCCGCGTGGGCGACCGCTGCCAGCTCACCGGCGACGACGTGTTCTGCACCAACGAGACGCTGCTGCGCGAGGGCATCCGCACCGGCGTCGGCAATTCGGTCCTGGTCAAGGTCAATCAGATCGGGACCCTGACCGAGGCGCTCGCCACGGTGGCCACGGCCCACCGGGCGGGCTGGACGGCCGTCATGTCGCACCGCTCGGGCGAGACGGAGGACACCACGATCGCGGATCTGGCGGTGGCGACCGGCTGCGGTCAGATCAAGACCGGGTCGCTCTCCCGCTCCGACCGCACCGCGAAGTACAACCAACTGATCCGGATCGAAGAGGAGCTGGGCGACTCGGCGCGCTACGCCGGCCGCTCCGCACTGCCCCGGGCGTGACCGTCGGGCACCGGCCGGGACCCGCCCCCGCAAGGAGCATTTCGTTGCATCACCTGGTAGATGCTTGTCTCTTCGACTAAACGAGCGACAGATGCGATTCTGGGTGATATGGGGGTGAAGGAGGTCCGGTCGTGGTCATGTCCGAGACGTTCCGGTCCGCGCCCGGCCCGGCGAGGGTGGTTCCCTCCGAACCCGGCGGTCTGCTGGACGTTCTGAGCGTGGCCGCGGTGGTCCTGGACACCGACGGACGGATCACGTTGTGGAGCCCCCAGGCACAGGAACTGTTCGGCTGGTCGGCCGAGGAGGCGCTCGGCAACTACGCGGCGAAACTGCTGGTCGCCGAAGAGTACGTGGACCGGGTCCTCGAACTGTTCGGCAAGGTCATGGCCGGTGGCGGTGCGTGGGCGGGCGTGTTCCCCGTACGGCGCAAGGACGGGTCCGCACGCCTGGTGGAGTTCCGCAACATGCGCCTACAGGACGAGCACGGCGGCGTGTACGCCCTGGGGATCGCCTGCGACGAGGCCGTGCTACGGGGCGTGGAGCGCGACCTGGCGCTGGCGGTGCCCCTGGTGGCGCAGTCCCCGCTCGGGCTGGCGGTGCTCGACACCGACCTGCGCTACGTCCTGGTCAACCCGGCCGAACGCCTGGTCACCCGCTGCGTGAGCACCGGCCGTCCCGTCCTGGTGTCGCAGGTCACCGGCGCGGACCTGGCGCACATCGCGCGCGACGCAGCCGCCGCGGACCTCCTCGCCCACGAGGGTGCGCACTCCTACCTGGCCGTACCGCTGACCGCCCGGGGCCAGGTCCTCGGCGCCCTGGGCCTCCTGCGCACCCGCAATCCGCTCCCCTTCGACCACGACGGCGTCACCCTGGCCGGTGAGCTGGCCACCCGCGCCGCCATCGCCATCGACAACGCCCGCTGGTACCAGCACGCCACCGACACCGCCCTGACGCTCCAGCGCCACCTGCTCCCCCAGCCCCCGCCCCGGTCCGCCGGCCTGCAGATCGCCTACCGTTACCAGCCCGCGGCAGCGGCCAGCGGCATCGGCGGCGACTGGTTCGACGCGATCCCCCAGCCACGGGACAAGACCGCTCTCGTGGTCGGCGACGTCATGGGGCACGGCGTCCATGCCGCCGCCACCATGGGACAACTGCGCACGGCCACCCGTACCTTGGCGGACCTCGGCCTCGGCCCGGCCCGGGTCCTGCGCCACCTCGACCACATCACCGCCGAACTGGACGGGACCATCGCGACCTGCGTCTACGCCACCTGGGACCCGCACCGCTCCCGCTGCCGCGTCGCCCTCGCCGGCCATCCGCCCCCCGTCGTCATCCGGTCGGGGCAGGCCCCCCGCCTGCTCGCCCTCCCCGCCGGCGTACCGCTCGGCACGGGAGGCCTCGGCCGCACCGACTTCGAGAACACCGTCCTCGACCTGCTGCCCGGGGACCGGCTGGTCCTCTACACCGACGGCCTCGTCGAAACCCGCGACGACGACCTGGACGACCGGCTCGACCTGCTCCTGCGCCTGCTCGCCGAACCCGGCCTCCCGCCGGAGGCGACCTGCGACCGGCTCCTGGCCGCACTGCGACACCACGACGCGGCCGACGACGTCGCCCTCGTCATCGCCCACGTACGCCCCCACCCGCCCGCGCCTTCGAGGACGCACTGACCCTCCTCCGCCCGATCGCCTCCGCAGCGCGGACGGCCGTCAGGTCGGGTCCGGGCGCAACGACGCGGCGGGCGTAGAGGATGGGGACATCCACCGCTCGTACTCCTCGTGCGTCACCGCGCATCCCTCGCGCGTCAGCCGGACCCGTGTGGGTCGGCGGGCGGCCAGGTTGATCGGCGGCGCGGCGGGCCGGGAGGTTCTGGGGCCAAAGTGGCGATCAGCTCGGGCAGGCGGGCCGCTCGTTGCCGACCTGGGATGGCTCGCCCGCTCTCGTGGCGGGCCCGTGCAACGCGAGGCCGCTCCTCCTCGGTGAGCCTCCGGATGCGGGCGTTGGCGGCTTCGCTCCGCCGCAGCAACGAAGCGTCGGAGCTGTGCTGTTGTGGGAAGCCCTCGAGGCGTGATCCGCCGAGCAGAACCTGGCGGTGAGGCGCTCAAAAACCCAGTGGAACATCGCCACCTCGCGCCACTACCGTGCTGCCGAGCCACGTCGTCTAGGCAAGGACACACCGTTGTACACCCTGTGAGACCTCCCGATTGCTGATCTGTCGCGCGTCGCGCCTGTGCGCCGCGCTGCTTTTTGCTGCGGACTTCTCACTGAAACCGGTGTACTTCTGTGCTCAATACCTGGGTGGTCGCTCCCACCTGCCTGCCGACCGTTCTCCGCCGTTGCCCCGCGTGCGCGTCGGACCGTTTCCGGGCGAACGGCAAATTCCGCGTCAACGCGAACCACAAGCTCCTCGACGCCTGGCTCCTCGTGCTGTGCACCGCTTGCGGGGACACGGCGAAACTCACGATCCTGGAGCGGACAAACGTGCGCTCCATACGGCCTGAACTGCTGGACCGGATGCACGACAACGACCCTGGCCTGGCGGCCGAGCTGCTCCAGGATCCGGTCGTGCGGCACCGCAATCGCATCGCCCTCGACTGGGACAACGCCTGGCGACTCGACACCGGCGGATCGGATCACCTGGACCACGAGGTGATCGACGTCTCGGTCCGCTTCGCGGCGCGGATCCCTGTCCGGCCGGTGCGACTGATCGCTGAAGGGTGCGGTCTTTCGCGGGCCGAGGTCGAGAGGCTGCTCACGGAGGGCAAACTCGTCTCGGCAGTCCGGCTGAGCGGCAAGCTCTCCGGCGACTTCACCTTCACGCTCAAGCGCTGAGCCCTCCGCGGGACCTAGGGCCTGTCCGGCAAGATCCGCCGGACAGGTCCTATCCGGCGGTGACGGGTGGGGGCAGGCCATTCTTCGCGCCGGGTGCGGTCTGGTATCGGGGCGAGGGAAGAAGCGCTTCTTTGCCGAGGACGGGCCGATTCCCTGGTGAGACCATGCCGCGCCGTCTCCGCCCGAAGCCTGCCGGCGATGTCGCACAGGTGGAGGGTCATGGACAGCATCGACTCGTCGGTGACGCCCGCGCGACCGATCGTCTTGCCACGCTTGCGGGCGGACTCGTGGTCCTCCAGGGTGCGGTCGCGGATGTGCTCGCGCTCCATGCCCGACGTCGCGGCCAGCACCGTGAACACGATTCCGGACGGGTCGTGCGAGCCCTTGAGTTCGTCTGTGCGGAACTCCAGCCCGACATCGCTTCTCCGCGAAGATGCGCGTCACTCCGGCCTCGGCGAGTGGGTCGAGCTGCGCGTCGAGGGACTGCCGGGCGGTTGAGGCGCGGGCGTACCGGAGGCGGACGTGCCCGACCGGTTCGGCGCCGGCGCTCACCGGTTGGGGCAGCTCGGCCCACACGGACCCCCGGCTTGCAAACGCCTGGCGTCGGCACGCTCGGTACCGTGCCGAGGAGCCCGCGGGGGCGGCGCAGGTGGACATCGGACGGTCGTGCGATTCCGCGCGCTCGAAGTCGATGCCGCGAAGTCAAAGGTCGCCAGGTAGCTGTCAAGGAGGGTCTGGGGGTTCCGTCCGGATCGAGAGTCGAGGCCTCGTTGGAAGATCGGTCTGCTCTCCCCTGCCGCGCTGCCCTCTCGGCCGAGGGACATCTGGGTGAGCTGACCCAGATGGTTCCGTTCGAGCTCGTGGACGCCGTGCTGGACGAGACGGGACGCACCGAGTGCCGCCTTCGGATACTGCCGTCGCGTGGAGGGGTGTACTTCGCGCTGGCGCTCGGCCTCTGAGCGGGCTGGTGAGCCCGGTCCCGTCGGAGAAGGCACTGCGGGACCTGCGGCGGCGCGTCGGCGCGGCCCCGCTGAAGGCATTGTTCGAGGCGCTGGCGGTCCCGCTGGCGCAGCCGTCCACGCCCGGCGCCCGGTACCGTAGTTGGCGGACCGTCGCCTTCGACGGGTGCGGCTCGTTGAAGGTCCCCGACCATGAGCGCAACCGCAACTGGCTCGGCAAGCTGAAGTCCCGGCTGGGCCCGGCGGGCTACCCCACGATGATGCTGATGGCACTCGTGGAGACCGGCACACGCGGTGTGCTGGGGGGGGCGGTCTTCCGCTCGCCGCGGACCAGTGCGATCACCTACGCCGCACGGCTGCTGCAACTGCTCGACCGCAACATGCTGCTGCTGGCGGACCGCGGCTTCGACAGCAACCATTCCCGGGAAGCGGTGGCCGCCACCGGCAGTCAGTTTCTGACCCGCTGCCGCCCTTACCGACGCCCACCCGTCCTCACGGTGCTGAATGACGGCTCCTACCTCACTCAGATCGCTGGCCCGCGACTGCGGGTGATCGACGCCGAGGTGAAAGGCGAACGGCGAACGGCGAACGGCGCCGACGGAAGCACCATCGCCGACCAGTACCGGCTGGTCACTGCTCTGACCGACCACCGCACCGGCCCCGCTACGTCAATGACCAGGAACGTACGGTGGAACCTGGATCCGGTATGCCCCGGGTGACCACAGCCAGTGATCGCTTCAGGCCGTCACTCTCCTCTTCCCCTCGTCATGGGTCACACCATGTCGGTCCATGGAATGTCCGTTGGCGTGGTACTCCTCGGACGGCGGCCGTTGAAGTGGTACTCCTCGGAGGGCAACGAGTCCCATTCAGTATTCGCGCCATCGCGCGGCACCATGAACAGCGGACGCGATCGGATGACCTCCCCGACCCGTTGCGCGCGCATGACGATTCCGGGATCATCCGGCGCCGCGTAGCCCTCGGGCGTTATGCGAAACTGCACGTCCATCGCCTCGGCATAGGCAATTGCGTTGCTCTCCAGCTCCGCCATGTCCCTCCCGACCAGCGAGAGACCGTCGTATGCGATCTGGGGACCCTGCACGGCGTCGGCAGCGATGCAGAACAAGCCCACGGCTTGGCTCACATAGGCCGTGACGGCAGGCGGAGAAGGAGCGACCCCGCGACGGTGGACTTCGACCTTCCAAGTTGGCGAGAAGATCGCGTGGTCCCGTGGACAATCGCTGACTTTCGTCTGGCCGAGTACCTCAGCTGCCTCGACCACTTCGTCGACGGTCATACCGAACCGAAGCGGTCCGACGCCGACAGCCGGCGCGTAGGACCACTCGCCCCGTTCGGCGACTCCGAATCCGGCTTCGGTCTCGAACGCCATGGTCGCTCCTCTAGAGAACCTGAGCACGTGCCGTCGCCCATCATGCGGGCAGATCACTCAGCGCGAGCCTCGTCCGGGCTCGGCTGCGAATACGCGACACCTGAACATGCGAGCTCACCAGTCCCGAGGCCGGACTACGTCACCACCGGCGTCTCCGCGAGGGGCGCCGTCCACCGACCCCCGGACAGGTGCCCGGCCCGTCACCGGGCGGTCAGGCCGACACCTCGCTCGGGAGGCCGCGGGTGGTGACGACCCGGGCGCTGCCGTCGGCCAGCCGGTAGGACAGGCCCACCACGGCGGTGCGCCCTTCAGCGACCTGGTCGGCGAGGACGCGGGAGCGGTCCAGGAGGAGGTCGACGGTGTGCCGTATGTGCTCGGCGATGATGTCGTCCTCGTCGGTGAGTCCGGCGGCGCGGGCGGCCAGCACGCTCGGGGTGACGCGTTCGATGACGTCGCGTACGTATCCGGTCGCGCTGACGCCGTCGGTCAGGGCAGCGCGGGTCGCGGCGACCGCACCGCACTTGTCGTGGCCCAGCACGACGACCAGCGGGCTCTCCAGCACGCTCACCGCGTACTCGATGCTGCCCAGGACCTCCGGACCCGCGACGTGGCCCGCGGTACGGACGACGAACAGGTCACCCAGCCCGCGGTCGAAGATGATCTCGGCGGCCAGCCGCGAATCGGAGCAGCCGAAGAACACGGCGAAGGGACTCTGAGCCGGTGCGGTCTCGGTGCGTCGGGCGGCGTCCTGGTTCGGGTGCTCGGGTGCGCCCGCGATGAAACGCCGGTTCCCGGCCAGCAGCAGCTCGAAGGCTTCGGACGGAGTCGGTGACAGCGAGGTACTCATGACCGCAGGCTACGACCCCGCCCGGACCGCCACACTGCGGGGTCCCTCGAAGGAGCGGGGTGCGGGCGGCGGCCCGGCTTCGTGCCGGCAGTCCGCGGTGCCACCTGTCCGGGGTCACGGCTCCAGCAGGTCGGGCACGACTCCGCGCAGGGCGTGGGCGCTGATGGCGCCGGCACGCCTGAGGACCGGTGCCGGGCCGGTGAGGTCCACGATCGAGGAGGCGACGGCGGCTTCGGTGCGCCCGCCGTCGAGGTAGACGGCGACGGAGTCGCCCAGCATGTCCTGTGCGGCGTCGCAGTCTTGCGGAGAGGGGCGGCCGGTCAGGTTGGCACTGGAGACCGCCATCGGTCCGGTCTCGGCGAGCAGCTCGAGCGCCACGGGATGGGACGGCATCCGGACCGCGACCGTGCCGTTGGTCTCCCCGAGATCCCAGGTCAGCGAGGGCAGGTGGCGGGCGACCAGGGTCAACCCGCCCGGCCAGAACGCCTCCACCAGGGCCCACCCCTGCTTGGGGAGTTCGGCGACCAGGTCGTGCAGGGCGTCCGGGGAGGCGACCAGCACCGGCGAGGGCATCGCACGGTCGCGCCCCTTGGCTCCGAGCAGTCTGTCCACCGCGTCCGCGTTGAAGGCGTCCGCGCCGATGCCGTAGACGGTGTCCGTCGGGAGCACCACGAGCTCGCCCCGGCGTACCGCCCGGGCGGCCGTGCTCAGCCCGTCGGTCCGGCCAGAAGCCGTGGAGCAGTCGTATCGAAGGGCCATGGCCGATCTCCATCCCACCGGGCTCTCGGCCCGCACCTGCTGGGTTACCCCGGCAGGGTACCGGAACGGGCGGCCCCGCCCGTCCCCGTCCTGCGGTCACCTCACCCGAGCCACGGTCTGCCCGGGGGCCGTGTGGTGGCGGGCCGGGGGGATCTTCCGGCGGGTCCGATGCGTGCCGCACCGCGACGATCACCCGTTCGGGTGACGGACCGATCCGCCGGGCGGGTCGAGCCGACTGCCGGGTGCGAGCCACTTCCGCACCACCCTCCTCCGCACCGCCCGTGGGGCCGCGGGCCCGGTGCGGCCGGACGCCGGCCCCGGACGCCGGGCCGGTGACGGCGATCGCCGGTCGCCGGTGCAGGCCGAACGGCGCGCCGGCGCGAGCGGTGGCACGGCGTCTTCGTCACCGTCCCCGGGGGCCACCGGACCGGCCGCCCCCGGGAGGTCGACTCGACTCCCCCGTGCGGCGGCGACTAGCTGAGACCCGTCTTCGGGCACCCCAGAACAGTCTGGTCCGGGCCCGCGCGGCTCCGATGCCGCTTCGCGGCGGTCGAGTTGTCGGAGGAGAAGGAGGAGGAGGAGGAGGCCCGACACCGTGCTCAGGTTCGAGGCCTGGGCCAGTTCGTCGCGGTGCGGGCGCCGTCGCATTTGCGCGGCTCGCCGTGCATCGTGTCCGACGGTCCCGACGGGCCACCGGCGTCGCTCTCACCGGTGTGTGGGAACCGGGAACAGACCCGTAGGCGAGGAGTTCCGAGGGGTCGAGACGGGTGTGGGTCCGGGGCCCGGCCGCCCCGCGAAGGGGCGGCCGGACCGGTCCGGGCCGCTCGGGTCACAGGCCGTTGACCCGGGCCATCCTTTCCGCGACGAGCGGCGGGAAGTTCGTCGTGATGGCCCGGCCCGTTCTGCGGCCCATCCGGGAGTGCTGGAGCCGTACCTGCGCCATCAGCCGGCGGCTGCGCAGGGCCATCTCCAGCTCGAAACGGGTACGGGGGTCACGCAGCCCCGGCCCGAAGAGCTTCTCCAGCTGCCGCATGCGGTACCGCACGGTCTGGGGATGCACGCTCAAGGCCTTCGCGGCCTCCGGGGCGCCACCGCCTTCGAACCAGGCGAGGAGGGTCACCTCCAACCGCTCGCTCTGGCGTGGGGTCAAGCCGGCCAGGGGTCGCAGCCAATGGGCGGCCAACGCATGGGCCAGCGGCTGGTCCTGGAGGAGGAGCAGCGTGGAGAGGTGGTCGTCGACGAAGACCGGCCGGGTCTCGGCGCTGGGACGGGCCGGGGTGAGGGCGAGCAGGCGCAGGGCCCAACGCAGGGAGGACGCAGTGTCCGTCAGGGGAACCGCGTGGCCCACGGCTGCGAAGCGGCCGCGCAGCGGGAGTTCCAGCGCGGCGCGGGTGTCCGGGTCCGCACTCGGCACCAGGAGACAGGGCTGGCCCGCGAAGACGCCGGCGAGAGGGTTGTCCAGCACGGCCGCCAGCTGCTGCGTCTCGCCGGGGGTCGCCAGTACGACGCCTCGTATGGCTGGTGGCAGCGGCCAGCCGGCCGCTTCGGCCAGCTCGGTGAGGGACTGCTTCGAGGCGGCCCTGTCGTCCGTGAGCACCTTGAACAGTTCCTCGCGGGCCCGGTCGGGCGGTGCGGCAGACGCGTACCGGTCCGCGGCGGTGTCCGCGGCAGCGACGGTGGCGGCCTTCGCGGCAGCGACAGCGGCGGTGTTCGCGGCAGCGACGTTGGTGCTGCGGCGGTCGCGCTGCGCGGGCACGAGGCCGGTCTTCCGTATCACTTCCCGGGTGAATCCGGGGTTTTCCTCCTGTCTGCCGTCATGTCCGTCATCGCTCGCTCGCTCGGGGCGGGGGCGGCCGCCGCTCGGCTCCCGTTCATCGGGTTGCCGGTAGCCGAGGAAGTTGCACAGCGCGTTTTCCACCGAGTGCCTGAGCGATTCGTCGTCGATGGTCTCGTAGTCGTCGACGAGTGCCGTGAATGCGGGAGTCCCGTGCAGGAGCTCCTTCACTATCTCGTCGGCCAGCACGGGCAGCTCCCTGCGCAGGATGCGGGTCCACTCGCCTCGGGGGCGGGACCAGATGCGGTTCAGGAGTTCGCACATCGTTTTCCTCGTTCATGCCGGGGTGAGGCCTGCCCGCGGAAGGCAGGAAGCCGACCGCGGGGCATCGCTATCGTCAATCTCCTTGCCGTACAGGCGGGTCAATGCCTCCGTCGTACCTCATGAGGGCTTCGGTTGCTGCTGTTCCGCCTCAGCCGTGCCTCGTTGCTGTCGTTGGGATCTGGGGGTGGCAGCCAGGGCATGATCTGTCATGAACCCGTCGGAAGGAGATCTTCCGGATTGTTGGATGCCCCGAGACGTGTTGCGGGAAATTATCACCCTTCGATAAATCCTGTGGAGATGCTGTGTGCTTCCAGCATGCTGCTCCTCTCGCCCCGATCCCCTGCGGCTCCCGTGTCGCGCGCAGAACCCCCCGGACGCCGCGGCGCGGTCAGCCACTTCACCGGGCATACGTCCGCCCGCCGCGCCGGTCGAACGGACCGTGCGGCGGGCGGGCGGGTCAGGTCACGTGGTGGTGCGCCGGTACCCCGGTACCCCCGAAATCAGGGGCGGATGCCGTCGCAGGCGATCGGCAGGTGGCGGGGGCCGCGGAGCACCGCGTTCAGGCGGTACGGGGGCGGATCCTCCAGCAGCCGCGGGTTCTCCAGCCTGCGGGCCAGTTCACTCAGGGCCAGCTGCGCCTCCAGGCGTGCCAGCGGGGCGCCGAAGCAGCTGTGGATGCCGCTGCCGAGGCCGAGGTGCTGGATGTCCCCGCGGTCCGGGTCGAAACGGTCCGCGTTCTCGAACCGCTTCGGGTCGCGGTTCCCGGAGGCCAGGATCAGCGAGACCGTGGCGCCCTTGGGGATGTTGACCCCGGCCACCTCGATGTCGTCGATCGTGCTGCGCCGCGGCAGCAGCTGCACGGGGGGCTCGTACCGCAGCAGTTCCTCGACGATCGGCACGGACAGCTGCGGGTCCTCGCGCAGCCGCTGGAGGACGTCCGGGTGGCGCAGCAGGGTCAGCATGCCGTTCGTGATCAGGTTGACCGTGGTCTCGTGACCCGCGATCAGGAGCAGCGCCGCGGTACTGATGGCCTCCAGCGCGCTCATGGACCCGTCCGGCTCGTCGGTGGCGGCCGCCAGTTGGGACAACATGTCCTCGCCCGGCTCCTTGCGCCGCTCCTCGATCAGCCCGGCCAGGTACATGCCGAGCTCCATCTGCGCGTCGGCGGCGGCCTTCGGCCTCTCGGCGGGGTCGGCGTCCGGATCGGGGTCCAGGCTGGCGGCGATGGTGTCGGCCCAGCCGTGGAAGCGGGGCTCGTCCTCGGGGGGCACGCCCAGCAGCCGGCAGATCACGGTCACGGGGAACGGGTAGGAGAACTGGTCGACCAGGTCGATCCGCTCCGGGGAACCCGCGTCGACGATGCCGTCGATGAGGCCGGAGACGATGCCGCCGAGCTCATCGCGCATGTCGTGGACCTTGTGCGGCGAGTGCGGCGGTCCGAAGGGCCGGTTCGTGATGCGGCGCAACCGGTCGTGGTCCGGCGGGTCCAGCTTGAGGAACACCGGGGGCAGCGCCGAGTCGTCACCGTCTTCCTGCGCCAGCGGATCGCTCGACGGCAGCGTCAGGTTGCGGGGGTCGGAACTGATGCGCGGATCGTGCAGCAGGCTCTGTATCTCGTAGTAGGTGCTGACGACGTACGGACCGTCCTCGTCGTGGAACACCGGCGTCTTGCGCAGCTCCTCGTACAGCGGGTACGGGTCGGCGCGGGTGGAGTAGTCGAGGATCTGCCGGAGCATGGCTTGGCTCATGGTGCGTCCTTGTGCGGCTCGCGGGACCGGCCGATCGGGGCCCCTCCTCCGTCGTTCTGACACCGGTCTCCGGCCGACTCCGGTTCCCCGGCTTTCCCAGCATGCACGGAGGCCCCGGGGAACGCCCGCCGGGCGACGGAACAGCAGGTCACACCCACAGTTCGCGCACCGCGAGCCGCACGTCGCCGTTCGGGGCGCGGGACCGGGCCCTCCCACCCCTCGACAGCCCGCCGGCCCCTGCCTCATCATCATGCTTGCACTCACAGTGCAAGCATTCCGGGATGGGCTCACGCTCCCCGCCGCGTCCTCACAGGTCAGCGAATGAAGCGAAGGAAGCGAACGAAGCGAACGAAAGGCCTCCGCATGCGCACGTTCCTCCGTGTCCTGGCCGTCATGGTGGCGGCCGCCGCGTTACCGCCCCTCACCGCCGCCGCCCCGGCCGGAGCAGTGACCCTGCCCGCCCTGTCCATACCCGGGGATCCCCGCGGAGCCGCCCTGCCCCGGTTCACCGGTCACGCCGTCGCACCGCGACCGGTCGCCGTCCCCCCGGTCCCGCAGCACCCGTTCATGGCAGCCAACGGCTCCAGCAACGTGCACGGCGACGCCTATCAGAGCGACGCGTACGAAGGCCCCGGCCCCACCGGCCGCGATCTCGCCGTGCGCAGCAGGCTGCAGGGCGGGCTCTGCGGCTCGGTCACCTTCGACTCGCGGGGGCGGATCGTCACCGTCTGCATGCCCCCCGGGCTCTCGCCCCGGTTGATGCTGCTCGATCCGCACGACCTCGCAGCGGTTTCCTCCCTCACGCTGCCGGGGACGGCGGGAGCCAGCCCCACGGAAGTCTTCGGAGGCGGTTACTTCTACCTCGACCAGCTCGACCGTGCAGTGGTCCCCACGAAGGACGGCACCCTTCAGGTCGTGGCCGTACGGCGCGACGCGCTCGTGACACAGGCGCGCTACGACCTCAAGCCGGTGATCGGCACCAGCGGGATCGTGTCCGTCCTCCCCGACTGGTCGGGGAGGATGTGGTTCGTGACCGGCAGCGGGGTGGTCGGCGCACTCGATCCGGCCACCGGAACGGTCTCCACCCACGTACTGCGGGGGGAGACGATCGCCAACAGCATCGCGGTCGACGAGTCCGGCGGCGTCTTCGTCGTCAGCGACCACGCCCTCTACCGCTTCGACTTCGACGCGTCCGGCCAGGGCCGCCCCGTCGTCACCTGGCGGGCCGCGTACGACAGGGGTTCGCGGCAGAAGCCCGGTCAGCTCAGCCAGGGCAGCGGGACCACTCCCACGCTCATCGGCCCGGCAGCCGGCCCGGGCGGAGGGTACGTCGCCATCACCGACAACGCCGACCCCCGGATGAAGGTGCTCGTGATGGCGCGCGGGAAGGCCGGGCCCGAGAAGGTGTGCGAACAGCCGGTCTTCGCCCCGGGAAGGGGTGCCGACGAGAACAGCCTCGTCGCCGTGGGCGGTGACCTCGTCGTGGAGAACAACTACGGCTACGTCGTCGAGGACCACGCCCTCTTGAGGGGAATGCTCGGAGCGCGCCAGGTCGACACCGAGCCCGGCCTGGCCCGGGTGCACGTCGACTACACCACCCGTACCTGTTCCCTGGCCTGGTCCGACAGCAGCGAACGGGTCCCCAGCGTCGTCAGCAAGGTCTCCCTCGCGACGGGCCTCCTGTACACCTTCACCCACCCCACCGCCGACGAACTGCGGGCCGCCCGCCGCACGGGCACCCCTGCGATGCCCGACGCCTGGTACCTCACGGCGCTGGACGTACGGACCGGCGAGCGGGTGTGGAGCCGACTGGTCGGCGCCGGCCCCCTGTTCAACAACCACTACGCGCCGGTGACCCTGGGCAGGGACGGCTCCGCGTACGTCGGCGTGGTCGGCGGCCTGGTCAAGGTCACGGACTCCTGACCCGGACGGACGGGCCATCTGACCCACTGCCTGACCCGCCGTCCGGGTCGCAGGCTGGGACCGGACGCGTGACAGACCGCGGCGCCCTCGCCCTGACCGGCGTGACGGTCACGAGCGCGGTGGTCCCGGCCCACGCGGTCGCAGTGCCGTACGACACCGCGGCAGGGGGAGTACGGGGCCGGGCTGACCGCGGCCGGCGGCGCCGTCGACGTCACGGCCGGGCCCGCGCTCAGTACGGCAACCGGCCGCCGGGGCGACGAGCCATCGCGGGTTTCTGGGCATGGTGGGGAGGTCTCCTTCGAAAGCGGAGGGGCGCCGGCGCCTTCGAACATGGGCCCGTTGCCCGTGATGCGTAGACGCGTAGACGCGTACGCATCGGACCGAACGGTCGCGCTCCGCCGCCCGTACGGTCGGCACCGGGAAGGCGGGCGCGGGCCGGAACCGTTCCGTCGGCCCCCCGCGCGGCCCGCTCCAGGAGTTGCTCGCCTTCGTTTGCGACAATGGCACCCAGCGAAGTGGGGAGGGGCGCCGTGAACCAGTCGGCCCGACGGCCGCGGTCCGAAGACCGCGCCACGGACGGTCCCGCCCCGGACGGTCGCGCCGAGCGCGGCCGCCAGTCCCGGGTGAAGATCGCCGAGGCCGTACTGTCCCTGCTCGACGAGGGGGAATCCACCTTCCCCGCAGAGCGGGTCGCCGAGCGTGCGGGCGTGTCCCGGCGCCTCGTGTTCCACCACTTCGCCGACATGTCCGAGCTGGTAGAGACGGCCATCACCCGCCGGCTGGAGCAGCTGATCGAGCAGATCAAGCCGCTTCCGACCGCCGGGCCGCGCGATACCCGGGTAGCGGCCCTGACGGAACAGCGGGCCCGGATCCTGGAGTGGATCACGCCGGCCCAGCTGACCCTGATGCGCCTGGAAACCCCGGGGGGCCGGGTTGCCGAGGTCACCCGCGAGGTACTGGACCTGGCCCGGGCGCGACTGGCAGAGATCTTCGCGGAGGAACTCGAACGCCTGCCCGCCGCGCGCAGGGCCGAAGTGCTCTACGGGCTGGACGCAGTGACGACCTGGGGTGCCTGGTACCACTGGCGCAGCAGTGGCCTGAGTGCCGAAGCGGCAGCCAGCACCATGGAAACGGCCGTACACGCGCTGCTCGCCACCACCGACCGGCCCGGGACGGGCTCCTAGGTCCTGTCGTCAAAGCAGCGTCGGCCGAGCCCGCAGCGTCCGGCGCCATGGGGTCTCCCCAGGCCCCCAGGACCGAGGTGAAGCAGGGCGAGGCGGAAGGGCGCCCGTGTACGGGACGTACTCGGGGCGGTACGCGTCACCCGCGGAGGCCGGGGTTCACGGTGTTCGTCCCGGGCGCCTGCTTCTTCGTCACGATGCGCAGGAACCGGGCCTCGCTCGACCTGGCGGCGGCCCACGGCGTCCCCGAGGAGGAGATCGGGCCGGAGCGGTTCCTGGCGGCGACAGGGCGCCAGGACTTCCTCACGCCGCCGCGTCGCCAGCGGGCGTTCCCCCTCGTCGAATTCCTCTGGGGCCCGGCCCGCCCCGACCCCCGGTACCGTGCGACAACCAGTCGTGCAGGGCGGGACCACCGACGGCCACCAGGGCGAACAGGAACCCGGCAGTGATCAGGGTCGGTTCGGAGAACCACATGCCCGCGAGCCAGTCGACGAGCAGGGCCACGGCCACGAGGAGCATCTTCGCCGCCACCAGACCGAAGAACAGACTGCGGTCGACCGGGGTCCTCCCGGCGCGGGCGAGACGGCGGCCGACGAGGCGTCCGGCCACGCTGACACAGAGCACCACCACGAGGACGCGCAGTGCGTGCTCCCACGCGGGCATGTCCCCGCCGAACGCCCAGACGCCGCCCACGGCCGCGCCCGCGGCGGCGTAGGCGAGCATGCGCGCGGGCCGGGCCGACCGCGTGCGCGCCCCGGTGCCGCTCGGCCGGGAACCCGCTCGAACGCTGTAGACGGACATGTCTCGCCTTTCGTTACAGAGAGCAAGAGATAGCCACAAACACACCCAAAACAACTTGCACTCCGAGTGTCATATCTTCAGGCCTGGATCGTCAAGCCCCGGCCCCGGCGACACGGCCGGGTCCAACCGGCGACCCGGCCGGGTGGCACCGCCGCCCCGTGGGGCCCCGCAACGGAAAGTCCCTGGTAGAGCTGGCATCGCGCCACAACTGCGAACGTTGGGAGCCCGGGAAGGGGACACCTGGTACCGGCTCCTGGAACAGGCCTTCGGTGGCCCGCCCACGCCCCCGGAGACGCGTACGTGGGTACCTCCGGCGCCTTCTCGCTGCGCCTGTCGGTACCGGGCTCGGCCCCGGCGACGCGGCCGGGGTGACGATGGTGAGCGCGGCCGCCACGCACCGTAGACGGGGGTGTACGCGGACCAGGTGGCCGACCGTCCGGGCATGCCGGCCCGCCCGCCGGGGTGGGAGCGCCCGGCCGTACTGGTACCCGAGGGCGGCGGCCGCGACGGCGGCTCACCGGTCCAGTGCGTCGTCGCCGAGCGGGACGGGGCGATGGTCGGGTACGCAGCTCTGTGGCGCTTCCTCTTCGAGGGCGACCTGACGTCGACGCTCGTCGCGCAGAACCGCCCGGTGGACGACGCGTGGCGGCACCTCGTTCGTCCGGCTGGTAGACGTGGGCGCCGCACTCGAAGCCCGCACGTACCGCACCCCCGTCGACGTCGTCCTCGAGATCGAAGACTCCTCCTGCCCCTGGAACGAAGGCCGTTGGCGGCTCACCGGGGGTCAGGGGGGCGCCTCGTGCACGCGTACCCGTGCGGCGGCCGATGTGGCTCTGTCGGTACGGACGTTGGCCTCCGCCTACCCGGGCGGCGTCCCACCGACCGCCCTCGCACGAGCCGGGCGGGCCGGGCGGGCTGGCGAGCTGAGGAGGGGAGCCCTCGGGCGGGCCTCGCCGGCTCCTTCTAGGCGGCGCGGAGCGTCGACGCCCGACGAGAACGCGGCGCGTGCGTGCCAGACGCCGAGGCGCCGGTCGGGGGCTGTTCGCGGGGAACGCGGCGCGGGGCCGGGCCGGCCCGGCCCGGCCCGGCCCGGCCCGGAAAAGGCGTCCGACTTTCCTGGACAACGGCCTATGGTGATCACCACCTCCGGACGCGGCGCCCGTGCTGCGCGTCCGCCCGTGAAAACGCCTTCTCCATCCCCACCGGCGCCCAGCCCGAGGGGTGGGGGGAGAGCCGAGAACCACCCATCACACCGAAGGCACCCCATGGACAGTGAGCGCATACAGAGCTGCCTGGACCTGATCCACCAGGCACGACAGCTACCCGTGGACGATGCTCAGCGCCGCCTGCTGGAACAGGCCGCCGGCGAACTCGTCCGCGACGGCCGTCTCCGACGCCGTGCCGAGGCACGCGCGGAGCGGGCCGCGGCCGACGCGAAGCTGCTCGCCGCCACCGCGATGGGCGCCCACGACCGCGTCATGGACGCCGCTCTGCCCGCCCCCGCCCCGTCGGAGCAGGGCCTGACGGTGCGTGAATACGTTCAGCTCCGCCCCGCACCCGCTGCGGCGCGGCCGCAGGCGCAGGCGCAGGCACTGCCGGACCGTACGCCGGACGGCCCCGGGACGTCCCGGCTGCTGAACCGTCCCCAGCGCTGCTACGTCTGCAAGAACCACTACCGGCACGTCCACGACTTCTACCACCTGCTGTGTCCCGAATGCGCCCGCGAGAACCTCGCCCGCCGCACCGCCCGCACCGACCTCACCGGCCGGCGGGCGCTACTGACGGGCGGACGCGTCAAGATCGGCTACCAGGTCGCGCTGATGCTCCTCCGGGACGGCGCCGAGCTCACTGTGACCAGCCGCTTCCCGCAGGACACGGTGCGCCGGTTCGCGGCGGCGCCGGGTGCCGCGGATTGGTGGCACCGGCTGCGGATCGCCGCACTGGACCTGCGCGATCCCCGGCAGGTCCTCGCCTTCACGGACCACATGCTCGCCCAGGGACTCCCCCTGGACGTTCTGATCAACAACGCGGCCCAGACCCTGCGCCGCTCCCCTGAGGCGTACACCGCGCTGTCCGCCGCCGAACCCGCGCCGACCCCCGCGTCACTCGCCGCGCCACCGATCTGGACCGCTCCGGGATTCTCCGTACCCGGCCCCCGCAGCGCACCTCTGCCGTGGACGGCAGAGCTCGCCCCGCGGTTCCGGGCGGCCCACGCCCTGGCCGGTGGCACGCACACGGCTGACGCCCCGGTGGCCGTCCCACTGCCGCGGGAGGCCGTCGACGAGGCGGGTCTGCTGCCCGAGACGGCCGCAGCCAACTCCTGGACCCTACGGCTGGGCCAGATCGACCCGACCGAGCTGCTGGAGGTCCAGCTGGTCAATGCCGTCGCGCCGTTCCTGCTCGCCGACCGCCTGCTGCCCCTCCTCGACGCTTCCCCGCACCCCGACCGCTACCTCATCAACGTCTCGGCGGTCGAAGGCCAGTTCACCGTGCGCAACAAGACCAGCGACCATCCGCACACGAACATGGCCAAGGCCGCCCTGAACATGCTCACCCGCACCAGCGCCGCCGACCTGGCCACCCGCGGCATCCACACCTGTAGCGTCGACACCGGCTGGGTCACCGACGAGAAGCCCCTCCCCGCCCGGGAGCGGCACGCCGCCACCGGTTGGCGCCCGCCGCTGGACATCGTCGACGGCGCCGCCCGCGTCTACCACCCCGTCGTGCAGGGGCAGGCCGGCGCACCCGTCCACGGCGTCCTCCTGAAGGACTACCGGCAGGTCCCGTGGTGAGATCCTTCCGGCATCCGCGGTGAATCCCCGGTCGGACCCGCGTGCCGACGGCGCCCGCTCGGCTTCGACTCCCCCGGTGTCACCCCTCGAGCGCAGGGTCCACCACCGCCGCGGAGTAGACCTGCGCCGCTGCGGCCAGCGGGAACTCCGTCCAGACGGTTTTCCCGTCCCGGGTATAGCGGGCGCCCCATCGTTCGGTGAGCTGGGCCACCAGGAAGAGACCGCGCCCGCCCTCATCGGTGGTGCGCGCCCGCCGTAGGTGGGGAGCGGTGCTGCTGCTGTCGGAGACCTCGCAGATCAGGCTGCGGTCGCGGATGAGCCGCAGGGTGACCGGCGCGCCGCCGCCGTAGCGGTAGGCGTTGGTGACCAGTTCGCTGACGACCAGTTCGGCGGTGAAGGCCAGCTCCTCCAGACCCCACCCGGTCAGCGTGGTCTCAGTCAGGTGCCGAGCACGGGCGGCGGCGGTCGGCTCCGCGGGAAATTCCCAGGAGGCGACCTGCTCCGGCGCCAAGACGCGGGTGCGGGCGAGGAGCAGTGCGACGTCATCCGGCGGGTGCTCCGGCAGCAGGGCGTTCTGCACGGCCGCGCAGGTCTGCTCGAGCGAGCTGCCGGGCCGGGACAGGGCTGCTCTCAGCCGCTCGAGTCCCTCGTCGAGGTCGAGTCCACGGGCCTTGATCAGGCCGTTCGTGTACAGCGCCAGGAGACTTCCCTCGGCGAGTTCCAGTTCGGCGGACTCGAAGGGGAGTCCGCCCAGGCCCAGCGGCGGCCCCTCGGGAAGGTCGGGCAGGCTGACCGTGCCGTCGGAGGTCACCACGGCGGGGGGCAGGTGGCCCGCCCGGGCCAGGGTGCAGCGCCGGGAGGTGGGATCGTAGACCGCGTAGAGGCACGTCGCGCCGACGATCTGCTGGCCCCGCGGGCGTCCGTCGGCGGGTTCCTGCTCGTCCGCCAGGCGGTTGACCAGGTCGTCCAGGTGGGAGAGGACCTCGTCCGGCGCGTAGTCGAGGCTGGCCAGGGTGTGCACGGCCGTGCGCAGGCGGCCCATGGTGGCCGCGGCGTGCAGACCATGGCCGACGACGTCCCCGACGACGAGGGCGACGCGCGCTCCGGACAGCGGGATGACGTCGAACCAGTCGCCGCCGACGCCGGTGGCGGGATCGGCCGGCAGATAGAGGTGCGCGACCTCGACCGCACTGTATTCGGGCAGTTCCTGCGGCAGCAGGCTGCGCTGCAAGGTCAACGCGGCCTGCTGCTGCTGGGTGTAGCGGCGGGCGTTGTCGATGCACAGGGCGGCCCGCGCGGCGAATTCCTCGGCGAGCGTGAGGTCGTCCTCCTCGAACGGTTCGGGCCTCCTGGCCCGCCACAGGCTGAGCAGGCCGAGGAGCAGGCCGCGGGCCGTCAGCGGTACGACGATCAGCGAGTGGGCGTCCAGGGCGAAGGCGCGCCGCCTGCGCTCCGGATCCTGGAAGTACCAGCCGGGGCTGCTCAGGAGCACGGGTTCGAGGATGGGCTGCTGTTCGGCGAGGCACCTGGCGTGCGGGGTGCGCGGGTCGAAGCGGAAGACCTCTCCGGCGGGGTGCATCACCTGCAGCGCCTCCGGCACGACCGAGTGGACGGCCATCCTGCGGACCCGTCCGCCCGCCTCCTCGGCGGTCTCGTCGCCTCGGGCCACCGACTCCAGCAGATCCACCGATACGGCGTCCGCGAGGTCGGGGACGGCGACGTCGGCCAGCTCCCGGGTGGTCTGCCCGAGATCCAGCGTGGTCCCGATGCTGATGCTCGCCCGGTTGAACAGGGCGAGCCGCTGCCGGGCCCGGTAGCGGTCGGTGACGTCCTCCACCAGTTGGGTGACACCGAGGATCCCGCCGGAGGGGTCCTCCATACGGAACGCCGAGACCGATACCACCCGCTCGCGGTCGGGGTCGCTCCTCAGGCGGCAGCGCTGCTCGGTGAAGATCAGGGGGCGCCCGTCTCCAGCACCCGGCGCAGCCGCGTTTCGATGGTCTCCAGGTCCGGACCGATGAGGAAGTCGCCGATGCGTCGGCTCCGGATCTCCGCCGCGGAGAGTTGCGTGAACCGGGCCAGCGCCCGGTTGATCCGCAGGATGCTCAGGTCGGGGGCGTGGACGGAAAGACCGATCGGGGAGCGCCGGAACAGACCGTCCAGGACCGACCGGTCCGTCTCCCACCGCAGGACCTCCTCCGCCGGGGCGACGACGAGGAACCACTCGCGGGCCGAGCCGGCGCGGATGACGGCCCGGGCGCGGAAGCCCAGCTCCACCCGTCGCCCGCTGCGGTGCAGGACGGGCAGGACACCGGACCAGCCCCGGTCGCGCTCGCACGCGGCCACTGCGTCCCGGACCACCTCACGATCACGAGAGTCGAACAGGAACTCGCTGGCCGTGCGGCCCAGCACCTCGTCGGGCGGGTAGCCGAGGTGCTCCTGTGCACGCTCGCTCCAGCCGACGACCCTGCCGTGGTCGTCCAGTACCGCCGAGGCCGAGTTGTGCAGTGCGAACGGGTCCTCGGGCACCTCGCCCGATCCCGGCGCCGGTGCGTCCATCGCTGCCACCCTTCGACCTGCCGAACGGACCGCACAGCGGGCATTGCCCCAGCGACTGCCCAGAGTGATCGCAGACCAGGGGTCGAGCAGTCGGCTCCCTTCAGTATCGCCGCGTCGCGGCACGTCGGCAGCGGGCCGTCCCCCGTGCACCCCCGGGTTCGCCGGGCCCCACCCGCCCGGACCCGGTCGGGGCGCGGATGCGAGCCACCGGCAGGGGGGATCCTCACGACATGAATGCCGCCCTCACGAGCCTCGTCGCCGTGTTCGCAACGCTGGCCGGGTCCACCCTCACCTTCTTGTTCCAACGGCACATAGCCCGTCAGGCGGAACGGTTCGCCCGGGACCAACAGGTGTGGCACGAACGGATCAGCGCGTACAGCGCCTTCGCGGCGGCACTCACCGACTTCCGCCGGAGCCAGAACGACCGCTGGCACTTGGAGCAGGCCGACCCGGACAGCCCTCAGTTCAGCAGTGCGCGCGAGGCGTCCTACCAGCGGCGGGCTGACTCCACGGCAGCACTCTGCCGGGTTCGCCTGATGTGCGGCGATTCCGTCTTGATCGAGTTGGCCCAGGAGGCTCTCGATGCCACGACCGAGATCCATGCGGCACAGGACGAGCAGGACCGCGCAGGGCGGGGCGAGACGGCGCGTCTTGCGCTGGAGAGGTTCCTGACCAGCGCCTCACCGCAGGCCCGCTGACCCGCTGACCCGCTGACCCGCAGGCCCTCTGACCGCGCGGTGCAGGGGTACGCACCACCGGTCCGACCCCGGGGACAGCCACGGGCTGCCCCCGGACGGCCTGGGACGTGCTCAGGGCGAACCCGCCGTCAGCCCTGGGGCCCGGCGGGCTTGGCGTCCTTGGACAGCGGCACGTCTCCGGTGTTGTCGACGTGGCGGGCGGCGACCCACACCGCCTGGTCGCGCAGCAGGTACCAGATGCCGTTGCCGTCGATGATCTGCGCGTTCACCTTGCTGTGCAGACCGACCACGGCGCCGTGGCTCAGGTTGCCGACGAGGGAGGAGTCGGTACTCGGATACTTCCGCAGGTTGACACCGCTACTGCTGACGACCGTTCCGAACGGCTGGGCTGGACTGGGCATCATGACCTCCAAGAGAGCGCCTGGGTGGCGGGACGTGGTCCGCTGTGCGCGGACGGGTTGCTTGCACGGTAGGGCCCCTGCCCGTCGGGGAGCCGGAGGCGTGCGGGGCGTCCCCACGACCGGCGGCGGAGCATCATTCCGATGGTTCCGCCCCGCGACCGCCGCCGGATCGTCGGTCACGACTTCAACGATCCAGCAGAACAATGATGACAGTTCAATCACCCGCTGTGACGGACCGACCCGGCGCCGGGCCGCCGGGTACTCTGCTACGTAGCTCACGTGCACCCCGTACACGGCGTGGAGCAGGGCCAGATGACCGGCACGCCGGATCGCGAACGCGGTGAGCACCCCGCGCTTCCGGTTGCCCCGACCATTACGGTGCGTGACGATTGAGGAGGGGCAGGGAGCCCAGTGTGGGAGGAGCGCAACCCGGCTGAGTCTGCTGCTCGGTTCCCTGCGCGGTTCCCTGCACGGTTCCCCGCGCGGTTCCAACCGGATCATCGGAGGCACCGAGATGACCACGCTCTTCTTCGACATCGGGGCGACATTGGCGGACGGCCGTCTTGAGGCGGACGGCTCCTGGCTGTTGCGTCCTCGCCCCCGCGTCTCCCAGGTCCTCGACGCTTTCGCAGGAGAACCCAAGGGCATCATCTCCAACCCGGGCGCCGAACAGGATGCGGTCGCGAAGCTCACGGAAGCCCTGCACGAGGCCTTCCCCGGCCGGTTCCCGGACGACCACCTCATTCACTTCGGTCCCAAGGACAGCCGCGCGATCTTCGACGACGCGGTCGCGAGCACGGGCAGCGCGGCCGACGACTGCGTCTTCGTGGGCGAGGACCACGACGAGCGCGCGTTCGCCCGCACGGCGGGCATGCGCGTGGCGCCCCACCCCGTGTTCACCCGGGCCGCCATCGAGAACCGCCCGGTCTTCTGGACGAGGATCGACGTGCCGGAAGGTCGGACCCTGGGCGCACTGGAGTCGGTGGCGAACGGCACGGAAGCCGTTCCCGTGCACGTCGCCTCCCCTCGGCTCGTACTCGCCATGGCGACCGCACTCGGGGTCGAGGCCCTCCAACAGGCAGGGTTCACGACCGATGTGCGGGAACAGGTGGAGGACACCGCGGCCTTCCTGGTCAGGGACGACCGCCCGGTCCCGGTGCCGGAGTCCTTCGCGGGCACCTCGGACGGATCCCGGACGGCGGCCGAAGGGGCGATGCGCGCAGCGGCCGCGTTCTGCTTCGCCTCGGGCGAGCTGACCGGGTACCCGCGGCAGATCTCGTCGCTCGGTCCGGCGCCCGGCGGTGTCTACGTCGCTTCGCCCGCCGGTGTCCCGATCGAGGAAGTGCACACGCAGGGAGCCAAACCCGGACACACCGAGCGCCTGCTGCCGGACCCGGCGCTCCTGTCACGCCCCGGTGAGACGCAGGCCGAGGAATTCACCGCGGCCCTGTCCGCCGGGTTCGACGGGACGGGCGACGGTCTTCCCTCCCCCGAGACGCTCGCGGCCGTGCGCGCGACCGTGACGCCCGAGGCGCTCCGTACCCACGTGGCCCGCATCTCCGGCGTCGAACCGCTGGTCCCGGGCGAGCCGCTGAAGGTCCGCAGCCGTGACGCGGCGCATGCCGACAACGGGCTCGTCGTGGACGCGTTGGTCCGGCACTTCCAGGATCTGGGGCTGGTGGTCCGACGGCATGCGTTCAGATGGAGGGGACGCCAATTGTTCAACGTCGAGGCCGAGCACCGCGTCGAGGGGGCCGACTCCGCCGTTCTCCTCACGGGGCATCTGGATTCGACGGCGCAGAGCGGCCACTTCGTCGATGCGAACGGCGACCCCCGCCCCTACGACCCCACGGTGGACCCGGCGCCCGGTGCGGACGACGACGGGAGCGGCACCGCGGCGGTCATGGCCGCGGCGGAATGTCTGCACGCGCTCGTCGCAGAGGGCAGAGCGCCGACGCGCCACGTCCGCTTCGTCCTCTTCAATGCCGAGGAGCAGGCGCTCGTCGGCAGCAAGCGCTACGCGCGCGCCGCCGCGGCGGCGGACGACCACATCGCCGGAGTCTTCCAAATGGACATGATCGCCGGTTTGCAGGACGGCAGCCCGCCCGCGGTGGAGATCCATGCAGGCTCCTCCGTACCCGGGCCGGTCGTGGCCGCCTCCGACGCGCTCGGTGACCTGGTCGCGCGGACCGTCCCCGCCATCGCCTCCGGGTTCGAGGTCCAGCAACTCACCGGAGCTGGAGACCCCGCCTTGGGGCGGAGCGACCACGCGAGCTTCCACGAGCGGGGATGGGCGGCCATCGCCGTTTCCGAGGACCTCTTCCGTGCCGACGGCAGCCAAGGAGGGACCGGTACCCGGAAGTACCACACGCCCGGCGACACCCTCCTCGACGAGGACCACGACACTCAGTACGCGGCCGCGATCGCCCGCTCCGTCACCGCGACCGCCCTGACCTTCGCGGGCCTGTAGCCGCGCCCACCTGATGAAGCCGGTGCCGCGCACCGCTGAACTGCGCGGCACCGGATGCAGGTTTCGCGTCGCGTGGTTACGCGTCGGCCGGAAGGTCAGTCTGCGTACGCCGGAACTTGATCCAGCTCCAGCTCTCGCGGACCGCCGACACGGTGATGACGGCGAAGAGCGCCTTGCAGAACCACTCCAGCGGGCTGAGGCCGGTCACGTTGTCCAGCATGAGGCACGCCGCAAGGGCCCAGATGGACCATGCCTGCACCAGAGCCTTGTTCCGCGGGTTCTTCGCCATGTCGCGCCGTCCTCTCCTGCTTCCCGTCGTACAAGATCCTACCGCCCCCGTTCCGTTGGTTGATCTTGCGGTAAGTGCACGCCGGGTTGCCCGCGCCGCAGGATCCCGCGCGGCTCCGATCCCGCGCGGCTCCGATCCCGCGCGGCTCCGATCGCACGCGGCTCCGATCCGGCCCGGTCCGGAACGCGGAGGCGCCGACGGCGCATTGCTCTCGGGGACGGACGGGGGCCCGGACCGGAGCGGTCTCCGGACCCCCGCCAAACGACGGCGCACGGGGGTGGGCTGCCGTCGGGGAACGTCTCCCCGGAGACCGGGAAGTCGTTTCCGTGCCCCATGCAACCGTCCCGGCACAGCGGCTGCAACGCCCTTTCAGGAAGCTGCCAAGCGAACCCTACGGCCGCGCATTGCCGACCGTTGCCGGCGATCCGGGTGGCGGAAGCAGGCCCAATTCGGTGGCCCGCACCCCAGCCTGGAATCGGGAATTGGCACCGAGCAGCTGCATGATCTCCGCGACGTAGCGACGGTAGGTCCGCACCGATACGGTGAGTTCGCGCGCCGCCACCTCGTCGGTGACCCCGACACGTAGGGAGCCGAGTATCTGGCGGGCGAGCACGGCCCGGTCGCGGCCGCCGAAGACGATGGGCCGCCCGGCCGGCGCCGCATGGCTCCACATGCCCTCGAAAAGGGTGCGGAGGTTGTGCAGCACCTCGGGTACCCGGAGGACCGAGGCCCGGCGCCCCGCCGCGGACTCTGCCACGACCAAGCCCTGGACACCGTCGACGATCAGCGCCTGGAGCGGGGGGATCCGGGCCACCCGGATGGCCACTGCCCGGTCCCTGCCACGTTGATTCCGTACGAATGACTCGTCGAGCAGTGTGGGTGTCGTCAGCAGCCGTACCGAGACCGATCGGGCCGCCTTGTGGATCAGTTGCCGCTGCAAGACGTTCCCGCGCTCGGACAGTTCCTCGGAATTCACGATCCGGGCATACACGATTTCAATACTGTGGCGGGCCTGGCCGATCAGTTGTTCCGCAGCATCGAGCAATTCACCGTAGCCACCATCGACGGCGGTGACCTGATGTTCCTGCTGGTTGCGACCGCGGTGAATCTCCATGGCCGACTCGATGAGCGCCCGCACTTCCAGCAGGGCATGCTCCAAGTCGTCCTCTGATTTTCGGAAAACGCCCATTGGTAATCTGGACACGTCTTACTACACCATCCCCCGATAGGTATTTACCACTGCGGTCCGCAAGCCGCTACGAACCGCCTCCGACTTGCTCCGCGAAGTCGCTGCTACGCCGAGAGCAGGCCCAGTTCCACCGCACGCGCGCCGGCCTGGAACCTGGAGTTCGCATCGAGTTCCCGCATGATTTCCGCTACATAGCGGCGGTACGTCCGCAGGGAAACATTGAGCTCATTGGCGGCGGCTTCGTCGCTGCTGCCCGAACCGAGCTGCTCAAGGATGTTCCGGGCCAGTTCCGTCCGCAGGCGCGGACGCATTTGTAGATGCTCGTCGAGGCTACGACCCCGGGCCCAGACGCCAGCGAAGAGCAGTCCCAGGGCGCGCGCGGCAGCGGCGTCGTCCACAACGGTGGCGGGCGCAGCTGCATTACCCGCCGCGCGCACGAGTGCCTCAGTGCTGTCGACGACCAGGATCTCGCGCAGTTCACTTTCCGAAACCCGAACTTCCACCCGAGTATTGGACATCTGGGCGTACCGGGCCAGGGCGGGATCCGACGACTCATCCGTACACAGCACTCGCACTGCCACACGGGATGGGATCGCGGGGAGTGATCTCATCACGGCGTCGGCGAACTCACCGGTGCCCGTTCGCGCCACGCTGACCGAGTACCGGGCACGACCGATGTGCCGCTCCAGGGCTTCGCCAAGCATCGCGACATCGGTACGCACCACTGCTGACGGCGCGACGGGGCGGCGCCTGTTCAGGGAGACGGTGGATTCGATCAGTTCGCGGGCCTGTAACAGCGCCCGCTCCAGGTGTTCAGCATGATCATCATCCGCCCCCTCCGGTACCTTCTTCATTTCTTGTGGACCCCCGACCACAGTTGGCACTTGCGCTCCCTCGTCAATCCAGGCCGTACACGCTCCGGTCGAGACCTGCATCAGCCGTCCCACGACAACGTTCCGCTAAAACTTGACGGGCACACTCTTGACGTCAACAAGCGATGGCCCACCAGGGCCCAACCGACAGTAGTTTGCAACGATCGAGCCAGTCAACAAAACATTGACCCGCAAGACCGTCCCAAATTCAACAATTCGGCGCCGCCTGCATTGCCTTCCAGTTTAAACACCCCCTGTCAGCTAGCTGCACCACTCCCCGGAAGCAAGACTTCCCCTTATCACTTTCAATAACCAAACGAATCAAATTCATTACAGACCGTCACGGGAGTGGCCGGTAGTGGTCACCCGAGCCCCCGAAAGTGGCTGGTCCTCACCTGCCACGCCCAAGCGGCAAGACGTCACACGCCGCCCAGAAGGGCCCTCCAGCGCGAACAACGACCCCGATACCGGCGACACTTCGGTGCATTGCTGGCGAACTACCACCAAACCGCGCATTTCGGCCGATCTCGCACCGCTCGACGGTACGGACCCAGTGCGCCTACATTCTTTCAAGTCACCCGCGGGTGTTAAATTTCGCCAACCACCGCGCGACCATAAGCCGAGCACTGGCCGAAATACTCCCCGTCCGGCCTCTCATATTTCGCTCGGCCGGAAACCTCGTCCGAGTTGTGAAGATGAAGAGCACGGGCCGCCGGACATATTTCATCCAAACGTTCCCCAACTGACAGTGAGCTCTTTCAGAGTGGCCACTGGTCGAGTGACCCAGGCCGAGTCAGGATGAGGATCGCAACGCACAGGGCTCCCGCGCCGTTGAGGGAGGTGTTCGAAGTCTCAACCCATCGGCACAGGAGCCCTGTTGGTTCCCCATCCTGCCGCGCTCGACCTGCCTCATGCTCTGGTTCGAGTGGGTATCCATGCTCATCGTCACCCGTGAGGGTGACCGCCGCTGCAAGCTGCCGCCCCATCAGCGTGACCTTGTGGGCCTGGTCCACCTCCGCCGGCACGACACGCTCGCGCAGATCGCCGCCGGCTTCGGCATATCCGTCGGCACCGCCCACGCCTACGTGACGGCCGTCGTCCAGCACCTGTCCGGCCGGGCACCCGGCCTCCTGCGGGTCCTGCGCGAGGCCGATCCGGACTACGTCCTGCTCGACGGGACGCTCGCCGAGTGCGACCGGGTCGGCGACAGCCGGGCCGGCTTCTCCCAGAAGCACCGCCGTCACGGAGTGAACGTGCAAGTCGTGGCCGATCCCGCGGGCGACCTGCTGTGGATCTCACCCGCACTGCCCGGCCGCACCCACGACCTGACCGCCGCCCGCACCCACCGCATCATCCGGATCTGCGAACGCCAGGGCGTCCCCGTCCTCGCCGACCGTGCCTACATCGGGGCCGGCCCCTGGGTGACCACACCGTTCATACGGCTCCCGAACCGGGACCTGACCACGACCCAGCAGACGATCAACCGGGCCCTGTCAGCGGCGCGGGCACCCGTCGAACGAAGCGTCGCGCAACTCAAGTCCTGGCGCATCTTCCGCAAAGCCCGCTGCAGCCCCAACCGCATGACGGCCATCGCCGCCGCCGTCCTCACTCTGGAGCGTCAACGCTGAAAATCCCCACTGGGTCGACCTCGACGGATTCACCGCTCCCACGCCGCAACCAGATCATGAGAAGTGCCCCCGACCGTTCTTCGGTTCCGGGGGCACTTCCGTTCACGGCCACGGGGCCTCACGACCAGACAAGTCGCCCTTCGGCAACGGAACAGACCGGATAGTCCCCCGCGCCGATCCTCGTCAGCATCTCCGCCACGGAGTCGAAGTAGTGGGCCAGTGACGGGTACTGGCCGGTGGTCGTGGGCTCACCCACGAACCATCTGCCGATACGTCCGTCCGTCACATCGATGAACCGCCCCGTCCAGGCATCCTGATCCGACAGGAACGGGATCCACTCATCGCGCCATTCGTCCCCACCGGACAAGGGGTGGTTGGCGTGGAGCTTCTCCATCGCCCGGATGCCCAGAAAGAAGCTCGCCTCGTCCGGGAACCCGGCGTAACCGCAGCAGGCGACGTCGTCGTCCACATCGTCCTCGGGGAGATCCAGGTTGTTCTGCAGCAGCCACACGCGCAGGTCCTGAGGCAATGAGAGACTCATGCGCTCCTCGGCGGCCGCGAGCATCCGCTCCGGGGCCGGGCCGGGCAGGTCCGCGTGATCGGCCGGAGCATACTCCCGGAGGAGATTCATTACGCGGGACCAGCTCTCCACCACACTCATTCCCCGCTGCCTCTCTGCACGGATTCGCTATCCCACCAAACGGGCTCACCTACTGTAGTTCGAACACCTCTTTCAACGGCGCGGGAGCCCTGTGCGTTGCGGTCCTCAACCTGACTCGACCCGAGTCACCCGATCAGTGGCCACTCTGAAAAGGCTCAGTAACTCCCGCTGCTCAGGCCTGGGGACGCTCGCCGTTCCCCGGTTCCCCGTCGGGGTCGAGGGAGGGGCCCGCGCTGGCCGCGGGCCCCGCGAACGGTGGCCCCGGGAGATCGGGTTGAAAGCGGCCAGGAGGTGGGCGCCGCTCGTGCCGACGAGCATGCCGGCCACGATCTCCATCTGGGAGGCCTGGACGCCCACGGTGGTTCCGTTGTCGCCGAGGGTGGCGTCGGGGTGGAACTGGCCCATGGTGATCAACGCCCAACAGCCCCGGGCGAGCATCGTGCCGCCGCCGAGCCAGGTCAGGGCGACCAGGAGCCAGTCGGGGGGCGCGACGGGGGACGCGGTGGACGGAAGGGGGAGGCCGATCGCGGCGGCCGCCCGGGCGCCGTGGACGGCGGTGACGGCCGCCGCCAGCCGTGGGTGAAGTCAAGCGCGATGAGCAGGGCTACCCCGGCCGTCCCCAGCGTCGCCAGGTTCGCCACGAACAGGGTTGAACGCTGGGCCATTTCGCGGTCCATGATGCCGAGGCCGCCGCCGCAGACCCAGATGACCTTGAAGAGCCGATACGGCAGCGTGGCGACGACGGCACCGTACCTGAGCACCGTTCACGCCTTCTCGGTCTTCGGACCGGCCGTGGGAGTGACGTCCGGGTGTTCCGCCGCCGCCGAGCGCCATGGATGCGTCGACCGCAGTCGCCGTCATCTGAGGCTCCTGCTGCGTCACTTGTCTCATGACGTCGATCGTCGAAGGACGGTGCGGTCGGAGACTTCCAGCCGGAGAATGAGGTCGGCCTCCCCCATGCGGTGGAGGCCGGTGACCGACTCGATGGTGCAGAGCCTCGTGGCCATCGGCAGTGCGCGAGGAGCCTGACTTCCGCATCGAGGCCCACGACTCGGCGGCGGGTACGAGCCCGACGCGCCGGTACGCGTTGCCCCAGGCGTACGACGCCTCCACCTGGGCTTGGGTGCTGATGCGGGCCGGCCCGCACCGGCACGAGCTGGCGCACCGTTCTCCGTGACGGCCCCCGCACGCACACCAGGTCGGCCGGAGGGCCACACTACGTCGGTGCTGATCAGACGCGAAACCCCCGCCGACCTGGCCGCTGTCCGTGCGGTGACCATCGCCTCCTCCTACAAACCGCACGAGGAGGAACCTGTGGAGGTGATGCTGCGGGACGCACTGCAAAAGGGTGAAAGCTGGATCCCAGCACTCTCGCTGGTGGCCGAGGACGAAGACGGCGCGGTCATCGGCCACGCTCTGTGCACCTGGGGCCGAATCGGTACCGCCCGAGTCCCCAACCTCAGCCTGCTCGGTGTTCACTGCGACCATCGCCGCCGCGGCTTCGGAACGGCCCTGGTCCACGCCGCTCTCGCTGCGGCGGACGCCCTCGACGCCCCGATGGTCGTTGTCCTCGGCGACCCCGACTTCTACGGGCGGTTCGGCTTCCGCCCGAGCACTGACTTCGGCATCGTCGGCGAGGATCCGGCCTGGGAGCACCTGTTCCAGATCCGCACCCTGGCCGCCTACGACCCTTCCGTGCAAGGCGAGTTCATCTACCCCGAACCCTTCGGCAGCATCTGACGCCAACGCTGCTGACGCGATGCGCCACAACGGCGACTGCATCCTTTGGCCTACTGTGATTTCGGTCCTGTGGAGGACGATCTCGTGGCGCCGCCGCGAGAGGGTTGATCCGTGCGAACAACCATCGGATACACCATCGAAAGCATCGGCTACGTCGTAGGAGCCCAGGGGCTCATCAGCTTCGCTTCGCAGACCTTCTTCGGCACGGAGTGGGGCTGGATGCACAAGGTCGTCGACCTTCCGTCCACCGCTTACCTCGGCGTCGTCGTCGTGGGGCTGGCGCTCATCGTCGGCGGGATGAAGACGCGGAAGGCGCCCGAGCGCCAGGAGGCCATCTGACCGCCCTGGCCTCCGGGTACGGGTTCCTGGTACGGGTTCCGGACCCCGTTCGGAGGCCATGGTCCGCTGGTGCGGCGACACGCTCGCGGCCCGCAGATCCAGCGGTGGGCGCCGGCTCATGCGGATCTCGTCGACCGGGCGGACCGGGGCCCGGGGCCCCCGGGGCTGGACGCCGCAACGCGGTGGGCAACGGGCTTGCCGTCCCGGCGCTCGCGGACCGCGTCCAGCAGGAGCGGCGTGCGGACGTGGAGGGCCGGGACGGAAGGATGAGCGCTGGCCTGTGATCGCGGGGCGCGGAGGTACGGGCGGGCACGCGGCCGGGGGGCGTCGGGGCTGACCCCCACCGCAGTAGTGCCGGGCAGGCCGAACCCGGTGGGCCCTCGGCCCTGGCCGCACCGCGCACGGCGCCGTCCCTGTTGCCCCCTGGCTCAGGGGGTGAGGCGGTTCGGGCCGCGGAACAGGAACGAGGCCTCGCGGATGGAGTCCAGGCCGAGCATGACCATCAGGATCCGGCCCAGGCCAGCGCCGAGGCCGCCGTGGGGCGGGCAGCCGAAGCGGAAGATGTTCATGTAGTCCTGCATCGGCTCGGTGTCCATGCCCTTCTCCTCGGCCTGCTTGAGCAGCACGTCGGAGCGGTGCTCACGCTGGGCCCCGGTAGTGATCTCCAGGCCCTTCCAGAGCAGGTCGAAGCTGAGCGTCAGGTCCGGCCGGTCCGCCGGACGCATGTGGTAGAAGGGCCGGATGCTGGCCGGGTAGTGCGTGACGAACACGAACTCGTGGCCCGTGAGCTCCTTCATGTGGGCGCCGATGGCCCGTTCGCCCTCCGGGTCCAGGTCCTCCTTGACGCCCTCGGGGTCCCAGCCGCCGGCCCGCAGGATCTCCTGCGCCTCGGCCATCGTGATCCTGGGGAACGGAGCCTCCGGCACCACGACCTCGATGCCGAAGACCTCCCGGATCGCCTCGCCGTGGACCTCGGCGACCTTCGCGATGGCGTGGGCGAGCATCCGCTCCTCGAAGACCATCACGTCCTCGACGTCGTCGATCCACGACAGCTCGACGTCCACGCCGGTGAACTCGGTCGCATGCCGCGAGGTGTACGACGGCTCGGCCCGGAAGACGGGACCGATCTCAAAGACCCGGTCGATGCCGGCGGCCACGGCCATCTGCTTGTAGAACTGCGGCGACTGCGCGAGATAGGCCGAGCGGTCGAAGTATCCGAGCTTGAACACCTCCGCGCCGGACTCCGAGGCGGTGCCCATCAGCTTCGGCGTGTGCATCTCCGTGCAGCCGTGTCGCACGGCGTACTCGCGCAGCCCCTGCTCCAGGGTCGTCTGCACGGCGAACACCAGTTGCGCGGCGGCGCGCTTGCGCACGTCGAGGAACCGCCAGTCGAGCCGGTGCTCGGGGCCGGTGCGCTCGTCGATCGGCAGGGGCGTCTCCGCCCGGTTCAGCACCTCGACCGACTCGGGGACGAGCTCCAGGCCACCCAGCTTGACCTGGGGCGTCGCTACGACACGGCCGGTGATCCGGACGGCGGACTCGGGGGTGAGCGACTCGATGACGGCTTCGAGCGGGCCGCCGTCGCGCTTGTGGGTCACCTGGACCATGCCGGAGTGGTCCCGCAGGATGACGAACTGCATCGTGCGCTGCAGCCGAAGTGCGTTCACCCAGCCGGAGACGGTCACGGTCTGGTCGACGTGTGCGCGTAGGTCGGAAACCAGTACGCGGCTGGTCGTGTGGATCATCTCAGCCCTCCAGGGGCGTCGTCATGATCCCTTGGAAGCGTGGGCGAGAAGGGTACTCGCGGTGCCACCACGCCTTTGCCACCGCCAGAAAGCGGCGGCCTCGTTCAGCCCGATGACGGGGGCGAACCGGCGGGGCATTGGGCCCGGGGGCCTTTCCTCCCCGCGCTCGGGAGGGTCTTCACCATGGGGCACGAGTCCGCCTTCACAGCTACCGGCGGCTCTCTCTGCTCGCGTGATCCCTGGCTACTCGTCTCCGTCGACGCGTTGAGATGAGGATAGGTACACGGTCAGGTTCGGCACAACGGAAATGATCCGGACACGCTTCTCGCACCAGCCACGGCAGCGAAGCCAGCACGAGGCCCCTCCCCCACCCCTGTTCTCAGGTCGCCTCCGCCGTGAGCTCATCGCCGATGCCGTGAGCGGCGGCCGGCGCGTGAGCCACGCCGGATGCGGAGCCGACGCTGCCGCACGCGCGAGGACCTGCAACGCGGTGTCCTCGAACACGGGCTGCGGGCCGAAGACCGCGCCGTCGAGGACCGTGTCGCCCGGCCTGGTCTCCTCCACGAGGCACAACCTCGCGCGGACCATGTGGTCGGCCATACCGAACATCAGGCCGTGGCCGAAGCGGCCGTCGGCATCAGCCCGCTGCGGGGCCGGGCGCGTGCTCGGGAGACGTAGCCCAGTACCCCCTGGCAGGACGTCGAACCCGTCGACCACTGGCGCCGCTTCCTCGAACGGCCCGGGGCCTGTCGGCCTGTCTGCGGCACCTGTTCTGAGCGGATGTCGGAGGTCCCTGCGAAGATCACGGCCATGGAGCTCCCCACCGCCCTCGCCGGGCTCGACGCCCACCCCTGGGCCACCGTCCACCACGCCTACGGCCCCGCCGAGGACCTGCCCGGGTTGTTGCGCACCTTCGCCGAGGGCGGTGAGGACGCCGAGGAGGCACTGCACGAGCTGTACGGCTCGATCGTGCACCAGGGCACCGTGTACGCGGCCAGCGTCGACGCCGCCCCGTACCTCGCCCGAATCGCCGCCTCCGGCCGGCAGGTCGCAGACGCGCTCCGGCTGCTCGGCTGCCTCGCCGAGAGCGAGGACGAGTACGACGTCGAGCCGGGCGCCGTCCGGGCCGCCGTAACCGCCCAGCTGCCGCTGCTCATATCGCTGCTGGCCGATGAGGACCCCGCCGTCCGGCAGGTGGCCGGCTGGACGGTCGGCCACACCCGGGACACCTGCACCGCCCTGCCCGCCGTCCGGTCCCGCCTGGCCACCGAGACCGAGCCCGCCGTCCGGGCCGAACTCCTCACCGCGTACCGCCGGTTGGACCCCGCGGGCGCCGTCGCCGAGGCCCGCGCCCTGCTCGGCCCGGACACGCCCGCGCCGCTGCGCCTGGCCGCCGTGTTCGCCGCGTTGGACGCCGGGGAGCCGTGGCTCGCCGCGCACCGCGACGCCGTCCTCGGGCTGTTGCCCGCGCGCGAGACGGCCGGGTCCGGCTACGCGGACGAGCACCGGGAGCCGCTGCGCACCATCGTCGGGATCCTGCTGGGGCGGAACACCGACGCCGACCGCGAGAGTGCCCTCGCGCTGCTCGACGCCGCACTGCGTGACGAGCGCCCCGAAGTGCGGGCCGAGGCTCTCTGGGCGGCCGACCGCGCCTGCACCCTGTCCCGCAGCGCCCCGCAGCGACTGGTCCCCGCGATCGCCCCGCTCGCCGCCGACTGGGCGGCCGCCCAGCTGCTGGGCAAGATCGGCCCGGCCGCCGCCGAGGCCGCTCCGGTCCTCGCCGAACTCGCCGCGCAGCCGGACGACGAGGCGGCCGACCAGGCCCTCGCCGCACTCGTCCTGGTGGCGCCGCGGGCCGCCGCCCCGCTGCTGGCCCGGTCCCTCGACCGGCGCCCGCGCGCCATGCAGTGCGCCCCCGGGTCCCACGCCGCGGCCGATGCCCCCTTCCCGTTCGACCCGGAACTGTTCGCCGCGGTCCGCGCTCGCCTGGCCGCCAAGGCGCTGGAGCGTCCCGAGGGGTGCGGGGACTGCGGTTGCTCGACGACCGAGGACCACAACGACAGCGCCGGGCTGGTCCACCTGCTGCGGCAATGGGGCCCGCAGGCCGTCGAGGCGCTGCCCGAACTGTGCGCCGTCCTGCCCCGCTTCCCGTACGCCGCCACCGCAATCGCCGCCGTCGCCGCCGGCACCGGGCCGGAGCAGCGCGAGCTGGCCGCCACCGCCCTGCGGGCCGGCGCCCGGAAGCTGTTCGTGGCGCAGGCACTGCACGAGCTGACCGGCGAGACCGGGCCGCTGTTCGCCGCCGCCGAGGCGGCGCTCGCCGCCGGTGCGCGCGGTGGCGTCGAGGGCGCCCGCGCCTTGGCCGACCTCGGCCCGGCGGCCGCCCACCTCACCCCGGCCCTGCGGACGGCACTCGGCCGCACCACCGACCGCGACACCACGCCGGAGGTGGACACGGACCTCGCCCTGGCGCTCGCCCTGTGGCGGATCGCCGGTGAGGCGGCCGAGGTCGTCCCGGTGCTGGCCTCGGTGTTCGACAGGAGCGAGGGCCGGCAGTGGTTCCACTGGACGGCCGCCCGCGCCGCTCGCGAGATCGCCGTGCTCGGCCCGGCCGGGCGCCCGCTGACCGCCCGGCTCCAAGCTCTCCTCGACGACCCGGCCCAAGCACCGTCGGCCGTCCTCGGGCTGCTCGCCGTCGCCGATCCCGCGGACCTCGACCGCACCCGGCTCGCCGAGGCGGCGCTGCGCTCGGCCGAGACCCGCGCCGACCTCAAGGGCGCCTGCGACGCCCTGCTGGCGCTCGGCGCCGCCGCCCTGACGCCGGAGCAGCACGACCGGCTGGCCGCGCTCGCCACCGGGGACCGCCGCTTGGTCGTCTCCGGGTCCGACCACGCGATGATCCGCGAGGACGAACAGCTGCGCGCCGCGCTGGCGTCTGTTCTCTGAACTACGTGCTTCTTCGGGAGCCGCTCCGCGTTAGTGAGGACGTCGGCCAGCTGACGGCTGGCTCACGCTTGGCCCGCCGGTGTGCGGCATCTGGACGTAGCCTTCGGCCGACATGGGCAGCGCGTCGATGCAAGCCGTCGAACAGGCGTTGACCAGCAAGGGCAGGACGTCAGCGCCCGACGTCCATAGGGAGATCCAGACCTGGCGGAGGTTCACGCCCTGGATGTGCTGGTCGCAGACGCTGCACGTGCGGATCGCTGCGGCACCCCATACGCCAGGGTCGAGGTCTTCGAGGTCAACCCCTTGGAGCCCGGTCGCCGCCGCGGCCGACAGCGCCGGGAACGGGGGCCGTCGCTTGAAATTGCCGTAGACGGCACGGGTGCTCACCGTGCTGCGCCGCAGGTCGAGGCACCGGGTGATCTCGTAAGGGAACCAGTGCAAACGGTGGGAGGTGTACGGGGTGAACTCCTCAAGGCTCTTCATCGCGCCGATCTCAGGCGGGATGCGCACCAGGTTGCTGCCGTACAGCACGAGGTGTTTCACCGAGGTGAGTTTGGAGATGGTCGGCGGGAGCGTGATGACCTGGCGCCGCTGTTCCGCCGTGAGCTCCACCAGCGGCTTGAAGACTTCCCGTCCGTCGGCTGCCGCCTCCTCCACCAGCTCGAGGAGGCGGATCCATCCTGGTGCGGTGGTGTCCTGACGTTCCGGATGGAAAACGGTCGGTAGCTGCGTCCCGGTGCCGTGTTCGATGCACCCGCAGAAATCGCGAGGTGAACCCTGGCCGCTGGGCCCGACGGCGTCAGCCCAGCGGTTCGAGAACACCTGCGGATTCAATTCCTCACTCATCGGCTCACAGTAGACGTCACAGCTGAGGAGACGTGAGTGCAATATCGGGCATCGCAGTCATCTAGAACTTCGGGCAAAACATCCCGTTGCTCCCGCCTGGACGTCAGTCCGTTTCCACCGAGTCCTGAAATGCACGTTCAACGCGGCCTGTCACGCATCTGGCCCTATTGGCCTCATGCGCGGGGCGGCAGGACTTCGGTGATCTCGGCGATGCCGGCGACGGGTCGGGCTTCGTGCATGAAGATCACGTCACCGGGCTTCAGATGGCGCCACTGCTCGGGCCGCAGGGGAGCCAGGCGAACGTCGGCTGTCTCCCCGGGGCCGAGCTGCTGCTCGTACTCCACCCATAGAGCTCGTAACACGATCTTGATGAGATGTCCTGGTCAGCCGTGACCGGTGTGACGATTCAGCCGTTCGTGGTGGTGTGAGTACTCGGCCGTGGATCGTGGACGACGACTTGTGGGCACTGATCGAGCCGCTGCTGCCGCCCTGGCCGACGAGGTCACCAGGGCCGCGGCCGGTAGCTGACCGGTTGTGTCTGCAAGGCATCCTGTACGTGCTCTGCAACGACATCGCCTGGCAACTCCTACCACCTGAGCTGGGATTCGGGTCCGGGCAGACCTGCTGGCGGCGCCTGGAGCGGTGGCAGCAGGCCGGGGTCTTCGACCAGCTGCATCGGATCCTGCTCGCCGAGTTGAATGCGGCCGGCCGGCTCGACTGGTCCAGGGCCTGCGTGGACGGCTCCCACATCCGTGCGAAAAAGGGGGAGCCGACACCGGTCCGTCGCCGGTCGACCGGCGGAAGACAGGCAGCAAACACCACCTGATCTGCGACGGACGCGGCACTCCGCTCAAAGTCATCACGACTGCGGCGAACGTCAATGACGTCACCCAGACTCTCGCCCTGGTCGACGGCATCCCACCGGTGGCGGGCCGCCCCGGCCGGCCCCGCCGACGTCCCGATGCTCTGCTCGGGGACAAGGGCTACGACTCCAACGCCAACCGTGATGAGCTGCGTAAACGCCGGATCCTGCCCGTCATCTCCCGCAAGGGATCCCCGAACATCAAGGGCATGGGCAAGCTCCGCTACGTCGTGGAACAGACCTTCGCCCTGCTCCACCAGTTCAAACGACTCGCCGTCCGGTGGGAACGGCGCACCGAGCTCCACGACGCGTTTGTCTCCCTCGCTTGCAGCCTCATCTGTTGGCGACGCCTCAACAAGCCCACCTCATGATCGTGTTACGAGCTCATAGCCTTGCGATGTTGAGCTCTCGTTCTCCGTCCGTGGTGCGATTGCCGATGTCCCACATCGGCCTGAGCCGCCCGTCCCCGGAAAATGCGGTGCGACGTCCGCCCTCCTGCGGATCCATCAAACTCAAGGTGGCCCGGACAGTGCCGTGCTGGACTTCCCAGCCCCGCCACTGACACCAACGGTGACTGCGGTCGAGCATCATCTGCCGAGCGGCTTCGGCGAGGAGCTCCCAGAAGTCCACGGACACGGGATGGACGTCCCCGATCTCTTCGAGAACGCCGAGCACCATCTCCCACTCTTGGCGCCTGACGTCCTCGCGAACGTCCCCGACCGTCCGGCCGTTCTCTGCGACGGCGTCCTCGGGCAGCAGATCGACGGCCTGCCGAAGGAGTGTGAACGCATCTTCCATGCCCTGCATTGTTCCTTGCCCCCAGACGCCCCGTTCGCGGGAGCCCCAGCAGGTGGCCCGTGGCCCGCCTTGACGGCCCGGCCCCACCGGTCGCGACGGCCCGTACGCCCTCCTACTGCGGTCCCACCAGCACGATGCTGCTCACCGCGTGCACCCGGCCGGCATTGACGGGGTCGCCCACGGTCACCCGCCACGTTCCCGGGCCGGGTAGGACCAGACGCGTCCCGTAGCGTCCGCTCCCGTGGTTGCGCAGGGTCTTGGGGCCGTAGGAGCGGCCCGTCTCGACGTCCTCGACGGTGGCGGACAGCAGCAGCCGGTCCTCGGCAGCCGTCACGCCCACGGGACACTCCGACCCCTCGGCGATCTCGGGCACGTCGACGGTCAACTCCTGGGCCCCGTCCAGGAACTCACGGGGGTCGCGCGAGGTGAGCAGCGCCTCCAGCTGATTGAGGAGCGCCCGTTCGTTCTGCAGGGCCCCGTGTTTCTGGGCGAAGAAGCGCACGGTGGAGTCGTCCGTGGACTGGGCGGGGAAACAGGAGAAGCGAGGGACCGTGCCGTCACCGAGGTGGTCGGTGCCGTCGACGTCCCGCAGGCCGGCGAGGGCGACGGCGTCGACCCGCGCCGACTGCAAGGTGGGCTGGCGGTAGCCGCCGAACACGTGCAGGTCGTAGCCGCCGGCAGCGACGCGGTCCAGCTCCTCGTGCAGGTGCAGTGCGTCGGCGGCCAGTGCCTCGTTCACGCCGGGCACGCGGACCGACCCGCCCAGGGGGACGCGTCGGCCCTCCGGGTCGACCAGGCACCGCCAGGTCGGCAGGAGCTGGTGCAGCGAGGGCATGGAGCGGGCCAGCCCGGTGAACGGGGCGGACAGGCGGCCCAGGCCCGGCGCCACACCCGTGTGCAGCGAGGTGAGCGCGTTCACCGAACCCCGGTAGGGGGTACCGATGGTGACGAGGCGTCGGGCATGACGGTTGCCGCCCAGCACATCCAGGTAGTAGCGGGCCACCAGGCCGCCCATCGAGTGGGCCACGAACACCGCCCGCGCGGCGGGGTCACCGGTGCGGAGGCGCCAAGCCGCCAGGGCAGCCTCCACCCGGGCGGCGAGCCGGCGCGCGTTCAGCCGGACCGAGAGCCGCCAGTCGTACGGGAAGGGCAGGAGGTTGCCGTTCCGCTCGGACACGCCCAACCGCTTGTCCAGGAAGGCCAGGAGGGGGCCGTATCCGTCGATCGCGGAGACCCCCGGCAACACGTGCAACCCCTTGATCAGGCCGACGGCCTCGACGCCATCCCCGGGGTCGGCGTCCCCGATGTCGCTCGGCAGCGCCAGGTTCCGTAACTCTCCCAGCCTGCCCAGCGCATGCCTTCCGGCCACCGCGAGCGTGTGGTTCCAGACCTCACGCCCGTCCCGGGCCAGGACGCTGCCCATGATGCCGGGTAGGACCACCACCAGATCCGCGACCGGAATTCCCGGCACGATTACCCCCGTTGCCCGATCCGCCGTACGATGCCGCTGGTTGACGGTAGACCACATGCTACCCATCGGCCGCACCCTCGGCCCGTGGCCACGGGGCGTCGGTGCATCGGTACGCATCACCAGCACGGCGACGGGGAGCAGCACAGTGCGGCGGTGCGCGTGACGGACGGCGGCAGCAACGACGACGACAGTTTCGTCCTCATCGGCGTCGGCGACTACCAGGATGCGAGCTGGCGGCGGCTGAGCCACGTACCGGCCAGCGTGGAGCGGCTCTACCGGCTGTTCCGCTCGCTGGGGTACGTCCACGAGCTGCCTGACCTCGCGAGCAGCGGCGACTTCGCCACCATCACCCAGCGGTTACGTGCTTGGGACCGGTCCGGCACGCGGCTGGTGCTGTACTGGACGGGGCACGGCTCGGTCGACGCGGGCGAGCACTTCCTCATAGCCTCCGATTCCCCCGGTACCCGACTGGACGGGCTCAGCGCGATCACCGCGAAGGCGCTGGCCCGCTTCCTGGCGCACCGGGAGTTCGAGGAGGTCCTGATCCTCCTCGACTGCTGTGCCGGCGGAACGGCCGCGTCCCGCATCGCCACGGAGATCTGCGAGGTACTGGACCGCACCAGCAGCGCCGGACCCGAACGGCGGTTCGCGGTGATCGCGTCGACCCGCGGCTACGACAGCGCCGAGGACGGGCTCTTCGCGCAGACGTTGGAGCACGTCGTGCGGCACGGTCCCGAAGACCGGCGCTGGACGGAACACGACGAGACCATCCGCTCCGACGAACTGGCCGACGCGATCACCCGGATCCTGTCGGACCACGATGCCGCGACCGCCTTCCGCGCCCTGGGCGCGCCCGTCCCGGCCCTGCGCAACCCCCTGCACCCGTCGGCATCCGTCCCCGACGAGGACGTGGAGACCAAGCGGCTGCGCCGACTGCGGTCGGCGGACGTGGACCAGCACCTCGTGCTCTCGGCCCGGGGGATCGAGGTGGGTGAGACCGGCTGGTACTTCTGCGGCCGCGAACGGTTGCTGCGGCGTGTCTTCGGCTGGCTGGAGCACAGCGATCGAGGGCTGTTCGCGATCACCGGATCGCCCGGTACGGGCAAGTCCGCCCTGCTCGGCAGGATCGCCACCCTCTCGGTGCCCGCACTGCGTGCCATCGCCGACGACGAGGGCGGACTCAACGACACGCCCAACTCCGCCCTCCCGCCGCTGGGTTCGGTGGATCTGGCCCTGTCCTGCCGGAACAAGACCCTGGACGACTGCCTGCGCGCCGTCGCCGATGTCCTGGGTCTGCCCGTGCCCGATGACGGCCGGCTGACGGCGGCGCAAGTCGTGCGGCAGGTCGGCGAACTGGGCCGACGGGTGACGGTCGTCCTCGACGGGCTGGACGAGGCCAAACCGGCCGAGGCGGTAGCCATCGCCGCCGACCTGCTGCGCCCGCTCGCCGATCTCACCGGCGTACGGGTCCTGGTCGGCACACGGCCGCATCGAGCCGGCGGCGCGGCGGGCAGCGGCGCCGCGGCGGGCACCGGCGGCGCGGCGGGCAGCGGCGCCGCGGCGGACACCGGCGCCGCGGCGGACACCGGCGCCGCGGCGGACACCGGCGCCGCGGCGGACACCGGCGCCGCGGCGGGCAGCGGCGCCGCGGCGGACACCGGGGCGGCCGACACCGACGTCGCCGAAGGCACCGCGGCCGCCGACGGCACGGTGGACGGCAGCGGTACCGGCCCGCTCCTGCGGGCACTCGCCCCGGACGAAACGGCCGTGCTCGACCACGAGCCGGAGACCCGTGCCGACCTCACCGCCTACGCGCGGCGACGGCTGCTGGGAGCCGAGCACTCCCCCTTCCGCGGTCGGGAGGAACGGGCCGCGGCCTGGGCGTCGCGCATCGCCGACGCGAGCGGCGGCATCTTCCTGTACGCCAGGGTCGCCACCCGTGCGGTGCTGGGGGCGCTGGCGCGCTCCGGCGGCGCGGAAGGACGGGCCGATGTCGACCGGTTGCTGGCGGGTGACCTAGCGGCCGTGCTCGACGTGGAGTTCGCGCGGGTCACCGACCCGGATCGGCTACGTGACCTGCTGCGCCCCCTGGCCTGGGCGGAGGGCGCGGGGCTGCCGCGCCGGGACCTCTGGCCGGCGCTGGCCGACGCCCTGTCCGGACGCGGGGAGCCCCACTACACGGACGAGGACATCGCCTGGGTGCTGGAGAACGCCGGGTTCCACGTCGTGGAATCCGGGGAGTCGGGCCAGACCGTGTACCGCCTCTACCACCAGGCACTCATCGACCACTTCCGGGGAACGTCCCCCTGGGACGCGCACGCGCGGATCACCCGGGCGCTGCTGGCGACGTTGCCCGGCCGCGGTCCCGCCGCCTGGCAGTCCGCCCACCCCTACCTGAGCCGGCACCTCACGGCGCACGCGCTCGCGGCGGGCATGCTGCCGGAGGTCATGCGCGACCTGGGCTTCCTCGTCCACGCCGATCCCACGCGCACCGCCGCGGCCGTGCGTACCCTGCCCAAGCGGTTCACGCTGCCGGTGGCCCGCCTCTACCTGCGGGCCGCGCACCGTCTGGTGTCCCTCTCGCCCCCGGACCGGCTGCGCATCCTGCTGATGACGGCGATGTTCGAGGAGTGCGAGCTCGTCAGTTGGTTCCGCGGCCACACCCGTGTCGACGCGGTGCTCGAGGCCGCCTCGACGGCACCGGACGACTTCAGCATCGTCCTGCACGGGCACTCGGGTCCGGTACTCGCCCTGGAGGCCCTCGACTCCGGCGACGGGCGGGAGGTACTCGCTTCCGCGAGCGGTGACGGGACGGTGCGGGTCTGGGATCCGGACACCGGCGAGACACGGATGGTGCTGACCGGCCCGCGCACCACCGTGACGGCACTGACCACGCTCACCGACAAGGAGGGACGCCGGCTGCTGGTCGCGGCGGCCGGACGCGACCTCCACGTATGGGACCTGGACACCGGCGACGCGGTCGCCGTCCTCCAGGGCCACTCGGACACGGTGCTGTGCCTGGCCGCCTTCGACGGGGTCGAGAGCCCGCTCCTGGTCTCCGCGGGCGAGGACCGCTCCGTACGGCTGTGGCGCACCGAGGACTGGAGCGCGACCGTGCTGAGGGGCCATGTGGGACGGGTGACGGCGGTGGCCCCGGTGACGCTGCCCGACGGGCACCGGTACCTGCTGTCCGCGGGCGCCGACTGCACCGTACGCCGCTGGGACGTGGACGGGCCGGACGGGCCGGAGGCCGCCGGTTCCCTGCACGGCCACACCGGCACGGTCTACGCGCTCGCCGCCCTCGGTGCGTCGGGCGAGCGGACGCCGAACGGGGAGACCCCCTACGAGGGGACGTTCGCGGTGTCCGGAGGCGACGACGGCACGGTGCGCGTGTGGGACGTGGGGCGACTCGCCCTGCGGCGGGTGCTCCCCGGGAAGGTGGGCGGGGTACGTGCACTGGCCCCGCTCACCGGGGGCGGGGGCGGGGACCGCACGCTGCTCGCCGTAGCGGGCCTGGCGTCACGGATCACGCTCGTGGATCCGTACACCGGGTCCCCGCAGCGGGTGCTGACGAGCCGTATGTCCGGCCTTCCGGAGGAGGGATACCGGGCGGCCGCGGGAACCCAGGTGGTGCCCGTGGGCTGGGCGGCGCTGCCCTCGCGCGGTCGGGGCCGTCACGCCTTCCCGGCCGGGTCGTACGCGCTCACCTCCCTCCGAGCCGGCCGGGGCAGCGGCAGCGGCCTCCTCGCCTCCGCCGGGTGGGACGGCGCGGTGCGCCTGTGGACCCCCGGTGACAGCGGCTCCCACACCGCGCAGCCGGACTACGACAGCCGTCGTGCGCGCACGATCGCGGCCTTCCGCCGGACCTCGGCCGGCCGGCCCTGGGGACTGGCCGTCGCGGGGGCCGCGGGCGGCGCCTGGCTCACCGACGCGCGGGGCGACAACCTGGCCCGGTTGTTGCCCGAACGGCACCTGGTCGACCACGTCGCCCCGCAGGTACTGCCGGACGGCCGGCTGGTCATCGCCCTCGTGGAGCACCGGGAGTACCGGAAGCACCGGGTGCGCGTCGTCGACGCCGAGACCCGTGAGGAGATCACCACCGGTGGGACCGCGGCGGCACTGGAGCAGCTCCGGGGACCGATCACCTCGCTCCGGTCCGCCTCGGCGCCGGGCTGGACGGCGGCCCTGGTGGTGAACTACGAGGGCGGACCGCCCCGGACCCTGCTGTGGCTCCCGGGCGACCGGACCCACGTCGCCAGTGACCCGGAGGGACTCCCGGTCATGACGGCGGTGCCGTGCGTGCGCCCGCGGGCGGAGGCCCTCCTGGCCTCGGTCACCCCGGGCGGCCTCATCCTGCTGCACGGTGCCTCCGGCTCCTTCACGCAGAGCGTGGGCCGCACGTCGCATCCGCCCGTGCCCGGCGTTCCGCCGGTGGCCCTGAGCACGCCGTCCGGGCACTGGCAGCTCGCCGTGCCCGTGCAGGATCCGGACGGCGCGGCCGGCTCGCGCGACGCCGTGGAACTCTGGGACCTCCAGGGCGGGGAGGGTGCGGGAGCCGGCCGTGCACTTCTCCATGACGGCACACCGCTGACCCACCTGACCCGGCTCGCCCGATCCGATCAGGACCTCGTCGTCGGCGTCGGCGCGGACCGGGCCCTGCGCGTCTGGAACCCGGCCCGACCCGACCGCGAACCGCTCGCCTTGCCGCTGCCGGGCGCCGTCAGCGACCTGACGACGGCCGCCCCCGACGTGGTGTTCGTCCTGGTGGACGAACACTGGTTCGCCTTGCGGTTGACGGGGCTCGGCCCGGTCCTGTCGGGCTGACCCCCGCCCGTGCGTCGCCGCAACTGCCCGGCCCGCCCGCGGTGTCGTCCGGTTCACCCGCCTAGGGCGGCGGGGTCCGTCAGGCTTGCTGGCTGGTCGAGGCCAGGACGATCTCGCGGACGGTGACGTTGCGGGGGCCGGCCGTAGGCGTACGCGACGGCCGCGGCCACCTCGTCCGGGTCCAGCGCGCCGCCCGCCGACTCCTTCCACGCCCCGCCGCTGACCGGGCCGGGCTGCTGCACCGCCCGGGCGTGGTGCCGCACGACCCGCCCGGGTACGCCCGTGCGGCGCAACGCTACGGACGGGGGTGGGGGCACGAGGCGACCCTTGACCGCCCGTCACGCAGCGTGCTGGGCGCGCCTGATCAGGAATCGGCGCGGAACGCCCCGTGGACGCGCAGGTCGCCGTTGATCGCTACCTTCCCGTCGTTCGTGTGCATGATCCAGGCGCCTTCGTTGCGGACCGACAGGTGCGCGCCGGCGTTCACCTTCCCCTGCAAGCGCGACTCGCCTTGAACGCGCAGCATGCCGAGCGTGGTGAGGTCTCCGGTGACGGTGACCGTGCGGTCGGCGTTCACCTCGCCCTCGGCGTCCAGGCGGCCGTGGACGATCAGTCGCGGCGGGCCGTCCTGCGTCTCCAGCACGTTGTCGACGCTCAGCCCGCCCTGGAGGACGAGGCGTTCCTTGACCTTGGCCCGGTCGGTGACCACGTCGTTCAGGTCCGCCGTGGCGGCGGCGACGGTCCCCCACTGCCGGGTCCCGGAGCCCTGGAACACGTTCATCCCGGAGGCCGGGAACTCGATCCATCCGTCGGCGGCCGTGCGACCCTGCACCCACTTGGTGTTGATGCCGTTCAGGTCCGCGAGGTCAGCGGCGACGGTTCCCCAGTCCTGTTTTCCGTCCTTGCGGACGTTCACTCCCGACTGCGGGAACTCGACCCATCCCTTGCCCGCGTCCCGGTCCCCCACCCACCGGGTGTTGATTCCGTTCACGCTGATCTTGTCGGCCGTGACGGTTCCCAAGTCGCTTCCACCGCCGCGGCCGACCCGGATTCCGTCGGACGGGAACCGGATCCACCCGGCGTCGCTCTCGCGTCCCCGGACCCACTCCGCGGTGACGGTGTCGGCGTCGGCCTTGGCGGCGGAGAGGGTGCCGAGGTCGCCCGCGGCATCGCGGATCTGGGCGCCCTGCGCGGTGAAGACGATCCGGCCCTTGTCCGTCGTGCCCTGGACCCACGGGCTGTGGATTCCGGTCGTCGCGGTGACGCCCTCGAACTCGGGGCTGCGCAGGTGGACGGTGGTGGTGAGGAAGTACCCGGGCTGCTGCCCGCCCGGAGAGGTGGCGATCAGGGTGTACGTGGCGTCCCGCTTCGGCTCCTGGCCCGCCGCCGGCGACCACTGCCAGCCGCCCGTGCCCTGCGTCGGCACGACCGTCTCCGGGGGGCCGTCCGGACCTTGGATCCGGTAGGTGAGGGTGTCGGGCCCGTCCCATTGCAGGACGACGTCCTGGCCTCCGGCCACCAGGGACTGCTGCGCACGGAAGTTGCGCGGAACCTTGGGCAGCTGCTTCAGCAGGCTCAAGGTCACGGGGTTCTTCTGCACCCTGGCGCCGTTCGCCGCCCGCTCCGTCACGCGCAGCAGCACCAGTCCCGCTGCGCTGGAGACCGGGAAGCCGTCCAGGACCAGGGCCATGGAGCCGGCCTCCTGGAACAGCGTGTTCGGCCGGGCGGTCACGGTGAGGACACCCGTGTTGTCGTCCCAGGCGACGATCGGCTCCTCCCCCTGCTTCGTCGCGGTGTTCCGCTCGATCCGCGCGGTGATCGTCTTCGGATTCGCCGTCAGATCACCGTCCGCCTGGCCGCAGGGCACGCGCATCTCGATGGAGTACCAGATCACCTCGTCCATGGTCGGGTTGGAGACGACGATGTAGACCGATCCCCGGCGTTCCTCGCCCGCGACCGGCACCTGGAGCGGAGCGGGATCGGTGAGTACTTCGTAGTGCAGAGAAGCCATCGCTGAAGACCCCCTGTGTGCGCTGTCCGACGCTCGCCCCCGACGGGCGCAGCCCCTCCAGCACAGCACCCACCGGACGGTCCGGGACCCCGATCCAGCCCAACCGGCGCGAAACAGACGTGTACTGGCCGAATCGGGAATCTCCCACTTTTCGATGGCGTGGCCCACGACGCGCAGCAGCGGCGGGGGTTCGGGCTCGGGCCGGTCGGAGTCCGACATGGTCCAACCTTGACGGCCAACACCGGTAGCCATACCGTGAGGCCACGCGCGGCTAACACCGTTAGCCGCGGTGATCCGATCGGTCGCAGCGCGAGAGGGCCACAGTGAACACCGGTACAGCCGGCAGCACCCCGTTCGACAGTGACCCGACCCGCCCCCTCCGGGGTACGGGGAAGCCGCCAGTGCTCCCGTCCCCGCGGACGGCCCGCCATGGCTGACCGCGCGCGGCAGATCATGGCCGCCGCGCGGGAACTGCTCGACGCCGAAGGGCCGGATGCGTTGTCGATGCGGCGCATCGCCGAGCGCGTCGGTATCCGGGCGCCTTCCTTGTACAAGCACTTTCCCGACAAGGCCGCCGTCGAGGCCGGACTCCAGGTGCAGGGGATGACCCGGTTGGCAGAGGAGTTGGAGGCGGCTGAAGCCGAGATCGGCGTCGAACCGCCCCTGCTCGTGCTCGCCCGCGCCTACCGCCGGCATGCTCTCGCCAGCCCGCACCTCTACCGCATCACCCACGGTCGACCGCTCGCCCGCACCGCGCTCCCCGAAGGGCTCGAAGACCGTGCGGCGACGCCGCTGGGCCACGCGGTGCACGGCGACATCGACGTCGCACGCGCGTTCTGGGCGTTCGCGCACGGCATGGTCGTGCTCGAACTCGACGGCCGCTTCCCGCCCGGCGCGGACCTGGACGCCGCATGGCGCACCGGCTGCGAGGCGTTCGCCCGAACGATCCGGAACGGGACCGGGGAAGACACCGCATGACCGCCACGGCCAAGGGGCCCGCTCCCGGTACGCCGTGCCTACCCGTCCGCTTGATCGACACCTCTACGGAGTGACCATGGATCTTGCCTACCTCCCCAGTCCTTCGACCGGGGTGCTCCACCTCGGCCCGGTCCCGTTGAGGGCGTACGCCTTCTGCATCATCCTGGGCGTCTTCGTCGCCGTCTGGCTCGGCAACCGGCGCTGGGTCGCGCGGGGCGGGGAGCAGGGCGTCATCGCGGACGTCACCCTCTGGGCGGTACCGTTCGGCATCGCCGGCGGACGCCTCTACCACGTGATCACCAGCCCCGACGCGTACTTCGGCGACCACGGCGAGCCGATCCGAGCCCTGTACGTGTGGGAAGGCGGGCTCGGCATCTGGGGCGCCATCGCCCTGGGCGGTGTCGGCGCGTGGCTCGGCTGCCGCCGCCACCGCATCCCCTTCCCCGCCTACGCGGACGCCGTCGCCCCCGGCATAGCCCTGGCCCAGGCGATCGGCCGCTGGGGCAACTGGTTCAACCAGGAACTCTACGGCCGCCCCACCACGCTCCCCTGGGGCCTGGAGATCGACCGCGCACACCGTCCGTCCACCCTGCTCGACACCGCGACGTACCACCCCACCTTCCTCTACGAGTCCCTCTGGAACATCGGCGTCGCCGCACTGGTCCTCTGGGCGGCCCGCCGGTTCACGCTCGGGCAGGGCAGGACCTTCGCCCTGTACGTCGCCGCCTACACGGTGGGCCGGTTCTGGACCGAGTACCTGCGCATCGACGAGTCCCACACGTTCCTCGGCCTGCGCCTGAACGGTTGGACCTCGGTCGTGGTCTTCCTCGGCGCCCTCACCTGCCTCGTCGTATCGGCCCGCCGCCACCCGGGCATCGAGGAGGTGCCGCAGACGAAGGACGAGGTCGGCCACGAGCCGGCCGGCGAGCCCCGCCCGGGCGTCGCCGTCAAGGCAGGAGGAGCGACGCGCGATGACACGTAGTCGAGGTGCGGATCCCGTTGCACCGGAGTCGGCCGACGAATTGTCCCTGACGGCACAGGAGTACGAGGCGGTGCACGAGGCCGTCCGCACCGTGGCCGGGTCGAGGGGGACCCGGCAGCTCCAGACGCTGAACTCGTTCCTCGAGCAGTGGAACGAGTTGGTGCACGAGGTGGAGGAGGGGTACGGATGGTCGGCTCCGGAACTCTCGAACGATCTGGGATGCCGCACCGCGCTGGCCCGTCTTTGGCCCCTGCTGCCGCCACGGGTCCGTGCCGTCCGTCAGCCTGAACTCGACGAGATCGACGCAAGGTTCCGCTCCGCCACCGTGGGCTGGCCGGGGCACGATGACCAACAAGGACGATGGTGGCTGCGGCGCGTGCCACGACGCCTCGATGCGGAGACCACCCGGCGCAGCGCGCACGGTTGGCCCCTGGGGTGGGAGGTCATGGAGTTCCCGAAGCCGGAAGCGGTGGAGATCACCGACTGAGGAGGGGCGGGAGGTCTGCCGCGCTTCAGTCCTTCCCGAGCGTGGACGCATGGTCGGGAACGGCGTTCTGAAGCTCTTTGGACGGGCGCTGGTAGCCCGTCGAAGGGGGACGGGACGGCAGGGTCAGCGAAGGCAGCGCCACGTCCTCGTAGGGGAGCGAGGAGAGCAGGTGGGCGATCATGTTGAGTCTCGCGCTGCGCTTGTCGTCGCTCTCGACCACGTACCACGGGGAGTCCACCGTGTCCGTGTGGACGAGCATCTCGTCCTTGGCCCGGGAGTACGCCTCCCAGCGCGTGAGGGACTCCAGGTCCATCGGGGAGAGCTTCCACCGGCGCAGCGGGTCCTCGGTGCGGCGGCGGAAGCGTTCCTCCTGCACCGCGTCGCTGACGGAGAACCAGTACTTGCGCAGCAGGATCCCGTCTTCCACGAGCATGTGCTCGAAGACCGGGCACTGGCGCAGGAAGAGCCGGTGTTGCGCGGGCGTGCAAAAGCCCATGACGTGCTCGACCCCGGCGCGGTTGTACCAGCTGCGGTCGAACAGGACGATCTCGCCGGCGGCCGGCAGGTGCTCCACGTAGCGCTGGAAGTACCACTGGGTGCGCTCCCGTTCCGTCGGCTTCGGCAGCGCCGCGATGCGCGCAACGCGGGGGTTGAGGTGTTCCGCGACACGCTTGATCGTGCCGCCCTTGCCCGCTGCGTCGCGGCCCTCGAAGACGACGACGAGGCGAGCGCCTTCCGCACGCACCCACTCCTGAAGCTTGATCAGTTCCGTCTGGAGCCGCAGCAGCTCGTCCTCGTACACCGCCTTCTTCAGACCCATGGCGTCTCCTCCCCGTCGTCGTCCGGCACTGCGATCAAGTGAGTCACGGCGGGCATCCGTGCGCAACAACACCCATCGGGCCCAGGCGTGTCGATACGCTGACCGTGGATCGGGCAACCGAGCGAACCGCCGGAGGGAAAGCGCGTGGGTGTGGGGAATCCGTTGACCCGGGTACCGCGGATGCGACTGGACGAGTTACTGGACGAGCTCCAGGTCCGCATCGACGCGGTGCGCGGCACCCGTGACCGGGTACACAGCCTCTTGGAGGCCGTCGTGTCGGTGGGGCGGGAGCTGGACCTCGCCCAGGTGCTCCGGCGGATCGTGGAGGCCGCCGCGCTGCTCGTCGACGCCGAGTACGGGGCGCTGGGCGTGATCGGCCCCGACGGCCGCACGCTCGCCCAGTTCCTGACCGTGGGACTCACGAACCAGGAGATCGCCGGGATCGGCCCCCTGCCGGCCGGCCACGGCCTGCTCGGGGAGGTCATCCACCACCCGGAGCCCCTGCGCCTGACCGATCTCGGCGCGCACTCCTCGTCCTACGGCTTTCCGGCCCATCACCCGCCCATGCGCACGTTCCTGGGCGTGCCGATCCGGGTCCGCGACGAGGTGTTCGGCAACCTCTACCTGACCGACAAACGGGGCGGTCTCGACTTCGACACCGAGGACGAGACCGTGATCTCGACCCTCTCGGTGGCGGCGGGCGTGGCGATCGACAACGCGCGGCTCTACGAGGGCTCCCAGCGCCAGCAGCGATGGCTGAAGGCCAATGCGGAGATCACCGAGAGCCTGTTGTCCGGCAGTTCGCGCCCGGCGGTGCTGGAACTCATCGCCCGCCGCGCACAAGAGATCACCGCGGCACGCCTCGCGGACATCGCCATGCCCGTGGCCGGTATCGACGGCCTGGTCGTGGAGTTCGCGGCCGGTACGGACGCGAGCGCGCGGCAGGGCCTCGTCGTACCCTTCGCCGGCACGCTCTCGGGGGCGGCGCACCGGGCCGGCAAGCCCGTCACGGCCGTGCTGCCCTCGGCCGACGCACGCTACCCGGCCGAGGCCCAGGCGCAGGACGGATCGGGGCCCGCCGTGGCCGTCCCGTTGGGCACCGCGGGCGGCGAGAGCCGGGGCGTCCTGCTGCTCGCGCGCGCGGCGGGAGAACCGGCGTTCGGCGAGGGCGAGCTGGAGCCCCTCGTGGCCTTCGCCGGTCAGGCCGCGCTCGCCCTGGAACTGGCGGAGCGGCGCCGGGACGCCGAGCAGATAGCCCTGCTGGAGGAGCGCGACCGCATCGCCCGCGACCTGCACGACCTGGCCATCCAGCGGCTCTTCGCCACCGGCATGACCTTGCAGAGCGCCGCCCGGCTCGTCGAGCACGAAGGGGCCGCCGAGCGGGTCGGCCGGGCGGTCGACGACCTGGACGAAACCATCAAGATCATCCGGTCGACGATCTTCGGACTCCGCACCAAGGACCGCGAGAGCGAGCCCGGTCTGCGGGCGCGCGCCGCCCGGGCCGTCGGCGACGCGGCCACCACCCTGCGCCACCCGCCGCGCCTGAGCATGGAGGGCCTGCTCGACACCGACGTACCGCCGCACATAGCCGACCACGTCATGGCTGTGCTGGGTGAACTCCTCAGCAACGCCGCCCGCCACGCGCAGGCCACCCGGGTCGGCGTGACCCTCAAGGCCGGCCGGGACGAGATCATGCTGACCGTCACCGACGACGGGAAGGGCCTGCCGGCCCAGGGACGCAGAAGCGGCTTGCGCAACCTCACCGAGCGGGCGCAGGGCCTGGGCGGGTCCTTCACGCACGAGACGCCCGATGAGGGGGGCACCAGGCTCGTCTGGCGGGCGCCCCTGCGCACCGGGAGCTGAGGACCGGGGCGCCTTGCGGGGTCAGGCCCGGGCCGCCGGCACCAGCCGCGTCGGGTCCGCTTCCAGCCGAAACCCGGTGACGAGGTCGGGGCGGATCCGCAGGGCGCTGGTCATCGGGCGTGCCACCCAGGGGCGTAGCAAGTGCGCGTACCGGTCCACCTCGTCGGTGTCGACCACGGCCCTCGCGTAGCCGGTGATGACGACGCTCCAGCCGAGGTGGGTGACGGGATCGATGTCGTCCGCTTCATAGGCCACCACCACGCCGGGGGCGTCGGCGGGCGCCGCCAGGGAGGCCAGCGCCCCGCCGTCGTGGATCCGGACGATGATGTCCTCGCCCTCGACGAGGTGGTTGACCGGTCGGACGGCGGGCAGCGCGTGCTGCGTGAAGACGATGCGTCCCAGTGACACCGTCGAGAGCAGCCGCAGGGCCTCGGCCCGGTCCAGCTCCCGCATGTGCCGGGCGGCGGTCACGTCACCGATCCGACCGCCGGGTCGCGGTAAGGCTTCTTGATCCATGGTGTGCACCTCACAGGACGACGAACTGCAGGTCTCGGTCGGCAGCGAGCACCCGCATGGACTTCACCACCAGGGGCGGAACGTCGCACAGCAGGAGGCGTGTTCCCTCGGCGCAGCAGCGGCGGTGGAGACGGATGAGGAGGTCGATGCCCGCGCTGTCGCAGAAGGAGAGGCCGCACAGGTCCAGGACGATGTTGCGGTGGCCGGATCCGGCGAGCTCGCGCAGGCGCGGTGCCACTTGCCCGGCCGTGTAGAAGTCGAGCTCTCCGGCCAGGGCGATTCTCACACCGCGGTCGTCGCGGCCCACGGTCTTCAGGTCGATCAAGGCGGTCGTCATGGCTTCCTCCGCGCTGCGTGCGGCTCCGTCGAGTCGCGCCGTTCCCCGTGCGCCCTCAGTTCATCCGGTGCGGCGGGTACGCGGAAAGGCCCGGCAGGCCCTCGGGACAGGGCCGAAGGTCCCTTCTTTCGGAGGCTCCGACCTCCTTGCCTCATGCGGTACGTGGTCGATGAGGGCCGATCGGCCCTGTCCGTTCGGCCGTGGGGGAGGCAGGATTTCGGTGTTCGTGCGTCAAGGACGGACCCAGGCGAAGGAGTTGCGTCATGACCGGCAGCGGTGTCCCCTCCCCCGCGACGGAGCCCATCAGCGTCTTCCTGCTCGACGACCACGAAGTCGTACGCCGGGGAGTGCACGACCTGTTGGACGCCGAGCCCGACCTGACCGTGGTCGGTGAGGCGGGCACGGCGGAACAGGCGCTGGCCCGCGTCCCCGCGCTGCGCCCCCGGGTCGCGATCTTGGACGTACGGCTCCAGGACGGCGACGGGGTGAGCGTGTGCCGGGAGTTGCGCTCGCGGATGCCCGAGCTGGCCTGCCTGATGCTCACGTCGTTCGACGACGAGGAGGCGCTGCTGGACGCCGTGATGGCGGGGGCCTCCGGCTACGTGCTCAAGCAGATCACCGGCACCGACCTCGTGACCGCCGTCCGGACGGTGGCCGCCGGCCAGTCGATGCTCGACCCCGGGGCCACCACGCGTCTGATGGCCCGCATGCGCGGCGACGTGCCCAAGGAGGAGCGGGCCCCGGGGCTTCCCGGCTTCACGGACCGGGAGAAGGAGATCCTCCTCATGGTCAGCGAGGGTCTCACCAACCGGGAGATCGGCGGGCGGCTGTACCTCGCGGAGAAGACCGTCAAGAACATCATCTCGCGGCTCTTCATCAAGCTCGGCGTGGAGAGGCGCGTCCAGGCCGCGGTGATCGCCAGTCACGCGCTGACCCCGCCCGGCCGGCACCCGGCCCCGGCCGCCGAATAGGAGCCGTCCGCGGGAAGGGCCGGGCACGCCGTACGATCGCGTGCCCGGCTCCGCCGTCGGCCCCTCGGCCCGTCGGCCTGTCAGCCCGTCAGCCCGCCGTCGACTTCGGCCCGCCGTCGGCCCGGGGGTCAGCGGTGCGGGACGACGGCGACGGGGCAGGCCTAGTGGTGGAGCACGGCATGGGCCACCGACCCGATCCGCACGCCCACCGCCGACTCGCGGACCCGGCGGCCGACGACGACCAGCCGGGCGTCCGACGCCTCGGACAACAGCACGTGGCCGGCGCTGCCCCGCTCCACGTGCGCGACGACCTCCACCTCGGGGAACCTCAGCCTCCACGGCTCCAGCGCCTGTTCCAGCGCGACCTTCTCGAACGGCTCCAGACCGCCGAACTGTTCGGCGATCCACATCGAACCAGGGCTGTAGCCGTAGACCGGGGGCGGGCCCCAGGCCCGGACCGCGCGGAGCGGGACCTTGCGCGCTGCGGCCGCCTCGAAGGCGAAGCCCAGTACCTCGGCGGACTCCTGCACGCCGCCTTGCTGCCCGACGACGACCTCGCCCTCGTCGCCCCCGCACACCGGCTTGCCGTCGCGGGCCCGGACGGAGACGACGGGGCACTCGGCGGAGGCGATCAGCTGCTGCCCGTAGGAACCCAGCAGGAAGCCTGCCAGCGCGCCGTGCCCGCGGGTGCCGAGCACCAGCATCTCGGCGTCCTTGGCGGCGCGCAGCAGGGCCGGTACGGGAACGTCCGGCACCACTTCCGCGGAGAGCGAGAGCCGCGGGTGTCGGCGCGTGAGCCCGGCCTCCGTCTCCTCCAGGATCTCCTGGGCCCGGCGGGCCTCGGTGCCGCGGTCCTGGACGACCGGGACGGCGAGCGGCTGCCACAGCCAGGCGTGCACCACGTGCACGTGCATGTCGCGGCGCACGGCTTCCCGCGCGGCCCAGTCGGCAGCGGCCCGGCTCTCGGCGGAACCGTCCACTCCGACGACGAGGGTGCGCTTCACAGGTCTGTCCTCCGTACTGATGCGCGAAGCATCGGGGTCGCAGGCTGGAACGGGTGGCGCCGGCCGGGGAGGACCGGGCGCCACCGGAGTCCACTGTCCTCGGGCCGGGCGGGTGCGGATAAGGGCCGATCGTCCCTCGCCGAGGGACGGTCCTCCCCTGCCGGCCGTACCCCGGCAGGGTGCAGGGTGTCGGCATCGGCTCAGTCGACGAACGTCCCGGACCCTCGTACGCAGGAGCGGACATGACCGCGTTGAGCGCGCATTCGATCTCGGAACTGGACGCCCACTGGCGCGCCGCGAACTACCTGGCCGTCGGTCAGATCTACCTCATGGGCAACCCCCTGCTGGCCGAACCGCTCCGGCCGGAGCACATCAAGCCGCGGCTGCTCGGTCACTGGGGCACCTCGCCCGGCCTGAACCTGGTGCACACCCACCTCAACCGCGTCATCGGGGAACGCTCGCTGGAAGCCCTGTGCGTCTGGGGCCCGGGCCACGGCGGACCCGCCGTCCTCGCCAACTCCTGGCTGGAGGGCACGTACAGCGAGACCTACCCGGACGTGGGCCGCGATGCCGACGGCATGGCCAAGCTCTTCCGGCAGTTCTCCTTCCCCGGCGGAGTGCCGAGCCACGTGGCGCCGGAGACCCCCGGTTCCGTGCACGAGGGCGGGGAGCTGGGATACGCCCTCTCCCACGCCTACGGAGCCGCCTTCGACCACCCCGGCCTGCTGGTGGCCTGCGTCATCGGCGACGGCGAGGCGGAGACGGGACCGCTCGCCGCGTCCTGGCATTCGAACAAGTTCCTCGACCCGGTCCACGACGGGGCGGTCCTGCCGATCCTGCACCTGAACGGCTACAAGATCGCCAACCCGACGGTGCTGTCCCGGATCCCCGAGGCCGAGCTCGACGCGCTGCTGCGCGGCTACGGGCACGACCCGCTGTACGTGACCGGCAGCGACCCCGCCCAGGTGCACCGCGCCATGGCCCGCGCGCTGGACCACGCCGTGGACCGCATCGCCGCGATCCAGCAGGAGGCACGGACGGCGGGCACCGAGCCCGGAGGGGAGTACGCACGCTGGCCGGTGATCGTCCTGCGGACGCCCAAGGGCTGGACCGGTCCGGTGTCCGTCGACGGCGACCCGGTCGAGGGCACGTGGCGCGCCCACCAGGTCCCGCTCGCCGGGGTGCGCGAGAACCCGGCACACCTGCGGCAGCTGGAGGACTGGCTGCGCTCGTACCGGCCGGAGGAACTCTTCGACGCCGACGGCCACCCGACGCCGCAGGTCCTGGCCTGCGTTCCGAAGGGCGAGCGCCGCCTCGGCGCCGTGCCGTACGCGAACGGAGGCCGCCTCCTGCGGCCCCTGCCGCTGCCCACGCTCGACCAGCACGCCGTCCCCGTCGACAAGCCCGGCCGCACCCTCCACGAACCGACCCGCGTCCTCGGCCGCTTCCTCACGCAGATCATGCGGGACACGGCTGAGCGACGGGACTTCAGGGTCGTCGGTCCGGACGAGACCGCCTCCAACCGGCTGGACGACCTGTACGAAGCCACCGGCAAGGCCTGGCAGGGCATCACGGAGCCCACGGACCGCAACCTGTCCCGCGACGGCCGGGTCATGGAGATCCTCTCCGAACACGTCTGCCAGGGCTGGCTGGAGGGCTACCTCCTCACCGGCCGCCACGGCCTCTTCTCCACCTACGAGGCCTTCGCCCACATCGTCGACTCCATGGTCGGCCAGCACATCAAGTGGCTGAAGACCGCACGCGAACTGTCCTGGCGCGCTCCGATCGCCTCCCTCAACTACCTGCTCACCTCCCACGTCTGGCGCCAGGACAACAACGGCTTCTCCCACCAGGACCCCGGATTCGTCGACCACGTCCTCAACAAGAGCCCCGAAGTCGTACGGGTCTACCTGCCGCCGGACGCCAACACCCTCCTCGCCGTGGCCGACCACGCCCTGCGCAGCCGCGACCAGGTCAACGTCATCGTCGCCGGCAAACAGCCCTGCTTCAACTGGCTGCCCATCGACGAGGCCCGCACCCACGTGACGCGCGGCGCAGGCATCTGGGAGTGGGCCGGCACCGACCACGGATCCCGCGAACCGGACGTCGTACTCGCCTGCGCCGGCGACGTACCCACCATGGAGGTGCTGGCCGCCGCGGCCCTGCTCCGCGAGCACCTCCCCGCGCTGGCCGTCCGCGTCGTCAACGTCGTCGACATCGCCCGACTCATGCCCCACGAGGAACACCCCCACGGCCTGACGAACCCCGAGTACGACGCCCTCTTCACCACCGACAAGCCGGTGATCTTCGCCTACCACGGCTACCCGTGGCTCATCCACCGCCTCGCCTACCGCCGGACCGGCCACCCCCAGCTGCACGTCCGCGGCTACACGGAGTCCGGCACCACGACCACCCCCTTCGACATGGTCGTGCGCAACGACATGGACCGCTACCGACTCGTCATGGACGTCATCGACCGCGTACCCGGCCTCGCAAGCCGCACCGAGGGACTGCGCCAGGCCATGGTCGACCAGCGCATCCACCATCACGACTGGATCCGCGCACACGGCACCGACCTGCCGCACGTCGCGGACTGGTCCTGGCCGTACTGATCAGCCCGGGGCCAGTGCCCCCGCCCGGCTGCTGCACCGCTCCCCGGTGATGCTCCGCGCGGGCCGCGGATCAATGGCCGAGCACGACCCTTGCGCCTGACGGCGGTTCCGCGGCCCGCACCGGCGGCCCGGCTCAGACGCCGGAGGGGACCCCGGCCTTCTCGTCGGACCCCGCGGCCGGCGCCTCGGCCGCCGCGAGCCTGCGGTTGCGCCGGACCGAGGAGATGAAGGACCAGCCGATCAGGACGACGCCGACGAGGCCGGTGATGACCTCGTGGATCTCGTACTGGATGGTGACGAGCAGGATCACGGCGAGGGCGCCGATGGCGTAGTGCGCGCCGTGCTCCAGGTAGACGTAGTCGTCGAGGGTGCCCTGGCGGACCAGGTAGACCGTCAGCGAACGCACGTACATCGCACCGATGCCGAGGCCGAGCGACATCAGGACGATGTCGTTGGTGATGGCGAAGGCGGCGATGACGCCGTCGAAGGAGAAGGACGCGTCGAGGACTTCGAGGTAGAGGAACAGGAAGAACGCGGCCTTGCCGGCCATCACGACCGCCGGGACCTTCGTGCCGCTCGTCCTGGCCGCTTCCTCGGCCTCGTGCTCGCGCTCCTCCTCTTCCTCGAGCTTGTTCTCGAAGTAGCCGGAGAGACCGCCGACGACCAGGTAGGTGATCAGGCCGAGGACGCCGGAGATCAGGACGGTCTGCGCTTTGTCCGCGTGGACGCCGCCGTACTGGTGCGCGTGGGTGGCGAAGGTCATGGCGGAGACGAGCAGCACGATGAGCGCGATGCAGACGGAGAGCATGTCGATCTTGCCGAGCTTGGCGAGCGGGCGCTCCAGCCACGCGAGCCACTTGAAGTCGCGGTCCTCGAAGATGAAGTCAAGGAAGATCATCAGGAGGAACATGCCGCCGAAGGCGGCGATCGACGGGTGGGCGTCGGTCACCAGCTGCTGGTACTTGTCCTTGTCGTCCAGCGCGAGCCGTACCGCTTCGATCGGACCGATCTCGGCACTGACGGCGACGATGACGACGGGGAAGACCAGGCGCATGCCGAAGACCGCGATCAGGACACCGACGGTGAGGAAGATCTTCTGCCAGAAGGCGTTCATCTTCTTCAGGATCCCGGCGTTGACGACGGCGTTGTCGAAGGACACCGAGATTTCGAGGATGGACAGGATCGCCACGATCCCGAATCCGGCCCACCCCCCGTATAACACCGCCGCGATCAGACCGAGCGCGGTGACCGCGAACGACCAGCCGAACGTTTTCAGAAGCACTGACTACCCCATCGTCTTGGGCGAGGATCCCCCGCGCCGTACCTGGTTTTGCGAACCATTTACCCTGAAGTCTAGGGCGACGCCTCGCAGCGCTGACGAGTACCGGCCAACGGGGCGGGCCGGGTGAAGGCCGAGCCCGACACCGCGGAGTGCTGAAGCCCGTCGGAGAGGAGGCGGGACCGATGCCGCGCGCAACGCCCGGAGCCGCGCCTTGTCTCTGATGCCGACACCCGCTTGACTTCCCCTTCAGGCCGGCCCGTTGAGAGGCGCCAGAGGTGGAGGGGGAACCGACAGATGATGATCGACGCCGCGGTCATGGCGCCGGCAGAGCGGGCGGAGGCGATCCGCGAGGTCATCTGGAGCAGCGTGGTGCGGGTGGAGATCACGCATCAATCGGACCCCCGGCTGATTCGCACGGTGGGTGCGATCAGCGGCGTCGGGCCGCTGAAGGTCTGCTCGGTGCGCGCGAACGCAACGACCATCCGACGTACGCCCGCGCTCACCCACGACGACATGGAGCCGAGCCTGTTCGTCGGGTTGCAGGTCTCCGGGAGCAGCATGGTCGTCCAGGACGGGAGGGAGGCCGTGCTACAGCCCGGCGATCTGGCGCTGTACGACACCACCCGCCCCTACACCCTGTTCAACAAGGACGGTATCCACCAGCACTTCTTCCGCATCCCGCGCACGGAGCTCGCTCTGCCCCCGAAGCTGCTGGACCGCGTGACCGCGGTCCGCTTCGACCGGACGGACCCGCTGGCCGACCTCACCGCCACCTGCCTGCGGCGCATCGCCCGCCACCAGGCGTGCCCCGCGCCCTCCCCCGAACACGGTCTGGACGCGGCGGCCCGACCGGGCATCCAACTGTTGCGCGCCCTCGTCACGGCCCGTCTCGGCGACCAGCACCTCACTTCCGAGCCCTGGCGCGAAACCCTGCACCTGCGCATCCTGGACTACGTCCGCGCCCACTTGGGCGACGACGACCTGACCCCGGCACGCATCGCTGCGCACCACCACGTCTCACGCCGCCAGCTCTACACCACCCTGGCACGCCACGGCGTCTGCCTGAGCGAGTGGATCCGGACGCAGCGACTGGAACGCTGCCGTGACGAACTCGCGGCACCTGCCGCCCGGCACCGTTCGATCGCGGCCATCGCCCGGCACTGGGGCTTCCCGAACGCCGCCCACTTCAGTCGCACCTTCAAACAGGCCTACGACCTCACCCCCAGCGACTGGCGGGCGCTGCACGGCGACCCCGTACGCTCAGCCGGCCTCGCGGGCTAGCTCAAGGGTGGGCGGCGGAGCCGGTGGCGCCGCCACTCGCTCGGGGTGAGCCCGTAGGCAGCGCGGAAGCGCCGGGTGAAATGGCTGGGGCTGGTGAAGCCGCAACGGGTGGCCACGGCGGATACGGGCAGTGCCGCGTGGCGGGGTGAAGCCAGCAGGCGGCACGCCGCCTCCAGTCGCTCGCCGATGAGCCACTGTTCCAAACTGATCCCCGCACGACCGAGCACGACGTAGAGCTGTCTCTTGGATATGGCGTGTTCGACGGCGATGCGCTCTGGGCCGAGGTCGGGGTCGGTGAGGTGGCGGCGCGCGTAGGCCGTGATCCGGGCGACCAGGGAACTGTCCATCGCCGCCCTGACCTGCCGGTCCCGCTCGTCGTGCGCCGCCGACGTCAGGAGGGCGCGCACCAGCTCGGTGGTGGAGTTCGCGAGGGCGGCGGCTCCGGGGTCCGCTTCCAGGCGGCCCGGATCCCGCCAGAACGCTCGCAGGTGCCCCAGGAGCAGGTCGTGCAGGGGGCTGGCCCGAAGCCGGACGGAGGCCCGGACCACGGTGTCGACCGGTACTCCGAGGTACTCCGCGTCCATGGTGATGGCCTGCGAGGCCCCGTATCCGGACCAGCCGTAGGCGCGGGGCGCGAGCTCGTGGAAGACACAGATGTCCTCCGGACCCAGCGTGAACCGATCTCCGGCCCGCTCGGCTCGGTGGACGCCCCTGGTCTGGAGCGAGACCGAGACCACCGGACGGTCCCGGTGCGCGCGCACGTGCCTGGCCGTCCGCCGGACCTCGAACCCCGAGCACCGCATGTCGAAGAGGTCCAACCCGCCCACCCGCCATCCTTCGATCCGGGCGCGCATCCCCGTCTCGTGCTCCTCGTGCGCGATGTCGTTCGGCACGGAGGTGTCCGTCATCGCGTGGTGGAACGCGTCCACCCGGTCGCGCGGTGCGAAGTCCTCCAAGTCCAGCAACAACACGAACTACCCCTCCATCACGGTCGTCTGCATGCGGTGGCCCACATCCTTCCTGGCAGGCCGCCCGCCCACTTGCCCGTGCGTGCGCGTTCCTGTTCTCCGGTGCCCTCCTGTCGGAGCCCTGCGCCGAAGGTCAACTCCCCTGCACGCACAGGCGACCGCACCCCTCACCACCCGTCTAGCTTCGGACTGCGCCGCAGCTCGGTACGGCGTGGGCATACGCCCCTCGATCCGACGAGAGGTCCCCTCCATGACCGACCACACGCCCGTCACGCCCGTACTCGAGGCGGCCGCCGCCGACTTCGCGGAAGCGACCGGGACACCGCCGTTCCTGTTCCAGATCCCGCCCGCCGAGGGCCGCAAGGCCGTCGACGAGGTGCAGTCCGGCCAGGTCGCCAAACCCGACGTGGACGAGGAGTGGGTGATCGTCCCGGGCGGCCCCACCGGCGAGGTCAAGGCGCGCATCGTCCGACCGGCCGGGGTGAGCGGCGCCCTGCCGGTCGTGCTCTACATCCATGGCGCGGGCTGGGTGTTCGGCAACGCGCACACCCATGACCGGCTGGTCCGGGAACTGGCCGTCGGCGCCCGGGCCGCCGTCGTCTTCCCCGAGTACGGGCTGTCGCCCGAACACCGCTACCCCGTCGCCATCGAGCAGAACTGGACGGTGGCCCGCTGGGTCGTCACGGACGGCGCCGGCCACGGTCTGGACGGCACCCGCATCGCCGTGGCCGGCGACTCGGTCGGCGGCAACATGGCCGTGGCGCTGACCCTGATGGCCAAGGAACGCGGCGGGCTCGACCTGCGCCAGCAGGTCCTCTTCTACCCCGTCACCGACGCCGCCTTCGACACCGGCTCCTACCGGCAGTTCGCGGAGGGGTACTTCCTGCGCCGTGACGGAATGCAGTGGTTCTGGGACCAGTACACGACGGACCCGGCGCTGCGGGCGGAGATCACCGCGTCCCCGCTGCGCGCCACCACGGAGCAACTGACCGGTCTGCCGCCGGCCCTGGTGATCACCGCGGAGGCGGACGTCCTGCGGGACGAGGGCGAGGCGTATGCGAACAAGCTGCGTGCCGCGGGCGTGCCCGTCACGGCCGTGCGCTACCAGGGCGTCATCCACGACTTCGTCATGCTCGACGCACTGCGCGGAACCCGGGCGGCAGCGTCCGCGATCGAACTCGCCGTCCGGGTCCTCGAGCGGGCGCTGGCCGATGGCTGAGCCAGAACCGGCGACCGCCGCGGTGCCGGGGCACGGCCCGGTGGGCGGAGGCCGCGCCATGGAGCCCGACCTGCGCCGGATGACGCGCATCAACCTGCGGCCCATCGCCTCTCCCCTGCCGCTGGGCTTCTACTCCGTGGCCATCGCCTCGGTGATCGTCGGCTGCTTCCAGATCGGGCTCTTCGAGGAGGGCGCGCACCGCGCCGTCGGCCTGGCCATCCTGCCTGCCTTCGTCTTGCAACTGCTGGTGAGCTACTTCGCGTTCGGTGCGCGCGACGTGCTGGCGGCGACGCTCATGGCCTGCTTTTCGGGGCTGTGGCTGGTGAACTCCCTGACCCTGGTCGTGGACGCGCCGGGCGGGGCCCGGGTGCTGGGCGTCCTCAACGCCGTCTTCGCCCTCTTCGCCGTATTGATGGCATCCGTCGCGACGCCCAAGCGGGCCCTGTGGCTGGTGCTGTGTGCGGCCGTCCCCCGCTTCGGCGTGGCAGCACTCGCCAACCTCACCGGCGCGGACTGGATGGGCACCGTCTCCGGGGTCCTCGGGCTCGTACTGGCGGCCGTCGCCCTGTACACGGCCTTCGCCCTGATGCTGGAGGACATGCGCGGCGAGCCGGTTCTCCCCATCGGCCGCAGCGGCCCCGCGCATCGCGCCGTCGAGGGCGATCTGACGGTCCAGTTGCGCAACCTCGAACGGCAGGCCGGCGTACGCCGCACCCTCTGACCCTTGGCCTCCTGGCCTCCTGGCCTCCTGCCACTTCCCCTTCCCCTTCCGAAAGCGAGCACCGTGAGCAGCAGCATGCCCGTCGGCGGCATCACCGCCGGGCCCGGACCGGCCGGTCGTCCCCGGGACGGCCAGGCCGCCGAACTCGTCCTGCGCAATGCACGCATCCACACGCAGGACCCCTCCCGGCCCGCCGCGACGGCGCTCGCCGTCCGCGGCGGCCGGATCACGACCCTGGGCGACGACGGTGACGTCGCCCGACTGGTGGGACCGGCCACCCGGGTGGTCGACGCCCTCGGCCGGCGGGTGGTGCCGGGGCTCAACGACTCCCACCTGCACGTCATCCGGGGCGGCTTGAACTACGTCCTGGAACTGCGCTGGGACGGCGTCCCCTCCCTGCGGCAGGCCCTGGCGATGCTGCGCGAGCAGGCCGGCCGCACCCCCAAGGGCCAGTGGATCCGGGTGGTCGGCGGCTGGACCGCCGAGCAGTTCGCCGAACGCCGGATGCCCACCACGGCCGAACTCACCGCGGCCGCCCCCGACACCCCCGTGTTCGTCCTGCACCTCTACCAGTCGGCCCTCCTCAACCGGGCGGCCGTGCGTGCGGCGGGATTCACCCGCGACACCCCCGACCCGAGGGGCGGGCAGATCGTGAGGGACCGGAACGGCGAGCCCGGCGGCCTGCTGCTGGCCGCCCCCAGCGCGCTGATCCTCTACTCCACCCTCGCGAAGGCCCCCGCGCTGGACGAAGCCGACAAGACGGTCTCCACCCGGCACTTCTTGCGCGAGCTGAACCGGTTCGGCCTGACCTCGGCCGTGGACGCGGCCGGCGGCTTCCAGAGCTTCCCCGAGAACTACGCCACCGTCACCGAGCTGGCCCGCGCCGGCGAGCTCAGCGTACGGATCGGCTACCACTTGTTCCCGCAGACCGCCGGCCAGGAGCTGGCGGACCTCGCACGCTGGACCGCGACGGTCCGGCCGGGGGACGGCGACGAGTGGCTACGCCTCAACGGAGCCGGGGAGAACCTGACGTGGGCCGCCGCCGACTTCGAGAACTTCTCCGAGCCCCGCCCCGAACTGGGCTCCTACGAAGTCGAGTTCGAGAAGTCGGTCCGGCTGTTGATGGAGAACGGCTGGGGCTTCCGGCTGCACGCGACGTACGACGAGACCATCAGCCGCGACCTCGCCGTCTTCGAAAGGCTCGCTGCGGACGGACTGTTCCCGGCCGGCAACGGCTGGCTCTTCGACCACGCCGAGACCGTCTCCGCGCGAAACCTGGAGCGGATCGCGGCGCTGGGCGGTGGCATCAGCGTCCAGAACCGGATGTCGTTCCAGGGCACGGCCTTCGCACAGCGCTACGGCGCCGAGGCCGCCGCGCTCGCCCCACCCGTAGCCGACATGCTGCGACACGGTCTGCCCGTCGCGGCGGGCACCGACGCCACGCGCGTCTCCTCGTACAACCCATGGGTGGCCCTGCACTGGCTGGTCACCGGCCGGACGGTCGGCGGCGCGGCCCTGCGGCCGGCCGGGCAACTGGTCTCCCGCGAGCAGGCCCTGGAGCTGTACACCCTCGGCGGGGCGCGGCTCACCGGCGAGGAGGCGGACAAGGGCGTCCTCGCCGAAGACCGGTTCGCGGACTTCGCCGTCCTGTCCCACGACTACTTCGCCGTGGCGGCCGATGACATCCCGCACATCGAGTCCCTGCTGACCGTGGCCGGCGGCCGGATCGTGTACGCCACCGGTGAGTACGAGGGCCTGGACGAGGCCGTCCCGCCGGTCAGCCCGGGGTGGAGCCCGGTCGCGCATTTCGGCGGCTACCGGGCCACACCGCCGCCCTCGATGGCCGGCGCCCGCCAGGCCGATCTGCTGGCGGAGGCAGTCGTCGCCTCCGAGCAGCACCGCCAGTGGAGGGTCGCGCGGGGCTTCACCCCCCAGGAGCCGCCCGCCGTCTTCGATCCCTGCTTCGTCCTCTGATCCGCCCGCGCACCCGGTCCCCCGCCCTTCCCCGTCCCACACACCGTTCGTCTCCGAGAGGAACTCCTCGTGTCCGACTTCAACTTCGACCTCGACTCCGTCACCGCCGCGCCCAGCCGCGACCTGCTCACCCCCGACAACGCGATGGTGCTGTTCGTCGACCACCAGCCTCAGATGTTCTTCGGCGCCGCCAGCTCCGACCGCGTCGCCGTCATCAACGCCACAGTGGGCCTGGCCAAGGCCGCCCGGGTCTTCGACGTACCCGTCGTGCTGTCCACCGTGGCCGCCGAGTCCTTCTCCGGACCGATCCTGCCGCAACTGCGCGAGGTGTTCCCCGAGCACGAGGTCATCGACCGGACTTCCATGAACGCCTGGGAGGACGAGGCCCTGGTCGAGGCGGTCAAGGCCACCGGCCGCCACAAGATGGTGCTCTGCGGTCTGTGGACCGAGGTCTGCCTCGTCCTGCCCGCCCTCTCCGCACTCAACCAGGGGTACGAGGTCTACGTCGTCGCCGACGCCTCGGCCGGCGTCACACCGGCCGCCCACGAGCACGCCCTGCAACGGATGACCGCCGCCGGCGCCGTGCCCGTGACCTGGTTGCAGGTGCTCCTGGAGCTCCAGCGCGACTGGGCGCGCACCGAGACGTACGTCGCCACCACCGACGTGGTGAAGGAGCACGGAGGTGCGTACGGCCTGGGTGTCGTCTACGCCCACTCCATGGTCGACCCGCACGCGGCCGGCTGACCGGACCGTTCGAGCATGGACACCGGACTGTTCCTCCTCCGCCTCTTGGCGGGCCTGCTGATCGCCGCGCACGGCGTGCAGAAGGTCAGCTTCCGCCTCGGCGGCAGCGGACTGGCGGGCGGGGCCGCGGAGTTCCGGCGCGACGGCTTCCGCGGCGGGGCGCTCACCGCCCTCGCCGCGGGGGCCGGGCAGATCGGCTCCGGCCTGCTGCTGGCCGCCGGAGCCCTCACTCCGCTCGGCGCCACCATGGCGATCGGCGTGATGACCGTCGCGCTCACCGTCAAGTGGCCCCACGGCTTGTGGGTGCAGCACGACGGCTACGAGTACCCCCTCGTGCTCATCGGAATCGCCACCGGGATCGCCCTCACGGGCCCCGGCCGCTTCTCCGTCGACCGCGCACTCGGCCTGCCCCACTGGCCCGGCTGGTCGGCCGCGGCCGCGCTGGTGGTCGGGGCGGCCAGCGGCCTCGCCGTACGCGCCCTGCTGCACGACCCGGCCACGCCCCCCGCCCCGCCGGGTTTCCCGTGAACGCACCAGCCCTGCACCTCCCGCCCCTCGTCAAGGGAAGGACACCTACGATGACCGGCCGTCCACTGAGCCGACGCCACACCCTGAAGACCGCTGCGGGCGCCGCGGCAGCACTGACCGTCGCCGCGGCGCCTGCGGCCGCTGCGTCCGCCGCCGAAACCGGATCCGGACCGGGAAACGGCGGTAGGGCCACCGTGGTCCTGGTCCACGGCGCCTTCGCCGACGCCTCCAGCTGGACCCCCGTCACCGAACGGCTCCAGCAATACGGCCACCCGGTGGTGGCCGTGGCCACCCCGCTGCGCGGCCTCGCCCACGACGCCGCCCAGCTGGCCGCCCGGCTCGCCGCCGTCCCCGGACCCGTCGTCCTGGTCGGCCATTCCTACGGCGGTGCGGTCATCACCCAGGCCGCCGCCACCGCGCCCCACGTCAAGGCCTTGGTCTACGTCTCCGCGTTCGTCCCCGACGCCGGAGAGGTCCTCGGCGAGCTCGCAGCACGGTTCCCCGGCTCCCAGCTCGAAGCCTCGCTGGAGCCCGTCCCCGTACCGGGCCCTGACGGCACCACCGGCGTCGACCTCTACATCCGGCCCGACCGCTACCACGAGGTCTTCGCCCAGGACGTTCCGCGTCCCACCACACGGGTACTGGCCGCGGGCCAGCGCCCTCTCAGCGGGTCCGCGTTCACCGACCGGGTGAGCAGCGCGGCGTGGCACACCGTACCGTCGTGGACCCTGATCTCCAGCCGGGACCGGGGCATCGTCCCCGAGCTCCAGCGGTTCCAGGCCTCCCGGGCCCGGTCCCGGACGGTCGAGGTGCCGTCCTCCCACCTGCCGATGTACAGCAGGCCCGACGCCGTCGTCGCGGTGATCCGGTCCGCTGCCCGCACCGTCACCGCCTGATGCCCCACCACCTCTGAGGAGCCACCCGTGTCATCCCCCGGAACCACTCCGTCCTACGCACGTGACCTCGCCCGGGTCGAGGCGGCCAACGCCACCGGCCGCATCCCGGTCGTCTTCATCCACGGCCTGTGGCTGCTGCCCACCAGCTGGGACCGCTGGGTCGCCGTGTTCGAGGAAGCCGGCTTCGCGCCCGTCACCCCCGGCTGGCCCGACGACCCGGAGACCGTCGAGGAGGCCAACGCCCACCCCGAGGTCTTCGCCGGCAAGAGCGTCGGACAGGTCACCGACCACTTCTGCGACCTCATCCGCGCACTCGACCGCAAGCCCGTGGTCGTGGGCCACTCCTTCGGTGGCCTGATCACGCAGATCACCGCCGGGCGCGGCCTCTCCCGAGCATCCGTCGCCATCGATCCGGCGCCCTTCCGCGGTGTGCTGCCGCTGCCCCTGTCCTCCCTGCGGGCCGCGAGCGCGGTCCTCGGCAACCCCGCCAACTACCACCGGGCCGTACCCCTGACCTACGAGCAGTTCCGCTATTCCTTCGCCAATGCGGTCGGCGAGGAGGAAGCCCGCGAGCTGTACGCCGCCTTCGCCGTACCTGCCCCGGGAGAACCCCTCTTCCAGGCGGCTGCGGCGAACGTCAACCCGTGGACCGAGGCCAAGGTCGACACCACCTCCGCCGACCGCGGACCGCTGTTGATCATCTCCGGGGAGAAGGACCACACCGTCCCCTGGGCCATCGCCAACGCCTCCTACAAGAGACAGGCCAGCAACACGCACGCGGTCACGGAGATCACGGAGATTCCCGGCCGCGGCCACTCCCTGACCATCGACCACGGCTGGCGCGAGGTCGCCGACACCGCCCTCGCCTTCGTCCGCCGGTTCGCCGACCCGGCCTCATGACGCGACACGGAGCGGGATGGGCCACCCCCGACGGGGCGCGGACCGGCGGCCGTGCGCGTCGTCATGCCCGACCGGTCGGACGCAGTTCGCGCTCGAGGGCGAACAGGGCGAACGCGTGCGCGGAGGCGTGCTGCCAGCGGGACCGTCCGAACATCACGTCTTCGGAGATCCCGCTCAGCATGGCCACGGCCCGAATGGTGAACTCGGGAAGGTCCACGTCGGCGAACTGTCCCAGGTCCCGGCCCTCACGAACGATGGCTTCCAGGCGCTCGTCCCATCCGTCCAGCAGGGTGGTGAGGAGTTCCCGACCCGCCTCGTCGTGGCGCTGGGCCAGTACCTGCGTCCACAGCGCGTAGCGTTCGTCGCCCTCGTGGCGGGGCAGGTAGAAACGTACGAACAGCGCCAGCTTCTCGGCGGGGGACGCGGCCTCGTCGGCGGCCTGTCGGAACCGGGTCCCGAGGTCCGCCTCGCTCCATGCGAGGACTTCGAGCAGGAGCCGGTCCTTCTTGCCGAAGTGGTAGAGGATGTGGCCGGTGCTCATCCCGGCCCGCGCGGCGATGTCCGACATCCGCACGTTCGCGGTGCCCTTCTCGGCGATGACGCTGATGGCGGCCCTCATCGCCCGTCCCCGCGCCTCGTCCCCGCTGGGCTGACGCTTCCGGTCGACCGGGGGCCCAGCGGCAGGCCGGGAAGCGGCACCGACCCTGGCCCCGGCCTCGGAGCCGGCCTCCGCGCCGGCCTCCGCGCCGGTCACACCTTCCGACGGGGAAGGGTGCTGCGGCCGCGCCGGCCCGGTCTCTGACGTCGCCATGGATTCGCTCACCTCTGTTCCAGTCCGTTCCAGGAGTTTAGATTCCTAATCTAGACTGAAAATCTAGTCAGCGCGATGGGGAGTGCGACGGCCGTCGGTCGCCCCGATGCCCAGCGGCTCGCCCGTCCGACCCGACCACCCTGGAGACACCCGCATGACGCGTGGATTCGATGTTGTGGAGACCTGTATCGCCGACCTGCGCGCGGCGCTGGAGAAGGGTGAGACCACCTCTGTCGAGCTGCTCGACGCCTACCTCGCGCGGATCGAGGCGTACGACCGGCCCGGTACGTCCACCGCTCTGAACGCGATGGTCGTGATGAACCCGGACGCCCGCGCGGACGCGGAGGCCTCCGACGCGCGCCGCGGGCGGGGCGAGACGCTCGGTCCGCTGGACGGCATCCCGTACACCGCGAAGGACAGCTACCTCGCGAAGGGGCTGACGGCCGCGTCCGGCTCCCCCGCGTTCGAGCACCTCGTCGCCCAGCACGACGCCTTCGCCATCGAACGCCTGCGCGCGGGCGGGGCCGTCCTCATCGGCCTGACCAACATGCCGCCGATGGCGAACGGCGGCATGCAGCGGGGTGTGTACGGCCGCGCGGAGAGCCCGTACAACGCCGACTGGCTCACCAGCGCCTACGGCTCCGGCTCCTCCAACGGCTCCGGCACGGCGACGGCGGCGTCGTTCGGCGCGTTCGGCCTCGGCGAGGAGACCTGGTCCTCGGGCCGGGCGCCCGCGTCGAACAATGCCCTGTGCGCCTACACGCCCAGCCGCGGCGTGATCTCGGTCCGCGGCAACTGGCCGCTCGTACCGACCATGGACGTCGTGGTCCTGCACACCCGCACCATGGCCGACCTGCTCGAACTGCTCGACGTCATCGTGGCCGACGACCCGCACGCGCGCGGGGACCTGTGGCGCGCACAGCCGTGGGTGCCGCTGCCCTCCCCCTCGCAGGTACGCCCCGCCTCCTACCCGGCCCTCGCACCCGCCGACGCCGTGGCCGCGTCCGACGCGCTCGCCGGCAAGCGCGTCGGCGTACCCAGGATGTACATCAACGCCGACCCCGACGCCGGAACGAACCCCGCCGGGGGCATCGGCGGCCAGACCGGTCAGCGCATCGACACCCGTCCCTCGGTGATCGCCCTGTGGGAAGCCGCCCGCCGCGACCTGGAGGCCGCCGGCGCCGAGGTCGTCGAGGTCGACTTCCCCGTCGTGTCGAACTACGAGTCCGACCGCCCCGGCGCGCCGTCGCTGCCCACCCGCGGACTGGTCAGCCGCGACTTCCTCACCTTCGAGATCGAAGACCTGTCCGCCTGGGCGTGGGACGACTTCCTGCGGGCCAACGGCGACCCGGCGCTCCCCACCCTGGCCGAGGTCGACAGCACCCGCATCTGGCCCAAGCAGGACGGCGAACTGCCCGACCGCTACGACGGTTTCGACGACACGATCGGCGACTACCCGCGCCTCGTGCGCGAGCGCCCGTACGCGTCCCTCACCGACATGCCGCACCTCGAGCAAGGGCTGCGCGGTCTCGAGGAGACGCGCCGGGTCGACCTGGAGCTGTGGATGGACGGACTGGGCCTGGACTCGGTGGTGTTCCCCGCGGTCGCCGACGTCGGGCCCGCCGACATGGACGTGTCCGTGGCCTCCGCCGACCTCGGCTGGCGCAACGGCGTCTGGGTCGCGAACGGCAACCTGGTCCCCCGCCACCTCGGCATCCCGACCGTGACCGTGCCGATGGGCACCATGACGGACACCGGCATGCCCGTCGGGCTGACCTTCGCGGGCCGTGCCTACGACGACAACGCCCTGCTGGCCCTCGCCGCGGCCTTCGAGCGGACCGGCAGCCGGCGCACGGTGCCGCCGCGTACGCCGCGGCTGTCGGCACAGGTGCCTCCGCACGCGTAGCCGTTCCTTCCGGCAACTCCCGACCGCCGGGCTCTGCCCTCACGTGGCGCGCCCAGGTCGTGGCCGTGCGCCGGGGGAACGAGCCTTGTCCGAGCGGGCCCGTGCTCCTGGGCGGGGGCGGCGACCCCGCAGCGGTACCCGCTGCGGGGTCACGGCTTGCGGCGGTGTCGAGCCGTCCGAGCACCGAGCTCGATGGCGCCCGGGGGCGTGGCGGGCAGCCGGTCACGGTCGGGGGTGGCCAGGCCGCGGGCCTCGTCGGCGCCGCGTGCAGCTTCCGGCCCCCGGCCTTGAGCCGGTCCAGGAGTCCGGCGATCTTCTCGGGCAGCTCGGCGATCCGGGCGACGAGATCGCGTTCGCGGGCCGGTCGGGCGAAGCCCTCGAAGGCTGGTCTGGCAGGGCATCCGCGAGCACAAGGGCTGGATCTGGATCGGCGCCGGCGTCATCGCGCTCGGCCTCTACGGGGTGGTGGCCGCCTTCCAGTCCGACGACGACGCCGGGGTCAAAGCGTCGGCGGTTGTGCGCAGGCCGGACGGCTCCTTGTCCTCCTCCTTCTTGTCGTGGGAGGGGAGACAGGTGGTGGCGGTCGATCCCTGGTAGGTGTCGTCGCCGGTGAACGTGGCGGTGTAGCAGGTGTGCTTGGCCTGCCTGCTGTGGATCGTGCAGGTTGCTTGGCCGTGGGTGTTGGTGGTGCTCGTGCACAGTGTCGTGCCGGCGGTGGTGAAGGTGACGGTTTCGCCTTGCAGGGGCTGGCCTTCGGCCGTCAGCCGGGCGGTCAGCGTGAGGGTTTTGCTGCCCTTGCCCTTCTTCTTGGTCGTCTTGAGCTTCAGCTCGGTCGGCACCGGATCGCCCGGTACCGGGATGTTGCCCACGTTCGTGACCGCCGCCCTGAGAGGGAAGTCGCCGACGGGGACCGTGGCGGTCACCGTGTTGGTGACGGTGTCGATCACCGACACGTTGTCGTTGGTGCCGTTGACGGCGTAGACGTGGGTGCCGTCCGGTGCCATGGCCACCTCGCCGGGCCTGTTGGTGGTGGCGATGGTGGCGGTCACGGTGTTGGTGGTGGTGTCGATCACCGAGACGGTGCTGCTGAAGGCGTTGGCGACGTAGGCACGGGTGCCGTCCGGCGTCACCACCACCCCCTGGGGGTCGTTGCCGGCGATGATGGTCGCGGTCACAGTGTTCGTGGCGATGTCGATCACCGACACAATGTCGCTGAGGTCGACACTGGTGACGTAGGCGCGGGTACCGTCCGGCGTCACCGCCACCCCCCAGGGCCCCTCGCTGACGGGGATGCTGGCGGTCACCGTGTTGGTGGCGGTGTCGATCACCGAGACGGTGTCGCTGAGCCGGTTGGTGACGTAGGCGCGGGTGCTGTCGGGTGTCACCGCCACCGATACGGGTTGGGACCCGACGGGGATGGTGGCGGTCACGGTGTTGGTGACGGTGTCGATCACCGACACGGTCCCGGCCACGGAGTTGAGGACGTAGACGCGGGTACCGTCCGGTGTCACCGCCACCCCGACGGGGAAGTCGCCGACGGGGAGGGTGGCGGTCACCGCGTCGGTGGCGGTGTCGATGACCGAGACGGTGTCGCTGACACTGTTGACGACGTAAACACGGGTTCCGTTCGGAGTCGCCGCCACCCCCTGCGGGCCGTCACCGACGGGGATGGTGGCGGTCACCGTGTTGGTGACGGTGTCGATCACCGAGACGTTGTCGTTGTTGAGGTTGGAGACGTAGACGTAGGTCCCCGGTGGTACCGCCGCTGCCTGGCCGACCGGAAGAGCGACTACGGTCGATGCTGCCATCGCCGCGGACAACAGCAGCCCCAGCACGTACCGGCCGACTCGGCTGCCCACCGTTCCGTCCGCTCTCGCCCGCCCCTGTTCTGGGCCCATGACGACGATCCCTTCGCTCAGAGTTGCTGACGACCGCCTCGCGTCACCGGCGAACACGGGCCGGGCGGACCGTCGCGGCCAGACGATCACCCCTGCGCACGCAGCCGCTACTCGACCCGCCCCAACCGGTGACGCCCCCACCCGGCCGGCCCCACGGGCGGTCGGCCTGTTGCTCACGTGCCCGTCGGTGAAGCCTTCGCGGCACGATGCGGTGATCAGGAGGCAAAAAGCGTGGTCAGGGCTGCGGCAGCCGCCGCGAGGATCGCGACCACCACGACGAGGGCGATGGCGAGTTGGGTCATGGCGGTCTCCGTGGAGCGACGGGCGGTTGCTCGGAACGTCTCGGAAACCGCGTTCGCCGGGGTTCACCACAGCAGAATGAACCCCGGCGAACAGATCAGAACCAGGGGGAGCAATGGGCGACGGTGATCGCGACGCCGCCTTGGCTGGGCTGTGCAAGAAGCTCGCCGAGGGACTGCCCGCACACTGGGCCTGGCTCGCGAGGAACTGCTGACGGAGGTGGCGGCTATGGCACCCGCACGATCCGACGCGCGCCAAAGCCGCCCTGAAGGGCCTGGCCCGGGTTGCTCCGCGGACAGTGGTGTGGCTCAACGAGGCGCAGCACTACCTGGGCGGTCCCCGGCACGGTGAACCGCATCGCGGCTGCCCTGCGCGCCCTGCTCACGCATCCTGACCGCCGGCCGGTCCTCGTTCTGGGCACCCTCTGGCCCGAATACGACGGCCGGTTCTCGGCCTGACCAGGACGCGCTGCGCGCTGCGCAGGCGTTCGCTCGAGAGGGCGACCGGATGCTCGCAGACGCCCTGGACCGGGCGCGGAGTCACGGCCGCGTCACGCAGGACCTGGCCGACCTGCCCGGATCGCCGGAGCTGCTGAGCCGTTACGAGCGCGGCGCGCCTGTGGCGAGGGCTCGCTGGAAGCGGCGATGGATGCCCGCAGGCTCGGTGTCGGGCTCCACCTTCCCCAAGCCTTTCTCCGTGACGCCGCACTCGGCTACCTCGCGGACGACGGTACGGGGGATCCGAAGGGCTCTCTCCCCTCCCTGGGATGCCGGTCCGCGCCCCATGGCTGGCCCGTCACGTGAAGGCGGTGGGCACCTGGTGGAAGATGCGGCCGCCGAGGTCGACGCCGGTGACGGCACCGCTCGCGTCCCGGGAGAAGAAGCCGCGCTGCCCCCGTAGTCCACCGGCGGTGACGATGAACTCGTCGCCGTCGCCGGGCAGCAGGCCCATGGCGGCCGGTTCGTGGTCCGCGGGCATCTCGAAGTCGGCCGCCTCGCGGATCTCCGGCTTGATCGCTGCCGCGATGGTCAGCGCCGTGCCGTCGAGGGCGACCGTGAGCGTCATGACGTCGTTCTCGTAGGCCCCGACGACCTCCGCGGCCCGCACCTCGTCGTACGGCAGCGGCTCCGGGTCCTTGTCCACGACGCCGAGGTAGTGCTCCAGGGCCCAGCGGACGGCCGTCCGGTTGAAGGGGATGCCGTCCGGGCCGGCATTGGCCATGGCGACGACCGCGAAGTTCCGCTCGGGCACGATCACCAGCTCGCAGAACTGGCCGTTGGCCGAACCGCCGTGCTCGATCGTCCGAACACCGTCCACCTCGCGCAGGAACCAGCAGATGCCGAAGCCGTCGCCGAGGTTGCTGCCGCGCAGTTCGACGGTCCGTTCCCGCATCCGGTGCAGCAGCTCGGCCGGCAGGAGCTGCTCGCCGTTCTCCGTTCGGCCGTCGCCGAGCTGGAACCGCGCCCAGGCCAGGACGTCCGCCGCAGAAGAGGCGAGACCTCCTCCGGGGTTGTTGCCCCGGGTGAGCCGCCACTCCTTCGCGACGGCGAGGTTGCCGTCCTCGCCGGGGCCGTGGCCCACGGCGAACCGCCGGGTCATGACGTCGGCGGTGCCGAAGAAGCTGTTGGACAGTCCCAGCGGCCCGAACACGAGCGAGGCGACGGCCTGCTCGTACGTCAGGCCCGTGACGTTCTCCAGGACGCGTCCGAGCAGGTTGTACGCGGCCTGGCTGTACGAGGCGCGGGCACCGGGCTCGCCGATGAACTCCAACTCGGCCATCCTCGCTACGAAGGCGGCCAGGGCGTCGTCCCCGTCACCGGTGTCGACGATGATGTTCCAGCCCAGACCCGAGGTGTGGTTGAGCAGGTTCAGGACGGTGATCTCGGCCGCGGCCGTCTCGTCCGCGAGGACGAGCTCGGGTACGTACCGGCGCACCGGCGCATCGAGTTCGACGCGGCCGTCGGCGACCAGCCGCATCAGCGCCACCGCCGTTAAGGTCTTCGTCGTGGAGCCCACCTGGAACAGCGTGTCCTCGTCGACGGGCAGCGGGTTGTCGAGGCTGGTCACGCCGTGGCTCGCGAAGGTCTCCCGGCCGTCCGCCCACACGCCGACGGTGACGCCGGGGATACCGAACTGCGTGGCGGCCCGCTCGACGAACTCGGCGAGCTCGGTCCGGGCCTTTTCGTCCTGCGGCTTCTGGGTGGCGTCGACGTTCATGGGGTCCTCCTGGTCGGATGTCGTCGGGTGTCGTCGGGTGTCGTCGTTCTCGATGACCACGACGGTGCCCGGGCCCGCTGACAGACCACTGATCGCACGCTGACAGCGGGACGTCCCGCCTGTCAGCCCCCGCCACAGCGCTGGTCAGCCCCCTCGGCGCACCCGCCAGAGCTCCGGGGCGGCGACGGACCGGGGCCGCCGCCTGCTGTTCCTCAGGAAGCCAGCTCGCGCGGGTCCAGCGGGATCCGCCAGGCATTGCGACGGTGCACGGATTCCAGCTCGGCTTGGAGCGGGGACGGCGGAACGGCCAGCACGGGGCAGGCGGCGTGCGCGAGGCAGTAGCGGGCCACCGAGGGCCGGACGAGGCGGCGCAGTGCGGCGCGGGATCCCGTGCCGACCACGAGGAGGCCGTCCGGGTCACGGGCGGTGTCCACGAGAACTGCGCCCGGAGTCCCCCGTACCGTGAGGCCCGCGAGGGGGATCCCGGGTCCCGCGGCGCCGAAGGCGGTGTCGAGGGCCTCGCGGAGTCTTTCGACGGCCGCAGCACGGCATTGGGCCAGGGCAGAGGGCCCGAGGCCGTTGCGGCTCCCGAGTTCGTCGCCCGGTGACTGCCAGGCCAGGACGACCCTCAGTTCCGCATCGTGCAGTCGGGCTTCTGCCGCCGCCCGGTGCAATGCGGTCAGACTCCCCGGGCGGCCCGTGACACCGACCACGACTCTGCGCACAGTTTCCGTCCCCTCGTCCTCGGCGGCTGGTTCACATGAAAGCGCTCCGCGGGGGCTTCGGTGCGGCTGTTGACGGCTCTCTCACGCCGAGGTCCGTGGCCGTGACGGGTTCCTGACGCCGTCCGTCAGCGATCCGTATGGACTGGGCGGGTCGTCGTCAAGGACCCGCCAAGGCAGGGCGGAAGGTGTGGGAGCCCGGGGATAGCTTCGTTGTCGCGCCCCGGACTGCCTCCCCGCACCCGGGGCCTCCACTGCCGCTCGTGGTTCCTCTGGGAGGGCCCCATGTGTTTGTTCCAGTACGAAAACGACCCGGAGCCTGAAGAACGCGTCCCGGCCGGACCCCTCTACGTGCCCGTCCGGCCGGGGATCGCGGAGGTGGTGCTCCGGATGTTCCGCACCCCGCTGGGCGACCGTACCGCCGTCGGATTCACCCGCCCTGACCTGCTGGCCGCGACGCTCGGCGCGGAGCAGCCCTGGATCCGGCTGTCCGAGTCGGCGCTCCGCGCGTTGGCTTCGCCGCTCGGCGCGTGCTCGCTGACGATCGACCCGACCCTCACGGCTCCCGCCGTCACCCCGGTGCCGGCTCGAACGGCCGACGTCGCGGTCCGCGCTCTCTGAGAGGGAAGTCCCGATGACCACTGCCGTACTCTCCGAGGTCGCCACCGGCGCCGACGACCTGTCCATATGGCCCGCGTCCGCGCAGCGGCTCCCGCACGGCGATCCGGCCGTCGCAGGGGTGTCGCTCGCCGAGGTCGCCGAGCGGTTCGAGACCCCGGTCTACGTCCTGGACGAGGGCGAGGTGCGCGGGCGCTGCCGGACCTATCAGGACGCCTTCCCCGACGCCGACGTCCACTACGCCGCGAAGGCCTTCCTCTGCCGCGCGATGGTGCGCTGGGTGGAGGAGGAAGGGCTGGGCCTGGACGTCTGCTCCGCCGGGGAGCTGGAGCTCGCCGTCACCGCCGGGTTCCCGCCCGAACGGATCGTGCTGCACGGCAACGCCAAGTCGCCCCGCGACCTGGAGGCGGCGCTGCGGCTCGGCGTGGGGCGGATCGTCATCGACGGTCCGTCCGAGATCGCGCGGATCGCGGCTGCTGTGGGCCCCGAGGGGCACCAGAAGGTCATGGTGCGGGTGGTGCCGGGCGTCTCGGCGGGCGGCCACGACAAGATCCGCACCGGTACGGACGACCAGAAGTTCGGCCTGTCCCTCACGGACGGGGGCGCGCAGCACGCCATCAGCCGGATCCTGAGCCAGCCGCAGCTCGAACTGACCGGCCTGCACTGCCACATCGGCTCCCAGATCACCGATGTGAAGCCCTACCTGGTGGCCCTGCGCCGCATGGTCGGGTTGATGGCCCGCATCCGTGACGCGCACGGCATCGTCCTGCCCGAACTGGACATGGGTGGCGGCCACGGCATCGCCTACCGGCCCGGCGAGCCCGCCCTCGACCTCACAGCGCTGGCGCGACGGCTGCGCGCCGAGCTCATCGAAGGGTGCGCCGCCGCCCGACTGGTCGTCCCCCGACTCCTCATCGAGCCCGGACGTGCCGTCGCCGGTCCGGCAGGGGTCGCCCTGTACCGGGTGCTCGCCGTCAAGCACACCGGGGAGAAGGTGTTCGTCGCCGTCGACGGCGGCATGAGCGACAACCCCCGCCCCGCCCTGTACGGGGTGCGCTACGCGCCCCGCCTGATCGGTCGGCACTCGACTGCCACTGCCGGCACCTGCACGGCCACGGTCGTCGGACGGCACTGCGAAGCCGGTGACGTCCTCGCAGCCGACGTGGAACTGCCCGGCGACATCCACCCCGGCGACTTGCTCGCCGTACCGGTGGCCGGCGCCTACCAGCTGTCCATGGCCTCCGGCTACAACCTCGTCGGCCGGCCCGCGCTCATCGCGGTCCACGAGGGCACGGCCCGGATCCTGGTCCGGCGCGAGACGCTGGAGGACTTCCGCAGCCGGGACATCGGCGGGTAGGAGCGGCCTCGTCGATCCGGCGGAGCGTTCCGTGGAGTGCCGGTCTAAGGCCGGTAGACGAGTTCGATCAGCATCGCGGCGATGACGCCCCAGACGCCGATCCCGAGCAGCCACAGGGCGTCGAGGGCGGCGCCGGCGGCGATGAGGGTCAGGCCGGCCGCCGCGAGGGCGAGTAGGGTCCGGCGCTTGGCGCGGTCGGGGCGCGAGCGAGTGGTCACGGTAGTGAGAATCCCGCCCGGCTCTCGTCATGGCGAGGGCCGGGCGGGATTCCTGGCAGCGTTTTGACGCGAACGGGTCAGCCCGCGTGGATGTGGGGGCGGCGGGCGCGGTCCGGTTCGGCTTCCCGGATGACCTCGCGGGTGACGGGGGCGACCTCGCCCTGCCCGAAGAGGAAGAAGCGGAAGAAGTTGGCCATCGGGTTGCCCTCGGTCCACTCGAAGTAGATGTGCGGGCGCTGGCCGGTCTCGTCGCGTACGTGGAGCAGGAGCGCGGCCAGGGCGTTGGGGATGCTGGAGCTCTCCAGGGTCAGGACGCGGTAGCGGTCGTGGAGCACTTCGCCGCGTACGCGCATGCCCGATTCGAACTCGGAGGCGTCCAGGACGGTGACCTCGACGAACATGACGTCGTCGCCGGCGGGGATGTCGTTGTCCGCGCGGATCTGTTCCTTCTTCTGCCGGTACTCCTCCAGGTCCCGGTTGTCGGGCTCGTTCGCGATGAACCGGATCGTGCGGTTGGCGGTGTCGCGGATGAACCGCTGGGCCATGTCGTCGAACTCCACGTGCGTGACGCGCAGCTCGAAGACGCGGGCGAGGCGGGAGAGGAGGGAGAGGGCCATGATGCCGGCGATGAAGCAGGCGCCGATCTTCACGCCGTCGGGGCGTTCGACGATGTTGACGGCGGTCGTGTAGATGAAGACGGCGGAGATGATGCCGAAGCCGATGGTCCAGCCGCGTTCTGCCGCCCGGCGGGCGGCGATGGTCACAGCGACCGCGGCCGAGGTGATCAGCACGAGGACACCGGTGGCGTACGCGCCGCCCTGGGCGTCGACGTCGGCGTTGAAGATCCAGGTGACCAGGAACGCGATCAGGGTGAACACGATGACCATCGGGCGCAGGGCTCGGGCCCAGTGCGGGGCCATGCCGTAGCGGGGCAGGTAGCGCGGCATCAGGTTCAGCAGGCCCGCCATGGCGGAGGCGCCGGCGAACCACAGGATCAGGATGGTGGAGATGTCGTAGATCGTGCCGAAGGCGGAACCGAGGTACTCGTGCGCCAGGTAGGCGAGCGCTCGGCCGTTGGCTTCGCCGCCCGGTTCGAACTGGGCGGCCGGGATCAGCAGGGTCGTGATCAGGCTGGAGCAGATCAGGAAGATGCTCATGATCACGGCCGCTGTGGTCAGCAGCTTCTTCGCACCGCGGATCCGGCCCGCCGGCTTCTCCGGGGTGTCGTCCGGATCGCCCTGCACGTGCGGCATGACCGCCACGCCCGTCTCGAACCCCGACAGGCCCAGTGCGAGCTTGGGGAACACGACGAGCGCGATGGCGATCATCATGAACGGGTTTCCGTGTTCGGTGGTCAGCGCGGTCGTCCAGTCCGTGATGACCTGCGGCTGGGTGAACACGTTCCACAGCCCGACCGCCACGACGACGACGTTCAGGCTGAGGTAGGTGGCCACCAGGACCACGGCGACGCCGATGGCCTCGCTGAACCCCTTCAGGAACACCCCGCCCAGCAGCGCGATCAGGATCAGGGTGATCAGTACCTCGTGACCGTGCAGGGTGCTGGTGAGGTGCGGGTTCTCGACCATGTGCGCGGTCGCGTCCGCCGCGGAAAGCGTGATCGTGATGAGGAAGTCGGTCGCCGCGAACCCGAGCAGGGTCAAGACGAACAGCTTCCCCTTCCAAAACGTCAGCAGCCGCTCCAGCATCGCGATCGAGCCCTCGCCGTGCGGGCTCTCCTCCGCGACCCGCCGGTACACGGGCAACGCGCCGAACAGCGTGAGCAGCACGAGCACGATGGTCGCCAACGGCGAGAGCAGTCCCGCCGCGAGGAACGCGATACCGGGCTGGTAACCGAGGGTGGAGAAGTAGTCGAGACCCGTCAGACACATCACCCGCCACCACGGCCGACCGTGCGGCTGAGCCGCCGCCTCCTTGGCAGCGGGCGAACTGTTCTCGGCGGTCAAGCCTTCCAGCATCCACGCGCGCAAGCGTGACGTGCGGGCAGGGGTGGCCATCGCGGGGGTCTCCTGTCGTACGCAAAGAATCAGCCATCGCCATCGACAGCTGAGCAAGCGTACGCAAACTGATCACTCGTGCACGCGAGCGAACAAACCCTGACGCGTCCTTAACGCGTACAGGGCCATCCGCGGCCGGTCGGGGCCTTGACCGATGTCAGCCGAGGCCGGGGACGGTGGAGACCACGAGATCGATGAGCTTGATGCCGACGAAGGGCAGGATCAGGCCGCCGAGGCCGTAGACGCCGAGGTTGCGGCGCAGCAGGTCGTGTGCGGAGGCGGGCTGGTAGCGGACGCCGCGCAGGGCGAGCGGGATGAGGGCGACGATGATCAGCGCATTGAAGATGATCGCCGAGGTGATGGCGGAGGTCGGGCTGCTCAGGCCCATGATGTTGAGGGCTTCGAGCCCCGGGTAGGCCGCGGCGAACATGGCGGGGATGATCGCGAAGTACTTCGCCACGTCATTCGTGATCGAGAACGTGGTCAGGGCGCCGCGCGTGATCAGCAGCTGCTTGCCGATCTCGACGATGTCGATGAGTTTGGTGGGGTTGGAGTCCAGGTCCACCATGTTCCCGGCCTCCTTGGCGGCCGAGGTACCCGTGTTCATGGCCACGCCGACGTCGGCCTGGGCCAGGGCCGGTGCGTCGTTCGTACCGTCACCGGTCATCGCGACCAGCTTGCCGCCCGCCTGTTCCCGCTTGATGAGGGCCATCTTGTCCTCGGGAGTGGCCTCGGCGAGGTACTCGTCGACGCCGGCCTCGACGGCGATGGCGCGGGCCGTCAGCTCGTTGTCGCCGGTCACCATGACCGTACGGATCCCCATCTGCCGCAGCTCCTCGAACCGCTCCCGGATCCCCTCCTTGACCACGTCCTTGAGATGGATGATCCCGAGCACCCTCGGGCCGTCCCAGTCGTGGACCGCCACCAGCAGGGGCGTGCCCCCGGACTGCGACACCGTGGCCGACCACTGCGCCGCTTGCGGCGGTACGGTCCCGCCGCGCGCCACCACCCAGTCGCAAACCTGCGTCACCGCGCCCTTGCGGATGGCGCAACCCGCGCCGTTGTCCCAGCTCAGGTTCACACCGCTCATCCGGGTGCGGGCGCTGAACTCGGTGAACCGCGGATTGCTGAGGTCCTCCGCGGCGGCCGGCTGCAGCCCGTACTGCTGGGCGAGGGCGACGACGGACCTGCCCTCGGGCGTCTCGTCGGCGAGCGAGGACAGCTGGGCGGCGTCCGCCAGCTTGATGTGGTCGACGCCCGGCAGCGGGATGAACGCCGCGGCCTCCCGGTTCCCGTGCGTGATGGTGCCGGTCTTGTCGAGGAGGAGGGTGTTCACGTCTCCGGCCGCCTCCACGGCGCGTCCGCTCATCGCGATGACGTTCCGCTGGACGAGCCGGTCCATGCCCGCGATGCCGATCGCCGACAGGAGAGCGCCGATCGTGGTGGGGATGAGGGTGACCAGGAGGGCGACCAGGACGGTCGTGGACTGTGCGGCGTGCGCGTAGGCGGCCATCGGCTGGATGGCGACGACCACCAGGACGAAGATGACGGTGAGTGCGGCCAGCAGGATGTTCAGCGCGATCTCGTTCGGGGTCTTCTGCCGGGTGGCGCCCTCGACCAGGGCGATCATCCGGTCGATGAAGCTGTTGCCCGGGCGCGAGGTGATCCGTACGACGATCGAGTCGGACAGCACGGTCGTGCCGCCGGTGACACCGGACCGGTCGCCGCCCGATTCCCTGAGGACGGGGGCCGATTCGCCGGTGACGGCCGACTCGTCCACCATCGCGGCCCCGTCGACCACGTCACCGTCCGCCGGGATCTGCTCGCCGGCTTCGACGAGCACGAAGTCGAAGGGCTGGAGCTCGGCCGGCGTGACCACCTCGGTCTCGGCCCGGTTCAGGTTGGCCCCGTACGTCCAGTGGTTCAGCCGTACCGCGACGGTGTCCGTACGCGCCTTGCGCAGCGATTCCGCCTGGGCCCGGCCCCGGCCCTCGGCGACGGCCTCGGCGAGGTTGGCGAACAGGACCGTCAGCCAGAGCCAGACACTGATCACCCAGGTGAAGACGGACGGGTGGACGAGCGCCGAGAGCGTGGTCAGGACGGATCCGACAGCGACGACGAACAGCACCGGTTTCTTGACCAGTTCGCGCGGATGGAGCTTGCCGACGGCCTCCCGTGCGGAGGCGGCGAGGAGCTCGGGGTCCGCCACCTTCACCCGGCCGGAGCGTTTCCGGGACGGTCGGTCGGTCGGGATCCGCGGTGGTGTGCCGAGACCCGGAGGAACGTGCTGCGCGGCGGCGGGAGGCATGAAGCGACCTTCGGGATGGGTGGGGAGGCACGACAGCCCCGGCGGCTCGTGGCCGGGGTGCGGGAGAGGGTGTCGCCGCCGGGGACCGTCTCCATGGACCCCCTCGGCCGTCATGTGAGTGTTCGAGGTCCCCGGCAGCGCAACAGGCAGGAAACTAGCGTCCGTTCTGCACGGAGCACGTACGTGGGCGCAGGAATTGGCACCCTCTTGACGGCGGCGTACGAGACGCGTCAAGCCGTCGTCAGAGGTGCATCAACACACGGCATCAGCACACGTCAGCGTGCGTCAGCGTGCGTCGGTCGTGATGCGGAAGCGCAGCCGGCAGATCACGGCGTCGGTGTCGCGGCGGACGGCGTGGGCGACGACGGAGCCGCGCTGGTTCTGGAGCAGCCGCTGCCACAGGTGGGCCGGCTCGGTCTCCGGAATGAGGACGGTCACCTGGGCATCCGGATGGGTCTGCGCCAGCTTCCGCACGTACGTCGACAGGGGGCGGCCGAGCGAGCGGGTCTCCGAGGAGACCTCGATCAGTTCGACACCGGGCTTCCACAGCTCCCAGTCCCGCCTGAGGGCTTCGGCGGTCCGACGGTCCTCCGGGGCCGGGTGGGTGACGGTCACGGCGAGGACTTCATCGCCGAGTGAGCGAGCGGCGGTGAGGGCCTGGCAGGTCAGACGGGACAGACCGGAGACGGGGACCACGACCACGGAGCGGGAGCGCTGCGGGGGTTGCGGGACCCGGCCGAGCTCCAGACGTTCACCGATCTCGGTGTAGGCGCGGTGGATCTTATCGAAGCCGAGCACGAGCAACGGCAGTGCGACGACGATCAGCCAGGCCCCTTCGGTGAACTTGGTGGCGGTGACGACGACGGCCGAGACCCCGGTCAGCAGGGCGCCGAAGCCGTTGAGGGCCGCCCTCGCCCGCCAGCCGCGCGGCCGTTCCCCGTACCAGTGCCGGACCATGCCGACCTGGCAGATGGTGAAGCCGACGAAGACGCCGATCGCGAAGAGCGGGACGAGGGTGTTGGTGTCGCCGCCGGAGAAGACGAGCAGGGCCGCGGAGACGGCGGCCAGCGCCAGCACACCGTGGCGGTGGACCTGTCGGTCTGCCTTGAGGGCGAAGACGTGCGGCAGGTGGTTGTCGCGGGCCAGCAGGCTCATCAGGACGGGCAGACCACCGAAGGAGGTGTTCGCGGCGAGCGCCAGCAGCACCATGGTGGCGAACTGGACCACGTAGAAGGCCGTGTCGTGCCCGAAGGAGGCGTCGGCGAGTTGGGCGAGGACGGTCACGCCCTCCACGGGCTGGAGGTGGAAGCGGCCGATGAGGATCGACAGGCCGATCAGCATCACGCCCAGGAGCGCGCCGAGGGCGACCTCCGTGCGCTGGGCGCGGCGGGCGGCCGGGGCCCGGAAGGACGGCACGGCGTTGGCGACGGCCTCGACGCCCGTCAGCGCCGAACAGCCGGCCGCGAAGGCCTTCAGCAGCAGGAGCGCGCCCACGGTGGTCGCGCCCTCGCCGAGGGCGGAGGCGTGCCCGGCTGCGGACGCGGTGCTGACGGGACCGTCGCGGAAGAGTCCCACGACGACCATCGCGAGGATCGACCCGACGAACACGGCGGTGGGTACGAGGAACGCCTTGGCGGACTCCACGACCCCGCGCAGGTTCACCGCGGTGACCAGGACCAGGATGCCCAGGCAGATCCACACCCGCTCCCCGTAGAGCTCCGGGAACGCCGAGGTCAGGGCGGCCACACCGGCGGTGACGGACACGGCCACGTTCAGGACGTAGTCCAGGATCAGCGAAGCGGCGGCGACCAGACTCGTACGCCGGCCCAGATGGCGTTTGGCGACGGCGTACGAGCCGCCGCCGTCCGGGAACGCGGCGATCACCTGCCGGTACGAGGCCACCAGCACCGCCAGCAGCGCGGCGATCGCAAGGGTGACGGGAAGGGTGAAGCCCATCCCGTAGGCACCGGCCGCCGCCAGCACCAGCACGATCGACTCCGGCCCGTACGCCACGGACGCCATCGCGTCCAGCGACAGCGCCGCCAGTCCCTGGAGGGCCGTCAGCCGGTGACGGTCCCCTGCCGCGGGCGTCCCGACGCCGGTATCAGGAGGCTCCTCCACGCCCGGGGCCCGTCCTGCCGTGCTCGGCTTTCCCATGTCTATCGACATCTTTCGCTGTTCCTCCGTTGGACAAAGTGAGGACAGCGTCCGGACGCCGTGGCCGGATCGCCAGTGTTCTTGGCGCTCTTCATACGGCTGCCGCTCCAGTCTTCACGCGCCCTTGACGCCTGGGCGGGAAGGCCGTACGAGGTGCGTCAAGACCTCGCGGGGGCGCGCGGCTGCCCCTCCCGGGCGGGCCGGTGACCGAGTACGCCGACCAGCCGGCCGGAGCGACCGGGCCGCGGGTCGTCGGCGGCGGACCACTACAGCCGCTTCCGGCCGCGCAGGCGTGCTCGGCCTGGACCCGGCGGGGCTGTCCCACCTGGCCTGACCGGGCCTTTCCGGTGCTTTCCGTCAGGGCGGCGTTAAGAGTTCCCCTGGGCCCGTATGGACCCCGTCAAGGCGTCTTAACGCCGGGATGAAGACACGGTTATCTCGTCATCGGCCAGCTGGCCGATTCATTTCTTCCCACTTCATCCAGGAGCTCACGATGGCCGATCTGGCCTTCGTCGTCACCACGGTCGCGGTCTTCGCGCTGGTGGCTCTCATCGCCCGAGGGGTGACCAAGCTGTGAACGCCGAAAACATCGTCGGCCTCATCGTGGCCGTCTCCCTGCTCGGATACCTCGTCCTCGCCCTCGTGTACCCGGAGAGGTTCTAGCCACCGATGAGTCCCGTTCTCGCTGGTGTGCTCCAGCTCCTCGCACTGATCGCCGCGCTCGCGCTGGCCTACCGCCCCCTGGGCGACTACATGGCCCGCGTCTACTCCTCCGAGAAGCACTACAAGCCGGAGAAGTGGATCTACAAGGCCATCGGCGCCAACCCGTCGGCCGAGATGCGCTGGCCCGCCTACCTGCGTGCCGTCCTCGCCTTCTCCGCCGTGAGCGTCCTCTTCCTCTACCTGATGCAGCGCGTGCAGGGCAGCCTGCCCGGCTCGCTCGGCTTCTCCTCGATCGACCCGGACCAGGCCTTCAACACCGCCGCCTCGTTCGTGGCGAACACCAACTGGCAGTCGTACTACGGCGAGCAGGCCATGGGCCACGTCGTGCAGACCGGCGGCCTGGCCGTGCAGAACTTCGTCTCCGCGGCCGTGGGCATGGCCGTCGCGGTCGCCCTCGTACGGGGCTTCTCCCGCTCCCGCACGGGTGAGCTCGGCAACTTCTGGTCCGACCTGGTCCGCGGCACCGTCCGCATCCTGCTGCCGATCTCGGTGATCGGCGCGATCGTCCTGGTCGCCTGCGGCGCCATCCAGAACTTCGCCGGCATCCACGAGGTCGGCCAGTTCATGGGCGGCACCCAGCAGTGGAACGGCGGCGCGGTCGCCTCCCAGGAGGTCATCAAGGAACTGGGCACCAACGGTGGCGGATACTTCAACGCCAACTCGGCTCACCCCTTCGAGAACCCCACCCCCTTCTCGAACCTGTTCGAGATCTTCCTGATCCTGCTCATCCCCTTCGCGATGACCCGCACCTTCGGCCGCATGGTCGGCAACCTGCGCCAGGGCTACGCGATCCTCGCCACCATGGGCATCATCTGGGTCGGCTTCACCGCGCTGATGATGTGGACCGAGTTCGCCCACCACGGCCCGGCCTTCGAGGTCACGGGCGGCGCCATGGAGGGCAAGGAGACCCGGTACGGCATCGCCGCCTCCTCGATCTTCTCCGTCGCCACCACACTCACCTCGACCGGCGCGGTCAACTCCTTCCACTCCTCCTACACCGGTCTGGGCGGCGGCATCCAGCTGCTGGGCATGCAGCTCGGCGAGATCGCACCCGGCGGCGTCGGATCCGGCCTCTACGGCATGCTGATCATGGCGATCATCGCCGTGTTCATCGCCGGCCTCATGGTCGGCCGGACCCCCGAGTACCTCGGCAAGAAGATCAGCACCCGCGAAATCAAACTCGCCGCCTGCTACATCCTCATCACCCCCGCCCTGGTGCTCTGCTTCACCGCCGCCGCCATGGCCCTGCCCACCCCGGGCAACTCCATGACCAACTCCGGCGCGCACGGCTTCTCCGAGATCCTCTACGCCTACACCTCCGGCGCCAACAACAACGGCTCCGCCTTCGCCGGCCTGAACGCCGACACCCAGTGGTTCAACAGCACCATCGGCATCGCCATGCTGCTCGGCCGCTTCCTGCCCATGGTCTTCGTCCTCGCGCTCGCCGGCTCGCTCGCCGAGCAGAAGCCCGTCCCCGAAACCGCGGGCACCCTGCGTACCGACAAGCCGCTCTACGCGGGCCTGCTCGTCGGCACGATCCTCATCATCACCGGTCTGACCTACTTCCCGGCCCTGGCGCTGGGTCCGCTCGCCGAAGGGCTCGCATCATGAGCACCGCCACACCGACCCGTGCTCCGCACGACGACCTGCCAACCGGCCACAAGCCGCCCGCTGGCCGCGTTGGTGGGGGGCTGTTCGACCCCAAGGCGCTGCTGAAGTCCTTCCCGGACGCCGTGCGCAAGCTCGACCCCCGCATCATGATCAAGTCGCCGGTCATGTTCGTGGTCCTGGTCGGGTCGGTCGTCACGACCGTCCTGGCGATCGCGGACCCGACGAACTGGTTCGGCTGGGCCATCACCGCCTGGCTGTGGCTGACCACGATCTTCGCCAACCTCGCCGAGGCCGTCGCCGAGGGCCGCGGCAAGGCCCAGGCCGACACCCTGCGCAAGGCCAAGACCGACTCCGTCGCCCGCCGCCTGACCAAGGACGGCACCGGCGAGGAGCAGGTCCCGGGCACCGAGCTCAAGATCGGCGACCTGGTGGTCTGCGAGGCCGGCGACACCATCCCCGGCGACGGTGACGTCGTCGAAGGCGTCGCCTCCGTCGACGAATCCGCCATCACCGGCGAGTCCGCGCCGGTCATCCGCGAATCCGGCGGCGACCGGTCCGCAGTGACCGGCGGCACGAAGGTGCTGTCCGACCGGATCGTCATCAAGATCACGACGAAGCCCGGCGAGACCTTCATCGACCGCATGATCGCCCTCGTCGAGGGCGCGGCCCGGCAGAAGACGCCCAACGAGATCGCCCTGAACATTCTGCTGGCGTCCCTCACGATCGCCTTCCTGCTGGCGGTGGTCACCCTGCAGCCGTTCGCGATCTACGCGGACGCCAAGCAGTCGATGATCGTCCTCACCGCGCTCCTGGTCTGCCTCATCCCCACCACCATCGGCGCCCTGCTCTCCGCCATCGGCATCGCCGGCATGGACCGCCTGGTCCAGCGCAACGTCCTGGCGATGTCGGGCCGGGCCGTCGAGGCCGCCGGTGACGTGTCCACGCTGCTGCTCGACAAGACCGGCACCATCACCCTCGGCAACCGGCAGGCCTCGGAGTTCGTACCCTTCAAGGGCACCACCAAGGCCGAGCTGGCGGACGCCGCCCAGCTGTCGTCCCTCGCGGACGAGACGCCCGAGGGCCGCTCGATCGTGGTCCTCGCGAAGGAGAAGTACGGGCTGCGCGAACGCCACCAGGGCGAGCTCGCCCAGGCCGAGTGGATCGCCTTCACCGCCCAGACCCGCATGTCGGGTGTCGACGTCGACGGCAGGAAGACCCGTAAGGGCGCGGCCGGTTCGGTCATCACCTGGGTGAAGGAGCAGGGCGGTCGGGTCTCCGACGACGCCGACCTCCTCGCCAACCGCATCTCCGAAGCCGGCGGCACCCCGCTCCTGGTCGCCGTCGAGGACGAGAAGGGCGCCCGCGTCCTGGGTGTCATCCACCTCAAGGACGTGGTCAAGGAGGGCATGCGCGAACGCTTCGACGAGCTGCGCCGCATGGGCATCAAGACGGTCATGATCACCGGTGACAACCCGCTGACCGCGAAGGCCATCGCCGAGGAGGCGGGTGTCGACGACTTCCTCGCCGAGGCCACCCCCGAGGACAAGATGGCCCTCATCAAGCGGGAGCAGGCGGGCGGCAAGCTCGTCGCGATGACCGGTGACGGCACGAACGACGCACCGGCCCTCGCCCAGGCCGACGTCGGTGTCGCGATGAACACGGGTACCTCGGCCGCCAAGGAGGCCGGGAACATGGTGGACCTGGACTCCAACCCCACCAAACTCATCGAGATCGTCGAGATCGGCAAGCAGCTCCTCATCACCCGGGGTGCGCTGACCACGTTCTCGATCGCCAACGACGTGGCGAAGTACTTCGCGATCATCCCGGCCATGTTCGCCGTCGTCTACCCGGGCCTCGACAAGCTCAACATCATGGGCCTGTCCTCGCCGAACTCCGCGATCCTCTCCGCCGTCATCTTCAACGCGCTGATCATCATCGCGCTCGTCCCGCTCGCCCTCAAAGGCGTCCAGTACCGGCCCACCAGCGCCGACAAGATGCTCCGCCGAAACCTGGGAATCTACGGACTCGGCGGCCTCATCGCCCCGTTCATCGGCATCAAGATCATCGACATGCTCATCTCCCTCATCCCCGGGCTCGCCTGAATTAGGAACGTGCTGATCCGCCATGAACAACTCTCTAAGCAACACAGCGCGCCTGATCGGCGCGGGTCTGCGGGCCCTGCTGGTTCTGACGGTGATCTGCGGCGTGCTCTACCCGCTGGCCGTCACCGGGATCGCCCAGGCCCTCTTCAACGACAACGCCAACGGCTCCGAGATCAAGGACAAGAGCGGCCAGGTCGTCGGCTCCTCCCTCATCGGACAGACCTACAACCTGCCCAAGCAGAACCCCGACGACCCGGAAGAAGCCGCGAAGCCGGACCTCAAATGGTTCCAGCCGCGTCCCTCCAACGGCCTCGGCTCCAACAGCGTCAACACCCAGTACGCACTGATCCTCTCCGGCGCCACCAACCGCTCCGCCGACAACGGCGCCATCAACGGCCAGTGCACCAAGAACGCCGAAGAGGGCACCCTCTGCGCCCAGGTGATCGCCGCCAAGGAGGCCGTCATCGCCGACAACTCCACCGCGGACCACCAGGTCAAGCCGGAGGACGTACCGGCCGACGCCGTCACCTCCTCCGGCTCCGGCCTCGACCCGGACATCTCCCCCCAATACGCGAAGATCCAGATCAACCGCGTCGCCGAGCAGAACAAGCTCGACGTCAAGCAGGTCGAGAAGCTCGTCGCCGACCACACCACCGGCCGCACCCTCGGCTTCATGGGCGAACCCCGCGTCAACGTCCTCGAGCTCAACACCGCGCTCAAGGCACTGACCAAGAACTGATGTTCCACATCGCACGGACCGGGAGCCGACAGGCGCGGAACGCTCGCGCCCTGTCGGCTCCTCACCGTGCCCGCGACGAAGGAAAGGCTGCACACCGATGACCCGGGTGCTGGTGGTGGAGGACGACCCTCAGCTCGTCCGCGCGCTGAAGATCAATCTCCAGGCGCGCAAGTTCGACGTCGACGAGGCCCCCGACGGCGGCTCGGCCCTGCTGCTCGCAGCCGCCCGCAAGCCGGACGTCATAGTGCTGGACCTCGGCCTGCCCGACATGGACGGCATCGACGTCATCAAGCGCGTCCGCGACTGGAGCCGGGTCCCCATCCTGGTCCTCTCCGCGCGCCACACCTCGGAGGACAAGATCCGGGCGCTGGATGCCGGCGCGGACGACTACGTGACGAAACCGTTCAGCATGGACGAGCTCCTGGCCCGGCTGCGGGCGGCCGCCCGCAGGCAGGAGCCGACGGCTGACTCCCGGGCCGAGAAGGTCACCGTGGTCACGACCGACGAGTTCACCGTCGACCTGGTCGCGAAGAAGGTGCACCGGGGCGAACGCACGGTACGGCTGACCCCGACCGAGTGGCACCTGCTGGAAATCCTCATCACCCACCCGGGCCGGTTGATCACCCAAAGTCGGCTGTTACTGGAGGTCTGGGGACCGACCTACGGGGAGAACACCAACTACCTGCGCGTATACATGGCTCAGCTCCGGCGCAAGCTGGAAGCGGACCCCTCACACCCGCGGCACCTGATCACCGAACCGGGCATGGGCTACCGCTTCGAACCCTGATCACCCGCCCGATCGCCAACAGAGAAGAAAGTCTGAACATGGGACGCGGCAAGCTCCGCATCTACCTCGGTGCGGCACCGGGCGTCGGCAAGACGTACGCCATGCTGTCCGAGGCGCACCGCCGGGTCGAGCGGGGCACCGACTGCGTCGTCGGCTTCGTCGAGCACCACAGCCGTCCGCGCACCGAGGTGATGCTGCACGGACTCGAGCTCATCGAGCGGTGCGAGCTGGAGTACCGCGGCTCCACGTTCACCGAGATGGACGTGGACGCGATCCTCGCCCGGCGCCCCGCCGTGGCGCTGGTGGACGAGCTCGCGCACACCAACGTTCCCGGCTCGCGCAACGCCAAGCGTTGGCAAGACGTCGAAGAGCTCCTCCAGGCCGGCATCGACGTCATCTCCACCGTGAACATCCAGCATCTCGAATCGCTGGGCGACGTCGTCGAGACCATCACCGGCGTACGGCAGCGCGAGACCGTACCCGACGAGGTCGCGCGCCGGGCGGATCAGATCGAGCTCGTCGACATGTCCCCGCAAGCACTGCGCCGCCGCATGGCCCACGGCAACGTCTACAAGCCCGACAAGGTCGACGCGGCCCTCTCGAACTACTTCCGGCCCGGAAACCTGACCGCGCTGCGCGAGTTGGCCCTGCTGTGGGTCGCCGACCGGGTGGACGAGTACCTCCAGGAGTACCGCGGCGAGCACAACATCCGCTCCACCTGGCAGGCGCGCGAGCGGATCGTCGTCGGTCTGACCGGTGGCCCCGAAGGACGTACGCTCATCCGCCGCGCGGCCCGGCTCGCCGAGAAGGGCGCGGGCGGCGAGGTCCTGGCCGTCTACATCGCCGCCAGCGACGGGCTCACCTCCGCCTCGCCCAAGGAACTGGCCGTCCAGCGCACCCTGGTCGAGGACCTCGGCGGCACCTTCCACCACGTCATAGGCGACGACGTCCCCGACGCGCTGCTGGAGTTCGCCCGCGGCTGCAACGCCACGCAGATCGTGCTGGGCGTCAGCCGGCGGCGCTCCTGGCAGTCCGTCTTCAGGCCCGGTGTCAGCGCCACCGTCGCCCGCGAATCGGGCCCGGACCTCGACGTCCACATCGTCACCCACGACGAGGCCGCCAAGGGGCGCGGCCTGCCCGTGGCCCGTGGCGCGCGGCTCGGCCGTTCCCGCATCATCTGGGGCTGGGTCACCGGCATCGCCGGCCCGGCCCTGCTCGCCGTGCTGCTCAGCCAGCTCGTCCCCGAGCTCGGGCTCGCGAACGACATGCTGCTCTTCCTCACCTGCACGGTGGCGGCGGCCCTGCTCGGCGGGCTGCTCCCGGCGCTCGCCTCGGCAGCGTTCGGGTCCCTGCTCCTGAACTACTACTTCACCCCGCCCGTCCACAAACTCACCATCGCCGATCCCAAGAACATCGTCGCCATCGCGATCTTCGTCGGCGTGGCCGTGTCCGTGGCCTCCGTGGTCGACCTGGCCGCCCGGCGCACCCACCAGGCGGCCCGGCTGCGCGCCGAATCCGAGATCCTCTCCTTCCTCGCCGGCAGCGTCCTGCGCGGCGAGAACTCCCTCGACGCCCTCCTGGAGCGGCTCCGCGAAACCTTCGCCATGCAGTCCGTCGTACTCCTGGAGCGCACGAGCGAGGTAGATCCCTGGACGACGGCGGCATCCGTCGGCACCGGCACGGTCGTCCGCCCCGAGGACGCGGACGTGGACCTGCCCATCGGCGAGAACATGGCCCTCGCCCTGACCGGCCGGGTCCTGCCCGCCGAGGACCGGCGCGTGCTCGGCGCCTTCGCGGCCCAGGCGGCCGTCGTACTCGACCGCCAGCGCCTCGTCGACGAGGCGGAGAAGTCCCGTGAACTCGCCGAGGCCAATCGCATCCGTACGGCCCTGCTCGCCGCGGTCAGCCACGACCTGCGGACCCCGCTCGCCGGCATCAAGGCCTCCGTCACCTCGCTGCGCTCCGACGACGTCGAGTGGTCCGAGGAGGACACGGCGGAACTCCTGGAAGGCATCGAGGACGGCGCCGACCGCCTCGCCGCACTGATCGGGAACCTCCTGGACATGTCCCGCCTCAACACCGGCACCGTCGTCCCCCTGATCCGGGAGACCGACCTCGACGAGGTCGTCCCGATGGCGTTGGGCGGCGTACCGGAGGAGAGCGTGGACCTGGACATCCCCGAGACCCTGCCCATGGTCGCCGTCGACCGCGGACTGCTGGAGCGGGCCGTCGCCAACATCGTCGAGAACGCCGTCAAGTACAGCCCCACCGGCCAACCCGTCAACGTCTCCGCCAGCGCCCTTGCGAGCCGCGTCGAGCTGCGCGTCGTCGACCGCGGGCCGGGTGTCCCCGATGAGGCCAAGAACCGCATCTTCGAACCCTTCCAGCGCCACGGCGACGCTCCGCGCGGTGCCGGCGTCGGCCTCGGTCTCGCCGTCGCCCGCGGCTTCACCGAGGCCATCGGAGGCACCCTCACCGCCGAGGACACGCCCGGCGGCGGCCTCACCATGGTCATCACCCTCCCCATAGCGGGGGACGGCCCTCCGGTGTCGCCGGAGCTCCCGACGTCTGCGGTCACCTGACGTCGGAGCGACCGGTGCAGCCGCGCCGACGGTACGAGCGCCCCGGGCGCGGGATGGCGACGGAACCACGCGAGCCGTCCGGCCCCGGTATCCCCATACCGGAGGGCCGGACGGCCCATGTGTCGTGCGACGGGTGACCGACACGCGTTCGTACAGGGCCGTACCCCCACGGTGGGGCCCTGTGCCGCTCCGGACGGCGTTCAGATCACCGCCCATCAGCCGCGTGCCGCCGGTCCGTCGTCCGGCTCCGTCGCCCCACCAGTCTGCGGCTGGCCGACGGCCCTGGGAGCACCCCTTGACGGGTTCCTTCCGCACGGAAGTCGATCTTTGACGCGGTCCTGATGGACGGACGTCAGGAGGCCGTCAAGGAGCCTGCCAGCGCTTGCCCCCGTGTCCCCGATGCGATGGGATCGCACCATGAACAGCGGTCCGCGCCACGACGACCGGCCACCGCACACGGTGCGCCCGGCCCCGCGCGCCGCTCACCTGGCGGTGCGCAGGCACCGTTCCCGATCCGCGGCCGCCCGCCCCCGCCCGTAAGCGGGCGGCCGCGTCCACCCGGTGCCGGCCCCGCCCCGCCACGCCGGGGCCGGCACCGGGCCCCACCCCTCACACGCTTCCGGTCCGACCACCTGGTCGGCGCTCGGACCGGCACGCCCTCACCTGCGGACCGTCCGGGAGCACACCGCTCCCCTGCACGACAACCCGCGCACCCCTGGGGAGCGTTGACGATCGACGTCGCACCGCAGCAACGGCCCGCCCTGATCCGCTGGTTCCCCGGCGGCTGCCCCGGTCTCGGGGCACTTGCCGAGCACGTACTGACCACGGGCACCGGCCGCTGGTGGGCATACCGTCCCGACCGGCCCGACCGGCCCCGCGTCCTCGCCGTCACCTGCGCGGGCCACGTGCTGATGCGCGGTTCCGGCCCGCCCTCGGCTCCGCCTTCGAACGCGTCGTCCCCGTACACCGCGCGGCGTGACCGTGCGGCGGCTGGCGTCCGAGGACGTTCCGGCGCTGGCCGGTCTGCACTCCGAAGACGCCTGGATGCACGCCAGTTGGGGTGGACCCGCAGGGCTCGCCGCCTCCGGCCACGCCTGGGCGGCCTTCGCCGAGCGGCGGATCCGCTCCGGCGCCTGCACCTACTTCCTCGGCAGCGCCTACGAGGACATCGCGGTCGCACGGCGAGCGGGTGCTGCTCGCGCGGCGACCGGCCCAGCAGGCTCCTCGCATGGACGGCCGGCTTCCGGCTGACCCGCGCATACCTTCATCACGCCATCGGCCGCGCCCTGGCGCGCACGGCCCGGGCGACCCCGGCCCCACGTGTGAGCCGGGGTCGCTGACGGCTCAGTGGGTGCGCTGCGCACTCAGGGCGTTGAGCAGGGCGGCCCCGCGTTCGGCGTCGTCCACGCTCACCGCGAACTCGCTTCCCCGCCGGGGGTGGATCACCAGGCACTCGCCGCTGCGGAGCATGACCGTCGTACCCAACCCGCTCAGCCGGTACCCCCAGCCCCCCACCTGGCCGGGGGTACGGCTTTCGGCACGCGCCGATGCGATGTCCTGGGCGGACCAGCGCCGCACCGGCCAGCCGACCGGACCGAAGGCCACGCTCAGGCCCTTCTCGGTGACACGCGCCTGCACGGAGGCGCAAGCGAGAACCGCTACGCAGACCACGGCGAACGGTGCGAAGAACGGCCACGGCACGTCCACCAGTCCGCTGACCGTGGCCAGCACGGCGGCCAGCACGACCAGCCCGGCCAGGGCCCCGATCCAGTGGAGCCACGGATTCGTCGTACGTGAGAGCCACACGAACCTCGCGCCGGCCGGAATCTCCATGCTCGGACCGCTCACCACCACGCGCGACGTCGCAGCCCGACCCCGCCGGATCACCGCCCACTCGACCAGCCCGGCCACGGCCGCCGCCGCGACCATCCCCACGACCCACGCGCTCACGGAATCGGCCTGCCGCCAGTCGGTGTGATCCAGGTTCGCCCTGACGATGGATACCTGCGCGCCGACGAGGAGCACGCCGCCGAACAACAGCCCGACGGTCGCTCCCCCACGCCACCGCCCGAGCACGACGATCAGCAGTACGAGGACCACCCAGATCACCGCCGGGAAGAACGCGGCTGCCCACAGGGGCATCGAACCGTCCGGTCCACCGGAGCCGGCACCCCAGTGGGTCGCCAGCCGCTCGGGCAGCCGGCCGCTCGCGGCCCACGGAAGTGCGATGAGAACGGCCGTGATCACTGCGGCCCAGACCGCAACACCCCACCGCACCCCGCGCTTGCGTTCCGTCCCCTCCGTCATGCCAGCCCCCTGATCATTTCTATGAGATCGGCCTTGCTGTAACCCAGATGCGCCGCATCACCGACCAGTTCGCGCACGCGGTCGAGGAGCACGGACCGCTGGTCCGCCCCCTCGGCCACGGTCACACCGCGCCCGCGCCGGAACTCCAGCACCCCCTCGTCGCGCAGCGCGCGAAGACCGCGGAGGACCGTGTTGACGTTGACCCCCAGCACCTGGGAAAGGTCGCGCGCGGAGGGCAGACGGTCACCCGGACCGCACTCTCCCTCAGCGACGGCACGTCTGATCGCGCCCGCTACTTGCTCGTGCAGGGGGCGGTTGTCCGAGATGTGCAATCTCAACAGCATGGTGCTAATGACACTAGCATCATCAGCTTCCTGTGGAGAGAGGTCGGACCCACCGGAGGACGGGCGGCGACGGGCAGCCGGGCGCTTCATTCGGCGCGCACGGAGCGGCACTTGGTAGGGCTGGCGTCCAGGTGCCCGCCGAGGTGAAGGTGAAGGCCGACCGGCACTCCGGCTTCGACCCGAGCGTGTGGAGAGAACGGCAGATACCTGATGCGGCAAAGATCGAAGTCGGCGACGATGCTCGTGTGAGCGACATCAACGTGGTCGCAGTGGCCGCGTGCACCCGCCAAGGCGAGGCCGACAGGTTCGTCGTCCAGGTCGAGCGTTTCCACCCCCGGCACGGCGGACCACCGAGAACCTTCGACGGAGGGCACGGCCTGTGCAGTACGACGACGAACCGGTCTTCAAGCGCAGCAAGTGGGGAACGAACCGCTACTACTACAACCCCGACAACCCCGTCGGGCTCGCCCTGATCGTCATCACGCTGCTCTTCGTCGGCACGATGATGATCCTCATGGCCAACCGGGCCGGACCGTTCAAGCCCGCGCCCGACCCCGCACCGTGGAGCCCGCCACCGTACGAATACTCACGGCCGTCGCCTTCGAGCAGCCCACCCGGCCGTTGAACGCCGATGGGGGTTCCTGCCCGACGGGAACCGCATCAGCGGTGCATCAGGGTCCGGCTCCAAGGCCTCTACCAGGCCTAACCCCGCGCTCATGGGCCGACGTTAAGGCCGTCCGCTGGCGGTACGGACTGGCTTCAGGTCGCTCAGCGTGCGGCGGCCCCAGCCGAAGAGGAGCAGCTGCTCGGCCGTGCCCGTGGCCGAAGCGGAGGCGGGCGCGGCGTCGCCCCGGGCCAACCAGAGGCGTGCCGTCATACCGCTTTCACCTTCCACTCCGGCAGACGGCCCAGGGTGGCTGCGCGCAGCAACCACTCCACGGGCCCGTAGCGGTGGCGGGCCAGCCACCAGCGACTGAAGAGGAGTTGGGCGGCGAACAGGGCGAGGGCGGTCAGGGTGACGAGGGCGGGGGCGACACGGCCTATGAGGGCGGCGCCGAAACCGGTGAACACGAAGGCCAGCACGAGCGATTGGGTGAGGTAGTTGGTCAGCGTCATCCGGCCGGCGGGGGCCAGGGCCGCCGCCAGCCGTGGGCCTCGGGGACCGGCCAGGGTCCGCAGGACGGTGGCGCCGTAGGCCGCCGCGAGGAGCGGTGCGGTCGCCACGTCCACGGCCACCGCGACCAGTTGGTAGGCGGTTCCCGGGTATCCCTGGCTCGCGTGTGCCCAGACCAGGCCCCCCGCCACACCGACGGTGAAACCGGTCCACTGCAGGCGCCGTAGGACCGGCAGGTGGCGGGCGGGATCGGTCAGCATCTTCCGCTTGCCGGCGGCCAGGCCGAGGAGGAACGCGGCGAAGGCCGCCGGGGCCTGGAAGAAGGCCAGCATGAACGCGACGTCGGGCAGCTGCCGCAGGTGGGCGGCGATCACCGAACCCGCGCCGCCGCGCAGCGCCTCGGTGGACTGCCGGCCCTGCTCGGTGACTGCGGCGGTGTCGATGCCCCCGCCGCCGGCGGCGGCGACCAGCGCGGCCAGCAGCAGGTAGGCGACGGCGGTGGCGCTCAACAGGACGACGGCGGTGCGCACGGCCGTGCGCGGCCGGATCCGGTGCACGGCGAGCAGGACCAGGCCCAGCACGGCGTAGGTGGTGAGGATGTCGCCGGGGAAGAGGAAGACGGCATGGCACAGACCGAGGGCGAACAGGCTCGCGCAGCGCCGGAGGAAGCGCGGCAGGAAGGATGCACCGGCGCATTCCGCCGAGGCCATCTGGAGGGTGAAGCTGTAGCCGAAGAGGAAGGAGAAGAGCAGGTAGAACTTGGCCTCGAAGAAGACCTCCGTGACGAAGCGAACGGCGGTGTCGAGGGCGGAGCCGAACGCGGGGTCGTCCACTCCGGTTCCCCGGTAGGCGGAGGCCATGAAGGTGATGTTGACGAGCAGGATGCCCCAGAGGGCGAAGCCCCGCAGGACGTCGACGTCGGCGAGGCGCCGCACGGCCGGAGCGGTCCCTCCGGGGTTCCCTCCGATGGCGGGCCCAGGGACAGGTCCCGCGGCGGGTTCTGTAGTCATCGCTTTGCGCCTTCCTCGTCGACGGAGGCCAGGAAGTCCTGCTGGTCGGTCAGGAAGCCTTCGGCGAACAAGGCCCTCGGTGCGAACACCGCGGTCGCGGTGAGGCGCAGCCACGAGGCCTCGACGGCATGCTCGACCAGCCCGTGGGTGGCCCCCGGGTAGTGGGCGACGCGCAGGGCGGGCCCGGGCAGCAGCCGCTCGTAGGCGGCCTCGGTGTCGACGGTGTCCACGTTCACGTCGTGTCCGGCGAGGACCAGCAGGACGGGCGTGCCGCGCAAGGCCGGCAGGTCGGCGGTGGCGTCGGCCGTGTGGTTCTTGGAGACGAACCGCCAGCGAGCGGGCGTCATGCCCTGCGGATCGCCGACGGCGCGTACGTACTCCTCGTACGGGGCTCCGCGCGCGAGCAGTTCCAGACCCGTCTCGCGGCGGCGCAGCGCGGCGGCGATCTCGGTGTCGGCGGCGCCGTCGCGGCGCAGCTCGGCGAGGAGGTTGTAGCGGCCCTGCTGGTGCCAGTTGACGGCGGGCGAGACCGCGATCACGAACCGGATCCCGTGGTCCTTCGCCGCGACCTTCGGCAACACCCAGCCCGCCTGGCTGGCGCCCCACAGGCCGATCCGGCGCCCGTCGATGTCGGGGTGGTGCCGGGCCCATGCGATGGCGTCGACGGCCTCATCGGCCCGGTCGTCCATGGACTGGTCGAGCCAGTCGCCCGGTGAGCCGCCCACGCCCGGCTTGTTCCAGGACAGCGAGGCGTAGCCGGCGCGGGCGAAGGACTCCCAGATCGGCCGGTAGAAGGTGTCGTGGGTGGCGTCGACCGGGCCGTCGCCGTGGACGAAGACGACGAGGGGGAAGGGCCCCTTCCCTTCTTCGGGCAGGGCCAGCACGCCGTCCAGGGTGCGTCCGCCGTGGCGTACCGTCACCGCTCGCTCGCGCAGGTCGTAGGTGTTCTGCCAGGTCGCCAACCCGCCCAGCGCCGCCGCCACGAGGGCCAGCGCGGCGAGCGTCGCGCCCACGGCCCGCGCGACCCTTCGACGTCTCGTGCGTACCGCTGTCTTGGGTGGCATTCCGCCCCGCCTCCTCGAGAAACTATCACTCAAAGAACGTTCGTTTCAGATTCGACCGTACTATGTTCGTACGTACAATGCGAGGAGGAATCGTGGACACAGCAGTCGTCGTCCGGCGCGGCGTGCCGCACGGCGCCGAGGACCAGGTCGCAGCCCTGTACTGGGAAGCCTTCGGCCGCAAGCTCGGGGCCGCCCTCAACCCGCCCGAGCACGGCCGGGCCTTCATCGCCCGCCACCTCCACCACGACCGCGCCGTGGTCGCCCTCGCCCCGGACGGGGACGGGGTGGTCGGCGTGGCCGGGTACCGGCTGGGCGGACGCGGCCTGACCGGCGGAGGTGTGCGCGACGTGCTGTCGGCTTACGGGCTCTTCCGCGGACTGCCCCGGCTCGCCGTGCTGGCCCTGCTCGAACGCACCCCCGAGCCCGGGGAACTGGTCATGGACGGCATCGCCGTCGACCCGGCAGGGCGGGGCAAGGGCGTCGGCAGCCTGCTGCTCACGGAGATCGCGGCCGTGGCCGCCGAACACGGCTGCTCGCGCGTCCGCCTGGACGTCATCGACGTCAATCCGCGCGCCCGCGCCCTCTACGAACGCCACGGCTTCGACGCCGTGCGCACCGAACAGACGCCTTACCTGAAGGGCCTCATGGGCTTCGGCGCGGTGACCACGATGCACCGGACCCTCCCCGCCCACCCGGACGACGGCGCCGCCGGCAGCCTCGGGAAGCAGCGGTGAGCCGAAGGGCACCCGCACGCGTGCCGGTGGCCCGGCACCTCCCGGGTCGGAGCTGCCGGGCCACCGGACGTCGTACTCGCGCCCCCACGCGTTCCGCGCCGAACGGCGCCCGCGGGGCTACTTGGGCATCAGGACGGTGTCGACGATGTAGACGTTGGCGTTGGCGGTCTTCACGTTGCCGCAGACCACCTTCGACGTGTCGTTGACCTTGTAGGACTCGCCGGAGCCCTTCGTGGTGACCATGCCCTTCTGGAGGGTCTCGAAGGAGCCGTTCTCCAGCTGCTTCGGGGTGAGCTTCTGGCCCACCACGTGGTAGGTGAGGATCTTGGTCAGTGTCGCCTTGTCGGCGAGGACCTTGTCGAGGTCGGCCTTGGGGATCTTCGCGAAGGCGTCGTTGGTCGGGGCGAAGACCGTGATGTCCGTGGCGTTGTTCAGGGTGTCCACGAGACCCGCCTGCTTGACCGCGGCCACCAGGGTGGACAGGGCCGGGTTGTTGGACGCGGCCGTGGCGACCGGATCCTTGGCCATGCCGTCGAACGAGCCCGCGCCCTCGGCGGGGACGCCGGCACAGGCCGCGCCGAACGGCTTGTCGCTCGTCATCGTGCTGTCGGCGGCGGTGCTCCCGCCCGACTTGGCAGCGTCGTCGGCGACGGGTGTGGAGGCTGCCTTGGTGTCGCTGCCGGAGTCCGAGCACGCGGCCAGCGAGAAGGGCAGGACGACGGCGGCAGCGACGGCGAGCGCGGTACGGCGGATGCGCATGCTGTTCATGGTTGTTTGCTCCTTGGAAGGTTGATCCGGGGTGTGCGGGTGCTGCCGGTTCGGCTGTGGGCCCGTCCGGTGGTCTCAGGTGACGGTGACGAAGACGCTGTGCCAGCCGCTCGCGCCGTCGGGGATGGTCCGCGCGCGCTGTTCGCTCTGCACCGCGCCGGTGCCGTCGGTGGCGCGGACGGTGATCGTGTGCCCGCCGGGTGCGGCGTTCCAGCGGTAGGACCACTGGCGCCAGGTGTCGACGGTGTCCTGGACGGCGAGGTCGGTGTCCTGCCACGGTCCGTCGTCGATCCGTACCTCGACACGGGTGATGCCGCGGCGCTGCGCCCACGCGACGCCGGCGACCATGACCGTGCCGGCGGCGGGACGCCCGAAGGGCTTGGGGGTGTCGATGCGCGACTGGGTCTTGATCGGCGCCCGGCGGGCCCACCCGCGCTTGACCCAGTAGGGGTCGTAGGCGTCGAAAGTGGTGAGTTCGATGTCCTCGATCCACTTGCACGCCGAGACGTAGCCGTAGAGGCCCGGGACGAGCATGCGGACGGGAAAGCCGTGCTCGAACGGGAGCGGTTCGCCGTTCATGCCGACCGCGAGCATGGCGTCGCGGCCGTCCATGACGTCCTCGACCGGGGATCCGAGCGTCATGCCGTCCACGGAACGGGCCACCAGCTGATCGGCGTTGCCGCCCTTCGACGGCGGTTCCACCCCGCACTCGGCCAGCAGATCGGCCAGGCCTACGCCGAGCCAGCGGGCGTTGCCGAGGTAGGGGCCACCGACCTCGTTCGACACACAGGTCAGGGTGATGTCCCGTTCGATCAGCGGGCGGGCCAGGAGCTGGTCGAGGGTGTAGGTACGGGGCCGGGCAACGCCCTTGCCGTGCACGCGCAGCCGCCACGCGCCGGCGTCGATCCTGGGGACGACGAGTGCCGTGTCGACACGGTAGAAGTCCCGGACCGGCGTGGTGAACGGGCTGATGCCGTCCACCTTCAACCCGGCTCCGGCCGGCACCACGGGGGCGGGAGAGGTGGGGGCGGGCAGGGTGAGCGCGGCCCGCGAGGCGACCGCTCCCTCGCCTTGCCGGCCGGACAGCGCCCGGCCCAGCGCTCCGGCGGTGGCTGCCGAGGCCGCGGTGGCGGCGGCAGCGTTGAGGAAACCCCGCCGGCTCCAGCCGTCCCGGGGGCGCTCGGCCCCGTTCGGCGAGCCGGTGGGACCGGCCCTGCCCGTCAGGACGTAGAGCACCGCGGCGCCAGCCACCGCGCCCACCACGGACGGCAGGACGTCCGCGATTCCGGCGCTGTCGGGCCGACTCAGGGCGGCTGCCCCACCGATGCCCCCGAACGCCAGCACCCCGGCCGCCCCCACCCTGCGGTACCTCAGGGCGAGGATGCCCAGGGCGATCGCGAACAGGCTCAACAGGACGAGGATGCCGAGTTGGAGGACGAGCTTGTCGTTCTCGCCGAACGTGCGGATCGCGAAGTCCTTGACCTGGGCCGGGGTCCGGTCGATGACCACGCCCCCGACCACCGTCACCGGTCCGGCCGCGGGCCGCACCAGGGCAGCGGTCAGCTCGGCCACCGCCAGCGCGGAGAACCCGGCCAGCAGGCCGGACAGTGCCCCGAGGCCTGCCCGGGTGAGGGTGGTGCGGAAGCTGCTCACATGCGGCATTCGGCAGCACCCACCAGGCGGATTGGCCCCTCACCCGAACGAATGAGTCCCGGTGTCGGGAGGGTTCAGGCTCCGCGAGCCGGCACCGCGCGGGTGCGCCAGCCCGCGCCTGCCCTCACCAAGCTCCCGCACGACGACACTTCGGGCTTCTGCGCTGTCGGGCGCGTGACCGTGTTCACGGCGGCCCGGGTGGGGTGTTGCGAGTGGCCGTGCCGACACCCACCCGCAGCGGGCCCGCTCCGCTCCGCGCGATGCGTGTGCGGCGGGAGGTGTCGGTGCCCGCCCGCCCGCACGGCGGGTCGGGCCACCGGGTCCGCGCCACCGCACCTCCTCGGCGGCGGACCGGAGCCGGTCAGCGGTACCGGGTCAGGCGTTGACGAAGGTGTTGCCGGACGACGGCTCAGCAGGCCGATGCTGCTGACCGTGTTCCCACACGCGGTGACCGGGACGCGGATCGGGACCTGGACGAGGTTCCCCGAACCGACGCCGGGTCAGTACGCCACCCGCAGCAGCCGCCACGGTTCCGGCTGGGCCGGGGCGGCGACCGGGCTCACTCGCGCAGGGGAACGATTGGCCCCCGGCCTGACGAAACGCCCTCCCATCCGTACGAACGTCCGCTCCGAAGAACCGTTCAGACCCATCCCTTGGCTCTGCTACCGGACCGCCCCGGCGCGTGGCGGTCCGGCCCCTCACCCGCGCCGGCGAAGAAGGACTGACATGCGACGGACACCCCGCCCCCGGACGGCCGGCCCGGACCGCCACTGCGGCTGGTCGCCCTGGCCGGGGCCCGGCCGGTGAGCCGGCCGCTGCCCTTCGGTTCCCCCGGCACCACCGGCCGCCTCGATCTCGCCGATGTCATGCGGCAGGTCGCCCAAGGCGACAAAGAGGCCTTCTCCACCGTGTACGACGCCTTGGCTCCCATGGTGTTCGGGATCGTGATCAAAGTCGTACGGGACCGGGCCCAGTCCGAGGAGGTCGCCCAGGAGGTCATGATCGACCTGTGGCGGCAGGCCGCCCGCTACCGGCCCGACTCCGCCAGCGTCACCACGTGGGCGGCGACCATCGCCCACCGGCGGGCCGTCGACCGGGTCCGCTCCGCCCAGGCCTCGACCGATCGCGAACAGGCCCGGGCGGCCCGCGAGCACACCACCGCCTTCGACGAGGTCGCCGAACGGGTCGAGACCCGCCTGGACAGCGAACAGGTACGCCGCTGCCTGCGCGGCCTCACCGAACTCCAGCGCCAGGCCGTGACCCTGGCCTACTACCAGGGGCTCACCTGCCGTGAGATCGCCGAAGTCCTCGACGCACCGCTTCCCACCGTCAAGACGCGCATGCGCGACGGACTCATCCGGCTCCGCGACTGCATGGGGGTGACCACATGAACCAGCACCCCACCGACGTGCACACCCTCTCCGCCGCCCACGCCCTGAACGCCCTCGACCCCGCGGAACGCGCGGCGTTCGGCATCCACCTGCGGCGCTGCGAGGAATGCCGCCAGGAGGCGGCGGAGTTCGAGGCCACCGCCGCACGGCTCGCCGCCGCCGCGTCCCGGGTCCCGCCGGCCGCCATGAAGCGGCGCGCCCTGTCAGCGGTCGACGGCGTACGCCAGCTCCCCCCGCGGGTGCCGACCCCCGCGGGTGCGAAGTGGACCGGTGGCCGGCTTCGCCGCGGGACCGGCTCCTTCGTCCTGGCCGCCTGTCTGGCCGCCGCCGCGTCCTTCGCGGGTCTGGCCGCCCGGCAGCACGAGGGTTCCACGCAGCGTGCCCGGCAGACGGAAGAGCGGCTCGACGCCTTCAGTAGCGTCCTCGCGTCGCCCGACGCCCGTGCCGCCCACGGCAAGGCGGCCAACGGTGCGCTGATGACCGTCGTCTCCTCCGGCCACCGGAACGAGGCCGTCCTCGCCGCTACCGGTCTGCCCGCCCCGGCACCGGGCAAGACCTACCAGCTGTGGCTGGACATCGGCGGCAGCATGCGTCCGGCCGGGTTCATCACCGGCGACGGAACCGTGCCGCTCCACGGCAGCCCGGCCGCCGCCACCGCGGTCGGCCTCACCGTCGAACCTGCCGGAGGGTCGTCCCGGCCCACCACCGATCCCCTGCTACTGATGTCCCTGCCCGCCTGACGGGACAGCGGCCGGGCCCAGCCGGGCAGCGGGTCATCACCTGCCACCCGCAACCGACACACACGAAGGAGGGCACATGCCCAGCACCCCGAAGATCGGATCCGTCCTCGGCGAGTTCCGTCTCTCCGGCGGACGACTCGCCGGAGAAACCTTCCGCCGAGGCGACTACAGCCTGCGCGAGCAGCGCGGAAACCCGGTGGTCCTCGCCTTCTACCCCGGTGATGACACCCCCGTGTGCACCGCCCAGTTGTGCTCCTACTCCGACGGGCTGGAGGAACTGCAGTCCACGGGGGCGGTGGTGTGGGGGATCAGCGCCCAAAGCATCGACAGCCACGAGCGGTTCGCCCGGGCCAGGCAGTTGCGGATGCCGCTCCTGTCCGACCCGGACCGGGCCGTGGCAAGGTCTTTGGGTATCACCGCGCCCCTGATCGGCCTGCGGCGTTCGGTGTTCATCATCGACGCCGACGGCCGCCTGCACTGGAAGCACGTGACGGCCGTGGGCGCCACCTTCCCACCGGCCGCGGCCCTCGCCTCGCAGCTCGCCGCCCTGCCCGCCTGACTCCCGCACCGCGTCATCGGCAATCCGCCCGGCTCTCAGCTGCGAAGTACGGGTGAAACGGCCGCGCACCAGCGGCGTGTCGAGTGGCGGGAGCAGTTGTGGCGGAACACCAAGGAGCGGCGGTCATCGGTGCCGGCGGGGCGGGGCCGACCGCCGCCCTCATGCGGGCGGCCTCAGGTCAGGTGACCCCGTACGGGGCGAACGAAGGCCTCGGCGGCCGTGCCCACCCCCCTGCACCGCCCCGGCCAGGAGGGCGGTTCGTGAACCTGCGGACCGTGAACCTGCAGACCGTGGACCTGCAGACCGTGGACCTGCGTACGGTCGCGGCCACGCCGCGGCCGTGGCGCGCACACTTCACCGCCCACCGGCGGGCCGGCGCCGACCTCGGCTTCGACGTCCCCCCGCGGGGCACGGGGCAACCCTCCCCCGTCTGCTCGCAGTCCGAGTGCCGCCCCCGCCACCTCGCCGAAGGAGACCGCCGATGAAGCCCCCGGTCGAACGTCTCACCGCGTTGCTGAGCCACTTCTTCGCCGGCCCGCTTCCCGTCCGACTGCGCGACTGGGAGGGCGGTGAGGCCGGCCCCGCCGACGCCCCCCTGGTGGTACTGCGCTCCCCCGATGCCCTGCGCCGCCTGTTGTGGCAGCCCGGTGAGCTGGGCCTGGCCGAGGCCTACATCAGCGGCGACCTCGATGTCGAGGGGGACCTGGCCACCGCCCTCTCCCAGGCCGGCCGGACCGTGCGCGACCACGGCATCACCCGTCCGCGTCCGGCCCGACTGGCGGCGGCCGCGACCCTCGCCGTCGGACTGGGCGCGGCTTCGTTGCCGCCGCGCCGGCCGGACGGGCGCGCCCGGCTCACCGGCCGTCTGCACAGCTCTTCCCGCGACCGCGCCGCGATCAGCCACCACTACGACGTGTCCAACGACTTCTACGCGCTGCTGCTCGACGAGTCGATGGCCTACTCGTGCGCCTACTGGGCCCGCCCGGCCGACGCCACGTACGGCCTGGCCGAGGCCCAGCGGGACAAGCTGGAGCTGATCTGCCGCAAGCTCGGACTGCGTGCCGGCGACCGGCTCCTGGACGTCGGATGCGGCTGGGGTTCCCTCGCCGTGCACGCCGCTCGGGAACACAAGGTGCAAGTCACCGCGGTCACCCTCTCCCGGCAGCAACGGGACTTCGTCACCGAGCGGGCCCTCCGCGAGGGCGTGGCCGAACGGGTGGAGGTCCAGCTGAGGCACTGGCGCCACATCGACGGCGGCGGATACGACGCGGCCTGCGCCATCGAGATGGGCGAACACGTCGGCGACGCCGAGTACCCCGCCTTCGCCGGCAAGCTGCACGACGCACTGCGTCCCGAGGGCCGGCTCCTGATCCAGCAGATGTCACGCGGCGCCGACGCACCCGGCGGAGGGGCCTTCATCGAGTCGTACATCGCACCCGACATGCACATGCGGCCCGTCGGCAGCACCGCCGACCTGCTGGAGGCCGCAGGCCTGGAGGTCCGCTTCGTCGAATCCCTGCGCGAGCACTACGCGGCCACCATCGACGCCTGGCGCACCCGTCTCGAAGACCGCTGGTCCGAGGTGGAGGACCTCGTCGGTGAGACCACCGGGCGGGTGTGGCGCCTCTACCTGGCCGGCGCCTCGCTGGCCTTCTCCGAACGCCGCATGGGCGTCGACCAACTACTGGCGGTGCGCCCCACTCGTGACGGCGGATCGGCCATGCCGGCCACCCCCACCGCCTGGTACCCGCAGCCGCAGCCCCGGTGACCGGCATCGCCTGAAGCGCGCGGTCGGGAGATCCGTCCTCGGGCACGCCGGATTGCCCTTCCGCGCTGTCGACCTTCCCCGAACGGTCGACAGCGCGGAAGGGGAAGGGGAAGGGCGTGCCGCGGTCACATCGGCGTGAGGACCGTGTCGATGATGTCGACGGTCGCGTTGGCGGTCCGCACATCACCGCAGACGATCTTCGCGCTGCGGTTGACGGTGAAGGTCTCCCCGGATCCGGCCGTGGTCAAGGTCCCTCCTTCGAGCGTCTTGAACGAGCCGTCGGCGAGCTGGTCCGGTGTGATCTCCTCGCCCACCACGTGATAGGTGAGGATCTTGGTCAGTTCCGCCTCGTCGGCCAGGATCTCGTCCAGGTCCGCCTTCGGGATCTTCGCGAACGCGGCGTTGGTCGGGGCGAAGACGGTGATGCCCTCGGCGTTGTTCAGGGTGTCGACCAGGCCGGCCTTCTTGACGGCTGTGACCAGCGTCGAGAGCTCGGGGTTGTGGGAGGCCGCGGTGGCCACGGGGTCCTTCGCCATCCCCTCGAAGCTGCCGGAGCCTTCCTTCGGTACCGACGCGCAGGCGGGACCGAACGGATCGGTCTGCTGGGAGCCGGCGAACGCCGGAGCCGCCGCCCCGAGGGCGACGGGGAGAAAGAACGCCGCGGCCGCGAGTGCGGCGGAGCGGCTGACGCGCTGAGTGGTCATGTGGATCTCCTTGTGAAGGCGGGCCCGTCGCGGTCCGCCCCTCCCGGGCCCGTTCGCCCCCCTCACCGATGCATTCGTCGCCGTACGCCAGATTGATGGGTAGAGGAACCCACGACCGGAGGGCTGCTCCGGGCGGAACATCATCTGGGCGGGGGCAGGGGCGGGAGTGCTGAGATTCCCGGAAGGAAACGGCTGACCCCGGGCGCTCGGCGAAAGGCTTGGCGCGCGACCCCGACGGAACGGGGTAACGTCTTTGTCATGTTCTTCCAGACGCCGATCTACGAGGGAGAGCGTGACGGGCCCGCCGGCCTCCTTCGGCATCGCCGCACCCGTCCCCCAGCGATGAATCCGTAGATCACTTCACCATCACCACCGGGAGAACCCGTGACCGACAGCAAGAACATAAACAACCCCGTGGGCCAGGGCGGCGGCCAGCGCAAGAAGCTGTCCCGCGCCGAACGGCAGAACAACGGCCCGCACCGCAACCTCGACCGCCAGGGTGCCGCCGACCAGAAGGCGGAGCTGGTGCGCAAGATGCGCGAGAAGGCACGCGCGGCTGAGAACGCCGAGCAGGCGAGCGACGACACCGCACAGAGCTGACGCACCGCCGCAGCAGGGCGGCACCGCACGGGCAGGACCCGGGACCGCGACGCGCGGTCCGCGGGAATGCGCCGGACGCGGCGCTGCCGGGCGAGCGGGAGACTCCACGACTCCGTCCGCGACGGCGGGTCGGTAGGCCGCCCCGCGTACGCACCGTCCGCGATCTGCTGCCGACGCCCTGCCGTAGCCGATCACGCGGCTGATCCGGGCAGGGCGTTTGCGTGGACCGACCGCTACGGCGAAACGATCAAGCTCCGGGTTGGCCGGCCGGACATCCCCGACGTCCTTCCCGGGGCAGCGCACGAGGTCATCTCGGCGTATCGGGACCTGCCGCTGGTATCGGCTCAGGGAGACGGGTTCCGGAGTTTCGTTCAGGTCTTGCTCCATGCCATGGTGCGGCCGACGCCTGTCGTGATCACCGATGAGCCGGAGGCCTTCCTGCACCCGCCCCAGGCCCGTCTGCTCGGCCAGTTGCTCGCGGGCATGGAGGGGCAGGCTCAGCTGTTCGTCGCCACGCACAGTGCCGACTTCCTGGCCGGTGTTCTTGAAGCACAGCAGCGCAGGCCGTTGTCGATCGTTCGTCCGGACCGGTCGTCGGGGACACCGAGGGCGCAGGTCCTGGCCACTGACGTCCTCCGGGAGTACGGCGGGCTCCGCATCGCATTCCAGCGCCTCGGCGGGATCGTCGAAGGACTGCGGGCCGATGTGAAAGTGGAAGGCATGGTCGAGAAGCTGAACAAGCTGGTGAAGGGGTCCTCCGGCTGGGATGTGCTCAAGAGGACCGGGCTCAGCGGCCTCCAGGGTGATGAGCACGTCGCCGCACAACGGGTCCTGGACACGGCCGCTGACCTGGGCCTGTTCATCGCGCCGTGCGGTGAGCTGGAGTCGTGGGTGCGTCAGGTTCCAAACGGGAAGAAGTCGGGGTGGGCCCGGAAGGTCTTCGAGGAAGCGTGGCACTCGAAGCCGACGCCTGAACTGCGGGCGTTCTGCGAGTCGATCCGGGCGTACTTTCGGCACGAGGTCGCCGACTACGACCGCGCGGCTGCCCAGGCGCTCCAGGTCGGATCCGAGCTGCGCGAGACCGAGGCCGTCGTCACGAACTCCAGCCACCGGGTCCTCACCGAGGTGCGCGTCATCCGGGCCACGGCCGTGCACAGAGGAGACCCGATCCGCGGATCGCTGTGGGCCGAGGACGCGGACACGGTCCGCGCCGACCTCGCACCCGGCGAGACGTTCACGGTGGCGCTCGGGAAGATGGTCTGGGAGGAGCACGAAGGGTTCTTCCCGAGCGCAGCGACGGGGAAGGCCCTCACGGTCCACTTCCGCGACGCCGCGGGCCTGTGGTGGGAACGCAAGGGTGACGCACAGCCCACGAGGCTCGTGAAGGGACCTGCCGAGCCCGACCCCCGCCCGGAATAGCCCCGTGGGGGCAGCGGCCACGGGCTTCCGCGTCATCGGCACCCGCGAACGCGTCCGTCTCCGTCACCACCGCTGGCGCAACGGCGTCCCGCAAGTGCGGCCGTGCCTTGACCTGAGACCCGCTCGATAGGGTCAAGGGCACGACCGACGGAGGAGGACCCTTCAACGGCGACCCACGACCAGCTGACCGAGCGGGCCGGTCTGGGGCGTGTCACGCGCGCCGGACGGAAGGTTGTGCCCGGCTGGCGGCTCCCGGGCTGTATGAAGGCGCAGCTTGTCGCGGTGGGCGTTGCGGTAGCTCCGCGCCGCATGGAACGGGTCGTCGTGCAGAGCGAGGCTGATCCGGTCCTGCTCACGTCGTCCCGGGGCCCGCTCTACCGTCCCACCGAGCGGGCGGGCCCCGATGATCAGGCCGAGCGGTCATCGTTCGCCGTCGAGTCGAAGTCCGGGGTGGTCTACCGCGTCGTGCCGGACGGGAGGCATGGTTCGCCCACTCGGGTGTCGGCGCGTGGCTCGACGTCCTTCACTGTTAGGGCAGTCGCGTCACGGCCTCGGAGCTTCTCAGCGGGCCGGACGGCCCCGAGGAGTGCCTCTCCGAAGAGGAGGAAGAGCGGGCTTTCGCCGAGCTGAACCGGCTGGCCGAGGAGCTGAAGGAGAGCGACCCGGCGGCCTTCAGTAGCTGCAAGGGGTTCTGTGGCCACGGCTCCTGGACCGCTGGCTCTACTGACCCCGATCGGCAGGGGCGCCCCGGCCCACGACTGAGATGATCTTCATGTGGGGGCTGTGATCACGGCGTCGGAGCCGTCATGGATGGCGCCGCACTCCGGGCCGGGTCCGAAGCAGTTCGGGAAACCGATCACCCTGCTGCGGCGCGGAGACCCGCCCCTTGTTTGCAGGGGCCGTCCGTGGAGTCTGCCGCTGGAAGAGCGGGTGTTGCTGGTTGCCGCGCACTGGCGGACGAACCTGCCCTCTCGGCAGCGGGCTCCCTCGTTCGGGATCTCGAAGTCGACCGCGGGCCGGATCGTGGCCGCCGTCGACGGGGCGCTGGGAGGACCGTGTCCTGGCCAGCTGGTGCCGCTCCCTACACCATCGCTACGAACCCGAGCCGGAACGCTTTCTCGCCTCCGCCGGCATTGCCAGCCCGTATCGGCCACCGCCGTCTGACCCGCTGATGACGTTCCCGGCCGGTAGCTCAGCAGGGAGTCACCTCCGGGTCGAAAATGCGTAGGCCCCAGGGTTCCAGTGTGCCGTCGCAGAGTTCCGCCAGGAACTGCACCGCCCCGCCCGCATAGTGCCACCAGGCTCCACCTCGACCGGCCACGGTAACGAACCACTCCTGCGGGGTCCCTCCAGCAGTGCTCCACATGAACTTGTCGCTCTCGTCCGACTCCGACCACGGCAGGAGGCCGCCCGGTGCGGGATAGGCCAACAGGCCGAGATCGGGTTCCAACCAAGCATCGACGAGTACGTCCAGCGTGCTCTGAAAGCCACGGTGTACGCGGGGTTCGTCGCCCGGTTCGGGCAGGCCCACGAGAATGTAGTCGCCGATGGCGAACGTCGGGTACCACTCGGCGAGGTACTTGTAGTCGGACGGCAATGCGGTGCCCAAGTTCTCCTCGACCAAGGCCCAGTCGAGCGGAGCCGGCGCCGATCGACGGTGGTCGACCAAGCCCGGGATGGCGCGCTCAAGCGCGAGAAGGGCCTCTGCCGGATCCGTGATGCGGCGCTTCGGCGTCTGTGTCTCGATGGGATCATCCGTCATGGGCAGCAGCCTGTCAGACCGGTGTGACACGCCCCTGAGCGGATCCACCCACCGCAGCCCCTCCGTTGTCGACCTGCTCACGCAGCATGAGGCGGTTCCGCCGGAACTGGTCACCCAGGCCGATGTCATTGCGCACGAAGAGCCCCGAGGCGCCCCCGCGCCCCCGCAGGGCGCTCTTCTCGGACCCCAGCCTCCCCATCAAAACCTTCACCTGACAGCCCGCCGCGTCCGGTTCGGTTCGGGGCCCGTGCGTGACGGCCGTGTCCGGCGTCACGCACAGGCTTGTCTTACGGAGGCGGAGCGGGTCAGTACGCGAAGCCGGACTTGCCGGTGAGGGTCGCCGCGACGCGGGTGATCTGGCTGCCCGGCGGCAGGGCGGTGGTCGTCGACGCGGGAGCAGTCGTGGTGCCGTCGCCGAGCTGGCCGAGGGCGTTGGCGCCCCAGCCGATCACCGAGCCGTTGTCGAGGGCGGCGAGGGTGAAGTCCACGCCGCCGTTGACGTCCTGGACGCCCTTGAGGTGGTCGAGGGGGACCGGGGTGGTGCGGTTGGCCTTCGTACCGTCACTGAGCTGGCCTTCGGTGTTCTTGCCCCAGCCGACCGCACTGCCGTCGTCGAGGACGGCGAATCCGGAGGCCGAGGTGGCGAAGACCTTGGCCACGGTGTTGAGATAGGCGACGTCGACGGGCTTGTTGCTGTCGGCCGTGCTGTCGTTGCCGAGCTGACCCTCGGCGTTCTTGCCCCACGCCTTCACGGTGCCGTCGGCGGTGAGGGCGAGGACGTGGTCGCAGCCGACCGAGATGGATTCGACGTCGGCGAGGTCCGGGACCTGCTGCGGTGTGGCCCGGTCGGTCGCATTGCCCGTGCCGAGGCGGCCGTTGGCCCCCGCGCCCCAGGTCCAGACGGTGCCGTCCTGGCGCAGGGCCACGCTGAAGTCGCAGCCCGCGCCGACGTCCCTGACCTTGTCCAGGCTCTGGACGTCGACCGGCGTCTTGTACGGGGTGGTGGCGTCCAGGCCCGTGCCGAGTTGCTTCTTGGCGTTGTCGCCCCAGGCCAGGACGCGGCCGCCCTTCACGGCGAGGGCGTGGTTGGCGCCCGCAGCGATCTCGCTGACGCCGGAGAGTTTGGTGACCGTCGCGGGGAACGACTGGTTGACGATGGTGCCGTTGCCGAGCTGGCCGGTGAGGTTCGCGCCCCAGCTCTTGACCGTGCCGTCCCGGAGGAGGGCGATGACGAAGGGGTTCTTGTCGCCGCCTCCCGCGGCGAGTTCGCGTACGTCGTCGCGGGAGAGGCCGAGTACGGCGGCGGGGGTCTGTTGGGCGAGAACGCTGCCGTTGCCCAGTTGTCCCAGGGCGTTGTCACCCCAGGCGCGGACCCAGGGGTCGGTGGCTGCGGCCTGGGCGGACAGGCAGGGGGTGGCAGCGGTGAGTGCGGTGAGGGTGAGGGTGGTGAGCAGCGTACGGCGCAGAGGTGGGGTCATCTGCGTGCCTTTCGGGTTCGGTGCGGGGGCGCGGTGTGTGCGCCAGGGTTCAGTAGGCGTAGCTGGAGTTCCATCCGAGGGACGCAGCGACTCGGGTCGTGCCGCTGCCCGCGGGCAGCGCCGTGACGGGGGTGAGGGAGGCTGTGGTGCTCGCGTCGCCGAGCTGACCGTTGGCGTTGTCGCCCCAGGCGACGACGGACTGGTCATCGAGGACGGCGAGGGAGTGGGTCCAGCCGCCGGCCATCGCCTTCACACCGGTCAGGCCGGGGAGCGGGACCGGCGTCGTGCGGCTCGTTGTGGTGCCGTCGCCCACTTGGCCGGCACTGTTCCAGCCCCACCCCCGTACGGTGCCGTCATCGCGAACCGCGAAGCTGTGGTGGCTGACTGCGACGATGCCCACGATGTCCTCCAGGTGCTGGACGTTCACGGGTACGGGGCTGGCTGTCGTGGAGCCGTTGCCGAGCTGGCCGTTGGCGCCCCGGCCCCATGCCTTCACCGTGCCGTCGGCCGTCAAGGCGAGCATGTGGGTGCAGCCGGCCGCCACGGCCACGATGTCCTGAAGGCCGGCTACGCGCTTCGGAGTGTTGCGGTCGATTGTGGAGCCATCGCCGAGCTGCCCCTCGTTGTTCCGTCCCCAGGTCCAGACCGAGCCGTCCTCGCGGAGCGCGGCCACGTGGTTGCAGCCCGCTGCGATGTCCTTGACCTTGTTCAGGCTCTGGACGGAGACGGGTCGACTGGTCGGCTGGTCGGTGCTCGCCGCGGTGCTGCCGTTGCCGAGCTGGCCGTAGGTGTTGTCGCCCCAGGCGAGGACGCGGCCGTTCCGTACGGCGTAGGCGGCAAAGATCCCAGCAGCCACTCCGGAGACGCCGGACAGCCCGGCGACGGCGGCCGGGTGGGACCGGGAGGCCGTGGTGCCGTCGCCCAGCTGCCCGCGCGAGGCGTTGCCCCAGGCCTGCACGGTGCCGTTGTTGAGCACGGCCACGGCGAAGGACGTGGTGGCGTTGCCGCCGCCGGCCAGCTCGCGCACGTCGTCGCGGGCCAGGCCGCGGACCGCCGACGGCGTCTGCTGGTCGAGCGTGGCGCCGTTGCCGAGCTGGCCGACGCCGTTGTTGCCCCACGCCCGTACCCACGGCTCGGGCTTATCGGTGCGCGCGGGGCCCTGGGCGGCGGTGGCGAGGAGGGCGGAGACGGCCAGCAGGACGCCGAGACCTGCGCGTCGACTGGGGTACGTCATGGCGAGACGCACCCCTCAGTAGGCGTACGTCGTGTTGCCGCCCAGGGACACGGCCACGTTCTTGATCGCCGAGCCCTCCTTGAGGATCTTCACCGACTCGTAGCGGGGGACGGTGGTGCCGTTGCCGAGCTGGCCCTCGCCGTTGTGGCCCCAGGTGAAAACGTCGTCCGCGGTCACCGCGACGCCGTGGCGGGCTCCGGCAGCCAGGTGCTGGACGCCCGCCAGGCGCGGGATCTCGACCGGTGCGGTGCGATTGGTCCGCGAGACGTTGTCGCCGAACGACTCGTCGCCCTCGAGGAGCTGTCCGTATTGGTTGTTGCCCCAGCCCCAGACATGGCTGTCGCTGGTCTTGACGTAGTTGTGGAAGGCGCCGGCCTCGATGTCGGAGACGCCCTCGACCCAGTCGACGTCGACGGGAACCGGAGAAGACTTGGTACTGGAGTTGCCGAGCTGGCCGTAGAGGTTGTACCCCCAGGACTTGACGGTGTCCTCGGCGGTGAGCGCGAGGGCGTGGTGGCAGCCCGCGTCGACCTCGACGACGTCGGGCCGAGGCGTACGGGAGCCCGGCGGTGAGGTCTGTCGACGCCGTCGGGCTTGTCAGTAGGGTTACCGGAAATGATCACCATTGCGAGCCGGCAGCACGGAACCACCTTTTTGCCGGGCACTCGTTCGAGTCGCCACCCACACGGCCACTGGTGTGGGCGATCCACCGCGGCTTTTGATGCTCCTGGTACTGCACGACCTCCACGTCCGGATGCGCGTTGCCCGTGCGGCTCACCGACACGGAATCCTTGGTGGGCGTGACGCTCAACCCGTTGTCGACCGATCCGACCCACATGGCCGGCTGCACGCCGTGCACGCTCACCTTCAGGGACTCCGAGGTGGAGTCGTGGTCCTGGAGGACGTTCTTGCCGGTGAGCGTCCGGAAGGCGCTGCGGTGGGCCACGTCCAGCTCCACGGGGCGCCGCCGGTCGCGTACCACGAGATGGTGCGCTTGCCCGGCACGGTGTGGGACGGCGCCCGCGTTGAAGACCGCTTGCCCCGCCGCCCGGTCGGCCCGCCGGCCCGCCGACCAGGGGGACGGGCTGTCAGGGGCACCCCGTACGGGTCTCCGCAAGGGCCTCGCTTGACTGGTGGCCGGCACGACAGGTAGGGAGAGGCTGTTCATCGCGCAAGGTGTGAAACGGGGGACATGTGAAGCCGCTCGAAACGGGTGATCCCACCTCGCTCGGCGAGGGCCGCTACCGGCTGGTGGGACGGCTCGGCCAGGGGGGCATGGGCGTGGTCTACCTGGGCCGCTCCCGGTCCGGCCGTGCGGTCGCCGTCAAGGTCGTACGTCCCGAGCTGAGCACCGAGCCCGGGTTCCGGCGCAGGTTCGCCGACGAGGTCGCGGCGGCGCGGCGGGTCGGGGGCTTCCACACCGCGCCGGTGGTCGACGCCGACCCGGAGGGGGAGCCGGCCTGGCTGGTGACGGCCTTCGTGCCCGGTCCCACCCTGCAAGCGGTACTGGCGCGCGTCGGATCGCTGCCCCTGGACACGCTCACGGTGCTGGCCGCCGGCCTGGCCGAGGCACTCGAGGCGATCCACCGAGCGGGGGTCATCCACCGCGATCTCAAGCCCGCGAACATCATCGTCGCGGAGGACGGACCGCGCGTCATCGATTTCGGCATCGCGCGCGCCCTGGACGGTACGTCCCTGACACAGACCGGCCTGCAGGTCGGCACGCCGGGATTCCTGGCACCCGAGCAGCTCACCGGCGGTGGCGCGCTCACCCCCGCGGTCGACATGTTCGCTCTGGGGGTGGTGCTCACCCAGGCGGCGGGCGGCGCCCCCTTCGGCGACGGCCCGTCCGCGGCCAGGCACTACAAGGTGGTCTACGAGGAGCCGGACCTGACCGCGGTGCCCGGTGAACTCCGCGCAGCCATCGGCGCCTGCCTGTCCAAGGACCCGGCGGCACGGCCCACACCGGCCGCCTTCCTCGGTACCCTCACCGTCCGCCACCGGGACGGTGGCTCCTGGCTGCCGGACGCGGCGACGCAGCTGCTCCCGCCCCCGGAACCGGCGGTGCGTCCCATCGTGCCGGACGGCCCGCCGGACACCGCGCAGGACCTCGCGGAACCGGACGCCGTCCCGCCCGTCGTCGCCGAGCCCCGTACGGAACAGCCCCGTACGGAACAGCCGCGCACCGTGACGGGACCCGCAGCGCGGCTCTCGCACGCCCCCGCCCCCGCGCAGGTGCCGCAGGCGGTTGCGGAGAAGCCCCGGCGGCGCCGCGCGGTGGTGGTGGCGGTGCTCGTGGCGTCGCTCGCAGCCGTCGGCCTGTACGTGTGGCAGCCCTGGACCGACTCCACCAAGGACAATTCCAAGCCCGACGCCGCCACGCCCACCGGATCCGCCGCTGCCCCTGTCCCTGCCCCGTTCCCGGCCGATCCCCTGCTGATCCGGCAGGACACCGCCCCGGGCTGGCCCGGGACGTGCCACGGCGTCATCGCCCGCCGGGACGCCGCGACGGAGAAGCCCGTGCAGCTCATCGCCGGGGGCGAAGGCGCATGCGACACCCTCCCCCAGTGGTCCCCCGACCGCAGGTCGTTCGCGTTCACCCGCCGCACCTCCGAGGGCACGGCGGTCTGGACCGCCAATGCCGACGGTTCGAACGCTCGGCGGATCACCTCCATCGCCAGCGGCAGGGTGTCCTGGTCTCCGGACGGCAGCCGGCTGGCCGTGCTGCGCATGAAGGACGGCGTACAGCAGCTGTTCGTGGTCGGCGTCGCCGACGGCGCGGCCCGCCAGCTCACGTCGGGCGGGGGCCAGGTCGAGGATCCCGCGTGGTCGCCGGACGGCAAGAGCATCGCGGTCTGCCTGCAGACGGAGCCCGGGAACTGGCAGATCCACGTGGTCGACCCCGCCGACCCGAACCGGGCCCCACAGCAGGTGACCCGGCTGCCGCATCCGGCACTCGACCCGGTGTGGTCACCCGACGGCACCACCTTCGCCTACACAGCGGGGACATACGGCACGGGCACTCAGGGCGACATCCGCCTCGTGGACGCCGACGGCAGTGACGATCGTGACCTGGTCGCCACCAGCGCCCATGAGATGGACCCCGCCTGGTCCGCCGACGGCACCTGGGTGGCCTTCGTCCGCGGTCCGTACGAGAAGCCCGTGATCTGGGCCGTGCGCGCGGACAAGACCGGCGAGCGCCCGCTCACCACCGGAGCCACCACCGAGGGGCATCCCGCCTGGCGCTGACTCTCGTCGGCGGTGGAGGACCGGGTAGCGGAGGCCGGCGGGAACCATCCGGATCGTGCCGGAACGCGCGGTTCACGACGGACACATGCTTACCACGGCGGGGACGTGCCACCCTGCGATCTTCACGCCGGCGCTGGTCGGTGGATGGGCCCGTGGCGCAAGCACCCGCACTGACCGCTCCGAGCAAGCCGGCCGTTGCCGCCCAGGCTTCGTGGAGTCGGCGCGCAGGCCGATCCCGGGGCGCGGCGGTGTTCGCACCGGGCGGCCGGCATCGGCCGGTAGTCGGTGGTGAAGGAGCGGTCGCTCTTCAGCTGCCGGCCGGCCATCAGGATGGAGAGACGAGGGCGCCGGTGCGCTCGGTACCGACGGTGTAGAGCAGGTCTCTCATCCCGTACGCGTCGATGGCGCGGGTGGTCGCGCCCTGCGGGGCGTTGAAGCCGATGACCTCGCGGACGGCCCCCGGGTGTGGTCGCGCACGCTCCGCGGAGGGACTGGCCGCTTTCAGCCCCACCCCACTGCGAGCGCCATTCGCGGCGCAGCCCAGGAGGCGTGTTGAGCCGTCCGGGTCACGGACCGGCCCGCAGAAACGATCACGTGTGCGGCGCGGCCGAACGACCGTGCCGGAACCCGCAAGGATCGAGAAGCCAAGATCCTCTTTCTTCGAAGGAGACAGCACGGCTGTGCGCTCCCGTCGTGCCGGGATGGCCGTGGGGCTGTCCTTGCGGGGCACCGGCGTACGACGGGCTCGGACCGGTTCCGGGCTCCGCGACCGCCGCTGATCTCCTTCGGATCCGGATGAGAAGGACTTCATGAGCAGCAGCGCCAACACCCAGGCACCCTCCGGGCTCCTGGCCGACATCAGGCACCGATCCGACGGCCACCACCAGGTGTTCGGCATTCACCTTCGGTGGCAGATCGGTGAAAACCGGCCCGACCACGGAACCTGGCCCCCGCCGGCGGACTGGAACGAAGGTGACGCTCCCTACCCGCACGTCTACGAGGTGTGGATCAACGGTGAGGCCCGGCAGACGGTGTTCCTCCACTGGTCGGCCTGGGACTGGTCCCCGTCCAACTCCCACTGGGTGGACCTGGGTGAAGAGCCCGACGCCGAATACCGGGTGAAGATCCGGGCCAAGGCCGACGGTTCGTTCACCCCGTTCACCAACGAGGTCACCGTCGCCGCGGCCGCCGCGGTGGCCTGGTCCGCCCCTCCGAAGCCCCGGGGCGCCAAGTCCGGCGCCGACCGCTCTCCGCGTCACGGCACGATGAACGACCCGCGCAGCCGGGCCGCCGCCGCGATCAGGGACGAGGACCCGTCACCGATCTGCGCGAAGGCCCGGGCCGAGAACAGCAGCAGCACCTGGCAGGAGGTGCTGCCGGGCGCCGACCGGATGCTGGCCGACTACCCCTGGAACCACGCCCTGCGCTATCTGGAGTACCGAAAGTTCTTCGAGGGCAGCACCGTCGCCTCCACCGGGAACCCGGAGTTCGCCGGTCTCGACCTCGTTCCCAGCGCGGATCTCGGCGACTGGCCCACGACCCGGCTGGATGCCTCGGCCGCGAGCCACACGTTCTCGTACGACTACATGGCCTATCACACCGACGAAACCTGGTCGCACCGCTGGTTCCTCACCCGCGAGGGGTGGAACCCCCGCAGCGGACTCTCATGGGAGGACCTGGAGCCCGTTCCGTTCCTGGTCGAAGTCCAGGGAGCCCCGCGTGAGGAGGACTCGACCGCTTGGGAGTTCGCCACCCTCCCGACCCGAAGCGGGCGGGCCGCGATCGTGCATGTCTGGGGCGGTCACGGCGGCCCGAACACCCCCGACGGCGGGAACGGCGGCAACACCGGCGAGTTCTTCCTGTCCGTGTGCGACGTGGTGTTCGACTGACGTCCTCCGGATCCGCCTGCCCGGTCAGGGGCAGCGGAACGGGTGAGCGTCCATGGGAGGGGCGGCCTCGCGAAGCCGCGGCCGCCCCCCTCGCGCCACCCCGCCGAAGCCCTGTGCCGGGTCATCGCCGACCGGCTGTCAGCGACGCGGGGAGGGCAACGGCAGGGAGAACCAGACCGCCTTGCCCTCCTGTGTCGGTGGCGTGCCCCAGGATCCGGCGAGGGAGTCGACGAGGAGCAAATCTCGGCCCGGTTCCGCGTCCGGGGCGGCCAAGCGGGCCTGCGGAAGCACCGGGCTCGTGTCACGGACCTCGACACCCAGCTCCCGACCGGCCCGCCGCGGCCGGAGCCGTACGGGCCCGCTGCCGGGGCGCACCGCGTTGGAGAGCGGCTCGGAGGCCAGCAAACGGGCCGTCTCACGCAGCTGCTCGTCGTCCTCGCCCCACGCCGCCAGGGTGGCGCGCAGGAAACGCCGGCCGTCGGCCCCGCTGCTCGGGGCGGCGGCGTCCAGGACGAGGGGTCCGCGCGGTGGCAGGGGTCTCGGGGGTGCGTACGAGGAGCAGGGTGCCGTCGTCGGATCGTCGTCGGCGTCCGGGAGCAGGTCCGTCAGCAACCGGTCCGCAGCGGCTTCCAGGGATCCGGGCGTCGCGAGGCCCTTCTCCTGCGCCGCAGCGCGCCCGGCGCGACCGCGCGCCGGCCCTCGTGATCGGTAACCTCGCCGGCCCCCGAGCGGCACGCTCACCTCGACCCCGGCAACGGGCTCAGCCCGGGTGCGGCGGCGGATGCGGACGCCTCGGGCCGCATGGTGCCCAACTCGCCGCGGGCCTGTGTCCTGTCGGCACGCTGCGCCCGTGCCGCCCCGCCGCCGATCAGCCGGCCGCGCAGGGCTCGGCCGCCCCGTTCGGGCAGGGCTCCCCGTCGTCCAGGGAGGTGGGAGGGGGCCCATCCGGAGGTTTCACCGACCGGTGACCACGATCTCGCGCTTGAGGATCTTTCCGGTGGGGCCCTTGGGGAGCTCGGCCGTGAAGATGACGATCCGCGGGTACTTGTACGCCGCCACCCGATCCCTGACGTACTCCCGGATCTCCTCGGCCGTGGCCTCGGCACCGGGACGGAGCACGATCACCGCTGCGATCTCCTCCCCGTGGAACGAGTGCGGCACGCCGACGACGGCGGCTTCGGCGACGGAGGGGTGTGCGTACAGCACCTCCTCGACTTCCCGTGGGTACACGTTGTAGCCACCGCGGATGATCAGGTCCTTCTTGCGGTCGACGATGAAGTAGAAGCCGTCCTCGTCGACACGCGCCAGATCACCGCTGTGGAACCATCCGTCGTGGACCGCCTCCGCCGTGGCCTCGGGGCGGTTCCAGTAGCCCGTCATGAGGTTCTCGCCGCGGATCGCGATCTCACCGACCTCTCCCGGGGGCACCGCCCCGCCGCCCTCGGCGACGAGCTTCATCTCGACTCCGCGGACGGGCTGTCCGATCGAGCCCGCCTTGCGCGGGCGGTCCGGGTGGTTGAAGGCGGCGACCGGTGAGGTCTCGGAGAGTCCGTATCCTTCGAGGACGGTGACACCGAAGCGCCGCTCGAAGCCGTGCAGCACCTCTACCGGAAGCGAGGCGCCGCCCGAGACGGCCAGGCGGAGTCCGCGGGCGCTGAAGCCTTCGGGGAGCTCGGCATGGAGCAGCGCCGCGTACATCGTCGGCACGCCGAGGAACACGGTGACCCCGTCGCGGGCGATGGTCTCCAGGGCGCGCTGCGGCTCGAACCGCGGCAGCAGGGTCAGCGTGGCGCCGGCGGCAACGGCCGTGTTCAGCGCGCAGGTCTGGCCGAAGGCGTGGAAGAGGGGCAGGCCGCCGAAGAGCACGTCGTCGGGTCCGAGCTGGAGCAGCGTCTCGGCCGCGGTGGCGGCGTTGGTGGCCAGGTTCCGGTGGGACAGCTCGGCCCCCTTCGGCGTCCCGGTCGTGCCCGAGGTGTAGAGGATGAGGGCCGGGTCGTCATCGGTACGGTCGACGACGCCGGGCACCGGTGCGTGGGCCCGCAACACGTCGTCGAAGTCCGCGGGCTCGGTCACCAGGCATTCGGTTCCGGTCTCGGCAGCGGCCTTCACGGCCTCGTCCGCGAACACGGGGAACACCAGCACGATCCGCGCCCCGCAGTCGCGCAGGGTGAAGGCCACCTCGCGGGCTTTGAGGAGCGGATTCATCGGCACGACCACGCCGCCGGCCCGCAGGATGCCGTAGTAGACGACCGGGAACAGCGGCACGTTGGGCATGGTCAGCGCGATGCGGTCACCGGGCTGGACGCCGCGGTCACGCAGGAGGGCGGCTACCCTGGCGCTCGCGTCGTCCAACTGGGCGTAGGTGAGCGTACTGCCGTCATGGCGGACGGCGATGCGATCGCCCTGGGCCGCGGCGGAGTCCACGAGGAACGTGGCGAGGTTGGTCATGTCGGCAATCTCCTTGGGTTCGTCTCGGCTCGCGACGCGGCAGCCCGAGGGCGGACCACGTCACGAGGGGTGGTGACCCCGTCGCGGGCGCGGGGGATGCCGGTGCCGTGCGACCGGGCGACCGGGCGACCGGAGCCGCAACCACGGCCGCAGCCATGGCCGCAGCCATGGCCATGGCGCCTGGGCCCGGGCTGATCGTGGTCCTCGAAGTCGGCGGCGGCTCGACCGCGCACGTCACACCGTTCGTGTCCGCCTCCGTGCCCTCGCGCGTTCGCCGGCCCAGGGCGGTCGCCCCGTGCGGACCGGGCCGGTGAACGGCGCCATGCTAGGTTGCCCACTCATCGCCGTGCTTGTCCTGGCGTGACAGGAGACTTTTCTTTTCGGGACAGTCTTGGAGCGTGCACATGAGGCCCCTGGTCCGCACCGCAGCCCTCAGCGGCTACGTCGAGCTGTGTCGATCGCTCGGTATCGACCCTCAGCCGCTGATGAAGCGCGTGGGCCTGGACACCGCCGCCCTCGCCGTCCAGGACCGGTGGATCTCCGGCTCCGCCGCGGTCCAGGTGTTGGAACTGTCGGCAGCCGCCACGGGTCACGAGGACTTCGGATTGCTCATGGCGGAGTTCCGGCGCTTCTCCAACCTCGGCCCCATCAGTCTGGTCGTCCGTGAGGAACCCGATGTGCGGAGCGCCCTGGGGCTGTTGATCCGCCATCAGCACATGTACAACGAGGTCCTGGACACCCGGCTGTCCGAGGGGGACGGGCTGGCCACGTTGAAGGTCGACCTGCGTCTCGGCGAAGCGATGGAGACCCGGCAGGCCACGGAGCTGGCCGTCGCCGCCTACCACCGGATCCTGCGCGACTTCCTGCACACCCGGTGGCAGCCGCTCTCCGTCTGGTTCAGGCGCCCGGCACCGGCGGACGTCTCGACGCACCGGCGTGCCTTCGGCCCCATCGTGGAGTTCGACCGCGAGTTCGACGGCATCGTCTTCTACGCGGGCGAACTCGACGCGCCCAACGCGATGGCGGATCCGCTCCTGCGCGCGTACGCCCACCAGTACTTCGAGGCGATCACCGTGCCCCGGGACACCACCGCCGCGGACCGGGTGCGCGAGCTGATCGAGGTCCTGCTGCCGACGGGGCGCTGCTCGATCGAGCAGGTCGCCCGCAGCCTGGGCGTGGACCGGCGGACCGTCCACCGGCACCTGGCCTCCTCGGGCGAGACGTTCTCCTCGCTCCTGAGCGCCACCCGCCGGCACCTCGCGGAGCAGTTCGTCGCGAACCCACGGCGCTCGCTCACGGAGATCTCCGACCTGCTGGGCTTCTCCTCGCTGAGCGGTTTCTCGCGCTGGTTCCACGAGCAGTTCGGGTGCAGCCCCCGGGCATGGCGCAGCGCCAGGAGCCGACCCCGGCTCCCCGGCCAGGACTGACACCGCGGGCCCGACGGGCTCGGCACGGCACGGCACGGCACCCGATGTCCCCAAATGACAAATTTTCTGTCCCTGAGAGTCAAGCGATCACGGTTGCCCGCCCCTACCTTGGCACCACCGCAGAGACGCGGTCGGCCGCCGGACGGGACGGGAGCGGGTTCCCCTATGCACGCTTCCTCCGGACCGGTCGATCGTACGAGGGCCGCCATGCGCCCACTGTCCCCGGTGACCCCCATCCATCCTCGCCGGACGTCACATCCCCTCACATCGCACGCGGCGATGCTTCCGGCGAGTGATCACCGATCGCACGAAGGAGACGGACCGTGCACTTCCACGACGACTCACTCTTCCCGGAGAACCAGGAGAAGCTGGTGATCCAGGCCGCTCCCTACGGGCCGGAGTGGCTGCCCGGCGACGCCGACGACCTCCCCCTGACGATGGACGAGCACGTACAGGCGGCCGTGGACTGCTACAACGCCGGTGCCACCGTGCTCCACATCCACGTACGTGAGCTCGACGGCAAGGGTTCCAAGCGGATGTCCATGTTCAACGAGCTGCTGGGCCGGCTGCGCCAGGCCGTGCCGGACATGGTCCTGCAGATCGGCGGCTCGATCTCGTTCGCTCCGGAGGGCGAGGGCAGCGAGGCCAAGTGGCTGAGCTACGACACCCGCCACCTGCTGGCCGATCTCGACCCCGCGCCCGACCAGGTGACGATCGCGATCAACACCAGCCAGATGAACATCGTCGAGATCATGACCGCCGACGACCTGGCAGGCACCTCGATCGCGAAGCCCGAGTACTACAAGGCCTACCGCGACATGGTCGTCGAGGCGGGCCCCGACTTCTACCTGGAGCACCTGGAGCGGCTGCGCGAGAGCGGCATCCAGCCGCACTTCCAACTCGCCACGCTGGCACAGCTCGAAACCGTGGAGCGGCTCATCCGAGCCGGCGTCCACACCGGCCCGCTGATCCTCAACTACGTGGCCATCGGCGGCGGTTTCGCGGGCCGGCACCCGGCAGACCTGATCGAGTTCGTCCGTCGCACCCCGGACGGCGCCGTCCTCACCATCGAGAGTTCCATGCGCGCGGTGGCGCCGATGAACGCGATCGGCATCGCGCTCGGTGTGCACGTGCGCGTGGGCAACGAGGACAACCTGTGGCGGCGGAAGGGCGAGCGCATGACCACCCTTGAGCAGATCGAGCAGATGGTGCACATCTCCGAGGCGCTCGGCCGCGACATCGCGACGGGCGCCGAGGCCAAGAAGATCTACAAGCTCGGCGAGTACTACTCCGGGGCCAACGAGACGCTGGCCCGTCTCGGCATGGTGCCGAACCGCCGACCCGGTCAGCGCGGCCCCATGCTGCGCGTCGTCTGACCGCGGCACGGAACCCACCACACCGCCGTGCCGCCGTGCCGCCGCGCCGGCTATGGACCCACGGGGCTGCCGTGACCCACGGGACTGTCGTAGCCCACGGGGCTGTCGTGGCCCCGGGGCTGCCGGAAGGGGCCCTCGGCACCGGCGGCCCCTTCCTCCCTTCCCCACCTCCCACGAACAACGGAGCACGCCCATGGCCCACGCCATTCGCTTCAAGGAGACCGGCGGTCCCGACGTCCTGCGCCGGGAAGAGGTCGTCGTCGGCGACCCCGGTCCGGGCGAGGTACGGATCCGGCACGAAGCCGTTGGACTCAACTTCGCCGACACCTACTTCCGCAGCGGCCTGTATCCCGCACCGCTGCCCGCCGGACTGGGTGTCGAGGCCGCGGGGGTGGTCCAGGCCGTGGGTGAAGGCGTCACCCATGTCGCCGAGGGCGACCGGGTCACGTACACCGGAAGCCCGCTCGGTGCCTACAGCACGGAACGGGTGATGCCCGCCGGCTCTTTGATCCGGCTGCCGGACGGCATCGGCTTCGAGACGGCCGCCTCGATGACCATGCGCGGCCTCACTTCCGCCTACTTGTTGCGCAGGATCCACCCGCTGAAGGCCGGGGAAACGATCCTGCTGACTGCGGCGGCGGGTGGTGTCGGCCTCCTCGTCTGCCAGTGGGCCAAGCTGCTCGGGCTGACCGTCATCGGCACCGTCTCCACCGAGGAGAAGGCCGAGCTCGCCCGCGCCCACGGCTGCGACCACGTCATCCGCTACCCGCGCGAGAACGTGGCCGAGCGGGTACGCGAGCTGACGGACGGCGTCGGCGTCCCGGTCGCCTTCGACAGCATCGGCAGGTCCACCTACGCCGCCTCGCTGGCCTCGCTACGGCGCCGCGGTCTGCTGGTCTGCTTCGGTACGGCGTCCGGACCGGTCCCGCCCATCGACGCCATGCAACTGGCGGTCAGCGGCTCCCTGTTCGTCACCCGGCCGGCGCTCGCCGACTACATAGCCGACCCTGCGGAGCGAGCGGCGCTGGCGGGAGAGCTCTTCGACCACGTCGCTTCCGGACGCATCGCCATCGAGATCAACCAGCGCTACGCGCTCGACGACGCCGTACGGGCACACCGCGAGCTGGAGTCGGGGCGGACCACGGGATCGTCCGTCTTCGTCCTCTGAGCCGCTGCCACATCACGCGCGTCTCCACCCTCTCCAGGAGGAAGCACCATGGAAAAGACCGTCTCTACCCCGGAAGGCGCACCCTGGTCGGTGCGCGCCCACTCCCGCGGCTCGATCAAGGTCGAGCCGCTGACCTGCACCATCGGAGCCGAACTCTCCGGAGTGAACCTCGGCGACGCCGTGCGCGACGACGACCTGTTCGCCGAGATCAAGGCCCTGCTCCTGCAGTACAAGGTGCTGTTCCTGCGGGAACAGGACATCACGCGCGCCGACCACGTCGCCTTCGCCGAGCGCTTCGGCCCGCTCGAGGACCACCCGGTGGCCGGCAGCGACCCCGACAACCCCGGCCTGGTACGGATCTACAAGGACCCGGACAGCGCGCCCGAGCACTACGAGAACGCGCTGCACACCGACGCCACCTGGCGCGAGAACCCGCCCATGGGCGCCGTGCTGCGCTGCATCGAGTCGCCCCCGGTGGGCGGTGACACGATCTGGGTCAACATGGCCGAGGCCCACCGCCGACTGCCGGAGCACGTCAAGACACAGATCCGGGGACTGCGGGCCCGGCACAGCATCGAGGCCACCTTCGGCGCCGCCATGCCGCAGGAGGAACGTCACGCGCTGGCAGCACGGTTCCCCGACGCGGAGCACCCGGTGGTGCGCACCCACCCCGAGACGGGCGAACAGATCCTCTTCGTCAACGCCTTCACCACGCACTTCGTCAATTACCACACCCCCGAGAACGTGCGCTTCGGGACGGACTACGCCCCCGGCGCGGGCCTCCTGCTGAACTACCTGATCAGCCAGGCCGCCGTCCCCGAGTACCAAGTGCGCTGGCGCTGGACGCCGAACAGCGTCGCCATCTGGGACAACCGCTCCACCCAGCACTACGCCGTCCAGGACTACTGGCCCGCCGTCCGCAAGATGGAGCGCGCCGGAATCGTCGGCGACAGGCCTTTCTGACCCGGACCCTCTCCCTTCCTGGCCCTTTCCCTTCCTGGCCCTTTCCCTTTCCGCCAAGAGCAGTTGAGGTGATGACAATGGGGTTTCTCACCACTGCGGCACCCGCCCCGGGAAGAACCGGTTCCGGTTCCTCGGAGTGGCCCGTTTCCCGGCGCTACGCCTGGGTGGTCTTTGCACTGAGTTTCGGACTCCTGCTCTCGGACTACATGTCCCGGCAGGTCCTCAACGCCGTCTTCCCGATGCTGAAGGCCGACTGGCTCCTCTCGGACTCCCAACTGGGGTCCCTCAGCGGCATCGTGGCGCTGGCGGTCGGTCTGCTCACCCTCCCGCTCTCTCTGCTGGCCGACCGATGGGGCAGGGTGAGATCCCTGGTCATCGCAGCCACGATGTGGAGCCTGGCGACCCTGGGCTGTGCGGTGGCGGCCAGCTACGACCAGATGTTCACCGGCCGGCTCTTCGTCGGCATCGGCGAGGCCGCGTACGGCAGTGTCGGTATCGCCGTGGTCCTCAGCGTCTTCCCGCATGCCCTGCGGGCGACGCTCTCGGGGGCCTTCATCGCCGGCGGGGCCTTCGGCTCGGTCCTGGGCATGTCCATCGGCGGCGCCGTGGCCCAGGCGTACGGCTGGCGCTGGGCGTTCGGCGTGATGGGCGTCTTCGGCCTGGTGCTCGCGGGCATCTACGCCGTGGTGGTCAAGGAGAAGCGGCTGGCCCCGCGGCAGGATCCCGCGGTGGACGGGGCCGGCACGGATGAACGCGACCGTCTGAGCGTGCTCCTCCCGCGACTGTTCTCCTCCGTCTCGGTGGTCAGCGCCTACGTCGGCAGCGGTCTGCAGCTGTTCATCGCGGGAGCCCTGATCGCCTGGCTGCCCAGCTACTTCAACCGCTACTACGACATGCCCACCGCACGGGCCGGAGCGACCGCGGGCCTGTTCGCCCTGGTGATCGGTATCGGCATGATCGTCGGCGGCATCGTCTCGGACCGGATCAGCCGGCGCGCCCCGATCCGCAAGTGGGCCGTCGCCATCAGCTGCAGCATGGGCTCCCTCGTCCTGCTGATGACCGCGTTCCGCCTGCCGGCCGGCTCCGTACAACTGCTCGTGCTGGGGCTGGGAACCGTGCTGTGCGCCGGAACGGCCGGGCCGGGGGCCGCCATGGTGGCGAACCTGACGCCCGCTGCCATCGCCGCCACGGCGTTCGCCACGCTCACGCTGGCCCAGAGCCTGCTCGGACTCGCCCCCGGCCCCGCGGTCACCGGGATGCTCGCCGACCGGCTCGGTCTGCTCGGCGCGCTCCGGCTCGTCCCGCTCGTGGCGATCGCGGCCACCGCGGCGTTCCTGATCGGCCGCCACTCCTACGACCGTGACGTACGCCGTCTGACCGGGGTCGCTCCGCAGACGGAGCCGCAGAAGACGGAGGTGTCCTCATGAGCGGTACCACCGAGCCGGTGGTCGTGATCGTCCCCGGCCTGCGCGACCACGTCGAGGAGCACTGGCAGACCCTGCTGGCCGATCGGCTCATCGAAGCCGGGCGCAGCATGCACACCGTGCCCCCGCTGATGCAGGACCGGCTGAGCTGCGAGGCAGGCGTCGCCGCACTGGGCGAGGTGATGGTGCAGATAGCGGGGCCCGTCGTACTGGTTGCCCACAGCGCCGGTGTGATCACCACCGTCCACTGGGCCCGGCGACATGCGGCGCAGGCGCAGGTGCAGGGGGCGCTGCTGGTGACGCCGCCGGACTTCGAGCAGCCCTTGCCGGAGGGCTACCCCACCACCGACGTGCTCGACGGGAACGGCTGGAACCCGGTACCCCGCTCGCAACTGCCCTTCCCCGCCATCGTCGCGGCCAGCTCGAACGACCCCCTGGGCACCGTCGAGCGAGTAGCCGAGCTGGCCCGGAACTGGGGTGGCCGCCTCGTGGAACTCGGCGATGTCGGCCACCTCAACCCCGCCTCCGGCCATGGCCCGTGGCCGAGGGCGGAGGAACTCCTCCGCGAGCTCGAACACGGCTGATCCCGCGTACAGCCCCCGCGAAGGACGACGATGCACACCGGCACCGGCGGGTGACAGGATCCCGAACGGGCGTCGCCGGATGGGTTCAGTGCTCGCAGAGGGAGAATTCTCGCTCGTAGAGCTGCTCGTTGTGTTCGTCGACGAAGAACTTGCGTTCTTGCATGAGTTGTTCCCGGTAGTTCTTGGCCTGCTCGAGCGTCATGGTCGAGGTGCCGGACCAGGGTTGTTGCGGCGGCACATCGGATGTCGAAACGATCCTTTCCGACGGATCGACCAAGAAGAACGCCAGGATTTTGCGGTGTCCCGGGCGTGTGGGGTCCGCCAGGCGGAACGAGCCGACGCGGTGTTGCAGGATGTTCGGGAACGCCAGGCAGCGGCCCGCTGGGGTCGCTGTCGATCCCAGCATCTGGTTCAGTGCGTCTTCGTCCTCCAGGCCGTAGACCTCGCGCAGGCCGTCGTCGTCGTTCTGTTCGTAGTTCGGGTCGTCGAGCGCCGCCCGGAAGCTCAGTCGGCTCTCGGTGATGTTCTCGCTGTCCCAGTAGTAGATGCCGGTCGAGACGATCCGCTCGTTCATCATCCCCTCGACGTGCCAGGAACCGCCGGGGTACTCGGGCTTGTCCGGGGTGAGGTGAATGGTGGCGAGCTTGACGATGACCTGCAGGCGGCGACCGCGCAGGTCGACTCGGGAGGATTCTCCGGGCAACTCGGGCGCGGTGAAGTCCGGGGCGTCCGGGACGTCCGGGCGACGGTTTTCCCACCAGTCGTCCTGGGCTTCTCCCCATGCACGGATGGCTTCTGCGTAGGCCCCGTCGTCGTTGTAGGAGGTTCTCTTCGGATACTCCGGCTTCGAGTCGTACCACCCGTAAGGATCGGCCTCGATTCGCAGGGGTCGCGGATGGCGCAGATCGGTGAGCACGTTCTCCAGCAGCGGGCGGAAGCACGCGAACAAGTCCGGCAGGACGGAGGCCAGTTCGCGATGGGCCTCGGGGTGGACGTTGTTGACGTACGAACGGAAGGCGACGGCGCCGTCGTCACTGACGTCGACGTCTGTGGGCAGCCACTGGAACTTCTCCGAGAACTCGTACTTCGAGTAGCGGTCCGTCGGGTTCTCCCAAGCCCTCTCGGGCGCCCCGCTCACCTCTCTCACCAGGCAGAACAGTGAGGGATGAACCAGATCCAGTACCTGGCCGTCGGATCCGGGATGCCAGTCCCGTTCCGCTTCGGGGGCCTGCTCCAGAACCCGAACCGCCTCGCGCAGCCGGAATCCGAGCTCGTCGTCGACCAGTGCGTCCGACTGCCACACCCCGTCGACGGCGGACACCTCGAGGCCGGTTCGTCCGTCCCTCAGCGCGGCGTAGTGCAGGAGTTCGGCAAGCACGTAGCGAACCTGCGCTGCGGTGAGGCCTTGGGCCATCGCTTCCTGCATCCACCTGGCGACGATGTCGGCGTCGTTCATCTTGTCGAACCACCCCGGCTTCGCCCGAATGAGCGCGCTGCACTGCATCATCTGGAGTTCCCGCAATGTTCGGGGCGTCGCGAACGACAGGGAACGGGAAGCAACGAAGGGCAGCGGGAAAGCAGACAGGCCGGTCAATTCTCTAGATCCTTGCCGTAGGTGTGCGGTGGCGGGAAGGATAGTTCAGCGGACTGACACCGCCCTCCCGTGGCCCCTGTCATCGCCGGCCCGGGCGGGACGGATTCCAGAGCCCGTCGGCCTCGCCACGGACGAGGTGGTCCTCGTAGATCCGCACTTTGTGCCACATCACGGCCAAGGCCTTCTGTAGCTCCTGGATCTGTTCCTCCACATGGTTTGCGTGCCGGCTCAGCAACTCCAGCCGCTCGTGTTCGTTTCCCGGTCCTTGGCGGACCAGCTCGATGTACTGACGGATCGTCGCCAGTGACATTCCGGAGGAGCGCAGCTTCGTGCAGATCGCCAGCCACTCCAGATCTTCCTCGTGATAGATCCGGCGGCCGTTGGACAGGCGGCGCACCGGGTTGGCGAACAGGCCTTCGCGCTCGTAGAACCGCAGTGCGTGAACGCTCAGCCCACTGCGCTCCGCGACCTCACCGATGCTCAGGTCCATGAGCGGCTCCTCTCGGGCAGTTGATCTAGACCCGACTCTAGGTTCTAGCGTCGAGCCGTTGCCCCATCGGGCGATCGGGAAAGGGAGAACGGGAAAGGGAGAACATGAGCGTTTGGTTCGTCACCGGTGCATCGCGCGGGCTCGGCGCGGAGATCACCCGCGAGGCGCTGGATCGAGGTCACAGCGTCATCGCCACGGCGAGGGACGCGTCGTCAGTACTCCGTGCGTATCCGAACAAGCCGGCCGGATTGCTGGCCGTGAACGCGGACGTGACCGAAGTGGGCCAGCTGACCGTTGCGGTGCAGGCCGGCCTGGCGAAGTTCGGCCAGATCGACATCGTGGTCAACAACGCCGGCTACGGGCTCGTGGGCGCGGTCGAGGAGGTCTCCGAGGAGGCTGCCCGGGCCCTGTTCGACGTCAACGTGTTCGGTGTGCTGAACACGCTGCGGGCCACCCTGCCGACGCTACGTGCCCGGAGATCCGGACATGTCTTGAACATCGGCTCCGTGGGCGGCTTCGCCACCGCTCCGGGCGTGGGCCTGTACGGTGCGTCGAAATTCGCCCTCGAGGGCATCTCCGAGGCGCTTCACGGTGAGCTGGCACCGCTCGGCGTCCGCGTCACGATCGTCGAGCCGGGCGGCTTTCGCACCGACTTCCTCAACAGATCGAGCATGCGGGTCGAACCGGCCTCCATCGCCGACTACGTCGCCGGCGCGGGACCGGTGCGCGAGGCATTGGCCCGGAACGACGGCCACCAGCCGGGAGATCCGGTGAAGGCAGCGAAGGCCATCGTCGACGTCACCGAGGCCGCCGAGCCTCCGCTGCGCCTGCAGTTGGGCGCGGATGCGATCGAGCGCGTCGAGGCGAAGCTGGACCTGGTGCGACGGGAACTCGACGGATGGCGCCACGTAGCACTTTCCACCGGCGTGGGGTGATGGCACCGAGGCGTGCTCCGAGCAGCCAAGCACCAGGAGATCCTCACCGGAGCCGTCACCGCCCGCACTCCCGCCACTCCATCGGGGGATTCGCAGGGAGCACACACCGGAACGTCACTATCCGAACAGGCCGACTTCAGCGAGTGACGGGATTCTGATGTCGGATCCGATGACCACCCTCGTGGCGGCGATGGCCACCAACGTCTGGGAAGGCACACGGGACCGGGTCGTGGAACTCGTCCGGCGCCGGGACCCGGATCGAGCGGCTGCTCTGCGGGCCCAGTTGAACGGCGACGCCGACCTCGTCCATGACGACCTGATACGTCCCGGGGCCCGACGGATCGCCGCGCTGCTGCGCGACCACCCCGAGGCGGCCGACGACGTGCGGGCCGTGGTCGAGAAGGCGTCCCTGCCCCACTCCGCGCAGAGCTTGGTCGCAGCACATCACCGCACACGTGGGCGGCGCGGCCTTCGGAGCGCAGGGACCCGGCAGCAGCGTCCACGTGCACCGCTACCGGCCGGCGTCCGAAGGCCCTCGCGGCCGCCGGCCGGCCGGCGGCCGCGCGAACGGCGCTCGACGAGGCCAGCCGACGGTCTGGGGGGTACGGACGTCCCCCTTGCCCATCGGTGGAACTGCCGCTTCTCGACTGTGGCAGTCGCGATCGAGGGGTCGCCCTCGGCATCGGCCAGCTGTTTGACCGCCTGCTACTCAGGTTGGGCGCGAAAGGACCGCATGCGGCTCCCAGGAGGGCCTTGCTCAGGCAGCGCCAAGACGGAACACTCCGACTTCGCCCGCCTCCCTAGGGCAATGGACCTGCTCGCCGACGCTCCGCCTCGCCGTCGGGAACAGCGGCAACACGCCCGGGTGACACGCCCCTGTTCGAGCGAGTTTCAACGCCACCAACACAGACGCGCCAAGCCCACCCAGCCGGACGGGAACATCCGTTCCCCTTTTGCCCCCGATCCGGCCGTGACGCACCCGGATCGAAGCCGTTGTTAGAGCACCAGTACCAGTCGTGCGCCCATCTGGAGGACCCCGTGAATCTCCTGCCGAAGCACCTCGACACCTTCCCCGAATTCGAACATTCCGAGCCCGCCCCGTTTCCGCGCCCTGCCGGTGGGAGTCGTGTTGACGCCGCATCGGCCTGCGGTCGCGGCTCACGACCGGATTTCAGGAGGGCCGCGTGAGCAAGGACTCGGCAAGCGGATCCGCCGCCGCGGGGGTGTCGGACTCCGAGCGGCTCCTCTTCGGCGGCGAGCTCGCCTACGACGTCGGCTGGGACCAGCACGAGGGCGCCTGGCTCAAGCTCGGGCTCTGGACGATGGCGCGCCAGCTCCCCCGGCTGGCGGGGACCGGCCTGCGACTCGCCCACCTCGCCGATGCACGGGCCCTGCGCGTGGTCCTGGCCTCCGAGACGGTCCGAGGCGTCGCCCAGGCGGTCGGCCTGGTCGCGGTCAACAGCGTGCTCGGCCACGTCCTGGCGGCCGGCAGCACCAACGATCGCCTCTCCCAGGCGGTCCCCGCGCTCACGGTCGTGGCCGTCACGGCGTTCCTCGGGTCGCTCCTGCGCTCGGCCTCGACGGCGGCCACCGGAACCCTGGAGCCGAAGGTGCAGCGGGTGGCGACCGAGCAGTACCTGGGGCTGGTGCATCGTACGGAGCTCGCGGCGATCGAGGACGACGAGTTCCACCGGCTCCTCGACGCGGCCCGGTACGGCGCCGACTCGGCCCGGCGCATGATCCGCTACTGCACCAACACCCTGAACTCCGCGGTGTCACTGATCGCCGCGGCCGGGGTGCTCACCGTCCTGCACCCGGTGCTGCTGCCGCTGCTGGTCCTGATGACCCTGCCGAGTGCGTGGAGTTCGCTGATGATCTCCCGCCAGCGGTACATCTCCTTCCACGCCTTCGTCCAACACGCCCGCGCCGGTCATCTGCTCGGCCAGCTGCTGACGCAGAAGGAGGCGGCTTCGGAAGTCCGCGTGCACGGCGTCGGGCCGTTCCTGCTGGGCCACTTCCGGACCATGGCCGAGACAAGCGAACGCGAGCAGACCCGGCTGGCCCGCCGGGCCGCCCGGATCGGGCTCGTCGCGGATGGCGCCGGCGGTATCGCCGCGCTCCTCACCTACGGCGCGCTGGGCGCGCTGCTGTGGGGCGGGGCCATGGAACTGGCGGTGGCGGGTACGGCCGTCCTGGCCATCCGCACCGGCGCCGCCAGCCTCGACACCCTGGTGCTCCAGGTCACCGAACTCCACCAGGAGTCCCTGTTCGTCGCCGACTTCGAGCGGCTGTGCCGGGAGGCCCGGGACCGGGCCATCCCGGAGGGCGGGAACCCGCTGCCCGAGCGGCTGCGGGAGGTCCTGTTCGAGAAGGTCACCTTCACGTACCCCGGCAGCGGCGGTGGCGGCGAGCCGGAACCCACCTTGCGCGAGGTGAGCCTGGCGTTCCCGATGGGGAAAATCATCGCGCTGGTGGGCGAGAACGGCTCCGGCAAGTCCACGCTGGTCAAGCTGCTGGCCGGCTTGTACCTGCCGGACGAGGGCAGCGGCACGATCTGGTGGGACGACGTCGACGCCCGCACCGCCGACCGCGACCAGGTCTTCGGCCGCGTCGCGCTGATGTCGCAGGACTTCTACCACTGGCCCTTCACGTTCCGGGTGAATGTGGGGATCGGGCAGCCCGGTCAGACCATCGACGACCGGGCCGTCGAGGAGGCCGCCGGCTTCTCGGGTGCCGACGAGGTCCTCGACGACCTGCCGCGCGGGCTCGGCACGCTGCTGGCCCGCGGCTACCGGGGCGGTCACCAGATCTCCGGCGGGCAGTGGCAGCGCATCGGTATCGCGCGGGCCAAGTACCGCGAGGCCGAGATCTTGATCGTGGACGAGCCCACCAGCGCCCTGGACGCGGTCGCGGAGCAGCGGGTCTTCGAGCAGATCAGGGCTCTGGCCGCGACGACCGGGCAAACGATCGTGCTCATCACCCACCGGCTCCATTCCGTCCGCCATGCGGACCTGATCCACGTCCTGAAGGACGGCCGGGTCGCTGAGTCGGGCACCTTCGAGGAACTGATGGACCCGGCCACGGGCACGGGGGACTTCCGCGACGCCTACCTCGTCCAGGCCGCTGCCTTCGACGCCACGATCCCCACCCAGTCCGCCGGCGATCACGACACCCTGCGCGCGGAGGACCACGCATGATCGCCGTTCCAACCCAAGACCGCGCTGCCCGGGCGCCCGCTGCACGGCATCGTCCTCGGCCCGGCCGACGAGGCGCGCATCCAGCACGGCCTGGGCCGTCTCACCAGCGCCTTGCACCGCAGCGCGCCCGGGCGGCCCGCCGCCTCGGCGACGGCCGCCGACAAGATCAAGCGTCACCTGGAGGGCGCCCGCCCGTACGTGTCGGACGGGGACGAGGACCTGGTGCTCGCCCTCGCCGGCACCTACGCAGGGCTGCCGCTGCCTTCGCGCGTTCCCACGCACGGAGACCTGCAGTACCGCAACGTCCTGCTCGACGACGACGGCGAACCACTCCTCTTCGACTTCGAGCGGTCCGAGTACAACACCGCAACGCGGAACTTGGTGCGGCTGAGCGACACCTGGACCGGCCGCCCGGACCTCCGCGCCGCCTTCAGACTCCGTCTCCGGCATCGGCTACGGCTACGGCTACGGCTACGGCACCAGCCACGGCGTCCCCGAGGTCACCGAACGCGGCCACCGCACCCTGCGCCGCCTCCACACCATCCACCACCCCTGAACCCGGCCCCACCGGTCCCACCATCCCTCTTCGAGGAAGGAACCCCGTGCCCGAACCCCGCCTCGCCACACCGGCCGACGCCGCAGAGATCGCCCGCCTGCGCTCGGACAACATCCTCAGCGAACCCCTCGACGAGACCTGGCTCGCCACGTGCGCCGACCAGCTCGCCTTACGCCTCCGGGACGGCGGAGACGCCCGCGCGTACGTCGTCGACTCCCCCACCGGCGGGCTCGCCACCTGCGCCCTGGGCCTGGTCCACGCCGTTCTGCCGGCTTCGAAGTACCCCGAGGGGCTGGCCGTACGGATCCATGCGGTTGCCACCGACCCCGCCCACCGGCGCCGCGGCTACGCCAAGGCCGCGCTCGCCGCGCTCCTCGACCACCTGGAAGGCGACGGCGTCACCCTCTACGAGCTGTACGCCAGCGAAGGGTCCGCCCCGCTGTACGAGCAGCTCGGCTTCGCCGCCGACCCGGCGCTGATGCGCATGACCCGCTTCCCCGCCCCGGCCGAAGGGAGCGGATCGTGAGCAGGAAGTGGCTTCCGCCGGAGGAGTTCGCCGCAGCGCTGCCGAAGGCCACGGTCTTCGGGGCCGTGTTCTTCACCGACGAGGGCGACCGGCCCGTCCAGCTGCGTGCCACGTACTCCAGTACCCACCCGTGGCAGTGGCAGGGCGGCATCGCGGAGGCGGGCGGGCGCCCGTGGGAGACGGCTGTGCGGGAGTGCCGGGAGGAGACCGGGGTCCACCTGGCGGGGCCGCCGAAGCTCCCGGCGACGGTGTTCGGGCTGCCGGGCAAGGAGTGGCCGCTGGCCACGGTCGGGTTCGTCTTCGACGGCGGACGGCTGCCTCCCGGGCAGCTGGCGGGGATCGTACTGGACCCGGACGAGCACGGCCAGGTGCAGGCTCTGACGGTGCCCGAGTGGCAGGAGCTGGTGCCAGGAAGGGACCACGTCCGGCTCGAGGCCGTGACGGCCGCCCGGCGCGCCGGGATCCCGGCGTACTTCGGCACCTGGGACGGGGAGGCCTGAATGAGCATCGTCTTGATGTCCGACCCGCGGGTCGCCGCGATCCCGGTCGCGGAGAACGGCGAGCCCCTCGCCGATGCCCGCGCCAGCGGTGACCTCCTCCTCGATGATCGCCGGGCCGATCCCGCACACGCCTTCGCGCACCTCCGATCCAGTGTCCTCGACCGGCTGCTGCACGCCCAGTCGCTGCTGCCCGATGGACTGCGCCTCCTCGTCGTCGAAGGTTTCAGGCCGCCGAGGCTCCAGCAGCACTACTTCGAGGAGTACGCGGCCGAGCTCCGCGCCGCCCACCTCGACTGGTCCGCGGAGGAACTGCGGGCGCAGGCCAGCCGGTACGTGTCGCCGCCGGAGATCGCCCCGCACAGCGCCGGCGCGGCCGTCGACCTGACCCTCGTCACCGCGGACGGTACCGAACTGGACATGGGCACCCGCGTCAACGCCAGCCCGGAAGAGAGCGCGGGCGCCTGCTACACCCTGGCCGACGGTCTCTCCCATCAGGCCCGGCTGCACCGCGCCACCCTCAGCCGCGCACTCACAGCCGCCGGACTCGTCAACTACGGCACGGAGTGGTGGCACTGGTCGTTCGGCGACCGCTACTGGGCCCTGATGACCGGCCAGCCCTCCGCCCTCTACGGACCCGCCTCCCAGCACCCCACCGACCGTTCCTGAGCCACCCGCCCCAGAGGGAGCACGCACCGCATGAGCACCACCCACACCGCACAGAACTGGCACGCCCACTACGAAGCCGGCCACGACTTCCGCCCCCTGACCGACACCGAGAAGGCGGTCCTCTCCGAGCAGCTGTCCCTGCCGGAGGGCACCCAGGGGGCCCGGGCCCTGGATGTGGCCTGCGGGACCGGCGAGCTCGCCCGGTTCCTCGCTGCGGCCGGGTACCAGGTAGACGCCGTGGACTGGGCCCGGTCCGCCGTCGAACGAGCCTCCGAGTCCTCGACCAACGGGGTCGTCTGCCACCAGCTCGACCTCACGGGCGGGGACCTCTCCTCCCTCGCCCCGGCCGGGACCGGCGGCTACCGGCTGATCACCATGCGCCGGGCCCTGGCCCACCTGCCCGACCGCACCCGCACGGTCGCCGAACTCGCCACCCTCCTCGACGAGGACGGCACGCTGTGCGTGATCACCCCGCACGCCGACCGGCACCGGGAAGAGCTCCGCGGGATCTGCCTGGACGACGCCGAGATCGACCTCCTGGCCGACGGCTGGCAGCACACCGAGCGCATCGAGGCCGACGGCTCCACGGTCCTGCTGCTGCGCGGGCCCAAGACCGACCCCGTCACCTACAGCGAGAAGCGGACCCCGAAGCCTGCCGCCATGGCCGGTGTCGCCGTCGTCGTCACCAACGACCGCGGGCAGGTCCTCCTCGGCTGGAACCCCTCCCGCGCCGTGTGGGAGCTCCCCGCGGGCAAGGTCGAGCCGGGCGAGGCGTTCGAGGCCACCGCGGTACGCGAACTCGCAGAGGAGGCCGGCCTGCACGCCCGGCCGGAGGCCGTGCTCCTCCTGGGCACGCTGTGCGACTCCACGCACGGCTTCACCCGAATCACCGAGATCGCCCGCCTCACCGACCACACCGGCGAGCCGGCCGTCCAGGAGCCGGAGCTGATCACCCGGTGGGAGTGGCACACCCCTTCCGCCCTGCGGTGCTTGCCCCAGCCACTGTTCACGGCATCCGCCCAGGCATTGAACACGGTGTGGCCGGGCCTCCTGCCCGACGTCCCGCCCGCGCACCACACGCCCAGGCCCACCGGAGACGTGGCGCTGACCTTCACCGAGCCTGCCGCGGCGGTGCGACTGCGCGAGCAGATGGTCCGCCACCTCACGGAAGCCGGGTGGACCGACACCCCGGAACTGAAACGGGCGTTCACGGCCGTGCCGCGGCACGCCTTCCTGCCCGAGCAGCCGCTCGTCCGCGCGTACGCCAACGAGGCCGTGGTCACCGTGTTCGACGAGGACACCGGGCGGTCGACGAGCTCGGCATCCCAGCCCGAGATGCAGGCGATCATGCTGAGCCGAGCAGGACTCCGGCCGGGCGGGAACATCCTGGAGATCGGCGGAGGCGGCTACAACGCGTCCCTGATCGCCGAACTCGTCGGCCCGACCGGGTCGGTGGTATGCGTCGAGATCTCCCCCTACGTCCACGCCCGCACCGTCCGCTTCCTGGCCGAGACGGGGTACGCGGACCGGGTCCGGGCCGTCCTGGGCGACGGCACCCACGGCGCCCCAAGGCACCTGATCCCGGAGAAGGGCTTCGACGCCATCATCGTGACGGTCGCCTCGAACGACGTGCCCTGGCGGTGGACCGGCCAGCTCGCGGAGGGCGGACACCTGGTGGTGCCGCTGCGGATCGGCGGGTTCACCCGGGCCGTCGGCCTGCGCAAGCAGGGCTCGGGGCTGGTGTCCACGGCGATCAGCCCGTGCGGATTCGTCCCCATGCAGGGTGCCGGCCGGTGGGACGAGACCCCGGTACCTGTCGGGGACACCGGCTACGGCATCCGCTGGGAGGACACCCCGCCCGCACCGCTCGACGGACTGGACCGCACCCTGGCCGCGGGCGGGGCGGAGCTGTGGACCGGGGTGACGGTACGCAGCGGGGAGACGTTCGAAGACCTGCAGCTGTGGCTGGCCACGTCCCTGAGCGGGTTCTGCCGAATGGACGGGGATCCGGACCGCCCGGGGCCGGTGCGGCTGCCGAAGCGATCGGGTGCCGAGGCCATCATCCTGGGACGCTCGCTGGCCTGTCTGCTGACGGAGCGGCGTGAGAACGACGAGGCCAACGGCACGTCCCTGTGGGAGTTCGGGGTCCAGGGCTTCGGGCCGGACGGCCAGGCCGCCGCCGACACCCTGGCCGCCGCGGTCCGGGCCTGGGACCGAGAACTGCGGGACCGGGCCACGCCCCGGCTGACGGTGATGCCCGCGGGCACCCCCGACTCCGCGCTCCCCTCAGGGGACGTCGTCGAGAAGTCCGACCGCCGCATCGTGGTCAGCTGGCCCGGCCGTGACGAGGCCCCCGGCCCCGCCGTTGGACGGAACACCGCACAAGAGGGGTTGGACGAGCAGTGATCATCTGGGACAACGGGGCCTTCGGCAGCGGGAAGAGCACCCTGGCGGCCGGCCTGCACCAGGCACTGCCCGGTTCGGTGGTGGCCGCCCGGAAGAGATCGGCGACCTGCTGCGCCGCACGCTCAACGGCCATCCCGCCGGGCTCCGCGACGACCAGGACTACCCGGCCTGGCGGCGCCTGACCACGGGCTCCATCGGCGAGATCGCCGCCCACGCGGGCGGCCACGCCCTCGCGCCCATGACCGTGCTCAAACCCGCATACGCCGCCGAGATGTTCCCACCCCTGCGCGCCTCGACCGGCCTCATCCCTCTCGTCCTCCATGCCGATCCGAACGAGCTGGGCGCCCGGATCGACTCGAGCGAGGAGTTCCCCGGTGATGAGGCCGGCAGCGAGGCCGTCCGCGCGTACCGGCGGCGCCGGGCGCCGGGCTACGCCGCTGCAGCCGCTGCAGCCGCTGCGTGGATGTACGCCGACGGCCACGTCATCGACACCAGCGCCCTGCAGGCGGACGCGGTCCTCCGGGCCGCCCTTACCCGCCTCCCTCCCGTCCACCTCACCACCGCCGATGGAGCCCTGACCAGCCTCCGGCTGGGAACCCGGCACCGCCGCCCGGCGGCCTGCCCGACCGCAGAGGCCTCGGTTACGGGGCCGGTGGTGGTGGCGGCGCGCAGCGGGTTGCCGCCGGCCGGGTCGAGGACGACGGCGTGCACGGTGACCGTGCCGGCTTCATCGCCCGGACCATCTCTCTCGGCATCGGCCCGACCGCCGGATGCCTCCGCCCCGTGATCGGAATCCCACCGGAGCCGGTGCTGTTCACGACTGATCCGGCCGTGATCGCGAAACCGGCCCCGGTCACCGCGATCACCGGGTTAGCGCCTGCTGCGTGGCGGCGACGTCGCCTTCGAGGGAGAGCGTGGGGTTCTGCCCGACGGCCACGTCGTAGTCGTCGGCCGCCAGGGCGTCGTACGCGCCCTGCCAGCCGGAGCCGTCCACGAATCCTCCGTGGACGAGCACGACGTTCCCGCCGTGTGCGTCGTCGGTCAGCTTTCCTCCAGTGCGCTGCGGGCCCGGACTGCTCGGACCGTGCGGCAAAACGACGGATGCGGCCGATTCCGCCGCTTCCCTCGTCTGACGTCCGAGGAGGTCGATGCGTTCGTCGGCGTCCGGTCCGGTGATGTCGGCACCGTAGGCATCGGTGCTGCGTTGGCGCATCGCGATGTAAAGCTGAACGGCGGCCTGTTCGTCGGAGACGGCACTGCGGGTGAGCGCGATGAACGGGTCGTTCCCGTCACGGGGCAGCTTCGGCCCCGCGGTGCCGATGACCACCAACTGCGGTCACGGCCGGCCGCGAGGGCTTGGTCCGCTGCGGCGACCAGGGTGGCGCCGTCCGCAGCAGTGGCAGCCCGGGCAACGTGCCCGTCGGGGCGGATCAGCGCGGCACCCACCCGGGTCCAGGCGGCCGGGGCTGCTGAAGGATCTCGGTGCGTACCACGAGGCCCGGCCGCTCCAGGCCGTGTCGTGATGGACATCCGGATGCCCCTGCTGGGCGGCATCGAAGCGACCGAGCGTCTGGCCGGCCCCGCCGCGGACGCTCCGCCGAAGGTGCTGACGGCCCGGCGCGGCTCCGGGACCGACGCGGCCCGACACCCCGGTTCAGCGGAAGATCGCCATGGCCTGCACCTCCAGCACCGCCTCCTCCGCGTTCCAGTCCTGGACCTTGCCCAGGCAGCGCGCGGAGAAGGGGCCCCTCGGCACCTCGTTGCGCAGCCCCTCCGTGGCACAGGTGACCCGTACCCGCGGCCCGCGAGCGGGGTCCTCGGGGTCTCCGTACGGGGCGAGGAAAACCGTGCCCTCCGGGGTGTCGTCGATCTTGCGGAACCGGCCGCGAATGAGCACGAAGTCCTCGATGTCCCGCAGCCGTATGTCCCGGTGCGCCGGGCCGGGACGTGCGGGCCGGGACTCGGGCGCGGCGGCGAGCGCCTTCGTCAGCGCCTTGTTGCGCAGGACCGTCTGGTTGACGAGATCGACGTGGACGATCACGTCCTTCTCCTCCAGCACGTCCATGACCAGGCCGATCACCGATATGGGCTCGGCGACTTCCAGGTACCTGCTGACGACCTCGCGGTTCTCCCGCCGGCCCGCGTCCGCCCCGACCCCGAAGACCTTGGTCCGGATCGTCCCGTCCTTGCTGTCGCTGGTCCGCTGCTCGACCTCCCGGCGCAGCGCGGCCGCGTACCCGCGCATCTGGTAGTGGTCCATGACGGACTTCTCGTGCAGGTAGAAGCAGATGCTGTACGTGAGGTTCTGCCCGGCGGAGCGGCCTACGCCGGTGAACCAGGACACGGCGAGCACCACGAGCGTGAGCACGCCTCCCGCCGTCAGCAACCACACGAGCATCCAGGGCCACCAGACGCCCCACCACTCCTCACTCAGTACAGCCACGGGTCTCCTTGAAGGCGTTCAGCAGTGACTGGGCGGTGGCGTCGACCATCCGTCCGCCGGTGGCTCGCGCCGCGCGGTCGAGTTCCCGGGGGTCGGCGTCGCCGTAGCGAACGGTGTACGTGTGGACGGCCCGTGCCGCCGGGGGCAGCGCACGGTACCGATCGAGGAAGGCGTCGAGCCCGGTCCCGGCGTTGTTCTCGCCGTCCGTCATGAGGACGACCGAGGCGCTCTGCCCGGGGAAGTCCCGTACCAGTTCGGCCGCTCGGCCGTAGGCGTGGTCGAGTGCGGACCACACTGCGGTGTCCTCTGCAAGGTCGTCGGAGGCGACGGCCTGCCGCAATAGATCCAGATCGGCCTGCGTGCGGTAGGTGATGGTGCGTTCGTCCAGTACCCGGCCGGCGAAACGGATCACCGTGAACGACTCGCCCCGGTGGAACCTGAGGAACTTGCCCGATCGGGAGTCGTCCGCGCCGCTGAGCCCGGCGAACGTGGCGCGGAGCGCGGCGATGCGCTCGCCCGCCATCGACGTGGAGAAGTCGAGGACGAAGAACACCCGCGCGGGCGGCGCACCCTCGGCCTTTCCATAGTCGGCGAGCAGCCGGTCGAGCACCTCCTGCCGGTCGGGGAAGTACAGGGCGTTGCCGATGGGCGGGCGAAGGGACTCGATCCGGGGGACGGCGGGGTCGACGGGCCGGCGCAGCGTCCGTTCCATGATCTTCTTCTGGACCGGTCCACTCTTCAGCCAGGCCACGAGCCGGTCGTACGCGGCTCGCTTCGCCGGGTCGAGGAGCAGCAGGGGGTAATCGGCGAGCACCATGCCGTCCTCGGGGTGGACGATCTCCAGCGGCTCGCGCAGCCGCCCGCCGGCGTTGAGCGCCAGGAGCTCGGACTCGTAGGTGACGAGTGCGTCCAGCTCGCCCTGGCGGCGTACGAACCCGTCCGCGAGGGCGGCCGGGGAGTTCTCGGTGAGGAGGCGCCCGGTGAAGAATCCCCGGAGCCGTTCGCAGGAGACGTCCTCGGGTCGCAGGGCGGAGCCCGTCCCCGCGGCGGCCGTAGCGACTCCGACGAGCGCGGCCAGGCCGCTGTCGGTGTGCCGAGGGTCGGCCATCCCGAAGGTCAAGGAGCCGTCGGCGGCGGCGTCAGCCACGTCGGCCCAGGAGATCCGGCCGTCGGGCGTACGCAGCCGCAGCCGGTCCGCGGCGGCCCGCTTGAGGCCGATCGCCACCGGGGACCGCATGATGCTGGTGGCGAGCGGGCTCTCGGTGTGGACTCCGGCGGCCTTCAGCCTCAGTTGGAGGGGACGGTCGGAGGAGAGCCAGGCGAGGTCGTGCTCGTGGTGAGTGCCGGCGAGCGCCCGGGCCACGTCGTCCGTGCCCCGGTCGTCCATCTCCAGCGCGATCCCGGTATCGCGCCGCAGCTCGTCCAACAGGGGCTTCATGTCCTGGAGTTCCGAATCGGCCAGCACCCGCAAGGTGACCGGCTGGTCCCCGCGCGCCGTGCAGGCCGTGCCGGCGAACAGCCAGAGGAGGCCCAGGCACAAGCACAGCGCGAGCAGGCCGGTCGTTCGACTGCGGCCGCTCACGTGGGCGGCCCGCCCGCCACGTCGGCGGCCGGGCAGTCGCCGATCCGGGAGATCATCCGCTCCAGGTAGCGCATGCGGGGCATCGGGGAGCGGGTGTCGTTGCCGGCCACCGAGGGTACGGGGATGTGGTGGTCCTCCAGGAACCGGGTGAGCTGGTCGCCCGCCACCTTGCCCGCCGGGTCGAGGATCCGGAAGCCCAGCTCCATCGCGCGGCGCCGCAACCCGGTTTCGTGGGTGAGTAGTTCACCGAGCCGGTCGCCGTCCCGGTTCAGCGCGATGAACTCCGGCTGGGTGACGAACTGGGTAGAGGGGTACAGCAGCACCCGTTGCGTGTCCAGCCGCTTCGACTCGGCCCGGACCTGCGCCTGGTAGGTGAGGTACTGGTGCTCGTACGCCACGACGAGCGGGGCGATCCCCTTGCCCTCCGGGGAGATGTACGTACGGAACACGTCGGACGCCGGCAGCCCCTGCTGCATGAGGGGCGCGATGGCGTCGGCGCGGGCGTCGGCCTCCTGGTCGGTCGAGGGGACCTCGCCGCCGTTGCCGCGCCAGGTGTAGGAGACCAACGCCAGGTAGGTGCCCGCCGAGTTGGACTCGCAGACGTCCGGGGACTGGACCACGATCCGGTTGGCGTTCGCGATCCCGTGTCCCTGGATGCCCAGGTCGTTCCAGCGCTTTCCCTCGTTGATGCCGGAGAGGAACTTGTCCATGTCCAGGACGTAGTAGAGCGGTTGGTCCGGGTCGCCGCCGGCAGAGGAACCGGGCTGCGGGGTGGCGATCCCGGCGTCGCGCAGCGTCTCGGCGTACTCCCGGTAGGTGGCGAGCACGATCGGGCTGACGAAGGGGCGGTGCACCTTGGCGTACTTGTTCTCCGCGGCGAGCCGAGTCGTGATCAGGTCGCCCGCGGGCTGGCCGGAGGGGAAGACGAAGTCGTACCCGGACAGGTCGCGGACGGCGACCTCCCGCGATCCGGCGCTGGTGATGTGCAGCCGTATGTGGTGCCGCAGGAGGATGCGCTGGACTTCGGGGTCCTCGAAGTAGTCCCGCTTGGAGGCCATCCTGCCCTCCAGGGTGACGATGCGCTCGGCCGGCAGGGCCGCGTTCCCCGACTCGGCCAGCAGCGCGCCACCGATCAGCACGACCGCCAGCGCGGGCGCCAGGACGGTCGCGAGCCTGCGTCTGGGCCACCGTGAGGACACCGGCCGCCCGACGGCCAGGCGCGGTTCCTCAACGACCCGTAACTCCCCACCCACCGCTATGCTCCCCCCTTGGCGCTTCTCCGCCGCACCGCCGGGAGCGTACCCGCGCGTTCGGGTGTCCGATGCACAGTTCACCGAGAATTCGCTTGAACGATCGAAGGGCCGCCTCGGACCGCCCCGAAGGCCCTTCGGAGCGTGGCCGCGACCGGAGAACCATCCACCCCCATGGCAGTCGGCGAGGCGGGCCGTGTAGTCACACGCGCCTTCCAACGCGACGAAGAGAGCCACACCGTGTGCCCCGCCAGACCAGACCCGCTGCTCGGCACAACACGTTGTACCGAGCAGCGTCGGGCCTCGAACGCCACCGAGAGCCTCATGGCGAGACATCAGCCGACCTGACGAACCGTCACCGCAGTCAGCATTGGGTCAGCACTTGGTTCGGGCAAAGCTGACCGCAGCTGGTGACACCTGGAAACGTCGAGCGCCCGGCGGGGGCCTCCCGGAGCCCCCTGCGCTCGTCCCGGTGGAACGATCTCCTCACGGGATGGGGTCTCCCCTCGGCTGATCGACCTGGTCCAGAAACGCGCAGTTCAGCGCACCCGTCCGCGGGCTTTCAGGGGCACCGGCGGGAGTTGCGGGGCCGGAATCGGAGCGCCGTCGTAGCCCTTGACCTTGCCGTAGCGGGTGCCGTTGGTCCAGGCTTCACGGAACTCCTCGATGTCCGCCTGGCTGCGGCCGATCCAGTTCCAGAACGTAATACGAGATCTCCGTCTTCATGCAGGTCAGGAACTGATTGGAACCTCTGGGGTCAGCAAAAGGTCAGCATTGGCGCCCCAGGAGTCGCGCACCGCACGGCAACGAAGTCGCTCTCCCACGGCATGGGCACCTTCTACAAGGACTGCGAGCACCCGCAGTCCGGCTGGTCGAAGTGCCCGCACGAATACACGCTCCGTTACCGCCGCGCGGCCGGGAAAACGGCGGGCCTGGTTCCGGGCCGACCGCAGTCCGTCCTCGGTCGCTGCGTACCGCGCCTCCGGGCTCCGGCGCTGGAGCGTGGAAGTCCTGAGCGACCAACCCGTCGGGCGTGCCGGTCACCACCGCGTCAGGCATGGCGAGCCGCTGCGTGATCCTGTTCCACGGTCCTGGCCAGGCGGGCCAGCATCCCCCGGTGGCGGAGCTGGAGCAGTACTTCGATCGCGGGGTTGTGCAGGGTTCCGCCCACGCCGCGCAAGGGGTGCTCATCGCAGACGACCAGGGTCTCCTCGCCCCACGGCCGGAGCTGGAGGAAGATCCTCGCAGTGCCCAGCGACTTGAACGACGCTTCCAGTTCCAGCTCCCGGCCGGCTTCCCTGTGGCGTACGGTCGTCACCCCTTCTGTCGACCAAGGGCCCAGCCGCACGGTGTAGCGCAGCCGGGATCCGACCTCTGGCCAGGCCTGATCGAGCGGTGTGGACTCGGACGGGCCCACCACCCACTCCCCGTACAAGGTCGGATCGGCGAGCACCGCCCACACCGCCTGCGGGGGCCGATGAATCAGCTGGTTGCGGACGGCCATGAGAGAAGTCCTTCTGCCGGAACGGACACTGTTCCTGGACCGCCGACGGCCGGCGCCCCGGGGCACTGGGCGAAGCCCTTCGTGTGCCGGTAGCGACGCTCGTGCCCTCGTCCTTCGGCCTCGCGTCGGCTCAGCGCGAAACGTCGGCCCGCGACCACGGACGGCTGTGACCGTCTCGGGGACTGCCGCGGCACACCGCAAGGGCGGCGCACGGCCAGGCTGCGCTACCCGCGGCCGCGCTCGGCGGGCGGGTCCTGGGGGTCCACGCCCGTCGAGGCGGAAGCGTCCTTCGTTCCGCTGGGACGCTGCGACCGGCCCCGGGGGCCCAGGTCGTGCATGCCCTTCGCCCCAGAGCCCTTGCTCTGGTCCTCCCCGCGTGCTCCCCTGCTCTTCACCGGTTTGCCGTGGGGGTTTCCGGCCTCTTCCTTGGAAACCGTCCGGCCGGGCCCCTTGTCCGGGGCGTACTCGTCCGGGTGGAAGGAACGGTGGGCACTCGGGTTCTCCTGCTGACGGGTCTCGTCCACGTCCGGCGACCAGCCGTGCTGCTTGGTGCCCTCGTGGCGACTCGGACCCTTGCCGTGGGCGGGCTGGGACGGCTTCGGCTGCTTAGTCATTGGCCTGGCCTGCTGTCTGTCTCGGGATGGGCGCACGGGTACGAGCGCCTCTACCGCTGTCTTGCCATCGTCCCACCGTTCGCGGAAGTGGTCGCGTCGGGCTTTGGAGGGCTCAGCGCGCTCCTGGGACCGGGGCACGGGCACGGCCTTCGGATCCGGCAAGGCGACAGCAGTTGAGCGCGATCGCCCACCCGCTGTGCCGCCCGAGGGAGAAGGGCCAGTTGGCGGCGACAGCCTGAAGTGTCAGGGGCGCATGTGGTCGACCGGCGCGAGGACTTGACCACGCCCGTTCACCCCGACGTGGATGTGGCAGCCGCACACCATCCCGTCGTGCGAGCAACCGGGGAGGGCCACCGGGCGGGCGTCCGCTCGTAGGAGCGCAGTTCGGCTTTCACCACACGCCGCCTCGGACGGGTGGGAGCCGGAGCCGACTCTCCCGCAGCACCTCGCGCCTACCCCGCCGCTCGGCCGCCGGTCGCTGCCGGGAGCCGCCCCTTCGGCGCACGCGCCCGTACCACCGTAGACCGGCGAAGCAGCCCTCCCCTGGCCTACCATGCCGTTGAGGGTTTCGGGACGACACGGCCGGAGGGCAGATGCCGAAACAGGGCCGGGAATCCGGAGCGGACCCGGGCGGCGCACGGCCGCGGGCCCTGAGGTTGGCCGGGCTTTCGGCAGCTTCCGATACCGGGATGGACCGTTTCGCCCGGCTGGTTTCACGACTGCTCCACGTGCCGGTGGCCTTCGTTTCGCTGGTCGAGGAGGAGCGGCAGATCCTGCCCGGACTGTTCGGTCTGCCGGAGCCCTGGGCGGGGAGCCGCGCGCTGCCGCTGTCGCACTCGCTCTGCCGGTACGTGGTGGCCTCCGGGCAGCCCCTGGTCGTACCCGATGCCCGCGCCGACGACCGGCTCCGTAGCAGCCCGGCCATCGGGGATCTCGGGCTCATCGCGTATGCGGGGATGCCGCTGACCGACGCCGACGGGCTGGTCCTGGGCTCCTTGTGCGCCATCGACCACGAGCCGCGGACGTGGGGTGACGGCGAGCTGGCCGATCTGGAGGATCTGGCCGCGGCCTGCTCCGCCGAGCTCTGCCTGCGCATCCTGTCGGCGCAGAGCCGGTCCGCGCAGAAGGTGCTGGAGACCGCGCGGGCCGCCGCCGAGCGGGCCCGGAGCGACGCGGAGCGCTTGGAGCAGGAGGCCCAGTCCGGCATGGACCACGCCGAGCTGCTGCTGAGGGCCTCGGAGGAACTGGCCCAGACGTCCGGGCTGGAGGACGTCCGGCGCAGGCTGCGGGACCTCTTCGTCGGTGTCGGGAAGCCCTCGTACGTCGGCCTGCTGGTCGCCGACAAGGACGAACTCCACCGGATTGCCGACCCGGACGTCGAGCACTCGGTGGAACGGGAGGTCCTCACGCTGCCCGCGAGCGCGGCGTTCCCGAGCACCCGGGCCATGCGGGAACGGCGGGCGGTTTTCGTGCCCGACCGTGAGGCGCTCGTCGCCGGGTACAGCCCCGAGGCGGTCGGCTTCTTCGACCGCATGGGCTTCACCACCGTGCTGTGCCTGCCGCTCTGGGGCAGCCGCGCCCTGCTGGGCGTACTCGCCGTCTGTTGGGCCAAGCGGCACGAGGTGGGGGTCACGGAGCGGGCCACGCTCACCGCCGCTTCCGGTTACATCGCGCAGGCGGTGGAGCGCGCGCTGCACCTCGACGAACGCATCTCCGTGGCCCGGCAGCTCCAGGAAGCCATGCTCACCGACCTCCCCGATGCCGACCACATCGAGATCAGCGCCCTGTACGAGCCGGCCGCGGTCGGCGACATGATCGGTGGGGACTGGTACGACGCCTATCACCTGCCGCCCGCCTCACCCGGCGGCGAGCCCGCAGCCCTCATGGTGACGGTGGGTGACATCACCGGCCACGACATGCACGCAGCCACGATCATGGGCCAGATCCGCAGCATGCTGCGGCAGGCCACCCTCGACCACCCGCCGTACAGCCCGGCCACGGCGCTGACCGCCCTCGATGCCGCTTGTTCGGTCTTGCCCATCGAGGCCGGCGGCACGCTGGTCCACGCACGCCTCGACCTCGCCGACGGCGGTCCCGACTGGACGCTGACCTGGTCGAACGCCGGTCACCCGCCGCCTCTGCTCCGTACCCCCGACGGCCGGGTGACCCTCCTGGAGGAGCACGACATCCTCCTCCACAGGGACCTCGGGCCGTTCCACCGGACCGAGGCCCGGCGCGGCCTTCCCGCGGGCTCGACGCTGTTGTTCTACACAGACGGGCTCATCGAACGCCGCGGCCACGACATCGATGCCTCCCTCGCGCAACTCGTCGCCCTGCTCGCCCGCCACGGTGACAGTCCGCTGCCCGAACTGCTCCACCTGATCAGCCACAGGCCGGCGGACCCGGCTCCCGGGGACGACGTCGTCGTACTGGCGCTGCGCGTTCCCTGACGGCGTGACCGGCCGCTTCCTGGGAACCTTGCAGATGCACCTTCAGCCGCAGGGAGCGGCGCGCCTTGCCCGAAGAGGCCGACGCGCCGCTCCCCATGGTCGAGAGCCCGCCCTCACGGCCCCGGCACGGAACGCAGAGCGCTGTGCCCCTGGTCCCAGGCGTCTCGGAGGTGGACCGCGAGGCGGTCCTCCAGCAGGACGGTCGCCGCGCACCCGAAGGCGATGTCCGCCTCCAGGTAGGGCTCGTCGGCCAGCAGGCCTCCGATCACCTCGTGGCGCACCACCTGTTCGTGGACGGCGTCGGCTTCGACGTGCTCCGCGTAGAAGTGCTCGGCGGAAGGTCCCGCTCCGCAGCGCAGCATGGCTTTGGCGAGGCGCCTGGAGCCGGGCGACGAGGTGACCTCGACGCACGCGAAGTGGCCGACGAGCGCGCCGCGCAGGGCGCGGTGGAGCCCGAAGAGGGACATCAGGTTCACGGTCGCGAGCAGCGGCGCCGGCGCGCGGTCCAGGTAGCGGCCGTAGTCGGGATCCAGTTGCAGGTCGGCCATGAGGTCCGCGAAGAGTTGTACGTGGATGCGGTCGGCGCGGCCCGCGCCGAACTCGTCGTACTCGATGGCGACCATGGCGGCCTTGGCCCGTCCGGTGAGGCGCGGGATGATCCAGGCGTGCGGGTCGGCTTCCTTGAGGTGGTAGAGGGAGCGCAGGGCCGCGTACTCACGCAACTGCCAGAGCTCGCCCTCGGTTTCCAGGTGGTGACTGAGACTGCCGGAGAGGTCCACGGGCTCCACCAGAAGCGGGGCGAAGGCTTCCTCGACCGTTCGGGGTGGGTCGGGCAGCTCGGTGCGCAGGGCGTGCAGGACGCGGGTCTCCAGCGACTGGCGCAGCCGCAGCAGCTCCGGGTCCCATTCGCGCTCGTCGTCCACGCCGTCGAAGCCGCGGTAGTGCAACTCGTACAGCAGGTAGAGGGCGAGCTGGAGGTCCTCGCCCCAGGGGTCCGCCTTGAGTACGGACCCCGTGGCGTACACCGGCGGGCCGCCGGATCGCAGGGCCTCGGTCACGGCGCGGGACAGCTCGCCCCGGGCCTCGACCAGGCAGGGTCCGGCGGCCGACGCCACCATGGTCAAGCCCGGGCTCATGCTCGGAGGGGTCATCGCGGGTTCCTGTCCTCGGGGGGCGAGCCGCCCCGCTCACGACAGCGGTGGCTGGTGTCGCACCACGGGTACGCACGGCTGCGGCGGCAGGTGCACACCGCGACCATGAAGCGTTCGGACCGGGCGACCGTCCCGTCGTCCAGGACGATCTCGACCGGCCCCTCGACCAGGACCGGGCCCTGCGGGTCCACCGATACCCGGCGGGCCGGCGTTTGGACGGGAGCCGGGACGGAAGCCGGGGAGCTGTCAGAGGGAGCGGGCACGGATGATCACCAACTCTTCCCACTCGTCGGTTGCTGCCGCCAGACCCCGCCGCTCCAGCCAGGCCCGTCGCGAACGCAGCACGGGTCCCCACGGCACCGAGGCACTCGCCGTGACCTCTGCGGCCAGCCCCACCCCGGTCAGGCGGTCGAGGGTCTCCCCGGCCCCGCACAGCGCCGAGTGCACCATGAGCAGGACACCTCCGGGACGCAGCAGGGCCGGGGCGCCGGCGCAGATCCGGTCGATGACCCCGCGCCCGTCCGGACCGGCGTCCCAGGCACGCTCCGGCCCACGCGACGGCAGCCGGACCCCCGGGGCCGGGACGTACGGCGGATTGGCGACCACCAGGTCGAACCGGCACCCCGCGGTGCGCGCCGCGAAGTCGCCGTGCAGGACGCGCAGCGGCAGCCGTCGGCGCAAGGAGTTCAGCCGCGCCGTGACCACGGCGGGCCAGGAGACGTCGACCGCCGTGACCCGGGCTCCCCTGCCGGCGGCGTGCAGGGCCAGCGCACCGGTGCCCGTACCGATCTCCAGCGCGTCGGTCCGCGGCCCGAGATCCTCCAGGGCCAGCGCCTCCGCGAGGAGAAGGGTGTCCGCCTGCGGCCGGTAGACGCCCGGCAGGGCCATCAGGGCGACCGGGAGCGGGGGCAAGGACAGAGCCGTGGCGGGCACCGCGTACCTCCCGGATTCGGATGCGGCCCGCGGAGCGGACCGCGGAAATCGACCGACATGCTGCGGCTGCCCGGAACTGAGCGGCCCATCCGAATTCTCGTCGGTCTTCAGAGGATCAGACGAGTATCGGCCTTTCCCGGTATTCCCACGGGCGGCTACTCGGCGCTTCGCGTCCCGGAGCGCACCGGGCCGGCTCACACGCGGGGCGCCTGGTCGCCGGCGTTTCCGTCCGGCGTCTGCCACGAATCCTCGCGCCCCCGCGCCACGGGATTCTGCGCGGCCGGCCGGACAGGGGCCCGGCGCCGCGCGCTGCGTCGGCTGCCGTACCAGAACGCGCCGACCAAAAGGACGACCACCGCCACGCCGGCGAACATGAGGAAAAGTACTCGTTGGCCTTCGGCCGCGAGAATTTCGGTAGGAATCATGGCTCGCGCCTACCCACAATCGGCGGGCTTACGGGACATCTCCCTCCCGGAATCCCTCCCGGAATTCGCGGCAGGGAACGGGCGGCGGTCGTCGGAGCGGGCGCGCCCCCCTTCGGAGGCTGCGCCTCCCCGTCACCGAGGCACCGCAACGGCCCTGCCCGGTGGTGTGGACGTGCAGGTCGGCGCCGGCGCGGGGTCAGCCCGGCCAGGTGCCCGTCACGCGACGTGTGGCCACGGCACCCGAGCGGTCGACAGCGGCCTTGACCACGGCGAAGATCGCGCCCTGGATGGCGGCGGCGATCAGGATCTGCTTCCACGAGCGGTCTTCGTCCGTGGCGCTGGGAGCATCGCCTTCTCCCTCGACGACCTTCCAGACCTGCTTGAACGCCGCCGCCGCGATCATGCCGCTGACAGCACCCAGGGCCAGACCCACCGGCTTGTACGCGACCTCGGAGGCTCTCATCGGCTTCGGCGGCTGCGCCGCACCAGCAGAAGGACGACCAGAGCGGCGCCGCCGGCCACGAGCAGCGGCCTGCGGTTGGCGCGTGCCATCCTCGCGGCCCGGCCCGCCTTGTCCAGGACCGGCTCGGGCGTCGTGTCCTTCACCAGCTGGGCCGCATGCCGGGTCTTCGTACGGATCTGGTCGGCGACGGCGCCGGCCGTTTCGGCGGCCTGTTGCTTCATGACGGCTGTCTTCTCTCTCGCCTGCGCCTTGATGTCGGCCTTGTCCGCCAGCGCCTCGATGGTCTGACCGAGTTCGTCGCGGGTGCGCTCGACCTGCTCGCGCAGCTCGTCGGGGGTGGGTGTGCCGATATCGGTTCGCGGTTCGTTCGTCATCGGAACGCTTTCTCCTTGATCTCGGCCAGATCGGCCTTGACGCTGTCGATGGTCTGCTCCGGGACGGGTGCGCCTGCCTCGGCGATACCTCTCACGATGCGCACGCCGTTGTCATGGCGCGCCTACCCGGTAAACGAACGAGCAGCCACGCCACGAGCAGATCCTTTTGCGCGGGCGGCGCGGTCCTGTGCGATCACCTCTCCATGCGGCGGCGGTCCTGATCGCTCCAGGCGCGGGTTCCACGGGGCCGGACATAGGGTTCGGCGTCCTCGGGCAGCCCTCCTGCTATCGCACGCTGACGGGCCAGTTCCGCGTCGAACTCCAGCCCGAGGAGGAAGGCGAGGTTGGTGATCCACAGCCAGACCAGGAAGACGATCACGCCGGTGACCGTGCCGTACGTCTTGTTGTAGGAGGCGAAGTTCGCGACGTAGAAGGCGAAGCCGGCCGAGGCGGTCATCCAGATCACCAGGGCCAGGCAGCTCCCCGGCGTCACCCACCTGAATCCACGGCCCTTGGCGTTCGGCGCCGCCCAGTACAGGAGCGCGATCGTGATGGTGACGAGGAGGACCAGGACCGGCCATTTCGCGACCGACCACACCATCAGGGCGCTGTCGCCGATCCTCAGGGCGGTGCCCGCGCGCCGCGCCAGGTCGCCGGTGAAGACGACGATCAGGGCGCCCGCACAGGCGAGGACCATCAGCGTGACGGTCAGCGCCAGGCGCAGCGGCAGCACCTTCCACACCGGGCGGCCCTCCGGCACGTCGTAGACGGCGTTCGCGGACCGGATGAACGCGGCCACGTAGCCCGAGGCGGACCACAGCGCCACGGCGAGGCCGACGATCGCCATCAGCGATCCGACGCCGCTGCGGCCCTGCAGTTGCTCGACCGCCTCCCTGATCACGTCCTGGGCTGAGCCGGGCGTCAGCTCCTGCAGGTCGTCCAGCAGTCGCGCGGTCGTCGACTCCCCGGCCAGGCCCAGCAGGGAGACGAGCACCAGGAGGGCGGGGAAGAGCGCCAGCACCCCGTAGTAGGTCAAGGCCGCGGCGCGATCGGCCAGCTCGTCGTTCCGGAACTCCTCGGCCGTGCCGCGCAGTACCGCCCGCCAGGAGCGTGCGGGCAGGTCAGAAGGCTGGTCCGGGGCCCGCTCCTCGCCCCGCTCGCTCGGACCCGCGAGAGAATCCCGCCCGGTGTCGGCACGATCACGGTCACGGCCCTGAGCTGGGCTCGGTAGGGGTGTCATACCCCCCGGCTTTCCCCCGCAGCGCAACTCATGCCCGTACGGCCTTCGGAAACAAGGCCCCTTCGCGGGGCGCGGCCCCGGATCCGACCTGACCGGCAAGAAACCCCCTGGAGCCAGGCGTTGCGGCGGAAGGAGCGATGGAGGAAGTGAGCAGTTCGTCGAGCGTCCGTACTTCGGTGTCGGTGCGGTGCAGGTGATCGGCCACGTCGCGGAAGTAGGGCAGGGCCGTCGCCGGACGCCCTTCGTCTGCCGGACCGCTCAGCAGACCGGGCAGGACGGGCACCAGCGGCTGCACGGCGTCCCGGAACTCACGGACCTCTCGCTTCAAGGAGTAGATCTCCTCCGTGTGATCGACGCGAGAGGGCGAGGAGACGCGGTCCTCCAGCCGGTTGAGCGCGGCGCGCACCGTCTCGGCGGCCTCGCTGTAGGCGTCGACGACGACGTCGAGCACGGCGCGCAGAGCCGACAGCGGGCCGAAGCGCAGCATGGACGGGTCGGCTTCCAGCCGGCGGGCTGCTTCGGCTGCCGGGTGCACCGGGCCGTGGCGGACGGTGAGTACGTAACGGGGCCGACGAAGAGCATCAACTCGCCCGTCTGCACCGAAGTTTCCTCGTCGACGTACCAGAGGGTCCTCAGCGCGACGGCCAGTACGTCACCGAAGCGCCCCCGCTTCGGCCGCTGGCCGGCCTGGACCGCGTCCTCGACCGCCAGGCGGTGCAGGCCCAGATGCTCGGCCAACTGCACGAGCTCGCCCTCGGCCGGGTCGACCAGTCGTACCCAGCCGAACTCGCCTTCGCCCAGCCCGCGCAACCGCTTCAGCACCAGTCGGCAGGCCTCGCCGTCCGCGCCGCACTCGACGGTCTCCGACCGGCCCGACCGCTCCTCGTGCACCACGCATTCCATACGCCGCACATGCGCCAGAACCCTGATTTCATGCGTGCCCACGGACCGCTCGCGGTCATGCCTCCGGCCTCCGGCGGATGCCGCAGCATGGATGCGGGAGGCGCTGACTTCTCTCCGCCCCGCTGCGCGGCGGACTCATCGGCGGCTGACAGGAGCGTGAGGCGCTGCGCGTACCGCCTTGCCCCGGCCGCAGGCCCCTTCGTGCGCCCACGCGGCCAGGTGTCGGACCAGGACGCAGGGACGCGCTTCCGCGACTTCCACACCCGCGCGACGGAGCCAATGGGGACGAATCACATCGCTTGCGACATCAAAGAGGGATGTGCGGGTAGCCGGACACCATGGACCCCAACAAGCACACGCCGCTCCGCGCTGTCGCGCTCGTCTGCACCCTGTCCCCCTCCCCCGCGCCGTCGAGCTCCCAGCTGCTGGCCGAACAGACGATGGCCGCCCTCGCCGAGCACGGTGTCACCGGGAAGACCGTCCGGATCGCCGACCACGACGTGAAGCCCGGTGTGAAGACGGACATGGGCGACGGGGACGCCTGGCCGGAGATCCGGGACACCATCCTGGGCTGCGACATCCTGATCCTCTCCACGCCCATCTGGCTCGGCCACCCGTCCAGCATCGCCCAGCGGGTCCTGGAGCGGCTGAACGCGGAGATCTCCGAGAGCGACGACGAAGGCCGCCCGCTCACCTACGGCAAGGCTGCCTCGGTCTGCGTCGTCGGCAATGAGGACGGCGCGCACAAGGTCGGCGCCGACCTCTTCCAAGGCCTGAACGACATCGGGTTCTCCCTCGCTCCGAACGCCGTCACCTACTGGGTCGGCGAAGCCATGCAGAAGACCGACTACCAGGACCTCGACAAAACCCCCCAGAAGACGGCGGCCACGACCAAGACCCTCGCCGCCAACACCGCCCACCTCGCCCGCCGCCTCAAGGCCGCCCCCTACCCAGCGAGCTGACCTGCGGCTCCGCCCCTGCACACCGCGCACCGCGCAGCCCGGACCGGAGATGTCACGGCTCTCGCCCGTCCACCACGTCGACGGCCCCAAGGAGAAGGATCATGAGCAAGCAGCAGTCATCGACCGGCACCGCCAGGAGCGAGCTGCCGGGCAGGCCCGGCCCCGAGTCTCCGCAGCTGATCGAGCCGACGGAGCCCACGGAACCCCTTCCGCCGAAGCCCGACCAGGACGGCCCCGAGACGGTGGGGCCGACCGGACAGGCGACAGGGGTGGACCAGGTGCGCGTGGCGCAGAGCGGCGCGTACCTGACGACGGCCCAAGGGACGCGGCTGCCCGACACCGATCACTCCTTGAAGGCCGGACCCCGCGGCCCGGTGCTGCTGCAGGACCACCATCTGCGCGAGAAGATCACGCATTTCGACCACGAGCGGATCCCGGAGCGGGTCGTCCACGCGCGTGGTGCTGCCGCTCACGGCGTCTTCCAGGGCTACGGAACGGCCGGGGAGGTGTCGAAGGCCGCATTCCTCGCCAAGGACGTGGAGACGCCGGTGTTCGTGCGGTTCTCCACGGTCCTCGGTTCGCGCGGTTCGGCCGACACCGTGCGCGACACCCGCGGCTTCGCGACGAAGTTCTACACCGACGAGGGCACCTTCGACCTGGTCGGCAACAACATCCCGGTGTTCTTCATCCAGGACGCCGTCAAGTTCCCCGACGTCATCCACGCCGCCAAGCCGCATCCGGACCGCGAGATCCCGCAGGCGCAGAGCGCGCACGACACGTTCTGGGACTTCGTGTCCCTTCACACCGAAGCCACCCACCACACCCTCTGGAACATGTCCGACCGCGGGATCCCGAGGTCGCTGCGGATGATGGAGGGCTTCGGCGTCCACACCTTCCGTCTGGTCAACGCGGCCGACGAGAGCGTGCTGGTGAAGTTCCACTGGAAGCCGAAGCTCGGCGTGCATTCCCTGGTCTGGGAGGAGGCGCAGATGATCAGCGGGATGGACCCCGACTTCCACCGCCGGGACCTCTTCGACGCCATCGAATCCGGCGCCTTCCCGCAATGGGAGCTGGGCATCCAGGTCTTCCCCGACACCGAAGACCAGACGTTCGAGGGCATCGACCTCCTCGACCCCACCAAGATCGTGCCGGAGGAGCGCTCACCCGTTCAGCCGATCGGGCTGATGACCCTGAACGCCAACACCAAGAACTACTTCGCCGAGACGGAGCAGGTCGCCTTCCACCCCGGACACCTGGTTCCGGGCATCGACGTCACCGACGACCCACTGCTCGCCGGCCGGCTCTTCTCCTACCTCGACACACAGATCAGCCGCCTCGGCGGCCCCAACTTCGGCCAGATCCCCATCAACAGGCCGCACGCCCCCGTCAACGACATGCTGCGCGACGGCATGCACCAGAGCGCCGTCCACACGGGCATCGCCCCCTACCGGCCGAACAGCCTCGACGGCGGCTGCCCGTTCCTCGCCGGAGCCGATACGGCCGCCTTCATCGAGGTACCCGTCACCGTTCCTGAGGCGAGCAAGGTCCGTGAGGCGCCCGCCTCGTTCTCGGACCACTTCATCCAGCCGCGCCTCTTCTGGCTGAGCATGACCCCGCCCGAGCGCGAACACATCATCGCCGCCTACACCTTCGAGCTGACCAAGTGCTACGAGCAGGCCGTCAAGGAACGCACCCTGAAGGTGCTGGCGAACATCGATCCGCAGCTGTGCGAGCAGGTCGCCTCGGGCCTCGGGCTGCCGGCACCGGCCGCCACCGTGCCACTCGTCGCGGCCGACCCCAGCCCCACCCTCTCCCAGATGGGCGGGACATGGCCGACCGACGGCCGCGTGATCGGCATCGTCGCCGACGCCACGGCCGACCTGGACGGCGTACGAGCCGCCCGCCAGGCCGTCCTGGACTCCGGAATGGTGCCCCTCGTCATCGCCCCGACCGGCGGCACCCTCGACGGTGACGGCGACGGCGACCCGATCGCCGTTCAGCGGACCTTCGCCACCGCCCGCTCCGTCGAATTCGACGCCGTCCTGCTGGCCGGAGTGCCCCAGGCCGGCGCGGACGCGTACGGCGCCCGCGACGCCAAGGCCGGCACGGCACAGCCCCCCGAAGCCCCCGACCCGCGCGTACTGCTGCTCCTCACCGAGGCGTACCGGCACGGCAAGGCCATCGGCGGCTGGAACGGCGCGGAACGGCTCCTCGAATCCGCCGGCATCACGGCAGACGACCCCGGCATCGCCGTCGCCGACAGCGGCAGCGCGGTCGCGGCCGCCGCCACGACCGCGCTGGGCGGGCACCGGGCCTGGGACCGGTTCCCCGCCGCCCTCTGATCCGTGCCCGCCCCGGTCCCGCACGGAACCGGGGCAGCCCGACAGGCTGGAGAAGCGTCAGCGTTCGGCGTAGCGAGGGTCGTCCGTACGAGGCATCCCGCCCGGCCAACAGTGTCACCACCACCCCACCGGGTACACGGGGTCAGGGCGGTCGACCGCGCCCCCGATGGACGATCGAAGGAGACCTGGTGGACGGGATCGTACTGCTCAAGGAAGACCACAAGGCGGTCGAGAAGCTGTTCAAGCAGTTCGAGAAGGCCGGCGACAACGCGCACGCCACGAAACGGACGATCGCCGACCAGGTGATCGAGGAACTCACCACGCACACCTGGATCGAGGAAAAGATCTTCTACCCAGCTGCCCGAGAGGCCGACCCCGACACCAAGGACCACGTCCTCGAAAGCATCGAAGAACACCATGTCGTGCTGTGGATGCTCTCCGAACTCAAGGACCTCGACCCGGGCGACGAGCGGTTCGACGCCAAGATGACGGTCCTCATCGAAAACGTCCGCCACCACGTCGAGGAAGAGGAAAAGGAGTGGTTCCCGGACGTCCGCAAGGCCATGGGCCGCAACCGCCTCACCGAACTCGGCGTACAGATGGAAACGGCGAAGAAGACCGCCCCGTCCGATCCCTTGGCCGTCCCCAGCGCATGACCTCTCCAGCCGTACGGACGGCCGGGATCCGAGGGCATGGACACGCCCGCGCGACCGGCCCGGCGGGAGACTGGTCGTTCGGGTGCCAGTGGAGACCGGGGCGGGATCGCGGCGTGACACCGGGTAGGCGTCGCGTATGAACTCACACACCCCTGACGCCTCGGCCGTGACCGGGCGGACCTCAGTACTCGACACCGCCTCGACCCGGTGGCTGACCGCGCTGGACCGGCTGGAACGGACCACGGTCGCCGATCCGGCGATCAGGGTGCTCCAGCGGGGCATCCGCGCACTCCCCCTGGGCGGGATGCGTGATCTGCTGCGCGGCAGGCCGCTCGGGCACCCCCTGCATCCCGTGCTGGTGCAGGTACCCATCGGATGCTGGCTCTCGTCCGCCGTGCTGGACGTCGTACCCGGGACGCAGCGTGCGAGCAAGACGCTCGTCTCCGTCGGCCTGGCCGGGATCGCCCCGGCAGCCGTGGCCGGCTGGGTGGACTGGGCGGACCTGCCTCCCGAACAGGCCCGGGTCGGCCTGGCCCACGCGGCCTCGAACGCGGCCGCGGTGGCCTGCTACGCCGTGTCCCTGACGTCGCGGCTGCGCGGCCGCCCGGCGAAGGGCCGACTGTGGTCCCTCGGCGGGCTGGCCGCCGTCGCCGTCACCGGCGCCCTGGGCGGGCACGTGGCCCATCGCCGGGCGGTCGGAGGGTACCCGGCAACATGAGCGACACCGGCGGGCTCCCCTCCCTCCGGACTCGGCCCTCGTTTCAGGAGGCGGGCGGCGTGGCGGTGTGGTCCGGATGGCCGTGGGTGCGGCGGATCGTCTTGAGGCGGGCCTCCAGGAGGTGCTCACGCCCGCCGGCCAGCTCGTCGACGATGTCGCCTTCCATTGCGGTGAAGGGCCGGTGGTAGGTGGAGTCGTAGGCCTCGATGATCTGGAACGTCCAGTGTCCCGGGATGACGTTGCGGCCCACGATGTCGCGCTCGACCCGTGCGGCCTGCTCCTCGTGGCCCGCCTCGCGCAGGAGCCGGACGGCGTCGCCGAGCTCGAAGTCCGCGGTCCCGGTCAGCTGGTGGAATCCGTAGAGGTGTCCGCGGGCCCGCTCCGTGGTCTCCAGAGCCTTCGAGAGCGCGCCCAGGGCGCGCAGTGTCTTCTCGTCGACGCCTTCGGGCACCTGGTGCTCCGGGTCCATCTCGCGATTGCTGTCCATGGTGATCTTCTGCCCTCAAGCCGCCTTCCCGAGCCGCCGATTGAGCCGTACGGAGCAAGGCATCCTCACGACCCGGGCACCACATGGCGGTGACCGTCCCGGTCCTGCCTTCGATCCGGGTGCGTGAAGCGGTGAAAGCGGGGCAGGCGAAGTCCAGGCGGAGCGCAGCACATCCGCCGAGCACGGCGTACGGAACAAGGAGGATCGGCGGAGAAGCACTTCCCCGCCGTCCCCCGTTGACCGGAGGAGTTGTTTTCGCGTGACTGAACATGTGTGGAGTTACCAGCCGACCGCGGGCCACCTGGCCGGTACGGACCTGACCGGCTACAAGGTCGAGGCGACCGACGGGAGCATCGGCAAGGTCGACAAGCACTCCGACGAGGTCGGTGACGCCTACCTGGTCGTGGACACCGGCGTATGGATCTTCGGCAAGGAAGTCCTGCTGCCGGCGAGCACAGTCGTCAAGGTCGACCCGGAGGACAAGAAGATCTTCGTCGACCGCACCAAGGAACAGATCAAGAACGCCCCCGAGTTCCACCGGGACAAGCACCTCGGCGACGCCGGCTACCGAGAAGAGCTGGGCACCTACTACGGCACCGGCGGCCCGTTCGGCGGCCGCCCCGCCTGATCCCTGCGGCCCGGATCCGAGCGATCCCGCACCCCCGGCCGGGGGTGCGGGATCGCCGCGTCCCGGGGGTTCAGCGCCGCCATCGGCGGGGAGGAACCGCCCACTCGCTGATGCGCCATCGCCACGCGCGCCGACGGCTACACGCGCCGCAGCGACCTGCGGCCGGTGCGGTGATCACGGCCGGGCGGGCAGCGCTGCGGCGGCCGGCAGCTCCTCGGCGGCACGGGTGATGAAGCGGCGGGTGTGCTCCGGGTTCAGGGCCTGGTTCTGCAGGTGGTCGAACATGGCGCCGTAGTGCCGCACGTCGGATCGTTTCTCCAGGTAGAGGTCGCTGGTGAACCGCTCCAGGTACACCGTCCCCGTGGCGGTGTCCGGGAAGTCGAGGATGGAGAACTGTCCAGAAACTCCCGGATGGGCTCCCGCGCTGTGCGGGAGGACCTGCACGGTGATGTGCGGCTGCTCGCCGAGGCGGTTCAGGTACTCGAGCTGTTCGCGCATGATCTCGGGGCTGCCGACCAGGCGGCGCAGTGCTGATTCGTCCAGCACTACCTCTAGACGGAAAGACCGGGCCGGGTGGTGGGCGCGGGACTGACGGCGCAGCCGTACCTCGAGGCGCGCGGCGATCTGCTCCTCCGCGGCCAGAAGGATCGTTTCCGCGATGACCGCCGCCGCGTAGGCGGGCGTCTGCAGCAGGCCGGGGATCACCAGGGGTTCGTAGGACCGGACAGAAGCGGCTGCCGTCTCCAGGCCGATGTAGACCGCGTACGGGACTTCCCCGCAGGCGACCCACCAGCCCTGTCGGTTCGATTCCCGGGCCATCTCCATCAACGAGTCGACGACCCGCTGGTCCGTGACCCCGTAGAGGCCGCACAGGTCCCGCACATCGCGCGGCCTGATCCCGCGGCGGCCGGTCTCCAAGTGGCTGACCTTGGGCTGGGAGATCAACAGGTGCTCAGCCACCTGCGTACTGGTCAGACCGCGGGCCAGACGGAGCCGGCGCAGCTCCGCGCCCAAACGGCGTCGTCTGACGGTCGGGTTTCCGTTCACCGCCACGGGCGGTCTACCTCCGGCTCGGGACTGTCTATCAGCCACGGAAATCGCCGCGGCCGGGCCCGGGTGAACGCATGCGCCGCAGAATGATGATCAGTGGGCCCCCGCTGTCGAGTGTCACGCGGCGCGAGCGGAGCCGCGTGCACAGCCCGAGCAGAATTCACCCGAATGCCACGGCTCTCCACCTGTTCGCCGGAAACAACCGCTCGTCTACCAAGCCTCTGGGGGGACGTCGCCAGGGGTCCGGCGGCCGTGCGGCTCACACGGGAGAACGTGTCGTCCTTGCCGTGTGACGTTGCGGGGTGTCCGGGCTGGTGCGGGCGGGCTTTGCGGGGCAGGCTGAAAAGTACAACGCCTGCCGGCGCAACGTTGCGGGAAAGGGGCGCTCGGGATGATCGAGATCGCGGATATCCGGGAGTGGCGTACCCATGACGTCGTCGATGCCGCAAGCCACAAGATCGGAGTGCTGGAGGCGGTCTATGTGGACACCAGCACCGACGAGCCGGCCATGGCCACCGTCCTGGTCGGGCTGCCCACCCGCCGCCACCTGGTCTTCGTCCCGCTGGCGGGCGCGGTCGTGGGGCCCGGCTACGTCAAGGTCGATTACGACAGGTCGCTGGTAAAAAAGTGCCCGGCGATCGGGACGGACGATGTCCTGCCCGCCGAGGACGAGGCGGCCGTCTTCGCGCACTACGGCCTGGCCTATCAGCCCGGCGTGAACGGCGAGCGGCAGCTCGCCCGCCGCTGACCGGCCCTTCGAGGAGGTGCCCTGCGTCATGACGCTCTTCCTGATTCTCGTCATCGTTGCGATCGTGCTGGGCCTCATCGGCGCCGTCGCCGAGGGGCTGTTCTATCTGCTGATCATCGGCATCGCCGTATTCATCGGCGCCCTGGTGTACCTGGTCCTGCACATCCGGCGTTCCGGCCGGCGCCACCGCACGCTCCGCTGACACCCCTCTGCGGGGCTTCGGGTACCGGCCTGTCGGGCAGCGGCGTGCCGGCGGGGGACGACGGTCTTCTCCTCCCGCTCGACGTACGGGGTGAGGGCTTGGGTGCGGCCTTGGGCGGTGCGCGAGCTGGGCCACCGGGCGTTGCCGGATATGAAAAGCGGCCGGAAGCCACCTGCGGATGAACTCACGCTCGATCCACGGAACGGCCATCGCTCAACAATTCGACAGGGCCGGTGTTCGATCCCACGCAAGAAAGGGAGCGCAAACAATCCCGATCAGAGTCATATGGATTGACGGAAGATCGATCGGCGCGCCCACCCTCCAACAACTCGTGAAATCACCCTCCTGGCGGCACTCCGCACGCTTGGCGGGTTTGAAAGCATTTCCATATGAGCGGCTCCGCCTCGTGCGAGTTAATCCAGCCCCATCCGGCGGGGGGACTATCACATGATAGGCGCGGTGAGTTTTGGTATTTTCATCGCGCCACGCTGCGCCGAATATGCTTGTAATTCCCCTCCCTCCCCTTGCCTATTTTTGCCACGTGAATGTTGCTGCGTAATATGCGGCAACAACGACAAGGCTTCCCGGGCGATCGGTAGGAGCCCGGTATGCCACGGCCCCCATAGGAAGTGGCCCCCCTCTCGATGAAGCTGAAATTCCAAGCGGCTCAGCGCCGCACTCTGTCCGGCTGGCTGGCCTCGGCCGTCGGGGTAACGGTTGCCGCCGTGATGGTCGCCGGATTGCCGACGCAGGCAATGGCCATCGCGACACCCGTGCCTCTGGCCACAGCCGCCAGCTTTTCCGTTCTGGCAGGTCAGGGTGTTACCAACACCGGCCCCTCCGTGATCAGTCACGACCTTGGGACGCACCCGAACCCTGCCATCTCCGGATTCCCCCCCGGCTTGGTGCTCGGCGCCGTCCACGCTGCCGACGCTGTGGCACTTCAGGCCAAGTCCGACCTGGTCCAGGCGTACAACAACGCTGCGGGGCAGGCCACGGACTTCGCGCTCGCGGCGGGAATCGGCGCCGGCCAGACCCTGCTTCCGGGCGTCCACACCGCTGTCTCCGGTGTCGGGCTCACCGGTGACCTGATCCTGGACGCCGGAGGAGACCCCAACGCCGTCTGGGTGTTCCAGATCCCTGAAGCCCTGACGACGGCATCCAATAGCCGAGTGCTCCTCACGAACGGCGCTTCGGCGTGCAACGTGTACTGGCAGATCGGGAGTTCGGCCACCCTCGGCACCACCTCCACCTTCGTGGGCACCATCATGGCTCTGACCTCGATCAGCGTTACCACGGGGACGAACATCGAGGGCCGGGCGTTGGCCCGTAACGGCGCCGTGACGCTCGACACCAACAGGATCTTCCTCGGCGGGTGCGCCACCGGCGGTACGACCACGGGCACCACGACCGGTACGACCACCGGCACGACCACCGGCACGACCACCGGCACGACGACCGGCACGACCACCGGCACGACGACCGGCACGACCACCACCGGTACGACCACGGGCGCGACCACGGGCACGACCGCCGGCACGCCTACCGCAGGATCGACGACCGGTACGACCGTGGGTCTGATCGGTGGCGGCCTCCTGGGCGGACCGATCGTCGACCTCGTGTCGGGCGGCACCTCGGGGAACATCGCCGGCAACACCTCCGGAAACACCGCGGGCAACACGGCCGGAAACACGACGGGCGGCAACACGACCGGCGGCAACACGACCGGCGGGACCATCACCGGGGGCAACGTCACCGGCGGGCACGGCGGTCAGCCCGGCGGCCCGGACCACGGCGGACTTGGCGGACCGGACCACGGCGGCCTGGAGCACCACGGGCCGGAGCACGGCGGGCCGGGCAACGGGCACGACGAAGGACCCGGTAAGCCGGACCACGGCCACGGCCACGACGGGAAGCCCGGCGACCACTACGGCTACGACAACAAGCCCGGGGGCCACGAGGGTCACCAAGGCCACGAGGGCTAGCCAACAGGCTGCACGAAGCCCGTTCATCGGATGACGGCGCGCGGCGGAATCCTCATCGAATCCGCCGCGCGCCGTCGGTGAATCGCAGAGACCTCAGGCGAACAGCAGACATGAGAAAGACCGGGTGGGCGGTGTCGAGCGGAATTGAAGCCGCGGGCGTGAAGGAACTTCACCAGTCCGATTCCGGTACGGTCCCCCAACAGCGTCATGACGAAGCGGCCATGCCGGGCAAGCGGCCCATAAGAGTTCGTGCGGTGAAAGCAGGGATGCGCACCGCAGTATCCCTCTGCCTGGTGACGACACTGGTCCATGTCGTGCTGGTATTCCTGCATGTGGCCCCCGCCAACCCCGTATCGAAGCGCTACAGCGCACAGGTCAACGGATGGGTGTACCCGCTCTTCGAACAGAACTGGCGGCTCTTCGCCCCGGACCCCGACTCCTTCAACCGAAAGATCCTGGCGAGAACCGCACACACCGACTCCGAAGGATCGGTGCAGGTGACCCCCTGGTTCGACCTGGCTGCCGTGGACCACTCCGCGGTCGACCACAATGTATTTCCGAGCCATACGTCCCAGAACCTCCTGCGCCGCGCCTGGACCTCTTACGTCGAAACACATGGAGGAAGCGACACGGCACGCTCGGAGCGCGCCGTGATGCTGCAGACGTACCTGCGCAACATCGCCGCGGACCGCGTCGCCGCCCACAACGACGGCGGCACTTTCGACTTCATTCAGCTCCGGGTCGTCACACTGCCCGTCGCTGCGCCCGGCACAGCGGCCGGGAACCGCCCGCCGGCACCCATTGAGGACCGGCTCCTGCCCTGGTGGAAGGTGACCTCCCATGGGAAGTGAACAGATCCCCCAGCCCCCTTCCGCAGCGGCCACGCCGCACCGGCCTGCGGCCCAGGTGACTCCGGTCGCCGGCACGGCCCACCGGTGGCTCCTCGACCGGATCGGCAAGCTGTGGGCGCTGCTCACCGACCGGCCGGTCTCCCTGTACGCCGCGTCGGTTCTGCGCATCGGCTACGGGCTGCTCTATCTGGTCTTCCTGCTGCGCGAGTTCCCGCACCGTGACGAGATCTGGGGCCCGGGCTCGCCCTGGACACCGGCGCTGGCGCAGCAGCTCTTCACGCAGACGGGCTGGAACAGCATCTTGCTCCTGTCCGACAGCCGCGCCTACTTCGAACTCTGCTACGTGACGGCCCTCGTCACGTCCGCGTTGTTCATGCTGGGCTGGCGGACCCGGGCCATGTCCGTCCTCTTCGCCGTCGTGGTGACCTCGTTCCATGCCAGATCGATCTTCATGACGGACGGGGGCGACAACCTGATCCTGCTGATGGCCCTCTACCTCGTCCTCACCGCGTGCGGCCGGCGCTGGTCCCTGGACGCACGCAGGAACCGGCTCAAGGCAGCCCGTGCGGGCGACGCGCCGGAGCCGGTGAGGGGCCTCTCCGCACAGCAACTCCACGACGCCCGTACCACCTTGACCACGGTGGTGCACAACTGCGGCATCCTCGTCATCGCGGCACAGGTCTGCTTCCTCTACGGATCGGCCGGCCTGTACAAGATCCAGGGCCAGACCTGGGGCGGAGGCACCGCCCTCCACTACGCGCTGAACCTCGAACTCTTCCAGCCCTGGCCCGCGCTCTCCCACCTCGTGGACGAGTACCCGATGGTGATCGCGATCGCCAGCTACGTGACGGTGCTCTTGCAGGTCGCCTTCCCGTTCGTACTCTTCGGCAGGCTCAAGTACCCCGTTCTGACGGTCCTGCTGGGCATGCACATCGGCATCGCAGTGCTCCTGGGACTGCCTCTCTTCTCCGGCGCGATGATCATTGCGGATGCTGTGTTCCTTCCCGACCGCTTCTACGCCTTCCTGCCTCACCTGTGGCGACGCGCAGCACGGCACACGGGCATGTGGCGGCCGGCACCCGGCCGAGCGGCGGGACCCGCATCGGTACCTCCGCAGGGCCGGCCCAGCCGATCCAGCCCGAAGCATCGAGCCACTCCGGCAGGGCAGCAGGGCACTGCGCTTGCCACCGGGCCCGCGCCCTCGGTCTCGGGGACTCGGAAACCCGACTGAAGGCACTGACCGGCTACCCGCGTCCCAGGCCCTGGCCCTCACGTGTGTGCGGGGGTTCAGCCGTGCTCTCCTCATCGGCTTCCATGTGCCGGATTCCCTCGTGGGTGAGGGTGACCATCGCGGGCGTGTTGCCGGGCTCCCAGTCGACGGTGATCAGTCCTTCGCCCGCCAGGTAGGTGCAGGCGGCGGCCAGGTCCTGTTCCGGTACGTGGAGGTCGCGCCGCAGCTGTGCTCCGGTGATGCCGAGGAGGCGGTTGCCCTCGACGGCTTCGTACAGGACCCGGAGCACCTGGTCGCGGTAGGTCTTGCGTTCGCGCAGTGTGGCCATGACCGCGTCCTTTCGTGTGTGGGGTGGAGCGGGCTCCGGGGCCGGCGGGGCTCCTCAGATCTCGTCGGTGTGCGCGCCGGTGCCGGCGGAGGGGCTACGCGGGGGCAGGTGTAGCCGTCGAGGGCGGGTGAGGAGGCCGGCGGGTCGGGGCGCCGAGGCGTCCCGCCCGCTGCCCCCGGTCGGAGGAAGGTCTGTTCCTCACCGGTCGGCACCCGTGTGGTGGGCTCGACGACCGGTGTCGTCCGGCAGGCCGGGAGGTCTCGGCAGGGGGTCACTGAAGCGGTAGGACTCGATCCGCGCCTCGTCCCGGGCGTTCAGCACGTGGATCCACCGCATTGCGACGCCGATCATGAGGATGATCACTGCGATGAGGACGACGGTCTCCACGGAGCTCACCTCCAGCCGTTCGCGGACAGCGGGAGGGCGCTTCGTCCCATCGGCTCCCCGAAGGGGGACATGCAGGCCCCGCCTTCGCCCTCCCAGGTGGCTTCCCGGCGGCGGGCGTCGCGGACGCCGCGCCCGATGGCGCTTTCGTTGGCCATGAGCGAACCTGCGGTGAGGACGCTGCCCGGGATCGCGGCGGCGGCCATCAGCCGGGCCGCAGCTGCGGGTGCGGTCTCGGGCGGGATGGCGAGGAGGTCCCAGCGGCCGACGGTATAGGAGAGCAGGATCAGCTTGTCGGGGTCCTGTTCGGTGAACCAGCCCACGTGCAGCGTGCGTCCGTCCAGGGCAACCGTGTGCGGTACGACGGGCCAGCGGTCGGGATTCACGGTGACGCGGGTGACGCGCCCCCAGGGTTCCTCCAGGGCGGCGGCGAGCGGGGGAAGCTCAGTCTCGAGGTCGCGGGAGTAGGGCCACCAGGCCCCGTCCAGCTGGCCGGCGAGCGTGGTCTTCGGGGTGAGGGACAAGCGAGCCGGGGACTGTGCGGCGAAGTCGCGGGGCGCGGTCCGGTCGAGGGTGGTGGTCATGGTGTGGACCTGCCCCCGGGCTGCCCGTCGGCAGCCCGGTTTTTAGGCGATCGCCGGAAATGACACCCGCGTGAAAGCCGGTGCTCGAAGTACTTCCGGTCCTTTGACTGTACGCCTATTCGGTGGGCAAAGACCGTTGTGACCAGGTATTTTCCGGCGGAGGCGCTGGGGAGGACCGCCGATCTCCTCGGCTTCGAGGCGTTAAGTCGAGAACCGCGAGGTGGTCGGCGGCGCCCCCGCGCCATTCGATCATGAAGAGGGTGGCGTCGTCGCTGGTGTGCCCACCCCGTTCGCTCTTCAGCGTGTGGGAGAGCCTGCGCAGATCTGCCCGCATCCCCTCTGACGGCCTTTCCCCGAGGCGGTCGACGCACCGGATGAGGCGTTCCTCGCCGAACAACTCCCCGCCGGCGACGTGCTCTTCGATGATTCCGTCGGTGTAGCACAGCACGCGGTCGCCTTGCCGGAGCGTGTGCTCTCCGATCCGGGGTTCCTCGCCGCCGAAGCCGACGGGCAACGTCGTCGCGCTCTCCAGCTGCCGCAGGACCTTGCCGTCGCGGATCAGCAGCGGCGCGGGGTGGCCCGCGTTGACCAGCTCCAGCTCACCGGTGGCGATGTTCAGATGCATCAGCTGGGCGGTGACGAAGTGGTCGGGACCGAACTGCCGGGAGATGGCGTCGTCCATGTACGTGTACTTCTCGGCCAGGCTGACGGACACGCGCCGGGCATGCCGGTAGGCGCCGATGGCGATGGTCGCCATCGCGGCGGCGTCCAGGCCGTGGCCCATCGCGTCGATCACGGCCACGTGCAGGATGTTGTCGTGGAGGGCGTAGTCGAAGCTGTCTCCGGCGACGCGGTAGGCGGGCTCCAGCATGCCGGCTACCGCGACCTGCGGCACGGTCATCGTCAGCGGGGGCAGCAGGCTGCACTGGATCTCCGCGGACTCGCTCATCGGCTCCCGCCGCCGCGCCAGGAAGAACTGGTCGGTGTAGGCGTTCTTGGTGACCAGCAGATCGGCGACCAAGCCGGCGAGCCGGCGCAGCAGGCGCCGGTCGTCGCCGCCGACGTGGTCCAGGGTGAGGGCCATGACGCCCACCGTGTCGCTGCCGTCCGGCAGTGGCACGTACATCCGGACGCCGCCGTGGGCCTGCGGTACCTCGACGGCCTCCCCGCGCAGGAAGGCCCGCCCGGCCGGGGAGTCGATCACCGGCTGGGGCCGGCCGACGTGCAGCTCCCCGCCCGGAAACGGCACCAGCAGCTCCTGCGCGTAGTCCTGGAGCAGGATGGAGACGTCACGACCTCCGATCCCGGCCATCTCCTCCGCGATCAGGGGGCCGATCAGCTGCGGTGGCATCAGCCGCGCCCGGTGCAGCAGCAGGCCGCTCGCCGAGACCCTCGGCCCGGTCCACGCTCTCCTCGTTCACGACCCGCCTCGCCGCCTCGTTCCTGCCCGCCCACGCCGGTCACCGCCTCCGCACAAGGTGACCTGGGAAACCGCCGGAGCGGCTCATTGCGCCATGCGCGGCATGTCGGCCCACGCCGATCGCGGGGCGTGGACGCGGCCTACGCGAACCCGCCCCACACGGCGGCGCCGCTCTCCGCGGCACCGGCAGTGGCGTCGATCCGGTACGTGTCGTCCTTCGGATCGCGTCCGCCGGTGGCGTGGTCGTACTGGCCGGCGAAGACGTGTTCGCCGGGCGGGACGGTCCTGCCGGGTTTGAGGGTCCACCGATAGACGAGGAAGCTACCTTCCTGGCGGGCGGAGAGGTCGAAGTCCGCGGCGGGGCGGGTCCGCCAGCTCCCGGTGTCCTTCACCCCCTCGGTGAGGGCGATGCGCAGCTCGACGACGAGCGCGGTGAGCGGCTTCCCCGCCTTGAGGGTGATGTTGCTCTGTGCCCAGTAGGCGTTGCTGTGGGGGTCGACGGAGCCGTCGGCCCACAGGGGACCGTCCTCGGTCCGGCTGCCCGCGGCCGTCGGTGGCACCGCGCGGCCGACGGCGGACGGGTTCCGAGGCGGGTCCGGGTCGTGCACGGCGTCGACGTCGACCACCATGAGGGCGCTGGCCGTCAGGGTTCCGGCGGTGGCCAGGGTCGCGAGGACGATCCTCGGCCAGGACAGGGCGCGGGTGCGCTCGCGGTCCCGCGATCGGCGGGCGGTGCCGGGACGGGCCATGCCGCGCTCGACCCGGGCCAGCATGCGGGCCCGGCCGGGCCCGCTGCCAGGGCTCTCGCCAGCTCGGCGCGGGTGGAGACGGTGAAGACGTGAGCCGCGTCCGCGGCACGGCCGCCGGTGGTGCCCGAGCCGCTCGCGGCCCAGCCGTCCCGGGCGGGCAGCACGTCGTGGGCGAGGTCGGCGGGTGCCACGGCGTCGGCCTTCACGACCAGCGGCACGGCGCCGAGACCGGCGGCGACCAGGGTGGCCGCTCCGGCCAGGGCGAGCCTTCGACGTCCGGTGGGGCGGCGGTGGGGGGAAGCGGACATGGGCGGTGGCTCCTTAGAGGTCATCTCATTTGGTGAGTCTTCGGTAGCAGATGAGGGTGCAGGCGATGCTGGCGAAGGCGAGGAAGTGTTCGGCTTTGCGTTCGTAGCGGCGGTGGAGGCGGCGGCAGCCGGCGAGCCAGGCCATGGTGCGTTCGATGGTCCAGCGGTGGCGGCCCAGTCGCTGTGAGGACTCGATGCCTCTGCGGGCTATGCGGTGCTTGATGCCGCGTCCGCGTAACCATCGTCGCAGGTGGGCGTAGTCGTAACCCTTGTCTGCGTGGAGCTTGGCGGGCTTGCGTCGTCGGCGTCCGCGGCGTGAACGGATGGGCGGTATGCCGCGGACGAGGGGTTCGAGGGCCTGGCTGTCGTGCAGGTTCGCGCCCGAGATTCCGACGGACAGGGGCAGACCGGTCCGCTCGGTGATCAAATGGATCTTTGATCCGAACTTGCCCCTGTCGACAGGATTCGGACCTGTCAGGTCCCCCTTTTCAGGGCCCGCATGTTCACCGAGTCGATCGCGCAGCGGGACCAGTCCAGCTCACCGCGGGCGCCGAGCTCGTCGAGGACCAGGCGGTGGAGCTTGGCCCACACCCGGGCCTTGCTCCACTCGGAAAAACGCCGGTGAGCCGTCGCCCCCGACGGCCCGAACGACGCCGTCGGCAACTGTTGCCACGTACAGCCCGACGTGGCAACGAACACGATCGCGGCGAGTACTTCCCGGTCGCCATGCCGACGCCGACCACCGCCCTGCGGTCGCGACGGCGCCTCCGGCACGACCCGCTGGAACAGTACCCACAACTCATCCGGCACCAGCCGGTCAACAATCCCCACCACGATCGACAGCCTACCCAATCCTCCAAATGAGATGACGTCTTAGGTGAGGTGCGCTGTTCACCCCTCAGTTGCCGCCGGAGCCCGAAAGGTTGCCGGGCGCCCGCCGAAATACTTCCCGCGGCCTCGGCGGCCGGGTCACACGTCCCGAGCGGGCACCTCCTACGGCACCCGCGCCATCAGGGACGCCTGGTGGCCGGTCGGTGTGCTGTGGCCGTGCCGACGTCGGGGTGGATCGTGAAGACCCGGTCGAGGCCGACGATGCGCAGGATGCGGATCGTGTTGTCGGGGACCGCCGCCAGGGCGATGTCCGCCTGGGCCGCGACAGCGTGGTTGCGGGCGACGATAAGGGCGGTGATGCCGCTGGAGTCGCAGAACCGTATGCGGGAGAGGTCCAGGACGAGGCGTTGTCCTGGCTCCAGGCTGAGCTCTGTCACGGCCTGTCGAAGGCGGGGGGCCTGGTCGTAGTCGAGGTCGCCGGCGATTTCCAGGACGGGGCCGGTGGTGGCGTCTCGGGCGGTGATCGTCAGGGCGCTCATGTCAGATCGTGCTCTCGTGCAACGGGATGGGAAGGGGCACGCCGAGGGCGAGCAGAGCCGTGTCGTCGTCCAGGCCTTCACCGAAGCCGTCCAGGAGACCGGTGAGGGCGGTGATCAGCTCGTGTGCACCTGCAGGGGCGAGACCGGCGGTGAAAGTCCGCAGTGCGTCTTCGCCGTAGAGCTTGCGGTTCGTGCCGACGCGGGCTTCGGTGAGGCCGTCGGTGTAGAGGAGGAGGGAGTCGCCGGGACCGAGCGTGGTCGCGGCAGGGGTGAAGCGGGGGTCGGGCAGGATTCCGATGAGCAGGCCGCCGGGGGTGGGGAGGTAGTCGGCCCGGCCGTCGGCACGCACGACGAGTGCGGGGGGATGGCCCCCGGACGCCAGGTGCACGGCAACCGTTCCGGTGCTGGGATCGGGTTCCATCACACCGAAGATCGCGGTGCAGTAGCGCGGGTCCCCACTCGTGAACCGCTCGTGCAGCACGGTGTTCAAGGTGCACAGCGCGGCTACGGGGTCGCAATCGTGGAGGGCCGCGGCGCGCAGGGTGTAGCGGGTCAGGGAGGTCACGGCGGCAGCCTGGGGACCTTTGCCGCAGACGTCGCCGAGGAAGAACGCCCAGCGCTTGTCGTCCAGCGGGAACAGGTCGTAGAAGTCTCCGCCCAGCCGGTCGACGGAGGCGGTGTGGTAGTGGGAGGCCGCTGCCATTCCGGGCACGGCGGGCAGGGCGGCGGGGAGCAGGCTCTGCTGGAGCACCGCGAGTGCTTCACGCAGCCGCTCCCTGTCGGCTTCGGCCTGCCGGCGGGCTTCCTCCGCCACCTGACGCTCGCGGAGCAGCTCGCTTTCGTAGGCGCGGCGCTGTCGTGCGTCGAAGACGGTGGTGCGGATCAGCATCGGCTCGCCGTCGCCGCTCGTCTTCACGCGGGAGGTGACCAGGACCGGGAGACGCCCGCCGCCCGGTGCCTTGAGTGCCATCGCTATCTCGCTGATCCTTCCCTGCATCCGCAGGAGCGGTGCGAAGTGCGTCTCGTGGTAGAGCTTGCCGCCGATCGTGAGGAGGTCGGTGAAGCGTCTACGGCCCACGACTTCCTCGCGCGTGAGGCCGAGCCAGTCCAGGAGCGTTCCGTTGATCTTTGCGATGGTGCCGTCCATCAGGGTGGACAGGTAGCCGCAGGGGGCGGATTCGTAGAGCTCTTCGGCGGTGTCCTCCAGCAGGGAGGAGAACACCGCGTCGGTGGCGGACTCTTCGCCGTCGGGCCGCTCAGGGTTCTGGGCGGTGCACCCCATCACCGCAGCTCCCGCAGGAAGGCGCGGATGGCTGACGTGGTGGCCTCGGGAGCGCTCAGCTGGGGGCAGTGACCCGTTGCGTCCAGGGTGACCAGGCGGCTTCCGGGGATGGCCGCGTGGACGTAGCCGCCGACTTCGCGCGGCGCGATCACGTCCTGGGCGCATTCCAGTACCAGCGTCGGTACGCCCACCGACTTCAGGTCGTCACGGCTGTCGGAGAGGAACGTGGTGCGGGCGAAGACGCGGGCGATCGCCGGATCGGTGGCGCAGAAACTGTTGGTCAGCTCCTCCCCCAGTTCCGGACGTTCGGGGTTGGCCATGATCACCGGTGCCATCGTGGCCGACCAGCCGAGGTAGTTCGACTCGAGCGACTCCAGCAGCTCGTCGATGTCCTCGGCGCTGAAGCCGCCGCGGTAGGCGTCGTCGTCGATGTAGCAAGGGGAAGGGCCGACCATGACCAGGGAGGAGAACCGCTCGGGGGTGGTGGCCGCCGCCCGTACCCCGATCATCGCGCTGACCGAATGTCCGACGAAGGCCACGTCCCGTAGGTCGAGGGCCTCGCACACCTCGACCACGTCGCGGGCGTATCCGTCCAGTGAGCCGTAGCGTTCGGCGCTCCAGGCGGACGGGTCGGAGCCGCCCGACCCGACGTAGTCGAACAGGACCACCTGGAATTCCTCGGCCAGCGCCGGGGCCACCAGTCCCCACATGTTCTGGTCACAGCCGAACCCGTGCGCCAGCACCACCACGGGGCTGCCGGGTGATCCGCTGACCTTCACGTTGTTCCTGCGGAGGATATCCATCCCGTCATCCTGTTCATCGGTCTGGAGCGTCAGCACTGCCGACGCAGTCGGGGGTGTGCTCACGCCGGTCCCTTCAGTGAGACGGTCGGCAGGGCGCCGGGGGAACGGTCCGACCGCGGTGAGGCGGTTCAGCGTGCAAGGGCGAGGACGCCCAGGGCGCTGCCTTGTTCGTCGACGACGGGCAGAGCATCGAGTCGGCGGTAGCGCATCGCGTGCTCGGCTTCGGCCATCGTGGTGAGGGGCGAGGTGGACGGCCCGCGGTCACCGAGGACGTCGCGCAGCCGGATCCGGTCCGTGTAAGCGTCTCCGTCACGGACGGCCGCGAGCTGGGCCGGGGTCACCAGACCGGCGCACAGGCCGTCCTCGTCGCAGACCAGCAGATGTCCCGCGCAGGCACTGGCCATCACGGACAAGGCCACTTCGACCGTCATGTCGTCGCAGACCTGCGGCCCGGCGGCCTCCATGGCATCGACCACCGCCCGGTGCGCGGGGTTGGCACTCACCGAGCGGAACTGCATCTGGACCAGCGTCAAAACGTGCCTCCTGCAGAGATGGGTCAGTTTCCTGATCAAGTGGTTCTCAGGCCGCCGCCGCGTCGAAGGCGGACCGGCGCACGTTCAAGCGCCGGGCCGCCGAAGCGGGACCTCGTCGGCTGCGCGAGGCGGAGCCGCTGCGCTTGGGCCGCTCCGCCGCCGGGGCGGTGATGACGACCGGGATGCCGGAGGGGGCCTGGGCTCCGGTGATCCGGCTGAGGGCCTCTTCGCCGGAGCGGACCTGGGTGGTCTGCGGGGTGATCCCGGCGGCGGCCATGAGCCGCGCCATGTCGCGGCGCTGGTTCGGGGTGACCAGGGTGACGACGCTGCCGGATTCCCCGGCACGGGCGGTACGGCCGCCTCGGTGCAGGTAGTCCTTGTGGTCGGTGGGCGGATCCACGTTGACGACCAGGTCGAGGTTGTCGACGTGGATGCCGCGGGCGGCGACGTTCGTGGCGACGAGCACGCTGACGTGCCCGGTCTTGAACTGCGCCAGGGTGCGCGTGCGCTGCGGCTGCGACTTGCCGCCGTGCAGGGCGGCGGCCCGCACCCCGCTGTTCAGCAGGTGGCTGGTGAGCTGGTCCACGGCGTGCTTGGTGTCCAGGAACATGATGACGCGGCCGTCGCGCGCCGCGATCTCGGTGGTGGCGGCGTGCTTGTCACCGCCGTGCACGTGCAGCACGTGGTGCTCCATCGTCGTCACCGCGCCCGCGGACGGGTCGACGGAGTGGACGACCGGGTCGGTCAGGTAGCGGCGCACCAGCAGGTCGACGTTGCGGTCGAGGGTGGCGGAGAAGAGCATCCGCTGGCCCTCGGGGCGCACCTGGTCGAGCAGGGCGGTGACCTGCGGCATGAAGCCCATGTCGGCCATCTGGTCGGCTTCGTCCAGGACGGTGGTCGCGACCTGGTTCAGTCGGCAGTCCCCGCGGTCGATGAGGTCCTTCAGCCGGCCGGGCGTGGCGACGACGACCTCGGCGCCGCCGCGCAGCGCGCCCGCCTGCCGCCCGATGGGCATCCCGCCGACGACCGTGGCCAGCCGGAGCTTGACCGAGCGGGCGTAGGGCGTGAGGGCGTCGGTGACCTGCTGGGCCAGCTCACGGGTCGGTACGAGGACCAGCGCGAGCGGCTGACGGGGCTCGGCACGCTGACCGGCCGTACGGGCCAGCAGGGCCAGCCCGAAGGCCAGGGTCTTGCCGGAGCCGGTCCGCCCGCGGCCGAGCACGTCGCGGCCCGCCAGGGAGTTCGGCAGGGTCGCGCCCTGGATCGGGAACGGCACGGTCATGCCCTGGCCACACCGGCGCAGCGGGCAGCGGGCGCCGGCCGCGGGAGACGGCTCTGCGGCCCGCTCAGCGCCATGAGCGCGCGACGAGGGGAGATACACAATCCTTCCCGGTCTGCGGCTGTGTACAGTCGGCTCGCCCCGGCGGTTGCCGGACGTCCGGGGCGGCGTCCCCGACCGGTCAGGTGGAGTCATGACGAGTGCAACCAGCGGGTCGCGACCGTCCGGCGGGACGGCCATCGCCCCAGCGCTGTCGGTGGCCGAGCGCAAGCAGCGGATGCGGCGCCGCCTCGAGCGGCTGATCGGCATCGCCGCCACTGAAGGAAACGCGTTGCTCGCCCTGCGCAACGGGGACGAGATCTTCACGGCGATGCTGGACAGCGTCCGCGCCGCCGAACACACCGTCGACATGATGACGTTCGTGTACTGGCGCGGCGCGATAGCCCGGCAGTTCGCCCAGGCGCTGGCGGACCGGGCCCGCGCGGGTGTGCGGGTGCGGTGCTGCTGGACGGCTTCGGCAGCCGGCTCATCGAGCAGGACCTGCTCGATCTGATGGAGGACGCCGGGGTCGACGTCGCGTGGTTCCGCAAGCCCCTCTACCTCTCCCCGCTCAAGCAGAACCACCGCTGCCACCGCAAAGTGCTCGTCGTCGACGAACAGACGGCGTTCACCGGCGGAGTCGGCATCGCCGAGGAGTGGTGCGGCTACGCCCGCAACGAGAACGAGTGGCGTGACACCCACGTCCGGCTGCGCGGCCCCGCCGTGGACGGCGTCGCCGCCGCTTTCGCACAGAACTGGGCCGAGTGCCACGACACCCTCTTCGACGACCGGGACCGCTTCACCGAGCACGCGCCGCAGGGCGGGGCAGTGGTGCAGGTGGTCCGGGGATCGGCCAGTATCGGCTGGCAGGAGATGCAGACCCTGATCCGGGTCGCCATCGAATCCGCCCAGCATCGCTTCCGCCTGTCCACCGCCTACTTCGCCCCGGACGCCTACTTCATCGAGCTGCTGTGTGCGGCAGCACGTCGGGGCATCGAGGTCGAGATACTCCTGCCCGGCCCCCACACCGACAAGCGCGTCTGCCGGCTGGCCGGCCAGAACTTCTACGCGGACCTCCTCGCCTGCGGGGTGAAGATCTTCGAGTACCAGCCGACGATGATGCACGCCAAGGTCATCACCGTCGACCAGGTCGCGGCACTCATCGGCTCCACCAATTTCAACCGTCGCTCCCTGGACCACGACGAAGAGGTCATGCTCGCGGTCCTTGACGAAGACTTCACCGCAACCCTGGACCGCCACTTCGACGAGGACGTGCAGGCCAGCGAGCCGATGGTTCCAGCGCGCTGGAACCGCCGCTCTGCGGCGCAACGCCTGCGCGAGCTTGCGGTCACCCCCATCCGCCGGTTCCTGTGACTCCCGCACGGTGCCGGAAGGCGCCCACGCCCCGGCACCGCCCATAGCAGGAGCTGAAGTTCCACCCTGCCGCCGTCCAACGGGTTCATCCAAGCCGTGGCGGACCAGCTTCTTCGGCTCCTCGTAGAGCTTGCTCTGGGCTCGGGGCCAGATGCGGCCCAGGCTGCGGTCCATCTGCTGTGCGAGCTCGTAGGTGCTCCAAGGGCGGATCGAGAGCAGGCGGAGGATCGCGTAGGACGTGGTGGTGAGCGAATTCCCAGCCCGCAACCGATCAGGAACGCGCATTTGCGGCCGATCAGTGCCCCGGGCGTCTCGCTCAGCAGCGGGCTCAGGTGGGAGCGCAGACGCCCGCGTGCCGGCCGGTGGCAGGGACCGGACGGCGCAGCCCGGTCGCCGGGGTGGCGGTGGCGTCCTAGCGTGGAGGAGTCCGGTCGCACCGCCGCACACACATCACCAGTGGTCGTGCCGCTGGTGGGACGGAGACAGATGGCGCAGTCGTCGTGGCGTGAGTACCGGCCCGGGCATCGGTTCCCGGGGGTGATCGGCCGTACGGCCGAGGAATCGACTCCGGCGTGGCCGCAACCGGTGCGCGCGGTTCCGGGTGCGCCGAACGTGCTGTTCATCGTGTTCGACGACGTCGGGTTCGGACAGTTCGGCTGCTACGGAAGTCCGATCGAGACGCCGCATCTGGACGCGCTGGCCGCGGGCGGGCTGCTGTACAGCAACATGCACACCACCGCGCTGTGCTCGCCGTCGCGCTCCTGCATCATCACGGGCCGCAACCATCACGCGAACGGCATGGCGGCGATCACGGAGCTGGCCACCGGCTACCCGGGTTACGACGGGCAGATCCCGTTCGAGAACGGGTTCCTGTCGGAGATGCTGCTGCAGCACGGCTACAACACGTACATGGTCGGCAAGTGGCACCTGATGCCCTCGGAGCAGGAGTCGGCGGCCGGGCCGTACGACCGGTGGCCGCTGGGGCGGGGCTTCGAGCGGTTCTACGGATTCCTGGGCGGGGACACGAGCCAGTGGTATCCGGAACTCGTGTACGACAACCACCAGGTCGAGCCTCCGGCCACGCCGGAGGAGGGCTACCACCTGACGGAAGACCTGGTGGAACGGGCGATCTCGTTCATCGCCGACGCCAAGCAGGTCGCCCCGGACAAGCCGTTCTTCATGAACCTTTGCCCGGGTGCCGCGCATGCCCCGCACCATGTGCCGAAGGAGTGGGCCGACCGCTACCGGGGGCGCTTCGACGACGGCTGGGAGGCCTACCGCGAGCAGACCTTCGCCCGGCAGAAGCAGCTCGGTGTGGTGCCCGCCGACGCGCAGTTGTCCCCGCACGATCCGGACGTGCCGCCGTGGGAGTCGCTGACGGCGGACGCGCGGCGGGTGGCCGCGCGGATGATGGAGGTCTACGCGGGATTCCTCTCCCACACCGACCACCACCTCGGGCGGCTGGTGGACTTCCTGAAGGAGACCGGCGAGTTCGACAACACGCTGATCATGGTGGTCTCCGACAACGGAGCGAGCGCCGAGGGCGGGGCGACCGGCACCACCAACGAGCTGCAGTTCTTCAACAACGCGCCCGAGACGCTGGAGGAGAGCCTGGCGCGGATCGACGAGATCGGCGGCCCGACCACCTTCAACCACTACCCGTGGGGCTGGACCTCCGCGGGCAACACCCCGTTCCGGCGGTGGAAGCGGGAGACCTACCGCGGCGGCGTCAGCGACCCCTTCCTCCTCCACTGGCCCAGCGGCATCAAGGCCCGGGGCGAGATCCGCGGCCAGTTCGCGCACATCATCGACATGGTCCCCACCGTCCTGGACGTGCTCGGCATCGAGGCACCCGCCACCATCCGCGGTGTCACCCAGTCGCCCCTGCACGGGGTCAGCTTCGCCCACACCTTCGACGACGCCGGCGCCGCGAGCCTTCACCGCACCCAGTACTACGAGATGTTCGGGCACCGGGCGATCGACCACGACGGGTGGCGGGCGGTCTGCCCCTGGCCCGGCCCCTCCTTCGCCGAGGCCGGGCGGCCTTTCGGCGCCCCGATCACCATGGCGGACCTCGACGACCTCGATGCCCATCACTGGGAGCTCTACCGCATCGACGAGGACGTCGCCGAGACCCGGAACCTCGCTCAGGAGAACCGCACCAAACTCATCGAGATGATCTCCCTGTGGTACATGGAGGCCGGCAAGTACAACGTGATGCCGATCGACGGGAGCGCCTTCGAGCGCATGATGCAGGAACGCCCCCAGATCACTCGGACCCGCACCAACTACACCCTCCGCCCCCACACCCAGGTCCTCCCCGCCGCGGTCGCCCCCCGGGTCCTGAACCGCCCGCACAGCGTCACCGCCGACGTCGAGATCCCACCCGACGGCGCGGAAGGCGTCCTCCTCAGCCAGGGCACCAACGCCGGCGGCTGGTCCTTCTACATCAAGGACGGCCACCTCCACTACGCCCACAACTACGTCCAACGGGCCCTGCACCACGTCGCCTCCGCCGAAACCGTGCCCGAAGGGCGCCACGCCCTCCGCTTCGAGTTCGAGCCCACCGGCGCCCCGGACATCGCCCACGGCAAGGGCGCACCCGGCCGGGCCCAGCTGTACATCGACGGCCGCCTCGTCGGCCACACCGAGATGCCGGTCACCACGCCGATCGCCTTCAACCCGGGCGGCATGGCCTGCGGCCACAACCCCGGATCAGCCGTCGCCCCCGACTACCAGGCACCGTTCCGCTTCACCGGCACCCTGCACAGCGTCACCGTCGACCTGTCCGGCGACCTGATCGTCGACGCCGAGAGCGAGATCCGCATGTACATGGCCCGCCAGTAGGCGGGCCGTACCGTGGACCCGCCGGTCGCCGCCGAGTCCATGCATGGCCGGGTTCCAGAGAGCCCGACCGACCGTTCCCTCCCCCGTCAGGGGCAGGCACCGGCGGGTTCATCGTGGACGAGGACGCAAACCATCTGTGCGCCGCGCCGGTGATCCGGGTACTTCGCGAGCAGCTCGGCCTTGAAGTCGTTCCACTGGCGCGTGATCTCGGCGGTGGCGCCGGCCGTCGCGTGGCGGAAGTTGTCACCGGTCTTGGAGCGGGGCGATGCGGCGGTGTCCTTGGTCAGGGCACGGTTGTGGGTGACGCGCCCGTCACAGTCGGCGGGCTTGACACCGGTGGAATCGGTGTCGGTGTAGCAGCCGGTGGCGAGGTCCGCAGGGATACGCTCACGCGCGTCCCGTGTCCAGTCGGCGTCCTTCATGGCGCTGTAGCGACGAATGTCGAGGAACGGTGCGACGTCCGTACGCTCCAAGCCGGGTGGGTTGTCGAGGCCGACCGGGCCGGTCGCGGGCCGGTCGCTCCAGTTGGAATGCGAATAGAAGTCCTCGATCTGGTGCCAGCCGCGGCCGAGCTGTTCGAGAACGGCGCACTTGGCCCGCCCGGGCTTCCCGTCCCACGTGCAGTGCGAAGACAGGTCGCTCTGGTCGGCCCGCACCTTGCCGTCAGCGTCGACGAGGCCGTCGGCGACCTCGACCGCGTTGCGGAAGCGAGTGACGGAGGTACGGATGCACGCGAGGAGCTCGGTGGTTGCCTCGTCCCGGGTGCGGGGGTAATCGGAGGCGTAGCGGGGCGCAAGGTAGTCGGCGTTGTCGCAGTGCAGGGGGCCGACGTCGAAGTACGGAGGGTGGTCGTTGGCGTTGATCGCCCCGGCTTGGGCGTCGGCCATCTCGGTCAGTGTGATGGGCTCCCAGGGCAGTGCGGCCCGGGTGATGTCCTCGTGGTTGCCGCCGGTGAAGGCAAAGGCGGGGCCTGCCGGCGCGGTGGCCAGAACGGCCGTCAGGAGGGCTGCGAGAGCTGTGCAGGACGTTCGGGGCAGGCCGGGCGGCATCGGGCGTCCACGGATCCCGGAGCTCTCCTGGTCGGCACCCGTACGGGAGTCGCTCGACGGGGATCCCGGTCTGACGCTGGCGGAGGCCTTCGAACGCCTCTCCGGCCGCCGCGAGAGCACAACCATGCCTCCATGCTGCGCGTCCGTACCCAGCTCCGCATTCGTGGTCTCTTTCGCGGCCTGCAACGCGGCTCCTGGCCTCCGGATCCGGCCGGGCACATCGGTGACCTTGAAGCCGCGTCCGCGCATCAGGGCGCTCTCCCCACAGCGCGTGATCAGGGGACTACGATCTGACCCGGTCCGGTCCGAATGCCCTCGTCGTGGTGAGCTGCTCATCGACGACGAGTCGGCAGAACACGGACGCGGACGCGATACTTCGAGGCTCAGCCGGCCCCGACCGGCAGTGGGCCGACCCGGGACTCCAGCCAGGTCGGAAGATCCAGCAGCCGGACACCCTCTTGTTCTTCGGGGTCGGTGCGTGCGACCAGGCACACCACGTCCTCTGCTCCGGTATTTACGGGCATGTGGGGCGTGTCTGCCGGGATGTGGATGTAGTCTCCGGCGCGCAGCACGGCATGTTCGGCCAGGTCTTCTCCGTGCCAGACCTCGACCTGCCCGGACTGGATGAAAATGGCCGACTCGTGCCCCTCGTGCAGGTGAGGACGCCCCCGCGTCCCCGCGGGCATCACCAGCCGGTGCAGACACAACCGCTCCGCGCCCGCTGACTGGGCGCTGATCCCCGCCCCGAACGTGCCGCCCTGAATGCCTTCATACGTGGCGGTCCGCACGACCGTGCACTGCTTCTGATCTGCCATGCGGGCAGTACACCAGGCAACCGACGGCGTACGAGCAGTTCCCGCCACCGCCCGTGGCGGCCCGCACCTCGACATCAGGTGCAGGCGAGTCGGCGCCGTTGGAGGCGAAGGGCGGCGCTCACCGGACAGTCGACCTTGACCAGGCGTTCCGCCACCACCTCCGGATCTGGCCCCGAACCGGCAGAACGTCCGCCACCGCTATGTCCAGGCGCAGTGCCTGAAGCGCACCACCATCGTCGCGGCCAGTTCGAACGACCCACTGGGCACCGTCGAGCGAGTGGCCGAGCTGGCCCGGAACTGGGGCGGCCGCCTCGTGGAACTCGGCGCTGTCGGCCACCTCAACCCCGCCTCCGGCCATGGCCCGTGGCCGAGGGCGGAGGAACTCCTCCGCGAGCTCGAACACAGCTGGTCCCCCGGCGCTCTGCCGACTGATTGACGATTCAGGGCTGCTGGTGTTCGGGCGGGCTGTTGCGGCGGATCACCTCGGTGGCCAGCTCTACCCGCGAGGTCAGGCCGAGCTTGCGCAGGATGTTGGAGACGTGGGTGCTGACGGTGCGGCGCGAGATGCACATGCGCGCGGCTGTTTCGGGGTTGGAGTGTCCGGCAGCGACGTGACCGGCGATGATGCGCTCGGTGGAGGTGAGCGCTTCCCATCCCAGGCGCGCGGTGTTGCGGGGGCCGCGGGTGCCGCGGCTCACGGAGACCGCGCGAAGGCGGGCGGTCGCACGTGCCGCGTCCCAGACCGCACCCAGGCCGGCGTAGATCGCCAGGGCTCGCTCGAGGTGGGCGCGGCCGTCGGAGGGTCGGCCGCGTATCGCGTGCAGCTCGGCGGCCTCGGTGAGGGCGTGCGCCTGGTTCAGCGGCCGTGTGGCTTCACGGTAGTGACGGGCCGCTTCCAGCAGCGGATCCTGTGCGATGAGCCCTTCGCACCGGCAGGCGTCCCCCAGATGGTAGGGAGCGCTGCTGTGCGCGGCACGCGAACGCGCCGCGTGCGCGTAGCGCCGTGCTGCCGCCGAGTCGCCCTGGTCCAGCGCGAGTCGGACCAGATCGGGCGTCAGGAAGCTGAGGATCAGTTGACCGGGCAGATGCCCGATCCCGGTGTCGAAGCTGTGTGCCAGGCGGCGGAAGGCGCGCTCGGAGTGCCCTTGCGCCTCATCCAGCAGGGCCTGGGCGCACAACAGGACGTACTCGTAGAACCAAGAGACCGTTCCGCTGTCTTGTGCCGCCGCAGCCCGGCTCATGTGGGTCTCGGCGTCGTCCCGCCGGCCTTGATGGACGGCTATTGCCCCCGCCAGCGCTCTCAACGCCCGGCTCATCGCGAAGTGGACGCCGGGGTCGAGGCCGGCGTCCACCTCTGCGATCGCGTCCTCCCACCGGCCGGCGTGGAACGCCAGCAGCGCACAGGACAGGTGGTACCACGGCAGGAACACGCCCCCGAGGTCCTCGGCGCTCGGGCGGACGCTCGCCAATGTGCGTTCCGCGTCCGGGGTCAGGTCCAGTTCCATGTAGCAGTTGGCCAGCGCGAGCTGCAGCCCGAGCCACTGCGCCGGGTGGATCGTCTCGGGTGTCAGACGCGACGCCTGACGGGCGAGCTCCAGTGCTTCAAGGCCAGGAGCCTCCAGGAAGTGCTTGGCGGCCAGCACGTGCAGGGCATAGGCCAGGGCCGTTGCGTCGCCCAGCTCGGCAGCCGCTCGCCGCGCAGCGGCAGCCACGGCTCCCGCTTCCGGTAGCCGCCCAGGGCGAAGAGGCATACCGATGCAAAAGCTTGGAACCGGACCGCATCGAGTGTCGGCGCGCCCGCTGTTCCGCACGTCATACGGGTTCTCGCACAGCCGAAGCAATCGTGGGCCGGGTTCATGCCCGATCGTGTGGGCCACCAACAAGGGCACGGCCGAGGCGGCCAGCGGACCGAGCCGCAGCACCGTGCGATGGGTGCCGCGCAGCCCGCGGACGAGCACGTCGACCTCGACCACCCGGGGAACCGGGCGAAGCGCCCCGACGATCAGCAGCGGCAGCTGGGCCACCGATTGCACGAGCCGCTGCAGTACCAGCACACTGGCCCGATCGGCCCACTGGAGATCATCGAGGAAGAGCGCTACGGGCCCCTGCGCACAGATCTCCTCCGCCAGAACGCACATGGCCTCCACGGTGAGGATCGCCGTTTCGGGATCGCGTCCGACGAGGCGAGGCCCCATGAATTGCACGGCCGTCTCTCCCGTAGTGATGCCACCTGCCTGCTGAACCAGGCAGCCTCGTGCCGGACCCGATCAGGGGTGCCGCGGTGTCGGGTCCAGAAGAGTCAGCTGCCCGACGAGAGGTCAATTCGGCCAAGGCAGCACCTCTGCGGGTCACACGCGCCGGGCTGCGACGCGTCGAGCTGACTCCACGACAGCAGACAATAGACGCAGCCCCGTTCCGATACGCACCGGGTGGCGCACTTTTGAGCTTCATAAGAGGCTTCGAAGGTCACACGTCAATCCGGGGCGCCTTTCTCCGGCGTCGGCCTGCCACACCCGATCGCCCTGGCCCGAACGCCCGCCGGCCCCGAGTTTTCCTACGTCATGTGACGGATGTATCGGCAGCTGCGCGTTCCTACTTTGGCGGTGCTACGACGGCTCCCTCCTCGCAGGGCCGTCGGATCGAACGAATGGACCCTCACGCAGTGCGGCGAAGTCCCGGGGCCGCTGCTGATCCCCCGGAGGCGGAGGCGCACCGTGCAGGGTGCCACGACGAAGGAGGAAGTGGCAGATGCAGAGCAGCGATGCCGTTCGGGCTCACGCGCCCAGAAGGCGGCGCCCCAGACCCCCGGTACCCGTCGGGGTCCTCGTGTCGACGATCTTCGCACTGGTTGCCGCCCTACTGGGGGCGGGGGCCCAGCAGGCGCAGGCGGCCGGCGAGACGTCCCACCAGTGCCGCTACGCCGGTGACGGCAAGAGCGCCGAGGACTGTGTCTTCATGCTCGCCAAGGACCAGCGGGCAATCGATGTGCCCTGGAGTTCGTCCGATTCCGGGGCGTGGCTGCAGGCCTACGACCGCAACGACGGCTCCAACCAGGTGTTCTCGTTGCAACCGCAGGGTGACGGAAGTTTCCAGATCAAGACGAGTTCCGGGTTGTGTCTGATGCCGGGTTGGTGGGACTCCACGTGGCGGATCCGACCGGTGGAGCAACAGCGGTGCGACGGCTCCCAGAAGTATCAGTACTGGTATTTCGAGCCGGGTCAGTTCAAAGGCTCGGGAACGAAGTTCATGATCCGCAACGTGGTCGACGACCAATGCGTGGACGTGGCGAGCAGCTGGCTCGCCGGCCACGCCGACTACCTGAACATGTGGCCGTGTCACGGCAAGGAGAACCAGTTGTGGGGCTCCCGCTTCGGCGGCGGGAAGGACTTCACCACTGACTGGGCCGCCAAGTACGCGCTGACCAAATGTGATGCCGCCGTCCTGGCGCATTCGGCCTACCCGTACTGCAGTTACAGCCAGACGCAGGCGGCGGTGACCGGCAACGATGCAGGGGTGGCCCTGTGCCTGCAGGCCCAGCACACCGACGCAGCGATCCCGTCGACTACAAGGTCACCAACAGCACCTCCACCATCACGACGGATTCCATCGCCAACGGCACGAAGGAAACCATCACCGTCAAGCTGGGTTCCTCCAGTGATTTCTGGCACGCCGACTTCGCGGTTGAGGCCTCCCAGCTGATCACCCATTCGGTACAGACCGGTACGACCAACACGGAGGAGAAGACCTACCACGCCGTGGTCCCCGCGGCACCTGCACACTCCACAACCTGGGTGAAGGCCTTCCCGGTCAGCAAGACCTACACCGGCCGGTTCGTCTTCGCCAAGGGCAGTTGGGACGAGTGGACCTACTCCACCGACGCCGAGATCACCGTCACCTACCCCGCCGGGTCGGGGGCCACCATGATGTACGACTCGGGTGTCGCTGAGGACAAGCTCGACGAGAACGGCCGATGGGTACGGCAGCCCGCCTGCATCAGTGACGGACCGACCCGGAGCATGACCACACCGGATCAGCCGGCGCCGGCTCCCGTCCAGCCGCCGCAAAGGCCGTCCACGGCCAGCAGCTTCCGCTCTGGCTTCGAGTCGAGCGACCCGGTACCGGCCTGGACCCACGCAGTCGACACGGCCGGTGGAGGCCTCCACAACGTGGACGGCCCTCAGGCAGGCATCCGCAGCGATGGAATCGCCCACACCGGCACCGGCGCACTGCTGTACTCCGGATCCACCCGGACCGGCTCAGGCCATGCCGACGCCTACATGAAGATCTACGACCTGAGCAGCAGCCCGCTGGCCATCGGTACCGCATGGCCTGACAGAAAGGCCCTCAGCTACTGGATCTACCCGCAGAGCCACGTCACCGCCACCGCGGTCGCCGACGGGTCGAGAAACAGCGCATGCGTCGCCGTGGACCTGGTGTTCACCGACGGCAGCACCCTGCGTGACAGCTGGTCATGGGACCAAAGGGGCCACCGGGCAACCCCCGTCGAACAGTGCACGGCCCTCACCCTCGACACCTGGAACTACGTCACGGTCAGCCTCGACGAAAAAGCGGGCAAGCAGATCAGCCGGATCTTGGTCGGCTACGACCAGCAGGACCCGGGCTCCGGCAGCTACCGCGGCTACATAGACGACATCGCGATCAGCTGAGACGACAGTCCGCGGAGCCGCACTCGCCGAGTGCGGCTCTGTGCACGACCGGTGCGTGCGACCGGATCCTGTCAATGATGGGGCCCGTTGAATCCAGATCCTCATCACTGCCTCCCCGGCCAAATCCGGTGCACCGCAGGAATGGTCATGCCGATCAGGTTTCGTGTGGAGCGTTCGCGGCGAAGTACTTCGACCATGGGCTTATCACCGGTTGCCGGTCATCCTGCTGTCGCTGTCTTCCGAGAGCCCCGAGGCGGGCGGCCCGTCCCGGCGTTGGGCCCACGGGTCGATGCTGAGGCGAAACGGACCGCGCGCGTGCTGGCCGCGGTGTCGACCCATGCCGGACCTGTCGAGCGGACCCTCGCGCTACGGCAGGCCACCACGACTGCCGGTGAGTTGGTGGCCGCGCTGTCGGCGCTGGCTCCGGCCGCGGCCGGTGAGGAACTGCCGGCGGAGTCGACCAGTCAGTCCTACTTCCGGGTCCGCGAGGGAGAGCTGTCAGATCAGCAGGCCGCCCTGCACGGTGTCCTGGTCATCCACCGCGGTCTGGAAGACCTGTGTGACGCTCCGCTGTCAGGCTCCGACCTGGCGCTGGAGATGACCGGGATGCGGCAGTCGGTACTCGATCTCACCGGCGCAGCGCCAGGCGCAGACCATGACTCCGTCCCGCCGGTGGCCGTCCCCGAGGCCGGTGCGGAATCGTCGTTGGAACCTGTGTGGAGTGCGCGGTGGCTCATTGGTCACCAGGTCCACGTCCTGTTCAACGTGTGCGCTGCGGTCGCCGTGGCCGACGCCACCCGCCATCTGCGGCTCGGCGACGACGATGCCGCGCTGCTGCGGCTGGCCGACGCAACGGTGTACGTGCGCGGATTCCCGGCGGCCATGACCCACGCGAGTACGGTCCCGGCCGACTACTACATGGCGGCGATACGCCACACCATGGCGCCGCCGTCGGTGGACATCCCGTTGAGCGGGCGCCAACATCGCGGATACAAGCTGTTCCGGACGGCGATGAAGGACCTGCTGTCCGTGGTTCCCGACTCCTACGAGCAGTTGGCAGCTCGCGCCCCGGAGCTGGCCGAGGCACGGGGCGCGCTCCTGGAAGCCGACATCGTGGACGGTGAACGGCACGTCACCCTCGCGTACTCGATGGTACATCTGCGTCGTTCCATCGCTCAGAAACCCGAAGGCCCCGACAACGCCGTCGCCGAACTACGGCTCATGCGCCATCGCCGCGCAGCCCGGTACGCCTCGCTGATCCGCTTCGGGGACCACTACATCGCCGACGCCGTGGCCGGCCTGCGCCACTCGTGAGTCCGCCGCCCACACCTCCGGCAGGAGACATCGAGAAGGGAAGGACCCTGATGCCCGAGACGACGCCCGGCACCACCCGAAGCTCTGCCGTCGCAGCCGACTGGGCACTTGACCCGGCCGATGCCGGCGCGTGCGAGCAAGTGGCACGCACCCTGTGCACCCGCGGGCACGACCAGGTCGACAGCCCCGAGTGGGTGGCCCGGGCCAGGGACGCCTGGGAGGAGCTTCCGCTGCGGCTGCGCCTCGAGGTGCGCCGGTTTCGAAGGCATTCCGGCCCGCACGGCACCGTGGTGATCGGCGGCCTGCCCGTCGATCAGGCGGTCCTGCCCGCGACACCGTCCGTACCCGGCTCGGTCCAGCGCCAGGCCACCGTCTCGGCCGCGGTGCTCACCATGGTGGCCTGCGGGCTCGGAGAACCCCTCGCCTACCGGGCGGAGAAATCCGGCGCCCTCGTACAGGACGTCGTGCCCGTGCCCGGGCAGGAGAGCTTCCACGGCAACGCCGGATCGGTGCCGCTGTCCTTCCACACCGAGAACGGCTTCCACCCCCACCCGCCCGACTACGTGGTCTTCCTGTGCCTGCGTGGCGACCACGACCAGATCGCCGGCATGCGCGTCACCGGCATCCGCCAAGCGCTGCCGCTCCTCACCCCGGCCGGCCGCGAAGCCCTGTTCGCCCCGGAGTTCATCACCTCACCACCCCCCTCCTTCGGCCCCGACCCTGCCGCGACCGGGTTCGATGTCCAGCCTCGACCGGTGCTGTCGGGAGCGGTCGAGGATCCCGACATAAGGATGGCTCAACTCGTCACCACCCCGCTCACCGCTCGGGCCGCCGCGGCGCTGACCGAATTCGGCCGCGCCTGCGAGACGACCGCCCGCACCCTGCGACTGACACCCGGCGACCTGGTCGTCATCGACAACCGCGTCACCGTCCACGGCCGCACCGCCTTCCACCCCCGCTACGACGGAGCAGACCGCTGGCTGCAACGCACGTACGTCACCACCGACCTGCGCCGCTCCCGCGACCACCGCCCCCAGGACGGCCACGTACTCGCCCGCTGACCAGCCACATCGTCACCGTCGCCGTGCCGCCCCGGTCGGGAACCGTCCGCTGACTTCGAGGTTGGCCGTCGGCGGGATCACGTCGTACCGCAGCGCTAGGGCGCACGCGGCGATCTCCAGTGAGCCGATGGCCCCCAGCGAGTGGCCCGCCATGGACTTGATGGAGCTGCTGGGCACGTGGCGGGCGGCGGCGCCTAGGGAGACCTTGAGCGCAGCGGTCTCGCGAGACGCACCCCCTCAGTAGGCGTACGTCGTGTTGCCGCCCAAGGATCGGCACGGTCTGGTTGGTGTTGCCGCCGTTGCCGAGCTGTCCGAAGGAGTTGTGGCCCCAGGACTTGACGGTGCTGTCGGTACGGGCGAGTACGAAGGAGTTGGCCGAAGAGGTGCCGCCGGCCGACATCTCGTCCACGACGCCCCGGCGGATGAACTCCTTCGCCGCCTCCCGGGCACACAGGAACTGGCCGGTGAGATTGACGTCCAGCACCTTCTGCCACTGCGCGACGGTCATCTCGGTGACGGCGGCGTCCCGCTGCAGCCCGGCGTTGGCCACCATGATGTCGATCGTGCCGAACTCCTCGACCATCCGGTCGACCATCGCGACGACCTGGTCCTCCTGGGAGACGTCCCGCTCGTGCGCGTAGGCCCGCACGCCGAAGGATTCGATCTCCTTCACCACCTCCTCGGCCGCCTCCGGGCCGAAGACGTAGTTCACGACCACGTCGGCGCCCGCCCGGCCCAGCCCGATCGCGGTGGCCTTGCCGATGCCGGAGTTCGCCCCGGTCACCAGCGCCTTCTGGCCCCGGAGAATCGCCGGCACCGGCCGTCGCTCCTCGTCCACAGCTGAGCTCACCGATCTCTCCCGTCGCTGGCCGTAAGCAGGCACCGGGGGACAACACTCCCCGGCGTCGACCTGCGCGAGGGCGGGCGGCTCGCCCGGGTCGGCCATGCAGGGCAGCGGTGTCCCTCGAACGACGCAACGAGGCCGGCTGGTTCACTCGGACGGCGGCGGGGGCGGCTCGACCACGAGAAGGCGCTCCGACTGTGTGCGGACCGGCCCCTCTGCGACCGCGCCCGCAGGACCCGTTACCGGAACCCGTCGCGGTCGTGGAGGCCGGCGCCACCGCTTCCCGGTCGGCCGCCTCCTCGGGCGACCGGGAGGGAGCGCGCGCCGTCCCGGACGGCGGTGGGACCCGGATCAGCGCCGGTCCCGGCGGTCCTCCCGGCGGTCCTCACGGTCCTCCCGGCGGTCCTCACGGTCGTCCCGGCGGTCCTCGCGCCGGTCACTGCGGCGACCGATCCCGTGGGCGACGACCGCTGCCGTGCCCACGACGGCCGCTGTGCGAGCGACGGGGGCGCCGATGACCCCACGTCGTCCTCTGCGCATGGGTCCGAGGGGCATCTCATTCTCCTTCTTGGTCGGCTTCGATCGAGGCCAGGATGGCCTGGATCGGAATACGTCCGTTGGCGATCAGCTGGCCTCCCGAGCGGCGTGCGGCGGAGGCGAAGGGCCCCGCCCACACGTTCTCCCAGACCAGCACCCCGGCCGTCGTGCCGGGCTCCATGGCGGCGGCCAGGTTGACGACGTCCTCTTCAGCGAGCAGGCCGGCCAGCTGCGCCTCTGCGGCGCGCAGTTCGCCGGCGTTCTCGAGGCCATCGACCTCGAGTACGTCGATCTCGCCATCTGGCCCCTTGGTCAGGATGATCAGGTCCAGGACCCGGATGATCCCCGAGGTGACCAGCTTGTCGAGCTCGGCGGCCATCTCGCCGGTGAAGTGCGAGGTGGCCGGCGGGAACTCGACGACGAGGTAGTCGACCGGCCCCAGTTCGTCGGTGTCAGGCGATGTCATATCTACCCTTCCGTTCTCTCGATGAGCACCTGTTCGATGTCGAGTGCCCTCTTCGGTGGCTGGTGATTCCGAGACCTCACGTTCGGACATGCCGGCCTGTTCACCCGGTCCAGCGCAGAGCGCCGACATGATGACGATGTTGACGGCGATGGAGATGGTGGCCCCGAACGTTGGAAGGGCGGCCAGAGGAAGCCGACGTTCGTGGCCAGCCCCGCGAGCGTGATTCCGTGCTATTGATACGACGCGCCACCGGCGAGGGCGATGAGGATGCCCTGAGTGCCCGTCCGCCTGCCAGCCTCGCACGGTGGCTGACGGCCCGCATCCTGGCCGAAGTCCCTGCATGAAGGTGACGAGATGCCGTCTGCTTCGACCGTGAGATACCGGCGCGGACCTGCACGCGTTCCTGATTGCCGCGGGCGGGATCGCCAAGCACTGGGACGTCGCCCGCCTTCCGGCCCGAAGCCGCCCCCGCCGGTCGGCCAGGTGTCGAAGGGCCCGCCGGACCGGTCAGCAACGCCTGGCGGCTCGGCGAGTACAGCCCGGTGGTATGGAAGCGGGTGCAACGCAGGCCGCGTGCGGCCAGACGTGCGAGAACGGGGGTCTCGCCACTTCGTTGGTGTGGACGAGGGCCTGCTCGGGCCGAAGCAGGTTCGCGCGCCCCTCTCGGCCGAGGGGCCGGCAGCTCAGCCGTGGACCGCGGCGGAGGCGATCCGTAGATCCAGTCGGCGGGCCGCCCGCCGAAGCACCCCGGCCAGCAACGGGTTGGCGGCTCTCCACACCGGCCGGACCGGCTGCCGCACATCCAGCGCGATGGTCCAGTGCAGCGTCGTGCCGCCGTACGGCGAGGGGGCCAGCCGCCACTTCTCCATCATCGCCCGCACGCCGGGCACCCCGGCCTCCTCCACGCGATAGGCAAAGCACCGCGCCGGGTCCCAGACCAGTACCGTCTCCAGGGCCCGCACGCCGCCGACCAGCCGGAGCCGGCGGGCCGTTCCCACGCCGTACGGAGGGCCCCCCACGTACGCCGCGGAGGCGAACCCCGGGAACCAGCGGGGCCAGCTGTCGGGCCTCGTTGCGAGCTCCCTGAAAACCGCGTCCGGTGGCGCCTCCAGCTGTGCGGCGAAGGACAACCGCAGCGGCGCACGGTCCAGGAACTCCAGCGCCTCGGATCGCAGATGCCAAACCACTTCGCTGCCTTCCGTTCCGCGGACGGCGGCCTGCGAGCCACCTCGGACCACTGGTTCCACGGTATTCCACGAATGAGGGAACACGCGGGGGCGGTGTAGCCCCGACTAAAGGGGCTGAGGCCACGCACAATCCCTTGTGCGCGGCTGGCGTGCCGGGTGTCCGGGCACGCCATCTCACCTCACGTAGAGAAACCGAACCTGCCCCTAAGTCGTCGTCGACCAGGCCGGCGGGAACCTCGCACCGACCGCGCCCCGCCCGGCCCGCCTCGGTCGCGCCGACGGCGCGGGAGCGATCGGGTGAACCGCTCGGCGGGGTTTGGGGCCGGCCGAGTGACCGTCACGCCGACGCCGAACGGCAGCGGTGCGCACGCCAGGTACGCAGCGATGCCACGTGGTATCACGTCGGGCAGACGCCGGTGAATCACCACGTTCCCGACGGACATCGATGCCGAGGAGTTGATTCGCAGTGTCGGCCGATAGTCCCGTCGGAGCACCGGGGACGCCATCAACTGATCCCTTCGCCCTGGTCAGGACTCGCGGCTACATCAGGCTCTTGGTCATGGCGGCGGTGCTCGGAGTGCCGATCTCCGCAGGCGCGTACGGCTTCCTCGCGCTGGTCGATGCGCTCCAGCCCTGGACCTACACCGACCTGCCCAAGGCGCTGGGTTTCCGGAAGACCCCACCCTGGTGGCCCCTTCCACTGCTCGCCGTGGCAGGCCTGCTGGTCGGAGTGACCATCCGCTACCTTCCCGGGATCGGCGGCCACAAGCCGGCCGAGGGGCTGTCGACGGCGGGCCCGCCGAAACCGCGTGAGCTTCCCGGAGTCCTCCTCGCGGCCGTGGCCACGCTGGGCCTCGGCGCGGTCCTCGGACCCGAGGCGCCGCTCATCATGCTCGGCAGCGGCGTCGCCCTCTGGCTGGTACGCCTGCTCAAGCCGGACATGCCCCCGCAGGCCGGGGCCGTCGTCGGCGCCACAGGAAGCTTCGCAGCGGTCAGCACCCTGCTCGGGTCCCCCATCACCGGTGCCTTCCTGCTCATGGAAGTATCGGGGGTCGGCGGGCCGATGCTCGGGGTCGTGCTGGTACCCGGCCTTCTCGCCGCCGGCATCGGTTCGCTCGTCTTCATCGGCCTGGACAACTGGACCGGTCTCGGTACTTTCTCGCTGGCCATTCCGGACGTGCCACACGCCAACTCGCCCACCGTCGCCGAATTCGGCTGGGCACTCGTCATCGGACTCGCGATGGCCCTCGCCGGCACGGGCATCCGACGGCTCGCCCTGTGGCTACAGCCGCGCGTCGAACGGCGCCTGCTTCCCGCCACCGTACTGATGGGCCTGGTGATCGGCGGGCTCGCCATCGCTTACGCCCAGGGCACCGGGAAGGCCGCGACCGAGGTGATGTACTCGGGGCAGAGCGCTCTGGGCCCGCTGCTCGCGAACAGCGCCGATTACACCGTCGGCATGTTGACGCTTCTCGTGGCCTGCAAGGGGCTCGCGTACTGCGTCTCGTTGAGCGCCTTCCGGGGCGGCCCGATCTTCCCGGCGATGTTTCTGGGGGCGGCGGGTGGGATCGCCCTGTCGCACCTTCCAGGGCTGCAGCTCACCCCGGCGTTCGCCATAGGCATCGGGGCCATGTCGGTCACCATGCTCAGGCTCCCGTTGACGTCGGTGCTGCTGGCCACCCTGTTGCTGGGATCGCAGGGCCTCACCGTCATGCCGCTGGTCATCGTCGCGGTGGTGGTCGCCTACGTCGTGATGCTCAGGCTCAGCCCGGCACCGACCGGCAGATCCGAGGCCGGCGCTCGGACAGACCCTGCCCCCGCATGACGCACCGCAGGAGTTGCCAGCCGGATTCGTAGTAGAAGACGCACAGGATCCCCTGCGGACACGAATGGTCCGCCACCGACCAGCGGGGCTGGAAGTCCTCGTCCACGCTCCACCGCCGAGCGCTCGCGCACTCACGAGGGGCCATCGGTGCCGTGGTGGCCCTTTAGGTGGGTGATCACTGCGGGTTCGGGGTACCACCCAGCATGATCACTGTTGGGGTCGAAGAGGAGTACTTGCTGGTCGCCCCGGAGACACTCCTTCCCACACCGCTCGTGCAGGAGGTGCGTGCCACGGCCCGCCTGGCACCCATCGCGGAAGAGCGAGAGGTCCAGGACGAGCTGCTGCAGGCTCAGATCGAAGTCGCCACCCCCGTGTGCACGGCTCTCGAGGAGGTGGGAGGGCATCTTCTGCGGTTGCGCCACGCAGTCGCCTCCGCCGCGCAGGCGAACGGCTGCCGCATCGCCATCTCTGCCACCTCGCCGGTCAGGAGTGCCGTACCCGTACCCATCACCAGCACGGCGAGATATGTGAAGATGCAGCAAGAGGCCCGATTGCTGGTCGACGAGCAGCTGATCTGCGGAATGCACGTCCATGTGGGGATGCCCGACCGCGAGACCGGGGTGGCTGTCCTGAACCGGCTGCGCGGCTGGCTTCCCACGCTGCTGGCGATGTCCGCGAACGGCCCCCTGTGGGACGGGCAGGACACCGGCTTCGCCAGCTGGCGCACGATCATCTTCGGCCGCTGGCCGGTCAGCGGCCCACCGCCGCACTTCGCGGGGCTCGCGGACTACGAGGCGCGGGCCGATGCGCTGGTGGAACCCGGGGTGATCCCGGACCGGGGGCAGCTGTACTGGCAGGCCCGGCTCTCCGAGCGCTACCCGACCATCGAGGTGCGCTGCTGTGACGTGCAGCTGGAGGCGGACGACGCGGTCATGCTTGCCGGCGTCGTCCGCGGGCTCGCCGCCACCGCTATCTCCGAGGAAAAGTCGGGAGTCGCTCACACGCCGTGCCGACCGGAACTCCTGCAAGCGGCAACATGGCATGCGGCCCGGCACGGGATCAGCAGCACGCTGGTGGACCCGAACGGGCGACTGCGAAGCAGCGGGGACGTACTATGCGCGCTCCTGCGGTACATCGGCCCCGCCCTTGAAGACAACGGTGACCACCGCGAGGTGACCTCGCTCGTCCATCGGCTGCTCCAGCGGGGAACGTCGGCCGACCGCCAGCGCCGCGCCCTGGCGGAAGCCGGCCTCCCGGCGGTCGGCGCCCTGATCACCTCAGGAGCCACCACCTCCTGAGTCGCCGGCCGGCTGTGACCGGGATGCCGACGGAACCGGGGCGTTGCAGGCTCCACCGGGATCCTCCCGGCCGAGCCGTGCGGATGACGTGCCTGCAAAGCCGGACGCGCCCGCGCAGCCCACGCCGTCGACGAGTTCCGCGGGGTGCAGGGCGGTGAACGGCATCGCGCGGCGCACATAGGCCGCGCGAACCCTGCCCCCGCGCGCGGGATCGGGAGGGGTTCTAGAGTTGAAGCAAGGCATGCGGGTGATCTGCGGGCACGCACTGTCACATGTCGTTCGCCTGCCCCTGACCCGCCCACATGACCGGCCCGCAAGGCAGATCCGGCTGCCGAGCGGTTGCAGGATGTGCTGATCTCCGTCGCCCCCGTCGTGGGCACCGCCCGCAGCGTGACGGCCGCCGGCAACACCATCGCGGCACTCGGCGCCACCGATGCCGTCGCCGATGCCCAAGGACAGCTCTCGCAGAGCGAGGAGCCGTTCCCGTCCTGAGGGCAGCAGAGCAGGCAGGAGTGCACTGATGTCCCAGAGTGCGACCACCGCGATGCGCGCGGTACCCCACAGCACACCCCAGGAACGCGCGGACCACGGCAAGGAGGCCCGGCGCCGCTCGCCGCGGTCCGGGCACGCCGAGTACCGGCCGTCTCCGGACAGGCGGGACCCGCTGGCGATACTGGAGGAGCAGTCTGCGGCCCGGGTACCCGAGCTGGTCCCCATCCGCTACAGCAGGATGACGGAGTCCCCCTTCCGGTTCTACCGGGGAGCCGCCGCGATCATGGCCTCCGACCTGGCCGGTAGCCCGGACTCGGGGATCACGGCCCAACTGTGCGGGGACGCGCACCTGCTGAACTTCCGGCTGCTGGCCTCTCCGGAGCGCCGGCTGATGTTCGACATCAACGACTTCGACGAGACCCTGCCCGGTCCCTGGGAGTGGGACGTCAAACGGCTGTCGGCAAGTCTCGTCATCGCCGGCCGGGCGAACGGATTCGACGAGGCCGAGCGCGCGGGCATCGTGAGCTCTGCCGTGCGCTCGTACCGCGAGGCGATGCGCGGCTTCGCCGGCATGGGCAACCTCGACGTCTGGTACGCGAAGATCGACGCGGACAGCCTCGAGGCCCTGACCACCAGTCGGCTCGGCAAGAGCGGGCGGAAGAAACTGACCGGTGCCATGGCGAAGGCTCGCACGCATGACACCCTGCAGGTCTTCGAGAAACTCACGGAGCTGGTCGACGGCCGGCCGAGGATCGCGGCGGACCCCCCGCTGCTGGTACCGCTCGCGGACCTGCTGCCGGACGCCGAGCGCAGCACATTCGAGCGCCAGCTCCGCCGGCTGGTCGAACGCTACGGCCTCACGATGGCTACCGACCGGCGCGCGCTCCTGGAGGACTACCGGCTGGTGGACGTGGCCCGCAAGGTGGTCGGCGTCGGCAGCGTCGGAACCCGCTGCTGGATCCTGCTGCTGCTCGGCCGTGACGGCCAGGATCCGCTCTTCCTGCAGGCCAAGGAGGCCGATACCTCCGTGCTCGCCGCCCACATCGGCGCGAGCAGATACCGCAACCAAGGCGAGCGCGTGGTCTCCGGGCAGCGGCTGATGCAGGCGGCGAGCGACATCTTCCTCGGCTGGGAGCGGGTGGACGGGATCGACGGCAAGCAGCGCGACTTCTACATCCGCCAGTTGCGCGACTGGAAGGGCATCGCGATGCCGGAGACGATGTCGCCCGCACAGTTGGAGACGTTCGGTGAGGTGTGCGGCATCACCCTCGCCCGTGCGCACGCCCGGTCGGGAGACCGCATCGCGATCGCCGCGTACCTGGGCCGCGGCGACGTCTTCGACCGGGCGGTCGCCGCATTCGCCGAGGCCTACGCCGATCAGAACGAACGCGACCATCAAGCTCTGGTCGACGCGGTACACGCAGGCCGGCTGCCTGCACAGGAACTCCCCGCAGCCTGACCCCTCGGCACAGCCGGCGCCGGGCCACACCGGGGGCCCGCCGGTGCTCGCGCCGCACTCGCTCCGGCCCGCCCTCTCCACCGGCGATCGCGGCCGGACCATGAGGCCACGCCGTCAGGTCGGGTTCACGCGGTGCCGGACGCCGTCTCCAAAGCCGTCCTTGAGGTGGCGCAGGGTGGTACTGAGTTCCTGCGCCGGAAATCGGCGAAGGTGTGTCTTCCGCGTCGCGATCCGGTCGAAGGCGTGGGCCTCGAAGTCCGGCCACGCGGCGGTCGTCGGTCGCGCGACGGTTTCGGAGCGGACAGCTCGGCTGCTTCCACCACCCCGAGCTCGCAGCGACGGCCGTCCGATCCGCGCCACATGGCGATGCGCGGCGAAGGAGGCGAAAATGAGGTTGGCCGGACAAGAGCCACCCGCTCCGCGCACACGGCGCCGCCCGCGACACGGGGAAAGCGGCGCTCCACTCTCAGCGCACTCACAGCAGAGCCGGCAAGCCGCGGGCCGCGGCAGCGAGGTGACCGGCGACCCTCTTTGCAGACTTCGGGAGCCGGGGCCGAGCGGGCCACGAAGGTACTCCCGCTGTTTCAGTGAGAAATACAGGTGATCACTCATGTGCCGATGGCTGGCCTACTCGGGAACACCCCTGCTGCTTGACACGATCCTCTATAAACCCGCCCATTCGCTGATCGATCAGAGCCTGCACTCCAAACTGGGTGTCGAGACGACGAACGGTGACGGGTTCGGCGTCGGGTGGTATCCGGAGGGCAGTGACGGCACCCCGGCGCTCATGCGAGACGTCGGCCCCGCCTGGAACAACCGCAACCTGCGGGAGCTCGCGGACCACGTCACCTCACCATTGTTCTTCGCCCACATCCGGGCGTCGACGGGTACGGCGGTACAGCAGACGAACTGCCATCCGTTCCGGCACGGCCGCTGGATGTGGATGCACAACGGCTCCATCGCCGGCTTCCACGCGATGCGGCGGGATCTCACCCTGCTCGTCGATCCCGCGCTGTACTCGGGTATCGAGGGGACGACGGACTCCGAGACGATGTTCTACCTGGCGCTCACCTTCGGCCTGGAGCAGGACCCGCCGGGCGCCGTCGCCAAGATGGTGGGGCTGGTGGAACGCGTCGGTCGCGAACACGGCGTGGAGTACCCGATACAAATGACGGTCGCCGTCAGTGACGGGACGACCGTGTGGGCGTTCCGCTACTCCAGCCAGGGCGCCTCACGGTCGCTCTTCTACAGCACCCGCGTGGACGCACTGCGCAAACTGCACCCCGACATGGCGTTCCTTCAAGAAGTATCCGACGAGACCCGCCTGGTGGTGTCCGAACCCCTCGGCGATCTGCCAGGTGCCTGGCACGAGGTACCCGAGAGCAGCTACGGCGTCGTACACGCCGGGGCCGACGCGCTGTGTCCCTTCACCCCGGAACCGGTATGACGATTCGCCGCACGCCCCGAGAAGCCACCATGGCCATACGGCTCTGTCAGCCGCTCAGCACATCGATCTCCGCCAGGTCCTCCTCGGACAGCAATCCCCCGTGCAGCGCGTCGAGGTTCTGGTCCAGTTGCTTCACGCTGCTCGCGCCGATGATCACCGACACCACCCGGGGGTCGCGCAGCACCCACGAGATCGCCAGTTGCGCCAGACCCTGTCCGCGTCGCTCCGCCAGCTTGCCCAGCGTCCGCAAGCGCTCGGTGTGCTTCAACGCGGCGCCACCGGATCTGGCCCAAGTGCCCGGTGTGGAGGCCGTCGAGGTGACCGGCGCGGCCTCGGTGCGGTTCACCCTCACCGGCCCGCCGGGGGATGCGCTGCAGGTACTGGCGGCGGCGGATGTGGTCAGCCTCGCGGTGCGGGAACCCTCGCTGGAGGAGATCTTCCTCGGCGATTACGGCGGGGAGCAGCGGTGACGGCCGTCGAATCGCCGACCAAGCACAGCCGCCCCGCCACAGACGCGGGGCGGGCGGTGACTGCTCTTGCTCTGCGTCAGACCAGGCGCGGTGCGCTCGTCGTGATCGGGCTGGCGGCCGGAATGTCGGCGGTGGCGGTGGCTGCCTACGCGAGCACCGTAAAGGACCCTGCGGATGCGGCGGCGCTGGAGGCGCTGGCGGGGAACCCAGCGATTCGCACTCTGTTCGGCGAACCGGTGGCGCTGGATGATGCCGGTGGGTTCGCCGTGTGGCGCACGGGGACGGTGTTGGCGGTCGTGCTGGCCGTGTGGGCGCTACTTGCCGCGACGCGGATCACCCGGGGTGAGGAGGATGCCGGCCGGTGGGATGTGCTGCTGGCCGGGCGGGTGCCGGTCACGACCGTGGTGGCACGCCATGTCGCCGTCCTGGCGGCGGCGTACCCGACGACCCCGTCAACTGGTCCGCGGCCTTCCTGATGACATCCGTCGCCGCGCTCGCCGCGGCCGCTGGTGCCATCGGCTACCAACTGCGGGACCTTCGCACCTGACCGCATGGAAGTCTGCATCCCTCTGAGTCTGCGGCGCCCCCCACCCCGGAACAGGCGGCCCGCTGAGCCGAGGTCACCACCTCCTGCGTCCGGGCCCTGCTCTCGGAGGGCCGGGGGCCCCGACCCGTGGTCGTCATGCTCCGCTTCCACGGCTGGACCGTCGAATCCAACGCCACCGGCAGCTGGGTCAAGAACCAGTCCACTCAACCACTACGGCTCCAACACGGACAGCTGGAAGAACGACGGCTACCACAGGATCTGGGACGTCATCAGCGGCGGCTCACGAAACCCGCTACCGGGGCACTGCTACCGGGACCGGACCACCTACCGGATCGCCTCACCGGCATCAAGTGGACCAGGACCGGCGGCTGGAGCTGGGCGCCATACCCACTCCTCGTACGTCTCCAGTTCAAGATTCGGCTCAGCCGCCCGGCTCAGCCCGGTGACCCGCGTCATACCCGACTCCCGTCAGCAAATCGGGGCAGCGTCCAGTTCAAGGGGCACGCGAACGAGCCAAGGGCAACGTCTCGAAGCACCGCATCGTCGTACCCGGCGCCGGATGCACCGGGGCCTTCGCCGCCGGGAACCTGGCCCGTCGGCTCTCCCCGCCGACGCCGAGGCCGACGTCTTCGCGGGCAGCAGGGTACGGCTGCGCCTGGCGCGGGTCTCCGGCGTCGATCCCCAGCGCAGGACAGTCGCCGTGACCCTCGAGGACGGCGACGGCGAGCTCGCGTACGACACGCTTCTCTCCGCGCTCGACAGCTCCGTAGCCCACCATGACGTCCCCGGCGTGGCCGAGTAGGCCTTCGATGTGACCGGCCGGTCCTCGGCGCTGCGTCTGCGCGAGCGCCTGGCTGCCTGGGCGAGGGCGGCACCGTGCTGGTCGTCGGCGAGGGGCTGTCCGGCATCGAGACCGCCACCGAGCTCGTCGAAGTCCCGCTGCCTGCGCCAGGTCGTCGACCGGCTCGGCATCACCGTCCACGAGCACTCCGGCATGGAAGCCGTCAAGCCGACAGGGGCGTTCGCCGCCGACGGTACGTCCATCCCGGCCGACGTGACCGTGTGGTCGGCCGGGTTCGCCGTGCACTCCATCGCGGCGGACAGCGGCCTGGAGGTCGCCGAGACCGGCCAGATCGTCGTCGACCGCAGCGTGTGCTCGGTCTCGCACCCGGACGTGTACACCGCCGGTGACTGCGCCTACGCGACAGAGCCGGGGGGCCGCCGGGCGGGACCCTGGCTCCGATTCCACCCGAACAAACTGGGTAAAATATTGGAAAAGCGACAGTAGCGGCGTTCTCCTTTACCCCGTCGGGAGGCGTAGGCGATGGACCCTTGGCTGATCTGGTTGATCACCGCGGCTCTCTTGGGTGTGGCGGAGATCTTCACTCTCACCGCCGCACTCGGGTTGCTCGGCGGCGCCGCGCTGGTTACCGCAGTCCTCGCGGCGATCGGACTGCCCCTCCCATGGCAGCTCCTGGCTTTCACACTCGTGGCGACGGTCGGCTTGGTGTTCCTGCGCCCGATCGCCATGCGCCACCTGATGCCACGGGAAGGCGAGCGCTTCGGCGTGGAGGCCCTGGTCGGAGGAGCCGCGTACGTGACTGCCGAGGTGACGGGATTGAGCGGCAGGGTCCGCATCGGTGGCGAGGAATGGACGGCCCGCGCCTACGACGAGACGCAAGTCATTCCTCCCGGAACAACCGTCGACGTCATCGAGATCAAAGGCTCCACCGCGCTCGTCTATCCCCGGGAGTGAACCATGGAGATCTCGGCGTTTCTCATCGCCGGCCTGCTGGTCGCAGTCTTCGCGGTCTTCACCGTGATCCGCGCGGTCCGCATCGTCCCGCAGGCCCGCGCCCGCAACGTCGAACGGCTCGGCCGCTACCACCGCACTCTGAAGCCCGGACTCAACGTCGTCATCCCCTACATCGACCGCGTCTACCCGGTAATCGACCTGCGCGAGCAAGTCGTCTCCTTCAAACCCCAGCCGGTCATCACAGAGGACAACCTGGTCGTCGAGATCGACACCGTCCTCTACTTCCAGGTCACCGACCCGCGCGCTGCCGCCTACGAGATCGCCAACTTCCTGCAGGCAGTGGAACAGCTGACCGTCACCACACTGCGCAACGTCGTGGGATCCATGGACCTGGAGAAGACGCTGACCTCACGGGACACCATCAACAACCAGCTTCGCGGCGTACTCGACGACGCCACCGGCAAGTGGGGGCTGAGGGTCAACCGGGTGGAGATCAAGGCCATCGACCCGCCGCAGTCCATCAAGGACGCGATGGAGAAGCAGATGCGGGCCGAGCGGGACAAGCGGGCCGTCATTCTCGGGGCCGAGGGGCAGCGCCAGTCCCAGATCCTGACCGCGGAAGGCGAGAAGCAGGCTGCGGTACTCCGCGCGGAAGGCAACCGGACCGCCGAGATCCTCAAGGCGGAGGGCCAGGCGCGCGCCATCGACGAGGTCTTCCAGGCTGTCCACCGCAACGACCCCGACCCCAAACTGCTCGCCTACCAGTACCTCCAGACGCTCCCCCAGCTCGCGCAGAGCCCGGGAAACACGTTCTGGGTGATCCCCGGCGAGGTCACGTCGGCTCTCCAGGACGTCTCCCGCGCCTTCAGCGAAGTCCTCCCCCAGTCCGCCGCCACCCGCCGGTCGTCATCGGACGACTTGGCCGTCCAGGCCGCGAACGACGCGGCGAAGGCGGCAGAAGCCGCTGCGGAAGCCCTCGCCGACGCAGCGGAAGCCGACGCCGCCGCCACCGGCGCGCTGCCATCCTCCCTCGAGACCGCGGGACGTCACCATCAGCCGGAGACGCCTCGTGCCGGTCCGCCGGACTGATGGCCCTCACCCCGGTCTCCGTTGCAAGGAGCCCGTCATCGTCACAGGCAAGGCCCACGCTTCGACACTTTCAACACTCGTACGCTGATCACTGCTGTCTTTCAGGCGGGACGCAAGGCACCGAACGCCTCATTGACCAGCACGGGCAATTCCAGGGCACCGTCACTCTCAACCCAGGCAGCGAGTGCCGTGGTCACTGCGGCGAGCGCGGCGACTTCGTGCGCTGCCCCACCGGGAGTCGCGCCAATGGCACTCCCGGCGGCGCACGAGGTGGAATGGCAGGAGACCACCCGGGAGGACCACGTCCAGGGCCGCCACCCGCACGTCTCCATCGACGGCCGCCTCTTCGTCTCGACAGTGGGCGGCGCGCTCACGGTGAAGACCGACAACGACACAGAAACGGACGAGGGCGTCCACCGCGAGCCCGTCGATGAGCCGCTCCAGTCCCTGGCCGATGCCGACATCGCCCACGCCTCTGTCGGCCCGCTGATCCTGCTCCGGATCCGCCCGTACAAGGAGCAGACGCGACGCCACCTGGTCTTCAACTCCCTGACGGGCACGGTGGTCCGGCTCGACGGCATCGGCCAGTCCTGCCGGCGGCTGCCGGACAACGACGGCATCGTCTTTCCCGGTGGCTACTGCCTCGGCTCCGGCACCGTCCGGACCTTCGACCCTGCGGTCGCGGACCCGACCGGCCTGGAGTTCGAGCGGACCGTCCGCGCCCCCAACGGCGAAGACGTGCTGTTCGCCTTCCATGCCCGCTCCGAGGGACGCACCCTGCTGCTCCCGTACAACGTGATCCGCAAGGAGGTCGCCGCGCCGATCTCCTGCCACGGCCACGCCCTGTTCGACGACGGAGCCCTCGTCGTCCTGCGGGCCACTGCGGACGAGCCGGCTCGAACGCACCCGGTGCAGACCTGGCAGACCCCCTTCACCTCCGACACCCACCGCTCCCCCGCCGGAAGCGGCTCGCTCGGCCGGATCGGCAACGCCGACCTGGTCCGGGGCATCGCCGACTGCCTGGCTGTCGCACGACAGGCCGCCGAGACCGGACCAGCACCCCGCGGACCGCTGTACGAGGCGCTGCTCGCCGCCTGCGTCAAGGCCGCCGACCGGCACCCCTGGCTGGGCGACGCGGAGGCTGGCGAGCTGCTTGGCGCGCTGGAGGCGTACTTCGCCTCCGACCCGATGGTGAGCAGGATCCGCCGCACGGCCGACGAACTGCGCGAACTCGGCGATGCCGTCCGGGCGGAGGAGCTGACGGGCCTGCTCTCGGCCGCACGGCAGGAAGCGGGGCGCGCGCTGCGCGACCGTACGGAGCTGTTCGCCGACGGCGGCGAGACGATTCGCCTGGGCCGGCACCGGTTCGCGGTCACCCGGCAGTCCGCCGAGCTGACCCTCGTACCGCACGGGGACGGCCTGGCGTTCGCACTCACCGGCACCGACTACCGCCGCCCGGTCACCGACCCGCAGTTCGCCGCCACCCGCCCGTACTGGAACCGGCTGCTGCCGTCCGAGTCGGCCGTGGTCTACCGCGCCGAGTACCTGGCGGCCCGCCTGCTGGCCGAACACGGCCGCACGGCCCTCACCGCCTCCGACCTGGATGCCCTCGTCCGTCAGGCCGCCGAGGCCGCGTACGACGAGGGCTACGAGCGCGGGGTGCACGACCACGACGCCGCCGCCATCCTGCGTGTGCTGCTGCGCTACCCGGCCCGGGACCGGGCGGCCGCCGCGCTGTTCTGGGCCCACGGCACGACCGTCGAGGAGCGTGCCTCCCTCACTCGCCGCGCCGTCTCCCTGGCCCGGGCACGCAACACCTTCGGGCACAGTCCCGCACTCGACGCATTCCAAGGCGAACTGACCCAGGCCATCGTGACCTTCGCTCCCGACACGGCCGCGCCGACCCGCGCCGCCGAGTACCTCTTCGAGGAACTGGCCTGCGAACCGGCCGGGTTCGCCGTTTCCGCCGCGGCCCGCACTCTCCTCGACAAGTTCCGCCGCAGCGTGGGCGCCTCGCCCTATGACGAGGACCTCACCGCCCTCCCCGACCTCGCCGCCCGCAGCCAGCTCGTCGAAGGCTGGCTCACGTCCTACGCGGCGGCCTGCGGCGAGGACATCGACGACGGCGATATCGCCGAGGCCGCCGCCGTCGAGCTGTGCACCGGCCTGGACCGCTACGAGGCCGCGGGCGCCACCATCGCGACCGTATCCGGGCTGCTCGGCGCCCACCCTCGGATCAGCGGACGTTCCCTCGTCCTGCGCCTGGACGAATTCCTCGCCCGCAACGCCGACTTCGCCGCGCAGGACGTCCCGGGCTTCCCACCTTCTACAAGGACTGCGAGCACCCGGCGTCCCGCTGGGCGAGGTGTCCGCACTTCTACAAGGTCCGTTACAGGGGCCCCGGCGGCAATCAGGTTGAGGAGTCGGGCTTCCTGACGCAAGACGAGGCCATCGATCGACTGACGAGTGTCTACAAAGCAAAGAAGGCCGCCCCGGCGAACCAGGCGAAGAGCGAGCGCATCCAGAAGTACAGTCAGATGCGGTTCCGGGAGTACACCGCCGAGTGGAAAGCCGGCCAGCGTCACCTTGCCGCTGCGTCGCTCAGCCACCTCGACTCACTGCTCCAGCACCACATTTTCCCGGCCCTCGCGACCCGCCGGATGAGCACCTTCGACCACAAGGTGGTGGACGGTTTCATCCGGACGATGGAACGCAACGGCGTGGGTCTCGCAGCCCAGTCGAATGCCTACGACAAACTGAAGTCGATACTCCTCGACGCACATCGTCTGGGGCTCTTCGACGACAACCCCCTCCTGGGCGTCAAGCCACCCCAGTACGACCCCAAGCGTGCCGTCATCCCCTCCCCAGCCCAGCTCCAGGCCCTGCGCAGGGCCGGGGACGACACCTTCCGACTCGTGGTGGATCTCATGAGCGGCTGCGGCCTACGCAATGGCGAGGCCGCCGCGGTCAACGTCAACAACATCGTTGCCGACGACGTCTACCGAGTCACCGAGCAGGTCAACCAATCGACCAAGACGTACGACCGCCTCAAGTACCGCAAGCTCGGCGAATACCGCGACGTCCCGCTTCCGCAACGGACGAAGAACACCATCGAGTGGTACGCCGACAAGCACGGAACCACCGACGGCTACCTACTGCGCCACCCACAGGACTCCGGCCGACCCTTCCAGCCGTACCTCCTGCAGAACCAGTGGCAGCGGATCAAGAGACGGGGCGAACTCGACATACCCGACGGCATGGTCATCTACAGCCTCCGTCACTTCTTCGCCTCGAACTGCCTCAGGCACAACATCCCCATCACGGACGTCGCCGAATGGATGGGACACAAAAGCATCGACATCACGTTCAAGATCTACCGGCACCTCATGCCCGGGACAATCGGGCAGGCAGCCAAGGTCCTGGATCTCGGCCTGGCAGCCTAAGACTCAGCAACTGACGAAGCCAACCCTCTTTCCGTGCGCCAAGTTGCGATCGACCTGACCGCCTCGCACACCACTACGTTCCGCCCTCCTTCTTCGGCAGGCGGCATCGAATCGCCGTTCGCTGGCAAACGGCGCGCTAACCGCTGCCGGCCGGAGTTCTTCTTCCTGCGGGCCCAGCCTCTGTGCACCGACGTGATCGTCACCGTGCGCGTGGCCCCCATCGAGGTCGCGGGAGCCGGCGCTGCGGGGCTGAGGAGACACAGCTGAGGGTGTCGGGGGCCTATGAGCCCACGAATCACCCGGCACTTGGACCGCCATGTGGCCGCTGACCTGCGACAACACCCCATGCGCGTTTCTCGGCGCGGGGCGCGGACGTACCCTTCTTGACCGCTGCTTGCCGCCCTTACTGGCACGTTGTGGCACGGCCTTCCGTCATCCGCGCCATTCGAACAGGACGAGCGACGCGTCGTCCGAGGTGGTCTCGCCGCGTGCCCTCTTGAGGGTGTGGGACAGGTCCCGGGCCACCGCGCGGATCCCGTGGTCGGCCTGCTCCAGCTGGTTCACCCAGTCGATCAGCTGCTTCTCGCCGAACTGCTCCTGCCCGGTTTCGTGTTCTTCGATCAGGCCGTCGGTGAAGCAGAGGACGCGGTCGCCAGGCTCCAGCGCCACCACGCTGACCTGCGGCTGGGCCCCTCCGAAGCCGACGGGGAGGGTCGTGGGGCTGTCCAGACGGCGTACGACGCGGTGCGCGCGGATCAGCATGGGCGCGGGATGCCCCGCGTTGACCCACTGGAGGCGCCCCGTGTCCGTGTCCAGGCGCATCATCTGGGCGGTCACGAAGTGGTCCGGGTCGAACTGCTCCGCGACGGCCCGGTCCATGAAGAGGTAGATCTCGGACAGTTCGATGCTGATCCGGCGGGCGTGGCGGTACGCGCCGATGGCCACCGTGGCCATCGTGGCAGCGTCCAGGCCGTGCCCCATGGCGTCGACCATGGCGAGGTGCAGGACGTCGCCGTTCAGGGCGTAGTCGAAGCTGTCCCCCGCCACGGCGTAGGCGGGCTCCAGAACTCCGGCGACCGCGACGTGCGGCATCACCATCGACAGCGGGGGCAACAGGGACCACTGGATCTCCGCAGCCACGCTCATCGGTTCACCGCGGCGGGTCCGGAAGAAGAGGTCTGTGTAGCCGTTCTTGGTCTGCAGCAGGTCGGCCGCAAGGCCCGCGATCCTACGCAGGAGGCGGCGGCTGTCGTCGTCGACCTCGTCCAGGGTGACCGCGAGCACCCCCACCTGGTCACCGCCGTCCAGCAGGGGCAGGTGGACCCGTACGCCATCGGACGTCAGGACTTCGACGGGGCGTGACTCCAGGAAGCACCGGCCGGCTTCGGACCGGTCGATGGGCTGCGGATCACCGGCGGCCCCGCCGCCGGCGGGCAGGGGGACCAGTTGTTGCTGTCCGTAGTCCTGAAGCAGGATCTGCGGGTCACGTCCCCCCACGCGGGCCATCGTCTCCGCAACCAGCGGGCCGACCAGATGGGGCGGCAGCTCGTGCGCCCCGTCCAGGAGCACCCCGAGCAGTTCCTCCCCGAAGCTCTCCGAGCGGTCCGGGTCCCCGCGCCCTCCGACGGTCATCCTGTTGCCTCCAACCGGGCGGCAGGCCGACGTCCTGGCTGCACGGGCGGCGTGCCTCCAGGATGCTCCCCGGCAACCGGGCACGCCACACGGCTCCCGTGCCCGGCCTGGGCCGGCATGTCCGGGGCGGCCGCTGCCGCGCGCCCCGGCTCGCATCGGCCGATGATGGGAGTACGGCCGAACACGCGGAGCTGATCGGTCAGCATGGTCGCGTCGCTGGGAGCGAAGCTGCCGCCCGGGGGGACTGTGGCAGAAGGTCGCGGGTATGCAGCGGGAGAAGGAGCTCATAGAGCGGCGTCTGGTCCTGCCGCTGGCCCATCCCGAAATGGCCACCCAGCACGGGGTGGAGCTGCCACGGGCGGCGGTCGACTAGCTTTGTGGGCGGGAATTCGCACCAACTGCAGAACTTTATGGCGCAGGTCGCATGGAGCGCGTCTGGCGATGTGGGAAGAGCTCCGGCCCGCGGGGTGCAAGTGGTGCGCGAAAGACCCTCCGGGTAGCGCCTTCCTGAGAGTTGGGGCACGCGGAGGGCGCGGCAAGGGTTGAAAGGTCTAGATAACAAAGAAGGCCCAGGTCGCTGACCTGGGCCTTCTCGTAAGAGCGGATGACTGGAATCGAACCCGCGCTCTAAGCTTGGGAATCACCCAGTACTGGGAGCCCCGCTGGGCTGCTGACCTGCGTATACGCACCTTGCAGCGGCGATCGAGAGGGGTCCGGACCCGGCGTTGTTGACCGCTGCTTACCGCCCTGACTGGCACGTAATGGCTGGGGCTGTTCGCAGTGCGTGCGTACAGATGCCGGGCGCAAGCTCACAGGTCGGCGAAGGGCGGGATGACCCGGATGATAGCGATGAGTTTCATGCGGGGCACGGGGAGTGCGTAGAACCAGCCGTCGGTCAGCAGTGGGATGCGGCGCAGACCGCCGGGGCCGCCGTGGCTGGGTCCGGCGCCGATGTCGGAGATGTCGACGCCGACCTCGGCGAGGGCGAGACCAGTTCGCCTGAGAGCCGCTTGACTTCGTGGATGACGTGCTGGGGTAGGCCGGAGATGACGTGCTCGGCATCGGGGTCGTACTCCCAGCGCCACTGTTCCTCGTCGCTCACATGGCGCCCTGTCCGGGCTCGATTCCGGCTTCGGCGCATGCTTTATCGATGATGCGGCCGATCTCGGCGGCGACGGCGCGGGCCTCGGAGAGGTCGGTGGTCTGGGCGGCGCGTGCTTCGAGCTCGTGGAGTCGTGCGGCGCGCCCCGGGTGGCGTTCGACGGCGGCGCAGACGGCCCATTGGCCGACGAAGCGGCGCATCGGCGCAGCGCTGACCTGCCCCCGGGCCTGCTGGAGGGCGACGGCCCGCTCTGAGTCTAAGGTCGGCAGCGTCTCGGGGGCGAGAAGTGCGAGGGCTGAGCGCAGACCTTCGGGGGTGCTGGCGGGCTGGGCATACGGGGAGCGTCGGATGGAGGGTCCCAGGCGGTGGTCATGCGGTCCGCCTCGTCTTGTCGGAGTCGCTGCTGCGTTTCAGCGTCCCGAATGCGGCGTGGAAACTCAAGCGCGGGCCAAGGGTGTGGCGGCTGAGCGGGCCGGTCAGCAGTCAAGTGGTGCGCAAGCGGTGCGGGGCTCCTGAATAGGTCTAGACAACAAAGGAGGGCCCAGGTTGTTGACCTGGGCCCTTGCCGGTACTACCGAGGGTGGCTGCGATGCGAGCGTCGGGACCATCGTGTGGCGATGAAGACCACGTCGGCCACGACGAGCAGGATGGCGATGATCAGGAGATAGAGCATGCCCTCCACCACCGCGCCGATGAGTCCCAGGATGACGGCCACGAGAAGCAGGAGCAGGAAGATCGCCATTGCGAGCACCTCCTCCGGCACGGGGCTCGGGGCGGTCAGCGGCGCGCGAGCTTCCGTTCGCCGTGGGCGCCGGGCTGGTAGGCCATCTCGTAGTGCTTGAAGATCGCTTCTTCCTGCTCGGCGGGCAGGATGTCGTCAGTGCCGATGGCCGGGGCCTTCTTCACGACTGCCTTGGCGTGCGCGACCTTGACGTAGCCCGGTCCCGGGATCGCCTCGTCGAGAGGAACGAAGACCAGGCGCCGGCGGGTGGGCAAGCCGGTGAGGACGGTGGCCATGCCGGTCCGTCGGTAGCGATAGGCACGTAGATCGCTTCCAGCGAGCCGATCCTGTGTCCTTTCGGGTCGACGGCATCGCAGTCGCGCCACTCGCGGATATCGGCTGAATGGATCATGCCCCGCTCCCTGCAGCGCGACGAGGGTGACACAACGGCCCCGGCACATTCACACGCCGGGGCCGCCCTTCCGGGCGCTGCACGTGAGAGTGCACCGACCCATTCATCATGGTATGCCCCTGGCGCCTCTCCGGCACCAGTGACGTTTCGCGGCGATACAGGCCAGACAGCCGACATGGTCAGCGCACCTCGACCGACAGGACCGCGACCCCATGACCGTGCGACGCGCGGTATTCCACAACGTCGGCATCCTGGTCAGGTCCTCCCCCGTACCGGAGGTTTCCACGACTAGCCTCCGCATCATGCTGCGTATCGCCGACACTCGCACCGGCCGCCTCGTGGAGATCCCCTCCGCACACCGCCACCTGCTGCGCATCTGCGTCCACCTGCCGGTCATCGACACCGGGATCAGCGCGGTGCACGTGCGGGCGCCCCTGGTCGGTGACGTACTGGCGCGCACCGCGGAGTTGCACGGGCTGCAGTCCGTCACGGTCCTCACTGCGCCGGACCTGCCGCCTGAGCCGGCCCAGACGCTCGAACGGGCCATGGCCGTTCTCGGCATCCACCCGCCCACCACCGTCGGCGTTCACCATCTGACCAAGACGATGTGCGCCGCTGCCGACGTGCACGTGCTCGCGTACGGCACCTCCGTGCAGGACGCCGTCGGCGGGGTCCGGATCGACGTGGGCCAGGTCAGCCCGGCACCCCCGGACGGGGGCGTCCCAGGCCGCGGCCACCTCCTTGCCTCGGATCTCCCGGACGCATTCGCCCCGGAGGGGACCGACCCGCTGGCTGTGAGGATGCTGTTGCTCGGCCACGCCCACAGCACGCCGGTCACGGTCACCAGCGGCGCGCTCGACGAGGCCCGGCGGATGCTGAGGCACTGGCGGCAGCAGGTGGCCGACTGGGCACAGGAGCCGTCCAGGCCGATCCCCGCCGACGTGCTGCGACAGGCCCATGCCGCGCTCGCCGATGATCTCGGCGTCCCAGCTGTCCTGGACATGCTGGTCAGCGTGGCGAAGCGCGCCGACGTGCCGGCCGGTGCAAAGTTCGAGACGTTCGCCTTTCTCGACCGCGTCCTCGGGCTGGACCTCGCACGCGAGGTCGGCCACCAGCACCCGCCGACGCCATGACTCCGGGCACCTTGCGGCGCCTGGTCGTCCTGCGGCACGCCGAGTCCGCCTGGCCGCAGGAGGTGGCCGACTCCGAGCGGCCACTCGCCCCGCGCGGCCGCCGCGACGCCCCGGCTGCTGGCTGCTGGCTGCTGGCTGCTGGCTGCTGGCTGCTGGCTGCTGGCTGCTGGCTGCTGGCTGCTGGCTGCTGGCTGCTGGCTGCTGGCTGCTGGCTGCTGGCTGCTGGCTGCTGGCTGCTGGCTGCTGGCTGCGTGAGGCTACTGTGTTCCCGACCTCGTCGTGTGTTCCCCCGCCCGTCGCACCCGCCAGACGTGGGACCTCATCGCGGCCGAGTCCGTCGCCGGCGTCGCCATGGGCCTCATCCTGCGCACCACCCGGGACAAGGGGGAGGAGGCATCCCCCGCCGCCCGCGTCTCCCACCTGGTGCACCCGATCTCCGCGGGTGTCGCCGTTCCCCTCTTCGCCCTCTTCGCAGCGGGCGTCAGCATCTCCGGCCCCGCACTGGCCGCGGTGTTCACCAGCCCCGAGCCGCTCGGCGTCGTCATCGGCCTCGTCGTCGGCAAGGTCCTCGGAATCTTCCTCGGCACCTACCTTGCCGCCCGCTTCACCAAAGCGCAGCTCAACCCCGACCTCGCCTGGGCGGACGTCCTGGGGCTGTCAGTGCTGGCGGGAATCGGCTTCACCGTCGCCCTCCTCATCGGCGAACTCGCCTTCCCCGGCCAAGAGGTCAGGGAACACGTCAAGGCCGCCGTCCTCATCGCCTCCCTCACGGCCGCCGTCGTGCGGCCGTACTCCTGTGGCGCCGCAACGCCACTTACAGGCGGCTGTGGGAGGCGGAGAACATCGACGCCGACGCAGACGGCATCCCCGACATCTACCAGCGCGAAGCGGACGCTCCCGCTTACGAGCGCAACTGAGCAACGCCGGAGGGCCTCCGTTCACCCCCTCCGCCTCCGCATGCTCCCGGGGACGTATTGCCGGAGACTCCTGTGTAGGGCCCGGCGTGTTCCATGCGGGCCGTGGTGAGGGTGTTCGGCGTGCTTGAGGTCCCGCTCTGGCTATGGGGAGTGTTCGCCGCGACGGTGGTCGTGTCGCTGGCGGTGGACCTGCTGTCCCACCGCACCGCGCACGTCATCGGCTTCAAGGAGGCAGCCGCCTGGAGCGGCCTGTGGGTGAGTCTGGCCCTGGTCTTCGGCGCGGTCGTCTTCCTCGTCCTCGGCACCACGGCCGGCACCGAGTACACGACGGCCTGGCTGCTGGAGAAGAGCCTGTCGGTCGACAACCTGTTCGTCTTCGCCGTGATCTTCGCCTACTTCAAGGTGCCCCGCGCCTACCAGCACCGCGTGCTGTTCTTCGGCGTCATCGGCGCCCTCGTCTTCCGCGGGATCTTCCTCTCCCTGGGCGTCGCGGTCGTCAGCCGCTTCACCGCCGTGCTGTACGCCTTCGCGGCGGTCCTGTTCTACAGCACCTACAAACTCCTCAAGGACGAGGAGGAGAGCTTCGACCCCGGCAAGAGCTTTGCCGTACGGATGCTCCGCAAGATCATCCCGGTCCGGGACGAGTACGCAGGGGCGAAGTTCTTCGTCAGGGAAGCCGGCAAGCTCGTGGGGACACCGCTGCTCGCGGTGGTCGCCGCGATCGAGGCCGCAGACCTGATCTTCGCCGTCGACAGCGTCCCGGCCGTCCTCGCGGTCAGCGACGACGCGTTCATCGTCTACACCAGTAACGCTTTCGCCATCCTCGGCCTGCGGGCCCTCTACTTCATGCTCGCGGGCCTCCTGGATCGCTTCCACTACCTGAGCAAGGGACTGGCGATCATCCTCGCCTTCATCGGCATCAAGCTCATCCTCCAGGCGTCCCACAAGCTGATCAGCCCAGGCATCCCGGAAATCCCCTCACCGATCAGCCTCGCGGTCATCGTCGTCGTTCTGACGGGTTCCGTGGTGCTCAGCCTCCGAAGGCCCGCCCCGACAGACACCGCGGAGGAGGCCGACAGACACCAGGCCGGCACAGAGGACAGTGGGCAGGCCACCCCGCCCCCGCCCGCAGACGATTCCGAGCCCCCAACCGGTTCACCAGGTCGGGACGCCTGACACCGCCCACCCTCAAGGCGAGAAGCACGACCCTTCCCTCCGCATCAATACGGGCATATCGTAAAGATATGGTCAAAAGGAAGCGTGGTTCCGAAGCGTACGCGTGTGCGACCTGCAAGCAATCCGTGCCGGTCGCGATCCACCGCCACAAGACCCTCGGCGTATTCGTTCCCGTATGGGGCCCCGGTGCATGCCAAAACGGCGACTGCCCGGACTTTCGGTTGGACCCCAGAGACAAGCGCTCCACCGCCCGGGAACGCAGAAGAGACACATCACGCGGCTGACTTCGATGGGCCGGCACGGGCCACCACGCCCCTGCACGACGCCTGCGCGGGGCGTTCACGAGCGGGGCTGACCATTGAGTACGGGTCGGAGATCGCTCCCGCGAGCGGGATGATCATTCCCTACCGGGCGGTGGGCAGTCGCCACCGGGCGGTGGGCAGTCGCCGTGGAGGCCCCCGATCGGCCGTGGGGCCTCGGTGCTCTTGGCGCGAGTTCCTCGACTGCGCGGAGGGCGTCCGCTCCGTAAGTCCCAGAGGACCAAGAGCTTCGCGAGCAAGCGGGCTTCCTAATGCTGTTGTCAAGCAGCCGCCGTGACCGGCGGTGACACTTCGTAGCATCGTCGGTCACGATGACGTTGACGCGTCGGCGGGCGAGGGCGAGCACGGCCTGGACGTGCTTCTTCCCTTCGGCGCGTTTGCGGTCGTAGAACTTCCGCGAGTTCGGGTCGTAGCGGACGCTGACCAGCGCGGAGGTGTAGAAGACGCGCTGGAGTCTTCGGTGATAGACGAGCGGGCGGTGCAGGTTGCCGCTGACCTTGCCCGAGTCACGCGGTGCGGGTGCGACGCCGGCGAAGGCCGCCAGGGCGTCCGGGGAGTCGAACTCGTCCAGGCTGCCGCCGACGGCAGCCAGGAACTCGGCTCCGAGAGTCGCGCCGATGCCCGGGACGCTCAGAACGATGTCGGCGAGCTCGTGCTCGCGAAACCGGCCCTCGATGAGCTTGTCCCTCTCGGAAACCTGCTCGTTGAGGGCCATCACCTCCTCGGCCAGGGTGTGGACCAGCTTCGCGATGGTCTTCTCCCCGGGAACCGCGGTGTACTGGCGTCCGGCAGCCTCGACAGCCGTCTCGGCCAGAGCTCTGGCGTTGCGGACCTTGCGGTTGGCCAGCCACGTCGTCAGCCGGGCGACGCCGGCGCGGCGGATCGCGGCCGGTGTCTGGTAGCCCGTCAGCAGCCTGAGCGGGCCGGTGTTGGTCGGCCCGTTCCAGGGCCGGGAACATGCCCAGCAGGGTGCCGCGCAGGCGGTTCACCGAGCGGGTGCGGTCCTCGACGAGGTCGGATCGGCGTCCGGTCAGCAGCTTGAGTTCGATGGCGGCTTCGTCGCCCGGACGGATGGGCCGCAGGTCGCGGCGCATCCTGGCCTGGTCGGCGATCACATAGGCATCGCGGGCGTCGGTTTTGCCCTCGCCGCGGTAGCCGTCTGATGCCCGGTTCACCAGCCGGCCGGGCATGTAGAGGACTTCTTGGCCGTAACTGACGAGCAAGGCCAGCAGCAGCGCGGGTTCCCCGCCGGTCATGTCGATGGCCCAGGTGACCTGACGGCCGTCGGCTAGGTCGAGAGCGTCAGCAATCAACTTCAGCAGCTCGGGCTCGTCGTTGGCCACCCGCCGCGACAACAGCGTTTTACCGTCCGCGTCCAGGACGAGGCCGTGATGGTGGCCCTTGCCGCTGTCGATCCCCGCCCATATCCGGCTCATCGTGCTCCTGACGTGCTCGTTCGTACGGTTCGTACCACGGACGACCTCGCCGGCATTGCTCTACACAGCGACTTGTTCGCACTTCCTAATCGGCGGCCGAGTCGTCGTGGGGCGCTGGGCGGCGAAGCCAGCAGAGCCATGAGACGGCAGCCGCCTGATAGCCACACCCAGCACCCCTGGGTGACCCAACCCTACGAATGGCTCGATCAACCCGGTCAAGAAGGTAGAGCCGCCTGACGAACTAGCCATTGCCGGTGCCGCACCATCCCGCCCGTCTCGAGCACGCTCGGCACCTCAAGTGATGTCCCTGCTTTGCGGGCGGGGCGCCCACCCACGCCGGAAGGCCCAGGCTGACCGCACAGCTGCGCCTCATCCGGCCCGACGCGCCCTGGACACCGTCGCAGCGCGGGTGTGAGCAGCCACGCTCATCGGCGGGCTCGTTTACGCCGTCGGCCCCTTCTTGACCGCTCCTGCCGCGCCGACCCGAAGCTCCTGTAGATCCACATGCCGAGGAACAGGCCCAGCCGGGAGCCGGAATGCGGGTGACATCAGAGTGTTTCAGTATGGAAGTCGGGTCCGACGTGTCGCTGTCCACGGAGGTGAATGCGATGACGCTTCTGGCGCGGCGCCGGACCGGTGGCCCGGTGGAGCTGGACGCGTCCTTCGGCCGCACGCACCAGTTCCCGGGTGTGCCATGGACGCGGCACGCGCCGCTCCGGCCGATGCGGATACCAGGCCGTGCTCCCCTCGAGAGTGAAATCCGAGGACGTCAGTGCGGCCCTTGCCGACGGCGTGCTCACGATCACCGTCCCCAGGGCCCAAGCAGCCACGGAACGGGGTGGAGAACGGCCGCCGTGAGCCTGAGCGAGCGGACATCGGGCATTGCCAGGCTCCACGCGCTCAACGCCCGGCACGGTGGTCAGGAGCCGAAGCTGTCCCAGGCAGTGGCCGGGATCGGTATCGACCACGCGTGGGAACAGGTCTCCAACTCCTCCCGCTGCCACGAGCGGAGCCGGGCCCAGCAGGCGGTGCGCCGGGCAGGGGTCAGCGCGACCCCCAGGCCAGCGCGATGAGCACGGCCGCGACGCCTGCCCCCATCACAGCCGGGACAACCGACGGCACGGATCAATCGGGGAGTGCCTCCGGGCCGTCGATCCTCACCTTGACGATGAATCCTGCGGTCGATCTCTGTTGGGAGGTCGAGCATCTCGAGGACATCGGCAAGAACCGTGCCCGGGTCAGGTCGGTGGCCGCGGGAGGTGGAGGGATCAACGTCGCCCGTCATGTCGTGCGGCTCGGAGGACGAGCCACCGCCTTCCACACCGCCGGAGGCGAGGTCGGCCTGCGCCTGAACCGGCTGCTGGACGAAGAGGGCATCGACCACGTCGCCGTCGCCATCGACGACGACACCCGCGAAGCACTCGTGCTGTTCGAGGCCGAATCGCGCCGCGGCTACCACATCGTGCCACCCGGCCCGCACCTGCACGAGCACGAGGGGCGGCGATCCCTGGATGCGCTGGTGCAAGCCGTTGGCGGTTGTCCGTACGTCGTGGCCAGCGGCAGCCTGCCCGGCGGCTTGCCCGACGACTTCTACGCAGCCGTCGCCCGCCGTATCAGGGAAGCCGGATCCCGACTGGTCCTGGACACCTCCGGGCCGGCGCTCCGCGGAGCACTCGCGGAGGGCGTGTTCCTGCTCAGGTGCAACCGGACAGAGGCCGAGAGCCTGACCGGCCGGCCCGTCCGCGACTTCGACGATGCCCGGGCCCTCAACGAGCACCTGATCGCCACAGGGGCCGCCGAGATCGCCGTCACCACCCTCGGAGATCTGGGCGCACTGTGCTCGACCGGCCACGGCCACACCGAGCTCTACGCGCCGCCGCTGCCCGGCGAGCCCCTGAGCGACGCCGGAGCGGGAGACAGCATGGTCGCCGCCCTCATCACACAGCTGGCCGCCGGAGAGGAACCCGTCAGCGCCTGCGCGCTGGGGGTGGCGGTGGCTGCCGCAGCGATGCTCACCCCCAGCACCGAGCCCTTCGACCTGGACGTGGCCCGATCCCTCCGCTCCCAGGTGAGGACCAGGTACCAGACCGATGCACGACGCCGAGGCGTTTGACCCTGCCCACCCCCTGCCGTTCGGTCGGCCCCTCAACCACATTGCGTACCCCGTGCCCACAAGCCGACCCTGCCCCCACAACCGAGTCGGGGCGGGGCGCTGCCGGTGGTACTGAGCGACGACAGTGCCGACCTCGTGATGCGAGCGGGCCTGCGGTTGGGAAGACTGGAAGCATGGCGACCAAGGCAGTGCTTGAGGGCGGCCCAGACGATCTGCCCGAGCGGATCGTTCCGATCTCCGACCCCGGACAAGACCTGAAGATTCCACACCGCGGTGGGTACGAGCATTTCAAGATCACGTCGCGGCACCAGGACAGCTCGGAGGGTCAACTGGCGGTCTACGAGTGGTGGGAACGGACAGAGATCGCCGAATAGAACGGACAGCCAAGGACGCTCGGCCGGTACCTGGCCACGACGGTCGATACGCGCGGGCCGGCACCGGTGCCGCATCGCCGACCCCGATCCAGTCCGGCCGCTCCCCGACGATCCCCGTTGTCTTGGTACTTCGCGGCCGACCTCCTGCCGTTGCCGCTCAAAGCAGCACAGGAACGGCCGCAGACCAAGGGGTCCCAGCCGACTCTGCACGTCGGTGAAACCCCGGTACCCACCTGGCTCACCAGGAAACGCGTCCCCCACTAGGGCTGCCGGTCAGGCCGGTACGGGGAAGGCACGTTGGGGGGTGGCGGTGGTGTAGAAGTTCTCGACCTCGCGGAGAATCTCCTCGTGGGTGATGCGTCCCGTGGGGTCGGTACGGTGTTCGACCGAGATCAGACGCGCCCGGTGCGGTTCGGCGCCGAGTGCCACCAGTACACGCTCGACCGTCGAGGCGGTGCTGCTCGCCTGTTCTGCGTCGGGGTCGGCCACGTCGAGGACGGCCTGGTGCCAGGGCAGTGCGATGCGGGCGAAGGCTCCCGGGTCCTGGTGCAGGCCGGCCTGGGCGGCGGTGACGAACTCGGCCCGGGTGATCCGCCCGTCGAGGTCGGTGTCGGCAAGGCCCGCCATCCCCTCCCAGTAGCAATCGGCGGCGGCCGTCAGCCGCAGACCCGCCTCGCTATCCAAGCGTGTCGACGCCGGCACGTGGAGCGCACCTGCGCCTGGCAGAACGCCTACCACCGCCTCGCCCACTGCTACGAACACCGCGCTGCCGCGACCGCCGGCTTCTTCGATCTCGCTGATGTGATCATCGCCGTCCGCAGCCTCATCCGACGCGCCTGGACAACCCATCACTGGGACAACCGCCCAAAGCGGTGACCTTGAACTCGCCTACCTAAGCGAGTTCTTGGCATGACCGCCTGGCACCGCGCTATTCACCTCGATCATGCCTGATGGGTCATCGGGAAGACCAGCCGGGCCAGCTCGTCACCGTCGACCCGTTCCAGGACTTCGTCCGCCGAAGAGACCTTCATCGATCAGTTGTGAGGGGATGCTGAAGCCGCCTGCTCGGTACGCTCGCCGACCCGGGCCTCAAGTATCCACAGCGTGCCGTGTTCGATCGTGAACTCGATGTCGCACAGGTCTTGATAGTGGTCTTCCAGCTGTTCCATGTACGCGCGCAGCTGCTGGAACGAGGCCGGGTCGAGGGCGGCCAGCTCGTGGAGCGTCACAGTGTCGCGGACACCTGAAACGACGTCCTCACCTTGAGCGTTGGGGAGATAGTCGCCGTAGAGGCCGGGACGGCCGGTGGCCGGGTCGCGGGTGAACGCGACGCCGCTGCCGGAATCCGTGCCGAGATTCCCGAATACCATCCGTTGGATGGTCACCGCCGCGCCGAAATCGTCCGCGATGTGTTCGCGCCTGCGGTAGAGGCGGGCACGCTCACCGTTCCACGAAGTGAAGACGGCGAGGATCGCCTCTCGTAGTTGTTCGCGCGGATCCTGCGGGAACTTACGGCCGGTCCGATCGAAGACTAGGTCTTTGAACGACTCGACAACCCTGATGAGGTCGCAGGTGTCCAGCCGGGAGTCGTCCACGACGCGGTGCTGCTCCTTGACGCGCTGGAGCATTCCTTCGAAGAGTGCGACGTCGACACCCATGACGGTATTCCCGAACATTTGCACGAGTCGACGGTAGGAATCCCAGGCGAAGCGCTCCCGCTCGGGGGTCTTACCCAGTCCGAGCACCGACAGGTCGTTCAGACCGATGTCCAGGATGGTCTCCATCACGCCCGGCATGGAGAACCCCGCCGCCGAGCGGACAGACAGCAGCAACGGGTCGTCCACCTGCCCCAGCCTCTTGCCGGAGGCACTCTCCAGCGCTGCCAAGTGTTCCCCGATCTGGCGGTCCAGATCCTCCGGGGGCTCGCCGGTGGCCAGGAAGTCGCGGTACGCCTCGGTGGTGATGGTGAAGCCGGGCGGAACGGGCAGTCCCATGCGTGCCATCTCCGCGAGGTTGGCACCCTTGTCGCCGAGCAGATCGGCCATGTCACGGCCGCCCTCGGCGAAGTCGTACACGTAGGAACCCATGCCTGCCACCAGCCTCCTCGGCGGAATCGTGTTCTGCTATCACACTGGCTGACGGGCACCGCGTTTCAGGAGGGGCCGGATGGCCCTTCCTGGGGACATCCGGCCCCTCCGGCCTCAGGCCCCGGCGGGCGGCCGGTTCCGCCTGCCGGCTCCGGAGGGCCGCGGCACCGCACCCAGCAGTGGCCTCAGGTCGCCCGGGACTCGGGGACATCCCCCGCCGATCCCCGACCCCGGTGTCCGGGTGGCCGAGGCTGAGGCCGGAGCCGCCTTACGCGTCGGCGGGGCAGGTCCCGACCCGGTGGCTCCCACTCAGCCCTCCTCGAGCCCTGCCTCCCGGCTCCAGGCCCGGTAGGCCTCCAGAGCCGTGGGCAGGGTCGGGTAGATGCGACCCGCGCCCACCGAGGCGGTGAGCCCGTACGCGTCCAGGTCCTCGCGGAGCTCCTGCTTGACGCGGGCCAGGGCGAAGACGATCCCCCGATGACCGAGTTCCTGGCGGAGTGCGTCCACGGCGTCCAGGGCGGTGATGTCGACCTCGACGTTCGCCTCGGTGTTGAGGACGAACCAGCGGGCCGGAGGTTCCTGTCCGTCGACGGCGGCCAGGGCCCGGCGGCGGAAGTTCTCGGCGTTGGCGAAGAACAACGGTGAGTCGTAGCGGTAGATCAGCAGCCCCGTAACGGTCCGCGCCGTCGGGTAGTCGTCCACGTCGTGCATGCCGGCGAGCCCGGGCACCATGCCTTCCACGGCATCGTGCGGACGGGCCACGCGGGCCAGCAGCTCGACGACGGACAGCGCCACGGCGACGAGGACGCCGTACAGGATGCCGAGGGCCAGCACACCCATGAGACATCCCAGGGCCAGCAGCAGTTCGCGTCGCCGGAAGGCCGCGAGGCGCCGGAACTCGCCCACCTCGATCAGGCGGACGGCGGCGTAGACGACGATGGCGCCGAGGACGGCGCTCGGCGTGTGGGCCAGGAGGGGGCCGAGGAAGAGCAGGACCAGCAGGACCGCGAGCGCGGCGAACAGGGAGTACGCCTGGCTCCTGGCCTTCGAGGACTGGGCCAAGGCGGTCCGGCTGGCGCTGCTGCTGACGGGAAAGCCGTGCAGGACGCCCGCTCCCAGGTTCGCCGCTCCCAGGGCAAGGAGTTCACGGTTGGGGTCCAGCGATTGCGGATCGGCGCGGCCGGCGAAGGCCCGGGCGGTCAGGATCACGTCCGAGTATCCGACGATGAGGACGCCCAGCGCCGGGACCACCAGCTGGGGCAGGTCGCCGAGCGGTGGAAGCTCGGGCAGCGGCAGCCCGGAGGGTACGGATCCGATCACGGCGATCCCGTACCTCTCGTCCAGTCCGAACGCAGCCACCGCTGCGGTGGCGAGGACCAGGGCGAGCAGGGGACGTGGCACGAGGTGCCAGTACCTCGGCAGGGCGAAGAGCACGGCCAGGACAGCCAGGGTCAGGCAGACGGTCGGCCAGTGGACGTGCGCGAGGTTCAGGACGAAGGAGTACAGCTTCGGCAGGAAGCCCGTGCCTGTCGTGCGCACTCCGGTGAGCCTGGGCAGCTGGTCGACGATCATGATCAGGGCTACACCTGCGAGGTAGCCGACGAGTACGGGCCGTGAGAGCAGGTCCGCGAGGAAGCCCAGCCGCACGGCCCAGGCCATCAGGCACAAGAGGCCGACGACCACGGCGAGGGCCGCCGCGAGCACGGCGTATCTGCCCGGGTCTCCGCCGGCAAGTGGTCCCACGGCCACGGCGGTCATCAGCGCGGTGGTCGACTCGGGTCCCACCGACAGCAACCGCGAGGAACCGATCAGGGCATAGAGCACGATGGCGGGCAGCACGGCCCAGAGCCCTGCGACGGGTTGGAGCCCGGCCACCCCCGCGTACGCCATGACCTGCGGCACCAGATAGGCGGCGACGGTGACACCTGCCAGCGCGTCCCACCCGAGCCATGACCGGTTGTACCCCCGGAGCCCAGGAGGCAGCAGGGACGATCTTTCACACGCGGACATCGGGCTCCTCACTGATGGTGCCTCCGGCAGCGCCCACCGGGCACCCGCCCCGATTCAGTCGTTCCCGAGAGTGGCCGCATGGTCGGGCACGGCGGTCTGAAGCTCCTTGGACGGTCGCTCGTAGCCCGTGGAAGCGGGACGGGGCGGCAGGGTCAGCGACGGCAGGGCCACGTCCGTGTAGGGAACCGAGGACAGCAGGTGGGCGATCATGTTGAGTCTCGCGCTGCGCTTGTCGTCGCTCTCGATCACGTACCAGGGGGCGTCCGTCGTGTCCGTGTGGACGAACATCTCGTCCTTGGCGCGGGAGTACGCCTCCCAGCGCGTCAGGGACTCCAGGTCCATCGGGGAGAGCTTCCAGCGTCGCAACGGGTCCTCCGTGCGGCGCCGGAAGCGTTCCTCCTGGTCGGCATCGCTGACGGAGAACCAGTACTTGCGGAGCAGGATCCCGTCCTCGGCCAGCATGCGCTCGAAGGCCGGACACTGGCGCAGGAACCGCTGGTGCTCCGCCGGCGTGCAGAAGCCCATCACGTGCTCCACGCCGGCGCGGTTGTACCAGCTGCGGTCGAAGAGCACGATCTCGCCGGCAGCCGGCAGGTGCTCCACGTAGCGCTGGAAATACCACTGGGTGCGCTCCCGCTCCGTGGGCTTCGGCAGCGCCGCGATGCGCGCCACGCGGGGGTTGAGGTGTTCGGCGACTCGCTTGATCGTGCCTCCCTTGCCCGCCGCGTCACGGCCCTCGAAGACGACGACCAGGCGGGCGCCCTCCACCCGCACCCACTCCTGAAGCTTCACCAACTCCGTCTGGAGCTGTAGCAGCTCGCTCTCATAGACCGCCTTCTTGAGACCCATGATCGCCCCCTCCTCATCGTCAGGTGCTGCGATCAAGTCAGTCACGGCCGGCATCGGCGCGCAACGATGTCCCTGTGGGCCGGGGCGTGTCGATACGCTGGCACCGGACGGGGCGGGCAAACGGAGGAGAAGCTCGTGAGTGTGGGGGATCCGTTGAGTCAAGTTCCGCGGATGCGGCTGGACGAGCTGCTTGACGAGCTCCAAGTGCGCATCGACGCGGTGCGCGGTACCCGCGACCGGGTGCACAGCCTGCTGGAGGCCGTCATGTCGGTCGGGCGGGAGCTGGATCTCGCCCAGGTGCTCCGGCGGATCGTGGAGGCGGCCGCGCTGCTCGTCGACGCCGAGTACGGCGCGCTGGGCGTCATCGGCCCCGACGGCCGCACGCTCTCGCAGTTCCTCACGGTCGGACTCACCGAGAAGGAGATCGCCGAGATCGGCTCCCTGCCGGCCGGCCACGGCCTGCTCGGTGAGGTCATCCACCACCCGGAGCCCCTGCGCCTCACCGACCTCGGCGCGCACTCCTCCTCCTACGGATTTCCGGCGCACCACCCGCCCATGCGCACGTTCCTCGGTGTGCCGATCCGGGTCCGCGACGAGGTGTTCGGCAACCTCTACCTGACCGACAAACGCGGCGGAATCGATTTCGACACCGAGGACGAGACGGTGATCTCCACTCTCTCCGTGGCGGCGGGCGTGGCGATCGACAACGCACGGCTGTACGAGGGCTCGCAGCGCCAGCAGCGGTGGCTCAAGGCCAATGCGGAGATCACCGAGAGCCTGCTGTCGGGCAGTTCGCGCCCGGCGGTGCTGGAGCTCATAGCCCGCCGTGCCCAGGAGATCACCGCGGCGCGGCTCGCGGACATCGCCATGCCGGTGGCCGGAGCCGAGGGCCTGGTCGTCGAGTTCGCGGTCGGTGCGGACAGCGAAGCCCGGCAGGGGCTCGTCGTCCCGTTCGCGGGAACGCTCTCGGGAGCCGCGCATCAGGCCAACCGGTCCGTCGCATCCCTGCACGCCTCCGACGATGACCGGTATCCCGCCGATGTCCAGGTACAGGACGGGTTTGGCCCTGCCGTGGCGGTGCCGCTGGGAACCACCGCCGGGGAGAGCAGGGGCGTTCTGCTGCTCGCGCGCCCGGCGGAAGACCCTGCGTTCGGCGAGGAGGAGCTGGAGCCGCTCGTCGCCTTCGCCGGTCAGGCTGCGCTGGCCCTGGAGCTGGCGGAGCGGCGCCGGGACGCCGAGCAGATCGCTCTGTTGGAGGAGCGCGATCGGATCGCGCGCGACCTGCACGATCTCGCCATCCAGCGGCTCTTCGCCACTGGCATGACCCTGCAAAGTGCCGCTCGCCTCGTCGAGCACGAGGGTGCTGCGGAGCGAATCGGTCGCGCGGTCGACGATCTGGACGAGACCATCAAGATCATCCGATCGACGATCTTCGGGCTCCGTACGAAGGACCGCGAGAGCGGCCCCGGCCTGCGGGCTCGCGCTGCCCGCGCCGTCGGCGACGCGGCCACGGCCCTCGGCCATCCGCCGCGTCTGAGCATGGAGGGCCTGCTCGACACGGACGTACCGCTGCCGATCGCCGACCACGTCATGGCGGTGCTTGGCGAGCTCCTGAGCAACGCGACCCGCCACGCGCAAGCGACCCGGGTCGGCGTGACCCTCAAGGCCGCGCCGGGAGAGATCATGCTGACCGTCTCGGACAACGGCAGGGGCATTCCTGCGCAGGGACGCAGGAGCGGCTTGCGCAACCTCGCCGAACGGGCCGAGGGCCTGGGCGGGACCTTCACCGTCGATGCGCCCGACGAGGGAGGCAGCAGGCTCGTCTGGCGGGCACCGCTGCCCACCGGAAGCTAACGCCACGGTCACGACCGGCCCCGGGCGGGCGACGCGGGGCGCGTTCCCTCCGCCTCCAGACTGAATCCGGTGACGAGATCGGGGCGGATCCGTAGAGCGCCGGCCATGGGCTGTGCCATCCAGGGGCGCAGAAGTTCCGCATAGCGGTCCACCTCGCCGGCATCGGCCACCGGGCTCGCGTAGCCGGTAACGACCACGCTCCACCCGAGATGCGTGTCGGGGTCTATGACATCCGCTTCGTAGGCGACCACCACACCGGGAACGTCGGCGGGTGCCACGAGGGAGGCGAGCGCACCGTCGTCGTGAATCCGGATGATGATGTCCCCGCCCTCGACGAGGTGGTTGACCGGGCGGACGGCGGGCAACGCGTGCTGCGTGAAGACGATGCGCCCCAGCGACACCGTCGCCACCAGCCGGAGCGCCTCGGCCCTGTCCAGCTCCCGCATGCGCCGGGCAGGCGTCGTTTCACGGAGCCGGCAGTCGGCGCGCTGCGTGCCGTCCTGGTCCATGATGCGCACCTTCGTCGAGTACCGAATCGGTCCTTACGGGTTTCGATTCACCAGCCTCCCTCTCGATCCGGTGAGGGAACCAGGGCCGAACGGTCCACATCAGGGCTCCGAATCCGGACGACACCGCGATCACGTGACGACGAGCCGAAGATCTCTGTCGGCACCGAGCATCCGCATGGACTTGACCACCGCGGGCGGCACATCGCAGAGGAGGAGCCTCGTTCCCGACGCACGACAGCGGCGGTTCAGACGGATGAAGAGGTCGATTCCGGCGCTGTCACAGAAGGAGAGTCCACACAGGTCCAGAATCAGGTTCCGGTGGCCGGCTCGTGCGAGCTCGTGGAGGCGCGGCTCCACTTGCTCTGCCGTGTAGAGGTCGAGCTCCCCGGACAAGGTGACTTCCAGACCGCGGTCATCACGTGCCATGGTCTTCAGGTCGATCAAGGCGGTCTTCATGGGATCCTCCGCGCTACTTGCGGCTCCGTCGGGTCGCGCCGTTCCCCGTGCGCCATCAGTTCATCCGGTGCCAGGTGCGCCGAGGAAGGTCCGGCAGGCCCTCCGGACAGGGCCGAAGGTCCCTCTTTTGAGCGCCGACCGGGCCCCCGCCGAGCCGAGTACGGACCGATGAGGGCCGATCGGCCCTGTCCGTTCGGCCCCTCCGGGAGGCAGGATGCCGATGTCCGTGCGCACCGGACGAACCCGGCGAAGGAGTTGCGTCATGACCGACAGCGGTGCCCTCACCCCTACGAAGACGCCGATCACGGTCTTCCTGCTCGACGATCACGAAGTCGTGCGCCGCGGGGTCCACGACCTGCTGGACGCCGAGCCCGATCTCACCGTGGTCGGCGAGGCGGGCACCGCGGAGCAGGCACTGATCCGCATCCCCGCGCTCCGCCCCTAGGTGGCGGTGCTGGACGTCCGGCTCCAGGACGGCGACGGGGTGAGCGTGTGCCGTGAGCTGCGTTCACGGATGCCCGAGCTGGCCTGCCTGATGCTCACGTCGTTCGACGACGAGGAGGCACTGCTGGACGCCGTGATGGCCGGGGCGTCCGGCTACGTCCTGAAGCAGATCACCGGCACCGATCTGGGCACTGCCGTCCGTACCGTCGCGTCCGGCCAGTCCATGCTGGACCCGGGCGCCACAACCCGGCTCATGGCCCGGATGCGCGGCGACGTCCCCAAGGACGAGCAGGTCCCCGGCCTGCCGGGCTTCACCGACCGGGAGAAGGAGATCCTCGTCATGGTCAGCGAGGGGCTCACCAACCGGGAGATCGGCAAGCGGATGTACCTTGCGGAGAAGACGGTGAAGAACATCATCTCGCGGCTGTTCATCAAGCTGGGTGTGGAGCGTCGTGTCCAGGCCGCCGTCATCGCCAGTCACGCGCTGACCCCTCCGAGCCGGCACCCGGTCCCGGCCGCCGAATAGCGGATGTGGTGGCGGGTGGGCAGGACAGGGTGCGCCGTACAGTCGCGCACCCCGCCCCCCGCCCCCTCCCGCTCCCCCGGGCCGGTCAGGAGTGCGGGACCACCGCGACCGGGCAGGCCGAATGGTGCAGGACCGCATGGGCCACGGATCCTATGTGCGCCCCCACCGACGACTCGCGGACCCTGCGGCCGACGACGAGGAGCTGGGCGTCCGACGATGCGGTGAGCAGTACGTGGCCGGCGCTGCCCCGCTCCACGTGCTCGACGACGTCCACCTCGGGGTACCTCAGCCGCCACGGCGCCAGCGCCTGTTCCAGCGCGGCCTTCTCGTACGGCTCCAGGCCACCGAACTGGTCGGCGATCCACATCGATCCGGGGCTGTAGCCGTAGACCGGGGGCAGGCTCCAGGCGCGGACGGCGCGGAGCGGGGCCTTGCGTGCGGCGGCCGCCTCGAAGGCGATGCGCAGTACCTCGGCGGATTCCTCCATGCCGCCCTGCTGGCCTACGACGACCTCGCCGAGCTCCGGCAGCGCCACCGGCCTGCCGTGCACGGAGCGCACGGAGACCACGGGGCACTCCGCGGCGGCAATCACCTGCTGACCGTACGAGCCGAGCAGGAAGCCGACCAGTGCGCTGTGCCCGCGGGTGCCGAGAACGAGCAGCTCCGCTCCCTTGCCGGCGTGCAGCAGAGCCGGCACCGCCGCGTCGGAGAGGACTTCCGCGGTGACGGTGAGCCCCGGGTACCGGTGGGTGAGCTCTCCCTCGGCTTCCCTCAGAATGTCCTCGGCACGCCGGGCTTCGGTGTCGCGGTCCTGGACGAGCGGAAGTGCGAGCGGCTGCCACAGCCAGGCGTGGACCACGTGCAGGGGCAGGTCGCGCCGTACGGCTTCGCGGGCGGCCCAGTCGGCAGCGGCCCGGCTTTCCGGGGATCCGTCCACTCCGACGACGAGGGTGCGCTTCACAGGTCTGTCCTCCGTACTGATGCGTGCGGCATCGGGTTAAGCCGGCAGAGGGAGCGGCACCGGCCGGGGGTGCCGGCGCCGCTGAACCCACCTTCGCCGCGACGGTTCGTGCCACACAGGGGCCGACAGTCCCTCCCCGAGGGCCGGTCCTCCCCTCGCGGACGGAAGCCAGGCGAGTGCAGAGTGTCGGCATCGGCTCAGTCGACGAACGTTCCGGACCGCCGCACGGAGGAGCGGACATGACCGCGTACCCCATCTCGGAGCCGTGCTGCACGTTCTGAGACGCCGGCACCCAGATGGGGTGCCGACGCCTCAAGCTCCCTCCCAGACCGCCCGCCTCCGGAGCGGCACGACCGTCAGCGCGCGAGCCCACCGTGGTGGGAGCACGTGCCCCTCCCCCTGGACCGGGAAGCCCAGCCATCCCCGCAGAGCGTGCCCGGGTACACGGGCGCCGGAGTGACAGCCGGCACAGAGGGCCTGCGCCCCGGCGTCACCCCGCAGTTCCCGGGGTCGCCGAGCCAATATCCCTGAGGAGATCCACTAGGACACGCTCCGTACGGAGTGGTGGACGGAATCGCTCCAGCCCGTACGAGGGCACTCACCAAGACGTCCATGGCCGTCGCCGGTGGCGACGCCTGAGGCTCGACGGACGGTGCGTCGAACAACCCATGCTCCCATCGAAGAACCCTCACGCCGACGCTGTCTCCCATCGCCGGCCTGGCGACAGCCACATCCCTCTTTGCCTGCTTGCCGGGTTCGACCCTCCCGAGGTAAGCCGTCTCGGTGGCAAACACGGCCCCCTCCGATGTCGTGAACTGCAGCGTCACCTCGTACCAGGCCGCTCGGGTGGCGTGCGGGGATTGAGAACGCTGACTTCGATGAGTGACATGCCCGTTTCTGGGTCGGCGCACTTCAGCGAGCCAAGCGAGACCTGACTCGTTGGCCCGACATCTCTTGAGGGTGTGGCCGTGGCCGTACGCACCTCGGGTGGACAGAGGGTCTCTTGCTCCGGCCCTGCTGAGGTCCGCGCGCAACCCGTGGTGAGCAAGAAGAGGAACGCTGCTACCGATACTGACTTCGCGCCGCGCATGGTCTACCCGATTGCTGGGAGGAGGCAAAGGCCAGGCATTCCTACCACTCTGACTGCGCGATGCGCGCCGGGAACAACCCACTGCGCCACCTGAGAGGGATGGACACGAGCGGGATCAGGCGCCGAACAAGATTCCGCAGGTCCTCAGTCGCGGCCTGCCACCCTCCCGGAAGGATGGGTTTCAGCTCTCTCCCGATCCTGGCCGGCCTTGACCCGGCCCGTGCGCACGCAGTGCGGTCAGACGTTGTTCGTACTCTTCTTCGTCGATCTCGCCTCGGGCGAACCGTTCGGCGAGCACCTGCTTGGCGGAAGGCGCAGCCGGGGGCTGCACCGGGCCCGAGGGGAAGCGGTCGACACTGCGGAGGAGTAGAACGACTCCCGCGAGGGCCAGGGCCACGAGGAGGACCATGCTGAACGACATGGCGACCCAGCCCCATCCGCCCCTTCCGTGGTCGTACCAGAACATGGCTCACGCTCCTGTTGCGGTGGTCTGGGACACGGCCCGCAGGGCATGTCCCCCATGTCCTCACCTTCCGTCGCCCCGTATCGTCCGGGCATGGGCCGCTCGGGGTCACGACCAGGGCCGATAGGCCCATGCCCATGACCGTGTCTGCCCCCAGACGGGAAGCGGGGAACCGAACGGAGGCCGCAATGAGCACACCTTCCCGCCCTGGGCGCCACCGCAAGGTCGGCTCTTCACCACAGAAGTTGTGCCAGAAGCCGAGTATCGACAGCAATGACGGCCGTGGCGCAGCGGGCGGGCGCGGTGACGACATGGTGTCCCTCTAGGGTGGCCTGGCGGGGGCCGCTCGGTTCGATGCCGGCCTGGTGAGGAGGGCGTCAGCATGTCGGAGTCGGAGCAGGGGCTGGCCGATGTTCAGCGTGCGCACTGGCAGCAGACCTACGGCGATCATCCCGGCATGTACGGCGAGGAGCCGTCCGATCCAGCGGTCCATGCCGCTGCCGTCTTCAGGACCGTCGGTGCCCGGAAGGTGCTGGAGCTGGGTGCCGGCCACGGCCGTGATGCGCTGTACTTCGCCCGCCAGGGATTCTCCGTATTGGCCACTGACTTCAGCCCGGCGGGTCTGGAGCAGCTGCGCGAAGCCGCCGCGGCCCAAGACGTCGCGGGGCGGGTCACCACAGCGGTCCATGACGTCCGCGAGCCTCTGCCGCTCGCGAACACCTCGGTGGATGCCGTGTTCGCGCACATGCTGCTCTGCATGGCGCTGTCCACCCAGGAGATCCACGCCTTGGTCGCCGAGGTGCGACGGGTACTGCGGCCGGGCGGAGTCTTCGTCTACACCGTCCGTCACACCGGGGACGCCCACTACCAGGCCGGTGCCGGGCACGGAGACGACATCTGGGAACACGGCGGCTTCGCCGTCCACTTCTTCCCCCGCGACCTGGTCGACGCCCTCGCCAGAAGCTGGACTCTGGACGAGGTCGCCGCCTTCGAGGAGGGCGGCCTCCCCCGGCGGCTGTGGCGCGTCACGCAGACCGTCCCTCGGTGAGTACCGCCTGAGGGCTCAGCGCTGTCCGATCTCGGGTTCCGGTTCGACTTCTGTCGTACCGCCACGATGCTCAGTGCACCGGGCGGCGGGCGTCGTCACGCAGTCCTCACCGCACGGGAACCGTGATCACCGGGCAGTGCGCCCGGTGCAGCAGCCCGTGGACGACCGATCCGAGTCGCATGCCCGTGTAACCGCCCTTGCCTCGACGGCCCACGACCACGGCGAGGGCATGCTCGGCGGCAGCGGCGAGCTCCTCCACCGGGTGCCCGGTCAGCACCTCGTGCGTCAACACGACGTCCGGGTACTCCTGCGACCAACCTGCCGTCGTCTCGGACAGCATGCGTCGTTGCCCCTGGAGCGCGGCCTCCTCGTCGTGGTGCAGGAACAGCGGTGGCTGCCACACCGACACGACACGCAGCTTGGCCCCCCTGAGGTCGGCCTCTTCGAACGCAATCGCAAGGGCCGCCTTCGAGGACTCGCTTCCGTCGATGCCCACCACCAGGTAGGGCGGCTGTTGAGTGACGTGCTCGGCGTCGCCCACGACGACGACCGGACACTGCGCCTGCGCACTGACGGGAACGACCAGGGAGCCGGCGCTGAGGAACTCCGAGGTCCGGCTCAGGTGACGGGAGCCGAGCACGATCATGCGGGCCCGCCTCGACAGTCGACCGATCGCCGGAGCGGGGAACCCCTCGACGAGATCCACGACCGCTTCGACCTCCGGGTGTCGCTCCCTGCTCCAGGCGGCAGCCGCGCCGAGGGCGTCCGAGGCCTCCTGGTGCAGGGCGATGCTGCGCGGCGTGTCGTCGACGTGTTGCGTGTCGTGCTGGGGAGGTACGGCTACGACGAGTCGCAGCCGTAGCCGGCGTCGCCCGGCCTCGTCCACCGCCCAGGCCACGGGCAGACGCCAGTCCCTGGCCGGGTCGATGCCGACGACGATCTCCTGGTGTTCGCCCGCGTCGCTCACGATTCGCTCCCGTGCTTGTCCGTGTGGCGCGGAATGAGCTGCACGGGGCAGTGGGCATGGTGGACCAGGCTGTGCGTGACCCGCCCGAGGGTGGGCCCGAGGTAGCTGGGTGACCGTCGGCCGCCTATCACCAGCAGGTCCGCCTGGCGCGAGGCCTCAACCAGTACAGAAGCCACTGACGTGCTCTTGTCCGCGTCCACCTGCACGGTCAGGTCCGGGAACTCCTCGCGGATCCGGTCCGCCACGACGTTCAGGTGATGGACCTGCTCGTTGGCGATTTCCTCCACGTCGTCGAGCAGGGTCACGACCTCGCCGACGGACTGCAGGATGTTCCACACGTGCAGCAGCCGTAGCGAGCCCTCGCGGATCTGTGCCTCGCGTGCGGCGTACCGTGCGCAGTCGAGGTCGTGTTCGTCGCGGACAGCGGCGAGCACCGCACCCGTGTCGGCGCCGTTCTCGGTGCCTCTGACGATGATGACGGGCGTCTTCGCTCCCGCTGCGACCTTGAGGCCGACCGATCCGAGCATGAGGGAGCTGAAACCGCCCAGCCCCCGGCTGCCGACCACGATGGTGCCATCGGGGCCCGCGGCCTGGTGGAGGCTCGGGACAGGTGCCCTGCGGCTGAACTCGGCGTTGACCTGCAGGCCGGGAAACCGCTCCGTGACCGCGGCCGACGTGGCGTCCAGCAGTTCGCGACCCGCCTGGCGGACGCTTTCGATGCTCTTCGCCGAGACGTAGAGGACCCGGCCGTCGGTGTCGGACCCGTGCACGATGTGCAACGGACGCTCGCGGCGTGCGGCCTCCGCCGCTGCCCACATCGCTGCCTGGCGGGCCGGGTCGGAGCCGTCGACGCCGACGATGACGGCGCCGAGTTCCGAGCTGCTCGTGGTGCCTTCCATGGTTCCTCCTCAGAGAGCCGCCAGGAGTCCGGCTCTCGGGTCGGTTCTTCGGGCTCCTCCGCCAGGAGGCTGCGGCACGGGTCCGATCGGGCCCGGCTGCGGACCATTCGGCCCTCCTCCTCTCGTGGCATTCGGCGGATCGTGGTTATCGGCGTCCTCCGGCCTTCCCTTCCGGGTGGATCGCTGTGACGGCAGGAGGTGCCTCATGAAGCACATCAAGGTCGGAGACCTGATGACCGACGAGGTCGTCTCGGTTCTGACGTCCACCCCTTTCAAGGATGTCGCCAAGCTGCTCGCTCAGCACGACATCAGCGGACTGCCCGTCCTCGACGACGACGACCGAGTGCTCGGCGTCGTCTCCGAGAGCGACCTGATCGGTCGCGTAGCCTCCGATCACCCACCGATGGGCGAAGAGCCCGGTGCCAGCCGAGGTGGGGCCGTGTTCCCGTCCGAGGTAACGTTCACCGCTGGTGAGGCCATGTCCGCACCGGCCGTCACGGTTCACGCGGACGAGACCGCCGCAGGAGCCGCCCGGCTGATGGCCCGCCGAGGCGTCGAGCGGCTGCCGGTCGTGGACGACGAGGACCGCCTCGTCGGCATCGTCACCCGCCGTGACCTGCTCTGGCTCTTCCTGCGACCGGACTCGGAGATACGACACCGCGTGGTCGCGGACATACTCGTGGACACCATGGGGCTGGGCGCCGATGCGGTCACCGTCCACGTGGTCGACGGCATCGTGACGCTGGAGGGCCGGCTGGAGAGACAGAGCCAGGTTCCGGTCCTGATCCGCCTCACCAGCCAGCTGGACGGTGTGGTCGCAGTCGCCCCCCGCCTGACGGCCCGCATCGATGACTCCCTGCTCACCCCACCACACCGAAGCGCCCTGGGGATGTCTCTGTAACCGCGACGTCCGGTGTGGACCGTCCGGGGGACGCCCGGAAGACCGCTCGCCGCGCTTACGGCCGTCACCCAACGTGACGCTGTCTCCTTGAAGATTCCAAGGCGAGGAGAGAGACCCGGCCATGGATCACTCGATCATCCACAAAGATTCCGGACCCGATGCCGTCTTCATGCTCCAGGACTACGAGCAGGCCCGTACGGATTTCACTTGGGACCGGGCTCGATCCCGGCTGTCCGGGCTCCCAGGAGGCGGGCTGAACATCGGATACGAGGCCGTCGACCGGCACCTGGTGGCAGGCCATGGCGGGCGGGAAGCGCTCCGCTGCATCGCAGCCGACGACACCGTCACCCGCCTCACGTACGCCGAGCTCGGCGGCCTCACGGGCCGCTTCGCCAACGTACTCACCACCCTGGGCGTGGGGCGGCAGGAGAGGGTTTTCACGCTCCTGGGCCGCTGCCCCGAGCTGTACACGACCGTATTGGGCACACTGCGCAGCGCACGCGTGCTGTGCCCTCTCTTCTCGGCCTTCGGCCCCGAGCCCGTACGGCAGAGGCTGCAGCTAGGCGATGCCAGGGTCCTTGTCACCACCGAGGCGCTGTACCGGCGCAAGGTCGAGGAGAACAGGCAGCGCCTCCCGCGTCTGGACCACGTCCTGCTCGTGGGCCCGGTCAACGATCCGCCACCGGGCACCGTCTCCTTCGCCGAGCTCATGGAGCAGGCTCAGGAGGAGTACGCCGTCCCGCCCACGGACCCGGAGGACATGGCGCTGCTGCACTTCACCAGCGGAACGACCGGTACCCCCAAGGGTGCGGTCCATGTACACGAAGCGGTCGTGGCCCACCACGCGACGGCGGCCTTCGCGCTCGACCTCCGCCGGGAGGACGTCTACTGGTGTACGGCGGACCCCGGGTGGGTGACCGGTACCTCCTACGGGATCATCGCCCCGCTCACCCACGGCGCGACTGTCGTGCTGGACGAGGGGGACTTCGACGTTCACCGCTGGTACCGCATCCTCGACGACCAGCGGGTCACGGTCTGGTACACGGCACCGACCGCGATCCGCATGCTGATGCGCGCCACCCCCAGGGACGGCACGCGACAGCTCCCCGGACCGTACGACCTTTCGGCCCTGCGGTTCATCGCAAGCGTGGGCGAGCCGCTCAACCCGGAAGCCGTCCTGTGGGGGCAGGAGGTGCTCGGCCTACCGATCCACGACAACTGGTGGCAGACGGAGACCGGAGCGATCATGATTGCCAACTTCGCGGCCAGCGACATCCGGCCCGGCTCCATGGGACGGCCCCTGCCCGGTGTGGAGGCCGCGTTGCTCGAACGCGGCGAGGACGGACGCGCCGAGGTCACCGGAGGACGCGTTCGCGTCATCACCGAGGCGGGCGTCGACGGTGAGCTGGCGCTGCGCCCGGGCTGGCCCTCTATGTTCCGGGGCTATCTGAACGAGGAGGCCCGCTACCGCGCCTGCTTCGCGGACGGCTGGTATCTCACCGGCGACCTTGCGAAACGCGACGAGGACGGCTGGTTCTGGTTCGTCGGCCGCGCCGACGACGTCATCAAATCGGCAGGACATCTCATCGGCCCGTTCGAGGTGGAGAGCGCGCTGATGGAGCATCCCGCCGTCGCGGAGGCCGGCGTGATCGGCCGCCCGGATCCGGTCGTGGGAGCTGTCGTCAAGGCATTCGTCTCCCTCCGTCCGGGGCTCGCCCCTGACGCGTCCCTCAAGCGGGAACTTTTGGCGTTCGCACGCAGGCGGCTGGGGCCCGCGGTGGCGCCCAGAGAGATCGAGTTCGAGCAGAACCTCCCCAAGACGCGCAGCGGCAAGGTGATGCGCCGCCTGCTGCGGGCCCGGGAACTGGGATTGCCCGAAGGGGATCTGTCCACGCTGCAGAACCCCGGATGACCCGCTCGTGAGAGAAGGCAGAACCATGAGCAACACCACCTCGCAGCACGAAGAAAAAGCCCGGGGCACGGCACGCAAGAGCGGGCGCAAGAAGGGATCCGCCACCGCCGCCCGCAGCGCTCCCGACGGGCATCCCGCGCCCGGCCACCACCTGTCCCTGCTCCGCCGGATGCTGACCATCAGACGGTTCGAGGAAAGGTGCGTGGAGCTCTACAGCGGCGCGAAGATCCGCGGTTTCGTCCACCTCTGCATCGGTGAGGAAGCCGTCGCCGTGGGCGTCAACCAGGCCCTGCGCGAAGAGGACGCGGTGGTGTCCACCTACCGCGAACACGGACACGCCCTGGCTCGCGGAGTTGCCGCCAACGCCGTGATGGCCGAGATGTTCGGAAAAGCCACCGGCTGCAGCCGCGGACGCGGCGGCTCCATGCACCTGTTCGACGCCACGCACCGCTTCTACGGGGGCAACGCGATCGTGGCCGGCGGCCTGCCCCTGGCGGCCGGGCTCGCACTCGCCGACAGGATGCGCGGCAGCACCCGCGTCACCTGCTGTTTCTTCGGGGACGGAGCTTTCGCCGAAGGCGAGTTCCACGAGACGGCCAACCTCGCGGCCCTGTGGCAGCTGCCCCTGTTGCTTGTCTGCGAGAACAACCTGTACGCCATGGGTACGAGCCTGGCCCGGGAGCATGCCCAGACCAACCTCGCCATGCGTGCCGCTTCCTACGGAATGCCTGCCTGGACAGTCGACGGCATGGACGTCCTCGCCGTCGAAGCCGCCGCACTCAGGGCGACGGAGTCCGTGCGCGCGGGCAACGGACCGCACTTCCTCGAGGCGCAGACGTACCGGTTCCGTGCCCATTCCATGTACGACCCGGACCGGTACCGGGCCAAGTCCGAGATCGAGGAATGGAAGGGACGCGACCCCCTCAAAGGGCTGGCCGAACTGATGCGTTCTGAAGGGCAGCTCGACGACCGGGTGATGGAAGAACTCGACAAGGAAGTACTCGCCGAGATCGACGAGGCCGTACGGGGGGCCGAGGAAGCCCCGCTGGAACCGGTCGCGGACCTGCTCCGCTTCGTCACGAGCGAAACCGGGAGCACGGCATGAGCACCCGGAAGGCACCAACCGGAACGTCGCGGCCGACCACCTATCGGGAGGCGCTCCGTGAGGGGCTGCGCGAAGCCCTGCGGCAGGACGAGCGGGTCTTCCTCATGGGTGAGGACGTGGGCCGGTACGGCGGATGCTTCGGCGTCAGCCTGGGACTGCTCGAAGAGTTCGGACCCGACCGGATCCGCGACACACCGCTGTCCGAATCCGGATTCGTCGGCGCGGGCATCGGCGCCGCGCTCGGCGGGATGCGGCCCGTGGTCGAGATCATGACCGTCAATTTCAGTCTCCTGGCACTGGACCAGATCCTCAACAACGCGGCCACACTGCTGCATATGTCGGGCGGCCAGCTGAGCGTCCCCGTCGTGATCCGCATGACGACCGGAGCAGGCCGGCAGCTCGGCGCCCAGCACTCTCACAGCCTCGAAGGCTGGTACGCCCACATCCCCGGCATCCGGGTGCTGGCCCCCGCGACGGTCGATGACGCGCGCCACATGCTCGCAGCAGCTCTCGCCGACCCCGATCCGGTGCTGATCTTCGAACACGGCAGCCTGTACAACGCGGAGGGCTCCCTGGACGAGACCGTCGAAGCCGTCGAACTCGACACGGCGGCCGTACGCAGGTCAGGCACGGACGTCTCGGTGATCACGTACGGCGGCTCCCTGCCGAAGGCCCTGGCAGCCGCGGAAACCCTTGCCGGGGAGGGCATCAGCGCGGAGGTCGTGGACCTACGTTCCCTGCGCCCCCTCGACGACACCACCGTCATGGCATCCATCGGCCGAACCAACCGGGCCGTGATCGTCGACGAGGCATGGCGCAGCGGCAGCCTGGCCGCGGAGATCTCGTCCCGCATCACCGAGCAGGCGTTCTATGACCTCGACGCCCCCGTTCAGCGCGTATGCAGCGCGGAGGTCCCCATTCCCTACGCCCGGCAGCTCGAAGAAGCGGCGCTGCCCCAGCCCGCGACCATCGTGGACGCCGTCCGCCGGACGGTGAGCTGACATGGCCGACTTCACCATGCCCTCCCTCGGCGCGGACATGGACGAGGGCACCCTCGTGGAATGGCTGGTAGGGCCCGGTGACACCGTCACAAAGGGCGATGTCGTCGCCGTCGTGGAGACGGCAAAGTCGACGATCGAGGTCGAGTGCTTCGACTCGGGAACGGTCGGTGCACTCCTCGTCGAACCGGGGACCACCGTGCCGGTCGGCACACGGATGGCCGTCATCGACTCGGGGGCCGAGCCTCCGGCCGCTGCCCCTGCCCCTGCGCCTGCGAAGCGGCCGACGGTCCCGGCCTCCGACCTGCAAGCCTCTCCCGGCCGCACCACGACCCGGGGCGGGGGCGACGTGTCCACGCCCTTGGTGAGGCACTTGGCCGAGCAGAAGGGCGTCGACCTGTCGTCCGTGCACGGTTCCGGCAAGGGCGGTCGGATCACACGTTCCGACGTGGAGCACACACCGGCTGAGCCGCCGCACCGGGTGAATGCCTCGCCGCTCGCCCGGCGGCTGGCCCGGTCGTCGGGCATCGACCTGAGTGCCCTGAAGGGAACCGGGCAGGGCGGCACGATCCGGGCCGAGGACGTACGGGCCGCCTCGGCGGGCCCTGTGTCCCGTACGGTCGAAAGCCGCGAACCCGCGCGCCCGTCTTCGGCAACCGCCGAGCCCGCATATCCGGCGCGCGCGGCGACCGCGGCTCTGATGAGCCGCGCCAACCGCGAGATCCCCCACTACTACTTGTCGACGACGATCGACCTGGCCGTCGCGATGGCGTGGATGCGCGACCGAAATGCGAGCCGGCCCGTGGCGGAACGGCTCGTGCCAGCGGCCCTGCTGCTCAAATCGGTTGCCCTGGCAGCACGCCAAGTGCCGGAACTGAACGGCTACTGGAAGGAGGAGGCGTTCGTCCCCTCACCTGCCGTGCGACTCGGCGTCGCGGTGTCCCTGCGCGGCGGCGGCCTGGTCGCACCGGCGCTGGCGGACGCCGACACCATGCCGCTGCCGGAGCTGATGGCGACGCTGAAGGGTCTGGTCTCGCGGGCGCGCAGCGGCCGTCTGCGGGCTTCGGAGACGGCAGATCCGACACTGACGGTGACCAACCTCGGAGATCAGGGGGTCGAGGCCGTCTTCGGGGTGATCTACCCGCCTCAGGTCGCCCTCGTCGGCCTGGGGCGTGTCACCGAGCGGCCGGTGGCCGTGGACGGGATGCTCACGGTGCACCCGACCGTGACGGCCACGCTCGCCGCCGACCACCGCGCGAGCGACGGTGCGACCGGGGCGCGATTCCTGACGGCCATCGACCGCCTGCTCCAACGACCGGAGGAACTGTGAACCGCGACGAGGCCCTCGTACTGATCAAGGACGTTCTGACTGACGTGGTTCCCGGCGCCGACGCGACGGCGCTCGCGCCGGACGAGAACTTCCGCGACAACCTGGAGATGGACTCGCTGGACTTCCTCAACTTCGTCGAGGCACTGAGCGAGCGCACCGGGCTCGCCCTGCCCGAGTCCGACTATCCGGCATTGAACACCCTGGACGGCTGCGCGGACTACGTCGCCTCGCGCGCCTCCGTGGAGTAGCGGGGCTGATCGGCCCCATATGGGGCCACTCGGCCCCTCCTCGATCATCGCGCCGCAGGCCACGCTGGAAGAGGACCGCGGCCCCGCGCCGCCCAAGGAGGTTCTGGCCATGAAGCACCATGTGACCGTCGGCGTGGACGGCTCTCCGGAGAGCCGGGCTGCGGCCCGTTGGGGCGCCCGGGAGGCGGCCTTGCGCGAAGTGCCGCTGAGGCTCGTCCACGCCGTCGACTGGCTGATCAGCCCTGCGGTACCGAGGCCGGGCCGCGAAGCGGCCGACCGTTGGGCCGACGAGGCGCTGACCGAGGCATTGGAGGACGTGCGACGCCGGCATCCCGGCCTGGAGGTCTCGACGAGATGCCTCTCAGGCAGGCCGGCGGCAGCCCTGGCCGCGGAGGCGATGGACGCCGGGCTGCTCGTACTCGGCTCCCGCGGGGTGGGAGGTCTCGTCGGATTCCTCATCGGCTCGGTGAGCTTGTCGACTCTGGTGGCCACCGAGACGCCGGTGGCACTCGTACGCGTGTCGGACGCGCCCGAGGAGGCCCAGCCCGTCCGGTACGGGGAGATCGTCCTGGGGATCGACATCCACGAGGCAGCGGACAAGGTCTTGACCTTCGCCTTCGAGGAAGCCGACCGTCGCGGCTGCGCCCTGCGTGCGGTCCACGGTTGGAAGCTGCCCTCCATGTACCAGTACGCGCCCTTCTTCGACCCGGAGAACGAGCGGGAGGTCGGCCGGAGTGTCACCGTGATGCTCGACGACATGCTGATGCCGTGGCGGCACAAGTTCCCGTCCGTGAGCGTCACCCACGAGGCGTTCATGGGGCCCGCCGGCGACCAGCTCGTCCAAGCCGCAGCGAACGCGGACCTCGTCGTGGTGGGCCGCCATCTGCGCCGCTCGCCTCTGGGGGCGCATCTGGGGTCCGTGGCCCACGCGGTCCTGCACCACGCCGCCGCCCCCGTCGCGGTCATCGCTCACGACTGACGGACCTACTCACAAGGGAGATCGGACCATGTCTCACCGCACTGTCGCAGACGTCATGACCAGGAACGTGGCCACGGCCGCCCCTGAAGCGTCACTCAAAACGGTCGCCCGGAGCCTCGATGACAACGGGGTCTCGGCCCTGCCCGTCGTGGACACCCGTCACCATCCGATCGGCATCGTCTCCGAAGCCGACTTGCTTCGCAGGCAGGCCGGGCTGCCCGATACCGAAGGGCGCGACCCCATGCGCGCCGCGGCGCCCATGGACCGTGCCTCCATGGGCGCCCGGACCGCCGGCGATCTGATGTCCACCCCGGTCCTGACCGCCCGTCCGGAGTGGGGCATCGTCGAGACGGCCCGCTTCCTGCACGAGCGGGGCGTGAAGCGACTGCCGGTGGTCGACGAAACCGGGACCCTGGTCGGCATCGTCAGCCGTACCGACCTGTTGCGGCCCATGCTCCGCCGTGATGACGCCATCCGCGACGAAATCGTCGACGACGTACTGGGCCGGACCCTCAGGATCACCCCGGGAGGCGTTGCGGTGGACGTAAGCGAAGGGGTCGTCTCCTTGAGCGGTCGGGTCGAGGAGCGGTCGACGATTCCGGTTGTCGAAAGGCTGTGCCGATCGGTCGACGGGGTCGTCAGCGTGGACCAAGCCCTCGGCTACGCGGTCGACGACCTGTCTCCGGTCGCCGACCTTCACCGTGCGACGCATTGACTCCTCAGGACAAAGGGCGGAAAGAGCCCGCCCGCTTCTCGCGGATCCCGATCGTGCGGTGCACGGCCGCCAGCCGCTTCTCCGCATCCTCTCAGGGACTCTTTCCGTCAATTTCATAAAAGCACGCCCGATACCTGAACAACAGGGCCGATCAGCCCGAAGTGACCCCCTGACGGCCCTACCGCCGACGGGTACAGGTGCCCACGCTCGGACGTATCAGGACTCCGCTTCTGGAGGCATCATGAAGCAGCTTCGCACCGTCGAGGACGTGATGACCCACGCCGTCATCTCCGTCGACCGCAGAACACCGTTCAAGGACATCGTGGAGGCCATGCGGCAGTGGCGGATCAGCGCTCTGCCCGTCCTGTCGGAGGAAGGACGGGTCGCCGGCGTGGTGTCCGAAGCGGACCTGTTGCTCAAGGCCCAGGGCGCGGACGAGTCCCGCGCAGTCAGCGCCGGGCAGCTGATGACCGTACCGGCGGTCACCGTGACCAAGGACGCCACCATCCCCGGCGCCGCCCGCCTGATGGCCCGCGGCCACCTCAAGCGGCTCCCCGTCGTCGACGGCGACGGCCGCCTCGTCGGTGTGGTCAGCCGGGGCGATCTCCTCAAGATCTACCTCCGCCCCGACGCAGACATCGCCGAGGAGCTCCGCCGGCTGATCATGGCCGAGCTCATCCCCGCCGGCTCGGCCATGGTGCAGGTCCATGTGGCCGACGGCATCGTCCACCTGGACGGCTCCATCCCGGACCCGGCCCTCAAAGACGTGCTGGTCCGAGTCGCTCGCACCGTACCCGGGGTCGTGGACGTCACAGCCGTGCGCCTCGACACCGAAGTCCGCGCGTGAAGGAGGCCGACGATGAGGCACCGCAGCGTCGCCGACCTGATGACCCCGACCGCCGTCAGCGTCCGGCGCGGCACCCCGTTCAAGGAAATCGCCAGACTCCTGAAGGAGTTCGACATCTCCGCCGTACCCGTGGTGGACGAGGCAGAGCGCCCCGTGGGCGTCGTCTCCGAAGCCGACCTACTTCGCGAGCGCAGCACCGGAAACGGCGCGAACACCGCCGCCGATCTCATGACCAGCCCCGCCATCACCGCTCGGACCGAATGGAGCGTCGTCCGCGCAGCGCGGGTCATGCGGGGGCGCCAGGTCAAGAGACTGCCCGTCGTGGACGCCGCCGGCCGACTGATCGGCATCCTGAGCCGCAGCGACCTGCTTCAGCTCTTCCTGCGCAGGGACCACGCGATCCAGGAGGAAATCCTCGAAGACGTACTGACCCGCACCCTCGGGCTCAGCCCGTCGTCGTTGACCGTCGAGGTCACCGACGGGCTGGTGACCCTCAGCGGGACCGTCGGCCGACGCAGCCTGGTCCCCATCGTGCTGCGCCTGTGTCAGAGCGTCGACGGCGTCGTGGACGTGGTCAACCGGCTCGACTACGAGCAGGACGACGTGTCGGTCGGCGCTGGGCCGGCCGCGGAGCGGTAGGAGAAGAGCATGAAGCATCGGGAAGTCCGCGAGCTGATGACCCGCGAGGTCGTCACCGTCCCCAACAACGCCCCCTTCAAGGAGATCGCCCGCACCCTGACGGAGCACAAAGTGTCGGCCGTCCCGGTCGTCGACCATTCCGGCCACCCGCTCGGCGTGATCTCGGAGCGGGACCTGCTGCCGAAGTCCGCAGGCCAAAGCGACTACTTCCGGTCACTTCCCGAACGGGAGGCCTGGCAGGAGGACAAGGCCGCGGGTACGCGTGCCGAGGAGCTGATGTCCTCGCCCCCCGTGTGCGCCAGACCGGACTGGACCGTCGCCGAAGCCGCCCGGTTGATGGAAGCCCAAGGAGTCAAGCGGCTCCTGGTCGTGGACGACTCGGACGTACTGATCGGAATCGTCAGCCGACGGGACCTGCTGCGGATCTTCCTCCGGGACGACGAGGACATCCGTCACGAGATCATGGGTGACGTGCTCGAACTCGGCGTGCGTCAGAGCCCTTCGGCCATCACCGTGGCCGTCACCGACGGCCGGGTCGAACTGCACGGAACCGTCGACTTCAGGAGCCTCATCCCGCTCATCGAACGCCTCTGCCGGACCGTGGACGGCGTGGTCTCTGTAACCCAGCATCTCGGATACGCCATCGACGACACGAACTCAGCCTGAAGAAGCCGCCGCTCCGCCTCGACACGGGCGGAGACGAACTCCCTGACCGACGCCCTGCCGAGAGAAGCCATCATGAACGGTCGAATCGTCGTCGGCCTCGACGGATCCGCGGAAAGCCTCGCGGCCGCCCACTGGGCGGCGCGAGAGGCCCTCCTGCGCGGCGTGCCGCTCCACCTCGTCCACGCCGAGGAATGGTCATCTCCCCGCGACCGCCCGGTGCCGACGAGCGATGTACGCCGCCACTGGGCCCAGGCGCTGCTCAATGAGACCGCCGACGAACTGCGCGCGAGCCACCCCGAATTGGAGGTCGGTATCCGATCATTCGACGGCAGGCCGGCCGCCGAGCTCGCCGGCGTCGCGGCCGGCGCGGACATGATCGTCCTGGGCTCTCGGGGACTGGGCACCGTCACGGGCTTCGTCCTCGGTTCCGTCGGTATGGCGGTTATCCAGGCGACGGTACGGCCGGTGGTCATGGTGCGGGCGAGCGAGGACGCGGTGCTGCACCCCGACCACCGGCACGCAGCCCGCGAGGTTCTGGTGGGCATTGACATCAGCCGGCCGTGCGACACGCTGCTCGCCTTCGCCTTCGAGGAGGCGGCGCGGCGGGCCTGCGCCCTCCACGCCCTGCACAGCTGGTCGCTGCCTCCGCTCGTGGGGTACGGCGCGGCGTACGATCCGAGAGTTCACGCCCAGCTCGAAATGAGCGCGAATGCCTCTCTGAGTGACGTCCTGGAGCCCTGGCGGGACAAGTACCCGGATGTCGCCGTCATTTCGCGCGCGAGCGCCGGGCACGCCGCTAACGAGCTCGTCGAGAGGTCCTCCGAAGCAGGCCTCATCGTCGTCGGCCGCCGCATCCGACGGTCCTCGATCGGCGCGCACATCGGACCGGTCACCCATGCGGTCCTCCACCACGCCCAAGTGCCCGTCGCCGTCATCGCGCACGATTAGCTGCGCAGGACGACGCGCTGCGGCCTACCGCTCCGCGCAGATCGTCTCGACGAAGTGACCCACCTGTTCCTCGGACAGGTGTCTGGCGAGATCGGCCTCGCTGATCATCCCGACGAGGCGGTGGTCGGCGATCACCGGGACACGCCTGATCCGGTGGTCCTGCATCGTCTGCAGCACTTGGCTCGTGTCAGCGCCCGCGTCGACCGTGATCGGCTTGCCCTGCGCGAGCTGCCCGGCTGTCATGTGGTGCGGGTCCTTGCCCTTGGCCAGGCACTTCAGCACGATGTCACGGTCGGTGATGATGCCGTGCAGACGGTCGTCGGGCCCGCAGATCGGCAGGGCGCCGACGTCCAGTTCGCTCATCCGCCGGGCCGCGTCCATGAGCGTCTCGGTCTCCTGTACGCAGGTGGCACCGCTGTGCATGATGTCCCGTGCGGTGGTCATGGCCGCCTCCTCACGCGCGTATCCCTGTCGTCTCCAGTCTGGGCTCGGGCCCAGCGCCGCGCTCGTCGACGCGAGATCATGGGGGCGTGGCTTCTCTGCGCCGTATGCAGCGTCCCAAGGCCTTCTGAGCCCTTGCCGGACGCCGGGCAGGCCGGCACACCGCCTGACGTGACCGCACTGCTTGATCAAGGACCCAGACCTCTCGTCCACCGCACCGCGGACAGGGCCGGCCGGTCCCACGAGGGGCCGACCGGCCCCTCAACAGGAGGCCGTCGGGCCGTCAGGCTTGAGTGAGCGGGAGGAGCGCCACCACATGAAGAAGGAGATGGAGACTATGGCGAACCGAGTGACCGTCGGCCTCGACGGGTCCCCGGAAAGTACAGCGGCGGCCCGCTGGGCAGCCCATGAAGCCGAGCTCCGCGGTACCTCCCTGGACCTGGTCCACGCCGAGGAATGGCTGGAGAATCCTCCCCTTCCCGTCACGACCACCGAGGACCGTCGGCGGTGGGCCGAGGCCGTCCTCCGCGACACCGCCGAAGACGTGCGCCGCGTGCATCCGTCGTTGAAGGTCGACACCCGCCGAGTGAGCGGGCTGCCTTCCCTGGCGCTCACGCACGCCGCCGAGCATTCCGACATGCTTGTACTCGGCTCGCGCGCGCTCGGCAGCGTCGCCGGGTTCCTCGTCGGATCCACCGGCTTCGCCACCGTCGCCGAGGCCGCGCACCCCGTCGTACTGGTCCGGTCAGTGGACCGCGCCGGCAATCCGCCGGACGGTGCCCGCGACACTGGGCCCATCGTGGTCGGCGTGGACATCCACCAGCCCTGTGACAAGCTGCTCGCCTTCGCCTTCGAGGAGGCGTCCCACCGCCACTGCCCGCTCGTGATCATCCACGGCTGGTCGCCACCGCCCATCCTCGGCTACGCACCGGCTCTCGACCCGGGGGTCCAGCAGGAAATGGCCAACGGCATCACCACCGCGATGGACGAGATGATCAGCCCCTGGCACGAGAAGTACCCTTCGCTGCAGGTCGACTCCCGAGCCACCATCGGCCAGCCGGCGATTCAGATCCTCGACGCGGCCTCCACTGCCGCCCTCGTCGTCGTCGGACGCCGTATCCGCCACTCCGCATTCGGCACTCACATCGGCCCCATCACACACGCCGTGATGCACCACGCGGTCTCGCCGGTCGCCGTCATCGCACACGAGTGAGGCCCACCGCACAGGCAGGAAAGTCTCATGACCGCACCGCTTCCGAACCCGGCAGAGATTGTTCCGCTCATCGAGGATGCCGTCACGGCTCCGTCCATGCACAACGCCCAGCCGTGGAAGTTCCTCTACCGACCGGCCTCCGGGCTCATCGAGCTGTTCGGCGACCCGGACCGTGCCATGCCCCGTGCCGACCCGGACCACCGCGCCCTCCACTTGGGCTGCGCCGCCGCCCTGTTCAACCTACGGGTGTCCGCAGCCTCGGCAGGCTGGGGCACAGACGTACGGTTGCTGCCCGACCCGGACGATCCGTGGCTGCTGGCCGCTGCCGACCTCCGGGAACCCGGGCCCACGGACAGGGATCTCGGAACCCTCCACCCAGCCGTACGGCGACGTCACACCAGCCGATTTCCTTTCGCGGAGGAGGAGATCCCTCCAGCGCTGTTGGACGGTCTGCGCGCCGCCGCTCTTCTCGAAGGGTGCCGCCTGGCCGTACCGGACGCCTGGCACACCGACACCGTGCTGGGCCTGGTACACGACTCAGAGCATCGCGAGGAGATGGATCCCGCGATGACGGCGGAGACGCTGGCATGGACACATGCAGGCACGCCGGAAGGCCAGACCCGGCCCGACGGGATTCCCGTGGACGCCTTCGGTCCGAAACACTCGGGTCGAGGTGGGGTCGTCCGCGACTTCGGTCGCTCCCGACGCGTTCCGGGGCGCGGGTGGGCTGCCTTCGAACAGAACCCGCACATCGTGCTGCTGGGTACTTCGGGTGACAGGCCCGAGGACTGGCTGCGAGCAGGACAGGCCCTGCAGCGGATTCTCCTTCAGGCCACCGCCGACGGACTGGTCACGTCCATGACCTCGCAGCCGCTCGAATGGCCCGCGCTCCGCTGGACGGTGCGCGATCCGGGCTCGGCGATGACCCACGTCCAAATGGTGATCCGGCTGGGCTACGGACCGCAAGGTCCCGCGACGCCCCGGCGCCCCGTGGCCGAGGTACTGGACATCCGATGAAACCGGAGATCAAGCTGTCGACAGGAGGTTCGTTGCGGCGAGCGCGCCTCTGGACGCGGCGTCGCCTCCTCAATCCGGCTCCATGTAAGGGCGGCGGAAGACCGGGGCCTGGCCGGAGCCGTACGGGCGCACGGCCGCCAGCGCCTGGATGACCGCCGCCTCCAGAAGGCCGCCGGTGTCGATGGGGACGGCCTCCTCCCACGGAGGCTCCGCGGCTGCCATGGCCTCGGCCACCTCAGGGGTGGCGTCGGATGCTCCGGGGGCGCGGGTGGTCAGGCGTGCGGCCGACACCTCGCCCGGAACCTGGCAGTGCAAGGCCACCAGGTCGGCACTGGTGCGTTCGGCCATGCGCAGGGCAGCCTCGCGTTGTCCGGCATCGGACCAGGTGGCGTCGAGGACGACTGACTCGCCACGGGACAGCAGGGTGGACGCCCGGTCGAGCAGGGCCGCGTACGTCCTCGCGGTCCACTCGGGCGTGTACAGCCCCTCGCCGTACCCGGCTGCCGCGGATTCCTCCGCCGGGATGCCTGCCAGCTCTTTACGCAGGCGGTCGCTGCTGAGCAGCGTGACGCCCAGACGATCGGCCAGTGCGCCGGAGAGCGTGGACTTCCCGCTGCCCGGCAGGCCGCCGACGAGGGTCAGGCCGACGGTGGAGGTGCGCAGATGCCGCAGCGTCGTGGTGACCAGGCGCCGCGCGGCCGCCTCCGCGCCGCGAGCGCCTTGAGCTGCCTGGATCAGGGACACCTTGGCCCGGACGAACGCGCGGTAGGCGACGTAGTGGTGCCACAGGGACGGCGGTGCGGGGTCGCCGGAGTACTCGCCGTACTGGGCGAGGAAGAACGCCGCGGCCTCCGGGGCACCCGTCTGCTCCAGGTCCATGGCGAGGAAGGCCGCGTCGTCGAGTCCGTCGACGTAGCGGAGGCGGTCGTCGAATTCCAGGCAGTCCAGGACGCGGGGGCCGTCGTCGAGGCAGAAGATGTCCTGGGCGAGCAGGTCGCCGTGGCCGTCGACCACCCGCCCCTGCTCGATACGGGCGTCGAACAGTGTCTCGCGGCCTGCGAGATAGCGACGCACCAAGCGCTCGATCTCCTCCACCCCGTCGAGCAGCCGACCGTCTTCGGTCAGTTGCCTGACCTGCGTGAAGCTCGCTTCCCAGCGTGCGGACAGCGCGTCCCGCCTGCCCTGCTCGTCGATGTCCGGGCCGCGGGGCGCGTCCGCGTGGCGGGAGGCGAGGAGGCGTGCGACGGACCGCAGGGCGTCGTCGACGTCGGCGCCTTGACTCACGAGCAGGGACAGGCGGCGTTCCGCCGGCATGCGGCGCATCACCACGAGCGGCTCGGGCGCGTCGGCGTCCGGTCCGCGGAACTCACCCAGGCCCAGGTAGACATCAGGGGCGAAGCGACGGTTGAGGGCGATTTCCCGTTCGCAGACGATCCGCCGGGCCGCCGTGGTCGTGTAGTCGAGGAACCCCAGGTCGACCGGCTTCTTCAGCTTGTAGGCGCGGTCGCCGACGAAGAACAGGACCGCGGTGTGCGTCTCGCACACCTCAGCGCGCGGGAGCGACGGAACATCGAGGCCGGTGCCGGTTCGGAGCGCGGACGCGTCGGTGCGGTGCGCAGGCACCGACGGCTCCTCGCTGTGGCTCGGCTCAGTCATGGGGAATGACGGCGACGGGGCAGCGCGCGTGATGGATCGCGGCGGTGGCCACGGACCCCAGTGGGGGCGCCAGGGCGGGACGATGCCTGCGTCGGCCGACGACCAGGAGCCCTGCGCCCTTGGCAGTCCGGACCACGACCTTGGTAGGGCTTTCAAGACCGATACCGGGAGTTACCTCCACGCTCGGAAACTTCTCGCGCCAGGGGCGGAGAGCGTCGCTCAGGAGCTTCTGCGCGTCCTGCCTGATCTTCTCGGTCACGTCGTGGTCCACGCCCCAGGGAGCGTGAGCGTGGAGGGGCATGCTTCGGCCGTGGACGGCTTGCAGGGGAACGCCCCGTGCCGCGGCGGCGGCGAAGGAGAACGCGAGCAGGTCGTCGCACGGACCGCGCAGTTTCAATGCCACCACTACGCCGCCTGAGGCACCTGGAGCGGACGGCGGACCCTCTTCGCGCGTCCCGGCGCGCACCAGGACCACCGGCCGCTCGGCCCGTGCGACGACGGGCATGCTGATGTCGCCCAGGAAATAACTCTCGACGGGCTCAAGCCCCCGCGAACCGAGCACGGTCATCTCTGACTCCGCTGCCGCTTTCAGCAGCGCCTCCTGAGCATCCTCGGCGACCAGGTTGCCGACGATGGTCAGGCCAGGGTGGCGCGCTTGGAGCTCCGCCTTCGCGTTGTGCACGATCCGCTTCGCCCAGTAGTTCTGATCCATCTCGGAGGGGAGGTGGGTCGGTTCCGGCGCCAGCAGGGGCCACGCGTGCAGCAGGCGCAGCGTGAGTTTGCGGCGGTCGGCTTCGTCAGCGGCCCAACGGGCAGCGGCGAGGCTCTCGGGTGAGCCGTCGAGGCCCACAGTGACGACTGGCTCCATGCCGGCTGTGCTCCGTCTGGTAGGTGACTGGAAGGCGGTGAGGTGTCCGGCCGGCCGGAGCCCTGTCGTCCCCGCGCTCGCGCCGGTAGCCGTGCAGTGACCGTAAGCGGTACTCGATGAAGCACCTGTGCCAACGCGCCGAGGACACGGCCGTATGTCATCCGAGGAGCACCTGAAGCCTCCCGACAGCGCGCAGAAGGCAGTGGCGAGCCTGCATGCGGCTGCGGCTGCGGCTGCCGGTCGGCTCCGACGCCGCCATCCGACGTAACGACACCTGCGGACCGGCCGCAAGCCCGGGCCGCGACCTCGCCCGGACAGCCGGTCACGCCTGGGCGGGATCAGTGGGTGCGCTCGATGTCCAGTTCCAGGAAGTGGGCCGAACACGAGATGCACGGGTCGTGGTTGCGGACGGCCCGCTCGCACAGCCGGGTGAGCTCGGCCTCGGAGCCCTCACCCCGATCGAGCCCGGCTTGGACCAGCCGGCGCAGGTCCTCCTCGATGGCGCCCTGGTTCTGGGCGGTCGGCGGAACGATGCGGGCGTCCGTGACACGCCCCCCGTCGTCGAACGCGTAGCGGTGGTAGAGCAGGCCGCGTGGCGCCTCCGTGGCACCGTGGCCGGTGCCGGCCCGGGCCGGCACCTCCACGCACGGGCGGGCCGGACGTTCGTACTCCGTGATGATCCTCAGGGCCTCCTCCACCGCGTACAGGACTTCCACCGCCCGGACGAGGATGCTTCGGTACGGGTTCCGGCAGACCTCTCCCCGCCCGGCACCCGCGCGCGACGGGGGGTCGCCCAGCCCGGCTTCCCGTGCCGCTTCCAGAGCCAGCGGGGACAGCAGGTGGCCGCTGACCGCCCAGCGGGCGAGGGAGCCGGTGAGGTGCCTTCGGCCGTCCAGCCGGGAGTGGAGGGCGGTGGAGTGCGAGACCTGCTCCTCGGCCACGTGCTCGGTGAAGTCGCGCAGGGGAAAGCTGTACGGCGGGAGGGTCGCGTCGTACGGGAGCACGGTGGGGATTCCGGACTCGATGGCGTAGGTGCCGGTCTCGGCGAGGGCGAACAGGTCGGCGTCGCACTCGGCGTCCGGGAATTCGAAGCCGGCGACCCAGCGCACCGTGTCCCAGGCGTCGTCGAGGGCGGTGCGCAGCCGTTCTTCCAGGGGGCGGAGTTCGGCGCGGGTCGGAGCGCGGTGGAAGCCTCCGACCCGGACGTTGACGGGGTGGATGGCCCGGCCTCCGAGCAGTTCGACCACGGCGTTACCGGTCTGCTTCAGGCACAGTCCACGCTTGACGTGCTCCGGATGGGAGCGGGAGAGACCGATCACGTCGTCTTCGCCGAGGAAGTCCGGTGCGTGCAGCATGTGGATGTGCAACGTCTGGCTCTCGATCCATTCGCCGCAGTACAGCAGGCGGCGCAGGGCGGCCAGTTGTCCGTCGACGACAACACCGCACGCGTCCTCGATGGCACGGCAGGCACTCATCTGGTAGGCGACGGGGCAGATCCCGCAGATGCGGGAGGTGAGGTCGGGTGGCTCGGTGTGGGCTCTGCCCCGGAGGAAGGCTTCGAAGAACCGAGGTGGCTCGTAGATCTTGAGCCGCGCTTCGGTGACCGTGCCGTCGTGGATCCTCAGGTGCAGCGCGGTCTCCCCCTCGACACGGGCGAGTGAGGGGATGCGCAGCTCCTGGTATCGGGGCGTGGGATCGCTCATCCCGGTCCTTCAGCGTCGGTCACGCCGGGCTGTCCTTGCTCCTCCACGGTGGTGAAGGCGGTTACGTTGAAGGTGTGCAGGAACCTGCCGATGTCGTCCTCGCTCATTCCGTCGCGCTGCATGAGCGGGACCAGCGCGGGAAGGTTCGTGGTTCCGGCCGGCCCGAAGCAGCCGTAGCAGCCGCGCCCGTAGGTCGGGCACAGGGCCCCGCAGCCCGCGTGGGTGACGGGGCCGAGGCAGGGTGTGCCGTGAGCGACGGTGACGCAGACGTTGCCGCGCCGTTTGCAGGCGAAGCAGACGCTGTGGTTCGGGATGGCGGGCTTGCGTCCGGCGAGGAACGCGGTGATGACCTCCACGAGCTGACCGCGGTCGATGGGACAGCCGCGCAGTTCGAAGTCGACGGGTACGTGGGTCGAGATCGGCGTGGAGGTCGCGAGGGTCTCGATGTAGTCGGGGCGGGCGTAGACGGTCGCCAGGTACCCCTCGACATCTGCGTAGTTGCGCAGCGCCTGCACGCCGCCGGCCGTGGCGCAGGCCCCGATGGTGACGAGGTGGCGGGCTTCGGCGCGGATGCGCCGGATGCGCTCGACGTGCTCAGGTGTGCTGACCGACCCTTCGACGAGGACGAGGTCGTACGGTCCGGGCGCGGCTTCGCTGGACGCCTCCAGGAAATGGGCGATCTCCAGTTCGGCGGCGATGCCGAGCAGTTCGTCCTCGCAGTCGAGGAGGGTGAGCTGGCAGCCGTCACAGGAGGCGAACTTGAACACGCCGAGGCGGGGGCGGGCAGGGGGCTGGGGTGGGGTGGGGGTGCTCATCTCACAGTTCCCGGACGGTGAGCAGGGGCTCGGCCTGGTCGTAGCCGACGACCGGGCCGTCGCGGCAGAGCAGCAGGGGCCCGAGCTGGCAGTGTCCGCAGTGGCCGGTGGCACAGCGCATGTTGCGTTCGAGGGAGACCCGGACGCGGTCGGGACGTACCCCTTGGTGGATCAGCGCGCGTGCGGTCGCGCGCATCATCACCTCGGGACCGCAGACGAAGGCGACCGTGTCCGAAGGTGTGAACCGGGCCTCGCGAAGCAGCGTGGTGACGACGCCGACCCGGCCGGTCCAGCCGCCGGAAGGCCGGTCGACCGTGACGGCACCGAACGGTTTTCCCCAGGCGGGGAACTCATCCCCGTACAGCAGATCGGCGGGGGTCCGGGCGCCCGCGAGGACGTTCAGACGCCCGAACGCCTGGGGCTCGGCCATCACGGCGTCGACGAGGGGACGCAGCGGAGCGAGCCCGATGCCGCCGGCGATGACGAGCAGGTCGTTGCCGAGGGCGGCAGCCGTGTCCCAGGCAGTGCCGAAGGGGCCGCGCACGCCGACCCACCCGCCGATCCGCAGGCCGCACAATGCGCGGGAGACGGCCCCGACGGCGCGGACCGTGTGCGTCAGCCGGTGCCCGTCCGCGAGCCGGGACACGGACACCGGGATCTCGCCGACACCGAACGCGTACAGCATCGCGAACTGGCCGGGTGCGAAGGGCTCCACAGCATTCGCGGCAGGCTCCAGTACGAGCGTGACCGTGTCGTGCGTCTCGTCGCGGCGGTCCACCACGCGGTAGGAAAGGGGAGTGAGCGTCATGGCACCGGCCCGCTCCCCTGCGGTCCGTACAGGTCGAGCAGCCGGGTGCGGGTGGCTCGAAGCCGGTCGCCGATGGTCTCGGCGACGACGGTGACCAGCGACAGGCCCAGCGCCGTGTCCTCGGCGCACAGGTCCTGGACGGCCGCGGCATAGAATTCCCAGGCACGGACGGGGTCCCGGGTCTCGGCCGCGAGGTGCCACTGCCGCGGCGGGCACAGCCATGACCAGCCGAGCAGGCTGCCCGCACCAATGGTCTCGACGACCACGCGACCCCGGCCGGGCATGTGGACATCGAGCGCGACCGTGCCCGAGCGGATGACCCAGAAACGGTCGGCCTTCTCCCCCTCCTCAAAAATCCGCGTACCGCCCGGAAGGGCGACGTCCCGGGCGAGGGCCATCAGCTTCCCGCGGTGCTCCGCAGTCAGAGCGGTGAACACCCCCTCGCCGGGAGACCCAACCGGATGCGAGGTCACGGCGTGCTCTCCCGCTGCGTGGCCTCTTGGTGCAGGGCGTGGGCTTCCTCGGTGAGGTCGATGCCCGTGGGACACCAGACGATGCACCGGCCGCAGCCGACACAGCCGGAACTGTCGAACTGGTCGTGCCAGGTACCCAGCTTGTGAGTGAGCCACTGGCGGTAGCGGCTGCGCGGGCTGGACCGGACCGGGCCGCCGTGGAGCAGCGAGAAGTCCAGGTCGTAGCAGGAGTCCCAGAGGCGCCAGCGCTCGGCGTGATCGCCGGTCAGGTCGGTGACGTCCTCCGTGGTGGTGCAGAAGCAGGTGGGGCAGACCATGGTGCAGTTGCCGCAGCTGAGGCACCGGGCGGTGACGTCGTCCCAGCGCTCCGCTTCCAGGTTGTCCCGCATCAGCGTGCGCAGGTCCACCGGCGGCATGGAGCGGCCCATGCGTTCGGCGGCGGCGCTCACGGCCTGGGTCGCAGCCGCTCGGGTGGAGCCATCGGGGCTCCGCCCCGGCAGTTCCGCGAGGACCGCGGCTCCCTCCTCGCTCCCGCTCCGGCACAGGAAGCGGTGGCCGGCATCGTCCACGACCTCGGTGAGGGCGAGGTCGTACCCAGCGTCGGCGGCCGGCCCGCTCCCCATCGAGACGCAGAAGCAGGTGGCACCCGGCTCGGTGCACTCGGCCGCGATCAGGAAGGCGCCCGTCCGCCGGGAGAGGTAGGCGGGATCCCGGTACCTGCCCCCGCTCATCACCCGGTCCAGGATCTGAATGGCACGCAGATCGCAGGGCCGCACGCCGAGGAACGCGTATGAAATGCTCTCCTGTTTCTCCTCACGGACGACCGGCGCACCGTCCGGGCCGCGGTCCGTGGACCACTGGCGGACGCGCTCCGGATGGAGGAACGACTTCCACGACTGGGGTCCCGCGCTGTGCGCGAACACGGCCCCGTCCTCGCGGCGGCGGAGCCGGTACCGCCCCGCCTCCAGCTCGACCCCCCACCCGTAGGGAAGCGCATCGGCGGAGTCCAGCTCGTCGAGGACGATCGCGCCGTCGCGCACGGTCGGACCGATCACCGTGCGGCCGCGCGCCTTCAGGACACGCACGAGCGCGGCCAGACCGTCGCGGTCGAGAACCGCCTCGTCCTGGTCAAGGGTGGCTCCGGCATCCGAAGCATCGGTCATGGTTCGCCTCTCGGTCTCCACGCGCCTGGATCTGACAGCATGTCAGGCCAGCGGGCTCCCGGGTCCGAGGCTGGTCCGGCGAGTTCCCCGGCTGTGCTGCCGGACGTCTTCCTCGATGCGCCGGGCCAGATGCGGCAGAGCGGCCGCCACCGCCGGGGTGAGCCCCATGCCCAGCGAGCGGTCCGCTCCCTCGACCGCATACACGATGAGGCGGCCGGGACCGCGCCCGAGACTGTCGGCTAGGCACAAGGCCTCGGCGAGCCCCAGCCCGTGGGTGCTCTGCCTGCCTGCGGCAGCCGGGTGCGGCACCTCGCCCGGGGCCACACACCACCGGTGTGTCCGCCCGGGCTGCGCCGCAGGTGGGAAGCAGGCGTCGATGACGAGCGTGAGGGCCTTGTCCTCCCAGAGGGTCATCAGGCGGCCGGGGTCTCCGTCGCTCCGGGCGAGCTCAGTACCGGAGGGGAGAGGTCGCCGTGCTTCCCGTTCACACAACAACGCGATGGCGGCCCACCCCACCCCGTCATCGCGCCGGAACTCGTTGCCGATCCCGATGACCGCCGTACCGGCGGGCGGCTTCATAGGTACCCGCTTCCTCTTCGGGCGTCTCCCGGCACAGCCTGCCCTACTCACGGGGCGGGGTCCTGCGCGATGGGGCAAACGGCGCACGGCGCAGCCCCCTGCCCGGGGTCCTCGCCCGGTACCGCGAAGTACCGCTGAGCGACGAGGCCCGAAAGGAGACGGCGGAGCTGCTCATGACCGCTCTGGCCATCATCGTGCGACCAGGCGCGACCATGGCGGAGGCGGCCTGGCCGGCAGGTCTGTCCCGTCTCAAGCGCCTCCCTGTCGTCGACCAAGGCCCGACGGTCGAGGTCGTCGTCCACGCCGGGAGACTCAGGGCAGGGCGTGGTCACCGGTGCCCGTGGTCGTGTGCGAACGCGTCGAGAGCTTGCCTGGGTGATCCCTGGGTGTGCAGGAAGCGCTCGTCCAGGATGCTCGCAAGGTCTTCCAGGGCGGAACGCAACACCGCGGAGGCGAGCCGGACATCCCGGTGTCCGGCTTCCGAAGCCTCATCGGCGATGTCGACGGCGTAGTCGATCTGTCGGGCGAGGGAGGTCCGGTCGTCGCCGTCGTGGAAGTAGTAGGACTCCGCGTACTGGAGGAAATCGACCGCTGCGACGGACAGCGCCGTGGCCAGGCTGTCCAGCATGGCCGCCCCGGCCGGGGAGTCGATCTGTTCCTTCGAGGGATGGGTACGGGAGAGGTGGGAGAGCCGCAGTGCCAGCGCCCTGCGGCGCGCCAACGCGGGATAGATGCCGAGGATCCAGGAGACCGTCGCGGTCAGAAGGGCGAACCCGACCAGCGCCTCCAGGGGTGCGAGGAGGCGCAGCCACCCCTCGGCGGGTGCGACGTCACCGAGGCCGAGCGTGGAAAGCGTGACCAGCGAGACGTAGGTCGCGTCCAGCAGGCTCGCATGATCGTCGGGGTGCAACCCTCCCGCGTACACGAACGCCTCGGGCATGTGAGGCCAGTAGATCAGCGCCCAGCCCGCCGCCACGGTCAGGGCCCACAGGGCGACGACGGACACCATGGCGAGCGGGCCGGCCAGGCCGGCTGCCGTGCGACGGGTGCCCAGGACGGACGACAGCCGCCACAGTGTGGTCATGACCAGGCGGCTCAGCCCTCCGTGACGCGTCGGGTGCCACAGCGTGTGGAACACGTCCCGCAGAATCAGCAGGACCAGGGCCGCGCCCGTGACCGTCACCAGCCAATCCATCCGACACCCCTTTTCCACCCGTTTCGCCCAGGTTCGCGCACCTCCGTAGCCGCTGATCGCAGCCCACGCCGTCGCCAGGTGTCAGAAGCAGGGCCGGGACTCACCCGGCGGCAGAAATCGGCCGAGGTTCCGGCCCCAGGCGAAACCCTGTGACGAGTTCGGCCCGGATGCGCAGCACGCCGGCCATCGGCTGGTTCGTCCACGGGTCGAGCAGCGCCTCAAGCCGTTCGGCGTCGTTGCGGTTCTCGACGAGCTCGGCGTAGCCGATCACCACGACACTCCAGCCGAGATGCGTGTCGGGGTCGATGGCGTCGGCTTCGTAGGCGAGGACGATGCCGGGTGTGCCGGGGATCGCCACCAGCGACGCGCGTGAAGCGCCTTCGTCGAGCCGGACGATCACGTCCTCCCCCTCGACCACGTGGTTCACCGGTCGGATGGCCGGCAGTGCCTGGTGGGTGAAGACGATGCGGCCCAGCGGCACGGTGCCCAGGAGCCGCAGCGCTTCGGAGCGGTCCAGCTGCTCCGTGGACCGCATCGGGTCCAGGACGGGCCCGTGGTCCGGCCTCCAGGCGGTTTCGTGATCCATCACACGGCCCTCCGCTCCGACCGCGTCGTGTCAGTGTCGGCTTCACCCAGCGTCCTTGCCTCCTCGCGTGCCGTGCCAGGGCCGAACGGTCCCCTGTCCTGCGGAATCGGGGGCCGGTCGGCCCATGACCAGTGCCTGTGGAGCCGCACAGAATTGAATGGGAATCGACCGGAGGCCGCCATGAGGACCACTCCCCCTACGAAGATCGCCGGCGCGCTGCCGGCTGAGCACCGTTCCCGGCTGATGGACATCGCACGGGAGGTCAACTTCCCCGAGAGCGCGCGCCTCTTCAACGAGGGCGGCCGGGCGGACAGGTTCTGGATCGTCCGAACCGGCATCGTCGCCCTGGACGTGCATGTGCCTGGCAGACAGCCGGCAGTGATCGAAAGGCTCGGACCGGGCGAGCTCGTGGGGTGCTCGTGGATGCTGCAGCCCAGTGCCTGGAGACTGGGCGCTGTGGCCACGACGCCGGTGCGCACGTACGAATTCGACGCCGGCGCGGTGCGCACGATGATGGATACCGACCCTGCTTTCGGCTCCGCGATGGGCCACTGGGTCGCGCAGGTGCTCGCGCACCGGCTGCACGCCGCCCGTATCCGGCTGCTCGACCTCTATGCCCCGCACGGCAGTGGCAGCTATCTCTGACGGCCGGTGTCCCGCACCTGAACCCCCAGCAGTGAGGAGGGCGTCATGCCCGCGTCCCGGTACACCGTCAGCGACGTCATGACCCATACGGCCGTGGCCATCGGCCGTGAGGCTTCGTACAAGGAGATCGTCGAGCTGATGGACCAGTGGAAGGTCAGCGCCGTGCCCGTCCTGGAGGGCGAGGGGCGTGTCGTCGGAGTGGTCTCCGAGGCGGATCTCCTGCCGAAGGAGGAGTTCCGGCGGGACGACCCCCGGCTTCCCGATCAGATGGAAGAGGCTTCCAAGGCGGGGGGTGTGCTGGCCGAGGAGCTGATGTCGAGTCCGGCCGTGACCGTGCACCCCGACGCCACCCTCGCCGAAGCTGCCCAGATCATGGCCCGCAAGCGCGTGAAGCGCCTCCCCGTGGTGAACGGCGTGGGGATGTTGGAGGGGGTCGTGAGCCGGAGCGACCTGCTCAAGGTCTTCCTGCGCACCGACGAGGAGATCGAGGAGGAGATCCGCGACGTGGTTCTCGCCGAACTCGCTCCCCCGGTCCATCTGCAGGCATCGGTGACGGACGGTGTCGTCACCCTGCGCGGATCTCTCCGTAATCGCGCCTTGGTGCCGCTGGTGGCCCGCGCCATCCGTGCCGTTGAAGGCGTTGTGGACGTGAGGATGGAGCTGGAAGGGCAGCCCGCCGGAGCTGCCTGAGGCCCCTTGGCCGCCCCGCTGGGCTCTGGGGCGCGCCACAAGGTGCGTCCGCCCGCTCCCCTGAGACAATGCGTACGACAAGACGTACGCACAGCCGATCGATTACAGGGGCGTACATGTCCGACGCATCAGCACCCTCTGTCTTGTCCGGGGCGCCCATCAGGGTCTTCCTCCTGGACGACCACGAGGTAGTACGCCGCGGCTTGCACGATCTGCTGAACGCGGAGCCCGACATCGACGTCATCGGCGAGGCCTCCACCGCCGAGCAGGCATTGACCCGCGGGCCGGCGCTGCGCCCGGACGTCGCCGTGCTCGACGTCCGGCTGCCCGACGGCGATGGGATCACCGTGTGCCGCGAGCTCCGTTCGCGCATGCCGGAGCTGGCCTGCCTCATGCTGACCTCGTTCGATGACGAGGACGCGCTGCTCGACGCGATCATGGCCGGAGCGGCCGGCTACGTCCTCAAGCAGATCAAGGGGTCGGACCTGGTTTCGGCCGTACGGACCGTGGCGACCGGACAGTCCATGCTGGACCCTGCGACGACCGCTCGGCTGATGCACTCGCTGAGGGACCCGGAGACCGTCAAGGCTCCGGACGACGATCGGCTGGCCGCTCTCTCCGAGCGGGAGCGTTCCGTGCTCGAACTGATCGGCGAGGGCCTCACGAACGCGCAGATCGCCAAGCGGCTGTACCTGTCCGAGAAGACGGTCAAGAACCACATCTCACGGCTGCTGGGCAAGCTGGGGGTGGAGCGCCGGGTACAGGCCGCCGTCATCGCCGCGCAGGTCCACGAACACGGGCACGGGCACGAGCCGGAGCACGGCAAGGGCCGGAGCTGAGTGTCGACGGGGGTCACCCGGGCGGTGGGAAGTCGCCTCCATCCAGCGGTACCCGCCATTCCAGTTCCGTCCCCCGCCCGGTCGACCCGTGCGCCGATACGGAGAGCTCGCCGCCCAGGCGTTCGGCCCTCTCGGCGAGATTGCGGAGCCCGCCGCGACGGCCTCCCTGTGCCACTCCCACTCCGTCGTCGGTGACCCGTACGGTCAGTACGCCCTCGACGGCCGAGAGGGACACTTCTGCGCGGCCCGCCTGTGCATGGCGGGCCACGTTGGTAAGCGCCTCCCCGATCACCGCGAGCGCCTCGTCCGCGGTCTCGGGGGGGACGTCGGTGTCGATCAGGCCCTCCATCCGCAGGGCCGGGGCGAAGCCGAGTGTCCGGGCGGCCTCCTCCACGGCTTGGACAGCACGCAGCCGCAGCTTCGGCGTGACCCCGGGCGCCTCGTGTTCGCGGAGTCCGAAGATCGTCGAGCGAATGATCTTGATGGTGGCGTCCAGGTCGTCGATGGCTCGGGCGAGCCGCTCCGAGGCCTCGGGATGCTCGACGAAGCGTTGGGCGCTCTGCAGGGTCATGCCGGTGGCGAAGAGGCGCTGGATGGCAAGATCGTGCAGGTCACGGGCGATGCGGTCGTGGTCCGCCAGCATGCTCATCTGCTCGGTGTCCCGGCGCCGGTCGGCCAGCTCCAGGGCCAGGGCGGCCTGGCCGGCGAAGCCGGGCAGGGCTGCGATCTCGGCGCGGGCGAACGCCGGGCGGCCGCGTCTGCGGGCAAGGATGAGGACACCGCTCAGCTTCTCCTTGGTGCCGACCGTGACGGCGACGGCGGGGCCGAAGCCCGTCCAGCGTTCCGGCTGCACCGTGATCCGGCCGTCGGTCCCGACGTCGGCAACAGTGATCAGCCCGTTCTCCTCGCCGAGGGCGGCTGCTGCCAGGGTTCCCGCACTGCTGGGCAACACGATGCCGCGATGCGCCTCGGCGCCCTCACCCAGGGCCAGCGAGCCGCGCAGTTCCCCGCCCTGGCCCACGAGGTAGAAGACACCGATGTCAGCGCCCGTGATGTCGCGGGCCCGCTCCAGCATGCCCTCCAGTACCTCCGTTTCGGCAAGGCCGGAGAGCAGAGCGCTGGTGAAGTCGGAGCTGGCGGTCAGCCAGCGTTCCCGGAGACGCACTTCCTCGTAGAGGCGGGCGTTCTCGATGGCGATGCCGGCTGCCACCGCCAGCGTGGACAGGACCGCCTCGTCCTCCTCGTCGAAGTCGATGCCGCCGCGCTTCTCCGTCATGTAGAGATTGCCGAACACGTCCTCGCGGACCCGGATGGGGACGCCGAGGAAGGAGTGCATCGGGGGGTGGTGGGCCGGGAACCCGTAGGAGGCGGGGTGATCGGACAACTCCGACAGCCGTAGGGCCTCGGGGTGGCGGATGAGTTCGCCGAGGATGCCGTGGCCGGAGGGCAGGTCGCCGATCTCGGCCCGGAGGCCGTCGCTGATGCCGACGGGGAGGAACTGGGCGAGCTTCCGGTCGTCGCCGATGACGCCCAGGGCTCCGTACTCCGCGTCCACCAGGACGACGGCGGCTTCGACGATGCCCCTCAGAACCTGCGGAAGGTCGAGCTCCCGGCCGACGGACATCACGGCTTCGAGGAGCCCGTTGAGCCGGTCCCTGGTGCCGCGCACCTCGTTGATGCGGACCTGGAGCTCTTCGAGCAATTCGTCCAGCCGGAGCCGCGGCAGCCCCGAACGCGCGGCACGCTGCTCGTCCCCGCCCATGCGTAACCTCCAAGCGGCGCCCAGGGGAAGTCCGGCCTGCCTCTTCACCGTATCCCCGCTACCGCCTTCCCGCGCAGGCTGAAGGCGTCAGCCGGACTCGTCCGCGCCGAGATGCCGAACGTGTGCGTCCGGTCCGGGGAAGAAGAGGGTCGTCCTGCCGGTGTCCGACCAGCGGACGTCGTAGGGCGGGGTGCCGTCGTCGTGGTGCAGACCGACGACTTCGCCGTCGCGACCCGCTTTGCCCACCGAGGGCCCGCCCACCACGATCTCGTCGCCTACGCAGGCATGGGGACCGTGCTCGGAGGTGTGCGCCTTCATGATCATCAGCTCCTTCGGAAAGCGTGTCGTGCGAGTCGGGCTGCCGCGAAGCCGCTCACGAGGGCGGCTGATGCCAGGGCAAGGCCCGGCCATCCAAGAGGTGCGGTCTCCAGAACCGACTGCAGCGGCGGAAGGTAGAGCGCTGCCGCCCCGAGGAGGGCGGACGCGAGGACGGACAGGGGCAGGAAGAGGTTCTCCCGGGTCAGCAAGCGGGTTCGCAGGCCCAGCACGACGCCGAGCTGCGCAGCGAGCAAGGACAGGAAGAGGACGCTCTGCCAGGGCAGGCCCCAGGCCCGTGCGACCGTCCCGGCGGTGAGGCAGGCGGCTGTGACGACCGCGGCGAGCACCACGAGGCGCTGCCAGGCACCCGCGCCGAGGATGTGCTGGCCGGGCGGCCTCGGGGGCCTGTGCATCGCCTGCGGGTCCACCGGTTCGGCGCCCATGGCCACCCCGGTCAGACCGTGGGTCAGGAGGTTGATCCACAAGATCTGGCCCGCCCGGAGCGGGAGCGGAAGGCCGAGGAGGGGGCCGATCAGCATGACGAGGATCTCGGCGGCGCCGCCGGCCAGACCGTAGACGAGGAACCGGCGGATGTTGTCGTAGACCCGCCGGCCCTCCTCGACGGCCGCGACCACGGTCGACAGGTCGTCGTCGGTCAGTACGAGATCGGCAGCTTGGCGGGCGACCTCGGTGCCCCGCTGTCCCATGGCCACCCCGATGTCTGCGCGGCGCAGGGCGGGGCCGTCGTTGACACCGTCGCCGGTCATGGCGGTGACGGCCCCCTTGGCGCGCCAGGCGTCGACGATGTCGAGCTTCTGCTGTGGATCGGTCCGGGCGAAGACGCGTGCGGCGGTGAGGTCGGCCACCCGGCCTGCCGCCAGATCGGGGCCGTTGACCACGGTCTCGTCATCGCTGTCCGCGCCGGCCAGGCCCACGCGGACGGCGATCGCGCGTGCCGTGGCCGGGTGGTCTCCGGTGATCAGGACGGTGGTGATACCCGCCGCGTGGCAGGCGGCGAGAGTGGCCGCTGCCGCGGGCTTCGGCGGATCGCTGATGGCGACCAGGCCCAAGAGCCTCAGCCCCGCCTCGGCCGTCTCCGCGTTATCCGGTTGCTCGGCGTGTTCGGCGGACGCCACGGCGAGCACCCGGTATCCGTGGGAGGCCAGGGTCGCCGCCTGCTGCCGGGCTCCGGCCACGAGGTCCCTGCGGTCTGCAAGGACGGCTGCGTCCAAGACCACCTCCGGGGCGCCCTTCAGACACACCAGGGCACCGCCGGACGACAGGCGGTGGACCGTAGTCATGCGCTTGCGCCCACTGTCGAAGGGGATCTCCCACGTCCTGGGATGGGTGCGCCTGAGAAGCTCCGGCTCGCCGCACCCGGCCTTGACCGCGGCCGACAGGAGGGCGGCCTCCATGGGGTCGCCGACCGCGGTCCAGCGGCCCTCGTCCGGGGGCTCTCCTTGGGGCGGCCGCAGGGAGGCGTCGTTGCAGAGCGACGCTGCCGTCAGCAGCTCTTGTACGGGGCCGAGCTCGGCCGCCGTCGGCTTCCTGCCCTCGACCAGGACGTCTCCCTGCGGCTCATACCCCACCCCGAAGAAGTCGACCGCGGCCCGTGGCGTCCACACGTGCTGGACGACCATGCGGCCTTCGGTGAGGGTGCCGGTCTTGTCGGTGGCGAGGACGGTGACAGAGCCGAGGGTCTCCACGGCGGGGAGCCGGCGGATGAGAGCGTGCCGGGCCGCCATGCGCCGGGCTCCCAGCGCGAGGGCCAGGGTCACGACGGCCGGCAGGGATTCCGGGACCGCTGCGACGGCGAGGCTGATGGCCGTCACCGCCATGATCCCGAGCGGCAGGCCCTGTACGAGCCCGAGGCCGAAGACCACCAGGCACAGGGCCACGGTGACGACGGCCAGGATGCGCCCCAGCGAGGCGAGACGGTGTTGCAGGGGCGTCGGCTCCCGCTTGGTGTCGAGGAGCGCGGCGATCCGGCCGAGCGCGCTGTCCGGGCCGGTGGCCCTCACCGTCGCCACACCCCGGCCTCGCACGACCACGGTCCCCGCGCCCACCGTCGAATCGTCCGCCTTGTCCACGGCGACGGATTCCCCGGTGAGCATGGATTCGTCGATCATGAGGGCGGACGCCTCGGTGACATCGGCGTCGGCCGCCACGATATCGCCCTCGGCGAGGAGCAGGACATCGCCGGGCACCACGAGGGCGGCGGGGACCTCACGCGGGGCTCCGTCCCGCAGGACCCGTGCCTTCGGTGCCGACATCGCGGAGAGAGCGGCCACGGCGTGGTCGGCACGGGTCTCCTGCACGACGCCCACGGTTGTGTTGACGACGATTACCACGGCGATGACCACCGCGTCGGCGTGGTCGCCGATCGCGATCGTCAGTACCACCGCGCCCAGCAACACCATGATCAGCGGATCGCGCAGCTGGGCCAGCACCCTGGCGTACCAGGGTGTCGCCGGGGCGGGCGGGATCTCATTGCGGCCGTGCTCGGCCAGCCGACGTTCTGCCTCGAGGTCGGTGAGCCCGCCGAGCGTGCGTACCGGTGCCTCTGCGGTGGCCGGGGTCATAGCCATGGCGGTCCTATTCGGCCGGAACCGTGATCACCGGGCAGAACGCCCGGTGCAGCAGTCCGTGGACGACGGAACCCAGGCGCATGCCGGAGTAGCCTCCGCGTCCGCGGCGGCCCACCACCACGGCCAGGGCGTGCTCGGCGGCCTCCGCGAGCTCCTCCACCGGATGCCCGATCGGGATCTCGTGGGAGAGCTTCACATCCGGGTACTTCTGCGACCAGCCGGCCGTGGCCTCGGACAGCATCCGCCGCTGGGCCTGCAGTGCGACCTCCTCGTCGTGGAGCAGGAAGACCGGCGGCTGCCATACCGCGATGGCGCGCAGTGCGGCGCCGCGCAGGTCGGCTTCCTCGAAGGCCAGCGCGAGCGCCGCCTTCGAGGACTCGCTGCCGTCGATGCCCACGACCAGGTAGGGCGGCTGCTGGGTGATGTGCTCGGGGTTTCCGACCACGACGACCGGGCAGTGCGCCTGGGCCGTGACCGGGACCACCGTGGAGCCGGCGCTGAAGTGCTCCGCGGTCCGGCTCAGGTGGCGGGATCCGAGTACGAGCATGCGGGCCTGCTTGGACAGGCGGCCTATGGCGGGGACGGGGAGTCCTTCAATCAGGTCTGTGGCCACGGCGGCCCCCGGGTGCCGTTCCCTCGCCCAGTCGGTACCGGCCGCGAGGGCTTCCGAGCCCGCCTGGTGCAGGGCCGTGGTGCGAGGGGTGCCATTGACCTGCCGCTTCTGGTACGGCGGAGGCACAGCCACGACGAGGCGGAGCCCGGTCTTGCGGCGGTGAGCCTCGTCCGACGCCCAGGCCAGGGGCAGGTGCCAGTCCCTGGCCGGGTCGATGCCGACAACGATCTCGCGGCGTTCGGTGGGGGCCATCACGATTCGTCTCCGTGCTTGTCCGTGTGGCGCGGGATGAGCAGCACGGGGCAGTGGGAGTGGTGCACGAGGCTGTGGGTGTGCCGCCCGAGGGTGGGTCCCAGGTACGCGGATGCCCGCCGTCCGCCCATGACCAGCAGGTCGGCGTGGTGGGAAGCCTCGACCAGGACACCGGCGACGGACACGCTCTTCTCGGCGTCCGCCCGCACGGTGATGTCCGGGAACTCCTGGCGGACCTGCTCGGTCACCGCGGTCAGGTGCCGGACGTATTCGTCGGCGATCTCCGTGACGTCGTCCATCATGGTCACCACGCTGCCGACGGACTGGAGCACGTTCCACACGTGGAGCAGCCGCAGGTCGGCCTTGCGGAGCTCGGCCTCGCGCGCCGCGTAACGCACACAGTCCAGGTCGTGCTCGTCACGGACCCCGGCGAGCACCGTCCCGCTCTCGGCGCCGCCGTCGGTTCCTCTGACGATGATGACGGGCGTCTTCGCGCCGGCCGCGACCTTCAGGCCCACGGACCCGAGCATGAGCGAGTTGAATCCGCCCAGACCCCGGTTGCCGACCACGATGGTGCCGCGAAGGCCGGCCGCCCGGTGCAGGCTGGCGACGGGGTCGCCGCGGCTGAACTCTGTGGTGGCGACCAGACCAGGGTGCTGTTCCTTGACCGCGGTGGCAGTTTCGTCGAGCAGTTCGCGGCCGGCGCTGCGGACGCGCTCGATGGTCTCGGCGGATACGTAGAGGGCCCGGCCGTCCGTGTCGGCGCCGTACACGATGTGCAGCGGACGCCCGCGGCGTTCGGCCTCTGCCGCTGCCCAGAGCGCGGCCTGACGGGCGGGCTCGGAGCCGTCGACGCCGACAATGACGGAGCCGAGTTCCGAGCCGCTGACGGTGCTGTTCATGATGTCTCCTCGCCCGGAACCAGTGGGGGTCTGTTCTCACGCTGACACCGCGGACCCCATCAGGAAGAGGGCCGCTCAGGACCTTCATGGGGGCCAAAGGTCCCTGCCGAGGACGGTGTGCAAGATCCCCTTCGAACGCGCTGGTCGGACCGGCCCAGGTCCTTCCTGTTCACGCTTCGGTGTCCAGCCATCCGGTGTACGGCTTGAGGGATTCCTGGAGGGACGGGGCGCCGGCAGCCTGCATGTCGCCGTAGGCGGCTCGTTTCATCTGGAGGGCGAGATCCTCCATGGCGCGAGCGACCGCGAGTTCGTCGCCGATCTCCGGGACGTCATTGTCCTGGGGTGCGCAGCGGGCAGTGCCGTGCCCCGTGAGCCGGTTCGTGCCCGTGTCGAGTTCCAGGCGTGCCTTCGTCGTCTGGTCCTCCTCGAAGAGGTAGAGACGGACCTTCCATTCTGCGGTGTGTGTCATGGCGTGCCTCCGGTCATGGGTGTCAGGGCGTCGTGTGCCGGTGAGTGCGCCGGACCCAGCGCCGCAGTTCGTCGGTGCCCCAGACGAGGACGGGGAAGGTGGCGATGAGTGCGACGACGTCCAGTGGCAGGGCGGCGGTACCGAACAGGCCCTGCAGGGGCGGCGCGTACACGAGGGCCGCGGTGAAGGCGAGCTCGAAGGCGATGCCCGCCAGGAGCAGGGGGTTGGTGAACAGGCCGATGTCGCGCAGGGCCGCATGGTCGGTGCGGGCGGCGAAGGCGGTGCCGACCTGGCAGGTGACGATGCCGGCGAACGTGGCCGTGGTCGCGGTGACGTACGCGTGGTGCAGGGGGCTGCCCGTGCCGGTGGGGTCGCCCGGTTGCCAGCCCGCGCGCCACAGTACGTAGAAGAACGCGCCCATGACCAGGATGGCGGAGACGGTACCGAGGTAGCCCCAGCTGCGGATGAGCATGTCGCGGGAGATGACTCCTTGCGAACTCGGGCGGGGCGGGCGGCTCATGGTGCCCGGTTCGGCTCGTTCGCGGCCGAGGGCCAGAGCCGGGAGGGTCTCGGTGCCGAGGTCGATGGCGAGGATCTGCAGGACGGTCAGCGGGAGCGGGACCGTGCCGGCCGACAGCGCGAAGACCAGGAAGGGAACGACCTCGGGGGTGAGGTGGGCGAAGATGTAGACGATGAACTTGCGGACGTTGTCGTAGACGCGGCGGCCGGATTCGATCGCGGTGACGATGGTGGCGAAGTTGTCGTCGGTCAGCACCATGGTGGACGCCTCACGAGCCACGTCCGTGCCGGAGAGTCCCATCGCCACTCCGATGTGGGCCCGGTGCAGGGCGGGGGCGTCATTGACCCCGTCACCGGTCATGGCGACGATCTGCCCGTGTGCACGCAGGGCGTCGGCCACCTTCAGCTTCGTCTCGGGTGAGGAGCGGGCGAAGACGACTTCGGCGTCCGCCGATGCGAGGAGTGCGTCGAGTTCGTGGTCGCCGATCGACTCGGACTGTGCCACCACTTGCAGACGAGGCAGGCCGATGCCGACTTCGCGGGCGACGGCCGCGGCGGTGGCGCCGTTGTCGCCGGTGACGATGTGCACGCGGAGCCCTGCCTCATGGCAGCGCCGGACGGCGGCGGCGACTTCGGGGCGTGGCGGGTCATACAGGCCGACGAGCCCGAGCAGGCGGAGCCCGGTCTCCGCGTCCTGGCGACGGGTCGGTACCTCGGCACCGGCCGGCAGTGTTCGGACGGCGACGGCCAGGACGCGCATGCCTTCGTGGGCGAGTTCCTCCGCCGCGGCGGCCGCGGACCCCGAACTGCCTTCCAGGGTGTGCAACACCGTCTCCGGCGCGCCCTTGACGATGACGCGCAGACCCTGCACGCCATCGGCTTGGACCACGGACATCAGACGCAGCCGGGGGTCGAAGCGGAAGAGGGCCCGGCGCCCGGTGTCACGGCCGTCGAGGTCGACGGGAGCGGCGTGGGCAGCGGCGCCTTCTACCAGAGCCATCTCCGTCGGGTCGCCGCGAAGTGCGCCTTCCTCGTCCCGGGTGACCGTCGTGCACAGCGCGCTGGTCCGCATCAGCTCTCCGTCCCAGGGGCCGGGCTCCCTTCCGTGCTCCGGCGTCCACACGGCTTGGAGTCGCATGCGGTTCTGGGTGAGGGTTCCGGTCTTGTCGGTGCAGATGACGTTGGTGGAGCCGAGCGTTTCGACGGCGCTCAGGCGTTTGATCACCGCTCCTTGGCGGGCGAGGACGCGTACGCCGACGGCGAGTGCGAGGGTGATGGTCGGCAGCAGGCCCTCGGGGACGTTGGCGACGAGGAGCCCGATCGCGAACATGAGGGTGTCCGTCAGCGGCAGGCCCACGGCGACTCCGGCCGCCAGGAACACGCCGCCCATGGCGACCGCTACGGCGGCGATGAGCCAGGCGACCTTCTTGACCTGCTGTTCCAGAGGGCTGGGGTCGCGGCGGGTGCCCTGGCTCAGTGCGGCGATGCGGCCGAGTTCCGTGTGGTCTCCGGTGGCGAACACGATCGCCTGGGCCTGGCCCCCGGTGCAGACGGTGCCGCTGAACACGAGGTTGGGTTCCTGCAGCAGCGGTGCTCCGATGAGTCCGGGGCCGGCGATACGTTCGGCGGGGGTGGACTCCCCCGTCAGCATCGACAGGTCGACCTCGATGCCTCCCTCGGTCAGCCGTGCGTCGGCGGGAACCTTGGCGCCCTCTTCGAGAACGGCCAGATCGCCCGGCACCAGTTCTCTTGCCTCCACCGCCGAGGGCCGGCCGTCGCGGATCACCAGGGCGTGCTCGGGGAGGTACTTCGCGAGTGTCTCCACCGCCTGTTCGGCCTGCCGTTCCTGGAGGAGCGCGAACGCCGCATTGACGAGAACCACGGCGATGATGGCCCATCCGAGCACGGGGATGCCGGCGACGAACGCCAGCACCGCGGCCGCCCAGAGCAGCAGGGCCAAGGGGTGGACCAGCTGCCGCACTAGTTCACGCCCCAGTGACGTACGCGCCTTGCGGCGGACCTCGTTCGGGCCGTAGACGGCAAGGCGGCGGGCCGCCTCGCGTGCGGAGAGTCCACTCGGCCCGGTGCCGAGCTCGCGCCTCAGGAGCGGCAACGGTTCCAGAGGGTCAGGGCTCGGGGGCAGCCCGCCCGCGGGGGACAGGGGCCTGGTGGCTGCCTCAGTCATCGCCGGGCCCCTGTTCGCGCCGCAGCCTGCCGGACCAGCGCGGCTCCACGGCCTCCCACTCGTGCTCCCACTGGGCCAGGCTGCGGGTCTCGACGAGGTGGAGGCGAAGACGGATCACTGCTCCCGAGGCAAGGGCGAGCAGTCCGAAAGCTCCGGCTCCCGCCGCTGCGGCCGTGAGCGCGCGTTGAGCTTCGGACGAAGGCGCTTGCGCTTCCCTGCCCGCGTCATCGACCCAGATCGCGACCGTCCGGTCTGCCGGAGTGCCGAACGGGACGGAGACCCTGCCGGAGTGCTGGTGAGCGGCCGGATACTCCCAGACGGCTGGAGCGACCACACGCGAGGTGCCGCTGGAACGGCTGGAGACCGCGCGCTCCGCGGAGCCGACCGTCGTCGCCTCGATCCGGTGCCGGTGGCGGGCCGTTTCCCCGGCGGTCCGGCTTTCGGAGTCCCAGACGGCCGTCGTGACGACGACGCCGCAGAGCAAGGCGATCAGGAAGGACAGTACGAAGACGACGTTCCAGCGGCGCCGGGTCCGGTCGACCGGCCGACGCAGCTCGTTCGGACGTCCGTCGAACAGCCGACGCACCCGGCCGACCCTCGCCGGACGCGATCGCGTGGGCCCGTCTCCGGGCGTGCCGGTCTCGGACATCGTGCACCTCCGCGCGCTCTGATCCTGCCCGGCCGCTCAGCGGGGAGCGGCGAGTTCGGCGCTGATGTGGTGGGCCCATGTCCGGATCCGCTCGGGATTGCGGAAGTCCCCGCCCTTGCCCGCACGGACCATGGCCCGGGCGATAAACCCGGGCGTATTGGAGGTAATGCTGCCGCCGAAAGTGACGTGCTCGCGTGCGCCGAGGCGCTCCATCTCCCGGGCCACCGCCGGGACCGGCGCAATGTCGTGCTGCTCGGCGGAACTGTCGACGGGGCCGCTGCTGAACAGGTAGACCGGACGATGCTTGAGGAGGTCCTCGTTGCGTTCGGCGCAGCGCTTGGCCTTGCCGCTCCAGTGCCCGGCGTACAGGGCGCCTCCGAGCACCACGGCGTCATAGCCGCGTACGTCGTCCACGTCGTCGGCGGGGACCACGACGGCGTCGAGGCCGTCCTCACGCAGGGTCCTGCCGATCTCGGAAGCGATTCCGGCGGTCGCACCGTGCTTGGTGCCGTAGGCGACCAGGACGCGCTTGGACGTCATGACGACTCTCCCTTGCCCTCTGCTGTGGTGCGCTTGACGGGGATGCTGCGCCTGGACTCCTCGGGCGCGGCCGGCATCGGCACGCGCACGGTGAGTACGCCGTCCTCGTACGCTGCCTCGACTTCGTCGGAGGGGATCGGCCCGGGCAGGCGCACGGTCCTCTGGAAGGAGCCGTAGCGGAACTCCGAGTGATCCTTCTCCTCCTTGCTCTCGGTGTGCTCGGCACTGACGGTGAGGGTGTCCCCCTCGACCGTGATCTGGATGTCCTTGTCGGGGTCCATCCCGGGGAGTTCGGCACGCAGCGTGTACTGCCCGTCCTTGTTGGTCACCTCGATCGCGATCGGATGGGTGTCGAACGACGGCCGCCACTGCGGGAACCGGGGGAAATCGGTGCCGAACCAGTCCCTGAAGTCGGGGAACGGGCTGCGCCTGCGCTCCGGGTGCGTTCCTGGCATGGTGTGCTCCGTTCCGGCGCCTGGTCAGCGCCTTCCTGTGCTGCTTTCTTTCACTGTCGCGAGGGGGACGGCTGCTCCGCTTGGGGCCATCGGGTCCCGGATGGGGCCGTTCGGCCCTCCCCGTACCGGGCCAGTTCGGCGGCGGCCACGTGCTGCTTGACCGAGGCGAAGCTGTCCGGGGCGACGGAGATCGAGTCGATGCCGGTCTTGACCAGGAACTCGGTGAAGGCGGGGTCGTCACTGGGCCGCTGGCCGCACAGGCCGACCGGACGGCCGACGGACTGGGCGCGCGGGACGAGGGTCTCGATGCTGCGGGTGACGGCCGGGTCGGTCTCGTCGAAGACGCGGGCGAGGGCTTCGGAGTCGCGGTCGACGCCCAGGGTGAGCTGGGTGAGGTCGTTGCTGCCGATGGAGAAGCCGTCGAAGCGTTCGGCGAAGTCCTCGGCCAGGATGACGTTGGCGGGGATCTCCGCCATGACGTACACCTTCAGCCCGTTCTCCCCTCGTCTGAGGCCTTCCTCGCCCATGACCTCCAGGACCCGGTCGGCCTCGTCGAGGGTGCGGCAGAAGGGGATCATGACGATCACGTTCGTCAGGCCCATCTCGTCGCGGACCCGGCGCAGCGCCCGGCATTCGAGGGCGAATCCTTCCCGGTATCCGTCGCTGTAGTAGCGGCTCGCACCCCGCCAGCCGATCATCGGGTTGGCTTCGACCGGCTCGAACGGACGGCCGCCGAGGAGTCGTGCGTACTCGTTGGTCTTGAAGTCGCTGGTCCGTACGACGACGGGGGCGGGCCAGCGGGAGGCGGCGATCCGGGCGATGCCGTACGCCAGGCGGTCCGTGAAGTAGCGGGTGCGGTCGAGGTAGCCCTCGGTGAGTTGATCGACGGCGCAGCGGTCGGCGTGGTCCAGGCGTTCGGGGTGCAGGAGGGCCATGGGGTGGACCTTGACCTGGTGCGCCACGATGAACTCCAGCCGGGCCAGGCCGACACCGTCGGCCGGCAGGCGCCACCATCGGAAGGCGGCGGAGGGGTCGGCGAGGTTGAGCATGACGCGCGTCCGGGTGGCGGGAATGCCGGCGAGGTCGGTCTCCGTCTCCTCGTAGGCGAGCAGCCCGTCGTAGACCTTGCCGCGTCCGCCTTCGGCGCAGGAGACGGTCACCTTCTGTCCGTCGGGCAGGGCCTGAGTCGCCCGGCCGGTGCCGACGACGGCGGGGACGCCGAGTTCGCGGCTGACGATCGCTGCGTGCGAGGTGCGGCCGCCGTGGTCGGTGACGATGGCGGAGGCACGCTTCATGATCGGTTCCCAGTCCGGGTCGGTGATGCCGGTGACGAGCACCCCGCCGGACGGGAAGCGGTCGAGGTCGACGGGAGTGTCCAGAACGACGACCGGTCCGCTGCCGATGGCTTCGCCCACGGCGGTGCCGTCCACGAGAGGCGTACCGGGCGTGGCCGTCAGGCGGCAGCGGCGCAGGGTGGAGGCGGCGCGGCGGGACTGTACGGTCTCGGGTCGGGCCTGGACGATCCACAGGTCTCCGGTGAGGCCGTCCTTGGCCCATTCCAGGTCCATGGGGCAGCCGTAGTGCCCTTCGACGGTCAGTGCCCAGTCGGCGAGGAGCCGGACCTCGGTGTCGGTCAGGACCCGTTGCGAGCGCTCCTCGGGGGTGGTGTCGACGGTCCGGGTCAGTCCGTGCTCCGCGTAGACCGCCTTCCGCCGCTTCGCTCCGACGCGTACGTCGATCAGCGGATCCAGCTCCGGGTCCTCCAGGCTGGGCTTGAAGACGGTGTACTCGTCGGGGTCGACCTGCCCGCTGACGACTGTCTCACCGAGCCCGAACGCCGCGCTGATGACGATGACCTCGGGGAATCCGCTCTCGGGGTCAAGGGTGAAGATCACGCCGGCGCCGGCCAGGTCCGAGCGGACCATGGTCTGGACGCCGACGGACAGGGCGACCTGGAGGTGGTCGAAGCCCATCCGCTCCCGGTAGTCGATGGCGCGGTCGGTGTAGAGGGACGCGTAGCAGCGGTGCACCGACTCCAGCAGCCGGGCGGTCCCGCGCACGTTCAGGTACGTCTCCTGCTGGCCGGCGAAGCTCGCCTCCGGCAGGTCCTCGGCGGTGGCACTGCTGCGCACGGCGACCTCCGGCTCCGCGCGTCCTTCGTCGCGCCCCAGCTGCTCGTACGCGGAGACGATCTCGGCCCGCAGCCCTGGGGGCAGCGGCTCGGCGAGGGTCATCGACCGGATCGCGGCCCCGACCTCGTCGAGCGCGGCGCCTTCGCGCAGGCGCACGATCTGTTCCTCGATCCGCCCGCGCAGTCCGTGTCCGTCGAGCAGCTCTCCGTACGCGTCGGCCGTCGTTGCGAACCCCGGAGGGACGCGCACACCGGCACCGGCCAGGTGGGCGGTCATCTCCCCCAGGGAGGCGTTCTTGCCCCCGACACTCCCGACGTCCTGTCGGCCGAGTTCCGCGAACGGAATGACGTGCCGTGTGCTTGCCATGACGACCTCCGGACTCAGTACGGGAGCGGGCGGCCGGACGGCGTGCGGAGGTCCAGCGGCGCGGGCTTGTGGGGCTGCTTCAGGTGGGGCTGGATACGGATGCGCTGCATCGTGGCCACCTCTTCCGGAAACGGAGCCTGGATCGGCATCCGGCTTCCACGGTCACGCCTGGAGGTGGCTGCGCCGCAGTGCCGAGTGGGACAGGAGCGAGGGGCCGACCGGTCCGTACCTCGGAGGGGCCGACCTGCCCATGGCGGGCCGGGCAGGGAACCGCAGGGCTCATGCCCGACAGGCGCAGGCCGTGCGGGCGGCGGGCAGGTCCGAGACGACCATCGCGGATGTCTACGCGGCGACGATGACGGTGCCGTGCCTGCGGGGGAGTGTGCGCACTCCTGAACGGTGTCCACTGGTCAGCCGGCTTCCATGCGGAACCACCTCTGCCGCCCCGCGGGCAGGTCCGCGGTCACGCCACCGGACAGGCACAGGGGAAGGGGATGTGCCGTTCGGGATGAGGGGACCTCGATGCCCAGTTTTCCTGGGACGAACCGGATATGGATGCCGCGGTGCCCCAGGCAGTCGACGGTGAAGGAGCAGCGGGGCACCTCCCGGAGCGGGACGGGGTCGATGCGCAGTCCGTCCGGGCCGGCCTCGAGCCCCACGATGCCGCGTTCGATGAGGTCGAGGGTGCCGGCCATGGCTCCGAGGTGGATGCCTTCGCCGGTGGTGCCGCCCTGGATGTCCATCACGTCTCCGAGCAGGGCTTCCTCACAGTACCGCCAGGCGTCGGGGCCCTTGTGGCGGGCCAGGACCCAGCCGTGGACGAGACTGCTGAGCGTCGAACCATGGCTCGTGCGCCGCAAGTAGTACGCGACGGTCGCCCGCCAGAGGGCATCGTCGAGTCGGTAACCGAGCCGGGCGAAGATGTCGTGCAGCTCGTCGGGGCGGAAGAGGTAGCCGAGCATGAGGGTGTCGGCCTGCTTCGACGCCTGGTAGCGGTTCACCGTGTCGTCCTCGGACTCCAGGATCCTGTCGAGGCGGCGGATGTCCGTGTACCGAGCGCGATAGCCGTCCCAGTCCAGCTCGGCCAGCTCGCCGTAGCCCTCGAACTGGCTGATGACCTTGCCGTGCAAGGGGACGTAGAGACGGCGTGAGACGTCCTCCCAGCGGTTCAGCACCTCTGCGTCGAGGCCCAGCTGCTGCTCAAGTTGACGCATGCGCGTCCGCGGCAGCTCTGCGGCCAGCTCGAGTCCGCGGGCCAGTACCCATGCGGCGGTCACGTTCGTGTAGGCGTTGTCGTCGATCCCCGGAGTTGCGGCCCCGGGGTAGGCGTCGTGGTATTCGTCCGGGCCCACGACCCCGCGGATCCGGTAGCGCTCCCGGTCGGTGTCGTAGTCGGCGACCGCTCCCCAGTAGCGGGCGATGCTCATGAGCAGTTCGGCGCCGGGGCCGTACAGGAAGCCTGTGTCACCGGTGGTCTGCGCATAGCGCCAGACGTTCCAGGCGATCGCGGAGCCCACATGGCGCTGGAGGCGGGAGTGGTCCGCCAGCCAGCGGCCGGAGCGCGGATTGAGGTGCAATGTCTGCGTTTCCTCGTGCCCCGAACTGGCGCTCTGCCAGGGGAACATCGCGCCCTGCTCCCCGGCCCGCCGCGCTGCGGCACGGGCCGCGGGCAGGCGCCGGTGGCGGTACATGAGCACGGCGCGTGCCACCTCGGGGAGGTGCAGGGTGAGGTAGGGGGTGACGAACAGCTCGTCCCAGAAGACGTGGCCCCGGTACGCCTCTCCGTGCAGGCCTCTGGCGGGTACGCCGGCGTCGAGCTCCGCCGTGTGCGGGGAAAGGGTCTGCAGGACGTGGAAGGCGTGGAGGCGCAGGATCCTGCCGGCCTCGCCGGGCACCTTCACCTCGCCCCGGCTCCACAGGTCTTCCCAGGCGGCCTTGTGGCCGGCGAGCGCGGTCGCGAAGTCCGGTGCGTACGTGACGTGTTCGACCGCGGACGTGAGCGGATCGCCCACCGGCCGGTCCAGCGAGCTGTACAGGGCGGCCGACTTGAGGACGACGACGGGATGTCCGCGGGAGATCGGCAACCGGAAGGTCTGCGCGGTCGCCGCCTCCGTGCAGCTCGGGTTCATGGCGGCCAGGGGGCGGGAGGATGTGCGTACCGCGATGCCGATCCGGGTGCGGAGCGATGTGGTCTCGCAGGAGAGCCAGGCGATGCCGTCCGCGCCGACGCCGGCGCAGTGGCCGGTGAGGTGGCGCCCATCGAGGGCCCGGTACCGTGCTACGCCGGCATTGGTGACGTCACCGTCGAGTACGGACTGGATCTCGATGGTTCCGCGCCATCCGGACGCGCGGAAGGTGCTCTGCTGAGCGGCGAGGTAGGGGTCCGCCATGTGAACGAGTCGGATGTGGGTGACGCCCAGCCGACGGCCGTGGCCGTCCTGGAACAGCATGCGGCGGGTGAGGGTCCCCGCGTGCAGATCCAGTACGGCGCGGTGATGGCGCAGGCTCGGGTCGTCGGGAGTGAGCCACTCCCCCGCCGGCCCGTCCTCCGGCAGGCAGCGGTAGCGCACCCGGGTCCAGTCGGGGAGGTTGACCATGTCCTCGTTGCCGACCTGTTTGCCGGCCACCTGCGAGGGGAGCCAGTTGTAGCAGCCCGCCGCGTAGGTGCCGGGATAGTGCACGGCGTCGGCGGGTGATTCGGGGGCGGCTCCGCGCGTGGCGAACCGGCCGTTCCCCAGCGTGCACAAGGCCTCGACGACCCGCTCCGTCTTCGGGTCGTAGCGGTCGAAAGTCCGGGTCCACGCGGTGTTCACAGCCGCGCTCCGGCAACGGTGTCGACGACGGCGGTGAGGTCTGGGAGCACGACATCCGCGCCGTGAGCCCGCATGCTCTCCGCGGCAGACGTGCCGCCGGACCGGTCGAGGCCGATCACCAGGCCGAAGTGCCCGCGTCGGCCTGCCTCCACCCCGGCCAGAGCGTCTTCGACCATCGCCGCGTCGGCCGGGTCCACGTGCAGCCGGCGTACCGCTTCCAGGAACAGGGCGGGGTCCGGCTTGCCCGCAAGGGCCAGCCGGTCGGCGTCCGTGCCGTCCACGAGCACGTCGACGAGGGGGGTGATCGCGGCGGACTCCAGCAAAGGGCGGGCATGCCTGGATGCGGATACAGCGGCGCACCTCATCCCCCGGTCGCGCAGCGCTTCGAGTGCGGGCCGGACTTCCGAGAACGCCTCGACGGCTCCGGCCTGGAGCGCCTCCGTGAACGCGCGCTCCTTCCGGGCGGCGACCGCCCACGCCGTGCCGCACCCCGGCGGATCCGCGGCGTCGCCAGGCGGCAGCTCGATGCCGCGCGCGGTCAGGAAGGCGAGAGCGCCGTCGAGACGGGGTTTCCCGTCCACCAGTTCCCGGTACTCCCGCTCGGTGTCGAAGGGCGGCTGGGCTGCGTGGCCCGTGTCGGCCGCCCAGGCGTCGAGGCAGCCGTCGAAAGCGGACTTCCACGCAGCGGCGTGCAGCGCGGCGGAGTCGAGGAGGACCCCGTCGGTGTCCAGGACGACGGCGCGAAGCGGGCTCACTGCCGGATCACCCGGCGCCCGGTGATCCGGATCGGAGTGACCTTCATCCAGTGGGTCCGCGGACCGCCGGCCCAAGGCAGCGAGTACGAGACGGCCTCGAGCCGACCGAGCTCCTCCGCATCGGTGACGCCTTCTGCCTCGCCCACGGCCATGACGCTCCATCCCAGGCGCGTGACGTCGTCGATGCGGTCGACCTCGAAGGCCACTTCCGTCCCGGCGGCCCGCGCGAGCACCGCGTCACCCGAGGTCCTGAAGGCGATGTCGCGGCCCGCCACCACGTAATTGACCGGGAAGATCGCCGGACCGTCCGGGGTGAAGACGGCGATCCTGCCGACGCCGTGCGTGGAAAGCAGCCGCCGGCACTCGCCCTCGGACAACTCGACCAGCTCGGCGTCCCGGACGGCCGTTCCTCTGCCGGGTGGGTATTCCGTCGTCGCGCCGGAGAGTTCCGCCGTGGTCGTCCCCAGCGCGTCGGCGAGACGCAGGAGGGAGCCGGTCGCCGGCGCTGCCGCGTGTTCCTCCAGGTAGGTGATGTACGCGCCGTCAGCCCCGCAGCGCTCACCCAGTTGGTCCCGGGTGAGGCCGAGTTCCTCACGGCGCATGGCGATCCGCCGTCCGAGGTCCGTGCGTCCGGCCGGCGCCTCCGCGGCGCCCGGCCTGTGCTGGGTTCTGCTCATCGTCTTCACGTCCTCTCGGTGTCACGGCCGGGTGGCCGGGACGGTGACGGCGTCGTGCCGGGCCCCACCGAGCGCGACCTTGAGGGCACCGGTGTCGCCCGCACGGGCTGTGCCGGCGATCCTGTGGCCCAGCACCCGCCCGCTGCTCCCGCAGCACTGGCCGTAGTGGCTCTCGCGGCAGAAGCGGCAGCGGCCGCAGGCCGAGATGCCGGAGACGAGCACCCGGTCCCCGGGCCGCACCGTAGGGACGTCGCCGCCGGTCTCGACGGCGGTGCCGACCGCCTCATGGCCGAGGATCCTGCCCGGGGTCCCCTCGGGCACGTCGCCCTTGACGACGTGCAGGTCGATACCGCAGATGGTGACGTCGTCGACACGAACGATCGCGTCGGCGGCGTCCTTGATGCCCGGGTCCGGTAGGCCCTGCCATGCGGTCTGTCCGGCGCCGTGGAAGACCAGTGCCTCCATGACGTCCCTTTCTTCCATTTCCCACCGCTTGAGGTGTCACCGCCAGGCTGGACCGGACTCGACCGGCCGCGCATGGGCCGGTCGGTCCCCTGCCGGGGCCTGTCGGCCCCCTGCCGGCCCCCGCACCCGGTGCGATGGTGAGAACCGGATCCCCTTACCGAAGGGAGGGCCGGTCGTGTCCGAGACAGCCCCGCGCCCCGCCACCGCCGCGCCCAGACCCGCACTCCTGCGTCTGCTCGGTGCGGTACGCACGGTCACCGGCAGCAAGTTCCTCGTCGAGAGCGACCACGCCCGCATCCTGGTCGACTGCGGGCTCTTCCAGGGTTTCGCGGACCTGCGCCGTCGCAACTGGGAGAAGCCCGGCTTCGATGCCTCCGACCTCCACGCCGTGGTCATCACCCACGCTCACCTGGACCACTGCGGCTATCTGCCGCGCCTGGTCCGGCACGGCTTCCGGGGCCCGATCCTGAGCACCGCGCCGACCGCCCGGCTCGCCGAAATCGTGCTCCGTGACAGCGCCCGCCTCCAGATGGAGGCAGCCGAGCACGCCAACAGCCACGGCTGGTCCAAGCACCGCCCCGCCAAGCCGCTCTACGACGACACGGACGTCGAGAACACGCTGACGTTCTTCGACCCGGTCGAGATCGGCAGCGAAATCGAGATCATGGCCGGAACGAAGCTGAGGCTGCACCACGGCGGGCACATCCTCGGCTCCGCCTGGGCCCACCTCACCCTGGAGGACGGCCACACCCTGGCCGTCAGCGGCGACCTGGGCCGCCCCGGGCACCCCCTGCTGCTGCCCCCGGAGCCGTTCTCCGGCGCCGACGTGCTACTGATGGAGTCCGCCTACGGCGACCGCCGCCACGACCACGAGACGGCGCGGCGCGAGTTCGCTGCCGTGGTCACCAGAACGCTGTCGCGGGGCGGAACCGTGGTCATCCCGTCGTTCGCGATCGACCGGACCGAGGTCGTCCTGCACGAGCTGGCCGGGCTGCGCCACGACGGCACCTTGCCCCGGAGCGTACCCGTGTACGTCGACAGTCCCATGGCCTTGGCCGCCCTGGACGTCTACCGGGACGCCCTGCGCTCCCACTCTCCCGAGCTGAGGCCCGAGATCCTGGCCCAGGGCGAGGCGGCGTTCAGCCCGGAGCCTTTCCTGGCCGCCCGTACCGTCCAGGAATCGATCGACATCAACAGCGCCACGGGCCCCGCGGTCATCGTCTCCTCCGCCGGCATGGCCACCGGTGGTCGGGTCCTGCACCACCTCCACCGGCTCTTGCCCGACCCCCGCAACGCCGTCGTCATCGTCGGCTTCGCCGCCGCCGGAACGCGGGCGCGTGACCTCGTCGACGGCGCCCGCACCCTGAAGATGTTCGGCGAGTACATCCCCGTACGTGCCGAGGTCGCCGACGTACCCCACTTCTCCGCCCACGCCGACGCCGACCAGATCATCGACTGGCTGCGCGCCGCCCCCGCCCCGCACACCACCTTCCTGGTCCACGGCGAGGAGGCCGCGGCCGGGACCCTCCGGGACCGCATCGACCGCGAGCTGGGCTGGACGGCCGTCGTACCCAAGCCCGGGGAGGCCGTCCTGGTCCGCTGACCCGGGCCGTATGGGCCCTGCGGTATGCACCGCGAGGCCCTCCCGCACCCCGAGGACCGGCGCGAGCCTGAAGGGGAAGGGCTGGAGGCACACCATGACCAGCATGAACACTCTCCTGGACGAGATGGAACCCGAAGCGCGTGAGGCCCTGCTCGCTTACGCCCACCGCGTAGACATCCCCGCCGGAACCCGCATCTTCAAGGAACGACAACGGGCCGACCGCTTCTGGATCATCGAGAACGGCACCGTCGACCTCGACCTGCACGTCCCCGGGCACAAGGCCGCCGTCATCGACACCCTCGGTTCGGGAGAGCTCCTCGGCTGGTCGTGGATGGTCCCGCCCTACGCCTGGCACCTGGGCGCCGTCACCACCCACCCTGTCCGCGCACTCGAATTCGACGCGGTGGCCGTACGGAAGCTCTGCGAAGAGAACCCGCCCGTGGGCCGTTGCATATCCACCGCTGTTGCCGCGATCATCGCCCGTCGGCTCGACTCGGACCGCGCCCGGATCCTCGACCTGTTCGCACCCCACCACAGCGACATGCCCCTCGCCTACGCCCGCTGAGGACCAGCCATGACCTCCACCCCGTACACCGTCAACGACGTCATGACGAAGACCGTCGTCACCGTCACGCCCGCCGCCGAATTCAAGGAGATCGCCACCGCGATGGAGCGCTGGAAGGTCACCGCAGTCCCGGTCATCGAGGGCGAAGGTCATGTCGTCGGCGTCGTCTCCGAGGCCGACCTCCTCACCAAGGAGGAGTTCCACGAACACGGACCGAGCCTGATCGAGCAGATGCGCCGCCTCGGCGACACCGCGAAGGCCGGATCGGTCCGCGCCGAGGAGCTGATGACGAGCCCGGCCGTCACCATCCGCCCCGACGCCACGCTCCCCCAGGCCGCCCGGCTGATGGCCGACCGCCACATCAAGCGTCTCCCGGTCGTGGATGCCGACGGCACTCTCCTCGGCGTCGTCAGCCGCGCCGACCTCCTGAAGGTCTTCCTCCGCACCGACGACGACCTGGCCACCGAAGTCCGCCGCGAGGTCGTCGAGCGCCTGTTCCCGCTCTCTCGCCGTGACATCACGGTTGAGGTGACGCACGGCGTCGTCACCCTGAGGGGAAGGACCCGCGACCCCCACCTCATCCCCGTGGCCACTCGCCTCGCCCGGGCTGTCGAAGGCGTGGTCGGTGTGCACTCCCGCCTCGAAGGCCCCGCATCCCCCTGACCGCTGTCCCTGCGCTACGGGGCCAGGTCCCGCCTCATCAGCAACGCGTGGCCCAGGATGAGCCCCACTGCTCCGACCCCGACCAGAACGCCCAACTGCGGCCACAGCACGTGGCCCTGCGCCAGTGCGTCACCCGGTGTGTAGTAGTGGAAGGGACTGATGAACCGCAGGGGTGCCGCCTTGGACCAGGCCAGCGCGATGAAGTTCAGCGCGAAGCCGACCGCCCCGATCGCGATCGTCGCACCGATCACCTGGGCGCGCCGGCTCCCCCATGCGGACACGGCCAGGGCCGGTCCGGCCAGGCACAGCGCGAAGCCGCACCCCATCAGCCCGGCGGCGAAGACACCGATGAGCGGCACGTCCCGGTGGATGTCCGGCGACAGCCAGACACCTGCCGCCACCGTCAGCGTCGCCGCGGCGTTCAGAGCGAGGGCGGCGATCACCACGGCGGCCGTCCGCTCGGCGAGCAGCCGGTTGCGGCTCACGGGGCGCACCATGATCAGCTCGATCGTCCCGGATTCCACGTCGGCCGCCACTGCCGCCGCGGCCAGGGCGCCGATCGCGGTCAGCTGCATGGCGATCCAGAACGGATGCACCAGTCCGGCCCCGAGCAGCCCCGGATAGCTCGCGATCGAGACGTCCCCGCCCGACCCGCTGAACGCCCGGTACGCCGACGGGGGTCCCTTCCCGCCCGCCGAGAACAGCTGCCCCGGCGCGATCGTGTTCGCCACCACCACGATCAGCGCCTCGAAGACGACCATCCCCACCACCAGGGCCATCAGCATCCGCCGGCGTCGGTGCAGTGCCAGCCACAGCAGGGGCCACCGCGTCTTCACGGCGCCGCCCCGTCCGCCTTGCCGTTGCGGTACAGGTCCAGGAACGCCTCGTCCAGACCCGCCTCCTCCACGATGACGTCGGCCACCCCCAGGGCCAGCAGCTCGCGCAGTGCCCCCACCACCTCGCTCGGGGGTACGAGCAGCTCCACCCGGTCGCCTTCCCAGCGGGGCACCCACTGCTCCGCGCGCCCCAGAGGGCGTGCCCCCTTCCTGTCGCCGAAGGTCAGGCGGATCCGCCGCGCACGCGCCTCCCGCAGGGCGGCCACGCTCTCCACCGTCACCAGGCGCCCGTCCCGGACGATCGCCACGCGTCCGCAGGCCCGCTGCACCTCCGGGAGCACATGGCTGGACAACAGCACAGTGCGGCCGTCGGCCGCGGCCTGCTCCATCAGCTCGAAGAACGTCTCCTGCACCAGAGGGTCCAGCCCCTCGGTCGGCTCGTCCAGCACCACCAGCCGGGGATCGTGCTGCAGCGCCTGCACCAGGCCCAGCTTCTGCTTCATGCCGCGCGAGTACCCGCCCACCGTGCGGCGCAGGACCGCTGGCGTCAGTCCCAGCCGCTCGCACAGTTCGGCCCGCCGTGTGCAGGGCCGGCCCTGGAGGGAACACAGCAGGTCGAGGGTCTGCGCCCCGGTGAGCTCCGGGTACAGCCGCAGCTCACCCGGGAGATAGCCGAGTTCCCGAGCCACCCGGCGGTGATCGGCGAGCGGGTCCATCCCCAGCACCCGCACATGCCCGGCCGTCGGGCGCAGCAAGCCGGTCAGGCACCTGAGGGTGGTGGTCTTGCCCGCCCCGTTCGGCCCGAGGAAGCCGAACACCTCGCCCGGACCGATGCCGAGTGTGAGTTCCTCCACCCCGACCACTGCCCCGTACCGCTTGGTCAGTCCTCTGAGCTCGATCGCGTCCATGGCGCCCACCCCACCAGTCTGTGCCCTGGCCCGGACCGACGCGCAGTGAGCCGAGAACGGGCCCCGCAGCGCCACAGAAAATACCCCCGGGGGTACTAGTGCTACGCTCGAGATATACCCCCGGGGGTAATTCTCACGAGAAGGAGCGACAGCGTGTTCTTCATCGACACCCTTGAACTGGAAGGGCTCGGCAACCGCAGCTACCTGGCGGGTGGCGCCCACACGGCCGTGGCAGTGGATCCACCGCGCGACGTCGACCAGGTGCTCGCCATGGCGGCACGGCGAGGGGTGCGGATCTCCCACGTCGTGGAGACCCACGTCCACAACGACTACGTCACCGGCGGCCTGGACCTGGCCCGCCTCACCGGCGCGGCCTACCTGATGCCCGCCGCGGCCCGGGTGTCCTTCGACCGCACCCCCGTCCATGACGGAGACACCTTCGCCGTGGACGACGGCATCACGCTGCGGGCCCTGGCCACCCCCGGCCACACCCCGCACCACACCTCCTACGTTCTGGAGGAGTGGGGTTCGGCCGTCGCCGTGTTCACCGGAGGCTCCCTCCTGATCGGGACGGTCGGACGGCCCGACCTGGTCGAGCCGCGACTGACCGAGGAGCTGGCCCGCGCCCAGCACGCCTCCGCACGCCGGCTGGCCGCTGAACTGCCTGACGAAACCCAGGTGCTGCCCACCCACGGGTTCGGAAGCTTCTGCTCCTCGGCCCAGGCCGACGGGGACGCCACCACCATCGGCAAGGAAAAGGCCGGCAACGACGCCCTGGTCCAGGAAGTCGACTCCTTCGTCTCCGCCCTGCTGGCCGGACTCGACGACGTGCCTGCCTACTACGCCCACATGGGCCCGGCCAACGCCGCGGGTCCGGCTCCGGTGGACCTCACCGCACCTCCCGTGGCGAATGCCGCCGACATCGCCGCCCGCCTGGCCGCCGGGGAGTGGGTGGTCGACCTGCGCAACCGCATCGCATTCGCCCGGGGACACGTAGCCGGATCGTTCAACTTCGAGGCCGACGGGAAGGTCGCGACCTACCTCGCGTGGTTGATCCCCTGGGGCAAGCCCGTCACGCTCCTCGCGGAATCCCCCGAGCAGCTGGCGAAGGCGCAGCGGGAACTGGCCCGGGTCGGGATCGACCGCCCGGCCGCCGCCGCCACCGGAGAGCCTGCCGAGTGGATCTCCGCGAACGAAGAACTGCGGTACTTCCAACGGGCCACCTTCGCCGACCTCGCCGCCCTGGACCCCTACGAGCACCGGATCGTGCTGGACGTACGGCGGGACTCCGAACGCGCGGACGGCTGGATCAAGGACTCGGTGCACATCCCGATCCACCAGCTCCACCGACGCCAGCACGAGTTGCCGGCCGGAGTGGTGTGGGTCCACTGCGCGGGCGGAATGCGCGCGGGGATCGCCGCCTCCCTGCTCGACGCCGCCGGACGCGACGTCGTGGCCGTCGACGATTCCTTCGACGCCGCCCGAAGCGCGGGCCTACCGATGGTCACCGGGCCCCGTTCCGACAGTTGACGGCTCGCCCTCCCCGTTCCCCACAAGAGAAGGATCCGATGATGTTCTCCCTCCGCCGCGGCCCCGCCCGCGTGACTCCAGCCGATGCCCATCAGCGCGCCCGAGACGAGGGTGCCGTCCTGCTCGACGTGCGCGAGCGGGCGGAATGGACAGCCGGGCACGCACCCGGCGCCGTGCACGCCCCGCTCTCCGCCCTGCTGGCCGGCGCCGGCCTGCCTCCGGCTGCCCAGGGACGGCCGCTGGTGGTGATCTGCCGCTCCGGGCACCGGTCCCAGCGGGCCGCGAGAATCCTGACCGAACGCGGAGCCGAGGCCGTCGACGTCAAGGGCGGCATGAACGCCTGGGCCGCGGCGGGGCTCCCGGTCGTCGACGGCCGCGGAAGCAGCGGCTCGATAGCGTGAGCACGCTCGTCCTCGCCCTGGTCGCAGGAGCCGTCGTCGGCCTGGCACTCGGCGCCCTGGGGGGCGGCGGCAGCGTGCTCGCAGTCCCCGCACTGATCTACCTGCTCGGCTTCACCCCTGCAGCCGCCACCACCGCGTCGCTGATCATCGTCACCGCCACGTCCGCCACCGCCCTCTACACCCACGCCACCTCCGGCAACGTCCGCTGGAGAACCGGCGCCCTCTTCGCGGCCGCCGGCATCCCTCCCGCCATGGCGGCAGCCGCCCTCGCCGCACGACTGCCCGGTCAGCTTCTCACCGCAGCGTTCGCAGCCGTCGCGGGCCTCGCGGCACTGCGCATGCTCAGGTCCCCCGCACCCGAGAACGAGGTCCGCCCGGTCCGCCCGGCCCGGGCCGCCGGAGCCGGCGCGAGCCTGGGGGCAGTCACCGGATTCCTGGGCGTCGGCGGCGGATTCCTCGCCGTCCCCGCCCTCGTAGGAGTACTGGGTCTGAGGATGCGGGTGGCCATCGGAACCAGCCTGCTCGTCATCACGGTCAACTCGCTCGCCGCACTCACCGTCCGTACGGGCAGCACCGCGCCTCTGAACTGGGCAGTCGTCGCGCCCTTCACCGGGGCGGCGATCCTCGCCGCCTGGGACGGAAAACGCCTGGCCGCCGCGATCAAGGGCCCAACCCTGCAACGGATCTTCGCAGTCGTGCTGCTGTGCGTCGCGGCCTTCATGCTCACCGATGCGGTCCGCTGACAGCGGATCCTCCCCACGGCCACACCCCCACAGCACGCCCGGCATCCGCACCCGGACACCGCCCACAACCAGCAGGAGACACTCCGCCATGACCACCCCCCACGCCCTCAGCGCCCACCAGGCCCACACCCGCCTGCACGAGCTCACCGTCCTCGACGTCCGCACGCCCGGCGAGTACGCCGCAGGTCACCTGCCCGGCGCCGTAAACATCCCGCTCGACCAGATCTCACGCGCCCTTCCCGCCATCCACCACGCCGCCGACCGCGGCGACATCCTGGTGGTCTGCGCCTCCGGAGCCCGCTCCAACAGCGCATGCAAGACGCTCGCGGAGCACGGCATCGACACCGCCACCCTCGCCGGGGGCACCGGCGCCTGGGCCGCCGCGGGCCATGACCTCCACCGCCCCGAGCAAGGCTCGCGCACTACGTGGGGCATGGAACGCCAGGTCCGCCTGACCGCCGGCGCTCTCGTCCTCGCGGGCCTCGGCCTCGGCCTGCTCCACCCCGCCTTCCAGCTCATCTCCGCCGCCGTCGCCGGCGGACTGGCCTTCTCCGCCCTCACCAACAGCTGCGGCATGGCTGCCGTCCTCGCCAAACTCCCCCACAACCGTCCGCGGCATGGCGACCTCGATGCCACACTGGCAGCCCTCCTCGATCACCGACCCCGGAGGTAAATACCCCCTGGGGTACCATGGACACGGACAGCACACCCATCAGGAGGTACCCGGTGAAGGTCGACGACGACGCGGTCAGCTCAGTCCTCAACCGACTGCGCCGCGCCCAGGGGCAGCTCGCCGGTGTCATCGCCATGATCGAAGCCGGGCGGGACTGCAAGGACGTCGTCACCCAGCTCGCTGCCGTCCCCAAGGCCCTCGACCGCGCCGGATTCAAAATCGTCGCCAGCGGCATGCGCCAGTGCATGAACAACGCCGATGAGAGCCAGGCGCCCATGACCGAGGCAGAACTCGAAAAGCTCTTCCTCACCCTGGCCTGACAACCATCCGAAAGCCGCGCGAGGCCGATATTTCGCCATGGCCCCCGGCCTCGCGCGGTCCGTGGTCGGCGCACCGGAGGTGACATCCGTGCCCGCCCCATGGACACGGAAGCGGAGGTCGCACTGGGTCGTACTCCGCGAGCCCACGCAACGGGTCGGCCACGCGCCTCCATCCGATGGTCGCTAACCGGATGGTTGGTCGCGTACCAGCGGGCACATCATCCGGCCATCCGCGGGCAGCGCGGTGAACGGATCTACAACCGATCCGACGCGGCAGGTACGCAAGCACACCGCAATCGTCCCTGGCTTCCCTCTCGGCGGCATCCCCATGAGGAGCCCGCCTCACCCGGACCGCAGCCGGTGAATCCGTGTGCCGAACACGCGCCAGCGCCGCTCGTTGTCGCGCACGAGTGTTGCCGATTCCGCGAGGAGGTCCGCCGCTCGGTCGAGCAGCTCGGACGCCGAGTAGAGGTAGGCGGGGGCGTTCCGCTCGGACCGGAGGTCGGACCGCAGCGCCGCAGGAGAGAACGCGACCCGGTCCAACAGGTCAAGGGAGCGGCGCAGCAGCCTGGCCACTAGCGCCAGCAACCCCGCCGACTGCCAGTCGTTGGCGATGATGCGATGGCGCTCCCCGAGCAGATCGGCAAGCGCCGGATAGGCTGCCAGCAGGCCTACGGCCTCCCACGCCTGCTCCATGGCGTGCGCGAGCCAGATTCCGGTCTGGTCGCTGTCCTCCGCAAGCTCCCTGACATCCCGCTTCAGCCGCTGGAGCTCGACGGGCTCGTCCTCCCCTTCCATGAAGAGGATCCCCGACTCCGCGACGAGCCCGGGGGCGTTCAGATCCTCCGCACCGGCGAACGGATTCCCTGCCGACTCACCGACGTCGGTCACGCTCCACCGGCCTGCCAGCGACTTCAGTGCCCGGGACCTCGACTGAAGCTCGTCCGCCTGCCGCAACGGAGCCTGCGAGTAGAACTGCTCGTGTTCTCGATGGAACCGCGCGAGGTTGGCGATCACTTGCAACAGCGGTTCGGGAGGGATGGTCAGCGCCTCGTCCTCGGGCATGTGAGAAGTGTGCGCCCAGGACCCCGCCCGCCCGAATGACAACACGCCGCCGGTCAGGAACCAAGGCCCCTCTCAGAAGGAGGCCGGTCGCGGCAGCACCACCGAATCCTGGCGCGGCAGCAGCCGTTGCGGCGCCCTCATCAGGAGCGCAGGCTTCTGTACAGGCGGAGCCGAACCCATCCGGGAGGCGAACGAGAGTATGGCGCACCCCGCAGACCACCGCACTACGGGCAAGGAGCGCAGCACGGCGGTGCTGGATGTGCGGGGCCTGGTGCGCGCGAGCCAGCAGAGCACCGTCGCGGCCGTACTGGGCCGTCGGCCCGGCGTGCTCGACGTCGAGGTCAACCCGGTGGCGCAGTCGGCCACGGTCGTCTTCGACCCTCGGCGGACCTCGCTCGCCGAGCTGCGCGCATGGGTGACCGAATGCGGATACCACTGCGCCGGCCAGTCGGTGCCCTCGCACGTCTGCGATCCGATGCAGGAACCGGACCCGCCCGGCTTCACGGCTGCGCCGCAGCGCCCGCAGACGACGCCCGTGACTACAGCAGGCGCGCGCTCGCCCGACGAAGCGAAGGAGCACGACGGCCACGGCGAGATGTCTATGGCGGCGATGGTCGCCGACATGCGCCACCGCGTCCTGGTCGCGGTGGCGTTCTCCGTCCCGATCGTGGTCTGGTCGCCGATCAGCGAGGAGGTCTTCGGCTGGCACGTGCCCGTTCCGTTCGGCTTGCGCCAGGACGTGTGGGCATTGTTGCTGAGCCTGCCGGTGATCTTCTACTCGTGCTCGATCTTCTTCGTCGGCGCTGTCCGGGCCCTGCGTGCCCGTACGTTGGACATGATGGTGCTCGTGGCGGTCGCCGTCGGTGCCGGCTGGCTGTACTCGCTGATCGTCACCCTGACCGGGGGCGGGGACGTCTTCTACGAGGCGGCCACCGTGCTGGCCTCCTTCGTCCTGCTGGGCCACTGGTTCGAGATGCGTGCCCGCGGCGGTGCCAACGATGCCATTCGTACTCTCCTGGACCTCGCCCCGTCGAAAGCCGTGGTCCGTGGTTCTGCGGGACGGCGAGCCCGTGGAGGTCGCCCGCCGAGGTGGTCGTCGGGGATCTGCTGCTCATACGCCCCGGGACGAAGATCGCTGCGGACGGGATCGTGGAGGAGGGTGAGAGCGAGGTCGATGAGTCGACCGTGACCGGGGAAAGCATGCCCGTGCACAAGGGCCCCGGCTCCCTGGTGGTCGGCGCCACCCTCAACGCCAACGGCACACTGCGGGTGCGGGCGACCAAGGTCGGTGCGGACACGGCGCTGGCCCAGATCGTCAAGCTCGTCCAGGAGGCCCAGAACTCCAAGGCTCCCGGTCAGCGGCTCGCCGACCGGGCCGCCTTCTGGCTCGTCCTCGTCGCCCTCGTCGGCGGCGCCCTCACCCTGGCCGTATGGCTGCTCGCCACCGACCGGCCCTTCGGCGAGGCCATGCTCTTCGCCATCACCGTGGTCGTCATCACCTGCCCGGACGCACTGGGCCTGGCCACCCCCACCGCGATCATGGTCGGGCCCGGGCTGGGCGCGCAGCGGGGCGTGCTGTTCAAGAACGCCATGGCCCTGGAGGCGTCCGCAGGCATCCGCACCGTGGTCATGGACAAGCCGTTGCCCCCGTACCGAACCTGCTCTCAGCAGCCTACGAAGCCGCCGGAAAGCGGGCGCCACCCTCGCTCGCCGAACTCCAGCTCCTGCGGATATAGGGACTCCTCCTGCTGCACGCCTTCCGCGTCCGCGCAGTGCCCGTTCCCTCCGCACTCGATCACTGGAGTCAGCGAAATGAACACGAACCGATCCGTACCGCGTCGTGCGGCCCTGGCCGCCACCGCGGCCGCCGTCGGCCTGATCCTCGCGGCCTGCGGCACCGACGACAGTACGAACACGGCCGGCACCGCTGCCGGTACTTCCACGACCACCCCGGCTCCCTCCGAGGCCGAACAGCACAACAAGGCGGACGTCGCCTTCGCGCAAGGGATGATCCCCCACCACCGCCAAGCCATCGTCATGTCCGACATGGCCCAATCCCACGGCGCCTCCAATGCGGTCAAGGACCTCGCCGAGAGGATCAAGAAGGCGCAGCAGCCGGAAATCGACGCCATGGCCGGCTGGCTGAGGGCATGGGGCGAGAGAGTGCCCTCCGGCATGGATGGCATGGGACACGGCGATGACGACTCCACCCTGCCCGGCATGATGGATGACGAGGACCTCAACCGCATCGGGAGCGCGCGGGGCAACGCCTTCGACACCATGTTCCTGATCCATATGATCGAGCACCACGAAGGCGCGATCGACATGGCGGAAACCGAGAAGCGGCAAGGCCTCTACGGCCCGGCCAAGACCCTTGCCGACGACATCATCACCTCCCAGACCGCCGAGATCACCCAGATGCGCGAGATGCTCAAGAACGGCTGACCATGCGGTGTGGATGGCCTGAGTGCGCCTTGCCGGCTGACACCGTCACGGGCAATACGCACGGCGCGTGAGTGACCCGGGCACCGGCCCGAAGGTCCCCCGTGTCTTCTGGTGGTGCGGAGACACCGGACCGCCTTCGGCGTCCGGTGTCTCCGCACGGTCCGGTTAGAGCTTTGCGATGTCCTTGTGGATCACTTCGATCCCTCCGTCGTGGTAGGCAACCAGGCGGATCTTGAGCTGATATCCCTTGGGCGCCTTGATGATCTGGTTGATCGTCTCCCCGAGGCTGCCGCCGTGACATGGAGGCTCTGAATTGAGGGCGGTCCAGCCGTCCCCCACGTCCTTCGGGTCGTTCCACTCCACCCAGACGCAGTCGGGCTCGCCGGAGAAGGCCTGCAGCGAGATGATCTTGACCGAGTTCACCGCGCCGTCGACGCGCTCATAGGTCACAGTCGCGGAATTGCGGTGGAGGCCGGCGCCGGCCTCCAGGTTGACCGTACTGACCAACGTGTCAGCAGCGGCCGGGACCGCTCCTCCCGCTATCGTCGCGGCCATTGCCGCAGCGGTGACAGACAGGGCTGATATGCGCATGTTCCGTCTCCAAGAAGCTAGTTGAGGGAAATTCACCCTAGCCATGCATGCGGGCTCACGGTCCGACAACATCCGCCAATCGGCCGGAATCGAACCTCACCTCGCGTACACGGCGGGTCCGGTCCCCGACATCGCAAGGCGGAGGTGCTCCTGCGCACTGTACGGACTCGGGAACCTCCGACAAGGCAATCAGGTGCGGTGCCGGGCGGCCATAGACACGAATTCCGGCTGCTCAACGACGTGACGTCAGGAAGTGACTGCGACCGCCACGTCTGACCGGCGGGCACCGCGTGACCACAAGCGGCACGGACAGCCCACAGTGCGAAGCTGGCCCCCTGCCGAGCGTCAGCTCTCACTTCGCCGGCGTCAGCCGGTCCCTGGTGGTCACGATTGCAGCAGCGAGACTTGAGCGAAGGCGGAGAGCGAGTCGACGGCAATGCGCTCGCCGTCCTTCAGCAGGATGCCGAAGACCACGCGGAGCGTGCCGAAGTCTTGGATGAGACGGTGGTTTGGGATTTGGGCAGCCACCTGCTTGAGGAGCTTGGCCCGTACCTCCGAATCGCTCAGCAAGGTCTCCACTGCGACCACGCCTTGGGCGAAGAGGTGGTTGAGGGGGCGGTACTGGAGGTGGCCTTCTTGACGCAGATCAGCTGACCGTCAGGGCCCAAGACATCGCAGATCTCCAGCCCTCCACCCTTGAATTTGCTGGTGTGGCCGACGGCCGGGGCCGGTCGTGGCGGAAGCCGGCTCAGGTGTGGAGGCGGCTGTTGGGGCCGTCCCGGTCCCGGGCGCTCTCGTCGTTGAACCAGTAGCCCCCGGCGGCCAGGTACCGGAAGGAATGAGTGCCCTCGCTGGGCAGCTCGACCGTGACGGCGCGCTTGCCGTCCTTGCGGGCCTTGAGCGTGTGCACGCCGGGCTGCCAGCCGTTGAAGTCGCCCACCACGCTGACCGGCCCCGACGGGTTGTCGGCGGGAAGGATGAAGGTGACCTCGGTGCGGTCCTTGCGCAGCGTGCGCTCCAGCATGGGTGCTCCTGACGGGCGGTAGTGGATGGGTGCGTCGCCCATCGTGGGTGGTGCGCGCACGGCCCGCACGCCGACCCGGCCACCCGCGTCCCGGTGTCGCTCGCCCACCACGCCAGGTGACACCAATGGCGCGGAACATCACGCAAAGTGTCATCCTGGCGGGTAGGAGTCCTGTTCCGCAGTAGCGCCAGGAGCCGATAATCGATAATCGATGCCCAGCAGGCTGTGCCGGGGGTGCGTTGTCGCGCAACGACGCAGGCTCTGGTTCAGGAGTCGCGGATTGTGCTGGAGTGCGCGGACGAGCACTCGATCATGGAGGTGCCGCGTCGGCGCATGGCCGACAAGACCGTCATCGACTGCACGCACGGCGGAATGCGGCAACTGGTCACAACCGGTTGCTCGTGCGATAGCAGCTCGCGCACTTGTGGCCAGAAACACCCAGGGCTCTGAGAATGTCGACGTGCGCTGGCCAAGACCGCGACCGCGTACCGCGTACCGCCTTCGTTGACCGGGAGAGAAGATGACCATCAAGGACATCGGGCCGGAACCTCAAAGCTTCGACCTTGAGAAGGCGACGCTTGAAAACACGGACTATCGCGCCGTCGCCTGGTCTGGGAAGTATCTTCAGTTGACCCTCATGTCGATCCCGGTGGGTGAGGACATCGGCTTGGAAGCACACCCGGAGACTGACCAATTCCTACGACTCGACGCAGGCCGGGGCCGCGTCCAGATGGGCCGCGCGAAGGATCGACTCGACTTCGACCAGGAGGTCGAGGATGGTTGGGCAATCTTCGTACCCGCCGGCACTTGGCACAACGTCACCAACATCGGTGACGAGACCCTGCAGCTCTACGCCGTATACGCACCGGTCCACCACGCGTCGGGCAAGATCCACGCGACAGCCGCCGACGCGGAGCGCGACGAGGACTCAGGCGACGACGAGCCGGCAAGCTGGTCGGCCCAGCCTGACCAACAGCCATCGGACGAGCACGCCTGACCACCGAGGCTCATCGCGACAGTAGTTCCTCGCCCAGAGGCGAGCCGGGAGAATCACGCTCCTCCCCTCCGCCCGTACACCCATCTGGCCCCACGGCACGCGACGTTCCGCTCGACCTCTGAAGGCATGGACGTACCTCTGCGGCAGTCAGCGACCGGCTCGGTGCTCGATCTGTCCGCAAAGTGCGGAGCCCGCGTTCCTCCGCAACGGGCGTCGGCCTGCTTACAGCCTCGACCGTTCGTTCCGCAGTGCAAAAGCGTTCCAAGAAGGCCGATGCAACGCTGTCCCCGTCCGAGCTGGACGACGAGATGGCCAAGGCCGCACGTTCTTGCCCCGGGTGCCGCAGCTGTCACCGCCTACCCGATGCTCCTGTAGATCCAGATGCCGAGGAACAGCCCCAGCCGTGGGCCGGCATGCAGGTGACGTCAGGCTGTTTCAGTATGGAAGTCGGGTCGGACGTGTCGCTGTCCACGGAGGTGAGTGCGATGACGCTTCTGGCGCGGCGCCGGACCGGTGGCCCGGTGGAGCCGGACCCGTTCTTCGGCCGCACGCACCAGTTCTTCGGCGCGCCACGGGCGCGGCACGCGCCGCTCCGGCCGATGCGGGTACCAGGCCATGCTCCCCTCGGCGGTGAAGAGCGAGGACGTCGGTACGGCTCCGGCCGACGATACGCTCACGGTCACCGCTCCCAAGGCGCAAGCAGCCACGGCACGGGGTGGAGAACGGCCGCCGTGAGCCTGAGCGAGCGGACATCGGGCATTGCCAGGCTCCACGCGCTCAACGCCCGGCACGGTGGTCAGGAGCCGAAGCTCTTCCTGGCAGCGGCCGGGATCGGGAACGGGATCGACCGCAGCGCGTGGGAACAGGCCCCGATCTCCTCGAGCTGCAGTGAGCGGGGCCATGCTCAGCGGACGGTGCGCCGGGCAACGGTCGGCGCGACCACCTGGGTACCGCGATGAGGTCGGCCGCGACGCCGGAACCCACCACAGCCAGGAGTAGCGACGGTGCAGGAGGATCGGAGAGGGCGGCCGAGCCGTCGATCCTCACCTTGACGATGAATCCTGCGGTCGATCTCTGCTGGGAGGTCGAGCATCTCGAGGACATCGGCAAGAACCGTGCCCGGGTCAGGTCGGTGGCCGCGGGAGGTGGAGGGATCAACGTCGCCCGTCATGTCGTGCGGCTCGGAGGACGAGCCACCGCCTTCCACACCGCCGGAGGCGAGGTCGGCCTGCGCCTGAACCGGCTGCTGGACGAAGAGGGCATCGACCACGTCGCCGTCGCCATCGACGACGACACCCGCGAAGCACTCGTGCTGTTCGAGGCCGAATCGCGCCGCGGCTACCACATCGTGCCACCCGGCCCGCACCTGCACGAGCACGAGGGGCGGCGATCCCTGGATGCGCTGGTGCAAGCCGTTGGCGGTTGTCCGTACGTCGTGGCCAGCGGCAGCCTGCCCGGCGGCTTGCCCGACGACTTCTACGCAGCCGTCGCCCGCCGTATCAGGGAAGCCGGATCCCGACTGGTCCTGGACACCTCCGGGCCGGCGCTCCGCGGAGCACTCGCGGAGGGCGTGTTCCTGCTCAGGTGCAACCGGACAGAGGCCGAGAGCCTGACCGGCCGGCCCGTCCGCGACTTCGACGATGCCCGGGCCCTCAACGAGCACCTGCTCACGACAGGGGCCGCCGAGATCGCCGTCACCACCCTCGGAGATCTGGGCGCACTGTGCTCGACCGGCCACGGCCACACCGAGCTCTACGCGCCGCCGCTGCCCGGCGAGCCCCTGAGCGACGCCGGAGCGGGAGACAGCATGGTCGCCGCCCTCATCACACAGCTGGCCGCCGGAGAGGAACCCGTCAGCGCCTGCGCGCTGGGGGTGGCGGTGGCTGCCGCAGCGATGCTCACCCCCAGCACCGAGCCCTTCGACCTGGACGTGGCCCGATCCCTCCGCTCCCAGGTGAGGACCAGGTACCAGACCGATGCACGACACCAGGGCGTTTGACCCTGCCCAGCCCCGTGCCGTTTGGTCGGCCTCTCAACCACATTCCGTTCCCCGTGCTCACAAGCCGACCCTGCCCCCACAACCGAGTCGGGGTGTGGCGCTGCCGGTGGTGCTGAAGCGACGACAGTGCCGACCTCGTGATGCGAGCGGGCCTGCGGTTGGGAAGACTGGAAGCATGGCGACCAAGGCAGTGCTTGAGGGCGGCCCGGACGATCTGCCCGAGCGGGTCGTTCCGATCTCCGACCCCGGACAGGACCTGAAGATTCCACACCGCGGTGGGTACGAGCATTTCAAGATCACGTCGCGGCACCAGGACAGCTCGGAGGGGCAGCTGGCGGTCTACGAGTGGTGGGAACGGACAGAGATCGCCGAATGAAACGGACGGTCAAGTCCCGGTCGTCGGCCCGATCAGGTCGTGAGGACCTTGGCCGGCGGTCACTTCCCACCGTGCTCCTCACCCGCGGAGACGGTCGTTAAAGCACGGGGAGGATCGTCAGGGCCGCGACGATCGGGAACATCCGGCGCGCGCCCCAGCGGTCGGTGAGAGCACCGACCGGGATGCGGCCGAGCGAGCCCACGATGACCGGTACGGCCACGATCAGGGACTGCTGGAACGAGCTGAGATCCAGATCATCGCGGAGCGCCGGCCCGAGAGGCGCCAGCAGAGCCCACGCCCAGAAGCAGAGCGTGAACCCGATCGTGGCCAGGGCCAGCATCCGTACCGGCTGCCGGGAAGCCTCGCCATGTTCCCTGCGTCTGTCGGCGTCCCGCATCATCCCTCTTCCTCTTGGCCCTGCCGCAGCGCCAGAGCGGGCTCGGTTGGGGTTCAGCCGGCGAGCATCGTCCGCATCTGGGCGATCTCGGCGGTCTGGGAGGTGATGATGCTGTCAGCGAGGGCCTTGGCAGGTCCGTAGGCCCCTTGCTGCTTCTCCGTCTTGGCCATGTCGATCGCGCCCTCGTGGTGCTCGATCATCATGGTCAGGAACATGGTGTCGAAGGCGTTGCCCTTGGCGTTCCCGAGCCGGTTGATGTCCTGGTCACCCATCATCCCGGGCATGCCGGAGTTGTCGTCGCCGTGCCCCATGCCGATGCCGGTGGGGACCTTCTCGCCCCATGTCTTGAGCCAGCCGGTCATGGTGTCGATCTCGGGCTTCTGCGCCTTCTTGATCTTTTCCGCGAGTTCCTTGACCTCGCTGGACGCACCGTGGGATTCGACCATGTCGGACATGACGATGGCCTGCCGGTGGTGGGGGATCATTCCTTGCGCGAAGGCGACGTCCGCCTGGTTGTGCCGGTCGGCCTCTGTAGCGGCCGGGGCGGCGGTGGTGGTCACGGCAGTGGTGCCGGCCGTGCTCGTGCTGTCGTTGCTGCCGCAGGCGGCCAGGACCAGGCCGGCAGCGGCCGCGGTGGCCGCCAGGGCCGCGCGATACGTCAGGGATCGGTTCGTGTTCATTTCGCTGAGCTCCAGTGATCAGATGCGGAGAGGAAGGCTGTGTGCGGCGCCGTAGGGGCGTGCCGCAAACGGCGCTCCTATATCCGCAGGAGCTGAAGTTCGGCGAGTGAGGGCGGTGCCCGCCCTCCGGCCGGCTCGTAGGCCACCGCGATCGGCAACGGAGCCGGGGCATCGGCGGAGCCGTGCGCCGTGGTGGTGACCGGCTCGGTGTCTGCTGCGGCGATGCCGGGAGAACCCGGTAGAGCAGTGGACGCGCACATCTGGTCCGTGTGGATGACAAAGCGGCCAGTGTCGCGATCGTCGTCGGGGCATCGGTACTCCGCACCGAGGTCGGCGGGGGCTGCCGCCACGTGGTGGGCGGTGTGCTCGGTGGCGCCTGCCGAGGGCAGGGCGGCGGCACCCAGGGCGTGCATGCCGAGCAGCCCGACAATGACGGCGAGGACGAGCAGCGAGGAGAGCCGCAGCACGGGCTGCGGCCGCGTGGGGAGCTCGCGGCTGGTCACATTTCCCACGGTAGGACGCACCCGTGTACTACGCAGCGCAGCACGACCCGGATCACTGGCCACCACGAACGTCTCCATCGGCTGGGCCAGTGGGGGGCGGGCGGGACAGGCGGAGGCGCTTGAGGACCTCGTGGGGTCCGTCGCCTGGAGCGTCCTCGAGGAACCGCCCGGGCGATCCCGAACGTACGCCGTTGCGGTACCGAGTCTGCGAGTGGAGCCTCGTAACGTGGGGCGACCCGCGGGGCCATGCCGACCCTCCCCCCGGACCCGGTCGCCTGGAAGACGGCCGTCCACCCGGGCCGGGGCAACCTCCCCCCGGCTGGATCACCCAGCGTACGAGCACCACTGGCCCCACCTGACCCGGCCCACGCCACAAGAACCCTCGCCGACACGCGTCACAAGCCCCGACGAAGACAAGGCCAGACCGGATTGCCGGTCTGGCCTTCTCGTACGTCAGCAACATCCGGACGGGCCTCGCAGTTCGCCTTCCAGGCCCCGGATCGATGTCCGCAGCACATGGTTTCGGGCCGCTCGCGCTGAGGACGATGGTCACTCGGGATCGTCCCCATCATGTGCTTCGCCGGGTGCCGGTGCGTCGTAGCGGTCGGGGTCGGCGTCGTAGGCGGCCGCACACCGGGCGGAGCAAAAGAAGAGGTGGCCGGTGGCGGTCTCTCGCCGCTCGGTAACGGTGGCCGGGTCCAGGCGCATGCCGCACACCGGGTCGACCACGGTGGTGTGGTCGCCTTGCCCAGGCGCGTGATGGTGCTCGGTCCGGTCGGCCGCGGATTCGACCCGGGGCTCGACCGGCGCGGGTGCGGCGGATGGCAGTGGTGCGGGATGCCAGCGGCGCAGGCGGGAGGAGTTGGTGACGACCGACAAGGAGGACAGGGCCATCGCGGCCGCGGCGATGATCGGGCTCAGGCGGATGCCCCAGAGGGGGTAGAGGGCGCCTGCGGCGAGCGGGACGCCGACGGCGTTGTAGACCAGGGCGAAGAACAGGTTCTGCCGGATGTTGCGCATGGTGGCCCGGGAGAGCCGGATGGCGGTGACGACGCCCGTCAGGGAGCCGGAGATGAGGGTGATGCCGGCGGCCTCGATGGCGACATCGGTGCCGGTGCCGATGGCGAGCCCGACGTCGGCGGCGGCCAGTGCGGGGGCGTCGTTGATGCCGTCGCCGACCATGCCGACGGTGCGGCCCTCGGCCTGGAGGCGGCGGATCTCGTCGGCCTTGTGCTCGGGCAGCACCTCGGCCAGAACCCGCTCCACCCCGACCTGGGCGGCGATGGCGGCGGCGGTGCGGGCATTGTCGCCGGTGAGGATCACCGTCTCGATGCCGAGCCGGTGCAGGGCGGCGACGGCCTGGGCGGAGTCGTCTTTGACAGTGTCCGCGACAGCGAGGACTCCGGCTGGCCGGCCGTCGACGGCGACGAGTACGGGGGTCTTGCCCTGGGCGGACAGCTCGGCCGCGACCGGGGTCAGGGGGCTGGTGTCGATTCCCACGTCCGCAAGCAGGCGGGCCGTTCCGACCAGTACGGCGCCGCCGTCGACGGTGGCCTGGACGCCCTTTCCGGTGACCGAGTCGAAGCCGCTCGCGATGGGGACGGTGAGTTTCCGCTCCCGGGTACTGGTGACGATCGCGCCTGCGAGTGGGTGCTCGCTGTCGGCTTCGGCCGCGGCCACCAGCGACAGCAGCCCGTCCTCGGTGAAACCGTCGGCCGTCTGAACGTCGGTCAGGGTGGGCTTGCCGGCGGTGACCGTGCCGGTCTTGTCTAGAACGACGGTGTCGAGCTTGTGGGCGGTCTCCAGGGCTTCGGCGGAGCGGATGAGGATGCCGGCCTGGGCGCCCTTGCCGGTTCCGACCATGATGGACAACGGGGTCGCCAGGCCCAGCGCGCACGGGCAGGCGATGATCAGCACCGCGACCGCGGAGACCAGGGCGAGCGTGAGCGCCGGGGCGGGCCCGAGGGTGTACCAGAGCGCGAAGGCGGCGATCGCGATGGCGATGACGGCCGGCACGAAGTAGGCGGAGACCGCGTCGGCCAACCGCTGGATCGGCGCCTTGGACGCCTGTGCCTGCTGCACGAGGCGGATGATCTGAGCCAGCATCGTGTCGGCGCCCACCTTGGCCGCTCGTACGCGCAAGGACCCGGTGCCGTTCACGGTCGCGCCGATGACCGTGTCCCCCGCGCGTTTGGTGACCGGCATCGGTTCGCCGGTGACCATGGACTCGTCCACCGCAGAGGAACCGGACAGCACCTCCGCGTCGACCGGCACCTTTTCCCCGGGCCGGACGACCACCTCATCGCCGACCGCGACGTCTTCCACCGGAATCTCGGTCTCGACCCCGTCGCGGATCACCCGAGCCGTACGGGCTTGCAGCCCGAGCAGGGCCCGGATGGCTTCACCGGTGCCGGCCTTGGCCCTTGCCTCCAGCAACCTGCCGAGGAGGATCAGGGTGAGGATCACCCCGACGGCCTCGTAGTACACCTCGCGCACGTCCTCGGGCAGCAGCGAGGGGGCGAGGGTGACCAGCAGGCTGTAGCCGTACGCGGCCGACGTGCCGAGGGTGATCAGGGAGTTCATGTCCGCGCCGCGGTGGCGAAGGGTCAGCCAGCCCGTCACGTGGATCGGCCACCCGGTGTAGAACATGACCGGCGTGATCAGCACGAGCTGGAACCAGTGGTTCAGCATCCAGCCCGGAACCCAGTCCGCGCCGAAGAGTTCGTGGGCCATCACGGCGAACAGCACCGGCGCGGTGAGCACCGCGCCGAGGGCCACCCTGCGGGTCAGGTCCTTGATCTCCGCCTGCCGCTCAGCGGCTTCCGCAGCCTCCGCCTCGGCCGCCCCCCGCTCCTCAGCGGCCGGGGGCGCCCCGGCTGCCGGTGCCGGAGGCGTGCTCGCGCCGCCGTGCCCGCCCGGCGCGGACGGCACATTTGCGGATTCCTCGTCCGGTTCGACGACCAGCGTGCCGTGGATCATGTTCATCCCGCAGGCGAACCCGAAGGACCCGGCCTCGGACGGATCGACCCGCACGGCGGTGCGCACATACGCCGGCAAGCCCGCGCTGACGCGCAGGTCCGGGAAGACGACCCGGCTGGTGCACTCCCCGCTCTCCTGCCGGTCGAAGACCAGCTCCAGCGGGATGCCCTGGCGGACCCGGATGACGTCGGGGCTGTAGCCGCCCCGCACGGTCACCTCGACCCGCTGCACCCCGCCCTCCAGCCTCGCGCTGCGGGCCCGGCGCGGGCCGAAGAAGAACCAGACAAGACCGGCGATCAACACGACGGCCAGCGCGACAACGGCAACATCGGCGGCATCCATGGCAGACCGTCCCTCCTGCGGAAAACCCCTAGGCCCAGGGTCAGCCCGCCTGCCCCTACCGGGTAGGGCTGACCGAACCCCGGAGGGGACCGACCGGCCCTGTGCCGAACGCCCTGTGCCGAACGCCCTGGGCGGCGCGACCGTGGCAGTACAACGCCTGGGACAGCTGGCCCACTGGCCACGGCCCGAAAGCCGGGAAGGTGTGAGCCGTGATGATGTTCTGGTACGACCACAATGTCAGCGGGTGGGGCTGGTTCGCCATGTCGGCCAGCATGATCCTGTTCTGGGCCCTGATCATCACCGCCGCCGTCCTGCTCTTCCGCGCCTTGAACCGCGCCCACGAGCACACCCACCCCTACACCGGGCCCCCGCCCGAGCAACTGCTCGCCGAGCGGTTCGCCCGCGGCGACATCGACGATGAGGAGTACCAGCGACGTCTCGCCGCTGCGCTCCTCCGGTCCGCCCAGCCAGCCCGGACAGCCTCCCAAGAAGTAGTGAGGACCGGCCGTGAACAGCAACAAGAACTACGGCCTGTACGCGATCGCGCTGGCCATCGCCCTGGTCGGCGCACTGGCGCTCGGCGTGCCCATCGGCACCCTCGCCATCCTCCTCATCGCGCTCGCCCGCGGGTCGTGAGGACCTGGCTCGTGAGGCACTCACCCGGCGTACGGCAGTGGGCGCGCAGATCAGCGACCTGGAGGTCCAGCAGGCGTCGCTGAAGGAGCAGGAGGAGAAGCTGACCCTGGCGACGCAGCGCCTGGAGGCGAAGGTGGACGCGTTCCGTACCCGCAAGGAGACCATCAAGGCCACCTACACCGCAGCCGAAGCGCAGACCAGCATCACCGAGGCCGTCACCGGCATCGGCGAGGAGCTGGGCGATGTCGGCATGGCCATGCAGCGCGCCCAGGACAAGACCGAACAGCTCCAAGCGCGCGGGTGCGCTGGACGAACTGATCGCCTCCAGCGTTCTGGAGGACGCGACCTTGTCGGCCGGGCGGGACGACATCCAGGCCGAGCTCGAGCGCGTGACCGCGGGCCAGGACGTGGAGACCGAGCTGGCCCGGATGAAGGCGCGGCTCCCGGCCTCCTCCGCCCCGGCAGCAGTCGAGGGCGCTGGAGCCCCCAAGGATGAGGAGGCGAATTCATGATCATGCGAATTCTCGGCGAGGGCCAATACGAGATCACCGAAGAGCACGTAGCCCGGCTCAACCAACTGGACTCCGCCCTCCAGACAGCCGCCGACGCGCACGACGACGTGGCCTTCACCACCGCCCTGTCAGCCCTGTTGGACGCCGTACGCACCCTCGGCACACCACTGCCGGACGAGCGGATCACGCCGTCCGATCTGGTGCTGCCCGAGCAGGGCACCAGCCTCGCGCAGGTGCGGGAGCTGCTGTCCGACGAGGGCCTGATCCCGGGGTGATGGCGATGCGCAGCCGTTTCGAGCCCGACCGGCAGCTGACCGCCCGCATGGTGGTCACGATGTTCCTGCTCGGGCTGGTGTACGTGGCGTTCATCGCCGCGCTGATCGCGCTGCTCAAGTCCGTCGTCCTGGTGGTCGTCATCGCCGCCGCGCTGCTGGGCGCCCAGTACTGGTACTCCGACCGGATCGCCCTGTACGCCATGCACGGCCGCCTCGTCACGCCCGAGGAACAGCCCGTGCTGCACGGTGTCGTCGACCGGCTGTGCGCCGCCGCGGACATGCCCAAACCCCGCGTGGCCGTCTCCGACATGGACCTGCCCAACGCCTTCGCCACCGGCCGCAACGCCGACAACGCCGTGATCTGCGTGCCCACCGGACTGCTGCGCCGCCTGGAGACCGAGGAGCTCGAAGGCGTCCTCGCCCATGAGCTCTCCCATGTCGCGCACCGCGATGTCGCGGTGATCACCATCGCCTCGTTCCTGGGCGTGATGGCCGGGCTCGTGGTCCGCTTCGCGTTCTACTCCCAGCTGTTCGGCGGACGCAACCAGCGCGACCAGAACACCGCCGTCGTCTTCATGGCCGTGATGGCGGTCTCCGCCCTCGTCTACGCGGTCAGCTACCTACTCATCCGCGCGCTGTCCCGCTACCGCGAACTGGCCGCCGACCGGGCTGCGGCCATGCTGACCGCGAAACCCTCCGCCCTGGCCTCGGCATTGACCAAGGTCAGCGGCGAGATCGCCCGGATCCCGACCCAGGATCTGCGCACCGCACAGGCGTTCAACGCGTTCTTCTTCACCCCCGCCCTCGGGCCCGGCACGACCGTGGCGAACCTCTTCTCCACGCGCCCCACCCTGGAACGCCGCCTGGAGGCACTTGCGGACATCGCCACTGAGCTCGGCGGACCGGGCAGTCCGGGGCCGTGAGAAGGAGCTGATCCCCGTGGGTTTCTGGGACGTCCTGTTCGGCCGCAGCAGACCGGTCAAGCCCGACCTGGACCAGCTCTTCGGCCTGCCCTCGGCGGCGATCACTCTCCAGGCCGCCATCGGCTTCACCCCGACCGGCCTGGGCGCGGTCTGCTTCGCCGCCATCGAGGGCGGGGCCTTCGCACAGGTCCAGCGGGAGGTACGCGCTCTCCTCGATGCGGACACCGAACGAGCCGGCACGCCGGTGGAGTTCAGCCGCGACGAGTACGGGTACTCGTGGCTGCTGTCCCGCCGCAATCCCGACGAGCTGCCAGCCCTGGTCAACGACCTGCACGCGGTCAACGCCGCCCTGCAGAACAGCGGCTTCGGCCCACAGCTCCTGTGCTCCCTGGTCACCTTCCACGACGCCGAACTACGCCCGCTCGCCCTCGTCTACCTCTACAAGCGAGGCGCCTTCTACCCCTTCGCTCCGCTGCCCGGCCAGAAACGCGACAACCCGCTGGAACTCCAGGTCAAGGCAACCATCAAGGACGACCTGCGGATCGAAGAAGACCTCGGCCGCTGGTTCCCGCTCTGGGGCGCCCCCGGCCTGTGACGAGGTGACACCGTGACAACATCGGACGCCCGTCGCAGAAACGAGCCTCTCTACGACCGTACGGTGCTGGCGGCGGCCGGAATCGAGAAGGCGTACCGGCGCGGCCCGTGGCCCGCCCGGCGCCGCGTCCCGGTGCTGAACGGCGTCGACCTGACCCTGGCCCCGGGTGAGGTGGTCGGCCTGGTCGGGGAGAATGGCTCCGGCAAGAGCACACTGATGAAGATCCTCGTCGGAGCCCTGGCCGCCGACGCTGGGACCGTGACCCGCAGCTGGCGGCTGTGCCACTGCCCCGCCAGGAACCGGTCCTCTACGAGCGCCTCACCTGCGACGAACACTTCGAGTTGTTCGGCCATGCCTACGACTTGTCCAGGGAGACGGAGGCGCGCTCCCGCCGCGAGATCTACACCGCGCTCGGCTTCGAGCGCTACGCCAGTACCGGGGCGGACCAGCTCTCCGGCGGCACTGCGGCCAAGCTGAGTCTAGGCCTGGCGCTGCTGGCCGACCCCGAGGTTCTGCTGCTGGACGAGCCGTACGCCGGCTTCGACTTCGACAACTGCCTCAAATTCTGGGACCTGGTCGCCGCGCCGCCGGGCTGGACGCACCGTGCTGATCATCAGCCACTTCGCGGTGGAGCGATGACCAGCCGGTCGATCGCCCGCCGGTTCCTCACCAACGCCTCCCGTACCCCCACCAACCTGCTGGTACTCGTCCTCGTACCCGTGGTGTTCGTGGTGGCGGCCGCGGGCCCGATGGCCGATGCCGCCGAGCTGCTCGGCGGCCCTGGAGGCCCGGCTGTTCAGACCGCAACGGCCGGCTAGTACTCCAGCTGTAGTTCTTGATCACTGTTGCGGAGCGACCTGTCGTTGCCGCCGCCGGTCGTCGATCGTGGGTGGCCTCATCTGTTCCGCTGCGCCGGGCGGACTGGAAGGCTGAGCTCATGGCTTCGAGCATCGTCGTCCACACCGAGTATCTGCGGACTGGTACGAGCGCCCTCTGGGTTCGGTTGCGGGAACTCCTTCAGGACCAGGGGCTTGACCCTGAGGTGACGGTCGTCGTTGGCCTCTTGCAGGAGGGCCCCGATCACGAGGATGGCCAAGCCTCCGGCGACGGCAGGGTCTTACAGGTTCAGCCTCTTCTATTGATCAGAAACGGCTCGGGTTCTCATCAACAGGAGGGGTCTTCACCGGGGTCGCCTGATCCGCCTCGATGGTCCTGGCCGCCTCGGCTGCTTCCCGGAAGGTGACGACCGCCTCGCCGTTCTCCCGCGCCCATGCGGTGAGCATCCTGATGGGCTTCTCCAGGGTTCGCCCGAGATCGGTCAGGCCGTACTCCACGCGCGGCGGCGCCTCGGCGTACGCGTGCCGCTCGACGAGCCCGTTGGCTTGGAGCCGGCGCAACGTCTGGGTCAGTACCTTGCGCGAAATGCCACCGCTCAGCTCGACCAGCTCGCCGTGGCGCAACGGGCCGTCGGTCAGCGCGAAGAGCGTGACCATGGACCACTTGCTGGCGATGATCTCCATGGCCAGGAGAGCGGGACAGTCGGCGAGGAAGGCAATTCCGGGTCGCAGGCTCATGCCCCGAAGGTTACCTGGAGGTACCTGGTGGCCGCCTATCGTCGTCGAGGTGCGCACGCCCCTTACTCGCATCTCGCATGATTGAGGTTTCAGCCATGTTCGTCTCCCTTGCCGTCGTCACCGTGTTCATGTCGGCGCTTCTCCTGGTATCGGCTGGGGCCAAGTCTCTGCGGACGCGGCACATCACCGAGCAGATGTCCACCCTCGGAGTGCCGCAGAGCATGATGGCTTTCCTGATCGGCGCTCAGATCGCGGGCGCGGCCGGTGCGATCGCCGGACTCTGGTGGGGACCCATCGGAATCGCCGCCGCGATCGGCCTGACGCTCTATTTCGCCGGGGCGGTCGCCTTCCACCTGCGCGTCGGCGACCGCAAGGGCGCGTCTCCGGCGGTGGTCCTCACCATGGCCTCCGTCGCCCTGATCGTGCTGCGTGCTGCCACCCTCTGACAGCGGACAGCCGGTCTGACGCTGGCCTTGATCGTGCTGAGTGAGGTCGGTCTCCTCTGAGGGCAGCCACCGTTGATCATCGTGAGTTGTGTCGACAAACGAAGATCAGCCGGTGGCCGTGGGCCACAGCGTAAACCTTGCCCGGTGGCAATCTGTATTCGATGGCCTGATGGGCAAGGTGGCGGGCCGGTTCGCCCGGGTGGAACCGCGCCGCCGGGCGAGGGCGTTCGTGCTGGGGCTGCTCGCGGACCTGCCGAGGAAGAACTGCTGGACGATCGCCGAGCACGCCGGTAACGCCAGTCCGGCCGGCATGCAGCACTTTCTCAGCCGGGCCCGCTGGGATGCCGACGAAGTCCGCGACGACATACGGGACTTCGTAGTCGAGCACCTCGGCGACGGGGACGCCGTACTGGTTGTTGACGAGACCGGGGACCTGAAGAAGGGCACCGCGAGCGTCGGGGTCCAGCGCCAGTACACCGGAACCGCGGGCCGGATCGAGAACTCCCAGGTCGCCGTATACCTCGTCTACGCGAGTGCGGCCGGGCACGCCGCCATCGACCGCCGCCTCTACATCCCGCGCTCCTGGACCCAGGACCCCGATCGGTGCCGCGCGGCAGGCGTCCCCGACGACCTGACGTTCGCGACCAAGCCCGCACTGGCCACCGAGATGATCGCCCGAGCTCTTGATGCCGGCGTCCCCGCGACGTGGGTCACCGACGACGAGGTCTACGGCGGCGATCCGCACCTGAGCGCCGAGCTGGAGAGGCGTCAGATCGGTTACGTCCTGGCCGTCTCACGCAAGCGACCCATCGCCACCCGCGCGGGCGTCTTCAGGGCCGGCCAACTCGCCTACGGCCTGCCGAAGAAGGCCTGGCAGCGGCTCTCGGCGGGCACCGGCGCCAAGGGCCACCGCTTCTATGACTGGGCCCAGGTTGACATGGCCAGCCCGCCCGGCAGCCCCGGTCACCGCTGGCTGCTGGTGCGGCGCAACCGGCGCACCGGTGAACTCGCTTTCTACCGCTGCTACTCGGCCCACCCGGTTCCACTGAGCACCCTGGTCAAGGCGGCTGGACGCCGCTGGACGGTGGAGGAGACCTTCCAAGCCGCCAAGGGCCTGACCGGACTGGACGAGCACCAGGTCCGCAGCTGGGTCTCCTGGCACCGCTGGACCACCCTGGCCATGCTCGCGCACGCCTTCCTCGCCGTCACCGCCGCCATCGAACGGGCCACGACCACCGTGAACCCCGAGCTCAGCCCGCTGACCTGCAATGAGATCCGACGACTGTTCGCAGCCCTGCTTGCGCCGGCCCGCGACCTCGCTCACCGCCTGCGCTGGTCTGCATGGCGCCGCCCGCACCAAGCACGCTCGCGCACCAGCCACTACCAGCGACAAGCCGCCCAACAACCATGAAGATCACGATCTACAGCCGGAGTACTAGGCTGCCGGATTCATCGCTGCCGTCGGCATGTATTTCCAAATGCGCGCTGGCCGCGCCGCCGACCTGCGCCTGCTCCTGGCAACCGGGCTCGCCCCCTCCCGGCTGGTCGGCGCCCGCATGGCCACCGGTCTGGCCCTCGCGCTCCTGGCCGCAGCCTCCGCCCTGGTGGCCCTTCAGCTGCGCGCCGGCATCAGCGATCCGGCCGGTGGTAGCCGGGACGCTGATGTTCCCCATCAACGAAGGCGAAGGCCGCGTCGTCGGCGTGGTCTCCGAGGCGGACCTCCTGCCCAGGGAAGAGTTCCGCGAACACGCCCCGGCCTTAATGAAGCACCTCTTCCCCCCTATCCCACAAAGCGGTCAAGGTCACCGTGTTCAAGGGATCGCCACCTTGACCGGCCACGTGAATGACCGCGGCCTGATCCCCTGGCCGAACGCCTCATCCACTGCGTCGAGGGCGTCATCGAGGTCCACTGCCGACTGGACGCACCGGCGGCATGCACTCCGACCGATGTGTGGGGGCAAGGCGATGCCGTGCAGGGCCTGTACGAGCCAGAAGCGCTGCGACGGCATCAGCCACATCAGCCCGATCCGGCGCTGCCCCTTGCAGCGTCCACAGGGCACCAAGCGCTCAGGTCAGCGCCGGATGGCGATGACCTCGACGTCCGCGTTCATGGCGCGCAGCCTCCGGACCGCTTGTAGCAGTGAGACTTGGGCGAAGGCGAAGAGCGAGTCAACGGCGATGTCCTCGCCGTCCTTCAGCAGGATGCCGAAGACCACGCGGAGCGTGCCGAAGTCTTCGATGAGGCGGTGGGCTGGGCTTTGGGCGGCCACCTGCTGGAGGAACTTCGCTCGCACTTCCAGATCGCTCCGCAAGGTCTCCACGGCGATCACGCCTTGGGCGAAGAGGTGGTTGAGGGGGGCGGTACTGAAGGTGGCCTTCTTGACGCAGATCAGCTGACTGTCAGGGCCCAGGACGTCGCAGATCTCCAGCCCCCCACCCTTGAATTTGCTGGTGTGGACATTCTTCTTGTCGAAGAGGAGGTATCCGTCTTGTTCTGCTGCCCGATGGTTGAACCAGTCCTCGTCGTGGGAATCTTGGCCGTCTGAGTTGAGCTTTGTGTTTAACCTCGCCGGGTCACCTGACCTGCTGATCTTGGCTTCTTCCTGAGACAGCAGGACGGCCGTTCTTCACGCTTCGAGGTGTCGAGCAACGTCGCGTGAAGGAACGGCCGCTGTGAAGAGTCTGGCTTCTGCAGGTCCCGCTGACGCCGCGCTGAGCGTGCTGTCCCACTTTCGTGTCGAGTTCTACGACTGCCTCTACAAGCGGGCGGATGCGCTTTTCGAGCTCACCGACGCGGTGCTGTGCGCCGATGGTCCGGTGACGTCGCTGGCCGAGCTCACGCTGACGGCCGAGCACCGGCGCGGGCACGGGGCGATGTACGACGCGGTCAACCACGGCTGGCTGGAACCGCGCCGCCTGCGCAGGCTCCTTGCCTCTACACCGCTGCCGCGGGCCGCCGACGGGCGGATCGTCCTCGCGGTGGATGTGAGCAACTGGCTGCGTCCCGACGCTCCGACCAGCCCGGACCTGCTGTTCTGCCATGTCTACGGGCGGGGCCGCAGTGCCGACCAGATGATCCCCGGCTGGCCCTACTCCTTCGTCGCCGCGCTGGAGACCGGGCGGACATCGTGGACCGCCGTGCTGGACGCGATCCGGCTGGGACCCGCCGACGACGCCACGGCGGTGACCGCCGCCCAGCTCCGCAACGTCTTCACCCGGCTCCTGCGGGCCGGCCAGTGGAAGCCTGGTGACCAGGACATTCTCATCGTCATGGACTCCGGCTACGACGTCACCCGCCTCGCCTACGTCCTGGCGGATCTTCCCGTCGAGCTGGTCGGCCGTCTGCGTTCGGACCGGGTGATGCTCCGTGACGCCGGCCCGCGCCGTTCCACTCCGCGCGGCGGGCAGCCCCGCAAGCACGGTGGTGTCCTCACCTTCGCCAAGCCCGAGTCCTGGCACACCCCCGACCAGGCCACTACGTGCGGCACCACCCGCTACGGCACGGCCGAGGCCCTCGCCTGGAACGGGATGCACCCGCGTCTGACGGCGCGCGGCCCGTGGCTCGATCACTGCGATGAACTCCCTTTGATCCACGGCACGTTGATCCGGCTGAAGGTCGAGCATCTGCCCGGCGACCGCGACCCGAAACCGGTCTGGCTGTGGTCCTCCAAGACCGGGATGACCGGCGCGGACGTCGACCTGCGCTGGCAGGCATTCCTGCGCAGATTCGACCTGGAACACACCTTCCGGCTCTTCAAGCAGACCCTCGGCTGGACCGTCCCCAAGGTCCGGGATCCCCACACCGCCGACCTGTGGACCTGGCTGATCATCGCCGCCCACACCCAACTCCGCCTCGCCCGCCCCCTCGCCGAGGACCTCCGCCGCCCCTGGGAACGTCCCGCCGAGCCACGACGGCTCACCCCCGCCCGGGTCCGCCGCGGGTTCCGCCACCTCCGCGCGAAGACCGCCCGTCCCACCGGCGCGCCACAACCCTCCGGTCCCGGTCCCGGACGCCCACCCGGCTCCAGAAACCGCAGGCCAGCACCACGCTACGAACCCGGGAAGACCGTAAAACGAGCCGAAACCCTCACCGAACACGTCCGCCTGAAACAGCAGCGAGGTTAAACACCAAGTTGAGAAGCCGTATCTCAACCGAACATGATCGTTGAGTCTTCGCTGGTCAGGAATGGTTCCGGTGGGATGATGAGGGAGAGATCCCGCGTCCTGTTTCCGTCTAATCGTCGAGGTGCGCGCGGTGGCGTCGATTCTGGGTTTGCTGGAGGAGCGCGAGGCGGCTGCTCGTGTGCGGGCCGAAGAGCTTCGGGAGGCTGCGGCGTTGGCGGCTGCGGCGCTGGAGGCCGCCGAGGTTGAGCTGGAGCGGCGGGTGATCGCGCGTGAGGAACTCGTTGATGCCCTGGCCGTGTCCGCGGCCGAGACCGCCGTCATCACGGAGGACGGAGAGGAGAAGGTCGCGCCGCACGAGCCCGGCCCTGAGCCCGTGGCCGCGTCGGTGCCGGGAGCCGTGGTACCTGCGTGGCGGGAGGGGCTGTCGGTGTCGGTCCTCTCGCCGGACAATCAGCGGATCTTGAATGTGCTCCAGGACCGGCCGGGCCCGGAGCCGGTGCGGGCCAAGGACATCGCGGAGGCGCTGGGGATCGATACGACGATGCCGGCGAAGGTCGAAGGAGTGCGCTCGAAGGCGCAACGCCTGGGCGAGCGTGGCTGGCTGCTCCTGGAGGCATCGGGGATGTTCAGTGCCGGACGGCGGCTCGTGGCCGGGCCAGCCGGCGCCCCATCCGCGTGATCATCGAGAACAGGATCATCGCCTCGCTGGTCGCGGGCAGGGTCTCGTAGTCCCTGGCCAGACGCCTCGAATGCATCAACCAGCTCAGCGTCCTCTCCACCACCCACCGTCGCGGTAGCACCACGAACCCCTCCATGTCGTCGGCACGTTTGACGATCTCGAGGGTGAGCGCGAGCTTCTCGCGGCACCAGTCGATCAGGCCGCCGGTGTAGCCGCTGTCGGCCCAGACCAGGGTGATGTCCCGGTGCCGGTTCCGCAGCCGGGCCAGCAAGGGGAGGGCTGCCTCGCGGTCGCCAATGTTCGCGGCGGTCACCGCGACGACCAGGATCAGACCGAGACAATCTGTGATCACGTGGCGCTTCCGCCCGTTGACCCGTTTGCCTCCGTCGTAGCCGCGTGAGGCGGCGGGCACCGAGGCGGCCGCCTTCACTGACTGCGCGTCGATGATCCCCGCGCTAGGTTCCGCCTCGCGACCTTCCCGCTTTCGAACGTTCTCCCGCAGCCGGTCGTGGAACTCGGCGATCAGCTCGTTCTCGCGTCAGCGGCGGAAGAAGGCATAGACCCGGGCCCAGGCGGGGAAGTCCACCGGCATCGACCGCCAGGAGATCCCGCCCGCGACGAGGTAGCGGATCGCGTCCAGCATCTGACGGTGGCAGTAGCCCTCGGGCTGCCCGCCCCGACCCTCCAGCCAGGCCGGGACCGGCAACAGCGGGCGCACGGCCGCCCACTCCGCGTCCGTCATATCCGAGGGATACCGCCGTACCCGCTCCGGATACTCAGCCGCGTTCCCGTACACATGCGCGAGACAATCGCACGACACCGCTGACGAGTTGAACTGGGCAGGCGCGGGCGAGTACAACAACGACAACAGGGCCTCCCGGAAGTTCTCGGATCGGTTCGCACCCCCGAGCTACCAAGAGGCCCTGCCTTCACGCACCGGGCCCCATAGATCACCCGACCGGGAAGTCCGTTCGACCCCCTCGTTCCAAGATCGGTTGGGATACGACTTCGAACCAGCGGGCATCTGGTCCGGGTTCCTGGCTGGAGTGGTGGCCGGCTCCAGGGTGCGACCGGTGCGCCGTAGGCGGTGACCCAGCGCCCTCGCGCCAGGCACGCCGCTGGCGTTCCACCGACCGCACACTCACCCGCAATTCATTCGCGATCAGCGCGGTCTTCTCACCCGCCGCGAACAGCCCACCGGCCTTCAGCCGGATCCCTCACGAAACGCCCGGCGCTCAGCAGTCGCGCCCCCCGTCCTCCGGATCCCGCATGCCACTGGCATTCAGCGATCACAATCCGTCATTAACCTATGCCAGGTCCGAAAATCGCGGCAGCGGATTCGGGCCGTCACCGCGCCGACTACAGCCCGCACACCGCCCGGTACCGCCGGTCCGCCGACACGCCAGGCGTCGTCCCATTACTCACTGTGCGCAACCCATAACATCTGGTGCGGAAATGATCCGCGCCCTCGGGCTGCAGAAGGCGAGAGAAATGATCGCGCGAAGAGACGTGCTCGTAGCCGGAGCCGCTGGCGGGGCGTCACTGGTTCTTCCAGGACCCGGTGGAGCCGTGGCACTCCCGAAGGGGACCGGGGCAGCCCCAGGGGCCGGGGCTGTCGGCAAGTTCCCGGTCCCCACCCTGGACCCCACGACCATTCCGAAGTACGTCACCAACCTGGTGATCCCGCCGGTGATGCCGAAGGCCCGCCACTCGGAGCGGCACGGCATCGACACGTACGTCATCGGCGTCCGGCAGTTCAGCCAGCAGGTACTGCCTCCCACCCTGCCGTCCACCACCCTGTGGGGATACGGCTCGCTCGGGGACAACAGCACGTTCAACTACCCATCGTTCACCATCGAGGCCAAGACCGACCGGCCTGTCCGGGTCACCTGGGTGAACGATCTCGTCGACAGCCAGGGCCGTTTCCTCCCGCACCTGCTCGCGGTCGACCCCACCCTGCACTGGGCGAATCCGCCGGGCGGAAACGCCGGGCGCGATTCCCGGCCGACCTTCACATCGACGCCGGGTCCGTATACCGGCCCGGTGCCGATCGTCACGCACCTGCACGGTGGGCATTCCACCGAGGAGAGCGACGGCTACACCGAAGCGTGGTACCTGCCGCGCGCGAACAACATTCCTCCTGGATTCGCCACCGTGGGCTCGTTCTACGACGAGTTCCGGGAGAAGTTCGACGATGCGCACGGCCTGAAGTGGGCCCCGGGTACCGCGACCTTCCAGTACGCCAACGACCAGCGGGCATCGACCCTCTGGTTCCACGATCACACCCTGGGTCTGACCCGGCTCAACGTCTACGCCGGGCCCGCCGGGTTCTACCTGCTGCGCGGCGGCGAGTGCGACCTGCCCAAGGGGGCCCTGCCCGGACCGGCGCCCGCCTTCGGCGATGCGCCGGGCACGCGGTACCACGAGATTCCCCTGGCCGTCCAGGACCGCTCGTTCAACTCGGACGGCTCGCTGTTCTACCCCACGAGCCGGGAATTCTTCGACGGGTTCGCGGGTCCGTACATTCCCACCACCGACGTGTCCCCCATCTGGAACCCCGAGTTCTTCGCCAACACCATGGTGGTCAACGGCCGGACATGGCCCAAGCTCGAAGTCGAACCGCGTCGCTACAGGCTGCGCTTCCTCAACGGATGCAATGCCCGGTTCCTGATCCTGAAGATCGCGGACAGTCCGACCGCCCGGCCGGCTCAGTCGGCCGTACCGTTCTGGCAGATCGGCAACGAAGGCGGGTTCCTGCCCGCACCGGTGCGGCTGGAGCGGTTGCTGTTGGCCAACGCGGAGCGGGCCGACGTCATCGTCGACTTCACCGGGATCCCAGAAGGCACCGAGCTGTACCTCATCAACGAGGGCGCGGACGAACCCTTCGGCCGGGGCGAACCAGGCGTGGCCTTCCCCGTGGCAGATCCGGCCACCACTGGGCAGGTGATGAAATTCGTGGTCGGCCCGCTGGTGAGCAAGGACACCAGCGTCCCGCCGGACCGGCTCAGGCTGCCCAGGATCAGGCCACTCGGCTCGGCGAGCGTGACCCGTCGGCTCTCTCTCACCGAGGCGAATTCCAGCAGCCCCCTGGTGCCACCGGGAACACCTGTCCAGAACTTGCTCGGGACGCTCGACGCGGCCGGCAATCCGGTGGCACTCGCCTGGGCCGACCCGGTCACGGAGAACCCAAGGCTGAACGCGACCGAAACATGGGAGCTGCACAACTTCACTGTGGACGCCCACCCAATCCACATCCACGAGGTGGCGTTCGAGGTGGTGGACCGGCAACCGTTCAACGGGTCACCCATTCCGCCGGAGAGCTGGGAACGCGGCTTCAAAGACACCGTGATCGCCTATCCAGGAGAAATCACCCGGGTGAAGGCCCGGTTCGACCACCCTGGCCGCTTCGTCTGGCACTGCCACATCGTCGAGCACGAGGACAACGAGATGATGCGGCCATACCAAATCGGAGGCAGGCGTAAGCAGGACCACTGACGGGTCAGCGTCCGTGGTCGCCCACAGCAGTCAGGCCACCACGGACGCGGTCTACCGCAAACAGCTCCGGCCCGTGCTCGCGAAGGGGCCGAATCATCGGCCGGTGGCAGTGGCCCTCGGCTTACCGCCCTTGCCCTCCAGCAGGCTGGCACCGGCAGCTGCGACCGCACCGCCGCCCATTCCGCGTCCGTCATGTCGGACGGGTACACCCGCTGCCAGTCGGCTGGTCCGCCGCTCTCCCGTACACATGGGCGAGGCAATCGCACGACACGGCTAGCAAGTTGAACGACACAGCCAGGAGCGCGTGCAACTGTGACAACAGGGTCTCCTGGGCACTCGGTTGGACTTAACCTCGCGCTTTCATGAAGCGGGCTGTCCGACGGGTGGTCAGGTAAGCGAGAAGTGCCTCTGACCAGCAAGAATGAGGATTGTCGAGGTCCTTGTTCCTGCCACCGCCGGAGGCACTTCCCAGGTGAAGAAGCGTATCGGGTCCTACCCACGCGTCCGCATCGAGGGCGGTGGCCGTGGGGTGGTGTCACAGGCCGGGGCCGTGCTGCTGGTCGAGACGGTCCGCAAGGCCGGGCTGGACCAGGCGATATCGGCGGCGCTCGCGCCGTGGCGACGGCCGCGGGCGGTGCACGATCCGGGCAAGATCCTGCTGGACGTGGCCCTCGCGGTCGCGCTGGGCGGGGACTGCCTCGCGGATGTCGGGACGCTGCGGGCCGAGCCCGGCGTGTTCGGGCCGGTGGCCTCCGACCCGACGGTCTCCCGGCTCGTCGACGCCCTCGCCGCAGCCGGGCCGAAGGCCCTGTCCGCTATAAGGGCCGCTCGGGCCGAAGCGCGTGAGCGCGTCTGGAAGCTGGCCGGCGCTGCGGCGCCGGATGCCGCGGGGCAGGTGATCGTGGACCTGGACGGGGTGCTCGTGCTGGCCCACTCCGAGAAGCAGGACGCCACCGCGACCTGGAAGAAGACCTTCGGACACCACCCCCTGATGGGCTTCGTCGATCACGGAAGCGGCGGGAGCGGTGAGCCGGTCGCCAGCCTGCTCAGACCGGGCAACGCAGGCAGTAACACCGCCGCCGACCACATCACCACGGCTGGGCTCGCCTTGGCGCAACTGCCGAAGAAGTACCGGCGCGGACGCCGGACGCTGATCCGTACCGACTCCGGCGGCGGCACCCACGAGTTCGTCGCCTGGCTCGCCCAGCGCGGACGGTGGCTGTCGTACTCGGTCGGCATGACCCTCACCGAACAGATCCACCAGGCCGTACTCAAGGTCCCCGCCCCGGCCTGGACGGCAGCGATCGAGCCCGGCGGCGAGATCCGGGACGGGGCCTGGGTCGCCGAGATCACCGGCGACTGCCTCAAGGGCTGGCCGAAGGGAATGCGGCTGATCGTCCGCAAGGAACGGCCCCATCCCGGCGCCCAGTTGCGCATCACCGACGCTGACGGACTGCGGCTGACCTGCTTCGCCACCAACACCACCGACATGCCGATCGCGGCACTGGAGCTGCGGCACCGCCAGCGAGCGCGAGCCGAGGACCGCATTCGGGCCGCGCGGGCCACCGGCCTGCGCAACCTGCCCCTGCACGACACCGCACAGAACCAGATCTGGCTGGAGATCGTCCAGCTCGCCCTGGACCTGCTGGCCTGGATGCCGATGCTCGCTCTGACCGGCGAAATCCGCAGGTGGGAGCCCCGCCGTCTCCGGTTCCGCCTTCTCTCCGCCGCCGCCCAGATCGTCACGACCGCCCGCCGCCGGCACCTGAGGTTCGCACGCCACTGGCCCTGGACCGACGTGATCACCGACGCGCTGGCGCGGCTCGAAGCTCTCCCAAACCCCGACTGACCAGCACGTTCCCGTCCCTGCGAGCAGCATCACCCCGACCGGAGCCGTGGAATCCGGCGCCCACCCGACGCGACAGCCGGGCCATCAGCGTGCCCGCCACCGACCCGAACAACCGAAACGGCCCGCCGAAGAAGCCGACGGACCGTCACGAAAGATCGAGGTTAACACCTCCGAGCTACCAAGAGGCCCTGCTCTCATGCGCCGACCATCCCGAGATCACCCGATCAGGAAACCCGTTCGATCACCACACTCGATGATCGGTATGAATACGGCTTCTCAACTTGGTGTTTAACCTCGCTGCTGTTTCAGGCGGACGTGTTCGGTGAGGGTTTCGGCTCGTTTTACGGTCTTCCCGGGTTCGTAGCGTGGTGCTGGCCTGCGGTTTCTGGAGCCGGGTGGGCGTCCGGGACCGGGACCGGAGGGTTGTGGCGCGCCGGTGGGACGGGCGGTCTTCGCGCGGAGGTGGCGGAACCCGCGGCGGACCCGGGCGGGGGTGAGCCGTCGTGGCTCGGCGGGACGTTCCCAGGGGCGGCGGAGGTCCTCGGCGAGGGGGCGGGCGAGGCGGAGTTGGGTGTGGGCGGCGATGATCAGCCAGGTCCACAGGTCGGCGGTGTGGGGATCCCGGACCTTGGGGACGGTCCAGCCGAGGGTCTGCTTGAAGAGCCGGAAGGTGTGTTCCAGGTCGAATCTGCGCAGGAATGCCTGCCAGCGCAGGTCGACGTCCGCGCCGGTCATCCCGGTCTTGGAGGACCACAGCCAGACCGGTTTCGGGTCGCGGTCGCCGGGCAGATGCTCGACCTTCAGCCGGATCAACGTGCCGTGGATCAAAGGGAGTTCATCGCAGTGATCGAGCCACGGGCCGCGCGCCGTCAGACGCGGGTGCATCCCGTTCCAGGCGAGGGCCTCGGCCGTGCCGTAGCGGGTGGTGCCGCACGTAGTGGCCTGGTCGGGGGTGTGCCAGGACTCGGGCTTGGCGAAGGTGAGGACACCACCGTGCTTGCGGGGCTGCCCGCCGCGCGGAGTGGAACGGCGCGGGCCGGCGTCACGGAGCATCACCCGGTCCGAACGCAGACGGCCGACCAGCTCGACGGGAAGATCCGCCAGGACGTAGGCGAGGCGGGTGACGTCGTAGCCGGAGTCCATGACGATGAGAATGTCCTGGTCACCAGGCTTCCACTGGCCGGCCCGCAGGAGCCGGGTGAAGACGTTGCGGAGCTGGGCGGCGGTCACCGCCGTGGCGTCGTCGGCGGGTCCCAGCCGGATCGCGTCCAGCACGGCGGTCCACGATGTCCGCCCGGTCTCCAGCGCGGCGACGAAGGAGTAGGGCCAGCCGGGGATCATCTGGTCGGCACTGCGGCCCCGCCCGTAGACATGGCAGAACAGCAGGTCCGGGCTGGTCGGAGCGTCGGGACGCAGCCAGTTGCTCACATCCACCGCGAGGACGATCCGCCCGTCGGCGGCCCGCGGCAGCGGTGTAGAGGCAAGGAGCCTGCGCAGGCGGCGCGGTTCCAGCCAGCCGTGGTTGACCGCGTCGTACATCGCCCCGTGCCCGCGCCGGTGCTCGGCCGTCAGCGTGAGCTCGGCCAGCGACGTCACCGGACCATCGGCGCACAGCACCGCGTCGGTGAGCTCGAAAAGCGCATCCGCCCGCTTGTAGAGGCAGTCGTAGAACTCGACACGAAAGTGGGACAGCACGCTCAGCGCGGCGTCAGCGGGACCTGCAGAAGCCAGACTCTTCACAGCGGCCGTTCCTTCACGCGACGTTGCTCGACACCTCGAAGCGTGAAGAACGGCCGTCCTGCTGTCTCAGGAAGAAGCCAAGATCAGCAGGTCAGGTGACCCGGCGAGGTTAAACACAAAGCTGAGCGGGCCCTTCGTCCAGCGGGGCAGCGTGACGGTCCGCTGAGACTGCACGGCGGACGCCGCTGCGACGACCGCTGCAGGTGTTGTCCGCTTCCTACAAGCGGTGGCACCCCGGCGATCAGACTCTCGGTCCGGCCCTTGCGAAGCGCAGTGGGCAACCCGACCGGCACGCAGCCGGGAACAACTTCCAGGCAAGCGCCGATCGCCGACGAGGTCGATTCGACGTCTCCACCTGCCCGAACCCTCACCTGACGCAGCGTCAGAAAAGTCAGCATTGGGTCAGCATTCGTAGACACACGCCCACCCACGGACGCCCACAGAGGGGGAAGGCCCCGCACCATCGAAGGGCAAGCGCGAGGCGCGATCGGAAGCACCGAGCCTTCAACAACCGGAAGGGCGCACAACCCGCGCCCAGCGGGACCGCCTCTCTCCAGTTATCGCAGGTCAGCGCACTCGGCCGCGGGCTTTGAGGTGGGTCGGGGGCAGGTCAGGAGCCGGAAGCGGAAGGCCGTCATACCCCTTCACCTCGCCGAATCTCGTCCCATGCATCCAGTCCTCGCGGGCCTGTGCGATATCCTCTTGGGACCGTCCGATCCAGTTCCAGAACCATTGGATCGCACAACATTTTCGCAGGTCAGAGCGTTGCGAGTCCCTTAAAATCAGCATTAGTCGGCATCAGGGCCCCCGCCAGTGACGCGATCGGGGGAATTCGCCCCTCCCGCACCTTGACCCGAGTGACCCATGTCTCCACTTTCACCGTCAGTCATCGATTGCTTGGTAGAGGGTGGTCCAGAAGTCCTGCATGGCCCGCGCCGAGTCCGGTGTGGACATCCCGGTCTGGGTGAGCAGAATGCCGACGAACTGGTTGTGGGGGTCGGCGTACGTCGTGGTGCCGGCTCCACCGTCCCAGCCGTACTGGCCGATGGGCGCGTAGTCGCCCCGGTAGGTGCGCACCGTCATCCCGAAACCCCAGCCTCCGGTCTGACCCTGACCGTGTGACAGATGGACGATGCTGCGGGCCCATGCCTGCAGGGCGGCCTGCTGCTCGGTCGTGAGGCGGTTGGTGGTCATCAGCTCGACGGCGGGCCGGGACAGGATCCGCTCGGTGCCGTGCATCCCGTGGCTGAGCAGCATCCGGAAGTAGGAGTGGTAGTCGTCGACGGTGGAGTCGAGTCCGCCGCCGCCCGACTGGAACGCCAGAGGCTTGCTGTGGTGCCCTCCCTCGGCCGGGTCCTCCACGGTGAACTCCCCGATCTGCGGGTCGGGGGCGTACAGGGGCGGCAGCCGGTCGATCTTGTCGGCGGGTACGTGGACGCCGGTGTCCTTCATGCCCAGCGGATCGAAGATGCACTCTCGCAGGAACGCTTCGAACGACTGGCCGGTGACCCTGGCCACCAGCACGCCGAGCACGTCGTCACTGACGTTGTACAGCCACCGCTCCCCGGGCTGGTACATGAGCGGAAGCGTACCGAGGCGGCGCATCCACTCGTCCGGCTCCACCGCGGGCAACATCCATCCGTTCTCGCCGTAAACCTTCCGCTCGAAGTACGCGGTCATCATCGGGGAGCCCGTCGCCGTCATGTCCAGCCCGAGCCCGCGGGTGGAGGAGAGCAGGTCCCGTACGGTGATCGGACGCCGGGCCGGCACGGTGTCGTCCAGCGGACTGTCGGGCCGCTTGAGCACCCACCTGTCGGCCAGTTCCGGCAGCCATTGGTCTATCGATTCGTCAAGCCGCAGTCGGCACTTGTCCAGCAGCACCATGGTCGCGGCGACCGCGACGGGTTTGGTCGTCGAGGCCATCCGGAAGATGCTGTCCCCGCGCATCGGCGCTCCCCCGTCATGGCGCATCGTCCCGATCGCCTCGACATGGGCTCCCCGCCCCGGCCGACCAGCGCGACGAGTCCGGGGATCTTCCTGGACTCGACATGCGCTTCCAGCACCTCGCGCAGGCGGCGCAGACCTGCTTCGGACAGTCCGTTGCTGCCGTTTCCCATCATGAATCTCCTTGTACGCAGTGGTCAGTTGCGACGGTGCCGCGGGCATGCGGCGAGAGACGGCCGGCGGGGCATGACCCCGCCGGCCGCGCTGTGCAGAGAGGCGATGAATGCAGTGCTCGGCCCCTGGGCAGTGCGTTGTGTTGAGGTGCGATCAGACCGTCTTGTCGTTCGGGTCCGGTCTGGGCACCGGCGGCGCGCTCGATGTCGTCGGTCAGCTGCTTCCGTGCGCGGGCGGGGACGTAGCCGCCCTCGGTGTAGTTCTGAGCGAACGCCTCGGCGAACTCCGCCGGGTCCTCCCCGACGATCTCGCGGATCGGGGTTCCGTCCACCGCCGCCTGCTCGAACAGGTCAGCGAGGTCTTCGAAGGTCGAGGCGTTGCTGTGCACGAAGTGCATCCGGTACCGCTCGATCGCCTCGACCACCGTGCGGTAGTTCTCGGGAAGCTCCTTGACGCGGGACTTGTACGCCCTCCAGCGCTTCTTGGGCCCGGTCATCTTCGCTATGAAGCCGGTCTTTTCGCCATCGGACATGGTCACTCGTCTCCCCGTTCGCGGAGCTGGTCCAATCGTTCCGCGAGGAAGCTCCATGTCCTCCAGAACTCTTCGAGGTACTCCCGCCCTTGAGCGTTGAGGAAGTGCACCTTGCGGGGCGGCTCCTTCTTGGAGGGGGCCTTCTCCACGTCGACGAGACCGCGCTTCTCCATCCTGATGAGCAGCGCGCAGACGGTTCCTTCGGCGATGTCCGAGAAGCCCTGCTCCCGCAGCCGTGCCGTGATCTCGTAGCCGTACAGGGACGCGAGGATGATGCCCTCGAGCGTGCCCTTGAGCATCTCCGTCCGCAGCTTAGCCACTGAACCCCTCTCCCCCTGTGACGTCCGCCTGCCGGCCCTCGTCCGGGAGACGATCGAGTGGTACGCCGACAAGCACGGCACGGTCGACGGTTACCTCCTCCGCCACCCCATGGACCCGACCAAGCCATACCTGGCGTACTACCTCCAGAACCAGTGGCAGCGCATCAAGCACGCCGACGAGGTCGACGTCCCGGACGGCATGGTGTTCTACAGCCTCCGCCACTTCTTCGCCTCGAACTGCCTCAGCAACGGCATCCCCATCACCGATGTCGCCGAATGGATGGGCCACAAGAGCCTCGACATCACCTTCAAGATCTACCGCCACCTCATACCCGGCTCCATCGGCAAAGCCGCCAAGATCCTCGACGTCGGTTTGGCCGCGTGATGCCTTCGTAGGTCAAGCGCTCCACATGGGGTGCCATCGAGAACAGGTTGGCGACCGACCAACGACACGAGCGACCGCTCCCGGAAGATGACGGATGCATCCGTGGGTCACACGGTAGGCCAGGCGGGGTGCGCCAGGCAGACAGGTCGGCCGCGACGAGGCTCCGGGCAGCACCGACGGTGCCGTCCGACTCAGTACAGGCGGTCCGGGGCCGCCACTGCCGCGGCGGCCCCGGACCGTCCTCCGGCGTCGTCAAACGAGCCAGCGCTTGCCGCGGACAAGGGGCAGGCTCTGCCAGAGGCTGCCCAGACCCCAGGTGCGTCCGGCTCCGATCGCCGCGAGGGTCACCAGGACCGCCGCGTACAGGACGTGATAGTCCACCAACGGATTCGTGGACATGCTGAGGCTGCCGTCCGATAGGTGCCTGGCAGGGGGCCACTCGGCGGCCCACATGAGCGCCATCATCGTGGTGCCCGCAGCAGCCGCGACGCGTAGGGCGACGCCGCTAGCCAAGGCGATACCGATGCCGAGCAGTCCCAGCATGAAGGTCCAGTCGGCCCAGGCCGCCCCGGCCCAGGAGTGGAACGTCGCCTCCAGCGGCCCGGCGGAGACGTGGCTCAGGAAACCCTTGGTCGGAGACCCGCCATCGATCCATCCTTTGCCCGCCGGGGTCGCGTATCCCCAGCCGAACGTCTTGTCGCCGAAAGCCCAGAGGAACGTGAACGCGGTCAGCAGCCGGGTCGCTGCCGCGACGCGCGCGACGGTCAGAGGCGTGGTGAGTTCATCAGCCGCGGTACCGGGCGCTGTGGCCGAGGTGGCCTTGCGCCACCGGGCGAAGCGCATTCCCGGCTGACGGTGCTGGCGCTGGTGCTGGTGGAGAGCCATGTCGTAGGAACCTTTCCTCATGGGCAGGCCCTGTGCGTGCCCCCAGGGCCAATGTCCCCGCACGGAGGGCGCGGGCCATGAGGGCGAACGGGCTACGCCGCGCCGCCAATGGTCCCTCAGAGCCGCGCGGTTCACCGTCGATCTCGGAAGCAGGGGCAGAGTGCCGGGGGCCGGAAGGTTCGCTCTCGCCGCTGTGAGGGCCCTGTTGGCCGAGAGAGGGCCGACAGGCCCCTGTGAGCCCGCTGCACCCTTCCGGAGTCCGTATCGAGCACGGAATCCGAGTCACCGACGTGGAGTTCGCCGTCGGCGAGGCCGGCGAGCGCCGGGCCGAGCGCATCCTCTTCGAACGGGACGGCACAGCGGGATCGTACGGAATCGGGCCGCGGGACTACGCGTTCATCACCATCGGCTCCATGACCGCGGACGCCCGCTACGGAGGCGACGACACCGTCCCCGAGCTGGTCCGCGACAAGCGCGACGGGGCCTGGAACCTGTGGGAGACGCTGGCCCGCAAGGCTCCGGACTTCGGTCGGCCCGGGGCCTTCAACGGCAACGTCGACGAGGCCAAGTGGGAGTCGTTCACCTTGACGATGCGCAGTCCGGCGCTGCTCAAGCGGATCGAGGAGTTCTCCGGCAATGCCCCTGGCACCGGGGCGCTGATGACGTTCAAGGACTCTCGCTGGCTGATGTCGGTGGTCGTGCCCCACCAGCCGCACTTCGCCGGCCAGCCCGAGGACGTCTTCACCCTTTGGGGGTACGGGCTGTTCGTGGACGAACCGGGCGAGTTGACCGGCAAGAAGATGTCGGAGGCCACGGGACAGGAGATCCTCGTCGAACTGCTCGGGCACCTCGGCTTCGACGACATCGCCGACGAGGTGTGCGCCACCACTGCCGTCACGACCGTGATGATGCCTTACATCACCAGCCAGTTCGAGCGCCGTGACATCCACGACCGGCCGCTGGTGGTCCCCTCAGGGTCGACAAACTTCGCCTTCCTCGGCCAGTTCACCGAGATCCCCGAGGACGTCGTCTTCACCGTCGAGTACTCCGTCCGCGGGGCGATGCACGCGGTGTACGAACTGCTGGGCGTCGACAAGGAGGTTCCGGCCGTCTACCACGCGCTGTCCGACCCGTTGACGGCGCTGCGGGCCCTCAAGGCCGTCTTCGCCTGAGCTGTGGCTCGCCTCTCCCAACAGCACGGCTCGCCGTTTCAGACCGGAGGTCCTTCCGTGTTCCACCCCGTGCCAACCTCTCCACCCGAACTCGGGGTCCGCCGGTCCCGGGCGATCACCGTCGGGCTCGACGGATCTCGCGAGAGCCTGGCCTCCGTCGCCTGGGCCGCGGACGAAGCGCGCCGACGCGGTCTCGCCCTTCGCCTCCTGCATGTGTGGGGCCTGGAACCGGACGTCCATTCACCGCTCATCGGCTCTCGCACCCGGCAGGAGCCGTACGACGCGGACCCGCGCTCCACGGCCGAGCGGATACGGCGCACGCATCCGGGCCTGGACGTGGTCGCGCAGGAGCTGTGCGGCGAGCCGGCCACCGTTCTGTGCGGGGCCGCCGAGGAGTCCGAGCTGTTGGTGCTCGGTTCCCGCGGTCTGGGCGGGGTCGCCGGGTTCGTGTCCGGTTCGGTGGCCCTGTCCGTGGTCGCCCGTACCCGGCATCCTGTCGTCCTGGTTCCGGGCCGCGCTCCGATCCCGAACGGCGGCATCGTCCTCGGCCTGGACCTCTCGCACCCGTGCGACGAAGTTCTGGACCACGCCTTCTCCCGGGCCCACCGGCTCGGTGTACCCCTGCGAGTCGTACACAGCCCGCATACCCAGCGAGGGCTCGGCAGCGATGCGGCGCTGACCGCTTCGGCCATGGCGCCCGAAGCTGCGGACGCGAGGACCGCACGAGACCTGACGCAGGCGATCGAGCAGTGGCGGCATGCGTACCCCGGCCTGCGCGTCACAGGGGAGATCCGCCCCGGCCACCCCGCGCGAAGGTTGGTGGAGGCTTCCCACACGGCCGGCCTCCTCGTCATGGGGCGCCGCAACCGCCAATCCCGGCTCGGTCCCCACACCGGAGGTGTGACCCGTGCGGTCCTGCACCACTGCCGGACGCCGGTGGCCGTCATCCCCCACGACTGACCATTCACAGCGCTCCGCACCGCCGTTGCCCACCGGCCGGGCTCGGCGTCTGCCTGGCGCTACTGCGTTCCGCCTGTGTCTCGTTCTTCACGGCGGACGTCTTCCTCGCCCCACCGTTCCGCCTCTGAGGGGCACTGGCCGGTAGTGGCACTTCGGCTCTCGGTGGCAGGGGGCAGATCTTGTTGAGGGGCTGTGGTGAGGACGAGGCGAAGCCCCAGCCCGCGCTTCTCAGCCTCGGCTGCCGCCCGAGCCAGGCTCGCGTACCAGTTTTCCGCCGGGTCGATGCGGACGAGAATCTCGCCGGCTTCGGTGGTGGCCATCTCGGTGGTCGTCATGACGCCTCGTTTTTGGGCTCGTCGGCGTGCCGCGGGATCAGTTCGACGGGGCAGTGCGCATGGTGCAGCAGGCTGTGCGTCACGCGCCCCAGGGTGCGCCCGAGGTAGCCGGGCGAACGGCGCCCACCCATGACCAGCAGATCGGCATGGCGGGAGGCCTCCACCAGCACCCCGGCGACGGACACACTCCTCTCCGCGTCCGCCTGGACCGTCAGCGAGGGGCACTCGGCCCGGATCTGCTCGGCTACGACCTTCAAGCTCTGCCCACGGTGGCCGGCGACCCCGTTCTGGCCATCGGCTGCTCCCGCCGCGGAGACGACGGACTGCAGGACGCCCTGTACGTACAGCAGCCGAAGCGAGGCCTTGCGCAGCTCGGCTTCACGCGCGGCGTGACGGACGCAATCGAGATCGCGCTCGTCGCGCACGGCGGCCAGCACGACACCGTTCACGGCCTCCTGCTCGCTCCCCCGCACGACGATCACGGGGGTACGAGCGTCCGCAGCGACCTTGAGGCCGACCGAGCCCAGGGTCAAGGAGCTGAATCCGCCCGGTCCTCGGTTGCCGACGACGAGGGTCCCGCGGTCGCTCGCGGCCCGGCACAGGCTCATCGCAGGCCCGCTACGGCTGAACTCCGTCGTGACCGAGAGCGCGGGATGCCGGGCCTGCACGGCCTCGGCCGTAACGTCCAGCAGTTCACGCCCTGCGACACGGACCCGTTCCATGTCGTCGTCCGAAAGCTCGAGGACCCGGCCGTCGACGTCGGACCCGTACACGATGTGCAGGGGGCGACGGCGCCGCGCAGCCTCGTCCGAAGCCCAGAGCGCCGCCCACCGGGCAGGCTCGGACCCATCGACACCGACGATGACCGATCCGAGGTCCGGACCTCTGCTGTTGCTTTCCATAGCTCCTCCTGGCCGACCGCTATTGGGGGCAGCTCCACGCTGACACCCCAGCGCCGGACAGAAGAGGGGCCCTAGGTACCTCGTCGGGGCCGAAGGTCCCCGCCCAGGTTTCTCGGTCAGCCCTTTTGGAGGCAGTCTCGGTTGTTCAGGATCGAGGGTGGAGGTGCGAGAGCCGGTCAGAACGGTCCGTAGAGCCAGTTGCCCGGGGCGTTCGGGTCGTCGCTGGTGAAGAACTCCACGACGGCGGCGTCAATTTCGGCCGGATCCAGTGTCCCGTCCCCGTCACGATCCAGGCGGTGGAACGCCTCCTTCATCTGCTGCGCGGGCACCCCGCCGATCGCCTGACTGAGCAGCAGGTACTCGTCCAGCCCGATCAGTCCGTCGTCGTCCACGTCAGTGAGAGCGAGCCAAGCCGAAGCCCCCGCGTGCAGGGTCTCCAGCAGGGTGACAGGACTGGCGGCGACCGAGCGTCGGATCCCCCGCTCGAAGGCCTCGGGGTCGAGGCGGCCGCCCCCGAGGTCGACGTGTGCCAGGTGGTCTTCCCACAGCCGGTGCAGGACGTCACGGAGCGTGTGGATCCGGTCCGGCCGGCCCGGGAACACCTCGGCCATCCGGTCGGCGACAGCGGTCAGGTCATCCGCCCCGAGAAGGCCGTCTCGATCGGCGTCGAGCAGCGCGAACATGTAGTGCATCTTGCGGGTCAGTACCGGGGTGGCGGTGTCGGGCATGAGAGCTCCTCCGGGTAGCGGTGCACGTCAATGCGGTCGCGGCCCATCCTTGGCGGGACCGATCGCCGGAAGCCTCGGCGGTCACCCGTCCGGACGCGGAGAACAGGCGTCCAGACGCCACCCGTTCGATGACGACTCGGGCCGCGCCGCGACCTGGGCCCGCCCGGCGCCAACTTCGGGCCGTTACCGACCGTCACGGCGATGGAGGCGCAACCGATCAACGGCGCACTCGTTGTGATCTCGGGCGCGCAGGGCGTGCGCCCCCGGAGCACAGTTGAGCATCTAGCGCTAGCCGAAGTGGGTTACCGGTTGTGAAGAGCATTCCCATGACTACAGGCGTTCCGTGGCACGTATCCGCGTTCCGCGTCGAAACCGGCGAGTCGGGCGAAGCGGAGCTGGTCGGGCGGATCGCGAGCTGAGGGCGAAAATCCTGTTCGACCGTGGCCGCCGGCCCGACTTCCGAACTCCGGACGGCGGCTACGCCGACGATCAGGATCTGGACTTCGGCGCCTGGCACTTCGTCGGGAGGCGCGAGGCGGGAGGGCCACCGTTGGGATACGTGCGGCTTTCGACGCCGGAGACGGGCGGCCTTTTTCAGACCCGGGCTCATTTGGGTGCCGATCGCTATGAGGATGTGCTCCGGGAGCACGGCCTCGGTGTTGCGGAAACGTTTGAGCACAGCCGTCTGGCAGTGGAGCACCAAGCGCGCAAGCTGGGTCTGGGGATCTACTTGAACGCCTTCGCCATGGGTGCCGCGCGTTTCCTGGGAGCCAAGGCGATGATCGGTACCTCGGGCACCGCAGATGGCCAGGACCGTTTCCACGAGCGATTCGGCTTCCGTCCGGTCCCAGGAACGCGCCGCTACGTCGGGCACTACACCGAAGACGTGGTGATCATGCTGTACCGCCCCGGGTTCTCGGCAGGCGAGTTCACCGGGCTCGTCGAGCAGTTGGAGGAAGCGTTTCCCACTTCGGTCATCCCGGCACAACATGCCGGGCTGGGTGTTGCATCGCAGGCCGGGCACACGCCGCTGAACCCGTTGCGCCTGTACCCCACCCGCCTCATGGCCGCAGCCGGGAGCGCTGCCCCGCATTCGAGCGTGTGCTGGCAGCCTGTGCTCTTCACCCTGGATCGCGAGCAGGACCGGATCGGCCTGCAAAGCCTGATCGATTCGGGGCAGGTCCGCGAAGTGATGGACACGATCACGGATCAGCTGACAGAGCTGGTCACCAGCCGTGAGCCGCGTCTGCGTTCCTCGCCGGACGCGGTGGAGCGCGCCGTGGCGGAACAACTGGCCGACGCCAGTCCGCAGGAGTACGGGACGTGGGTCTGGTACCCGTGGTCGGGACGCCTGGTGCACCTGTTGCCCCGCGAGGAGTTCCGCCTCGTGCGCACCGACCGCAACCGCGGACGGATCGACCGCGCCCAGCAGCGTCGGCTGCTGGGACGCCGCGTGGGCGTCATCGGTCTTTCTGTCGGGAGCAGCGCCGCCCTGACCTTCGCGATGGAGGGCATCGGCGGATCGTTCAAGCTGGCCGACTTCGACTCCCTCAGCGTCTCGAACCTCAACCGGTTGCGTGCGGGTGTCCACCATCTTGGTCTGAACAAGTGCGTGCTCGCAGCCCGGCAGATGTTGGAGATCGCCCCCTGGCTGGACATCGAGCTCTACCAGGGTGGTCTGACCGATGCCACCATGGAGGAGTTCTTCACCGGCGGCGCGGGCCCCATCGACCTTCTCGTCGAAGAGTGCGACACCCCCTACGTGAAGATCGCCGCCCGCGAGCACGCCCGGGCGCTGGGCATCCCGGTCGTCATGGACGCAAACGATCGGGGCTTGCTGGACGTGGAACGGTTCGACCTCGAACCCGACCGGCCCCTGCTGCACGGCCTTCTCGGCGAGACGACCTCCAGCGACCTGAGGGACCTCACCCACGAGGAAATGGTCGACGTCATCCTCACCATGGTCGACCGGGAGCGCATCAGCCCGGAGCTGACAGCTTCCGTCTCCCAGATCGGCATCACCCTCAGCAGCTGGCCGCAACTCGCCTCGGGAGTAGCTCTGGGCGGCGCCCTCACCGCCGACGCCGCGCGCCGCATCCTGCTAGGCCAGCCCCGCCCGTCGGGGCGTTTCTACACCGACCTGGAGATCCTCACCGCGGGCGACCGGAGCACCGTCGCATGACACGCGCCCCGAGGATCACTGCAAGCGCGCACGCCGAGCGATGACACCCTGCCGGCACACGCTGCCGCGCCAGGCGCCTGACCGGCGCCACCATCGATAGTCCTTTCCTCGCAGTCCACCGAGATGGAAGTCCATGATGCCTACAGCTGCTGACGTTCTGTACCGGGTCACGGCCATTATTGCCGCCGTCGCCGATTGCCCGGTCGATGAGATCTCCTCGGAATCCCGACTTGTTGAAGATCTCGACCTTGACTCGCTTGAGGTAGTGGAGATCGCAGTCCGAGCCGAGGAGGAATTCGGCAGGCCCATCGACGACTCACTGCTGGCCGAGCAGGGTGTGACCGTGTCCCACTGTGCGCACGTGGTGCAGAAGGCGCACGCCAAGGAGGTCCGGACGTGAGCGGCCAGGCGCCGTCCATCGCGTTCGGAATCCAGGGGCTGGGTGTGCACATCCCGGAGCGCCGAGTCAGCAATGCGGACATCGCCGACCAGTACGGGGTGGACCCGGAGTGGATCGAGCGCATGACCGGTGTCCGGCAGCGGCAGTATGCGGAGCCCGGCCAGGCCACGTCCGACCTCGCAGTCTCCGCTGCCGAACACGCCCTCGCCGATGCTCACCTGTCACCCCGGGACATCGATATCATCCTGGTGGCAACGAGCACACCGGATCAGCTCGCGGTCGCCACAGCCTGTCGGGTACAGCACCGTCTCGGCGCAGACCGAGCCTGGGCCACCGATGTCGGCGGAGCATGCGCGGGGTTCCTCTACGCCTTGAAGACGGCGCGCGACATCCTCGCCGCATCCCACCCCGATGGACGCGCGCTGGTCGTCGGAGCCGAGACGTTCGGCAACACGGGCGCGGCCTCGATCCCCATGGCACTCCACGTGGCACGGGAGCAAGGCCGCCTCCACCCGGAGAGCACCGTTCTGCACGCCGCTGTCGGCGCCGGAATGAGCTGGGCCGGAACCGTACAACGCTGGTTGTGACGCGTCCCAAGGCGGAACAGGAGCCCGCGCGCGGACAAGGCCGACGCTGTCTCGTGTGGAGCGCATCCGGCTGGTTCAGTGTGCCCGCAAGCCGTGCGCCCGGAACTGGTCGCGAACGCGCTCGACCAGTGCGGCGTCCGGAACCGGATTGTCGCGGAGCGGGAAGGGGATGCCGAGCGAGTCGTACTTGTGGGTACCGAGTTTATGGAAAGGCAGGACGTCGACGCGGTCGACATTGTCCAGTTCCGCGAGGAAGCGGCCCAGACCATCGATGGCAGCCGGATCGTCGGTCCAGCCGGGGACCAGGACGTAGCGGATCCAGGTCGGGACGCCGAGACGGTTCAGCCGGGTGACGAAGTTGAGGGTGGGTGCAAGGTGGCCGCCGGTCAGGTGCATGTAGACGCCGGCGTCGAAGGACTTGATGTCGAGCAGGACCAGGTCGGTATCGGCCAGGAGTGCGTCGTCGGCGCGAGTGCCGAGGGCGCCGGAGGTGTCCAGTGCGGTGTGCAGGCCGAGCTCCTTGCAGCGTCGGAACACCTCGGCGGTGAAGGCGGACTGGAGCAGAGGCTCGCCCCCGGTCAGCGTCACGCCTCCACCGGCCAGGGTGGTGAACTGCCGGTACCGCTCAATGCGCCCCACCACTTCGTCCACGGTGACCGGCTGCCCGTCGCGTATGTGCCAGGTGTCGGGGTTGGCACAGTACAGGCAGCGCAGCTGACAGCCACTGAGGAAGAGAACGAAACGGGTGCCGGGCCCGTCCACGCCGGTGGACAGGTCCCAGGAGTGGATGCGGCCCGTGGTCATCGCGCACCGTGGAAGGTGCGGTTGATGACGTCGAGTTGCTGTTCGCGTGTGAGGCGGACGAAGTTGACGGCGTAGCCGGAGACGCGGATGGTCAGGTCGGGGTAGTTGTCCGGGTGTTCCATGGCGTCCTCGAGGGTGGCTCGGTCGAGGACGTTGACGTTCATGTGGAAACCGCCTGCGGCGGTGTAGGCGTCGAGGATCCCGACGAGGTGTTCCGCACGTTCGGCCGGATCGTGCCCCAGGCCCTCCGGTGTGATGGTGGACGTCAGGGAGATGCCGTCGCGGGCCTGGTCATACGGGATCTTCGCGACCGACAGCGCCGATGCCGCCATCCCGTGTCGGTCACGTCCGTTCATCGGGTTTGCGCCCGGGGCGAAAGGCGTACCCGCACGGCGGCCGTCGGGGGTGTTGCCGGTGTGCTTGCCGTAGACGACGTTGGAGGTGATGGTGAGCACCGACTGTGTGTGCTCGGCACCCCGGTAGGCCGCGTGGCGGCGCACCTTGGCCATGAAGGAGCGGACCAGGTCGACCGCGATGCGGTCGGCGCGGTCGTCGTCGTTGCCGTAGGTCGGGTAGTCGCCCGCGACGTGGTAGTCGACGGCGAGCCCGGTGGCATCCCGAATGACCCTGACACGGGCGTGCTTGATGGCCGAGAGGCTGTCGGCCGCCACGGACAGCCCAGCGATGCCACAGGCCATCGTCCGATGCACCGGGTGGTCGTGCAGGGCCATCTCGATGCGCTCGTAGGCGTACTTGTCGTGCATGTAGTGGATCACGTTGAGCGCGTTGACGTAGGTCGCGGCGAGCCAGTCCAGCGTGCGGTCGTACGCGTCGGCCACATCGGCGTAGTCGAGCTGCTCGCCGGTCAGCGGGGCCGTCGCCGGGGCGACCTGCTCGCCGTTCATCTCATCGCGGCCGCCGTTGATGGCGTACAGCAGCGCCTTGGCCAGATTCACACGGGCACCGAAGAATTGCATCTGCTTGCCCACCGCCATCGCGGAGACGCAGCAGGCGATCGCGGTGTCGTCGCCGGTGCGGGGGCGAAGGAGGTCGTCGGACTCGTACTGGATGGAGCTGGTGTCGATGGATGTTTGGGCGCAGAACTGCTTGAAGCCCGCCGGCAGTCGGGGGGACCACAACACGGTCAGGTTGGGCTCGGGGGCGGGGCCGAGGTTGTACAGGGTCTGGAGAAGGCGGAAGGACGTGCGGGTGACCAGGGGGCGGCCGTCCTCTCCGATGCCGCCGATGGACTCGGTGACCCAGGTGGGGTCGCCGGAGAACAGCGCGTCGTACTCCGGTGTGCGCAGGAACCGCACGATCCGCAGCTTGATCACGAAGTCGTCGATGAGTTCCTGGGCGCGGCTCTCGTCGATTTTTCCTTCGTCGAGGTCACGCTGGAGGTAGACGTCCAGGAAGGTGGAGGTGCGGCCCAGGGACATCGCCGCGCCGTTCTGCTCCTTCACGGCGGCGAGGAAGCCGAGGTAGAGCCATTGGATGGCCTCGTGCGCGGTGGCTGCGGGACGGGACACGTCGCAGCCGTAAGAGGTGGCCATCCGTTCCAGCTCGCCCAGTGCCCTGATCTGCTCGGCCAGTTCCTCGCGGTCGCGGATCACGTCGGCCGTGGACGGTGTCTCGTCCAGCCGGATCCGCTCGGCTCGCTTGGCCTCGATCAGCCGGGCGGTTCCGTACAGCGCGACACGACGGTAGTCGCCGATGATGCGGCCTCGCCCGTAGGCGTCTGGCAGGCCGGTGATGATGCCGGCCCTGCGGGCGCCCAGCATTTCGGGGGTGTAGGCGTCGAAGACACCGTCGTTGTGGGTCTTGCGGTATGTGCCGAAGACCTTGGTGACGAACGGATCCGGTTCGAAGCCGTACGCGCGCAGCGCGTTGTCCACCATCCGCAGCCCGCCGTTGGGCATGATCGCCCGCTTCAGCGGAGCATCGGTCTGCAATCCGACGATCAGTTCCCGGTCGCGGTCGATGTAGCCGGGCGCGTGGGAGGTGATGGTGGACGGCATGGCGGTGTCCACGTCGAGCACACCCTTGCGGCGCTCCTCCGGGAAGAGCGCGGTGACGGTCTTCCACACGGTGCGGGTGCGCTCCGTGGGACCGGCCAGGAATGCGGCATCGCCTTCGTAGGGCGTGTAGTTGGCCTGGATGAAGGAACGGACGCCGATGTGTCGCTGCCACTCCTCGCCGGTGAAACCACGCCACGACCGGGTGACGAGGGGGCTGTGGTCGGCAGAGTGCTGGACGGTCACGGTCATGTCGTCATCTCCTGGGCCGGGGCGGAGGCGAGGTGGGCGATCGCCCTTTCTCACTGCTGATGGTTCCCGTCGGCTGTGTCGCCGGCCAGGGTCGAAGAGGCAAGGCGGAGCCCGCTGACCGGCCCCGGTGAGCGGGGCGGAGAGGGCCTGTGGTCCCGTCGAGGCGAGGGACCATGGGCCCTCCCGCAGAGCGTCACGAGCCCTACCCGGCAGCCGCGGCGGGTACGAGTGCATGACGACGCGGCTCTCCGCGCGCCCGGGCAGCACGGTGCGGGGGCTATGCGCTCGCGTCGGTGCCGTTCGCTTCCAGGGCTGCCCGGCCGGCCTCAAGGCGGGCGACCGGGACACGGAAGGGCGAGCAGGAGACGTAGTCCAGCCCGGCCCCGTGGAAGAAGTGGACCGAAGCGGGGTCCCCTCCATGCTCCCCGCACACGCCGATCTTCAGGTCCGGGCGAGCTGCCCGGCCCTCCTCGACCGCGATCCGCACCAGCCGGCCGACGCCTTCACGGTCGATCGTCTCGAACGGGGAGACGGGGAAGACGCCCTTGTCGAGGTACGCGGAGAAGAACGCGGCTTCGACGTCGTCGCGGGAGAAGCCCCAGGTGGTCTGTGTCAGGTCGTTCGTGCCGAAGGAGAAGAACGCCGCCTCCTTCGCGATCCGGCCGGCGGTGAGAGCCGCCCTGGGCAGTTCGATCATGGTTCCTACCGGGCAGGTGACGTCGACGCCGGTCTCTTGCGAAACCTCTGCCAGGACCCGGTCCACTTCCTCCCGTACGAGGTGGAGCTCCTCGACCGCGTCCACCAGCGGGACCATGATCTCCGCCCGAGGGTCGCCGCCCGCACGCCTGCGCGCGACGACGGCCTCCGCGAGGGCCCGTACCTGCATGGCCACCAGCCCCGGCACCACCAGCCCCAGGCGCACACCACGCAGGCCGAGCATCGGGTTCTCCTCGTGCATGCGCGTAACGGCCGCCAGGAGTTCGCTGTCGTGCGGATCGGCCGGTGTGCCGAGCGCTTCGCCGCGTGCGAGACGGACGGCGAGTTCCGTGCGGTCCGGCAGAAACTCGTGAAGTGGCGGGTCGAGCAGCCGGACGGTGACCGGCAGGCCGTCCATCGCTTCGAGGATGCCGATGAAGTCGTGCCTCTGGAGCGGCAGCAGCACCGCGAGTGCCGCCTCTCGTTCGGTGTCGCCGTGCGCGAGGATCATCGCCTCGACCAGGGGGCGCCGGTCGCCGAGGAACATGTGCTCGGTACGGCACAGGCCGATCCCCTGGGCACCGAAGCGACGGGCGCGAGCCGCGTCCTCGGGGGTGTCCGCGTTCGCCCTGACCTCCAGGCCCCGCACGGCGTCCGCCTGCCGCATGAGCCGGTGCACATCACGCACCGGCTGCCGGGCCGTGCCGTCGGCCGGCAGCACGCCGCCCTCCTCGAAGTACCGCATGACGTCGGAGTCGACCAGGGGTACGGAGCCGAGGCGCACCACGCCTTCCGACCCGTCGACGGAGACGACCGTGCCTTCGGGGACCGTCACGCCACCGGCGCTGAAGCGCCGCTCCCGGGTGTCCACGACGATGCCCTCCGCCCCGCACACGCACACCTTGCCCATGCCGCGCGCGACGACCGCGGCGTGGCTGGTCTTCCCGCCCCGGCTGGTGAGCACCGCCTGGGCAGCGACCATGCCCGGCAGGTCGTCGGGCGTCGTCTCCTGACGTACGAGAACGACCTTCTCGCCGGCGGCCGCCCTGCGGACCGCTTCCGCGGAATCGAACACGACGGCGCCCACGGCCGCTCCCGGTGAGGCGGGCACGCCCCGCGCGATGACCTCGCTCGAGTCCGTGGTGGCGAAGCGGGGGAACATCAGCCGTGCGAGCGCCTCGCCGCCGACCCGACCCAGCGCCTCCCGCTCGCTGATCAGTCCTTCGTCGGCGAGCTGGGAGGCGATGGCGAAGGCGGCCTGGGCCGTGCGCTTGCCGATGCGGGTCTGGAGCATCCACAGTGTGCCGCGTTCGATGGTGAACTCGATGTCGCACAGATCGCGGTAGTGGGCCTCCAGCCGGTCCATGTAGCTGCGCAGCCGCGCGAACGACGCAGGGTCGAGACCGGCCAAGTCCTGGAGGGGCACGGTGTTGCGGATGCCGGCGACGACGTCTTCCCCTTGGGCGTTGGGCAGGTAGTCGCCGTAGACGCCCGGTCGGCCGGTCGCCGGATCCCGGGTGAAGGCGACGCCGCTGCCTGAGTCCGGACCGAGATTGCCGAAGACCATGGTCTGGATGTTGACCGCGGTGCCCAGATCGTCCGGAATGTGCTCGCGCCGGCGGTACAGGCGTGCGCGGTCGCCGTTCCAAGAGGTGAAGACGGCGAGTACCGCCCGCCGGAGTTGCTCGGCCGGATCCTGCGGGAATTCCTCCCCGGTCCGCTCTTGGATCAGGTCCTTGAAGGTCTCGACGATCCGGATGAGGTCGCAGGTGTCCAACTGCGTGTCGTCGCCCCGGCTGTGTTGCTGCTTGACGGCGGCGAGCGCCGCCTCGAAGTGGGAGCCGTCGACGCCCATGACCGTACTGCCGAACATCTGCACGAGGCGCCGGTAGGAGTCCCAGGCGAAGCGTTCGCGCTCGGGGGTCTTGGCCAGGCCCAGGACCGAGAGATCGTTCAGCCCGATGTCGAGGATGGTCTCCATCATGCCCGGCATCGAGAACCTCGCCCCCGAGCGGACGGAGAGCAGGAGCGGGTCGTCCACCTGGCCGAGCCGCTTCCCGGCGGCTCGTTCCAGCGCCGCGAGATGCTCGCCGATCTGCCGGTCGAGGCCGTCCGGAGCCTGCCCCGTGGCGAGGAAGATCCGGCAGGCTTCGGTGGTGACGGTGAAGCCGGGCGGCACGGGCAGGCCCATGCGCGCCATCTCCGCGAGGTTCGCTCCCTTGCCTCCCAGGAGACCGGCCATGTCCCGGCCGCCCTCGGAGAAGTCGTACACATAGGTGGTCATGGCTGCTCGCCTGTCTCTTCGGTGGATGTCGGGTCCCGGGAAGCGCGGCGGCATGCCGCACGGTAGCGGCCGGTTCGGTCGGTCAGTCGTGCGGCACGACCGTGACGGGAGCCAGGGAGTGGTGGATGACGGCGTGGGTGACGGCCCCGATGTGCGTGCCGATCCGCGCACGCCGGTTCCGGCGACCTACCACGACCAGCCGGGCCCCTCGCGAGGCTTCCGCGAGGTCCTGCGCCGGCTGGCCCTGGCGGCATTCACGGACGACGGAAACACCGGGGTACTTCTCCGTCCACGGGGCCAGCGCCTCGTCGAGCGCCCGGCGCGCGTCCTGCGCGACTTCCGCCCACATCAGTTGCAGGGCGGCGCCCATGTCGGCTCCGTAGAGCGACGGAACGGCCCAGGTGTGCAGTACCCGCAGACCGCAGCCGTACCGGTCGGCCGCCGCGAAGCCGAAGGCGAGCACCTCGTCGCCGGGTGCGGACACGTCCAGGCCGACCACGACCTCTCCGGCCGGCCCGTCCTCCCCCGCAGCCGGGCCGTTGTGCGGGCGGACCAGGACGACCGGGCGCCGGGTGCGGGCGAGCACGGCCAGCGACACGGACCCAGCGAGGAAGCCGGCCAACCCGCCCAGGCCACGGGAGCCGAGCACCAGCAGCTCCGCCTCGTCCGCGGCGGCACACAGCTCCTCCACCGGGTCACCACAGACCCACTGCGTCTCGGTCAGCAGACCCGGGTGGCGCCGGCGCAGTCGCCTCTCCGCCGTACCGAGCGCCCGCTCACCCCACCCCTGGGCGGTCACCGGGTCCACCAGGCGCGTGCGCCGGCCGTCGTTCTTGCTCCAGACCTGGAGAAGCCGCAGCGGCACCGCGCGGCACACTGCCTCCCTGGCCGCCCAGTCCACGGCGGCGAGGCTTTCACGGGATCCGTCGAAGCCGACGGTGACACTGCGGGACATGAACGGCTCCTCGGGAGAACGGGGAAGGGCCTTGCATCTCCACAGTGGCCCGCCACGACACGCCCGCAGAGGGGCCACAGGTCCCTGCTGCGGGACCTGCGGCCCCACAGGACCGCACCCGGCCGGGCGGCGGGCAGGGATCGTGGCCGAACGGCGGGGACGCAGGGCCAAGTGGCCCACTGCCGACGGCGCCCGCCTCGCCGATGCTGGGGAGGAGAAGAAAGGGGCGGCCTGGACGGCCCGGCCGTGCCCGTCGAACCATAGGAAGGTAGTCCCCCCATGACCCGCGCTATCACTGTCGGAGTGGACGGATCAGAGGCGAGCCTGGCAGCGGCCGACTGGGCGGCACACGAGGCCGAGATCCGCAAGGTCCCGCTGCGCATCGTGCACGCCTGGCTGTGGCATCCGCTGGACGTACCCGTCGTCCAGGACGAGGAGGCCCAGGCCAAGTCCGCCAACGCCGTGCTGCGTCAAGCCGAGAGGCACGTGGCCGGGCGGTACCCGGACCTGACCGTCACCGCTGAAGTGGTGCACGACACTGCGGTCGCCTCACTGCTCCGTGAGGCGGAACGGTCCGACATCCTGGTGCTCGGTTCGCGCGGGCACGGCGCCCTGATGGGCTTCCTGCTGGGCTCGTACGGACAGCAGGTGATCGCCTCCTCGACCCGGCCAGTGGTGTCCGTCCGGACTCGGGACGAGAGGTCGCTTCCCGCGGAAGGCAGCGAGATCGTCGTGGGCCAACAGGGCACGCCCGAGGAGTGCGACGCGGTGCTCGGGTTCGCCTTCGAGGCCGCAGCCGCACGCGGCGCCGCCGTTCGAGCGGTACGGGCCTGGAGCTTGCCACCCGTCTACGCCTACGGGGCGGGCTCGATGCGCCTGGTCGACGAAGCCGGAGGACTGGAGCCGTTCGAGAAGAAGGCGCTGGCTCAGGCACTCGCTCCGTGGCGCGCACGGTACCCCGATGTGCCGGTCGTCGAGCACGTCGAGATCGGGAGCGGCGGGCAGGTGCTGCTGTCGGCCGCTTCGAACGCGCAGTTGCTCGTGGTCGGCCGCCGGGCACGCCACACGCCTGTCGGTACCCGTATCGGGTCGGTCGCCCACGCCGCGCTGCACCACGCCCGCTGCCCCGTAGCTGTCGTGCCGCACGCCTGACGTCCCCGCCCCGCGCCGGGGACGGCCCCGGCCGGCCTCTCCGGCAGACATGCGGAAGCGGCCCGGCCCGACGTCCGAGAAGGACGCCGGGCCGGGCCGCTCAGCCGTTTCGCGGGCGCGTGAACCTGCGCTCAGATCCTGGGACAGCCGTCACACCTTGCCGAGCCGCCCGCTCTGGTCTCCCTGGGCGGCCAGAGCCTGCGTGGCGATGACGGCGGCCTGCACTCGCCGTTCGACGCCCAGTTTGGCGAGCAGCCGGGAGATGTTGTTCTTGACCGTCTTCTCCGCCAGGTACAGCCGCTGACCGATCTCACGATTGGTCAGCCCTTCCCCGACCAGGGCAAGAATCTCACGCTCGCGCTCCGTCAGGCCGGGCAGACCCTGCGGAAGCTCCTCCTGCGGAGGTCCGCCGCGCAGCCGGGCCATCACCCGCGCCGTGGCGCCGGGGTCCAGCATGGACTGGCCGGAGGCGACCGTCCGCACGGCGTTCACCAGGTCGGTCCCGGTGATCTGCTTGAGCACGTATCCGGACGCGCCTGCCATGATCGCGTCGAGCAGCGCCTCCTCGTCGTCGAATGACGTCAGCATCAGGCAGGCGAGGTCGGGCATTCGGGAGCGCAGCTCCCTGCAGACACTCACGCCGTCCCCGTCCGGCAGGCGCACATCCAGTACGGCGACCTGCGGGCGCAGCGCGGGCACACGGACGAGCGCCTGCTCGACCGTGCCCGCCTCCCCTACCACGGTCAGGTCCGGCTCGGCGTCCAGCAGATCGTGCACACCACGGCGCACGACCTCGTGATCGTCGAGGAGGAAGACCCTGACCGGTTCCTTCCCGGTGAGGCCGCCGCTGCTGTCCGTCATCGCACACTCCGAGTTCGCCGAATCTTCCGCCCGCCGGCGGATCCACTGCATCGTGCCGTGCGAGCGGGACCTTCGGCCAGGGCCGGATGGCCCTCATACGCGGCCGCGCCCCAGATGGCTGCCCTGGACCCCGGGTCCCACACGGTCGCGGCGGCCCGCCCGCAGAGCGGCCGCCGCCCTACGCGCGGTCAGAAAGAGGGAAGGGGCCGCGGCCCTGCATAGTAGGCCGTGCGCATGATGTCCTCCATGTCGTCCAGCATCGGCATGCGCGGGTTGGCCGGGGCGCACTGGTCCTCATAGGCGTTCAGTGCCTGCTGCGGCAGCGCGCCGATGAAGGCGGTTTCGTCGAGGCCCAGGGCGCGGAAGGACGGTTCGATGCCCACGGCGTCCCGCAGGCGTTCCACCGCGGCAGCGTACGAGGCCACGCCCTCGGCGGGGGTGGATGCCGGGAGCCCGAGGGCACGGGCAATGTCCTGGAACCGCTCGGGCGCGCGGTAGCTCTCGTACTTGGGCCATCCCGTCAGCTTGCCGGGAACGGTGCCGTTGTAGCGGATCACGTGCGGCAGGAGGATCGCGTTGGTCCGCCCGTGGGCGATGTGGAAGGTGGCGCCCAGGGTGTGGGACATCGCGTGGACGATGCCGAGGAAGGCGTTGCCGAAGGCCATGCCGGCGATGGTGCCCGCGTTGTGCATCTTCTCCCGTGCCACGCTCCGCCGTGCCGCCTCGCCGGTGACCGCCGCCTCGAGGTGGTCGAAGATCAGCCTGATGGCGTGCAGCGCCAGACCGTCGGTGAAGTCGTTGGCATAGACGGAGACGTACGCCTCGGTGGCATGGGTGAGGGCGTCGAAGCCGCTGTCGGCCGCGAGCGACGCCGGCAGGTCGTTGGTCAGGACGGGATCGATGATCGCGACGCTGGGGGTCAGGGCGTAGTCGGCCAGCGGGTACTTCTTGCCGGTCGCCGGGTCGGAGATCACGGCGAAGGGGGTGACCTCGGCGCCGGTTCCCGAGGTGGTGGGGACGCAGACGAGACGGGCCTGCTTGCCGAGCACGGGGAAGCGGAAGGCCCGCTTACGGATGTCGGAGAACTTCTGCCGCATGTCGGCGAAGTCGACGTCCGGCTGTTCGTACAGCAGCCACATCACCTTCGCCGCGTCCATGGGGGATCCGCCACCCAGGGCGATGATGGTGTCCGGCCGGAAGTCGCGCATGAGGGCGGCGCCACGCTGTACGGAGTCGATGCTCGGCTCCGGCTCGACGTCGTCGATGACCTGGATGGTCACGGGTTTCTGCCGCTGTTGCAGGACACGGCTCACGCGCTCCACGTAACCGAGACGGGTCATGGTCGCGTCGGTGACCACGGTGACGCGGTGGACCTCGGGCATCGCGGCGAGGTAGCGGATGGCCTGAGGCTCGAAGTAGATCTTCGGCGGCACCTTGAACCACTGCATGTTGTTCTGCCGGGCGGTGACGCGCTTGATGTTGAGCAGCTGGGCGGCCGAGACGTTGTCCGAGACCGAAGTACTGCCCCAGGAACCGCAGCCCAGGGTCAGGGACGGAACCAGACGGTTGTAGATGCCGCCGATCGCTCCCTGCGAGGACGGCGAGTTGACGATGATCCGTACGGTCTTCATACGACGGCCGTAGCGCTCGGCGAGGGCCGGGTCCCCGGTGTGGATCACCGCGCTGTGTCCTTGCCCGTGGAAGTCGACCATGTCGGCCGCGAGATCGAAGCCCTCCTCGGTGGACGCTGCCCGCAGCACGGTGAGGACGGGGCAGAGCTTCTCCCGCGTCAGCGGCTCGTCGGGCCCGACGTGGCTCGCCTCGGCCAGGATGAGCGAGGTGTCCGCAGGTACGGTGAACCCGGCCTGCTCGGCGATCCGGTCGGGGCTCTGTCCGACGGCTGCCGGGTTGACGCGGCCCTGTCGGCCAGCCGCGTCGGGCGGAAAGAGGTAGGTCTCCAGCTTCCGCTTCTCCTCGGCCGTGGCGACGTACGCGTGCAGGCGCCGGAATTCGGCGAGCGCCTCGTCGTACACGTCGGTGTCCAGGATGACCGCCTGCTCGGACGCGCAGATCATGCCGTTGTCGAAGGACTTGGACAGGACGAGGTCGTTGACCGCCCGGCGCAGGTCCGCGCTGTGGTGCACGTAGGCTGGCACGTTGCCGGCGCCGACGCCGACGGCGGGCTTGCCGGCCGAGTAGGCGGCCTTGACCATGGCGTTGCCGCCGGTCGCCAGGATCAGCGCGACGCCTGGGTGTCGCATGAGGAGGCTCGTGGCCTCGATGGAGGGAGCCTCGATCCACTGCACGCAATGCTCGGGCGCTCCGGCGGCGACGGCGGCGTCCCGCACGATGCGTGCGGCTTCGGTGCTGCATGCCTGCGCGGAGGGGTGGAAGGCGAACACGACGGGGTTGCGTGTCTTCAGCGCCAGCAACGCCTTGAAGATGGTGGTGGAGGTCGGGTTGGTGACGGGCGTGACCGCGCAGAGCACACCGACGGGTTCGGCGATCTCGATGATGCCCTCGATGTCGTCGCGGCCGATGACGCCGACCGTCCTCGCCCGGGACATGCTGTGGGTGACGTGCTCGCAGGCGAACATGTTCTTCGCCGCCTTGTCCTCGAAGACACCCCGCCCGGTCTCCTCCACCGCCGAGCGCGCCAGGGCGGTGTGCTGATCCAGGGCGGCCACCGACGCCTTGGCAACGATGTGGTCGACCTGCTCCTGCGTGAAGGACTCGAAGTCGGCGAGCGCCTTGGAGGCGTTGTCGACCAGGAGGTTCACGGCGATGAGCGTGTCCGACGGGGTACCGTCGATGGTGGTGCGGGGGTCGCTGGTCGCCTGTGTCATGGAAAGCTCCCTGGGTGTGGGTGGCACTGTGGCCACACATGGCCGGCCACCGGGGTGGCCACCCGTTCCGTTCCGTCCTGTCACCTACAGCCTTGCCCGGGACGCGTCCTCGGCTGAGGTCCCGAAGGTCCCTCGACGGGGCCCGATGGTCTCCGGCTGATGTGGCTGCAGCAGTGGCAGCACAGCGGCTTGCGCCACCACCACCTGGCCTTCCGTGCCTCTACGGCGTCCGCTGCCCGGGCTGCCGCCGGCTCACCGGGCGTCGAGCAGCGTGGCGACGTACTGGGTCAGGTCGACGAGACGGTTGGTGTAGCCCCACTCGTTGTCGTACCAGCTGAAGACCTTGACCAGGTTGCCGTTGGCCTGAGTCAGCGGGGCGTCCACGATGCACGAGGCGGGGTCGCCGACGATGTCGCGCGAGACGATCGGGGCATCGCTCACCCTCAGGACGCCCTTCAGCGGTCCCTCGGCGGCTTCCCGGAAAGCGTCGTTGACGTCCTGTGCGGACACCTGCCGTGCCAGCACCAGGCTGAGGTCGGTCAGCGAGCCGTCCTCGACCGGCACGCGCACGGCGATGCCATCCAGGGTGCCCGCGAGTTCGGGGAGCACCAGGCCGACGGCGCGGGCGGCGCCGGTGCTGGTCGGGATGATGTTCACTGCGGCCGTACGGCCGCGGCGCAGGTCCTTGTGCGGGCCGTCGAGCACGACCTGGTCGTTGGTGTAGCCGTGGATGGTGGTCATCAGTCCCTTGACGATGCCGAAGCGCTCACTGAGGACCTTCATCATGGGGGCCACGCAGTTGGTGGTGCAGGACGCGTTGGAGATCACGTGGTCGACGCGCGGGTCGTACGCGGACTCGTTGACGCCCATGACGATGGTGGCGTCGACGCTCTTGCCGGGGACGGACAGCAGCACCTTGCGTGCTCCTGCCGTCAGGTGCCGGCCGGCTTCCTCCCTGGTGCGGAAGCGGCCGGTGGCCTCGATGACGACGTCCACGCCGAGCGCGTCCCACCGGAGGTCGGCGGGGTCGCGCCGGGACGTGACCGCGATGCGGTGACCGTCCACCGTGATGGATTCGCCGTCGTGATCAACGGTGCGGTGGAGTCGGCCGTAGGTGGAGTCGTAGGTGAGCAGATGGGCCAGCGCAGCTGGAGAGGTGAGGTCGTTGACGGCCACCACCTCGATGGGGGTGCCGTTGCTCGTCTCCGCGCGTTCCATGACGCAGCGCAGGTAGTTCCGGCCGATGCGTCCGAAGCCGTTGATTCCGATGCGTACGGTCATTTCCGCCGCCCCTTCCCTTGGGTGCCGATGCGAGTGGTGCCAGCCTGGGGGGCGTGTCGCGCCGCGGGCAGGGGTCGAACGGGGTGCACGCCAGGGCCGTTGGGCCCTCTCCCCGGCGGGCCCCGCCCGGCCCGGCCTGTCACGGGCCGAACGGCCCGGCGTGCGGGTCCTGACCGGTTCTGTCCCCCGGCCGTCCTCCGCCCCACTCTGGAAGCAACGGCAAGCATGAGGAGCAGACGAACCCGGGGCTTCCCGGCCCCCGGCGCGCTGAGCACAGCGGTCGGCGGGCAGTCAGAGGTCGGGGCGCCATCGGCGGTATCCGGAAACCTGCGAGACGAGTGGAGATGAGCACCGTGGCCGAAGAACGGACGGTGGGCCAAGTCATGACCAGCGAGGTGGTCCAGGCCCGCCCGGACACCTCCTTCGAAGAACTGGCTCGCATGCTCATCGCCCATCGGATCGGCGGGCTGCCGGTGGTGGATGACGACGACAAGGTCATGGGCGTCGTCTCACGGAAAGACCTTGCCAGGCAACAGGGCTGTCTCGGCCGGCACGACTCCGGGCGGCATCGGATGGCACACACACCACGGCGACCGGCCGACGCCCACTCCGTCGCGGGACTCGCCCTGGCGGCAAGCGAGCTGATGACCAGCCCGGCTGTAACCGTGCATCCCGAACAGCGCGTCGCCGACGCCGCGCGCATCATGGAACGTCGCCACGTCGACCGGTTGCCGGTGGTGGACGAGGAGGACCGTCTGATCGGCATCACCACGCGACGTGATCTGCTGCGCGTCTTCCTGAGGACGGACGAGGAGATCCTCGCGGACGTCGCCGATGCTGTCTCCGGACGGGCGCCGGCCGCCCATCGCATCGACGGGCTCCGCATCGACGTTCGCGACGGGATGGTCACCATGGTGGGATCATCCGAACCTGCCCTCGATACAGCGGCGTTGATCAGGGTCACGTGGCGCGTGGACGGTGTGGTGGGTGTGGTGAACCGGCTGACAACCGGCCGCGAGAGCGATCACTGACAACAGGGCGGGACACCACGGGCTCTTCCGTCGGTTGAGCGGCCGCGGTCACCGCGGCCGGTCGCGGCGACCTGGAGCCGCCGACCCGAGCCGTGCTGTCGGTCCGGCACGTCACGCGATCTCGGGCCGGGGCTCGTCGGCTTACCCGTCTCTGGGTCTGTAGGCCGAACGGCCTTGCCGGGCCGACCGCAAGTCCCTGGTTCTCGGGTGGTGTCGGTACCAGTGGCGCCGTGGCGGGGTCCGGACGGCTCTGCCCGGGAGCGGCTGCCGGCAGACAGGCTGGAAGGGATCGAGGAGGAGTTCTCATGAGCGGTCTCAAGACCAGCCGGACAGTCGACGTTCAGGTCCGCAACCGAGGGCAGGTGCCCGATGGCGCGGACGTGTACGCCCAGGGAAAGATGCTCGCGGTGATCGGCGACGTGCGCGGACCCGTGCTGACCGTGCGGGTGAAGCTCACGCAATCCGTCAACACTTCGGCAAACCGTCCGGCCACGGCTCAGGCCGTGGTGGACGTCAACGGCCGGATAGTACGCGCCCACGTGGCCGCGAACAGCATGTTCGAAGCGGTCGACCTCCTGCAGGAGCGCCTGGCTGCCCGGCTCACCCGGCCACGGCGGTATGCGGCGGGCGGCCCCCACCGCAACGGCGCGCACAGCCGGACATCGCGGGACGGCGCAGGGCACGACCACCGTCCGCACCGGCATCACGTTCCGGCCGAAGAGCGCCGGATCGTGCGGCACAAGTCCTTCAGCCTGGTCCATCAGACGCCTGAGGACGCCGTGATCGACCTGGAAGCCATGGACCACGACTTCTGGCTTTTCACGGACCTGGCCTCCGGGCGCGACAGCGTCGTCTACCGCGACGTCCGTACCGGGCGGCATCGCATGGCTTCGCTGGGACCTCTGAGTCAGGAACGGGAGGTTGACGGTCTGCTCGGCGTGAGCACGGTTCCCGTGCCGACGAGCAGTGTGACCGAGGCCGTTTCACGGTTGCACCTCACCGGGCTGCCCTTCGTCTTCTTCAACGACACGGCCACCGGCCGGGGCTGCGTCCTCTACCACCGCTACGACGGCCACTACGGGCTGATCACTCCGTCCCGGTAACACGTTCCAGGCGACGCCGCGCGCCCGGCCGCCGGTCCCCGGACCAGTGCCGCAAACCACCCGAAGACCCCTCACCCGGAGGAATCATGTCACGTACCGTCATCGCCGCTGTGGACGGCTCGGCCGAGTCGCTGGCCGCCGCGGACTGGGCCGCCCACGAGGCACAGCTGCGCCGTCTGCCCCTGCACCTCCTGCACGTCTGGCAGGACTGGTCACGGGCCTTCGCCCACGCCCCGTTCACCGGCCTGGACACCACGCCCTGTGAGGGGGCGACCGCCACACAGCACTACGCCGAGCAGGTCACCCACGACGCGTCCGACCGGCTGCGGGCGGCGCACCCCGGCCTGGACATCACCGTCGAACAGGTGCACGGCCGCCCCGCGGAGGTGTTGCTGTCCGCCGCAGAGAAGGCGGAAGTCCTGGTCGTGGGTTCACGAGGGCTGGGTGGCCTGGCCGGCTTCCTGACCGGATCGGTGTCCCTGCCCGTCATCGCGCACGCCGAGCGCCCGGTCGTCGCCGTACGGGCCGGGGAACGGGCCGAGTGTGAACCGCTCCCCGGGACGAACGACCACGGGGACCGCACGGGGCAGTGCCTCGACGTGGTGCTCGGCCTCGACCTCTCCAGGCCGTGCGACGAGCTGCTCGCATACGCCTTCGAAGCCGCCGCTGCCCGAGCGGCCACCCTGCGGGTCGTGCACGGCTGGAGCGTACCGGTGGTCGAAGGGTACGACCCTGCGGCGGCCGACCCCGGCCACGGCGTCGCGCTGGGACTGCGCGAGGCAAGCGCACTCACCGACGTACTGCGGTCGTGGCGCGGCAAGTTCCCCCAGGTCGAGGTCAAGGAGCAGTGCCTGGTGGGACGGCCCGCGGGCCACCTTGTGGAAGCGTCGAAGGAAGCCTCGCTGCTGATCGTCGGACGGCGCATACGCCGGGCGGCGGTCGGAGCACACATCGGCCCGGTCACCCACGCAGTGCTGCACCACGCCACGACGCCCGTGGCAGTCGTCCCTCATCTCTGATCGTCGCGGGCCTCACCGAGGACGGATACGCCCCGGCTGCGGTCCCCCGACGGACGCCATCGCCCCTTGACACCAGGAGCCCTCGTCGCGTAGCTGCGCGACGAGGGCTCCTGGTGTGCTGCGACCGCAGTGGTCGGTGCGTTGCTTGTCGTACCGGGTGGAAAAGACGGAAGCCGCCGCGGCGAGGGGCGCGATGGGGCGGTCGATCCGGGTCCACAGGCCGGCCGGGAAGGACCGTTGCGCCAGTCCCCCGCCCGTCCCCACCACCTCAACCAAAGCGTCCGTGCAGGCCTTGCCCGCCCGCCTGCGCCGGCGCAACTCTCAGGCCTACCACCCCCGATGGGGAGCCGCCCGACGCCGCGAGCGCATCCGCATCAGCAGCCGTAGCGAGACGGCCATCCGGTGGGGCGAGCGCCCCACCAGTGGCCCGTCGGCGCTGTCGCACTGCCAGTCCACAGCGAGGACGGGAATCACGCCCGTGCAGTTGCTCCGATGGCCGGCAGTCCGGGCATGAGTCCCCACGTCCTTGAGCGGCCACGGACACCATGCCCCGCCGGAGCTCACGGTCGCGGCTCAGAGGAGCGCCCTGGGCCCTGTTGGCGCCGTCCGGCGGAGCCCACAGGTCCGCCTCGTGCTGGGCACACGACGGTGGCCGGCTGGTCGGTGTCCCGACCAGCCGGCCACTTGCCTGCCCCGCAGCGATTCAGCGCACTGCCGCACCGAGTGCGAGGAATCCGGCGACGGCCACCAGCAGAGCACCCATCAGTGGTGCCATGAAGCGCAGGTACCGGTCGTAGCGGATCTTGGCAAGGGCGAGACCTCCCATGACGACGGCCGAGGTGGGCGTAACGAGGTTCACCCATCCGGAAGCCGACTGGTACGCGGTCACCACCAGGGCCCGGCTCACTCCGGCGAAGTCGGCCAGGGGGGCGAGGATGGGCATGGCGAGCGCCGCGTGGCCGGACGAGGAGGGGACGAAGAAGGCCAGCGGGAGATTCACCAGGAACATCAGTACGGCGAACACACCGGAGGACGTATCGGCCACCGCACTCTGTAGGACGTCGAGGATGGTGTCGGTGACACTGGCGTTGTTCATGATCACCGTGACTCCCCGGGCCAGCATGACGATCAACGCCGCTCCGATGAAGTCCCCTGCGCCGGCGGTGACGGCGTTCACCGTTCCCTTCTCGCCCAGGCCGCCGACCAGCCCCACGGCGACCGCCGCGACGATGAACAGGGCGGCGAGTTCGGGGAAGTACCAGCCGAGGGTGGGCAGGAAGGTGACGTGCAGATCGGACCAGGGGACGACGGCGAAGATCATGAAGAGGAACGTGGCCGCGAAGAGGTACAGGACCGTGCGCTGGCGACTCGTGAGCTTCGCCGCTTCGCCACCCTCGGCCTTGATGCGGAGGTCGTCCTCGGTGAGGGGTGTCAGCGACCGGGAGGGGTCCTCGGTGACGCGGCGGGCATAGCGCACGACGTAAGCGGCTGCCAGGGCCGTCAGGCAGGCCCACATCACCAGTCGCAGGACGATGCCGTCTCCCGTGCCGATGCCGGCGCTGTCGGAAGCCACCCCGGTGGCAAAGGGGTTGACGGTCGAGGCGAGGGTGCCGACCCCGGCTCCCACCATGACGACCGTCGCGGCGACCATGCGGTCGTAGCCCAGGCTCAGCATCAGGGGGATCATCAGCCCGTAGAAGCCGAGGGTTTCCTCGGCCATTCCGTACGTGGTCCCGCCGAGGGAGAACACCGTCAGCAGGACCACCAGCAGCAGGGTCCTGCGGTGGTGCAGACGCTGCGCGAGGCGCGCCACTCCCGTCGTGAGTGCCCCGGTGCGCATCGTGACGGTGATGAACGCGCCCACGGCCAGTATGAAGAGGAACACGCCCGCCGCGCCCGCGAAGGAGCCGGTCCCGCCGGGTGCGGTGAGGCCGGTCCCGGCATCGGTGACGCCGTACAGACCGTTGACCGGGGCGAGGAACAGGTCTTTGAGCCGCTCCCAGAATCCGGTGGTCAGTTCTACGGAGTGGTAGGTGCCCGGGACGGGGCTGCCGTCCTTGATGTCGTAGCGGCCGGCGGGGATGACGAACGTCAGGGCCCAGACTGCGACGGTGACGACGAACAGGACGGTGAAGGCGGACGGGAACCGAAGCCGCCGCCGTGGGGCGTCGGGCGCGCCGGAGTCCGTTCTAGCTCTGGCCGGCTGCGGGGATGCGGGTGCGCTCTGCAGAGTCATGTCAGGTCCTGTGTTCCGTCGTGGCGGGCTTCGCGGTAGCCGCCGCTGGGTGTGACGACGGTGCCGGCGGCTCCGTCGAGGATGGCTCGGACGTCTTCGAGAGCGCCGATGGCCGCCATTCCGCCGGTGAGCTCGACGAACCGGCACACGGCGTCGACCTTGGGTCCCATGGATCCGGCGGGGAACTGCTGGGCTCTCAGGGCCGCGGGCGTGGTCCGTCCGACGGGCTCGGCGCCGGGGGTGCCGTAGCCGAGCGAGACGTGGGGAACGTCCGTGAGCAGCAGGAGCGCGTCGGCGTCGAGCGCCTCGGCCAGGAGGGCGGCGGTGAGGTCCTTGTCCACCACGGCTTCGACGCCGGTCAGCTGCCCCTGTTCGTCACGGATCACCGGCACGCCGCCGCCTCCTGCGCACACAGCCACCGCTCCCGAGTTGAGCAGCAGCCGGATGAGCCGGGTCTCCACGACGCGTTGTGGACGGGGGGACGGTACGACGCGTCGCCAGTGGGCGCCGTCCTGCTTGACCGTCCAGCCGCGTTCGGCGGCCAGTCGCTCCGCTTCGGTCCGGTCGTAGACCGGGCCCACGAATTTGGCCGGGTCGGTGAAGGCGGGGTCGGCCGCGGAGACGAGGGTCTGGTTGAGCAGGGCGCAGACCTGCCGTTCGGGCAGGGCGTTCTGCAGGGACTGGAGCAGCCAGTAGCCGATCATGCCCTGGGTCTCCGCGCCGAGGACGTCGAAGGGGTAGGGGCTGCTCAGGGAGCGGTCGGCGGCGCTCTGGAGAGCGAGCACGCCGACCTGAGGTCCGTTGCCGTGGGTGATGACGAGTTCGTGCTCGTGCGCGAGGGGGGCGAGCGCGGACACGGCAGCGCGGATATTGGCGAGCTGCACAGCGGCGTCCGGCCGCTCCTCGCGGCGGAGCAGGGCGTTGCCGCCCAATGCGACGACTACACGCATGACGTGTTCTCCGGAGGTCGAGGGGATGCCGGTTCAGTCGCCGAGGGTGGCGACGAGGACGGCCTTGATGGTGTGGAGCCGGTTCTCGGCCTGGTCGAACACGATGGAGTGCGAGGACTCGAACACCTCCTCGGTGACCTCCAGTGCGGTCATGCCGGTCCGTGCAGCGATCTTGGCGCCGACGGTGGTGTCGCTGTTGTGGAAGGCCGGAAGGCAGTGCATGAACTTGACCGCCGGGTTGCCCGTCGCCTCCAGGGTCTTCGCTGTCACCTGGTACGGCTTGAGCAGGGCTATGCGCTCGTCCCACATCTCCGGCGGCTCTCCCATGGAGAGCCATACGTCGGTGTAGACGAAGTCGACGCCGGCCACGCCTTCGGTCACGTCCTCGGTCAGGGTGATCCGCGCGCCGCTAACGGCCGCCGCCCGCCGCGCCTGGTCAACGACGTCAGAGGCGTTGTGCAGGGATCGCGGGCCGACCATGCGTACGTCCATGCCGAGCATCGCCGCGACGATCAGCAGGGAATTGCCGACGTTGTTCCTGGCGTCGCCCAGGTAGGCGAAGGACACCTGGTTCAGCGGTTTGTCGGTGTGCTCCCACATGGTGAGTACGTCGGCGAGCGACTGGGTGGGGTGCCACTGGTCCGTCAGGCCGTTCCAGACCGGAACGCCAGCGTGCTGAGCCAGCTCCTCCACCAGGCGCTGGTCGCTGCCCCGGTATTCGATCCCGTCGTAGTAACGGCCGAGGACGCGTGCGGTGTCCTTGATGGACTCCTTGTGCCCGAGCTGGGAGCCGGCCGGGTCGAGGTAGGTCACGTGCGCGCCCTGCTGGTGAGCGGCCACTTCGAAGGCGCATCGGGTCCTCGTCGACGTCTTCTCGAAGATGACGGCGATGTTCTTGCCGCGCAGCCGCTGTTCCTCGCGTCCCTCGCGGCGGGCCGTCTTGATGGAGGCGGAGAGTTCCAGCAGGTGGCGGAACTCCTCGGGAGTGAAATCGAGTTCCTTGACGAACGGGCGCTGGTGCAGGTCGTCGTGCATGGCGGGCTCCTTGATGTGTACGGGGTGTGTGCGGCGGGCGGATGACGGGGACGCGGGGGCGCGGGAGGGGTGGTCAGGCGGCCTCACGCTCGATGGGACAGGTCATGCACCGCGGGCCGCCACGACCCCGGCCGAGTTCGCTGCCTCGAACGGTGATCACCTCGATGCCGCTCTTGCGCAGGTGGGTGTTGGTGGTCACGTTGCGCTCGTAGGCGACGACCACGCCGGGCTCCACGGCCAGCACGTTGCAGCCGTCGTCCCACTGCTCCCGCTCGGCGGACCGCAGGTCCTGGCTCGGGGTGAGGACGTTGATGGACGGCAGACCCAGCGCGTCGGCGATGGCCCGGTCCATGTCCTCGGGGGCGTGGTCGGTGACCCTCAGCCCCTCCCCGCCTGCCCCCGGTTCGATCGTGGAGGAAGGCAGCATGCCGAGGCCGGCGTATCGGGTGAAGGTGTCGCCGCTGACCATCGTCATGACCGTGTCGAGGTGCATGAAGCTGCGGCTCTTCGGCAGGCTGACGGCCACGACCCGCTGAGCGGAACCCGCCGCGAACATGCGCAGGGCGAGATTCTCCACGGCCTGAGGCGTGGTGCGCTCGCTCATGCCGACGAGCACCGCGCCGTTGCCGATGACCAGGACGTCGCCGCCCTCGATGGTGGCGGGATAGGCCGCCTGCCCGTCGGACCACCGGTGGAACTCCCCCTTCGCGAAGAGGGGGTGGTGCTGGTAGAGGGCTTCGAAGTGAACCGTTTCACGGCGGCGTGCCCGCTTGTTCATCGGGTTGACGCTCACACCGTCGTACACCCAGCACGAGGTGTCGCGGGTGAACAGATGGTTGGGCAGCGGCGCGAGGAGGAAGTCGTCGGGCGCCATGGCGTGCAGTCGTACGCTCGGTATCGGGCCCGTGCGCTCGAGCAGTTCCGCCTTGGTGACACCGCCGATGAGGCAGGCGGTCAGGGCGGCCGGCTCCAGGGAGTCGAAGTGCGTGCGGAGCCGGTCGGTGCCGAGGATGCCGAACTCGCGTTCGTCGAAGACCCGGTCCAGCACGAGCTGCCGCGCCTCAATGCCGTCCAACGTCTCGGTGAGCAGGTCGGCGAGGAGGTGCACGCGCACTCCGCGGTCCCGCAGGACATCGGCGAACGCGTCGTGCTCGTCGCGGGCGCGCTTGGCCCACAGCACGTCGTCGAAGAGAAGCTCGTCCTTGTTGGTGGGTGTGAGGCGTGTCATTTCGCGGTCGGGGCGGTGCAGGATGACCTGCCGCAGCCGGCCGGTCTCGGAGTCGACGTGAAACGTCATGGGGTCCCCCGGAGGTGAGACGGAAGGTGCGCTCGACAGGCGCCGTAATGGGATGTGCGCCCGGCCGGGCGCCCTCTGGGGGCGCCTCGGGGAGCACTTGAACTCTGTCACTTGCGCCCCCTCATGCCCGGCGGCAACAGTCCCTGGTGGCGGGCCGGTCGGCACTCTCCGGGAGGTCCCGTTCGGTCGCTGCGCAGGGCCTTTCGGCCCTGCGCAGCGACGGTCGGAACCGAACGCGTCGGGGCGAACCCTCGGTCAGACGTCTGCGTGCGGTGCGACGGCCACGAGCGGCCGGCAGTGGCGCCGTGCGGCGTGCGTAACGGCGCCCAAGAACGCGCCGCCCACCAGTGACCGGCACGTACAGCAGCCGTCCTGCGCGACCGACCCCGCGTCCCGTGAATCGGCGACCAGGTCACGGGCCGGACGCCCGAGGCCGAACCGTGCGGCCTCCTTGGTGGTCAGAGCCTGCCCCGCCGGAGTCGACTCGGCTTCGTGAAAGGGCAGTTCCCCATCGAAAGCACCCACGCCTGCAACTGGTCGACTGCAGGCGCTTCAAGGGTTCCGCGGACCTGCGTCGTCGCAACCGGGAGAAGCCCGGCTTCGAGGCCCGATCCTGAACACCGGCCTGCCGAACCCCTCTACGACGGCACAGACATCGAGAACACGCCGAGGGGCTTCGCCCCCGTCGAAGTCGGCAGCGAGATCCGGTCTTCTTGCAGTTGAGTGACCATCCAGCCGCTTCGTCGTTGGGCCATGCGTGCAGGAGCTGGTACACGCTTGATCGTGCCGCCCTTGCCCGCTGCGTCGCGGCCCTCGAAGACGACCACGAGCCGGGCGCCCTCTGCACGTACCCACTCCTGGAGTTTGATCAGCTCCGTCTGGAGTCGCAGCAGCTCGTCCTCGTAGACCGCCTTCTTCAGACCCATGGCGCATCCTCCCCGCCTTCGTCCGGCGCTTCGGTCACGTCAGTCTCGGCTGGCATCCGCGTGCAACGATGCCCATCGGGCCCGGGCGTGTCGATACGCTGACCGTGGATCGGGCAACCGAGCGAGCCGTCGGAGGGGAAGTACGTGGGTGTGAGGGATCCGTTGACGCAGGTACCGCGGATGCGGCTGGACGAGCTGCTGGACGAGCTCCAGGTGCGCATCGACGAAGTGCGCGGTACGCGGGACCGGGTGCACAGCCTCCTGGAGGCCGTGGTGTCTGTGGGGCGGGAGCTTGATCTCGCCCAGGTGCTGCGGCGGATCGTGGAGGCGGCCGCGCTGCTGGTCGACGCCGAGTACGGCGCGCTGGGAGTGATCGGCCCGGACGGCCGTACGCTTTCGCAGTTCCTGACCGTGGGGCTCACGGATGAGGAGATCGCCGAGATCGGTCCCCTGCCGGCGGGCCACGGCCTGCTGGGGGAGGTCATCCACCACCCGGAGCCACTGCGCCTGACCGATCTCGGCGCGCACTCCTCGTCCTACGGCTTTCCGGCCCATCACCCGCCGATGCGTACGTTCCTGGGCGTGCCGATCCGGGTCCGCGAGGAGGTGTTCGGCAACCTCTACCTGACCGACAAGCGGGGCGGGATCGACTTCGACACCGAGGACGAGACGGTGATCTCCACCCTCTCGGTGGCGGCGGGTGTCGCGATCGACAACGCGCGGCTCTACGAGGGCTCGCAGCGCCAGCAGCGATGGCTCAAGGCCAATGCGGAAATCACCGAAAGCCTGCTGTCCGGCAGTTCGCGCCCGGCGGTGCTGGAGCTCATCGCCCGCCGCGCACAAGAGATCACCGCGGCACGCCTCGCGGACATCGCCATGCCCGTGACCGGTATCGACGGCCTGGTCGTGGAGTTCGCGGCCGACGCGGACGGAGCCGAGAGGCAAGGTCTCGTCGTCCCCTTCGCGGGCACGCTCGCAGGAGCGGCGCACCTGGCCGGCAAACCCGTCACAGCGGTGCAAGCCTGGGCCGACGAGCGCTATCCCGCTGAGTCCCAGGTTCAGGAAGGGTTGGGGCCCGCCGTGGCCGTCCCTTTGGGCACCGCGGGCGGCGAAAGCAGAGGTGTCCTGCTGCTCGCGCGCCCGGCGGGAGAACCGGCTTTCGGCGAGGGCGAGCTGGAGCCGCTCGTCGCCTTCGCAGGTCAGGCCGCACTCGCCCTGGAGCTGGCGGAGCGGCGCCGGGACGCCGAGCAGATAGCCCTGCTGGAGGAGCGCGACCGCATCGCCCGCGACCTGCACGACCTGGCGATCCAGCGGCTCTTCGCCACCGGTATGACCTTGCAGAGCGCTGCCCGGCTGGTCGACCACGACGGGGCCGCCGAACGGGTGGGCCGGGCGGTCGACGACCTGGACGAAACCATCAAGATCATCCGGTCGACGATCTTCGGGCTGCGCACCAAGGACCGCGAGGGCGGCCCTGGCCTGCGGGCACGCGCCGCCCGTGCCGTCGGCGACGCGGCCACCACCCTCGGCCACCCGCCGCGTCTGAGCATGGAAGGCCTGCTCGACACCGACGTACCACCGCAGATCGCCGACCACGTCATGGCTGTGCTGGGCGAGCTGCTCAGCAACGCCGCCCGCCACGCACAGGCGACCCGGGTCGGCGTGACCCTCAAGGCCGGCCAAGGCGAGATCGTGCTGACCGTCTCGGACAACGGGAAGGGCATTCCGGCCCAAGGCCGCAGAAGCGGCCTGATCAACCTCGACGAGCGGGCGCAGAGCCTGGGCGGCTCCTTCACTCACGAAACTCCGGATGACGGGGGTGCAAGGCTCGTCTGGCGGGCTCCCCTCCCCACCGGGGGCTGAGGACCGGGGCACGGCGTCAGCCCCGGGCCGCGGGCACGGGCTGCGTCGGGTCCGCCTCCAGCCGGAACCCGGTGACGAGATCCGGACGGATCCGCAGGGTGCTGGTCATCCGGTGCGCCACCCATGGACGCAGCAAGTGCGCGTACCGGTCCATCTCGTCGGCATCTGCCACCACCCTCGCATAACCGGTGACGACGACGCTCCAACCGAGGTGCGTGACGGAATCGATGACGTCCGCTTCGTAAGCGACCACCACACCGGGAGCGTCGGCGGGTGCCACCAGAGAGGCCAATGCCCCGTCCTCATGTATCCGGACGATGATGGCCTCGTTCTCGACGAGATGGTTCACCGGGCGGACGGCGGGCAGCGCGTGCTGTGTGAAGACGATGCGCCCCAGGGACACCGTCGAGAGCAGCCGCAGGGCCTCGGCCCTGTCCAGCTCCCGCATGTGGCGGCGGGCTGTCATGTCACCGACCTCTCGGGCCCGTAGTGGGTTGCCTTCGTGATCCATGCTGCTTACCTTCGTCCGGCCCCGATGGGCCCTTGCGGCTTCCGCGTCCCAGCCTTCACCGCGATCCACGGGACAACCAGGGCCGAACGGTCCCCGTCCAGGGGCGGGATTCGGACACCCTCTCGATCACGTCACGGCGAGCGGGAGGCCGCGGTCGACACCGAGCACCTGCATGGACTTGACCAGCAGGGGTGGTACGCCGCAGAGCAGGAGCTGCATGCCCGCGCTACGGCAGCGCTGGTGGAGCCGGAGGAAGAGTTCGATGCCTGAGCTGTCGCAGAAGGAGATCCCGGACAAATCCAGGACCATGTTGCGGTGGCCGAATCCGGCGAGTTCGGCGAGGCGTGGCTCCACTCGTCCCGCCGTATGGAAGTCGAGCTCTCCGGCCAGGGCGATCCTCGGGCCGCGGTCGTCGCGTGCCACGGTCCTCAGGTCAATCGAGGCGGCCGTCATGGTGTCCTCCGCGCTGCGTGCGGCTCCGTCGAGTCGCGCCGTTCCCCGTGCCCCGCAGTTCATCGGGTGCTGAGTGCTCTCGGGAAGGCCCGGCGGGCCCTCGGACAGGGCCGAAGGTCCCTCCTCCTCTGCCCCGACCGGCCCTGCCGCGTGCAGCGGCAGGCCGATGAGGGGCGATCTGCCCTGCCCGTTCGGCCCGTACGGAAGGCAGGATGCCGATGTTCGTGCGTTCAGGACGAACCAGGCGAAGGAGTTGCGTCATGATCGGCAGCGGCGCCCACTCCCACGCGACGAGCGCGAGCGGCGCGACCGTTCCCATCAGCATCTTCCTGCTCGACGACCACGAAGTCGTGCGCAGAGGGGTGCACGACCTGTTGGACGCCGAGTCCGACCTGACCGTGGTTGGTGAGGGGCACGGCGGAACAGGCGCTGATCCGCATCCCCGCGCTGCGCCCCTGGGTCGCGATCCTGGACGTACAACTCGCAGGTGCCGGGGCTTCCCGGCTTCACGGACCGGGAGAAGGAGATCCTCCTCATGGTCAGCGAGGGGCTCACCAACCGGGAGATCGGCAAGCGGCTGTTCCTCGCGGAGAAGACCGTCAAGAACATCATCTCGCGGCTCTTCGTCAAGCTCGGTGTGGAGCGGCGCGTCCAGGCCGCAGTGATCGCCAGCCACGCGCTGACCCCGCCCGGTCGGCGCCCGGTCCCGGCCGCGGAGTAGGAACCGCCCACGGGAAGGGCCGGGCACGCCGTACCACGGCGGGCCCGACTTCAACCGTCGATCGGCGTCAGTGGTGCGGGACGACGGCGACGGGGCAGGCGGCGTGGTGGAGCACGGCATGGGCCACCGAACCGATGCGCGTACCCACCGCCGACTCGCGGACCCGTCGGCCGACGACGACCAGCTGGGCGTCCGAAGCCTCGGACAGCAGCACGTGGCCGGCGCTGCCCCGCTCCACGTGCGCGACGACCTCCACCTCGGGAAACCTCAGCCGCCACGGCTCCAGCGCCTGGTCCAGCGCGGCCTTCTCGAACGGCTCCAGCCCGCCGAACTGCTCGGCTACCCACATCGAGCCGGGGCTGTAGCCGTACACCGGGGGCAGGTTCCAGGCCCGGACGGCGCGGAGCGGGACCTTGCGCGCCGCGGCCGCCTCGAATGCGACGCGCAGTACCTCGGCGGACTCCTCCACACCACCCTGCTGTCCCACGACGACCTCGCCCTCCTCCGGCACGGCCAGCGGCCTGCCGTGGGCGGAACGGACGGAGACGACGGGGCACTCTGCGGCGGCGATCACCTGCTGACCGTAGGAGCCGAGCAGGAAGCCGAGCAGGGCTCCGTGCCCGCGGGTGCCGAGGATCAGCATCTCGGCTTCCTTGGCGGTGCGCAGCAGGGCCGGCACGGGCGCGTCGCACAGGACTTCCGCGGTGAGCGCGAGCGACGGGTACCGATGGGTGAGCTCCTGCTCGACCTCCTTCAGGATGTCATCGGCCCTGCGGGACTCGGTTTCGCAGTCCTGGACGATCGGGACGGCGAGCGGCTGCCACAGCCAGGCGTGGACCACGTGCAGGGGCAGGTCACGCCGTACGGCTTCCCGCGCGGCCCAGTCCGCGGCGGCCCGGCTTTCCGGGGATCCGTCCACTCCGACAACGAGGGTGCGCTTCACAGGTCTGTCCTCCGTACTGATGCGAGAGGCATCGGGGTCGGCCGGCGGGGATGGGCGGCGCCGGCCGGGGGAAGGACCGGCGCCACCGGGATTCACCTTGCTCGTGCCGGGCAGGGGCGCAGAAGGGCCAACGGTCCCTTCTCGAGGGCCGGTCCTCCTCTCGCGGCCGTACCCCGGCAGGGTGCAGGGTGTCGGTATCGGCTCAGTCGACGAACGTCCCGGACCCTCAGACGCAGGAGCGGACATGACCGCGTTGAGTGCGCATTCGATCTCGGAACTGGACGCCCACTGGCGCGCCGCCAACTACCTGGCCGTCGGCCAGATCTACCTCATGGACAACCCCCTGCTGACCGAACCGCTGCGGCCGGAGCACATCAAGCCGCGGCTGCTCGGTCACTGGGGCACCTCGCCCGGCCTGAACCTGGTGCACACCCACCTCAACCGCGTCATCGGGGAACGCTCGCTGGAAGCCCTGTGCGTATGGGGCCCGGGCCACGGAGGCCCCGCCGTGCTCGCCAACTCCTGGCTGGAGGGCACGTACAGCGAGACCTACCCGGACGTGAGCCGCGATGCCGACGGCATGGCCAAGCTCTTCCGGCAGTTCTCCTTCCCCGGCGGAGTGCCGAGCCACGTGGCGCCGGAGACCCCCGGTTCCGTGCACGAGGGCGGGGAGCTGGGATACGCCCTCTCCCACGCCTACGGAGCCGCCTTCGACCACCCCGGCCTGCTGGTCGCCTGCGTCATCGGCGACGGCGAGGCCGAGACGGGCCCGCTCGCCGCGTCCTGGCATTCGAACAAGTTCCTCGACCCGGTCCACGACGGGGCGGTCCTGCCGATCCTGCACCTGAACGGCTACAAGATCGCCAACCCGACGGTACTGTCCCGGATCCCCGAGGCCGAGCTCGACGCGCTGCTGCGCGGCTACGGGCACGACCCGCTGTACGTGACCGGCAGCGACCCCGCCCAGGTGCACCACGCCATGGCCCGCGCGCTGGACCACGCCCTCGACCGCATCGCCACGATCCAGCAGGAGGCCCGGACGGCGGGCACCGACCCGGGACGCGACCACGCACGCTGGCCGGTGATCGTCCTGCGCACGCCCAAGGGCTGGACCGGTCCGGTGTCCGTCGACGGCGACCCGGTCGAGGGCACCTGGCGCGCCCACCAGGTCCCGCTCGCCGGAGTGCGCGAGAACCCGGCACACCTGCGGCAGCTGGAGGACTGGCTGCGCTCGTACCGGCCGGAGGAACTCTTCGACGCCGACGGCCACCCAACGCCCCAGGTCCTGGCCTGCGTTCCGGAAGGCGAGCGCCGCCTCGGCGCCGTCCCCTACGCCAACGGGGGCCGGCTGCTGCGGCCCCTGCCGCTGCCCACGCTCGACCAGCACGCCGTCCCCGTCGACAAGCCCGGCCGCACCCTCCACGAACCGACCCGCGTCCTCGGCCGCTTCCTCACGCAGATCATGCACGACACCGCCGAGCGGCGGGACTTCAGGGTCGTCGGACCGGACGAAACCGCCTCCAACCGCCTCGACGACCTGTACGAGGCCACCGGCAAGGCCTGGCAGGGCATCACGGAGGCCACGGACCGCAACCTGTCCCGCGACGGCCGGGTCATGGAGATCCTCTCCGAACACGTCTGCCAGGGCTGGCTGGAGGGCTACCTCCTCACCGGCCGCCACGGCCTCTTCTCCACCTACGAAGCCTTCGCCCACATCGTCGACTCCATGGTCGGCCAGCACATCAAGTGGCTGAAGACCGCACGCGAACTGTCCTGGCGCGCTCCGATCGCCTCCCTCAACTACCTGCTCACCTCACACGTCTGGCGCCAGGACAACAACGGCTTCTCCCACCAGGACCCCGGATTCGTCGACCACGTCCTCAACAAGAGCCCCGAAGTCGTCCGGGTCTACCTGCCGCCGGACGCCAACACCCTCCTCGCAGTGGCCGACCACGCCCTGCGCAGCCGCGACCAGGTCAACGTCATCGTCGCCGGCAAACAGCCCTGCTTCAACTGGCTGTCCATCGACGAGGCCCGCACCCACGTGACGCGCGGCGCAGGCATCTGGGAGTGGGCCGGCACCGACCACGGATCCCGCGAACCGGACGTCGTACTCGCCTGCGCCGGCGACGTACCCACCATGGAGGTGCTCGCCGCAGCGGCCCTGCTCCGCGAGCACCTCCCCGCGCTGGCCGTCCGCGTCGTCAACGTCGTCGACATCGCCCGGCTCATGCCCCACGAGGAACACCCCCACGGCCTGACGAACCCCGAGTACGACGCCCTCTTCACCACCGACAAGCCGGTGATCTTCGCCTACCACGGCTACCCGTGGCTCATCCACCGCCTCGCCTACCGCCGGACCGGCCACCCCCACCTGCACGTCCGCGGCTACAAGGAGTCCGGCACCACGACCACCCCCTTCGACATGGTCGTGCGCAACGACATGGACCGCTACCGGCTCGTCATGGACGTCATCGACCGCGTACCCGGCCTCGCGACCCGCGCCGAAGTGCTGCGCCAGGCCATGGCCGACCAACGCATCCACCATCACGACTGGATCCGCGCACACGGCACCGACCTGCCGCACGTCGCGGACTGGGCCTGGCCGCACTGAACACGCGCGGAGCGGGGGCCGAACTCACCGACCATGGGCCGGTCCGGTCCCCTCCGTGTCCCACAAGGGCGCTGCCGCGCCCGTGGGCACCCTGATCACGTTCGAGGCCGCCGGCAATGCCCTCGCCGTCGGCTTCACCGCCCGCGCGCTCACCGGCGACGGGCGGCCCGTCATCCTCCCCGTTACCTTTTTCGTGGCTCCGCAATAGGGCCTCCGGCCTTCGGGTCCGGCATGGCTTCCCCCCCTTGTTGTCGATGATCCGGGGTGTGGTGTCACCGGGCCCGAAGGCATCGACGGACCGCTGATGAGGGGCTTGAGCACCGGCTTCACCCAGGCCGGAAGAGCTCTCCGTAACGTGGATGTGGCACCTCGGTGCCCAGGCAATGCCGGACGAAGTGTGAGCGGAGGGGCTCGCACGTGATCGACACCGGCGACATCGACGTCTTCCTCGGCCTGGACGTCGGCAAGGGCGAACACCACGCCACCGCCGTCACCCCGGCCGGGAAGAAGGCCTTCGACAAGCGGCTGCCCAACACCGAGCCCAAGCTCCGCGAGCTGTTCGCAAAGCTGCAGGCCAAGCACGGAACGGTGCTGGTCGCGGTCGACCAGCCGGCCTCGATCGGCGCCCTGCCGCTGGCCGTGGCCCGGGACATGGGCTGCCCCGTGGCTTACCTTCCCGGGCTGACGATGCGCCGGATCGCCGACCTCTACCCGGGCGAGGCGAAGACGGATGCGAGGACGCGTTCATCATCGCGGACGCAAGCCGCACGATGCCTCACACGCTGCGGGCGATCGACGGCGAGGACGAGACAATCGCCAAGTTGGAGATGATCGTGGGCTTCGACGACGACCTGGCCGGGGAAGCTACCCGGGTCGCCAACCGGCTCCACGGCCTGCTGACCCAGATCCATCCGTCGCTGGAACGGGTGCTCGGGCCGCGATTGCAGCACCCGGCCGTCCTCACCCTGCTGGAACGGTTCGGTTCACCGGCCCAGATCCGCAAGGTAGGCCGACGGCGACTGGTCACCCTGTTACGGCCGAAGGCCCCCAGGATGGCCGAGCGGCTCGTCGAGGACATCTTCACCGCACTGGACGAGCAGACCGTCGTCGTTCCCGGCACCGAGGCGCCGCTCTGATCGTCCCGAGCCTGGCCGGATCGCTGACAGCCGTCCTTGACCCGCGCAAACTGCTGGCCACGCGGATCGAGGAACTCCTGGAGGCCCGCCCTCTTTCGAATGGGAACGCCGCACCGAGCTCCACGACGCATTCGTCTCCCTCGCCTGCAGCCTCATCTGCTGACGACGCCTCAACAAGCCCAACTCATGATCGTGTTACGAGCCCTTAGGCCTCCCGCGCCCACACAGGCTTCCGCCACCGCCTGGTGGTCGGGACCGGACCAGTGAGGCTGTTGTCACCTATCCACAAGGTCTGCCAGGTGCCCACGCACACACTCCATCGACGGATCACACGCCTTGGCTGCTCCGTTGACCAGGTCGCAGGCGCCAGCGGCCCAATGGCAGCCGCCACTGCCCATTGCGGGCACCGGAAACTCAACACGACCTGCGAGTAGACCTAACTACTCGTCAGTAAAGTCAGCAAAAGGTCAGCATCCGTCCGACCAAAGTTGATTACAGCCTGCAACACCTGAGACTCGACCACCGGCACCAGCGGCTGCCGAACTACGTCCGGGAGCCTCCCCTCCGCAAGTAGAAGCGGAGGGTTGAGTCCGAGCACCGCACCCGATCCGGATACAACTAAAATAGCAGGTCAGCGCACCCTTCCCCTGGGCTTCAGGTGGGCCGGGGGCAGGTCAGGAGCCGGAAGCGGAGGGCCGTCATACCCCTTCACCTCGCCGAATCTCGTCCCATTCATCCAGTCCTCGCGGGCCTGTGCGATATCCTCATGGGAGCGGCCAATCCAGTTCCAAAACATCACGATCTCCTCCTCGAACGGCTCGCCGCCCAGGAGCATCAGGCCCGCGTCCGAGGTTGCCCGCAGGGGGAGTTCGGTGCGGCCGCAGCCGAGGTAGAGCATCGAGCCCGGGAGGACCGGGACGCCGTCGACGTGGGCCTCGCCCGACATCGACAGGACCGCGTACTCGAAGTCCGGGTCGAGGGGGAGGCGGGTTTCCGTGCCCGCCGCGAGGGCGAGGTCCGCGCCCACGATCGGGCTGTACGCCGTGCCCGGCGAGGTGGCCGTGTCCAGGGTGCCCAGAATGACCGTCGCCGTCAGCCCCGGGGCCGTCACGCGCGGGAGGTCGGTGTGGTGCTGGAAGTGCGGTTCCACGTTGCGGTGGGCGTCCGGCAGGGCCACCCACAACTGGGCGCCGTGCAGGAAGCGGGCGTGCGGGCGCGGGCTCTCCTCCGAGTGGCTGATGCCGCGGCCAGAGGTCATCAGGCCCAGCTCCCGGGGCCGGATCGTCTCCAGGCTGCCGACGCTGTCGCGGTGCAGCACCTCGCCCTCGTGCAGCCAGCTCACCGTCTGGAGCCCGGAGTGCGGGTGCGGCGCGACCTGCATGCCGGGCTCGTCGGCGATGTCGTCCGGGCCGTAGTGGTCCACGAAGCACCAGGCGCCGACCATGCGGCGGCCCAGGTTGGGCAGGAGCCGGCGGACCTCGGAAGACTCTCCGAGCTTGACCGTGCGCGGACTGAGGAGCTCGCGCACCGGTTCGGCCACGACGAAGCCGCGGCCGCCGCAGGCGGAGAGCGCGGGCTGGCGATCGAGATTGCTCATGTGGACAACCTAGCCCCGAGACGGTGGCCGCGGAGAGCGGAATGTTCCGCGGCCGGGGCGTGTTGGAGGCAGCGGACGGACCACCTGAACGGCGGAAGGGACGCGATGAACGCGCCGACGACGTACTTCGAGCACGGGACGGCAGCCGAGCGCTGGGCGCGCGCCCAGCTCTTCTTCGACGCGAAGGAGTACGCGACGGCCGCCCGGATCCTGGAGACGCTGGCGGGCGAGGCGCCCGAGCAGCTGGCGCTCCGGCTGCTGCTGGCCCGCGCCTACTACCACTCCGCCCAGCTCTCCCGCGCCGAGCGCGAGCTCCGCGCCGTCCTGGAGCGCTGGCCGGTGGAGGACTACGCACAACTGATGCTCGGTCGCACCCTGGAGCGTCTGGGCCGGGCCACCGAGGCCCGTCCGTACTTGCGGATGGCCGCCGCCATGGCCGGCGAGTTCCCCGAGTAGCGCACCGCCCGGCCCCGCGCATGCGGGGTCGGGCCTTCGGCTCGGATAGCCTGGGCCCCATATGAACCACCTCACCACGCCCTTCGGCTCCTACGAGCTCACCCGCTTCCCCGAGGACCCGCGCGACCGGCTCCGCGCCTGGGACGCGGCCGACGAGTACCTGTTGCGCCACCTCGACTCCGGTACCGGGGAACGCGGGCCGGTGGACCTGGCCGCCGCCGGCCGGATCGTCGTGCTCGGGGACCGCTGGGGGACGCTGACGACTGCGCTCGCCGCGTACCACCCGACGCAGATCACCGACTCGGCCCTCACCCGCGCCGCCACCGCCGCGAACCTGGACCGGGCCGGTATCGGAACGTCCAAGTCGACGGTGACCCTGCTGACGACCCAGGACCCGCCGCCCGAGCGGATCGACGTCCTGCTGGTGCGCGTGCCCAAGAGCCTGGCGCTGCTGGAGGACCAGCTGTACCGGCTGGCCCCGCACGTGCACGCGGGCACCGTCGTCGTCGGCACCGGCATGGTCAAGGAGATCCACACCTCCACCCTGCGCCTCTTCGAGAAGATCCTCGGCCCGACGAAGACCTCGCTCGCGGAGAAGAAGGCACGGCTGATCTTCTGCACGCCCGGCACCCCCGGGGCGACCCGCCCCACGTCCGCCGGGCCCTGGCCGCTGACGTACACGGTGGACGAGGACGCCGGGTCGGCCTCCGGCCTGTCCGTCGTCAACCACGCCGGGATCTTCTGCGCCGACCGGCTCGACATCGGCACCCGCTTCTTCCTGCAGAACCTGCCGACCAACACCGACGGTGCCCGGGTCGTGGACCTGGGCTGCGGGAACGGCGTCGTCGGCACGGCCGTCCAGGTCCACGACCAGGACGCCGAGGTCGTGTTCACCGACGAGTCCTACCAGGCGGTCGCCTCGGCACGGGCGACCTACCGGGCGAACATCCGCGAGGGCCGGCGCACCGCCGAGTTCCACGTCGGCGACGGGGTCGCGATGCTCTCCCCGGGCTCGGTGGACCTGGTGCTGAGCAATCCACCCTTCCACTCCCACCAGGCCACGACGGACGCGACGGCCCTGCGGATGTTCGCGCAGTCGCGCAAGGTGCTGCGGCCGGGCGGCGAGCTGTGGATCGTCGCCAACCGGCACATGGGCTACCACACCCATCTGCGGCGGCTGTTCGGCAACAGCGAAGTCGTCGCGAGCGAGCCGAAGTTCGTCGTCCTGCGGGCGGTCAAGCAGGATCGTCCGCGGCCCATGTGACCTGCCGGTAAGTCCTACACTCTGGCCCGTGAGCAGCCAGGTGGAGGACGGAAGCGGCGGCAGCGGGAGCGGAAGCGGCGGCAGCGGGCGCTACCGCCGCGAGGACGTGGCCCGGGCGGCCGGCGTCAAGGTGCGCAACCTGCGCTACTACCAGGAGCGCGGGCTGCTGCCGCCGCCGCGCCGGGAGGGCCGGATCGCCTGGTACTCCGACGATCACCTGACCCGGCTGCGGCTGATCAGCGACCTGCTGGGGCGCGGCTACACGGTCAACGGCATCGCAGAGCTCCTGCACGCCTGGGAGCAGGGTGGTGGGCTGTCCCAACTGCTGGGCCTCGAACGGGAGATGACCCGGGACTGGGTGCAGGAGGAGCCGGTGACGATGACCCGGCGCGAGTTGCGGGAGCTGTTCGGCCCGACGGCGACCTCCGCGGACACCCGGCGGGCGGCGGAGCTCGGCTACGTGACGGTCGACGGGGACCTGGTCACGTACCCGAGCCGGCGGCTGCTGGAGGCGACGCTCGCGCTGGTGCGGCAGGGGGTGCCGCTCACGGAGGTCCTCGATGCCGGGGAGTTCGTACAGGCGCAGGCCGCGGCGGTCGCCGACCGGTTCGTGGGGCTCTTCCGGCGGTACGTGATCGACGCCGCGGGCGCGGACGGCTCGACGGACCCGAAGGCCGGTGCGGGCCCGAAGGCCGGTGCGGGCCCAGAGGCTTCGGGCGGCCCAGGGAGTTGGGACGGCTCAGGAGGTTCGGGCGACCCAGGAAGTTCGGACGGCCCAAGGAGTTCGGGCGGCCCAGGAGGTTCGGGCGACCCAGGCGCCCCGCAGGGCCCGGATGGCCCGCAGGGCCCGGATGGCCCGCAGGGCCCGGATGGCCCGCAGGGCCCGAAGGCCGGTGCGGGCTCGAAGGCCGGTGCGGGCCCAGAGGCTTCGGGCGGCCCGGACGCCCCGGATAGCCCGGAGGGCCCGGGCGGCCCGGACGGCCCGGACGGCCCGGGCGCCCCGGAGGGCCCGGAGGGGCTGGAGCGGCTTTCGGCCACGCAGCTGCAGCACATCACTGCGGCGGTGACGGCCCTGAGGCCGGTGGCCGGCGAGGTGGTGGCCACGGAGTTCGCGCGGGCGATGGCCCGGCGGGTGGACGCGGAGGTCGCCGAACTGCTGCGTACGGAGCAGTAGGAGTCGGCTCAAAGGGTGCGCTCGCACAACCTTGCCAACCCCCATTGGCACTCTTACATTCAACTCGTCGGTAACAACGGTGCACAGCCGATATAAGGGACGATCTCATGACCGGTTCCCCGCATTTACCCGACCCCTCCGACGATGACTCCGGGCGTGTCCGCTGGCGCCGGTTCGCCGTCCTGACCATCCCCGCCGTGGCCGTGACCGCCGGCCTCGGCATCGCCCTCGCGCAAGGCGTGCTGGCCGCCTCGTTCGCCGTGTCGGGGCAGCAGTTCAAGGTGTCCGCGAGCAGCCTGGAGGGCGAGGGCTTCGCCCAGTACGGCAGCGTGGACGTCAACGCCCGCCAGGAGCTCATCCCGGTGGCCGTCACCGCCATCCGCGAGGCCAAGCTCCACAGCCTCTGCCAGTCCGTGGTCACCTCGCTCCCGGTGATCGGGGACATCTCGCTCAACCTCACCGCCGGACGCAAGGCCCCGGTCGAGGCGAGCAACCTCTTCGTCGACGCGACCCAGCTCGCGGGCGACGCCGTCTTCAGCAACATCGAGATCGGACGCGACGCCTCGACCCTCGACAAGGGTCCGGCCGAGGCCCAGGGGATGCAGGACCTCTTCGCCCAGCAGGCCGACACGGTCAGCATCACCGATCTCCAGCAGACGGCGTGGGCGACGAACGCCGGCACCTTCAAGCTCTCCGGGCTCAGCATGAACGTCAGCAAGGGCAAGAAGGAATGCTTCTGAACCTGCTGCGGCGCTGGCGGCGGTGGCGGCGCAGCAGGCCCTTCTGGGGCGGTCTGTTCGCGATCCTGGCCGGGTCGTGGATCTGCGTCCTGCCGCTGGCACCGCTGAAGATCATGCTCCAGCAGGGGGTGGCGGGAATCCCGTCCGTCCTGATGGGCATCGTGATGATCGTCCTCGGGCTCACCGCCTGGTTCTCTCCCCCTCAGCGTTCCCTCGCGGGTGTCCTCACCACCCTGATCGCCACCGCCGCTCTGGTCCTGTCGAATCTCGGCGGGTTCCTGATCGGCACCCTGCTCGGCATCCTCGGCGGCGGCCTGATGTTCGCCTGGCAGCCGTACGCCGCCCGGCGCACCGGGAAAGCCGGGAAAGCCGGGAAAGCCGAAGAAGCCGGACCCGCGGAGTCCGTCGTGGCCGCACCCCCTCCCCCCACCCCGCACCACGATCCCCAAGGAGCACAGCCATGAGCCGTACGCGCACCGCGCTCGCCCTCGGGACGGCCGTCGCCGGCGCCATCACGCTGGCCTCGGTCACCGCCTCCGCCGCGCCCTTACCGCTGGCCGGGTCGACCACCGTCACCCCGGCCGGGCACGCATTCAAGGCCACTCTCAGCGGGAAGGCCACCCTCAAGGCCGGTTCGGTGACCGTGACCTGTACGGTCTCCGTCGCCACCGGCAGCGTGCCGGGCGCTCCCGGCAACAACAACCCGGCCGGGCCCGTGTCCTCGCCGATCTCGGCGCCCACGTACAGCTCGTGCACCTCCAGCACGTGGGGAGTGACACCCACGGTCACCACCAGCGGTGCCTGGACGGTGTCGATGCAGAACGGATCCCCGATCAGCGCCACCATGGGTCTGCCGGTCGGCGGTCTGGTGGTCCAGACGAGCGGGCTCGCCTCCTGTACGGTCACCGCCGCCCCCACCGCTCCGGCGAACGCCGGCGGCACCTGGGTCAACGGTGCTCCGTCGACGCTGACCTTCACGAACGTCTCGGTACCGGTCACCGTCACCGGTGGGTTCGGCTGCCCGACGAGCGCGACCACGTCCGTCTTCAACGCGGTCTACAAGGTGACCGACACCACCGACCCTGCGCAACAGATCACCGTCGGTCCCTGACCTCCGCCGGTCCCCGGCCACAGGTCCCGAACGAGCCCGCCCGGCCCCGGAGCGTCCGGTGCCGGGCGGATCGCCGTCCTGCGGAAATTGCGTTGCCGCCACCGGCGCGGACGGGCCAAGCTCGCCGGCATGTCCCAGAGCACCGAGCACCAGCCGTCGCAGTCCGCCACCGCCCCCGCCTCCGCTTCCGTCTCCGCCCCCGCTTCCGCTTCCGCTTCCGCCCCGAGCCCGCCACGACGCGACGTCCGCGACCTCTTCTCCGGCGGCCGCCTCACCGTGATCCCGCGCAAGGCCGCCCGGCGCGAGCAGTTGCTCGCCCACCTCACGGAGACCCTCTTCGCGGTGGACCGGGAGTACACGGAGCCCGAGGTGAACGACGCGCTGCGCACCGTGCACGAGGACTGCTCGGCGCTGCGGCGCTATCTGATCACCTCGGGCCGACTCACGCGGACCCGTGACGGACGTACCTACCGGCGGGCGGCCACCACCCGGTAGTGGGTCGTCAGCCGGCCGTCGTCACCGAGCACGTGGAAGGCGAGAGCCGGCGGCTCGTCGAGGTGCACGTGCTCGGAGGACCCGGTCGGCGCCTCCCAGGGCAGCCGGAGCGTGGAGACCACCCCGGGCGCGACCAGTACCGGCCGGCCCGCGAAGGTGGTGGCCGCCGCGGTGTGCGCGTGCCCGCACAGGAAAGCGGTCAGGTGCGGGTGGCGGTCGACGAGGGCGGCGAGCCGCTCCTCCCCGAACTGGCGGATCTCGTCCACGTACGGGGTGTGCAGCGGCACCGGCGGGTGGTGGAAGGCGACGAGGACCGGGATCTCCGGCGGGGTGTCGGTCAGTACGCCGTCCAGCCAGGCCAGGGTGGACTCCTCCAGGAAGCCGTGGTGCTCGCCGGGAACGGACGAGTCGCACACGGCGAGGACGAAGCCCTCGCCGCGCAGCACCTGATCGACGGGCTCGATGGAGAGGGACTCCCCGAAGGACTTCCCGGAGGACTCTCCGGAAGACTCCCCCAGCAGGCCGCGGCGGAAGGCGGCGCGCTCGTCGTGGTTGCCGGGGCAGACCACCAGGGGGTGGCGCGAGCGCAGCAGCTTCGCGGCTTCCTCGTACTCGGCGTCCTCGGCGTGGTCGGCTATGTCCCCGCTCACGAGTACGGCGTCCAAGTCGTACGGAAGGTCGTCGAGATATTCCATGACGGCGCGGGTACGGTCGGCCGCGCGCCGGTCACCGTCGAGATGGACGTCGCTGAGGTGGGCGATCACGATCACGTGCGGTGTCTCCTTCGTCCCTGGTCAAGAGATGTAGTGGACACCATTCAACATGCCGAACCACCGCCCATCCGCTGCGGGTTGCTGCCGGCCTCCGCCCGGCCCGCGACCAGCCCCCTGCCGGCCCTCAGCCGGTGCTGCGCGCCCGTGCGCGGCGCATCAGCACCCACCCGGCGCCCGTGAGTACGACGGCGCTCCCGGCGAGGGAGGCCACCGCCACTCCGGTGGAGGCGAGCGCGCCGCCGTTGGGGGTGGTGTGATCGCCGCCGCCGACCGTGGCACCGGCCGAACCGCCGCCGACGCTCCCGGGGGTGCCGGAAGTGCCGGAAATGCCGGAAGTGCCGGAAGCATCAGAAGTGCTGTCGGAGCCGCCCGCACTACCGGAGCCGCCGTCGGAACCGCCTGCCGTGCTCCCGGCCGAGCCGGCGGAACCGGCCGAGCCGGCGGCGCCCGTCCCGCCAGTGCCCCCGGTCGTGGTGGAGCCGCCGCCGCTGCCGCCCGTCGTGGTGTCCGCGATGGTGACGGTGAGGGTGGCCGCGGCGGTACGGACCACACCGACGTCGTTGCTGAACTCCGCCCGGTAGCGGCGGCCGCTGTCGGAGAGCGCCGCCGTGAACGTGTACGTCGGCGCGGTGGCACCCGCCACGGGCTGCCAGGTCCGGCCCGCGTCCGTACTGACCTGCCAGGTGACGGTGGGCCGCGGGGTCCCCTCGGCCTCCGCCGTGAGCGAGACCTCGGTCCCGGCCGCGACCGACCGGTCCGCCGGGCTCCGGGTGACGCGCGGGGAGGTGGCCCGTTCCAGCCGGATGATCCTGCCGGCGACCGGGTCCGATACGAAGACGGTCGCGCCACCGGGTTCGACGGCGACGGCCGCACTGCCCAACTGCACGTGGATTCCGGGGAGCACGACCGGCTTCACGACCTCCTGGAGGTCACGGGTGCGGTGGACGGTGAGGGTTCCGTCGTTGTCGCTGCCCGGCTGCGAGGTGTCCCCCGCGTCCTGCCACACGACGAACGCCTCGTGCGTGGTGGCGTCGAAACCCGCCGCGCGGGGCATGTCGCTGCCCGAGCCGCGCAGGGTGCCCAGCCGCTTGCCCGTCGCGTCGTGGACGACGACGGAGGAGTTGAGCCCGACCCACACCGCGCCGGTCTCGGGATCCACCTCCGTGAACCCGCCGAACCCCTCGCCGGCCGGGAGTTCTACGGTCGCGGCGACCTGGAAGGTGGCCGCGTCGATCCGGTACATCCGGCGGTTGCCGATGTCCGTGAACCACACCGTGCCGCGTGCCGGGTCGACCGCGAACCCGTCCCCGCCCGCCAGCGTGACGGAGCGCTTCACGGCGGCGGTCGCGATGTCGACCTCCGAGAGTACGGGGCCCTGCGCGACCAGCACCGTCGCGGGGGTGAGCCCGGCGGTGGCGTGGGTGACGGCCGCACCCGGCACCCACGCGCCCGCCGCGGCGGCGTCGCCGTCCTTCGCGGTACCGATGCCGCGCAGCGGATAGGAGAAGACCGCTCCGTCACCGGGCAGCGGCGCGAGCAGCTGCCGCACCGCCCGCCGGCCGAGCGTGCCGGTGGGCCCGGGGGCCTGGCCGACGGTGCTGCGCACCTTGCCGTCGGCGGGGTCCAGGACGTGCAGCCCGCTCTCGTTGACGTCGGCGGTTTCGGGCAGGTCGTCCGAACCGACGTACAGCTTCTTCGAGTCCGGGTGCAGCAGCAGGTCACGGGGTTTGCCCGCCGTGGCGAACCGCGCCACCGACCGGTACGCGACGGTGCCCTGCGGTACGTCGGCCCCCTCACTCCCGGCTGCCGATACGGGGCTTCCGGTGGCGGCCGAGGCCAGTACGAGTGCGAGCGCGGCGGATGCGGCGCCCGCACGACCGGGGGTGAGGGGGTGTCGGGGTGTCATGGCTTCCTCGTCGACGGGTCGGGCAATCGGTCCCGAAGCGGGATCAGTTGAAGGTGACCGGGACGTGGACGTCGTACTTGCGGTTCGAGGACTTGAAGTGGTCGGCGCGCGTAACGATGGCGCACTCGACCGTCTCGCCGCAGATCTGGCCGCCGCCGAGGTCGGCCTTGACGTGGATGGTGACGCTGAAGGTGCCGCCCGTGCCGAACTTCGAGGTGTTGGCCAGGGTCCCGCCGAAGATGTTGTTGACCCAGTGCGAGGCCCCGGTGGTGCCCGACTGGTCCGAACCGCCCAGGCAGGGGGTGGGCTTGCTCGCACCCGGCGCCCCGCTCACCGCACAGAGGCTCACGTAAATACCCCGGGACGTGTTGTAGCCGCTGCCGGTGACCGTGACGTTCTGACCGGCAGCCGCGGCGGTGGAGGGCGCGGTGAGGCTGAGGTTGTAGGTGGTCCCGCCGTCGGTAACCGTACGCGTCGACGTGGCGGCCGAGGCGGAGCCGGCCGCGCCGACGGCGAGCGCGACGGCGGCGGAGGCGGCGACGGCCGCGCGGGCGGCGGTACGGGACAGGGAGGCAGCACGCATCACTGGAACACCTTTCAGGCACGGGAGGTCACGAAGACTGAGGTAAGGCTAACCTAATATCGATCAAGGTTGTACGCCTGCTTCACGCCATCTCCTGCTCCATGACGTCCAGTCAACTTCGTTCCCAGGAAGGCCGATCCGAGGGTCTGGAGACGACGCTGAAGGGCGGGCGGAAGGAACGGTGAAGGGACGAGGGGCAACGCAGCACGGCCCGGCTGCGCCGTGCGGCGGCGCAGCCGGGCCGTGTCCAGGACGCCCTCTCGGGCCGGTCCTCACCCCCGGTAGGTCTCCAGCAGTCGCAGCCAGACCTCGCTGATGGTCGGGAACGACGGCACCGCGTGCCACAGGCGCTGGATCGGGACCTCCCCCGCGACCGCGATGGTGGCCGCGTGGATCAGCTCCGCGGCGCCGGGGCCGACGAAGGTCACCCCGAGGAGGACCTCGCGGTCGAGGTCGACGATCATTCGGGCCCGGCCCTTGTAGCCGTCGGCGTACAGACCTGCACCGGAGACCTTGGACATGTCGTAGTCGACCGCCCGCACCCGGTGCCCGGCCCGTTCGGCCTCGGCCAGGGTCAGGCCCACGGCGGCGGCTTCCGGGTCGGTGAAGACCGCCTGCGGCAGGGCGCGGGTGTCGGCGGTCGGCGTGTGCGCACCCCAGGGGGCGGTGTCCAGCGGGGTGCCGGCCGCACGGGCGGCGATCACGGCGCCCGTGATCCGTGCCTGGTACTTGCCCTGGTGGGTGAGGAGCACGCGGTGGTTGACGTCGCCGACGGCGTACAGCCAGTCGTGCCCGGGCACCCGGCAGGTGTCGTCCACGTCGATCCACCGGCCGGCGGGCAGGCCCACGGTGTCCAGCCCGATGTCCTCGGTCCGCGGCGCGCGGCCCGTCGCCATCAGCAGCTCGTCGCCCTCCAGCGTCTCGCCGCCCTCCAGGACCACGCTGACGGGTCCCGTCGAGCCGTCCCGCACCACCGCCTCGACGGACACCCCCGTACGGACCACGGCCCCGGCCTCGCGCAATGCGTCGGCGACCAGTTCCCCCGCGAAGGGCTCCATCCGCGGCAGCAGCCCGTCGCCGCGCGCGAGGACGGTGACCTGCGAACCGAGGGCCTGCCAGGCGGTGGCCATCTCGACGGCCACCACCGAGCCGCCCACGATCAGCAGCCGGCCGGGGGCCGCCTGCGCGGAGGTCGCCTCGCGACTGGTCCACGGGCGGGCCCCGGCGATCCCCGGGAGGTCCGGGATCATGGCCCGGGTGCCGGTGGCGACGACGACCGCGTGCCGGGCCGACAGGATGTGGTGCTCGCCCTCGGGGCTCGTGACGGCGACCTTGCGGACCCCGTAGAGCCGGCCGTGGCCCCGGTACACGTGCGCGCCGGTCGAGTCGATCCAGTCGATCTGGCCCTGGTCCTTCCAGTCGCCGGTCCAGTAGTTGCGGTGCGCGAGCACCGCCGCCGTGTCCAGGGGACCCTGGACGGCACCGGCCAGGCCCGGCACCCGGCGCGCATCGGCCCGGGCCAGCGCCGGGCGCAGCAGCGCCTTGCTGGGGACGCAGGCCCAGTACGAGCACTCGCCGCCCACCAGTTCGCTCTCGACGAGCGCCGTGCTCAGCCCGGCGGCACGGGTCCGGTCGACGATGTTCTCACCGGCCGGTCCTCCGCCGAGGACCACCACGTCGTACTCCACCGCTTCCGACACAGACACCTTCCAAGGGTTCCAGAGGGTCCACCAGGACCCATGCGAATCCCGGTCAGGGGCTAATGTCCCGTCACTCTACGTGCGGTGTGCGGGACATGCCCGAGATGACGGGCGGCGTCGGCGTGGTGACGCCCCCACGCCGCCGAGGACCATGCGCCCGCGGGACCACGGCCCGGTCGCCTCCGTCTGCCCGCCCGGCTGCGCCGGCCACGCCGACCGGGTCAGGTGCTGACCGACCGCCAGACGTGGCCCGGCAGTTCACGCGCGGCTTCCTCCAGATCGACGTCTCCCACGGTGAGCCAGCGCCGGACGACGGCGACCACCGGGCCCATGACGAGGGACTCGATCAAGGGGGCGGAGAGTTGGGCGAGTTCGCCCGATTCCTGGTGCGCATGGATCCAGAGGGTGATCGGTGTCAGCCGGGCCTCTTGGGTGTCGCGGATCTCGCGCGAGTGGGCCATGCCCAGGCGATCCGCGGTGACGGAGTGGATGAGGCGGGCCGCGTCGGGATGGTCCCGTACGAAGTCCAGGTAGGCCAGGACGACGGCCCGGATGCCGGCGCGGGCGTCGGTCGCCTGGAGCAGTGCTGCACCCAGTTCCTTCAGGAGCTGTTCCAGGGCTCCGAGCGCGAGCGCGGCGACCACCCCGTCCAGGCTGCCGAAGTGGTGGTAGATGCTTCCGGAACTGACCCCGCTGGCACTGGTGATGGCTCCGAGGGTGAGACCGGCCTCCCCGGACGTGGCGTAGAGGCGGAGCGCCGCGTCCAGGACCTGTTCGACAGTGGCTTCGCCGCGTTGTTGCTTCGGCATCGGTCAGGCGTCCTCGGTCTCATCACGGCGGCGGATCTCGTCGATCCTCGCCGGATTCAGCCTAAAGCACCATTACTAGATTCTTTTCTAGAAACACTTTCCATTGCGTGAGTGGGAGGTCCACAGTGGGCCGCGTCCTGGAGAAGGGGGAGGCATGGTGTACCACGTGGAGTTACCGATCGGTGGGACGGGCGGGCCGCAGGACGTCGTGCGGGTCGCGGTCGCGGAGACCGGCGAGGACGGCCTGGTCCGGGTGGCCCGGCCGGGGCAGGTGATGGCGCGCGCCGAACGGTCAGCCGCCAAGCGAGACCTCCGGCTCCGGCTCCCTCTTCCCGCCACGTCCGTACGCCTTCATGGACATGTCCAAGGACGCCAAGACGGTGATCTACGCCGACCCCGCGGGTCCCGGCGGTGTCCTGCCGCTCGACCCCCGGGCGTGGCAGCGCGACCTGTGCAAGGCCATCGGCAACCGGACGTTCACCGCCGAGGAGCGCAGGAGCCTGCCGGTGCGCGTCCCCGAGCAGCCGGTGTGCGCACCGGGCTGACGCGACCGGGCCGGCACCGATCTGCGGATCCGCAGATCCGCCGGGCCCACGGGCCCGGCGGATCCTCAGGCCTCACACCCCAGGGCTCAGGCCCCGGCCGCGCCGGGGTCCCCGCTGCCCGCGCCCTGGGAGCCCTGCTGCTCCGCGGCGATCTTGGCGCGGACCTCGTCCATGTCGAGCTCCCGGGCCTGCCGGATCAGGTCCGTCAGGGTCGCCTCCGGCAGGGCGCCGGGCTGGGCGAAGATGGCCACCTGGTCCCGGACGATCATCAGCGTCGGGATCGAGGTGATCTGGAAGGCCCCGGCCAGCTCCTGCTGCGCCTCGGTGTCCACCTTGGCGAACACGAGGTCGGGATGGGCCTCGGAGGCCCGCTCGTAGACCGGGGCGAACTGCAGGCACGGCCGGCACCAGCCCGCCCAGAAGTCGATCAGCACGAACGGGTTCTCGCTGACCGTCTGGTCGAAGTTTTCCTTGGTGAGCTCGACTGTAGCCACGGTGTCCAGACCTCCTGATTGAGCCGTCTGCTCCCTTGAACGAACGTCCCGCCTTCCGCATTCCGCTTCGGCGGGACCTGCCTAGAACGGGTGGCCGGCGGGGGTGCTGCGGACCGTGGTCCAGCGCAGTTCCGTGAAGGCGTCCAGGTTCGCCTCGCCGCCGAAGCGGGCGCCGGTGCCGGAGGCGCCGACTCCGCCGAAGGGGGCGACGGCCTCGTCGTTGACGGTCTGGTCGTTGATGTGCGCGATCCCGGTCGGGATGCGGTCGGCCAGGTCGAGCCCGCGCGCCGCGTCCCGGGTCACGATCCCGAGGGAGAGGCCGTAGGGGCCCGCCGAAGCCAGCGCCACCGCCTCCTCCTCCGTCGCGAAGGACCGTACGGGCGCCACCGGGCCGAAGACCTCCTCGGTGTAGGCGGGGGTGTCGTCGGCGACGCCCGCCAGGACGGTCGGCCGGTAGAAGAGGTCCCGGTGCGTGCCGCCGGCCACGAGCTTGGCCCCCTGCCCGGTGCTCGCCTCCACCAGGGCGTGGACGCGGTCCAGCTGGGCGCGGTCGATCAGCGGGCCCAGGTGGACCTGCTCGCGGTACGGGTCCCCCACGGCCAGTTCCTCGGCGCGCGCGGCGAGCCGCTCGACGTACTCGTCGTAGAGCGAGGTGTGGACGAGGTGGCGCCCGGCGGTCATGCAGATCTGGCCCTGGTGGAAGAAGGAACCCCAGGAGGCCTGGGCCACGGCGGCCTCGACGTCGGCGTCGTGGAGCACGACGAGGGCGGAGTTCCCGCCCAGTTCCAGGTGCACGCGCTTGAGGTGACGGCCGGCCAGTTCCCCGACGGACCGGCCCGAGGCGGTGGATCCGGTGAAGGACACCACCCGCACGCGCGGGTCCGCGACCACCGCGGCGCCGGTTGCGGCGTCGCCGGGCAGGACCTGGAGCAGCCCGCCCGGCAGCCCGGCGGCGGCGAAGACCGCGGCGAGGGCGAGGCCGCCGCAGACGGCGGTGCGCCGGTCCGGCTTGAGCAGCACCGCGTTGCCGAGCGCCAGCGCCGGCGCGACCGAGCGGATCGCCAGGATCAGCGGGACGTTGAAGGGGGCCACGACCCCGATCACCCCGGCCGGCACCCGGCGGGTGAAGGACAGCCGGGGGGCCTCGCTCGGCAGCACCTGCCCCGTGGGGCGCGAGGCCAGCGCCGCGGCCTCGTAGCACTCCTGCGCGGCGACGCGCAGCTCGAAGTCGGCCTTGCCGGGTATCGAGCCGGACTCGCGCACCAGCCACTCCCGCAGCTCGTCGGCGTGTGCGGTGAACAGGTCCCCGGCGCGGCGCAGCACGGCCGCCCGCTCCGGGTGGGTGGCGTGCGCCCAGTCCTGCTGCGCCGCGAGGGCCCGTACGGCGGCCTCGGCCACGTCGGCGGGTGCGGCGAGCTCGATGGTGGCGAGGGTGCGGCCGGTGGCGGGTTCGACGACCGGGGCGGAGCCGCCGGTGAGGGTGGGTCCGTCCTGCCAGAGCGTCGGATCGAGGAGCGGCATGGCGCGGGGCCTCCGGATGGGGATGGGCGGGGCGGGGGGGCGGCAGCACGCGCCATCGTGCCAGACCGGAGGCTCCACATCTGTTCAGTTATTGGGCAGTTGACGGCGAGCGGTGACCGGAAACGATCGACGTCCGCGCGCCGCACCGGCCCGGGTCAGCGCTCCAGGACGAGTGCGATGCCCTGCCCGACCCCGATGCACAGGGCCGCCATGCCGGTGCCGGAGCCCGCCGCCGCCAGCTGGTGCGCGACCGAACCGGCCAGCCGGGCGCCCGAAGCACCGAGCGGATGGCCGATCGCGATGGCGCCGCCCCGCGGGTTGACCACGGCCGGGTCGAGCTCCGGCCAGGCAGCGAGGCAGCCCAACGCCTGCGCGGCGAAGGCCTCGTTCAGCTCGAAGGTGGTCAGGTCGGCGAGGCCGCGGCCGGACTTGGCGAGCGCCCGCTGGACGGCTTCCACCGGCCCCAGGCCGAAGAGCTGGGGCTCGATGCCGGTGACGGCGGACGCGCTGATCCGGGCGAGCGGCTCCCGGCCGGTGGCCGCCAGGCCCTCTTCGTCGGTCAACAGCAGCGCGGCGGCGCCGTCGTTGAGCGGCGAGGCGTTGCCCGCCGTGACCGTGCCCGTGCCGTCCGTCCGGAAGGCCGGCTTCAGTCGGGCCAGCGCCTCGGGCGTGGAACCCTCCCGGATGCACTCGTCACGCACCAGGTCCACACCGGTGTACGGGACGACCTCGTCGTCGTACAGCCCGGCGGACCAGGCGGCCGCCGCCTTGCGGTGGCTCTCCAGGGCGAAGGCGTCCTGCGCGTCGCGGGTGATGCCGTGCTTGTCCGCGACGAGTTCGGCCCCCTCGCCGAGCGAGCCGGTCCACTCCTCGGGCATGCGCGGGTTGGTCATGCGCCAGCCCAGGGTGGTGGACCACATCTGCTGGTGCCCGGCCGGGAAGGCGCGCTCGGGCTTCTGCACGACCCAGGGGGCGCGGCTCATCGACTCGACCCCGCCCGCGATGGCCACGGAGGCATCACCGAGCGCGATGGCGCGGGCGGCCTGGATCACGGCTTCGAGGCCGGACCCGCAGAGCCGGTTGACGGTGACCCCGGGGACGCTCACCGGCAGTCCGGCCAGCAGCACGGCCATCCGGGCCACGTCCCGGTTGTCCTCGCCCGCGCCGTTGGCGTCGCCGAAGACGACGTCGTCGATGCGGGCCGGATCGAGGTCCGGCGTACGCTCCACCAGCGCGCGCACGACGTGTGCGGCCAGGTCGTCCGGCCGGACCCCGGCGAGGGCGCCGCAGAACTTGCCGATCGGGGTGCGGACGGCGTCGACGACGTAGACGTCGCGGACGGTGCGGATGCTCATGGGGTCTCTCCTGGGCGGATCCGTACGGGCGGTGGCGCGTCGGTGCCGGTGTGGACACCGGGGCACGCCGCCGGGCACGCCCGGTGGGGCGCGCCCGCAGTCTCCGTCCGCACGTCACCGCCTGTCAACGGCTCCCCTGACCGGGGCCGGCGGCCGTCCGGCCCCGCGCCCCGCGCACCCCGGACCCGGGCACCGTCAGGTCGACTCCCGGCGGATGGCGGAGGCCGCCATCAGGTCGTGCCGCTCCGTGACCTCCGACGGCTCGCGCACCGCGTGGTCCACCAGCGACGCCAGATGGGCGCCGGTCGGCATCTCCAGCCGTACGGTGCTCAGGCGGGGCCGCAGCAGTCGCCCGATCAGCAGGTCGTCCGCGCCGATGACGGCCACGTCCTCGGGGACGCGGAGCCCCTCGTCCTGGAGGGCCCGCATCAGCAGCATCGCGTACTCGTCGTTGTACGCGAACGCCGCGTCCAACCCGAGCCCGCGCCAGCGGACCGCGAGGGCCGCGGCCGATTCCTCGGAGTAGGCCATCGGCAGGGCGGAGACCTCGGCGCCGTCGACCGAGCGGGCACCCTCCAGCCGGGGCACGGAGAACAGCTCCAGGCCCTCCTCCTCCGGGACCACCACGCCGATCCGCGCGCGTCCGCGCTCCACGAGGTGGGCGGCGGCCCGGACGCCGACCTCCTGCTGGTCCATGACGAGCGCGTGCGCTCCGGGCACTCCGGCGGGCCCGATCGTGATCACCGCGCGGGCTCCGGCGCGCTTGAGGGTGGCGACGTTGCGCGCGGAGAGGGTGATCTCACCGAGGGAGATCACGGCCACCGGACGCAGTTCCGCCCAGGCGCGCACGGCCTCGTCGCCGGTGAGTCCGAGGCTCCCGTACTGGACCACCGTGTAGTCGAGACGGCGCAGCGCCCACTGGAGTTCGTTGAGGAAGGTGCTGTAGAGGGGCCCGACCGGTACGTGGGAGGTGGGCAGCAGCACGATCCTGGTGTGTCCGGCGCGCAGGCTGCGGGCGGCGGCGTGCGGGACGTACCCGAGCTCCTCGGCGGCCTCGCGGACCTTGCGGCGGGTCGGCTCGCTGATGCGTACGGCTTCCGCGTTGTTCAGCACGTACGAGACCGTCGCGCGCGAGACGCCGGCGAGGCGGGCCACGTCGGCGCTCGTCGGAACGGGGGGCGGCGGCGGGGTGGCCGATCCGGACGCCGGGGTGGGTGGCTTCGGCGATTTCGATGACTGAGACATTGCCTTGGCATCTTTCCAGACCGATCACTCCCGAGGGCTAGCGGATGGCCGGAAACGGATGCTACACAGTGGTTACACGAGTCATTGACACGTGTAACCACGGCGCCACATCCCTTTACGACCGATGTGCCGACGCCGTGCCCCGCCGTGCCGCCACCCTGTCGCGCTCCGTCGCACCCCCGCCGTCGCGACAGGGCGGCGCGCACTCCACCGCACCCCACTGCGCCTCCCTCTCCGCACCTCCCCTCCACACCTCCTCCCCGCATCCGCCCGTATCTGTCCACATCTGTCCTCATCTGCCCAGGAGGGCACCGTGGCCCTTTCCTCCCCCGGCACCGGCTCCGCCGCCACCACCGACGCGTCCCCCGGCCCCGACACCGGACCCGGACCCGCACGGCGCGCTCTGCTCCCCCTGCTGCTCGTCGGCAACAGCGCCCTGTACGCCTTTACATCGGCGTGGCCGGCGTGCTGCTCGCACTCCAGGTCGAGGACGTCGACCCGGCGAACAAAGTGGCGAACTTCGGCCTGATCGCAGGGGTCTCGGCGGTCTTCGCCACGGTCTTCAACCCCGTCGCCGGCGCCCTGTCCGACCGCAGCGGACGGCGCAACCCCTGGATCCTCGGCGGTGGGCTCGCCGCCGTACCCGCCATGTTCCTGCTGGGCCTCGCCGACACGATCCTGCTGATCACGATCGCCTGGTGCCTCGGGCAGGCCGTCATGAACGTCTACCAGGCGGCCATCACCTCCGTGGTCCCGGACCGGGTCCCGACGGACGCCCGCGGCAAGGCCTCCGCGGCCGTCGGCCTCGGCCTGCCCTTCGGCTCCACCCTCGGCGCGCTCATCGGCGCGGCCTTCTCCGAGGACTACCGCACCGGCTACCTCGTCTTCAGCGCGCTCGTCGCGGGCGCCGCGGTGCTCTTCACCGCGTGCGGCCGCGAGCAGCGGCTCCCGGCCCGCGCGCCGATGCCCGTCAAGGACCAGCTCGCCGCCTTCACGAGCGCGCTGCGCGACCACGACTTCCGGTGGGCCTTCATCGGGCGGGCGCTGCTCGTCCTCGGCTACGTCGCCGTGAGCGGCTACCAGCTCTACATCCTCCAGGACCACACGGTGCTGCCCGACGGCATGGAGCCGGAGGCCGCGGTGGCGGTGCTGATGCCGCTGACCAGTGTGGCCATGGTCGTCTCCACGGTCCTCGGCGGGTACCTGTCGGACCGGTTCGACCGCCGCAAGCTCTTCGTCGGCGCTTCCGCCCTGCTGTCGGCCGTCGCGCTCGTCATCCCGGCCGTCTCCACCAGCTGGACCGCAATGGTGTCCTTCGCCGCGGTCAACGGGCTGGCGTTCGGGTGCTACATAGCGGTGGACACCGCCCTGGTGACCATGGTGCTGCCCAAGGCCGAGGACGCCGCCCGCGACATGGGGGTCCTCAACGTCGCCAACGCCGGCCCCCAGATCATCGCGCCGTTCGTCGCCTCGGTGATCGTCTCGTTCAGCGGCGGGTACACCGCGCTGTTCGTCGTCGCGGCCGTGCTGGCCGTGGCGGGGGCCCTTGCCGTGAAGCCGATCCGCAGCGTTCGCTGACGCCCTGACCGGCGCTCCACACCGGCGCCCCACACCGGCGCTCCAGACCGGCGGCCCGCACCCGCCGCCCCCTGCACGCTTTCCCGCTCAGCCGACCGACATCCACCGCCGAGAAGGGCACACCGTGCACCTGCACACCCAGACCTGGGGCGAGGGCGACCGCATCGCCCTCCTGATCCACGGCATCATGGCCGACCACCGGACCTGGCGCCGGGTCGGCCCCGCCCTCGCCGACCACGGCTACCGCGTCATCGCCGTCGACCTGCGGGGCCACGGCGCCAGCGGGCGCGGCGCGTACGGCCCCGAGCTCTTCGCGGACGACGTGGTCGAAACGCTCCCGGCCGGCGCCGAACTCGCCATCGGCCACTCCCTCGGCGGCCTGACCCTGTCCCTCGCGGTGGACCGGCTGCGGCCGGCCCGGGCGGTGTTCTCGGATCCCGCGTTCCACCTGGCGGCTCCGGCCGACGGCATCGGTCCCGAGCTGCTCGCGCAGTTCAAGACGGCGTCCAAGGAGCAGATACGGGCGTTGAACCCGCGCTGGGATGAGGTCGACGTCGACATCGAGCTGGAGACCCTGGCGGTCTGGGACGAGCGGACCGCGCTGAGCCTTGCGCCGCTGGTCGGCACCGACCTGATGCCGCCCGCGCCGGTGGTCCCCTCCCTCGTACAGCTCGCCGATCCGAGCGTCCTGATCGACGAGGAGCGGGCGCAGCTGCTCAAGAACCGTGGTTTCGAGGTGCGTTCGGTCGCCGGAGCGGGACACACCATCCACCGGGACGACTTCGACGGGTTCATGGCCTCCCTGGAGGGCTGGCTCTAGAACTGCCCGGCCACTCCCCATTACGGTCTACCTACCGAATTACGGTCTACCTACCGACCGGTAATGGGGAGTGGTACGCGATGTCCGATTCAGCTGTTCCAACGGCTTCCGGCCTGGTCGACATGGTCGGCGCACTCGCCGAAGGGACCGTGTCGGCGAGGCGGTTGACCGAGGAGGCGCTGCGCCGGATCGCCGCGGCCCAGCCGGAGCTCAACGCCTTCCGGACCGTGCGCGCCGAGGCCGCCCTCGCGGAGGCGGACGCGGCGGACCGACGGCTGGCCGCGGGCGAACGACTGCCGCTGCTGGGGGTACCGCTGGCGGTCAAGGACGACATGGACGTGACCGGTGAGCCGACCGCCTTCGGCTGCGCGGGAGCCTTCCCCCCGAAGACCGCCGACAGCGAGGCGGTACGGAGGCTGCGCGCGGCCGGCGCCGTGATCGTCGGCAAGACCCAGACGCCGGAGTTGGGGCAATGGCCCTTCACCGAGGGCGGGGCCTTCGGCGAGACCCGAAACCCCTGGAACCCGGCGTACACGCCCGGCGGCTCCTCGGGCGGCTCGGCCGCCGCCGTGGCGGCGGGCCTGGTCCCGGCCGCCCTGGGCTCGGACGGGGCCGGCTCGGTCCGGATCCCGGCGGCCTGGACCCATCTGGTGGGGGTGAAACCCCAGCGCGGGCGCATCTCCACCTGGCCGGAGCCGGAGTCCTTCCACGGGCTCACCGTCAACGGCGTCCTGGCCCGCACCGTCGCCGACGCGGCGCTCCTGCTGGACGCCGCGAGCGGCCCGCACCCCGAGGACCTGCACCGCCCCGCGCGGATCTCGGCGGTCGAGGCGACCCGCCGCACGCCCCGTCGGCTGCGGATCGCCCTTTCTTTCGCGATGGCCTTCACGGCGACGCCCAAGTCCCTGGACCCGGAGCTCCGTTCCGCAGTGGAGCGGCTGGCAGCGCGGCTCGAGTCACTGGGCCACGAGGTGATCCCGGAGGACCCGCGCTACGGCCCGATCGGCCTGACCTTCGTACCCCGCGCGACCAGTGGCGTACGGGACTGGGTGGCGCGGGTGCCCGATCCCGCGCTGCTGGACCCGCGCACGCACGAGGCCGTACGGACGGGCCGCGTCCTGGGCGGGGTCGCGCTGCGGGCCTCCCGCCGGGCGGAGGCGGTCCTGCGGCGGCGGGTCGGCGAGGTCTTCGACCGCTTCGACGTGGTGCTGACCCCGACGACGGCCACCCCGCCGCTGCGGATCGGCGCCCTGACCGGGCTGGGGGCCATGGCCACGGACCGGGCGATGATAGCGGCCTGCCCGTACGCCTGGACGTGGAACGTGCTGGGCTGGCCGGGGGTGAACGTCCCTGCGGGCCTCACGGCCGACGGACTGCCGATGGGAGCCCAACTGCTGGGCCCGGCCGACTCGGAGCCGCTGCTGCTGGGGCTGGCCGCGCAGTTGGAAGCGGCGGAGGGCTGGGCGGCGGTGCGGCCGGGTCGGTAGGCAGCGCCGCCCTCCCCTCCTGTAAGTTCCCATGAGGAACTATCAAGCGCCACATCACCGGAAGGGGCGAGGCGACCCATGGTCCAGCAGACGTGGACGGCCGTTGACGACTACTTCGACGGACTCCTGGTCGAGGAGGACGAGGCCCTGGTCGCCGCGGCCGCCGCCACCGAGACCGCAGGTCTCCCCGCCCACCAGGTGGCCCCCAACCAGGGCAAGCTGCTGAACCTCCTCGCCCGCGTCCGCGGCGCCCGCCGCATCCTGGAGATCGGCACCCTGGGCGGCTACAGCACCATCTGGCTGGCCCGCGCGCTCCCGGCCGACGGACGGTTGGTCACGCTGGAGGTCGACGATCGGTGCGCCGACGTCGCGGCCGCCAACATCGCCCGGGCCGGGCTGGAGCACGTCGTCGAGATCCGGCGCGGCCGCGCCGTCGAGCTGCTGCCCGGACTCACCGGCGAAGCGCCGTTCGACCTGGTCTTCATCGACGCCGACAAGCCGTCCAACCCCGCATACCTGGAGTGGGCGCTCGAGCTCACCCAGCCCGGCAGCGTCATCATCGGCGACAACGTCGTCCGCGACGGCGCCGTCGTCGACGCGGACAGCTCCGACCCCCGTGTGCAGGGCGTGCGCCGGTTCACCGAACTCATTTCCGAGCACCCGCAGTTGACCGCCACCGCCCTGCAGACCGTCGGCAGCAAGGGCTACGACGGGCTCATCCTGGCCCTGGTCACCGACTGACCCGTGACACGGGCGCTGATGCCCGCCTCCTCCACCAGGGCCGCCGGACCCAGTAGCCTCGCCCGGATGACGGCACTTTCCCACCACAGCAACGGCCACCCCGAGCTGCCCGGCCAGGGCGGCGACACCGCGACGACGGAGGCTGATCCGCACGCGATCGGCCCCGTGCGGACCGAGTACGCGCCGGACCCCGACGGTGATCCCGACCCCGGCGAGATCGTGTGGACCTGGGTCCCCTTCGAGGAGAACGACGGGCGCGGCAAGGACCGTCCCGTGCTGGTCGTGGCCCGGGAGGCGGGCGGGCGGACCCTGCTCGCCGTGCAACTGTCGAGCAAGCGGCACGACCACGACCGGGAGTGGGTGCCGATCGGGACGGGCCCGTGGGACAGTGCCGGGCGCGAGTCCTGGGTGGACGTGGACCGGGTGCTGTGGGTGCACGAGGCGGGGATGCGCCGCGAGGCCTGCGCGCTCGACCGCGGCCGCTTCGGCCTGGTCGTGGACCGGCTGCGCGAGCGCTACGGCTGGCAGTGACCCGCAGGTCCGGGCGGTGGTCACGGTCAGACCCGCGGCCACCGCCCGGACCGTACCGACCTCCCGTGTCCCTGATCCGGACCGTCCTGGACACCCCCTAGGGTGAGCCCCGTAGGCGGACACAGGGAGTAGCGGGCATGCGAATAGAACGACACAGGGTGAGCGGGGCGGCCCTGGCGGCGGTGCGCGAGGACTTCGCGAACAAGATGATCTCGGACGTGTACTCCAGGTCCCGGGGCGGTCCGATGGACGCCTACGACTGGTGGGACATCACGCTGCGGTTCCTCGACGGCCTCGGCGCGCTCTCGGCGGTGACCCCCGACCTCGACACCCCGGAGGCGAAGGCGATCCTGGGCGACGCGGCCGAAACGGCCGCCGCCACCGTGTCGTTCGCCGCCTACCCGAACGCGTCCTTCCGCGTCTTCCTCACCTACGTCGACTTCGGCCGCGACTACGACTCCGGGGCGGGGGGCAGCGCCCAGCCGGTCAGCGCCGCGCGCTGGATCGACGCGTTCTGCGTGGCGGTCGTCGCCGACAAGACCGAACGGCACGGCGAGGCCTTCCACTTCGCCCGTGCGGCACCGCAGCGGGCCGGCGGGCCCGGGCTCCCGCCGGTGGAGCTGATCAACGGCCTGCTGGCGTACGTCAGCGGGGACATCGGGGTCGAGCACCAGAAGTTCCCGCCCTCCCCGCAGGAGAAGCTCGCCGCGCTGGATGCCGCGCTCGCCCGGATCGCCGACCGGCACGCCCGGGCGGGGGCCGGAGCCGACCGGACCGGGGCGACCGACCCCGCCACCGGCGCACTGCGCGCCCTGCGCGCGCTGGCCGCCCGGGACCGGGAGGCCTTCGCCACCGAGCTCGCCGCACTGCTGCTCCCGTACTCCTACCTGGATGACCCCCGGGCCGAGCCGCGCACCCTGCTGCCCCTGCTGCCGCTGGCGCTGGCCGCGCTCGGCTACCGCCGCGAGGGCTGGCGGCCCCCCGTCGAGTCGGGGTACCTGCCGCGGGCGCTGGTCACCGGCTTCGAGACGCCGCCGCCGCGCGTGGGGCCGTACGGGCGCGAGCGGCACGCGGACGCCGTAGCGGCGCTGGCCACGGGCCCCCTGGTCGTCGAGCGCCCCGAGATGCCGGAGCCCGCGGGGCACGCCGACCACCTGGTACGCGGGCTGTACGAGGCCGTCCGCGCGGGTGCCGGTTCCGAGGACTCCGCCCGCCCGGACCACCCGCTCGCCCCCGGGAACTGGCACGCGTCCCTGAAGCGCGCCCTGATCACCGGCAGCCGTGCGGAACTCGCCCCGCTGGTCCTCAGCGGCCCCGCCGCGCTGGAGGAAGACCGTTCCGCGTACGCCTCGTACCGGCAGGCCCTGCACGACTACCTGCGGGGCGAGGACCCGGAGCCCGCCACCGACCGGGCCGTCGCCGATGTCGGGCAGACCCGGGAGTGGGGCTTCCTGCCGGCGCCGGCCGTGCTCTTCTCCCAGCTGGTGGAGGGTGACGAGGAGAGCTTCAACCTGGCCCTGGCCGATGCTCTGGAGGCCCACAGGGACTACTACGCGGTGAGCGACCGGCTCTTCGGCGCCGGGGCCGACGCCGCGGTCGATTTCGACGTCCTGGCCCTGGCCTGCCACGCCCGCCGCCGGGGCTGGCGGATCCGCGTCTCGTCGCCCTATCTGCCGGAGAGCCTGCTGGGGGCGGCGCACCCATTCTGAGGGCCGCTGGCCCCGCCACCCCCGCCCCTCAGGCCGGGAAGGCCCTCTCGAAGGCCTCGCGGGTGGTGGGGTCGCGGTCGAGGATGCCGAACACGACCTGCTCGAAGACCCCGGCGAACCGGTCCTCGAGCAGTCCCCGGAAGGCCTCGGCCACCTGGGCCGGGTCGTTCTGGAACACCCCGCAGCCCCAGGCCCCCAGCACCAGCCGCCGGTACGCGTGCAGCACCGCCACCTCCAGTACGAGCTCCGCGCGCCGCGCCAGCGCCGCCGGGATCTCGGCGGTGCGCTCGGGCTCCTGCCGCCGGATGGTGCCGGCGTTCGGCGCGGGCGAGGTGAGGAAGCCGACCCGGAACGGGGTCTCCAGCAGATCGCCCCGGTCATCGCGGAAGACCGGGACCCCGGGCGAGTGAATCACCCGGTCGGTGTAGAAGGTGCTCCGCTCCGCGCGGTGCACCTCGTAGTACTCCGGAGCTTCGAGCAGGGTCTCGTACAGGGCCGAGGCGCGGCACAGCGCCTCCTCCTGGGCCTTGGCCCCGCGGACGTAACCGCCCCCGGGGTTACGGGCCGAGGCGAAGTTCAGGACCGCAACGGGACCGGGATCCGGGTGGGCCGGGGTGGCGGTCGCGAGCCTGCGGGCGGCGACGGTGCTGCTCTCGCCGGTGACCTCGACGGCGGTCGCACGGCCGCCGGAAGCGAACTCCTCATCTGGAATGACCCGATTTGGTCCATATATCCTGGTTCCTGCCTTGGCTTCCGCCAGGGCGGCGGCCAGCGGAACGTGCCGTCCCGACCGCGTCCGGTACCCGCCGGCCGCCAGGATCTCCGCGTTCTCCCGCGCGATCTCGCGCAATCTGCTGCTCACGCCGCCATCTTCCGCACCGCGATTCCCGGCGGCAAAGGGTTTTGTGCCCCGAGGAGGGGTAGGCACGGGTGATGTCACGACCGACGACAGGAGACGAGGACCCGGTCATGCCCCAGGACTCATCCGCTCCCCCACCTCCACCCGCGCCCGGCCCGCCCCCCGTGCCCTCCATCAGCGAGACGCAGGCCGAGGACCTGATCCACGGCATCTGTTTCAAAACCGGTCCGCCCCGCCTCATCGGCGCCGAGCTCGAATGGCTGGTCCTGGACGCCGAGCGGCCGGAGCAGCCCCTACCCCCCGAGCGGCTACGGGCCGCCCACGCCGCGGCCCGCGCCCTGCCCCTGCACGCACGGGTGACCGTCGAACCGGGCGGCCAGCTCGAACTCAGCTCGGCCCCCGCCACCTCCCTCAGCAGCTGCGTGGACGACCTACAGGCCGACCTCACCGCCGTCCGCGCCACCCTGCTGGCCCAGGGCCTCGTCCTGCGCGGCCTCGGCCGCGATCCCCGCCGCCCGTACCGCCGGCTGCTCAGCAGCCCGCGCTACGACGCCATGGAGGCCTACTTCGACCGCACCGGCCCGGCCGGGCGCGCCATGATGTGCGCCTCCGCCTCCGTACAGGTCTGCGTGGACGCCGGGCACGAGGAGCCGGGCGTGCTCGGCCACGGCCGGCGCTGGCGGCTCGCGCACCTGCTGGGTGCGGTCCTGGTGGCCGCCTTCGCCAACTCCCCCGCTCACGAGGGCCCGTACGCCGGCTGGCGCTGCGCCCGGCAGGGGATCTGGAGCGACCTGGACACCCGGCGCGCGCTCGCCCCGCCGCTGGACGCGGAACCACGCACCGCGTGGGCCCGGCAGGCCCTGGACACCGAAGTGATGTGCGTGCGGTCCTACGAGGACGACGGCCCGTGGGAGACCCCGCCCGGCACGACCTTCCGCGACTGGCTGCGCACGGGCGGACACCCCGCGCTGCGACCGCCCACCGTCGAGGACCTGGACTACCACCTGACCACGCTCTTCCCGCCGGTCCGGCCGCGCGGCCACCTGGAGCTGCGGATGATCGACGCGCAGTCCGGCGACGACGGCTGGCTGGTCCCGGTGGCCGTCGTGCACGCGCTGTTCGACGATCCGGAGGCCACCGAGACCGCGTACCGGGTGGCCAAGGGGCTGGCCGACTCCTACGGCGGCCACCCCGCCCCCCGCAATCCGCTCTGGCGGTCGGCCGCCCGGCACGGCCTGGCCGATCCGGAGCTGCGGGCCTCCGCGAAGGCCTGTTTCCGGGCCGCCGTCGAGGCCCTGCCCCGGCTCGGCGCGAGCGCGCACGTCCGGGACACGGTCGGTGCCTTCACCGAGCGCTACGTACTGCGCGGCCGATGTCCGGCCGACGACGCATCCACACAGGTGCTCACCGGAAAAGAGGTCCGCCGATGACCACCGGAACACCCTCACCCTCACCCTCACCCTCACCCTCACCCTCCGGCTCCGACTCCGACTCCGATTCCCGCCTGCGGGAGCGGGCGGCCGCCGCCCTGACCGCGGCACGCATACGCACGGCCGGCCTCACCGACGCCGTGACCGACGAGGACCTCACCGCCCAGCACTCCCCGCTCATGTCGCCGCTGGTCTGGGACCTGGCGCACATCGGGAACCAGGAAGAGCTCTGGCTGCTCCAGCGCGTCGCCGGACGCGCATCGATGCGCCCCGAGATCGAGCCGCTCTACGACGCCTTCCAGCACCCCCGCGCCGAGCGGCCCAAGCTGCCGCTGCTCGGGCCCGCAGAGGCCCGCCGGTACGCGGCCGACGTGCGCGGCCGCGTCTTCGACCTGCTGGAGCGGACACCGCTGGAGGGCAGCACGCTCCTCGACGACGGTTTCGCCTTCGGGCTGATCGCCCAGCACGAGCAGCAGCACGACGAGACCATGCTGATCACCCATCAGCTCCGGCGGGGCGCGCCCGTACTGGCCGCCCCGGAGCCGGACGGCCCCTACGATCCCCCGTCCGCCGCCGAAGTCCTCGTCCCCGGGGGCCCGTTCACGATGGGCACCTCCGCCGAGCCGTGGTCGCTGGACAACGAACGCCCCGCGCACGTCCGGGACGCCGCGCCGTTCTGGATCGACACGGTTCCCGTGACCAATGCCGCGTACCTGGCGTTCATCGCCGACGGCGGCTACCGCGATCCGCGCTGGTGGGCGGCTCCGGGCTGGGAGCAGATCCGCGAGCACTCCATCGAGGCCCCGCTGTTCTGGCACCGGGAGGCCGGCCAGTGGCTGCGCCGCCGCTTCGGGGTGATCGAGCCGGTGCCCGTCGAAGAACCGGTTCTGCACGTCAGCTGGTACGAGGCGGACGCCTACGCCCGCTGGGCGGGGCGGCGGCTGCCCACGGAGACGGAGTGGGAGAAGGCCGCCCGGCACGACCCCGCGACCGGCCGCTCCACCCGCTACCCGTGGGGCGACGCCGACCCGACGCCCGCACACGCCAACCTGGGGCAGCGGCACTTGCGTCCGGCGCGCGCGGGCAGCTACCCGGCCGGCGCCTCCCCGCTCGGGGTGCGCCAGCTGATCGGCGACGTGTGGGAGTGGACCTCTTCCGATTTCCTGCCGTACCCGGGCTTCCGCGCCTTCCCGTACCGGGAGTACTCGGAGGTGTTCTTCGGCCCGAAGCACAAGGTGCTGCGCGGCGGCTCCTTCGCCGTGGACCCGGTGGCCTGCCGGGGCACCTTCCGCAACTGGGACCTTCCGGTGCGGCGGCAGATCTTCTCCGGCTTCCGGACCGCGAGGGACGTCTGATGTGCCGTCATCTCGCCTATCTGGGGCCGGTGGTGGCGCTCGGGGAGCTGCTGAGCGGGCCGGAGCACTCGCTGGTGCGCCAGTCCTGGGAGCCGCGCCGCCAGCGGTCCGGGACGATCAACGCCGACGGCTTCGGCATCGGCTGGTACGCGGAAGGGGACCCGGTGCCCGCCCGCTACCGGCGTTCCGGGCCGATCTGGGGCGACCTGACCTTCGCCGATATCGCCCGGGTGGTCCGCAGCGGGGCCGTGCTGGCCGCCGTACGGGACGCCACGGACCCCGGGGCCGACGGGGAGGCGGCCGCGGCGCCGTTCGCGGACGGGCCGTGGCTGTTCAGCCACAACGGCGCGGTGCGGAACTGGCCCGGGTCCGCCGCCCCGCTCGCCGCCGGGCTACCGCCCGCAGAGCTGCTCCGGTTGGCCGCGCGCACCGACTCGGCGCTGGTCTGGGCACTGGTCCTGCACCGGCTGCGGGCCGGGGACGACCTGGGCACGGCGCTCGCCGAGCCGGTCCGGGAGTTGGCCTCGGCAGCTCCCGGCTCCCGGTTGAACCTGCTGCTCACGGACGGCGTCACGATCGCCGCGACGGCCTGGGGCGATTCGCTCTGGTACCTGGCCGACGCGGAGCAGCGGCGCACCGTGGTGGCCTCCGAGCCGTACGACGACGACATCCGGTGGCGCGAAGTGCCCGACCGGACCCTGCTGACCGCCACCCGCACCAGGGTCGAACTGACCCCGCTCAAGGAGAACTCCCTGTGAACGACTTTCAGTTGACCCGGACGCTCGACGAGAACGCCGCGGAGACGGCGCTGCGTGCGGATGTGTTGCACGGGCTGACGCACTCGCCGAAGGTGCTGCCTCCCAAGTGGTTCTACGACGCGCGGGGCAGTGAGCTCTTCGAGGAGATCACCCGGTTGTCGGAGTACTACCCGACGCGCGCGGAACGGGAGATCCTGCTGGAGCGGGCGCGGGAGATCGCCACCGAGAGCGGCGCCCGCACCCTGGTGGAGCTGGGCTCCGGGTCCTCCGACAAGACCCGGCACCTCATCGAGGCGATGCCCGCGCTGGACACGTACGTGCCGGTGGACGTGAGCGAGAGCGCGCTGCGGGGGGCGGCCGAGACGCTGCTGGCGGAGCATCCGGGGCTGCGGGTGCACGCCCTGCTGGCCGACTTCACGCGTGCGCTGCACCTGCCGGACTCCCCCGGGCCCCGGCTGGTGGTGTTCCTGGGCGGCACGATCGGGAACCTGCTGCCGCCGGAGCGGGCGGTGTTCCTGGCGTCCGTACGGGCGATGCTGTCGCCCGGGGACGCGCTGCTGATGGGGACGGACCTGGTGAAGGACGAGGCCGTGCTGGTGTCGGCCTACGACGACGCACGGGGGGTGACGGCCGAGTTCAACAAGAACGTGCTGGCGGTCATCAACCGGGAGCTGGGGGCGGACTTCCACACGGCCGACTTCGCGCACGTGGCGGTGTGGAACGAGGAGCAGGAGTGGATCGAGATGCGGCTGCGGGCCCGGTCGGAACTGGTGGTGAAGATCCGGGCGCTGGATCTGGTGGTGCCGTTCGCGGCGGGTGAGGAGATCCTGACGGAGGTCTCCGCGAAGTTCCGTCAGGAGGGCGTGCGCAAGGAGCTGGCGGCGGCCGGACTGGAACTGACCCAGTGGTGGACGGACGCGGGGGGCCGGTTCGCGCTGTCCCTGTCGGTCGCCGACGGCGTGGCCGGCTGAGCGGGGATGCCCGGTAGCAGGTCCGGGGCGGGGGTCGCGGTCCACGCCCCGGCGACGGCCCGCTGAGCGGCCGCCGCGAGGTCCCGCCGGTGCGCGTACCGGCCCGGCGGGATCCGCGGCAGGAGCATGACCTCGGCCCGCACCCCGCGGGCGCGGGCGATCCGCCACAGCGAGGCCGTCAGCGGGTCGTCCCCGACGAAGGCGGGCGCCCCGGCCGGGTTCCCGTCGCGGCACAGGTAGGTGAGCCGCAGCGGCTGTACGGGGACCCGGGCGTCCAGGGCCGCCTGGAAGGCGGCCCTGCGGAAGGTGCCCTGGGCCCGCCCGCACCACGTGGAGCCCTCGGGGAAGACGGTGACCCGGTCCCCGGCCAGCAGCGCGCCGGTGATGGTCCCGATGGTGGCGGGCAGGGCGCGGATCCGGTCGCGCTCGATGAACAGGGTGCCGGCCCGTCCGGCGAGGCGGCCGAGCACCGGCCAGGCCCGGATGTCGCTCTTGGCCAGCATCCGGCAGGGCAGGGCGGCGGCCACCAGCGGGATGTCCAGCCAGGAGATGTGGTTGGCGACCAGCAGCCGGCCGCCGCCCGGACCCGGGCTGCCGTGCACGGTGATCCGGATGCCGAAGGCTCGTACGAGCGCGGCCGACCAGGCCCGTACCACCGTGTGGCGGGGGCCGGCCGGCAGCAACCGGACCGGCGGGGCGCCCAGGATCCCCAGCAGGATCAGGGCGACGGCGGCGGCCAGTCTGAGCACCGCCCGTGGCACGCTCGCGGTGTCCCCCGCGTGCCCGGCGCAGGCCTCGGGGGTGCAGGGCGAGGTGGGCAGCCAGACGCTCATGCGCCCGGGGCGAGCGAGCGGAAGTGCTTGAGGTAGCGCGGGTTGGTCCGGCGCAGGGAGAGCAGGACGTACAGGTCGGCGCAGCCGAACTCGGCGTCGAGGGCGGGCTCGCCGCACACCCAGGCGCCGAGGCGGAGGTAGCCGCGCAGCAGCGGGGGGAGCTCCATGCGGTCGGGGAAGGTGATGCCCTCGGGGCTCCAGGGGAGGTGGGGGGTGACCCGGTACTCCTCGGGGGCGAGGCTGCGGGTCAGGGCGGTCTCCCGGGTGGCGGCGGCCAGGACCCCGCCGTCGGCGAGCGGTATCGAGCAGCAGCCGGCGAGCCAGTTGTGCCCGGTGCGGTCCATGTAGTGGGCGAGGCCGGCCCAGATGAGGGCGATGACGGCGCCGTTGCGGTGGTCGGGGTGGACGCAGGAGCGGCCGACCTCGACGAGGTCGGGGCGGATGGGGGCGAGGGCCGAGAGGTCGAATTCCCCCTCGGAGTAGAGGCGGCCGGCGACGGCGGCGCGCTCCGGGGGCAGTAGCCGGTAGGTGCCGACGACCTGCTCGGCTTCCTCGTCGATGACGAGGAGGTGGTCGCAGTACGCGTCGAAGGCGTCGGCGTCGAGGCCGGGCTCGGGCCCGTCCAGTCGGGCGCCGAGCTCGCCGACGAAGACCTGGTGGCGCAGCCGCTGGGCGGCGCGGACCTCGTCCTCGTCGCGGGCGAGGCGGACGGCGTAGCGCGGTCCTTCGGACGGCGCGCCGGGCGCCGCGACCCGGTCCCTGACGGGGGCGAGGCGGGTGGCGGGCGCGGGTGAGGGGGCCGGCGCCGAGGCGGTGAGGGGGGACGGGGACAGGGGTGCGATCGTCATGGCGGCTCCTGATCCGGGCACGGATGGCCAGGCCCGCAGGTGTGTGGCCTGGCTCCTTTACTTCTTCCGTGACCGGCTGGATTCGACATGACCGCTCAGCGGCCCTCGGATGTGCGGACGCTGAACTCGGCGTACCCCCGGGCCGGCGGCGGCCGGGGCAGCGGCTCAGCGGTCGGAGCTGAGGACCTTGCCGATCTCCTCGGAGGCGGCGCGGGCGGCCTGCTTGGGGTCCCGGCCTGTGAGCACGGCCGTCATGAAGGGCTTGATCGGGTTCTTCGCCTCGACCTCGGCCCAGCGGGCGGAGGTGGGGGTGGCGCGGCCCTGGGCGGCGCCGGGGGCCATGGCGGCCGCGCCCTCGTTGCCCTCGACGGCGCGCGCGAGGGTGGTCTTGTTGGGCACGTAGCTCATCGTGCGGGCGAGTTCGGTCTGCCACTTCTCGCTGACGAGGGCCGTGATCACGTCCACGGCGCCCTTCCGCTGTCCGGTCCGCGCCGGGATGATCAGGTCGGAACCGCCGGTGAAGACGGCCCCCGCCTTGTCGGAGGTCTTGCCGGGGATCGGGAAGAAGCCGAGCTTGCCCTTCAGGGCGGGGTTGGCCGCCTCGATCTCGGCGGCCTGGCCGGGCGGGGCGATGATCTGGGCGACCTGGCCGCGGGCGAAGACCTGCGATTGCGGGGGCGTCTCCTCGTCGGCGCCCTTGGGTCCGTCGCCGAGGGCCTGGAGCTGCTTGTAGAAGTCCATGCCGGCCAGGGCCTTGTCGTCGTCGAGCCCACCGACCCACTTGCCGTTGGTCTCGACGGCGAGTTCGCCGCCCTCGTCCCAGATGAAGCCGGCGAGGACGTACCAGTTCTGACCTGCGAGGTAGATGCCCTGCTGGTCGCCCTTGTCGAGCTTCTGGGTGGCCTGTATCCACTCCTGGCGGTTCTTGGGCGGGGTCTTGATGCCGGCGCTCGCGAAGAGGTCCTTGTGGTAGATGACCACCCGGTTGGCGGCGTACCAGGGGACTCCGTACTGGGCGCCGTTGATGGTTCCCGGGTCGGCGAGGCCCTTGAGCCAGTCCTTGCTGCCCCATTCGCGCAGGCCTTCGAGGGTGAGCTCTTCGAGGCCGCCCTTCTCGATGTACGTGGCGACCTGGGTGTTGCCGACCTCGATGACGTCGGCTCTCTCCTTGCTCGTGCCGTCGAGGATGGCGTTGACCTTGTCGCCGATGCCCGTCCACTCCTGGATCTTGACGTCCAGGTCGATGCCGGGGTGTTCCGTCTCGAACTCCGCGGTGAACTTGGCCGTGAAGTCCTCCGAGGCGCTGCCCTTCATCAGCCAGAGCGTGACCTTCTGCGACCCCCCGGCCGGGTCGGCCGACCCGCTGCAGCCCGTGAGGGCGGTAGCGGCCGCGAGGGCGGTGCACACGGCGAGGAAGCGCATCTTCAAGAGGGTCCCCTTCTGGGCTCGATCTCGGATGGCTCGAAATTGGCATAGACCAATAGGCCGGTCAAGGGGCTTTCGCTCGAGACTGTTCGCCCAAAGTTCGCGGACCCGGACTTACTGGGGCACCGTAGAACCAGGCAAAAGCCACCCACTGTCGGGAGACCTCCATGTCCAATCACACGTACCGGGTGACCGAGATCGTCGGCACCTCCCACGAGGGCATCGATCAGGCCATCCGCAACGGCATCGCCCGGGCGGGCCAGACCGTACGGAACCTGGACTGGTTCGAGGTGGTTCAGGTGCGCGGCCACATCGAGAACGGGGAGATCGCCCACTACCAGGTGGGGCTCAAGGTCGGCTTCCGCCTCGAGGGCGAGGACTGAGCCCCGCCCCCGGTCACGTCACGTCCGTCCGTCCGGTCACCTCACGTCCGTCCGTCGCCCTCCTGGGCGGACTCCAGCTCGGGCGCGTCCGCCGCCCAGTCGGCGAGCACCACCCGGAATCCGGCGGCGCGCGCGGCCCGGCAGACGAGCTCGTCGTCGTCGACGAGCATCCGCACCTCCCGGCCCCGGGAGATCCGCCGCAGCACTTCCAGCTTGGTCGTGCGGGCCGGCCGCCGGTCCTGGTTGCCGCGCATGAACAGCCGCCCCTCGGGCAGGTCGTGCCGGGCGAGCCAGTCGAGCGTGTCCGCGCGGCACCGCTCGGGGCGCCCGGTCAGGTACACCACCTCGCAGTCGGCCGCACTCTCCACGGCCAGCGCGACCCCGCGCGCGAGCGGCGGATCGGCGGGGGCGGCGGCGAAGAAACCGGTCCAGTCCCGGGGCCGGCGCTCCAGGAAGCCCTGGCGATGGCCAGTGTCCGCCAGGGTGTTGTCGAGGTCGAAGACGGCCAGCGGCCGGGTGGTGTGCTCACTCATCCCGTCAGCGTAGGAGAGCCGTACGGGGGAATCCTCACGGCCGCCGGGCGTTGAGTCCTGTGTGATCCGAAAACTCTCGATACTCGACCGCTCCCGCACCCGTCAGGGCCACCCGGCCCCGCAGGCCCTGCGCGACACCGTGGAGCTGGCCCGGACGGCCGAGGAGCTCGGCTACCACCGCTTCTGGGTCTCGGAGCACCACAGCGTTCCCGGCGTCGCGGGCTCGGCGCCGACGGTGCTGGCCGCCGCCGTCGCCGGAGCGACGCACCGGATCCGGGTCGGCACGGGCGGGGTCATGCTGCCCAACCACCAGCCGATGGTGGTGGCGGAACAGTTCGGGGTCCTGGAGTCGCTGTTCCCCGGCCGGATCGACATGGGCCTCGGGCGTTCGGTCGGCTTCACGGGCGGCATCCGGCGGGCGCTGGGCCGCGACACCGGTGACGCCGACCGCTTCGAGGAGCACCTGACCGAACTGCTGGGCTGGCTCGACGGCACCCAGCGGGCCCACCCCGAGGTGCACGCCCGCCCCGCCGAGGGCCTGCACATCCCCGCCTACGTCCTGGCCACCGGCGAGGGCGCCCGGACCGCCGCCCGGGCCGGGCTACCGCTGGTGGTGGGCGACCTGCGGGCCCGCGGCCGGGTGGGCGAGATCGTCCGGGCGTACCGCGAGGAGTTCCGGCCCACCGCCCACGGCGCGCAGCCGTACGTCGTGGTCTCGGGCACGGTGGCGGTCGCCGCCACCGAGGAGGAGGCCCGCCGCATCCTGGTCCCGGAGGCCTGGGCCCTCGCACACTCCCGCACCCGGGGCAGCTTCCCGCCGCTGCGGCCGGCGCAGGAGATCGAGGCACTGGAGATGACGGCGAAGGAGCGCGAGCTCTACGAGGACGCCCTCGCCGGCCACCTCCACGGCACGGAGGACCAGATGGCGGCGCAGCTGTCGGAGGTGGCGGACCGGACCGGCGCGGACGAACTGCTGGTCACCACGTCCACGTACGACCGCACGGCGCTGCTGGACTCCTACGCACGCCTGGCCCGCATCGCGGGCCTCTGAAGGGGAACCTTTAAAATAGGACGAATGCACCAGGCCGCACGTACCCCCGCCCCTTCCCCCACGTCCCTCGACCCCTACGTACGGGTCCGGGGCGCCCGGGAGCACAATCTGCGCGGCGTCGACGTGGACATCCCGCGCGACGCGCTGACCGTGTTCACCGGGGTCTCCGGCTCCGGGAAGAGCTCGCTCGCCTTCGGCACGCTCTACGCCGAGGCCCAGCGCCGGTACTTCGAGTCCGTGGCCCCGTACGCCCGGCGCCTGATCCACCAGATCGGCGCGCCGAAGGTGGACTCGGTCACCGGGCTGCCGCCGGCCGTCTCGTTGGAGCAGCGCCGCTCCTCCCCCGGCTCGCGCTCCTCGGTCGGCACGGTGACCCTGCTGTCCAACTCCCTGCGGATGCTGTACTCGCGGGCCGGGACCTACCCGCCGGGTGCGGAGCGGCTCGATTCCGACGCCTTCTCGCCCAACACCGCCGCCGGGGCCTGCCCGTCCTGTCACGGGCTCGGCCGGATCCACCGCACCGGCGAGGAACTCCTCGTCCCCGACCCGGAGCTGTCGATCCGTCAAGGTGCGATCGCCGCCTGGCCGGGCGCCTGGCAGGGCAAGAACCTGCGGGACATCCTGGAGACCCTCGGCCACGACGTGGACCGGCCCTGGCGGGAGCTGCCGGCGAAGGACCGCGAGTGGATCCTGTTCACCGAGGAGCAGCCGGTGGTGACCGTGCACCCGGTGCGGGAGGCCGAGCGGATCCAACGGCCCTACCAGGGCACGTACATGAGCGCCCACCGCTACGTCATGCGGACCTTCGCCGACAGCAAGAGCGCCACCCTGCGGGCCCGCGCCGAGAAGTTCCTCGCCGACTCGCCGTGTCCGGTGTGCGAGGGCCGGCGGCTGCGCCCGGAGGCCCTCGCCGTCACCTTCGCCGGGCGGACCATCGCGGAGCTGGCGGCGCTGGCACTGACCGACCTGGACGGCGTACTGGCCTCCGCGCCCCTGGACGGGGAGGCGGCGCGGGTGCTCACCGAGGACCTGCGTTCCCGGATCGGGCCCGTCACGGAGCTGGGGCTGGGCTATCTGAGCCTGGACCGGACCGCGCCGACCCTGTCCGCGGGCGAGCTGCAGCGGCTGCGGTTGGCGACGCAACTGCGGTCGGGGCTGTTCGGGGTCGTGTACGTGCTGGACGAACCGTCGGCGGGGCTGCACCCGGCCGACACCGAGGCGCTGCTCGGCGTACTGGACCGGCTGAAGGAGGCCGGGAACACGGTCTTCGTCGTGGAACACCATCTCGATGTGGTGCGGCACGCGGATTGGCTGGTGGACGTGGGTCCGCTGGCCGGCGAGCACGGCGGGCAGGTGCTCCACAGCGGGCCGCCGCAGGACCTGGCCGGGGTGGCGGGGTCGGCGACGGCCCGGCACCTGTTCGCGGCGCGGGAGCCGGCCGCGGCCCCCCGGCAGGTGCGCGCGGCGACCGGGGCGGTGCGGCTGAGCGGGGTGCACCGGCACAACCTGCGGGAGCTGGAGGCACAGTTCCCGCTCGGGGTGTTCACGGCCGTCACCGGGGTGTCGGGGTCGGGCAAGTCCACGCTGGTGGGGCAGGTGCTGGCCCGGGAGGTCGGCGAGCGGCTCACGGAGGCGGACTTTCCCGTACGGCGGCTGGTGGAGGTGGACCAGAAGCCGATCGGCCGGACGCCGCGGTCCAACCTGGCCACGTACACCGGGCTGTTCGACGTGGTGCGCAGGCTCTTCACGGCGGCTCCCGGGGCGCGGGAGCGCGGCTGGAAGGCGGGCCGGTTCTCCTTCAACGTGCCGGGCGGGCGGTGCGAGACCTGCCAGGGCGAGGGCTTCGTCTCGGTGGAGCTGCTGTTCCTGCCGAGTACGTACGCCCCGTGCCCCGAGTGCGCGGGGGCCCGGTACAACGCCGAGACCCTGGAGGTCCGGTACGAGGGCCTGAACATCGCCGAGGTCCTGGGCCTGACGGTGGAGTCGGCGGCCGCCTTCTTCGCCGACGCCCCGGCGGCGGCGCGCAGCCTGCGGGCGCTGGAGGAGATCGGGCTGGGCTACCTGCGGCTGGGGCAGCCGGCCACGGAGCTGTCCGGCGGCGAGGCCCAGCGGATCAAGCTGGCGACGGAACTGCAGCGGCTGCGCCGGGACCACACGCTGTACCTGCTGGACGAGCCGACGACCGGGCTGCATCCGGCCGATGTGCGGGTGCTGCTGCGGCAGTTGCACGGGCTGGTGGACGCCGGGCACTCGGTGGTGGTCGTGGAGCACGACATGGAGGTGGTCGCGGGCGCGGACTGGGTCATCGACCTGGGTCCGGGCGGCGGCACGGCGGGCGGCCGCGTGGTCGCCGCGGGCACGCCCTCGGAAGTGGCCTCCGCACCGGGCAGCCGCACGGCCCCGTACCTGGCGCGGGCCCTCGGGTCCGGCTGAGAACTGCCGCTGGCAGACTGCCGCCTCGATCGCTCAGGCACGGGTCCGCGAACACGTGGGGAAAGTGGGGAAGTGGGGAGCAGGGCGCAAGGCGAGGTGGGTGGCCGCGGTCTCCGGGACGGTGCTGTTGGTCGCGGGTTGCAGCAGTGAGAACGGTTCGGAACGGGCAAGGGCAGTGACGCGGCCTCAGCTGCGGCCTCCGCGGGCGGCCGGGTTCATCGAGAAGCCCAAGGACGACGTCCCACCGACCCGAGGAAGTCCTACGACACCACGGTCGCAGCGCTGGTCAAGGGCGGCTGGCACCTTGCACTTTGCCGGTACGTCGCTGCTCTTCAGCGGGGCCCGGGGAACCTCCGGCACGACGCGCCCCGCGCCACCGGCGCCGGCCGGAACGTGGACGGGAGCACCTGTGTGGACCAGGCCGCCGCGGAGGGCGGAGGAGGCGTCGTGGCGGCCGGAGCTCCAGCAGCCCAAGCGCTCCGAGAACGGAAGCTGGAACGTCCGCTACCGCAACGGGGTGAAGGCCGGGGCCGTCGAGACGATGCGCGCACTCGTCGCCACCCGTGCGCCGTGGCTGCGGATCCGGTACGCCTTCTGACGGTGCGCCGGGCGGGGTCCGGAGGCTCGGTCGGAGGCTCGGTCCGGGGAGCGGCCCGCACCCGGCTCAAGGGCGAACCGCTCGGACGTGGTCGGCCGAGAGATGGAGTTCGTACGGCAGGCAGCAGTCGGAGCAGAGGGTCGCGACAAGGGTTCCGCAGGCGCACAGCTGGTTCATTCCGCCGTTCGGAGTCGCTCCGCAGCAGGCGGGCGATGCGTGCTGCAACTCCAGGCCCCGGGCATCGTCCGGGTTGATGACGATGTTGCCCCGCGGGCCCTGCGACACCAGGTGCTCGCCGTCCACGTTCATGTGGCCCCCGTGGCGCGGCATCACCGGCCCGGGCGTTTCGGTGACGACCAGGGGCGCACCGTACGGCTGCGTCTCGATCGCGTAGCATCCCGACGGCACGGTTGCCGGTGACGGACCCCGCTCGTCGACTTCCCACCATGCGTAGTAGGGCGCCTCGGGAACTTCGGGCAGCCGTGTGAGCGGCCCCGTCAGGGGGACGTCGCATGCCGCGCACACGAACACCACCGCTTCGGCCGCTGCGGCAGGCTGATCCGCCTGCCCGTGCTCCGGCCCTCCGGTTACCTGGCCGTGGTCTCGCTGATCGTGCATGCGTCGACCGTACGCGCAACGCTGCCGGGCTCCGCGTCCGGCCCCGGGCGGGACGGTCCCAGACGTCCGGACCGGACCCGACCCCACCCGACCGGACCGGGCACAGGATGTCGGGTCCGCCGTGGTGGGTCCCTCCTAACGTGAGTGGTCGAAAGGGAAGGACACAGGATGCTGGAGCGGTTGAACCAGGCCATGGAGCACGTCGAGCACCGCCTCGATCAGCCGATCGAGGCGGCCGACCTGGCACGGATCGCGGTGACGTCGGAGTACCACTTCCGGCGGCTGTTCTCCGCCTTGGCCGGGATGCCGCTGTCGGAGTACATCCGCCGCAGGCGGCTGACGGTCGCGGGCGCCGAGGTGCTGGGCGGGGAGCGGACGCTCCTGGAGATCGCGGTGCGCTACGGCTACACCTCCGCAGAGGCGTTCGCGCGTGCGTTCCGGGCCGTGCACGGCGTCGGTCCCGGCGAGGCGAGGCGCCATGGTGCGACGCTGCGTTCACAGCCACGGATGTCCTTCCGCCTCATCGTCGAAGGGAGCAGCAGCATGGAGTACAAGGTCGTGGAGAAGGACGAGTTCCGTGTGGTCGGCAGGAAGGCGCGGGTCCCGCTCGTGCACGAGGGGCCGAACCAGGCCATCGCCTTCATCCGCGGGATCGGCCAGGAGACGCTGCGGCGCATCCAGAGCCTGTCCGACCAGGAGCCGGAGGGGATCATCTCGGCGAGCGACAACCTGCACGACAGCCGCGCGGAGGGAACCGAACTCGACTACTACCACGGGGTGGTGACCCGCGCCGCCGTGCCCGAGGACATGGACGCGCTCACCGTCCGGGCCGGAGCGTGGGCGGTCTTCGAGAGTTCCGGCCCGTTCCCGCAGACGCTCCAGTACCTGTGGCGGGACGTGTTCACGCAGTGGTTCCCGTCCAACCCCTACCGGAGCCGGCCGGGGCCCGAAATCCTGCGCACCCGGGTGTCCCGGGACGGGACAGAGGCGAAGGCGGAGCTGTGGATCCCGGTGGAGCAGACGGTGGCCTGAACAACGGCGCGGCATCGGCGGGCCGATCCGGAGGGCCGATCCGGCGGTACGACTCAGACGTCGCCGGGGAGCAGGTGCTGCGGCAGTTCGCGGAAGCTCCACCGCCCCCGGCGGCGGGTGAAGATCCAGACGAGGTCGTGCCGGTCGGGCCAGGTCGCCGGGGTGCCGGGGACCATGTCGGCGCCGAGGGCCCGGGTCAGGCGTGGGATCCCGCTGTGCTCCCAGCAGACGAGTACGGGCATGGGCGCGGCCAACGCGGCCTGCACGAGGGCGGCTTCGGCGCCGACGGCGAACTCGGCGCGGACGGGGGTGCGCAGGGCGGTGGCGAGCGCCGCCACCGTCTGCTGGCACCGCGCGGGGGCGGCGGCCCCCTTCCCGCCTGCCGCGAAGACCGCCGCGGGGCGGGGCAGCGAGGAGCCGGGAGCCGGCGGGAAGAGGCGCGGGAGCCGCTCGGCCCGGCGCCAGCCGCGGCCGGCCAGCGAACCGGGGTCGTCCTCGCCCTGCGCGTCCCGGCCGACGCCACCGGCGTACGGCTTCTCCGCGTGCCGGATCACCATCACCAGGGCGTCCCTGGGCCCGACGGGAGTACTCGGCGCACCGGGAGTACCGGGAGCACCCGGCGCCGGGGTGCGCCAGGCTGCCTCGCCCGTGCACCCGGCTCCGGCGAGCGGGGCAAGGGCGGCGGCCAGGACGGCTCGGCGACGCGGTCCGGACCTGGCGGGGGCTTCTGGCATGGCGCCACTGTCCCCCACGGCCCGGGCGGCGCCGGGGCGCGGCGCGGTACGGGCCGTACCGGTCAGCCGATCGGCGCAGGGGGCAGGGGCGGGCAGGGGCGGGGCGGTGGCGGAGCAGGAGCAGCCGCCCCGGGACCTCGGGGTCAGCGCGGGCCCTTGCGCACCGCCCGCAGCCACTCCTTGTTCATCGCGGCGATCGACGGCAGCGGGATGCCCTTCGGGCAGGCCGTGGCGCACTCGCCGGTCAGGGTGCAGCCGCCGAAGCCCTCCTCGTCCATTCGGGCCACCATGTCCAGCACCCGGGTCTCGCGCTCCGGCGAGCCCTGCGGGAGGACGTTCAGGTGGTTGACCTTGGCGGAGGTGAAGAGCATCGCGGAGCCGTTGGGGCAGGCCGCCACGCACGCGCCGCAGCCGATGCACTCGGCGTGCTCGAAGGCGAAGTCGGCATCGGCCTTGGGCACGGCGGTGGCGTGCGCCTCGGGGGCGGCGCCGGTGGGGGCGGTGATGTAGCCGCCGGCCTGGATGATCCGGTCGAAGGCGCCGCGGTCGACGACGAGGTCCTTGACCACGGGGAAGGCGGCGGCCCGCCACGGCTCGACGTCGATGGTGTCGCCGTCGGCGAAGGACCGCATGTGGAGCTGGCAGGTGGTGGTGCGTTCCGGGCCGTGGGCGTCGCCGTTGATGACGAGGCTGCAGGCACCGCAGATGCCCTCGCGGCAGTCGTGGTCGAAGGCGACCGGATCCTCGCCGCGCAGGATGAGGTCCTCGTTGAGGGTGTCGAGCATCTCCAGGAAGGACATGTCCTTCGAGATGCCGTCGACCTCGTAGGAGGCCATGTGACCGGGGGCGTCGGCGCCGCGCTGGCGCCAGACGCGCAGGGTGAGCTTCATGCGTAGCTCCGCTGGGTGGGGTGGACGTACTCGAAGACGAGGTCTTCCTTGTGCAGGACGGGGGCGGCCCCGGTGGCCGTGAACTCCCAGGCCGCGGCGTAGGAGAAGGCCTCGTCCTGACGGGCCGCCTCGCCGTCGGGGGTCTGGGACTCCTCGCGGAAGTGGCCGCCGCAGGATTCCGCGCGGGCGAGCGCGTCGAGGCACATCAGCTCGGCGAGTTCGAGGTAGTCGACGATGCGGTTGGCCTTCTCCAGCGACTGGTTGAACTCCTCGCCGCTGCCCGGGACCTTGATCCGGCGCCAGAACTCCTCGCGGATCTCGGGGATCCGGTCGAGCGCCTTGCGCAGCCCCTCCTCGCTGCGGGCCATCCCGCAGTACTCCCACATGAGTTCGCCGATCTCGCGGTGGAAGGAGTCGGGGGTGCGGTCGCCGTCGACGGCGAGCAGCTTCGCGAGCCGCTCGCGGGTCTCGTTCACGACGGCCACGGCCTCGGGGTGGGCGTCGTCGACGGCGCTCCGGTGGGGGTGGCGGGCGAGGTAGTCGTTGATCGTGGAGGGGAGCACGAAGTAGCCGTCGGCGAGGCCCTGCATCAGGGCGGAGGCGCCGAGGCGGTTGGCTCCGTGGTCGGAGAAGTTGGCCTCGCCGATGGCGAAGAGGCCGGGGACGGTGGTCTGGAGGTCGTAGTCGACCCACAGGCCGCCCATCGTGTAGTGCACGGCGGGGTAGATCCGCATGGGGACCTCGTACGGGTTCTCCGCGGTGATCCGCTCGTACATCTCGAAGAGGTTGCCGTACTTCTCGGCGACCTTGTCCCGGCCCATGCGGCGGATGGCGTCCGCGAAGTCGAGGTAGACGCCCTGGCCGCCGGGGCCCACGCCGCGACCCTCGTCGCAGACGTTCTTCGCGGCGCGGGAGGCGATGTCGCGGGGCACGAGGTTGCCGAAGGAGGGGTAGATCCGCTCCAGGTAGTAGTCGCGCTCCGCCTCGGGGATGTCGGCCGCGGCGCGGGTGTCGCCGTGGGCCTTGGGGACCCAGATGCGTCCGTCGTTGCGCAGGGACTCGCTCATGAGGGTGAGCTTGGACTGGTGGTCGCCGGTGCGCGGGATGCAGGTGGGGTGGATCTGGGTGAAGCAGGGGTTGGCGAAGTACGCGCCGCGCCGGTGCGCCCGCCAGACGGCGGTCGCGTTGGAGTTCATGGCGTTGGTGGAGAGGTAGAAGACGTTGCCGTAGCCGCCGCTCGCCAGGACCACGGCGTCCGCGTAGTACGTGGAGATCTCGCCGGTGATCAGGTCGCGTGCGACGATGCCGCGGGCCACGCCGTCGACGACGATCAGGTCGAGCATCTCGGTGCGGGCGTGCATCTCGACGTTGCCCGCGGCGATCTGCCGGGAGAGTGCCTGGTAGGCGCCGAGCAGGAGCTGCTGGCCGGTCTGGCCGCGGGCGTAGAAGGTGCGGGACACCTGGACCCCGCCGAAGGATCGGGTGTCGAGGAGGCCGCCGTACTCGCGGGCGAAGGGGACGCCCTGGGCCACGCACTGGTCGATGATCTCCACGGAGATCTGGGCGAGGCGGTGGACGTTGGACTCGCGGGCGCGGAAGTCGCCGCCCTTGACGGTGTCGTAGAAGAGGCGGTGCACCGAGTCGCCGTCGTTGCGGTAGTTCTTGGCGGCGTTGATACCGCCCTGGGCGGCGATGGAGTGGGCGCGGCGCGGGGAGTCGGAGAAGCAGAACTGGACCACGTGGTAGCCCTGTTCGGCGAGTGTCGCACCGGCCGCTCCGCCCGCCAGGCCGGTACCGACGACGATGACGGTGTGCTTGCGGCGGTTGGCCGGGTTGACGAGCTTGGCCTCGAAGCGGCGACGGTCCCAACGGTCGGCGATCGGGCCTTCGGGGGCCTTGGTGTCGACGACGGGCTCGCCGGTCGCGTAGGCGGCGTAGTGGGGGTGCTGCTCGCGGTCGTGCTGATCGCGGTCGTGCTGGGGTGCGCTCATGGTCAGTTCACCACTCCGGTCATGACGGCTACGGGGACGGACACGAAGCCGGCGAAGAGGACGAGGGCCAGGCCGTTGGCCAGGAACTTCAGCGTCCGCTCGCGCCGGGCGCTGCCCGCGCCGAGGGTCTGCGCGGCGCTCCAGAAGCCGTGGCGGACGTGCAGGCCGAGAGCGGCCATGGCCACGATGTAAATGGTGTTCCCGTACCAGGTGGAGAAGGTGGACAGGACGTTCTCGTACGGGTGGCCGGCCCAGGCGCGCTCGTTGACGGTGAGCGTGGTGAGGTCGAGCAGGTGCCAGACGATGAAAAGGCCGAGGATGATCCCGCCCCAGCGCATGGTGCGGGTGGCGTAGCTCGCGCGGCGGCGCTTGTGGGCGTACTTCACCGGGCGGGCCTTGATGTCGCGGCGGCTGAGCTGGTACGCGGATACGGCGTGGGCGACGACCGCGGCGAGCAGTCCCGCACGCACGAGCCACAGGGCCCACTCGTAGTGCAGGAAGGGCGAGCCGAGGGTGCGCAGCCAGTGGGCGTAGCCGTTGAACTCGTCCGCCCCGAAGAAGATCTTGAGGTTTCCGAGCATGTGCACGACGAGGTAGCCGAGCATGATCAGGCCGGACACGGCCATCACGGACTTCTTGCCGACGGAGGAGTCCCAGATCGTGCGCGTAATGGACGGCCGTCGATCCGTCCGCGTTGCCAGAGCCATGTCCTCGACAGTACGGACGGGGCTCCCGAAAGGTCCAAGACATGATGGAGCTGATATCGATAGATGATGGCTATCAAAGGAGGGACGCCCCCAGGCCCTGTTGCCAAAGGGGCGTCAGCCGAGCCCGCGGCGTCCGGCGCCTGGGGCCTCCCCAGGCCCACAGGGCCGCGGGGAAGCAGGGCGGGGCGGAGGGACGCCCGTGCACGGGACGTACTCGGGCGCCCCGACAACCTGGGGGTCCCCCCGGACGGAGTCTGGGGGATCAGGTGCGGTGCCGGACGCCGCGGGCCCGACGGGACGTTGACGACAGGGCCTAGCCTGAGCGGATGCAGTTCCAGCAGCTCCTGTACTTCGTGGCCGTCGCCGAGACCCTGCATTTCACCCGGGCCGCGGAGCGCGTGCACGTGGCCCAGCCCTCGCTCTCGCAGCAGATCAAGGCGCTCGAACGGGAACTAGGGGCCGAGCTGTTCAGCCGGGCCCGGGGCAACATCACGCTCACCGACGCGGGCGAGACGCTGCTGCCGCTGGCCCGGCGGATCCTGGCGGACGCGGACACCGCGCGGCTGGAGGTGCAGGAACTGGCGCAGCTCCGACGCGGCCGCGTGCGGCTCGGCGCCACGCCCAGCATCTGCACGGGGCTGCTGCCGGACGTACTGCGGGCCTTCCACGACGCGCATCCCGGGATCGAGCTGCTGATCGAGGAGAGCGGCTCGCTCGACCTCGTACGGGAGCTCGCGCGCGGAGCCCTGGACCTGGCCCTGATCGCGCTGCCGCTGCCGCCTTCGGCCCCGGCCCTGACCACGGTGGAACTACTGACGGAAGACCTCGTGGTGGTCTCCTCGGCGGAAAGGCCGGCACCCGGCGGGGGCGGCGAGCTGACCATCTCGGGGCTGCGGAACGAGCCGATGGTGATGTTCCGACACGGCTACGACCTGCGGGAGCTCACCGTGGCGGCCTGCCGGGCGGAGGGCTTCGAGCCGGTCTTCACCGTGGAGGGCGGCGAAATGGACGCGGTCCTGGGCTTCGTCCGGGCAGGGCTCGGCATCGCGGTGGTCCCGGCGATGGTGGTCGACCGCTCCGGTCGGGGCCTGCGGGTGACCCCGCTGGCCGGCTCCCCGCTGCGCCGCACGATCGCCCTGGCCCACCGCACCGACGTGGCTCCGCCGCGCGCGGCCCGCGAGCTGAAGCGCCTCCTGCTCGGTTGACCCCGCCCGCCCGGACCCGCGGGCGGGGCGGCCGTCAGGGCGCGGCCGTCAGGGCGCGGCTGGGGATATCAGCGGGGCAGGGGCTGCCGGCAGGGCCTTGTCGAGGCCCTCCGCCAGCATGGCGAAGGCCTGGTCGGCATCGGCCACCGCGGCCGCGTGGGCCTCGTCCGCGCTCTGACCCGCCTCGATCCGCCGCCAGTTCAGCCGGCCCAACTCGTGGCGGACCGCCACGAGATGCGTCGCCGCGAGCCGGGCGGCGAGCGGGGGCACCTCCTCCGCCTCCAACTCGGCGGCGAGCAGGTCCACCTCGAGCTCGGTGTAGCGGTTCAGTCGGCTCTTCAGACTGGCGGTGCTGTAGACCAGCTGCTGGAAGGCCATCACGTTCGCGTGGTCGCACAGCCCCGTGATCGGATCCCGCTCGGCCAGGGCGGCCAGGAAGTGCGCGTGCACGGCGCCCACCGGGGTGTGGCCGGCGGGCCGCTCGCGCACGATGCGCGCCGCCTCGTCCTGATGGTCGGCGAACCGGTCGAGCAGCAGGTCCTCCTTGGTCGGGAAGTAGCGGAAGAGCGTGGGCTTGGAGACCTCGGCCGCGGCGGCGACGTCCGCCACCGACACGGCGTCGAAGCCCCGTTCCAGGAAGAGCTCCAGCGCCGTCGCCGCCAGCCGGTGGCGCGTACGGAGCTTCTTGTTCTCGCGCAGACCCGTCGTGTTCTCCATGCGCACAGCGTAGCACGAATTCGTGACCGAGTTAATTTTTTAACCGGGTTGCTTTTTTCGTCGGGAGCCGCTTTCCTTGAGACATCGACGAGGAGAGGACTTCCGATGAACCACACCGATGTACTGATCGCTGGCTCCGGCCCCACCGGTCTGACGCTCGCCTGCCACCTCGCCCTGCGCGGATTCGCCGTCCGCGTCATCGAGCGGCGCACCGAACCGCACCGCGAGTCCCGGGGCAAGGGGCTCCGGGCCGGCAGTCTCGCGATCTTCCAGGAGCTCGGCATGGCCGAACCCCTGATCGCCGCCGGCACCGCGGGGGTGGTCCTGCGCAAGTACTTCGACGGCGAGCACATCAACGACACCCCCACCCCGGCGGACGCCGGCCTGCTGATCGGGCAGTGGCAGACCGAGGAGGCGCTGCGCGACCGGCTCGCCTCACTGGGCGTGCACGTCGAGTACGGGGCGGAGCTCGTCGGCATCGCCCAGGACGAGGAAGGGGTGCGCGCCGAGCTGGCGGACGGAAGCGTGATCGCGGCCCGCTATCTCGCCGGGTGCGACGGCGGGCGCAGCACCACCCGCAAGCTGCTCGGCATCCCCTTCGAGGGGAACGGGGACACGGAGCCCGCGATGGTCATCGGTGACGTCAGGGCGCCGGGACTCGGCCGGGACGTCTGGCACCAGTGGTTCACCTCGGAGGGCGGCGGAATGCTGCTCTGTCCGATCCCGGGGACGGACTCCTTCCAGCTCCAGGCCTCCCCCGAGCACGACGAGCACGGCGAACCGGTGCCGCCCTCCCTGGAGAGCTTCCAGCGGATCTTCGACCGGTGCGCCGGGGTGCCGGGCATCCGGCTCGAGGACCCCACCTGGCTCTCCTCCTGGCGGGTCAATGTCCGCATGGCCACGCGGATACGGGAGGGCCGCGTCCTGCTCGCCGGAGATGCCGCGCACGTGCATCCCATAGCCGGCGGGCTGGGCATGAACACCGGCATCGAGGACGCGGCGGCGCTCGGCCGGGCCCTATCCGCCGCCCTCGCCGGGCCGGACGCGGACGCGGCGCTCGACGCCTACGAAGCGGAGCGGCTGTCGGTGGCCGCAGGGGTCCTGGCCGACACGGCCGAACGGTACGAGCGGGTCGTGGAGGCCGTACGGACCCCCGGACAGGGAACGGAGGTCGGCCTGGACTCGGCCGCGCCGCCCGCCGGAGCCTGAGGCGGACCGGGCCCCGACGGGGGCCCGTCGCCCCGGGCTCCCCGCCCGGGCCGCGGGCCGAGGCTCGGGTCCTCCCGACGGGGCGGACGTCAGGAGGGCGTGGGCACCGCGTCCGAGAGGGAGAGGCTGTGGATGCGGTCCGGGGCCCCGGGCCGGGCGTAGTACCAGCCCTGAGCGGTGTCGCAGCCGAGGGCGCGCAACTGGGCGGCCTGGGCTCCGGTCTCCACTCCCTCGACGGTGACGGCGAGTTCGAGGCTGTGCGCCAGGGCGACGATCCCCTCCACGATCTTGACGTCGACCGGGTTGGCGGGCTGCTGCTGCATCCCTTGGGTGAAGGAGCGGTCGAGCTTCAGGACGCTGACCGGCAGCCGCCGCAGGTTGGCCAGGTTCGAGTAGCCGGTGCCGAAGTCGTCGAGGGCGATGTCCACGCCGAGGGCGGCGAGCCGGCGCAACGGTTCTAGAAGTTCGTCGTCGGCCCCTATCAGGGCCGATTCGGTGACCTCCAGGCATAGCGCGCCCGGAGCGAGGCCCGACTTCTCCAGCACCGCCACGGTGTCGGCGACCAGGCCCGGGTGGTGCAGCTGGGTCGGCGAGAGGTTGACGTTGATCCGCAGGGCCGCGCCTCCGTGCTCGCGCTGCCAGCTGCGGGCCTGGCGGACGGCCTCCTCCAGGACCCAGCGGCCGAGCGGCACGATCAGTCCGGTGCGCTCGGCGAGCGGGATGAAGCGGTCCGGGCCCAGGACCCCGTACTGCGGGTGCGACCAACGCACCAGCGCCTCGGCCCCGTGCACGCTGCCGTCGCGCATGTGGACCAGCGGCTGGTACTCGATGAAGAACTCGCCGCGTTCCAGCGCCGCGGGCAGGGCGTTGGTCAGGCCGTGGCGGGTGATCGCGCGGGCGTCGGCCTCAGCGTCGGCGAACTCGAAGCGATTGCCGCCCGCCGCCTTGGCCCGGTACATCGTGATGTCGGCGCTGCGCAGCACCTCCGCCGGGGTGCGTTCCTTGGCCCGTCCCTCGACGATGCCGATGCTGCCGCGGACCGTCAGTTCCCGGCCCTCCAGCCGGATCGGCGTGGACAGGGCGGTCAGTATGCGGACCGCGAGGTCGGTCACCTTCTGCTCGGTGTCGGACCCGGTGGTCAGGGCAACGAACTCGTCACCGCCGAGCCGGGCGACCACCTCGCCGGGGCCGGTCGCGCAGCTCTGTAGCCGGTCGGCGACCTCCACCAGCAGCCGGTCCCCCGCCGAGTGCCCGAGGCTGTCGTTGACCGCCTTGAAACCGTCGAGGTCGAGGTAGCACAGGCCGTAGCGGTCGCCGCCGGCCCCGCCGAGGGCCTTCTCCAGCCGCTCGAAGAACAGCGTCCGGTTGGGCAGGCCGGTCAGGGCGTCGTGGGTGGCCTCGTAGCGCAGGCGCAGGTTCAACAGCCGGCGTTCGGTGGTGTCCTCCATCAGCGCCAGCTGGTACTGCGGCTTCCCGTCGGCGTCGCGCAGCAGCGACACCGTCAGATTGGTCCAGAGCACGGTGCCGTCGTGCCGGTAGTACGGCTTCTCGACGCGGTAGCTCTCGCGCTCGCCGCGCACCAGCTCTCCGTACATCCGCCAGACGTGCGGGGTGTCGTCGGGGTGTCCCCACTCGCTGACGTTGCGGCTGCGGACGTGCCCTTCCAGGCCGCCGAACATCTGCAGCAGCGTGTCGTTGACCTCCAGGACGTTCCCGTCGAGGTCGGCGATGCCGATCCCCACGGCCGCGCCTTCGAAGACCGCCCGGAAGCGCTCCTCGCTCGCGTGCAGGGCCTGCTGCGCGTCGGTGCGCGCGGTCAGCGCGGAGCGCGCGATGGCCTCCTGCTCCCTGAGGGTGCGCTCGCGCAGCGCGCGGGCGTATCCCGCCGCGATGGCGTGCTGGAGCCGGGCGCAGCGGGAGCGGTACTCCTCGGTGCCCTCCACGCCGGTGCCCTCGGGTCCGTCCGGGCCGCAGTAGAGCACCAGGTACGACTCGATCACGCCGAGGGTGCCGGCCAGGGCCTCGGGATCGGTGCAGTGCACGGCGACGAGTTCCGCCCCGACCTGCTGGGCGACCGAGGCGTCGAAGGGCCTCGCGTGCAGGGCCTCGGTGAGCGTGCGGGTGAGGGGTACGAGGTGCCGTTCGAACTCGGTGCGGGTCAGCGAGGTCGCCGTGACCGGGAAGATCGCCCGGCCCCAGATCGTGGCGAAACGGGCGATCCGGTCCTCGATGCCGCCGTGCGGGGCGGCCGCGGACCCGCTGGCCGGTGCCGCGGCCGGTGCCGCGGCGGGTGCCGCGGCGACTTTCGGCGCGCCCGCCGTCTGTGCCGGAAGTCTCACGCCTTGCGTCCCACGCCGCCGAAGCCCGAGAAGGCGTAGGGGTCCTCCGGTGTCTCGCCATCCTCGCCGTTGTCGGGCCGGTCCGGCCGCCAGTTGGGCATGGACACGAGGCCCGGCTCCAGCATCTCGAACCCGTCGAAGAAGCCGCTGATCTGTTCCTGGGGCCGCATGACGAGGGGGTTGCGCATGTCCCGGTAGACGCCCACGGTGCCGGCGGCGGTTTCCTGGGTGAGCGGGATTCCCTCGTACGAGGCGTGCGTGAGGATCAGGAGGCTGCCGGGGGCCAGCGCGTCGCGCAGCTCTGCGACGGCGTCGTACGGGTCGTCCGTGTCCTCCAGGAAGTGCAGGACGGCGACGAGAAGGAGGGCGACCGGGCGGCCGAGGTCGAGCAGCCGGCCGACCTCGGGGGCGGCCAGGATCTCCTTGGGCTTGCGCAGGTCGGCGGCGACGATGCCGCTCTGGTCGTCCCCCGCGAGGACGGCCCGGCTGTGCGCGACGGCCACCGGGTCGTGGTCGACGTAGACCACGCGCGCCTGCGGGCTGGCGGCTTGGGCGACCTCGTGGACATTGCCGAAGGTGGGGATGCCGGAGCCGATGTCGAGGAACTGCGTGACGCCCTCGGCGACGGCGTGTCGGACGGCGCGGCGCATGAATGCCCGGTTGGCCTGCATGATCTTGGGCAGTCCCGGCATGAATTCCATGGCACGGCGAGCCGTCTGGCGGTCGACCTCGAAATTGTGGGACCCACCCAGATAGTAATCATAGATGCGGGACACGCTCGGCACCGATATGTCGATGCCTGGCGGGGCCCAGGCGGGGCGCTCCATCGGGGTCTCCAAGCGTTGGTCCTGCGGTCGTCCGTGTGAGGTCGGACTCCTGTCCGAGCCGAATGTACTGATCATTTCCCAACAGGGCGAGCAAAAGCGGAAATTGGCGATCCGTTCTTCGTCACACACCAAAGGCACCGCCTCGCCGGGCGAGGGAATGACCGATACCGACAAGTCCCTTATGGGAATTGACTGAGGCTCGATCGGAGTCACCACACTACCGACCTAAGGATGGCTCAAACCTCTCTGGTCGGCAGTCCACCCGTTCAGGCGAACCGGGGGCCGAGCCTCGCGTGCCCGGGCGCGCGCGGGCCCATGCTCCCGGGGTGAACAGAGCCTGTGCCAGGCGCCTGCTGGCGGTCCCGGTCCTGCTGTGGGCGGCCTTGTCCGTCACGCCGGCCGTGGCTGATAGCCGCGCCTACGCGACGACCGACTCCGGCGACGGCCCGGCCGCCGCCGTGGTGGCCGCAGTGGCCGGTGGCAACGACCGCGGACGCGACCCGCGTGGCGGACATCACGGTGACGACCAGGGCTCCGACCACGGGAAACGCCGTGGAGGCGGGCACGGCGGGGGCCGTCACGGCCACCCCCACTGCCCACCACCGCCGCCCCCTCCGCCCTGCCCTCCGAAGCCGCCGCCCAAGCCGCCGAAACCACCGAAACCCACGCCGCCACCCGAGCCGACTCCCCCGCCGCCGCCCGAGCCCCCACCGCCCCCGAAACCCGCACCGCCGAAACCGCCGCCTCCCGAGCCGGCGCCCAAGCCCGTACCGAAGCCCGCACCGCAGCCGGTCCGGCCCGTGCCGCCCCCGCCGAAGCCGGCGCCCCCGCCGCCCCGCGTGGTCAGGGCTCCCGCACCGCCCCCGCCCGCACCACCTGCACCACCGCCACCGCCCGCCCCAGAGGTGAAACCCGCACCACCGAAACCGGTGGCCCGGCCCGCGTATCACGCGGCCGCCCGCAAACCCGTCGAGCACCACATCTCGCCGGTGACTTTCACCCTGCTGACCGCCGCTCCCGCGGTGCTCGCGATCGTCGCGCTGCGCCCGCGCTAGCGCTTCTTCCGCCCCACCAGTAACCGATTGGGAGTCATCTTGTCGGAATGGCTCGTCCTGTCCCTCGCGATGGCCGCGGCCTGTGCCGTGGTGCTGTCCATCGCCTTCTTGAACCACAGGAGGATCGGCGACGACGACGATCCGAACGAGACCCCGGACGTCATCGAGTACATGACGATGATGATCGGGGTGATCTACGCGATCGTGTTGGGCCTGGCGATCGCCGGTGTCTGGGAGGGCCGCGGGGCCGCCCAGGAATACGTGCGCCAGGAGGCCCAGGCCCTGCACGAGATCAGCGTCCGCTCCGAGGTCTACCCGGCCGAGGTGCGCAAGAGGATCCGGTCCGACGTCGATGCCTACGTGACCCACGTCGTGGACACGGAGTGGAAGCGGATGGCCGACCACGGCGAGCTCACCGAGCACGGCGGGGAACTGCTGGAGCGCATCCGCCGGGACGTCACCGACTACGAGCCGCAGACCGACCACGAGGGGCAGGCCTACCAGCCGCTGGTCGACCAGGTCGCGGTGGTCGACGACGCGCGCAGCGCACGCGGCTCGAGTGCCGGGGCCACCATGCCGGGAGTGGTGTGGTTCGGGCTGATCGTCGGCGCCCTGGTGACCGTGGGCCTGATCTTCACCCTGCAGATCAGGCGCTCCTTCCGGGAGATGCTGCTGGCGGGCCTGTTCAGTGCCCTCATCGCGTTCCTGCTGTTCCTGATCTGGGACTTCGACGCGCCGTTCGGCCGTGGCATCTCCGCCACCGCCGAACCGTTCCTCGCCCAGTTCCCCCACCTGGACCTCGGCGGCTAGGCCGGCTCGCCCGGCCGTCTCGGCCCGGGCCACCCGCAAACCGGGGACGGGCCTCCCGTCCCCGGTTCGGCCCAGGGCCGTGCCCCATTCGCCCGTTCCTGATCGCGGGTCACCGCACCCCGACCTAGCGTGTCGAACATCGAGGCGCACGACCCCCCACGTGCGGAAAACCGTTCCGCGGCTGCTCCTCGGGGATCCGGAGAATCAACCATGGGTGCGATACGTACCTCCGCCACCTCCCTGCTGAGCGTCGGCGCCACGGGCGCCGTCCTCGCGCTCGGCGTCCTCGGCGCGCCCGCCGCGACCGCTGCCGAGGCCCAGCCCATCACCTCGTTCGGCTTCACCCTCACGCCTTCGACCGTCGCCCCCGGGGGGCAGACGGTCCTCGCGGTCAGCCGCTGCAACGCCGCCTACGCCACCGCCTCCTCCGGGGTCTTCGACACCGTGAGCATCGCGCGCGGCCAGAGCGTACGGGTCACCGTGGACCGGGACGCGCGTCGCGGAGCCGTCTATTCCGTCTCCTTCACCTGCAACGGGGAGACCGGCTCGGCCGATCTGACGATCGCCGGCGGCACCACCGGACCCACCACGAGCTCCACGCGGACCGGCACCGGAGCGACCCTCTTCCCGACCCCAACCCCGACCCCGACCTCCGCCCTCGGGGTCCGCGGCGGTCTGGGCGGCAGCGTGGCCGGCATGGATCGCGTGGAGCTCGGCGCCGGCGCCGGTCTGTTCCTCGCCGCCGCGGGCGGCACCGTGTTCGCCCTGCGCCGCAGGGGGTCCGGCCGTAGCCATTGAACCCGCCGGACGTCCTCCGCTACCGCCGATCGCCCCGGGTCCTCACGTGGACCCGGGGCGATCTGCGGTAGCGGGGGATCTGCGTCCGGGGTGACCGGTCAGGCCCGGCTGCGGAGCGGGCGGCGACGGCGCAGCACGTGGGCGCCGGCGCCGAGGGCCGCGGCGCCGACGAGGCCCGCACCGATGGCGGTCTCGGCCGTGGACGGACCGAAGGATCCGCCGATGCCGCCCTGCGACGGGTTGCCCTCCAAGATCGTGAAGCGGTGCGTGGCGACCAGATTGCTGTCGTTGCACTTGACCGCCAGCGTGTGGTGCCCCGGCGAGGCGTGGTTGAAGATCCGGACGGTCGCGAAGCCGATCGACCCCGCGGACAGGTTGGCCGGTGGAAAGTTGCCGGGCGACGTGACGGTACCGCCGTGACCGCAGCCCGCCGCGCTCACCTGCATCGTGGAACCCTGGTGCACGGAGTACGGGTTGACGGAGATGTTGCTGGGGCCGTTCCCACCCCCATTCCCACCCCGGCCCCCGGGGTCCTGGTTCGCGGAGGCGAACGGGGCACTGAGGCCGATCACGGCGCAGGCTGCCGCCGTCACGGTAAGAGCGCGCAAGACACGCATGGTGGAACCTCCAGCGGGAAGCGCCCCGGAGCGTCGGCCCCGGATGATCGACGAGAACGCCTCCCACGTCGAACCCTCGGGTCGTCCCGCCATCTCCGCATTTCAGGCTTTGGGCCGCCCGGTTGAGCGACACGCCGAAGCGCGGGAAATGCAACTGACGGATCCGCAGGTCACGACCCGTCAGGCATTTATGTGACGATTACCTGGATGGGCGCACCCCGTCCGGCTCCCTCCGGGTGGCGGCCACCCGTTCGCCCCTCCCCCCCTCGCCGTCCTGCCGACTCGGCCTTAGCGTGCGTGAAGTAGGGCGTACAGGGGTGGGACAGGATCGCGGGTCGGGACCCCCGCGTCGGGAAGGGAGAACGATGGGCGAGGACGAGACCGGGCAGTCACGCAAACGCTCACCGTGGGGCGTACTCGCCCTGGTCATGCTCACCGGACTCGCCATGGTGCGCAACGGTGTCGACGTCGGCGACGGGCCGCCGCAGCCCACCGCGGCCTCGGCCGTCGCGGTGACGGCCGACCAGTTGCCGGCGAATCCACCCACGCCCCCGGCGGACATGGAGGTGCTGGAGCACTCGTCGGTCCAGCGCATCCGGATCCCCACGATCAACGTGGACGCGCCGGTGATGACGGTCGGGCTGGACGCGGAGGGCTGGATCGACGCGCCGCCCCCGCAGGACCGCAACCTCGCCGGCTGGTACCTCAACGGCATCTCGCCGGGCCAGCGGGGCTCCGCAGTGATCGTCGGTCACGTGGACAACGCGCAGGGCCCCGCGGTCTTCTACGGCCTGGGCTCAGTCAAGCCGGGCAACCACATCGAGGTGGAGCGCTACGACGGCCGCACGGCGGTGTTCGAGGTCTACGGGGTGGAGGTGTTCTCCAAGGAGGCCTTCCCCGGGGCCCGCGTGTACGGGGACACCGGGCACGCGGAACTCCGGGTGATCACCTGTGGCGGCGGATACTCGAAGGCCCGCGGCTACGACGGCAACGTGGTCGTCTTCGCCCGCATGGTGGAGTCCCGCTGAGCCGTGCGCATCCGCCGCGGTCGGCCCCGCCCCCGGCCCCCGGTTCAGCGGGGCGGCAGCACCGGGAGGGTCATCCGGTAGCCCCGTGCGAGCAGTTGGGGAAGGTACGAGGAGATCGCCTGGACGCTCTGCGACCGGTTGCCGCCGGCGTCGTGCGAGAGGACGATCACTCCGGGGGCCGCGCCGCCCAGTACCCGGGAGATGATCGTCGGGGTCCCCGGTTCCTTCCAGTCCAGGGTGTCCACGGTCCAGGCGAGCGGCTCCATGCCGAGCTCGGCCCCGATCTCGAAGGCAGCCCGGTTCCAGGCTCCGTAGGGGGCCCGGAACCACAAGGGCGCCTCGCCGACGGCCTGCTGCACGACCTCGCTCGTGCGACCGATCTCGGAGGCGAGGGCGGGCCGGCTGAGCCCCGGGATGAGCGGGTGGGTCCAGGTGTGGTTGCCGATGACGTGGCCCTCGTCGACCATCCGGCGCAGCAGGTCCCGGTTCTCGGTGGCCATCTCCCCGCAGACGAAGAACATGGCGCGTACGCCGTACCGGGCGAGGGTGTCGAGGATGGCGGGGGTGTAGCGGGGGTCCGGGCCGTCGTCGAAGGTGAGCACCATGCCGGCCGACGCGGCTTCTTCGGCGGGGAGTTCCAGGATGGGCCGGGTCCGTACGGCCGGCTTCAGGGCCTCAGCGCGCATCGGCGCGTCGGCGGTCATCGGCCGCAGCCGGTACGACTTCTCGGGCAGCGCCTGCGCCCGTAGCCCCGGCGCGCCCGCCGCGGGTCGCGCCCCCGGTCCGGCCGGCGCCCCGGACCCGCCCGGTCCCGGCCCCGGGTTACCCGCACCGCCCTCACCACCCACGCTGAGCAGTCCGGAGGCTGCGGCGACCCCGAGGAAGACAGCGGTACGCAGGACCGTGCGCCGCCCTACTGTCGGCTCGTCATTTTTCATTATTACTACGTATCAACGACATCGTCGAAGTTGTCGAGAGGCGCGGACGCACCCCCTCCCCCTCACCCGGTCGGCCCACGCCGACCGCTTCGATCACGCTGGCTAGGGTGACCCGTAGGGACGAGCCGGAAGGGGCCGACGATGAGTCAGTACTTCGACATGGGTGACGTGACGCTGTGGAACCCGTCCAACGGGGCTTCCCGGATGTTCCGCCGCCAAGTGGCGGTCTTCGAGGCGGAGCTGGGGCTCGGCTCGGGCATCGGGCCGATGGAGAACGACGAGTGCCAGATCGACCCGGTCGCGTTCGCGGCCTTCGTCGAGGCCCTGCTGGTACAGCACCGCAGGACGAGCCACGCCATCTTGCTCGCGCTCTCGGAGGGCTTCACCGCCACCGTGGTCGTGCTGGCGGAGCGTGCCGGGATCCGGGTGGACTGGGAGCGGCTCGGCGCCGCCCCGCAAGGCCCCCGTACGGACGTGCAGGTCTCCGCCGCGGGAGCGGCCGCTCCGGCGGACGGCGCCGGCTGGTCCACGGGGCTGCGTGCGAAGGCGCTGGAGCTGGGGCGGCGCATGCCGAGGGAATGAGGTCGGTCCCGCCGTAGTGGCGGCGCGGCCGCCCCGTCCGTCCCGCGGCCCGGTCAGCCGCGGCGGACCAGGGGGAAGGGCAGGGTTTCGCGGATCGTCAGGCCCGTGAGGAACATGACGAGGCGGTCCACGCCGATGCCGAGGCCGCCCGTGGGCGGCATCGCGTACTCCAGGGCGTCGAGGAAGTCGTTGTCGAGTTCCATCGCCTCCGGGTCGCCGCCCGCCGCGAGCAGGGACTGGGCGGTGAGGCGGCGGCGCTGTTCCACGGGGTCGGTCAGCTCCGAGTAGGCGGTGCCCAGTTCGGTGCCGAAGGCGACCAGGTCCCAGCGTTCGGCGAGCCTGGGGTCCCGGCGGTGCTGGCGGGTGAGCGGGGAGACGTCGGTGGGGAAGTCCTTGTAGAAGGTGGGCAGCTTGGTGCGCTCCTCCACGAGGCGCTCGTACATCTCCAGCACCACGTCGCCGCGGGTGTCCTCGGGGGCGTGCGGGACCGACGCCCGGTCGCACAGCCGGCGCAGCACCCCTTCCTCGGTGTCGGCGTCGACCTCTTCGCCGAGGGCCTCGCTGATGGCCCCGTACATGGTCTTGACCGGCCAGGTTCCGGAGATGTCGTGGACGACGAGCTTCCCGTCCGGTCCCGCCTTGTGGGCGATGGGCGAGCCGAAGGCGGCGGTGGCGGCGCCCTGGATCAGTTCGCGCGTGAGGTCGAGCATCACGTCGTAGTCGGCGAAGGCCTGGTAGGCCTCCAGCATCGTGAACTCGGGGTTGTGCTTGTAGGAGACGCCCTCGTTGCGGAAGGTGCGGCCCATCTCGAAGACCTTCTCCATGCCGCCGACGCAGAGCCGTTTGAGGTAGAGCTCCGGCGCGATGCGCAGGTACAGGTCCAGGTCGTAGGCGTTGATGTGGGTGCGGAAGGGCCGGGCGTTGGCGCCGCCGTGGATCTGCTGGAGCATCGGGGTCTCGACCTCCAGGTAGCCGCGGTCGAGCAGTCCCTGGCGCAGGGCCTGGACCGCGCTGGAGCGGGCCCGTACGACGTCCCGGGCCTCGGGGCTCGCGACGAGGTCGAGGTAGCGGCGCCGGACCCGGGCCTCGGGGTCGGCGAGACCCTTGCGCTTGTCGGGGAGGGGGCGCAGGCACTTGCCGGTGAGCTGCCAGGACCGGACCACCAGCGACAGCTCGCCCGCCTTGCTGGCGCCGGTCTCGCCGCTGACGAGCACGTGGTCGCCGAAGTCGACCTGGGAGGTGAAGGAGTTCAGGACCTCGGCCCCGGCTTCGTCGCGGGTGAGCATCAGCTGGATGTCGCCGGACCAGTCGCGCAGGACGGCGAAGACCACGCCGCCGAGGTCGCGCACGAGCATCACGCGCCCGGCGAGGGTGGCCCGTTCGCCGGTCCGGGCGCCGGGCGCGAGGGCGGGGCGGCCGGGGGCGCCCTCGTGGGTGGCCTTCAGTTCCGCGACGGTGTGGGTGCGCGCGCGGATCCCCACCGGGTAGGGGTCGGTACCGGCCGCCCGGATGCGGTCCAGCTTCGCGTGGCGGACGCGGACCTGCTCGGGCAGCCGCTCGGCCGGGGCCCCCGCGTCCCCCTGCTCGACCGCGTCCAGGCCCAGGGATTCGATGGAGGGCAGTCCCTCGGTGGAGGCGATGGCGGTGAGGCCCTTGGGATGGCCGTTGCCCCACAGGGTGCGCAGGCTGGGTACGGAGACGAAGCCCTCGGCGATGCCGGAGGCGAGGCTGACCCGGGCGAGCGAGCCGGCGTCCTGGTAGCAGAGGTAGCGCGGGTACCACTCGGGGTCGTACTTGACGTTCGAGCGGTACAAGGCCTCCAGCTGCCACCAGCGGGAGAAGAAGAGGAGCAGCTTGCGCCACAGTTTGAGGACGGGGCCGGCGCCGATCCGGCCGCCCTCCTCGAAGGCGGAGCGGAAGACGGCGAAGTTGAGGGAGATCCGGTGCACGCCGAGGGCGGGGGCCGCGGCGCAGAGCTGGGCGACCATGAACTCCATGACCCCGTTGGGAGCGGTGCGGTCGCGTCGCATGAGGTCGAGGGAGATGCCGTCCTTGCCCCAGGGGACGAAGGAGAGCAGGGCGATCAGCTCGCCCTTGTCGTCGAAGGCCTCGACCAGCAGGCAGTCCCCGTCGGCGCGGTCGCCGAGCCGGTCCAGGGCCATGGAGAAGCCGCGTTCGGTCTCGGTGTCGCGCCATGTGTCGGCGCTCTCCACGATCCTCTGCATCTCGTCCTCGGAGAGGGCGGAGTGGCGGCGGATGACGGTGGTGGCCCCGGTGCGCCGGACCCGGTTGACGGCCTGGCGGGTGACGCGCATGTCGCGGCCGTCGAGGTCGAAGTGGGCCACGTGCAGGATGGCCTCGTCGCCGAGCTGGAGTGCGCCGAGTCCGGAGCGGGCGTAGGCGGTGGCGCCGTCTTCGGAGGCGCCCATGACGGCGGGCTGCCAGCCGTAGCGCCGGGCCACGGCCAGCCAGGCGTCGATGGCGGCGGTCCAGGAGGCGGGGTCGCCGACCGGGTCCCCGCTGGCGAGGCAGACGCCGGCCTCGACGCGGTAGGTGACGCCGGCCTTGCCGTTGGGGGCGAAGACGACGGCCTTGTCGCGCCGGGTGGCGAAGTAGCCGAGGGAGTCGTTGCGGCCGTAGGCGCCGAGGAGGGCGCGGATGCGGGATTCCTCGTCGCCGTGCAGGGCGGCGGTCAGGCGCTGGGAGCGGAAGAGGGTCATGGCCGCGTTCAGCAGGGCGGCGGCGCCGAAGAGGCCGAGCAGGAAGGAGAGCGGGCGGGGCGGGTGGCCGTCGAACTCCCTGGCCGAGAAGAGGCCGCCGAAGACCTCCTTGGCGGCCCAGTCCAGCCACTGGCCCTGGGGCAGGGAGCCGGGGAAGAGGGCCACGAGCGCCCAGCCCACGAGTACGGCGGCGAGCAGGCCGAGGCCGAGCACGAACAGGGCGTGCCACAGCGCCCCGGGGCGGGAGGCGGCGTAGAACTCGTCGCGGGCGGCGATCAGCACGGCCAGCGCGGCGACGGCGATGACCATGGAGGGGATGCCGATCCAGTACGCGCCGACGGCCATCTCCAGCACGTCGTCGACGATCAGCAGGGCCAAATAGGTGATGACGATCCACCAGGCGACCTTCTTGCGGGTGCCGAGGGCCGCTGCGAGGAGGAAGAGGAAGACGGCGTAGGCGAGGTTCGCGCTGACCGGTACGACGATCAGGTCGAGGAACCGCACGATGGGCCGCAGGAGCCGCCGCAGCGTGGGGGAGAGCGCCAGCAGGGCGCAGAGCAGGCCGAGCGTTCCGAAGAACGCGCCGAACCCGTCGGGCACCCGGTTCAGGAAGCGGTTCCGGGTGCCGTGCTTCTCCTCCACGGTGGTACTGGTGGCACTCATGGTTCGCACTGTAGGGAGGGCTGCGGCGGGGCGCGCGGCGAGCGGCGGGCGGCGGCGGGCGGCGGGAGCACTCCCCCGGCTGTGTCCCCGAGCGGGCCGGGGGCGTGCCCCGGTCCGTACCCCGGGCGTTGCGGGGCACGGCCTATCCTCGGCAGGGTGACGGAGCACGTGAATACGGAATTCGAACGCGGTACCGACGGCCCGAAGGTGATCCTGGCCGGGGTGGACGGGTCCGAGTCCTCGCTGCGGGCCGCGGCCTACGCGGCGGGGCTGGCCCGGCGGCAGAACGCCCTGCTGGCCCTGGTGTACGTCCAGCCGGTGATCCCGGCCGGCGCCGCGCTGGGTGCGCCGGTGGCGGACACCACCGGGGAGATCGCGGAGGGTCTGGTGGCCGAGATCCGCGCCTCGGCGGAGCGGCTCAAGGGCATCTACGAGGTGCGCTGGCAGTTCCACACCTTCCGCGGCGACCCGTACGCCGGCCTGGTGAGCGCGGCGGACGAGCTGATGGCGGACGCGGTGGTGGTCGGCGCCTCCGAACAGGCGGGCCACCGCATCGTGGGGTCGGTGGCGATCCGCCTGGTCAAGGCGGGCCGCTGGCCCGTCACCGTGGTTCCGTAACGTCCCGGGGCCCGAGGTCCCAGGGGCCGACGTCGCAGGGCCCGACGTCCCAACGTCCCGGGGCCCGACGTCGCGACGTCCCAACGTCCCGGGGGCCCGACGTCCCGGGAGCCCGACGTCCCAACGTCCCGGGGCCCGACATCCCGAGGCCCCGACATCCCGAGGCCCCGGGGCCCGAGGTCCCGAGGTCCCGAGGTCCCGAGGTCCCGAGGTCCCGAGGTCCCGAGGTCCCGAGGTCCCGAGGTCCCGGGGGCCCGAGGTCCCGGGGGCCCGGGGGCCCGAGGTCCCGGGGGCCCGAGGTCCCGACATCCCGACATCCCGGGGCCCCGAGGCCCGACGTCCCGACATCCCAACGTCCCGGGGCCCGACGTCCCGAGGTCCCGGGGCCCGAGGTCCCGACATCCCGACGTCGCGGGGGCCCGGGGGCCCGACGTCGCGGGGGCCCGGGGGGCCCGTCACCGGGACTAGCTGCCCATGGTCAGCCCGTCCTTGGCGGCGCCGCGGCTGAGGACGGCCTCGCTGATGGCGTCGCGCGCGCGCTCGTAGTCCTCCCGGCCGGGATCCTTCGCGAGGGCGTCGGGCAGGTGGACGACCCGGCCCGCGGACAGGTCCATCATCTGCGGCACGAACTCGGCCTTGGTGACCTGCCAGCGCTGCCCGGCAGCGGCCGGCGGGGCGAAGGTGAAGCGGCCGATCGAGCCGTAGTTGCCCCGCATGTCGCGCGCGCCCGTGTGGTTGAACATCTCGCCCGCGACCTGGTCGCCCATGCCGTAGACGATCCAGGTCCCGTTGACCTTCTCGTAAGGCTGCGGAACATGAGCGTGCGTTCCGAGGAGAACGTCGATGTCGGGGCGGCCGCCGGTCTGCGAGGCGGTGAGCGCCTTGCCGAGCGAGAGCTGGGTGTCGTCCGGTTCGGTCTCCCATTCCGTGCCCCAGTGCACGCTCACCAGGACCACGTCCGCGCCCGCCTTCCGGGCCGCCCGCGCATCCGCGATGATCTTGTCCTGCTTCATCAGGTTGACCGCCCACGGCTGGCCCTCGGGCAGCGGATAGCCGTTGGTGTCGTAGGTGTACGCGAGGTGCGCCACCTTGGCCGAGCCCGCCGTGTACGTGGTCACCGTGGCCGCCTCGGCGGCCGTGCGGGCCGACCCGGCGTGCCCCAGTCCGACCTTGTCGAAGCGGTCCAGCGTGCGGCGCAGGCCCGCGCCCCCGTCGTCGAGGGTGTGGTTCGAGGCCGTGGAGCAGCCGTCGTACCCGGAGTCCTTCAGCCCGTCGGCGACCTCCGGGGGCGATGTGAAGGCCGGGTAGCCGGAGAAGGGCCCGCCCTCCTCCCCGTAGATGGTCTCCATGTGGCAGAGGGCGAGGTCGGCCGCCGAGACCACTGGCTTAACCCCGGAGAACATCGGCCTGAAGTCGTACCCGTCGCCGTCCGCGTCGTTCGCCGCGTGCTGGATGACGGAGGTGTGCGGCAGTACGTCGCCGCTCGCGACGAGGGTGAAGCCCCGGGCGGGGGCCGATCCGGCGGCGCGGGAGGGGGCGGCCGGCCCCCCGGAATCCCCGAGGCGTGCCGGTGCGGAGCTCTGGGTGGCCGAACAACCGGCGGCGGCGGACAGCAGCACGGCCGACAGGAGGGCGAGCACCTGCGGCCGGATTCGCGTGGTCATGTGCCCTGCTCTCATTAATACGATTATCTGACGTGTGATCACATGCAATCCATATAACTACACGCCGTAAGTCAAGAACCGGGGCCGCCGGGCGGACGCGCGCCCACCCGAACGGCGGACGGGGCGACGCCGACCGCCTGCCGTTCGCCGCGCCGTTCGACCGTTCACCGACCCGCACGGCCGCCCGGCGGACGACCCGGGTGCTTGGGCGCAACGCCGGGGCCGGACGGTTCCGGGTCGGCTCCGTGCAGGTCAGGGTGGACGGGTCGCCGCTTCCACGGCCCCCCACGCACCCCGGAAGGAGCCCCTCGTGCCGCTCTCCCCCACCCTCCTGCGTACGGACCCCGAGGCACTCGCCGAACTCCAGCGCGATCACGGGCGGGCCCTGTTCGGATTCCTGGTCGGCCTCACGGCGGGGGACGCCCAGCGCGCGGAGGACCTCGTGCAGGAGACCCTCGTCCGGGTCTGGCAGCACCCGGAGGCCCTGTCCAGCGAGCACGACTCCATGCGGCCCTGGCTGTTCACGGTGGCCCGGCGCCTCGCGATCGACGCCCGGCGGGCCCGACTGTCCCGGCCGCTGGAGGTGGATCCGGAGGGGCTGGAACACGCACCCGAGCCGCAGGACGCGGTGGCCGGCTCGGTCACGGCGATCGACGTCCGGCGGGCCGTGGGGTCCCTGGGGCCGGAGCACCGCGAGGTGCTGATGCAGGTCTACTTCCGCGACCGCTCGGTGGCCGAGGCCGCCGCCGAGCTCGGCATCCCGGCCGGAACCGTCAAGTCCCGGACGTACTACGCCCTTCGCGCCCTGAAGAAGGGTCTCCAGGGGTACGGGTACGGCCTCGGCGCCTGAGCGCGCCGCGCGGCGAAGGATCGGTCAACGCCATGAATGGATGCGGACCGGACATAAAACGCGTCGATTTCGGCATCAGAGCGTGCAAGTTGAGTAAACATCCCCCGCTCCGCGAGGCGCTCGGTGAAGGCTCGGGACTGACGACGGGACGCTCGAAGCGCGGGAGAAGGTGGAACGGTGCAGCCCGAGGGTAGTAACGGCACCAGTGACGGCGGGCTCGCGGTGCCCATGGCCTGGCTGTACGCCGAGTACATCGCGGACGAACTGCTGCGTACGGGCCGGCTCATCCCGGCCAGCACCCTGGAGTTCAGGGCCGGACGGGACACGCTCGCCCTGACGATCTACCTCTCGGACGCGGCCGGTGAGCTCTCCGGCATCCGAGTGGTCTCGCAGCTCGACGAGTGGCTGTCGCTCACGGCGTACGGACACCCGTGGCGCGACTGGGTGCACACCCGCTTCCTCGCGCTCGACGAGGAGGCTCGGGAGCGCGGCGACGGCGGGGACCCCGACCTGGAACTGGCCCGGGCGGCATGGCGCTGGCTGGACAGCACCGAACTGTTCGCCACCAACCTCGACCCCGGGCGGCCCGACCACGACCACGACCACACCGACATCGCGCCGGGACTGGACGAGAACGCGCGCGTGTGGACGCCGGCCTGGCAACTCGGCCTACCCCTCGGACACTTGGCGATGCACCTGTTCTGACAAAGCCACGAGCACGGACACGGGCACAGGACGCTGAACTCGTATGATCAGCACACTCCTCACGTGGCTCGAAAGGCACTCATCAGTTCCATGGACAGCAAAGCGATCGAGAACGCGCAACGGGTGGCAGCGCGGGTGACGGCCGAAGCCGATGGCGATGCCTGGAAGGAACACCACTGGACGGTGGCCCGCTTCCTGGCCGGTTCCCGGTCTGCTGCCGAAGAGGACCACTGGAGAAGGCAGTTGAACGACTGGAGGGAGCGGCTCGTCGCTTCCCTCGCGGCGGACGCCCTCGCCGAGGTCGCGGAATCCCAGGACCTCCTCCTGGGCTGGCTCCTGACGGAGCTTCGGCGCAGCGACGACGCCCTCGGCTCGCTGCTGGCGCTGTACCCCCTGCCCAGGCCGAAGCCGGAGCCGCGTTCCCTCTTCCCCATGCCGGCGTCGGAGGTCTACGGCGACGGACCCGAGTTCTACTTCAGCGACGTCTTCGCCTTCGTCACCGACTACCTGGCGGTCACGATCCGACGCCCCCTGGACGGTGCGTCCGCGACCTGGTGTCCGCTCTGGTGGGAGCACCCGGAGGCGGGGGCCCGGCTGTCCGCGCTCTGGCTGGCCTGGGAGCACCTGCGCCACGATCCGGCCCTCGGCATGACGACGTGGTGGATCCAGCACGCCGATCCGCACCTGCGGGTGCTGATGGACCCGCGGCAGGGCCCGTTCGCCTCGTGCTCGCCGAAGGGGCACACGCAGCAACCGCTCGCCCCGCTCCCGGTGGAACCGTACGAGCCGACGTAGACCGCCGGTGCCCGTGCCAGCACCCCCGTTGCGCCGGAAGTCGCCGGTCCGGGGCCGGTCCACGGGAAGATGGCGTCACGACGGTCGTCTTCGGCCGGACCCGCCGTCATCGCCGGACTGGGCCCGCGACCTGTTCACGCGTTGCTGGGGCAGTCGGTCTCGGTCCAGGTCGCGACGAGGTCACGGCAGACGATGGCGAGTGAGCCGTTCCAGAACGCGATCTCATGGCTGCAGCCGTTCTCGTGGGGCAGGACCTCGTCGAGGATCACGGTCCCGAGGTGTGCCCCGTCGTTGTCCTCGGTGCTTCCGGAATGGAAGCTGGACACGCCCGTGTAGCGGATGACCAGGTCTTCGTCGTGCTTCCAGCAGTTGTGCCGGAACTGGACCTCCAGCTGCTGGTCATCAGCTCCGACACCCCGGACGTGCTGGAGCTCCAGATCCTTCACGCACCGCTTGCTGGAGAAGTCGTAGTGCCCCGGGGCTGTGGCGAAGTCGCGCGCCCCGACCGGCAGATCGCCGGCCAGTGAGGGCAGGCGCTCCAGATAGGGAGCGGGGTCCAGGACGCCCGACAGGTTGCCGACCCGTGCGTCCAGATTGATGTACTCCATCATCCTTCGTCCCGCTCGTGGCTCTGTTGGCCAACACATCGTCGCACGAACTCCATCCTGCGGAGCCGGACCCAGCGGCCCTTGACCGTGACGGTGCCGCCATGGGGTCCTACTTCGTCAACGAGGTCACCGTCATCGACGTCAGGCCCTCCGTCCGCGGCGCCGGTCTCGTCGACCTCACGGTGACGCTCTGGCGCGAGAACGCCCCGCCCGGAGCGGAACGACCGTGGGAGTCGGTCCGCACCGGCCAGCTGGACCGCGCCGGAATGCGGCACGAGCTCGGGCTGTTCGATCGGCCCGGGGAAGGCCGTTCCGTGCGTCCCGCGATCCCCGAGGGAAGACGGAACGGCCGTTAGCCGCGGTCGGCCGGGTCCATCACCAGGCCGGTGAAATCCGCCTCGTTGCGCTCCGCCCGGGTGACGTACCACCGGGCGATGAGCCACATCACCGGATACACCAGCAGGCCGAGCGCCACCCAGACCAGCGGACCCGACGCGTCGCGCGACAGGGCGAACACCAGCGGCAGGGTCCCGATCAGTGATACGAGTGCGGCCAGTGCCCCCAGAGCAGCTCGCAGTTGGCTGCGCATGAGGGCCCGGACATAGGTGGCCCCGAGGGTGGTCTGCTCGGAGATCTCCGAGCGGGCGGGGGTGTGCGCGGGCGGCCGGCGGCGGGCGCCCCGGGGGACCCCGGTGACGATCTCGCGCCGTGGCGGTGACTGTTGCTGCTGCTCCTCGGCCATCGTGGCGGAGTCTACGCAGCGACCGCCTATTTGAGGAGGCGTGAGAGCCGCCGGTCCGCGAGCGGCTTCCCCCCGGTCTGGCAGGTGGGGCAGTACTCCAGGGACGAGTCGGCGAAGGACACCGAGCGTACGGTGTCCCCGCACACCGGGCACGGCTCGCCGGCGCGGCCGTGCACCCGCAGACCGCTCTTCTTCTCGGCCTTGAGCTTGCCCGCGGCCACCCCGTGGGCCCGGCCGACGGCTTCGCCCAGGGTGCTCCGCACGGCCTCGTAGAGCTGGGTGAGCTGCTCCTCGGTGAAGGAGGCGGCGAGCTTGAACGGTGAGACCCCGGCCGCGTGCAGGATCTCGTCGCTGTAGGCGTTGCCGATTCCCGCGATCACGCTCTGGTCCCGCAGCACGCCCTTGATCTGGCGCCGCTCCCCCGCGATCAGCGCGGCGAAGGCGTCCCGGTCGAAGCCCTCGGCGAGCGGATCGGGGCCGAGGCGGGCGATGCCGGGCACCTCCTGCGGGTCGTGGACCACGTACACGGCGAGGCGCTTTTGGGTCCCGGCCTCGGTGAGGTCGAAGCCGCCCCCGCCCACGAGGGAGACGCGCAGCGCGAGCGGCCCCTTGCCGGGGCGCGGCGGCTGCGCGGGCAGGGTGTCCTGCCAGCGCAGCCAGCCGGCCCGGGCCAGGTGCGTGACGAGGTGGAGCTCGCCGACCGGCACGGCCAAGAACTTCCCGTAGCGGGCGGTGGTGCCGGCCGACTGCCCTTCGAGGGCGGTCAGCGGTGGGTCGTAGGTCTTGAGCACGCTCACGGCGAGCGGGAGGACGCGCTCGACCACCCGCCCGGTGAGGTGCTCGTCGAGGTACTCCCGCAGGGCCTCGACCTCGGGCAGCTCCGGCATGGTCCCAGCCTGCCGCCGCCTCAGGCGAAGCGCGAGCTGGGCACCGGGCCGGGCGAGGCGACGCGGTCGCGGGGCGCGGTGAGCCAGCCGTCCTGGACGGCGGTCACGAAGGCCCGGAAGGCCTCGTCCGGGTCGGGCGGGGTCGTGCCGTCGCCCTCGTCCGGGTCGGCGGCGGCCTGCGCGATGTCGCGGGCGATCTCCTCCTCGGGCCGCGGGTCGTCCTTCCACGGCGGGGAGACGAACTGGCACAACAGCGTGCTGAAGTCCGCGCTCACGGCGGGCGGATCGGTCCAGCAGGTCGCGTGCTCGAACAGGATCTGGCCGTCGGCGCGCGCGTGCAGGGTGCGCAGGAGGTCCGGGTCGGTCGCGTTCAGGTCGTAGGCGACGACGAGGGTGTCGGTACGGGCGGGCTCGTACGGTACGGCGGGCAGCCCCAGCACGCGTGCGGCGGCGAGCCCGAGGATCCGGTCGGACCGGCCGGGCAGCAGCGAGACCGTGGCGGGGCGGCGCCCGGCGGCGTCCAGGGCGAGTGCCAGGCGGGCGAGGCCCCGGCGGCACTGCTCGTGGGTGTCCCCGAGGTAGGCGTACCGGCCGGTCATCCCGGCGTCCCAGCCGTACGGGGAGAGGGTGCCCAGCAGTCCGCCGGTCAGGCCGTAGTGCCAGCCGCGCAGGTCGGCGCGGCCGAGCGGATCGGCGTGGCCGGCCGCGCCCTGGGCCCGGCGGGCCCGGTCGGAGCGGTGCAGCCGGTGCTTCTGGCGGTCGTGGGCGCCGGACCACTGCGGGTCCTCGGGGGCGGGGAGGGCGCGGCCGATGCGCTCGGCGGTGTCCAGGTCCCCGGCCAGCAGGGTGTGGTGCACGAGGAGGTACGTCTCGGGCCAGGCGGGCAGCTCCTGGCCGCGGCCGGAGAGCAGGGCCACGGCCTCGGCGTGCCGGTGCTCGTCCTCCAGGGCGGACACCAGCTCGGCGAGGAGCGGCCGCGAGTCGGGGAGCAGCCGCAGTGCCTCGCGCAGCGGTGCGACGGCGAGGAAGGCTATGCCGCGCTCGACGCACGCGTAGCCGAAGTCGTAGAGGGTCTGGGGCTCGCCGGGCCGCTTGGCGGCGGCCTTGGCGGCGCCTGCCAGGTCCTTGAACCCGGCGGCGTCGGCCAAGGCCCTTGCGGCCTTGGCGAGTTCGGTGATCGATGCCGTCTCGGCGTGCGGCCGAAGGGAGCGTACCGCTCCGGGCAGATCGTCCGTCTTCAGGAATCGGCGCACTTCATCTATGGCGTTGGTCATCGCCCCAGATCCTCACGGAACGGGACCGGGCCCGCAACGGACTTTCCCGCTGCGCCGCCCGGGTCAGATCCGGGCGATCAGTGCGTACCGCTCGTCGGTGACCGGTCCGCCCCACAGCTCGGTGTTGCCGCCGAGTGGTTCGATGCGCAGGTCGGACACCAGGGGCCGGACCGCGGCGGTCAGCTCCGCGGCGGTGATCCCGCCGTACCAGGGGAGCGATTCGGCTCCGGCGACGTAGGGCGCGCCGCTCTCACCGGCTTCCCGCCACCGCCCCTCGACCAGGACGAGCCGCCCTCCCGGGCCGAGCCGCGCCACCCACGCGCGCAGCGCGGCCCCGGGATCGGGCAGGGTCCACAGCAGGTGCCGGCACAGGAGGACGTCGTACCGCTCCTGCCCGGTGGGCGGATCCGCGGCGTCGCCGACGAGGAACCGTCCTTCCAGGCCCGCGGCCGCGAGTTTGGCCTCGGCCCGCTCCACCATCCGGGGCGCGAGGTCCACACCGGTCACCCGGTGTCCGGCCGCGGCCAGCAGCAGGGAGAGCGACCCGGTGCCGCAGCCGACGTCGAGGACGTCGGCCGGCCCGGTGGGCAGCCAGGATCCCAGCAGCCGGGCCCATGCGGCGCGGGTGTGCTCCTGCCGCAGGCCGTGATCCGGTTCGTCGTCGAACGCGGCCGCGGCGGCGTCCCAGTACGCGGTGATGGCGGGGGTGGGTTCGTACATGGCGGTGATCCTGCCAGCCGCCACCGACAACCGGCATGACGCAACGTCATCCCCGGGTAGCGCGGGCGGCCCGGGGGCCTGGGGGGGGCCGGGGGCCGGGGGGCGGGGGGCGGGGGGCCGGGGGAGTTCAGCCCATCACGAACTCGCACCACACGCATTTGCCGCCGCCCCGCGGCTCCACGCCCCAGACGTCCGCCAGGCGGTCCACCAGCATCAGGCCCCGCCCCGAGACGCCCGACTCCCCCGCCTCGCGGCGGCGCGGCAGTGCGCTGGAGCGGTCCTCCACCTCCACCCGGAGCCGGCGCTGCGGACCCGCCAGGACCCGTAGGGTCACGATCGCCGGGCCGTCCGTGTGCATCAGGGCGTTCACGATCAGCTCGTCCGCGACCAGTTCGATCTCGTCGGCCCGTTCCCGCGCGCCCCACGACCGCACCGCCGCACCGATCATGTGCCGGGCCGCCACCAGGGCCTCCGGATCCCCCGGTGCCACGTGCTGCTGGAGGCGGCCGCCGCCCTCCTGGGCGGCCACCACGTGGCGGCGCAGGAGGAGCAGCGCCATGTCGTCGTCCCCGCCCCGTTCGTCGACGATCTCGCACAGCAGGTCCGCCAGGGCCTGCAGGTCGGCCGGTCCGCGGCGGATGTGGGAGGTCAGGAGCTGGATTCCGTCGTCGAGGTCCGCGCCGGGCTGTTCCACCAGGCCGTCGGTGCACAGCAGGACCGTTTCCCCCGGGTCCAGCTCCACCGTGGTCACCGGGTACTCCAGGCGGCCGAACTCCGCCGAGAGGCCGAGCGGCATCCCGCCCGCCACCGGGAGCCGGTGGCAGTCCCCGTCGCGGGTGCGCAGCAGCGGGTCGATGTGGCCCGCCCGGACCACCTGGAGGACGCCCGTCGAGAGGTCGGCCTCCACGTACGTGCAGGTCGCGAACCGGTCGGTGTCCAGCTCGTGCAGGAAGACGGAGGCCCGGGCCATGACCGTGCCGGGCGAGTGCCCCTCGGCGGCGTACGCGCGCAGCACGATCCGCAGCTGGCCCATGACGGCCGCCGCGTGCGTGTCGTGGCCCTGGACGTCGCCGATGACGGCGCCGACCCGGCCGCCGGGCAGCGGGATGACGTCGTACCAGTCGCCGCCGATGTCCTGGCCCATCCGGGCGGACCGGTAGCGTACGGCGATCTCCCCACCGGCCACCGAAGGGATCCGCCGCGGCAGCATGGCCTGCTGGAGGCCCTCGGCCAGGTCGTGCTCCTGCTCCAGCAGCATGGCCCGCTGGAGGCTCTGCGCGATGCTGCTGCCCAGGGCGACGAGCAGGTTGCGCTCCTCCTGGGTGAAGCCGTCCTTGTCCTGGTAGAGCAGTCCGATCGCGCCGATCGGGCGGGCCTGGGCGATGAGCGGCAGGTAGGCGGCGGCCGAGATCCGCATGTACGAGATCTTCGCCCAGAGCCCGGGGTAGTCCCGGGCGAATTCCTGCGCGGAGTCGAGGAAGCGCGGCTCGAGCGAGCGGACGACCTCGCTCATCGGGTACTGCTCGTCGATGCGGGTGTAGCGGGTGCCGGGGACGAAGCTGTCCTCCGGGCCCTCGGCGACCAGGTGGATCCGGCCGGCTTCGACGAGGCCCATCACCATGCCCATCGAGCCGAGCCGTTCCAGTCCGTGGGCGTCGCCGATGACGTCGATGACGTCCTGCACGGTCCGGGCGTGCGCGAGGGCCGCGGTGGTGGACTCGACCACCGACGTCTGGCGGCGCCGCTCCTCGTCCAGGCCGAGCCGCTCCGCCGAGTGGCTGAGCTCGTCGGTGGCGTCCCGGACGATGCCGATGATCCGGTACGGGCGGCCGTCCGGGCCGCGCATGACGCGGCCCTGGGTGTGCGTCCAGCGCAGCCGCCCGTCGTGGCAGCGGATGCGGAAGTAGGCGCCGTAGCTGTCCTCGCCGCTCTTGAGGGCGGAGGAGACGAGGGCGTCGAGCCGGGTCGCTTCGGTGGCGGGGACGCGCGGGTTGAGCGACTCCGGCCGGCCGTCGTACTCCTCGGGAGTCGCATCGAAAACGTCGAGGGCGGCTTCGTCCATGTGCATGAGACCGGTGATCAGGTCCCAGTCGAAACTGCCCATGCGGTTCAGCGAGAGCGACCGGTCCGGGTGTGCGGGCCAGTCGTCCGGCAGCGATACGGTGGTCGGCACCGATCCACCATGACACACGGGCCGGTCAGGCGCTCTCCAGCGGATGGCCCCCGTCCGACGGCTGCGGCTGAAGGTCCGGGTCCGGGACCGCGTTGGGGTCGGACGGGTTGTAAGGGGCGTACGGGTCGGACGGGATGTCCGGGTTGAAGGGATCGACGGGGTCGGCTGGGTCGGCGGGCAGCAGGCCCGATCCGTCGGGGTCCGCGGGAAGCAGCCCCAGCTCACCGGGGTCCAGCGGCGGCAGCCCGGCCAGCGGGTCCGAGGGCTCGGCGGACGGCGGCCGCTGCTGCGGCTGCTCCGGTACCTGCGGCCGGGTGGACGGGTTCGACGGCGTGCCCGGCTTCCGCGGGAGGTTCCCGCCGGGCGGGTTCTGCCCGGCCTGCGGGTCCTGCGGGCAGTCCGTCGCCCCGGGCGCCGGCGCCGCGGGGACGTTCGGTGAGGCCGGTGAGGCCTGGTTCGGCGGGCAGGGGTCGCCCGAGGCGGACCCCGGCGGGGTGACGGGCCCGTCCGGGATGCCGGCGGACGGGTCGTAGGCGGGCAGCACCTTCGGGGCCCGGTCCTGCGCGCCGTCGTCCCCCCGCTTGCGCTCGATCCACGTGTTGTCGGCGATGTTGACGATCACCAGGTTGTTGATCACGTGGGTGGTCGGTTCGATGACGACGACCTGGTTGGCCTGGTACCCGCTCCACGGGTCGCCCTTGTGCACCGGGGATCCCTTGGCGGTGCGCGGGGAGCCCAGCGGGTTTCCGCAGCCGCAGCGGACCCGGGGCATGCCGTGCTCGTCCACGAGCACGGCGGTGCCGGCCTGGAGGACGGACTGGAAGCCGTCGGCGGCTCCGTCGCGGAAGGCGTGGTTGGTGACCCTGGTGTCGGCGCGCAGGACGACGGGCGTCAGGCCGCGCAGGAATTCGGGGATCTTCCCCGCGTCGATGTTCGACGCCTCGGCGAAGGCCTGGGCCTTGTCCTTGTCGTCGGTCAGGAAGCGGACCTGCTGTTCCACGTCGCAGCTGCCGAGCCGCTGGGTGCCTCCGTACAGGCCGGGGGTCGCCGCGTTGACGGTCCGGATGCCCTGGCCCGTCGGGTTGGGCAGCGGGGGCTGTACGGGGGCCGACTCGGCGGTGGCCGAGGAGGCCGTGAAGGGATCGGGGCCGGCGGAGGCCACGGGCTGGAGGTAGACCTCCTGGCTCTCGGCTCCGGGGGCGCCCGCCGGCTGCTCGGGGCTGCCGCACGCTGCGGCGAGGAGGCCGAGGAGGGCGAAGAGGGCGGCTCCGGCGGGTGCATGACGACGCGATGCCTGACGCGGTGTCGGAAGTGACGATCCGTTCACTTGATTCTCCCTGTTCGCCCCGGTTGCTCCCCTCTTGTCTGCCGCATCCCTGCGGGAGCCGCAACCGGAGAGGCGTCTTGAACATGTTCAAGGAACGCCGTAGGCTCACCACCGTGGATTGAACGCGTTCAAAGCGTTCGGCATCGGCATTGGGGGGAGTCCAGCGTGACGGTACTGGTGAACGTGATCGTGACCCTGGGCATGCTCTACGTCGTCCCGGCCGGCCTGCGGCTCATCGACCCGGCCCGGTTCCTGCGCACGGCCCGCCTCTGGCCGGTCGCCGCCGCACCCGGAGCCCTGTGCCTGTGGCTGCCCCGCGGAACGCCCGCCACCGCGCTCGCCGCACTGTACGCGGCGGCCTGCCTGGCACTCGCCGCACGGGCCCCGGTCCGGCTGCTGCGCGCCCGCTCCCTGACCCCGCCCGAGATCGCCGTCGCCACCGCGCTGGTCTCGCCGTCGATCGCCGCCACCGCCCTGGTCGCCGAGCGCGCCGGGTACCGGCTCTTCGGTTTCGACCTCGACATCCTGGCGCTGACGGTGCCCCACTTCCACTTCGCCGGGTTCGCCGCCGCCCTGGTCGCCGGGCTGGTGTGCCGCGCCGCGGGCGGCCGCGCCGGAACCGGCGGCCTCGCGCGCTGGGCCGCGTACAGCGTCCCGGCGGGCACCCTGCTCGTCCTCCTCGGCTACTTCGTCGACGACTGGGCCGAGCTGTTGGGCGCGGTGGTGCTGACCGGCGGGATGTGGGCCGTGGCCCTGCTCACCTGGCGGGAGGTCCGGCCCGCCGCCGCGGACCGGACCACACGGACCCTGCTCGCCATCTCGGCGGCCGTGCTCGTGGCCACCATGCTGCTCGCCCTGTGGTGGGCGGTCGGCGAGGCCACCGGGATCACCCACCCCACGCTGACCTGGATGGCCGCCACCCACGGCCTCGGCAACGCCCTGGGGTTCGCCCTGTGCTCGGTGCTCGCCTGGCGCCGGCTCGCCACCGACGCGCGAACCGCCGACCGCCCGGACCACGGACCGCACCCGACCACCGCCCGCCCGGACCACCGACCGCACGCCACCACCGCCGGCCTCGCGGACCACCGACCGCACGCCAGCACCACCACCACCGACCGAGTGGAGACCTCGCCATGACCCGCCTCATCAGCGCCGGCCGGGACACCGTCAACTACCCCGACCGGGGTGCGACGGCCCACCGGCCGCTGCCCGCCGGATACAACCACCTGCACCACCGCACCCGCCTCGGACAGGGCCGGGCGGTCTTCGAGGCCGCCGGAACCGCGGTCACCACCTTCGAGGCCCACCGGACCTCGGGCATGCGCGTGCGGGCCGATGCCGGCGCGGTCCGGCCCGGCAGCCGGGTGATCGTCGGGATCGGCCTCGGGCCGCTGCGGATCGATGCTCCGTGCGAGGTGATCTGGACCGCGTACGAGCCCGCCCGCATCGGTTTCGCCTACGGGACCCTGGCCGGGCACCCCGAGTGCGGGGAGGAGTCCTTCCTCGTGGACATGGACCCCGACGGGACGGTGTGGTTCACGGTCACCGCCTTCAGCCATCCGAACACCTGGTACACCCGCCTCGCCGGCCCGGTGGTCCCCTTCCTCCAGCTGCGCTACGCCCGCTGGCTCGGCCACCACCTGCGCAAGCTGGCCGCCACCGGCTGAACGGTCCGATACTGGAGGCGATGGACTGGTTCACGGCGCCCGGATACTGGCTCGCCCGGCTGGTCTTCCAGCGGGCCCTGGCCGGGGTCTACCTCGTCGCCTTCCTCGGGGCCGCCCTGCAGTTCCGGGCCCTGATCGGGGCGCACGGCATGACGCCCGTACCGCGCTACGTACGGTACGTGCCCTTCCGGCGCGCCCCCAGCCTGTTCCAACTGCGCTACTCGGACCGGCTCTTCGCCGGCTGCGCCTGGACCGGCGCCGCACTGGCGGCGGCCCTGGGCGCCGGGGCGGGGGACGAGGTGCCGCTGGGCGCGGCCATGGCGATGTGGGCCGTGCTGTGGCTGCTCTACCTCTCGATCGTGAACGTGGGCCAGACCTGGTACTCCTTCGGCTGGGAGTCGCTGCTGCTGGAGGTGGGCTTCCTCGCCGTGTTCCTCGGCAACGCGCGGGCCGGTCCGCCCGTGCTGGTCCTGTGGCTGCTGCGCTGGGTGCTCTTCCGCGTGGAATTCGGGGCCGGGCTGATCAAGATGCGCGGGGACCCCTGCTGGCGCAAGCTGACCTGCCTGTACTTCCACCACGAGACGCAGCCGATGGCCGGGCCGCTGAGCTGGTTCTTCCACCATCTGCCGAAACCGCTGCACCGGGTGGAGTGCGCGGCCAACCACGTGACCCAACTGATCGTCCCGGTGCTCCTGTTCACCCCGCAGCCGGTGGCCTCGTACGCCGCCGGGATCGTCATCGCGACGCAGTTGTGGCTGGTGCTCTCGGGCAATTTCGCCTGGCTGAACTGGCTGACGATCACGCTGGCCGTCTCGGCCGTGGACTTCACCGGGCTCGCGGGCGCTCCCCCGGCGGCCGCCTCGCGCACGGGTCCCGTGTGGTTCGTGGTCCTGGTGTGCGCGGTGACCGCACTCGTCCTGTTCCTCAGCCGGCACCCGGTGCTCAACATGGTCTCGCGCCGCCAGGTGATGAACCGCTCCTTCGACGCCCTGCACCTGGTCAACACCTACGGGGCCTTCGGCTCGGTCGGCCGGGTCCGGATGGAAGTGGCGGTGGAGGGCACCGCGGACCGGGTGCCGCGCGCGGACGGGGACTGGCGCGAGTACGGGTTCAAGGGCAAGCCGGGTGAACCGGGCCTCCTTCCGCGCCAGTTCGCCCCGTACCACCTGCGGCTGGACTGGCTGATGTGGTTCGCCGCCATCTCCCCCGACTACGCGCGGGACTGGTTCGGGCCGTTCGTGGAGCGGCTGCTGGCGGGCGACCGGGACACGCTGCGGCTGCTGCGCGACAACCCGTTCCCGGACGCCCCGCCCCGCCACGTCCGCGCCCTGCTGTACCGCTACCGGTTCACCACCTGGCGGGAGCTGCGCGAGACGGGGGCCTGGTGGCACCGCACGCTCGTGCGCGAGTACCTCCCTCCGACCCGTCTCGCGGACGCACGCCGCTCAGAGCCCGAGTAGGGCGGCCTCCCGCTCCGCGGAGATGCCCTTGGCCGGCACGTCGGGGCGCTGCGGGGCGGCTCCGCCGAGCCCGCGCAGCCAGGCCCAGGTGTCGGCCACGGTCTCCTCGACCGGCCGGCACGTCAGACCGGCCGCCAGCGCCTTGGAGACGTCCCCGCGGTGCATGTGGTCGTGGGCCTCGCCCTCGGGGACCCAGACCGGGAGCTCGGTCCAGGGCTGCACGCCCGCCTCCAGGAGCCGGTCCGGGTCGGTCCAGCGCAGTTCGGCGCCGCCCCCGGTGGTGGTGGCGCAGGCGTCGAGGAGTCCGCCCATCGTGGCGTGCCCGGACGGGGAGACCAGGTTGTACGCGCCCGAGCGCCCCGCCGCAGCGGCGTCCAGGGTCCAGTGCGCGAGGTCGCGCACGTCGATGTACTGGATGGGGAGGTCCCGCGGTCCCGGGGCGAGCACCGGGCCGCCGCGGGCGGTGCGGTCCAGCCACCACGGCAGTCGGCCGACGTTCTCGTACGGGCCGAGGATCAGTCCGGCGCGCACGAGCAGGGCGCGGTCCGCGAAGGCGTCCAGGGCGGCGAGTTCGCCGCCCCGCTTGTCCTCGGCGTAGGCGGTCGGCCCGGCGTCCGGCGAGCCGCCGACCAGGGGGCCGTCCTCGGCGAGGCCGGCCGGGGCGGGGTAGGCGTACACCGAGCGGCTGGAGACGTACGCGTACCGTCCGACCCGGTCGCGCAGCAGGCGGGCGCTGTCGCGCACCGCCGTGGGGGCGCCGCCCCAGGTGTCGACGACCAGGTCCCACTCGCCCGTGCCGAGGGCGGCCAGCCCGTCGGGGGCGGTGCGGTCGCCGTGGAGGGCGGAGGTGCCCGGCGGGGGCGTGTGGTGTCCGCGGTGGAAGACGGTCACCTCCCAGCCCCGGGTCAGGGCGTCCTCGGTGATCGCGCGTCCGACGAATTCGGTACCACCCAGCATCAGCAGCTTCATGGGCGCCAGCCTGCCGGGAGGGGGCGGAGCGGCGGAAGCGGTGATCGCCGTCGGCGAAGACGCTGAGGGCGTAGCCGTGAGGGGAACCGTTTCGGGCAGGGCAGCGCCCCCGGTGCGCGTGGGCACGGGGGGCGCTTGGCACCGCTGTGCGGACTAGTCGATACCGGGCAGGATGTGCGCTTCCGCCAGGTCGTCCTCGTACCCGGCCAGCCGGATCGGGGCGGATCGGGCCCAGACCTCTAGGCTTCCGAGTTCGTCGGTCCGGGGCTTCGCCCGCGTTCCCGTCCGCTCCATGACCGTCGGTTCGGGCTTTGTCTTCTCAGTCACCGCGCACTCCTTCGTGTCGCGTAACCCGGTAAGCGGACCGCGCGCCGGGCAAGGGATGAAAGGTTTCCGGACGCGGTGGCGCCTTAGTGGAGCGCGGCCCGGATGGGGGCCGTCTTGATGCCCCAGAGTACACATATGAGCGGACCTCCGCTCGATAGGAAGGCAAAATCCGCTGCGCCCTCTTACTTTCGCTCCTAGTTCAGCAAGTCGTGGGTCTGCGGGTACGTGGCGCCTGATCTGCTCGACCCCGGACGTGCGGGACGTGACGGAAGGGGTCGGTGGTGGCGAGGTCCAAAGTTCCCGGGGCTCAAGTCCCTTATGTCACAAGCGTGCTGGAGCTGATGGAGCTGTTGCGCGCCGACCCCGACGACCGGGGTCTACGGACCGCGGCCCTGCTGCGCCGCTCGCGGCCCTTCGACAAGGAACTGCAGATCGCGGGCCTGGTGCACCGCCTCGGGCGTTTGCTCCGTCTGAGTGACGGGACGGTTACCGTCGGGGTGGCGGCGGAGTCGATCCGCCCGCTGCTGGGCGAGCGGGTGGCCCGGCTGGTACGTCTGCAGTCGCCGGACCGGCCCGTCGGCGCGGACGACGGACACCGCGACGGCGACGGCTACGGCGACGACGCCGAGGCGGTGGCCACCCTGCGCCAGGCCCGGGACTCGGCCGCCGCGGCCGGCCTGGACGCGGGCGTGCTGGAGGACTGGCAGCCGCTGCTGGAGCTGGTCGCGGCCGGGTCCTGCCGGGCCGCGTCCCCCGGGAACGCACTCGACCCCCTCGGTCCATCGAAGGGGCCGAGGGGGCCGAGGGGGTCAAGAGGGTCGAGCAGGCCTGACGGGACCCTGTAGGACCAGGACGGGGAGCGTCCCGGGCTACCAGTTCGCCGGGGCGTAGTCCTTGAGGAAGACGCCGAACAGGTCCTCGCCGGCCTCGCCGCGGACGATCGGGTCGTAGACCCGGGCAGCGCCGTCGACCAGGTCCAGCGGGGCGTGGAAGCCTTCCTCGGCGAGGCGCAGCTTGTCGAAGTGCGGGCGCTCGTCGGTGATCCAGCCGGTGTCGACCGAGGTCATGAGGATGCGGTCGGTCTGGAACATCTCCTGACCGCTGGTCCGCGTCACCATGTTCATCGCGGCCTTGGCGGCATTGGTGTTCGGGTGCCCCGCACCCTTGTAGCCGCGGCTGAAGACGCCCTCCATGGCCGAGACGTTGACGACGTACGCCCGCCCGTTCGCCGCCTTTCGGGCGGCCTGCGCCATGGCCGGTCGAAGTGCGCTGATCAGGATGAACGGCGACGTGTAGTTGCACAGCTGGGTCTCGAGCAGCTCCACCGGGGAGATCTGGTCGATGGTCTGCACCCAGGTGTTGCTCTCGACGACGTCGGGCAGCAGGCCGCCCGCGTCGATGGCCGTGCCGGCGAGGTGCCGCTCCAGGCTGGCGTTGCCCGCGACCAGGGCGAGGTCGGCGACCTTCTGTGCCTCCAGCCCGCTCACTCCGACGGGCAGTGCCGCCAGGCCGTCGACCGCGCCGGAGTTGAAGGCGCCGATGACCTGGTGGGCGGGGAGCTCACCGGCGGGAAGCGGCGCGGCCTCCCCCTCGACCAGCGCCGCGTAGGCGCTGGGCAGGCGGCGCACGGTCTGCGTCGCGTTGTTGATCAGGATGTCGAGCGGCCCGGCCGCGGCCACCTGGTCGGCGAGGGCCACGGCCTGGGCCGGGTCGCGCAGGTCGATGCCGACGACCTCCAGGCGGTGCATCCAGTCCGCGGAGTCCTCCATCGCCTTGAAGCGGCGGATGGCGTCCTTGGGGAAGCGCGTGGTGATCGTGGTGTGGGCGCCGTCGCGCAGCAGCCGCAGCGCGATGTACATGCCGATCTTGGCCCGGCCGCCGGTGAGCAGCGCGCGCTTGCCGGTCAGGTCGGCGCGGGCCTCCCGCCTGGTCCGGTTCTCGAGGGCGCACCCCGGGCAGAGCTGGTGGTAGAAGTAGTCGACCTCGACGTACCGCGTCTTGCAGACGTAGCAGGAGCGCGGGCGCTGGAGTATCCCGGCGATCCGGCCGGCCTCCGTGACCGAGGAGGGCAGGATGCCCTCGGTCTCGTCGTCGATGCGCTCGGCGGAACCGGTGGCGGTGGCCTCGGTGACGGCCTTGTCGTTGGCGGTCTTGGCGGCGCGGCGCTCCTGGCGGCGGCGCTGCTTGACCGTCCGGTAGAGGCCGGCGGTGGCGCGGCGTACGGTGATCGCGTCGGGGTGGTCGACGTCGATCTTGTCCAGCTCGTCGAGCACGCTGAGGCAGAGGGCCAGTCGGTCGGGGTCGATACCGGGCCCGTAGGTGGGCTCGGAGTCGTGGCCGTAGTCCTGGCTGTCTTCGGTCACCGTCATTGCCGCTGCCGTTCCTTGATCACTCGTCCGCATCCGCCTGCTGCGGAAGTCCTCAAAAGGGAAACTGTACGGATCCCCCATGCCCGGAGCCAAACCCGCTCCCGCCCCCCTCACCCACCGCGAGTGGGGCGTCACCGTATGCGGCGAACCGGCGGCGTCGGGGCCCCGTCGGGGGTCGCTTTCCGCTGCCCGAGGGGCCACGCTGCGTACTCCCGTACTACGTCGGGAGTATGACTGATCACCACCTGTGGACGGAGGAATAGCGCAGGTGGGTCGGGCATTGTGGAGCTTATGAGTGCACTGGCGCTGTCGGTCCTACTCTGCCTCGTGTCCGCCCTGGCGTACGCGGGTGGCGCGATCGTCCAGGAACGGGTCGCGGCGAGCACGCCGGACCGCCGGTACGCCCCGCTGCGCCGGGGCGTCTGGTGGGTGGCGGTGGGGCTGAACGGCCTCGGTGCGCTGTTGCACGTGGTGGCCCTCGCGTACGGGCCGCTGAGTCTGGTCCAGCCGCTGGGCGCCCTGACCATCGTCTTCGCCCTGCCGATGGCCGCCGTCTTCGTACGGCGCCGGGCGGGCGCGGCCGCCTGGCGCGGGGCGGTGCTGGCCACGGTCGGCCTGGCCGGGCTGCTGGCGCTGACCGGCGGGAGCGGACGGGCGGAGCCGGCGCTGGCGGGGGACGAGCGGCGCGTGCTGCTCGTGGTGACCGCCGGCGCGGTGCTGGTGCTGTTCCTGGCGGCGCACCGGATGCACCGGGCGGTGCTGCACAGCGTGCTCCTGGCCTCGGCCGCCGGTACCGCCTTCGGTATGGCCTCGGTGTTCACCAAGTCGGTGGCCGAGGACTTCCGGCCGGGCGCGCTGCCCGGTTTGTGGCCGGACCTCGCGGCGATCGCGGTCCTTGCGGCCGGCGGGCTGCTCTTGTCCCAGGCGGCCTACCGGGGCGCCGGGCTGACCGCGCCGCTGGCCACGGTGACGGTGGTCAACCCGGTGGTGGCGGCGACGGTCGGCATCACGCTGTTCGACGAGGGCTTCCGGTACGGGGCCGCGGGCGCGACGGCGGCGGTGGCCAGCGCCGCGCTCGCGGCGGCCGGCCTGATCCTGCTCACCGTCGTGCCCTCGCATGTGCGCGGGTCAGATGCGGACCCCGTGGCCACGGAGGTACTTGAGCGGGTCGATGTCGGAGCCGTAGCCGGGTCCCGTGCGCATCTCGAAGTGCAGGTGCGGGCCCGTGGTGTTGCCGGTCGAGCCGGAGCGGCCGATGCGCTGGCCTCCGGAGACCTGCTGGCCGGCCTTGACGCCGAGGGCGGAGAGGTGGGCGTACTGGGAGTACCGGCCGTCGGTGTGCCGGATGACGACCTGGTAGCCGTAGGCCCCGGCCCAGCCGGCGGAAACGATCTCGCCGGGACCCACCGACTTGACGGCGGTGCCGGTAGCCACCGGAAAGTCGACGCCCGTGTGGTAGCCGCTGGACCAGGAGGAACCCGAGACGCGGTAGGCGGTGCCGAGGGCAGCGTCGACGGGGGCGGAGAATCCGCCCGCAGCCGGCTTCTGCTGCGCTGAGGCGGCCTCCGGCGCGGGCTTCTCGACCGGCTTCTCGGCGGGCTTCTCGGCGGGCTTTTCGACCGGCTTGGGCGCGGGCTTCTCGACCGGCTTCTCGGCGGCCGGCTCCACGGGGGTCACCGGGTCGGCGGTCCGCGGCGGCTTCTCGGGGTCCTGCCTGGGCGGCGGCGGCAGGGCCGGCGCCGTGGTGACCCGAAGGGTGAGCCGCTGGCCCGGGAAGATCAGGTTCGGGTTGCCGCCGATGGCGGTCCGGTTGGTCTCGTACAGCGCCTGCCAGCCGCCCTCGACGTGCTGGTCGGTGGCGATCGCGGAGAGCGAGTCGCCGGGCGCGACGACGTAGGGGTTCGGCAGGACGGAGGTCCCGGTCGGGCGCGGTCCGCCGCCCTGCTCCGGGGTCGTCCGCGCCACGGGGGCCTGTTTCTGCGTCAGGCTCTGTTTCTGGGTCTGCGTCTGCGTCTGCGTCTGGGATTGCGGGGTGACGGCGGGCGCCGGGCCGCTGCGCGTGAGTCCGGCCTGCTTCCCGCAGTTGGGCCAGGCGCCCGGCCCCTGGCCCCCCAGGACCTTCTCCGCGACCGCGATCTGCTGGTCCTTGGTGGCCAGGTCGGCGCGCGGGGCGTAGGCGGTGCCGCCGAAGGCCCGCCAGGTGCTCTGGCTGAACTGGAGGCCGCCGTAGTACCCGTTGCCGGTGTTGATGCGCCAGTTGTTCGTCGACTCGCAGGAGGCGACCTTGTCCCAGGTGTCCACGGAGGCCGCGTGGGCGACTCCGGCACCGATGAACGGAAGCGCAATACCGGCCCCGCCGGCGGTGACGGCCAGTGAGGCCCGGTTGATGCTGCTCGGCTGATACCGGCGGTGCCGGCCCCGTACACCCATGGGAGCCCCCCTCGAAGACATCAGGAACCGCACAACTTAACGTCACGATCAGAGCGTGACAAGAGGCGCAACGGGGCGCATGCCGCGGGAACTTGACTGTATCTCCATGAGTAAAAGATCCACCGGGGTCCGCATGGGGGGTAGCTTCGGTGCTCCCCGCCCACCGAAGGCACACCGAAGCAAGCAGGAGCGCACCGATGAGCACCAGCACAGCCCAGATCGGCGTCACCGGACTCGCTGTCATGGGCAGCAACCTCGCCCGCAACTTCGCCCGCAACGGATTCACCGTGGCCGTCCACAACCGCACCGCCGCCAAGGCCACCGCACTGGTCGAGGAGTTCGGGCACGAGGGCTCCTTCGTGGCGGCCGGGTCGGCGAAGGAGTTCGTCGACGCGCTGGAGCGCCCCCGGCGCATCGTCATCATGGTGAAGGCCGGGGAGCCGACCGATGCCGTGATCAGCGAGTTCGCCCCGCTCCTGGAGGAGGGCGACGTCATCATCGACGGCGGCAACGCGCACTTCGAGGACACCCGGCGCCGCGAGCGGGAACTGCGGGAGCGCGGCCTCCACTTCGTGGGCGTGGGCATCTCCGGCGGTGAGGAGGGCGCGCTGCTGGGCCCGAGCATCATGCCGGGCGGCTCGACGACGTCGTACGCCTCCCTCGGACCGCTGCTGGAGAAGATCTCCGCGAAGGCCGCCGACGGCACGCCGTGCACCTCGCACGTGGGACCCGACGGCGCCGGACACTTCGTCAAGATGGTGCACAACGGCATCGAGTACGCCGACATGCAGCTCATAGCCGAGGCCTACCACCTGCTGCGCGAGGCCGCGGGCTACTCCCCCGCGAAGATCGCGGAGACCTTCCGGGCGTGGAACCGGGGGCGCCTGGACTCGTACCTGATCGAGATCACGGCGGAGGTGCTCGCCCACACGGACGCCGCGACCGGACGCCCGTACGTCGACGTCGTGGCCGACGCCGCCGAGCAGAAGGGGACCGGCCGCTGGACCGTGCAGATCGCCCTCGACCTCGGGGTCCCGGTGTCGGGGATCGCCGAGGCGGTCTTCGCCCGCGCGGTCTCGGGCCACGCGGACCTGCGCGGGGCCGCGCGCGGGCTGGCGGGCCCGACGGCCGCCGTGCTCGCACCGGAGGCGGCGGAGGCCTTCGCCGCCGATGTGGAGCAGGCGCTGTACGCGTCGAAGATCGTCTCGTACACCCAGGGCTTCCACCAGATCCGGGCCGGCAGCGAGGAGTACGGCTGGAACGTGGACCTGGGCGCCGTGGCCTCGCTGTGGCGCGGCGGCTGCATCATCCGGGCCGCGTTCCTGGACCGGATCCGGGCGGCGTACGACGCGCAGCCGCAGCTGCCGAGCCTGCTGGCGGACGCGCACTTCGCGGAGGAGATCGCGGCCGCCCAGGACGGCTGGCGGTCCGTGCTGGTGGCGGCGGTGCGCCAGGGCATCCCGGTTCCGGCCTTCGCCGCCTCACTGGCCTACTACGACGCGCTGCGCGCGGAGCGGCTGCCCGCGGCCCTCACCCAGGGGCAGCGGGACTTCTTCGGAGCGCACACCTACCGTCGGACCGACCGCGAGGGCTCCTTCCACACCCACTGGAGCGGCGACCGCTCCGAGGTCCGCACGTCGTAGGTCGCTCGCCGCACTAGCCGCTCGCCGTACTAGCTGAGGGGCCCGGGCTGAGGGATCGGCGCGGGCCCCGGCGGCGCGGGGACCGGGTCCGGCTCGGGCACCGGGGCGGGCACGGGCGGCACGGGCCGGGGAATGGGTTCGGGATCGGGGAAGGGGCCCGGCCCCGGGACGGGCGGCTGCGTTCCTTCTACATCTCGCTTTCGCACCATACGGGCCACCTTCCCGCGATTCCGGCCGATATGCCTGCCCTACGCGGCCGAGCGCACCGCCAGGCCCGCGGCCAGGCCCGGAGCCGGGCTGGAGAGCACCGGGACCGGGCCCGTGGCCAGGTCCGCGGCCCCGGCCATGGAAGCCTGCGCCAACACGATGACGTCCGCGCCGGTGACGGAGTCGGCGGCCGCGGCGACCCGGGCGAGGTAGCCGGCGCCGTCCCCGGCCTCGCAGCGGTCCCAGGCGCCGGCGACCAGGTGCGTGCCGATCGACACGGGCCGTTCACCGGCCTCCTCGGCCAGCAGTGCGCAGGTCGGGGCGAGGGTCGACGCGAGGGCGGCCAGTACGGCGATCCGCGTTCCCGCCCGGACCGCGGCGGCCGCCATCGGCCGGTCCACCCGGAGCACCGGGACGCCGAGCGCCGGAGCCAACTGCTCCGCGGTCGCCCCGATGGTCGAGCAGGTGACCAGCACGGGCGATCCCGTGTGCGCGAGCAGCAGCCCCCGAAGGGCCGGAGCCACCGACTCCGGCCCTTCGGCCCGGGCCCGGGCCAGTAGCTCCGGTACCACCAGGTGCCCGAGGACGGCCCCCGGATGGTTCCGGTCGCGCAGGGCGTCGAAGACCGGGACGTGCACGGGCGAGGTGTGCAGCAGGAGCAGATCGGTCACCCGAGGTCGGGGGTCGCGGCGAGCTGCGCCTTGGCCGCCACTACGACCTCGGCGGCCGGCTCGGGCGCCTCGTCGGGGTGTTTGGCGGCCCAGCTCGCCGCGTACGGGCAGAGCGGCACCACGGGCACCCCTTCGGCAGCGGCGATCCCGTAGAAGGTCCGCACCAGCCCGCCCGCGATGCCGCGGCCCTGGTTCCCCTGCTCGACGATGGTGTGCACCGCGACCAGGGCGTGGGGCGCGTCAGCGAGCACGAAGTACGCGATGTGGCCGACCACCGCCCCGTCCTCGACGGCGAGCAGCCGTCCGGCCTCACGGTCATCCTGGAACTCGATCGACATGATCCCCGACTCCCCTCAGACAGCCACGGCGTGCGGGCTGCGCCGCTGGTCCGTACCCGGCACCGGAGCGGAAGGATCCGCACCGAGCTCGACGATCCGGTTGTCACCGTCCACGTGCACGACGCGGGGCTCGAACACCCGGGCCTCGGCGTCCTCGACCTGCGCGTAGCTGATGAGGATGACCAGGTCCCCGGGGTGCACCAGGTGCGCGGCGGCGCCGTTGATCCCGATCACCCCGGACCCGCGCTCCCCCTCGATGACGTAGGTCTCCAGCCGCGCCCCGTTGGTGATGTCCACGATGTGGACGAGCTCCCCGGGCAGCAGATCGGCCGCGTCCAGCAGGTCGGCGTCGACGGTGACGGAGCCGACGTAGTGCAGGTCGGCCTGGGTGACGGTAGCCCGATGGATCTTGGACTTGAACATGGTACGAAGCATTGAATACTCCCGTTATGTCTGCTCCCTGCCTGCTCATTGCAGGTCAAGGGCGGTCCCCGCAGATTACAACCATTCGCATGTTCGGTCAGCGTTCCCCGGGTCTTTCAGGACTCATGCTGCCCAATTGTCGATTTCCCTGACGCTTCAACAGATCGCCGGAGGGACCGGTGGCCGATCCCTTAAGGCCTGTGGCCGCCGTCCCGCAGGCTGGAAACACCAGGCTGTCCGAACCGTCCTTTGAACAGGGAGTCCCGTGTCCGCTCACGTCTTCGATTACGTCCCCGCCGACGATCCCCGGTTCGGACGAGTCGACGTCCGGCTGGACGGCGGGGGAGCTGATCGTCGAGGGAGGGGGCATCCCCAGGGCCGTGGCGCGCAGGGCGGAGGGGAGGCCGCTGGAGTCCCCCCCCTGCCCATCGGGAACACGAGACGTGAGCGCGGTCACGATGACCGTGGACGGTGCCGCGGTGCGGCTTGTTCCGGCGAAGGAATTCCTCACCCGGCATTCGTACCGAGTCGATGACGGCCGGTACCGGTTGGTGCCGCGCTCCCCCGGCGAAAGCAGACTGCTGCTGGACGGGGAGCGGATCGGTGTCTTCACATCGGTCGGCGACGGCCGGGTGTGGGCCGAGTGGCAGGACGAGGGACGGCGCACGCCCGATTCCGCCGCGGTGGGATACGCGCTCACCGCCGCCTTCGGGACCGGGGCCGAACCGATGTGGAAGCTGACTCTCAACGCGGCCCTCTCCCTGTTGGGGTGAGATCACTCCAGGGGGCGGGAGCAGGTCGACTTCGCCACGAACGCGAGCCCGTGGTACTCCTCGGCGGGTACGAGCGGTGCGATGTGGAAGCGGTAGGCCAACCGGGGGGACGTTGGCTCCGTAGTTGCGCTGCAGTCCCGGACCGCCCAGCCATTCCTGTACGGCGGGTGCTGCCTGGCCTGCCCCGCCCCGCAGGTCGATCAGGTAGTCGCCCGGCACGGCGGCCGCGATCCGGGACTCAACCGACCGGCACACGCCGCCGATACCGTCCGCTTCCCGTGCCCGTACGCTGACTCCGCGTACGGGGCGCACCCCTCGCGGAGCCCGTCCCACCACCGTCACCGTGGCCCCTATGAACCCCTCCTCCCCACAACTCGACACCGACCCGGGTGTCTTCTCCCTGCTGCTGTCGTCCACCCGGCGCGGGGCCCGGCTCGGCCGCTCGCCGTCACCGAACTCCGCAGCTGGGGCGTACCGTTGAGCGTCACGGAGCGTGCCGAGCATATCGTCGCCGAGCTGACCGCGAACGCCGTGCTCCACGGCCAGGTGTAGGGCCGGGACTTCCGGCTCGGGCTGTCGCTCTCGCCCGCTCCCCGGACGCTGCGCATCGAGGTCACCGACGCCCGCCGCGACCGGATGCCCGTGCTCCCCCAGCCCGCCGACGGCGAGACCGGCCGTGGCCTACTGCTCGTCGCCGCGCTCGCCGACCGTTGGGGCGTCGTGCCGTACCCGCCGAGCGGGAAGACCGTGTGGGCGGAGGCAGAGATTCCCTCAGCGCATGCGGCTCCTTCCGGCCAATCGGCCGAAGAACGCCTTTGATCACGGAATGGGGGGCGATCTACGCTTCCTTCCGGCGGTCAAGCCTGCACCGCCCGGCGGCACAAGCCCCCTGGAGCGTGTTCACTTGGCCTTCCCCACGGGCGACATGGTCGCCGCCCTCGGTAACTTTCTGTATTTCCAGAGCTTGGAAAGCACCTTTCTGGAGCGCCATCCGGAGCTGGCCGACCGGGTCGAGTTCAACGCTGCCGGCCCCTTCTTCCTGAAGGTCAACCTGTCGGGAGGACGCTCCGTCGCGCTCGCCCGCGTGAACTACAAACACCAGGTCGCCTGGACCGTCGTCGATCCGTCCCTGCACAGCGATCCGTCCGTGTGGGCCCTCGACACATCCGTCGAGGTACTCGTCGGCGCCCTGTACGCCCGTGCGGCGGCCCACCTCTTCGATACGCCGGTGCCGTCGCCGTTGTGCTGGGACGAGGGGGAACCCTCGGACATGACCGAGCTGGCCGATCTCCTCGACGCACGCGGGGTGCGCGTGCGTCGGGTCGTCGTGGGGAACCGGTGGTTCGCCCGGGGCTCGCGTAGTGACCCGGAGCTTGTGCTGGTCCGCGAGTCCGCGGGGACGTACGTGGACGCCGAACTCGCCGACGCCTTCGTCCGGATCTCACTCAAGCCCACCCTCGGCTGGATGGTCGATGCGTACATCCGCGACTGGGGCACCTGGGGCCGGGTCGACCTTGCCCGCAGTCTGCGGGATCAGTCGGTAGCCGCACCGGGTGTCCCTCGCGCGACCGTGTCCGTCGACGAGGTCGCCGATGTGATCGGCAAAGGGCCGGCCCACTGGGGCACCAGCTTCCCCTGGGAGCCCGTCAGGCGTTCCGCCGGCCGTGGGCGCATCCCGTCGATGCGGCAGGACTCCCTCTTCACCGTCGAGGAACCGGAGCCCGCCGCCCTGGCGCTCTTCGAGGACGAAGCCGCGCCCGATCCGGCCACCTCGGTGACGGCGGCAGGCAGGGGAATCCCACGGGCTGTGGTCGACCAGCTGAACATGCTCGGCTTCGATGCCGTCTCCACGAGTGACTTCGCGGCCCCGATCCATTCGGATGGCTTTGACATCCAGATCCGGGACGGCGGCGCCAAGGATCTCTCGCTGTCCGAGGTGGAACGCCTCAACGGCCTGGCTGCGGCATCCGGCGAGGTCCTTCCCAAGCGGCTGATCCTGGTGACCGGTGCCGGTATCAGTCGGCCGGCCGCAGCGTTCGCCGACAAAGCCAAGGCCTTCGTCTTTCAGATCGACCGCTCGACGGCACGACTGTCCCCTTTGACCGCTCGTACGCGCGAGGTCATGCTCCCTGAGACCGCACCGCGCGAGCACGACCTCGACCCCTGGTGACGGGGACCGGTCCCACTGCCAGTGGCTCCGACTAGCCTGCCGACAAGTGATCCGCCAGCCCATGGAAGAGAAGAAGGAAGGCCCCGATGGCATCGGACCCGTACCCGGAGTTCCGCCTGCGGCTGCCGAACGGCGGGCCGGAGGCACGCGGGCGGCAGACCGATGAGATGGGGACGAACGGCAGCCGCCGGTTCGTCGTCGGGCCCGGTCAGCCCGTGCGTCCGGAGGCCGTACCGTCCTTCGCCAAGCAGGTGGCCTCCGCCCACCGGTTGCGCGAAAAGCTCATCGCTGAGGGGCGGATCAAGCACTCCCAAGCATGGCCGGGCTGGCTTGAGACGACCGACACGATCACCTTCAACTCCCCGTCCGAGGCCGGCGCGGTCCTGACCGGCAGCAGTTGCAACGGCTGGCTGAGTTGGAAGACGGAGGACGGCCGGCCGCTCGGCGACTTCATGCCGGATGCGTCCTGGGGCCCCAACCGCGCCTGGCTCGTGCGCGGCTCGAACGTCACCGGGCTCGATCTCGTCCAGCGCATATGGCTGCCCGAGGGGCGGGTGACCCTGGCGGCCTCCCGGCTGCGGCAGGGGGTGGAAACGGGCATCAGCAAGGAGCAGGTCCGCAGCCTCGTCCAGGAGGACTACGAGTCCACGGCGACCTACAGCCAGAAGCAGGACCTGGTGGAGGAGCTGCACGCGTTCCTGTCCAGGATGAAGCCGGGTGACACCGTGTGCACCATCTCCGGCGGTCGCCTGTACGTCGGGGAGATCACCGGGGAGGTCGAACAGGCCGAGTCAGAGGACCACCGGTCCAACCTGCGCCGCCCGGTGACCTGGCAGGACGAGGGGTACGCGTACGAGGAGCTGCCCGAGGAGCTCCAGCAGAGGCTGTCCATCCAGCACGACGTGGTGGAGCTGACCACCGTCCAGGCCGTCATCGACGGCCTCGGGCTCACGGACGAGGAGCTGGCCGGCGAGGCCGAGGCGATAGAGCGGGATCCGAGCGTGGAGATCCCGGCGCTCGCCGCCCGGCGGGAGCTGGAGCTGCCGGAGCCCACGGACGAACTGGCCGCCGAGCTGCTGGTCCACAAGACGGACTGGCTGCGCGAGGTCCGGGACCTGCTGTGGGACGACCGGCAACTCGTCCTGTACGGGCCGCCCGGCACCGGCAAGACCTACCTGGCCCTGAAGCTGGCTGAGTTCTTCGGCGGAGGCCCGGAGCAGGTGAAGCTGGTCCAGTTCCACCCCTCCTACGCCTATGAGGACTTCTTCGAGGGCTTCCGACCGCAGGAGGATCCCGAGACCCGGGAGGTCGCCTTCCGACTCACCGCCGGACCGCTGCGCGAGCTGGCCGACCTGGCCTCGCGGGAGGGCAACCGGCACCTGCCGCACTTCCTGATCATCGACGAGATCAACCGGGCGAACCTGGCCAAGGTCTTCGGCGAGCTGTACTTCCTCCTCGAATACCGGAACAAGTCGGTCCGGCTGACCTACTCCGGCGACGACTTCGCGCTGCCCCCGAACCTGTTCGTGATCGGCACCATGAACACCGCGGACCGCTCGATCGCTCTCGTGGACGCGGCCATGCGGCGCCGGTTCGCGTTCGTGGAGCTGTCCCCGCGCACCGAGCCCACCAGCGGGCTCCTACGGCGCTGGCTCGAATCGCAGGAGCGGGACGCCGAGCCGGCCGAGCTCCTGGACGCGCTCAACGCCCGGATCGACGACCCCGACTTCCGGATCGGGCCGTCGTACCTGATGAAGAAGGGCGTGTACCGGAACGGCGGTCTGGAGCGCACCTGGCGGACGAAGATCCTTCCGTTGCTGGAGGAGCACCACTACGGGGAGGGCATCGACATCGAGAAGCGGTACGGGCTCACCGCGCTGCGGCGGTCGCTTCCCCAGCCGCCCGAGCCCGAGCCGGTATGGCTCGCGTGACCACGGTCATCGAGCTCGTCGAGCACGCCCCGACCACCGGCCACGTCCTTCCGAACGCGGTCGGCCGGGCGCTGGCCGCCGCCCGGATCGTGGACGCCTCCCCCGACCCGTACACGCCGGGTCGCTGGCTGCTGCGGGCCGGCAGCAAGGTCGGGGCGGTGTCCGTCGACGTACCGGGCGGCGGGAGCGGGCCGGTCACCGTCCGTGTCACGCCCAAGGTGCCCATCGCGCGGCTGCTCTTCCTGCTCGGCTACAGCCTCGACCCGAAGGGCACCTGGCGGGACGGTCAGGTCGACGTGGGTGAGCATCGCGAGGTGCTGCCCGCGCTCGCGCACGCCGTGGAGCGGCAGATCGACCGGGCCCTGCGCCAGGGGCTGCTCCAGGGGTACCGGGCGACCGAGGAGAGCGCGCTGGTGGTCCGTGGGCGGATCCGCGAGGCGGATCAGATACGGCGCCGCTTCGGGGCCGCTCTGCCGGTCGAGGTGGCGTACGACGAATTCACCAACGACATCGCCGAGAACCGCACCCTGCGGGCGGCCGTCGAGCGGCTGCTGCGCCTGCCGGGCGTGCCGCGCGAGGTACGCCGACGCCTCCTGCACCAGCGCGTCCGGCTCGCCGACACCACCCCGCTGGTTCCCGGACAGCCGCTGCCGGCCTGGCAGCCGTCGCGACTGAACACCCGCTACCAGCCCGCCCTGCACCTCGCGCGCGCCGTGCTCGACGGGTCCTCACCCGACCACGCGCCTGGCAGCCTGCGCATCGACGGCTTCCTGTTCGATATGAACAGGCTCTTCGAGGACTTCGTGACGGTCGCCTTGCGCGAGGCGCTGCGCGGCTCGGATCTCACCGGCGCCCTCCAGGACCCGCACCACCTCGACGAGGAGGATGCGATCCGCATGAAGCCGGACTTCGTGGTGTACGGGCCGGACGGCACCCCGCGCGCGGTCGCCGACGCCAAGTACAAGGCAGAGAAACGGGACGGCTACCCGGACGCCGACCTGTACCAGATGCTCGCCTACTGCACCGCGCTCGGACTGCCTGAGGGACATCTCATCTACGCGAAGGGCAATGCGCCGCACGCCGCCCACCGGGTCCGGCACGCGGGCATCATCCTCCACCAGCACGCCCTGGACCTGGACCGAGAACCGGCCGCACTGCTGGCCGATATTGCCGCCCTTTCCCGGCATATGGGCGCTGACCTGCCCGTATGATCAGCGGCGGAGTGTCCGTCCAGGGTGGGGAGTTCACGTCGTGCCACAGCTTGCGTTCGCCAACAGCCCTGCTGGTGGTGGACGCCAGCGAGGTCGCCGAGCCCTTCCCCGTGGTGACGGAGATCTGGTCCGACTACATCGCAGTTCCTGAGTCCTACGCCCCCCGCCCCGGCATGGCCCGTACGGTCCCACTGATCGAGCTGCTCCACGACGCCGATGTCACTCCCCGCCCCCCGCTGCCGCTCCGCCCCGAGCTGTCCACCGACGAGCGGCCGACGGCGCGAACAGCCGCCCTCGGAGACCTGATCAAGAGCGGCGCGATCGTCCACCACCGCCCGGGCCCGCCGAGCGGCTCCGACGAGGCGCCCTCCTAGCTGAGCGAAGCCCGATATCTGCCGGTCCGGGACATCACCTCGGGCCGCCCGGCCTCCGGCGTCGGACCGGCCCCGGAGGAGCCCTTGCTGTACCCGCTCATCCGGGCCGGCGACATTCTCCTCCCCACACTGGCGCGCGAGGTCGTCGCACGCGTCGCCACGGGGGAGGACGTCGGGGCGTACGCGGGCTCCGGTGTTCACCATCTTCGGGTCACCAACCCCGAGGTGGTCGACCCGTGGTATCTCGCGTGACCTGGCAGAAACCGTCGCGGCAGACCTTCGTGCGTCCTTGACCGACAGCCAGCCCACTGCACACCGATAGAACCCGTGGCCGCCGACGTTGTCCAACACCGCTACTCCCTTGTCTCGCCGCGCACCCAGCGCGGGCGAGCCCGGGCCGCGGTCACCCGGGGCTGCCGCCACAGTCCTTGCCTTCACCGCCAACTCTCCCGAGGTGAACGTGTGGGCGACCGCGCCGTCCCGGGGGCGGGCGCGGGCCTCGCCCGTGGCCTGGACCGCGAAAGGGCCTGAACCTTCCGCACAGCGCGGTGGCGAGGGCTTCCGTCCGATTGAATGAATCCCGTGACACGTGCTCTGGGTTTCAACGAGACAGACCTGCGCCGACTGGCGGGGGCGCGCTCCTTCGAGCGGGGGCTCGGCTACTTGTCCGCGATCTCACGGCTGGAGATCGGAGACGAAGCAATCACCGCCATCGTCGGCGGAAGCGACACCTACCAGGTGGAACTGACCGAGGACGAGGACAACGGGCTCTCCGGCTGGTGCGACTGCCCGTACGGCCAGGAGGGCAACTTCTGCAAGCACTGTGTGGCGGTCGGCCTGGCCGTCCTGGGGCAGGCCGAATCCGTACCGCAGCAGCGGTCGGCCGCCGCTTCACGCACCCGGCTGCTGGACGGCTGGTTGGAGTCCCTCACCCGGGAGGAGCTGCTTGCCCTGGTACGGGAGCAGCTCGCCGACGACCGTGACCTGCGGCACCGCCTGGAGTTGCGCGCGGCCGCTGCCGGCGAGGACACCGGCGTCGTCTGCGAGCGCGTTCTGAGCCTTCTCGACACCCGCCCCTTCGCCCGCTACGGCTACGTCGAATACGCCGACGCCCACGCTTACGGCCGGCAGGCGGCAGAGGCGGTCACCGCACTGCGAGCACTGACGGCGAGTGGCCGGTCGGCGGACGCGGTGGCGGTGGCCCGCCAGGCTCTCCGAAGTCTGGACCGCGCGTACGACGAGATCGACGACTCGGACGGGCTGGTCGGGGACGTGGCCATCAGACTGGCCAAGGCCCATCTCGAAGCCTGCCGGACTGCGCGGCCCGACCCGGTGGAGACCGCCGAGTGGCTGGTGCCGTATCTGCTGAACGAGGCGAACGACGCCACCGACATCGACCTCTTCGACTACCGGGAGGTGCTCGGTGACCTGGGCCTGGCCCGGGCACGCGCGTTGATCGTGGCTGCCTGGCGGGCCAACCCGAAGAAGCGGGCGGAGAAGTACCTCATGGAGCGCGTCCTGAACGCCGACGGCGACAACGTGGACGCTCTGGTCGCGGTACACGCGGCGGACCTCGCCCCGAACGGCCGAACCCACCTGGTGATCGCCAGGGAGCTGGAGTCAGCGGGCCGCGCGGGCCAGGCCCTCGAGTGGGCGGAACGCGGCCTGCGGGAGACCGTCGCCGAATGGGGACCCGACGATGAACTGGTCAACTTCGTCTGTGAGCGCTACGAGCAGGCCGGCCGCCTGGCCGACGTGGTCGGAGTCCGCCAGGATCTGCTGCGCGCCCGTCCCTCGCTGGCCGCCTACCAGCACCTGCGTACGGCGGCGCGTGCGGCCGGCACCTGGGAGAACGCCGAACATACGGGCGCCCTGGAAGCACTGAAGGCCGTCGCCCAGCCCAAGAAGGGCCGCTGGTACAACGGCTCCGTGCTGGTCGACGCGCTCATGGACGACAACGACCTCGAGGCCGCCTGGCAGGCGGCCTCGAGCGGCTATGCCGACGAGGGTCAATGGCTCGCCCTGGCCGACCGGATCCGCGACCGAGAACCGGCCGACGCGCTGAACGTCTACCTGCGCCGGATCGAACCGCTGCGCAGGCAGACCGGTGACAGTACGTACGAGCGCCTCGCGGAGCTACTGCTCAGCGCCCGCGCCTGTCATCGCTTGCTGGGTTCGGAAGCCGAGTTCGCCAGCTACCTGGCCGCCCTGCGCGCCGACCAGAAGCGCAAGCGGAAGCTGATGACCATTCTTGACCAGCACGGGCTCTGAGTGACCTACCCGCTGCCCGCCGCCGAGGTGCGCTCGCGTACCAGGACATCCCGGTGCCGCTGCCCTGCGGGCAGGTGACCACACAGCCCTCGTTGGTCGCGATAATGACCGCCGCGCTGGGCCTCACCGGCTGTGAGCGGGTGCTGGAGACCGGGACCTGTTGCGGCTGGGAGACTGCGGTGAGCGTCGAGCGCCAGCCGGACCTGGTGGCGGAAGCCCGGCGGCGGCTGACCGCGTAGGGGGAGCACGGTGGAAGCCGTCCTGGGCGACGGCACTATGGGCGCGCCTGAGGGGCCCCGTATGACGCGGTCATCGTCTGCTCGGCCTTCCGCAGGTGCCCCGGCCGCCGGTGAAGCAGCTGCGCGTCGGCGGTCGGCAGGTTTTCGGCCGGCGGGCCCGCGCGGGCAAAAGCGGGTGGAGCTCTACGAGCGCCTGCCCAAGGGCGTCCTGGAGCGCCGCCGGTGATCATGTCGGCCCGATTCGTGCGCTTGTACGGCGTCTACGGGCACTCGGAGGGCAGGCCCAAGAGCCGCTGGCAAGGTGCCCCGCAAGGGTGCCGCTCGCCAGCTCCTTGCCCCGCACGACGCCGTGCACGGTGTCCACGCCGACCGGTTGTGCAGCCGGACCGGCCCTCCCCGTAACCCGGCGACCGTCAGGTCGCCGCCAGCGCGGACTCGATCAGGTCTCGGGAAGCCTGTCCGTAGACGGCGGAGGGTTGGAGGAGCCCAAACACCTTGCGGAACAAGGCAAGCCGATCCTGATAGTTGCTCGTTTCGGCCCCACGGTATCCCTCGGCCTCGACCCTGCTGTCGTCGAAGATCGAGAAGCTGCCTCCCGGATGGACCAGGAGGCGAGCACGGCCCGGGATGATCCTGCCTTGAACTCCGGCGGGTAGTACTTCATGGCCACGAGATGTCCGTTCTCAGATCCTCAGGATCCGATGTCTCGTGTGTGTGCGGGATCCGGAGTCAAAGCCCGTCTCCCCGTCCCCCGGGGCCGTCGACGCCATGGCGTCCTCCGATTCCTCCGCTGCCGCGATGCAGCCTCTGCTCATGGGCGCACGGTGCGGCCGCCCGCACGAGAGGGCGTCCGCGGCACGTGGCTCGAGCTGGTCGAATCACTCCTGCGAGCCACCGCGGGGGGAATAGAGTCAACTCATGAGTCTGACACCACGATTAATCGTCCCGGACCCCGACACCGCCGCGACCTACTACCAGAAGGCCATGGGCGCCGAGGAGGTCTTCCGCGCCCAGGACGACAGCGGCCGCGTGATGGTCGTCGTCCTGCAGATTGGCGGTTCCCCGCTATCCCTGTCCCCGGCGGTGCCCGAGTGGGGCTGGCTCTCGCCCGACCACATCGGCGGCTCCCCGGTCCTCCTGGAGGCGGAGTTCACCGACCAGGACGCCGTCGCCGAGCGGATGGTCGCCGGAGGCGGCACCGTGGTCGTTCCGGTGGAGAACCGTCCGTACGGCAAACGGGAGGGACGCCTCCGCGACCCGTTCGGTCACCTGTGGATCGTCACCGGCGAGCTGCGCTGAAACACCGGCCCGGTGGTCTACGACCGCCGGCGGCCCCTCGGGGCCTCCCGCACCGTCCGTCGGGGTCGCCCCCGCGAAGCGGCAGCAGGAGGCCCCGAGGTCTGCCACGGAGGTCTGTTGCGCCCGCGCGCGTCTCAGTCGACCCGCACAGGCCACGGCGAAGGCCGATAGGAATAGGCCTCGGTGCCCTTGCGCACCCCCTGCTTGATGGCCATCGGCAGCATCAGGTCGCGTATCACCCGGGTGGTCCACCGGTCGGGGGTCATCACCGCACCCGTCTGCCGGGCCTGCTTCGCCATCGCGGCGACCCGGTCCCGCCGGGACTCCTCGAACGCGGTGAACGCCTGTGGCGCGGTGGGGTGTTCGTACAGTGCCAGGGCGAGTTCGTAGGCGTCCTCCATGCCGAGCGCGGCACCCGCCCCCAGGTGCGGGGCCACCGCGTGCGCGGCGTCACCCAGCACTGCGGCGCTCCCCCGGTGCCAGGTCTCCAGTGGCGGCACCTCGTAGACCGGCCACCGGCCGACCGGTCCGGTGGAGGCGGTCAGGATGCGTCGGATCACCGCGGGGTCGGGGCGGTGTCGTTCGGCCAGCAGGGCCACCCACTGCGCGTCGTCGACCTCGGCCAGTTCGGCGAAGCTGCGTTCGCGGGTCTCCTGGTGGTTCTCGAACCACCACACGACACCGGGCGACATCACCTGGTAGCCGAAGAAGCCGCGGAGGCCGAAAACCATGTGGAACCGCCCGTCCACGGGGAGTTCCGCGGCGCCGATCTCCGACCTGCCCCCGGAGCCGACCACCTCGGTGTAGACGACCCGCGGCGCGTCGGGGAGCAGCAGCCGGCGCGTGGTGGAGTGCACCCCGTCGCAACCGAGTACGATCTCGGCCTCGGCCTGCGTGCCGTCCTCGAAGCCGATTCGCCAGCGGCCGTCCCCGGCCGCGTCCAGTGCTACGAGGCGCTTGGCGGTGTGCAGTTTCACCCCGGCGTCGGCCGCCGCCTCGCGCAGGGCGCTGCTGAGCTCGCCGCGCATGATATTGGTGGTGCGCTCCGGGTTCTGCGCGAGTTCCCGGCCCTTGTGATTGGCGAAGCTGATGGAGCCCGCCACGGTGCCCTGTTCGAGGATCCGGTCGGCCAGGCCCAGGCGCTCCAGCACGGCACGCCCGTTCGGAGCGAGGTTGAGGAACGAGCCGATGTCCTGGGCCCGGCGCACGTAGGCCTCGTACAGGTCCACCTCGAAGCCCAGCCTCGCCAGGCACAGGGACAGCAGAGGTCCGGTGATGCCAGCGCCGACGACGGCGACCCGCCGGCGCGGTGTGCTGTTCTCGTTCTTCATCGCATGCTCCTGATCATGACTGCGGTCAGGGTGTCGGATGGTCGACCCCCGTATGAGGTCTCTTGCTGATCACCGGCGGTCCCACGCGATCATGTCGTCCTTCTTTCGCCGCCCTGCCGCACGGACCGACGCGCGGCACAGGCCGAAGAGGCGCGGCACAAGCCGGAATCGAGCCCCCGTCGTGGCGGAACCCACCCGGAATCGACCTGGAACCGAGACCCGGAAAGATCCGGATCACGGGGGCCGGTGACGACGTCACGTGGGAACCGGCATCGAAGCCAGGCAGCAGAACCTCTCGTTCGCGTCCCGGACCAGCTCCGGCAGCCCCGTCGGCCGACACTGCGACGGTGGCACCGGACGGGCGCGCGCATGCCCCGACGATGCCACCGGCCCCCGAGCACCAGCTTCCACTTGTCACGGGAAACGGGGGTCACGACCATGGCCACGCTCGTTCACAAACAAGTAGTCAAGTTGCTCCGCTGGCCGGTACAGAGCCACGAACGGGACCAGCTGCGCGAGGCGGGGCTGCCGTGCCTGCTGGTCCTGGAGGGCCAGACGGCGCCGCCGAGCGACATCTCGCCCACCGAGGACTGGGTGCGCCCGCCGGTGGCCCGCCTCGACCTGGCGGCTCGCGTCCACACCTTGCAGCGGCGCACCGGAACCGACTTCGTGCCCGGGCTGGATCCGACCGGGGTGCTCTACTACGCCGGGCAGTCGGTGCCCATGTCCGAGGCTCAGAGCGAGATGATGCGATGCTTCCTGGCCGACTTCGGTCATCTCGTCCGCCGGGACACTCTGAAGGAGGCCCTGAGCCGCATCAACAACGAGGCGGTCACCAGCAACGCGATAGACCTGCACATCATGCGGCTGCGCCAGCGGCTGGGCGGCGTACGTCTGAGCCTGCGCACCGTGTGGGGCCGGGGCTACATCCTGGAGGCCGCTCCCTGAGCCAACCGGCCCCGGCATGCGAAGTGTCCGGCCCCTGCGAAAGGGGGCCGGACACTTCGCATGCGCGTCGCGGATCCTTCGTGGTGCCCGGGCCGGAGCGCTGCTCCCGCGGCAGTCAGCCTGCCTGCTGGCGCCGGCGCTCGTGCACCTTGCCGCGCAGTTCGTGAAGTTCGGTGAACGGCATCGTGGCGCGGTCCATGAGTTGCGCCGCCCCCGAGGTGCCGGCGGTGCCCCGCTGCTCCCCGATCATCTTCATCACCAGGCCCACGTGCCCGATCTTCCACTGGAAGTAGCCGTTGCCGACCCTGAGCATCGCCTCGACGACCCGGTGGAACGAGCCCGCCTCGACGCCCGCCCCGACGATCTCCTCCAGGTCGGCGCCGATGCGCTCCAGCCCGGCGCGGAAGGCCAGGAACAGCGATCCCGAGCGGCTGGCACTGCCCAACACCCGCTCCAGTTCGTGGGACTGGCTGGACTGGGCGCCGCTGGCCGTGCCGAGGTACGCCCGGAACTGGGCGAAGTCCTCCAACGGCAGCCGTTCGAGCGCCATGAGCTGCTCGTGCAGCAGGCGCAGCAACTCGCCGGACCGGTAGAGCAGGTCGACGGACCGCTCCAGGCCCGCGGTGGTCATCGTCCGAAAGTTGCCCTCCACGGCGGCGAGGTCGCCCAGGATCTGCTTCAGCCACAGTTCGCAGGTCTGGTGGCTGACGATGAAGAACTGTTCGGAGAGCACGGTGGTGAGGTCGGCGTCGTCCTCGGGCGTGCGCGGTTCCTGGAGGGTGAGCAGCTCGTCGAGCTTCAGGTAGGAGGCGTACGTCACCTCCGTGGGCATCACTGCTGCCTCTTCTCGCGGACGAGTGCGATCAGGCGTTCCACCCCGGTGGTGAGCTGCTCGCGGTCGACGCAGAAGGCGATCCGGACCAGGCCGGACGCGACGCCGCCGGGCTTGAGCGGTCGCAGCGTGCCGTCCGGGGCGAACTCGGGCCGTGCGGAGAACCCGCTGCCGGGTACGACCACGACGTCGTGGCGGAGCATGAGTTCGGTGCTGAACTCCTCGCCCGTCAGACCGGTGGAGGAGATGTCGGCCATGGCGTACCAGCCGCCGCCCGGCAGTGCGGGCAGCAGCCCCTCGTCGACCAGCGGGGTGAGCGCGGCGTCCCGGTTTCCGCGTACGAAGTCGTGGTTGCCTGCGAGGGCTCCCGACGCGTCCAGGGCGGCCAGTCCGGCGTACTGGACGGGCGCGTTGGGCGCAATGATGCAGGACTCCTGGACCGAGCGCATGGCGGCGGCGGTCTCCGGCCTCGACACCGCGACGTAGCCGAGCCGGTAGCCCGTCATCGCCGGCCCCTTGGAGAAGGTGAAGACGCTGTTGACGAGGCGCTGCGCCGCGGGGCGGTCGCGCTCCAGGGCGGCGATCGACAGATGGGGTCCGGAGAAGGCGAAGTCCTCGTAGGCCTCGTCGCTGATGATCTGCCAGCCGTGCTCGTCGGCGATCTCGTAGAGGGCCTGCTGCAGCGGGAGGTCGGCGACAGCGCCGGTGGGGTTCGACGGGGTGTTGAGCAGCAGCACCCGCGTCGCGGGGGTGGCCACCTGCCGGATCGACTCGGGGTCGGGTGCGAAGTGTTCGTCGAGCTTGTAGAAGACCGGTCGGAATCCGGCGAGCAGGGCCTGTTGCAGGTGTACGGGCCAGTGGATCTCCGGCATCAGGATCTCCGCCCCCGCGTGGGCGAGGCAACGCATCAGTGCGCTGAGCCCCTGGCACGACCCGGGGGTGGCGAAGAGCCGGGAGGGCTCGGTGTCGATGCGGTTGACGGTGTCGAGCTTGTCGGTGAGACGTGCGCGGAGCTCCGGGAGCCCCTGCACGTCGATGTAGCGGGCGCGGCCGTCGATGACGGCGTCGGCGAATTCCTTGGCGACGGAGTCCGGCGGGCCGAAGGCGGGCTCGCCCACGTGCAGCTTGATCTGGCCGGGGTGTTCCCGCTCGCGCTCGTTGGCGATCCGGAAGGACTCGTACAGCCAGGAGGAGGGGATCGCCGAGGCCGGGGCGAACCACGGTGGAGCTGTCTGCGTCATCTGATTCATTGCCTTTCCGCTGGTGGCAGGGCCGGCCGGGTCGGGCCGGCCGGGTGGTGCTCCTGGGCTACGGCTCAAGCCGCGCGTCCGCCGTCCACGGACACCAGGGATCCGGTGACCCAGGACGCGGACTCGGGGTCGACGAGGTGGCACACCCAGGCCGCCACCTCCGGGGCCAGGCCGAACCGTCCCAGGGGGGTGCCGGCCACGATTCCTTCGCGCAGGGCGTCCGCGCCCTCGCCGGCCGCCAGGTCCCACAGGCCCGTGTCGACCGGCCCTGGCAGCACCGCGTTCACCCGGACCTCGGGCGCCAGTTCCACCGCGAGCGACCTGGTCAACGAGTTCAGGGCGGCCTTGCTGGCCCCGTAGAAGGACCGGTTCGGCATGGCCAGGACGCCGCCGACGGAGGACACGTTGACCACGCAGCCCCGGCTGGCGCGCAGCAGGGGCAGCAGCGCCCGGATCAGCAGGGCGGGAGCCACCAGGTTGGTGTCGACCATCCCCCGCAGGTCCGCCTCGGCGGCGTCCTCCAGCCGGTCGAAGACCGCGTGCCCGGCGTTGTTGACCAGCGCGTCGACGCCGCCGAGCACCTCCCGTGCCCGTTCCGCGATCCGCGCGGCGGCATCGGGGGCCGTGACGTCCACGGCGTACGGCACGGCGGTGCCCGGTCCGTCGGCCCGCGCCTTCGCGGTCACCTCCGCCAGCCGGTCGGCCCGTCGGCCGACCGCGAGGACGTCGGCGCCCAGCCCGGCCGCGCGGGCGACCACGGCGGCCCCGATGCCCGAGCCGCCGCCGGTGACGACCAGTCGCAGGCCTGCCCAAGAACTACTCATGCGCCGAACCGCCTCCGTTCGCGTGGGTGGGAATCGCGTGGGTGGGGACCCTCCGCGCCAGGTCCGCTAGGAGGAGCGCGGGGTCGTCGAAGACGTGGAAGTGGGCTCCGGATCTGATGTCGACGCTCGCGTTCCCGGTGGTGAGACGGCCCCAGTGGCGTGCGGCCAGGACCGGTACGAGGGGGTCTGCCCGGGCCACGCAGGCGTGTACGTCGCAGTGGAGCGACACCGGGTCCGGGCAGCCGAGGTAGCGCTCGTGCGCGGCGATGTCCGCGCGCATCGCGGGCAGCACCAGGTCGCGGATCTCGGTCTCCGACGCGATGCCGGGGTCGATGCCCCCGAGGGCGACCAGCCGCTCCCAGAGCTCCGCGTCGGGCAGCAGGTGTTCATCGCGAGGTGGCCGGGCCGGGTCTCCGGGCGCCCAGGCACTGGACGCGACGAGCAGGATGACGTCGAGGCCCGCCCCGGGGCACCGGCGGGCCACCTCACAGGCGACCGCCGAGCCGAAGCTGTGCCCGAAGAGCAGCAGGTCCGCCGGTGGCAGCCGGGCCAGGTCGGCGACGATCTCCTCAGCGATCGCGCCGACGTCTTGGCTCGGCGGCTCCGCCAGCCGGTCGCCGTGCCCCGGGTACTGCGCGGCGCACAGTTCCACCGCGGTGCCGGGGAACGCGGCGGGGAGCGCGGCACGCCAACCGGTGAAGCTCTCCGCGCGGCCGCCGGAGTGCGGCAGCACGAGGAGCCGGAGCCCGGGGCGCCCGGTGCTCGTCACCGTGCGTACGGATTCGCGGTGCACGCCCATGGCCGATCTCCCCTTCGCCGCCTCGGAGCTGAGAATCGCACGCACGCCAAGGGCCGCCGCCGAATCCTTCATCATTCATTCAGCGCCGCCTCGGGCGCGGACGCCGGAGGCGAGGATCGGGGCGAGAAGTCCCCCCGTACAGGCCCGGTGCTCAGGCCGAGCCCCCGTACAGGCCCGGTGTCCGGGCCGAAAGGAGTCTCCCGGTGGTCTCCTCCCACCACGCCGCCGTCTTCGACGGCCCGTACGACGACACCTCCGGGGCGGCTCTCGACCTCGCCGACCCGGCCGCGTTCGTCAAGCACGACCCGTACGCGTACTGGGACCGGATGCGCCGCAGCGATCCGGTGCGCTGGCATCCCCCGGTGGGCAACCGCCCCGGGTTCTGGGCGGTGGCCAGACACCGGGACGTACAGGACTGCTACAAGGACGCGACCCGGCTGAGCTCGGCCAGGGGAACGGTGCTGGACGTCCTGCTGCGCGGCGCCGACTCGGCGGGCGGGCGGATGCTGGCGGTGATGGACCGCCCCCGCCACCGCGAGCTGCGTCAGGTGATGCTGCGCGCCTTCTCACCACGGGTCCTGCGGTACGTGGAGGACACCGTACGGCAGCGGGCCGACGCCCTGGTGGCCGCCGTGGTCGGTGCGGGCGAGGCCGACGCCGCGCGGGACATCGCCGAGCACCTGCCGCTGAACACCGTGTGCGACCTGCTGGAACTGCCCGTGTCTGACCGGCCGTTGCTGCTGGAGTGGAACAAGCGCGCGCTGTCGTCCGAGAGCGCCGATGACGACCCCTTCGACGCGCTGGAGGCGCGCAACGAGATCCTGTCGTACTTCGTGGACGTGGTCCGCGAGCGCCGTCGCCGTCCCGGCGAGGACGTGATCAGCATGATCGCCGGGGCACAGGTCGAGGGCGAACCGATGACCGAGGACGATCTCGCCCTGAACTGCTACAGCCTGATCCTGGGGGGCGACGAGTCGACCCGGGTGACCACGATCGGCGCCCTGCACGCGCTGGGCATCCACGAGGAGCAGTGGCGTCGACTGCGCACCGGCGAGGCGGCGGTGAAGACGGCCGTGGAGGAGGTGCTGCGCTGGGTCACCCCGGCCATGCACTTCGCCCGCACGGCCACCGCCGAACTGCGGATCGGGGACGCCGAGGTGGCGGCCGGCGACATCGTCACCCTGTGGAACATCTCGGCCAACAACGACCCCGACGTCTTCGAGCGGCCCCGCCGCTTCGACGTGGGCAGGGAGCACAACCCGCACCTCGCGCTCGGGCACGGCCCCCACTTCTGTCTGGGCGCCTTCCTCGGGCGGCTGGAGCTGTCCGCCGTGCTGGACTCGCTGGTCCGCCGGGTGGACCGGATCGAGGTCCTGGAGGAACCGCCGCGCGTCTACTCGAACTTCCTGTTCGGGCACAGCGCCCTGCGCCTGCGGCTCGACTGAGCCGCGTCCGCGCGCCTCCCGGTACCACTCGCCGGGAAGGGGCCGCCCGGCCGGCGCGGGCCGCTGCGGCCCGCGCCGGTTCGGTGCACCGTCAGCGCCGGTTCAGTCCGCGGTCAGCAGGCCGCCCAGCTCCGCCATGGTGGACCGCTCGAAGATGGCCCGTACCGGCAGGTTCATCCCCCACTCGTCCCGTACGGCCTTGGAGAGCCGCACCGCGAGGACCGAATGCCCGCCCCGGTCGAAGAAGTTGTCGTCCGGCGCGACCGCGGGCACCTCCAGCACCCTGGCGGCCAGTGCGCACAGCGCGGCCACCGGGTCGGACGGGTCGAAGACGCGGGCGGGGTCGCCCGACGTTGCGCCCGCTGTGCCGGATTCCTCCGTGGGCGGTGACCCGGCGGCGCGTTCCTCCAGGACCCGCCGGTCGATCTTGCCGTTGCTGGTCATCGGCAGGGACTCCACCACCTCGACGCGCGAGGGCACCATGTGCGCGGGCAGCCGTGCGGCGAGCAGCCCGCGCAGTTCCTCCGCGAGGCCGTCGGCCGGGTCGGCGCCGGACGCCACGAAGGCGACCAGGCGCGCCGAGTCCACCTCGCCGGTGACGACCACCGCCGCCAGCCGGACCCCCTCGCACGACTCCAACGCCGCCTCGACCTCGCCCGGTTCCACCCGGAAGCCCCGCAGCTTGACCTGGCGGTCGGCGCGGCCGGTGAAGAAGAGCGGGCCGTCCTTGTCCAGGTACCCGAGGTCGCCGGACCGGTACATGCGGCTCCCGCCCTCGCCGTACGGGTCCGCGACGAAGCGCTCCGCCGTCAGGGCGGGCCGGTTGAGGTATCCGAGGGCCTCGCCCTCCCCCACCAGGTAGAGCTCGCCCTCCTCGCCGGGCGGGCAGGGCCGGAGGTCGATGTCGAGCACCCGCACCTCGTTGCCCGGCCACGGCTCCCCGATGCTGACCGGCTCGCCCGGCCGCACCGGGCCCGCCATGGTCACTCCCACGGTCATTTCGGTGGGCCCGTACCCGTTGAACATGCGCCGGCCCGGCGCCCACCGGGCCACCAGCGCCTGGGTGCAGGAGTCCCCGGTGGAGAGCACCACCCCGCCGGGCAGGACGCCGTCCGGGTCGGTGGCGGTGAGCGCGACCGGAGGCAGCACCGCGTGGCTGATCCGCCGGTCGATCAGCGTGCGGCGCAGTTCCTCGCCGGGCAGTACCGCGCGGTCGTCGGTGAGCACCAGGGTGGCCCCCGACAGCAGGGCGAGCGTCAGGTCCCAGAAACCGGCGTCGAAGTTGAACGAGGCCCACTGCAGCACCCGGTCGCCGGGACCGGGGCCGATCCAGTGCCGCTGCGCCTCGGCGAGCGCCGCCATTCCCGCATGCGGGATCACCACGCCCTTGGGGGTCCCGGTGGAGCCCGAGGTGTAGATGACGTACGCGGTGTCCTCGGCCCGCAGCGGACGCCACCGCTCCTCGTCCGTGACCGGCCCGACCGGGCGGGGGTCGGCGTCCGGGTCCGGGTACGGGTACGGGTCCGGGTCCGGGTCGGCGAGGTTGAGGGTTGCCAGACCGGTGACGTCCACGGGCACGGGGCCGGTGTGCAGCAGGGTCCGCAGCCCCGAGTCGGCCGCCATGTGGCGCAGCAGCGCCGTGGGATAGCCGGGGTCCAGGGGTACGTAGCCCGCTCCGGCGGTCGTCACGGCGAGCGCCGCCACCACCTGGTCGGTTCCGCGGGGTACGGAGATCCCCACGAGGTCGCCGGGGCCGAGGCCGCCCGCGATCAGCCGTCGAGCCAACCGGTTCACCCTGTCAGCTAGTTGACCGTACGTCAGCGCAGCGCTCTCGCTCTCGCTCTCGACCGCGAGCAGTTCCCGGTACTTCGCCGCCATCCGTTCGAAGAGGGCGGGGAGGGTCTCGGCGGTGGACGCGGTCGCCGCGGGTGTGGTGGGGCGTACGTCCGGCCAGACGTGTTCGACGTGCGCGCGGGCGCGGGCCCGGGAGGTCGCGGGCAGTTCCACCAGCCATCCGGCGGGGACCGGCAGCCGGGAGGGCCACAGCGACCGCTGGCCGCGCTGATTGCACAGGACCAGGTAGCTCTCGTCCGGGTCTTCGAAAGGGTTGGCTGGCATCGAGCGACCTCCCGTGTGATGGTGCCGCTGGACGGGTCCGGCGCCCTGCGGGGGCGCCGCGCGCGACACAGGTGCCCTCACCCTGACCCGGACGGTGGCACGGCCCGCTGGGCGAGAAAGGAACGTGAAGGTCCTCTCAGCTTTCTTTCAGCGGCGGCTGCGCGGGCGAGGACCGTCGTTACCTTGCCGGACGTGACAGTCACCGAGATCCGCCCGTCCGTGGGCCAGACACTGCTGTGGTTCCTCGACCGCTACCGGGGCGAGGAGGGCGCGCTCAACTGCCCGGTGCTGTGCAGGCTGCGCGGCCCGCTCGACCGCGACCGGCTCCGCGAGGCGGTCGACCATGTGACGTCCCGGCACGAGGCGCTGCGCACCACCTTCACCGGCGGCGGCCGCCGCCTCAAGGCACTGGTGCACCCGGCGGTCTCACCGGAGATCCGCGAGGTGGACCTGACCGGCGAGCCGGACCCCGAGGCGCGTGCCAACCGGGAGGTGGCCGGGGAGCTGGGCACCCGGATCGACGCCACCGAGAGCGCCGTACGCCTCACCCTGTGGCGGCTCGCCGAGGACCATCACGTGCTCTGCTTCAACATGCACCACATGGTGACCGACTCGTGGTCCTGCAACGTGATCTTCGAGGACCTGTGCGCCGCACTGGAGGGGAAGTCCTCCGGCGACGCCACCGCGTACTCACGGTTCGCCGAGGAGCAGCGCGAGACCTTGGCCGGTCCTTCCGGCAAGCGGCTGAGCGCCTTCTGGGGCGAGCGCCTGAAGGACGTGACGCTGCCCCCGCTACCGATCCGGCCCGCCACCGCGGGCGCGTCGCGCGACACCAGACTCGTACAACACCTTCTGGACGCATCGACGGTGGCCGCGCTGGACGCATTGGCCAAGCGGGAGCGGTCGACGATGTTCGTGGCCCTGCTCACCGCCTACTACCGGGCGCTGAAGTCGGTCAGCGGCACCGAGGACCTGGCGGTGGCGACCCTGTTCGCCAACCGCGGCGCCGAACACCGGCGCACCGTGGGGTTCCTGGCCAACATGGTGCTGCTGCGGACCCGGCTCACCGGCGACGACTTCGCCGCACACCTGCGGGCCACGCACGGCACGGTGATGGAGGCCTTCGTCCACCAGGCGCTGCCGTTCCAGATGCTGCCGATCAACCTCGGGGCCACCGACCGCCGACTCGACGACGTGGTGTTCCAGATGATGGCGGACCCGGTGTACTCGACCCGGGCCGGCGGGCTGGACATCGAGGTCCTGGTGCCGGACGACGTCGCCACCCGCTTCGAGCTGGAGCTGGTCGCCGTGCCCGACCGGGACACGGTGCGGGTGCTGCTGTTCTACAACCCGGACCGGTTCGAGCCGGAGTTCGTCGAGTCGCTGCTCGCCTCGTACGTCGACATCTGCACGACCGCCGCCCGCGGCGCGGCGCCCCACACCGACCAGGCCGGGGCCCGCCCCCGGCAGCGCACGGGAGGCCACGATGACCAGTGAGGCAACGGCGGGACGCGTGGTGTCCGCCGAGGAGATCCGCGACACCGTCGCCGCGCGGCTGGAACTGCCCGCCGCGGAGATCGGCTTCGAGGAGGACCTCGTCACGCTCGGCCTGGACTCCCTCGGGATGATGAACCTGGCGGCCTCCTGGCAGGAGGCGGGTGTGGAAGTGACGTTCGGCGACCTGGTGGAGGAGCCCACCGTGCACGCCTGGGCCGCGCTGCTGTCCGGGACCGCCGACGGCACGGGCCCGCGCCCGGAGGCCGAGCAGGACCCGGCCACCGGGGCGGGCGAGTTCCCGCTGGCCCCGATGCAGCACGCCTACTGGTCGGGGCGTCAGCCGGGCATGCCACTGGGCACCGGGTCGCACTTCTACTTCGAGTTCGACGTCAGTGCCGACGTCGCACGGTGGGACGGCGCGGTGGCCGCGCTGCGCCGCAGGCACCCCATGCTGCGTGCGGCCGTCGACTCCGGTGGCAGCCAGCGGATCCTGCCGGAGTGTCGGGGGCTGGACGAGGTCATCGACCTGCGCACTCTGGAGACCCCGGAGCGTGAACAGCGGCTGACGGAACTACGCGAGACCCTCTCCCACCAGACGCTGCCGCTCGGCGAGGGGCGCGGGCTCGACGTGCGGCTGGCCCTGCTGCCCGCGGGAAGGGGCAGGCTCTTCCTCGACATCGACATGATCGTCTGCGACGCGTCCAGCTTCCGGATCGTCGTCGGCGACCTGGCCCGCCACTACGAGGACCCGGGTACCGCGCCCGCGCAGCCCGCCCTGACCTTCCCCGAATACCGCCGCCTGGTCGCCGAGGGCAGCCGGGAGCCCCGCCCGGCCGACGTCTCCTACTGGCGCGACCGCGCCGAGGACCTGCCCGACGCGCCGCGGCTACCGCTGGCCGCGCCGCCGGAGCGGATCGAGCGGGTGCACACGGTCCGCCGGCACGCCTGGCTGGCCCCGGAAACGTACGAGAGGCTCGTCCAACACGCGCGCAGCAACGGGTTGACCGTGTCGATGGCCGTCGCCGCCGCCTACGCGGACGTCCTCGCGGCCTGGAGCGAGGAGGCGGAGTTCCTGCTGAACCTGCCGGTGCTGAACCGCATTCCGGTGCACCCCGAAGTCGGCAGGATCGTCGGGGACTTCACCGACCTGCTGCTGCTCAAGGTGGCGCCCGACGCACGCCGCACCTTCGTCGAGCGCGCCCACACCGTGCAGGAGCAGTACCGGCGCGACGCAGCGCACGCGGCGTACGGCGGCACGTCGGTCCTGCGCGACCTGGCCAGGACCGCCGCCGGGGCGAACCGGCGGGCGGGCGTCGTGTTCACCAGCGCGCTCAGCCTCGGTGAGCTGTTCGACGGGGCGACCCGTGCGGTGCTCGGCACCCCGGTGTGGATGAGTTCGCAGACGTCGGGCGTGTGGATCGACCTCCAGTTGATCGAGCACGACAGCGGCATGCTGATCAACTGGGAGACCACCGAGAACCTCTTCGAGGCCGGGGTCCCCGAGGCGATGTTCGAGGCCTTCACCAACCGGGTACGGTTGCTCGCCTCGCAGCCCAGCGCCTGGTGGGAGGGCCTGCCGGTGCGGCCGCCCGCACCGCAGCTCCAGGCTCGCCGCAGCGCCAACGACACCCGCGCCGTACTGCCTCGCCGAGCGCTGCACGAGGAGTTCTTCCGGCAGGCGGCCGAGCGCGGCACGGCACCGGCGGCGCTCTGGGGCGACGGCCAGGTACTGACGTACGGCGAACTCGCACGGCGCGCCCTGCGGCTGGCCCACGTCCTGCGCACCGCCGGTGTCACCGCGGGCGACCGGGTCGTGCTCACGCTGCCCAAGGGCGTCGAGCAGGTGGTGGCGGTGCTGGCGGTGCACGCTCTGGGCGCGGCCTACGTCCCGGTGGGCACGGAACACCCCGAGGCGCGGCGGCGCACCGTGGAGTCGCTGGCGGGTGCCCGGTGCACGGTGACCCGCGGCAGGGACCACGACACGAGCATCCCGAACGTCGACGTGCGGTGCAGCACCGATCCCGAAGTGCCGCTGCTGGAGCGGGTCGTGGACGTCTCGCCGGACGCCCCGGCCTACGTGATCTTCACCTCCGGGTCGACGGGGGAGCCCAAAGGCGTGGAACTGACGCACGCGGCCGCCCACAACACCGTGGCCGCGCTGAACGAGCGCTACCGCATGGGTCCCGCCGACCGCACCCTGTGCCTGTCGGCACTCGACTTCGACCTCTCCGTCTACGACATCTTCGGCCCCCTCACCTGCGGCGGCGCGCTGGTCCTGGTCGACGACGAGGAGCGGCGCTCCCCCGAGGTGTGGCTGCGCAGGGCGGCCGACCACCGGGCCACCGTGCTCAACTGCGTACCCGCGCTGCTCGACATGGCCCTCACCACCGCCTCCTCGCGGCCGGAGCCGGGCGGCTGGCCGTTCCGGCTGCAGCTCCTGGGCGGCGACTGGGCCGGGCTCGACCTGCCCGGCCGGGTGCACGCGCTGCGCCCCGACAGCGTGTTCGTGGTGCTTGGTGGGACCACGGAGACCGCGATCCACTCCACGGTCCAGGAGGTCACGGAGGTGGATCCCTCCTGGACGTCGATCCCGTACAACGTGCCGTTGCCCAACCAGTGCTGTCGGATCGTCGACGAGCACGGGGGCGACCGCCCCGACTGGGTGGCCGGAGAGCTGTGGATCGGCGGGGCCGGGGTGGCCCGGGAGTACGTGGGCGCACCGGAGCTGACCGCCGCGAAGTTCGTGGAGGCGGACAACGTGCGCTGGTACCGCACCGGCGACCGGGCCCGCTACCGGCCCGGGGCCGTGATCGAGTTCCTCGGGCGCGCGGACCTCCAGGTCAAGGTGAACGGCTACCGGATCGAACTCGGCGAGGTCGAGCGTGCGTTGGGCCTGCATCCCGGGGTGCGCGACGCCGTGGTGACGCCGGTTGCCGGGCACGGCGGTGCGCTGTACGCCCTGGTCACTCCGGGCACGGTCGATACCGAGGAGGTGCTGGCGACCGCCGCCCGGCAGGTGCCCGCGTACATGGTGCCCGCGCGAGCGGTGGCCGTCGACGCGCTGCCGCTGAGCCGCAACGGCAAGGTGGACCGTGCCGGGGCCGGGCGGCTGCTGGCCGAGGCCCTGAGTGCGCGAAGGTCGGGCGGCACCTCGGACGCCCCGCGCGGTGCGGCGGAGGAGACGGTCGCCGCGCTGTGGGGGGAGCTGCTCGGCGGGACCCCGACCGGCGGGGACACCGGCCCACTCCGCATCGGCAGGGACACCAACTTCTTCCACATCGGCGGCGACAGCCTGCAGGCCGCCCGCCTGCTCGCCGCCCTGCGTCGGGAGGGGTACGAGGCCAGGCTCGGCGACCTGTTCACCCGTCCTACGGTGAGCGGCTTCGCCCAGACGCTGACGCACACCGAGGCGCAGGCCCCCGGCACGGTCCCGGCCGACCCCGAGCACCGTCACGAGCCCTTCCCGCTCACCGATGTGCAGCGCGCCTACTGGCTCGGCCGCGACCCCGACTTCGCGCTCGGCGGCGTCGCCTCGTACTGGTACTGGGAGTTCGAGAGCGACCGGGTCGACCTGGACCGGCTGGAGAGCGCCTGGAACCGGCTGGTGCGGCGGCACGAGATGATGCGCGCCGTGCTGGACGGGGAGGGCGGCCAGCGCATCCTGCCCGAGGTGCCGCACTACCGGTTCGTGGTCACCCGCACCACCGCGGCCGACCACGAGGAGGCGGTCGCCGCGCTGGGGTCCGACATGTCTCAGCAGGTGCTCAACGTGACCTCCTGGCCGCTGTTCGACGTGCGCGCCGTGCAACGGGACGACGGTCGCACGGTGTTCGGGGTGGGCTTCGACTACGTGGTGCTCGACGCGCTGTCGATCATGACCATCTTCACCGAGCTGAACGCGCTGTACGGCGACCCCGGCCTGGAATTACCGGAGTTGGAGCTCTCGTTCCGCGACTACCTGCTCGCCCAGCGGACCGACCCGGCGGCCAGGGCGCGCGACGAGGAATACTGGCTGAAGGCGATCGAGGACCTACCCGCAGCGCCGGCGCTGCCCACGGCTCTCGACCCGGAGCGCATCGACCGGCCGCGCTTCGTGCGGGACGAGTTCCGCATCGACGCGGCGACCTGGGCGAAGCTCCGCCGCCGCACGGCAGACGAGGGGCTCACCGCGTCGACGGTGGTGGCGGCGGCCTTCGCCGAGGTGCTGGGGGCCTGGAGCGCCGAGACCTCGCTGACGCTCAACCTGACGGTCTTCGACCGGCAGGACGTGCACCCTCAAGTGAACCAGGTGGTCGGCGACTTCACCTCGCTGCTGCTGCTCGGTCACCACAGCCGCCCCGACGGCTCCTGGGCCGAGACCGTGCGCCGGTTGCAGGGGCAGGTCTGGGAGGGCATCGAGCACCGCAACGTCTCCACCACCTGGGTGCTGCAGCAGTTGGCCCGGCGGACCGGGGGCGGGCAGATGCTGATGCCGGTGGTGTTCACCTCCACGCTGGGAGTGAGCGCGGACTTCAAGGACCTCGCCTTCGGTTTCGGCGAGCTGCGCCGCGGCCTCTCGCAGAGTCCGCAGGTCGCCCTGGACTGCCAGGTGGTGGAGCGCGACGGCGGGCTCGCCGTCAACTGGGACCACGTCGAGGGCCTCTACAGTCCCGGGGTCGTCCCGGCGGCCCTGGAGGCGATGCGCCGCCTGCTGGTCGCGCTCGCCGACAGCGACTGGTCGCGCCCGGCCCCACCGATCGCCCTTCCCGAAGCGCAGGCCGAGGTCCGCGCCGCGGCGAACAACACCGCCGTGGCGCTCCCCGCTCGCACGCTGCACGACCCGATCCTCGAGGTCGCCCGCCGCACCCCCGACGCCGTCGCGGTGCGCGCGGCGTCCGGCGAGGCCCTGACCTACGCCGAGTTGGCCGGGCGTGCCCTCGGTGTCGCCGGGCACCTGGTGGCGCTCGGGGCGCGGCCGGGCGAGACCGTGGTCGTCTCGCTGCCGAAGGGGCCCGACCAGGTCGTCTCGGTGCTCGGCGTGCTGGCCGCGGGCTGCACGTACGTGCCGGTCGGGGTCGGCCAGCCGGCCGCGCGCCGCAACCGGATCGTGCGGTCCGCCGGGGCGCGCCTGGCCCTGGTCGCCGACGGGCCCGCATCCGGCGGGGACTGGGACGAGGCGGTGCGCACGGTGCCGGTGGCCGAGGCGTCGGCGGCGGCACCGCTCGCGGAGCCGGTGCCGGTCGACCCGGCGCAACTCGCGTACGTCATCTACACCTCGGGTTCCACCGGTGAGCCCAAGGGGGTGGAGATCACCCACGCGGCCGCCGCCAACACCATCGACGACGTCAACGCCCGCTACGGCGTGGGGCCCGACGACGTGACCTTGCAGGTCTCGGCGCTCGACTTCGACCTGTCCGTCTACGACCTGTTCGGCCTGCTCGCGGTGGGCGGCACCGTGGTGACCCTCACCGAGGACGTCCGGCGGGAGGCGGCCGTCTGGGCCCGTCTCGCCGCCGAACACAGGGTCACCGTCTGGAACACGGTGCCCACCCTTCTCGACATGCTGCTGGTGGCCTGCGAGTCGGGCACGAGCCTGCCGCGGCTGCGCGTGGCGATCGTCTCCGGCGACTGGGTCGGGCTGGATCTGCACGACCGGCTGCGGGCGAACGCCCCGAACGCCCTGCTCGTCGCCATGGGCGGCGCCACCGAGGCCTCGATCTGGTCGAACGCCCACGACGTGACCGCCGTCGACCCCGCGTGGGTGTCGATCCCGTACGGACGTCCGCTGGCCAACCAGCGCTTCCGGGTGGTCGACGCGCACGGCCGGGACCGGCCCGACTTCGTGCCCGGCGAACTGTGGATCGGGGGCGCCGGTGTGGCGCTCGGCTACCGCGGGGACCCGGAGCGCACCGCGGCCTCCTTCGTGGCGGCCGGGGGCGAGCGGTGGTACCGCACCGGCGACCTGGGCCGCTACCACCCCTCGGGGGTCCTGGAGTTCCTGGGGCGGCGCGACCACCAGGTGAAGGTGCGCGGGCACCGGATCGAACTCGGCGAGATCGAGACCAGACTGCGCGAACTGCCCGGTGTCGCACGCGCGGTGGCATGGGTCGACACCAGCGCCGGGGTGCGCCGCCTGGCCGCCGTCGTCACCGTGGAGCAGGAAACGGACCCCGGTCCAGCCGCGCCGGATCTGCTGGCCGCACTGGCCGCTCACCTGCCCGCCCACATGATCCCCGAGCACCTCACCGTCGTCGACGAACTGCCGCTGAACGCGAACGCCAAGGTGGACCGCGCCGCCGTCGCGCAGACGTACGGACTGCGCCGCGCGGCGCCGGAGTCACCGGCGGACGACCGTCCGCAGGGCGATACCGAACGCGCGGTGGCCGAGGTGTGGGCCGAGTTGCTGGAGGCCCCCGGCGTGGGCCGCAGCGCCAACTTCTTCGGCCTCGGCGGCGACAGCCTCACCGCCACCCGGGTCATCCAGCAGTTCGCCAAGCGCTTCGGCGTGGAGCTCTCGCTGCGCCAGCTCTTCAACCACCCGACCATCGCCGGGATCGCCGCCCTCCTCGAGGACGAGATCTCCGGTAGCCACCCGCACCAAGCGTCCGTCCGACTGGAAGAAGGTGTCCTGTGACCGCCGCCGACATCATCAGCGAACTCGAACAGGCCGGACTGCACCTGTGGGAGGACGAGGGCAGGCTCCGCTTCCGGGGACCGGAAGGGGCGATGACCCCCGAGCGCCGCGCCCTGCTCTCCGGCTGCCGGGACGACGTGCTCCGGGCGCTCCGCGAACGCGGCCCGCAGCAGGTGAAGCCCGATCCCGATGCCGCCCACGAACCGTTCCCGCTCACCGAGGTCCAGTCGGCCTACCTGCTGGGCCGCCGCGGCGCCTTCGCGTACGGCTCGGTGCCCTGCCATGCCTACGGCGAGCTGGAGTTCCCCGCGCTCGACCGCGACCGGATGCTGCGGGCCTGGCAGCGCGTGGTGGACCGGCACGAGATGCTGCGCGTGGTCATCGACTACGACGGGTTCCAGAGGGTGCTGAAGGACCCGCCCGCCCCGGTCATCGGCTGGCACGACGCGACCGCGCTGCCGGAGGCGGCGGGCGGGGAGATGCTCCGCGAGGTCCGCGGCCGGCTCTCCGCGGAGTCCAAGGACGTCACCGCGTGCCCGTTGTACTCGCTGGAGGTCACCGAGCTCGCCGACCGGGCCGTCCTGCACTTCTCCATCGACTTCCTGATCGCCGACTACGTGAGCATCTACCGGCTGCTGGACGAGTTGGGGACGTTCTACGAGGACCCCGACGCCGCTCTCGCGGCCCCCGGCATCTCCTTCCGCGACTACCTACGCGCGGAGCGCGCGGTGCGCCAGGGCCCCGCGTACGAGCGTGACCGCGACTACTGGACGGCGCGCCTGGACAGCCTGCCGCCGGCCCCCGAACTGCCGTTGGTCGACCGGCCCAGCCGGCAGGGTGCGGCCGGTTTCACGCGGCGCGAGCTGCGGCTCGAGCCCGCGTTGTGGTCGGCGCTCAAGGCCCGGGCGGGGGAGCAGCAGGTCTCGGCCTCGACGGCCGTGATGGCCGCGTACGCCGAGGTGATCGGCCGCTGGAGCCGCAGTCCCCGCTTCACCCTCGACGTGACGGTCCTCAGCCGGTTGCCGCTGCACCAGGACGTGGGCGACATCGTGGGCGACTTCACCTCCGTCGAACTGCTGGCCGTCGACGGCGGCTGCGCCGACACCTTCGCCGGGCGCGCCCGCCGGGCGGGCGAGCAGCTCTTCGAGGACCTCGACCACCGGTTGTTCTCGGGTGTCGAGGTGCTGCGCGAACTCACCCGCCGCCGGGGTCAGCAGGGTTCGATGATGCCGGTGGTGTTCACCAGCGCCATCGGTCTCTCCGACGGCCTCGCTCCGCAGGGCATGATGCGCGCGCAGATCAGCAACGGCATCAGCCAGACCCCGCAGGTCTGGGTGGACTGCCAGGCGATGGAGGCGGGAGGGGCGCTGCTCGTCAACTGGGACGTACGGGACGACACCGTGCCCCAGCCGGTCCTCGACGACATGTTCGCCGCGTTCCGCGAGCTGCTGCACCGGCTCGCCGACGGGGACGAGGCGTGGGAGGGCAACCCGCTCGCGCTCCCCGCGCACCAGGCCCAGCGGCGTGCGGCGGCCAACGACACCGCCCGGCCGGTGAGCGACGCGCTTCTGCACCGGGCGCTGCTCGACCAGGCACGACGGCGTCCCGACGCGACGGCGGTGGTCGACCACCGCGGGAGCGTCGACTACGCGACGCTGACCGGCCGGGCCGCCGCCGTCGCCGCGGCGCTCGGCGCCCGGGGCCACCAGCCGCACCAGCGCGTCGCGGTGGTGCTGGAGAAGGGCTGGGAGCAGATCGCCGGGGCGCTCGGGGTGCTGCTGGCCGGGGGCACGTACGTCCCCGTCGAGGCGAGCCAGCCCGACGCCAGGCGCAACAAGATCCTCGAGTCCGCCGAGATCGGCCTGGTGGTCACGCACAGCACGGTCGGCGGCGCATTGCCCGCAGGCGTCGCACGTATCGACGTCGACCAGCTGCCCACGGCCGCTGTCGAGGAGGTGCCGGTCGCCCCTGCCGATTCGGCGTACGTCATCTTCACCTCGGGCTCCACCGGCGAGCCCAAGGGCGTGGAAGTCAGCCACCGTGCGGCGGTGAACACCCTGGACGACGTCTGCCGCAGGTTCGGGATCGGTGACGGCGACGTCGCGCTGGGACTGTCGAGCCTGGGCTTCGACCTGTCGGTCTTCGACGTCTTCGGCGTCCTGGGCCGGGGCGGCACCCTGGTGCTTCCCGACCCGGAGCGGCGCAGCGACCCCTCGTACTGGGCCGACCTGATCACCGGACACGGGGTGACCCTGCTCAACACGGTGCCCGCCCAGATGATGTTGCTGGAGGAGTACCTGCGCGGCGACGGCCGCGACTGCGGGAGCGTGCGGCTCGGCATGATGTCGGGCGACTGGATACCCGTGACGCTCCCCGACGCCGTCCGTGCGCGTCTGCCCCGGGCGGAGCTGTTCAGCCTCGGCGGCGCCACCGAGGCGGCGATCTGGTCGATCTACCACCGCATCGGCGAGGTCGACACTGCCGCGCCGAGCATTCCGTACGGAACTCCGCTGGAGAACCAGCGCTTCCACGTGCTGGACGCGTTCCTGCGGCCCAGCCCCGACCTCGTCGTGGGCGACCTGTACATCGCGGGCACCGGCCTCGCCGAGGGCTACCTCGGCGACCCGGAGAAGACCGCGGCGAGCTTCTTCACCCTGCCGGACGGCGAGCGGGTCTACCGCACCGGCGACCTCGCCCGCTATCTTCCCGACGGCACCCTGGAGTTCATCGGCCGCGACGACCGGCAGGTCAAGATCCGCGGGCACCGCATCGAGCTCGCCGAAGTGGAATCGGCCCTGGCCGCCGACCCGCAGGTCGACGCGGTGGCGGTGACCACGCAGGGCGAGCGCAACGACCGCAGGCTGGTCGCCTTCGTCTCGCCGTCGCCCGCCGACCCGGCCGCCCACGCCGTGGACCCGGCCCTCGTGCCCGAGGTGCTCGCGGCGGCCGACGGGATCCGCGAGGGGGTGGACGTCTCCAAGGTGGTCGAGTTCGCGGCCGTGCTCGACGACGCGGCGCTGCGCCGCATGGTCGACGTCCTGCGCCAGGAGGCGGTGTGGCCGGACGCCGCCGCGCGGCACACCACGTCCGAGATCATGCGGCTGGCCAAGGTGGCCTCCAAGCACGAGCGGTTGGTACGACGCTGGCTGGCCGCCTGTGTGGAGAACGGCTACCTGGAGCGGGCCGAGGACGGCACCTTCGGCTGTCTGCGCCTGGTCACACCAGAGGACGTCGCGCAGGCGTGGGCGGAGGTCGACCGGCTGCTGCCGGAGGCCAACGACCGCCCGGAGCTGGTGAATTACTTCAAGCTCGCCGCCGCCCACCTCCCCGAGCTGATGCGCGGCGAACGGGATCCGCTGCGGATGCTCTTCCCCGAGGGCGACCTGAGCATCCACGAGGCCGCCTACATGGAGGGCTTCCTCTCCCGCTACCTCAACCGGCTGGCCACCGCCACCGTGCTGGGCGCGGCCCGGCGCAACGACTCGGGCCGTCCGCTGCGGGTGCTGGAGGTGGGGGCGGGGGTCGGCGGCACCAGCGTCGACACCATTCCGGCGCTGGACGGCGCGAACGTCCGCTACACCTTCAGCGACGTGTCGCAGTTCTTCCTGAACAAGGCCGGTGAGCGGTTCGCGGAGCACCCCTGGGTGGACTACGCGCTGTTCGACTTCAACGAGCCGTACCGCGAGCAGGGGGTCAGGCCGAACTCGGTGGACGTGATCCTGTGCGGCAACGTCATGCACTACGCGAAGGACGCCCGCGCGGTCCTGCGCCGGATGCGCGAGGCGCTGGTGCCCGGCGGGTGGCTGGTCTTCATCGAGACGACCCGCGACAACTACCAGATCCTCACCTCGATGGAGTTCCTCTTCGACGCCACCGCAGGAGACTTCCAGGACGTGCGCCACGGCAAGGACCAGACCTTCATCGGCCGCCACCAGTGGTACGACCTGCTGGCCGAGGCCGGAGCCGACCTGGAACTGTGTGTCCCGGCGCCGGAGGACGAACTGGCCCGCATCGGGATGCACGTCTTCGCGGCCCGCTTCAAGACCGACCGCGAGCCCCTCGACACCGAGGAGCTGACCCGGCGGCTCGCCGAGCGGCTCCCGGCGGAAATGATCCCGTCGCGCTTCGAGGTGCTGGACGCGCTGCCGCTGACCGACAACGGCAAGGTCGACCGCGCCGCCCTGGCCGGGTGGGCGCAGGACCACCGCACGTCGAACTCGGCGGCCGCCGGAGAGGGCCCGCGCGAGGCCGGTGAACTGGAGTTGACCGTCGCCGCGGTGTACGCGGAGGTGCTGCGCGAGTCGGAGGTCCCGCTCGACACCAACTTCTACGCCCTGGGCGGGGATTCGCTGCTGGCCGCCCAGCTCGTCACGGCGCTCCGCGAACAGGTGCCGGCCGCGGCCGAGGTCTTCTTCGACGAGCTGCTGCGCGAGCTGCTGGGCGGCGCGTCGGTGCGCGAGCTGTCCGCCTTCCTCCAGCAGGGCCAGGAGGTGCAAAAGGAGAGCGGGGCCGGTGACGAACTGGTCCTGGCCGGGGCGGCGGACGCCCTCGGGAACCCGGTGCACGTCCTGGTCGGCGACGGTCTGGGAGGCCACGCAGAGCGGCTCGCCGAGGGACTGGGGGCGCTCGACCCGGTGGCGGTGGTGCCGGCCGTGCGGGTGACCGAGGGGCAGACCCTGGACGACGTGGCGCAGGAGATCGTGGCGAAGGTACGGGCGCTGAGCCCGGGCCCGTTCCACCTGGTCGGCGCGCACAGCGGGGGCGTGCTGGCGCTCGCCGTCGCCCAGCAACTGGTCGAGCTGGGGGCCCCGGTGTGCGGGCTGACCGTACTGAGCAGTTACCCGCTGCCCGCCACGGTCCGCGACGAGGTCCTCGAAGAGGCGCTGCTCTGCCTGGACCGCGGCCAGGACCCGGCCGCCCTGGGCTACCCGGACGTCTGCGCCCTCGGCGCGGCGCTGGCCGCGCTCGCCCCCGCCGGGGACGTTCCGCCCGGCGCACTGGCCGCGCTGGCGGACCGGAGCGAGCCTCAGCTGCGGGCGGCGGGCACGACGGCCGCCGCACTCGGCGTCCTCCCCCGCGAGGAGCGGCTCGCCAAGCTCGCCGGGCCCCTGGGCCTCGGTGCGGACGAACTCGCCGAACGCCTCGTACGGGGAAGGGCGCTGGCCGCGTGCGTCGCCGCCCACGACCCCGGCGTGTACACCGGGGAGGCCCGGCTGCTGGTGCACCAGGACGAGTCCCCTATCTGGCCCGCCATGGCGGCCGACATGACCGCGCTGTGGGAGTCGGTCTGCGTGGGCGGACTCCTGCGGCAGACCGTGCCGGGCGACCACTTCAGCTGCCGTGAGCTGGTCACCTCCGACGTGATCGACCTGCCCGATGAGGAGAACGCGTGAGCGAGCACAGCACCCCGTCGGTCGCGGTCGTCGGCGCCTACGGCGCCGTCGGCGCGGCCGCCGTCCGGGCCATCGCCGACCGCCGTCCGGACGCCGTCGTACGGCTCGGCGGGCGCGACCGCGCGCAGGCCGAAACCTTGCTGGCCAAGTCCGGGCTGCGCGGCGAGGCGGTCGAGGTGGACCTGCACGATGGACGGTCGCTGGCCGCGTTCTGCCGCGGCGCAGGCGTCGTCCTCAACTGCGCGGGCCCGTCCTACCAGGTCCTCGACCGCGTGGCCTGGGCCGCCACGGCGGCCGACGCCGACTACGTCGACCCGGGCGGCGACGAGCCGCTCCTGGAGGCGCTGACCCGGCCCGGCACCTTCACCGGCACCGCCGTCATCACCGCAGGCATGCAGCCGGGCCTGACCGGTCTGCTCCCCCGCCACCTCTGCTCCACGATGAGCCACCCGCAGCGGCTCACCGCCTACGTCGGCACGATGGACCGGCTCACCCCGGCCGGGGCCGCCGACTACCTGCTCTCCATGGGCGGTGCGTACGGGGAGGCCCGCGGCGCGATCAGGGGCGGCATCCGCGTGGAGCGCGAACTGGAGCCCCGTACCGGCGTCGAACTGCCGTACGCGAGCAACCGGGTGGACGTCTACCCGTACCTGAGCTTCGAGTCCGCACGGCTCCCCGAGGTCACCGGGCTGACGGAGATCGACTGGTACAACGTCTTCGACGGCGGCGCGCACATGATGAACTGCCTGAGCAGGCTCCAGGGGGCGATGCGCGGCGAGTCCGATCTCGTCGAGGCGGCCGAGGAGCTCACCCGTGCCGCGGCGCTCGATCTCTTCGGCAGGGACCCGTTCCAGCTGATGCTGTTCGAGGTCACCGGCACCGACGGTGCCGGGCGCCCCGCCACCCGCAGTCTGACCCTGCGCGCCAGTGACACGTACGCCCTGACCGGCCTCGCCAGCGCGCTGGCCGTGCTGGCGGTGCTCGACGGCAGGGCCGCCCCCGGCGTGCACTTCGGTTCCGACGTGCTCGACGCCGAGACGGTGCTCGCCGCGCTGCGGGCCGAGCCCGCGGTCGGGCTGCTGGAGGTCGTCGACCGGCCGATCCTCGCGGCCCGTGCCATGGAGGAGGGCGAACTGTGACCCGCCCACGCGTCCTCGTGGCCGGTACCGGCTTCGGCCGCGCCTACCTGGCGGCTTTCGAGCGGGCGGACTTCGACTTCGAGCTGGCCGGGATCCTCGCATCCGGGAGCGCCCGCAGCCGCGCCTGCGCCGCGCACTACGGCGTACCGCTGTGGTCCACGGTCGAGGACGTGCCGGAAGACGTCGACCTGGCCTGTGTGGTCGTCGGCGGAGTGATGAACGGCGGCCCCGGTCCGGCGCTCTCCCAGGCGCTGATGCGCCGCGGTGTGCACGTGCTACAGGAACACCCGCTGCACCCCGACGAGTTGGTGGCGTGCCTGCGCGCCGCCACCGAGTCCGGGGTGGTGTTCCGGCTGAACACCCATTATCCGCACGTGGAGCCGGTGCGCCGCTTCATCGGGGCCGCCCGTGACCTGACGGCCCGGCAGCAGCCGCTGTTCCTCGACGTGACCTGCGCCTTCCAGGTGCTCTACACGGTCTTCGACATCCTGGGCCAGGCGCTGGGGTCGATCCGCCCGCACGGGATCGACGGGGTGCTCGCGGGGGCGGAGGGAGCGCCGTTCCGGAGTCTCACTGGCCGCTTCGCCGGTGTTCCGATGTCCTTCCGGCTGCAGAACGAGTTGGTGCCCTCCGACCCGGACAACTACAGCCACCTCTTCCACCGCATCACCCTGGGCACGGACGGGGGGCACCTCACCCTGGTCAACACGCACGGCCCGGTGCAGTGGAGCATGCGCCCGCACATGCCCGGCGGCATGAGGGAACTGGTGCGCTTCGGCGACTCCACCGCCCCGCACCTGAAGGTGCCGAGCGTGGAGCACCTGGGTCCGGCGGAGGGCGCCTCGTACAGCGAGGTGCTGCGCGAACTGTGGCCGCGGGCCACGGCCCAATCCATTGGCGCGACCTGGGACGACGTCCGGGCGGGCGCCGACAGCCGGGGGCACGTGCAGTACCACCTGGCCCTGGCGAAGCTGGCGATGCGCGTGAGCGAGGCCTGCGGACCGGTGCGGCTGCACCACCCGAAGGCACCGCCCGAACTCCTCTCAGCAGTCGACCTGTTGGAGGACCGGGCATGAGCACCGACGTCCCGAACCCGTGGCTGCGCGGCTACTTCCCCCGGCCCTCGGCCGCCCGGCGCGTCGTGTTCTTCCCGCACGGCGGCGGGTCCGCGAGCTTCTACCGCCCGCTGGCGCGCGACCTGCCCGACGGCGTCGAGGGCATGGTGGTGCAGTACCCCGGCCGGGAGGACCGCATCGGCGAGCCCTGCTGCACCGACATGCCCGGCCTCGTGGAGCCGCTGGCCAAGGCGCTGACCCAACTGGACGACAAGCCGATGTGGTTCTTCGGGCACAGCATGGGCGCCTCCGTCGCGCACGAGGTCACCCGGCTCCTCGGCACTGCGGGGGAGGCGCCCCCGGAGCGGCTGGTGGTCTCCGGGCGGCCCGGACCGGCCCGGCAGCGTCCGGACGACAAGCACCTGGACGACGAACGACTGTGGGCCGATGTGTGTCAACTCGGCGGCACCAACGCCTGGTTGCTCCAAATGCCGGGCCTGCGCGAGATGACGCTGCCGGTGCTCCGCGCCGACTACCGCCTGGTGGGCACCTACCGTGCCGGGACCGGCCGCGACCTATCGGTGCCGGTGAGCGTCTGTTACGGCACCGAGGACCCCGAGGTCGACGCGGTGGACGCGGCGGCCTGGTCACAGGCCACCTCGGCGCACACCGACCTGACCGCCTTCCCCGGCGGCCACTTCTATCTGCGCGAGCCCGCCCAGAGCGAGTTGACGCACTGGCTGACCGGGCGGCTGCACGACCGGCCCCAGCACGCCCCCACCGACCCTGCGGGAAGGAACCGAGGATGATCGTACGACCCGTCGTGGAGAAGTACGCCGAAGAGGCCTCCTCCCCCGCGCCCCCCTGGCTGGCCGCACTGGTCGCCGACACGGAGGCCGGGACGGACCTGCCGGCCATGATGGTGGGGAGCCTGGAGGGTGAGTTCCTGGCCTCCTTGGTCTTCGCCCTGCGGCCCCGCCGCATCCTGGAGATCGGCACCTTCACCGGCTATTCCGCGCTCTGCATGGCCCAGGCGATGCCACAGGGCGCCGAGCTCCACACCTGCGAACTGAATCCGCTGCACGCTTCGATCGCGCGCAAGCACTTCGGGGCGTCGCCTTGGGCCGACCGCATCCACCTCTGGGAGGGCCCGGCCCTGCCGTCGGTGCGGGACCTCCCCGGCCCCTTCGACCTGGTCTTCGTCGACGCCGACAAGCCCGGGTACGTCGACTACTACGAGGCGGTGCTGCCGAAGCTGTCCCCGCACGGGCTGATCCTGGCCGACAACGTCCTCCAGTTCGGCGGCGTCGCCAACGAGCGGGACCAGCAGCCCGACACCGTCGCCATGCGCGCGTTCAACGCCCATGTCGCCGCCGATCCCCGGGTGCGGCAGAGCGTGCTCACCGTGCGCGAGGGCGTCAGTGTCATACGGCTGGCCGGCTGAGCGGACCCGCGCGCACGCGACGGCGCCCGGACCCCGTGGAGGGTCCGGGCGCCGTCGTACGCAGGGGGCCGGCCGCGTCCTGCGACCGGGCCCACCGGTCTCAGCCCGCGGGCTTGATGTTGTTGTTCGTGTGGAAGAAGTTCTCGGGGTCGTAGACGGCCTTGATCCGGGTCAGCCGCTCGTAGTTGGAGCCGTAGGCGTCCTCGATGCGCTCGGCGGCGTCCGCTCCCAGGTGGTTCGCGTAGACCGCGCCGGTGGTGTAGGGCAGGAGTTCGGAGTACACCTTCTCGGTCCACTCGACAGCCTCCTCGTCCTTGGCCGGGTCGGTCCAGGAGGTGAGGATGCTCGTGAGGTAGCCCTCGCGGTGCAGGAAGGGGGTCTCGGACGCCGGTACGTTCGACATCACACCACCCATCAGGCCGCCACCGACCAGGCTCCGTTCGGAGGGGGCGTTGACGAACCCGTCGGCGAGGACCTGCAGCGGCTCATCGCGCAGTTCGGGCAGCAGGAACGAGCGCGGGTAGTACCGGTGACCGGCGACGGTGTTCTCGTCGAGCATCCGCTGCACGGCCACGTACGGCATCGGGCCGCAGTGGTCGAGGAGCGCGCCGGTGCCAAGACCGCGCATCTGGCCGATCAGGTCCTCGGTGGAGTCGTCGGGGGCCGCGTGCACGAAGCCCAGGCCGATCGCCGGTGCGCCGCCCGGGGCGGTGAGGAAGGCGAAGGACGTGGTCAGCTCGTCGGGGGCGGTGCGGTTGAACTCGTCGAGCCGCCGGGCCACGTCCACCGTCTGGTCGATGGGGAAGGCGAGCAGGCCCGCCATGCAGTCACCCTGCGGGTGCAGGTTGAACTCGAAGCGGGTGGCCACACCGTAGTTGCCGCCGCCGCCGCGGATCGCCCAGAACAGGTCGGGGTGGTCCTGCGCGGTGGTGGTCACCAGCTCGCCGCTGGCGAGCACGATGTCAGCGGAGATCAGGTTGTCCACGAGCAGACCCCGGTAGCGGGCGAGCCAGCCGAGTCCGCCGCCGAGGGTGAGTCCGCCGATGCCGATGTACGACTCCTGTGAGCCGGTGACGGCGAGGCCGAAGCTGGTGGTCTCGGCGTCGACGTCGCCCTGTTCCAGTCCCGGCTGGACGACCAGACGGCGCTTCGCGGGGTCGACCCGGATGCCGCGCAGCCGGGAGGTGTCGAGCAGCAGTCCGCCCTCGACGGTGCCGGTGCCCGCGAAGCAGTGGCCGCCGCCCTTGACGGCCAGCTCGATGTCGTTCTCACGCGCGAAGTTGACGACCTTGACGACGTCGGAGGCGCCGTCCACCTGGACGATCGCCCCGGGGTTCTTCTGGAAGTAGCCGTTCCAGATCTGCTTGCGCTCGTCGTAGTCGGCGTCCTGCGCGGTGATGGTCCGGCCCCTGATCGCCTCACCCAGCTCCGCGAGCCTGGATTCCGGGATGTCCGAGCCGGTCGCGGTGACGAGTCCCACGTCAGTCCTCCTCTGGGGTTGGCTGGTTCGGCCGGCGCGCGCTCGCGCAAGGAGGCCGATGCGAGGAGAACGTACGGCTGCGGGAAGGCCCGTGAGACGAAGGTGAAAGAGGGCGGAAAGGCCCCCCGGGCGACGCGGTGGGCTGGCTACGCTGGCGCACATGTCTGCACTCCGCGCGATGCCGCTGCTCACGGTGAGCGATCTCGATTCCGCAGTGGAAGCCCACGTCCGGGTCACCGGAATGGAAGTGATCATGAATCACGGTTGGATCGCCACGCTCGCCCCGCCCACGGACCACTCCGTGCAGGTCAGCCTGATCACCAAGGACCCCACCGGGCCGGTGAACCCGGCGGCCTCCATCGAGGTGGAGGACCTGGACTCGGCTCTCGAAGGGGCCCGCGCCGCCGGTCTGGAGATCCTGTACGGACCGGCAGAGGAGGAATGGGGCGTACGGCGCTTCTTCTACCGGGACCACGACGGCAACGTCGTCAACGTCCTCGCCCACCTCTGACCGCCATGGCTCCCTCCTTCCGCAACCCCTCCCCCGCCCGTCCCGGACTCGGCACGCCGCCCGCCGAGCGGGGGAAGCCCGCCGCGCCCGCGGCTGGCTCCGCGCAGGCGTTCTCCCTCCGGCTCTTCGGCGCCGGGCTCGCCTCGGCCGAGCTGATGACCTGCTTCCTGGGCCTGGAACTGGGCCTGTACGAAGCCCTGCGCCGCACCGGCCCCGCCACGGCCGCAAAAGTGGCCGAGGAGAGCGGCCTCGACGCCCGGATGGTCCGGGAGTGGCTGGAACAGCAGACCTGTGCCGGTGTGCTGACCGTCGACGCGCCCGACGCGCCGCCGGAGACACGGCGGTTCACGCTGCCACCGGCGCACGCGGAGGCGCTGCTCGACGCCGACAGCCCGAACTGGATCGCCCCGCTCGTCGTGATGCCCATCGGAGGGATGGCGGCCGTGCTGCCGCAGCTGGTGGAGGCCTACCGCGGCGGCCGGGGCCTTCCGTACGCGGCCTACGGCGAGGCCCTTCGCGGGGGCCAGGCGGGCCTGAACCGCGGTGTCTTCGAACACCACCTCCCCGGCTGGATCAGCCGCCACCTGCCCGACATCGATGCCCGGCTGCGGGTGCCGGGGAGCAGCATCGCCGACGTGGCGTGCGGCTCCGGCCTCTCCACCCTGGCACTGGCCCGGATGTACCCCGACGCCGAGTTGCACGGGCTCGACCTGGACGAGGCGTCGATCAAGGACGCCGAGGCGAACCTCGCCGCCGTCGATCCCGCGGAGGGGCTGCGCGACCGGGTCAGGTTCCGGTCCGGTGACGCCGGTGAGGCCGGGGCGGCCCGTCACACCCTGGTCTGCGTGTTCGACGCCCTGCACGACATGTCCGCGCCGGTGGACGTGCTCCGGGCCTGCCGGCGCCTGATGGCTCCCGGAGGCGCGGTACTGCTGATGGAGCCGTCGGTCGGCGAGCGGTTCACCCCGGCCGCGCCCGACAGCGAGCGCTTCCACTACGCGGTGAGCGTGCTGCACTGCCTGCCCGTCGGAATGAGCAGGACACCGAGTGCGGCCACGGGCACGGTGATGCGGCCGGACACCGTGCGCGCGTACGCCGCCGAGGCGGGCCTGGACACCCGGGTGATCGACGTGGGACACCCGTTCCACCGGCTGTACCGGCTCACGGCCCGACCGTAGCGGACTGTACGACAACGGCTCCCGGCCTCGCGCAGAGGCCGGGAGCCGTCGCGTTGCGCAGAGGCGTCAGCTCTCTTCCGTACGGTCTTCGGAGGGCCGGCGCGAGCCGCGCGGGGTGCCGACCTTGCCGGAGCGCAGGTAGTCGGCGACCAGGGCGTTGACCTCGGTGGGCTTCTCCAGCAGGGACGCGTGCCCGCAGTTGCGGATCTCCGTGTACTCGGCGGTGGGGATCAGGTCCGCCAGCTCGCGCGACAGGTGCCGGGGCGCGACGATGTCGTGCTCCATGCCCACCACGAGCAACGGCACCCGGACCGCCGCCACTTCCTCGTCGCTGGGCCGGAAGTTGGTGCTCGCCTCGGCGTGTCCGATGGCGCCGTGCCCGCCCGATTCCGCCAGTCCTGCCAGCCCGTCCAGGTAGGGCGCGATGAACTGGTCGCGGTTGAGCGCGCGCGGCCCGAACAGGTACATCGCCCGGAAGGCCCCCTCCAGCAGGGCCGGGACCTTGTGTCCGTTCTTGAGCCGGTCCACCGCCTCGGCCTGGATGGCCTGTTGCAGCTTGCCGGGCTTCCACGGGACCCCGATGAGGGCGGCGCGCTCGATGAGATCGGGGCGCTTCATCGCCATCTCTAGCAGGATCATCGCGCCCACCGAGTAGCCGATGTAGGTACAAGGGCCCAGCTCCAGGGCCTCGTTGAGAGCGGCCAGGTCCTGTCCGAGCAGTTCCACGGTGTACGGCGGAGGGGTCTCCTCCGACGGGTGCACGCCGCGCAGGTCGAAGGTGACGACGCGGTATCCGGCCTTCGTCAGCTGCGGCACCTGCATGGTCTGGAACAGGGATGCCTGGTGCTGGCCGGGTACGAGGACGACCAGGGGACCGTCCTCGGGACCGTAAATGTCGTAGCTCAGCGTGACGTTCGTGGGCAGTGTGACTTTCATGGTGTTCCCTTCTGAGGGCGCTCAGCCGGTGACCAGGCGCTCGAAGTCCTGACGGGTGGGTCCGACGTGGTCGCGTCGAAGGTCGGGGTGCTCGCGCAGGAACGCGAGCACCCGGCGGGCCACCTTGCGGTCGCGCATCAGCTCGGCCGGGGTGAGCAGCATGTGGTAGACGCGTTCGGCGGCGATCCGTACGTGTTCGTGCTCCTCGCGCAGGACCGCGAGGGCGGTGAGTACGCGGGCGGTCAGCGAGTCGTCGTGCGCGCCGCCCGCGAGTTCGGCGAGCCGGGCGGCGTCGGTGGCGACCTGCTGCTCGAACCACTGCCCCAGGCACTGTTCGGTGGCCTCGTGGGTCTCCTTCGCCCAGTCCGCCGGGTCCTGGCCAAGGCGGTCGAGCCGGTCCGCGACGGTCCTGGCGTGCGCCAGGGCCAGGGAGACGCCGCGCCCGAAGGTGGGGTTGGTCTGTACGCAGGCGTCGCCGACCAGCGCGAAGCCGGTGACCAGGGGCGCACCGTCCACGGCGAGCGACCGGCGGCGGTTCTCCAGTCCGGCCATCGGCATCGGGTCGCCGACCGGTGTCGCGCCGTCGAGCCAGTCGCGCACCGGGGCCACGCTGGCCAGGAAGCGGAGGTAGACCGTGCGCTCCAGCAGCCGGGTCCGTACGGGGTCGTGGGAGGACACGGTGGTCGACAGGTGGAAGCGGCCGTTGTCGCCGGGGAAGGCCAGCACGGTGGCGAAGTCCAGCTCGTGCACCACCGGGGCCCGCAGGGACGGGAACCGGCCGCCGGGGCCCAGCGCGAACTCCTGGGCGATGTAGGAGAACCCGCACGACTGGACCGTCTCCCTGGGCGGGGCAGCACCGATCGCGGTGAGCCAGGCGGCCACCGATGACCTGCGGCCGGTGGCGTCCAGCACCACGTCGGCGGCCAGGTCGCCGCCCTCCGCGAGGCGGACCCCGTGCACGTGGGGAACGCCGTGCGGGGCCCCGGAGCTCAGCAGGCCGGTGGCCCGGTCGTGCAGCAGCGTGACCGCGGGGTCGGCGGCTGCCCGGCGGCGCAGCGCGGCCTCGAAGACCAGCCGGCGGCTGAGCAGGCCGAGGTCGTCGCCGCCGGTCTCCAGGGTGACGGGGACCGCCCCGCGGCCGGTCAGCTCCGCCAGTACATCGGGGCACTCCTCGCGCAGCACCCCGATGCCCAGCCCGAGCAGGGCGTGCCCCTGGCGGGCGTGCGGTACGCCGCGCCGTTCCCAGTCGGCCACTTCGGCGTGGGCCCCGCCTTCGGGGGGCGGGCCGTCCCGTTCGACGAGCGTCACGCGGTGTCCCCGGCGGGCGGCGAAGGCCGCGAGTCCGAGACCGGCCACTCCCCCGCCCAGTACGACGATGTCCGCCACGGTCAGCCGCGCTTCACGAGCATCGCGAAGCGCCGCGTGGCGACGACCGTGCACACCGCCGTGACGCCGAGGGTCCAGGCGGCGGTGCCGAGCACCGGCACCGTCAGCGCGCCCTGGTGGGAGAGTCCGGCGAGTGCCTCTGCCGCCAGGGAAACAGGGTTGACGCTCACCGCGGGCTGGATCCAACCGGGGAAGGCCTCCAGCGGTACGTAACCGCTGGACATCAACGTCAGGACCAGCGTGGGCATCTGGACGTAGCGCACGATGATGCCGGGGTGCTGGGCGACGAGCGCGACGGCGACGGCCAACGCGCTGCACATCATCCCGAACAGCGCCACGATCCCGAAGAAGCCGAGGACCGCCAGCGGCCCCTGGGAGAACCGGAACCCGACCGTGTGGGCGACGAGCGTCACCAGGACGGCCACCCCCATGATGCGTACGAAGTCGCCGCCGATCCGCCCGAAGACGTACGCCCGCATGTCCAGCGGCATCGCGCGCAACCGGTTGAACACCCCGCTGCGGATGTCGCTCCACAGGGCGATCGCGGTGGTGAGGATCGAGGAGAACGCCGTGGTGAGCACGATCAGCGGGGCGAGCCGCCGGACGTAGTCGAAGTCCTGGGTGTCGCGCACCAGCACGCTGAAGGCGGCCAGCAGCATGAAGAGCTGGAGCAGCGGAAAGGCGATGGTGACGATGAGCATCATCCGGTTGCGGACGAACTGGCGGATCACGCGTCCGGCGATGATCGCGGAAGCCCTGGCCAGGGTGGTCGGGTCGGGCGAGGGGGACGGCAGCACCGTCGGTGCGACGGTCCCCGGCGACGACTGCACGGTCATCGGATGGCCACCTTCCTGAAGGCGACGGTCGTGGTCCACGAGAGGAGGGCTACGAGACCCACCAGCCACGCGAGGCCGGGCAGCGTCGCACCCCAGGTGAGTTCGGCACTCGACAGGGCGCGCAGCGCGTCGATCACCCCGGACACCGGCGAAGCCGCGACGATCGGCTGGAGCCAGCCGGGGAAGAGGTCCGCCTCGACGAAGCCGGTGGAGAGCACCAGCAGCGGCAGGTACGGCAGGTGAAGCACCGCACTGAGCGCCTCCAGGTTGCGCAGGCGCAGCGCGATGGTGGCCGTGGCCAGCGACAGGGCGACGGTGAACGCCACGGCGAACACCACGAAACCCAGTGCGGCGAGCACTCCGTGGTCGAAGCGGAAGCCGACCAGGTGTCCGGCGAGGACGACGGCGACGCTGGACAGGAGGCCTTGCAGCGCCACGACGGCCAGGTGCGCCAGGCTCATCGCGCGCATGTCGACCGGGCTGGTCAACAGGCGGGAGAAGACGCCGCTGGAGCGGTCGGCGGCCAGGTCGGTGGCGCTCCCGATGGCCACGAACATCAGGGCCTGGACCAGGACGGTGGGGGTGACGAAGCGGCCGAAGTCGATGCCCCGTTCGTCGAGCATCGTGGCGAAGGTGCAGTAGAAGATGGCGAAGAAGAGCAGCGGCTGCACCACGGTGGCGACCAGGCCGCCCCGGGAGAACGAGCGCATCCTCAGCCGGTCGAAGAGCACCTGGAAGTCGTGCTGCCAGCCGGCCGGGCGGCCCGGGGACGGCGGGGCAGCGACCACCGCGGCGACGTCGGGCGCGGTGCTCATCGGGTGGCCTCCTTCTCCATCGGCTCGGTGAACGCGAAGAAGACCTCGTCGAGCGTCGGCTTGGTCACCTCGATGTCGGCGATCCGCAGCCCCTTGCCGTCCAGTCGGGCGAGAACCCCGGCGACGTCCTCGGGGCGCGCCATGGGCACGGCGACCTTGTCGCCCTCGGCGCTCACGCCCGGCAGTTCGCCGAGGGCGAGGCGAGCCGCTTCGGCGTCGGCGGCGCTGGTCAGGGTGAGCCGGCACATGAGGCCGCCCACGTCCCGCTTGAGCTCGTCCGACGAGCCGTCCGCGAGGACCCGGCCCTTGTCGATGACGACGATGCGGTCGGCGAGCTGGTCGGCCTCCTCCAGGTACTGCGTGGTGAGCAGGACGGCGACCCCCCGTGCGGCCTCGGCCCTGACCATCTCCCACAGGAGTTTGCGGCTGCGCGGGTCGAGGCCGGTGGTGGGTTCGTCCAGCACGAGCACCGGCCGCGGGACCACCAGGCTGACGGCGAGGTCGAGGCGGCGGCGCATGCCGCCGGAGAGGTATCCGACGGGGGTGTACGCCGCTTCGCCCAGCTCGAACCGCTCCAGCATCTCCCCCGCCCGCTGCTGGGCCTCGCCCTTGCCGAGGCCGAGCAGCCGGCCGAAGAACACCAGGTTCTCGCGCGGGTTGATCTGTTCGTCGAGGGCGGCGAACTGGCCGGTGACGGCGATGTTGGCCCGCACCAGGGACGGGTCGGTCGCGGGGTCGTGCCCCAGGACTCGAATGGTGCCTCCGTCGGGCTGCAGCAGCGTGGTCAGGCAGTTGATGAGGGTGGTCTTGCCCGCTCCGTTGGGGCCGAGCAGGCCCACCACGGTTCCGGCGGGGATCCGCAGCGACACCCGGTCGAGTGCGGTCTGCTCGCCGAATCGCTTGGTGAGGTCCGAGAGGGAGATCGCCTCGGTCATCGTGGCTCCTTCAATCCGTCATGGCGTCGTCGTGCTCGGGTCGGTGGTGGCTCTCACGACGGCGCCTGGACCTCGACCTGGCTCAGGACGTAGGCGAGCACCTGTTCGGTGGTCTGGATGGCACGTCCGGTCTGCTCGTCGATCGGCGGCAGGTCGAAGTCGTCCTCGATCGCGAACGCCATCTCCAGCAGGGCCAGGGAGTGGAATCCCAGGTCCTCGACCAGACGCATGTCCTTGCCCACCTCGAACCGCTCCCGCTCGGGAGCGAGTTGCTCGATGATCGCGAGCACGGTCTCGCGCACCTCTTCACTGGAGTAGGGCATGTGGTCTCCTGTTCTGGGCGGGCCGGGCGGTGGTGTTGCGGGGCGGTCAGGCGGGGGTGTCGGTCGCAGCGGGCGCCGCGTCGAAGGCGTGCTCCTGGCTGAGGCGCTGCCAGAGCTGGCGGCGGCGGCTCTTGCCGCTGCTGGTACGGGGGATGGCGCCGCGCGGCACCCGGGCCACGTGCCGGCGGGTGCCGGGGCAGGCCGCGGCGAGCACGTCCTCTGCCACCTCGGCGGCCCGGGCGTCGAGACCCTCCAGCACGGCCACGGCGTGGGCGCGTCCGTCCGCCTCGCCGAGCACGACGCAGACCCGGCTCAGGTTGAGTCCGGCCCGCCCGAGCATCAGCTCGACGTCCTCGGCGAAGAGCGAGCGGGCGTGGACCTTGACGCTGTCGCCGAGTCTGCCCAGCACGTAGAACTCGCCCGCCAGCTCGAAGGCGACGTCGCGGGTGAGGAGCCGCCCGTCCTCGAAGGCGGTGCCCTCGGCGGAGCCGTCCGCGAGGTAGCCGTCGGCCAACGAAGAGCCGGAGACGGCCAGTTCGCCGACGTGACCGTCGGGCAGGGGCTTTCCGTCCTCGCCGACGACGTGCACCGTCAGTCCGTCCAGTGCGCGGCCGCAGCTCATCACCTGGACCGTCTCCCGGTCCGCGGCCCCGGCCGCGAGGCTCACCGCCGCGCCGACCCGCAGGTCATCCCGGTGCACGCGGACGGCGCGCGGGACGTCCTCGACGGGCACTCCGGTCACGGCGAGAGTGCTCTCGGCCAGGCCGTAGGCGGGGGTGAGGGCGTGCGAGGACAGGCCGTGCGGGCGCATCAGGTCGGTGAAGCGGGTCACCAGCGCGGGGTCGATGCGTTCGGCCCCGACGATGACCGCCCGGACGCCGGACAGGTCGGCGCCTTCGAGGTCGGCGTGGCCGACGCGATCCACGATGCGCTGGAGGCCGAACGCCGGGGTGGCGGTGATCGTCGCGGGCCGCTCGACCCGGTGGGCGTCGAAGCGGGTGACGTACGACAGCGGGTGGCGCAGGAAGGTCTCGGGCCTGCACACCGCCAGCCGGTTGTTGCCGGAGACCGGCACCACCAGGCAGCCGATGAGCCCCATGTCGTGGTGCATCGGCAGCCAGGAGCACCAGGAGTCGTCGCGTCCGGCGCGCTCCCAGGCGCGGATCGCGGTGGTGTTGGCGTCGAGTGCGGCGTGACTGATCCGCACTCCGCGCGGGCGGCCCGAGCTGCCCGAGGTGAACTGGATCAGGGCCTGCTCAGCGGGGTCCCGCCTGCCGGGTTCGCCCGCGACGAGCTCCTCCAGGAGCAGTACGCGGGTGTCCGCCCCCGCCTCGGCGAGGACGTCCACGGCGTAGTCGTGGTGGGCGGCGTCCACCACGACGGTGTCGGCGGCCACGGCGGTGACGACGGCGCGGACGTGTGCGCGGGCGGCCTCGCCCGACATCCGGGTGGGCGGCGCCAGTACGCTCACCACGCATCCGGCGGCCTGCACCCCGTAGAAGGCGGCGACGAGGTCGGGTCCGGTGGAACACAGCAGCGGCACGACCGCCCCGTGCGGGACTCCGGCCGCGATCAGCCCGCCCGAGGTCCGGCTCGCCGCGTCGGCGAGTTCGGTGTACGGCCGGTAGGTGTGGGAGGTCTCGTCGAACATCTCCACGCCGGTGTCGTCGCGGGGTGCGTCGAGCCAGCTCAGCGTGTGGGGTCGGCTCATCCATCACTCCTCGGCAGGGTGTCCCGGGGGCCGGGATCTCTTCGGCGACGCTGGTGACGATAGGAGCGATCCCGGTGGTGGCCGCCGTCCCTTTCACGGCTCTGTTCGCCGCGGGCGGTGCGGCCCGGTGGGCCGGAACACTGGCCGGCATGGATGAGTTCACGCCGTGGAGCGACGAGGACGCCGCCCGCTACCGGGCCGCCGGGATCTGGCGGGGGGTGCCGCTGGGCGACGCGCTCGCCGAGGCGGGGCTGACCTTCCCCGACAGGACCGCCGCCGTCGATCGCCGACGCCGCATCACGCACGGAGAGGTGCGCGCCGAGGCCGACGAGATCGCCCGCGGTCTGCTGGCCCGGGGGGTGAACCCCGGTGACCGCGTCATGGTCCAGCTGCCGAACGTCGTCGAGTTCCTCACCGTCACGCTGGGGATGTTCCGGGCGGGCGTCATCCCGGTGTTCGCGCTGCCGGGACACCGGGAGAGCGAGGTGCGGCACCTGATCGAGGCCTCCGGCGCGGTCGGTTACATCACCGCGGGCCGCTTCCAGGGCTTCGACTACCGCACCCTCGCCCGCCACGCCGCTTCCCTGCCCGGCGTCCGCACGGTGATCGTGGCGGGCGACAGCGAGGAGCTGACGCCCCTGGACCGGGTGCGCGCTCAGGGCGCCGACGACGGGCCGCTGCCCGAGGTCGATCCGTCGGGTGTCGCGTTCCTGCTGCTCAGCGGCGGCAGCACCGGCAAGCCCAAGCTGATACCGCGTACGCACGACGACTACCTCTTCAACATCGCCGCCTGCGCGCAGGCGTTGGAGTTCGACGCCGGGAGCGTGTACCTGGCGGCGAACCCGGCCGCGCACAACGCCGCCCTGGGGTGCCCGGGAGTGCTCGGCGCGCTGCTGGTGGGCGGCAAGGCGGTGCTGGCCGCGAGCCCCTCCCCCGACGAGGTGTTCCCGCTGATCGAGCGGGAGGGGGTCACCCACACCACCGTGGTGCCCGCGCTCGCGGCGCTGTGGTCCAAGGTCTCGGCGAAGCGGCCGGTGGACATGAAGGGGGTCCTCCTCCAGGTGGGCAGCTCCAAGTTCGACGCGCAGGCCGCCGGGCGCACGCAGGCGGCGCTCGGCTGCCGGATCTCGAACTGGTTCGGCATCGGCGAGGGCCTGCTCACGTACACGCGCCTGGACGACCCGGAAGAGGTGGTGCACGGCACCGAGGGGCGCCCGCTGTCCGAGCTCGACGAACTCCGCCTCGTCGACGAGGAGCTGCGCGAGGTGCCGACGGACGCGGTGGGCGAGCTGGTCACGCGCGGCCCGTACACCATCAACGGCTACTGGAACGCGCCCGAGGCGAACCGCACTTCCTTCACCCCCGACGGCTTCTTCCGCACCGGCGACCTGGCCAGGCTCACCCCCGAGGGCAACCTGGTGGTCGTCGGCCGCGCGAAGGACGTGATCAACCGGGGCGGCGAGAAGGTGTCGGCCGACGAGATCGAGGGACACCTGCGCGGCCACGAGGACATCGACGACGCCGCTGTGGTGGCCCGGCCGGACGTCGAACTCGGCGAAGCCACGCTCGCGTTCGTGGTCCCCGGCGGGTCGGGGCGGACGCCTTCGCTGGTGGAGATCAAGCGATACCTGGCGGGCAAGGGCCTGGCCGCGTTCAAACTCCCCGACGAGGTGCGCGAGCTGCCGGTGCTGCCACGGACCCCGGTGGGCAAGATCGACAAGGTGGCCCTGCGGGCGACGGCGGCCTCGGGTTGAGTCGTACGACCGCAGCTTCCGGTACGTCCCGTACGACAGCGGTATCCGGCGTCATCCGGACGCTGCTCCCCGCGTACGCGGCGGCCCGGGAGAGCACCTGCGAATTGACCGGCCCCGCGCTCTTCGAGGCGGAACTACGGCAAGTGGCCGACGTGTTGCCCGCGCGCCGGGCCGAGTACACCACTGTCCGGCGGGTGGCGCGCGCCTGCCTGGTCGAGCTGGGCGTCCCGCCCGCCGCACTGGTGCGCGGCGTCGACGGGGCGCCCCGGTGGCCTGCCGGGACGGTCGGCTCGCTGACGCACTGCCGGGGCTACCGGGCGGCGGCGGTGGCACGGTCCCGGGACGCCGACGGACTGGGCATCGACGCCGAGCCGTGCGCGCCGCTGCCCGCCCGGGTGCTGGCGCAGGTGACCTCGGCGGCCGAGCGGACCCACCTCGCTGAGCTGCGGGCGTCCGATCCCGACGTGCCGTGGTGCCGGGTGCTCTTCAGCGCCAAAGAGGCTTACTACAAGGTCTGGTACCCCGCGATGGGATGCTGGCTGGGCTTCGACGACGCCGAGGCCGTCCTCCGACCCGGCCGTGGCCACGGTACGTTCGTGGTGCGGCCGGTCTCGGACGGTGTGCGGCGGGCCCGCCGGGCGGAGGCCCTCTTCGACCCGGTCGCCACGGGCTTCCCGGCCCTGCGCGGGCGGTGGGCCGCCGGTGCGGGCGTCGTCGTGACCGCGATCGCCGCACCGGCGGGCTCGCTGCCGCACTCGGCTCAGGCGGGGCGCACCGCCACGGGCACGCTGCGGTGGGCCCAGTAGGGGAACCGGAAGCCGCCCGCGCTGGGCTCCCACACGCCCTCGCCCGCCGACTCGATGTCCGCGAACCGGGCGACCAGCCGTTCGAAGACCACCGCCCCTTCCACCCGGGCCAGCGCAGCGCCGAGGCAGTGGTGCACTCCGCCGCCGAAGCTGAAGTGCGGGTTGGGCGACCGGGTCAGATCGGCCCGAGCGGGGTCGCGGAACACCCGCTCGTCGTGGTTGGCCGAGGCCAGCAGCAGCACCACCACCCGTCCCTTGCGGATCGTCAGGCCGGCGATCTCGATCGGTTCCAGGGCCAGCCGGGTGGTGGCGTGGATGGGCGCGTCGTAGCGCATGAACTCTTCCAGCGCACTGCCGACGATGCCCGGATCCTCCCTCAACTGCCTTTGGGTGTGCGGCTGTCGTATGAAAAGGTCGCCGCCGGTGGCGATGACGTTGGTCGTCGTCTCGAAGCCCGCGTAGTAGACGAACAGCGCGTTGTCGATGATTTCCTCGTCGGTCAGCGGCTCCTCGCCGTCCTTGACCACGGCGAGCATCCGCGACAGCAGATCCTCGCCGGGGCGGCGCCTGCGCTCGCGGACCAGTCCGGCCATGTAGTCGCGCAGCTCGACCACGGCCCCGTGCGCCTCGCGCTGCTTCTCCGGCGGGATGAACACCGCGAACGCCTGGGCGAGCGAGGTGGAGAGGCGGGCGATGTCGGCCCGGTCGGGCCGGGGGATGTCCAACAGCTCGCTCATCACCGTCATGGGCACGGGGACGGCCAGGTCTGCGACGAGGTCGAAGCGGCGTTCGTCGGCGAACCGGTCCAGCAGATCGTCGACGAGCCGGGCGATGGGCTCGCGCAGACCCCGCACCATCGCGGGGCTGAGCGACTTGACGAGCAGGCGGCGCAGCCGGGTGTGGCCGGGCGGGTCGCGGTCGACGACGATGCGCCGCAGATAGTCGTTGGCCGGCCCCTCGCCCACCGACACCGCCTGGTACTCCTCGGGGAACTCCCGGCCGAGCCGGGGGTCGCGGAGCAGCGCGGAGACCTCCTCGTGGCGGGAGAAGACCCACTGCCCGGGGCCGCCCCGGCAGACCGGGCCGTACGCGCGCAGGCGACGGTAGACCGGGTAGGGGTCGCGCATGGCGCGCGCGTCGTCCAGCAGGAAGCGCGGCATGTTCAGCACGGTGTTCAACGCTGCGTCACCTCCCGGCACCCTCGGGTGCGCGGCTCGGGTCCGGTGGTTGCTTGCCCTGGCCCGCCCAGTCTGCGAGCCGGGCACGGGGCCGCGGAGGGCGGTGAAGGACTGGCGACAGGTTCCCGCGCCCCCGCTCCCGAACTGTCAGGCTCACCGGACACCACGTGCAACCCACAGGAGGCGTCGGCCGCATGCGAGAGCTGCCCGTCAAGTTCGACTCCCGCGACCCCGCCGTGGTCGCGGACCCCTACCGGGTGTACGCCGGTCTGCGCGAGGCCGGGCGGCTGGCCCGGGGCGCGGCCGGCCAGTGGGTGGTCTCGCACCACCAGGATGTGAGCCGCCTGCTCAAGGACCGTCGGCTCGGGCACGAGTACCCGCCGGAATACCACGAGTTCTCCACCGGGGCAGGGCCCGCCAATGAGTTCTTGAAGCGGATCGTGCTGGACCAGGACGCGCCCGCGCACACCTTCCTGCGGGGCATCATGCAGCGGTCCTTCAGCTCGGGGCTGATGCGCAGGCTGGAGGACTACGTCGCCGCCCAGGTGGCCCGGCTGATGGCCGAGGCCCAGGAGCGGGCGGGCCGGGGCGGGGTGCTGGACGTTGTCGGCGACCTGGCCTTCCCGCTGCCGGTCACCGTGGTCTGCGAGCTGATCGGCATCCCGGACGTGGACCGGGACGCGGTGCGGCCGCACGCCGTGGAGCTGGCCAAGGCGTTCGCCCTGTACGTGCCCGTCGAAGAGCGGGCGGCGGCGCACGAGGCGGTGACCTGGTTGCGCGATTACGTCTCGGCGCTGGTCGACGAGCGGGCGAAGCGGCCGGCCGACGACCTGATCAGCAATCTGCTGGCCGCCCAGCGCACGCAACCCGACTTCGACCGGGAGACGCTGGTCGACAACGTGGTCTTCCTGTTCTTCGCGGGCTTCGAGACCACCACCAACCTGATCTCCACGATCTTCTCCGCGCTGCTGCAACACCCGCAGCAGCTGGCCTTGTTGCGCGAGAAGCCGGAACTGACGGTCCCGGCCGTCGAGGAGTTCCTGCGCTACGACGCGCCGATCCAGGCCACCGCGCGCTACGTGAAGGAGGCGGTGGAGATCGACGGCCGGACCGTGCGCGCGGGCCGCATCCTGGTACTGCTGCTGGGGTCCGCCAACCACGACCCGGCCCGGTTCGCCGACCCCGAGCGGCTCGACATCACCCGCGACCCCAACCCGCACGTGAGCTTCGGCGGCGGTGTGCACCACTGCCTGGGCGCGGCGCTCGCCCAGGTGGAGGGGCGCGCCGTCCTGCGGTGGCTGGCGCTCGCCCCGGCCGTACCGGCCGCGGCGGGCCCGATCGAGCGGCGGCCCAGCGTCACCTTCCGGGCCTACCGCAGCATTCCCGTCAGGCTCGAGCCCGCCGCGCGACCGCGGGTGGCGTCCTCGCCCTGACCCCCCGGCCGCGCCGCACCCGCGCGGTCCCGATTGAGCCGGCTACGGCACGGGCTCCCCCCAGCGGGCCCCCCGGGGGACGGCCAGGCCCATCGCCGTGGCGGTCAGCGTCGCGCTCTGCTCCAGCAGGCCGGTGCGCCGACAGGCGGCGGCAAGACCGATCAGTTCCGTCCTGAACGCCTCGGTCTCCCTCGGACCGATGGTCCCGCCGTCGTACTCCCCGCCGTTCTCCTCGTCGTCGAAGACGTGGCAGCCGTCCGGCGACAGGACGAACCGCAGGTTGCGCGCGAGCTGCGCGGCTGGCCCGAAGAACTCCTCGTGCAGGGAGCCGCACAGTACCGCCAGCATCGCGGCTGATTCCCGCTCGCAGATCTCCGTCGCCTCCTTCCGGCTGTTGATCTCGGGGAGGTAGGGGACGGTGCCGTGTCCGGCGCCGGTCCCGTCGTCCGGCCGGCCGAGCAGGAGGCAACTCCGGGTGCTGACCGCCAGGTGGTAGGAGAGCAGCCGACGGAGCGCGGCGCGCCGCTTGCCGCTGCGCAGGAGCTGCTCGAACTCCCCCATGCCCGCCGTGGCACCAGCCACGAGTCCGTGCAGGGAGTAGCGGCCGATGCGGGGCTGTTCGAGGAGGTTCACGTCGAGCAGGCCCTCCAGCAGCAGTTCGGCCTCGGTCGGGCTGGTGCCGAGCAGGGCGGCCGCCTCGTACGCGTCCATGCTCGAGTCGGGCACCAGGGCCAGCACGCACAGGGCGTGGCGCTGCGCCTCGGTCAGTGCGTCGAAGGAGAGCTGGAGCACTGACCAGACGCTCCGGTCGCCCGCCTGGAGTTCGATCGTGCGCCTGCGCACGTCGCCGAGGCGCTCCACCAAGTGGGACAGCGTCCATGTGGGGCGGCTGCGCAGTTTGGCGGCAGCCAGGCGCAGTGCCAACGGGAGTCCGCCGCAGTGCGCGATGAGCCCTTCGGTCGCCTCGGGTTCCAGTTCGTCCCCGAGCAGCCGCTCGATGAGTTTGCGGGAGTCGCCCGCGCTCATCCGGGAAACCGGGCAGGGCTCGGTGCCGTCGAGGCCGTAGAGACGACGGCGGCTGGTGATCAAGGCGAGGGAGCCGTTGCCCGGCGGCAGCAGCGGCACGATCTGCGCCTCGCTCGCCGCGTTGTCGAGCAGCAGCAGCACCCTGGAATCGGCCAGCCGGGCACGCCACATGGCCACCTGACTGTCCAGGTCCGCCGGGATGCGAGCCGCCTCGGTCCCCAGTGAGCGCAGCAGCACCTGGAGCACCTCGGCGGGTTCGCGGGGCCCCTCGCGCGGGCTGAACCCGTGCAGGTCCACGTAGAACTGACCGTCCGGACAGTCCTGGGCCAGCCGATGGGCCGCGTGCAGGGCGAGAGCCGTCTTGCCGATGCCGCCCATGCCGTCGACGCAGATCAGCAGCGGCCCCGAGCCCTGGGAGCCCGCCCGGGCGGTCCGCAGCAGGGTGTCCACCTCTTCCCGGCGACCGACGAAGTCGGTCAGCTCGTGGGGCAGGGTGCAGGGGGCCCGGATGCATGCCTTCTGGACCCGCGGTGTCAGGTGCCGTCCACTCGCGTCAGGCTCCGTGGTGGTGTGCTGCTCGTAGTAGCGGGTCGGGGCTCCGGCCCGCAGGTAGGTGAACGCGTCCCCCCGCAGCACCGCTGCGTGCACCTGGGCCAGCGAACGATCGGGGTCAATGCCCAGTTCGTCGCGGAGCAGGGTGCGGATCTCGGCGTATTCGGCGAGCGCGTCGGCCTGCCGTCCCGAGAGGGAGAGCGCGAGCATGAGCTGTGCGCGCAGGTCCTCCGCGAGCGGGTGCTGCGCCACCAGGTCCCGGAGGTCTCCTATCACCAGCGCCGGTGGCGACGAGTGCAGCCGCAGGGTGATCAGTTCCTTCTGCACCGCGAGCCGTCGCTCTTCCACCACCCGCGCGGCCGCACGGATCAGGCCGTTCTCCAGCTCGTCGCCGTCGACGACGTCGGCCGCGACCTGGCCGCGGAAGAGGGACAGAGCCGTCTGCAGCTCCTGGATCACCTGGGCCTCGCTGGCTCCGCCCTCCCTGAGCTTTCGGACCCGTAGGCGGCGTTGGTTGAACTCCACCAGGTCGGACTCGGTCTCGCCGACGTTCAGCCGGTAGTTCGGGCCGTCGGTGAGCAGGTAGTCACCCGCACCCGGTATCGCCTGACGGAGTTGGGCGACCGCCTTGCGCACCTGGTTCGAGGCGGTCGCCGGGCAGCACGAGCCCCAGACCGCCTTGGCGAGCCGGGGGGTGCTGAGCACCTCGCCGGGGGACAGCATCAGCACGGTGAGCACGCGGCGCGCCACGGTGCTAGGCAGGCGGGTGGGGGAATCCCCGCAGCGCACCGCGACCGACCCCAGCACCTGGAAGCGCAGGCCCCCTTCTCGCGACGTCATGCGGCCGGCTCGCAGAACGCGGGCCGGGTCGTCCACCGTTCCCCTGCGGCAGTGACGGACGTCGGACATCTGTGGTCGGCCGACGAACCCGATCTTTCTTGCGCGGAGGTGTGCATGTGTAATTGCCGAGGTGTCCCAGTTAAGGAAGTGGCGTACGGGACTGGTGAGACCCACGCCCCGGACACTGCGCAAACGGACTTCAGACCATCCATCCATTCCCCCTCAGACCGAGCCGGGGCTGAAACTCAGCCCATGCTGCTGATCATTTAGCCCACGCTGCCGGGCGGTAATCCCGGAAGTATTTATAATCTTGGCATTAAGGTCGGACTCTGTGCCCTGAACCGGGACGATGCCGGGCATCACCTTTGCCCCGCTTACACAGGTCTCCGCCACGTATGTGAGGCGGTTCAGACCATCAGCACCGGGTGAGCGCTGATCGAACTCGGTCGGAACTCTGCGGTACGGGCCGCGGAGTTCGCCATCGGTCGCCCATCCGTCAGCATCGCGCGATTGGCGCGACTCGGCGTCCGCCTGGAGGCACCCGCCCGAGTGGAGGGCTGAGGCCGACCCGCCTTCGGGCCTTGACCCTGCATCCTGGTCGCGGGTTATGCGGCTGGTGCCAGCGTAGTTGATGGTGTCTCGAGTGCGGTTTCGCAGGTGATCGGACTGCGCTGGCCGAGGACGCAGCGGCGGCGGGCGGTGCTCGTGCATTGCGTCCCGTGATCGGTGATCGGTGTGCCCGCGTTGCACAGACTGCCGCGGCAGCGCCGGGCCACGGCGAGGGCGTCGGTGACGAGCTCGGCCCGCATGCGGTCCACGAGTGCCCAGCCGACCAGGCGGCTTGAGGCGAGGCCGATGACGGTGGCCAGATACAGGAGCTTCCCGCTGGTCAGCGGGATACGGGTGATGTCACCGACGCACTTGGTGTTCACGGTGTCGGCGGTGAAGTCCCGTCCGGTCAGGTCGGGCGCTTTCACAGCGGCCGGGACGGGATGGTTGTGCGGTGCTTCTTGCGCAACCGCAGGCCCGCCAGTCCCATCGACCGCATCACCCGGGCGACGCGCTTGTGGTTCACGCGCTCGCCGCCCTCGCAAAGCTCAGCCGTGGTCCTCGGGACGCCGTAGGTCCCGTCCGGCTCCCGGTGCACCTGGCGCATTCGCGCGGCGAGCTTGGCGTCGGCAGCCTGGCGGGCGGCCCGCTCGGGCGCGGTCCGGCGCCAGTAGGAGAAGCTGGAGCGGGCGATCCCGAGGGTGTGACACAACCGCTTGACGCCGAAACGGCACTGGCGGTCCTCAACGAACTGGCATCGGTTCGCCAGCACATCTCCCCGGCGAAATGCTTCGCGGCCCGCCGCAGGACGTCCCTTTCCTCCTCGAGCTCACGGATCCGCCTGCGAGCGGCGGCGAGCTCGGCTTCCACCGGCGCCTGCGAACGGGCCGGCTCACCGTTCCGTCCCCGGGGCCTGTCGGCGCCGGCTGTCCGGATCCAGTTCCGAGGGTCTCCGGGTTGACCCCGAGATCAGCGCGATGTGCTTGATCGTCGCTCCGGGCCGCGACGCGTACAACGCCACCGCATCCGCCCCGAACTCCGGCGAGTAGTGATTCATGAACACGCCCGGGGTAACCCCCTTCGACTTTCGGGAGTCGACGGCTGCTTGAACCCTGATAGCTCCCCACGCGCTGTGTAGTTGAATATTCCGTCATCGTGCGCCGCTGGGGGCATCACATCTCTACACAATCCTGGACCGACTTCTGACCCAATTGGCGACGAGCGTCGGCCGCTGGGATCCCTGTCACTCGGTTAACCGATTTCCCTCATTCCGCACTGTCGGCCTGAGGACGCCCCGCCTCACGAAACGCGCCGTACCTCGCGGGGCTCATCCCAGACCCTGTGGAGAACAGCCTCGGCTGTCATGGCGCACCGAAAGGCCGCCTGCGCCAGCAGCATGCGCGGTCTCCGCAGATTACGACCAGTAGCTCTCCTGCATCCCCTGACTCCCTGCCGCGACGACGACCGGACGAGACGCGCTCGGACAGCGGGCATCTGCCGGGTTGTCTCCGCCCAGAGCGGGGTCCGGTAGCACAGATGCCTCGCGCCGGAAAACGAAGACTCCTCCTCTGAGTCAGTTCCATGGGGGATTCAGCGAGCCCTGGTAGAGGCCGCGAGTGGGGACGCTCAGCCTCCACCAGTGCCACCCGTGGATGCTGCGGATCCCAACGGCCGGGCCGCCGCTGGAGCCTGGCCAGTGGTCCTGGATGGGGTGCGGCCTACAGATGCTGCCCCGGACGGGCATCATCGCCACCGAGAAGTTCCCCAAAGACGCAGGCTCATCAGCCGGGAGTCAGCCGCTCCCAGGCCCCGATGACATGACCGTCGCGGGTCTGCTGGCCACGGTCGCGGACCCGGAGGCGCGCGGTCTTCACGCACATGCGCTCATGGAGCGGGTCAGGCGGTCCGGTCGGCCACGAAGTCGCAGAGCGCGCCCAGCGCCTGGGTCCCCGGGCCGGGCGGAAGGACCCGCAGCGCCGCGCGGGCCCGGTCCAGCCGCTCGTCCATCATCGCCTCCGCCTGGGCGAGGGCCGACGAGTGGCGGAAGAGGGTGAGGGCCCGGCGCTGTCCGGCGGGTCCCACCGCTCCGTCGGCGAGGAGTTCGCGCAGTTCGGCGCCTCGCTGCGTACGGTCGGCGAGCGCGAGGAGGACCGGAAGGCTAGCGACGCCCGCCGTGAGGTCCTTGCCCTGCTCCTTGCCCATCTCCTCGGTCGGAGCCTTGATGTCGAGCAGGTCGTCGGCAATCTGGAAAGCGAAGCCCAGTTGTTCGGCGTACTCGCCCAAGGCCCGCACGACCTGCTCGGGCGCGCCCGCTTGCTGGGCGCCGATCCGCAGTGACATGGTGAGCAGCGCCGCGGTCTTGCCCGCTATCACCCGGAGGTAGTGGCTGATGGCGTCCTCGCCCGGGCTGGGCCCGACGAGTTCGCCCAGTTGCCCGCCCACCAGCTGTCCCGCGACCTCGGCGTTCAGGTCAGCGGCCTCCGGGCCGAGCTCGGCGGCGAGCCGGGCGGCCTTCGCCATGAGCAAGTCGCCCCCCAGGACCGCGAGTCGATCGCCCCAGCGGGCGTTCACGCTCGATGTCCCGTGCCGCGTCGCGGCATTGTCCATGACATCGTCATGGTAGAGCGAGGAGATGTGGACCAGTTCCACCACGACCGCAGCCTGCGTGACCCCGTCCCTCCAGGGGTCACCGAACTCCGCCCCGATGAGTACCAGCAGTGGGCGCAGCCGCTTGCCGCCGGCCGCCGCGAGGTGGCGGGTCACATCGGCGATCCGCGGGTCCGCGGCGCTCTCGGTCTCGACGACCAATTGCTTCTCCACCGCCTCGAGGCCGTTGCGCAGGCGCACTTCGAGGCCCGGGTGGTCGACTGCGAGCCGACGGACCAGAGCCGCCCTGCGTAGGCGGGCGGGCATCGATGCCCCACTCAGCGCCGCCAGTGTCTTCATAGCCGCCACGGAATCTCCCCGTTCCTTCTGCATGCCGGATTGAAGGGAGGGATGTTCGCTCCAGCCCATATCACTGTCGCAGCAGCTTCATCAGCGCAGCCATCGGCGTGGCATGAAGTTGCCACAACCAAATGCGGTCGACCAGGTTCTGTCACCTTCCTGCAATGGATGGAGAGATCAACCACCTCAAAAATCGAAATGCTCTCTACCCAACTCACCGAAAGAACACCGGCAATCACGAAGGAACGAGCGCCTCTTCGTGATCACGGCCGTGGCCGTGCTGGCAGCCGCCACCGGCGTGACCCCGGCCTCCGCGTCCGAGTCCGGACAGCAGGGCACCGCGTGCGGCGCCGTACGACTGCCGGTGACGCTCCCCGTGCCGCCGACCGGGATCTCCGCTCAACAGGACATCAGCATCGGTGCGGACTGCGAGCCCGTCCTGGGGCCCGTACGGTTCATCCCCACCGGGCCGACGACAAGGCGTGCTCCCTGACGGCCCCGAGTGCAGATACGCCCGTCGGCCATCAGGTCACCCACGCCGCCAACCGTGAGCCCTGGAACGCAGGAAATCTTGTCGATGCGACGGGGCTGACCACCGCGCACTCCACTGCGCTCAGGCCGCGTCGGCCGCGCGGGACCGGACGTGATCTGGGGTCGGATCGCCGCCGATCTGGTGGTGACGCTCGCCGACGGCTGCGGGACGATCTTCCTGGCCAGCACCGGCGAGGCGATGTTCGGGGAGCTGCGGCCCGGCCATGCCGGAGCCAACGCCGCCGCCGATCACATCGCGGCTCTGGACGACGCACCGACAGCGCCGGATCCGCGAAGGCCTTCCTCACCCATGTCCGAGACATGCGGAAACGAGGAATCCGCACCTTCTTCTCCGTCGGATGCGCAGTCACCAGGTCTGTCCGCCAAGCGATCTGAGCCGTGCCCGATCGTCTCCGGCATCGCGCTCTGGACCACGACGGCTCACTCCGTGCCGGCGCCGAGGTCGCCGAACTGACCGGGATGGTCGAGCTGACTGGCTATCGGGACGGCACCCGCATCATCGTGCGCCGCGAGCGGCCACACCCGGGCGCCCCACTCTCCCCGTTCGACGAGGACGAGGGTCTGCAGTACCAGGTGTTCCTTACCCACACCGCCTGCTTCGGTGTGGCAAGACGACCGACTCGCGGCCTTGGCCCCGCCCGGCGAGCTGACTTCATCAAGTGCCGTGCGGGCCCGCTGCTAGGCGGCCGGAGGAACGACCCGGCGCTTCGGCGAAGTCCGCACGTGATAGGACCACGTGGCCGATACCAGCCCGGCCACCCAGGCGAGGATGACCACCATGGTTCCCACACCTGCCCACGCGTTGAAAACGAGATCATCCCGGTCGGCAAACATGAAGTACAACGCGAGCGGAGTGCCCCACAGGCTGTAGACGGTCAGCAGCACCGATCCGGCGAAGGCGGGCCAGAGAACCAGCTTCCGGGGCACCGGCCGGCCGGCCAGTCTCGGCACCCAGCGCGGGAAGAAGTGCCCGCACGGACGGACCAGGGCCACCGCCAGGACCGAGCCCAGCAGGGCCAGTGCGCAGAGCAGCAGCAGGTAGGGGCCGCCGCCATCCGCGTACCAGTCATCGAACTGTTCCCCATACGCCCAAAGGGGCGTACCGAGAGCCCACAGCATATGTAACGGAACGAATCCGATCAGCGGTGCCAGACAAGCCGTGTATCCCGCTCGGGTGGCCCATGCGGACGGCGATGGCGTCTCGGTCCGCTGCGTCATGTAACTCTCACTCCCTCGACCGCCTCATCATGTTCCTACACGATGCTGCCGCGGGTTCCGCTCCGGCCACATCGTTCGGGAAGATGATCGCGCTCCCCCATGTGGGGGAGCGCGGAACTCATTCCTCGCCGACCGCCGCGGCCGCACCGTCCAACGGTCCGTCGCGGTTCAGCAGAAGAGGAAGCCGGAGAGCAGCGGAAGCCCCCCGAACGGGTTCGTGCCCACCAGGCAGACGTCCTTCTTCATGAACTTCTTGACGTACGCGGCACCTTCGGTGTCGCCCGATCCCTTCGTTCCGCTGTCGAGGTAGGTGCGGGCGAAGCGGTAGTGCCCACCGCGCCATTTGGCGAGCGCACGATCCAGGCGTTTCCAGCCCTGCTCGAGAGCGGCGTCGGACGTCTGTGCGAGCGCCGCGCTCAACGAGTGGTGGTCCTGGACGTCGGAGTCGTTGAGCACGGCCAGATGGCCGATGGACTCGAAGACCTCGAACTTGCGCGGGTCGTACCCGTACACCGCGATGTCCATCGCGTGAAAGTTCAGGGACTGGACGGCGCTGGCGGCTCCCGTCGCGTCGCGGAAGGACATGAAGAGATCGGGAGAGAGGGTGCGCAGGACCTCGAAGATCTCGTTGAGCAGGCGCGCGCAGTCCTCGGCCTGCGCCAGCCGGCCGACGGCACGGCCCGGGAATTCCTGCCGAGTCGCGGTGACCTCGACCGCGAGCCTGCGGATGAGGAAGAACAACACCTCGCACGCCTGGACGGAGCGAAGGAAGATGTGTTCCTCGTGACGGTCCGAGCGCGGGAAGCGGGTGGCTTCCACGAGCAGCGCCAGTCTGTGTCGCAGCACCGGGTCGGCTTCGGCGCGGTCCACCAGGTCGCCCACGTTGATGCGCGCGATCTGGTCCACTGGAATCTCGCGCAACGAGGCCAGAACCTCGTCGAGTCCCTTGATCCGTTCCACGCAGTAGTCCGGCCGGTCAGCGTCGGTCCACCGGTCGCGTTCCAGTGCGGCGAGGTCGGCGAGGGTGGCGTGAACGGTGAGGAACGCACCGCCCACGGGGTCTTCCGGGTACTGGCCGAGGAACCAGCCGTATGCGTGCAAGCAGGTGTACTGGTAGTACTCCGGAATGGCCAGCCGGCGGCTGAAGGGTCGTGTCAACAGGCGTGTGACCGTGTCCTCTTCGTCCTCGCCCCGTACGCCGTCGTGCAGCATGGCGAGGAGATCGCGCTCGGCCTCGTCGAGACCGGAGCGGCCGCGGGTCCGCTGCAGTTCGGCTATCATGCACTGCGATCAGGCCGCGTCCATCGCGTCCGCGAGGGACTTCGGCCGCATGTCGACCCAGTTCTCGTTGATGTACTCCAAGCAGGCCTGCCTGCTTTCCTCGCCGCACACGACGGTCCAGCCCGCCGGCACCTCGGCGAAGGCCGGCCAGAGCGAGTGCTGGTTCTCCGCGTTGACGAGCACGAAGTAACGGCCGTCCTCGTCCTCGAACGGGTTGGTCGCCATAATTCAACCTTCCTTCCACACCGCAAGGGTTTTCAAGTTTGCCGAATGCCGCCGTATGGATTTCGACGGTTCGCTCCATCAATCAACCTGAGACGCCCCATTGCCTACAACGTCGATTGCAGCAACCTGCCACCCAGGGGCAAGACGGCTCCTTGACGACGTCTGTATTATTCCCATAGCCGGCCCATACCGGGCCACATCGGCAAGTACAGAACAATCGGGGATTTTGTGTATTGATACGGCCGATCATATTTGTGCGGCATCTGACGGGACCCAACCTCATATGCAGGAGGAATGATGTACGACCACAAGAGCGGCCTGCCTCAGCCCCAGCACCCTTTGGAAGTCCTCGCGAGCATCGAGCGGCAAGGGACGGTGGATCAGGAACTTCTGCTGCGCGACAGCGTGACGCCGTGGGCCGATCTCCTGGCCGTACACGTCGACAACCTCAACGAACTGGCCTCCAGGGCGGCCGAGTCCAATGACTTCATCGTCACGTACGGACTCGACGAGGGACACGCCGGCGGCTGCGGCTGACCTGGATCCCCGGTCGGGCGGTGGCCGCCTTCACGCGGAGGGCTCCTGGGCGAAGAGCCGCACCAGCGGCCTGAGGTGATATCTCGGCCCTACGTCGCCTTCGATGCTCAGGGCCTCCACGAGTCGTGCGTCAGCCAGCCGTTCCAGTACCTCCTCGGCCTCGTCCACCCTTGTGTCCAGCAGTTCCGCTGCGGCGCAGGCGGTCAGCCGGGACGGGCCGTCCACTGCCAGGACGCGGAAGGCACGGGCCGTTGCCGGGTCCAGCTGGTCGCGCACTGCACTCAGCCCCACCCTCACGTCGAGGCTCCCGATGCGCAGCTCGTCGAGCCGCCGGTCGTCCGGAGCGAGCCGCTCTGCCAAGCCGCCGGCGGACCAGTGCGGGTGGGCGGCCAGCCGGGCCGCCGCGATCCTGAGGGCGAGGGGCAATCGGTCGCACAGCTCGGCGATGCGCTCGACGGTCTCGGGTTCCCCGGCGAGACGGGAGCTGCCCGCGACGGCGGTGAGCAGTCGGCCCGCCTCGGCTCGATCCATGGGGCCGAGCGTGATCAGTCTGGTTCCTTCGAGCGAGGCCAGCTGGGAGCGGACGCCGGTGATCACGGTGCGGCTCACCCCACCGCCGGGCAGCAGGGGACGTACCTGTGCGTCATCGCGCGCGTTGTCGAGGAGGACGAGCATGCGTCGTCCCGTCAGGAGCGTCCGGTAGAGCTGAACGCGCTCGTCGAGCGTGTGGGGCAGTTGGTCCCGGCTGGTACCGAGGGCGCGCAGGAACCAGCCGAGCACTTCGGAGGGTGCACGCGGACCGCTGCCGTCGGTGGTACGGAGATCCGCGTAGAGCTGGCCCTGCGGAAACTCGTCCCGGCAGTGTTCGGCCGCCCACAGAGCCAGTGTGGACTTTCCCGTTCCAGGTGCTCCGGTCACCACGACGTCCTTGCTCTCGCGCAGGGCGGTGAGCACGTCGTCCGTCTCGGCGGAACGGCCCGTGAAGTCTCCAGGAGCGGCGGGAAGCATCGCGGGGGCGAGTTCGCACCAGCCCCAACTGCCGGTCTGCGGCTGGTCGGGAAGCGCCCGCGGGTGCCGCACCGGCGACAACGCAGGCGGCGAGAGCGACGGCAGCGGGGGGTCGGGCCGCGGCTGCACCGACGCAGCGGCGCGCTCGCGTTCCGGGGCCGCTGGCGGGGCCAGCGTTCCGTTGAGCATTTCGTGGTGGAGCGTGCGCAGTGCGGGACCGGGCTCGATGCCGAGGTCCTCGGCGAGGATCCGGCGGCCCTCCTCGTACACCGCGAGCGTGTCGGGCAGCCGGCCGCAGCGGAACAGAGCGGTCATCAACTGGCCGCGCATCCGCTCTCGAGCCGGGTGCAGGGCCACCAACCGGGTCAGGCTCGGGACCGCGTCGGTGTGGCGGCCGAGGGCGAGTGCGGCTTCGGCGTGGTTCTCCAGCGCGGAGAGTCTGGCCTCCTCCATGCGGGGGCCTTCGGCCTCGGCGAGGTATTCGGTGACATGGGTGAGGGCCGGGCCCCGCCAAAGCCCGAGGGCTCTCGTGAACAGCCTTTCGGCGTCGCCGTAACGACCCGCCACCAGCTCCGTACGGCCCGCGTCGGCGAGCTCGCGAAAGGTGTCCCAGTCCAGACCGGCTCCGCCGGTGTCCAATCGGTAGCTGGCACCGTGGCGCTCCAGGCCGTAGCGAAGACCGAGACGGGTGCGCAGCCGTGACACATAGGTGTAGAGCTGATTGGTACTCGTGGCCGGCGGGTCCCAGCCCCACAGCAGACAGGTCAGCCGCTCGTCGGTCACGACCTTGCCATGGGCGAGCAACAGCGCCGCGAGCGCGGTGCGCTGCTTGCTGCCGTCGAGTGGGACCGAGCGACCGTCGACCTCGGCCGACACAGGTCCCAGGATCTTAAAGTCCATTGTGGCTTTCTTCGTTCAGCAGACCGTTCCGGTCGCCCCGTGCAAGGTGGAGGTGTACCGCCGGCGCCCCCGGTGGGCCCCCGTCGCACCGGTGGTTCTCAGGTTCTGGCCATCCAGGAAGCCGGCGGGAAGGCGTCGGGGCGATCCCAAGTGGCCGGCGGGGTTTCGATGGCACTTGCAGACGCGGACGCCGCCGCCCGCACGACGGTCAAGAGCGCCGTGACGGCGGCGAGCTCCTCCGGGGTGGGGCAGCCGTTGATCACCGTGAACAGGGTGGGGTCGAACGGCCCGTCGAGCGCAGGTACCGTCATCGGGATCTCCTCAGGTCGGAGGATTGCCATGCTTCCGGGCGGGCATCGAGGCGTGTTTGGACCGCAGCATGCGGAGCACCCCGATCAGCGACGACCGGGTCTCGGCGGGGTCGATGACGTCGTCGACGAGGCCGCGCTCGGCCGCGTAGTACGGGTGCATCAGCTCGGCCTTGTACTCCTTGACCAGCTGCTCGCGCATCGCGTCCGGGTCGTCTGCCGCCTGGATCTGACGCCGGAAGACCACGTTCGCGGCGCCTTCGGCGCCCATGACGGCGATCTCGTTGGTCGGCCAGGCCAGGGACACGTCGCTGCCGATGGAGAGGGAGTCCATGACGATGTACGCGCCGCCGTATGCCTTGCGCAGGATCACCTGCACCCGGGGGACGGTGGCGTTGCAGTACGCGTACAGCAGCTTGGCGCCGTGGCGGATGATGCCGCCGTGCTCCTGGTCGATGCCCGGCAGGAAGCCGGGGACGTCGACAAGGGTCACCAGCGGAATGTTGAAGGCGTCGCACATCTGGACGAAGCGTGCGGCCTTTTCCGATGAATGGATGTCCAGCACACCGGCGAGCGACTGGGGTTGGTTGGCGACGATGCCGACGACCTGTCCGTCGAGCCGGGCGAGGGTGGTGATGATGCTCGTGGCCCAGCGTTCGTGGACCTCCATGTGGTCGCCGTCGTCGACGAGCTCCTCGATCACCAAACGCATGTCGTACGGCCGCCTGCCGTCCGGCGGCACCAGATCGAGCAGTCGCTCGCAGCGCCGGTCGGCCGAATCGGTGGAGGCCGAACGCGGCGGGTTCTCGCGGTTGTTGGAGGGCAGCATCGAGATGAGGTACCGGACCTCGGAGATGCAGGTCTCCTCGTCGTCGTACGCGAAGTGCGCGACGCCGGAGGTCTCGGCGTGCACGTCGGCGCCGCCGAGGCCGTTCTGGGTGATCTCCTCGCCGGTCACCGCGCGGACCACGTCCGGGCCGGTGATGAACATCTGCGAGGTCTCCCGGACCATGAACACGAAGTCCGTGAGGGCCGGGGAGTACGCGGCGCCACCGGCGCAGGGGCCCAGCATGACCGAGATCTGCGGGATGACGCCCGAGGCCTTGGTGTTGCGCTGGAAGATGCCGCCGTAGCCGGCCAGCGCCGATACGCCCTCCTGGATGCGGGCGCCGGCGCCGTCGTTCAGGGAGACCAGCGGGGCACCGGCCGCGATGGCCATGTCCATGATCTTGTGGATCTTCGTGGCGTGGGCCTCGCCCAGGGCGCCGCCGAAGATGCGGAAGTCGTGCGCGTAGACGAAGACCGTGCGGCCCTCGACCGTGCCCCAGCCGGTGATGACACCGTCGGTGTAGGGCTTCTTGTTCTCCAGGCCGAACCCGGTCGCCCGGTGCCGGCGGAGCTGCTCGACCTCCCGGAAGGAACCTTCGTCGAGCAGCAGCGCGATGCGCTCACGGGCGGTCAGCTTGCCCTTGGCGTGCTGGGTCTCGGTCGCGCGCAGCGCCCCTTCGAGGACTTCTGCGCGGATCTGCGCGAGCTCGGCCACGCGTTCCACCATCGTCAACGCCCACTCCTCCTCACTGCTGGCAACCCGCCCGGGAGAAGCAGATCGAGGCTGCGGCACGCCTCGGGCGGCCTCCCCGGCGGAACTCGCTTCAGGCATGTCGGCTCGGCACCATCCTTCACGCCGCACCCGACGGCACGGCAACCGGCCTGACATGAAGGTGTCACCGGGATGACGGGACACTGAAACCGGCACGGGGCATGCGAACGCCCAGGTGGCGCTGCAGCCTGCGTTCGGCCCGAGTACTGCGGGCAGGCCGATGTCCCGTCTTCACCTCCACTGTGCGGAAGGAAGCGGCATTCCCCGAGCACCGCGGCAGGTTGTTGCCAGACCCATCCAATTGACCACGGCGCGCAGGCGGCTGCCCATCAGAATGAAAAACCTCGGGTAAACGTACTAAGAAGTCATCTCATTTGGCGAGTCGGCGGTAGCAGATGAGGGTGCAGGCGATGCTGGTGAAGGCGAGGAAGTGCTCGGCCTTGCGTTCGTAGCGGCGGTGGAGTCGGCGACAGCCGGCGAGCCAGGCCATGGTTCGTTCTATGGTCCAGCGGTGACGTCCCAGCCGCTGCGAGGGCTCGATGCCCTTGCGGGCGATGCGGTGTGTGATGCCGCGCTGACGTAACCATTTCCGCAGGTGGGCGTAGTCATAGCCCTTGTCTGCATGGAGCTTGCCGGGCTTGCGCCGTCGGCGTCCACGGCGGGAACGGATGGGCGGTATGCCGCGGACGAGGGGTTCAAGTGCCTGGCTGTCGTGCACGTTCGCCCCTGAGATACCGACGGACAAGGGCAGACCGGTCCGCTCGGTGATCAAGTGGATCTTCGAGCCGTACTTGCCCCGGTCGACAGGATTCGGACCCGTCAGGTCCCCCTTTTCAGGGCCCGCATGTTCACCGAGTCGATCGCGCAGCGGGACCAGTCCAGCTCACCTTGGGCGCCGAGCTCGTCAAGGACGAGGCGGTGCAGCTTGGCCCAGACCCGTGCCTTCGTCCACTCGGTGAAACGCCGGTGGGCTGTCGCCCCCGACGGCCCGAACGACGCCTTCGGCAACTGCTGCCATGTGCAGCCCGACGTGGCCACGAACATGATCGCGGCCAGCACTTCCCGATCACTGTGCCGACGCCGGCCACCGCCCTGCGGCCGCGAAGGCGCCTCCGGCACCACCCGTTGGAACAACATCCACAACTCATCCGGCACCAGCCGCTCAACGATCCCCGCCACGGCCGCCAGCCTATCCAACTCACCAAATGAGATGACGTCTAAGGAGTCTCATGTTTGGAAGGGTCGGGCGGACATCCGTCAAGCATCCCTGGCTGACCATCCTCGCCTGGGTGGTGGCCGCCGTAGCCTTGGTTGCGTTGGCACCCCAGCTCAAGTCGACGACCGATCAGGCCGATTTTCTTCCCTCGCACTATGAGTCGGTGCGCAGTGCCAAGTTGCAGGAGCGCGCGTTTCCTCAGCAGGAGCAGCCGGCTTCCATCGCGGTCTTCTGGCGCGGCGACAACGCCCCGCTGACAGACGCCGACAAGGCCGACGTCGCCAAGGTCACCTCCGGCCTGGACAAGGCGGGATTCGACAAGATCAAGAGGGTCGAGACCAATCCCGAGGCCGTTTCGGCCAATGGGGAGATCGCGCTGGCGAGCATACTTGCGAGCGTCAAGGACCCGTACGATCCGGACCTGGTCGACTCGGTCAAGGAGCTACGGCAGAAGGCTGCCCCGCTGCTTGAGGGGGCCGCCCTGCGCATGGGGGTCACCGGCTCGACGGCGAGCGCGCTGGACAGCCGGGAGTCGTCCGGCGACACCGACGCGATGATCTTGATGGCGACACTGGTGCTGATCATCGTGCTGCTGGGGGTCATCTTCCGCAGCCCGCTGATCGCGCTCCTGCCCGTGCTGATCATCTGCCTGGTCTTCATGGTCGCCAACGGACTCATCGCCACCGCGGCGGACCTCTTCGGTCTCGAGGCCGACGGCTCCATCTCCTCCATCCTGATCGTGGTGCTGTTCGGTGTCGGCACCGACTACATCCTCTTCCTGCTGTTCCGGTACCGGGAGCTGCTGCGGGAGGGCCAGGCCCCCAAGCAGGCGATGGGCGAGGCGGTCGCCAAGGTCGGCGAGACCATCGCCTCGGCGGCAGGGGCGGTCATCGTTGCCTTCCTCGCCCTGCTCCTGTCCTCCCTCGGCATGCTGCGCGCCATGGGCCCCGCGCTCGCCATCTCCGTCGCGGTCACCCTGGTCGCCGCGCTCACCCTGGTGCCCGCGGTCTTCTCGCTCCTCGGCGAGAAGGCGTTCTGGCCGTCGAAGGCCTGGCGCAAGCAGCCCAAGCACACGCTGGCGAAGCGCGTCGGCGACCTGACGGCGCGCAAGCCGGGTCTCGTCGCGGCCGCGTCCGGTGGACTCCTCGCCGTACTGGCCGCGGGCGTGCTCACGTTCAACCCGACGTTCGACTCGGGGAGCGCCCTTCCGGAGAAGCTCGAATCCGTAGCGGCGATGAAGAAGCTGCAGAGCGGCTTCCCGGCCGGGCAGACCGACCCCACCTGGGTACTTCTGGAAAAGAAGTCCGGCGGCAAGTTCGAGCAGGCCGAGCTCTCGGCGTTCGAGCAGAAGCTGGCCGCCGCCGACGTCGGGCAGGTCACGCCCGGAGTCGTCGCGCCCTCGGGTGACGTGGCCCAGTTCGCCGTGCTGCTGAAGGATAGGCCGACCACGGACGCGGCCATGGAACTGGTCTCGGGCAAGCTCAGGGACTCCGCCCACGAGGCCGCGCCAGAGGGTTCCCGGGCCGCGGTCGGCGGTCTCACCGCTGTCCTCTCGGACATCCAGACCGCGGTCAACCGCGACTACTCGCTGGTGTTCCCGATCGCCGGGCTGGCCATCATGGTCATCCTCGGGCTGCTGCTGCGCAGTGTCGTCGCACCCTGGTATCTGATGCTGGCCGTGGGGCTGGGCTTCGGCGCCGCACTCGGCTCCACCGTGTGGCTCTTCCAGGGCATCCAGGGCGAGGACGGCCTGCTGTTCAACCTGCCGGTGATCGTCTATCTCTTCGTGGTCGCGATCGGTACGGACTACAACATCCTGATGGTGGCCCGGCTCCGCGAGGAAGTGCGCCGCGGGGACAACCCGGCGGATGCCGTGCGCCATGCGATCACCCAGTCCGCCTCCACGATCGGAGCTGCCGCGATCATCCTGGCCGGCACCTTCGGAGTCCTGCTGCTGGCCGAGAACAGCATGCTCCAGCAGATGGGCTTCGCCGTGGCCTTCGGCATCCTGCTGACGGCCTTCGTGATGGCCCTGCTGCTCGTACCCGCCATCACCACGTTGGTCGGCCCCCGCGCCTGGTGGCCGGGGAACAAGTCGGACCAGGCCCGGCACGCCGAACGCGTGTCGCAGGCCGCCGAGGTCCCGGCCGGGCACCGCACGTCCGTGTGACGGGAAGGCAGTGTGCCACCGGACGGCCGGGCTCTCACGGGCCCGGCCGTCCGGTGGCTCCGGGGGTACGGAGGCACGCTCCACCGTTACGTGAGGGATCGGTATGAATCCGGCTGTTCTTCTCCTTGTGGCACTGCTCACCACATCGATCGTGCTGATCGGCGTCACCACTGGTGCCAGACGTCTCCTCGGTCTCCAGCTGGGCAAGGGACGGGCGGTGTTGACGGCCGTCGTAGGGCTGATGGCCGCCACGGTCATCGGCTTCGCAATGCGCGACCAGGAGCGGTCTCCGGCGCTGGTCACCGTGCAGTTGGGATCCTCTCTGCTCGTCGCGATGGGATTCCTCTTCGTCACCGAGATCGTCTTCCCCCAGGGTGCCTGGATGGGGCTGGTGAGCTGGCCGAAAGCCCTGCGGCGCCGGCTGTCGAGGGCCAGGCGCTATACACAGCTCACCCGCATCCTCGTACGGAACGGCCTCGGCCGATTCCTCCGCAGCCGGGCCAGACGCGGACCCGCCGCCGCCGACGAGCGCGCTCGGCTGGCTCCTTCACTGCGCAGGGCGATGGAGGAGGCCGGAGTGACCTTCGTCAAGATGGGCCAGGTCCTCTCCACTCGCTACGACCTGATGCCTTCGGAGTTCATCGCCGAACTCGGCAAGCTACAGCACCAGGCCACTCCCGACCCGTGGGACGACGTCGAGAGGCTGATCAGGGACGAGCTGGGGAGCGACCCCTTCGAAGTGTTCGCCGAGTTCGACCGCGAGGCGATCGCGGCCGGGTCGATAGCCCAGGTGCACCGGGCCCGTCTCAAGGACGGGAGCCAGGTCGTGGTGAAGATCCAGCGGCCCAGCAGCGAGTCCGTGGTGGAGGACGACCTCGACATCCTGCTGCGGTTCAGCCAGAAGCTGCAGCAGCACACGGAGTGGGGCCGCAACGTCAATGCCGTCAGACTCGCCGAGGGGTTCGCCAACTCGCTGCACGAGGAACTCGACTTCCGGATCGAGGCACAGAACATGATCACCGTGTCGACCGCGATGGGCGAGTCGGGGGCGGACCGGACGATCTGGCTGCCGACGGTGTACGAATCCCTCTCGACCCAGCGCATGCTCATCACCGAGTGGCTCGACGGCGTCCCCCTCAACAGCGCGGCAAAGACGCTGGAGGAACAGGGACTCGACCCGGCAGTGCTGGCCCAGCAGATGCTGCGCTGCCTGCTCGACCAGATCATGGTCGGCGGGGTGTTCCACGCCGACCCCCACCCCGGGAACATCCTGTTGCTGCGGGACGGCCGGCTCGGGCTGCTCGACTTCGGTTCGGTGGGAAGGCTCGACCGGATCGTGCGCTCCACACTGCGCAGCATTCTCGTCGCCTTGCACCGCAATGACCCCGCGGCCTTGTGCGACGCCCTTCTGGAACTCGTGTCCCATCCGGAGGACATCGACGAGCGGGTCCTGGAGCGCTCTCTGGGGCGGTTCCTCGCCCGGCACTTCGCCCCCGGGCTCCGCCCCGATCAGGAGATGTTCACCGATCTCTTCCGGCTGGTGTCCCGGCACGGGCTGCACGTCCCTCCGGACATCGCCGCCGTCTTCCGTTCGCTGGCCACCATGGAGGGTTCACTCGGGCGGCTGGTGCCGGAGTTCGACATCGTCGCGAGTGCCCGCGACTACGCCGTGGCCCTGCACACGAAGAAGTTCCGGCCCGAAGCGCTGAGCAAGACCATCGCCGACGAGGTCATCGGCCTGGTGCCGGTGCTGCGCCGCATTCCGCGGCGCATCGAGCGCATCGGCAGCGCCATCGAGAACGGTCAGCTGAGCGTGAAGGTGCGGGTCCTCGCCGACCCTCGCGACCGCCGGTTCATCCGGACCCTGGTGCACGAGACGCTGTTGACGGTCCTGTCGAGCACCATCGGCCTGATGGCCGTGCTGCTGGTGCGCACGGACGGCGGTCCGCAGCTCGGTCCGTCGCTGACCCTCGTTCAGCTGATCGGATACAACCTGCTGGTGGTGAGCGGGGTGCTCGTACTCCATACCCTCTTCGCCATCTTCAAGGCCCAGCGCTGACGGCGCGGCCGGCGCCGGGGAGGGCGGCGACGGGACGGCGGGACATACGCGAACACGTCCCGGCAGCCCGTGGGGGGCGACCGGGACGTGTGGAGGGGTGAACGCGCGACCCGTGACCAGGGCAGGCCTCAGCCCGCGTCCATGGCATCGGCCAGAGACTTCGGCCTCATGTCGGTCCAGTTCTCGTTGATGTAGTCAACGCAGGCCTGACGGCCGTCCTCACCGTGCACGACGGTCCAGCCGGCCGGCACCTCCGCGAAGGCGGGCCACAGAGAGTGCTGATTCTCTTCGTTGGTGAGCACGAAGTAGCGAGCGCTCTCGTCTTCGAACGGGTTGGTGGCCATGATCAGCCTTCCTTCCTCACGGTGGGATGTGCAGAGTGGGCACGGATCGTCTCGGCAAAGAGCGGAAGCCGGTCCACACCCCAGAACTTTTCGAATCCACTGATGAAATAGGGGACTCCGAAGACCCCGTCACGGTAGAGGGAGTTCAACGCATCAAGACCTCGAGCGCGCACCTCGGGGTCCGCATGGGCTCCGGCGAGCAGTGCCGGGTCGAGATCCAGTTCCTCGCCGATGCCGCGCATGGTGTCCGGCAGCGAGATGTCTTCCCCGCGCTCCCACCTGGCCCGGTAGACGGCGGCGATGAACTCCCGTCCCGCCCCGAGGTCCGCCGCCACCAGGTAGGCGAGGTGTGAGACCTCCCAGCGCGGCTCGGGATCCACCGGCCAGACCATGTCCAGTCCTCGGGCCCTGGCGAGCCTGCGGACGTCCTGCAGAATGTAGAGGTGCTTTTCCTTGGACATCGGAACATAGGGCAAGTGGACTTTGTTGCGCTCTAGTTGGGCGATGGCGGCATCGTCCGGCTCCCAGAAGGGCAGCCATTCGATCTGCTCCGCCACATCCGCGTACTCATCGATCAGATCGCGGTACGCCATCCAGGAGTAGGGGCTGCGAAAGGAGAAGTACCAGCGGGGTCTTCTTCGTGCCATCACGAACTCCTCATATCGTGATGCCGCCGTCGATCTGCAGCACCGCGCCCGTCACGTAGGCGGCGCGGTCCGAGACCAGGTAGGCGACCAGGTCGGCCACCTCCTCCGGGGTTCCCATCCGGCGCAGCGGAATCGAGGAGAGGGCCTCCTTTCGGGCCTTTTCGTTCATCGCGGCGACCATGTCGGTCTCGATGAATCCGGGGGCGACCGTGTTGACCCGGATGCCGGAGCGGCCGGTTTCCTTGGCCAGGGCCCGGGAGAAGCCGATGATGCCGGCCTTGGAGGCCGAATAGTTGGTCTGGGTGGCGTGACCGTACACGCCGGCGACCGAGGAAATGTTGACGATCGCCCCGGTGCGGCGCTTCATCATGCCGAAAACCACGGCTCGGCAGACGTGGTAGACGCCGTCCAGATTGGTGGCGACGACCTGTCGCCACTGCTCGTCCTCCATGAGGACCAGCGGGTTGTCGCGGGTGATGCCCGCGGCGGTGACCACGGCGTCGATGTCCCCGAGCTCCTGCTCGGTGGCCGAGATCCAGGCGCGTACGGCTTCGGGGTCCGTGACATCGACCCTATGGCCCACGACGCGTACGCCCCGGTCGGCGGCCTCCTTCTCCAGGGCGCGGGCGGCGGTGTCGTCCGATCGGTAGCAGAAGGCGACGTCGAATCCGTCGCGGGCCAGCGCGAGAACCGTGGCCCGGCCTATGCCGCGCGATCCCCCGGTGACCAGGGCCACCGGGCTCTTGCTGTCTCCCATGAACTTTCTCCTCAGAGGGTGGTGGGGCGCAGGGCGGCCGCGGGACGGAAGGCCATGACGATCCGGTCCACGGTCATGACCGTTTCGCCGGCCGAGCGGGACACGCCTTCGAAGAGCAGGGTGTCGTCGACCTTGCGGTCGAGCCGCACCCGGTGCTCCAGGACCTCACCGGGCAGCACCGGGCGGTGGAACTCCACTCCGGTCATGCCGCCAAAGAGCATCACCTGCCCGTCGAGCACGTCCGGGTTGGGGTCGTCCCACGTCGCGAGGAGTCCGGCGGACTGGCACCAGGACTCCACCAGCAGCGCCGCGGGGTACGCGAAGTCCTCCTGCGGACTGTCCGGCCCGAGCCGCTCGTACCAGGGCTCGTTACACGTGACCGCCTTCAGTGCGACCAGCCAGTCACCCGGTACGACATCGACGACCCGGTCCACGAGGAGCATCGGGAAGCGGTGCGGCAGTCGGGCCCTGATCTCGCGCTGGCCGATCACACCGCCTCCCGGGTGTCCGGGAGGGCGTATCGCAGTCGTACGCCGGCGGCCGGGCCGCGTCCGGTGGTGAGCTTGGCCCGGACCTGCCAGTCGCCGGTCGGGGTCTGCTTCCAGGCCATGGTGATGTCGACCAAGTCGCCGGGGAACACCGGCCCGGTGAACCGGGTGGACTCCACGGCGGCCAGCCCGGCGCCCTTGGCCTCGCGGGGCAGCGTGGCCTCGGCGCCCTGCCGGGCACACTCCACCAGACAGACGCCGGGGAAGATCGGGAAACTCGGGTAGTGGCCGGGCAGCACGGTTTCGGTGTCCGCCACCGTGAAGCGTGCCGCCGTACTGAGCTCGCTCTCCGCCGGCAGCACTTCGACCGCGCCGCGCAGCAAAGTCGCAGCGGGCATCAGGCGGCTCGCACCGTGTCGAGCTTGCCGAGGAGCAGGTCGTAGGCGCTCTGGAGGGTGACGATCTGCTTGAGCTCGGACTCCGGCAGTCTGACGGCGTACTTCTTCTCCAGCACGACGACGATCTCAAGAGCCATCAGCGAGTCGACCTCAAGGTCGTCGGTGAACCGTACGTCGTCGGTCACCTCGGCCACTTCGACGTCCAGTACGTGCGCCACGAGCGCGCGCAGTTCTTCCTTGTCCAGCACGGTTCAGGTCCTTTCGAGGGGCGGGTGCTCAGCGCAGGCCGAGCAGGGCGCAGCCGACGGTGCCGGTGCGGTCCACGGAGGTGATCACGCCGATCCGGCCGGCTGCTTCCGCAGGGCGGTCCTCGGCGTACGACAGCAGTGCGGCGGCCTGGAAGGCCGCAGCCGCGGCCCCGGTATCACCGATCAGGCCCGTCGGCGTCAGGTCGCGATGCTCCACCGCAGCGAAGACTTCGCGTACGGCCTCGGCCTCGCCCCGGCCCTCACGGCCGGGAGCGCCCGAACGGGCCACGGCGGCCACCTGGCCGGGCTCGACGCCGGCCCGGCGCAGCGCCGAGCGCAGGCAGGACAGGAGTGCGGGTCGAACGTCGCCGTCGAGGACGATGCCGAGCTCCACGGCGAGGAGTTCGGCGAGCACGGGCTGGCCGGGATCCTCCGGTGTGTGGGGTTCGACCAGCAGCATGGCGCAGCCCTCGCCGAGCGCCGGGGCGCCGTCGCCGGGTCCCTGGCCACTGTGGTGTTCCAGCCAGGCCCGGGCCTGTGAGAACTCCTCCGCGGCACCGCACAGGACGGTTCGGGCCCGGCCTGCTCCGAGCAGCCGGCGAGAGTAGTTGAGCGCGTGCAGGCCCGCGGTGCGGCCGCCTGCAATGGTGGCGTTGGGGCCTTTGAGCTGGTACCAGATGGCGCTCTGGCCGGCCGCGCAGTTCATGACGGTGTTGGGGAACCGGGCGGGGTCGACGAAGAAGGGCTGTTCGCCGGTGAGGGAGTCGCGGGTGAAGTCCATCATCGACTGGGCACTGCCGGTAGTGGTGCCGAGCGCGAACGCGGCCCCCTCCCCGGTCCCGACCGCGCGGTTGCGCTCGGCATCGTCCAGCAGGGAGCCGACGGCTGTGACCGCGAGGCCGGTGACCCGGTCCATCGACCGGGTGCCCTTCTTGCCGAGCACCTCCCGGATGCTGAAGGAGGGCACGACGCAGCCCACGCCGTCGGGCGTGGTGCCGTGCTCGGGCCCGAGCACGGCGACCGTGTCGCGCCGCTCCCGCAGGCCCTGGGTGAACGCGGCCCTGCCGATGCCGTACGGCGACACGGCCGACCAGGCGGTGATCACCGGGTGTCCGGTGCCCGTGGTGAGGGTGGTCATGACCGTCACGTGTTCCTTCCGTTCGGGGCGTTTCGTACGAATGCGGCTCATCGGCAACCGGATCGCAAGCAGACCGGACGGGCTGTCGCCCCGTCCGGGGTCCGTCGGATCTACGAGGCCTTGCCCTCGATCGCGTCGACGACCCGCTGGTCGAAGTTCACGAGGCTCCAGTCCCGGCGGTTCTCGATGACGGCGTAGCCGTGCACGATGCGGCCGGTGGCGGTCTTGACGAGGTTGCCGTCGCGCAGCACGTAGAAGTCCATGCGCGAGGTGTAGGTGAAGTCCTTGAAGACCTCTTCGACGGTGTAGACCGTGTACAGGTCCTCCTCCATCAGCGCCTCGTCGAGAATGCGGATGTCGGAGCGGGGCACGACCGGGATCCAGCGCCGGTCGTCGAGCAGGGTCTTGATGGAGATGCCGCGGTCGGCGACGAAGCGGTCCTTGCCCTCCTCCATGAGCCGCAGGTATCCGGACATCTGGATGCGCTCCGTGAAGTGGCAGTACGGGTACGGGATGTTCCACTTCCAGGCGTACGCGTTCTGACCGGCGGTCAGCGAGGCGAGGATCTCGTCCTCGGCCGGAGCGGCGGTGGCGGGCTCGCGCTCCAGGTCGTCGCCGAGGGTGGCGACGGCGTACCGGGCGAGCGCGGCCGGGACTTCGCCGGCCGCCTCCAGATACGTGTCGATCCGGAGCGAGACGCGGACCTTGGCCGTGACGGCCTTGTGGATCGCGCCGTCGCGCTCGAACCGGATGGTGACCCTGAAGCCGAGGGTCGCATCGCCGTCCTTGGTCCACGGCTCGACCTCGGCGTCGGCGACGTCGTCCATGTGGAAGGCGTGCAGGATGCGGCTGTCTATCGACACCAAGTCGAGGCCCAGGCCGTGCGTCTCGTAGAGCGCGCGGGCCGGCAGGCCGGCCTGCCGGAAGTGGTCGAGGACCGCCTCCTCGACCAGGTAGTTGACGTGCTTGAAGCCGATCCACGTACAGATGTTGGAACCCTCGTAACGGGCGCGCACCTGCGTGGTGGTGGTGGAGTGGACGAGCGCCTTGACGGCGGTGTCCGTGACGAGGGTCATCGTTGGAGCTCCAGGGCGTTGAGGGGGGCGGTCCCGCGCCGGGGAGTCTCGCCCGTGATCGGATCGATGAAGTCCCGTACCGCCGCGGCGAAGAGTTCGGCCGCTTCGAGCATCGGGAAGTGCCCGCAACCGGGCAGGACGCGGGAGACCGCGTCGGGAAGGGCGTCGGCGAGCGCCACGCCCTCGTCAGGAGAGGCGGCGAAGTCCTCCTCGCCGCCCAGTACCAGGGTGGGGACGGTGATGCGGCCGGTCTGCAGGGTGGGTGTCCGGAGATAGAGGTCGAAGAACCGGAACCATCCGTAGGGGCCGACCTGGTCCCGGACACGTCGGCCCATGGCCTCCTGCACGTCGGCGGGGTACCGGCCGTCCGAGTGGACCCGGATCCCCTCTTCCATGATCAGGTGGAAGTCGTTGAGGTAGTGGCTGAGGGTGTTCCAGTCGAACGCCTCGGCGCTACCGCGGTAGAAGGGCGACACGAGGACCAGCGCGCGGATGCCGAACCGGCGCGGCGCGTCGGTGCCGCCCCGGTTCTTCTGGTCGAGCAGGTCGAGCAGGACGTTCGCCGCCATGGAGTGCGCGACGACCACCTCGGCGCCCCCTGGCACCGCTTCCAGCGCCTTGGCGAGCCAGCCCTTGAGGTTGGCCTGCCCGCCCCAGTCGCCGATGGCCTCGGTGCGCCACGGCAGCCGCGCGGTCCAGATCTCGTACGTGTCGGGAAGCAGCGGAACCGTACGGTCCCAGACGCTGTCGCTCGCGGCAAGGCCGTGCAGCAGCAGGGCCCGGGGGCCGCCGCCATGGGTGCGCCGCTTCACCGAGACGGGCCGCGGATCCGTCGGGGTGATCACTACGCCGCTCCGGGGGCCAGCAGCAACAGGTCCGCGATGGCGTCGTCCGCCGCCGTGCCCGCTACGGCGTGCACCGGGTCGTTCTCGCCGGCGTCGAACCAGCCGACGGCGGCGGCGCACTGGAGCACCCCGCCCGCACCGGACGCCCTGCCGAGGTGCTGCGGCAGCTGCCAGCGCCGGCCGCGGAGACTCGGGGCATCGGCGCTCCTGCGGTACGAACCGAGTACCGCGCGCACGGTCACGGAGCGCTGCGCGGCCGCGGCCCGGGACTCCAGGACCAGGGCTGCTCCGCCGTCGACGGCCCGGGTGCCGCCGAGGAGCCGGCGCACCACGTCGTTGTCGGGTTCGACCCCGAGCACAAGGACCCGGTCAACACGTCCCGAGCCGATCATCGTGGTCGCCCAGTGGACGGCGTCGAGACCGGACGTCTCTCCGTTGCAGACCATCAGGTTGGGGCCGCGCAGGCCGTAACGGATGGCCGCCGACGAGGCGATCACGTTGCTGGACGCGTTGGGAAGGTCCATCGGGCTCGTTGCCGTGACGGTCTCCTCCCGGATGGTGTCCAGCGCCCGAACCACGGTGTCGAGATTGCCGAAGTTGGAACTGGCGACCACCCCGACGGTCCCGGCGGGGACGGTGAGTCCGTCCCCGCCGTCGACGAGCAGTCCTGCATCCCGCAGCGCCGCCGCCGTCAGGCAGTAGCCGAGCTGGGTGGCCCGGTCCTTGTAGCGAAGGCCCTTGCGTCCCACGTGCGCGGCGGGATCGACGGGGGTACCGCCCGCCGCCGGTCCGTCGGCGAGGGCCCGCACCGTGTCGGCGCCGGGTAGCAGCACGGCCGCCCCGGTGACGACGACGGCGCCGCGCCCGCTGCGTGCGTACTCCCCGCTCATCGGGCGCCCTCCACGATGGCCACGGCGTTGATGCCGCCGAATCCGAAGGCATTGAGCTGCACCACGTTCAGCCTCAGGTCGTCGGCCGCCTCGCCCGTGACGAAGCGGAAGGGCGCGGCCTCCTCGACCGGTTCGTCCAGTCCCACGGTCGGCGGCACCCGTCCCTCGTTCAGGGCCTGCACGCCCACGATCAGATTGATCAGCCCGGACGCACCGGAGGTGTGCCCCGTCATGGACTTCACGGCAGTCATCAAAGGCACGGCCGTGTCCTCGCCCAGCACGTCGGCGAGTGCGGTGGCCTCGGCCTCGTCGTTGAGCAGGGTGCCGGTGCCGTGCAGCATCACCAGGTCCACGTCGCGCGGCTTGACGCCCGCCATCCGGTAGGCGGCGCGCATGGCCTCGGCGATGCCCTCCGGGGAGGGGGCGGTCACGTGGTACGCGTCGCAGTTCACGGCGACGCCGCGCAGGCGGGCGTACACCTGGGGCGCGCCGCGCTCCGTACGGCGCAGTACGATCGCGGCGGCACCGTCGCCCATCAGGACACCGGTCCTGTTCCGGTCGAAGGGGCGCACCCGATCCGGGGGCTGCGGATGTACGCGCTCCAGCAGCCCGTACATCGACTCGGTCAGTACGTCCACCCCGGCGACGATCACGGTGTCGGGCGCGTCCGCGCCCTCCTGGTTCAGCAGGTCCGACCCGAGGGCGAGCGCGTACAGCGAGGCCGAGCAGGCGTTGGAGAACGTGTGGGTGACGTCGGCGTTGAAGCGCTCGCGCAAACCGGTGCCGAACTGCAGCCCGGACGCGTCGAACTGCGCGCCGTCGCGCCACCACAGTTCGGCCGAGCGGAGCTCCCGCAAGCCCGTGCCGATCAGGATCGGAATGCCACTGAGGTCCTCGCTGAGGCCCGCGTCGGCCGCGGCCTGGGCGATCGCCTCGTGCAGCAGCCTGCTGGCACGGCCGGGTACGTCCTGACCGACGGCGGGCCGGTCGTCCACCTCGTAGGCGTGCTGCGCCCGGAATCTGGAGCGGTCGAAGCCGCGCAGCTCGGCACGGCCGCTGACGCCCCGGCACAGGTTCTCGAAGAGTTCACCGACACCGGAGCCGGTCGCGGCGACGGCGCCCATCCCGATGATGGGGCGGATCGTCATGACGCCTCCTTGTTCGCGTCGTACCGGCCGAGCAGCACGGCGGCGTTGTTGCCGCCGAAGGCGAGACCGTTGTTCTGCACGATCCGCAGGTCGGCCTCGACCGCCTGGTTCGGCACACAGTCGACGTCACACTCGGGGTCGGTGCTGACATGGTTGATGGTGGGCGGGATGAAACGGTTCTGGATGGCCAGAGCACAGCCGATCGCGCCGAGGGCGCTGGCCGCGCCCATGGAGTGGCCCAGCATCGACTTCATGGACACGGTTCGGGGCGGCCTGTCCCCGAACACCTGGCGGATGGCCCCCGCCTCCGTGATGTCGTTGGCCTTCGTACCCGTGCCGTGCGCCGAGATGAGGTCCACCTCGTGGGGGGCGACGCCCGCGTTGTCCAGCGCGAGGCGCATCAGTTCGGCGACGCTGTCCCGGTCAGGGGCCACCTGGTGGTGGGCGTCGCAGTTGAGCCCGTAGCCGAGGACCTCTGCGTAGATGGTGGCCCCGCGTTCCAGGGCCGAGTCCAGACGCTCGAGCACGAGGATGCCGGCGCCCTCACCGGTGAGGATGCCCTTGCGGTCGACGTCGAAGGGCTGGCACCGGTCCGGGGCGATCGTGCCCAGCCGGTAGAAGCCGGTGAACGTCTTGCGGCACATCGCGTCCGCCCCACCGCAGAAGGCGAACTCCGCCTCGCCGGAGCTGACGGCGTCGAAGCCGTAGCCGATGGCGTAGTTGCCCGCCGAGCAGGCGGTCGGAATGGTGAGCGCCTCGACGTCGGTCAGCTCCAGTTCCTGGGCAACGGCCACCGACAGCCGCCCGGCCGGCACGCGCCGGGCGGCCTCGGGGTCGAAGGAGCCGATCCCTTCGGTGAGTTCACGTTCGACCAGCTGGTCGAGGTCGTAGCTCTCGCCGTCGGTGGTACCGATGGAGATCAGCCCGCGCCGGGTGCGCAGATGTGTCAGATCGAGCCCCGAGTCCTCCAGTGCCATCCGAGCCGCCGCCGTCGAGAACTGCGCGGCTCTGCCGAGCTGTTCCACGTCCAGCGTCCTGATCCAGTCCCGCGCGTCGAAATCCGCGATCTCGCACCCGGTCGCGTGGGCGAAGCCCTCCGTGTCGAACACCGTGATGGGCCGGGCACCGCTGCGGCCTTCGCGGAGCCCCTGGAGGAACTCCTTCGCGCCGAGCCCGATGCTGGACACCACTCCAAGTCCAGTGAGAACCACCCGGTGCCGTTCCGGCCGGCTCCGGCCGCTGCTGCGTTCTGCTGCCCTCATGGCAACCTCCCCAACCCACCGAAGCGGGATCGACTACCAGCCGGCAGGCTCAGACACGACTTCGTAGACGCCCTTCAGATTCACCATGCGCGGCAGTTCGGTCTGGTTGATGACAATGCCGAACTCCTTCTCCAGCGCGGCGAGAATCTCGATGGCGCGGAGCGAGTCGGCATCGTGGTCCTCCTTGAAAAGGCTGACCTCGCTGACCTCGTCTTCCTCGATCTCAAGAATGTCGCAGACAATAGCCTTGATGGCTACGAGACGTTCGTCGCGCGCAGCAGTCGTCACGCTTATACCCCTTATCCGATTCGCCGCGAGAAAGCGCGGCACAGTTACTCGCCCAGGAATGGTGCGTTGGTGGGTTCTTTTCTCACAACGGAGGCTGCAAGAACCTGCCACTGCCGGGACGGGGTTCAGGACCCGGACCGGACCGCGGGGGCCAGTTCCCCGCGCGTGCGCAGCAATGGGTCAGTCAGGGCGGCGGCCGCATCGGCAGCACGGCCGCTGCTCTGGCGGTCGGGTGCCACCGGGATCCGGACGGGCGGCCCAGACTGGGATCGGGGCCGTACGCCCAGCCTCGCCGACGGGCTTGCTGCGCCAGCCGGTCCTGGCGTGCCTCGATGGTGAACAGGCCGAGCCGGGGGCCGAGTACGAAACCATGCCGGAAATCACGGCTGAGCAGACCGAGCCGCTCCACGGCAATGGCCTTCCGGTGGGCGGTCGAACGCGACAGACCACTGCCGCGCCGCGCGTTCGACCGGCGTGGTCGGGCCCGCCCCGATGATGTCGAGCACGACCGAGGCCGTGTCGAGCACGCCGACCCCGCTCGTCGGCAACGGCCTGGCTGCTGTGCTCATCGCTGCGGCGCCAGCCGTGCGCGGATGTCCCCGACGAGCGCGTCCCGCTGGTCCACCAGGTAGAAGTGGCCGCCGGGCAGGACCCTGAAGTCGAAGCCCTTGGGGGCTATGTCGGCCCATCCCGCGACGTGGGCGGCCGTGATGTCGGGATCGTTGTCGCCGACGTACCCGACGACCGGGCAGGCCAGCGGTACACCGCGCCGCGCGGTGTACCGGGCGACGGCGGTGAAGTCTGCGCGGATGGCGGGGAGGGTCAGCTCGCGCAGGTCAGGATCGTCCAACAGCACCGCGTCGGTGCCGCCGAGCCGTACGACCTCGGCGAGCAGCTCCTCATCGGTGCCGAAACCGGCCTCCCGGGTCGTGCGCAGGTGCGGAGCCTTGCAGCACGAGACCATCAGTAGCTCCGGGACGACATGGTGCCGGGCCTCGAGGCGGATCGCGATCTCGTAGCCCACTGAGGCGCCCATGCTGTGGCCGAAGATTGCCAACGGCACGTCAAGGTAAGGCAGCAGATCGGCGGAGATGGCGTCGGCGATCTCCTCCAGGTCGGTCAGGGGCTCCTCCGCAATCCGCTCCTGACGGCCGGCGTAGCGTACGGCGAGCACTTCGACGTCGTCACCGAAGGCGGCTCTCCATGTGTGGAAGAATCCTGCCGAGCCGCCGGCGTGCGGCAGGCACAGCAGCCGCATTCGGGGCGGCGCCTCGGTCTCGTATCTGCGCAGCCAGCTACTGCGGGTGTCCATTGCCATGGTTCGTCGCTCTTCTCGCTCACGTGGGTCGTCCGTCCAGGGCGCTCGGAAGATCCACGGCGCGGGCGACCAAGGGGGTACGCGATGGCAGTTCGGGGAGATCGCCTCCGGCGCCTTCCCCTGCTTCCGTGGTGATTCCGACGGCGAGGATTTCCCGCCGGGGAAACACCCGCCCCCTTTGTTCCGCCATTCCCGTCCAGCCACGCTCCAGATTCCGCGCGGCGTTTTCCTGAGGACCACAGGGGCCCGGATCCGACCATCAGATGTACGGACCCCCGCGCACCGGCGTTGGCGCCGCCCGGGGGATTTGCGAGGCCGCCGGTGGCGGCAGTTCCCGGAAAGGAACCCCGCACCTCGCGGCCATCAAACTCGCCACGCCCCGCGGCAGCAACAGCACCTTCAGGAAGCTGCCAGACCGGGTCGACCCAGGGGCGTTTCAAAGTCCCGGTGGGAAGGAGAGCCCGTAGGTCGTAGCGGCGCCAGGAGCCCGGGTCGGCCCGTCACGAACGCAACGAAACTCCGGGGTCACCGGTCTCGGCCTGGACTTCCCCCCGCAGTCCAGGCCGTACGTATCCTGCGCCACCGCACCGACCTGAAGACCGGCGAGTGCAGCCGCCGGACGAGCTACGCGATCACGGATCTGATCTCGTATCAAGCCTCGCCCCAGCGACTCGGCCGGCTCGCCAGGTCACAGTGGGCCACCGAGAAGCGGCTCCACTTCGTCCGCGACACCACCTTCGGCGAGGACGCCTCGAAGATCCGTACCGGCCATGGCCCCCAGAACATGGCGACGCTGCCCGGCCTTGCGATCAACACGCGTCGCGCCGCCGGGCACCGCACCGTTGCCGCCGGCCTCCGCCACGCCTCCTACGTGCCGGTCACCCGCCCACTCGACCTCCTGTGCATCACCTGACCAGGGCATCTACAAGATCGCTGGACTTTGCTACACCCCCGAGGTCGAACCCGGCTGCCTCGGGGCTCCCTGTCCCGAGGCGGAGGCGGGCGATAGCAGCCCGAGTTCGGCGGCCCTGACTCCGGCCTGAAAACGGGAGTTCGCCCCGAGCAGCGCCATGATCTCGGCGACATGGCGGCGGTACGTACGCACGGATACGGTGAGCTCGCGCGCGGCCACCTCATCGATGACGCCGCCGCGAAGCGCCCCCAGGATCTGCTGCGCGAGGGTGGCCCGGTCACGGTCACCGAAACTCACTCGATCGTCGGCCGGCACGGCCGTGCTCCACACGCTCTCGAAGAGGGTGTAGAGCGTGTGCAGGACCTCCGGGGACCTGATCAGCGAGGCCCGGCGGCCGACCGCGGATTCGGCCACGACCAGGCCCACGGTGCCGTCGACGAGGAGCGCCTGCAGCGGGGGCACTCGTGCCACCCGTGTCTCCACCGTGCTCTCCCTGCCGAACTGTTCGTTGACCAAAGACTCGTTGAGCAGAGCAGGGCTGACCAGCAGTCGTGCGGACACCAACTCCTTCGCCTTGTAGATCATTTCTCGCTCCGCCCCCTCCGGGCGTTCGAGTTGCTCGCTGGAGCCCGGCAATCGGGCGTGCACGATGTCAATGGTCTGCGCGGCTCCGCTGATCAGTTCCTCCGCCACCGCCAGTACAGCCGCGTAGCCGCCGTCGACCGTGGTGATCTGCCGTTCCTTGAGACTGCGGCCACGATGGATGGCCACCGTCGACTCGATCAGTGCACGTACTTCGAGCAGAGCTTGCTCCAGCTCGTCCTCTGGCCTTCTGGACACCCCGTACTCCACCATCCCCCGCTTTTGCCAACCCTCGACCGTCCGACGACAGACGGCCAAACGCCCTCCACCTGCCGCGGTCACCCCGCCAGCAACCCCAGTTCCACGGCGCGCACGCCGGCTTGGAAGCGGGACTTGGCGTCGAGTTCACGCATGATCACTGCGACATGGCGGCGGTAGGTCCGCAGTGACACGTTCAGTTCACGTGCCGCCGTGTCGTCGGTGTGACCCGCCCTCAGACGCTCGAGGATGTCACGCGTCACCTCGCTGCGCAGCTGCGGGCTCAGCTCGAGGTGGTCGGCGAGTTTGCGGCTGCGCGACCACGCGCCGGCGAAGAGCAGTTCGAGGGCGCGCACTGCAGCGGCGTCCTTCACGACGGTCATCTGGGACCGGCCGCTCTTGTCGGATCCACGGACCAGTGCCGCCGAGCCGTCGACGACTGCGATCTCACGCAGTTCGCGCTCGGACACCCGGACCTCCAGCCGGAAGCCCGGCAACTGGCCCAGCCGGAACAGCGATTCGTCCGCAGCTTCGGCAGTGCAGAGCACCCGTAACGCCACCCCGCGCGGCACGTCGGCCAACAGCTGCAACACGGAATCGGCGAACCTTCCGGGTCCGGTCAAGGCGACGCTGATCGAGTACCGGGCCCGCGCCATCAGCTGGTCCAGGGTCTCGCCGCCCGCGAAGTCGGCGGGTGCCTCGGCAGGCATGCCGACGCGGCGCCTCCGATGCAGGTTGACCGTGCTCTCGATCAGCGCGCGAGCCTGGAGCAGCGCCTGCTCCAGGTACGCGGCGTGATCCTCGGTGACCGCTCCTTCCGACCGCTCCACACTCGATGGATCTCGTACCACACCCGTCATCATGTTCCCCCGTTCCCCCGTGCACACTCGACCGCAGCACCCCTCATCGACGACCTTGGCCGAAAGCGGCCACCAAGACCCGACTGATTGAATCATTCATGGAGTGCCCGCGGGCGCACGAAATGTGAATAGCCACGCTCCCGCCAAACACTAGGTCGCACGCCCGGAGCCAGTCAACAAGTCTCCGGCCCCATCAGCCATGAAACGAAAACCCTCCAACAAGAATGGCGTGCAATCCCACCCCGGCTGTCAGCAAGCTGCACTTGCCACCCCGGAACCAAATCCACCCCTTCCGATTGAGCCACCCTCCGTAACGCGACCTTCACGCGTCGTAGCCGGGGCGTCCAGTTACGGACACCAGAGCAAGCTGCAGCCACTTCAGCCCTACGGTTATCACGTGACGACGCACCCCTATCACGTGACGACGCACCCCACGGCCGCTCCACAACCCGAGGAAAGCCCAACCTCCTCCCACGGAACCAACATATGGTGGTGGGAGATGCGTACCGGGCAGTACGACAGGGCGGATCTGCATCTGCTCGACCGCTCGGAACTCACACGTGTAGACCAATTCAAATCAGTAAGCGCAATGTCCGAATTCATCACATGCCGTGCGGCGATCCGCCGCATATTGTCCGAGATACTTCAGGTGCCGTCCACCGCTTTATCCCTTGGCCGAATCCCCTGCCCCGGTTGCGGCAGCACACACCACGGACCGCCCGCGGTGCTCAGCCCGGAGACACCCCTACAGCTCGGCATCTCCCACTCCGCGGGTCTGGGCATGCTGGCCGTCTCCCCCTCCCGAGTCGGCGTCGACCTCGAAGCTCTACGGAGCGTTCCGGTCGAAGAGATCGCCGGTGCCACCCTCACCGCACGCGAGCACCGCGCACTGCACGCAGAGCCGCGAGGCCTCGCCCGCAGCCGGTCGTTCCTGCGCTGCTGGACCCGCAAGGAAGCGGTGCTCAAGGCTGTCGGGACAGGAATCGCCACCGATCTCACCCAGCTGGAATCCTACGCCTGGATCCCCGGCCCCGCGCAGATGACCACCTCCGGGCCCGGCGAGCCGACCACCTGGCAGGTGACCGAAGTCCCGGTCCCCGACGGATGGGTGGCCTCCCTCGCCCTGCCCCTCCACACCCGCGGAGACGTCACCGTCCGCCAGTTCTGAGCCGCCTACGGCGCATGCCCCCATGGCTCCACCTTCGACCTGCCGTCGAGCTCCGCGTCTCGGACGTACGTCACGAGCCCCACACCAGTCCAGTCCTGCACATCCTTCGACACGGCGCCTTCCCATGGAGCCCAGCGCGCCCCAGAGTCAACGGGAGACAGACCACTGTGAACACCGCATCCGCCCGGAGCATCGCGGACCTGCTTCTGCGCGCAGCGCGGTACCACCCCGGATCAGGCGTCCGCCACTGTTGGGGCAGCGGTGACGCGGAGTTCCGCGATCAAAGCCACGAGGAGCTGTTGAACGAAGCCCTCCTGGTTCTCGCCGGACTCCGGGCCCGGGGCCTGCGGCCGCAAGACAAGCTCGTACTGGTCCTGGAGCGCCCGCAAGAGTTCATCGTCGCCTTCTGGGCCGCCGTGCTCGGTGGGTACGTGCCCTGCCCGATGGCCCCGCTGCGCGGCGACCCCCAGCGCTGGGCCGCCCAGCTCGGGCACGTCGCCGCGCTGCTCGATCAGCCGCTGGTCGTCACCAGTGGCTCCCTGGCGACCGAACTCCCCCCGGTGCCCGGGCTCCAGATCACCCCGCTGGAGGAGCTGTACGGACCGGAGCAGGCGACACCCCACATCGCCGCTCCCGAGGACACCGCCGTCCTGGTCCTGACGTCGGGGTCGACCGGCAACTCCAAAGCCGTCATGCTCAGCCACGCCAACCTCCTTGCCTCGATGCGAGCGAAGAACGGCTGTCACCGGCTCTCACCGGCCGACGTCACCTTGAACTGGGTCTCCTTCGACCATGTGGCCGCCCTCCTCGAATGCCACCTGCTTCCGCTGTACACCGGAAGCCGCCAGCTGCACGTCGAACCGTCGGTGATCCTCGGCGAGCCGCTGGACTTCCTGCGCCTGGTGTCGAGGCACCGCGTGACGATGACCTTCACACCGAACTTCCTCCTCGGACAGCTGAATTCCGCCGCCGCACGACTCGCCGCAACCGGCGAGCACATCGACCTGAGCGCGCTGCGACAGATCATCAGCGGTGGCGAGGCCGTAGTCCGCGCCACCGGCGAGGCCTTCCTCGACCTGTTCGCCCCGTTGGGCCTCGCGCGGGACGCCCTCTGGCCGGCCTTCGGCATGACCGAGACGTGCGCCGGCAGCATCTACTCCCGCAAGGCGTTCCCGGACGCGGACCGCGGCCAGGAGTTCGCCGGCGTCGGCACGCCCATCGACGGCCTGAGCATCCGGGTCGCCGACCCCGCCGGCCGGAGCCTACCCGCGGGCGAGACGGGTGAACTCCAGATCACCGGGCCCGTAGTCACCCGCGGCTACTACAACGACGAGCGGGCGACCCGAGAGGCCTTCACCGCCGACGGTTGGTTCCGCAGCGGCGACCTGGGGCGCATCGACGAGGGCCGCCTCACCCTCGTCGGCCGCAGCACCGACAGCGTGATCGTCAACGGCGTCAACTACTTCAGCCATGAGATCGAGACCGTGCTGGAGCGGCTCGAAGGGGTGGCGGGGTCCTACGTGGCGGCATTCGCGACCCGCCCGGCCGGCAGTGACACCGAGCAACTGGTGATCGCCTTCCACTGCACCGCCTCGGACGACCACGACCCGGCGCTGTACCGCGTGCTCTGCGCCGTGCGCAGCAGTGTGGTGGCCCATTGGGGTTTCCGCCCCTCACTCGTCCTTCCGCTGCCCGAGGACGCGTTCCCCAAGACCAGCCTCGGCAAGATCCAGCGCACCCTGATGCGCCGCAGGCTGGAGTCGGGGGCGTACGGGAGCCACGAGCGGGCCGTCGCCGACCTCACCCTGCGCATGCTGGGCGGATACACCGCACCGGAGGGCGAAACCGAGCACGTCCTTGCGGAGGTCTACGGGGAGATGTTCGGCATCGAGCCGGGCACGGTCAGCGCCACCGCCAACTTCTTCGATCTCGGCGGCACCTCGCTGGACATACTGCGGCTGCGCAACAAGGTGGCCGAGCGGATCGGCGCGACAGGTCTGGAGGTCATCACCGTCCTGACCGCTCCCACGGTCCGTGCGCTCGCCGCCCGGCTCACCGAGCAGGCTCTCTCCTCCGGGCCGGAGTACGACCCCGTCGTCCCGATGCAGACCAGTGGCACCAAGACCCCGCTGTTCTGCGTCCACCCGGGCGTCGGCGAGGTCCTGGTCTTCGTCAACCTCGCCAAGTACTTCGTGGAGGACCGCCCCTTCTACGCCTTGCGGGCCCGCGGGTTCAACGAGGGCGAGAAACCCTTCGCAACCTTCGAGCAGATGGTCGGCTGCTACGTCGACGCCATCCGGGCCCGCCAACCTCACGGCCCGTACGCCGTGGCCGGCTACTCGTTCGGCGGCGCCGTCGCCTTCGAGGTGGCAAAGGTGCTCCGCAGCCAGGGCGAGCGTGTCGACTTCGTCGGCAGCTTCAACCTGCCGCCCCACATCAAATACCGCATGGACGAACTCGACTTCGTGGAGACCGCGACCAACCTCGCCTTCTTCCTCTCCCTGATCGACAAGAAGCAGTCCCTCGAACTGCCGGATCAGCTGCGCGCCCTACCCGTCGAGGAGCAGCTGGCACACCTCACGGCGCTCGCTCCGCCGGGCCGGCTGGCCGAACTCGACCTGAACGTGCAGAAGTTCGGCGCCTGGGCCGAGCTGGCCAACTCGATGACCGACCTGGGGCGCGGATACCGGCCCGAAGGTGCGGTGCCGGCAATGAGCGTCTTCTACGCCACTCCGCTGCGCGGCACCAAGGAGGACTGGCTCAACAACGAACTGCGCCGGTGGGACGAGCACACCACCGGCAGCAACCACTACATCGAAGTACCGGGTGAGCACTACACGCTGATGGGCCCGCGGCACGTGGCGACCTTCCAGGCCATCCTGCGCAGCGAGCTCGACCGGACTCTGGTCGAGGCTGACCGGATCTCACACAGGCGGGCCACGGCTCGTGAAGGAAACGGAGAAGACCAGTGAAGGGCAAGAAGATCCTCGTCACCGGCGGTACCGGCCAGGTGGCCCGACCCGTCGCCGAGGCGCTGGCCGAAGAGAACGACGTGTGGTGCCTGGGCCGCTTCGGCACCCCCGGGGTCGAACACGAGCTCAACGATCGGGGCATCACCACCTGGCGCTGGGACATGGACGACCTCTCGGGTGACGCGCTGAGGGGAGTCCCCGAGGACTTCACCCATGTCATCCATTCCGCCGTGCGGCGCGGCGACGACGGCGACTTCAACGCCACGGTCGAGGTGAACTCGGTGGCGACGGGGAGACTGATGACGCACTGCCGGACCGCCGAAGCCTTCCTGTACGTGTCGACGGGCGCCCTCTACGCCCGGCAGACACTGGACCACCAGTACACCGAGACCGACCCGATCGACGGGGTGGCCGACTGGCTGCCCGCCTATCCCGTGGGCAAGATAGCGACGGAGGGCACCGTCCGGGCCTTTGCCCAGGTGCTGGGTTTGCCCACCACGATCGCCCGGCTCAACATCGCCTACGGTCCCGGGGGTTACGGCGGCGTCCCGATGCTCTACTTCAAGCGCATGCTCGCGGGTGAGCCCATTGCCGTTCCGCTCGGCGGACAGAACTGGTGCTCGCTGCTGCACACCGACGACCTGGTGGCGCAGGTTCCCCATCTGTGGAACGCCGCCGCTCTCCCGGCGACCCTGGTCAACTGGGGCGGCGACGAAGCGGTCGGCATCACCGACTGCGTACGCCACATGGAAGAGATCACGGGGGTCGAGGCCCGCCTCCTGCCGAGCGAGGTCACCCGGGAGACCTATCAGTTCGACCCCACGCGGCGCCGAGAACTGACCGGCCCCTGCGCGGTCGGATGGCGGGACGGAATCCGCTCGACCCTCGAAGCGCTGTACCCCCAGCACGTCAACCGGTGAGGAAGGAACGTCCGCGTGACCACGAACACAAGCCTTCGCACGGCTGAGGAGTCCGGCAACCTTGCGCTGATCCACCGGGCCTACCAGGCCTTCCACGCCCGCGATGTGGAGGGTCTGCTCGAAATCATGGCGCCGTGCGTGGAATGGGTCCACCCCGACGGCATGGCCGAGTTCGGTCTGGGCGGCACCAGACAGGGACATGCAGCCGTGAAGGAATTCCTTGCCCGTGTTCCCGCGGTGCTGGGCGGAATGCGCCTGGAACCGAAGGAGTTCGTCGAGTCCGGCGACCGGGTGGTCGTGTTCGGCGTACGACAGGTGACGTCGCTCCGCGGGAACACGCAGACGCTGTCGTTCGTGCATTCCTGGACCCTGCGTGAGGGCAAGGCCGTCCGGATGGAGGACATCTTCGACACCGTCGCGTTCCACCGGCTGATCGCGAGCTGACGGCCATGTCGGCCGGCGACGGCCTGTACAGCCCCAGCGGGGTCGTACAGGCCGTCGCACGTACACGGCCCGTCCCGTGCGCCTCGACCGCGCCGATGACGTCGACCAGGTCGGCGAGCGGCCGACCGAGCTCATGGCGCGGGGACCCGAGCACCAGTTCATCGGGGCACTCCTGGCCCTGCCCGTGGACCAGCGGGCCCGCCTGCCGGACCGGATGGCGACGGTCTCCGGCCGGCCGGCCGCCCGCGCGTCGGCGGCGAGACGCTGCCTCGGGGCTCTGTGACGCGTCACGGATGACCTCGTGGTACTCGCGGGAGTGATTCCTCCGAAACGGCATCACGCCGGGCCCACCGGGTACCCCATCCTCGGAGTACACCTCGCGCCAACGGGAGTCGCCCATGAGCGTCCTGGCCTGGATCGGCACCGTCCTGGGCGCCTGGTTCGCGCTCTCGTTCCTGCTCGCCGCCGTCTACGCGTACAGTCGCACCCGGCACAAGCGCACCCGCCGGTGAGGCGGCCGGCCTTCATGTGGACCAGATGTCCAGCAGTTGATCGGCGGCGCGGAACGTGTCGGGTGAATCCACGTTGCACACGACGGCTACGGCAGTGTTGCGGTCCGGGCTCACCTTGAAGGTGCTGTGGAAGCCTTCCCAGTCTCCGCGGTGCACCAGGCTCCGGCCGTGCCCGGTGCGGTGACAGGGCCGGTATCGACATTCCGGGGGGGCCGCCACCGCGTACGTCGGGCCGAGTGCTGCCAGGAGGGCCAGGCCGGCCCCGGCAACCGCCGTCCCGTCACGGTAGCCGTGCTCTGCCATGTGGTCCCGTTCCTCTGCCGATCGACGGCCGGCCGCTCGCCGGGCGACGCTACGGCGGTATGGGCGGAACGCACGTCATCGACGTTACCGGGCGGTCCGAACACCTGCACACGGACGGCCGCCGACCCCACGCACCGCGCCCCTCTCGGAGTCCTGGAATCCGCTCCGGCGCCTACAGGACTCCGGGACCTACGGGGGGCGGGCAGCGGACCGGAGTACGGATCGGCGACCTGATCCGCGACCGGCAACCGGCCGACGCCCCGAGCGTCCACGTGCGCTCAATCGAGCCGCTCCGCGAGCCGACCGGTGACCGCGCTTACGAACGCCTCGCGGAGCTGCTGCCCAGCGCCCGCGCCCGCCGTCGCGCCCGCGGTGCCGAGGGCGACTTCGCCACCTGATCGGCCGCCCTGCGCGCCGATCGGAAACGCCGCGCGGCGGGGCCGCACGGCCGGGCCCGTCGCCGCACGCTGCCGACAACCCGTAGAGGTTAGAAAATGGACTGATGAGCAACTATCTGGGAGGAATCCGGCGCTGGCTGCTCCGTTCGGGCACGAGCTCCTCCACTCGCTCTCGGCCTGCCCGCCCGGGGCACCGCCAAGAGAGCCGGGACCTGGCGCCGCCCCCCGAAGAAGGGGCACGGCGGCCACAGCGCCTGTCTTCCCTCCTGAGCGCCCGCAGCGTGGCCGGAGAGGTGTTCCTCCTCCAGCTGGCCGTCGTCGTCCTCCTCGTCGCTGCCGCGGTCGTGGCGCTCGTGGTGCAGGGCCGGAGCGCCGCCATGATGGACGCCCGGAACCGTACCCTCGCCGCCGCCGGGACGTTCGCGGAGTCGCCGGGAATCGTCGCCGCCGTGCGCAGCCCCCACCCCAGCGCGGTGCTCCAGCCCAGCGCCCAGGCGGCCAGGAAGATCGCCGGGGTCGACGGCATCAACGTGTACACGCTCGACGGGCTCACCCTCGCCCACAGCGACCCGCGGCAGATCGGCAAGCACGTCGTCGGTCCCTTCGCCCGGGCAGCGGCCGGCCGGTCCTTCACCGAGACGTTCTCCGGGTCCCTGGGGCAGTCCGTGGTCTCGGTGGTCCCCGTGAAGGCCGCCGACGGCAGCGTCATCGCCGTCGTCTCCTCCCCCGTCACGGTCGAGAACGTCCAGAACATGCTGAACGGGCAGCTGCCGGTCGTCCTCGGCAGCGCGGCCGCGGTGCTCGCCCTGTCCGCGGGCGGCACCGCTCTGGTGAGCCGCCGGCTGCTGCGCCGGACCCACGGCCTGGGACCGGCCGAGATGACGAGGATGTACGAGCACCACGACGCGGTGCTGCACGCGGTCCGGGAGGGCGTGCTGATCGTCGGCGCCGGCGGGCGACTGCTGCTGGCCAATGACGAGGCGCGTCGGCTGCTGGACCTGCCGGCGGACGCGGAAGGGCTCCCCGTCACGGACCTGGGCCTGGAGGAGGGGATCGCCGAGCGGATCGCCTCGGGCCGTTCCGCGACCGACGAGGTGCACATGGCGGCCGATCGGCTACTGGCGGTGAACATCCGGCCAACTGCCCCCTTCGGGTCCGCCGGCACCGTCGTCACGCTGCGGGACACCACCGAGCTGAGGGCCCTGTCCGGCAGGGCCGAGGTGGCGCGCGAGCGCCTGAACCTGCTCTACGACGCGGGGGTGCAGGTGGGTACGACCCTGGACGTCGAGCGCACGTCGGAGGAACTGGCCGAGGTGGCGGTCCCGCGGTTCGCCGACGTGGTCACGGTCGACCTGCTCGACCCGGTCCTGCGCGGCGAGGAGCCGCCCGATGTGCACACCGAGATGCGCCGCACCGCAGCCGTCGGCCTGCACGGCGAGCACCCGCTCTACCCCGTCGGCAAACTGATCCGGTTCGTTCCCACCAGCCCCATGGCCGCCGGGCTGGCCGGCGGCCGTGCGGTCCTGGAGGCGGACCTGCGCACCGCCCAGCTCTGGCGGACCCAGGACCCGGAGAACTCCCTGCGGATCCTGGACCGCGGCATCCACTCCTTGATCGCCGTGCCCCTGCGGGCCCGGGGCGTCGTGCTGGGGATGGCCGGCTACTGGCGGGGGCAGGACTCCCCGCCGTTCGACGAGGAGGACGTGTCCTTCGCCGAGGAGCTGACCGCCCGGGCGGCGCTGTCCGTCGACAATGCCCGCCGTTACACCCGCGAGCACAACGTGGCCGACACCCTGCAGCGCAGTCTGCTGCCCCGGCGGGTACCGGAGCAGTCCGCCGTCGAGGTCGCGCACCGCTATCTGGCCGCCGAGGCCGGGGTGGGCGGCGACTGGTTCGACGTCATCCCGCTGCCCGGCGCCCGGGTGGCGCTGGTGGTCGGCGACGTCGTCGGCCACGGTCTGCACGCCGCGGCCACCATGGGTCGCCTGCGGACCGCGGTCTACAACTTCTCCACCCTCGACCTGCCTCCGGACGAGCTCCTGAGCCACCTGGACGAGCTGGTCGCCCACATCGACACCGACGAGCAGGAGTGGGGAGGGATCACCGGAGCCACCTGCCTGTGCGCCGTCTACGATCCCTCCTCGGGGCGGGTGACGGCCGCCACCGCCGGCCATCCGGGCCCCGCTCTGGTCCAGCCCGACGGCACCGTGACCTTCCCCGAGGTGCCGATCTCCCCGCCGCTGGGGCTGGGCGCGGGTCTGCCCATGGAGACCGTGGAGCTGACCCTGCCCGAGGGCTCCGTGCTGGCTCTGTTCACCGACGGGCTGGTCGAAGGCCGCGACCGCGATCCGGACGCGGGGCTGGCAGCGCTGCGCGCCGCCCTGGCCGGGCCCTCCCGTACCCCGGAGGAGATCTGCACCGCGGTGATCGACGCGGTGCTGCCCGCCCGGCCCGACGACGACGTCGCCCTGCTGGTGGCCCGCACCCGTCGGCTGGACCCGGAGCGGATCGCCCAGTGGGACGTGCCGCCCGACCCGGCGGCGGTGTCCCGGGTGCGCAACGCCTGCGCCCGGCGGCTCGCGGACTGGGGCCTCGAGGACATCGCCTTCACCACGGAGCTCATCCTCAGCGAACTGATCACCAACGCCATCCGGTACGGAACCGAGCCCATCCGGGTGCGGCTGCTGTACGACCGCAGCCTGGTCTGCGAGGTCTCCGACGGGTCCAGCACCTCCCCGCACCTGCGCCGGGCCGAAGACACCGACGAGGGCGGCCGCGGCCTGTTCCTCGTCGCGCAGTTCGCACTGCGCTGGGGCACGCGCTACACCGACCGCGGCAAGATCATCTGGAGTGAGCAGGCCACCCATGAGGGGGTCGCACCGGCGGCGATGGTTCCGGAAGAGGCGCTCCTGGCCGGCTGGGACGACGAACCGCTCTGAGACCGCGCCGAGGACGCGCCGGTACGGGAGCCACGGAAAGCGGGGCTGTGGGAAACGCGGCTCCTCCAGGACACGCGGCGGCCACCGCCGGCTGGGACTGCGCCGCCGGGGCCCCTGAACGTACGCTGGTCTCGACCGGTACGCGACCGCCCGCCATGGAGCCTTTGTGCCCGCACCTCGTCTCCGGACAGCCGCCGTCGCCGCCTTCCTGGCCTTCGCGGCGGCGCCCCTCGGCGCCTGCGGGGACGAGCCCACCGCCGTGCCCAGGGCCCCCGCGGTGGCCACCTCCGCCGCGGACGCCGGCGGAATGGCGGCCCTGACCGCAGCGGCGAAGAAGGAGGGCACGCTCAACACGATCGCGCTCCCGAGCGACTGGGCCAACTACGGCGCGCTGATCGACGGCTTCGAGAAGAAGTACGGGATCAAGGTCACGGTGGAGAACCCGGAGGGCACCAGCCAGGACGAGATCGACGCCATCAAGGAGCACCGGCGCGACGGCCGCGCCCCCGACGTGATCGACGTGGGCGGCTCGTTCGCCCGCTCGGCGGCCCAGCAGGGCCTGCTCGCCCCGTACATGGTCGTGCCGTGGGACGACATCCCCGAGGACCAGAAGGACCCGCGCGCCCGCTGGTACAACAATTACGGCGGCTACATCTCGATCGGCTGCGACGCCAAGCGCGTCGACACCTGCCCCTCGACCTTCGCCGATCTGCGCAAGCCCGAGTACAAGGGCAAGATCGCGCTCAACGGCGACCCGACCCAGTCCGGCTCCGCCTTCGCCGGCGTGTACGCGGCGGCCCTGGCGAACGGGGGTTCCTTCGACGACATCCAGCCCGGGATCGACTTCTTCGCCGAGCTGCGCAAGAGCGGCAATTTCATCCCGGTCGAATCCACCCCGGCCACGATCGAGAAGGGCCAGACCCCGATCAGCATCGACTGGGACTTCCTCAACCTCGGATACGCCGACGAGTTCCGCAGGAAGGGCGCGGACGTCGACTGGCGGACCGCCATCCCCTTCGACGGCAGCTTCGCCGAGTACTACGCCAACGGGGTGAACAAGGACGCCCCGCACCCCGCGGCGGCCCGTCTGTGGCAGGAGTACGTCTTCAGCCCGGAGGGCCAGAACATCCGGCTTGGCGCCTACGCGCGCCCGGTCCTCATGGACGCCATGAAGGAGGACGGGACCCTCGACAAGGCGGCCGCGGAGAACCTGCCGACGGTCGAGGGCACGCCGTCGTTCCCGACGGAAGCGCAGCAGCAGAAGGCGAAGGAGACCGTCAACCGCAACTGGGCCAAGGCCGTCTCGGGCTGACGACGGGTACGGCACACCGGATTCCGGCTCGGTGGCGGACGCGACCGTCGTGCGCGTTCGCGGTGCCGCCGACACCGGTGAGGATGCGGGGCGCCTCCCGCGCCGAAGCAGCGCCGTGGGCCCGCCGGCGTCCCCGTGAGCGCGGGCCAGCGGCTGAGGGCCACGAGGGGTCTGGCTTCGCCGTGCCGGTGGCCCGTCCCGCAGGGGACGGCCGGTGCCTCCCGGCCGAGCCGGACGGCTGCCGCAGCCCGCCCGCGCCGTCCTCCCCGTGCTCGCCCGGTCCGGCGAGCGTCGAGCCGGCGAGCGTCGAGCCGTCGAGTCCTCGAGTCGTCGGCGTCATGGTGATCAGGCGATCGGGCCCCCGGTGGGATCCGTACCGGCGCGGTAGCTTTCGGCCGCCGAGAGGAAGGCGTCGTTCTCCTCCGGCAGCCCGACGGTGACGCGGACGCCGTCCCCGGGGAAGGTCCGCACGAGCACGCCGTGCCGGGCGCAGAAGTCGGCGAACTCGGCGGCCTCCTCCCCCAGGGGCAGCCATACGAAGTTGGCCTGCGAGGGGGTCACCGGGTGGCCGCGGCGCGTCAACACGGCCTGGAGCCGCTGCCGTTCGCGGACGATCGCAGCGGAGCGCGAGCGCACCTCCTCCGGGCGGTCGAGTGCGGCGAGGGCCGCGGCCTGGGCGAGCCGACTGACCGCGAAGGGGACGGACACCTTGTGGACGGCGGAGACCACGGCCGGCGCCGCCACGCAGTACCCGATGCGCACGCCGGCGAGCCCGTACGCCTTCGAGAAGGTGCGCAGCACCGCCACGTTCGGATGGTTCCGGGCCAGCTCGACCCCGTCCGGCACGTCGGGGTCGTCGACGAACTCCCGGTACGCCTCGTCCAGTACGACCAGGATCCGGTCGGGGAGGCGGTCGAGGAACGCGCGCAGCTCGCGGCCCCGGACCGCCGTCCCGGTGGGGTTGTTGGGGTTGCAGACGAAGACGACGCGGGTGGCGGGGGTGACCGCCGCGAGCATCGCCTCCAGGTCGTGCCGGTGGCCCGCGTCCAGGGGTACGGTGCGGGCGCGTACTCCGGCGACCCGGGCGAAGACCGGATACGCGTCGAAGGACCGCCAGGCGCACAGGACTTCGTCCCCGGGCCCGCAGAACGCCTGGATCAGGTCGCGGCACAGGCTCACGGACCCGCAGCCGACGGCGATCCGCTCGCCGGGGACCGCCAGGTCGGCGGCGAGTCGGGCGACCAGGGTGTCGGAGAACCACTGCGGGTAGCGGTGGCCCTCGACGGCGGCGCGGGTGACGGCCTCGACCACGGCGGGCGGTGGTGGCAGCGGCCCCTCGTTGGAGTTGAGCAGGACGGCGTCGGGCGCCGTGCCGGGGATGTTGTAGTCGGGAACGGAGGCCAGGTCGGCCCTGATGGCGACACCCATGGAGCTCCTCGGAGTGTGCGGACGCGGTCAGTTCGGGGCGAGGCGGAACACGTCGTCGGCCAGCAGCCGGATGCGGCGGTGGTCGGCGAGGAGTTCCTCCGGGCCGTCCCCGGTGAGGAAGACCCGCAGCGGGCTGGACAGCAGGTCGGTGGTGGGCCGCATCCGGTCGCCCGGGGCCAGCCGGGGCACCGCCAGGTGCACGGAGTCCAGGGCGCGGATCCGGGCCAGGGCGTCCTCGTCCACGGCCTCGACGAGACCGCCGCGGGTGGTGCGGACGTGGACGACCATCCCCTCCCGGTGCTTGCGGTACAGGCTGTCGCCGGGGTGCCGCCGCCGGTACTCCTCGGGGCGTACGCAGGCGAGCGCGAGCAGGTCGGCCTGGTTCCCGTCGAGGCACGCGTCGTGGTGGCCCGGGTCCATGATGCCGTCGAGCCGTGCGCCCACCTCGACGAGCACCGGCCCGGCGGCCGTCATCATGATCTCCGCGTGGGCGGCGCCGAACCGGATGTCCAGGGCGTCGAGGACGGTGTCCAGGTAGGTGACGAGGGGTTCGACCACCCGCGCGCCGGGGTCGATCAGGACGTCCCGGTCGTAGACCGGCCGGGTCCCGACGAGGGTCTTGTCGTAGCGCCAGACGCCGCACACGTGCCGTGCGCCGCCGGGGCCCCTGACCACGTCCACGATGTACTCGGTGCCGTCCAGGAAGGACTGTGCGAGCAGCTCGTCGTTGTGCCGGCCGAAGATGTCCCGGCTGCCGAGGATCTCGGCGGCGGCGGCGCGGACCTCCCGCGGGCCGCGGCAGACGGAGACCTTGTCCGTGGAGGCCGAACTGAGCGGCTTGACGACGACCGGGTAGCCGGTGGTCCGCGCCCAGGAGAGCACCTCCTCGACGTCGCCGGACTTCAGCTGGTCGGCGCAGCGGATGCCGGCGGCGCGCAGCGCCTCGATCATGCGGTACTTGTCGCGGCGCAGCGCGGAGGTGGCCGACGGGTTGCCGGGCAGGCCCAGCAGTTCGGCCGTCCGGTCGGCCGGCGGGACCCCGGTCTCCTGGCCGGGCAGCACCCCGCACGGGTGGTAGGAGGCCAGCTCCCGCACCGTACGGGCGGGGTCGGCCGCGTCCTGGACCACGTTGGCCAGGTACGGGCGCAGGTCCGGCGGGGGTACGCAGTCCAGGAACTCGGGCGTGCTCTGCAGGTGCACGACGTCCGCGCCGAGCCGGCGGAAGGCGGCGGGCAGGTACTTGCCGACCGAGTAGCCGTCGACGATCACGCCGACGGACGCGGCGGCGGAGGTGGCGGCGGAGGGCATGGCGGATCCCCTCTTCGCGGGCGCGCTCACGCGGCGGCGACGCTGACGCGGTGGACGGTCCGGGAGACGCCGGGCGGCAGGTCGGTGGCGACGTGGTAGGTGGTGTCGGTCTTCCACAGCAGCAGGTCGTGCGGGGTCCAGCGGTGGGTGTACGTGCGGTCGGGGTCGGCCAGGAGGGTGTCGACGAGGTCGAAGAACTCCTCGTTCTCGTTGGCGTCGAGGCCGACGACCCGGTCCATGTAGGCGCGGGAGCCGTACAGGAAGCGGCGGCCGGTGTGCGGGTCGCGGCGGACGACGGGATGTTCGACGGCCGGGTACTGACGGGCGACGAGGGCGCGCACCTCGGCGATGGACAGGCCCACGTGCTCGGGCGCGATCCGCTGCTGCTTGGTGAGGGTGTGCAGCCCGATGCGGTCCCAGAGCAGTTCGTGCCACTCCTCGGGCAGCCGGTCGTAGACGTCGGCGGCGCTCGCGAAGACGGTGTCGCCGTGCCCCTCGGGCACCTGGACGCCGTGCAGCACGGTGTAGGCGGAGGGATCGGCGTCGAAGGAGGAGTCCTGGTGCCAGAAGTGGCCGACCCGCTCGATCCCGATCGGCCGGCCGGCCTTGCGCTCGTTGGACGAGACGAGGATCTCGGCGAACTCGGGGTGGCGCCAGTCGGCGAGCAGGAAGGGGACGGGCCGGCCGATGCGGGCGGCGAGGCCGATCTGCTGCTGGGGGGTGAGGTCGATGCCGCGGACGACGACGAGGTCGTGCTGGTGCAGGGAGTCGACGACGTCGGCGAAGACCTCGGGGCGGGTGAGTTCGGTGTGGGTGAGTCCGGTGTACTCGACGCCGATGAAGGGGGTCAGGGCGCGCTTGTGCACGGTTCCTCCTTGTGCCAGGTGTACGGGTGGGTGCGGGCGGCGAGCAGCAGCAGGCCGGCGGCGCAGACCGCCGTTCCGGCGGCCGCCCAGGGGGCGCCCGGGTGACCGGGGGCCGAGAGGTGCAGGGCGAGTTGCGGGGCCGCGATGAAGGCCAGGTTGACGCCGCTGGAGTACAGGCCCATGGTGCGCTCGGCGGCCGGGCCGGAGAGCCGGCTGACGTAGTCGAGCAGGCCGGGGAAGACGACGATCTCCCCCGCGGTCCACACGAGCGTGGCGAGCACCAGCTCCGGCCCGGTGTCGGCCAGGGCCATGAGCAGGAACCCGGCGCCCGCGAGGGCGTAGCCGATCAGCAGGGTCGCCAGGTGTCCGACGCGTGCCGTGCGGATGTTGAGCGGTACCTCGAACAGGACGATCCCGACGGCGTTGACGGTGAAGACGACGCCGGCCCAGTAGCCGGGCAGGCCGAGGCCGACGATGACGTAGGCGCCGACGAAGACCGAGGGCAGTGCGTAGGCCAGCTGGATGGGCAGCGAGAGGCCGAACACGGTCCAGAACCGGGTGCGTTCGGCCGCCGTCGGGCGAACGGTGGCGCGCGGGGCGGCGGCCTCCTCCTTCGGACCGCTCCCGCCGGTGCCGGTGTCCGCGTACGGTCCGACACCGGCCGGCCGGTGTGCGCGGCGCAGGTGCAGGAACGCCGCGGCCGCCAGGACGCACAGGGCGTTGGCCCAGAACACGGAGTACGGGTCGAGCGCGTAGAGCAGGGCCCCCAGGAGCGGGCCGGCGGACAGTCCGAGGTTGATGGCGAGGCGGTAGCAGGAGAACGCGACCTTGCGCTGCTCGGGCCGGGTCCCGGCGATCGTGGCCGCGTACGCCGCCGGGGTGACGATCTCGTACGCGAACCCCCAGACCAGCACCCCCGCGACGAGCGCGGGCAGGCCGTGCAGCAGCGGCACCACCGCGACCGCGGCGGCGCCCAGCAGGAAGCCGCCGCGCATCAGCGCGTACGGGTGCAGCCGCCCCAGGAGCCGTCCGGCGGCCAGGTCCGCGGCGAGGGCGCCGATCCCGAAGGCGGTGACGACCAGGCCCGCCCCGGCCGCGTCCAGGCCTCCGCCGCCCAGCAGGTGGGGGGTGAGGAAGGGGTAGGCCATGGTGCCGGTGCGAAAGAGCAGGGTGGTGAGGAACAGGGTCCGCAGGGGTGGGGCGAGCCCGGCCACGGTCCGCAGGGTCTCAACCGGCACGGCGGTTCCCGGCCGGCCGGGAGGCGAAGACGGCGCCGGGGTTGAACAGGCCCGCCGGGTCGAGCGCGTCCTTGATGCCCCGGTGGACGCGCAGCGCCACCGGTCCCAGTTCGCGTTCCAGCCAGTCCTGCTTGAGCTTGCCGACCCCGTGCTCGCCGGTGATGGTGCCGCCGAGGGACAGGGCGAGAGCCAAGATCGCGTCGAACGCCGTCCGGGCGCGGGCGTACTGCTCGGTGTCGGCTCCGTCGTAGAGGACCGTGGGGTGCATGTTGCCGTCGCCCGCGTGGCCGACGACCGCGACGGTGAGCCCCGCGTCGGTGCCGATCCGCGTGCAGCCCTCGATCAGTTCGGCGATGCGGGTACGGGGCACCGCGACGTCCTCGGTCATGCAGGCGCCCCGGGCTTCGAGGGCGGCGAGGCTCACCCGGCGGGCGCGCAGCAGCAGGGCGCCCTCCGCCGGGTCCTGCGTGGCGTGCGTGTACACCGCGCCCGCCTGGCGGAACACGCGTTCCATGTGGTCGAGTTCGGCTTCGCGGGCGGCTTCGGGGGCGTCGGACTGGCACAGCAGCAGGGCTTGGTCGCCTTCGCCGACGAGTTCGGTGCCCAGGTAGGCGGAAGAGGCGCGCAGCGCGGTCGCGTCCATGATCTCCATGAGGGAGGGCACGAGGCCGGCCCGGACGATCCGGTTGACGCTGGCGCCGGCCTGGGCCACCGAGTCGAAGGCCGCGATGACGGTGCCGGGCGCGGCCGGCAGCGGGCGCAGGGCGAGGGTGGCCCGCGTGATGATGCCGAGGGTGCCCTCGCTGCCGACGAGGAGGCGGGTGAGGTCGTAGCCCGCGACGCCCTTGACGGTGCGGCGGCCGGTGCGCAGGAGGGAGCCGTCGGCGAGGACCGCTTCCAGGCCGAGGACGTAGTCGCCGGTGACCCCGTACTTGCCGCAGCACAGGCCGCCGGCGTTGGTGGCCAGGTTGCCCCCGAGGGTGCACGTGTCGAGGCTGGAGGGGTCGGGCGGGTAGTACAGGCCGTGGGCGGCCGCGGCCGTCTTCAGGTCCTGGTTGACCACGCCCGGCTCCACGACGGCGAGCCGGTTGTCCGGGTCGAGTTCGAGGATCCGGTTCATCCGCGTCGTGACCAGGACGATGCAGCCGTCGACGGCGTTGGCGGCGCCGGTCAGGCCCGTTCCGGCGCCCCGGGGGACGAGGGGGACGCCGGCCGCCGCACAGGCCCGTACGCATGCCCGCACCTGCTCGACCGAGGCGGGCAGGACCACGGCGAGCGGCCGGCCGTACGGGGCCAGCGGCATCATGTCGTGGGCGTACCCGGAGGTGGCGTCCGGGTCGGTGACCAGGGCGCCGTCTCCGTCGAGGGCGGCGCGCAGGGCGTCCAGGAGGGCGGCGGTCATGCGGGCCGCCCGTCGGCCCCGGTGACGAGGATGGCCCGGGCGGGGCACAGGTCGGCGGCTTCCAGGACGGCGTCGGCGAGGTCCTCGGCCGGCTCCGGGTCCAGCAGCAGGACGACGCCGTCGGCTTCGTCCTGGTCGAAGACCGTGCCGGCGGACAGGACGCAGTGGCCGGCGCCGACACAGCGCTCGGGATCGAGGGTGACCTTCACGGGGTCGGCTCCTTCGGGGCGGGGGACGGACGGCGGCCGGACGGTACGGGGCGGCCGGGCGGTACGGGGCGGCCGGGCGGTACGGGGCGGCCGGGCGGTACGGGGCGGCCGGGCGGTACGGGGCGGCGGCCCGTGCGCGGTGGTGGGGTCACCAGGTCACGGGCAGGGCGTGCACCCCGTACACGGCCATGTCGGACTTGAAGCGGATCTGCTCGACGGGCACGGCGGTGCGCAGCGTCGGGATCCGGCGGGCCACGGCGGCGTAGACCTCCTGGAGCTCCACCCGGGCGAGCGCCTGGCCCATGCACTGGTGGGGCCCGTAACCGAAGGCGAGGTGGCCGTGGGCGCGGGCGGTGGGGTCGAAGTCCTCGCCGGCGGGGAAGCGTTCGGGGTCCCGGTTGGCGACGTTGATGGCGGCGACGACGCCCTCCCCGGCCCGGACCAGCCGGTCGCCGACCCTCACGTCCTCGACGGCGATCCGGCGGATGCCGCGCTGGACGACGGTGAGGTGGCGCAGCATCTCCTCGACGGTGCGGGCGGGCCGTTCGGGGTCGTCGTCCGCGCCGAGGGCGGCGAAGTGGCCGGGGTGGCGCAGCAGGGTCAGCACCCCGAGGGAGATCATGTTGGCGGTGGTGTCGTGGCCGGCGGTGAGCAGCAGGAGGGCCATGGCGGCGAGTTGGCGCCGGGTCATGGTCCCGTCGGGCCGGTGCCGGGCGGCCATGCGGCCGATGAAGCCGTCCTGCGGCTCCCGTTCGTTCGCGGCGACGAGTTCCTCCAGGTAGTCCTGGAGGGCCTGCCGGGCGGCGGCGGCGCTCTCGGTGGTGCCGGCGACGACGTTCATGGTGTGGGTCAGACCGCGGAAGAGCTCGCGGTCCTCGAAGGGCACCCCGAGGAACTCGCAGATGACGGTGAGCGCGACGGGCAGGGCCAGGTCGGCCACGAGGTCGGCCTCCGTGCCGCGGAGCATGCGGTCCAGGCAGCCGTCGACGACGGCGCGCACGGCCGGGCTCCACTGCTCGGCCCGTTTCACGGTGAACTCGCCGAGCACCAGGCGCCGTACGGCGTCGTGCTCGGGGTTGTCCATGACGAGCAGGGTCGGTTCGACGGCGGTCTCGGCGAGGGCGACGGCGCTGGACAGCGGGTAGCCGGGGCGGCTCTTGTCCGCGCTGAAGCGGGGGTCGGCGAGGACGGTGCGGGCGTCGTCGAAGCGGGTGAACAGCCAGGGGCGGACCCCGTTCCACAGCGTCACGCGGGGCACGGCGCCCGCGTCGCGGATGTCGGTGGCCTCCCGCGGCGGGGCGAACGGGCACTGCCGGCCCATGGGGTAGTGCGGGTCGGCCGTCGGGGCGGTCTGCGGGTCGGTCGTCGGGTCGGTCATGCGCGGGTGCTCCGGTCGAGGTTCTGCCACCAGCGGCCGACGAGGGCGTCGTCCAGGGCGGGCGGGGAGATGCCGTGGGCCCGCAGGGCTGCGAGGGTGGCGTCGTTGCGGTGGTCGGGGAGGCGGGCGTCCGGGTGGTCGCGCAGGTCCCGGAAGTACTCGCGGTAGGCGAGGGCGGGCAGCGCGGTGCCGCCGGCTTCGGCGTCGGCCAGGCGGCCGAGCCAGGTGCCCAGCGGGACCGCGGGGGTGGTCCGGCCGGTACGGCGGTCGTGTACGGCGTGCAGTGCGGCCAGTGGCGTCCGCCGGGGGTGGTGCAGGTGGTGGACGGTGCCCGGGGCTCCCTCGGCGAGGGCCAGGGCGACCAGGGCCCGGGCCATGGTGTCCACGGGCAGTGCGTCGGTGGCGAGCCGCGGGTCGTCGGGGTGGCAGCCGAGGGCGGTGGAGGTGACGAGGAGCCGGCTGAGGAAGTCGTCCTCGCTGACGGCTCCCGTCGTGCTGCCGCCGGCCCGGCCGAGCCGGTAGATCCGGGCGTCGGCGCCGCGTTCGAGGGCCTGGGCGACGAGGTGCTCCGCGGCCCACTTGGCGGCCGCGTAGCCGCGGCCCCGGGGGTGGCGTTCGGCGGCGGCCGGGGTGGCCTCGGTGATCGTGCGCGGGCGGGCGCCGCCGGGGCCGTCGCGGAACACGCCGAGGGTGGAGACGTGGTGGAAGCGGGCCGGGCGGCCCTCGGCGCAGATCCGCAGGAGTTCGGCGGTGCCGCCCACGTTGGCGGCCGCCAGGTGGTGGAAGCCGGACACGTGGTGGACTTCGGCGCCGAGGTGGAGGACGGTCCTCGCGCGCAGGACGTGCTCCCGGTGGGTGCCGTCGAGGCCCAGGCCGGGACGGGTCAGATCACCGGGGACGGGCACGATCCGCGGGTCCGAGGCGTCGGGGCGCAGCCCGTGGCGGCGCAGGGCGGCGGACAGCCGCCGGCGGGCGGCACCGGTGTCCGCGGCCCGGACCAGGCACAGCACCGGGCCCGTGGTGCGGTCCAGCAGCTCGGCGAGGACGTGGGAGCCCACGTATCCGGTGGCTCCGGTGAGCAGGACGGCGTCGTGCGGGTCGAAGGGGCCGGGGCGGTCGGGGAAGACGATGGCGGGGTCGAGCCGCGCGTCGTCGGGCCCCACGGGCCGGGCCCCCGCCGGGACGGACCCTTCCAGCAGTCGGGCCACCTCCCGTACGGTCGGCGCGGCGAGGAAGTCGGCGACGGCGATCCGGACGCCGTGCTCCCGCTCGATGCGGCCCAGGAGCCGGATGACGCGCAGGGAGTGGCCGCCCTGTGTGAAGAAGTCCTCGTCCGGGGAGCCCACCGGCCCGCCCAGCACGTCCTCCCACAGGGCGAGCAGCCGCCGCTCGGTCCCGTTCGGGGAGCCGTCGGCGGCTCCGTCGCCGGGCTGCGGCCGCTGCCTGCGCACGGCGGCCAGGTGGGCGGCGAGCGCCGGCCGGTCGGCCTTGCCGTGGCTGCCGGTCGGGATGGCGGGGACGGGCACGGCCAGCCGGGGCACCATGTGGGCCGGGAGCAGCCGGGCCAGGTGGGCGCGGGCGTCCCGGGGGGCGGCCGTGCCGACGTAGCCGACGGCGAGTTCGGTATCGGCACCGGGGTCGAGGAGGACGGCGACGGCCTCCCGGACACCGGGGTGTTCGGCGAGCGCGGCCTCGATCTCCCCGAGCTCGATGCGGAAGCCGCGCAGCTTGATCTGGTGGTCGAGCCGGCCCAGGTAGTCGATCGATCCGTCGGACAGCCGGCGCACCCGGTCACCGGTGCGGTAGCAGCGGCCGGCGGCGGGGAGTGCGGGATGGGTGGTGAACGATGCGTCCGTCCGCTCGGGGTCGCCCAGGTAGCCGTCGCCGAGTCCGGCGCCGGAGAGCCACAGTTCGCCGGGCACGCCGGTGGCGGCGAGCCGTCCGTGGCGGTCCACGACGTGGGCCGCGGTGCCGGACAGGGGGGTGCCCACGGGCACGCGGGCCCGGGCGTCCGCGGGGTCGGCCCGGTGGGTGGTGGCCAGGATCGCCGCCTCGGTCGGGCCGTAGCCGTTGACGACGACCCGGTCCGCGGCGAAGTGACGGGTGTCGTGGACGTCCGCGGGCTCGCCGGCGACGAGCAGCACGCGTACGCCCGCCAGGTCGGGGCGGTCCAGGGCGCGCAGCAGGGAGGGCACGGTCACCATCACGGTGACCCCGGCGGTGCGCAGGGTGCGGGTCAGGGCCGGGCCGTCGGCGCGGGTGGCGTCGTCCGCGTACACCAGGGTGGCGCCGGAGACGAGCGGCATGAACTGCTCGAAGGCGGCCACGTCGAAGCCGGGCGAGGTCAGTTGGAGCCACACGTCGTCCGCGGTGAAGGGGTGCCGGTCGAGGCAGGCGAGGAGGGTGTTGGCGACCGCGCGGTGGGAGACGGCGACGCCGCGGGGGCGCCCGGTGCTGCCGGAGGTGTAGATGACGTACGCCGGGGCGGCGGGATCTCCGGGGTGTGCGGCGGGCGGAGTCGGCGCGCCGGGGGCGGTGAGGGCCTCGATGTCCAGGACGGGCGGGCCGGAGCCTTCCGCGCCCGGTCCGAACAGCGTGTCGGCGGTGTCCTTGGCGCAGACCAGCGCGCCGGCACCGGCGTCGGCGATGCAGTGGCGCAGCCGCAGCGCCGGGTACGCCGGGTCGAGCGGCACGTACGCGGCCCCGGCCTTGAGCACCCCGAGGAGGGTCGCGGCGAGGAGCGGGGAGCGTTCGAGGCACACGGCGACGCGGTCGCCGGGCCGGATCCCCCGGGTGGCGAGGCGGGCGGCCACGGTGTCGGCGAGCCGGTCGAGTTCGGCGTAGGTGAGGCTGGTGTCGGTGCCGACGACGGCGGCCTTGTGCGGGTGGGCGGCGACCTGGCGGGCGACGAGGGCGGGCAGGGTGGTCCGCGCCGCCCGGGGGCCCGGCTCCGGGGCGCGGCTCAGCCGCTCGTGCTCCCCCGGTTCGTACAGGGTGACGCCGCGCAGTGGCGGGTCGCCGTCCGCGAGGCGGTCGAGCACGGCGGCCAGCTGGCCGGCCAGCCGCTGTGCGGTGGCACGGTCGTAGAGGTCGGTGCTGAACTCGATCTCGATGTCGAGTCCGTCGCCCTCCTCCTCGAAGGTGAAGGACAGCTCGAAGGTCGCGGTGTCGCGGTCGCCGGCGTCCCAGGGTGCGGTCCGGGCGCCGGGCAGCTCCAGCGGACGCGGGCGGCGCTGGCGGTGGTTGACGACGGCCTGGAAGGGGACGGTCGCGCGGCCGGGGGTGGTCGGGGCGAGTTCCCGGCCCACGGCCTGGAAGGGGACGTCCTCGTGGTGCAGGGCCTCGGTACAGGCGGCCCGGACGCGGGCGAGCAGGACACCGGCCGTGGTGTCCGCGTCCGCCTCGATGCGGACGGGGAGCAGGTTGACGAAGCAGCCCACGAGGTCCTGTGCCCCGGCCCGGTTCCGCCCGGCGGACAGGGTGCCCAGGGTGAGGGTGTCGCGTTCGGTGTGGGCGGCCAGGACCGTGTAGACGCCGGCCAGGCCGAACATGTACGGGCTGACGCCGTGCCGGCGGGCGGCTTCGGCGTGGCGGGCGTGCTGCGCGGCGCCGATCCGCAGCCGCACCCGGTCGCCGGATCCGCTGAGGACGGCGGGGCGGGGGCGGTCGGTGACCAGGTCGAGTGCGGCGGCGCCGCCGTCGAGCGCGCCCTGCCAGAACCGGGTCGCGGCGGTGAGCCGTTCGGGGCGGGGCGCGAGGGAGCGGCGCAGGTGCTCGGGGTAGCCCCGGTCCAGGGGCGGCAGGTCCGCGGCCGGGTCCGCGTAGAGGGCGGACAGCTCGGACGTGAAGAGGTCCAGGGACCAGTCGTCGGCGATGGCGTGGTGGACGGCGAAGTGGAGCAGCGCGCTCCGGGCGTCCAGGGTGAGCAGCAGGGTGCGCAGCAGCCGGGTGCCGTCGGCGTCCGGCTCCGCCGTGCGGTGCTCGGCGGCCAGGGCGCGGGCCAGGGCCTGGCGTTCGCCGGCCGGAACGCCGGTGAGGTCGATGTGGCGCACCGCCGCGCCCGGGTCGGCGGTCAGGCTCTGGCGCCAGCCGTCGGCGTCGCGCCGTACGACGGTGCGCAGGGCGGCCTGGCGCCTGCCGAGCAGGGTCAGGGCGTTCCGTAGCCGGGCCGGGTCGAGGGGACCGTCGACGAAGTACCCGCGTCCGATGACGTAGCGGCCGGTGCTCCCGGTGGCCTCCTGCTCGAACCAGATCCCCTCCTGGGCGGGCGACAACGGCAGCCGGCCGGTGTCCGCCCCGGGGGCGGACGGGGCGGGGGCGGCCGGGGCGGTGGTGGCCACGCGGGCCGCCAGGGCGCGGATCGTCGGGGTGGTGAAGAGGTCGGCGATCGTCAGGACCACGCCCTGGTCGCGTTCGAGGCGGGCCAGGATCGCCAGAGCGGACAGGGAGTCGCCGCCGGCGGCGAAGAAGTCGGCGTCCGGGCCGACGGCGCGGCCGAGGACGGCCTCCCAGTGCGCGGAGACGGCGCGGAGTACCGCCGGGGCGGAGGCGGCCGGAGCCGGGCCCACCGCGGGCGCGCGGTCGGCGAGGGCGGCGAGCAGACGGCGGTCGGCCTTGCCGTTGGCCGTGGTCGGCAGCTCCGCGAGCACGGTGACGACGGCCGGAACCGCCGGTCCGGGCAGAACCCGGGCGACGTGCGCAACGAGGCCGACCGCGTCGACCGGGGCCGGGGCGACCTGATCGCCCAAGGCCTGGGGAACCGCGTCGGCCATCGCCGAGACGACCGGATCGGCCGGGGCCGGGGCGACCGGGTCGGCCGGGGCCGGGGCGACCGGGTCGGCCGGGGCCGGGACCACCGCAGCGGCTGCGGCCCGGGCAACCGCATCGGCCGGGGCCGGAACGGAAGCATCGGCAGAAGCCGGGACGAACGGGTCGGTCGAGGCCGGAACGACCGCGTCGGCCGAGGCCGGAACGAACGGGTCGGCCGAGGCCGGGACGAACGCGTCGGCCGAGGCCGGGACGAACGGGTCGGCCGAGGCCGGAACGAACGCGTCGGCCAAGGCCGGAACGACCACGTCGGCCGGGGCCGGGGCAGGAGTGTCGGCAGACGCCGGGGCGGGAGTGTTGGCAGACGCCGGGGCGGTGGGGGTGGGGGCGCCGAGCGGTGTCAGGGTCACGTACGCGGCCAGTCGGCGGGCGTTCGCGGCGCCGTACGGGACCACGACCGCCTCCCGGACCGCCGGGTGGGTCCGCAGCGCACGTTCGGCCTCGGCCGGTTCGACGCGGTGGCCGCGGATCTTGACCTGGTCGTCGAAGCGCCCCAGGAAGGCGAGTTCACCGCCGGGGAGCCGGCGGACCCGGTCGCCCGTCAGGTAGGCGGTGCGGCCGGGCCGGCCGGGCTCGGGGACGAACCGCTCGGCGGTGCGCTCCCGCTCACCGCGGTAGCCCTGGGCGACGCCCGGGCCGCCGATGCAGAGTTCGCCCTCCTCGCCGGGCGCGGCCGGGGTGCGGTCGGGGCGCAGGACGTGGGCGGTGGCGCCGGCGATGGGGCGGCCGATGGGCACGTCCTGCCAGGCGCCGTCCCAGTCGTCCGGGCCGTCGAAGGTCTGCCAGCAGGCGTAGACCGTGGTCTCCGTGGGCCCGTAGCCGTTGACGATCCGGCAGCCGGGCAGCTCGCGCAGGGCGGTCCGTACCGCGTCCGCGTCGGCCCGGTCGCCGCCGGAGATGCACAGGCGCAGCCCGCCCAGGTCCGCGGTGATGTGTTCCATGGCCAGCCGGAACAGGGGGGCGGCCAGCCGCAGGACGGTCACGCCGTGGCGGGCGCACTCCCGGCCGATGTCGTGCACTCCGGGCCGATCGGACCGCGGGAGCACGAGCCGGGCGCCGTTGAGCAGGGCGCCCCAGATCTCGAAGACCGAGGGGTCCACGTGGAGCGGGGCGAGCTGGAGGACCGTGTCGGCGGAGCTCAGCCCGGCCTCGGGGGCGTACGCCAGCGCGAGGACGGAACGGTGCGCGACCCGGACGCCCTTGGGGGCGCCGGTGCTGCCGGAAGTGTGGATGACGTAGGCCGTCGACTCGCCCCCGAGGGCGTACAAGGGGCCCTGGCCCGGGTCCGGGTCCGGGCCCAGGTCCGCGTCCGCGTCCGGATCCGAGGCCTCCTCCTCGATCGGCAGGACCGTCACTCCCGCGGGCAGGAGGGCGCGCAGCCGCGCGGTGTCCTGCCCGGCGGCGAAGACGGTGCGCAGGTGGTTGTCGAGGACGAGCGCGCGGATCCGCTCGTCCGGCGCGTCGGGGTCCAGCGGCAGGTACGCGCCCCCGGCCAGCACCGTCCCCAGCAGGGCGGCGATGGTGCCGGGCGAGCGCCGGGCGCAGATCCCGACGCTCTCTCCGGCGGCGGTGCGGCCGGCGAGGCGGCGGGCGGCGGCCGCGGCCCGGGCGGCGAGTTCGCCGTAGCCGATCCGTAGGTCGCCGTGGATCAGGGCGGTGCGGTGGGGGTGGGCCCGGGCCACGGCGGTGAAGGCCGCGCCGAGGGTGGTGGCGGTGGTGGTGGTGTTCACGGGGCCGAGGTCACCTCCTGCGGGTCGCGTTCCAGGGCCTCGACGACACTGGCGGTGTCGAAGAGGTCGAGGTAGCGGGAGATGAGTCCGTCGCGGACGGTGAAGACGTTCATCCACTGGGCCTCGTAGCGTGCGCCGTTGGCGAGGACGTGGGTGCGGCTCACGCCCAGGACCACGACGCGGTCCCCGGCGTCGAGGTAGTCGTAGGCCTCGCACTCCTGGACCCGGATCAGCTCGCGGACGATGGCGAAGAACGCCCGGAAACCCTCGACGCCCCGGTAGACGCCGGCCCACGGCAGCGAGGCGGGGCCGTGGTAGACCCATTCGAAGTCGGGGGCGAGCAGCGGCTCGATGTCGGCGAGGCGGCCCTCGTCGAACAGCCGGAAGAAGGTGCGGATCACTTCGACGTTCTGCGTGCTCATACGGTGCTCCTCGAAGGTGCGGGGGTGCGGGACGGGCCGGGCTTCAGCAGGCCGGACAGGCGTTGGCCGAGCCGGAACAGGGCGGCGTGGGCCACGAGCCGGGCCGGGCCGGTGCGGGAGAGCCTGCGGGCGCCGCGCATGACCTGGAAGACCTCCCGCTCGGTGGCGGTCAGGGGCAGCAGGAACACGTCGTAGACGACGAACGCCCGGGCGCGGGTGATCCACCAGAGGATGAGGGCGTACGTCATCCGCTCGCCCTCGGGGTCGACCAAGCGGCCGAGCGCTCCGGGGACGCGTGGTTCGAACCGGCCGAGCATGCCTTCGGCGAAGCGGCGGCCGATCACTCCGCGCGGCCCGGTGTCCATCGCGGCGAGTCCGGCGGCCACGAGGTCCGACAGGGCCCGGACCCGTTCGGGCAGGCCGAGGGCGTCGACCTGGCGGATGGCCTGGAGGGCGAAGTGGGCGCCCAGGGCGTGGGCGTGGTGGGTGCGCAGTTCCTCGACCAGTTGCGGGTTGGCCGCGCGGGCGGCGTCGTACACCTCGTCGGAGACGAGGGCGGCACCGGTGGGGAAGCAGCCGTAGCTCAGGGCCTTGGACAGGCTCATGAGGTCGATGTCGGGGAGCCGGCCGTGGTGGGCGAAGCGGGTTCCGCAGCGGTAGTAGGACGTCAGGACCTCGTCTACGCCGACGAGGTAGCCCTGTTCGGCCCGGCCCGCGGTGACGGCGTCGAGGAGGGGTCCGGGGATCGGGGCGTAGGCGTCGGAGCTGCCGTGGACCAGTTCGATCCACACGAGTCCGATCTCGCCGGTGGCCGCCTCCTTGCGGAAGTCGTCGACGGCGTGCGGGGTGAAGGGGTCGATGTAGCGGATGTCGTCGTAGAGGGGGCCGAAGGGCGCGCGGGTGCGTTCGGCGGCGGTGGCCAGCAGGGAGACGAGGGTCTTGCCGCCGTAGTTGTGCTTGAAGACGACGATGCGGCGCTGCCTGCCGGGGCGGGCGAGACGGGCCAGGGTGATGGCGCTCTCGACCGCGGACGCGCCGCTGACGGCGGGGAAGGCGTGGGGCAGGCCGGTTTCGCGGGCCAGGACCCGTTCGAGCTCGCGGACGTGGTCGTGGGCGGGGTCGTGGTCGCGGACGACGTCGGTCAGCGCGTCGGCCGGGTTGTGGCCGGCCACGCCGAGCCCGGCCCCGCACAGTCCGTCGACCAGGTCCAGTTCGCGGCCGGAGTCGAGGCGGACGGTGAGCCGGGAGCCCTTGGCGCGGACGACGTTGAGCGCGCCGTGCAGCTTGCGGTGCATGCGGACCGCCATCGGGTTCACGTGGCGGGCGTACAGGTCGAGGGCGGCCTGCCGGTCGGCGGCGGCCGCCGCGAGGACGCGGTGCACGGGGGCGGCGGCGTCCCAGCGGGGGCGCAGCCGGGCGCTGACGGCGCGCATGGCGACGCTGTTGCCGCCGTAGGTGTTGGAGTGCAGGAACCCGGTCTTCGGGGTGGTCCACGGCGCGAACGTGTCGTGGGTGCCGGTGAAGGCGCCGAACGGGACCTCGTACCCGGTGAGGGATTCGCCCAGGACGACGAGGTCGGGGCGCAGGGCGGTGACGGCGGGGTCCGCCGGGCTGTCCGGGGCGACGTCGCTGAGGTCGACGACGACGCGGGCTCCGGTGGCGCGTGCGGTACGGGCGAGTTCGACGACGGCGGCCAGGGCGCCCGCGTCGAGGAGTTCGGGGGCGCGGACGACGAGCCCGCACACGGTCGTGCCGTGCAGGGCGGTGTGCAGGCCGGCGACGGTGGTGTGGGTGAGGAGGCCGGGGGCGAGGGCGCGGTCGGGGCCTTCGCCGAGCGGGTCGGTGCGGCGGGCGAGGGTGCCGTCGGGGTCCAGGACCAGGACGCGGCCCCGGTGGGCGGCGGCGGTCGCGGCGGCGCGGTGGCGCAGGAGTTTGACGGCGCCGTGCAGGGCCTCGTAGCGGGAGTTGGCGAAGAAGCTGCGGTAGTGGGTGCCGGGCGGGCGGCCGCCCAGTTCCCTGACGAACTCGCTGACGAGGTGGCCGGCCTGGGCGGACTCGGGGGACACGAACCAGGACGGCATGGCGAAGACGGGCTGTTCCTGCGCGATGAGGTCGGCCAGGATGCCGAGGGTCTGCGGGCCGGCCGGGCGCAGGTGCGGTGCCGGGCCGGGGGCGGCGTGGGGGTTCGTGTTCATGACGCCATCTCGCTCGTGGGAGGAGTCCCGGCGGCGGGTGTCCGCGGGATCGCTGCGCTTCTTGCGGGGTGCGGGTGCGGTGCCTTGCGGGGTGCGGGGTGAGCTGCGGGTGCGGGTGCGGTGCCTTGCGGGGCGCGGGGTGAACTGCGGGTGCGGGTGCGGTGCCTTGCGGGGCGCGGGGTGAACTGCGGGTGCGGGTGCGGTGCCTTGCGGGGCGCGGGGTGAACTGCGGGTGCGGGTGCGGTGCCTTGCGGGGCGCGGGGTGAACTGCGGGTGCGGGTGCGGGCTGCCGAGGTGGGTGGGCGACGGGGTCACCGCCAGGCGGAGAGGGCGACGGCCCGGGACCCGGCGAGCCCGGGGCGACGGGGTCACCGCCAGGCGGAGAGGGCGACGGCCCGGGACCCGGCGAGCCGGTGCCGGAAGCACTGCCGGGCAGCGCCCGTTGAGGCACCGCGAGCCGGCGACACCGACAGCGCAACCACCGCCGGACAGGGCTGGCGGAGCCGACAGCGGACCGCCACCAGGGAGATCCCGTCCCGGCACCGCGAACCGGCGAAGCCGACAGGCGACCCGCCCCGGACAGAGCCCGTCCCGGCACCACCCGGTGGAAGCCGACAGCCGGACCGCCACCAGGCAGGTTCCGTCGTGGCACCGCCCGGCAGGGCCGACAGCGCAACCACCGCCGGGCAGAGCCAGTCGAGGCACCACCCGGCGAGGCCGACAGCCGGACCGCCACCAGGCAGGTTCCGTCCCGGCACCGCGACCCGGCGGAGCCGACAGGCGAACCACCGCCGGGCAGAGCCAGTCGAGGCACCACCCGGTGAAGCCGACAGCCGGACCGCCACCAGGCAGGTTCCGTCGTGGCACCGCCCGGCAGGGCCGACAGCGCAACCACCGCCGGGCAGAGTCCGTAGAGGCAGCGGGTCCGGTGCGGCCGGCGGACGGACCGCCGCCGGGTGGAGCCCGTCGCGGGGCCGGGCGGCGGGGGGCGCGCTGTCAGGTACGCTTCCCCGCCGCCCGGGTTCTCAGGAGGCCCGGACGCGCGTCGCGTCGGCCTGCTCGCCGCCCCAGACGAGGGCGGCGGGGGTGGCGGACGGCTCCTCGGGGGTGGCGAGCCATCCCACGAGTGCGCCGTCGCGGGTGACGAGGACCGCGGCGGACCCGGCGGGCAGGTCCAGCGTCCAACCACCGCCGGTGCCCATGCCGGTGACCCGCTCGTCGGCGTCGGTGGGGTTGAAGGCGCCGATGACGCGGACCCCGGCGGGGCCGGACCGGCTCAGGACGCGGGCCCTGCCGTGCTCCGTGGTCCAGCGCGGACCGGCCGGAGCCGGCAGCGCGTCGGCGAACGCGGCGAGGAACGCGGCGGCCGCACCGTCCGCGGACGCACCGGCCGGCAGCGTCAGCTCGCCGGGGCCGTCGCCGCCGGGGTGCCCGGCCCGCAGCACGGCGACGGGGACGGGGCTGCCGTCGGCGGCGCGGGCCGGCCGCTCGTCGAGCCAGCCGAGCCCGATCAGCCGTCCGGAGTCGGCCAGTTGGCGGTGCACGGCGTCGGCGAGTTCCGCGAGGACGGTGCGGCCGGTGCGCTGCCAGGCGCCGGCCTCGGGCAGGGCCCGGTCGACGAGGACCACCGCGTCGCGGTCCAGGACGGAGCCGGCCAGCAGGTCGCCGTGGCGTTCGAGGAACGCGGCCAGCAGCCGCAGGCCCTCGGCGTTGGCCTGGTGGGCACCGCCCTCGGCGAGCGGTGCGCCGGGGGTGTACGGCGGTGCGTGCAGGGCGGGGTCCACCCCTTCGGCGCGCAGCCCGTCGGGGTCCATGTCGACCAGCGGGCCCCAGTTCTCCGTGGCGCAGGCGGTGTAGACGCTGACGGTGGTGGAGCCGAGCAGGAGGGCCAGCAGGGCGTTGAAGACGGGGGTCGCCGGCCGGGCGAAGGACTCGTCGGTCCAGGTGAACCCCCAGTTCGCCTCGACCACGTCGGTGCCGCCGAGGAGGATCCCGGCCAGGTGGGAGCCGAAGGCCTCGGTCTCCCGGGCCGGGTTGCCGATCCATTCGGTGTGGCCGACGAAGTACCCGGAGCCCTGCACGGCCCGCTGCCGGGCGGCCCAGGCGTCGAGGGCGGCGCGCGGTGCGCCGACCGCGGTGAGGGGGACGTTGGCCAGCCGGGCCGGACCTTCGGGGAAGAGCGCGGAGATCCGGTCCCACAGGTCGACGATGGCGTGCCCGGACCAGCGCGACCACTGCTGTCGCGTGGCGCTGGTCCACCGGGTGACGTCCTCGGTGGCGAGGGCGGCTTCGTCGGGCAGGCCGCGTCCGGTCAGCCAGCGGGCGAAGGCCCGGCGGGCGGCCGGCGAGGCGTCCTGGGCGTCCACGGGAAGGTGGGCGTCGCCGCAGGTGCCCTCGTTGCCGAGCTGGAGGGCGACGACGGGGCCGTGGGGGGCTGCGGCCCCGGCGACGACCTCGTCGGCGACGGCCTTCAGCCACGCCTCGGTCTCGGCCTGGACGGCCGGGTCGAGGAGGCTGGGCAGCGGCTTGCCCTGGGAGGTGAGGACCGTGCCGTCCAGACCCTGGTACGGGGTGTGTCCGGGGCCGCACAGGCGGTCGGGCAGCCCGCCGAGCTGCACCTCGGCGTGGATGAAGGGGCCGGGTTTGAGGAGGACGCCCAGCCCGGCGGCGGCGGCCAGCTCCAGCAGTCCGACGACGTCGCGCTGCGGGTCGGTCTTCCCGGTGAAGTCGAAGGGGCGGTCGCTCTCCTGCGCACCCGTCTCGTGGAAGCGCCACGGGAGGTAGCAGGAGACGACGTCCACGCCCAGGGCCCGCAGTTCGCGCAGGTCGGCGCCCCAGTGGGCGGGGGCGGCCCGGTAGTACGGGTACTCGCCGACGACGACGGGCCGGGTGGTGCCGGGGACGAGCGCTCCGGCGAGCGTGGTGCGCGGGGTCGGGCTCATGCGGCCGCTCCGTCGTGCGGGGGTACGAGGACGACCTTCAGGGCGGTGTACTCGGCGCCGGGGACGGCGGCGAGGGCCTTGAACGCCTCTTCGTGGTCGGCGAGGGCGAAGCGGTGGGTGACCACGCGCTCCAGGGGCAGCTGCCGGGCCAGCTCGACGGCCTTGGGGAAGATCATGCTGTTGTAGTCGCCGGCGCCGATGATCTGCAGGCCGCGCTGGAGCAGGGTGAGCGGCCGGACGGTGGCGGAGGCGTTGCTGTTGAAGCCCATGACGACGACGCGGCCGCGCACGGCGGCGTAGCCGATGCTCTGCTCCAGGAGGTTGCCCACGGAGTCGACGACGAGGTCGCCGCGTTCGGTGAGGGCGGGGTCGTCCGGGGTGTGGACGGTGACGCGGCCGCCGAACTCGGGGGCGTCGAAGATCTCCTGGCCGAGCCGGCCGCGTACCGGGTCGGGTTCGACGAGGAGGACCGTGGCGCCGTAGCGCTGGGCAGCCATGGCGGTGACCACGCCCATGGGGCCGCCACCGACGACGACGGCGGTCTCGCCGGCCGCCAGGCGGCCGGCCTCGATGTTGTTGAGTGCGCAGGCGAGCGGTTCGACGACGACGGCGCGGTCGAAGTCCATGTCCTCGGGGATCGCGTGGCAGAAGAGCTCGGGGAGGCGGACGAACTCGGCGAAGGAGCCGTCGTAGTCCAGGCCCACCTCGGTCCCGGCCTTGCGGCCGCAGAAGTTCCAGTGGCCTTCGAGGCAGGTGGGGCAGTTGCCGCAGTACAGGGTGGGGTTGACGATGACCCGGTCGCCGATGGCGAAGCGGGTGACGCCCGGGCCCGTGGAGTCGACGACGCCGACGGCCTCGTGGCCCATGACGACACCGGTCTCGGCCGGGAACTTGCCGACGAGGACGCTGCGGTCGGTCCCGCAGATGCCGCTCTGGGTGACGCGGATGACGACGTCGTCCGCGGCCAGCGGCTCCGGCTTGGGGTGGTCGACGAGGGCGAGCGTGCGGTCGGCGGTGAGCGTCAAGGCCTTCATGATTCCTCCCTCACGGGCGCGGCGGCGGCGCGGCCCAGGTCCCAGCGGATGGTGTCGAGGAGCTGCTTGTGGAGTTCGGGGGTGGCGGCGGCGATGCAGGACTTCTGGTTCATCGGGCCGAGGTCGACCAGGGAGGTGCTGCCGAGGTCGTCGCCGTAGGCGTCCGTGATGACGACGCCGGCCTGCCGGGCGAGGTAGACGACGGCGGCGATGTCGTAGGGGAAGAGGTGCAGGATCGAGCCGCGGCCGACCCGCAGGAACGCCTCTTCGGTGTCCGGGTGGTCGCGCAGCACGCGGTTGCCGATGTCGACGTAGGCGTCGAGCTGGCCGGTGATGATGCGGGAGATGGAGAAGGTGCTGCTGTTGAAAACGAAGATGCCGCCGGTGTTGGCCGAACTGTCCACGAGGTGGCCGTACGCCGCGGTCATCAGGTCCATGGGGTGGCCGTTGAACTCGATCGACCAGAACATGTGGGTCGGGTCGGTGTTCCGGCTCAGCCGCGGGACCGGAGTGGCGAATCCGCCGCTGTCGAGGCCGTCGGTGTCGTCGCCGTAGAGCCATGCGCCGCTCTTGATCTCGACCAGGCAGGCGGCGTCGACGTCGGCGAGGGTGGGCTTGCCGTCGCCGTAGGGGGCGGCCGCGATGGACACCATGCCCATTTCGAGGCCGGCCGAAGTGGGGCGGGTGCCGTCGATCGGGTCGACGACGAGGAGGACCTGCGGCTCGGGGGCGAGCTCCACGTAGGAGCCGTCCTCGGTGTAGAGGGCCGCGGGGACGTGGGCGTGCTCGCGCAGGTAGTCCAGTACAGCCTGCTCCGCCACCTCGTCGACGTCGAACTGGGCGTCGCCGCCGGGCGAGTCGCCGTGGACGCTGCGCTCGCGGCCGGTGGCCTCGTAGGCGAGGAGTTCGGCGCGGACGTGCTGCCCGAGCGAGGTGAGCAGCCGCTTCATCGGGTTGTCGCCGGTCGCCGGGTTGTCGCCGGTCACCGGGTTGTCGCCGGCCATCGGGTCGTGGCCGGTCATCGGGTTGTCGGCGGTCATCGGGCCAGCTCCGCGAGGAAGAGGTTCTCCAGCTTGTCGCAGACCTCCTCGGCCTGGTCCATGGTGAGGATCAGCGGCGGGCGGATCTTGAGGACGTTGCCGTAGCCGTAGCGCGAGGTGCGCAGGATCAGGCCGTGCTCCATGGCCTTGGTGGCCAGGTGGTTGGTGAGCTTCACGGCGGGCTTGCCGTCGGCTTCGGCGATCTCGAAGCCGATCATCAGTCCGACGCCGCGGACGTCGACGATCTGCGGGTAGCGGCGCTTCATGTCGTCGAGGCGCTGCATGATGTAGTCGCCCGTGCGGGTCACGTTCGCCAGAAACTCGGGCTGCCGCACGATGTCGAGGGTGGCGTTGGCCGCAGCGGCGGCCAGCAGGTTGGCGCCGTAGGTGAACGAGTGGTGGTTCGCGGGGAGGCCGGCGAGCCGCTCGTTGGTGATGATGGCGGCGACCTGCGCGCCCGATCCGCCGAGGCCCTTGGCGGTGGTGATGGCGTCGGGTTCGACGTCGAAGTACTGGGCCGCGAACATGTGGCCGGTGCGGCCGATGCCCGTCTGGATCTCGTCGAATATGAGGGCGATGTTCTGCTCGTCGCAGAAGGCGCGCAGTTTCTGCATGTAGCCGTCCGGCGGAACGATGTTCCCGCCGTTTCCGGAGATCGGCTCGATGAGGACGGCGGCGACCCGGCCCGAGCTGGCGTAGTCGACGAAGTCCTCCAGCCGGTCCACGCACATCATCCCGCAGGAGCCCTCCTTCTGCCCGTAGAAGCAGCGGAAGCAGTACGGGTCGGGGACCTGGAGGCTGCCGGGAAAGAGGTTGGGGAACGGCTCGCGGCGGAACGCGTTGCCGGACATCGACGTCATCATCATCGTCTGTCCCACGTGGCTGCGGAACAGCGTGATGACCTCGGACTTGCCGGTGGCCATCTGGGCCATCTTGATGGCGCCCTCATTGGCCGCGGAGCCGCCGGAGACCTTGGGGTGCACCTTCGTCAGGTTGTCCGGGGAGACCTCGACCAGCCGCTGGACCAGGCCGTTGACCGGCTCGCTCTGGTAGGAGGAGGTGATGTGGACCACCTTGTCGAGCTGGTCCTTCATCGCGGCGACGACGGCCGGGTGGGAGTATCCCAGGCTCAGGTTGAAGGTCGCCGACGCGCAGTCGAGGTAGCTCTTGCCGTCCTCGTCGTAGAGGTAGACACCCTCACCCCGCGCCATCTTGTAATCGCTGACGGGGTAATAGATGTGCTCGGTAACGTCCTTGGTTTCCATCGGTCCCTCTCACACGGGTCGTTCGAGACGTCAACACGTCGAAAAATGGACGGCGGATTTGCAACTCACGTCCAATGGAAAAGAATTCGGATACGGCGATGTGATGCCGGTGGGGGGCGGCCCGGATACTTCACCCGTTGGAGACAGGGATCTCGCGGCAGCGCCTTCCCTTTCATCTGATCACATTCCAACTCGGCGTGACAAGTGGCCATTTGGAGATGTAGATCTCTTTACTCCCTTTGCCGTCCGGTTTCTCTAGCCGGGAAAGGCGAGAGCGCCGGCGGAGCCGCTCAGGGAACGGGACACGGCCGTCGCGGCGCGCGCGACGGGCAGCCCCGCGGGCCCCAGCGCGGCCACGGCCCGCAGGGTGCGCCTGGACGCCTCGTCCCGGGAGAGGGCGGGCCAGCACAGGTCGTGCAGTCCGGACGCCGCGAGCAGGGCGCCCGCGGCCACCGCGTGGAGGGCGGAGCGGTCGGGCTCCGCCACCGCCCCCCGCACCCGTTGCAGCGCCTCGCGGGGCCGGATCCCGGCGCGCCGTCCGGGCGGTTCGGCACCGCCCGGGAGCAGTCCGGGGCGGGGGGCGGCGAGCGCCTCGGGACCTGGGCCGTCTCTTTCGGATCTTGCCGGGCCCGCGACGCCCGGCACCGCACCTGGCCGCGTTGTCGGGGCGCCCGAGTACGCCCAGTACACGGTGCGCACCTCCGCCTTGCCATGCTTCCCCTCGGCCCTGCGGGCCTGGGGAGACCCCATGGCACCGGACGCCGTGGGCTCGGCCGACAAGATCCAAAAGAGACGGCCCAGGCGTTCCACCCAGTCGGTGGGCGCCCGGTCCCGGGGGGAACGCTCGACGTGCGCCAGGAAGGCGTCCAGCACCGGGTCGCCGCGGCGGCCCCGGCCGGTCGGCCGGACCCGGTCTTCGTACAGGTCCAGCCGGCCGGCCAGCACACCCTGGAGCAACAGCGCACCGGCGAGGCCCCGGCCGGTCTCGGCCGCGCGGCGCGGCGGCGGGAAGTCGCCGTGCGCGGCGGCGCACAGGGCGTAGAGCTGCGCGGGGGCCGTCACGTCAACGCCGCCTCCAGCGCGCCCAGTAGTTCTTCCGGCGAGGTGAACACGTGCCCCTGGAGGCCGAGTCTGCGTGCCGCGGCCACGTTCTCGTCCCGGTCGTCGACGAACAGGACCTCTTCGGGCGGCAGTCCGAGTGCCTGGACGCACCACTCGTAGGCGGCGGGTTCGGGCTTGGCGCTGCCGATCCGGCAGGAGAGTCCGCGGACCGCGAACCGCTCCAGCCACGGCTGGGTGGCCTCGTACCGGGCGGCCAGGTCCTCGGGGATGTTGGAGAGGAGACCGAGCACGAGCCCCTTGTCGGCGAGGAGGCCGAGCAGGTCCACCATGCGCGGGTCGATCTCGCTCCAGCTGGCGAGGTCGGCAGCGGTCAGTTCCTCGGTCAGCCGCCCGTCGAGCGGGACGTCCAGGTGCGCGAAGACCGCCTGCCAGTAGCCGGGCCCGGTGACCTCGCCGCGGTCGTAGGGGGGCCGTTCGGACCAGTACGCCGCCCAGAAGCGGTCGGGGTCGGCCCCGGCCGTGCGTTCCAGGACGGCCGTGGACTCGGGCGACTGGACACGAGCGATGACACCGAACATGTCGAATAGGACGGCTTTCATCCTTCGGTTCCTCACGTTCTACGGGTTCAGGGGGGCGGTGACGGCGTCCGTACGCCCGGAGTCGCGCGGGCCCGGCACGCCACCGGGGTCGGGGGCGTTGCGGCGCAGCCACAGGCTCAGCACGCCGCAGACGACGGCGAGCAGGAACAGCAGGAGCGGCACCGTCTTCACCTCCATCGTGTCGATGACGGCGCCGAGCAGCGGCGGGAACGCCACGCCGCCGATCATCGAGGCGGCGATCACGTAGGCGCCGGCGGCTCCCACGCCGGGCACGGCGCGGTTCAGCCAGGGCAGGCAGGTCGGGAAGATCGGCGCGATCATCAGGCCGACGCCGAAGTACGCGTACGGGGCGAACGCCGGGACCGTCGCCAGGAGGAGGAAGCCGGCCATGCCGATGCAGCAGACGAGGAGGATCGACGGCGCGGACCAGCGCAGGCTGATCGGCGCGGCGACGAACCGGCCGAGGGTCATGGCGGCCCAGTAGGCGGAGGTCGCGGTCGCGGCGGTGGCGGCCCCGTACCCGACGGCTTCGAGGTGGGTGGGCTCCCAGCCGCCGACGCCGGTCTCGATGGCGACGTGCAGGACGTAGATGCCGATGAACACCGCGATGATCGGGAGCACCCGGGCGCCTCCTGCCGGGGCGCCGTCCACGGGGGCCGGGGCGGGCTCCCGAGCGGCCACCCCGCCGAGGGTCACGAGGATCAGCAGGCTGATCACGCCGGTGCCGACGAAGATCTCCGGATAGCTGTCCGCGCCGAGCCAGCCGATCAGTGCGGGGCCGGCGATCGCGCCGATGCCGAAGTGCCCGTTCAGCAGGTTGAGCATGGCGGTGCTGCGGTGGCCGAAGCCGACGGCGAAGAGCTGGTTGAGGCCGTAGTCGATGCCGCCGAAGCCCAGGCCGATGACGAACGTGCCGGCGAGGGCGAGGGCCCAGCTCGGGGAGAAGGCGAAGGCGGCGGCGCCGAGCGCCATCAGCACGTAGGAGCCGCCGAGCAGCACCCGGTTGTTCAGGCGGCCCCGCAGGAGGTGGTAGATCAGCACCCCGAGGAGGGCGCCGACGAAGTGGGCGCTGAGGCTGAGCCCGGCCACGGCCGGACTGATGCCGAACTCGTCGCGCAGGGCCGGGATCGCCGGACCGTAGAGCGCCTGGAGGGCGCCGATCACCACGAACGCCAGGCACGAGGCGACGATCGCGACGGTGGTGAGGAGGGGTTTCCCTCCCTCTGGCAGGTCGGCCTCAGGGCTGGCGGTCATGGCTCTCCTCATTGGTCATGGCCGAATGAACACGATCAACGTTCACAGCAGCAGGAAGTCCCCACTACTTCACTCAAGCTACACACCGCGAATGTTCATTTCAACAGTTTGAATGTTCGAAACGCACATCCCGACAGTCCTCCGCCCTCATCTGTGCTAAAAGCAGACACATGAACGTGATGGAGAGGCACAAGTTCGTCGTGGAACTGCTCGTGCAGCAGAACCGCGCGACGGTGGCCGAGCTGGCCCTGGCCACCGGGGCGTCCGAGATGACCGTCCGCCGGGACCTGGAGGTCCTGGAGTCCCGGGGAGCACTGCGCCGCGTGCGCGGCGGCGCGGTGAGCAGCCTGCCCGGCGGCGTCGAGCCCCCCTACGCGATCCGGGCCATGTCCGGGACGCAGACCAAGGAGCGACTGGCGCGCGCCGTGGTCGAACTGCTCACCGACGGCGAGACCGTCGCGCTGGACACGGGCACGACCGCCGTGGCCATCGCCAAGGCCATGGCGGACCGCCAGCTCACCGTCGCACCCCTCTCACTGCACGCCGCCTTCACCCTGTCCGCACACCCCGGCATCCAACTGGTGATGCCCGGCGGACAGGTGCGCCCCGAGGAGCTGTCCTTCTACGGCCACGCGCCCGTGCAGACCTTCAAGGACCTGTGCTTCGACACGTTCATCCTGGGCTGCTGCGGTGTCGACCCCGTCCAGGGCGCCACCGCCTACAACCTCGACGACGTCCAGGTGAAGCGGGCGGCGGTCGCCGCGGCGCAGCGCGTGATCCTCGTCGCGACGGCCGACAAGATCGGCCGCGCGGCGCTGGGCCGCATCTGCTCCATGGAGGAGATCGCCCTCGTCGTGACGGACGCCCCCGCGGACTCCCCCGCGGTCGAGGGACTGCGCGACCAGGGGGTCGAGGTGGTCCACCCGGCGGACGGCTGAGCCCGGCGGCGGCCCGGGCGGCCCCGACAGGCGGGGCCCGCCGGTCGTCTGGGATCCATGCGTTCGCGCCTTTCCTGCACGGTGCGCAGCCCCGATCGGCTCGCCCCGTCCCAGCATCGAGGGGGAGGCGGCCGCCCGCCAATGGGGTGCGACCGTCGTCTTACCGACTGTCAGAAAGACGACAGCAAGGACTTGCTGAAACTTTCAAGCGGGGTCCTACGTCTTCCGGCCATCCCCGCGGAGGCACGTCCTCCGGCTCACCGGTTCGCGGCGGGCGGCGAATTCCGCTACGGATCAAGGAACTTGCGCCGACCTCCCGGCAAGACCCGCACACGGAAAGCATGTCTGATACATGTTCCTGGGGCGGCGGGGCCGGAGCGGAGTCTCCTAGCATCGCGATCGCGACGGATGCGAAGGAGAGGGCAGCGAAATGAAACCAGGCGCGCCGAAACGCCCGCAGGACCGTGACCGACCCCGGGAGCTCACGTCCGAGGAGATGGACCTCTACCGGGAGTTCGCAGAACACGGCCCCCTCCAGGGAAGCCAGGTGCTCGCCCGGGCGGAACCCGACGCCATGGCCCGTTCCCTCGACGCCCTCGTCGCCAGCGGCCTGGTGCAGCAGACCGGCCCCGACTGCTTTGCAGCCACCAACCCCACCGACGTGTCCGCGCGCTTGCTCAAGCAGTGGGAGGAACGCGTCCAGGGGGCCCAGCTCGACCTGCTGCGCATGCGGGGGCAGCTCGCGGAACTGGCCATCGTGCACGCCGCACGCCAACGCACCCTGGAGGGGCCGCCGCTGGAGCGCATCGAGTCGGCGGACGAACTCCAGCGCATCCTCGACCGGCAGTCCGCCGCGTGCACGCAGGAGGTGCTCTGCGCCCAGCCGGGCGGACCCCTGCCCGAGGCCGAACAGCGCCGCGCCCGCGTCCGGCACCGGGACCTGCTCTCCCGTGGTGTCCCCGTACGCACGCTGTACCAACACTCGGCCCGGTTCGACCCGTCGACCGTGCGGTACGAGACGGAGCTGGCGGCTCTCGGGGCCGAGGCGAGGACGGTCTCCGGCGGTCTGGCCCGGTGCCTGGTCTTCGACCGGTCCCTGCTCGCCCTCCCGCTCCCGGAGACCGCGGGCGGGGCGCTGCTCGTCCGCAGCCCGGACCTGGTCACGTTCGTCGCCGAGCTGTTCGACCTGCTGTGGGCGACCGGCGAACGCATCGGCAAACCGCGCGAGAAGGCCTTCATCCAGGACGTCGCCGACCAGACGAAACGATCCGTGCTCCAGCACCTGATGCAGGGCGACGACGACCGCGCCACGGCCCGCGCCCTCGGCATCTCGGTGCGCACCTGTCAGCGCCACGTCTCCGCCATCATGCGCCAGCTCGGCGCGACGAGCCGCTTCCAGCTCGGTTACCTGGCCCACCAGCACGGACTGCTCTCGCCCGACGGCTCGGAGACCCCCCGTACGGTCGTCCCGACATCGATGTCACGACCCGCGCCCGCTCCGGCCGTTCCCGAGTCCGGCGCGGGGTGCGCCGCGGACCGCAGCACCTGGATCCACCTGTCACGGGGTCGCGGTACCGAGGACTTCTCCGAGCGGATCGGGTGTCGTCAAGAGGCGTATTAGTGGGACTTTCGGGACCGTCCGGCCGTCGCGGACAGTGGCCTCACGTCGTCGTTGATCGACCGATCCGACTGAGGAGACTGACCACCGCATGGCCACTCACGACCGCGGGCCGCTGCCCCTGACCCCGCCGCAGAACGGCGTCTGGTTCGCGCAGCAGCTCGACCCCACCCGCCTCGACTACACCATCGCCGAGTACCTGGAGATCCGCGGGGCGGTGGATCCGGAGCTGCTCGCCGAGGCGGTGCGCACGATGGTGGCCGGAACCGAGACGCTGTGCGTCCGCTTCGCCGAGGTGGACGGTGTGGTGTGCCAGATACCCGCCGGTCCGCCGCCGCTGCGGATGGCGACGGTCGACGTCAGCGACCACCCGGACCCGGACGCCGAGTCCGATCGGCTGATGCGCGCCGAGCTGGCCCGGCCGACGGACCTGGCGACCGGTGACGTGTGCCGGCACCTCCTGGTGCGGACCGGTCCGGCGACGTACCGCTGGATGCAGGGCTACCACCACCTCGTCGCGGACGGGGTCACCGGTTCGATCCTCGCCCGGCGGACCGCCGAGGTGTACTCGGCGCTGGTCGCGGGCGAGCCCGTACCGGCCCCCGAGAGCACGCCGTGGGAGCGGATCGTGGCCGGGGAGGAGGAGTACGCCCGCTCCGAACGGCTCGCCGAGGACCGGGAGTTCTGGCGGCGTCGACTGGACGGCGCCCCCGAGCCCGTGTCCTTCACCGGCAGCGTCCCGGCGCCCGCGTCGGGTACCACGGTGCGGGTGAGCGGCGAGCTCGACCCCGCCGATGCCCGGACCCTGCGCGACGCCGCGCGCCGGCACGGCACGCGCTGGTCCGTGCTGGTGATGGCCGCGGCCGCCGCCCACCTGCACCGCGCGGGCGCCACCGAGGACGTGGTCCTGGGCCTGCCGGTCACCGGCCGCACCACCCCGGACGCCCGCCGGACGCCCGGCATGTTCTCCAAGGTCCTGCCGCTGCGGCTGGCGGTGACCGGGGACACCACGGTCGGGGAACTGCTGCGCAGCACCTCCGCCGGCATCAAGGAGGCCCTGCGCCACCAGCGGTACCGGATCGAGGAGTTCACCGGAACCGGGCCCCGGCTGTGGGACGCCGCCGTCAACCTCATGTCCTTCGACTACGAGCTGTCCTTCGCCGGTGCTCCCGCCTCCGCGCACAACCTCTCGGTCGGCCCGGTGGAGCACGTCTCCCTCAACGTCTACGACCGTGGTGGCGACAGCCCGCTGACCGTGCAGGCCGAGGGCGACGCCGCCGACGTCGGCGCGGAGGAACTCGAGGCGCTGCGCGTGCGGTTCACCCGCTTCCTGGTCGCGCTCGCCACGGCCGACGACGAGGCCCCGGTCGGCTCGCTGCCCTTCCTGACCGCCGAGGACGAGGCCCGCCTCGCCGCCTTCGCCGAGGGCGGCGCCGACCCGGCGCCCGGGGACGGGCTGCTGCACACCCGCTTCGAAGCGGAGGCGGCGCGCACCCCCGGGAAGGTCGCCGTGATCTGCGCCGGCCAGGAAGTGACCTACCGTCAACTCGACGCCTGGGCCGAGGACATCGCGGACCGGCTGGGGCCGGCCGTGGATCCGGGCACGCCGGTCGGCGTGTGCGTGGAGCGCTCGCCCGCGATGGTCGCGGCCCTGCTCGGCGTCCTGAAAGCGGGCGGCTGCTACGTACCGCTCGACCCCGGCCTGCCGCCGGAGCGCATCGCCTACATCGTGCGCGACGCGGGGCTGCGCACGGTCGTCGCCGGGCCCGGCAGCCTCGACCGGCTGCCGCACGACCTCCCGTCCGTGGTCGACCCGGGAGCGGTGAGCGACCGGATCCGCGGCGACCGGGCGGGCGCAGCAGTGCCGGTGGCGTCCGCCGCGTACCTGCTGTACACCTCGGGCAGTACGGGCGAGCCGAAGGGCGTCGTCGTCCCGCACGCGGCGGCGGTCGACTTCGTCCACGGCCACCTCGCCCTGTGCGGCGCAGCCGACAGCGGCGGCTCCGGATCCGAAACCGATTCCGGTTCCGGTTCCGGTCGCACGGAGCGGTTCCTCGGCTTCGCCTCGCTGTCCTTCGACGTGTCCGTCCTGGACGTGTTCGGCGCGCTGCTCAGCGGTTCCACCCTGGTCCTCGCCACCGACGCCGAACGGGTCGACGTCGACCGCCTCCAGGCCCTGCTCGCCGAGCACGCGGTGACCGTCGCCGACCTCCCGCCGGCGCTCCTGCCGCTGCTGGACCCGGCCGCCCTGCCCGCACTGCGGTTCCTGTCCACGGGCGGCGAGGCCCCGTCGGGGGACGCCGTCGACCGGTGGGCGGTGGACGGCCGCGAGGTCTGGAACGCGTACGGGCCCACCGAGGCCGCCGTCTCCGTCACCATGCACCGGGTGGTCCCGCCCTCGCACGGCCGGATCCCGCCGATCGGGCGGCCGATGGCCAACCACCGTGCGTACGTGGTCGACCGGGCGCTGCGGCTGCTGCCGCCGGGAGCGACCGGTGAGCTGTGCGTGGCCGGTGCCGGTCTGGCCCGGGGGTACGCGGGGCGCGCCGCCATGACGGCCGACCGCTTCGTGCCCGACCCCTTCTGCGGTGTTCCCGGTGCGCGGATGTACCGCACGGGCGACCTCGTGCGCTGGTCGGCGCGGGGCGAACTGGAGTTCCTCGGACGGGTGGACCGACAGGTCAAGATCAACGGACATCGCATCGAACTGGGCGAGATCGAGGCGGTGCTGGGTCGGCAGCCCTCGGTGGGGCAGGCCGCGGTCGTGGTGCACGCCCCCGCGGGCGGAGCCCGCCGGCTCGTCGCCTTCGTCGCGCCGCCGGGCGACGGCGGCCCGGCTCCCGAACCGGAGCTGCTGGCAGCGGAGTTGGGCCGGGTGCTGCCGGGCTACATGGTGCCCCGCAGCTTCGTGGTGGTGGACCGGCTGCCCCTGACCGCGAGCGGCAAGGTGGACCGCGCGCGGCTGCACGTGCCCGAGGCCGCGGACCGTCCGGAGCACCCCGAGCGTGCGTACGGCGCCACCGAGCTGGCCCTCGCGACGCTGTTCTCCGAGGCCCTCGGCGCCGCCGCCACCCCCGACGACAACTTCTTCGAGCTCGGCGGCGACAGCATCGCCGCCCTCAGCCTGACCAGCCGGGCCCGGGCGCGGGGCTTCTCCTTCACCCTGCGCGAGGTGTTCGCGCACAAGACGGCGGCCGCCCTCGCCGCGGCCGTCGGCGAGCCGGGCCACGGTTCCTCGCGGGCCGCCGGTCCGGCGCTCCCCGAGCACGGTCCGCTCCCCGCGACCCCGGTCATGCGCTGGCTCCTCGACGGGCCGGGCCCGATCGGGCGCTTCAGCCAGTCCATGGTGCTGGCGCTGCCCGAGGGTGCGGACGACGCCACGCTCGTACGGGTCCTGCAGTCGGTGGTGGACCGGCACGGGGCGCTGCGCCTGGGCGTGACCGCCGGACCCGAGGGCCCGCTGTGCACGGTCGGCGAGCCCGGTTCGGTCGACGTGTCCCGGCTCTACCGCACCGTCGGTGTGGCGGGGTCGGACGGGTCCGCCCGCACCGCGATCGTGGCGGAGGCGGCGCGGGAGGCGGCCGGGCAACTGGACCCCGCGGCCTCGGTGATGCTGAGGGCGGTGCGCTTCGATGCCGGTGGGGCGTCGCCGGACCGGCTGTTGCTGTGCGTGCACCACCTGGCCGTGGACGGGGTGTCCTGGCGGATCCTGGCGGCGGACCTGGCCGCGGCCTGGGAGGCCGCCGTCGCCGGGCTTCCGCTGCCTGCCGCGGACGGGAACGACGTCCCGTTCCGTGCGTGGGCCCACCACCTCGCGCTCCAGGCACGGTCCCCCGAGGTGCTCGCCGAGCTCCCCTTCTGGCGCTCGACGCTGGAGACCCCCGGGGCCGGACCGGACCCGCGGGAGCCGTGGCACCGGGTCCCCGACCCGGCGCGGGACACCGCGGGCACCACCCGCACCCTGACGCTCGACCTGCCCGCCGAGGTCGCCGGCCCGCTGCTGGCCAAGGTGCCCGGCGCGCTGCGCACCGGTCCGGCCGAGGTGCTGCTCGCGGGGCTGGTCCTCGCGGGCCACCGGCTGCGCTCCCCCGGCAGTGCCCCGGGGTCACTGCTGGTCGACCTGGAGGGCCACGGCCGCGTCGACCGCACCGGCCGCCACGACCTGGCGCGCACGGTCGGCTGGTTCACCACCCAGTACCCGGTCCGGTTCGACCTGGACGGCCTCGACCTGGACGCGGCGGCCCGGGGCGGCGACGCCCTGGCCGAGCTGGTCGCACGGATCCACGCGGCGGTCGCCTCCGTGCCGGACCACGGCACGGGCTTCGGTCTGCTGAGCCGGCTCGATCCGCGGAGCGCCGCGCAGCTGTCCGGACTCCCGCGCCCCCGGGTGCTGTTCAACTACCTGGGCCGGTTCTCCGGCGGGGACGGGGCGCCCTGGAGCCCCGCCCCCGAAGCGGGCGGCCTGCGGGCCGATGTGGATCCGGCGATGCCCGTCGAGCACGCCCTGCAGATCGACGCCATGGCCGTGGACGGCGCCGACGGCCCCTCCTTCACGGCGGTGGTCACCCATCCGCAGGCCCTGCTGACCGACGCCGAGGCCGACGCCCTGGTGGCGGCCTGGGACGAGGCCCTGCGCCTGCTGGCCGGCTGGACGGGCGCCCCCCGACCGCGCCGCCTCACCCCCCGCGACCTGCCGTTGGTACGGCTGACGCAGCCGGAGACGGACGCGTTGGCCGCGCGCTACCCGGGACTCGCCGACGTACTGCCGCTCTCGCCGCTCCAAGAGGGCCTGTTCTTCCACTCCGCCTTCGACACGGGCGCGATGGACGCCTACACCGGCCAGATCGTCCTCACCCTGGACGGCGCCCTGGCCGAGGACGCCCTGCGGACGGCATGTGACCGGCTGCTGCGCCGCCACACCGCGCTGCGCTCCGCCTTCACCGACCAGGGACTGGACCGGCCGGTGCAGATCGTCGTCGAGTCCGCCGGAGCGCCGTGGGAGGCCGTGGACCTCGGCGGGCTCGGGGCCGCGGACCGGCAGCGGGAGTGGGAGCGGCTGCTCGCGGCCGACCGGGCCCGCCGCTTCGACCTGGAGCAGCCGCCGCTGGTGCGCTTCACCCTGGTCCGGTTCGGAGCGGGCGAGCACCGGCTGGTCATGACGAACCACCACATCGTCTGGGACGGCTGGTCCTCGGCGGTGTTGCTGCGCGAACTGCTCACCGGATACGCCGAACACGCCGGGCCCCACGGGCCCGGTGACACCGGTCCCGCCGCGGAAGGGGTCCCGTACCGCTCGCACCTGGACTGGCTGGCCCGCCAGGACGACGACGCCGCGCAGGCCGCGTGGAGCGCTGCGCTCGCCGGGCTGGAGGAGCCGACGCTGCTGGGCGCGGCCGACCCGAACCGGATCGACGCGTTGCCCGAGCGGGCCCCGGTCGAGCTGTCGGCGGAGCTCACGGCGCGGCTCACCGCGCGGGCCCGTGCCGCGGGCGTGACCCTCAACAGCGTCGTCCAGGGCCTCTGGGCGGTCCTGCTGGGCCGGGTGACGGGGCGGGACGACGTGGTGTTCGGCGGAACGGTCTCGGGACGGACCGCGGACGTCGCGGGCATCGAGGACATGGTCGGGCTGCTGATCAACACCCTGCCCGTGCGATTCCGGATCCGGGAGGACGAACCGCTGCTGGCGGCGCTCGCCCGGTTCCAGGACGAGCAGGCGGAACTGATGGACCACCAGCACGTCGGACTCGCCGGCATCCAGCGGGCGGCGGGGCTGGGGGCCCTCTTCGACACCACGGTCGTCGTCGAGAACTATCCGCTCGACCTGGAGTCGATGCGGGACCTGGCCGGCGGGCCGCGACTGACCGGGGTGGAGGGCTCGGACGCCACCCACTACACCGTCAACCTGATCGTGCTGCCCGGGGAGCGGCTGCGGCTCCACCTCGACCACCGCACGGACGTCCTCGACGCACGGACGGCGCGCAGCCTGGGCGAGGCGCTGGAGCGGCTGCTGACGGCCTTCGCCGACGCCCCCTCCACCCCGGTCGGGGAAGTGGACCTGCTCTCCGACGAGCAGCACCGGCTGATCCGGGAGTGGAACGGCACGGCCGTGCCCGTCCCCGACACCACGCTGGTGGAGCTGTTCGAACGGCAGGTGGCCCGGACGCCCGGCGCCCTGGCGACCGTCTTCCGCGGCGAGCGCCTGTCGTACGCCGAACTCGACGCCCGCGCCGAGCTGCTGGCCGGTCAGCTGTGCGCCCGGGGAGCCGGTCCGGAGCGGATCGTCGCGGTCGCCCTGCACCGCTCCACCGAGATGGTGGTCTCGCTGCTGGCCGTGCTGAAGTCGGGCGCCGCCTACCTTCCGGTGGACCCCTCGCTGCCGGCGGACCGGATCGCGTACCTGCTGTCCGACGCCGAGCCCGTCCTGCTGCTCGCGGACGACGCGGTGGCGGCGGCGCTGCCGGCCGCGGCGGACCTGCCCCGGCTGGATCCGGGGGCCGTCCACGACGGGACCACCGGTGCGGTGCGCCGGGCCCCGCTGCCCGCGCACCCCGCGTACGTGATCTACACGTCCGGGTCGACGGGGCGGCCCAAGGCCGTCGTCGTGGAGCACTCGGCCATCGTCAACCGGCTGCTGTGGATGCAGGACCGGTACCGGCTGGGCGCGGACGACCGGGTGCTCCAGAAGACGCCGTTCGGCTTCGACGTCTCGGTGTGGGAGTTCTTCTGGCCGCTGCTGACCGGCGCGGCCCTGGTGGTCGCCGAGCCCGGCGGGCACAAGGACCCCGCCTACCTCAGCCGGGTGATCCAGGAGGAGGCGGTCACCACCGTCCACTTCGTCCCGTCCATGTTGGCCGCGTTCGTCGAGGACCCGCAGGCGGGCCGCTGCCGGTCGCTGCGCCGGGTCGTGTGCAGTGGCGAGGCGCTGCCGGAGGAGCTGAAGAACCGCTTCCTCGACGTGCTCGACGTGCCCCTGCACAACCTGTACGGGCCCACCGAGGCGGCCGTGGACGTCACGCACTGGGACTGCCGCCGCGAGGACGCGGGGCCCGTGCCGATCGGCCGCCCGATCTGGAACACCTCGCTGTACGTGCTCGACCCGCGGGGACGGCCCGTCCCCGTGGGGGTGGCGGGCGAGCTGTTCCTGGCCGGCGCGGGCCTCGCCCGCGGGTACCTGCGCCGCCCGGCGCTGACCGCCGAGCGGTTCCCGCTGGACCCGTTCGGCCCGCCGGGCTCGCGCATGTACCGCACCGGTGACCTGGCCCGGCACCGGGCCGACGGCTCGGTGGAGTACCTGGGCCGCACCGACGACCAGGTGAAGATCCACGGCTTCCGGATCGAACTCGGCGAGATCGAAACGGCGCTGGGCCGCCTCCCCGGTGTCGGGCGGGCCGCGGTCGTGGTCCGCGAGGACGTCCCGGGCGAGCGCAGGCTCGTCGGGTACGTCGTCCCGGAGGCCGGGGCGGACCCGGCTGCGGTCCTGGACCCCGAGCCGATGCGCGCCGAACTGGCCCGCTCCCTCCCGAAGTACATGGTTCCGGTGCTGGTGGTCGTGGACGGGCTGCCCGTCACGGCGAACGGCAAGCTCGACCGCCGGGCGCTGCCGGCGCCCGCCGCCGCGGCCGCCGCCACCGGGTACGAGGCGCCCGCCGGGGAGACCGAGGAACTGGTCGCCATGGTGTGGGCCTCCGTACTGGACGCGCCGCGGATCGGCCGCCACGACGACTTCTTCGCCCTCGGGGGGCACTCGCTGAGCGCCACCCGGGTGGCGGCCCGGCTGCGCCAGGCCCTCGGCCTGGACCTGCCCCTGCACACCCTCTTCGAACAGCGGACCGTCGCCGCCCTCGCCATCGCCGTCGAGACGGTGCTGCTGGCCGAACTGGAGGCCGAACCGGCCCCGTTCGCCGCCGCCGCCGACGCCGTTCCTTCACTCGTACTTCAGGGAGAGACCTCGTGACCACCCAGGAGAGCCTGCCGGCCACCGGCACGGACAGCCGCCTGGCCGCCGCCCGCGAACTGCTGCGCCGCCGGGTGCGCGCCGCACTGGACGACTCGGCGGCCGGTGCGGCCGCCGAGACGGCCCCGGCCCCCACCGCCGGCCCCGACGGCCCGCGCGCCGAGCCCGTCGCCTCGTTCGCCCAGGAGCGGATGTGGCTGGTGGACCGGATGATGGACGGCACCCCCGGCTACGCGATCCCCGAGGTCGTGCGGCTGCGCGGCCCCGTCCGCCCCGACCTGCTGCGCCGGAGCCTGACGGCCGTCGTGGCCCGCCACGCACCGCTGCGCACCGTCTTCGAGGAGCGCGACGGCGCCCCGCACCCGGTGGTCCTGCCCGCGCCGGCGGCCGTCCCGCTGCCGGTGCTGGACCTGGGCAGCGCCCCCCTCGCCGAACTGGAGGAGCGGGCCCACGCCCTGGCCCGGGAGGAGGTCCGCAGGCCCTTCGACCTCGCGGCGGGCCCGCTGCTGCGCGCCCTGCTGATCCGGCTGGGCACCGAGGACCACCTGCTGGTGCTGGTGGTCCACCACATCGCCACCGACGGCTGGTCCATGGGCCTGCTCTGGCAGGAGTTCTCCGCGGGGTACGCGGCCCTGCTCGCGGAGCGTCCCCTCCCGCAGGCGCCGCTCCCCCTCGACTACCAGGCGTACGCCCGTACCCAGCGCGACCGGTTCGCGAGCGGTGCGATGAACGGGCAGCTGCGCTGGTGGGAGGAGCGCCTCGCGGGGCTGGAGCCCCTCGAGCTGCCCGCGGACCGGCCCCGGCCCACCCGCCGCAGCGGTGACGGCGCGAGCCTGGACTTCACCCTCGACGCGCCGCTCACCGCACGGCTGCGCGGGATCGCCGAGAGCGCCGGCGCCACCCTCTTCATGACCCTGCTGGCCGGCTTCCAGGCGGCCCTGGCCCGCTACGCCGGCCGCACCGACATCGCCGTCGGCACTCCGGTGGCCGGGCGCGACCGGGTCGAACTGGAGCCCCTCGTCGGGTTCTTCGTCAACACCGTGGTGCTGCGCGGCGACCTGTCGGGCGACGCCGGGTTCCGCGAACTGCTCGGCCGGGTCCGCCGGGCGACGGTGGACGCGTACGACCACCAGGAGGTGCCCTTCGACCGGCTGGTGGAGCACCTGAGCCCCGAGCGCGTCGGCGACCGCAACCCGCTCGTACAGGTGATGTTCGCGTCCGCCCCGGACGAGACGGCCGGGCTGCGGCTGCCGGGCCTGGACGCGCAGGCCGTGCGGACCGACTTCGGCGGATCGCTCTTCGACCTGAGCGTCTTCGTCTCCGAGGGCGCCGAGACCTGCTCCGGCTCGCTCCTCTTCGACACCGACCTGTTCGACCGGGCCACGGCCGAACTCGTCCTCGGCCACTACCTGGAGCTGCTGGCCTCCGCCGCCGAGGAGCCCGACCGCCCCGTGGCCGAGCTGCTGCCCTCCGCCCCGACCGCGGCCCGGCTCGCGGCCGAGGGCCACGGCGCGGTCCGCCGCGACCTCGCCCCGGCCACACTGGTCGAGCTGTTCGCCGAGCAGGTCCGGCGCACCCCCGGCGCCGACGCCGTGGTCTGCGGCGCCGAGCGCCTCAGCTTCGCCGCACTCGACTCCCGCTCCGACCTGCTGGCGGCCCGGCTGACCGCCGCCGGGGTGGGGCGCGAGACCCCGGTGGCCCTGCTCATGGAGCGCTCGGTCCACCTCCCGGTGGCGATCCTGGCCGTCCTGAAGGCCGGCGGGGTCTACGTCCCGCTCGGCGAGGGGTTCCCCGTCGCCCGACTGCACTGGATGCTGGAGCGGACCGGCGCCCGCCTGCTGCTCGCCGATCCGGCGACGGCCGACCACGAGGCGGTCCGCACCTCGCCCGTACCGGTGCTCGACGTGAGCGCCCCGGCGGACGGGATCCAGGCCGTCGCGCCGGGCTCGTACCCGGCCTGCGCGCCGGACCAGCTGGCGTACGTGATGTACACCTCCGGTTCCACGGGAGAGCCGAAGGGCATCGGCGTCACGCACGCCAACGTCGCGGCGCTCGCCCGCGACACCGCCTTCGGTACCGCGCACCGGCGGGTGCTGGCCCACTCCCCGCTGTCGTTCGACGCCTCGACGTACGAACTGTGGGTGCCGCTGCTGTCCGGCGGCCAGGTGGTCATGGCGCCGCCCGGCCGGGTGGACGCCGCGGCCCTGGCCGCGCTCGTGGCGGAGCACCGGATCACCTCGATGTTCCTCACGGCCGCCCTGTTCAACCTGGTGGTCGAGGAGTGCGTGGAGCTCCTGACGCAGGTGCGGGAGGTGTGGACGGGCGGCGAGGCCGCCTCCCCGCACTCCTTCGCCCGGGCCCTGGCGCAGGCTCCGGACACCGTCCTGGTCAACGTCTACGGGCCCACCGAGACGACCACCTTCGCCACCGGCCACCGGCTGGACACCCGCGCCGGTGCCGTCGTGGACGGCCGGATCCCCATCGGCACCGCCCTGGACGACACCCGCCTGTACGTCCTGGACGAGCGCGGCCGCCCGGTGCCGCAGGGCGCCGTCGGCGAGCTGTGCATCGGCGGCACCGGCGTGGCCCGCGGCTACCTGGGCCGGCCCGGCCTGACCGCGCGGCAGTTCACCCCGGACCCGTACGGCGCCCCGGGCGCCCGGATGTACCGGACGGGCGACCTCGCCCGGCGGCGCCCCGACGGCACCGTCGACTACCTGGGCCGCCGCGACCAGCAGGTCAAGATCCGCGGCCACCGGATCGAGCCGGGCGAGATCGAGTCCGAGCTGGCCCGTTGCCCGCAGATCGGGCACGCCGCGGTGGTGGTCCGCGAGGACACCCCCGGCGAGCAGCGCCTCGTCGCCTACGTGGTGCCCTCGGAGGGGCAGCTGGCCGAGCCGGCCGAGCTGCACCGGGCCCTCGCCGCCCGGCTGCCCGCGTACATGCTGCCTTCGGCGATCGTGCCGCTCGCGGCCCTGCCGGTGACCCCGAACGGCAAGCTGGACCGGCGCGCCCTGCCCGCGCCCCCCGAAGAGGGGGTGCGCCGGGCCGAGTTCGCACCGCCGGCCACACGGACCGAGGAACTCGCCGCGGCGGTATGGGGCGAGGTGCTGGGCACCGCGCGGATCGGCCGCCACGACGACTTCTTCGCGCTCGGCGGCCACTCCCTGCGGGCCACCCGCGCCGTGTCGCGGCTCGGTGCCCGGCTGGGCACCGGCGTGCCGCTGCGGCTGCTGTTCGAGCACCCGACGCTGGAGCGGTTCGCGTCGGCGCTGGACGCCCTGTGCGGGGACGGTCCCGGCACGACCGCGGCCGCCGTCACCGCGATCGGCGCCCGGCCCGCCGGGGAGCCCGCGCCGCTGTCGTTCGCACAGCAGCGGCTGTGGTTCCTGGACCAGCTCCAGCCCGGCCGGCCCGACTACAACATCCCCGTCGCGACCCGGCTGCGCGGCCCGCTCGACACCGACGCGCTGGCCGACGCGCTGTGCGCGGTGGTGACCCGGCACGAGGTGCTGCGCTCGCGGATCACCGAGGGCCCGCGGGGCCCCGTACAGACCGTGGAGGCGCCGGAGGTCTTCGCCCCCGTCCGCACCGACCTGGGGGACCTGCCCCGCGAGGAGGCCCGCTCGCGGGCGCTGGGCCTCGCCCACGCGGACGCCGCCGCCCCCTTCGACCTGGGCTCCGCTCCCCTGTTGCGGGCCCGCGTGGTGCGGGTCGCGGACGACGAGCACCTCCTCGTCCTGGTCCTGCACCACACCGTCGGCGACGGCTGGTCGATGCCGGTGCTGTGGCGGGAGCTGTCCGGGGCCTACGCGGCGCTGCGCCGCGGCGAGCGTCCCGCACTGCCGGAACTCCCCGTGCAGTACGGGGACTTCGCGTACTGGCAGCAGCACCGGCTGGCGAACGGCGAGGCCGACGCCGGCATCGCCCACTGGCGGGCGGCCCTCGCCGGCCTCCCGGCCCTGGACCTGCCCACCGACCGGCCGCGTCCCCAGGTGCGCTCGGGAGCGGGCGACGCCTTCGTCTTCGAGGTCCCGGCCGAGCTCGCCGAGCGGCTCGGCGCGCTGGCCCGGGAGCGCGGCGCCACCTTGTTCATGGTGCTGCTGGCCGGCTTCCAGGCCCTGCTGGCCCGCTACACGGGCCAGGCGGACATCGCGGTGGGCTCGCCCATCGCGGGCCGCGACCGCACCGAACTGGAGCCGCTCGTCGGCTTCTTCGTCAACACCCTCGTGCTGCGCACCGACCTGTCCGGCGACCCGGCCTTCGGCGAACTGCTGGGCCGGGTGCGCCGGACCGCGCTGGCCGCGTACGAGCACCAGGACGTCCCCTTCGACCGGCTGGTGGAGGAGCTGCGGCCGGAGCGCGACCTCAGCCGCAACCCGCTCTTCGACGTCCTGTTCCAGCTGCATCCCGAGCAGCTCGACGCGCTGCCGCTGGAGGGTGTGGAGGTCGAGAGCCTGGACACCTCCAACGGGACGGCCAAGTTCGACCTCAGCCTCGCGATGACCGAGCACCCCGGCGGCCTGACCGGCACCGTGCAGTACGCGACGGACCTCTTCGACCGGGACACGGTCGAGCGGTTCGGCGCGCACTACCTGCGGCTGCTGGCCGGTGCGGCCGAGACCCCCGACGCACCGCTGTCCCGGCTGGACGTGCTGTCCCCGCAGGAGCACGCGGCCCTGCTCGGCGAGGAGTCTGCGGCGCGGACGGACCGGCCGGTGGCGCGGACCCTGCACTCCCTGGTGGCGCAGCGGGCCCGGCTGCGGCCGGACGCCCCGGCCGTGACCTGCGAGGGCCGCACCACCAGCTACGGCGAGCTCGATGCGGCCGCCAACCGGCTGGCCCACCGCCTGCGGGAGCTCGGGACCGGCCCCGAGACCCGGGTGGCCGTACTGGCCGGGCGCGACCCACGCATGCTGGTCTGCGTCCTCGCGGTACTGAAGGCCGGCGGCGCCTACGTGCCCCTGGACGCGGGCCATCCTGCCGAGCGGGTCCGCACGGTCCTCGCCGACAGCGGCGCCCACCTGGTGCTGACGGCGGGCCTGCCGGACGGGCTGCCCGCGGACCTGACCGGCGACCTACCGGTCCTGGACCTGGACGCCGAGCGGCAGCTGGTCGACGCCCTGCCCGCGACGGAGCCGGCCACCCCCGCCTCCCCCGCGCACCTCGCCTACCTCCTGTACACCTCCGGCTCCACCGGCCGCCCCAAGGGCGTGGCCGTCACCCACGCCGCGATCACCGGCTATCTGGCGGCGCTGACCTCCACCTTCGACCTCGGCCCCGAGGACGCGGTGCTCGCCCGTACGGCGCTGACCTTCGACCCGTCGGTGCGCGACCTGTTCGCGCCGCTGACCACCGGCGGGCGGATCGTACTGGCCTCGCAGGACGAGGCCGGGGACCCGGACGCGCTGGCCCGGCTGCTGCACGCGGAAGGCGTGACGGCGCTGCTGTCGATCGTCCCGTCGATGCTGGAGCCGCTGGTCGCCGCCGCCTCGGCCATGGACGGGCCGGCCCCGGCGCTGCGGCTGGTGATGACCACCGGTGAGGCGCTGACGGCCGGACTGGCCCGCGCCGCGCACACCCTGGGCGCGGCCGGCCGGCTGCGGCTGGTCAACCAGTACGGTCCGACGGAGTGCACCAACACCACGACCTACCACGTGGTGACGGACGCCGACATCGAGGCGGGCCGCATCCCCATCGGACGGCCGCTGCCCGGCGCCCGGGTGCTCGTGCTCGGCGAACACCTCGAACCGCTGCCCCGGGGCGCGATCGGTGAGCTGTTCATCGCCGGGCGCGGGGTGGCCCGTGGCTACCTCGGCGACCCGGCCCGCACCGCCGAGGCCTACCCGCCGGACCCGTACGGGCCGCCCGGCGCGCGCATGTACCGCACCGGTGACCTGGCGCGGCTGCGCTCCGACGGCGTGCTGGAGTTCCACGGCCGCCGCGACAACCAGGTCAAGGTCCGCGGCCACCGGATCGAACTCGGCGAGGTCGAGGCCGCCCTGCTGCGCCACCCCGACGTGGGCCGGGCCGTGGCCGCAGCGCACGGCGAGGGCGCCGACCGGCTGCTCGCCGGGTACGTGGTGTGGCGGGACGGGAGCGGTGATCCGGCCGCCGTACTGGACTTCGTACGCGCGGCCCTGCCGGCCGCGATGGTGCCCTCCGCGCTGGTGGTGCTGGACGCACTGCCGCTGACCCCGAACGGGAAGACCGACCGCAGGGCGCTGCCCGCGCCGGAATCCGGTTCGGCCGGCGGGCACCGGGCGCACGTCGCCCCGCGCACGCCGCTGGAGCGGACGGTGACCGAGGTCTGGGAGGAGGTGCTCGGCGAGGGCCCGATCGGGGTCCGCGACCACTTCTTCGAGCGCGGCGGGCACTCCTTGCGCGCGACCCGGGTCATCTCCAGGCTGCGCGCCCTGCTGGAGCTGGACGTCCCGATGCAGCTGCTCTTCCGCCACCCGGTGGCCGAGGACCTCGCCGGGGCGCTGGCGACGCTGGGCGCGGCGGGCGCGACGGGACCGGCGATCCCCGCACTGCCCGAGGGGCCCGGCCCGCTGTCCTTCGGACAGCAGCGGCTGTGGCTGCTGGACCGGCTCCAGCCGGGCCGGCCCGACTACAACATGCCCGGTGCCGTGCGGCTGACGGGGGAGCTCGACACCGACGCGGCGCTGGCGGCCCTGACGGACGTCGTCGCCCGGCACGAGGTGCTGCGCTCGCGGATCGAGGAGACCGGCGGATCCGGGGAATCCGGGGAATCCGGGGAGGAGAGCGGCGAGGGCGCCTTCGCGGCCCGCGTCGTGCCCGGTCCGGCCTCGGTGTTCACCCCGTCCTTCACCGACCTGTCGGAGCTGGGTGCGGCGGCGGCCGGGGAGCGGGCGCTGGAGCTGGCGGCGCACGACGCCGCACTGCCCTTCGACCTGGCGGCCGCGGGCCCGCTGCGGGCCCGCCTGGTGCGGATCGCGGAGCGGGAGCACCTGCTGGTGATCGTCGCGCACCACATCGCCTTCGACGGCTGGTCGGTGGGGGTCTTCTGGCGGGAGTTCTTCGCCGCCTACCGGGCCCGCACCCTCGAAGGGGCCGAGCCCCTGCCGGAACTCGCCCTCTCCTACCGAGATTTCGCGTCCTGGCAGCGCGACCGGCTGAGCGGTGACGCGCTCGCCGCCGCCCTGGAGCACTGGCGGGAGCGGCTTGCCGGGCTCGCCCCGCTGGACCTGCCCACCGACCGGCCCCGGCCGGCCACCCCGTCCGGGCGCGGCGAGCAGTTCCCCTTCGTCCTGCCCGAGCCGCTGCTGCGCGGGCTGCGCGAGCTGGGGCGCCGGCACGACGCCACCCTGTTCATGGTGCTGCTGGCCGGCTTCCAAGCCCTGCTGGCCCGCTGGTCGGGCAGCGAGGACGTGGCGGTGGGCTCCCCCATCGCGGGCCGCGACCGCACCGAACTGGAGCCGCTCATCGGCTTCTTCGTCAACAACCTGGTGCTGCGCACCGACCTGTCCGGCGACCCGGCCTTCGGCGAACTGCTGGACCGGGCCCGGGAGACGGCCCTGGGGGCCTACGCCCACCAGGAGGTGCCGTTCGAGCGTCTGGTGGAGGAGGTGCGGCCGGAGCGCGACCTGAGTCGCAACCCGCTGTTCCAGGTGATGCTGGTGCTGGACGAGGAGGCCGCCGCGCCGCCCGCACCGCCCGGGCTGGACGTCGAACCCCTCTCGCTGGCCAGCGGGGCCTCGAAGTTCGACCTCTCGCTGTACTTCGTCGAGGAGGAGGGCGCGCTGCGCGGCGAGGCCGTCTTCGCGACCGACCTCTTCGACCGGGCGACCGTCGAGCGCATGACCTCGGCGCTGACCGAACTGCTCACGGCCGCGGTGGCCGATCCCGCGACGCCGCTCGGCGCACTGCCGCTGATGGGCCCGACCGAGGAGCGCCGGATCCTGCGTGCGGGCGGCGGGTCCGCCGAGCCGGCCGCCGACCGGCCGCTGCCCGTGCTCGTCGGTGAGCAGGCCTCCCGTACGCCGGAGGCCGTCGCCGTGGACGACGGGGAACGGAGCCTGACGTACGCCGGGTTGTGGGAGGTCTCGGGCCGCCTCGCCCGGGAGCTCGCCCGGCTGGGCGTGGGCCCGGACACGGCGGTGGCCGTCTGCGCGGAGCGCTCCGTACTGCTGCCGGCGGCGCTGCTGGGCGTCCTGCGCTCCGGCGGCCTGTACGTGCCCGTCGACCCCGGCTATCCGGCCGACCGGATCGGCTACATGCTCGCGGACAGCGGTGCCCGGGTGCTGGTGGTGTCGGGGCTGTCCGGCGCCGCCCAGGCACCGGACGGGGTCGCCGTGGTGGACCTCGACGCCCTGGCCGGGGACGGGAGCGCGCGGGCCGACTTCGCACCCGTGCGGCTGGAGCCGGAGCAGCTGGCGTACGCCCTGTACACCTCGGGTTCGACGGGACGCCCGAAGGGGGTCACCGTCCCGCACCGGGCGCTCGCCAACTTCACCCGGGACATGGTGCGCAGGCTGGAGCTGACGGCCGGTGACACGGTCGCGGCCGTCACCACGGCCTCGTTCGACATCGCCGTGCTGGAGCTGCTGGTCCCGCTCGTGTGCGGAGCCACCGTCCGGGTCGTCGACCGGGAGACCGCGCGGGACGGCACCCTCCTCGCGAAGGAGCTGGACTCGGCGCCGGTCACGGTCGTCCAGGCCACTCCGGCCACGTGGCACCAGCTGATGGAGTCCGGCTGGCAGGCGCCCCGCGTACGGGCGCTGTGCGGCGGCGAGGCGCTGCCGTCGGCCCTGGCCGAGCGGATGCGCACGGCGCTGGGCACCGTCTGGAACGTGTACGGGCCGACGGAGACCACCGTCTGGTCCACGGCGCACCGGCTGTCCGGTCCCGTCGGCGACGGGCCGGTGCCGATCGGCTCGGCGCTCGCCAACACCCGGCTGCACGTCCTGGACGCGGGCCTGCGACCGGTACCGGTCGGGGTGTTCGGCGAGCTCTACATCGGCGGCGACGGGGTGGCCCGCGGCTACCACGGGCGGCCGGCGCTGACCGCGGACCGGTTCGTGCCCGACCCGTACGCGGCGGGCGAACGGCTGTACCGCACCGGTGACCTCGTACGACGGCTCGCGGACGGCGGTCTGGAGTACCGGGGTCGGGCCGACGGCCAGGTGAAGGTGCGCGGCCACCGGATGGAACTCGGCGAGATCGAGTCCGCGCTCGCCCGCCACCCGCGGGTGCTGGCGGCGGCCGTGGCCGTCCACGGCACGGGGGTGGACGCGGTGCTGGCCGGCTACGTGACCTGGCGGGACGAGGAGGGCGACGTGCGGGAGCTCGGCGACTTCCTGCGCCAGGACCTCCCCGAGTACATGGTCCCGGCGGTCCTGACCGCCCTGGAGCGGCTCCCGCTCACCCCGAACGGCAAGCTCGACCGCAAGGCGCTGCCCGCTCCTTCGGCGGACGCGGCGCGCGGCGCCGGCGCGGGGCGGATCGCCCCGCGCGACACGACCGAGCTGCGGATGGCGCGTTTGTGGGAGCAGACCCTGGGGACGGCCCCGATCGGGGTGCGCGACGACTTCTTCGCGCTCGGCGGGCATTCGCTCAAGGCCTTCGCCCTGATGGCGGCCGTGCGCCGGGAGTTCGGCGTGGAACTGCCGTTGAACCTGGTGTTCCGTCGGCGCACCGTGGAGCTGCTCTGCGAGGCACTGCCGGACGCGGGGGCGGCCGCCGCCAGGCTGCTGGTCCCGCTGGCCGACGGGGACCCGTCCCGGCCGCCGCTGGTCCTCGTCCACCCGCGGGGCGGCGACGTCGTCTGCTACCGGGACCTGGTGCGGGACCTGTCCGCCCGTCCCGGGGGCGAGCGGCGGATCCTGGGCCTGGAGTCGGTGGGCTACAACACCGGCGAGACCCCGCTGGAGCGGGTGCCCGAGATGGCCGAGCGCTACCTGGCCGCGCTCCGCGAGGAGCAGCCGCACGGCCCGTACCTGCTGGCCGGCTGGTCGTTCGGCGGGACGGTGGCCTACGAGATGGCGGCGCAGCTGGAGGCCGCCGGTGAGGAGGTCGCCTTCCTCGGCCTGATCGACGCGGCGGCGCCGGGAACGGCTCCCGGGAGCGGTTCCGGTACGGCTGGCGGGGCGGGCGATCCGGACCTGCTGCGGTACGGCATCGCCGCCGGGATCGACGCCGGCTCGGCGCGCGAACTGGACGAGGAGGAGCTGCTCGACGTCCTGGTGCGCCGGGGTCGCGAGGAGGGCACGCTCCCCCGCACCTCCCCCACGGAGGCCCTGCGCAGGCTGCTGCGGGTCGCCGAGGCGAACGGGGCGGCCTCCGCCGCCTACCGCACCGACGCCGTACTCGCCGTGGACCTGCACCTCTTCACGGTCGACGAGCGCCATCCGGAGCTCGCGACGCCGCTGGTGGACCCGGCGGCCTGGCGGCCGCGCACCGCGGGCGCCGTCGTACGGGCCGCGGTCCCGGGCAACCACCACGACCTGGTGGACCCGCCGCACTGCGCCGCGCTGGCGGAGCTGCTGGCCGCGGCCCTGCCTTCCTGAGCCTTCTTCCGCATCCCCATCCCTGATTCCTGATCCCTGATCCCTGATCCCTCGAGGAGAACACCGTGAACGACTCGTCCCCGCAGCAGTACCTGGTCGTCGCCAACGACGAGGAGCAGTACTCCCTCTGGGAGGCCGGCCGGCCCGTCCCGCTCGGCTGGCACGACCAGGGCGTGCGCGGCACCAAGGAGGAGTGCCTCGCGCACGTCGAGCGGGTGTGGACCGACATGCGCCCGCTCAGCCTCCGCGTGAGCATGGCCGGCTGACCCGACGATCCCCGGGCACCACGCCGCCCGGCAGACCCCACCGCGGGCTGCCGGGCGGCGCGGCGGTGCCGGAAGGAACCCCGTATGACCAGCTCGTACCCCGGCGGCTCCGCGTCACCGCGCCGCCGCACCCCGCTGGCCGCCCTGGTGGCCGCCTCCGGGATCTCCTCGCTCGGCATGGCGGCGACCCTGGTCGCCGTGCCCTGGTTCGTCCTGCACAGCACCGGCAGCGGCGCCCGGACGGGGCTCGTCGCCACCGCCGAGGTGCTGGGCCTGCTCTGTTCCGCCGTGCTCGCGGGTCCGGTGGTCGACCGACTGCCCGTGCGCGCGACGAGCATCGGTGCGGACCTGTTGACGGCCGCGGCGATCAGCCTGATCCCGCTCCTGCACGCCGGGGGCGCCCTGCCCCTGCCCGTCCTGATCGTCCTGGTCTTCCTGGTGGGGGCGGCGCGCGGGCCGTCCGACACCTCCAAGCAGTTGCTCCTGCCCGGGGCGATGGCACGCGCGGGGGTCACGGCGGAGCGTGCCACGGGAGCCGTCGAGGGGGCCCGCCGGATCGGCATGATGGCGGGAGCGCCGCTGGCCGGTCTGCTGATCGCGACGGTCGGCCCCGTGCGCACCTTGTACGCGGACGTGGCGGCGATGGTGCTGGTCGCCCTCCTCATGGCGGCCCTGGTGCCGGCGGCGGCCCGCCCCCGCCCGGCCGACGGCGTACCGCCGCACGGTTCCTACGCCCAGGAACTGCGCTTCGGGCTCGTGCAGTTGCGCAGGGACCGGCTCCTGGGCGCGATGGTGGGGGTCCTGATGCTGACCAACGCCCTGGACGGGGCGCTGAACGGCGTGCTCTACCCGGCGTACGGGACCCAGGTGCTGCGCAGCAGCGCCCTGTTCGGGGCGATGGTCACCGCCATGGGGGCCGGCGCACTGCTCGGGGCGGCCCTGTACGGCTGGGCGGGCCACCGGATGCCACGGCGCGCGGTCTTCGTCGGGGCCTTCGTCCTGGTCGGGGCGGTGCGGTGTGCCGCACTGGCCGCCGAGCCCCGGGCGGCGGTGCTGCTGACGGTACTGGCCCTGTCCGGCATCGGGTCGGGGGTCGTGGGTCCGCTGATGATGTCGGTCGCCTACGAGCGGGTGCCCGAGGAGGTCCGGGGGCGGGTGTTCGGTCTGCTGGTGGCCGCCGCGCTGGCGGCCACCCCGCTGGGAATGCTCGGCGCGGGGCTGGCCCTGGACGCCTGGGGTCTGGTGGCGGCGCTGCTGGGCACGGGGGCGCTGTACCTGGCGGTCACGCTCGCGCCACTGGTCTTCCCGGTGTGGCGGGAGCTCGACGCCCGGGGGCCGGCGGAGCCCGCGGAGCCCGCGGAGCCCGCAACGCCCGCGGAAGCGCCGGTCGGGCGTGAGCCGGGCCCTCCGGCCACCGTGGGAGCAGGAATCCTGACCGAATAGGTGAGATATAAGAGGATTTGCCACCCCTCACCATCGCGCCAGGCAGCTTGATGAACAGTCTGATCGATCACCGAAGTGCCCGGGGCACGGCAAGGTTGGTCCTGCACCGACCGGCGCGGACGGCCCACGAAGTGGTTCGCGCCGGGACCAGACCGCTCGCACTCCTGGGGATCCCATGCTCAAGCGTTACGTCATCGCCCTGTCCGTGACCGCGGCCGCGCTGCTGGTGCCCGCCGGCGCCGCTCAGGCCGCCGACGACACCTCGGCCGCGACCACCGTGACGACCACCACCGGGGGCGAGGGCAGCACCACCACCCAGACGCCGCGTCAGATCGTCACCTCCACCGGCCGGGTGGTGACGGTCGGCACCACGACGGGCGGCCGGACGCGCGACACGGCCGACAGCTCCTGGGGCGGCTGATCGCGCCGGCCCGTAAGGGCCGCCGAAAAGGGGGGAGGGAGGATCGCGACGCGATCCTCCCTCCCCCCTTTCGTACACCGAGCCGTCAGTCACCCGCACCGTTGAGGGAGATGACGGCGTACTGCGCCTGCGGTGCACCGACGCACCTGCGCGACCACCGGGCCGGTACGTACAGCAGCTCGCCGGGCAGCAGCCGGCACTGGAAGGACTCCGGCCGACCGCTCTCGCCGGTGCCGGTCAGCTGCCAGGTCACGGCGCCGGCGATCTGGTGGATCAGCAAGTGCTCCCGGTCTCCGGGCTGCCCGGTCCAGACGGCGTCCACACCGACGCCCGGGGCGGACCCAGCCCTCTCCACCCGGTCCAGCCGGACGGACAGGCCGGTCAGGGAGGCCAGTTCAGCGGTGAACCGGTCCATCTGGGCCGCACACACACCGTCACCCTCCGGGCCGGCCCCGGCGCCATCGGCGTCATCTGCGTCATCGACGTCATCGGCGTCTTCGAACGCCGGGTTGTCGTACTCGGGCCACAGCACACCCGGCGCCCGGTCCAGGTGGACCGAGAGGAACAGGACGATCTCCCGCAGGTGCGGGGACTCCCGTTCGCAGCCTTCATCCGGCATGTCCATTACGTGCCCCTCTTGTTCGGCGGCTCCACAGCTCCCATCTCAGCAGCATGCGACACGCCCGCCGCCCGCGACAGACACGAGAACGCGTGACACCAGGTCAGGAGGGCTGTGCCGGCTCGCCGTCCGCCTCGGCCTCCAGGTCCAGCAGGCCGCGCGCGGCGGCGGCCACACCGGCCTGGAAACGACTGCCCGCACCCAGCTCCTGCATGATGTCGGCGATGTGGCGCCGGGCCGTGCGCAACGACATGCCCAGGCGCCGCGCTATGGCCTCGTCCTTCAGCCCGGCCGCGAGCAACCGGATGATCGTCTCGTGGATCTCGCGGGCCACCTCTTCGAGCCCCTGGCCCGCCGCGGCCGAGAACGGCGAGGCCAGGTCCCAGGTCTGGTCGAAGATGTTGCACAGGTAGGCGACGGTCGAGGGCTCGCGTATGACCACGGCGCCCCAACTGCCGTCCGAGACCGGTATGAAGGCCAGTTCCCGGTCGAAGGCGATGAGGCGGCCGAAGAGTTCGTGCGCGGTGCGGTACTGCGCCCCCAGCACGGAGGTGGCGGCGACGTAGGCCTGGCTCGGTCCGTTGAAGCGGGCCGTGTGGTGGTAGAGGGTCCGGATCGAGATCCCCCGCTCGAGCATCGTCTCGTCCCGCCGCAGCGCCTCCTGCATCGCCTCCGGCACCCTGCTGCCGCCCCCGGGCTGCGAGCTGAGCATCTCGGTCGTGCAGTTGAGAGAGGCCCGGTTGAGTGCCCCGCGCACGTCCTCCAGGCTCTCCAGGACCTCCAGCGACTCCCCCGTGGAGCGGCGGCCCAGATAGTGCGGCAGGAAGCGCCCCAGGTCCTCGCGGATCCCGCTGATCTCCCGCTGCTGCTCGCGGATCTGCGCCTCCAGGGGCGCGACGAGCTGCTCGGCGGCCGTGTCCGGGGCCACCGCGAAAGCCACCGCCGGGTCGATCGGGCTCACGTGCAGCAGGCGTGAGGCGCGCAGGCGCGCCACGCTGCGCCGGACCTCGTCCGCGTCGCGCCCCGTACCGGCGACCACCGCGTCCACGTCCACCGTGCGGTGTTCGAGCACCCATCCGTAGACATCGATGTCAACATCGGCGCTGTTCGGATCCGGCGCCACGTCAGATGTTTGCATTGCCCCACTTTGCCTTTTTCGCCCCTGGTCGCTTTACTGCCAGGCACTTTGGTGAGGTGCCCGCCCCCTGGCGCCAGGATATGCAGGGCGAAAGGCTGTACCCGACGAACAGCAGCGGGTGTCCGGCCACTTCGAGCCCCGGACGTCCGAAACGGCGCGATCACACCCAGCGTGATCGCACCGTCACCAGGGGCACCGAACCCCGCTGCTCCCTTTCACCCCCGACCCGGAATCCGGAGCCCCACATGCTGCACACCACGCTCACCTCCCGCGCACCGGAGCTGCCCGCCCTGACCCCCCGCGAGCAGGAGGTGCTCGCCTACCTCGCGCAGGGGGACACGTACCGGATGATCGCCTGCCGGATGGGGCTGAGCCCGCACACCGTCGACACCTACCTGCGCCGGCTGCGCAGCAAGACCGGTGCGGTGAACCGGACCCAGCTCACCCACATCGCCTTCCGGCTGGGCTACTGAGCCGGCCGCGCGGCCGCAGCACCGGCACCGGCCCCGGCCCCCGCCTCCGGGGCCTCGTCCTCGAACTCGCGCATCCGCCGCAGCGGGGAGCAGAGCAGGACCAGCGGGGCCGCCGACAGGGCGGCGGTGCACAGCCACAGCGCGTTCCGCACGCCCAGCAGTTCGCCGAGGAGTCCCGCCAGCAGACCGCTCAGGGGCAGCACGCCCCACACCAGGAAGCGCATGGTGGCGGTCATCCGGCCGAGCAGGTGCGGCGGGCAGACCGTCTGCCGGTAGGTCACCTGGCAGATGTTGTACAGGGTGACGCCGGCCGACTGGACGAGCGACCCGAGCACGAACAGGCCGATCCGCCAATCGTCGTCGGCGAGCGGGAGCAGCAGCCCGAAGGGCATGGTCACCAACAGGGACAGCCACGTGAGCCGGGCCGCGCCGACGGCCCGGGTCACCCGGTCCGCGGCGGTGGCCGCGAGCACCGAGCCGATCGTGGCGGTCGTCAGCACCCAGCCGAGGGCCGCGGGCGGCAGCCCCACCGTCCGGGTCAGGAAGAGCACCTCGATGGCCATCACCGCGCTGAGGAACAGGTTCACCGCAGCCGTGTTCAGGGCGATGAGCCGCAGGATCCGGTGGCTCAGGACGTAGCCCAGGCCCTCGCGGATGTCGCGCAGCAGGTGCCGGCGCGGAGCGGGTTCCGGCTTCTCCTCCCGGGCCCCGATCCGCCCCAGCAGGACCACGGACACCAGTGAGGTGACCGCCTGCCCGGCCAGCGTTCCGGCCGCGCCCAGCAGTTGCACCAGGAAGCCGGCGATACCGGGGCCCGCGAACTCGGCTCCCGAACGCACGGTCTCCAGCTTCGAGTTCCCCGCGATCAGGGTGTCCTTGCCGATGAGGGTCGGCAAGTAGCTCTGATCGGCGACGTCACCGAACAGCCGGGCGCAGCCGAGCAGCAGGGCGACCGCGTACAGCAGCGGCATCGAGTGCAGGTCCAGTAGGTAGGCCACCGGCAGCAACGTCAGCAGGACGGCGCGCGCCAGGTCGGCGGCCATCATCACGCGGCGCTTGCGCATCCGGTCCACCCAGGCCCCGGCGGGCAGTCCCAGCAGCAGGAACGCCGCGTGTTCCGCGGCGGACAGCAGACCGGCCTGCCACGCCGAGGCGTCGAGGGTGAGCACCGCCATCAGCGGCAGCGCCACGTACGTGATGCTGCCGCCCAGCTCGTTGCAGATGTGCGAGGACATGAAGAGCCGGAAGTCCCTGCGCCGGCGGCGCTGCACGGCCTGGGCGGCCTCACTGGACTCCATGGACCCGGTGGACCCGGTGGACCCGGTGGGCTCGGCGGACTCGTCGGTGGTGACGGACACGGGTGCGTTCCTTGTCTGGTCGCGGACCTGGTCCGCGGGCTGCTGGTTCATCGGGGGTCGGGCGCGGGGAGCGCCCTGGGGTCGAGCTTGCCGCCCGGGGTCCGCGGCAGCCTGTCCATCAGTGTCACCACGGCCGGTACGAGGTACCCGGGCACCTTGGCCAGAAGGTGACGGCGCAGGGCGTCCGGGGTGAGGGGGCTGCCGGGGGTGACGGCGGCCCAGGCGGCCAGCTGCGGGCCGTCGGCCGCCGTCACGGCGCGGGCGACCACGTCGACGACGTCGGGGTGGGCGGCCACGGCCGCCTCCACCTCCTTGAGTTCGACCCGGTGGCCGCGGATCTTGACCTGGTCGTCGGCGCGCCCGAGGAAGACGAGCGGGCCGGCGGGCGCGCGGGTGACGCGGTCGCCCGTGCGGTACATGCGCTCTCCCGGGGCGTCGGCGAAGGGGTCGGCGACGAACCGCTCGGAGGTCAGCCCCGGCCGGCCGTGGTAGCCGCGCGCCAGGCAGGAACCCGCCAGGTACAGCTCGCCCGCGGCGCCGGGGGGTGCCTCGCGCAGCTCCTCGTCGAGGACGTAGGCGCGTACGCCCGCCAGCGGTTCGCCGAGCGGGATCAACTCGTCGCCCGCGAAGCCGGCCAGTTCGGCCGGTCCCGGCTCGTAGGAGGTGGCGGTGATGGTGGACTCGGTGAGGCCGTAGCAGCTGATGACCGGGGGCCGGCCGGCGGCCGTCCAGCGCGCCAGGTCCGCGGTGCGGCCCGCGTCGCTGCCGATCACCACGCGGCGCAGTGCGGACGGCAGCGGCCGCGGGGCGCGCTCCAGGTCCTTGGCCCACTGCGACCAGTACGGGGTGGGCAGGTTGACGACGCTGATCCGCTCCTCGTCGAGGAACGGCTCCAGTTCGGCGGGAGAGAGGACGTTGTCCTTGACGAAGACGGCCGTGCCGCCCGTGCACCAGGTGGGCAGGGCCTCCTCCAGGCTGACGTCGAAGGCGGGGGCCGCGAATTGAAGGACCGCGTCCTCGGCGGTCAGCCCGTAGCGTCCGGCCAGGGTGGCGACCTGTGCGGCGAGTCCGGCGTGGCCGACCGCCACGGGCTTGGGCTGCCCGGTGGAGCCGGAGGTGAAGAGGAGGTAGGCGAGGGAGCCGGGGGCGACGTCGGCGGGCGGTTCGGCCGCCGACGTGGGGGCCGCGGTCGTGGTGGCGGCCCAGAACAGCTCGCGCCCGGTGCGGCGTTGCAGCATCGCGGCTGCGTACGTGTCCGGGGCGACCGCGTGCCGGGTGCCGGCGGCCTCCAGCAGGGTGCGCAGCCGCTCGTCGGGGGCGTCGAGGTCCACCAGGAGGGGGGCCGCGCCCGCGTACCAGATCCCCAGCAGCCCCACCGCCCAGTGGACGCCCCTGCGCACCCCGAGGAGCACGGTGTCCTCCGGCCCGGCCCCGGCGGCGCGCAGTTCCTCGGCCACCGCGCGCGCCCGCCGGTCGAACTGGCGGTACGTCAGCTCCCCTTCGGGTGCGCGGACCGCGGTGGCCTCGGGCGTGAGCCCGGCCCGGTGCGCGATGCGCAGGGGTACGGGGGTGGTCTCGGTGGGGCTCATGGTGGTGGTGTCTCCTGGGGGTGCGGGCGGGCTCTTCGCGGGGACGGGGGGCGGGCGGGCGCGTTCGGGCGCCTTCTCGCGCGTCCAGGCGGGTTCGGGCGCCTGGACGCGCGCTCACGCCTGCGTCAGTCGCGGGAGCGGGGGCGCAGGGCGGGGCGGGCGGGCGCGGTGGCGGCCTCGGTCAGGCGGGCGGCGATGCCCGCCGGGGTGGGCGTCTCGAAGAGGTCGCGGATGCCCAGGCGTACGCCCAGCTCGGTGCCGATGCGGCCGGCGAGCCGGGTGGCGAGGAGCGAGTGGCCGCCGTGGGCAAAGAAGTCGTCGTCCATGCCCGCCTCCTGGAGGCCGAGGACGGACGCGAAGATCTCGCAGACCGTCTTTTCGGCGGGCGTGGCGGGCAGCCGGCCGGCCGGGCGGTGCACGGTGGCCGGGTCCGGGAGCGCCTTGCGGTCCAGCTTGCCGTTGACGGTGAGCGGGAACTGCGGCAGGTGCAGGAACAGCGACGGGACCATGTAGTTGGGCAGGTTCCGGCCCAGTTCGGTGCGGACCTCCTCGGCGGTGGGCGTGCCGGTGAAGTAGCAGACGAGCCGCTGCTGGCCCGCGTGGTCCCGGTCGACGGCGACGACCGCCTCGCCGACGCCCGGTACGGCGCGCAGCGCGGTCTCCACCTCGCCCAGTTCGATGCGGTTGCCGCGGACCTTGACCTGGTGGTCCTGGCGGCCGAGGAAGTCGAGTTGGCCGTCGGCCCGCATCCGGGCGAGGTCGCCGGTGCGGTACATGCGGCTGCCGGGCACGGCGGAGAACGGGTCGGGGACGTAGCGCTCGCTGGAGCGGCGCGGGTCGCGCAGGTATCCGGGGCCCACGCCGGTGCCGCCGATGAAGAGTTCGCCGGGCACGCCGGGCGGTACGGGGGCGAGCGCGGCGTCCAGCAGGTAGAGGGTGTTGTTGCGCAGCGGGCGGCCGACGGGCAGCCGGCCGTGCTCCAGCTGGGCGTGCACGTCGGGGCCGATGAAGGCGTGGGTGTTGTCGTCGGAGCACTCGGTGAGGCCGTAGGCGTTGACGATCGCGGCCTTCGGGTGGCGCGCGTACCAGCGGGTGCACAGTTCGGGCGGCAGCACCTCGCCGTTGACGATGAACCAGCGCAGCTCGGGCAGGGCCGGCGGCAGCACGCCGGTGTCCCACAGGTCGACGGCGGCGCGCACGAAGGAGGGCACGGTCTCCAGGACGGTGGTCCCGCGGCGGGCGGCGTCGTCGAAGAGGGCGGCCGGGTCGCGGGCGGTGTCGCGGGTGACCAGGTGGACCTGTCCGCCGGTGATCAGCGGGGCGAGCACCTGCCACACGGAGATGTCGAAGGTGAGCGGGGCGTTCATCACCACGCGGTCGCCGTTGCCGAGGCCGAGGTCCTCGACCTTGGCCAGGAGGTGGTTGTTCATGCCCCGGCGGTGGACCATGGCGCCCTTGGGCTTGCCGGTGGAGCCGGAGGTGAAGCAGACGTAGGCGAGGGCGTCGGGTCCGCCGGCCGGCGCGGGCCGCTCGCCCGGGGCGGCGGCCGCGTCGTCGATGACCAGGACGGGCAGGCCGCCGGGGACGGCGGCGGCGATCTCCTCGGCGCGGGCGCGCTGTTCGGGGGCGGCCAGCAGGCGGGCGATCCCGCCGCTCGCGAGGAGGTCGGCGGTACGGGTGACGGGGCCCTCGGGGTCGAGGGGGACGTACGCCGCTCCGGAGCCCAGGATGCCGAGCATCGCGACGGGGACCCGGGCGGTGGGCTCGCTCAGCACCGCGATCAGGTCGCCGGGGCGCACGCCGTCGGCGAGGAGGGACAGGGCGAGGGCGTCGGCGCGGGCGACGAGGGCCGCGTAGCTCAGCTCGCGGCCGGCCTCGTCGGTGGTGGCGACGGCGTCGGGGCGGCGCTCGGCCTGCTGTCGTACGCGCTCGACGACCTCCGCGTACTGCTCGTCGCGCGCGGTGTCGTTCCATTCGACCAGGACGCGGTGGCGTTCGGCGGGCGAGAGCAGGTCCACGGTGCCCACCGGGCACGACGGGTCCCGGGCGACGGCTTCCAGGAGCCGGGCGAGCCGTTCCAGCAGGGCCCGGGCGGTGTCCCGTTCGAAGACGTCCGGCCGGTAGTCGATCTGCAGGCGCAGCCGGTCGCCGGGGATGGCGGTCAGTGAGAGCGGGTAGTGGGCGGCGTCGTACGGGTCCACTCCGGTGACCCGGAGCCCGCCCGCGCCGAGGGCGGCGAGGCCGGCTTCGTCGACCGGGTAGTTCTGGAAGGCGACGCAGGAGTCGAAGAGCTCCCCCGCTCCGGCGAGCCGCTGGATCTCGACCAGGCCCAGGTGGTGGTGGTCGATCAGCCGCGCCTGTTCGTCCTGGAGCCGTTCGAACAGGGCGACGAGGGGCTCCGCGGGGTCGATCCGCACGCGGACCGGCACGGTGTTGATGCACAGGCCGACGATGTCGGCGACGCCGGGCAGTTCGGGGTCGCGGCCGCTGACGATGGCGCCGAAGACCACGTCCTCGGAGCGGATCTGCCGGCCGAGCAGGAGCGCCCAGGCGCCCTGGAGCAGGGTTCCGGAGGTGATCCGGTGGCCGCGCGCGAGGGCGCCGAGCCGCTCGGTCAGGGACTTGGGGAGGTACGTCTCCACGCGGTCGGGCAGGACCGAGCCGGGCGGCGGGGACACGGGCGCGGTGCGGGTTCCGCCCGCCAAGCCGTCCAGGGCGCGGGTCCAGGCGTCCTGGGCGGCGGCCGTGTCGCGGCTGTGGAGCCGGCCCAGGAAGGCGGAGTACGGGGTGACCGGGCCCAGCGGCGCGTCGTCGGCGTGGTGCAGGGCGAGGAGTTCGCGCACCAGGACCGGCCAGGACCAGCCGTCCATCAGGATGTGGTGGTAGGTCAGCAGCAGCCGGTGGGACAGCGGGCCGGTGCGGATGAGGTGGAAGCGCAGCAGCGGCGGCCGGGCGAGGTCGAAGCGGGTGGCCCGGTCCTCGGCGAGGAGGGTGTCGACGGCGGCGGCGCGCTCGGCCGGGCCGAGCCCGGAGAGGTCCGTCTCCTGCCAGGGGGCCCGTACGCCGCGCTGGACGACCTGGGCGGGCTCGCCCGTGGCGCGGCGCAGGAATCCGGCGCGGAGGTTGGCGTGCCGTTCCAACGCGGTGTCGGCGGCGGCGCGCAGCCGGTCCGCGTCGAGGGGGCCGTCGAGGTCGAGGAGCAGCTGGGCGACGTAGACGTCGCGTTCGTCCTCGTCGAAGAGGGCGTGGAAGAGGATGCCGTCCTGGAGCGGGGAGAGCGGCAGGACGTCCTCGACCAGGGAGCGTGCGGCGGGCGCGGCAGCAGGGACGGGGGTGGACGGGGGGTGGTTCACGGTGGTGTTCCTTCTGTGGTCAGGCGGTCTGGGTGCGGCGGGCCCGGCGGACGATCGGCGGGTCCTCGGCGCCGGCGCCGGCGGCCACGGCGGCGGGCAGGGCCGCGGCCAGTTCGGCGACGGTGGGGCCGGTGAAGAACTGGCGGATGCCGACGGCCGCTCCGAACCGCGCCGTGACCTCGGCAAGCAGCTGGGTGGCGAGCAGGGAGTGCCCGCCGAGGTCGAAGAAGCTGTCGTGGACGCCGATCCGCGGCAGGCCGAGGACCTGTTCCCAGATCGCGCACAGGGTGCGCTCGTCGTCGGTGAGCGGTTCCTGATGGGCCCCTGCGGTGCCGGCCGTGGCCGGGTCCGGCGCGGGCAGGGCGGTCAGGTCGGTCTTGCCGTTGGCCGTCACGGGGAAGGCGTCCAGCAGGGTGAGGGTGGCGGGCACCATGTAGTCGGGGAGCCGGGCGCGCAGGTGTTCGCGCAGCTCCCGCGGATCGGGTGCGGGGGTTCCCTCGGCGGGGACCGCGTAGCCCGCGAGCGCGGGTCCGGCGGCCGTGTCCACGACGGTGACGGCGGCCTGGCCCACCGCCGGGTGGGCGGCCAGGGCGTGCTCGATCTCGCCGGGTTCGATGCGCAGTCCGCGGATCTTGACCTGCCGGTCGGCGCGGCCGAGGTACTCGACCTGGCCGTCGGTGTTCCAGCGGGCCAGGTCTCCGGTGCGGTACATGCGGGCGCCCGGGGGGCCGTACGGGCAGGCGACGAAGCGTTCGGCGGTCAGCGCCGCCCGGCCGAGGTAGCCCTGGGCGAGTCCGGCTCCCGCGATGTACAGCTCTCCGACGACGCCGGGCGCCACGAGGCCGAGCCGCTCGTCCAGGACGTGGAGCTGCGTGCCGTCGAGCGGGCGGCCGATCGGGACCTGCCCGCCCGGGGCCTCCTGGCCCGGGCCGATGGCGAAGGTCGCGGCGAAGGTGGTGGTCTCGGTGGGGCCGTAGGCGTTGGTGACGGTGGTGCGCGGGCAGGCCTCGCGGACCCGGCGGACCATGGACGGCGAGGCGGCCTCGCCCCCGGTCATCACCTCGTGCAGCGTGCCGAGTGCGGGCAGGCAGCGGTCGGCGAGGACGTTGAAGAGGGTGGCGGTGAGGAAGGTTCCGGTGACCTTCTCCTCGGTCATCAGCCGGGCCAGTGCGTCGACGTCGAGCTCGCCGGGCGGCGCGACGACGACCAGGCCGCCGTTCAGGAGCGGCACCCACATCTCGTAGGTGGAGGCGTCGAAGGCGTGCGGGGAGCGGAACAGGACCCGCTCGTGCGCGCCGCCGCGCCAGCGCCCGTCGGTGGCGAGGGCGACGACCTCGCGGTGGGAGACGGCCACGCCCTTGGGGGTGCCCGTGGAGCCGGAGGTGTACATCAGGTAGGCGAGCGCGTCGGGATGCCCGGGGGCCCCGGCCGGCGCGGCGTCCGCGGCGGCGCCGGCGGGGGTCCCGTCCGGGCGCAGCACGTGGCGCGGACCCGCCGGTACGGGCTCCCCGTCCGGGAGGTCGGTGACGAGGACGGCGGCTGCCGCCGCGGTGATCACGGCCTCGGTACGGGCGCGCGGGGCCCGCGCGTCCAGCGGCAGGTAGGCGGCGCCCGCCTTGAGGATGCCGAGGCAGGCGGCGACGAGGTCGGCCGAGCGGTCCATCAGTACGGCGACGGCCTCGCCCGGGCGGACGCCGAGGGTGCGCAGCCGCCCGGCGATCCGGTCGGCCCGGGCGCCCAGTTCGGCGTACGTGGTCTCCCGGCCGGCGCAGAGCACGGCGGCGCGGCCGGGGTGGGCGGCGGCCCGCTCCTCGAAGGCCCCGTGGACGGTGCGGGCGTCGGTGGCGACGCCCGCGCCCTGCCAGTGCTCCAGGAGGTCGGCGCGCTCCCCGGGCAGCAGGACGTCGAGTGCGGAGAGCGGGACCCCGGGTGCGCGGACGACGGCGCCGATGAGGTGGACGAGCCGGTCCAGCAGGCGCCGCGCCGTCGTCCCGTCGAACAGGTCGCTCGCGTACTCCAGGCCGAGGGCCAGGCCCCGGGGTTCTCCGGTGGCCGGGTCGTGGAGCTCCTCGACCTCCAGGGTGAGGTCGAACTTGGCGGTGTCGGTGCGTACCGCCTCGACCTGCACGGCCAGCCCCGCGAAGGCGGGTACCTGCGGCTCGGTGCGCTGGGCGGAGACCGCAACCTGGAAAAGCGGGTGACGGGCGGGCGAGCGGGCCGGGTTGAGGCGTTCGACGAGCGATTCGAAGGGCAGTTCCTGGTGGGCGTACGTCTCCAGGGCGGCGGACCGCACCCGGCCCAGCACCTCCGTGAAGTCGGGGTCGCCCGAGGTGTCGGCGCGCACGATCAGGGTGTTGACGAAGAGGCCCACGAGGTCGGTGAGGGCTTCGTCGTCACGGCCGTCGACGGGGCAGCCGAGCGGCAGGTCGGTGCCGGCGCCGAGTCGGGTGAGCAGGACCGCGAAGGCCGCCTGGACGGCCATGAACGGCGTGGCGCGGCAGCCCCGGGCCAGCGCGGCCAGCCCTGCGTGGACGGCGGCGTCGGTCCGCGCCTCCACCAGTGCGCCCCGGTGGCCGGCCACGGCCGGGCGCGGCCGGTCTGCGGGCAGGGCCAGTTCCTCGGGCAGGCCGTCCAGGGCGGCCGCCCAGTGGGTGAGCAGCCGGGCGTGCAGGGAGGCGGGGTCCTGGGCCGGGCCGAGGAGTTCGCGCTGCCACAGGGCGTAGTCCGGGTACTGGACGGGCAGTTCGGGCCACTCGGGCGGGCGGCCGGAGCACCGGGCGGTGTAGGCGGCGGCGAGGTCGCGGACGAGGACGTTCACGGAGTGGCCGTCGCCCGCGATGTGGTGCAGGACCAGGAGCAGGTAGTGGTCCTCGTCCCCGTCGGTGAACAGGTCGGCGCGCAGCGGCGGTTCGGTGGCGAGATCGAAGGGCCGGGACGAGGCCTCCGCGGCCCGCCCGGCGCGTTCGGCGGGCGGGCAGTCGGTGACGGTGAGCACCGGGGTCGCGTCCGCGGGGTCCAGGACCCGCTGGTGGGGGCGGCCCGCCGCGTCGGGGAAGACGGTGCGCAGGGCCTCGTGGCGGGCGCTCACGTCCGCGAGCGCGGCGCGCAGGGCGGGGCGGTCGAGGGCGCCGCGCAGCCGCAGCCCGACGGGGATGTGGTAGAGCGCGCCGTCGGCGCCGTCCCGGGCGTGGAACCACAACCGCTGCTGGGCGTGGGACAGAGGGATCACAGCAGGGCTCCGAGCTGGGATTCGAAGGTGTCGAGGTCGGCCTGGCTGACCTGGGCGAGGGATACGTCGGAGGGGGTCAGCCCGCCGGCTCCCGGGCGGGCGGCGTGGGTGACGACGGCGCGCAGCATGGTGAACCACTCCTGCGCGAGGCCGTGGACCCAGCTCCCCGGGAAGGCGTTGCCCGCCCAGGTCCAGGTGGCGCTGAGGGTGAGGCCGTCCGGGCCCTCGTGGGCGGCCGCGTTGACCTCCACGGCGTGGGCCATCGGCAGGCCTTCGTCGGCGTCGTCGAGGGCGAAGGCGTGCCCGGGCGCGGCGTCCCAGGGGGCGTCGCCGCCCATCGGGAACCGGCCGAGGTAGTTGAAGCCGATCTGGGGGATGCCGCGCGCGGCGAGGTCCGGCCCGGTACGGGAGTTGAGGTGGCGCAGCAGCCCGAAGCCGATGCCCTTGTCCGGTACGGCGCGCAGTTCCTCCTTGACCAGGCGCAGGGCGGCGCCGACCGCGGGTCCGCCGGCGCGGGCCTCGTCGAGGTCGGGTCGGCCGAGGGCGAGGCGGACGGGGAACACGGTGGTGAACCAACCGACGGTGCGGGACAGGTCCGTGCCGTCGGCGACGTCCTCCCGGCCGTGGCCCTCGACGTCGACGAGGACGGCTCCCTCCTCGTCCATCCCGTCCGCCCCGTCCGCCCCGTCGGCGCTGCGCCGGCCGAGCACGGCGAGGGCCAGGGCGGTCAGCAGGACGTCGTTGACGGTGCCGTTGACGAGTCCGGGCGCGGTGGTGAGCAGGGGGCCCGTCACGTCGGGCCCGAGGGTCAGGGTGAGGGTGTTGTCCGGGCTCTCGGGGTCGAGGCCGCCGGCCGGGCGGACCCCGGCGAGGGCCTGCGGGGCCTCGCGCAGGGCGGCGGCCCAGCGGTCGGCTTCGGCGGTCCGGCGGCCGGAAGTGGCCTCCGCGCGCAGCAGGTCGGCCCAGTGCGCGAAAGGGGTGTGCGCCGGTTCGAGGACGGGCTCGCGGCCCTCGGTGAGGGCCGCCGCGCAGGTCCGCAGGTCGTCCTGGAGGATCCGCCACGAGACGCCGTCGACCACGAGGTGGTGGACGACGAGCGCGAGGCGTCCCTGCTGTCCGGCCCCCCGGTCGAGGAGCACAGCGCGCAGCATGTGGCCGGCGCGGGGCGAGAGCAGCCGACGGGCCGCGCGCATCCGCTCCCGGGTCAGGGCGGGGAGTTCCCCGTCGCCCGTCCCGCGGGCGTCCACGTGCTCCAGCAGGTCCGCCGCGGTGACGGAGCCCGCGGGCGGTACGAACGGCTCGACGCCGCGGGCCCCGATCCCGTCCGGCAGCCGCAGGCGGAGCATCTCGTGGGTGTCGAGGAGGGCCTGGACGGTGCGTGCGGCGGCGGCCGCTCCGAAGCCCGGCGGGGTGCGCACGACGAGCGACTGGTTGTACGTGTCGACGGGACCGCCGAGTTCGGCGAGCCACCCCATGATCGGCGTGGGGGTCAGCGGGCCGAGCCGGCGCGGGGGCACGGCGGGGCCGGCGCTCTCCCCCGCCCGGCCGTGGGCACGGGCGGTGGCGGCGAGCGCGCTCACGCTCTCGGCGCGGAGCACGTCGCGGGTGCTGACGACGAGGCCGGCCGCGCGGGCGCGGCTGACGACCTGGATCGCCTGGATGCTGTCCCCGCCGAGCCCGGTGAAGCTGTGGCCCGCCTCGACCCCGGCACGGCCGAGGACCTCGGCGAAGAGGGTGCACAGGGTCCGTACGGGGTCGACGTCGGTGTCGGTGTCGGTGTCGACCGACTGCCCGGTGGGGTGGACGGGCTCAGCCACGGGGCGCGTTCCCGGCGAGGGCGGCCACCAGGGAGGCGGGGCGCATGTCGGTCCAGACCCGCTCGACGTGGTCCAGGCAGGCCTGCCGGCCGTCGGGGCCGTGCACCACGCTCCAGCCGGCCGGGACCGGGTTGGTGGCGGGCCACAGGGAGTGCTGGAGCTCGTCGTTGCGGACCACGACGTAGGTGGCGTTGTCGTTCTCGAAGGGGTTACTCATGGCGGTTCGCCTTTCGGTTCGGGTGCGGCCGTACGGTCGTACGGCCACTTTTCGGAACGGAGGGTGACGGTGCATCAGGAACGGGACGCGGCCTCGATGTCGAGGCGGAGCAGGGCCCGCGCCGCGTCGAGGGCGGCGTGCACGCCCGCGGGCTCCGGGTGGCGGGCGATCACGTGCCCGAGGCGGTCGGAGGCGCTGCGGGGCTTGCGTACGGGCGTGCCGGGGGCGGCGGTGACCAGCACCGACTCGACCCCCTCGACGGCGGCGGCCTCCCGGGTGCCGTGGGCGGCCGTGAAGGTGCCGTCGGCGTCGGCGAGGAGGAACTGGATCCCGGCGTGGCCGGCCCCCTCGGCCTTGAGGTGCGGGGGCAGGCCGAGGGCGGCGCGGAGCTGTTCCCCGAGGAGGTCCACCCCGGTGGCCAGTCGGATCAGTTCGGGGATCATGCCGCCGGCCGGGCGCGGGTTGATCTCGATGAGGGCGGGCCCGTCGGCGGTCAGTTTGACCTCGGTGTGGGTGGCTCCCAGTCGGATCCCGGCCGCGTCCAGGGCCGCCGTCACCGTCTCGGTGATCTGCTGGGCGGTGGCGGCGGGCAGCGGGGCGGGGAACAGGTGGCGGTGCTCGACGAAGTGCGGGGTGGCCGTCACGGACTTGGCGGTGATGCCGACGCACACGGCCTGGCCCTCCCCGCTGAACATCTCGACGCTGTACTCCGGCGCGTCCAGGTACTCCTCGACGAGGACGGTCCGGGCGGTGGGCATGCCCCGGACGTTGGTGTCGATCGCGAGGATCTTCTCGATCTGGGCGCGGACCTCCGCCTCGTCGGCGCAGAGCAGGACGTTGGTGGAGCCCGAGTCGTCGGCCGGCTTGACCACGCAGGGCAGTCCGGTGCGGGCGACGGCCTCCGCCGCCCCGGCCGGCTCGTGCACGAGGGCGTACCGGGGCTGGCGGACGCCCGCGGCCCGCAGCCTCTCGCGCAGGGCGGACTTGTCGCGGCAGACGGTCACGGCGTCGGGCGGGTTGCCGGGCAGGCCGAGCCACTGGGCGATCCGGGCGGCGGCCGGTACGTAGAAGTCGCTGGTGGTGGTGACGCCCGCGATCTCCTCGCGGCGGAACCTCTCCTGTACGGCGGCGCGCAGGGCGGCGTCGGAGTTGGTGTCGCAGCGGACCACCTCGGCGCCGGTGTCCGCGAGTCCCCGGTAGCGGTCGGGGTCGCCGGTCAGCAGGACGGGTACGGTGCCCAGTTCGCGCGCCCGGTCCAGGGCCAGCATGCCGGTGCCGGTGGTGTTGGACTCCACGAACAGCAGGTGCCGCCGGATCCCGGCGGGCGGGCTGTAGGCGAGGGTGGACCAGGTGCGGGCGGTCCCCTCGGGGTCGAGGGCGGCCGGCGCGGTGGCTGTGGGCACCTCGCGCAGCCGGTGGGCGTCCCAGTGCGCGTCGTTGTAGACGGTGTCGGCGTAACGGTCGCCGCGGTCGGGCAGGATGCCGACGATCCGGCTCCCGGGCTCGGCGCGGTCGGCGAGGCCGGTGAGGACCCGGTAGACGGAGCCCGAGGTGTTGCCGCCGAAGACCTGCTGCTCGCGGGCGAGGTCCCAGGTCGCGGCGAAGGCCTCGTGGTCGTTGAGCCAGTGCACCTCGTCGACGAGGGTGCGGTCCAGGTTCTTGGGCAGCAGGCTGTTGCCCAACCCGCTCTGCAGCCGCTGCGGTACGTCGGGCTGGCCGAAGAGGGCGCTGCCCACGCAGTCGACGCCCACGACGTGCAGGGCGGGGAGGCTCTCGCGCAGCGCCCGTGCGGTGCCGCACAGGGAGCCGCCGCTGCCGACGGCCCCGACCAGGGTGTCGAACCGGCCCAGATCAGCGAGGAGTTCAGCGGCGAGGGTGCGGTAGGCGCCGGGGTTGTCGGGGTTGGTGTACTGCTGCGGCCAGAAGGCGCCCGGCAGTTCGTCGAGCAGTTCCGCGAGCCGCTCCAGTCGGGCGCTCTGCCAGCCGTGGCTGGTCATGGCCTCGACCACGTGCACCCGGCAGCCCAGGGCGCGGAGTTTGGCGAGGGTGACGGGGTCGATGCGCGGGTCGGTGACGATGTGGACCTCGTGGCCCAGGGAGCGGCCGACGAGGGCGACGCCGAGGGCCATGGTCCCCGAGGAGCTCTCGATGACGGGGGCGCCCGGCTTCAGGGTGCCCAGTCGCCGGGCCTCCAGGAGGATGTTGCGGGCGACGCGGTCCTTCATGGCGAAGAGGTTCTGCAGTTCCAGCTTGGCGTAGACCTCCACGCCGCGGGCCTCGCCGAGGCGCAGCCGGACCAGCGGGGTCGCGCCGATCGCGTCCGTCACGGTATCGAACAGCATGGTCAGATCTCCAGCTCGGTGGGGTGGGCGGGCGCGGCCGTCGGGCTCCAGCTGTCGTCGGCTCCGAGGGAGCGGTGTACGGACACCTCTCCGCCGAGGGCGGCGCAGCCGGCCCGGACGTGCTCGGTCTTGCCCGCGAGGGCCGGGTCGTTCGCCTCCAGGAGGACGCCGAGCATGGTGCCGCTGTGGGCGAGCACCAGGCCCAGGCCGTCGACCTCGCGGCACAGGGCGTGCAGTTCGGCGAATCCGGCGCGCCGGCGGCGGCGGGCGTTCATCTCGGCGCTGCGGGTGGCGACGGCGCCGACCTCCTGGAGGTCGCCGCGGGCCACGGCGTCGGTGAGCCGGTCCAGCAGGAGCGCGTACTCCTCCCGGTCGGCGGCGTCGATGGCGCGGGCGCCCCGGTTGTGCGCGACGGTGTCCACCTGGCCGCCCTCGTCGTGGGCGACGACGGTGAGCGGGGGCAGCACGCCGAGGCGGCGGCCGAGGCGCACCTCCCGGTGGTGGAAGGCGACGATCTCGTCGTACATGACCCCGTCGGCCGGTTCGATGCCGCGCAGGAAGTCCTCCGTCTCGGCCGGGGTGAACTCGCGTCCGTGGGCGGCCCCGACGGCCCGTACGGTGGCGACGAGGTCGGCGGAGGAGCTGGCGAGGCCCTTGCCCTCGGGCAGGTCCCCGGCCACCTCCAGGAGGCCGCCGTCCGCCGTGCCGAGGGCGGCCAGGACGGCCTCGGCGACACGACGGGACTTGGCCTTGTGGGCCGGCCGCACCTGGACGCCCGGCCGGCCGGGGCTGGGGTGGAAACGGGCGGTGGCCCAGCGGGCGAGGGGGAAGGTGACCAGGAAGTCCCCCTGCGGGTGGGGCAGGGCGCCCTGGAGCAGTTCGCCGAAGGTGCCGAAGGCGCTGCCGGAGCCGGATCCGAGGACGGAGGCCGATGCGAGGGCGGAGGCGGATCCGAGGGCGGAGGCGGACGTCCCTCCGGCGGCGTCAGTGGGCGTGCTGTACGCGGGCGCGGGTGCCATCGCCGTCCTCCTCGTGGTTCTCGTCGCCGGTCGGCCCGTACAGGGCGCGGTCGCCTTCCTCGGCGCCCGCGCGGACCGCGGCGGCGCGCAGTTCCCAGTCGGCGCCGAGCCGTTCGTACGTCTCCTGCTGGGTGCGCAGTACCGCGCGCACGGCGTCGGGGCGGGCCGAACCGGCGGAAACCGTGCGCTCCAGGCCCCGGTCGACGTCGAAGGCCTCGGCGAGGAGCCGGGCGGGGTCGGCGAGGGTGATGCCGTGTCCGGCGGCCGCCTCGACCAGCAGGGCGGGTTCGCCCGGAGCGGGGGCGGCGCCCGCCGCCGCGGCGAGCACGACGTACTTCCCGGCGACGACCTGGGCGGTGCGCCAGGACACCCCTTCGGTGAGGCAGAGGGCGTTGGCGAGGCTGAAGCCGCCGAGGAACTCGCGCTCGCACACCTGGCGCATGCGGTCGGCGCGGAAGGTCAGCCGGCGCAGCACCTCGGTGAGGAGGCGGACGGTGCCGTGGGCCGAGTCGAAGGCGTTCAGCAGGTGGGTGCCGGCCTCCTTGGACACCTCGACGAGGTTGCAGAAGGGGGTGTTGCGCTGGCCCAGGAGCACGTCGAAGTGGAAGGCGGTCAGGTGGGCGGTGCGCCCGCGGATGCGTTCCAGGACGGGGTAGTTCTTCTTCTGCGGCATGGCGGAGGAGATGCCGGACAGCTCGTCGGGCAGTTCGATGAAGCCGTACTCGCTGCCGCCCCACGTCAGCAGGTCGGTGGTGAAGCGGCTCAGGGCGGTGCCCAGCAGGCTGAGTTCCGCGGTCAGTTCGGCGCTCCAGCGGCGCGAGGCCACGGCGGTCAGGGCGTGGGGCTGCGGCCGGGAGAAGCCGAGCAGCCGGGCCATCCGGTCGCGGTCCCAGGGCAGTTCCTGCCCCGCCATGGCGCCGGCGCCCAGCGGGCAGGCGTCGATGCCGTCGTAGGCGTTCAGCAGCCGGGCGTGGGTGTGCAGCAGGTGCTCGGAGAGCGCGGCGAAGTGGAAGCCGGGGGTGATGATCTGGGCGGCCTGGAAGTGGGTGTACCCCGGCATGGGCAGGTCGCAGGTCTCCTGTGCCAGCCGCTGGACGACGGCGGCGAGTTCGAGGAGGGCTGCGGCGAAGCGGGTGAGCTGGTCGCGGCCGTACATCACCTGGGCGCAGGCCTGCAGGTCGTTGCGGCTGCGGTCGGCGTGCCAGCGCACGACCGGGGCGGGCAGGCCCGCCTCGACGTGCCGTTCGAGGGCGAAGGCGATGTCCGACATGTTGGCGCCGGGCTGCGCGCTGAGGGTGTCGGGCCCGACGGCGTCCAGCAGGGCGGCGATCCGGTGGGCCTCCTCGGCGGTGATCAGGTCCATGCGGACGTACTCGGCGGCCAGGGTCTTCTCGATGGCGACGTAGTGGCGCAGCAGGTGGCGGGACTCGAATGCGAACTGCGGGGCGAGCACTTCGTCGTGCAGGAGTTCGGCGGGACCGCCGCTGATCCGGCCGCTCAGAGCGGGGGCGCGCCCCGGGGTGTCACTCGTCACGTGGTGTGTTCCGTTCCTGTTCTGGTGCGGGGGCGCGTCGGCGCATGCCTCGTCGACGCGCGGCGCGGGAAGGGGGTACGGGTGCCCCGGGCGGGCCGGGGTCCCGTTCAGCGGTGGTCGGCCGCGGCGAGGGCGGTGCGCAGGAGGGCGGCGACCCGGGTGCTGTGCGGCGGCCGCATCAGCCCGTAGTGGTCGGTGGCGACGTCGTGGCGGGTGAAGCCGGCCCCGGCCCGCCGGGCCCATCGGTCGGCGGCCCGTTCCCTGGCCCCGGTCCCGCTCTGGAGGAACAGGACGGGACAGGGGGCGGCCGGGGGCTCGTACGCGGCGGCGGCGCGGATCCCGGTCCGGAACACCGCGTAGTGCCGGGCGAGGTCCTGCGGGTCCAGTCCGGGGGCGAAGCCGTCGCGTTCCACCTGTTCGGCGAGGACGGTGAGCCGGGCCGTGGTGTCGGCGACGCTCCGCAGGGCGCTCCGCAGGGCGGACGCGCTCTCGTCGGAGGGGTCGAAGCCGGCGGAGCGGGCGAGGTCCTCGTGGAACCACTCCAGCAGCTCGTTCTCGTCGTCGGGGACGTGGCCGGGCTCCGGGTAGCCGGTGTCCAGCAGTGCGAGGGTCGCCACCTCCTGCCCGGCGGCCCGCAGCTGGACCGCCATCTCGTGGGCGAGGAGCCCGCCGAAGGACCAGCCGGCCAGGTGGTAGGGGCCGGAGGGGCGGATCCGGCGCAGGGCCTCCAGGTGGGCGGCGGCCAGCGCCTGGACCGTGGCGTCGGGGTCCGCCGCGGGGTCGGTCAGCCCGGGCGCCGTCAGCCCGAACACCGGTCGTTCGGTGCCCAGTTCGGCGGCCAGGGTGCGGTAGCAGAAGACGTTCCCGCCGATCGGGTGGACGAGGAAGAGCGGGTCGAGGGTGCCTTCGGGCTGGAGGCGGACCACCGGGTCCGGGGCCACGGCGACGCGGCGGCCCCGCAGCAGCGCGGCCTGCCGGGCGACGGTCGGGTGCTCCAGGACGGCCGAGACGCCGAGGCGTTCGCCGAAGGCCTGGTTGATCCGGCCGATCAGGCGCAGGGCGTCGATGGAGTGCCCGCCGGACTCGAAGAAGTCGTCGTGGACGCCGACCGTGCCGGCGTCCAGCAGCCGCTCCCAGATCTCGGCGAGACGGGATTCGAGGGCGTCGCGGGGCGGGGTCGGCTCGACGCCGCCGCGCAGGTCGGCGGGGTCCGGGTCGGGCAGGGCGGCGCGGTCCAGTTTGCCGTTGGCGGTCAGCGGGAGGGCGTCCAGTCGCACCCATCCGGAGGGGACCATGTACTCGGGGAGCCGCTCCCGGGCGTGGGCGGCGAGTGCGCCCGGGTCGGGGGCGGGTGCGGCGTCCGGGCCGGCCGCGTCGGGGACGAAGTAGCCGACGAGGCGTTCGCCGCGGGGCAGGACCGCGCAGTCGCGCACACCGGGGTGTTCGGCGAGGACGGCTTCGATCTCCCCCGGCTCGACGCGGAAGCCGCGGATCTTGAGCTGGTGGTCGGTGCGGCCCGCGTACTCCAGGGCTCCGTCGGGGCGGTGCCGGGCCAGGTCGCCGGTCCGGTAGAGGCGGCGGGTGACGCCGTCGGGGCCGGTGTGCTCGATGAAGCGCTCGGCCGTCAGTTCGGGGCGTCCGTGGTAGCCGTCGGCGAGGCCGATGCCTTCGAGGAAGAGTTCCCCGGTGACGCCGAGGGGGACCTCGGCGAGGCGGCGGTCCAGGACGTGGGTGCGCATGTTGGCGATGGGCCGGCCGATGGGCACGGTGTCGCCGCCGTCCGGCCGGCACTGCCAGTACGTGACGTCGACGGCCGCCTCGGTCGGTCCGTAGAGGTTGTGCAGTTCGACTCCGGGCAGCCGCTCGAAGAACCTGCGCTGGACCTCGTACGGCAGGGCCTCGCCGCTGCACACCACGCGGGTGAGCCCGGCCGCGCCGGTCACGGCCGCGGGGTCGTCGAGGAAGACGCTCAGCATCGACGGGACGAAGTGCACCGTGGTGGCGCCCTCGTCGTGGATCAGGCCGGCGAGGTAGCCGGGGTCGCGCTGCCCGCCGGGGCGGGCGAGGACCAGGGTGGCGCCGGTCAGCAGGGGCCAGAACAGCTCCCACACGGAGACGTCGAAGGTGTACGGCGTCTTGTGCAGCACCCGCTCCCCCGGGACCAGCCCGTACTCGTCCTGCATCCACAGCAGCCGGTTGGCGATGGCGCGGTGGGAGACCACGACGCCCTTGGGCTTTCCGGTCGAGCCCGAGGTGAAGATCATGTACGCCGGGTCGGACGGCTCGGGCGCCCCGGCGGGACCCGCGGTGCCGGTCGCGGCCGCGTCCGGCCGGACGACGGTGACCCCGGAGCCCTCCAGCCGCTCCGCCCACGCGCCCTCGGTGACCACCAGGCCGATGCCGGACTCGGCGAGCAGGGACCGCACGCGCGGCGCCGGGTGCTCGGGGTCCAGCGGGACGTAGGCGGCGCCCGACTTCAGGACGGCGAGCAGGACGACGGGCAGGGCGAGGGAGCGTTCGAGCAGCAGGCCGACGAAGGTGCCGGGGCCCGCGCCCCGCTCCCGCAGGGCCGCGCACAGCCGCTCCGCCTCGGTGTCGAGGGCCCGGTAGGTCAGCTCGGCGCCCTCGAAGCGCACGGCGGGGGCGTCCGGGGTCCGGTCGCGCTGCGCGTCGATCAGCCGGGTCAGGACGTGCGGCTGCGGGTAGTCGACGACGGTCCGGTTCCACTCGGCGTAGCGGCGGTGTTCGGCCTCCGGCAGCAGGTCGGCGGCCGTGCAGTCGCGGTCGGGGGTCTCGGCCAGGTCGCACAGGGCGGCGGTGTAGGAGGCGTGCGCGCTCTCCATCTGGGCCTCGGAGAACTGGGCGGCGTCGAAGCGCAGTCCCAGTTCGAGCAGGGAGCCGTCGGGGCTGCGGGAGAACTCCGCGCCGAAGGCGAAGTCGGTGCCGGCCTCGCCGGTCTCCTCCAGCACGGTGAACGCGCCGTCGGCGGCCCCGTCCTGCTCCACGTGGAAGTGGGTGTAGTTGAAGAAGGTCTCGAAGAGCGGGCCGCCGCCGGACAGGCGCTGGATCTCGGCGAGCGGGAAGCGGCGGTGCGCGTGCAGCTCCGCCTCCAGCTCGGCGACGTGTGCGACGAGGCCGCGCCAGCTGAGACTGGTGACGTCGGCGCTCAGCGGCAGGGTGTTCAGGAAGACGCCGACGACCTTGTCGCCGTCGGTCTCCTCGGCCCGGCCGTTGTGGACCACTCCGGTGGTGACCGCGTCGCCGCCGCCCAACAGGGCCATGGCCCGCAGGTGGGCGGCGAGCAGGACCGTGCGCAGCGGCACGCCGCACTCGGCGGCCAGGGCGGTCAGCCGGGCGTGTAGCCCCTGCGGGAGCGGCGCGAGGTACCAGGACATCGTGGCGGGTCCGCCGGTCGCCGCCGGGCGGGGCAGCCGGGTCGCGGGGGCGTCGGTGGCCTTGCCGGTCCAAAAGGCGCGCTGTCCGGCGTCGGCCAGCGCGGCCCGTTCCAGGGCGACGAAGGTGGCGAACCGGGAGCGGGGGCCCACGTCCGGGGAGGGACCCGCCGCAGGGGTCCGGGCGGCGAGGGCCTCGGTGTAGCAGGAGGCCAGTTCGGTCAGGAGCGAGCGTTCGCTCCAGCCGTCGAGGACGGCGTGGTGCTCGGCGACGAACAGCTGGAGCCGGGTGTCGGAGAGCCGCTGGACGTGGAAGCGGATCAGCGGGGGCCGGTCCCAGGCGAACGGCCTGTCGCGCTCGGCGGCGTAGCGGGCGGCGACGGCGGTCCGCTGTGCCTCGGGGTCGAGGCCGTACAGGTCCTCGAAGGTGATCTCCGGGCGGGCGCCGCGGTGGACGAGCTGGAGGGGCTCGCCGAACCCGTGCGGGTCGAAGGAGGTGCGCAGCATCTCGTGCCGGGCCGCGAGGACCTCGACGGTGGTGCGCCAGGCGTCCTCGGAGTAGGGCGCCTCGACCAGGTAGGAGGCCACGTTGTGGTAGACGCGTCCGCCGGCCGACGGCAGGTCGCTGTGGTAGAGCATGCCGGCCTGGAGCCGGGTCATCGGGTAGGCGTCCTCCAGCCCTTCGGGCAGGGCGGCGCGGTCCTCGGGGGTGAGCAGGGCGAACGGCTCGTACGGGGCCCCGGCGCCGGCCGCGGCCTCCCGCCGGGTCACGACGGGGGCCAGCGCGCGGGCCGTCTGACGGCGCATGAGGTCGGCGACGGTGAGGTCGAGGCCGCGTTCCCGGATCCGGGCGAGGACCTGGAGGGAGCGGATGGAATCCCCGCCGAGGGCGAACCAGTTGTCCAGGGCGCCGACCCGTTCGTGCCCGAGGACCTGGGCGAAGACCTCGGTGAGCGCGGTCTCGACCGGCCCGCGGGGCGCCTCGTAGGCGGCGGTGGGGGTCCGGGGCACCGAGCCGGGGGCGGGCAGGCGGCGCCGGTCGGTCTTGCCGTTGGCGGTCAGCGGGAAGGCGGGCAGGGTGACGAACGCGCCGGGGATCATGTAGCCGGGAAGCCGCTGCGCCAGGTGGGTGCGCATCTCCTCCACGGTGGGGCCCGCGCCGTCCTCGGCCCCGGTCACGGCCAGGTAGCCGACGAGGACGTCGGTCCCCGCGGGATCCGGTGCGACGAGTGCGACCGCGGCGTCGACGAGGGGGTGGGCGGCCAGGGCCGCCTCGACCTCGCCGAGCTCTATCCGGAAGCCGCGCAGTTTGACCTGGTGGTCGATGCGGCCGAGGTACTCCAGGTCCCCGTCGGGCAGGACGCGCGCCAGGTCGCCGGTGCGGTACAGCCGCTCGCCCTCCGCGAGCCCGGCCGGCCCGTCGGCGCCGCGGTCGGCGCCACCGTCTGCGCCGTGGTCGGCGAGGCCGGCGGGGAAGCGCTCGGCGGTGAGTTCGGGCCGGCGCAGGTAGCCGCGGGCCAGGCCGGCCCCGGCAACGTACAGCTCCCCCACGGCGCCGCGCGGGACGGTCCGGCCGCGCGCGTCGAGCAGGTGCAGGCGCAGGTCGGGGATGGGCACGCCGATGACGCTGCCGCGGCCCTCCTCGGCGTCGCGGGCGGTCAGCGGCCGGTAGGTGACGTGCACGGTCGTCTCGGTGATGCCGTACATGTTGACCAGGCGGGGTGCGGTGTCGCCGTGCCGGGCGAACCACCCGGCGAGGGCGGCGACGTCGAGGGCTTCCCCGCCGAAGACGACGTGGCGCAGGGCGAGCCCGGGGGCGTCCGGACCGGCCGTGCGCTGGTGCTCCTCGTCGGCACGGGCCAACTGGTAGAAGGCGGAGGGGGTCTGGTTGAGGACGGTGACCCGCTCTGCGCGCAGCAGCCGGTGGAACTCCTCGGGCGAGCGGCTGGTTCCGTACGGCACCACGACGAGGCGGCCGCCGTGGGCGAGGGCGCCCCACAGCTCCCAGACGGAGAAGTCGAAGGCGATGGAGTGGAAGAGGGTCCACACGTCCTCGGAGCCGAAGCCGAACCAGTGGTCGGTGGCGGAGAACAGTCGGGTGATGTTGGCGTGGGGCACGAGGGTGCCCTTGGGCAGGCCGGTGGAGCCGGAGGTGTAGATGACGTAGGCGAGGTGCTCGGGGGTGACGCCGCTCTCGGGGGCGGTGTCCGGTTCGGCGGCCAGGAGCGGGGCGTCGGCCTGGAGGTCGACGGCGTGCAGGCCGGGGGCGTCCCACAGGGCACGGGTGGCGGTGGTGCCGACGACGTGCTCCAGGCGGGCGTCCTGGACGATGTGGCGCAGCCGCTCGGGCGGGTTGTCGGGGTCGAGCGGCAGGTAGGCGCCGCCGGCCTTGAGGATGCCGAGCAGAGCGACGACGAGGTCGGCGGAGCGGGGCAGGCACAGTCCGACGAGGGTGTCGGGGCCCACGCCGAGGGCGCGCAGCCGGTGCGCGAGCCGGTTGGCTCGGGTGTCGAGCTCGCGGTAGGTGAGGGACGTGCCCTCGTGCACGAGGGCGACCGCCTCGGGGGTGCGGGCGGCGTGCCCGGCGAAGACCTCGTGGATGCAAGCCGGCTCGCCCGGAGCCTGTCGGAGGGCGGCGCGGGGCGGGAGCGGCGAGCCGATGCCGGCCCGCTCGTCGGCCGACAGCATCGGCAGCCGGCTGAGCGGCAGTTCGGGGCTCGCGGTGGCGGCGTCGAGGAGGCGGGCGAAGTGCCGGCCGAACTGCCGGGCGGTGGCGGCCTCGAACAGGTCGGCCCGGTACTCCAGCCGGCAGCTCAGCGCGCCGCCGGTGCGTACGACGTCGAAGGTCAGGTCGAACTTGGCGGTTCCGGCCGGTCCTTCGAGCAGCGTGACCTTCGGGCCGGGCAGGCCCTCGGTCATGCCGTCCTCGTCGTGCAGGCCGAACATGACCCGGAAGGGGGGCGCGTCCTCGCCGGTGCGTCCGGGGGCGATCCGGTCGACGACGCGTTCGAAGGGCAGGTCCTGGTGGTCCTGGGCGTCGAGCACGGTGTCCCGTACGCGCTCCAGGTGGACCCGGAAGGCGGGGTCGTCGGACAGGTCCGCGCGGATCACCAGCGTGTTGACGAACAGGCCGACGGTGTCCTGGAACTCCTTGCGGCCCCGGCCCGCCACCGGCGTTCCGACGAGCACGTCGTCGGTGCCCGTGTAGCGGCCCAGCACGATCTGGAAGGCCGCCAGCATCAGCGTGTAGGGGGTGCTGTGGGTGTCCCGGCACAGGCGCTCCATCCGGGCGAGCACCGGGGCGGGCACCTCGAAGGAGTGCAGCGCCGCCGCGCCGCGGTCCGCCCCGGCCCCGGGCCGGCCGTCCCGGGGCAGCGGCGCGTCGGGCAGTTCGCCGCCCAACTGCTGCTCCCAGTAGGCGAGCTGGCGCTGGGCGGCGGCTCCCCCGAGCCATTCCTCCTGCCACTCGGAGAAGTCGGCGTACTGGTACTCGGGGGCTTCGAGGGCCTCGGTCGGGGCCGCGGCCGGCTGCGGAGGCTCGGCAGCGTCGGGGGCGTCGCCGTACCGGGCGTACGTGCCGAGGAGCTCGCGGGCGAGGATCCCGACGGACCAGCCGTCGGCGACGATGTGGTGCAGGGCGAGCGCGAGGACGGCGCCCTCGGGGGTGTGCAGCAGGGCCACCCGGAAGAGCGGTCCGGACTCCAGGTCGAAGGGCCGGTGGTGTTCGGCGGCCATCCACTCCTCGACGTCCCGGGGTCCGTGCGCCGCGGCGGAGGACCAGGCGAGCACGGCCTCGGTGTCGATGTGCTGCCACAGCTCGCCGTCCCGCAGGACGAACCGGGTGCGCAGCGCCTCGTGCCGGTCGATCAGGCCCTGGGCGCACGTGCGGAGCGCGGCCTCGTCCACCGGCCCTTCGAGACCGTAGAAGACGGGCATGTGGTAGGTCGGCCTGCCCTCCTCCACCTGCTGGAGGAAGTACATCCGCTGCTGCGCTCCCGACGCGCGGAACGCGCTGAACGACGGCTCCGCAGGGCGTTCGGTCGGATCGTGACTGGCCAAGACAACTCCCTCGGCGCCGCACCGGTGGCTGGTACGCGGCGCATGCTCCGCTTGCTTGCCCGCTCAGCCTAGGAACGGCAGCGATTCGGGTGAAGTCGCCTGTTTCCGGTCCCCGATTCACGTGACCGCAGCTGTGGACGACCTGCGCACGTACCGGTGGAAGGCCGTGTTCTGACGCCGTTCGGGGCTCCTGGGGCGGGACACTGCTGCCGCGGACCGAACCGAGATCGCCACAGGAGGCACCATGCCCTTCATCACCGTCGGCCAGGAGAACACCACCGACATCGACCTGTACTACGAGGACCACGGCAGCGGGCAGCCCGTCCTCCTCATCCACGGCTATCCGCTGGACGGACACTCCTGGGAGAAGCAGCTGCCCGCCCTGCTGGACGCCGGCCACCGCGTCATCACCTACGACCGGCGCGGCTTCGGGCAGTCCTCCCAGCCCACCACCGGCTACGACTACGACACCTTCACCGACGACCTCCACACGCTGATGGAGACCCTCGACCTCACCGACACGATCCTCGTCGGCTTCTCGATGGGCACCGGCGAGGTCGGCCGCTACCTCGGCACCCGCGGTTCCGGACGCGTGGCCAAGGCCGCCTTCCTCGCCGGCCTGGAGCCCTACCTGCTCAAGACCGACGACAACCCCACCGGCGTCGACGGCAGCGTCTTCGAGGACATCCTCGCCGCCGTCACGAAGGACCGCTACGCCTACTTCACCGACTTCTACCAGGCCTTCTACAACCTCGACGAGAACCTCGGCACGCGCATCAGCGAGGAGACCGTCCGGGCGAGCTGGGCCACCGCCGCCGGCGCCTCCGCGTACGCCTCCCGCGCCGCCGTCCCCACCTGGACCACCGACTTCCGGGCCGACATCCCCAAGATCGACGTTCCCACCCTGATCCTCCACGGCACCGCGGACCGCATCCTCCCGATCGAGGCCACCGCGGAACCCTTCCACAAGGCCCTCCCGCACGCCGACTACGTCGCCGTCGAGGGCGCCCCGCACGGCCTCCTGTGGACCCACGCCGAAGAGGTCAACAGCGCCCTCCTCGCCTTCATCGGGAAGTAGCGCCCGGCACGGCCGTCCGCCCCGCCCCGGGCTCCGCGCACTCCGTGGCCGCCGCCGCGGAGCCCGGGGTGGCGGCCCACGGCCGAGCATGATGCAAGAAATTTGCTTTAAGCTGGCCGCATGAGCCGAAAAGCGATGGTCCGCCCGGGAGGCCGCAGCGCGCGGGTCCAGGAGGCGGTCCACACCGCCGTGCGCGAGCTCCAGGCCGAACTGGGGCGTCCGGAGCTGACGATCCCGATGGTCGCGGCGCGGGCCGGCGTCACCCCGTCGACGGTCTACCGCCGCTGGGGCGACCTACAGGAACTGCTCTCGGACGTCGCCGTCGAGCACCTGCGCCCCGACGCTCCGCCGGAGGACCACGGAGACCTGCTGGCGGACCTGCGGGGCTGGGCCGAGCAGTTCCAGGAGGAGATGGCCTCGCCCACGGGCCGCGCGTACATCCGTGACGCGCTGCTCGGGGACCCCGACGGCGACAACGCGGGGCAGTGTTCGGCCTACGCTGCGGAGCAGATCGCCATCGTGCTCGCCCGCGCCGCGGAGCGCGGCGAGGAGGCCCCGGACGTCGATACGGTGCTCGACCGGGTCGTGGCGCCGATGATGTACCGCATCCTGTTCCGCCCCACCGGGCTCACCGGTGCGTACGCGCACCGGCTCGCGGAAGAGGCCGTACGGGGCTCCGGCGCACCCCGCTGACCGGCCCGGCACGCACGCCCGCGCGGGTCAGCTGCGCGCCGGTGCGGCGGCGACGGGTTCGAGCCGGTAGCCGTCCCCCTCGGCGACCACGCGACCGGCGGTCGGCGCGGGGAAGTGCGTACCGAGCACCAGGGCTCCGGTGTCGGCGAGGCGCGCGAGCAGCGCGCGGCGGGTGACCTCGGCCTGCACGGGGTCGATGTCGACGCAGCTGCCGATCTCCGGGCGGGCCAGCTGCACGGGGTGGTGGACGGCGTCCCCGGTGACCAGGGCCGTCGCGCCCGCGCTGCTCACCTCGACGGCGATCTGCCCGGGGGTGTGCCCCGGCGCGGGCAGCAGGCGCAGCCCGCGGGCCACCTCGATCCCCCCGGCCGGTACGTCGACCAGGTCGAGCAGCCCCGCCTCCTCGACGGGCACGACGGAGTCGCGGAACATAGCGCGCCGCGCCTCGTCCATGTCGTAGGCGGCCCAGAACGCGTACTCCGCCCTCGACGTCAGGTAGCGGGCGCCCGGGAAGGTCGGTACCCATGCGCCGTCCACCTCGCGGGTGTTCCATCCCACGTGGTCGGTGTGCAGATGGGTGAGGATCACCAGGTCGACGTTCTCGGGGGTGAATCCGATGTCCGCGAGGCGTGCGAGGTAGTCGGTACGGAGCTGGTGCCACGCCGGGTTGGCCCTGGTCTTGCCGTTGCCGATCCCGGTGTCGACGAGGACCCGCAGACCGTCCACGACCAGCGCGAAGCTGTGGCTGTCGAGGTGCAGGACGCCGTCCGGGCCGGCGAAGTCGGGCCGCAGCCAGTCGTGTTCGGCGACCACGTCCGGGGTGGCGGCCGGCAGCAGCCACGGTCCGGTCGCGGGCGGCAGGGGCACCTCGTCGACGCGGTGGACCGCGATCTCCCCGACGGACCAGTGGGCGGCTCCGGACGGGTCCCGTTCGGTGAACTGTGCGGTGCGCATGCGCGTGTTCCTTCGTCCATGGAGGGCCGACCGACAACAAAAGCGATTCATTCGCTTTAAGCGACCGTAGGCCCTACCCTGAGCTAACGCAAGCCGTTAGCTTTAAGGCAGCGGTGATCGTTCCGTCGTTCCCCTCGAAGGAAGGCAGCACATGTCCGCCCCGGACCTCACTCCTCCCGAAGCCGCCCGCTGGGCCGCACGGTCAGGGCTTCCACTGGCGAAGGACCGCCATGCGGAAGTGGCGGCCACGGCCGACCACATCCACGCCGTCGTATCGCTCCTGCGGGAACTGGACTTCGGCGAGACACCGCCCTCCGCGACGTACCGTGCGGGAGGGGAGCAGCACGATGGAGCCGTATGAGCTGACCGTGGCCGAAGCGGCCGAGGCCGTGCGCAGCCGACGGGTCTCGCCGGTCGAACTGGTGGAGTCGGCGCTGGCGCGCATCGCACGGGTCGAGCCGCACCTGAACGCCTTCACCGCCGTGACGGCCGACCGTGCGCGCGACGCGGCCCGCCGGGCGGAGACCGAGATCGCCCGTGGCACGCGCCGGGGGCCCCTCCACGGGATGCCCGTCGGCCTGAAGGACCTCATCGACGTGGCGGGGACGGCGACCACGGCGAGCTCCCGGGCGCGGACGGGGCACCGGGCGGACGCCGACAGCACCGTCGCGGCGCGGCTCGCCTCGGCCGGAGCGGCCCTGGTGGGCAAGACCCACACGCACGAGTTCGCCTACGGCCTGACCACCCCTCAGACGGCCAACGCCTGGGATCCGGACCGGGTGGCCGGCGGGTCCAGCGGCGGTTCCGCCGTCGCCGTCGCGGCAGGGGCGGCCGCCTTCGCCCTGGGCACCGACACCGGTGGATCGATCCGGGTGCCCGCCGCCCTGAACGGGGTCGTCGGGCTGAAACCGACGTACGGGCTGGTGCCGCGCCACGGCGTGACCTCGCTGTCCTGGTCGCTCGACCACGTGGGCCCCCTCACCCGCACCGTGGAGGACGCCGGGCTGGTCCTGGCCGCCCTGGTCGGACACGACCCGCGCGACCCGGCGTCCGTCGCGGCTCCGGCCGAAGACCACCGGCCGGGACGAGGCACGGATCCGGCGGATCTGACGGGGCTACGGGTCGGAGTGCCGGGCAACTACTACTTCGACCGGGTGGACCCGGAGGTCGAGGCCGCCGTCCGGCGGGCGATCGGACGGCTCGAGGAGCTCGGCGCCCGGCTCGTCGACGTCGAGATCCCGATGACGCGCTACGTCCGCGCGGCCCATTGGGGCCTGATGGTGCCCGAGGCCTCCGCCTACCACGAGCGGACCCTGCGGGCGGTGCCCGACCTGTACGGGGCCGACGTGCGGGTCCTCCTGGAGGCGGGCGAGCTCATGACCGCGGGCGACTACCTGCGGGCCCAGCGCGCCCGCACGCTCATGGGGCGGGCCTGGCGGGGCATGCTGGAGGCGGTCGACCTGATCGCCGCGCCGACCGTGCCGATCACCGCCGTCGAGTCCGGCCGGACCGAGGTGACCTGGGGCGACGGCAGCGTGGAAAGCGTCGCCGACGCGTACGTACGGCTGTCGGCCCCGGCCAACCTCACCGGCGTTCCCGCGCTGAGCGTGCCCGTGGGCCTGGACTCGGCGGGCCTGCCGATCGGCATGCAGCTCATGGGGAGGCCCTTCGGAGAAGCCGCGGTGCTGCGCGCGGGACACGCCTTCGAGAAGACCGGCACCGCGCGCGGTCTGGCCCCGGAGCGGGCGGCGTAGCGGGACGGCCGAGGGTGCGCGGGAGCATCGTCGGGCGGTGAACCGGCCGTGACGGAGGCGGAGTTGAGCCAGTCCCGGCCGCTGCGGCCGGTACGTCTGGTGGGGGTGGGGGCCGCTATGTAATGTCACATCGCATGATGCTCTTACGGCGTGCGGCGTCGGCCGCTGCCCTTCTCGCCACCGTCCTTCCCCTGGCCGTCGCCTCGCCCGCGCACGCGGCCGACGGCGCCTCCGCGTGCCGCGCCTCCGCGTCCGTACCGCTGGACGCCGAACAGGCGCGGCTCTCGGACGCCCGCACCACGGCCCTCGTGGAGCGCGGCGGGTTGGGGGACTTCGTGCGGCGGTTCCCCGCCGCGCTGTGCGCGACCCGCGGCCCCGCCGAGGCCGACCGGCTGGTCACCGACTGGGGCGAGGCCCTGTGGCAGGCCTCCGTACGGCGGGCCCAGGGGCAGCGGCCCGGCGGAGACCTCGCCGCCGGGGACGACCGGCCGCTGTACTGGGCACGGCTCGGCATGACCGCCGCGCTCGCCCGCTGGCAGCCGGAGTTCACCGCCGACCGGGCCGCGCTCCGCGCCCGTTTCGAGGACGCCTGCCGGGGCCTGACGAACAACGCCTTCCGCACCGCGCCGGGCGTACGGCGCGTCTTCATCAGCGGGTTCGACCCCTTCGGGCTCGACGCCGAGATGCGCCGCGCCAACCCGTCGGGATCGGCCGCCCTCCAGCTCAACGGACGGCGCGTGACCCTCGCCGACGGCAGCCCCGCCGAGATCCGCGCCGTCGTCCTCCCCGTGCGGTACGCCGACTTCGACGCCGGCATCGTGGAGCGGGCGTTCGCCCCGCGCATGGCCGGCGGCCCCGCCTCCGCCGACGTCATCACCACCGTCAGCCAGGGCTACCCCGGCATCTTCACCCTGGAGGACTGGGCGGGCCGGGCGCGGTCCGCCGACCCGTACCCCGACAACGTGCGCGCCCTGTCCGGGGGCACCCGCGAGCACCCGGTGACCGCCCCCGGCCTCGGCCCGGGCCCGGAGTTCATCCGCACCACGCTCCCCGCGGGCGCCGTCACCGGCGCCGTGCAGAGCCCGTACCCGGTCCTCCTCAACAGCGACGTGACCGAAATCCCGGCGGGCGGCACCGCTCCCGTCGACCGGACCGACGGCCCGACCCCCGGCTCGCGGGCCGTGGCGGGCGGCGGGGGCGGCTACCTGTCCAACGAAGTGGCCTACCGCTCCAACCGGCTGCGCGCCGAACTCGCCCCGCACCTGCCCGGGGGCCATCTCCACACCCCGGTGCTCACCGGCCTGCCGGCCGACCCCCAGCAGCTGACCGGCCCCGAGTTCGAACGCAACGAGAGCGCGATCGCCGCAGAAGTCCGCGCGGTCCTCGAACACGCCGCCGCGCGGCGGTAGCGGCAGCCCCGCCTGCGGTGCGTCCTGCTGCCATGGGGCAGGATGGCAGCCCGTTCCGGATGCGCACACGCGCCCGAACGCGGCTTCACGCACGACAAACTGACAGGTGACAAGGTGACGACACACCCACGCCCCATACGACGGCCGGCAGCGCCCGTCGCCACTCCCCCGGGCCGGCGCGGCGCACCGGAGGGGGTCCGTTGAACCGGGATCTCGTCCTGCACGACTGGCTGGTCGCCGGGATCGCACTGGCGGCGGGCGCCGCGGCCGGGCTGCTGCTGCGCACCCTCCTGCGCTGGCTGGGCCGGCACGCCGAGCGGACCCGGTGGCAGGGGGACGACATCATCGTCGACGCGCTGCGCACCATCGCGCCCGGGGCCGCGCTGATCGCGGGCGCGGCCGTGGCCGCCACGACGCTACCGCTCACCGCGCGCGTCTCGGGGTTCGTGAACCAGTCGCTGACCGCGCTGCTCATCCTCATCGCCACGCTCAGCGCGGCGCGGGTCGTCGCGGGCCTCGTCCAGTCCGTGGCGGCATCGCGCACGGGGGTGGCCGCGTCGGCGTCCATCTTCGTCAACATCACGCGGATCGTGGTCCTCGTGATGGGCGTGCTCGTCGCCCTGGAGACCCTCGGCGTGTCCATCGCGCCGCTGGTCACCGCCCTCGGAGTGGGTGGTCTGGCGGTGGCCCTGGCCCTCCAGGACACCCTCGCCAACCTCTTCGCCGGCGTGCACATCCTCGCCTCGAAGACCGTGCAGCCCGGTGACTACATCCGGCTCACCAGCGGCGAGGAGGGCTACGTCGTCGACATCAACTGGCGCAACACCGTGGTCCGCAACCTGTCGAACAACCTGGTCATCATCCCCAACGGGCGCCTCGCGCGGACCAACATGACCAACTTCACCCAGCCGGAAGCGCAGTTCTCGATCCTGGTCCAGGTGGGCGTGGGCTACGAGAGCGATCTGGAGCACGTCGAGCGGGTCACCCTCGACGTGGTCGGCACGGTGATGGCGCACGTGGACGGCGCGGACCCCGCGCACGAGGGGGCCGTCCGCTTCCACACGTTCGCGGACTCCCGGATCAACTTCACGGTGATCCTGGGCGTCGGCGAGTTCAGCGACCAGTACCGGATCAAGCACGAGTTCATCAAGCGCCTGCACGAGCGGTTCCGGACCGAGGGCATCTCGATCCCCGCTCCGACGCGTACGGTCGAGCTCCACCGGGACGAACCGCGTGCGCCGTTGTCACCGCACGCACCGGTCCCGCACCAGCGCGAGTCGTCGGCGCTGCTCCCGGACGGCGGCCGGTAGGCCCGCACCGCCGTACCCCCGCGTCGGCGTCAGCCCACGGGCCCCGGGGCCCGTGGGCAAAATCCGGGTGCGGTACGTCAAGACCTCGCCAGGGCAGGTGACTGCGCCCCTCGCCGTGGGCAGGCTGCCATCGGACATCTGGCTCTGGTTGAGATCGTCACCTCCGGACGAGAGGCATCACATGCCCGGGTACCGACTCCACGACCGTGCCGCGCTGTTCGGGGCCCTGGTGGTACCCCTCCTCGTGGCGCTCGCGCTCGTCCCCTTGCGCACCTGGCTCTCCCCGACGAACGAGGCCCTGGTCCTGGTCGTCGCCGTGGTCGCGATCGCCGCCTCGGGCACCCGGGCCGCCGCGGCCGTGGCCGCGCTCTCCGCGGCCGCCTGGTTCGGCCTGCTCCTCCTCGCCCGGCCCTACGAGCACGTCGCCCTCGCCGACCGGGACGAGATCCAAACGGCCGTCCTCCTGCTGGCCGTCGGGCTGATGGTCGCGCAACTGGCCGTACGCGCCCGCAGGCTGGAGGCGGTCGCGGTCACCGGTGCCGCACACCTGTCCAGCCTCCAGGGCACGGCCCGGCTGACCGAGCGGGGCGGCTCGCCGGAGGTGGTGGTCGAATACGTCCGCCAGGAGCTCATCGGCCTGCTGGGGCTGCGCGGTTGCCGCTTCGAGTACGGGACCCTGATCGGGCACCGACCGCGGTTGGAGCACGACGGCGGCCTGTGGCTGCGCCGCGGCGGCCGGGTCACCGGGTACGCCGACTGGCCGGACGGCGAGACCGAGCTGCGGGTCGTCGGCGGCGGGCACTACTACGGCCGCTTCCTCCTCACCCCCTTTCCCGGCCACCGCCTGCCGCCCGAGGACGCCCGCGCGGTGGCGCTCGCCCTGGCCGCGCTGGCGGGCGCCGCACTGGACACGGCCGGCGTGTCCCACCGCGGCTGAGCCCCGCTCACGGAGCGCCGCGGTGGACGCGGGCCAGGATCAGGACCGTGTCGTCGGTCGGCGGCTCGGGCAGCAGGCCGGCCAGGATGCGGTCCGCCATGTCCTCCAACGGCTCGCTGCCGTCGCCCAGTTCGGCGCGCAGGGCGTCCAGGCCCACCTCGATGTCCTGCCCCCGGGCCTCGATGAGGCCGTCCGTGTAGAGGGCGAGCGTCGCGTTCTCGGGCAGTTCGATCTCGGTGGTCCGGAACGGGGCGCCGCCGACGCCCAGCGGGACCCCGAGGACCTCGTCGACGGTCTGCACCGTGCCGTCCGGCCGGAGCACCAGGGGCGGCGGGTGGCCGGCGCTGGCGATGCGGGCGCGTCCACTGCGCGGGTCGTAGACGAGGTACAGGCAGGTCGCGAGCTCGATGCCGGCCTCCTGGGCGCACATGTCGAGTTCGGTGAGCAGGTCGGCGGGCTCGCTGTCGTGGCGGGCCAGGGCCTTGGTGGTGATGCGGAGATGGCCCATGGCGGCGGCCGCGGAGACGCCGTGCCCCATCACGTCGCCCACGACGAGGACGATCCGACCGTCGGACAGGTTGATCACGTCGTACCAGTCGCCGCCGACCTCGGTGATCCGGCTGCCGGGCACGTAGCGGTGGGCGACGTCCACGTACGGGGTGACCGCCAGCGCCGTGGGCAGCAGGGCCCGCTGCAAGGTGAGGGCGATGTCCTGGACCCGGCTGTAGAGGCGGGCGTTGTCCAGGCAGATCGCGGCGCGCGAGGCGAGTTCGCTGGCCAGGCTGACGTCCTCCTCGGTGAAGGGCGGACGGGCGGCGGACCGGCCGAACATGGCGATGCCCTGGACGGTGCCCCGGGCGATGAGCGGAGCGACGAGGATGCAGGCCACCCCGCTCTCGCCCATGATCTTCGTGCGTGACTCGGTGACGACGGTGCGGGCCAGGAACTCCTCGTCCACCACGGCCGAGATGGCGCGGCCGGTGCTCAGCATGTCGTGGATGACGGAGCCCGGCGGGTACCGCACCTTCTCCACCCCGCTCACGAGTTCGACGGCGGGAGCGGGCAGGGTCGTCCCGGAGGCGATGCGGCGGGTGAACAGCGGCCGCCCCGGATCAAAGTCCTCGGTCTCGTCCATCCACTCCACGATCTCGACGACGGAACCGTCGCAGAAGTCCGGCATCGACGCGTCGACGAGCTCCTGGGCGGTGAGGTTGACGTCCAGGGTGGTCCCGATCCGGGTGGAGGCCCCGTCGAGGAGGGCCAGCCGGCGACGGCTGGCGGTGGCTTCCAAGATGGCCCGTTCCCGGTCGGTCACGTCGATCATCAGCCCGCCCACGCCGGAGCGGGTGCCGACGGCCCGGCTCAGCGGGAAGAAGCTGACGGACCGGACCTGGTCGCGGTCCGGATGCCCGCGGGGGCGCACCCCGACCAGTGTCCCCACCACGGGTGCCCCGCCCTGGGCGACGGCCCGGAGCATGCGCTCGTACTCACCGCCGTCGGACATGATCATGATGTCGTCCATGCGCCGCCCCAGGTGGGCCTCGATCGGCAGACCGTCCATGTCGGCGAGCGCCTGGTTGAGGTGGATGTACCGCAGGTCCTCGTCGATCATGACCAGGCCGATGGGGCAGGTCTCGAAGAGGGCGTCGAGGAAGGCGAGGTTGGTCTTGACCCGGTCGAGCTCGTCGCTGCGGCTCGACAGGACCATCACCACCGAGGGACCGCCGGATCCGGTGACGGAGAAGGACCGGAAGCCGCAGTCGAAGACCGTCCCGTCGCGGTGCCGGGCCGTCAACCTGCCCCGCCAGTAGCCCTGCGTACGCCCTTGCTCCGTCAGCCGGGCGCACGATGCGGACGTGCCGCTGCGGGAGGCGTCGGCGAAGAGGAGCGCGCCGGGCCGGGTGAGGACGGCGCCGGGCTCGTAGCCGAAGAGGTCACGGGCGCCGGGCCCCCAGTAGCAGACGCGGTCGTGTTCGTCGATGCCGAGGACGGCCACGGGCACGCGCTCGAGCAGCGACCCCGGCTCGGACCAGATCGGGCCGTGAGTTTCCTCGCCCCCCGGCCGGGCCGATGGCACGAGACGCCCCCTTCCGCACGCCGTTCTCTCCACATCATCGTCCGGACACGACGTACGGGCACGCCGGGCGGCGCGCGACGGCCCGGGACGAGCGCCTCGCGGGTCACTCGCCGTCGTCCGCGCGGGCCCACAGGGGCGGAAACCCGCACGAGCGAGCGAAATCCCGCGATCTGCCTAGCACGTGCCGGCCGGAAGGGCCGATTCGCCTCTTGGATGATCCACTGTAACGACACGGGGTGGGCCGGCCCGATTCCGTGCCCCGGACCAGGTGTCGCCCCGGGGCCGCTCCTGGTTCACTGGTCGTGGCCACCACCCTGCGGACCGCTTGGCGGCTCTCGCGGTCACGGAGTGACCTGGTCCAGGGGACCCCTGCGCGCCGACAGCGGTGTTCGGCGCGCGGGGCTCCGCCGGCCGCACCCGTACATCGTGGCGCTGGGACGGTCCGCGTTTCGACACCGCGGCACCTGCCGGGCCCGCCGTGCTCCAGCATGATCGATGCTCTGCGCCGGAGCGGCGGCGCACACGCCCCGCTCCGCCTTCCTTCGATCACGGGAGTCCAGCCCTATGTCCGACATCAGCGTGCGTTCCGTGCGGGACGGCGATTTCGCCCAGTGGCGCGCCCTCTACCGCGGCTACGCCGACTTCTACGGTGTGGAGCAGACCGAGGAGGCGGCCGCCACGGTCTGGTCCTGGGTGACCGACCCCGGCCACGAGGTGGGCGCCCTGGTGGCCGAGGACACGGAGGGGCGGTTGCTGGGCCTCGCCCACTACCGTCCGTTCGCGCGCCCGCTCTCCGCGACGGTGGGCTGCTTCCTCGACGACCTGTTCGTGGCACCGCAGCACCGCGGTTCGGGCGCCGCCGACCTGCTGCTCGGCGCGCTGCGCGAGCTCGCGGCCGAGCGCGGCTGGAGCGTGGTCCGCTGGATCACCGCTGATGACAACCACCGGGCGCGGTCCAAGTACGACCAGGTCGCCCAGCGGACCATGTGGGTCACGTACGACATGACCCCTTGAGCCCCGATCGGTTCGGCGCCGAGGCGCGTGGGCCCGGGCATCGCCGGTGACTTCGATCGCGGTGCCCGATCGACTCGGTGGACACGGGCCCCTGAGAGGGGGCCGGCGGGCCCGAATCCTGCGGATCGGCGCGCTGCGGTCGCGCGTGCGGCCACTTGTACGAGCTCCTTGCCGGGGCGGCCGGCGAGCTCCCCTCGCAGAGGGTTCCGTCGAGGTGTTCGACAGCGTCAGCGGACCTGGTCGGTCGAAGTTCCGTCCGGGGCGAACGCATGCTGGAAGGTGAAGGCGTGCGGGCGGAGCCGTGGTCGCAGGTCGGTCCAGAGCGAGGGTCGCGGCCAGGGAGGTGGTTTCCACCGTGCGCCCTGGCCGTACCAGGTCGGTACGGCGAACTCGGGCGTGCCCCGGTCGACGTCTGCCGCCTCCGCATGAGCGTGGCTTGCGCACGGGGCGAGGATCCGTGGGGCGTGACCGACCCGTCCCTTCACGAGTGCTCAGCCCGGAGGAACTCCCGTGCGCCCGAGGGCGATCGCCGCGGGCCGCCGCGGTCAAGGCGCCGGCGCACCGGGGCGGAACCTTGCCGTGCCGCCCTTGATGTACACCATGAAGGGCGTGACGTCCGGATGCCCTTCGGCATCCATCGAACGCAGCGCTACGCCACGGTCCAGGATTTCCTTGGTCGCCCCCATCTTTTCTGCGGGAAAGCCCTCGCTCGCGGCCTCGTTCTGGACGTCGAACAGGTGGCGGACGGACTCCCAGCCGGCCAAGGGCTCGAACCGGCACAGGATCCACGGCCAGTCTCGCGTTTCCACGGAGAGGAACCCGATGGGCGCACCGCCCATGGTCATGGTCCAGTCCGCTTCGAGTGGTTCGGGCTCGCTTCTCATCAGTTCCGGACGCCCCCCACTCGCATCAGGACGGCCACGGTCACCTGACCAGCGGTTCGGCCAGGAGGACGACCCGATCGGCCGCGACGTCGTAGCCGAGTACGGGACTGCCGTAGCCGCCCTCCGCATCCATCAGGACGGTCTTGCCCACGCATCGCCCGATCTCCCGCAAGAAGCCGCAGAACACATCGAGTCGTTCCTGCCCCTGCAACTCCCTGAGGTCGACGTCGAAGTCGATGATCTCGTCGGCGTAGAAACGGAAGATCGCCAGGACGTCGGCGACCGGCCAGACCCGCAACTCCGGGCACTCGGCGTCCACCGGCCGCGACAGTACGCTCGCCGCCCGGGGCACCGGAAGCTCCGTATCGCCTTCGGAGTACCGGCACTTCCAGCCCCTCGCCTCGACGAGATCGAGGACCGCCTGCCAATCCTCGACCGAACAACCCGGGACGCGCACGTCCGGCAGCGCCCCCATCAGGTCCGGGTCGAAGAAGCAGCTCACGTCGTCCCACAGAAGATCGGCCACACCGCCATGTTGCCCGGCGCCCGGATCCGCCGCAGCCCCTTTTGCCTCGACCAGAGGGGCGAGGGCACCCCGGTCGCCGTCGTGGGCGGCGCGCGGTCAGGCGGGCAGGTCCATCAGGAGCAGGGGGGGCGTGGTGGGTCGTGGGGATCCTCCGGCGGGTTCGAGGGTGAGGCCGATCGCGCCGGCGTCGGCGGTGTCGCCCTCGACGAGGACGGTGCCGTCCCGGTGGATGAAACCGGCCGGGCGCATGGTGCCGTCGTGGTCCAGCCACAGCTGGTAGGTCGTGCCGGCGACGGGCGCGGGCAGTCCGCCGGCGGTGAACACGGCCTTGTTGCGCATCGCCGAGGAGACGACGGTGGCGGCGGCTCCGTTGCTGGCGCGGCCGTGGGCGGTCCGGGCGTCGGGAGCGGACAGGACCGTGCTGACGTCGTCGAGGCGCTGCTCGATCTGCCCGGCCTGCTGTTCGTAGTGGCGGCTCTCCTGGTTCTGCCAGGCGGCCAGGCCCGCGAACAGGGCCGCGGCGGCCACGCTCGCGGCCACGGCGAACAGGCCGGCCTTGCGGCGCAGCGCGCCGCCCAGCGGGGCCGGGGAGAGGGGGGTGGAGCGTCGGGGCGGGAGTTGGCGCACGCCTTCGACGGCTGCCAGGGTCCGCTGCTTCATGGCGGTGGGCGGCGGCTGGGCCACGGCGGCCGCCAGCCGGGCGGCGGTGGCCTGGAACCCGGCCACTTCCAGGCGGCACTCCTCGCACCGGGCGAGGTGGTCGGTGAACGGCTCGCGTTCGCCGGCGTCCAGGGCGTTCAGTGCGTACGCGGCGGTGAGGGCGTGGCTGTCGGACCGGTGCTGGTTCATGTGGTCACCCCCATGCAGTCACGGAGCCGGACCAGCCCGTCGCGCATGCGCGTCTTGACGGTGGGAAGCGGCGTGTGGAGGACTTCGGCGACCTCGCGGTAGGTCAGGCCCTGGTAGTAGGCCAGGGTCACCGCCTGGCGCTGGAGTTCGGTGAGGCCGCGCAGGCAGCGGCGGACCTGTTCGCTGTCCAGGCGGATCTCGACCTGTTCGGCGACCTCGTCGAACGCCGTCCGGTGCTCGCGGGCGGCCTGCGCGCGTTCCCGGTCGGCGGACGCCTGGGCGGAGCGGACCCGGTCGACGGCCCGCCGGTGGGCGATGGTCGCCGCCCACGTGGTGACGCTGGCGGAGTCGGGCCGGTAGCGGGCGGCCTGCCGCCACAGGTCGATCATGACCTCCTGGGCGACCTCCTCGGACTGGGCCCGGTCCCGTACGACTTTGATCACGATCCCGAAGACCAGCGGGGCGAGGGCGTCGTACAGGACGGAGAACGCCTCCTTGTCCCCGTGGGCGACCTGCCGCATGACCTCGGGGAGGTCGGTGCGGTCGGTGGGGCCACCGGTGGGGTCGGGGCCGAAGGGGCTCGGCTGGTTCACGGGGCGGGCTCCGGCCGGGGGGACCAGACGCAGGGGAGGCCGGGGGCGTCCGGCCGGGGGCGGGGTGTCCATCGCATGGTGGTCCTTGTCCGGAGAGCAGCGGCCGGACCGCCGCACGGGGCGGTGGGGGCCACAGGTCCAGGGGATGGGTCTGATGGTTCTTCGTAGCGGAGGCACGTGCGGATGGGAGGGCGTTCACGCTCCAGGACGAGGCCCGGTTCCCTCGTTCGAGGGAACCGTCGGGTCAGCCGTCCCGCCAGGTGATCACGGCGATGACCTGCTTGCCGCGCGGTGAGCGGCTGACGAAGAGGTCCGCGCCGAGCGCCCGGACGATCTGCAGGCCGCGCCCCCGGGTGGCGTCGGTCCCGTGGCCGTCGCCCCGCTGGGGCAGGGAGAGCGAGCCGTCGCTGACGCAGATGCCCGCCCGGCCCCGGTCCAGGCTGATCGTGAGCGCGTACGGGGGAATGGCGTGCCGGACCGCGTTGGTGGCGAGCTCGGACGCGATCAGCAGGATGTCGCAGGCGGTCTCCTGTGGGCAGCGCACGGGGTGTAGGGCCAGGGTGCGCGCGGCGCTGCGGCGGGCTTCGCCGGCGGCCTGCGGCCCTGAGGGCAGGGGGTGGTGCACGGTCCTCGGCCGCGCCGGGGATGTGGTTGCGGTGTCCATGACGGTTCCTCGCTGTGCGAGCGGCCCCGGTGGCTCCGTGCCGGTCCGGGGGCCGGGAACGGACGGGGTTCCGGGGCGGTGACCCCGGAACCCCTGTGCGCCGGTCGGCGCTACGGCGCTGGGGCGCTACCACTTGTTGTGGCAGTTCCAGTGGCCGGGCACCCAGTGCTGCGAGTGGCCCTTGCCCCACCAGCCGTCGTGCCAGTTGCCGTGGTGGTCGCGGTAGCCCTCGTGCCAGGTGCCGTGATGCCACTTGGACTCCCAGTGGCCCTTCACCCAGGTGCACCGGTCATGGCGGTCCCACCGGTTGTGGCCGTCCCACCGGCCGTGGCGGTCCTTTCGGTCCCACCGGTCGTGGCGGTCTTGGCGGTCCCACCGGTCGTGCCGGTCCTGGCGGTGGTCACGATCACGGTCACGGTCGCCGGTGAGCATCGAGCTCACCGTGCCGGACGCCGGCGGGGCGGCGTTCGCGGTGCCGGAGAGGCCCAGCAGCGAGCCGCCGGCCAGCAGTCCGGCGGACGCCGTCCCGACGAGCAGGCGCCGTGTGCGCAGCGAACCGGTCATCGCACTCACCTCCTTCCCTTCATCGGACAGTCGGTTCAACGGCCCCCTCAGCCTCAGGAGCCTCACCAGGGATTCGCCACGAACGGCGCGAGGGATTGGAAAAACCTCATCTACGGATAAAACCCCGCGACATGGAGAGAGCCACCACCCACCGACGAGTAGAGCATTTGCTAGGTGAAATCATGGGATCAACCGCATCTGCGGTCCAATCCGGCTGATACATTCCGCAAGCGCAATCCGCACACCCCATCCCGTCACGGCTGTCCACGACCTGGTTCGACGCCGTGCCGAGCACCTCGGTCAGACCGAAGTCCCGAGAACCACCACGGATGCGTCGGAGGCCGTGCGGCCATGGCCGCTTCCAGCCCAGATCCACCTCCGAAGGGGAAAACCTGATGCGAAAGATGCTTCTGCGGCGCCCGGCCGCGGGAAAGGCGCTGGTCGTGAGCGCCCTGCTGGCCCTGGCCGTACCGGGAATCGCGTACGCCAACACGGTCGGCGTGACCGTGAAGACCCCGGGCGCCACCGCGGGGCCCGGATCCGCCTTCTCCGAGATATCCACCCACGCCGCCTGTAGCAGCGGCCTGATCTCCGGCGGCGGGATCAACCAGGCCATCGGCACCGGCACCTCGTCGAACGGCAACAAGATCAACGGCACCTCGCCGAGCCCCGACGGCAGCACCGAGTACACCGGCTCCACCGGCGTGGTCGGGACCGACGTGGCCCACTGGCTCGGCATCGGCGGCAGTGGCGGCGCGGTGAACGCCTCCTTCTCCAGCACGCCGTACGCCCTGTGCTTCACCAGCAACCTGATCAACCACACCCAAGTGGTCATGAACAAGGTCGCCGGACCCACCACCAGCGGGACGGTGGGCCTGGTCACCGCGAGCTGCCCGGCCAACACCCGGCTGATCGGCGGCGGCGCCCGCATCACCCCGGCGAGCGTCGGCAGCCTCAAGCCCATCGCGAGCTTCCCCACCTTCAACGACTCCGCCCACGGCTTCGGCCAGAAGGCCGCGGCCGACGGCGAGAACAACCCCGACTCCTGGACCGCGGTCGGCTGGAACGGCGGCGGCAACAGCAACAACACCACGTACGCCTACGCGATCTGCAGCGGCAACAACATCGACGTCAGCGGTGCCACCGTCAAGGTCCGCCACGGCGAGGTGAGCGGCCCGACCGCGGCGACCAGCGGCCAGACGGTCACGGTCGGCTGCACCGGCAACGACGGAAAGCTGGTCAGCGGAGGCGCCGCGATCAGCGGCGGCAACGTCACGACCACCGACTTCACCGGCCCCGGATCGGTCGGCGACCACCTCAACGGCAGCTACCCGAGCAACTCCGGCGGCACCCCGGTCAGCGACGGAACCACCACGGCCGCCTACTGGACGGCCGTCACCCACACCGGCGGGGTCAGCTCGCCCGGCACCTACTCCGATGCCTGGGCGCTGTGCGCCGACGACGGCGTCTGAGTCACCGGCAGCTGTCCGCATCTCCCCAAGTACTCTCGTTTGGAACCTCGTTGAGCATTTTCAGAGCCAAGACAGCAGTGGCGGCCGGCGTGACCGGTCTGCTGGCAGCCGTACTGGCGGCCGCACCCGCGACCGCCGACCCGGCCGGGGCGCCCTCGCCCTGCGGTACGGGCGGCACGTTCACCACCTCGCCCCCCACCTGCACCTACACGGCGGTCGGTACGGACACCTTCACCGTCCCTGAGGGCGTGAGCGCGGTCACCGTCGACGTGTTCGGAGCCGAGGGCGGCAGCGCGGCCGGCTTCGTCACCCCCAATCCCCCGAACGAGGGGGCGTCCGGCGGACTCGGCGGCGAGACCCGCGCGGGCCTCGCCGTGAGCGCGGGCCAGAACCTGCAGATCACGGTGGGCGGCGCCGGTAGCTCCGGCAGTTCGCGACGCGGCGAGTACGCCCGGCCCGGCGGCACCGGCCACGGGGCCGGCGGCGGCGGTGCGCACGGCGGGGGCGGTTCCGGCGGCGGCGCCACCGATGTGCGCACCGGTGCCTTCGGACCGACCGACCGAATCCTCGTCGCCGGCGGCGGCGGGGGCGCGGGCAACGGCGGGCCCCTGCTGCGCGGCGGCAACGGCGGCGGCCCGGCCGGTGAACCGGGCGGCCAGGGCGGCGGCCCGGAGGGATCCGGTGCCGGAGGTGGGGGCGCGACCCAGACCGCGCACGGCACCGGCAGCCGCACCTCGCCCCTCGGCGGCCCCGGCATACCCGGAGGCGACGTCGACCCCAACACCGGGCTGCCCAACCCGGGCAGCGGCGGCGCCGGCGGCAACGGCGCACGCGGCGGCAACGGCGGCGGAGGCGGCGGTGGCTACTTCGGCGGAGGCGGCGGCTCCGGCGGCGGGAACCCCGACAACCTGTACGGGGCCGGCGGCGGGGGCGGCAGCGGCTTCGCGGCTCCCGCGGCCACCGACGCCGTCCTCCTGCCGGGGGTGAACCGCGGCAACGGCAAGGCGGTCGTCTCGTTCCGGTACGGGTCCTCGCTCACGGTGGCCACGGACACGGACGCACCGCTGTTCGGGCACCCGGTGACCCTCACCGCGACCGCCGCCCCGGCGCATCCGGCCGCGGGCACGCCGGGCGGGACGGTCACCTTCTTCGACGGGACCACCGCGCTGGCGACCGTACCGCTCGACGGCGGGCAGGCCCGGCTGCGCACCGCCGCGTTGCGGCCCGGCTCCCACGCGATCACCGCGACGTACGGCGGGGACGCGCGCCACGCCCCGAGCGCGACGGCCGGGCCGGCCCCCGTCAGCGTCGGCTTCAGCCTGCCGTGCATCACGACGGCACGCGTCGGCACCCTGACGGTGGGCGCCGGCCAGGCGCTCTGCATCGCCGCGGGCGGCAGCCAGACGGGCCCGGTCAAGGTGGCTCCCGGCGGGTCCCTGGCGATCACGGACGCCCGGGTCACCGGGCCCGTGTCCGCCGAGGGCGCCCTGGCCCTCGCCTTCTGCGGCTCGCGCCTCACCGGCCCCGTCTCCGTCACGGACAGCGTCGGCTACGTCCTGGCCGGCTCGGAGGACGGGCCGACCGCCTGCGCCGGCAACACCTTCCAGGGTCCGCTGACCTTCGAAGGCAACACCGGCGGCCTCCAGGCCTCCGCCAACGCGGTCACCGGACCCGTACGGATCGACGGCAACAGCGGCGACGGACCGCTGCCCGGCGCGGACGTCCCGGCGTTCCGGGCCAACCGGGTCACCGGACCGCTGCGTTGCGGGGGCAACGCACCGGAGCTGGTGCAGACGGGCACCGTCGTCCAGGGGCCCCGGTCCGGCCAGTGCCGCCCGGCTCCGTAGCCACGACCGCTCCGTAGCCACGGCCGGCGGTGACGCACCGGCACCCGGGACGGTCGGTCCCGGGTGCCTCGCCGTTCGCGGCCGGAGCGGCACCGCCTATGCTGCGGGCGTGCCGTCGTACTCCATGGGCGTTGCCGCCCAACTGCTGCGCGTGAGTCCCGAAACCGTCCGCCGGTGGGCGGAGTCGGGCCGGCTGCCGGCCGACCGCGCTCCGGACGGTTCCCGCGCCGTCGACGGCGTGGTCCTCGCCGCCTTCGCCAAGGAACGCGCCGCCGGGACGCACCCGTTGCCGCCCGGCACCACCCTGACCTCCGTACGGAACTCCTTCGCCGGGATCGTCACCGCCGTCCGGCTCGACGAGGTGGCGGCCCGGGTGGAGATCCAGTCGGGCCCGCACCACGTGGTGTCCGTGGTGACCAGGGAGTCGGTCGAGCAGCTCGGCATCACGGTCGGCTCGACCGTCACGGCGCGGGTGAAGTCCACCGAGGTCCACGTCGCACTGCCGTAGGGCACTGGCGTAGGCCCGGCCCGGCCCTCCCCCCGGGGCGGTCATCCGCAGAGCAGCGCCGCGTACAGGTCCAACTTGTGGTCGAGGCGCGACAGGTCACGGCCCGTCAGGACCTCCACCCGCTCGATCCGGTAGTGCACCGTGTTCACGTGCAGGTGGAGCGCCTCCGCCGTGCGGGCCCAGGAGCAGTTGTTGGCCAGGAAGACCTCCAGGGTCTCGCGCAGCATCCCGTCCCCGAACGCCCCCAGGGTCCGCGTCCCGTACACCGTCCTGACCTCCGGCGGGATCCCCGCCATCAGCTCCCCGAGGGTGTTCAACTGCTCGACCCCGCGCACCGGGACCGCCTCGTCCGCCGAGGTCAGCGCGAACCGGGCCTGGCTGAGCGAGGCGCGCAGCCCCTCCGGGCCCTCGGCCCGCGTGCCGAGGCCCAGCCGGAGCTCCGATTGCGGTCCCCCGCACTGCTGGAGCATCGGCCAGACCGCGCGGAGGGCGCCGGCCGCGTCGGTCGCGGAGGCCGGGTCCTCGTGCAGCACCGCCACCGAACGCCCCACGGCGTAGGTGGCGTCCGCCAGGTGGCGCAGGCCCTCCGCCAGGGCGTCGCCCGAGGTCGCCGCCAGGACCCGGTACGCCCCTCCCACGGGCAGCCCGGCCCCCGCGAGCGCCTCCTCCAGGGCTCCGGTGTCGGCCGGGGCGGGGCCGGCGGGCGTCCCTTCCAGTACGCCGATCAGCTCCTGCCCGGCCAGCCGCTCCGCGGCGAGCCGGCGGGTCTGCCCGCCGCGGCTCTGGGCGAGCACCTCGGCGATCTCGTGGAGCACCCGCGGGGGCGCCGCGTCCGGGTCGGGCACGTGCAGCTGCCAGGCGTCGTACGGGGAGCTCTCGGTCTCGATGCGCAGCCAGACCCCGCCGCGCGCGGAGGCGGCCGACGCCTGCCGGGCGGGCAGCTCGGGGGCGGAGGGCGTACGGGCCACCGTGCGGCCGCTGGCGGTGAGCAGGTAACAGGACACCCGGCCGAGGTGCGCGCAGGCCCGGTCCAGGAGCTCGTCCGGGCCGGCCCCCGCCTCCACGAGCCGGCTCAGCTCGCCGCGCACGTTCTCGGGGAGCGCGAAGAGCCGGGTCGGGCGGCGGCTCAGGTCTCCCCACTGGCGCAGGTACACGGCTTCGGTCACGGCCCGGAAGCTGGTGCGCGCGGGGACGGCCACGAGCGGCACCCGGTGGCTGCGGCAGGCGTCGACGACCTCGTCGGGGACCCGGCCGTGGGTCTCCTCCCCGGCCAGCAGAGCCGTGGCTCCGGCGTCGGCGAGCGCGCCGACGAAGCGGTCCGCCTTGGCCACGTCGCCCTCGGCCCACCACACCAACCCGCTCAGCACGAGCTCCCCCGGCCCCAGGAAGCGGCCGGGCTCCTCCAGGTCGGTGGCGGTGACGCCGGCGACCTCCTGGCCGAGAAGGGCTTCCTCGCCCCAGAGCAGGTTGAGACCGAGGCTGTCGAGCTGGAGCAGGTCGAGGACGTGCATGGCGGGGACTCCTTGCGGCGGGCGGACGCCCACATTCGCGAGGTGAATAGAGGCTGAGCCATCGTAAATGCAAGGTGAAGCACCCGATAGGCCTCTTGGTTGATCCTCCAGGAGGGAGGGTTTCGGGCTCGTCCGATTCCGTGGCCGGGACCAGTCGTTTCACCCCCGCTCCCGTTGCTTCACTGGCTAAAACCCCCTGTCAGGCCAGAAAGGCTGGTGGCGCGAATTGGATCTCAACACGGTGCTCGACGTGCGCGACGCCCGCCGCCGCGAACCCTGGCGTCCCGGCGACGCCTGGCTCGGCGGCGGCACGTACCTCTTCTCCGAGCCCCAGCCGCACATCCGCCGCCTGGTCGACCTCTCCCGCATGGGCTGGCCGCCGCTGTCCTGGCAGCCCGACGGCTCCCTCGACATCGCCGCGACCTGCACGATCACCGAGCTCTCGCGGTTCGCCCGGACCCTGCCGACCACGGCCGCCCCGCTCTTCGAGCAGTGCTGCCGGGCCTTCCTCGCCAGCTTCAAGATCTGGAACATGGCGACGGTCGGCGGGAACCTCTGCAACGGCCTGCCCGCCGGTCCGATGGTCTCCCTCACGGCCGGCCTCGACGGCACCGTCTTCCTCCAGGGCCAGGACGGCGCCACCCGCCGGTTGCCCGTCACCGAGTTCATCCTCGGCGCCGGCGTGACGGACCTGCGCGAGGGCGAGCTGCTGCGGTCCGTGCGCCTGCCCCCGAACGCGTTGGACTCCCGTACGGCCTTCCGCCAGGCGTCCCTGTACGGACTCGGGCGCTCCGGCGCGCTGGTCATCGGCGCCCGCGACCCGGCCGACGGCTCCCTCGCCGTGACGGTCTCCGCCGCCACCACCCGCCCCTTCCGCTTCTGGTTCGCGCTGCCGCCGACGGCCGCCGAACTGCGCGGGGCGATCGACGGCGCCGTCCGGCCGGACGAGTGGTACGACGACATCCACGGGCTGCCCGAATGGCGGCGCCACATGGCCCTGCGCCTGGCCGAGGAGATCCGCCGCGAGCTCACCACCGAGGACCACCGATGACGTACGAGATCGAGATCAACGAGCGGCGTTTCGACACCGAGCCGCGGGCCGGCCAGTGCCTGCGCACCTACCTGCGCGAACGCGGCTGGTTCGGCGTGAAGAAGGGGTGCGACCAGGGCGACTGCGGGGCCTGCACGGTCCACGTCGACGGGCAGCCGGTGCACAGCTGTCTCTACCCGGCCGTCCGTGCCGACGGACGCAGCGTCACCACCGTGGAGGGCCTCGCCCGCTGCGGCGGCGAGCTCCACCCGGCGCAGCAGCAGTTCTTGGACGCCCAGGGCTTCCAGTGCGGCTTCTGCACCGCCGGTTTCCTGATGACCACCGCCGCCCTCCAGGCCGAGGAGGGCACCGCCCACGACGACGGCAAGCTCCAGGACCTCCCGCGCGCCTTCAAGGGCAACATCTGCCGCTGTACGGGCTACCGCGCCATCGAGGACGCGGTGCGCGGGGTCAAGCACACCGAGGCCCCGGAGGCCGGGCAGGCCGTGGGCAAGTCCCTGGGCGCCCCCGCGGGGCCCCTCGTCGTCACCGGCACCGCCCGCTACACCTTCGACGTCGAGGTGCCCGGGCTGCTGCACATGAAGCTGCTGCGCTCCCCGCACCCGCACGCCCGGATCGTCGACATCGACACCCGGAACGCCCTCCGGGTCCCGGGCGTGCACGCGGTCCTCACCCACCACGACTCCCCCGACCGGCTCTACTCGTCGGCCCGGCACGAGCACCCGACCGAGGACCCGATGGACACCCGCGTCCTGGACGACGTGGTCCGCTTCGTCGGCCAGCGCGTGGCGGCCGTCGTCGCCGACAGCGAGCAGGCCGCCGAGGAGGGCTGCCGTCGGGTGGTCGTCACGTACGAGGAGCTGCCGTACGTCATCGACCCGGAGGAGGCCATGCTGCCGGGCGCCCCCGTCCTCCACCCCAAGGGCCCCGAATCGGGGATCTTCCGCGCCGAGAACAACGTGTGCGGGGAGGTCCACCACACGATCGGCGACATGGAGAAGGGGTACGCGCAGGCGGACGTCGTCTACGAGGAGACCTTCCAGACCCAGCGCGTGCAGCACGCCAGCCTGGAGACCCACGGCAGCGTCGCGTACTTCGAACCCAAGGAGGAGGGCGACGGCGAGCGCATCACCGTCCGCTCCTCCACCCAAGCACCGTTCCTGACCCGGCGGGCGCTGTGCGCCCTCTACGACCTCGGTGAGGACGAGGTCCGCGTCGTCGCGGGCCGCGTGGGCGGCGGGTTCGGTGGCAAGCAGGAGATGCTCACCGAGGACATCGTGGTCCTCGCTGCCCTGAAGCTGCGCCGGCCGGTGAAACTCGAATTCACCCGGGCCGAACAGTTCTACGGTGCCACCACCCGCCACCCCTTCAAGATCACCGTCAAGATCGGCGCCAAGGCCGACGGCACGCTCACCGCGCTGCGCATCCGCGTGGTCTCCAACACCGGCGCCTACGGCAACCACGGCCCGGCGGTCATGTTCCACAGCGTGGGCGAGTCCTTCGCCGTCTACAAGGCGCCGAACAAGGAGGTGGAGGCGTACTCCGTCTACACCAACGGCGTCCCGGCCGGTGCCTTCCGCGGTTACGGCCTGGGCCAGGTCCTCTTCGCCCTCGAATCGGTGATGGACGAGCTCGCCATCCGGCTCGGCATGGACCCGCTCGAACTGCGCGAGAAGAACGTCATCGGCGCCGGCGACCCCATGGTCACCCCGATCGGCCACGAGGAGGACCTGTTCATCGCCTCGTACGGGATGACGCAGTGCATGGACGTGGTGCGCAAGGCCATCGCCGAGGACCGCAGCCACGAGGACGTCCCCGAGGGCTGGCTCACCGGCACGGGATCGGCGGTCGCCATGATCGCGACCGGCCCGCCGGGCGGCCACTTCGCCGACGCCCGGATCAGTCTGCTGCGCGACGGCACGTACGACATCGCGGTCGGCACCGCGGAGTTCGGCAACGGCACGACCACCGTCCACAAGCAGATCACGGCCGGTGCGCTGAACACGACGGTGGACCGGATCGCGGTCCGCCAGTCGGACACGGACGTCGTCCGCCACGACACCGGCGCGTTCGGCTCGGCCGGCACGGTGGTGGCGGGCAAGGCGGTGATGCTGGCGGCGAACTCGCTCGCGGAGCGCCTGCAGACCTTCGCGGCCCGGCACACGGGCGTGGCCCGGCACCTGTGCAAGCTGGGGCCCGAGTCCATCGACTGTGCGGGCCGGACCGTCGCCCTCAAGGAGCTGTACGAGGCCGCGCACGACAAGGGCAAGCTGGAGGAGATGGCCGCGGACGGCCACTGGACCGGATCCCCCCGCTCGGTCGCGTTCAACGCCCAGTGGTTCCGCCTCGCCGTCGACCCGCACACCGGCGAGATGAAGATCCTGCGCAGCGTGCACGCGGCGGACGCGGGCAAGGTCATGAACCCGATGCAGTGCCGCGGCCAGGTGGAGGGCGGTGTGGCCCAGGCACTGGGCGCGACCCTGTTCGAGACGGTACGGGTGGACGAGCGCGGCGAGGTCACCACCGCGGCGTTCCGCCGTTACCGGCTCCCGCAGTACGCGGACGTCCCGCGCACGGAGGTCCACTTCATGGAGACCTCGGACGCGATCGGCCCGCTCGGCGCCAAGTCGATGAGCGAGAGCCCCTTCAACCCGGTGGGTCCAGCCTTCGCCAACGCCCTGCGGGACGCGACCGGGGTGCGGTTCACGGAGATGCCCCTGACGAGGGACGTCGTCTGGCAGAAGATGCAAGCCGCAATGGGGTAGAACGCACTCACATGCGACTCACATGGTGAGATGCGGATGGCAGATACGTTTCCTGGGCGACGGGACGTGGGAATCGGGCTCGTATGGCCAAACTCATGCTGCACGGCGACCTCGACCGCCCGGCCCTGCTCAGCGTCGCCGACCTGCGCGCATGGGAGCAGCACCGGGCCAAGGTGGTCTTCGACTGTGCGACGAACGGCCCGCAGCACCACGTCTTCGAGGGCGTGCTGCTGCGCGACGTGGTCGCGAGCGCGGGGCCTGCCTTCGACGCCCGGCGCCGCAAGGACCGGTCGCGCTTCCTGCTGGCGGTCAGCGGCGGGGACGGCCACCACAGCGTCCTCGCCTGGGCCGAACTGGACGCCGACTTCGGGGGCACCCCGGTGCTGCTGGCCACCCGCCTGGACGGGGAGGACCTGGACGGGTCCGGGGCCCAGCTGGTGGTCCCCTCGGACCGGTGCGGGGCCCGCTACGTCAGCGCGGTCACGCACGTGTGGTTCGGCGCCCTGGCGGCGCCGGGCATCTGAGCCCCGGCCGGACGGTGCGACCGGGTCAGGCTCCGGCGAGGGAGATCTCGGTCGACTTGATCAGCGCCACGACGGAGGATCCGGGGGCCAGGCCCAGCGCCTGGACACCGTCGGCGGTGACGGCCGCGGTCAGCCCGCCCCCGTTCACGTTGACCTTCACGGCGGCCATGGCCGGGCCGACGGCGACGTCGGACACCGTGCCCGTGATCTGGTTGCGGATGGAGATGTTCTCGACCGGCCCGGTGGCCAGGGCCACTTCGGTGGCCTTGACGAGCGCCTTCACCGCGGAACCCGAGGTGAGGCCGAGGTCCTTGACGGCGTCGGCGGTGATGGCGGCGGTGATCTCCTGACCGCCGTCCAGCCGGACCTTGACCGTCGCCATGGCCTCGCCGACGGTGACGGCGGTGACGGTGCCCGCGAGCTGGTTGCGGATGCTGAGACTCATGAACGTTCGACCTCTTGCGTAGGCGCCTCGCGCGGTCCGAAGGGGCCGCACGCAACCGAACGTAGGGCCATCCGATCCGGTCCGGCCCGATCCCCCTCGCGCCCGCGCGCCAGAACCACCCGAGCGGCTGGCCCGGTGCTTCACTGGGGAACATGCCATTCGACCGCTACGGCGTGCTGGCCGGGACCCTCCAGAAGCACTTCCGCGACACCCCCGACACGGAGGGCGCCTGGTTCCACGTCAACCTCCGGGTCGACACCCCGGACGGACGGTACAAGTGCGCCGTCGACGTGGACAGCCACGACTCGCAGACCGGCGTGCAGTGGAAGGTCTTCACCGTGGACGCGGCGGCGCTCGGCCCGGTGGCCGCGATGGCGCCCGGCTTCCACGACCTCGACCGCGTGCCCCGGTCCGGAGCCCTCGACTACCTCCGCCATCCGGCCCTGCGCAGGCTCCAGGAGTGGCCCGGGTGGCTACCCGGCCCGCTGGGCGAACTCCTCGACCGGCTGCTGAAGTCCTCCCCGCCCTGGACCTCGGGCTCCAACGTCGAAGCCGCCAACGCCTTCGAGCCGATCCTCGCCGTCGGACGGCCGATCCTGGTCTTCGGCGAACCGTTCGACACCGGGCTGGGCGTCCACAACATCCACCAGAACCAGGGCGACGCTTTCGGCAGCCAGTGGTGGCCCGAGAACGGCATCTGGCAGGACGGCGCGACCATGACCCGCCGCCCCGACGGCCGTTTCGACGTGTTCCTGAACAAGTTCTCCGGCCAGAAGGACCACACGGACGCCGAGGGCCACCCGATCTGAACACGGCCGGAATCGGCTCCGGATCCGCCCCCGCCCGGGTCGACGGTGCGGGCCTCCACGGAATCGGTCCTGGTCCGCCGGGAACCCGGGGCGCCCCCCGTCCGACTACTGCGGCGTGGGAGGCGGATCCTCGCCTTCCCTCGCGGCGGAGGAGGCGTGAGATGGGCGGACTGGATGTGCGCATGCGGGACGTCGTGTGCCGGCACGGCCGGGTGGAGGCCGTCTCGGACGTCGATCTGGAGATCGCCGCCGGTGAGCGCGTGGCCCTGACCGGCACCAACGGCTCGGGCAAGACGACGCTGCTGCGCGCCGTGCTCGGTCTGCACCGTCAGACGACGGGCTCGATCACGGTCGGCGGCCGGGAGGGCCGGTCGCCCGCCGAGTGGGCCTGGCGGCGCCGGGCCTGCGCCTGGATCCCGCAGAAGCCGGCCGCCGGCCGTTTCCCCCTGCTCGGCGGCGAACTGCTGGCCGCCAGCAACGCTCCGGCGGAAGCGGCCGAGGCCGCGGAGCGGCTCGGTGTGGGTCCGCTCGTCGGGCGGCCCCTGCACACCCTCTCAGGCGGCCAGTTGCAGCGGATGTACCTCGCCCGGGCGATCGGCTGCATCGCCGCGGGAGCCGAGCTGCTCCTGGCGGACGAACCGACCGCCGCCCTCGACTTCGACGGTCAGTCGGAGGCCGCGGACGTCCTCACCTCCCTGCCGGTGACCCTCATCGTGGTAACGCACGACCGGGCGCTGGCGGACCGCTGCGACCGCGTGCTGGAGATGGCCGCGGGCCACCTGCGGGAGGTCCGGTGAACCTCGCCGTGCACCTGGCCACCGCCGACCTCGGCGAACTCCTCCAACTACTGCCCGTGCAACGGGCCGGCGTGGCGCTGCTGTTAGCCGCCATCGGCCTGCCGGTCATCGGCGTGATCATCGTCGGGCTCGACATCATGCCGGTGCGGTTCGCGATGATGCACGTCGCCCTGCTGGGCATCGCCGTCGGACTGCTCACCGGACTCGACCCCATGCTGTGCGCGCTGGTGGCCTGCGCGCTGGCCGGCGCGGGCGTGGCCCCGCTCGCCCGGACCCCGGACGGCCTGTCGGGGGCGATGGGCCTGCTCATGAGCCTGGCCATCGCGGCGGCGCTGCTCCTGCTGGCCGTCTCGGGGGTCAACGCCTCGGGGGCCTTCGCCCTGTTGTGGGGGTCGATCCTGTCGGTGGGCCCGGCCGATCTCGTCGTCCTGGGCGTGCTGGCCGTCGTCGTACCGGGCCTGTTCTGGTGGCGGCGGCGCGAGATCGGCCTGTTGTTGTACGACCGCGAGCTCGCCCAGTGTTCCGGCGTACCGGTGCGGGCGCTGACCGCCGCACTGCTGGTGCTGGTCGCCATCGCGGTCGCCGGGGCGATCAAACTGACCGGCGCGCTGCTCGTCGACGCCCTGACCCTGCTGCCCGCACTCGCCGCCCGTCGCCTGGGCAGCTCACTGAAGTCGATCACCTTCTGGGCGATCGGCATCGGCGTGGCGGTGAATCTGACGGGGTTCCTGCTGGCCCTGTGGCTGGACTGGCCGCCCGGCCCGGTCCTCGTCCTGACCGCGGGGGCACTGGTCCTCGCGGTGCATTTCATACCCGAACGGAGAATCAGCTCATGGCGCGCACCCGCGTCCGTATCCCTTCCCTCCTCGCACTGAGCGCGGCGCTCGCTCTGACCGCCGCCTGCGGCAACACCCCCTCGTCCGAGGACGCGAAGTCCCAGGACGCGAAGTCCCAGGACGGCACCCAGCCGCAGGCCAAGAAGCCGGTCGTGGTCGTGACCACCACCTGGGAGGGCGCCTTCGCCAAGGCCGCGGGCGCCGAGGACGTCAAGGTCATCGTGCCGCAGTCCGTCCACCACGCCCCGGACTACGATCCCAAGCCGTCGGACCTCGCCGCCGTGGCCAAGGCCGACTTCGTGCTCTACGCGCCCTTCGAACCGTACGCCGCGAAGATCAAGGAGGCCGCCGGCTCCAAGGCGAAGCTGGTCGAGGTGGAGCTCGACAACGATCCCGCCAAGGCGTCCGCCGAAGTCGCCCGGCTCGCCGGTCTGTTCGGTACCCCCGAGGCCGCCACCCAGTGGAAGGCCGGCTTCGACACCGAGTACACCAAGCTGAACAAGGACGTCCAGGCCGCCTGGCCGGGCGGCAAGACCCCCTCCGTCGTCAGCCAGGTCTTCACCACCTGGGCCGCGAAGCTCGTGGGCGCCACCCCGGTGGGCACCTACGGACCCGAGGCCGTGACTCCGGCGCAGCTGGCCGAGCTCGCGGCGAAGAAGCCGGAGCTGGTGCTGGACAACGCGCACATGTCCACGGGCACGGTACTGCCCGACTCCGGCGCCAAGCAGGTGAAGATCGTCAACTACCCGGGAGAGGACCTGGACCTGCTGGCGGTCTACCGCAACGCCGCGGCCGAGCTGAAGAAGGCCATGGGCGGCTCCTGAGCACGACACCGGCCCCCGCAGGGTGCGGGGGCCGCACGGTGCGGGGGCCGCAGGGTGCGGGGGCCGCAGGGTGCGGGGGCCGCAGGGTGCGGAACGCCGGGTTCGGTAGCCGTACCAACGCAGCCCCCGGCGCCCCCCGGGAACTCAGTAGGCCGTCCAGGGCACGCGGCAGGCGTGGGGGGCCGTTTCCTCGGGGCACAAGGTACTGATCACCGTCCTGCGGATCACCCGGTGCGCCCGCCGGGAACACACCAGACGGACGCGCAGCTCGACCGCTCGCCGTTCGCCACTGCTCTGCCCGGGGTGTTCCACGGCCCACTGGTGCGCGAGGAAGTCGTACGCGTCCGCGGTCGATCCCTCGCTCCCGGGGAGGGAGTGCGCGACGGTCACGCCGGTGATCCGGGTGTTGCGGGCGTTCCGGGAGCGCACGGCGTCCTCGACGAGGCCTTCGACCCACGCCAGCCCCCCTTCGTCCGCGTACAGGCCGAAGGTCAGTGTGCGCGTCCTCATCGCGTCAGGCCCTCGTGGTGTTCGGCGTCGCCCTTGGCGAAGACCGTGGTGAACCATGAGTACACGGGGGCGAGCGTCGGCGACGCGGGCCAGCCGTTGACCACGGCGAGGAGCCGCCAGTAGCGCTCGGCGTGGGGGTCGCCGGTCGTCCGCAAGCGGGCGAGGAGCCAGCGGCGCAGATCGCCCTCGTCGGCGCACTCGAAGGCGTGGGCGTAGAGGCCGCCCAGTGAGTCGGACAGGAACACGCCGCCCGCCGAGGCCGGCACGAGGCCGGCGGACACGGCCTCGGCCATCCGTTCGCGCATCGCCCGGTTCAGGGCGTCGTGCAGCGTGCCGACGCCCTGCCGGGCGGGCTCTTCGGCCTGCTCCTCGGCCATGCGGCGCAGCGCGGCACGGAAGTCCTCGTTCTGGCAGAGTTCGGCGAGTTCCACCCAGGCCTCGACCTGTTCGGGGGTGGGATCGTCGGGGAGCTCGGGCGTGACGGATCGCATCAGGGCCTCGAACTCAGGATTGGAATGGGGGACTTCAAAGGCGTCGTCGACGAATCCGGTGACGAGCCGGCGTCGTTCGACCTGGGAGAGCGTGGCGAGTCGGTGCATGAGGTCCATCTCCAGGGGGGTGGGGCCGCGCCTGGCGACCGCGCGGAGCACGGCCCGGCGCAGGCGCAGGGTACGGATCTGCACGTCCAGGGCGTTGGCGTGCGCTGCTGCGACGTCCGGCAGGGACACCTCCCGGTCCAGGACCCGGCGGACGGTCGCGAGGTCGAGCCCGAGATCGCGCAGCGTGCGGACGAGGTCCAGGCGGGCGAGCGCGTCGGGGCCGTAGCGGCGGTAGCCCGCCGGACTGCGATCGGTCGGCGGGACGATGCCCTGGTCGGAATAGAACCGGATGGTCTTCACGGTGAGGCCGGTCCGGCGGGATAGGTCTCCGATGGAATGGAGCGTGTCGCTGTCCATGCCCCCAGCTTGGTGTCTCCCCCCACGGGAGACTCAACCGGGGCCCGGGGCTGCTCACATGGGTGCGGGAAGGGGTCCCGGCGGCGAGCCTCCGGCCGCCGCCGGGACCCGGACGTCATCCCGCCTGGGCGAGCGGTGCAGGAACCGCGACGGTCGCCGCGAGGCGCTCGCGCAGGGCGGCGCGGTCCGGTTTGCCGGCCGCCGTCAGGGGCAGTTCGGCGATCAGGAGCAGCCGCTCGGGGTGCTTGCTCCGCTCCAGCCCGCGCCGCGTGAGGTGTTCACCGAGGGAGGCGAGGGTGAGGGGCTGTCCTGCGCGCGGCACCACGCAGGCCGCCAGCCGCTCCCCCATCAGCGGGTCCGGCACGCCGATGCAGGCCACGTCCCGGACCTGGGGGTGGGCGGTGAGTTCGCGTTCCACCTCCGCCGGGCTGATGTTGGCGCCGCCGCGGATGACGATGTCCTTGAGGCGGCCGACGACGTGCAGGACGCTGTCGGAGTCGAGGTACCCGAGGTCACCGGTGCGGACCCAGCCGTCGGGCGTACGGTAGCGGGCGTCCAGGTCGGGCGCGCCCACGTAGCACAGCGGGGTCATCGGGCCGCGCGAGATGATCTCGCCGACGGCGCCGTCGGGCAGCGGTTCGTGCGTGTCGGGGTCGGCGATGCGGATCTCGGCGACCCGGGGGTCGGGATGGCCGGCGACGACCCCGGACCCGTCGATGGGCGGCACCGTGTTGCCGAGCCCCGTGTGGCAGTTGACCCCGTCGGCGGAGCCGTAGAGGTTCACCACGGGACAGCCGAAGGCCCGGGCCGCGGCGGCGGCTGTGGTCTCGTCGAGCGGCGCCCCGCCGAGGACCAGTGCGGTGGGCGCGGGCAGCGCCTCGTCCGTCCCGTCGAGGCGTTCGAGCATCATGCGGACCATGGTGGGCACGCCGAGGACGTGCGTCGGCCGGTGTTCGCGCACCGCCGCGATCGCCGCTTCCGGGCTGAAGTGGTCGAGCAGGACGAGGGTGCCGCCGTGCCGGGCGAGGGTGACGGCGGTGCCGTTGGACCCGAAGGCGGACGCCAGCGGTACGAGGAAGAGGCAGCTCGGCGGGGTGCGGTCCGGGATGAGGGAGGCGAGGAAGTTCCCGCGTCCGCCGGCCAGCGCGTTGTGCGAGTACGCGATCATCTTCGGCTCGGCCTCGGAGCCGGAGGACACGAGGATGCGTGCGGCGCTGTCGGGATCGGGCCGGGCCGGGACGAATCCGCTGGGGTCCGACCGCAGCAGCCCCGAAAGCTGAATCGTTCCTTCAGGCGCGGTTCCGGGGCCGGCGGCAATCACGTGGCGCAGGGCCGGAAGGGCCCGGGCGAGCGTGCTCAGATCCGCCGCGTGCCGGAAGTCCCGGTGCTCGGTGGCCGCGATGACGGCGACGGCCTCGGCGCGGCGCAGCAGGCACTCCGCTTCGAGGACGCCCCGGCCCACCGGGAAGGGGAGGGCGACCGCGCCGAGTGCGGCGAGCGCGAGGTCGGCGATGACGGCGGAGCGGTTGTTGGGGAGTTGCACGCCGACCACGTCGCCGGGGCCGATCCCCAGCTCCCGCAGGCCGGTGGCCAGACATCGGACCTTGCGGTCCAGCGCGGTGTAGCAGAGCTTTCCCTTGGCGTCGATGACGGCCGTGCGGTGCAGGTCGGCGATCTGGCGTGCCCGGAAGAGGCTGTAGAGGTCGAGGTCGGGGCAGGTCCCGTCGACCACCCAGGACCGGCGGAGTTCGGCGGGCAGCAGGTCGTGCAGAACGAGCCTGTCGGCGGTCATACGAAGCTCCAGGGGTCGGGGACTGCGGGGGCGCCGTGCGCGTCGCGGCTGATCGAGCCGGAAAAGCGCGGATCGTGGTGCAGGTCGGACAGTTCGGTGGTGACCGCGGTCGCGGTCAACCCGTGCTCGTGCAGCCGGGCCAGGGCCTCGGTCGTGGACAGGCCGCTCAGGTCGTGGGTGGCCACGGCGCCGGCGTCGGCGTCGACGGGCGCGAGCCAGCCGTCCGCCGTCTGCCGCGGGAGCCGGAATCCGGCCGGTCGACGGGGGTTCTCCCCGCGGGCCGCCCGGCGCAGGGCGGGGGCGGTCAGCGTGTCGGCCGCGCCGAGCAGGGAGGAGTCCACGCGTACGCCGTGGCCGCTGCGCTCGCGCAGCAGCAGCCCGGCGAGGACGGCCTCGGCGCCGAGCAGTCCGCCGAGCACGTCGAGCAGGGTCATCAGCGAGGGCGCCGGGGCCTCGCCCTCGGGGCGGACGGCCTCGCCGACGCCCGTGCGGGCCTGGACCATGAAGTCGGTGCCCATGGGGGCGTCCTCGATCCGGTCGGCCCAGCCGCTGGTGTACGCGTAGACGAGCGCGGGATTGACCCGTGCGAGGTCCTCGGAGTCGAGGCCGAGCTCGGCGGCCTTGCCCGGCGCCCAGTTGTGCAGGAAGACGTCGGCCCCGGCCGCCAGTTCGCGCAGCCGTCGACGGTCGGCCTCCTGCTTGATGTCGATCTCCACGGCCCGCTTGCCCCGGTTGAGGGCGAGCCAGCGCGCCGAGATCCCGGAACAGGCCGGGGGCATGCCGCGCAGCGGGTCGCCGCCAGGCGGTTCGATCCGGATCACGTCGGCGCCGAGGAGCCCGAGCAGATGCGCCGCGAGCGGTGCCTGGATGCGGCGGCCCGCCTCCAGCACGGTCAGCCCGGCCAGGGGCCCGCCGGAGTGTGCCGCGCCGGGCAGCCGGGCCGACCTGGCGGTGAGACGTCCGGTGACCGACCGTGTCAGGGACCAGGGGGTGGCGCCGTCGTGTTGGGCAGCCCGTTCCGCTGCCCGTTCCGCGAGCGGGTGCAGGGCGCACACCTCGGTGCCGGATGCGGCTGCGACCCGACGGATCCGCTCCCAGGTGTGGGACCGGGCCGTGAGGTGGAGGGCCGCCGGGAAGGGGGCGCAGGCGGTGGCGTAGCGGAACTGGAAGGGTCGCCAGCCAGTCCGCAGGGCTTCCGCCGGGGCCTCCAAGGCCTTCCAGAAGGCCGCCCAGGCGCCCGGATCGAGCGTCTCCAGTTCGAAGAGGATGCCGTCGGCGGAGGTGAACGGAGGTCCTCCGGGCGCGAGTTCGGCGGCCTCGCCCTCGTCGGCCCCGGCGGCGGCCAGGTACTGGGAGACCGCGAGCAGGCCCGCCCGGTCCGCGCTGGTGGTGACCGCGCGGGCGGCGCCGCCGCGGGCCTGGCCCACGAGGGCCGCGAGCAGCCCCTGTACGGCCAGGACTCCGGTGGCGGTGGCCGCGTAGTCGACGGCGAGGCCGCGCGGGCTGCCGTCGCGCCGGCCGTGTACGGCCATGATGCCGGTGGCGGCCTGCACCGTGGCCTCGTCGACGAGCCCGCTCAGGGGATCCGCCCAGGTGGCGCTCGCGTGCACCGGGTCGAACCCGCCGCCGGTGAGCGTGGTGCCCCCGGTACTGGTGGCGGCGCCCGTGGACGCGTCCCCCTCTACGGGGCGGTCCGTCCGTGCGCCGAGCAGCCGCAGGTGGTCGGCGATGACGCTCGCGATCTGCGGGGGCCCCGAGGTGTCGAAGCGCAGTGTGTCGAGCGGCCGGACCGTCTGCGTGGTTGCTGGTGACGCCATGCCTCTCCTCTCCTGGCGCGGCGGTGGCCGGCGCCCGGGTCTTACCGAATCTGGGGAACTCGGGAGCGTCCGCACCCGACCAGTTCCACGGACAGTGAGTCGGTCGGCCGTTCCCGCGAGTTCCCGGGAATGAGGAGGAAAGAAGTGACGGATCCAGGCACGGACCACACCTCGGGTGCGCAACAGGCCGTGGGGACCGATGAGTTGAGGGAGCGGATCGACCGGTTCGTCCGCACCCGGGTGATCCCGCGGGAGGCGGTGCTGGACGCGGGCGGGTCCGCTGCGGCCGATGCGCTGGCCGAACTGCGCGGCCGGGCGCAGGAGGAGGGCCTGTGGGCGCTGCCGCTCCCGGAGGAACTGGGCGGCGGCGGACTGGGCTTCCGGGCGTACGCCGCACTGGCCGAGGCGGAGGGGGCCAGTGACCACGGTCCGGCCGCGCTGGGATCGGCCCCGCTGCTCGACGTGACGATGCTGGCGCGGCACGGGGGGACCGCGGTCCGCGAGGCGTACCTGAAGCCGCTGGTCGCCGGGGAGGTGCGGACCTGTTACGCCATGACCGAGCCGGACGTCCCCGGCACCGACCCCTTCGGGACCGGCACCCGGGCCGAGCGCGGGCCGGACGGGAGCTGGCTCGTCACCGGCCGCAAGTGGTTCACCTCCGGCGCCGCGGGCGCCGACCTGGTGACGGTCATGGCCCGCACCGGCGGGAGCGCCGGTGACCGCGAGGGGCTGTCGTTGCTGCTCGTACCCACCGCGTCGGCCGGTTTCCGCGTCGTACGCGAACTTCCCGTGCTCGGTGTCGGCGGCCAGTACGAGATCGAGCTCGACCGGGTCCGGGTCCCGGCCGACCACCTCCTCGGGGAGCCCGGGGACGCGCTCGCCATCGCGGGTGAGCGGCTGCAGCTCGGTCGCACCCTGCGCTGCCTGCGCTGGCTCGGCCAAGCCCGGCGCGCCTTCGACCTCATGTGCGAGCGGGCCGCCACGCGCAGCGGGTCCCGTGGGCCCCTCGCCGACCAACAACTGATCCAGGGTCACGTCTTCGACGCCCTGCTCGCCCTGCGCACCACCCGCCCCCTGGTGCACGAGGCGGTGGCGCTGATCGACGCCGGACGGGACGCCCGTACGGAGGTGGGGCTCGCCAAGGTCGCCGCCGCGCGCATGCTCCAGCAGGTCGCGGACTCCGCCATCCAGGTCCACGGCGCCGCCGGGCTCGGACCGGACACCCCCCTGCCCGCGCTCCTGCGCACGGGCCGGGCCGCCCGCATCCTCGACGGGCCGGACGAGCTGCACATCACCTCCGTGGCCCGCCGGGTCTTGCGCGGCTACGCGGCTGACGGCGGCAGGGAGTCGTCCTGAGCCGTCGATTTCGGATCTCGTCGGGCGTCGGGGGCCCGGCAAGATACGAAAGGGGCGGCCTAGATGCGGGTGATGTCGATGACCCCGTCCAGGGCGGCGAGGCCGAGCGCCAGGAAGAAGTCGCCCCAGATCAGCTCGTGCCGGACGGCCAGGTCCTTCCCGGCGTCGTAGCAGCCGTCGAGCAGCATCCCGGGCGGGCGCCCGGAGTTCGGGCCGGTGAGGTGGTGCTCCGCGAGGTGGTGGAGGATCGCCTCGGCCCGGTGCGCGTACGCGGCCGCCCGGGGGCCGGGCACCCGGGCGAGTTTCAGCAGGGCGACGGCGGTGATCGCGGCGGCCGAGGTGTCGAGCGGCCCGTCCGGCCGGGCGGCGTCGGCCGCCGGGACCGGGCCGTCCCTTTCGGATCTTGCCGGGCCCGCGACGCCCGGCACCGCGCCTGATCCCCCAGACTCCGTCCGGGGGGACCCCCAGGTTGTCGGGGATCCGCCCTCCGCCGCCAGGAGTTCGGCCGCCCCGGCGAGCCGGGCGGCCGGGCCGGGCGTCGCCGGGTCCGGGCGCAGCAGGGCGTCGGCCACGGCCAGGAGCAGCCAGGCCCGGCCCCGGCTCCAGCCCGGCGGCGGGTCCGCGCAGGGCTGCCAGCCAGCGACCGCGTCGTAGTGCAGGGCGGGCCGTAGCGAGAGGTCCCGGCCACGGCCCGCGCCGAGGCAGAGATCGAGGTGGCGGTGCAGGTGGGCGGCCGCCGCGGCGGCGCCCTCGGGTCCGGCTCCGGCCAGCAGGGGTACGGTCCCCGGCACCCCATCCACGCGAGCGAGCAGTCGGGGTCCGCCGAGCGCGTCCCCCCAGGGCACGAGCCCGAGTTCGCGGTCGTGGGCCGCCAGCACTGCCCGGGCGGCGCGGTCCCGCAGCTCGGCGGCCGCGGCGTCGTCCCCGGCCGGAGCGGTCCCGTACCAGAGGATCAGGCCGCGGGTGGCGGTGTCGGCCCCCACCCACGGTTCGAGCCGGGCCGTGCACGCGGCGGCGGCGCGCCGGTCGGCCGCGGCGCCGGTGTACCGTGCCCGCAGCCAGAGCAGCCCGGCCCAGAACCCGCCGGTCCACGAGCCGCGGCCGGTGGTCGTCCACCGCCCGTCGGCCGGGTCGGCGTACAGCGGGAAGCGGGGGCCCACCGCCTCGGCGGTCACCGCCACGCGTTCCATGACGGCCGCGAGGGCCGGGACCGGCCCGGCTCCGCCCGCGCTCATGCCGCGCCCTGCCGGCGGTCCCGTACGGCCCACAGGAACGCGACGGCCGCCGCCGCCGCGAACTCCGCCGCGACCAGCAGCCAGCCCGGCCCGTACCGTCCGCTCTGCGCGAGCAGGCCGAACAGGGGCGGGCCCGCCGCGAATCCGCCGAAGAACCCGGCCGCGACCAGCGCCGAGTCCTGTCCGGCGCGGCCGGCGGCGGCCCGCTGCATGACCAGCACCATCGAGACGGCGTTGCCGGAGACGGCGAAGACTCCGACGGCGATCGCCCCGATCCACACCAGCGGGCCCGCCACCAGGGCGGCCGCCAGCAGGACCGCCGCGCCGAGCGCCCCGCAGGCCAGCCATCCCGGGAGCCATTCGGCCCGCCCGGGGCTGGCCGCCTTCGACCAGCCGACCCGGCCCGCGATCCCCGCCACGCCCAGTACGGCGACCAGGGCGGCCGCCGCCGTCGGGCCCATGTCCAGTCGCTGGGCGCCGAAGAGCGCGAGGTAGGTGTTGACCGAGGCGATCCCGGCGCCGAGGAACAGCGAGAAGACCGCCAGCCAGGCCACCATCCCCCGCGGCACGAGAGCCGTACGCGGCCCTGCGGGCGGCGCGGCGGGGTCGGCGGGCAGGACCCGCAGGGCCCACAGCCCGGCGAGCAGGGCGGCGCCGGCGCCGGTCCAGACCGCGCCCCGCCAGCCGATGCCGCCCGCGAGCAGGGCGAGCGGCAGTCCGGCCGCGAAGGCGCCGAGCTGGACCCCGGACTGCTTGAGTCCGGTCACCGCGCCCCGCCGGGCGGGCGGAACGGCGCGCAGCACGGCCTTGTTGGTGGCCGGGTTGGCCAGCGCCTGGGGTACGCCGCCCAGTGCGACGGCGGCGAGCAGCAGACCGGCGCCGGGCGCGGCGCCGATCAGGGCGAGGGCCGTCGCGGAGACCAGCAGCAGGACCACCAGTGAGCGGCGCGGACCGATCCGGTCCACGATCCGGCCGCCCGCCGGGGACAGCACGGCGGCGGTCCCGAAGCCGATCGTGGTCGTCAGTCCCAACACGGCCGGGGACACGCCGAGTTCGCTGACCAGGCGCGGGCCCAGCGCCCCGAGGAGGAACAGTTGGAGCATCGAGAACGCCATGGCGCTGGTGAGCAGCGCGGTCAACTGCCGCCCCGCCGCACCGTCCTTCTCCGCCGGCGATGCCGTCGCCGTCCCCTCCGCCGTCACGAAGTCTCCCTTCCCAGGACGTTGAACTCTTCGACCGAGCGGGTAGGCAGTCGGATGGAGCGGCGGGCAGGTTCCCTGCCTCTGCTGTGCCTTGCACCACACGAGGCGTGCCGCCCGGTCATGACGGGCCGGGACGCGGGAACTTGTCCGGAAGTGCGCACCCTGATGTGCGGCTCGGGAGGCCGGTGCAAGGATGAGCCCTCGATGAACCCGGTCCGCTGTTTCCGCGCCCTCCGGGCTGCGATGTTCGCAGCCCTCTGTGTGCTGCTCGCGGCGACCGGACACCTGATCATGTCGGGTGCGGCCGTGCCGTGGTGGGCCCTGTCCGTCGCCTTCCCGGGCACGGCGGCGACGGCTTGGGCCCTCGCGGGACGTGAGCGCGGGCTGCTCGCCGTGACGACGGCGGCCGTCGCCGTCCAGGCGGTGCTCCACACCGGATTCTCCCTGGCCCAGTCCCTCGTCGGGCCGGCCGCGCCGACCGGATCAGGGCAGATGTCGGTGATGTCCCTAATATCTCCGATGCCTCCGATGTCGCAGCCGACCGGCGGCGGGGGGCCGCACGCCCCGGCCCACCTGCACCACGCCGTGCACGGGACGGCGGACGTCGCGTCCGCCGTGACCGGTGCGGCCGGTGCGACCGGCGGGTCGCTGCCGGGTGGTGTGCACGAGGCGGCCGCCATGTCTCCGTTCGGCATGCTGGCCGCGCACCTGTTGGCCGCCGTGGTGTGCGGGCTGTGGCTCGCCCACGGCGAGCGCGCCGTCTTCCGCGTGGTGCGCGCCGTCGCCGCGCGCTTTTGGACTCCGCTGCGGCTGCTGCTCCGTACGGCGGTGCCGGCACACCTGCCGCCGGTCCGGATCCGCCGCCGGCGCCACCACCGCGCGCCGCGCCGGCTCTTCCTCGTCCACGCCATCACCTCACGGGGTCCGCCGGCGGGAACCGCTGTCCTCTGACAGCTGGTTCCCCGAGCCGCGCCCGCGACCGCTCTCGCACCCGTACTCCGCGCCTCGGGCCCCGGCCGTGCCTTCCGGCCGGCCGCACCCCTCACCGGCCCCGCCGCTCGCGGCGCCGGACTCCCCTTGCCCGTAAGGACCTTGTGGCGATGACTGCTGCCCTGACGACCCCTTCCTGTACCACCGGCGACCGGCCGGCCCGGCGCACCCCCGACTCCGACGCGGCGGTGACCCGGCTGGCGCTGGACGCCCGCGACGGGGATCCCGTGAAGACCGACCGGTTCGTGCGCGCGCTCCACCGCGACGTCTGGCGCTACGTGGCCTACCTCAGTGCCGACACCCAGGCGGCGGACGACCTCACCCAGGACGTCTTCCTCCGTGCGCTGGCGAGCCTGCACCGGTTCGAGGGCCGTTCCTCCGCGCGCACGTGGCTGCTGTCCATAGCCCGCCGCACGGTCGTGGACAGCCTGCGCCACGCGGCTGCCCGGCCCAGACTCTCGGACCGCTGCGACTGGCAGGCGGCCGCCGAGCAGACCCAGCCGTACGACGTACCGGGCTTCGAGGACGGCATCGCCCTGGCGGAACTGCTCGCCGTGATCCCGGCCGAGCGCCGGGAGGCCCTGGTCCTGACCCAGTTGCTGGGCCTGTCCTACGCCGAGGCGGCCACGGCCGTCGGCTGCCCGATCGGTACGGTGCGCTCCCGCGTCGCCCGCGCCCGTACCTCCCTGATCGCGCTCCTGACGGACACCCACACGGCCGATCCGGCGCCGGAGCCGCAGGCACCGGCGCCGGCGCCGCGGCCCGACCGGGCCCCGGAGCGGATGCTGGCGGCGGCCGCGGCGCTCGCCTGATCCTGCGGACGGGCCGACGGGAGGGCTGCGGGCGGCACGTACGCCCGCAGCCCTCCCGGGGATCCCAGCCAGCTGGAGCACCGTTCCTCGGGGGGGGGCATCCCGGTGCCCTGCCGCGCTTGCCCCAGGCCGTTCAGGGCGTTGAGGACCCGCTCGGTGTACCGCATCGCATGGGGCGAGGCCATCGGCCGGATGAGGGCAGCCAAGGCTCGTGCCGGCCAAGCCGGTCCATCCGGGCGAGACGGCGTCCCAGAGCGAGGACGGCGGAGACGGCCCTTTGCCCGTGCCCAGCACGGGCACCGACCGAACCAGGTCAGGACCCGGTCAGGACCTCGGAGCCGGCGGGCCCGGTGCCGCGGGAGAGGGCCTCGTAGACCGCGGGAGAAACGAGCCAGGACTGCGGGATCAGTGCCACGGTCCTGGCTCGGGTTGAGGTCTTTCGGAGGCTCCGTGCTGGAACGTACCTATGAGGCAGCTGCCCTCATTGCGGGCAGGAAAGCGGCGCGAGGCCTGCACTGGTGAACACGTAGCTGACTGATCGTTTGTCTGGTCCGGTATAGGAGACGACGACGGCGGTCCCGTGGCTGTTGGTTCCGCCGTACTGCGGTGTCATCTGCGTGTAGGCGCGTCCGCGCAGGTCGGCGGCCCAGGTCGCGGTGGAATCGGTCCAGGTGATCACATCTCCGGCGACATGGACCCAGTCGATGGGCGCCCCCTCGACCACCATGACCGGCGCCGGCCATCCGGCCCGCCAGGCGTACAGGTTCTTGTTGCCCACTCCGGTCCACGCCCAGGTGGTTCCGTCGCTCGCCGAGGCCGGTGAGCCGTCAGCGGCGGCCAGCGCCGCGGGGAGGCTGCCCGGCGTGCCCTGCGCGGTGACCGCAGTGAGCTTCGTCGGGGTGTCGATGGCGAAGGCCTCTGGCCAGACCAGTGTGTCTCCGGCGAAGAAAGAGGGCGCCATGCGCCCGGTGTGCACGATCTTGTCGGTCGCCGAGGCGAGGTCGTAGAGATGGACCTGTCGCTGGACGTCGGTGAGCTTCTGGTCCTTGGTCCCGTCGCTGACTCCCTGGACCCAGGTCGCCTTGCCGTCGTTGACCCACGGGTACATGAACGGTCCGGGCACCGGGTTTCCATCGGGCCCGACTTGGGTCTTGGCGATGCTCTTGGGGGCTCCGCCGGCCCGCGAGTCCCAGGCGAACAGCTCCCACTTGGAGCCGACATCGTTCGAGGCAACGACGTCGAAGACGAGCCAACGGCCGTCGAAGTCAGCCAGGCCGAGGCCACCCTGGCCGGAGTTGGCGACGGTGTAGATCGTGGTGCGCTCGCGACCCTGGTCACGCAACCAGACCAAGGTCACACGGCCATCGCGCCGGCTGGCGGCGATCACCGAGGAGCCGTCGGGCGCCACGGCCATCGGGTCCAAAGACTCGTCCTGCGCCGCCTGGAGCATGCCTGCGGTCTGGGCCTGCTTCCAGGCGGCTGGGGTGTCCACCTTGCAGAACGGCTTGTCGGAACCGTCCTGGGGCACGGAAACGGGCGGCTGGGAGGGTGCTGCGCTGCTCGGGGTAGGAGACCCTGCTGTCGCCTCGGAAGTGCGTGGCGCTGACGAGCACCCGAAGGTGCCCGCCAGCACCACGCCTACCGCTGCGATCAGCAGTCTCCTACCAGTGGTAGCCACGGCCGCCCATGATCGTCACGAGGGGGCTGTTGGGCATTCCGCTCCGTGCGGGCACGCTGGACCACACGGTGGTCGCCGAGTCCAGGTAGGCCGCCCAGTCCCCGTCGTAGCCCTGTAACGGGAACCAGTGGTAGATCGTCGAGCTGTTGTTGGGGTGGCCGACGAGGTGCGGGCCGTTGTAGACCTCCATCGAGTTGCCGACCGTGGAGGCGCCGGCGTTCGGTCTGTGGGCCGCCATGGACGCGTCCTTCGACCTGATTTCGGCGGCGGGGGCGTCCCTGCCGCCCCAACCGTCCTTGGACCTGTCGTTCCGGTCGTCGTTGGCGGCCTTGGCCGCACCGACCTCCTGCGCGGACAAGGTACCGCCCCCAGTCGAGGGCGGGGAGTCGGCCGAGGCGGCCTGCGGGGTGATGAGCCCGGCGCATACGAATGCGGCCAGCACTGCTGCCGCGGTGGCCTTCGCTGCAATTTCCATGATGCCCTTCGGATGGTTGGCGGGCTGTGGGGATCGGCGTGCTGAGAGGCGGCGCCGCGCCGGCCCCGCCGAAGTGCGGAAGGAATGGTCCTACTGGCGGCAATCGCAGTGGGCAGGTTCTCTACCGACCCAGATGGATGCAGACAATGACGGAATATTGGGCCAATCCATCACTCGTCCACAGGAATGAGAGAGCGGCGCCCGGGATTCCGAGCGGACCAAGGCACCCTTCCGGCGGAAGCGCAGATCCTGACACACCGAACCCGTTGCGGGGGATTTGGGGTTGACCAATAGACTCCAGCCACAACTGGCCGGACTGTCCAAAAATGATGACTACCGACGCCCTCGGCCACCCCCGCTCCGCCACCTCGCCAGAGGGGAAGCCGACCTTCCACGGTTACCGCCCGCAATCGGCTCCGAATGAAGCCGTCCAGTAGGCATCACGGCACACCCGTTTCCACGGGAACGGCGCCCTACTTGCCGCTACTTGCCGCTGCTCAGCAGCAACCCTTCGGACCCCCCGGCCTCGGATCACTACTCCAGTTCCTTGAGTACATGGCCTCATCTGGAGGGGCTGGTGAGGTATGCCGGCCGTCGCCAGCGGATCTCCACACCGTTTCCGACGTCGGAGTCAACGAGCCGCTTTGAAGGTCATAGACATGACCGAAAGATGTAGGGCGACCCGGCGGGCGCTGTCCAAGGTGTCCCAGTTCAAAGGGTCACGTCCGGCGACGGGCAGCGGGGTCGCGCTCAGCGACGTGTCGGGCGACCGAGTCGACGCCGGGGCGGGCGTACCGCTCCGAGGAGCGGACGGAGGCGTGGCGGGAGCGGGCCAGCAGCATGGGGTGGAGGTGCCGCACTCGGCGTCGTGGGTGAGCGCGGAGTGCCTCGGTCGGTGCAGCGTCCAGCCGTCCAGGTCCTCGATGTTCTGGGGTGAGGCGAGGAGGTTGGCCAGCAGCCGGGGAGGCCGCGAGCGGTCTGGCCTTCGACCACCTCGTGGACACCTCTGACGCCTGGTCCGGGTCCCGTACCCGGGCCGGCGCGCACGCGGGCACGGCCGGACGGCACCCGGGCATGACGGGGCACGGCGGCGCCACCCGGGCGAATGTCCGGGCGCGCCGCAAGATATCAGCCTTCCGCAGGGTCGCCAGGATGTTTATCCGATGGTGATGTCCTACGGCTTCGACGCCGCGCCCGGCACTAGCGTCCCGTGACACCCCGGGAATGCGGGTGCGCTCCGCACTGCATGTGCGGCCCCTCCTGCCCCGCCACCCCCTCCCGGCCCTTGGAGCGAGGAGGCACAGTGCCGTCAATGCGGCGGAGATCCATCAGCAGCTTGTCGTTGGCCACGCGATACACGATCGGAAGCGGCCTGGTCATCACCGCCCTTGCGCTCACCTTGATCGCGCTTCTCATACCCGTGGACAGTTTCGGTAGCCGACCCGCGGCCGCCGTGGCGGCGGGTCCTGCGGGTCCGGCGGGCGCCGACGACGACGGCGGCGGAACATTGAGCACGGCCTTCGGGCCACTGACCGCCGCGGACCGTGACTTCATCCGCAAGGTCCGGCTCGCCGGGCTCTGGGAGCTGCCCGCGGGCCGCCAGGCCCAGCAGCGCGGCTCCCGGCCCGCGATCAAGACGGCCGGGCAGCACCTCATCGACGGCCACACCGAACTGGACCGGCAGGTCATCCAGGTCGGCCAGGCCCTCGGTGTCGATCTGCCCAACCAGCCCTCCGCACAGCAGCAGGACTGGCTGGGCCAGATGAACCGTGCACGCGGCGAGGAATACGAACGACTGTTCACTCAACTGCTGCGCGCAGCCCACGGAAAGGTGTTCGCCCTGGTGGCCCAGATCCGGGGACAGACCAAGAACTCAATGGTCCGGGCCCTCGCCACATCCGCCAACACCACTGTTCTGGACCACATCACGGTCCTCGAAGACACCGGACTCGTCGACTTCGACGCCCTTTCCAACAATGTCCAACCGACGAAGTGAAGTGATCGCATGAGTAAAAAGGGCCACAAACGCTCACGCTTGTCGAACAAGGTCCTTGGCGTGATATCCGCGCTCGTACTCGGCGGTGGCGGCGTCGCCGTCGTCGCCGGGAACGCGTCCGCCGGCCAGGACAAGGCGGGGCAGACGTCCACCATCGATTGCCCCGACGTGGGTGAGAAGCTCACCGCGGTCCCCGAACAGGCCAAGCCCGAGGTCGACGCGAACCTCGCGAAGCTGGACGACCAGGTCGCCGACGCCTACAAGCAGCTCGCTGCCGGACAGGCGAAGAACGACGCCGCCCTCCTCGGCGACCTGAAGCAGAAGCGGGACAAGACCATCGCGGGCGTGGCCGACGCGATCGGCAAGGCCGGCCAACGCCCCAACGAGATCCAGGGTTTGGCCGCGTGCACGATGAAGCAGGCGGCCGCCGCGGATGACGGAGCGGCAGCGGCCGCGAGCAAGGGCGAACAGGGCGCGGCCGCCCAGGCCGCCGCGCAGAAGGGCGGCCCGGCGAAGAACGACTTCGTCAACATCACCAAGATCAAGCCGAACGTGAAGAATCCCGCGCAGGCCGGAAACGCCTCGAAGGGCTCCTTCACCTCGCAGTGCGGCCGCAACGAGAACGGCCACTTCAACCCCGACAACGTGATCGTCGCCCCCGGCGTCTCCAACGGCGCCCACCACATGCACGACTACGTGGGCAACCTGACCACCGACGCCTTCTCCACGAACAACAGCCTCGCAGCGTCCGGCACCACCTGCGGCAACGGGGACCAGTCCACGTACTACTGGCCCGTGCTGCGCCTCCGCGACGGCAAGGTGGAGAAGGACGCCAAGGCGCCCGGCGGCGGCCAGGACGGCAACGTCGGCACGATCCTCAAGCCGAAGCAGGTGTCGCTCACCTTCAAGGGCAGTCCGGTGGGCAAGGTCACGGCGATGCCCCGCTTCATGCGCGTCATCACCGGTGACGCCAAGGCCTTCACCAACGGCAACGGCAACGCCAACGCCTCCTGGAGCTGCACGGGATTCGAGAACCGTCAGCTGAAGGACAAGTACCCGGTCTGCCCGAAGGGCAGTGACGTGGTGCGCACCTTCAACTTCCAGAGCTGCTTTGACGGCAAGAACGTCGACAGCGCCAACCACCGCACGCACGTGGCCTTCGCGGACAAGAACGGCCGCTGCCCGAACGGCTTCAAGGCCATGCCGCAGCTGGTGATGCGCCTCACCTACGGGGTGGCACCGGGTGCCCGGTTCGCCGTGGACAGCTTCCCCGAGCAGCTCCACAAGCCGGCGACCGACCACGGCGACTTCATCAACGTGATGTCCAACGGCCTGATGAACAAGGCCGTCAACTGCATCAACAACGGGCAGAACTGCCGCTGACCCCCGCAGCGGGGGCTCCCCCCTCCACTCCCGGGCCGGACGCACCTCCTCTCCCCCAACCCCGGTGTCCGGCCCGGGACAGGTGTTGGTCCGAAGCCGACTTCGGGCCAACACCGCTCGTATATGTACGTCGCCGCCGCCGAGTCCCGGCGGCGGCGTACTGCGTTGTACGGGCGGCGCGGTGCACCGGCCGGCCCGGTGTCACACCGCAGGACACGGGCCCGGCCCGCCCTGCGGCCGTAGCGCAGGACAGCCCGGTGCCGGGCCGGCGGGCCGGCCCGGCACCCCGCCGAACTGCACCGCACTGCAGGACACGGCCCGGCCCGGCCCGGTGGTACGTACGCCGCACGAAAGCCCGGGCAGCTGGTGCACCGCTGGACGCACACCCCCACCCGATGAGCCCCACCCGACGAGCGCCGCCCGACGAGCGCCGCCCGACGTCACCATCACGACGACGTACGCAGGACGAGCTACGCACGAAACAGCCCGGCCCGGCCCCGTGAATACGGGACCGGGCCGGGCTGTTTCGGGTCTAGAGGCCGTTCACGCGGGCCATCCGACCGACGACCATGGGGGTGAAGTCTGCTTGGATCACGCGGGCGGCCCTGCGGCCGACCCGGGAGTGCTGACGCCGGACCTGGGCCATCAGTCGGCGGCTGCGCAGGGCCATCTCCAGTTCGAAGCGGGTACGGGGGTCCCGCAGGCCGGTCCCGAAGAGCTTCTCGAGCTGACGCATGCGGTACCGCACCGTCTGCGGGTGCACGCTCAGGGCCTTGGCGGCCTCGGGGGCCCCGCCGCCCTCCAGCCAGGCGAGCAGCGTCACCTCCAGCCGCTCGCTCTGGCGGGGGGTCAGGTCGGCCAGCGGGCGCAGCCACCGGGCGGCCAGCGCGTGGGCCAGGGGCTCGTCCTGAAGGAGCAACAGGGTCGAGAGGTGGTCGTCGACGAAGACGGGCCGGACCTCCAGGCCGGGGCGGGCGGGTGTCAGCGCGGCCAGGCGCAGCGCCCAGCGCAGCGAGGAGGCCGTGTCACGGAGCGGGACGGCGTGGCCCACGGCCGCGAACCGGCCGCGCAGCAGGTTTTCCAGCGGGGCGCGGTTGTCCGGCTCGGTGCTGGGGACGAGCAGGCACGGACGGCCCGCGAACATGCCGACGAGGGAGTGGTCCAGTACAGCCGCGAGTTGCTGGGTCTCGCCGGGGGTGGCTGGCACGATGGCCCGTACGGCGAGCGGGAGGGGCCAGCCGGCCGCCTCCGCGAGCTCGCTGAGGGACATGTCGGATGCGTCCCTGTCATCGGTGAGGGTCTTGAAGAGGTCGTGCCGCGCCCGGTCCATCCCGCGGACGCCTTCGTGCCGGGACTCGTGCCGGCTCGTGTGCCGGGCCTCGCGCAGTCCTTCGTTGCGTACTTCGCGGAGGCCTTCGCGACGGCCCTCGTTGCGCACCTCGTTGCGTACTTCTCGGAGGCCTTCGCGACGGCCCTCGTGCGTGACCTCGCACTCGGCCCGGGCCGCGGTCCCGACCCCGATCCGGTGCTCGATCCCGTGCTCGACCTTGCGGTCGAACTGGCTCTCGACCTCGATCTGGTTCTCGATCTCGTCCTCGCTCTCGACCTGTTCATCGTGCTCGTCCGGTGCTTGTTCCCGGTGCTGATCCTGGTAGCCGAGGACGGTGAGGAGAGCCTCTTCCACCCGCTGCCGGAACAACTCGTCATCGATGGCATCGTTGTCATCGATAAGTGCGGAAAATTCCGGAATTCCATGCAGAAGCTCCTCCACTATCTCGGCGGCCAGCGCAGGGAGTTCCCTGCGCAGGACGCGCGTCCACTCGCCACGCGGGCGGGACCAGATGCGGTTCAGAAGTTCACACATCGTTTTCCTCGTTCGTGCCGGGGTGAGGCTTGTCCAGGGAAGAGCGACAAACCCGCCGAGGTTGCTCCCCACGTCAACATCCTTGTCTGACGCGAGAGTTGCGGCCCTCGTACTCCCTCCTAGAGAGGTCCGACCACTTACGGTCCTGCGACTTTGCCGTTTTTTTGCCGTCGAGGACGCGTAGGTGGCGGGCGGCGCGGTGGCCTGTCGCAACCCCCGCTGGAGGGGAATCTTCCGGTGTTGTTCGATGCGCCGGAGACGCGGTGCGAGAAATTATCACGTTTCGATAAAACCTGTGGAGCTGCTGTGCAGCTCCACGATGCTGCTGCACTCCGGCCCCAAGTTCCCTCGGCCGGCGCGGAGTTTCACAGCGCTGCCGGGTACGACGACAACGACCCCCGGGTACCGAGCGCCAGGTGGAGTGCTCGGATGCCCAGGCGCACAGGAGACCTGGATGCCCCTGCCCCAGCCTCAAATGCCCAGTTCACACAGGGCCCGCCGCAAGAGCCGCCATGCCTCGGCTGCGGCTGCGGCCGCCGGACGGAGGGCCGTCCGGCGGCCCTCCCTCCTTCCCAAGGAAGGCAGGCTGAGCCCCGGCGTGCTCTGCGCCGTCGGCGCGGCCATCGTGCTCGTCATCGTGGCTGCTCGCGCGGGCGCCTTCAGCCAGCTATTTGCCTTCCTCGATTTCGGAGCGGGCGTGCTCTCGCTCGTCTCGCTCACCGCCACCGTCCTGTGGGGACTGGCCGCGACCGACCGGGCCGTCCTCGGTTCAGGACACCGGCTGCTCGCCCAGGGCGCGCACCGCGGCCTCGCCGTGTCAGGGCTCCTCTTCCTCGCCCTGCACATCTGGATCAAGGTCGCGGGACAGCGGACGACCGCGACTTCCGCGGCCGTGCCGTTCACGGATGCGACCCGGCCCGTTCTGGTCGGGCTCGGCAGTCTGGCCGGATACCTCTTCATTGCGGTGGCCATCTCCGGCGCGGTGCGCAGCGTGTTCAACACCAGGAGCGGCTCGGCGTGGTGGCGGGTCCTGCACTTCGGCGCCTATCCGGCCTGGGGCGCCTCACTGGTGCACGGCCTGAAGTCGGGCCGCGCGGCCGCCCCCTGGGTCACGTCCGCGTACGCGCTGGCCCTGCTCGGCATCGTGGGTGTGCTCGTGTTCCGGGTCAGGAGCCGGATGCGCGAAGCGGCCGTCTTCGTGCCGCCCACCCCCCAGCCCGTGGCGGAGGCGCCCGTCCAGGGCGGCGTGCCCCGACAGAGGCGCGGCTCGCGTCCTGCAGCGGCAGCCGTGACCGCGAACCAGGCCCAGCCGCCCCGGCCCGAGCGACCGGCCCTCAATGACCGACCGCCCCTGAGCAACGAACCCCCGCGCACCGCCGTTTACGCGCCGAGCCGCGCCCGCGCAGCCGCGGACGCCGAGACGCTCATCAGCCGGGACCAGTGGCTGTGAGCGGTGAGCCGCGCCCCAGCCTCGGCTGCGTGGGCGCTCCCCGGCTGCTGGCCGGGCTCGACCAGGCCGCGCGGCTCGACCGCGTGGCCCATCTGACGACACACGGCCAAATGCCCCGCTACCGGCCGGAGGAACTCGTCGACCTCGCCGAGAACATCGACCTCCGCGGGCGCGGCGGCGCGGGCTTCCCGTTCGCCAAGAAACTGCGCTCCGTGATGCGGTCGGCCCGCGCCGGGGACGGACAGACCGCCGTCGTCGTCAACGGCAGTGAGGGCGAGCCGAGTTGCCTCAAGGACACCGCGCTGCTGCTGCACACCCCCCATCTGGTGCTCGACGGGGCCCTGCTGGCCGCCGCCGCGCTGAACTCCGAGGACGTCGTGGTGGGCGTCACCCGAAGGGACGTGGAGCAGTCACTGCGGGAGGCCGTCGCGGAACGCGGCCCGGCAGGACGCCGGGTGCAGATCAAGCTGCTCCCCGAACGCTTCGTGACCGGCGAGAGCACGGCGCACGTGAACGGCCTCAACGGCGGGCCGACGCTGCCCTCCGGCCAGAAGGTGCGCACCAGCGACCGGGGCCTGAACGGCGTGCCCACCCTGTTCTCCAACACCGAGACGTTCGCCCAGCTGGCCGTCGCCGCCCGGCTCGGCGCGCTGGACTTCCGTGCGACCGGCCTGCCCAGCGAGCCGGGCACCATCATGCTGACGGTCGCGGGCAACACGGTCGTCGAGACGCCGAGCGGGGCCGCGCTCTCCTACATCCTGGAACTGTGCGGCACCGATCCGGGCCAGGGCGTCCTGGTCGGCGGCTTTCACGGCAAATGGCTCACTCCGGCGAACGCACGTGCGGCCGAGATATCACGCGAGTCCCTCGACCGGCTCGGCGCGCGGCTGGGGGCGGGGGCGGTGATGCCGCTGCCCATGGACACCTGCCCGGCCGGCGAAGTGGCACGCGTGACCCGTTGGCTGGCCAAGGAGTCGGCCGGCCAGTGCGGGCCCTGCGTACGCGGGCTGCCCGCCATCGCCGACGTACTGGACGAAGCCATCCGGGGCGGGGGCAAACCCGCCCTGGAGATGCTGGAGCTCCGGATGAAGGCGGTGCTCAAACGCGGCGCGTGCAGCCATCCGGACGGCACCTCGAACTTCGTCGCCTCGGCGCTCAAGACCTTCCCGGACGAGTTCCGCGACCACGCGCTCGGCAGCGGCTGCGGTAGACGGGTGCTGGGCGCCCTTCCGCTGTTCGAAGACGACGAGAGCCCGGAGCGGCTCCTGGTCGACTGGACCCTCTGCAGGGGCCACGGGCTGTGCGTGGACGTCCTGCCCGACGTGGTCCGCCTGGACCTGGACGGCTTCCCCGCGGAGGCGTCCATGGCCGTACCCCGCGCGCAGCGGCAGAAGGCGCTGCGCGCGGTGCGGCGCTGCCCGGCCCTCGCGCTGCGCATCCAGGACTGAACCAATGCCCCGGGTTCAATGTTGGCGCGATCTGACAAATTCCCCGGGATATTCGCTTCCACCGCTCCCGGCCCCGTATCAATTACCGGGGGCAAGGAAACGCGGAACCGAACCTGAAGGAGAGATCGTGAAGATAAAGCGTCGTGAGATATTCGCCGGGTCAGCGGTCGCGGTACTGATGATGACAACCGCTGCATGCGGAAGCTCCGACAATTACGGGGGGAAGGCACCTGCGGTCCAGCCGGTGGGTGACAGCAAACAGGTCGGAGCCGGAGCCGGCTCCGGTTACGGCGACCCCTACGGAAGCGGTTCGGGAGCGGCCCCGGCGGGTGCGGCCGGCAAGACCGGCTCGGCCGGACAGCTGAAGGTGAACGAGATCGCGGGCCTGGGCCCCGGGGTCACCGACAGCGAGGGCTTCACGCTCTACCGGTTCGACAAGGACACCCCGAAGCCGCCCAAGTCCAACTGCGAGGGGGACTGCGCCGCGGCCTGGCCCGCGGTGTCCGCCGACGACGCCTCGGTCAGCGCGGGAATCGACGCGGCGCTCCTCGGCTCCGTCGCCCGGGCCGACGGCACCAAGCAGCTCACGCTCGCCGGGTGGCCCGTGTACCGCTACTCCAAGGACGCCAAGGCGGGCGACGCGTTCGGCGAGGGGGTCGGCGGCACCTGGCACGTACTGGGCCCGGGCGGAAAGCCGGCCGGCGCCAGCAAGGGCGAGGGGGCCGGGGCGGAGAAGGAAGAGAAGGAAGAGAAGAAGGAAGAGAAGCCGGCCGCCGCGGCGAAGGGCGGCGAGCTCACCGCCGTACAGAACCCCCAGCTCGGAACCCTCGTCGAGGACGGGGAGGGCAAGACGCTCTACCGGTTCGACAAGGACAGCGCCTGGCCGATGAAGATCGGCTGCGTGGACGCCTGCACGGACACCTGGAAGCCGGCCAAGCCGGTCGACAAGGACAAGGTAAACGGAATCGCCCCTGAATTGATTGGAAAGGTGAAGCGGCCCGACGGTAGCGAGCAATTGACGATCGACTGCTGGCCTGTTTACACCTTCACCGGTGACAAGGAACCGGGCGACACCACCGGGCACAACAACAAGGGCCTCTGGTTCGCCATCACCGACAAGGGCAAGAAAGCGAAGGTCGTCGGCTAGCCCCTGTCGGCCACCCGCCGATCCGCCCCTGGAACGCGTGGTGCCCGGGTACCTCCCCGCCCGGGCGCCACGGACCCTCCCCGATCAGCCAGAGAGGTCACCATGCCGTCCACCGACTGCCGCACCCGCCGGATCCGGCGGATCCGCACGTCGCTCACGGCCGTCGCGGCGGTGTGCGTCACCGCGCTGCTGTGCGGGGGTTGTTCCTCGAAGGCGGCGGCCCAGCACACCTCGGCCGAGGCCCCGGCGACCGCGGCGGCGGCACCCGGGACCTCCCTCGAACAGATCGCCACGGCTATCGGCTGTACCGCCGAAGTGAACGTGGAGGTCGCGGAGTTGCGCCAAGGCGGGTGCCAGGCCGGTCAAGTCGTCTACCGCATGGTCACCTTCACCGCTGAGCAGGGACTTCGCTCCTGGCTGACCGAGGCCCAGATGTACGGCGGCCTCTACCTGGTCGGCGACCGATGGGTCGTCACCGCGCCGACCGAGGAAGCCCTGACCACTTTGCGCGGACGTCTCGGCGGCTCCCTGGAGACCGGTGACACGCACGGTGGCGCACACGGCGCGACGCCCGGCGCCTCGCCTGACGCGGCGCCCGGCGGGACGACCGGTGCTACACCCGGTGCGCAGCCCGGCGAAACACACGAAGGCGGACACGACGGCGGCCAGGGCGGCGGCCGCTGAGGCCGCTCCCGAACCGCGCACACGTCGGCCCCCGGTACACGACCAACCGGGGGCCGACTTCGGCGTGTCGGCCACGTGTCCTGTTGTCGGCTCGTTCGTGAGGAGCACACGGCACGACACTTCGGGGTGATTCGGCCGGGCGCCGGCTACAACAAGGTGGAGGCGTAAGAGACTTCACCGAAAGGATCGGCTCAGTGCGCCTGAAACGCTTCGCACCGCTGCTCGCCGCCGCCGGACTCGTCGCGACCACCGTTCCCCTGCTGTCCGCGACCCAGGCCTCCGCCGCCCCGGCCGCGGACCACCTTCGACAGAAACCCGCCTGGCACCGCTGCAGCCCCGAGCAGCCGGCCTCGTACGAATGCGCGACGCTCAAGGTCCCGCTCGACTACCGGCGTCCCGACGGGCGCACGATCGACCTCGCCATATCCCGGGTGAAGAGCGAGAACCCGGCCAAGCGGCACGGCGCCATGCTGCTGAACCCCGGTGGCCCGGGCGGTACGGGCCTCGACCTGCCGCTGCTGCTGGGCGAGGCGATGCCGAAGGACGTACGGGAGCGCTACGACCTCATCGGCTTCGACCCGCGCGGGGTGGGCGCCAGCAGCCCGATCACCTGCGGACTGACCGACACCGAGCAGGACTTCAACCGCGCCTACCGTCCGGAGACCTTCGGCTCCGACGTGACCTGGGCGCGCACCGTCGCCGACAAGTGCCGCGAGAAGGCCGGTTCGGTGCTTCCGTACATCACCACCCGCAACACGGCCCGGGACATGGACACGATCCGTGCGGCCCTCGGCGAGCGCAAGCTCTCCTACCTGGGCTACTCGTACGGGACCTACCTCGGCGCGGTGTACTCGCAGATGTTCCCGGACCGCACGGACCGCTTCGTGCTCGACAGCGGCGTGGACCCACAGCGGATCTGGCGCGGCATGATCCAGGTCTGGGCCACCGAGGCCGAGCCCGCCTTCGCGCGGTGGACGCAGTGGGCGGCGCAGCGGTCGGCGGAGTACGGGCTGGGCGACACCCCGAAGGCCGTGTCCGACACGTTTTGGGGACTGGTGGCGCGCGCCGACAAGGAGCCGTTCGAGTTCGAGGGCACGAAGGTCAACGGGGACATGATCCGCTCCTCGCGCGGGGTGTTCTTCTACCCGGCGCAGGCCACCCCGATGGTCGTGGCCCTGAAGGCCGCGGCCGAGGGCAAGCCGCTGCCCCGGGGCACGACCGCGACGGACCTCAAGCGGATGCTGGCCGGCGGCGCGGCGGCCGAGCCCGCCTCGGACAACGGCACCGCCGTGTTTTGGGCCGTGGCGTGCGGGGACACCGGCAGCTGGCCCCGCTACACCGAGCAGTACGAGCGGGACGCGGCGAGGGACAAGGCCAGGTACCCGCTGTACGGGGACTTCGCGTCCAACATCATGCCGTGCGCCTTCTGGGACCGGCCGGTCGAGGCGGCCACGCCGATGCACAAGAAGGCCAACGTGCTGACGGTGCAGAACGAGTGGGACTCCCAGACCCCGCTGGTGAGCGGCCAGGGCCTGCACAAGGCCCTCAAGGGCTCGCGGATGGTGCTGGCGGCGGGCGGTGAGGGCCACGGCGTGTACCTCTCCGACCCGACTTCCTGCGCCAACGACCTGGTGAACGCCTACCTGGTCACGGGCGAGCTGCCCGCCCAGGACGTGACGTGCCAGAACCCGCCGGCCGCTGCCGAGCGGCGCGGATCGGTGGCGCCCGCGAAGCCGCTGCCGTTCCCGTCCGCCCCCGGACGGTTCTGACACCGCCCGGAGCACCGCGCATCGACCTGCGGAACCTGACCGGGGCCTCGGCCCGGGGCGGGTTCCGCAGCCGGTTTCCCCTTCCCCGTCACCAGCCGATGGCCTAGGCGGGGAGGAACGCCTCCGCGGCCGCCTTGATGCGGCGGCCGAAGTCGGGGGCGTCCTTGCGGGCCGCGCCGGCCGCGAAGCCGACGAGCAGCTTGCCGAGGCCGTGGCCTTCGAGGGTGTTGAAGATGCGGACGCGGGTGCGGTCGCCGGGCAGGGATTCGAGGTCGTAGCCGCCCTCCGCCGTGATGAGGTTGCGGCTCTGCTCCGTCCAGCGGATCAGGTGCGGCGGTTCCAGACCGACGATGCGGAACTCGCGGTCGGTCTTCATCCCGGCGTCCTTGACCGTGCTCCGGAAGACCGTGTCGAGGGCCGTGGGGCCGTCCGGTGTCTTGGTGATCTCCTGGACGCGCGGGCTGAACTCGGGGTCGTGCCGCCCGTCGGCAAGATAGGCGAACACCGCCTCCACCGGTCGGTCGATCTCGACACTCGCCTCGAACTGTCCGGACATGTGGGCTCCTCGGTACGGCTACCTGTGGTCCACGATCGCAGACGGGCACGTTACGCGCGCGCCGACGGCCCCGCGGCCGGCTCCTGGTCCGGGGTGGCGGGCCCGGCCACGGCCGCGCCCGCGCGGCTGCCGCGCAGCGGGGTCAGCAGCCCGCCGCCGAGGATCAGCAGGCACAGCGCACCGCCCGCCAGGCTGACCGCAGGGACCCCGTGACGGGCGGCCAACAGGGTGAGCACGGCCGCGCCCACCGGGCCCGAGGCGTTGTGCACGGTCCAGAAGGCGGACGTGACCCGGCCGAGCAGGTGGTCCGGGGTCACCTCCTGACGCAGGGTCATGCTGCAGATGCCGCCCAGGGTCATCCCGAACATGACGACGGCGGCCAGCGCGGCGATCACCGGCACGCTGCGGCTGACGCCCGTCACCGTCACCCCGACGGCGATCATCCCGACCGAGGCGAGCCAGCAGGTGCCGAAGCCGAAGTACCGGCGCAGTCGCCCCGCGCTCAGGGCCGCGGCGACGGACCCGGCCCCACTGACGGCGATCACGTAGCCGAGGGTGGCCGCGTCCTGGCCGAGGTCGTGCTGGACCCGGTAGATCAGCAGGTCGGTGGCGCCCATGGTGACGAAGGTCAGCAGGGTGAGCCCTACGGTGAGCGGGCGCAGCAGCGGGTGGCTCCACAGGAAGCGGAAGCCGACCACGAACATCTCGCGGAACATCCCGGCCCCGGAATCGGTCTCCGACGTGCCCCGGGCCCGGTCCGCGCCGTCCCCGGCCGGGCGCGCGGTGAACCTGACCCACCCCAGGCTCGCGGCGGACACCAGGAAGGTCGCCCCGTCCAGGGCCAGTGCCCAGTCCGCGCCCGCTCCGGCCGTCAGGAAGCCGGCCACCACCGGCCCGAGCAGGCTCCCGAGGGCGAAGGTGCCCATCAGCCGTCCGTTGGCGGCCGTGAGGTCCTGCGTGCGCACCAGGTTGGGGATGGCCGTCACGTACGCGACGTCGAAGAGCGTCCTCAGTACGGCGGCGAGTGCGGTCAGCACGTACAACAGCCAGATCTGCGGCCCGGCGACCCACCAGACGAGCGGTACCGCGCCGAACAGCACGGCCCGCACCAGATCACAGACGATCATGAGCCTGCGGCGGTCCACGCGGTCCACCACGTACCCGGCGAAGATCCCCGTGCCGATGGCGGTGGTGGCGGAGACGACCGTGACCAGGCCCATCTGAACGATGGATCCGGTGGCGTCGAGGACGAGCAGCGGAAGCGCGAGCATCGAGACGGACCCGCCGAGCACGGACAGCGCCTGGCCGAGCCAGAAGACGGTGAAGTCCTTGTTCCGCCGCAGCGGCGGCAGCGCATCGTAGGTTTTGGATTCCGCTGCGATGGTCCCGCTCCCCCGTGCCCGTCGGCCGCCTTCATGGTCGGCCGATGGGGCGAGCGTAGGCGGGCCGGTCCGCCGCCCGCCAACGCGTTTTCGCCCCGACTCCCCTATCCGAGCAGGGCGTACACCGTGGAGGCCGTGGCCGCCGGGTCCTCGGCGCCCTCCGGGGTCAAGGTGATGTCGGCGAAGGCCATCCGCTTGCCGAGCTTGGTCACCCGTACGTGGATCAGCACGTCGGCCCCGACCACCGGCCGCTGGAAGCTGGTGGACTGCTGGACGGTGGTCATCGGCCCGTAGGTGCCGCGGGCGGCGGAGATCGCGATGACGGTGGCCGTGTCGGCGGCCGCCATCATGGCCTGGCCCGAGAGGCCGCCGCCGTCCCGGGCCAGCTCGTCCGACCAGGGCAGGCGCAGCACGGCGTGCCGCTCGCCGGTCTCCTGGACGGTCAGTCCGAGGGCGAGCACCCAGGGGGCGAAGTGGTCGGAAAGGATCTTGTCTGCGTCTGCCGGTGAGATCGTCACCGGGAGATTGTGGCGGCCCGGCCGGACCGCCACAATCCCCTGTCGGATTCGGGTCAGAGGCCGGCGGCCAGTTCCGTGCCCTGTCGGATGGCCCGCTTGGCGTCGAGCTCGGCCGCCACGTCGGCGCCGCCGATCAGGTGGGCCTCGACACCTGCCGCGCGCAGGGCCTCGTACAGGTCGCGGCGCGGCTCCTGGCCCGTGCACAGGACCACCGTGTCGGCGGGCACGAGGTGCTGTTCGCCGCCGACGGTGATGTGCAGGCCCTGGTCGTCGATGCGGTCGTACGTGGCCCCCGCGACCGAGACGACGCCCCGGTGCTTGAGCTCCGCGCGGTGGATCCACCCGGTGGTGGTGCCCAGCCCCGCACCGACCTTGGTGGCCTTGCGCTGGAGGAGGTGGACCTGACGCGGCGTCGCGGGGCGCTCGGGGGCGGTGAGCCCGCCGGGGCCGGCGTACGTGGTGTCCACGCCCCAGTGGCGGAAGTAGACGTCGGGGTCCTGGGCGGCGCCCTCGCCGCTGTCGGTGAGGAACTCGGCGACGTCGAAGCCGATGCCGCCGGCGCCGACGACGGCGACGCGCTCGCCGACGGGTGCTCCGTCCCGCAGCACGTCGAGGTAGCTGACGACGCTGGCGTGGTCGACGCCCTCGATGTCGGGGGTGCGCGGGGTGACGCCGGTGGCGACGACGACCTCGTCGTAGCCCTGGAGGGTCTCCACGTCGGCGCGGGTGTTCAGGCGGACCTCGACGCCGGACTCCACGAGCTGGGTGCCGAAGTAGCGGATGGTCTCCTCGAACTCCTCCTTGCCCGGGATGCGGCGGGCGACGTCAAGCTGGCCGCCGATGTGGCCGGAGGCCTCGAAGAGGGTGACGGCGTGGCCGCGGCCGGCGGCGGAGACCGAGCAGGCGAGGCCGGCGGGACCGGCGCCGACGACGGCGACGCGCTTCTTGGTCCGCGTCGGGGACAGCACGAGCTCGGTCTCGTGGCAGGCGCGCGGGTTGACCAGGCAGCTGGTGATCTTGCCGCTGAAGGTGTGGTCGAGGCACGCCTGGTTGCAGCCGATGCAGGTGTTGATGGTCTCGGAGCGGCCGGCCGCGGCCTTGGCGACGAAGTCGGCGTCGGCCAGGAAGGGGCGGGCCAGGGAGACCAGGTCGGCGCGGCCGTCGGCGAGCAGCTCCTCGGCGATCTCCGGGGTGTTGATGCGGTTGCTCGTGACGAGGGGGACGCTCACCGCGCCCATCAGCCGCTTGGTGACCCAGGTGTAGGCGCCGCGCGGGACGGAGGTGGCGATGGTGGGGATGCGGGCCTCGTGCCAGCCGATGCCCGTGTTGATGATGGTGGCGCCGGCCGCCTCGATCTCCTTGGCGAGGTGGACGACCTCGTCGAGGGTGGAGCCGCCGGGGATCAGGTCGAGCATGGAGAGGCGGTAGATGAGGATGAAGTCCTCGCCGACGGCCGCGCGGGTGCGCCGGACGATCTCCAGCGGGAAGCGGACGCGGTTCTCGTACGCGCCGCCCCAGCGGTCGGTGCGCTTGTTGGTGGCGGCGGCGATGAACTCGTTGACCAGGTAGCCCTCGGAGCCCATGATCTCGACGCCGTCGTAACCCGCGAGCTTGGCGAGGCGGGCGGCGCGGACGAAGTCCTCGACGGTGCGCTCGACCTCGACGTCGGTGAGCTCGTTCGGGACGAAGGGGCTGATGGGGGCCTGGATGGCGCTGGGGGCGACCAGGTCCTTGTGGTAGGCGTAGCGGCCGAAGTGGAGGATCTGCATCGCGATCTTCCCGCCCTCGGCGTGCACGGCCTCGGTGATCACCCGGTGCTCGGCGGCCTCGTCCTCGGTGGTGAGGCGCGAGCCCCCCTCGAAGGGGCGGCCGGCGTCGTTCGGCGAGATGCCGCCGGTGACGATCAGGCCGGCGCCGCCGCGGGCGCGCTCGGCGTAGAAGGCGGCGAGCCGCTCGAAGCCGCCCTCGTGCTCTTCGAGGCCGGTGTGCATCGACCCCATGATCACGCGGTTCGGCAGGGTGGTGAAACCGAGGTCCAGGGGGCTCAGCAGGTGCGGGTACCGGCTCTGGGAACTCATGAGGGGCGCCTCCTCGCGCGGGGGTGATGAACCTGTTCTAGCGAGGGGAGGCAGGTTTTGCAACTAAGTGCATAACCAGGTGCCCGGGTCGCGCCCCACCACCCCGGGGCCCACTGGGCCGACCCTCCCCCACCTGTGGCGGAGCTCACGCCGCCGGCGCGAACCGGGCCGCGCCCGGCGGGCGGCCGGGGCCGGTAGCGTCGGCCGGATGATCGAACACCGCTCCTTGATCGTGAACGGCCTCGCCCTGGAGTACGAGGTGTCGGGCCCCGAGGACGGCGACCCCGTGGTGCTGCTGCCCGCGCAGGGCGACTGGGCCCCGCTGCGCGACGCGCTCGCGCGCAAGCGTCGCGTGTACGTCCCGGACATGAGCAGCCGCGGCGGGGAGAAGACGGCGTACCCGTCCTCGGAGCGGACGTGCGAGAAGCTGCTCGCCTTCCTGGACGCCCTCGGCCTCGAGCGGGTGGACCTTGCCGGCCGCGCGACGGGCGGGGAGGCGGCCTACTTCGTCGCACAGGCCCAGCCCTGGCGGGTGGCCCGGCTGGTCCTGGAGGAGGTCGCGGTCATCCCCCGCCGCAGCCGGCAGATGCGGCCCGAAACCGTGGACACGGACTGCTTCCTGGCCCCGGAGGAGCGGCTCCGGCCCACGCCCGACGAGTGGGACGCGTTCCGCCGGATCACCGCACCGACCCTGGTACTGGCCGGCGGCCCCACGAGCCACGTCCTGCAGGAACGCCTCGCGGCACTGGCCGGCCGGATACCCGACGCGCGGCTGACCACGATCCCCGTGGGGCACCTCGTCCACGCGGCCGCGCCGCAGGAGTTCGTCCGGGCGGTCGTGGAGTTCCTCGACTGTCCGCCCGACGGCGAATCGGCCGAACTCTGGCTGGCCGAACGCGGCGTGGTCCGGACCGGCGAGGACTCCTGGACGGACGGGGAGTCCGAAGGGGGCCGGCTCACCTCGAGCGGGGTCGCCCACCAGTGGGCCGCGGCGGCCGTCGGGGACGACTCCCTCGGCACGGAGCGCCGGCTGCGGCTCGGCTTCGGCCTCGTGGACCTCCTCGACGAGTACTGGGTGACCGTCGAGATCGGCTTCGCCGTCCAGGGCGCCTCGGATCCGGACACGGCCTGCGCGCTCTGGAACGGCTACCGCACCCGGCTGGCTGCCCCGGCTGACTGCGAAGCGATCGTCTACTCCCTCTGGGTCGACTGGTTCGAGGACCGCGACACCGCGGAGACGGCCTTCACCGAGGTCCTCGGCAGGGACATCACGCAGCTGTGGCCGGACGCCCCGGAGCCCCTGCTGCGCCGCGGCCGGCGCGTGCTGGAAGCCTCCGGGCCGGTGCCCTGGCAGGTCAAGGCGCCGGTCTACCGGGCGGCGACCCGGGTGCCGGCCCTGCACGAGGCAGTCTTCCGGGGCATCCTGCACAGCCACCACGACGTGTACGGCGACCTCGATCCCGTCCGGGCACTCGCCGTCCTCGATCTACTGGACCTCCCGGAGGACACCGAGCACCTGGCCGAGCTGCGGAGCGCACTGGAGAGCGGACCCCGACCCTGACGGCCGGGCCGGGGACCACGGCCGCGACGGTCAGGCGCGGTGCAGGCGGACCGTGACGATCTGGAACGGGCGCAGGGTGAGCGGGATGCGGCCCTCCGGGGTGGGGACGCCCACCGCCGACCCCGCGAGCGGACGTTCGAGCAGGTCGCTCTCCACCGCGTCCGTGATCGGGAAGCCCGCCGTGAGGGTGGCCCGGGCGCGACCGCCACGGGACTCGTAGAGGCGGACGACCACATCACCGCTGCGGTCCTCGGCCAGCTTGACCGCCTCGACCACCACCGCGTCCTCGTCGACGGCGACCAGCGGGGCGACCGGTCCCGCGCCGCAGACCACCCGCTCGGGCAGGTTCAGCGCGTGGCCCTCGCGGACCGCGTCCCCGATCCCGGCGCCGGGCGCGAGCGAGAAGCCCAGGGTGTGGGAGCCCTGGTCGGTCTCCGGGTCGGGGTAGCGCGGGGCGCGCAGCAGGGAGAGCCGGACCGTGGTGGTCTGGCCGCCGTCGGCCCGTACGTCCCGGGTCACGTCGTGCCCGTACGTGGAATCGTTGAGCAGCGCCACTCCCCAGCCGGGCTCCTCCGCGTGGATCCAACGGTGGGCGCAGATCTCGAACTTGGCCGCCTCCCAAGAAGTGTTGGTGTGGGTGGCCCGGTACACGTGCCCGAACTGGGTCTCGGATGCGGTCCGTTCGGCCTTCACGTCCAGCGGGAAGGCGGCCTTGAGGAACTTCTCCGTCTCGTGCCAGTCCACCTCCGTCACGAGGTCGACCGTCTTGGCCCCGGCCCGCAGGGTGATCTGCTGGACCGCCCCCGACCGGCCGAAGGAGCGGGTCACGCGTACGGTCGCCGACCGCGGGCCGCTCCCGGTGACCTCCAGCCGGTCCAGCTCCACGAGGTCGGTGACCCGGTTGCGGTAGAACGCGTCGATGTCCCAGGCGTCCCACATGTTCGGGAAGTCGGGGTGGATCTGGAGCAGGTTCGCCGCCGTGCCCGGGGCGACCGTCTCCCGGCGCGCCTCGAGGTCGTAGACGGAGACGATCAGGCCACGGCCGTCGATCTCCACCAGCAGCCGGCCGTTGGCCAGGATGTGCCCGCCGCCGTGCCGTTCCTCCACCGTGACCGGCTCCCCCGCCTCGGTCGGGCGGCCGGCCCCACCGGCCGGAACCCCACGGCGGGTGTGCGGGGCGCAGTTGAAGACGAGCTGCTCGGCGCCCTGACCGGCCAACGCCTGTTGGGCGGCGAGGGTGATCCCCTGGAGCTCCTCGCGCACCGCCGCGTACGTCTCGCGCGCCTCGCGGTGCACCCAGGCGATGGACGAGCCCGGCAGGATGTCGTGGAACTGGTGGAGCAGCACCGTCTTCCAGATCCGCTCCAGGTCCTCGTACGGGTACGCGTACCCCGCGACCCGCACCGCGGCCGTCGCCGTCCACAGCTCGGCCTCGCGCAGCAGGGACTCGCTGCGCCGGTTGCCCTGCTTGGTCTTGGCCTGGGAGGTGTAGGTGCCTCGGTGCAGCTCCAGATAGAGCTCACCGGCCCAGACGGGCGCGTCCTCGTACTCGGCGCGGGCCCGCTCGAAGAAAGCGTCCGGGCGCTCGATCCGGACCCTCGGGGAGCCTTCGAGGTCCCGTTGGCGGCGGGCACGGGCGAGGTGTTCGCGGGTGGGGCCGCCACCGCCGTCGCCCCAACCGAAGGGGACGAGCGAGCGCGAACCGTGGCCCTTCTCCCGGTAGTTGCGAGCGGCGTGGGCCAGTTGGGCGCCGCCGAGGTCGCTGTTGTAGGTGTCGACGGGCGGGAAGTGGGTGAAGACGCGGGTGCCGTCGATGCCCTCCCACCAGAAGGTGTGGTGCGGGAACCGGTTGACCTGGGACCAAGAGATCTTCTGGGTCAGGAACCACTGGGAGCCGGAGAGCCTCACGATCTGCGGCATCGCGGCGGTGTAGCCGAAGGAGTCGGGGAGCCAGACGTTCTGCGTCTCGATGCCGAACTCGTCGAGGAAGAACTTCTTGCCGTAGAGGAACTGGCGGGCCATGGCCTCGCCGCCGACCATGTTGGTGTCGGACTCCACCCACATGCCGCCGACCGGTACGAACTGCCCGTCCGCGATCTTCTTCTTGACCCGCTCGAAGAGCTCGGGCCGGTACGTCTTGATCCAGTCGAGCTGCTGCGCCTGCGACATCGCGAAGACGAACTCGGGGTGCTGGTCCATCAGGTTGACCATGTTGGAGGCCGTGCGCGCGACCTTGCGGACGGTCTCGCGCAGCGGCCACAGCCACGCGGAGTCGATGTGGGCGTGACCGACCGCGCTGATCCGGTGCGCGGAGGCGTTGGCCGGGGCGGCGAGCACCCGGGCCAGGCATCCGCGGGCGGCGGCGGCCGTGCCGGGCACGTCGCCGAGGTCGAGGGCGTCCAGCGCCGCGCCGAGGGCCCGCAGGACCTCGTGCCGGCGGGCGTCCGCGGTGTCGAGCTGCGTCATCAGGTCGTAGAGCACCTCCAGGTCCTGGACCAGTTCCCAGACCTCCGTCTCGAAGACGGTGAGCTCCATCCGGGCGAGCCGGTACAGGGGCTGGTCGCCGCTGGTCGGCAGGTCCCCCTCGTATGTGGCCGCGTGGTCGACCAGGACCGGGTTGGAGGCGGCCTCGACGTACCACTCGACGTGCTCGCCGCCCTCGGCCCGGTCGGCCACGCGCACCCAGTCGTTGTACGGGTTGAGGGCCTTGACCTCGCCGCCGTCGGCCCGGTGGACCAGGCCCTCGCACTGGAACCCGGGCATCATCCGGTCGAAGCCGAGGTCGAGGACGGCTTCCACGGTGCGGCCGGCCCAGTCCGCGGGGACCGTACCGGTGACCTTGAACCAGGTGGTGCCCCAGGCCGGACCCCACGGGTCGCCGATCGCGCAGGGCTCGTAGTGCGCCGCGAGTCCTTCGGCGACGGGGACGGGCTCGCCGGGGGCCTCCCAGCGCTCGACGGTCAGCGGGACCGCGCGGGAGCGGACGGCGGGCTTGACGCGCTCCTTGAGGACCCGGCGGAGGCGGTGTTCGGTGATGCTGCGGTCGTCATGCATGACTGCTGCTCCAGGGAGGGTTGGGTCGGTACGGACGTGTCGGTACGGACGGCGAGCGGGCCGGCTCGGGGCGGGGCGGGCGTGGCGGGCGGGCGGGGCAGGACGTGGCGTGGCGGGCGGGGCGTGGCGGGCGGGGCGTAGCGGCTCAGGTCTTGACGGCTCCCTCGCCCACGCCCTTGAAGAAGAAACGCTGGAGGGCGAAGAAGAGCAGCATCATCGGGACGAGCGCGGCCATCGCGCCCGCGGCGACGAGCCGCTGGTCGTTGACGGTGGTGGCGCCGGCCAGGGACTTCAGGCCGAGCTGGAGGGTGTAGTGGTCGCTGTTCGTGAGGACCAGCAGGGGCCACAGGAAGTCGTCCCAGGCGCCCATGAAGCTGGTGATGCAGACGACGGCGAGGGCGCCCTTGGCGGCGGGGAGGAAGACCCGGGTGAAGCGGGTCCATTCGCCCGCCCCGTCCAGGACCGCGGCTTCCTCGACCTCGCGGGGCACGGCGAGGAAGGCCGCCCGCATGATCATGACGTTGAGCACGGAGACCGCGCCGGGCAGCCAGACGCCTATGAGGGTGTCGACCAGGCCCATCTCGCGGACGGTGAGGAACATCGAGATCATCACGGACTCGAAGGGGAACATCAGGGTCGCCACCAGTACGGTGAAGACGACCTGCCGGCCCTTCCAGCCGGCCCGGGAGAGGGCGTAGCCGCCCATCGCCGCGAAGAGCATGTTCGAGGTGATCGCGAGGGCGGCGACGGTGAGGGTGTTGCCGACGTACTGGAGCAGCGGGAAGGATTCGGCGACCCGGACGTAGTTGTCGAGGGTGGGTTGCGCCGGCAGTACGCCGTCGTACACGTTCTCGGTGCGGCCGCGTATCGAGGTCAGGAACTGCCAGGCGATCGGGCCCAGCATGATCACGAGCATCAGCACCAGCGTGGCGTACCGCCCGGCCAGGCCGATCCGGTGGCGCCTGCGGGCGGCGGCGGTGCGCCGGGGCCGCTGCCCGCTCCCGGAGGAGGGCGGTGCGTTCATCTCTCGTCCCCCTTCGACAGGCGGCGGCCCAGCAGGCTGAAGACCAGGGTCAGGAGGAACAGCAGGATGGAGATGGCGCAGGCGTAGCCGGTCTCGCCGGAGAAGCCGAGGCCGACCTGCCGGATCAGGAAGGGCAGGGTGCGGGCGCCGCCTCCGGGGCCGCCGCTCTCGCCGCCGAGGATGTAGATCTCGGTGAACACGCGCAGTGCCGAAATGGCGGAGAGGGTGCCGACCAGCAGCATCATCGGCTTCACCTGGGGAACGGTGATGCTGAAGAAGCGGCGGACGGGGCCGGCGCCGTCGATCGCTGCCGCCTCGTGGAGGGTGGCGGAGACGTTCCCGAGGGCCGCGAGGTAGAAGACCATGTAGTAGCCGAGGCCCTTCCACACCGTCACGATCATCGCGGAGACCAGCAGCATCGCGGAGTCGGTCAGGAACGGGATCGGCTCGGAGACGAGGTGCAGCCGCTGGAAGACGGTGTTGACGAGACCGTCGCTGCGCAGCACCCACTGCCAGATCAGGCCGACGACCACGGCGGAGGCGATCACCGGGGTGTAGAAGGCGGAGCGGAAGAAGCCGATGCCGGGGACCTTCGCTTGTACGAGGACCGCGAGGGCCAGCGGCAGGAGGACCAGGCAGGGGACGACGACCACGAGGTACAGCACGCTGTTGCCGGTCGCGACCCAGAAGTCGGGGTCGGCGAAGGCGCGCCGGTAGTTGTCGAGGCCGACGAAGTTGCCGCCGCGCAGGATCTGGGCGTCGGTGAGGGAGAGGACGACGGTGTTGACGAACGGCCAGAGGCTGAACAGCGCCACCATCGCGAGGCCGGGTGCGAGGAACAGGTAGGGGGTCCACCAGCTGCGGTGGGGCAGTCCGGTCTCGGTCTCCATGGCCCGCAGGGCGCGCCGCCGTTCGCGCGTCGTAGCGCGACGCCGTTCGTGTGTACCGCGACGCCTTTCGTGCGTACCGCGACGTCGTTCGTCCACCGTACCGACGCCCCGCGGCCCGCCGGCAGCGGCGCCGCCGCCGGTCACTTCGTGGCCGCGGCGGCGAGGAGCTTGTTCGCCGCCTCCTGCGCCTTCCGCACGGCGGTCCGGGGGTCCTGTTCGCCCTTGATGGCCTTCTGCACCTCGCGCACGACGGCGTCACCGACCTGGTTGGTCCACTGGACGGGGGTGTTGGCGTCGAGCGCGGCGGTCCTCAGCTGGTCGGCGCCGACCGCGCGGGCGAGGGTCTCCGCGTCCTTGCCGTCGCCCTGGTCGGAGAAGAACGGGTCGGCGAGGCCGCGGGCGTTGGACGGGTAGATGGTGGCCTTCCTGGAGAACTCCACCTGGTTGGGGCCGTTGGTGACCCACTTGGCGAACTCGGCCGCCGCGTCCACGTGCCGGGTGTCCTTCCTGATGCCGAGCGACTGGGCGTAGATGCCGATGTGGCCGAGCGTGCCGGTGACGGCCCCGGCGACCTGGGTCTTGGCGTAGATCTGCGGGGCGTTCTGCTTGATGTCCTTGACGAAGCCCGGGGATCCCGGCCCGAAGACGAGCTTGCCCCCGCCGTAGAGCTGGTTGATGTCGTCCGACTTGAGGAGGGACTCCTTGGGCATGGCGCCCTTGGCGTAGAGGTCCTTCATCCGCTCCACCCACCGGACGGCCTGGTCGGTGTCGAAGGCGAAGCGGTCCTGCTCCGCACTGAGGATCGGGACGCCCATCTTCTGCCAGTCGCCGGGCAGTCGGCCCTTGGGGTCGGCCATGAAGGCCGCGTACTGGCCGCCCGAGGAGGCGGCGATCCGCTCGGCGTAGTCGAAGAACTGCTCCACACTGGTCGGCGGCGCGGCCGGATCCAGACCGGCCTTCTCGAAGAGCTCTCTGTTGTAGGTGAGGATCTCCGGGGTCACGTACCAGGGGTAGGCGTACACGCTGTCGCCCTTGCCGGGCAGCTTGAACTGCTCCCAGGCTCCCGGCACGTACTCCTTGGCCGACGCACCGTCGAGGGCGGCGACGTCCGCGAGCATGCCCCGGTCGCCGAGGAGCTGGAAGGAGTCGGTGGAGAGGTTGACCACGTCGGGGAGGGCTCCGGCCTGGGCGTCCGCGACGAGCTTCTCGTTGTAGCCGTCGCCGGGGACGTCCTCCCAGGTGACCTTGACGTCGGGGTACTGCTTTTCGAAGGCGTCGATGACCCCCTGGACGTAGGCCGTGAAGGTGGGCTTCAGCTGGAGGGTCCGGAAGGTGATCTCACCGGCCACCTTGCCCGTCCGCCGTGCCTCCTTCGCGTCGGCGGCGCCGCCGCTCAGGCCGCACGCGGCGGTCGTCAGGAGGGCTCCCGTGGCCAGCAGGGCTAAAGCGATACGGGTCGGGTTCGAACGGGTCATCGTCGCCGCCTTTTCAGAAGTCCGGCCTCATCGCCGGAGGCGGTGCCCACGGTCGTCCGAAAGCAAGACCTCGTCAATGAGGCAGGAGGACGGCTGGCCGGTGACGCATTGGTGCCGAATGGCACGACCGCGGCGGACACCTCTCGGAGGCCTCGATCGGCACCGCCCCTAGCTGGACTAATGCGCTTTAGTTCAAAGACGGTTGGAGATGGTATCGATTCGATAACGAAGCCGCTTGTGCGTCACAGCTTGACCTCTTATCGATGGTTCATGTCGGGTCTCCACTAATGCGCTTTACCCGTAGGTCGCGAAACCGCTATAGCCGGCCCCGGGTTGTGCGGGCGTCGGGCGTACGTCTAGATTTCGCCTCGAACGGCGTGTAGCTCAGGAGCCAGAGCACCGACCTGCACAGTCGGAGGGCGCAGGGGCAGGACCTGCCACGCCGGCCATGGACAAGAACACCGGAAAACAGCTCCCGGCCCCAGGACTCCCCGCTCCGGGGCTCTCCACCGCCGGCCTCTTCGACCACTACCTCACCGACGAGGGCCTCGCCCGGCTGTGGTCGATGCTCGACAGCGGGCGCTACGAGGTGCACGCGCCGGAGGAGGCCGCGCTGCTCTTTGTCGCGTGGCTGGTGCGTGCCGGGGAGACCGGCGCGGCGGCCGCCCTCGTCGAAGAGTTGCGCCCCTTCGCCGGCGAGGTGCGGTTCGCACCGCACCCCGCGGAGCGGCCCGTACCGGACGCGGACGCCGTGCACGTGCGTACCGTCGGCGAGGTCGCCGGGGCGCTCGCGCGCCGCGCGCCGCGTCCCGGCATCGAGGCGCAGCACGAAGCGCTGACCGTCTGGCGGCCGTTCGAGGACGAGCTGCTCGACCACTGGCTGCGCGCCGGCGCGGACGCCGCGAACGGCGCCGGGCAGAGCAGCGGGCAGTGCAGCGGGCAGGACGCCGGGGACGACGCCGGCGAGGGCGCCGCCCTGCTGGCGCGGTACCGGCGGCTGGCGGCCACGCACACCCGGTGCACCAAGCACCTCGACCCCAAGTCCAATCCGGCCGTCCTGCGCCGCGCCTTGGAGGAGCGGGTCGCCGGGCGCGAGCTGTCGCCCCGCCTCGCCGGACTGCTGCGCCATGCCGTCGCCTCAATGGTCGCCAAACGCGGACGGCCCGGTTCCGCCGAACACGCCCGGCTGCGCCGGGCCCAGGCCCGGCAGGCGGACCGGCCCGCGCACCACGCCCTGGCCGCCCTCGTCCTGCGCCGCCTCGCCCCGCTCGACGTGAGCCGGGGGCTGGAGGACGTCGGACCGCTGATCGGCCCGGTGACCGCCGAGGAGGCCGAGGAGTGCGGGCTGCCCGCCGGGACGGTCGTCCCGGCGTCGGTGCGCACTGCCGTCACCGCGGCCCGCAGCGCACCCCTGGACACGCTGCTGGAACACGGACTGATCCCCTCCGCGGAGGTGCTGGGCGAGGTGGCGGAACAGCTGATCGCCACGCACACCGCCCGGGGATACGCCGACGCGTCGCTGCGCACGCTGATCGCGGCGACCTACCGGGCCCGGCGCGGTCGCCGGTACCCACTGTGGTGGTCCCCGGAACACCATGCCCGGATCACTGGGCTGCCCTGGGTCCGCGCGGTCGCCCCCTGGGCCGCCGACCCGGTGGAGCAGGCCCGTTCGACCCTGCGGATGCTCGGCGAGGCCTGCGTGCGGGCCTTCCCGGGCACCGAACTGCCCCATCTGCACGTACGGGTGCTGTCCCAGCTCGCGCAACTCGCCGAGCTGCCCGTGCCGTTCGCCGCGGAGCCGCTGGCCGACGCGTACAGCGGGATGGCCACCCCCGCCGTCCTCACGGCCGCGCGGACCGCCGCCGGGCTGCTGCGCGGCACGGTGTACGAGCGCTACCACGGCATCGACTACGCGGCGGTGCAGGAGCTGGCGGACGCCCGGGACCGGTACGGCTTCGCCCGGTTGTGCGCCGAGCGGGCCGGGCGCCCGGAGCAGCCGTTGGTGCGCGACCCGGCGGTCATCGAGCAGGCCCGGATCCTCACCACCACCAACCTCGCCACCCTGGTCGTGCACGCGGGCGTCGTCCCGCGGGGCGGCTGGGAGGGCGCGGCCCGGGGCGCGTTCACCGCCGCGACCGGCCCGGCGGCCACCGCGAAGAGCACCGCGTGCGCCTGGCGACAGCTGCTGTTCCACCTCGCGCTGTGCGACGCGGACGAGCAGGCCCGCGCACTCGCCTGAATCGACGCGCGGGCCGCCCGGCTGCCGGCCGGCGCCGCCGCACGGATCGCCCTGCCGCTGGCCGACCTCCGCCTCGCCACCGCCGTCCCGTAGTCACTTGGGTTTGTTGCGGTAGATGCGGCGGCCGGCCAGGTGCGTGGCGACGGTCTCGCCCCGCCACAGCTTCCGGTCGCCGTCCATCTCGTCCGGAGCGGGCCACCGGCCGCGGCTGATGTCCGACCGGATGCTGTCGGGCTGCAGGCCGGACGCCTCGGCGATCTCGACGACGGTGTAGTGGCGGGACGGTTCGAGCTCGGTGGCCTCCCGGGTGTGGTGCTCGCCGAAGAACCGGGCGATGGCTTCCGGGTCGAACTCGATGGTCCTGCCGCGCTTGCCGATGGCGGGCGGCCACCCGGGGTGCCGTCCCCACCGGGGATTCTCCGACAGGTAGCGGGCGCTCATGCCGTAGTGCTCGGCTATCTCGGTGTACGTGACGCCCGTACGGCCCTCGGGAGGTACGGGGCTGCCGTTCGACGCACGGGAGGGGGCGCCGGCCGGACGGGGCCGCTCGCCGGTGCGCGCAGCCGGCGGGACCCGGCCCGAGCCGACCTCCCCGACGGTGAGGACGACCGTACGGCCGTCAGGGTCGGTCAGCATGTGCCGGCCCGGCGGCAGGAACCCGGCACCCTTCGGTGGGGCGGTGAGGCCGAGGCGCAGGTACCCGGTCTCCGGGCGGACCGTGGCCGGGTAGAGCTCCAGGACGCCGCCGTCGGCGAGCGTCGCCGCGTAGTGTTCCGGCCCGCCGCCGTGCCGCTCGCGCACGAGGTCGAGCCCGATGCCCCGGTAGAAGTCGCGGCAGGCGTCGAGCCGGGTCGTGTAGATCACGGCGAGTTCGAGGATCATGCTGGCGCTCCTGGTGTGTGATGACTGCGGGCGGACGATCGCCCCTCGACCCACTCCTCGCAACGGAAGCCCCGCCCGGGGTACTTGACCGCCACGCCGGTATGCGGCGCCCCGAACCACCGGCACAGGGCGCCCACTTGACACATCTCCGCCCGGCGCGACACGCGCTGACAGGAAGGTCATCTTAAATTCCTACCACGTCTGCGTACGCTGTCCCCATGACCGACACCACCGCTTCCGACCAGCACGTGCCGGATGACCTGCGCATCTTGACCGTCGAGTACCTGAGCGCGATCCGGGCGCGCCTTGCCGACATCGAGGCCCCCGTCGCGCGGGAACAGGCCGCGCGGCTCTTCACCGATCAGCTGTTGCCCGCCGTGGCGAAGACGGTCAAGGACATACGCACCGCCGCCGTGGGCGAGCTGCGTCAGGGGCGCACCCTCAGGGAAGTGTCCCAACTGATCGGGCTGTCCGTGCCCCGCGTCGACCAACTGCTCAAGGGGAAGTGAGGAGTTGCGGTGGCCCTTCGGAGGGGGCTCACCGCGATCACCCTCGACTGCGCCGATCCCCGGACGGTGACAGGTGGCGGGGCGGGTGGCGGGTCCTCACCGACCGGGCCGGGCACCCGTTCTGCCTGACCCCGGCCTGACGTCAGGCGGCCTTGGGGGGCGGCGCGCCCGGCCGGGGGTCCGCACCCTCAGCCGGCCGCCACCTTGGGTGCGCAGCGCATGCCGATGTAGCAGCAGGGGGTGCCGTCCACGAGGGTGGCGAAGACGACGGGCATCCAGTCCCCGCTGACGGAGGGTCCGGCGCCGGATGCGGCGAAGACCGTGGCGCTGAGCGGCGTGAGGTCCAGCTCCAGCGGCGGTGAGAAGTCCCGCATTCCGTCGACGAACTCGTACAGCAGGTGGGCGGCCCCGTCGGGCCGCACGCTGACGGTGATGACCACCCCTTCCCGGCGGTAGGTGCCGACCAGCGGGACCATGTCGACGACCGGGGGCCGCGCGGGCGGGGCGAAGGCGGGCGGCATGTGGACCCCGGCAAGCTCGCGGAGCAGTTCGCGCATCAGGTCGGCGTAGAGGTGGCGGGAGGCGCCCCCGTTGGTGAGCAGGACGGCAATGAGATCGGCGCCGGGAACCACGCGCACATAGCCGTACTGGCCGATCGAGGCGCCGTCGTGGCCGTATCCCGGGACCCCGTTCCAGTCGTAGAGCGACCAGCCCAGCCCCCAGCCGTCCGCGCTCACCGTCCACTTGTCCGGTACGTCGACCGCCCAGCGCTGCATCTCCGCGACGGCCCGGGCGCCGAGGATCTGCGTGCCGTCCGGGGCGGAGCCGCCGTCGAGGTGCAGTTTGGCCAGCCGGAGCACGTCCGCGGCGGTGGCCAGGACGCGTCCGTACGGCCCCGCCGAACGGGGCATCATGTCCCAGGCCGGCGCGGGCTCCGGGTCCGGCCCCTCGCCCGGAAGGTGCCCCATCGCGGTGCGGAAGGCCAGTGCCTCCTCGGGCAGGGTCATGGTGTGGGTCAGGCTCAGGGGGGCGAGGAGCCGCTCCTTGAGGGCCTGGTCCCAGGTGCGTCCGGTGAGGACCTCGACGATGCGGCCGAGGACGTTGTAGCCGACGCTGCTGTAGGAGACCGCGGTGCCGGGCGGGCAGTCCAGCGCCACGTTCCGGGCGGCCGCCACGTACTTGGCCACGCAGTCGTCCCCGCGGCCGCTGTCGTAGGTGAAGTCACAGGTCAGACCGCTGGTATGGCTGAGGAGTTGACGGGTGGTGATCGTCTTGGTGGCCTCGGGGTCGGCCACGCAGAACTCCGGTAGCACCTCGATCACGGGCGCGTCGAGGTCCAGTTCGCCCGCGGCGGCGAGCTGCATGACCAGGGTCGCCGTGTAGAGCTTCGCTATCGATCCGAGCTGGAACACCGAGTCGGTGGTCGCCTCCACCCCGGTGCCACGGTGCAGGACGCCGCTCGCCAGCTCGTGGAGCTTCCCCTCGGCGAACACCGCGAGGGTGGCGCCGGGCACGTGATGGGCGGCGCGCAGTGCGTCGAGGCGGCTCTGCCAGTGGGCCGGGGAGAACGTCACATCGGTTCCTTCGACTCGGTGGTCCCGTACGGATCGCCGCACGCTTCTTGATCCACATGCCGGGATCCACGCCACCGTAGGTCGTCCCCGAGGCGTTGATAAGGACCCGCCGGCGCCAACCAGGGGACCGCCGGCGCCACCGGGGAACACCGCGCGCCGGAAGCGAAACGTTCGCGCCACCAGGGGATCCTGTGCGCCAAAGAGGGCGCGCGGCACGCCAGTTCGAGCGATCCGCTGGTAGCGTCGTCCGTCCTATGCGCTCTCCTGGCACCGACGGCACCGTCTCCGTCCACCTCGCGCGGTTCGTCGTCGACGCCTTGCACCGCTCGGGTGTGCGCCCGGGCAGGGTGGCCCGGTTGCCCGACCTCGGACCCGTGGTGCTGGACAACGATCTGGCCCGGGTCTCGACCGCGTCGGCGCTGGCCGTGTGGGAACAGCTGACGCTCGCGGAGCCGGGTACGGCCATCGGTGCGCTGATCACCGCCGAGGCCCCGATCGGTACGTTCGGCCTGTGGGACTACCTGGTGACCACCGGTCCCGACCTTCGGCACACCCTGAAGCAGGCGGTGGAGTACAACGCCGTCATCGGTGACGCGGCCCAGGAGAAGCTTCTCGTGGAGGAGGACGGACGGTCCTTCACCATCCGTCACGCGACCGGCAGTTGGGGTCCCGACGTGGTGGAGGCGATCGACTTCTTCGCCCTGGGCATGTTCCTGACCCGGGCCCGGGCCGCCACCGGCCGGCCCGTCGTCCCGCTGCGCGTCTCCGTGACGCACGGCGCGTCCGGCCGCTTCCGACAGCTGACGGAGTTCTTCGGGACCACCCGCATCGACTTCGGCGCCGCGTACAACTCGATCACCTTCCACGACAACGACGTGCGCGCACCGTTGCCCAAGGCGCAGCCGGGGCTGGACCGCATCCTGGCCCAGCAGGCCGCACTGACGATCGCGTCCGCTCAGCCGGCCCTGCTCTGGATGGACCGCTTCCGGATGGTCCTCGACTCCGCCTTCCGGGAGGACGCGGTGAGCCTGGAGCATGTGGCGCAGCGACTGGCGATGAGCCCGCGCACCCTCCAGCGGCGCCTGGGCGAGCACGGCACGACCTGGCGCGAGGAGGTCGAGGCCGTGCGCCAGGAGCACACCATGGAACTGCTGCGCGCCACCGACCTACCGCTCCGCTCGGTCGCGGCCCGGGTCGGCTACAGCGACATGCGCGCGCTGCGCCGGGCGGTGCGCCGCTGGGAGGGGCGGGCTCCTCGCGACATCCGCAACGAAGCGGGCGTCGCGGCGACGCCGATGGGCGCCGACGCGGTCAACTGACCCGCGCCCGGCGCCCTACGTCCGCGTCGGCCTCCGCGTCGGCGGCCGATCCGGTCACTTCATGGCGTACTGGGTCTTCTCCGCGAGCTTGCCGTCCTTGAAGCAGAAGCGGAGCACGGTCTCTTGGCCGTGCTTGGTCTCGCCGCTGGATATGTACCAGGAGCAGGTGCTGCCCTCGGGCTCGACCGGTCCGCCCTCCTTGAGGGCGCTCTTGACGAAGCTCTCGCCGGACGGGAGCTTGCCGCGGACCTCGCTCTCCGCGTCCCCGGTCTTCACGGCTTCGTAGACCGCGGGGTCGACCAGGGTCTTGTCGGCCATGTCGAGGACCTTCCCCATGCCGAAGACCACGGCCACGAGGAGGCCCACGCCGAGGACCAGCGCCACCGCGCACCCGATCAGACAACCCTTGCGCTGAGCCACGCCCGTTCCTCCATGTCGTTCGTGTCCGGCGGCGGTCGCCTGGACACTCACACCCTCGCAAGGGACGGGGGTCGCGGGCTGTCCTCGAAAGTCGTCGACCGTCGCAACGATCGTCGTTCGAGGTCAGAGCCGTCGACCCGTGTATACAGGGAGGAGATCGACCCTCCGGACAAAGCGAGAGGAACCCACCGTGAGCGAGCACACCATCGAGCCGCTGATCGTCGTCGGCGTGGACGGGTCGGACCATTCCAAGGAGGCGCTGTCATGGGCGGTCGCGCAGGCCGCGGCGACGGGCGCCCGCGTGCACGCCGTCATGGCCTGGGAGTGGAACCGCAATCCGTTCGCCATCGGCCCGATGGCCGCCGAGACCGCCGACGCCGAGGCGGTGACGGCCGAGGAGGCCGCCCGCCGGAAGCTGGCGGACACGGTCGCCGCGGCCGTCGGCACCTCGCCCGGCGTACCGGTGTTCCGGCGCGTCGAGCAGGGCTCCCCGGCGCAGGTCCTGGTCGACGCCTCGAAGGAGGCGGACCTCACGGTGGTCGGCACGCGCGGGTACGGGGGCTTCAAGGGCGCACTGCTGGGGTCGGTGAGCCAGCAGGTCGTACAGTACGCCGCCAGCACGGTCGTGATCGTCCGCGAGGGCGCGGACGAGAACGACTGACGGCCCGCCGGCGATGTACCGTGCCGGAGGTCATCGCGGCAGGGGGGAGCAGCGTGAGCAGGAGGCGATACGTCGCCAGGGGCGTGCCCGGGGGTTACCGCATCTGGGACAACAAGGGGCGGCGATGGTGGGGCGACCACTACGAGCTCTGCCCCGATGATCTCCTGGTCGAGCTGAACGGCGCTGCCGACCACGTGAAGATCACCGCTCTTCTCAAGCGCTACAGGGCGCAGAAGCGCTGAGTCGTCGTGGCCCGTGCACGCCCGTCGCGCCGGTCGACGGACGAGTCGTCGGGGCGCCCGAGGAGGAGTTCGAGAAGTCGGCCTGGAGCCCGGAGCGGCAGGTAGTGGTCGCTGTCGGCGACCACCTCCAGCCGTGCGTCGGGGATGCCGTCGGCGAGCCGCCGGGCGATGACGCCGATCTCCGGGTGGTCGTGATCGCCGACGACGATCGTCGTCGGCGCCCCGATCCGGTCCAGCCGGCCGACCGCGTCCTCGTCGGGGTCGAGCGCGTGTCCCTTCTCGGCGGCAGCTCTGGCTCCGGCGTTCTGCCGCACCATGGGTTCGATGAGGTCGAACCCCGGGGCCCGGTCGCCCAGGCTCGCCCAGACCGTGAGCTCCAGATCGGCGATGCGGCGTGCGTCCGATCCGCGAAGCGCCGCGGCGTACGCGTCCGTCTCAGGGCCACGGGGCCACTCGTGTCCGCTGGCGGACGCCGCGATCAGCGTCAACGAGCGGACCCGTTCAGGGTGTTCCAGGGTGAAGTCGAGCGCGACTTCTCCTCCCATGCTGAGGCCGACGAGTTCCGCGGACCGGAAGCCGAACCGGTCCAGGACCGCCAGCAGGTCGTCCTCGTAGCGGAACGGCGCGGTCGGAAACGTCGAGCGTCCATGCCCCCTGGCGTCGTAGCGGACCACCGTGTGGTGCCGTGCCAGCGCGGCGAAGACGCGGTCCCACAGGCGGCCGTCGTGGACCGATCCGTGGAGCAGGACGAGCGGGGGCCGTCCCCGGTCCGCTCGGCCCAGATGTGGCTTCCGCCGGAGACGGGGATGAGCTCGGTGGTCGTCATGCCCGTGATTCGATCAGACCGCCGCCGTCCGCGGCCGTTCAGCCCCTTCGACCAGGTCCCGGGGGTCCGTGTTGGCGCCGCAGAGGATGACGGCGACCCGGTCGCCCAGCGGCCGGGGCGCAGCGCGCAGCGCCGCCAAGGCGGTGGCCGCGCCCGCCTCGACCACGATCCGGTGCTCCTCCCAGAGCGCGCGCCGGGCGGCCGTGATCTCCGTGTCGGACACGAGGACCGACGTCACGTTCTCCTGCTGCGCGGCGGCCAGCGCGTCCGCCGAGACCCGGGTGGCCCCCAGGGAATCGGCGGCGACGGATTCCACGGCCACGTCCACGACCCGGCCCGCCGCCAGGGCCGCATTCAGCGCCCGGCAGTTCTCCGGCTCGACCGCGACCACCCGTACGCCGTGTTCGCGCGCGGCCGTGGCGACCCCGGCGAACAGTCCGCCGCCACCGACCGCGACGACCACCGTGTCCAGCCCGGGCAGGGCGGCCCGGATCTCCTCCAGCAGGGTGCCGGCGCCCGCCGCGATCAGCGGGTGGTCGTAGGCGTGGCTGCTCAGCGCCCCGCTCTCGGCGGCGAACTCCTCGCAGGCAGCCAGGGCGTCGGCGTACCGGTCGCCGACGAGCCGCACGTCGGCCCCGTACCCGCGCAGTCGTTCCACCTTCACGCGCGGGGCACGGGCGGGCAGGAACACGGTCGCGGGCACGGCCAGCGCGCGGGACGCCCAGGCGCAGGCGAGCCCGGCGTTTCCGCCGGAGGCGATGGTGACGCCGGCGGCCGGGAGGGCCCCGGCCTCGTGGTGGGCGGCGAGGAAGTTGCGCGCGCCGCGCGCCTTGAAGGAGCCCGTGTGCTGGAGGTACTCCAGCGCGTACCAGACCCCCGCTTCGGCCGCGGGCGCCACCGTGACGGGGCGTACGCCGCCCGCGATGCGTTCGGCGGCGGCGCGGACGGCGGCGTGGTCGAGCTGCTGGGCCGTTGCTGCGTGCATGGACTGTCTCCCCATCAGGTGCGGGTGGTGGGCCTGGCGGGCCGGGCGGCTTCGATCAGCTGGCGCAGGGCCCCGTAGTAGACCTCGTGGTCCGTCAGGGCGGGCAGTACGTCGGGCAGTCCGCCGCAGAGCACGGGGAACTCCTCGGGATCGAGTGCGGCCAGGGCCGCCCGCGAGGCTGCGGTGGCCGCGGCCGGATCCCGGTGGTCGACGAAGGCCGCGCTGCCCAGGGTGAGCAGGTACATGCGGCGGTAGGCGGTCATCGCCTCGGCGGCGGTCATCCCGGCGGCCACGCTGTCGGCGAGGGCGGGCTCGACGAGCCGGGCCAGCAGCTGGCGCCCGAGCCAGGGCCGGCTGCCGCGCAGCGCCAGCAGTCCGGGGTGGGCGACGAGCAGCAGGTACAGGGCGCGGAACCGCTGCTCGGCGGCCCGCGCCCAGTCGGTGCCGGCGGGGATCTCGGGGAGCTGCCCGGCGAGGTGCTCGGTGCAGAGGTCGAGCAGGCCGGCGAGGTCGGTGCAGCGGCGCTGCACGGTGGCGTGGGAGACCTCCAGCCGGTCGGCGAGGGTGCGGAAGCTCAGGTGGCCGGGCCCTTGCTCGTCGAGGATCCGCAGGGCGGCAACGGCGATGGCCTCCGGGGTCGCACGGTCCAGGGCGGCTGATCTTCGCGGCATGAGATACACCGTAACATACGACGTCACATACGTCGTGACCGCACGTTCGTGTGACATCGATTGCAGCCATATTGCTGGTCATCGGCCGACAATCAGCGACTTGTGTTGACAGTGGGTAATCGCCTCGCTGCACTGGGCGCACGACTGCCCCCACGTCAAGGAGACTCCGTGCCGCCTCGCCTGCGTGCAACGCTCCCCTGCCTGACCGCGGCCGCCCTGTTCGCCCTCGCGCTCTCCCCCGCCCCGGTGGCGGCCGAGCCCCGGGCGACCTCGGACACCCCGCTCGCGCTCACCCCTCCCATGGGCTGGAACAACTGGGCGCACTACATGTGCGACATCGACGAGGCCAAGGTGGTGGCCAACGCCGACGCACTCGTGTCCACCGGGCTCGCCGCCAAGGGCTACGACACGGTGACCGTCGACGACTGCTGGATGACCAAGAGCCGCGACGCGCAGGGCAGTCTGGTCGTCGACACGAAGAAGTTCCCGCACGGCATGGCCTGGCTCGGCGAACACCTGCACGCCAAGGGCCTGAAGTTCGGTATCTACCAGGACGCGGGCTCCCTCACCTGCGAGAAGTACCCGGGCAGCGGCGCCCCCCAGGGCGGCGGCGCGGACCACTACGCGCAGGACGCCCGCCAGTTCGCCTCCTGGAAGGTGGACTACGTCAAGATGGACGGCTGCAACCTCTGGGTCCCGGAGGGCGTGACCAAGGAGGAGGCCTACCGCGACGCCTACAACGCCGTCGCGAAGGCCCTGCGCGAGAGCGGCCGGGACATGGTCCTGTCGGCCTCGGCGCCCGCCTACTTCCAGCAGGGCGAGTGGGGCGGCTCCGACTGGCACAAGGTCCTCGGCTGGGTCGGCGAGACCGGCCAGCTGTGGCGCGAGGGCAAGGACATCAAGGTCTACAACCCGGCCGCACCCGCCACCTCGCGGTGGAGCGCGGTGCTGGGCAACTACGGCTACAACCGCTGGCTCGGCCGGTACGCGGGCCCCGGCAACTGGAACGACCCCGACTTCCTGATCGCGGGCGCCCCCGGACTCACGGCCGCCGAGAGCCGCAGCCAGGTCGCCCTGTGGGCCATGATGGCCGCCCCCTTCATCCTCTCGTCCGACGTCTCGAAGCTGACCCCGGCGGGCCTCACGGCCCTCGGCAACACCCGGATGATCCAGCTGGACCAGGACCCGATGGGCCGTCAGGGCTCGGTGGTCTCCTCCAACGCCACCTTCGAGATCCTCGTGCGGCCGCTCGCGAACGGCGACCGCGCGGTGGCCGTGCTCAACCGCTCCGCCGCCACCCGTGACATCAACGTGCCGCTCGCCGAGATCGGCCTGGCCGACTGCACCGTCGGCGCCGACGCCCAGGACCTGTGGACCGGTACGCGCCGCGCGGTCTCCGCGGCACTGACCGGGAAGGTCGCCGGACACGACACCGGCGTCTGGCGGCTCACCCCGCGCGGCTGCGCCGAGGCCGTACCGACCGGGCAGGTCGTCGGTGACGGCGCCCGCTGTGCCGACGGCGCCAACACCACCGGCGTCGGCGCCGTGGTGATGGCCGCCTGCACCGGAGCCCCCGACCAGCGCTGGACCGTGGGCAAGGACGCGACCCTGCGGCTGGCCGGCGAATGCCTGTCGGCGGGTGAGGACCGGATCGTGGAACTGGCCGATTGTTCGAACCGTCCGCAGGAGCAGCCCGGCCAGAGCTGGTCGCAGCGTCGTGACGGAGCCCTCGTGGAGGAGGTCAGCGGGATGTGCCTGACGGCTCCCGCGGCTGCCGCCCCGGCCGAGCGGCTGCGGCTGACGGACTGCGGCGACCACCGGGTCGACCAGGCCTGGGCCCTGCCGGTCTGACGGCCGGGCGAACGAATGAGGAACCCGACGCATCACCGCGGGCGCGGGCCGAGGACCCGGCGCCCGCTCGCCCTCGCCGCGCTTCCCGCGGCGCTGTTGGCACTGATCTGCGCGGGCCCCGCGCCCGGGGCCACCGCCCCGGGCGCGGGGTCGCCCGCACGGGCCGACGTGAGGACGGACGCGCAGCCGGGTGCCGCCCGGATTCCGGGCCGGGCCCGCACCTTCGACGTCGCGCCCGCGCGGGCCGCCCTCCAACGGCTGCTCCCGCGCCACTGGGGGCAGTTCACCCTGGTGCCCGACACGAGCGCCACCTCCGACGCCTTCACCGTGTCCGGCACCGCCGGCGCGATCACCGTGCGCGGCAGCACCGGGGCCACCCTGCTCACCGGCGTCGGCTGGTACCTCCAGCACGTCGCCGGGGTCGACATCGGCTGGCCCGGCGACAGCATCGGCATGCTGCCCGGCCGGCTGCCGGCGGTCCCCGCGCCGGTCACCCGCAGCGCACAGGTCCCGCACCGGTACGCGCTGAACGACACCGACGACGGGTACTCCGGCCCGTACCGCTCCTTCGAGGAGCACCAGCGGCAGATCGACCTGCTCGCCCTGCACGGCATCAACGAGGTGTTCGTGCAGGTCGGCGCCGAGTACCCGTACTACCGGGCGCTCCAGGGGTTCGGCTACTCCGCCGAGGAACTGCGGCAGTGGATCCCCGGCCCAGGCCACCAGAGCTGGTGGCTGCTGCAGAACCTGAGCGGGTTCGGCGGCCCCGTCACCGAGCGGCTGATGCGCGAGCGCGCCGAGCTGGGCGGGCGGATCGCCGAGCAGTTGCGCGGGCTCGGCATGACCCCGGTCCTGCCCGGGTACTTCGGCACCGTGCCGCCCGGCTTCGCCGCCCGCAACCCGGGGGCGGCGACGGTGGCGCAGGGCGACTGGGCGGGGTTCGACCGCCCGGACTGGCTCGACCCCGCCTCGCCCGTGTTCGGGAGGCTGGCCGCCGCGTACTACGCCGAGCAGCGCCAGGTGTTCGGGGACAGCACGATGTACCGGATGAGCCCGCTGCACGAGGGCGGGCAGAGCGGCTCCGTCGACGTCGGCGCCGCCGCCGGCGCCATCCAGCGCGCACTGCACGCCGCCCACCCGGGGGCGCTGTGGGCAGTGCTGGGCTGGCAGGACGACCCCACCGCGGAGCTGCTGGCCGGGGTGGACACCTCGAAGCTGCTGATCCTGGACGGGTTGTCCGACCGGTACAACCGGCTCGACCGCGAAGCGCGTTGGGGCGGGGCCCCGTACGCGATGGGCACCATCTACAACTTCGGCGGGCACACCACGGTCGGAGCGAACAGCTCCGTGTGGATCGAGCGGTTCGGCCCCTGGCGGGACAAGGCGAACAGCGCGCTCGCCGGGACCGCCTATCTGCCGGAGGCCACCGGGACCAATCCGGCCGCCTTCGACCTGTTCACCGATCTGGCCTGGGAGCGCGGGCCGATCGACCAGCGCCGGTGGTTCGCCGACTTCGCGGCCCGCCGCTACGGCCGCCCGGACGCCGAGGCCGCCGCCGCCTGGGAGGAGCTCCGCAAGGGGCCGTACAGCACCTCCTCGGGTCTGTGGTCGGAGTCGCAGGACAGCCTCTTCACCGCCCGGCCGAGCTTGACCGCAACCGGGGCGGCGTACTGGAGCCCGAAGTCCATGCGCTATCCGGCCGGTTCGGTGCGCAAGGCCCTCGACCACCTGTTGAAGGTGGATCCGGCGCTGCGCGGCTCCAGCGCCTACCGCTTCGACCTGGTGGACACCGCCCGGCAGGCCCTCGCCAACCACTCGCGGGTGCTGCTGCCGAAGATCAAGGCGGCCTACGAGGCCGAGGACCTGACCCGCTTCCGGTCCCTGACGGCCGAATGGCAGGACGGCGAGCGCATGTTGGAGGCGGTCACCGGATCCGATCCGGCCTTCCTCCTCGGCACCTGGCTCTCCGCAGCACGTTCCTGGGGCGCTGACCAGGCGGAACGGGACCGGTACGAGTACGACGCCCGCTCGCTGCTGAGCGTGTGGGGCCGCCACAGCACCAGCGAGGGCGGTTTCCTGCACGACTACGCGAACCGCGAATGGAACGGCCTGATCTCGGAGTTGTACGCACCCCGGTGGGCGCACTACTTCTCGTCGCTGGACGAGGCGCTGGTGAAGAAGGCCGCGCCGCGGGCGATCGACTGGCACGCCTTCGAGGCGGAGTGGGCGGGACACACCACGCGCCATCCGAACCGGCCGAACGGTGACCCGTACCGGCTGGCCGCACGGATCGCCGCGGCCCTGCCGGCGGCTGCCGCCCGCTGACCCGCGCGAGGGGCCCGTCCGGAGCCGGGGGCCCGTCCGGACACCGGCCGGGCCCCTGGCGCGGATTCATGGGTTCCGTTTCTGCCCCGCCCGTGCGGCCCCGGCGGCCGCCAGGCCGAGGACGGCGATCGAGGCGGCCGAGGCCAGCAGGGTCTCCCGGGCTCCGAGCCCGGCCACCAACGGGCCGCCCAGCACGGTACCGAGCGGCACCGCGAGCACCCGGACCGCAGAGCTCGCGGCCAGGGTCTGGGGGAGCAGTTCCGGCGGCGCCAGGCGCTGGAAGAGGGCAGTGGACAGCGAGGCGTACGGGGGCCAGAGCAGCCCGGCCACGGCGAACCCGGCGACGGCGAACGCCGTCGGCGCCCCCAGCCCCGTCGGCAGCAGGAACACCCCGAAGGCGGCGACGATGCCGGTCGTGACCGGCCACACCGGCAGGCGGTTCAGGTATCCGGTCAGGACGGAACCGAGGACGGCACCGACACCGAACGCGGTGTAGAAGGCGGCCAGCAGGCCCGCCGAAGCGCCCAGACCGTCCGACACGTACAGCGGCAGGGCGACGTACACCGGGCCGAAGAGGCAGAAGAAGGCGAAGCTCAGGGCGAGCAGGCCCAGCAGGGCCGGGGTGCGGCGGATGACGGCGAAGCCCGCGGTGCGCGAGGCGCCCTCCTCGGGTGCGGGCGCGTCGTCGTGCGGCACGCCGAAGAGGAAGGTGGCGGCCAGGACGAGGAAGGTCGCCGCGTCGACGGCGATCACCGTCGCAGCGCCGCCCCACAGGATCAGGGCGCCCGCGAGGGGCGGGCCGACGACGGTGGAGAGCGAGCCGATGCCGGACAGGACGGCGTTGCCGGCCAGGTGGTCGCGCTCCGGCAGCAGCCGCGCCAGCAAGGTGTAGACGCCGGCCTGGCCCCACGAGTGGAGGACGGAGGACAGGGCGAGCAGGGCGACGTACAGCTCGATGCTCAGCGTCCCGAGGGCGTGACACACGGGGATCGCACCCAGGGCGGCGGCGCGCAGCAGGGCGTCGCAGGCGACCAGTCGGGCCGGGGAGCGGCGGCGCAGGAACCGGCCGAGGAGGACGGCTCCCGCGGCGCCCGAAAGCGTGTAGGCCGCGGCGGCCAGGGCCACCCACATGCCGCGTTGCGCCGCCGGTGCGATCTCGATCGCCAGCCAGCTCACGGCGACCACCGCCATGCCGTCGCCGAGGGACGAGACGGTGAACCCCGGTAACAGGCGGCGCAGCGTCCCGTGGGTGAGTACGGGCCGGTAGGGCGAGCTATGGATGGTCCGGTCGGGTTTCAGGGGCACGGTGTCCACGCTTTCGGGATACGACGGGGGAGCATGTCGTCATCGTTTCCGCGCGCCCGGCCCTCGCAGCGGCCCGTTCGCTCCGGGCATGGTCCTTTCACCCTGGGCGCAAGCGGCCGGCGCTGCCCGGTACCGCAAGGTCGGACCCGGCGGCCCGGCGGCACGGCGGCGACGCGGAGCCGCCCGGGCGCGGGACACTGGCCGTGTGGAGTCAGACCCGAGCCGTTCCGCGCGGCCGCGGCGCACGACGGGCGCCGTCAGCGGGATCGTCGCGGCCGTGGCCGGACTGGCGTCCGCGCAGCTGGCCGCGGCAGCGGCCGGCCGGCCCGAGGCTTCGCCGGTCACGGCGGTCGGCGGGGCCGTGGTGGACCTGACGCCGGTGGCCGTCCGGGAATGGGCCATCCGGCTGTTCGGCACCTCCGACAAGCTGGTGCTGGGCCTCGGCATCCTCGTGGTCCTGGCCGCGGTCGCCGTCGGCACCGGGCTGCTCGCCGTGCGCCACCTCCCGGCCGCGATCGCCGTCACGGGCGGATTCGGGCTGGTGGGGGCACTGGCCGCGCTCAGCAGGCCGGAGGCCTCCTGGCAGGACGCGTTGCCCTCGCTGGTGGGCGCACTGGTCTCGGCCGGGGTGCTGTACCTGCTGGTCACGGCCGGGAGGCCGCGGCCGGCCGGAGTTCCGCCGGGCGGGGCCGGATCGATGGACCGGCGCGGCTTCGGCCGACTGGTGGTCGCCGTCCTGGCGGCGTCGGCCGGGGTCGGACTCGGGGCACGACGGCTGGGCGCGCACGGCAGCGCCGACGCCACCGCCTCCCGGGCCCGCTTCGTCCTCCCCCGGCCCACCGTGCCCGCACCGCCGGTGCCCGCCGGTGCGGACCTACGGGTGCCCGGGCTCGGCCCCTTCCTCACCCCGGACCAGGACTTCTACCGGGTGGACACCGCGCTGGTCGTCCCGCGCGTGGACGCGGACACCTGGCGGCTGCGCATCCACGGGGAGGGGGTGGCCCGGCCCCTGACCCTGGATCTGCGCCAGCTCCTCGCCCGGCCGGTGGTCGAGCACGACATCACCCTCACCTGTGTGTCCAACGAGGTCGGCGGCCCGTACGCGGGCAACGCCCGCTGGCTCGGCGTACGCCTCGGGGACGTGCTGCGCGAAGCGGGGGTGCGGCCGCCGTCCGAGGGCGGGCCCGCCGACCAGCTGGTGGCGCGTTCGGTGGACGGCATGACCATCGGCACACCGGTCGAGACCGTGATGGACGGCCGGGCGGCGCTGCTGGCCGTCGGCATGAACGGCCGACCGCTGCCCTTCGCCCACGGGTTCCCGGTCCGGATGGTCGTACCGGGCCTGTACGGGTACGTCTCCGCCTGCAAATGGCTCACCGAGCTGCGGCTGACCACCTTCGCCGCCTACGACGCCTACTGGGTGCGCAGGTCCTGGGCCCAGCAGGCCACGGTCAAGACGCAGTCGCGGATCGACACCCCGCGCCCGTACGCCGACCTGGCGCCGGGCCGGGTGCCCGTCGCCGGGGTGGCGTGGGCACAGCACCGCGGGATCGAGCGGGTCCAGGTACGGGTGGACGGCGGCCCCTGGCAGGAGGCGCGGCTCGGGGCGGCGGACGGCGTCGACACCTGGCGCCAGTGGGTGTGGCCGTGGGAGGCGACCCCCGGGCCGCACACCCTGGAGGTCCGGGCCACGGACGGCACGGGCGCGGTGCAGACGGGGGTCCGCACCGGGACCGTGCCGGACGGGGCGACGGGGTGGCACGCGGTGGACGTACGCGTCCGGGCGCTAGGGGGTGGCGGTGGCCTGCCGGCCGGGGCGGACCGGCAGTGAGCGGACGTTGTTGCTGATGAAGCTGTTCTGGTACGGGAGTTCGCCGTCCGGGACCGCGAGGTCGAGGTCGGGGAAGCGGGTGAAGAGCCGCTCTAGGGCGATCGTGGCCTCGAGCCGGGCGAGCGGGGCCCCGGTGCAGTAGTGGGCGCCGTGGCCGAAGGCGAGGCTGCGGGCGGCGGTGGGGCGGGTGATGTCGAAGCGGTCGGCGTCCGGCCCGTGGAAGGACTCGTCGCGGCCCGCGGCGCTGTACCCGGCGAGCACCGGGGTGCCCTGCGGGATCACGGTCCCGTCGACGGTCAGGTCGCGGGTGGGGTAGCGGAACGGGAACCAGCTGACCGGGGTGTCCCAGCGCAGGGTCTCGTCCACCACGTCCGACCAGGTCGCCTTGGCGTCCAGGACCAGCGCGAGCTGGTCGCGGTGGGCGCACAGGGCGCGGACCGCGTTGACGATGAGGTTGAGGGTGGTCTCGTGGCCGGCGACGAGCATCAGCCGCATGGTGCCGATGAGTTCGACCTCGGTGAGCCGGTCCCCGTCGTCCTCGCGGGCGGCGATCAGCGCACTGGTGAGGTCCTCGCCGGGGTTCGCGGCGCGGGCGGCCGCGATCGTGCCGGTCAGGGCCATGAGTTCCTGGAGGGCGGCCATCTTCTCGGCCGGGGTGAGGTCGGTGGCGATGATCACCTTGTTGGTCAGTTCGTGCAGCCGCCCCCGGTGCTCGGGGTCCACGCCGAGCAGTTCGCAGATGACGTTCATCGGGAGCGGGAGGGCGAAGTGCTCGTACAGGTCGGCGGTCCCGTCGGGGGATCCGGCCGCGGCCCGCTCGAGGTCGTCGAGGAGTCCGGCGGTCAGCTCTTCGACGCGCGGTCGCAGCCGTTCCACCTGGCGGATGGTGAAGGCCTTGCCGACCAGAGCGCGCAGGCGGCGGTGGTCGGCGTCGTCCGCGGTGTGCATGCCCTGGGCGTTGGCGAAGACCCGCAGCGGCCAGTCGGCGGGGATGGTGCCGTCGTGCAGGGCGGGGAAGTGCCGGGCGTTCTTGGCCACGTCGGGGTGGGCGAGGAACTCCTTCAGCGCGTCGTGCCCCAGGACGACCGCTCCGGGGAACCCACCGGGGAGCACGACCTCCGCCACCGCGCCGTGCTCGGCGCGCAGCCGGGCGTTGAGGGCGTGCGGGCAGCCGCCGGCGGGGTCGATCACGTGCGGGGTGCTCCGGCCCTGCGGGACGGGTGAGATGTGGGACGACAAGCCGGTTCTCCTGACCTGATGGACGAAACTCGGTCAACAGTGCGGCCTCGGGGGCGGGTTGGACAAGTCCGTTCCCGTCCCGTCTCAGAACCAACTGAGGGTCAGGGTGAAGGTGGTGCCCGCGGTGGCTCCTGTGGCATCGCTCGCGGTGGCGGTGACCTGGAAGGCGCCGCTGCCCCAGGGTTTGCCGGTGATCCGCCCGGAGGCGCTGTCGAGGGTGAGGCCCCAGGGCAGGCCGGTGGCGGCGTACCGGACGGGGGGCTTCGCCCCGGTGGTGGTGAGCTGGACGGTGCAGGGCCGGTTGAACGTGCACGCCTGCGGGCCGGGGTCGGTGAACTTCAGCCCGCCGGGGGTCGGCGCGGGCGTGGGGGTCGGTGTCGGCGTGGGGGTCGGTGTCGGTGTGGGGGTGGGGGTCGGTGTGGGGGTGGCGCCGCAGCCCGGGGTGGCCTCCGGTGGCAGCGGGACCCGCCAGATCTGCGGGTCGTTCTCCGAGCCGACGAGCAGGTTCGCGCAGTCGGCGTACGTCACCGCCTCCCCCTGCGACTGGGCCGGGAGGGCGACGTCCGCGAGCTTGACCCCGGCCGTGTCGTACACGGAGGCCGTGTGGGCGCCCAGCGGGCCGCCACTGCGCAGGGTGTACGAGGTGCCCGTCGGCGAGAAGGCGCCGTCGGTGGCGAACACGGGACCCGGTCGGACCGCGGTGAGGATGTTGACCTGCCCGGTCACCGGCGGCAACGGGGCCTGGTACAGCCGGCCGGCGGCTCCGACGAGCTTGCTGGCGACGTAGAGCCGGCCGGTCACGGGGTCGGCGAGCAGGGACTCGGCGTCGTGCCTGCCGTCGGCGTAGGCGAAGCGGTACGTCACGGGCGTGACCGTGGCGCTCGTGAGCTGATCGGGCTCGGCGAACCGGTGCACCGTGACCTCCGCGCGCCCGCTGAGGTTGTCCCCGATGTCGCCGACCAGGATCGCCGGGCCGCCGCCCGCGTCCGTACCGAGCGCCAGGCCCTCCCAGTCGGTGTTCCCGACGCCCGAGACGGTGAAGGTGGCCAGCAGCCGGCCGGTGGCGCTGTTGCAGTCGACGGCGAAGACCTGGTTGGTGTTCCCGCTGTCGTTGACGGCGTAGAAGACCCCGGGATGTTTGCGGCTCATGGCGAGGCCGCTGAGCTCGGCGAAGCCGCCGGGGAGGGTGCACTTCTTCTCCGGCGCCGGGGCCACGGCGGCGGCCGACGGGACGGTGGAGCCGCTGGAGGCCGTGGAGGCGGTAGCCGTGGCCGTGGCCGTCCAAGCGAGTGCGGGCAGGATCGTGGCGAGGGCCGCGGTCGCGACGGCGGCCGCCCATGGGGGTGTCAGGAGTCGGGCCATGCGCACAATGTGAGGCCACATCAGCGGGCGTGCCAGACCCGGTCCCCTCCCGTTCGAGCATCGTTCAATGCCGTCGGGGCATGTCCGGTCAGCGCACCGGCTCCCGGACGGGTGCCTTGTGCCCGGCCTGCGCGATGAACGCGCGGGCCGCCCGGCTGAGCGGCCGGCGGGCGTGGGCGATGCCCACCGGGCGCAGCAGCGGCGGCGTGAAGGAGCGGATCTCGGCCCGGCTCCCGAAGGCCCGCAGCACCACGTCCCGGTACCAGATGAGGGAGCCCCGGCCATCCGTCACGCCCGTCACCCAGGCGAGGCGCTCGTCGACCTCCAGGGTCGGGACGGGCCGCACTCCGAGGCAGCTGAACATGGCCTCCATCTCGGTGCGCCGGCCGGTCCCCGGCGTGGGCAGCACCATCGGCAGCCCGTCGAGCATCCGCAGGGGCATCGGGTGGGGCAGCCGGGAGCCCGGCGGCGAGATCAGCACCACCTCCCGCTCCTGGATGAAGTGGGTGGAGAGCTCCTTGTCGACGGGCAGGTCGACCAGGGCCAGCTCCGAGCGCCCCTGGTTCACCTCCTCGACCAGGGCCTCCCTGCTGCCGTGCTGTTGGAGCCGGACGTCGACGGTGGGGTGCCGTCCCGTGAAGGCCGCGATCAGGTCGGTGGCCAGGTCGAGGGCGAGGGTGGGGGTGGTGACCAGGGTCAGGACCGCCCGGGCGCCCCCGTCGTGCGGGGTCCCGATGTCGTCGATGGCCTCCACCGCGTTGAGCACGGTCCGGGCCAGCCGGACGACCCGGGCCCCCTCCGGCGTGAGGTCCACCCCCCTTCCCCGCCGTGCCAGGAGCTCGACGCCGAGGTCGCGCTCCATGGCCTGCACGGCCCGGGACAGCGCGGACTGGGCGACGAAGACCGAGGCGGCGGCTCCGGTGATGGAGCGGCAGTCGGCGACGGCGACGAGGTAGCGGAGCTGCGCGAGGGTGGGGGTCATGACCGGACGGTAACCGCGTGGGGCCGCACCTGTAAGGGATCGTCGGATGAACAACTGGCCGAGTCACGGGCGCCGGGCATGCCCGGTCGGCGCGTGCGCATGCCGGTGCGGCATGACCACGAGGGTGCGGTACGCCGGCCCGCGCGGCGGGGTCGGCCCGACCCGGCGGGAAACGCCGCAGGCCACCGGCTCGGCCGGGGGGTGTCGTGGGCCCGCTCGGGCGGGATCGCGGGTGGCACGTGTATGCCGCCGGAACGAAGCGCCTTATTCCGCGCGGCTGTTGACAGTGCACGGCGACCACCGCACGATGCAACGCGGCGTTGCGGGTGTTTGACCACGGTTCAAGCCCGCCGTACCCGCGGTGGGTGCCCGGGCCGGTGCGCGCGACCACCGCACTCCCCCGTCTTCCGGCCCGCCCCGCACCGCCGTTGCACGGCTCGTCGGCCAGTCGGTTCGCCCGCTCGCCTGCTCGTCCGTTCTTGCGTCCCGCACTCCGCCATGTCACCCAGCATTGGAAGAGGAGCGCCCGTGACCCCCCACCCGCAGCCCGCCCTCACCCGTGACCTCGTCGTCGCGGTCAGCCCCTTCGAGGAGCCACAACCGGCCATTGTGACCGCCGCCGAGCGCGCCGGGGCCCTCGGCCTGCTCGACCTCGGCCGGGACGCCGACGCCGCGCGGCGCGGTTTCGCAGAGCTGGGCCGCCGGCTCGGCGGCGCCCGGTACGGGGTGCGGGTACCGGCCGGCTGCCCGCTCGGCCCCGGGGAGCTGCCCGCCGCGGTGGACACCGTGCTGCTCGCCGCCCCCTCCTCGCACACCCCCGAGCGGGTGGCCGCATGGGCCGCGGCGGCCGGGCGGCCCCGGGTGTGGGCCGAGGTCACCGGCGCGGCCGAGGCCGGGGCGGCCGTGGCCGCCGGGGCGGACGCGCTGGTGGCCAAGGGCCACGAGGGGGGCGGCCGGGTGGGCCCGGCCACCACCTTCGTCCTGCTCCAGCAGCTCCTCGGCGACCCCGCGGTCCCGGTGCCCGTACGGGCCTGTGGCGGGATCGGCCCGCACACGGCGGCCGCGGCCGTCGCGGGCGGGGCCGCCGGGGTACTGCTCGACGTACAACTGGCCCTGACCACGGAGGGCGAGGCCGGGCTCCCGGAGGAAGTCCTCGCCGCACTGCGGGCGATGGACGGCTCCGAGACCCGCACGGCGGACGGGCACCGGGTGTTCGCACGGCCCGACCTGACCCCGCCCGAGGGGCCCGTACCCACCCTGCTCGGCGCCCGCGACCTGCGGACCCAGCTACTGCCCGTCGGTCAGGACGGGTCCTCGGCGGCCCGGCTGGCCGCGCGCCACCGGACCACGGGCGGCGTCGTGCAGGCCGTACGGGCGGCCGTCGCCGGGCACCTGGACGCTGCGGTACGGGCCCGGCCCCTCGGGCGGCCGCACCCCGTCGCGCAGGGCCCGATGACACGGGTGAGCGACCAGGCGGCCTTCGCCGCGGCGGTGGCCGCCGCGGGCGGGGTCCCCTACCTCGCGCTCGCGGTCATGGAGGGCCCCGCCGTACGCCGGCTGCTGACGGAGACGGCCGAGCGGCTCGGGGACCTCCCCTGGGGCGTGGGGCTGCTCGGCTTCGCCCCGCCCGGGCTGCGCCGGGAGCAACTGGCGGCCGTGACCGAGGCCCGGCCGCCGTACGCGATCATCGCCGGTGGCACCCCGGCGCAGGCGGCCCCGCTGGAGGCCGTGGGGATCCGGACCCATCTGCACGTGCCTTCGCCCGGTCTGCTGGAACGGTACCTCGCCGAGGGCGCCCGGCGGTTCGTCTTCGAGGGCTCGGAGTGCGGTGGACACGTCGGGCCGCGCGCCTCCTTCCCGCTGTGGGAGGAGCAGATCGAGCGGCTGCTCACCTGCCCCGAACCGGAGTCCCTGGACGTGTTGTTCGCGGGCGGGATCCACGACGAGCGGTCCGCCGCGATGGCGGTGGCGGCGGCGGCCCCGCTGGCCGCCCGGGGCGCACGGGTCGGGGTGCTGATGGGCACCGCCTACCTGTTCACCGAGGAGGCCGTGGCGGCGGGCGCGGTCCTGCCGGGCTTCCAACGGGCGGCGGTGGAGTGCGCGGACACCGTGCTGCTGCACACCGCGCCGGGACACGCCACCCGGTGCGCGGCCACCCCGTACGCCGAAACCTTCGAGGCGACCCGGCAGCGGCTCGCGCAGAGCGGCATCGAGCCGCGCACGATGTGGGAGGAGCTGGAGCGGCTGAACCTGGGGCGGCTGCGGATCGCCAGCAAGGGCCTGCGCAGGAGCCCCGACGGGAGCGGGCTGGAGCCCGTCGCCGAGGAACAGCAGCGGGCCGACGGGCTGTTCATGCTGGGCCAGGCCGCCACCCTGCGCACGGGCACCACCACGATCGCGGCGCTGCACGCGCAGGTCACCGAGGGGGCCACCGCCCTGCTGGAGCGGCGGGCCCGGGAACTCGCCGGCACCGGGCCGTCGGCCGAGCGGGCGCCCCGGGCTGCCGACCCGCTCGACATCGCCATCGTCGGGATGGCCTGCGCCTATCCGGGCGCCCCCGACCTCGCCGCCTACTGGGCCATGGTCCTCGCCGGGACGGACGCCGTCACCGAGGTGCCGGCCGAGCGCTGGGACCCTGCGCTCTACTACGACGCCGACCCGGCCCGGGCCGGTGAGCGCACCCCTTCCCGCTGGGGCGGCTTCCTCGGCCCGGTGCCCTTCGACGCCCTCGCGCACGGCATCCCGCCCGCCTCGCTCGCCGGGATCGAGCCGGTGCAGCTGCTGGCCCTGGAGATCTCGGCACGGGCCCTCGGGGACGCGGGCTACGGCAAGGAGCGCGCCTTCGACCGGTCCCGGACCTCGGTGGTCTTCGGCGCGGAAGCCGGTACGGAACTCGCCGGGGCCTACGGGCTGCGCGCCCTGCACCCCGCCTACCTGGGGGAGCTCCCGGCCGAGCTGGACGAGCAACTGCCGCGCCTCACCGAGGACTCCTTCCCCGGGATCCTCGCCAACGTCATCGCCGGGCGGGTCGCCAACCGACTCGACCTGGGCGGCGCGAACTGCACGGTCGACGCCGCCTGCGCCTCCTCGCTCGCCGCACTGGACCTCGCCTGCCGCCAACTGCGCGATCACGACAGCGACATGGTGCTGTGCGGAGGCGCCGATGTGCACAACGGCATCAACGACTACCTGATGTTCGCGTCCGTCCGCGCCCTGTCGCCCGGGGGCCGCTGCCGGCCCTTCGACGCGGCCGCCGACGGGATCGCGCTCGGCGAGGGCGTGGGCGCGCTCGTCCTGAAGCGGCTCGCGGACGCGGAACGCGACGGCGACCGCGTGTACGCCGTGATCAAGGCGGTGGGCGCCGCCAGCGACGGCCGCTCCCTGGGCCTGACCGCGCCCCGGCCGGAAGGACAGCGGCGGGCCCTGGAGCGGGCGTACGCGCGGGCCGGCATCACGCCCGGCGAGGTGGGCCTGATCGAGGCGCACGGCACCGGAACCGTCGTCGGGGACAGCACCGAACTCGCCGTGCTGAGCGAGCTGTTCACCGCGTCCGGGGCCGAGCCGGGAGCCTGCGCGCTGGGCTCCGTGAAATCGCAGCTCGGGCACACCAAGTGTGCGGCCGGGCTGGCCGGGCTGATCAAGGCGGCCCGCGCGGTCCACACGGGCGTCCGGCCCCCGACCCTGCACATCGACACGCCCAACCCGGCCTGGCGGGCGCAGACCAGCCCGTTCTCCTTCGACAGCGAGGCCCGTCCCTGGCCGGTGCCCGCGGAGCAGCGGATCGCCGGGGTCAGCGCCTTCGGTTTCGGCGGCACCAACTACCACGCCGTGCTCGCCGGTCACGGCGGCTCGGCAGAGCCCCGGCACGGACTGGAGGAGTGGCCGGCGGAGCTGTTCTGCTTCCGCGGCGAGGACCGGCGGGCTGCGGGCCGCGCGATGGCCCGGCTCGCGGCGCGGCTGGAGGAGAACGACGCGGCCGGGCGGCCCTGGGCCCTGCGGGACCTCGCGGCGGAGACCGCCGCGGCCCCCGGCCGGATCGAGGTGGCCGTGGTGGCGGCCGACCTGGACGAACTGGCGGCCCGCCTGGAACGGGCCCGCGCCTTCACCCCGGGCGCGGGGGTCCACGTACGGGGGGAGGCGGCGGAGCCGGGCGGGGTGGCGTTCCTCTTCCCCGGCCAGGGCAGTCAACGCCCCCGCATGTTGGGCGCGTTGTTCACCGCGTTCCCCGCCCTGCGCGGCCTGTTGGACTCCGCCCCGCCCCCGGTGGTGTCGACGGTGTTCCCACCGGCGGCGTTCACCGTCGAGGCGCGGGCGGCGCAGCGGGCGGCCGTCACCGACACCCGCGTGGCACAGCCGGCCCTCGGCCTCGCGGGGGCGGCGGCGCACCTCCTGCTCGGCGAGCTCGGCGTACGGCCGGACTGCGTCGCCGGGCACTCGTACGGGGAGCTCACCGCGCTGTGGGCGGCCGGGGCCTACGACACGCAGAGCCTGCTGCGGCTCAGCGCGCGCCGGGCCGAGGCGATCGTGGCGGCCGCCGGCGCGGATCCGGGAGCGATGGCGGCGGTGTCGGCCGCGCCGCAGGAGGTACGGGAGATCGCGGCCCGCGCCGGGTGCGTGGTGGCGAACCACAACGCGCCCCGGCAGTGCGTGATCTCGGGCCCGACGGCGGCCGTGTCCACGGCGGTGACGGCCCTGCGCGAGGCGGGCCTCGCGGTGGACCCCCTCCCCGTCGCCTGCGCCTTCCACAGCGAGGTGGTGGCAGGAGCAGTGGCATCCCTGACCGCCGAACTGGCGACGACCCGGGTGTCGACCCCCCACACCCCGGTCTGGTCGAACACCACGGCGGACCGGTATCCGGCGACGGCACAAGAGGTACGGAGCCTTGCCGCGCGCCAGGTCGCGGAGCCGGTCCGGTTCGTCGAGCAGGTGGAGGCCATGTACGCGGCCGGTGTCCGGACCTTCGTGGAAGCGGGGCCCGGCCGGGTCCTCTCCGGTCTGGTGGGCCGGATCCTGCACGGGCGACCGCACACGGTGGTCCCGCTGGACGTACCGGGCGAGCACGGTCTGGTCCGGCTGGTCACCGCGCTCGCCGAGCTGGTGGCGGCGGGCGTGCCGGTGGCGCCGCAGGCCCTGTTCCGCGGCCGCACCTCCCGCCTCCCGGAGCACGCCCCGCGGCGACCGGGCTGGCTGGTGGACGGCCACCTGGTCCGCACCGCGGACGGCGCCCCGGTCCCGGGCGGCCTCCGCCCGGCCCGCCGGGTGATGCCCTCCGTAGCCGAATCGGCTCCGAAGGCCGACCGCCGGGAGGAGGCGGTACTGGAATACCTCCGGAGCACCCGCGAACTGGTCGAGGCCCAACGGGACGTCCTCCTCGGCTTCCTGGGCGCCGCGCCCACGGATCCCCGGGTCGGGGCCAGCGGGGCCGGCAGCGTGTCGGGGCGATCCCCGCAGGGCGGCGAACGCAACTCCTCCGCGCCCTTTGCCCCCGCGCCCCGCTCGGCGCCCGAGGAGACGCCCCGGCGCACGCCCGACCCCGCCGGCCCCGCCGCCCCCGCCCCCGCGCCGCCGGGTCCGCGCACCGCCGAAGAGGTCATGGACCTCGTCCTGGAGATCGTCCACACCCGCACCGGATACCCCCGCGACATGCTCGACCCCGAACTGGACCTGGAGGCGGACCTCTCCATCGACTCCATCAAGCGGGTGGAGGTCATCGGCGCCCTCGCCGACCGGATCGGCCTCCCCCAGGACCCGGGCGGCAGCGGCTCCGCCGAGTCCGCGGTCGAGGAACTGTCCCGGATCAAGACCCTGCGCGGCATCGTCGGTTGGATCACCGCCCGCGCACCCGCCGCGCCCACCGCACCCGCCGCGCCCACCGACCCCGCCGCGCCCGACGGCGCCCCCGTGGCACGCCCCCTCGGTCGGCTCCGGGTGGACCTGGTGCCCGTACCGGCGGCCGACGGCGACCCCGAGACCCTGCGCGGCCTGCGGATCGGCCTCGTCGGGGACGGCCAGGGCATCGCCCCCGCCCTCGCGGCGGCCCTGGAGGACCTCGGCGCCGAGCCGACGCGACTGCGCGCGGCCGGGCCCGGCTTCGACGGCCTCGTCGACCTCTCCGCGCTGCGGACCACCGCCGGGCCGGTGTTGCCCGATGCCTTCCCGGGGCTGCGGGAGGCCCTGACGACCGGAACCCCACGGCTGCTGCTCGTCACCGGGCCCGGCACCCCCGGCGCCGGTCTGCACGGCTTCGCCCGCAGCGCGGCCCTCGAATTCCCCGGCACGCTGGTCCGGGCCGTGGACGTCCACCCCAAGGAGGACCCGGAACGCATCGCGGCGCAGCTCGTCGCGGAACTGAGCAGCGGCGCAAGCGCCCCCGACGCCCACGTCACCTCCCACGCCCCCCACGCCCCCGACGCCCCCGCCTCCGTCGGGTACACCGCGGAGGGGACCCGCGTCGCCCGCCGCCCCGTACCGGCACCCCTGCCCGCTCCCCCCGCCCCCGACGGCACCGTGCCCCTGGACCGCGACTCCGTGGTCCTGCTGACGGGCGGGGCCCGAGGGATCACCGCCCGCACCGCGCTCGCGCTGGCCCGCGCCACCGGATGCCACGTGGAACTGGTCGGGCGCACCCCCGAACCCGCCGCCGGAGCCGACGGGTTCGGGCCGGCACAGGACCGGGTCGCGCTGCGCGCGGCCCTGATCGCCGCGGGGCTGCGTACGCCCGCGGAGATCGAGGCGGCCGCGTCGCGGATCCTCGCCGAGCGCGAGGTGCGGGCCACCCTGGCCGCCCTCGGCGCCGCGGCGGCGTCCGTCCACTACCACTGCGCGGACGTCACCGACGAGCGGGCCGTCCGGGCGGTCGTAGCCGACGTACGGGAGCGCCACGGCCGCCTCGACGGCATCGTGCACGGCGCCGGCGTGCTGCGGGACGGGCTGCTGCGCGACAAGCGGCCGGACGATTTCGCCGCGGTCTTCGCCACGAAGGTGACCGGGGCCCGCAACGTGGCCGCCGCGGCGGCCGAGCACGGGGATCGTCCCGCGCCCCGGTTCCTCGCCCTGTTCGGCAGCGTCGCCGGGGTGTACGGCAACCGCGGCCAGTGCGACTACGCCGCGGCCAACGACGCCCTCGACGGCCTCGCGCACGTCTGGGCCGAGTCCTTCCCGGGTCGGGTGCTGGCCGTCGACTGGGGCCCCTGGGCGGCGGAGGCGGGCGGGATGGTCACCCCCGAGCTGGAGCGTGCGTACGTCCGGCGCGGCATCCCGCTCATCGCGCCGGACGCGGGGACCGCCGCGTTCCTCGACGAACTGGCGTACGGGAGCGACGTGCAGGTGGTCCTGATGGCGGAGGAGGGCCGGGGCGATGCATGACGGAGAGCGGTGCGGCCCCCGCCCGACGGACGCCGCGATCGTGGGGATGGGCGCGGTCTTCCCGGGGGCCGCCGACCTGGCCGCGTACCGGCGCAACCTGCTCGCCGGTACGGACTGCATCGGCGAGGTCCCGCCGGAGCGCTGGGACCCCGAGGTGTACTACGACCCGCGGAGCGCCACCGGACCGGCGGCGGGCGACCGGTTCTACTGCCGGCGCGGCGGCTTCGTCGACGGTCTCGCCGCCTTCGACCCGACCCGCTTCGGGATCATGCCGGCTGCCGTGGACGGGGCCGAACCGGACCAGATGCTGGCCCTGCACGCGACGGCCGAAGCGATCGCCGACGCGGGCGGCGAGGCCCGGCTGCCCGCCGACCGATCACGGATCGGGGTGGTGCTGGGGCGCGGCGGGTTCATGGGCGTGGCCACCGCGCGGCTCGACCAACGCGTGCGCACCGCACACCAGTTGGCGCAGACCCTGCGGGATCTGGCGCCGGAGTTGGGTGAGCGGCGGATCGCAGCGGTGCGCTCCGCCTTCCAGGACGCGCTGGGGCCGGAGCAGCCGGACGCGTCGATCGGGCTGGTGCCGAGCTTCACCGCCGCCCGGACCGCGAACCGGCTGGACTTCCGCGGGCCCGCCTACACCCTGGACGCGGCCTGCGCCTCCTCCCTGCTGGCGGTGGACCAGGCGGTGGGGCTGCTGGCCGCCGGGCGCTGCGACGCGGTGGTCGCCGGGGCGGTCCACCACTGTCACATCGCCACGCTGTGGAGCGTGTTCACGCAGCTGCGGGCGCTCAGCCCGAGCGAGCGGATCCGGCCCTTCGACCGCCGGGCCGACGGAACCCTGCTGTCCGAGGGCACCGGGGTGGTGCTGCTGAAGCGGCTGGCGGACGCGGAGCGCGACGGCGACCGCGTGTACGCGGTGATCCGCGGCACGGGCGTGGCCGGGGACGGCCGTGCGGCGAGCCTGATGAGCCCGCTGGTCGCCGGCCAGGTGCAGGCCCTGGAACGGGCCTGGCGGGAGGCCGGACTGGATCCGCGGGCGCCGGGCGCGCTGGGCCTGCTGGAGGCGCACGGCACGGGCACCCCGGTCGGGGACGCGGCCGAACTGGAAACCCTGGCGCAGGTGTTCGGCCCGCCCGAGCCCGGGAGCGGACCCGGGATCGGGCGCGGGAGCGGACCCGGGATCGGCTTCGGGTCGGTGAAGTCGATGCTCGGCCACACCATGCAGGCCTCGGGCATGGCCGGACTGATCAAGGCCGCGCTCGCCGTGTACGAGGGGGTGCTGCCGCCGACGCTCCACCTCGAGGAGCCGCACCCGGACCTGGCCCGGACGCGGATGCGGCCGGTGCGCACGGCCGAGCCGTGGGAGCGCGGGCCGCGGCCGCGCCGGGCCGGGGTCAACGCGTTCGGCTTCGGCGGGATCAATGCCCATGTGGTGCTGGAGGAGGCTCCGACGGCCTCGCGCCCGACCCCTACGGCAGCCCCCGCCCCGGCCCTAGGTCCCGCCCGAAGCCCGGCCCGGGTGGCGCCGGTGCGCCGGTTCCTGCCGCTGGGAGCCCCGGCCGCGCCGGTGGGGCCGGCCGCGGGGGACGACGTACTCCTCATCGGTGCGGACGCTCCGGCGCAGCTGGCGGCCCGGCTGGCGGCCGCCGTCCCGGTGTCCGGCGGCGACGGGCCCTGCCGGGTCGCGGTGGTCGGGCCCACGCCCCAGCGGCTCGCACTGGCCGCCAAGGCGGTGGCGCGCGGCCGGCCGTGGCGGGGGCGCGGGGACGTGTGGTTCGCCCCGGAGCCGCTGGGCGGCCGGGTGGCGTTCCTGTTCCCCGGCCTGGAGCCGGAGTTCGCCCCCGTGGTGGACGACGTGGCGGAGCGGTTCGCGCTGGCGGCGCCCGGGCTGACCCGCGGCGCGTCCCTCGTGGAGCGGGCCCTCGACGCGATCGCGACGGGCCGCTTCTTCGCCCGCGTCCTGCCCGAACTGGGCGTCGAGGCCGATGTACTGGCGGGTCACAGCCTGGGCGAGTGGGCGGCGATGGTGGCCGCCGGCATGTACCCGCAGGAGGCGGCGGACGCCTTCCTCGGCTCGCTGCGACCGGGGGACGTCCGGGTCCCGGACCTCGTGTACGCGGCGCTGGGCTGCGGCGCGGAGCGGGCCCGGGCCGCCCTGCACGACCTGGACCGGGTGGTGGTCAGCCACGACAACTGCCCCCACCAGTCCGTGATCTGCGGGGATCCGGAACAAGTGGTCGCGGCCGTGGCGCGGTTGCGCGGTGACGGGGTGCTCGGTCAGGAACTGCCGTTCCGTTCGGGTTTCCACACCCCTATGTGGGAGCCGTACCTCGGGCAGGTCCGCGCCGCCTTCGACCGGCTGCCGCTGCGGCCCGGAGGGCTCCCGGTATGGTCGGCCACCACGTGCGCGCCGTTCCCGTCGGCCCCGCGGGACGTCCGCGACCTGGTCGTACGGCACCTGCTGGAGCCGGTCCGCTTCCGCGAGCTGACCCTGCGGCTGTACGAGGACGAGGGCGTGCGCGGCTTCGTCACGCTGGGCCCGGGCAGCCTGCCTGGCTTCGTCGAGGACACCCTGCGCGAGCGCCCGCACCTCTCGGTCTCCACCTCCGCCCCGCGCCTGTCGGGCCTGGCGGCGCTCCGCCGCACCTGCGCGGCGCTCTGGGCGGAGGGGTACGCGCCGCGGTGGGGGCTCCTGGCCGGGGCGGCTCCGGCGGCCGGTTCGACGCCGCGCCCCGGCCCTGCCGCTCGGCAGCCGGCACCGGCCGGACCGGGGCTCGGCGTGCCCCTGCACCTGGGGTCCCCCCTGGTCCACCTGAGCGAGACGGCCCGCACCTCCCTGCGCGGCCTTCTCGCCCCCGGCCCGACCCCGGGCGCGGCCCCGGCCCCGACCCCGGACCGGCCGACGGGACCTCCAGCGCCCGTGCCCGCGGCGGCCGGAGCGGCCCGCCCGGTGCTGCTCTGCGCCCTGGACGCGGTACTGGCCGAGGCGGGCTCGGCCGCCCGGGCCGTCACCGACGCCTGGTCGACCGTAGGACCGTCGAAGGCACCGGCGCCGCCGCCCGCCGAGGACACCAACGGTTCGGGAAGGGCCACGGGGAAGCAGCTGCTGCGGCTGTCCCTGGCCGCGCTCCCCTACGTAGGGGACCACTGCGTGTACCTCCAGCCCGACGGCTGGCCGGAGGACTCCGACCGGTTCCCCGTCGTGCCCATGACCACCATGCTGGAGCTGGCGGCCGACGCCGCCCGGCGGCACGCCCCGCCCGGCCTCGCCGTCATCGGGTACGAGGAGGTACGCGCCCTGCGGTGGCTGGCGGTCGAGCCGGCCGTCGACGTCGAGGTCACCGTCCGCGGTGACGGGCCGGGCCGGATGCGGGTCGACCTCGGGGAGTACGCCTCGGTGGTCGTGCTGCTCGGCGAGCGGTACGGGGAGCCGCCCGCGCCCGACGGCACGCCCCTGCGCGACCCCGGACCCGCCCCGGTCAGCGCCGAGGCCCTGTACCGGGACCGGTGGATGTTCCACGGCCCGCGCTTCGCCGGGGTGCACGAGGTCCGGTCCGTCGGCCGGGACGGCATCCGGGGGGTCCTGCGGGCACTGCCCGACCCGGGCGCGCTGCTCGACGCGGCCGGGCAGCTCTTCGGGCACTGGATGCAACTGCGCCTGCCGGTGGACCGGCTGGTGTTCCCGGCCGCCGTGGACCGCATCCGGTTCTACGGGCCCCCGCCCGCCCCACGGGAGCTGGTGACCGCCACGGCCCGGATCCGCGCGGTGCAGGACGTCACCGTGCGCGGTGACGTCGAGCTGCGCCGGGCGGGCGGCGGGGTGTGGGCCCGGATCGAGGGGTGGACGTACCGCCGGTTCGCCGCCGACGAGCGGGTTTGGCCGATGAAGTTCACCCCGGAGGTGTGCGGGATCGGCGAAGCCCGGCCCGAGGGCTGGTGCCTGGCCCGGCGCCGCTGGAGCGATCCCGCCTCGCAGGAACTGGTGATGCGCCGCTACCTCGGTGCCGCCGAGCGGGCGGCCTACGAGCGGCTGTCGCCGCGCGCCCGGGGGCCCTGGCTGCTGGGCCGGATCGCGGCCAAGGACGCGCTGCGCCAGCTGTTGTGGGACGGCGGGGCCGGGCCGGTGTTCCCCGCGGAGGTGCCGATCGGCAACGACCCGGCGGGCCGGCCGGTGACCGGGTCATCGCTGACCGGCGGCTTCCGGCTGTCGATCGCGCACAAGGACCGGCTCGCGGTCGCGCTGGCCCATCCGGCCCGGCCGGTCGGCATCGATGTGGAGCAGGTGACCGCGGACCCGGACGCGCTGATCCGGATCGCCCTCGGGCCGGGCGAACTCCGCCTCGCCGAAGCGCTGGCCGCCCGCGGGGGCACCGACCTGCCCGCCGCGCTCACGGCCCTGTGGTGCGCCAAGGAGGCCGCGGCCAAGGCGGCCGGGGGCGGGCTGGGCGGCCGGCCGCGGGACTGGCGGGTGTCCGGGGACCCGGATTCCGGCGCACTGCTCGTGACCTCCCCCGAGGGGGACCCGTACCCGATCCGCACCACACCGCTCAGCAGCCCGCTCAGCACCCCGCTCACCGACACCGCGCCCGACCACGTCGTCGCCTGGACCGTCCACCTCGCGACGCCCTCCCCCGTCCCCGTACCCGTCCCCCTTCCCCTCACGGAGGCCCGTCATGGCACCTGACATCCTCGCCGAGATCACCGGCATGCTCGTGGAGATCGTCGGCGACGAGTACCTGCTCGCGGAGGAGGTCACGATGACGACGACGTTCAACGAGGACCTCGCCCTGGAGAGCATCGAGTTCGTCGCCCTCGCCGAGCTGCTCCACCACCGCTACGGCGCCGACGTGGACCTGATGGGCTTCCTGGCCGAGAAGGACATGGACGCCATCTTGGCCATGTCCGTCGGCGAGCTCGTCGCCCACATCGGCCGGATCACCCACACCTCCCTGGCCCGGGCCGCGGCGGGGCCCTCCCCCGCGTCGGCCGGCTGAGCCGGCCATGGCCTTCGTCCGCGCGGGCTCCCTGCGCTTCCACGTCCAGCAGCTCCCGGCCACCGCCCCCGACCGGCCCGTCGTGGTGTTCCTGCACGGGCTGGTCGTCGACAACCTGTCCTCCTTCTACTGCCCCCTGGCCCTGCCCGTGGCCCGGGCCGGCCACGAGGTCGTCCTCTACGACCTGCGCGGCCACGGCCGCACCGAGCGTCCGGGCTCCGGCTACGACAGCCGCACCGCCGTACGGGACCTCTTCGCCCTGCTCGGCGCGCTGGACCTCGGACGGCGCCCGGTCCACCTGGTCGGCAACAGCTACGGCGGGACCCTCGCCCTGCACGCCGCCCTGGCCCGGCCGGACCTGGTCACCGGGCTCACCCTCCTCGAACCGCCGCTCGGCGGCGCCTGGGTGGAGAACATGGTGGACACCCTGTCGGCCGCCGCGCTGAGCCTGGAGGACAGCACGGTCCCCACCGAGCTGCTCGCCCTGCGCCTGCGCAAGGCCGCCAACCTGACCGCCATCGCCGACGCCCTCCTCAACCGCACCACGCTCATCGACGACATCGCCGCGAGCCGCGTCTTCACCCCGGCCGACCACGCCCGGCTGCGCTGTCCGGTCCTGGTCGTCTGCGGCGAGCACTCCGAACTGCTCGCGGGCGGGCGGGAACTGGCGCACCACGCCCCGCGGGGTGCGCTGCGGATCCTGCCGGGCCTGGGGCACGACGTCCTGAAGGAGAGCAGCGGGGTCCTGAAGGAGACCGTGCTCGCCCATCTCGACGCGACGGCCGGCGCGGCCACGACGGCGGCGGGGCCGCGGGTGGGAGCGCTGGTCCCGTGAGGGTGTTGTTCACCGTGCCGCCGCTGGCGGGGCACGTCAATCCGACCGTGGCCGTCGGGGCCGAACTGGCCGCCCGGGGGCACGAGATCGCCTGGACGGGACCGGGCCCGGCGCTGGCCCGGCTGCTGCCGGCACAGGCCCGGATCCTGCCCGCCGGGGAGGAGCTGGGCGCCGGCGGGTACGCGGCGCTGCACGAGAGCTGGCGCGATCTGCGCGGGGTCGGTGCGCTGCGGTTCCTGTGGGAGGAGGCGCTGGTGCCGCTGGCCCGGGCGATGGTGCCGGGGGTGGCCCGGGCCGTGCGCGCCTTCGGACCGGACCTGCTGGTCGCCGACCAGCAGGCCCTGGCCGGGCCGCTGGTGGCCCGGCGGCTCGGGGTCCCGTGGGTGACGTCGGCCAGTACCTCGGCCGAGCTGACCCGGCCCTTCGCGGACTTCCCGAAGGTCGGGGAGTGGGTGGCCGGGCAGATCTCGGGCCTGCTCGCGGAGTTCGGTGCGGCGCGGGATCCGGGGAGGGGCGCGGGCTGGGACCCGCGGTTCTCCGAGCGGCTGGTGCTGGTCTTCTCCACTCCCGAACTCGTGGGCGCGGAAGGGGACTTCCCGCCCCACTACGCCTTCGTGGGGCCGGCCTTCGGGGCCCGGCCGCCGGCGCCCGCCTTCCCCTGGCAGCGGCTGGACCCGGCGCGGCGGCGGGTGCTGGTGTCCCTGGGCACCCTCAACCAGGCGGCCGGGGCCCGCTTCTACGGCGCGGTGCTGGGCGCCGCCGAACGGCTCGCCGGGGAGGTCCAGTTCGTCCTCGCGGCGCCCGCCGACCTGATCGGGGACGTACCGGACCACCTCCTGCTCCAGGAGAGCGTCCCGCAGTTGGAGCTGCTGCCGCACCTGGACGCGGTGGTCTGCCACGCCGGCCACAACACCGTCTGCGAGGCCCTCGCGCACGGGCTGCCGCTGGTCGTCGCCCCGATCCGGGACGACCAGCCGATCGTGGCCCGGCAGGTGGCCCTGGCCGGGGCCGGCGTCCGGGTGCGGTTCGGCCGGACCCGGGCCGAGGAACTGCGCGACGCGCTCACGGCCGTGCTGGACGACCCCGGCCCCCGCCGGGCCGCCCGGCGGATCCAGGCCTCATTCGCCGCGGCGGGCGGAGCCGCCGCCGCGGCCGACCGGTTGGAGAAGCTGCTATGACGCCACCCCCGCTCTCCCGGGTCCCGTGGACCTCCGTCCTGTTACTGGCCGCCCTCGGCGCGGGCACCGTACGCGCCCGGCGCCGGCTGCGGGCGATCCCGGTGCTGCCGGTCACCCCGCCGGCGGCGGCCGGAGTGCCGCGCGCCGCCGGATGGCGGCTGCTCACCGCCCGGGGGGTCGAGCCGGACGCGGCCACCTTCCTCGCCGCCTGCGCGTTCGCCGAAGGGGAGGGGCTGCGGGTACTGGACCTGCTGCCCGCGGACCTGGCTGCCGAACGGGCCCTGGGGCTGCTGCGCCTGGTCGACCCGGCCCGGTACCGACAGGACCGGCTCGCGACGGGCCGCGGGGCCGGGTTCGCCGTGCTCGTCACCGAGGAGGTGCTGGCCCGGGCCGGGGTGGATCCGGGCGGGCCGCGCCGGGATCCCGCGGAACTCCTCGCGCTGACGCGCCGGTTGAAGGAGTACGCGGCCGATGCCACCGGGCTGGCCATCGCCCCCGGCCTGCGCTGTGGTGGGGTCGGCGAGCCCGGGGGGCCGGCGCGGGCCGCCGAGTTGCGGGCCCAGGGGCTGCCGGCGGGGGCGCTGGCCGGCGCGCAGCTCGGCGGGTTGGCGCTGCTCGCGGGCGTCGCCGTACGCCAGGGCCGGTGGGGCGCGGCCGCGGCCGGACTGTACTGGCTCCAGCCGTACCTGGTCCTCGGCGGTCCGGGCTCCCCGCTGCGCCCCGCCGGTCTGGGCCGGGCCACGGCGGCCCGGCCGGTGCGCTCCCTCGGCTCGGGGCTGCGTACGGCCGCGGCAGCCCGCCGGGACACCCCGCCGGACGGCGCGGTGGAGGCGGCGCGGGCCGCCGCCTACCGGGAGGACCTGGCGGCGGGGACCCGGCGGTTCCTCGAACCGCGCCGCACGGAATGCCCGTGGTGCGGATCGGGCCGGCTCACCGTCCGGGTCCGGGTGTCCGACCTGCTCCAGGGCAAGCCGGGCCGTTTCACGCTGGAGCGGTGCGGGGACTGCCGGCACGTCTTCCAGAACCCCCGGCTGACCTCGCAGGGGCTGGAGTTCTACTACCGGGACTTCTACGACGGGCGCGGCGGCGAGGGCGCGGGCACGGTCTTCGGCAGGCTGGGCGACGCCTACCGGGGGCGCGCCGAGATGCTCGTCCCGCACGCCGACCCGGTGTCCTGGCTGGACGTCGGCACCGGGCACGGCCACTTCTGCAACGCGGCGCGGGAGGTCTGGCCGCAGACCCGCTTCGACGGGCTCGACATGGGCGAAGGGGTGCGGGAGGCCGAGCGCCGCGGCTGGGTGGAGACCGGATACCTGGGCCAGTTCCCGGAGTTCGCGTCGAAGCTGGCGGGCCAGTACGAGGTGGTCAGCATGTACCACTACTTGGAGCACACCCGGGAGCCGCTCGCCGAGCTGGACGCGGCGGTCACGGTGCTCGCCCCCGGCGGGTTCCTGGCCATCGAGCTGCCCGATCCGCAATCACGGATGGCCCGGCTCCTCGGCCCGTTCTGGCTGCCCTGGTTCCAGCCGCAGCACCAGCACCTGATGCCCGCCGCCAATCTGCGCGAGGCGCTGGCCGACCGGGGGTTCACCGTCGTCGCCGAGGAGCACGGACCGGCCCACCAGGGCAACGACTTCTTCGGCGCGGTGGCCCTCGCGGCGACGCGGTTGGCCCCGGACCCGGACCGGCCGTGGGGTCCCGGACCCACGCCGCGCGCCCGGCTCCTCGCCCACGCCGTACGGGTGGCGGCACTGCCGTGCTTCGCCGCGGCGGCGGTGCTCGACACGCTGCGCACGGCGGTGGCCCGGCGCACGGACGGCGGGAACGCCTACCGGATGCTGGCCCGCAAGGACGCGCCGTGACGGGCGCGGTCGGCCGCGTCGGACCGCCCACGGGGAAGCGGCCCCCTTCCGCGGCAGCCCGCCGGGACCCGGCGGGAGCCTCCGCCGCCGTACCGCCCGTGCGGCCCACCGCCTCGGCCGGCGCCGCCGCCACCGCTGACCGCGCCGGAGGCGACCTGGCCCGGCGGGCGACGGCCGATCCCCTGTTTCGGCTCGTGGCCTACGCCCTGGAGGCCGCGCACGGGCGGCCCCCGGCCGCCGTGTGGAGCGCCCCGTACGCCTTCCACTTGGGCTCCCCCGGCCTGGTCGCGGCGGCCGGCTGGCCCACGGCCGCCGCCGCGGCCCCGCGCACCGACGGCCTGGTGCGGCTCAGTTCCCTCGGTCATCCCGCGGACGGCTGCGATCTGCCGCTGACCCTGTCCGGGCCGCCGCCCGCCGCCCCCGCCTGGGCGGCCCGGCCGTACGCCGTGCTGCGGGCGCTGGCCCGGGCCGGGTTCGGCGCCGGCGGGACCGACCTGCACGTCCAGGGCTCGCTCACGGGCGCCGCCGGGCTGGCCACGGCGGAGCCCGCCGAGTGCGCGGTGGCGCTGGCGGTGGCCGACGTACACGCGGGGGCGGGTCAGCGGCCGGACCGCGAACGGCTGGCCCGGCTACTGGCCGGAGCGCTCCCGGACGGGGACGACGGACTGCGCCGGGCGGTGCTCTTCGCCCGGTCCGGCAGGGCGCTGCTGCTGAGCGCGGAGCCCCGGCGCCGCCAGCGGTACGTCGCGTTCGACCCGGCGGCGTCGGGAGCGCGGCTGGTGCTGGTCGCCGTCCGCGGGGAGGCCGCGGACCGGCCGAGGGAGCTGGCGCGGGCCGTGGCCTGTGCCCGCCGGGCCGGGGCGCTGAGCGCCTGGCCGCCCGGGCAGGGGCGGGAGCCGGGGCGGAGCGTGCTGGTGCTGCTGCCCGAGGCGCGTCTGGCGGCGGTGCGGGCCGCGGTGGCGGAGGACTTCCGCGACCGGGGGCGGCCCGTACCGCGGTTCCTGAACATCGCCGTGGCCGGTGCGGCCCGGCGCGAGGAGTGACCGGAACGACCACGCCGACGACCACGACCCGGGGCCGGACCCGGGCGACACCGAGGAGGAGACCACCCATGCCCACCCTTCGACCCTCACCGACGGCGCGCCCCAGACGCGGGGCCCGCTGGCCGGCGCTCGTGGCCGGGCTCGGCGCGCTCGGCCTGTTGGGCGCCTTCACCGTGGCCAACTCCGTGGCGGCCGAGCCCGGTTCCGCCGCCGCCCCGGCCGCCCCAGCCACACCGGCCGCGGCGGCCGCGTTGCCGACGTACGACCACGTGGTGGTCGTCGTGTACGAGAACAAGCAGTACGGGGAGATCATCGGCAGCGCGAACGCCCCGTACATCAACCAGCTGGCGAACGGCGGCGCGAGCCTGACCGGGATGAAGGCGCTGACCCACCCCAGCCAGCCCAACTACTTCAACCTCTTCTCCGGCTCCACGCAGGGCATCACGGGCGACGGCTGCTACGCCCCGCAGTCGATGACGGCGGCCAACCTCGGCCAGGAGCTGATCGCGGCCGGCAAGACCTTCGCGACGTACAACGAGGACCTGCCGGCCGAGGGGTCCACGGCCTGCACGAACGGCCAGTACGCGCAGAAGCACAACCCGTGGTTCGCCTTCAAGAACGTGCCGCTGAACACGGGCAAGACCTGGGCGCAGTTCCCCCGGAACGACTTCGCGGCGCTGCCGAGCCTGTCCTTCGTGGTCCCCAACCAGTGCAACGACATGCACTCGTGTTCGGTGGCCACGGGTGACACCTGGACCAGGAACAACCTCGACGCCTACGCGCAGTGGGCGAAGGCCAACAACAGCCTCCTGGTGCTGACCTGGGACGAGGACAACTACCTGGGCTCGAACCAGATCGCCACCGTCTTCCACGGCGCGAAGGTCAAGACGGGCAAGTACGCCACGGCCTTCAACCACCACCACTTGCTGCGGACCTTCGAGGACCTGTTCGGCACGGCGACGCACGCGGGCAACGCGGCCAACGTCCAGCCGATCACCGAGGTGTTCGACACCTCCACGGTCCCGACGCCCACCCCGACTCAGACTCCGACTCCGACTCCCACACCGACCCCGACGCCCACGCCCACGCCCACCCCGACCGCGGGCGGTCTGCAACTGACCGACCCCGGCCCCCAGACCTGCAAGTTCAACCAGTCCTGCACCATCCGACTCAGCGCCACCGGCGGCAGACCTCCGGTGCGGTACGCGGCCACCGGCCTGCCCTGGGGCCTGACCGTCGACGCCGGCACCGGCCGGATCAGCGGCAAACCGTGGGGCAGCGGCACGGTCCAGGTCACCGCGACCGCCACCGACTCCGCGGGCACCACCGTCACCGTCGCGTTCCCACTCACCGTCAACTGGTTCTAGGACACGGCCTAGCGGCCGACCCCGGAGGCATCCGTGTACCTGTCGACCAGCCGGGCCTCGGACATCGCCGGGGGCACCCCGGCCCCGAAGGGCCCCCTGCGGGCCGTCCCCGGCACGGTGTTCGCGCTCGGGCTGGTCAGCCTGGTCACGGACGTCTCCGCGGAAATGGTCACCGCCGTCCTGCCGTTGTACCTGATGGCCGGACTCGGCATGTCCCCGCTCGCGTTCGGCGCCCTGGACGGTCTGCACCAGGGCGCCACCGCGGTGCTCCGCCTCGTGGGCGGGCGGATCGCCGACCGCACCCGGCGCCACAAGCTCGTCGCGGGCACCGGCTACGCGCTCTCCGCCGCCTGCAAGGCGGCCCTGCTCGCCGTCGCCACCCCCTGGTCGGTGGCGGCGGTGCTCGCCGCCGACCGGACCGGCAAGGGCCTGCGCACCGCCCCGCGCGATGCGCTGATCTCGCTGTCCGTGCCGCCCGGGGAGCAGGGCCGCGCCTTCGGGGTGCACCGCGCACTGGACACGGCGGGTGCCCTGCTGGGGCCGCTGGCCGCGTTCGGGGTGCTGTGGGTGGCGGTGGACGGGTACGAGGCCGTGTTCACCGTGAGCGCTTGCTTCGCCGTCCTGGGCGTGGTGCTGCTCGCGCTCTTCGTCCGGGAGGCCCCGGCACCCGCCCCCACCCCCGCGCCGGCCCGGGCCCGTCCCGCGCTGCCGCCCGTACGCACCCTGCTGCGCCTGCCCGGCCTGCGGGGGCTCTGCCTGACCGCCGCCGTGCTCGGCCTGTTCACCGTCGGCGACGCCTTCCTCTACCTGCTGCTCCAGCGCCGGCTCGACCTGTCGGCCGGGTACTTCCCGCTGCTGCCCGTCGGCACGGCGGCCGTCTTCCTGCTGGCCGCCGTGCCCGTGGGCCGGCTCGCCGACCGGCTGGGCCGGCGCCGGGTCTTCCTCGGCGGGCACGTGCTGCTGCTCGGCGCCGTTCTGCTGCTCCTGGCCCCGGTACCGGCCGGGGCGCTGCTGGTCGTCGGTGTGCTCGCGCCGCTCGGCCTGTTCTACGCGGCCACCGACGGGGTGCTGATGGCCGCCGCCGGGCCGTTGCTCCCCGCCGAGCTGCGCACGACCGGACTGGCCGTGCTCCAGACGGCCCAGGCGCTGGCCCGGTTCGCGGGTTCCCTGCTGTTCGGGTCGGCGTGGACCCTGTGGGGGCCGGGCCCGGCGCTGGGTCTGGCGGCGGCCGGGCTGCTGCTGGCGCTGGCGGCGGTCTCCGTGTGTGACGGTGTCCGGACGTTGCGTTCGTCGTAGGGTCGGGGCATGCCGGAAACACAGCGGACTCTCGAAGGCAAGGTGGCCCTCGTGGCCGGGGCGACGCGCGGCGCGGGCCGGGGCATCGCGGTCCAGTTGGGTGCGCGGGGTGCGACCGTGTACGTGTCGGGGCGCAGCACCCGGGGCAGACGCTCGGAGTACGACCGGCCCGAGACGATCGAGGAGACGGCCGAGCTGGTCACCGCGGCGGGCGGCCGGGGCGTCCCGGTGGTCGCCGACCACCTGGTGCCGGCGGAGGTCGAGGCCCTGGTCGGGCGGATCGGCGCGGAACAGGGCCGTCTGGACGTCCTGGTCAATGACATCTGGGGCGGGGAGCTGCTCTTCGAGTGGGAGAGCACGGTCTGGGAGCACGACCTGGACAAGGGGTTGCGGCTGATGCGGCTGGCCGTGGAGACGCACGCCATCACGAGCCATTTCGCGGTGCCGTTGCTGCTGCGCGAGCCGGGCGGTCTGGTGGTGGAGATGACGGACGGAACCGCCGAGTACAACGCCAGCCGCTACCGGGTGTCCTTCTTCTACGACATCGCCAAGTCCTCGGTGCTGCGCATGGCGTTCGCGCTGGGGCACGAGCTGGGGCCGCGGGGGGCCACGGCGGTGGCGCTGACGCCGGGCTGGCTGCGCTCGGAGATGATGCTCGACACCTTCGGGGTGACGGAGGCGAACTGGCGGGACGCGTTGGCCAAGGTCCCGCACTTCGCCATCTCCGAGACCCCGTCGTACGTGGGCCGGGCGGTCGCGGCCCTCGCCGCGGACCCGGAGGTGGCCCGCTGGAACGGCCGGTCCCTCTCCAGCGGGCAGCTCGCCCGGGAGTACGGCTTCACGGACCTCGACGGCAGCCGCCCGGACGCCTGGCGCTACATGGTCGAGGTCCAGGACCCGGACCGCCCCGCGGACACCACGGGCTACCGCTGACCGGTCCGCCCCGCCCGTCCCGGCCCGGGGTGGGACGGGCGGGGCGGGGCAGGACGCCGGGTCAGTGCGCCGGACGGGAGTCGATCAGGCGGGTCAGACCGTCGAGGACGCACCGGAGACCGAAGGTCCAGAGCGTCTGCGGGTGGTATCCGGCGACCGCGGCGCCCACGCGGCCGGCGAGCGGGTAGCGCTCGGGGTCCAGCGCCCGGGCCAGCAGCGGTTCGCTGACGGCCCACCAGTCCTCTTGGCTCTGGCGGCTGTTGTGCGCCGCGTCGTCGGCGACCCCCAGGGCGTGCGCGTGGACGAAGCCGAGGAGGTGGGCCAGGCCCGCGTCCATCTCGACGTCGCTGAGGCCGATGCCCTCGAAGGCCGCCAGTTCGTACTCGTACTTCCCGATGACCCCGGGCCCCAGCGGCGGGCGGGTGACCGCCAGGTCCGCGATCCAGGGGTGGCGGGCGAGCAGGTCGCGGTTGTCCTCGGCCACGCGGGTGACCTTGGTCGGCCACGGGTCCCGCGCGCCGGGCGGCCGGCGCTCCATGCGCTCGTACGCCTCGTCCAGCATGAGGTCGAGGAGTTCGGCCTTGCCGGGGACGTACGTGTAGAGGGTCATGGGCGTCACGGCCAGCCGCTGGGCCAGTGCCCGCATGGTGAGCGCGGTCAGTCCGGCCTCGTCGGCGAGTTCGGTCGCGGCCCGGACCACGGCGCCGACGGTGAGGCCCTGCCGCGGCCCGCGGCGGCCCGGCCGGGCCGGCTGTCGCCCCCGTTCGCGCCACAGCAGCTCCAGCGTACGGACGGGGTCGCCCGCCCCACTGCGGTCCTTCGCCATGTGCGGTCCTCCAAGCGCCTGGCCAATAATTCAATGTACGCCGTATAGAGTACAGTGTAGAAAGTAAGCTCCAGACACCGCCACGCGAGGAGTTCCGTGCAGATCGCCGCCGACAGTCATCAGGTCATCCAGGTCCGCGGAGCGCGGGAGAACAGCCTGCGGGACATCTCCCTCGACATCCCCAAGCGCCGACTCACCGTCTTCACCGGTGTCTCCGGCTCCGGCAAGTCCTCCCTCGTCTTCGGCACCATCGCCGCCGAGTCGCAGCGGATGATCAACGAGACGTACACGGCCTTCATCCAGTCCTTCTTGCCGAGTCAGAGCCGGCCCGACGTGGACGGGCTGCACAATCTGAGCGCCGCCATCGTCGTCGACCAGGAGCGGATGGGCGCGAACTCCCGCTCCACGGTCGGTACCGCCACCGACGCCTCCACCATGTTGCGGATCGTCTTCTCCCGCCTCGGCGTCCCGCACATCGGCGCGTCCACCGCCTTCAGCTTCAACGCCCCGGACGGCATGTGCCCGCACTGCGAGGGCATCGGGCAGGTCTCCGACATCGACGTGGACCAGCTGGTGAACCGTGAACTCTCCCTCAACGAGGGCGCGATCACCGTCCCCGGGTTCGCCGTGGACACCTGGTACTGGCAGAACATGGTCAACTCCGGCTTCTACTCCGCCAATATCAAGCTCAAGGACTTCACGGAGCGGGAGTGGGCCGACCTCCTGCACACGGGCCCGGTGAAGGTGAAGTTCGGCTCCACCAACTACACCTACGAGGGTCTGATCACGAAGATCCAGCGGACGTACCTGTCCAAGGACCGCGAGGCGATGCAGGCTCACATCAGGGCCTTCGTCGACCGCGCCGTGGTCTTCACCGACTGCCCCGAGTGCGGCGGCACGCGCCTGTCCGCGGCGGCGCTCTCCTCGCGCATCGAGGGGGTGAACATCGCCGAGTGTTCGGCGATGCAGATCAGCGACCTGGCCTCGTTCGTCCGCCGGATCGACGACCCCGGGGTGGCCCCGCTGCTCGCGGGCCTACGGGGCCTGCTCGACTCCCTCGTGGAGATCGGCCTGGGATACCTCAGCCTGGACCGCCCGTCCGGCACCCTGTCCGGCGGCGAGGCCCAGCGGGTCAAGATGGTGCGGCACCTGGGATCCTCGCTCACGGACGTCACGTACATCTTCGACGAGCCGACGACCGGCTTGCACCCGCACGACATCCAGCGCATGAACGACCTCCTGCTGCGGCTGCGCGACAAGGGCAACACGGTGCTGGTGGTGGAGCACAAGCCCGAGGTCATCGCGATCGCCGACCACGTCGTCGACCTCGGCCCGGGCGCGGGCACGGCCGGCGGGCAGCTCTGCTACAGCGGGGACGTGGCCGGGCTGCGCGCCTCCGGCACCCTCACCGGGCGCCATCTCGGACATCGGGCGCGACTGCGGGAGTCGGTGCGCACCCCGCGCGGGCACCTGTCGATCAAGGACGCCGATCTGCACAACCTGAAGGACGTCAACGTCGAGGTGCCGCTGGGGGTGCTGACGGTGGTGACCGGGGTCGCCGGGTCCGGCAAGAGCTCGCTGATCCACGGGTACCTGGCCCGGCGGGACGGGGTGGTGGTGGCCGACCAGTCGCCGATCCGCGGCTCGCGCCGGTCCAATCCGGCCACCTACACGGGGCTGCTCGGGCCGGTCCGGACGGCCTTCGCCAAGGCCAACGGCGTCAAGGCGGCGCTGTTCAGCGCGAATTCGGAGGGCGCCTGCCCGAAGTGCAACGGCCTCGGGCTGGTCTACACGGACCTGGCGATGATGGCCGCGGTGGCCTCGGTCTGCGAGGAGTGCGAGGGCCGGCGGTTCACGCCCGAGGTGCTGACGTACCGGCTGCGCGGCAAGAACATCAGCGAGGTGCTGAACATGCCCGTCGCGGAGGCGCACGCGTTCTTCCCCACCGGGCAGGCGCGCGCGGTCCTCGGCCGGCTGGCCGACGTCGGACTCTCGTACCTGCGGCTCGGGCAGCCGCTCAACACCCTGTCGGGCGGCGAGCGACAGCGGCTCAAGCTCGCCATCAGCATGGCCGAGAAGTCCTCGACGTACATCTTGGACGAGCCGACGACCGGCCTGCACATGGCCGATGTGGACAAGCTGCTGGCCCTGCTGGACCGGCTGGTCGACGACGGGAACTCGGTGATCGTCATCGAGCACCACCAGGCGGTGATGGCGCACGCCGACTGGCTGATCGACATCGGCCCGGGCGGCGGCCACGCCGGCGGCGAGGTCGTCTTCGAGGGCACTCCGGCGGACCTGGTGGCCGGGGCGGACACCCTGACCGCCCGTCACCTGCGGGAGTACGTCGGCTCGTAGCCCTGCGCCGGACGCCGGACGCACGCTGCGTCCGGCGTCCGGCGCCGGTTAGGCTGGCCGCATGCCAGCAGACGAGCGGACGCGCCCGCGTCACAAGGAGCAGCAGCCCGCGCTCAGCCGGGCCCAGATCGTCGCGGCGGCGATCCGGCTGCTCGACGCCGAGGGCATCGAGGCGCTGAGCATGCGCAAGCTCGGCACCGGGATGGGCGCCGCCGCCACCTCCTTGTACCGGCACGTGACGGGCAAGGACGAGCTGATCGAGCTGGTCGTGGACGAGGTCTACGGCGAGCTGGAGGTGCCCGGCGCGGCGAGCGCGGCCGAATGGCGCGATGCCGTCTCCCGCAGCGGGCACGGCCTGCGCGCGATGGCCCTGCGCCACCCCTGGGTGGCCTCGGTGCTCGGCCAGGTGGGGCCGGCGCACCTCGGCCCGAACCTGGCGCGGGTGTCGGAGCGGATGCTGGCGCTCTTCAAGACGGCCGGCTTCCCGGCGGCCGAGGCGGCCCCGGCCATGAAGGCGGTCCTCTCCTACGTGGTCGGCGCCTCGGCCGGTGAGGCCGCCCACCTCTCGCTGCTCGCCCGCCGCGGGCGGAGCGGGCAGGAGGGGCCGAAGAGCCCGCGCCCGGCCGGGGAGCACGTGGCGAAGGGGGGCCGGGACCCGTGGCAGCTGCGCGAGGAGCACTTCGACTACGGACTCCAGCGGGTCCTGGACGGCCTGGAGGCGCGGCTCAGCCGCGGCTGAGGTCCTGGGGCGGCGGCAGGCGCAGTTCGCGGTCCTCCGCGAGCGGGGCGAAGAAGCGTTCCACGTCGGCGGCGGTCACCTCGGCCAGGGTCGCCGGGGACCAGCGGGGATCGCGGTCCTTGTCGATGACCTGCGCCCGGATGCCCTCGACCAGGTCGGGCGCGGTCAGTCCGTTGCAGGAGACCCGGAACTCCTGGGCGAGCACCCGCTCCAGCGGGCCGAGCTCCGCGGCCCGGCGCAGGGCGGCGAGGGTGACCTTGAGGGCGGTCGGCGACTTGGCCAGGATCGTCTCCGCGGCCTCCTTGGCGGCGGGCTCCCCCTGGCCGAGCAGCCGCTCCACGATCTCCTCGACGGTGGCGGCCGCGTAGCAGTGGTCGATCCAGCCGCGCCGGTCGGCGAGTTCACCGGGCCCGGGGGTGGCGGCGTAACGCGGGAGCACCTCGTGGGCCGGTGCCTCGGCGAGGGCGGCGGTCAGCTTCGGGAGCCGGTCGGCCGGTACGAAGTGGTCGGCGAGCCCGCACAGCAGCGCGTCGGCCGCGCCGACCGCCGTTCCGGTGAGGGCGAGGTGGGTACCGAGTTCGCCGGGCGCGCGGCCGAGCAGGTAGGTGCCGCCGACGTCGGGAACGAAGCCGATGCCGGTCTCGGGCATGGCGACGCGGGAGCGTTCGGTGACGATCCGGACCGAACCGTGGGCGGAGACCCCTACGCCGCCGCCCATGGTGATGCCGTCCATGAGGGCGACGTACGGCTTGGGGTAACGGGCGATGCGTGCGTTGAGCCGGTACTCGTCGCGCCAGAAGCCGGCGGAGGCGGTGTTCCCGGCCTTGGCGTCGTCGTGGATGGCCCGGATGTCCCCGCCCGCGCACAGGCCGCGCTCACCGGCGCCGCGGATCAGGACCTGCTGGACGGCGGGATCGGCCGCCCATGCCGCGAGGGCCCCGTCGATGCGGATCACCATGGGGTGGGTGAGGGCGTTGAGGGCCTTGGGACGGTTGAGGGTGACCACCCCGGTCCGGCCGTCGGTGTGGAACAGCACGGTGTTCGCGTCTTCGGCCCGCGGATCTTCGGCCTGTGCGTCTTCGGTCTTCACACCGGCCAGTATCACCGCGGTCCGCGCCGCTCCCGCCGCGGGGCGCCCCCGAGGAGTACCGTGGGCTGTCATGCGGAAGATCGTGCTGATGGCCGGGGTGTCGCTCGACGGGTACATCGAGGGGCCGGACCGGCAGATCGACTGGCACTGCGTCGACGACGAGCTGCACCAGCACATGAACGACACCCTCCGCTCGATGGGCGGCTTCCTCAGCGGACGGGTCACGCACGAGCTGATGGCGGACTACTGGCCGACCGCCGACGCCGATCCCGCGAACGCCGGCACGGTGGCCGAGTTCGCGGAGATCTGGCGGTCCATGCCCAAGTACGTGTACTCGCGCACCCTGCGGTCGGCCGAGTGGAACACGACGGTCGTGCGGGACGTCGTGCCCGATGAGGTCGCCGCGCTCAAGGCGGCCCCGGGCGGCGACCTGACGCTGAGCGGGGCGAACCTGGCCGCCTCCTTCTTGCGCCAGGACCTCGTGGACGCGTACCGGATCTACGTGCACCCGGTGCGGATCGGGCGCGGCACACCGCTCTTCCCCACCCTCGACTACGCTCCGGTGGCCCTGCGGCATACGGACACCCACACGTTCGGCAACGGCGTCGTCCTGCTGCGCTACGAGCGCGCGTAGCTCGGAACGGACGGTCAGTCCCGGGGGCGGGCCCGGTGGTCCTGCCATGCGGCCAGGGCTTCGGCGCGGGCCCCGTCCGGGTGCCCGGCGTGCCAGGCGCGCAGGAACCGGTTGAACTCGAACTGCGCGCCCACCTCCTGGGGTTCGGCCGCCCGGGCGCGGGTCGCGTGCCAGTGCGCGACGGCCTCGGCGAGGGTGTGCCCCGCGTGCTCGGCGACGTAGTCGCGCATGAAGGCGTCGAAGTGGAAGCCGGGTCCGATCTCGCGGACGAAGTACGCGCGCAGCACCTGGCTACAGCGCTGGCCCGGGGGGATCACGGTCGCGCCGGTGACGGGGGCCGTGAGCTGACGCCCGGCGCGCCGGGGTGCGGGGGCCGCCGGGGCGGCGGGCGCGGGCAGTCCGTCGAGGGCTGCGGCGAGCCGTGCGGTGACGGCTGCCTTGCCGCCGCCGGCCGGGATGCCCATCTCCCGTGCGAGCGCAGTCAGTTCGGCCAGCGTCCAGTACCAGCGCAGCAGTTCCGTCCCGGTCAGCGCGGGCGTCAGGGCGGGCCGGGATTCCCCCATATTCGTACTCACGTTCCCATATTAGGGGTGGGTGAATCCGGTAGGAGGGTCAGGAGCGTCGGGGAAATCAACGGACCACCCAGTAAATTGCACCCTACGCCCCACTTTGCCGGAGGAGATTCATGACCGCCGAACCCCACCACCTCACCCTCGGCGGGGACACCGCCCTGGTTCTCATCGACCTCCAGACGGGCATCCTCGACCGGCCCGCCGCGAAGCCCGCCCCCGAGATCCTGGGGAAGGGGATCGCGCTCGCCGAGGCGTTCCGCGCCCACCGGCTGCCCGTGGTCCTGGTCAAGGTGGCGTGGTCCCCGGACGGCGGTGACCTGCCCACTGCGAACGTCGACCGGCCCGGCCCGGCCGCCGCCCCGCCCGCCGCCTTCTCCGAGATCCCGACCGAGTTGGCCGCCCTCGGGGACGTGGTCGTCACCAAACGCCACTGGGGCGCCTTCACCGGTACCGAACTCGACCTCCAGCTGCGCCGCCGCGGCATCCACCGGATCGTGCTGGCCGGCATCTCCACCAGCGTCGGCGTCGAGTCCACCGCGCGTACGGCGTGGGAGCTCAGCTACGACCTGGTCTTCGCGGAGGACGCCACCGCCGACACCGACCCCGACTCCCACGCCCACACCTTCGGCAAGATCTTCCCGCGCATCGGCAGGGTCAGCACGACGGACGAGATCATCGCGGCCCTGGACTCCTGACCGGCTGCACTCCGGCTGCCCGCCCGAAGCGGCCCCGCGGGGGCGGTTCACCCGTAACCGAGCGGGCGCCCGCGGGTTAGCAGCGAGGAAGGCGAGGGGGTTCTCATGGCGCAGCGGCACGCTACGTCCTTGGCGCTGCGTCTGCGGTACCGGTTCGACCATCTGATGGCGGGGGGAACCACCGCGCTCATCGGCTGGTTCGCCCTGGCCTGTCTCGCGGTCGTGGTCCCGGCGAGCACGGTGCTCGTCTGGTCCGACCGGGCCGCCCCGGCGACCCTCTCCGGCCGGCTCGCCGCCGTATGGGTCAGCGTCGGACAGACGCTCAAGATCGGGGGTGCGGTCGGGTCCCCCCTCTACGTACTGGCCTCCGTGGCGCTCGCCCTGGTCGCCCTGCTGTTCGTGTCCACGCTGGTCGGTCTGATCACCACCGGCATCAACCGGCGCATCATGCTGCTGCGGCGCGGCCACTCCACCGTGCTGGAATCCGGGCACACCGTCGTGTTGGGCTGGTCGGACCAGATCTTCCCGGTGGTCGGGGAGCTGCTGGCCGCCAACGCCAACCAGCGCAGGTCCGCCATCGCCGTCCTCGCGCCGAAGGACAAGGTGGAGATGGAGGAGGAGATCTCGACCTCCCTCACCGGTGCCGCCGGCACCAGCGCCGGCTTCGGCACCGGCACCGGCACCGGCACGACGCGGATCATCTGCCGCAACGGCCGCACCACCGACCCCACGGCGCTGGCCCGGGTGAGTCCGCGGACCGCGAAGGCCGTGCTCGTACTGCCCCCCGAAGGGGACACCGGTGACGCCCAGGTGGTGAAGACGCTGCTCGCCCTCGACGCGGCGGTCCCCGAGCCGGGCGGAGCGGTGGTGGTCGCCGCCGTGCGCGACACCCGCAGCCATCTCACCGCCCGGCTGGCCGCCGGGCCCGGCGGGCACGTCCTGTGCGTCGACGACATCATCGCCCGGCTCCTCGTCCAGACCGCCCGCGAGCCGGGTCTGTCGCTCGTCTACCAGGAACTGCTCGACTTCGCGGGCGACGAGTTCTACACCGCCGCCGCCCAGGGCCTCGCCGGACGCACCTTCGGCGAGGCCCTGCTGGCGTTCAGCACGTCCTCGGTGGTCGGCCTGCTGCACGCCGACGGCGGTGTCGCGCTCAATCCGGACCCCGGTACGACGATCGGCGCGGGCGACCGGATCGTCCTCATCTCCGAGGACGACGACACGGCCGTACCGGCGGACGCGTCCTCGTGCGTCGACGAGGACGCGATCGTCACGGCCCGCCCCGGGGCGCCCGAGGCCGAACGGCTGCTCCTCCTCGGCTGGAACCGGCGCGCGCCGCTCGTCGTGGAGCAGCTCGACCAGTTCGTCGGCCCCGGGAGCACGCTGGACGTCGTATCGCTCGCCGACGAGGTGCGCACGCGCGCCGCCCCGGGCGTCGCGCAGGCGCGCACCCACCTCGAAGTGGCCTTCCGCAGGGGGGACATCACCGATCCCGAGCTGCTGGCCAAGCTGGACGTGCCCGCGTACGACCGTGTGATCGTGATCGGCGAGACGGGCCACGAGCCGCTCCCCCACGCGGCGGCGCCGCCGCCCGCCCGCGCGATCGACCTCGGCCTCGCTCCGGAGACCGGGACGGAGACGGACGACCGGACGCTGGTCACCCTGCTGCACCTGCGGGCCATCGGGGAGGCGGCGGGGCGGGAGCCGTCGCTGACCACGGAGATGTCCGACGACGGCAACCGGCTGTTGGCGCCCGCCCGGGAGGGCGCCGACTTCATCGTCAGCGGCCGGCTGATCAGTCTCCTCATGACCCAGATCTCGGAGAGCCCCTATCTCGCCGCCGTCTTCGAGGAGTTGTTCGAGGCGGAGGGGAACGAGCTCCATCTGAAGCCGGTCACGGACTACGTCCGAACCGATCGCGAGGTGACGTTCGCGACCCTCGTCGAGTCGGCGCGGCGGCGCCGCGAATGCGCGGTCGGCTACCGGCTGCGGGCCGGCGCCGCCACGGGCCCCGCGTACGGTGTGCAGCTCAATCCGGACAAGCGGCAGCGGGTCCGCTTCGGCGAGCACGACTGGCTGATCGTGCTCGCCGAAAGCTGAGGCGGGGCGGGGGCTGGGCGGAGGCGGGGGGGCGGAGGCGGAGGCCTCCGCCGCTCGCTCAGAGCGTCGAGTGGACCTCCAGGGCGGTGCGCACCGCGGACTCCAGCGCTCCCTCGATCCACGCCGGCTTGATGGAGGTGTGGCACCCGGCGAAGTGCAGGTTCCCTTCGGCCTTGCGGACGTGGGGGAAGAGTTCGGTGTGCTGGCCGGGCAGCAGCACGGAGGCCTCGCCGTAGGCGTACGGGTCGCGCATCCAGGACTGGGTGCGCCCGACGCCGGTGTAGAAGACCTCGATCCGCTGCCCGAACACCTCCTGCACCCCGGCGAGCGCGCGCGGGTAGCGCTCCTCGTCGTCCAGGGAGTCCCACTTCAGGGCGTCGTCCGACCAGCTGTAGGAGGCGAGCACGACCCCGCCCGCGCTGCCCTCGACGGGGTAGGAGGGCTGGAACATGAAGCGGTTGGGGTTGTCGGTGGCCGAGCCGCCGCCGATGACGTGGGCCGCCTCGGGCTGGTCCCGGGTGACCGCCCGGCAGGCCGCGTAGTGCGCCCGCTGCCCGCTGGAGATGCCGCGGTCGGCGACGGACGAGTGGGCGCCCAGCAGGGTGCCGTCCGCCGGGGTCTGCCCGAGCTGGTACTTGCGGTACAGGCCGGGCTGGACCGCCTCCAGCTCGCGCTTCCAGTCGGCCTCGTCGAACTCCCACCAGCGGCGGCTGAATTCCAGCAGCACCTTGGTCGCCGCGTCGTAGTGCAGCTCGGTGATCGCGCGCCGCTTGCCGTACGAGAGCGCGGGCGCGACCGGGATGTGGCGCAGCCCGGAGAAGGGCACGGTGATGATCGCGGTGTCGCCGGTGAAGGTCTCGCGGCGCACCGGGCTGCCGCCGCGGCCCTCGGAGACGGTCTCGATGCTGACCCCGTCCTCCCCGTGGGTGATCCGCGTGGCCCGGCGGTCGAGCCGGACGAGGTCGTCGACGCGGGCGTAGAGGGCGTCGGCCAGGGTGGCGGTGCCGCCGGGCAGTTCGAAGAAGGCGGTGTCCGGGCTGATCAGCGAGGCCCCGATGAAGCTGTGCACGAAGGCGAGGTGCAGGCGGGAGGTGAGGTTCTCGACGGTGCCGATCAGGTCGATCGTGCGCTCGTCGAGCTTCGCCTCCTCGGTCAGGTAGCGGTACATCGACATGTGGCCGTAGCGCTGGATCACGCGGGCCCAGCCCTCGACGAGCTGCTTGTCCTTCTTGCCCTCGATCTCCCTCCGCACGGGGGCGAAGGCGTTGCGGACGATCTGCGCGGCGGGCAGGGCCTCGTAGGCCGCCGGGACCCCGAAGGACTTGTTGAGGGCCTGCGGGCTGCGCGCGTAGTCGGCGCGGCGGACGCGGATGCCGTTGACGAAGATCCAGGTTCGGTAGGCGGGGCGGCCGGACCCGTCGACGTCGACCAGGTGGAAGCGCCGGCGCTTCAGCCCGAGACTGTCGATCAGCCCGGTGACCAGGGGGTGGCTGTCGGGAATGCGCATCGCGCCCGCCTCGGCGTACTGCTTCGGGTCGGCGAAGGGGGCCGCGGACTTCTCGTGGCCCCCGGTGCGGAAGGTCTTGATCCGGCCGCCCACCCGGTTGCCGTTGGCTTCGATGACGGTGACCTGGTGCCCGGCTTCGCGCAGCAGGTGGGCGGCGGTGAGCCCGGCGGGCCCGGCGCCGACGATCAGTACCTTCTTGCGGGTACGGGACCGGGGCAGGCCGTTCTTCAGCAGGATGTCGGAGTAGCGGGGCACGAGGGGCTCGTCGTCCTCGTCGCGCACGAGGACGGCCCGGGCGATGGCGAGGCAGGTCTCCCAGTCGGGGCGTGCCGAGCCGGACGGGGCCTGCGGGGTCCCGGAGGCGGCGGCGACCGACAGGGCGCCGACTCCTGCGACGGCGGCCGCGCCGGCGATGACCTTGCGGCGGGAGGGGCGGCGGGAGGGCGCCGGGGCGGGCTCGCCGGAGGGGCCGGGCGTGGGATCGGGCGCGGGCACGGGTTCGGTGATCATGTATCAACTCTCCCGGCCCGCCGGCGTCTTGAGCGCCCAAAGGCACCTCTACGGGGAACAACCACCCGGACGTGCGGCGGGGGCCCCGAGGCTGACGAACTGGGATTCGTGCCGGGCCGGACGCGGCGGGTGGCCGATCCGGACCCGGCGGATCAGCCCGTCCGGACCCGGCGGATCAGCCGAGCCGGCGCACCCGCTGGCTGGTCAGTTCGTACCGGGCTCCGACCACGGCCAGGTTCCCGGCCGCGATCTTGGCGGCGAGCTCGGGTTCCGCGGCGAGCCGTGCCCGCACCAGCCCTACGTTCGCGGTGATCGCGGCGTCGATCCGCGCGGCCTCGCGCAGCGTGCGGTCGATCGCCGGGCGGATCTGATCGACGAGGTACTGCATGTGGCCCGGCAGCGGGGCCCCGTCCTCGGCGGCCCGGACGGCCGCGGCGACCGCCCCGCACGACTGGTGGCCGAGGACGACGACCAGCGGGATGCCCAGTTCGAGTACTCCGTAGGCGATGCTGCCGAGCACCGCCTCGTCCAGGACCTCGCCCGCCGACCGTACGGTCAGCAGATCGCCCAGGCCCTGGTCGAAGACCAGCTCCGGGGGGACGCGGGAGTCGACGCAGCCGAGGACGACGGCGAAGGGGTGCTGGCCGCCGACCAGTGTCTGCCGCACGGTCCGCGTCTCGTCGGGGTGCCGCTCGTGCAGGGTCCGCCAGCGCGCGTTGCCCGTCTCCAGTTCCCGCAGCGCGGACGCGGGGGTGGCGGGCCGGGTCCGTCCGGGGCCCCCGGCGACGGGGGTGTCCGGGGTGCGGGGGGAACCGGCCACCAGGCCGGCCCCGAGGGCCACCGTGCCGGTCAGTACCACCCGGAGCAGCCGGCGCCGCGCCGGGCCGCCATGGTTTTCCACATGGGTGCTCATATCAGAACAAAATATGCACATCCGCCCCTGAAGGGTGGGTGCCGCTCTCAGGTGGGACCCTTCAGTGGGGCGTCAGCAGCCGTACGAGCACGGCGGCGAGCTGCTCGCGCACCCCTTCGTCGGTGATGACCCGGTCCGCGCCGACCGAGCCACGGTCCACCGGGACGCGTCCGCACGCCGACTCCACGATGTCCGCGCCGGTGTGGCCCGGTACCGCCCGCCGCGTGGCGGTCATGCAGTCGTCGGGGCGTTGTCGGTTGCTTCGGGGACGTAGCCGCAAAGCTGCGGTGCGCATTCGGCCTGGTGGTCTCGGCCCCATGAGGAGGTGTCTCGCTCGATGGAGCGGACGCGGTGGACGAGGCGCAGCTGGTCCTTCCGGAGCAATGTCGAGGGCAACGCCGTGAAGGTCTCCGGGAGTACGGCGACCATGCCGCCGACCTGCTCCCCGTTGCACATCCGCAGCAGCATGGTGCACTGCCACCCATCGATCACGCCGCCGCGAGCGTTCGGAGTACCGGGCCAGTAGTAGTGCGCCGGATCCGGGAGCAGATAGTGGACGCCGTCGGGGGCGAGATGGGCCCGGAACCACGATCCGCCACCACCCAGGCCGAGCCGAAGCCGTTGGGCCTCGTCGTTCACGGCGCAGACCGCTTCGGTGTCGAGGGCCTTGAGAACGTTCGCCACGTGCAGCCCTCGCCGATCTCCCGCCGAAGGCCGCCGGCGGCGAGGTAGTCGCAGATGAAGGCCGTCGCGCCGAAGAAGACCACAGGTCAAGAAGCTTGCTCCCCGTGCCTGCCGGGATGTTCCCTGTGTCGGGGTAGGGGAACTTCCCGGCCGGCCGGGGCCGCCGTCAGTTGAGGTTCGAGCGTGCGGCGGAGGTGTCGTCGAGGAAGCCTCCCGACTGGTGCTGCCACAGCTTCGCGTAGGCGCCCTCCGTGGCGAGCAACTCCTCGTGCGTGCCGCGTTCGACGATCTGTCCGCGGTCGAGGACGACGAGCTGGTCCATGGTCGCGACCGTACTCAGCCGGTGCGCCACCACGAGGGCCGTCCGGCCCTCCATGAGCCGCCACAGCGCCTCTTGGACGAGGATCTCGCTCTCCGAGTCAAGGGCGCTGGTCGCCTCGTCGAGCAGCAGGATCGGCGCGTCGCGCAGGATCGCCCGGGCGAGCGCGACGCGCTGGCGCTGTCCGCCGGAGAGCTTGACGCCGCGCTCGCCGACCATGGTGTCGAAGCCGTCGGGCAGGGCGTCGGTGAACTCCGTGACGTGCGCCGCCTCGGCCGCACGGCGGATCTCGGCCTCGGTGGCGTCCGGCCGGGCGAAGGCGATGTTGTCCCGCAGGGTGCGGTGGAACATCGCCGGGTCCTGCGGGACGTAGGCGATCAGGCTGCGCAGGTCGGCCTGGCGCAGGCGGGTGATGTCCTGGCCGCCGATCAGGATCCGGCCGGATTCGATGTCCGTCATCCGCATCAGCAGCCGGGTGAGCGTGGTCTTGCCGCCGCCGGACCGGCCGACGAGGCCGATCTTCGTCCCTGCGGGCACGTCCAGGTCGAGGCCGTCGAAGAGCGGCTTGCCGCCGCCGTGCGCGAAGGTGACCCGCTCGAAGCGGACGGCGGAGGACCCGGGCCGCAGCGGCTCGGGGGATGTCGGGTCGACTACGGTCGGGGGCGTGAGCAGCAGTTCGGTGAACTGTGCGGCCTCCGTCATCGAGCTCTCCAGCCGGCGGTAGATCTGGTTGAACTCGAACATGATCCGCGTCGCGCTGGCGTAGTAGGTGAAGGCGACGATGACCGCCTCCACTCCGTGTTCTCCCCCGCCGAGCGTGACGGCGAGCAGCAGGCCCAGCGCGTTGGTCAGTACGGACATCGGCGCGACCAGCGTGTCGATGCGCAGGTTGCCGTAGTCCCAGGAGCGCAGGGTGAGCCGGCGCGACTCCGCGACGCGCGAGCGGTGCTCGGCCGCCTCGCGTTCCTCGGCGGCGAAGGCCCGGACGGTGTCCATGTTCATCAGGCTGTCGGCGACGTGGCCCGACACCCGGGCGATGGCCTCCTCGCGCTGGGCGACGAGTCCTTGGCGGCGCCGGATCAGCGGCGCCACGCCCAGTGCCGTCACGGCGATCAGGATGAGGAGTCCGGCCACGAGCAGCGGGTCGTACTGCCACAGCACCACGGAGGCGAACACGAGCGGTACGAAGCTGCCCATCACCGAGAAGGTCAGGGTGTCGACGAACTCCTCGAAGCGGGAGGCGAAGCTGAGCACCCGTTTGGTCAGCGACCCGGCGAAGTTGTCGTGGAAGAACGCGGCGTCCTTGGCGAACAGTTCGTCCATGCCGACCACGTACAGGTGCTCGATGCCGCGGGCGTCGAGGCGGTTGAGGCAGTGCAGGCCGAGGCGCCACAGGGCCTCCGCGAGGAGCAGGACCCCGGCGAAGCCGAGGACGTACGGCAGCATCGCGTCGACGGTGGTGCTGCCACCCCCGGCGATGCGGCCGACGAGTTTGGCGACGATCAGCGGCGCGATGTAGTTGATGCCGATGTTGCCCAGCGCCGGGAGCAGCATCGCGGGTGCGGTCAGCCATCGAAGGCGGACCAACTCCCGTCCGTAGTAGCGAAGTGCGAGGATGACCGGGCCTTTGCCCGGTGGATTTTCGGGCGGTTCAGGCGTTCCCATTGCAACCCTGTGCTGTTGTGTGCGGGCGGTTTGCAGGAACTGGAAGTGTCCCGTGGCGGTGTCCGCGCGGTCCAAGGATTTTCCCGGATGGCGGTATCTCGTGCCCGTTCGTGCCCGGGAACGGCGGAGGGCCGTTCCGGAGCGCTCCGGAACGGCCCTTGTGGACCTTGCGCCGTGGTGTGCGGCTGCCGGTTACGGGACGGGCTGCTGCTGGGTGACGCAGTGGATCCCGCCGCCGCCGGTGCCGAGCCGGTCGATGTTGAGCTGTTCGATGGTGCGGCCGGGGTAGAGCCGGGCCAGGGTGGCCTTCGCCGCGGTGTCGGCGCGGGTGTCGCCGAAGTGGGCGCTGATGACGGCGCCGTTGCACAGGTAGTAGTTGGCGTAGGAGGCGAGGAAGTCCGGGTTGGAGGAGCGGATCTTGTTGTAGTCGGGGCCCTGGATCTGGTCGACCGTCATGCGAGTGCCGTTGGCGGCGGTGGACGCGGAGAGGATCTGGTACTGCTGGCGGGCGTCCTTGGCGTAGACGTCGTTGTCGGAGGCCAGGGGCATCTGGACGGCGGCGCGGCCGGGGGTGAGGAAGCGCGAGGTCGCGTCGACGTGGTCGTCGGTGATGTCCTGGCCCTTGACGCCGTCGAACCAGATGAGCTTGGAGGCGCCGTAGGCGGCGAGTACGGCGGCCTCGATCTGCGCCTCCGTCTTGTTGGGGTTGCGGTTCTTGTTCACCAGGCTGCTGCGGGTGGCCATCAGGGTGCCGGCGCCGTCCTGTTCGATCGCGCCGCCCTCGCCCACCAGCGCGGCGGCGGTGAAGGGGACCCCGACGTAGGAGGCGATCCGGCCGGCGACCAGGTTGTCCCGGGAGTGGGCCTGCTTCTTGCCCCAGCCGTTGAAGTTGAGGCCGACGGCGTCCAGGCCGCCGGATCCGTTGGTGCGGAAGACGGGTCCCGTGTCGCGCATCCAGCAGTCGTCGACGGGGATGGTGCTGATGACGGTGACGGTGGAGCCGCACATCGAGCGGGCCTTGGCCGCGCTGGCGGAGTTGGCGCAGAGGTAGACCGGCTCGTACTTGGCGATGGTCCGTGCGATGAGGGCGATGTCCTGCTGGACGCCGCCGAGCGTGTTGCCCCAGATCGAGGTGGAGTCCGGCCAGGCCATCCAGGTGCGGGTGTGCCGGACGTCCTCGATCGGCACGCGGAAGGCGCCCGCGGCCGCGGGGCGGATCGCGGCGGCGGCGCCGGCCCGCCCTTCGGTCGCGGCCAGGGCGGCCGCGGCGGCGGTGAGTCCCGCCGCCGCCAGGAACCTGCGCCTGCCCATGCCCATGCCCTCGCCCGCGGGCCGGTTCATTGCGTGATCGTTCATGTGGGGGTCCTCCGATGGCTCAACTCCCCGCGGGGACAGCGGGGTTGACCGGAAAGCTAAAACTGGCCAAGCGCTCGGTCAATAGTCTGGACGAGGTCGTTCCGGTGGATCGTGGAAAGCCCCAGGTCGCGGACCGAAGGCTGGTTAGAGTGACGCCATGGCAGCTGTCGCGAAGGACTCCGGGGGCCGGCCGGTCGCTCCCCCTGTAAGGGCCGGCCGGCCACGGGCCTCGGCGAAGGGCGAACAGACCCGCGCACGACTGATCGCCGCCGCGCGGACCCTGCTCGCGGGCGAGATGAGCGAGGGCTTCACCACCCGCAACGTCGCCGCACTGTCCGGCGTTTCGCACGGAATGTGCCACTACCACTTCCAGGACCGGACCGATCTCGTCCTGGCGGTCATCCAGGACATCCGTCCGGAATGGATCATCCCCCTGGAGGCGGCGGTGTCGGGCCCCGGCCCCTTCGCCGAGCGTGCCGAACGGGTCGTCCAGTTGCTCGGCCGTCCCGAGGGCGCCGAGCTCTCCCACCTCCATTCCGCCCTGCACTGGCAGGCGTTGAACGACGCCCGGGTCCGGGAGGGCCTGGAAGCCGAGTACCGGCGCTGGCGCGCCTGCTTCGTCGCCCTCTTCCAGGTCCTGGCCGACGAACGGGGCGGGGACCTGGACCCGCGCCCGCTGGGACTGGCCGTGGCGGCCGCCGTGGACGGCCTGGCGGCCATGGACTCCCTCGGCGCCGAGGGCGGTACGGGGCCGGTCCTGCGGACCTTGATCCGTACCCTCGCCGCGGGAGCCGCGGGAGCCTCCGGAGCCGCGGGAACTGCGGGAACCGCGGGAGCCGGATCCGGGCCGTGACCGGCCCCCGCTACAGCGCCCGGCGGGCGGCGGCGATCGCCTCCGGGTCCCACCCCGGGCGGGGCACCGACTCCAGGAGCAGCCGGGTGTAGGGGTGCTGGGGCGCGGCCAGCACCTCGGCCGTGGCGCCCGCCTCGACGATCCGGCCGTGGCGCATCACGACGATCTCGTCGGTGACGCACCGTACGACGCCCAGGTCGTGGGTGATGAAGAGGTACCCGATGCGGGTCTGCTCCCTGATGTCCGCGAGCAGGTTGAGGATCTGCGCCTGTACGGAGACGTCGAGCGCGGCGACCGCCTCGTCCAGGACGAGGACGGACGGCTCGACGGCCAGGGCCCGGGCGATGGCGACGCGCTGGCGCTGGCCGCCGGACAGCTGGCGCGGCAGGGCGTCGGCGGCCCGGGTGCCCAGCCCCACCTGATCGAGCAGCTCCCGTATCCGCCCGGCGTGGTCCCGGCCCGGGAAGTGCAGGCGCAGGGTCTCGCGCAGGGCGGCCTCGACGCTGGTCCGCGGATCGAGGGAGAGGTACGGGTCCTGGAAGACCATCTGGACCTCGCGGGCGCGGGCCAGGCGCCGCGCACGGCCGCGGCCCCCGCCCCGCGCGGTCCGGTTCCGGCCGCCGACCAGGACCTCGCCCTCGTCGGCGCGTTCCAGGCCGACGACGATCCGCGCGGTGGTGGTCTTGCCGGAGCCGGACTCCCCCACGATCCCCAGCGAGCCGCCCCCGGGGAGGACGAAGGACACGTCGTCCACGGCGCGCACGGCTCCGTAGGAGCGGCGCAGCCCCGTGACCTCCAGGACGTTGTCGGGAAGTCCGTTATCGGGCATCGACGGTGCTCCCTTCGAGCCGGTCGCTGTGGTGGCAGGCGGCCAGGTGTCCCGGCCGGCCCGGGGCGGCCACCGGCAGCGGGACCTGCTGGTCGCAGACCTCCGTGGCGAGCGGGCAGCGGGCGGCGAAGGCGCAGCCGTGGAGGGCCTGGCGCAGGTCCGGCGGCTGGCCGTCGATGGCGGAGAGCCGGCCGCGCGGGCCGTCCATCCGCGGGGTGGAGGCCAGCAGGGCGGCCGTGTACGGGTGCCGGGGCCGCGCGAAGAGGGCCTCGGCGGGCCCGCTCTCGGCGATCCGGCCGGCGTACATGACGTAGACGCGGTCGCTGATGGCCGCCGCGAGGTCGAGGTCGTGCGTGACGAACAGCAGGCCGGTGCCGAAGCGGGCGCGGAGCCCGGCGAGCAGGGAGATGACCTCGGCCTGGGAGGTGACGTCCAGCGCGGTGGTGGGTTCGTCGGCCAGCAGGAGGACGGGGTCCCCCATGAGGGCCGCCGCGATCACCACGCGCTGGAGCATGCCTCCGGAGACCTGGCCGGGGTACTTGCGCAGCACCGCCGCATCCAGGCCCACGGCCCCCAGCAGCTCGGTGGCGCGCGCGGTCGCCTCGGCCCGGCTCATGGCCCGGGTCAAGGTGGCGCTCTCGGTGAGGAAGTCCCCGATGCGGCGCAGTGGGTTGACGGCGGCCCGCGGGTCCTGGAAGACCATGGCCACGGCACTGGCGCGTACGGTGCGCAGCCGGTCGGCGTTCATGGTGAGGACGTCCTCGCCGCCGACCCGCACGGCTCCTTCGACGACGGCTCCGGGTGGCAGCAGGTTCAGCGCGCTGCGCGAGGTGAGGCTCTTGCCGGAGCCGGACTCGCCGACGAGGGCGACGGTCTCACCGGTGGAGACGGTGAGGTCGACGCCGTCGAGGACGGGCCGGGCGGTACCGGGGAGGGTGATCCGCAGCCCTTGGACGTCGAGGGTGGGCGTCGGTGACGTGGGGTGCGGCACGAGCGGCGGTTGCGGCGGTCGGGACGGCTTCATCGGGCCCTCCTGGCTATGCGGTCGGCCCAGCGTTCGCCGACCACGTTGAAGGCGACCACGGTCAGCACGATGAAGGCGCAGGGCAGGATCGCGGACAGCGGGTAGCCGTGCTGGATGGCGGTCTGGCCGTCGAAGACCATGCGGCCCCAGTCGGGGGTGAGGGCGGGTACGCCGAGCCCGAGGAAGGACAGTCCGGCCAGGTCCATCAGGGCGTAGCCGAAGTTGATGGTGGACTGGGCGAGGACGACGGGGGCGATGTTGGGCAGGATGTGGCGCAGGCAGATCTGTAGCGCCGAGTGGCCCTGGACCTGGTAGGCGCTGACGTACGGGCGGGCCCGTTCGGCCAGGACCAGGGACCGGGTGAGGCGGCTGACGTAGGGCAGGTAGGCCACGGCGAGGGCGAGGACCGGGGCCAGCAGCCCCTCTCCGTAGACCGAGATGATCAGGATGGCCAGCAGCATGCCGGGGAAGGCGAAGACCAGCTCGGTGCTGCGGGAGAGCACGGAGTCGATCCAGCCGCCCCGCCAGGCCGCGACCGTGCCGATGGCGATGCCGGCCACGGTGGAGAAGGCGACGACGCCGAGCGGTCCGAGCAGCGAGGTGCGGGCGCCGAGCAGCAGCCGGGAGAGGGTGTCGCGGCCGGCCGCGTCCACGCCGAGCGGGTGCGCGGCCGATGGTGCGGCCAGCGCGTTGCCGAGGTCGACGGCGTTTGGGTCGTGGGGTACGACCCAGGGTGCGAGCAGGGCGGCCAGGACGACGACGGCGACGAGCACCAGGCAGACCAGGTGGAGCGGGGAGCCGGCGGCTCGGATCCGGGAGACGCCGGGCCGGCGGGTCAGGACGGCGGTCATGCGGCGGCGCTCCTCGTTCCGAGGGTGACCCTGGGATCGACCAGGGGCAGCAGCAGGTCCACGATCAGGTTCACGATCATGAAGAGGGCGACGATGATCAGGGAGATCGCCTGGACGGTCGGGAAGTCCGCGGTGGTGGTGGACAGTTCGAGGAGCTGGCCGATGCCGCCGATGCTGAAGGCCGTCTCCACCAGGATGGTGCACACCAGCAGCGTGGAGACGATGAGGCCGCCGGTGGTCAGGACGGTGCCGAGCGAGTTGCGGAAGACGTGGCGCTTGATGACCTGGCGTTCGGGGACGCCCCGGCTGCGGGCGACGGTGACGTGGTCGCTGTCGAGGGCTTCGAGCATGGCGGAGCGGGTGACCCGGGCGAGCATGCCGATCAGGTAGAGCGCGAGGGCGATGGAGGGGAGCGTGAGGTGCCAGAGCATGTCGCCGAAGCCGCCGTCCCCCGCCCCGCTGCTGGGGAACCAGCCGAGGTTGACGGCGAAGAGGCCCTGGAGCAGGACCGCCGCGACGAAGGACGGGGTGCCGACGGCGAACGTCGTGGTGACGAGGATGGCGGAGTCGGTGGCCCCGCCGCGGACGGCGGCGATCCGGCCGAGGAACAGGCCGACGGCGACGACCACGACGAGCGACATCACGATGAGCATCAAGGTGGTGGGCAGGCGGTCCGCCAGCAGCCGCGAGACGTCGGTGCGGTAGGTGATCGACCGCCCGAAGTCGCCCTGCAGTACGTCGCCCAGCCACCGGAAGTACCGCACGAAGAAGGGGTCGTCCAGGTGGTACTGGGCGTTGATCGAGGCGAGGGCCTCCGGGGAGGCGGAGCGGCCGGCGAGCAGGAAGCTCGCCGGGTTGCCCGGTGCCAGGTACATGGCCCCGAAGACCACGAACGAGGCGGTCAGCAGGGTGGCGGCCATCTCCGCCACCCGCCGCAACGCGAATCTGACGAAACTCACTGCGCGGCCCCCACGTCGGCGGCCCACGGGTAGTACATGTACGAGATGGTGGTGGGGGCGCCGGTGATGCGCTTGTTCATGAACAGTGCGGTGGGCCACTCGGCGACCGGGATCCACAGCAGCTGTTCCGAGGCGTGGTGCTGGAGCTTCGCTTCGATGTCCATCCGCTGCTCGGTCGGGTAGACGGCGCTCGCCTCGTCGACGAGCTTGTCGTACCCGGGGTCGCTGTAGCCGGCGAAGTTCATGTAGGCGCCGGTCTTGAAGTTCTGCAGCAGGTCGAGCGGGTCGGTGATCGAGTCGTAGTAGGTGAGCGGGAACATGTCGATGCCCTCGCGCGCCTGCGGGTCGGTGAACAGCGCGGTGAAGGCGTTCGGGGCGATCGTCTTCAGCTGGACGTCCAGGCCGATCTGGGTGCCGGCCGCCTGGACGGCGGTGGCGAGGAGCGAGACGTCCTGGCCTATGGAGCTGGTGGCCACGGTCAGCGTCTTGCCGGTGGCGCCGGCCTCCTTGACCAGGGCCTTGGCCTTCTCGATGTCCTGGCCGGTGGGCGGCAGGCTGTCGAAGGCGGTCTTCAGGGTGCGCTCGGGAGCGGCGGCCCAGGCGGCGCGGGTGGTGAGGGAGTTGGTGACGGTGCCGGCCCCGCCGAGGCCGGCTTTGACGAAGCCGGAACGGTCCAGCGCCAGGGACAGCGCCCGGCGGACGCGGACGTCGCCGAGGGGGCCCTGCATGTTGGTGACGTTGACGTTGACCGTGCTCAGGCCCTCGCCGAAGTAGAGGGTGCCGGTGCCGCTGCTCCGCAGGCGGGCGTAGCTCTCGGTGGGGATCAGGTAGCCGCCGTCGGCCTCCCCGCTGAGCATGGCGTTCGTCCGGGCGGAGGGGTCGGTCAGGACGCGGAAGACGGCCTTCTTCGACTTGGCCTTGGTGCCCCAGTAGCCGTCGAAGCGCTCCAGTTCGATCGACTGGCCCTTGTTCCACGTACCGAGCTTGAAGGGGCCGCTGCAACCGAGGCCGCCCGTGGTGCCGTAGTCCTTGCCGGCCGCCTCGACGGCGGCCTTGGAGGCGACCGCGCCGGCGGCGGTGGCCATGTACTGGGGGAACTGCGAGTCGGGCTTGTTGAGCTTGACGGTGACCTGCAACGGGCCGCTCTTGGTGATCGAGGCGACGTTCTGGAACACCTGGGCCCAGGCGGCGGCGTTGTCGGGGTCCGTCTGGCGGCCGAGGCTGAAGACCACGTCGTCGGCGGTCATCTCCTTGCCGTCGTGGAAGCGGACGCCGGGGCGCAGGTCGTAGACCCAGGTGGTGGGGTCCGGGTTGGACGCCTTCTGGGCGAGACCGGGCTCCGTGGTGAGGCCCGGGGTCCAGCGCATCAGGCTCTCGCACACGTTGGACAGGACGGTGTTCTGCGGGTAGTCGAAGGCCACCGTGTAGTCGAGGGTGGGCGGTTCGGCGTAGACGGCCCAGGTGAAGGAGTCGATCTCGCCGCGGGCCTCGGGCGTGGAGGCCGACAGCTTGACGTCGGTGACACCGCCGGCGTTCTGCTTCGGCGGGCCGGAGCAGGCCGCGAGCAGGGAGATGGACGCCAGGGCGGCGGTCGCGGCCGCAGCCACGGGGCTGGGCCGGCCGCGCCGGCCGCGGAAGCGTCTGCCGGCGCGGGGCGGGGTGGTGGTCATCGTCGCGCTCTCTATTCCGTGAGGGATGCGGGGGGAGGAGCGGGCGGACCGCCGGAGCGGTCCGCCGGGAGCCGCCGGTTTCCCGGGTCAGACGGTGGTCCGCACTGCGGGGATCTGCTGGGTGATGCAGTGGACGCCGCCGCCGCCGAACGCGATGGCGAGCGCCCGTACCCCGACGACCTTGCGGCCCGGGTAGGCCGTGGCGATCACGGCGAGGGCTTCCTCGTCCTGGGGCACGCCGGCCACCGGGACGACGACGCCGCCGTTGGCTACGTAGTAGTTGAGGTACGACACCTCGATCTCACCGTCGGCCAGGTCGGCGAAGGCGGTCTGCGGCACCTCGATGATCTCCAGGCGGCGGCCGCGGGCGTCGGTGGTGGCCTCGAGCACGGCGCGGTTGGCGCGCATGCGGGCGTGGTCCGGGTGGTCCGGGTCGGAAGGCAGGGAGATGACGACCGTGCCCGGGGCGGCGAAGGCGCAGACGCCGTCGACGTGACCGTCGGTCTCGGTGTCGAGCAGGCCGCCGTACGGGAGCCAGATGACCTTGGTGACGCCGAGCCGGGCCTTGAGCTCGGCCTCGATCTGGTCGCGGTTCATGCCGGGGTTGCGGTTCGGGTGCAGGAGGCACTGCTCGGTGGTGATCAGCGTGCCCTCGCCGTCGACGGTGATGGCTCCGCCCTCGAGGATCATGCCGGAGGGGATGCGGTCGACCCCGAGGTGGTCCAGCAGCAGGCCGCTGATCCGGTCGTCGGCGTCGAACGGGTGGTGCTTGCGGCCCCAGGCGTTGAAGCGGAAGTCCACTCCGGCGCGGTTGCCGTTGCCGTTGCCGTCGAGGACGAAGAGGGGGGCGCAGTCGCGGAACCAGGAGTCGTCGAGCGGCAGCTCGATGACGGTGACGCCGTCGCCGCACAGGGTACGGGCGTCCTCGCCGAAGCCGGGCGGGGCCACCATCGTCACGGGCTCGAACGCGGCGATGGCGCGGGCGACGTTCGCGTACTCCTCCTTCACGTCGCTGAGCACGCTGCCCCACAGGTCCTCGCGGGTGGGCCAGGCCATCAGACAGCCGTCGTGCTGGGACCACTCGGCGGGCATACGGAATTCGGTCATCAGATGTCTCATTTCTTGCGTGGGTGGAGTCTTCCACTCGACTGAAAATTCAGTCAAGAGCGAAGGGGTGGGGCAGGGCGGGAGCGCGGGATGACTGGAGGAAGCGACGAGAGGAGCCCGATGCCGCACGTGCCGCGCAGGGCGACCCGGCGGCGGCGCGGCCGACGAAGGCGGCCGCGAGGTCAGCGGGCGCCGCGCCGTGCGCGCCGGACCGGGGGCCTAGGTCGCCCCTTTTGGATCTTGTCGGCCGCGCCCGCGGCATCCGGTGCCATGGGGTCTCCCCAGGCCCGCAGGGCCGAGGGGAAGCAGGGCGAGGCGGAGGAGCGCGCCGCGTACTGGACGCACGCGGTCGCCCCAACGACGCGGCCAGGTGCGGTGCCGGGCGTCGCGGGCCCGGCACGATCCGAACGAGACGGCCAGGCCGCAGCAGCCGGCCGCGGCGTTCGGGTCGCCGGTGACCCCGCAGGCCGGGAAGTCGGACTTCGGCGCCGTCTGCGGCAGGCACGCGAAACCGATCGCGATCCGGTCTCCGCCGACGGACACCGGGCCGACCTGGACGGTGGGGCCGGAGTCGAAGCGGGTGGAGGAACCGGCGGCGGCCTCCAGTCGCATCCCGTGGGTCGACGCCCGGTCGACGTCGAGCCGCGGATCCGCCTCCAAGAAGGGGAAGTGCGAGGTGACGCCCACCGGCAGGGCGGCGGCGTTGTGGACGGTGAGGGTGACTGCCGGGTCCGGCGCCGCGGCCGTGTCCGAGGCGGGCAGGACCGCGCCCGGGGCGGACCCGTCGCGCTCCTGCGCGCCGAAGGGCCCGCTGATCGCGGCCCGGCGGGTGCCGCCCTCGAAGACGGCCTCGACCTGGACCCCGGTGACGATGTCGACGACCCCGGGGAGCACGCCGTCCGGGCCCAGGACGCCGCGGCCCCACCCCAGGGCGCCGACCAGGCGCGACCGGTCGCACGCCGCCCCGCACACCGTGCCCTTGATCAGCGCGGTCGCCCGTCGGGCGCTCCGCCGCAGGCCCCGGGCGTGCCGCGCGCGGTCCGGTTCGGCGGCGGCGGGGAGCAGCTGCCGGTCACGTGCGGTGGGGGTCAGGGGCATGAGGTCCCCCGACCGTCCCGCACCCGGCGCCGGGGGTCGGGGGCCGGTCGAAACCTTCATGGTCATTCCTTCCTCCGGAAGGCGGGCGAGGGTACGGCCGGGGCCGGTACATCACCGTCCGGATGCGTGGTGCGCGAGGCTGCGGCCGTGGGCCGGTGGCGCGCCGGGGGACGCCTCACAAGGTGCGTCGAGGGGTACCTCGAGGAGTGCGGGCCGGGCGCGGGCCGTGAGGTTGCACGGGCCGGCAGGCGGTCCGATGGGACGGGAGATTCGGTCCGCCCTGCTCGGAATCCTCACTCTGGCATTGACTGAAAATTCAGTCAAGAGGCTGAACAGGCCCGGGTCCACAAGGAGACTCGGGAGTCGAACAGGGGACGAGTGGGAGTCGCGCGGGGGTCGGGCGCAGGACCTGCGGGACGCGTACGCGGGCGCGGGGCGCCAGGGGCCACGGCCGGGGCACGGCCGGGGCGGCACCCGGGCAAGGCCGGGTCGGGTCGGGTCGGGTCGGGTCGGGTCGGGTCGGGTCGGGGTAGTGGAACGGTCCCGGCCGGCGGCCGTCAGCGCTGCCCGAGCCCCGAAAGCTCGGCGTCGATGGCGCCCCGCATCAGCTCGCGGGCATGGTCGATCTTGATGCCGCCGCTCAGCCAGCGCATGCTCAGCCCCTCCAGCAGGGCGGTGAGCCGCTCGGCGGCCCCGGCCAGCGCGGAGGCCGGCACCATCGGCTGGACCTGGCCCAGCAGCGCGGCCACCTCCTGGACCCACACCAGGGTCGCCCGCGCCAGGTCCTCGCGCAGGACCTCGTCGAAGACGGCGCTCGCCCGCAGTTCGCCCCAGGCCGAGCTGTTCTCCCGTACCTCCACGGTGTCCTGGAGCTCCAGCAGGAGGGTCTCCTCCAGCTCTTCGCGCGCGGTCAGCGGCGGGTCGTCCGGATCGCGGTCGGTGGTGTAGCGCTCGGCGCGGTCGTTGATGAACTCCAGCGTCTGGCGCAGGACGCCCGTACGGTCCTTGAAGTGGTAGTAGATCAGGGCGGTGGAAACGCCGGCCTCGGCCGCGAGTTCCTCCACGCGCAGCCCGCGCACACCGCGGCGGGCGATCACCCTGGCGGCGGCTTCGAGGATCTGAGTACTACGAGACGACATGCTCCGCACCTTACCGGGATGATCGGGCGGGTACGTACGCGGCCCGTCACCAGGAGTCCCGCCCGCGCGGGCCGCCCCGGCGGGCGGGACCGTCCGTGCCGGACGGGGCGGCCCGGCCATCAGACGGCCGGCGGCACGGCCGGGTGGGACTGGGTGGCGCAGTGGATCCCGCCGCCGCCGGAGGCGATGCCGTCGATCCGGAGCTGCTCGACGCGGTAACCCGGGTAGGCGGCCTGGAGGATGGCGTAGGCGACGCCGTCGGCACGACCGTCACCGAACCGCGGCGCGATCACCGCACCGTTCGCCGTGTAGTAGTTGGTGTAGCTGGACAGGAACTCGTCGCCCTGGCCGGTGATCTCGCGCCGGTCCGGGCCGGGCAGCTCGGTGATCGACAGGCGGCGGCCCCGGGCGTCGGTGGCGCTCTGCAGGGCCCTCTTGGTCTCCTCGTAGACGGCCACCCACTTCTTGTCCGCGACCGGGCCGGGCTTGTCGAGGATGACGCGGCCGGGACCGATGAAGCGGGCCAGACAGTCGATGTGACAGTCGGTGATGTCTTCGCCGGCGAGGCCCGGCACCCAGATCACCTTGTCGATGCCGAGCGCCGTCTTCATGGCCTGCTCGACCTGGGCCTGGCTCATGCCCGGGTTCCGGTTGGCGTTCACCATCGAACTGACCGTGGCCAGCAGGGTGCCCTCGCCGTCGGTCTCCAGCGAGCCGCCCTCGCCGACGAAGCCCGCACGGATCCGGTTCACCTCGTACTCGGCGAGGAGCGTGCGGGCCGCCGCCGCGTCGTTGGCGAAGGGCTGCGCGTACTTCGTACCGGCCTTGCCCCAGCCGTTGAAGTTGGTGTCCACACCGGCGACGGCACCCGGGGCGACGACGAAGGTGGGGCCGAAGTCCCGGATCCAGAGGTCGTCGTTGGGGATGTCGATGACCTGGATTCCGTAGTAGGCGCCCAGTCCGCACTGGTAGCGGGCCTCGGCGACCTGGCCGGGGCGGGCCAGCACCACGACCGGCTCGTAGCGCGAGATCGCGTGGGCCACCTCGGCGATGTCCCTGCGTACCGCCGCGAGGCCGCTGCCCCACACCGAGGAGAGGGCCGGCCAGGCCATGTACGTCCGTACGTGCCGGTCGGTCTCGGCGGGCATGCGGAGCGTGCCGGTGCCGTTCTGGGCGGCCGACGCCGTCTGCACCAGCGAGGGGAGGCTGGAGCCGAGGGCCGCCAGCGGCAGCGCCGCCGCGCCGAACTGGAGCACGCGGCGGCGAGAGGTGCGGGGGTTGATATCCATGGTGACTCCCTGATGAGGAGGGGCGGGATGGACGGCATCCTTGCCTTAACTGAAAATTCAGTCAACCTTTCCTGCGTGTCGACCTGCCCCGTGGACCCTGTTCCGCTTCCGCGGATCAGCTCTTGCGGAAGTGGTCGACGGCGATCGTCACGGACCCTGCGGAGGTGGCCTCGATGAGCCGTACGATCACGACTTCCCGCTGGTCAGGGCTTCGCACGCAGAAGGGGCGCTCCTTCGCGAGCGTCTTGAAGGGCAGGGTCGTCACGGGCCGGGTCTCGATGCCCCGCGCACAGTCGTCCGGGGTCAGCTCTCCGCTTCCGTCGGCCACGAAGGCGTCGGACTCCTCGGAGAGCAGGAAGGCGTCTGAGCCGCGTGCGAGGTACCAAGCGGCGGTCTCGACGGGAACCACCTTCCCAGCGCGCAGGTCGAACTCGTAACCGGAATCCGGGGCGGTGAGCTCGGCCTGCGCGTATCCGGGCACGTACGCGGAGGTCGCCGGTCGGGGCGGGGCGGCGGTGGGTTCCGCGGCGGGGGCGTCGCCCTCCTCCGGGGGGAAGCCGAACCAGTAGGCGCCGCCTCCGCAGGCCAGCAGCGCCGCGGCGGCCAGGGCGACCGCGGGCAGCCGGCTCCGATCGCGCCGACGGTCACGGCGCGCCGGGGTCGCCGGGGTCACGGGGGCCGCCGGGGTCACGGGGGCCGCCGGAGCAGGGCTCGGGGCCGGGCCCGGGGCGGGGGCCGGGGCGTACGGCATGGTCCCGCCCGGCCCGGGGGCGGGGTATGCGGCCGCCGCCCTCGTCGCCTGGAGGTGCTCCGGTACGGGTACGGGTACGGGTACGGGCGGCCCCGGCCGACCGGACCCCGCGGACGGGCCGGACCCCGCGGACGGGCCTGACCCCGCGGGCTCGCCGGCCGGGCCGGCGTCCGCCCGGCCCCCGACCTCCTCCAGCACCGGCCGGGGCAGCCAGCCGTCGGTGAACTCCGGCCGCGGACCCACGAGGGGGTGCGCGTGGACGGCCGCGATCAGATCGGCGGTCGTGGGACGGTCCTGCGGAGACTTGGCCAGGCACCAGGACAGCAGGTCGTGCAGCTCGCGCGGGATCCGGCCGAGGTCCGGGTGCTCGTGGACGACCCGGTACAGGGCGCCGGACTCCGGCCCGTTCCCGAAGGGCGGGACCCCGGCCGCCACGAACCCGGCGAGCGCCCCGAGGGCGAACACGTCGGTCGCCGGCGTCACCGGGTGGCCCAGCGCCTGCTCCGGCGCCATGAAGGCGGCGGTGCCGATCCGCAGGCCCACGCCGGTCAGGGCGGCGGCGTCGGCGGCGCGCGCGATACCGAAGTCGATCACCCGCGGCCCGTCCCCCGCGATGAGCACGTTCGCCGGCTTGAGGTCCCGGTGCACGACGCCCACCCGGTGGATCTCCTGGAGGGCCTCGGCGATGCCGGCGACGAGCAGCAGCACCGTGCGCACCGGCAGCGGCCCGTGCCGCTGCACGACCTGGTGCAGCGAGGGGCCGGGCACGTATGCCGTGGCCAGCCACGGGGTGTGGTCGTCCTCGCCCGAGTCGACCACCTGCGCCGTGAAGAGGCCGTGGATCCGGCGGGCGCTCGCCACCTCCTGGGCGAAGCGCTCGCGGAACTCCGGGTCCGCGGCGAACTCGCGCCGGACTGCCTTCAGCGCGATGGGCCGGCCGCCCGGCGTGTACGCCAGGTAGACCACCCCCATGCCGCCGGAGCCGAGCCGGGCGTGGAGGCGGTAGCCACCGATCTCGTGGGGGTCGTCGGCGGACAGGGCCGTGAGGGCGGACTGTACGCCGGGAAGCTGAGCGAACATGCGGTGGCTCTTTCAACGATGCGGCAATGACCTGGGGCGCATCGTGCCGCTAACTAAAGTTTCAGTCAATGTGTGACAATGCGAGACGCACACCGCCAGAAGGGAGGATCACCCAGTGTCGGATCGAAGAAGGGCCATCCTGGAGGGCGCCGCCCGGGTCATCGCCAGGCGCGGGGTCCGCGGGCTGCGGGTGGGCGACCTGGCCGCCGAGGCCGGCGTGTCGACCGCCTTGATCTACTACCACTTCAAGGACCGGACCGGCATCCTGCGGCACGCCCTGGCCTTCATCGGCGACCGGGCCGACCGCTACACGGGCGCCGCGGGCGGAGTGGGCGCCGCGCTCCCCGCGACGGACCCGCGCCGGCTCTTGGAGCGGATCCTGCTGCTCGAGTTCCAGGACCTGCCCGAAGTGCGCGAGAACAGCACGGCCTGGGGGGAGCTGCGGGCCCACACGATCTTCGACCCGGAACTGCGCGAGGAACTCACCGCGGCCGGCGCGGCCTGGGTGGAGGAGGTCGCCAACCTGCTGGCCGCCGCGTGCCCGGCCGCGCCGGGCGCTGCCGTCGGCGCCGCCGCCGAGCGGCTGACCGCCCTCCTGGAGGGTCTGAGCAGCCGCTGGCTGAGCGGCCTGCTGCCCGTGGCGCACGCCCGCGACCTGATGCGCGGGGCGATCGGAGTCGAGATCGACCGACTCGGTTCCTTCACCACGTAAATTGACTGAAATTCCAGTCAGTACGACAGTGGACGACATCCGGCCGCACCACTTTCCCGTGCGTACCGGACGTTCTCGGTGCAAAGCGTGCACCCTTTGGATAGGGCCCGGCTCGCCGGCTTGCCACGCCTCCCGTGCCCGCCCTGGCCGGACGCCTCTCGCTCCGCCAGCACACGATCGGAGTCCCCCGTGTCGTTCACTCCCCCCACCCGCCGGTCCGTCCTCCGTACCTTCGCCGGGATCGGCGCCGCCGTCTTCGGTGCGGCGGCCTGCGGTCCCGCCGAGTCCGGTACGCGGCCCGGCGCCGCCGGCTCCTCCCAGCCCAGCGCGGACGGAAAGCGCCGGTTCGGCGCCGAGTGGGAGAGCCACACCCGCACCTTCATGTCCTGGCCGGCCCTCGCCTCGGTCTGGGAGCAGGACCTGCCCTACGTGCGCGAGGACATCGCGCGGATCGCCCGGGCTGTCGGCGACTACGAAGAAGTGATCATGATGGCGCGGCCCGACCAGGTGGCCGCGGCCCAGAAGGCCGTCGGCTCCCAGGTCGAGGTGATCCCCCTGGCCGTCGACGACCTGTGGGCCCGCGACACCGTCCCCGTGTTCGTCGAGGAGGGCACCAAGGTCGTCGGCGTCGACTTCAACTTCAACGGCTGGGGCAACAAGCAGGAGCACACCAACGACGCCCAGGTCGGGCGCCTGCTGCTGCAGAAGTACCAGATCCCCAGGGTGCAGGCCCCGCTCGTCGCCGAGGGCGGTTCCTTCGAGACCGACGGCGAGGGCACCCTGATGGTCACCGAGAGCTCGATCGTCAACGACAACCGCAACAAGGGGAAGTCCCGGGACACCATCGAGGCCGAGCTCAAGCAGACCCTGGGCGTCCAGAAGGTCATCTGGCTGGCCGGCGTGCGCGGCGAGGACATCACCGACGCGCACGTGGACAGCCTCGTACGCTTCACCGCCCCCGGTGTGGTGCTGCTGGACCGCGCCCACCCCAGCACCCCGCCGGACTCCTGGTCCCGCTCCGCCGACCAGGCGAAGTCCGTTCTGTCGAACGCGACGGACGCCCGCGGCCGCCGTTTCGAGGTCATCGACCTGCCGCAGCCCGACCTGAACCGGATCACGGGAGAGGGAGACGACTTCGTCTCCACCTACGCCAACTTCTACGTCGCCAACGACTCGGTGTTCATGCCCCAGTTCGGCGACCGCAAGGCGGACGACCGCGCCCGCGGCATCCTGCGGGAGCACTTCCCGAAGCGGGACGTCGTCATGGTGAAGATCGACACCATCGCCTCGGGCGGCGGCGGCATCCACTGCTCCACCCACGACCAGCCCGGCAAGCCCGCCGCCTGATCCGCGCCCGCACGCGCCCCGCACCCGCGCCCCGCGCCCCCGCACCACCGGAGACACCGTGTCGAACTCCCACCGCCCCGCACGCCCCGCGCGCCCCGCGCGCCGCGTCCCGCTGCTGCCGGGCCTGGTCCTGATCGCCATCGTCGCGGCGGTCATGGTGGGAGCGTGGCTCCAGTTCGGGGAACGCCAGGCCCTGGACACGGTGTACACGGCGGGGCGTGCCGACCGGGACCGCATCGACGTCAACGCCACGATCCAGCGCGTCGACGCCGCGGGCCGCGAGATGACGCTGCGCGTCCTGGTCACTCCCCGGGGCGCCCTGGCCGAGGCCGACGGGGTCTCCCCCACCGAGGACCTCACCGTCCAGACCTCGACGGCCACCCGGGGCGACCTGACCTTCAAGGCGCACCAGCGCATCTCCACGATGGACGTGCCCGTGGCCCTGACGGGCGGCTCGATCACGGACTACCCGTTCGACGCCTACGGGGCGGACGTCGAATTCGGTGCGGTGCTCGGCGGCGAGAAGGTCCCGGTCCGGGTCACGCTCTCCAACAACGACGTCCTGTTCTCGGCGACGGTCGACGCTTCCACGGTGCAGGGCATCGCGGTCCTCGACATCGAACTGGCCCGGTCCAACAGCGTCTTCATCTTCGCGATCTTCATGATGCTCGCCATGTGGGCGCTCGCCGTCTCGGTCCTGATCGGCGGCTGGTACCTGGTCACCCGCCGCAAGGGCCTGACCTGGCCCGCCCTCGGCTGGATGGCCGCCACCCTCTTCGCGCTGGCCGCCTTCCGCAACACGGCCCCGGGCTCCCCGCCCATCGGCTGCCTGCTCGACTACATCGCCTTCCTCTGGGCGGAGACGGTCATCGCGTTCTGCCTCATCACGGTGGTCGTCACGGGCATCCGCGCCGAACCCCCGGCGACGACCCCCACGGACGCGCCCTCGTAGGTGCGGGTGGGAACCCGGGTGGCCCGGTCAGTCGGCGGCACGGCGCCTGCCCCGTCCGCGGCGCGGGTAGGGGAAGAGCCGCGGCGAGCGCTTGGCGGCCACGTCCTCCACCCAGCCGAAGGCCAGCACGAACAGCACGAGCAGCGGGAGCGCCACCAGCAGCGTGAACCATTGGCTGGCCAGCAGCCACTGGAAGTGCGCGTAGACGAAGGGCACGCTCCAGAGCGGGTCGATCAGCGGGACGGCGGCCACCAGGGCGACTTGGTGCCAGAGGTAGACGCTGACGGCGCGCGCGTTGAGCAGGCTGACCAGGCCGTTCCAGCGTTCCAGCGGCCTGGGCCAGCGCTCCCAGTACGGGCTGACGTGGAGCAGGAGGGCGACGGAGCCGAAGGACCACAGGGCCTGGGCTATGGGCCAGGCCTCGATGTCGGTCGTCACGGTCGGGTCGACCGGACGGGTCTGCAGGTACCAGAAGCCGGCCACCATGATCAGCGGTGCGACGGACGGCAGCACGTACTGCGGGATCTTCTTCAGCAACCCCTCCTGGTGGGCCATGCCGAGGATCCAGCAGGCGCCGAAGGTGGCGAAGTCGTTGGCGGTCTCCCAGACCCGGCCGTAGACGAACTCCTGGTCGGCGAAGAACACGTTCATGACGATCACCATCGCCAGCGGAGCGGACAGCGTCGCCACCGGGAACCGTCGCAGTGCCCGGAGCAGCAGCGGCGAGAGAAGGACGTACCACAGGTACGCGCGCAGGTACCAGAGCGGGACGATGACCTGCGCTGCCCAGGTGTCTTCGACGAACGGGAAGCCGGCCAGCTCCTCCGCGTACGGCGGGGTGCTCAGCGGCAGGATCCAGAAGGCCAGCTTGGCCCACCACCAGGTGGGGTGGCCCTCGGACCGGGGGCCCCAGCCGGCATGGATCTGGAGGCCGATCATGATGGCGCCGAACAGCCACATCGGCGGCAGCAGGCGGCGCAGTCGGCCGCGGACCACGCCAAGGGCGGGACGGCTGAGCGAGCGGGCCATCAGCGAGCCGGCCAGCGCGAACATCACGCCCATCGACGGGAAGACGAGGGGCAGCCAGAACCAGCCGAAGTTGTGGTAGAGCACCACGCGGCCCAGTGCCAGCGCGCGCAGCAGGTCGAGATAGCGGTCCCGGCCGCCCTTGTGTTCGGTCGGCGGCTGCGCCCGCAGCTCCGGCGCAGGTGTCGGCTCCAGGGCGGGATTCCGCCCCGGCTCAGCTCGCAGTGCGGCCGGAACCCGCAACTGCACGGTGTCCCCGGTGCGACCGAGGTCGAAGGATGCGCTCACGGTCAGGCCTCCACCGGTACGACGACCTCGCCGGTGCGCCGGAGCTTCTGCCAGCGCAGCCGGCCACCGGTCAGCGCCGTGATCGCGGACTGCAACAGGACGATGTACATGAGCTGCCGGTAGACCAGTTGCTGGATCGGCAGGCTGATCAGGTGCCAGGGCTTCTCGCGGTCGAGCCGGAAGGCGTACCAGGACAGGGCGGCCTGGAGCAGGATGAAGCCGCCCCAGCTGGTGAGGGTGATCGGGGCGTCCCCGAACAGCACGCCGTACAGCAGGAACATGTCGACGAGCGGTGCCAGGAGCGGGGCCACCACGCCGAACAGCACGACGAGCGGTAGCCCGAGTCGCCCGAAGCGGCCGGCCGGCCCGCGGGAGGTCACCGCGCCCCGGTGCTTCCACATCGCCTGCATGCTGCCGTAGCTCCAGCGGTAGCGCTGGGACCAGAGCTGCGGAAGGCTGGTGGGCGCCTCGGTCCAGGCGCGGGCGTGCTCGGCGTAGACGACCCGCCAGCCGTCGCAGAGCATCGCGATGGTGATGTCGGTGTCCTCGGCGAGGGTGTCGTCACTCATCCCGCCGACCCGGCGCAGGGCCTCCTTGCGGAAGGCGCCGACCGCGCCGGGGATGGTCGGGATGACGCCCAGCACGTCGTACATCCGGCGGTCGAGGTTGTGGCCGAGGACGTACTCGATGTGCTGCCAGGCGCCGATCAGGCTCTCGCGGTTGCCGACCTTGGCGTTGCCCGCGACCGCGCCGATCGCCGGATCGCCGAAGGGCTGGACCAGCTCGCGCACGGTGGACGGCTCGAAGACGGTGTCGCCGTCCATCATCACGATGATGTCGTGCGAGGCCGCCGCGATACCGGTGTTGAGCGCGCTGGACTTGCCGCCGTTGACCTGGCGGATCAACCGGACGAACGGCATGGCCATCTCCTCGACCATGTCCGCCGTGCCGTCCGTGGAGCCGTCGTCGATGACGATCACCTCGATCGGATGGTCACTGGCGGCCAGGGAGTGGAGGGTGTTGGCTATGCACTCGCGTTCGTTGTAGGCCGGGACCAGTACGGTGACCCGTTCGGTCACCGGTGGTCCCCAGGCGTCGCGCCGCTTGGAGCGGCGGGCGTGGATCGGTGCAAGAACGATCATCAGCGCGAAGCGGCCGAAGTTGAGGAAGCCGACGAGGGCCAGCAGCCAGACCAGCACCGGCAGGGTGTGCACGGCGACCTGGGTGGCCCAGATGAACCCCTTGCCCGCCCACAGCTGGAATCCGCTCACCGGCACCGTCGCGCTGGAGGCGCCGAGCGCCTCGGAGATGGTGGTGAAGCGGTAGCCCTGGGCCTGCAGACGGTCGATGATCTGCACGAGCGCGGCGAGGGTCTGGGTACGGTCGCCACCCGCGTCGTGCAGCAGGATCAGCGCACCGGCACCGGGCTTGGCCGGCATCGCCGCCTTGACGATGGCGTCCACGCCGGGGCGCTTCCAGTCGTCGGTGTCGCGGTCGATGAACGCGGTGAGGTAGCCGCGCGCGCCGACGTACTTGATGACCGGATAGTTCCAATCGTCCATCGCGGTGGCGTCGGAGGAGTACGGCGGGCGGAACAGCGCGGAGTGGACGCCCGCGACCCCGGCAAGTGCCAGCTGTGTCTGCGCCAGCTCCCAGCTGATCCGGGCATGGGACTGGTACACCAGGTCGGGGTGGGTGAAGGTGTGCACGCCGAGTTCGTGGCCGCCCGCGACGATCTGGCGGATCAGCTCGGGATTGCGCGTGGTCATCGCGCCGGTCACGAAGAAGTCCGCCCGCACCTTGCGGGCGGCGAGCACCTCCAGGATCTTCGGGGTCCACTCCGGCGAGGGGCCGTCGTCGAAGCTCAGCACCGCGGTCCGGTCGGGGATGTGGTAGCTCACCGGGTGCTCGTTCTTGGCTCCGCGCGCGTCGATGACCGGACCGCCCTTGAGCAGCTTCTCCGGCACGGTCGTCTTGTCGACCGAGATCGCGATCCGGGAGTCGTGGAACGCCTCGTTGGTGGCGAGGCCGCGCAGGACGAGGAGCGCCAGCAGGCAGGCCAGCAGCGACAGCGGCATGAAGAAGCGCAGCGGTGGCGCGGCCAGTCGGCGCGGCCTGAGCAGGGACTGCCGGCGGCGCTGGTGGCGGGACAATGACGCTCCTGGAGATGGCGGTGCGGGTGATCAGGGTTGCTTGGCCGGCCGGCCGGAAGGCTTCGCCCCGCGTGGCGCGGTGGCTCCGGGCTTCGGTGTCGCACCCGTCTTCGAGGTGGCGGCCGAGCTCTTCGAGGTGGCGGCCGCGGTCTTCAAAGTGGCGGCCGAGCTCTTCGTCTGCGGTGTCGCGGACCGCGCGACCGTCCGTGGTGCGGACGAGGCGGTCGAAGCGGACGACGGGGTGCGCGACGGCGCGGGTGAGGGTGACGGGGCGGGCGGCCGCGAGGGTTGCGCGGGTATGCCCATCGCCGGCGCGTCCGCCTGCACACCGATCAGGCTGCTGCCCATGGCGACCGCCAGGATCGCGCCGACCACGGAGACCGGCCAGCCGACGCCGCGCAGCAGACGGCCGCGCAATCCCGACTGGTCGACGAAGACCGGTGCGGGGCCCGGCTCCTCGAAACTCGACTCGCACATGTCAGATGGTGCCTCGCGTGCCGATTCGCGTTCGACGGAAGTGATGACAGGGCGCACCTTGCGAGGCCTTTCAGTGCAGGGTACGTAGACCGTGGAACCGCACGGCGAACGCTAGCGCACCGGCCGCATTCACAGGGTGCGCGATGTGCGAATTTGATGGGATCTGGCCAGGTGCCGTAATCAGATTGAAATGCCTACCGATAGGTACCGACGCACAGGCACCCGCACAATCCGCGTACTGATCAGCACGCGCCCGGCCGGTGACATTCGTTTTCTCCCGGCACCATCGCCGCCGCCGCAACCGCGTGCGCAACACCGTCCGAGCCGTCGTTAGGATGACCCCTTCGTGCGACCGGTAATGGTCGTTGATCCTTTTCTAAAGGGCGTGTCCGGGTACCGCCTTTACGCCCCCAGGAGCCTGTGTGAGCCAGCCCCGTCGCACCCCTCGTCGTCGCGCGTGGACCGTGCTCGCGCTGCCCGCCCTGCTGTGCGTACTCGCCGCGTGTTCCGGCGGCTCCCCATCCGGTGAGGGGGTCGATGACGCCGCCCCGAGCACCGCGCCGACCCCGTCCGGACCGCCGGGAACCCTGTTCGACAACTTCCACTACAGCGGCCCCGACGACCCCTCGCTCGCCGCCCACGGTTGGCAGGTCCGTACCGACGGGGGTGGCCCGGGGATCAAGGACACCTGGTCCACCACCGGTGCCGGCTTCCCCTCCGACCCGACGGCGCAGGGGGGCAGGGTCCTAAAGTTGCAGGCCTCCACCGACGGCACCAAGGAGGGCACTCGGCAGGTCGAGGTGCAGAGCACCGGCACCGGCCTCTTCACGGGGACGTACGCCGCTCGCGTCCACCTCAGCGACAAGCCCACGAGCGGTCGCAACGGCGACCACGTCGTCGAGACCTTCTTTCCGATTTCCGCCTCGGACGCCTCGGACGCCTCGACGAACTACAGCGAACTCGACTACGAGTACCTGCCGAACGGCGGCTGGGGTTCGGTGGGACCACAACTCGACACCACGAGCTGGTTCAAGGCCGATCCGCCGGACCGGGTAACTCACGCACTCAAAAAGCGCGTTGCCGGGTGGCACCTCTTGATGATCACCTTCATGAACGGAAAGGTCACCTACTCCCTCGACGGCAAGGAGTTGTTCACCAGTTCCGGAAAGTACGTCGCGCGCGAAGAAATGGACGTCCACTTCAGCAACTGGTTCATCGACCTTCCCTTCACCGGCGGTTCGCGGACGTGGGACATGAAGGTCAACTGGTTCTACTACAAAGCCGGTGAGGCCGTTTCCCAGGCGGATGTCCAGAAAACGGTGGACGGCTTCTACAGTTCCGGCATCAACCACCTCAACACCGTGCCGAAGTCCTGACCCCGGTCCGGGTTCCGTGAACGGATGCGGTGGCCGAAGCCGAACAGGACGTTGACGGCGGGGGGTTCGGGGTGGGCGGGCCCGCCGGTGCGGCCCGCCCGCCCCGACGGTCAGTCGACCGCCACGATCTCGTTCACGATCCATGCGCCGAGTTCTTCGGTCATGGTGGTGTGTCCCTCGTTGCGGCTGGCGCACACGAAGGCGTCGAGCGCGCTGTGCTCCGGTGCGATCGGACGGTGGAGCGCCTTCGGGTCGTCGATCTCACCGGCCGCGACGGCGCTGATGCTGGGGATGAAGCAGGACGTGCGGATGACCTCCGGGTCCACGGCGTTGCCGAGGAGGCCCATGAGGAGGGCGGCCAAGCCGAAGCTGCCCGGGTCGCCGGCGGGGGACGGCATGGTGAACAGGCCGCCGGGAGCGCCGTCGATGTCGGGCAGCCCGCTGGTGCGGATCGAGATCGGCTCCTCGCCCGTCTTCTGCAGGCGTGCGACCACCTGGTTCCCCTGCGCCTGGGTCTTGAGCCACGTGTCGTGCAGCGTTTCTCCGTCGCACCTCACCGCGGTCGCATCGGGCCGGACGCCGTTGCCGACGCCGGTGGCCACTCCGTTGGCGACACCGATCTTCCGGACCTGGCGCGGCCACCCGCCGAGTTCGTCGAGCTTCTTCAGGAACTCCACCCGCTCCGGAGCCTGCTGGGGGGTCTCCGTGGCCTTTCCGATGTGCCACCGCGCCATCTGCTTCGCGGCGGGGCTGTTGAGCAGGCCGGAGAACTGGCGCAGGACGGGGCCGATGCCGTCCGCGTCTCCCCACTTGTCCGTCGCGAAGTGCGTGAAGGCTTGCAGGGCGACGGGGAACCATCCGCCGTGGTGGGGAGAGTCGTAGGAGAAGTAGAGGGACGTCTCGTGGTCGGGCAGCGCGGGGTCCTGCTCCATCTTGGCGAGCGCGTAGCGGGTGACCATTCCGCCCATGCTGAACCCGCCCACGGCCAGCTTCGCCCGGCCGACCCGCTCGGCAATGGCGCGGCGGACGCAGTCGATGGCGGTGTCGGCGTTGGCCGTGATCGATGCCGTCCGGTCGTCGTAGCCCAGGATGATCACGTCCCGGCCGGTCGCGTGGAGTTCGGAGACGAAGCGGTATTCGCTGTTCTCCTCCAGGCCGTGCCAGAGCTGGTCGAGGTTGCTCGACCCGCCGGAGAAGCCGTCGGAGAGGATGACGGGCCTGATGAGCTGCCTGCGGTTCAGCGGACTGTAGTAGACCCAGGCCGTGCCTCCGGCGAGGTTCCATTCGTCATGCGGCTCCGGCGCGGGCGGGTACGAGGAGCGGGTCCCGGGGGCGACCGGTCCCCAGACGTCGACGACAGGGGTGGACATGATCAGCTGACTCCTTGCGCAGTTCACGGGTTCACTGAAGGCCGGGTCGCGTTCCGCCGTCATCGCAAGCTCGCGACCGCCCGACACCATGGTTACAGAAATCACGCGCTCGACTACTCAACGTGATGGATGTCGGGAAACACCTTGCGTACCACCAGCCCCGCTGCTCCCTACGTCACCATCAACACCTTCCGCCACACCACGCAGGCAGACATCCACGCTCCGCTTCGCGCCATCCCCCGGCCGACCCGGAGGCCGGGAAGGGAAGAGACTTCCGAACCCGGGCCGACTTCGGAGGGGCGCCCGGCTCTCACCGGCGGTCGGAACCGAGCCTCGGCGGCGGGGAACCCCGCGCCCTGCTGCGTGGGCACGGCTCGGTTTCCGGCGCCGAGGCCTTCGCCCGTACCCACCGGGCCGTCGCCCGGGGCGGCGGAGCCAGTACGCCTGGCGGCCGTACCTGCTGACCTGCGTACGCCGCCCGGCGACCACCGTCGGCGACACCCTGGTGCACGTGGCCTCGGGCCTGTGCGTCGGCCTTGGCAGCTCTCGTGTGGGCCGTAGTGGTCGGTGTCCCCGGCTATTCGGGGGAACCGGCGGCCACCCCGATCCTCTCCGACCGACTGCGGGCATGGATCGGTGGGACGAAGGGGACACACGATGCCGCTCTATCTGTCGAGGTTCAGCTACACACCGGAGACTTGGGCGAGGCTGATCGGCCACCCCGAGGACCGCGCACAGGCCGCGCGGTCGTACATCGAGTCCGTGGGCGGGAAGCTCCACGGGTTCTGGTACGCCTTCGGCACGCACGACGGCTACAACCTCTGGGAAGCCCCGGACAACGTGTCCATGGCCTCCGTCGCGCTGGCGATCAGCGGAGGTGGGGCGCTCAGCTCGTTCGAGACGACCGTTCTCATCAGCGTTGACGAAACGTTGGACGCCCTGCGCAGAGCGGAGCAGGTCCGGTACCGGGCACCTGGCGAGTAGCGGCCCCGCGAGCGGGCTCTCTGCCGCGGCCGGTGCATCACCGGCGTCAGCGCCGGCGTACGACGCGGGCACGCACCGCTGCCGCGCGCGGACGTCGATGGCGGGTCCTGACCGCTCCCACGAAGCGGCGCGTCACCCGTGACGACGTCGCCCTTGCGGAGCCTGACGGACGAACCGCCGCCGGCCGGACCGGGCCCGGCCGGGTTTCATGGCGCTCGCCGCCTGGCGCTCACTTCCCGGTGCGTGGTGCGGGTCGGCCCGTGCGGCGCGCCTCCAGTGCGCGCTTCGCTGCCGGCCATTCCGGCCGGGTGATGCTGTACACCGCCGTATCGCGGATCCAACCGTCCCGCATGACCATGTGGTGCCGCAGCACGCCCTCGTGCGTCGCGCCCAGCCCGGCGATCGCCGCCCGTGACCTCGCGTTCCGTACGTCCGTCAGCAGCTCGACCCGGTTCATCCCCAGCACCTCGAAGGCGTGCGTCAGCATCAGCAGCTTCGCCTCGGTGTTCGCGCCGGTCCGCTGACGGGACTCCGCGAGGAAGGTCCAGCCGATCTCCAACCTCCGCTGCGCGGTGTTGATCATCATCAGCCGGGTGGAGCCGAGGACCTCCCCCGTCGCCGCGTCCACCGTCGCGTACGGGATCTGCGTGCCCTCGGCGCGGGCCGCCATCGCTTCTTCGATGAAGCCGCGGACGTCGTCCGGGTGGGGGACGAGCGTCACGGCGAGCTCCCACAGGCTGCCGTCGCGCACCGCCGCGCACAGCCCGTCGTGGTGCCGCAGCTCCAGCGGCTCCAGCCGGACCCGCTCCCCCGCGAGTTCCACCAGCTCCACCGACGCCGGCGCCTTCGCCTTCGCCTGCTCCATGCCCGACCCGCCGTCCCCCGCGTCCATCACGACGGGCCGACCTTACTCGGCGCCGCTCACCGGCCCCACCGGAATTCGCCCGGAGCGGCGACCGGACCGGCCGGCCGCAGCGCCCCGCGCGCTCAGACCAGTTCGGGCTGCGGTTCGCGTCGCGGTTCCGGCACGCGCACCGTGGCCTCCGCGGCGGCCTCCCGTTCCCACTTCTTGGTGATCCGTACGAAGCCGTAGATCACCGAGCCCATCGCGAGGAGGAGCAGCGGCCCGAACACCCACGGGTACGCGGCCAGCTGCACCGACAGATAGCGGTACGAGGCCAGGTACGCGACGAACACCGCGGTGCCGTAGGTGGTCAGCAGGATGCCGGGCCGGTCCCAGCCGCGGGCGAGCGAGCGCAGCGCCGTCTCGATCGTGACCGTGAACACCACGCCGGCGATGATGTCCGCGCCGTAGTGGTAGCCGAAGCCCAGGGTGGCTCCGAGCGTGGCGATCAGCCAGAACGTGCCCGCGTGGCGCAGCGCCCGTGGGGCCCTGCGGGAATGGATGAAGATCGCGGTGGCCCACGCCGTGTGCAGGCTGGGCATGCAGTTGCGCGGGGTGAACTCGTCGAAGGGCATCGGTGCGGGGGTACCGAGCGGCGGCGGCGTGTTCGGCCACAGGTCGGCCACCGCCCACTGCGCGCCGTCCGCGCCGTAGGCGAAGATCGGCCCGACCACCGGGAAGATCATGTAGATGCCCGGTCCGAGCAGCCCGATGACCAGGAAGGTGCGCACCAGGTGGTGGCTCGGGAAGCGGCGCAGGGCCGCCACGTGGCGCAGCTGGTACAGCGCGACGGCGACCGCGGCGACGGCGAGCTGGATGTAGACGAATTCGAGGACGCGGAAGCCGACCGTGCCGGTGGCCTCGACGATCCGGCCCGCCACCCACGACGGGTTGCCCAGCGCGTGATCGGCGGTCGCCACGTACTGGTCGAGCACCATCGGGCGGGACTTCGAGGTGATCAGCAGCCAGGTGTAGCCGGTCTTGCGGCCGGTCACCAGCAGCAGGGCCAGTCCCACGCCCTTCAGCAGGAGGAGGCGCTCATGTCCGGTGCGACGCGTGACGGCGATGACGGCCCAGGCCAAGGTCACCAGCAACGCGCCGTTGCCGAACATCATCTGGGCGCCGACCACCCACCGCACGAGCCAGAAGACGAGGTCGATGCCGATCGCGGCGGCGAGCCCGATGAAGCGCTGCCGCCAGGTGAGCACCACCATCATCAGCGCCATGCTGGCGTACAGCACCGTCCCCGACTGGGGGGCGAAGATCACTTCTCGCGTCTGGACGGTGATCGGACCGGGCACGCCGTACTGGCGCGCGGCCAGCTCAAGTGCGACGAGGAATCCGAGCCCGATCACACCCACCGCGGCCCACAGCACGACCCGGGGTCGGGGACGCGTGGCGGACCTGGCGCCGTCGCCTATTCGAGAAAGAACCCGCGATATCGATGATGTCAATTTCCGGCCGCTTATCGTGGTCCAACGTGAACATTGTCAGACCGGACATGTTAACGGAGTGGGTAGGTTTGATTGATCGAGGGTGCGATACCTGACCGGAAACTGCAATCGGACGCCGCCCCCGGCGGGTACGGCTCCGGACGTCGGTCGGTGATCGCGATCTTGCCGTTGGCCGGGGCGGGCCGAGCGGGCGTCGCCGCCTCGGTCACGGTCACGGTCGCGGTCGCGGTCGCGGTGAGTCCCTTGAGGAGCCGGGCGAGGTCGACCCCCGTGGTGGAGCCGAGCAACTCCATGCCCTGGGCGACGTTCTCGGCGACGGTGCGGGACGGCTTGTTCGCGCCGTCCGTGGAGATGACGGTCATCTTGTCGATGGCGCTGAGCGGTTCGGCAGCCTTGGCGACCACCTGCGGGAGCCGGCCGGTGATCAGGAACGCCTCGCTGGGACCGGCGACCTTGTAACGGGTGACGACGACCAGGGCGAGCAGCGCGAGGAGTACGACCACTCCCACGACCGGAACGACGACCGAACTCATGGTGGATCCCCCCTGCCCGCTCTCACACGGGCAGATCGGTGGTGAAGGAGGAGGTGAAGCGCGCCCGGGTCAGCGGCCCGGGTCGGCGCTCGACGGCGCGCACGCCGACCGAGGTGGACGACGGCGTCGCCGTCACCCCCACCTCGGCGCCCAGGGCCACCGGGCCACCGGCGGTCGCGGCGTACTTGACCGGCTGGCCGCCCAGCCTCAGCAGGACCTCCCCGTACCCGCCCGCCGGAACGGCGGTGACCACGGTCCCGGCCGACCCGACGAGCTCGCCGTGGCGCGGGCCGCCCCGCTGCCGTCCCGGGAGAGGGCCAGGCCCAGTCGGTACGTCGACCGGCCGGCCCCCGCACCGGCCGCGGCCCGGCGGCGGCTGCCGCTCCCGGCCCGAGACCCGTGGTCCCGAGCACGATCGCCCCCGTGAAACCGAGCATCGAGACGAAGCCCGCGACCACCGGGAACGACAGCCACCCGTCGAACACCGGCGAGCCGGCCAGCAGGACGATTCCCCCGATGCCGAGACCTAGAAACAAGGCCATGAGCACCTCCCCCGCCGGGCCGACGTTTCCGCCGGACAACCGCATCGTGCCAGCGCGCGAAGGTGCCGCACATTGCCCGCCTCCGGCAATCCTTACGACTCTTTGACGCCGCGGTCCGGCAGGGTGCCCCCGGTCACGCCGTGGCGTCGGGCCAGCCCAGCAGCCGTGATCCGATCACCGCGGTCTGGAGCGTGTACCGGTCCGCCGGGTCCGCCGGGTCCGCACCGGTGAGGGTGTGGATGCGCCCCAGCCGGTACGTCAGGGCGCGCACGCTCAGCGAGAGGCGGCGGGCGGTCTCCGTCGCCACGCAGCCGCTGTCGAAGTAGGCGGTGAGGGTGTCCAGCAGGGGCCCGGGGCCGCCGCGCGCCTGGTGGAGCGGGCCCAGGACGCTCTCCACGAGGTCGGCCATGGCTTGCCGGTCGCGGCTGAGCACCGGGTAGACCAGCAGGTCGGACGCGTGCAGCACCGGCCCCTCCAGCCCCATCCGCTCAGCGAGATCAAGGGGCGTTGAGGGCTTCTTCGTAGGAGTGGACGACCCCGCCCGGACCCGGGTGGGAGCGGCCGATGGCGACGCGCCCGCCGTCCGTCGCCGCGTGGGCCTGCTGGGCGAAGTGGGCCAGGACATCGGGCTGATCGCCGGGCGCCACGCAGATGAGGCTGCCGTCCTTGGTGGCCAGCAGGACCTGCCGGTTCCCGAACCGGCCGAGGACCGCCTCCTCGATGCGGCGCGCCACGGGGTAGCCGTCGCCGTACGGCTCGGGGCCGGCCACGGCCACCGCATGGGCCTGCGACAGGCGCAGCCCGAACCGTTCGGCCCGTTCCGCCAGCAGGCCCAGCCCGCTGCGCCCGTACAGCAGGTCGTCGATGAACTCCCGTCGCGCCGCCTCCTCCTGACGGACCGCCTGGCGCTGGGACCGCTCGTACCCCTCGACGAACGCGTCGACCGCCTGCTCGACCGCGGCGAGCAGCGTCGCCTGCGATCGCGTCGGGACGCCCTGGGCCGCGGCCAGGTGGTCCCGTATGAGCCCGCGCAACGGCAGGCCCGCCTCCGCCGCCCGCTGCCCCTCGCCGCGGCGGGAGTCGAGCTCGGTACGGGTGAGGCGACGCCCCGTGGCACACGCGTGCCGCAGCATGTCGACGTACTCGCCGAGCCGGTCCTCCGGCGCTTCCCGGTCCGCCACGTCCCTCGTTCCTCCCCCGATCCCGACGGGCACCGGCGCCCGTCCTCGATCCGGGACCAGGGTGACACGTGCGTCGGGGCGGACCGGCACGCGGACCTGGGGGCGTGCGCGCCGCGTCCGGTCCGAGCTCAGCCGGTACCGCGGGGGGTGGCTCGTGCGAGCAGCCCGTCGACGAACGTGCCCAGTCCCTGGGGGTAGATGTCCCGTGCGGCCAGCGCGGCCCATCGGACACCGATGGCGGCCAGGTGGGGCACCTGCGCCGGGTCCAGGTCGTCGCGGTAGGCGAAGGGTTGCCCTTCGTCCCGTCGGCGGGCGGAGTGGGCGCGGACGAGGACCTCGCCGACGGTGTAGTACCAGATGCTGCGGAAGACGTCGACGGTCTGTTCGGGTGTGCATCCGTGATCGTCGGCGCCGGCCACGATGGCTTCGACCATCCACATCGCCGATTCGTCGAGGAGGCCGACGAAACCGTCGGCCGAGAGGACCTCCGCGGCCCACGGCCAGGCCGTGAGGGCGTCGTGCATCGCGGTGGCGGCCGTGACGATGCGCTCGCGCGGCTCATCGGGCAGTTGGGGGCGCTCTATCTGCTCGATGTGTTGGTTGAGCAGGAGGAGCAGCAGGTCTTCCTTGTTCCGGATGTGGTGGTACAAGGTCGTCGCCCCGATGCCGAGCTCGGCGGCCAGGCGGCGGATCGTCAGCTTCTCCCAGCCGTCCTGGTCGATGAGCCGACGGGCGGCCACCAGGATCTGCGCACGGGAGGTCAGGGGCGGTCGGCCGGTGCGGCCGTGCGACGCGGGCGCTCGGGACATCGTCCCATCATGCCGCCCCGCCGTCCTCCGCCTCGAAACGGGTGCGGTTTCAGCCCTCCGCGGTTTCGCCGCGGCCCGCCCGATGATACTTTCGGAACATGTTCCGAAAGTTAACTGACAGCGCCGGGAGTGGAGTTCGTGATGACGAGTAGTTCGGGTGCCCGGCCGGGGCTGACGCTCGCCGTGGTGGCGCTCGTGCAGTTCATGGTGTCGCTGGACCTCTCCGTCGTGAACGTCGGGCTCCCCCAGATCGCTGCCGGCCTCGGCTTCAGTGCGGTGGGCCTGACCTGGGTGATCCACGCCTACGCCCTCACCTTCGGCGGGTTGCTGCTCCTGGGCGGCAAGGCCGCGGACCGGTACGGCCGCAAGCGGGTCCTGCTGCTCGGGCTCGGCCTGTTCGGGCTCTCCTCCCTCCTCGGCGGCTTCGCCCAGGAACCCGGCCACCTCGTCGCCGCCCGAGCGGCACAGGGCGTGGGGGCCGCCGCACTGGCTCCGGCCGCCCTGGCACTGCTGACCGCGACGTTCCCCGCGGGCAAGGCCCGCATCAAGGCCTTCGGAGCATGGAGTGCGGCGAACGCGGCCGGAGGCGCCCTCGGCGTCGTCATGGGCGGCGTGCTCACCGAGTACGCCAACTGGCGGTGGGTCATGTTCGTGAACGTGCCGATGGCGGCGTGTGCGCTGGCCCTGGCCTGGCGCGGCGTCGTCGGAGGACCGCCGGCCGCTCGCGGTGGCCGTCCGGACGTGCTCGGTGCCGTCCTGGTCACGGCGGGCGTGGCCCTGCTCGTGTTCGGCGTCGTCCGCACGGACCGGTACGCGTGGACCTCGCCGGTCACCCTGACGACCCTGGCGGTCGCCGCCGTACTACTGGCCGCGTTCGTCCGTGTCGAGCTGACCACGTCCCGCGAACCACTGATCCGGCTCGGCCTGTTCGCCAACCGCTCGGTCGCGGGCGCGAACGCCGCCGTGCTCCTGATCGGCGCGGCCATGACCTCCGCCTTCTACTTCGCGTCCCTCTACCTCCAACAAGTCCTCGGAACGGGGCCGGCGCGGACCGGGATGATGTTCCTGCCGTTCGCCCTCGCCCTGGTCGCCGGCTCCGTGCTCGCCGTCAAGCTCGGCTACCGCCTCGCGCCCCGCACGCTCGTGGTCATCGGCGGACTCCTGGCTGCGGCCGGGCTCGCCTGGTTCGGCCTGATCAGCCCCGATGGCGGCTTCACCACCGACGTCCTCGGGCCCTCGCTCCTCAGCGGCGGCGGCTTCGGGCTCTGCCTCGGACCGGTCGCCTCCCTCGCCACCGCCGGCGTCGCGCCCCACGAGAGCGGCGCCGCCGCGGGCCTGCTCAACAGCTCGCGCCAGATCGGCGCCTCACTCGGACTCGCGGTCCTCGGCGCCGCGGCGCACCACCGCACCGGCGGGACGGCCACACCCGGGACGCTCAACGACGGGTACGCCCTCGGGCTGACCCTCGGCGCCGCGCTCGTGATCGCCGCGGTCCTCGTGGCCCTCGCCGTCCTGCGCCGAACCGGTCCACCGAAACGGGTCGGGCCGGCCGATGGCGACGGCGCGGCGGGAGCGAACGTGGCGGGACTGCTGCGCCCCCACTACGCACGCTTCGCCGCCGTGGTGACCCTGCAGTTCATCGGCGCATTGGCGGGTCTGGTGCCGCTGCTGGCGGTCGCCGAACTGGGGCGCACCCTGCTGGCGCCCGGCCCGGTCGATCACGGTCATGTCCGGATGGTCGTGATCGCGGGTGCGGCCGGCCTGTTCCTCCGGCTGCTGTTCACGGCCGCTTCGTCAGGGATCGGGCACGTCGTCGACGGCCAGGTGCAACTGGCGTTCCGCCGGCAACTGGCCGCGCGACTGGGGCGCGTACCGATCGGATGGTTCTCCCGGCGCCGGACCGGCGAGCTGGCGAAGGTGGTGGGGGAGGACGTCAGCGCCGTGCACCCGTTCATCGCCCACACCCCCGGCGAACTCGTCTCCGCCTTCGTGGTGCCGCTCGCGTCGCTGGTCTACCTCTTCACCGTCGACTGGCGGCTCACGCTCATCACGCTGATACCGGTCGGCCTGGCCGTGGCGCTGGTCCCCCTGATGATGACCCCGACCCGGCTGCGCGAGCAGGAGGATTTCGACGCGGCCATGGGACGGATTTCGAGTTCCGTCGTCGAGTTCGTCCAGGGCATCTCGGTGGTGAAGGCGTTCGGCGGATCCGGGCGCGCCCACCGCGGCTTCCGCACGGCGGTGGACGATTTCGTCGGCAGCTTCCTGCGGATGGTGCGCGGCCTCGCCGGGATCGCCGCCGGGATGCAAGTGGCCCTGTCGCCACCGTTCGTGTTGTTGGCCGTCCTGATCGGCGGTACGGCTCTGATCACCACCGGGGGCATGGCTCCGGCCGACCTGCTGCCCTTCCTGCTGCTCGGACTGGGCCTGACCGCTCCCGTGGCGGCCCTCGGCCACGGGTTCGACGACGTACAGGCCGCCCGGCGCGCGGTCGGCCGGATCCGGGAGGTACTCACCGTTCGGTCGCTGCCGGAACCCGCGCAGCCGGCCGCACCGCAGGGTCACCGGCTGGAACTGCGCGACGTCCGATTCGGCTACGACGCCGATCACGAGGTCCTGCGCGGGGTCGACCTGGTGCTCGAACCGGGAACGACCACCGCGCTGGTCGGGCCGTCGGGAAGCGGAAAGTCCACGCTGGTCCAGCTGTTGCCGCGGTTCTTCGACCCGACCCACGGTTCGGTCACCCTGGGCGGTGTCGACCTGCGCGAACTCGGCAGTCGGGAGCTCTACCGGAACGTCTCCTTCGTCTTCCAGGACGTCCGGCTGCTGCGCGCGTCGGTCGCGGACAACATCGCGCTGGCGGTACCGCACGCCGACCTCGACGACGTGGTGCGCGCCGCCCGGCTGGCGAACGTGCACGATCGGATCCTCGAACTGCCCCGCGGATACGCGTCGGTGATCGGTGAAGACGCAGGGCTGTCGGGTGGCGAGGCACAGCGGATCGCGCTCGCGCGCGCCCTGCTCGCCGACACACCGGTCCTCGTGCTCGACGAGGCGACCGCCTTCGCGGACCCGCAGACCGAACGGGCGGTGCGCCGGGCCCTGGCCACGCTGGGCGGCGACCGGACGATCCTGGTCGTCGCCCATCGCCCGGAGACGATCGCCGACGCCGACACCGTCGTGATGCTGGACGACGGGGTGGTCGTCGAACGCGGCGCGCCGGCCGAACTGCTGGCGCGGGGCGGAAGGTTCGCCGCGTTCTGGCAGGCCCACCGGTCGGCGATCGCCGACCGGACCGAAGCCCACAGCGGCGTAACGCAAGGAGGCGGTCCCCGATGATCCGCATGCTGCTGCGCGTGCTGGGGCACGAGTACGCCCGGCCGGTGCGTCGCACCGTGGCCCTGATGACGACGACCGCCGTGGTCGAGGGTGCGTCCTACGCACTGCTGGTCCCCGTACTGCGGGCGCTGTTCGGGGGCACGCCCGAAGACGCCTGGCCCTGGCTGATCGCGTTCGGGGCCGCGGTCGCGGTCTACGCGGTGCTGCGTTACGTCAGCGACCGGTCCGGCTTCCATGCCGGCAGCACGCTGTTGCGCGGCACGTACCACCGGCTCGGCGACCATCTGGCCCGGCTGCCGATCGGCTGGTACGACGCGGGCCGCATCGGGGAGGTGTCCGTCCTGGCCGGGCGCGGCGTCCTCCAGGCGATGAGCGTGATCGCGCACCTGTTGGCACCGTTCATCTCCGCCTGTGTGACCCCACTGACGATTCTCGCGGTCATGCTGACCTTCAACTGGCAGCTGGGCCTGGCGGCGCTGGCCGCCGTACCGGTCGTGGCGGCGATCCAGGTCCGGACGGGCCGCTCGATGGCCGCCACGGACGCCGAGCGCCACGAACGCGACCGCGAAGCCACCGGGCGGGTCGTCGAATACCTCCGGGCCCAGCCGGTGTTGCGCGCGGGCGGCCGGACCACGGAACGCTTCCGGGTGCTCGACGACTCGCTGCGGGAAGTCCAGCGCGCCTCCCGCCGGACCGCGCTGGCGGCGCTGCCCGGCGTGGTCGGTCTGGCACTCGCGGTGCAGACGGCGTTCACCGTCGTGCTGGCCCTGGGCGCCCACCTCGCGCTCGGCGGGAGCACCGGCGCGGCGGAGGTCCTGGCGATCCTGGTCCTGGCCGCCCGCTGCGCGGACCCGCTGCTGTCGCTGTCGGACATCGGCGGCCGGCTCCGCGGTGCACGTGACGAACTGGCGCGGCTCGACACGGTACTGCGCACCGAGCCGCTGCCGGAACCGGCCGAACCGATCCAGCCGGTGCGCCATGACCTGGAGTTCGAGTCCGTTACCTTCCGGCACGGCGACCGCACCGTGATCGCCGACGCCTCGCTGTCCGTACCGCAGGGACAGCGGCTCGCCGTCGTCGGACCGTCGGGCGCGGGCAAGAGCACGTTGCTGCACCTGCTCGCGCGGTTCTACGACGTGGACGCCGGCGCGGTGCGGGTGGGAGGCGTGGACGTGCGCGCGATCGACACGGAGGTGCTGATGGCGCAGTTCGCCATCGTCTTCCAGGACGTCTACCTCTTCGACGGCACGATCGAGGAGAACGTGCGCCTCGGCCGTCCCGACGCCGACGAAGCCGAGGTCCGGGCGGCAGCCAGCGCGGCGCGGCTGGACGAGGTGATCGAGCGGCTGCCCGACGGATGGGCGACGCATGTCGGCGAGGGGGGCGCAAGGCTGTCGGGCGGCGAACGCCAGCGCGTCTCGATCGCGCGGGCGCTGCTCAAGGACGCGCCCGTCGTGTTGCTGGACGAGGTGACCTCGGCGCTGGACCCGGTGAACGAGGCGGCCGTCCACGAGGGCATCGAGCACCTGATGGCCGGCCGGACGGTGGTGATGGTCGCGCACCGGATGCGGACCGTTCAACGGGCCGACCGCGTCGTCTTCCTGGCCGGCGGCCGGATCGTCGAGGAGGGCAGCCACGACGCGCTCCTGCACCTCGGCGGCCGCTACGCCGGTTTCTGGAACGCCTCCCTCGCACCGGCGGCGAGTGAATGACCCGTCGTGCGGTGCGGCCCGTCGGCCGGTAGCGGACCCCCCGGCCGTCCTGGACGGACGGCCGGGAGTCCGGAGGCGAGCCCGCGCAAACCCTGTGCCGGTCCCCCGACGACGCAGGCGTGGTCTCGGGCCGCCGGGGGCCGGGGGTCACTGGCTCGCCGGTTCACCGGCTCACCGGGGGCGCCTCCCGGTCGGGGGCCGCCCGGTCCAGCCCCGGGCCGGGGCGGCGGCCCGTGCCGTGCCGGCGCCGACCGCGCCATCGGCTTCCCGCCGCACGGGACCGGGGCCCCGCCCTGCGGCCCCGATCCGACACCCTCGGGCGCGGCCTTGATGACTTAGAGTATCGATTCCGATACTCTAAGTCACGATCCCGTTTGCGTCCATCCACCTGTGGGTCGCACGACCCACCGGGAGGCGCCGTCATGTCTCCACCGTTCTCCGCACCCGGATTCGCCGACGAGCTGAACCCCGACCTCCTCAACCGCCGGAACGCGGTGGTCGACACCGAGTTCGACCGCCCTCCGGCACCCCACGCCCTGGTTCGGCGAGACCGGTGTCCGGAGGGTCCGGTGTCCGGAGGAGCAAGGCAGGGCAGGGGTCGGCCCAGCGGCTGGAATGCGGCCCGATCCGCCGGAGCCGATCTCCTACCGGGAAGCGAGCGCGCGCCTCTCCGCGCGAGCCCTGCACGGGGCCTTCGACGCCGCGACCGAGGGACCCGGTCCCGCGGTCGGCCCACGAGGTCAACGATGACCACCCTCCGAGACGGCATCTGCCGCGCCAAGGGCTGCCGCCGGCCCGGCCGTCTCGCGCCCGTGTTCCGGCGCGCCGACCCCGGGGTGGACGCTCCGGCCGTCGACGGGGCGTTGCGCGAGGCGACCGCACCGCCGCCCAGCCTCGCTGAAGGCCGCGTTTCCGAACTCCCCGACCGCCCCGTATCCGCGGAACAGCTGTGGTTCCTCCTCGGGCTGCCGCCCGTACGCGCGGGCGGAACCCCGCTCGGCCCACCCCGGCACGACGCCGCCCCCTCCCCCAGGATCCGAGGTCTTCGCGTGACCGCGTTCCCGCTTTCCGATCGTTCCGATCATTCCGACGAGAACGGAGACCCACGGTGATCGAGAAGATCTGGCTCTACCCGCCCCTGGCCTTCGCCCGGCTGGGCCCGTCCCCCGAACCCTGCGAGAACTACCGCTACGGCGAGAGCGACCTCAGTCCCCGGGGCACCGGCAAGACCGTCGTCCTGCCCGAACCCTCGCTCCACGTGGCCGAGGACGGCACCCTGACGGAAACACAGCCCCAGGGCAACCGGGTGCGGTTCAAGGACGTCGTGCCCTCCGAGGACGCCACGAACGCCGAGAACGCCGAGAACGCCGCCAAAGTGTTCCGGCCCATCTGCCCCTTCTTCGAGGTCCACGGCAGGTGGACCATCGACGGACAGCCCGGTTCCGGGGCGATCACCACCGAGGTACTGGACGCGTTCGGCTTGGAACCCGGCGACGTGCGATGGACGGTGGAGGTCGCCAACCTCAAGGCACACCACTGCACCGGCGCGCTCGGCGACCGCATCGAGGCCAAGGCCAAGCTCCTGGGCGACCAGCACACCCGGCACCCCCTGCGCGGACGTTCTCCCCAGGGGGCCGCCCAGCGCCTGGTCCCGCAGGGGCAGTACGTACCGCTCGGCTCCGTCCAGATCCCGCGGCCGAGCGCGACCTTCCCCGAGCTGCGCCTGCGCTTCACCCCCGCCGCGGGCCTGGTCTACGGGCCCACGAACCTCCTCCGGCGCACCGACAGGTATCCCCTGCCCGTCGAAAGGCTGATCCTCTCGCCGGACTCCCCCTGGTGCTCGTTCACCGGCGCGGGCGATCCGCGGACCGTGCCCGGCGGCCTGTTCGCCGGGGCGGCCGAAAACATCGACGGCGGGGTCTCGTTCGGTCTCGTGGACGACGTCTGCGACGGCCTGGTCACCGTCGAGGTCGGCGGGCTGACCGCCCACGCGCGGGTCGTCGTCACCCCGCCCGATTTCGCACCCGACCGCAGACCCTTCACCTCACTGGCCGACGGTCTCATGGACCGGGTCAGCCGTGCGGAGGTCGGGGATCCCACGTACGTCTCCAAAGATCCGAAGCTGACGGCGCTCGAGGTGCGGGACCTGTTCGAACGCGTCCTGGAAGCCATGGACGCCGTCAACGTGGACGCCCAGAACGAGCGCGCCGTCAGCGAGAACGAGTCCCTCGGCCTTCCGCCGGAAGAGCCCGACCGCATGTTCCCGGTACCGGAAGCCCTGGACGGCGTCCGGCTCCCGCTGACCGAACGGGGCCGTCGCAAACACCGCCGTTTCGTGGCGCTGGAGGTCCTGGAAGACATGCTCCGCGAACAGCCGGAGCTCATCGAACGGGTCATCAGGAATCCGTACGCGGAGCCTGACTACTTCGACCGCCGGATGCCGGTCGCGGTGCGGGGGTCCGACGGCTTGCCGATGCACTTGACCCGCCGCCAGTACGACGTGCTGGTGGCCTGGGCCGACTCGCTGCGGGCCACGGTCGAGGAGGGGACGTGAGCGTACTGCTGCAGATCGGCCGCCGCCCGCCGGAGCGCGAACCGCGGTCCGACGCCGGAGCCGGACCGCTCGGTCTCGAAGCCGAGGCCAGGGTGTTCCGCAGCGCCCACGGGGCCCACCTGTTCGTCGCCGACGGCAGCCGGATCTACGACATCCCGGAGGCGGCGGCGGACCGCCTGGAAGCATGGCAGGCGACCTCCCGGGACCCCGCACAGGACGCGGTCCTGGCCGCGGAACTCGGCCTGCCGATGTGGGGCGGGGAGGGCCTCCCGGGCCCCCGGATCGACGGCACCCCGGCCGAGGTGCCACCCCTGTTCTCCCTGTCGCTCAACGTGATGCAGGCCTGCAACCTCAGCTGCGGCCACTGCTACGCCGACGAGGGCCGGTTCGGCGGCTCCGCCCGGGCCATGCCCCGCGGGACCGCGTTCGCCGCCGTGGACCGGCTCCTCGCGGAGGCCGCACCCGGAGCCGGCGTCGTCGTCGGCTTCATGGGCGGTGAACCGCTGCTCGCCCGGGACCTGGTGCACGAGGTCGTCACGTACGCGACGCGGGCCGGAGCCGCCACCGGGCACGCCGTCCGCTTCGCGCTCACCACCAACCTCACCACGGTCCGGCCCGTGGACGCGGAACTCTTCGCCGCCCACCCGTTCACCGTGGCCGTCAGCCTGGACGGCGACCGGACCGGCCACGACGCGCTGCGCCGGGCCCCGGGCGGGGGCAGCGCCTACGACCGGCTGCGGGCCGGGCTGGAGGTGCTGGAGCGGCACGGAAGACCGCGCCACCTCTCGGCACGCGTCAGCGTGACCCCGTACACCGGGCGGCTGATCGACGTCCTGGAGCACGGCATCGGCCTCGGTTTCGACGAAGTCGGCTTCGCCGCGGTGGTCAGCGCCCCGGACGCCGCGTACGAGATCGACCGGGCCGCCTTCACCGGATTCCTGGAACAGATGATCGAGTGCGGGGAAGCGGCGCTGCGCGAGCTGGCGGCGGGCCGCCGGTACCCCTTCGGCAACTTCCAGACCGCGATGTACGAACTGCACGCGGGCGGCCATCGCCCGTACCCCTGCGGCGCCGGCGCCGGATACCTCAGCGCCTCCGCCGAGGGCGGCCTCTACGCCTGCCACCGGCTGGTCGACGATCCGGCCTTCGCCATGGGCTCCCTGAGCCGGGGACCCGACCACGGCGCCAGGGCGGCCCATCTGGCGGCCCGCCACGTGGACCGGGCCGAGCCCTGCCGGTCCTGCTGGGCCCGCTACCTGTGCGGCGGCGGCTGCTACCACGAGGTCACCCGACGCGGCCGGCCCGGCTGCGACTACATCCGCGGCTGGCTGGCCTTCTGCCTGCGCGCCTACGTCGAACTCGGGCAGGCCGCACCGGAGTTCTTCCGGCAGCCGGCGGTGTCCGACCTGCCGGCCGATCCGGCCGCCCTCGCCCGCTGACCCGCGCCCCGCCCCGTCCGGCCGAAGGAGCCGCCATGAACGACCCGACTCCCGGAAGCGTCGACCTCCCCGTTCCCCACGGGAAGATCTTCGCCCGCAACCTCACGGCCCGCGCCGACCACGTCGTCCGCGGAAATCCGGCCGGCTCCCGCCCGGAGAGCGGTGTCGACAACTGCTTCCCCGGCCTGGAATTCGACCAGCGCAACCTGGACAAGTGCTTCTTCCCCGGCCTGACCGTCGACTTCCACCACGGCAGCGGATCGCGGGTGATCGCCGTCGCCGACGGTGCCGCCACCGTCTTGGACCTCACGAGCGAAGACCTACAGGTGACGGACCAGTCGCCGTGGCGGCTCCATCTCTGGGCGGTGTGCGGACGGACCGCCGTGGACCAGTCGGAGGCGCAGGCCCCCGTCCTCTCCGCCAGACGCCTCGACGGCATGTCGATGTGGCGCTTCGTCCACGATCTGCTGCCGGGCCGGATCGCGATCCGCCTCGGGCCGAGGCCGGGCAGGGTCTCCCCGGGCGAGTCCGGAGTGCCCGGCGGAAGCCTCAACGCCTTGCGGATGGCGAACGAGAGCAGGGTCGTGCGCGACCCGGCCGGGAGGGTGACCAGTGCCGTCCTGATCGCTGACCGGGCCGACTACCTGACCGACGACGGCGTCATCGACCCCGCGGTGTACCTCCCGGGCGACCTCACCCGGAGCCTGTGCGCACCGTGGCAGTACGACTTCCGCGAATGCGGCTGCTTCTACTGGGCCGCCTCCAAACCCGACATCTCCGCGAGCCACGACGGGGAGTTCCACCCCCTCAACTTCCAGCGCAGCAACCGCTCTGACCCGCCGGAGCTGGACGGCCCCCGCTACTTCCCGCGCAATGCCCGGGAGCTGGACCATCCGGCGCTGATCACGAACTGGAACGTGCTGCCCGTCGTACTCAACGGCCGTGAGGACGACAGCCGCGGACTGCCCGACCCGCTCGAACTGGATCCGAAGACGCGCCCCGAAGTGGAGCAGAGGCTGGAGCACCTCGCCCGTGTCGAGCACGCACTGTGCCTGGAGTACCTCTACGCGCACTACTCGCTGAAGGCCCCGCGCGTACTCGACCCGGCCACGGAGGCGGAGGCGCCCGTCCGGAAGTTCTTCGCCGCGGCCCAGGAGGTGTTCGCCGTCGCGCAGGACGAGATGCGGCACCTGCGATGGGTCAACGAGATCCTCGGCGTACTGGGGCGGCCGATCGTCCTCGATCCGCCCACCGAGGATTTCGTCATCCAGGAAGAGACCCAGACGACGTTCAGGTTGGAACCGCTCGATCAGGCGCAGCTGGACTGGTTCATCAAGGTGGAGGAGACCAGCGCCGATCTCAACCCGCAGGGCATCGACGGAATGTACGTCCGACTGCACCAAACCATCTTGGACGAGAAGGAGGATCCGTACCCCCAGGCCGACCGGCTCTCGCACCTCATCAAACTGATCATCGACGAGGGCGTCGACCACTTCGAGCGGTTCAAGAAGGTCAAGGCACACCTCGCCGGATTCAGCGAGAGCGAATACGTGAGGACGCTGACGCAGGACCCGACCGACCCGCTGGACCAGCGACTGCTCGAACTCGGCGACCTGAACTACGCCGTGCTGCTGGGCACGCTGAAGGACAGTCTGAGCGGCGGCGACACGTCGGGCGGGATCGTGATCGAACATTCCCGGCAGGCGATGACCAACTTCCACGAGGTCAACCACGTGCTGGCAGCGCGCGGGGTCGCCCCCCGCTTCAAGGGGCCCGGGGCGCTCGGCAACGGTCAGGCCACCCTGGCCGCCGCACGGTCCGCCATGACGTTGCAGCAGACCATCAGCTCACTGGACGGACCCGCCCTCGGTGCCATGATGACCCGCCACCAGGCCGACATGCAGGCGCTGATCGACGCCCTCACGCCGTGACCGTCACCATCGCCGGATCCGGACTGGCCGAACTCACCTGCGCCTGGTTGCTCGCCTCGCGCGGCCACCGGGTCCGGCTCCGGCCCCGCCCCTCGTACGGTCCCCGCCCGCTGCTGCTGGGCGAGGACACCCTCGCCCTCCTGCGGGCCCTCTGGGGCGTCGCCTCGCCGGCCGACGGCCACCGGCTGACCCACCGCCACGTCCGCTGGGCCCCGGGGCCTCCCGATCCGCCCCTCGCCCACCCCGCGGTGGTCTTGGACGGCGCCCTGCTGTGCCGCCGCCTCCTCGACCGGCTCTGCGCCCGTCACCCCGACGCCGCCCGCCCCGGACCCGAACCCGCCGGCCCCCCGCACTGGACGGTCACGGCGGAACCGCCGACGGGACACCCCGGCGAGCACTGGACCGCCGGCCGCCGGCACCTGCTGGCGGGCGAGGCCCCGCTCGCCCCGGGGCAGGACGACACCACGGCCCGCCTCGACCGCACCGACCTCGCTTGGCTCCACCTCACCCCGCTCGGCAACGGCCGCGCCCTGCTCCAGGCGATGGTTCCGGGCCCCGTCGCGCGCCCCGCCGAGCTGCTCGGACGGCTTCTCGCCGCATCCGAACTGGCCCCACGCCTCTTGCACCCGCCCGAGACCGCGGTGGCGCTGCCCGCCGCCCCCCGCCTGCACCTCCTCCCGGCCACCGCCCCGAGCACCTGCACCCCGGGCACGCTCCTGGTCGGCGCGGGCGCCATCCGCTACGACCCGCTCAGCGGCACCGGCACGGCACAGGCCCTGCGTACGGCCATCCTGGCGGCGGCCCTCATCGGATCGGCGGCAGCCGACACACCCCCCGACCTGCTCTGCGCGTACTACGCCGCCCGTCTGCGGACCGCGTTCCAGGAGCACCTGACCACCTGCGCCCGGCTCTATCCCCAGGCCTTCCCGGACCCCTCCTGGCAGCACGAGCTCAACGCCTGCGGATGGCCCGGCACCCCCCTCACGGGGTGAAGGGCCTTGCCCCACCGAGGTGGAACAAGGCCCTCCCTATCTGGGTGGCGGTCAGCGGCTGGTGCCGCCGAGGCCGGACGGCCCCTGCCAGGCACCGTTGCTCACCCAGTCATTCGCCACGTTCCCATTGCCATCCACGAACGCCACGTGCGTCGCACCAGCATCCATCGACACCGGCGACTTCACAGCGCCCGCCGAAGTGGCGACGACGTTCTTGTAGCGAAGGGCCTCGTAGGTGGTGAGCGCGTGGCCGTCGAGCGTGCTCGCGTAGACGCTGCCCCGCCGCTGGTCAGCCACCGTGCCGGGGCGGTGTTCGGCGTCGTAGTAGAACGTCCCGGCGGTCTTGTCGATCCAGGAGTCGAGCAGCACGACGTGTTCGTCGGTGAAGTCCAGTGCGTCGCCCGGCTGCAAGCCGGTGTAGCCGATGACATTGGTGGCGGTGACGGTCGAGACGTCCGGGAGGGTCTGGGTGACCAAGCTGTTCTTCAGGCCCCACGCCATGGAGATGAAGCCGGAGCAATCCGCGCGGTACGGGCCGCCGACCGTGTTGTCCTTCCAAGCGTCGAACATGCTGTACGGAACGGCGTTGTTGATCCAGTCGTGCGCCCGGGCGATGATCTGCTCCTGGGTGATCGGGCCACCGAGGGCCGGACCGAGGCTTCCGCTCGAGGTGGCGGGGCCTATGGGAACCGTTCCGGCGAACGCGTCGCCGGTTGGTAGCAGCGCGGCTATCGCGCCGAGCAACGATGCGGCCGCGAAGGCGGCGACGCCCCGCTTCTTGGGTGTGGAGGACATTGTTTCCTTCGGTGGTCTGCGTGTTGAGCGAATCAGCGGGTGCCGGCCGGGCTGGCCAGCAAGTTCGTGAGCAGCGACAGCACGTTCGGGTCCTGCTGCGTGTCGTACGGAGCGGCCGCCGGAGATCCCCCGGCCAGATCGTCGAAGTGCAGGACGAGCACCCGCGTGCCGCGCGCCGCGGGGTAGAGGTGGTTGGTCTGGGCGCCCTGGGCCGAGGTGCCCTGGACCCCGGTCCAGACACGTTCGAACGCTGCCGCGTCGGTGGCGGTCGCGGTCTGCCGTGCGACGGCGTCGGCCTTGACTCGGTTGGCGCTCTGCAAGGCCCGGGACGTGGCCTGGCATGAGCTCATGCCGGAGCGGACCCCCTCGTACGCGGCAGCGGCTGCGGCCTCGGTACCGAAGGTGTAGATCTCCAGCACTGCGGAGTTGCCACCGCTGCTCAGGTACGGCTGCTGCTGCCAGGTCGCGGCGCCGCGTACGCTCACGCACTCGTTCAGTGCGATGTCGTGCCCGGTAATCGGGCGCACCGGCCCCGGGGCACGAGCGGTCCACGACTGGGCGGTGACGGCGGCGAGGTCGGACGGGACCTTGGCACTGGCCGCGGGGTCGAGTGCGGGCGCCGCCACGTTGTTGTCCGATGGGGCAGCGGGCTTCCCCGCAGCGCGCTTCGCCGGCGTCCCGGCAGCACTGGGCGTTGCGGCAGCGCTCGGCGCCCCGGCCGGCGCGCTCGCCACGGGTGTCGGCGCCATGGGATTCGGCGGCGTCGGCGGCGTCGCGGGTGCAGACGACATGTCGCGGGCCGGCGTCGTCACCGCGGCGGCCGCTTTGACCTGGTCCGTGGCCGGCGCGTGCGTACCGCTGCCCGACATCGCCAGACCCAGGGCACCGGCGCTGAGGACGGCGCCGGCCGTCACCACTGCTGCCCGGCGGGAACCTCGTACGGAGAACTTGATGGCTGGCATGGCGAACTGACTCCTAGAGCGAGAAGCGTGGGTGAGGGGCCTGGCCGGCCCGTGCGCGGCCGGCCCGGTGGGCGGCGCGAGGAGCACGCCGGCCCGGCAATCCGGGCAGCGGTTGGCGCAGGGGACCCGCGGCCACCGGATCTGCCGGCGGCGGATCCCCACAGCCACAAGGTGGACCGGGCGGCTGGTGCCGAACGAGTGCACCCCATTCGCCCCCGGCCGAGCTCTGCTCTACAGGTGGTAGCTCGGTTGCGGTGAACTCGGCCGCCTGGACGAAGATGCCTGCATGAGCCGAGAATCAGATGAGGTGCGCGAAGCGATCGCAGGCGAGCTGCGCCTCATGGACCCCAGCGTGCGCAGTTCACGCTCGCTCACCCGACAGCTTCTGGACCCGGACTTCACAGAGGTCGGCGCTTCGGGGCGGCGGTGGACGTATGACGAGATGCTTGCAGCGATGCCCGAGATGGACGGTGCGGCAGAAAGCGGTCCACGCTACGAGCCCTCAAAGTTCACCGGTGTCCTGCTGGCACCCGGACTGGTGCACCTCACCTACGAGACCACGTTGGACGGGAACCGGGCACGGCGGAGTTCGCTCTGGCGCAAGCAGGGTACGGCCACGACGTGGCGGATGTACTACCACCAGGCCACCCCCGTCCCGCCCGACAGCAAGTAACTGCGGGGCGGGGCCGCCGGAGGGCTGACGACCGGACCGCTCTCGCGGCGATCATCCACGTTGCCGACAGGCTGCACCTGCTACTGAGACGCCCCCTTGACTCAAGCTCGACGGGCGCCGGCTCCTCTGCCATAGCCGGCTTACTGATCGTTTCAGAATGAGTTGAGCCGCGCGTCTTGTACTCGACGATCTTGGTCGACAGAGTGTCCCGGATGCGTGCTGATCTTGTACCCGATGACCTGTGGGAGCGCATAGCTCCACTGCTGCCTTCGACTCCCGAGCGGCGCCATCGTTACCCCGGACGCCTGCGTGTTTCCGGATCGGACGGCGCTCGCGGGCATCATGTATGTGCTGCGGACGGGTGTCGCATGGCGTGACGTTCCCGCCGAGGCCGTCGGCTGTTCCGGGGTGACTGCGTGGCGTCGGCTTCGGGACTGGACCGAGGCCGGCGTCTGGCCACGCCTGCATGTCGCGCTACTGACCGAGCTGCGTCGCGCGGGCCTGCTGGATGTGGACGACTGCGCTGTCGACGGCTCGCACGTGCGGGCCCTCAAAGGGGGGATCATGTCGGTCCTTCGCCCGTGGATCGCGCTCGTCCCGGCTCCAAGCACCATCTGATCGTCGACCGCCACGGAACTCCACTCGCCGTCACGCTCACCGGCGGAAACCGCCATGACGTCACCCAGCTCCTCCCGCTACTGAACGAGGACCCGCCGATTCGGGGCCGACGGGGGCGGCCCCGCCGCAAGCCCCGGCGCCTCTATGCCGACCGTGGCTACGATTTCGACAAGTACCGCCGCCTGCTGTGGAAACGCGGTATCAAGCCGGTGATCGCTCGACGCGACGTCGCCCACGGTTCCGGACTCGGTAAGGTGCGCTGGGTCGTCGAGCGCACCTTCGCCTGGCTTCACCACCTCAAGCGCCTGCGAATCCGCTACGAACGCCGGGCTGACCTCCAACTTGGCCTGCTCCAACTCGCATGCAGCATCATCTGTCTGCGTCGGCTCCGCACCTCAGGATGAAGAAGGAGCCAGGACGACAGGCTCCGACGGCCAGTCGAGAACGGTCAGCTCAGGCCACTGCTGTTGCCAGCGGGTTGCCTTGGCCTCATACACCTCGCGCGGGGCAAGCACCGGGTTGGGGCGCACGACGAGGTTGAACACGTCGGAGAGCCCGTGCGGCGCATAGACGCGCCACCGGCCGCCCGGCTCCAGGCGCACGCCCAGGCAGCAAGTGGTCGCCGCGAAGCTGTCGATGGCCGCCTCCGTGGAGGCATGAGGAGCGCACGCGACGCCGAACTTCTGCTCGTACCAGAGATGGACGCGAGCCTCGTTGCGGACCTCGACCTCCGCCAGTATCCCTGCGAACGCTTCGCCAGCGGCCTTGATCACCGCGTCCTCCGCCTCCCATGACAAGTCACGGTCGTCAAAGTAGAAGACGTCGTAGTCCTTGATCCCGCTGGTGGGATGCCTGTCCGTGACCACGTTCCAGACGGTCTGGAACAGGCAACCCGCTGTCACGTACCAGTTGGGCAGCCCCAACCCTGCCGTGCGGTTCAGCACCTCCACCAGCACCTCATTACGGGCCAGCACAGACTTCAGGGCGGCAAGCTGCTCGTCGAGCGGGAGGCGACCAATCATTGCCCATGCCTACCACGTGACGGGCCTACAGCGCCCGCAGCCCCCTACTGCGAAGCCCTCACGGAGGATCTGATTCTGAAACGATCAGTAAGCAGGGTAAAGAGCTTTTCGCAGGCGGCCGGCGAGACCTGGCCCCGTTCCATCTCGGCGCCCTTCAGCACGGGTTCGCTCTTCCACCCGGACCGCTCCAAATCCATTGATAAGGAAGGACCGCCGCCCCCTCCGCAGCTGGTTAGGGCCAACGGAAAGGACGGCGGCCAGCAGGTATCGTTTCTTCAGTTCACTCCGAGGTACTCGCACAGCTCCGGTCCGGACTTTTCGGCCAGGGCCAGGAACTCGCCCAGTACGACGGGCTCGTCTGTTTTCAGCGCGAGAATCTCCTCGACTTCGGGAGACATGCGGATCTGAGGCGGTGACATGCTGTTCTGGGCGGAGATCGTGGGGGACTCGCCTGCCGGGATCAACTCGCGGAGGACGTGGGCGACCGCGAAGTCGCGAGGTTCGACAGCGACACCGTGACGCACCCGCGCCACCTCGACCGCCACGGTCAGAAACCGCCGGGCGTCGGAATCCATGGTCCGCATGCGCGCTCCTTCAGGGGGTCAGGTCAGCCGGTCAGGTACTGGGTCCTGGAGTAGAACGTCGAGAGGGTCCAGATGTTCCCGTGCTGACCGAAGTGCGTGCCCTCGGTCCGGTACAGGCATACGCCAGGGAGCTTGGTCGTGTCGTCGTTGACCTGGATGACCTTCTGGGTGTTGTGGCTGATGACCTCCTCACCCCGGTCCCACCATTGGCCGCCGTCCAGAACCTGGACCTGGACCTGAGTGTTGGCCTTGTCGAGGCGATCGGAGCACTTGACGCGGACCATGCCCCGGACGACGTCGGTGCCGACGCTGTAGGGAGCCGGGACGCTCTCGTCCCAGCCGCAGGTGACGTGGTGCTGGGGGCCGGGCCCCCCGCCCTGGGGGCCCTCCGTCGCGTTGGCGGTGCCCCCGAGGGAGGCGAGGCCGACGAGGGCTGCGGCGACGGCCGCGGTACGCAGTTTGTGTAAAGCTTTCAAGGAAATCTCCTTATGTGGACCGCGAGACATTCCCCCTTGCTCCGGAAGAAGCGGATGCCCCCTCGATCTGTACCGGACACTAGCCGGGGCGTGCCGGATTGCGAACCCTTCAACAAGCCAATTGGCGTGAATGCAAAGCACGTTGAAGTTCCGGATATCGCTCGCATCCCCGGCGTCCGCAGGGGGTCCGCCGCAGGGCTCCGTGCTCCGCATAAAGATGAAAATTCTGTGAGCGCCGGCCCGCGTCACTACTCGCTGGAGCGGTTGCGGATGCGGAGTAGTGAAAGTCCCCTAATAAAGGCGACCCCAGCCAATCAAGATCAATCTCACCGGTACTGACTGTTCCGTTGGTCCTACCGACGCCAATTGCATCGGATGCGAATAGGCGACACCCACCCTGGAGGTTGGCCTGGGACCGTCTGGAAGCGGTCCCACTAAGAAGTCATCTCATTTGGCCATTCTGCGGTAGCAGATGAGGGTGCAGGCGATGCTGGTGAAGGCGAGGAAGTGCTCGGCCTTGCGTTCGTATCGACGGTGGAGGCGGCGGCAGCCGGCGAGCCAGGACACGGTCCGTTCGACGACCCATCTGTGGCGGCCGAGCCGTTGCGAGGACTCGATGCCTCTGCGGGCGATGCGGTGCTTGATGCCGCGTTCGCGTAACCATTTCCGCAGGTGGGCGTAGTCGTAGCCCTTGTCCGCATGGAGCTTGCCGGGCTTGCGTCGTCGGCGTCCTCGGCGTGAGCGGATAGGCGGTATGCCGCGAACGAGGGGCTCAAGGGCCTGACTGTCGTGCAGATTCGCGCCCGAGATGCCGACGGACAGGGGCAGCCCCGTCCGCTCGGTGATCAAATGGATCTTCGACCCGAACTTGCCCCGATCGACAGGATTCGGACCCGTCAGGTCCCCCTTTTCAAGGCCCTCATGTTCACCGAGTCGATCGCGCAGCGGGACCAGTCCAGCTCGCCGCGGGCGCCGAGCTCATCGAGGACCAGGCGATGGAGCTTGGCCCACACCCGGGTCTTGCTCCACTCCGAGAAACGACGGTGAGCTGTCGCCCCGGACGGGCCGAACGAGGCGGCGGGCAGCTGCTGCCAGGTACAACCCGACGTGGCCACGAAGACGATCGCGGCAAGCACCTCCCGGTCACCGTGGCGGCGCCGCCCACCGCCCTGAGGCCGCGACGGCGCCTCCGGCACCACTCGCTGGAACAACTCCCACAACTCATCCGGCACCAGCCGTTCAACGATCCCCACCACAACCGACAGCCTACCCGCGAAGCCCAAATGAGATAAATTCTTACAGGGCTAGAGTTCGGAGGTCCAGGCCCCCACGTACCCGGTCGGACGCAGCTACAGCTGAGGCTTTGGATGCCGTTGGCCGCTGCCCCTCAAGGCCGAAGAGGTATCGACGGTTGTGAGGACCGGGGTCAGTGCATGCCTTCTGCCGTCGATGGCGATCGACAGCAGAAGGCATGCCTCGGCCTTGCCGTCGGTCTCCCGCTCGGCCGTCGGTGAGCCCGCTTCGACGAGAATCGGTCGTCTGCGGGTGCATCCGAACGCCGACGTCCTGACGGTCTCCGGACGCTGGATCCGAAAGTCGGGGAGTCGGACACCTACAGGATCGGGACAGCGAGAATGCCCCCGCCCGACCCCTATGGGTTCAGTTCTCCGGTTCGTCGCCAGCGTGGTCGACGATGCCGGCCTTCAGGACGGCCGTGGCGAAGTCGTAGCCCTTGCCGTTCCCAGCGCCCGGGGATGGGTCGCCCGTGGGCGGGAGGCCGTCGGCGCCGATGGGCGGGAGCTCCGCTAGCAGCACTTGCCGCACGCCGAGAAACACGCCGGTCGTCCTGTCGAAGATCAGTGACACCCGCAGGTTGCCGTTCCTGCCAACCACCGCGACGCCGTGCCGCCCCGCCGCGTCGACCTCATCGGCGACCACCCTCGTGCCCGGGATCCTCGCGGCCGTCTCCATGAGCGATCCCGCGACGGTCGGCGGCGCGGTCACGTTCATGAAGATCATCTGGATGTCCCCGAAGGCGAGCTGATGGCGCAGCTCGTCCGTGATCGGCATCCCCACCACCTGCTTGGACCGGTCGGCGGCGAGGAGCTGCTGCAGAAGCCGGTCGGGGTCGGTGGGCAGCGCGGCGACGAACTCGTAGGTCGGGGCGAGGAAGCCGGCCTGCGTGGGGACGTTGCGGCCTGCCCCCAGCGTGGCAGGCCAGGTGACCCGGCCCTTCTCGTCGCCCGGTCCGGACATCGTCGGATCCGCGATCAGGCCCTTGGACCTGCCGTCCACCGCCATCCACATCGTCCGTTCGTGCCTCGACTCGCGAGCCCCGTCCTGGACCATCCGCTGGTAGGTGAACTGGGTGTTCTTCGCGCCCGGGTCCGGGCGGCTCGCGGCGGCCTTGGCGGCCCGGCTCAGCAGACCGGCGGCATCCGTCGGCTCCGACACCGGCGTGGCCGACCCGGTCGGCGCGGCGGGGGCAACGGCCGGGGCGGCGCTGCCGTCGTTTCGGCCCGGGCCGACCAGCGTGACGGCAGCCACCGCGACCACGGCCAGTGGCGACGCGACCCACCACACCAGCTTGCGTCGCGAACCCGTCACCTTCGTCGTCTGTCCGGCGATCTCGCTCATCAAATGCTCCCTCAGCAGCCGGTGGCGGTCGGCAGTGAGCAGCTCGGGTGTGTCGTTCATCGGTTCTCCCCCTGCATCGACCGGGCGGCAACAAGGCCGCCATCCCGTACCTGTCCGGGACCGGTCGCCGGTTCCCGACGGTTCGTCAGTTCTTTTTCAGCGAGCGCGCGCAGCCGGGTGCGGGCCCGGGAGAGGCGGGATCGGACGGTGCCGACCGGAACGCCGAGCGCCTCGGCTGCCGAGGCGTAGTCGAGCCCCACCCAGACGCAGAGCCGGAACACCTCCCGTTCGGAGCGGCGCAGGCTGGGCAGCGCGCGCCGTACCGCCGCCAGCTCGGCGCCCGCGTCGATCCGGGTCACCAACCCCTCGGCGAAGTCCTCCACCGGCTCACGCTCGGCCAGCCGCGCCATCGCGGCCTGGTGCCGCCGGGTGGCCCGTGCGGTGTTGTGCAGCACGTTGGTGGCGATCCCGAACAGCCAGGGCCGCAGGCTCTCGTCCCCCTCGTGGAGTTTCCCGCGCAGCCGCCAGGCCTCCAGAAAGGTCAGCGACACCGCGTCCTCGGCCGCCGCCCAGTCGCCCAGGGTGCGCAGCGCGTAGGCGTAGACGGCCTGCGCGTGCGCGTCGAACAGCTCCCCCAGGGCACTCCGGTCCCCCGCGCGCAGACGCGCCCGTTGTGACAGTTCCATGCCCTTTCCTGTCCGCACCGCCCACCGGGTTCCTGTGAGGCACGTCACATCTCTTGATGGGTGCCGCAGCGCCGGGCTGAGCTTGCTGTTTAACCTCGCCGCGAGATGGGTCGGACGAGCGACTCTGTGAGCCAGCGGAGCCATGCGAGAAGAGGGACCTCGCCCACACCGGCCTGACCATCCAGCCGCCACACCCCACCGAACTTACGAAAAGATCAGTTAAGACGTCATCTCATTTGGCGAGTCTGCGGTAGCAGACTCGCCAAATGAGATGACGTCTAATACTGCAACGGTGCTTGCCGTGACTGGTGGCCAGGTTGCTCGTTGGCCTGGTTATGGGTGGAGATCGTGGCGATGTCGGGTCGTGGGCGGCGGGTCTGGTCGAGTTGCATGAGCGTTTCGTGCATCGGTTTGCCAGGTCGGAGCCGCGGGAGTCGGCTCTTGCCTATATGCGGAGGCTGATAGCTCCGCTGGAGCGCAAGAACGGTTGGACGCTTGCCGAGGAGGCTGGTCACGCGGCTCCCGACCGGATGCACCGGCTGTTGAACCGGTGCGACTGGAACGCGGACGAGGTACTCGACGACGTTCGCGGCTATGCGGTCGAGCATCTCGGCGACCCTGAGGCGGTCCTGATCGTGGACGACACCGGGTTCCTGAAGAAGGGCGTCCGCTCGGCCGGGGTCCAGCGCCAGTACTCGGGAACGGCGGGCCGGACCGAGAACTGCCAGGTCGGTGCCTTCCTCGCCTATGCCCGTGCTCATGGCCGCACATTGATCGACCGCAGGCTGTATCTGCCCACGTCATGGACCGATGACCGAGAACGATGCCGGGCCGCCGGCATCGAGGACACCATCGCGTTCGAGACGAAAGTGGTCATCGCCAAGGCCATGGTCCGCCGGGCGATCGCCGAGAAGATTCCGTTCCGGTGGGTGACCGCGGACGCCGCCTACGGCTTCTCCAAGGGCTGGCGGACCGAGCTCGAGCGGGCGGATGTCTTCCATGTCATGGCCACCACCCGGCACGACACCGTGGTCTCCCGCTGGGCGATGGACCACCCCGTTCACGACCTGTTCAACGGCCTTGCGAGGCAGAAATGGAAGCGCCGTTCCTGCGGGAACGGCGCTCATGGCCTGCGGGTCTACGACTGGGCGAGAGTGGAGGTGAGGCCCTGGCACCGCGAGGACCGCCGGCACTGGGTGATCGCCCGCCGAAGCGTCGGCCGGCCGGACCAGATCTCCTACTACATCGCCTACTGCCCGGCCGAGACCACCCTCGACGAACTCATCCACGTCGCGGGCAGCCGGTGGGCGGTCGAGGAATGCTTCCAGACCGCCAAGCAGGAATGCGGCCTGGACGACTACCAAGTCCGCCGCTACCCCGGCTGGCACCGCCACATCACCCTCGCCATGGCCGCCCACGCCTGCCTCACCGTCCTGAAGGCCCGCGAGGCCGACACGGGGAAAGCAGAAACGGATCCTCCCAGCTCATACCCCTCACCCTCCCCGAACTCCGACGCCTGATCACCCGCCTCACCCACCGCCGACCAGCAACCGTCCAGCACTTCATGCACTGGTCCTACCGGCGCCACCGACGACAACACCAAGCCCGCGTCAGCCACTACAAATCCCGGGTAGCCACCGTCGGCGATCGTGGTGGTCTTGCCGACGGCCGCCTTGGCGCCGGATTCTTCCCACGCCTTGCAGTCGTTGCGGTTCCCGGCGAGCGGCCGGCCGACCACGACGACCAGGCGGGTGTCGGCGTCGATAACAACCTGGTGGTTGGTGGAGTACCGATAGTTCTTCGACCGCTCGGCGATGCTGTGGTCGCGGGTGGGGACCAAAGTGCCGTCCACGATGAGCACGGTGTCCTTGGCGAACCGCTTGCGGGGCTGGAGCGCGAACATCGGCCCGAGGTGGTCGATGATGCGGTCCGCCGCCGACTTGGACACCCCGAACAACGGGGCGATCTGCCGCATGGTCAGGTTCGTACGCCAGTACGCCGCGACCAGTAAGGCCCGATCCTCCAGCGGAAGGCTCCACGGCCGGCCCTTGCGGACCACATCCGCACCCTCACGCCGCAGAACCGTCACCAGCTTCCCGAAGGCGCGCGGGCTCAGCCCGGTGAACAGGGCTATCCAGGACGGCTCCGACGCCGTGATCACACCAGCCACACCAAGATCATCTCACTCGTGACCAGCAGTTACGGACAGCCCTTAGGGACGCTGACCTCGGAACCACGGTAGCGGCCTCCTCGGCGGGCACCTGCGGGTCTCACTCCATCGAGCGATTGAACTACGAAGACGCCCCCGAGTCGCATCTGGTGCGAAATTCTCGCGTCAGATGCGATGGACGGAGGGTGATGGCGGATGGGTAGGGACGGTCCGTTCCAGGGTCTGCTCGGCTGCACCTGATCGACGGTCTGCCGTTGCTGCGGTCGGACGAGCAAGTCTTCAAGGCGATGATCAGAGGCTGGCGCAACCAGCAGCTCGCCCGGAATCTCTCAGTGGGGTACGTCAATGACCAGGAACGCACGGTCCGGGCGTTCACCCGGCACGCCGATGCGATGCCGTGGCAGTGGACGCCGCAGCACGTCGACGAATGGTCAGCCGATCTGCGAGCCGTGCACGGCTGCGCCGCTCCACCCTGCGCAACTACCAGCGCTCAGTGCGGCAGTTCTGCGACTTCCTGACCAACCCAGCCTACGGCTGGAGCGACGAGTGCCTGCGGCACTTTGGTACCCACCCAGTCCAAGTGGTCTACGACTGGAACGCCGCGACGCACGCCGACGAAGCCGAGGGCGAGCCAGAACGACGGGCCTTCACCAAGCCTGAGCTGGAGGCATTCTTCGATCACGCCGACGAGGAGGTCTTGCGCGTTCGCGGCCAGGGCCGCAAGGGCTGGCTGCCGGCCTTCCGGGACTCCGCCTTGTTCAAGGTCGCGTACGCCTACGGCCTGCGACGCAATGAGACCCGAATGCTGGATCTCACCGACTTCGGACGCAATCCGGAGGGCCGGGAGTTCGGTGGGTACGGAACCCTGCTGGTCCGCTATGGCAAGGCCCAGAAGGGGTCGCCGCCCAAGCGCCGCAGCGTGCTGACCGTCTCGCACTGGACGCCCGGCACGATCGAGGAATGGATCAGCGAGGTGCGTCCCGGGATGCGGCACTCGACCAGCCGGGCCCTCTGGCCATCCGAGCGAGGGCCGCGGCTCGGGCTTCAACGCCTGGACTCCCGCTTCGCCGCCTACCGGGATGCCATCGGCCTGGATCCTGCGCTGGAGTTCCACTCGCTGCGCAGGGCCTACATCACCCACCTGATCGAGGGAAGGACCTCCTGATGCCACGACAGATCAGCTACCGGTGGCGCCTGCGCGAGCTGATGGCCGCCCGCGGCACGTTCACCGTCGCCGAACTGTTGCCGCACCTGAGCGAACGCGGCATCACACTGTCCTCCTCCCAGGTCCACCGTCTGGTCTCCGGCATCCCGGAACGACTGTCCCTGCCGGTGTTGGCCACGCTCTGCGACATCCTCGACTGCACGCCCACCGACCTGATCGCCACCTCGGCCCAGAACCTCCCGGCCCTCCGAGCCGCCGGCGAAGAGGCGCCGATTAACCTCGCTGCCCGCCGACCCACACGGGTCCGGCTGACGCCCGAGGGGTGAGCGGTGACGCCGGAGGAGTACGAGCGGTAAATGATCCGCGATTGTGCCCGCTGCGGCCGTCGCGCCTCGAAGTCCGCCGAGTGGTCGGACGGTCCGATCTGTCGAACCTGTTACGACCGCGCGATGCGGGTCCGTGGCCGCTGCCCCTGCTGCGACACCGACCGGCTGCTGCCCGGGCGGGACACCGACGGCGCACCGATCTGCCGTGACTGCGCGGGCATCGTCCGCGACTTCTTCTGCGACCGCTGCGGCTTCGAGGGGCTGCTGCTTGGCGGACGCCTCTGCGAACACTGCACCCTCGCCGATACGCTCGCCCGCCTCCTCGACGATGGCACCGGCCGCGTCGCCCCGGAGTTGCTGCCGTTGGTCAAGATCCTGCTGGAGATGGACCGGCCCAAGAGCCGGCTCATCCGGCTGCGCAACCCCAACGTCGTCCGTCTCCTCCAGGGCCTGGCCACGGGCAGTATCCCGCTCGCCCATGACGGCCTGCACCAGGAAACCCCCTGGCGAACCGTCACTCACCGGCGTGATCTGCTGATGAACAGCACTGTCCTCCCGCGGGTCGACCGGCAGCTCCTGCTCTACCAACGCTGGCTGACCGAACGACTTGCCACCATCGAGGAACCCGAACACCGGCAGCTTCTCCGCCACTTCGCCACCTGGCACCAGATGCGGCGCCTGCGGGCCAAGGCGGAGAAGGGACCGCTGGGACGCTCCCAGAGCAAGCCACACCAAGCAGGAAGTCACCCAGGCCGGCGCCTTCCTCGCGTGGCTCGCCGGCCGAGGACGGGCGATCGGGCAGTGCCAGCAGGCCGACATCGACGCCTGGCACACCGAGTGCGTGGCAACCCGCCGTCCGACCCAGTCGTTTCTGCGGTGGTGCATGAAGAGCGGCCGGATGCCCCGCCTCACGCTGCCGCCCGCGGTCATCACTCAGGATTCGGAACCGCTGCACCAGCACCGCCGGCTCGCGATCCTCCGCCGGGTCCTCAACGACGACTCCTTGCCCCTGCGGGCCCGGGGTCACCGCCGCCCTCGTTCTCCTCTACGCGCAGCCCGTCAGCCGCATCGTCCGCCTCACCGCCGACGACGTCATCGACGACGAGACCGTCGTCACCGTCCGGCTGGGAGACCCGCCGTCCCCGCTGCCGGAGCCCGTCGCCGACCTGATGCGGGCCTACATGCGGTCTCGCCAGCACCTGCCCTACGCCAGCAGTAGGAGTTCACAATGGCTCTTCCCCGGTCGTCAGCCCGGACAGCCGATGAACCCGGTCAGCCTGCAAGTCCATCTGCGTGAGATCGGCGTCCCTCCGCAGCGCGGCAGGACCTCCGCGATCCGTCAGCTCGTCCTCCAAGCCCCGGCCCCCGTCATCGCAAGGGCACTCGGCTATCACGACAAGCCCGCCACCCGCCTGGTCACCGAGGCTGGCGGAACCTGGAGCCGATACGCCTCCGGTGACCACACACGGTGAGTTCTCGTTCCACTCCAGCTGGCATGTCTCGTCACTCGGGGAAAGTGAAGCCCAGTTCGCGCAGGCGGGGCAGGCAGGCTTCGAGGCACTGCTCCACCGACGCAGCATCGGTACGCACGAGGATGTCGTCACGCAACGGGGCGCCACTGGCCACGAACGTCCAGGGCTTCCGCCTCTCTGCCATCCGCTCAGCATCAGCCTTGAACAGCACGGTTATGCCCTGTTCGGCCAGCGCCTCCATGATCGCGACAATGTCCACCGGTGACCCCTCCAGAAGCGGCTCGAACACACCACGGTGAACCTATCCGTCCGAGGACGGACCACGAACACCGGCCTCGCCACCCAGAGTGACCAACCAGAGCCGTCCAAGCTGGAACACGCGACACCTCAACATGCGGGCCTATCGGTCTACCAGTCTCACACCCGGATCAGCGGGGCAGGATGCGCAGTACTGCCTCGCGTTCGCCGCTGAGCCGCAGGCCTTGCTGTACTGCGGCGCTCAGATCGAGGTCGCCGAGCAGGGTCGCGGCCAGCAGGTGCGGCGGTCCGGTCAGTGACGCGGTGGGGTGGTCGACCCGGCCGGCGTGTGTGTGCACCGAGCCGTCCTTGACTTCGATAACCAGGTCCTCGCTGCCGTCGGCGTGCAGTTGCAGGGCGATTGCCGGTTGGTCGGGGCGGTGGTCGGTCAGTGCCCGGGCGGGCATGTCCAGCCAGTGGGTGCGGAAGGTGTCGCTGCCGCCCGGCTCACGCAACAGCGGCATGCCCCACTGGCTCAGCTCCCGCAGCACCGGCTCCAGCTCGCGGCCACGCTCGGTGAGGGAGAACAGGGTGGTGGCCACCGGCGGCGGGGCGGCCTCGCGGTGGATCAGGCCGGCTTCCTCGAGTTCGCGGAGCCGGTCGACCAGCAGGTTGCTGGCGATCCCGGGCAGCCCGTTGCGCAGGTCGGTGTGCCGGCACGGACCCAGGGCGAACAGTTCACGGACGATCAGCAGGGTCCATCGGTCGCCGATGGTGTCCAGTGCTTTTGCGATGCCGCAGTACTGCCCGTAGGTGCGCATGCCACCACCCTACATCGCGGTGTTGAGATTCAAAAGTCTCTTGTTGACTTTCTCAACAAAATCGGTCTAGCGTCGCTGCCCATGACCCCCACCCTTTCCGTGCGTCGGCTGGCCTGGGCCGGCGTCGAGATCCGTCTCGGCGACACCCGCCTGCTGATCGACCCGCTCGAGAACGTCGCTCCGCTGGCGCCGGTGATGGGGCCGCCGCACCGGCCGGTCGACCCGGTCGATACCCCGCCCGGCACCCACGCCCTCATCACCCACCTGCACCCCGACCACTACGACCACGACCTGATCGCCCGGATCGCGGCCACCGGCACGATCGGCTGCCACACCCCGAGCGCGGCGGCGCTGCACGAGGCGGGCATCACCCCCGTTGCCCAGGACCTGGGCCAGTCACGCCGCATCGGAGAGCTGACCGTCACCCCGGTGACCTCGCTGGACTGGCGCGGCAACGACTGTGACCAGGTCGCCTGGGTCGTCGAAGGCGCCGGCCGGCGGGTCATCCACTGCGGCGACACCCAGTGGCACGGCAGCTGGTGGCAGATCGCCCGCGACCACGGCCCGTTCGACGTCGCGTTCGTCCCGGTCAACGGCGTCATCGCCCACTTCGAGGGCTACGCGGCCAACGTCCCGGCGACCATGACCCCCGAGCAGGGCGTCGAGGCCGCCGTCGCACTCGGCGCCGGCACCGTCTGCGCCATGCACTACGGCCTGTTCCACAACCCGCCGTTCTACACCGAACAACCCGACATCGAGCAGCGCTTCCAACACGCCGCCGACGAGCGCGGCATCACCGCGGCCCTCATCGCCGACGGCCAGCCCGTCCTCTGACCATCAGAAACAAGGAGCAACACATGAAGATCGTCCTGTTCGGTGCCAGCGGCAACATCGGCCGGCCCGCCACCGAGGAACTACTGCGTCGCGGCCACACCGTCACCGCGGTCACCCGAGCCGGCCACGTCGACGGACTCGAGCACAAGGCCCTGACCGTGACCACCGGTGACGTCACAGACGCCGCCGCGGTCGCCGGCCTCGCCGCCTCCCACGACGCCGTACTGTCGGCCGTCGGCCCCCGGATCGGCCAGGAGAACGACCGCGCCACGATCGTCGGTGCCGCCCGTGCGCTGATCGACGGACTCCGCCGAGCCGGCGTCACCCGCCTGGTCACCATCGGCGGTGCCGGTAGTCTGCGCACGCCGACCGGAGCCCGGGTCATGGACGACCCGGACTTCCCCGCGCTGTGGAAGGCCAATGCCGAGGCCCAGTCCGAAGCGCTCGACCTCTACCGCGGCGTGCACGACCTCGACTGGACGTACGTGTCGCCCGCCGCAGTCATCGGAGCGGGCGAGCGGACCGGGGCCTACCGCAGCGCCGGGGACACCCTGCTCACCGACGACGACGGCAACAGCCGCATCTCGTACGCCGACTACGCGATCGCCTTGGCCGACACGATCGAGAGCGGCACCGCGATCCGCCGCCGCATCACCGTGGCGTACTGAGCCATGAGCAACGACGCCGCCGGCCGGCACACCCGATTCATCGTCCTGCTCGCAGCGCTCGTGGCCCTGGGACCACTGTCCATCGACGGCTACCTGCCCGGACTGCCGGACCTCGCCGGCGACCTGCGCGCCAGCGCCGCGGCCACCCAGCTCACCATCACCGCCTGCCTGGCCGGGCTGGCCATCGGGCAGCTGATCGCCGGGCCGCTGAGCGACACCTACGGCCGGCGGCGTCCGTTGCTGGCGGGCCTCGCCCTCTACACGATCGCCAGCGCGCTCTGCGCGGTGGCGCCCGACGTCCGGACCCTCGTCGGCCTACGCCTGGTCCAGGGCATCGGCGGGGCGTTCGGCATCGTCATCGCCAACGCCATGGTCCGCGACCGCACCTCCGGAACCCGCACCGCACGTCTCTTCTCCACACTGACCTTGATCACCGGCCTGGCGCCGGTGTTCGCGCCGGTCCTCGGTGGCCAGCTACTGCGCGTCACGGCCTGGCCGGGGATCTTCGTGAGCCTGGCCGTACTCGGCGCCGTGATGCTGGCGGCCTCCGCCGCAGGACTGCCGGAGACCCGGTCCTCCGCGTCACGCCAGCCGCTGCTGGCTGTCGTCGGGCAGCTGCTCAGCGACCGGGTCTTCACCGGGTACGTCCTGGCCAACGGCCTGGTCTTCGCGGCGATGTTCGCCTACATCTCCGGCTCGCCGTTCGTCCTGCAGGAAATCCACGGCCTGTCACCGCAGCAGTACAGCGCCGTGTTCGCCGTCAACGCCGCCGGACTCATTGCGGCCGCCCAGATCAGCGGCCGGCTGGTGGCCCGGGCCGGCGCCCGCGTGCTGCTGCTCGCCGGTCTGCTGGGCGCAACAGCCGGTGGCACCACGGTCCTGGGCGCGGTGCTGACACGGGCACCCCTGCCCGTGCTCCTGATCGGCCTGTTCGTCCTGGTCTCCAGCGTGGGCCTGGTCATGCCGAACGCCGCGGCCCAGGCCCTGGCCGACCACGGCGGACACGCCGGGTCGGCAGCCGCTCTGCTCGGCTTCAGCCAGTTCATGTTCGGCGGGGCACTTGCTCCGCTGGCCGGCGCGGGTGGCGCCACCGACGCCTTGCCGATGGGAATCATCGTCGCCGTGCTGCCGGCGCTCGCTCTGCTCACACTCGGCGTCCTCACCCGGTCGATGCCCGGTGAGCGCACTCGCAGGCCGGCTCGCCAAGGACCTGCCGGGCACCGGCGACCGCGCCGGCACATCGATCGCAAACGAGCCGGCATCCAATGAATCGGGCCAGCGTCTGGCGAACAGGGTGATTCCGCGATCAGCGTCACAGACGTACGACGACGGTCGGGTGCAGCGACGCGTGGAACGCGAAAGATCGGCGTCCCGCCGCAACGAGGCAGGACCTCCGCGATCCGCCAGCTCGTCCTCCAAGCCCCGGCACCCATCATCGCGAAGGCACTCGGCTACCACGACAAGACCGCCACCCCCCTGGTCACCGAAGCCGGAGGAACCTGGAGTCGATATGCACATGGCGACCACACACGCTGACAGGAGCGACGTGGCTGCTCTGGTGAGCCAAGCTCCCGCGACCGGCCCGATGGCAGTACCAGGTGACAGGCTCTGCCTCCATGAACAAGCAGCAGTTCTGGCAGCTCATTGAGGCAGCCCGCAATCAGGCGATCCTTTCTGGGCCGCTGCTTACCTTGCCAACGGTGGGTGCTCTGACGACGGCTTCGACTACTTCCGCGGCTGGCTGATCGCTCAGGGCTGTGAACGTCACAAGACGAGGTCCAACAGCGGAGAACGAGACTCCCGGATCACTGTCGGTCATCTCATCGGGCCATGCACACACCTCGGCTGACGAATGCGCGACACCTCAACATGCGCGCCTACCAGTCAACCGCCGTCACTCGATCAACCGAACGGCCGGGCAACCACTCCTCGATCGTCATGTGTCGGCCAGGAGGCGCGCCGCTGCTTCAGCGAAGCGGTCAACAGCGCCTTCTAGCTTGGCAAAGAGGTTTCGAACGGTATGCCCCGGGCGGTCTTAGACCGTGTCCTATGTGGTGAGGCGGACGAGTCGCCTGTAGCAGCAGATGGCCGCGGCGAGACCGAGGAAGGCCAGGTAGTTGCGGGGATGGCGTTCGTAGCGGTGGTTGAGTCTGTGGTAGCCGGTCAGCCAGGACATGGTCCGTTTGATGACCCACCGGCGGCGCCCGAGCCGTTCTGATGACTCGATGCCTTTGCGGGCGGCGACGCGGACGCCGACCCGCTTCCCACAGAGCCATTTCCGCAGTTCAGGTATGTCGTATGCCTTGTCGGCATGGAGGCGCTGGGGCTTGAAGTGGCGGCCGCGGTGGGGGTCGTGTCTCGTTGGGTGACCGAGCACCAGGGACTTCAGTGCCTGGCTGTCGTGGGTGCTGGCGGCCGAGACGCCGGCGACCGGGGGCAGTCCGGCCGCGTCCGACAAGACGTGCAATTTGGAGCCCGGCTTGCCCTGCTCCACGGGACTCGGGCCTGTGAGTTCGCCCCTTGTTTGGCCCGTACGTGGGCGGAGTCGAGGACGGCGCGGGACAGGTCGAGCAGGCCGGCGTCGTCGAGTCGGTGCAGGATCTCCTCGTGCAGTCGGCCCCAGACTCCGGCCCGTGACCAGATCAGGAACCGGCGATGGGCTGTCGACTTCGATATCCCGAAACACGGCGGCAGTGCCCGCCAGGCACAGCCGGAGACCAGCACGTAGATGATCGCCGCGAACAGCGTCTCATCAGGCGTGTCCTGCGTTCCACCGCCCTGCGGTCGAACCTTCGACGGCGGGATCAGCGGCTCCGCGATCTCCCACAACCCGTCCGGAACAATCCAACTCCACGTACCCCGCCCCATACCGAGGTCAACGACACCTCACCACAAGGACACGGTCTTAGTGCGCATTTCAACGGTTCGAGTTTCAGGAACGCCATCGCCGAGATGTGTGTTCGGTGCCGCCGTGTAAGCCTGGAAGTGACGCGTTGCAACTTCGCGGGGTGCCCTAAAGCCAGCGTGATGACCGCTACTAGTGGCACTGGAGGATCGCAATGCTGAACAGCACCGACAGCAAGGCAATTCAAACCACTCGGGCCTGGGCCGGCCTCCTCGTCGTGCTCTTCGGCGATGTCGGCATCGCGCTAGCCGCGATTCTGGTTGCGCTCCATCTCAAGGAAGGCCCCGAGGCGGCAGTAGCCATTCTCACCAGCGCATTTACCGCAATAACTGCGATGACTTCGGCGTACTTTGGGATTAGAGCGGCCGCAAATACAGCTCAATCCGCTGTAGCTGGAATTCAGTCTGGCGGCGGGCAGGGCACTCAAGGCAAACAACTGGGTGGACAATAGTTGACCTCTCGGGGATGTACGTCCCGCGCACTCGACTCCGCCACCGGCTGGGGGCCGGATGAGGGCGGATGGCCCTCGGAGGGCATATGGGCCGGCCGAACCCCAATGACCGCGCGTGTCGCGCTCTGGCTCTCCCCGCGCGCCTGTCGTGGGCGGCGAACAGCGGAATATCGACACCGTCGTCTGCGCGTGGGCGGGGCACGGCGACCCGTCGTTCACCAAGCGGTCTCCGTCCACCCCGACCCCCAGAGCCTCGAGGTCGAATCGGACGAGCTGGGCGAGCTGGGCGAGCTGATGGCCGGCGCGGCGTGATCGTCAGCGTCCGGGACGAAAAGTGACACGACAGCCCCAGATAACGCACAAGAGCCCTGCCTCACCGAAGTGAGACAGGGCTCCGAGATGCGACTCGAGGCGAACCTCTCGTCGGGACGACAGGATTTGAACCTGCGACCCCTTGACCCCCAGTCAAGTGCGCTACCAAGCTGCGCCACGTCCCGTTGTGCCTGCGACCTGGGGTTTCCCCCTGCTCGGCGGCACATGCAGAACATTACCCCACGGCGAGGGGTGTGCATGCACGGGTAATCGGTGCGGGGGAGGATGGGGTGGTGAACGCACGGGATCGAGACGTCGACGGGCGGGCGCGCAGTGCGCGTCCCAGGGATGGGCTGGGGCGACCCCTCGCCTACGGGGTGGCCGGCGTGGAACGGCAGCCCGAGGGGGTGGTGCGCTCCCCCGCGGAGACCGTGCGGGAGGCGCAGCGGCTGTTGGACGCCGGGATGCCGTTCCATGCGCACGAGGTGTTCGAGGACGCCTGGAAGTCCGGCCCCGAGGCCGCGGCCCCGCTGTGGCGGGGGCTCGCGCAGCTCGCCGTCGGGTTGACGCACGCCGCGCGCGGCAACGCCGTGGGCGGGTCCCGGCTGCTGCGGCGCGGGGCCGCCGGGATCGAGGGGCTGGACGGGCGGCCGTACGGGGTCGACGTGCCGGGCCTGGTCCGGTGGGCCGGGGAGCTGGCCGGCCGGGTGGCGGACGGTGGCCCGGCCGTCGATGCCGCGCGCGAGGCGCCGAGGCTGGGAAGCTAGGCGGCGGGCTGGAGGAGGTCCCAGCGGTTGCCGTACAGGTCTTCGAAGACGGCGACGGAGCCGTACGGCTCGTGGCGCGGCTCCTCCAGGAAGCGGACGCCCTCGGCGGTCATCCGGGCGTGGTCGCGGGCGAAGTCGTCGGTGTACAGGAAGTGGCCGACGCGGCCGCCCGTCTGGTCGCCGACCCGGGAGCGCTGGGCCTCGTCCTTGGCCCGGGCCAGCAGGAGCGCGGATTCGGTGGCGCCGGGCGGGCGGACCACGACCCAGCGGGAGCCGTCCGGGCGGGCGGTGTCCTCGGCGAGGTCGAAGCCGAGGGCACGGGTGTAGAAGTCGATGGCCTCGTCGTAGTCGTTGACGAGGAGGGCCGTGAGGGCGATGTGCGAGGGCATGCCCTCATTGTGTGCCCACGAGGACCACTTCCAGGGTGCGGGGGCCGTGGACGCCCTCCACCCGGTCGAGTTCGATGTCGCTGGTGGCGGAGGGGCCGGAGATCCACGTCAGCGGGCGGGCCGGGTCGAGGAGCGGCAGGGCCTGCGGGACGGAGTCCACCACCTGGTCCGGGACCCGGACCACGCAGATGTGGTGGTCCGGGATCAGGGTGATGCGCCGCCGGCCCTGGCCGGGGCCGCCGTCGAGGACGATCGTGCCGGTCTCGGCGACGGCCAGGGCGCAGCCGGTGACCACGCTGTCGACCCGGTCCAGCTCGTACGGGGTGGAGGCCGCCCGGTCGGGTACGCGGGTGGGGCCCCCGGCCGGGAGCCAGTGCGGGGGCAGGCCGGGCGGGACGAGCACCGACCGGGCGCCCCGCGCGCCCAGGAGCCGCGCCAGCAGCGCGGGCAGCGCCTCCGCATCCGTGCGGTGGACCAGGGCCCGGTACTCGGCGAGGTGGGCGGCGAGCAGGTCCACCCGCTCCGCCGGGGTCCGGTCGCCGTGGACGGGGAGGTAGTCGCGGGGGATCGCCACCGCGGGCGCGTCGTCGCGCAGCGCCCGGCGGATCCGGCCCAGGATGCGGTCCTTGCTGCTCATCGCGGGTCGCTCCGTTCCCGGTCCCACCAGTCGCGGAAGGACTGCGCCGCCACGGTGGGCAGTTCGCGGCTGTCGGTCCAGGCCCGCCCGGCTCCGGGGAGCCGGCGGGGCGCCAGCCGTCGCGCCCTGGCCAGCAGGCGCTCCCCCGCGCGCAGGGCCCCCGGGTGGTCCAGGAGCAGCCGGGCGGCACGCATGGCGGCCCGTTCGGCGGTGTGGCCGTCGGCGGGGCGGAGCGTGACGCGGATGCCGGCGCGGGTCACCGGGCCGCCCTGGGCGACCCGTTCGCGGAGGTGGACGAGGACCTCGGGGATGTCGATGGCGACCGGGCAGACCTCGTAGCAGGCTCCGCACAGGGTGGACGCGTAGGGCAGCGAGGCGTCGACCGCACTGCCGGTGCCGCGGAGTTGGGGGCTGAGGATCGCGCCGATGGGGCCCGGGTAGACGGAGCCGTAGGCGTGTCCGCCGGCACGCTCGTAGACCGGGCAGACGTTGAGGCAGGCGGAGCAGCGGATGCAGCGCAGGGCCTGGCGGCCGGTCGCGTCGGCGAGGGTGTCGGTGCGGCCGTTGTCGAGGAGGACGAGGTGGAAGGCGGCGGGCCCGTCGCCTTCCGCCCCTCTTGAAGGGCCCAGACCGGTCCACATCGTCGTGTACGGGTTCATCCGCTCGGCCGTCGAGGAGCGCGGCAGCGTCTGGAGGAAGATCTCCAGGTCGCGGAAGGTCGGGACGACCTTCTCGATGCCGACGACGGAGATCAGCGTCTCGGGCAGGGTCAGGCACATCCGGCCGTTCCCCTCGGACTCCAGGACGACCATCGTGCCGGTCTCGGCGACCATGAAGTTGGCCCCGGACACGCCGACCTTGGCGCGCAGGAACTTCTCGCGCAGGTGCAGGCGCGCCGCCTCGGCGAGTTCCCGCGGGTCGTCGCCGAGCGGTTCGGGCGCCGGCCGGCCCCAGGCGGCCATCTCGGCGCGGAAGACGTCGCGGATCTCGGCCCGGTTGCGGTGGATGGCCGGGACCAGGATGTGGGAGGGGCGGTCGTGGCCGAGCTGCACGATGAGTTCGGCGAGGTCGGTCTCGTACGCGGCGATCCCGGCGGCCTCCAGGGCCTCGTTGAGCCCGATCTCCTGGGTGGCCATGGACTTGACCTTGACGACCTCGCGCTCGCCGGTCGCGCGGACCAGCTCCGTGACGATCCGGTTGGCCTCGGCCGCGTCGGCGGCCCAGTGGACGGTGCCGCCGGCCGCCGTGACCGCTTCCTCCAACTGCAGCAGGTAGCGGTCGAGATGGCGGAGGGTGTGGTCCTTGACGGCCTTGCCCGCGGCGCGCAGCCGGTCCCAGTCCGCGAGTTCGGCGACGGCCCGCGCCCGTTTGTCGCGGATGGTGTGCGTGGCGTGCCGGAGGTTGGCGCGCAGCACCTCGTCCCGTACGGCCTCCCGCGCGGCGGCGGGGAAGGTCTGGAAGTCGGGAGAGTCGGGGAAGTCGGGGAAGCTGGGCATGCCCAGGTACGTACCGGTCACGACAGCGGTTCCTCCTCGGTCGCGGCCAGGATCTCGGCGAGGTGCAGGGTCCGCAGCGGGCTGTCCGCGCGGCGCAGCAGGCCGTCCAGGTGGGCGAGGCAGGAGTTGTCGGCGCCGCACAGCACCTGGGCGCCGGTGCCGGCCACTGCCGTGATCTTGTCGGTGCCCATGGCGGTCGAGACGTCCGGGTTCTTGACGGCGAAGGTGCCGCCGAAGCCGCAGCACTCCTCGGCGCCCGGCAGCTCGACCAGGTCCAGGCCCTTGACCGCGGCCAGCAGCCGTCGCGGCCGGTCCCCGAGCCCCAGGGAGCGCAGGCCGTGGCAGGAGGGGTGGTAGGTGACGGTGTGCGGGAAGTACGCGCCGACGTCGGTCACCCCGAGCACGTCGACCAGGAATTCGGTCAGCTCGTACACGCGCGGCGCGAGCGCGGCGGCCGCCTCGGCGAGCTCGCTGCCGCGGCCCTCGGCCGCCGCCTTGCGGCCGATGCGGGGGTAGTGCTCGCGGATCATCGCGGCGCAGGATCCGGAGGGGGTGACGACGTACTCGTGTTCCGCGAAGGCCCGCGCGGTGCGCCGCACCAGTGGTTCGGTCTCGTAGCGGTAGCCGGTGTTGTACTGCGGCTGCCCGCAGCAACTCTGGGCTTCCGGGAAGTCCACGCCGACCCCGAGCCGCTCCAGGAGGCGTACGACGGCGATCCCGGTTCCCGGGTAGAGCGCGTCGTTGACGCAGGTGACGAACAGCGCGGCTCGCATGATGGGCACAATAGCCCGGTGAAGAAGTTCTCAGTGATCGGCATAGGCGCGGGCGACCCGGACCATCTGACCCTCCAGGCGGTCAGGGCGATCGGCGCGGCGGACGCATTCCTCATCCTGGAGAAGGGCGAGGAGAAGGCGGATCTGACCGGGCTGCGGCGCGCGATGCTCGACGCGCACGCCCGCCCCGGCCACCGGCTGGTGGAGGGCCGCGACCCGGACCGGGACCGGACGCCCGCCGACTACGCCCCGACGGTGGACGGCTGGCGCAGCGCGCGGGCCGAGCTCTTCGAGCGCTTCATCGCCGAGGACCTGGCGGACGGCGAGACCGGGGCGTTCCTGGTCTGGGGCGATCCCTCCCTCTACGACTCCACGCTCGCGATCCTCGACGAGGTGCTGGAGCGCGGCCGGGTGGCCTTCGAGCACGAGGTCGTGCCCGGCATCAGCAGCATCTCGGCGCTGCTGGCACGGCACCGGACCAACCTGAACCGGGTCGGGCGCCCGGTCCAGATCACCACCGGCCGCCGGCTGGCGGCGGGCTGGCCGGACGACGTGGACGACGTGGTGGTGATGCTCGACGCGCGGCACGCCTTCACCGCCCATCTGGACCAGGACCTCTTCATCTATTGGGGGGCCTACGTGGGCACCCCGGACGAGATCCTGGTCTCGGGCAAGCTCGCGGAGGTCGCCGGACGGATCGAGGAGCTGCGCACCGAGGCCCGTGCCCGCAAGGGTTGGATCATGGACACGTACCTGCTCAGGCGCGGCTGAGGTAGGTCGGGAGGACGGCGGCGAGGCGTTCGTACTCCTCGGGCCGGTTGTAGATCTGGCCGCAGACGCGGATGCCGCCGCCGCCCGGCCAGGGCCAGATCAGCACCCGGATGCCCTGCTCGGCCGCGATCCGTTCGCGCAGCTCGCGGGCCCGCTCCGGGGTGTCGGCGACCCCGGGCGGCAGGCGCAGGGTGCGCATGGCGAGGGCCTCGCCGTGCGGGAGCGGGGTGAGCCCGGGGAGCTCGGCGAGCAGGGCCGCTCCGTGGGCGGCCAGCGCGCTGTTGTGGGCCCGGACCTTGGCCGCGTCGAGGCGTTCGAGCAGGTCCAGCCCCTCGGGGGCGGCGAGCCAGCCGGTGTAGTCGGCGGTGGCGCGGTTCTCGACGGAACGCGGGAATCCGTGCTGGTCCTCCCAGGACGGTACGAGCGCCCTGATCCGGGGGCGGTGCTGCGGGGCGACGGCCAGGACCGCGCTGCCGGAGGGCGCGTAGCCCCATTTGTGGAGGTTGCCGAACCAGAAGTCGGCGCCGCCCGCGAGGGGGTCGGCGAGCATGCCCAGGGCGTGGGCGCCGTCGACGACGGTGGTGATCCCGCGTTCGCGCAGGTCGGCGAGGAGCCGGGGGGAGGCGATGATGCGGGCGGTGGGCGAGCTGACGTGGTCGAGCACGGCCACCCTCGTACGGGGGGTCAGCGCGGCCAGCACGGTCTCGCGCACGGCGTCCTCGTCGGGCAGGTGGGGATCCAGGGCGACGGTGGTGACCGGGGCGCGGCGGGCGGCGGCCGCGACGACGGTGCCGTAGCCGTGGTCGGTGACCAGGATCTCGTCGCCTTCGGCGAGGGGGACGGCGTCCAGGGCGAGGTTGGCGCCCTCGGTGGCGTTGGCGATGAAGGCGATGCCGTCGGGGTCGGCGCCGAGGTGTGCGGCGATCCGGGTACGGGCCTCGGCGAGGCGGTCCGGGACGGCGATGAAGAAGGCGTCGGGGTCGGCGTGGACCTCGGTGCGGAACGCGGCCTGGGCCTCCTGGACGGGGAGGGGCACCGCGCCGAAGGAGCCGTGGTTCAGGTGGGCGACGCGGGGGTCGAGGCGGAACAGGGCGGGCCCGCCGGGGAACTCCTGGGCGGACCCGGCGGGACGTATCGGCTCGGTCACTGCTCCTCCGGGGATGCGGCGCGGCTGTCCTCCGGATCATCTCCCGGCGCCGCCGGCTCCGGTAGACCGCCGTCGTGCGTCGCGTCAGCGTGGGCACCGCCATGGGTACCACCGAAGGCGCGGCGTCCGTACGCGAGCAGCTCGCGCGCGGCGGGGCCGGGCGCGGTGCGCCAGACCAGGCAGAGCAGGGCGGGGATGTCGATGTCGTCGATGACGCGGGCGGTGAGCCGGTCGCGGTAGGCCTCGGCCATGGATGCACTGAGGACGGCGACGCCCAGCCCGCGCGCGGCGAGGTCGGCCATCGCGTCGGCGGCCCCCGCCTGCAGGGCGACGGTGGGCTCGAGGCCCTGAGCGGCGCAGGCCTGGTCGAAGACCGCGCGCAGGCCGGTACCGGTGGGCATGCAGATCACCGGATGGTCGCCCAGGTCGCGCAGGGTGACGCGGGGCCGGTGCACCAGCGGGTGTCCGGGCGGGACGGCGATGACGAGCCGCTCACTGACGATCGTCAGGGCCTCCAGCCCGGCCGGGGCGGCGGTCGCCGCCCCGATGAGCGCCACATCGACCGTACCGGCGCGGACCCCCTCGGCGAGCCGGTCGGAGTCGTCCTCCAGCAGGGCGATCTCCACGCCGGGATGGGCCCGGTGGAAGGCGGCGAGGGCATCGAACAACGGGGTGACGGTGCAACCGACGACCATGCCGACCGTGAGCCGGCCCCGGATGACGCCCGCCACGTCCCCCACCGCCTGGCCGACCGCCTCCGCGGCGGCGAGCGCGGCCCGGGCGGGTGCGAGCGCGGCCGCTCCGGCGGGGGTGAGGGTGGCGGTGCGGGCCGAGCGGTCGAACAGTTCGGCGCCCAGTTCCCGCTCCAGCCGGCGGATCTGGGCGCTGACCCCGGACTGGCTGATGTGCACGCGCTCGGCCGCCCGGGTGAAGTTCTGTTCTTCGGCGACGGCGACGAAGTAGGCGAGCTGCCTCAGTTCCATGACGGGAGATTCTAGTTGCCAGAAGATCCATCTGTTGGACTTCTGGTACGGGATGGGGCCAGCCTGGAGGTACGAAGCGCAGCGGAGGGAACGACCCGTGGAGGAAGTCGTGTACGAGAAGGCCATGCACCCCGAGGACATCACCCGCCTGTTCGTCGAGCGTTCCAACGCCGGCGACGCGGCTGGGGTCGCCGCGCTCTACGAGGAGGACGCGGTGATGGCGTACCCGCCCGGGGAGCGGACCGTGGGCCGCAAGGCGATCCGGGCCCTGTGGGAGCAGGTGCTGGCCCACCGCCCGGTCTTCGAACCCGAGGAGCCGCTGCCGACGCTGGTCAGCGGTGACGTCGCACTCACCTCGACCCCGCCGAAGGACGGCTCCGGCGCCCGCGCGCAGGTCGTCCGGCGCCAGCCCGACGGCAGCTGGCTGCGCCTGCTCGACCAGCCCGAATTCGCCCCTCCGGCCGGCTAGGCCGACCGGGCCCCGCGGGCCCCGCGTGCCGACCGGGCCGACCGGGCCGAGCGGGGTTGCGCGCGCAGGTCCGGCAGTCGGGCGCAGTCTCCGGATTCGGCCAGGCCCTCGCCCAGGGCCAGGAGCGAGAGGAGCTGCACGGGTCGGCCGGCCGTGGCCGCGGCCTCCAGTTTGTGGTGGCCGTCGAGGAGGAAGTGCGTCAGGCCCCAGTGCCGGTAGTGGTCGCTCCCCGGCCCGATCGCGGGCTCGCACACGTCGAGCGTCGAGACCGCCACGGCCGTCGGGACCGTTCCCCGCGCCATCAGATCGACGTACTCCGCGACGCGCTCCCGGTCGTTCCACGTCGGGGGCACCATGGGGACGACGAACTCGTAGAGGTGGGCGGAGGCGTCGACCGCGGTATCGAAGGTGCGGTAGTACGGCGTGTGCGGGTACTCCGGGAGGCCCCAGAACTGGTCGAGCCCCCAGGTGGCCACCTGCTCGCCGCCGAAGTAGTCGCCGTCCCCGCCGGGGACGACCCGGCGGGGTTCCACGCGGAGCAGCAGCGGGAGGTACTCGCCCTCCGGCAGCAGCGCACCGAACGCGGCGATCACACCGCCGTCATCGAGATCGGCCAGGGGGCCGGTGAGGTGTTCCCCGATTCCCTTCAGCGACAGCGTCTGCTGGGCGGTCGGCAACCGGCGGAACAGGAACGGGCAGGTTCCGCACCAGAAGCTGAGTTCGAAGGCGGGTTCCCCGTCGACCGTCAGCAACCTGCGCCCGGGCCCGCCCCCGGTCTCCCTCCGTTCCGCCTCGAACCGCAGCCGCGCATCGGGGGCCGGTACGCCGAGCCTGCGCGGTCTGCCCGCTTCGATCATCACGGGCCGACCGTACGGGACGGATCGGCGCCACCTGCTGCCGGGTGCGGCAGGAGCACCGGTCGTCAACTCTCCCTAGGAGTCGCGTCCGCTGGTGGCCGCGTAGTACTGGAGGTCCTGCACCTCAACCTTGTGGTCCACCCGGTACGGCAGGTCGACCTTCACGCCGGCCTTCCCGTCCCGGACGACCTGCGCCGAGCTGGTGCCCGCCTTCAGCGGCAGCAGCTGCGAGTGGATCCCGGCGGGGGCCTCGTGACTGCCGTCTACGGTGCCGACGGCAGTCCGGACGGCTGCGGCCCCGGTGAGGAAGCTGAGCACCTCCACCTTGTCCCGGGGCGGGGCGCTCCCCTTGCGGAGCGACATCACCAGCGACTGGTCGCCCGTCGGGTCGGCGTCCGCGAATTGCGTGCGCGCGGAGAGGTAGAGGGTGTCCCGGACGATCTCCGGCCAGCTGCCCGTCTTGAACCTGGTCAGGTAGTACGAGGTCAGGTCCAGGTACGCGTAACCGTTGTGCAGGGAGGGGGCGAACTGACTGCCCTCCGAGTAGTCGTTCCAGGTGGTGAGCTGCACCCAGTCGGCGCCGTCCTCGATGGCGTGCGTCCAGGTCGAGCGCAGGGTCGCGGTGTTGCCCGCCTCGTCGTAGATGCCCTGGTTGGGGCGCGCGTCCTGGACCGACACCGGCTGCATCCAGATCTTGCCCATGTCGTGGGCCCGCTGGACGTCGCGCGTGGAGCTCTCCTGGCCGACGTAGCTGCGACTGCCCCACTCGGAGAAGCCGTGGCTGATCGGGGCGAACTCGCCGCTGTGGGCGCCGAAGTCCAAGAAGAGCGGGACGAAGGCGGTGCGGATGCCGTGCGCGGACTTCAGTCGGGCGATGACCTCGTTCCACCAGGCCACGCTCTTCTCCTCCGCCTTGAAGGGGGAGACCACGAGGCGGCCGTCGGGGAGCCGGTGCGCGGCGGAGGCGTCGGCGAGCGTGGCGATCGCCTCGGCGAGCACCGCCGGGTCGTCGGTCTTCAGCGAGGTCATGTCCGGCATCAGCATGATCTTGAAGCCCGGGTCCACCGAACGGGCCGCCGCCATCAGCAGGTTGCAGCGGTCCCAGTTCTTGCCGGAGAGGGAGAGCAGGTCGAGGGTGAAGCCGTCGATGCCCGCCGCGCGGGCCGTGCGCACCTCCTGCTGGAGGTTGGCGTACTCCCAGTCGCCGCTCTTCGGGGTCACGGGCAGCGGCCGGTCGCGCAGCAGGCCGCCGTACCGGTCGTGCTTCCCGTTCTCGCCATCGGGGTTCAGGTAGTTGCGGGTGTAGTAGTCCCGGTCCGCGGCCGCGTTGTCGAGGGAGAGCGGGTAGGGGGTGAAGTAGTGGGCGAACACCAGCTTCTTGCCCGCCGCGCCGGAGCGCAGGGCGGCCGGCTGGGGCATGTCGAAGGGCAGGGCTCCGGTGGGGCGTTCGGCCCCGGAGTCCACCGCTTCCTTGGGGTTGCCCTTGGCGGCCGCGCCCTCGGTGGGCGCCGGGGGCCCGGTGGGCGAGGGGGTGGCCGCGCCGGGTGTGACGGGAGCGCTGCTGGTCGCGGTGGCCGCCGGCAGGCCCGCGCCGGGGGCCGAGGCGTCCTGCACGGAACCCGCGTCGCGGGGGTCCCAGGCGATTCCGGTGGCCGCGCAGACACCGACGAGGAGGAAGCCGGAGAGCAGCGCGGCGAGGAGCGACCTGCGGCCCCGGAAGGCCGGCCGGCGCCGGTGCGACACCGGTCCGGACGCCTGGCCCGCGCCCGATGCCCGCCTGCCGGCACGATGCTGTGCTCGCCGGTCCGTTCGCCGGTCCGCTGTCATTCTGGTTCCTCCCGCGCATACGCCCCTACGAGGGGCTGCACAGCAGTAGAGCCCAATCCCGGCTTCCGGACAACCGTTCCCAGGAGCCGGAGTTCGGTGCGTACGTCACACGGACCACGGGAACTACGCCGCCCGTCCCGCCGCCCGTCCCGCCGCCCGTCCGGTGGCCCGGACGAAGTCCCCACCTGGGGCGCAGCGAACGCGTTCTTCGGAATGCGACATTCCCCTAGCCTTACGGCGCAAGTGGCGCATAATCATCGTCACGCGGCTCGAAAAAACCCTCTTGCCGCACTTGGTCACGCATGCAATGGGGGGCATCGTGCCGATGGGGGAATCCGGGGCCATGGGGGAAGCCGGGTCGATGAGGGAAAAAGGGTCGACCGGAACGCTGCCGGCGACGTCCGCCGAAATGTCCCGGCTGCTCACCGCCGTGCGGCGGGGGCGCGTCCTGACCGTGGCGGGAGCCTTCCGCGAGCCGCGGAGCCTGCTGGTACGGGAGATCGCGCGGCGGATCGCGTCCAACTTCTACGACGGGGTGGCCGTCGTCGCCATGAACCCGCAGCACGGCGGCTACGGAGTCCGTGAGTTGACGGCCGAACTGGGCTGCGTACCCGGTATGCCCGCACCGGCCTGCGGGACGGCGAACACCGCCTCGTGGCTGGCCGAACGGGACATGCTGCTCGTTCTGGACGGCGCGGAGCAGCTCGGCCCGGACGCGCTGGCCTGGCTGCGGAACTTACTGACCGTGGCGCCGGGGCTGCGGATCCTGGCGGCCGGGCGGTCCCCGCTGGCCTTCGAGCAGGAGCGGATCCACCGGCTCTGATCCACCGGCTCCGGTGCGAGGGCTCCCTCGCGAGGGCCCCGATCCGCCGGCTCCGGCCAAGGCCTTCCAGCCCGACGGATACGGCCCCTACCAGACGGTCGGCAACGTGTGGGAGTGGTCCGCCGACCGCTTCTCGCCCGCCGACCCCAGCGGACCGTGCGCGGCGGCTCCCACATGTGCCACGACTCGTACGGCAACCGCTACCGGGTCGCGGCGCGCACCCGCAACACCCCGGACGGTTCCGCCGGGATCAGCCGAGCTGCCGGCTGAGCTGGCGCCACACCGGGGCCGGGCAGCGCCCCTGCGGCCGGGACTTGAGGAACATCCCGTATTCGACCCGGCGCGGCGGACGGCCGAACTCCACCCAGTGCGCACGGCCGGAGGCCCTGTCCCAGCCGTCGTTGGGCATCCGGATGTGGTCGGTGCGCCCGTCCTTGTCCTTGGTGGTGATCTGGGCGACCTCCACGTGGCCGGGATGGACGGCCAGCACCACGCAGTAGTGCCGCAGCTGCCGCGCCGGGTCCTCCCGCAGCGGGACCATGGCCAGCCAGATCTCCCCCGGCGCCGGCCGGTGGGTGCCGACGGCGACGCGGGGGCCGCCGCGTGAGGCGTCCCACCGGCGGACCGCCACGACGAAGGCGAGCGCCACCAGTCCGGCGGCCGTGCTCTCGGCCGTGGCCCGGACGTTCCACACCGGGTACTCCCCGACCTTGCTCTGCGTCCACCACAGCGCCGCGGCGACGAGCGCCAGCAGGGCCGCCGCCCGGGCCGGGACCAGCCACCAGGCGCCACTCCGGCGGCGCGACGCGAACAGGGCCAGCAGCAGGGCCACGACGACCGGAACGGCGTAGACGATGAGGTACTGCCCGAAGCCCTGCAGCTGCTGCGGCGGTGACTGCTCGGCCAGCAGATCGGGCAGCGCCAGCGGCACGGCCAGCAGATAGCCGACGGTGGGCAGGACGAACAGCACGAGCAGGACCGCCAGGCAGCCGGTACCACCGCAGGACGTGTCGGAACGACGTGCCACAGAACCCCCAGAGCGATTTCGGTGAAGCCCCCCGGCGGCACCGACCCCGAACGCTAGCGCAGGGCCCACGCCTCGGCCAGGAGTCCCCTGACGGCCTCGTCCGCGAAGGCGCCCGACACCCGGGGCCGAGCGGCGCGGCCCCGGACACGGCTCCGCCCCGGCCGGGCACGGGGCCGACCGGGGCGGAGCGGATCACGTCGTCAGGGACGCGCGGGTACGGCTGTCGGCGTCAGCCCAGGAGGGCGAGCGCCTCGTTGAGGGTCGCGGACGGGCGCATGATCGCCGCGGCCTTCGTGGCGTCGGGCTGGTAGTAGCCGCCGATGTCGGCCGGGGAGCCCTGCACCGCGACGAGCTCGGCGACGATGGTCTCCTCCTGCTCCGACAGGGTCTTGGCGACCGGCTCGAAGGCCTTGGCCAGCTCGGCGTCGTCGGTCTGCTTGGCCAGCTCCTGCGCCCAGTAGGTGGCGAGGTAGAAGTGGCTGCCGCGGTTGTCGATGCCGCCCAGCTTGCGGCTCGGCGACTTGTCCTCGTTGAGGAAGGTACCGGTCGCGCGGTCCAGGGTGTCGGCCAGCACCTGGGCGCGGGCGTTGCCGGTGGTGGTCGCGAGATGCTCGAAGCTGGCGGCCAGCGCGAAGAACTCGCCCAGGCTGTCCCAGCGCAGGTAGTTCTCCTTGACCAGCTGCTGGACGTGCTTCGGGGCGGAGCCGCCGGCGCCCGTCTCGAAGAGGCCGCCGCCGTTCATCAGCGGGACGACCGACAGCATCTTGGCGCTGGTGCCCAGCTCCAGGATGGGGAAGAGGTCGGTCAGGTAGTCGCGCAGCACGTTGCCGGTCACCGAGATGGTGTCCTCGCCGCGGCGGATGCGCTCCAGGGAAAAGGCGGTGGCCTCGACCGGGGAGAGGATCTTGATGGTCAGGCCCTCGGTGTCGTGCTCGGCGAGGTACGTCTTGACCTTGGCGATCAGCTGCGCGTCGTGGGCGCGGTTCTCGTCCAGCCAGAAGACGGCCGGGACGCCGGTGGCGCGGGCGCGGGTGACGGCGAGCTTGACCCAGTCCTGGATCGGCAGGTCCTTGGTCTGGCAGGCGCGGAAGATGTCACCGGCGGCGACCTCCTGCTCCAGGACCGTGTTGCCCGCGGCGTCGACCAGGCGGACGGTGCCCGCGGCGGCGATCTCGAAGGTCTTGTCGTGGCTGCCGTACTCCTCGGCCTTCTGCGCCATGAGACCGACGTTCGGGACCGAGCCCATGGTGGACGGGTCGAAGGCGCCGTGGGTGCGGCAGTCGTCGACGACGACCTGGTAGACGCCGGCGTAGCTGCTGTCCGGGAGGACGGCGAGGGTGTCGGCCTCGGCGCCGTCCGGGCCCCACATGTGGCCGGAGGTGCGGATCATGGCCGGCATCGAGGCGTCGACGATGACGTCGGACGGCACGTGCAGGTTGGTGATGCCCTTGTCGGAGTCGACCATCGCGAGGGCCGGGCCCCCGGCGATCTCGGCGTCGATCGAGGCCTTGATCGCGTCGCCGTCGGGCAGCGCGCCCAGGCCGTTCAGGATGGCGCCCAGGCCGTCGTTGGGAGACAGGCCGGCGGCGGCCAGGGTCTCGCCGTAGCGGGCGAAGGTCTTCGGGAGGAAGGCGCGGACCACGTGGCCGAAGATGATCGGGTCGGAGACCTTCATCATCGTGGCCTTGAGGTGCACGGAGAACAGCACGTCCTCGGCCTTGGCACGCTCGATCTGGTCGTTCAGGAAGGTACGCAGCGCGTCGACGTGCAGGACGGACGCGTCCACGACCTCACCGGCGAGGACCGGTACGGACTCGCGCAGCACGGTGGTGGCGCCGTCGGCGGCGACGTGCTCGATGCGCAGGGTGCCGGCCTCGGCGATGACGGTGGACTTCTCGGTGGAGCGGAAGTCGTTCTCGCCCATGGTGGCGACGTTCGTCTTCGACTCGGTGGTCCAGGCGCCCATGCGGTGAGGGTGCGTCTTGGCGTAGTTCTTGACCGAGGCGGGGGCGCGGCGGTCGGAGTTGCCCTCGCGCAGGACCGGGTTGACGGCGCTGCCCTTGACCTTGTCGTAGCGGGCGCGGATGTCGCGCTCTTCGTCGGTCTTCGGGTCGTCCGGGTAGTCCGGGAGGGCGTATCCCTGGCCCTGGAGCTCGGCGACCGCGGCCTTCAGCTGCGGGATCGAGGCCGAGATGTTCGGAAGCTTGATGATGTTGGCTTCCGGGGTCTTCGCGAGCTCGCCGAGCTCGGCGAGGGCGTCGGCGATCCGCTGGCTCTCCTGGAGGTACTCCGGGAAGACGGCGATGATCCGACCGGCCAGGGAGATGTCACGGGTCTCGACATTCACACCGGCCGTCGACGCGTACGCCTGAATCACAGGCAGGAAGGAATACGTCGCGAGGGCCGGGGCCTCGTCAGTGTGCGTGTAGATGATGGTCGAGTCAGTCACCGGATGCTCCGCTCCACAGTCTGCGTCTCTCGTCTGCAACATTGCTCGACATCAAGATATCTCGTGATCGGGCCGCTCTGGACAGCCCCCTGCCGCCAGTCCGGGAGACGCGTGTCACGCGGGCTCCGGCGGGCCCCGGAAACGGCGAGAGCGCCGCCCCCGGCTGTTCCCGGCCAGGGGCGGCGCTCAGGCATTCAGGCCTTGATCAGGCCCGTGCGGCAGATCAGGCGGCGTAGGCCTTCGGGTCCGGGCCGTACTGGTTCTGCTGCGTCTGGCCCGCGGTGGCCAGCAGGACGATGAACCAGATGAAACCGACGACGGGCACCAGGATGATGAAGATCCACCAGCCGGACTTGCCGGTGTCGTGCAGGCGGCGGATGGTGAGGCCCAGGGCCGGCAGGAGGATGGCGAGCACGTAGAGGCTGTAGAGCAGCGGGTAGGTGCCCAGCACGCCGTCGAGGACCAGCAGGATGATGGCGGCGGCCAGGTTGAAGAGGAAGAACATCCAGTACTCCTGGCGGCGCGCGCGGCCGGAGAAGACGGCGTACTTCTTCAGGACATCGGTGTAGTGGTTCATGAGGGTCCCCCCAGAGGACGGTGTGTTCGGCCCGTCCTGCTGGAGCAAGCCGGGGCAGAACTTATGCCCCCCTTACGTCGCGGTCAAGCCACTTCGCAACCGGCCGGAATGGGAACTTTCCTTCGCTTCTCAGGTCAAACACGATGGAATCTGGCGCTACTTGAGCCCCACGGATCGTCTTTGACCACAAGGCGTGGCGAAATGGGCCGCGTTCAGGAGGAAAAGAGGCCCCGCTCGGGGGCGCGGGGTCGCCTGGGGGCGGCGAAAAGCCCTCAATGCCTGACATGTTCATGCATCCGACCCGCGGAATTTGGCTTGATCCACTCACGGATCGTTACCTCACCGCAGCCTGAGCCGTCGCGGCCCGGGACAGAACGCGATATTCCGACCCGGGTCGCAACGGCGGATCGGCCGTCAGCCGATGTGGAAGGAGTCCCCGTAGACCTTCCAGGCGAGCGGCGTATTGAGGTTCAGATTGCCCTTCTTCAGGAAGACCCGCTGCGCGGTGTCGACCCGGCTGGTGTCGCTGTGCGCCTCCTCCTGCTTCATCGCCCAGACCCGGGCGTCGAGGAAGGCGTTGAGGTAAGCGGTCTCGTTGCCGCCCTGGGACGGGGGCTTGGCCTTGGACAGGGCGCGCTTGCGGATGTTGCGGAAGCTGGTGGAGTCGCCGCCGTCGCCGTGCATGACGATGGCGTCGTAGTAGATGAACTGGCCCAGTACGCCGACGCCGTCGGCCTTGCCCTGGTTCACGGACGGGTTGAAGTAAACCCGGTCGCGCTCGTGGTCCTGGGCCTTGCGGAAGTCGGCGTCCTGGGCCGCCTTCGCCCAGTCCTTGGTGAAGTTCGGATCGAGGCCGGCGTGCGAGTCGCTGCCGTCGACCTTGCGCAGGGCGGGGAGGTACTTGGCGAGGACGTTGCCCGGCTTGATCTGCGTGTAGTGCTCGACGAGGTCGAGCATGTCGCCGGTGCCGGAACAGAATCCGATGATGCCGGCCGTGTAACCGCGGCCGTCGTCTATGTCCTCGATGTACTTGTACTGAGCCTTCCAGTCCAGCGAGGAGTTCTCCGCACTGGAGACGATCTTCATGGCGATCTCCTTCTTCGCCGGATCGTCGAGTCCTACGGCCGCTGCCGCCGCGGTCTCCGCCGTGGGGGCGGGAGCCGTGGTGGCGTGGGCGGCGACGGGGGCGGCGATCAGTGCACTGCCGAGCAGTGCTCCGATCGCCAGCATCTTGCGGCGGGGGGTGAACACAAGGCCTCCATCTGGTAGTTGAGGCATCCCAGCTTCGTTAGGAAACTTTACTACCAGAGCTGACGGCAGCTCAATACCCGGGCGCGCCCCAAGGAATGGACCCGTCCGGTCAGAGCCAGCCGTTACGCCTGAAGCCCCGGTGGATGACGAAGCAGGCGAGCACCATGACGCCGAGGACCAGCGGGTAGCCGTAGGTCCAGTGCAGTTCGGGCATGTGGTCGAAGTTCATGCCGTACACCCCGCAGACCATGGTCGGGACGGCGACGATCGCCGCCCACGCCGTGATCTTGCGCATGTCCTCGTTCTGGGCGACGGTCACCTGCGCCAAGTGGGCCTGAAGGATGGAGTCGAGGAGGTTGTCGTAGGCGCCGATCTGTTCCGTGGCCCGGGTCAGGTGGTCCGCCACGTTCCGGAAGTACGCGCGGGTCTCGGGCGGGATGACCGGTATCGGCTGCGTGGCTAGCTGCTGGAGCGGGCGGCTCAGCGGCGCCACCGCCCGCCGCAGTTCCAGGAGTTCGCGCTTGAGCTGGTAGATCCGCCCCGCGTCGCCGCGGCCGCCGTCCTCGCTGAACACCGCGGTCTCGACGGCGTCGATGTCGTTCTGCACCGCGTCCGTCACGGCCGCGTAGTCGTCGACCACGTGGTCGGCCATCGCATGCAGAACGGCCGCGGGCCCGTTGGCCAGTTGGTCCGGGGCGCGCTCGAGCTCCTCGCGGACCGGGCCCAACGTGCCACGGCCGCCGTGCCGGATGGTGACGATGAAGTCCTGGCCGGTGAAGGCCATCAGCTCGCCGGTCTCCACCACCTCGCTGGTCGCGGTCAGCTCCTCGTGCTCCACGTAGCGCACGGTCTTGAAGACGGAGAACAGCGTGTCGTCGTAGCGCTCCACCTTGGGACGCTGGTGCGCGTTGACGGCGTCCTCGACGGCGAGGGGGTGCAGTCCGAACAGCTCGGCCAGCCCGGCCAGCTCCGACCGCGTCGGCTCGTGCAGGCCGATCCAGACGAAGCCGTCACCCGTCTTGCGGACCCGGCGCAGCGCCTCCTCGACCTCGGCGCAGTCGTCCTGCCGTACGCCGTCCCGGTAGACCACGCAGTTGACCACCGCGCTGCCGAGCGGGGAGCGGGCCGGGTGGCTGAGGTCGACGGCCCGCCGGTAGCTGCGCCGCACGACCCGGCGCAGGTTGCTGAACATGGACAACGGCGTACTCCCCTTCGGCGGATCAACGGCCAGTCTGCCATCGCCACCGGAACGCCTGCGTCCGGGCTCACCGCCCCGGCGGAACTCCGCCGCCCGCGTCAGATCCGGTCGATGAACACGCTGGTCGACTTCACCCGTGCCGTGGCCCGCGCGCCCACCTCCAGTCCGAGCTCCTCCACCGCCTCCCGCGTCAGCAGCGACACGATCCGGTGCGGCCCGGCCTGGATCTCCACCTGCGCGTCGACCGTGCCCAGCTTCACCCCAGTGACGATGCCGGGGAAGGCGTTGCGGGCCGAGGTGTACGGGGCCTCCTCGCCCTCGGCGCCCTCCTGCGCGGCCTCGACGCAGAAGGCGGCCAGGTCGGGCCCGTCCACCATCCGCCGCGTGCCCTCGCGGCGGGTGGGGAACCGGTCGGCATCCGCCCAGCGCCGGGCCGTGTCGACGCTGACGCCGAGCAACCGGGCCGCCTGGCCGATCGTGTAGGACTCCATGGGGCGCAGCTTAGGGGGTGTCGTGTCGGTCGAACCGGATCGGGGAGCCCGGCCCGGCCGGACCGGTCAGGGCGCCGGGTGCCGGAGCGACTCCCGGGCGGCCGCCGCGATCACTTCCGCGACCATCGACAGCGCGGGCGAGTCGAGCCTCCACTGCTGCCAGTACAGGGGGACGTCCATCGGCCGCAACGGCTCCAGCAGCACCAGCTGCCCCGTCCGCACCAGCGATCTCGACTGCTGCTCCGGCACCAGACCCCACCCCAGCCCCGCGACCACCGCGTCACGGAACCCCTCCGACGTCGGTATGTAGTGCCGTACCGGCCCCGCACCGGCCGCCGGGTCCCCCGTCAGCGCGCGGACGAAGGCGTCCTGGAGGTCGTCCTTCCGGTCGAAGACGATCGTCGGTGCCTCGCGCAGGTCCCGCTCCGGCTCCCCCGTCAGGTACCGGGCCGCGAACGCCGGGCTCGCCGTCGGCAGGTACCGGACCAGTCCCAGCATCCGTACGCTGCACCCGGCCACCGGGTCGGGCGAGGAGGTCACCGCCGCCATCACCTGCCCCTCCCGCAACAGCGCCGTCGTATGGGACTCGTCCTCGCGGTGGAGCTCGATGCAGACCGGTGGGTCCTGCGGCACCCGTGCGAGCGCGGGCAGGAACCAGGTCGCGAGGGAGTCCGCGTTCACCGCGATCGGCAGCCGCACGAGGCCCATCCCGTCGGCCATGCCCAGCTCGGCCCGCGCGTCGCGCTCCAGGCGGGCCAGCTGCCGGGCAAAGCGGACCACCACCTCCCCGGATTCGGTCGCCCGCACCGGCTTCGTCCGCATCAGCAGCACCCGCCCGGTCCGCTGCTCCAGCGCCTTGACCCGTTGGCTGACCGCGGAGGGGGTCACGTGCAGGGCGGCCGCCGCCGCGTCGAAGGTGCCCTCGTCCACCACGGCGAGCAGCGTGCGTACCTGGTCCAGCGGAAGCTCGTCCATCACAAGTGCTAATGGTACGTAAAAATCTTTAGCTGTACTGAACTGACCGCGCTGCCTACCGTCAACGTCATGAACTACGGCATCGTCACCGCCGCCCTGGCCGGCTTCGGCAGCGGACTCTCCCTCATCGTCGCCATCGGCGCGCAGAACGCCTTCGTCCTGCGCCAGGGCGCGCGCCGCCACGCGGTCCTCGCCGTGGTCGCCATCTGCGCCGTCTCCGACGCGGTCCTCATCACCCTCGGCGTCGCCGGCGTCGGCGCCTTCGTCACCGCCTGGCCGGCCGCCCTGACGATCGTCGGGCTGGCCGGGGGCGGGTTCCTGATCTGCTACGGGGTCCTGGCCGCCCGCCGGGTGCTGCGGCCCGCCCCCGGCGCCGCCCTCACCACGGACGGGGCGACGAGCAGGTCCGCCCGCGGAGCCGTGCTGACCGCCCTGGCCATGACCTGGCTCAACCCGCACGTCTACCTGGACACCGTGCTGCTCCTCGGCTCCCTCGCCGCCGACCGCGGCGACCTGCGCTGGGCCTTCGCCATCGGGGCCGTGCTGGCCAGCCTGACCTGGTTCGCCGGTCTGGGCTACGGAGCCCGGCTGCTGAGCGGCCTGCTCGCCCGCCCGGCCGCCTGGCGGGTCCTGGACGGGCTCGTCGCTGCGACCATGGTCACCATGGGCGGCCTGCTGCTGGCCCGCGCCTAGGGGTGTCGTGCCGGTCAGCCCGGCCTGGCGGACAAGACGCCTGGGCCGCATGGCCGCGCCGGGCGCCCGCCGTGGCCGGGGCACAGTGCTGGTGGCCGCCGACCCGATCCACAGGAGCCCGCCGTGCCCGACCGTCCCTCCCCCCTCGTGACCGTCACCGGGGTCGTCCTCGACGCGCGCGGGCGGGTCCTCGTACTGACCACCCCGGGCCGAACGGACCCGCAGCTGCCGGGCGGCGCGGTCCGTCCCACCGAGACCCCGGAGGAAGGGCTCGCCCGGGCGCTGCGGGAAGGGCTGAACCTCGCGCGGCCGGCCGGTCGGCTGCTGGCGGTGGACTCCCGGCCGCCGGGCCCGCCCGGCCCGCCCGGCAGGCCCGGCCGCTCCCTGGTCGTGCACGTCCACCTCGTCGGCCCGCTCCCGGCGTCGCAGGCCGCGGCGATCTCCTTCCCCGTCGGGGAGAGGGCCGAGGCGCGCTGGCTCCCGCCGGAGGCGGCCTGCGCGCTGCTGCCCGCCCGTGTCGCGCCCCGGCTGCGCGCCGCGCTGGCCGCCCTGCACACCGGCTCCTTCGCCCACCTCGTCGACGGGGTGCCGCAGCCGGGCTCCCCGGCCGGTCTGGATCCGGCCCGGCGCGTGGCCCTGGAGCACTCGGGCGCCCTCGACCCGGCCAGCCACCGGGCCAGCCGCCCCAAGGCGGTGACCGCGGCGAGCGTGCTGTTCACCGGCTCCGACGGCCGGGTCCTGCTGGTGCAGCCCGCGTACGGCAGGTCCGACCGCTGGAACCTGCCCGGCGGCGGCATCGACAGCGACCTCGGCGAGATCCCGCGCGCCGCCGCCCGGCGGGAGGTCCACGAGGAACTCGGCCTCGACCTCGCCCCGGGCCGGCTGCTCGCCGTCAACTGGTCCCACAAGCCCGGCCGTCCGGCCCGCATCCGCTTCCTCTACGACGGCGGCGTCCTCGACGCCCCCGCCCTCGCCCGGATCCGGCTGGACCGCGCCGAGCTGCTCCAGTGGCGCACCGTCACCCCCGAGGAACTCCCCGGCCTGGTCAAGCCCTCCCTGCGGCGCCAGATCACCGCCTGCCTGACCGCCCGCGCCACCGGCGCCGGCCCGCTGGAACTCCACGCGGGCCGCCCCTGACCGGGGGGCCCGGCCGCCGCCGCGCCGGGCCGCGGCAGCAGGGTTACCGTCGGCGGCATGGACGGTGATCGCCGACGGTGGCGCCAGTGCTTGCTCGGCGGGGCGGTGTTCGCCGTGTGCATGGCGGGCACCACGCTGCCCACCCCCCTGTACGGGCTCTACCAGGAGAAGTTCGGGTTCTCCGAGCTGGTGGTGACCGTCGTGTACGCCGTGTACGCCTTCGGGGTGATCGGCGTGCTGCTGCTGGCGGGCAACGCCTCGGACACCGTCGGCAGGCGGCCGGTGCTGCTGGCCGGCCTCGCCTTCTCGGCGGCCAGCGCCGTCTGTTTCCTGTCCGCCACCGGCATGGGCTGGCTGTACGCGGGCCGGCTGCTGTCGGGACTGTCCGCCGGGCTGTTCACCGGGGCCGCCACGGCCTACGTGATGGAACTGGCGCCGAGCGGCGGCGCCACGCGGGCCACGTTCGTGGCGACGGCCGCCAACATGGGCGGGCTGGGCTGCGGCCCGCTGCTCGCCGGAGTGCTCGCGCAGTACGCCGCCTGGCCGCTGTACCTGCCGTTCGCCGTGCACCTCGTGCTGGTGGCCGTCTCGGCCGCGGTCCTGGCGCGGCTCCCCGAGACCGTGCGCGACCGGCAGCCGCTGCGGACCGTACGGCCGCAGCGGCCCGGCCTGCCGCCGCAGGTGCGGTCGGTGTTCGTGCCCGCGGCGATCGCCTCCTTCGTGGGCTTCGCGCTGTTCGGGGTGTTCACCTCGGTCAGCCCCGCCTTCCTCGCACAGTCCCTGGACGTGCACAACCACGCGGTGAGCGGGCTGATCGTCGCCCTGGCCTTCTTCGCCTCGACCGCCGGGCAATTGGCCGTCGGGCGGGTCGGGGTGGGCCGGTCGCTGCCCCTGGGCTGCGCCGGGCTGCTCGCCGGGCTGGCGCTGCTCGCGGGCGCGCTGTGGTGGGACCTGTTGGCCCTGGTGGTGGCGAGCGCCGTCGTCGGCGGGGCCGGGCAGGGCCTGGCGTTCCGCGGGGCGCTGGCCGCGGTGGCCGCGGCCTCGCCGCCGGACCGGCGCGCGGCGGTGATCTCGATGCTGTTCGTGGTGGCGTACACGGGCATCTCGCTGCCGGTGATCGGGGTGGGGTTGCTGGCGGGCCCGATCGGTCTGGAGGGTGCCGGGCTGGTGTTCATCACCTGCATGGCCGTCCTGGTCACGGCCGCGGCCGGCTACCTGCTGCGCCGGCCCGTGCGGGCGCGCGCCTGAGCGCGCACGCGCGTCGGCGGGGCCCCGTACGGCGGCCGCGGGTCACTCCGGCCGGCCCCGGCCGCTCAGCTCGTCGCCGAGCGGGCTGCGGCGGTAGAGGACCTGCCGTCCGTCGCGCGCCCGGGAGAGGAGGCCGGTGGCGTAGAGCACGCTGCTCGACGTCTCGATGCAGTCCGGCACGGTCGCCAACCTGGCCCGGGTGTAGCCGTGCGGCCCGATGCCCGCAGCCGGCTCAACACCGCGTACATGACCTGCGCCTACCTGGGCGGCAGCGGCGGGTCCTGGCTGGGCGTACGGATCTACGGCCGGGCCGGCTGGCAGGGCGTGTGCGCGCTCGTGGTCCTGTGCGCCGTGATCGCCCTGGGCCGGCACCGCCTGGCGCCGCACGAGCACGGGCGCGGGCGCGACGCACGACAGGCGGGGGGCGATGGGCGGGGCGTCCCGGTGCCGGTCGGCATCGGTGGCCCGCCCACCGCCGCCCCGCCTGTCGGTTCAGCCGGTCGAACGGTGTGACGGTGGTGCGACGGATCAGACCGCCGGAACCGGGTAGGTCGGGTACTCGACGCCGGACACGTGCTGGACCACACGGATGACCTGGCAGGAGTAGCCGAACTCGTTGTCGTACCAGAGGTAGAGGATGGCGTTGTCGCCGTCCACCTTGGTGGCGCCCGCGTCGACGATCGAGGCGTGGCGCGAGCCGACGAAGTCCATGGAGACCGCGTCGGGCGCCGTGGTGAAGTCGATCTGGCGCTTGAGCGGCGAGTGCAGCGAGACGTCGCGGAGGTAGTCGAGGACCTCGTCGCGGGTGGTCTCACGGCCCAGGCGCAGGCTCAGGATGGCGATCGAGACGTCCGGGACGGGGACGCGGATCGAGCTGCCGGTGATCGGCGCCTTGAGGTCGGGCAGCGCCTTGGCGACGGCGGAGGCGGCGCCGGTCTCGGTGATGACCATGTTCAGCGGCGCGGAGCGGCCACGACGGTCGGCCTTGTGGTAGTTGTCCAGCAGGTTCTGGTCGTTCGTGAACGAGTGGACGGTCTCCACGTGACCGCGCAGGACACCGTACTCGTCGTCCATGGCCTTGAGCGGCGGGACGATCGCGTTGGTGGTGCAGGAGGCGCAGGACAGGATCTGCTCGTCCGGCTTGATGGTGTCGTGGTTGACGCCGTGGACGATGTTCGGGACGTCGCCCTTGCCCGGGGCGGTCAGCACGACCTTGTCGATGCCGGGGCGCAGGTGCTTGGACAGACCCTCGCGGTCGCGCCACTTGCCCGTGTTGTCGATGAGGATGGCGTCCTTGATGCCGTGCTCGGTGTAGTCCACCTCGGACGGGTCGTTCGCGTAGATCACCTTGATGGCGTTGCCGTTGGCGATGATCGTGCTGCTCGCCTCGTCGACGGTGATCGTGCCCTGGAACTGGCCGTGGATCGAGTCGCGGCGCAGCAGCGAGGCGCGCTTGACGATGTCCTGGTCACCGCCCTGACGGACGACGATGGCGCGCAGGCGCAGGCCGTTGCCGGAGCCGGCCTTCTCGATGAGCAGGCGGGCGACGAGGCGGCCGATGCGGCCGAAGCCGTACAGGACGACGTCGCGGCCCTCGCTGCGCTCGATCTTGTTCGTGCCGGTGGCCCCGGCGACGGCCTCGGCGGTGAACTCGGCGACCGAGAGGCCGCGGTCGTCGCTCTTGTAGTCCGCGGCGAGCATGCCGATGTCGATCTGGGACGGACCGAGATCGAGCGTGGTGAGCACCTGCAGGAACGGCAGCGTCTCGGTGACCGAGAGCTCCTCACCATCGATCTGCCGGGCGAATCGGTGGGTCTTGAGGATGCTGACCACCGACTTGTTCACCAGGGAGCGGCTGTGGAGCAGGATCGTGACGTCCCGCTCCCTGTGCAGCTTCCCGATGATCGGGATCATCGACTCCGCGATCTCCTCGCGGTTCTTCCAGCTGGTGAACGAGTCCTCATTGACAGTCACAGGATTATCTTTCGAGCTAGGCGGTGCTCATATGCTAACCCGCCGCCATTTTGGTCACTTAAGCGGTACCCACCGTGTCGGGAACGGGCACTATGTGACATCAATTTGTACGTTTTTTCAATGGTTTGCCGCGAGAACGCGTCTCAGAACCTGCGGCGGAGCCGCATCCCGAGCGGGCGGCCGTCCGGGTCGACGAGCAGGTGGTGCAGCGGGGCGGCGAGGATCCGCTGCGTCACGGACAGGTCCGGGGACGCGTACCGGCGCAGCCGGCCGGGCGGCCGGGGACCGGGGCGGCCGCTCTCGTACCAGGCGTCCAGGGCCCGCGCGCTCGCGGCGAAGGCGGCGAAGGCGGACACCGGGTCGCACAGCCCGTCCGCCGCCCCGGCCCCGGTGTGCTCGCGCATGAGTTCCAGCCGCAGCTCCCGGGCGAAAGCGCGTGCGCCGTCCCCGAGACCTCCCGGGTCGGCCGGCCGCCTTCGGTCCGGGCGCTCGTCGTACACGGCGCAGCCGAGCTCCGAATCGTGCGTCCACGAACGGAGGTTGATGTTGTCGGAGCCGACCGAGGCCCACACGTCGTCGATCACGCACACCTTGGCGTGGACGTAGACCGGTGTTCCCGCCCGGTTCTCCAGCCCGTACACCGCGACCCGGTCGCCGCCGGCCCGGCGCAGTTCCTCCAGGGCGTTGATCCGTCCGATCAGGTTCATGGGCAGCGTGAGCCGGCCGGCCTGCTCCGGCACGGTGGGGACGACCCCGATCAGCCGGAGCCCCGAGTGCCCGGCCAACGCCCGGGCGAAGCCGTCCACCACCCGGGGGGACCACAGGTACTGGTCCTCCAGGTAGATCAGCGCCCGGGCCCGGCGCAGCGCCTTGGTGTACCCGCGGGCGATGCTGCGCTCGCCGTCGGGGGCGAAGGGGTAGCCGTACAGCAGGCGGTTCGGATAGGTCCGCAGCAGTTGGACGGTGTGCGTGCCGCAGGGCTGCGGATCGGGGGTCTGCGGTGGCAGCCGGTCGGCACTGACGTCCTCCCGGTGCATCCGCTCCCGCAGGCGGGTGAGCGGGCTCCGGCTGAGCGGAGCCGGGTCCTCCCACCGCTCGCGGAAGACGGCCTCGACGTCACCGACGACCGGTCCGCGCAGGGCGAGCTGGACGTCGTGCCAGGGCGGGTGCGGCCCGTAGGCGGCGGCCAGGGGCAGCGACTGGCGGTCGCCTCGGTGCGAGGCGTCGTCGTTGCGGTTGCGACAGAGGTCGATCCCGCCGACGTAGGCGACGTCCAGCTCCGGGCGGTCGCGGTGGCGCAGCACCACCAGCTTCTGGTGGTGGGAGCCGCCGGGCCGCACCCTCATGTCGAGCAGGCACTCACCGCCGGCCCGCGCGATCTCCTGGCCGAAGCGGAGGTTCTCTTCTTGGCTGAAGTGAAGACCGTCCAGGTGGGAGCGCCACAGCAGGCCCTTGACGAGGACGCCGCGCTCGGCCGCCCGGCACAGGACGGAGCCGACCTCCGTGCCGGGTCCGTCGAGCCGCTCGTCGGGATCGCCCCGCCAGTCGGTGAACAGCAGCAGATCGCCCGGACCCATCGCGCGGACGGCCGCCAGGAGCTCCGCGAAGTAGACGGCTCCGTGGACCAGGGGCCGTACGTGGTTGCCCGTGGACCAGGCCGCGCCGTCGGGGCGGCGCCGGTCCAGGCGCGTCGCCCGGTTGCCCCGTTCAGCGGGGAGCAGGAGCCAGTCGGCGGGTGTCACGGCAGCGGCCGGCTCTACCGGCTCCGCGGCCGCGCGCTACCAGGAGTGACGGCGGTCATCTGGTCCTCCGATCGCGCCGGTGCACCGCAGTTCCAGGCTAGCCCCCGGGACGGCGCGGCGCCCTCATGCCACGGGTTCGACGGACGCACCGCGGCCGGCCGGCGGCTGCGGGACGGCTCCCCCGCGCACCCCGCGCACCCCGCGCGTCCCGCGGAAGACCACATCGGCCATCCGTCGCTCCGGACCGCTGCGGCGCAGGTAGCGGTAGCCGAGGAAGGCCGCCGGGCCGAAGAACACCTGGGCCGGGATGAGGGTCGGCGCCTGATCGGTGGCCGCGGCGAGGACGTGCAGCGTGGCGACCGGGGCCACCGCACCGAAGAGGGTGACCAGCACGGTCCCTGTCCGCAACCCCCGCTTTCCGTACGCCTTGTAGGCGGTGGTGGTGAACAGGGCGTACGCCAGCAGGTCGCCCATGCCGACCACCGCCCCCAGCTCCTCGCCGATGCGCAGGCCCGCGGCGGGGGCGTACGGATACCCCTGGACCGCGTCGGACAGCTGCTGGGTCAGCGGTACGACCCAGGCGAAGAAGGCGTCGTACGCGGCGAGCGCGAGCAGGAACCACGCGACGTTCTTCAGCCGCATGCCGCCCTGCACGTTGAGGTTCGTGGCGGAAACGACGATCAGCGCGACGACGGCGCTGTTCGCCACCCAGTACGGCGGCGCGGTCTCGCCGAAGGCCAGGTGGCAGCCGAGCACGCTCGCGATCAGGACGGCGATCAGCGCCCAGCGCAGCCGGCCGTTGCCGATCAGGGGCTGGTAGCCGACCGACAGCCCGCCCGCGAAGACGAGGGCGAGCACCACCGGAAGGACCGCTCCGGGCAGCGCCAGGTAGATGTACGGCAGCGCCAGGACGAAGCCCATCATCATGAAGATGTCGCTGCCGTTGAAGACGCCGACGGGCGGCCTCGGCGTGCGGACGGCACGGAAGTAGGCGATCGCCCCGGCGCACACCCCGACCGCCAGGACGACGGTGACCGCGAGCTGGAAGAAGACGCTCATGCGTGGCTCCGGGTGAAGGTGTGCTCCGACAGGTCGCAGCGGAGGGGGAAGAGGCGCGCGGCCTCCTCCTCGTCCACCGGGAGGACCGTGACGCGGGCGTCGACGCCTTGGGCCCGCAGCCGCTCGGCCACCTCCGCCTCGGTGACCTCCTTGGAGGCGACCTCCACGTGGAGCCGGCCGTCGACCCCGACCTCCGCCCGGTGGCGCAGCGGGAACGGCAGGCCGGGCGTGCCGTCCAGCGCCTCCAGGACGTCGCGCGGGGTCACGATGCCGTCGATGGTGCGGTGCAGTGTGCCCGCCTTGCCGAGGATGTGGGAGACGGCGGGCACGGCCGCCAGTTCGCAGTCCGCTGCGCCCTCCAGGGTGCGGACCACGTCACCGGTGTTGTAGCGCAGGACCGGCATGCACTCCCGGTAGGGGAAGTAGGGGGTGACCGTCAGTTCGCCGAGCCGGCCGGGGGCGGCGGGCTCGCCGGTCGTCAGGTCGAGCACCTCGGTGTAGCCCATGTTGGGGTCGATGTGGAGGTGCCGTGCGCTACAGGTGCGGCCGCTGACCGGCAGCAGTTCGGTCATGCCGAAGGCGTCGCCGACGGTCGGGGCGCCGAAGGTCTCGCGCAGGGCGTCCGACAGGCGCCGCGAGAGCATCTCCCCGCCGGCGTAGATCGCGCGCAGCGCGAAGTCCTCGGGTCCGTAGCCGCGTCGCCGGGCGGCGGTGACCATCTGGCCGAGGTAGCTGGGGTTGCCGGTGAGGATGGTGGGCCGGGCGCCACCGCCCGGGCCGAGCAGGTGCTCGACGGACTCCTCCGGCGGGATCTGTCCCACGACGTGGCACGCGGCGTTGGCGAGCCGGCACACCTCTACGTCCTCCTGCACCGCGGCCGTCGCCCGGGAGCTGAGGTTGATCTGCATCCGGTCGCCGGGCCCGAGGTCGCCGCGCAGCACCAGGGACAGCGCGATCAACGCGGGCCACAGTTCCATCTCGTAGCGGGAGAGCCAGATCTGCACGGGGCGGCCGGTGGTTCCGGTCGTCTGGGTCGCCAGGTAGGGGGTCCCGCACAGGAAGTCGGCGGGGCGTTCGATGAGGTCGGCCTTGCGGGTCACCGGGATCGCGGTGAGCGTCGCGGCGCTCACGCCGTCGAGGTCGATGCCGGCGAGCCGCTCCCGGTAGAAGGGGGAGCGCCCGGCGAGTCTGCGTACGGTCCGCCGGAGCGCGCGGTCCTGGAGGTCCCGGCGTTCGTCGGGATCGGCGAACGGTCCGTCGGCCAGTTCGTCGACGTCGTCGCCCAGCGAGCCGAACTCCTCCAAGGTGAGGAGGGCGTCGGCGACCAGTCGCTCGACGGCCCGTACGTTCAGCCGCCGGCCGAACACCATCGCCATGGCCACCCGTACCTGACGGACACCGGTCTCGAGCACTCGTACCTCCCTGGGGTGTGGCGGAGGGGTGGGAGCGACGCGCCGCCCCCACCCCTCACTCCTTCGTCAGCTGGCGGAACAGTTGGCGAAGAAGACCGCCGTCATGGCGCCCATGACGTACTTGAACTGCTTGGCGCTCGTCTTGATCGCGCTCATCGGATCCTCCTTGATCGTTCCGGGCGGACGGTCCCTCAGGCTCCTCCGAAGTCGCCGTAACGTTCCGTCACTTGGACGAGAAGACAATGGCGCGATCGGACCTCACGGACAATGATCTGGTCCATTCAACGGACCGGTGAACGGGGGAAGGCACCACCGACACCTCCAACGATCCGGTACGAACGGGGAGTTCTGGTTCCGTCCGACCGATGGAGCCAGGCGTGGAAGGGGGACCGCCCATGGCCAGATCCGGCACAGAGGGGCGGGGCGTACTGGAAGGGGCGTTCGCGTTAATGGAGGTGCTAGCGGAGGGCGAGGAAGTCGGGCTGACCCGCCTGGCGGCGGATGCGGAACTACCGAAGGCCACCGCCCACCGGCTGCTGGGGCAGCTGGTGGCACTGGGTGCGGTACAGAGCCGCTCCGGCCGCTACCGGCTCGGGGCGAGGGCCTTCCGCTTGGGGCAGGCATGGCACCCGGCGCGGATGCTGCGCGCGGCATCGGCCCGGCCGCTGCGTGAGCTCGCCTCGGCGAACGGCGGGCTGACCCTCAGCCTGTCGGTCGCGGAGGCGGGACAGACGATCGTCGTCGCGGGTCTGCGCGGCGAGACGGACGACGTCTTCCCGCTGAGACCCGGCGTCGTACTGCCGCCCGGGAGCGCGGCCGAGCTGATCCTGGCGACCTCCGCCCCCGAGGCGGAGCCGCCCGAGGGGCGGACGGCGGCCTCCTGGGCCCGTGGGGTCGCGCAGGCCAGGGAGCGGGGACTGGCCTTCCAGTACGGGGAGTGCGTGAGCTCGCTCTCGTGCGTGGCGGCGCCGGTACTCTCCGCGTCCGGACAGGTGGTCGCCGCCGTGGCGGCGACCAGCCCGGACGCCAAGCAGATCGCCCCGCTGGGCGAGTCCGTGGCCCGGGCGGCGGCGATGATCAGCGCCAACCTGTCCCGACGGCCGGCCACCGGGGCCCGGGCGCACCGCGAGTGGCCCGCCCACCCTGCGGGTCCCCGGGCCCCGCACCCCGTCCTCGCCGGTCCGCACTAGCGCTCGCCCCGGCGGGCCGGGGGGCCGTTCCGGATCCTTCCGGAACGGCCCCCTCCTGCGGCCGGAGTGCCGACGGAGGGTGACCGTGCCACGCTGAATCGGGGGAACGCCGACTCCGGCGCGCCGGGTCGGCTCTGCCACCGAGGAGACCGACATGGCCAGTGACGCCGGCAGCGCCCGGACCAGCCAATCGCAGCCCAGCGCCTGGACTGCACCCACATCGGGTACGACCATCACAGCAGGCGCCCTGATGGTCTTCGCGGGTGCCATGGCGATCTTCGAAGGGATCGCGGCCCTCGCCAGGGACGACCTGATCGTCGTAACGCGGCACTACGTGTTCGAGTGGAGCGTGACGGGCTGGGGCTGGGTCCACCTGATCCTGGGCATCGCCCTCGTCCTCGCCGGCTGCGCCGTGTTCACCGGAGCCCTGTGGGCGCGCTTCTTCGGCGTGGCCATCGCCGGCCTCGGCGCGATCGCCAACTTCCTGTGGCTGCCGTACTACCCGTGGTGGGCCGTGATCCTGATCGCCGTCAACCTGTTCGTGGTCTGGGCGCTGTGCGCGGGCATGCAACGGGAGGCCGATGCGAGCATGACCACCTGACCGCACGACCGCCTGACCTCGGCAGGAACAACCCCGGGGAGGTCGAAAAACGATCGAAGGGCCGCTTCGGATTGCTCCGAAGCGGCCCTTCGACCTACGACTCTCACGAGTCGGGACGACAGGATTTGAACCTGCGACCCCTTGACCCCCAGATCGATGGGCCGGAGAAAAAATCCGGACATACAGCACAATCTCAGGGTGCACAGCGTGCGCATACGTACATGCTGTGCGCCCATCGACGTGGGCGCTGGTCCCCAACTGGTCCCCAGGGGACGCCACCTGGCCCTCGGGCCCGCTTCAGTTCGGCTCGACGCCGCAGGTCGCTGCCGATCTCACGCCAACGCCAGGAGTCGCCCCAGGCGCTCGATGGTCGCCAGGCCCTCCGCCTCAACTGACGGGAGTGCCCTCCGCCGACCCGGCCGTTCGCTCGGGAACCGGACTGGGCCAGGGCGTTGACCGCCAAGTCGGCCTCTTTCTCGTTGCCGGTCTTCTGCGCGGCGAGGCTCTGGGTTCGCCAGCCCGGTGCTGCTGGTCCATGGGTGGTGGCAGGATGCCCGGTCATGGCAACGAGAGATGGCAGCGATGAAGCGTACGTCGTTGGGTTGTGCGAGCGGATCCTCGGGGAGAACGCCCTGCCGCAGCACAGGTTCGACTGGCTGCTCGGAGATCCCGGATCAGGCGGCCGACGAGTCCAACTGCCGGTCGACGCCTACTGGCCGGGCCATCAGCTGGTGGTCGAGTACCGCGAACTGCAGCACGACCAGCCGATGCCCACTTTGACAAGCCGAACCGCCTCACCGTCAGCGGTGTCCACCGCGGCGAGCAGCGCGCCCTGTACGACGCCCGGCGCGATGAGCAGATCCCCGCGCACGGGCTGCGCCTGGTCCTCATCCGCCCCGCCGACCTGAATGCGGACGGCCGCGGACGACTGCGCCGCAACGAAGCGGCCGACCTGGCGGCACTGAAGAAGATCCTGGCCCGCTCCAGCGACGAGGACCGGGTCACCGACACCTTCCGCACCTGGCTACTGGCCGAAGGCTGGACACCCATCGATCCCACGGACCGGTGGACCGACCTCGAAGCCGTACGCGGCTCGGAACGGCTGATCTGCGAGGCCAAGGGCCGCACCAGTGAGAAAGGCATCGACGCCGACATCGCCTATGGCCAACTGCTGCGCCGCATGGCGAGCCAGGACCCGCACACGCGCTACGCCCTCGTCGTGCCGTCCTCCTCCCTCAAGGCCGCCGCACGCGTCCCGGCCCACATCCGACAGCTCCTGCACATCGACGTCTACGAGGTGACGGATGACGACCGGGTGTGCCGGCTGACCGACTGATCGGTGCCGGGTACCGCGGCGGTTTCCGCTTCGCCACCAAGGTGTCCTCCGAAGCCCACGCGCCATACGCTGCCACCTCGTTGCACGAACCGGACACCAGGCGTTGCGGCGCGGAGTTGCCCTCCAGGCCAGTGAAGTCGAGATCCGCCGGCATGCCGGAGACCGCACCCCGCCTGCCCTGTCTGAATGCGAGAATGCGGCTCTTGGCCGGAGAGCGCATTGGCGCGAAGTGAGGCACAAGCACCGACGAAGCGGGGGTTGCCATGACATTGGCCATGTGTCCACTGTGCAGCGACGATGAGGACATCGTGGTGGTCCGCACGTTCGACGGCGGACGTCGGCTCGTGAAGCACCGGTGCGGTTACGAATGGGAGCACAGGGAGCCCACCGTCCCGCATAGGGACCCGCTCCGCTCCTTCCAAGACCTCAAGACCCGTTTCCCGAACGCCGAGGATGTCGATCGTGAGCAGTTGGAGCGCGTGACCCGGCTGAAGGAGCAGTACCTCGCTGTCAAACCGGCCCTCGACCCCGACGTGGCGGCCTACTGGTCGAAGTACCAGCAGATCTTCTCCCCCGACGGGCTGTGGACCTGCGACCCCAGAACCCTCAAGGACTTCGCCAACTCCGAAGTCGGAGCCCGCCCCGGCAATCAGGCCACCTTCAACTCCGCGTGGAACGACATGGGCGACACCGCGGCTGGGGAGGCGACCCGCCAGACGATCGAGTACCTCCTGCACGGACCTTCCGACCTGCCGCTCGAAGACCGGCTCGAGCACCTGCTGTCCGGCACCAAGCCGTTCGCCATGACCGGCTTCAAGGAAGCCCTCCTCACGAGGGTCCTCTGCGTGACGTACCCCGACCGCTTCCTGACGATCCTGAAATACACGACCGAGGCCGGCGGCAAACGCGAGATCGCGCGGATGGTCTACGGCCTGGAGCTGCCGTCCCCCGAGTCGGTGAACTGGACCCGCGGCCGGCTCATCCTGTGGAGCAACGACCTCCTTCTCGACCTCGCCGGCGAGGGCTTCGCCAACCGACAGCACGCCGCCGCATTCCTGTGGTGGGCCAAAGATCAGCCCGGAGGGCGACGGGCAGCTTGACCAGGGTTCCGTCGACCTTGACCACGCACGGCCTCCCCCTGGCCACCTTCCACGCCTTCGAAGCTGGGCCGGCCTCCGCGGGGGCTATAGGTCTGCATGTCATCGGCGTAGGTGAACGGCGAGAGCACCAGGTCACCACGCACAATGCCGGACCTTAGGCCAGTGTCCTCAACCGCGCCAAGGAACTCGTAGCCCGTCCGGCAGCCCTGGACGCCAGCTCGTGCTGCCGGTGTACCGCGGGTGACGGTTCACGACCTGAGGCACCTGGCCGCCACGATCACCATGATCTGGACCGTCCAGTCCGTCATCTTCCCCGAGAACACCGCCAGCCACGCCCTCCACGCCCGGGCCGGCTTCCGGATCGTCGGCACTCGAGAGAGCATCGGTTGCCACCAGGGCCAGTGGCGGGACGTCGTCCTCGCGGAGCGCCACATCCCTACCGTCACCTGACTGGCGCCCCTACAACTCGCTCTCGTCCTCGCCGGGCGACGGCTACAGCAACAGTCGGCGCCCGGCCGCAGTCGGTCGGCCGAGCCGCCGAACCGGTACTGGGATCACCTCGCGCCCTCGCTTCCAGCGGGCATTTGTGCGCTCTACATGCGGGAGGCCGCGAAGCCGATGAGGACGACGGCGGTGACCACGATGCCGATCAGTCCGGCCCAGCCACCCAGCAGGGCGAGCGCCCCTACGACGGCAAGGGCGCCCAGCATGAGCGCGGTGAACGCCCGCACCGACAATCCGCGGTCATCACTGTCTTCGGCCTGCGTCTTCGTCTTTCTGGTCACCGTGCGCACAGTACCGAGTCTGGCGTGGGCGTCTCACCGCGGGGGCTCATGGCGCCGGCCGGTGCGGGTATGCGGACGGCCCGGCTCCTGATGGGGGCCGGGCCGTTCTGCGTGGGCGTCAGGCGAGTGCGAGGAAGAGCTTTTCGAGTTCTGCCTCGGTCATGGGGGCCTGACCCTGGTCGGCTTCGGTCATGCACTGGCGCATGCCGCTGGCGACGATTTTGAAGCCGGCGCGGTCCAGGGCCTTGGAGACTGCGGCAAGCTGCGTGACAACGTCCTTGCAGTCGCGGCCGGCTTCGATCATGGCGATGACGCCGGCGAGCTGTCCTTGGGCGCGGCGCAGGCGGTTGAGGACTGAGTTGACTGCGTCGTCGTCGACTTTCACCGGTTGCCTCCTGGCTTTGTGCGCTCTCAAACCATGGTACCCCAGGGGGTATCGGGCGGGGGTGGTCAGCCGGCCCGGAGGGCGGCGAGGGTTGCGTCGAGGTCGCCCTGGTGGGGACGGTTGTGGGGGAGTTTGGCGAGGAGGGAGGCCATGCCGCAGGTGTTGGTGAGGGCGGCGTAGACCAGGCCGCCGGCGACGCCCGCGGAAGCGAGGCGGAAGGCGGGGTGCAGGCGGCCCAGCGCGAGGCCGGTCAGGACGACGGCGCCGGCGGTGAGTCGGACTTGGCGTTCCATGTTCCAGGCGGTGCGTCGGGCGCTGTCGGGGTGGTGGAGGGTGTGGCCGTCCGCTGCCCAGGCTGTTGTGCCGCCGGTGAGGGTGGCGGTGGTGATGCCGTGGGCGGCGAGGGTGTGGCAAGCGTTCTCGGAGCGTGCGCCGGAGGCGCAGACGACGAGGAGGTTGCCGCGCTGGGCTGCGTGGCGGATGTCGGGGAGGGCATGGTCGAGGTGGTCGAGGGGGATGTTGAGGGCGCCGGGAAGGTGGCCGGTGGCGTATTCGCCGGGGGTGCGGACGTCCAGGACGATCAGTTCGTGCAGGCGGGTGCGGGCCTGGTCGGTGTTGAGGGCGCGGGGGGTGGTCATGAGCGGTGTTCCATCCTTTTTGTCTGGTGCCCGGTTACGGACACCTCGTTATCGACTGGCGGTGGGGCGCCGTTGCGGGTCGCGGGCGGGAGGGTCAGCGGAGGGCGTCGATGAGCATGAGGGCGGCGACGGCCAGGAGCACGAGCGCGAAGATCCGCTGAAGGGTGGGACCGGAGATTTTGGAGGCGAGGCGTTTGCCGTCCCACGCTCCGAGGATCGCGGCTCCGGCGAAGGGAGCGATGACCGCCCAGTGCAGGGGCGTGTTGGTGCCGGCGCGGGCGGCGAGCGCGGCGAGGGAGTTGACGGTGATGACCAGCAGGCTGGTGCCGACCGCGGCGCGCATGTGCAGTCCGAGGACGGAGACGAGGGCGGGGACGGCGAGGAAGCCTCCGCCGACCCCGAGGAGGCCGGTGACCGCGCCGAGTCCGGCACCCGCACCGGCGGCCCGGGTGGGCCTGACGGGCCTGGCCTGCTGGTGGGGGTCGGCGAGCTTGAACATCCTGAGGGCTGCGAGGGCCGCGATCGCGGCGAACGCGGCGGTCAGCACCTCCTCGGGCAGGCGTGCGGCCAGGGTGCCCGCAGCGATCGCGGGCACGATTCCGGCGGCCGCGAACAGCGCGCCGGTCTTCCAGCGGACGTTGCCCGAGGTGGCGTGGGTGTAGAGGGCGGTCGCGGAGGTGGCGGTGACGATGATCAGCGAGGCGGTGGTGGCGGCGGCCGGGGTGAAGCCGAGGAGGTAAATCAGGGCGGGGACGGCCAGGACACTGCCGCCGCCCCCGAGCGCCCCGAGGGCCAGGCCGATGACGGCCCCAGCGATGAGGGCGAGGATGAGGGCGCTCACGCTATCCGGCCGCTGCTTCCTTCTGCGTCGACGACCGGTAGCCCGGCTGATGCCCAGGCCTGCATACCGCCCTTGACGTCGACGGCCTCGGCTCCGCGCCCGGCCAAGAGTCTGGCGGCCTGCTGGGAGCGGTGCCCGGAGCGGCAGATCACCAACAGCGGCCGGCCCTGGGCCGTGGCGGGCAGGCCGGTGCCGGTGACCAGCCGGGAGAGCGGCACATGCACGGCGCCGGGGGCGTGGCCGGCATTCCACTCGGCCTGCTCGCGCACGTCGAGGAGGACGGCGTCACCGTCGGTGGTGCGCTGGTGGGCCTGGTCGGGGGTGACGCGAGCGGTGCCGCGGCGGAGGAGAGGCATCTGGTTTCCTTCCGAGTCTCGGGTGGCGGGGGCAGCGGTTCAGCTGCCGGTGCCGGTGGTGAGGGGCAGCCCGGCGTCGGTTGTGGCGTCGAAGGAGTCGTCGACGGCGACGACGTCGCGGCCTGCGGCATCCAGCAGGGAGGCGGCAATGCCCGCGCGCATTCCGCCCGCGCAGTGCACCCACACCGTCCCGGCCGGTACGTCGGCCAGGCGGCGGTGGAGGTGGTGGATCGGGATGTGTACGGAGCCTTCGATCCAGCCCGTGGCGCGTTCGGAGTCCCGCCTCACATCGAGGACCACATCCGGGCGGGGGTCCTGGGCGGCGAGGTCGGCGAAGGTGGCTCGGGGAAAGGAGCGCAGGGCGTGGCCGTCGGGTACCCAGTCGCGGACGGTGCCGGTGGCGGCCGCGGCCGGGCGGTCGATGCCGACGCGGACCAGTTCGCGCCGGGCGGCGGCGAGCTGGGCGGGTGACTCCGCGAGGAGGGTGACGGGCTTGCCCCAGGGGATCATCCAGGCCAGGTAGGTGGCGATCTTGCCTTCCGCCTCGAAGTTGAACGAGCCGGCGATGTGGCCTTCGGCGAAAGCGATCCGGTTGCGCAGGTCCACCACCCACTCCCCGGCGGCCAGGCGCTCGGCGATGTCGGCGGCGTCGGCCAGCGGGGGTGCGGTCAGGTCCACCGGGGTGGGGCCTTCGGAGTTGGCCGGGCCCATGTGGGCGTAGTAGGCGGGCACGTCCTCCAGGCCTGCCAGCAGGGCGGCGACGAAGGAGTCGACGTCCTTGACCAGGGCGTCGTTGCCCTCCTTCTCCTTGCCGATCGTGGTGGCGTCGCCCTCGGGCTGGGAGGAGGAGCAGAAGCTGCCGAACCCGTGGGTGGGCAGCACCGGCGTCTCGTCGGGGAGCTCGGCGGCCAGCCGGTGCGCGGATGCGTGCTGGGCGCGGGCCAGCTGTTCGGTCAGCCTCGGCTCGACCAGGTCAGGGCGACCGACCGAGCCGATCAGCAGCGACCCGCCGGTGAACACCGCGGCCGCCGTCCCCCGTTCGTCCAGGACGTAGGAGGTGTGGTGCGGGGTGTGTCCGGGTGTGGCCATCGCCCGCAGGGTGATGCCCTCGTCCACACTCACCGTGTTGCCGTCGGCGACCGGTGTGCGGGCGAAGGAGACGCGGGCGGCAGCGGGCACGAGGTAGGCGGCGCCGGTGATGCGGGCCAGGTCCAGGCCGCCGGTGACGTAGTCGTTGTGGACATGGGTCTCCGCCACGTGCGAGATGCGCACGCCCCGCGCGGCAGCCGCCGCCAGGACACGGTCGATGTCGCGGGGAGGGTCCACCACCACTGCGGTGTCCGCGCCGCCCGCCAGGTAGCTGCGGTTTCCCAGGCCCTCGGTCTCGATGGTGTCGATGAAGAACACGTGGTTGCTCCTTTCGGCTGGCATTTACCCCCGGGGGTATATTTCGAGCCTAGCACGGGTACCCCTGGGGGTATTTTTGGCGGCCTAGGGAACCCGCTCGCACCGGACGGCTACCCGCCGCCCGCCACACACCCCGGACAGGGATGACGCCATGCGCTACGACCGGACCGTCCACCTCGATGCCGACTTCACCACGACCGTTTCCGCAGTCCGCGAGGCCCTTGCCGTGCAGGGCTTCGGCATCCTTACTGAGATCGACGTCACCGCCACCCTGAAGGCCAAGCTCGGGCACGACATGGAGGACTACCTGATCCTCGGTGCCTGCAACCCGCCGCTCGCCCGCCAGGCCCTGGATGCCGACCGCACCATCGGCCTCCTCCTGCCCTGCAACGTCGTGGTTCGCACCGACGGCGAACGCACCGCCGTCCAGGCCCTGGACCCCGGCGTCATGGTCACTCTCACCGGCCTGCCCGCCCTCCAGCCCGTCGCCGAGGAGGCCACCCGCCGTCTCGACGCCGCCCTCAGCACCCTGGAAACCACCGGATGACCGCGGTCAGGCAACGAGTACCACTTCTGCAGTGTCAGTCGTCATGGCTGCCATCGCCCGCCTCTTGTGCCGCGCACCGCATCGATCCGGAGCAGCGGGGCCGGACTCTCGCCGACCCGGCCTTCGTGAGCGACCGAAAGACTGGGAACGGGAGGTTCCGGAAGAGCCGGTGACGCGCGTCTTCGCTGCATGCTTCTTCTCGGTTGCTCACGCACGTGTCCCGGAGGCGCGGGCCCTTTCGTCGGTGTGCGGGTCCGCTCGACGAACGCGCGCAGGGCCTCCATGACGTCGACGACGCCGGTGTGCCGGGCGGCTGGCTCAGCCTGACTCGGGTCGCCGGCGCCTGATCACCTTTCGTGATGAGGCGTGGCGTCTGGCAGCCCCACAGCGGGCCGCCGGACGCCGACGAGTCGATCCGGCCGATCTCGCATCCGGCGCCTGCGAGGCTGACCCGGAGTGCTCCGAACTCGCCGAGTCGGCCCTCAGAGGCCGAGAGGTCCCCGGAAGGGCCCGAAAGGCCCATGCCCGAGGACCGCCGGCCGATCAGAGTGGCAGTAGCCCACCCGAAACGGAGGCCCCGCCATGACGGACACCACAGCGGCACGGCCGTCGGAGGACCTGCAACGGCTCGACGTCACCCATGTCGAGGGTGACGTGTACGCGGTCGACGTGCGCGGACACCGGCTTCGCGTGGACCAGCCCCTGGGAGCGGGCGGGACGGACACCGCACCCACGCCGACTGAACTGTTCGCCGCCTCCCTGGCCACGTGCGTCGCCTTCTACGCGGGGCGCTACCTGCTGCGCCATGGCCTGCCTCGGGCGGGCCTGGGCGTACGGGCGGAGTTCGCGATGGCCGCCGGCCCGCCCGCCCGCGTGGGCGCGGTGCGCGTCGTGGTCACCCCGCCTCCGGAGCTGCCCGAGGAGCGGCGCGCCGGCCTCCTCGCTGTCGCCTCGCACTGCACCGTCCACAACACGCTCCGGCAGCCGCCGGAGACCACTGTCGAACTCGAACACTCCGCCCGCGGCCGGCGCACGGACGAGTCGGCCCCGGGTCGAGCGCCTACCCGGCCCTGAGCAGTGCCAGCGCCGCGGCGGAAGGCGGCCACCGCAAGCTCGGCCGCAGCCTGCACCTCGCCCTGGGTCCAGTGCATGTCCTCATCCGGCTCCGCATAGGCCTGCAGCTGATGGAGCAGTCCCGATCCGCCGAGCGCCCTCATGAAGATGCCCAGCCCCGATGTCGGCCGCGACGTCGGACCCCAGTCCGCACAGCCCGAACAGAACCTGTCCACCACGTTCCCGTTCAACGGGACCTCGATCGTGGCCACATGGGGCGTCCGGAGCTGACCACACTCTCTGCGCGTATGCAGTCTGGCGTTCTTGCCCTTCGCCGAGTGCACAGTGATCTTGGCGCCTTCGAACGGTCCGAGTGGTACGTCGGCTGTGAGCATGCGATCGCGCACGAACTCCCCCTTCTCCTGCCTTGCGAGCTTAGGGCCGAGCAGTGACACGCGCTGCCGGACGCTGGATGAATGCCCCTGATGACACCGACTGCGTCCGCAAGTTGCTCGCGGCCAAGCACCCGACCGACTCCAGCAGGACCATCCGACCTGCGAGATCGAGTTGTCCGGCCTGAGCGTCCCTATCGGGCCGGTCCAGCGCACCCTGCCCATCGACGCACAGAGGGTGGCCGGAACGTCGCGTTGGAAGCCGATGCGCAGCCAGTAGGCAGCCCAGCGGCCGCGTGGCATACCGGCTGACCAGCCGTCCGCCATGGCGTTCGGACCTCCTTACTCCATTGCCCAGATGCGTGTACTCGGCACTGGTCCCCAGATCTGGTCCCCAGATCCGGGGCCGCCGGACATCGTCCTGGCTTCACCCGCGCACAGGCGCCGCAGCCAAGCTCTCGCGTGAAGAAGCCATGGCTCCGTTCTCTCGTCATGGGCCGGGATCATGGTTGCCGGCCCGTTGCCAGGCGTGGAAAGCAGCGATCGCTGTCGGCTGGGTCGGGTAAATCCGGTTCACCCCGACCGCCGCCGTGAGGCCGTAGGCGTCGAGGGATTCGCGAAGTTCCTGCTTGACACGGGCGAGGGCGAACACGACGCGGGCCGCCCCAACGACACCGAAGCCCCTGGCGACAGCTGACCTTCGCGGTGAGATGACGGGGTGCACGCGGCCAGCGCCATGCTCCCCGTCACCTCACAGATCAGAAACCGGGGAAGGTCAGATCACCGGTGGTCGGCCGAGTCGGGTCATGCGCCACACGGTCCGCCACCGCATCGGACGCCGTGGCGGGCACGGCACCCGCACCCCCTCGAAGAACCCGGCCCACCACGACCTCAGTCCGGACAGTGGGGGCCGTTGGGCAAGCGTGTACGCCGCCCAGGTGGCGAGGTAGACCGGGACGAGGATGGCGGGCAGGTGCCGCTTCGCGAGCCAGACCCGGTTGCGGCCGGTGTGGTGGTAGTAGACCGCGTGCCGCGAGGCCGGGGTCCGGGGGTGGGTCAGGACCAGGTCGGCCCGGTAGTCGATCTCCCACCCAGCATCCAGGGCCCGCCAGGCGAAGTCGGTCTCCTCATGGGCGTAGAAGAACTTGTCGGGGAAGTCGCCGACCTGGTCGATGACGTCCATGCGGATGGCGTGGGCGCCGCCCAGGAACGTCGTGACCGGCCCAGAGATGAGCGGGTCAGCGCCCCCGAGGCGGGGGACGTGCCTGCGCTGGGAGACGCCGTTCTCGTCGGCGATGCGGAAGCCGACGATCCCCAGCTTCGGATTCGCTGTGAACGCTTCCCGGACCAGGTGGAGGGTGTCGGTTCGAGGGAGGAGGCCGTCGTCGTCGAGGACAAGGACGATGTCAGCGCCGCCGTGTTCGCGCAGCCACCGCACCCCGGCGTTCCGGCCGCCGGGGATTCCCAGGTTCTCCGGCAGTTCGACGGCCGCCACCGGGTCCGGCAGAGCGGGGAGCTTCGCTCCCTGCCCGAGCACGATGACCTTGGCGGGCTCGCCTTCCTGGACTGCCACCGACTTGAGGAGAGCACAGAGTTCAGCCTCCCGGTCTCCCATGGTGATGATCACGACGCCGACCGTCAGCGGACCGGTCCGGGCGCGGTTCATGCCTGGGCTCGCAGCAGGTCGACGGCGCGTTCGTGCAAGGCCCCAGCTCCGGGGATTTGGCGCTTGCGGTAGCTGGCAGCCGTGGACTGGATCGCCCTGATCTCCTTCACGGTCCGGTCCGAGACCAGGCCATCCATGAAATCCAGCGACCGACCCCACACGGCCACGGCCTCCTCGTGCCGCTGCTGCGCAGCGACCGACCGCCCGATGTTGACCATGGTCAGGCCGTGAACCCGCTGATAGGTCCCCGGCGTCCGTCCCTTGAGCGCCGCCCGGTAGTGCTTCTCGGCAGCCCGGTGTTCGCGCATCTCGGTCAGGGTCTTGCCGGTGTGCGAAGCAACGGTGGCCGCGACCGGACCCGACGCGGCAGCGTAGACAGGGACCGGGTCACCTGCGGTGAGCATCGCGTCCTCGGCCGACAGCAGGGCCGCCGCCGCCTTCCCGCTCTGCCCATCAGCCCCGTACGCCCTGGCGCAGGTGACCAGCAGTAGGGCCTCAGTCTGCCGGTCGACATTGCCCGTCGCACGCCGCAGCGCCTCCTCCGCCAGGCCGATGCACGCCTGCGGGTGACCGAGGTCGAGTGCCTGGTGGGTCAGAGCCCGCATCATCCACGCGGCGTGCCCGTACGGGTCTGACTCGCAGGCCAACTGGAAGCCGAGGAGGTAGTAGCGCTGGGCGGCGCCCTCGCGGCCCAAGTCGTGGTGCTTCCAGCCCACCAGGCACGCCAGAGTCGCCGCCGCCCCGAACGCGCTGCGCCGTACCGGCTCCGAGGGGAAGCGGCCCTCCAGCATGGGGACCACGGTGTCGGTGAGGTAGGCGGTCACCATCGTCAGGCCGTGGCCTCCGCCCAAGCGTTCATCCATGCTCCGGAACGTCTCCGTGAGCTCCCGCACGATGGCGACTTCCTCAGTGCCGACGGCGCCGCCGCGTTCGGCTGCCCGCAGGGTCGCGGCGACGGCCTGGTGGTCGTAAACGAGAGGCAGGGCGACGGCGGCCGTAGCGAACGCGGCGTTGAGGAAGTTCCTGCGACGGAGCATCACGAATCTCCCGAGGTCGGTGGCGTTGGCCAGTGGATCGGCCCCCAGGGCCTCGCCGGTGCCTGCGCAGCCTAGACCGATCTCTGTGGGCGTGACCTTCCGCTTCATCCTTCTGGTGAGGGCTTCGGCGATGTACGAGCGGGTCTGACCGCTTGGTGTACCACCCATGACCCAGGAGTGAACGGCCGAGCGGGAGGTATGCAGCGTCACCCCGGACTCGGCGGCCACCGCACGGACGTCCCTGGCCAGAACCCCGTAGGTACATCCGGCCTCGGCGATGACGTCTGCCAGCGCGGTGTTCGGACTACGACTCTCCGCCAACTCGCACTCCCCGCAGCGATCTTGAACAGATTGAACAAGGTGCCCCGCCGCCCACGGTACCCCCACCCGATCACCGTGAGTTCAATAGCCGTAACGCCAAACGCGATCGGCCCGGAACCTGTCCGGAAACCCGGCCCCACGCCGACGCTTCGCCCTACACGGACCACCGCGAAGAGGAGCCAGGGAGATGTCTCGTACGACAGCACCGCTCCACCCCAGGACCGGCGTCACCTCCGCCGGGCCGCGTACTCCCGGTCGCCTCCTACGCGGTGGCGAGGAACGACACGGCCCGCTCGTCCAGCTCGGCCGCGCAGCGAAGCCCCCGTGCCCGGAAGGGTGCGAGGTCGGCCCGCATGGTCTTGACGGCCTTGCGGGTCCGCACGGAGCGGACGCCTTCCATGTGGTCCATGGCCTGCCCGAACGTGGCGCACGCCTGCTCGATCCGGCCGCGCTTGAGGTGGAGCTCCGCCCCCGCGACCAGGTCCAGGGCCACGATCCGGGCGTAGGTTCCGGCGGGCCTCGTGGCGGCGGCGTGCAGGTACTCGGCGGCGGCGGCCCGGTGGTCCCCGAGGGTTTCGAAGACCTTCGCCGTCCGGGAGAACACCGACGGCGCCACAGGCCCCCACGCCAGGCCCCAGAACGGCACCTCGTCGCCCCGCTGGCTGCCCTGTTCCAGCAGGGCGCGGGCTCGGCCGACTTCGGCGAGGGCGGCGGCCGACAGCCCGGTCTTGGCCAGGGTGTGGGCGTGGACGACGCGGAAGAGGGCTTCGGTCTGGGAGTCCACGCGGCCCTTGGCCCGGGTGAGGCCGGTCTCGGCGAGGCCCTGGCAGTGCTCGGGACGGTGCAGCTTGAGCCCCTGCATGGCCATGGTCCGCATCACGAACCCGTCATGGCCGGGCAGTCCGGACTCTACGGCGAGCCCGTAGGACTGGAGGTAGTAGCGCTGGGCAAGGCCCTGCTGTCCGGCGTCGTAGGACTTCCAGCCCAGCAAATGGACGCCCCGGCTCGCGGCGGACAGCATCTGGGCACGGATCTCGTCCGTGCGGAACCGGCCCCGGCACAGCGGCGCGACGTCGTCGCGGAGGTAGGTCACCAGGGCGGAGCGGCCGTGCTGGCCGCCATGGCGTTCGTCCATTTCGGAGAACATGCCGATCATGTCGCGCACGGCGTTGACCTCGGCCATCCCGATGACCTGACCGGTGCGGGCGGCTGCGGTCCTCTCCGCGATGTCGCGTACGTACGCCAGGGGCAGGGCTGCGGCGGCCACCGAGTAGGCGGAGGCCGACAGGAAGCGTCTGCGGTCCAACTCGGCCCTCCACATCGGGATCAGGGAGTCGATCGGATCGCCCCCCAGCGTAAGACCGATGCTGTCATGGCCGCCGTCCGGGTCGGCGTCGGCGAGGCCCAACTCCACGGGGGTCAGGAGCCGGCCCAGGCGGCGGGAGAGCGCGACGGCCAGATAGCGGGCCGTGTCGGGCTGTGGTCGGGCGCCCTGCACCCAGTGGTCCACGGCCGACTTGTTCGTCCGCAGAGCCATCCCGCACTCGGCCGCGACGGACCGGACCGCCTTCGCGACGGCTTCGTACGTTAAGCCGGACTCCGCGATCAGATCGCGGAGACGGTCGTTCGGTGTGCGTGTGGCCATGAAGCACCTGCCCGTATACCCGATATACCGCTTGCCCTCGCCGACACGGTACCCCTGCCCGATCACCGTGAGTTGAATAGTCGTCATGCCCGAGGAACCGGCCGCCCGGCGGCCTTCTCGGTGCTGCTCTCATCCGGATCAGCCGTGAACAGGAGCTTTGGAGATGTCCCGCACGAGCGCACCGATCCTCCCCGCCCGGCCCAGGGCCGGCATCGCACCGCCGGCCCAGGTACCGCCGGTCACCTCTTCCGTGGACGTCGCCTGCGACATCGACACCGCGCTCGCGCTCGCCGACCACGCCCCCCACGGCACGGCCGCCGCGCAGATCCGGGAGCGGCTGCGGCAGCACATCACCAACCTGGCCGGGCCCGCACAGGAGTTCGCCGACTGGATGCCGGACGGCCGGGGCCGCGACATAGCTCTCGCCACGGTCCACCACGCCCGCAACATGGCCGCCACGCGGGGCGGGGACCCGGCCGCCTCGCTGAGGCTGCTGGCCAAGCTCGCCCAGCACCTGGCCCGGTACGCGGCCGACAACCACTCGCCCGCCAGACGGCGGGCCGCCTGACCGGCCCCGGCCGTGGCCTGGCCTTGGCGGCCATGGCCGGGGCCCTCCACCCGCGGCAGGTGCTCCACAGCACCTTCGCCGGCGCACCTGCTCCACACCACCTTCGACCGTCATCGAGGAGCCCACCGTGAACACCACCGTCAGCCCGGACAACGTCTTCGCCTACGCGGACGAGCGGATCGCCCAGGCCGCCGCCGCCCTGTGGCCGGACGGCCCGGTGGTGGTCGGCCCGCACATCCCGTCGGTGACCGGGTATGTCCGCCGGGTCGAGGCCGCCGGACGGCCGCTGTTCGCGAAGGTGTCCCTGCTGGGGGTGTCGCTGGCGTCGGTGCTGCGCGGCACGCACGGGGACTGGGCGGAGGTGAGGGCCAAACAGGCCGCGTACTTATCGTCGCCCGGCGCGCTGCTGGAGCGGGAGGCCGCCCAGTACGGGGCACTGGCCGGAGCCGGACTCGGGACGGCGACGGTGGCCGGACTGGCCGGCGGGGTCCTGTTCACCGAACCCGTGGACGGTGTGACGCTCGGCGAGATCCTGGCGAAGGACCCGCACCGCACGTTCGACGTTTTGGCGGGTGTGGCGGAGGAGCTGGACGCGCTCCAGAAGCCTGCGGTGGCCGCGCTGGTGGGGGGCGCTGCGATCCGTGAGCGGTCCGTCCACGGCACGTTCGCCCGCAAGTTCAACGGGATCTCCGGGGACACGTACGTGTCCCTGACCGGGCCGTCTGCGCCGGTACTGGGGGCCGTCGTGGCACGGCTGCGGAAGATGCGGCTGTCCGGCACCTACGGCATCGGGATCGTCTACGGCGACTTGAAGCCGGAGCACGTCGTCTTCCCGGACGGGCCGGAGAGGCGGCCGACGTTCATCGACCCGGGCCTGGCCTTGGGCCACCCGGCGTCCGACGTCGCCAAGCTCGTCTCCCGCATGGTCCTCGGGCTCATCGTCCAGCCCCCAGCCGGGCCCGGCGCCACCGCAGTCCTCCAGGGCATCGGCCAGTTCACCGACCTGGCCACCTACCGGCTGACCCCTGCGGAGCGGGCGGCGTGGCTGAGGCAGTTGGTCGTCCTGTGGCTGATGGACACCGTCAACATCTTCACCACCTACCTGACAGCTCCCACCGGCCTGCCCCTGCCGGAGTCGGCCCGCACGCTGATCGCCCAGGCCCCCGTCGTGTGCACGCTCCTCGACCGGGTCTCCGCTCTCCTTGCGGCCGTGTCGATGGACGGCCGCACCGTGTGGCGCCTGGCCCTGGATCACGCGGCAACGGCGGCCGGACGATGAGCTCGCGCACCGGCCCCGTCGGGGTCATCGGAGCCGGAGCTGTCGGCCAGACCGTCTCAGCCCTCCTCGTGGCCGCCGGATGGTGCGAGGAAATCCTGATCGCCTCCGGCAGCGACCGCTCGGCCGCCGCTCTGGTCACCGACCTCCAGGACATGGCCCAGATCGTCGGCTCGCCCGTCCGGGCCCAGACTGCCCAACCCGCCGACATGCGCGACTGCGCGGCCGTGGTCGTCGCCCCCCGGGCGAAGTTCACCAACACCGCGACCGCCGACGTCCGGATGGCCGGTCTGGAGGCCAACGCCCCGCTGATCGCCGCCCTGGCCCGCTCCCTGACCGGGTACGAGGGGACGGCCGTGGTCGTCACCAACCCCGTCGACCCTTTGACGTGGCTGTTCGCCCGCGCCTCCGGCGCGGCCCGCGTGTACGGGGTCGGCTCCGCCACCGACACCGCCCGCTACCGCCTCGCGCTGGCCGCCGAACTCGCCGTCCCCGTAGAGAGCGTGGCCGGGCACGTGATCGGCGAACACGGCGACGCCTCCGTGCTGTGCACATCCACCACCCGGATCGACGGCCGCCGCGTCCATGTACCCGTCCGGGCCGTACGGGCCGAGCTTGGCGCCCGCCCACGCCGCATCAACGCCGGGATCGGCCGGGGCCGCTGCGGCCCCGCCGGCGCTGTGCTCCACGCCCTCACCCACGCCCTCGGCCTTGAGGACGGGCCGGTTGAGCTGTCCGTCGACCACCAGGGCGCCCAGCTCGGCCTGCCCGTCCACTTCACCGCCGGACGCCCGGCCGTCCGCCTGCCCCGCCTGGACCCGGCTGAACGGCGTCTCCTCGCCGCCGCCGACCACAAGATCCACCTCGCGTGCAAGATGATCTCCCACCACCTCGAAGGAGCCCGATGACCCTCGCGACCCGCATCAGCGCCGCCCAAGCCCACGTCACCGTTACCAGCAGTACGGCGGTGATCACCGACTGGTCCATGCGCTATTTCGGCCCGTGGTGGAACGCCGTGGACGCCGTCGCCCCGCACGCGGGTCCGGTCGTGGCCGCCGACGTCGAGGCGGTCGAGGTTGCCGCCCTCGCCCAACAGATCGGCGAGGGCCGGCACCAGGAGTGCGTGTACGCCAACGAGCCCATGCTCTACGCCCGGGGCAACGACGGTGTCGTGGCCGCTGTCCAGCCGGGCGAGCGCCTGGCCTACCGGTACGAGCCCGGCCTCCTGCGGATCGTCGGCTGCGACGAGGTGCCCGTCGCGCTCGCCGCCGCCCGCCTGGCCCGCGAGGTCCTGCGCTCCAGGCTCCTCACAGACGGCTGGCGCATCCTGCACGCCTCCGCCGCCGTCCGCGACGGGCGTACCGTGCTGGCCCTCGGCGAGAAGGGCGCGGGAAAGTCCACCGTCGGGTTCCTCCTGGCCCGCGCCGGCTGGCAGCTACTGGCCAACGACCGCGTGTTCGTCCGCCCCAACGAAGACGGCGGGGTCGCCGTGCTGCCGTGGCCGTCGGCCGCCGCGATCGGTCTCGGCTTCCTCGACGCCATCGGTCTCTACGACGACGTACGTGCCCGCGTCCTCTCCGGGGAACAGCTCCACCCCACCCAGCACGAGTCCGTCACCCGCGCCCTTCTGGACGGCCGTCGCCTGCCCATTCGCTCCTCTTCCGGCAAGGAGCTCAAGCCGCAGTTCTTCCCGGACCAGCTGGTGACCTGGCTCGGGTTGACCCTGGCCACCGAGGGCAGCGCCGCCAAGATCGTCTTCCCGCGTATCGACCCCGACGCCGCCCCGGCCGTCCTCAGCGAGGGCAGGGCCTTGGGCGAGGACGACTTCTTCACTGGGGCCACCGAGGACCGCTACCCCGACGTCTTCGGCCTCGCCCCCACCGGCGAAGCCAGCCGGGTCACCCGCGAACTCCTGGCCACCCGTCTCGCCGACCTGCCCCGCCACAGCGTGGTCCTCGGCCACGACGTCAAGGCGAACGTCGAATTCCTCGCCGAACTCGCCACCACCTGAACCCGCGGCAGGTCCTCAACAGCACCACGCCGGCGTGCGTGCTCCCGGTCACCTCCGCCGGGCGCGTCCCCACCAACACCACACCCGGTATGGCCGGTGGTGTGAGCTGAACCCCCGCCACGGGCCCCCGGGGCGGGACGTGGCGGGACCTGCCCCGGAGACCGACAAGAAGGAAGAGAGACGTTGACCGACACGACGGATGACAATGCGGCCGCGCTGCGCCAGGCGATGACCAGCGACATGGTCAAGGCCGGAATGATCACGAGCGAGCGGGTCGAAGCCGCGTTCCTGACGGTCGCCCGTCACCGGTTCGCGCCCGAAGCGACGCCCGAGAAGGCATACGAGGTGGAGTCGGCGGTCCCCACCAAGAGGGACCAGCACGGCATCGCCGTCAGCTCGGTATCGGCGCCGCGCATTCAAGCCATGATGCTGGAGCAGGCCGAGCTGAAGCCCGGTCAGGACGTGGCCGAAGTCGGATCGGGCGGCTGCAACGCCGCGCTCATGGCCGAACTCGTCGGCGACGACGGGGTGGTCACCACCGTCGACATCGATGCCGACGTCACCGCGCGGGCCCGCAAGCTCCTGGACGAGAACGGCTACGCCCGGGTCAAGGTCCACACCGTCGATGCTGAGGGCGGTATCCCGGACACCGGAGCCCTCGACCGGCTGATCGTCACCGCCGGGGCCTGGGACATCCCGCCCGCCTGGACCGACCAGCTGAGCGACGGCGGGCGCCTCGTCGTCCCGCTGCGGATGCGGGGCCTGAGCCGGTCGGTTGCTTTCGACCTCGACGGCGACCGGCTCGTCTCCCGGTCCGCCCAGATGTGCGGCTTCGTCACGATGCAGGGCGCCGGAGAACACCAGGAACGCCTGCTCCTGCTGCGGGGCAGGGAGATCGCCCTGCGCTTCGACGAGGGCTGGCCCGAGGACCCGGAGGCCCTGAACGGTGTGTTCGACACCGAGCGGGCCGAAGTCTGGTCCGAGGTCACCGTGGCCATGAGCGAGCCGTTCACCGGCCTGCAGATGTGGCTGGCGACCGCCCTGGACGGCTTCTGCCTCATGTCCGTGGACGGGGACCTGGACACCGGTCTCGTCGCCCCGCAGAACAAGTCGGCCTGCCTGTCCCTCCTCGACGGGGCTTCCCTCGCCTACATGACCATCCGACGCAACGGCGACCGGGCCGAGTTCGGGGCGCACGGCTACGGCCCCGACGCCAAGGCCGTGGCCCAGGCCCTGGTGGAGGAGATCCGCGTCTGGGACCGCGACCACCGCCGCAGCGAGCCGGTGATCTACGCCTACCCCGCCACGACCCCCGAGTCCGAGCTGCCCGCCGGTCGGGTCATCACCAAGCGGCACCGCCGCATCGTCATCTCCTGGCCCCGCGAGGACCAGGCCAACAAGAGCACCACCGCGAACAAGGAGAAGTGATCATGACCAAGCAGATCGCCACGGCAACGACCGGCCTGAGCGGCGAATTCAACCTGGACGTGCGCGTGGTCGAGGCCGGGGCGCCCGTCGCGAGCCTCCTGCGCAGCACCGACGACGGCTGCGGCTCGACCTGCTCCAACGGCTCCACCGCGTGCGCGTCGTCCGTCAACGACCCCTCCTGACCGGACCGCCGCGAAGGTGAGGCGGAGCAGGGAGGCCGGCCGCCGTGCTCCCCGTCACCTGCACCATCCCCGCCGCCGGGCACACGTGTGTGCCCGGCGGCACCACGACCACACCACGACAGCTGCCAGGGGGCGAAGAGTTATGGGGCGCGGAGCACGGCTGTATCGGCACACGCAGGCCCTGATGGTGCGGGCCACCACGCACCCCGGCACAGGGGTTCCCGCGTCCGACGTGGACCCGTCCGGGCCCGGCGGGCCCGAACGCGGCCGGGCCTGGCTGGCGGCCGTCGGGGAGCATCCCCAGGCCCGGCAGGCGCTGGAGGCCGCAAGCCCCGTCCTGGCCGCGCAGACCACGGCCCTGCTCACCGCTCCCGTGCCGTCCGGGAAGGAGGTCCGGCGGCTGGTGCATTCCACAGCCGCCTACCTGCTGCGCTGGCAGGGACGGGCCACCCCGTTCGGGTACTTCGCCGGAGTCGCGTCGGCCCGCACCGGGCCCACGCCGCAGGCCCTGTGGGGTCCCGGCCACCGGGCCGTGCTGCGGCCGGACGCCGTCTGGCTGGGCGCCGTGACCGACCAGCTCGCCTCATACGCTGGCATCCGCGAACGTCTGCTCGTCGTGGCGAACCCGGCCGCGTGTGCCCGGGGAGGCCGGATCGTGGGGCCCGGCCGTACGCCCGCCGACGGCCTCTCCCCGTTGGAGGTGTCCGTGGCGGCCACCGGGCCCGTCCGTACCGCCCTGGCCGCCGCCACCGCCCCCGCCTTGTTCCCGGACGTCGCCAAAGCCGTCGCCGCCGACTACCCGCACGCCGACAACGAGAGCGTCCACGGCCTCCTCGTCCAGCTCTTGGAGCATGGCGTGCTGCTGTCCGTCCTGGATGCCACGGCCACGGCCGCCGACCCGCTCGCCCACCTCCGTTCCCTCACCGACCCCACCGTCACGCCCGGTCCTCTCCTGGCCCCCACCACGGAAGTGACCGGCAGCACCTCGCCGTCCTGGCCGGACGCCGTCCTCGACGCCCAGGTCACCATTCCCGCCGGCGTGCTGTCCGAGGCCGAGTCGGCGGCTTCCGTGCTGGCCCGGCTCTCGCCGTACCCGTTCGGGAATCCGGCCTGGCGTGACTTCCACCAGCGATTCCGGCAGACGTACGGGGCCGGTGCTGCCGTGCCCGTCATGGAGTTGGTGGGTGACGGGGGGCTCGGCTTCCCGCCCGGGTTCCTGGGGTCTGACCGCCCGACCCCGGCCCGGATGCTGTCCGCCCGCGACGAAGCGTTCCTCGCACTCGCCCAGCAGGCCGCCCTCGACGGGGCCCGCGAGGTGGCCCTCACCGAACCCCTCCTCGCCTCGCTGGCCGTGGTCGACGCCGACGAGCTGGTGCCGCCGCCCTCGGTGGAGCTTGCCTTCCAGCTGTACGCCGACGATGCGGACGCCGTGCGGCGGGGCCGGTTCGAGCTATGGCTGACGGCAGCGGCCCGGCCCTCGTCGTCCATGGTCGGACGGTTCGCCGACCTCCTGCCCGAGCAGGATGCCGCCGCGCTGGCCGCCGCCTTGGCGGGCCCGGCCGGGCCGCTGCCCGCCCAGCTCGTCTTCCCCGCCCGCAGACGGCGCAGCTCCAACGTCATCCGGACCCCGCGCCTGCTGGAGCACACGGTCTCCCTCGGCTGGCCCGAACCCGGGCCCGGCAGCATCCCGCTCGATGATCTCGCCGTCACCTGCGACGCCCGCCACCTGTACCTGATCCGCTGCTCCACCGGACAAGTCCTTGAGCCCCGCGTGCTGCACGCGCTGGAGCCGCGCGTGCAGACGTCGCCGCTGGCTCGGTTCCTCGCCGAAGTCGCAGGCGCCCGCCGTGCCGTCTGGCGGCTGCCCGACTGGGGCGCCGCCTCCCGCCTCCCGTTCCTGCCCCGGGTCCGCCACGGCCGGACCGTCCTGGCCCCGGCCCGCTGGCTACTGGCCGCAAGCGCCTTACCCGGCCCGGCCGCCGCGCGCTCCGAGTGGGAGGAGGCATTCGCCCGGTGGCGGAACCGGCAACGCGTCCCGGCGCAGGTGGTCCTGGCCGAGACCGAGATGCGGCTGCCCCTCGATCTGGACGTGCCGCTCCACCGCGAACTCCTCCGGGCCCGCCTGGATCGGGCCGGGGAGGTGGAAGTGCGTGAAGCACCTTCGCCGGCCGCAGGCTCCACGTCACCTGTCGCGGGCGGGTTCATGGGCCGCGCCCACGAGTTCCTGACCGTCCTGCACGCCACCACCCCCACCCCCGCCCCGGTCGGGCCCGCCGTCCCAGCGGCCGTACCACAGACGCCCGGTGTCTCCCCCATGGTGTGCGCGCACCTGCACGGGCACCCCGCCCGGCAGGACGAGATCCTGACCGAGCACCTGCCCCGCCTGCTCGACGGATGGAACCCGGCCCCAGGCTGGTGGTTCACCCGCCACCACGACGCCTCCCACCCCAACCGCGACCGCCCCCTGGTCCTCAACCTCCACCTGGACGGCGCCGCCGCTTATGGGCAGGCCGCCGAACGGCTCGGTACCTGGGCCGACGAGCTGCGAAGCCTCCATCTCGCCTCCCGGCTGGACCTGATCGCCTACCGGCCGCAGGACGGCCGTTACGGGCACGGGGTGGCCCGCGATGCCGCCGAGCGGGTGTTCGCCACCGACAGCGCGGCCGCGCTCGCCCAGATCGCGTACGCGGCCCGTACCGGCCTTCCGGCCCAAGCGGTCACCGCCGCTTCGCTCGCCGACCTCGCCACCGCGTTCGCGCCCTGCCCGGCCGACGGCTGGGCGTGGCTCGTCGCAGCCCTGCCGCGCGAGAGCGGACCCGTCGATGCCGCCCTCATCCGGCACGTGCGTGCCCTCACCGCCCCTGGCGCCGCCTGGCGCGACGACCCGGACGCCGCTGCCGTGGCCGGGGCGTGGGCGGCCCGCGCCGACGCACTCGCCGCCTACCGGAACACCCTCGCCGAGCAGCGGGAACCGATGACCGTGCTCCGCTCCCTCCTCCACCTCCACCACGTTCGCGCCCTGGGAGGCGGCCCGGACGCCGAGCGGGTCACCCATCGCCTCGCCCGCACCGCCGCCCTCCCGCACACCCACCTGCGCAAGGCCCTCCGGTGAACGCCGCCACCGTCCTCGAGACTCGCTTCGGCCCGCGTCTGGCCGCCCCCGACCCGGCCGGGGACACCGCGCTCGGGCAGTCCCTCGTGGCTGGTGCGGCCGGGGTCGCCCTGTGGCACATCGAACGCGCCCTGACCGGGGCCGGTACGTGGGAGCAGGTCGGAGCATGGCTGACGGAGGCGACCCGCGCGGAGGTGACCGCAGCCGACACCGCCTGCCTCAGCTACGGCGCCCCCGGCCTGGCGTTCGTCCTGCACACGGCCGCAGCCGACGGCCACGACCGCTACCGCACCGCCCGGGACCGGCTCGATGCGGCCACCGCCGCCCTCGCGCACCGTCGTACCGAAGCCGCCCACGCCCGCATCCGGCGCGGCGAGCTGCCCGCGTTCGCCGAGTACGACCTGCTGCACGGCCTGACCGGCATCGGCGTGCACCTGCTGCACCACACCCCCGGCAGCGACGCCCTCGCCGCAGTCCTCACCTACCTCGTCGCCCTCACCCGGCCACTGACCGTGCACGAGGAGACGTTGCCGGGCTGGTGGTGCGCCCACGACCCGCACCGCTTCTACACCCCGGGCGGACACGGCAACTTCGGCATGGCCCACGGCATCACCGGCCCCCTTGCCCTCCTCGCCCAGGCCCAACGCCGGGGCGTCGCCGTGGACGGGCAGCGCGAGGCCATCGCCACCATCACCGCCTGGTTCGACCAGTGGCGCCAGGACGGCGCGAGCGGCCCCTGGTGGCCGGAGACGATCACCCGCGAAGAGGCGGCGGCGGGACGCCCGAACGCGACCGGGCCGTGGCGGCCGTCGTGGTGCTACGGCACCCCCGGCATCGCCCGCGCCCTCCAGCTCGCCGCCATCGCCACCGCCGACACCCGCCGCCAGGAGGCCGCCGAGCACGCGCTGCTCGCCTGCCTCGCCGACCCCCGCCAGCTCGCCAAGGTCACCGACGCTGGCGTGTGCCACGGCGCGGCGGGACTGTTCCAGACCGTGTGGCGGGCAGCCCGCGACGCCCGCACCCCGGGCCTTGCCGTCGCCGTGCGCCGCCTGGCGGACACGTTCACCGGCCAGCACGCGCCCGAGGACACCGGGTTCCTCGAAGGCGCCGCCGGACAGGCCCTCGCCCAGGCCACCGCCCTCTACGACCGGCCGCCCGCCTCCGGCTGGGACGCCTGCCTCCTCATCACCTGACCCCCGCACCGGCCCAGCTGCTCCAGAGCACACGCGCCGGCCGCGTGCTTCCCGTCACCTTCCGCGGAGAGGAACCACCCCTGATGAACGCCCCGCACGCCCCCCAGAGCACTGAACACGCCGTCCTCGCCGTCCTGTCCGGGCAGTCCCTCGCCGCCACCGCCGCCCGTGCGGGCATCGACGCCGAAGAACTCGGCGACGCCGTCACCCTCTACCGGGCAGCCGGGCAAGCCGTCCTCGCCGAGCAGGCCGCCCGCCGCGACTGGCACCAGGTCCGCATCGAGTTCGCCGACTTCGACCGCGCCGAAGACGCCGCCGCAACCCACCTCGCCCCCCTCCTGCGAACGCTGGAGGACAGCGGACTCCTGGCCGCGTGGTGGTACATCCGCAAGGCGCCATGCTGGCGGCTTCGGCTGTTGCCCACACGGGGCGCCGACCCCGCCCAACTCCACCTCGCCACCTCCCAACTGCTCGGGGCGCTCGTCCAGTCCGCAGAGATCATCCGCTGGTGGCCGACCGTCTACGAGCCGGAAGTCCTCGCCTTCGGCGGCCCGGACGGCATCGCCACCGCCCACGGCCTCCTCCACGCCGACAGCCGCTACTTCCTCGCCCGCACCCACCAGCCCCAGGGGTTGGGACGGCGCGAGATGTCGATGCTGCTGTGCACCGCCCTGTTCCGATCTGCCGGGCTGGACTGGTACGAACAGGGCGACGTGTGGGACCGGGTGGCCCGGGTGAGGCCCCTGCCCGAGGACATCACCCCCGACCACCTGAGCGGCATGGGCGGCGGACTGCGGAGGCTGCTGTCCCTCGACACCCGCACCCTGACCGGCCCCGGCGGCACGATGGAAGCCGCCGCCCCGTGGCTCGCCGCGTTCACGACTGCCGGGCAGGCCATCAGCAACGCTGCCCAGAGCGGCATCCTGCAACGCGGCCCCCGCGACATCCTCGCCCACCACGTGATCTTCCACTGGAACCGTCACGGGCTCACCGCACGCGCACAGGCCACCCTCGCCCACGCCACCCGAGCCGTCATCATGAACGCGGCTTCCGCCGACCAGGAGCCGTGACAGGACGGGTTCCCGCACGCCAGATCCGGTCGGCCTGCCATCGAGGGCAGGTGACCGGCAGCACCTGCGCCGATTGCGGTGCTCCTTCTCACCTGCCGGGCTGCTGCCAATCTGCGGGCGTCGGGCAGTGATCTGAGCACCGCTACTGCCGCCAGCCCCTCAAAGCGTGGGTGACCGAGTTCTCCGCAGCCAGCCTCGCTATGACCGCCTCGTCGAATACTAATCCGCCGCCTCAACTACGGCGTGCTGGAGCTCGGCGTCCCGCTGATCGTCGTCCTGGGCCATCAGGGCTGCGGGGCGGTCGCCTCGGCCGTACACGCCGAGGCCGGTGGCGAGCTCCCGGCACACATCCGCTATCTGGCGGACCGGATCCGACCGGCGATCGACCACCGGCTTCAAGGCAAGGCCCGGATCGACGCGGCGGCCACCGAGAACGTGCGCCGGGTCCGGGCACGCCTTGCCGACGAGCCGGACCTCGCCGCCCGAGTCGCGGACGGCCGCCTGGCCGTGGCCGGCGCCCGCTACGAGCTGACCAGCCAGCGGGTACGTAAGGTTCCCTGACCAGCCGGGGCAGGTGAGATCGGGTAGCCGGCCTCACCACTCACCATGAACCTCCTGACGGACCCACACCCGGTAGACTTGCAGAGTTATGCAATTTACGAATTCTCGATACGATGGACGGGGGTCGCGGTGTGGCCGGGTTCAAGGAAGCGGCGCTGGAACGGGTCCGTGTGGCGCGGGCTCGTCTGCAGGCTGCACAGGAGGCTGACGACGCCTTCGAGGAGGCGCAGGCCGCAGAGGAGCTGGAGGACGCATTGCGCGTGGCCCACGATCACGGCGTCGCCACCGACGCTGGGGACAGCCGGTGAACCGGACAGTGTCACCGGCCGGTCTGAGGCGTCGGTGACGGGCCGGCACCCCGGCGGGCAGCAGGCCGTCGAGGGGCGCAAGCACGTGTGGACGGTGCCGCTGGCGCCGGGTTCCGTACGAGCCGTGCGCGAGCGCAGCGAACGCGCCCTGGTCCTCTTTGGCCTGGATAGCTCCTCCACGCTCTTCGGGGCCGTGCTCCTGGTGGTCAGCGAGCTGGTGACCAACGCCATCCGGCACGCCCAGCACTCCCCGGATGCGGAGGTCACCCTCCACATGACCGAGCACTTGCTCGTGGTATCCGTCGGGGACCTGGACTCGCGCCCGTTAACGCTGGCCGATGCCAGCCGGACCTCCGGGCAGGGGCTACGCGCGGTGGCTGACCTTGCGCGTGCGTTCGGCGGCGACGTCCGCATCGAGCCCTCCTCCGGAGGGCGCGGCAAGACGATCGTCGTCCGCTTCATCCTGCCGGAAGGCACACCTTGACCAACATCACCCAACGGGCCGTCCCGATGTACGAGATCACCTACCTCAGCACCGGCCCCAAGCAGGACGTCCGCACAGTCGAGGCCGGGGAAGTCGCGGCCGTCATCAAGTACGCCGGCGAGCACGGCATGCAGGTTCTCGTCCGCCCGTGCACCGACCTGCTCCAGGAGCCGGACACCGGGAAGGAAGACGCATCATGACGGATAACCCGCCCGAGAAGAACACGGCGGCGGACCAGGAGAAATGGAAAGAGAAGGGCGTCGCCCTGCGCGCCTTCTTCTACATCTTCGGCACGCACGTGTTCGCCGGGTTCATCTGGCTGCTGTTCTACCTGGGCCAACACGCCCAGAAATGAGACCAGGGCTGAAGCGGCGCCCGGCGGGATCCACGGACGGCAGGGCGGTTGAAGGTTCCGTCTCGGTTCGTCCGTCGAGCCCGCACAGCTGAATGCGGGCCACCCTCGGGGCCAGCGGTATCCGTGGCCGAGCCGTCGGTGCAGAACACAAGAGGGAGCGGCCGTCTTCCGGTGTCAGAAGCGCGTTGAACCCGCACTAACGGAAGACGGCCGCAGTATGTGGGGTGCGGGCCCCGCAGGGCCGGCACCGTGGGGCACCGCTCAAGCGTGGCGGCTGGCCTTGAGGTCGGCCAGAAGTTCGGCCTGGCCCTCCAGGACGCCGGAGAGGATGCCGCGGGCGACCCGCAGGAGTTCGGCGATCTGGGGGTGGGTGAGCGTGTAGTACACGTTCGAGCCCTCCCGGCGGGTGACCACCAGGTTGGCCTTGCGCAGGACGGCCAGCTGCTGGGAGAGGCTCGCGGCCTCCACCCCTACCTCGGGCAGCATCTCGGCGACCGCGTGCTCGCGTACGGAGAGGAGTTCCAGGACTCGGATGCGGACCGGGTGACCCAGCGTTTTGAAGAACTCCGCCTTCAGCTGGTACAGCGGTGTGCTCACCTTCGTACCTCTGTCCTGACTGCCCATCTCATCCACCCGGAACCGTTCCTTCGCAGGGGCATCCGTTCGCCCCTCTTCACACCTTGTGACCTCCACAATTGCAGATCCCTGCAACTCACGGGACCCGGGCGGGGCACCTTCGTGACGTTCGGACCCCCAGGGCGGGTCCTTCGCCGGTCAGGCCTTCTTGAGGAACTCGGTCTTCAAGACCAGGCCCTTGACCTTCTTGGTGTTGCACTCGACCTCGCCGGGGCGGGAGGTGAGGCGGATGTTCTTGACCAGGGTGCCGCGCTTGAGGGTCTCGGAGGTGCCCTTGACCTTCAGGTCCTTGGTCAGGGTGACCGAGTCCCCGTCCTCCAGGACGGTGCCGTTGGAGTCCTTGAAGATGATGTCGCTCATGGTGCAGGTGTCCTTCGTCGTTCTCGTGAATGGTCGTGCTGGTCTCAGGTGAGGGCGGGTTCCTCGGGGGAGGTGGGCCAGTCATCGGTGGTCCACTGCTTGACCGTGCCGTGGGCGCCGTGGGCGGACAGGGCGGCGGCGAGGTCGCAGTGGACGGTGACGGGCGGGCAGGTGGCGTCCGGGACGAGAGATCCGTCCGCGGGTATCGCGGCGAGCTCGAGTCGGCGCCCGCTCTCGCCGAGGCGGCGGGCGGCCTGCGCGACCGCGATCTGCCCGCCGGCCGACCAGCCCAGCAGACCGGTCAGGTCGAGGATGACCGGGCCGGTACCCCGGGCGAGCGCCCAGCCGATGGCGCCGGTGAACCGGTCGGTGGCGTCCGCGCCGAGATACCCGGCCAGGGACAGGACCCCCAGGTCCTGACTGGTCGTGTAGCGCCATTCGATCGTCATCGTCAGCTCCTCGGCTTCACAGGGGAAGGGTGATCCAGATGGCCTTGCCGCGACCGTCCGCATCCGCCCGTACGACAGCGGTGCCGCCGAGCTCCATGGTCATCTCGACCACCATGGCCAGGCCGCTGCCCGGGGCGGTGCCGAGCGCCCCGAACAGGGCGGGCTGGTAGGGGTGGCGGTCGTGGACGGCGAACGCGAACGCCCCCGGCCCGTGCGCGTAGGTCACGGTGATCATCGGGGAGGACACGGCGGCGTGGCGGACCGCGTTGGTGACCAGCTCGGCCACGATCAGCAGCGCCGGCCCGACGCTCGGATGGCGAAGGCCCACCCCGCATTCCACGAGGACCAGTTCGGTGGTCTCGCGGGCGATGCGGACGGCCGAGCCCATGGCGGGCACGTCCAGCACGTGCCGGTAGGGCATCGTCTCGACCTGGACGATCACCGGCCCGCCTCCGTCGCGGTGCGGGCCAGGCGGAATCCGGAAACGGACTGCGGGTGCAGGCGCAGCAGGGTGTCGTGGGGCCCGTGCGCCCAGCCAGGCAGGGTACGCCGGTAGTGGGCGGCCTCATCCGGGTCGGCGATGACATCCGCCGGGCCGTGCGCGCTGACCGTCCAGCCGGTGCCGGCCGGTGTTCGGATCTCATCGACCTGGTAGGTCAGCAACGCGCGTCCGGGAATCGTGGCAGCTTGAACGGGGGCGCGGACGACGAGCCGTCCGTACTCCATCACGTGTGCGGCGGGGCGGACGACGGCCAGCTCGCGCTGGACGTAGACGAGGCGGCCTTGGGCGGAGCCTTCGAGGAGCCACAGAGCTTCGGTGCCGGAGACCTCGATCATGCGGCGGTCGGCGGGGACGGTCATCGAGCGGCCTTCCGGGTGCGGTGCGGTAGGTGGTGCGTACGGGGCAGCAGGCCCGCCTGCTCCAGGTGCTTGTGGGCTCCGGCGATCGCCTCCGGGGTGGTGGCGTACTCGCGGCCCTTGAGGCGCAGCAGCTCCAGGGCGCCTACGGCGTCCAGGGCTTGACGCTGGCCGGGCCGGATGCCGGAGGTCATCACGGCGATGCCGCGCCGGTTCAGCTTCTCCACGGCGTCCTTGAGGACGAGGGCGCCGGTGGCGTCCAGGGTGGTCACCCTCGCCATGCGCAGGATGACGACCTTCACGTCGGCGACTTCGGAGAGTTCGAGGAGGAAGCGGTGGGCGCCGGCGAAGAAGAGGGGTCCGTCGATGCGGTAGGCGACGATGTGCTCCGCGAGCAGGGCGTGTTCCTCGTCGCTGTGCTCGCCGGGCAGGTCCGGGCGGAAGTCGACCTGCTCCATCCGGGCCTGGCTCGCCACCGCCTTCAGGGCGAGGGCTCCGGCGACGACGAGGCCGATGATCACCGCGTATACGAGGTCGAGGATCAGGGTGGCGGCGGCGGTCAGGACGAGGACGACGGCATCCGAGCGGGTTGCCTTCGCCATCGCGCGCAGCGAGCCGACCTCCACCATGCGGATCGCCGTGGCCAGCAGCACGCCGGCCAGGGCGGCGAGGGGGATTTTAGAGACGAGGGGTGCTGCGGCGAACACGATCACCGCGAGCACCGCGGCGTGGGTGAGCGCGGCCAGCCGGGAGGAGGCACCGGTACGGACGTTGACCGCGGTACGGGCGATGGCGGCGGTGGCGGGAACTCCGCCGAACAGCGGGGCCGCGAGGTTGGCGATGCCCTGCCCGAACAGTTCCTTGTCCGGATCGTGCTGCTGGCCCACCGTCATCCCGTCCGCCACGGTCGCCGACAGCAGGGACTCCAGCGCGGCGAGCGCCGCGACCGCGACCGCCGGAGCCAGCAGCGAGCCGAAGGCGGAAGCGTCGAGGAAGGCCAGGGACGGGGCGGGGAGCCCGGAGGGCAGGTCCCCGATCGGCGCCGCCTCGTCAAGGCGGAAGACCTGCACGATCACGGTCGCGGCGATCACCGCGACGATGGAGAACGGGATCGTCGGCTTCCACCGCGCTCCGGCCAGCATGACCACCGCGACCCCCACGGAGAGGCCGATCGCCGTCCAGTTCGGGAAGGCCACGAACTCCACGAGTGCCCGCCAGGCCACGAGCAGGACCTTCTCGCCCTCGGGCTTGTCGACCCCGAGTGCGTTGGGTATCTGCTGGAGGCCGATCACGCACGCGATCCCCAGGGTGAAGCCCTCCACCACCGGCGCCGGCACGTACCGCATGTACTGACCGGCCCGCAGAAGGGCGAGACCGACCAGCAGCACCCCGGCCATCAGGCCGACGGTGAGGACGCCGCCGGGCCCGTACTGGGCAACGATCGGCACCAGGACCACGGTCATCGCACCGGTCGGGCCGGAAACCTGGAGGTTCGATCCGCCGAACAGCGCGGCGAGCGCGCCCGCGACGACGGCGGTGGCCAGCCCCGCCTCGGCGCCCAGGCCGGAGGAGACACCGAATCCGAGGGCGAGGGGAAGGGCGACGATCGCCACGGTGAGCCCGGCCAGGAGATCCCGGCGGGGGCTACGGGCCATGACCACGTAGTCGGCCCGGGCGGGCAGGACGGAGCGGGCCCTGCCGAGCACGGCCGTCACCGCAGTATTCACGCTCACGAGGCCGGGACCTCGGACTCGCGCAGTTCCTCCAGCAGCTCGCTCTGCCCGGTCAGCACCTCGGTCAGGATCCGCCGCGCCGCCAGCATCAGCTGCGCAACGTCCCCGCCCGCCAGTGCGTAGACCACGGTCGATCCGTCGCGGGTCGAGGTGACGATCCCCGAGCGCCGAAGGACCGCGAGCTGCTGGGACAGGGCGGAGGGCTCGACCTCGATCGCGGCCAGCAGGTCGCGCACCGGCATCGGCCCGTCCTGCAACAGCTCCAGAACCCTTATCCGCACCGGGTGCCCGAGCATCCGGAAGAACTCGGCCTTGGCCTGATACAGCGGAACCGTCATGGCCGCGCACCCTTCTCACCACCCCGAGCGGGGCAAATGCCTGGTGCTGTGCCGCGGCTACCTATGGACACAGCAATCACAGCATCTATTAAATTGCAGACTTCTGCAATTCACAGATACTGCGACCCGCCCCCGCCCTCAGGAGTACGGTTCGGTCGGGACCTCGCCGCAACCCCCGTCGGCGAGGCCCCTTTCGATCTCCGACGGGCACACCCACCACTTCTCGTCAGGCCGACATGATCCGTGGTGGGGCGACTGCTACGGCTATTGCCAGGACTGGTACACCCGGCGGTTCTGGCAGGCCCCGCCCTACGACACGCTGCTAGCGACATCGAAGCACTCGCCACCCCGTCCACTCCGGGGCGCCACCATGTTGCTGAACCTGGTCCGGGCCTCCGCAACCATGGTCATCTACGCCTCGGGCATCGCCGCCCCGGCCAAAGGCCGCTGGCTCGCCCTCGTCCGCGTACCTCGAGCAGACCACAAAGAGGACCGCCCGTTGTCTCGTCGACGGTTCAGCTGTTGGCGGCCTGGGTGGCGTCGGCGTAGTTGTTGAACACGTCGAGTTCATCCTGCTCGAAGCGGCGGATACCGCCCCGGATGGAGTCGTAACCGGCCACGACGGAGGTCGCGGTGGCGTAGACATGCTCGTCGCCCTTGACCTCGAAGTGGAAGGTGAGGGAGACGCGCTTGACGTCAGCCACCCAGGCTTCGATGCGGACCGGAGTCTCCCAGGTCTCAAGCGGGTGCTGGTAGCGGATGGTCTGCTCGCGCAGCAGGAAGTTGCGGGCCAGGCGCTCGGCGGGGTCCTTGGGGACCAGCATGCTGAACATGCGCATGCGGGTCTCTTCCAGAAGGACGCCGTAACGGGAGCTGTTGAGGTGTCCGTTCGCGTCGAGGTCCGACCAGCGAACGGGGCAGTCGTAGATGTGTCGGGACACAGTGACTCCTGAGATTCGTGGGATCTGCCGTCTCTTCGAGGCGCTCGGCCGATCCGAGGACGGGCTGGCGCACCCTCCGGCGCCTACGGCCCAGGAGCTGCGGGGATCAGCCGTCCGGACGTTCTCTGTCGTCCGGACGACCGCGCCCCGACCCCCAGGCCCCCAAACGGAGACAGCATCAGGCGTGACAGTAAGTGACTTTCCTTGGTCGGCGGGCTATCCACACCGGCTAGCGGGGCGGGCCCTCGCCCTCTTGGAGGTCGTTGAAGATCTCGCGAAGGAGGGCGGCCCGGAGGTCAACCTGGGGCAGTTGCCCGTGGAGCCGGCTGATGGCCGCCTGGTCGGAGTCCGGTAGCGAGGCGCGCAGAAGTAGCTTCAGCTCCGCTCTGGCCTGGGGGTCCACGATCGGCCGGTGGATGCGGTCGACGACGGCTCCGGCACCCAGCTGCGTGATGCCCCACTCCCCAGGGACTTCCTGGATCGCCCACACCACGGAGTGATTCTCGGGCGACAGGGTGAGTCGGCACTCCGGCCCGGCCAGCACGCTGAGTGCTGGGAGCGGGACGCCGTCGGGGCCGGCGAGCGCTGCGGCTTCGTCTGCGCTGTCGACGACGAGGCGGGCGGTGAGCGCGCGGGCCGCGCGGCGGCGGGCGGCATCGGCTTCGGCCTGGGCAGAGGGCTGCGGAGTGGACGTGCTGGGATCGGCATGGGCCCAGGCGTTCCGCTTGCCACCCAGGGCGTCGGTCTCGTCATCGGAGGACTCGGCCTCGACCCAGGTGATCACCACGAACCGGCAGTGCGGCATCGACGCCGGGTACAGGACGTGGGAGACGACTTCGACGGTTTCCCAGCCCAGGGCAGGGATGATCATCCGGAAGACGTGGCCGTCCCTGTCGGCCTCCAGGTCGGCCTCGGTGCGCCATATCCGCTCGACGTCCGGGTTCTGGCGAACCTCGGCGATCAGGTCGATGAGCTCGACGTTGTCCTTGTGGGTGGCCTGGGCGAACTTCAGCAAACGGATGTAGGCCGCGGCGTGCATTTCCCAGTCGTGGTATTGGGTGCGGGCCTCGGGGTTCGTCAGGGCCCAGCGCATGAGGTTGGCGCGCGGCTCCATGACCCAGGGCCACCACTCGGCCATCGCCGCGTTGTACGCGAGGATGTTCCAATTGCGGTCGGTCAGGTACGTAGGCGAGGGCATCTGCCTGTCGATCAGAAGGCGAAGTGCCCGGCGCAGCTCCGGACTGGCGTCGATCTGCGGGTCACCGTCGAGCGTGGTGCCGATGTTGTAGAGCAGCAGGGCGTGGCGCTCGCTCTTGTCGAGCCCGAGCAGATCCGCGAGCGCTTCGCACTGGGGCTTGGTGAACCGGGGCGGAACGGCCCCCTTCTCCACGTTGCGGTAGGTCCGCACCCCCATACCGAGGGCCTTGGCCACCGGGGCCTGGGTGATCCCCGCCGCTTGGCGCCATCGCTTGAGCCAGCCACCGAACCCCATGAACTGACCGGCGATTTCTCCGCCGCGTGCGCCCTTGTTCTCGGCGCGGTCATCGCCGAAGGGGACTATCCCCTGAGCAACCATGAGGCTCTTCCTTGTCTCCGTGTTTTACACGGGAGGCACCTGCCTGAGGGCATGAAAAACGGGGGGCAGCGTGAATGCTGGCCCCCCGGCCTGGTGTCTCCCACAAAGACGATACGCCCAAGTAGTACCGATCAGTAATTTGTGGCCTCGACCACAGGGCCGTTGGTTAAACGTGCAACCATGTCCGCCGACACCCGGTGGCCCTCCACGGCGAATCCGGACATTCCCTCACCTGCGGTTTTCCATGATCGAGAAAGCGGCAAATCCTTGCCGGTTTTTCTTGCAAGGTGGTGAATGATCATTCACGCCACAGACGATCACCGAAGCAAGCTAGATGGCGCTATCCAACCCCCTTGAGAGTAAGGGGCGTTACCAGGACTCCCCATGTGACCTCCACACATCCCACACATCCATCTACGCGCGTGGATTCACTCTTGAGATGCCGTTGACGAAGCCTTTGCCTGCGGGCTTAAATCCAAACCTGACCAGCCGGTACAGAGCGACAGCCTGCCGGTTCATGAACGTGGGGGCTCTTTTGAAGATCTTTATTGCGGCGCCCGGAGTGCGCATGGGCGGCGCCACCGAACAGCGGCTCACATCCACACGCGCTAACACGGCAGCAAAATGCTTGGCGTGTACATCTTTTCACGGTCCGTAGAGCCAGGTCTGGATCTTGTGCGGGCGTCTGCGTATGTTCGTCGTCCCCCACCGGGAGGCAACCCGGTGACCGGCGATTGGAACGCATGCAGGACGCACCGAGCGGCTATTCCGTAAAAGCAATCGGCGCCCGGGAGAGGCAACTCCCGGGCGCCGGACGCGAAGAGTCTTATCTCCAGCCGAGGCAAAGGCCGGAGAGACCCGTCATCACCGCGCCGGCCCTTCCAACGGGGCACACCGGCTGCGGCATCACTCAGGGAGAGTTTTGCATGGGCACGCCCCTGCGCGAAAGGCCGGATCCTCGGGCCGCCGCTGCGGACTGTGGAGCGGATACCGCTCACCCGCCCATTTCGGGCCTCCGGTGCGGGGGTGAAAGCTGATGGCACGCATTCGCACCATCAAGCCCGAGGCTTTCGAGTCCGAGGACCTTGCCGCCGTCGATGTCACCGCGGTGCTCACGTTCTTCGGGCTGCTGACCCAGGCGGACGACTCCGGCCGGTTCCGCGACCATCCGGCCGTGATCGCGGGGCGGCTGTGGGCGCTGCGCCCGGAGCACACCCCCGCGCACGTCGCCCGTGACTTGGAGCAGCTGGCCGGGGCCGGCCTGGTGTGCCGGTACACCGGCTGCGACGGCAAGTCCTGGCTGCACATCGTGACTTGGGACCGGCATCAGAAGATCAACCGTGCTTCAGACTCGCGACTGCCCCGCTGCCCGACCCACGAGGCGGCGAAGGCGTGCGGCGAGTGCGACCGTCCCCAGTGCCACACCCAGATCCCTGCGGCGGCCAGCCCACGACAGGCGCCCTCCGAAGTCCACGGGGCGCCCGCCGGCATCGTCGGCGGAGGCGATTCCGCGAATGCTCACGGAGCACTCACGCGAACCGTTCCGTCCGATTCACCCGCTTCCACCCCCACCGTGATGCACACCACTCCCACCCAGGAGCGTGAGACCGAGGCCACATCGCCCCCCTGCCCGCCCCCCGTAACACCCGCGAAGGAATCTGCAGGTCAGGGCGGTACAGGCCGAGCAGATGACGTGATGGGCGCCACATTCACTGAGGAGTCACGGTCTGGATCTAGGATCTTGGATCCTGGATCTTCCCGTAGGGAGCGCGAGGCGCCCGCACTCAGCTCCTCCCCGGAAACGGTGCTCGAAGCAGCCGACGCAAGCGAGTGGTCGGCGAAGGTCCTGATGGCCGAGTACCTGCGTGACTGCCCCGGAGGGCGTCCGCCGAAGAAGGTCCTCGGGCACCTGGGCAAAGAGATCCGCACGCTGCTGGACGAGGGCTACGGCCCCGACGTCCTGAGGCCGGCACTGGAACGGCTGCGAGCCAAGGGGCTGAACCCCAGCGTCCTGCCGAGCCTGGTCAACGAGTTCCTCAACTCCGGGCCAGCACCGTCGTCGAGCTCGAACCCGTCCTCCGCCTCCGGCGCGGGGCCCTGGACCAGCGCCTCCCCCGCCTACACGCCGTACCGCAACCCCACCGAGCCCGCCGGAATCTTCGGAGTCGCCCTGTGAACCGCACCAGGCTCGCCGACCCCCAGACCACTGCGGACAACGCTGCGATGGCCTGGATGCGGCGCAAGCTCGCCGAGCGCGGCATCGACCCCACCGCCCCAATCGCGGACACCCCGGAAGCGATCCCCGCGCTTGAGGCCGCTCAGCTGCGAATCCCGCGCGATTACCGCGAGGCTCGCGTCGAGCACCCAGCCGTAGCCGATTGGGTCCGCACCATCGCCGGCAGCGCCGTCGGCCACGCGGCGAACCCGCTGAACCCGCACTTCGGGGCTGCCGGGCAGCGGGAGATCACCCACGGCCGCAGCCTGCTGCTGTGGGGCTCCACCGGCGCCGGCAAGACACACCAGGCGTACGCCGCGATCCGCGCCTTGACCGCCTCCGGGTGCGGGGTGCGCTGGCACGCCACGACCGCCGCCGACCTGTACGGCGAGATGCGGGCCCGGGGCGGTGGCGATCCCGAGTACCTGCTGCGCCGGATCGTACGGATCCCGCTGCTGCTCCTGGACGACCTCGGCGCCGCGAAGGCCTCCGAGTGGAACGAGGAGATCACCTTCCGCCTGCTGAACTGGCGGGCGCAGAACCAGATGCCGACGATCGTCACCTCCAACCTGCCGCCGGTGCGTACCCCTGGGATGGCGACCGGGCAGCCGGTGCTGCGGGACAAGGTCGGCGACCGAGTGATCTCCCGCCTATCCGGCATGTGTACCCCGGTCCACCTCGACGGCCCTGACCGCCGCTTCCGCGCCGCCTGACCACCTGCGCCCACCACCTTCCACCGCCCGGCCAGCGAGCCGGTCAGCTGGCACCCACCGCTGCGTGCCGCACCCGCGCGCCGCTATCCGGCATGCCCTGGAGACCCATCCCATGCGCCAAATCACCACCAACACCCAGCCCGTGCCCGACCTGCGTGGCATCGCCGACATCTCGTGGCACGACCGAGGGAACTGCCACGACCTGGACACTGCCGAAGCGGACCGGATGTTCTTCCCCGCGCCGCGGGCCCACGCCGACATCGCCGAGGCCAAGACCTTGTGCGGCGCCTGCCCCGTGCGGCAGGAATGCTTCACCCATGCCATGGACAACGACATCCGCTGGGGCCTGTGGGGCGGGCTGACCGAGGCGGAACGCAAGCCCTGGCGGGCCAAGGTCGCCAAGCGACTCGACTACCAGCGGGTCCGCGCCGCCCTCATGGGCCGGGACGTCCACCTTTCTGCCGCCGAGCGCGACGCCGTCACCCGCGCCGCCCACGTACGCGGCTGGAGCACCTCACGGCTGGCCTACGTCCTCGGGGTCGATTTCGACCACGCCCGCGACCTCCTGCGCCGGGCGGCGCACGCAGTGGCAGACCGCGACCGGTACTGGAAGGTCCCCGCCGCGGACAGCCAGGCCAGCCCCGCCGGCAGCAACGACGAGGACGACCACGGAAGCGCACCCGAGGAAACGTTCTGCCAGGTGCCGCGCCAGGCCCAGACGCGCGAGCTCAACGACGCTCTGCGGAAGGCGGCATGACCTGCCCGGCGCCACCTCCCGCCCGGTCGGCCATGCGCGCCGCCGACGGCCACACACCACGCCCCACAGCAAGCCCGGAGAAAGGGAGCCCTTGACCGAGGAGACCGCCGACCGATACGCCCTGATCGCTGCCGGGACGGTGATCATCGTCTTGACCGGCGCCGGATTCTGGCTCTCCTACGCCCACCTCGCCGAAGTCGCTGGGAGGCACGGCCTGGACCGCTCGCCCATCCGGCAGTGGGCCTGGCCTGCCACGCTGGACATGTTCATCGTGGCCGGCGAGCTGCTGATGCTGCGAGCGGGTCTGCGCCGGGTGACGGACTGGTGGGCAATCGGGCTGACGGCCGCAGGGTCGGCCGGATCGATCGCGCTGAACGTCGCCGGCGTCAGCGGCACCACCGGCAGTCCGGTCCCGCTCCTGGACTACGTGGTCGCAGCCGTCCCTCCGACGGGCGCGATGCTGGCCTTCGGAGTCCTGATGCGGCAGATCCACCAGCGCATCGCCCGGCCCCTGCGGAACGGCCCAACCGAAACCTGGACCGGCCCCGGCCCGCGCCGGACCACCGCACCACCGGACCCGGCAGAGACCCGGACCGGACCGAACCCGGACCACGACGAAACCCGGACCGACACCCCCGCCGGACCGGACCGCCCCAGCCCGAAACCCGGACCGGCCCCGGACCCAAGCCGGACCACCGCACCACCAGACCCGGCAAAGACCCGGACCGGACCGAACCCGGACCACGACGAAACCCGGACCGACACCCCCGCCGGACCGGACCGCCCCAGCCCGAAACCCGGACCGCGGCGGACTCGGACCGGACCGGTACGTCCCCGGACCGTCCGGGCGAAGGTCCACGCCGGACGGTCCGAGCGCCGGACCGGACCGCGCCGCCTGTCCGAGGAAGAGGTTGTCGAGCTGGTCCTCCCGGACGTCCCCGCAGCCCTGGCTGCGGATGGGAACGAGCAGATCACCCGAACCCAGCTGCGGAGCATCATGCGCGCCCGCGGCATCCCCCTCGGCAACGAGCACATTGGCCCCGTCCTGACCGCGCTTCGCTCTGCGACCGCCTCCCCCAAGTCCCACGAAGGAGCCACCCACCGATGAAGACCTGCACCCGACTCGCCGACATGAAGGCCGGATACGAGCGCGACATCGCCTTCCTGCGCGGCCATGCCGCCCGGCACGAGGGCAGCAGCGCGGCGAAGGCGAGCACCCGGCACGCCTGGGGCATGAAGCAGAACATGGCCAGGGCCCTGGCCAGGCACTTCGAGCGCTGCGCCCTGTGCCAGTGACCAAACCCTGTCCCGACGGCGGCCTGGACCAGTACCAGGGCCGCCGTCCCGTTCCCCCACCACCTGGCCTCCCGGAAGGAGCCAAAGCGCCCATGCAGTCTGCTGAACACCAGCGCGAACCGGAGCTGAACAGGACCGTCAGGTCGGCCGAATCCTGCGCCCGCGAGGACCGTTCTCCCGACGTCAACTCACTCCCAGGAGGAGCAAGTTATCCCTTTGGGCACTCCACCATCGGCGGAGTGTCCAAAGGGTTCCCTGCCCCTGGTGGGCAGGGCCTCGTCCGGCGCCGGGGGACGCCCGACGAGGAGGCTGCGACCGAGGGCGGATCGCAGCCAGGAGGGGACCAACAACCCACGCACGAAGCCGCGTCAGCCTCAGCTGCACCCTCAGCCGCCCGTACGCGACGCCGTACGTACAAGCGCCGTCAGCGCCCCAACGTGTGCAGCGTCCGTATGAGCGACGACGAGCTCGTGCTCGTCGCGACCGCTGCCAAGACAGCCGGCGTCACCCTCGCCGGCTTCTTCGCCCGCGCCGCCCTCAGCGCCTCCCGCGATCCGCAGACCAGCGCTGCGGCCATCGCAGGGCGCCGCGAGATGGTCGCCGAGCTGTTCGCTGCCCGTCGCCACCTCGGACAGATCGGCAACAACCTGAACCAGCTGGTCCGCGCGATCAACTCCGGTGCCCAGCCGCCCGACGCCCAGCTCGACGCCGTGCTCGACGCGGTCCACCGCGCCTCCGCCCGCGTCCAGGGCGCCACCGCCCAGCTCCTCGAACACAACTAGGACTCCACACCACCATGGTCCCCAAAATCCACAAGCGCGGGCAGCGCACCATCGGCCTCCTGTGCTACCTGTACGGGCCCGGCAAGGCCGAGGAGCACGTCGACCCGCACCTGGTGGCCTCCTGGGACCATGGCGCCCCCGACCCCGGCCGCGATCCCGAGGTCACGTACAAGCAGCTCCAGCAACTCCTCGACCAGCCCCTGGCGCTGCTCGCCGAAGACGAGCGGCCGGCGAAGCACGTGTGGCACCTGTCGGTTCGCAACGGCCCCACCGACCGGACCCTGTCCGACGAGGAATGGGGCGACGTCGCCCGCCGCATGGTCGCCGCCGCCGGCATCGACGACCCCGACCAAGGCTCCGGCTGCCGCTGGGTCGCCGTACGGCACGCGGACGACCACATCCACATCCTCGCCACCCTGGTACGCGAGGACGGCAACCGTCCGGAACTCGACTTCGACGCCGTCCGCGTCCAGGCCGAGGCCCGCCGCCTGGAAGAGGAACTGGGGCTGCGCCGCCTCAACCCCGGTGACGGCACCGCCGCCAAGCGGCCCACCAGCGCCGAACGCCACAAGGCCGCCCGCCAGGGCCGCGAGCGCACCCCCCGCGAGGAACTCCGCGAGACCGTCCGGCGTGCCGTGGCCGGCGCCGAGAACGAGAAGGAGTTCTTCGACCGCCTGGGCGACGCCGGCGTTCTGGTGCGCACGCGCGTCGCACCGTCCGGTGACCTCCTCGGGTACACGGTCGCGCTGCCCGGAGACGTCAACGCCCAAGGGGAACCGGTCTTCTACCCGGGCTCGAAGTTGGGCCCGGACCTATCCCTGCCGCGGATCCGGGAGCGCTGGTCCGGCCGCCGGACCAGTCAGGGCGCTGAGCAGTCGGTGCCGTCGGGGCCCGCATCGGCGCGGCGCCGGGCAAGCACGGCGCTGTGGCAGGCGGTGCTGGTCATGGACGGGGCGGACGACGGGGTGGCCGCGGCATACATCGCCGCTGCCGGTGAGGTCCTGGACGCGCTCTCGAAGACGTCCGCCGCCCACACCCGGCGCGAACTACGAGACGCCGCATTCCTGTTCGAACGAGCCTCCCGCTCCCACGTGCGGGCCGAACGCGGTCACGACCGGGCCCTTCGCCAGGCTGCCCGCGACCTCGTCTACAGCGGTCCTGCACTCGGGCGGGGCGAGGACGGGGCGACGACCGCAATGGTGATCGACGCCGTGTTCTTCCTGGTGACCGTAGCCGCGCACTGGCACGGGAAGAAGGCACACGCCCAGCAGGCCTCTGCCGCCCAGCAGGCTGCCCATCACCTGCGCACGGCCTACCGGGCCGCCTCCGCGCAGCCGATGGGCGTGCTCGCCGTACGGGGCCGGTCGCTGGCCCTTCCAGTGCTGCGCCGCCAGGTCCTCCGAGTCCGGGAAGCGCTGCCGGCTGAGCTGGCGGAGCAGGTCCTGGCCGAAGCCGGATGGTCGGCGCTGGCGGCGACCCTGGCCGATGCCGAGGCAGCCGGATACGACGCCACCGCCCTGCTGGCCGACGCCGCCACCCGACGGGAGCTGGGGAGCGCCGAGTCGGTGTCCGACGTGCTGGTGTGGCGGCTGCGCCGCGCTGCGGACCTGCCGGCCGACGCCCAGACGATGGCCTTGCCCGAAGGCGCCACCGCCTCGTCGGGCGGCGCCGGACCGAAGGCCGAGAGCCCGGCAGCGAAGGGCACGCAGCGCCGCCGGAGGTGACCTGGCTTTCAGGAGTTCGCGAGTTGCCGCTGGTGGGGCCTATGGGGCACGCTTCTTGACCCACCGCCGTGTGCGGGGAGCCGACTGGGAGGGGAGCCCAAGTGTTCGGTCGCAGGAAGGCCAAGCAGGAGCGTTCGGAGCTGGGGCCGACGGGTGTCCCGTGGCTGGCGCACCCGGAACCGCAGTGGCCCGACCCGGTGCAGCAGACGCCCGCCCCCGCTCCGGCCGCCCCGGTGGTGGACGACTTCCTGCCGCCGGAGTTCCGCATGGACACCGATGACGACCTGGCGGGCCGGCTCATGCCGTGGCCGCGCCTCCTGGTCGTCGAAGGCGATGTCCGTGCCTGCCCGCAGTGCGCGGCGTACCGGGACTGGGTCGTCCTGTGCACTGAGGGGCGGATCTGGCTGCGCTGCCGCGCCGGCCACGAGACCTTGGAGCCGCGGCTGGACGTGGCCTGGTACAACCGCAACAGCGGCCCGAGCAATGGCAAGTTCGGCACGCTCGAGGAGGGCCTGCGCTCCATCGGCCACTGAGCGGGTACCGCGCCCATGGACTCTTGTGTTCCTTCCCTGCCGCTCTGAGGAGTCGGCCACGGTCAGCACACCCGCATCCGACCCAGAGAACCCGAATGCGCCTGCGCCATTCCACCGTCCTCACCAGCACCTGCCTCGCCCTCTGGGCGCTGACCAGTTGGTCCGCCCCGCCCTCCGCCACGGCGTCTGCAGCACCTCGGGCGGAAGCCTCCATACCCACCGCCAGCGACCACGAAGTGCTGCCGTCGGAGCGGCTGGCGGACCGGCTGCTCACCGCCGACGATCTCGGCCCCGGCATCGCTGCCCGCCCCGCTGCATCCGCGGCTTCGCCCGAGGCGTCCGTCGTGGGCTGCCCGCAGCTGGAGCAGCTGGGCAGCGCCGCGGGCAACCCGTACGCGGTGTTCCCGAACCAGGGGAAGCGGGTCTTCTCCGGCCCCGGCGGCACCCAGCTGGCCGAGGAGCTGTACTCCGCGCCGCCCAAGGACCTTGCTGTGGGAGTCGGACGGATCATGACCGCGATGGGCGCCTGCCCTTCGTACCAGCTGGTCACCGCCACCACCGTGGCAGAGGTCCGCACCCAGACGGTGCCGGTGCCCCGTCTCGGTGACAAGCAGTGGGGACCGGCCCTCACCGTCACCGCCGACGGGCGGCGCACCGTCGTCCAGCAGAACGTGATTCGCGACGGGCCGTGCTGCTGGTCGTCTCCGGCAGCCCGGCGGAAGTCGCGGTCCACGGGCAGACCGCCCTGGCCAAGGCATCGGCCCGCTGAGCCTGCTACCCATCTCACGGAAGACCTGGCCGCAGACGGGAGTCTTCCAGCTGCGCACTGGCACCAGCCCGGCGACCAACCGCCCGGAGGTACCACGGGTCACGGCCGCTGACCGGTGGCCAGAGGCGACCGCCTGAGCCTGGCGCCCCGCCGGACTCGCACACAAGCGCTGAGGCCGGGCGGGTCGTCGGTCATCGGTCGTCGGCAGCATCGCGACCGTCTCCTAGAGCGGCAAATCGATCGATGAGCGTACTGCTAGGAAAAGGCCGACGGCCGGACCCATGGGGGTCCGGCCGTCGGCGTATCAGACAGTCGGCTGCACAGTGAGCTGGCCCTCGCTGCTCTCCGGCAAGGAGTGGCGCAGCACCGGTGCGGGTGAGGCCAGAGAGGCGGCGAAGGCCGCAACGAGATCATGCGGCGTACTGGCGGAGAACATGGCAGCCCACAGGAGACCAGCGCCCATCCGTGGTTCACACCATGCCTGCCATCCCGCCGCTTCCGCCTCAGGATCAAGGACGAGCGGGTCGCCGTCCTGAATGCCCTCATCCGGCAAAGCGGTCAAGGCCATGGTGGCGGCCAGCCGCGGGTCGGACATGGCGGTTGGGTTATCGATGTCACCGATCCAGCCGCTGCCGACCAGCGCGTCGAGAACCACCTGCGGTCCGGCGTAGCCGTGGGCGGGATCCGGGCGGTCCTCCAGGGCGAGCAGGAAGTCGGTGACAGCCTCGGACGGGGTGCCGACGGAGAAGTACGCATTCCACTGGGGAAGGCTGGTGGGGGTGGCGCGGGCAGAAACCGTCCATGCCACCGGCTGATCGCCCAGGAGGATGGGCTCGTCGGCCAGCACCCACTGCGCCCAGCTCAGTGCGTCCGAAGCGATGTACAGGACGGTGCTGCGGAGAACCTGCCGGGCGTCGTCCGATTCGTCGGGCTCACGTCGGCCCCGGACGAGGGTGAGGCTGGTCCAGCCCGCCGCGGTGAGGTGGGAGCCGACCTGGTCAGCAAGGAGGCCGTCATCGCCAGCGAGATGGCGCGGGGTGACCCAGTACGCGGGAAGGGAAGGGAAATCAGGGGACGGGGGCAGAAGTGCTCCTTGTCGTCAGGGAGTGTCGCGGCTCGTATCGTCGTCGGAGACGGCGCGCAGCCGCCGTCCACGGACAGGCGGCTCGACCGGAGGCATCCAGGTAAGGGCTTCGGCGACTGGCCTGGGGAGGTACCCGTACTGCACCGCCTCCGCGCCCTCGGCAAGATAGACAATCGGGCTCCCGTCCTGCTCCGTGCCCACTGTCACCGTGCCCATCTTGTGAGCCATGGGAAAGAAAGGATTGATCGCGAGCCGAACGCGGGCGGCAGGGGCTGCCGCAGACAGTCGTTCCATCAGGTCGGCGACGGTCATCTCGGCGCCGGGCTCGGGCTGGGGGGCCACGGTTCTCCTCACAGGTGGAAAGCGTTGTGGTGGGTGCGAATGTGCGCCGCGCGGCCTGCGGGAACGGACCACGGAAGGACGCGCGAGCCAATGGAGAACGGGAGGCGAGCGCACCGGCCTCCAGGCGGCGTGGGCACTACTGCCGTCGAGCGGTGGCGAGCACCTCGGAAACGGTAGCGACCACGAGCCGTGCCGGGGTTTGCGGGTCGAAGACGACACGGTAGCCGGGAACCTTCGCGGTGCCGGTGACGGCCAGGACCCAGCCCTCGTCCTCGGCCCCGGGGCGGCCGTCGGGAAACCACCCGAGATAGAGCCTGCCGTCGGCCGAGGAGATATGGGTGTCGGCCCTGTCGTCGACGATGAGGGTGAAGTCGCCGTTCGCCTCGGGGAAGCAGTCGATGACCTCGGTCGGCTGACCGGGCCCCAAAAGCCAGCTATGCAAGCGCAACCTCTCGATCGTGGTGCGAAATCCGGCGTTCGACAGCTCCACGGCCACAAGCATCACCTCTCTGACCTGGGAAAACCCCGAGTCGGGGGAAGGTCGTCTAGGTTGACATGCACTCCAACGCTGCACCAGTCCTTGCGGGGACTTTCCTGTCTGCCACCGGCGAACTCGACCTTGGGGCAGTGCTGTGGGCTCTCAACAACCGACTCACGCAAAGCCGCCGTGTGAGACGAAGTCACCGCACGACGGCGGGCGAACGTTAGGGCGCGCGGCCGGTTCGTCGTGCGGTCCAGCGTCGCCGCAACCAGTCACCGGCTTCACCCACCGCCACCAGGAGGGCGGCTGATGCGGCGGATTGCGCGAGCTGCGCGGGTTTTACCCAAGAGCCTTGCCCGCCACCCAGAGGCCGCGCTCCACGGGCTGTTGGCCCAGATCAGCGCGAGGACGGCTGCGCCGAGGAGGACCAGGCCGCCTACGGTCTCAGTGCGCAGGGCGCGGGTGATCGCCTGCCGTTCGGGCAGAGGGAGCAGCCCGAGGAAGGGGAACGGGTGCCGGCCATGGCCGTGAGCCTCCGGAGGGTTTCAGCGACGAGAGGGCAGCCTGCCCCCAGGACGCCGACCAGACTTCCCGGCACACCGCGCGCCACTCTTGACGCGTTCTTTACACCGTATCCACCGGTGGCCAGGCTGCCTGCCCCGCGCGCTTCCGCATGATCACATCGGTGTCAGGTTGTGATCAGCCCTGGCGGGAGGCGCACCACCAAGCAGCGACGGCGCCGAGCGCCAGTGCGGCGGCCGCGTACAGGCCAGTCCGTTCGGCAGGCATCGCGTAGAGGGCGGCGCCCGCGATCGTGAGGATTACGCCCATCACCAGCAGGGGCGAGGCCGGACAGCGGCCGGGGCGGCGGGGCATCTCGGGTCAGGACCCGGCCGGTGCGGCCTGGTGCAGGCGCGTACGGAGCGTTTCGGCGAAGTCCTCGGCGCGGGCCAGCTGGACGCGGAGCTTGTCGACCTGCTCGGCGGCGGCCTGCTCGAACTCCCGCACCCGCCCCAGCAGGATCTCGCGCTCCCCGGTGTCAAGGCCGGACTCGTTGTCGAGGCGGTCGGTGGCATCCAGGAGGTCGCGCATCTGATCGAGGGTGAAGCCGAGCGGCTTCATGCGGCGGATGACCATGAGCCGGGCGACGTCGGTCTCGGTGTAGAGGCGAAAGCCGCCCTGCGAGCGGGCCGAAGGGACGACCAGACCGGTCTCCTCGTAGTGCCGGATGGTGCGCAGGGACAGCTCTGTCCGCGCGGCGACCTCGCCGATCTGCATGTGCCTGTCGTCCACGCCCGCGGTCCCGGCCCTTCTCGTTGTAGCGGGCCGCGTGCCGTGCGACCTCACCGATCTCTACTCTAACGTTAGGGTAGAGTCGCTATTGGCGAGGGCGGCCCGTCTGCCCCGCGACTGCCGTTCCGGGGCCGATGGCGCCCCCGGCGAAGATCCGATTGTTGCAGGAGACAAGCGTGCGCGAGCTCATGACGCCGATCGCCGCCGTCTGCCCGCCGTGATGCTCTGCCTCGGATGCGAGCTGCTCGGCCGCGCACTGCGCAGGCCCGCCGCATCCACCTTTCCGATCTTCCGGCCCGTCTGATGCTCGGGTCGTCCGCGGGGTGCCGGCCCGGCTCCTCCGCGTTCTCCCGCACACCTCTGGCCTGCCAGCGGAGTGTGCCCGAGCTCGACAGGTTCCCATTCTCTTGTCTTCTTCCGTTGTGACTCCCGCCGCGCGGCTGCGCGGCCTGCGCCCGGACTGGCTGAACAATCCGAAGGTCTGGCGCACCGAAGTACTGGCTGGCCTGGTCGTCGCGCTCGCGTTGATCCCGGAGGCGATCTCGTTCTCGATCATCGCCGGCGTCGACCCCGCGGTCGGCCTGTTCGCCTCGTTCACCATGGCCGTGGTCATCTCGATCGTCGGCGGCCGCCGGGCGATGATCTCCGCGGCGACCGGTGCCGTCGCGCTGGTGATCGCGCCGCTCAACCGTGAGCACGGCTTCGGCTACCTGGTCGCCGCCGTCATTTTGGCCGGTGTCATCCAGGTCGCGCTCGGCGCCCTCGGCGTCGCCAAGCTGATGCGGTTCGTGCCGCGCTCGGTGATGGTCGGCTTCGTCAACGCCCTCGCCATCCTGATCTTCATGGCCCAGGTCCCCGAAATGCACGACGTCCCCTGGGCCGTCTATCCGCTGATCGCGGCGGGGCTGGCGCTGATGGTGTTCTTCCCGAAGGTCACCACCGTGATCCCGGCGCCTCTGGTCTCCATCGTCGTCCTGACCGTCATCACCGTCGCTGCCGCGATCGCCGTGCCGACCGTCGGCGACAAGGGCGCCCTGCCGTCCTCGCTGCCCGTCCCGGGCCTGCCCGACGTGCCGTTCACGATGGACACCCTGACCACCATCGCCCCCTACGCCTTCGCGATGGCGCTGGTCGGCCTGATGGAATCCCTGATGACGGCCAAGCTCGTCGACGAGATCACCGACACCCACTCCTCCAAGACCCGCGAATCGGTCGGCCAGGGCATCGCCAACATCGTCACCGGGTTCTTCGGCGGCATGGGCGGCTGCGCCATGATCGGCCAGACGATGATCAACGTGAAGGTGTCCGGAGCCCGCACCCGCCTGTCCACCTTCCTCGCGGGTGCGTTCCTGATGGTGCTGTGCATCGTGTTCGGGCCGGTCGTCTCCGACATCCCCATGGCCGCCCTGGTCGCCGTCATGGTCATGGTGTCCTTCGCGACGTTCGACTGGCACTCCATCGCCCCCAAGACGTTGAAGCGGATGCCGGCCGGTGAGATCGCGGTCATGGTCATCACCGTGATCTGCGTGGTCGCCACCGACAACCTCGCCATCGGCGTCGTCGTCGGCTCCGTCACCGCGATGGTCATCTTCGCCAAGCGCGTCGCCCACCTCGCCAACGTCACTGCCGTCACCGACCCCGACGGCAGTACGGTGGTGTACTCGGTGACCGGGGAGCTGTTCTTCGCCTCCTCCAACGACCTCGTCGGCCAGTTCAACTACGCCACCGACCCCGACAGGATCGTCATCGACCTCTCCGCCGCCCACATCTGGGACGCCTCCTCCGTCGCCGCCCTGGACGCCATCGAGACCAAGTACGCCCAACGCGGCAAGACGGTCGAGATCACCGGCCTGAACGACCCCAGCGCCGACCTCCACGGCAAACTCACCGGCGAACTCACCAGCCACTGACCGCAACCCCGGCCGCAGACGACTGAACACTCCCGAAGCACAAGCAGCCGTGCCCCTATAGGCGATGCGCAACTGGCGGCGAGGTTGCTGGCAGCACCACACCGGCCACAGGGGGAAACGCAGTCGGCCCCGGGAACCTGTCTGGTTCCCGGGGCCGGTGGTGGTGAGGTCAGTTGTCGTCGGTACGCCGGTGCTGGCCGGTGCCGGTGTCGCTCTCGCCGTTCTTGCGGCGGCGGGCGGCGTAGACGGCGCCGCCTCCAGCGGCGAGGAGAAGGCCGCCGGCTGCCAGGAGCCACCCGTTGGTGCTGTCAGCGCCGGTGTGGGCGAGGGAGCCTTCGGGCTTGGTGTCAGGTGCGGTGGGGGTCGCGGGAGCGGTGCCGATCTCCGGGCTGCTGGAGGGGGATGCCGCATCGGTCGGCTCCCCTGTGCCGGTCGAGGACGAGCCGGTCGGCGTCGGCTGGGAGGTGGGGTCGCCGGTGGGCTTGGCCGTCGGCTTCCCCGTCGGTTCCTCGGTGGGCTTGGCGGTGGCCGCGTTCGTGAAGGCCGCAGTGGTCTCGGCTCCGGGCTTGGCCGTGATCTCTACCGGGGTGGTCTCCAGCCGGTAGCCGTCCGGGACCTTGGTCTCGGTAGCGGTGTAGGCGCTGCCAGTCTTCTTACCGACGAGGAGGGGCGCCTTGGCGGTGCCGTCCGGGCCCGTGGTGAGGGTGAAGGTGCCCTTGTCGTCCTTGGCGTCCTTCGGGGCGATGTTGACGATGGCTCCGGCCAGGCCCTTGCCGGTGGCCTTGTCGGTGACCTTGAGGGTGAGGCCGGCGGACTTGTACGGGTCGGTGATTGCCAGGGCCTTGGGCTCGCCGGGGGCGACGACGACGTCTTGGTCGGGGACGGTGCCGAGCAGCGGGCTGCCGGAGGCGGTCTCCTTGAGGCGTACGACGCCGGGGGCGAGGTCGGAGAAGGTCAGGGTGCCGTCGGCTCCGGTCTTGCCCTCGGCGAGCGTCTTGCCCGCGGAGTCGAGCAGCTGGAAGGCGGCTCCGGGGACGGGCTGGCCTTCGGGGTCCGTCTTGACGATGCGCAGGCCGGCCTTGTCCGCCGGCGCGGGGCCGCCTTGATCCTTGGGGGCTTCGGCGGACGGGGAGGGGGCTGCGGTGGCGATGGTGGCCGGGTTGGTCAGGACGGCGACGGCAGTCAGGGCGAGCGCGGTGAAGAGGAGGGGGCGGTGCTTCATCAGGGGTGCTCCGGGCGGGATCGTGCGGTGCGGGACGGTGTGGCGCGGGCTCCGAAATCGGGGCCCGGCAGCGCGAGGGGTCAGCTGGGGGCGTCGCCCGTACGGCGGCGGCGGTTGAACAGGTAGAGGCCGCCGCCTGCGGCGAGCAGGGCGGTGGCTCCGACGGCCAGCCAGGTGGTGGCGTCGGCGCCGGTGTGAGCGAGGGATCCGGGCGGCGTCGTCGGCGGGGTGGTGGCCGGGGGTGTCGCGGGCGGGGTGCTCGGGCTCGGCGGCGTGGTCGCGGTGGGCTTGTCGGCGAGGGTGACGGTGGCGTCGGCGCCGGGCCGAGCGGTGAACGCGACCGGTGAGGCGTCGAGTTGGTAGCCCTCGGGGGCCTTGGTCTCGCCGGCCCAGTAGCGGGTGCCCGCCTTGAGCGTGACGTCAAGGGGCACGGTCGCGGTGCCGTCGGTCCCGGTGGTGACGCTGGTGATCACCTTGCCGGGGGTGTGCTTGCCGGTCTTGTCCGTCTCATCGGCGCGGATGGCGATGACCGCGCCCGGCAGGGTCTTGCCGGTGTTCTTGTCGGTCTTCTTCACCGACAGGCGGGCCTTCTTGAACGGGTCGACGAGGTCAAGGGCGTTGGCCTGAGCTGTGCGTCCGGCGGTGATCGTGATGGTCTGCTCGGCGATCAGGTCGTGGACGGGGCTGCCGGAGGAGGTCTCGCGCAGCCGGTAGGTGCCGGCAGGCAGCTTGTCGAAGACGAGGTTGCCCTGTTCGTCCGTCTTGCCTGCGGCGATCTGCTTGCCGTCGGAGTCCAGGAGCTGGAACGCGGCGCCGACCAGGCGGGTGCCTTCGGGGTCCTTCTTGCGGATCGTCACGCCGCCGGTGGCCTCGCCGACGGTGATGGCGGCGGAGTCCTTGACGCTGGTGGTGCCCCCGGCGAGCAGCATCCGCTGGGCGGCCGGGTTCTTGGGCGTGAGGACCTGCAGCCCGATGGCGGGCAGCCCCTCGGCCGTCGCGGTGACGCTGGCGGTCCCGGGCTTCTCGGCGGTGAACTCCCAGGCGCCCGTGCCGTTGTCGTTGGTGGTGACCTTGCCGGAGGCGGTGCCGGAGCCTGACTCGGCGAGCGTGACGGCAACCTTCGGGACCGGCGTGCCGGCGGTGGTGGTGACCTTCACCGCGACGGTGACCTTCGTCCCGGTGGTGGTGGTCTTCACCGACGGCGTGATCTGGAGGGTGTAGGGGCCCGCGAGCTTCTTGGCCTCGGCGACGTAGCCCAGGGCGAGGGTGCGGGCGGTCGGGGAGACGACCGGGTACGCCAGGCGCTGCTTGCCGCGGTCGCCGTCGAGGGCGTAGGTGCCGCCGGCCAGGTACTCGTACACCACGGCGTCGACCGCGGCGGCCTGTGCGTTGTCGCGGGTCTGCCCGTACTTGCCGATCACATAGGCGGCCTGTGCCAGGTTGTCCTTGGTGACGGGCTTCCCGGTCGCCGACGACGTCCAGGACGGGACCGGCTGCGGGTCGCCGTAACCTCCGGCGTCGGCCGGGCCCGCCTTAGGAACAGTTCGACTGTCTCAGCCGCTGAACTGTCTCACCTGGGCGTCAGCGACGGGGTATGCACGCGGCCCTGCTTCAGAGGCCAAGGTGTCTCAACGATCCGGGCGATCCATTGCCGATTTTTTACCATCTCGGCCGGGGAGTCCCCGCCAACCTCGACCAGTCAGGCGACATCTGCGCCATGCCATCTGCCGGGTGCTTGAAGTTCAAGAGATTCCGGATGAACTTGCACCCGAGAGCATCCCCGGAAGCGTCACGGAGCGGAAGGCCACCGCGGCGGCCGATGTGGACGAACCTGGCCAACCATTGATCCGAAACAGTGTGAAACCGGCGAGTGAGCTCGGATGATCCAGCCAGCGCCACTGGTCGGTGCTGAGGGTGCCGGGGGCGTCGATGACCTTGGGGCTGTGGGTGCGGGTGGCGAGCCACTTGGGTTGGGCCACTCAGTGAGATCCAACCGGCACCAGCCTGCCCCGCCGCGACCAGCAACCCGGTGAACCTTTCCGGTCACAGCACGAGGGACGTCCAGGCCTGGCGGGCCGCCGGAGCCCGCCTGCTCAGCGGCTGCTGCCGGGTCGCCCCTGACCGGACCGGGTCCCTCGGGGCGCGCCTTACCTGACCCGGGCGGACAATGGAGTCGTCCCCTCGGGGGCAACGGGGCAGGGGGCGCAGGGGGCTTGGAGCCGACCATGCCGACCGCATACCGAGGGCGGCGCTCCGCCGCCGCGACGGGAGCCGTGGCCCTGTCGCTAGGACTGTCACTGGGCCTTGCCGCGCCGCTCGCCACGGCTGCCGGGTCGCCACCGCAGGCTGCCGGGTCGCCACCGCAGTACGTGGTGGGCTCGTGCCTGTTCACCGACCGATCCGTCGCGATCGCGACTGGCTTCGAGGGCATGTACTCGCACCACGCCGATTCAACCTCGGGGTGTTCGGTCGTCAAGAACACCTCCACGGACCGGGTGCTCCAATTCTGGGGGCCGGGCCGCATTGACCCGCCGACGCGGTTCGCCGACTGGATCGGCGATACCAGGGCCGCGCAGATCGCTCGCAGGCTGCCACCGGACAGGGTTATTGTCCTACCCGGTGAGAAGGCTGTCCTGTACGAGCCGCCGCCGACCTACTACGTCGCTCTCGCCCCCGCGCCAGCCTTGCTGGGTGACCGTGTCTCGGAGGGCCTCGCCGACCTCGCCCAGATGATGGCCTCCCGTCCGGGGCCGGCGACCCGCCTCATACTGGGCCCGCAGTTGAGAGACCTCATCAACAACTGCGCAATGGCGGCAGACGGTACGTGGCGGGAGCTCCGCGAGGGCGAATCGCTGCAGGACATTTACGAGGAGGCGAAGCTTCTCCCCGCCTGTAAGAAGGCCTACAACTACATCGACCCCACCTACGGAAACCCCGACAAACCCCCCGGGTGGCAGGTCTGGCGCGACCGGCTGGTCACATTCAACGAGCGATGGGTGGCACAGATGAACGACGACCTTGCCCGGACTCTGACCAGGGCGCTGGGACGGATTCCGCGAGTCGGTTGAATGTCAGGCACACCCTAGCTAGCGCTGTGACCGGGAAGGTTCGCCGGGTTGTTCCTGGTGCTGGTTGGAAATGAGCTCTCCAAGCAGCATGGGGAGGCGGGATGGCGAAATCGGTCCGGGTTCGCGGGCTGACGGAGCAGGAGGGCCAGAAACTCCAGCACATCGTCCGGCGGGGCAGCACGAGTTCGGTGCGGTTTCGGCGGGCGATGATGCTGCTGGTTTCGGCCGGCGGCAGCACGGTCCCGGTCATAGCCCGCCTGGTCCAGGCGGACGAGGACACCGTCCGCGATGTGATCCACACGTTCAACGAGATCGGGCTCGCATGCCTGAACCCTCGGTGGGCGGGAGGCCGTCCCCGCCTTCTCAATCGTGACGACGAGGACTTCGTCGTCCAGACGGCCACTACTCGTCCGACCGTGCTGGGCAAGCCCTTCACCCGCTGGTCGATCCGAAAGCTCGCCGATCACCTGCGCAGGAACACTGCCCGGCCTGTCCGGATCGGCCGGGAGGCACTGCGGTGCTTACTGGCCCGCCGCGGGATCTCCTTCCAGCGCACGAAGACCTGGAAGGAGTCCCCGGATGAGGCCTTCGACGCGAAGCTCGCCCGGATCGAGAACGATCCGTGCCGCCCGCCCGGACTGCGCCCCGATCTACGTGATCCTCGACAACCTCTCCGCCGACCGCCCCTTCCACACCCAACGTGGTGATCGTTATGGGGAGCTGGAAGGTAGCGGCGCCACGTGCGTGGCCAGACCTCCCGGTATCGCGAAAGGGCCCCGCCAAGCGAGAAGTCCGGACCTGGGATTTTCGACCTCGTCACGGACGTCGGGCCGAGCAGTGCGGACTGGGATCTTCAACCCGAAGCCCCGCCCCTCACATGGCGTATCAGAATGTGCACCAACGCGCTGGGACCGGCATGGTCGAGGAGACTGGCGGGGGGCGAGTGTCCGAACTGGAAGTTGAGAAGCTCATGGTCTTCTGTTCAGACAAGACGGCGACCTACCTTGCCGGCCTCGGTTACAACGTGATTCGACACCCCTACGCGGACCTGCGCCCTCCAGTGGTGATCGGACGCACAAGCGCCGGCACCGAATGGCTCGGAGATCTGACAGACCTGGTCAAGGATCCTCAAGCCAAGCTGCCAGAGACCGTCGGACCAGTACCGGAAGCCGACATCAGCGGGAAATCGAGCAGCGCGATGTCCTTCAAAGTCGGCACTGACCTCCTCTCCGCGTTCATCGGCGCCATGGGAGGAACGCTGGGGGCGGCTGTCAACTACACGGATGCCAGGACAATGCTGTTCAAGTTCCAGGACGTCCACAAATACCAGGTGAAGCCCGCTGCCGTGTCCGACTACATCGAGTCGGGAGACCTGAAGTGGGACAGTCTTCTGTTCAGACCCTACCTGGAGGGTGAAGGGCAACTCTTCGTGGTTTCGAACGTTGTCACGGCCACCTCGCTGACGGTGAGTTATGAGCGGGGCCATGGAACCGGAGCAAAGGTCGAACTCGAGCCCCTAGAAGATCTACTGGGTGCCACGGTCGACGTGTCTAGGGCTGCAGGCCGTGCGCACGAGATCACCTACTCGGGGAAGCAGGATGTGGCGTTCGCGTTCAAATGCTTCGAGTTCGGGTTTTTTGACGGCAGGCCGAAGCTGTTGAACGTCAAGGCGGGAGGCGTGGCACTTGACGTTGAGGGCTCCGTCTCCACAGACGGGTACGCAGCGCGCGGGGAAGGGGCCGTGTTGACGACATCCGATGCTCCGCTGCTAACGCTCGAACGACGAGAGGGGTGAGAGCATGGCAGGGATCCGGCCCGGTCAAGTCATGGGCGTGCTGGACACGGAGCAGCCAGATTGGGCTCACTACGCGGCCACGGAACTCATCCTTCTGCCCTCCTTCGGGTTGGAGGGCGGGCCTGCCGAGAAACTTCTGTACCGCCTTCATTGGCTGTTGTTGGAGGACGGAGTCCGCTTTTTCGCCGTGGACGACAAACACGAGATCGGGGAGGAGAACTGGCTGCGACCCGTCGAGAAGCCGGACGACGCGCAGATCCACCTGCTGGCCTCCGCCTTCCCTAACGGTCCGAAGTTGGTCCAGGTCTCACCTGACCTCCTCCAGCGTTTTCGAACCGACCCCGGGCCGTTGCGCCTAGTGCCCAACTGCCGGTACCAGACAGTCTCGTTGCACCCTGGGCCTGACCCGAGCCCGATGCCGGGAAGCGCCCCAGTTCTGACGGTCGAGGTCGTCGACGCGACGAGTGGAAAGGCGGTACCTGGGGCTGGCGTAGAGCTGTTCGAGGACGTCCCGCACGCAATTGGGGACCTAGGTACCAGCGATAGCGCAGGACGTATTGACCTGAAGGTGGCCGGCGTCCCCCTGAAGGTTGAGCGCCTATACGTGACGCCACCTGGCACCGGCTACTGGGGCAGATTCGCCGAGAACATCGTGATCACGTCCTCGCCCTATCAGGTGGCCCTAGACCCGGTGGCCGCCGCGCATGTCGATGCGGCACGGCGTGTCTATCCGTCGGTGGACACCAACGGAGCCGGCGTACGGGTCGGGGTGGTGGACCACGGCATCGACGCTGGCGAGGTGCCCGTGGCTGGCGGATGCAACCTGGTCTTGGGTGAGCCAGACGGTGATCACGGTGATGACGGGACCGGGCACGGCACCCATGTGGCGGGAATCATCGCAAACAAGCAGGCTGGGGCCCCCGGCGGTATCGCTCCGGCTGCCGAGATCTTTAGCTACCGCGTGTTTGGCGTGGGGATGGACGCCACTTCGTTCTCCGTGCTCATGGCGGTAGTCGCGGCAGCTGGCGACGATTGCCATCTGATCAATCTGAGCGTCGGCGGCCTCGCCCACGACGCCATCCTGCGCGACCTGGACATTTGGGCGGCCGACCACGGCAGCGTGCTGTTCGCGGCGACGGGCAACGACTGGGGTGGCAATGTCACAATTCCCGCCGCGCTCCATAGCACTCTCGCCGTGGCCGCTGTAGGACGAGTCGGAACCTTCCCCGCCGGCTCCCTTGAGGATGCCTACATCGGCACCAGATCGACCACCGACAACGACGACTTCTTTGCGTCCTTCGCGAACTACCTCCCCAACAGAGCCGTGGACCTCATCGCTCCCGGAGTCGGCATCCTGTCCGTCCGGGAGGGCGGAGGGTATGGGCCGCTCAGTGGCACGTCGCAGGCCTGCGCGGTCGCGACCGGAGCCGCAGCTCGGGCCCTGACCAACGCCTCCTGGCTCACCGACGCGGCCGACCTGGCCCGCTCCGCCGCAATGAAGAACCACCTGATCCCCAACACACAGAGAATCGGCCTTCCACTCGATCTCGAGGGCTCAGGGCTGCTGCCGTAAGGTGGTCGCGTGCGACGACTGGTCATCTGGTATCGCGGAGAGCGCACAGTTACTGCCGACGAGCTCCTGGCGCTGCTTCCCGCTGGGGCCCGCCTGATCCACCAGCAGATGCCGAACATCTTCTTGGTCGAGTCGGACGAGGCCGGAGCCCGGCACGCCCTGCGGTCGGCCGACGGGTGGAGCGTCGCTCCTGAGCAGTTCGGACAATCAGTACAGGTCGGGACCGGCCGGGACCCGAGGTAGGCCGAACCGTCTAATCGACCCACACGAACCGGGGCTGCGGACTCTGCCCACCACGGTCGGGCGGGGTCAATGGCGGCGCGCAGCGGGGCCTCGCGAGGCGACATGCCGGGCCGCTGAGTGAACCTTGGCCGGACGTCGGTGCTCTCCTCGAAGATCTCCCCCGCCAGTAGGGCAGCCGGGCACGTCCCACGGTCGGGCATCGTCCAGCGTTGGGGCGCCTCGGGCGCGCGGCGCTCGGAGAGGAACATCTCCCTCTGCCCGGCTGGCGATCAGACAAGGCAGCAGCTGGGCTCGCCGGACGGCCAGCGCTTCCAAGTCCTTAGTTCGCTCAAGATCCCCCCACAGACCAATGTAGCGATCCTCCATTCGACTGAAGTCAGTATGCAAGTCAAGCGATCTAAACTAAAGTGAATCGGGTTGGGGTGCGCTTCAGCGGGAAGCGCAGAGGGAGGGTGGCGATCGTGAACGATGTGCAGCACGCCTCGGCGTGGGCCGCTCGGCTGTTTGGTGACCGCCAGGAGGGTGTGCGCCAGCGGATTGGCCAAGCGATCCGCGACCGCCAGGAACGTGCGCTCACATGCCAAGACATCGCCGGCGGGAGCACGAAACACGCCTACGGCGGCGCCAGGTACCCCGGCTTCCACGAGAGCTTGATGGAGGAGTTCGCGCGGATTGACGTAGATGATCCGGATTTCAACAATGAAGTTGACTTCGTCAACCCGGATGGCTTCTTCAGGGAGATTGATCTTGTCTGCTACGGAGGGGCCCTGCTGTGGCCCTTCCGGTTCTCCGACCGAGACACCTCCGCAGAACGCGCGAAGCTTTCGAACAGCCGGCTGGTGCGCGAGCTGATGGGGTTTGCCCCGTCACCACCACCGGTGGAGGACTTGTTCGGCACGCACCTCCCCCACAGTCGTTCCATCGATATGCGACCGCGGCTGGCCGCCCTCCCGTCAGATACGAAGCTGCTGCTCATCCCGTTCAGCAGCAACGCGAACGGCCTGTTGAAGGCCTACTGGGGCATCGGCACCCTGATCGACGATCTTGGCACCATCGCATGGTCTGATGGCCCCGACCCCCTTCCCCTGCCAGCGACTCCCACCCGCCGCGGCCTCACCCTCCTGCCTCCTCAGACGCATCTCACGGATCTTCCGAGCTTCGACTCGGGCGCCCAGCCGGTGCCGGAACTCTTCTCACGCCCGGACGCCGACGAGAAGAACCCCGGCCTGTCTCCGCAGTCCGAAAAGCAGGAGCACGAGCCCCTGACCACCGAAGAAGAACATGAGAACTGACCAGCCACTCCTTCCCGGCCTCGGCGACGCGAACTTGTCTCCACGGGCTGTGTACGACGCCTTCGACCCTGCTCGGCTGACCCAGGCTCGGCGCCTGGCAGGGATGACGAAGAAGGAGGTGGCAGAACGTATCGGTGTGACGCCTGCTGCTGTCGGACAGCACGAGACTGGCGTGGCCAAGCCCAGGCCTGAACTCATTCCACTACTGGCGGACGTCTTGGGGGTGCCGCCCGGCTTCTTCGTCGTAGGGCGTCCCAGTAATCGCCTGGATGCCTCCATGGCGCACTTCAGGAGCTTGCGCAGCACGCCGAAGGCCCAACGGGAACGCGCCTTGGCGTACGCAGAGCAGGTGTGGGAACTGACCTACGCCCTCGAGAAGCGAGTGCAGCTCCCCCTCGTCGACCTCCCCGGCTTTGCCGGCGGGGAGGTGCACCCCGGGGAGGTGATCTCCGCCGAGCCTCGAATCGCTGCACGGGAGCTACGCCAGTTGTGGGGCCTGGGCAACGGTCCGGTGACGCATCTCGTGCGCCGGATGGAGACTCACGGAGTCATCGTGGTCACACCCGGCGAAGCGGACGAGGCCGCCAGTACCGTTGACGCCTTCTCCTCGCGCTCTGCGCGACCGCTTGCGGTGCTCACCCCTAACCGAGCCGATGACGTGTTTCGGCATCGCTTCACCGCGGCACACGAGCTGGGACATCTTGTACTGCATAGCGACGCAACAGGCGACAGCAGGCAGGAGCGCGAAGCCGATGCCTTCGCCGCCGAGTTCCTGACTCCTGCCGAGAGCCTCCTGCCGCTACTGCCTGCACGCCTCGACCTTGTCGCTCTCGCCGAGCTTCGGCGTACTTGGGGTGTCAGCGTTCACTCCTTGATCTATCGCACACGCGAGTTGGGCCTGATTTCCGACGCAACTGCAAGCCGTGGCTACCAGCGCCTGCGCGCCCTCCACCAGCAGCCAGGATTTGCCCCGGAGCCCGTCAGCGACTACCCGGGAGAACAACCGGTGCTCCTGGCCAAGGCATTTGAACTCGCTGAGCGTGAGAAAGGGTTGACAGTTGCTCACCTGGCGCAAGAACTCGCCTGGAATCCCTCCCGAGTTCTGGAGTTGCTCGGGATGCCAGAGCAGGCGAGGCCGGTGTTGCGCCTGGTCTGAGAGCTCTCAGACCGAGGTGATCCGACCCGTGCCAGAACAGCGCGATACCGGATGTTCCATCGCTCCACGGCCAGTGAGCCCAGACGGTTAGCCTCCAACGCAGCGGCGTCGCAGACTTTGGTCGCCATGCGGAAGGGACCGGCTCGTCAGAGCCGGTCCCTTCCGCATGGGGGTGGTGGTCAGATGCGGCCGAGGGCTCGGGTCAGCCAGCCGGCCTCGCGCCACTGGTCGGTGTTGAGGGTGCCGCGGGCGTCGATGACCTTGGGACTGGTGGTGCGGGCCGCAAGCCGCTTGGGGTCAATGCTGGAGAACTGGTGCCACTCGGTCAGGTGCAGCAGCAGGTCGGCGTCATCGACGGCGGCGATGAGGTCTTCGACGTAGTCGAGTTCGGGGTGGAGCTTGCGGGCGTTGTCGAGGGCCTTGGGGTCGGTGACGGTGACGGTGGCGCCGAGGTCGTGGAGGGCCTGGGCGACGGCGAGCGCGGGCGAGTCGCGGATGTCGTCGGTCTCGGGTTTGAAGGCGGCGCCCCAGACGGTGATCCGCTTGCCGCGCAGGTCGGGGCCGAGTTCCTCGCGGGCGAGGTCAATGACGTGCTGGCGGCGGCGGGCATTCACCGTGGCGGCTTCGCGGAGGATGCCGACTGCTTCTGCGGCGTCGAGTTCGTCGGCGCGGGTGATGAATCCGCCGAGGTCCTTGGGAAGGCAGCCGCCGCCGAAGCCGAGGCCGGGTCGCATGCCGTGGCGGCCGATGCGGTGGTCGTGGCCGAGGATTTCGGCGAGCTCGGCGACGTTGGCGCCTGACTTCTCGCAGACCTCGCCCATGGCGTTGATGAAGGAGATCTTGGTGGCGAGGAAGGAGTTCGCGGCGCCCTTGGCGAGCTCGGCGGTGGCCCAGTCGGTGACGATCGTCGGCGTTCCTGACTCGATGATCTTGGCGAACGCCTGCCGCAGCAGGGCCTCGGCCCAGGAGTGGTCGGAGTTGAAGCCGAGGACGAGCCGGTCCGGACGGAGGGTGTCATCGACCGCGAAGGACTCGCGGAGGAACTCGGGGTTCCAGGCCACCTCGATGAGGTCCCCGGCCGGTGCCATGCCGCGGAGGAGTTCGGCGACGCGGGGTGCGGTGCCGACCGGGACGGTGGACTTGACCGTGACGACGGCCGGGGTCGTCAGGCCGGGGGCCAGGCGAGTGATGGCGTCGAAGAGGTGGGTGAGGTCGTAGGCATCGGTGCCGGGCTGCGGCGGGGTGCCGACGCCGATGAAGTGCAGGTCGGCGAAGTCGGCGGCCTCGCCGTAGGAGGCGGTGAAGCGGAGCCGGCCGGAGGCGGTGTGCTTGGTGAGGAGGTCGTCGAGGTCGCGTTCGAAGAACGGGGCCTTGCCGGAGTTGAGGGTGTGGACCTTGTCGATGTCGGAGTCCATGCCCAGGACCTCATGGCCGAGCTCGGCCATGCAGGCGGCGTGGGTCGCGCCGAGGTAGCCGCATCCGATGACGGTCATCTTCATGAGCGGGGTCGTCCCTTCGGGTGGGGCCGCCGATAACGGCCCCACCCTTCCCCTCGCCCGGAAGGGCGGGGTGATCAGGAGGGCCTGGCGGCCAGATGGCGGTAGATCCCGTCCCGGATGAACGGTGGGATCGTGAGGATGTCGAGGTAGTCGGGGGCGAAGAACTGGAGCTTGACGCCTTCGGCGAGAAGGAGGTCCGTCTCGTCGCCGTCCCAAGAGGCAGCGAAGAAGGTGATGATCTGCCCGGAGCCGCGACGGTCAGGGATCTCGAACAGCTCGGTCAGGTTCTCGGGGGTCAGACCCGCTTCTTCATCGAGCTCGCGGACGATCGTGTCGGCTGGGGATTCCCCGGGGTCGCAGCCGCCACCCAGGACGGACCAGTGGGCGGGCCAGGCGATCTCGGGGAGGTCGTCGCGGAGGTGGAGGAGGACTTCGCCGCGGCGGTTTGTGATGATCGCGACGGCTCCTCGGGCGGCGGCCGGCTCCTCGGTGGCGGTGGTCTCGGAGTGCATCCCCTCACCGTAGTAAGCGAGTTGGGGATCATGCGGCAGCCCTCACCGTCTGGTCAGAAAACCAGGCGGCTGCCATGAGGGCCTGCATGCGGGTTCGGTCGAAGCGGCCGCCGGGCTTCAAACCCCCCTCGAGGAGGGGGCGGAACGGAGGCGGAGCATCGGTGAGGGCCATGCGGATCTGGGTGTCGGCCCAGGCCGCGAGGTCGCCGTTGAGCCAGACGGGGACCGGGGAGGCGAACCCGAGCTTGTCCCGGCTGGCCCAGACCTCCTTCGGCAGGCCGAGGGCCTTCGCGGCGTCCCGCAGGATCCGCTTGCCCTGGGCCGGGTCGGCGATCTTGTGCTCGACGGGCAGCCGGTAGGAGAACTCGACCAGGTCGCGGGCCAGGTAGGGGGACCGACGTTCGAGCGCGTAGGCGGAAGCGAGTTTGTCGCTGGTCATCACCAGCGGCCTCCAGGCCGTCGCCAGGTCCGCCAGCGTCAGGCCGCGAGCCAGATCCCCGCCCGCGCGGGCCATCGCGTCCGCGACGAGATCGCGAAGACGGCCGTCCGGGTCCGGGCCCCGAAGGATCAGCCGGGTGACCGCCTCCGCCGGGTCCAGGGGCACGTCGGCGGCGTGCATGAGCTTGGCGGCCAGCGGCCGGTAAGCCTCCAGGCCAGCGTTCAGGACAGCGTCAGGGCCGAAGAGGACCAGGGCCTGGCGGACGTAGCCCATCAGGAACTCGTCCGGCCCCAGCCCGCCGATCACGACCCGCAGGCCCAGGTCGGAGATCTTCCGATAGGCCATGTGCTCGGAGAACGTGGACGCGTTCCCCATCGGGTAGTCCAGGGCCCGCATCATGTGCGGCAGAGCGGTGGTGAAGTCGACGTGGTCGGGCTCGACCACCACCAGCTCGGCCTTGATGTCCCGGGCGATGACCGCCGCCGTCGACGACTCATCGAGGCGGTCCTGGCCCGGGTAGCGAACGGTGACGCAGACCGGCGGCCGCATCAGGTAGGCCAGCACCGCCGAGTCCAGCCCGCCGGAGAGGAGGAGGGCGAAGTCGCAGGCCGGCGACCTGAGCGGGATCTGCTCGGCCAGGACCGTGGAGAACTTCGCCAGGGCCTCGTCGTAGGTGCCGGTGAACGGGGACCGGTCCTCCAGGTGCCACCAGGCCATCTGGTCGATCGAGCTCGTCGTCGTGTCGAAGGTCAGCAGCGTGGCCGGCGCCAGCAGCTGAATCCCCTGGAACGGAGTGTCGACCCCGGTCGGGGTTTCGATCGCGGTGACCTCGGGCCGTAAGACCAGCGGGGCCGCCCCGTAGCCCGTCAGGGAGGTCACTTCGGAGGCGAACGCGAGCCGGCCGCCGTCCAGGCGCCAGTAGAGCGGCTTCTCCCCGAGCCGGTCGCGGGCCAGGAACAGCTTCGCGGTCCGGGGGTCATAGACGGCAAGGGCGAACATGCCGTCCAGGCCGTCCAGGCAGGACGGGCCGATCTTGGCCCAGGCCCGCAGCAGGAAGTGGGCGTCCGACTCCCGGTCCCGGACCTCGATGCCCCAGGCCGTCGCCTGCTGCCGCCAGTTGTAGATCTCCCCGTTGAAGGCCAGCAGCACCCCCGTAGTCCGGTCGAGGTAGGGGCCGGGCATGGCCTGCGGGTCGACGATCAGCAGCGTGTTCATGGCCAGCACCGCCCGCCGGTCGCTGCTGGCGGCGTGCATGGTGCCGTCCGGGCCGCGGTAGTGCTGCGAGGCACCCATCGCGGCGACGGTCTTCTCGTGCCGGACGGCGTCGCCTCCGGCCAGTCCTGCAATTCCGCACATCTGGTTCACCCCCGAGCGTGAAGTCGTGGTGCCTTGGCGGCGGCCACCACCGGGAGCCCTTCCTGGCGTCCCGGCGGTGACCTGCGTCCTCATCACATCCGCCGGCGGCCCATGCCAGCGAGGGCTCGCAGGGGGGCTCACAACTCGCAAAGCAGGTTCACCCAGGGTCCGCAGGGCAATACCCTCAGTGCCTCAAGACGCGGGAAGAGCGTGCGGCTTCCCGCGCCCAGCCGGAATGCGCCGACCGGAAATGCCCTGTCGACGTAGCCGGCCCCGTGGCGTTTCCTCGTCAGCAGCCATGTTGCTGACCTGGTGGAAAAGGGGATTCGGGTGGCGTCGACCAGCCGCCGGAAGCGTCCGCCCAACGCGGACCTGGACCGGCTCATCGAGACCTGCGGTGCGAGCCACAAGTCTCTGGCCCTGCGGGTCAACCAGCTCGCCCAGCAGGCCGGGCTGGAGACGGACTACTCGCATACCTCCATCGCAAACTGGTGCCAGCGGGGCATGATCCCCAAGTGGCCGGTGCCCACGTTCCTCGCGCAGGCGATCGCCGAACGGCTCGGCCGTCCGGTGGCGCTTGGCGAAATCGGTATGGGCGATGCGGAGACACCGGACGCGGATGTGGGGTTGGATTTCCCGCGGGACCGTGCTGATGCGGTCCGAGTGGCCACGTCGTTCTGGAGTTTCGTGAACCGCCGCGACTTCTTAACCGGATCCGGCTTTGCCGTGTCCGCGTTCACCACACCCGTGACCCGCTGGCTGGTCACCCCCGCCGACGAGGCCGCCGATGTGGCCGGCGGCAAGAAGCAGGTCGGCCGGGCCGACCTGGAAGAACTCCGGGATGCAGCCGACGAGGCCCGCCGCTGGGACTCCAAATACGGCGGCGGGAACTGGAAGGCCAACTCCGTCACCGTCTGCCTCCAGGAGAGGGCCGCCCCGCTTCTGCGGGGATCCTTCACCGACGCGGTCGGCCGTGACCTGTTCTCCGTCACCTCCGAGCTGTCGAGGCTGGCCGGGTGGACGGCCTTCGACGTCGGGCAGCACGATGTCGCCCAGCGGCACTTCATCCAGGCCCTCCGCCTGGCCCGCGCAGGCGGGGACGTCGAGCTCGGCTGTTATGTGCTGACCACGATGGCGATGCAATCGCTGCTGCGGGGCTTCGGCTCCGAGGCCGTCGATATGGCCCAGGGCGCCTTCGAACGCGCGAAGGGCCAGGCCGCCCCGCGTGTCCTGGCATTCACCAAGCTCATCGAAGCCCGTGCTCATGCCCGCGAGAGGGACGCCAGGGCCGCCTCACGGGCCCTCGCGGCCTCCGAGGACCTCCTGGGTCAGGCTGATGCCGCCAGCGGCTCAGAGCCCGCCTGGATCGACTTCTATCACCACGCCAGGCTGTCGGCGGACGCCGCCGAGGTCTTCCGGGACCTGAAGAACCCCAAAGCGGCCCTCGCCTGGAACCAACGGGCCGCCGCGATGCCCTCCGGGGTCTTCACCCGCTCGGTCGGAATGCGGCTGGCGATCGTCGGAACCGCCCACCTTCAGGCCCGCGACCTCGACCACGGCCTAGAGCTGGGCAACCGGTCCGTCGACATCCTCGCCCGCGTCCAGTCCTCCCGGGCCAAGGACTACGTCCGCGAGTTCAACACCGCCCTCGGCCCCTGGCGCCGCGAGCCGGCCGTCCGCGAGTTCATCCACCGCACCCGCACCGAACTCGGCATCACCGCCTGAAACGACTTTCCCCCCTCCTCGGGGGGAAAGTACCGGCGAACGTCCCCAGTCGCGTACGACTTCCTCGTGCACCATCGCGTACGGACTTCTGTGCTCAGCCGTCTGTTCGAGCGTGGTCGGGCTCCGCAGCGGGAGCTGGCACCGAGGCCAGCCGCCTGCGACCGCCGGTCTTCTTCTTCAGGCTCTGGTTCTCGGCGTATAGGTTCGCGGTCACGGTCGCCAGAGCGTCCAGCTTGCCCTGAACCGCGGAGACTTGGGCCTTCGCCTCCCGCAGCTGCTTGCGCAGGTCGGCGATCGTCTCATCGCGCTGTACTTCGCCGGGGGTGCGAAGCACCGGCCGGGCGACCTTGGCGTCCCACTCGGCCAGAACGCCCTCGGCCCGGTGAACGGTCGCATGGCTGACCTGGGCTTCCCGGGCAAGGTTCTCCTTGGAAAGAGCCCCGTCGGTGTGCAGGGGTTCTCCGGCCAGCAAGCGGGCCATGGCCTCCCGCAGCTTGGCCTCGGTCACGGCGGACACCGGCATCAGAGGTTGTCTCCCATCTCATCCTTCAGGGCATCGGTGATGCGCCGGACATCGGCCAGCCGGATCAGCACGGACTCCCGCCTCGGCGGCGCCATCCGCCGGTCCTTCGCCATCACCATGAGGTCGTCCTCCTCGGAGATCCAAATCGGTGCATGCGAGCGTGTGACCACCGAGTTGCGGCAGCGGGACGGCTCACAGGCGCCAAGCAGGGGCGCCTGCCCGCGCTGGTCTTCGGGCAGCTGGTCCTGGCACTCCGCCTGCGGCGCATCGAACATGCAGTGGTTGACGGTGCCCAGGTGTAGTTCGGGGAACTCAGACGCCAGCAGGGCCGCCTCGACCCGCTCGTCGGCGATCTGTGCCCGCAGCTGCGGATCGCTGTTCATCGTCTCGATGACCTTGTCGAGTCCGGCATGCAGGCGGGCGGCGCCGGGGCCGACCGCCACGGCCTCGCCGTCACGGCGGGCACTGAGGAAACCGACCAGCTTCAGGGCAGCGACCTGCTCGAGTTCCTGGTCAAATTCCTTGGCCCATTCGGGGTCCATCTTCCCGTAGGCCTGGGAGGTGCGGTTGGCCATGGCCCGGCGGGCGGCATGCTTGAGCTGCAGCCCCACCGCGATCTCGGAGTCCGGTTCCCGGGCCGCGATGGCCGACATCGTCTTGCGGAACATGTGCGGGCGGACATGGGCGGCGGGAATCTCCTCCACCCCCAGGCGGCCGTGGGTGGTGTTGATCCGCTCAATGAAGAAGTCGATCTCATCGCCGGGCGTGATGCCGTTGCGACCGACCTTCCTCGGCCTGCCGTCGCTCCGCCGTGGCCGCGTGCTTTGCCGCGGCGGCTCCAGCGTGGCGAACAAGTGGGTGGGATGCCAGGACAAGGCCTCGGCCACCGCGACGGCCTCCGCGACCGGCTCGGAGATCCACCAGAACAGTTCCGGCCGGGCCGGATCGAGCTTCGTCTTGCGGGACGTGATCGCCGGCGACCCGAAGTAGGTCACCAGCGGATTCCGCTCGATTTCCTGGACTTCCGAGTCCCGCATCATGCTCAGGGCGGCGATGAAGATATAGCAGGCTGCCCGCAGCATCCGCAGTTCGTCGTCCAGTTCTCCTTGGGTGATCTGGGTGCGCCAGGGGCCCGAAGTGCCGTCGGTGCGGGTGACCACGGTTGCCTGGGGGCAGGCCATCGGCAGCGAACGCCACCCCGCGCGGGACCGCTCGGCACTGTCCACCAGTACGACCTGCCCGGTCTCGATCGCCCTCATGATCATCTCGGAGCGGGCCCGGTTCGCCTTCAGGCAGGGGTGGGACCGGGCCGCGTCCCGTGGCCCCCAGATCTGGCGGGCGAGCGTGGCCCAGATCGGGGTTCCGGCCTTGTCGTGGAGATCATCGACGGCCCGCACCGGGATGCGGTTGTCCGGATCAGCCAACCAGCGCTTCACGTCCTCATCCAGCTGGGCCCCGGGGGCCGGACGGCGCCCCTGCGGCTGGTAGGCCGGGGTTCCGAGCGTGCTCCAGGCGGTCGGTCCGTGGACCATCACGCAGCGGCCCGCTGCGACCGCCTGGAGCACGGCTGCCCGGCGTGACGTGACGCGCTTGGTCAGCCGGTCCCGGCGGGCGGTGAACAGGTCCTGGTTCCGCCCGTTGGTGATGATCCGGCTGAGGGTCTTCCAGATCGGTGTCCCGGCCGGTGAGCCCTTCCATTCCTGGGCCAGCAGTGGGACGAGGTGATCCGGATCGGCCAGCCACGTGTTCAACAGGGCGTCCAGGTCAGCCGGTTTGAGCGACTCGACGCGCTCGGCCCGCGGCTTCGGCTCGGGCAGAGCCGCGGTGCGGCGCTCGAAGACCTCGCGCCAGCTGAAGATGTCCGGGGCCAGGACATGGATGTAGGTCCAGGCCGCCCGCAGCAGTGCCCACCAGGCGCTTGGGGGGATGTCGGGTGTGGACAGGCCATCGGTCTCGGCGCTCTCGTCCGGATGCTCCTGCAAGGCGACCTTGGTGGCCGCGAGGCCATCCCACGGATCGTCGAACGGGTCGATGCCCGAGACGACAGCCGCCACTCTGCGCAGAGCTCGCACCCCGCTGACATAGGTCGCGACGGTGCTCGGATCGAGTTCAGCGCCCTGGTCGGCGACGATCAGCTTCCAATCCTCCTTGTCCCATCCGCCGAGCCCTCGGCCCAGGCCCAGTTCACCGCCGCGTCGGGCGAGGGCCTGGAGTTTGAAGCAGTGGGCCTTGACCGTGCCGAACGCCATCGGCTCGGCCGCGAGGAAGACACCGGCCCGCCGAAGCACCGCGTGAGTGGGGTTCAGCCAGGCGAAGGCCACCTCTCTCAACTGCACGTTGACCAGCGGATCTTCCTCCGGAAAGGCCACCTCCCAGTCCGCGGGCTGCCGGTTGGCGGGGCGGCCGATGCATTCCCCGGACCAGCGGCCCACATCCCCGAACACCGGAACGGTGAAGCCGTCCAGGACCTGATGCCCGTCGCCGAAGACCGGCTCGTCGTCGCGGAAGCTGGCCGACGACAGCGGTGCGGGGGCGGGGCGGCCCATCATCGGTCGAACTCCGTTCGCTGGCCAAGGGGCAGGTCCAGGCGCAAGCCCAGCTCGGTGATCTGCTGCCGGGCGCCGGGCAGCCGGTCGGCGCACTCCGCGAAGACCTCGTCCAAGGCGGCACGTTGCTGCCCGTAGATGGCGTGCCACCTCGGCGGCGGCAACGCGGTCCGCATCCGTTCGATTCGGTCGGACAGGAGAAGCAGCCGCGGCAGCTGCGAGTAGAAGATGACGGCATTACGGCAGAGCATGCACATTGCCGGCGCGACGTGGCAGAGCTTGTTGTCCGTTCGCTGCGGGGAGTCGTAGGGATTGCGGCAGTTCGTCAGCCCCATGTCCAGCTCCCCGGCCCGCATGGCCTTGGCGACCTCGATGTCCATGCCGAGCTCTTCGGCGACCTCCGGCTCCTCCAGCCTCTCCTCGGCCGCCTCGTCGACCAGCACCGGCTTGTGTACGACTCGCTGGAAGACCCACTCCTGGGACCGGTTGATGGCCCGCCCGGCCATGATGTGGGCGGTGGTGCCGTGGCCGTAGTGCCCCCGGTAGACCTCGACGTGGTGATCATCGCCCGCCAGGTCCGAGACCGTGCCGCCCAGGGCGACCGCGCGCACGACCTTGGTGGTCTTGCGCAGTCGGCGCACTTCGTGCGGTTCAGAGATCTTCAGAGGACGCCCCTGCGCGTCTCGCTGGGACGCGATCCAGAAGCCGAAGCGATAGCGGCGCGATTTGAACTGTGCGACCTCACCAGCGAGTTCACCATCGAAAGCCACTTGCCGCACTGCCACAAACAGGTAGGGCTCCGGATCGAATGCCTCCCGGATCAAGGCCGTGGCCGCCAGCAGGCGCCGCATCAGGCCCGGCACATCCCAAGCTCCGCCACCCGTGAATTCCTCGCCCTCGCCGTCCTCATCCCCGCCCTCCAGATCGACTTCCGGGTGGAGATCCGCACGGATCCGCGAGGACCGCATCTTCGTCTGCACCAGCCGCAGGCCGCCGTCGGTGAACTCGATGTCGTCCATCTGCAGGTCATGCAGTTCCTCCGGGGTGGTGTCCGCCATCCCCAGCAGGAGCAGGACACGAAACGCCTGCAGATCGAACTCATCGGGGAACAACAGGCGACCCAGTTCCAGCCCCAGCGCTCGAACGCCCGGGCCTCTCGACGCACCTTCCGGGACCGGCAGCAGGCCAACGACCTCCGGCGGCCACCACCGCGTCTTGGCCGGCAGGTGCGTCTGCAGCGTCTGGGAGTTCACCATCCGCATCCGGGTGGCCCAGACGAGGTTGGGAAGATCGCGCCAGCCACCGTCCCGTGGGTCGGCGCCCGCAGCCAGTAGCTCACGCCCCCGGGCCAGCCTCGCCTCCGTAGCCCGCACTCCCGCGCGGGCCGCGTCCCGCAGGGCAATCCGCTCCGCGTTGGAGAACTCATCCAGCGGCTGAGGCGTCGGCTTGCCATAGGACGCCGGCGCCTTGGCCCGCTTCCGCAGACGCTCGGGAATCCCCTGTGTGGCGGTGGCCCGCTGGTCGATCAGGGCCAGCAGCGCCCGCGCCCGGCGGTAGGGCTGCTTCGACTTCGGCCCGTACCTTTGCCGCAGGTCTCCCTCCCACGCATAGAGGACTTCCACCAGATCGACGGCGTAGCCGTCCAGCCGGGCCTCCGCCGGGTCCACGCCCGCCTCGGACAGGTGCTTGTCCGTGAACTTGGCGAAGCTCCGCACCGCACTGGAGTACTCGGATCCGCCTCCGCTCAGCGCCGCGTGGCGCGTCATCTTCAGCCATTCGTCCGCCAGTTGGGCGGCCAGTGTCGTGCACTGGTAGCCGGACGGGTCGATGGCGTGCCGGGTGGTGCGGCCTCGGCGATGTTCCAGGAACACCCGCACTCCGATACGTCCCGGCGTCACCTGGGTCTTGGCCGGGACCTTGCTGCGGACGCGCGTCTTGCGCTCGCCTCGTCTGGGCATTACGCGACCTCCCTGTCCGCCAGGGCACTCGCGTAGTCCGCGTAGGTCGACTCCCGGTCGTTCCACTCGGCGATGGCCTTGGTGACCAGCGCGTTCGTGTCCCGGATGTAGGTGAGGTAGCGCAAAGTGGTCTTTGGGCTTTGATGTCCCAGGATTCGCTGGAGGATCAGCAACGGGTTCCTCGACAGGTGATCCGTGAAGAAGGCCGAGTGGTCGCCCGCCAGGTAGCGCTCGGCCTCCTCGCGGAGGAGGAGGTGGGTGAGCACGTGCAGCATGTAGATCGCGAACGTGTGGCGCGTGTCGTGGATCCGAAGCCGGGCGGGCATCACGACCTCGGACTTGTACTCCTCGCTCAGCCGCAGAGCCCGCAGGTGGGCCTCGTCAAAGATCTGCCCCCAACGCTGCTTGGACAGCATCCGGCCGCCCCGGCCGAGGAACAGGGCCATCGCCTCGAGTCCCCGGTCGCCTTCTGTGACAGCGATGCGGCGGATCTCCGCCGGCATCCCTGCGACCTTGAAGGTGCGGCGGCGTCCGTGCAGCACCCCCTTCAGCTCCATCTTCCGCAGGTCGATGTCATCGACGACGAACAGCTCGGCGCGGGCCTTGTAGAGGGTCTTCGCTGACGCCCGCACCATCGCGGCTCGCTCCGTGCGGCGGTAGAGGTCCAGCTCACGCAGCGTCGGATCCTGAACCGCTGCTGTGCGTGGCCATCCGCGCTTCGCGGTCGCCCTCAGCTTCACCTCGGCCGGTGATGCGTCCCGGCGGGGCGGCCCGACCTCAATGTCCAGCAGCGAGCTGAACTCCCGCGACCGCATCCCCGTCGTGATCGCCAGCTCCGGAGCCGCACTGTTGCGCAGCGGTGTCCTGCACCGGAATGCTGGGTCGACCCGGCCATCGGGCAAGTAGCCGCGCAGGCCCACCTGTTTGAGGAAACGCCACTGCCGATAGGTCAGGTGGCGCACGTCCAGCTCGCTCACCGCGCCCCAGGAAAGCACGTCCCGTCCGTTGGGGCGCCGGTAGTAGGGGCGCTCCTCCAGCAGCTTCGTCCTCGGGTCCGTCGCCCAGTCGTAGAAACTGTTGATCGTGGCCCGGCGCCGCTTCCATGTGGCCGGTTCATCTGGCTTCTCGCGGTACTCCGTGCAGTCCTCCCGGTAGGCCACCAGATCCTCTTCGGTGGCCGACAGCAGGTCAGCGGGCGGATCGAGCTCGGCCAGGAACTCCACCACGTCCATGGCGTCGTAGCCGTAGTCCTGAAGGGACTTCGCCTTTAGCGTCTTCGACAGCTCCAGGAAGAACGAGCACAGCGGCTCCAACGGGCGCATGTCCGAATCGAGGTAGAACGGCGTACCCTCCTTCACCGCTCCCGGCCGTCGTACGTACGCCTCTGCATCGAAGTCCG
>NZ_JAPEOS010000005.1 GCF_026340975.1 Streptomyces sp. NBC_01214 | reverse complement strand
CCGAGTTGTTGGCAGGCGCCGCCGCCGCCGAGGGCATCGAGCCTGTACCGGCCCGGTCTGGCCCCAACGGCGGCCGCCACGTGTGGCTCGGGTGCGCGGAGGGCGTCCCCGTCACCACGGTGCGGCGGATCGCCCGAGCGGCCCGCACCCTGTGCCCGTCCCTGGACGTGGCCCCGCTCATGAACGCGAAAGCCGGCGCGGTCCGCCCGCCCGGCGCCGCCCACCGCCTCGGCGGACACAGCGAGCTCACGGCCCACACCCTTGACCAGGCCGTGACGGCCCTCGGCGCCGCCTCGGCGCGGGCCGAGGCGTTCGAGCGTCTCGCCGCGCGGCTGGAGACGATGGCCGCCGCCGTCAGCCCGACCAGCCGCACCCGCCGGCCGTCCGCCGCCCTGGCCGCCGACGGCGAGGACACCGAGGTACCGCCGTCCATCCGCCAGCGCGGCCCGATCGTCCGCCCGGTCGAGCAGGACGCCACCGGATGCCCCAGGCTCGCCGTCCCGTGGCGCCCCCTCGGAGAGCGCGCGGTGAAGGGACTCCGCCGCAATCTGACGACCCGTCAGAACTTCTCGGATTGGGCCCACGCCTCGGCCCGGTCCATGGCCCTGGCCGGCTGGACGCAGGCCGAGGCCCTGGCCGTGGTGCGCGACGCCGAGTCCTCCCCCGCGCTGGAGTGGCTCCGCAGCGAGCGCCAGGAGGACGGCACCCGCGCCCCGCGCGACGAGGACGAGACGGCCCGACTGTGGGCCCGGGTGTGGTGGCTCGCCGTCCAGGACGCCGCCCGCATGCCGCGCCGCCCGGAGGACGACGGCCACCACCAGGACCGCACGGACGCCGAGGCCGCCGTGGCCGACCTCGTTGCGCGGATGCAGGTGGCCGGCCCCGCACGGTGGGGCCGCGAGTCCGGCCCGGCGGACGCCGCCGTACTCATGGCCGTGGCATGGCTGATGATCAGCGCCAGCACCACCGACGTGTCCGCCAACGTGCGGCGCGTCGGCACGCTCGCCGGGTACACGTACCAGACGGCATCCCTGGCCCTGTGGCGCCTGATCAGGGACGGATGGCTCACCGTCACCGCCGAGGCCAACCGCAGGGCAGGACAGGCCCGCCGGGTGACCCTGGCGACGGAGCACAAGTGCCCCGAGCACAAGGGCCACCGGTGCGCGATTGACCGGGTCCCCGAGACCGTTTCCCCAGCTCACCCGGGGTCTGACAGAAGGCGGAACGCCGCCGCCCCCCCACCTCCCGCTGAACTCCCTACCTACCTGCGGTCCCTGATCGCCCACCAGCAGGCAGGGGTATGGCACACCCTCGGGCACCACGCGGCCCGCACCCTGTGGCAGGTTCAGGAACAGGACCGGCCCACCCTGACCCAGATCAGCGCCGCCACCGGCTACGGCCGTCGTGCCACCCTGCGGCACCTCAGGCAGGCCCAGGCCCTCCAGCTCATCACCACCGCCCGCCCCCGCCGAGGAGCGACCACGTACGTCCCCACGGGCCGGTCCCTGTACGAGGCAGGCCAGGAGACCGGAACGGCAACACGGACGGCCCACCTGGCAGCACAGGCCCGCGTCGACCAGGCCGCCCACGACTGGTGGGCCAGCGAGGAGGAGTGGAGCCGGCTCACCAGGACGGAGAAGCGCCGCCGCGGATTGCGGCCCGGCCCCGATCAGCAGGTGATCCCCGGCATGGCCGCCGGCGCACGGGCCTACCCCCGGACCAGCACGGGCAGCCCCGACCACGCCCGCGCCCGCGAGATCGAGGCCGAGCGCATCGGCGCCGCCGGAATGCTCGCCCACGCCCACCAGCTCGCCCAGCGCGGCCAGATCATCGACCCCGCCCACCTCAGCCCCACCGGAGCCCAGCAGCCGCAGCAGCGCCGCCGGGCCGTACTGCCCGCCCGCCAGCACTGCCGGCACTGCCAAGCCGCCCCGGGCGAGCGCTGCGTGACCTGGCGAGGTCAGGTCACCGCCGAGTGGCACGCGGTGCGCCGTACCGCAGCCGAGCAGGCCGCCGAGGAGGCGACACGCCCGACCGAGCAGAGAAGTGCATGAGGAGGGGAGGGAGGCGGTAGAGTCTGCCCACGGTCGATCGAGTCGGAGCGTCACCACGGTGACCACCGCAGCGAACGACCACCGACAGGACCCAAGCCCACAGCGTGCACAGCACGCAGAGCACGAAGCCGGAAATCCCTCAGGGGCCGGCGACGAGCCAGGGCCGAGGGAATTTAGCTTGCACACGCTAAAACTGTCGTCACGGGCAGGACGCCCCGGCCGGCTCTAGCCGCCGAGGGGCGGAGCCCCCGAGCAGGACCGCCGGCGAGAGGCCGGCCACCCACCCCGCGAAAACTGGCAGCCGCTCGTTAACGTTCATTTTCTCAATTACTGGTAATGGTAATCGCGTAAATGATAGAGTGAGCGGGTGCTGACAACCCGTGAGATTGCCACCCGCGACGACGACCCCGCCGACGAGTTCGACACGGCCGCATGGCTGAGTCAGCGCCTGGCCGAGGACACCGCACCCGCACTGTGCTGGACGCTTCCCCACCTGGAGACCGTCGAGCATGCCGCCGCCCACGGCATCCACGCCGACGGTGCCGGCACCTACCGGCGCACGCCGACCGGCCGCCGCATCGCCGCCGAGCGCGTCAACGCCCTCATGGCCGGCGGATTCCTGATCGAGGCCGAGGGCATCGTGACCGCCACCGCCGACGGCGTGGAAGCCGCCCGACGAGTCCGCGCGGTTCCCAACGCTCTCAAGACCGACAAGGAGTTCCGCGCCCGCGCCCGCCGCGTCAACCGTGCCCGCGCGCACGGCAAGCGCGCCGAACTCCTCCCGTGCCTCCCCGAAGGCGAGGAGCACGAGCGCCGCCGGGCCGCCGCCCGCCTGAGTCTGGCCGCCGCCAGTCGCCGAGCCGCCATCCAGCACGCCGAGACCGTCGCTCGCCAAGCCGCCGCCGAGGCCACCTACCAGGCCGAGCGGGCCGCCGAGGCCGCCCGAGAGCAAGCCGAGATCGAGCGCGGGGTACAGCGGGACATGTACGGGTGCGGATCCTGCCCCGCGTCATGGGAGCTGGACGCCCGATGTGGAATCTGCCGGAACGCCATCGCGCCGGCCCCGCACGTTCCCGAGGTCGAGGCCGACGACGACGGATGGGCCGAGGAGTACGCGGAGCAGGCCGCCCACGACGCCGCCCAGGCGCCGACCCGCCGCCCGTCCGTACGCGCCGAGATCACCCGCCACCACCAGACCGGCAGCCACAGTCAGGCCCGCATCACCCTCCCCGCCCACCGCGCCCACCGAGCCCGCGACCACCGCGCGATCGTGTTGGAAGTGGCGCGACTTCTCGGGGTCCAGACGTCGAGCCCCCGCCGGCTACTGGCCGACGGCACCCACACCGGTGCCGAGCTGTGGCGCCATGTCGATGTCACCGGCCCCGCCCGCGCCGTCGACCGCATGCTGACCGCACTGGGCCCCGTCATGACCAGGCTGGAGCGATTGGCCACCCGCGCCGCCCGCCGCTACGGCACATGGCGCCGCAGCCTGATGACCGTCCTGTCGGGCGTGCTGGACGAGTTCACCCCGACCGAGGTCAAGAACCTGGGACGCCGGTACCGATCGGATGTCCTGTCACACCTCACCGCGTCCATGGCCCAAGGCCCGCAGCAGCCCGTACGGGACGACGCTCGCCGGCCTCTCTGGGAGCGAGCCGACGCCGTGGCCGCCGAACTCTGGATTCAGGACCCCATCGACCCTTGGACAGCCACCGTCGAGCAGGCCACCCCGGAGCCGACCGCCGTCGAGCCCGTCGCCGTCGAGCCGGCCACTCCGCCGGCGCCTCACAGCCCGACCCCCGCGCGGGCCCGCCGCATACGCCGACTCCGCACGGGAACCTACCGGCAGCCCGCCACCACCAGGCCCGCCACCCTGCGCACACGAGACGCCGCCCGACCGGCCCCCCGCGCGCGTGTGACGTTGGCCGCCGCGCGAACCCTCCGCGCGATCTAGCCCCAACCCCTCTGCGGAGGACCCCGGTAGGGGGTCGAGCGCCGGTCACCCGCCGGCGCCCGACCCCTGCCGGACCCCGCCGAGAACGCCGCCCGCGTCGAGGACGACCAGGACGACCAGCACGACAGCGCGGCCGCCGTCGAGGACGAGCACCAGGACCACGAGCACGACCAGGCCGCCGCCGCCGTCGAGGTCGAGGAGCCGGCGGCCGCGCACCGGACCACCAACAGGAAGAGGACGCCGACATGCCGAAGCGGTACATCACCGAAAGCGACGAGCCGGGCGAGACGTTCGCCGGCTGGTTCGACACCGAGACGGCCGAGGCGTACGAGCCCTCGGCAGGCAGCCCCGCATTCCACGAGCGGCTGTGGCAATCCGTCGGCGGCCGGTGGGTCATCCAGACGATGCCCCGCCAGTTCGACGGGCGGGAAGACGACTGGCGGTTCGTCACCGAGGAGGACGCCCAGCAGTGGCGTGCCGCGAACAGGGGACCCGAAGAACTGCCCGAAGGGTTCTGAGCACGTCGGCCCGTCGCGAACGTCGTCCCGCAGGACACCGAGGCGAACTGATCATGCGCGCGGGTACGGGACGATCAGGGACCGGCCAGAAACCCCAGGCATCAGCCGAGTTTGGAACAGGAAGGCTTGCGTACGTGAACGACGACCAGGACGACCCGCAGCAGCCCGTGAACCAGGGCGACGACGACGGAGAGGAGGAGGCACCTCACGGCTACTGGCCCGAGCCGTGCGCCAACTGCGGTAAGTCGATCGTCCGGGCGAGGCCCGCGAGCGAGAAAGGCCGGCCGCCGGAGTACTGCACCAAAGAATGCCAGGCCGAACGCCGCCAGGCACGGGCACGCGAGCGCAACGCGCCGGGCCTGCCGGGTCAGATTCTCCGCATGGAGGAGACCGTGACCCGGCTGGAGCAGGTGGCGGCCGACACCCGGACGGAGATCAAGAAACTCAACTCACCCGAGGGCGTGGAAGCCAGGTTGGCGGCCGCGCGAGCCGCCAACATGCGCGACGTGGCCCAGGCCAACCAGACTGCCGCCGAGGCCCGCTCAGAAGCTGCCACCGCCCGCGCCGAGGCACAGCAGGCGGCCGCGGATCGCGATGCGGCACAGGCCGTCGCGGAGAGGGACCGTACCGCGCGGGCGGCCGCCGACACTGCCCGAGAAGACGCCGAGAACAAGGCGACCGCAGCCGCCCACCGGCAGCGGATCGCCGAAGAGAAGGCCGAGGCCGCCAAGGCCGCCCAGGAGCTCGCCGAGACCGCGCGGGACGCCGCCGTGCAGCGCGCCGAAACCGCCGAGCGCATCGCGACCGATGCCGTGGCCCAGAGCGAGCGTGCCACCGGCGAGCGCGACCAGGCACGCCAGGACGCGGCGGCCGCCCAGGCGCTCGCAGAGGAGGCCGGACGAGAGCGGGACCGCGCCGTCAGCCGCGCCGACGATGCGAGCCGGCTGCGGGCCGAGGCCGAGCGGGAACGCGCCGACGCCCGCCGCGAAGCCGAGGACGCCGTGGCCCGCGCGACCGCCGCCGCAGAAGCACAGGCCCGCGCCGAAGCGCGCGCGACCCAGGCCGAGGAGGAGATGAAGGAGTTGGCGAAGGGCTACGCCGCCGCCATGCAGGAAACCAAGGACGCCAGAGGCGAACGCGACCGGGCCGGCGAACAGGTGGTGGAGGCAAGCCGTCAGCGCGTCGCAGCCGAGAAGCTCGCGCGTGAGGCCGACGAGAGGAGGGAGCAGGCCGAGGCGCGGGCCGTGAAGGCGGAGGAGCGAGCGGACAAGCAGATCGCCGCCGCAGAGAAACACCGGGACGAGTTGGCCGCCCAGCTCGCGCGCGAGGTCGAGGAGCGGCGACGCGCGGACCGGGACAGCGTGGCCGCCACCCTCCGGGCCGAGACCGCCGAAGCCGCCGCCCAGCGAGCCGAGGAGGCCCGGAAGAAGCTCGCCGACGAGTTGGAGGCCCTGCGCAAGGAAGCGGGGGCGAAGAAGGAAAAGGCGCCCCGAGGACGCAAGGCACCGGCCAGCGAGGCCCCGCAGAAGGCAGCGGACAGTTCGACCCCCGTCGAGGTCATCCCGGGGCAGATTCCGGCATTCTCCGAGCCCGCGATCGAGGCGGAGTAGGGCCCGTAACCCCGGACTCAAAGGGAGGTTGTGGAGTACATGAAGACGACCACGACGAGCACCAGGGCGACGGGCAAGGTGCCCGCGCAGGCCACCGAGACCTACCGCGGACTGCCGGTGTACCCGTCCGGCGAGACGCCGGACGGGCTCATGACCGTACGCCAGTTGGAGGCCGCCGGCCGCAGGCAGACACCGGGCCAGAAACCCCGTGCCTATCTGCGCTACCGCACCCGCTACCGGGGAAGCGACATGATCGAGCTGTACCACGTCGATGACACCCGGGCCGTCCGGCCGCTTTCCCCCCGTCAGGAAGCGCAGAAACTCGCACGCCGCACGTGCATCCTGTGCGAGGCCGTGGCCGACCGCCCCCTGTACGAGCGCAGCCGGAGACGCTCCCCGTGGCTTCACACTTCCGGCCGCATCTGCACCCCCTGTGCGGACACGGCCGCCGACCGTTGGCAGCGCACATGCCTGCGGTGCGGGACCGAGTACCTGCACGACGACAGCGTGCGCTACCGCGTGTGCGCCGCGTGCGAGGAGACGCGTAAGCGCAGTGAGGAGGTCGCCCGCCGGCTCACCCGTCGGCACTGCCCCGACTGCACCGCTCAGACCGCCACCCGCGAGGAGATCGACGCCGCCGACGCCGCCGACGACTTCCGCCATGCGTTCGGGTTTCCCCGCACATGCGAGGCGTGCAAGACCGAACGGAAGCGGCAGGCCGAGGAGGCTCGCCGGGCAGGCGAGCGGGAACGATGGGACGAGCTGGGCCCGGTTCGCGAGTGGGCCCGCCGAGTGATGGCCGCACCGCACGAGTTCGCAATCCTTGACACGGAAACCACGGGACTCGACTGGGACGCGAAGATCGTGGAAATCAGCGTCACGGACGGGGCCGGGAACGTCTTGCTGGACACCCTCGTACATCCCGGGGTCCCGATTCCCGAGGAAACTACGGCGATCCACGGAATCACTGACGAGGACGTGAAGAACGCCGATCGGTTCGGGGCGATCCTGCCCCGGCTCACGAGGGCACTCGCAGGCCGGCGCGTCATCATCTACAACCAGGAGTACGACACCGGAGCCTTGGCCTACGAGCTCAACCGACACCACCTCGGCCTGATTGGGATCGAGCCACTGCGGCCGCACGACAGGCACCCCGCAGCCGCAGAGTGGATGGACGCCCAAGAGTGGGACAGATGCGCGATGCTCGCCTACGCGGTGCACGTGGGAGAGTGGTCGGACTACTGGGGCGGGTGGAGTTGGCAGAGGCTCGGGGGAGGTCACCGAGCACTCGGAGACTGCCGAACGGTAGTTGAACGGATCAGGGAAATCGCCGAGCAGCCCGACCCCTTTTAGCCCCCGAAGAAGCAGCCCGGAGCCCGTGCCGAAAGTCGGTGCGGGCTCCGGCATTTCCGCCCCCCGAAACGACTTAGCTTGTACACGCTAAACGGCCGGTGTTGTCCCATCCACGGGCCTTGGGCGGGGGTTGCCCACGGTGGTGCGGGAGGCAACGGACGACACGCTCATGTGCCACGACGAGACCCGCACCGACGCGGAGCGACCACACCGGCCGTCATTGGAGCGCGGCAGCTGCCAGCTCCCCGCCCGCCACAGACGGGCGGTGCGTTCGCCTCACGCTGCCGCATCCGTGACGGCGGGGGTACGGCGCCCGGCCCCGTACACGTCCGGCAGAGCGGCAACCTGGCCCCGGCCCGGCACCCCCCCTCCCGCCGCCGGCCGTCTTTTCCACGCCGCGACGGGCCGCAGTCGGCAGCGGCGCCGGCCACGCATGCCATGTGACGGTTGCCGCCCCACCCACCCCGCCGCACCCGTCCCGAAAGTTGGCGCGGCCCGAGTCGAGTGCTAACTACCTTGTTTGTTGGCACTCACGCCCTGGCCGCCAGTTTCTACGGGTGCAGGACGAGGGTGATGGCCTCTCGGGCGATGCGACCCAAGGTGTAGATCTGAGCTTGGAGTTCTTCCCGGCGGAGTCGCGCGGCACGGGAGCGTGAGCGGCCGGGCCCGAGCAGGTTTTCCGCGCGCAGTTGGCTGACGATGGGTTCGCTGATCCGGTGTGAGGCGAGCTGTGCGAAGTTGACCAATTCGGGGTCGAGGTCAAGGGCGAGTTTGTCGGTGAACCTCTCGCTCGGGGTCCCGGGTCGACGGCCGGAGAGCCGTTGACTTTCTCGTTCCTCAGGAGTGAAGGGGGCCCAGGGCCCGACGAGGTCAGCGCGGGAGAGTCGGACGCGCATGGACGCTTCCACGAGGCGACTTTGTCCAGGCCACTGAACAGGCCGAAGGCGGAGCAGTTCGAGGCGGAGGGGTTCCGGTGTGGGCTCGCCCTCGGACAGTCCAAGTCGCTCGCGCTGCGCGGTGAGCCATGCAGCCTCGCGGGCCGCATTTGCCCCGCTCAGCTCGCGCAGAGCGTTGGCGTCTTCCTTGTGGACCCACACGAAGGTGTTGAGCTTTCCCGCGATCATGATTGGCTTTCCTAGGTGGTGGAAGGAAAGGGCCCCGGCCGCGATGGGCGGAACCGGGGCCGGGGCAGGTCGAATGGGTGTCAGGCCGAAGGAGCGGACGACGGGGTCTGTGCCGGCTCAGGGCTCCGCGGATTCGGCGGAGACGCGGGCGCGACGGCCGGGGAAGGCGCCTTGGTGGCACGCGCCCTCTTGGGGCGGCCCGGCGGTCGCCGAGTCGGCTCGGTAGCTCCCATCTGCGCGAGTTCGCCGGTAGTCCACCCGCCAGCCTCGGCGTTCGCGTAGGCGGCGCCGTAGCGCCGCTCTACGTCAGCGAGCTGAGCTTGCAGGTGCTTGCGCTCGGCGATGATCTGCGCCAGGGGACGCACGACATCCAGGCGGGAAGACAGGAGGCTTTCAGCAGTTTCGATGAACGACTGTTCGTCAGGTGCAGTGCCGTTGTTCGTAGATGCGGTCATGGGCGCCATGCTAGCGCCCCCATCGGAGACGAGGCGGATTTCCCCCACCCGGATGGACGGTGAACCACCGGGGCAAGCCCCGGACCCCATACGCGGCGGAGCCGCGTGCCGCCCTACCCCCGGCACCCACCCCCAGCGGCCTCCAGAGTCGGAGCAAGTTAGTGGATAAGGTGCCCTTATCCAGGCAGCGGCGCCCGCCTCTCGCTATGCTCGGGCTCTTATGCCGCTGTTTTGGTCCGAGCACGGACCAACGGAGGGAAGGGGTTTGATGGAGCAGATGCCACCCGCTCGCCGTCGTCCGAGACGAGCCGACGCCCCGCGCAAAGAGCGCTTGAACGTCCGATTCAACGAGCTTGAGTACGCCACGATCCTGACGGCGGCGACGGCCGCCGGTCAGTCAGTGGCGGCGTACATCGCGACCGTTGCCGTGGCCGTCGCCAAAGAAGAAGTCAACCCGGCACCGGTCGACGTGAAAGACAAGCTGCGCACCCTGGCCGACGCCCGGGTTTCCGTGAACCGGATCGGAAACAACCTGAACCAGATTGCTCACGTCCTGAACAGCGAGGGCGAGGAGACCCCGGAGCGCCTGGCCGCCGTTCTGGACCGCGTGGCGAAGACCGTGGAGACGCTGGACGCCGCGACGTTGGCAGTCATGGAGGGACGGATTTGATCCCGAAGAAGGCGAAGGCCGGCGGCCGCACGACAGGGCTTCTGTACTACTTGTACGGGCCGGGTCGAGCGAACGAACACACAGACCCTCACATGGTCGCCGCGTGGGACGCGGGTGTGGCCGATCCGGCGTTGGATTCCGGCGCGACGATCACGACTCTGGGCATGCTGCTGGACGCCCCCGTGTTGATGCTGGACGGCCCGCAGCCGGAACAACACGTGTACCACGTGCCGGTCCGGCTGGACCCGGGAGACCGGATGCTGACGGATGCCGAATGGGCGGAGGTGGCACGCGAGATCATGGACGCCTCGGGCATCGCTCCGAAGGGCGACGCGATGGCGGCCCGATGGGTTGCGATCCGGCATGCCGACGATCACATTCACATCGTGGCGACCCTGGCCCGACAGGACGGACGGGCACCCGATGTCCGTCGAGACATGCCCAAGATGCAGGCCCGAGCGCGCGAACTGGAGAAGCGTTTCGGGCTACGCCAGCTCACCAGCGGCGACAAGACGGCGAGCCGGTGGCCCACGGCAGCGGAGCAGGCGAAGGCCAACCGAAAGGGCCGCGAGGAGACGCCGCGCGAGACCCTCCAACAGACCGTCCGACGGGCAGCCGCCGGAGCTCATTCCGATGACGAGTTCTTCGCCGCGATCACGTCCGCAGGTCTGCGACTGAACAAGCGCGTGGCACCGGACGAGGCAGTTACCGGCTACTCCGTTGCGCTGCCCGGAGACCGAACGGCCGGAGGCCGCGCCGTCTGGTTTTCCGGCTCACGGCTGGCACCAGACCTTTCGCTCCCCCGCGTCCGCGAGCGCTGGAGCGCGGGTGCCGGCTCCAGCACATCGCCGGGTGTCGACACGGTATCCAGCCGGGCCGCCGCCTGGCAGCTCGCGGCCGGGCACGTGCACCAGGCCGCCGCCGTCCTCGGGCAGGCCGGGAACGAAGCCGGGGCCGGTGAAATGGTGGCCCTGGCCGACTTCTTGGCCACCTACGCGGCCCAGGCGCCGGAAGCGGTCCGCGACGAGCTGAGGACCGCAGCCCGCGCGTTTGAACGGGCTGGCCGCGCGCCGACGAGCCGCCGCATGGACAGCGAGGCCAGCGCCCACCTGCGTAGCGCGACGCAGCTTCTCGTTACCGGAGCATCTGCCATCGCCAGTGGCGGAGAAGCCGCCGCGGCCATCGCAATTCTCGTTGCCGTCGCCCTGGCCATCACGGCCGCGATGCGATGGCACCAGGCCGCCCAGCACGCCGCCCAGGAGCGAGCGGCGGCGCAGGCCGGTACACATCTGCGAGCCGCCACCGAGGTGGCGTACGGCGCCGCCGGCGGCCGTCGACCAGGACGAGGCAGCCGGGCCATATGGCAGCGAACGGCGATGGAGCCGGACGGGCCGGCTCTAGTCGAGGCGTACGCGCCTGTCGTCCGTGCCGCACTCCCCCACCTAGCGGAAACCGTCCTCGGCGAGGCAGCGTGGCCGGCCCTGGCGGCTACCCTGCGCCAGGCGGAGAACGCCGGCTATGACCCGGGCCAGGTGCTCGCGCGCGTCGCGTCGCTTCGCGGATTCGATGACGCCGACAGCACCGCCGAGGTTCTCGTCTGGCGACTGCAACGGCAGATGGACAGGGACGCGCGGAACGCGTCGACTGGAGACGGACCGGCGATCCCGCCCCAGCAACAGCCCACACCGGTCGCACCCCAGACGGGGGGCAGGCCGGTCCGGTGGACGATCAGCCACTACGAGTTCGTGAACGAGGCGGATCGGTCGATCGTTGACGCCGAGGGCACCGGATATCTACCCGAGGGCGTGACGGCGGAGGCGTACGCGGCCGAGCGACTACATGAGTACGCGGCCAAGATGCGGATGGGTGATCCGAGCCACTACGCCGTGAGTCTGCGCGAGGGGGAGACGCCGAGAGGGAACCGTCTGGCATACCTCCCCGAAGGCAGCGTGACGGCCAGGCCGCCGCGTCCCTCCGATGTCTCTTCCGGCGACGGCGACGACACCGCGGATTCGGGTGCGAGGACCACACCGCCGCCGGTGGTGGGACGAGAGCCCGTGGCGATCGAGGACACGCCGCTAGGTGTGGACGCGACCGCGACCACGTTCGGGGAAGCTGTTCGCCAAGCGGTCCCGGAATATGCGGCGTCCGTGCTCGCGGACCCCGCTGCCCCGACACTGGCCGCCTACCTCATCAAGGCGGCGGGGGAAGGACACCAACCGGCGCAGATTCTCGCCGAGGTGGTCGCGTCCCGAGACCTGGCTGACGCGGACAACGTGGCCCAGGTGCTCACCTGGCGAATGCAAGGGAGATTACAAAAGGCCGGCGCCCCGGTTTCTCTCCCCCGCATCCCCAGAAGGACGGGACCCGCCCGCCCGCAGGGTGCGGCACCAGGTGAGCGGAGCGCTGCCGAGCGGGCCGCACAGGAGGCCGCACAGCGCCGGAACGCGACGCGCGGACCCCGGCGGTAGACAGGCTAGTCCGGGCCGTCACACGGGCGGGAAAACCGCCTACGTGACGGCCCTCGGACAGCTAGCGTCAGGTACAGGAGACCCGTGGAGATGAGGACATGATGATGGCTCAGGACGAGGGGAACCCGTGAGCGATACCAACCCGATGGAGCAGGCCGGAGGGCAGGCGGCCCAGACGGCCGCCGTCGCCCTGCAAGTGCTCGTGATGGTGGCCCAGGCCCTACGCGAGCGCCAACAGCGCGAGGCCGCGGAACGTGCTGCCGCGCCCACGCCGACACCCGCCCCCGTTCGGCAGCCGGTAGACCCGGATCACGAGCGGTACGCGCACCTAGTGCGGGGCACCATCAAGCCCCCGGAAGTGGCGGAGGCGATGGTGAATTCCACGCAGTGGCCGCAGCTCGCCACCGAGTTGAAACGGCTGGAGGCAACAGGCGTCAACGTGGCCCAGTTCCTCGGCGACGCAGCTCCCGTGATCGCGCGCATGGACACCGACCTACGGGCAGGGGCGACAGCACCGGGCGTCACCGTGCCGACGACCACGAGCCAGCCGCGCAATCCTTGGGCGCCCCCGCCCGGCCAGGAATCCGGGAGAAGCAAGGAGCCTCGGGCCGGAACCTGGGAGCGAATGAAGGAAGGAGGGAAGAACCTGTTGGACAAGGTACGGGGGCAACAGAAGCCCGTCGGCGACTACGCCAGCGAGCTCGCACGCCTCGGAATCGGGCCGCAGGAGAATGCTCGACTGGCCATCGTGGCCCGCGAGTCCATGGCCGATGAGCACGTGTTGGACAAGCTGGTTACCTCCCGGGAGTGGCCGACCATCGCCAAGCAGATGAAGGACCTGCAAGGCAGCGGGCACAATCCACGCGAGGCCCTTGCCGGCGTCCCCGTCCGTATCCAGCAGGCAGCAGCCGCAGGCATCACGCTCACGCCCGCAGAAGCGGCCCGCGGATTGCTCAACGACCAGGCCAAGAACCCCCCGACCCCGACGGCGACGGCGACCCCGATGGCGACGGCGGCCCCGGCCCCAACCGCGACGACGGCGCCGGCCCCCGCGTCGACCCCGGCCGCCCCGGCCCCGGCCCCGGCACCTGCCCCGGCCCCTGCCCCTGCCCCTGCCCCGGCCCCTGCCCCGGCCCCGGTGACGGCGCCGGCCCCCGCGTCGACCCCGGCCACCCCGACGGCGGCACCGGCGTCCACGTCGACCCCGACAGCGGCCCCCGCGTCGACCCCGGCCACGACCCCAACGGGGAGTCCCACGCCGACGACGGATGCCCGAGCGTCGGCAGCGTCCGCGCAGTCCACCACCGCTACGCCTGGCGTGACGCCGCCACCGGGGCCTGCGGCCGCGCCCGCGAGCCCTGCGGCCCAGCCGACTCCGGCCCGTACCCACGGACGATAGGAACGAGGAGCGATGAATTCGAGTTTCCGTACCCCCGGCAGGCCGGCGGGCAACGAGCCGACGAGCAAGGGCGCAACGTCCACCACCAGCAGCACAGGTGACACCGGAACGGACGACGCGGAGGACCGACGGCACGCGGCCGCGCTCGCCCGCAGCAGCACCGACCAGCGGTCCCGGGCCGATGCCGCACTCGGGGAGGCCGACGAGGCCCGAGGCCGCGCAGCCGAGGCCGCAGGACGCGGCGACATCGCCACGGCCGGGGCGGAATGGAGTGACGCGGCAGGCCTTGACGGACTGTCCGCCCACGAGGCCACGGGCGCCGACATCGACGCGCGCGCAGCAGCCGCAGCGGCGAAGTCTCCAAGCGTGCCGGCAACGAAGGGCGGCCGCCGGACGACCGCCGCGAAGGCGACGCCGACTCAGGCGCGCGGGCCGGAACGCGCACCGACCCCGCCGCCGGGAGCACCCCGCCGCAACATCGCGTAACGCGGACGACGAAGGGCCGGAGGGATGTTCTCCCTCCGGCCCTTTTAGCTTGTACACGTTAACCGTCAGACGGTCGCAGGTTCCGCCTCGGCGACGGCGGCCCGAGTCGGCAGCGGTGTCACCGGGGGCACCGGTAGTACGTCGTGCTGGAGTCGGTCCGGGTGGGTCATGCAGGCGGCAAACGGGCCATCGGCGGCACGGAGGTGGACCATCGCGGGGTCCAGGTGGTCACGGTGCCAGACGGACGGGCCGGTGCGTCCGCACGTCTCGGGATCGGTCAGTTCCTGCCAGGCCAACCACAGTGCATGGAGCCGCGCGACGGCCGCCGGGTGGGCCCACCAGGACGCGCACCAGGTGGCCGACGAGGAGACCTCACCGAGGTAGGTGGGGACGAGGAGATTCGTCACCCAGCCCGCCAGGGCTTCGAGTTCGGCCGCGTACTTTTCCCCGGTCAGCCAGAGGATGAACGGCGGTGTCTTGGGCCTCTCCTTCTCGCCGTCGCCGTCCTTCCCGTCGTTGTCCTGGCCGCCGCCGGAGGCCACCGCGGATGCCACCTGTTCCACCTTGTTCGTGGTGGTTTCGAGCTGTGAGGCGAAGGCCGCGATGTTGGCTTTGATGTCCTCCAGGTCCTCGGCCAGGCCGTCCAGGGTTGGCGTGTTGTCGGTCATGCCGAGAGCACCTTTCGGCTCGCGCGGTTGGCGATCTCTGCGATTTCGACGTTGGAGTCTGCCGTGAGATCGACGGCGTCCGGCTCCAGGTACCAGGGCCGCAGGCGGATCATGCCGACGCGTACGCCGGTCACCAGCAGCAGGGCCCGGCCCTTGGGCAGGGCCCGGATGTCCGCCGCTTCCATGACGCGCTCGCGCCGGCGCGAGGTGCTGACGCTGCGGCCTGTCGATCCGTGGGACACGGAGCTTTCGGAGACCTTGTGCTCACCGATGAGCCGGCTGACTTTCTCGGCGAATTCGGCGTCATCGAGGCCGGCGCCGAGAACCTTGACGGTGGCCGCGCTCCACATCGAATCCATGCCCGACTCACCCCAGACGCGGACGCCCTGGCGGTAGCTCTGGAGGATGGTTGTCACGGGGATGCCCCGGGATCCCAGGTGCGAGTACAAGTCGGGCAGGTCCTCGATGCGGCACACGTTGGCGGCCTCATCCAGTACGGCGGGCAACGGCGGGTCGAGCCGTCCGCCAGCTCGCTCGGCGGCCGCCATCGCCGCGCGGAGTACCGCGTCAGCGGCGGCCGCGATGACACCGGCCGCAGAGCCGCCGCCGTCCTTGGAGAGCAGATACAGGGAGTCTTTCGACTTTACGAAGGCGTCCGGGCGGAACTGTGCGGCCGCAGGGTCGGGGGTGACCCAGGCGAGGGTTTCGGGGTCGAGGAGGCAGGCCACGCACTGACGCGCCGTCTCGTAGATGCCGTCGCGGGTGTCGGCCGCACCGGCGACCGTCGAGGCGAGTTGCTGCGCGTGGGCTTCTTTCCCGGCAGCTTTGAGCGCGGCGACGGGGGCCCGGTCGCTCGGCGTCGACAGCCAGGCGAGCACGTCGGAGACGGAGCCGCCCGAGACGGAGGCCGCGTGAAACAGGGCGGTCAGCAGGTTCTTGGCCGCCCCCATCCAGAAGTCGCCGCGGCTTTTTTCGTCCGTGGTCGCCGCGATGAAGTGACTGGCCAAACGCCCGGCACCCTCGATCGTCCGGGCGGACGCCAGCATGTCCCACCACAGGGCCCGGGGAGAGTGCGTGATCCCCTGCGGGTCGATCAGCCACACCGTGCCGACCTTGCGGCGCCGCATGTGGGTGACCGCCCACACATCCGGCTTGTTGCTCGTGAGCATCACCGCGCCGGGGGCGCGCAACACCGTCGGCACGGCGATCGAGGTGGACTTGCCCGAGCGCGGCGCCATGATGGACAGCATCACGTCTTCCCAGCTCGCCCGGAGCTCAGGGCCGCGCGCCGCGTCGAGGTTGCCGAGCAGTACGCCCGTGTCGTCAGGCTCTACCTTCTCCACCCCCTTGAGGGACGGCCGCAGCTGACGGGCCCGTGCCGTGATCGCTTTGGGGGCGAGGGGTGCGAGCTCGCGCACTCCCGCGAGCCCGGCACGGTGGGAGAAGAAGCGTTGCCAGATGAAGAAGCCGGCGACGCCGAGGCCGACGAGGACGAGCACCAGGAGCACGACGATCCCGACGCCGGCCGCCGTGGTGTGCCCCGGCCACAGCCGGGCGGGGCCGCCGGAGACCAGGGCCACCGCGGATTTGAAACTGTAGGCGGGCGGAGCCCAGCCGCCCCCCGCGAGGAGGACGCCGAGGGTGCCGCCGATGTAGGCGCCGCTGAACAGGGCGGCGCCGCCCACGACGACGCCGAGGACGGCGAGGGGAGCCCCCGCGCCGGCCCCGCCGCCGTTGCCGGATTCGTTCACGCCGTCACTCCCTTGCTGATCGTCTTGGGGTCCGTCTCGTACAGGCGGCGTTCGGCTTCCGTCAGCGCGAGCCGGACGGGGGTGCCGGGGCGGGTGCCCAGCCTCAACATGTACTTGCCCCGGCCAGGGTGGACCTGGCGGGTGCCGTCCAGGCCGGTGCCGGAGGACGACGACCACGAGGCGATCATGGCGATTTCGGCATCCGTCAGGGGCCGTTGCGCCGAGACTCGTTCGAGCTCGCCGACGCTCAGCGCACCCAGGATCATCGAGTCACAGCGGTCGATCATGCCCATGGCCTTGGCCCGGTCCTCGGGGGTGGGCAGAGACTCAGGGTCGCGAAGGCTGTGCGTGATCATGAGCGTGACCTCACGCCGGGCCCTGTTCAACCTGGTCATGCTGTCGAACGCGTTGACGATGCCGGGGCCGGCTCGCAGGGCCCGCCACATTTCATCGAGCGGCAGCACGAGCGGGGAGTTCATCAGGCCGACCGCGCGGGCCGAGTCGATCGAGCTGTACGCGTACGCCCACGTTGCCAGCAGGCCGGCGGACACGACCTGATCGCCGGCCGTCAGCAGGGTGGACAGGTCGACGGACAGGGCCGGGGCGTCGAGGTCGAGCGGCCGGGTGGTCGGCCCGTCGAAGAGGCCGGCCAACGGGCCGTCGCACAGGTTCTCCAACGCGTGCGTGACCTGGCGGACCAGGGCCCGGTAGTCGTCTTCCGTGTCCACCATGAGCTGTGCCCGCAGCTCTGCGGGCCCTTCCCGGAGCACCTTCACCACGTCGGGGATGACCGGGTCTTCCTCCCCGATCAGCGCGGCTGCCACGAGCCGGATCGCCTTTTCCACGACGTTGCGTTCGGACGAGTCGGGCCGCCGGTCCATTTCCGTGGTCAGCAGAGCGTGAAGGAGCTCGCTGCGGCGACCGTTCATTTCCGAGAGCAGAGCATCCCGGCGGCCGGCGCCGAGGGTCGGCAGGACGCGCCGGAGGGGGCCGGAGTCGAGCGGGTTGAGTCGGTCGAGGCCGCGACCGATCCGGACGACCTGGCCGCCGAGCTCGCGGACCAGGCCCGCGTACTCCCCTTTGACGTCGCCGGGGACAACCAACTTGTGGCCGTAGGAGGTGTACACGAGGCAGATGCGCTTGGCGATGGCCGACTTTCCAACGCCGGGTTGCGCCATGATCCACACGCCCGGGTTGGTCAGCAGGGTGCCGATCCACCCGGACGGGTCGAAGCACACGAGTTCGTGCGTGAGCTGGTCGTACCCGATGGGTACGCCCTCGGGCGGCAGGCCGCCGCCGAGGACGAACGGGTACAGCCCCGCGGTTTGCTTGGTCGAGCTGAGGTAGACGGCACCGGGGTCCAGGAGGGCGGCCCGGCCACGGCCGGCCCCCTTCCAACCCCAGCGGGATGCGATCACGCGCGGGTTGAGGCCACCGCCGCCGGTAGGCTCGCTCCCGGTCGTCCCGGCGGTTACGGTCCGCCGGGACGACTTCTTGTCGATCTTGCTCATGACGCCCTTCTCAAAGCAGAGGGTTAATGCCGACCGGCAGGCCCACGACCAGGGCCGCGCTCTGGCCGCCGAACGCGGGACGGAACCGCAGACCGCCGGAGCTGCGGGCAGCCTTTTCGATCTCTCGCCGGGCGGCAGGCAGGTCCGCCAGGTTGTCCACGGTGGTGGTCACGTAGATGGACCACTGGACCATCCCCGCGCCCATCGCCTCTTCCTCGGCCGTCCGCTCGGCGTGCACCGCGTCCACCCGCTCACGCCGGGTCGACGTGCGCTTGGTGCGCTCGCGGTACTGCCGACGCGCGTCGTTGGCGTTGATCTCCCGCTCAACTACCGCTTGTGCCTCATGAGTCGGTAGAACGCGGTAGACGAGGGTCACGCGCCGGGTGAACTGCCCCGGGGCCAGGAGCTTCAACAGGGAGTCGTACGCGACGAGCTTGCGCGGCGCCTCACGGAGCACCCACGAGGTGCTGTAGTGGCCATCGTGCTGGTAGTGCGTCCACTCGTCCTCGGCGGCGACCGGCCCCACCTCGTGCCAGACGAGCTCTTCGATCTGCGCGGCCGGCGCGTCCATGTCGGACGGGACGAACGCCCCCCGGACAAGCCGCTTGATGTCCACGTCCGTGGCACGGCGCAGGACATCGACGCCCGCCCCGGACAGGTCCACCGCGTCCAGCGCGCCCAGGGCGACCGCCGCGGATTCGGCCGGCCCCGTCGGCTTCTCCGGCGAGGCGGCCGGGTCGATCACGAGCGAGAGCCAGGCGGCCATCTGCGCACTCGCCCGGGGGGCGCCTTCCACGAGCTCGCGGATCGCCTGCCGGGCGAGCGGCGGGGCCGCCGGGTCGAGGCGGCCCCGGACGTGATCGGAGAGCGCGGCGCCGCTGGACGGCGTGATCTGGAGAGTGACGGCCGCCATCTGCACGCCGTCCTCATCGGCGAGCCGCGCGAGGGTATCGCCCCAGGCGGTCACCTGAGAGCGGACCGTGGTGCCGGAGGCCAGCAAGGAGCCGGCCGGGTTCAGCAGCAGGGCCGCCGTCATCGTGCCGGTCCGCTGGTTCCAGACCAGACCGGTGGAGCCCCTGCCGTCTGACGCCTCGGCGCGGATCAGCTTGGTGGGGGCGACCATGCCCGGCAGGTCGAGCGCCTCGGGCGAGGGCAGGAACACCGACCGGTAGGAGGTCTCCCCGCGCATGTTGGCCAGGGACCAGCGGGCCCGACCGATCGCGTACGACATCAGCGGCATGCCGTGCCGCTGCCACACGGTCAGGATGATGACCGTGAGGGCGATCGGCACGGTGACCGCAAGGGTGCTCAGCGGGCCGCCCAGGATGATGACCATGATCGGCGTCAACATCGCACCGACGACGACCACCGTCTGACCCGAGTTCAGGGTGGCGATGCCCATGCTCTTGGAGCGCCGCCACCCTCCATAGAGGGGTTGTTGCGTCTCTGCGTTCATGGGGTCTACTCCGTTCCGCCGACGGTGCCGCCGGCCTTGTCCTTCGCGGCGCGTCCGGCCTCGGCGGCGACGAGGGCGATGCCCACGGGCGTAGCGGCCGTGGCGGTTGTGGCGGCCGTGGTCGCGCCGGTCGATGCCGTCTCGGTGGCCGTGGTGGCCGCCTCGGTGGCGGCTTCCGGACTGCCGCCCTGCTGGGGGATGTTCGCGGAGGCCTGGCGTACGGCGTTGGACCCGGAGTCGCCGCCGTCGTCGCCGCCCCCGTTGCCGCCGCCCCCGCCGCTTTCGCCGCCGGCCGGGCCGCTGCGGTCCATGTCGGCCGCGTGCTGAGTCGCCGACGTGCCGCCCCCGCCGCCCGCGCCGCCCATCTGCGAGCCCATGGCGCTGCCCGCGATGCTCAGCGCGCCCGCGAACCCGCCGCCCGAGCTCACCGCGCTACCGATCGAGGCGCCGATGGGAGCGAAGAGCGCGAAAAGGGATTTGAGAGCGATGATCGAAAGGCCGAGCGTGACGACGCCTCGGATGAAGTCGATGATCCCGTTTCCGTAGGCCATTTCAATGAATCCCACGGAGATGATCACGGCTGCAATCGGCTTGTAAATAACGATCACCATGATGGCGGTGAAGGTCCGGGGAAGCCACTGCCGCGTGCTTTCGCCGCCGAGCTGTCCGGCGCCCGCGATCGGAAGAATGAGCGCCTGAATCGGGATTGCCGCCTGCCGGAGGAACAGCATCACGATTTGCACGCCGCCGACGATGAGGACGATCAAGGAGACGGCCAGGAGGCCGAGCGGGTTGACGAGGGCCGGAAGCAGCATGAGGGCCATCCGGTCGGGTACGTCGTCGCCGCCGAACCCTACGAACAGAATCTGTTTGGTCAGCTGGTCAGAGGCGATCAGCAAGGCGTCGATGATCGCGATACCAGCCGCGCTCACCAGCATGTTGACCATGAGCCCTTGGAGCAGGTGCGCCAGGGGTGTGCCCTTGCGCTGGATGATCGTTTTGATGCCTTGGATCATCACGAGAAGGGTCGCGATACCGGCGCCGATGCCCATCATCAGCCCGTGCAGACTGAGTTTCTTGCTTGGATCGGATGAGGCGGTATCGCCCAGTACCCCCGAATCCTTGACCTGCACCGATGGGGTCATAAGCCAGAATCCGAGCCCGGTCCGCATGAATTCACCGACGAATTCGGCCATGCTCTTGGCCGCGTCGCCGAGAACGGAATCAGCGACCTTCTGTGCTGCCGCGCTCATTACCTTGCCGGTGGCATCGTTGACAGCTTTGCCGCCCTTGATGGCGGTTTTGATGCACGAAGCAGGGCCGCCCGGGTGCTTGGGGGCGTTGGGGATGAACCAGGAAGCGCACTTCCCGATGTTCCACCAGTCGACGGTAGGGAGCTTTTGTGCGGCAGCCGGAGCGGCGGCCGCCGGTTGCGCGAGAGCAGCGGGCGCGGCGAGTCCGAAGATGAGAGCGAGGGCGGCCACGGTGGCCGCCAGGCGCGCGAGCAGCAGGCGGGGCGTCACAGTCGGTCCCCCTCCTGAATCGCTTTCCACCGGTCCTCGTTGAAGTACGCGGTACCGATGTCCACGGGGTCGGGCAGCGGCTGACCGGGGTCGGTCGGCACGCCCTTCCAGTCGCCGCCCTCCCAGACGGCCCGGCCGGGGCTGACCACGATGGTGGTGGTCGGCTCAGCGCCGGTCTTGGCCGCGTGGGTGACGCGGAGGAGTACCAGAACGTCCACGGTGTCGGAGTTGACGGCCGAGTACTTCACGCCGATGGGCCACGCGACGAGCGTTGCACCGGCCGGCAGGGGGCCGGTGTCCGGGATGCCGGCGTACTGCCGGTTGCCCTTGGCGCCGTCCTCGGCGGCGGTGGCCATCTGGTCGCGGTACTGCGCGGACGAGTACGCGACGATGCCGGCCCGGACCTGTGCCGGGTCCATGCTCCAGGCATTGCGGACGGAGGCCACGGCCATGGCGGCCGCGCCCTCGGGGGTGTGCGGGAACTGCACCGGGAGGTTGCCGGCGCCCTTGGTCGCGCCGTCCGGCAGCTTGACCGTCTGGGCAGGCGCGACGTAGCCGCCATCGTCCGGCCGTACGGTCGGGGTGGCACTCGGCCCCGCGGATTCGGTCTTGGAGTCCGGGGCCGCCTTGGTCGAGCCGCCGCCGCCGGTGAAGGCGATGGCGACGAGGGCGCCGACGAGCACCAGGACCAGGCCGACGAGGAAGAACAGGGCCCGGCGCATCCGCCGTTGTGCCTGCTGTTGCAGGTTGAGAGTCATGGCCGCCGCCTCAGGTCACGATCGAGGGGACGACGCCGGCCGCGAGGGTGACGACGGAGAGGCCGCCGAGCACCCACAGCAAGCCGTTGGCGCCCTCGGCGGCCAGGTGGGAGCGGTTGCGGCGGCCGACCATCATCATGATTCCGCACGCGATGATGCCCAAGATCCCAGCGCCGATGGCGAAGTACTTCGCCCACCCAACCCACTGCGGCATGATCGTGTCCATGCCGGGGGGACTGGACGGCCCCTGGTCCCAGGACTTCGGGTCGTCGGCCATCGGGGCCAAGGCCACTACGTCGTTCAGGGTGCTCAACAGGTGCATGTGCACTCTCTCCTAGTCGGTGAGTCCGAGCTGTCGACGCAGGGCGCCGGCAGCTTTCTGGACGGGTCGGTGGGTGAGGCCGTCGGCGGGGGTGTCCGCCTCTCGCAGCCTCACCAGGTACGGCACTTCGACGATGCCGAGGACGCGCGGCCGCAGGGTCTTCGTGCGGTAGCTCGCCGCCCGAGGCAGCCGCAGCGGGGCATCCCGCACGACAACCAGGTACGGCCGTGGCACATCCGGGTGCCACGCGCCGATGAGCTGGACCGCCGAGGCGAGCCCGAAAGCGGTGGACCGGCAGACCACCAGCGGGATGTAATGCGGTGGCAGGTGTGAACCCTTCTTGAGTTCGAAGGTTCCGCCGTCACCGTCGGGGTCCAACCAACGAGTGATCGTTGATGTTCCCGCTCCACCGTGGGCGCCCACGACGCCGAAGTACCGGGAAGTGCTAGGCCGTTCGGCCACTGTTGCGCTCTTAACGCGCATCTTCTCACCCCCGTACTGTCGTTGACTTCAGCGTGACGCTACCATGACCTACTGTCAACACGTACTTATATAAATCGAGGGTCGAATGACTCCATCCAGCGGCATGGCGTCCTTCCGCGCTGACCTGTTGCTGACGCAACGACAGGTGGCCGGGCTGAGTTGCGAGGCGCTTGCGGTACTGGCGCACGTCTCCCCGGAAACCGTCCGCCGAGCGGAGAAGGGGAGAAGCAAGCCGTCCGCCAGGGTCACGAAGGCCTTGGCGGAGGCGCTCCGCCTGCCGTTGGAGGAATTGGCGCCTCCCGCGCCGGAGTTGACGCTCAAACAGCTACGGCAGCAGGCCGGAGCCACACAGCGGGACGTGGCTGGCCGGGCGGGGGTGTCCACGCAGATGGTCAGCCGGGTGGAGAACGGGGTGTACGGGGTGAAGGACAAGGCACGGTGGGCGCACGCCTACGGGGTGACTAAGGCGGTGTGGACGAGAGCGTGGGCGGTAGGCCGCGCGGACCGTCAACGGCGCATCAGGTCCCAGCCGGGCAAGGGCGGGGGGACAGAGTGAAAGCGCTAGTCAAAGTTGCGATGGTGGTGGGCGGCACGGTGCCCGTCGCCCTGTTCGGTCTCATCCTCGCGGGTGCCTCGGCGGTCGACGCGTCGGGACGCAGTTCCGGCGGTCTGGTCGGCGGGTTGAACCTGTCGGTCATGCCGGCCGCGGGGAGGCAGTACGCGCCGTGGTACGTGAAGTCCGCAGCGCAGTGCCCGGGGAAGCTGACGCCGGCCATTCTGGCGGCCCAGGGGTGGACAGAGTCCCTGTTCAACCCGAACGCCGAGGGTCCCCCGACCCAGTACGGAACCGCAAAAGGGATCGCGCAGTTCATCGACACGACCTGGCCGTCGTACGCGGAGGACGCGGACGGAGACGGGACCGCGCGCGGAGCGTACGACCCGGAAGACGCGATCATGGCTCAGGGCAAGTACATGTGCAAGCTGGTCAAGGACGCCGAGGCCTCGGGGTACTCCGGCGATCCGGTCAGCCTCGCGCTCGCCGGATATAACGCCGGCTGGGGGTGGGTGCAGTACTACAAAGGTGTGCCCCCCGAGAGGTTCGCGGAAGGCCAGACGTACAACTACGTGCGCGAGATCACGGCCAACGCGAAGAAGTGGGCGACGGCCCTCGGCGGCCCCGGCGTCGCAGGCCTCGGCACCGGCAGCGGCCCCGACGCGATACGGCACGCGTACAGCCAGTTGGGTATCCCCTACGCGTGGGGAGGCGGCACACCCGGAGGCCCAGGCCTCGGGTTCTGCGACGGCCGCAACGGCTACTTGGACGGCCGTTGCTCCGCCTCGGTCACCAAGGGATTCGACTGTTCGAGCCTGGCCCAATTCGCGTGGTGGCCGAGCGTGAAGCTGCCCAGGACCGCAGCCGACCAGTACGCGGCGACCGCGAGCCGGCCCGTTGCCAGGGGCGAGCTCAAGCCCGGCGACCTTGTGTTCTGGTCCAAATCCGGGCCCGCCGGCATCTACCACGTGGGCCTGTACTTCGGTGACGGCCAAGTCCTGCACGCCCCCCGGACGGGGAAGACGGTTTCGATCCAGCCCATGGACGAGGCCATGCCGAAGGGCGACTACGTGGGGGCGACCCGCCCAGGCGCCTGACGAGTTCGCGTGTACACGCGAAGCCGCAGCGACGAGAAGTGCCCCGCCGGCCCGAGGGTCGGCGGGGCACTTCGGTTAGCTGACGGGCGGGTTAGGAGCTCGCCAGCCAGGCGTACTGTTCCCGGCGGTCGACGTAGACCGTCCGTCCGGGCCCCCCGTTCAGCGCAGCCACGAGAGCCACCAGGTCGTCCACCGCCTCAGGCTCCGCCACCGGAACGTTCACCGGCTCCGGCTGGACCGGGACGGACTGCACCGGGACGGACGGGACCGGCATCGAGCGGGCAGGCGCCGGCTCGACCGGCCGCAGCGGCCAGCCACCATCAGGCTCAGCCGCAGGCAGAAGCGCCCAGCCGGCCACGCCGCCGCCACGAGTCACACCACGCGAGTCACGCACTACAGTCACGGCAGATCCTCCATACAGGATCGAGGCCCCGAAGGCGGAGCAGGCAGAAGCCGCCCGAGGCCGAACGGTTGAGGGGGTCGGGTGCCAGCCCGGCCCCCTCTCTTGAGTCAGGACTGTACTTGCTTTCTTGCTTGCTAGCTAGCACGCTAGAGGGCGTGTTAGAAAGCGAGAGCGCGAGCTTTGGAGCTAGCATGCGGCACATGACTGGACCTCAAGTTGTCGGCAGCTACTCGGAGACCGGGGGCGTCACCAAGACGGCCACAGCCGTGTCCCTGGCCGTCGCGTACGCGCTGGAATTCCCCGACGAGGATGTGATCCTTGGCGACCTCGACCCCCGGGCCGCAGCCACGAAGTGGACCGGCGCCGTCGCCAAGACGGACGACAAGGGGCGCCCGCTGGACATGAGCGCCATCCTGGCCGCCGATGACGTCGAGGGGTGGGCGGACGCTATCGCCGTCCCACTCGACACGGCGAAGGGGTGGCCGGCGAACCTGCGGATCATCCCGAGCTCGCGCCGGTTGTCCGCACAGGAGAAGACGCCGGACGACCATGCCGAACGGAGGCTTAGGCGGAGCCTGATCGGGACGCAGGCCGGGTTCGTGACGATCGACTTCCCGAACCGGCAGGGCGGAGTCCTGACCCAGAACGGGCTAACGGCTTGCACGAAGATCGTCTATGCCGCTAAGCCCGACGAGGACGGGTTGGACGGCGTGGACGGCGCCAAGCTGACGGTAAGCAAGTTCCACGGCTACCGCGAAGAAGCCGGGTTGCCTAAGTCCCCCCATGAGGTCGGGATCATCCTCGGCGCCGCGTACACCGGCGCCGTCTGGACCCGGGACGCCAGGCGGGCCGAAGAGGAGTTCAAACGGACTTCCCCCGGCATGCTGCTGACCCCGTACGTGGAACAGCGAGTGATCGTGAAGGAGTGCCGCGCTGCCGGAGAGTTCTACTCCCAGTACGGCGGCAGTGCAGGCGGAGACAAGGTGTTCGCGGCGTACCGCGAACTGTTGCTGAACAGGATTCTTTGATGACCGAACGTGAACGCCCCGCCGCTCGTCCGAGGTCGGCCCCCGAGACTCCTGACCCTGCGGTGCCCCGGGGAGAGGACACCGGACCCCCGGCGCCGGTGTCCGCCCCGCGGAGGCGGAGGGGGCCAGCTGCGACGGTGCAGCTCAACACCCGCGTTGACCCGGACGTGGACGAGCTGGTGGCCTACGTAGGAGACATGCGCGGGTGGAGCAAGCGCGAGACCGTCGAGCACGCCTTGAGGAAGGCATACGCGGCCGAGATCAAGGAACTGAAAGCTCGCAAGGAAGAGAGCTAGAGCGCGAGCTAGAACGCACGCTAACTAGCTAGCTCTCTAGGAAGCGCGCGAGCGAGAACGAGGGCGAGAGAAAGCCCTGAGGACGCCCGACTACCAGGAAGCGCGCCCCCAGGGCCAACAGGAATGAGGAGCAAGGTCCCCATGCACCACCACCACGTTAAGGCCCGTCGGCGCCAGCCGATGACCACACCGGCCGGCCTGGCCGGAAGCTCGCGGATGGAGTCCACACGATGACCTTCCGCCCGCTCACCGAGTGGACCACGGCCCACCCCATCGTGACGGCCCTCGGCGCCCTGGCCCTGGCCCTGGTGGCCGGAGTCGTCGCCCTGCGGTTGTGGAAGGCCAGCAGCAAGGACCGCCGCAAGTTGAGCGCCGGCACTCTTGCCGCGATCGTCGCGTTCATCGTCTGCACGTCGGTCAGCTTGAACACCGGATACCGATTCACGGGCGATGCCGAGAAGGGCTTGGGCATGACGAGCATGCCCGAGCGGATCTTGGCTTGCGCAGCGTTTGAATCCCTGATCGCCATGTGCGTGCTCGGAGCCCGTGAGCGCATGGCCCGAGCAGAGGGCGACCACAGCCCCGGGTGGTACGGAAGCGCCGTGTGGACGTTCGCCGCCCTGTCGGCCGTCCCCGCGTGGGCCGAGGGCGGAGGCTTCGGGCCCGGCACCCTCGTACGGATCATCGTCGGGTCGTTCGGCAGTGCGCTGGCCGCTCACTCCGCCCTCGGGCTGGAACTGCGGCACCGCACCGGCGGCGAGTCGCAGACTGCCATGGCTCAGATCATCCGCGAACTGCGCGAGCGCCTCATGGCCCGCATGGGCCTGGCCCACCGCGCCCTCTCGGCACAGGAGATTGCCCAGGACCGCGCCATGTCCAAGGCGGTCGACCTGGCCGACCGCTACGAGCGCCTTGGCAACGCCAAGACGAAGTGGAGGGGAAGGCGGATCGCCCGCCGCATGGGCGTCTGGCAGGACCGAGCCGGCGTAAGCACGGACGACGCACAGCGCGATCTCTACCGTCAGCGCGTGGCACACCGCCAGTTCGCGACGGCCCTCCACGTTGGCGAGGACGAATCGCCGTGGGCTCAGCCGAGCACAGCCCAACGGCGTGCGCGCGGCCTGGCGGACCTGGAGGAGCACACCGGGCACATCGAGGACCTGGCTGACGAGGCCGAGGCGGCACTACTGGCACACATCGGCACACCCGGCACAGTCGCGGCGGCACACGGCGGCACATCGCTGCCCGCGCCGCGTGCCGAAGCCTTGCCCCCGCTCGACATCGCCCCCGCAGACGAGGAGGAAGCCGACTGCATCGACGGCGACGAGGAGTCCACTGGTGACCCCGCTACCGCAGCAGCGGCACACGGCGGCACACCCGGCATCATCACGGCACGCGTGCCGCAGGACGCAGACGAGGACGAGCCGCAGCAGCCGGAGCGTGCTCCCCTGCGGGACTTGAAGGCCTACCCGACGAAGCGGGCCGCCATTGAGGCGCTGTACGCCCACACCATCACGGACGACGGCACCAGGACCACGAACGCGATCGTGGAAGACCTGTTGGCGGAGCTCAAAAAGGCCGGCATCACGTTGGACCGGGGACCGGCAAACCGATACATCGGAGCCCTGCGGGACCCGGCCGACGAGAGCGGAGCCGAGGCCGAGGACCGCGAGTTGGTCGACGCGTGATGCAGCCGAATACAGGGGGTGCGGCCGACCAACCGCGCCCCCGGCACACCAGCGGCACACGTGTGCCGACCCGGACCACAGGGGGACTCATGAGCAAGAGGACCGACACCGAACCGGCGGCACACGGCACCCGCGGATCGGTCCCGCGCGCACTCGCCAGCGTGCCCGCCCCGCGTACCGCCGAGTTGGGCGAGCGGTTGGACGCCGCAAGCGGCCGCGTGCGCCTGGCCGTGGAGGCCAGCACCGCCATCCACACGGCACGCCAGGAAGCAGAGCAGGCACACCGGGACGCCGCCGACGCTCGCGCCGAGGCCCAGCGCGCCGAGGCCGCAGCCGAAGCGGCACAGCGCGAAGCCGACCACGCCCGCGAGGCCGCCAGTGAAGCCCGAGAAGAGTTCGAGGCACTGCGGCAGCAGCTCGCCGCCGAGCAGGCGGCACACCAGGCCGAGACACTGGCACGCGGGCAGGCGGAGGGGGGTCGTGCCGTCGCGGTGCAGCTCGCCGAGCAGGCACAGCACACCGCCGAGGAGGCACAGGCCACGGCCGGCGAACTACGCGGCCAGCTCGCCGAGGTACGCCGTGAGCTCGCCGAGGCACATCAGGCCCAGCAGCGTGCCGAGGCCCGGGTGGAAGCAGCGGAGTTGGCACGCGGGCAGGCGGAGGGGGGTCGTGCCGTCGCGGTGCAGCTCGCCGAGCAGGCACAGCACACCGCCGAGCAGGCACAGGCCACGGCCGGCGAACTACGCGGCCAGCTCGCCGAGGTACGCCGTGAGCTCGCCGAAGCACACCAGGCCCAGCAGCGTGCCGAGGCCGGGGTGGAGTCGGCACAGGCGGAGGCGGAGGCCTTGCGTGGCCGGCTCGCCGAGGTCGAGGAGGCGGCACAGAACCGGGTCGAGGCGGCACAGGCCGGGGTGGAGTCGGCACAGGCGGAGGCGGAGGCCTTGCGTGGCCGGCTCGCCGAGGTCGAGGAGGCGGCACAGAACCGGGTCGAGGCGGCACAGGCCGGGGTCGAGTCGGCACAGGCGGAGGCGGAGGCCTTGCGCGGCCGGCTCGCCGAGGTCGAGGAGGCGGCACAGAACCGGGTCGAGGCGGCACAGGCCGGGGTCGAGTCGGCACAGGCGGAGACGGGCAAGGCCGGCGGCAGGCCGGGGCGTCAGCCGCTCAAGAAGCAGCGAGGCGGACGGAAGTAGGCGCCTCCCCCTGGCGTGTGCACGCTAAAAGGAGGAAGGGCCGCACCCCGGTTGTGGGGTGCGGCCCTTCCTTGCGTCAGCGTTCAGCGACTCAAAGCGTCCCGTTCCGAAGTGCGTCAACCACCGCGGCGAAGGCTTCCGCCGGCACGGCCACCACATCGCCGTGGGGTCGCTTCGAGTCCCGAAGGCCTACCCACACGCCGACGGGAGCGACTTCGACGCATTCGTTTTCTGCCGCGCTGTAGCTACTCGTCCTCCAAGGGGCGGCCGCGAGCTCGGCGGCGGTAGGGGCGCTCTGGGGGGTCATCGGGTGTGCTCCTGTCGTGCCTGTTGCATCAGGGTGATGCTTTGTGCGGGCCCCGCCGCATCGCGGCGGAGGTAGTCAAACATGATCTTGTAGTCGGCTACGTCGGTGGGGGCGTCGAGATAGATGCCCTTCCGGTGGAGTTCGAGGTACACCACAGACATGGATGCCATGGGGTTGCTCTCGTCGTCCCGGCCGAGAACCACGAAGTGCCCGCCGGAGCCAGCCGCGTGGGCGCCGATCGAGGCCGGCAGAACCTGGATGTCTACGTTCGGCCGTTCGCTCATCGTGCACAGATGGTCGATCTGCTCCACCATCACCGAGGGATCTCCCACGGACCGGCGGAAAACTGCCTGATCGAGGATCACCCAGAGGTGCAGAGCCGGCGTTCGGTCCAAGACCGCGGCTTGCCGCTTCATTCGGGTGTCCACCCGGCTCGTGATCGTCTCGGAGTCGAGGCGCACGTTGCTGGCTTGATGGAGGGCCAGGGCATAGCGGCGTGTCTGTAGGAGCCCCGGAACCAGCGAGTTCGCCCACACGTTTTCGAACTCCGCGTAGGCCTCAAAGGAGACCAGGGGATCAAGGATTTCGGGCACCGCTGGATGATCCATCCACCAGCCGGATTCCTGATCGGTGACGAGCCGGACCAGGGCGTCCCGCTCGCTCGCCGTCGCCCCACAGGCTTCCGCGATGGCTCTCATGGTCGGCACACGGAGTCTCGCCCGGTCCTGCCACCCCATGTAGCGGTTGACGGTGCCGACGCTCACCCCCGCGAGCTTGGCGACCTCGTTCTGTTTGCGGTCCGACCGCGCGAGGAGAGCTTGGAGGCCGCGAGCGATCAGCATGCGGCCGGCCGCGCCCGTAGTCCCTCGTTCGGTCACATCGCCCCCTTGTCTGTGTCCGCCGCTGCGTGGCGCGGCGGAGCCGTCAACGGGGAGAGCGTACGCGGGAGTCGACACCTCGTAATCCCCTCATGGAACCTCACCCGGTCGGGGGGGAATTCAGTCGTTCGGGTACCGCTCATTGAATTTCAATGGCAGTGTATTCCATGGCTACACGCGGTGCCGGAGTGCGCGCTTTAAGTGATCATTCGACCGGTCGTGTGGTCCCCCACCGAGCCCGGACGACAGGGATCGAGCCGATGCCAGAAGGCGCCGCAGGCACACCGTCATCACGAGCAGACATCCGCAGTGGAGTACTGGACCCGCTACGGGCCACCCACGCGCAGACCTCCCGCTTACGCGGGGAGGAATGCGCCCGCTGCGGCTCCAAGAGCGGGCTACGGCCCGGAGGTTACGCGTACACCGCATCCGAGGGCGCCGGCCGCCTCGGTTGGGCCGTCAAGGTCTGCGGATCATGCCCGGCTAACTGGGGGTCCTGAGATGACTGGAGAGCTCGCCCGGCGGCGCGACGCCGCGAACGTAGGTGCCCACTGGATTGCCAGTGCCCACCACACCCCTGACGCAGTGTGGGAGGAGTGGGACGGGGCCTTGGGGGTGGCGCTGGTACCGGCTGGACGAGAGTGGGACGCGGTAGCCATGCCGTACGACCGCCTGTTGGCCGTTATGGGGGACATGGGCCCGCTCGCGTGGAAGCACCGGCCCGTGCTCGCCGACCTGTCGTCGGGCCGTACCTACGTCTTTGTGCCCCAGGGGACGGCCGAGACCTGGCAGGAGCCGGGCACGACCCCGATCGGTGACGGTTTCTGGCTGGTCATGTCGCAGCCCGGTGGAGTGCGGGAATCCCGAGTCGGTCACTGGATGAACCCGCCGGGTCTGCTGACGAGCCTGGCCGACCCGGCGGATCTTAAGGCGTCTCTTCGGCGCACCGCGAGCGATGACCACAGCTACAGCGAGGAAGGGTTCTGATGAGCGACACGAAGGCGTTACCCGTCAGCGCGACGGTCGCCAGCCGGCCCCGTCTCTACCACGTTCCCGCAGGCCTCTCGCTCGCCGAGCGCGCGGCGGCCCGCGCCGACGCCCGGGGCATGCGCGCGACATGGGGATACCCCGGGTACGACGAGGAGTCGGCAGAGCGCGCCGGCTTCAATGCAGGAATTGCCTACGGAGTGTGGGGCGTGTACCCCGCCGGCGCCGAGAGGCTTGGGGAACTCGCGCACCACCTGACGGCGCACGTGCAGCAGGCGTTCAACTGTCACCGCCTCATCGTGACGGCCGCGCTGGTCGAGCGCGACGCCACGGTGAGCGTGCTCGCCCTGGACGGCGTGAAGAGCCTGCTCGTGGAGGCAGACCCAGGTACGAACGAGGTGGTGAAGCGCCTCGCTACCGGGTGGAGCCGGATTCGTCTGGCGGCAGGCCCCTGTATCTCGGCTTCCATCGCCCTCTAGCCCCCGACCCCCGGGCCCCTACTTCCCCCGAAGGGAGGCCCGGGTGAGTGGCCGGCGGTATCCCGCACCCCCACGGCGCCGCCGCCACTCTGCTGGCCGCCCCGGACCTCACCCCTCCCCCGGTCCGGGGCGGCTTCATGTCCGCAGTCCGGTGGCCGACGTGGGTCGGGGGCGGGGGTCGTCACCCCCTCCCGTGGAGGGCAAGCCGGGGCGTACGGTGGGACGGTCGACACACGGAGGTCATCACGATGAGCGCCCTGCCGCACGAGACGCCGCCGAAGGCGTACGCGGACCCGTACCGGGTCGAGGAGTGGGAAGGCCCGCAGACGCTCGCCGCACTCCGCGCCGAGCTCGCCATGATCGACCCCGCCGAGTTGGTCGCGTTCAACGCCCGACTGGACGCCGCGAGGTTCACCGAACAGGCCGCCGTCATCTCCGACGCGCGTCGGCTGATCGCTCTGCGCACCCGCCCCGAGGTCCTGGCCGCCATCGCGGCATCGCTCGCCGGCACGTCGGAAACGGCGCCCGTGGAGGAGCTCTACGCCCACCTGGAGCGCCGGGGCGCCGCCGAGTGACCCTCTGGACCGTCGAGGTACCACCGCGGCTCTACGACGAGGTGGCCCACCTCAGCGCCGGCGGCCGCCGCGCCGTCCACGACGTACTCGACACGCTCGCCGTCGACCCGCGCGACCCCGCCAGCTCCACCGAGCCGATCGCCGGCGCCGAGCTCCGCCGCATCAACACCGCCCCCGCGAAGGACACCGGCGACCGCATCACGCTCCTGTACCGGGTGCACGCTCCCGAGGCCGGACAGCCGGCCGGCCGGGTGGAAGTGATCTTCATTCTGTCCGGTCCGTGACGCGTCACCCCCGCGAGTGAAGATGCATCGAATTCCAAAACGGGATGCCTTCAATCTGTAGATTGGATGCATCGGGTCGGCGTGCGCCGGCCGCCGATTGGAGGCACCTCTATGCCGCTCTTCACCACCCGCTACTACCGCAGCGCCACCGGCGAGGTCGGAACCTGGGCATTCGGCGGCCAGAGCCGGGACGACGCGCCGGCCGATGTCGAGCCCGTCGACTATGCCCGGCGGATGCTCGACTACCTCGTATCCGTCCTCCCCGGCGACGACGGAGTACGGGTGCGGGTGTGGATCGGCGAGGCCGCCACCGACGCCGAGGCGGAGGTGGACCTCTCCCACCCGTGGACGGAGGACACCGAGGCGCGCGTGGAGGACATCGCCCGCTGCCGGGACGAGGTGGCCAACGCGGAGGCCTTGGCCCGGAGCCTTGAGACCCAGGCCAAGGCAGCCCGCGGCCGGCTCCAGGAGGCGCGTGCGGCCCTGGCCGCGTCCGTCTACGTGGGCACCATCAGCGGCGTGCCTCAGACACGGATCGTCGGCGCCAGCGGGCACGCGCGGAATTGGGTACGGACCACCGTGCGCGACGTGGAGTCCCAGCGCATCGCGGCGCTACCGGCGGACACGTGGGCCGGCCCGCCCGCCGGCAGCCGGGAGTGGACGAGCATCCCCGACCCGGACGAGCTGGACGCGATGATCCGCGCCGGCCGCAAGACGTACGACCCGGCCGACCTCTTGCCCGGCCGGGAAGCGGCAGTGACCCATCCGCGCACCGCGGACTGACCGGAGCCGATCCGCAACCTCGGGCGCCCGCCACGGACCACCGTGGCGGGCGCCCGTGCTTAGTTGGCCTTGGTGCAGGTCAACATGCCCCCGCCAGGCGCCGCCGCGCACGCCCGGATCTTCACGCCGGGTCCGTCGTACTCCCACTCAGCCCCCGTGGTCATCAGGGGATCGCCGCTGGTCGGGTACCTCGGCGCCGTCACCGTCTTCACCCGCTTCGGCGCACCCCCGTTCTTGCGCACCTCCAACCAGAGCTGCCCACCCTGGGGAATCCAGCCGATCGCCCGCGCGTGGTCCACCCCCCGGATCTTCTTGATCCGTAGTTCCACGATCGGGCCGCCCCCCTCCAACGTCGCGCCGTAGCAGAGCCGGGCACCGTCCCGCAGCTCGCACGCCGAGTGCACCGTGGCCGCAGCATTGGCCGGCGACCCGGCCAGCACCACCAGCGTGGCCGCCAGCGCGGCAGCCCCAGACAAGTTCAGTCGCATCATGAACAGCCCAACGCCGGGCGACGAGTTGAGCGAACGGGCTGATGTTCCGTACCGCCCGAACGTGCGACGCGGTGGCTGCTGCGGATTCGGTGCGTGGGTCCGGTGGGTGGGGCGGCATCCGTTACATGGCATGCGTGGCCGGCGCCGTTGCCGTCTGCGGCCCGTCGCGGTGTGGAAAAGACGGCCGGCGGCGGGAGGGGGGGTGCCGGGCCGGGGCCAGGTTGGCCGTCTGCCGGGCGTGTACGGGGCCGGGCGCCGTTCCCCCGCCGTCACGGATGCGGCAGCGTGAGGCGAACGCACCGCCCGTCTGTGGCGGGCGGGGAGCTGGCAGCTGCCGCGCTCCCATGGCGGCCGGTGTGGTCGCTCCGCGTCGGTGCGGGTCTCGTCGTGGCACATGAGCGTGTCGTCCGTTGTCTCCCGTACCACCGTGGGCAACCACGAGCCCAAGGCCCGTGGGTGGGACAGCACAGGCCGCCGGACAGCCTGACCACGACGAGCACCAGGACCACGAGCACGGCCAGGCCGCCGACGACGATGAGCCGGGGCCCGGCCCCCGTCACCAACTTCGCGTGTACACGCGAAAAGAAATCTGCGACTCCCTCACGACAAGCCGCTGACCTGCGGTTTTGTGGCGACACGACGCGCCGCAGAGTTGTGCGTGATCGTCTATTGCTGTAATCTAGTTCTTGTCAGGGAGGGAAGGGAACGGCACCCGGCCCGCCTGGCGAATCCCACCAACACCCCTGAAAGGGGACGGACATGATGAACCTGGAGACCACCACCAACGCGGAGCGGGCCGACAACGGCAGCCAGCTCGCTGCGCTCTTCATCGAGCGGGCTGCCGCAGCCGGGGCGACCCTCGCCCACGGCGACCGGGCCGAGATCGGCCGGGCCATGGTCGACGCCTACTACGAGGGCGCTGAGGTTCCCCCGGGCTACGAGTGGGAGTCTCTCGCGCTGGTGATCAGCGACCTGTTCCACCACGCGGACGGCCTGATCAGCCCGGTTGGCCTCATGCACGTTGCCGTGTCGGAACTGCGCGCCACGGTCAACGTGGTCCCGCTCCTCTGCGGGATCGGCGAGGAGGGGCAGCCGGGACTCATCGCGGGTGCGGTGACGGCCATCCTCGCGCACGCCGAGACGGGCGAAATCTGCATCGACCACCTGACTGACATGGCGTTCGCCGCATGGTCCGAGGAGGTGGAAGAGGAGCGGTTCATTCAGGCGAAGGCCGCCCGCGCCGCCCGCTTCACCAGCTAGACCCCTGAGACGCCGGGGGGCGGGAACGGCACCCGCCCCCCGGCACCACCACCACCAGCACCCCGAAGGATGATCGATGAAGTTCACATTCCTGGCACCTGCGGATGTACTCGTGACGGTCGACGCCGCCGACGAGATGGCCGCGTGCGATGCGTTCACCGCGATGCAGGGCGAGTTCGTCACTGTCGCGCACGGCACGGCCCACGGGCACCAGCTCACGGCCGTGGACATCCACGAGGACGGATGGGAGCTCTACCAGGCCGACGGCGAGACGGTGCGGGATCAGCCCGCGTGCCCCGCCGACGCCTGTAACGGCACCCTCGTGGGCGCCCGCTGCACCTACGGCGCCGGATGCCTCGGCCGGTGCCCTGTCTGCGGCAAGGGCGATTGTGAGAACCCTGCTGCCCCCGGCAGCTCCATCTGTACCCGCCTGCACTGCCACGCCCCCCACGACGAGCACCAGGGCGACGAGGACGAGGGCGCCACCTGCGGCGCGTTCACCCTGACCATCCCCGGCCAGGACGACGACGAGCTGTAGCGTCCGCCGCGATTCCCGGGGGCGGGAACGGCACCCGCCCCCGGCACCACCAACACACCATTGAAGGGAACCGACATGGAGACCACCACCCCCACGCCCGACGAGCGCGCCGCACGCGGAGCCGAGCTCGTGCGCGAGCACCTGGCCCACGCAGGGCCGCACGACACCCCCACGGCCCGCGCCCGCCGAGGGTGGCGCATCGCCCAGCACCACCGCCCGCACGCCGACAGGTGGACGCCCGTGCCCTGTTCGATGTGGCAGGAGCTCATCACCGCAGCCGTGACCGATGTCCTGCACCTGGCCGACGGATGGCACAGCCCCGAGACCGTGCTCAGCCGGGCATTCGGCATCCACTGGTCCCAGGACCTCCCGGCCGAGTGGAGCGACGCCGCAAACGGCGGGCAGGGCCTCAGCGTGTCCGGTGGCGCCCCGCGCATTCCCCGACTGGACGCCGATCCGCGCGACAGGGACGCCCTGGCCGGAGCCGTCGCCGACCTGTACGCGGCCGCCGCCGACCGGTACGACGGCACGGCCGAGGAGGTAGCCGACCAGGCCGAAACCGATTTCTGGGACGAGGTCCACACCGCCCGACTCCGCGCCGTACGCGAGGCCCGTAGCGCCCGCTAGACAGACGAACCCACGGCCCCGGGCATCCAGCCCGGGGCCGTTCCTGTGTCGGCAGCCCAGGGCCGCCGCTGCCGCCGGTTTCGCCGGTTTCGCGTGTGCACGTTAAAAGGCCACCTGAGCAGGGACTTTGATGCCCTCCCAAGTTGCCCGTGATGCTCTATTGCTGTATTCTAGTGAATGTCGGAAAGGGGAACGGCACCCCGGACCGCGACCACCAACACCGTCCCGAAAGGAACCGCCATGTGGATCAAGCCCCGCTGTGGAGAGTGCATGATCGGCAACTACAGCCAGCTGCGCCCCACGGCACTGCTCGCCTGCACCAACCCCGCGTGTGAGCACGTGATCGCACCATCCGACCTTGTGGACGTGGACGAGTGGAAGTTGCGCAACGGGATCGTGGTCATCGCCGACCCCCTGTTGTAGACAGAGCAAGCGGGCCGGGGGCGCGAGGTCTGCGCCCCCGACCCGCCGCAAGACATGGGAAAGGCCGGTGGGACACCCCGAGGGGTGACGGCATCCACCGGCCCAAGTTGCTCCCACCAACACCGGCCCGAAAGCCGAAATGGAAAGCAGAGCCAGTGTAGACCCCGCCGCCCAGCGCCGGCACCCAGCGGCCGGCGGGGCGGAGCGGCCGAGGCGGCATCGAGCCGCCACGGCCGCGCTGCCGCCTGCCACTCAAGGCACGTGCGCACCGCCCGCCCCGTAGCCTCACACCAGCCCGAACCCCCGTCCCCGGCCCCTGCGCCGGGACCGACCCCAGGAGCCCCACCGTGATTCCCCGTGGCCGCCCCACACTCGACATTCACGACGTTGCCGCCCGCGCCGGCGTCTCTGTCGCCACGTGGCGCCGCCGGCACCACCAGGCATTCGCCGCCGCTGTGCATCCCCTCCCCGGGTCCGTGCGCCCTCTCATCTACGACGCCGCCCAGGTTGATGCTCACCTGGCCGGCGAACCGCTGCCGGCCCTCCCAGCCGGACCGCACCCGGACGACCTGTTGACCGACGCCGAGGCCGGCGCCGTCGCCGGCATCACCGCGTCCACCGTCCGGGCCGATGCCGTCACCGGACTCATGGACCGGGGCCAGGAGCGCCACGGGCGCCGCTGGTGGACCCGCGCGGCCGCCGAGGCCCGCGCCGGGCGCGAGGCGCAGTACAAGGGCCGCACCGCCGGGGCCAAGGACCTGGCGCCGCGGATTGCGCGGACGGACCGACGGGTCCGCGAAGTCGCGGCCATCGCCGAGGCCGTCGAGGCCGGACACGCCAGGCCCGTGACCGCCGACGAGCTCGCCAAGCAGTACGGGGTAAGCCCCGAGACCGCCGAGCGCCTCATGGCCAAGGCCGACGAGGCCCGCGACGAAGACCGCCGCAAGTCCTAGACGGCCGGCACCAGGCGGCCCACGTCGGCCAGGAGTTCGGCCGGCACCCCGTCACGCATCCACTCCAAGGCGACCGGCCCCGGCATCCCGTTGCGGTGCAGGAGCGGCCCGCCGTGGTGGCCCATGAGCGCGGATGCTGCGTCGGGCACCACCGGCACGCCCAAGTAGGAGGCCCCGGGGCGTGGCCAGGTCAGGTCACGTACCGTCCCGTCCGACGTTGAGCACCAGGCATGTTCGACGGGATACGCCACATCCCAGGCCCACCCCTCCACATAGGCGAGCTCGCCGCCGGAGCCGTTGTTGGCCCACATGATCGACTCAATGAAGCACCGCCCCGGCTCGCCGGGAGGCAGCCCGCCGCCCGGCCACGGCGCCGCCGTGAATAGCCGGCCCGCCCCGAGCAGCAGGCCGGCCAGGGAGCCGTACGCCCAGCCTGGCCGCGCGGGACGTAGCTCCGCATCCATTTGGAGCCAGGCGACCAACGCACGGTCCCCGTCCGTCATGGGTGCCGCGAGTGATGCGCTCTGACTGCCTGCCTGTCCGCTCATCCGCCCAGTCTCCCGCAGCCGGCACGGGGCCGTCCGTGCCACCGCGGATTCGGTGCGTGGGTCCGGTGGGTGGGGCGGCATCCGTTACATGGCATGCGTGGCCGGCGCCGTTGCCGTCTGCGGCCCGTCGCGGTGTGGAAAAGACGGCCGGCGGCGGGAGGGGGGGTGCCGGGCCGGGGCCAGGTTGGCCGTCTGCCGGGCGTGTACGGGGCCGGGCGCCGTTCCCCCGCCGTCACGGATGCGGCAGCGTGAGGCGAACGCACCGCCCGTCTGTGGCGGGCGGGGAGCTGGCAGCTGCCGCGCTCCCATGGCGGCCGGTGTGGTCGCTCCGCGTCGGTGCGGGTCTCGTCGTGGCACATGAGCGTGTCGTCCGTTGTCTCCCGTACCACCGTGGGCAACCACGAGCCCAAGGCCCGTGGGTGGGACAGCACAGGCCGCCGGACAGCCTGACCACGACGAGCACCAGGACCACGAGCACGCCCAGGCCGCCGACGACGAGCCGGGGCCCGCCCGTCTGTGACGCGCAGGAGGGCGGCGTGTCCTCACGCCCTTGGGGGCGTTGCGGGCCCCGCTGTGGGACCGCGCCGCCGTCGGCGGCCGCAGGTGCGCGGGGGCTCTCAAAGGCGGCACAGGGGCTGATGCCGTCCACGGCTGAGGTACCTCCGCACCGCCGTTGCTGCCCGCCCCGCCGCGTCGGTTGCCGTTCTGTGGCTGACGTCGCAAACCGGGGAATTGATCATCAGCCGTGGAAGGGCAACCACAAGGCGGCCGGGGGTCGTGGGTCCGGCCGCGGCTCCGGCTGTGGTGAAGGACGGCGGCCAGCCACGGGAGCCAGGCCCTGGGGGGCGGGGTCCGGAGGAGCCCCCCAGGGGTGTGCGCAAGGGCGCTCGCGCCCGTAGCCCCGGCGCGTAGCGTCGGGGTCGCTAGTAGGAAGCCGCAACGGCGGCTCGCCCCCACCGGGCAGGGTCCGGCTTCCGGAGGCGACGCACTGCCGGACCGGGCCGGAGGTCCGGTGCCGGGTCACGGCCGGTCCCATGAAGACGCCCCGTCAGGCCCGTTCACCGCCCGCCGGAGCGCCAGGACCACGGGCACGGCCAGGCCGCCGACGACGACGAGCCGGGCCGGGGCCCGCCGTCCGGCCGCGCCTCAACTTCGCGTGTACACGCGAAAAGAAACCTGAGACTCCCTTACGGTAGGGCTCTGACCTGCGGTTTTGTGGCGACACGACACGCCGTAGAGTTGTGCGTGATCGTCTATTGCTGTAATCTAGTGCTTGTCAGGGAGGGCAGGGGACGGCACCCCGCTCGACTGGCGAAACCCACCAACACCCCCCGAAAGGAACAGACATGAACAACAACAGCGCCACGGAGGCTGTCGAGTACACCGATGCGGAGGTGGAGCAGGCCACCTCGCTGTTCCTTGAGCACCACCTCATCCCGACCGCGCAGCGCATTGGCCGCCCCGTGGGTGAGGTGCTGGACGAGCTCGCGGAAGACCTGTTCACCGCCGGAGTGCTCGCCTACATGCTGGCCGCCCGCAACGCGGCGAAGTCCCCCGGCGTCAACGTGCGGGCGGAGGCGGGCGTTCTGTTCATCGGGATGCTTCGCAAGATGCCTCAGCGCGAGGACCTGGGCACCGCTCTTCTCAGCGAGGTCTACCACCAGGCCCGCGCCGCCCAGCAGGGCTAGCACTCAACAGATGCCGGGGGCGGGAACGGCACCCGCCCCCGGCATCACCACCAACACCCCTTGGAGGGAATGAACATGGCTGACGACGTAACCAGCGCAGAGCGCGCCGAATGGGCCGCCATCGCACTTGAGGCCTACGGCGACGCGGCTCCCACACCGCTGTTCCCGGTGCCGAGTCCGAGCGCGCTCGCCCACCTCGGAACCATCGCCGCCACGGCCTACGCCGAGGCGACCCGCCACAACCCGGCGGACCGCGATGTGAACGACACCCTCAGCGCCAATCTCGTGATCGGCGACCTGATCGCCGATCTCTACCACCTGGCGGATGAACAGCAGATCGCCGCCGACCAGCTCACCGAGGCCGCCGAGGAGCTGCGGGCCCGCCGCTACCCAGTGCAGCCGACCGCGCTGTGTGCCGTGGCGGCAGCCGGGGCGGAGCGCCTGGCCGCGATGCTCGCCGCACTCATGGAGTCCGCCGAGGCGTTCGGGTGCGACGTTCCCGAGATGGTGGCCGACGCCCACGCGTTCTACGAGGACTGCATGGCTGAGGAGGCCTTGAGCCGGTGAGCCGTGGCCCGGGGGCGCTGTCGCCCCCGGGCCGTCCGGCCGTGCCTCAACTTCGCGTGTGCACGCGAAAAGAAACTTGCGACCCCTCTACGGCAAGCCCCTGACCTGCGATTTTGTGGCGACCCGACACGCCGTAGAGTTGTGCGTGATCGTCTATTGCTGTAATCTAGTTCTTGTCAGGGAGGGCAGGGAACGGCACCCCGCCCCGACCGGCGAAACCACCAACACCCCCCGAAAGGACCAGACATGAAGAACCCGGAGAACGAGCGAGTCACCCCGAAGCTCCCGGCACAGCGCCAGTCCTCGGAGCCGATCCGGCGACTCCCCGAGCAGCGCGACCGCCGCGCGAGCTGACCCGCCCGGGGGCGGCGACCAGCTCGCCGCCCCCGATCCCCACCCACTCGACCTCTCGGCACGATAGGAAAGCACCGATGAACACGACCGCCACCACCGCGACGATCCCCCCGCAGGCCGGACCGGCCGAGACCCAGCAGGAGCACGGCAGCCGTATCATCACCGCCCTTGAGGGCGCGTGGAGCGCGATCCGGGCCCAGCACCCCGACGTGCCCGCCGTCGTGATGATCACCGGCACGGGCCGAACTGCGGACAGCATGAAGTGGGGACACTTCGGTGAAAAGCGGTGGACCACCGGCGCGAAGGCCCGGACCCACGAGCTCTTCGCGGGCGGGGAACTCCTCAGCCTCGGCGGCCGCCGCACGATGCAGACCCTTCTACACGAGGCCGCCCACGCACTCGCCCACGTCCGGAACATCAAGGACACGTCGAGCGACTACCGGTACCACAACAAGCGTTTCGTGAAGCTCGCCGAGGAACTGGGCTTGCAGGGACCCGCGTCCCCCGTGCCTATCAACGGCTGGAACACCTGCGAGATCACCGACCGCACCGCCGCACGGTACGCGGCCGCCATCGAGGCCTTGGACACGGCCAGCCTGCCCTACGTCTACGACGCGTGGGTGACCGCGAACTTTGGCGGCACCGCGAAGCCGACCGGCGGCGAGGACGAGAACGGCGACGACGGAGACGACGACGGCGAAGCCCAGGGCGGCCAGGGTGAGGGCGGCGACGAGCCGAAGAAGTCGAAGCGACCGCCGACGCGCTTCCTCGTGGTGTGCGGCTGCACCAAGCCGGGCAAGGACGGCAAACCCGAAGCCGCCCGCCGAATCCAGATCAGCCGGGCCACGTGGGAGTTCGGCCGAGAGGACGGCGACGAGGACGGAGGCGCCCTGATGTGCGGCCGGTGCCAGAAGCCGTTCCGCAAGGCCGACGAGGACCAGACCGCCGGATAGACGGCCAGGGGGCGCCCCTACCGGGGCGCCCCCTGAGTGCACGTCACTGGCTTTGCGCCGGCCGCCGGGTGCCGGCCCGGAGCGGTTCACGGCGGCATCGAGCCGCCACGAACCGCGCTGCCGCCAGCCCCGCCCCGCGGATTGAACGCGCACGCCAAGTCAACCGAGGAGCAGGGAGTTTCACCCCCTGCGAGCAACAGCCGTCCCGGATACCCCAAGAAAAACACGCCGACACATTCAATATTGTGGACATCAACATGGGGTGACCGTCTATGATCCGGATCATGGCAGCACCCAGAGGACGACAGCAGCGAGGCCGGTCGACGGACATCCCGTCAGACAAGTCGATTCGCGCGGGTCTGATGCTGCACCCGGGCGAGCCCGTGCGCGTGGCGTACGAGGAGCTGGTGGCAGAAACCGGCGTCAGCGGTGCCGAGGTCATCAGGGAAGCCCTGTTGGAAAAGCTGGAGCGGCACCGCAAGGCGCGATTGACCGCCGCGAAGAACAACATGCAGGAGGCCGGGTGACTTCACCGGCTGCGTGACCGTCGCGGACTTCCTACCCGCAGACGCCGCGTATGCCGCCCGGGTCTCAGCCGCCAGGATCGCCATCCAACACTGAGACTCCGGGCCCTAGAAAGAGCACTTAGCCGCCGTTGCGCCGGTTTCCTAGGCCGGCCCGGTGGGGGCTTTCGTGCGTCGTCATAGCACCGAGGAGCTGCCGCCATCGTAGCGCACCCCTACGGTGGCGGTTCTTTTTTGCCTGAACCCCGTGTGTCATCAGCCTTTTATCGACATGACGACCCGGTATCCGCCGCCGTACCCGATTCATCACCTAAGTCCGAAGACGCCGACGGCTTTAGCGTGTACACGCGAAACGCGGTGCACGCCGAAACCCTGAGCCGGTTCCTTGCCGAGCTGTCCCCCCGCCCGCGCGTCCGCGCGGCCGCAGGCGAGCCGGGGGAGTGGCGCAACGTCTACCCCGAGGCCGTGGCACTCGCCGAGGTCGACCCGGCCCGGCCGGTGGCGATGTACCTCACGCGCCGCCGCCACGGCGCCCACCGCTACACGCTGGTGGTGCTCGACCATGACGCCAAGCGTGTGCCCGCCGCCCAGGCCGCCGCCGACG
>NZ_JAPEOS010000004.1 GCF_026340975.1 Streptomyces sp. NBC_01214 | reverse complement strand
ATCGCGAGGCGTCGCGTTTGACTGCTCTTGACCGCTGGGATCCGCTCTTTCTGGGACGGATGTGGCACGGGCTTTCATCCGCTCTGACGGGTCGCGTTACCGACCCCGCACCCGACAACACTGTCACCCAGATGGCCCAACATAACGTGCCACCCACATGGGTGAAGATCAAGCTGGCTAGTGCCCCAACCGAGGCAATCTGTGAAAGGCGAACCAAATGCGCATTCGACGAATCCTCGCCGCGGTCTTCGCCACGGCAGCCCTCGCCGGACTCGGCCTCACAGGCGCCGCCACCGCCGCCACCGCCACCGCCATCGCCGGGAGCGTCACCCCGGGTGAGTGCACGGACAACGGCGGAACGATCGACCGGTCGACGCCCGTGCTCCCGACCTGCAGGGGCGGTATGTACGACGGGCAGACGGTCGACTAAACCCCACTAGGGCCCGTTGCGAAAGTGGATCGGCGCCCCGCAGCCACGCGTTGCGGGGCGCCTCCCTCGCGAGCGTTCTCCCTCGGCTGACGGCTCAACGTACCTGGGAGGCGTGACGATCGCACACGGGCCCGATGAGGTCGGCGGGAGCGGCTTTGGGCTGGAGCTGCCATGGGGCGAGAGATAGGGGCCCGTACGCTGGTCGCGAATCGGGCAGTCTCTAGGGCAGCACCCTGTCCGGCCACACCCGGGACCACCTCGACGCAGTCGCTGCCGAACTCAACAGCCGCCCACGCAAGACGCTCGGCTGGGAAACCCCAGCCGAGCACCTGTCTAAACTGCTCGCCACCACACATCGGTGATCACTGCACTGTTGCAACGACCTCTGGAATTCGCCCATTCGCCGGGCCCTGAGGACGGCTTTTCCGGGAGCGATTTCCGGTGGGTGTCGCAGAACCTGGTGGCGCTGGTGGCGGGGTGCGGCGCCGTGAGCGGCTGACGTCCGAACCCCGCGGACGGCGGGTGAATCTGTCGTTCAACGAGACGGAGCTGGAGGTCGTGCGGCTGGCAGCCGGCCGGGAGGGGATGTCGCCCGCGTCGTGGGCGGGACGGCAGGTGATGGCAGTCGCACAAGACAAGAGGTCCTGGTGCCGGTGTCCCAGGACGCGGGGGACGTCCTGCGCGAGCTGGTCGCGGCCCGGGTGCACCTGCACGAGACCGTCACCGCGCTGCGCGCCCTGACCACGGCGGCCCCGCCCGGTGCCGGGGTTCCGGATCCGGCCGTGGGCATACCGGGTGCTGGTCTCCCTGACGCGGCTGTGCGGGTGTTGGAGGAGGCGCTGGGGGCGGTGGCCCGGGTGAATGCGGCCACGGCCCAGGTGATGCGGGAGAGGCGCCCCCGCTCGTGATGCCGAAGAAAGCTGCGGGCGGGTCGACGACCGCCGAGCTCCTGGACTACCTCTTCGGCCCCGGGCAGCGCGACGAACACACCGACCTGCACCTCGTCGCCGGCTGGGATCCGGACCTGCCGTGCCCGGCCCGCCACCCGGAACGCATCACGCGCGCGGACCTGGCACTGCTCCTGGACGCCCCCGTCGAAGCGCTGCGCGGCGTACGGCCGGCGGAACACGTGTGGCATGTCTCGGTCCGCAACCACCCCGACGACCCCATCCTGTTCGACGACCAGTGGGCACAGGTCGCCGCCGCCATGGTGCACGCCGCCGGGGCCGCCGAACACGGCGACGAACACGCCTGCCGGTGGATCGCCGTACGCCACGCCACCGACCACATCCACATCCTCGCCACCCTCGCTCGACAGGACGGCCGCCACCCCCGGCTGCGCGGCGACATCCTCGCCATGCACACCGCCGCCCGCGTCTTCGAAGCCCGCTGGGGCCTGACCCCGATGTCACCCCTGGACCGCACCGCGCGCCGCAGCCCGGTCACCGGGGAGACGGCGAAGGCGGCCCGCCGCGGCCTCGCCGAGACCGCCCGGGAGTCCCCGCAGCGCACCGTCCGCAGCGCGGCCGCGCTCGCGCAGGGCGACACCGATTTCCTCGACCGGCTCCGCGACGCGGGCCTGCCCGTACGCGAGCGCCACGGCGACGACGGCACCCTCGTCGGGTACTCGGTGGCCCTGCCCGGCGACCGCGCGGACCGAGGGTCCCGTCCGGTGTGGTTCGCCGACTCGACCCTCGCCTACGACCTGTCCCTGCCCCGGGTCCGCGAGCGCTTCACCCCGCACGTCACCCCCGCGGACTGGGCGCTGGCCGAGCACCGGATCCGGGAGGCCTCCGCACTCCTGGGCCGCGCCGGACAAGCCTCCAGCGCGGGTGATGTCGCCGCCCTCGGCGACCTCCTAGCCGTCGCCGCCGCACACTCCCCGGCGCTCGTCCGCGACCGCGTCCGGGCGGCCGCCGATGCTTTCGAGCAAGCCGCCCGCGCCCCCGGAGCCCGCTCCCTGGAAGGCCGCGCCCGCGCCGGATGGCGGGCCTCCACCCGCGCGTTGGAGCACGCACCGAGCGGCGCTCGCTCAATCCCTCGCCCCCCTCCTCGATCATCAAGCCAGGGGAACGAAGCAGCGTGCGTGGTCTGTCGGTGGATTGGACGGCGGGTGTGTACTGGAGGTCTGCCGCGTCGAGGGGGAAGCGTGCCGAGTACGCCGAATCCTGGTGCACCCGAGCCGGAGCGCCAGGATCAGGAGTGGCTGAGTAGCAGGAAGGTCGCGAAGCTGTGGCCGGTGCGTGAAGTGTGGCTGCCGGACGCTGCTCGTCGGGCGGATGTCCGCGTCCGCACGTCGAGCGGGCAGAGCCTGGGCACGTGGGGGTCAGGCCCGACCTCCTACTACTTTCATGCCGGGGACGTGGGCAGGGCCACACTGGAGTTCGCCGAAGGACGCATCGACATCCCGTCAGGCTGGCGCACCGACACGGCCATCGGCCGACTGCGGGAGTTTTGGTTCAAGGCGCTGGTCTATGGTGCCGCCACGGTCGCTGTTGGTGCCGTCGTGGCCGCGGTCCTGGGATTCCTGGCCTTCGTCGTATTCGCCCTGGCAGTCGAGTAACTGTCGGAAACCCCACCGCCCGACAGTCCCGCCTCCAGGCAGGCAGGACGGCGTCCGCGGCCTGGTGCGGGTAGCAGCCCTGTCCCGGCGGGTCGGCCTGTCCGGGAGGCCGGCCGGCCCGGCGCGCGGTTCCGGAGGCGGGCGCCGGGGACTTCCCCCGCCAGGGCGAGGGCAGCGGCGGGATCGTGCCGGCCCGCCACTGCCCTGAGCATGCTGCAGCCGGGGCCGGTGAGGGGGGTGGATACAGGTGTTGCGTCCGGGGCCGCCGTCGAGGTGTTGCCGTCGTCGCCGAACTGGGTGTCTTTGCCCTTCTTTCAGGCGGCTGCCGGCCTGCCGGATCCGGCTGTGAGCGCCCCCGACGCCGGTATGCCGGATGCGGTCGTGCCGGTGGTGGAGGAGGCGTTGGGGCGGCACCGCACCGTCCAGGTCTTGACCGACTGAACTGGCCCACCTGTGAACCCAGGGTCAGCTACGAGCAGTGCTGCGCGTACCTGCGACAGGGTGGGTCCGGGCTTCTACCATGGAGGGGTCCGCTGTTGCTGCCGCATGTCAGGGGGCGTGATGACTCAGGATGGTGCGCTCAGGCTCCGTATGGTGCGGACGTTCCCGGCAGCGCCCGGGGTGGTGTTCCAGGCCCTGACCGATCCCGTGGAGCTGGCGAAATGGTGGGGGCCGGACGGGTTCGGCATTCCCCGGGTGGAAAGCGATCTGCGGCCCGGTGGGGTCTATCGGATCGAGATGCAGCCGCCCGAAGGGGATTCCTTCTTCCTCACCGGCGAATTCCTGGAAGTGGAGCCGCCCGCCCTGCTGTCGTACACCTTCTGCTGGGAAGACCCTGACCCCGATGACCGGGAGACGATCGTGATCCTGGAGCTGCACGACGACGGCACGGGCTCGACCCGGCTCGTCTTCGTGCAGGGCGGCTTCGCCACCGCGGGGCGGCTCGCCCTGCACGACGAGGGCTGGTCCCAGGGCTTCGACAAGCTTGAGGGGCTGTTGAGGGCCTGAGGGGCTGGGGCGGGCTGAGCAGCCTGAGGGGCTAGGGTCTGTCGTCAAAGTGATCTTGCATTGTGGATCATGGTTGGGTGATACGTCGCCATGAACTGTCGGACGCCGAGTGGGAACTGGTGCAGCCGTTGCTGCCTCGGCCTGTGCTGGGGCGGCCGCGGCTGGACGACCGGACGATCCTGAACGGGATCGTGTGGAAGTTCCGGACCGGGGTCGCCTGGCGGGACGTGCCTGACCGGTACGGGTCGTGGGCCAGCCTCCACACCCGTTTCCGCAGGTGGGCAGCTGACGGAACCTTCGATCGGATGCTCCAGGCCGCGCAGGCGCAAGCAGACGCGGCAGGCGACATCGAGTGGCTGGTCTCGGTGGACTCCACCGTTGTCCGTGCCCACCAGCACGCGGCCGGGGCCCGAAAAGGGGGCTCCGCAGCCCGGCCCTCGGCCGGTCCCGCGGCGGACTGACCAGCAAGATCCACCTGGCCTGCGACGGCACGGGCAGACCCCTCGCGTTCGTCCTGACCGGTGGGAACACGAACGACTGCACCCAGTTCACCGCCGTGATGGACGCGATACGAGTGCCCCGGACCGGACCGGGCCGACCGCGCATCCGGCCCGACCACGTCATCGGCGACAAGGGCTACAGCTCGAAGGCCATCCGTACTTGGCTGCGGCGCCGCGGCATCACGCACACGATCCCGGAACGGTCCGATCAGGTCCGCAACCGTGCGCGGCGCGGCAGCCGGGGCGGCCGGCCGCCGGCCTTCGACAAGCAGGTCTACAAGCACCGCAACGTGGTGGAACGGTGCTTCAACCGACTCAAGCAATGGCGCGGCATCGCGACCAGATACGACAAGACCGCCCAGGCCTACCAAGCAGCCGTCACCCTCGCCTCGCTCCTGATGTGGGCGTGACACTTTGACGACAACTCCTAGTAGTGCTTTGTTAGCTGGTGTCGTAGGGCTGTCGGGGGACGGTTTGTTGGCAGGTGGGGCAGGTGCCGGTCCAGGTGGCGATGAGGTGTTGGAGGAGGTCCAGGGCCTGGTAGAGGGTCAGGCCCTGGCAGGGGCTTTTGGGGTCCTCCGCTGTTCGGTCAGGAACAGATGGGCTGCGGTCACGAGGGTGACGTGCCGGTGCCAACCGACGAAGGATCGGCCCTCGAAGTGGTCCAGGCCCAGGCAGGTTTTCAGCTCGCGGTAGTCGTGCTCGATCCGCCAGCGGGACTTCGCCAGGCGGACCAGGTCCTTGGCGGGAATGTCGTCGGGCAGGTTCGAGACCCAGTACCTCACCGGCTCGGCCTCGTCCTCGGGCCACTGGGCGATCAGCCAGCTGAGCGGGATCGTGCCGTCGGCGGCGGGTTTGGGCCGTCGGCCGGCGAGGCGGACCCGCAGGAGCACGAAGTGCGAGCTCATCGCCGCCTTGGAGCCCTTGCGCCAGGTCAGGGTCCCTCCCCGGTCTCGGCCCGCGGCCATCACGTGTTCGCGTAAGGAGACCGGGCGGGTGCGGTAGCGCGGCAGCGGGCGCGGCCCGAGCCCGCTATAGGCGGGCTGGTGCGGTTCGGCGTCCTTGCCGTGGGCGGTCATCTCGCTCTTGACCTGCAGCACGTAGGCCAGACCCCGGTCCTCCAGGCCGTGGCGGAAATCGGCGTTCGCGCCGTAACCGGTGTCCGCGACCAGCGCGGCGGGCCGCAGACCAGCGCCGGCCAGTTCGTCAAGCATCTCCAGCGCGAGCTCCCACTTCGGGCGGTGGTGCTCGGTATCGGGGATCCGGCAGGCCTTGCGCCGCCCGGCCGCCTCGGCCCTGTCCCAGCTCTCGGGCAGGAACAGCCGCCAGGACAGTGGGCACGAGGCTATGTCGGAAGCGGCGTGGACACTGACACCGATCTGGCAGTTGCCGACCTTGCCCAACGTGCCCGAGTACTGTCGCGCCACCCCGGGTGATGCGGTGCCGTCCTTGGGGAAACCGGTGTCGTCCACCACCCACACCTCGGGCCGCACCGCCCGTACCGCCCGCCATGCCAGCCGAGCCCGCACGTCCTCGACCGGCCAGGTCGAGGACGTCATGAACTGCTGCAACCGCTGATGGTCCACCCCGAGACGCTCGGCCATCGGCTGCATCGACTTGCGTCGGCCGTCCAACAGCAGGCCCCGCAGATACAACTGGCCCTTCTCCAGCCAGTCCCGCCGCACCAACGGCGCGAACACTTCGGAGGCGAACTCCTCCAACCGGCCCCGCACCGCAGCAAGCTCCCCAGCCCTCATACAACCAGCGAACTACCGAACACCCGACGTGACAAGACCCAGTAACAAAGCACTACTAGGGCCTGAGCGGCTAGGCGGGCCCGGCGGGATCCGAAAGAGGCGCCCTAGCGGCACCGACTGAACCAACGGCCAGGGACCGGCCCCGCACTGCGGGGCCGGTCCCTGGCCGTGTCGCGCCGTTCCACACCGGAGCCCCGTCGTCGAATCCGACGTAGACCGACGTCTCGGAGAACCGCGGCATGTGCATCGAGCCCGCGCCCAGGCGCCGCTTCGCCTGCCGCATCCGCTGCCCCCCCGTTCGTGGCCGATACTTCTCGCATGGGGGATCACGACACCGTCCGGGTACGTCTCCGCGCCGCTCTGTGCGCCGACGACCCGTGGACCGCGCTGTACGCGCTGCACTCGCCGAATACCGACCGGCCCGGCCCCCTCGCCGGGGCGGTCGAGGAACTGTACCGATCGGACACGGACCACACGGCCTTCCGCCCCTACCTCACCTGGCTCCTGCGAAGCCTGGTGTTCTGTCCCGGGAGGTTGTGGACGGGTGACGCAGGTCTCGGCTGAGGCTTCTTGAACGGGTGAGGGCCTTCCGGGTTCGGTGTGGATTGCGACGTCTACACCGACCGAAAGGCCCTCGTGCCCCACCGTAATGCACCCCTGACCGAGACCGGACGTCTGCGGCTGGCCCGCTGCGTGGTCGTGGACGGCTGGACCTACCGCAGGGCAGCCGAACGCTTCCAGGTCTCGCCCACCACCGCCCAGCGGTGGGCGGACCGGTACCGGATGCTCGGAGAGGCCGGGATGGCCGACCGGTCCTCCCGCCCGCACCACAGCCCGCGCCGGACCCCCACCCGCACCGAACGCCGGATCATCAAGATCCGCGTCCTGCGACGCTGGGGACCGGCCCGCATCTCCGGACTCCTGCGCATCCCGGCCTCGACCGTGCACCGCGTCCTGACCCGCTACCGAATCGCCCGCCTCACTCACCTGGACCGGGCCTCCGGCACCGTCATACGCCGCTACGAACGCGAGAAACCCGAACTGGTGCACGTGGATATCAAAAAGCTCGGCAACATCCCCGACGGCGGCGGCCACAAGGTCCTCGGTCGCCCGGCGGGCCGCAAAAAGAAGTCCAGAGCCGGCTACCAGTACATCCACACCGCCGTTGACGACCACTCCCGCCTCGCCTACTCGGAGATCCACGCCGACGAGAAGAAGGAGACCGCCACCGGCTTCTGGCAGCGGGCCCAGGCCTTCTACACCTCGTGCGGGATCACCGTCGAACGCGTCCTGACCGACAACGGCTCCTGCTACAAGTCCCACCTCTGGCGCGACGCACTGGCGGCGGCCGGGATCACCCACAAACGAACCCGGCCCTACCGGCCGCAGACCAACGGCAAGGTCGAACGCCTCAACCGGACCCTCCTCGACGAGTGGCCCTACGCCCGCCCCTACCGCTCAGAACAGGAACGACGCGACGCGTTCCCGCAATGGCTGCACACCTACAATCACCACCGCGGACACACCGCACTCGCAGGCAAACCACCCGCCAGCCGCATCCCCAACCTCACTGGGCAATACACCTAGGCGAGCCGGGCGACGCCGTGCTGCTGCGATTGTTGGCCGCGCCCGGGCTCGCCGGCGACGACCGCCAGGACCTCCTGAGGAGGACCCCGCCGCCCCGCGCGGCCGTGCCGCGCTCGCGCTGGGCCGCCTCGGTGCCCGCGCGTGGACGGCACCGATCGCCCGGAGGCTGTCCGAGGTGACCGGACTCGACCACACCGCGTTCACCGTCGCCCTGGAGCTGATGGGCGATCCCGCCGCAGTACCGCACCTGCTTCGATGGCTAGCCGAGAGCGGCGAGGAACGCGTGTACGACGTCCACCACGCACTCGTATGGCTGCAACGCCTTGTTCCGGCCCCACTTTTCCGGTCTGAGGTGGCTCCATTGAGGGCGTGCGGGCGCTGTCGGGACGGCTTGCGGTGGCTCCGGGTTCCGGTCTGTTCTGGCCCCGCTCGTGGGTTCTATCGGTCGAGGAAGCGTGGGTCGGCCGTCTGGATGTAGTGGCTGAGGAGTTCGCGGTTGTGGAAGGCGGCATGCAGGAGGACGGCCAGGTCCGTGAGGGCCTTGAGGTCGGGGCTTGTGACGACGAAGGTGCCGGCCTCCGATCCGAAGAATTGGATTTTGTCGCCGTTGTCGGGCATGTGGGAGTGGGCCAGTGACCGGGCGAGGCCGTCCCAGCCGTAGCCGTGGCTTTCGGCGTTGTGCCGTTCGAAGACGTCGGCGACCTGCTCCATGTCGCAAGCCCTACGACCTACGCTGCACCCGCGGCGCGGAGGAACGCCACGTCGAGGTCAAAGGCACCATGGGCGCCGCGACGAGCGTGGAGCTGACCATCAACGAAGTCCTCCACGCGCGGGACAAGGGCAACACCGTCGATCTCTACGTCGTGAGCGACATCCGGGTCGACACCCACACCGAGCCCTACACGGCCAGCGGAGGGACGGTCTCCCGCTACACCGACTGGGAGCCCGCCGAAGAAGACCTCCGGCCCCGCAAGTACGAATACCGACTCCCGGAAACCACCGCGTGAAAAGTGTGCCTTCGCCTCTTCGGCGCTGCGACTCGCCGCCACCGGCGCGTGAGGCGAGCGCGGTGTCATCAAGGCGCAAAGGGCGGGTTACGGCGATGTCAGAGTGAGTAGGAGGACGGTCTGACGCATTGCCGGTGACGATGCCAGCGAGGATGAGCCGGTCGGTGGAGGCGCCTCGAGGTCGGTGGGGGCCAACCAGGACACCAGGGACGCCGGCCGTCAAGTGTGCGCCTTCGGCCGGGAGCTGCGCGAGGTAGGCGTAGTGCCGCTGTCAGTCGACCGTCCACCCCAGCGTCCCCGGGTTCTGCTCGGGGACGATCGCGGCGGCCCGCCGCTGCCCCCGGCGCGGGTCCTTGCCCAGCCTGCCGGGGCGGCGAGTGTTCGTGAGGTACTGCCCGATCGCGATGTTCAGTGTCACGGCCATGGAGCGAGCAGCGTTCGCGTTCAGGAGGGGTCACCGCGTGACGGTGACGGTAAGGCGGGCCGTCCGACGCTACGACACCGCGACGGCGCAAGCGCATCATCAAGGGAGAGCAGACGTACACCGGCTGACCCGCTTCTTCATGGAGTAGAGAGCCAGCCGGCCACCCCGCGTCAGCGCCGCCGTCGCACCTGCCACATATTCTTGTGAGCCTCCATGATCGCTGCTCGGTCACCCGGCTTCGTGTCGCGGATGGCGTCGCGGAACGTGGAGACGCGAGCGGCCAGGACCAGCCCGCCCATGATCAGCCCAGCGAGGCTCGGCGGGGTCATCGGATTGTTCAGCACCAGTTCGACGATGGTCGTCGTGTTCATCGGTCCTCTTTCAGCGGTTAGTGGCTAGCGCCTTCGTAGAGAGGCGGCCCCGCTGAGGGACACGCCGACCCCAACGAAGACAGGTGTAAATCCCTGTCAAACACGGCGCCCGCTAGGCCGTGCCCCCGTGCGCCTCACGCGCGGAGTCTTCGTTGAGATCGGGTTAGTGGAACTCCGAAACTCAGGTACTGCGGTACTGCGCGGGCCTCTCGGAGCAACGTCGTCCAAGAGCTTCCGGGCACATTCCGTGAGGATTGTGCCCGGTTTGGGCCACTGGGCCCGACATCGGCCGACAACTAGATCGGCCAATCGCAACATTCTTGTATGTCCACATATGGCTCAGGCGCGCTGGCGCCTGACTTCAACACCGGCAGGCTGCTTCCGCAGCAATCCGGTGAACCGTTATCGAAGTTAGCTCACCCAAGTCTCATCAGCAAACATGCAGCTCAGGCGGGGGAGTTGAAGATCCAGAACAGCAAACGGCCTGTCTGTGCTACGTATTTGATTGGCTTCGCTGAGGCGGTGTCAGTGAACGGTCGGTTGCAGCCTGTCGACTTGGATGGGCTGCTTCTCTCGGGCCGCCCCCAAAGCGACTGAACGAAAAGAGTTACCTTGGCCGATAGAGTCGCAGCTCAGGAAGTGTCGACCCCGCGCCTGCGGGGATGGTCCGCGGCTGCCGTCGCGGCCGTGGCCAACCCCCGTGTCGACCCCGCGCCTGCGGGGATGGTCCGCTGCGGGTTCGCGCCGCCACACCGCACCGTATGTCGACCCCGCGCCCGCGGGAATGGTCCGGATGTGGTGGAACCCGGAACGCAACGCCGGGGGTCGACCCTGCGCCCGCGGGGATGGTCCGGACTGGGATGCTCCTGGCCGTTGTCGGTTCCGCGTGTGGCTTTGTGCCCCTGCGTGAGGGTGTCGGTCTCCAGGGAGTCGACCTCGTGTTTGTGGGGATGGTTCGAGGGTGCCGTGGGCGATCTGTCTGGCAGGGGGTTTGTGTGTGGAGATGAACTATCGCAACTATGATAGTTGGGGTAGGTTGGGGGGATGGAGCCGAAGACGTACACGACGATCGACCTCCGCAAGCAGATGGGCGAGATCCTCGACCGCACCCGGATCGCGGGGGAGCCTGCCGCGATCACCCGCAAGGGCAAGACCCTGGCCTACCTGGTGCCGGCCGAGTGGTTCGAGCAGTACATGGCACAGCGCCCGTCGGCCCCCGGCGCCGACCAGAGTGCCGCCTGAAAGGGCCGGACCGCAGGCAGACCAGGAGTCCCTTCGTCATGACAGCGCAGCCCGTCCACTTCGACGGCCCCGGCGGCGATAGGCCCCGCCAGGTGCCGCCGATGCCCGAACGCACCCCGCAGGCCCTGCGCCTGGCCATCCAGGAACACGCCCCGCATCTGCTGCCGGACTTCGAGGCCCATTGGCGCCGCGCGATCGGTGACGCCTTCAACCTCACCCCGGTACCGGCCTTCATGCGACTGTGGTGGACCCAGTACGCAATCGCCCGCGACCCAGGCCTTGAAGCCCACCTGCGCGACCTCGAAGCCCGCGCCGCGAAGTCCGAGGACCCCGAGGAGTCCGCCCGGCTCCTGGCCGAGTACAGCCGGCTGCGCCGCCAAGCGGCTGTCGTGGAGCCCGGTCGGTGACTGATGAGCTCCCACTCCCGCCCTGGAAGATGGACTGGACGGCAGAGGCGCTCCAGGAATTCGAGAGCATGCCCGAGGACGGGAAGCAGCTGGTCCTGTCAGCCCGCGCCGAGCTGATCACCGCCCCGGATCCCTACTACCGGGGCATCGACGCCGATGCGTTCCTGCCGCACTGGATCACCGTCCGCCCCCTGGCCTCGACGAGTCCGGGCGGCTGTGAGTTCTCACTGTGGTTGAGGTAGTGCTGCCCATCCGGCCTGCGGTCTTACAGATGTACTGAGACGCAATGGCGGCTACCTTCTTCTGGGAGGAGCCTTCCTGACCTGCTGTCCCGCATGCTGATTGAGAACGCCGCGGATGGGCTGAGAACGCTTAGGCCGCGCGGGCTATTGACGTGCGCAGGAAGGGCCGAGCTGTAGTTGGTGCCATTGAAGTTCGGGCGGCTATGCAGCTGGGAGCGGCGCTCGAAGCGATGCAGCCCTGCAGGACGAGCTCCCATCCCGCTCAGTACTCCGTTGCTACCCTCCGCCGTTCTCCGGGCAGCCCGCGCGGCGGCCGCGCCCTGGCTGGCTGCGGCCCGTCAGTCGTCGACCGGGCGCCGTCCCGTCCGCTGTGCCAGCGCGCGGCCCCGGGCTCGGCATGTACGGGGCACGAGGCGGCTTGGCGGGTGGCTCGTCGGCGCTGGTGCCGACGCCGCAGGCGACACGGGGACGGCGTGCCGGTGGGCAGCCGGCCGTCCAGGGCCCGGCGCAGAGTGCAGGCACGACCGGCGTAGTCCGGCCCGCCTTCGCTCGCCTGGCGGGCAAGGGACCCGAAGGTCGCCCCTCCCTTCGCATGCATCCTTGCGCCGAGTAACCAGCCCTGCAGCTCGGCGAGTTCCACGGGTACGGCGGGCGGGCGCCTCGCCTGCGGCGGACGGCGGCCACGGCTTCAAGAGCACTGTTGGGTGGGGTGCGTTCGCGCTGTTTCAGTTTTCCGAGACCTGAGCCCGCTATGGATATCGCGATGCAGGTTGGGGTCGGGCGAGGTAGGCGTACGCGAAAACGGGCCGCCAGCGGCGGCCCGCAAGAGACAGAAGGTGTTTGCTATTAGGTGAGGGCGTTCAGGGCGATGTCGACGTGCTCATCGGTGTTGTACAGGTGGAAGGCCAGTCGCACGCCTCCTCCGCGGACGGATGCTTTGACGCCAGCGTCTGCCAGTCGCTGCTCTGCGTCCGGGATGCTGGTGACAGAGACTATGGCGCTATTGGACGACGGCATGTTAAGCCCTGCACGGAATCGGTTGGCAAGTCCCACGTTGTGCGCGTTGATCGTGTCGACACCAATGCTATTGATCAGCTTGAGGGCAGGCAAAGCACCGAGCCAGCACAGCCAGGCTGGGCTGACGTCGAACCGGTGGGCGCTCTGGGGAAGGAGGAGCTGGCTCGCGTAGAGCGCCTGTGCGCGGGGACTACCTGCATACCAACTCGCCGAAGTAGGCGGCATTGAAGCGATCACCTCTTTGCTGACTGTCATGAAGGCGACACCTCGAGGTGTGAGAAGCCACTTGTAGCTCGAGCACACAACGAAGTCGAAGCTATTCGCATTGATGGGAAACCATCCGGCGGCCTGTGTTACGTCGATGAGCGTCCTTGCCTGATGTATTGCCGCAGCCTCCTTTACTGCATCCAAGTCGGAAACTGTCCCGTCACGGGACTGGACGGCACTTACAGCGATCAGCCGAGTTTTTCCAGTTACTGCCTCGGCCAGTTGCGCAAGGGGCACAGCCCGCACCCTGCATCCGTCCTGCATCGTCTCTCGGACGAGGAAGGGCCACGTGACGGAGGTGAAGTCCTCGAGGGCCAGGAGTACCTCACCGCCGGGAGGGAGCGAGGCGGCGACCATCGCCATGAAGTTCGCCGTCGTACCACCGACGGCAACATCCTGGCTTCCTACGATGAAGCCATATGAGGCTCGACTTTCGTCGACGGCTGCGTCGTATTCCTGCAAGGTTCCCGTTCCTTCCCGCCACTGCGCAACTCCGTTCGTAATTGCGTGGGCTGTGTCTTCGCTTGCGAGGCCATACGTTGCGGTATCGAGGTATACCCTGCTGGGTGAGAAGAGCTGCCTTGCGTGGGTGAGCTCGAACGGGTTGGGGTACATGATGATCTCCATTTGGTTCGCTTAAGTCAGTGCCTGACTCGCACTGTGGTTGACCAAGCGAAGCAGTGTGACGAGCATCACGCCTTGGACCTCACGCCCTAGTCGGAGGGGCATTCGGGCCTCGATGTACATGTTGAGCGAGTCTAATTTTGGATTGAAGGAATCATCCCCTACGGAGTCGATATTTCCATGGGATTCTCCCTGTGGAATTTGGCGAATGGGTCTAACTCTGGACTCGATAGAGGAGATTCCAGGGGTGCGTTGTAGCCCGAAAGACAGTTAGATCGGTGTACGATCCTTCAAATCCTCCCGGGCGCCGACACTGCGCAGGCCAGAGGCCGGAAGTGAGCCTGTCCCGTCCACGTCGCCCGGCCCCTGCTGCGCCCCGTAGACCATTTGCCGGGCGCCGCCGTCGTCGGGCCGTGACCGTCGGCCTTGTTGTGTCCGCCGAGGTCGCTGCCTGGTCTGGGGGACGTCGTCCCGCCGACAGGCCGCCGTTGTCCTGGCGGGGTGTTCAGGGGATCGCAGCCGTGGCCCGGCCTATCTTCCTGCCCTTGCCCCGCTGTCCGCCGGAGTTCCCGCCCCGGCCGCCCCTCAGCTTGACCTGTGTGGGTTCTCGTTCTTGCCGCTGTGCGCGCCTGGACCGCCCAGCCCCGGAGAACTCCCGCTCAAGGCACCCCACTTCATGCCCGGCCGCATGGCCCGATCCTTCGGCGTCGTCAACCGCAAGGCACAGGACTTCGCCTGGTCCCGGCTCCACGAATGAGCCGTCAGCGGACGCATCAACGGCTTCGCCCTCGCCTACCTCGGCATGAAGGACGAACGCCTCCCTGCCCGGCCCGCCGATCTCGCCCCCCGCAGCGCGGTCGCCTTTACCCGACCAACTTCGCCGCCATGAGCCAGGCCAATCTCGAAGCCCTCACGACCCGCGGAGACAACTCATGCGCAGCGTCCTCCCGCTGTACCTACATACTCACTGACAGGTGCCCACACGGCCGCTGACCAGTTCTGCGGCCAACGCCGACGCTTGTCGTCTCCTCCTGCGTGAAGCTGGGCTCTGCCCGGTCGAGGGCTACTTGCGTTGTCGTTGTTTTGGCGCCAGGCCCTGCACCGTGTTGCAAACTCTGGTCCGATCCGAGGCAGCGGCTACTCGACTGAATTCTTGCGATCACGGGTTCGGTAGGACCGGTGTACGTGGTCGTGGGTGGAGGGTGACGGCGTTGGGCGGGAATCCGTCGAGGCCAACGGCGTGCGGTGTCTGGGCGAGAGACAGTCGAAGCCCGTGGAGTTCTTGCAGGGGAGTGATATCAGGGACCCAGTTGCGGCAGGTGAGGGAGAGCGTCTCAAGGTTGGGGAAGTGCTCGGGGATCAGGTGGATGGGCATGTCGCTGCGTTCGGAGTAGGCCGTGAGGTGCTTGATCGTCAACATGGGAGCGGCGTTGTCAAGGCTGCTTTCACCGATGTACAGCTCGGTCAGATGGGGCAGAGCCGCGATTTCCTCCCATTCGATCTCGTCGAGCGGGTGGTTGACGATGAGCATGCGCAGGTGAGGGAAGCGGGAGATCCCGGTGACCGACGCGGAAATCCATCTGCCTAGCGCCAGTTCGGTCAGCCCGGCGGGTGCCGGCAGCTGATGCAGGTCTCTCCAAGGCAGGATGGTATAGAGGGCGAGGTGGGTCACTGCAGGCATGGAGGCAATAGCGTCAAAGGAGAGCGTGTCGGGCATCTGCAGGAGGCGTAGCCGGGACAGTGGCAGGCCTGTCAGATCGTTGAGGTCTTGGATCTGCTCGCATTCGGACAGAGCGAGCTCCTGCAGACCCGGGAGGTCGCGAATGAACTGCACGCTGTCCAGAGCCTGGCCTTCGTAGATCTGCAGCCACTGAGTGTGCTCGGCCAAGAGGTTAGAAGATATGTCCTGGGAGGTGAAAGTTCCACGGAAAGCGATCCGTTTGAGAGGGGACAGTAGTCCCAGGGCGTCGAGCTGTTCACGGGTGCGTACGGTGACACCGCAGACCTGCCCGATCTGGCGGGGTAGCAAGATGTTCTGGGCGTACTCGTTTGCGTCGAAGTTCGCCCATCCCTCGCTCAGAGCAAAGTCCGGCGATGCGTCGTGCCCGGGCACTGGCAGCGTTCGTGCGAACTGCTGCAGCAGTTCGTAGGCCTGGTCACCGCCAATCGTGGCCGCAGTTCGCACGACGGCGCTCGCCTCGTCGGCCTTCAGGCCGTCTGCCGTGTGTGGGAGGAGATCCAGGATTCCGGGCCCAAGTGTGGCGAGGAGATCGGCTTCTTGGTCGGAACGGGGAGGCAGTAGTGCGCTAGCTCGCTGCTCAACCAGGCCGCGGACGTCTGGGTGGATTTCCGTTGCGTAGGGCAGGCTTGCAGCGGCTGACAGGTGAAGACGCGGCCGGTTTGTCTCTTCTCTATCGCCCCGCTCAACGAGCTTCTTCAACAGTTCTGCGGCTTCCTGAGGGCGGGCGTGCGCAACGGCCATCCGGATAACGTCTTCCCACTGGTCGTCGTGGGCGTGATTGACCAGCAGGGGCAGGTCGTGGCTTTCGACTGCCGCTTGAGCACCCAGGTAGTCCTGGAAGGTTCGGTGGACGAAGTCCACGGTGTCGGCGGCGGGGGTGCGCAGCAGCCCGGTCCGGCTGATCAGGTGCGCCAAGACCTGTTCGGTGTTGCCTTGAGCCGCCACCGACGGCATGGCCGGCAAGGCATCGTTCAGCAGCACCAGAGCCGTGGCATGGTCCATCTCGGTCTGCTGGTTTCGGATCAGCCAGTAGGCAAGCCGCTGCAGGAGCCGCGAACTTTGCTGCTCGGTCAGCTGGATCCCTTCAGGCAGGGCGATGCCGCGTTCGTGATCACGGCGGACCAGGAGCATGGAAAGCGCCGCCGCATACAGCTCCATCCGCCCGTGAGGGAGGTGCCCTCGCCGCTCCCTGTGCAGGGCGCAAATCAACGCGCACATCAACGGCGTCGTCGAGAGTTGCGAAAGGCCACGCTGGGCACGCACCGTCGTCTGGAGAGCAGCTTCGAGGTTATGCAGGTGTACTTGTTCCTCGTCGCTGCTGGCGTTCTGGCAGGCAGCGGTATGCCAACGCCCGATGAAGATGCGCGTGTCCATAGTGTTCATGGGCCGGACCGTCAGTTCGGCGAACTTCTCGTTCGCCAACCAGCCCTCTGGAACGGCCGAAGGCCTAGTTGTGACCACCACACGCATGTCTGCGTAGGCCGACAGCAGTTCGCCGAGCCACTGCCTTGCTGATTGCCGATGCTCCTGGGGAACCTCGTCGACTCCGTCGACGAGTACTAGCGCCCGGCTGGAGAGAACTGAGTCGGCCCAGCCATTGGGCTGGAGATCGGCCAGCGGAGCGGCTGTGTCCGCCAGGAACTCGTGCGGCTGCGGCAGGCGGCCACGCCGGACGAGCGTCCGCAGCGGGAGTACAAACGGAATCCGCCCGTGCAAGTCCCCCAGCTCTTCCGGAAGACCACCGGTCGCTGTCGCCACAGCGAGCCACTGGAGCAACGTCGTCTTGCCGCTGCCGGCGAACCCCTTCAACAGCACGCGGCGCTGCCCGGCCAGCGCCTGCTCCGCACGCCGGACCACTGACGACGCCACCGCGCTTTCCCCCGTGACCTGCCACCAGTCAGCCTCCGCCTGCGCCAACTCAAGACTCAGATACGCCGCATCGAGAGGCCAACCGCCACGTCCTGGGTGACCCAAATCGAGTCCCACCACAGTGAGTTGGTTGTGCCGGTCCGCCACGAAGCGCAGATAGCGTTCCCCAAACGCCGCCATCCCTCGCGCACCAAGTAACGGCCCACCTGGGCCCGTCGGCAGGGGGCCTGCCTGCTGGCGTAATGCCAGCAGCGGCTCGGCCTCAGCCCCCAAGGCCCTGGCCAGCGCCACCACCGTCGCCTCGGAAGGCAGACGGCTGCCACTGAGGGCCTGACTGACGGTGGTCTTCCCCAGCTGGGACCGATGCTGCAGACCACCCATGCTTAGCCCTCGTTGAGCCTTGAGAATGCGCAGCTGTTGTGCGAGCTCATCCAGTGGATCGTCGTGCATGCCCCCACCCCTCCGCCGGAAGCCTGGCCCTGACCGACACGTTCATCCTCGTCTACTCGAACCCGAGCGAACGCATGAACCCGGAAGCTCGCTCTAGTTCACCACCCGCGACCTTCAAAGGATCAAGATGACCGTCCACAGCCACCTCACGATCGTGCTCCTCATCCTGGCCGTCGATGTCCTCTTCTGCCTGGCTGTAGCTGCCGCGGCTGGGATGCTGGCCCGCATGGACGGCGCCTCTCAGGCCGCAGTCTTGACCCGCTGTGGCATCGCGTTCGCCAGCGCCTTCACGATGTCGCTGGCACTGCTGACCTTCCTGGCCGCTGTGCTGGGGTGACGCACTCGGTGCTGGACGGCGACGCTCGCCCCGAACCAACAGGACAGAAGGAAGCCCCCCGCCCCCACCGAGCCTCGGATAGGACTGGATATGGCCGCAGTCAGGTGGGGGAATCAGTCCAGCCAGTGCACGATACGGGCTTATCGCGGACTGACAGGGTGCGTTCCTCCAGGCCGAGCGCGAACTGCCGGGCCTCGTCGCTGCCCTGCGTCAGCATCAGGCCGGACATGCCCAGCGGGCGGGCGCTGCCCAGACAGGCCACATCCAGGGCCCGAGCGAGCATCTCAGGAGGTATGCCACGGGCGGATAGGACACCGTTGCGGTAGCGGGCCATCCTCACTTTAGTTTGCGGACCTGGTCGCAGGCGCCGGATTCGCTGTGCCCGAGCGCCACGACGGCCAAGTGAACCCGGCCGGCGGCGACTGTATGAGGCCGTCGTTCCTCTGATCGACCCGGCAGGACTGTTCTCGCACGACGCTCCGGGCCGGTTCGCCTCTTTCTGAGGCGCGGCCCGTCGGCTGATGCCATCCAACGGGCCCCGGCTTCAGCCGGGGCCGGGCAGCTCCCGGCATCGCGAGGTAACGCGTTGCAGCCTGCCGCCACGGCATCTGGGCTACCTGCTGCAGTAGACGATGAAGTCACCGGCCGTGGTGTCCCGTACGTACTTGTCCGCACCGGCCAGGAGCAGCAGCTGGTCGTTGCTGGCCCGGCTCGCCTGAAGGCCGGGCTGGGCAATGACCGTGTGGAAGCGGGGCGTCAGCATGTGGGCCTGCTCGCGGATCTCGAACAGCTTCCTGGCGTCTCCGACGTCGTAAGGCGAGATTCCGTTATTGCGCTGGGTGTACTTCACAGCACGGTCGTGCAGGTGGGCCAGGAGGTGCTGCATCGGTCCGCGCCGCCACTTCGCACCACGCATCGCCTGACCGCACACCTCGTACAGGTCCTTTACCCGCTTGCCTGCGCTCTCCTTCGAGTACTTGCAGTGCGCAAGCGTCACGTCCAGGTGCCTCCCGTCAACCGTGAGACCGACGAGATCCGCTGCCTCACCTGCCCCGTCGTCGTCAATGAGAACGTCGAAAGAACCAGTGGCCCGCAGATGAGCCGAGACGTAGTACTGAATCGAGTCGACGAGGCGTTCAGCGCGCTGGGACTCTTTGGTGAAGTCCACCCCGGCCCAGTCCAGCGGCGTCAGCAACGCCACATCGAAGGGACGCCGCTCGTAGTTGGGGCTGATGAGTTTGCCATTGTCGTCGATGAGACGGTCACCTTCGAGAAACAGGTCGGGCTTGTTCGCATTCAGCCATTCCGCCAACGGCTTCGGATGTGCGTTCGGACCTCTCGAGGCGACGACGGCGTCCTTCTCGCGTGGTCGGTAGACGAGCCCCTTGTCCTCGTAGGACGCCTGGTAGGGGACACGCCAGTCTTTGGTCGTCAAGGAGAAGAGGAACGGGCCCGTGGGAGAGTAGTCGTCCACCTCGAATTCGACGTCGGTGATCGCGTAGCTTCGCTGGTCGTAGGTGACCGTGAGCCTGTCACGTGCACCCGTGTAGACCTGCCAAGGCCACTGGACGCCCAGCAGGACGTGGGGTGGCCGCTCGGTCAGGTCCTCGGGAATGATGAACCCGTCGAAGACCCGCTCCAGATTGATCGAGCTGTCCAGCAGCTTCGTGCCCTGCCGGTCGCACCACTCGGTCCATGCCTTCAGACTTGGCGCGGTGGTAGGAGACCAGAATCGGCCGGAGGCCGCGGCACAGATCGCCACACTCTCGCCCTGATCGAAGCCGGACGCGGCGATGTGAGTCTGGCTTTTGTGCTCCTGGGCGGTGTCGAACCCCTCCGAGACGTCGCTTCCCACATGCATCGTGAAGCGCGTGAAGTAGGCCCGGGAATCCTTCAGGCCGACGTTCGTGGGGACAAGCCGGTCCACGCCGGCAAGAACCCGGTACGTCCGGGCACCGTTGATCAGCTCGAAGCCCGTGCCGAGGACCGCCTCGGCGAGGTCCTTGTAGCTGCCTGATTTCTCCGAGCCGTGGATGTACAGAACCTGCCGTGTGGTGTCGAAGTACAGCACCACCAGCTCGTAGACGACCTGCTCCAGTGCCTGGGGTGCACCCCAACGCACGGGCGTTCGGCGCTCCACGACGAACCAGGCGACGGGTAGTTCCTCGCCCCCCAAGGCGATGGTGTCGTCAAGGACGCGTTCGTTGCTGCGGAACAGGGCGAGCGCTGCTTCGGGAGTCCAGTCCGAGGTGGTTGCACGGTAGGCGATGGCGCTCATCTTCGGCTCCAGCACACTGACTGCGACTTCCTCCGGAGCGCCGTCGAATGTCGCGTCGAAGGCATCGTTCTCCTCCGCGGTGACCGTCGGGTGGTCGGTCAGGTCGCGCAGCAGCAGGTTCCAGTCGGCGTCCTCCCGGAGCAGTTGGCGCAGCGGCGAAGCGCCATTGTGAGGCTCCTGGGCGACGAACACGGTGGCTTCGCCCAGTCCATCCGCAGCACGAGTGAACCGGCCGATGAACTGCACCATCGGGCTGAGACTCTTGCGGGCCTCATGCATGGCAGCGATTTTTAGCGCCGGCTCGTCAAAGCCCTCGCCGAGCATGTCGACACAGACGATGACGCGACAAGTGCGGTCCTTGAGAGCGTCAATGGCTGCCTTGCGACGCGCTACGCCAATGTTCTGGTGCACCAAGGTGGGAGCCAGCTCCGGAGCCAGCCTCTGGTAGATCGCTGCGATGTGCTCGGCGGAGCGAATGCTGGCGGCCCGGGCCATCAGTAGATGATCGAACCCCGCGTCCAGGTCACCCCGCAGCTGGGCGACCGCGTGTGTAGCCAGCTCTTCGTCGACGTCCTGCAGCCCGAGAACGGCCCGGTAGGTGATGCGCCGGAAATAGCCGTCCCGCTGGGCCTCACGCAACGGGAAGCGGAAGACGATCCGGCCCGGAAGCCGGCGCCCGTCCTCCCTGAACGGTGTGGCAGTGAACAGCAGCACCTGCCGGTCGGAGAAATCCTCGATGACGCTTGCCCACGTGAGGGCGGGAGCGTGATGGGCCTCGTCCACGATCAGATGCGAGAACTGCCCCAGCAGCGCGGCCCTCACCTGCGGCGTGGCCCGGTTCAGGATGTTCGGGGTGGTCACCACGACATTGCACGCCCGCGCGAACCGCTCGGCCTCGGCCGGATCCCTGAAACCTTGCTCGAGCCGGCCCACACACGGCCGCAGCGCGCCAGCGGTCACGATCCGCTCCTGCTGAAGGATGCCGAGCGTTTCGAATTTGCCCGCGATCTGGTCCCGCAGGGCCGCACTGGGTACCAGCACCAACAACCGCTCAGGGCGGGCTGCGACGAGCAGAGCGAGCATGGTCTCCGTCTTGCCCGTCCCGGTGGGCATCACCACGATGCCCGGTTCCCCAAGCCCTGACGCCCAGTGGCCCATGACCGCATGCAGCGCACCGACTTGTGGGCGACGCAAGCTGTTGGGCTCGTCATGGTGGCGGAAACCGATGGCACCCCTGTAGGACTCGACGACCGTCTCCGGGACGTGGGCCTGCAGGCTCCCATGCCAGGCAACGTCGCCGTCTCCTGCCGGCAGTACCGCCGTCAGTGTCTCCGGGCCCGGCTCTTGCCCGGCAGGACAGGCCGACCAGCGGCCGAAGACGCTCGACACCTGCAGGGTCCTGTTCTGCCCGGAAACCTCAAGTCCACCAGCAGGAATCAGCAGCTGGCGAACCTTGTTCGCCTCGAATCTTTGATCATCGGCCCACATTGGGGGAGTGGTCACGTTCATTGGGCACAGCCTTCTGCTACGGGAATGGGGGAAGGGCCGGCTGACAGACCTCAGGGCCCCAGGAGCAGTGGCTGGGCCGCTCCCTAAGGGCAGGGAGCGGCCCGCCAGGGTCAGCGGCGGTATCCGCGGTCGGCAGCACGCGCGGGCACGTTGAGGAAGCCCTCGAACCAGTTGTCGGGCCTGAGCGCATCCGGGACGAGGGGCTGATCGCTGTCCGACGTCGCAGTGTTTTGGTTGTAGCGGCTGCTGAAGAGCCACAGAACGTCATGGTCCTGGAAAAAGAGGTCCGAGCAGGCGTCGAAGTCGTAGTCGTCGCGATGAGTGGGCAGAGCGGCGTGTGCCGGGTCCTCGTCCGCTGTCCCCACGTGATCGGGCGCGTCTTGGAGAGCGAGGTGGAGGACCATTTCCTCAGCCGCGCAGGTGGGCTGAGGCCAGCTTCCGCCCGCAAGGTCGCCGGCAAGGTCGTCGCAGGCGCGGGCCAGCCCGCGTCGCCACTGCATTCCCTGACTCCACGCCACCTTTGGTAGGCGGGAGAAGACTCCCCAGGTGCCGTCATCGTCCTCGGTCACTGGGCGCTCGCCTAACTCGGCTGCATCGTCATACGCCGACTCCGCCAGCCACACCAACGCGCTGTACAGCAGGTCTGCAGATCGTGGTGACAGCTGCCAGTCACACTTCCCGCAGTCCTCCTCGCCGCAGTCACAGGCAAGGGGCAAGGGGAACAGCGCTGCGAAGTCCGGAGACGGGGAATCGGGCCGGGCAGACGGCGCACTGTAGGGGCTTTGAGCCTGCCGAAGCCGCCAGCCGGTGCCGAAGTTGACGCGGATGGCCTCGGTGGACCAGTCGGCGACCTCGTCGCCCCGCGAAGGCAGCAGCAGACTGGCTTCCTGTGCGTCAGTGAGCCAGTCCAGGCCAGGCAGCTCGCCCGTTGTCTCCGCAGCGAACATCACCGCCCCCACGAGGTCCTTCGGATCGTCGTCCCCCAGCTCCTCATCCGGCATGGGCTCCCAGCCGCCGGCCGCAGCAGCTGCCAGGACCCTGTCCTCGTCGTAGATGTGGAACTCCCGCAGCTGGACGACCCGCACGACCGAGCCGGGCAGATCCGCAAGGCGGGCATCCTTCGGGGAACGGACCGCGGACACCGAAAGCTCAGTCCCAGGAGCGCCGTCCGCGCTCCCACCTGCCGACAGAGCGTTCGCCGACCAAGAGGAAAGGGCGTGCGGACTGGTCGGCCACTCCCCGGAACGGGCCCGCTCAAGAGCTTGTCGGAAGGACGAGGCCGGAGCTTCCGGCAGCTCTTCGCTCACTTTCTGTGCGGCGGCCGATTCCCGTGTTGTGAGCGCGCCGTTGGCCGCAGCGGCGGTCAGGAGACGTGCTGCTTGCTGCGCCAGTCCTGCATCTCGGCACGTCAGTACGGCTTGCAGGGACGCGGGGCCGCCGCGGTGGGCAAGCAGGACAAGGACCCGGCTCTTGTTGAGGGTGTGTTCGCAGAGGAAGTCGCGGGGAACGGATGCAACAGATGAAGCCTTCATGGGTACTCCGGTGATGCGCAGCCGACTGTTGGCCGACCACAGACGAAGGAAGGCTGCTGGTGGGCGCGGTGCAGCCGCATCCCCGGACAGCGCATAAAAAGGCCAAGCGGCTGGTGCCGTCGATGCGATCGACAACCCGGATCCGAAACAACGCTAACCGACCTCTGCCCGTGGCATCACACGTTTCGCTCATCTCGCTTCCGGGTGCGCTTCGGCTCGGCCCGCCACGAGGCCCCATAACAGGCTCTGCTGCGTCCCCGAAGCTGCTTGGCAAGGGCGAACGCTGCAGCCAGGGCGGGGCTTTGAGAGGAAGCAGGCTTCCTTCTCTTGCCGACAAGCTGCTTGTGACGAACCGAGATTGCCAGGAGCGCACGATGCGCTGAGAAACTGAACGCAGCGTACTGCTAGATAGACCCCCGCGCGGTGGGTGCGGAAGCTGTCGTGGTGTCTTTCGTAGCGTCTTGTGCATGCCTCGAAGTGAACCCAGCAGGGCTGATATGGAGCTGATGCAGCATGCCCGCGCGCAGGGCTATGCGGTCAGCGCGAGTCAGCTTGAGCGATGGCGTCGGCGCGGCCTGCTGCCGCAACCGACGCGTGTCTATCGCGGTCGGCACGGCACCGCCTCGGCCTACCCGGACGGGACGAGTGACCTTGTCTGCGCACTCGCCCGGCACAGTACCCCTGGACGGAAGAGCGACGATCTGGCACTTCTTGCGTTCTTCGAAGGCGCCGATGTCCCAGAGACGGCGCTCAAGATTGCGATTGCGCGCGCGTACTTCAAAGGCCGTCTCCGTAACGAGAAGGTGGTCGCACGGGCCGCGGCACGTGTTCCTGAAGGGTGGGAGTCAGTTCTCGGGCAGGAGTACGAGGCGGCGGAAGCCGAGGCTCGGACCGAACTGGCCAAGGGCGGCCGATTGGTGCGCCAGATGAGGAGCAACCTGCGACGTCTTCCGGACCTTGCTGGTGCTTCGCAGCGAGAGGTCGACGAGCGGCTCATCGGCGTCCTCGTGGGGCTGAACATGTTTCGCCTGCCCGAGGACGATCACGAGTTCATGGCCGACCTTTCAGCAGTGCTGGCCTTCGACTGCACCCCGTATGACGGGGACGTCCTTGCGGTATGGGAGTACGCGGCCATCTCTCACTCATCCCAGATGGGCCGCCATGAGGAGACCTCTCCCGAGAAGCGTTTCGAACTGCTTCTCGGGACGAGCCAGGAAGAGCTTCGCGACCTGCGTAAAGAGGTGCGGACAGCCGTCGATCAGATGTGGCACCGTGCGACCGGTGGGCTGGAGTCTGAAGCAGACCTTTCCCGTCCCTGGATGGCCCGCCACGCGGCCGCCATGTTGATGGAATGGATGAGTGCACGACAAGTGCAGCCAGGGAAAGTCTCCCTGGCCGACCGCTACTTCCTGAGCCTTGGCCTTCTCCAGCTGCGCTGTCTGGCTGCCGAGCGCAGCGCGGGTGACGCATGGCAGCATCCCGTCGGGGAAGGCCGTGCAGGATTCATCGCCCGCACCACGGGATCCCAGCACACATCCTGAGTGACGACCCCCGCCGACGGGCCGCCAGACACTGTTGCGGCGCCACAATCGAGATCCGCCCGCGACGACCCTGCCGGCGCGGAGGCCATGCCCGGTTCGATCCCGCGGCTGATCGACCAGATGCCTCACAGCGCGTGCATCCGAGTTCAGGCTGCCATGAGCCCGTCTGGGGCGCCGAAGACATCGTCGAATACCGAGGCGCGCGTGGCGGGGACGAGGAAGTAGGGCGTCCCGGAGCCGGCGGTGGTTCGAGGGCCTTCCTGCCCCAGGCCGAGGACGTCATACGGGGTGAGAAGGTCGAGGTTGTCGAAGACGTAGTAGAGGGGGAGCTCGGTCCAGGCGACGAGCTGGAGGTGGGCGGTGACCGCGGCGCGTTCCACGGCGTGCCGCCGGCTGGTCCGGCTGGTCATGCGGCTCTTGCAGTCGATCAGGACGACCTGTCGGCCCTGTGCGGCGATGAGGTCGGGCGTCCAGCGCAGCGAGCTGGTGGTGTGATGCAGGGCGAGCCGTACGGGTTCGCCCATGACTCCCTGTCCCCAGGGGTTGACGTGCCATCCGCGTCGGTTGAGTTCCTGGGTGACGCGCTGTTCGTGGGCGTCACCGATCGCCTTCCTTCTCTGAAAGCTCGGCATACGGGGGAGTGTGACGCACGCGAGCCCCGACGAAACAGCAACCGTCCTCGGGCCCGCACGCTTCGGCCACTGCCTTCCACCGTCCGTGGTTGTCCGTGAACGTCCGGCGGTATCCGGGCGAGTCTCATGGTGTCTCGCCGTGTCCCACTCTGTCTCGCTCGAAGTTGGCCGAATACAGGCGCCTCATCGAAGTAGTAGGAGCCCCATGTTCGGGGAGGCGCCTGGGCCTGTCAGCGGGGTGTGGGAAGGCTTTGCTGCTGCCGCAGCTGGGGAAGCAGCGTCTGGTCGAGGCACAGCAGCTGTTCCAGCCGGGGCCTCGGCAGGGCCTCCTGCCGGAGAACTTCCCCTTGCGGAAGAAGCTCGCAGGCCCTCGCTGCCAGAGGCTCGGGAAGCCAGGCCGCCGCTGCTCGGACGCGGCCTGCGTCCGCGACCGGAACAGCGCGGGGCGGCCGGGTCAGGAGCGGGCCATACAGGCCGGCGGCCGGAACAAGCGGCGGCAGGCCAGCTTCACGGGCGCGTTCGGCTGCCTGCTGGGCGCATTCCAGGCCGTCGAGGTCGAGGTCGGTGTACAGCAGCAGGTCCTCGATAGGGTGCTCGCGTTCTTCGAAGGTCTCCAGGCAGGTGGCGAGGGAGGCGACGAGGTGGTCGCCTCCGCCGTAGGCCAGCCAGCCCACTTCCTGGCGTCTGGGCCAGCCTTTGAGGATGCGGCGCAGGCTGGTGAACGCGGCGCTGTTCTCGACGATCAGCATCCAGGGCGCGGGCCCGAGTTCGTACATCGCCAGGGGTGCGGGGGAGGGGAAGGCCCGCAGGTGGCCGCTGATGCTCAGCATGCCTGCGGTGACGAGGCGGTGGGAGGTGATGCGGGCGAGTCGTTTCTCGTCGCCGTACAGCTCGTAGGAGCGCTCGGGGATCGGGACGGGTTCGGCGTCGGGGTGGTCGCGGAGGTGGTCGTTGATGGGGGAGAGGAGTTCGAGGTCTGCCTGGCTCAGTGGGAGATGTGTGGCGAAGGCGAGGGGTTCGACCCAGGCCCGGGGGCCCGGCCGTTGGGTGCGGGCCCGGCGGGGGGTGAGCCGGTCCACCCACAAGGGGAGTGGAGGTTCGGCGCTGTGGTCCCAGCCCCGGCCGCCGGCGGCGGGGAGCCGGACGGCGCCGGCGCCGACGAGCTGTGCTGCGGCGCCAGCGAGGATCCGACGCCGCAGCGGAGAGGTGGACAGGCTGGAGTCGCCCGCGTCAGCAGCTTGGGCCAGTAGATCGAAGCCGACCCGGCTGCGGGTCTGGCCAGCGAGGAAGACGGTCATGTGCTCGGCCGGCGTCACTCATCGCTCCCGGCGTCGCCGGTTTCGGTCTCACCGCTCTGGTGCGGGATGCCCGGGCCGGTGTCTTCCGGTCCGGTGTCCTGGGCACTGTGGCGGTGCAGGCGCGCGGAGGTGATGTGGTCGTCGTAGGCGTGCTGCAGGCCGCGGCTGACTGCATCCCCGTAGCGGTCGGCGATCTGCACGTACTGCGAGCGGGTACGGGCGTCGATTCCGTTGCGTAGGCGGATGATGAGGGGGAAGCGTTCCAAGGCGGGCAGGTCGTTGGAGCCCGTGGTGTAGACGAGCTGGATGCCATGGGCCGCAGCGACCTTGCGCTGCAGACCGATGAACGGCGCGTAGTTCGCCTTCCCGAACGGGTTGTCCAGGACCAGGGTGCCCACACCTCCCGACGCCTTGCGGCCCTGCTTGGCTGCGCGCAGCCGGGCCAGGGTGCAGTACAGCAGGACCGACACGGTGAGCAGTTCACCGCCGCTGAACTTCTGGATCTGAGTGACCGAGTTGCGCTGGACGATGTCGAGGGACTGCGTCGGCTTGATGATCTTCGCGACGACGTTGCCGCGTCCGCCGAGAGCGGCCAGGACCAGTTCCTTGGTCAGGGTCATGGCGTCCGGCAAGGCCGTTGCCTTGGCTGAGGTGCTTCCGTCGACGGTGGCGGTCATGCGGTCGATCTCGGTCGACAGCCTGCGGGCGAGGACCTCGTCGTCGGGCAGGTGGCGGATCTCCAGGCTGAGAAACTGCTGCCCCGACCAGCTTCCCAAGCCCTGCGGCAGCCGGGAATGGCGGGCCACCTGCTGTACGTCGTCCAGGACTGTCTTCACCAGCCCAAGGCAGGTCTGCACGACCATCAGCTGGTCGTCAGCGAGCTCGGCCAGCTCGCCGAGGACGACCTTCTCCCGCAGATCGATCTCCTCGATCAGCTCTGCCAGCCGCGCCGGGTGGCTCAGATCGTTCAGCAGCCGTTCCAGTAGCTGGCCTTCGACCACGTCGCGGTGCGCCTGGTCCTGCGCCAGGCCGTGAACCTTGCGCACCGCCTTCTCCAGCTTCTTGCGGGCGTCGTCGTGGGCTTTCGCCGCGGCGTCGACCAGGCTGGTCACCGCCTGCTCCAAGGCCTCGGCCTGTTCGGGCGAGAGAGAGTCCAGCGACGAAGCACTGATCTGCAACTGCTCGACAAGGCCGAACAGCTGGGCGTCGAGCTGCGCGGCACCGGCGTTGTCCGGCGCCGCATTGTGCACCGTGTCACGGTGACGGCCGACTGTGTCCTTCATCCCTTGTGCGCATCGGGCCACCCGGTGCGCTGCGCCCTTCGCCTTCTCGGCGGCGATGTGCAGGTCTCTCACCTTCAGCTGGTGTTCCTGGGCCGCCGCGTGCGCCCGGTCTACAGATCTCCGGACCTCCGTCTGGGCCTTGAAGGCGCTGGCAGCCGTGTGGAACGGGCCTGCCTGGTCGTCACGCGCGTCGTAGGGAGGGTCGAGCGCCTCCACCGCAGCCGATGCCTCCTCCCAGGCGGTGTCGGCCCGGAGTTTCGCCTCCTTGGCAACGCCCCGACGCTCGATGGCCGTCTCCTTGGCTGCCTCGGCTTCGGCCCGCTTCGTGGAGCGATCCTCTGCATCGCCCGCGTGGGGGGAACGCGCGAGCTGCTCGGCCTTGGCGCAGACTTCCTCGGGCTTGGCACCGAGAGTCCGGGTGAGCTCGGTGATCCGCTTGGCGCAGATTTCGGCCCGCGCCCGCAGGCCTGCGTCCCCGATCTCTCCTTCCCAGTCCCGCCGGGCCTGATCGAAACGGCTGCGCAGGGTCTCCACCGCGGTTGCGGCCAGCTCGGCCCTGCTCAGCGCGTGACCGCAGCCGGCGGGGAGGTCAGCGTCGAGCCGCTTGATCTCCGAGGCATGGCGCCGCTGCCGCTCCTCAAGCCGCCGCAGCAGGTCACGAGCCTCGCTCTGCCGGGCTTCGGTCTTCTGGCGGGCTTCCGCGTGCCGGCGCAGGTCGCCTGTGTGTACTGGTAGTGCTTGGCGAGCCTGTTCCATCTCCGCCCGGCAGACAGGCATCACTCGCTCATACGCCTGTGCCAGTTCCCGCACTAGGGGAAGAAGATCCGTCAGCGTCACCAGTCGCTCGGTGAGGGCATCAATCTCCGGCCCGAGCGCGTCCGCGTCCTCACGTGCACGCCGCGCCTGCTCCTTCAGCAGACGGTGTTTCTCGTGAAGAGTGTCGGCCTCGTGTTCCAGACGGGCAACGGCTGCCTCGAGTCCCTCGCGCGGACCGGCACCGAAGACATCCATGTGGGCCTGGAGCCGGCGTGCGAGAGCAGCATCCGTCTCCCGCTGGCGGACCAGATCCCCGACGCGTTCTTCCAGCCCCTCCAGCCGGTGTTCCAGCCGCAACTGCTCCCGCTCAGCGGCGTCCGGTTCCAGCAGCCCTGGGTGAACGGGCAGTACCACCGTGCCTGCGCTGGCAGCCGCGATCGCCTGACGCGCCTGATGGTCCTCACCTAGCGCGATCACAGACGCCGTGACACCCGCGCGCTGTGCGAGCGTAGCCAGGTCCTCTCCCTCAGGAAGCGGCCCGCACACCACCACACCGCCGATCAGGTGAGGCGCGGCGGCCACCACTGCGGCGTGTTCGTCAGCACGGAATGCCTCCCGCAGGAACTGCAGTCCCGACACGGCAGGAGCGCCCAGAGCCCGCAGACGTTCCACCGCCCGCTCGACCTCCACCGGAGCTGGCAGGAAGCCGACATCTTGAAGTGCTGTTACCGTACGCCGGTCGTCGACGGCATCCACCTGCTCCTGCAGCATCAGCGCATCGCTCTGCTGCCCAGCCGCTGCCAGCAGACTTAGAAGGTCCCCAGCCACCTTGTCCAGATCCAGCACTGTCCCAGGCTCGGCGCAGGCCAGCTCCAGCAGACGCCCTGCGGACGCGAGCTCGCGTCTGTCGGCCTGCAGAGAACTCAACCGGTCCCACTGCGCGCTGTGACGCTCCTGGGCCGCCGCGAGCTGTACGGCGCAGGCCGCCTGCTGCTCTGCCAGACCAGAGAGCATCGACAGCGCATCGGCTTGCCGTGCGCGGCGGCCCTGCAGACGTTGGCCTACGGCAGTGTGTTCGTCCTTGTAGCGGGTCAGTGCGTCGCCCGGACTCTCCAGGGGGCCGATCAGCCCGTCCCGGCGGGCGGTCTTGACAGCCTCTTCGGCAGTTGCCAGCCGCTCAGAGGCCCGGCGCAGCTGATCCTTCGCCTGCCACTGAGCCTTCGCTGCCTGCGCGTGGCCGTCCTCCGCCGCCTGACGTTCGGCAGCCGCTTCCTCGCCCTCCTGGTGGGCCTGTGTCACCTCACCGGCCAGCTCCTCGGCGGCACCAGACAGCCTGTCCCGCAGCGCCGCTCCTGCGGCCTGCATCGCCTCGCGCAACGGGGCCTGCTGTACGTCCTGGTGTTCCAACATTTCTCTGAGATGCTGCTCCTCCTGTCGCTGGGCATCGAGTTCGAGCACCGTGTCCACCAGCTCCCAGGCTTGATGGGCCAGCTGGGCCTCGGCCGCCTTTTCCTCGCACTGTTTCAGCTGAGTGCTGGCGTCGTCGGCGGCCCATTGCTCGGCATGTTGAGTCAGCACGGTCAGGCGCCGTTCCTCCTGCTCGGCATGCTTCCTGGCCTCGGCTTCTGCCTCCTGCTCCGTGGCGGCCTGTGCAGCGGCCGTGGCCGCCGTGCTTCCCAACTTCTGAGCCCGGCCGGACAAGTGCTCTGCCGCGCGCAGGGCCACCAACACCTGTTGTGTGAGCGTCTCCTGCTGCACGGTCGCCAGGAGGCTGTGCTCGGTGACAGGCTTCAGCGCCAGCAGTGCCGAGGCCAGGAAACTCTGCTCCCTCTCCCGGCCGGGTCGTCGTGCCAGCTTTGCTGCCGTCTCCTCCAAAGACGCGCGGACCACACCGGGATCCCGCGGGTCGCAGACCAGGTCGATGAGGAAGTCGACGAAGTCCTCGCAGGTGGAGAACTGGAACAGCTCCGTGATCCCGCCCTCCTCCCGGTTCATGTCCCGCTGGATCCGCAGCACAGCCGGGTCGAGCCTGAGATCGGACAGCAGCGCGCGCCATTCGGTCTGGTCCTTGGCGATACGCAGATGCAGCCCGCGCTGTGCCTTGCCCGCGTCGGCCAGCTTCTTGAGGAACGCGCTCTGCGTCAGCTGCCCACCCTCGGAACGCACCGGAAGGCAGTCCAGGTCGAGGAGCCCCGGGAGCGGCCGGAAGGCGTACCAGCGGCGTACCAGCAGTTCCCATCCGGTCTCCACGTCAGCGGGCCGGTGCCCGTCTTGCCACTGGTAGGTCCCTCCGGTGATCAGGGCAGGGCCCCCGCGGGGCAGGGAGGTGTCCTCCCACTCGGCGATGACATGGGAGACCTTCTGGTCGGGCACGTAGTCGGCCAGTGACTTGCCCCTCTTGTGGCCGATGAAATCGTTCTTCGCCGGCAGGAAGAGGCTGAAGATCAATGACAGCAGGCTCGACTTGCCGCCGCCATTGCGCAGCCACAAGATCACGTCGACGGCCGGCATCACCCTGCCATCCACATGAGCCACACCGCCCGTCAGGTCCAGGACCAGCGACTTGAACCCCGCAGCCGCATGCCCGATGTTCACCAGCCGCAGACGTCGCAGACGGTGCATGTCACATCTCCTCGCTGTCGGTGCGGGTGTCAGTGTTGGGAGCGGAGTCTGCGTCCTGGGCCCGCCGGATGTCGCGCAAGGTCTCGAACGCAGGCATCGCCGCAGCTTCACCTACCTGAAGCCGGAACCTATGCAGCAGCCGGTAGTGCCCGGCGCCGAACTCCGACGCCGGCATCGCCATGCCCTGGTGCACCAGCCAGTCCAGCGCTTCGCGGATCACACTCTGCGTGCTCGACTGGGTGACCCCACGCCCTCCCGCGGTCGGCTTCGCCGGCGGGCGCCTCTCGTACATCCGCCACACGGCATCGACGGCCGGCTCAGGGACCGGCAGCCCGTCCGCCCCCCTCGACGCCGTCCTCAGCTGCTCCACCAGGTGCCGCAGGAAGGCGTCCACCTCACCGACACTGATCCGCTTGACCGTCTCGTCCTCCAGGTCGTGCTCGGTCGGATACACACGAGCCGCAATCGCGACGTGCACCAGCCCAAGCACCAGGCGCTGCTCCGCCGACCGCTTCAGATCGTCCTTGAGCCGATAGGTGAACAGTCCTCCGTCCTGGGCATGCAGGACCAGGCCTTCCTGGGGGTGTGCGGCGATCACCTGCACACCCAGCCCCTGGGAGATAGCTTCGACTCGGTCCCGGAAGGCCTTGTCCATCCGGTAGCGCTGCAGCAGATCCCGATAGCGCGCGTCGGCCAGCGGACGCAGCTTGGGCCGGCACCCGTACCGCACCAGCTCCGCCGCGTCCTGGAGATCCTCCAGAACCGCAACTGTGCTCATGCCACAGCCTCCTCGAGCAGACGCTCAACGATCAGAGAGTGAGCTGGTACGACGAGCAGGTCGCTGCCGCCGTAGAGGCCGTTGTCGAAGCACGCGCCGTCGTCCAGGACCACCAGTTGCTCGCCCAGCAGATCCGACAGGTCGTGCACGCCAGCCCCGTCTTCGCCCTCGGGATCCGGAGCGAACGCCGCCAGCACCGTCAGCGCGAGAACGTCGGCCACCGCCGGACCGAAGGGCAGGGCGTCGGCCAGCAACTGCGACAGCCGCACCGGCCCGGCCAGAGCGTGCGCCAGCACTCTGCGGGCCTGCGCGTAGTCGAGGTCACTGTGACCAGCAGCGTCCGCCGTTAGATCGTCATTCGTCAGCTCGACGACCTCGTCGTCCTCGAACGTCCCACTGCCCTCCCGCGCCGGTGCCAGCAACAGGCTCCACCAGTCCCGAAGCCGCGGCAGACGCGCCACGACAGGCCCGCTCAGCGCATCGGTGAACACCTCAGTCACCTCAGCAGCCTCAGCCGCGCCCAGCTCCAGCAACGGCAGCAGCACATCGCCCTGCAGAGCCACCCTCGACAGCTGAGGGATCGGCCGGAAGCGCTGTTGGGCCTGCGACTGCAGGAACGTCGACCGGGCCCCCAGTACCTCTTTGAGTAGTTGTGAATGCCGGTGATGTGCTCGCTGCAGCAGCTGCAGGATGCGCATACAGGTCAGCAGCACATCGCTTTCCTTGATCCCGTCGCGTGCCGTGCGCATCAGCTCGATCAGCCCTTGCTCAGCCCGCTGCCGCTCCAGTAGGTGGCCGCGCGCCGAGTCAAGGAGATCCGGCACCTGACGTCCCCAGTCCACGGCCCGCACATCGCGCTCGGTCTCCCGCAGCACCACCCGGATTCGCTCCGCGTACGCCAGCGACAACTTCAGGCTCTCCCCGGCACTCTCTTCCGCCCGGCCCCACCGCCCGCTGCGTACCTGGCGGCGTAGGATCTCGTCCTTCGCCGCCTGGTGATCCTCCACATCGACATCCATCCCGGCCAGCAGCAGATTGATCGCCGGCACACTCGCCCGCAGCACCGCCCGCCCGCTCCGCCCGATCTCCTCGCTCAGCAGTCGCACCCCCAGCTCCTGTCGGCAGTGCCCCTGCCGGTAATCGCTGTAGGCAACGGCGAAGTCCAGGCCGCCCTGCTGGTCATTGAGGAGCTCCCGCAGCACGAACCGAGCCACGGCCTCGTGCTCGTCACCGTCCCGGGCTGGTGCAGCATCACAGGCCAGATCCACCAGGAACTCCACCACAGCCTCAGTGGTCGCCTCCTGGTCCAGGCCCTGCTGGTGCATCACCGCCTCCAGCGCCGCCAGTGCCAGGGTCCGAGGGTCATACACATCAGCAGGAAACTGCTGCCACGCCTGCCGCAGATCCAGGCGGTGCAACGGGCTCGAGCGGGCCAGGACCGTACTGCGCCGAACAAAACCGGGATCGGACACCAGCGACTTCCACCCGCCCGTGTCACTGGGTCCGGGAGCCGCGGCCAGCAGCTGCCGCTCCTCGCTGTCCAGCAGCCGATCTGCACTGCCGAAATCGTCATCCAAGAGAAGAACCACCTTTACCTGGCAAAGCGCGCTCTTAGGTCGTGGCGAAGAGTGCAGCACCTGCTTATGACAATCCAGGCGAAAAAGGGGTAACGCTCTCATCACGGTGGCGGACGGCCACACGGGTGATCTTCCAGCGTCCATTCGCTCCTGAGTGGGACTTCAGGCCAGCAACCCTTGCCGCCAGCCCCAGATCTCAGCGGCACGCCGGTAACCGTTGCGATGCTCCGGCATCCATCCACGAGTACGCCTGACCGGCTTCATTCGCAGGGTGCTGGTGCCCGGATCCGGGAGCTGCCTCCAGCTGGTGCCCGTGTCCAGCAGCCAGCAGCACCTTTGGAGCGAGTGTGCGCAGAGTGTTGACACACCAGGCCGTAGACGGAGGCGGGCTGTGAGGTGCAGTGACGGCGCAGTGATGGGATGAGTCAGAACTGCAAGATGGGATCTTCTTCGAAGACGCCGACCAGCTGATTGTCAAGAAGTTCGCTGGTGATGGCCTCGATTCCCGTCTCGATGGCTTCCTGCGCACTCTGGCAGATGAGATGGGACAGGGGCTTCATGTATCCGCCGGTGCGCCGGTGCAGGTGTGCGGCGAGGTTGAGAAGGTCACCTGGCGTGTGCTGGCGCAGACGCAGGCCTTGGTCGAATGCCTTGATCACTTCGTGGAACAGTTCGTAGTCGTCGGTGCTGTAGGGGAGGGGTTGCACGGCGAGGGTGGGGACACCGCCCGAACCGGGGCCGGCCGGGCCGGGCCGTTTGCCCCGGCGTGCCTCGTTGACGACTTCGCGGGAACCGGGCCCGCAGTACACGAAGGACACGTTGCATTCGGCTGCCAGGTAGCCGAAGTAGTCGAAGGCTGTCTTCAGTTCGGAGTTGTCCAGCCGGTCGATGCCGTCGACCAGGACCAGGCGTGTCCCACAGGCCTTTATTACGTGGCAGACGGGCCCGGTCATGTCAGTGCTGCGCTGCCCGCTCTCCGGATCCTTGGTGTGCCTGTGCCCGAGGAACTCGGCGAAGGGGATCGACATGTCCAGCTTGCTCCCCGGGGCGAGTGGGGTATTGATGTGGATGACCGGGATGCGCTTCTGTGTGCCGGGCGGCAACTGGGCACGGACGATCCCTTCGTAGATCCGGCCGATCTGCCGCAGCACGGTGGTCATGCCGGTTTCGCCGGGACCGTCGATGGCCAGATCCAGAGGGCCTTCGCTGCGAGGGCTGCTGGCCAGCCACAGACGCCGGGCCACAGCGACCGCTCTTTTCAGAACGGGGGTCTGCACCGTGTGCATGGTGGCGTGGTAGCGGATGCGTACGTCGTCGGGCCCGAGGTGGGAGCCGGCTGGAGGGCAGGTGTCCAGATCGGGAGGGACGACGACACGGTCAAGCAGGGCTTGCCAGCCCTGCAGGGTCGTAGCGGGCAGCATCAGCCCGGCGCCGCCGGACGGCTCGGGAAAAGACATGGCACAACGCTCCAGGGACACAAGGCTGCAACGTCCGGTGAGGAACCAGCCCACCGGCCGGATCGTGCGCAGATGCGGACTACGCCTCGGCGGAACCGGACGGCGGCTGAGGGCGCGGGTCGCTGCCCGGCTGCTGACTTTCCTGCCCCGAGGCCTGGCACATCCGTTGCAGGTCGGAATCCATGATCGGCAGGCTTGCGACACTGTCGTAGTCGGGTACGGGGATGCCACGGTAGGGATCCTCGCCCGGCAGTGGTCCGACGTACATGCCGCGGTCGACGGGTGCCGGCTTTCTCGGTTCGTTGCGGGCGGGGCCTCGGCCGGCACGTTCCAGAAGCGAGCGCACGGTGCGGGCGATGGCGAGCTCGTCGCGGGTGCTGCCGCCCTGCTCGAGGTGGTCGGCGGTGGCCTGGTCCCACACGTGCTCGCTCCACGCGTCGCCGATCAGCCGCTGGTAGACGTAGTCCGCCTCCACCCAGGCGCCCGCTCGGTGGTCCTCGAGCCACACCTTCTCCGGCTGGTAGGGGTGGTAGCGCACCGGCCATCGCTGCCCCTTGCCCGGCCAGCCGGAGGTGGCATTGCGATACGGGCCGAGACCGCGATGGTCGTAAGTGCGGTTGTTCAGGCGGATGCCCTTCTCGGTCACCCTCACCCACGCGGTCGGCAGGAGCCGCAGCCGGTCCTCAGCGCTCAATGCCAGCGGCACGTAGCCGCTGCTGGCGACGTGGGCGGCGAACACCTGGTTCGGTGTGCGCGGCGGCATCGACGGCAGGAACGGATTGCGCAGCTCGTCGTGCGGCCGCTGTTGCCAGCCGATGGCGATCCACTGCTGCAGGAAGTCGTTGATCTGGTCGATCCGCCACAGCCGCTCGCCGGCGACCTTCTTACCGCGGTGGTGGAGGTCCTTGCCGGTGTAGCCGGGCAGGAACTGGCTGAAGAGCGATTTGACCGACCCGAAGGTCCGCTCGGTGATCGCTTTGTGCGTGGGGGAGTTGTAACAGGCCGGGCGGACAGAGATGCCCAGCTGGGCGCAGGCGTCCATGAATGCCCGCCCGGCGAACACCTTGCCGTTGTCCATGACGATCATCTCCGGGATGATCACCGGCCGGGCGGCCGCGCCCTGCATCCGTTCATCGGCCTGGACCAGCCCCGCGTAGGGCAGACCGGATCCTTTCGCACGGGCCTTGAGGGACCAGTGCGGGCGCATCGGCTGCGGGGTACACATCTCGGCCAGCAACATCAGGGCGTCCACCGCCTTGGTGGCCCGGCCGCCGTGACGGCGTGAGGAGCGGCCGGTCTTGACACCGCTGGACTTGGGCCGGATGACTGCGGCAAGAACGCTCCGGCTGGCCACCTCGATCGCCGCGGTCAGCTCCAGTGGGACGGCCCGGCCGGTCTCATCCAGGCCCAACAGGTCCAGGGAGGTGGTGTCGATCTGCACCTGCTCGCCGAGAGTCGTTGGCATGGACAGCGTGAACGGAGGTTCGGCACGAAGCTCGTCGCGTCCTCGGTGGCTGGTTTCCTTGGCGCAGAGGATGTTGAGCCGATCCAGCAGCCGGTAGAACGTTGCCCGGGACGGCATCAGCTTTTCCGCCTCCTTCTTGAACTTCTTCACACACGCTCTCCTCAGGAACTCGAACAACCGCGACCTCGTACCAACAGAGCGGTTCTTATGCCGCTCGTGCACCTTCCACAGCAGCTGCACGACCTTCTCGTCGACCCGCCCCTGCCGGCTCGGGCTGCGCACCCGGCGTTTGTCGACCAGCCCCCACACGCCCTGCTCCAGCCAGGCCAGCCGCTTGCGCTCCACCGTCGCCGCCGATACCGGGTGATGCGCCGCACGCAGCTCGGCAGCCTTGACCTCGTAGCGATCCCGCAAGGTGGTGTGCTGCGGGTCGTAGCAGGCGCGTGGCGTGGTGCCCGGAGCGGCGAACCCCGGCAGTCCCGTGTGGACCTCCAGCACATGGTCCAGCCAGAACTCGACCTCCTCACGGGCCTTGCCTGGTAGCCCGTCCAGCAACCCAGCCCCTCCCAGGCCGCGTCCTGCGGCCGACGCCTGTCGGGCCGTGACGGTACTGTCGGGCACTGCACCTGGCTCAGTCAGCACGCGGAAACCGGGTGAGTTCTGCAGCGCCTCCACCAGGACGACAGCGTCCTCGCCGTCGGCAGCCTGACTGAGCAGGTGAGCACTGGTGCCCTGCAGCGCTGTCACCAGATAGGGCTGTCCCTGCCAGTGGACGACCTGGCCCACTGCAACTGTGCTCGGTCGTGCCGGCGCACGCACCGCCATCAGCGTGCCCCCATCGACCACACCAGGGAATGGGCGGGAACGAAAGGCTGGGTCCAGTCGATGAGCAGCCCCCGGGACCAGATCAGGTGCAGGGCCCGGGCGACGGTGGGCAGTTCGGGCAGGCCGCTGGCCCGGATCCCCTCGGCGAAGGGCTGCGGCCTGGCAAAGACCTGTTGCAGAATCCGCTCAGTCTCCGCATCCCGCAACCGCGTATGCCGCCACCGTGACAGCCGCTGCCGGTTCCGGCCTACCACCGCATCCTCCACACCATCGTGCACACGTACCCGCCAACCGGCCTGCCGGCCCGCGGCCTGCAGCAACTCCTGTGCCTGCGCCCAGCGACCCGTGCCGTCACCAGGCCGGCACATCAGCAGCATCGCCTGCCCGTCAGCCATCCGAACAAAGAAGTCCGGTACACAGCTCGGGGCGCTGCCTGCCCAGCTCAGCCGCACCGGCCACGCCGCGAACGTCACGACCTGCGGATCGAACTCCAGCGACAATGCTGCTTCCCGGACCTGGAGTGTGCCGCACCCGACAAGCCGAGCCTGATCGGCAAGCCGCCACCAGGTCGCGATCGCCCGCCTGCCCCGGTACCGCTCCGGCTGCCACACCGGCTCATGCCGCTCCAGCCGTACCTGACGCAGCTCACTCACCGGCCGATCCACCAGCCGTCCGGCATCGGAGCGCACCTGCGCCCACACGACGTCGCCCACACCACACTCCACGAGAACACAGGTCATCGCCCCTGATCGCTGGGGTCGTGGGGACACCTTGGCGGGCGGCATGCGGCCAGAGAAGCCTTTTCGGTCGAACGCGCTCGAACGGGCGATGCGATCAATAGCCCGCACTTCTCGAACGGGTGTATCCGTCAGTGTGTTCATGCAGGTCATCGATGCAGAACCGTTCACCTGTAGGTGCGAGGACTTGTTCGAGGTGGGCACCCTGCGGTGCGAAACGCGGCGGATGCCTGGCCGCGGTCCTGGAGGGGGACAACCATGAGTTCCGCACCGCCGGCACGCAGATCGGCCATCGCACGTGCCGCCCGTCAGTACTGACGGCACCTGCCCCAGCGCAGGGTGATGAAGGCCGCGCACCGTATTCGCTGGGCCTCACCTTTGGCCCCTCGCGGCCCCGATGCCTAGTAGTGCTTGGTCAGGTTGGTGTTGGTGTGGGTATGCCGCGGTGGCAGGTGGGGCAGACGCCGGTCCATGTCGCGAGGAGGGTCTGTAGCTCGCGAACGATGCGGTAGAGGCTCAGGCCGGCGCCGTGTCTTTTGGGGCTCTGGCCAGTCGTTGCAAGGTGCAGAAGGCGTGCGCGACGGAGACGAGGGTGACGTGGTGGTGCCAGCCGTTGAAGGTGCGGCCCTCGAAGTGGGCCAGGCCCAGGGCCTGTTTCATCTCGCGGTAGTCGTGCTCGATGCGCCAGCGGAGCTTGGCCAGGCGGACCAGGGTGGTCAGCGGGGTGTCGGCGGGCAGGTCGGACAGCCAGAACTGGACGGGTTCGGCCTGGTCGGCGGGCCATTCGGCCAGGAGCCAGCACTCGGGCAGCTCCGGGCCGTCGGCCGCCTGGCGGACCTCGCGGCCGGCGGGCCGGATCCGCAGGGTCACGAACCGCGAGTAGATCCGCTTGAAGCCGCTGCGGCCGGTGCCGGGCCGGGAGCCCTCACGCCATTGCACCGGCTTCGCTGTTTTCCGGCCGGCCGCGATGACCAGCTGTTTCACCGACTGCGACTTGTCCGGGTACTTCGCCACCGGCCGGCGCCCGATCCCGGAGTACGGGTCAGCCACGGGCACCGCGTGGCCGGGCTGGGCCGAGAGGGTGGTGGAGATTCCCACGACGTAGTTCAGGCTCCGGGCCTGCAGGCCGTGCCGGAAGGCGGCCGCGTCTCCGTAACCGGCGTCCGCAATGGCCACCGGCACCTCGATGCCCCAGGAACGGGTCTCGTCGAGCATGTCGAGTGCGAGCTGCCATTTCTCCACGTGCCCGATGTCGTCGGGGATCTGGCAGGCGGTGCGTCGGGCGACCTTGTCGGGGTCTGCCTTCGGCGAGGCGGGGTCCCAGGTCTCGGGCTGGAACAGCCGCCAGTCGACCGCCGCCGAGGCGTGATCCGAGGCCAGGTGCAGCGAGACTCCCACCTGGCAGTTGGTGACCTTGCCCGCGGTGCCGGTGTACTGCCGCGACACACACGCCGAGGCATTGCCGTCTTTGAGGAAGCCGGTGTCATCGAAGACCAGCACGGTGGGCCGGATCGCCTTTTCCATCTTCCAGGCCAGCCGGGCCCGCACATGCGCCGGATCCCACGGGCTGGTGGTGATGAAGTGGGCCAGGGCCTGACGGTTCCCGTCCTCGCCCAGCCTGGCGGCCATCGGCTCGACCGACTTGCGCTGCCCGTCCGTGAGCAGGCCCCGCAGGTAAACCCGCCCCCACCGACGCTGATCCTTCCGCGCGAACGGCTCGAAAACCTCCGCCGCAAAGTCCTCCAACTCGCCACGTACAGATGCAATTTCCTCCGGCGTCACACGTCTAGAACGACACACCGAGCCCTTAGGACACGCAACGCCAGCCCCAACCTGACCAAGCCCTACTAGTGCCAGACCCCGGAACTGGCCTGCCTGCCCGAAGGACGCACAGCCCCTCGGGCATCAAGTGATCGTCTGCACCTCAGCTGCCCTCCCCTCCCCATCCATCGTGAGGAGACCAGAGTGACCACCCTGAGCTTCGCCACAAGCCCCCAATGCGACCTCGCCGCACCCCCACACCTGACCGAGCCCTTGTACCGACTCGCCGCCCTGATGCGCAGCATCAACCGGCCCCTCGATGCCACGGAACTCGAGACGACGGCGGCGGCGCAGTCTGTCCTGGACACGTCCTACGCTCGGCTGGCTCATTTCCAGGACCTGAGTCTGAACCCGCCCCGGGGCATGACCCGCAGGCAGTGGGGCGAGGTGAGGCACCGTACGCGTGAGGCAGGGGCCGGCGTCGACTGGCTTCACGAACACTCGTCTCTGCCCAACGCCGACGCTCTGCTCGTCAACGGTGCGGTCGCGGTGCTGCGGACCGCCGCACAAGGTGAACAGTCCATTCGGCTGGTCCAGGAAGTCGGCACGGTTCTGTACGGCCTCGGCTCCCACTGCGCCGCCATCGCCCTCGCAGAACAGGATCCGATCCAGGAAGACCGGTGGACGGACGCACCGACCGCGACCAGCGCCCGTATCGCCCGTGCCGCGCTGCACATCCTCATCCAGGCCAGCCGCATCAGAGGCTGGGACGACGCAGAGGAACAGTGCCGCATCGGCCTTATCGAGCAGGCATGTCACCTGACACAGCGGATGGCGGCGTGACGATGAAACTCCCGCAACACGTGCAATCCATCATCGACTCCCCAACCAGCAACGCACACGTGCTTGCCGGCGCCGGCCTCAGCCGGTGCTTACGCCACCACACCCCGCCGCGCCGAAAGTCCCACACCCGTGAGCGATGCCATGCAAGCCACCGAAGCCCTCATGACTCGCGGCCCCCGACCGCCCGGCCTTCCTGCCCCGGTCGAACGACGCCGCCTGCGTGAGGTGTGGGGAGCCACGCTGGAAGAGTTCGCCAGCGCCCTCGGCAAGGACGTGCCGGACATGGAGGCATGGGAAGCCGGTCAGGCCCAAACCGAACCCCCCGACGACATTGCCTACGCCCGCCTGCTCCAGCGCATCCGTGAACACCTGCCCGTCACCTACGAGCCGGACTGGGCGGCCCTGCGCCGCACCGTGCACAACACACCGAGCGGGAAGCCACACGTGCTGTGCGACGGCTGCGCCCAGGAAATCGGCCCGTGCGAGCGCTGCGGCCTGCCCACCACGAGCAGACCAGGCGGACGCTGGCTGCACCGCGGCACGACCTGCACCCTTAGCGGCCCCCTCCCCTCAGGCCAGTCCGACCCCTTGATGTGCCCGCCCCTGCAACTGCCGCCCCGACGACTGGACTTCCCGGCAGGGCCCGTGGCCGTGATCGACTACCGCGACGGCGCGCTACTCGCCCACCTCAGCAAGGACCGCACCAGCGACTGCCCCCAAACCCTGGCCGAACTGCTGGTCTGGACCCACACCGAGGGCCTAGGCGCCGTGCGGCTGCACAGCAGAGGACACCACCAGTACCCTCTGCTCGTCCTCACCGGCGCGGCCACCCCTGTCGTCGGTCTTCCGCTGACGCTCAACGACCCGATCGGCCGCCTGCTGCCATCCGGCCATCCGGCCCTGCACACCCTCAACGCCAAAGGATGGCAACCCGTTGGACGCGGCATGGGCCCCTGGAGCCGCCTCCAGGCCCGCACCGCCCCCCGCGGTCGCGTCACCGTGCACCTGGCCGTGCAGCCCTGGGTAGCCCTATCCGACGCCGGCTGGGAACTGGACGCACTCACCCCTGAGCACCTCACCAAGCTCCTGGCCAGGTACGCGGATACAGTCATCGTTCCGCAGGGTTCCACAGCCACCTGCGGAAGCCGGCTCATGACAGCACTGCGTCCGCCCAAGCAATGGACCGGCGACGTCGCCACCAGCAAGCGCATCCTCGCTCCCCCCGTGCGCGGAGCATTGACCGAACCACGCGCCCCAGCACCTCCCGAAGCACCGCCCGCCCATCCCGTGGCCCGGGGATGGGACCCGGTCGACGTGCAGTGCGAGGAGCCCTTCGACTGGTGCCGCGACCCCACTGCCCAGGAACTCGGCGACTTCGACTACGTCGTCGGACTGGACACCAACTTCGCCTTCGCCAACGCGGCAGGCCGCATCAGGGTCGGCTACGGCCCCGTCAGCCCCACACCAGAAGACCTGCCCGACTTCGACGCCTCCATCCCGGGCTGCTGGTACGCCGACCTCTCGCACATCGCCACCGACCCCCGACTGCCATCCCCCTTCACCCCCACCGGTGCCCCGCCCACCGGCCCCGCCTGGTACGCCACACCCACACTCGCCTACGCCCAGCGACAGCTCAGAGCCACCATCAAACCGATCAAGGCCTACCTGAGACGCGACCCCAGCGGCCCCTACCTGGAGGACTGGAACGCCCGCCTGCGCCAGGCCTACAACACGGGGCTCCACCGTCTCGGCATCGACCCCACAGCCACCGGCCAAGCCTTCTTCCACGCCCGCGACCAGGCACTGGTACTGGGCGACCCGCTGGACTGGGACCTCCTGCGCCTGATCAAAGCCACCGCCAACGGAGGCATCGGCAAACTCGCCGAAGGCCCCACCGACCTCGAACGGGACCCCTACGAGCCCTGGCCGGCGCTGCGCAGAGTGAACTGGCGCCCCGACATCCGCGCCGCGATCATCGCCGCAGCCCGGACCGAACTGCACCGCAAAATGCACCTCATGGCCGCCACTACAGGCCGCTACCCCCTGGCCGTCCTGACCGACTGCGTCGTCTACCCCGCCACCCGGCCCACCCCTTTCGACCTCCTGCCCCCCGGAGACCCCGCGAGCGAGAACACGCTGCGTAGCTTCACCTTCGGCGCTCGCTTCGGCCACGTAAAGCTCGAAGGGACCGCCTCCATGGCCTGGGCAGCCCGAGCGACACAGGCCGGACTCAACCCGGCCAGCTGGATCAAAGACCCCACCGCCGCTTTCGACGACCCCACAGAAGAAGGCCCCTCGCCATGCGACGCGAACCTCACCGCCCCGCCCGAACCCGACACCTCCTGGAGATTGTTCTAAGCAGGAAAACCTTCACCGTCCCACGTCACACTCGTCATCGGCTCGCCCAGCCGCCACGGCAGGCACGACATCTGCTCCCACGGGGCCTCCACCAGGCGCTGGTGCGGCGCCAGCGCCCGCATCTGCATTGCCCGGTATCCGGGCGGAGGAGGCGAACCGGTCAAACGCGCCACCACGGGAACGCTGTTGCGATGGGCCATCAGCCACAGATGCAGCGCACGCTCACCCCCGGCTGCCAACTCCTGCGACAGCCCCAGCCGCTCACCCACCCACCGGCTCCACCGACCCGTGTGCCAGCGCGTCGTCTGCCCGTCGAAGCCCCTTCCATAGCAGCGCTGCCTCTCACGTACCGCCATCGCTTCCGCCAGCGTCACCACCTCCGGGTACACCACGATCGGTACCGCCCACAGACGCCGCCGGGTCAGACCGAGCACTGCTTCACGCCGCGCCCAACCGTCCGTGGAGGCCATCTGGAAACAGCTCCACCAGTACACCGACACCTGAAACGCATCGGCCAAAAGAGCCTGTCCGTAGGGACCTACCCGTCGCTCGAAGCGCCGGCGCCGCTCATGGGCCAGGACCACCTCAGGCAGCCCCTCCAGACTCATCTGCGAGCGGCTTCCCGCGCAGCCCAGCCAGCGGGCGTGGCGTCGGCACACATCAAACGCCTGCACTGCCACCAGCCACGCCGGCGGTCCATCGCCCACCGCCCGGCAGCAGAGTTCGCACTGCTGGACCACCCCCTGCCCCTGCGGCCACACCACCACGCGCACCGCGCTCCCGCGCACCGGCCGCCGTGCCGTCGGTAGCGCCCGGCGCAACTGATCCACCGTTCGCCCCGCCAAGACGGACAAATCCTCGACCGCTGCCTCCCCGAGCCGGACCTCCACCGCCTGCGGATCGATCTCCCGCCGAGTACCGCCCACATATCCCACAACGTCCGCAGCCCGAAGCCCGTTGGCCGCCGCAAGCCGTCCAATGAACGAAGCCACCGACTCGCCCGCAACCAGCCTCACCGACAGCGGTAACGCCCCCACCGCGCCCACTTCAGCCTCCGTCCCGCACTCCTAACCACATCCGGGAACCCTCCTACTCCATACCGGACATAAAGAGATATCGAACGTCGAAGTAACCACTCCAACGAGCCCGCCAAGGAGGCGGCATGAGCGTCCTCACGCAATCCATCAGCGAAGCCCTCGACATCGCCGACCAGCGGCACTGGACCAGAACCCCACCCCGGTCCCACACCGACCGCCTGGACTACCTCATCGCCCAACTCGGCACACGCCAGACCGCTGCCCGCTTACAACTCCAAGAGCCCTTAGTCAGCGCCGGACCATCCAGCCTCACCGACGAGACATGCCAGGCGATCGACAGAGAAGTACGTCGCATCTGGCAGCTCACGGAACGCCAAGCCCTCCACGGCACTCTCGTACGCAACAACGCGCAGGTCATTGTGCGCTTCCGGGCCCGGTTCGGGTTCAGTGCCGCACGAGGCTCCTCGAACGACAGCCGGCTGCGCTTCCTCGCCCCCCAGCTGCTCCCGCAGCACGCTGCAGACCTCTTCGCCGCCCGCCACCGCGACGCTGAGGAAGCCGAACTCTGCCGCATCCTCGGCGACGCAATTGGCGCTGCCTACTTCTTCCGCCGCCTCGGCCCTCACCAGACCCAGGCCGCCGCAGCCATCACCGACCTCGACTTCGTCGAATTCCGCTACTGACAGCGCCACTTAAGGAACCATCCTCAATCATGCTGATCTATGCCTTCCGCGACGCCCACGGAACCTGGCACGGAGACCCGCACGCCGAGATCTACGAAACCCAGCCCGGACGAGGCGCCCTCACCCTCCCTCCCACTCCACCGGGCGGGACCCCCGGCCTCTTCGATGGCCAACGCCTCGACGTTCTGTACGCAGCCTGCGACCTGGAAGCCAGCCAAGACAGCTACCGACTTGATGACGGCGGCGCCTTTCTGGCCACCTGGCACGTCCACGAACTCCTCTCCCCGGCCTACCTGCCTCCGCACACCGAACCCACTCGTGCCTCACCTGCGCCCCAGAGGACGTCCAGCGTGAAACTGGAACTCCGAAGCGAAGACCGTAGGTACAGCCTCTCCGCCGACTTCCTCGGGGAGGGCCGCATGGAGCTCACCGCCATCGTCTGCACCCTCGACGGCATCGTCCAGGGCGAACTCACCGGAGAGCTGGACACCTGCGACCTTGGCGAAATCGGTCGCCTCATCGCCTCAGTACCCGCTACCGCGCCAGGCCGAAGCGGCGCCCCGGACATCCCTGCCTCGACCGTCAAAGCCACCCGCCACGGAGACGCCTGGACGGCTGAAACACACGACTACCTGAAAGACCACTACCAGGCAGGCAAGACCCCCCAAGAGCTGGCCCAAGACCTGGGACGCAGCGAGAAATCCATTCGCTGGAAGCTCCACAGCCTCGGCCTGGCCCCCTTCCCCGCCGACCTCGCGCCCAGCCAGCGAACCTCCCCCCAACCCAAAGCGCCCAAGGCCTACACCGTGGAAGAGAAGCGGCAAACCCATCCCAACGCCTATAAGCCGTGGACCCCCGACGACGAGCAGCAGCTCGGAGAACGGTGCGCCCAGGGCGCCTCCCTCGAAGACCTGGCCCAGGAGTTCGGCCGGGACCTGGGAGCGATCGCCACCCGCCTGCTGAAGATCAACGCTGAAGGTCCAGCAGTCGACGAGGTAGCCGGGTTCGGCGCCTGACGGGCTGGTTTCGGCCGTCAGTTCGATCAGAGTGGATCGGCGGTTGCAGCATCCGGCAGGATGGAGATCGCGAAGCGCATGTCGCACTCATCGCCGCGACCGCAGGGGGGCGGAAGCTGTGTCGTTTGCAGAGGAATGGGCCGAACAGAAAGCCATCGTCGTCGCCCGCCAGCAGGAGTTACCGCAGATGCGGTTGAACACCGCCGAAGCAGGTGGCGACCACCTTGGCGTGCCACCCGGTCAAGGCGATGGATTTGCGGTGAATGCTTCATCCATCGACGGGAGCTCGCACCTGCTCATGGAGGTTGCAGGCCTTCTCTACGAAGGCCGGATGGACGGCGAGAACGCGACGACCTGCCGCGCGCCGCGCGCACACGCAGACGTTGCATCGAACGTCGAGGTCTTCGCCCGCTTCGCCCAGGACCAGTACAACGACATGGTCCTGCTCCTTGCTGCACTGTCCACAAAGCTCAGCTCCGCCGGCAACGCCTACACCGTCGTCGATCAAGGGGTGCAGGCACAGATGAACGGGATGCTCGACTGCGGACGCTATCTCTCGCCCGAGAGCCGGTGACCGGTCGTGGCATACCGCAAAGAGGTCGCGTTCCTCGAAGAGGTCAATCCGGCACTCATCGGCCGTAACGCGGCCGAGTTCCGGCGCCTTCACACGCTCATCGAATCCGCCGACGACGCGTTCCGCAAGGCAGCCAAGGTCGAGTGGGAGAGCGATGCCCGCGACCGCTACACAGCACGGCTCGGCGAAACCAAGACCATCGCAGACGCCCTGGCAGGAGCATTCCGCACCGCCGGGTCGGCCCTCACTCTGTACGCCGAGGCCGTCACCACCGCCAAGTGGCACTATAAAAGCGGGAAATACACGGAGAAGAAGCTCTCCGAGGTCATGGCACGGGAGAGCGACGCGACCACCCCGACGTGGCGCGCTGCGGAGCCCCTGCGACAGTGGGAGGACATGCGGGCCACCACCGGCGCGCTCGACTTCCTCGCCGAGCTGGCGGTCGACGTCGACGCGATCCGCGAGGAGGCCGACAGCTTCTACAACCAGACCAGGAACCACTACGGCGATGCCCTCCGAGTGGAGTCCGAAGCGAGGGAGAAGTGCATCGCGGACATCAAGGCCGCGCATAAGTCCATACCCGAGTTCCAAGGAACCCTCCCGGACCCTGGAGCGTTCCTGAAAAGCCTCAGACCGTTGCGGACCGAGGCACGACAGGCGAGCGACAACCCCTATGTCCGGCTGCCCGGGGCTGGGGTCAAAGTCGATGCGATCCCCAGCACCGGGAGCGACGTAGTCGTCTCCGAAACCCTCATGCGCATCTCGAACCTCGTTGACGGGCTACCAAACGCCCACGGAAACAACTACTGGCTTCCCTCCAAGTCCGACGAGGGTCGACGCGATTACATCTTCCATAACAGCGAACTCATCAAGGCTGCAGCGACCGAGTCCGGGCTTCCGCCCGAAATGGTCGCGGGCATCGCCTGGCAGGAAGTCGAAGGAGATCCGGGAGTCCTGGACGACTTTGCCCGCGCGGGACGCAGCATCATTCCCGGCAGCGAAGACCCCGACCGAACCTCGATGGGCCCCTTGTCCATCCAGGTCCGCCGTGCCGCCGAAGTCCTGGGTTACGACCCCCAGCACCTCACGGAGACGCAGCGCGAGGTTGTGGTGGCCGCTGTGAGAGACCCTGCGAAGAACATCTTCATCGCCTCCGAGTACCTTGCCCAGCTCAAGGCCGAGAGCGGCTTCGCCGACGTGCTGCCGGAGGAGATGACACGCGAACAGATGCGGGAGCTCGCGGCCCGCTACAACGGCGGCCCCTACTACGAAAGCAGCGGCGCACAGGCCTACGGTCGTCTGTTCGACGGCAATCTGGACGACGCCGGGAGAGCGCTGCAGTGAACGAGACGAGGACCATGACCCAGCAGCACCCCAGAAGCGCCTCGCATCAGATAGGCGCTGCCGTGTGCACCCTTTTCCTGACCCTGGGCAACCTGGCGACCGGATACCTCCTCCTGCTCGCCTATGCTGCGGAACCTGCCGGCCCCTGGGACAGTGAAAGCGTCGCCCACTCCAATTTCGCGGCCGGCCTGGCCCTGGCCTTCTCCGCCGTGATCGCACTCCTCACATGGGTGTTCGTGAAGGCCGAGTGGCTGCGTAGATGGTGGTTCACCCTGCCGGCACTGCTGGCCTTCGCCGCGGTCCTGCGCCTGACCCTCCTCGTGCCTGAGCTCTGACGCCTGGACAAGTTGATCCTGGTCGTGTGCTGAGGATCTCGGAGGCTGAGCAGAGGGGGAGGAGGTCCGGTGCTGGATTGTGGCGAGGTTCGTTCGGGTCTGGGCGATCGCTCCGTGTCCACCCCCGGTCTCCTCGTCCTCAGCGAGGCGCGCTCCATCCCATCGATCCCTGCCTCTCATGGCTGGACCATTCCCCCGGGCGAAGCCCGGGGGGTGCCTGCGCCAGCCGGCCGCCAGTGCAGTTCTGCTGCCGAGAAATGCAGCGACCAGGGAGACAGCGGACCGGTGGCGCAGAGCACCTCCACGGTCTCCCGGAGACGGTCCTCGGGCAGGGCGCAGATACGGGCGAAGTCCGCGACGTCGACGCTTCCGCAGACGGCGCCGGGAGGTAGAAACGCGTTCAGCGCGACTGCTGTCAGCCGCACTGTGGCCGACTGCGCGCGGGTCGCGGGGGAGTAGGCCGCACGCAGGGCCAGACCGGCCGCCTGTGCGCGCAGAGCCCGCCCTGGCGCCTGGGTGAGGACCGTCGCGTCCAGCAACTGTGCCTGGTGGCCTCCCGAAGGGCTCCGTGTGTGATGTAGCCAGCGGGCCTCCACCAGTTCCTGCCACGCCCCGGTCGCTTGGCCGGCCAGGAGCATGCCGCGCAGGAGACCGTTGGGCATGCGCACGCGCCCGTGCCGGTCCGCGCGCAGTGCGCACTGCAGGGCGAGCAGGCGGGCCTGCGGGCCGGTGGACGGGGGTAGGGCAGCCGCGAGGTACGAGAGCATGTCGCGAATCCGCTCGTGGGGGCCGAGACCCGGAGGCGCGGGGGAGCGGCGCGGCCTGCTCCGTACGGGCGGGGTGCCGGCCGGTGTCTCGGGGACGACGGCGGCGTCGTGGGTTGCAGCGGCGCAGTTGGTGCAGACGTCGGCCAGCCGCCACAGGCGGCCGCCGCGTTCGCGGGCGAGGACCAGGGCGATCGGTCCGCCGCAGCCGCGGTGGCGGGGGTGCCAGCGGCAGCCCCGTTCGTGACACTGGCAGGTCCGCAGATGCCGCGGCAGAGCATCGAGCCTGGCATGCCCGGCCAGGTGAGCCAGCGCGGCCGAGCGGGCTGTCGCACCACGCACGCGTGCGGCCGCCGGACCGCACTGAGGGCAGGCGAGTTGAGGGCCGTGGGGCTGCGGTCGCAGTTCCACGGTCCACGTGCGCCGCACTGCCAGGTGGGGCGTCCAGAGCCTCATCGGCCGGCCTTCCTCATCGACCGCCAGGCCTCAGCCGTAGACGGGCCGCCACCGGGGAGTCGGGGCGACGGCCGCACCGTAGTGCAGACCTCTGCCCTACGCGAGGCCGGTGTCACCTGCGGAAATAGGGCAGAGGTCTGCACTGACAGGGCAGGGGTCTGCACCGTCCGATGGTGTGGTGACGATCTTGCCGCCCGAACCGAACCTCGACGCGCTACGCCAGGAACTCGCGCACCTGAGGGGCGAGCGCGGCTGGAGCTACGACGAACTGGCCAGCCGGACTGGCTTGTCCAGGCGCACCCTCATCGAAATCGAGCAGGGTCGCACCACTGGCTCCCTGCCCACCTGGCATGCCCTCGGCCACGCCTTCGACGTCCCCCTCGGCGGCCTTTTCGCGGCACTTTGCGACGGCCACGAACCGCCCGGCGGCGAGAGCCGCTAGGCGCCGACTGCTCCTACCCGCAGACCACCCGAACCGGTGACGCGGAGGGAACGAACGAGCGATGCCCGAATGCGCGCCCACCATGGTTGAGCCAGCCGGGCGACAGCAGCGGTGCGGCCCCACGATCGCAGCGTGTCGGCTGGAATCTTCCCGGTCATGTGCTCCACCCACGCCCGATCGGGCCGCCTCCGGAACAGCAGCTCACCCCGGCACCGCCACCGCGCTCTGTGCGTCGCCACGGGCAGCCCCAGCCACCTGCTCCGCACGGCGCAGGGCGGCCCGTGTGCCGACTGCGGCAACCAGGTCCACTGGTACCTAGGCGTCGAACATCAGCCCGTCTGCCTCCACCCGCACGAACTGCCCACCGCAGCCGTCCCAGAGGTCCACCGCTGGCACATCGGCGCAGGAATCGCCTACCCGGCGGGCGACGGAAGCCCCTGGTGCCGCATCGCCCACCGCACCCTCTGCCCAGCACGCGACACCCCAGAGTCCCTGACACAGCACCTCGTCAGGCTGCGCCAGCACCTCGCCCTGCAGACCCGGCGCCTCCTCGACGACGGTGCCTTCACGCCACCTAGCCGACGTACCACTGCCGGATCTCGACCCACGCCACCGTGCCAGCCCGCCAGGCCGGTCGTGGACCTTCTCGGCAGCCGCTACCTCGCTACACAGCCCATCGCGGAAATCCGATGCGTTGCCCGGACCCACAGAGGCACCCGCTGCCTGAACCGTGTCCTCGCGCTGCGGAAGCCACGCGGCACCTGGAGGCTCACCACCCTCCTGCTTGGCCGCCCACCGGTGCTGCCCGCAGTCGAAATCGCCGTCTACGACCTCGGGCACCTGGCCCGCGCCGAACAGCACCGCTGGCGCGCCCAGCGCTGCCCCGCCCACGCCCTGGTTCCCGAAGCCGCAGACATGGCGCCGGAGGACTGGGAGATCTTCGATCCCCTGCTCCACCACCAGCACATCGCCACCCGGCTGCCCATGGGCCAGGCCCGGCATCGAGGACGAGCGTGAAGGCCACCCCAAGGCCGTGCACCATAGCCAGCGGAAAAGCCCCCGACGTGCGGTGAGAATCCCCGTCAGCCGGTGCCGCGCTCTCGATGCCGCACTGATCCGGCCGGCTCACCACGTGCAACAACCCATCCCACCGCCCCCCTGCCCACGCGACGGAGCGACCACGTGCTGAACCCCACGGATGAACAGGCCCACGCCGCCGACCGCTTCCGCGCCGGCGACCACATCGCTCTCCAAGCAGGGGCGGGCACCGGCAAGACCACCACCCTGGCCCTGCTCGCCACAGGAACCAGACGCCGCGGCCGCTACCTTGCCTTCAACAAGGCCATCGCGCTGGACGCCGCCAGCCGCTTCCCCGGCCACGTCACGTGCAAGACCGCACACTCCCTCGCCTACGCCGCAGTAGGCCACCGATACCGGTCCCGCCTGGGCAGCGCCCGCCAGCCCAGCTGGAAGACCGGACAAGCCCTCGGCATCACCAAACCCGTCCGTGTCGGAGAAAACGACCTCTCGGTCAAAGTCCTCTCCCACACCGTTCTGAAGACCCTCACCCGGTTCTGCTACTCAGCAGACCCTGCCATCACCAGCCGACACATCCCGCACCTGCGCGGCCTGGACAACGCCGACCACCACAAACAACTCGCCTCCGCCGTACTCCCGTTCGCCCGCAAGGCTTGGAAAGACCTCCAGTGCCCCGAACGGGGGGTCGTCCGCTTCGAACACGATCACTACCTGAAAATGTGGGCCCTGTCCGAGCCGAAGATCGACGCCGACTTTCTCCTCCTGGACGAGGCGCAGGACACCAACCCCGTCGTCGAGCAGGTCTTCACGGCCCAGCGCGGACACGCCCAGCTCGTCATGGTCGGAGACTCCGCCCAGGCCATCTACGGCTGGCGCGGCGCCACCGACGTCATGACCCGCTTCGACGGCATCCCCCTGGCCCTGACGCAGTCCTTCCGCTTCGGTCCGCACCTCGCCCGCGAAGCCAACCGATGGCTCGCTCTCGCCGGAGCACCCATCCGCCTCCAGGGCACGGACACCATCCCCACCCGGCTCGACACCGTCGAGACCCCCGACGCCGTCCTGTGCCGTACCAACATCGGCGCCATGACCCAGGTTCTCACCCACCTCCAGGCCGGCCGCCGCGTCGCCCTCACCGGCGGAGGGGAAAGCCTGTGCAGCCTCGCGCTCGCCGCCCGAGACCTCAAGAACGGCCGTCCCACCAGCCATCCCGAGCTCCTTCTCTTCTCCTCCTGGGGTGAACTCCAGGACTACGCCGCCTACGACCCGGCCGGCGCCGACCTCCAGCCCTTCGTCGACCTGATCGACACCCACACCCCCGAGGCACTCCTCGCCGCAGTCAGCCAACTCGTCGACGAACAACTCGCGCAGGTCACCGTCTCCACGGCCCACAAGGCCAAGGGCCGTGAATGGCCAACGGTCCAGATCGGCAACGACTTCAGGCCGCCCAAGGACGCCGCGGAACCCGACGCCTGGCTTTATTCACGGGTTGTGAAGTCAGTTGTTCACGGGTTTGGGAGGCGCCCAGATCCACGGTCGGGTGATGTTCACGAGTTTTGAAGTCACTGGGGTGCTTGCCAGGGCAGCATCGGGATGCTCCTGGTGAAAGGTCCTGGTCATGCCGCAGATGTCGAAGGTCGAGCTGTACACGGCGATCCGGCGCGACCACCGTGGCGGCATGAAGATCCGGGAGATCGAGCGCAAGTACAACGTGTCGTGGCGGACGGTCCGTAAGGCTGTGGACTTGGTCTGGCCGGAGCCGAGGAAGCAGCTGCCGCCGCGGCCGACCGGGCGATGAAAGACCAGATGACCTACCGCGGCTTCCTCGCCGAGCTCCTGATGGCCGAGTGCGACGACCGGTCCCGACGCCGGTCGGAACGACGGATCAAGGCAGCCGGCTTCCCCCGGGACAAGTCGTTGCGGACCTTCGACTTCGACGCGGCCGCCATCCATACCCTCGCCAGCTGAGAGTGGATCAAGAAGAGCCAGCCGCTCTGCCTGATCGGCGACTCCGGGACCGGCAAGTCTCACATGCTGATCGCCCTGGGAACCGAGGCCGCGATGGCCGGCTACCGGGTCAAGTACGTGCTGGCGACGAAGCTGGTCAACGAACTTGTCGAGGCCGCCGACGAGAAGCAGCTGACCAAGACGATCGCCCGCTACGGCCGCGTGGATCTTTAGTGCATCGACGAACTCGGCTACATGGAACTCGACCGCCGCGGCGCCGAACTCCTCTTCCAGGTCCTGGCCGAACGCGAGGAGAAGAATAGCGTCGCCATCGCCTCCAACGAGTCCTTCGGCGGCTGGACCAAGACGTTCACCGACCCCCGCCTCTGCGCGGCCATCGTCGACCGTCTCACCTTCAACGGCACCATCATCGAGACCGGCACCGACTCCTACCGCCTCGCCAGCACCCGAGCCCGAGCCGAACAGGTTCAAGCCGGCTGACGAGACACGGCCGCAGAGGCCGTCGCCTGCTGCCGATTGAGCTTCTCCAAGACGCTGTCGCGGAGAAGCTCGTACTCCTGCCGGAGCCTGCGCCATTCGGTCAGGGGTGGGCGGAGAATCACGATGCCTCCGGTGACGATCTCCTCCGGCCCAAACTGGTCGCGGGTCAGGTCGATCTCGATGCCCATGCCCAGGCGGTTCCACCAGTGGTAGTCCACACGCTCTCCGTTGACGTGGACCTCTCCCCGGATCAACTCACCTCCCAGCAGGTCATTGAGCACCATGGCGGTCACCCCGCACTGATCCCGGGCCGGGTTGTCCTTGGTCCAGCGCGATCGGAACTCAGGCGTGCACGTCTCAGCACTCCAGCTGCTGCGAACGGCTCGTTCGATGTCGGTGAGAAGCAACGGTGTCATGACGGTGATCTTGTCAGCAAGCACTGACAACGGCCGGACGCTGGCAGCCACGCAGCCGGCTGCTGCCTTCAAAACTGACGAACATCTCCCGCCTCCTCGGCCACCGACTGCCTCCCCAACTCATCGACAAACGCTGTCGGTGGACGGGTTCTGGCACAACTTCTGTGGTGCGGCGCCGTCGCCCGGCAGAGCCCGGTCGGTGGGAGAGGGAATCGCCACGTCGGCGGCTTGGGCGACGTCGGGCGACCGGCCCACGTGACGCAACACCACAGAAGTTGAGCCAGAACCGGTGGACGTGAACAAAGCCACGACGCCCAAGGCCGCCCCGTACCCGGCCCCATCGACGATGCAGAGGCGCGCTTGGCCTACGTTGCGGTGACCCGGGCCAGGGGCTGCCTCGACCTCGGCGGCCTGGCCTGGATCCATGACCACCCCGGCGGCAATCCTGTGTGACACGGTCTCGGTCCTCGCGGATCCAAGACCACGTGCATCCGCCCCTTCAGCGCCCGAAGAGGACAGCCGAGCAGAGACCGAACGAAGGACTGCTGTGCGTTGAACGACCTTGCCCGGCCCGGTGAGCGGCCGTACTCGGGCTGTAATGCCCTCGCCGTTCACCGCACGGAACGCGAACCCGGACAGCACCATCGGTAGCGCCCGCACTGTTGGGGGCTCCCTGAATTTCCCTACCGTGCTTGCCTGCACCCGGACCTGCTCGCCCTGATTCCCCGCTTGTCGCGGCGCGGCCAGGGAACCTCCCCAAGCCCTGTGTGGGTTGCCGATCGAGTGGAGGTCAGGCACACGGGTCGCACGGATCTCCAGCTTTCAGGTCCGTCGGGGCCGTCGGCGTAGCCCGTACGGACTCATCCTGGCGAGGGTCTATCGCCGAGGGTTGAGTGACGGTTGTGGTGTTCGCAGGAATGCCTGAATCTCGGAGGTTCCGGGCGTGTAGCCGTCCGATGTGTCCACGACCAAGGTCGGGACGTCGAGGCTGATGGCCTTGAACTGCTCGGGGTCGTAAGTGCCGGCTTCCATGTCGGCGAGCAGGGCCTCATCGCCGTGGGCCGCCCGGTGGCTGTCGGTGCGGGCGCGCTCGGTGATGCGTTCGGTGATTGTCGAGGTGGGTGTGGTGCACCGGATGATGCGCAGGTCGGCGAGGCCCAGGAGGGGCTCCAGGCCTGGTCGCCAGAGCCGGTCCTGGAAGGCCGCCTCCGCGACGAGGGTGACCCCTGCCTGAAGGAGGACGGTGATGGTCTTGAAGAAGACGTCCAGCGTGGGGATGTTGAGAGGGTCGTCGCCAGCGGTCTGGTGATTTGGGGTGCTCATGACCATGCCCTGTTTGATCTCGTCGCGGATGACCGCCGGGCAGCCCAGCTGCTGGGCGAGGGCGCGGGCGAGCGTGGTCTTCCCAGTGGCGGGAGGGCCGCTGACTACGACGAGGGTCGGGCGGTTTTGCATGGGCGGCACTCCGATGCAGGCAATCACGACTGGTCAGGACGGAGATTAGGGGCGCCTGGCGGCTTGTGGAGCTGGAAGGCGATGAACCCGGGCTGGTGGGCCAGTTTCTCGTACACGGTCGGGTGGTGGAGGACCATCGAGTGGGCGGGTCGGTGTTCGACTAGACGGTCGACGGCGAGGCCTGCGGCGGTGAACTCGTCGAACCATGCCTGGAGGGGCTGACGCCAGTAGCGGTGGGTCATGCCGTCGGACCAAGATTCCTCGACGTGGCGGGCGTCGAAGTAGCTGCCGCCGTCTGCGAGCCAGTCCGCGGTGGGGTGGCTGGTGGAGATGATGATCCTCCCGTCGGGCCGTAGGACGCGTGTGAGCTCGGTCAGGGTGCGGACGCGGTCGTGGGCGTAGTGGAGGACCAGGGCGAGCAGGACGATGTCGAAGCTGGAGTCGGCGGCCCAGGTGAGGGGCGCGTCGAGGTCATGCTGGCGGATCTGGGCGAGCGAACCGAGGCGCTCGCGGGCGAGGCGGACCATGTCCGCGCTCTGGTCGATGCCGACGGTGTCGGCTCCGCGCGCGGCGAGCTCGGAGAGATACAGGCCCGGGCCGCAGCCGCCGTCCAGGATGCGCAGGCCGTTCACGTCGCCGAGGAGACCGAGGACGGTGGGGCGGTCGTAGTGCGCGTTGTAAGGGCTGACGGCGGTCTCGCGGGCAAAGGTGTCGGCGAAGCCGTCGTACGGTGCGTCAGCGGGATCCATGCACAGCCCCCTTCAGCGAGATGTCGGCCTCGGCACTCTGCCTCGGCCAGGAGGCGAGGCTGTGGGGGAGTAGACCCTCGAGGAGGGCAGGGTCGGGCGGGCGGTGCGCGGTGAACGTGGCGTGCAGGCCGCGGACGGCGTGTTCGTAGACGTGGGCCGAGGCGGGCAGGCCCAGGGCGATGCGGGCATCGAGTCGCTGGTCGAAGTCGCGGAACCACTGCCGGTACTCCTCCGCGAGGCCTCCGACGGCCGGCCAGCGTCGGTAGAGGGTGTCACGGGCGAGGGTGAAGGGGGTGGGGCTCGTCCGGTAGGCGGAGGCGACCGCGCCGGGGCGGGGGACCTGGTGGTAGACGCTGGTGATGCTGTCGAGGCGGGCGAAGCGATGGCCGGCGGTGTGGTGGAGGGCGAGGAGGAAGTCCCAGTCCTCGCAGTGCTGCAGCGTCTCGTCGAAGCGAACCGGTCCGGCGGCAGGATTGCGGGCGACGATCGACCCGGTGTGAATGGTGTTCGCGACCCCGAGGAACGTGGCGTCGAAGGGGTAGTCCTTGCGTGGCAGGCCATGGGTGCCGCGGGGCAGGTCCTCGATCCAGGTGGGGCTGACGAGGGCCTGGCCGTAGACGGTATCGGCCCGGCCGGTGCGCAGGGCGTCGTCGGCGGCCAGGAGGTGGTGGGGCAGGAACACGTCGTCGTCGTCCAGGAGCGCGACGTTCTCGCCCTGGGCCACGGCCAGAGCGCGGTTGCGGGCATGGGAGACCCCATGCGGGGTGTCGCCGTCGAGGAGGGTGATGGGCATCTCGCGCTGCCAGCGGGCGATGACCTGCTCGACGGGCATGCCGCCGTCGCGGGCGACGATGACCTCGAAGCGGCGGTAGGTCTGGCGGGCGAGGCTGCGCAGGGCGCGGTGCAGCGGCCCGGGGCGGTCCCGCGTCGGGACGATCACGCTGATCACAGGGCACCCTGGACGCTCTGGCCGACGTGGCAGCTGACCTGGGACTCGGCCAGGGTGCGGGCCGGCCGGTCACCGGCACCCAAGAAGCGGGCGGCGCGGCGGGGTATCGCGGAGAGGCGGTAGAACTCCGCGCGGGAACGTCCGGCGGACGTGGCGCGGGTGGAGACATGAATCGTCCACCGCTCGCGGCCGTCGCGGTCGACGATCAGGGCGCGGCCGGCCTGAGCGTCACTGATGAGGACAGTTCCGTCGTCCAGACGCTCGCAGCCGCCGGCCATCTCGCAAAACAGGCCCAGCTCGTACTGCCAGGTGATGCCCTGGGCGAGCGGGTCGATCTCCAGGACGCGGGATCGGCCGAGGCCCCGGCCATTGTCGAAGACCAGGATCGTGCCGTCGGGCTGCACGGAGGGCTGGTGCTGGCCGGACAGTTCGCCGGGCCCCCACCACCAGCGCACCGCGCGGGCGCCGAGGTCCAGAACGGCGATCAGGTTCAGGTTGCGCAGCGAGACCAAGACGTTCCCGGCCGCCCACAGCCCGGCGGGGTGGCCGGTGGTGAGGATCTCGACGGTGTTGGTGTGGAGGATGTCGCTGGGCGATCCGGGCCGGGCCCGCAGCAGGCGGGAGATATCGCGGCCCCGCCTCCAGCCGTTCGCTCCTTCCAGCCGCGGGGCGAGGGCGGCAGGGTCCGCGGTCCGTCCGGCCGCGCGATGCTCGTCGATCACGCCGGTGATCAGAGTCTCCAGCCGGGGGTCGGTGGTCAGGATCTCGTACAGGGAGTGCGCGGCCCGCAGCTGCCCGTCCGGACCGAGGACGGTGACGGAATTGTCCAGCAGGACGTGGGAGCCGCCGGTGCAGGGCACAGGACGGGGTTCCTCGGTCAGGACGTAGATCTCACCGGCGGGGCTGAGGGCGAGGTCGTGATGGGCGGGGAGATCGGCCCGCCAGGTGAGGGCGGAGTCCGGGACGAGCTTGAGCAGGGCGTGCAGCGGCACCATCGCGTACAGGCTGCCGTCGGGCCCGACCTCGACGTGGTTCCAGCCCCGCAGGTAGGACGGCGGGCTGGTCTCGATGTCGGGCTGGCCGATGGGGCTGGACCAGGCGTGGACGAGCCGCGCCCGGTCGTCGATGACGCACGCGAACGGGCGGGGATAGGAAGCTGATGGGGAGAACACGTACAGCTGGTCGCTGGAAGACGGCATCGAAGTGGCTCTCCTTCTGTGAGACGTTCCCGGGCGGGCCCGGGCGGTGTCCGGGGTCATGACGGAAGGGGTGCGGCGAACTCGCGGCGCACGGCGTCGGCGAGCTGCCGGGCGACCTGGTAGGCCACCCGATCGCCGAGCTCGGCGCCCGCCCCGGCTGCGGAGTAGACGATGCCGCTGCTGGTCGTGGTGTCGGCTGGCTGCGGGTAGAGGTGGTAGCTGATCCGGCGGGGCTGCTCCATGCCGCCGTCGACGGGCAGCCGGTCGGTGCGGACGGTGCGCGGGCTGATGTGCATGACGAGGCTGGACTCGACCATCCCGGCATGGTGGTCATCCCGGCGGGCAGTGCCGCTCTCGCGGGCGAGGGCGTCACGGAAGTCCTCGCCGACGACGTCCCACCAGTTCACGACCATCACCCGCACGCCGGGGGTCCGTTCGGTCAGGTCGCGGGCGGCCTCGCACAGGAAGCTGATGTTGTCGATGGCTGAGTTGACCAGGACCATGCGGCGGTAGCCGTGACGCGCCAGAGAGGCCAGGACCTCGGTGACCACCGCCGTGAAGGTGGCGCCGCTGATGCTGATGACGCCGGGGAACGTGCCGCCGAGCCGCTGGGAGGGTGTGGCCACGCCGTAGCCGAGGGTGGGGGCGACGTGACCGCCGATGTCGTGGGCGAGCTGGTGGGCGAAGTGGTCGCTGATCATGGTGTCGGAGCCGAGCGGCAGGTGCGGGCCGTGCGGTTCAAGGGCGCCGATGGGCACGATGACGTGGTCTTCGGGTCCGGGTTGCAGGTCGGGCCAGGCCAGGTCGCTGATGAGCACGAGAGCGGATTCCCTTCCAGAGCAGTGCGGTGGATCAGGCGTCGGTCCAGCCGAGGCTGGGGACCGTCTCGGGGCGCAGCGGGGCGGCGATCTGGAGGTTGAGGAAGTCCTCCTTATTGCCGCAGCCGCCGGCGGCCGCGCACGGAGCCCAGGGGCCGGGACGCAGCGGCAGCTCGAAGCCGTCGGTCAGGACGCTGCCCAGCGGCGGGCGCTGCTGGGCTGAATAGTTGGAGCAGCGGTAGGCCTGGCCATGGATGTCGATGAACACCGCGTCGTGGCCGGCCCTGCAGGGCATGCCCTGGCAGGACGTCAGTGCGATCAGGGCGGTCTCGGCGAGCGCCCGGTTTCCGCCGAGGCGGGCCAGGGTTTCCAGGGCACTGCCGGCCTTGAGGGCGGGAACCGCATGGGACGGATCTTGCGCGTCGGTGGGGGCGGTCGGGTCGTAGCCGAGGTCGACGTTGAACCGCAGCCCGGCTGCGCGGGCGGCCTCCTCGGCGCGGGCCACAGCGTCCACGTTGTCCTCGAACAGCAGGGCGTTGACGACGACGAAGCAGCCGAAGGTCTCCTGTGCGAAGGACGCGGCGGCGATGAACCGGCCAAGGTCGGCTTGGCCATCGTGCCAGGTCAGCCACAGAGAGAGCTTGCCCAAGTTGGCCGCTGCCTCCAGCCTGGGCAGCCGACGGGGCAGCAGGACCGCGTTGGAGACCAGCTCGACATGCTCGACGCCGCTCTGCCGGGTCAGCCAGGCTGCCTTCTCCAGAAAGAGGGGGCTCGCGAACGGCTCGCCGAGGGTGCCGAGCCGGACCTTCACCGGGTAGGGGCGCGTCCCGATCCAGGTCACCACCCTGTCGTAGACCTCGCGGTCCTCAGGCTTCTTCCAGTCGTGGCGACGGCTCTTGGCCCAGTCGCCGATGGACACGCAGTAGTCGCAGGCCAGATTGCACAGCCGCTGGCTGGCCACGTACCAGATCCGCACCGGATCATGCATAGGAGCCTCCCCCTTCCTATCCGAAGGTCGCGATCGGCCTGAAGTCCCGGCCGGGGAAGTCGCGCAGCTGGTTGTGGCAGCGCCGACACAGGAAGTCCTCCGGAGCCTCGTCGACGCCGAACACCTTGCGGCGCAACGCGACCGCCCGCTCGCCGGACATCAGCTCGTCGATCGAACCGTCCCCGACGTGCCCGAACACCTCCCGCTGGTAGTAGTCGTTGCAGCACAGGAACAGGGCCCCGGTCACAGAGATGTTCACGTGTTGCACCGGCCAGCCGCAGCCGGTCAGCCGCCCTTCCACCCGGACGCCCTGGGCGTACTCGCCGCCCAGCTCACCGGCCCGATCACACGTCAGGCTCGGGTACACCTGCGCGCCCAGCGGAACGAAGTGCCGCTCGACCCCTTCGAGGTTGCGCTCCCCACGCGCGCCGACCCCGTTGACGACGACCTGCACCGGCAGCCCGGCGCGCAGGGCAGCCTCGGTGTTGCCCACCGTGTGCTGGTAGCTCCGTGACCCGGTGAGCCCGGCGAACTCGGCCTCGTCGACCGAGGGGATGTTCACGATCAGATCCTTCAGCACCCCGCTTTGCTTCAGATCCTCGATCTTCGCCGTGGTCAGCGCGGAGGCGTTCGAGTACAGAGCCAACGGCATCCCGTGACGGGACAGGACCTCCAAGCGGCGGGAGAAGTACCGGTCCAGGGTCGGCTCGTTGAAGAACTGGAACGTCACGTACGAGGCGTCGGCCGCGGCGAGCTTGCCGACGATCTCCTCGAACAGGCCCATCGGCATGGTCCGGCGCGGCTTGGGGTCGGCCGCCACCGGGCAGGAGACGCACCCCCAGTTGCAGTGGGCCGTCACCTCGATCTCCCCGGACTCGACCCGGTACGACCGGCACAGCTCGACAGGATCCTGCAGCCACCCTCGCGCCACCGCCGCCTCCACGCGGCCGGACCCGAACCGGGCCGAGAGCTCACCGCTGTCGTGGGGACGTTCGGAGGCGTACCGCAGCAGCTCAAGGACCGCGGCATCGTCCTGCCACACGATCACCCGGTCCAGCCCTACAACCCCGAACACGGTGCTCCCCAGGGGCGGGGCGCCGACGGGGGCCTGGGGCCCGCTGCTGTCCGACAGGTACACCAGGTCCGGGCCGGTGCCCGGACGGACGCTGGAGAGGTACGGCGAGGTTTGCAGCATCACGGCCGCCGCAATCCCGGACCGACAACCTCCGTAGGTGCGCGGCAAGCCGTCTGGGCGGGCAACGGTGGAAAACGGCATGAGATGTCCCTTCAATGGCGAGGGGGACAGGCGCCAATACCAGGCACCGGCCGAGCCGACTGGTCCGATCGCTCGGAAGATCGAGCTTCGGTCAGCTGTACGTCCAACGCGATGGTCCGGCGGGGGTCCCGCGGGGGTCCCGCCTCGGGAACCACACCCTGCGGAAGACAGAGAGTGCTTGACTGACTACGTGACCGAGCACTCGCATCCGCTGGCCTACCGGCGCGCGCTCAAGAATCTGACCCGGGTCGACTTGGCGAACCTCATCGGCGCGGCGGCGCAGCGGCGAGGCCTGCGCTCGGGCACAGACAAGCACCGGGTACGCAAATGGGAGGTCCTGGCGGTCACCCCAGAAGCCGAAACGCAGGTCTACATCGCGGAAGCGCTGGGGCTGCCCGTCGAGCTGGTCGACCCCGACAACTGGCCGAACTGGCTGCCCGGAAGCGACGGAGGCGTCGTCCCCCTCGGCCCGTCCAGCACCGTCACAGCCCTGCGAGAGGCCCTCAACACAGCCATGGAACGCCTGGAACGCCGCACCTTCCTCACCATCTCCGGCACCGCCCTCACCACCCTGGCCGCCGCCTGGGCCACCAGCGGAGGGATCGCGCTCGCCGCGCAGTCGGAGGGCGGCAGACTAGTCGGCCAGGACACGGTCACCCTGCTGGAGAACACCAGCCGGCAGCTCAACAGCCTGGTCACCGAACAACGCCAACACGTATCAGCCCTGTTGGATGCCCACCTCGTCACCGTCACAGAACTGATCGCCCACAGTCGCTACGACCGCACCACCGGCCTGCGCCTCCACACTCTGGCCGCGACCCTCGCCCAGACCGTCGCCTGGCACCGCTTCGACCACGGCCACCACGCCGCCGCCAGCAAACTCTGGATCGCCGGACTCCACAGCGCCCACGCCACCGACGACCCCGACCTCGGCGCCGCCATGCTCGGTGACCTCGCGTATCAGGCCGCATGGCGCAAGGACCACGCCACCGCCGCCGGAATCCTCCAGCACGCGCTCAAACGCACCCAGCACCCCGCTGCCCGGTCCCTCCTCCACCTCCGCCTCGCCCGCACCCTCGCTGCCCAGCAGGAGAAGCAGCCCGCCCTGCGCGCCCTGGCGGCAGCTGAGCACCACCTCGGAGCATCGTCCGGCCGGCCTCTGCCAGCATGGTGCGCGTGGATGTCCGAAGCCGACCTCGCGGTCGACTCCGGCCAGGCCCTCCTCGACCTCGGCGACGCCGCCCGCGCTCACCAACTCATCGGAGAAGGCCAAGTTCTCCTGCCGGCTGCCCGTGACAAGACCCGAGGCATCTTCCTTGCCTACCAGGCGGCCAGCCACCTGAAGCTCAAGCAACCTGAACTGGCAGCCCACGCCGCCGGAGAGGCCCTCGGGCTCTCCCGCCGAATCGGTGCCCCGCGCTGCGAACGACTCGTCCAAGAACTCGTGCCCGAATTCCGGCCCTACCGCACCGCGGCCGGTGTCCCGGAACTCCTGGCCCTTGCCGCTGCCTGACGACGCGCCCGGCCGCGAACACAGGCCATCAGCCGGAACAGCCTGCTCCTGGCACTGGGGTGTCGGGGCTTCGCAGGTGTCCAACGAAAGCTGCCACAGGCGTGACGCGAAGACCTCGCGACGCGCTCACGAGGGGCCCGCCATGTCCTCTTCTGATACGGCCGGGACCGGAGGAGGCGGCCCCTGGGTCGGCGGTCGGTGGTGACACTCGGGGCGGGGCCAGTGCAGCGGCTCGGCCCGGATCTCGCACATGTCAGCTGGGCTGGTCTGGGGCGGGCTGCAGTTTCCGGCGGCGCCGGTGTTCGCGCTGGGCTTGGGCGCGGGCGCATTCGCGTGTGCAGTACTTGACGCCGGTGGTGCGGTTCTGTCCGTACTCGGCACGGCCGCGCTGCCGGACGAAGGGCCGCCGGCAGTTCTCGTTGGCGCATTCGCGGATGGTGGCGTTCTCGGCGAGGTGGTTGTAGAGCTGGAGGAACGCCACGGCGAGGAGTGTGGGGTAGCGGTCTTCGAGGCCGCCGATGCCGATACTGAAGGGCTCCAGAGCCGCGTTGAGGGTGCTGGCCAGGTCGCTGACCTTCAGCGCCAGCAGCTCCTCGCGCATGTGGTTGAGGTCGCGCGGCCACGTCTCCGCCTTGTCGCTGTTGGCGGCCTGCCACCGGGCGAGCTCTTCTTCGGTGGCCTCGGCTTCGACGAGTGCGTCCAGTCCGCCCTCGTGACGCAGAGCCAGCCAGGTGGCGATGGCGTCCTGAGCCTCGGAGACGAACAGCGTCGCCAGCTCGCCGTGAAGGGCGAACGGGCCGCGCTCGGGGTGGAGGCTGTCCGCCAGCGCGGTGAAGTGATCGTGTTCCTCGACGTCGAGGCTCAACGACCCGACGCGGCCTCCCAGATGCCCGTAGGCGCGCATCATGGCGGCGACCGCCTCGAGGTCGGCGGGGTCGAGCTCCATGAATTCGCGCAGGTAGAAGTCCTCGGGCAGCGACACCGTGCCATCGCCGGGGGAGCGGAGCCGGGGGCTCCAGACGATCCACTCGCCCTCTGCCCGCGCGTCGGTGAGGGGGCTCAACTGCGGTGCGGGAACGGGTGTTCCGGGCCACAGCGTGGGACGAAAGCGTGGGTCAACGTATGCCTCCATGTGCGGCATCATAGCCAGAGATGAGGGAATACGAAAAGAAGGCAGTTCGTATCACGCATGCAGAACTCGTCGAAGGGGGAACCACCGTGACGCAGTGGCAGCACCGCAAGGCTGTCGGGGACCTGCACGAACAGCGAGTCGCCGCCGCCTTGCGCGCCAGAGGCTGGACCGTCCACCCCTGCGGACAGGGCACCTACCCCCATGCTGTCCGCGAAGCCCTGCGCTGTACCCGCTCCGCCCTGAGGCAGTTCCCCGACCTGATTGCCGCCCGCGGTGCCGACGTCGTCACCATCGACGCGAAAGACCGCATGCCCAGCACCGACACGAGCCGCTACTCGATCAGTGCCACGACCATCAACGCCGGCCTCCACTTCACCGCCATCCATGCCCCCACCCCGCTCTACTACGTCTTCGGCGACCTCAAAGTCCTCACCCCCGCCGAAGTCCTCCACTACACCGACCACGCCCTGCGCCACTCAAGCGGCGCCTACCACCTCGTCAGCACACACCGCGCCCACCCCTTCGACGACGTCTTCGGCTCAGCCGCTGCCCAAGCTGCTTGAACGGGCAGGTTCCGGCAGGGCCGCGGTCACGTAGAGACGGCGTCAAGGAGGGCAGCCGTGCGCGGCGCGCTTCGGGGCGCATCAAGCGCGCGGCGATGGCCGTGGTGGCGGTGGCGGCGCCGGCCGCCCCCACCGCCACGGCGGCCCCGGCTTACAAGTGCGCCGGCCACCCCTTCCTCTCAGAACGACACGTCGATGTAGTCGATGTCGGTGAATTCGACTTCGAGCTGGTCGGCGCGGGTTCCGCCGTCCTTGAAGTAGACGTCTTGGAGGCCTTCGGCGACGATCGCACGCAGTTCCGGATCGGCGGCGCCGTGCTGCTGGGCGTCGAAGAGCCGCTGCGCGTAGGCGGGCGGGAGGTGGACAGTGAGGCGGCGCATGCGGCCGTCGTCGGTGGTGCCGATGGGTGCGGTGTAGCCGAACCGCGCGCGGGTCTCGACAGTGATCCCGGTGCTGACGGCGGCCTGCTTGCGCCGCCGGTTGCGCACGACCGGCTGCCACCGGGAGCGCACAGCCGTGTCGATGCGGTCCGTGATCGTCTTGGGCGGGGTCTTGCGCTCGCCGGTGCGGTAGCGCTCCACCGACCGCTGGCTCACGCCCAGCTCCCGCGCGACGGCCTTAGTCGTCTTCAGCTTGCCCATGAGGAAGTTGATGCGGCCCTTCAGCGTTTTGGGCGGTTCCCGTGTGAAGGCCTCGCGGTCGGCGCGTTCCAGGGCGTCGTCGATGTCCCCCACAGCCCGTCACTCTCCTTCGTCGGTGACGGCGTCGCCGCCCTTGATGTGCCGAGCCGGATTCAGCCCCTTCTCCATCAGGTCGACGGCCCACGCCATCTCCTGGACACCCTCGACCTTCGCCAGTCCCGGCGTCGTCCCGAGGCGGAAGGCGCCCGGAAGGGCCTTGCCGGAGGTGGTGTAGGGGAGGAAGTCGAGCGGGCTCGGTCCGGGGGAGGCATAGACGACGCAGTCGGAGAGCACGCCGAGCGGGTACTGGCCGGTGGCCTTCGCGGTGTTGGCCATCTTGCGGTGCATGTTGACCCGGGCTTTGGAGATGACCGCGGCCCTGATGTCGGGCCGCCAGGTCGGCCGCTCCAGGGCGGGCCAGCGTTCCCCGTCGCGGTAGTGGCGGCCCTGCGGTCGCTCGCGGAGCTTGCCGATGCCGCCCTTGACGGTGGCCTTGATCGCTGCGAGGACGGCCGCCATCGCGGGATCCACCTTCTTGTGGTGTTCCATCGCGGCGAGGAACTGCCGGTCGTCCAGATCGGGGGTGACGCCGAGGTCGGCGAGGGTGTCGGCGTAGGCGGTCTTCAGGCGGTCGTGCCACGGGTCCAGGTACGCACCTGTCTCCCTGCGCAGGAAGGCTTCGATCGGTGCGATGTCGTAGCCGAGTTCCTGGGCGTAGGCGACGGTGTGGGTCTGGTACCAGGCCGGACCGTCGGGCCGTACGCCGGTCGGTGTGAACGGCGAGGGCAGGCGCGGGTCCAGTTCGATGCCGGAGAGGTCGACGAGCCAGGAACCGGGGATCTTCTTGTTGAACTTCGGGCGGTGGAAGTGGTCGGGTGCGGACAGGCCGACGACCAGGCGCGCGGAGGCGGCGAGGAATGCGGTGTTCATGTCCAGGCCGACCGCGTACGGGAGCAGGCACTCCTCGTCCGTGAGCAGGTCCACGGGCCGCACCCACTGGAACGCTTCCTCGTCGATGAACCCGCCGGTCCAGCCCTGCGCGACCGGATGCTCCTGGGGCGCCTCAGGGGGAGCGGGATCCATCGGCTCGGTGCCGAGCGAGCCCGGGTTGTAGGCGGACTCCCACTCGCCGGTGCTCTCGCTCTTCACGGCCCGGGTGGGCGGCCGGAGCGCGGTCATCAGCTCCAGCCCGGAGATGGCCGTGCTGCCGCGCGGGGTGATGACCCGCCGTGCGTACGTGCCCAGCACGCGGGCGATCTCGGCCGGCTCCATCCCGGCGACGCCCGGCCAGGACCGGGAGTCGAGCGCGTCCCACGACAGGACCGCGAGCTGCACGCACTGCCGCTGCCCGGCCTTCGCCGGCCGGTAGACGCGCGCCCAGGGGCCGAAGCCGCGCTTGGTCAGCTTCCACTTCGCCCTGGTGATCTGCTTGACGACGGGGTGGTCCTCCGCCAGGCGCAGGGAACGGCGTTCCTCGTGGCCTTCCAGACGCTCCGGAAGCCCGAGCTTCACCGCGGCGGCCGCGGTCAGCACGACCAGGGGATCGGCATCCTTCCCGGCACGGTTCAGCCGCACCGCGCCGAGTCCCGACTCGGCCAGTGTCCACTCGACCAGCTGCGCCACGGTGGTGGCGGGGCAGTCGAGCACGATGCCGTCCACGCCGTACGCGGTCCCGTCGCCGTCGAGCACTGCCAACGGGCCGTGCGGGAAACGCGGATCGGCGGCGCCCGCTACGGCGGCCTTCCGCACCGGACGGCGCGACGATGTCGCCGGGCATGCGGCGGTCACCGTGGCCGGACCCACGTCTGGGACCGGTACGGGGGCGGGGGCCGGCGGGGGCTCGGCGGGCTGCTCCACGCGGCCGGTGGAGGTCTTCGTGACCGGCACGGGTGCAGGCGCGAGTGCGGTCGGTGCGGGGTACTTCGCCGCCCAGCCGTCAAGCAGTCGCAGGTATGCCTGGAGCCGCGGCGGGCGCGGTTCGGAGCGGCCGTTCTCCCAGTTCTTCACCGTCTGCGCCGTCGACTTCAACGCGGCCGCGAGCCGGGCCTGCGTGACACCCGCGGCCTCACGCAGTCGCGCCCGTTCCGCCGGAGAGGGCAATTGCGGCTCGCCCTCCAGCAGCGCGTCCACCGCATCGAACAGCTCTTCCTGACTCGGCATGACTTCACCTCCACCCCGAACCTAGCAGATTTAGCCTTCTCGATGTGTTGGATTTAACCTTGTCTGGACGTGTCATTGCTTTCGAATATGTCGCTCGTTCGGGGCTAGGCGTCCAACGACAGGTGTTGTTTGTGGCCGCCCAGGAGTGGGCGGGGGCAGGGTCGCGGGCGGGATCCGGCGGGCCTGTCGGCCGGGACGCGTGTGAGGGTGGTGTGCTGGTGGAGGGGGACTGGTGGACGGTGGAGTTCGGGGACGCGCACGCGGGCGCGGTGGGTGTCCTCGTCGGCGGTGGCGAGCCGGGTCCGGTGTACTTCGATGTCGGGAGCGGTCCGAACGTGCCGTCGACCAAGCACTAGACGGCCTACGACGGCCGGTCGCCGCCCCCGCGCTGAGGCCGTCCGGGCCGTGTGCGCGTGTGGATGGCGGGGCGCTGCCGAGTACCCGCTGGACTGGGACACGATCGGCGATCAGCCCCTGTAGTGGCCGCCCGCAACAGCCTCTGGCCTGTGTAGACCTACTAGGGCACGAAAGGCGATTCCGGTTACGGGGTGGGCTGCTCTTCGAGCCAGGTCGGGGGGATCAGTTTTTCGCCGTTGCGCCAGTTGTAGCGGACGGATGCCTGGTACCAGTCATGGGGCAGGTCGGCGTGGTCGCTGACGATCATCTGGAAGTCGGGCGCCAGTTCGTTGACGACCTGGTGCATGAGCTTGAAGAGGCGGGTCACGGTTGTGCGGTCCTCGTCCAGGGCGAGGTCTTCCAGCCGTCCCCGCTGTTTGGCCATGTCGGAGGGGTAGTACGGCTGGGTCGGCTGGTCGAGCATGAGGAAACGGGGTACCGGCCGGCTGTTCGCGACGAAGTACTGGTGGAGCGCGAGGTGAGCGACCAGGTGGTAGCCGACGTGGTTCTTGCCGCTGCCGATGCGGAGCAGTTCGGTGACGCCCTCAAGGGTGTCGGCGACCACAGTGAGCTTCTTGATGTCGAGGCGGACCAAACGGTCGCCGTGTTCGAGTTTCAGGGCTCGGGCGTGGCTGGTCATTTTGCCGCTGATGTAGCTGAGGCCATGGGTGAGCTTGTCGTCGATGGTTTCGGTGTCGAGCTGTTCTTCGAGACCTTGGACGAGCTGCTGGGCGACGGCGACGTCCGACTCCAGACGCTGGAGGTGTCCGCCGTCGGTCGTGGTGTTGATCTGACTCAGGACGGCGCTGATCCTGCCGCGGGTGTAGGCCTGGGATTCGGCCTGTCCTAGAAGCCCTGCCTGCTGGGAGCGCTGCTCGGCGATGATGCTGAGGGCGCCTTCGATGCCGCGGAGCTGTTCGCGTAGGCGGGTCGCGTGCAGCTCGATCTCACGCAGGGCCTGCTCGCGGCGCGGCTGGACGGTCTGCACACTGTCGAGCTGGCCTCGGAGGTCTGTGAGCGTGGTGTGCATGTCGGCGACGGTGGGGTCGGGCTCGGCCAGTTCGTTGCCACACAGGGGGCAGCTGTGCTCTCCGGGGAAGCCGTCGGGCACAAGGTTGAGGGCGGACAGGCGGGACATGCCACGGGCGACCGCTCCGCTGTAGCCGGCCGCCTGGGTCTCCAGGTCGTTCAGGAGCTGGCGCTCTTCTGCGAGGGAGCGCAGCTGCCGACGCAGGGCTGCGGATTCTTCGGTGAGGAGGAGCTCTTGGCGACGCTGCTCCTCGTCTGCGTCGAGCGGGGTGGGCCGGAAGGAGGAGGCCTGCTGGAGTGCCTCGATGACCGCGGCCCTGTCCGAGCTGCCGATGCTGTCATCGGCGAGGAGCCCGTGGACGCGGGCTTCAGCGAGGAGGGACTGCAGGCGGGATTCCACGCCTTGGTTTGCCTCCTGGGCGGCCTTGAAGTCGTTCTCGGTGCGACGCAGGGCTCGTTTGGCTTGGAGAAGCTGCTGCTGGAGTGCGGCCTGGTCTTCGGGGACCGCCCCGAGGAAATAGGGGATCGTGGCCTTGAGGCTCTCCGGTATGCCGCTCTCGTTCTGACGGTGGAAGAGACTCCGTTTGGACGCGACTTCGTCCTGGTTCTGCAGGCAGAGCAGGACGGCATGGCCGAGGTTGGCGCTGAGTGGGGACAGCAGGGTTCCCGGCGCCGGTTCGCTGCGGGTGTCGCCGATACCGATGCGGCGTCCGATTTGCTGGCGCAGCTGTGCGGAGTCGGTGTTGATGCGAAGGTCTGACAGTTCGGGGATTCCGAGGTCGTTGCCGACTTCGAGCATGGCGTTGGTGACGGACTTGGCGCCGGGGCGGGGTGCCGGCCGTGCGGCGAGGATCCGGGTGTCGGGCAGCTGCAGAATCACCGCGTACCAGGCGACCGTGCTGAAGATCGGGCTGATCGGGAGCGTGGCTTTGTCTCTGCCGAGGCAGTAGTCGACGATGTCGAGGAGTGCGCTCTTGCCTGTCTGTGAGGTGCCGGTGACGATGTTGAGCTCGCCGAGCCGGAAGTCCAGGACGCGCTTCTCGCCGCTCTTGCTGTAGAGGATGATCGACCGGATCTGCACCCGCTCAGGGTCTCACGCCAAGCAGTGCAAATACGGTGGAAGGGTTGTCGGACTTCGCGGTCCAGCGGCCTATCAGGGAAGCGGCCTTGATGAGGTCGGCCAGTTCGCCCTCAATGCGGGACTTCGACGGGATGGTCCCCGTGAGGTGGCCCTGCTCGACGGCGATCATCTGGTGGCGGAGCCCGAAGCGCAGGCCCTCGCGTACGGCTGGCGCCAGTGAGACGCCTCGGGCAGGAAGTCCCGCAACGAGTGCCGGGTGTTCGGCGACCCAGTTCGTCAGATGGGTGCGCGTCGAGGAGGGCAGTGCCTGCCGCGTGGGCCGGTGCAGGACCAGCGGGGCCACGACGAAAGCCATCGGCCATGGCATCCGCCTGCCGGATGCCTCCCGCTCGTAGTCGCGTGCCGCGGTGGCGGTCACCGCGGCGACAAGGGCGGGGTTGAGGAAGGCGGCGCTGGCTTGCGGCCGCTGTGTCCAGCTAGACACGTGCGGCCTGGATCAGGTTCTTCACCCGGGTCTCGAAGTCGGGGTGCCATCCGACCTTGCCCTGATCGGCCAGTTCGTGATGCTTGCCCCGGGAGAAGAACGCCTCGTCGTACGCCTCCCGGATCCGGTAGCGCGTCTGGTCCAAGGTCTTGCGCAGCAGCGCCCTGCCAGCCTGTTCCTGCTCCCGTTCCGTGGCGTCATCACCGAGGTCGTCGAGCATCCAGTCGAACTCACGCCGCCACTCGTCGGCGAGGTCGCCCTCGAATCGTGCCAGCTCGTCGAGGTCGACCAAGTCGTCTTCGAGCCAGGCCACGGTCTGGGTGTAGGCGCGGTAGTAGTCCACCATCGCCTTGTTCAGCTGGCGTCCCGCGCCGACCCAGTGCAATTGGTGGACAAAACGGGCATCGGCCAGCTCAGTCTCTGCAGCTGTCGGGAAATCCTCACGATCCACCAGCGTAGGCAGCCGGTCGGCCGTGTAGTCGTCGCGGATGCGGCTGATGCGCTGCATCAGCCGGGTCACGGACACGCTGGTGTGCCGCTTCTGCAGCATCTCTACGGTCTGCTCATACCACCACGCCCATAGCTGCCGCATGAAGGAGTCGGCGTGGCCGTCGGGGAGTGCCGCCCTCAGCTTCCGCCGGACCTGCGCGTCGAGGTCATCGATGGAAGGCGTGCCATCGATGACCCGCATCCGCCGTACGAACACAGCGCGCTGCGGCGGCGGCAGGGACAGGAAGGCCGCTCGCGCGTCCTTTGTTCCCTTGGCCTCCGACTCCTGCGCAGCGACGACGAGCAGTTCAAGAGCCTTGGCGGGCTCCGGCTGGGGTGCCCTCAGCGCTGCCATGGCTGATCCCGGCCGGGCCTGCTGAGTGGTGACCAGAGTCAGCATGGGGCCGTGTTCATCGCCGGGGGCGTGGGTGTCCATCCAGGACTGGATGGTCCGCCACACGTCGTCGTCCTTGTCACCGAGCGCGCGCACACTGCGGATGTGGTGTTTGACCTGCAGTAGATCAACGGGTCGACCGTCCTGCTCCCAGGCGACATCGTCGTGGAGCTCCAGGCTGATCGCCCCGTCCGGCCGCTCCTCTTGCCCGCGCAGCAGCTCAAAAAGGGCGAGCTGCGCCTGGAAGAGATAGCCCAGGGCGGACGCCGATGCCTCATGCGCGGAGGACGCCATGCCCTCAGTCTCCCGATGTAGATACAGACCTGTCCAGGACATCACACTAATCGAACATAATTCCGCAGCGCAGTCGAGTTCAAGGTTCCGGAGCTCCTGCAGTAGCCCAACTCGTATCTGGTGCCAGGCATGGCTGCCAGCTTTGGATAGGAGTGGGGGCTTTGCTGCTCAGCAGACAAGCTCCAGAGCGGCGTCACGATGATGACCGAGATCGGGCAGTCCGGCGCCGGTGGCCGGGGCCATGTACGACCCGAACTCCGGCGCGGCACCTCTGGACTGGTCCGGCGAAACCTCCTGACTCCCGCTCGTACGGTAAAAGCCTCGTTGGCGGGGCCGTCGCTGCCCTAGCGTCACTGGCATGAAGCAGAAAAGGGCGGTGGAGTTGGCGCCGGACGAGCTCCGGGCGGAGGCTGCGGTCAACGAGGTTCTCGGGACCTGCCGGTTCGATTACGACGACCAGGCCGAGCCGGGCAAGGCGGACTTTCTCCTTGACCCGTTCGATGGGGCTGGGCCGAAGGTCGCGCTCGAGGTATCTTCCATGACCGACCCCGGCCGCCAGGGTCTCTGGAAGGGCCTTGACCGGCACTACGACGGACCGGTCCCCGGCCTGAAAGGGGATTGGCTGGTCCAGTTCACCCCTGGAGTGCATGTCAGGAAGTCGGCCACGCCGCTGGTCGAACTTCTCCAACACCTGGAGAGGGAAGGCGTGGACAGGATCGGCCGGGACGGCTGGCCCGACAGCACCCCACCCGGTGAGTTCCCCACACCGGAGCACGCGGAGAATCTCCGCACGCTATACACCCTCAAGATCGTGAGTGCCCAACGCGTCCGGAGTGATAGGGCTTCAGGCCGGATCTTCCCCTTCGAAGTGACTGGTGGTATTGCCCGTCACACGGCCGACACGATCTCCCCCTACATCAATGCCTTCCTCGGTTCCGACCAAGGGGCGAACAAGGTCAAGAAGCTCGCCCGGTACACCGACCGCGAAGGCCATCTCTTCGTCTGGGCCGACCGTGGCCAGCTCGACGTCACCATGGCGCTCCGGCAAGGATTCGTGCCAGTCGACAGCCCCGACGTGCCGGACAGCCTCCACACCGTCTGGTTCGGCTCCCTGAACGCAGACCAGGCCGTGTACCGCTGGACGCGTTCCGGCTGGACCATCGCCGTGGTCACCTCCTGGGTACCGACTCTCGATGTCAGGGTCGAGGGATAGCGTCGGCCCATGTATATGAAGGCGGAGCCTGACGAGGCGTGGGAGAAGTTGCGGGCGAGCCGGGCGAACCCACCCGGTAAAGCGGGTGGGGGCGCGCGCCGGAAGACGTACGCGGCGGCATTGGAACAAGCCGAGCAGATGTTCCGCGCGGCCGCTGTGGTAGGCCCGGCCACTCGACCCCTGCAGGCTTTCTACGGCTTGAGCCAGGCCGGCCGTGCCATCGCCGCAGTGGCAGTCGATCTCAAGGGCGAGGACTGGCGCCTGGACGGGCACGGCATCCGAGCCAGCGGCTTCGACAAGCCCTTCGCCGACATCGAGATCCGTACCGACCCCGCGACATCGCGGGGCAGTTTCGTGCGGCTGAGCCAGCTTCTCGACTCCCCGGTCTGAGGCAAGGACGATCCGGTGCGGCTCGAGGATGTCTGGGACATGCTGCCGGTCAACCTCGAGTACCCACTCACGGACCGGAACCGCTACACCGCCCTGTACACAGACGATCGCGGCATTCACAGCGATCCCCATCCCCTACTGCATGTGCCAGTCTGCGACATACCCGATTGGGTCATCGACAATGGCGGCCGGGAGACAGCGGACGCGTTCTTCGCGAAGTACCCGGGCCTCGCCCAGCACCACGAGTACGTTCGCCGGACACCCCAGCCCGATGGGCCACCTGACTTCACCCGCTACGACCACGGCGGGGGAGAACTCCGGGTGAGCTGGCTTATGCCCCAGGGTCACGCGCTCGTCGATGAGCGACGGGAACACCTGCGCGGCCTCACACGGAGCCACGGACGGTCGCGATGGTTCTTGCCAGCGATCCCACCAACGGGCCGGGAACCGCACCTGCTGATGGCCTGGTGGTCGATCATCTACACGCTCTCTATGCTGGCCCGCTACGAGCCAGCCGGATGGGCCGGACTCATCAGCGTGGACAACAACCACCTTGCCGTCCCCATCGAAAGTCTGCTCAAGCGCGCCATCGACTTCCTCCCGGCCCTCATCGCATCTACCCTCGAAGAGGTCTCAGGCTGACGCCTGCCTGAGGATCGGGGACGGACAGGAGCACCCTCCCGGCCCCGACGCTTGTCCCCGGATGCGACCGAGGTTCATCAGCTGCTTGCCTGCCAGCAGGTACCGGCCGTGCGAGGCGCTTGCCGCCGGGCCCGTACGCGCGCCGCGGCTCCTCCATGCGCCGCTGGGTCGGCTGGCGTTCCGGACCGCTCCACGCCACAGAAGGCAACGTCACCCGCCACGATCGAGTCAAAGTTCCACGTAACCCGCCCGGTCCGCCCCGCTCCCCGCCTAGCGTCAGGCCGGGATCAATGGGTCGGCGGTGCTCTGGTGTGAGCGCTGCTGAGGCTGTACTCGAACGAATGGACCGGACTGCGATGGTGACAGCGCTGGGCGTGACAGCCGCACCGGAACTGGCAGTGCTGCGTGCTCTGGAGCGAGCGGGAAACCGGATGTTCCCACGCTCCGAGCGGGCCAGACTCAAAGGCGTCCCGCCGTGGGAGATCTACATCCACCTGCCGGCGGACCCCAGTCGCCTCGACGAGCTGCTCACCGCTGCCTGGGAGCTACCCGCGGTGGCGGGGTTTTCGGAAGAGCTCATCTCTGCTCTGGACGCCTACACCCGAACTCTGCTGGTCTCCGGCCACGCATTCGACCGAGACGACCTGCAGCGAGTCCTGGCACGCCTTTAAAGGTCTTTCACAAGGATCGAGCCCTGGGCGAGCTGCTTAGAAGTCATCTCATTTGGATGGTTGGGTAGACTGACGGTCGTGGCGGGGATTGTTGACCGGCTGGTGCCGGATGAGTTGTGGGTGCTGTTCCAGCGGGTCGTGCCGGAGGCCCCGTCGCGACCGCAGGGCGGTGGTCGGCGTCGGCATGGCGACCGGGAAGTACTCGCCGCGATCGTGTTCGTTGCCACGTCGGGCTGTACGTGGCAACAGTTGCCGACGGCGTCGTTCGGGCCGTCAGGAGCGACGGCGCACCGGCGTTTTGCCGAGTGGAGCAAGGCCCGGGTGTGGGCCAAGCTCCACCGCCTGGTCCTCGATGAGCTCGGCGCCCGCGGCGATCTGGACTGGTCCCGCTGCGCGATCGACTCGGTGAACATGCGGGCCCTGAAAAGGGGGACCTGACAGGTCCGAATCCTGTCGATCGGGGCAAGTTCGGATCGAAGATCCACTTGATCACCGAGCGGACCGGTCTGCCCCTGTCCGTCGGAATCTCGGGCGCGAACCTGCACGACAGCCAGGCCCTCGAACCCCTCGTCCGCGGCATACCGCCCATCCGCTCCCGCCGTGGCCGCCGACGGCGCAAGCCCGGCAAGCTCCACGCTGACAAGGGCTACGACTACGCCCACCTGCGGAAATGGTTACGTCAGCGCGGCATCAAGCACCGCATAGCCCGCAGAGGCATCGAGTCCTCACAGCGACTGGGCCGCCACCGCTGGACCATCGAACGCACCATGGCCTGGCTCGCGGGCTGCCGCCGACTCCACCGCCGCTACGAATGCAAAGCCGACCACTTCCTCGCCTTCGCCAGCATCGCCTGCACCCTCATCTGCTACCGAAGACTCACCAAATGAGATGACCTCTTAAGTGAGGCCGTGCGGGGCGGCTCGTGGGCCGCCCCACCATCATCCGGCAGCCCAGTGGACGCCGAGTTCGGCGAGAGCGGTGAGCTGTGCCTGGTCGAGCCGGTCGCGGCGTTGTTTCTGGTTGGCGATCCAGATGCCAACCCGGTGAGGACCGTCAGCGAGCTGTTCGATGGCGCCGCGCCCTGGCATTCCGCCTTCCCGTGCAACGTATTGCGTGAGGGCTTGGAGGCCTTTCTGGAAGGCCTTCCCGCCCGTGCGCGGCCCGGCGGCCGTGGTCGTCTTCGTCGCCGCCCTACGTGCCCGTGGGGCCTTCTGGGGCCCTACGCCGAGTTCGGCGAGCCGGTGCTGCTGCTCGTCGTTCAGCCGTTCCCAGCCCCGCCGTTGCGAAGCGAGCCACCGTCCGACGTCCTCACCGTGCCGTGTCACCCCTGGCACGATCGCGGTCAGTCGCGCACCGGAGGCGAGGAGCTGGGTGAGGTAGGCGTAGTGCCGCTGCCAGTCCACCGTCCACCCACGAGTCCCCGGGTTCCAGTCCGGATCGATCGCGGCGAGCGCGGCGGCCCGCCGCTGCGCCCGGCCGGGGTCCTTGCCCAGCCCGCCGGGGCGGCGGACGTTCGTGAGCCACTGCCCGACCTGGACGTCCAGGATGGCTGCGCCCCGGGGTGCGGCGAGGGTGCCGTGGAGGTCGTAGTAGGCCCGTGCTGCGCCGAGGTTGGCCTCGAAGCCGGCGTCGGCGGTGTCCCAGATGATCCCCAGCTCCTCCAGCTCGGCCGCCCGCTCCCCGGTCATGGCCCCGGCCCGGTACGCCCGCCGCTGATCGGACAGCCACCGTCCGAGCGGGAACGCCCCCTCGGTCTCCACGTGCTCGTAGGGGACGTCGAGGTGCCCCTCCCTCTGCCGGTAGCGGTGCGCGGCTTCCGCGCCCCGACGCCAGTCCTGCCGCTCGGTGTTGATCACCTGGTAGGTGATCCACTTCGCGATCAGCGCCGGGTCCCGTGGGGCCGCGAACCGGAGCAGGAGCCGTGACTCCTCCTCACCTTCCTCCGGCGCCTTCCCGACCGGCCGATACGGGTTCACGACCCTTTTCTGGTTCTCCTGTGGAATAGCAAGCATTTCCACAGCCTTTTCATCGTGCGCCCGAAGCCCCGCCAAGACTCGAACTAGCGGCCGGTATGAATTCGATGAAAGCATGTCCTCAGGCTTTTCGCCCTCCCGTAGAAACACGGGCACGATCAGGGTGGCCATCTTCCCTTCACCGGGTTTCTGCCGCAAAGCCCGACCGATCGCCTGCACGATGTCGACGGCCGACCCCTTGGGATCGATCAGGGCCACACTGTCCGTCGCCCGGATATCGACCCCTTCGCCCAGAACCCGGCAGTTACTGAGCACCGCCCGCCCGGCCCTGCGCCCGAAGTCCGCGAGCACGGACTGCCGGTGGGCGCCTTCGTGTTCCCCGCATAGCCAGCCCGACCACACCCGCTCCGGATGCCGGGCCGGATCCACCGTATGCAGCCTGGATGCGACCCCGTCCAGCCCCGCGGCGAAGGCCTCGGCCTCCACGGTGCGGTGGTGGAAGGTGATGGTGGTCTGCAGCCCGTGTTCGGCCATGGTCTCCAGGAGGGCGGTCTGCGTCGCGGCGAGTCGCTGTCCGCGCAGTTGCTCCTCGTACCGCTCCTCACTGTTCAGCCGGTCCGGGGTGACGACGGGGTCGGTGAGCTCCGCGACGACAATTTGATACTTCGCCAGAAGCCCTCGGGAAATGGCCGAAGCGAGCGACAGTTCATAAACGACCGGCCCGAACACTCGCTCGTCGTCCATCGAGCACGCGAGTTCCTTCGGCAGCCGGTCCCACCGCGGCCGCGCCACGTAGACCCGCCCCTCGGCTTCCGCCTCCTCACGCTCCCTGCTCTCCGCCTCCTCGGCACGCCGGCGGGCCTCCTCCTGCGCCCGGGACCGCGGGGGCCGTTCCATCCAGATCCGCGGCGTCGCGGTCATGTAGAGCCGGCGCATGGCGGGGATGACCTCCTGGCGGTGGACATCGACCCAAGCCTTCCCGGCCGACCCCGATGTACGGTGCGCCTCGTCGACAACCATCAGGTCGAACACGTCCATGGGTAGCCCGTACGCGCCTTCGTGGGCTTCGGCGATGACGGGCAGGGAGGCGTAGGTGGCGTAGACGGTGACGGGGCCGTGCCCGTGCCACAGCCCCAGCTGCGGGGCCGAGGTCGTGGTCCGGACGTCGAGCTGCCACAGCTGCGGGTCGTCCTCGAGAGAGCAGACCGCGACCGCGGGCCCGGTGTGCCCGGCGAGCCGCCACTCCCGCACAGTCTGCGTCAGGAGATCCAGGGTCGGCAGGAGCACCAGGACCCGCCCGTGCCGCGCCAGCCGGAGCGCCGCCGCGGCCGCCATGAACGTCTTCCCCGTCCCGCACGCTGCCACCACCGTCGCCCGTAGACCCGCCTCCGGAATCCGCTTCCCCGGCGGAGTATCCAGCCCCCGGACAATGGCCTCCACCGCCTCCTCCTGATGAGGACGCAGCACGATGTCACCAGACTTCTGCACTCGGCACTCCGCTGAACTCGAAGAGGCGGACAGACCCGCCGGGGAGGGGATAGCGATGTTCTCGGGATCCTACACAGCTACACACATCAGATCCGACGTGATGCACACTGACGACTGTACCGCGCTTACACCCACGACGGCGTCCGGAACAAGACATCACCAGATTCCGTACCGGAAACGAGCGGTCTCTACCGCACCTGCGGGTCACCCGTGGACGATGAAAGCGCCGACACACGGATGGGGGAGTGCCATGCAACGCAGTGCACAGGACACGACACGCCTTCTGCATCTGGTAGAGGAAGCAGCCAGAATCCGCATGGTGTGGGAGGAAGTAGCGACAATCCGCTGCTGCCAGCCGTCCGAAGAGGTGGAGGCCGCATACGCCGAGGCCGCCGCCCGCTGGGACGTCCAGGTCGACGAACGGACCGCGACCCGGTCGAGCATCCACATCAGCGGCTGCTACTGGGACTGACGAGCACAGCGACAAGCCAGCTCACCTGTCACCACTGCCAGCCGGCCCGCGGCAGCGGGCCTGGTCCTGGAGGCGGAGCCGGAAGGACCTGAAGGGGTGGGAGCGTCAGCGGACACCCCTTCGATGTCCGCGCTTGCGCGGGCATCTGGTGACGCGTCAGCGGCACCAGCCCGCCGCTTGCGGCGGGCCCTCCCACGACGGGCCGCTTGCGGCCCGCCAGATTCCCGCGCTTGCGCGGGAATCTGGCGGTGCGTTAGCACCGTGTCGCCTCCGCTTGCGGAGGCGGTTCACTATGACGCGACTTGTCGCGGC